>NZ_FONV01000002.1 GCF_900113015.1 Actinoplanes philippinensis
CGTAAGACCGGGACTCGTCCCGGCGGCGCGCAGAGAAGCGGGAACCCACCCGGACGTTGCGTGTTCCACGCGCAGCGTGGAGGGAATCTCCGTCCTTGAGGGCGGAGAGGATGTCAATTGAGTGTCGCCGCCAGCTTCTGCAGCGCCTCCTTCGCGCCGTCGGTGATCGGCCGGCCGTGGCCGGGCAGGATGGCGCGCACGTCGAGGCCGGCCAGCTTCTTCACCGAGGCGGCCGCCTGCGCCGCGTCGGCGGTGTACTGCGGGGCCGAGCCCTCCAGCACGTTCTGGTTGCGCAGCGCGTCGCCGGCCACCAGCACGCCGGTGCCCGGCTCGAAGACCGACACGTGGCCCAGGGTGTGCCCGGGGGTGCCGATCATCTGCAACCCGAAGACCTCGTCGCCGTCCTTGACCGCCTGGATCGGTTTGCCGGCCGCGTCGATCGCGGCGACGTCGTCGGTCCCCGCGTACAGCGTCGCGGAGAGCTGGGGCACCATCTCGGCGAGCCCGCCCGCGTGGTCGGGATGCTGGTGGGTGAGGATGACGTGCTTGACCGAGGCCCAGCTCAGGCCGGCGGCCTTGAGCCCGGTCTCGACGGCGCCGGCCGAGCCCGCCGTGCCGGTGTCGACGACGGCCACCTCACCGCCGCGGACCAGCAGGTAGACGGCGACGAAGTCGAGGTCGACACGACGCCAGTCGAGTCGACCGCCGGTCGCGGCGGACGCGCTCGTCCCGGCCGGCTCCGGCGTCTGTTTCCGGGGCTCGGAGCACCCGGTGAGCGTGTTGAGGACGGTGATGCCGAACACACCCGAACCCGCGGTCAGCAGCAGTCTGCGGTTGAGCCGGTAGCCAGTCATCCCTCCTCCTTAGCGCATCCGGCCGGGTTTCGCTCCCCTGCGGGCGGGCACCGCGGATCTGTGCCCGCATCGCAACCCGTCCTCCGTCCGGACGCCGGCTGACCGCGGTCAGCCGGCGTCCGGGCCGCCGCAGACGAAGCGCGGCTCGGGGTCGTACTTCCAGGTGAACTTCTCCCGCTTGACGACCTTGCCGCCGGAGTGGAACAGCCGCCACGCGTCCTGGGTGAAGCCGATCAGGCCACCGGTGGAGATGCAGTCCGGACCGTCCGGTTTGGTGATCGTCGGCGGCGAGGTGATGTTGCGCCGGGCGCTCCACTCGGTGGTCACCTTGTCCCACACCTTGGTGCTCCACATCGACACGGTGATCGAGTCGCTGGTCCAGGCGGTGTCGATGAGCACGCCGTACGGACTGTCGTTCTTGAACTTGAAGTCCAGGTCGGGCCAGAAGATGGTGGACTCGATGACCGCCGGGTACCTGTCGAAGTAGTAGGAGTGCGGCTTGTGCTCGACGTCCTCGAGCCCGGCGTAGTAGCTCGCGTTGAACAGCGTCGTGGTGAACTGCGAGACTCCCCCGCCGACACCGGGCTGCAGGTGCCCGCCGACGATCACCGGCGCGTCCTTGTAGCCCTGCCGGTAGCCGCGCTCGCCGGTGTGCTTGTTCAGCGAGAACGTCTTCCCGGGCAGCACCAGCGCGCCACGCACCTGCTTGGCGGCGGTCACGATGTTCTGGCTGCGCGACGACGACAGGCCGCCGGTGAACTTCGTGGTGAAGGTCGAGACCTTCTCCTTCACCCCGAGCTTCTCCAGGTCGGCGGCCGAGGTGGCGGGCGCGGCGGCGGTCAGGGACGCCGCGACGGTACGGCCGTCCGCGCCGGTCGCCGCGGTCAGCAGCTGTGGCGCGAGCGCGGCCAGGTCGAGCCCCCGGCCCTCGGCGCCCGCGACGATCTTCGGCCGGCCGCCGGTGAACGTGAACGTCGCGTCCCGCGCCGCCACCTCGATCGTCGCGAGCGCGGGCGCGACGGCGGCCCGTAGCTTCCCCGGGTCGAAGCGGGGCTCGATCAGCCCGGCTCTGTCGGCGGTCAGCACCAGGCTCTTCGCGATCGCGGCCGGTGGGATGGTGAGTGTGCCCCGCTCGGACGTGACGGTCAGCGGCGCGGCCACGGCCGGCCGGGCGATCGTCTCGACGATCCGGTCGACCTGCTCGGCGGTGGTGGCGGCGTGCAGCTCGACCAGCGGGACGTCGACCGGGGCGCCGGTGAGCCAGCCGGCCCGGACCGCCTCGGCGGAGTGCCGCGGGTCGAGGCCGCGCCCCGGCCGCGGGTGCACCGCCGTCGGGGTGAGCCCGGTGAACGTGACGGCGGGCGCCTTCATCGCGGTGCCGACCTTGCCGACGGCCTTGCGCAGGGCGGCGTCGAGCAGCTCGGCGTCGACGGCGATCACCGGGGCGACGGCCCGCTCGCGGAACAGCGACGGGCCGCCCCGGGCGGCGGCGTCGACGGTCGCGTCCACGTCGACGACCAGCCCGATGTCGGCCGGTTTCAGGGTGGCGCCCCGGCCCTCCACGCGCACCTGGACGGCGGCGGTGGCTCGTGGGTCGGCGGCCAGGTGGGCACGGAGCGCGGCGGCGGCCTCGGCACGGGCCAGCCCACCGAGGTCGAGGCCGAGCACTGTCACGCCGCGGGGCACGTCGCCGGCGAGCGCATAGCGGGCGGCGCCACCGGCCGCGGCGGCGAGCGCCACCGCGGTGAGACCGGCGATCAGCACACGGCGGCCGCGGCGCGGGGCGGCCGGTGGGGCAGGCGCTTCCGCGGGCGGCGGGCCGAGGTCGTCGTGGCCGGGTGTGGCCTGCTGCGGCAGCCGTACGGTGGGCTGGCGGTCACTGGCGGCGGTCACCGTGCCTCCTGGGGGCTCGGGGGCGGTGAGCCAGAAATCCTAATCGATCGCGGACAGGTGACCGCCAGGCAGTCAGGTCCGCTGGGCCAGGGAAAGGGCCGTTCGTACGGTGCTGACCAGCCTCTCCCGGTCGAACGGTTTGGCCAGGATGGTGGATCCCGGCTCCAGGTTGTTGCCGTTCTCGTCGAAGAGGGACTCGGCGTATCCGGAGACGAAGACGACGCACAGGCCGGGCCGGCGGCCGGAGGCGATCCGGGCCAGCTGACGGCCGTCCATGCCGGGCATCACCACGTCGGTGACGAGGGCCGCGATCTCGCCGCCGTGCCGTTCCAGCAGACGCAGCGCCTCGGCCGCGTCCGGAGCGGTCAGCACCCGGTAGCCGGCGCCGCCGAGCATCCGGGCGGTCACCTGCAGCACCGCGTCCTCGTCGTCGACGACCAGCAGGGTCTCCCCTCCGCCGGGCTCGTCCGGGGCGCTCTGCGGCGGGGGTGGCGGCACCGCGACGGCGCCCGCGACGGCGGGCAGCGTGATGGTCACCGACGCTCCCGCGCCCGGCTCGGAGCGCAGGTCGAGGCGCCCGCCGGCCTGGCTGACGATGCCGTGCACGGTGGAGAGGCCGAGCCCGACCGTCCCGGTGGCGGACTTGGTGCTGAAGAACGGCTCGCAGGCCCGGTCCAGGACGTCCGGGGGCATGCCGGGGCCGGTGTCGCGTACCTCGATGGTCACGTTCCCGCCGGCGGACGACGTGGTGACGGTGACCGTGCCGCCGTCCGGCATCGCCTCCCCGCAGTTGCGGACCAGGTTGTCCAGCGCGCGGGCCAGCTGCACCGGGTCGGCCTTGACCTCGGGCAGGTCCGCGCGCAGCACCAGGCGTACCGCGCAGGCCGGTCCGGCGGCCGCGCGCAGCGTCTCCTGCTGTTCCTCGAGCAGAGCGTTGACCTTGACCGCGACCGGCTTGTTGACCTCCCGCCGGCCGAAGGCGAGCATGTGCTGGGTCAGCGCCTTGGCCCGCTCGCCGCCCTTGACCACCTGGGCCAGGTCACCGAGCAGCGACTCGGCGGTCTCGGCCGGGATGCCGCCGTCCTCGCGGCCGTCGGTGATGGTCTCGATGGCCAGGTTGGTGTAGCCGAGGATCGCGCCGAGGATGTTGTTGAAGTCGTGCGCCGTCCCGCCGGCCATCCGGCGCAGGCTGTCCAGGCGCTCGGCGTCCCGGTGCCGGGCCTCGTCCTGGCGGCGCTGGCTCTCCGCGCGCAGCCGCTCCTCGGCCTGGGCGACGTCGGTGACGTCGTCGACCATCAGGACGCCGCCGGTCAGCCCCTCGTCCTCGTCCCGGGTCTGCCGCAGGTGGATGCGCAGGAAGCGGACGGCACCGTCGGGCCAGGTGATCCGCTGGGCGAAGCGCAGCTCGGTGTCGTCGCCGTCGCCGCGCAGCAGCCCGAGGAGGCCGTGCAGGTCGCGGTCGGCCAGCCCGAGCGCGTCCTGCCAGCCGGTGCCGACGATCCGGGTCAGCGGGACCTGGAGGATCTCGGCGAGCCGCGGGTTCACGTAGTCGGCGCTGCCCTGCCGGTCGATGATCCCGAGCCCGACCGGGGAGGCGACCGCCATCGTCACGAAGAGCCGCTCGGTGTCGTGCAGGGCCCGCACCTTCTCGATCAGCTTGGCGTTGACCGTCTGCAGGTGGGCCTGGGCGAAGTCGTCGTCGGGGGTGGCGCTGACGTCGACCGGGCCGCCGGCCAGCGCGACGTCGATCGCGTCGAGCAGGGCGTCCGGGTCCTGGGAGCGCAGCACCACCTGGCTGACCCCGCAGGCCTCGGCGATCGGCCGGGTCTCCGGCTCCAGGTAGTTGGCGGTGTAGAAGATCACCGGGGCCTGGGCGGCCTCGCGGTCCGGGTCGGCGCGGAGCCGGTGGACCAGCTCCAGGCCGTCGATGCCGGGCATCAGGACGTCGGAGACCACCACGTCCGGGTGGTGGGCGTGCGCCAGGCGGAGCGCGTCGGCCCCGTCGTGCGCCTCGATGACGTCGTGGCCACGGAAACCGAGCAGCATGCGCACGATCTCCCGGTTGGCGGCCACGTCGTCGACGACCATCACTGTCGCCACGGCGGCTCCCTTGCGCGAGTCGGTGGGTGCTATGTCCGTAATAAGGCTAAAGCAGAAGAAGGTCACATGTACGTTGATGCTGAATCGGATTCGGATCCTCGGAGGCCGCAGTGTTGCGTAGGGCCATCTCCCTGCTGGCCGGCGTGGCCGCGGGCGTCACCGCGGTGGTCCTGACCCGCCGGTCCCGCCGCGCGGTGGCCTGGGCCGAGGCGAACTGGCAGAGCGAGGCGCTGGAGAACGCCCGGCTCGCCGCGATCGTCGAGGCCTCCCAGGACGCGATCGTCAGCAAGAACGCGGACGGCACCATCAAGAGCTGGAACCCGGGCGCCGAGCGCCTCTACGGGTACTCCGCCGACGAGATGGTCGGCAGCGACGTCAGCCGGCTGCTGCCGCCCGACCGGCTCGGCGAGGAGCGCGAGCTGCTCGCCCGGGTCCGCCGCGGCCAGCCCCTCACCCGGTACGAGACACGCCGCCGCCGCAAGGACGGGACCATCATCGAGGTGTCGCTGAGCATGGCCCCGATGCGCGACGCCGAGCACGCCGTGATCGGCACCGCGACCGTCGCGCACGACATCACCGCCCGGGTGCTGGCCGACGAGCGCCGCCGGGCGGAACGCGAGCAGCTCGAGATGATCATGCAGGCGGCCAGCGACCCGTTCTTCACGATGTCCGGCGACGGCCTGATCATCGAGTGGAACCGGCAGGCCGAGCACGTCTTCGGGTGGCCGCGCGCCGAGGTCCTGGGCCGGGACGTGACCGGCACGATCCTGCCCGAACGGTACCGGGGGGCGCTGGGCCGGCTGCTCACCGGCCGCTGGGACTGGCTGCTGGACCGGCCCACCGAGATGACCGCGGTGCACCGCGACGGGCACGAGATCCCGGTCGAGCTGACCATGTGGCGCATCCGGCACAACGGCGGCGAGCACTTCCACGGCTTCGTCCGCGACATCACCACCCGGCGGCAGACCGAGCAGGCCCTCGGCCAGGCCCGCGACCAGGCGCTCGAGACGGCCCGGCTGAAATCGCAGTTCCTCGCGTCGATGAGCCACGAGATCCGGACCCCGATGAACGGCGTCATCGGCCTCACCGGGCTGCTGCTCGGCACCCGCCTCGACGAGCGCCAGCGCCGCTACGCCGAGGGGATCAGCGCGGCCGGCTCCGCACTGCTCTCGGTGATCAACGACATCCTCGACTTCTCCAAGCTGGAGGCCGGCAAAGTGCTGCTGGAGGAGGCGAACTTCCGGATCTGCGCCCTGCTCGACGAGGTGGTGTCGCTGGTCGACCCGCCGGACACCCACGACGGCCTGACCGTCACCGGGAGCTGCGACGAGCGGCTGCCCGCCGAGGTCTGCGGCGATCCGGCCAAACTGCGCCAGGTGCTGCTCAACCTGGCGGGCAACGCGGTGAAGTTCACCCCGCACGGGACGATCACCATCACCGCGCAGCCCGACCCCGAGCGCGCCGCCGGCCCGGAGACGGTGCCGATCCGGTTCGAGGTGCACGACACCGGCATCGGCATCGACGCGCACCGGCAGGAGGAGCTGTTCGAGGCGTTCACCCAGGCCGACGCGGGCACCACCCGGCGGTTCGGCGGCACCGGGCTGGGCCTGGCGATCAGCCGGGACCTGGTCGAGCTGATGGGCGGGCGGATCGGGATGGCCAGCGAGCCGGGGCGGGGCAGCACGTTCTGGTTCACGGTCACGCTGCGGACCGCGCAGAAGCACCTCGACCTCTTCGAACGGCACGCCCTCGACGGGCTGCGGGTGCTCGTCGTGGACCGGGACGAGACCGACCGTACGGTCCTGGCCGAACAGCTGGCCACCTGGTCGATGGACGCGATCGGGGTGGCCGACACCGTCGAGGCGATCGCCGTGATGCGGGACTCGGCCGCCGCCGGACGTCCGATCGACCTGCTCATCGTGGACGCGCACACCACACCCGAGGACACCGTGGCGCTCACCCCGCCGGACTGCCCGCCACCCCGCACGATCCTGCTCGCCGACGACGACCGGCTCCCGCCCGGCGAGCCGGCCCCGGCGTGGGTGTCGGCCGCCTTCGCCAAGCCGCTGCGGCAGTCACAGCTCTACGACGCGCTGGTCCGGGTGCTCGGCGACCGTGCCCAGGACACGGCGATCGGCACGGCCGCGGACGCCACGCCGGCGCGCGGGCACGTGCTCGTCGCCGAGGACAACGAGATCAACCGTACGGTCGCGCTCGGCATCCTGGCCAACCTCGGCTACACCGCCGACGTCGCGGTCAACGGGCGGGAGGCCGTCGAGCTGGCCGGACGGCACGACTACCGGGCGATCGTGATGGACTGCCTGATGCCGGAGATGGACGGGTACGAGGCGACCGCCGAGATCCGCCGCCGCGAGCCGCCCGGCCGGCACGTGCCGATCATCGCGCTGACCGCGAGCGCCCTGGCCGAGGACCGGGCCCGCTGCCTGGCCGCCGGCATGGACGAGCACCTGGCCAAGCCGCTCATCCCGGCCGACGTGGCGCGGGTGCTGGAGCACTGGATCGGCGCCGAGCCGGCCCGGACCGACCTGCCGGCGATGATCACCGAGATCGAGCGGCGGCTGGACCAGCTGCGCGGCCCGGACCCCGCGGCCACCGCCGGAGCGCTGGCCGGCCTGCTCGCGTCGCTGTCGGCGAAGATCCCGGAACACCTGGACCGGATGCAGCAGGCCCTCGCCTTCGACGACGCGAACCTGCTGCGCATCGAGTCGCACCAGCTCATGGGGGTGCTGGCCAACCTGGGGGCGGGCCCGGCCACGACCGCGTGCGGCCGGATCGAGACCGCCGCCCGATCCGGCGACCTGGACGCCGCGGTCGAGACCTTCACCGACGCCCGCCCGCTGATCATGATGGCCCGGGACGCCGCCGACCAGATCCGCCGCAAGCCGATCAGCGTGGGGTGACACCCGTCGTCGCGCGCTCCCGGCGGTCGGCGTAGAGACTGGTGGCGGTCACGGCGGCCAGGGTGACGGCGATGACGACCAGCGACGCGTCGGTCGGGATGTCCGGCACACCGGCCCACAGGCCGTGCGCCCAGTGCAGCACCAGCTTCACCCCGATGAAGGCCAGGATGATCGCCAGACCGTAGTTCAGGTGCCGCAGCCGGTCCAGGACGTTGTGCAGCACGAAATACAGCGCCCGCAGCCCGAGCAGCGCGAACGCGTTCGTCGCGAACACCAGGTACGGGTCCTCGGTCACCCCGTAGACGGCCGGCACCGAGTCGACGGCGAACACCAGGTCGGTCATGAACACGGCGACCACGACCAGGGCCAGCGGGGTCAGCGCGCGACGGCCGTCCGCCCGTACCGTCAGCTTCCCGCCCCGATAGTCACTCGTCACCGGCATGAGCCGCTTCAACAGCCGTACGCTGCGCATCTGCTCGATCTCGACCTGGTATTCGTCGTGGCGCACCGCCTCCCGGAACACCTTGGCCGCGGTCAGCAGCAGCACCCCGCCGAACAGCAGGAACGCCCACGCGCCGCTCTGCAGCACGACCGCGCCGGCGGCGATGAAGATCGCGCGCAGCACCAGGGCGCCGGCGATGCCGTAGAGCAGCACCCGCTGGGCCAGTTGCGGGGGCACCGCGAAGGCGGCGAGCAGCAGCATGAAGACGAACAGGTTGTCGACCGACAGGGACTTCTCGACCACGTAGCCGGTGTAGAACTCCACGGCCGGGCGGTGGCCGTACACCTGCCAGATCAAGGCCCCGAACGCGCCGGGAAGCGCGAGATAGAACAGCGACCAGCCGACCGCCTCGCGCATCGCCACCGCGTGCGGGCGGCGGGTGAGCACGAAGTCGACGGCGAGCAGGCCCAGCAGCACCGCGATGGAGATCGCCCAGAGCTGCGGAGACGCGATGGATGGCAGATCGAGCACGAGGCCCCCTCGGACACGGTGGATCGTCCGAGGTCTCCCTCACCCGCCGGAGCGAGCGAACGCACGAGGGCACATCGGGTGCCCGTGGTGACCGCCACGTTCTGCCGGAGGTACTCCCCTCGCGGCCAGCTTAGGCAGCACACCGCGCGAGGGCCAGGCCAACAGCGGTTTCTGCGGCAATCCGGTTGACGCAGGCAGGTGGCGGGTGGACCGTTGAGATTCGGCTGACACCGCAGCCGACCAGCGGTTTCTCATGGGGGTACCGCATGTTTCTCGACATCCTTGTAGGCACGCTGCTGATCGTCTGCCTGGTGATCAGCGCCGCCGCGCTGACGCCGCCGATGCACCGGCGCCGTCGGCAGCGGCACGGCTGACCGAACACGGAGCAGCCGCCGCGGGGCGGCTGCTCCGTCCGTCAGATCAGGTCCTTCAAGGTGGCGGCGAACCGCGCCGGAGCGCGCAGATGCGGAAAGCCCGGCCGCTTCCCGGCTCGCGACTGCTTCCGGCCGGAGAACCAGCAGCGGTACGACCGGAGCAGACTCCCGTCCCAGCGCGCCACCGCGAACTGCCGGTAGTGCTTCGGCACCCCCGCCAGATCGGCCGTCGCCCGGTGCCGTTCCGGGCAGTCCGGCGGCTCCGCGGCCGGCTCGTCGAAGGTCAGCACCGCCCGGGTCGCGTAGGAGTCGGCGAACGCCTCGGCCAGCAACGCCCCCTCGCCCTGCCCCACCAGGACCGGCGCCCGGTGCAGATCCAGGCCGTTGACCAGCACCGCCAGATCCCGGGCCAGGCCGGCGACGTCGTTCTCGCTGCGCGCCGCCGAGTGGCCGTGCCCCGGCAGATCGACGGCGATCACGCTGCATGCGTCCCCGAGCTCGGCGGCGACCGGCCACCAGATCGTCCGGTCGTAGAAGAGGCCGTGCAACAGGACCACCGGCCGGCCGTACCGGCCCCAGCGGTCGTAGACGAGCAGATTCCTCGGAGTTCCGTGGGCATGGGTGGTGCGGCGCGGGGGCTGAGGATGCACGGCGATGGTCTTCCTGATTCGGGGGGACACCAAACATGCGCCGGTCTCCCCCGGTCCACCAAACATTGCCGGGAATTGATCCACTACGGGCCACGGTCCGTATGGTGGGGGCCGTGGCTGCTGCTCTGACCAACGCGCGTGCCCTCTCCCCGTGGCGGGCGATCCTCGGATTCGGGCTGGTCAGTCTGGCTGCCGACATGGTCTACGAGGGCGCCCGGTCGATCACCGGCCCCCTGCTCGCCGGGCTGGGCGCCTCCGCGCTCGTGGTCGGCGTCGTCACCGGCGCCGGCGAGGCCGCCGCGCTGCTGCTCCGGCTCGTGTCCGGGCCGCTCGCCGACCGCACCGCCCGCTACTGGGCGCTCACCATCACCGGGTACGGGCTGACCGCGGTGTGCGTACCGCTGCTGGCTCTCGCCCCGGCCCTCGGCGGCGCCGGGCTCGCCGTCGCCGCCCTGCTGATCGTCGCCGAGCGGATCGGCAAGGCGATCCGCTCACCGGCGAAGTCGGCGCTGCTCGCCGAGGCCGCCGGATCGGTCGGCCGGGGCCGCGGGTTCGCCGTTCACAAAGCCCTCGACCAGGTCGGCGCGTTCGCCGGGCCGCTGCTGGTCGCCGCCGGAGTCGCCGTCTCGGCCGGGGTGATCTGGCCGGCGCTGGCCGCGCTCGCCGTGCCGGGCGCCGCCGCCATGCTGCTGCTGGTCTGGATCAGCCGCCGTTTCCCGGCCCCGGCCCGGAAGGAGACACCCGGCACGGTGGCGGCCGGCCGGTTGCCACGCCGCTTCCACTGGTTCGCGATGTCCGCCGCCGCGGCCACCGGCGGCCTGGTCACCTTCGGTCTCCTCTCGTACCACGCCAGCCGGACCGGGCAGATCCCGGTCGCCCTGGTGCCGGTTCTCTACGCCGGGGCGATGGCCGCCGGCGCGGTCTCCGCCCTGGCCAGCGGGCACCTCTACGACCGGTGGGGCGCCCGGGTGCTGTATGCGCTGCCCGCCCTGGCCGCAGCCACACCCGCGCTCGCCCTCTCCGGCAGCGCCCCGGCCATCGTCACCGGCACGCTGCTCTGGGGCGCCGCCGTCGGCGTGCAGGACTCCACGGTGAAGGCGCTCGTCGCCGACCTGGTGCCGGCGCCCCGGCGGGCCACCGCCTACGGGGTCTTCGCCGCCGTGCAGGGTGTCGCCGCGCTCGCCGGCGGGCTGCTGGCCGGGGCGCTCTACGAGCATTCGCTGACCCTGCTGGCCGTCGTTCTCGCCGCCGCACAGCTCGTCTCGGTCGTCCTGCTCGCGGTGACGCTGAGAATGCGCTGATCGTTCGGCCGTCCGTCACAGGGCGGTCTCCTGCCGGATCGTGGCCCCGGTTCCCCTGTTCCCATGCGCATCGCGCTCGTCACGGAATCGTTCCTGCCCGATGTCAACGGCGTCGCCAACTCGGTCGCGCGGATGGCCGAACACCTGGCCCGCACCGGTCACGAGCCGCTGGTCGTGGCGCCCCTGCCGCCACCCGGATCGCGGGCGCCGCTGACCGGCCTGCCCTATCCGGTGGCCCGGGTCGCGTCCCTGCCGATGCCCGGCTATCCCCAGTTGCGGCTCGGCCTGCCCGCCCCGGCGCTGCACGCCGCCCTCCGCCGGCACGCCCCCGACGTGGTGCACCTGGCCAGCCCCTTCGTGCTCGGGGCGTGGGCGCAGGTCAGCGCGCGGACGCTGGGCGTGCCGTCGGTCGCCGTCTACCAGACCGACGTGGCCTCGTACGCCCGCGTCTACAAGGTACGGCTCACCGAGCGGATGGCGTGGCGGTGGATCCGCACCGTGCACAACGCCGCCGGGCGTACCCTCGCGCCGTCGTCCGAATCGGTCAGCGCCCTCGAGTCGCACGGCGTGCGGCGGGTGCACCTGTGGCGGCGCGGCGTCGACCTCGCCCGCTTCCACCCCGGCCGGCGCAGCGCCGGGATCCGCCGGGCCCTCGCCCCCGACGGCGAGGTGCTGGCCGGATTCGTCGGCCGGCTCGCCGCGGAGAAGGAGATCGGGCTGCTCGCCGGCGTCTCCCGGCTCCCCGGCGTACGGCTCGTCGTGGTCGGGGACGGCCCGCACGCCCCGATGCTGCGGCGGGCGCTGCCGGACGCGATCTTCCTCGGCGCCCGGCACGGCGCCCAGCTCGCCCGGATCTACGCGTCCCTCGACGTGTTCGCCCACACCGGGCCGTACGAGACGTTCGGCCAGGCCGTGCAGGAGGCGATGGCCAGCGGGCTGCCGGTCGTCGCGCCGGCCGCCGGTGGCCCGCTCGACCTGGTCGACGACGGGCGGACCGGGTTCCTGGTCCCGCCGCACCGTGCCGACGGGTTCACCGCGGCGGTCGCCCGGCTCGCCGCCGCGCCCGGCCTGCGGCACGCGATGGGGACGGCCGGGCGGGCGGCGGTGCACGGACGGAGCTGGGCGGCGATCGGTGACGAGCTGATCGGCCACTACCGGCAGGCGCTCGCCGGGCCGGTCCGGGCCGGCATCCCGGCCGGGGCGCCCGCCTGACGTTCCCGGTTTGCGGGCCGGCTCGCTCTCACCGTCGCCCCCGGAGCCTCGAGGCAGCGAGCCGGCCGGACAGAGACGGTGAGTGGGCAGGACTGCCCGGCGGGCGCGCTGAGGAGCGTGCCCCGGGACCGCGTCGCGGTGTGGTTCCGGGACTGTCCGGTTTCGGCGGGACGGGTTGGCGCGTACCGCAAAGGGTTAATCTCCGCCGGGTGGACCTTGAGTTTTCGGACCCGTCGTTCGTCCAGGATCCCTATCCCGCGCTGGCGCGGCTGCGTGAGCAGGAGGCTCTGGGGTTTCATGAGCCGAGCGGGCGCTGGCTGGCGGTGAGCCACGCCGCGGTCGACGCCGTTCTGCGGGATCGGCGACTCGGGCGGTTCTGGCGTGACGAGGAGCCGGCGGCGGTCTTCGAGCCGTTCAATCTGCTGCACCGGCACCAGATGATGGAGAACGAGCCGCCGGTGCACACGCGGTTGCGGGCGCTGGTGGCGAAGGCGTTCGCGCGCGGGCACGTGGAGCGGCTGCGGGCGACGGTGGTGGCCGAGGCGACCGCCCTGGTGGACGCGGCGGGGCCGGATTTCGATCTGCTGACCGATCTCGCCGAGCCGCTGGCGGTGACGGTGATCGCCGAGTTGCTGGGGGTTCCGGCGGAGGAGCGCGACCGGCTGCGGCCGTGGTCGGCGGCGATGGTCCGGATGTACGAGGTGAGCCGCACCCCCGAGGTCGAGGCCGCCGCGCTGGAGGCGTGCCGGGATTTCGCGCTGTACATGCGGGAGCTGGCCGCCCGCAAGGCCGCCGAGCCGGGCGACGATCTGATCAGTCATCTGGTGTCGGTGCGCGACGGCTCGGACCGGCTCTCCGCGGAGGAGCTGGTGGCGTCGGCGATCCTGCTGCTGAACGCGGGGCACGAGGCGTCGGTCAACGGGCTCGGCAACGGGATGGTGGCGCTGCTGGAGCATCCGCGGGAGCTGGCCCGGCTGCGTGCCGACCGGGAGCTGGTGCCGACGGCGGTGGAGGAGATGCTGCGGTACGACTCGCCGTCCCAGCTGTTCGTGCGGACGGCGGCGGCCGATGTGGAGATCGGCGGGGTGACCGTTCCGCAGGGGGCGGAGGTGGCGGCGCTGCTCGGAGCGGCGAACCGGGATCCGGCGGTCTTCGCCGACCCCGACCGGTTCGACGCGGGCCGCGTGCCGAACACGCACATGAGTTTCGGGGCGGGCCTGCACTTCTGTCTCGGCGCGCCGCTCGCCCGGATCGAGATGCAGGCCGCCCTGACCGCTCTGCTCGATCACGCGCCCCGGCTGGAGCTGGCCGCCGAACCGGTCCGTAGCCCCGGTTTCGTGCTGCGCGGCTACGAGTCGGTGCGGCTGGACGTGATGTGATCTCCGGACGGTAGGGTCGGCCGGTGCGGACGAAGCAGGAGCTGACCGAGGACATCCGGCGCGACCGGCGGGCGGCGCTGGTCGTGAACGCGCGGTCGCGGCGTGGCCGGCAGCTCTACGCGGACGCGCACGCCCGTCTCGTCGCGGCCGGGTTCGAGCTGCTCGGGGCATATGCGGTGGACCGTCCCGGCGAGCTGGAGAAGTCGTTGACGGCCGCGCTCGCCCACCGGCCGGACCTGCTCGTCGCCGGCGGCGGCGACGGCACGATCAGCACGGCGGGGCGGATGCTCGCCCACCGCGACGTGGCTCTCGGTCTGCTTCCGCTCGGCACGACGAACAACTTCGCGCGTACGGTCGGAATCCTCCCCGATCTCGATGAGGCGGTCGCGACGCTCGTCGACGGCAAGGTCATCGACGTGGACCTGGGCATCGCCGGAGACATGCCGTTCACCAACCACGTCGGTGCGGGGCTCTCCGCCGAGATCATGATCAACGTGCCGAGCCGGTTGAAACGGGTGATCGGGCGGATCGCCTACCCGATCACCGCGCTCGGCCTGCTCACCCGGCACCGCCCGCTGCGGGTCACGGTCCGCGCCGAGGGGCAGGAGATCGTCTTCACCACCCATCAGGTGTATGTGGCGAACGGCGGCTTCCACGCCGGCCGCCCCATCACCGCGGACGCCCACGCCGACGACCGGCTGCTCGTCGCCTACCCGGTCGGCGGGGCGTCGAAGCTGGAACTGATCCGCGAAACCGCCCGCAACGCGCTCACCGGTCATCGGCGTACGCTGCGTGACCAGCCGTTCCTCGCCGTCGGCGAACTGTGGCTGGACACCGACCGGCCGGCCCACGTCGAGGTCGACGGCGAGCCGTGCGGCGCCACACCGCTGCGCGTCGCCGTCGACGCCAACGCCCTCCGGATCATGGCCCCACCCGGCACCCCGGACCACTGATCGTCCCAGACCCCGCTGGACGCCCGCGCTGCCGCGCACCCCTCGGGGTCAGTGGGACGGGTCGGTGATCTTGCTCAGCCAGGCGGCTGCCTCGGTGGCGGGCAGGGTCCGGTCGAGGCTGATCTCGGGGTGCATCAAGGGGTAGACGCGGCCGGTGTTCCAGGCGCGGGCGTAGGACGGACGGTCCAGGACGACGACGCGGTGGCCGTCGAGGATCGGGATGTCGGCGGGACGGCCCTCGCCCCAGATCCGCTCGCCGTCGGCGCCGAAGAGTTCGAACTGGCCGCGTACCCCACCGGCCGGCTGCAGGTCGGGGCCGTCGGTGGCGGCGGCGATCCACGCCGGGGCCGGGCGCTCGCCCTCGATCAGGCCCCGCGCCGGGTCGCCGATCAGGGTGGCGGCGAGCAGCGTGTGCAGCTGGAAGTTGTCGCCGACGCCGCTGAGGGTGAGCCGGAACGCCCGCCCGGTGGGCCGGTGGACGACCAGGAACGGCTCGTCGTCGACGACCCGCAGCAGCCCGTGGAGCCAGGGCGCCGCGTCGGCGTAACCGGACATGGCGTCGGCCGCGGCGGCCAGCCGGTCGCGGCCGGGGAACGCCTGGCGCACCCGTTTCTGCTGGAGCGGCAGGAGCAGGCTGGGGATCCAGTCGTCGACGGTGAAGAACGCCTCGGTGATCCCGATGCCCTCCTCCCGCCCGATCCCGGCCTGTGCGGCGGCCCGGGCGGCCCGGTCGATCAGCGCGTCCGCCTCCTCCTGGCTGCCGGGGGCCTCGAATGCGCCGCCGTCCTTCTCGGCCAGGACCGGGAACCGGACGGCCTGTTCGAGCCCGTCGGTGACCCGCTCGACGAGCACGTCCAGCAGCACGAACGGGTCGGCGCCGGCTTCGACGAGCCCGGCCGCGACCTGGGCGAGCTGTCCGCCGTTGCCGATCGACACCTGCCGGACCGCCGGGAGCAGCCGGCGGACCCCCTCGGTCAGCTCGGCGGGCCCGGCCGCGTCCAGTGAGCCGATGATGCCGCGCATCGCCGCCGAGGACGCGTCCTCGTCGAGGTCGATGACTCCCTGGGCCAGGTCGCCGCAGAATTCCGGCAACGTGCGCTTCTTACGCCTCCACCACATCGGCGCATCGTAGGGGCGCGAGGCCGCGGCCCACAGGGCACCCCGCCCTCCGTGTCGTCTCAGCCGTTGGCGACGGCCTCGTCGTCGGGGCGTCGCCGGTCGCGGCGAGCACACCCGCTCAGGCGTTCGCGGCGGCCTTGTCGTCGGGGGCGTCGCCGGTCGCGGCGAGCGCCTCCGCCTCGGCGATGATCTGCTGCTCCTCGGCCGCGTTCTTGCGGTACTGCAGGACCGAGTAGACGATCGCGGCGGCCCAGGCGGCGTAGATGACGCCGTAGAACACGTAGCGGACCGCGTCCGGGGCCTCGATCCAGTCGCTGCGGAGCAGGGAGCGGGTGTTGGTCAGGATGATCACGCCGCCGACCGCGGCGCCGAGGACCCGCGGCGGGATGTGGCGGACCAGCCAGGCGGCGATCGGCGCGGCGATGACGCCACCGATCAGCAGGGCGAGGACCCAGCCGTAGTCGATGTTCTCGCTGCCGATGCCCCAGATGAAGCCGAGGCTCGCGGCGATGGCGACGAGGAACTCGCTGGTGTCGATCGAGCCGATCGTCTTGCGGGGCTCGAGCCGGCCGCTGGCCAGGATCGCCGGGGTGCCGACCGGGCCCCAGCCGCCGCCACCGGTGGCGTCGACGAAGCCGCCGACCAGGCCGAGCGGGGTGAGGAACCGCTTGCGCAACGGCTTGCCGAGCTGGCCCTTGGGCAGACCCTGGAAGGTGAACCGGATGAACACGTAGAGGCCGAGCACCAGCAGGATGATCGCCATCAGCGGGGCGGCGGTCTCGGTGGAGATGCTGGAGAGGAACGTGGCGCCGGCGAAGGCCCCGATCGCGCCCGGGACGCCGATCTTGAGGACGACCTTCCAGTCGACGTTGCCGAACCGCCAGTGCGAGAGGCCGGAGACCAGGGTGGTGCCGATCTCGGCGAGGTGCACCGTCGCGGAGGCGGCGGCCGGGTTGGTGCCGATCGCGAGGAGG
This sequence comes from Actinoplanes philippinensis, assembly GCF_900113015.1. Lineage (GTDB taxonomy): Bacteria > Actinomycetota > Actinomycetes > Mycobacteriales > Micromonosporaceae > Actinoplanes > Actinoplanes philippinensis. Next base: position 16,704 of record NZ_FONV01000002.1, read on the forward strand.
AGCGTGGTCGAGGTCACGCCATAGGCCATGCCCAGGCTGCCGTCGACGAGCTGAGCACCCAACCCGACCAGGGCTAGGAGGAGGAGCTTCTGCATGTCGGACCGCCGGTGTGGGGAGGGGGCAATTCCTATTTCTTGGATCGGAGAATAGAAGCCTAGCTAGCCAGTAGGCAAGGCATCAATTGCCGCGGATGCCGACAGACATGTTGCAGAATGACCACCGTGAGTGACGCTGATGACGTGCGCCGGCTTGCCCTCTCCCTGCCCGAGGTCGAGGAGATCGACAGCGACGGCTTCGACTTCCGGGTCGGCGGGAAGGGATTCGTGTGGTCATATCCGGAACGTCTACCCGGAAAACCGCGCGTGATCCGTACGGATGTGGCGGTTCTGTTCGTCGGCGACGAAGCGGAGAAGCAGGCTCTGCTACTCGGCGAGCCCGACATGTTCTTCACCACACCCGGCTACGACGGGCTGCCCCTGGTGATGTTGCGGCTCGGGCAGGTCTCCCCCGAACGGCTGAGTGAGTTGATCACCGACGCCTGGCGGATGCGGGCCCCGGACGACATCGAGGCCGGCCTGACGGCCGGCCTCGACAACGAACTGCGGTGATCAGGCGCTCGGTGTAGCGGCCTTGCGGTAGGCGAGCAGGCCCAGGACCAGGCCGGCCAGACCGGCGACCAGACCGGCGATGCCCCAGGCGGCGCCGTTGCCGCTGTCGCTCTTGTCGGCGGCGGCATCGGCGGCCGGGGCCGGGGCGGCGGCGGACGGGGCCGCGGTGGCCGACGCGGCGGCGAGCTTCAGGACCGGCGCCGGATTCTCCGCCTCGGTGCCGTCGGCGGCCGGCTCGTCGATCCAGCGGACCACGGTGCCGTCGGAGTACGTCTGGAGCGCCTTGAAGACCATCTGGTCGACCGCCGGCAGCGGCCCGAGCGACACGTCGAACTCCTGGAAGGTGCCCGGCTTGATCTCCGAGCCGCCCGCCGCGGTCCAGGTGATCTTGGTGACGGCCTCGGTGATCTCACTGTCGTGCACCTTGACCGGGGTCGCCAGCTTCGACTTCTCGGCGACCGCGGTCCAGCCCGGCACCGGCTTGACCGACACCGACCCGACCGGGCTCTCCACCGGCAGGTTGATCTCCAGCTTGGTGGTCGACTCGCTGTCGCTCTCGTTGGGCACGCGGAACGACACCTTGGTGTAGCCGCCCTGGGTCGCGGTGCCCGGGTTGACGGTCACGTGCGCGGCCGCCGGACCGGCCAGCGCGAGCACGAACGCGGCGGCGACGGCGGAGACGGTGGCGGCGCGCCGCAGCGCGGTCTGCTTCATGGGGGACCCTTTCACGCCTTGCGGCGACGGATGAACAGGAAGGCGGCACCGGCGGCGAGGAGTACCACCACACCGGCGAGGAGACCATACATCGGAGAATTTGATGACTTCTCGGACTTTTCGAGCGTATCGACCGCAACCGGCGGCGCCGACGAGGTGGCGGCGGCCGACGGGAGAGCGGCTTCCGACGGTGACGGCGCAGGCTCGGCCGAGGGGGACGCGGTCGCCGACGGATCGTTCACGGTGAACCGGTACGAGCCCTTGACGGTGTGCCCGTCCGTGGAGACGACCTGGTAGGCGACCGTGTACACGCCGTTGGCGAGGGGCTCGCCGAAGGTGACCACGCCGGTCGCCCCGTCCACCTTCGGCGCCGAGGTCTCCACCTTCGCGTTGGCGGCGTCACTGACCGTGATGGTGGTGTAGTCGGGTTTCAGCTTCTCCAGGAACCGCAGCTTCACCTCGGACGGCGACTTCTTCAGCGTGGCGTCCTTCGCCGGGGTCGCCTCGGCCAGCGCGTTGTGCGCCCACGCGGGCACACCCGGCAGCAGCACGGCCAGCAGCGCGGCCAGAGCCAGCAGAGGCCTGCTCAGGCGAGTGCCCGCTCGACGGTCCAGCCGCGGTCGGCGCGGCCCGGAGGAGTGGCGGAGACCGCGGATCCGATCGGTGTGGTCCATTCGTTCAACAGGTCCTTCTCGGTCGACAGGCTCGGCAACGCCCGTTAGTCGCCCGCCAGGGCGACCTGGTTCCCGGCCGTCCGCAGAAAAAGAGACGGGTCCACAGAGTCAGATGGTCCGCAGGTCCAGGGTGTGCCAGACGGCCGCCTCCTGGCTGCCGGTCGACCACCACAGCACACCGTCCTTGGTGGCGGCCAGATCGGCGGCGGGCGAGAGCGTGACGGTACGCCCGGTGGCCAGGTCGTGGACGACGAGCGCGGCCGTGCCGGTGAGGTCGAAGTCGGGCCCCGGCTCGGAGAGGATCTCGAACCGGTCCAGCACCGCCACGTCGCTCACCGCCGCCTGCGTGCCCGGCCCGGCCACCCGGCGGCGGTCCGACCCGTCCGGGCGCATCACGTCGATCCGGGCCAGGCCCTCGCCGTTCATCACCATCACCCGGCACCAGGCCGGGGCACACATCCCCCACTCGGCGCCGGAGAACGGCACCCGCACCTCCCGGCCGGTCGTCATCTCCCGCATCCGGACCTGGCCGGACTGGGCGCCGGTGTCGTCGGTGAGCCACGGCCACCCCGACAGCGACCAGCGGCCCCGCTCCTCACGGACGTCCACCTTGCCGCCGGTCAGCGCCACCGACCGGATCTGGGTGGTGGCGTCGCCCTCGCCGGCCACCCAGTGCACCCGGCCGCCGTCGACCACCAGGTCGTACTGGTTGCCGTAGAAGAGCGTGTTGCCGGTGTCTGCGGTGATCAGCCGGGCGGCCCCGCCGTCGCGGCGCGCCGCCCAGATCTCCACCGGCCGGCCGGCCGACGACTCGGCCCAGATCAGCTCGTCACCGGAGACGGTCATCGCCTCGAACCGCGGATCGCCGGCGGCCGGCAGACGGCGCAACTCACGGTCGCTGCCGTCCTTCGTCACCAGCAGCCGTACGAAATCACCGTCGGTCACCTGGCCGACAGCCGTCGTCGCGTCCAGGAACAGCAGCGGCTCGACGGTCAGGTCCCGCAGGTCGGCGCGGGCCGCGGCGGGCCACTCCTGCTCGGCCGTCGGACGGGCGGCCGCCGCGATCGGGACGGCCGGCTGCTCGGGCAGGTTGCCGGCGAGCAGCGCCCCGGCCGCGAGCAGGGCCGCAGCGAGGGAGATCCGGGCGCGGGCGCTCACTCGTACTGCTGCTTCGGGGGGTCGACCGGCTGCCACTGCTCCACCTCGAGGAACGCGATGTCGGCCCGGTTGACGGGGTCCTTGCCGCGCCGGTCACTGTACTTGCCGGTGACCTGCAGCCACGTCCCGGCGGGCACGTCCACCGGCGGCCCGCCGGTGAGACCGACCTTGATCGGGCGGCCGTCGGCGGCGCAGCAGCTCACCACGATCCGGGCCAGCATCGGCGCGCCGTCGTCGGCGGTGGACACGAACCCGGTCAACTGGAGGCGGCGACCGGCGAGGCTGCGGCCCTCGTCGAAGACCGCCCGGGAGACGTAGTCGATGAGGCTCACCGGAGCCGGGTCGCCGGCGGGCAGCGGCGCGTAGTCGGACTCGGCGTTGACCTGCACCGTCCCGGACTGGGCGGCGGTGTAGGAGCCGAGCGCCGGGGGCGCGATCAGCAGCAGGGCGAACACCGGCAGGAGAAGCAGCCAGCCGACCCGCGGCTCGTGATGGTCGTGGTGCTCCTCGTCCCGCGGGGCACGCAACTCATACCAGAGGGTGGCCGCGGCCGCGACGACCAGCAGCGCCCCGGAGGCGATCAGGAACGGCCGGAGACCCTCCTGGACATACCTCAGATAGAGGTCGGTGAGCGACGCCTTGAGGATCGCGCCTCCGAAGAGGAAGAGAACGACCGCCTGGGTCTGCCGGTTGGTCACCGCCGGAATCTACCGTCCGCCGTGGATCACGGGCTGGCGGCCAGGAAGAGGAACACCGCCAGGAGGGAGAGGTGCAGGCCGCCCTGCAGGATGTTGGCCCGCCCCGGCACCACGGTCAGCGTGCCCACGCCGACGGTCAGCGCCAGCAGGACCGTCTCGGTGCCGCCGAGCCCCAGCAGCAGCGGCCCGTCCAGCCAGATCATCGCCGTGGCGATCGCCGGGATGGTCAGGCCGATGCTGGCCATCGCCGAGCCGAGCGCCAGGTTGAGGCTGGTCTGCATCCGGTCGCGGGCGGCGGCCCGGACCGCGGCGATGGTCTCCGGCAGCAGCACCAGCAGCGCGATCACCACGCCGACCACCGACTGCGGGAGCCCGGCCGCGGCCACCCCCGACTCGATCGCCGGCGACACCCCCTTGGCCAGCCCGACCACCGCCACCAGCGCGACCAGGAGCAGGCCGAGGCTTTGCAACGCGGTCCGCGACGACGGCGGGTCGACGTGCTCCTCGCTGTCGATCACCTCGCCGGCCGTGGTGATCGGCAGGAAGTAGTCCCGGTGGCGGCGGGTCTGCACCGCCACGAACAGCAGGTAGAGGCCGAGCGACACGACCGCGGCGAACCCCAGCTGCGCCGGGGTGAACTGGGGCCCGGGCCGGCTCGTGGTGAACGCCGGCAGCACCAGACTGAGCGTGGCGATCGCGGTGACCGTGGCGAACGCGGCGCCGGTGCCCTCCGGGTTGAACACCGCGATCCGCCGGCGCAACGCCCCGACCAGCAACGAAAGGCCGAGAATGCCGTTGCAGGTGATCATCACGGCGGCGAAGACGGTGTCCCGGGCCAGCGACTGCGCCTTCTCGCCGCCGCTGACCATCAGCGTGACGATCAGCGCCACCTCGATGATCGTCACCGCCACGGCCAGGATCAGCGAGCCGTACGGCTCCCCGACCCGGTGCGCCACCACCTCGGCGTGGTGCACGGCGGCCAGCACCGCCCCGGCCAGCAGCAGCGACGCCACGGCCACGGCCGGCGGCGGCAGGTCACGGCCGAACGTCAGGATCAGGGTGAGCAGGGCCAGCACGGGGACGTACAGCGTCCAGCGGGACATCACCCGTCCGACTCTGCCTCACTCCCGCTGATCTCGCCCGTCTTGTGACCATCGCTGTGGCCCAGCGACCGGCCCGGGGCAATCCGGTCCCGGACCAGCCGCTTCAGGTGCGCCGGCTCGGGGAAGCCGCCCTCGGCCTTGCGCGACCACAGGGTCTCCGCGCCGAGCCGGACCTCGAAGACGCCACCGACGCCCGGGACGAGCGCCACCTCGCCCAGGTCGGTGGTGAACGTGGTGAGCAGCTCCTGCGCCGTCCAGGCCGCACGCATCAACCAGCGGCACTGTGTGCAGTACTCGATCTCCAGGCGGGGCTCGCGAGATGTCACAGGTCAGCAGTATGCCGGATCACGGGCGTCAGGCATTATTCACGGGATCTGTACTTTCGTTAAGGAGTTGCCTTGAAGCGACGCTGGATCTCGGTCGCGACCACCGCGGTGGCGCTGGCCGCCCTCACGGCCTGCGGCGGCGCCGAGGAGGCCGCCACGAAAGCCGTGGACGCCCGCGATTTCGTGGCGCTCGGTGACTCGTACGCTGCCGGGCTCGGCGCCGGGAACTACGGCGACAGTGCGGAGTGCGTGCAGAGCAAGGACGGCGGCTACCCGCACCTGTGGGCCGCTCTGCGCACGGTCGCCGCGTTCGGCGCCATCACCGACGCGACCTGCGCCGGCGCCCGGATCAACGACGTGCGCTACGAGCAGCTCACCGCGCTGAGCGAGAAGACCGGCTGGGTGACGCTGACGGTCGGCGGCAACGACGCGGGCTGGACCAAGTCGTTGCAGACGTGCCTGCTCGGCACCGACGACAGTTGCAAGACCTCGGTCGGCACCGCCGTCACCACCGTGCAGAGCGCGCTGCCGGCCGAGCTGGACTCGCTCTACAAGACGATCCGGGACCGGGCGCCGAACGCGAAGGTGTACGTCCTCGGATACCCGCACCTGGTCGCCGCGCCGGGCTCGTCCGGGGTGTCGTGCGAGGCGCTGACCGACGCGCGGCGCAAGGCCCTCAACGACGGCGCCGACGCCCTCGACGAGCTGATCAAGGGACGGGTCACCGCGGCCGGCTTCACCTTCGTCGACGTGCGCGAGGCGTTCAAGGGGCACGAGGCGTGCACCAAGGAGCCGTGGATCCACGGGATCCGCGACAACCTGTCCGAGTCGTACCACCCGACCCCGGAGGGCCACAAGGCGTACGCCGAAGCCCTGTTCGCCGTCACCGGCTGATCGCCTGACGTTTGCGTGGTGTACGCCTTCTCAGGGTGGGATGGGGCGTGCACCACGCCAACCACTACTACGGGCACTCCTTCGTGCTCGCCCGCTACTGCGGGTTCGAGGCCGATCCGCCCCGGATCCACGGCTACCTGCAGCACGGGTGGAACATCGGCGACGGCCTCGCCCCCGACCACGAGTTCGTCCCCGGGATCCCGACGTTCGTCTGGAGCGAGCGGACCCGGCGCCGGGCCTGGTCGATGGGCCGGCGGCAGGTGCACGTGGTGGGCGCGCCCTGGGCGTACCTGACCGCCATGGAGCCCGAGCCCGCCGGCGACGAGCGCGAGGGCACCATCTGGTACCCCTTCCACGGCTGGGAGGGCCAGCACGTCGAGGGCGACCACGACCGGCTGATCGCCGAGATCCGCGACACCGAGACCGGGCCGGTCACCGTCTGCCTCTACTGGCAGGAGTACCGCACGGTACGGGTGCGCCGCCGCTACGAGCAGGCCGGGTTCCGAGTCATCTGCCACGGCTACCGGGGCGGCTGGTGGAAGGACCTCGACCCCGGGTTCCTGGCCCGGCAACTCGCCGAGCAGCGCCGGCACCGGCGGATCGCGTCGAACCGGCTGTGCAGCGCCGTCTTCTACGGCATCCTCGCCGGCTGCGAGCCGGCCGTCTACGGCGACCCGATGCAGCTGCAGGGCGAGCAGGACCTGTTCGGCGGCCGCTCCCGGATCCGCCGCCAGTGGGCCGACCTGCACGGGCCGAAGATCGACACGGCCACCGCCCACGCCATCGCCGTCGACGAGCTCGGCGCCGACCGCCTCCTGTCCGCTGCCGAGCTTCGGCACCTCTTCCACTGGACGACGGCATGACCCCGCTTCTGCTCGGCGGCGAGATGCCGCACTGGTCCGACCACGCCCCGGCCCGCGGCGCGCTGCTGCGGGAACTCGCCGCCACCGCGCACGGCCACGTGCTCGTCGTCGGGCCGCACGAACCGGAACTCGTCGAGGCGATCCCGGCCCGGCAGGTCACCGTGCTGGTGCGCGGGGTGCCCGACGCCGACGCGCTCGCCGCCCGCTGGGCCGATCGGGCCGGGGTGCAGGTCTGCTGCGGGAGCTTGGAGAAACTCGCGGCGGTTCCGGCGTACGACACCGTCGTCGCGCTGGACGGGCTGGACCGTACCGGCTCCACCGAGACCGCCGACCTGCCGTGGGCCGCCGGCGTCGCGCAGTTGCTCGCCGTCCTGCGCCCCGGCGGACGGCTGCTGCTGTCGCTGGCCAACCCGGCCGGGCTGCACCGCCTCTACGCCGGCGCCGTCGCCCCCGGTGACGCCGAGTGGTCGGGCTACCCGGCCGCCGACCCGACCCGCCCCGCCGGCCTCGAACCACTGCGCGCCCACCTGCGGTCCGCCGGCCTCGATGTGCTCCGGGACTGGTCGGCCTACCCGTCCCCGCAGTCACCGGCGGTGCTGGTCAACGAGGACGCCCTGACCGAACCGGATCTGCACGGCTACCTGACGTCGGCGCTGCGCCGGGCCGGCCTGCCCGACGGCCCGCTGCTCGCCGACCCGCGGCCGCTCGCCGCCGACCTGCTCCGGCAGCGCCTGGCCGCCGCGCTGGCCCCGGCGTGGATCGTCGCCGCCGCCTATCCCGGTCACCATCCGTCACCCCTGCCAGACGGCCTGCTCACCGACGGTCATCTGGTCCGTACCTCCGCGGGCTGGACCCTCAGCACCGCCTCCGGCCCGATCCCGGCCGGAGCATGCCTCCACGACGCCCTCCTGGCCGCCGCCCGGACGGGCGACCAGCCGGAATTCCGCACCCTTCTCACCACCTGGCAGTCCGGCCCCCACGCCACCGTCCCGGCCGACGCCCTCCTCCTCACCCCGGACGGCGACCTCCACCCGATCCCCTCACCGTCGCCGTCCAGCTCGCGTCCCGCGGGTGAGGGGGCGGCGATGGGTGAGATGTCGGCGCTGCGATGCTTCGCCGTCGCCCTCCAGAACGAGGGCCTGGCCCACCTGTGGCCGGCCGACGGCGCGGCCGAACTGCTGGCCGCCATGTCCGGCCACCCGCGGACCCCGCCTCCGGCGACCCGGATCACCCCGTCGACGTTGCGGGAGCTCACCGCCTCCCACGACCGTCTGGCAGCACAGTTGGCCGAGGCCCGATCCCAATTGACGTGGTACGAGCAGAGGACCGCCACTCTCCAGTCGGACCTCGCCCGCGCCTACAAGATCATCACCGTGCTGAAGGCGACCACGGGCGGCCGAGCGGCAACCGCCGTCCTGGGCGGCGTCCGCCGAGGCAAGCGCTTGGCCACCGCGGCCCTGCGCCGCCTCCGCTAGCCGCGATCACCGCACCACGAGCCCGTCCCGCAGAACTGCCATCACCACCACCCGACAGCGCTGGGAGCCGGGGCGCGCCGGGCCGAGCGCGGCAGGCACGCCGGGCCGGGCGCGGCGGGCCGGACGAGCAGGCCGGGCACGGCGGGCCGGACGAGCAGGCCGGGCACGGCGGGCCGGACGAGCAGGCCGGGCACGGCGGGCCGGACGGGCAGGCCGGGCACGGCGGGCAGGCCGGGCACGGCGGGCAGGCCGGGCACGGCGGGCAGGCCGGGCACGGCGAGACCGGGCGCGGCAGGCCGGGCGCGGCGAGGCTAGCGACGGGCGGGCGTTGTCGCCGTGGCCTCGTTGTAGAGGGATTCCAGCCGGCGGGTCTGGGTCTGCAGGTCGAAGTGGGCGGTGACGTGCTCGCGGGCCTGCGTCCCCATCCGGTGTCGCAGTTCGGCGTCGCCGAGCAGCCGGGCGGCGGAGGCGGCCAGGCCGGCCGGGTCGGCTTCGGGGGTGAGCAGTCCGGTCCGTCCGTCGAGGACCGCTTCGGGGATGCCGCTGTGGCGGGTCGCGATGACCGGCAGCCCCAGGGCGGCGGCTTCGAGGATGGTGGTGGGCAGTCCTTCGGTGTCGCCGTCGGGCGCGGTCTTCGACGGGGCGGCGAGCATCCGGGATTCGGCGAGGTGGCGCTGGACCGACTCGGGGGGCTGGCTGCCGACGAAGGTGGCGTCGACACGGAGGCGTTCGGCGAGGGCCCGCATGTCGGCCAGGAGCGGGCCGTCGCCGATGAGGACGGCGCGCGGCCGGGGGCTGTCCAGCCGGGACAGGGCGGTGAGCAGGTCGTCGACGCCTTTCTTGGCGACGAACCGTCCGACGAACGCCACGTCCCAGCGTTTCGGGACGATCGGAACGGCCGGGGGTACGGCTACTCCGGTGTAGTGGACGCGGATCTTCGCGGGGTCGGCGCCGCACGCTTCGGCGCGGTCGCGGATGACCTCGGAGACGGCGAGGACCAGGGCGGCCCGGTCGAAGACGGCGCGCAGGTTGCGGCGGTAGCGCAGTCCGTGCAGGCCGGAACTCTGTGGCTGCCGGGTGACGTCGTGGCCGTGGCAGGTGACGATCAGGGGGATGCCCAGCCGGCGGGCGCTGTGGCTGACCAGCCAGCCGTCGCCGCCGAAGTGGGCGTGGACGAGTTCCGGCCGGATCCGGGCGAGGACGGCACGCAGCCGCGGTGAGGTGCCGCTGAGCCGCAGGCCGAGGAATTCGCGGCGCCCGGCGGGCCCGTCCGGGAAGGCGATGACGTCGTCGGGCCGGGACAGCGCCGAGTCGATCCGGGTGGCGCCCACGTAGGTCGGCGACCAGCCGGTCAGGGCGTCGCCCTGGGCGCGGACGAAGGTCTCCGAGCCGAGCAGCATGGCGCTGCGCCAGATCGCCACCCGCCGTGTCACGTCAGGCGACATCGACCGGCTCGGGGGTGGCGGTGGGGGTCTCGGCGGCGGAGCGGCGGCCCACCACGAGGTCGCGCAGGCGTGCCCGTACGGCCGGGGGCAGTGCCCAGATCTGCAGGTGGGTGAGGTAGTCGAGCGCTCCGGGCCGGCCGTGGCGGCGCGCCTCGGCGAGGAGTTCCCGGAAGTGGCGGCCCTCGCGTCCGGGGGCGGCCATCGAGCTCATCACGCTGAGGGTGAACGCGGCGTACGCCCGTGGGGTGAACAGGTGCCGGTTGTCGCGCAGCCATTCGAGCTGTTCGTCGTACGGGTTCTGCAGGCTGATCCGCTCCCGGTCCTCGTCCTGGTGCCAGAGTACGAGCGGCTCCTCGGCGTAGAGCAGCTCCACCCCGTCCTCGCGGATGGCCCGCAGCGCCCAGTCGAGTTCCTGCTGGCGGCGCAGCCCGACGGTGAACGGCACCCGGCGCAGCAGGTCGGTGGGGGCCATGATGGTGGACGTCTGGATGAAGCCGTCGCCGTAGAAGAGGCCGCGCCGGACGGTGAAGTACTCGCTGAGCGGTTCGCCGGTGGCGGGCAGGCGGCGGGGCATGACCGAGTCGGCGCGGGGTGTCCGGTTGATCAGCCGGGTGGCGACGATCGGGTGGGTGGCAGTGGAGCCGGCGGCCAGCGCCAGCTGCTTCTCGATCTTGTGGGGCAGCCATTCGTCGTCGTCGTCGAGCAGGGCCACGAACCGGCCGCGGGCCTCGGCGGCGCCGACGTTGCGGGCGTGCGGGGCGCGGCCGCGTTCGGGGAGGACGACGACGCGCAGCCGGTCGTCGCCGACGGCGGCGAGAGCGGTGGTGGTGTCGTCGTCGGGACCGTCGACCACGACGATCACCTCGAGGTCGCGATGCGTCTGCGCGAGCGCGCTGCGGACGGCGCGAACGGCCAGGTCCGGGCGGTTGCACGTGGGGATGACGACGCTGACGTCCGGGTGTGCAGGCATGAGTCGGCTCGCTTGGGCAGGGGCGCCACCAGGGGCGGGCGCGGCCGGGCGTGATCCACTCGAAGCTATGGGCGGTGGGCGGCGCGGCCGTTAATGCCGGACACCGCCCAGACGAGCAACATGGTGACGGGCGGCGCACAGATGCCGAACGAAGGGTTGCGCGCACGGAACCGGCGGGTGCGCGCCTGCCCAGGAGCCCGAACACGAGATGAAGCTACTTTTGGGCGATTAGTCTCGATCGGGTGGAACAGGTGACGCTGGCGCCGGTGGCGGGCCTGAGCGAGGCGGAGGCCGACGCGAGGCTGCGGCGCGGCGAGGCGAACACCGCCGTGCAGGGCGGCTCCCGCGGTTATGCCGAGATCCTGCGGACCAACGTCTTCTCGTTCTTCAACCTGATCCTCTTCGTGATCGGCGCCGCTCTGCTGAGCCTGGGGCAGTACAGCGACGCCCTGATCAGCGTCGGCCTGGGCCTGATCAACGCGGTGATCAGCGCGGCCCAGGAGATCCGGGCCAAGCGCAAGCTGGACCGGCTGCAGCTGCTGGACCGGGCCGGGGTGCTGGTGGTCCGGGACGGCCGGGAGGTCGAGGTCGCCCCGGACCGGGTGGTACGCGGCGACGTGCTCCGGGTCCGGCCGGGCGACCAGATCGTGGTGGACGGCCCGCTGCTCGACGGGGGCCGCCTGGAGGCCGACGAGTCGCTGCTGACCGGCGAGTCCGACCCGGTCGTCAAGCACCCCGGCGACGAGCTGCGCTCGGGCAGCCTGTGCGTGGCCGGGGACGGGCATCAGCAGGCGCGTGACGTGGGCCCGCACAGCTACGCGGGCCGGCTGACCGCGGAGGCGCGGCGGGCCACCACCGACCGGACGCCGCTGCAGCGCAGCATCGAGTTCATCGTGCGGCTGGTGATGGCGCTGACCGCGCTGATGAGCGGGTGCATCCTGGCGCAGGCGGCGCTGGAGGGCTTCAGCGTGCTGCGGGTCGTCCAGATCACCGCGGTGCTGTCTGGTCTCGTACCCTATGGTCTGTTTTTTCTCATCGCCCTGGCCTACACGGCCGGCGCCGTGCGGATCGCCCGGTGTGGCGCGCTCGTGCAGCAGGTCAACGCGGTCGAGTCGGTCAGCAACGTGGACGTGGTCTGCACCGACAAGACCGGCACCCTGACCACCGGCGAGCTGACGCTGGAGGAGATCGTCCCGCTCGGCGAGCACCAGTACAACGAGGCCGCGGAGGCGCTGGGCGGGCTCGCGCACAACGCCACCACCGCCAACCTGACCGCCCTGGCGATCGGCGGGGCGCTGGGCGGGCCGATCTGGGCGGTCCGCGACGAGGTGCCGTTCTCGTCGTCGCTGCGCTGGTCCGGGATGGTCACCGAGACCGGCACGTGGGTGCTGGGCGCCCCGGACGCGCTGGCCGGCCGGCTGCGGCAGCAGGTGGAGGCCGCCGTGGTGGCCGAGCGGGCCGGGCGGGGGCTGCGGGTGCTGCTGCTGGCGCGGACCGAGGAGCCGGAGGCGGGCCTGCGCGACGCGGCGGGGCGGCCGGACCTGCCGATGCTGGAGGCGGTGGCGCTGGCCGTGCTCGCCGACGAGCTGCGCGAGGACGTCGTCGCGACGGCAGCTCGGCTCCGGGCCGACGGGGTGGAGCTGAAGGTGCTGTCCGGCGACGATCCACGGACCGTCGCGGCGATCGCCGCCCGCGCCGGGATCGGCGACGGCGAGCCGGTTCCCGGTACGGAGCTGGACGGCCTCGACGATCCGTCGCTGGACCGGCTGGTCGCCCGGACCGCCGTGTTCGGCCGGGTCGCGCCGGAGCACAAGGAGCGCGTCGTCCGGTCGCTGCGCCGGCAGGGCCGCTACGTGGCGATGATCGGCGACGGGGTCAACGACGCCCGCGCGCTCAAGCAGGCGCACGTCGGCGTGGCGATGCGCAGCGGCAGCGCGGTGACCCGGGACGTCGCCGACATCGTGCTGGTCGACGACGACTTCTCGGCGCTGCCACCGGCCCAGCACGAGGGCCGGAGGATCATCAACGGCATCGGGATCTCGCTGTACGTCTTCCTGGCACGCGTGGCCAGCCAGGGCCTGGTCATCCAGGCCGTGACGATGCTGCAGCTGGGGTTCCCGTACTCGCCGACGCAGGTGGGCCTGACCATGTTCACGGTCGGCATCCCCACGGTGTTCCTCACGTTCTGGGCCGGTCGCGGACGGCCCGACCCGTACCTGCTGCGCAACCTGGTCCGGTTCGTGGTCCCGGCGTCGGTGGTGACCGCGACCTTCGGCACGGCGATCTACACGGCTCTGTACAGCATGATCTCGCACGGGTTCGGGCCCGGCCGCGCCCCGGAGCGGATCGTCCGCGAGTTCGAGCAGTACACCGGCCTGACGTACGGGGTGGACGCCGACTTCACCACGGCGTCGGCGACGATCCTGGCGCAGACCGGCCTGTCGACGTTCTTCTGCTTCGCGTCGTTCCTGCTCATCCTGTTCCTGGCGCCACGGTCCCGGGCGTTCGCCGCGTGGACCGCCCCGACCGGCGACAAGCGCCCGGCGCTGCTGGTGCTGGGCCTGTGTGTGGCGTTCAGCGCGGTCCTGTGCGTACCGGTGCTGTGGAACTATTTCGGACTGATCGGCCCGTCCAAGCCGGTGTTCTTCGTGGTCCTGCCCGCGCTGATCCTCTGGTATGTCACGTTGACCGTGGTCTTCCGGTTCCGTCTCTTCGACCGGCTGCTCGGACTCGGCGAACCTCGCTGATCATTTGTCTCAGGTACGGGCGGGGCGAGCCGACTGTCGGCCCATGCGTTCGTTCCTCGGCCGGGCCGGCACCGCGGCCGCCGCCCTCGTCGTGCTCCTGCCCGGAGCGGCCCACGCGGCCGTGGCGGCGCCCGCCACCATGGTCACCCGTCTCTATCCGAAGTCGGAGGCGGTCTTCGCCAACCCGGGCCGCGGCTTCTTCACCTACACCGAGACGCACCTGCTCGCCGACGGGTCGGGGTACGTGCCGCTGGACGCCGCAGCGCTGGCCGAGGCACGGACCACGGAGAGCCGCAGCCTCGTCTTCCGCATCTTCTACCTGGAGAAGTACCAGAGCACCGACACGATCAGCCGCGAGGACCGGCAGCTGATCCGGGACGACTTCACCGCTGCCCGGGCCGCCGGGGTGAAGATGGTGGTCCGGTTCGCGTACACCGCGGAGTCCGACCAGGACGCCACCCCGGAGCGCACGGTGCGGCACATCGCGCAGCTCGGGCAGATCGTCGCGGCGAACGCGGACGTGGTCACAGCCGTGCAGGCGGGGTTCATCGGGCAGTGGGGCGAGTGGTATTACACCGCCCACTTCACCCGGACCGACTGGCAGGACCGGCGGCGGGTCCTGTCGGCGCTGTTCGCGGCGATCCCGGCGACCGTGCCGATCCAGGTGCGAACCCCGCAGATGAAGCGGCGGCTGGCGCCGAACGCGACCCGGCTCGGCATCCACGACGACTGTTTCCTGGCCGGGGACGACGACTACGGCACCTACACCGCCGACGACCGGGAGTGGCTTGCCGCGCAGGGGCCGTCCACTCTCGTCGGCGGCGAGACCTGCGATCCGTCGCAGCGGTCCGGGTGGGACAACGCGAACGACGAGATGGCCGCCTACCACTGGACCTACCTGAACCCGTCGTTCCACGAGGGTGTCCTGGAGTCGTGGGGCGAGGCCGGGCGGGACGAGGCGGCCCGGCGTCTCGGTTACCGGATCCGGCTGCTCAAGTCGGACCTGCCGGCGTCGGCCAAGGCGGGCACGCGGACGACCGCGCAGATCATCATGGTCAACGAGGGGTACGCGGCGCCGCTGCAGAATCGTCCGGTGCGCCTGGTCATCACCTCGGGCACGCGCAGCCAGTACATCGGACTCCGCGCCGACCTGCGTACCTGGACGCCCGGTAAGGCGATCATCCTGAAAGCCGACTTCACCGTGCCGGGGGCGCCCGGGACGTACCCCCTGTCGCTGAGCCTGCCCGACCCGATGGTCAAGCTCGCCGCGACGCCCGCCTACGCCGTCCGGCTCGCCAACGACGGTGTGTGGGACGAGACCACCGGCCGCAACTCGCTCGGTGTCTCCCTTGTCGTTACCCGTTGAAGGAGACCCGGCCGGCTGTCATGGGGGGCCATGGACAGCCGGCCGGGGTCTCCCCCCGGTCACCCGGCGACGGAACCGGTCACCCGGTGATGAACTCGTGGGTGGCCAGGAACCCGGTGCGCTCCCGGATCAGCGTGGTCAGGTTCTCGGCCTCGCTCGCGACGGCCGCGGTGTCGGCGCCGC
This sequence comes from Actinoplanes philippinensis, assembly GCF_900113015.1. Taxonomy (GTDB): domain Bacteria; phylum Actinomycetota; class Actinomycetes; order Mycobacteriales; family Micromonosporaceae; genus Actinoplanes; species Actinoplanes philippinensis. Next base: position 31,928 of record NZ_FONV01000002.1, read on the forward strand.
CGACGGTGCCGATGACCTTCGTGATCGCGGTGATCGTGTTGAGCGCCGCGGCGTTGCCGTAGATCTCGTTGAACAGCTCCCGGTACGCCGCCCGGTACTCGTCCTGGTAGGCGGCGCTGGCCAGGAACCGTTCCTTGAGCTTGTGGCCGCTCATGAAGCCACCCCGGCCGCCCTGCGGCATCGGCATGCCCTCCGGCGGCTGGAGGTCACCGCCGCCCGGGAAGCCACCGCCGCCACGCATCCCGCCGCCGCCCATGCTCACCGACTGGGCCGGGTCCTGGGTGGCCGAGCCGGACAGGGTCAGGTTGTAGTCCCAGCCCACGACCGAGAACCGTTTGGTGTCCAGGTCGTACCAGAGGTAGTAGTTGCGGCCGGGGCCCGCCATGTCGTCGAAGTTGACGAGCAGGTTCTGGGTGGCGACGTAACGGGCGAACGACGCGACGTCGACGTGCTCCCCGAGCCCGGCGTCGAACTCGGCGTCGCTCGCGCTGTTCACCCACCGGATCAGGTCGATGACCGGCTGGAGGTCCTGACTGCCCTTCAGGTTGATCTGCTTGAAGTCGTCGGCGTACTCCGTCGGGTCGTCGCCCTGGTCGGTGAACTGGCTACCGGCCAGGCTCTTGTAGAGCACGCCCCGGTGGCCGGTGGCGCTGGCGACGGTGCCGGCGAACTCGTCGTCGGGGTGCTCCACCAGCAGCCGGGCGGTGGTGGGGCGGTCGTTGACGGTGAAGCTCGTGTAGGCGTACCGCTGAGTGATCTCACCGGCCGCCGCGAGAACGTTGAGCGAGACCGCCTCGTTGAGCACCGCCGCGCCTCCGCCCATGCCGCCGACCCGCACCGCGATCTCGCGGTGTCCCTGATAACGCCGGCCCTCGACGAACTCGTCGAAGCGGATCAGCCAGGGCAGCGTCTCCGGTTCCTCGGCCTTCAGCGAGGCACGCCCGCCGCCCATGAAGCCACCCGGCCGGGCGCCGCCGCCCTGTGGCGCGGCACCGCCTTGCGGACCGCCCTGCCGCGCGCCGCCGAAGCCGCCGCGCTGCCGCGACTGGCCGTTCCGGGTGACGCTCTGCAGCGTCGAGTTGCCCTTGAGCCGGATCCCGACGCTCGGGATGACCGTCCCGTCCAGGGTCAGATCGGCCTCCAGGTACTCCTTCTCGTTGTCGTCCCAGAACGCGTCGAGCACCCGCTGGTAGTCGTCGTCGTGGAAGGTCAGCTTGACGCTGTGCGCGGTGGTTGCGTCGAACAGGTCGGTGGTCCCGGCGATGTCCACCGTCACCTCGTCGCCGTTCTCGTCGCCGGCGCTGGTGACCAGTGGCGCGACCCGGACGGTGCTGAACACCACGGCGAACGCCAGCAGGGTCGCCGCGCAGGTGGCGAGCAGTTTCCAGTAGTGCCGGACCCGTACCGGGATCCGGTGTACCAGCCGCCGCTTCATCTACAGGTCCGTCTGGTCGTACCCGGTCAGGACCGTGACCCGCTGCCCGCCGGTGCGTTCGCCGAGCCTGCCGATCAGCTCGCCGGGTTCGGTGCCCTTCTTCAGCCGGACCGTGTACATCAGCTCGGTCAGCGCGCCGCCCCGGATCGACTCGATGCTGATCAGTTCGAACTCGCTGGTCAGCGAGATCAGCACGTCCTGGATGTTCTGCGTGTAGTTGCCGTCCGGCGGCACCTGCACCTTGACGACCTGCCGCTGCACGTTGGACGCGAACCAGTTGAACCGGAACATCACCAGGATGATCAGGCTGATCGCGACCGCGGCCACGATCGCCAGGGTGTAGAAGCGGGTGCCGGCGGCCATGCCCACGCCCATCACCAGGAAGATGAACCCGACGTCGCGGGTCTCCTTGATCGCGTTCCGGAACCGGACCACCGACAGGGCGCCGACCAGCGCGAACGCCCGGGCGATGTTGGAGCCGACGACCAGCATGATCAGCGCGATCAGCATGCCGAGGATGACCAGCGTCTGCACGTACGACTGGGAGTACGACACGTTGCGGTGGGTGAACCGGTACACCCAGGCGATGAACGCGCTGAGCACGAACGACAGGGACAGCGCGATAGCGATGTCACCGACGCTGAACGTGCCGGACAGGTCCTGTACTTCGAAGGGCATGGTCAGACCTCGACAGTCTCGGAATCGGGAATGTGAAAGATCGAGCGCGGCACCCGGCCGAAGGCCTCCACGCTCTGGCAGTACTTGGAGACCCGCACGATCGACAGGTTCATGCGGGCGGCCAGATCGGTGAGCCAGTACGGCACCCGCTCGTCGGCCTTGAACTCGACCACCGACAGCCGGGCCGGCACGATCAGCCGGTTCTCCGCCTCGGCGGCGAAGTGGAAGTCCCGGTCCCGGCCACGGACCCGGTGGTCGAGGGTGACACGCAGCCCCACGTCGGCGTCCCGCCCGACGTAGGCCTCCCGCTGGTAGCCGGTCATCGCGACCGGCCGCAGGTCGAGCACCGAGACCAGTTCCAGGACCTCCTCCAGGAAGGCGGTCCGTCCCGGTTCGTGATCGACCATCCGGCGGCCGTCACAAAGATCGCGGGCCAGGTGGTACGGCAGAGCCGCCCGCCGTTTCTGGGTGACCCGGTTGACGCGCTGCTTGATCTCGACGTGCACGGTCGTGTCGTCGGTGACGTCGTTCCGGTCGCCGTAGTGGCGCAGCCGCAGTTTCCGGCGGAACTTCAGCCCCTCGATCTTCTCCCAGTAGAACCGCAGGTCACGGGTGTCGTAGTAGGTGCTCCACACCCCGTATCCGCCGTCGCCGCCGTGGCTGTCGGCATCCATCCGGGCGACCAGCTCCCGGCGCAGTTCCGGGACCCGGTCACTGGGCATCAGGTACTTGATCTCGTACCGGTTGAACGAGTGCAGGGACGTCATGCCCCATATCTAGGGACAGCGAGGACAGAGCAACCTCGATGAATCCTGTGAATCCCATGGGAACGTGAGATGAACCCGAGGTGGACGGCGGTGTGATTACTTCAGCGGCGGTACGGCCCGCTACCGCCGCTGGATGACGCCCCGCTCCCGGCCCGGGCACTACCGTTGACCAGGCCATGATCAGCCGACACCCGCACGCGTCCGACCTCGCGGTGGCCACCGTGCTGACCGCCGGCGCCTTCGTCTTCTACCGGATGGCCGCCGCCCGGGTCCCGACACCGCAGCTCACCACCGCCGACGTCCTCGGCGCGGTCCTGGCGTTCCTGGCGATCGCCGGCCGGCGCCGGTGGCCGCGGGCGCTGCTGGTGGTGGTCACCGCCGGCCTGATCGGGCACTACCACGCCACCCACCACGGGCATCCGCTGCTCCTGCTGGCGAGCGGCTTCGTCGCGTACACCGTGGCGGCCACCACCGACCGCCGTACCACGCTGATGCTCGCCGCCGGGTGCGGCGCCGCCGTCTACGGGGGCTACGCCGTCGTCCACGGCAACCCGGTCGCGCTGCAGAGCCTGCCGACGCTCTTCTTCATCGGGATGGCCACCGCGTTCGGTGACGCCACCCGCAGCCGCCGCGCCTACCTGGCCGAGGTCGAGGAACGCGCCCGCCGGGCCGAGCAGACCCGCGAGGAGGAGGCGCAGCGGCGGGTCATCCAGGAACGGCTGCGCATCGCCCGTGAACTGCACGACGTGGTCGCCCATCACATCGCGGTGATCAGTGTGCAGGCCGCCGCCGCCAGCCACCTGCTGGACCGGCGGCCCGAGCAGGTGCGGCCCGCGCTCGACCTGATCCGGCACGCCGGCGACGACGTGCTCAAGGAGCTGTCGTCGATCGTCGGGGTGCTGCGGCAGTCCGACGACCCGGTGGTGAACACCGAGCCCGCGCCGGGGCTGTCCCGGCTGCCGGCGCTGCTGGAGACGGTCGCGGCGGCCGGTCTGCGGGTCACCGTCGACACCACGGGCGCCGAGCGGCAGCTCCCCGCGGTCACCGACCTGGCCGCCTACCGGATCGTGCAGGAGGCGCTGACCAATGCCCACAAACACGGCACGGGCTCGGCTCTCCTGTCCCTGGCCTGGTCGGGGCGGGCGCTGACGATCGACGTCCGGAATCCGCCCGGGAGCGAGCGGAGCCCGGGATCGGGATACGGCATCGTGGGGATGCGGGAACGCGCCACGGCCGCCGGCGGAACGCTGGAGGTGCGCGAGGAACCCGGCCGGTTCACCGTGCGCGCCACCCTACCTTATGAGGACAAATCGTGATTCGCGTGCTGTTGGCCGACGATCAGGCGCTGATCCGTGCCGGATACCGGATGATCCTCGACTCCGAGCCGGACATCGAGATCGTCGGTGAGGCGATGGACGGCCGTGAAGCCGTCGAGCTGGCCCGCCGGCAGCGGGCCGACGTGGTGCTCATGGACATCCGGATGCCCGGCATGGACGGCATCGAGGCGACCCGCCGCATCGCCGCCGACGACGACCTGGCCGGGGTGCGCATCCTGGTGCTCACCACCTTCGAGAACGACGACAACGTGATGCTCGCGCTGCGGGCCGGGGCCAGCGGTTTCCTCGGCAAGGGCGTCGGGGCCGACGAGCTGATCCATGCGGTACGGGTGGTGGCCGCCGGCGACGCGCTGCTCTCCCCCCGCGCCACCCGCGGCCTGATCGACCACCTGCAGAGCCGGCCCGGCCCCGGACCGGCCGTCACCTCGGTGCCGCTCGACGAGCTCACCCAGCGGGAACGTGAGGTGCTGGTGCTGGTCGCGCACGGCTACACCAACGACGAGATCGGCGAGCGGCTGTTCCTGTCGCCGCTGACCGCGAAGACGCACGTCAACCGGGCGATGGCCAAGCTCGGCGTCCGCGACCGCGCCCAGCTGGTGGTGGTCGCTTACCAGAGCGGCCTGGTCGACGTGCCCCGGGGCTGAGAGCAGGCTGAGAGGCCCCGGCCGGTGACCGCGGCGGCGGTATTGCGGACCTCCGGCTTACCGCACTCGTGGTAGCCGGTTCGCCCGCCGCTGGACGACGATGCCGGCGGCCCGCGGATCCGACACTTTCCGGGTGTCGATATTCGCCCGTCTCAGTCTGGCCAACCGCAAACTGGTGGCCATCGTCGCCGCACTCGTCGTGGCCCTCGGCTGCTACGCGGCGGCCTCCCTCAAGCAGCAACTGCTGCCCGACCTGTCGTTCCCGGCCGTCAGCGTGGTCGCCACCTACCCCGGCGCCGCCCCGGAAGTCGTCGAACAGCAGGTCACCGTGCCCCTCGAGGACGCCGTCCAGAACCTGACCGGCGTCGAGAGCATGACCTCCACCTCCCGGCAGGGCACCGCCACCGTTCAGCTGTCGTTCGGTTTCGACACCGACATCGACGACGCTGCCGCCGCTGTCGAACAGGCCGTCTCGAAGATCGGCGCACGCCTCCCGCAGGACGTCGACCCGCAGGTCCGTACCGGCAGCACCGGCGACCTGCCGACCATCACGCTGGCCGCCACCGGGACCACCGCCGACGCCCTCACCGGCACTGTCGTCCCGGCGCTGCAGGCGGTCGACGGCGTCAACGAGGTGACCGTCTCCGGCGCCCGCACGCAGATCCTCACCGTCACCCCGAAGAACCCGGCGACCACACAGGCGATCATCACCGCGCTGAGCAGCCTCGGCGGCACCTCGTCGGCCGGCTCGATCAGCTCCGGCGGACGCGACCTCAGCCTCGCCGTCGGCGGCCCGGTCACCTCGATCGAGCAGGTCGAAGAGCTGTGGATCAACACCGGGGCAAAGCCACAGCAACTGCGGAACCTGGCCGAGGTACGGCTGACCGAAGGCGCGGCAACCTCCATCACGCGTACGAACGGGCAGCCCAGCCTCGGCGTCTCCATCACGATGAACCACGGCGGCAGCTCGTCCTCGATCTCCGAGGACGTCCGTGACCTGCTGCCCGGCCTGACCACGGCCCTCGGCTCCGGCGCCGCCCTCACCGTCGTGTCCGACAACGGCCCCGCCGTCAAGGAGTCCGTCGACGGCCTCCTCGAAGAGGGCGCCCTCGGCCTGCTGATGGCCGTCCTGATCATCGTGCTGTTCCTGCGGTCGGCACGGTCCACGCTGGTCACCGCGGTGTCCATCCCGCTGTCGCTGCTGATCGCGCTGATCGTGCTGTGGGCGCAGGACTACTCCCTCAACATCCTCACCCTCGGCGGGCTGACCATCGCCGTCGGCCGGGTCGTCGACGACTCCATCGTGGTCCTGGAGAACATCAAACGGCATCTGGGGTACGGCGAGGACCGCCGCCACGCCATCATCACCGCCGTCCGCGAGGTCGCCTCCGCCGTCACCTCGTCGACCCTCACCACGGTCGCCGTGTTCCTGCCGATCGCGTTCGTCTCCGGCATGGTCGGCGAACTCTTCGGCTCCTTCTCGATCACCGTGACCGTGGCCATGCTCGCGTCGCTGCTCGTGTCGCTCACCGTCGTCCCGGCGCTCGCCTACTGGTTCCTCAAGGCCCCGCGGGACGCCGCCGGCGCCGACCCGGAGTCCTACCGGCGGCGCGTCGAGGCCGAGGAGCGCCAGGGCCGCCTCCAGCGTGTCTACCTGCCGGTGATCGCCTTCGCGGTGCGCCGCCGCAAGACCGTCCTCGGCATCGCCGCCGCCCTGCTCGTCGCGACCGCGGCGATGGCCGGCGGACTCAAGACCAGCTTCATCGACCAGTCCGGCGAGGGCACCCTCACCATCAGCCAGACCCTGCCCGCCGGCACCGGCCTGGCCACCACCGACAAGGCCGCCCAGCAGGTGGAGGCAGCGCTCACCGGGCTCGACGGCGTCGCGTCGTACCAGGTCCGGATCGGCTCCCCGGGCGGCCTGTTCGGCGGTGGCAGCGGCGGCAACAGCGTCTCCTACACGCTGAACCTGACCGACGGCGCCGACGCCGCGGCCGTCGAGAGCAGCCTCGAGACGAGACTCGCCGCGATCAAGGACGCCGGGGAGATCAGCGTCGGCGGCGGAGGCGGCGGTTTCGGCGGCAGCGGCATCGAGGTGTCGGTGCACGCCGACGACGACGCCACCCTGAAGGCCGCCACCGCACAGGTCACCGAGGCCCTCGCCGGCGTCACCGAGGTCACCGACGTGACCAGCGACCTGTCCGAGAGCGCCCCGCAGATCAGCATCGTCGCCAAGGGCGAGGCCGCCGCCCGGTACGGTCTCACCGACCAGGCCGTCGTCGGCGCGCTCCGGCAGGCCGTGCAGGGCGCCACCGTCACCCGCGTCACGCTCGACGGCGCGCAGCACGACGTCGTCGTCGGCACCGGAGCGGACGCGCCCGCCGACCTCGCCGCCCTCAAGGCCGTCACCGTCATGACCCAGGCCGGCCCGGTCCGCCTCGACAAGGTCGCCACCGTCACCGAGATCGACGGCCCCGTCCAGCGGACCCGCGTCGACGGCGACCGCACCAACACCGTCACCGCCACCCCCGTCGGCGACGACACCGGGGCCGCCAGTTCGGCGGTACGGGCCGCCCTCGACAAGCTGACCGCGCCGGCCGGCTCCTCGTACGAGATGGGCGGTGTCGCCTCTCAGCAGTCGGAGGCCTTCACGCAGCTCGGCCTCGCGATCGCGGTGGCCATCGCCCTGGTCTTCCTGATCCTGGTGGCGGTGTTCCGCAGCATCCGGCAGACGCTGATCCTGCTGGTGTCCGTCCCGTTCGCGTTCGTCGGCGCGGTCGCCCTGCTCCTGGTCACCGGAACGCCCCTGGGCGTGGCCGCCCTGATCGGCATCCTGATGCTGATCGGCATCGTCGTCACCAACGCGATCGTCCTGATGGACCTGATCAACCAGTACCGCGAACGCGGCATGACCGTCACCGAAGCCGTCGTCGAAGGCGGGCTCCGCCGCCTCCGCCCCATCCTGATGACCGCCCTGGCCACGATCTTCGCCCTCCTGCCGATGGCGCTGGGCATCACCGGCGCGGGCGGCTTCATCTCCCAGCCGCTGGCCGTGGTGGTGATCGGCGGCCTGGTCAGCTCCACAGCGCTCACCCTGGTGCTGATCCCGGTCCTCTACACGATGATCGAGTCCCGCCGGGAGGCCCGCCGCCTCCGCCGCCTCCCGGTCGAGGCCCCGGCCCCCGCCACGCCGGAGCCCCTCCCGGTCGGCTGACCACCCCGTGCGGCCGGCGTCTCCGCGGGAGGCGCCGGCCGCACGGCTCCGTGAGCTGTCCCGCACCGCCCTCGGGCCACCTCGCGGCCGGTCGGGGTCACTGCTGCATGACCCAGGTCTGCTGGGGGTGGGTGAACTCGCCCACCACTGTCCAGCCGGCCCGGCGGTACAGGTCCACGTTCGCCGGTTTGCTCGTCTCCAGCACCGCGGGCAGGCCGTCCTCGGCGGCTCGGCGCAGGCCGGCGGCCATCACCGCCCGGCCCCAGCGGCGGCCCGCGACGGACGGGTGGGTGCCCAGGACGCCCAGGTACCAGAACGGCTCCCGGGGCAGGGCGCTGTGCAGCGCGTCCTCGTAGGACCTCACCCGGGCCAGGGCGTCCGCGGGGACGTCGAGCTCGCCGGCCGGCTCGTCGCCGCCGGTGGGTGGCTCCCAGATCGCGGCGGAGAGGCCGCCGATGGTCCAGATGGAGCCCTTGCCGACCCGCTTGTCGAAGAGCCGCCCGAAGAAGGCCGCCGCCTGACGTGGGTACTCGGTGTCGTCCGGGAACAGGAACCGCAGCACCGGGTCGGCGGGGAAGGCCGCGACCAGCGAGTCGACGATGCGTTCGCGATCGGCCGGGGTCGCCACGGTGATCTCAGGAGTTCCGGTCACGTTCCCGACCCTAAGGCACCCGGCGCGACGAGCGCGGCCCCGCGGGGTGAGCGGGCAACCGGCCCGGCGGGCGCGCTGGGCGCGGGAGTGGGCAGGTGGTCGCGTGGTGGGCACGGGCGGGGTGGTTCGTGGGGCGGCCGACGGCGTACCGCCGCGGGGCCGGAAAGGGGAACGGACCGTCAGTGGACCGCCTCGCGGGAGGCCGGGATGTCCGGGGTCGACGGGGCGGAAGCGCCGGTCAGGAGCTGGGCCTCGAGGGCGTCGAGGGCCTCCCGCAGGCGGGCTATCTGGACGTGCGGGGTGTTGTCGATCGGGATGGGCGGGCCGCTCTTCTTGCCGGCCGTCGCCGCGCGCTCGGCCTCGTGGGCCTCCTGGAGAGCGGTCAGGACCAGGCCGACCAGCAGGTTGGTGAGCAGGTAGCAGGCGGCGACCATGTAGGAGACGTAGTACGGGACGGCCCAGGCGGAGATCTCCCGGCCGGCCGACAGGATGTTGGTGATGTCGTCCAGGGAGAGCAGCAGGAACAGGCTGAGCATGGCCTGGCCGACGGTGCCGTAGCGCTCGGGCTCGGCCGCGCCGAAGAGCATCCAGCCGACCATCGCGTAGCCGTAGATCACCAGGGCGGTGATCAGCAGGAAGCTGCCGAGGCCGGGGAGGCTGCGGCGGATCCCGACGAGGATCACGCGGAGGCTGGGGAACAGGCGGAAGGCGCGGACGATCCGGGCCAGGCGCAGCAGCCGCAGCAGGGTCACGTTCTCGCGGACGCCGGGGAGCAGCGGGGCGGCCAGGATGGCGATGTCGAAGAGGTTCCAGCCGTCGCGGAGGAAGCGGGACGGGCGGTCGAGCGAGGCTCCGAGGCGCAGCAGCAGCTCGAGGACGAAACCGGCGACGCAGAGGTGCTCTATCACCCGGAGATACGGTCCCGCGGCGGCCTCGATCCCGGAGTAGGTCTCCAGGCCGAGGCACGCCGCGTTGACCGCGATGACCGCGAAGCCGGCGGCACTGAACCAGGGCGCGCCGACCACGGTCAGGCAACGTGCGGTGAGATCCCGGATGAGCACCGCCGCATCCTATGCGGTGCTTCCTGGCGGAAATGTCACTTGGTGGGCAGGGTGTGACCGTTCGCGTCGAGCCAGGTGTCGAAGGTCTGCAGCTCCGGGTTGAGCCGGCGGACCTCGGTGAGGTCGCGGACTCCGGTGAAGTAGTCCTCGAACTCGGTGTAGTACTGGAGCATGTTGCCCGCCTCGTCGGCGCCCGGGAAACCGAGATCACGGTAGGCGTCGTGGGTCAACGGGCGGTAAACGACACGCTCACCTGTGGCACGGGAGAGTCCGGCCGCGATCTGCTCGCCGGTCAGATGCTCGCCGGCGATGTGCACGAACCGGCCCGCATACTCGGCCGGGCCGGCCTTGAACAGGGCGTACGCCGTCTTGCCGATGTCCTCGACGGCGATCCCGGCGAGCTTGCTCGCGCCCATCGGCAGGCTCAGGGTGAGCACCCCGTCGGCGTCGCGGGTGGCGCCCCAGCCGTTGGCGAGGTTCTCCCAGTAGAACGTGGTGCGTAGGAAGGTGGTCGGCACCCCGGCCTCGGTGAACAGGCGGTCCGCCTCGGCCTTGGCGTCGAAGTGCGGAACCTTGTACTTCTCCTGGAGGGTCGGCATCCGGTCGTCGTCGACCGGGATGTGGTCGCGGGTGTCCTCCAGAGTGGACCAGACCACGTGCTGCAGGCCGGCGCGCTTGGCGGCGCTCGCCAGGTTGGCGGCCTCCTCCAGCTCGCGGTCGGCCGACATGTGGGCCCAGAAGTTCGTCACCAGGAAGGCGCCGTACGCCCCGGTGAACGCCTCGACCAGGCTCTCCTCGTCGTAGTTGTCGGCCTGCACCACCTCGGCGCCGAGCTTGACCAGCTCCTGCGCCCGGGGCGAGGTGGTATCGCGGGTCAGGGCCCGGACCGCGTAGTCGCCGGACGGGTCGGCCAGGATCGCCTGCACCAGTCCGCCGCCCTGGGCACCGGTGGCGCCGACAACCGCGATGATCTTCTGCTGGCTCATTCTGATCACTCTCTCCGTTCTGGTGAGTGGCCCTTCCGGCCTCTCGCGACCGGCTCAACCTCGCCAAGACATCGATAATTCCCGATGCAATGAGACGGCGGTCACCCCTCAGCGGTCGCGTTCGGTTGCCGATCGGTTTCGGTGATGACAACGCACCGGCAGGACCGGATCTCCGCACCGGAGGACACCCTGCGAGCCGAGCGCGACGAGGCGCTCCGGACCGCGGCGCGGCTGCGTGCGGTCCTGGACTCGGCGCACGACGCGTTCGTCTCGATGGACGCCGGAGGCCGGGTCACGGCCTGGAACACAGCGGCCGAGCAGCTCTTCGGCTGGACCGGCGAGGAGGCGGTCGGCCGGTCCGCGACCGAGCTGATGATCCCGCCGCGGCTGCGCGCGGCACATCAGGAGGGGCTGGCGCGGGTACGGCGTAGCGGCGTCTCCGAGATGTCCGGACGCCGCCTGGAACTGACCGCTGTTGATCGCAACGGCCGGGAGTTCCCGGTGGAGATGACCCTCCAGTTGCAGCACGACCGGGGCGAGCCGGTGTTCCACGCGTTCCTGCACGACATCACGGCCCGGACCACCGCGCGGACCGAGCTGCGGCAGGAGCGGGCGTTCCTGCAGGCGCTGCTGGACAGCCTGGACGCCGGGGTCGCCGCCTGCGGGAGCGACGGGCGGCTGGCCCAGTTCAACGCGGCGATGCGGGAGATCCACGGGCTGGCGCAGCTGCCGATCGGGGCCGAGTCGTGGGCCCGGACCTACCATCTGGTCGAGGCGGACGGGCGTACCCCGATGGCGCCCGAGGCCGTGCCCCTGGCCCGCGCGTGGACCGGCGAGACCGTGCAGCACGAGGAGATGGTGGTCTGCGCGCCGGACCGGCCGCCCCGCCGTTTCCTGGCCAACGCCCGGCCGATCGACACCGCCGACGGCCGGCGGCTCGGCGCGGTCGTCGCCATGCACGAGATCACCGACGCGCACCGGGCCGAGATGCTGCGCCGCTGCCGGCACGCGGTCGCCGAGGCGCTGTCCGAGGCGCTCTCCGCCCGGGACGCGGCGATGGCCGCCGCCACCGCCGTCGCCGGCGAGCTGGGCTGGGTCTGTGCCGAGTACTGGGAGGTCGACGACGAACGGCACCGGATCGTCCGGGCCGGATCGTGGCGGCGGGACGGGTTCGACCTGGCCGGGTTCAGCGATGACGAGCCGGTCTCGTTCAGCATCGGGCAGGGCGTGCCCGGGGCGGTCTGGGCGAGGGGCGCCGACATCTGGAGCAACGACCTGCTCGGCGACCTGACCGACCCGGGACGGCTGCCGCTCGGGCACCGGCTCGGGCTGCGCGCCGCGATCGGCATGCCGGTGCACTGCGACGCCGGGGTGGCCGGGGCGCTGGTGTTCTTCTCCGACAACCCGGTCGGGCGCGACGACGACATCCTCGCCGTGCTGCGCGACATCGCGGCACAGACCGGCCGGGTAATGGAACGCCGCCGCACCGAGCAGCTCGGCCTGGCGCTGGCCGCCGCCCGGCGCGACTTCAACCGGGTGATCGAGCTGGTCAACGACTGCGTGTGGAGCGTCCGCTACGAGCCGCCGGACCGCTGGCACACGCTCTACGTCAGCCCCGGCGAGAACGGCGTGTTCGGAGGACCGCTGCCGCCGACGGACACGTTCGCCCACCTGATGGCCGAGCACATCCACCCGGACGACATGGAGCTGTTCCGGGCGTACGAGAACGCGCTCAAGGCGGGACGGCCGGGTGAGTTCGAGTGCCGGTTCATCGGGTTCGACGGGGTGGTGCGCTGGGTGTGGTGCCGCGGCTTCCCCCGTACCGAGGACGGGGTCCTCTACCTCGACGGGATCGCCACCAACGTCACTGAGCGGCGGGAACTGGCCGACCAGCGGGAGCTGCTGCTCGCCCGGGAGCAGGAGCAGGTGCGCCGGCTGCAGGAGTTGGACCGGATGAAGGACGAGCTGGTCGCCGTGGTCAGCCACGAGATGCGCAACCCGATCGCGATCATCGCGGCCTACACCGACTCGCTGCTGGAGGAGCCGGAGCTGGCCGAGCGCCGCGAGCTGGCCGCCATCGAGCGCACCAGCGCGCACCTGCTGCACCTGGTCGAGGACCTGCTCGACCTGGCCCGTTTCGAGAGCGGGCCGGCGCTGCTCGACCCGCGGCCGCTGCGCCTGGACCGGCTGCTGCGCCAGGCCGTCGAGGAGCACCGGATCACCGCGCAGGTCGACCTGGTCGCCGAGATCGACTCGCTGCCCGTGGTGTCCGGGGAGTCGGCGCGGCTACGGCAGGTGGTGGACAACCTGCTCTCCAACGCGATCAAGTACACGCCGCCCGGCGGGACCGTGACGGTCGGGGCACGTGCCGGCCGGGAGACGGTGACCGTCGACGTCACCGACACCGGCATCGGGATCCCGCCCGAGCAGTACCCCAAGCTGTTCACCCGCTTCTTCCGGGCCAGCACCGCGGTGGACCGCAAGATCAAGGGCACCGGGCTGGGGCTGGCCGTCACCAAGGCCGTCGTCGAGGCGCACGGCGGGACGATCACGGCGGCGCCCGGGCCGGAGGGCGGCACCCGGTTCACCGTCACGCTGCCCCGCTGACGCGCCCGTTTGCCGATTCCCGGCCGCCGGGCGCGCCGTACTCGATAGCGTGACACGAGGGCGGCGCGGGAGAGGACCATGTGGAGGACCGCGGAACGGCAGGGACCGGTGGTGCTGCTGGTCGAGGACGACCAGGATCTGCGGGAGCTGACCACGCAGATGCTGGAGATGCACGGCTTCTCGGTGTTGGCCGCCAAGGACCCGGTCGGCGCCCTGATGACCTGCCGGGTGCACGACGGCGCGATCGACGTGCTCCTGACCGATCTGGGCCTGCCCGGCGTCTCCGGCGGTGAGCTGTCCCGGTCGGCGACGACGGTCCGGCCGGGCATGCGGGTCGTCTACGTCTCCGGGGTGCCCGAGGAGATCGCCGTGAAACGGGGCCTGATCAAGGCGGGCTCGCCGTTCATCGCCAAGCCGTACACCGCCGACGTGCTGGCCGGCCGGCTGCGGTCGGTGCTGGCCCAGACCTCGTCCACCACCGACCGGTAACCATCTCGCAACCGAGGCTCGCTCATGGTCCCCAGCAACCGCCCGATCTACAGGGCAACGGCCGCCACGGAGGGTGGCCCTCGTGAGTGAGGACAACCAGTGGACCGGTTCAAGCTTCTCCTCGGATATCTGCGCGCCGGCCAGGACTCGGACGAGGGCGCGACGATCGTCGAGTACTCCCTGCTGGTGGCGCTCATCGCGGTGGCCCTCATCGTCGGCCTCCAGGCGCTCGAGACCGACATCGCCGGCCTCTTCACCAAGATCACGAACGCGATCTAGCAGGTCCGGCGACGAGACCGGGGCCGCGATCGTCGAGATGGCGATCGTGCTCCCGGTCCTCCTGCTGATCCTCTTCGGGATCATCGACATGGGCCGGCTGCTGCAACAGCACATCCAGCTCACCGCGGCCGCCCGCGAGGGCGCCCGGGTGGGCGCGCTGAACGGCACCGTCACCGACGTCAAGGCGAAGATCACCTCGATCGTCGGCGCCGGGGTCCCGCTGACCTACCCGGCCCCCGGCGGGGTCACCGTCTGCGCGGCCGCCTCCCTCGCCGGGTCCGACGCGTCGGTCACCGTGCAGCGCACGTTCCAGGCGGCGACACCGCTGCTCGCGTGGATCTCACGGACCACCCCGATCACCATCAGCGCCAAGGGCGTGATGTCGTGCCTCGGATGACGGCCGGGGCGGTGGCGCCGTGCGGCGTCGCGTGCTGATCCTGCTCGCCGCCCTCGTGCTGGCGATGATCAGCGGGACGGCGCTGCTGTCGTATCTGAGGAGCGCGGACCGGCGGGCGGTCGAGGGCAAACAGGGCGTCTGGGTGCTGATCGCCACCCGGCACGTCCCGGCCGGCGCCCCCGGGGCCGAGGTCCGCAGCCTGACCGGCCGCATCATCGTCCCCGCCGAGACGGTGCCCGACGGCGCCCTGACCGGCTGGGACCCCGCGCTCGACGAGCTGCGCCTGACCGCCCCGCTGGAGACCGGCCAGTTGCTGCTGCGGCCGCTGTTCCAGCCGCCCGCGCCGTCCGCCACCCCGTCCCGGCGGATCACCGTGCCGGCCGACCGGCTCGCCGTCACCGTGGCGCTCAGCATCGCGCCGCAGGTCGCCGGGGACGTCACGGCCGGTGACGCGGTCGCCGTCTACGCCAGCTGCCCGCTCGAGCCGGAGGACGGGGCGCCGCCGCCGCGGACCCGGGTGCTGCTGCCGCGTACCGAGATCATCGTGATCGGCGAGGCACCCGAGCCGGCCGTGCCCTCCCCGTCGGTCTCAGCCTCGCACCAGCCCGTCCTCGGCGCCACCGGCGACGGCCCGGCCGTCCACGGCGAACGGTACGTGGCCACCCTCGCCGTCGGCCCGAAGGACGCCCAGCGGCTGGTGCACGCGTCCCGGTACTGCGCGCTGCACCTGGCCCTGCTCGGCGCCGCGGCGACGGTCACCCCGGGCGGCGGCGTCGACACCGACGGGCTGTACCGATGACCCTCTACGTCTACGTCGAGCCCGACGACGAGCGGCGCACCCGGGTCGGGCCGGGTTTCCGCGAGGTCGGCTGCACCGTGCTGGCCACCATGGCGGACCTGGAGACACACCTGCCGCGCTATCCGGAGACGATCCTGGTGATCCTCGGCGCCACCGTCGACCTGGGCGAGGCGCTGATGTTCACCGCGTACCAGCGGCTGCAGCGGCCACTCATCGGGGTGGTGCTGATCCGCCGCACGATCGAGCCGGCGACGGTGCTGGAGTGCCTGCGCTCCGGGGTCCGCGAAATCGTCGACGAGGCCGACGAGGAGGGGCTGCGGGCCGCCACGATCCGGTCGATCGACCTCTCCAAGGCGCTCAGCAGCACCCTGCGGGGCACTACCGAGCAGGCGCCGTACGCCCGGGTGGTCACCGTCTTCGCCGGCAAGGGCGGATGCGGCCGCAGCATGGTCGCCGCGAACCTGGCGGTGGCCCTGACCGGCGGCGGCCGCCGGGTCCTGATCATCGACCTGGACCTGCAGTTCGGCGACGTCGCGATCATGTTGCGGCTCTCCCCGGAGCGCAACATCACCGGCGGCCTGCCGATGAGCGGGCGGCTGGACGAGCCGGGGCTCCGGTCGATCGTCTCCGGCCACCGCACCGGCCTGGACGCGCTGCTCGCCCCGCCCAGCCCGGCCGAGGGCGAACGGATCGGCCGCGACTTCGTGGCCGAGGTGCTGGACGTGGCCCGGCCGGCCTACGACTTCATCGTGGTGGACACCCCGGCCCTGGTGACCGACCAGGTGCTGGCCGCCCTGGACATGACCGACTGGTACGTCCCGATCGTCACCCCCGACCTGCCGGCCCTGAAGTCGGTGCGGCTCACCTCGGAGATGTTCGACCTGCTCGACTATCCGAAGGACCATCGGCTGCTGGTCTTCAACCGGGCCAACACCGAGGTCGGCCTCTCCACGGCCGACGTGGAGGCGGCGGTCGGCATGCCGTTCGCGGTGCAGGTGCCGTCCAGCCGGGACGTGCCGGTCTCGGTCAACCAGGGTGAGCCGCTCACCATGACCAACCCGCTGCACCCGGTGAGCCGGGCCATCCGGCAGCTCGCCGACCGGTGCGCCGGATTCGAGACCGCGCCCGCCCGGCGCCGCGGCCTGTTCGGCAGGAGGTATCGGGGATGAGCCTGTCCGCCCGGCTCGCCGCCGCGCAGCAGGACCGGAGTCAGCAGGCCGCCCGCCCGATGACGGCGGCGGAGCGGAACCCGTCCGGATCCGATCAGGTCAACGAGGTACGGCTACGGATCCAGCGGCGGCTCGCCGACGAGCTCGGCCCCACGCTGTACGGCACCGACCGCGACCGCCCCGACGACCTGGACGCCCGGGTCCGGGACGGGCTGAACGAGCTGCTGGCCCGGGAGGAGACCCCGCTCTCCGGCGCCGACCGGGCCCGGATCGTGCGCGAGGTCGTCGACGAGGTCCTCGGGCACGGGCCGATCGAGTCGCTGCTGCGCGACCAGTCGGTCACCGAGGTGATGGTGAACGGGCCGCACGCGGTCTTCGTCGAACGGTTCGGCCGGATCGAGCGGGTGCCGGCCGAGTTCGACGACGAGGCCCACCTGCGCCGGATCATCGACCGGATCTGCTCGCGGGTCGGGCGGCGGGTCGACGAGGCGAGCCCGATGGTCGACGCCCGGCTGCCGGACGGGAGCCGGGTGAACGCGATAGTGCCGCCGATCGCCCTGGACGGCTCGTCGCTGACCATCCGCAAGTTCGCCGCGGTCCCGCTGACCGTCGGCGACCTGCTCGACTACGGCACCCTGAGCCGGACGGCGGCCGAGTTCCTGGAGGGCTGCGTGCGCGGTCGCCGCAACGTGGTGGTGAGCGGCGGCACCGGCTCCGGCAAGACCACGATCCTCAACGTGCTGTCCGGGTTCGTGCCCGCCGACGAGCGCATCGTCACCATCGAGGACGCCGCCGAGCTGCAACTGGCCCAGGACCACGTGATCCGGCTGGAGTCACGGCCACCGAACTCCGAGGGCCGCGGCACGATCACCACCCGCGACCTGGTCCGCAACGCGCTGCGGATGCGGCCGGACCGGATCGTGGTCGGGGAGGTCCGCGACAGCGCCGCCCTCGACATGCTGCAGGCCATGAACACCGGCCACGACGGATCGCTGACCACGCTGCACGCCAACTCGCCGCGGGACGCGCTCTCCCGGATGGAGACGATGGTGCTGATGGCCGGCATGGACCTGCCGAGCCGCGCGATCCGCGACCAGATCGTCTCCGCGGTCGACCTGATCCTGCAGGTCAACCGGTTCAAGGACGGCACCCGCAAGATCACCCACATCACCGAGGTGGTGGGCATGGAGGGCGACGTCGTCACCCTTCAGGACATCTTCCTGCACGAGTACGGCACGGACGCCCGCGGTGGCCACCTGAGGGCCACCGGCATCCGGCCGAACTTCCTCGGGGCGCTCGCGCCGTACGGCGTCACGCTGTCGCCCGCCCTCTTCACGGGCCGCACATGGTGATCCTCGTGATGGCCGTCGTGTTCGGGGCCGGCGCCGCCTTCCTCGCCGGCTGGACGGCGCTCGACACGGCCTTCGGGCGCACCCCCGTGCAGCGGCGGCTCGCCCTGCTCCGCCGTTTCTCGGTGCGCGTCTCCGGCGAGCGGGTCCCGCCGCTGCGGCGCTTGCTGACCGTGGCCGGCCGCCGTCTGGAGGCGGTGCCGGTCCTGGCCCGGCTGGCCGCCCGGGACGAGGCGACCCTCGACCGGCTCGGCGGCGCGACCCGTCCCGCCGAGTGGCTGGCAGTCCGGTTCGCCGCCATGGGGCTGGCGGCGGCCGTCGCGTCGGCGCTGTTCCCGTGGCAGTTCGCGCTGCTCGCCGGGCTGCCGGGCGGTTACGCCGTCACGGGGGCGGTGCTGCGGACCCGGATCCGGCGGCGCGAGCAGCGGTTCGGCGACGACCTGCCGGGGGCGCTCACCCTGATGACCAGCTCACTGCGGGCCGGCTTCACCCTGCACCAGTCACTCGAGGCGGCGGTACGCGACGACGACGGCCCGGTCGCCGCCGAGTTCCGCCGGGCCCTCGCCGAGACGCGGATCGGCGGCAGTTTCGAGGACGCCCTGGACCGGGTCGGCGAGCGGATGCGCAGCCCGGAGACGGTGTGGCTGGTGATGGCTCTGCGGCTGCAGCGCGAGGTGGGCGGCAGCCTGGTCGACGTCATGCAGACCACCGCCGACACGATGCGCGAGCGGGCCCACCTCAAACGGCACGTGCGGGCGCTGTCCGGCGAGGGTCGTCTCTCGGCGTGGGTGCTGGGCAGCATGCCGCCGCTCACCGCGCTCGGCATCCACCTCGTGCAACCCGGCTATCTACGGCCGCTCTGGACCACACCGCAGGGCCTGATGCTGCTGGCGATCGCCGCCGCCGGCATGACCGCGGGCGTGTTCTGGCTGCGGGCGGTCGTCCGGGTGGAGGTGTGACGTGGCCGCCGGGCTGCTGGCGTTCCTCGCGGTGACCGGCGCGGCCGGGGCGATCCTGCTGGTCGCGGTCGCGGTCACGACGCCGGAGATGCGGCGCGACCGGGTGATGCGTACGCTCGCCGTCTTCACCGGCCACCGGGACGCCGAACCCGGCCGGCGCCGGGCCACGGCCGGGAGCCGCCGTCTGGAGCGGGCCGCCGACCGGCTCGGCGCGCTGCTCACCCCGCCCGCCGACCGGGAACGCCTGAGCCGGATGCTGGAGATCGCCGGGAACCCGCCCGACTGGCCGATGGCGCGGATCCTGCGGGCCCGGCCGGCCGCGATGGTGCTGGTGTCGGTGCTGCTGGCGGCCACCGGCAACGCACTGACGGGCCGGCCCGGCGCACTCGCCGGCGCGGTCGCCGGGCTGGTGCTCGGGGCGTTCCTGCCGCTGCTGCTGCTCTGGAACGCGGCGATCAAACGACAGGAGGCCGTCCAGCGGTCGCTGCCGGACGTGATGGACGTGCTGGTGATCGGAGTGGAGGCGGGGCTCGGCCTGGACTCGGCGATGGACCAGGTGGCCCGCAGCACCCGCGGGCCGATGGCCGACGAGCTGCACCGGGTGCTGCAGGAGATGCGGCTCGGGGTGGCCCGCTCCGAGGCGCTGCGGGGGCTTGCCGGGCGTACCACCGTGCGGGATCTGAAACGCCTGGTCACGGCGCTCGTCCAAGCGGGCGAGCTGGGCATCTCGGTGGCCCCGCTGCTGCGCGAGCACGCACAGGAGCAGCGGGTCCGGCGGCGGCAACGGGCCGAGGAGGCGGCCCAGAAGGTCCCGGTGAAGATGCTCTTCCCGATCCTGTTCTGCATGTTCCCGGTGATCTTCGTGGTGATCATCGGGCCGGCGGTGATCCAGCTCCTGCAGACCTTCGCGGAGCAGTGACCGGCTAAGGGCCCCCGGGGGTCGTGCCGAAGGGGAGACCGTGCTGACTCTGGCCATCGAGCGTCCCGACGCGGAAGCCCAGCGACTGGCGGCGCTCCACGAATACCAGCTGCTCGACGCGCCGGCCGACGACGAGCTGAGCGCCGTGGTCCGGGTCGCGGCGATGGTCGCCGACGTGCCGACCGCGACGCTCAACCTCATCGACGAGAACCGGCAGTGTCAGCTCACCACCGTCGGGTTCGAGGGCGGCGACTCCGAGCGCAGCGACTCGATGTGCGCCATCGGCTTCCGCAGCGGCCGGGTGGTCCACCTGCCGGACGCCCGCCAGGACCCGGCGTACGCCCGGACACCGTGGGTCGACGGGCGGATCGCCAACGTGCGCTTCTACGCGTCCGCCCCACTGATCAGCCCGGCCGGGTACGCGCTGGGCACCCTCTGCGTCTTCGACGACGTCAGCAAGACGCTGAGCCCGCGGCAGATCCACCGTCTCGAGGACCTCGCGGAGATCGTCGTCGGATTGTTCGAGCGCCGGCGGCAGGCCCGGATCAGCGCGGACCTGGCGCTGGAGACCGAGGGTCAGCGGCAGGCCCTCGAACTGGCGCACGCCGAACTGCGCCTGGCCGTCCGCGAGCTGGAGCGGTCCAACGACGAGCTGGAGGGCTTCGCGGCAGCGGTCAGTCACGACCTGGTCCGCCCGCTGGCCAGCGCCAGTGGCTATCTGGAGATGTTCGCGCACGTGTACGGCGACGGGCTCGACGAACGCGCCGGGGCCTGGATGTCCGGCGCCGGCCGGGCCCTCGAACGGATGCAGCAGCTGGTCCGGTCGCTGCTCGACTACGCGCGGGCCGGGCACGCGCCGTACCGGGCGGTCACCGTCGACCTCGGCGAGGTGATCACCCAGGTCCGGGCCGACCTGCGCGACCACGTCGACAGCACGGGCGCGACGATCGCCGTCGGCCGGCAGCTCCCCACCGTGGAGGGCGACCCGGTCCTGCTGCGGCAGCTGCTGCAGAACCTGATCGACAACGCCATCAAGTACCGGCACCCGGATCGCTCGCCGGTCGTCGAGGTCACCTGTGTCACCGACCCGGACGGCTGCGTGGTCGCGGTCGCCGACAACGGGCTGGGCATCCCGGCCGACCAGCGGGACCGGGTGTTCGACATGTTCGCCCAGGTCGACCCGGAGTCCCGCCGGGGCCACGGCATCGGCCTGTCCACCTGCCTGCGGATCGCCGAACGGCACGGCGGCCGGATCGCCGTCGGCGAGTCGGACTCCGGCGGCACGGTGGTCCGGCTGCACCTGCCCGGCGTGACCTGCCCGTAGCACCCGGCTCACCCGGCGGCGTGGCGGTGCCGCCGGTGGCCGGCTCACCTGGCGTGGCCCTGCAGCCGGTGGCCGGCTCACATGGCGGCGTGGCCGTGCCGCCAGTAGCCGATGAAGTCGATGTTGCCCTTCGGCACCGCGCGCTCCTCGACCAGGTGCCGGCGGCCGCCGGTGACCAGCGCCGACTCGCCGACCAGGTAGGCCCAGACCGGCCCGGACGGCAGCCGCGCGGCCCGCAGCGTGGCGAGGGCCAGCTGCCCGGGCACGCCGCCGGGCTCGTCGCGGGCCACCCAGCGCAGGTCGACACCGGCCGGCACCCGGAACTCCTGCCGGTCCGCCAGGGACGGCACCTCGACGACGGCCACCCCGGACGCGTCGCCGGGCAGTGACTCGCAGATGCCGGCCACCGCGGGCAGCCCGGTCTCGTCGGCGACCAGCAGCGTCCAGTCGTGGTCGGCGCGCGGGTTGTAGCCGACGCCCTGATCGAGCAGGCCGGCCCGGTCGCCCGGTTTCGCGGCGAGAGCGAACGCGCTGGCCGGGCCGCTATGACCGGCGGCATCCACATGCACCACGAAGTCGACGTCGAGACCGTCCGGCCGGTACGCCCGGACCGTGTAGTTGCGCACGAACGGCCGCTTCGGCTTGGCGGTCGCGAGGTACTGCGCATACCAGAGCCCGGAGGCGCGGGTCGGCAGCTTGAGGGTGTCCTGGCCGGGGCGCGGCAGGAAGAGCCGGAACCACTGGTCGAACCCGAGCGGCGTGAACCTGGCGAGCCCCTCGCCGCCGAAGGTGACCCGGACGATGTTCGGCGAGATCCGCTCGCTCCCGGTGACCTCGAGGAGCAGCACGTGGGGATCGACCGGCTTGCGGATTTTGTAGTTCGCCATAGTTAGGTGACCCTAACCTAACGTGCCAAGCCGCGTCGCGGCGCTCCCACTGGAAACAAAGGGCGGTTACCGTTCGGTCGACGGGACGAGGACGGGTGGGCCACCGATGCGGATATTGCTCGTGGAGGACGACCGCCGGGTCGGGGCGGTGATGACCTCGATGCTGCAGCGGCGGGGCTATGCGGTGGAGCACGCCGCCACGGCCACCGCGGCGCTCGAGGCGGCCCCCTGTGACCTCGTGCTCCTCGACCTGAACCTGCCGGACGGCGACGGCATCGACGTGTGCCGGGTGCTCCGGGCCCGCAACGAGCACCTGGGCATCATCGCGGTGACCGCGCGCGGCGAGGAGCGTGACCGGGTGACCGGGCTGCGGGTCGGCGCCGACGACTACGTGGTGAAACCGTTCTCGATGGCCGAGCTGCAGGCACGGATCGAGGCGCTGCTACGGCGTACGGCGCTGCAGGAACGGCCGGAGGCCGGGCGGATCATCACGGTCGAGCCGATCCGGATCGACGTCGGCGCGCGGACCGTCACGGTGCACGGCGAGCCGGTGACGCTGACCCGCAAGGAGTTCGACATCCTGCACTCGCTCGCCCGGCAGCCGGGGGTGGCGATGGCCTGGGAGCGGATCATGCTGGACGTCTGGCAGACCACCTGGTGCGACAAGCACACGCTCGAGGTGCACGTGACGTCGCTGCGGCGGAAACTGGGCGATCCCGGGCTGGTGGAGACCGTCCGCGGTGTGGGCTACCGTTTGCGCACTGGATGAGCAACGGGAGACGGCGTGCGCAGGCGGCTGGTGGTCACCTACCTGCTGTTGCTCTGCATGGTGCTGCTCGCCCTGGAGATCCCGCTCGCCGTCACGGTGGCCAGCCGGGAGACCGACCGGGCCGTCGCCGACCGGCTGGCTGACGCGACCCGGTTCGCGTCGCTGGCCGCGCCGGCGGTGCGCAGCGGCGACCTCGACGCGCTGACCGACGAGTTGCGCCGTTATCAGGAGCTGTACGGCATCGGCACCCTCCTGGTCGACCAGGACCAGCGGGTGCTCAGCGCGTTCGGCACCACCCCGGAGGCGCCGGAGGGCGCGCTGCGCGGCGCGCTGGCCGGGCACCAGATGAGCACGCCGGGGACGATCTGGCCGTGGGAGCGGGAGCCGCTGACGGTGTCGGTGCCGATCAGTGACGGCGGTGCGGTGCTGGGTGTGGTGCTGACCGTGTCGCCGACCGACCGCAGCCGCCGTGACGTGCTGATCGTGTGGCTGGTGCTGGCCCTGGTCGGGGTGCTGGCGGTGGCGTCCTGCCTGACCACCGCGGACCGGCTGGCGAGCTGGGTGCTGCGGCCGGTGACCCGGCTGGACGCGGCGGCCCACGAGATCGCCGGCGGGGACAGCGCGGCCCGCGTGCAGCCCGGTCTCGGCCCGCCGGAGCTGCGCCGGCTGTCGGCCAGCTTCAACGAGATGGCCGACGCGGTGGCCGAGGCGATGGAGCGGCAGCGGTCGTTCGTCGCGCACGCCAGCCATCAGCTGCGCAACCCGCTGACCGTGCTGCGCCTGCGGATCGAGGACCTGGGCAGCCGGCTCGACGACGAGGAGCTGCGCGAGGACCGCGAGTTCGCCCTGGAGGAGACCGACCGGCTCGCCGACGTGCTGGACGGGCTGCTCGCGCTGGCCCGTGCCGAGCGCGGCCGGCATCCGATGGAGACGGCCGACGCGACGGCGCTGACCGCCGACCGGGTGAAGGCGTGGCAGCCGCTGGCCGAGCGCCGCGGCGTCGAGCTGAGCGCCGAGCTGCCGGCGGAGCCGGTGCCGGCCCGGCTGGTCGCGACCGCTCTCGATCAGGCGCTGGACGCGCTGATCGACAACGCTCTCAAATTCACTCCGGCCGGAGGGCGGGTGGTGGTCCGGTTGCGGTCCGCCGAGGACGGGCAGGCCGAGGTGGCGGTACGCGACACCGGCCCCGGAATGACCGAGGAGCAGTGCCGGCAGGCCACCGAGCGGTTCTGGCGGGCCCCCGACGCGCAGAACGTGGACGGCGCCGGCCTGGGCCTGTCGATCGTGAACGTGCTGGTCGAAGCGTCCGGCGGCCGGTTCACGCTGGCGCCCGCCGACGACGGTGGACTCGTGGCGACGATCCGGTTCAGGGCTTGACGCTGCGGTAGTAGCGGGCCGCACCCGGGTGCAGCGGCACCGGCAGGGTGGAGATCGCGGCGCGCAGCTCCAGGCGCTCGGCGGCCGGGTGGGCGGCGGCCAGCTCGCCACGGCGTTCCATCAGCAGCCGGGTCAGGTCGTACGCCAGGTCCTCGGGCATCGTCGCGGCGACCACGAGCAGGTTCGGGACCGCGATCGTGGCGACCGGCGGCAATGAGTACGCCGAGGTGGGCACGTCGCGCACCACGTACACGTCACTGTAGGCCTCGCGCAGCTCCCCGGCCCACTCGGACAGGTCGACGATCCGGATGCCGGTGCGGCCGCCGAGCTGTTTGATCCCGGTGACCGGCAGCCCGCCGGAAAAGAAGAACGCGTCGATCTCGCCACGTTCCAGCTTCTCGATCGAGTCGTCGAGGCCCAGGTCACGGGACTGTACGGCGCCCGCCATGCCGGCCACGCTGAGGAGCCGGCGCACGGTGACCGCGGTGCCCGAGCCGCGCGCGCCGACCGACACCCGTTTGCCGGTCAGCCCGGTGAGGTCCTTGATCGGGCTGTCCGCGCGGACGACCAGGTGCAGCAGGTCGTCGTAGACGCGGGCGAGGGCGACCAGCCCGGGCGCCGGCGCGCCCCCGGTGACCAGCACGTCGGACTGGGCGAAGCCGACCTCGGCCTGCCCGTGCACGACCAGGTCCATGTTCTCCGCCGAGGCGGCCGTGGTGAGGACGCCGGCGTCGGTGCCGGGCAGCTCCCGGTTGATGATGGTGCTGTAGGCGGAGCCGATCGCGTAGTAGACGGCGGTCTGGCTGCCGGTGGCGATCCGCACCCGGCGATTCTCCGCAGCGCCCTGGCCACAGGCTGTGACGACGAGCAGCGTGACCAGACCGGTGAGCGCCATACGACGGCTGGTTCGAAGGGTCACCTTTGTTTCCCCACGCGGGACGGCCCGGTCCGCGCAAGTTTCCCTCAAGTCTGTGCCGCCGGTGTACCGGCCGAACGGCCTTATCGGCGACGGTGTCCTCAGTCACGGAGGGAGATGCCGATGGACCCGACGTCGATTCGTCCGGTGGTGCTGGCCGACGCGCTTCCCGGCGCGTTCGAGTCGGCCTGCCTGGTCGAGTGCGTGGACACCTCCCGCCCTCAGCGGCAGCCCCTGCCCGCCCCCGTTCCGCGGGCCGGTGAGGCGCTGGCCGAGTTCGATCGGGAAGACGCCGCGGACCGCCTGGTCTACCTGCTCGACGGTCTCGGTTGTGAGGCGTCGCGGGAGATCCGAACGGGGGGCGGGCGGCGGCGGTACGAGGTGCAGCGCGTGGTCGTGGCGGAATCGCAGCGTCTGGCGACCAGCCGGATGCTGGCGGCGGCCTGGCGCCAGGGCCGGCAAGCCCTCCTCGGCACCGAGCAGCTCGGCGCCTCCTCGCCCCGGCACGTGCAGCGGCTCACCCTCGCGCAGGCCGCCTGGCGGGCCGCGCTGCTGGCCGCCGGTCAGCGACGGCGCGGCCACCTGCTGTGGGTGACCCTGCGGGACCAGGAGATCGCCGCGGTGCTGGTCCGCGCGGCCCGGCTGCTCGGGGTGACCGCCGAGGTCGCCCGCCGGCCCGGCTGCGTCGTGGTCACGGTCACGGCGGACGCCGCGGCCGCGTTGCCGGCCACCCCGCCGCGTCTGCGGCTGCGGGCCGGCTCGCTGGTCTGACGGCTCCGATCGACTCGGTCCGACTTCGGCCGGCTCATGCCGACGCGACGGTCAGGCCGGCACGGCTCAGGACGACGCGACGGTCAGGCCGGCACGGCTCAGGACGGCTCGACGGTCAGGACGTGGTGGCCCCATGCGGGCAGGTCCACGAAGAGGCCCTCGCCGGCCAGCTCGTCGCCGTCGCGGTCGAAGACCCGGCCGTCCAGCAGATCGGCCAGCTCCCAGGACCGCCCGGACAGGCCCGGCCAGGGCAGGGCGATCCGCGCCTGGGCCGGCCGGTCGCCGAGGTTGACCACGACCAGGCGGCGGACCGCGCCCTCGTGCCACGACCAGGCGACCACGTCACGGTGTGACGGATTGTCCGGCCAGCCGTGGCTGTCCAGCAGCCGCCACTCGCCGCGGCGCACGGCGGGCGCCACCGCCAGCAGCCGCCGGTGGAAGGACCGCAGCTCCAGGTCGGCCGGCTCGTCCGGATACCGCCCGAGGAAGACCGGCAGACGGGTCCGGCGGCCCTCGAACTG
This sequence comes from Actinoplanes philippinensis, assembly GCF_900113015.1. Lineage (GTDB taxonomy): Bacteria > Actinomycetota > Actinomycetes > Mycobacteriales > Micromonosporaceae > Actinoplanes > Actinoplanes philippinensis. Next base: position 58,234 of record NZ_FONV01000002.1, read on the forward strand.
GCCGTCGTGCCAGAGGGTGGCGCCGGGCAGCGTGGCGACGGCCACCGCGGCGGCCCGCTCCCGGCCACCGGGCATGCTCGCGGCGGCGCGCGGCTCGTCGTGGTTCTCGGTGAACCGGAGCAGCCCGTCCTGGTAGCCGCGGTCGGCGACCAGGTGCTTGCGCAGCGACTCGGCGCTCTCGTGGGTGAGCCGGTCGTAGAGCCGCTTGTCGTAGCAGAAGTCGAAACCCTGCCGCTGCAGCGTCCACTCGGTGTCCCAGTACGCCTCGGCGATCAGGACCAGCCCGGGATGCGCCCTGCGGACCCGCTCGATGATCGGCGGCCAGAACTCGGCGGCCGGGACCAGCCCCGCGTGCTCCCCCCAGGTGCCGGCGAAGATGTCGTTGGTGACCAGCATCGCCATGTCGCACCGGACGCCGTCGCACTGCTCGCCGATCCAGGTGAGCGTGGCCACCGTCGCCTCGCGCAGGCCCTCGTCGAAGGCGTTGAGCTGAGCGACGTCCGGCCACGGCGGGAAGAACGGGTCACGGGCGAGGGCGAGGACCCGGCCGGCCGCCTCGAACCAGCCGCCCGGGTCGGCGGCCAGGTCGGCCGCGCTGCCCTGGATGAACCAGTCCGGATGGTCGATGGTGGCCGGGTGATCGGGGGCCACGTGGTTGGGCACGTAGTCGAGGACCAGCTTCACCCCGCGCCGGTTGAGCTCGGCGCGGGCCGTGGCCAGCCCGGCCGGCCCGCCCAGCCGGTCGTCGGCACGATACCGCCGCACGCAGTAGGGCGAGCCGACCACGTCGTCGTCGGCCAGGCCGGGCAGCGCGGCCCGGAAGGCACGCCGCAACGACTCGTTCCCGAGGGCCACGGCGAGACCGGCGGGACTGCGCTCCCACACGCCCATCAGCCAGACCGCGTCGACGCCGGGCGCGGCGACCTCGTCCCACACCTCGCCCGGCACGCTGCCCAGGGTCACCGGGCGGCCGTACCTCCGGGTGAGCCCGGCCAGCCACGGCCAGGTGCCGATCTCGTAGATCACCGGCGCCGTCGGCCACCCGGTCATTCAGGCCCCCTTCGTCAGGTCCCCCCATGCTATGGGGGCGCTCGGCGTGCGCCCCGCACGGACCGGCTCGGCATCCGCCGGGGTCGCCGTCATCACCGCGCCGGACACCACCAGGCCGGCCAGAAACACCCTGATCAGACCGCGCATTCCACTTCCCTCCGTGACGGTCGTCTGACGGAGAGAACGAACTAGTTGATCATTCGACGCGGGACGGCGTTCCTTTCCTGCGGCTTAAGCCTCGCGAACGATCGACAAAATCGTGAACGATCCGCCCGTGACTCCCGTATCGGTGGGCGGCACCATCATCGAGGGGTTCGGGAGGAAACTGTGGCACGGACCGGTATCGATACGTCGATCCTGCACAAGGGCTCACACAGCGCGTCGTACTTCGACGTGGCACGAGCCGCGGGAGACGGGGTCGAGATCGTCGACTTCTGCATTCCGTGCAACCCGTACTTCCCGACGCCCGAGATGTTCGACGAGCTGACCCGGGACCTCAAGAGCATCCTCAAGTACTACCCGAGCGACTCGTCGACGATCACCAAGAAGCTGGCCGGTGTGCTCGGCCTGCACCCGCAGACGGTGGCCATGGCGAACGGCTCGACCGAGCTGATCACCTGGATCGACCACCTGCTGATCAAGGAGAGCGTGGCGATCCCGATCCCGACCTTCGGCCGGTGGACCGACCAGCCGATGGAGACCGGCAAGCGGGTCGACATGTTCCCGCTGCAGGAGCGCGACGGCTTCCGCCTCGACCTGGAGGAGTACGTCCAGTTCATCCGGGAGCGCAAGTCCCGGGTCGCGGTGGTCTGCAATGTCAACAACCCGGACGGCCACTACATCCCGCGGCGTGACGTGATCCGGTTCATGGACGCGCTCAGCGACCTCGACCTGGTCGTGGTCGACGAGTCGTTCATCGACTTCTCCGACGCCGAGCGCTACCCCTCGGTCGGCCCGGACGCGGTGATCCGCCCCAACGCGGTGGTGCTCAAGAGCCTCGGCAAGAACTTCGGACTGCACGGCATCCGGTTCGGCTACATGCTGGCGAACCCGGCCATCGCCGGGAAGATCGCGAAGATGCTGCCCAAGTGGAACCTGAACTCGCTGGCCGAGAAGGTCGTCCACATGATTTCCGACCACGAGATGGAGTACGAGGAGAGCCTGCGCCTGCTCAGCCGGGACCGCCGGTCGATGGGCCGGGAGCTGCAGCGCATCCAGGGCCTGACCGTCTTCCCGTCGCAGGGCAACTTCTTCCTGGTCAAGTTGCCGAACGAGTGGTCGGGTGTGGCGCTGCGCGACTACCTGGTCGCCAACCACGGCATCATGACCCGCGAGTGCGGCAACAAGCTCGGCATGACCAGCCAGTTCATGCGTCTCGTGGTGCGCCCGGCCGGGGACGTGGACCGGCTCGTCGACGGCATGCTCGACTACGCGCAGCGCTTCCACAGCCGGTCGGTCTACGACACCGACCCGCTGGAGAACGCCGGACCGCGGGCCCGCTGGGCCGACGTCGCGTACGACGACCAGCCGGACAACCTCATCCAGTACCCGAGCCAGCGCGCCGGCAGCGAGTACACCGCACGCCGCGCCGCCGTGGGCTGACCCCCGCGTGCCGTCCCGGGTGGTTCGCCCGGGGCGGCGCGTCCAACCCGCCGAGATTCCGCTCAGCTCCGCAGACCTGCCGCCGAAAGATAGTCGTGGAGCACAATCCCCGGGACGAGGACGAGCGGGCCAGATTGTCCGCCCTGCAGTCGTACCAGGTGCTCGACCGGCCCCGGCCGGCCGCTCTGGACGACCTGACCCGGTTGGCCGCGTCGATGTTCGACACCCCGATGGCCGCGGTCTCCCTCATCGACCGGGACCGGCAGTGGTTCGCCGGCAGTCACGGCCTCGCCGACGAGCAGACCCCGCTCGACGTGTCGTTCTGCAAGCACATCATCCCGGCCAAGCGGCCGCTGATCGTCCCGGACGCCACCCGCGACAGCCGCTTCTCCGATCTGCCGAACGTCGTCGGCAACCCCAACATCCGGTTCTACGCCGGGGCGCCGATCGTCGACGAGGACGGGCACACCCTGGGCGCCATGTGCGTCATCGACGACCGGCCGCGCGAGGTCGACGACGCGCAGGTCCGCAATCTGGTCACCTTCGCCGGGCAGGCCGCCGTGCACCTGAGCGCGATCCGGAACCGGCTGCGGATGGCCGACCTCGGCGACGAGCTGGCCCGGGCGTCGAAACGCGAGGACGACCTGGTCTCCACGATCACCCACGAGCTGCGTACACCCGTCGCGTCGATCCAGGGCTACCTGGAGATCCTCGGCGACCAGGACGACCTGGCGCCCTACCGGCGGCTGATCGAGCCGATCCACCGCAACGGTGAGCGCCTCGTGTCGATGGTCGACCACCTGCTCGCCGGCACCCGGCCGGCGGAGGCGCCGCTGCCCGCCCCGGTCGGGCCGGTCAGCCTGGACACCGTGGTCTCGGCGGCGGCGGTCAGCTGCCGCCCGCTGGTGGCGTTGCGGGCGGACACCGTACAACTGAGATGTGCCGCCGACGTCCCGGTCCGCGCCGACCTCACCCGTCTCGCGCACGCCGTCGCGCAGTTGATGCGCAACGCGCTGCTCTTCACCCCCGCCGACCGTCCGATCACGATCGCCACCGGCGCCGCGCCCCGCCCGTGGGTGGAGGTCCGCGACGGCGGCATCGGCATCCCGGCCGGCGAGCTGCCGTATGTCTTCGACCGCTTCTATCGCGGGCGACACGCGCGTGACCAGGCGATTCCCGGCGTCGGCCTGGGGCTGACGATCGCCCGCAACATCGTCGAGGCGCATCACGGGACGGTGACCGTGGACAGCAGCGGCGACGGCACCACGGCCCGCGTCACCCTGCCCGCCGCCGCGTAGGCCCTAGGGTGGGGGAATGGAGCAACCCGGCGCGATGCGTGTCGACGACATCGTGACCGTGATCATCCGGCGACTGGCCGACCAGCAGCGGGTGGTGCCGGAGTACATCGTGCGGGACGCGGTCGAGGCCGCCCTGCGCCAGCGGGCCGGCGACACCGAACCGGTGCCGGCCCACGTCGCCGAGGAACTGATCACCGGGTTCTGCACCGGTGTCACCGCGGTCGAGGACGACTCGGCGACCATGCCGGCGGTGCTCAGCGGCGACGAGACCGGCCGGCTGATGACCGCGCTCGGGCTGGCCGTGCACGTGGCCGCCTTCAACCTGGACCGGGACCGGCTGCACATCGCGCAGATCCTCAACGGGGCCGCGGCGGCCATGGTGGCGCTCGGCGCGGCGTCCCGGGCCGCGCACGCCGACGGCACCTCGGCGGTGCTGCTCTCGCCGGCGACTCTGCGGACCGCGCGGACCACCGTCGTCGGCGTGCTGCAGGGCCTGCGGGACCGCGGCTGGCAGGCCCGGCACCTCGATCAGGCGGGCACCACGGCGCTGTTCGGCGGCGTCCTCGACATGCTCGGCGCGGTCCCGCCGACCTGACCGGTCGGTCCTAGCGGGCCGGGGCCAGCGCCCGGGCGTACGCCGAGCGGCCGGCCGGCAGGGTGAACGACATCCGCGTGCCGGCGCCGTACGGATTGGCGGTCGCCTCGATCGTCCCGCCGTGCCGCTCCACGATCCGCTTGCAGATCGCCAGCTCCAGGCCGTTGCTGGTGGTCGAGCCCTTCTCCCGGTGGAAGTTGGTGAACACCTCGTGCCGGGTGCCCGGCGGGATGCCGAGGCTGTTGTCCAGGATGTCGATGCGCAGCAGCCCGTTCGGCGCGGGCTGGCAGGAGATCGCCAGGTACGGCGCGACGCCGGGCGCCATCGTCCGCAGCGAGTTGTCGATCAGGTTCTCCAGCAGCTGCCGCAGCAGGACCGGGTCCGCCTCGACCGGGTCGAGCCGGCCCACCTCGAAGTACGGCGGCGCCGCCCCGGTGCTCTCCGCCTGGTCGAGGCGGCTGTTGATGATGTCGCCGACGAGCAGGGCCATGTTGACCGTCGTCGGCATCAGCTTGCCGTCGCGGGCCGCGGTGTAGGCGAGCAGCCCGTTCAGGAACGTGCGCATCCGGGCGGCGGCCCGCTGGATCCGCTCCACCCGCTCGGCCGGGCGGTATCCGGCCAGCTCCTGCTCCAGCACCTCGGCCCAGCCCTCGATGGTGGTGAGCGGGTTGAGCAGGTCGTGCGCGACCCGCCCGGCGAACGACATCAGCTCGTCACGGTGGCGGCGGTCCGCGGTGACGTCGTGGAAGACCACCACCACGTGGTACGGGCCGTCGCCGAGCGAGAGCCGGGCCGCGTTGAACCGGACGATCCGGCCCTCCGGCACCGCCGAGTTGCGCACCAGCACGTCCATCGGCTGGACGTCCTCGCCGGCCAGGACGCGCACGTGCGGCAGGTCGCCGTCGGACAGCGGTGACCCGTCCGGCTGGAAGAACCCGTGGTCACTGGCGAGCGCCACCCCGCCGGTGACCGCCGGGACGGTGCCCAGCAGCCGCCCGGCCGCCGGGTTGCGCAGCACGAGACGGCCGGTGTGGTCGAGGATGGCGAGGCCCTCGGTCATCGAGTTGACCACCGTGGTCATCATCGTGGCCTTGTCGGTGGCCTCCTGCTCGGAGTCCCGCAGACGCCGGATGAGGGTGTCGCGCTCGTCGCGGCTGAGCGCCAGGGACAGGCCGACACAGGCGAGGATGCCGGCGTAGAGCTGGATCAGCATGGCCCGCAGCTCGACGTCGGCGACCACGGCGTACGGACCGTCGCCGCCCACCGTCCAGAGCAGGGCCGCGCAGTCGAAGACGGCCGCGTGCAGGACCACGACCGGGCTGGGCAGCCGGATGGCCGCCCACACGGTCAGCGGGATCAGCACGAAGCCGATCGGCAGCTCCGCCTGGCTGCTGAACACCGCCCAGTACGCGCCGGCCGACACGGCGAAGATCGCCAGGCCCTCCGGGATCCGGCTCCGGTCGGCCTCCAGAAGACTCCCGAAGAGCCGGGCGGCTGTGCCGAACACCAGCACGGCGACGGTGTCCCGGAGGAGCAGCGCGGCGGCGCCGGTGACCGAGAACGTGCGCCCGGCGTCGAGCAGCAGGTCACCGGCGATCCGTGGCACGCTCGCGGCCAGGGCGGCGACACCGGCGCAGAACAGCAGGCCCCACAGGTCGGGCAGGCTCGACAGCGGGCGGCGGCCGTCCGCGGCGGTCCGCAGGCCGGGCAGGCGCCGGGTGACCGCGACCAGGAAGGCCACCGCGCCGAGCATCGCCGACACACCCTCCAGCACGGCGACCACCGGCCCGGCGCCGGTCACGACGAAACCGGCGGCGGTGAACAGGCCGATCGCGCCGGTGACCGGCCACCGCCAGCGGGACTCCGCGCTCGCCGTCAGCCACATCGCCGCGATGCCGAAGGCCGGCCAGATCATCGGCTCGCCGGGATCGCCGAACGTCGTCCTGGCGCAGGCCAGCACGGCGATCAGGTGGAGCGCCGCGTAGCCGACGACGGGCGGTACGGCCATCGGAAGTCTCATCGGCTCGCCTCGTATCGGGATGTGGCCCTTTCACCCGTCTTGTCGGCACCTTCCGGACATGGCTTAGCCGAAGATATATAGCTTTCGATATCTGGTTGACAACTGTCGTCACGAATACGCTCGGCTCGGAGCTGTCGAGCGATGGGCATCTATCCCTGTGCTCGCCGCCGGCAGGCGCGAGAGAGGAAGATCATGGCGATTCGACGCAGCAGCGGCCGCATCCTGGCCGCCGGTCTGTTCGCACTGGCGACAGCGGTCGTCGCGACGGGAACCCCGGCCGCGGCCGCGCCCGTCACCGGCCAGATCCGGCTCGCCGGGACCGCGGACGCGATACCCGGAAGCTACATCGTCGTACTCAAGTCCGGCGCCCAGGAGGCCGGGCTCACCCGGGCCTACGGCGGCGCGGTCAAGCGCAGCTTCGGCAAGGCCCTCAACGGCTACGAGGCCACGCTCACCGAGGCGCAGGCCAAACGGCTGGCCGCCGACCGCAAGGTCGACTACGTGGAGCAGAACCAGGTCATCACGCTCGCCGCGACCCAGACCAACGCGACGTGGGGACTCGACCGCATCGACCAGCGGGCGCTGCCGCTCAGCACCACGTACACGTACCCGGTGACCGCGTCCAACGTCACCGCCTACATCATCGACACCGGCATCCTCTACAGCCACAGCCAGTTCGGCGGGCGGGCCACGGCCGGCTACGACGCGGTCGGCAGCGGCGCGGTCGACTGCAACGGCCACGGCACCCACGTGGCCGGCACGGTCGGCGGATCCACGTACGGCGTGGCCAAGGCCGTCAAACTCGTCGGCGTACGGGTGCTCAACTGCTCCGGCTCCGGCACCACGGCCGGGGTCATCGCCGGCGTCAACTGGGTGACCAGCAACGCGGTCAAGCCGGCGGTCGCCAACATGAGCCTCGGCGGCGGCGCCAGCACCTCCATCGACACCGCCGTCCGCAACTCGATCGCCTCCGGTGTCACGTACGCCGTAGCGGCCGGCAACTCCAACGCCAACGCCGCGAACTACTCCCCGGCCCGTGTCGCCACCGCCATCACGGTCGGCTCCACCACCAGCACCGACGCCCGGTCCAGCTTCTCCAACTACGGCAGCACCGTCGACATCTTCGCGCCCGGCTCGTCGATCACGTCGGCCTGGTACACGAGCACCAGCGCCACCAACACGATCAGCGGCACCTCGATGGCGTCCCCGCACGTCGCCGGCGCGGCCGCGCTCGTGCTGTCGCGCAACCCCGGCTACACCCCCGCCCAGGTCTCCTCGGCCCTCACCGGCAACGCCACCACCGGCGTGGTGACCAACGCCGGCTCCGGATCCCCGAACCGGCTGCTCTTCGTCGTCCAGTGAGCTGTCACAAACGGCCGGGGACGACGGTCCCCGGCCATTTGTGACAGCGATGCACGGTGATGATAATCGCGCGCTGAGCAGGACTTATGTCCCACGCTTCTCTGTTCTGATGGACGTAGCGAGGAGCGTGATCGTCATGATCGAGCAGGCACGGCACCGGGTCGTCGTGATCGGAGCGGGCTTCGGCGGCAAGTACGCCGCGCGGGCGCTGCGCAAGGCGCCGGCCCACGTCACCGTCATCAACGGGACCAACCACCACGTCTTCGAACCCCTCATCTACCAGGTCGCCACCGGCGTCCTCTCCCCCGGCGAGGTCGCCACCCCGGTGCGCGAGCTATTCCGCGGGCAGCCCGGCACCGAGGTGCTGCTCGGCTGGGTGACCGATGTGGACACCGACAACCGGACGGTCACCGCCACCGCGCCCGGCGGCCTGCCGTACCAGGTGCCCTACGACACCCTGATCGTGGCGGCCGGGACCGCCCAGTCGTACTTCGGCAACGACCGCTTCGCCGAACACACCATCAGCCTGAAGAGCATCGACGACGCGGTCGAGCTGCGCTCACGCATCCTCACCGCCTTCGAGATGGCCGAACTCGCCACCGACCCGGCCGAACAGGCCCGCTGGCTCACCTTCGCCATCGTCGGCGCCGGGCCCACCGGCGTCGAACTGGCCGGGCAGATCGCCGAGATCGCCCACCGCACCCTCCCCGGCGAATACCGGCGTATCGACCCGGCGCGAGCCCGCATCGTCCTGATCGACGCCGCCGACCGCATCCTGCCCGCCTTCAGCGCCGGCTCATCGGCGGCGGCCGCCCGCCGGCTCCGCGAGCTGGGCGTCGAGATCCACGTGAACACCCTGGTCACCGACATCGACCCGACCGGCGTCCACCTGACCCCCACGCCCCCGCGCTCCCCCGCCGGCGCGCCGGCCCCCGCGGCCACCCCGGTCGTCGCCTCCGCGCCCGCTTCCGCCACCTCCGCCGCGGATCAGCGGATCGACGCGATGACGCGGGTGTGGAGCGCCGGAGTCGCCGCCGCACCGCTCGCGGCGCGGATCGCCGAGGCCACCGGGGCGCCGACCGACAGGTCCGGCCGGATCCTGGTCGAACCGGATCTGACCGTTCCCGGCCACCCGGAGATCTTCGTGGTCGGCGACCTGATGAGCCTCGACGGTCTGCCCGGCGTGGCCCAGGTCTCCATCCAGGGCGGCGCCCATGCCGGTCGCGCCATCCGGCGGCGCCTCGCCGGCAAGCCGGCCGGCAAGCCGTTCCACTACTTCGACAAGGGCAACATCGCGACGGTGTCCCGGTTCTCCGCGGTCGCCGACCTCCGAGGGGTACGCCTCAGCGGCCTCGCCGGCTGGCTCCTCTGGCTCGGCGTGCACTGGGCCTACCTCCCGCGCGGCCGCAACCGGGCAACCTCCCTGATCCGCTGGGCGGTTACCTTCCTCGGCCGCAGCCGCCCGGAACGCGCCGTCACCGCCCGCCAGGCCGGCTTCCCCGCGCTCCCGCCCGCCCGGCCGTCCACCGAAGCGCCCCGCGAGCCGGCCACCGCCACCCGCTGACCCACCAGGCCGGCTTCCCCGCGCTCCCGCCCGCCCGGCCGTCCACCGAAGCGCCCCGCGAGCCGGCCGGCCGCGAGCGCTGTCCCGCGCCCTGAAGCACAGCCGGGCTCTTCACCACATCCGGGGCGGCGGGAGGGTTCGGGACAGCCCCATGGCCGGCCACGGTTCGGGGCCGGCCGGGCGCGGCTGTCGGTGGGGTGATCGGGAGTGACGGATTCGGCCCGGCGGAGGCGGGTCGGTGGTGAGCTGCAGACAGCCGGCGGGGCAGGGGACGGCACGGATGGTTGCGGCTGGGGAGCGGTGGCCGTACCGAATGGAAACCTCGCGGCAACCCGCATTTGTCTGGGGAAATCGAGGGACGGGCCGATTGCTCGGGTCACCTCGGTGGTGGATCACCGCCGGCCTCGAGAACCGGAGACACCATGACGGCCATGATGGACATCGCGCCCGTTCTCCCCCGCACCGCCTCCGGGCCCATGGTGCTCGTGGTCGACGATGACGAAGACGTGCGTGATCTGGTGGCGTTCAAGCTGCAGATGGCCGGGTACCGGACGGCCACGGCGGGGGACGGATGCACGGCGCTGACGCTGATCACGGAGACCCGCCCGGATCTGGTGGTGATGGACATCGCGATGCCGGGGATGGACGGGGTCAGCGTGTGCTTCCGGATGCACGCCGACCCGGCCACCGCGGAGATCCCGGTGATCATGTTGAGCGGGATGGCGACCGAGACCGATATCGATCTGGCGTACGTGTCCGGGGCCGAGGAGTACCTGGCGAAGCCGGTCAATCCCGGCGAGCTGGTGCGGCTGGTGAGCTGGCTGCTGCCTCGACGGGCCTGAGAACGACCACGACCGAGGGCGAGAACGTGACCGCGGAGCGAGAAAGGCAGAGGCGGCGGCCCGGCGGGTGAAGTTGGTCTCAGGACGGTTGCCGGGGCGCCCGATAAGGCAGGGGTGAGCGGGAAGCGGGCGGTCATCAGCACGCTGGTGGCGGCGGTGGGGTGCGCGGTGACGCTGAGCGTCGGCCTCGTGCTGAAGCGGCACGAGGCCGCGGGCGGCGAGGTTCAGATGGATCGCCGCACCGACGCCGCGGCCGAGGCTGTGCGCACCGAGACGCAGCGCTACGTCGACACGCTGCTCACCACCGCCGCGGCCGCGGGGGCGCAGGACGTGCTGACGCGGATCGAGTACACCGCGCTGACCGCGCCGCTCCGGTCGATGAAGCTGGCCGGCGCCACCACGATCGCGCTGGTGGTGCCGGCCCGCGACGGCGAGGTCGCCGAGGTTCAGCAGCGGTGGCGGGAGCGGGGGCAGCCGGATCTGACGTTGAAGCCGTACGGGCACGGCGAGCACGCCTTCACCGTCTATCTCACCCCGCTGGACGACAACGCGCCGGAGCCGGGCCTGGACATGTCGCAGGCAAGGGCGCCGGCGACGGCGATGGACGACGCGCGGCGCAGTGGCGAGGTCGCGGTGTCGGACACGTACCACCTGCTCGTCGACCAGTCGATGCCGGTGGAGCAGCGGCAGAACTCGTTCGTGTTGACGGCGCCGGTCTATCAGGGCGCCGACCGGCGGTTCCTGGGCTGGGTGATGCTCGGGGTGCGGGGCCGGGACTTCATGGGCGCGACCCTGGAGCGGGCCGGTCAGCGTCTGCTGGATCTGGCGCTGCGCGCCGACGACGCGGATCGTCGGGAGGTCACCGTCGCCGCGCTGCAGGCGCCGGTCGAGGGTGAGCGCGACCTGCATCGTACGGTCGTGGTCCCGGTCGCCGACGGCAACTGGACGCTGTATCTGGCCGCGGTGAGCGACCGGCTGCCGGGCGCGGCGAGTGGCCTGCCGGCGGCCGTCGCAGGCGGCGGGCTCTGCCTGACGCTGCTGCTGACCCTGCTGGTCCGGGTGCTGGTCGCCGGCCGGGAGCGGGCCGAGGGGAAGGTGCGGCTGGCGACCGCGGAGTTGCTGGCGAGTGAGCAGACGTCACGCCGTCAGGCGGAGCTGCTGCTCGCGGTGATGGAGGGGATCAGCGACGGGGTGGGTGTGGTCGGCCCGGACGGGCGGTTCCTGCTGCACAATCCGGCGGCCCGGCGGATCCTCGGCCGGCCGGAGCGGGCGCCGGGCCCGGGTGGCTGGACGGATCGCTTCGGGCTGTACCGGCTGGACGGGATGACCGAGTACCCGGTCGACGAGCTGCCGCTGACCCGGGCGCTGGCCGGGGAGAGCAGCGACCAGGTCGAGATGATGGTGCGCAACGCCGATCATCCGGAGGGCCGGGTGATCAGCGTGTCGGCCCGGCCGATCGAGACCACGGCCGGGGAGCACGGGGCGGTCGCCGTCTTCCACGACATCACCGACCGCAAGCATGTGGAGAACGAGCTGCGCGGGTTCGCCGGTGTGGTGGCGCACGACCTGAAGGCGCCGCTGGCCGCGGTCCGTGGTTATGCGGAGCTGATCGTCGAGGCGCTGGCCGACCCGGAGCCGGCCGCGGTGGAGGACGCGCTGCGCAGCGCCGGCAAGGTGATGGCCGGCGCGGACCGGATGCAGACGCTGATCACGGAGCTGCTGGACTACACGGCGGCGCGGGACGCGGCGATGCGGATCGAGGACGCGGGGCTGCGGGAGCTGGTCGACGACGTGGTGACGGCCCGGGCCGACGCGCCGGGGGCGGCGGGGCAGCGGCCGGACGTGTTCGTGGGGGCGCTGCCGCCGATCCGGGGCGACCGGGTGCTGTTGCGGCAGGTGCTGGACAACCTGCTGGGCAACGCGATCAAGTACACGCCGCCGGGCCAGTCGCCGCGGATCGACGTGACGGCGCGCCTGGACGACGCGGGCATGGTGCGGGTGCAGGTGGCGGACCGGGGCATCGGCATCCCGGACGGCGAGCACGCGGCGGTCTTCGACAGCTTCCACCGGGCGAGCAACGGCACGTCGATGCCCGGCACCGGGCTGGGGCTGGCCATCTGCCGCCGGATCGTGGAGCGTCATGGCGGGCACATCGAGGCTCTGCCGAACCCGGGCGGGGGAACGATCTTCGTCTTCACGGTTCCCGCGGCGGGCGCCGGACAGGCACTTTGTGAGAACGTGCACATATTCTAGTTCACCCCCTTGATCGATAGGAGATGCCGCACATATATTCCTGCCCATGTCCGTGGTTCTGCACTGGTTCCTGCCCACGACCGGCGACAGCCGGTCCATCGTGGGCGTCGACGATCGTGGCGGGCGCAGCACGCACACCGACGGGGCCGCGCTGCGCGAGCCGGACATCGAATACCTGATCGACGTCGCCCGCGCCGCCGAGCGCACCGGCTTCACCGGAGTGCTCACCCCGACCGGCACCTGGTGCGAGGACGCCTGGCTGACCACCGCGGCGATCGCCCGCGAGACCAGCACGCTGAAATTCCTGGTGGCGTTCCGCCCCGGCTCGCTCTCCCCCACCCTGGCCGCGCAGATGGCCGCCACCTTCCAGCGGATCTCCCGTGGCCGGCTGATGCTCAACATCGTCACCGGCAGCGACGCGGCCGAGCAGCAGCGCTTCGGCGACTGGCTGGACAAGGACGAGCGGTATGCCCGCACCGGCGAGTTCCTGACCGTGCTGCGCGGCGCCTGGGACGGCCCGTTCGACTTCAAAGGCGAGCACTTCCACGTGGCCGGCGCGCTCGCGCCACGCCGCTTCGACGCGCCGCCGATCTACTTCGGAGGCTCCTCGCGGGCCGCGCTGCAGGTCGCCGCCGACCACGCCGAGGTCTACCTGACCTGGGGCGAGCCGCCCGCCGCCGTGGCGGACAAGATCGCCGCTCTGCGCGCGCTGGGCTACACCGGCCGCTTCGGGATCCGGCTGCACGTGATCACCCGGGACACCGCGAAGCAGGCGTGGGCCGAGGCGGACGCGCTGCTCGACGCGCTCACGCCGGAGCAGATCGCGAAGGCCCAGGCCTCGCTGCGGCAGGCCGACTCGGTGGGCCAGCAGCGCATGCTCGCGTTGCACCACGGAACGCGTGACGACCTAGAGATCTACCCCAATCTATGGGCTGGAGTCGGACTCGTCCGTCCCGGCGCCGGAACAGCCCTGGTCGGCAGCCACACCGAGGTCGCCGACCGGATCGCCGAATACCACGACCTCGGCATCGACGAGTTCATCCTCTCCGGATATCCCCATCTCGAGGAGGCGTACCACGCCGGCGAGGGCCTGCTGCCCGAGCTGCGGCGTCGCGGCCTCCTGTCAGGAGCTTCGAAATGACCACCTATAACCGCCGTGATCTGCTGAAACTCGCCGCTGGAGCCGGGGCAGCATCGTTCCTGGCCGCGTGCGCCGGGCCGGGCGGCGACTCCTCGACGTCGTCGAAGTCGTCGAGTGAGCTCTCCTTCGCGCACTGGCGCGCCGAGGACAAGGCGGTCTTCGAGCAGATCATCGCCGACTTCCAGAAGTCGAAGAACATCACGGTGAAGCAGGACATCTCGCCGTCCAACGACTACCAGAGCACCGCGCTGCAGAAGCTGCGCGGCGCCGCGATCGGCGACGCGTTCACCGCGTTCCGGGGCGCCCAGTTCCTCGACATCGCCAAGGCCGGAGTCTCCACCGACCTCACCGGGCAGAGCTGGCTGCAGAGTTACGAGCCGTCACTGATCACCGCGGGCGCCACCGGCGGCAGGCAGCTGGGTGTGCCGTACCAGCTGGTCTTCAACACCCCGCTGGCCAACACCGACCTGATCAGCAAGGCCGGGCTGGGCGAGGCCCCGAAGGACTGGCAGGGCTTCCTCGCCCTGGCCGACAGGCTGAAGAGCCAGGGCGTCACCCCGATCGCCTGGCCGGGCGGGGACGCCGCCAACGCCGGCCAGCTGCTCAACGTGCTGGTGGTCAACAACGCGCCGGCCGACGACGCGCTCGGCAAGATCGAGACGGGTGAGCACAAGGTCACCGACGACTGGTTCCTCACGGTCCTCAAGCAGTACGCCGAGCTGCGCCCGTACTTCCAGGACAACGCGACCGGCACCAGCAGCGACGCGGCGCTCGCCCTGTTCGCCCAGGGGAAGGCCGCCCTGCTGGCCACCGGCTCGTTCCAGGTCGCCGGCGTGCGCAAGCTCGGCGCGACGTTCCCGATCGACCTGCTCGCGCCGATCACCACGACCGCCGACAAGGCGAAGTACGAGGGGGTCTTCAACGCCACCTTCATCCTCGGCGTCAACGCGGGCTCGTCGAAGAAGGACGCCGCGCAGTCGTGGCTGGCCCACCTGTCCGACCCGGCGGTGGCCGGCGTCTACGCCAACGGCACCGCGCAGCACGTGACCGTCAAGGGCGTCGAGTACACCAACGCCGACCTCAAGGCGCTCGCGCCGTGGCTGACCAGGAAGACCGCCCTGGCGCCGCGCTTCCAGTTCACCAACCTGGACGTCCGCGGCGCCGTGGAGAACGCCACCGTGCAGGTGGCCGGCGGCAAGAGCCCGGAGCAGGCGGCCGAGGAGGCCCAGAAGGTCATCGACCAGAAGAAGAAGTAGCGGTGAAGTTCAAGCTGTTCCTCTTCGCGGTTCCCGCGCTGGCCCTGTACGGCGGGTTCTTCCTGCTGCCCGCCGTGCAGGGCCTGCGGTACGCGACCACCGACTGGGACGGCTACAGCGCCACGTTCACCGAGGTGGGAGCGGCCAACCTGACCGAGGTCGTGTCCGCCGACGACCTGTTCCGCAACGCGCTCACCAACAACCTGAAGTTCATGCTGGCCGTGGTGGTGGGACAGACCGCCCTGGCGCTGCTGCTCGCGGCGCTCCTGGCCGTACGCACCAGGGCTTCGACGTTCTTGCGGGCCCTGTTCTTTCTCCCGACCGTGCTGTCGTCGGTGTCGGTGGCGTTCATCTGGAAGTTCGTCTACGACCCGAACTTCGGACTGGCCAACGCCGTGCTGGACGCGATCGGGCTGGGCTCGCTGAAGTCGGCCTACCTGGGCGACGAGAACACCGCGATCCTCTGGGTGGCGGTGGCGCAGATCTGGTTCCACGCCGGCCAGATGATGATCATCTACATCGCCGGGATCAACCAGATCCCCCAGGAGCTGTACGACGCCGCGCAGACCGACGGCGCCGGGCGCCGGCAGCAGTTCCGGCACGTCACCTGGCCCATGGTGGCGCCCGCGACGACACTGGTCATCGCGTACACCACCCTGCAGTCGTTCAAGGCGTTCGACCTGATCCTGGGCCTGGCCGGGAACCCGCCGCAGTCCGGCCTGGACGTGCTGGCCACCCGCATCTACACCACGTTCGCCAACTCGCAGCTGGGCTACGCCGCCGCCGAGTCGATCGTGTTCATGGTGGCGATCGCGCTGGTCACCTTCCTGCAGAACCGAGCCGCGAGGATGGCACACGGATGAGCCGGCGCCTGATCCTGGCGGTCTACACGCTGCTCATCTCGGTTCCGATCCTGGTGATCGTCGGCAGCAGCCTGAAGACCACCAAGGAACTGTTCGCGGCGCCGTTCGGGCTGCCGCCGCACCCGACGCTGGACAACTACGCCACCGTGCTCGGCGAGCAGGACCTGCTGCGGGTGCTCGGCAACAGCGTCCTGGTGGTGTCGGTGTCCGTGCCGGTGACGCTGCTGCTGGGCAGTCTGGTCGCCTTCGCCGTGGCCCGGCTGCCGAAGTGGCCGTCGGCGGTGCTCTTCGGGGTGTTCGCGATCGGTCTCGCGGTCCCGGCGCAGGCGATCATGATCCCGCAGTACGTGCAGTTCGAGCGGCTCGGGCTGCGCAACAGCCTGACCGGGCTGATCCTCGTCGACGTGGTGGTGACGCTGCCGGTCGCGGTGTTCATCCTGGCCGGGTTCATGCGTACGCTGCCGCCCGAGCTGTACGAGGCGGCCGAGATCGACGGGGCCGGGCCGTGGGCCACGTTCCGCCGGATCGCGGTGCCGGTGTCGTACCCGAGCCTCGCCGCCACCGCGATCTTCCTGCTCGTCATGCACTGGAACGACCTGCTCTACCCGCTGCTGTTCATCGACGACCCGGAGAAGCGGACCCTGCCGCTGGCGCTGCTCGACTTCCAGGGCGAATACCTCACCGACTACCCGCTGCTGTTCACCGGCGTGGTGGTGGCGTCACTGCCGATGGTGCTGGCGTACGCGTTCCTCCAGCGCCATTTCGTCGCCGGGATCACGGCCGGCGCGGTCAAGGGCTGAACACCGGCCGTTCACGGAAAGTTGGGCACGAACCTCCGGCGGGCGCGCGGGTCCGCGCCTAGTCTGGTCGCTCCACAGCCGTGCCCGGGAGTCCGTCATCAGCGTCGTCACCGCACCGAGCCCCGTCCGGACCTCTCCGCGGCCGGCCGCCCGGCCGCTCCGGTATCTGCTGTGGGGGCTGCCGCCACTGCTCACGGCGATCATCGGCGGCTGGCGGCCGGCCGGGGCGTCACTCTGGGCCGACGAGCTCGCCACCTGGGGCGCGGTCCGGCTCGACTGGGCGCATCTGTGGCGGCTCGGCGGCTCGGTGGATGCGGTCGTCACGCCGTACTATGCGGCTTTGAAGCTTTTTGCCGGGATCGCCGGGACCGGGACGTTCGCGCTGCGCCTGCCCTCGCTGATCGCCGTGATCCTCACCGCGGTGATCGTCACCGATCTGGGCCGCCGCGCCGCCGGGGACACCGTCGGCCTGCTCGCCGGGCTGCTGTGGGCGGTGCTGCCGGTCGTCTCCCGCTACGGGCAGGAGGCCCGGCCGTACGCGATCGCCATGCTCTTCGCCGCCCTCGCCCTCCTTGCGCTGATCCGCCTCCTCGACCGGCCCGGCGCCGGGCGTGCCGCGGCCTACGCGGCCGCCCTCGCCGCCACCGGCGTCCTGCATCCGCTCAGCGGGCTCCTGGTGGCCGCCGGGCACGCCCTGGCCGGTCACCGCGCCTGGCGTGCCTGGCTGCCCGCCGCCACGATCGGCAGCCTGCCCGCTGTCGCGCTGCTGCTGTACGCCACCCGCCAGACCGCGCAGATCTCCTGGATCAGCCGGGTCGGCGAGCAGACGCTGCGGGTGCTGCCCGGGCAGCTGTTCGTCTCCGCGATCACCGGCGGCATGGTGCTCGCCCTCGCCGTCGCCGGGCTGCGCCGCGACCGGATCGGGTGGGCTCTGGCCGCGGCCGGGTTCGCGCCGCCCGCGCTGCTGCTCGCCGCCGGGACCGTCACCGAGATCTGGGTCGCCCGGTACGTTCTCGTCGCCATGCCGGCGCTCGTCGTCCTGGCCGCCCGCGGGGCCGGCAACCGGACCGTCGCGGTCATCGGGCTCGTGGCGCTCCTCGGATACCCCTCCCAGGTCGACATCCGGGAGCCGGCCGGGCACGGGCAGGACTCGGCCCGGATCGCCCAGGTCGTCCCGCCGCGGTACCGGGACGGCGACGTCGCCGTGTTCCCCGACCGCCACCCCAGCATCGGGTGGGCGCCCCGCGACATCTGGGCCCGTTACCTGCGCGATCCCCGGCCCGCCGATGTGCTCGCCGTCGCGGGGCAGCGGGCGGACGGGCGGCTGCCCGCCACCGAGTGCCCGGAAGCGTCCTGCCTCGGCACACCGGACCGGATCTGGGTGATCCGGGTGGATTCGCCCGCCGACCCGCTGGCCGACATGTCACCCGCCAAGCGGAGCAGGATCGACGCCGGCTACCGGGTGACGCAGCGGTGGAGCTATCCGCTGCTCGGGATCACGCTGATGGAGCGCCGGGATTCCCGATGATCAGGTCCGCCGCCTCGCGGACCTCGTCGGCCGCGTAGAACGCGTCCTCCTGCCGGGCCCAGCGGGCCCAGTGCGGGGCATAGGTCTCCCCGTCCCTGGCGAGGGCCCGCCGCTTGCGGACCGCGGCCGGGGCGTCAACCCAGACAACCCCCGCGAGGTACGGCCGGAGCACCCGCCCCCCGGACCCGACGCCCTCGACGACTAGCCACTCTCCGTCCGGTACCCGATGTTCCTCTACGTAGTCACCCGCGGCCCAGTCGAAGCGACGCCACACCGCCGGTGACCCCGCGGCGAGCGGCTCCAGCACCCACGACCGCAGCGCGCCGACGCCCGCCCGGAGGCCGTCCCAGCCGGCGTACAGGTCGTCCATGTGGATCAGCGGCGCATCGAGCCCTTCGGCAACCCCCCTGGCCAGAGTGGTTTTGCCGGCGCCGGAACGGCCCTCGACGGCCAGCACACGCCGGCGGCCGTCCGGGGCGGGACGGTCTCGCGCCCAGCCGATCACCACGGTGACGGCGTCGGCGGGCCAGTGCGGGTGAGCCACACCACCAGTCTGCCCAGTCACTCTCCGTATTTTTATCGTCTCCCCTTGACGTAGGTCGCCGGAGGAACGTCGTCGTTACTCACCGGAGTTGCGGACTAGGCGTTTCGAGGGCGACAGGGCTCACAGATTCGCCATCGACAGGACCCCGAATCCACAGCTTCAGCACAGGAAACTCCGCCAGGCTTCGCCACTCCCCCCGTACCTAGGAGCCGATCGCGTGGAGCCCACGAGCAGCACCGACGTCAGCGTCGTCATACCGACACACAGCGAGAAACGCTGGGCGTCACTCACCAGGACGATCGCCTCCGCCCGTGCCCAGACGTACCCCGCCGCCGAGGTGGTGGTCGTGGTCGACCACAACCCGGCGATGGCCACCCGGGTGCGCGCCGAGTTCCCGGGCGTCACCGTCCTGGAGAACGCGTACGCCCGGGGCGCCTCCGGGAACCGCAACACCGGCGCGTTCCACACCCGTACCCCGTTCATCGCCTTCCTCGACGACGACACGGTGGCCAGCCCGCACTGGCTGGCCGGGCAGCTGGCGCCGTTCGCCGACCCGTCGGTCGTCGGCACCGGCGGCGGCATCATCCCTGCGTGGGCGGCGACCCGGCCCACCTGGCTGCCGGACGAGCTGCTCTGGGCGGTCGGGGTGTCCTACACCGGGATGCCGACACGCACCGCCCCGATCCGGAACGTGTGGTCGGCCAACATGATCGTGCGGCGGGAGGCGTTCCTCGCGGTCGGCGGCTTCCGTACCGGCTTCGGCAAGCTCGGCGACCAGAACCGGCCCGAGGACACCGAGCTGTGCCTGCGGATGAGCGCGGCGGCCGGCGGCCGGTGGATGTACGTGCCGGACGCCACCATCGACCACGAGGTGCCGGCCGACCGGTCGACCTTCGGGTTCCTGATGCGGCGCTGCTACGCCGAGGGCCGGGGCAAGGTGCAGATGGCCGGGCTGATGCCGAAGGACCAGGAGCTCGGCGCGGAGAAGGACTACCTGCGGCGTACGCTCCCGCGCGCGGTCGCCCGCAACCTGGTCCGCGCCGGCTCGGGCCGCGGCGGTTACCACGCCCTGCAGGCGGCGACAGTGGTCGCGGCCGTCCTCGCCGCGGCGTGGGGCGGCGGCGTGGAGACTCTGGCCGCCCTCTTCGAGTCGGCCGCCACCACCGCCCCGGAGAGCCCGGCCTGACGGCGCGGCCCGGCGTTCACCGAGGCGACGCCGGGCCGCGACCGCACGGCCTCCCGTCGATCGATTCGCGTCGGTACGGTCGCCGCCGACCGTCGATCGAAGGTGAATCCGTCATGGCTGAGTTTGACCGTCGTTCCTTCCTGCAGATGCTCGGCATGCCCGCGGTCGCGGCGGCCGTGCCCGCGGGCCTGGAGAGGGCCCTGTCCATTCCGGCCGACGTGCGTACCGGCACGATCCGCGACATCGACCACGTCGTCATCCTGATGCAGGAGAACCGTTCCTTCGATCACTATTTCGGCACGCTGCGCGGGGTGCGCGGCTTCGCCGACCCCCATCCGGTGACGCTGCCGTCCGGCCGCAGCGTGTGGCATCAGCCGCACGGCGCCGGCGAGCTGCTGCCGTTCCGGCCGGACGTGCCCGACGTGGGCGGCATGTTCCTGCCCGACCCGCCGCACGGCTGGCGCGACACGCACGACGCGGTCAACGACGGCCGGTACGACCGGTGGGTGCCGAACAAGGGCGTGCAGACGATGACCCACCACGTGCGGGCCGACCTGCCGTACCATTTCGCGCTCGCCGACGCGTTCACGATCTGCGACAACTACTTCTGCTCGCTGATGGGCTCGACCGACCCGAACCGCTATCACCTGTGGACCGGCTGGGTGGGCAACGACGGCTCCGGCGGCGGGCCGGTCGTCGACAACGCCGAGCTGGGGTACGACTGGACGACCTACCCGGAGCGGCTGGAGCGCAACGGCGTCCCGTGGCGGATCTACCAGGACACCGGCACCGGGCTGACCGCGGCGGGCGGCTGGGGCTGGACCCGGGACCCGTTCATCGGCAACTACGGCGACAACTCGCTGCTCTACTTCCACCAGTACCAGAACGCCGCGCCCGGTACCCCGCTCGCCGACCGGGCCCGGACCGGCACCGAGGTCAACCGGCTGGGCCGGCTCCCGGACGCGCTGCTCAGCGACTTCCGGGAGGACGTACGCAACGACCGGCTGCCCGCGGTGAGCTGGGTGGTCGCGCCGGAGGCGTACACCGAGCACCCGAATTGGGGCCCGCACTACGGCGAGTGGTACGTCTCCCAGGTGGTCGACATCCTGGCGAGCAACCCGAAGGTGTGGGGCCGGATGGCGCTGTTCATCACCTACGACGAGGAGGGCGGCTTCTTCGACCATCTGGTGCCGCCGGTCCCCGAGCCGGGCCGATCGACCGTGGACACGGTGCACGAGATCTTCCCGGGCAGCGCGAAGTACCCGGCCGGGCCGTACGGGCTGGGCATCCGGGTGCCGACGATCGTCGTGTCGCCGTGGACCCGGGGCGGCTGGGTCAACTCGCAGCTGTTCGACCACACGTCGCTGATCCGGTTCCTGGAGGCCCGGTTCGCCCGCGGCAACCCGGACCTGATCGAGTCCAACATCACGCCCTGGCGGCGGGCCGTGAGCGGCGACCTGACCAGCGCCTTCGACTTCCGGAACCCGAACCGGCGGACCGTCCGCCTGCCCGGCACCGACGGGTTCAAGCCGGCCGACCTGACCCGGCGGCCGGACGAGCAGCCGGTGCCGCCGGCCGACCCGGAGCTGCCCGCCCAGGAGCGCGGGGTCCGGCCGGCGCGGCCGCTGCCGTACACGCTGCACGCCGACGGCCGGGCCGTGCCGGACGGCTTCGAGATCACCTTCCGCAACACCGGCCGGGCCACCGCGGTGTTCCAGGCGCACTCCGGCGATCCGGCGCACGCGCCGCGGACCTTCACCGTCGAGCCGGGGCGGCAGCTCACCGACCACTGGGCCGCCGCGGCCGGCGCCGACCTGCAGGTGCGCGGCCCGAACGGGTTCTTCCGCCACTTCCGGGGCGCCCCGCCGATCACCGTCCGCGCCCGGTACGACGAGCGCCGCCACACCCTTCTGCTGGAGATCCGCAACACCGGCCCGAAACGCGCCGACGTGACGGTCACCGACCGGTACACCGGGCACGCCGCCACACTGGGCCTGCGGGCCGGGACCGCGCGCACCTCGCAGCACGCGGCCGGGCGTACCGGCGGCTGGTACGACGTGTCGGTGACCGCCGGCGACGGCCCGCTGGTGCGCTACGCCGGCCACATCGAGGACGGCGAGGAGAGCATCAGCGACCCGAGGATGGGCGGCCTGGTCTAGCTCACGATCGGCGCTCCAGCCGGACCTGGACCCACTTCGACGTGGGGGTGCCGCTCTCCTCCGCCTGGGAGTCGAGCGGCACCAGCGGGTTGGTCTCCGGGTAGTAGGCGGCCACGCAGCCCTTCGGCGTGTCGTACTCGACGAGGCGGAACCGGTCGGCCCGGCGCTCCACGCCGTCGGCCCACTCGGAGACCAGGTCGACCAGGTCGCCGTCGGCGAAGCCCAGCTCGGCCAGGTCGGCGGCGTTGACGAACACCACGCGGCGGCCCGAGCTGATCCCCCGGTAACGGTCGTCCAGGCCGTAGATCGTGGTGTTGAACTGGTCGTGGCTGCGCAGCGTCTGCAGCACGAGCCGGCCCTCCGGGACGGTCATCACCTCGAGCGGGCTGACCGTGAAGACGGCCCGGCCCTCGGCCGTCGGGAAGGTCCGCGAGTCACGTGGCGGGTGCGGCATGGTGAACCCGCCGGACCGGATCTTCTCGGCGTAGCCGTCGCAGCCGGGGACCACCCGGCCGATCCGTTCCCGGATCTCCTCGTAGTCGGCGGCGAAGGAGTCCCACGGGATGCCGTGCCGGTCACCGAGCGCGGCCGCGGCGATCCCGCAGACGATGTCGATCTCGGAGCGCAGCAGCGGGCCGGCCGGCGCGGACCGGCCCCGCGAGGCGTGCACCGCGGACATCGAGTCCTCCACGGTGATCCGCTGCACCCGGCCGCCGGTCAGGTCCTGCTCGGTCCGCCCGAGGGTGGGCAGGATCAGCGCGGTCCGGCCGGCCTCCACGTGGCTGCGGTTGAGCTTGGTGGACACCTGGACGGTCAGGTCCGCGCCACGCATCGCCGCGGCGGTGACCTCGGTGTCCGACATGGCGCTCACGAAGTTGCCGCCGAGCGCGATGAACACCCTGGCCCGCCCGTCCCGGAACGCCCGGACGGTGTCCACGGCGTCGTGCCCGTGCTCGCGGGGCGGCTCGAACCCGAACTCGTCGCGCAGCCGGTCCAGGAAGAGCGCCGACGGCCGCTCCCAGATGCCCATGCTGCGGTCACCCTGCACGTTGGAGTGGCCGCGGACCGGGCACAGCCCGGCCCCCGGCTTGCCGATCATGCCCTGGAGCAGCGCGACGTTGACGAACTCCTTGATCGTGGCGACGGCGTTGCGGTGCTGGGTGATGCCCATCGCCCAGCAGTGCACGATCCGCTCGGCCCCGGCCAGCATGTCGGCGGCGGCCTCGATCTCGTCCCAGGTCAGACCGGTCGCGGCGAGCACCTTGTCACGGTCGATCCCGGCGACGTGCTCGGCCCACGCCTCGAACCCGACCGTGGACGCGCCGATGAACTCCCGGTCGGCGACGCCCTTGCGCAGCAGCAGGTGGCCGATCGCCTGCCAGAGGGCCAGGTCGCCGTTGGACCGGATCCGCAGCAGCCGGTCGGCCAGCGGGGTGCCCCGGCCGGCCAGCCCCCGCGGCTTCTGCGGGTTGTCGAAGCGCAGCAGCCCGGCCTCCGGCAGCGGGTTGATCGCCAGGATCTTCGCGCCGTCCCGCTTCGCGATCTCCAGGGCGGTGAGCATGCGCGGGTGGTTGGTGCCCGGGTTCTGCCCGGAGACCACGATCAGGTCGGCCTGGTGCAGGTCGTCGAGGGTGACCGAGCCCTTGCCAATGCCGATGGTGCGGCTCAGGGCGGTGCCGGTCGACTCGTGACACATGTTCGAGCAGTCCGGCAGATTGTTGGTGCCGAACGCGCGGGCCAGCAGCTGATAGACGAACGCCGCCTCGTTGCTGGCGCGGCCGGAGGTGTAGAAGGCCGCCTGGTCCGGATCGTCGAGGCTCCGCAGGGCGTCACCGATGATGCGGAACGCCTCGTCCCAGGTGATCGGCTCGTAGTGGCTGCCGCCGTCGCGCCGCACCATCGGATGCGTCAGCCGGCCCTGTTTCTCCAGCCAGTGGTCGGTGCGCCCGGCCAGGTCGGCGATCGAGTGGCGGGCGAAGAACTCCGGGCCCACCGTGTCGCGCTGGCCCTCCCAGGAGACCGCCTTCGCCCCGTTCTCACAGAACTCGGCGGTGTGCCGGCGGCCGGACGGGTCGGGCCAGGCGCAGCTCATGCAGTCCACGCCGTCGTGCTGGTTGAGCACGGACAGGTTGCGGGCGGTCTTGCGGACGCCCATCGTGCGGACGGCGTTGGCCAGGCTCAGCCGGACCGCCTCCAGCCCGGCCGCGTGGTCGGCCGGCGGGCCCACCCGCAGATGCGCCTCTTCGTCGTCGAGAGCCGGCATGGAACCTCCCCAGGTAACCAAGATTCATCCCAGTCTCTCCCGCCGGGCCGGTCCCGCGACAGGCGGTGTCGCCGAGCCTGGCCCGCGGATCAGCCGACGCCGTGCTCGCGCAGCTCGGCGAGGGTGTCCGGGGCGGGCCAGCCGTCGACGCGGTAGCGGGGCGGGGCCAGCAGCGGCTCCGGTGTCAGACCGGCCCGTTCCTCGGCGATCTGCCAGGGGACGCGGAACTCGACGCCGCCGTCGGGGTGGGCGAAAGCGATCACGTCGGCCCGGGGCAGCAGGGCGCTCACCCCGGCGGTCCAGGTGGTGATGGTCACGGCCGGGCCGCCGCCGGGTGGCTCGACCGCGATCAGGGCGCCGATGTGGGTGTCCACCCCGGCCTTCGTGTACTGCGCGGACAGCCACTCGGTCTGGTTCGAGTACTCGGTGAGGGCCAGGACCGCGGCGGCCCGCCGGGCCACGGTGTGGTGCGGGTGGCCGGGCGGCGGAAAATACTGCACGGCACGGCCCTCCGGCCCGGCGACGTATCCGACCGGGGTCAGGTAGCGGATCGCCTCGCCGAAGCTGTGCTCGACGACCGCGTAGATCTGCTCGATCCCGGTCTCCGGCAGGGGCGTCACCAGCAGGGTGTTGTTGTCCGGCGCGAAGGCGATCACCGGACTGCCCATCCGCTCGCCCACCTCGGCGAGCCAGCCGGGCGACAGCAGCAGCGACGTGAAGTAGCCGTCGCCGTCGTCGAGCATGCTGACCGCGCCGCCGCGCCACTCCCGCTCCAGGCTGTCCCGGGCGATCGCGGCCAGGTTGGCGTGGGCCACCTCGAACACCTCGTCGGCGCTGATCCCCCACTCCTCGATCCGGTCCGGGAGGATGTAGGCCATCGCGTCGGGGGCGTCGATGACGACCAGCTCGCGCAGGAACGGCATCGCCGGGCGGGACAGCGGCGGGCGCATCCCGGCCGGGCCGGCCGCGCCGAACGTCACCGGGCGCAGCACGGGACGCAGCTTCGGGCGTACCGAATCCCAGCTGTCCTCCGGCATCGGACGCATCAGCCGCAGCAGCGTCTCGATCCGTTCGCGGCGCTCGGCCGCGGTGGCGCCGGCCGTCTCGCGGTAGACGTTGGCCAGATAGAGGTGGGCCGGGCCGTCGGACCCGGTCCGGTGGATCGCGATGGCGAAGTCGTCCGGCTGATAGACCGCGCGCTCCACGCCGGGGGTGCGCCGGGCCACCCGGAGAGCGAACTGGGCGAAGCGGCGGCGCGGCGAGCCGGCGAACCTGTCCAGCAATCCCATTGGAGGACCCTAGCGCCCGGCGGAACCCGGGGTTACCTCCCAGGGCCGAAGTAAACTAAGTTTACTTCGGCTCCGCCGGATCCGTCTCCCGACGAAGGGACCCCCGATGACCAAGAAGCCGCTGACCGCGACGAGCACCGTCGGCGAGTGGCTGGACCATCCGGTGGGCGGCCCGGCGCTGGGCGGCCTGCTCGCCGCCGGCGGCGCGGACCCGTCGATGCTGGCGCCGGTGCGCGGCCTGCCCCTGCGGCAGATGGTCGAGCTCAGCCAGGGCACGATGCCGCAGTCGGTGATCGACGACCTGGTTCTGCAGGTCAACGGCGGGGTCATCGCGGAGGCCACCGCGGAGTCCGGCTGGACGGAGCAGATCGTCGACGGCCGCTTCCTCGGCCGGACGATCATCGTGACCGGCGCGGCCTCCGGCATCGGCCGGGCCACCGCCTCACGCATCGTCCGGGAGGGCGGCCGGGTGATCGGCGTCGACATCACCGCCGGGAAGCTGGCCGAGGCGGAGGCGGAGCTGGGTGACTCGTTCGTGGCGGTCGCCGCCGACATCACCCGGTCCGGGGACATCGACCGGGTGGTCGCCGCGGCCGGCGACCGCATCGACGGGCTCGCCAACGTGGCCGGGGTGGTCGACGACTTCAGCCCGATCCACGAGACCTCGGACGAGGTGTGGGAGAAGGTGTTCGCGGTCAACGTCGACGGGCTCTTCCGCCTCACCCGCGCGGTGGTCCCGGCCATGCTGGCGGCCGGCCACGGCGCGATCGTGAACATCGCCTCCGAGGCGGGGCTGCGCGGCAACGCGGCGGGCGTCGCCTACACGGCGTCCAAGCACGCGGTCATCGGCATCACCAAGAACATCGCCTTCATGTACGGGCAGCACGGCATCCGCACCAACGCGGTCGCGCCCGGCGGGGTCGCCACCGGCATGGCCCCGGCCGGCCAGTCCGAGTTCGGCAGGGGGCGCACCGGCCCGTTCCTCCAGCTCATCCCGGGGGTGGCGCAGGCCGCACACCTGGCCGCGTCGATCACCTTCCTGCTCAGCGACGACGGTGTGAACCTCAACGGGGTGGTGCTGCCGTCGGACGGTGGCTGGTCGGTCCAGTAGGGCCGGTGAGGGCCTGCTGCAGCAGCGCGCCGTAGTGGGCGATCAGCTCGCCGCGGTCCGCCGACACCAGGCCCTCGTCCTCGACCACCCACAGGGCGTAGAGCAGCCCGCCCACCAGCGCCGCGGCGATCCGCGCCCGGACGTCGGCATCCGGGCCGGAGAGCCGGGCCCGCACCGGCTCGACGAAGGTGCGCTCGTGGATGGTCTGCAGACGGACCTTGATCTGCGCCTCGTTGCTGCCCCGGACCAGCGCGAGGTAGACCCCGCGGATGTCGTCGTCGGCGAGCACCACCTCGACGAACCGCGGGCCGAGCCGCTCCAGCGGGACGTCGAGGAGCGGCTCGTCGTCGATGGTGAGCTGCATGGTGTCGAGGAAGAGCAGCTCCTTGGTGCCGAAATGACGGATCACCAGCGCCGGGTTCGTCACCGCCTGGGCCGCGATGTCCCGAACCGAGGTTCGCGCGAAACCACGCTCCCGGAACAGACGGGCCGCGGCGGCACGAATCTCCTCGCGAGTCGCCTCGCCGCTGCGCCGGGCCATGTCCCCGATCGTAGGCCGGGCGGCGCCCCACCCGTCCCGGCAGGTCCCCGGCATCACTCGGGAGTGGCCCCCGGGGGCCAAGGGTTACCCGGTCCGAAGTACTTCGCACGAACCTCGCCCCGGTTTCCGGACGTCGTGCTGGGCTATGCGGGACACAAGCGACTTAACGGAAAGGTCTGACATGCGAAAATCGACTCGGGGACTGATCACCGCGTGCGCCGGGCTCGCGGCCGGGGCCGCCTTCGGAGCCGCACCCGCGGCGGCCGACCCGGGCTGGTGGCCGCCCGGGTACGAACTCGGTTACTACAACACGATGAGCGACTGCAACGGGTACGCGAACTCGATGTTCCTGATGAATGCCGACTACGACTGTGACTTCTACTCGCAGAGGGTCGTCACCCCCTACGTGCTGGTCATCCAGAGACCGGTGCGGATCGTCCAGCAACCCGTCGTCGACTACGAGCCCGCGCCGGTGGCACAGCAACCGGTGATGGACCAGCCGGCGCCGGTCGCCGAGGAGCCCGCGCCGGTGGCCGAGGAGCCCGCGCCGGTAGCCGAGGAGCCGACCGGTGGCGCTCTCGTCAGCTCCGAGAAGCCGGCGAAGGCCCACAAGAAGCACAAGAAGCACAAGGGCGGCAACGGCGACGAGGGTGACGGCCAGGGCCAGGCACAGGCCCAGGGGCACGCCCAGGACACCGGGTACGCGCAGAACGACCAGGCCCAGGCCATGAACGACGAGCCCGGCAACGGCGGGCCCGCCTGCGACTGCAACAACGCCGGCGTCCTCGCGGTGCCGGCGGCGCCGGTGCAGGTCGTGCCGGTCGGCGGCCCCGTGGTCGTCAGCGGCGGCTACTACCAGAGCTACGGCGGATGGCACCACCCCTGGCACTGAGGTCAGCGCAACCGCGGCGGCCGGGCATCTGCCCGGCCGCCGTCGCGTCTCAGCCCCCGGCCATCGCCCCGACCACGAGGAAGGGCTCCTCGCCGCGGGCCACCCGGTCGGGCAGCGCCGCGTCCGGTGACTCGTTGGAGAGGTCCTCCTCGCAGGCGAAGAAGCGGACCAGCGCCCGCCGCCGGCCGGTGCCCCGGTCACGCATGGTGCCGACCAGCATCGGGAACCTCGCCTCCACGGCGTCGAGCACGTGGCGCTGGGTCACCTCGCCGGGCACCTCGACCTGCACCTCGCCGGACACGTGGGCGAGGGTGCGCAGGTGGGGCGGGAGGACCACCCGGATCACGGCAGCACCTGCGCTTCCACCGAGCAGATCGGCGGCAGATCGCTGACCAGGGCCTGCCAGGTGTCTCCGCTGTCGGCCGACCCGTACACCTGGCCCGCGCTCGTCCCGAAATAGATGCCGCACTCGTCGAGCGTGTCCACCGCCATGGCGTCGCGCAGGACGTTGACGTAGCAGTGCTCCTGCGGCAGGCCCACGGTCAGCGGCTCCCACTGCTCGCCGCCGGTCCGGCTGCGGTAGACGCGCAGCTTCCCGTCCATCACGTAGTGCAGCGAGTCACTGGTGATCGGCACGACGTAGATCGTCTCCGGCTCGTGGGCGTGCACCGCGATCGGGAAGCCGAAGTCGGTCGGCAGGTCGCCGCTGATCTCCCGCCAGTTGTCGCCGGCGTCGTCGGAGCGCATGACGTCCCAGTGCTTCTGCATGAAGAGCGTGTCCGGCCGGGACGGGTGCTGGGCGATCCGGTGCACGCAGTGGCCCACCTCGGCGTCCGGGTCGGGAATGCCGCCGCTGTTCAGGCCGCGGTTGATCGGCTGCCAGGTGACACCGCCGTCGTCGCTGCGGAACGCGCCGGCCGCCGAGATGGCCACGAAGATCCGCTCCGGGTTCACCGGGTCGAGGATGATCGTGTGCAGGCACATGCCGCCCGCGCCGGGCTGCCACTTCGGCGCCGACGTGTGGGTGCGCAGGCCGGTCAGCTCCACCCACTTCTGGCCGCCGTCGGTGCTCTTGAACAGCGCCGCGTCCTCGGCGCCGGCATAGACCACGTCCAGCTCGGTACGGGACGGCTCCAGATGCCAGATGCGCTTGAACTCCCACGGGCGCGGGGTGCCGTCGTACCAGAGATGGTCGCCGACCTCACCGGCGTAGGTGAAGTCGTGGTCGACCTGCTGCCACGTCGCGCCGCCGTCGTCGGACCGCTGGATCAGCTGACCGAACCAGCCGCCCGACTGCGACACGTAGATCCGGTTCGGATCGACCGGCGACCCGTTCGCGTGGTAGATCTCCCACCCACCGAAGTGCGGCCCGTCCACCTTCCAGTCCTTGCGGGCCGCGTCCGAGGTGAGGACGAACAACCCCTTACGGGTCCCGACCAGCAATCGAACACCGCTCATGTGCTGTTCCCCTTCCGGGTCGGGCCCGGCCGGCCACCGGCCGGGCACATGGACGCATCATGGTGTGCCCTGCGTCACCCTGGGGAGTCTAGGACGAATGTTCGATCGGAAGGGGTCAACCCTGCAGGGCGCGAGCCATCTCGGCCTGCTCGGCGAGCACGTCGTTCATCCGGGCCTGTACGGCGTCCATCTTCCCGATCGTCTCGCTGGTGGTGTGGATGCCGTTGGCGACGGTCTCCGCGCTGGCCTGGATCCCGGCGATCTGGTCGGCGACCTTCTGGGTGGCCTCGGCGGTCTCCCGGGCCAGCTCCTTGACCTCACCGGCCACCACCGCGAAGCCCTTGCCCGACTCACCGGCCCGGGCCGCCTCGATGGTCGCGTTGAGCGCCAGCAGGTTGGTCTGCTCCGCGATCGACGAGATGATCTTGATGACGTCACCGATCGCCGTCGACGCCTGCCCGAGCGCGGCCACCTCGGCGGTCATCGCCGACGCGCGGCTCACCGCCTGCTCAGCCACCGAGGTGGCGTCGTCGCTGGCGCTGCGCAGCCGCTGCACGGTGTCCAGCAGGTCACGGGCATTGGCGGCGGCCCGCTCGGTGCCACGGACCACGTCGAGCCGCTGCGACACCAGCTGCTGCACGTTGCGCAGCGCGGCCGCCCGGGACTCCGACAGGTCGATGTACTCGGTGGTGAAGAAGTCCATCGTGCCGACGACCCGGTCCCCGCTCATGATCGGGAAACAGACTCCGGAGCGCACCCCGGCCCGCTGCGCGGCGGGTGCCCGCACGCAGTCGGTCACCTCCGCGAGGTCCTTGACGAACACCAGGTCACGGGCCCGCCAGGCACGGCCCGAGAGGCCGACACCCTCGGCGAACTCGGCGGCCAGCGTGACCCGGCGGAACTCGTCACCGGCCGACCCCGACTCCAGGTGGAACTTCAGCACGTTGGCGGCGCCGTCGATCTCCCAGTACGAGCCGTACGCCCAGCCGAACGCCGTCCGCACCGCGTCCAGAGCCGCACGGATCGTGGTCGCGGTGTCCGTGGCCGCCCCGACCCGGGTGACCACGGTGGTGACGGCCTCCCGGTCGGTGGCCACCTGGCGCAGCTCGGCGGCGGCGACCGCCGCGGAACGCGCCTGCTCGGCGACACGGGCGATGGCGGCGAGCTTCTCCTTGCGTCCCGCGTCGGCGTAGATCGGCGCCGGCGAGTAGTACTCGAGGACGGCCAGCACCTCGCCGTTCTTCACCACCGGCAACATCATCGCGGCGACCATGCCCGCCTTGGCCGCGGCCTGCCAGCGACGGCACCCGGCGGCCCGTTCCGGCTCCTCGTCGAAGACCGCGGTACGTGTCTGGAACGCCCGGGTCACCAGCTCGGGTTCGGTGACACCGGCCAGCTGCGGCTGCAGCGGGCCGCACTCGTGCAGCCGCCGCAGCCGATTCAGCCCGTCCGGAACCCAGACGGCGCCGTACCCCATCTTCTGGAACTTGACCATGCTGTCCACCGTGAGACGCCAGGCGCTGTCCTCGTCCGTCGCCGCGTCGAGCGCCAGCACCAGCTGCTCCAGAGCCTCGACCTCACGGGGAATCGGGCGGGCCACCTCGGGGCCGGCCGCACGGGAACCGAACAACCGCACGATGTGTCTCCTTGGCGCGAGAGGAACAACCGGATACCAGAGATATCGGCGTGTGCTCCCCGCGAATGAGACCTCAATTCCAGGGCACCCAGGCGGCGTTGACCAGCGGCGTCTGCCGGGCCTCCAGCTCGCGCAGCAGGATCCCCTCGCGCAGCCCCCACGGGCAGATGATCAGCGACT
The DNA here is from genome assembly GCF_900113015.1 of Actinoplanes philippinensis. Classification (GTDB taxonomy): domain Bacteria; phylum Actinomycetota; class Actinomycetes; order Mycobacteriales; family Micromonosporaceae; genus Actinoplanes; species Actinoplanes philippinensis. The sequence continues at coordinate 89,667 of NZ_FONV01000002.1, forward strand.
CGACGCTCAGCCGGCGCATCACCTCGTACGCGACGATCGCGCCGGCCAGGATCTGCCGGGCCCGGTGCGGGGACACGCCGGGCAGACGCGACCGTTTCGGGCTGGGCATCGCGGCCAGCCGTTTGATCCACGGCCGCAGCGCCGTCGCCCGCAGCTCCCGCGGCACGAACGGGCCCTGCCGCAGCGGGGCCGCCCCGGCCAGCCGGGCCAGCTGCTGGAAAGTCTTGGAGGCGGCCACCGACGTACGCGGAGCCTCCCACGAGGTGCGGGCGGCGACCTCGGCGAACTGCTCGCGCACGTGCCGCCGCAGCCTCCGGACGGCCCGGGGCGAGGGCGGATCGCCGTCGGCCAGGAACTCCCGGGTGAGCCGGCCCGCACCCAGCGGCAGCGACATCGCCGACTCGGGCAGCCGGTCCCGCCCGAACGCCACCTCCAGACAGCCGCCGCCGATGTCGACCATCAGCATCGGACCGGCCTGCCAGCCCAGCCAGCGCCGCGCCGCCAGGAACGTCAGGCGGGCGTCCTCGATGCCGGTGAGCGTGCCCAGCCGTACCCCCGTGCGCTCCTGCACCGCCGCGAGGACCGCGTCGCGGTTGGGAGCGTCCCGGACCACCGCCGTGGTGTACGCGAACATCCGGTTCACCCCGGCCCGGTGGGACTCGGCGACCGCCTCCCCGACCGCGGCGACCATCCGGTCCAGGGCGGCCGGGCCGATCGTGCCGTCGGCCGGCAGCCGGTGCGCCAGCCGCGGCCGGCGCTCCCACGTGTGCACCGGCAGCGGCAGTCCGGACGCGGCCTCGGCGACCACCAGGTTGACCGTGTTCGACCCGACGTCGAGCACACCGAGCCTGCTCATGGGCGGAACCGGTAGCCCATGCCGGGCTCGGTGAGCAGATGGCGCGGACGGGCCGGGTCGGCCTCCAGCTTGCGGCGCAGGCGGGCCATGTACTGCCGGAGATAGTTCGTCTCGGTCCGGTACTGCGGGCCCCACACGTCGTGCAGCAGGTCCCGCTGCGTGATCAGCTTGCCCGGATGCCGCAGCAGGTGCTCCAGCAACTGCCACTCGGTCGGGGTGAGCCGGACGTCGCCGCTGATCGTGTGCTCGGCCAGGTTCACCTCGTACGCGCCGAGCCGCACCACCGGTGCCTCCGGCTCCCCCGGCTGCGAGCGACGGGTCACCGCCCGGATCCGGGCCAGCAGCTCGTCCACCCCGAACGGCTTCGTCACGTAGTCGTCGGCGCCCGCGTCCAGCGCGGTCACCTTGTCGGTGCTGTCCGCCCGGCCGGAGAGCACGATGATCGGCACCGAGGTCCAGCCGCGCAGACCGGCGATCACCTCGGCGCCCTCCATGTCGGGCAGGCCCAGGTCCAGCACCACCAGGTCGGGGTGGTGGTCGACGGCCGCGCGCAGGGCCGCGGCGCCGTCCGGGGCGGTGTCCACCTCGTACCCCCGTGCCTTGAGATTGATCCGCAGCGCGCGGATGATCTGCGGCTCGTCGTCGACCACCAGGATGCGGGTCATCGCAGGGCCGCTCCTCAGTTCGTCAGGCGGATGCTGCTGAGCGTCTGCGGGGCGTCCGAGACCGCGCGCAGGATGGTCCGGCCCTCCGCCGGGATCTTGAACGTCTTCGTCGGCGGGACCAGCGTGTACGTCCCGGTCGCCCCGGCCGCCAGCGTCTCCGGCCCGGCCTCGGCCTTCCAGAAGCTGGCGATCGTCGCGCCCGTCGCCACCGAGAAGCTCGGGCGCACCGGCTCGTCCGACCGGTTCGTCACCTCGACCGTCAGCTCCGGCAGGTTCTTCCCCGCCGCCACCGGGGTACGCACCGTGAACTCCAGCGGCTGCGGCGTCGCCACCGCGACCACGAACATCGCCGCGGCCGGCACGAACAGCGCGGCGGTGACCGCCTCCCGCCTCGGCAGCGGGACCCGCCACGCGCCGGCGAAGTCCGCCCGGGTCGTGGTCACCAGCGCGACCAGCCACAACGGCATGGTCAGCAGCCAATAGCCGTCCTGCGAGCGGGTCGACACCATGAAGATCATCCACGGGAGCACCGCGATCGCCGGACCCAGCGTGCGCAGGTGCAGGCCGAACGCCGCCAGCAGCGCCAGCAGCAGGGCGATCGTCGCGTGGCCGTACCAGTCGAGCGCCGCGCTCCCGCCGATGATGTAGTGCGTGATCCCCATCAGGCCCTGGCCGTGCGGGACAGCGTGCTGCAGCAACGGCTCGAACACCCCGGTCAGCCACGCGTGCGGCGTCGTCACGATGAACGGCAGGCTCGACAGGACGAACACCGCGAGCGCGGTTCCGCCGTACCGCAGCATCAACCCGAACGTCCGGGCCAGGCCCAACTCACCCAGGCGCAGCACGACCAGGCCCACCACCAGGAACAACGCCAGGAACCAGCCCAGCTGGTGAATCGAGCACGCGACACCCAGCGCCACCGCGCGCACCAGACCGTGCCACCCCAGACGTCCGGTCCGGCCGATCCGCGGCCAGCCCCACAGAGCCAGACAGAGAAACGGAAGAGCGATCACCGAGGGGTACGCGTTGTCGGCGTAACCGGTGAACGTGCCCAGGCCCAGCACGCCCAGGGTCGCGATCGGCCGCAACGGCCCCGGCGCCACGGTGAACACGAACACCGCCGTCACGAACACCGCCAGCCACGCCACCAGCACGATGCCCGTCATCGACGGGAACAGCCGCTGGAACACCGCCCCGATCTCCACACCCAGCGGCGGATAACCGAAGTCGAACACCGTACGCCCGTCCATCAGCTGGGTCGGCAGCGCCGGATCGATCCCCGGCCACGCCGACGTGTACGGGTTGTTCCCCTTCGCCAGAGCCCGCGACGCCGCATCCATCAGAATGCCCTCGTCGACCGTCAGCGCCTTCGCGCCCGACACCCCGGGCCACGCCGCCACCAGCTTGATCACGATCGCGGTGACCAGCACGCCGGCATCCAGCCGCGCCAGCACCCGATGCCGGGACGCACACAGCGCCACCACGGCGGCGATCAGCATCACGAGGTACGCCCCGGTCAGCGTCAGCGCCAGCCAGGGCCGGCTCATCGCATTGGCCTGCCAGAACGCGCGGGTCCCCACCACGAGCCCCATGACCGCCGCCACCGACAGCCCCCGGTGCAGCCACAGCACCAGCTCGGCCCCACTCCACGACCCCACCGCCGCCTCAGCCGCCGTCCCAGCCGCCTCCTCAGAGGCTGCCCCGGCCGCCGCCTCAGCCGCCCTCTCCGCCGCGTGGGCGTCACCGGCGGCGGAGCCCGGCTTCTCCCCGCCAGTCCCCTGCCTCATCGCCGCCGCAGACCGGTCGTCACCCACGAGATCCTGAACCACCGGCGCATCCTACAAGCGCCCCATGACATCCCGTTCCCACAACGCCCGCCCACGCCCGTCCCCGGCGGCCGTCAGCGACGCCCCGGCCCCACCCTTCGGCCGGGCGGCATCCAGCGCTGCCTCCCGAACGCCGACACGACGCCGGGGGCCGCCCGGAGCGGTACCGGCCGGCGGGGCCGTGGGCCAGCGCGCACCCCGGCCGCGATGGATTCGTCCGTCCCACGACCGTCCCGGGACCGGTCGCCGGATGGGGACGGCGCGTGGGCGGTGGGGCGGGATCGGCCCGGCGGGCGCGCTGCGGTCCGGCGCCGGGACCGCGTCGCGGGGCGGCCACGGGCGGGGTGGGTGCGGTCGGGGGCGGCCGTCGGCGTACCGGATCAGGGTTGGTAGAGGTTGAGGCCGGCCCAGAGTGCGGTGACCGCGGCGACCACGGTGAGGGGGACGGTGGCGGCGCCTAGTTTGAGGAATTCGGAGGTTCGGGGAGCGGCGTCGCGGGCGTGCAGGATGCGGCGCCAGAGCAGGGTGGCGAGGGAGCCGGCGTAGGTGAGGTTGGGGCCCACGTTGACGCCGATGAGGACGGCCAGGAGCAGGCCCGGGGAGTGGGCGACGGCGGGGAGCAGGACGAGGGTGGCGGGGAGGTTGTTGAGGACGTTCGCGAGGATCGCCGCGAGGGTGGCGGCACCGAGGAGGCCCAGCAGGTCGGGGTGGCGGGGGATCCAGGTGTCGATCCAGTCGCCGAGGCCGTTGGCGCGGACGGCCAGCACGACCACGCCGAGGGCCAGGACGAAGGCGCAGAAGGCCGGGTTCGCCTCGGTGAGCAGGGTGCGGGGGCGGATGTCGCGGCGGCGCAGCAGGGGTGCGGCCAGGGCGGCGGCGCCGGCGGCGGCCACCCAGGCGGGCTCGACGCCGAACGGCTGGAGTGCCGCGAAGCCGGCGAGGGTGACGGCCAGGACGGTGAGGGCGTAGCGGGGGGCCGGACCGGGGTCGCCGGGGCGTTCGGTGGCGGGGGCGGCCAGGTCGCCGGCGAAGAAGAACTGGAAGATCAGGAACTCGACCAGGATGACGGCGAGCCACGGCGCGGCCATCAGGGCGGCGAATCCGGCGAAGGTCAGCCCGCTCGCGGTGAAGGCCAGCAGGTTCGTCAGGTTGGAGACGGGCAGCAGGAGCGAGGCCGAGTTGGCCAGATGGTTGCAGGCGTAGGCGTGCGGGCGGTGGCGGACGCCGGCGCGGGCGGCGACCGCGAAGACCACCGGGGTGAGCAGGACGACCGTGGCGTCGAGGCTGAGCACGGCGGTGGTCACGGCGGCGGCGCCGAAGACGGCTCCGAGGAGACGGCGGGGACGACCTTTGCCGGTACGGGCGACGAGCGCGCCGATCCAGCCGAAGACGCCGTGCCGTTCCGCGGTGAACGCGAGCACCAGGATCGCGGCCAGGAACGCGACGGTCGGCGCCAGCTCCTCCACCTCGTGCAGGGCCGCCGACGGGGTGACCAGGCCGAAGCCGACGGCCAGCGCGGCGGCGGGCACCGCGGCCGCGGCCTCGGGAAGCCCCCGGGGCCGGGCCACGGCGAAGGCGAGAACCGCCGCCAGCAGCGCCAGCGCAATGATCATCAGCACTGGTGAAGCCTATGAGCGAACGGACACGCCCGCGAGCCGGAAAGGGCCGGGTGTGACGAGGCACGCCCGGCCCTTCCGGACGGGTCAGTCCTCGGCGTCCTCGTCGGCGGTTTCGGCCGGCAGGGATCGCAGGCGCAGCTTGGTGATCGCCCGGCCGGTGATCTCGACGACCTCGGCGGTGTGGCCGTCGATGCGGACGGTCTCGCCGGGGACGGTCGGGATGTGGCCGAGGCGGGCCAGGGCCAGCCCGGCGACGGTGGTGTAGTCGCCGGCGTCGGTCTCCTCGATGTCGACGCCGATGTCCGGCAGGTCGTGGATCGGGAAGGTGCCGGGCAGCAGCATCGCCCCGTCCTCCTCGTGGATCACCGACTGCACGTCCCGGTCGCTCTCGTCGTAGATCTCGCCGACGACCTCCTCGACCAGGTCCTCCATGGTGACGATGCCGTCGATGGCGCCGCGCTCGTCGACGACGAGGGCGAACTGCTGGCGCTGGCCGCGCAGCTGGCGCATGGCGTCGGACACCTTCAGCGTCTCGGGCAGGAACAGCGGCTCGAACATGTGGTCGCGGGCCAGCCCGTCGGCGGCGATCAGGTCACGCAGGTGGACCACGCCGAGCACGTCGTCGAGGCCCATGGCGCCGGTCACCGGGGCGCGCGAGTGGCCGCCCTTGACCAGCCGGGCCAGCGCCTCGGGGGCGGGCAGGTCGGCCGGGAGGATCAGCACGTCACGGCGCGGGATGAGGATCTCGCGGAGGATGCGGTCGGCGATCTCGAAGGCGCCGCTGATGATCGTGCGCTGCTCGGCAGTGATGTCCTGCTGGGCGGCGACCATGTCGCGGATCTCCTCGGTGCTGACCTCCTCACGGCCGGCGCCGGGGTCGCCGCCGGCGAGGCGGACGACCAGGTCGGTGGCCTTGCCGAGCAGCCAGACGACCGGCCGCGACAGGGTGGCCAGGACGTCGAGCGGGCGGGCCACCAGCATGGCCCAGCCCTCGGCCCGCTGCATGGCGATGCGCTTGGGGGCGAGCTCGCCGACGACCAGGGTGAAGAACGTCAGGACGATGGTGACGAGGATGATCGAGACGGGCTCCGCGGCGCTGCCGAGGAAGCCGAGCGGCTCGATCAGCGGCTGTGCCAGGGACACCGCCGCGGCAGCCGAGGCGAGGAAGCCCGCCAGGGTGATGCCGATCTGAATGGTGGCCAGGAACCGGTTGGGGTCCCGCGCCAGCCTGGCGAGGGTCCTTCCGGTGCGGGACTGCCGCTCGAGACGCTGCAACTGGCTCTCCCGCAGCGAGATGAGAGCCATCTCGCTTCCCGAGAACGCCGCGTTGAGCAGCACCAGCACCACGACCAGGACAACTTGCCAGCCGTATCCGCCCACGGCGGACATCAACTCCTTCACGAAGAGACGAAGGCACCAGGCTACCGGTGCCGGCTGTGAGGATTCCCAGGGAGATCGTGATCCATGCCCGCGGCGGGCCGGTGACGCCCGCTCGATTACACGCTGTCCGGTAATTGACGAGAACACTTCCCGAGCCGTTTATTGACACGCAATATACCCGGGTGTCCAATCCGGTCCATGCCGTTGAAGCGCTACGGGGTTCTGCGGGCGGCCGTCGTCGACCGTCGCATCGAGACCAATGACACACCGCATTACCAAATTCATTTGCGGGCCTCCGGCATCGATTACCGGGCGGCCGTCAACGTACGTTCCCAGCAGAGCCCGCCGGACCTGCTCCACCTGGCGGCCGACCATTTCGACCATCCGATCCTGGAGCAGGTGCGCCGGCTTCCGGACGGTTTCACCGAGATCGGCAGCCGGCCCGGGGGCGTGGCGATCGACTTCATCCGCGGGAACCTCTTCGACCGCACCTCGATGCGCCCGGTGCCGGCCGCGAAGCCGGGGCCGGACAATGATCTGGGCGATTTCCTCGATCATTTCGTCCGCCGGGCGCTGGGTGATCTGGACGCGCGGGCGTACGTGTTCGGCGAGGCGTGGGGCCCGGAGGCGAAGCCGGACAAGATCTTCGGGTTCCGGCCCGGCAACGGGATCCACGACGTGCACATGAACCAGGGCAACCGCGGGCGGTTCGCCGGTGACAACGGCGTGTGGCAGGACGGGGCGCTGCTGCTGCACTTCCCGGCCGCCGACGACTGGGTGGCGATCTTCCTGGCCTTCCAGTCGCAGGTGTGGCACACCGACGACATCACCGGGCATCCGCTGCCGGAACTGCCCGGTGCGGGCCCGGCGCCGCAGCCGTCGTCGTCCGAGCCGGACCATCTGGTACGCATCGTGGCGGCGCTGGTGAACCCGGCCGGCCCGGCGCCCGAGGCGGAGACCGTCACGCTGCTGAACACCTCGCCCCGGGACATCGACCTGGCCGGCTGGTCGCTGGTGGACCGGGCCGGCGGCCGGCTGCCGCTGTCCGGGGCGCTGGCGTCCGGGGCGGCCGCGCGGGTGCCGGTCACCGAGCCGGTGCGGCTGGGCAACGGTGGCGGCACGCTGACACTGCTGGACGCGCGCGGGCTCAAGGTGGACGGCGTGGCGTGGACCGCCGATCAGGGGCGCCGGGAGGGCTGGAGCGTCGTCTTCTAGACCGACTCGGCCTCCAGGACGAAGACCGATCCGCCGGCGGGGTGCGGCTCGTGCCGTACCTCGCCGTGGTTGGCGCGGGCCAGGCTCCGGACGATGTAGAGCCCGAGACCGGTTCCGCGGACCGAGCCGGCGTCGCGTTCGGCCCGGGTGAGCCGTTCGAACAGGCGCGGGCGGAACTCCTCCGGCACGCCGGGCCCGCGATCCTCGACGCGCAGCAGCACCCGGCCGCGGCCGGACGGCTCGATCCGTATGCCGGTCGCGCCGCCCGCGTACTTGGCCGCGTTGGAGAGCAGGTTGACCAGGACCTGCTGCAGGTGGCCGGGATTGAAGCGCAGGGTGACGTCCGGGCCGGTCACCGGCACCGCGGTGGCGCCGGCGCTCGCCAGGGCCTGCGCGATCCCGTCGTGCAGGGACACCTCCCCGCGTACGGCGCTGAGGTTGCCCGCGTCGATGCTGACCATGCTGAGCACCTCGCGGACGATCTCGTCGAGCCGCTGCGCCTGCCGGCTGATCACGCCGATCCCCGTCGCCGCCGGTGTGCCGGCCTCGAAGTCGTCGGCGAGCAGGTCGCTGTAGCCGAGGATGGCCGACAGCGGGTTGCTGATCTCGTGCCCGAGCATCCCGATGATGTCGAGCTTGAGCTGGTTGGCGACCTCCAGGGCGGTGTTGCGCTCGGCGAGGGCGGCGGCCGCGTCGTCCCGGGCCCGTTCGGCGATCCGCCGCTGGGAGACGTCGGTGGCCACCACGATCAGGTGCTTCGGGCGGTTCTGGGAGTCCCGGACCAGGGAGACGGTGATCTCGGCGTCGACCCAGTAGCCGTCGGCGTGACGCAGCCGGGCCTCGTGGGTGTAGGAGGTGGCGTCACCGGCGAAGAGCCCGGCGATCTCGTTGTGCATGTGGGCGCGGTCGTCCGGGCCGAGCAGCGCCTCGTCGACGTCGCGTCCGATCAGGTCCTCGGCGAAGCGGCCGAGCATGCCGGCGAAGGCCTCGTTCACCGCGATCAGCGAGCCGTCCAGCGCCCGGATCACCTGGCCCACCGCCGAATGTGTGAACTGGGCCCGGAACCGCTGGTCGTTGAGGGCGAGGGCCTGTTCGGCGGCGCGGGCCGCGGTCACGTCGGTGTTGATCTCCAGGACCTCGACGTCGCCGTCGGCGGTCCGGTGGACGACCTGCCGGCTGAGCACGCTGACGGTACGCCCGGCGGCGGTGAGGTGCTGCAGCCGACCGGACCAGACGCCGTCGGACTCCAGCGTGGCCCGCTGCTCGGCCGCCGAGCCGTCCTCGAAGACCGTGTTCAGCAGGCGGTGGCTGAGCCGCCCGGCGGCCGCTCCCGGGGTCCAGCCGTAGAGGCTCTGGGCGCCGCTGTTCCACCACAGGACGGTGCCGTCGAGACGCCGCACGATCACCGCGACGGGGATGATCTTGAGGAGCGCGGCCATCTGGCGCAACCGGGCGTCCGCCGCGCGCTGGGCGGTGACGTCCTCGACCTGCACCACGACGTACGACGGGGCGCCGTCCCCGCCGCGCACCACCGCCACCCGGTTCGACACCCAGATGGTGTGCCCCTCCCGGTGCACGTAGCGGCGCTCGACGCGGACCGTGTCCGGCCCGGTGGTGATCATCTGCCGGAGCGCGGTCTCGGTGGCGGCGACGTCGTCCGGGTGCTGCAGGTCGCGGAACGACATGCCGAGCAGTTCCTCGGCCGAGTACCCGGTGATCGCCGACATCGCCGGGTTTACCTGCAGGTAGCGCCCGAACGACCGCTCGTCGACGCTGGACAGGGCCAGGCCGAGCGGCGAGTTCTCGAAGGTGAGGCGGAACCGGGCGTCGCTGAGTTCCAGGGCCTCCAGCGCGGCGGTCCGCTCGGCGAGCAGGGTGGCGTTGCGGGCGTAGTCGTCGACGTACCGCAGGGTGGAGGCCAGGCTGGCGGCGAGCAGCTCCAGGTGGTGCGCGTCCACCTCGCCGAAGGCGTCCGGCCGGGCGCTGCCGACCTTGACCACGCCGATCAGCCGGTCGCCGCTGTACAACGGGGCGGCGCACATCGACCGGACCCCGATCCGCAGGCAGGCCTCGCGGTCGACCCGTTCGTCGGTGGCCGTGTCGGCGCAGCGTACGACCCGGCGGTGGGCGATCGCCTCGCTGGCGAGCGAGCCGGGCCGGGCCCGGACGCCGGTGAGGCCGGTGTAGCCGGTGAGGGCGCCGGTCGCGGCGAAGTCGCCGTCCATCAGCTCGACGGCCGCGCCGCCGGCCGCGGGGAAGACGGCCATCACCTGCTCGGCGACGACGCGCAGTGCCTTGTCGTGGTCGTGGGCCGCGGCGGTGACGGCCCGCTGCGCGTCGATGGTGGCGAGCAGCACCCGGGTGTGCCGGGCGGCCTGCTCCTCGGCGGCCCGTTGCTCGGACATGTCGCGCATGAACGCGTAGAAGTGGCGCTCGCCGCCGACCCAGGACGGCCAGATGGTGAACTCCAGCTCGATCCGGCGGCCGTCGGCGTGCAGGGCGGGCAGCGTGACCGGCTTGCCGATCACCGCCGGCTCGCCGGAGGCGAGGTAGCGGGCCATCCCGGCGGTGTGCGCGTCCCGCAACTCGGCCGGGATCAGCAGCTCGGTGAGCGGGCGGCCGATGATCTCGTCGGCCGTCCAGCCGAGCAGCCGGCACGCCGACCGGTTCCAGATCCGGACGATGCCGTCGGCGTCGATCGAGACGAAGCCGGTGGGGCCGGTCGAGATGATCTGGCGCAGCCGTTCCAGCTCGGCTCGCTCCGACACGCTGATCTCGTCGATCTCCGGACCACGCATCGTGTCGTCACCCCGTTCCGCCGTGCTCCTCCACCGCGGGGTTGATCGGCAGTGTCCCCGGGGTCCTGAGGTCCGGCCGGAAGACTCCGTCGAGCACCAGGTCGACCGCGCGGTCGGCGGCGGCCCGGGCGGCCCGCACGTCGTCGGTGGCCTCGGCCACCCCCTGAACCATGGTGAACAGCAGGGACAGGTCCTCGGGGACCAGGTCGGCGCGGACGTGCCCGTGCTCGCGGGCCCGGCCCAGCGGCGCGGCGAAGGCGGCGATCACCCGCTGCCGGTAGCGCTCCTGCAACCCGAGGTCGAAGCGGCGCACCAGTTTGACCAGGCCGCGCAGCTCGATCTGGGAGTGCAGGGTCTCGCGGAGCAGGTCCCGGAACCCGGCCGGATGCCCGGAGCAGGCGGCGACCCGGGCCTCCATGATCTCCAGCTGGTAGGTCAGCACGGCGGCGGTCAGCGCCTGCCGGTCGGCGAAGTGCCGGTAGAGGGTGGCCTGGCCGATCCCGGCGCGGCGGGCGATCTCCGGCATCAGGGCGACGACGCCCTCCTGTGCCAGCACCTCGCTCGCGGCCTCCAGGATGGCCGCCCGGTTGCGCTGGGCGTCACGTCGACGTGCTGTCGGGGTTCCGTAGAGCACCTGACACCCCCTTGGCTACCGATCAGTCACGTTACTAGCCGGTAACGAGAATGTCACCATCTTCAAATTCTCGGAACCGATTCCTACGCTGCCGCCACGTTCGCTCCCCTGAATCGAGGAGTGTTGATGGCGCTTCGCCGCTTGACCACACTGATCGCCGCCTTCGCCCTGGCCACGACCACATTGACCACCGCACCGGCGCACGCCGCCGTGGGCACGACCGGCTTCACGGCGGTCGAGATCACCGGTGACGGCGGGGTCGCCCTCAAGGCCAACGTCATCGCACCCTCGGCCGGCGGACGGCACCCGGCGGTGATCCTGCCGTCCAGCTGGGGACTCAACGACCTGGAGTACCTCGCGCAGGCGAAGGTGCTGGCCGGGCGCGGGTACGTGGTGGTGTCGTACACGCCGCGGGGCTGGTGGCTGTCCGGCGGGGAGATCGACACCGCCGGGCCGAAGGACATGGCCGACCTGACCAGGGTGGTCGACTGGACGATCGCGAACACGGCCGCCGACCCGGCCCGGATCGGGGCGGCCGGCATCTCGTACGGCGCCGGGATCAGCCTGCTCGGAGCGGCTTTCGACAGCCGGATCCGGGCGGTCGGCGTACTCAGTGGATGGACCGACCTGGTCTACTCGCTCTACGCCGACCAGACCCGGCACCGCCAGTCGGCCGGGCTGCTGGAGCTGGCCGCGCAGATCGCCGGCACGCCGAGCGCCGAGCTGACCGCCAAGATGAACGACTTCAACGCGAACGTGAACGTCGACGGCGTGATGGCGTGGGCGAGGGTACGGTCCGCCGCCACCTACCTCGACCGGATCAACGCGAACAACCCGGCGGTGCTGATCGCCAACGGCTGGGGTGACACCTTCTTCCCGCCGAACCAGCTCGTCGACTTCTACGGCCGGCTCACCACCCCGAAGCGGCTGGAGCTGCGCCCCGGCGACCACGCCATCGCCGAGCTGACCGGCGTGCTGGGGCTGCCCAACGAGGTGTGGACGAGCCTCTACGCCTTCCTCGACGAGCACCTCGCCACCGGTACGACGAGCCCGGACCCGATCTACCTGAAGCCGCTGAACGCCACCGCCGAGTCGTACCCCACCTGGGCGGCGCAGTCGTCGTCGACCACCCGGTACGGCCTGGGCAGGATCCGCACCCTGGACGGCACCGGCCTGCTCGGCGGCGCGGTCAGCTCCGGCTGGACCAAGACCCTGCCCGCCGACCGGGACACCGTCGCCGGCGGCGGCATCGTGCTGATCTCCAACGGGGCGGCGGCGATCACCGGGCAGCAGCCGTCGGTCTGGCTGCCGTTCGTGGACCGCGGGCGGGCCGGGGTCTGGGCGGCCGAACGCCCGTCGTCGGCGCAGCGGATCCGCGGCATCCCGAAGGTGCACCTGGAGCTCTCCGGCGCCGCGGCGACCGGGACCGTGGTGGCGTACCTCTACGACCTGGACTCCCTCGGCACCGCCAAGCTGATCACCCACGCTCCGGCGACCTGGCTGACGGCCACGCGCAGTGTCGACGTGAAGCTGCCGGCCACCGCTTACGACCTGCCGGCCGGGCACTCGCTGACCCTCGTGGTGGACACCGTGGACCCGCTCTACTACGACGAGAACGAATCGGGGGATTCCATCACCATCGGTGGCGGATCCTACGTGGACGTACCCATTCGCTGACGATTCGGAAATGGATCACCGGTAGTTCCGGTGATCCATTTCCATTTAGGACTCATTGGCCGGGACAGGAAACAGCCTGGAATCACCGGTGTCACTGCAGTTTCAGCCCGGAGCCGTTGTATCGCAACGATCGGACCATAGGTTCGGGACCTGTGAGAGCGGCGACAGCGCTTCTGGTCCTGATCCTTTTCTCCCTCTGCGCCGGCGCGCCCGTGTCCGCCGCCCCGCCGTCCGATTTCCAGACCTCGCTCGTCGTCGGCGCCGACCTGAACGAGCCGTCCGGCTTCGAGATCGCCCCGGACGGGCGGATCTTCGTCCTGGAGCGGGCCGGCGTCATCAAGGTCTTCAAGGACGGGCACCTACTGGCCACGCCGTTCGCGGTGCTGCCGTCCGAGCCGACCGGTGACCGGGGTCTCATCGGCATCGCCTTCGACCCCGGTTTCGGGGTCACCAATCACTACGCCTATTTCTATTACACCGGCCTTGACCTGCACAATCGGCTGGTCCGCTTCGACGCTTCGGGTGACGTCGGCACCGACGGGCCGTTCGAGATCTTCAAGACCGAGTCGCTCTCGCAGCACCTGCACGTGGGCGGCAGCATCCGGTTCGGGCCGGACGGCAAGCTGTACTTCGCCGTCGGTGACAACGGCTACTCCAGCAACGCGCAGATCCTCTCCAATCCGCACGGCAAGATCCTGCGGATCAACCCCGACGGCTCGATCCCCGCCGACAACCCGTTCTACGGGCAGGCGGGAAAAGAGCAGGCGATCTGGGCGTACGGCTTCCGCAACCCGTGGCGGTTCCAGTTCGACAGCCTGACCGGGGAGTTGTACGGCGGCGACGTCGGCGACTACACGTGGGAGGAGGTCAACCACATCGTCAAGGGCGGCAACTACGGGTGGCCGCTCAAGGAGGGGATGTGCACCGCGAACTGCGCGGGGTTCATCGACCCGATCCATGTGTACGCCCATGACGGCGAGAGCGCGGCGGCCACCGGCGGACCGGTCTACCGGGGCTCGGTCTTCCCGCCCGAGTACCGGGGGAACCTGTTCTTCGCCGACTACGCGAAGGGGTTCATCAAGCGGGCCGTGCTCGACGAGAACGGCAACGTCACGGCGGTGCACGACTTCGACGCGCAGGCCGGGGCGGTCGTCGACCTCAAGGTGGGGCCGGACGGCGACCTCTACTACCTGACCTACATCCCGGGGCGGATCTACAAGGTCACCTACAGCCTGGGCAACCACTCCCCCACGGCGAACGCCACGTCCGACGTGGACAAGGGGCTGAACCCGCTGACCGTCAACTTCTCCAGTGCGGGCAGCAGCGACCCGGACGGCGACCCGCTCACCTACTCCTGGGACTTCGGCGACGGCACGACCAGCGCCGACGCCAACCCGACACACACCTATCCGGACACCGGCGTCTACACCGCGGTGCTGCGGGTGGCCGACAGCGGCGGTGACACCGCGAGCGCCGTACCGCTGATCATCCAGGTCGGCATCGCGCCCACGGTGACCATCGCGGTGCCGGCCGACGAGTCCACCTACCGCGCCGGCGACGTCATCACCTACAACGCCTTCGCGCAGGACGCCGCCGGGTTCGACCTGGACGACAACCGCATCCGGACGTCGGTGATCCTGCATCACCACACGCACATCCACCCGTTCGCCGGGCCGCTGACCGGCCGGGCCGGGCAGTTCACCATTCCGGACACCGGCGAGTCGTCGGCCGACACCTGGTACGAGATCCGGGTGACCGCCACCGACGGCACCGGGCTGAGCACCTCGAAGTCGATCGAGATCCGGCCGCTCACCACCACTCTCACGGTCGCGACCAGCCCGCCCGGCCTGACCGCGTATCTGGACGGGGTGCCGGTGGAGACCCCGCACGAGGTCCTCGGGGTGGAGAACTTCAAGCGGGAGCTGTACGCCCCACCGACCGCCGTGGCGGCCGACGGCACGGTCTACCAGTTCCAAGGCTGGTCGGACGGGAAGGGCATCCGGCACACCGTCACCACCCCGGCCGCGGACACCACCTACACCGCCACCTATGTGCCGTCGGCGCCGTTCACCGCCACCTTCTACGACAACAAGAACCTGGCCGGGACCCCGGTGCTGACCCGGGCCGACCCACGGATCGACTTCGTCTGGGGCGAGGCCGCCCCGGACCCGGCGGTGCCGGCGAACGCGTTCTCCGCCCGCTGGACGAAGCGGCAGCACTTCCCGGCCGGGCGCTACCGGTTCACCACGGTCTCCGACGACGGCGTCCGGCTCTACGTGGACCGGCGGCTGGTGCTCGACAGGTGGCAGGGCCAGTCCGGGACCGCCTACGACTGGATCGGCGACCTGGGCGAGGGCGTCCACACGATCACCCTCGAGTACTTCGACGAGGGCGGCGACGCGATGGCCAAACTGGACTGGGCGGCCGCCATCGACCAGCCCGGCACAGAATGGCAGGCCGAGTACTGGAACACCCCGGGGGCCGGCTCCGCGCCGACCGTGCCGTCCACCACGCCGGCGCTGACCCGTGCCGAGCCGAACGTCGACAACGACTGGGCGCTCGGCTCCCCGGACCCGGCGATCAGCGCGGACCACTTCGTCGCCCGGTACACCCGCGCGCTCAGCCTTGCCCCGGGCGACTACGAGTTCATCGCCACCGCCGACGACGGTGTCCGGGTCACCGTGGACGGTCAGCGGATCATCGACGCGTGGGCCGACTCCGGCGCCACCGCGCACACCCGGACCACCCTGCTCGGCGGCGGGCCGCACACGGTGGTGATGGAGTACTACGAGAACGGGGGCGACGCGGTCGCGAAACTCGCCTTCCGGCAGACCGCCGAGGCAGCCGATCCACCGGACTGGACAGCCCAATACTTCACCGGCATGGATCTGGCCGGTGAGCCCGTGCTGACCCGGCAGGACAGCACGATCGGCTTCGACTGGGGTGGCGGCGCACCCGCCGCGGGTCTGCCCGCCGACGGCTTCTCGGCCCGCTGGACCCGCACCGACACCCTGCCGGCCGGCATCTACCGGTTCGCCGGCCAGAGCGACGACGGCATCCGGGTCTGGCTGGACGGTGTCCCGATCGTCGACAAGTGGGTCAACCAGAACGACTCGTTCAGCACCGACCGCCTGCTGTTCGACGGCCCCCATCAGATCCGGGTCGAGTACTTCGAGAACGGTGGCGGCGCCATCGCCCGGTTCGGTTACGAACGCGTCGGTGACGTCGGCCCGGTCGACACCTGGGCCGCCGAGTACTTCGACAACCGCGAACTGTCCGGCACGCCGGTGCTGACCGGATCCGACGACGCGGTCGCGTTCGACTGGGGCGACGGCAGCCCCGGACCGGCCGTCCCCGCCGACGGATTCTCGGCCCGCTGGACACGGACCGCCGCGTGGACGGCCGGGACCTACCGGTTCGCGGCGACCGGCGACGACGGGATCCGGGTGCTGCTCGACGGCGTCACGGTCGTCGACGGCTGGTCCGATCACGGCCCCACCACCTTCACCGCCGACATCGATGTCGCGGCCGGTGAGCACACCGTCGTCGTCGAGTACTACGAGGCCGGCGGCGGAGCGGTAGCACGATTCACGTCCCAGAGGGAGATCCCGTAATGGTGGAGGTAATCCCGGTTCGGCTGAAGGCACCTCCGGCGGTCACCGTCGTCGTGCCCACGCGCAACGAGGCGGACAACGTACGGCCCCTGGTCGAGCAACTGCGTGACGCGCTCGGCGCCACCCCCAGCGAGATCGTCTTCGTCGACGACAGCGACGACCACACCCCGGAGATCATCACCGCACTGTCCGCATCGGATCCGGAGGGCGTACGCCTGCTGCATCGGCCGCGAGGCGAACGGACCGGGGGCCTCGGGGGTGCGGTGACCGCCGGATTGACCGCGGCGCTCGCGCCGTGGGTCGTGGTGATGGACGGCGACCTGCAGCATCCCCCGGCCACCGTGCCGGAGCTGCTCGCCGCCGGGCAGATCGACCAGGCGGACGCGGTGGTGGCCAGCCGCTACCGCACCCGCGGGCGGGTCACCGGCCTCGGCGGCGCCTTCCGGCGCATCGTCTCGCGCGCCTCCGGCACCCTCGCCAAGATCTTCTTCCCGGTCCGGCTGCGGGCGGTCACCGATCCGATGAGCGGCTTCTTCGCGGTACGCCGGGACGCGCTCGACACCTCGTCGTTGCGGCCGAACGGGTACAAGATCCTGCTGGAGCTCGTGGTCCGCGGCCGGATGCGGCAGATCACCGAGGTGCCGTACACGTTCCGGCCACGGCAGGCTGGCGAGAGCAAGGCGTCGCTGCGGGAGGGGCTGCGCTATCTGCGCCACCTGACGCTGCTGCGACTCGCCGCGGCCCGGCATCCGGTGTCGCCGCTGGGCCGGCTGGCCGGCTTCGGGCTGGCCGGGGCGATCGGCACAGCCGTCAACTCGGCGGCCCTGTGGGCGCTCGGCGAGGTCGCGGGGCTGCCGTACCTGCTGGCCGCGCTCCTGGCCGTGCAGGTGGCGATCGTGTGGAACTTCGCGGTCATCGACAACCTGGTGATGCCTCCGGGTGAGCACGCCCGGCGCCGCCGGTTCGGCCGGTTCCTGCTGCTCAACAACACGCTCACGCCGGTCCATCTGGGGCTGCTCTACGGGCTCGTGCAACTGGCCGGGCTGCACTACCTGGAAGCGAACGTGCTGGCCATCGTGGTGGTGTTCGTGCTGCGGTACGCGGTCACCAGCAACTGGGTGTACGGCGCTCCGGCCGGCGCGGGCGGCCTGGTGGTGGCGGTGCGCCGGGCGGTCGCGACCCGGCTGCTGCTGGCGGTGGCGCTGACCGCGGTGGCGTTCCCGGCGCTCGCCGCGGACGTGTGGGACGGCCTGTGGAGCCGTGGCTCCGGGGTGCCGCTGCTGATCCCGGCCGCCGCGGCGGCGGCGCTGGCCGCGAGCCGGATCCGGCCGTCGAGCGCCGAACCGGACGTGCACGACCGGCAGGTGGACGGGCTGCTGGCCACCGTGTTCCTGACCGCCGGCGTGACCCTGCTGCTGCTCATGCCGGCCGACGCCTGGCTGGTTCCGGCGGCGCTGTCGTTCCTGGCCGGCGCGGCGATCCTGCTGGTCGGCACCCGTACCGTGGCGCGGCTGCGGTGGGCGCTGCTGCTGCCCCTGCTCGCGATCGCCGGGGTGGCCCCGGCCGTGGGCGCACCGGTGGACGCCGGCATCCGGGCCGTGGTCACCCTGCTCGGCCGCCCGGCCGGGCCGACCAGCAGCGGAGGCGGCCTGGTCACCGAGTATCACGGCCAGGAGTTGCTGCTGCCCGCTCAGCAGCTACCGGGCCTGGCGCTGGCCGGTGCGGTCGTGTGCCTGCTGATCAGCGCGTTCGTCCTGTCCGGAGCGACACGGCAGGCCCTGACCCGGGGTGTGGTGGGGTCGCTGACGGTGACCGCGGTGACCGTCGGCGCGGTCCTGGTCGTGCTGCTGACCGGGCGCCTGTTCGGCCCGGCCGCCTTCGACGTGGCACGGCTGCCGGTCCTCACCGACGCGGTGCTGGCGATCACCGTCGCGGTCGTCGTGACCCGCTGGTCGCCGGCGCCCGCCCCGGTCACCGCCGTCCGGCAGTACCTTCCCCGGGGCCGGTTCGCGCTGGCGGCACTGGTGGCGATGGCCGTGATCCTGCTGGAGAGCGCCCGATGAGCGCGGACTTCTCGGCGCGGGTGGTGCTGTCGAGGATGCAGCGGGCCGGCCTGATCGCGGCGCTCGTGCTGCTCACCGTATGGGCGGTGCTGCGGCCGATGACAGTGCTGCAGACCGTGGTGGCGATCGTGACCGTGGCGTACGGCGCGGCGATCGTCTTCCGGGTCGTGCTGGTGTGGGCGTCGACCCGCGGCGAGCACCTGATCCGGGTCAGCGACGAGGAGGCCCGGGCCGTCCCCGATCACGAGCTGCCGGTCTACACGGTGCTGGTGCCCGCCTACCGGGAGCCGTCGGTGATCGGGCTGCTCATGTCGCATCTGGGCGCGCTGGAGTACCCGGCGGACAAGCTGGAGATCATCCTGCTGCTGGAGGAGGACGACCGGGAGACCATCGAGGCCGCGGAGGCCGTGGCGACCGCCGATCACGTGCGGATCCTGGTGGTGCCCGAGTCGCAGCCCAAGACCAAGCCGAAGGCCTGCAACGTGGGGCTGGAGCAGGCCACCGGCGAGTTCGTGACGATCTACGACGCCGAGGACATCCCCGACCCGCTGCAGCTGCGCCGGGCCGTGGTGGCGCTGCGCCGGCTCGGGCCGTCCTATGTGTGCCTGCAGGCCGAGCTGGGCTACTTCAACGTCGACCAGAACCGGATCACCCGGTGGTTCGCGCTGGAGTACGCCACCTGGTTCCGGTCGCTGCTGCCCGGTCTGGTGGCGCTGCGGATGCCGATCCCGCTGGGCGGCACCAGCAACCATTTCCGGGCGCGGGAGCTGCGGGAGCTGGGGGCCTGGGATCCGTACAACGTGACCGAGGACGCCGACCTCGGGATCCGGCTGGCCCGCTCCGGATACCGGGTCGGGGTGCTGCACTCGGTCACGCTGGAGGAGGCGAACTCCGACTTCATCAACTGGATCAAGCAGCGCAGCCGCTGGTACAAGGGCTACCTGATGACCTGGCTGGTGCACCTGCGGTCACCGCGGGCCACGGCCCGGCAGCTGGGCTGGCGCGGGATCCTCTGCCTCAACCTGTTCGTCGGCGGCACCCCGCTCGCGGCGCTGCTCAACGCCGTCCTGTGGGCCACCACGATCCTCTGGTTCCTGGACCGGCCGCCGATCATGGAGGAGATCTTCGTGCCGCCCTTCTATTACCTGGGCGTCCTCTGCCTGGTCTTCGGCAACGCCACGGTGATCTATCTGAACGTGCTGTCGGCCCGCACCATGGACCGGCCCGACCTCCTCGGCACGGCGCTGCTGTCGCCCGGGTACTGGGCGATGATGAGCCTGGCCGGGGCCAAGGCCGCCTGGCAGCTCGTGTTCAAACCGTCCTACTGGGAGAAGACGACGCACGGCCTGCACCTCGCCAAGGAGACCGCCGATGTCGGTTGACGTGCTCACCCGTACCCCTCAGGTGTTGAAGAGGCCGTTCGTCTTCTATGCGGTCGTCTATGTGGCCATGGCTCTGTGGTTCTGGCAGAGCGACCTGGTGCCCGGCGACTCGGCGAGCCGGGTCGCGAACGCCTGGTACACGCTGTTCAGCCGGGATCCGCACCTGGCCGCCATCGGTTTCGTCTGGAACCCGCTGCCGTCGCTGATCCTGCTGCCGTTCCTGCCGCTCGGGCTGATCTTCCCGGCGCTCACCCAGCAGGGCCTGCTCGTGGTGCTGGTCTCGGCGGCGCTGATGACGGCGACCGTCGCGGTGCTGCACGACGTGCTCCGGCGCTCCGATGTGCCGCGGACCGCCCGGCTCGTGCTCACCGCCGCGTTCGCGCTGCACCCGATGATCGTCATCTACTCCGGCAACGGGATGAGCGAGGCCTGCTTCCTGCTCTGCCTGATGCTGGCGGTGCGGGCGCTGGTCATCTGGCTCGCCGACGGCCGCGCCGAACAACTCGTGCCACTCGGCCTCGCCATCGGGCTCGCCTACGGCGCGAGATACGAGGCGCTCGCCCCGGCTGCCGCGGTCCCGGTCCTCGTCTTCCTGACAACCCTGTGGCGTACGCCCGGAGACCGCCCCCGCCGAATCGCCCTGGCCCGTACCGACGCGGTCCTCGCCGGGCTGCCCGGCCTGCTGGCGGTGATCCTGTGGGCGCTGGCCGGCAAGCTGATCGTCGGCCAGTGGTTCGCCACGTTCTCCTCCCAGTACGGCAACTCCGCCCAGGTGTCCGCGAACGCCACCGGCATCAGCTCGGTCACCGGCGACGACCTGCCCGGCCGGATCGGCTACTGGTTGCAGCAGATGCTCGGCCTGGCCCCGCTGTTCGTGGTGGTCCTCGTCGCCGCGCTGGTGGTGGCCTGGCGACGGCGTGACCCACGGGTGCTCGCCGCGGTCACCGTCCTCGGGTCGGTGCTGGCGTTCGACGCGCTGGCGTTCCTGTCCGGCACGTCGTTCGGCTGGCTGCGGTTCCACATCACTGTCGTCCCGCTGACCGTGCTGCTGGCCGGGCATCTGATCGCGGCCCGGCCCCGGCGGGAGGTGGTCACCGCGGCGCTGGCCGCCGTGCTCGTCGCGATCCCGGCCACGGTGGTCACCCTCGGCCGGCCGACGCTGGCCCGCGAGGAGTCGGAGTGGCTCACCGCGGACGGCGCCGACCGTACCCGTGGGCTCACCCTGGTCAACCGGAGGGTGGCCGCCGACCTGGACGCCATGGAGCTGCCGGACGGCGCCGTCCTCACCGACGCGGCCTACGCCTTCGGCATCGTGCTGGCCAGCGACCGGCCCCGGCAGTTCGTCATCACCCCGGACCGGGACTTCGCGGCGGCCGTCGCCGATCCGGCCGGCCACGGGGTGCGCTATCTGCTGCTGTCCGCCCAGGGCGCGGCCGACGCGGTCCGCCTGCGTGCCGTCACCACCGCCCCGCCGGCCCTGAGCTGGGACGACGACCGCGGTGGCCGGCAGTGGACGCTCGTCCCCGTCGCGCGATGAGGATCGTCGCCGTTCCGGCGAGGAGGAGTCGTCAGCCGGACAGTTCGGCGATCAGGCGGCGGTAGGTGGTGAACGCCGGCCGGGGCCGGTAGTCCGTGGTCATCAGGCCGAACCGGAACATCGGGTCGTCGGCGGAGCTGTCGGCGTCGCGGAGCGCGAAGTGCTCATACGTGTCGATGCCGAGATCACCGGCGCCGGCGACGGCCCGTACCACCGTCTCCAGGACCTCGGCCTGACGCTCCGGTGACCGGCCCGCGCCGGTCGGCCACCCGTGCTCGGTGATGTGCATCGGCACCGACTCCGGCACCCCGCCCGCGCCCAGGCTCTCCCGCCGGAAATGGCGGAGCACCCCGGCCACCGTGCCGGCGAACTCCTCCGGCGGGATCGGCCGGAAGACGTCCGGGAAGAAGTCGAGCCCCACATAGCCGAGCGCGGCCCGGAACTCGTCACCACCCGCCCGCCCCAGGCCGGTCCAGTACTCCTGCCCCGGGTCGAAGGCGAGCGTCGCGTTGCAGCCGACCAGGACGTCCACGCCGAGCCGGGCCACCTCGTCGCGCGCCGCGAGAACACCCTCGATCAGAGCCCGCCGCACCGCCGGGAAACCGCCGTCGCCACCCGGCCCGGGATTGTCCGGCTCCTCGGTGATCTGCACCTTGGCCAGGATCGGCGCGTGCCGGCGGATCTGCTCGCGGACGAACCGCAGCCATCCGGCCAGATCGTCGCCCGGCTCGCGGAAACACAGCACCAGGTCGAGCCGTCGGCGGCCGGTCGCGTACTGCTCCGGGTCGGGTGGCGCCTGCGGCATGCCGGGCGTGGCGTCGCTGTAGTGCAGGTAGCCCCGGACCAGGAACGGGCGGTCGCCGTGCAGCTCGTCGAGCGCGGCCAGGATGCGGTCCGGATCGTTCACCGCGCCCGGAGTGACGGAGCCGTCAGCCGTTTCGGAGAGGCCACCCGGATAGAGACCGAAGAGAAGAGGCATGGGCCGACCGTAGTGGAATTTTGGTGTCACACCAAGTTTTGGGTGACGCTAAGATTCGGGACGTGGGCCTTCGTGACGACAAGAAGCAGGCGACCCGCACGGCGATCGCCGACGCCGCGCTGGCGCTGTTCCTGGAGAAGGGTTTCGACCGGGTCACCGTCGCCGAGGTGGGCCGCGCCGCGACCGTCTCGGTCAACACGGTCTTCAACTACTTCCCCACCAAGGAGGACCTGTTCTTCGACCGCCAGGACGAGGTGATCCAGCGGCTCGCCCGCGCCGTGCGCGACCGGGTCCCCGGGGAGACGCCGGCGGCCGCCGTGCACCGCGCGTTTCTCGAACGCCTGGATCGCGACGACGCCACGCTCGGCCTGGACCCCGCAGCGGCGCGATTCTGGCGGGTCGTCGACGACAGTCCGGCATTGCTGGCGCGCGCCCGGCTCCTGCGCGAGCTGACCGAGGAGGCGCTGGCCACCGCGCTCACCGCCGCCGCGCCTCCGGACGCCGCGTCGCCGGCCTCCGGCCATCTCGCCGCCGCTCTCCTGTCGGCCGCCGACCACGCCCTGCATGCCGAGATCCGGCGCCGGATCACGCGGGGCGAGTCGCCGGAGAGCGTCCGTGCCGTGATCCGCGCCACTGCCGGGCGGGTCTTCGCCGTCCTCAATGGAGTGTCGTAGAGACTTCCGGGACCTTTTGGTGACGGTTGTCCCATCACTCGAATGGTGTCGGAACTCTGACAGGACGCCTGCGCGCGCCACTCGGACGATGGCCCCGCCCCTGGTCACAGTGGATAGTCGTACCGGTGCGGAGAGTTACCCCCATCGATCTTGGATGGTTCGCACCGGCTACTCTCGACAGAGCATCTGAGCTGCGTAAACACATCTTGAAGACGGGGTAAAGACATGGCCGCGGAGGGAGAGGTCGTCGGGGGGCGTTATCGGCTCGTCCACCCGCTCGCCTCAGGTCACATGAGCCGGATCTGGCTCGCTGTGGACGAGAAGACCGACACGCAGGTCGTGGTCAAACACTGCGCCATCCCCGACGGACTGACGATCGGGCAGCAGGAGCTGATCCGGGACTGGGCGCTGCCGGAGGCCGTCGCCGCCTCCCGCGTCGAGCACCCCAACGTGATGAACACCCTCGACGTGCTGCCGTCGTGGGACGGTCCGTGGATCGTCATGGAGTACCTTCCGTCCCGGTCGCTGCACGAGGTGATCGACGAGACCGGGCCGCTGTCCCCGATCCGGGTCGCGCGGATCGGCCTCGTGCTGGTGTCGGCGCTGCGGGCGGCCGGGCGGGCCGGGGTGCTGCACCTCGACGTCAAGCCCGGCAACGTGCTGATCACCGACGAGGGCCGGGTGGTGCTCACCGACTTCGGCCCGGTGGTCACCCCGAACGGCATCCGCACCCTCGCCGACGCCGGGATCGTCCTCGGCTCCCCGAAATACATCGCCCCCGAACGGATCTTCGACCACGCCACCGACGAGCGGTCCGACCTGTGGTCGCTGGGGGCCACGCTCTACCACGCGGTCGAGGGCCGCCCGCCGTTCGTCCGCCGGACCACCACCGAGGTGCTGCGCGCGATCGGCGCCGGCCGCCCCGAGCCGCCCCGCCGGGCCGGGCCGCTGGCGCCGGTGCTCGCCGGTCTGCTGCGTCGCGATCCGTCCGACCGGCTGACCGTCACCGGAGCGGAGTGGGCGCTGCGCGGCGTCGTCGAGGCGAGCCGGCGACGGCCACGGTCCGCGGCCCGCCGGCGGATCCCGGCGGCGTTGGCGGCGGTCGCGGTCACCACGACCCTCACGGCGGTCGCGGCGACGGCCCAGGGCGAGACCCGCGGCGGTACGGACGTCGCCGCCGCCACCGTCACCACCGCTCCCGCCTCGCCCGACCCGAACCGGCCGGCCGGCATCCTCCCGGCGCCCGCCCGGCCCGGTCTCACCACCGATGCGGCCGGCTCCGCGACCGTGCTGTCCGCCCCCGGAGGGACCGGCCGGTCCACCGCCGATGGTCCCCACACCGCCGGCCCGGACACCGCCGGTCCGCCTGCCGGTGGCCCGGCCGCCACCGGGACCGCTGTCCCACCCGCCCTGCCGCCCGGTCCCGAGCGGTCCACCGGCGTCCCGGCCGGGCCTGGGCGGGAGACCGCGCCGCCGCCCGGGCACACCTGGTGGGACAGCCCGGACGGCTACCGGATCGCCGTTCCCGAGGGCTGGCGCCGGCTCGACATCCCGGGCGGGACGGCCTTCCGCGCCGACGCCGACCGGCTGCGGCTCAGCGTCACCGCCGTGGCCGAGCCTCCGTCCGACGTGATCGCCGAACTGGAGATCGCCGAGATGGAGACCGCCCTCCCCGGCTACCGGCGGCTCCGCCTCGAAGCGCTTCCGGCCGGATCGGCGGCCGTCTGGGAGTACACCTTCCGCGACCGCGACGGCGCCTCGATGCGCTCGCTGCGCCGGGTCACCACCAGCGGCGGCCGCACGTTCGTGCTGGAGTGGCAGTCCACCCGGCAGGCCTGGGCCACCAACCTCCCCGGCTTCACCGTCATCCTCGCCTCCTTCACCACGCGCCCCTGAACCCGCGAGGGGTGACCGCCGGGGGCCGCTTTCGCCGGTGCGGCGCGCTGAGGGGCGGGAGGCGGGCAGCGCCTCGCGGGGGAGCGGAGGGGGCGGGGTGGATTCGGCGGGGCGGGTCAGCCGTACCTCCTGGTGAGGTCGGGAAGGACCTCGGCGATCTTGTGCAGGAGGTCGTGGGCGGTGAAGGGTTTCTCGATGAAGGCGATGTCACCGTCGAGGACGTGGGTGGTGCCGAGGAGGCCGTTGCTGTAGCCGGACATGTAGAGGACGGGCAGGGCCGGTTCGGATGCGTGGACCAGTTCGGCCAGACGGCGGCCGGACATCTCCGGCATGATCACGTCGGTCAGCAGGGCGTCGCAGCGGTGCTGGTGGAAGAGGGTCAGCGCCTGGCGGCCGCCGGTGGCGGTGAGGACGTGATAGCCGCCGTCGGTGAGGATGCGGGTGACGACGCGGGCGAGGGCCGGCTCGTCCTCGACGACCAGGATGGTCCGCCCGTCGCCCGCCGGGGGCGCGTCGTGCCGCGGGAGCGTGGCGGCGCCGTCGCCGGACGCCGTGACCAGCGGCAGGTAGATGCGGAACGTGGTGCCGACGCCCGGCTCGGAGTAGACGTTGATGCTGCCGCCCGCCTCGGCGACGATGCCGTAGACGGTGGACAGTCCCAGCCCGGTCCCCTGGCCGCGGGGCTTCGTCGTGTAGAACGGCTCGAAGATGTGCGCCGCCACGTCCGCTGTCATGCCCTCGCCGGTGTCGCTGACCAGCAGGCGGGCGTAGGCTCCGGCGGGCAGTGCGGGCTGCATGTCGAGTTCCCCGCCGTCCAGGTCGGCGGTGTTCGCCTCCAGGACCAGGGTGCCGCCGTCGGGCATCGCGTCGCGGGCGTTGATCGCCAGGTTGAGCACCACCTGCTGCAGCTGGCCGGGGTCGACGTGCACGGTGACCGGCGCCGCCGACGGCACCATGATCAGGTTGATGTGTTCGCCGATGGTGCGGCCGAGCATGGCGTGCACCTCGGCGAGAGCGGCAGAGAGGTCGACGTCGCGGGGCTGGATGGTGTCGCCGCGGGTGAAGGTCAGCAGCTGACGGGTCAGGTTGATGGCCCGGTCGGCGGCGGTGCGCACGTGCCGCAGGTCGGCGGTGAGGGCGTCGTTGCCGGCCGCCTCCTCGGCCGCGAAGTCGGTGTAGTTCACGATGATCGCCAGGATGTTGTTGAAGTCGTGCGCCACCCCGCCCGCCAGTTTGCCGAGGCTCTCCATCCGCTGCGCCTGGTGGGTACGCTCCTCGACGGCCCGCTGCCGCTCGGCCGCCTCCTTCAGCGCGGTGATGTCCCGGACCACCGCGGAGAACCCGATCGGCTGCCCGAAACGGTCCCGGACCAGGGCCACACTGAACGACGCCTCGACCGGGGTGCCGTCCTTGCGGAACCGGCGTGTCTCGTACGGCACACCCTTCTCGCCCTCCCGGATCCGCCGCATCATGTCGCGCTGCTCCGCGGCACCGGCCTCGTCGGTCAGGATCCGGGCGTGCCGGCCGACGACCTCGTCGGCGGTCCAGCCGAAGATCTGTTCGGCGCCGCGGTTCCAGGCCGTGAGGACGCCGTCGAGGTCGGACCCGATGATCGCGTCGTCGGTGTGCTCGGCCACGGCCTGCAGGGTGGCCCGATGCGCGTCGGCCTCGTCCTGCAGCCGGCCGCGCCGCCGTACCGCCCAGACCACGACGACCGCCGTGACCACCACGTACGTGAGCAGGATCGCCAGGTTGCCCAGCAGAAAAAGCTGTTCCGGCACGGTCGTCATATCGGAAACTGTTCGGTCATGCTGAGGGGCTGAGCCATCTCTGGGGGGACAGTGCGAGTCGGAATCACCGGGGTCGGCGCCCATCTGCCGGAGCACGAGGTCACCACGACCGAGTTGCAGGACCGGATCGGGCGGCTCCCCCGCGGCCTGCTCGCCCGGCTCACCGGCATCGAACGGCGGCGGTTCGCGGCCGACGGGGAGTACGCCTCCACGCTGGGCCTGCACGCCGCCCGCGCCGCCCTCGACGCGGCCGGCGCCCGCCCCGGCGACGTCGACCTGCTGCTGTTCGCGTCGGCCAGCCGGGACATGGTCGAGCCGGCCACCGCGCACATCCTGCAGGACGCGCTCGGCAGCCGGGCCCACGCGCTGGACGTCACCAACGCGTGCAACAGCTTCGTCAACGGGATCGACCTGGCCCGGTCGATGATCCTGGCCGGACGGGCCCGGCGGGCGCTGGTCGTCACCGGGGAGACACCGAGCCGGGTGATGCGGCCGCGGGTGGCGGGGCTGGCCGAGGCGCGGCGGGCGTTCGCCGGGTACACGTTCGGCGACGCCGGGGCGGCCGTGGTCGTCGAGCCGGTGGAGCGGGGCGGCATCATCGACGTCGACACGGCCACCCACTCCGAGCACTGGACGGTCGGCGGGATCCCGGGCGGCGGGTCACGGCATCCACGAGGCGAGGAGCACACCTATTTCACCGGGGACGGGCACCGGCTGCGCGGCGTGTTCGAGACGATCGGGGCGGGCATCCTGGACCGGGTCCGGGAGCGCACCGGCATGGCGTACACCGACTACGCCCGGATCCTGGTGCATCAGGTGACGCTGCCGTACCTGGAGCGGTTCATCGAGGTCACCGGCGTGCCGAAGGACCGGCTCGACATCACCGTCACCTCGTTCGGCAACATGGCGAGCGCCACCCTCGGCGTGCAGCTGAGCCGAACGTTCCCGCAGCTGATCGCCGGTGACCGGGTGCTGTTCATCGGGCTGGGCGGGGGTGTCAGCATGATGACCATGGTGTGGGAGCGGTCGTGAGCGGCCTGTGGGTGATCGTGCCCGCCTACAACGAGGCCGCCCGGATCGGCGCCACCCTGGAGGCGCTCGCCGCCCAGACCGACACCGGCTTCACGCTCCTGGTCGTCGACAACGGGTCCACCGACGCCACCGCCGCCGTGGCCGAGGCGTTCCGGGAGCGGGCGCCGTTCCCGGTGAAGGTGCTCACCGAGACCGAGAAGGGCGTCGGGTGTGCCGTCGACACCGGGTTCCGGCACGCCGTCGCGGCGGGGGCGGAGCTGCTGGCGCGTACCGACGCGGACTGCCTGCCCCGGCCCGGCTGGGTGGCGGCGGCACGGGCCGCCCTCACCGGTGGCGCCGGCATGGTGTGCGGGCGCATCACGGCCCGCCGCGACGAGCACGGTCCGGCCGGGCGGGCGGTGTTCGGGCTGCTGGTGGTGCTCGCGGCGGCGTTCGGGCGGATCCGGCCGGCCCACCGGGACAGCGGCTTCCGGGCGCCGTACCGGATGCACGCCGGCAACAACATGGCGATCACCGCGGCGCTCTACGAGGCGTGCGGCGGGATGCCGCGGCGGCCGTCGCCGACCGACCGGCTCTTCCTCAACCGGGTACGCCGGACCACCTCATCGATCGTGCACAGCCGGTCGATGGTGGTGGAGAACTCGACCCGGCGGCTGCGCGCGTACGGGGTGCTGCGGACCGCCCGCTGGTACCTCGACCGTGGCAGTGGCCCCCTGACCCCGGACCCACGATGAGGGGAGCCCCTTGCTCGACGCGCTGAGCACCGGTTCGCTGTCCGGCGACACCCCCGCCCTGATCCGTGGCCGGCGCACCGTCCCCCGCGACGACCTGGCCGCCCTCCGGGACCGGTACGCGACCGCCCTGCACGCCCGAGGCCTCGGCCCCGGCGACACGCTCGGACTGGCGATCCGTCCCGGGCCACGGGCGGTGGCCATGGTGCTCGCGGCGTACCGGCTGGGCGTACGCGTGGCGCTGCTCGACCCGACGGCCGGCCCCGACGTGCTCACCGCGCGGCTGTCGCTGGCCCGGCCCGCGCTGATCGTCGCCGACGCGGCCGCGCAGGCCGTCGCCGGATGGGCCGCCCCGCTGGCCCGCCGGGCGGGGCTCGCACTGCCCGACTTCACGCGGCTCGGGCCCACCGTCACCGTCGGCCGCCGCCTGCCCGGCAACGCGCCCGCCCTGGGACCCGCCGCCGGGCCGGTGCCGCGCGCCTACGACGGCGACGGCGACGCGGTGATCATCTTCACCTCGGGCACGACGAGCAGCCCCCGCGCGGTCGTGCACACCCGGGCCGGGCTCGACACCGGGCTGCGGTCGGTCGCCGAGCTGGTCCGGCCGGCCGCCGGGGTGCCGGTGCTCGGCGGCACGTTCTTCGTGATGGTGCCGTCGCTGGCCGCCGGGGCGCCGGTCGCCACCCCCGACCGCCGGCCGCGCGCGCTGGCCCGGCAGATCACCACCCTGCGGCCGCAGGCCGTCTACCTGACGCCGCCGCAGCTGCGGACCGCGCTCGACGGCGCGGTGCCGTTCCACGGACGCGTCTACAGCGGGTCGGCGCCGGTCTCCGCGCACCTGCTCGACCGGGTCCGGGCAGCCGGCGCCGACGAGGCGTGGGGCGTCTACGCGCTCACCGAGGTGTTCCCGGCGGCGGCCGTCGAATCCCGGGAGAAACACGCCTGGACCGGTGACGGCGACCTGGTGGGCGACCTGCTGCCGGGCGTGCGCGGGCGGATCGGCGACGACGGGCAGCTGCTGCTCGCCGGGGCCGGCGTCTGCGACCGCTACCTCGGCGCCGACCCTCACGAATGGGTCGCCACCGGCGACATCGCCACCCTGACCGGCCGTCGCGCGGTCCTCGGCGGCCGCAGCAAGGACATGATCCTGCGCAAGGCCGAGAACATCTACCCCGGCCTGTACGAGCCGTCGCTGCACGTGCCCGGCGTCTCCCTCGCCGTCCTCGTCGGGGTCCCCGCCGGCGACGGTGACGAGCACGTGGTCGCGATCGTCGAGACCACGCCCGGCGCGAGCCGGGTCGCCGTCGAGGCGGCGCTGCGCGGGCCGCTCGACCGGATGGGCTCGGCCCGGCCCGACCGTGTCCTGTTCGCCACGGTGCCGCTGGCCGGGCGATCCCGCAAACCCGACCGGCACGCCGCGGCATCCCTGGCCTCGGGCATACCCCATCAGAGGGTACGGTCGTGAGCACCCCGCCCGACCGGATCGCCGTGGTGGTGCCCGCCTACGACGAGGCCGCCTCGATCGGGGCCACCCTGGCGGCGCTGGCCCGGCAGACCGACACCGGGTTCCGGCTGATCGTCGTCGACAACGCGTCCACCGACACGACCGTGGACGTGGTGCGCCGCTTCGCCGCCACGGCGCCGTTCCCCGTCGAGCTCGTGACCGAGACCGAACGCGGAGCCGGCACCGCCGCCGACACCGGATTCCGGCACGCCATCACCACCGGCGCGCGGCTCCTCGCCCGTACCGACGCCGACTGCCTGCCCTCCCCCGACTGGGTGGCGACACTCCGGGCGTACCTCGGCCAGGGTTTCGATCTCGTCTGCGGCCGCAGCGTCCCGCGCCACGACGAGCGGCCCACCTGGGCCGAACGCCACGTCTTCCCCGCCGCCGTCCGCCTCGCGGCGGTGTACGGCCGCTACCGCGCGGCGCACCGCGGACCCGGATTCCGCAGCCCCTACGTCCTCGTCCACGGCCACAACCTGGCCCTCACCGCCGACCTGTACCTGCGCTGCGGCGGCACCGCCCGGGAAGCCCTGGAGGACGGCTCCGAGGACGTCACCCTGCTCAACCGGGCGCGGCGCGTCACCGACCGCATCGCCCGCGCCGAGGACCTGATCGTCGAATCCAGCCTGCGGCGGTTGCGGGCCTGGGGCGCGCGCCGCACCCTGCTCTGGTACTGGGACCGGCGATACCGGCCGCCGGACGCCGCCCAGGTCCACGTCCGCTGACCCGCCCGCCACGAATTGACCGTCGCCACCCGCGGCGACGATGATCGCGTGCGCTGCAGGCGACACGGGCGGAGGCCGGCATGTCACAGAAGCGGGCACGACGCCGGGACCGGCAGGTCTACCTGCGCAGCCACCCGGTGCTGTTCGCGCTGCTCGCGGCCACCCGGTGGCGGCCGACGGCACGTCTCGGCGGGACCGTCGTCGCCCACTCGCGGGAGGCTTTCACCGATGCGCTGACCCGGGTGCCGCTGGATCGTGCCGCCGAGGGCACGACCGGTGGGGCAGCCGGCCGGCTCGCTGGCGGCGGTCTGCTGTTCGACCAGGAGGGCGACGATCACCGGGGCTCCCGTCGCGGACTGGCCGGGTCGCTCGGCGCCGACGGTGTCGCCCGGTTGCGGCCGGTCTGGACCGAGGTGCTGGACCGCCGGCTCCGGCCACTCGCCGCCGGCCGTCCGGTCGACCTCGTGGACGTGGCCGCGGAACTCTCCGGCGCCACCGCCGCCGCCCTTCTCGGCCTCACCGTCGATGCCCTGACGCTGGCGTCGGCGGCCCGTGCCGCCGCCGCGGCCGCCGCCCGCGAGCACCTGCCCGGCCTGCCGTCACCGGCCCGCCGGAGTGCCGCCCAGCATGCCGCTGCTCACCTGAACGCGCTGGTCAGCCCGGCCGCCGGGGCGGGACCGGGTCTGGCCGCGATGCTCGCGGTGGCCGCGATCAACACGACGGTCGCCGGGCTGCCGCGCGCCGCTGCCTGGTGCGCCGACGCCAACCTGTGGGGGTACGCCGAAACGAGTCCCGAGAGTCTGACCGGCGAACTCCTGCGCGTCACCGCCCCGACACCGCTGCTGCCCCGGGTGGCCGCGGCCGCCGGAACCGTGGCGGGACGCCGTGTCCGCCGGGGTGACCGGCTGATCCTGATCGCCCGCCACGCGGCCGGCGCGCACGACCGCGACCCGTCGGTGTCCGACCCGGCCCCGCCGCAGACGGCCCAGCTGGTCTTCGGCGCCGGCCCGCACGCCTGCCCCGGAGCCCGCCTGGCTCGTGCGCAGCTGACCGACACCCTGTCCGCGCTGGCCCCGTTCCGGCCGGTGGTCGCCACGGCCCGCGCCGACCGGCGCAGCGCCCTGCCCGGCTGGGCCGTCCTCACCGTGACCGCCACCCGCTGACCGGCCCCACCACTCACCGCCGGGCCGCAGGCGGCCGATCGCCCCGGGCCATCACTCGCCACCGGCCGCGCGGCCCACCCCGCGCGACCTGCCGCTCGAGGTCCGCCACTCACCGTTCGCCGCACCCTGCGCCCGCGCTCCACCGCTCGCCGTCCACCACTCGCCGTTCACCGCACTCACCGCACCCCCGCGGCCCACGCCCACGCTCCACCGCTCGCCGTCCGCCACTCGCCGTTCACCGCACTCGCCGCACCCGGCGCCCGCGCTCCACCGCCCGAGGTCCGCCACTCGCCGTTCACCGCACTCGCCGCAGCCCACGCCCGCGCTTCACCGCTCCGTCCACTCCCGCGGTCCACCGCCCGCGGCCTGCCACTCACCGCTCACCGCGCGCCGCCACCCCCGGGGGCCCATCGGCCGAGCCGGCCGGGATGAGCACCCGGTCCGCGGACGACCGGGTGAGAGGATCCGGGGATGGAGTCGGCGGTGGTGGCGGTCACCGGTGGCAGCGGGTTCTGCGGGAGTGCGGTGGCGCGGGCCGTCGCCGCCACCGGGGCCGCTGTGGTCTGTCTGGGGCGGCGGCCCGGGCCGGTCGGGGAGCATCGGTACTGGGACGCCGGCCGTACCACGCCGGATCTGACCGGGGCCGACATCGTGCTGCATCTCGCGGCGGCCGTCGGTGACCCGCCGCCCGGCCGCGCGTCGGAGGCCGCCTTCCGGGCGGTGAACGTCGACGGGACCGCCCGCCTGCTGGACGCCGCCGGGGACCGTCCGGTCGTGTGGGTGAGCAGCGCCAGCGTGTACGCGCCGGCCGGACCGGAGCCGATCAGTGAGGCCCATCCGCTGGGTGGCCTGACCGCCTACGGCCGGACCAAAGCCGCCGGGGAGCGGCTGGCGCTCGACACGAGCGCGGTGGTGCTGCGGCCGCGGGCCGTCTACGGACCCGGTGATCCACATCTGCTGCCCCGGTTACGGCGGGTGGTCCGGGGCGGACGGGCGCTGCTGCCCGGCCCGGACGTGCCGCTCAGCCTGACCGCTGTGGAGAACCTGGCCGATGCCTGCCTGGCCGCCGCGGGGCTGCCGGTGGACGGCTCGGTGGAGGCTCGCTGGCCGGCGGGGGCCTACAACATCGCGGACGCCGTCGTCTATCGGCGCGACGCCGTAGTCGGCGCGGTGTGCGGGGTGCCGGTGGCGCATCTGCCGGTTCCGGTGTTCACCGCGGCCGCCGCGCTGGCCACAGCGGCGGCACGGGTCACCCGGCGCCCGCCGGTCCTGTCGCGGTACGCGGTGGAACAGCTCGTCCACCCGGTCGTCCTCGACATCGGCCGGGCCCGGGAACGGGGCTGGCGGCCGCGCCGGTCCCTCGCCGACTTCCTGAGCACGCCGCTGCGGCGTTGACGGGGCCGCCGCGCTCGGCCGCCGGGCCACGAGGTCGTGGTTGCGGCGCAGGACGCAGCCGCCGTGGTTGCGGCGCAGGACGTCGCCGCGGTGCCCGAGCCGGTGAACCTCCGGCCGGCGGACGGCCGCCTCGTTCCCGGTGGCGGCGGTGAAGCCGGTCCTCTTCCCGCGCATCGGAGCTTGCTGATGCTGGTGTGACGCGCACGGCAGCCGGTGTTCCCACGTTGACCGTGCTCACGGCGGCAGGCTAAATCTGTGCCGTGCGTTTCTCGTTGCTCGGCCCGGTCGCGGCTCTCACCGGCTCGGCCGATCTGCCGGTCGGCACCCCGCAGCAACGAGGGCTGCTGGCCCTGCTGCTCCTCCGGGACGCCCCGGTGCCGATCGACGACATCGTCGACGCGCTGTGGGGTGAGCGCCCGCCCGCCTCGGCCCGCAGCACCGTGCGCACCTATGCCTCCCGGCTGCGGCAGACCCTCGCCGGGGCCGGCCCGGACGGCCCGCTGCTGCACCGCACGGCCGCCGGTTACCGGCTGGACCGCCGGGCGGCGACCCTCGACACCGTGGAGTTCACCGGCCTGCTCGATCGGGCCGCCGCGCTGCGCCGTTCCGGTGATCTGCCGGCCGCGGCGGCGGCGCTGCGCCGGGCCCTCGACCTGTGGTCCGGCCCGGCGCTCGGCGGCGCGCAGGGCGAGTTCGCCGCGACCCAGCGGGTGCGTCTCGACGGGTTGCGCCGCACCGCCCGCGAGCAGTGGTGCGATCTGCAGCTGGCGCTCGGCGCGCACGAGACGGCCGGCGCGGAGCTGGCCGCCGCCGTCAGCGAGGAGCCGCTCAACGGCCGGCTGATCGAGTTGTGGATGACGGCCCTGCACCGCGGCGGCCGCACGGCGGAGGCGCTCGACGCCTTCCGCACGTACCGGTCGGCGCTCGCCGACGAGCTGGGCATCGAGCCGGGCGCCGAGATCCAGGCGCTGCACCAGCGGGTCCTGCGCGGTGACCCGGCTCCGGCCGCCGTCGCGCCCCCCTCCGCGCCCGACGAGTTGCCCGCCGACCTGCCGGTCTTCACCGGTCGTGCCGAGGAGACCGCCTGGCTCGGCGCCGTCGTGAGCGGTCCGGGCCCCGCCGTGGTGGGCATCACCGGGCTCGGCGGGTCCGGCAAGACGACGCTGGCGGTTCACGTCGCGCACCGCCTGCGGGACCGGTTTCCGGAAGGTCGTCTGTTCGTGGATCTGGGGACGCGGACCGGCTCCCCCGCATCGCCTTTCGACGTGCTGGGCGGTCTGTTGCGCAGCGTCTCTCCCACGTCGCCGCTGCCCGCCTCGCTCGCCGAGCGGTCCGCGCTGTGGCGCACGACATCGGCCCGGCGCCGATTGCTCCTCGTGCTCGACGACGCCGCGGACAGCGCCCAGGTGGCGCCGCTGCTGCCGAGTGGCGCCGGTTGCGCGGTGCTCGTGACCGCGGTGCGCAGGTTGCTGGACCTGCCGACGGCGCGCTGGCGCCGGCTCGGCGCGCTGAGCGCCGCCGAGGCGCTGCACCTGCTCGGCGCCATCGCCGGCCACGATCGGGTGGCTCGTGAGCCGGCAGCCGCCGCGCGGCTGGTGGGCGCCTGTTCACACCAGCCGCTGTCGGTTCGGGTGGCCGCCGCCCGGCTGCTCGACCGGCCCGGCTGGACGGTCGAGCGGATCATGGCGCAACTCGACGACGACCTGCGCCGGCCCGTGGTGATGCACGAGGATTGCAAGATCGTCGACGCGCCGATCCGACGAGCGGAGGCCGGTCTGCGCCCCTCCGCCGCGCGGGTGTTCCGGATCGGCGCTCTGCCCGCGACGGCCGAGCGCAGCGTCGAGGACGTGATGCTCATGCTGCGGCTGTCCCGGCCGCAGGCGCGCGCCGCCCTGGAGGATCTGGTCGACGCGCACCTCGTGGAGGAGTCCGCCGCCGATCTCTATCGCTACCCGGTGCTGGTGCAGGCCTACGCGCGGCGGCGGGCCGAGCAGGTCGAGGGCCCCGGCGACTGCCGGACGGCGCTCGCGCGGCTGGCCGCGGGACACGCGCCGACGACCGTCACGGTGTAGGTCCGGGCGCTCCCGCGGCCGGTCCGGATCACTCGCCGAGCAGCATCAGCGGGTCCCCGTCGAACCAGGCGTTGGCGATCTCCAGGTGACTGATGCGCCACCGCTCGCCGTCGCGGACCATCGTGGCGGTGTAGCGGTTCATCATCAGCGCGTGGCGTGTGACGGACGGGTCGGAGCCGGTGCCGGGCTTGTAGTGCTGCGCCTGGGCGTAGGCGTACACGGTCGCGACGTCGCCGTCGAAGGTGGCCCGTACATTGCTGATGGCGTGGCTGCTGTCCAGCGGTCCCACCGCGCCGATGAGGGCGGAGACGACGGTGTCGCGCGGGGCGAGCGGCGGGAAGTCGTAGCCGATGCGCCGCATGGCCGGGCCGAGGTCGACGACGGCGTCCTCGGTCAGCGACGAGGCCAGCAGATCGGCATCGCCGAGGTCCAGCCCCGCGGTGTAGCGGTGCAGCGTGTCGACGACGGCGGCGTGATCGATGAGGGTGGAGATGTCGGTCATGGATCCAGTTGACCCGCCGCGCGCATACGCGACGCCGACAGGACGATGACGTCCCGCCCCCACTCTGGGCACCGGCCGCACGCGGCTTGCCGGGGCACGTCGTGACCGGCGGGGCGGGGCACCCCGGTGGCCGGGACGGCCCGGGCCGGGCGCCCGGTCAGGAACGGCGGCGGGCCAGGTAGGCGGCGCGGCGGCCGGGGGTGGCGGCCAGGTCGGCGGCGGTACGGGCGAGCAGCTTCGCCGCGTGCAGAAGGGCCTCGTCGGCGGCCGGGCCCGCGGTCTCGGCGGCGAACTCGTGCGTGTGCGGCATGGCGGTGACTCCACGGAGCCCGATCATCGGGTGGATCGACGGCACGACGTGGCTGACGTTGCCCATGTCGGTGGAGGCCGCCGCGAACCCGTGCGGCAGAGCGACCGCCGTGCGGCCGAACGCCGCCAGGTGGCCGCTGTAGCGTTCGATCAGCCAGGGGTCGTTGCGCAGATCGAGGTAGTCGGGTTCGGTGCGGCGGAACTCGACGCTGGCGCCGGTGGCCAGGGCGCCGGCCTCGAAACAGGCGTTCACCCGGCGGCGGAGCGCGTCGAGCTGGGTGGCGTCGGGGGTGCGGACCTCGTATTCGAGAACACTGCGCTCGGGGATGATGTTGGTCTTGTCGCCGCCGGACCGGACGAAGCCGGCGATCCGGTAACCGGGTGGGGTCTGCTGACGAAGCAAGCCGATCGCCACCTGGGAGACGACCGCGGCGTCCGACGCGTTGACACCGTCCCACGGGGCGCCCGCGGCGTGGGCGGGACGGCCCTCGAACGTGACCGCGAAGCGGCTGCACGCCTGGGTGCTGTCGCCCGGGCCGGCGGTGTCGGCGGTGGCTCCGGGGTGGGCCATCATCGCCACTGTCACGTCGTCGAAGGCGCCACGCTCCAGCATCAGCTGTTTGCCGGCGCCGCTCTCCTCGGCGGGGGTGCCGAGCAGGGCTATCCGGAACCCGTACCGGTCGGCGGCGGCACGTAACGCGATGGCGGCGCCGGCCGACGACGCGCAGATGATGTTGTGGCCGCAACCGTGACCGATGCCGGGGAGCGCGTCGTACTCCGCGCAGACGCCGATGGTCAGATCACCGTCGCCGTAGGTGGCGAGCAGCGCGGTCGGCAGGTCGCAGAAGCCCTCGGTGACGTCGAACCCGGCCTCGGTCATGAGGGCCGCGAGTTTCGCCACCGAGGCGTGCTCGTCGAACGCGATCTCCGGCTCGGCGTGCAGACTGTGGCTGAGCCCGATCAGCCGGGCCTGCCATTCGTCCACCGCGGCGTCCGTCCCCACCGACATCCCGTCATCGTAGGCCGAGGCCGCGGCCAGGGCATTTCCACACGACGCCGGGCCGGCCGTTCCCACGGCCGGTCCGGCGATCGGGTCAGTCGCGGCGGGGCCGTCGCCTGGTCAGGACGAGTGAGATCAGGCCGGCCAGGAGCAGACCGGCGCCGGCGAATCCGAGCACCGTCACATCGGAGCCGGTCAGCGCGAGGGCGCCGCCGTCCGTACCGTCGTCGGTGGGGCCTGCCGTGTCGGGGACCAGGACCGGACCGTCATCGTCGGTGGCGCCGGACGGTGATGCCGAGGCCACGGGCGAACCGGATCCGCCGTCGCCGCCGTCGGTACCGTCGGTACCGTCGTCACCGCCGTCGGTACCGTCACCGTCGTTGCCCGGAAAGCCGCCCGGGTAGGAGCCACCATGGTGCGAACCGCCCGGGTACGAACCGCCCGGATACGGCCGGCCAGGGTGGGGGCTGGGTCGTGTCCCGGGGCCGCTGTGCCCGGCGGCGTCGGGCGCGGCGGCCGTGACCGACAGCCGGCCGAGGACGATGTCGAGCAGGCGGGCCGCGCCGAGCTTGATCTCGACGCGGACGGTTCCGGCTTCGGCGGAGACGATGCGGCCGCGGCGGGACTCGTCGGGGCGGCCGAGGGAGACGCGGACCTCGAGCCTGACGGGCGGGCCCTGCGCGGCCCCGCTGAGCAGGGCGAGGGAGACGGCGTCGCCGGAGTCCCGGAGCACGTGGACCGGCTTGCCGGAGGTGGCGACGTGGAGCACCGCCGGCCGGTAGGTCACCGTGGCGTCCCGGGGGCCGGCGCCGGCGACGACCTCCAGGGTCGGCTGGTTGACGACCTCGACCGAGATCTCCTGCGGAGTCCCGTCGAAGAGGGTGAGGTCACCGAGGGCGGCGCCGGCGCCGGACCGTACGCCGACCTTGCCGTTGCGCAGTCTGACCAGGTCGGTGGCGCTCTGGGTGGAGCCGGTCGGCCCGATCTTGAGCAGGCTGGTCGGGAGGCCGTTGGCGTTGACGGCGCCGTCCAGCACGGACAGCCCGCCGAGCATGGTCGCCGCCCTGGTCAGCGGCCCGATCTTGCCGCAGAGGTAGCCGTCGTCCCAGGTCGCCTGGGCCGTCGACCGGCCGGCGGCGACGGTGGCGAGTCCGGCGGCCCGGAAGGGGACGAGGGTCTTCTCGTCGGGGCCGCGCGGGCCGGGCGCGACGTGCCGGGCGCCGGCGCCACCGCCGGGCAGTCCGAGGATCCGGGCGTCGGCGTGCCGCCCGGAGGCGATGCTGCGCGGCCGGCCGGCGCTGTCGACGGTGCCCTCCGCGCTCGCGAGGTGCACGCCGGTGAGGGCGGGCAGTCCTCTGGCGAGCGGTCCCGGGTCGAGGACGGCGATGGTCGCGAGGTCGGCCCGGGAGCGCGCGGTGAAGTTCCCGGCGCAGTCCCGGGGCGTCGTCGCGGCGACGGGCGCGGCGGGAACGGCGAGCGCGGCGGCCACCAGAGCGTGCAGAGCGATCGGCATGAGGTCCCTTCCGGAAGGGGCGGGTTGTCCGATCTCTCATCGCCTTGCGCAGTTTGCTAGGTACGGACCCTTAGGACCTCTTTCACAGTGAGCGTCTATGCCCAAAACCGACAGTTCCCCCCTTAACCGCCTTTCTCAACGATCGGTACGGTCCTCCGGATAGCTGGCGCCGCCGGTGGATTCCTCGGTCAACGGCCGGGCACCACCCTCGGGCGGCCCAGCAGGCGACTGCCCACCGGCCGCGAGCTGCGGGAACTTCGCATCGAAGGCGGGCCGCTCGGAGCGGATCCGGGGCATCCGGTCGAAGTTGCGCAGCGGCGGCGGACTGGACGTCGCCCACTCGAGCGAGTTCCCGTGCCCCCACGGGTCGTCGGCGGTGACCACCGCGCCGATCCGGTACGACTTCCACACGTTGTAGAGGAACGGCAGCGTGGCCGCCCCCAGCACGAACGAGCCGATCGTGGAGACCATGTTCAGAGTGGTGAAGCCGTCGTCGGGCAGGTAGTCGGCGTACCGCCGGGGCATGCCCTCGTTGCCGAGCCAGTGCTGCACCAGGAAGGTGGTGTGGAAACCGACGAAGGTCAGCCAGAAATGCACCCGGCCGAGCCGCTCGTCGAGCATCCGGCCGAACATCTTCGGGAACCAGAAGTAGATGCCGGAGAAGACCGCGAACACGATCGTCCCGAACAGCACGTAGTGGAAGTGCGCCACCACGAAATAGCTGTCGGTCACGTGGAAGTCGACCGGCGGCGACGCGAGCAGCACTCCGGTCAGACCGCCCAGCAGGAACGTCACCATGAACCCGACGGCGAACAGCATCGGCGACTCAAACGTCAGCTGGCCACGCCACATCGTCCCGATCCAGACGAAGAACTTCATCCCGGTCGGGATCGCGATCAGGTAGCTGAGCAGGCTGAAGAACGGCAGCAGCACCTGCCCGGTGGCGAACATGTGGTGCGCCCACACGCTCATCGACAGCATGGTGATCAGGACCGTGGCGGCGACCAGCGTCTTGTACCCGAAGACCGGCTTGCGGCTGAAGACCGGCACCACCTCGGTGATGATCCCGAAGAACGGCAGCGCGATGATGTACACCTCGGGATGACCGAAGAACCAGAACAGGTGCTGCCACAGCATCGGGCCGCCGGTCGCCACGTCGAACACCTGCGCGCCGAGCACCCGGTCGGCGGCCAGGGCGAAGAGCGCCGCCGCCAGGAACGGGAAGACCAGCACCACGAGCACGCTGGTGAGCAGGATGTTCCACGTCATGATCGGCATCCGGAACATGGTCATTCCGGGCGCCCGCAGGCACAGGATCGTGGTGATCATGTTGACCGCGCCGAGGATCGTGCCGACACCGGAGATCGCCAGCCCGACGATCCACATGTTGCCGCCGACCCCCGGCGAGTGCTGCCACGTGCTCAGCGGCGTGTACGCCGTCCAGCCGAAGTCGGCCGCCCCGCCCGGCACCAGGAACCCGCCGAACGCGATCAGACCACCGAAGAAGTACAGCCAGTACGCGAACGCGTTGAGCCGTGGGAACGCCACGTCCGGAGCGCCGATCTGGATCGGCACCACGTAGTTGGCGAACGCGAACACGATCGGCGTCGCGAAGAACAGCAGCATGATCGTGCCGTGCATGGTGAACAACTGGTTGTACTGCTCCGGCGAGAGCAGCTGCATGCCCGGACGGCCCAGCTCGGCCCGCATCAGCAGCGCCATCGCGCCGCCGAGCACGAACCACGCGAACGCCGTGACCATATACATGATCCCGATCTGCTTCGCGTCGGTGGTGCGGATCGTCCGGGCCAGCCAGGAACCTCTGACCTGTCGCCGCAGAGGCCACGACCGGGACTGCACAGGGCGCGGGGAAACAGCGGTCATCGAAAGTCCTCCCTGGACTGTTCGTACTCCCCGGCAAAGATCATCACAACCCGGCAAACCCGGCGCCGTGCCGCGGCCTCGGTCGGCGTTCCCCCATCCGGTACGCGTAAACGGGTCCGCCGAACTCCCGCGTCCGGCGGCCCGCCCGGTCGTCAGCGGCCCGGTTCCGGGCGGTACGGCTCGAGCCGCGGGAACGGATAGCCCAGCACACCGAAATAGACCACACAGAACGTGGCGAAGAGCAGGAAGCTGATCGTGCCCAGCAGGATGCCCACCCGGGCCTGCCCCGGACGCCGGCCGTCCGCGCCGGTCGGGCTCAGGAACCCGAGGACGATCGCCAGCAGTCCGGCCAGCGGACCGGGAGCGGGCAGGAAACTCAACAGGCCCGCGACGAGCGAGCTCCAGGCCAGGGTTCGTGTCTCAGTCATGCCGGTCACGCTACGGATCCGGACGTTCCGGCGAATCGCCGTCGAGAGCGGCTTCCGGCCTGGTCCCTGAGAGCTAGGCGGGTGACTATCCGGCCGGGGTGACGATGCCCTGCTCGTAGGCGTGGATCACCGCCTGGACCCGGTCGCGCAGACCCAGCTTGGCCAGGATGCTGCCGACATGCGTCTTGATCGTGTGCTCACTGAGCGTCAGGTCGGCGGCGATCTCGGCGTTGCTGCGGCCCCGGGCCAGAAGAGTGAGGACCTCCAGCTCACGGCCGGTCAGCGGGGTGCTCGCCGGGCGGCGCGGCTCGCGCGGGGCGACCCGCAGGAACTCGGCCAGCAGATGCCGGGTCGCCCGCGGGGTGAGCAGCGCGTCCCCGTCGGCGACCACCCGGATCGCGGTGATCAGCTCGGCCCGCGGCGTGTCCTTCACGAGAAACCCGGACGCCCCGGCCCGCAACGAGTCCAGCACGTTCTCGTCCAGGTCGAACGTGGTCAGGATGATCACCCGCGCGTCCGGGGCGGCGGCCACCGTCTCGGCGGTGGCACGGATCCCGTCGACGCCGGGCATCCGCAGATCCATCAACACCACATCGGCCCGTGTCTCGAGCACCAGCGCGGCCGCGCCCGCCCCGTCGGCGAGCTCACCGACCACCTCGATCCCCGGCTGCGCCGCCAGGATCAGCCCCAGCCCGACCCGCACCAGCTCCTCGTCATCGACCAGCACGACGCGGATCGTCATCGGCCGTACCCCCTGGTCAGTCGCAGGGTGACCAGCCACCGGTCCCCGACCGGCCCCTGCTCCACCGTGCCCCCGACGGCGGTCGCGCGCTCCCGCATGTTCCGCAGCCCCTGCCCTTCGGTGACCGGCCCGCCCCCGTCCCCCCGATGATTGCCGACCGTGATCCACGGCCCGTCGTCCCCCTCGGCCATCTCCACCGTGACGGCCGCGCCGGGCGCATGCTTCAGCGCGTTGGTGAGCGCCTCCTGAACGATCCGGTAGGCGGCGAGCCCCGCCGCCCCACCGATCGGCGCGGCAAGCTCATCACGCAGCTCAGCCACGGTCCCGGCCCGCCGGACGGTCGCCACCAGCGCCGCGATGTCCCCACTTCCGGGCGGTTCCCGCAGCCCACCGGGGCCGCAGGCCCCCTCCGCCCCGCCGTCCACCAGTTCCCCCGCGCCCGAGGCCGCCGGCGAGTCCGCGGCACACGGCCTTTCCTCGCCGTCCACCGGTGCTTCCACGCCTGAGGCCGCCGATGCCGGCGTGGAGGAGCGCAGCGGGCCGAGAGTGGCACGCAGGTCAGCCATCGTGCGACGGCCGGTGGCGGCGATCAGCTCCAGGGTCGCGGGGTCCACCCGACCGGCCTCCGCGCCGGCGGCAGCGCCCTCGGCCAGCACGACCATGACCGCGACCGAATGCCCCAGCACGTCATGCATGTCTCGCGCGATCCGGTTACGTTCCTCGGCCGCGGCACGCTCGGCCTCGGCCGCGGCACGCTCCGACTCGGCGGCCGCCCTCCGGGCTTCGGCTGTCGCTCGTTCGGACTCCGCCGCGGCGCGTTCGGACTCGGCCGCCGCTCGCTCCGCCTCCGCCGTGGCTCGTTCGGACTCGGCTGTCGCTCGTTCGGACTCGGCCGTGGCTCGTTCGGTTTCGGCGTGGCGGAGGGCTCGTTCGGCGGCCATCCGCTCCTCGAACTGTCTCGTCTCGCGGCGGCGGGCAGCCGTCAGGGTGCCGGCCAGCCAGGCCACGACCGCGGCCAGGGCGAGGTTGAGCCATTCGTAGGGCTCGTACTCGGCGGGGCGCAGCATCAACACAGCCGGCGCGGCGAGCAGCGCGAGCGTCAGAAAGGCATACGAGTGGGTACGCCGTCCGTAGGCGGCGATCGCGTGCAGGGCGACGAGTGGCCCGACCGGAACGAGCGGGCTGGGCCACCCCGCGAGGCCGAAGATCACCGCACTGGGTGCGATGAGCAGATTGGTCAGCAGTGGACTCTGCCGGCGCAGAGCCAGCGGAAGAGTATTCCCGGCCAGCACAACGAAAGCCCAGCCCGGAGCGGCATCGGCGGTCAGCGGCAGCAGACTGATCACGAACGCCAGAACCGCGATCCCACCGTCGACCGCAAGCTGCCCCCGCCGAGCGACCGTCCCCAGCTCGAACTGTCGCGTCACCATCTGCCGAACCCGGTCCACGGGCGCTTCCACCCCGGCGCCCGGCCCGTCCCCTCCTTCCGCCGCCACCGACCCGGCACCCGGCCCGTCCCGGCCATCCGCCACCACCGACCCGGCACCCGACCCGTCCCGGCCATCCGCCACCACCGACCCGGCACCCGGCCCGTCCCGGCCATCCGCCACCACCGACCCGGCCTTCGTCTCCATCCCGCCCCCTCCCGCACAAGCTCAGCCGATCCTCGCCCCGCCCGCCACCAACGACGGCGAACCGCCGCTCACACACCTCCGACTCCCCCGTTACCGCGTTACGGGAAGGCTGAGGAACATGGCCGTCATACAGCACGGTTCTGCCACGTCGGAAGAGGTCAGGGTGAGGACGAAGGGCCTGGGTCCGACCAGTCGGGTGGGTCGGCGGGGT
Organism: Actinoplanes philippinensis; assembly: GCF_900113015.1. Lineage (GTDB taxonomy): Bacteria > Actinomycetota > Actinomycetes > Mycobacteriales > Micromonosporaceae > Actinoplanes > Actinoplanes philippinensis. The sequence continues at coordinate 133,120 of NZ_FONV01000002.1, forward strand.
GCAGCTGGGGATCGTCGACGAAGAAGGTCCGGACCCTGCCGACGGGCGTGAGCGGGCCCTCGAATCGCACCGTGACACGGCCGATGCCGCTGCCCTGAACCCAGCCGGGGCCGTGCTCGTCATGCCGGACGTCCTGACCGGAGCGCCAGACCGGAACAGGCGACACGGCCGCCACACCCGACGGCGGCACCACCGCGACCGGCCCGGCACCCGACGGCACCGCCGCGACCGGCCCGGCACCCGACGGCACCGCCGCGCCGGGGCCGTCAGCAGACGACGAAGCGAACGCCTGACCGGTTGCGACCGCGGAGGTAGCGAACCCAGCGGTAGACGACGATCCCGGCCGACCAGCGCCGACAGCGGGCGGCGACTCCACCGGACCAGCTCCCGTAGCGGAGGTGGACCCTTGCAGGCCGGCCCCGGTAGCGGCCAACGGGCCGGCCCCGGTAGCGGGCGCGGACCCCACCGGAGGAATCCCCGTAACGGGCGCGGACCCCATCGAACCGGGCCCGGCGGTGGACGGAGCCCCCGGCGGATCAGACCCGGCAGCAGGCCGCGCCCGTAGTGGACCAGCCCCACCGTCTGGCGATGCCGAGACGGACGCAGCATCGTCGGATGGCTGCTCCGACGAGTCCGGATGTGGGACAGACGCCGGCGAAGCGGATCCCGTGCTCGGCGCTGATCCCGGAACAACCGGACCGGCGGCGCTCGATCCCGGCGAGACGGGCTCCGCGTCGAGTGGCCGGCCTGACGGTGGCTGCGAGGTAGCGACTCGGGACGGCGTCGGAGCGGGTGGGGCGAACGACGGCGCGGCGAACGACGGCGCGGCGGACGGCGGCGCGGCGGACGGCGGGGTGGGTGCGGGGTCCTCGGGGAAGCTGAACGGTGGTGGATCCTCGCCGGCGGCGGAGAAGAGGTCGTCCTGGGCGAAGTCGTACAGCGTGGAGACACCCACGCCGAGGAGGCGGATACCGCCCGCGGTGGGGACCTCGGTCAGCAGGCGGCGGGCCAGCTGGGCGATCAGGGCGCCGTCGTCGGTGGGCTGGTCGCGGGTCACGGCTCGGGTGACCGTGGTGAAGTCGGGGTGACGGACCTTGATGTTCACGGTGCGGCCGGTCAGGCCGCTGCGGCGGAGACGGCCGGCCACCCGGGCGGAGAGCAGGTCCAGCTCGTGGGTCAGGCGGGCCGGATCGCGGACGTCTATGTCGAAGGTCTCCTCGGCGGAGACGGACTTGGCCTCCCGGGAGCTGACCACCGGACGTGGGTCGTCGGCCCGGGCCAGGCGGAACAGGCCGTGGCCGTGCGCGGTGCCGAACCAGTCGACCAGATCCTCCAAGGAGGCGGCGGCCAGGTCGCCGACCGTGCGGATGCCGGACCGGTGCAGGCGCTGCTCGGTGGCGGGTCCGACGCCGCCGAGGCGGCGGACCGGCAGCGGGTGCAGGACCAGCAGTTCGTCGCCGGGTGGGACGATCGTGAGGCCGTCGGGCTTGTGCAGGTCGGAGCCGATCTTGGCGAGCAGTTTGCTGGAGGCGGCCCCGATCGAGCCGGTCACCCCGCCGGTGGCGGCGGCGATGTCCGCTTTCAGCCGGAGAGCCAGCGCGGTCACCGCGGGGACGCTCAGGTCGGTGCCGGTGGGGGCCAGATCGATGTACGCCTCGTCGATGCTGACCTGCTCGACCAGCGGCGACACCCCGGCCAGCAGCTCCATGACGACCGCGCTGGTCTTCTGATACGCCGGGAACCGTGGCGACAGGAAAGCCGTGTTCGGCGGACAGCGACGACGGGCCTGGGCCATCGGCATCGCCGAGTGGGCGCCGAAAGCCCGCGCCTCATACGACGCCGTGGACACCACACCACGCCCGGCCACACCGCCGACGATCACCGGCTTGCCGCGCAGCGACGGCTTGTCGCGCTGCTCGACCGCGGCGAACATCGCGTCGAGGTCGACGTGGAGAATGCTCGCTTCCCTCCTCACCCCCGCAGCCTATGCGCGGGGTATGACAATCCCGTCCGACCACCGACGACGGCCACCCGGCAGACGGCCGCAGGCGCCGCAACAGGGCGACACACGGACGGGCCGCAGGCGCCGCAACAAGGCGACACACGGACGGGCCGCAGGCGCCGCAACAAGGCGACACACGGACGGGCCGCGGGCAGCGACATGAAGGCGACGCGCGGGCGGCGACACAAGGGCGATGCGCGACGGCGGCATGAAGCGCTCCTCTCCAGCGGATTCCGCCTTCGGCGGATGGTGGCGGAGAGTAGATGCACACCCTTGGGAGCGATAACAAAAACTCGCCGGGCGACTCCGGGAGCCGCTTTACAGGTCTCCGAAAGCTGTGCCACGATACGGCTCGATCAGAAGTAAGTGGACATTCTCCCAGCTAGCGGGCACACAACACGCATTATCTTCGATATCTGCCGGTCGAGCGTGGCCATTTCGACGAAGGAAGCGAGACGGTGACGGACAGTCAGATCACGGCGGCGCGGGGCGTGTCGGACCTGGTCCGCGACGCGCAGCGTGGGAGCGTTCCCGCCCTGGATCAGCTGATCACCGGCCACCTGTCGCTGATCTACAACATCATCGGCCGCGCGCTGCACGGGCATCCGGATGTCGACGATCTGGTGCAGGACACCATGCTCCAGGCGATCAACGCGCTGGGCGGGCTGCGTGACCCGGAGCGGTTCCGGTCGTGGCTGGTGGCGATCGCGTACCGCCGGGTCCAGATGCACATGCGTACCCGGAAGATGACCCTGATGCGTCACCTGCCGGAGCCGGTGGACGTGCCGGACCCGGGCGGCGATTTCGCCGAGCGGACCACCGCCGAGCTGGTCGTCGCCGATCAGCGGCGGGAGCTGGCCGAGGCTACCCGCTGGCTGGAGGACGGTGACCGGGAGCTGCTGGGCCTCTGGTGGCAGGAGGCGCGCGGCGATCTGACCCGAGCCGAGCTGGCGGCGGCGCTGGAGGTGAAGCCGAAGCACGCCGCGGTCAAGGTGCAGCGGATGAAGGCGCAGCTGGAGCTCTCCCGCGGGGTGGTACGGGCGTTGCGGGCGAAGCCGATCTGCCCGGAGCTGTCGAGCACGATCCGGTTCTGGGACGGGACCGTCGACTCGGTGTGGCGCAAGCGGCTGGCCCGGCATGTGCGGGCCTGCCCGAAGTGCCACTTCCACCAGGCCGGGATGGTGTCGCCGGAGCGGCTGCTGCTGGGGATGGCCGCGCTGCCGGTGCCGGTGGCGCTGTGGGCCGGCATCCAGGCGGCGTTCCAGGCCGGGGCGACCGCTCCGCCGCTGATCACGACCGCCTCGCTGGCCGTTCACGTGGCGCAGCACAAGACGCTGGTCGCGGCGGTGGCGGCGGCGACCGTGGCGGTGGGCGGCGGGTTGACGTTCGCGGTGGTGAACGAGCCGGACACGCCGCGGGCCGCCGCTCCCCCGCCGGCTGCCGCGACGACTCCGCCGGCGCTGCCGTCGGCGGCCGCGCCCACGCCGACCGCCGGCGCCGTGAGCAAGGCGCCGGTGGCCCCGAGGGCCGGCACGACGGACATCTTCGTGGCGCCGGGTGGTTCGGACGACGGGGACGGCACGCAGGCCCGGCCGTACGCGTCGGTGGCCAAGGCCGTCGCGGTGGTGAAGCCGGGGCAGACGATCGCCTTACGCGCCGGCACCTACCGCCCGGCCGGTCCGATTTCGATCACCACGAGCGGCACCGCGGAAAAGCCGATCACGATCAGTGGGTACGGCTCCGAGCGCGCCATCATCGACGCCTCGGCGATCCCCGCGGACCAGTGGGCGATCACTCAGAAGGCGTCGTTCTGGACGGTGCGGGATCTGGAGGTCACCGGCGCCCGCAACGCCACCTGGACCTGCCTGGCCTGTACGAACAACACGTTCCAGCGGCTGACCGTGCACGACAACGCGGGGGTGGGGCTGATGCTGCGCGACGCCGGCACCGCGGCCAATCAGGTGCTGGACAGCGACTTCTACGCCAACCAGGGTTCGGGGCTGTCGGTGCAGTTCGGTGACGGCGACGGCAACGTGGTGCGCGGCAACCGCGCGTGGGGCAACCGCCAGGACGGCATCGACCTGGGCTCGTTCCGCAGCCGGGTGGACGTGCAGCACAACTGGTCGTACCGCAACGGCGCCAACGGGTTCGCGCTGGGTGGCGGCAGTCCGGCGGCGGCAGCCGCGCACACGGTCCGGCACAACGCCGCGTGGGGCAACGACGGGCACGGTTTCGTCGACGAGGGCAACACGGCCGCGATCGAGCTGGCCAACAACACCGCTTTCGCGAACACCGGGCTGGGTTTCTCGATGACGACAGCGCCGGCGGTGCTGCGCAACAACGCGGCGGCCGGCAACGACCGTGGCGATCAGGCGCTGTCGGCCGGGGCGAAGCCGAACAACAACAGCTGGCAGGTGGACGCGTTCCCGTTCCGCTCCGAGGACGCGTCGGTGGCCGAGGGCGCCCGGACGGCCGCCGGCGGGCTGCCCGGCACCGACTACCTGTCGACCGGCAACGGCATCGGGGCCTCGATGTCCGGCGAGTAATACAGATGCACGCTGATCGACGGAGAGGTCACACTGGCCCGCATGCACTCCGCGATCACGGTGACCCCGGCGCAGCTGCCCGACCTGCTCCTGCATGTCGCGGTGGCCCGGCCGGTGTTCCTGTGGGGCGCTCCCGGGATCGGCAAGAGCTCGCTGGTCCGTGACTTCGCCGCCTCGCTGGGGCTGGAGTGCGTCACCCTGGTCGGCACCCAGCTGGCCGCCGAGGACCTGATCGGGGTGCCGGAGCTGCACGACGGCCGCAGCCGGTTCGCGCCGCCGGAGTCGATCGCGCGCGACGAGCCGTACTGCCTGTTCCTGGACGAGCTGAACTCGTCGAGCCCGGAGGTGCAGAAGGCGTTCTACTCGCTGATCCTGGACCGCCGGATCGGCGCCTACGAGCTGCCGGCCGGGTCGATCGTGATCGGCGCCGGCAACCGGACCAGCGACAACGCGCTCGCCCGCCCGATGGCCTCGGCGCTGGTCAACCGGCTGATCCACGTGCACCTGCGGGCGTCCTGGGCGGACTGGTCGGCCTGGGCGGGCGACGCCGGCATCCACCACTGGGTGACCGGCTACCTCACCGAGCGCCCGGATCACCTGTGGTCGGCGCCGCCCAAGGTGGAGGAGGCATTCTCCACCCCGCGCAGCTGGCACATGCTCTCCGACGCGCTGCGTTCCTACGGCGACGACATCAGCGAGGAGACGCTGGGCCTGCTGGCGGCGGGCACGCTCAGCCCGGCGCACGCGACCGCCTTCGGCGGCTACGTCAAGATCGTCAGGCATCGGTACGGGCTGGACGCGATCGTCCGTGGCGACGCCGGCTGGCCGTCCCGCCCGGACGACCGGGACCTGCTCTACTTCCTGGCCGAGGCGTTCCGGGCCCGGCTGATCAAGGACCTGCCGGCCGGCAAGACGCACGCCTCGGCGAACCTGCGCCAGTTCGCGCACCGGGCCAAGGCGATGCTGGTGGAGCTGGCCGAGCTGTCGCTGGAGTGCGGCCGTCTGGTGATCGCCCCGGATCCGGACGGCAACCCGGTGCTGCCCGCCTGGTTCCTCGTCGAGGTGAGCCGTGACCTGCCGCGCCTGGTCGCGGCCCGGGCCTGAGGCCGGCCGTGGCGCGCAAGCCGAAGCGGAGCGTGGAGGCGGACCCGAACACGCTGGCCGTCCAGGAGGCGTGGGGTGAGCTGGCCGGGCACCCGCTGTTCGAGCCGATGACCGAATTCGATTATCCACGGCCGCACGCGACGGTGGAGCTCGTGACGACGCCGCTGCCCGCTCCGGCCCGGGTGTCGGCGGACGGCTCGATCGTGGTGAGCCGGGCCCGCCGCCTGGACAAGGAGGAGTGGCGCTGGGTGCTCGCGCACTGCCTGCTGCACCTGGGCTTCGACCATCTCGCGCCGCGGGCCGAGGAGGAGGACGACGCCGCTTTCCGGGCGGCGGCCTGCCTCGCGGTGGCCCGGTTCCAGCGGGCGGTGAAGCTGGGCCGGGAGCCGGATCCGCTGCCGGACCTGCTGCCCACGGCCGAGGAGGACGAGCTGGCGGCCCGGTGGCGCCGGCGGGGCGTGCCGCCGGAGCTGGCCGCCGCGCCCGACCTGGACCTGACCCCGTTCCGGTGCCGGCCGGGCGCCGAGCCGCGCTGGCCGGAGCGGTTCGCGCTGGGCCTGTCGGCGGCCGCGGTGGCCGGGGTCGAGGTGGCCGGCGGCGCCCGTGAGTCGGTGACCGGCCGGGCCACCCGACGGGAGCCGTGGGATCGGGCGATGGGCTGGTTCCTCGGGTCGTACCCGCTGCTCGGCGGGGTGGCGGCCGGGTTCACCCTGGTCGCCGAGGGGCCGCTGGCCCGGGCGTGGGGCATCTCGATCGCGGCGGTGTCGGCGGAGGCCGGCGAGATCTACGTGAACCCGTGGCGGACGCTGAGCGAGGAGGAGTGGCGGTTCGTGCTGGCCCACGAGCTGCTGCACGTGGCGCTGCGGCACGCCGACCGGGGCGGCGGCCGGGACCCGTACCTGTGGAACGTCGCCTGCGACTTCGTGATCAACGGCTGGCTGGTGGAGATGGGGGTCGGCGTGCTGCCGGACGGGGTGCTGCACGATCCCGCGTTCGCCGGCTCGTCGGCCGAGCAGGTGTACGACCGGATCGCCGGTGACCTGCGCCGGATGCGGAAGCTGTCGACGCTGCGCGGTCAGGGGGCCGGGGACATGCTCGGCGCCCCGCTGCCGTGGGCCGGGCGGCGGGGCGGCGGCGTGGACCTCGACGAGTACTGCCGCCGGGCTCTGCTGACCGGTTTCGCCTATCACCAGAGCAGTGGGCGGGGCCTGCTGCCGGCCGGGCTGGTCGCCGAGATCCGGGTTCTGGAGCAGCCGCCGGTGCCGTGGGACGTGCGGCTGGCCCGGTGGTTCGAGGAGTTCGTGCCGCTGGTCGAGCCGGTCCGGACGTACGCCCGGCCCTCGCGCCGCCAGGCCGCCACCCCGGACATTCCGCGTCCCGGGCGGCACCGGCCGGAGGAGGCGGTCCGGCGCAGCACGTTCGGTGTGGTGGTGGACACGTCCGGCTCGATGGGCACGGTGCTGATGGGCAAGGCGCTCGGCGCGATAGCGTCCTACGCGACGGCCCGGGACGTGCCGGCCGCGCGGGTGGTGTTCTGCGACGCGGCCGCCTACGACGCCGGTTACCTGCCGGTGGACGGGATCGCCGGCCGGGTCCGGGTGCGCGGCCGCGGCGGCACCGTCCTGCAGCCCGCGATCGACCTGCTGGAACGCGCCGACGACTTCCCGCCGGGCGGCCCGATCCTGGTGATCACCGACGGCGAGTGCGACGTGCTGCGGATCCGGCGCCCGCACGCCTACCTCGTGCCGCGCGGCGCCCGCCTCCCGTTCACCCCGCGCGGCCCGGTGTTCACCGTCCGCTGAGAGACGCCGCGAGGGAGACGCCCGAAGAGAAGCCCGCGGACAGGTTCGCGGAGATGTCAGCCGAGGCGTGCGCCGAGGTTCGCCGGGACGATCCAGGCCGGGTAGGGCTCGTCCGCCGGGTCGCGGTCCGGCCCGCCTGCGGCGGTGGCGCGCAGCAGCAGCGACGTGCCGTCGGCGCCGACGATCCGCAGGCCGCGGGGCACCTTGCCGCGCTGCCCGGTGGGTCCCAGGTCGGGCAGGGCGACCAGTTGCCAGGAGCGGAACTCCGGCGGGCGGACGGCGTCCAGCAGCAGCACGACCAGCACCGCGGCGCGGTCCGGCCGGTTGCCGAGGGGTGGCGGCAGGCGGTCCGGCGCCGGCAGGTCGGTCTCTTGCGGCCAGATCGCGCCCCAGAGGTACGCGAGAGCGCCGTTGACGTACCGGATCCGCAGTCCCGCCGGTGACGGCCCGCCGGGGGCGCCGTCCGTGCCGAAGCGTTCGACCGCCTCGATCTCCGGGTGGGCACAGCCGCGCAGAAGCTTGTCGATCACGTCGAGGACCTGGTTGAGGCGCAACGGCGGGGCTCCGATCGTCCGGCGGTGTCGCCGAGTCAACCGGCTTTCGGCGCGGGCCGACCGCCCACCGTGTGCGACGCGGGGTAGGTTTCGGTCATGGACCGCGTACGTGCCGCGCTGTACCTGGACTTCGACAACGTGTTCAGCGCGCTGATCAGGCAGGACCCGGATGTCGCCATCCAGTTCGCCGAGGAGCCGGGCGCCTGGCTCTCCCGGCTGACCACCTCGCTGACGGTGGAGGGGCCCCGGCGCTGGCTGATCCTGCGGTGCTACATGAATCCGGGCGGCTGGGTGCCGCACCCCGATCCGGCCTCCGGCCTGCAGCGGCTCTACTACTCGCGGTTCCGGCCGTTCTTCGTGAACGCGGGCTTCGAGGTGATCGACTGCCCGCGGCTGACGCACACGAAGAACGCGGCGGACATCCGGATGGTGGTCGACGCGGTGGACGCGCTGGCCGACCCGGTGACGTATGACGAGTTCGTGATCGCGTCAGGCGACTCGGACATGACGCCGCTGCTGGTGCGGTTGCGGCGCTCGGACCGGCGGACCACGATCGTGTCCCCGGCCGACGCGGCGCTGGCGTTCACCTCGATCGCGGACCGGTTGATCACCAGCCAGGAGCTGCTGGAGCTGGTGCAGGGCGAGCCGGTGGAGAGCGAGGAGGTGCCGGTCGCGGGGCCGGGGGAGCCGGAGTCCGAGGCGTCCTACGAGCAGTTCCGTGACCTGGTGACGTGGCGGTTCACCGCGGCGCCCGGCCCGCTCAACCTGGCCTCGCTCGCCCACGACCTGCGCCGGCAGCTGGGCACCGGGGTCGACTCGACGAACTGGTTCGGCTTCGGCGGGTTCGTCCGCGCGCTGGAGAGCCTGCGCTTGCCGTACGCCAAGTTCTCGAATCATTTCGTCTGGGACGACAGCCGGCACGGCCCGCCGGAGTCGACCGGGACGGCCGGCCCCGCGCCGGAGTCGGTGGTGCGGCTCAGTGCTCCGCTCGGCCTGCCGCGGCTGCCCCGGGAGATGTGGCCGCCGGTCTACCGGGCGCTCGCCGAGTATGCGTCGTCGCACCACTTCAACCTGACCGAGGCCACCCGCTGGGCCCGTGACCTGCTGGCCGAGCAGGGGGTGGATGTGAGCCGGTCGGCGATCGCGTTCGTCACCCGGGGCACCGCGTTCGGTGGGGCGCCGCTCTACCGGCAGCCGCCGCCGGATGCCGAGGAGATCGCCACGGCGTTCGCCGACAATGTGCTGAACAGGGCGGACGCGGCCGCGATCGCCCTCACCGACGAGGAGTGCGCCGAGGTCCGCGGCTGGCTGGGCGCCCCCGACCCGAAGGCTTAGAAGAGTCGCCGGGCCGCCGCCTGCCAGGCTTTCACCAGGTCGACGGTCTCCGGCTCGCGCAGCCACTGGATCTGGAGGCCGTCCATCATGGCGACGACCTGGGCGGCCAGCTCGCGGGGGTCGTCCACGACGCCGTCGGCGAGGGCGGCGAACTCCTCCAGGGTGCGCCGCTGGCGGGTCTTGAAGTAGGTGTGCGCCGGGTGGCCGGGGGCCAGCGACTCGGCCTCCAGCACCGCGAAGAGCCGGACGATCTCCGGTTGCTCGGCGTTGCGCCGGACCACGGCGTCGCACACCTCGGCGAGGGTGATCCGGCCGTCGGCCCAGAGCTGGTGGGCGGGGCGGCCCAGTTTCTCGGCGAGCGAGCGGGCGTCCTGCTCGTCGCGGTACTCCAGGACGGCGACGAGCAGGCTGTCCTTGGAGCCGACGTGGTGCAGCATGCCGGGCACGGTCAGCCCGCATCCGTCGGCGACGTCCTGCATCGACAGACCCCAGAAGCCCCGCTCGGCGATCAGTTTCGTGGTCATCTCGAGGATCTGCCGGCGGCGCTCGGCGGCGGGCAACCGGGCGCGGTCGCGGCGGAACGGTGGGGAGGTCTGCACAGCTCTTTCCTACCAGCAGACCCTTGCCACACCACTTCTGACCTGGCTATGTTTCTGAGGAGTTAATACCTAGTAGGTACTAGGTAGTGGATGCTCAGTAAGGACGGGACCGATGGGACTCAGCACCTCGGAACAGGCCGCGATCACCAGTGGCAAGGACTTCTGGCACACCGAGGGCGTCGAGTCCGCGGGCATCTCCTCGGTCACCGTCACCGACGGCCCGCACGGGGTCCGGATGCAGGCCTCCAGCGAGGACGTGCTGGCCGGCGTGCCCGCCACCTGCTTCCCGCCGGCCGTGGCCGGCGCCTCCACGTGGGACCCGGAGCTGCTGCGGCGGATGGGTGAGGCGCTCGGCGACGAGTGCCGCGCGCAGGACGTGGCGGTGCTGCTCGGACCCGGCGTCAACCTCAAGCGCAGCCCGCTCGGAGGCCGCAACTTCGAGTACTTCTCCGAGGACCCGATCCTCACCGGGGTGCTCGCCACCGCCTGGGTGCAGGGCCTGCAGAGCAAGGGGGTCGGCGCGTCGCTCAAGCATTTCGCGGTCAACAGCCAGGAGACCGACCGGATGCGGATCAGCGCCGACGTCGACGAGCGCACCCTGCGGGAGATGTACCTGCGGGCGTTCCACAAGGTGGTGACCCGGGCCCAGCCGTGGACCGTGATGTGCGCCTACAACCGGGTCAACGGGATCTACGCGAGCGAGCACCACTGGCTGCTCACCCAGGTGCTGCGCGGCGAGTGGGGGTTCGAGGGGCTGGTCGTCTCGGACTGGGGCGCCGTGGTCGACCGGGTCGCGTCGGTCGCGGCCGGGCTCGACCTGACCATGCCGGGGCCGGACGCGACCGGCGACGCCGCGCTGGTGGACGCCGTGGCGTCGGGACGGCTCGACCCGGCGCTGCTGGAGCGGAGCGCGGAGCTCGTACGCACGCTGGTGGAGAAGGCCGGGAAGCGGCCCGCCGGGAGCTACGACGCGGACGCCCACCACGCGCTCGCCCGGGAGATCGCCGCCCGGGCGATCGTCCTGCTGAAGAACGACGACGGCCTGCTGCCGCTCGCACCGGGCGAGAAGACCGTCGCGGTGCTCGGCGAGTTCGCCCGCACCCCCCGATACCAGGGTGGCGGCAGTTCGCAGATCACCCCGACGAGGCTCGACGACGCGCTCACCGAGATCACCGCGTCGACGTCGGCGGCCGTCACGTTCGCGCCCGGTTACACCGTCAAGGGCGAGGCCGACGAGGCGCTGCTGGCCGAGGCGGTGGCGACCGCCCGGAGCGCGGACGTGGCGATCGTCTTCGTCGGCAGCGTGCACGAGACCGAGGGCGCCGACCGGGAGTCGATCGACCTGCCCGCCCCGCAGGTCGCGCTGATCGAGCGGGTCGCCGCCGCCAATCCGGACACGATCGTGGTGCTCTCCAACGGCGCGGTCCTCGCCACCCGGCCGTGGGACGAGCACGTTCCCGCCCTGGTCGAGGGCTGGCTGCTCGGGCAGGCCGGCGGCAGCGCGCTGGCCGACGTGCTGTTCGGTCGGGTCAACCCGTCCGGGCGGCTCGCCGAGACCATCCCGGTGCGGCTCGCCGACCACCCGTCCTACCTCGACTTCCCCGGCGAGCACGGCCACGTCCGGTACGGCGAGGGCCTGCACGTCGGCTACCGCGGGTTCGACGCGCGCGGGCAGGAGGTGGCGTACCCGTTCGGCTTCGGGCTGTCGTACACCACGTTCGGCTACGGCGCGGCCCGCGCGTCGGCGACCGCCGCCGGTGTCGAGGTGCGCGTCCCGGTGACCAACACCGGCGGGCGTGACGGCCGCGAGGTGGTGCAGGTGTATGTGAGCCTGCCCGGCTCGGCGGTGCGCCGTGCCCCGCGCGAGCTGAAGGCGTTCGCCAGTGTCGAGATCGGCGCCGGCGACACCGCCGAGGTGCGGCTGACCGTCGAGCGCGAGGACCTCGCCTACTGGGACACCCGGCTCGGCCGGTGGATCGTCGAGGACGGCGAATACCTGATCGAGGTCGGCTCGTCGTCGCGGGACGTGCGCGCGTCGGTGACCGTGCACGTGGCCGGCGACCCGGCGCGGGTGCCGCTGACCACCGAGTCGAGTGTGGGCGAGTGGTTCGCCGATCCGCGCGGCGCCGAGGTGCTGGGCGCGGCGTTCGCGGCGGCCGCGAGCGAGCAGGCCGGGGGCGGGCTGATGTCGGCGATGACCGCCAACCCGGAGATGCTGATGATGCTGGGCAGTCTGCCGCTGAGCCGGATGGCCGCCTTCCCGGGCAGCCCGCTGAACGCCGGCGACCTGGACAAACTGGTCGAAGCAGCGAACTGAGGACGTTACGTTCGCGCCCGTGTGAGCAGTGCCTGGATCCGGGACACCAGCTCGCGCGGGCTGAACGGTTTCGTCACGTAGTCGTCCGCGCCCGCGCTGAACCCGCCCTCGACGTCCTGCTCCTGGACGCGGGCGGTGAGCATGATGATCAGCATGCCGGCGGTGGACGGATCGGCCCGCAGCATCCGGCACACGTCGATGCCGGAGAGCCCGGGCATCGAGACGTCCAGCACCGCCAGCGTCGGCAGCCGGGCGCGCGCCGTGTCCACCGCGGCCTGACCGTCACCGACCGCGAGAACCTCCAGGCCCGCCTGCTCCAGCTTGAAGGCCACCAGGTCGCGGATGTCGGCGTCGTCGTCAGCCACCAGGACGGTAGTCACGCGGCTTCCCCCGATCCGTTGCACTGTTGTTCGGACCATATACCGGCGAACACGGTGATGTCGGGTGATCTTTGTAAATCTGCTCCGCAACCGGGCCGCAACCGGCGTGCGCCCGGTCTGCAGCCGGCGGACGGTGTGCTGAGAGCCAGACCACACAGCGCACCACCACGGTTGGGAGGAACCGATGAACGCCACGATCGACGACATCCGCTGCGAAGCCCTCTTCGCCTCCGACCTGCAGCGCTCCTGGGCGCCCACGGCGGAGTCGATCCGGGACGCGGTCACGGACGTCGTGCACCGGATCGGCGAGAACGGATGCGCGGAACTGGTCGCCCAGGAGTTCGGGGAGCACCCCGACTGTGCGATCGGGCGGATGCGCTGGGCCCGCGACGCGATCCGGCTGGCCTTCGCCGCATGACGGACGGTCCGCCGGGCCTCTTTCGACCACGGGGTACGCGTAGCCCGTACCTCTGAAGGGGTCTGGCGCGACCGGCCGCCCGACCGTAAGCTTGCCGCCATGCGCGCACAGTTGACCATGTGGTGGCCCGCCTGACCGGCGGCCATCTCCCGCGCATCCCGCGGCCGCCTCGCTGAGGCGGCCTTTTTCGTGGCCGGATCTCGGCCCGGTGGCCCTCACCGAAACGAGGGACCATGCCCTACGCACTGCTGCACCGCGACGGCGCCGACCACGTCGACGTCCTCACCGGCGACGTCGTCACCGTGGCGGCACTCGACGACATCCCGATGACGCCCGGCACGCCGGTGCTCGCCGTCATCCCCTACCGGCAGATCACTGAGCGTGGCTTCGAGTGCGTCGACGACGGCACGCCGCTCGAATGTCTGCTGGTCAGGGCACGCCACACCGAGCCGTTGTCGAACTTCCCGCCAGGCGAGATCGCCCTGCGTGACGGCGGTTTCGATCTGTCCGACCAGGAGTACGCCGCGGTCGTCGAGGATGTGCTGCGCGACGAGATCGGGCACGGCGAAGGCGCCAACTTCGTCGTCCACCGCACCTATCAGGCCCGCTTCGAGGGCGACCCGCGGGCCGCGTTCGGCCGGCTGCTGCACGGTGAACAGGGCACCTACTGGACGTTCCTGGTCGACACCGGCAACCGGATCCTGATCGGCGCCACCCCCGAACGGCACGTCAGCGTCCTCGACGGCATCGTCATGATGAACCCGATCAGCGGCACGTTCCGGCACGGATCCGGCGACATCCTCGACTTCCTGCGTGACCCCAAGGAGATCGAGGAGCTGTACATGGTCCTCGACGAGGAACTCAAGATGATGGCCCGCGTCGCCGAGCACGGCGGGCAGGTCGCCGGGCCGTACCTCAAGGAGATGGCCCGCCTCACCCACACCGAATACCTGCTGGCCGGGCGCGGCTCCCTCGACGTGCGCCGCGTCCTGCGGGAGACCATGTTCGCCCCGACCGTCACCGGCAGCCCCATCGAGAACGCCTGCCGCGTCATCGCCCGCCACGAGCGCCGCGGCCGCCGCTACTACGCCGGGGTCCTGGCGCTGCTCGACCACGACGAGGCCGGCCGGCAGACGCTCGACGCGCCGATCCTGATCCGTACCGCCGAGATCACCCCCGACGGCCTGCTGCGGGTGCCGGTCGGCGCCACGCTGGTCCGCCATTCCACCCCCGCGGGCGAGGTGGCCGAGACCCACACCAAGGCGGCCGGCCTGCTGTCCGCGCTCGGCGCGGTTCCTTCCCACCCCGCGGCGGTACGGGCGACCGCACAGTCCCCGGCGGTCCAGCGCCTGCTCGCCGCCCGCAACGACGACCTGGCCCGCTTCTGGCTCGACTCGCGTGCCCCCGGCGCCCTGACGGTCCCGTCGCTGGCGGGCCGGCGCGCCGTGATCGTCGACGCCGAGGACACCTTCACCGCCATGCTGGCCCACCAGTTGAAGGCTCTCGGCCTGGCGGTGACCGTGCGGCCGTGGCGGTCGGTCACCGCCGGGTCCCTGCTCGACGCGGCCGATCTGGCGGTGTTCGGCCCGGGCCCCGGCGACCCGTCGGACCCCGGCGACCCGAAGATGACGGCGCTGAACGGGCTCGTCACCGCGGTGCTGGCGGCCGGACGGCCCCTCTTCGCGGTCTGCCTGGGCCAGCAGATCCTCGCCTCCCTGCTGGGCCTGCCGCTGCGCCGCCGGGACTCGCCGTATCAGGGCCTGGCCCGCGACATCGACCTCTTCGGCACGCCGCGGCGGGTCGGCTTCTACTCCAGCTTCTCGGCGGTCGCCCGGCAGAGCGTGGCGGCCACCCCCTACGGCCCGGTCACCCTCGCCGTCGACCCGTCCGACGACACCGTCCACGCCCTCCGCGGCCCCGGTTTCGCCGGCGTCCAGTTCCACCCGGAGTCGGTGCTGAGCCGCGACGGCGTGGAGATCCTCCAAGAACTCCTCCCGCCACTTCTCACCGATGTGGTTAGCCCGGCGATTCCGGGGTAGCGAGACAGTGTCGGTGGTCCAAGGTGATCGAGAGCCTCACCTTGGACCACCGACCCATTTCCGGTACGGCCCCGCGGCTGCTCCGTGGAGGGAAAGCCCGGCGGAGTGGGGCCCGGCGGGTTTATGGTCGCGAGGGATACGGGTATCCGGCTGGCGTCGCTGACCTCCGGAGGACAACCTTGGCCGAGCCACACATCACCCTGGACCCGCGGACGCTGACCCCGGTCGAGCAGAAGCTTCGCGGGCCGTTGGAGGACCAGCTCAGTTCCGCGCTTCAGGCCGCGACCGTCAAGGTCGAGCAGCACTATGCCGGAGAAAGCGTCGAGCAGGTCACCGCGATGCTCCTGGAGCAGGCCAGAGCGGGCCTGCACCCGGACATCGCCGTCGGTTTCCACCCCGACCACGAGCAGCTGCGCCACGTGGCCGAGGTGATCGTCAACCGAGCCCACTGACGGCCGCGATCGTGCACGTGCCGGGCCGGCACGTGCACGACGGGTGCGGTCAGGAGGACATGATGTCCTTGGCGGCGGGGGCCTTCAGGTCGACCGGGGTGCCGAAGTCGGAGTACTTCATGTCGAACTCGTAGGCCGGCTCCGACCCGACCGCCGGCATCGTGAACTTGTAGGCGACCAGGCGGCCGTCCTCGATGTCGGCCTGGAACGGCAGTTTCGTGGTGGCCATCTTGCCGAGCGCCTCCGTGCCGATGCCCAGCTGCTTGGCCGATTTCGTCAGGTCGATGGTGCCCTTGACGGTGTCGTCGTCGACCCACGCCACCTCGGCCGCGGACTCCAGGCTCTTCGCCATCTGGGTGGCGTCGAAGTTGCCGAGGGTGCCGAGCTGCCCGGAGCTGTCGAGCTTGCGCCACTTCTTGCCGTCGAAACCGGGCAGCCCGCCCGACTCCTTCAGCGCGATCTTGACGTAGGTGACGCCGTCGACGACGCGCAGCGTGGTGGTGCCCTCGGCGCCGGCCGAGGTGCTCTCCAGGACGAACTCGGCGTTCTTGCTCTTCGGGTCGGCGATGCCGGTCATCGTGCCCTGGGCGCCGAGGCCGACAGTGGTCTTGTAGGAGTCCTTCTGCAGCTCGGCGGTGGCCGCGGCGAGGGCGGCGGTCGCGTCCTTCTGCTTCTCGGCCGCGGCCGGCGCGCTGCCGCCGGTGGTGGAGCCGCCCTCCGTCGAGCCGGCGCAGCCGCCGGCCGCCAGCACCCCGGCAGCGACGAGCACCAAAAGCTTCTTCACAGTTGCCTCCCCGTTGAGACCCGGCACGGGCCGGGCGTCCGAGTGGGCCACTTTAGCGACAAATGCCGATCTTCACATCCCGGGGTGCCGGCGGAGGTTGAAGACGAGGTCGATGACCAGCGCGGTCCACCCGGTCTGGTGCCACGCCCCGAGCCCGGCCCCGTTGTCGCCGTTGAAGTACTCCGGGAAGACGATCAGGTCCTTCCAGTCGGGGTGGTTCTGGAACAGGTCGGTGGCGCCGTAGATGGGCCGCCGTCCGGTCTCCGGGTCGGGCACGAACAGGGCGATCAGCCGGCGCGACAGGTCGTCGGCGATCTCGGTGAGCCCGGCCTTGCTCTGCGAACCGGTGGGGTACTCGGCCTTCAGGTCGTCGCCGTAGAACTCGGCGTACTCCCGGAGCGCCTGGACCAGCAGATAGTTGACCGGCATCCAGACCGGGCCGCGCCAGTTGGAGTTGCCGCCGAACAGGCCGCTGGTGCTCTCGGCCGCCTCGTAGCCGACGGTGAAGTGCGAGCCGCCGAGGGTCACGGTGAACGGTTTCTCCAGGTGCGCGCGGGACAGGGTGCGCAGCCCGTACGGCGAGAGGAACTCCTCCGGGTCGAGCAGCCGGGCCAGGATCCGCAACAGCTGGTCCTGGCCCACCATGCTGAGGAGGCGCTGCCGGCGCCGGTCGGCGCCGCCGAGCCGCCGCGCGCTGATCACGTCGCCGAACTCGCCGCGGTGGTGCAGCATCCAGCGGACCCGGGCGCTGATCTCGGGCAGCCGGTTGAGGGTGTCCGCGGTGAGCCGG
Source organism: Actinoplanes philippinensis (assembly GCF_900113015.1). GTDB lineage: Bacteria > Actinomycetota > Actinomycetes > Mycobacteriales > Micromonosporaceae > Actinoplanes > Actinoplanes philippinensis. The sequence continues at coordinate 150,242 of NZ_FONV01000002.1, forward strand.
GTGGTGGCGGCGAGCGGCAGCAGGCCCACGATGGAGCGTGCCTTGAGCGGCACCCGGTGGCCGTCGGGCAGGCGCAGCACGTCGTAGAAGAAGCTGTCCTCCTCGTCCCACAGCCCCTGCCGGTAGGCGGCCTCCGCGATGTACGTGAAGTGCTCGAAGAACTTGGTGGCCATGTCCTCGTACGCCCGGTCGTGCAGCGCCAGCAGGATCGCCATGTCGAGCAGGTTCAGCGCGTACATGGCCATCCAGCCGGTGCCGTCGGACTGTTCGAGCACACCGGCGACCGGCAGCGCCGCCGACCTGTCGAACGGGCCGACGTTGTCCAGGCCGAGGAAGCCGCCCTCGAAGACGTTGTTGCCGCCGACGTCCTTGCGGTTGACCCACCAGGTGAAGTTGAGCAGCAGCTTGTGCATCACCCGGGACAGGAAGTCGAAGTCACGACCGCCGTCGATCTTGAACACCTGCAGCGCCGCCCACGCGTGTACGGGCGGGTTGACGTCGGAGAACGACCACTCGTACGCCGGGATCTGCCCGTTGGGGTGCATGTACCACTCGCGGAGAAGCAGCAGGAGCTGGGACTTCGCGAAGCCGGGATCGACGCGCGCGATGCTGACGCAGTGGAAGGCCAGGTCCCACGCGGCATACCAGGGGTACTCCCACGGATCGGGCATGCTGATCACGTCGAAGCTGTTCATGTGCCACCAGTTGTGGTTGCGCCCGTAGCGCCGGCCCGGTGGCGGCGGCGCGTTGCCGGGGTCGCCGTGCAACCACTGCTTCACGTCGAAGTGGTAGAACTGCTTGCCCCACATGAGACCGGCGACGGCCTGGCGGGCGACGTCCCTCTCGGCGGCGGTCGCCGTCTCCGGCAGCACCTCGGCGAAGAACTCGTCGGCCTCGGCGCTGCGCGCGGCCATCACCGCGGCCCAGCCGTCCCCCAGGTCCGCGGGCGGCAACGGGCGCTCGCTCTGGGTCAGCCGCAGCCGGAGGGTACGGGTCTCGCCCGCCCCCATCCACAGCCGGTAGTGCAGCGCCCCCTTGGTGCCGACGCCGTCCGGGTTGACCGTCGGCGTGTGGTGGATCAGGTGGTCGTTGATGCCGTCCTTCGGGTATGGACTGCGCCCCGGCAGCCCCCACAGGCGCTGCGAGTTCGTCTCGTTGTCGCACATCAGCGCGACCGGCGCGCCGTGGGCGTCGAGGGTGATGTGGCCGAGCGACCGGTGCTGCCCCTGGAGCCGCCCGGGTGTGCCGGTGATGGCCGGTGTCTGCCGCCCGGGCAGCCCCCACGACCAGGTGTTGCGGAACCACAGGGTGGGCAGCACGTGCAGGATCGCCGGGTCGGGCCCGCGGTTGCTGACGGTGATCGCGATGCAGACGTCGGCGGGGCCCGCCTTGGCGTAGTCGACGGTGACCGCCCAGAACCGGTCGGAGTCGAAGATGCCGGTGTCGACCAGCTCGTACTCCGCCTCGTTGCGGGTGCGGGCGCCGTTGACCCGGACCAGTTCGTCGTAGGGGAACGCGGCCTGCGGGTAGTGGTACCGCCAGCGCATCCACGAGTGGGTGGGCGTGGAGTCCTGATACCACCAGTAGTCCTTGGCGTCCTCGCCGTGGTTGCCGCCGTCGCCGCCGAGGCCGAACATCCGCTCCTTGAGGATCGGGTCCCTGCCGTTCCAGAGGGCGAGCGCGAAGGCGAACGTCTGCCGGTCGTCGCAGAGGCCGGCCATGCCGTCCTCGTTCCAGCGGTACGCCCGGGAGCGCGCGTGATCGTGCGGGAAGTAGTCCCAGGCCGTGCCGTGCTCGCTGTAGTCCTCCCGGACGGTCCCCCAGGCACGCTCCGCCAGGTACGGACCCCACGCCCGCCAAGGCTGCTCACCGGAATCGGCCTGCGCCAGGCGTACGCGTTCCGACACGTCCGTTCTCACCCCCACCATCCCGGAGTCGATCACACTGAAGACTGTCACGCCGATGTGTCAAGCGTGTAAGGCTCCGACCGGTTAGGGGTTTGTCCCGTGCCTACGGCCCGCCCGATCAGCTTCGGTCCTCAGGTCTGTGCCCGCCTCGCTGAGGGCTCCACACGGGAGTGGCTGGTACCCGATGGAGCCGGTGGGTATGCCATGGGAACGGTCAGCGGTCTGCGTACCCGGCGCTACCACGGCCTGCTGATCGTCGCGGGAGACACTCCGGCGTCGCGCCGTCTGGGCCTGGCCGCCCTCGATCCGGTCGTCACCCTGCCGTCCGGCGCGGTCGTCCGGCTCGGCGTGCACGAGTGGTCGGACGGCGCGGTCGCTCCGGCCGGGCACCGGCTGCTCGCCGGGTTCACGCTGATCGACGGGGTGCCGCGGTGGCGGTGGCGGCTCGGCGACGTGGTGGTGGAGCGGGAGATCGCCGCCGTGCCCGGCCGGCCCGCGATCGCGATCGTGCACCGCCTGGTCGCCGGCGGCCCGGTCCGGCTCACCCTGGAGGCTCTCTGCACCTGGCGGGACGTGCACGGCGAGCGGACCGCGGAGGGCCCGCCCCCGGCGGTCGCCGCGACGGCGGACGGCTGCGTGGTCGAGGGCGCCTACCGGATCAGCGGGCCGGGCTTCACCCCGGGCGGCGAGTGGTTCCGCGGCGTCCGGCACCGGGCGGAGGACGAGCGGGGCCTCAACCCTGCCGAGGATCTGTGGTACGCGGGGAGCTTCCACGCCGATCTGGGCCGTCCCGGCGAGATCGCGGAGGTGTCGGCGTGGGCGGGCGGGCTGGACGACCCGCCGCCGGCGGCCGGCCGGTCCGTGACGGCCGCGCGGCTGCGCAACCGGGAGGTCGTGGCCGCTGCCGCGCCCGCCGACGAGACCCAGGCGACGCTGGCGCTGGCCGCCGACGCGTTCGTGGTGCGCACCGGCACCGGGCCGGACGTGGTGGCCGGCTACCCGTGGTTCGGGTCGTGGTCACGGGACACGATGATCGCCTACGAGGGGCTGTTCCTGTCCACCAACCGGGCCGCCGAGGGGCGGGAGCTGCTCCGCGCCTACGCCGGCACGCTGTCCGAGGGGATGCTGGCGAACACCGCGGACACCGGCGCCGTCGAGTACAACACCGTCGACGGCACGCTGTGGTTCCTGCACGCGATCGGCCGGCACGTGGCGGTCGCCGGCGACGACGACCTGGCCGCCGAGCTGCTGCCGCTGCTGCGTGACGTGGTCACCCACCACCTGTCCGGCACGCGGTACGGGATCCGCGCCGACCCGGCCGACGGGCTGCTCCGGGCGGGTGCGCCGGGAGCGGCTCTGACCTGGATGGACGCCCGCGTCGACGGGGTTCCGGTGACCGCCCGCGCCGGCAAGCCGGTCGAGGTGAACGCACTGTGGATCAACGGGCTGGCGACGGTGATGGAGCTGTCCGCCCGTACCGGGATCCCGCCCGGCCCCGCCGAACGCGCCTGCCCGCAGGCCCGGGAGGGGTTCGGCAGGCGCTATCCGGCGCCCGGCGGCCTGCTGCACGACGTGGTCGGCGGGGCCGAGGGCGCCGACCCGGTGCTGCGCCCCAACCAGTTGCTCGCCTGGTCGCTGCCGCACGCCCCGGCCCGCCCGGACCGGGCCGTCCTCGACCGGCTCGGCGCCGTGCTGCTCACCCCGCTCGGGCCGCGCAGCCTGGCGCCGGGCGAGCGCGGGTACTCCGGACGGCATCGCGGCACACCGGCCGAGCGGGACACCGCGTACCACACCGGAACCGTCTGGCCGTGGCTGACCGGGCCGTGGGTGACCGCCCTGCGCCGGGTCGGCGCAAGCGGCGAGGACCTGCTCGCCGACGCCGAGGCCCACCTGTCCGAGCACGGGCTCGGCTCGATCTCGGAGACCGCCGACGGCGACCCGCCGCACCGGGCCACCGGCTGTCCCTTCCAGGCCTGGTCGGTGGCCGAGCACCTGCGCGCCCGGCGGCTCTGACACCCGGACCGCCCCGGTTCTGCACCCGGGCGGCAACCCGGCTCCGGCAGGCTCATCTGGTGCGACGAGACCGGTGGGCCGAGAGCGCGTGGCTGAGCGCCCTGGTGATCAGCATCGTGCTGCGGGTCGTCCTCGACCGCGCGGGCTACGACTATCTGGTCACGGTGGCGCCGTACATGCTGGTCAGCTTCGCGACCCCGTTCGTCATCCTGGCCGGCACGCTGCGGCACCGGCCACCGCACCGGGCGGGCTGGTTCCTGATGGTGGCCGCGCAGCTCTTCTACGCCGCCGCCGACACCCTGACCGTGCTCGACGACTGGCTGTCCGGCGAGTTCCTCGAACCCACCCCGGCCGACCTGCTGTACTTCGCCTACTACCTGCTCATCGCGTCGGCGGTGCTGCTGTTCATCCGGCGCCGCAGCCCCGGCTGGGACATGCCGAGCATGATCGACGCGCTGATCGTGGCGGTCAGCGCCGGCCTGATCACCTGGGTCTTCGTGCTCCAGCCGCTGACCTCGAACTCCGAGCTGCCGCTGCCCGCGAAGCTGACCCAGTCGGCGTACCCCGTCCTCGATCTGATGCTGTTGATCCTCGCGGTCCGCCTGGCGATCGGCACCGGCACCCGCGGCTCGGTCCTCTACCTGCTGCTCGGCAGCCTGGTCCTGATGCTCGCCGTGGACACCTGCTACCTGGTGCAGAACATCGTCGACGGCGGCGGGGTGTCCGAGACGTACCTGGACGCCGTCTGGATGGCGTCGCTCGGCCTGCTCGGCAGCGCGGCCCTGCACCCCGGGGTCCGGCAGTTCGACCGGCGCAGCGGCACCGCCCTGCCGGACGCGTCCCCGGCCCGGCTGGGCATCCTCGCCGTCGCCGTGCTGATGGCCCCCGGCGTCCAGGTCGCCGTCTGGCTGCTCGGGTGGCCGCTCAACATCCCGCTGATCAGCGGCAGCTGCGCGGTCATGTTCCTGCTGGTGATGGCCCGGATGGCGGGGCTCGTCGGGGCCCAGCGCCGGGCCGCGATCACCGACTCGCTGACCGGGCTGCGCACCCGCCGCTTCTTCGCCGAGGCCCTCGGCGGGGAGTGCCGGCGCGCCGCCCGGACCGGGCACCCGGTCGGCCTGCTCGTGATCGACGTCGACCACTTCAAGAGGATCAACGACGGGTACGGCCACCCGGCCGGCGACCAGGTGCTGCGCGAGGTGGCCCGCCGTCTCACCGCGGCGTCCCGGGCCGGTGGCGTGGTCGCCCGCTACGGCGGCGAGGAGTTCGTGGTGCTCGCCCCGCACACCGGCACCGACGAGCTGCTCACCCTGGCCGAACGCTTCCGCACCGAGGTCGCCGGCCTGCCCGTCGACATCGGCGGCGACCTGCTGTCGGTGACCGTCTCGGTGGGCGCCGCGGCGGCCGTCCAGCCGGACGAGGAGGCGCTGCTCCGCGCCGCCGACGAGGCCCTTTACGCCGCCAAGGCCGCGGGCCGCAACCGTTCCGTGCTGGCCGACGCCCCGGTGCCGGCCACCCGGGCCTGATCAGGCCAGCCAGCCCGGTCGGATCAGGCCGGCCTCGTAGGCGACGATCACCAGCTGCGCCCGGTCGCGGGCGCCCAGCTTGATCATCGTGCGGCTGACGTGGGTCTTCGCGGTGGCCGGGCTGATCACCAGGCGGGCGGCGATCTCGTCGTTCGACAGGCCCTCGCCGACCAGCACCAGCACCTCGCGCTCCCGGTCGGTGAGCTGGTCCAGGTCGCGGGGCGGCGCGGGCGGGCGGCCGTGCGCGACGGCCGCGGCGGCGAACGAGCCGATCACCCGGCGGGTGACGCCCGGCGACAGCAGCCCGTCCCCGGCGGCGACCGCCCGCACGCCCCGCAGCAGGTCCACCGGCTCGGTGTCCTTCACCAGGAACCCGGAGGCCCCGGCCCGCAACGCCTCGAACACGTACTCGTCGAGCTCGAACGTGGTCAGGATGACGACCCGGGTGGCGGCCAGCGCCGGGTCCGCGGCGATCCGCCGGGTGGCCTCCAGCCCGTCCACCCCGGGCATCCGGATGTCCATCAGCACCACGTCCGGCCGGGTCTCTCGCACCACCTCGACCGCCCGCAGACCGTCGGCCGCCTCACCGACCACCTCGATGCCCGGCTCGGCGTCGAGCAGCGCCCGGAAGCCCGCCCGCACCAGCGCCTGGTCGTCCGCCAGCACCACCGAGATCATCCGGCCTCCCCCGTCCGTCCGCTGTCCGGCCCCACACTGCCACCCGCCGTGCCGGTCTCGCCCACGCCCGCCTTCCCCGCTCGCCCGGCACCCGGGGTGGCCGGGCGCGCCGCGTCCGGCGTCCCGCCCGGATCCGCGCCCGGCGTCAGCGGGAGGACCGCGCTGACCCGGTAATCGCCGGTCCCGTCGGCGCACGGCCCGGCCGTCAGGGTGCCGCCCAGGCTCTCGGCCCGGGCCCGCATGCCGGTCAGGCCGCTCGCATCCCCCGCGGGCGGGGCCGCGCCGATCACCCCGGTGTTCGTTATCGACAGGTGCAGCGCGCCCGGGGCGTGCCGGATCTCGACCACCGCGGCCGGATCGGGCCCGGCGTGCTTGCGGACGTTCGTCAGTGACTCCTGGACGATCCGGTAGGCGGCGCGATCGACCTCGGCGGGCAGATCCCGCGGCTCGCCGAGGATCGCGGTGCGGACCGGGAACCCCGCGTCGGCGGTCAGGTCGCTCAGCCGGCTCAGGCCCAGCGCGGGCTGGCGGGGCGCGGCCTCCCCCTCGGTCCGTAGGACCCCCAGCACCGAACGGACCTCCCGCAGCGCCTCCGCGCTCGCCGCCTTGATCGCGGAGAGGGCCTCACGGGCCTGCTCCGGGCGGCTGTCCATCAGGTGCAGGCCCACGCCGGCCTGCACGTTGATCAGCGACAGGTGGTGGCCCAGGACGTCGTGCAGCTCGCGCGCCATCCGCAGCCGCTCCTCGGAGGCCTGGCGGCGTTTCTGCTCGGCCCGGGCCCGTTCCTGCTCCTCGTGGGCGCGGGCCAGGGCGGCCAGTTGCTCGTGCCGGACCTTCGACACCGTGCCAGCCAGCACCGCCACAGCGAGCCCGACCCCGGCGAGCAGCGCCTCGCGCAGGCTGGGCGTGACTGCGGCGGGCAGGCCGAGCGGCCCGGCCAGGACCACGTCGAGCAGCAGGTAGAGCAGCCAGGCCACCGCCGCGCCGATCGACGCCTCGGTCCGCCGGCCCGCCTTGGCCAGCGCGAACAGGGCCAGGGCGGGGGCCACCGCGTACATCCACCAGGGGTCGGCGTGGGTGGCGAACAGCAGCGAGGCCGACGCGGCGACCACGAAGACGGCGAGCGGGGCGCGGCGTTTCCAGAACAGCGCGACCGGGCCGGCGACCAGCAGCAGGTAATACAGCACCGGCGAGGTGAGGTGCACGCCGCCTCGGTCGGCGAGATTGTCCGCCCCGGCGAGATGGAAGATCGAGGCGGCGATCACCGCGCCGGGCGGCCAGCCGTTGTGCCCGTGGCGCCGCGCACGCTGCCACGGTGGACCGCCCCGGCGGCCGGGCCACTCCGGATCGCCGGGCGCCCGCCACCGGCCCACCTGCCTCATCCGCCGAACCTACGTCAGCGACACGATCGCGGCATCGGCCGGCGGGCGCGCTTCACGCCTACGACCCCGGGATCACACCGCCGCACCCGCGTACTCCTCCGGGCGTACCCCGAAGATCGGAAACGGCGCGGGATGCGCCGGACGGATGCCTCCCCGGGCCGACGCCGGCGGCCGTCGCGCGGCCGATGCTGGAGCGGTACCCGACAGAACCGCCGGAGGAGAAGCCATGCACCCCCAGGGAACGGCCCGCCTGCGTACGTCCGACACCGAGCGGGAGGAGGTCGCCGAGATCCTGCGCGCCGCGATGGCCGAGGGCCGGCTGGACCTGACCGAGGGCGAGGAGCGGCTGGCCACCGCGTACGCCGCCAAGTTCCGTGACGAGCTGGCCCCGCTCACCGCCGACCTGCCTTTCGGGGGCCGGCAGGCGCTGGCCCGGACCCCGGCCGCCCGGGCCGCGACCCGCCGCTCGGTGAGCCGGCACGCCAGCCTCGTCCTGATCATCGCAGGCGTCCTCACCGGAGTGTGGATGCTGTCGAACGCCACCTTCTTCTGGCCGGCCATCCCGCTGACGTTCCTGGTGATCGGCCTGTTCAAGCACGCCCGGTACGGCCGCTGGCGCCCCGAGTACTCGTTCGGCCACCACCACCGGCACTGACCGCCCGCTGTCGGGTGGCCGACCCCACGTGCGACACGCCAATCCGATCGTTGATCTTCTTCGTTCTCTCTGCCACAGTGGCCGAGTTTTGTTCGGGGAGGGACAACGCACATGATGGGTCCGTCGCACGCGCTATCCGGCGCGGCCGCCTGGCTGGCAGGCAGTTGGGCGCTCGACCAGTTCGCCGGCATCAGTCAGACGCCGCTGGAGGTGGCGGTCGGCACGGCGATCTGTGCCGGCGGCGCGCTCCTGCCCGACCTGGACATGTCCGGCAAGGTCACCCGCAACCAGGGTGGCGCGACGGTGGCCCGCACGTTCGGTGTGGCGTCGCTGTTCGTGGCCGAGGTGGTGGAGAAGTTCTCGCTCGGCGTCTACACGGCGACGAAGCTGAAGCGCGACCCGCGACGGGACAACGGGCACCGCACGTTCACCCACACGCTGCCGTTCTGCGCGCTGCTCGCGTGGGGCACCACCGCGCTGGCCGACAAGTACGGCTACTGGGCGGTCATCGGCATCGTCTTCTTCATGGGCGGCCTGGCGCTGCGCGGCCTGTTCGACGAGTGGGCGGAGCGGGCCGGCTGGGTCATCGTGACCCTGGCGTCGGCGGCGATCGCCTGGTTCACCGCCGCGAACCTGCCCAGCGACCGAGGTTATCCGTTGCTGGGGCTGGCCTGCGGGGTCGGCTGTTTCGTGCACATCCTCGGCGACATGATCACCAAGAACGGCGTGCCGATCCTCTGGCCGATCCCGATCAAGCGCCGCATGTGGATGATGATCGGCATCCCGAACAGCATGGCCGTGAAGGTCGGCGGCAAGGTCGAGGTGGTCGTCCTGCGCACCGCCTTCACGGTCATCTCGCTGCTCTCCATCGCCGGCCTGTTCATCCCGGGCGTCCTGGAACGCCTCAACCTGGACGTGTGGGCCAGCAAGTAGGTCAGGGCTTGAGGACGACCTTGATGCAGCCGTCCTCCTTCTTCTTGAACATCTCGTAGGCGTCCGGCGCCTGCTCCAGCGGCACCCGGTGGGTCACCAGGTCACCGACGCCGAGCGGGTCGCCGTCGCCGGTCAGCAGCGGCATCAGGTCGTCGACCCAGCGCTTCACGTGGGCCTGGCCCATCCGCAGGGTCACGCCCTTGTCGAACAGGTCCATCATCGGGAACGGGTCGGCGTTGCCGCCGTACACCCCGATGATGGAGATCGTGCCGGCCCGGCGGACCGCGTCGAACGCCGTCCGCAGCGCGCCCATCCGGTCCACGCCGAACGTCTCGGTCGCCTTGCGGGCGATCGGATCGGGCAGCATGCCGGCCACCTTCATCGCCGCCGCCTGGACCGGGGTGCCGTGCGCCTCCATGCCGACGGCCTCGATCACCCGGTCCGCGCCACGGCCGGCGGTCAGCTCCCGGACAGCCTCGCCGACGTCGTCGACCGTACCCGTGTCGATGGTCTCGATGCCGTTGCGCGAAGCCATCGCCAGGCGCTCCGGCACGCTGTCCACGCCGATCACACGGGCCGCGCCGAGATGCCGGGCGATCCGGGCGGACATCTGCCCGATCGGTCCGAGGCCGGTGACCAGGACCGAGTCGCCGGGCTCGACGTCGGCCCACCGCACGGCCTGCCACGAGGTGGTGAGGACATCGGAGAGGAAGAGGAACCGCTCGTCGGGATGCCCGTCCGGCACCTTGATCGGGCCGAAGTGGGCCTGCGGCACCCGCAGGTACTCCGCTTGGCCACCGGGGACCTGGCCGTACAGCCTGGTGTAGCCGAACAGCGCGGCGCCGGTCCCCTGCGAGCGGGTCTGGGTGGTCTCGCACTGGGCGAAGAAGCCCCGCGAACACATCCAGCAGTGTCCGCAGGAGATGTTGAACGGGATCACCACACGGTCGCCGGGGCGGATGTGCGTCACCTCGGGCCCGACCTCCTCGACGATGCCCATCGGCTCGTGGCCGAGGACGTCGCCCTTGTCGAGGTACATGCCGAGGACGTCGTACAGGTGCAGGTCGGAGCCGCAGATCGCGGTCGAGGTGATCCGGATGATCGCGTCGGTCGGCTCTTCGATCTTCGGGTCGGGAACATTCTCCACGGACACCTTGCCGGTGCCCTGCCACGTCAGTGCTCGCATACCTCCGGCATGCCCTCAGAAAACCGGTCCAATCCCGCCTCCGGCGTCAGCGCAGCGCGGCGAGGGCCGTCGCCGCCGCCTCCCGCACGAAGCCGCTCGGGTCCGCCGAGGCGAGCACGGTCAAGATCTTCCGGGGGTACGGGTGAAGGTGCGCCACGGTCCCCACGACACGATGCCGGACCGTCACGTCCGTGTCCGCGGCCAGCTCGTCCACCAGCGGCTGCCAGCGCCCGCTGATGCCACCGGCCGTGGCCAGGCCGCTGAGCACGGCAGCCCGTACCGACGCGTCCGCGTCCCGGGCCAGCGCCCTGATCGCCGGCTCGGCCCTCGGGTCGTCGTCGACCACCTGCGCCAGGCCTTTCGCCGCCCGCACCCGCTGCCGCGGGTCACCGGCCTCCGCCTCGGCCAGCAGCACCCCCACCGCCGGATCCCCGCCGATCACGCCGAGCGCTTCGCCGGCCCGGCCCCGCACCCGCTCATCCTCGTCCCCGAGCAACACCCGCAACGCCGCCAGCAGCATCTCCTGCCGGCCAGCGCCCTCCCGGCCCGCTTCCCTCGCCGGCGTCGCCGCGCTCGCCCGGCTCGCCGCTCCGATGCGGCCGAGCACGTAGGCGGCTCGGGCTCGGACGGAGGGGTCGGGGTCGGTGGTGAGGGCCGCGAGCGGCGGCACACAGTCCCACCGGCGCACCTCGCCGAGCCGTGTGACCGCCGCGAGCCGCACCCCCGGATCGACGTCCCGCAGCGCATCGGTGAGCACCCGGAACGCCCGCCCGTCCACATCCGGCCCGGGAACCACCTCGACGGCCAGCACCCGGATCTCCCGTTCCGGCCGGCCGGCGCATCCAGCGAGCAGATCGACATCAGCGGCGGTCAGCACCGGCTCGCTCCACTCCAGCGCGATCCGGCACTGCTCGGCGGACCCACCGGTCACCATCCCGCGCAGCGCCTCCCGCGCTGCCGCCCGCTCCCGCCCGACCAGGTCGTCGATCATGGACGTCAGATCGTGCGGGGTGTCACCGAGGTCCCGATCGGCGGCCATCGTCAGAACGGGCAGCGCCCCCGCCCCGGCCACGTCGGCGAGCAGCATCGCCGTGATGTCCCGCCCGTCGTGATCCTGCTCGTCCAGGAACCGTTCGAGCAGTCCTCGCAGCCCCGCCGCCGGATCCCCGGCCGCCACCGCGGACGCGATCCGCTCGACGGTCTCCCGTCCGGCCTCGAACCGCTCCGCATACGCCCGCAGGCGGCCCAGCGCCTCCCCCTCGCCGATCATGGCCCCACTCTCACGCACCCCGGCTGGTCCCGAACGCTGTCCCGGCGCCCCTTACCCAGCCCTGACAACCAGCCCCGTACGGCCCTTCATCGGCGCCTCGGGCACACCGCGACACCAACGCCTCGCGGGTACCGAGACGCCAGCGCCTCGGGCACACCGAGACGCCAGCGCCTCGCGGGTACCGAGACACCAGCGCCTCGCGAATGCCGAGACACCGGCGCCTGCCGCACCGGGTACGTGTCAGTCGATGGCGTAGGCGAGGTTGGGGCGCAGCCAGCGCTCGACCTCGGCGACCGGGACGCCACGGCGGACCGCGTAGTCCTCGATCTGGTCCTTGGCGAGCCGGCCGACGGTGAAGTACTTGGCGTCCGGGTGGGCGAAGATCAGGCCGCTGACGGCGGCGGCCGGGGTCATCGCGTACGACTCGGTGAGCCCCACCCCGATGGCGGAGGTGCCGAGCAGTTCGAACAGGTCGCGTTTCTCGCTGTGGTCGGGGCAGGCCGGGTAGCCGAGCGCCGGCCGGATGCCGCGGAACCGTTCGGCGTGCAGGTCGGCCAGGAGCGGCTGCGCGTCCGGCTCGAACCAGTCGCGGCGGGCCTTGAGGTGCAGGTATTCGGCGAACGCCTCGGCGAGACGGTCGGCCAGCGCCTTCACCATGATGGCCCGGTAGTCGTCGTGCTCGGCCTCGTACTTGGCGGCGAGCTTGTCGGCGCCGTGGATGGCGACGGCGAACCCGCCGAGGTGGTCCCCGGCCGGGGCGATGTAGTCGGCGAGGCACCGGTTGGCGCGCCCGGCCGGTTTCTCGGTCTGCTGGCGCAGCATCGGGAAGGAGGCGCCGTTCGCGAGCCTGATGTCGTCGCCGTCGGCGTGCGCCGGCCAGAACCCGTAGAGCCCGCGGGCCTGGAACGAGCCCTGCGCGATGATCTGGTCGAGCAGCGTGTTGGCGTCGTCGAACAGCTCCCGGGCGACCGGCTGCTCCAGGATCGCCGGGTACTTGCCCTTGAGCTCCCACGCCAGGAACAGGAACTGCCAGTCGATCATGGCGCGCAGCTCGGCGATCGTGGGCGCGACCTCGCGTACCCCGGTGAACCGCGGGGTGGGCAGGTCGCTGAAGTCGACCGTCTCCCGGTTGGCCCGCGCCTGGGCGAGGGTGAGCAGCGGCTTGGAGTGACGCTGCTCGTGCTGCTCGCGCAGACGCTGCTGCTCGTCGCGGTTGGCCTCGTCGAGCTTGACCGCCCGCTCCGGGTCGAGCAGGTCGGAAACCACACCGACGACCCGGGACGCGTCGAGCACGTGCACCGTCGACCCGTCGTACGCCGGCGCGATCCGCACCGCCGTGTGCTGCTTGGACGTGGTCGCCCCACCGATCAGCAGCGGCAGCTTGAGCCCGCGCCGCTGCATCTCGGCGCCGACCGCGACCATCTCGTCGAGCGACGGGGTGATCAGGCCGGACAGCCCGATCGCGTCGGCGCCCTCGGCGATCGCGGTCTCCAGGATCTTCGCGGTCGGCACCATCACGCCGAGGTCGATCACCTCATAGTTGTTGCAGCCCAGGACCACGCCGACGATGTTCTTGCCGATGTCGTGGACGTCGCCCTTGACCGTGGCGAGGACGACCTTGCCCTGGCCGCGGGAGCCCTCCTCCTTCTCGTCCTCCATGAAGGGCAGCAGGTAGGCGACCGACCGCTTCATCACGCGGGCGCTCTTGACCACCTGGGGCAGGAACATCTTGCCGGAGCCGAACAGGTCGCCGACGACACCCATGCCGGACATCAGCGGGCCCTCGATGACGTCGAGCGGGCGGGGCAGTTTCTGCCGGGCCTCCTCGGTGTCGTCCTCGATGAAGTCGACGATGCCGTGCACGAGCGCGTGGCTGAGCCGCTCCTCGACCGGCGCCTCCCGCCAGGACAGGTCGACCTCGCGCTTGGCGCCGGAGCCGGTGACCGTGGAGGCGAAGGTGACCAGCCGGTCGGTGGCGTCCGGCCGGCGGTCGAAGATCACGTCCTCGACGAGCTCCAGCAGGTCGGCCGGGATGTCCTGGTAGACGGCGAGCTGACCGGCGTTGACGATGCCCATGTCGAGCCCCGCCTTGACGGCGTGGAACAGGAACGCCGAGTGCATGGCCTCGCGCACGATGTCGTTGCCGCGGAAGGCGAAGGACAGGTTCGAGATGCCACCGGAGGTACGGGCGCCCGGGCACCGCTGCTTGATCAGCGGCAGCGCCTCGATGAAGTTCTTCGCATACCCGTTGTGCTCGGCGATGCCGGTGGCGACCGCGAGCACGTTGGGGTCGAAGATGATGTCGTTCGGGTCGAAGCCGTCGGCCACGAGCAGGTCGTAGGCCCGGGCACAGATCTCGACCTTGCGCTCGGTGGTGTCGGCCTGCCCCTGCTCGTCGAAGGCCATCACCACGACGCCGGCGCCGAAGTCACGGATCCGGCGGGCGTGCTCGAGGAACGGCTCCTCGCCCTCCTTGAGGCTGATCGAGTTGACCACGCCCTTGCCCTGCACGCACTTGAGGCCGGCTTCGAGCACGGAGAACTTCGAACTGTCGATCATGATCGGGATCCGGGCCACCTCGGGCTCGGTCGCGATCAGGTTCAGGAAGGTCACCATCGCCTGCTCGCTGTCGAGCAGGTCGGCGTCCATGTTGACGTCGAGCAGGTTGGCGCCGCCGCGCACCTGCTCCAGCGCCACGTCGACGGCGGCCTGGTAGTCGTCGGCCTCGATGAGCCGCCGGAACTTGGCCGAGCCGGTCACGTTGGTACGCTCGCCGATCATCACGAACCCGGTGTCCGGGCCGATCTCGAACGGCTCCAGACCGCTGAACCGGGTGGTCGGCGCGGGCGGGTCGATCACCCGCGGCGCCGCGCCACGGACCGCCTCGGCGACCGCCGCGATGTGCGCCGGGCTGGTGCCGCAGCAGCCGCCGACCAGGTTCACCAGGCCGTCGGCAGCGAACCCGCGGAGCAGTTCGCCGGTCTCGTCCGGGGTCTGGTCGTAGCCACCGAACGCGTTGGGCAGGCCCGCATTCGGGTGCGAGGCCACGTAGACGTTCGACAGGCGCGCCAGGTCGGAGACGTGCGGGCGCATCTCGGCCGCGCCGAGCGAACAGTTCACTCCGACGACCAGGGGCTGCGCCGGCTCGATCGAGCGCCAGAACGCCTCCACGGTCTGACCCGAGAGGGTACGCCCGGACAGGTCGACGATCGTGACGGAGATCCACAGCGGGATCTCCGGCGCCACCTCACGAGCCGCCGCGACGGCCGCCTTCGCGTTCAGCGTGTCGAAGATCGTCTCGATCAGGAACAGGTCGACGCCGCCCTCGGCCAGCGCCGACATCTGCTCCGCATAGGTCGCCTTGACCTGGTCGAAGGTGACCGCACGGTACGCCGGGTCCTCGACCTTCGGCGACAGCGACAGAGTGACGTTGAGCGGGCCGACCGACCCGGCCACGAACCGCCGCCGCCCGTCGCGGGCCTGCGCCTCGTCGGCGGCCTGACGGGCCAGCCGGGCGCCCTGCACGTTCATGTCCCGGACCAGGTGCTCCAGCCCGTAGTCGGCCTGGGCGATGCTGGTCGCCGTGAACGTGTTGGTGGTGGTGATGTCGGCGCCGGCCGCCAGATACTGCCGGTGCACGTCGAGGATCACGTCGGGCCGCGTCAGGATCAGCAGGTCCGGGTCACCGGTGACGTCTTTCGGGTGGTCGGCCGGGATCAGCTCGTTGCGGTAGTCCGCCGGGGTGAGCTTGGCACCCTGCAGCATCGTGCCCCACGCGCCGTCCAGCACCAGGATCCGCTCGGCGAGCAGCTCGCGCAGCTGCGTGACGGTCTGAGTCAACGCCAACACCTCCGATAGTGAGTCGGAGGCGCCCTTGTTTCGGGTGTTTCACCGGTCGAGCGTGACGGGTGGGCCCGCTGCAGCGCCTCTCGGCCGGACCGTCAACGATACCGACTCTTTCACTTGGCGTCGGCGTAGGCACCAACCACTGAGACGTCCAGAGGAAAACGCACCGTCGTGTCGCCGAACAGCAACCGGCCCGCCGATAGCGCGCTCTCCCGGACCGCCTCCACCACCGACTCGGCCTGCTCGGCGGGACAGTGCACCACCACCTCGTCGTGCACGAAAAGGACGAGCTCGGCCTCGGTGCCGGCCAGCCGCTGACGCAGCGTCGCCAGCAGGACCAGCGCCCACTCGGCGGCTGTGGCCTGGATCACGAAGTTGCGGGTGAAGCGGCCACGGGCGCGGCCCGGCGGCGGCGCCACCTCGTCGGGCGGGTCCAGCCCGGCGTCGCGCCACGCCCCGGAGGCGGGTGGGCAGGTGCGGCCCAGCCAGGAGCGGACCAGGCCACCGGCCTCCCCGGTACGGGCGGCGGCCTCCACATACTCGAACGCGGTCGGATAGTGCCGGCGGAGCACGGCCAGGGCCGGGACGGCGTCGCCGCCGGTCTGCCCATACATCGCGCCGAGCAGGGCGATCTTGGCCTTGGCCCGGTCGCCGTCGAACGAGTCGGCGGCGAGCGCCGCATACAGGTCACCGGCGGCCGCCGCCCTGGCCAGGCGCCCGTCACCGGAGACGGCGGCCAGCACCCGGGGCTCCAGCTGGCCCGCGTCGGCGACCACGAATCGGCGGCCCGGGTCGGCGATCACCGCCCGGCGCACCACCTTGGGCACCTGGAGGGCGCCGCCGCCCCGGGTCGCCCAGCGGCCGGACACCACGCCACCCGCCACATACTCCGGGCGGAACCGGCCGTCGCGCACCCACGCGTCGCACCACGCCCAGCCGTGTGCCGTCCAGATCCGGTACAGCTCCTTGAACTCCAGCAGCGGGGCCACCGCCGGATGGTCGACCTGGCGCAGCACCCAGCGCCGCGTGTTGGGGATGTCGATGCCCGCCCGGTGGAACGCCTTGACCACCTCGGCCGGCAGGTCGGGGTGCAGCCCGTGGGTGCCGAACGCGGCGTTGATCTCGGCGGTCAGCTCGGCCAGGCGGCGGGGCGGGCCCATCGGCTGCGGCGGGCCGAGCAGCTCGCGCAGCAGCTCGTCGTGCACATCCGGCCGCCAGGGCAGGCCGGTGTGGCCCATCTCGGCCGCGACCAGCGCGCCTGCGGACTCGGCCGCCACCAGGAGCCGGAAACGGCCGGGATGGCTTGTCGCGGCGATGCGGCGCGCCTGCTCCTCGTACACCTCGATCAGGTCTTCGATCTCGGGATGATCGGCCGGGACCGCGTCGAAGAGGGCGACCTGCGCGAAACCTGGCGGCTCGGCATCCGGCCGCGGCCGGTCCGGAGGGACCGGCAGGCCGCGCAGGCGGGCGACCGCGGCCGCCAGACCGCGTGGCTCGCCCCAGCGGCCGGCATGGCCGGACAGCAGCGCCTCGGTGAGCTCCAGATCGTGGCAGCGGGCCACCCGGACCCCGGACCGCAGCAGGGGTGGGTAGACGCCGGCCGTCGACGTCCAGAGCCAGCGTGGCTGCTCGGCGGACTCCAGCGCGGCGATCGCGGCGGCCAGGTCGGGAACGTGCCACAGCTCCCCCGAAACGGCGCGACCCAGACGGCCACCAGGGCCGTCCGGGTCGGGCACCACAGCTATCAGCACCGGGTCATTGTCACCCGGGGGTATGACACTTTCCGGCAGCGCCTATTTGACGGCCCCCGAGGTCAGACCCGCCTGGATCTGCCGCTGGAAGACGGCATAGACGATGATCATCGGCAGGATGGAGAGCGTGAGCGCGGCGAAGAGCTGGCCCCATTCGGCCTGGTAACCGGCGGACACGCTGATGTTCGCGATGCCCTGGGTGAGCACGTACTTGTCCTCGCTCTGCATGATCACGACCGGCAGCAGGTACTGGTTCCACTGGCCGACGATGTTGAAGATCGCGATGCTGACCAAACCGGATTTCGCCATCGGCAGCATCACCTGGAAGAACCGGCGCACGTGCCCGGCCCCGTCCACGGTGGCCGCCTCCTCGATCTCGTGCGGCAGCGTCCGGAAGAACGCGACCAGGAAGAACACCGTGAACGAGAGCGAGTAGGCGATGTAGATCACGATCAGGCCGAAGAACGAGTCCAGCAGGTTCATGGCCTGGGCGATGCCGAACAGCGGCGCCAGTGCCATGAAGGTCGGGAACGCCAGCCCGGACACGAACAGGTAGTAGATGAATCGGTTGCCGGGGAACCTGTAGCGGGCCAGCACGTAGGCGGCCATCGACCCGAGCAGCATCGTCCCGGCCGTGCTGAGCAGCACGACGAAGACGCTGTTCAGGAAGTACTGGCCGATGTGCGCCTCGCTCCAGGCGTCGGCGAAGTTCTTGAACGCCCAGCTCTGCGGCAGCCCGAACGGCTCGTCGAGGAAGATCTCCTCGTTGGTCTTGAACGAGGCGAGCGCGACCCAGATCAGCGGGCCGACGGTGGCCAGCGCCCAGAGGAAGAGCGCCAGGTGCGCCACCCCGCCGAGCGGGTTGACCCGGCGGCCGGTCTCCTTGGCGGGGGCGGGCGGCTCGGCGGTCGTCGCGCCGGCGCTGGGGATGGTGGTGAGGTTCGTCATCGTCTCCGGCCTCTCTCGCCGATCAGGCTTCGACGCTGTCGCTACGGGTGACCCGCAGGGTCAGCCAGGCGAAGCTCAGGGCCAGGAAGAACAGCACGACGCCGATTGCCGAGGCGTAACCGGCCTGCGAGTACTTGAAGGCGTTGAGATAGATCTGCATGCTCAGCACCTGGGTCGAGTTGTTCGGGCCGCCCTGGTTCACCGTCATGATGTTGACCAGCGCGAAGGCGTCGAAGGCGGCGATGCCCAGGTAGATCCAGGCGACCTGGATGTTGCCCCAGAGGAGGGGCAGGGTGATCTTGAAGAAGAGGGTGATCCGGCTGGCGCCGTCGAGGGCGGCCGCCTCGTAGATCTCCTGCCCGATCGAGCCCATGCCGGCCGAGAAGAGCACCACGTAGAAGCCGACCGCCTGCCAGATCAGCACGATCAGGATGCAGGTAAGCGCCCACTTCTCGTCGGCCAGGAACAGCCACGGCTCCCACGAGTCCGGGAGCAGGCCGTTGATCATGCCGCTCTTGTCCGGGCCGTAGACGCGCTGGAAGATCACCGCGACCAGGGCCAGCGCCAGCAACTGCGGGAAGAAGAAGACCACCCGGTAGATCTTGGAGCCCCAGACGCCGCGGGTCATGCCGCCCTTGGAGCCGCCGCCGACGTTGAGCAGGAAGGCGAACAGCAGCGCGATCGCGATGGTGACGATCGGCATGACCAGCAGCAGGAAGCCGTTGTGCCGCAGAGCGGTCCAGATGACCTCGTCGTTCCAGAGCTTCACGAAGTTGTCGAAGCCGATGTCCTTGAACGTGCCGTAGCCCGACCAGTCGGTCAGCGACAGCCGGAACATCTGGAGGTAGGCGCCCACCACGAAGATGGCGTAGAGCGCCACCGGCACGGCAAGGAAACCGATGATGAAGGGATACTTGCCGTGCCGCATGGCGCTCGACCGTCCTACTACTCGGGGTACGGGGTTACGAAGGTGCTCAGGCGCGGGTGTTCTTGGAGATCGAGGAGTCCTTGGCGACGTCCTGCGCCACCTTCTCCATCGTGTCGCAGAACTTCTGCGCGTCGCCGCCGTTGAACATCAGGGCATTGACGGCCTCGAGCGAGGCGTCGTTCATCTTCTTGTACCAGGTGTCCCACAGGTAGCCCATGAAGACGTCCTTGCCGGCCTTGCTCAGCATGTCGTTGCCGCTGGTCAGACCGGGCGAGATGGTCTGGCCGTCGGCGGCGCCGGCCACCACGGTGAGCGACTTGGTGAGCTTGGTGAACTCCAGCGCGGCGGCCTTGGAGAGCATGACCCGCAGGTACTCCTTGCCACCCTGGACGTTGGTGCCCTTGGTGGACGCGAAGTAGATCTCACCCGCGGCCGCGTTGATGGCGGTGGCCGGCAGCTGGTCCGAGGTGGTGACGCTCGGGTACGGCGCGACCGCGTACTCGAAGTTCGGCGTGATGCTGGCGGCCTGCTCGTTCTCCAGCCAGGAGCCGCACGGGTAGAACGCGACCTTGTCCTGGTTCTGCTGGAGCTGGACCTCGGTGTGACGCAGGCCGAGGAAGCTCTTGTTCATGTACTTGACGCCGATCTGGCCCCACGCCTCGGCCGCCTGCTTGATGGCCGGCGCCTGCCACGCGCCCGGCTTGAGGTTGTCGAGGTCCTTGAGGACCTGCTCGGTGCCGATCTTGGCGGCGCTGGTCATGATCGCGCGGACCATGTAGTACGACGCGTTGGCGCCCGCGTAGGCGAACGGGACGATGCCGGCCGCCTTGATCTTGTCGCACAGGGCGGTGAAGTCGGCCCACGTGGTCGGGACGGTCCAGTTGTTCTTGTCGAACAGCTTCTTGTTGTAGTACATGCCGAAGACGGTGAAGGAGTAGTTCACCGCGAACGGCTTGCGGCCGCCGTCGACGTCGTAGGTGCCCTGCTCGATCGCGCCCGGCACCAGCGTCTCCCCGACGGTCTTGCCGGGGATGTCGAAGGACGGGGCGGCGAACAGGTCGGTCAGGTCGGCGGCCTGACCGGCCTTGACGATCGCGCCGAAGTCCATCATGTCCGCACCCGAGTTGTTGATCATGTCGGGGGCGTTGCCCGCGTTGAGCCGCGGCTTGATCGTGGTGGCGATCTGCTCGGTCGCGGTGTACTTGACCTCGGACTCCGCCCACTTCTTCTTGTACATCGGGGTGTCGACGTCGGTGGCGTACTTGGTGCCCAGACCACCGTCGAAGATCACGATCTCGACCGGGGCCTTCGGGTCGATGCCGAGCGGGTTGTCCGCCGACTTCGTACCGGTCGCCTGGTCCTTCTTCTCGTCGGAGCCGCTGCCCACACAGGCGCTGAGCATGCCCACCGCCGGGGTCGCCGCCAGGCCGACCGCCGCGGCACGACGCAGCAGGCTACGACGGTCCAGCTCGGACTTCGTTATGTCAGACATTGATTTCCTCTCGGGTCAACCCTTGACTGCGCCGGCCGTCAAACCGGTGGCGATGTTGCGCTGAATGATCAGGAAGAAGACCACCACGGGAATGGACGTGATGATCGCACCGGCCATGAGGGGGCCCCAGGCGGTACCGCGTTCGGTCTGGTTGTAGAGCAGCCAGGCCATCAGGTTCTGTTTCTGCGGGTTGTTCAGCGTGTTGATGATGATGAATTCATTCCACGCCTGGATGAACCCGTAGACGGAGGTGGCCACCAGACCGGGGCCGGTGAGCGGCAGGATGATCCGCCAGAACACCTGGGCGCGGGTGCAGCCGTCGATCATCGCGGCCTCGTCCAGCTCCCGGGGGATGCCGGAGATGAAACCACGCAGGGTCCAGACCGTGTACGGCAGCAGCAGCACCAGGTAGACCAGGGCCACGCCGACGAGCGAGTTGGTCAGGTTCGCGCCCTGCAGCATCAGGAACAGCGGGATGAGCAGCGCGAGGAAGGGCACCAGCTGGACCGCCAGGATGATCAGGATGATCGCCTTGCGGCCGTAGAAGCTGAACCGGGCGATCGCGAGCGCCGCCAGGAAGCCCACGACCAGAGCCGCGGCGACCGCCATGGCGGTGATGATCAGGCCGTTGATCATGCTCGGGATGAACAGCTCCTCGCCGAGCGCCGACCTGAAGTTGTCCAGGGTGAAGTCGTTCGGGAAGAACGTCGGCGTGAAGCTGCGGACCTCGGAGTCCGGCTTGAACGCCGTGTTCAGCACCCAGTACACCGGGAAGATCATGACCAGGCCGAAGACTATACCGGTGGTGTTCGCGAAGAACGTACCGATACGGCTACGCCCGACGGTGACGACGCCGTCGTCGTGCCTCGCCATCAGTCCACCTCTCCGATCTTGAACATCTGGCGGATGTAGAAGACCATCACGCCGAGCATCAGCAACACGGTGATCACCGAGATCGCCGAGCCGTAGCTGTAGCTGGACCGCCCGAACGCCTGCGTGTACGAGAACGTCGCCAGGGTCTGGTAGACCGGCTCCGGGTGCCCGTCACGCAGCGCCCAGTTCTGGGTGAAGAGACCGAAGTTCCAGATCACCGACAGCGTGGTGACGATCATCAGGAGCGGCTTCAGGATCGGCAGGGTGATGTTGCGCAGCGCCTGCCAGGCCGAGGCGCCGTCGACCGTGGCGGCCTCGAGCAGCTCCTTCGGCACCTGGGTGAGCCCGGCGCTCAGCGAGATCGCCAGGAACGGGATGCCGGCCCACACCACCAGCGTGGTGATCACCGCCCAGCCCTCCCACGGGTTCACGAACCAGCTGTGCGTCGCGTAGTCGAAGCCCAGCTGGGTGAGCACGTAGTTGAGGACACCGAAGTCGGAGTCGGTCAGCCAGCGGAACGACTGCGCCGCGACGAGCTGCGGCAGCGCCCAGACGAACATCATCGCGATCATCATGAAGATCCGGACCTTGGCGTGCACCCGGCGCATCAGCAGGGCGATGCCGAGACCGGCCAGGACCGAGAGGGTCACCGAGACGACGGTGAAGGCGGCGGTACGCCCGACGACGCCCCAGAAGACACCGTCGGTCAGGGCCTTCGTGTACTGGTCGACACCGGCCCACGGCGGCGTCGCGCCGGAGAACAGCTCCTTCAGCCGCATGTTCTGGAAGGACAGCACGATCATGCGGTAGAGCGGGTAGCCCAGCATCCCGATCAGGATCAGGAGCGTGGGCAGGGAGAGCAGCCACGCCACCCGAGAGTCGCGCTGGCTGCGGTTGCGTACCCGGGACACGTGCCGCGGCGGCGGTGCCTGCGGCGTGTCCGCCGGGGTCGGCCGGGAGTCGACGGCGTGCATCTTCAGTTCCTCTTCCACCGTGAGGAGGGGTGTGCCGCCCGCCCGGCAGAAGGACGGGCGGGCGGCACGGGTCATCAGGCCTCGTTGAGCGTGGCGGCGATCTGCTCGTCAGCCCACTTGGCGCCGTCGGCCACCGACTTCTTGCCGGTCAGGACGTCGGTCAGCATGGTCTGCAGGATGCTGGCCTTCTCCACGTCGGCCCACTTCTCGGCGTTCGGCGGGAACCAGCTGTTCTTCGCGGCGAGCGCGGCCGGGGCGATCTTCGGGTTGTCGGACGCGGCCTTGTCCAGCAGGTTGGTCGCGTTCGGCAGCGCGCCGGCCTTGGCCAGGCCCTCCATCGACTTGGCGTCGGTGAAGGCCTTGATCCACTGAGCGGCCAGCTCCTTGTTGCCGCTCTTGGCGGTGACGCCCAGGTTCGAGCCACCGAGGAAGGACGGGATCTCCGGCAGCGGAGCGGCGGCCAGCTTGCCCTTGACCTTGGTCGGGACCAGCGGGGAGGTCGGGTCGTTCGGGTCCTTGCGGACCTCCTCGGCCACACCCTGCTCCCACGCGTTGCCGTAGAAGATGCCGCCGGAACCCTGGGAGAAGATGCCGGCCTGCTCGTTCTCGTTCTTGGTGACGTCAGCCTTCGAGTACTTCTTGGTCAGGTCGACCCACTTCTGCAGGCCCTCCAGCGACTGCGGGGTGGAGAGCTGGCCGACCCACTTGTCGCCCTCCTTCTTCGCGATCTCGCCACCGGACGACTTGACCCAGGACATCGCGGCGTACCAGTACTGGCCCGGCATGTAGAAGGCGCTGAACTTGTTGTCCGCGGCGTTGCCGGCCTGCAGCTTGTCGGCGGCGGCCAGCAGGTCGGCGTAGGTCTTCGGGGCGTCGGCGACACCGGCCTTCTGGAAGAGGTCGGTGCGGTAGATCATCACGCGGGCGCCGGCGTAGTAGGGCACGCAGTAGACCTTGCCCTCGGACTCACACGCGCCGGAGAGGCCGGACAGCCAGGTGCCGGAGTTCTCGAAGTCACCCTTGTTGAGCTCGGCGAAGCCGCCGGAGAAGACGTACTTGGAGAACTCGGTGTTGCCGAGCTCCACCACGTCCGGCACGTCCGAGCCGGCCAGGGTGGCGTCCAGCTTGGTGAGGTGGTTGGCCCACTGCTGGTACTCGACGTTGACCTGCGCGCCGGTGGCGTCGGTGAACCGCTTGGTGGCGTCGTCGACGACCGTCTTCCAGCTGGTCTCGGCGTCGACCATGAGCCAGACCTTGATCGTCTTGCCCTTGCCGTCGACCTGGCCGGTGGCCGAGGTCGCGCCCTCGTCGCTCCCGCCACCACCGCACGCTGCGGTACCGAAGAGCGACGCGGCGAGCGCCGCGGCGACCGCGATCTTGCGCTTCACTGTTCCTCCCGAAGGGATTTCATTCTTTGAAAAGGGGTTCATCAGCTGTCCTTCGCGGCCTTGTGCCCGTGCACGGCTTGCGCGGTGCGCTGGAACGCGGCGTGCGAACGTTCGTGGGTTCGTTGCGCTACGGCGACGTACAGCAGGTCGAGCACGACGAGCTGCGGGTGCCGGGCGCTGAGCGCGTCCGGGCGGAAGGTCGTCGCCTGGGTTGCGGTGAGCAGAACGATGTCCGCCAACTCGGCCAGCGGGGATCGGGGGAAGCTGGTGAGCGCGATCGTGGTGGCGCCCCGGCTGTTCGCTTCCGCGAGCAGCTCGATGGTCTCGCCGGTCTCGCCACTGTGCGAGATGCCGAGCGCGACGTCGCCGGGCCGCGACAGCGCGGCGCTGGCCAGACCGTTGTGCACGTCGGTCCAGGCCCACACCGGGATGCCGATGCGATGCAGACTGAACTGCATCTCCTCGCCGACCAGCGCGGATCCGCTGGCGCCGAAGATGTTCACGCGTTGCGCGGCGGAGATCGCCACCGCGGCCCGCTCCACCTCGCCAAGATCCAGCAGCGTGGCGGTGTCGTGCATGGCCCGCGTGTCGGCCGCCATGATCTGGCCGAGGACCCGCTCGAGCGGATCGTTCGGCTGGATCTCGCGGCCGATGTCGACGGTCCAGCCGGCCGAGCGCGCCCGGCCGGTCTCCGCCGCGATGCCCAGGCGGAGGTCCGCGTAGCCGTCGAAGCCGACCGCCCGGCAGAAGCGGGTGATCGTCGCGGGCGAGGTGCCGCTGCGCTCGGCCAGCTCGACGATGGTGGCCCGGGAGGCCGCGGCCGGGTCGGCGAGCACCTGCTCGGCGACCCGCTGCAGCGCTCCGGTGAAGTCCGGCAGCAGCGTCCGGACCCGAGCGAGCACCCCGTCGGCCGGTGCACGGTTCACGCCGTTCGTGGAGATTCGCTCGCCCCCGTGGTCAGTCCCGATACGGGCGGCACCGCGAACCAGCGAGGCGGCGACCACGGTCTGCGCGGTGCCGTCCATCTCCGGCTCAGCCATCGGTCACCCTTTCAGGAAGGACTGTTTACTGTCGCGGTAAAAGTTCTTACTAACGGCCCCTTCCTGTCAAGACTGTGAAGGATGTTTTCAGAACCGTTACCGACCAGCCCGAATGACCGCGTGTTTCGGCGCAGGCGGATGACGGCCATCGATCCACAAATGGCCGATACGACGTGACCGCCATCACATGTCCGATTTACGACCGTTTTCTGCTCGGCCGATCGTTGAGCGCGGGATGACCTTTCGGCCATCGCGGGGTGGTCCTTTCGGCCGGTATGGGTCACGCGGCGAAACCTTGTCGTTACTCCCGAAACAAGATCAAAAAATTTATCGGTACGGGCCACGCGCTGGTCAGGCCGCGAAAGAGGCGAGCACCTCATCCGAATGGCCGGAATTCTTCCCTTTGGTCGGGTGGTGCGCAGTCCCGTGGAAGCATCAGGTGATCGATTCACAAAACAGGAGAAAAGGGCATGCGACTGCTTCCCGTGATCACCGGCGCGCTAGTCGCCGGCAGCGTCCTCGCCCCCACAGCGGCCAGGGCTGCGATCCACTTCGACCCGGCCGGCCGCCCTGGCTCCGTCCCCGCCGGCCATGTCCGCCTAGGCCCGGTCACCGGCTTCGTCGGTGCTGAGGACATCCGATTCGACCCGGCACCCAACACCGGCTTCGACGACGCCGAGGACATCCGATTCGACCCGGCACCCAACACCGGCTTCGACGACGCCGAGGACATCCGATTCGACCCGGCACCCAACACCGGCTTCGTCGGTGCTGAGGACGTTCGCAAGGCCTTCGGCTGGGATGAGGCCGGTCTGATCCGCAACGCGCCGGAGGTCGGCTTCACCTACCACGTCGGTAAAGAGGCAATCTATGCCGTGACCTGCGAGAAAGGCGTCCGCGTCGAGGCCGGCCACAACCCCGGCAGCACCAGCGCCGGGCTGGACGCCGAAGTCGCCTGGGAAAACCCCGGGCGCACGCTGACGGGATTCCGGATCACCGGCGCCAGCAGCGGCGCCTCCAGCATGGATGTGCCCCCCGAGCCGGGCCTGCCCTGCCCGGACGACAAAGGCGGCGAGATCCGCTCGGCCAGATACCTGAACACCACCGTGACCACCGGCCTGTCCGCCGAGTTCCGCGACGTGCAGGT
The DNA here is from genome assembly GCF_900113015.1 of Actinoplanes philippinensis. Lineage (GTDB taxonomy): Bacteria > Actinomycetota > Actinomycetes > Mycobacteriales > Micromonosporaceae > Actinoplanes > Actinoplanes philippinensis. The sequence continues at coordinate 176,179 of NZ_FONV01000002.1, forward strand.
CTACTTCCCCCAGCACCGCACCGTGACCACGGCTCCACCGGAGCCGTGACCCGCCATAACGAACCGTGGCCACCCATCACCGGCATACCGCGCATGCCCGCCACCGGCATACGCCCGCCACTGGCACACGCCCACGACCGGCACACCGCGCACCACCGCCACCGGCACACGCCCGCCACCGGAACACCGTGCACGCCGACCACCGGCTCACCCTGCACCCCGCCACCGGCATACCGTGCACGACCGCCACCGGAGAGCCGACCGGCCGCCGCGGGCCCGGGCTACTCGGCGGTGTCGCGGACCGCCTGGGCGAAGACCTCGGAGCGGTGCTCGAAGTTGCGGAAACGGCCGTAACTCGGGGCCGCCGGGGACAGCAGGACCACGCCGCCGGGTGGGGTCACCTTCCGGGCCAGGCGGACCGCGTCGACCAAATCCTCGGCCGGCTCGGTGCGTACGCGGGGCAGGCGGGCCAGGGCCTCCAGGATGCGGGGGCCGCTGTCCGGCAGGCCGATCACGGTGAGTTCGCGGTCGGCGAGGAAATCACGTAACGGTGTGTAATCGAGACCGCGATCGGTGCCGCCGACCAACACGGTGAGTGGCCGGTTCTCGTAGGCCTCGATGGCGTGCATCGCGGCATACGGACTGGTCGACAGGGTGTCGTCGACGAACGTCAGGCCGGACGGGTCCTCGATCTCGGCCAGCCGGTGCGGCAGGCCGGCGAAGTCACGCACGGCCGCCTCCAGGACCGCCCGCTCGGCCGGCACGTCGACGCCCATGCCGTCCAGCACGGCCAGCGCCACACACAGGTTGCCCTCGTTGTGCCGGCCCTTCAGGCGCAGCGCGGCCCGGTCGAACAGCGCCTCCGCACCGCACCAGACGCGCCCGTCCTCGACGCGGAAACGGGAGTCGGCGGCGGCCGCGGCGACCGGCGGGAAGTGGCTCGAGTCGAGCACCCCGCGGAGTTCGTCGCGCAGCCGCTTGTCCGTCCCGTTGACCACGATCAGCTCAGGCCCGTACCCCAGAAGGTTTAGTTTGTCCCGGTAATATTCACCCTCGCCGCCGTGCGCGTCGAGGTGCTCCGGGAACAACGAGGTGACCACCGCCACCCGGGGCGAATCGGTCAGATCGGCGCACTGATAGCTCGACAGCTCCAGCACGTAGAGCTCGGCCTCGGGCATGTCGAGCAGCGGCACGCCGATGTTGCCGCCGTAGGCGTTCGGCCGCCCGACCGCCGTCAGCAGGTGGCTGATCAGGCTGGACGTGGTGCTCTTGCCCTTGCTGCCGGTCACCCCGACGGTCGTCGCGGCGTGGTCGGCCATCCACAGCGCGCTGCCGCCGGTCACCGGGATCCCGCGCTTGCGGAGCTCGATCATGTACGGATGGGTGGACGGCACACCCGGCGACCGCACCACCACGTCCGCGCTGGCCAGAGCGGCGAACGCGTGCTCGCCACCGGCCAGCGGGGCCAGCTCGGCCAGCTCCCCGGTCCACTCGACGGACAGGTAGTTGGCGCTGTCGTCGACAGCGATCAGTCGGGACGGCTCGTGCCGGGCGATCGCGATCACCGCGGCCCGGCCCTCACGGCCGGTGCCCCAGACCGCCACCGATCGGCCCCGCAGGTCTGCCAGGCGCACGTCTGTCTCCTCGGGTCGCTTCCGCCTCGGACGCACTAATATTGCCCCTCGACCTTCAGGACAGGAGTTCCGGGTGCAGTTCGACGTCATGCGCTTCCCCTCGTACGCGTTCGATCCGGCGACAGGGGTGGCGACGTTCGACTACCTGTTGGACGGGCCGTCACCGCTGCGGTTCACCGAGACCATCACGCTGCCGGTGCCGGCCGACCCGTCCGTGCCCGAGGCGCTGACCCGGGTGCTCGACCTGCTGCACGTGGTCGCCGGGGTCAGCTACTTCAAGGTCGGCGCGCCGGCCCGGGTGGTGGCGCCCAAGCCGGTCCCGGCCGCGGCGGCCGCCTTCTTCACCGCCGTCTACACCGAGGGCATGGCGGAGTACGCGTATCGCAATCAGCTGCCGCACGTGCTGGAGCTCACCGTCGAGACGACCCCGCTCGACAGTGATCCGCCTCTCTCCCCGGTCGGCGGCCGGCCGCTCTCCGCCGTCGGCGGCGGCAAGGACTCGATCGTCACTCTCGAGATCCTGCGGGCCGCCGGGCTCGACCCGGTGCCGTTCTCGGTCAATCCCAACCACGTCATCGACAATGTGAACGCCGCCTCCGGCCTCACCGCGCTGGCTGCCCGCCGCAAGCTCGACCCGCGGCTCTTCGAGTTGAACAAGGCCGGCGCGCTGAACGGGCACATCCCGGTCACCGCGATCAACTCGCTGATCGCGATCGCCACCGCGACGTGGCACCGGCTCGGGCCGGTGGTGATGTCCAACGAGCGGTCCGCCTCCGACCCCAACCTGATCTGGAACGGTCACGAGGTCAACCACCAGTGGTCCAAGGGCGTGGTCGCCGAAGGGCTGCTGCGGGATGCCGTCGCGGCATACGCGGGACTCGCCGACCCGTACTTCTCGCTGCTGCGGCCGCTCTCCGAGCTGCACATCGCGCAGCTGTTCGCCGGTCACACAGCGTATGATGACGTCGTCACCAGCTGTAACAAGGCGTTCAAGCTACACGACCCGACGGCGCGCTGGTGCGGTGACTGCCCGAAGTGCCGGTTCGTCTTCCTGGCGCTCGCGCCGCACATGTCACGGGAGCGGCTGGCGCACATCTTCGGGCGCGACCTGTTCGCCGACCCGGCCCAGACGCCCGGCTTCCTGGAGCTGCTCGGCGTCGACGCGCACAAGCCGTTCGAGTGCGTCGGCGAGGCCGAGGAGTGCCTGGTCGCGCTCTCCCTCCTGACCGACGACGCGCCGGTGCTGGTCGCGTTGCGCGCCGCCGTCCCCGACTCGGCGTGGGCCGACGCCTCCCACTCGACCGTCTTCACGCCCGGCGGGCCGAACCACATCCCGCCGGCCTACCGCAAACTCCTCGACGAGGCGGCCACCTGACGCAGCAGGCTCTTGAAGGACGCGTAAGCCGCCTCCCCCACCGAGGCGGCGGCGCGCTCCTCGATGGCCGCCACGATCGCGTCGGAACGCGCCATCTGATCCAGGCCCAGGGCGGTCGGCACGATGAGTTTGGCGCGGCGGTCGCTGGGATCGGGGCGGCGCTCCACATACCCCAGGGCCTCCAGCTCGTCGAGAAGCTTGCCGACGACCTGTTTGTGCTGGCCGGACTGCCGGGCCAGGTCGGTGGCCCGGCTCCCCTCGGCGTCGAGGTAGGCCAGCACCGCCCCGTGCTGCGGCCGCAGGCCCGCGTGGCCCTGCTCGGCCAGGGCGGCGAAAAGCTCACCCTGCACCGCGAAGAGGAGCCGGCTGGCCAGCACACCCAGGTCGGGATCCTGCTGCTTCCGCTCACTGCGCCGCATGCGCGAGATGGTAACAGCGGTTCACCGTCACCTCCGCTTATTGTCTTCGCGGGTGACCATGGTTCCGGCGGCCACCGCACGAAGTTCCGGAGTTTCCCGGCTTCCGGCGCTGACCGGGCTGCGAGGCCACCGACAGCCCGACGAGCGGCGGGTCAGGGACGGCGCGGACGGGAAGGTCGAGGGGCGAACGGCGGACGACGGGCCAGATGGCGGGCGGCGGACGACGGGCCGGGAATGGCCGGCGGCGCGCGGCGGGCGGCGGGCCGGATGGCGGACGGCGGACCGGGAATGGCTGGCGGCGGACGGCGGCGCGGGGATGGCGGACGGCGGACCGGGAATGGCTGGCGGCGGCCGGCGGCGCGGGGATGGCGCACGACGGGCCAGATGGCGGACGGCGGACGACGGGCCGGGAATGGCCGCCGGCGGCTGGACGGCGGACGGCGGGCTACGGCCAGGGCAGGGCGACGAGGCGGTGGGGCGGTGGGGCGGTGGGGCGGTAGCGTTTCCGGGCGTGGGTGACGAGATCTATGTGGGGAACGCCGACCCGGATGCGCTTGCCGACAAGGGCTGGCTTATGGGGTATTTCAAGCCGGAAGGCGACCCTCGGCACAGCACCGACGTCGAGATCAAGTGGGGGCGGCACCCGAAGGGGGACCGGCGGGCGGCCTGGGTCCGCGGGGAGGAGCGCACCGCCCTGCTGGTGCTGATCAGTGGCTGCTTTCACATGGAGTTTCCGGAGCGCACGGTCGTCCTCGACAAGCAGGGCGACTACGTGGTGTGGCCCCGCGGAGTCGACCACTCCTGGTATGCCGCCGAGGAATCGGTCGTCCTCACGGTGCGCTGGCCGTCCGTCCCCGGCTACGCCGTCCGAGCGGACGACTGACCGGCAGGTCACAGCACGCCGCGGCAGGCCGACGGCGGCCACGGCAGGCTACGGCAGGCCACGGCAGGGCGGAAAGATAAGCGGCAGGCCACGGCAGGCGGGACGACTGAGCGGCAGGCCAGAGCACGCCGCAGCAGGGCGGGACGACTGGGCGGCACGTCGCGGGCCCGGGGTAACAGTGCGGGGCGCCTCAGCCCGGCGGCCGCGTTTCGGTCGTGCGGGCGCAGGACCGTCGCGGGGTGGGGACGGGACGGGAACGATGTGGTCGGGGGCGGCCTGCGGCGTACCGGAAAGGGGTCTGGAAGGGTTTGATCCGACGGGTCATTCGGCCGGGTCGTGGTGGATGCGGGCCGCGGGGACGCCCAGCTGCTGGAGGACCGCGCTGGTGCCGGCGATCATGAGGGGCGGGCCGGCCAGATAGATCTCGTGGCGGGACCATTCGCCGTAGGCGGCCACCGCGTCGGTCACCAGGCCGGACGGGTACGGGCCGGGGTCGCCCTCGGCGACGACCGGGACGACGGTGGCGCGGGGGATCTCGGCGGCCAGAGCGGTGAGGGCCTCGATGTCGTAGAGCTCGGTCAGGTCGCGGACGCCCCAGAAGAGGACCGCCTGGCGGGTGTCGGCGGTGGCGGCCAGCTCGGCGAGCATCGCCTTCATCGGGGCCACCCCGGTGTCGCCGGCGATCATGAGGACGCCCCGGCCGGGCTCGGCGGGCAGGGACATGTCGCCCTCGGCGCGGGTGACGCGGATCCGGTCGCCGGGACGGGTGTGGTGGACGAGGGTGCCGCTGACGCCGGTCTCGGTCTTGGCCCGGACGTGCAGCTCGATGACGTCGTCGCGATGGGGCGCGCCGGCCAGCGAATACGGCCGCCAGATGCCGGGGACGCCGGGGACCTCGAAGCGGGCGTACTGGCCGGGACGGTACGGCATCGGCAGGAACGGGCGCAGCCGGACCACCGCCAGGTCGTCGCGGCGCAGGTCGTGCTCGACGACCTCGGTGTCCCAGACGGTCGGCTGGTACGCCGTGAGCGTCCCCCCGTGCACGATCCACTCGTACGTGTGCTGCCACGTCCAGCGCCACGCCTGGTCGAAATCCTGCCGCCAGGCCCCGGGAGCCATGCCGGTACGCATCGACTCGGCGAGGGCCGCGCCGACGAGGTGCAGCTGGTTCCACTGGAGGCCGCACTCGGCGAGCGCGGCGCCGAGCGCGGAACAGCCGGTGACCAGCGCGGGCGGGTCGTCCATGGTGTGGACCAGCCAGGTGATGGCCCTCGCCAGCTGGGCGCGCTGGCCGTCCGGTCCGCCGGGCAGGGAGCCGAGCAGACCCGGCTGCGCCTGCTGCAGCGCATGCCACAGCCGGCCGGCCACCTCCTCGGGGCCGCCCGCGAAGGTGAGGCTGGTGCTGAGCAGGCGCTGCGTGTCACGCAGGGCGGCGTCGTCGGCCGGGTCCATGCCGTCGCGGTGCGGCCCGGGGCCGGGCAGGGTCTTGCCGGGGAAGCCACGCGGGATCGACGGGTACGCCTGGGCGGACGGGAACTCGGTGCCGGGCGCGCCGATCGGCCGGATCCCGGAGAGCGGCGGAATATACGGCACCGGGGTGGCCGGACCGGACGGGTTGACACCCCCGACCGGCGGCACGACACCGCGGGCCAGGGCGGCGCCGGGGTCGCGGCGGGGCTTCTCCAGCTCCGTCTCCTCTTCGTCCTTCTCGGCCGCGTCCTTCTTGGCCGCGGCGATCTCGGAGAGCGCGGCGGCGGTGTCGGCCTCGCCCGCGGCGGCGGCGTCCGGAGCGTTCCGGCGCAGGCGGATGGCCCGCAGCAGGGACAGCAGATGCGGGTCTGACCCCGGACCCGAACCAGACGACACAGAAGAACCCTACCCGCATGCCCCGGCACACACGCCGCGAATAATGCCGGTGTGCCAGCACTGACCATCACCGACCCGGACGACCCGCGGATCGGCGACTACCGCGCCCTCACCGACGTCGAGCTGCGGACCCGGTGGGAGCCGCCGAACGGGCTGTTCATCGCCGAGGGGGAGCTGGTGATCGGGCGGGCGTTGCGCGCCGGATACCGGATGCGCTCGGCGTTCGTCGACGAGAAACGGGCCGGCCAGCTCACCGGGCTGCCGGACGGCGCGCCGCTCTACACCGCTCCCCCGGCGGTCCTGGAGTCGATCACCGGATTCCACGTGCACCGGGGCGTGCTGGCGTCGTTCCACCGCCGTCCGCTGCCGGCGCTGCCCGGCCTGCTCACCCGGGCGCGCAGCATCGCCGTGCTGGAAGGGCTGAACACGCACACCAACCTCGGTGCGCTGTTCCGGAGCGCGGCCGCCCTCGGCATCGACGCCGTGGTGCTGTCACCGAACTGTGCGGACCCGCTCTACCGCCGGGCCGTCCGGGTCAGCATGGGTGAGGTGTTCGCCATCCCGTACGCGAAGTCCGACGACTGGCCGGGCACCCTCGCCGCGATCCGGGAGGCCGGGTTCACGCTGCTGGCGATGACCCCGGCGCCGGACGCGGTGGCGCTGCGCGCGCTCACCCCGCAGCAGCGGGAACGGCCGGCGCTGCTGCTCGGCGCGGAGGGGCCGGGGCTGACCCGGGCCGCGATGGACGCCTCCGACGTACGGGTGGTGATCCCGATGTTCAACGGCGTCGACTCGCTCAACGTGGCGACCGCGGCCGCCGTGGCGTTCTACGAGCTAGGAGCGGGGAACCAGGCGGCCGCCGGTCCAGGCCAGGCCCATGCCGGCGGCCAGCAGCAGTAACGCGCCGACCGTCGGGACCGGCGGGGCCGTCGCGGGGCCGGCGCCCATCGCGAGGGCGGCCAGCATCAGCAGCACCCCGTCGGCCGGGTTGACCAGCTTCGACCGGAAGACCGCCCAGCCGAGCAGCAGCAGCCCCGTCGCCGAGACGACCACCGCGGTGGTGAGCAGGTCGGTGACGTGCCCCTCGGCCAGCGGAGCGCTCTCCACGACGGCGTTCTCGGGCAGCGCGGCCAGCGGGACCAGCATCGTCCCGCCGGCCAGCGTGACCAGCAGCCCGGCCAGGGCGCACCGCCGGGTGCGGGAGCCGGCGAGCAGGCCGGCCAGCGCGATCACGGCGATCACGGCGAGCCAGCCGGCCAGCAGCCCGACCGCGAGCGGGCCGGGTGGGCTCTGGACGCCGAGCGTGACCCAGCCGTAGAGGACCGCGGCGGCCGGCAGCGCCCACAGGGCCAGTCGTGCGTACCTGCGGACCGACCAGATCCAGATCGCGTCCCGGACCGGGAGCAGGTGTCCGTCCGACTCGGCCGGGGTCGGTGCGCCGACCCAGGCAGGGGCGACCCGCAGGGGCCGCCCACTCGCCGTCTGACGATGGCTGATGCTCATGGCTCCGCCTCAGTAGCAGGGGCAACAAGCCGAGCGGCCGGGGGCACCGGTCGGGAATCCTGCTGCGAGCATGCCAAACGACACGCCTGAACTGCGGCCGATCTCACATATTCAGCGTTTCTCGATGTGCGCGATTCGGTCGGGATCGAGCGCTTCGGCGCTTCTGCATGTGCGCGATGCCGTCCGGATCGAGCGCTTCAGCGCTTCTCGATGTGCGCCGCCCCGTCGTAGTCGGCGCCGCCGAGCGCCGCGGTCGGCGGGATCGGGTCCGGCGCGGGCAGCGCCTCGGTCTGGGCCTCCCGCACCTCGGCGTTGAGCCGTTCCGCCTCGGCCGCCGCCGCTTCGGCCGCCTCCGCCGCCTCCCGCTCGACCGCCGCCGGATCGAGGCCGCCGTGACGTGGCTCGTCGCCGGCCATGTTCGCCAGACCGCCCAGCGCCCCGCCCAGGCCCTCCAGGGCCTTGGTCAGCTCGGTCGGCAGGATCCACACCTTGTTGGCGGTGCCGTTGGCGATCTGCGGCAGCGACTGAAGGTACTGGTAAGCCAGCACCTTCTGGGACGGGTTGGCCTGGTGGATCGCGTCGAAGACGGTGCGGATCGCCTTGGCCTGACCCTCGGCCTGCAGGATCCGCGACTGCCGGTCACCGTCGGCGCGCAGCACGGCCGCCTGCTTCTCGCCCTCGGCGGTCAGGATCGCGGCCTGCTTGTGGCCCTCGGCGTTGAGGATGGTGGCGCGGCGCTCCCGCTCGGCGCGCATCTGCTTCTCCATCGAGTCGCGGATGCTCGGCGGCGGCTCGATCGCCTTGATCTCCACCCGGGTGACCTTGATGCCCCAGCGGCCGGTGGTCTCGTCGAGCACACTGGACAGGTGCTTGTTGATCTGGTCGCGGCTGGTCAGGGCCCGCTCCAGATCGAGGGAGCCGATCACGTTGCGCAGCGTGGTGACGGTCAGCTGCTCGATCGCCTGCAGGAAGTGCGAGATCTCGTAGGTGGCCCGCACCGGGTCGACGACCTTGAAGTAGAGCACCGTGTCGATCGACACGACCAGGTTGTCGGAGGTGATCACCGGCTGCGGCGGGAACGAGACGACCTGCTCCCGCATGTCCACCTTGGTCCGGACCGAGTCGATGAACGGCACCAGCAGATTGAGGCCGGGTGACAGGGTGCGCTGATACTTGCCGAGCCGCTCGACGACGTCCATCCGCTGCTGCGGGACGATCCGCACCGACTTGGCGAGAGTGATCACCGCGAACAGGACGATCGCGATGCCGAGCACTGCCAGAACCACTTCCATGACGTCGCTCCCTGCTAAACGTTGGGTAGGTCGTCGTGCCACACCAGGAGCGTCGCGCCGCGCAGCTCGACCACCCGCACGTGATCGCCCGGAGCGAAGACCTCCTGCGGGTCCGCGGCCCGGGCCTGCCAGAGCTCCCCGTCGATCTTCACCATGCCGGCGTCGCCGGTGACCTCGTCGATCACCGTCCCGAGCGAGCCCGAGATCGCCTCGATGCCGAACGGCCGCTCCCCCGTCTCCACCGCCGGCCGGGCGTGTCGCAGGATGATCGGACGCAACGCCGCCACCGAGACGCCGGAGACGACCGCGAAGACGATCAACTGGATCAGCAGGCCCGCGCCGAGAGCGGCGGCGCCGGCCGCGGCCAGAGCGCCGGCCGCGAAGAAGATGACGAGGAACGTGGTGGTGAAGGCCTCGGCGATGGCCAGGCCTATGGCGAGGACGACCCATAACACGGCTTCCACTCCCCGATCGTGGCACGTCCGCGCACGCTCCGAACAGTTGGACTCATGAGTTCGTCACCAGGAGAGGACACACCGTGACATTGCTTCCGGAGACGTCCCGCCGGATCGATGAGATAGCCGCCCGCGCGCAGTCCACCGGCCGGGCGCCGTCGCTCGCGCTCGCCGTCGTCCGTGACCGCGCGGTCCTGCACTTCACCGGCGCCGGCGAGCAGCCCCGGCCGGACCCGAAGACCCAGTACCGGCTCGGCTCGATCACCAAGACGATCACCGCGACCCTGGTCATGCAGCTGCGTGACGAGGGGTTCTTCGCCCTCGACGACCTGCTCTACCGGCACCTGCCCGGCACCCCGATCGGCGGCGTCACCCTGCGCCAGTTGCTCGGGCACGTCTCGGGGCTCCAACGCGAGCCGGACGGCCCGTGGTGGGAACGCAACGCCGGCGGCGACGTGGACGCGCTGCTGGCCGAGCTGACCTACGAGAAGCTCGCGGGCGCCCCGTACCGCCGCTATCGCTATTCGAACCTCGCCTACGGCCTGCTCGGCGCCGTCCTGGAACGGGTCACCGGCACGACGTGGAGCGAGCTGGCCGGCAGACGTGTCCTCGACCCGCTCGGGATGAAACGCACCAGCTACCACCCGGTCGAGCCGTACGCCCGCGGCTACGTCGTGCACGCCCTCACCGGCGCGCTGCACGAGGAGCCACGCCCGGACACCGGCGCCATGGCCCCGGCCGGGCAGCTGTGGTCGACGATCACCGACATGGCCAAGTGGGCCGCGTTCCTGGCCGACCCGGCGCCCGCCGTCCTGGCCCGGGAGACCGTCGACGAGATGTGCGCCCCCGTGGTGATCAGCGATCTGGAGTCGTGGACGGCCGGTCACGGGCTCGGCCCGCAGCTGTTCCGGGTCGGCGAACGCGTCTACGTCGGCCACGGCGGCTCCATGCCCGGCTACCTCGCGCACGTCGCCGTGCACCGGGACAGCCGGCTCGGGGCCGTCGTGTTCGCCAACACGTACGGCCTCGACAACACCAGCATCCAGCAGGTCAGCCTCGACGCCCTGACCGCCGCGGTGGAGAGCGAGCCGGTTCCGGTGCCGGCCTGGCGTCCGCCGGCCGCGCCGCGGGGCGAGGCCGCCGAGATCTGCGGCCGCTGGTGGTGGATGGGCCGCGAACACTCGATCACCCCCGACGGCGACACGCTGCTGATGTCCGGGCCGTATGCGGAGACGCGCTACGCGCGCGAGGCCCCGGACCGCTGGCGCGGCCTCTCCGGCCCCAACGAGGGCGAGGTCCTGCGCATCCTGCGGACCGCGGAGGGCAAGGCCGACCGCCTGGACATCGCCACCCTCCGGTTCAGCCGCGACCCCCTGCATCTGGCCTGAATCAAAACCGGCACATGGTACGGCCACGCCTGCCTCAACCGCACCCACGCGTCCCGTAGCGTCCCCGCGAGGCGGCTGCCCGCTCCCGGCCTCCACCGCGCCCGCCGGGCATGTGCGCCGCTCCCCGGCCGGCCCTGGGAGCCGTCTCCCGGAGACCGAAACAGCCCCCCACGACCGGACAGCCGGCCCAGGACGTCACCACCCGGCCGGCTCCGGGAGCTGTTCCGCGGGCGCTGGAACCGCGCCCGCGATCACCGCCCGGCTGGTGGGACGAGACGTCACGGGGTTGCCGGTTCGGAGTGCTGTATCCCGGGCGCTGATACAGCGCCCGGAGCCGGGGGTGTGGTGCGGCGCGCTCGGCCGGGGGCGGACAGGCCGAGAGCCAGGCCGGCGGCGACCGTGGTGATGCCGAGCCACACGGCCGGGGCGGGGAACGGGCCGCCGAGGGCCACGCCGGTCGCGGCGGCGGCGATCGGGGTGATGCCGGTCAGCAGACCGGCGCGGCCGGCGCCGATGCGGGTCACGCACGTGTACCAGAGCACGAACGCGACGGCCGTCACCAGCACCGCGAGATAGGCGCCGGCCAGCAGATCGTCGAGGCGGATCCGGGTCACGGCGGCCGGGCCCTCGACGGCCAGGCCGAGCACGGCGAACATCGCGGCGCCCATCCAGGTGGCGTGCACGGAGACGCCGAGCGGGCCGTGGCGGCCCAGCACCGGTACGGCGAGCAGGGTGAACGCGGCCTCGCAGGCGAACGTGACGGCCGCCCAGAACAGGCCGGCCGCGTCGGTGCGGCCGAGTCCCTGCACGAGCATCGCGCCGACGGTCACGATCGAGGCGGCGGCCGGCACGCGGGCGGCGGGGCGGCGGCCTTCGAGCAGCGGGCCGGCGACGGCCAGCAGGATCGGCACGCAGGCGACGGCCACGCCGATGACCGCGGGTTCGGCGTGGCGGGAGCCCTGGACCAGCGCCACATTGAAGATCACCAGGCCGGTGACGGTGACGCCGAGCAGCCACAGCCATTCCCGGCCACGGGGCACGAGCACCGCCGCGCGCCCGGCCGGACCGGTCCGGGTCAGGTGCGCCCAGGCCAGGAGCAGCAGGCAGGCGGCGGCGTAGCGGAGGGCCTGGACGGTGTGCATCGGGGCGTCGGTGAGATGGCCGGAGACGGCGACGCTGCCACCCACGAAGACCATGCCGGCCGCCCCGGCGAGGATCGGGAGAGCTTTCATGCACCGATCCTCGGATGGCGTATGGTCCGGTTCGAGGGCCAATCCCAGCGCGGTCAGGAGGACCAATTTCCGGATCGGACTTCCTGCAGCTCCGGGCCGAGGAGGCGCCGGCGAAAGGGCTGACCGCCTGGCTCGCCGAGGGCCTGCGGACCGCGGTCGCGGCGGGCCGGCTGTCACCCGGCGCCCGGCTCCCCGCCACCCGGCTGCTCGCCGCCGAGCTGGGCGTGTCCCGGGGTGTGGTGGTGCAGGCCTACCAGCGGCTCGTCGACGAAGGGCTGGCCGCGGCCCGGACCGGGTCGGGGACGGTGATCACCGGGCGTGGGGCGCGACGGCCGCCACGGCCGGCCGGTGACCGGCGGCAGACCCTCGACGAGCTGCGGCTGCCGATCTCCACCGCGGACGGCATCGACATCGACCTGTCACCGGGAGTGCCGGACCTGTCGGCGTTCCCCCGGGCGGCGTGGCTACGGGCGGAGCGCGCGGTGCTCGACCGGGTGACCGCCGCCGATCTGCGGTACGGCGACCCCGGCGGCGTCCCACGGCTGCGCGCGGCACTGGTGGGGTGGCTCGCCCGTACCCGGGGAGTGCGGTGTGAAGCGGACGACATCGTGGTCACCGCGGGTGTCGCGCAAGGGCTCGCCCTGCTCGCGCAGGTGTTGCGGGCCCGGGGTGTGGACGTGCTCGCGGTCGAGGACCCGGGGTCACGGGGCGCGTCCGACCAGATGGCGTTCTGGGGGATGCGGCAGGTCGGCGTGCCGGTCGACGAGCACGGCATGCGCGTCGACGAGCTGGCCGGCGCCGGGGTGGAGGCGGCCCTGCTGACGCCGGCGCACCAGTTCCCGACCGGGGTGGTGCTGTCCCCGGAGCGGCGGCGCGAGCTCCTGGCCTGGGCCGGCGGCGGGTTGGTGATCGAGGACGATTACGACGCCGAGCATCGGTACGATCGGGCGCCCGTCGCCGCTCTGCAGGGTTCCGCGCCGGATCGGGTGGCCTATCTGGGCAGCGTGTCGAAGTCGCTGGCGCCGGCGATGCGGACCGGGTGGCTGATCGCGCCACGCGGCATGCAGGCCGAGCTGCTGGCCGTCAAGCACGCGTCCGATCTGGGCAATCCGGCTCTGCCGCAGCTGGTGCTGGCGCAGCTGCTGTCCTCCGGGGACCATGACCGGCATCTGCGCGCCGTCCGTACCCGCCAGAGGTCCCGCCGCGACGCCCTGCTCGCCGGATTGCGCGCGCATCTGCCGGAGGCCCGCGTCGCCGGCGTCGCGGCCGGACTGCACGTGCTGGTGCTGCTTCCGGGCACGGCCGACGACACCGTCCTGGCCGATCGGGTCGCGGCCGCCGGCGTACAACTGCATCCGCTGTCGTGGCATCGTCGCCGTCCCGGACCGCCGGGCCTGGTGATCGGCTACGCCGCGCACCCGCCGGACCGCCTCGCCGAGGCCGCCGCCCGCATCGGCCGCGCCCTCAGTCGTCCAGCACCGTCACGAAGTCGATCAGGCGCTCCATCGAGTTGATCAGCGGCGTCTCGACGTCCTTGTACGAGCTGACCGAGGCGAGGATGCGCCGCCACATGTCGGCCGGCTCACGGACGCCGACGGCCTCGCAGACGCCCTCCTTCCACGGACGGCCCGGCGGGATCACCGGCCACGCGCGCAGACCGACCCGCTCCGGCTTCACCGCCTGCCAGACGTCCACGTAGGGATGACCGGTGACCAGGACGTTCGGGTCGGTGACGGCGGCCACGATCCGGCTCTCCTTGGACCCGGCGACGAGATGGTCGACCAGGACGCCCAGTCTGCGGTGGCCGCTCGGACGGAACCCGGCGACCGCTGACGCCAGATCGTCGATGCCGTCGAGCGGCTCCACGACGATGCCCTCGATCCGCAGGTCGTCGCCCCAGATCCGTTCGACCAGCGCGGCGTCGTGGATGCCCTCGACCCAGATCCGGCTGGCCTTGGCGACCTGCGCCTTCACGTTGTCGACGGCGATCGACCCGGAGGCGGTCACCCGGCGCTGCCGCGGTTGCGGCCGCGCGGCCGGCTTGACCAGCGTGACCGTCCGGCCGTCGAGCAGGAACGCGGCCGGCGTGAGCGGGAAGTTGCGGCGCTTGCCGAACCGGTCCTCCAGCACCACGGCGCCGAGCTCGAACCCGACGACGGCCCCGCAGAAACCGGAGTCGGCGTCCTCGACGACCAGATCCGGTTCGGCCTCCACCTCCGGGATCACCTTGCGGCGGCGCCAGTTGCCCGCCATCACATCCTCCCCATACATGCCCCGCACTGTATGCGCGATCACGGACACACCCTCGGTGACGCTCCGAGCCGAGACAACTGTCATAGCTGCCACGTACCCTTGCTCGCATGTCACCCGCAGCCGATGCGGCCACCCGTACCGCACGCCGGTCCACCAGGTTCGTCGCCTGGGTCCGCGCCTGGCGCGCCGGCCTCGTCCCGTTCGACGAGCTGGCCGACGAGATCGCCGCGGACGAGGAGCACCTCGTCGCCGACGCCCCCGGCACCTGGACGGATGTGCCGCTCGGCCAGGGCCTGCCGATCTTCGCGAAGCTGCGGCCCGACGAGATCCGCCTGGTGCTGCCGGCGCCCGGGGACCCGCGGGGGCTGCCCGGCCCCGGTGAGCTGACCGGCGCGGCGCTGCTGGCCGGCGAGGCCGTGATGACACCGTCGTTCGGGGTGGTGCCCGAGGTGCGGCGGCACACGTCCGGTTCCGGTGTGGAGTTCGAGACGGTGCTGTGGCGGGTGATGCCGGCGCCCGAGCACCGCCCGGTGTTCCAGATGGGCGCCGCCGAGGCCGAGGCACAGCTGACCGCCGCGCTCGGCGAGGCCACCGCCCGGCTCACCAAACTGGACGTGGCCCAGTGGAAACCCGAGCTGGCCGGGGCGTTGCAGGCGTTGCGCCGCCCGGAGAGCACCGAGACCCTGCCACCCGGTTTCGACCCGCGTTCGCGCCGCCTGTTCGCCCGGGCCAGCGTCCTCGACCAGGTGCTCGCCCTGGCCGGGACCAACGCGCCCGGCGGGGCCGTCAACGGCTACGAGGCGCAGCAGCGTGACGAGGCGCTGCGCCCGCTCACCGCCGCCTGCCGTCAGGCGCTGGTCGCGGCCTGCAACTCCCCGCTGCACCCGTGACGCCCGTGCAGGACCGCTATGCGCACTGCACGTTCTGCGGCGCGCGGTTCCCGTCCGGTCAGCCCTGGCCCCGCCGGTGCGGCGCGTGCGGCGAGACCAGCTACCTCAATCCGAGCCCGGTCGCCGTCGCGGTCCAGCCGGTCGGCCACGGCCTGCTGGCGGTGCGCCGCGGCATCGCGCCGGCCCGGGGCCGGCTCGCCCTGCCGGGCGGTTTCATCGACGTCGGCGAGACATGGCAGACGGCCACGGTCCGCGAGCTGCGCGAGGAGACCGGGGTGGAGGCAGACCCCTCGGGGGTCCGCCTGTACGACACGATCAGTGCCCCCGACGGGACGATCCTGGTCTTCGGGCTGCTGCCCCCGCTGCCGAGCACAGCGCACCTGCCCCCGCCTCCGGACGAGGACGAGACGTTGAGCCGCGAGGTCCTCTACGGCCCGACCGAGCTGGGCTTCAGCATCCACACGGCCATCGCGACCCGGTGGTTCACCGAGCGCCGCTCCTGAGCGCGGGCCGGATCGGCCGCACCATCCGATATGCAGGTATTAGCAGGCTTTACCACGTCTGCGGCGGTTAGCGTACTAACCACGCCGGGTCGCCGGGGCCCGGACGCAGCCCGCGAGGACGAGCGATGCACCGGACCGGAACCGCGGTTCTGCTGATCTATGTCACTCTGCTGACCGCGACGGCACTCGTGGCCCGGCCCGTCGCGGCCGCGGTGACGAATCCGTTCACACTGCGCTACGCCGCCAACACCAACGGCTCGATCCTGCTGCGCGGCAACGCCAACCTGGTCTGCACCCCGGTCGGCGGCTGCCCCAACGCACGTCAGGGTCTGCGTCCCTCGGGTGAGTCGCTGGACAACAACGGCCACCTGATGATCAACGCGGACGCCGACGGCGACCTCGGCGTGACCACCGTCAACGACAGCACGGCCACGGTGGCCGTCCCACCGGGCAGCTCGGTGCTGTTCGCCGCGCTGTACTGGGCGGCGGACACCACGGCCGGCGTCTCCGGCGCCGGCGCACCGACCCCGGGGCACCGCAATCGCGTGCTGTTCCGTACCCCCGTGACCACCTGGCAGCCGGTGATCGCGTCCACCGTGTTCGGCGGTGGCGGCGGCGGCTACCAGGGCTTCGCCGACGTGACAGCGCTGGTGGCGGGGGCCGGCAACGGCGTGTACGGGGTGGCCGACATCCAGGCCGGCCTCGGCCAGGACCGGTACGCCGGCTGGACACTGGCCATCGCCTACCGCAACCCGGCACAGGCCCTGCGTGCGCTCCGCGTCTACGACGGTTACGGCTCGGTGAGCAGCACCTCCGGCCCCGTCGACATCACCGTGGGCGGATTCGAGACCCCGCACAGCGGGACCGTGCGCGCCGAGATCGGCACCGTCGTCTACGAGGGCGACCGGGGCAAGATCGGTGACACGCTGAAGATCGACGGCACCGCGGTGAGCGACGGCGCCAACCCGCCGGACAACTTCTTCAACAGCACGGTCAGCAGCGGCGGCGCCGACGTGGCCGGGCGCGACCCCGGCTGGCCCAACCTGTTCGGCGTGGACATCGACCAGGCCGACGCCACCGGCCGGCTCGGACACGCGGCCACCTCGGCCACACTGACGCTCAGCACCACCAGCGACACCTACTTCCCGGGCGTGGTCACGTTCGCCATCGACCTCTACGCCCCCCGGATGACCACCACCATGACCGGCACCGACGTCAACGGTGGCGACCTGGTCCCCGGTGACGAGATCGAGTATCTGATCATGGTCCGCAACGACGGCCTCGACACCGCCGACGACGCGGTCCTCTCCGTGGCCGTTCCGACCTGGACCACCTACGTGCCGGGCTCGATGCGCGTCCGGGGCGCCCCGGCGACCGACACGGCGGGCGACGACGCCGGCACCTTCGGCGGCGGCCGCGCCGAACTCGTTCTCGGTGACGTGCCGAGCACCGGCGTGGTGTACGCGCTGCTGCGGGTCCGGGTCGACTCCGGGGTGCCACCCGGCTACTCGATCACCGGCCTGGTCGATCTCAGCTACACCGGGCACACCGCCGCCGTGCGTGTCTCCGGACCCGCCGCCGCGGTGGCCACCGCGGTCAGCGCGGGCGGCACCGATCTGGTCGCCGGGCTGACGGTCGCGCCCGCCGTCCTCCAGCGGCCGGCCCTGCCCGGGCCGATCGTCTACACCGGCACGGTGGCCAACAACGGGACGGCGCTGGAGAACGCCGCGGTGGCCGAGCTGATTCTTCCGCCGGGGGTCACCGCCGGGGTCCTGCCCGCCGGCTGTGGCGCGTTCGCCCAGGTGGTCACGTGCGCCATCGGGCCGCTGGCGCCCGGAACGACGGGCACCGTGGTCATCCCGGCGACGGTCGGCGCGTCCGCGTCCGCCGGCCCGGCGGCGGCGCTGACGGCGACCGGCACGGGCGGCGACACCGACGCCCTCAACGACATCGCCACCGCCGCCTTCCTGGTCAACCGTGCGCCGGTGGCCGTCGACGACGCGGCGACGACACCGACCATGACGACGGTGACCATCCCGGTGCTCGGCAACGACATGGACCCGGACGGGCCGGCGAGCGCGCTGACCGCTGCGATCGGCGCCGCGCCCGGGCACGGCGCCGCGATGGTCGAGGCGGACGGGACCATCACCTACACGCCGGCGGCCGGATGGGCCGGTGACGACACGTTCACGTACGTGCTGGGTGATGCGAACGGCGGCGCCGGGACGGCGACGGTGACCGTGCGGACCGCCAACGCCGTGCCGGTCGCCCGGGACGACGCCGACGCCACCCCGTCCGGCACCGAGGTGATCGTCCCGGTGCTCGGCAACGACACCGATGCGAACGGTGACGCGCTGACCGTGACCGCGGTCAGCGGCCCGCAGGCCGGCGCCGGAACCGTCCGGGCAGCCGGCGGCGGCACCGTCGCCTACCAGCCGGCGCCCACGTTCGTCGGGCAGGCCGTCATCGGCTACACGATCAGCGACGGCCGGGACACCGCGAGCGCCCAGATCCTGGTCGACGTGGCGAACGCCGCGCCCACCGCGAGCGACGACCTGGCCACCGTCGCCCACCTGGGCAGCGTGACGATCCCGGTGCTGGCCAACGACGCCGACGGCAACCTCGACCCGATCACCCTCACCGGCGTCGACCCGCCGTCCTCCGGCACCGCCACGCCGGCCGGCGACAGCGTCGTCTACCAGGCCGCTGCCGGTTTCGCCGGGACCGTGGTCTTCGGCTACGCGATCGCCGACAACCACGCGGGCACGGCGACCGGGCAGATCACCGTCGTGGTGGCCAACGCCGCGCCGGTGGGCGCCGACGCGTCAGTGAGCACCGCCTACCGCACACCGGTGACGGTCAGCCCGCTCGCCGGCGCCGCCGACGCCAACAACGATCCGCTGCATGTCGCCGGCATCACGGCGGCGGCCCACGGAGTGGTCGTGCCCAACCCCGACGGCACCCTCACCTACACCCCGGACGACGGGTGGTCCGGGCCCGACACGTTCACCGTCACCATCGCCGACAACCGTGGCGGCACCGGCACCGCCACGATCACGATCACCGTCCGCAACGCCGCGCCCGTCGCCCGTACCGACGCGGTAACCCTGCCCACCGGGCAGCTCTCGGTGATCGACGTGCTGGCCAACGACGACGACCCGAACGGCGACCCACTCAGCATCACGATCGACACTCCGGCCGGGCACGGCACAGCGACCGTCAGGGGCCGCCTCGTCGAGTACCGCCCGGCGCCCGGCTGGTCCGGCGGCGACGCATTCCACTACACGGTCGACGACGGCCGCTCCGGCACCTCGGGCGCAGCCGTGACCATCGAGCTGGTCAACGCCCTTCCGGTGGCCCGGCCGGACGCCGCGGTCACCGACACCGACACGGCGGCCGGCATCGACGTGCTCGCCAACGACAGCGACCCCAACGGCGAGCCGCTGACCGTCTCCGGCTGGACCGCCGCCGCACACGGCACCGTCACCATCGACCAGGCCGGATCGCTGCGCTACCTGCCCGACGCCGGCTTCACCGGGATCGACGGCTTCGGCTACACGGCCGCCGACCCGCACGGGGCCGGCTCGGCCACCCTCGTGTCGATCACGGTCCGCAACGCCGAGCCGGTGGCGGCCGACGACGCGTACACCGTCGCCCAGCAGGGCACCACCACCCTCGCGGTGCTGCAGAACGACCGGGACGCCAACACCGGCCAGCCACTGACCGTCAGCTCCGTCGGCACGGCGCCGCGGGGCACCGCCGTACCGACCGCGGCGGGCACCTTCGAGTACACCCCCGCACCCGGCGGCACCGGCGCGGACACCTTCGACTACCTGCTGCGCGACGACCTGGGCGGCACCGACACGGCCACCGTCGCGATCACCGTCGACGCGGCCCCGGCGGCGGTCGACGACACGGCGTCCACCGGACCGTCCGCGCCGGTGGACGTCCCGGTGCTGATCAACGACTCGGATCCGGAGATGCGGGCACTGGAGATCGTCGGGACCGGGACGCCGGCGCACGGATACACCACTCTGCCGGCCCCCGGCGCCATCCGGTACGCGCCGCGGCCCGGGTTCACCGGCACCGACGTCTTCCGATACCGGATCCGTGATCCGATCGGCAACACCGCCACCGCGGAGGTCACCGTCCAGGTCGCGAACGCTCCCCCCATCGCCCGCGACGACAGCGCCGCGGCCCTCGCCGACCATGCGGTGGTGATCGACGTGCTGGCCAACGACACCGACGACAACCCCGGACAGACCCTCGGCCTCACCACGGTCGGCACGCCCGAGCACGGCGCCGCAACCCGGTCCGGGGACCGGGTGCGATACGCGCCGCCGGCCGGTTGGAGCGGTCAGGACCATTTCCGGTACGAGATACGCGACGACGACGGAGGCACAGCGGAGGCGACGGTGACGGTGACGGTGACCCACCAGGTTCCGTACGCGGTCGCCGACTCCCGCTCGACCCCGTACGGCCGCGAGGTCACCGTACCCGTGCTCGCCAACGACCTGGACCCCAGCGGCACCTTGCGGATCGTCGCCGTGACACAACCGGACCACGGCAGCGCCCGGGCCGACGACCGGACCGTCACCTACGCCCCACCGCAGGGTTTCTCCGGGATCGCCGTGCTGACCTACACCGCCGCCACCGCGGACGGCGCCCTGACCGGCGCCACCCTGACCATCACCGTCGGCCCGCCACCGACCGCCCCGGACCGCGAGGCCGGGACACCACCCGGCCGGCCGGTGACGATCCCGCTGCCCAGCACCGACGAGCGGGGCCGCCCCGCGACCGTGGGACAGATCGGCCGGCCGCAGCACGGGACGGTACAGCTCAACCCGGACGGCACGATCACCTACACGCCGGAGGCCGGCTTCACCGGCATCGACCGGTTCAGTTACGAGATCGTGGACGCGGACGGCAACGTCGCCTACGGCACCGTCATCGTGACCGTGCCGGCCGGGCCGTCGCCCGTCCCGGTGACCCCGGAGCCGGCCACCCCCACCCCGTCGCCCACCCCGCCGGTGATGCCGACCGCCGAACCGCCGGCTCCCACCGCTCCGGTCAGCCGGACGCCCTCACGCCACCCGACCACGTCACCCGCGGCCGGTCCGCCGGGAACGACACCGTCACGGACGTCACCACCGGCAGCCACACCGTCCCCCGGCGGCGGGCCGGAGCCCGACCTTCCGACCACCGGCCCGGGCCTGGTGTCCGCCACCATCGGCAGCTGTCTGGCCTGCGTCGTCGGAGCCGTGCTGTACGCGTGGGGCCCACCGGACCGGGGCCGCCACCGACGCCGATGAGCGATCAACATCGCGAACCTCTGCCGAAGGGCGTCGGGCGGCTCGGCAGCCGTCTCAGCAGGCGGCCGGATCCGCTTCCGGCAAACCAGTCATCGGTCGCCTTGACTCCGCTCACTTCCCGGGCACGAAGGCCATCGATCACGGGTCTCCCGGTGATCAGCCAGGGTCGACGCCACACAACCGCACGACAGGAACCCGAGCCGGCTCCCACACCTGCTGCGGACACGGCGGTGACCTCCGGCAGCGAGCCGACGGAAACCCGGCGGGCGCCAGAGTCTCTGCCGACGGGGCGAGAGGGCATCGGGAACGAGCCGGCGGGCCCGGCCGGACCCACCGCACTGGCGACCAGCCGGCTTGATCTGGCCGGCTGCCGGAGTCGCTCGGGCGAGACCGGGCAGCGCTGCCGGTCGATCCGGGATCGTCAAAGGCGGGTGCGGGTCAGCAGCCAGGTGGACATGGTGCGGACGCCGTGGCCGATGGCGGCCTCGTCCGGGTTGAAGGTGGCCAGGTGGGGGTAGCCGGTCTCGATGCCGCTGCCGGGGGCGCGGACCCCGAGGAAGGTGTAGGTGCCGGGCATCCGGTTCAGGAAGTGGGCGAAATCCTCCCCGTTGAACGGGATCGCGGCGTGCAACGGGACCACCCGCTCGGTGCCCAGCGTGCGTCGCAGGTAGCGCTCGAGGGCCTGGCCCTCGCGTCGTGGCGTGTGCATCGCCGGGAACGGGGCGGACGGGAAGTCCACGGTGGCGGGACCCAGCGCCCGGGCGCGGCGCCGGATCTCGGCCCGCACCTCTCGGTAGCGCTCCTCCGGCCAGCACCGGGACGACACCCGCACGGTTGTGCCGGCCGCCTGGGCCTGCACGAAGACGAAACGGGCCAGCGGGCCGCCGGGAGTCTGCAGGTCGGCCAGCAACTGTTGCAGGTCGACCGGATCGGCGGGGCGCTTCACCGAACTCATACGGGTGATGCTCTCGGCCAGCCGCTGAGCCCGCGCCGGGGCGTCGGCGCCGGTCAGGGTGATCTGGCCCCTGTCCTGGCCGGGCATGCCGATGCCGGCGATCGTCGCGAACCGGCCGACCGGGAACGGGCCGCAGTGCAGCGCGTGGATCTCGCTCGGGCGGGTGGCCGTCAGGACGCCGTCGGCGATCATCGCGGCGGCGCCGGCCAGGCTCTCCTCGGCCGGCTGGAACAGGAACACCAACCGGCCGGACAGCCGCTCCCGCAGCCGGGTCAGCACCTCGGCGATCCCCACCCCGATCGTGGTGTGGAGGTCGTGACCGCACAGGTGGGACGGGCCGGTGGCGCCGCCGGCGCCGTCGGCCGGGCCGACCGCGTCCATGTCCGCCCGATACGCCACCGTCCGGCCCGGCCGGGTCCCGGTCAGGACGCCGACGACACCGTGCCCGCCGACGCCGGTCGTGACGTCGAGCCCCGCCGCCCGCAGGCGGGCCGCCACCACCGCGGCGGTCCGCTGCTCCTGGCCGGAGAGCTCCGGATGGGCGTGCAGGTCACGGCGCAACGCGACGAGCGCGCCGTCCAGCCGGGAAGCCTGCCGCTCCACGGTCAGCGCGTCGCCGTCGGTCGCCGAGGCCGCCTCGGTCGACGTGAACAACGCCCCCGCGGTCGCCGCCATCGCTCCACCGAGAACAGCCCGCCGGCTGACCACTTGACCCTCTGAGCTTCGCATCGGTTTCCCCCGTCCTTGTTCGACGTGGTTCAGCCTGTCGCGATTCGCTCCCGGGCACGATGGGGCAGACACCCGCCCGAAGGTAGTACCAGCACCACCCCCGGCGACCCGACCGGGACGGCGCTAGTCGATCAGATCGGCCTCGAGCAGCTCGTCCAGCAGGAGCCGGATCGCCGGGGCGCAGCGGGGCCGGTCGGCGGAGGTGAACCAGCCGAGCTCGGCGATCTCGGCGGCAGCCGCCGGGACGCCGTCGGCGGCGCCGGTGAAGCACACCAGGCGGACGCGGGTGCCGGGCGGGCGGTTGTGCGCCTCGGCGTCGATGGTGACGAACGGCCGCATCGTCGCCGGTTCGACGACCAGGCCCACCTCTTCGAGCACCTCGCGGGCCGCGGCCTCGGCGTCGGTCTCGCCCGGCTCCGGTTTGCCGCCGGGCAGGTAGAACGCGTCCGAGCCGGCCGCCCGCACGGTGAGGACCCGCCGGTCCCGCACGTGCACCCAGGCCGCCGCGACGACGACGTCCACGGCGGTCATGCGAGCACGAACGGGTCGCCGGCCTCGAAGCGGGCCAGATGGTCGAGGGTCACCGGCACCGCGCCGGACAGGTCCTCCGGCATCGCGCCGGGCGCGAAGAACCCGGCGTCCAGCGTCTCGTCGGTGACCCGGACCAGCTCACCGGACCACGAATCGACGCGCACGGCGAGCGACACGTGCTGGTACGTCGCCCCGAACACGTTGGTGTGCAGGTCCTCGCCGGAGTAGAGGGCGAACGGGGTGACGGTGTGCGCGGTGAGGCCGGTCTCCTCATACACCTCACGGATCGCGCAGTCACGCAGCGTCTGGCCGAGCTCCATGGTGCCGGCCGGCAACGCCCAGCGGCCGTTGTCGTTGCGCCGGATCAGCAGGACGCGGCCGTCGGGGTCGCGGACCACGGCTCTGGCCCCGATGGTCATCAGGACCGGCTCGCTCCCGGTGATCGCCCGTAATCTTCCCAGGTACGACTCTTCCCACGGCACGGCAGAACGCTATCCCAGCGCCGTGACCGGGCTCAGCCGGGGACCGTTCCGGCCGACCGGATACATGTGACCCGGATTCTCCTGGCCGCGGTGGGGGTGCTGCTGGTCTGCGGCACGGTCCCGGCGCGGCTCGGATGGTCGTCGTCGGTGGTGATCTCCGGGTCGATGAGCCCGCTGGTCGAGGCGGGCGACGTCGTGGTCACCGCGCCGGTCGGCGGGAGCCCGCTGCGGGAGGGGCGGGTGATCCGGTTCCACGACCCGCGCCGGCCCGGCCGATACGTGCTGCACCGCATCGTCCGGGTCGCCGGGGACGGGCGGCTCGTCACCAAAGGGGACGCGAACCGGATCGCCGACGCGACCCCGGTGCCGGCCGAGACGGTCACCGGGGTGTGGCGGCTTCGGGTGCCCTACCTGGGGCTGCCGGTGCTGTGGTGGATCGAGGGCGGGTATCGGCGCCTGGTCGTGACGGCGCCGGCTCTTCTCGTACCCCTGCTGTGGTGGTTGTGGTCTAGATCTCGTCGATCAGATCGGCGACCGAGTTGATGATGCGGGACGGCCGGTACGGGTACGTCTCGCTCTCCAGCCTGCTGCTGATGCCGGTCAGCACCAGGATCGTCTCCAGCCCCGCCTCGAGACCGCACAGGACGTCGGTGTCCATCCGGTCGCCGATCATCGCGGTGGTCTCGCTGTGCGCGCCGATCGCGTTGAGCGCCGAGCGCATCATCATCGGGTTGGGCTTGCCCACGAAGTACGGCTTCACGCCGGTGGCCTGGGAGATCATCGCCGCGACCGAGCCGGCCGCCGGGAGCAGGCCCTCGTTGGACGGGCCGGTGGCGTCCGGGTTGGTGCAGATGAACCGTGAGCCCGCGCTGATCAGCCGGATCGCCTTGGTGATCGCCTCGAAGCTGTAGGTGCGGGTCTCGCCGAGGACCACGTAGTCCGGCTCGAACTCGGTGAGGATGTAGCCGGCCGCGTGCATCGCGGTGGTCAGGCCGGCCTCGCCGATCACGTAGGCGGTGCCGCCGGGCCGCTGGTCGGCGAGGAACTGCGCGGTCGCGAGCGCCGCCGTCCAGATCGAGGTCTCGTCGACGTCGAAGCCCATCCGGTAGAGACGGGCCTGCAGGTCACGCGGCGTGTAGATGGAGTTGTTGGTGAGGATGAGGAACGGCTTGCCGCTCTCCTTCATCCGGTTGACGAACTCGGGTGCGCCCGGCACCGGCTCACCCTCGTGGACGAGCACACCGTCCATGTCGGTGAGCCAGCTCTCGATCGCCTTGCGCTCCTTCATCAGGACGCCTTTCGTCGCGCGGGTGGGGGGCAGCAGTCCGCGGGGCAGACGTCCCAGATCGGGAGCGTACCGAGCGACTCCCGCGACCGGTCGCCGGTCCGCTCCTGTACCAGTCTGCGGATCATGGATACGAAGTCGGGGTGGACGCCGGGGGTCACGGCCCTCGCATACCCCAGGCCGAGCCGCTCGGCGGTGTCCTTGGCCTCGTTGTCCAGGTCCCAGATGACCTCGAGGTGGTCGGAGACGAAACCGATCGGGCTGACCACCACATCGGTCACGCCCTTGGCCGCGAGGGCTTCGAGGTGGTCGTTGATGTCCGGCTCCAGCCACGGCACCTGCGGCGGGCCGGACCGGCTCTGCCAGACCAGGTCGTAGGGCAGGTCCGCGGCGGCGGCCGCGTGCACCAGGCGCGCGGTCTCCTCCAGCTGGGCGTTGTAGCGCCCGCCGGTCGGGCCGGCGGTCTCGGCCATGGTCACCGGGATGGAGTGGGCGGTGAAGACCAGCCGGGTGGTGGCCCGCCGGGCCGGGTCGAGCTCGGCGAGCGCCGTGGTCACGGCCTCGGTGTGCGGGCCGACGAAGCCGGGGTCGTCGTGGAACTGCCGCAGCTTGGCGATCCGCGGAGCGCGCGGGCCGACGTGCGCCCGGGCGGCGGCGATGTCCTCCCAATACTGCTTGCAGGAGGAATACCCGCCATACGCACTGGTGGCGAAGCCGAGCGCATGCTCGACACCGTCGTCGCGCATCCGCGCCAGGGTGTCGGCGAGCATCGGATGCCAGTTGCGGTTGCCCCAGTAGGTCGGCAGGCCGACCTCGTGCGCCGCGAACTCGGCATCGATCGCCGCGAGCAGGTCGCGGCACTGCTGATTGATCGGGGACACCCCGCCGAAGTGCATGTAGTGCTCAGCCACCTCGGCGAGGCGCTCGTCCGGGACGCCGCGCCCGCGCACCACGTTGCGCAGGAACGGCATCACGTCATCGGGCTTCTCGGGCCCGCCGAAAGAGAGCAGGACGAACGCGTCGTAAACCACCCGACCATCCTGCCACCGGGTCACGCACCGATCGCGTGGTAACCCCCGTCAACGTGTACAACCTCACCCGTGGTGGCCGGGAACCAGTCGGACAGCAGAGCGCAGATCGCCTTGCCCGCGGCCGCCGTGTCATACAGGTCCCAGCCGAGCGGCGCCCGCTCCGCCCACGCGTCCTCGAACTGCTCGAAGCCGGGGATCGACTTGGCGGCGATGGTGCGCAGCGGGCCGGCCGCCACCAGGTTGCTGCGGATGCCCTGCTTGCCCAGGTGCAGCGCCAGGTAACGGGAGGCGGACTCCAGCCCGGCCTTGGCCACGCCCATCCAGTCGTAGACCGGCCACGCGCTGGTCGCGTCGAAGGTCAGGCCGACGATGCTGCCGCCCGACGACATCAGCGGCAGGGCCGCCTTGGCCAGCGACTTGTACGAGTACGTGGAGACGTGGACGGCGGTGGCCACGTCCTCCCACGGCGCGTCCAGGAAGCCGCCACCGAGGCAGCTCGGCGGGGCGAAGCCGATCGAGTGGACCACGCCGTCCAGCCCGTCGACGTGCTCGCGGACCTTGTCGGCCAGCCCGGCGAGGTGCTCCTCGTTCGTCACGTCCAGTTCGATGACCGGCGCCGGCTCCGGCAGCCGCTTGGCGATCCGCTCCACCAGGGACAGGCGGCCGAAGCCGGTCAGCACGACCGTCGCCCCCTGCTCCTGGGCGATCTTCGCCGCCGAGAAGGCGATCGAGGCGTCGGTGATGACACCCGTGATGAGCAGCCGTTTTCCGGCCAGCAGTCCAGACACTTAGTACTCTCCTGAAAAAGTTTCCCGAGCTTTCAGTGGCCCATTCCGAGGCCACCGTCGACCGGCAGCACGGCGCCCGAGATGTAAGCCGCACTGTCGCTTGCCAGGAACGTGACCGCCGCGGCGACCTCGTCGGTGGAGGCGAGACGCGCCGCCGGGACGGCCTTGATGATCTCGGCCTTGCGCGCGTCGGACAAGACGGCGGTCATCTCCGTCTCGATGAAGCCGGGGGCCACCACGTTCGCCGTGATGTTGCGGCCACCCAGCTCCCGCGTGATGCTGCGGGCCATGCCGACCAGGCCGGCCTTGCTCGCCGCGTAGTTCACCTGGCCGGGACCGCCATACAGCCCGACGACCGACGAGATGAAGATGATCCGGCCCCACTTGGCGCGCAGCATCTTGGCGCTGGCCCGCTTGGCGACCCGGAACGCGCCGGTCAGGTTGGTGTCGATGACCCGCTCGAACTGCTCCTCGCTCATCCGCAGGAGCAGGGTGTCGTCGGTGATGCCGGCGTTGGCGACGACCACCTCGACCGGGCCCAGCTCGTTCTCGACAGCGGTGAACGCGGCGTCGACGGCCTCCGAGTCGGTGATGTCACACTGCACGCCGAACAGGCCCTCGGGCGCGCCGGAACCACGGTGGGTGACGGCCACCCGGTCGCCCTGCTTCGCGAAAGCCTGGGCGATGGCCAGGCCGATACCGCGGTTTCCTCCGGTCACCAGAACGGTGCGAGCCACAACACACTCCATTCGACAGGCTTCACTCACTCAGGGTCACAGGAGCTCCCTGAAGAGCGAGACTATCGGCCCGCCGTCCCACCCCCGAGGGACGGTCCCGCCGACTTACACCCCGTTCAGTGCCGGGCCGATTTTCTTAAGTTGCGTTAAATGAGCCCGCGCCTGTGCTGCGGTTCTTTCCGCCTGGCCCGGCGATAAGCCAGACGAAGTCGGCGCCGGTTCGGCGGGCGATTTTCTCGCATACCTCGGTGTACTTCCGGGGCATGGCGCCGTTCTCCCAGGTGCCCCAGGATGCGGGCGGGAGGCCGCACTCCTTGGCGGCCTCCTTGATGTTCCATTGCATGCGCTGGCGGACCAGGGCGAGGCGGGCGCCGAAGGTGGTGTCGTCGACGGTCCATCCCCCGCCGGTGGTCCCCTCGTTCGCGGGCGAGGGCTCCCCATGCACGGCTGTCATAGGGCACAGCTTACGGGGCATGGCACAGATCGCAATGCAATGGACAGAGACTGGCATGAATAGCCAGCAACCTGTGCTTGACACAGGTTCTTGCTGTGGACCATGATGCTGTGCATGACACAGGTTCCCCCGCAAGAGACAGCTTCTAAGCCGGAGCTCCTCACGGCCAAGGAGGCCGGGGAGGCACTGGGTGGCGTCAGCGACGAGACCGTGAATCGCTGGGCGCGTGACGGGCGGATCGCCTGCATCACGCTCCCGTCCGGTCAGCGGCGCTTCCGGCGCGAGGTCATCGACGCGATCCTCGCCGGCAACACCGCGGCCTGATGTGGCCGTGGAGACGACCCGGGCCGACGCATCCGGCACCTTCCGGTCCGTCGACACCTCGCCCGCCGTCCGGCCCGAAACGGCCGTGGTGGCTGCCGAAGCCGAAGTGATCGCCGACGACCTGGAGCCGTGGTTCGGCCAGGTCTCGCGCTGGTGGGTCGGTGAGGTCCCCGGCCTCGGCGTGATGCGCCTGCCGCTCCCCTGACATAGATCGCGCCGCCCGGATGCCACCGGACGGCGCGGTGCACCGGACAGAACTCCCCGCGAAGAAAGGACGTCCAGTGACTACCCAGACCGTACCTGAACCGGAAGAGATCCCGGTCGCCAAGCTGACGCGCGGCACCTGGATTCAGGCGATCGACGAGGACGGCTGCGACCACGGCGAGGCCGAGGTGCTGCACGTCGAGGCCTACCAGGGCTCCGCGGTGATCCTCTACCGCCCGCGAGGCCTCAGCGACCCCCGGGCCAGCTTCTTCGACAACGCGACTCAGACGGTGCCCGTGTTGTCCGCCGAGCGACTGGCCGAGGCGAAAGCCGCCGCAGAGCGCGCCGAGCGGATCGCCGACATCCGGGCTTTCGCCGACTTCCTGGAGCAGCACCCGGCGCTGCCCGTGACCAACATTCGAATGCAGGCGTCGCTCAACCCGCACGGTGACGTCTGGAACAGCGGCGCCGAGGGCGTGGCCGAGGTCCGGCGGCTCGCCGGACTGTTCGACGGCAAGGTCATGCAGGACAACGAGCACATCACGGCGACCCGCGAGGTCGGGGCGACCGAGTACGTCATCGTGGCCTGGCACAAGGCCGGGCGCCCGGCCGAGCCGGTCGTCGAGGACGAGCGGTGCGAGACCTGCGGCGAGTCGATGCGGGAGATCCAGTCCGGGAGGCTGGGCCATATTCCCGGCGAGGCCTGCGCTCCGGTCGACGACCTGGGCTTCGGTTACTCCCGTGAGCAGGATGACCCGACGCCGGTGTCGCCGGCGCGTGGCGGTCCGGTCCAAACGGGCGGCGTGGTCGACGGCGGCCAGCTGGTCGACGAGACCCCGGTCGGGCACTACGAGGTGCGCGGCTGGAAGGGCGACGGGCCCGGCGAGTGCGGCGTTGAGTGCGCGTGCGGGGAGGCCACGTTCGACGGCTTCGACTCTCTCGCCGAGGCGAGTGCGCAGCTGGCCTTCCACATCGAGGCGGCGACGTCGCCGACCGGCCTGACCAAGGCGGCCGACGAGTCGCGTGGCCCGCTGGCCGGCACCACGCCGGTCGTCACCTACTTCTCGTTCGGCTACGGCCAGATCGACCGGGACAGCGGCCGGGAGCTGGTCGGCCGCTACGTGACGGTGGTCGCGCCGACGTACGACGGGTGCCGGGAGGCGATGTTCGCCAGCCGGTACGAGAACCGCTGGTCGTTCGACTACCTGGCGGGCCGGCCGTCGACGACCGAGGTCGTGTCGCGGTGGACCGAGCATGAGGTGATCGTTGCGCCCGGCACGGACCCGGCGCGGGCCGAGGCCGCGTTGAAGGCCGCGGCTGAGCTGCTGGTCGTCGAGCCGGTGAGTGAGGCCCGCTGATGGGCCTGCATCGCGGCGAGGCCGCCCGCACCCCGGCCCCGATCCACCACGTGCCCGAGTTCCGTCAGCCGACCGCGTGCGGCATCGCCTGGCCCGACCTGCCGTTCCTCGACCTCGCGACGACTGACCGCCTTGAGGTGACCTGCGACGCCTGCAAGACGCGGTTGGCGGGCGGGTTCCGGGTGCTGCGGACGCTGCCGTCTCCGGCCGGGCCGATCACGATCGCGTCGGAGTCGATCGACCGTGAGACGGCGATGGCCCGCTTCGACGAGATGGTCGGCTGGGGCATGGACCGGGTCCGGGTGGTCCGCGAGCAGGACTACCAGCCCAGCGAGGCCTCCCGGTGAGCGCCCGCCGGCCGCTGTGCGCGAACCCGGAGCTGCTGGTGCTGCTCGCTCAGGCCGAGGGCTGGACCTTGAACGTGCCGGAGCAGTGCGAGAGCCCTGCCTACCACCGGGTGCTCCTCGCGATCCGGCAGCGCGGGCGGATGACCGTCCATCAGGCGGACCTGTGCGTGTGGCACGCGTTCGTGGTGGTCGAGCGGAACGGCGGCCGGATCCTCGGCGAGCTGGCGACCGCTTCCCCCTGATCTTCCCGACCGGGCGGCGCAGGTCCCCTGCCATTCGCGTCGCCCGCCATTGGCCGGACCCGCTCGGACTCGGGTCCGGCCCCCGGCCCGGGGCGCTGATCCCGCCAGGCAGCGCCCCGGGCCACCCCAGACCTCACCTCCTCGCCTTCTCCTCACCGGGAGCCACCGATGACCAGCACCACCACCCAGCCCCGCTGGGTGATCGACCTGGAGGACACCGTGCGGTTCACCACCCCGGACTTCCCTGAACTCACCACCCGAGACCTGTCCGCCTACCGCAGCCGCCCGCCGGCGTTCCGTCGCCCGGAGGCGACCGGTGAGATCCCGGTCGTCGCGCCGGACCCGGAGCAGGAGCGGTTCAACCGGTTCTTCGCCGGCGCGCTCGACCGGGAGCTGCCGGCGGGCCGTCACCGCAGCAGCGGTCAGCCCGGCCTGCTCGTCCGCCTGGCCCGCACGCTGCTCCGCCTGGCCGGTGTCCGGTGAGCGGCCAGCCGAACGCCGAGCTGGCGTACCGCGTCCTCGACCACATCGACGCCCACCCCGAGCAGCACGACCAGGGCACCTGGATCAGGTTCGACACCGACTGCGGCACCGTCGCCTGCTTCGCCGGATGGACCTGCCTCCTCGCCGGTGACACCCCGGCCACCCCGGTGATCACCCTCCACAACGAGGTCTCCCGAGTCACCGTCGTCGAGGACGGCAACGACGACCACGCGCACGACCGGAGCGTGAAGTACCGCGCTGCCGAGCTGCTCGGCCTCTACTCCGGCGAGTGGCGGCAGCTGTTCTACGTGGGGAACCGTGCTGCCCTCGGCCGTGTGGTCGCCGAGATCTTCGGCCCGCGCCCGGACGACACCGGCGGCTGCCCGCCGGGCGGCTGCATCCCGAACTTCTGCGTCGGCGCGGACGACTGCCGCCGCGAGTACGACAGCAACGGCGACGTCATCTACGACGAGGACGACCTCCCGCCGAACGCCGGGTCTGCGTCATGACCGCCGCCGAGCCGCTCTACTACGAGCACTTCGCACATCGTCCCCTTCCGTGGCCGGAGCACCTCGGCCGCTGGACGTGGCGGATCACCGACGGCATGGGCGGCCGAACCCTGATCGAGGGCACCGCGCTGACCGAGCGCGGCGCCGCCCGGAAGCAGGCCGCGGCGTTCGCCAGGTGCCAGCAGCGGGCCCCGTACACGCACGAGCCGCGGCACCCGCTGACCTCGGCCGAGCTGGCCTGGATCAACACGGTCCTGGACCTGGCCGGCATCCCGGTCGAGGTCCAGACGTGCGGCACCGCGGTGGTCGTGACGCCGCAGAGCAAGCTGACGACCGAGCAAGAGGTCCGGGCGCTTACTGAGGTGCTGGACCGCACGGACGCCCCGGTCCGCTGGGCAGGTGTCGCATGACGTCCGCCGAGCAGATGCCGTTCACCCTGACCGCCGACGAGCAGGCCGACGTCGAACGGCGGGTCGCCGAACTCCACGAGTGCGGCTACGCCACCGTCGACCAGCACGTCGACCGCGACGGCACCGTGCTGAAACCAGGCCGCCGGATCCGGCACGCCGGCCACCGGTACGTCGAGGCGATCCTGCGCGGTACCGGCTACATCGTCGCCGTCACGGAGAAGCCGGACTCGGCATGGTCGCGGGTCTACGGGATGCCGGACGTCGAGATGGTGACCGTCTACGACACCGACCACTTCGGTGGCCGTCTGGCCACGGTCGCTCAGTACCACGTCGCGGTGGTCGAGGCGGGCGAAGCCCGATGACCGAGCCGCAGACGACGACCGGACGGCGGGTTACACCCACCGCCGTCCGGGTCCTCCCCGCCGACGCCGACCGCGACACCTGGCTCACCGCCCGCCGCGCCGGGATCGGTTCCTCCGACGTCGCCGCGATCCTCGGCGCCGCCGACTACGCCACCGCCGTCCACGTCTACCGCGACAAACGCGGCCAGCTCGTCGACGACGCCGGCGAAGCCGCGCTCTGGGGCCACCTCCTCGAGGAGCCCGTCGCCCGGGAATGGGCACGCCGCCAGCGGTCGGTGATCCAGCGCGTCGGCCTGGTCGCCCACGCGGAGGAGCCGTGGCGGATGGCGACCCTCGACCGGCGGGTCCTGGAGTGCCCGCTCGACCGGTCGGTCCGGACCGCGTGCGCGCTGGAGGTGAAGTGCCGGTCGGCGTTCAAGGCCAACCGGTGGCGCAGCGATGTCCCCGACGACGTCCTCGCGCAGACGGTGTGGCAGATGTCGGTGACCGGGTTCGATCACGTCCACGTCGCGGTGCTGCTCGGCGGGAACGAGCTGAAGCTGACCGTCGTCGAGCGCGACCAGGCGCTGGAGGCGTTTGTCCTCGGCGAGGTCCGCCGGTTCCGCGACGAGCACCTGCTCGCCGGTGTCGAGCCGGACTGGGACCTCAGCAAGGCGCAGGCGCTGATCGACATGGACTCGCTGATGCACCCGGTCCGGGTCGGCGAGATCGGAATCGCGGACGTCGGCGAGGTCATCGAATACGCCGAACGGTCCGCGGCCAAGAGCGCGGCGACGAAGGCGCTGAAGGAGTCGAGCGCCACGCTGCGACGTCTCGCGGCCGGCGCGCGGACGGTGACGTTCGGCGGCGAGCTGGCCTACGAGTACAGCCCGGTTACCCGGCGGGACGTCGACCTCGACCAGCTGAAGGCGCGCTGGCCGGAGGCGTACGCCGCGGTGGTGACCGAGAAGACCCACGACCAGATCCGGATCGCCAAGGAGTTCCGGCAGACCCCTGGAGGTAAGGCGTGAGCCTGCGAGAACGGGCCGCGGCGGCGGCCAACGGGCACGAGACGCCGGCGGCCGGGCTGGGTGACGGCCCGGCCCGGCCGGCCATCACCACGGCGCCGCTGGAGGACATCGAGTACACCGGCGCGATCACCGACGCCGAGAACGTGCCCGTGCAGGTGGCGTGGGCGCGGGTGATGGCCGACGTCCAGTCGGTGTCCAAGGGCGACCAGCGCTCCGACACCGGCGGCCGGTACGCGTTCCGCGGCGTCGACCGGGTCGTCAACGCGGTCGGCCCGGCGTTGCGCCGACACGGGGTGCTCGTGCTTCCGACCGAGATCCTGTCGGTCGAGTACAAGGAGTCCCGGACCACGAACGGCAAGGTGATGCAGGACGTCACCGTGCGCGTGGAGTGGACGATCTTCGGGCCGAAGGGCGACGCGCTGCCGCCGGTCCAGTCGGCCGGCCAAGCCACGGATACCAGCGACAAGGGCACCGCCAAGGCCATCTCGGTCGCGCAACGGGTGCTGTTCCTGACCGCTCTGCACATTCCGACGCAGGACCCGGACGTCGACCGCGGCCACGAGCGCGGCGAGCACGCCGGGCCGACGCCGAATCAGTACCGGGACGAGATCGTCGACCCACGGACGTCGCTCGGTCGGTTGCGGCAGATCCGGACCGAGTTGCGCCAGCACGGCCGGGGCGGGGTGCCGGTGGTGAACGAGGTCGGCGACGAGGAGCCGCTGCTGGCGTTGTGCGAGCGGATCGGCCTGCAGCGCAGCGAGGCCGGTGAGGGCCGATGAGCGCCGACCTCGTCTCCCCGTTCACCGTCGCCGACTTCAACGCCGACGACGCCGGCGTCCTCGCCAGCCACCTCCGGGCGCTCGCCGACCCGGCCCGGCTCCGGATCCTCGGCCTGCTCCGCCAGCACGGGCCGATGGCCGGCCGGGACCTGGTCCCGCTCCTCGGCCTCGCCCAGCCGACCGTCTCGCACCACCTCGGGATCCTGCGGGACGCCGGCCTGATCGAGGACCGGCCGGAGGGCCAGCGGGTGGTTCGGGTGCTGTGCGTCGATGCGATCACGGTGTTGGCGACGCTCATCAATCCGAACGTCGGTTCGAACGGCGGCGGTCGATGATCCGGCCGCTGCGGGCGGTCGCCCTCGATCTATCGACGGCGGCTACCGCGATCGCATCGACGCATGCCTCGACTGGTGAGCCGCGCCTGTCGGTCCGCACCATCGACAGCGCCAAGCGTCCGCTGCACATGCAGACCGACATCATCGACATCCAGGTCCGGCAGGCCTGCGGATTCGGGTCCGGGAACCGTCTTCTCGGCGAGGGCTGGGCGGACCTGGTCGTCATCGAGGGCACGTTCTCCCGCCAGTCAGCGTCGGACTACCCCCTGCACCACATCCGGGCCTGCGTGACGCAGTGGCTTGCCCGGCAGGGGATCCCGTACGTCGATGTCGCTCCGGCGACGGTGAAGGTCTACGCGACCGGGTCCGGTGCAACGTCGGGCGCGAACAAGGTGACCAAGGACAAGGTCATCGCGGCGGTGATCGCCACGTACGGGCGGCTGCTGCACATCCCGCCGACGGACGACAACTGTGCGGACGCGGTGGCCCAATTGGCGATGGGTCTCGATGCGTACGGGCAGCCGCTCGCTCCGGTGCCGGACTCGCATCGACGGGCGTTGAACACGGTGAAGTGGCCGAAGCTCGATCTATCGATGGCGGGTGTCCGGTGAAGCCGCTCGGTAACCGCGGCCCGGTCGTCGAAACCGTGTCGCCGCCCGCCCCGAACCCGGCCGTGCTCCTCTCGCGGATCGCCGAGGTGGACCGGCTGACGGCGGTCAACCTGCTCGCCCAGTCGGACCTGTACGCCGACGACCGCAACGGCGAGCTCGTCGACCTGCTCCTCGACATCCGGCGGGCGCTGTGTCTGCCGGCGGCCGGGGTGTCGGTGCCGATCGTGCCGGGCCGGTCGTCATGAGCGAGCGGCTGTGCGTGTGCGGGCATCCGCAGGGCCGGCATCTGCTGGCCCGCCGGGACTGCAAGTCGTGCCGGGACTGCACCGCGTTTGAGGCGGCCGCCGTGGTGGCGCTGGATGTCACCGCGCTGCTCGCCGAGGTCGAGGGCGACGCGTCGCGGGAGGCCGACCTGGCCGCCCGGCTCGCGGACGTTGAGCGGCAGCTGGCCGAGGCCCGCCGGCAGCGCGACGCCAACATGACCGCATCCGCCGACGCGGCCCGGAAGCTGATCGCCGAGCGCGACGGCGCGGCCGAGCGCTGGGCCAATGCGCGCGAGGAGATCGAACGCCTGACCGCCCAGCTCGGGCAGGCCGAGGACCGGTGCCGCCAGATCCAGGACGAGGACCTGCCCGAGGCGATCGCCACCGCCACCAAGGAGCTGCAGGCGGAGCTGGATCTAGCACGCCTCACCGTCGGCGACCTGCGGCAGCACGAGATCACCCGGGCCCGGCTCCTGCAGGAGCGCGGCGCCGAGGTCACGTCGCTGCGGGACCGGCTGAAACAGGCCGAGGAGTACGCCCGCGATCTCCAGGACCAGCTGCCCGCCGGTGAGCGGCTGTACGACACCCACGTCCGCTACCTGTGCCCCGTCTGCGGCGGCCGGTACCGGGAGTTCCACACCACCCATCCGTGCGCCCGGCTCGTGCCGGTGCGTGTCCGCATCACCTTCATCGAGGAGTAGCAGCGAATGACCACGCCCACCACCGACCAGCCCACCGACTTCGAGATCCGTAAGGCCGCGCTCGGCCTGGCCGTCGACAGCCTCGACGTGGAGACACAGCCGAGCGAGGACGAGGTGCTCACCCGGGCCGCCCGGTTCGAGACCTACCTCCGTGGCAGCGAGACCGCGAAGCCGGAGCCCGCGGAGAAGCCGGAGACGCGGACCTCGTTCCCCGGCGGGTGTGGCGAGCCGGGCTGCATCGCGTGCAGCCCCGGCGGGCTCATGGACGCCATGTTCCCCGAGTTGCGGCGCACCGCGCGCTGATCCGGACCGCCGCCGCGCGCCCGGCAGGGCGTCGCCCCTTTCCGACGGGGCCAGCTGGAAGCGCGGGTTCGAGTCCCGCCGGCGGCACGCACCACATCCCTTCGAGCAAGGAGCACCACCGCGCATGGACGCTGTGAACCTGTCCGGCACCTGGAGCAAGAAGACCAGGCCGAACAACGGCCTCACCAAGGTCGCCGACCTGATCAACGACAACCGCACCACCCGCGTGCCGATCGTCGGCTGGGTCGAGTTCCACCAGTACACCGAGGTCGCCACCGGCAACACCCTCACCGTGGCGCTGCCGGTCGTCGAGGCGGTCGTCGACGCGGAAGGCAACGACACCCACGGCTGGGGCAAGTCGGTGATCGAGATGATCGACGCCCTCCGCAAGGAGCGCGGGCTGGGCACGGCGGACGACGTGCCGCCGCAGTCGGGTGCGCAGCTGGAGGGCCAGCAGTCGTTCGACTTCGATGGCCCGGACGACGGTGAGCCGCGCCGGGTCGGCGAGGTCCGGATCGGCCC
The DNA here is from genome assembly GCF_900113015.1 of Actinoplanes philippinensis. Taxonomy (GTDB): domain Bacteria; phylum Actinomycetota; class Actinomycetes; order Mycobacteriales; family Micromonosporaceae; genus Actinoplanes; species Actinoplanes philippinensis. The sequence goes on from NZ_FONV01000002.1 coordinate 212,939, forward strand.
GGACGGCGAGCACACGGTGCCGGAGGCCTCCGGCGAGGAACTGCTCGCCGAGGCCGAGGAAGCAAGGGCGGCCGGTGTGCCGGCGGCGGAGTTCTCCGGCGGCGACCAGTGATCGGCCTGGACGGCGCGCCCGACGCCGACATGAACATCCGCGCCGCCGCCCTGGAGCTGGCGGTCAACGCGTACGAGCCGGACGAGGTGATGGTCGCGACGCCGGGCGCGCGGGTGCTGCCGGCGGCCGACGAGATCGTCGAGACCGCCAAGGTGTTCGAGGCGTACCTCCGGGGCGCGGACAACGAGGAGCCGGATAGCGAGACGCCCGAGCACCCCACGATGTTCGGCCCTTTCGATGACCACCTGGGTAAGTGCCGGTCCTGCCGGAACCTGGCGGCGGTGCTCGGTATCCCGGTGCCGCCGTGGATGGGTGGTCGCTCCGGTGGCTGACCCGATCGAGCTGGAGCAGACCGACGTTCGGCTCGGTCTGCTCCGTGACGTGGCCGACGGCAAGGTGGCCGACGACGCCGACTTCACGCCGCGGCTGCACGTCGACGGTGAGGAGCCGGTCGACGTGCGGCAGGGCGTGTGGGAGATGGAGCGGGTGCGCTGGGTGGAGCAGCCGTTCACGTCTCGGGCGTGGCAGGTGACCGCTCGTGGGCGGTCCGTCCTCGAGGAGGCGGGCCGTGGCTGACGCCAAGCGGGCCTACGAGCCGCTCACGTGCCCGATGCCCGAGTGCGACGAGTACCTCAACCTCTCCTTCGAGCACTACGTCGACCTCTACCAGGGCAGCCTCGACGATCGCCAGCCGCTGATGCCCACCGACGGCGACGTCGGGACGTGGAAGGTCGAATGCATCGTCGGCCACGTCGTCCTCGTGCCCGGCGAGCCGGGATGCATCTGCGAGGACGACGACTGCACGTGTGACCGCGATCCGAGCGAGGAGGTTCGGACGTTCCGCGCTTCCGACGCCGATCGGCTGCGGGCGCTGCTCGACCGGATGGGCGGCCGGGATGCGTAGGCGTCTGCGGTTCGCGGTCGCCCGGCTGCTCGCCCGTATCCCCGGCGGCTGCCAGCAAACCGTCTGGCTGTGGGCCAACCGGCGCACCCGCCGCCCGTGGGCGCGCGTGCAGCCGGGATGCCGGGAGTTGGCGGTCCGGTACGGCTGGTGCCCGTGCGGCACGGTGACCGGTCCGGATCAGGTCGAGCTGGGTGCGGCCATGCGCCGTCACCCGGCCGGCCGGGCCCGAGGCGGTGAGAACCGGTGAGCGACCGCATTCCGTTCGACCGCCTCGGCTACGACGACCAGGACGCCATCCGGTCGTGGCTGCGCGACCACCGCGTCAACCCGGACCGCGTCCCGATCGACGCCGTCCCCGAGTTCGACCCGGCCGCCGGCGAGTGGCGGATCCCCGTCTACTGGCACGACCAGTCCGGCCACATGCGGCTCTGCGACGACAGCCACACCGTGCGCACGCTCGTCGTCCGACGTCGGGAGTTGCGGCCGCTGCCGTGGCCCCGGGTCCGGCTCCACCTGCAGTGGGTTCCGGGCGAGTCGACGATCTCGATCGGTGGCGTCGACCTGACTCCGTACGTCAGCGACGTGCAGTTCGGGCGAGGTGGTGATGGCCGTGGCTGAGCACGAGAAGCCTGCGATCGCTGAGGCGTTCACCGTCCTCCGGAAGGCGTGCGACGAGCTGCTCGCCACCCTCGACCGCATCGCGGCGAAGGAACGGGCCGACGTCGTCTACATCCCGCCGGAGTACCCGCTGGAGATCGCCCTCAAGAAGGGCCGCGCCGGCGGGTTCGCCCGATCCGCCGAGATCGCCCACCAGCTGCTCGACGGCGAGGTCACCTCATGAGCACCGGCGAGGTCCTGCTCCTGGTCATCGGCGCGATCTTCGTGGCCGCACTGCTCTCCGGGGGGTCGAACCGTGGGTGAGAGCATCACGACCCGCCTCGACGAGCCGTACAACCAGCAGCCCGAAACCCGGGCCGCCGCCGTCCGCGTCCTCACCCGCACCGGCAACGCCGACCTCATCGAGATCCTTGGCCTCGACGACACACCGCCACCGCCGGACCCGGTCCGCACCGGCATCAACATGGGCGGCGGCAGCCTCCGCTGCTCGAAGTGCAGGCAGCGGACCCGCGCCGACGGCATCTGCCGGCGCAAGACCCGGTGCGGGGAGTCGTCATGACCGGACCCGAGCCGGTCTGGGACATCGCCAACTGCCGCAGCTGCGACGCCGAGATCATCTGGGCGACCAGCAGCGGCGGCAAGGCGATGCCCGTCGACGCCGCGGTGTCGGAGGACGGCAACGTCGAGCTGTCGTTGCAGCCGGGCCTGTTCGTGGGCCCGGTCGCGACGGTGATTACCGGGCCGACGCTGTTCCCGAAGCCGATGCGGAAGGCGCACTTCGCGACCTGCTCGGCCGCCGATAAGTGGAGGCGGAAGTGATCGCGCCGATGACCGCGGCCGCCGCCGGCTGGGTGTACGCCGAGGTCCTCACGCCGGCCTACCGGCGGGCCGTCGGCGCCGAGGGCCGCGGCAAGGACGAGGACCAGCTCGGCACCGCTGCCGTCCGCGTCTGCCCGTGCCAGTGGGGCCCGTGCGGCCGATGCAAGGACCTCGGGAACCACGACCAGTGCACCACCAAGGTCGGCTTCGCCGGGCAGCCTCCGGTCTCCTCCTATGGCTGGGTGCACAACGCCTCTGGCGCGCTGGTCCTCCTGTGGTCGCAGGCGCTTGGCCGGCGCGTCCATGTCGAGGTGTGGCCGTCCGGCACGCCGTGTGCCTGGCGGTGCCCGTGCGACTGCCCGGCCGTCGATCCGGAGCAGGCCTTCGAGCAGCTGGACCTGTTCGCGCTGGCGGGAGGTGCCCGGTGATCCCGGTGACCGCCGAGATGGTGCGGGCCTACTGGGAGACGTATCCCGGCGAGCACGTCGGCACGCCCGACGACGTCCGCCAGGCCCTGGTCGCCGTGCTGGCCGTGGCCGAGCGCAACCTCCGGCCGGCGTCCGGCCCGGACCGGTGCTCCGCCTGCGGCCGGACCGCCCGGCACCTCACCCCGGTCACCGAGCTGGTCGACGGCCAACCCACGGTCGTCCAGCGGCTCGGCCCGTCCTGCCACAGCCGCTACCTGCGCGCCGGGTCTGGCGGCCAGGTACTCCCGATCGGAGGCACCTCGTGAAGCCGTTCACCGGACCGCCCACCGAGGTCGACGGATGCGCGTACTCCGTCGACCTCGACCAGCCAGCATGCAATGACACACCAGCCGTCCACATCGCCGCGCTCGACCGAGGCTGGGGACTCGTCGCCTTCTCCGCCTGCGCGGTGCACGCCGACATCGCACGAGCCGCCGCACCGCCGGTCAGCGAGCACCAGTACGGACCTCACTGTCGCGCGGGACTGTGCTGGGTGGATGCCGAGGTGACCCTGTGACCTTCGACTGCACCTGTGACCCGGCCGTCGTGTTCGATCCGCCCAACCGGACGCCTGTCGCCGTCGCCGACTGCACCGCCCACCTCGTGCGCCGGGCCGTCCAGCTGTGGATCCGGCGGGCCGAGCCGGAGACCACGTTCGGATGGCGGTGCGTGGAGCATCCCGGGCCAGCCGAATGCGCCGCCGCGACCACCTGCCGGATGCGCCCGATCGGAGGCGACCAGTGAGCGACGTCGACGACTTCGAGGACTGGAAATACGACGACCTCTACGACGACTTCAACGAGCCAGACGAGCCGGAATGCTGGCACCCCCGAAAGCAGCGGTGCACGTGGTGCGGGCCCCGGCCCGGCCGGACACACCGCCGCGACGCCCGCCGCTGGCAGCAGCACCGCCGCCAGTGGCGCAAGCTCCGGCGCCACGCCCGCGACCGGTTCTGGCGAGCCCGGAACCCGGCCGTCTTCGACGAGGCGCCGTTCTGATGCCCCCACGTCAGCGTGTCTACGACCGGGCCGTCCTCATCGGCTACGACGCCGTCAGCGGCATCGAATGGGACCGCTGCCTCCGCAACGGCCTCTCCGTCGGCATCTGCCCCCGCTGCCAGCACCCCCTCAAGCCCGGCCAGCCCGAAGAGATCGGCCGGACCGTTTGGTACCCGGCCACCTGCCGCTCGACCAGCTGCACCTACGAGACCACCGCCCACGGCCCCCGGCAGCATCTACAACACGGGGAGGTGGGCGCTGTGACGCTCGTCTTCGCTGGCGACAACACCAACGCCGCCGACGTCAACGCGATCGGTGTGGTCGCCCGCGCCGTACGGACGACCGCGAAATCCGGCATCACCAGCGAGGCCGGCTATCTGCGGCTGGACGACATCCCGGTGCTGGGCGGCTACGTCTACCGGATCATCACCTCGTGCCTGACGCTCGACTCGACGGTCGACGGTGAGGTCGGTGCGGCGCGGATCCGGGTGGCGCAGAACGCGGCCCCGGGAACGCCGGCCACCACGGCGAGCACGCAGATCGGGATGATGCGCGACTACCAGGACGCGAACGCGCAGGCCGCGCTCACCCCGCTGGTGACCGATTATTTCGCGCCGTCCAACGGCTACCTCTCGGTGCTACTGACCGGCCAGCGGGTGACCGCGCTCGGCACCTTCCAGATCTTCGCGAGCGCCACTGAGCCGTGCCACCTGATCGTCGAGTGCACGGGCAAGGACCCCGGTGACACCGGGGTTTCGTTGTAGGAGGGGAGGCTGGGATGGCCAGCTGGATTCTGGTGCCGTGTCTCGACTGCCTACGCGACGAGCTGAACCTCATCGCGCCGAACCGCGACAAGACCACGGACGGCACGATCGGCGACGCTGCCCACCAGCAGCACGTCTCGGACCACAACGACGACGAGGTCGGCAAGGTCCCGATCCGCGACGCCGACTCCAAGCACGAGGTCCACGCCGTGGACCTGGACGCGGATCTGCGGACCCCGGGTCTGACCATGGAGATGGTCGTCCAGCACATCGTCGCCCGCTGCCGGTCGGGCGCGGAGAAGCGGCTGCGGTACGTGATCTACAACCGGCGGATCTGGGAAGCGTCGAACGGCTGGAAGCAGCGCGACTACGACGGCGACTCGCCGCACACCGAACACGCGCACTTCAGCGCGTCGTACGAAACCGCACACGAGGCGTCGACGGCGTCGTGGGGCCTGGACGAACTCAAGGGGGAAGACGACATGCTGGTGCGCAAGGGTGACAGCGGCGAAGAGGTCAAGTTCTGGCAGTTCGTCCTCGGTGACCTGGGCTATGGCCCGGTCCTCGGGACGGTGGACGGCGACTACGGCCCGAAGATGGAGGCGGCCGTCAACGCCCACCGCAAGGCACTGGGCCAGAACAGCATTAGCTACATCTCCGGCTACCACGGGTTCGCGATGCTGCGGGAGATGATGAACCGCCGCGCCGGCAAGGCCGGTCCGGCGGGGCCGGCCGGAGCGCCCGGCCCGCAGGGTTCGCCGGGCCCGAAGGGCGACCCGGGTCCGGCCGGTGAGCTGACCGGCACGCTGACCGTGACCGGCGGCCAGCTCACGGTCGAAGCCCAGTGACCGGCGACGCCTACGAGCCGACCCTCGGCGAGGTCGCCCGGTCCGTAAACCGGGTCGAGAGGGAGATGCAAGCCGGGTTCGCCGCGATCCGCCGCGAGATCGCCGGCCTCAGCTTCGTGCCGGCGCCGGTGTACGCCGCGGACATGCTGGCGTACCGCGACCGCGTCCAGCGCCTCGAAGACGACCTCGAAGAGGAACGCAAGGAGCGCCGGGAGACCGAGAAGACGGCGCAGCAGCGGTCCTGGCAGGCCACATGGTCCGTGAAACTGGCAGCGATCGGCATGCCCATCACCCTGATCACCTCGGTGGTCGGTGCCCTGATCGTGTCGGGGCTGAAGTAGCCCGTCAGATCGGCCAGGGCCGGGACAGCCGCCACGCCCGCTGCCGGTCCGCCACCTCGGCGTCGGCGCCGGCCGCCCGGTAGAGGTCGGCCATCGGCTGCAGGTGGTCCCAGCCGCCGCGCTCGATCGCGGCCAGCACGTTGCCGAGGGCGATCCCGTAGACCACCGGGTCGGTGGCGATCGCGTGGAGCTCGGCGACGGCGTGCTCGTCGACGGGCCGGCCGAGCCCGGACAGCAGCCGCTCGGCGTGGCCGGTGACGGCCGCGACCGCCATCCGCTGCTCGCGGGACAACTCGGCCCCGAACGGCGTTCTCTTCATCCTGCTCCACCTCCTCGAGGAGTCCATCATGGCGATCGGCTCTCTGGCCGACCTGCGGCCGGGCGACATCATGTTCGCCCCGATCGGGGGCCTGGTCCCGGGCGTGTTCCCGGTCGGCCTCGGCCAGCTGGCGCTCGGCGAGGTGTTCCGCGTCGGCCGACTGTCGGTGCGGCACGTCGGCATCGTGGTCGAGGCGATGGACGACTGGAGCGGCGAGCCGGACCTGCGCACCGGACCCCGGCTTGTGCAGGCGATGCCCGGCGGTGCGGAGGAGATTGACCTGTTCACCGGCACGCACTGGACGCCGCGGCACGCGTACCTGAGGCTACCGGAGGACTACCCGGGCCAGGCCGCCGACGCCGCGGCGATTGCCCGGCACATGGTCGGCACCCCGTACTCGTTCGGGTCCTACGCGGCGCTGGCCGCCTGGCGCTTCGGGTTCAAGGCGAAACGGCTGCAGGCGTGGATCAACCGGAGGCATCCCGCCGTCAAGGTCCCCGGGCTCTCGGCCGAGATGATGCTCGTCCCGGGCCTGCAACTGCCGGTCGAGGCGATCTGCTCCGTGCTCGTCGACCAGGCGTGGACGCTCGCGGGCAAGGACGTCATGCCGAACACCGCCGAGCAGGCCGTCACCCCCGGCGCCCTCGCCAACCAGCTGTGGCGCACCCCCGGCGCGATCTGGGGCCTACCCTGACCGAGCCTCGTCAGCGGCGAGCCGGGCCACGTCCGCCAGACTCAGCCGCGGCGTCCCGTCCTCGTCGACGAGCGCCAGCTGGCCGTCCGGCACCTCGACGTTGCCGCGCCGCTGGTGCTCGACCACCCGGACCAGCCGGGCCGTGATCCGCTCCTCCAAGTCCATCCGCCGACCGTAGACCAGAACCAACGAGCCGCGCCCCGCCCTGTGGACAAACGTCCGCGGGGCGGGGCGCTTCGTCGTATCCGGGGCTACGGCGTGCCGGTCGGATCCGGCACCGTTGACCCGATCACACCGAGCCCGCCCACAGTGAAGAAGATCAGCACGGCCGGGATGACCACCAGATAGCCGAGAATCAGCCCTGCCACCGCCATACCTCGGCCTCCGCGGGAACCGTCCTGGGTCTCTTTCAGCCCGATGTGGCCGGCGACGACCGCCAGGATGCACGGGATACCGATCGCGCACCAGCCGCCGAACAGGCCGATCAAACCGAGCACCAGAGAGGCTGCCGCCCACCCGGAAGTCGGCGCGACCCTGATCATCGGCGGCTGGGCGTACTGCTGCTGGGGGTAGGGCTGGGGCGCGTACTGCTGGGTCGGAGGGTAGTAGCCGGCCGGGGACTGCGGCTGCTGCGGGTACTGCTGGGGCGGGTATGGGCCGGGTGAGACTGGTGGCTGCCGGTAGTGGCCGTGGTAGGGCGGCGGGTACGACACGAACTCTCCCGGGTCGGTGATCGGCGGCAACTCACGAGCATGGTTGCTGACGGCCTGGCGGGGCCAGTGTGGACGGATGATCAGCGACGAAGTCCGGCCGAACGGCGGACCCGTAGCTGCTGGCCCAACCGCTCGTTGACGTGGCATACCATCGACGGTGGCGGCCGGTGTCTTGCGGCCCGGCCGCCACCACCCTGACCGCAAGCAGGGGACGTGACATGCCAGACCTGGTCGACTTTGCAGCCAAGCTCCGCGAGCTACGCGATGCCCGCGGCCTGTCCGTGCGCCAGCTCGCCGACCGCGCCTACATCAGCAAGTCCTACATCGGCATGCTGGAACGCGGCACCCGGCCACCCACATCCCAGATCGCGCAGCGCCTCGACGACACCCTGGAAGCCCATGGCCAACTCGTCGGGATGGTCGACAGCGCAAAGCCCGCGCCACCCGCTGTCGCCGACCTGAATGGGAAATCGGCCGTCGACCTCGCCGAGCCGATGGGCGCCAACGACATCGAGCACCTCCACGAGACCGTCCGGCACCTGGTCGCCCTCGACACCGCCCACGGATCCGCCGGCCTGCACATCACCGCCCTCGCCGCGTTCAACGCCAATAGGGATCGCCTCGCCCGGGTCGGTGCACGTAACCCCGACCATGCCGACGTGCACGCCGCCGTTGCTGAGGTCGGCGAGGTCGCCGCGTGGCTCGCCTACGACAGCGACCAGCAAGAAGACAGCCGCCGTGCGGCCACCGAGGCGCTGTTGATCGCCCAGCGAGCCGGAGACACGAGCATGGCCCGCTTCCTGTCGTCGCATCTGTCGATGCAGGCCACTTACCTGGGGCAGGGCGCCGAGGGCCTCGCGATCGCAGACCAGGTGATCGCCGAGCAGCCCCGCTCGAAACGAGTGGTCGGTCTGATGCGGGTCCGCCGGGCTCGGGCGCTGGCCCGGCTCGGCGACGGCCAGCGGGCGCTGGCCGAGTTCAACCTTGCCCGGCGGGAGCTGTCGGGGGGTATCGGCCCTGACGACCCGGGCTGGACGTGGTGGCTGCACACCGCCGAACTGGCCGTGCACGAATCACGGATTCGGTCGCTGGCCGGCGACGGCCCCGGCGCGGTGGCCTGGTCGGAGCAGGCCGTGCAAGCGCTGCCGGCAAGGCAAGGCCGTGACCAAGTTCTGTACCGGGCATGGCTGATCTCGGACCTGGTCGACGTACACGGCTGGCGTGAGGTCGATGACGTGGTGGGCCAGCTGCTGGACACGGCGGCCGCGGGCTCGTCGGCGCGTGTGCCTCGGATTTTGCGTGCCGCATCTCGGCGGGCGAGCCGGGCGTCGGCGCCGTCATGGTTGGTCGATTCGCTGCACGATGCTGTGGAAGCGTCAAGCCAAGCCACCTGATCGGGGCGTCCACAGTTTGTGGACGCATCGGGCGCTTGTGGACGCTGCTGTGGACGCGTTTGTGCTGTTCAGTGCGCTGCCTCCGGGTCACGATCGTTGCAGCGGCGGCGGGCGCCGAGGCCCCGAGAAGGCTCATGCCCGTCGCCGCCCCAGATCGGCGGCGGGCGGACTCGTGACCGCTCGCCGCCCCGGAACCTTCCGGAGGCTGACATGCTCATCGAGGTGATGCGGCACCTGCTGTGGCGGCGGCGGGTGCGCGCCGTGCACGCGTGGCGCGATGCCGAACGCGCGGAGTATCTGCGAGCCGTCAAGCGGATCACCGCGGTGGCGCCGGTCGGCATGGGCACGATCCGCCGGCCGCGATCGTGAAGGCCGGTGAGACGCCCGCACTCATCACCCCGGCCCCGGCGCCGATGCGCGGCGAGACGATCCTCATTCGGCGCCCTGGCGCGCCGGACATCCGCATGCGGTTCATGCAGCTGAACACTGTGAACCCCGCCCCGGAGCCGGGCTGGCTGTGGCTGTACGGCGAGATCCTCGAAGGGCTGCCGACACCCGCGGGCTGGACGCACCAGACGCTGTACGCGCGGCCCGTCGAGCGGGGCGTTTACGAGATGACGGGTGTACGCGGATGACGGCTCCGGACGGTCTTCCGTGGCACGCCGCCGATACGGCCACGTGGGACTGCCGCACATGCGGATACCCCTGGCCGTGCGAGACCGCCCGCACCAGCCTGTGGGAAACCGCGGACCGGCGTTCCGATCTGCTGCTCCGCCTCGCGAGCGACCTGGAGGAGGCGGCACTCGTCCTCGACGAGCCGGACCTCTACCAACGATTCGTCGGCTGGGCACGCAGGCCCGGCCGCAAGCAGGAAGGTGACACCCATGGAGATCCCGTACAAGGGCATGATGGTCAACCCGCTGGAGCTGGCCGACGCCACCTGGACGAAGAGCACCAAGTCGACCCCCAACAGTGACAACTGCGTGGAGGTCGCGTTCGTCGGCGAGGGGGTCGCGGTCCGCGACTCGAAGAACGTCAACGGCCCCGCGCTGCTGTTCACCCCGGGCGAGTGGGACGCCTTCGTCGGCGGCGCCAAGGACGGCGAGTTCGACCGGAAGAACTGACCACACCGCACGACGGCGGCCGGGGGCGATGGGCGCTCCCGGCCGCTGGCCTACTCGCTGCCCTCGGGATCCTGGGCGAGGTCGCTGCGGTGCTCCCGGATCCACTTCTCGACGTCAGCAGTTCGCCACACCTTGCCCATGTCGAGCTCGTCGTAGGGGTCGGGGAAGCCCTTGCGATTGATGAGCTGCTGCACGCGTGACGGTCCGACGCCGAGGCGGCGGCCGATCTCGCCGGCTCCCATGAGCCGTCCTGTGCGCATGCTTCGACGCTATGGGCATGAGTGCTGGGGGTGATGACTGAGAGAGGTGACTGTGTCAGATGGCTGTCAGAAATGACATTGTCGAGTGACCACCCTTCCGGAGTGTCCGAGTGGCCCGGATGTGACAACGTTTCATATCCGACTTTCGGACACCTGATCGAAACATTCGGTTGCGATACCGCTACTTGGGGTAGCAATCGACGGTAGTTGCCGCTGAAAATGATCCCCCTCGGGGCCTCATCGCCGCAGGTCACAAGGCCGAGACAGGCCTGCGGCGACCGGTAACGATCAGAGGGGAGATCAACCGTGGCCAACACCGAAAACCGTCCGCCCGAAGCCGCTGTCGTCTTCGTGCCCATCTCGAAGGGAGACATCACCGCCCACTACTTCGGCCAGTGCATGACCCACTGCACGGAAGCCGGGTACACCTTCGCGGGCATCGTCCGCACTTACAAAGACGGGCTGCGCATGCTCGCCGACGGGACCGCACAGGTCCTCATCGCACGCCGCGACAACGTCGACCCCCGCGGGCCCCGGGTCGAATTCGTCGGCGACGGCAACCAGCTCGCGATCCGCCCGGTACGGCCGGGCTCCCCCGCCCACGACCGGGACCGCCGCCCCCGGCGGCTCCGCCGCGAGTAGTCCTCCCCACGTGAAAGCGCCGCCCACCTCGGCAGGGAGGTGGGCGGCGCTTTCCACGTTTCACAGGCCAGCGACGGCGCTGGCGAGCGCGCCCTCGGCAACGTCGACGTACCGCTGCGAGGTGGCGATGCTGGAGTGGCCAAGCAACTCCTGCACGGCACGGATGTCGTGGCCGGACGTCTGGTAGGCGCGCGTGCCGAATCGGTGCCGGCCCATGTGGTTGTGGAAGCCCGGATAGCCGAGCGTCTTCAGGTGCGCCCGGACGCCGACCGAGATGCTGTTCGGAGTCATCCGCATCTTGGTACGGGCGCCGACCATCAACGGCCCGGCCGGCATGCTCTCCACGCGCTCCCAGATGTACGGGTGGGTCGGCACGTCGCGGTACTTACCGCCTTTACCCCACAACCGGGTGACCCGGCTGGTGACGTGTTCGCGGTCGAGGCGGGAGATCTCGATGCACCGCAGGCCGCCGTACGACGACAGGTCGATCGCCAGCGCCCAGGGCGCGGCTGCCCGCGCCCGGATGTCGGCGAGCGCCTCCTCGGGCCACGGCTTCGGCCGGCCTGGTGGTGTCGGAATGTTCGGCAGGCGGACGGTGGTGTCGTAGTCGATCCATCGTTCGGCGACCGCCCAGCGGACGTAGCCGCGAACGATGGCGATGTAGTTCGAGCGGGTCGAGGCGCTGCGGCCGGGCCGGCAGATCCAGGCGCGGATCTCGTCGGTGGTAGAGCCGAGGATGCCCGCCTGCAGGCCGAGGTCCATGCGCCGCAGGATGGTCTCGTAGTGCTCGAGCGAGTTCTCGCCGAGCGGGCGGATGCCGAGGGCTCCGTCTTCGCGGAACTGCAGGTAGTCGCGGATCGGGTCGATGTCGGTGTCGTCCATGATCGCCTCCTGCTCTCGATCCTGGGCGACGGCGGTCATCGGGGCATCGGCCGATCACCCGGCCGACCGAGCGGCCGGAGTGCCTTGGGGCGCCGCTGGCTCACCGGAATGGCTGACACGGGTCGTACGGAATCCCGGCGTCCGCCGGCGTAGGGGCCGATTCGGGGCCGGTGGTCATCCTTTCGTCCGTTTGAGTGACCCGATGGGGTAGTCGTGGGCAAAGTTGCGATTAAGGAGTACGCTCCCAAACGGTTCCCAGGCCCGACGAGCTACGGAGGTGATCGCTGTGCGAGATAGCGATCCTCCCAGTCGTGGCCGGGACGCTCGTCAGCGTTTCTGACCGCTGACCAGACGACTCCCCATCCGTACGCCCACCGGCGTCCCGCCGGCCTTTTCGCGTGCGATGGTTTCCGGCCGCGAGTGACCCAGCGCCCTTTGCTCAGTCGCCAGCGGAAGACGGTTCACCATGCGTAACTTCGTCGCGCCTCTCGGTTTCACCCTGCTCTCGGCGTGGGTCGTAGTGCTCTTCGTGCTCGCCCACAACACTCCGTGACCACGACACCGTGATCACGGCAGTCTCGACGTCCACAACAAGCTCGTCGCGGCGCCGGCCAGCCCCAGCAGCAGGCCGATCGCGGCATACCACTGCGTCACCTCGCGTGGCTCGGTCCGGTGCCCGATCGAGCTGCCCATGTCCTCGTAGACCTGCTTCAGCTCGCTGACCGACGCCGCCTCGTAGAAGTAGCCCTTCGTCTGCTCGGCCAGATCCTGCAGCGACAGCCGGTCCACCGGCACCCGCTGCACCGAGCCGCGAATGTCCACCACACCCGTGTCGGTGCCGAACGCGATCGTCGACACCGGCACGTTGGCCTGCGCCGCTGCGGTCGCCGCGTCCTCGATCGACCGCCCCGACGTGCGGTAACCGTCGGAGAGCAGCACGATCCGGGCCGGCGGGGCGCCGTCCGCGCCGTCCGACGGGACCGTCCGGATCGCGTCCAGCGAGGTGAAGACCGCCTCACCGGTCGCGGTCGCCTCGGCCAGCGTCAGCGCGTCGATCGCGGAGAGCACCGAGGACCGGTCCTTGGTCGGGGCGACCAGCACGTTCGCCGCCTTCGCGAAGGACACCAGGCCCAGGTTGTAACTGGGTGGCAGCTCGTTGACGAACGCCTTCGCCGCCTCCTGCGCCGCCTCGATCCGGCTCGGCTCCACGTCCTCCGCCTGCATCGACAGCGACACGTCGATGGCGAGCATCACCGTGGCCCGTTCGAGTGGCTCCTCGGTGTCGACCGACGGGCGGGCCGTCGCCGCCGCCAGCGCGCCCAGCATCAGCAGGAACGCGGCCGCCGACACGTGCTTGCGCCAGCCCAGGCCCTTCGGCGCCAGCGTGCGCAGCAGGTCGACGTTGGTGAACCGCATCGCGTACTGCCGCTTGCGGAACTGCCGCCAGACATACGCCCCGGCCATCGCCAGGACCGGCAGCAGGGTCAGCAGCCACCACGGCTCCAGGAAACGGATCATCGTGTGGTCCCTCGGGTACGGGCGTGGCGCGAAGCGGCCACGAAGCGGACCATGTCGAGCAGCCAGTCGGTGTCGGTGCGCAGCCGCAGGTGGCTGGCGCCGGCCGCACGCAGCGCACGGGCGATCGCGGCACGCTGCTCGCCGGCGGCCTGGGCATACCGATGGCGCAGTTTCGCGTCCGACGTCTGCACCTCGTGCAGCGCGCCGGACTCCGGGTCGGCGAGGGTCAGCACCCCGACATCCGGAAGCTCCAGCTCACGCGGGTCGACCACCTCGATCGCGAGCACGTCGTGGCGCACCCCCAGCTTCTTCACCGGGCGGGCCCAGCCCTCCACCGGCGCCAGGAAGTCGGAGATCACCACGGCCACGCCGCGCCGCCGGGGTGGCCGGTTCAGCATGTCGATCAGAGCGCCCAGGTCGGCGCGGCCGGGGCGGATCCGAGTCCCGGCGATCGCCCGCAGCAGGCCCTGCGCCTCCTTCCGGCCGGGCCGCGCGGGCAGGCGCAACACCGGGGCCGAGGGTGGTGGCTCGGCCGCCGCGGCCGCCTTACGGCGCCACCAGCTCCCGGACGACCCCTTCGCCGGTACGCCCGAACCGGTGCCCACCACAGCGCCTATCCGGTTGCCGCCCCGGACGGTGAGATGAGCCATCGCTGTGGCGGCCGCGATCACCAGGTCCCGTTTCAGCCATTTCGCCGTGCCGAAGTCAAGGCTCGCCGACAGGTCCACGGCCAGCCAGGTCTCCAGCTCGCGGTCGGCGACCGTCCGGCGCACGTGCGGCATCGTGGTACGGGCCGTCACCGGCCAATCCATCCGCCGCACGTCGTCGCCGGGCCGGTACTCCCGGGACTCGCCCGCCTCGCTGCCCGGGCCCGGGAGCAGCCCGGCGTAGTCGCCCTGCAGCAGGCCGTCGAGCTTGCGGGTCACGAGCAGCTGCAGCTTGGCCAGGACGGCCTCGGCCCGGGCCGCCTCGTCGGGGGCGACGGGCGTCACGCCGGCCGGCGGGGTCATGACTGGCTCGGCCAGCCGCCGGAGCCACCCGGCTGCGGGGGCCGGCTGTCGAAGGTGGCCGGGACGCCGCTGGTCGGCTGCGCTCCGGACGAACCAGGCGCCCCGGCCGGACCCGGCGCTCCGGACGAGCCAGGCGCTCCCGGCGCTCCCGGGGCTCCCGGGGCTCCCGGGGCTCCGGACGGACCCGGGACTCCGGACAGGCCAGGCGCTCCCGGGCCTGCAGGGAGTCCGGACGAGCCAGGCGCTCCCGGGGCTCCGGACGGACCCGGGGCTCCGGACAGGCCAGGCGCTCCGGAGGCTCCGGACGGGCCGGAGAAACCGGACAGGCCGGTCGGGGCGGGGGCTCCGGGTGTGCCCGCCCCGAACTGGGCGACGGGTGGCTGGCCGGAGGCGACCGGGGTCAGCGGGCCGGGATGGGCCGGGATCGGCTGGCCGGGCGGGCCGAAGACCGGCTGGCCCGGCTGACCGGGCTGGCCCGGCTGACCGGGCTGGCCCGGCTGACCGGGCTGGCCGCCGCCGGGGTGGCCCGGGTGGCCCGGCACGGCCGGTGGGGCGGTCTGGCCGTTCGGGGAGCCCTGGCGCGACGACACCTGCGGCGGCGGGACCATCTGCATGATCCGGGCCACGATGTGGTCGGCCGGGATGTCGTCGGCGAGCGCGTCGTAGCTCAGGACGAGACGGTGACGCAGGATGTCCGGCGCGATGTCCTGCACGTCCTGCGGGAGCGCGTAGTCACGGCCGCGCAGCAGGGCCAGGGCGCGGGTGGCCCGGACGATGCCGAGCGACGCGCGGGGGCTCGCACCGTACTGAATGAGCTGGGCCACGTCGGGCATGCCGTGCTGGGCCGGGGCACGGGTCGCCAGCACCAGACGGACCGTGTAGTCGACCAGGGCGTTGTGCACGAACACCTGGTCGGCGCGGCGCTGCAGGGCCAGCAGGTCGGCCGGGGTGAAGATCTGCTTCGGCTCGGGGGCGCTCACCCCCATCCGGTAGACGATCTCCCGCTCCTCGGCGTCGGTCGGGTAACCGACCAGGATCTTCATCAGGAACCGGTCACGCTGCGCCTCGGGCAGCGGGTAGACGCCCTCCTGCTCGATCGGGTTCTGCGTGGCCATCACCAGGAACGGGTCGGGCACGTCGTAGCTCTTGCCCCCGATCGACACCTGATGCTCGGCCATCACCTCGAGCAGCGCCGACTGCACCTTTGCCGGAGCACGGTTGATCTCGTCGGCCAGCAGGAAGTTGACGAACACCGGGCCCAGCTCGACATCGAACTGCTCGGTCGACTGCCGGTAGATCCTCGTGCCGACGATGTCCGCGGGCACCAGGTCGGGCGTGAACTGCACCCGCGAGAACGTGCCGCCGACCACCTTGGCCAGCGTCTCCACCGCGAGGGTCTTGGCCACGCCGGGCACACCCTCCAGCAGGCAGTGGCCGCGGGCGAGCAACGCCACGAACATCCGCTCGACCATCCGGTCCTGGCCCACGATGACCCGCTTGACCTCGAACATGGCCCGCTCGAGCTGCGACGCGTCCTGCGCGGGCGGCACCGGCGCGCCGGCGTCGGCGCTGGTCTCGGTATCGGGCGTGCTGGGCTGCGCCACCGGTCCTCCACAACGGTCGAGAAACGCCGGCTCTTCTACGCCGACTGTCAAGACTTACACGACAGACAACAGCACCCGGCTGGGAGGTTCCTAAGAACCCCACGTCCGTACTGCACGGCAGCATAGGGACCGCTGTCGTCATCCGGACGTCATCATCGCCGGATTCAGATGTCTTCGCAGCCCAGGATGCCATGGGCCGAAGGTGTGGATCTTTCTGCGCGATCCGCCGGATCGGGCACCGTCACCGGGTACTCACGCGACCTTGGGAAGCGTGTAGCATTTGCATCGTCGCCGGGCGGCTTCCCCCGTGGCCGCCCGGCGCTCAAGCTTTCATCTCCCAGCCGTAGGGTTACGGCATGGTCGAGGATTTCTCACCCCAATGCTCGTCCAAGGGCTGCCGGGCGGCCGCCGAATGGCAACTCCTCTGGAACAATCCGAAGATCCACACGCCGGAGCGCCGGAAAACGTGGCTGGCCTGCGGTGATCACCGGGCGAGCCTGAGTTCGTTCCTCGACGCGCGTGGCTTCCTGCGTGAGGTCACTCCCTTCGCCTCGTCGGACGGTGCGGTCGTCTCCTAGGCTCTAGTTGTGAGCGAGCCGTCCGCGCCAATCGTTGTCGATGCCCTTGAGCCGTGGCCCGGCACCGTCGACTGGCGGCCGGTCTCCAGCCGGCTGATCACCGTCCATCTCATCGGCATCGCGATCTGGACCGTGGTGCTGCTCGGCGGCCTGCTCGCCGGGTATTTGATCGTCGGCGGGGCGCCCTGGCTGTACGGGATGGGCGCGGTGCTGGCCCTGACCGTGTGGCGGGCCGTCGTCGCCGCCCGCGCCGTCCGCGCCTGGGGTTACGCCGAGCGCGACAACGACCTGCTCGTCCGGCACGGCCTGCTGGTGCGGCACCTGTCCATCGTGCCGTATGCGCGGATGCAGTATGTCGACGTCACCGCCGGGCCCCTGGAGCGGGCCTTCGGGCTCGCCACCGTCCAGCTGCACACCGCGGCCGCCGCCAGCAACGCCCGGGTGCCCGGCCTGCCACCGGACGAGGCGTCCCGCCTGCGCGACCGGCTGACCGCCCTCGGCGAGGACCGGGCCGAGGGCCTGTGACCAGCTCCGGACTCCCCCAGCCCCCGCAGGCCGTCCCCGGCGGTCCGGACGCGGGCGGCCCCCTCCCGGCCGCCGCCGGTGACTCCGTTCCTGGCGGCCCGCAGCCCGGCAGCAGCCGTCTCACCCCGGACGATCCACGCCCGGCCGCCTTCGGCGCGACGGCGGAAGCGGGTGGTGACGGTTCACCTCTCGCCGATGCCGAGGGCTCGGCGACGCCTCCGGGACACCTCGGGAGCCCGGCCGGCGCCGGGGACCCGTCGATGCCTCTTGCGCGCGGCGGGGGCGCGTCGGGCGTACCGGATGATGGTTTGCCGTCGGTGGGGGAAACCGCCGGCGCGGCAGATGCAGGGGGTACGACCGGGGCCGCGGCAGAAGAGGCGCGTCAGCGGCTCCATCCGCTGAGCCCGCTGCTGAAAGGCGCCAAGAGCATCGCGGTGATCGTGGCCGCGCTGTCCTGGAACACGCTCGGTGAGGTCGGGGCCACCGACTTCGCGCTGATCGTGCTGGCGCTCGCCGTCGCCGTGGTGATCGTCTCGGCGATCGGGTGGTGGAACACCGGGTATCACGTCGTCGGGCGGGAGCTGCGGATCACCGAGGGGCTGCTGTGGCGGCGCAACCGGGCCATCCCGCTCGACCGGCTGCAGGCCGTCGAGGTGCGGCGGCCGCTGCTCGCCCAGCTCACCGGCCTCGCCGAGCTGCGGCTCGAGGTGGTCGGCGGCAGCAAGACCGAGGCGCCGCTGGCGTACCTGACCGTCCGGGACGCCGGCGTCCTGCGGGAACGGCTGCTGTCGCTGTCCGGGCGGGCGCCCGCCGTCGCCGCCGCGCCCAGCCCCGGCAGCACCGCCGCCGAGGTGCCGCTCTTCCAGGTTCGCAATCAGGATCTGCTGGTCAGCCAGCTGCTCACCCCGCAGGCGTTCTTCCTGCCGCTCGGGGTGGCGTGGGTGATCACACAGTTCGTGATGGAGGGCACCTGGACGTTCATCGGCATCGCCAGCACCGTCACCGCGATGGCCGGTGTGCTGCTGCAGCCCATCCGCCGGGTGCTGCGCGACTGGGACTTCCGGCTGTTCCGCGGGGAACGGCTGGTCCTGCACTACGGGCTCACCGAGACGCGCAGCCAGGTCCTGCCGCCGCACCGGGTGCAGACCGTGCGGGTCACCTGGCCACTGCTGTGGCGGGCCAAACAGTGGCTGCACCTGACCCTCGACATCGCCGGCGTCTCCGGCCCCGAGCCCGGCGACGACCACCGCTCCGACCGTCTCATGCCGGTCGGCGACCTGGCCGCCGCCCGGGCCCTCGTCGCCACCGCCCTGCCCGGCGTCGACCTGACCGGCCTCGCCACGTCACCGCCGCCGCTGCGGGCGCGGTGGCTGCACCCGTTCGGGCTGCGCTTCTACGGGGCCGGGCTCACCGACCAGGTCTTCGTCAGCCGTTCCGGGCGGCTCACCCGGGAGATGACGCTCGTGCCGTACGCGCGGCTGCAGAGCGTCCGGGTCGTCCAGGGTCCGCTCCAGCGACGGCTCGGGCTCGCCACCGTGTACGCCGACACCGCGGGTGGCCGCGCCGGTGAGGCCCGCGACCGGGATCTGGCCGAGGCGTACGCGATCGCCGATCAGCTGGCGGCTCGATCCCGTCGGGCTCGTGACGCGCTCGCGGTCGCGTACTCGCCGGGTCCCGCGGCGCCCGCCGCGATTGCGCCCGGCGTCATGCCGCCTTTTGTCGCGCCGCCCGGCTTCGTGCCGCCCGCCGCGGCGCCGCCCGGCTTCGTGCCGCCGCCCGGCTTTGTGCCGCCAGCCGTAGCGCCGCCCGGCTTCGTGCCGCCCGCCGTGGCGCCGCCCGGCGCGGCCGGGCAGCCGTTCAGCGAACCGGACGATGAGACGTACTGGCAGCGGCCCGAACGGTCTTAAGCTTTGGAGATGGAGCTTCCGGATTTCGCGCCCGGTCTCAGCGCCCGGGTCGAGTTGACGGTCACCGAGGCCGACACCGCGCAGGCCCTCGGCTCCGGTGACGTGCCGGTTCTCGGGACGCCCCGGTTGCTGGCGCTCGCCGAGGCCGCGACGGTCGCCGCCACCGCCCGGCAGATCCCCGGCGGTGTCACCACCGTCAGCAGCCGCGTCGACATCGAGCACCGGGCGCCGAGTCCGATCGGCCGCCGCGTCGCCGCCCAGGCCACGCTGACCAAGGTGGACGGGCGCAAGCTTCTGTTCGAGGTGACGGTCCAGGACGGTGAGACGCTCGTCGCGGAGGTCCGCATCGAGCGGGTCCTCCTCGATCGGCAGCGCTTCATCGCCCGCGCCCTCGGCGACTGAGCGGCTGCCACCGCGACGAGTTCGGCTTCAATGCGCCTGACCGACTGTCACGCCGCAAGGCCCTACCGGCTGTCACGCCATGAGGCCACCAACCGGCGGACCGCGCGGCGAGGTGGGGCCGGTTGTCCGACCAGCCGGTCTCGGTCGGGGGCGGACGGTAGCGCAGGGGTATGGCACGGAACGCGGATCGATCGGTGACCAGCGGCCTCAGCCCGTGCGGCGCTCCGCGGCCCGGTGTGCACCCCGCGTCGCGGGGTGGGCTCGGGGCCCGGCGTGGCCGTACGGGATCAGAGATCTCCCCAGCGGTCCCGCAAGTCGGACGGGGTCGGCATCGCGGTGGCGCCACCCTGGCGTTCGCAGACGAGGCCGGCCACCGAGAGGGCGAACCGGACGTGGCCCGCCCACGCGTCCAGGCCGGCCGGGCGGCCGTCGGTGAGGAGGCGGCTGACCAGGGCGGCCATCACCGAGTCGCCGGCGCCGGTGGCGTCGATCGCCTCGACCAGGGGGGCGGGGATGTCGGTGGCGCCGTCGGCGGCCGCGACGTGTGCGCCGCGGGAGCCGCAGGTGACGACGACCGCGCCGGCGCCGAGGGCGAGGATGCGGGCCGCGGCGGCTGCCGGGTCGTGCTCGCCGTAGAGGACGATGGCGTCGGCCGAGCTGAGTTTGACCAGGTCAGCGGTGGCGAAGAACTCTTCGGTGAGGTCGCGGAGCGCGTCCACGGCGGCGGTGTCGGGCAGCAGGGTGGGCCGCGCGTTCGGGTCGAAGACCCGCAGCGGGCCGGCGTCGGCGGCGGACCAGGCGGCGCGGGCGGCGGCCCGGAACGGCTCGCGGAGCAGGCTGATCGATCCGGTGTAGAGGACGTCCGCCCCGGCGATCAGCGGGAGGTCGAGGTCGGCCGGGGTGAGCAGCGCATACGACGGGGGCTCGCCGTAGAAGGTGAAGGTCGGCTCGGCGCCCTCGAAGGTGGTGACGGCGAGGGTGGTCGGCACGCCGACGCGGCGCACGCCCTGCCCGTCGACGCCTGCGGCCTGCAGGAACGCGGACATCCGGTCGCCGAGGACGTCGGTGCTGAGGCTGCCCGCATACCGCGCGTCGCCGCCGAGGCGGGCGATGCCGACGGCCACGTTCAAGGGCGCGCCGCCGATCGCCTGCCGGTAGACCTGTTCGCCGTCGACGTCCGCTTCGAGCAGGTCGATCAGCGCCTCACCCATCACCATCGCGTAGCCCACGATCCCACCCTCTCATCCCGCGGCGGACGTCCCAAGTGGGCCAGGCCCCTCCGATCAACAGGGCGATTTCTGTAAATTTGCGACAATCGGCGGATGAATACGTTAGTGCTGGCGATGGTGGCGCCGCTCCTGCTGACGCCCGCGCCCGTCTCCGAGGGGACCTTCAAGACCTGGCGCGACGGCGCGCGTGCCGTCACCTATGACACCGCCGCGGTCGTGTCCGGCGCGCGGGCCACGGTCAAGATCTTTCAAAACCATCAGGGGGTACGGGTGAACCTGCTCGCGACCGGGCTGACGCCGGGCCGGCCGTACGGCGCCCACCTGCACACCAGCGCGTGCGGGCAGGATCCGGCCGCGGCCGGCCCGCACTATCAGCACCGCCCCGACCCCGCCGCCGGGCCGGGCCGCCCGTCCACCGATCCGGCCTACGCCAACCCGCGCAACGAGATCTGGCTGGACTTCACCGCCGACCGTAACGGGGTCGGCCGGGCGGTCAGCGCGCAGGACTGGGTGTTCGCCGACGACCGGCAGCCGCGGTCGCTGGTGCTGCACGCCGAGCACACGCACACCGCGGCGGGGTCGGCGGGCACGGCCGGCGCCCGGCTGGCGTGCCTGACCCTGGCGTGACCGGATGGTGCCGGGACCGGCTCTGCCGGGCCCGGCGCTTCGGCGGTAACGTCGGGGGCACCGAGAACGGAGGCACCCCACATGGCCGAGAACAGCGGCGCCCAGCCCGCACCGAAGACGGAGTCGCACGACCCCGACTTCCCCGAGGCCTTCCTGAGTTTCATGCGCCAGGGCTGGCGGGAGGATCCCCTGGCCGTGACGCCCCTGCCCGAGGTGCCCAACTACGCGAAACGTCGTAACGCGCTCTCCGAGGCGTTCCCCGGCGAGACGCTGATCATCCCGAGCGGCAACGAGAAGGTGCGTGCCAACGACACCGACTACCACTTCCGCCCGGGCAGCGATTTCTTCTACCTGACCGGCGACCGCGACCCGGACAGTGTGCTCGTCCTGCACCCGAGCGGGTCGGGGCACGACGCGGTGCTCTACACGCGGCAGCGCAACTCGAAGGACAGCGACCGCTTCTTCCGCGACCGCAACGGCGAGCTCTGGGTCGGGCGGACGCACACGCTGTCGGAGAAGTCGACCGAGCTGGGGCTGACCGCCGCGCCGCTGGGCGACCTGGGCCCGGCGCTGGCCGGCTCGGCTCCCGGCCGGACCAGGGTGCTGCGCGGCTTCGACGCGAATGTGGACCGGGCCGTGCTGGCCTACGAGCCGGACCGGACGAAGCCGCGCGATCGTGAGCTGGCCCGGGTGATCTCCGAGCTGAAGCTGGTCAAGGACGAGTGGGAGATCGCGCAGCTGCAGGCCGCGATCGACGCCACGGTGTTCGGCTTCGAGGACGTGGCCCGGATCCTGCCGGCCGACCGGAGCGTCAAGGAGCGGCTGCTGGAGGGCGTGTTCGGGCTGCGGGCCCGGCACGACGGCAACGACGTCGGTTACACCTCGATCGTGGGCGCCGGCTCGCACGCGACGATCCTGCACTGGGTGCGCAACACCGGCGTGACCAAGCCGGGCGAGCTGCTGCTGATGGACATGGGTGTGGAGGGCAACAACCTCTACACCGCCGACGTGACCCGGACGGTGCCGGTGAACGGGACGTTCACGCCGCTGCAGCGGCAGGTCTACGACATCGTGTATGCGTCGCAGCAGGCCGGCATGGACGCGATCAAGCCGGGTGTGGTCTTCAAGGACGTGCACAAGGTCTGCATGCGGGTGCTCGCCGAGGGCCTGCACGACCTCGGCCTGCTGCCGGTGAGCGTGGACGAGGCGATGGCCGACGACTCCACCGTCTACCGGCGGTGGACGCTGCACGGCTTCGGCCACATGCTCGGCATCGACGTGCACGACTGCTCGGCGGCGCGCAACGAGGCGTACCGGGAGGGCCCGCTCAAGGAGGGCTACGTGCTGACCGTCGAGCCGGGCCTGTACTTCCAGCCGGAGGACGAGCTGGTGCCGGAGGAGCTTCGTGGCCTCGGCGTGCGGATCGAGGACGACGTGCTGGTGACGGCGGACGGCTGCCGCAACCTGTCGGCCGGCCTGCCGCGCGCCTCCGGCGAGGTCGAGCAGTGGCTCGCGTCGCAGCGGGAGGCGGGTCCTCGCCTCCCGGGGTGACCGTCCGGCAGGATCGTCACATGAGCACCACCGAGCCCGCCGTGCGGCTGCGTTCCTACGGCGGGCTCCGCATGTGGCGGTCCGGGGCCGAGGTCGACATCGGGGCGCCCCGGCTGCGGATCCTGCTGGCCGCGCTGCTCGCAGCCCGCGGTGGCACGGTCGGGGTGGACACCCTGATCGAGCTGATCTGGGGCGCCGAGCCGTCACCGAGCGCCGTCAACCAGCTGCACCGGCTGGTCGGGCAGGCCCGGCGGCTGTTCGAGCCGGAGCTGGCGAGCCGCGCCACCGGGAGCTGGGTGCTGCCCGCCGGCCAGGGTTACCGCCTGGCCACCGATGCGCGCAGCAGCGACCTGATGGCGGTGCGCGCCCTGCTGGACACTCCCGGCGCGGCGACCCGGGCCCTGGAGATCGTTCAGGAGCCGGCCTTCGCCGGGCTGGACGCCGAGGTGCTCACCCATCCGGCGTTCGTGGCCCTCGAGCAGGAGCGCATCCAGATCGCGGTCGAGGCCGCCGATCGGGCCGAGCCCCGGCTTCTCCCCCTGCTCCAGCGGATCGCCGCGTCGGCGCCCCTGCACGAGCCGCTGCAGGCCCGGATCATCCGCCTGCTGACCGCGGCCGGCCGCCGGGCCGAGGCGCTGGTGCTCTTCGACGAGGTGCGCCGGCGGCTCGCCGACGAGCTGGGCGCCGACCCGGGGGCCGAGCTGCGGGCCGCCCATCTGGCCGCGCTCGCCGACGACGAGCCGGACACCCCGCCGGCGCCCCGGCCGGCGCAGCTGCCGCGCCGGGTGGCGGGCTTCGTCGACCGCGGTGAGCTGCCCGACCACAGCGCCGGCATCGTGGTGCTCACCGGCATGGGCGGGATCGGCAAGACCGCCCTCGCGGTGGACTGGGCGCACCGGCTGGCACCCAGTTACCCGGACGGGCAGCTCCACGTCAACCTGCGCGGCTTCGACCCGAGCGGCCGCGTGGTGCTGCCCGCCGACGCGCTGTCCACGCTCCTCGAGTCGGTCGGGGTGGGTCTCGCCGAGCTGCCGGACGACGTCGACGCCAGGTCCGCGCGGTTCCGCTCGGCGGTCGCCGACCGGCGCATGATCATCCTGCTGGACAACGCGCGGGACTCCGAGCAGGTCCGCCCGCTGCTGCCCGGCGCGCCCGGCTGCCTGGTGCTGGTGACCAGCCGCAACCGCCTCGCCGGCCTGGTGGCGCACGAGGGCGCCCAGGCGGTCCCGGTCGGCCGGCTCAGCGACGCGGGCGCCCGCGACCTGCTCGCGAAGCGGATCGGGGCGCCCCGGCCGGCCGCGGAGCCGGAGGCGACCACCGACCTCGTCCGGTTCTGTGCCGGACTGCCACTGGCGCTGTCGATCACCGCGGCCCACGCCGCGGTCCGGCCCGA
Source organism: Actinoplanes philippinensis (assembly GCF_900113015.1). Lineage (GTDB taxonomy): Bacteria > Actinomycetota > Actinomycetes > Mycobacteriales > Micromonosporaceae > Actinoplanes > Actinoplanes philippinensis. The sequence goes on from NZ_FONV01000002.1 coordinate 237,182, forward strand.
ACTCAAGCTCGCCGACCTGGTCGAGGAGCTGGCCTCACAGGCCCGGCTGGACGCCCTCACCACCGGTGAGCCGCACGACGACGTCCGATCGGCGCTGTCCTGGTCCTACCTGGCGCTGAGCCCGCCGGCGGCCCGGCTGTTCCGGCTGCTCTCGGTGCACACCGGGCCGGAGATCCCGGTCGAGGCGGCGGCCAGCATCGCCGGGACCGGGCCGGCCGTCCGCGCCGCGCTCGCCGAACTGTGCGCGGCCAACATGATCACCGAGGCGGGACGACAGCGGTACACCCTGCACGACCTGCTCCGGGCCTACGCCGGGGAGTTGCTCGGCGACGAACGCGCCGACGCGGTCCGGCGGCTCGTCGAGCACTGTCTGCGCGACGCCCGCGCCGCGTACCTGACCTTCGGCCGTCCGGAGATCGCCCCGCTCGGCCCGGCGTCGCCGGGCCTGACGCCCACGCCGATGGCGGACCTCGGCGACGCCCTGCGCTGGTACGCCCGGGAACAGGCCGCCCTCGCCTGCATCGTGGACCTGGCCCTGCTGCACGGCCACCACCGGGAGGCCGTGCTGACGGTGCTGTACCTGCGGGCCGTCCGGTCCGCCAGGGCCGAGCCGTACTCGGACTCCCGCGAGCAGACCAGGCGGGTCCTGGACGTCGTCGGCGACCTCGGCGAGCCGGTGCTGGAGGCCGCGATGCTGCGCGAGGCCGCCCTCGTCGAGAGCCCCACCGACCCGGCGGTCTCCCGGCTGCTGCTGCGCCGGGCGCTGGACATCGCCGAACGCGCGGACGACGTGATCGGGCAGGCGCACGTGCTGCGCAACCTGGGACTGTCCCTCGCCGGGGAGGACCGCGAGCAGGCCCTGCCCCTGCTGCGCCGGTCGGTCCGGGCCGCGCGGCTGACCGGCGAGCCGACCGTCCTGGTGTACTGCATCGACGCGCTCGCCCGGACCCTGCAGGACGACGGGCAGCTCCCCGAGTCGGTGGCGCTCGCCCGGGAGGCGTTCGACATCGCCCTCGCCACCGGCCTCGACGACCTGCGCAACAACGCGGCGACCCGGCTCGCCGAGATCTGCCTGCTGATGGGCGATCACCGGCAGGCCGCCGCGATGGCCCGGTGGGCGGCCGAGCACGTCCCGCCGGGCGAGATCCACATCCGGCTGCCGATCTACGCGTTCCTCGCCGAGGCCAGCGACCGTCTGGGCGATCACGAGCGGGCACGGGCCGCCGGCGAGACCTTCCAGGACCTGATGCGCCGCCACGGGCCGGCCTACCGGCAGGCTCTCGGCCAGGACGTGGATCGCTTCGTCGCCACGGTGGACCGGATCATGAGTGCATCGGAAATGCACTGATCTCGCACTGATCCACGGTTGGCTGGTCCTCGACCGATCTTCAGGAGGATCCGATGAGCTACCCGAAGCCCGTCCTCGAACCGGCCGCGCAGGCCTTCGTCGAGGCGACCGCGAACCCGCCGTACCTGTTCGACCTGGGTCCCGAGGAGGGCCGCAAGGCGGTCGAGTCGGTGCAGGACGGCACCGGCGTCGAGACGCCCGCCGCCGACGTGCGGGACCTGACCTTCGCGGGCGGCCCGACCGGCGAGGTGAAGGTACGCATCCTGCGCCCGGCCGGGGTGACCGGGCCGCTGCCGGTGCTGATCTACACGCACGGCGCCGGCTGGGTCTTCGGCGACGCGAACACCCACGACCGCCTCGTCCGGGAGCTGACCGTCCGCGCGAACGCGGCGACCGTCTTCGTCGAGTACGACCGCTCCCCCGAGGCCCGCTACCCGGTCGCCGTCGAGCAGGTGTACGCCGCCCTGGAATTGGTCGCCACGCACGGCGCCGAGCACGACCTGGACGCCACCCGCATCGCGGTCGCCGGCGACTCGGTCGGTGGCAACATGACCGCCGCCCTGACCCTGCTGGCGAAGCAGCGCTCCGGCCCGGCGATCACCGCGCAGCTGCTGTTCTACCCGGTGACCGACGCGAACTTCGACACCGACTCGTACCACCAGTTCGCCGAGGGCTACTTCCTCCGGCGAGACGGCATGCAGTGGTTCTGGGACCAGTACACGACCGAGGAGGCGGAGCGGGCGCAGATCACCGCGTCACCGCTGCGGGCCACTCTCGAGGACCTCGCGGGCCTGCCGAAGGCGCTGGTCATCGTCGCCGAGGCGGACGTGCTGCGCGACGAGGGCGAGGCGTACGCCGCCAAGCTGCGCGCCGCCGGTGTGGACGTGACGGCCGTGCGTTACCAGGGGATCATCCACGACTTCGTGCTGCTGAACGCGCTCAAGGACACCCACGCCGCAAAGGCCGCGACCCGCCAGGGCGGCGACTTCCTGCGCGACGCCCTGCACCCCTGACGCATCGCCTCCGGGGCGGCGGCTTCCCACGCGCCGCCCCGCTCTCACGCCCGGCGGCCCGGCCCCGCGCTCACGCCCGGCGGTCCAGCCCCGCGCCCACGCCCGGCGGCCCGGCCCCGCGCTCACGGACCGGCGTCAGGACCCCGGCTTGTACTCCGTCACGTTCCAGCATTCGGCGGCGGCCGGATCGTCCTCGACGTTGATCTTCACCTGGACCGGGTGGCCGTCGGTGGTGTCGTACTTGGTGGCGACCTCGGCACCGTCCTCGCCCGCGGTCTCCGCCATGGCGACCAGTTCACCGAGTGTCGGAACGTCGATCTCCTCGCCCTGCTGCCCCTCGGTGACCGGGCCGAGATCCACCTCGGCGGAGGCGGACGGCACCACGGCCACCGCGCCGACCCGTTCGGCGGCGCTGAGCACGCCGTCCTTGACGGTCGCCCGATACTCACCGACCGGCGTCGACTCACATCCGCGGGTCAGCGTGAAGCTGTAGGCGGCCGGCTCAGTCCAGGGCGGCGCCGACGCGGCGACGGCCGGGCTCGGGTCCTCGATCTTCGGCTTGTCGTCCCCGGACGAGGTGCAGCCGCCGACCAGCCCGACCACCATCAACGCGCACAGGGCACGCTCTACCCGCACCACTACCTCCGCTCGACGCCTCACGCGGCGCAATGTAGCGCAGCGCCGCAGCCCGGCGGTCAGGGGATGCCGCACCATCCCGGCCGGGCCACCACGCCCTGCCGGCCCCGCCCACGTCGCCCGGCGCCACGTCGACGTCGCCCGGCCGCTCAGGGGATGTCGTCCACGAACACCGCGACCGACCGCCTCGGCACCTCGAACGCCGTGGCCGCCCGCAGCACCGGGTCGATCGAGCCGGTCAACTCCGGGTGCAGCCGCAACCGGTCCGGCCCGGGGATCGCCGGACGGACCGTGCCGTCGGTGGCGTTGAACACCACGACGAGGCGGGCCCAGTGCGGGTCCAGGCCGCTGCCGTCCAGGCACATCACGATCACGCCCGGCTGCTCGCCCGGGCCGCCGGCCGGGAAAGTCAGCCGCCGCTCCACCTCCTCGGCGGTGGGCAGCCCAAAGACCGGCGACGATCGGCGGATCCGCAGCAACTCCCGATACCGCTCGGCGGCCAGCTCGATCACATCCGGCGACGGGACGAGCGCCGGGTCCCCGAGCAGCGGCCGGGCCCAGTCCCATTTGTCGCCGTTGTCGGCCTCCGGTGGCAGCCCCACCCCGAACCCGTTGCCGAGAGCCGGGTCCCAGCGGATCTGGTTGAACCAGTCACCGGAGTTGTACGAGTTACGGTCCAGCGATTTCGACCGGAGCCGCTCGGTGCCCAGCGCCACGAACGCGGCGCCCTGGCTCAGCACCACCAGCGACAGCGCGAGGACCTGCATCCGCGCCCGGTCGACCTGGGAGATCCCGGGTGGCAGCTTGAAGGCCATCGCGTCATACAGGATCTCGTTGTCGTGGGCGTCCACATAGTTGACCGCCTCGCCCGGCTGATGGGCGTAACCGGCGGGCGCGCCGTGGTAGCCGATCTGCGCGCCGCTGTGCTCGACGCCGTCATGGGCCACGAACCGGAAGGTGGCGAGTGCCCCGGAGAGCCCCACCTTGATCTGGTCGTGCAGCCACAGCGGCACGGCCGCGCCGAGCCCGGTCGCGAAGCCGCGCACCGCCGGGTCGTCGCCGAAGGCCGCGCCGCCCCGGATCGCGTCGCGCAGCCGGTCGTTGAACGTGCCGATCCCGGTGCCGGCCATGTTGACCTGGGTGGCCTGGGCGAACCGGGCGTCATACGCGACCTCGCCGAAATTCCACCCCTCGCCGTAGAGGGCGATGTCGGGCCGCAGCCGGTCGAGGGCCGCCCGCGCCTGCAGGATGTTGGCCCGCGGGTGGTGGCCCATCAGGTCGAACCGGAAGCCGTCGATCCGGTACTCCCGGGCCCAGGTGACGAGCGAGTCGACGACGAGCCGGCCCATCATGGTGTGCTCGGTGGCGGTGTTGGGGCAGCAGCTCGACTCGGCGGTGCTGCCGTCGGCGAGCAGCCGGTGATAGTAGCCGGGGACGATCCGGTCGAGGACGCTGAACCTGTCCAGCCCGTCGCCCATGGTGTGGTTGTAGACGACGTCGAGGACCACCCGCAGGCCGGCCGTGTGCAGCGCCGCCACCGCCGCGCGCAGCTCCACGATCCGCGCCGTGCCGGCCGGGTCGGTGGCGTAGCTGCCCTCCGGGGTGGTCCAGTGCCACGGGTCGTAGCCCCAGTTGAAACCGTCGGTGTCGGCCACCGCCATGACGGCCCGCTGCTGCTCCGTCGAGTCGGGCGGGAACGACGCCAGGTCGCAGAGGGGCGCCGCCTGGTCGGCCCGCCGGTCGGGCACCGTGGCGAAATCGTTGACCGGCAGCAGGTGCACGTGGGTGAGCCCGGCCTCGGCGAGCGACCTCAGGTGGCGCATGCCGGCCGAGGAGTGGCGGGTGAACGCCAGATAGGTGCCCCGCTCGTCGGCCGGCACCGTCACGTCGGCGATGGAGAAGTCACGAACCGACACCTCGCTGATCTGCATCCGGGCCGGTGGCACCGCCTCGGGCCGGACCGCGTCGGCCCAGCCGGGCGGGCAGAGCGCCGGATCGGACAGGTCGACGAGCTGGCTGTGGGTGGAGTCGGTGGCCAGCGACACCGAATACGGGTCGGTGACGCTGGTGGTGACCATGCGCTGGGCGGCCGGCTGCCACACCTGGACGCGAAACCTGTACCACCTGTTGATCCACTTGCGTTTGCCGGTGATCGACCAGACACCGGTCACGTCGTCACGCTCCATCGCCAGCACCCGCGGCTCCTCGCCGGGCTCGCGGAAGAGCTCCAGCTCCACGGTGCGGGCGGTGGGCGCCCAGACCGACAGGCGCGGCCTCTCCTGGTCGTCGACGACCGGGCCCAGCTCGGCGCCGGCGGCGCTCGCGTAGAGGTCGTCGAGGACGCCCTGCAGCTGCACGGCGGTGAGCGCGACCACCTCGCCCGCGCTGTCGTGCCCGGCGACCAGGAGCCGGCCCCGGAGCATCTCACCGAGAGCCACGTCGCCGAGCTCACGCACCGCGAACGCCCGGTAGGCGCGCAGGTGCGGGAAACGGCGGCTCTGCTCCTGGAACAGGCCGCCGGGCCGGGGCACCAGGGGCAGTGAGCCGAGGGTGAAGCTCACCGCGCGGGAGGCGAACCACTCCGGCAGCGCGACGGTCCCCCGGTCGATGAAGACGGCATACGCCCGGGCCGGGTCGATCTCGGGGCCGAGCGTCCCGACATCCGGCCGGACCGGCTGGGCGACCCCGGCGACCAGCCAGGCCTCGCGGGCCACGGTGAGGTCGAGGCGCTGGTCGTCGGCGAGATCCTTCTCCTCGCCCCGGTGCAGCACATAGCGCAGCCCGACCGCGTCCGGCCGGACCCGCACCTCGAAGACGGCCCCGAACGCGTCGAAACGGGTGGGCATGTGCGGCCGGTGCCACCGGGTCTTCTCAGTGACCGGCACGCCCTCCCAGCAGTGCAGGCCCCACCCCGCGTAGTCGCCGCCGGGGCGCCGGTAGTGGATCACCACGGTCTCCTCGCCGGGCTGCGGCAGCTCCGGCGGCTCGGTGCCGACACGCCGCTCACCAGCGGTGACCCAGATCTCACTGCCCTCACTCAGCGTCACCCACCGGTCGGCCTCGACGTCTTTCGCGCCCTGCCGGCCGAGGATCAGGAAGCCGACCTCCTTCGCGTCGTCGGCCAGCCGCACCCAGGCGAACCTGCCCCACGCGTCCTCCCCGGCGAACGGGGCGCCGTCGGGGTATCGCCGATCGGCGCCGGGCGCGAGGTCGCCCCAGGCGTGCAGAACCCAGTCGGCGTAGTCACCGTCGGGCCGGTGATAGTGCACGATCAGCCATTGCGGCCGGGTGGTGGCGGTGGCCGGCGGGCTCGCAATGATCTCCATCGTCGTCACCGGCACATCATCCCAGCGGGATACGACATTTTCCGGGTGTCCCGAGGACAGGCTGCGAGGATCGTCGCGTGGGACCCGCCTTGCAGCCGCTAGCAAGACGGACGTACGGTTTACCGAAGACGCACAACCGAGAGTTAGGCATACCTAATCAAGAGGTCGCCCTTTCGGTGCGAAAGACTTGACTTCCAGTCGCTGGGTGTGAAGGAGATGACGGTGGCCAGCCTCGACACCTTTGGTGCGAAGAGCGAGCTGCGCGTCGGAGACGCGAGCTACGAGATTTTCACGATCGACAAGGTGAAGGGGCACGAGCGCCTGCCCTACTCCTTGAAGATCCTCCTGGAGAACCTGCTGCGTACTGAGGACGGCGCGAACATCACCGCCGACCACATCAACGCGCTCGGCAGCTGGGATCAGAGTGCCGACCCGAGTGTCGAGATCCAGTTCACCCCGGCACGGGTGCTGATGCAGGACTTCACCGGCGTTCCCTGTGTGGTCGACCTGGCCACCATGCGCGAGGCCGTGAAGGACCTGGGCGGCGACCCCACCAAGGTCAACCCGCTCGCCCCGGCCGAGCTGGTCATCGACCACTCGGTCATCGCCGACCTGTTCGGCCGGGAGGACGCCTTCCAGCGCAACGTCGAGCTGGAGTATCAGCGCAACCGTGAGCGCTACCAGTTCCTGCGCTGGGGCCAGACCGCGTTCAACGAGTTCAAGGTCGTCCCGCCCGGCACCGGCATCGTGCACCAGGTCAACATCGAGTATCTGGCTCGGACGATCATGGAGCGCAACGGCCAGGCGTACCCGGACACCGTCGTCGGCACCGACTCGCACACCACCATGGTCAACGGCCTGGGCGTGCTGGGCTGGGGCGTCGGCGGCATCGAGGCCGAGGCCGCCATGCTGGGCCAGCCGGTCTCCATGCTGATCCCGCGGGTCGTCGGCTTCAAGCTCTCCGGCGAGGCCCCGGCCGGCACCACCGCCACCGACCTGGTGCTCACCATCACCGAGATGCTGCGCAAGCACGGTGTGGTCAGCAAGTTCGTCGAGTTCTACGGCCCCGGCGTGAGCGCCGTCCCGCTGGCCAACCGGGCGACCATCGGCAACATGTCGCCGGAGTATGGTTCGACCGTCGCGATCTTCCCGATCGACGAGCAGACCATCGACTACCTGAAGCTGACCGGCCGCACCGAGCAGCAGGTCGCGCTCGTCGAGGCGTATGCGAAGCGCCAGGGCCTGTGGCTCGACCCGGCCGCCGAGCCCGACTACAGCGAGAAGCTGGAGCTCGACCTCTCGACGATCGTCCCGTCGCTGGCCGGCCCGAAGCGCCCGCAGGACCGCGTGCTGCTGAGCGAGGCGAAGTCCGCGTTCCGTGACGCGCTGCCCAACTACGCCGCCCCGCACGGCCACGCCGACGAGGCCAGCGAGGAGTCGTTCCCCGCGTCCGACGCGCCCGCCAACGGCGTCGAGGACGAGGCCGACAAGCCGCACGCGTTCAGCGCCGCCCTGGGTGCCGCCGGCCGCACGTCGAAGCCGACAGTGGTCAAGGGCGACGACGGCGTGACCTACGAGCTGGATCACGGCGCGGTCGTGATCGCCGCCATCACGTCCTGCACCAACACGTCGAACCCGCAGGTCATGATCGGCGCCGCGCTGCTCGCCAAGAAGGCGGTGGAGAAGGGCCTGACCCGCAAGCCGTGGGTGAAGACCACGCTGGCCCCCGGTTCCAAGGTCGTCTCCGACTACTACGACCGGGCCGGCCTCACGCCGTACCTCGACAAGATCGGTTTCAACCTGGTCGGCTACGGCTGCACCACCTGCATCGGCAACTCGGGCCCGCTGCCCGAGGAGGTCTCGGCGGCCATCAACGAGAACGACCTGACCGCGGTCAGCGTCCTCTCCGGCAACCGTAACTTCGAGGGCCGGATCAACCCGGACGTCAAGATGAACTACCTGGCCTCGCCGCCGCTGGTCGTGGCCTACGCCCTGGCCGGCTCGATGGACATCGACATCACCACCGAGCCGCTCGGCACGGGCTCGGACGGCGAGCCGGTCTACCTGACCGACATCTGGCCGTCCAACCAGGAGATCGACGACACCATCGCGCAGGCGATCGGCGCCGAGGGCTTCAGCACCGCCTACCAGGACGTCTTCGCCGGCGACGAGCAGTGGCAGTCGCTGCCGACGCCGACCGGTGACACCTTCGCGTGGTCCGGTGACTCCACCTACGTCCGCAAACCCCCGTACTTCGAGGGCATGCAGGCCGACCCGAGCCCGGTGACCGACATCACCGGCGCCCGCGTGCTGGCGAAGCTGGGCGACTCGGTCACCACCGACCACATCTCCCCGGCCAGCTCGATCAAGCCGGACTCGCCCGCCGGCAAGTACCTCGCCGAGCACGGCGTCCCGCGCGCCGAGTTCAACAGCTACGGCTCGCGCCGCGGCAACCACGAGGTCATGATCCGTGGCACGTTCGCCAACATCCGGCTGCGCAACCAGCTGCTGGACAACGTCGAGGGTGGCTTCACGCTCAACCACCTGACCGGCGAGCAGACCACCATCTACGACGCCTCCGTCGCCTACCAGGAGGCCGGCGTCCCGCTGGTGATCCTGGCCGGCAAGGAGTACGGTTCGGGCTCCTCCCGCGACTGGGCGGCCAAGGGCACCATGCTCCTCGGCGTCCGCGCGGTCATCGCGGAGAGCTACGAGCGCATCCACCGGTCCAACCTGATCGGCATGGGCGTGCTGCCGCTGCAGTTCCCCCAGGGTGAGACCGCCGCGTCCCTCGGCCTCACCGGCTCCGAGACCTTCTCGATCGCCGGCGTCACCGAGCTCAACGACGGCACCACGCCGCGCACGGTCAAGGTCACCACGGACACCGGCATCGAGTTCGACGCCGTCGTCCGCATCGACACGCCCGGCGAGGCCGACTACTACCGCAACGGCGGCATCCTGCAGTACGTGCTGCGCAAGATGCTTCGCAGCTGACAGTTCCTGGTCAAGGCCCGCTTCCCGGTTCCGGGAGGCGGGCTTTTCCATGGGGGTACGGTCCACGCGCCCCCGCCACACGCAAGAGGCGCTCACCCCGTACCGGAGATGATCGGCTCTGCCCAGGCCGCATGGGTGAGTTCGACGCGATGCGTGACCGGTCCCCCGGCATCGCCGCCGGTGGTCAGGTTGACGGCCACCGCGATCGGATGCAACGGCGAGTCCACGTGGTAGACGTGCCGGCGCAGCCGCGGTCCGTGCCGGATCCGATACCGCAGCCCCTCGACGTGCACGACTCCGCACTCGTCGCCGTCGGTGTCGAACGACGTCGACTCGACGACGACCGTCCAGCCTGCCTTGCCCGCCTTGTAGCACCACACCTCGAAGGCGCGGGCCCGGCCGTCCCGGTCGCTGACCTCCGCGAGGATGGTGACCGGATCGGCCCGGCCGTCCCGGGTCACGGCTGGAAGCCGGTCTTGTCGGCGTCGGTGATCTCGCGCAGCACCCGGGCCGGGACACCCGCCGCGATCACTCCGGCCGGGATCGGCTTGGTGACCACACTGCCGGAGGCGACGATCGCGCCGTCCCCGATGGTCACGCCCTGATTGATGGTGACCCCGCCGCCGATCCACACGTTGTCACCGATCGTCACCGGTTTGGCATAGCAGGCGCCGGCGGCCCGCTCGGCCGCGTCGATCGCGTGGTTGGACGTGTAGATCCCGACCCGCGGCCCGAACAGCACGTGGTCACCGATGGTGATCCCACCGCCGTCGAGCATCACGCAGTCGAAGTTGGCGTAGAAGGCGTCCCCGATGCTGATGTTGAACCCGAACTCGCACCGGAACGTCGGCTCGAAGTGACACCCCTCACCCACCGATGCGAGCAGCCGCCGCAGGATCGCCTCCCGCTCCGCCTGCGGCTTGCCGAAACTGTCGTTGTACTCATTCGTCAGCAGCACGGTCCGTTCCCGCGCCTGCACCAGCTCCGCGGTGAGGTCGTTGTACATCCGGCCGGAGAGAATGTGCTCTCTCTGAGCGTCAAGCGTCACCGGCCGACCCTATCCCCGTTAGGGTCGATCGATGCCCACCCCCGATCAGATGGTCGTCGCCGCGGCACAGGCGGCGCTGCGTCCCCTCGGACTGCGCCGGCAGAACCGCACCCGCACGTGGGTCGAGGATCGCGGCTGGTGGCTGCTCCTCGTCGTCCTCGAACGGGCGCGGGGCGGGGACACCCGGCTGGCGGTGGCCGCGAAGTTCCTGTGGGGCCCGATGCCGGAGTTCACCTACGACCTGGGCGGCCCGGTGTACTGGCGGGAGGACACCGGCGATTTCGCCACCGAGCGGCGCCAGGACGGTCACGTGTGGGTGCAGGCCGTCCGGCACGTCCGCGACGACCAGTTCGCCACCGATCTGGAGCAGGTCACCGGCATCGCGCGGCGGCGCGTGGAGCAGTTGCGGCAGGAGATCCCCACCCCGGCCGACGTGGCGCGCGTGCTGTCCGCCCGGCAGAGCCGGATCAACGCCACGTCGTGGTGGCACGCCTTCCACACCGGCGCGGCGGCCGGGCTCAGCGGCGAAGCCGCGCTGGCGCGGAAGCACTTCGACCGGATCCGGCCGGACCGGCTGGCCGTGGCGTGGGAGCACGACCTGGGCCGGCGGGCCGCGGCACTGGGCGCGCTCGCCGACGACCCGCCGGCGCTGTTCCATCGGCTCCGGGACGACATCGCGGAGATGCGTTCCGGACTCGGGCTACCGGACACACCAGGCGGTGTGCCACCGGAGCCGGTGTGGTGAATAGGCTTCGGGAATGGATGACAAGACAGTGCTCGGCCGGATCAACGAACTGGTCGACGAGGAGCACCAGCTGCGCCGCCAGCTGAGCGAGGGCAAGATCTCGTCCGACGAGGAGCACACCCGCCTCAAGGACCTGGAAGAGTCGCTCGACCAGTGCTGGGACCTGCTGCGACGCCGCCGGGCGGCCCGTGACGTCGGCCACGATCCGGACGGCGAGCAGGCTCACAGCGTCTCCGAGGTGGAGAACTACCTTCAGTGAGCTGAGCCGGGGCCTCGGGGCCCCGGCTCCGGCCGGCCGTCAGCGCAGTCCCGCCTCGAAGTGCAGGCGCTCGATCAGCGCGTCCTCGTCGGTCTCCAGGCCCCGCGAGCGGAACCAGCCCGCCACGTTGCGCACGTCACGAGCGATGAACTCGCCACCGCGCGGGTTGGCGATGACGTCCACGATCTGCGGCAGGTCGATCATGACGAGCCGCCCGTCGTGCACCATCGTGTTGTACGGCGACAGGTCACCGTGCGCGACCTGCGCCCGGGCCAGCACCGACAGCGCGTCGGTCATCTGCCGCCACAGGTCGGCCAGCTGATCCTGGTCGACCCGCACCTGGGCGAGCCGTGGCGCCGCCTCGCCGGTCTCCCAGTCGCCGATGAACTCCATCATCAGCTCGGTGCCGATCAGCTGGACCGGGTAGGGGACGCAGACCAGGCCGCTCTCCTGCCCGATCTGCCACAGCCGGCCGAGCGCGCCGAACTCGGCCGCCGACCACTGCCCGGAGATCATCTCCTTGCCGAAGGCGGTCCGGTTGTTCATCGCCCGCATCTCACGGGACCGGCGGACCCGGCGTCCCTCGAGATAACCGGCGTCACGGTGGAACATCCGGTGGTCGCCGTCGCGGTATCGCTTGACGGCCAGCATGCTGATCTTGTCGGTGCCCGGGATCGCCCGGCGCACCAGGAAGACGTCGGCTTCCTTACCGGTCTTGAGCATCCCCAGCTCGGTGTCGACCGCGCCGTACTCGGTACGCACCCAGTCGGGCCGGGGCTCGGGGCCGTGCAGAGCGCCGTCCCACGTGGACCAGCGGTCGCCCTCCTCGGGCAGATCCGGGTCCTCCTGCAGAGCCGGCTCGATCCGGCCGCGCTTTACGAAAGTGGGATCGTCGTCGTCGAACTTGCGGCGCTTGCCGCGCATGGTGGTGGAGCCGTAAGAGTCGTGCTCGCGCACTGGAGGTTCTCCTCGGAGAAAGAAGTTTTCGGGGAAGCGGGGACAGCAGGCATCACAAAGACGGCCATGAGGTCCACCCCCTTCTCTCTCGTCGGGTTCTCGTTACAGCGCGCCCACTCTTTCCGATCACCGCGGCGGGCGCAACCGATTTATTTCGAGCGCGCCGCCATGATCGCGGACAGGCCCTGGATCACGTTACCGACCGCATGGGTCGGCGCGAACCGGTTGTCCACCCACTCACGCCCGCGGTGCAGCCACACGCTGGGCAGACCGAGCGCCGCGGCGCCGCCGATGTCGGCCTCCGGGCTGTCACCGACCACCCAGGCCCCGGCCAGCCGCATGCGGACCCGCTGGGCGGCCATCGCGAAGATCCGCGGGTTCGGCTTGCTCACCCCGCACTCCTCGGAGATCACCCAGTCGGCGACATACCGGTCCAGTCCGGTCCGCCGGATCCGGGCGTCCTGCTGCTCGGCCGGCCCGTTCGTGACCACCACCGGCACCAGCCCCGCGTCGCCGGCGATCTCCAGCGCGCAACCGATCATCGGGTCGAGGCGTTCGTAGGTGAGTGGCCCACCGTTCAGTTCGTCGACCAGGTCGATCGAGGAGATCCGCAGCCGGTAGCGGTCACGGATCAGGTCAGCCAGGTCCCACCGGGAGGTCAGACCGTCCGCGTCGACCCCGACCAGCCACTCCAGATCGTCCTGTGGCGCCGAGATCTCATCGAGGAACCCCTTCGCCCACAGCCGGAACGCACCACTGCGGTCGAGCAGGGTGTCGTCCAGAGCGAGGAAGACTAGAGGCACGCGGGCACTTTACGTGAGCACTCCCGGAAGCGAACAGTCCAGGAGTGTTAACAAAGCACTGAGAGCATGACGAAATTCGCATCATCCGATCGAGGGACACCCGGCTCTAGTAAGCCGTACGTACGGATTGCAAGAAAGTCCTGGCCCATGACACGATCAACGGTGTGCCCAGAGTGAGCCAGGACCAGCTCGATGCCCGACGCCAGGAGATCCTCAGCGCGTCCCGCACGTGCTTCGCGCGGTTCGGATACAACGGCGCGACGGTCCACCGGCTCGAAGAGGCCACCGGCATGTCACGCGGCGCGATTTTCCACCATTTCCGTGACAAGGAACATCTGTTCCTCGCCGTCGCCGAGGACGACGCCGCCCGGATGGCTGAGACCGTCGCCCGCAACGGTCTCGTCCAGGTGATGCGTGACCTGCTCGAACGCGCCGGCAACAGCGAGGGCGACACGGCCGGCTGGCTCGGCACCCAGCTGGAGGTGGCGCACCGACGGCGTACCGATGCGGCTTTCGCCAAACGCTGGGCCCAGCGCTCCGCCGCCATCGCCGACGCCACCCGCGAGCGCCTCCAGCGCCAGCGTGAGGCCGGCGTCCTCCGCGAGGACGTGCCCGTCGAGGTCCTCACCCAGTTCCTCGAGCTGGCGTACGACGGTCTCGTCCTCCATCTGGCCACCGGCCGCCCCGCCGGGGAGCTCGCCGCCGTCCTCGACGTGGTCGAGGACGCCGTCCGCCGCCACTGACATGCCGGCCACCCGACCTTCCCCGAAATCACCCGGATCGGTGCTGATCACCGGGGCGTCGCGCGGGCTCGGCGCGGCGATCGCGCGCCGGCTCGCCGCCGGCGGATGGCCGGTCGCGGTCAACCACCTGCCCGATCCGGAGGGCGCCGACCGCGTCGTCGCCGACATCGTCGCGGCCGGTGGCACGGCCGCCGCGTTCCGCGCCGACGCCACCGACGAGGCCGCCGTCGCGGCCCTCCTCCCCGCGGTCCGGGACGTTCTCGGTCCGGTCCGGGTCCTGATCCCCAACGCCACCGGACCTCAGCCGGTACGGGCAGCGCTCGACCTCACCTGGCAGGACCACCTCGACCAGCTGCTGTTCTTCGTGAAGAGCCCGACACTGCTGATGCGGGCGGCCGTACCCGACATGCGTCGCCTCGGTGGCGGCCGCATCATCCACATCGGCTCCGACCTTCCCGAGCGCTCCGCCCCGGGGATGTCCGCCTACAGCGCCGCCAAGGCCGCCCAGCTCTCCCTGACCCGCACCTGGGCCCGGGAGCTCGGCCCGCTCGGCATCACCGTGAACCTGGTCGCCCCCGGCTGGATCCCGGTCGAACGCCACGCGGACGTCCCCGCCGACCAGGTCGAGGACTACCGGCGCGAGGTGCCCCTGGCCCGGATGGGCACCCCGTCCGAGGTCGCCGACGTGGTCGCCTTCCTGGCCTCCGAGCAGTCCCGTTTCATCACCGGCGAGCGCATCGCCGTGAACGGCGGCCACACCCTCGCCTGAACGGCCGCCTCCGCTCCTTCCCGTCGGGTGGGCGGGCCGGATCCCGCCTTCCCGGGAGTTCCGCCGCAGGCGACCCACCGTCCCCGCCCGCGCGGGCAGCGCCGTCGATCACCTCGCCGGTGATGGCGCGGCGCCCGGGCGCTACCTACCCTCGGCGGACATGAGCGAGGTGGGCAGGATGCTGCGCGGCTGGCGGGACACCCGGCGGATGAGCCAGCTGGATCTCTCCGGCCGGTCCGGGGTGTCGACCAGGCACCTGTCGTTCGTGGAGACCGGGCGGTCCCGGCCGACCCGCCGGATGCTGCTGCGCCTCGCCGAGGAGCTGGACGTGCCGTTGCGGGCCCGCAACGAGCTGCTGCTGGCCGGCGGGTTCGCGCCCGCCTACCCGGAGTCCGAGTTGGACGGCCCGCCGCTGGCCGACGTGCTGGCCGCGCTGCGCACCGTGCTCGCCGGGCACGCGCCGCACCCGGCCGTGCTGGTGGACCGGCACTGGACGATGGTCGACGCCAACGACGGGGTGGCCCGGTTCACCGCCGGATGCGCGCCGGAACTGCTCACCCCACCGGTCAACGTCCTGCGCCTGGCGCTGCACCCGGCCGGCATGGCGCCCCGGATCGGCAACCTCGCCGAGTGGCGTACGCACGTCCTGCACCGCCTCGACCGGCAGGCCGCGGCGACCGGCGACCCGGTGCTCCGCGATCTGCGGGCCGAACTCGCCGGATACCCCGGCGGCGAGGTCACCGCCGAACCGGACGGCCTGGTCGTTCCGCTGCGTTTCGACGGCCTGAACTTCTTCAGCATCACCAGCGTGCTCGGCACCCCGCGCGACGTGACCCTGTCCGAGCTGGCCATCGAGGCGTTCCTGCCCGCCGACGCGGCCACGGCGGCAGCGCTGCGGCGGGAGATGGCAGGATCAGGACATGGACCTTGGGCTCGCTGATCGTGTCTACATCCTCACCGGGGCCTCGCGTGGTCTCGGGTTCGCCACCGCGCAGGCGCTCGTCGGCGACGGCGCGAAGGTGGTCGTCTCCTCCCGTGACGGCGACCGGGTCACCGAGGCGGTGGCCGCGCTCGGCGGTCCGGAGCACGCTCTCGGGGTGACCGCCGACCTGTCCGATCCGAGCACCCCTCGTGAGCTGGTGCACGCCGCGCAGGAGCAGTTCGGCCGCCTCGACGGCGCGCTGATCTCGGTGGGCGGCCCGACACCCGGCAGCGCGGCGAGCATGAGCGACGACCAGTGGACGAGCGCCTTCGAGACGGTGTTCCTCGGTTCGGTGCGCGCCGCCCGGACGTTCGCGTCGGCGCTGCCCGAGGGCGGCGCGATCGGCCTGGTGCTGTCCACCTCGGTGAAGACGCCGCTGGCCGGTCTTGGCCTCTCCAACGGTCTGCGCCCCGGCTTGGCGATGGTGGCGAAGGACATGGCCGACGAGTTCGGCCCGCGCGGCATCCGCGTCGTCAGCGTCCTGCCCGGCCGGTTCATGACCGACCGCAGCCGCGAACTCTTCGAGTCCGCCGCCGACCCGATCGCCGCCGCGGAAACGGTGGCCGCCGGCATCCCGCTGCGCCGCATCGGCGAGCCGACCGAGTTCGGCCGTGCCGCGGCGTTCCTGCTGTCGCCGGCCGCAAGCTATGTGACAGGCGTGGCCGTCGCCGTCGACGGCGGCGCCCTCCGCACCCTGTGACCGATCGCCCCGCCGGCAGCCCCACCTCGTCACCCACCGGCAGCGAGGTCCCCGCACCGACCGCCGCGGCCC
This sequence comes from Actinoplanes philippinensis, assembly GCF_900113015.1. Taxonomy (GTDB): domain Bacteria; phylum Actinomycetota; class Actinomycetes; order Mycobacteriales; family Micromonosporaceae; genus Actinoplanes; species Actinoplanes philippinensis. The sequence continues at coordinate 253,577 of NZ_FONV01000002.1, forward strand.
CCGGCCCGGCACCGTCGGCCGCCGGCAGGCCCACCGACGACCCGGCCCCGGCTAGGGCCGACGGGCCTGCCTCGTCCGCCGCTGCGCCTGCCGGCGACGCCGCACGGCCCGGGACGGTCGCAGGCCGGCAGACGGGCAAGCAGCGAGACACCGCACAACCCGGGACCGTCACAAACCGCCAGACCACCAAACAGCAGGACACCGCACAACCCGGGCCGGTCGCAGGAAGGCAGACCGCCAGGCGACCGGGCGCCGATCGGCCCACGCCGGTCGCGGGCAGGCAGACCGACAGGCGGCCGGGCGCCGATCGGCCCAGCGCGGACGAACTGGCGGCAGCCGCCGACCGTACCCTCCCCGACGTGGCCGGGCCGGATCTGCTGGTGTTGTTCTCCGGCATCAACCCGAGCCTCTACTCGGCGGCGACCGGCCACCATTTCGCCCGCCCGGGCAACCGTTTCTGGCCGGCGCTGCACGGCTCCGGTTTCACCGACCGCCTGTTGCACCCGTCCGAGCAGCACCTCCTGCCCGCGCTCGGGCTGGGCATCACCAACGTCGTCGAACGCGCCACCGCCCGCGCCGACGAACTCTCCCCCGAGGAGTTCATCGCGGGTGGCGCCCGGCTCACCGAACGGGTCGGCCGCCTGCGCCCCCGCTACCTCGCGATCCTGGGCATCACCGCCTATCGCGCGGCTTTCGGACGTCCGAAGGCACGCCTGGGACCACAGGACGACCGGATCGCCGGAGTTCCGGTCTGGGTGCTGCCCAACCCGAGCGGCTTGAACGCCCACTTCCAGCTCCCGGCCTTGATCACCGAGTTCGCCGCCTTACGGTCCGCCGCCACCGGCTGACCCGGCCGCCCCCGACGGCGCGGGCTCAGGCCGGGCCCCGGTCGAGGTCGTCGCCCGGGCGGGGTGGCAGGACCCGCTGCTCGTGTACCGCGATCTCGCGCCGGAACCGGTCCGCCGACGGGTGCCACGCCTCGTCGATCGGGCCCATCACCCCGCCGCCGATTCCCTTGCGCCGGGCCCAGCCGGCGAAACGCATCAGCAGCAGGCAGATGATCGCGAGAACCGCGAGGGTCAGCAGGTACGCCATTCAGATCACCGCCTCCGTGAACTGCGTCCGATACAGCGAGGCGTAGAGGCCGCCCGCCGCGACCAGGTCCTCGTGGCGGCCGCGCTCGACGATCCGGCCCTTCTCCAGGACCAGGATCTGGTCGGCCTCCCGGATCGTGGACAGCCGGTGCGCGATGACCAGCGCCGTCCGCCCGCGCAGCGCCTCGGCGAGGGCCCGCTGCACCGCCGCCTCGGACTCGCTGTCGAGGTGGGCGGTGGCCTCGTCGAGGATCACGATCGACGGCTGCTTGAGCAGCAACCGGGCGATGGCAAGGCGCTGTTTCTCACCGCCGGAGAACCGGTAGCCCCGCTCCCCCACCACCGTGTCGAGCCCGTCGGGCAGCGCTCTGACCAGCGCGGCGATGCGTGCGCCGGTGAGGGCTTCCCACATCTGCTCCTCGGTGGCGCCTGGTCGCGCATACCGCAGGTTCTCGGCGATCGTCTCGTGGAAGAGATGTGAGTCCTGCGTGACCACGCCGACCGTGTCCCGCAGCGACTCGAGGGTGGCGTCGCGGACGTCGACCCCGCCGACCAGCACCGACCCGCCGGTCACGTCGTAGACGCGGGAGACCAGCATCGACGTTGTCGACTTCCCGGCGCCGGACGGGCCGACCAGGGCCACCATCTGCCCCGGCTCGACGGTGAAGTCGAGACCGGTGAGCACCTCCTCCTGCTCGGTGCGGTCGAGGGCGGTGACGTCCTCCAGGGAGGCGAGGGAAACCTGGTCGGCGCTCGGGTAGCGGAAGCGCACGTCGCGGAACTCGATGCGCCCGGAGCCGGCGGGGATCGGGGCGGCGTCCGGTCGCTCGGCGATGCCGGGCTCGAGGTCGAGCACCTCGAAGACCCGGTCGAAGGAGACGAGCGCGCTCATCACGTCGACCCGGACGTTGCTGAGCGCGGTGAGCGGACCGTAGAGCCGGGTGAGCAGCAGGGCCAGGGTGACGACGGTGCCGGCCGACACGTTGCCGCGGACCGCCAGCCAGCCGCCCAGACCGTACGTCAGAGCCTGCGCGAGGGAGGCGACCAGGAGCATCGCGACGAAGAAGGTGCGCGAGAACATCGCCTGCTGGACGCCGATGTCGCGGACGCGGGTGGCGCGCTCGCCGAATCGCGCCGCCTCGGTGTCCGGCCGCCCGAAAAGCTTGACCAGCAGCGCGCCGGAGACGTTGAACCGCTCGGTCATCGTCGCGTTCATCTTGGCGTCCAGGTCGTACGACTCGCGGGTGATCTCGGCGAGCCGTTTGCCCACGCGGCGGGCGGGCACGATGAAGACCGGCAGGAGCAGCAGCGAGAGGGCGGTGATCTGCCAGGACAGGGTGAACATCACGCCGGCCGTGAGCGCCAGCTGGATGACGTTGCTGACCACGCCGGAGAGTGTCGACGTGAACGCCCGCTGCGCGCCGACGACGTCGTTGTTGAGCCGGCTGACCAGGGCGCCGGTCTGGGTGCGCGCGAAGAACTGCAGCGGCATCCGCTGCACGTGGTCATACACCCGGGTCCGCAGGTCGAGGATGATGCCCTCGCCGATGCGCGCCGAATACCACCGCTGGGCGAGCGACAGGAGCGCGTCGGCGACCGCCAGCGCCGCGATGACGAGGGCGAGCCGGACGACCGCCCCGGCGGCGCCGTCACCGCCGGCGGTGATCGCGTTGATCACGTGGCCGGCGAGCAGCGGCGTGGCGACCCCGATGCCGGCGGCCAGCACCACGGTCAGCAGGAAGACGGTGATGTCACGCCGGTACGGCACGGCGAACCGCACGATCCGGCGGGCGGTGCCCTTGCGCACCTGATGCCGACTGACCCGATCCGCATTCTGAATCGAGCGCAGCATGCTCCAGCTCGTGGACATGTCACCTCCCGGGCGCCGTTCGACGGGCAGAGCACATCCTGCCCCGTGGGTACGACAATCCCGGGAGGTGATCTACTCCCCGGAGCCCAGCAGTTCGCTGAGGCGCCGCGTCTGGGCCTCACGTTCGGCCCGATCCTGCTCCGCGTACGACCGCAGGGGCGCACCCGCCAGCAGGGCCTTGATCTCGGCGACCGCTCCCCGATCCGCCGCGAGCACCGCGGCTGCCAGGTCGGACACCGTCGCGTCCAGCTCGGCGCGGGCGACGACGGTGGTCGCCAGGCCGATCCGGTCCGCCTCGTCGGCCGGGATCCGCCGGCCGGTGACGCAGATCTCCAGCGCCCGGGACGGCCCGACCAGCTCGGTGAGCCGCTTCGTGCCGCCCAGATCGGGAACGAGCCCGAGGGTGACCTCGGCCATCGAGAACCGCGCATCGTCGGCGAGGACACGCATGTCACAGTTGAGCGCCAACTGGAAGCCGGCGCCGATCGCGTGTCCTTGCACTGCAGCAATCGTCACAATGGACGGACTGCGCAGCCAGGTGAACGCCGTCTGGAACCCGGCAATCCGATCCGCGCACTCGGTCGCCGACAACTGCGCCAGCCGGGACAGTGAAGAATCGCCGTCGCCGCGGGCCACCGACAGATCCAGGCCCGCGGAAAACGCGCGTCCCTCGGCTCGGACAATGACGACCCGGACGTCGCCCGGCAATTTCCGGGAAATGTTGCCGAGCTCCGTCCACATCGCCGGAGTCTGAGCATTGAGAACGTCGGGCCGGCACAACGTCACCGTCGCGACCGGCCCGTCCTGTTCGTAGCGAACGCCTACCTCGTCGGTGGTGGTGGGCCCGGCGTTCCCGGCCGTCACGCCTTCTTGCGGCGGCGGGCGCCACCACGCTGGCGCAACTGCACGCCAGACTCGGTGAGCACGCGGTGTACGAATCCGTAGGAACGGCCGGTGGAGGCGGCCAGCGCGCGGATGCTCTCGCCGCCGGTGTAACGCTTCACCAGGTCCTTGGCGAGCGACTGCCGCTCGCTACCGACGATTCGACGACCCTTCTCAGTACTGGTAGCTGTGCCAGTGGCTGCCATCTTGAATCCTCACGTCGCAGACAGTGCGGTCAGATACGGTCCCACCTATTACACCGTCTCGGACGATCATGCGCCAGGCATCTAGCCCCCGTGAACGTGCCCATTTATTACTGTCAGGAACTTGACGGTTACCACGGGCATCAATGTCAGACAGTTTGCCGGCAGCCTCTCGCCACCCATTTCCACCCTCCGGGGCGGTCGCCCAAGACCATCGATCACCTGCGAAAACACTGGATCGAGGGGACCGCCTCGATCGCTCCGGAGAGTGCTGTGATCGCTCCATGGCGTGACACTCGACCTTGCGACGAGCCGTCCGGCGCCTGCCCGACCTGTCGGCATACGCCCGAACATCGCACTGTCTGTGTGGGCACCAGTTGACAACTGAGGATCGACGGCGATCGGACCTCAGGCCAGCTCGACGAGCTCCAGCAGGTCGTCGCTCCAGGCGTCCTCGTCGCCGTCGGGCAGCAGGATCGCCCGGTCCGGCTTGAGCGCCTGCACGCAGCCCGCGTCGTGGGTGACCAGCACGATCGCGCCCGGGTAGTTGGCGATCGCGTCGAGCACCTGCTCCCGGCTGACCGGGTCGAGGTTGTTCGTCGGCTCGTCCAGCAGCAGCACGTTGGCGCCCGAGCAGACCAGGGTGGCCAGGGCCAGACGGGTCTTCTCACCACCGGAGAGCACCCCGGCCGGCTTGTCCACGTCGTCACCGGAGAAGAGGAACGCGCCCAGGATCTTGCGCAGCTCGGTGTCGGTCTGCTCGGAGCCGGCGCTGCGCATGTGCTCCAGGATCGTCCGGTCCACATCCAGCGTCTCGTGCTCCTGGGCGTAGTAGCCCAGCCGCAGCCCGTGCCCGGCACGCACCTCACCGGTGTCCGGTTCGAGCAGGCCACCGAGCATGCGGAGCAGGGTGGTCTTGCCGGCGCCGTTCAGCCCCAGGATCGCCACGCGGGAACCACGGTCCACCGCGACACTGACGTCGGTGAAGATCTCGAGTGACCCGTACGACTTGGAGAGGCCTGTCGCAGTGAGAGGCGTCTTGCCGCACGGCGCCGGACTCGGGAATCGGACCTTGGCCACCTTGTCCGAGGTCCGGACCTCTTCGAGGCCGCCGAGCAGTTTCTCGGCGCGGCGCGCCATGTTCTGCGCGGCGACCGTCTTGGTCGCCTTGGCGCGCATCTTGTCGGCCTGCGCCATCAGGGCGCCGGCCTTCTTCTCGGCGTTCGCCCGCTCGCGGCGGCGGCGGCGCTCGTCGGTCTCGCGGGCTTCGAGGTACGTCTTCCAGCCCATGTTGTACATGTCGACGACCGACCGGTTGGCATCGAGATACCACACCTTGTTGACCGCCGCGTCGAGCAGCTCGACGTCGTGGCTGATCACGATGAGGCCGCCCTTGTGCTGCGCCATGTAACCGCGCAGCCAGGCGATCGAGTCCTGGTCGAGGTGGTTGGTCGGCTCGTCGAGCAGCAGGATGCCCTTGCCGTTCTGCCCGGAGTTGGCGAACAGGATCCGGGCCAGCTCGATCCGGCGGCGCTGGCCACCGGAGAGCGTGCCGATCGTCTGGGCCAGGGCGCGCTCGGGCAGGCCCAGATTGGCACAGATCCGGGCGGCCTCGGCCTCGGCGCCGTACCCACCGAGCGCGGAGAACTGATCCTCCAGCTGGCCGTACCGCCGGACGAGTTTGTCCTCGGAGCTCTCCTCGAGCTGCACCTCGAGTTTCTGCATCTCGGCGAGGATGGTGTCCAGGCCACGCGCCGACAGGACGCGGTCGCGGCCGGTCACGTTCAGATCGCCGGTCCGTGGGTCCTGCGGCAGGTAGCCGATCTCGCTGGTCCGCTCGACGGTCCCCGCATACGGGATCCCCTCGCCGGCGAGGACCTTGAGCGTGGTGGTCTTGCCGGCGCCGTTGCGGCCGACCAGGCCGATCCGGTCGCCGGGCTGCACCCGCAGCGTGGTCGGGGAGATGAGGATGCGCGCGCCGGCGCGGAGTTCCAGTCCGGTGGCGGTGATCATGAAAATTCTCGCTCTCGGTGAGACGGCTGACTCAGGGCGCAGAAAAGCGCCGGCCATCGGATTGACGGTCGGCGCCGGGGCAGGTCAGCCTTCGCAGAGCAGCACCCGGCCATCTTACCGGGCGCCGCGCGGCACCTCCCACCCGATTAATTCACAAGATCATCGGGTAATCGGCGGGCAACCGTGCTGAAGGTGAGACGACATGGAACTCAACGAACGCGCCGACATCGACCCCGGTTCGATCGAGGACGTCCGCGGATCGGGCGGCGGAGGCGGCATCGGCGGCCTGCCGATCGGTGGCGGCGGTCTCGCCGGGATCGTGGTGACCCTCGTGATCGCCCTGGTCGGCGGCTACTTCGGGATCAACACGCTGGGCAGCGACAACAGCGCACCGCCCGGCAACTCGACCGAGAAGTGCTCGAACGACCAGGAGCGGACCAAGCTACTGGAGTGCCGCAACGGGCTCTACGTCACATCGATCCAGCGCTATTGGCAGCAGCAGCTCCCCGAGTCGTTCGGCGAGCAGTACAAGCCCGCCGCCACGCGCATCTTCTCCAACCAGGTCACCACCGGCTGCGGCACCGCCGACTCCGGTGTCGGACCGTTCTACTGCCCGGCCGACGACAAGGTGTACATCGATCTCACCTTCTACCAGGTGCTCTCCAAGGAGCTCGGCGCTCCCGGCGAGTTCGCCCAGCCGTACGTGCTGGCCCACGAATACGGCCACCACGTCCAGGACGTCCTAGGCACCGAGGCGGAGATGCGCCGCCGCCAGGAACGCGACCCCGGCAACGCCAACCAGGAGTCGGTGAAGCTGGAGCTGCAGGCCGACTGCTACGCCGGCGCCTGGGCGCACTCCGCCGCGAACACCGTCGACAAGGACGGCGACAAGATCTTCAAGAGCCTCACCGACGCCGACATCCAGGAGGGCATCCAGACCGCCGGCCAGATCGGCGACGACACCCTCCAGAAGCGCGGCGGCGGCCAGATCAACCCGGACGCGTTCACCCACGGCACGTCCGAGCAGCGCCAGCGCTGGTTCCGGGTCGGCTGGGAGTCCGGCGATCCGAAGCAGTGCGACACCTTCAGCGCCACCACCCTCTGAGCAGCCCCGCGCGTCAGGGCTCGCGGATCAGGATCGGCACGGCACGGGCCGCGGCGACCGCCGTCACCAGGACGGCATGCCGCGGCTCCGGCACGTCGAGCAGTCGACCGGCACGCAACGCGGCCACCGCCGCCAGCTGGGGCGCCGACAGGATCGTGTCCACAGCGGAACGGTCCCCACCGGCCACCACGGCGGCCAACGACCGTACCTCCGGGAGAAGGATGCGCCCGACGATGCCGGCTGCGTCCGCCGACGCCGCTTTCGCCTGGTTGTCCCGGCGGCGCGCGAAGCGCTGCTGCGACCAGCCGCCCGCGGCCGTCCGCCCCTGCACGTAATGGGTGTCCACCTTGGACGCCACCAGCTCGCCGCCGTCAGCGATGCCGACGGCGACCGCGCCCTTGCGCGCCAGCAGCAGCCCCAGCCTCCGCGGCGCTCGCGCCGCGTCGATCAACTCGGCCAGGGCCGGGACGGGCGAGACACCCGGTGGCTCCTGCAGCGTCGCCGACGCACCGTCCGCGGCGATCACCGTCAAACCCTCTGCGGTGTACGGGCCATGGCGCGCCGCGAAGTTCTCCAGCCATCGGGGCAGCCGCTCCGGGGCGACATCGACCCACTTCCCACCGCCGGCAGCCGCACGTTCCCCCACGCCGACCACCCTACGGCGACGCCCGCATGTTCGCGGTATCCGGCGGATGCCGGGTCGCTGTCGTACCCCGGTGGCAGGATGCGGGCATGAGCGACCTCGCGGCAGTTCTCGTGGACCGGCTCGCCGGTTCGTTCGAGCAGGCCCGCGACCCGGAGCGGGCCGTCGGCATGGCCGCCTACATGCGTGCCCGGTTCCCGTTCTTCGGGCTGGCCAGCGGGGTCCGCCGAGCCCTGGCACGCGCCGCCCTGGCCGGTCTGCCGCCACCCGCCGAGACCGACCTGCGCGAGGTGGCGCTGGCCTGCTGGGCTCGCGAGGAGCGTGAGTTCCAGCAGTTCGCCTGCGACTATCTGACCGCCCACGCCCGGGTCGCGGGCCCGGCCCTCCTCGACACCGTCGCCGAGCTGATCACCCGGAAATCCTGGTGGGACACTGTGGATCCGCTCGCCACCCACGTGGTCGCCGATCTCGTCCGCCGCCACCCGGCCCTCACCGCCCGGATGGACGAGTGGTCCGAGGCGGCGGACATGTGGCAGATCCGCGCCGCGATCCTGTATCAGTTGCACTACCGCGAGGCGACCGACACCGCGCGCCTGTTCGGGTATTGCGCCCGTCAGGCGTCACACCGCGACTTCTTCGTCCGCAAGGCGATCGGGTGGGCGCTGCGGCAGCACGCGCGCACCGATCCCGGCGCGGTCCGGGCCTTCCTGGCGGCGCACGCCGGCACCCTGTCCCCGCTGTCGATCCGGGAGGCCGCCAAGCATCTGTGACCCCGGACGGCCGGCTTCGGGCGGGTCGCGGCGAGCAGCAGCCGACGCCCGAAGCCCTGACCGCGCAAGTGAGGTCAGGGCTTCGGGCCGTCTCTAGGTGGTCAGGAGACGGACGGCCAGGATCGCGATCACGGTGCTGGAGACGAGGGCGGTGATCAGGCGGCCCCGGTCGCTGGTGAGGAGGCGGCCGATCAGGGAACCACCTCCGGCGATCAGCAGCTGCCAGCTGGCCGAGGCGAGGAAGGCGCCGATCACGAACCAGACGCCGCCTCCGGCGCCGCCGCTGCCGAGGACCAGGGCCGCGAAATAGATCACGGTGGCCGGGTTGAGCAGCGTCAGAGCCAGGACCCCGGAGTACGCCCGGAGCGCCGTCGCCGGACGCTCGTCCCGTTGTGTGACGCCGGGCCGGCGGATGGCTCCCCACGTGGTCCATCCGGCCAGGACGAGCAGGACCGCGGCGCCGAGCAGGCGCAGCGGTGTCTCCACCGGCGCGACGACGCCCGCCACTGCCGCTCCGCCGGCGACCGCGATCAGCGCGTAGATCCCGTCGGCGGTGGCCGCGCCCAGGCCGGCGGCCGCGCCGATCCGGAGGGAGGTGCGTGCGCTGAGTCCGGCGATCAGGACGCCGATGGCGCCGACGGGCACGGCGATGCCGTAGCCGGCGACCACGCCGGCCAGGAACGCCCCGCTCATGACCGCTGCCGTGAACCCGCCGTCCGGTGGGCGGCCGTCTGCTGTCGCGCGGCCCGATCGGCCACAGCGGCAGAGACAGCGGTGTACGGCTTCAACTCGGTCACGCCCACATCCTGTCCACACCGGCGCGGCCCGGCCAGCGATTTTCCGAGCCCGACGACCGGGAGCCCACTTCGCCGGCCACCCGGTCGGCGGGAGCGGCTGTTGATCACGGGAGGTCCGGTATCGATGCCGGAGCGTGACCGGAGGGCGGTCCGGTCGGTAGGGTCGGATCATGGTCGCTGAACTGATTCTGGTCCGGCACGGGCAGAGCCTGGCCAATGTCGCTTTTCCGGCCGCCGACGCGGAAGGGCTGATGGAGGCCGCCGTCAGTGGCCGCGACGCCGAGGTCCCACTCACCGGGACGGGTGAGGAGCAGGCCGCGGCGCTGGGCCGCTGGCTGGCCTCCCTTCCGGAGGATCGCCGGCCCGAGGTGGTGATCACGTCGCCGTATCTGCGGGCCCGCGAGACGTGGCGGATCGCCGCGGACGGGCTGGATCTCCCGGCGCCGACCACCGACGACCGGCTCGTGGACCGGCTGATGGGCGATCTGGAGCTGCTGACGCGGGCGGCGGTGGCGGCACGGTTCCCGGACGAGGCGGCGCGGCGGGCGCGGACGGGCGAGTTCGAGTACGCGCCACCCGGCGGCGAGTCGTTCGCGGACATCGCGGTCCGGCTCAAGTCCTTTCTGGACGATCTGCGCGCCGGCCACCCGGGTGAGCGGGTGATCGTGGTCGCGCACGACGCGGTGGTGCTGATGATGCGGGCCGTGATCGAGCAGTTGAGCTGGGATGAGGTGATCGCCGTGGAGAAGGAGTCGGGAAATGTGCGCAATGCCTCGATCACTCGTTTCGTCGACTCGTCAGGGGTGCTCAGGCTGGACAGATACAACACGATCGACCATCTGCCGCCGGCGTGACGCACCTCAAGACATCGATGGCTGTCTTGCTTTGGCCGGTCCGGAAACTTAGGTTCGGATCGTGCCCGTCGTCACTTCCCCTCGCGGGCCGGCTCGCCCGCCCGTCACGGTGAACCGCCAACTGGGCGCTCTTCTCACCGCCGAGGCGCTCTCCATGCTCGGCAGCCGGATCACCTTCGTGGCCGTACCGTGGCTGGTTCTGACCACGCAGGACTCGGCGATGCTCGCCGGCCTGGCCGGTCTCGCGGAGATGCTGCCGTATGTGCTGGCCGGGCTGATCGGTGGCCCGATCGTGGACCGCGTCGGGCCACGCCCGACCGCTGTGGCGGCGGACACCGCGAGTGTTCTCGCGGTCGCCGGCATTCCGCTGGTCGCCCACTGGGAGGGCGTGTCGCTGAGCGCGCTGATCCTGCTGATCGCCCTGGCCGGGGCGTTGCGCGGGTTCGGCGACGCGGCGAAACGGGCGCTGCTGCCACGCACGATCGCGGCGGCCGGACTCTCCACCGAGCGCGGCACCGCGATGTACGACGGGGTCTGCCGCGCCTCGACGCTGGTCGGCCTGCCGCTGGCCGGGGTGCTGATCGCCGCGTTCGGCCCGGCCGCGGTGCTGCTCTTCGACGCGCTGTCGTTCGCGGCGAGCGCGATCATCATCGGGTTGCTGGTGCGGGTCGGCTGCGCCGACGCCGCGGCGCTGGCCGAGTGCGAGCATCAGGGGTATGCGGACGCCCTGCGCGACGGATTCCGCTGGGTACGTTCGGACCGGCTGATCCTCGGCGTGATGGCGATGCTGTTCGCCACGAACATGTTCGATCAGGCGTTCGCGACGGTGTTCGTGCCGGTGTGGGTGCGCGAGGGCCCGCACGGTCCGGCCGCGCTCGGGGTGATCGGCACCGCGTTCGGGCTGGGCGCGGTGGCCGGCAACATCCTGTACACGGTGGTCGCCCCGCGCCTGCCCCGGCGGCTGACGTTCGGGGTGTGCTTCTTCATCGGCGGCCCCGCCCAGCTGCTGGCGCTGGCCCTCGCCGATCGTGTGTGGACGGTTCTGGTGACGGCCGCGATCGCGGGCGCGCTGATCTCGACGGTGAACCCGATCCTGATGGCCGAGGTGTACCGCCGGATCCCCACCCACCTGCAGGGCCGGGTGATCAGTGTGCTGATCGCCGTCTCCTGGGCGGGCATCCCGTTCGGCGGCGTGATCGGCGGCTGGGCGACGGACCGGTTCGGGCTGCAGGCCGCCGCGCTGATCGCCGCCGTCGGCTATCTGGCGGTCACGATGTCCCCGTTCCTCTTCCCGGCCTGGCGCGAACTCGACGCCCGCCCCCGGCCGGAGGCGAAACCGGCGATGGTCGCCGCCTGAGGACCGGAAAAGCACGTGCCGCGGTACGCGCGGACGGGCTACGGTCGGCGCGATGACTCTTGCCTATGACGTGACCGGCGACGGGCCGGCCGTACTTCTGCTGCACTCGACCGTCTGCGACCGCCGGATGTGGGATCCCCAGGTGGCGGCGCTCGCCGCCGCGGGCCGCCGGGTGGTGCGCCTCGACCTCGTCGGACACGGCGACACACCGGTGCCGGCCGGCCCCTTCGACGAGACCGGCGCGATCGCCGCGCTCCTCGACGATCTCGGCATCACGGAGACCGCGCTGACCGGCGCGTCCGGCGGCGGCCGGGTGGCGCTGCAGTTCGCCGCCCGATGGCCCGAGCGGGTGACCGCGCTGGCCCTGCTCTGCACCGCGCTGCGCGGCCACGAGGCGGGCCCCGAGCTGCAGGCCTTCGACGAGCGGGAGGAGGCGCTGCTGGAGGCGGGCGACGTGGCCGGCGCCGTCGATCTGAACGTCGGCCTGTGGGTCGGCCCGGACGCCGGCGACGAGACCCGCGAGCTGGTCCGGGTCATGCAGCGGCATGCCTTCGACGTGCAGCTGGCCGCCGAGGACGTGGCATACGAACCGGTCCGCACCGAGCCGGACCTGTCCCGGATCACCGCGCCCACCCTGCTGGTCACCGGCGCCCACGACCTGCCCGACTTCCGGGAGATCGCCGTCCACCTGGCCGGTGTGCTGCCGGACGCCCGGCACGTCGAGCTGGACTGGGCCGGTCACCTGCCCAGCCTGGAACGGCCCGGCGCGGTCAACGCGCTGCTGCTGGAGTTCCTCGCCGGATAGTCGCCACGGTCGCGGCGAACCGAACGAAGCCCTCCGGATCGGGATCGTCCGGGGCCGGCTGCAGGACCACCGTGTCCGCGCCGGCCTCGGCCCACCGGCCCACCTGCTCGGCGACCGCGTCGGCGTCCCCCGAGACGGCACGGTCCTCGATGGTGTCGTAACCCCAGCGGACCCGCTCCCCCTCCAGCCGCTCGGCGGCGCCCGGACCGGTCGCCGTGTGCAGGTAGACGACGAGAGGGCTGTCGCCGATCACGGCGCGCGCGGCCCGTACGTCATCGGGGGTGTTGCCCGCACTGATGATCACGCCGTCGCCGATCTCGCCGGCCAGCCGCAGGGTCTTCGGGCCGGAGGCGCCGACCAGGACGGGCGCGGCCGCCGTCGGCGGCCAGTCCAGGGCGACGCCGTCGAGGTGCACGTACCGCCCGTCGACCGTCACCCGCTCCCCCGCGAGCAGCTCGCGCAGGGCGGTGACGTGCTCGCGGAGCAGCGTCATCGGGGACCCGGCACGGGCGCCGACCTGACCCATCCAGTCCTGCACGCCGTGGCCGACGCCGATGCGCGCCCGCCCGGGGAAGAGCCGGTGCAGGGTGGCGAGCTCCATCGCGGCGATCGCCACGTTGCGCAAGGGCACCGGGAGCAGTCCGACCCCGACCGTCAGCCGATCGGTCCAGGCGAGCGCCGCCGACACGGTCGCGACGCCGCTGGTCAGGAAGCAGTCCTCCCACAGCCACAGCTCCTCGAGGCCGGCCTCCTCGGCCGCCTCGACCACGCCCCGGAAACGCTCCGGAGGCAGCTGAGGCAGAGCGATGGCCCCCACGTTCATGCCGGCACCCTCTCCTCGTCGGTGATCCGCCGATACAGCTGGTCCGGTGACAACGTCGCGTACCAGGGTGTGACCGGACGGCGTTCGTACCGTTCCATACCTACCAGGAATGCCAGCACATAGCCCGCGCTCAGGCTGAGGAAGGCGGCCGACCACGCCGCGATCACCACGTGCTCGCCCCGGATCAGCCGGATCACCGCGAACCCCAGCGCCGACACCTCGGCCAGCGCGAACACCCGATAGGCCCACTTGAGCCGGGCGTCGGCGCCGCGCCGGGCCCGCTTGTCGGTCACCCCGAACTGCCTCTCCCCGAAGACCGCCGCGGGCAGGGCGGCGAGCATCGGCAGCGTGTCGGCGACGGCGAACGCCTCGCTGTGCAGCATGTGGTAGTGCCCACGGCCGAACCGGACGACGGTCCAGATCGAGAACACCGTGAAACCGAGAAAGGCAAGACCATAGACGGCGTACGGCCCACGCACCGGCGCCACCCCGGTGGTCAGAGCCGCGATCGGGACCAGCAGAAAGAGCAGCCGGTTCAGCCCCTGGAAGTGCGCGACCATGGCGCTCAGGTAGTTGAGCCGCTGCCGCCAGGTCAGCCCGCGGGCGATCAGCGGCGAGTCCCGGTGCCGCAGCAGCAGGTGCAGGCTCCCGATCGCCCAGCGCCGCCGGGTCCCGTAGTACTGCCGCAGATTGTTGACCTCCAGCCCGTACGCGAGCGGCTGCTCCAGATAGACCGACTTCCAGCCGCGGGCGTGCAGCCGCAACGACGTGTGAATGTCCTCGGTGGACGTGTCCTCGGCGAACCCGCCGGCCTCGTCGAGCGCGGACCGCCGCAGCATCGCCGACGTGCCGGTGTAGATGGCGCTGTTCGCGCTGTTCTTCGTCGGCTGCACCCCGCCGTAGAACATCTCCTGCTCGTGCCACCCGCCGTCACGCCCGTGCCGCCGCCGGAAGGTGAACGACTCGGTGTTGTAGAACGACTGCGGCGACTGGACGACGGCGACTTCCGGGTCGTCGAAGTAGCCGAGGGTGCGCTCGATGAACTCCGGCAGCGGGATGTGGTCGGCGTCGAGGGTGACCACGAACTCGGCGTCGGTCACGCCCAGCCCGTGGTTGAGGTTGCCGGCCTTGGCGCCCTCGCTCGTGGCCCGGGGCAGGTAGCGGGCGCCGTGCCGGGCCGCCATCTCGCGGACCTCGGTGCGGCTGCCGTCGTCGAGGACGATCACGTCGCGCACGCCCCGCACCCGCAGCGCGCCGATCACGGTGGGCTCCAGCACTCCGGCGGGCTCGTTGACGGTGGGGATCAGGATGTCGACGGTCCGGGTGACGGGGCCGGTCACGACGCGGGGCAGCGGGCGGGTGCGGCGGCGCAGCGAGATCACGAAAATCGTCGTGGTGACGACCGCGAACATCTCGGCGGCCCAGGCGACCGGGCCGTACCAGACCGCCCAGTTCACCACCGCGGTCCGCCAGACGGCGAATACCGGGACCAGCGTGAGGAAGACCACGAAGAGGATCGGCAGATGCGGCGGGTCGCGGTCGGCGACCTGTTCAACGCGGTACGGAGACATGCGCGAACCTTTCGAGCTCGGGGTGGAGTGCGGGGCCGGCCGCGAGCACGCCGGTGCCCAGGGTGGTGACGGTGGCGCCCGCCTCGGTGGCGATCAGCGCGCCGGCCGCCCAGTCCCAGGCGGCCAGCTCGTCCTCGTAGTAGGCGTCGCAGCGGCCGGCCGCGAGCCAGCACAGCTCCAGGGCGGCGCTGCCGTGACTGCGGATGTCGCGGACCCGGTGCAACAGCCCGGCCAGGGTGTGCGCCTGTCGTGCGCGTGCCGCGGAGGTGTAGGCGAAACCGGTCGTCACGAGGGCACGGTCGAGGGGCACCGGATCGTTGACCCGCAGGGGTGTGCCGTTGAGGCGGGCGCCCCGGTCACGAGCGGCGGTGAAAGTCTCGGAGCGGTACGGGTCGTGGACGACCCCCACGACGGCCCGCCAGGAGGAGTCCGGGAGCTGTTCCTCCGCCGCGACACTGACGGTGACGTGCGGTGACCCGTACAACAGATTGGTGGTGCCGTCGACCGGATCGACCACCCACCGCAAGCCGGACGTCCCCGCCCGCACCGTGCCCTCCTCGCCGAGGAAGCCGTCGTGCGGCCGTGCGGCCGCGAGACAGGCGGTGACCGCCGCCTCGCTCGCGAGATCGATCTCGGTCACCGGATCGGTGGCGCTGGACTTATGACCGGCCGCCTGGACGGCCGCGGCGGCACGGATCACCCGCCCGCCGTCACGGGCGGCCGTCACCGCGACGTCGAGCAGCTCCTCCACCGGCGTCATCCGGCGCTCACCCGGCGGACCTCGGCCAGGACCCGCTCGCGGTACGGCTCGGGCAGCGCGCCGATCGGCTCGAGGACGATGCTCCGGTCGACGCTGCCGTCCGCCCAGGGCAGCGCCAGGCCGACCAGGGGCAGGACCTCGACGTCGGTCGCGGTGGCGGGCAGTGACGCGCCGGATCCGGCCGGCACACCGACCATCAGATGCGTCCGGCCGTCGACCCGGCCGTGGACGACGGTGAGCCCGCCCGCGGCGCGACGAAGCTCCAGGTAGCGCTCGTTGGCCTCGAAGTCGCCGAACGCGCACGCCAGCTCGACATCGAGGCCGGGCCATTTGCGCAGGAAATAGCGGTAGTTGGGGGCCTCGGTGCGGCGGTTGGCGGCGACGTCGCGCAGGTGGGGCAGGTGCACGCCGAAGAAGTCGCGGCCCATCACGATCGGGGTGCCGCCGCGGGCCACCCGGTACGCCCACTCCAGGTCCTCCACCCCGTAACCGTGGAAGGCCGGGTCGAACTCCCCGGCCAGGTCACGGGGCAGCGCGATCAGCGCGGTCCACGCGAACGACCAGGGGATCACGTGATCGGCGGTCATCCGTGGGTCGTGGCCGGCCGTCCCGGTCGTCCACAGGTCGTCGAGGATCTTGCGATAGTGCTGGTAGGGCCGCACGTCGACGGTGGTGACGTCACCGGTGTTGTTGTCGTAGTCGATCATCTGCCCGACCACGCAGATCCGCTGGCCGTACGCGAAGTGGCGGTCCCACAGGTCCTCCAGGCAGCGGGACGGCAGCACCATGTCCACGTCCATCAGCACCACGACGTCGCCGCGGGCCTGCCGCAACGCCAGGTTGCGGGCGAGCCCCACCTGCCAGGGCCGGGCCGACGACACGGTGACCACGTCCAGGCCGGGGAACTCGCGGCAGACGGCCGCGTGCTCCCCGTCGTCGTCGAGCACGCCGAGCACCACCTCGACGTCGCCGGCCGGCAGGGTCTGCTCGGCGAGCGCGGCGAGGGCCAGGCGCAGGTTGGCGGCCCGCTTCCGATACGGGATGACGACGCTGATCCGGGGCTCACTCATCGCCGCCGCCGGGACTGATCAGCACCTTGCAGCTGGCCTGCTCGGCCGGCCCGAACCGGCGGGCGTCGATGTCGCAGCCCAGCGCCGCGAACCCGGTGCGGAACCCGTCGAGCGGGACCACGTGGCTGACCAGCCGCTCGGCCGGGACCCGACCGCTGGTGATCAGGTGGAAGGCCTCGTCGAACGAGCCGTGCAGCGAGTCGATCGAGCCGATCACCGACAGGCTGCGGTCGGCCAGGAGCATCGTGTCGATCGACGCGATCCTCTCCTTGAGACCGATCGACATGTACGTCCCGCCCGGCGCGATCTGCGGGAAGAGGTCCTCCAGCAGCGCCGACGTGGTGTCGACGACGATGTCGATCGGAGCGGCGGGATCGTTGAAGTACTTGCTGCGCGCCTCCTCCAGGCTCGCGTAGGCGGCGGTGCCGTCGGGCAGCCGGTCGCGGGCGAACTCCAGCCGGGCCGGCGAGTGCTCGATCAGCACCGGGGTCAGGCCCTTGAGCGACAGCACCCAGGTGTAGAGCAGGCCGAGCGGCCCGGCCCCGAAGACGTAGGTGTACGCGCTCAGCGACGGCGGCTGCAGTTTGCGAGCGCCGGCCACCACACAGCTCAGCGGCTCGGTCAGGGCCGCGGCGCGCAGCGACACGTCGTCCGGCACGCGGTGCACGAACGCCGAGGTGGTGCGGTACCTCCCGGCATACGCCCCGTCGTAGCTGACGCCGCTCTCGGTGCCGTGCTTGCCGACGCAGTGGTTGATCCGCTGGGTCCGGCACATCCGGCAGCGGCCGCAGAAGGGCGTCGGGTTGATCACCACGCGGTCCCCCACGGCGACCGAGGTGACCGCCGGGCCGATCTCGGCGATGATGCCGCTCGCCTCGTGGCCGAGGGTCACGCCGGGAACCGCCACCGGGTACGACCCGGAGACGATGCCCAGGTCGGTGCCGCAGACGCCGCAATAGCTGATGTCGACGACCACGTCGTCCTCGCCGGTCGCGTGCAGATCGGGGACCTCGCTGAGCTCGACGTCCCACGGGCCTCGGTACTTGAGCGCTTTCACGGCCGCATGGCCTCCCTCTGATAGGACCGCAGGGTCTCGTGCAGGCGGCCGAGCAGATCGTCGACCTGCTCGGTGGTGATGATCAGCGGCGGGCGGACCTTGACGGTGCGGCCGAAGCCGTAGCGGCTGCCGCGCAGGAGGAGCCCGTGCCGCCGGCCCAGGGCGATGAACTGCTCGACGTCGACGCTGGTGGGCAGGTCGAAGGCCTGCATCAGCCCGACGCCGCGAACCCCGGTCATCTCCCGGAAGGAGCGGGACAGCGCGAGCAGGCCGCGGTGCAGCCGGTCACCGGTGACCCGCACCTCGTCGAGGATCCGGTGCCGGCGCAGATACCGGATCGTCTCCTCGAGCGCGGTCAGGGCGAGCGGGTTGGCGCCGGAGGTGCTGGAGTGCTCCCACGGCTCCAGGACGTCCAGCTCGGGCCGCATCAGGACCCCGGCGACCGGGATGCCGACGCCGCCGGCGCCCTTGGCGAACGTGATGACATCGGGGCGGAGGGCGGCGGCGTAGCCGGTGGAGGCGAAGAACGATCCGGTACGCCCGAAGCCGGTCTGCACCTCGTCGGCGATGATCAGGACGCCCAGCCGGTCACAGGTCTCGCGGAGCACCCCGAACCACTCCGGGGGTGGGACGATGTTGCCGCCGTTACCCATGATCGGCTCGACGACCAGGGCCGCCACCCGGCCGCTCGACGCATACTCCACGAAGTCCTCGAGCCGCCGGGCGCAGAGCATCGCGCAACTGCCCGGGAGCTGGCCGTAGAAGCAGTTCGCACAATCCGGCCCGGGGATCTTGACCGAGTGCGCGAACGGCAACGAGAAGCTGCGCTGCCGGAACGCGTTGCCGGACACCCCGGTCGTGGCGGCGCTCTGCCCGTGGTGCGACAGGAACAGCGACACGATGTCGGACCGGCCGGTCGCCTTCTGCACGATCCGGATGGCCGCCTCGTTGGCGCCGGAGCCGGTGACGTCGCGGAACCAGAAAGCACCGATGTGCGGCGGCAGGTCGTCACGCATCAGCGCGAAGATCTCGGCCGACCGGTCGCGGGTGAACTCGGAGGAGAGATGCGCGACCCGGTCGAGCTGGCCGTGCAGCGCCTCGATGATCTCGGGCGCCGAATAGCCGAGCGAGACGTTGAACGTCCCGGACGCGCAGTCGATGAATCGTTCGCCACGGACGTGCAGGTAGATCCCGTCTCCGACGTAGTCTGGCAGGCCGGTGACCGGCCTGGAGACGATGCTCGAACTCATTTGTCGCCTTTCCGCGTCGCCTTGAATGGGGCGCTGTCCACAGTGGCCAGGAGTGGAGATAGGCGTCAAGCCCTGAACCGGTTAAGTGGACCCTTGGGATGAGCTGAGCTGCTGATACAAGTCAATGTGCCTCTCGTCACCGCTAATTGGAAAAGACGGTTAAGTCGCCATCACGTTTCCGGGATGACAAGCCGAAATTGCCGAGTCGTTGCAAAGAAAAACGCGGACCGGGAGTGCAGCCCGGCCCGCGTCAGTGGGAATTCTGACTAACCCGACTTACTCCACTCGGTGAGCTGCTCGGCGACCGGCCGGTCACCGTCGACCCGGACGTCGGCCAGCGGGATGCGCCGGTAGAGCGCCAGGACCAGATCGCTCGCGGTGGCCTGGATCCGGGTGACCGGCTCGCCGCTGGCCGGTGGGTCGGCCTTGGCCCCGGATGGGGAGAGATCGAGCGTCCAGGACGGGCCCTCGATCGCCTGGAACGCCACCCGTGCCGGGCGATGTGGCCACGCGCCGAGCGAACCCAGCCCGACCTGGAGGAACTCGCTGACACCGTCGACCGCGACGGCGGCCGGCAGCGGCTCGGCCCGGCCGATCGACTCCTGCGCGTCGTAGGCGTGCACGGCCGCCTCCTGCACCTGGTGGCGGGCGACCGCGGACGACGTCAGCGGGGCGTCGGAATCACCCCACCACGCCCAGCAGGGGGCATCGGGGCCGGCGTCACGCAGGGCGGCCAGCAACAGCCCGGTCGAGGTCGCGGACCACTCCAGCAGGTCACCGTGGGGCGTGCGGTCACCAAGACGGTCGGCCGAGGGCGGGCCGGACTCGTCACCGGCGGCCACCGTGGCGGCCCAGAAGCGGTGCACGGCGCCCAGGTGGGCGACCAGGTCGGTGATCGACCAGTCGGGGCAGCCCGGAACCGTGACGGACAGGTCCGGGGCGGCGGCCACGGCCTCCCGGAACGCCGCCGACCGTCCCTCGATCAGTGCGAGCAGCTCGGGAAAAGGCGGTGTCGAAGTCATACCCGGTTTCTATCATCGGGGTACGACAAAGGGCGGCCGCATGATCGCGGACCGCCCCCTGTGCCGTGCGAAACCTGGTCAGACGTTGAAGCCGAGCGACCGGAGCTGGTCACGGCCGTCGTCGGTGATCTTGTCGGGGCCCCACGGCGGCAGCCACACCCAGTTGATCCGGAAGTCGTTGACGATCCCGCCACCCGGGCCGGTGGTCAGCGCCTGGCGGGTCTGGTCCTCGATGACGTCGGTCAGCGGGCAGGCCGCCGAGGTCAGCGTCATGTCGATGGTGACCACGTTGTCGTCGTCCACGTGGGTGCCGTAGACCAGCCCCAGGTCGACGACGTTGATGCCGAGCTCGGGGTCGACGACGTCCTTCATCGCCTCCTCGATGTCGGCGATCGACGCCTTCGGCCTGCCCGCGGCGGCGCCGGCGGGCACCGCGTCGGCCGGACCGCCACCGGGAAGCGACGCCTTCGGAGCGTCCGCGACACCCGCGGGCACCGCGTCGGCCGGACCGCCACCGGAGATCGAGTCCGAGGCCACCGCGTCGGCCGGGGCCGCGTCCGCGCCCACCGCGGCGTCGGCGGCCGACGGCGCGTCCGCGCCGAAAGCGGCGTCCGGCGTGGCCGACACGCTCACCGACGGCGTCTCCACCGGGTCACCGGCCGCAGCCGCGGCGGCGCGCTCCTCGGCCAGCCAGTCCGGCACCTCTTCCCCCGCGCCGGGGGCCGCGCCGGAAGCCGGGGCCGAGGCGACGGTCCGGGCAGTGTCTACAGAGTCAGTCATGCTGTGCCTCCTCGGGCATGCTCGGCGCGGGCGGTCACGCCTTCACCTCAGGGCTCACGCCCACGTCCACACCGGCGCGCGCCGCCGCGTCCTTGAACGCCATCCACGGCAGCAGCGCGCACTTGACCCGGGCCGGGAACTTGGCCACCCCGGCGAAGGCGATCCCGTCACCGAGGACCTCCTCGTCCGGCTCGACCTGACCGCGGCTCTGCATCAGCTCCACGAACGCGTGGTGGATCTCCGAGGCCGCCGCCGGGTCCTTACCCTCCAGCAGCTCGTGCAACACCGAGGCCGAGGCCTGGCTGATCGAGCAGCCGAGACCGTCGTACGAGATGTCGCCCAGATCGGCCGACACCCGCACGGTGATCTCGTCGCCGCAGGTCGGGTTGACGTGATGCGCCTCGCCGTCGAACGGGTCGCGCAGACCGCGCCCGTGCGGGTTCTTGTAGTGGTCCAGGATGATCTCCTGGTAGAGACCGTCGAGCAGCATCAGCCGAACACCTTCCGGACCTGGTCGAGCCCACGCGCCAGCGCGTCGATCTCCGCCGTGGTCGTGTAGAGGTAGAACGAGGCCCGGGTCATCGCGGGCACGCTGAACCGCGAGCACACCGGCCGCGCGCAGTGGTGCCCGACCCGCACCTCGACGCCGAGCGCGTCCAGGATCTGTCCCACGTCGTGCGGGTGCACCCCGTCGACGCCGAACGACACCGTGCCGCCGCGGCCCTCGATCGTCGCCGGGCCGAAGATCCGCACTCCGGGCACCGAGGAGAGCGCGTCCAGGGCGTACCGCGTGATGGTCTGCTCGTGCTCGTGGATCGCCGCCATGCCGAGCCCGGTCAGGTAGTCGACCGCCGCGCCGAGGCCGATGGCCTCGGTGATCGGCGGCGTGCCGGCCTCGAACCGCGCGGGCGGCGGGGCGAAGGTCGTGCCGGCCATCGTGACCGTCTCGATCATCGAGCCGCCGGCCAGGAACGGCGGCATCTGCGCGAGCAGGTCGAGCCGCCCCCACAGGACGCCGATGCCGGTCGGGCCGAGCATCTTGTGGCCGGTGAAGGCGATCAGGTCGGCGCCCAGGGCCTGCACGTCGAGAGGCAGGTGCGGCACCGACTGCGAGCAGTCCAGCATCAGCAGAGCGCCGGCGCTCCGGGCGCGCGCGGCGATTCGGGTGACGTCGTTGACCGTCCCGAGCACGTTGGACATGTGCACCAGCGAGACGATCTTCGTCCGTTCGGTGACGAGTTCGTCGAGGTTCGACTCGTCGAGCCGCCCGTCGTCGGAGATGCCGAACCAGCGCAGGGTCGCGCCGGTCCGCTCGCAGAGCAGCTGCCACGGCACCAGGTTGGAGTGGTGCTCCATCTCGGAGATCACCACCTCGTCGCCGGGGCCGAGGCGCAGCATCTGACCCAGCGAGTGGGCGGCCAGGTTGATCGCCTCGGTGGAGTTCTTGGTGAACACCACCTCGTCCGGGCTCGCCGCGCCGATGAAGGTCGCGATGCGGGCCCGGGCGCCCTCGTACGCCTCGGTCGACTCGGTGCCGAGCGTGTGCACGGAGCGGGACACGTTGCCGTTGTACCGCTCCTGGTGCGCACGCATGACGTCGAGCACCTGAACCGGCTTCTGCGAGGTGTTGGCGCTGTCCAGGTAGACCAGCGGGTGGCCGTTGACCTCCCGCTCGAAGATCGGAAAGTCCTTACGGACCCGCTCGACGTCGAAGCTCATCAGTGACCCCTCAGGCCTTCACCAGGAACTTCTTGTAACCCTCGGCCTCGAGCTGCTCGCCGAGCTCCGGGCCGCCCTCCTCGACGATCCGGCCGCCGACGAACACGTGCACGAAGTCCGGCTTGATGTAGCGCAGGATCCGGGTGTAGTGGGTGATCAGCAGGAAGCCGGTCTCGCCGGTCTCGCGCACCCGGTTGACGCCCTCGCTGACGATCTGCAGCGCGTCGATGTCGAGGCCGGAGTCGGTCTCGTCGAGGATCGCCATCTTCGGCTTGAGCAGCTCGAGCTGCATGATCTCGTGCCGCTTCTTCTCACCGCCGGAGAAGCCCTCGTTGACGTTGCGCTGGGCGAACGCCGGGTCCATCTGCAGCTTCTCCATGGCGCCACGCAGCTCGCCGGCCCAGGTGCGCAGCTTCGGCGCCTCACCGTCGATGGCGGTCTTCGCGGTACGCAGGAAGTTCGCCACCGACACACCTGGGACCTCGACTGGGTACTGCATGGCGAGGAAGAGGCCGGCCCGGGCGCGCTCGTCGACGCTGAGCTCCAGGATGTCCTGGCCGTCCAGGGTCACCGACCCGCCGGTGATCTCGTATTTCGGGTGGCCCGCGATGGAGTAGGCCAGCGTCGACTTGCCGGAGCCGTTCGGGCCCATGATGGCGTGCGTCTCGCCCGACTTGATGGTGAGGTCGACCCCGGCGAGGATCGGCTTCAGCTCGCCATCCGGCAGCTTCACCGAAACCTGCAGGTCGCGGATCTCCAGGGTGCTCACGGCTCTACTCCATTGCTAGGTGTCGTCGAAACGTAGATGTCGCCGTCGCGGATCTCGACGGGGTAGACCGCCACCGGGCTGAAGGCGGGCGGTCCGGAGGGCTGCCCGGTGCGCAGGTCGAAACGGGAGCCGTGCAGCCAGCACTCCAGCGTGCACCCGTCCACCTCGCCCTCGGAGAGGGCCACCGAGGCGTGGCTGCACTCGTCACGGACGGCGTAGAACTGGTCGTCGTCGGCGTGGACCACGGCGATCTCGACACCGTCGACCTCCACCTGGAGGGCGGTGCCCTTCGCCACGTCCGACGCCGGTCCGACGTTCTCGAAAGTCATTACTGGCCGGCCTCGACCAGACGCGCCTCGATCGCGTCGCCGAGCCGCTCGCGCAGCTCCTCGACCGGGATCTTGTTGATCAGCTCGGCGAAGAAGCCGCGGACCACCAGCTTGCGGGCCTCCCCCTCGGGGATGCCGCGGGCCATCAGGTAGAACAACTGCTCGTCATCGAAGCGGCCGGTCGCGGAGGCGTGCCCGGCGCCGGCGATCTCGCCGGTCTCGATCTCCAGATTGGGTACGGAGTCAGCCCGCGCCCCATCGGTGAGAAGCAGGTTCCGGTTGATCTCATACGTGTCGGTGCCCGTGGCGGCGGCCCGGATCAGCACGTCGCCGACCCAGACGGTGTGCGCCGACGAGCCCTGCAGCGCGCCGCGGTAACCCACGTAGCTGCGGCAGTCCGGCACGGCGTGGTCGACCAGCTGGCGGTGCTCGTGGTGCTGGCCCGAGTTGGCGAAGTAGACGCCCCACAGCTCGGCGTCGCCGCCGCGCCCCGCGTATTCCACGCTGGTGAACTGCCGGACCAGGTCGCCGCCGAGGGTGACCTGCACGTGCTGGACCCGGGCGTCCCGGCCGACCACGAACTTCACGTGCTGCACCTGGACCGCGTCACTGTCCCACTCGGCGAGCGTCACGAAGGTCAGCTGGGCGCTGTCGCCGATCACGACCTCGATGTTGTCGGCCAGCGTGACCGAGCCGGTCTGCTCCAGCACGATCGTCGCCTTGGCGAACGCGCCCACCTTGACGAAGGTGCGCGCGGCCGCGGCGTCGCCGCCCTTGCCGACCAGGCGGATGACCACCGGCTCGGCGGGCTCGGCCTCGGACGCCACCTCGATCACGGTGACGCCGGCGGCCGAACCGTACGCGAGAGCGCTGACCCGGTCGAACGGGGTGAGCACCGGGTCCACGTCGTCCGCGTCCGACACCGTCACACCGGCGGGCAGGTCGCCGTGCTCCACGGAGGGAGCCGCCCCGCTCAGCGACGTGGCGGTGACCAGGTCACGCAGCCGCTTGAGCGGGGTGAAACGCCACTCCTCCTCCAGGCCGTCGAGGGCCGGGAAGTCGGTGACGTCGAAGGAGCGCAGCACCTGCGACTTGGTGCTCGGAGGGGCGATGGCCTCGGTAGTCATTTCGTCCTTTTAGGTCCGCGTTTACTCAGGGGGATGGGCGGGGCGGGTGATTAACCCACGGCCCCTTCCATCTGGAGCTCGATGAGGCGGTTCAGCTCCAGCGCGTACTCCATCGGGAGCTCCTTGGCGATCGGCTCGATGAAGCCGCGCACGATCATCGCCATCGCCTCGTCCTCGGTCAGGCCCCGGCTCATCAGGTAGAAGAGCTGGTCCTCGCTGACCTTGGAGACGGTCGCCTCGTGGCCCATGTTGACGTCGTCCTCACGGATGTCGACGTACGGGTACGTGTCGGACCGGGAGATCGTGTCGACCAGCAGCGCGTCGCACTTGACGGTGCTCTTCGAGTGCGACGAGCCCTCCAGGACCTGGACCAGGCCGCGGTACGACGTACGCCCTCCGCCGCGGGCGATCGACTTGGAGACGATCGTGGACGACGTGTTGGGCGCGGCGTGCACCATCTTGGCGCCGGAGTCCTGGTGCTGGCCCTCGCCGGCCATCGCGATCGACAGGACCTCGCCCTTGGCGTGCGGGCCGGTCATGTAGACGGCCGGGTACTTCATGGTCACCTTGGAGCCGATGTTGCCGTCGATCCACTCCATGGTCGCGCCCTCCTCGCAGGTGGCGCGCTTGGTGACCAGGTTGTACACGTTGTTCGACCAGTTCTGGATGGTCGTGTAACGCACCCGGGCGTTTTTCTTCACGATGATCTCGACGACCGCGGAGTGCAGCGAGTCGGAGGAGTAGATCGGCGCCGTGCAGCCCTCGACGTAATGCACGTAGGAGCCCTCGTCGGCGATGATCAGGGTCCGCTCGAACTGGCCCATGTTCTCCGTGTTGATCCGGAAGTAGGCCTGCAGCGGGATGTCGACGTGCACACCCTTCGGCACGTAGATGAAGGAGCCGCCGGACCAGGTCGCGGTGTTGAGCGCGGCGAACTTGTTGTCGCCGACCGGGATCACGGTGCCGAAGTACTCCTTGAAGATGTCCTCGTGCTCCTTGAGAGCCGTGTCGGTGTCGAGGAACAGCACGCCCTGCTGCTCCAGGTCCTCACGGATCGCGTGGTAGACGACCTCGGACTCGTACTGCGCGGCCACGCCGGCGACCAGACGCTGCTTCTCCGCCTCGGGGATGCCCAGCTTGTCGTACGTCGCCTTGATGTCCTCGGGCAGCTCCTCCCAGGAGGTGGCCTGCTTCTCGGTGGACCGCACGAAGTACTTGATGTTCTGGAAGTCGATGCCGGTCAGGTCGGCGCCCCAGTGCGGCATCGGCTTGCGGTCGAACAGCCGCAGGCCCTTGAGCCGGAGGTTGAGCATCCACTCCGGCTCGCTCTTCTTCGCGGAGATGTCGCGCACCACGGCCTCGGACAGGCCGCGCTGCGCGGCGGCGCCGGCGACGTCGGCATCGGCCCAGCCGTACTCGTACTTGCCAAGAGCGGCGAGGTGCTCTTCCTGAGTGACGATCTGGTCAGTCATGTATCTGTCCTAACCGTGATGGCGGTGGTCTGCGGACCGCGTGCGGGAATGTGCGTTGTGCACACCCCGTCGCCGTGCGCGATGGTGGCGAGGCGCTGCACGTGGGTGCCGATGAGCCGGGAGATGACTTCGGTCTCGGCGTCGCACAGCTGAGGGAACTCGGCAGCCACGTGAGCCACCGGGCAGTGATGTTGGCACAGCTGCCCGCCGGACGCGATCGTCGAGGCGTTGGCAGCGTAGCCCTCGGCCGTCAGCACCTCGGCGAGAGCCTCGGCACGGGCGATCGGATCGTGGCCGGCCTCGCGCAGCGCCGTCCGGCAGCGCTCCTCGAGCGCCTCGACCTGAGCGGCGGCGAAGGCCGAGACGGCCTCCGGGCCGTGCTGCTGGGAGATCCACCGGAGCGCGGCGGTGGCGATGCCGTCGTAGTGATGCGGATTGAGATCCTCGCGGGCGGCGGCGGTGAGGACGAAGGCCTTGGCGGGCCGGCCACGGCCCCGAGGCTTGTCCTGGCGCAGCTCGCGCGTTTCGACGAGATGCTCGGCGAGCATCGCGTCGAGGTGCTTGCGGATGGCGGCGGGGCTCAGGCCCAGAGCGGCGCCGAGCTCGGCGGCGGTGGTGGCGCCACGCTTCAGCAGGAGCTGAGCGACACGGTCACGGGTGCGCCCGTCGGCAGCGGCGGCCGGAGCCGTCGCGCCGATCTGGATCAGCACCTCGTTTTTCACTACGCCAACGTTACGTATTTCACGGGAGCCCTGCAAACCGGCCCCCGGTGATCCACCCCACCGCCTGCCGGAGCTGCAAAAACCAAGATCAGCAGCGAGCGTACGATGCGCGGGGTGAAGTCCTCCACGGAGCGCCTTGCGTCCGCTTTCCTGGCCTCCCGCCCCGTTCGGTGGTGCGGGTCCTCGCTGCGCGGGCTGGCGCTGGCCTCGGTGATCGCCAACATCGGCATCATCGTCACCGGCGCGGCGGTCCGGCTCACCAAGTCCGGGCTCGGCTGCCCCACCTGGCCCCGGTGCACCGACGAGTCATATGTGTCGACCCCCGAGATGGGGATCAACGGGGCCATCGAGTTCGGCAACCGGCTGCTCACGTTCGTCCTCGTGGCGATCGCCGTGGCCTGCTTCCTCGGCGCCCTGGCCCGCCGCCGGCGCTCCCTGGTCAGGCTGTCGGTCGCGGTCGCGCTCGGCATCCCCGGGCAGGGCGTCATCGGCGGCATCACCGTGCTCACCAACCTCAACCCGTGGGTGGTCGGCCTGCACTTCATCCTCTCCATCGCGCTGATCGCCGGGGCGTTCGCGCTGTGGCGCCGGGTCGACGAGGGCGACGGCGAGCCGATCCTGCTGGTCCCGGCCCCGCTGCGACAGCTCGCATGGGTGACCACGGCGGCCGGCCTCGCGGTGATCGCGGCCGGCGTGGTGGTGACCGGCAGCGGCCCCCACTCCGGCGATCAGGGCGCCAAGCGCAACAACCTCGACCCCCAGCAGATCTCCCAGGTCCACGCCGACCTGGTCTTCCTGCTGATCGGCCTGACCGTGGCCCTGTGGTTCGCCCTCCGCGCCGTCGACGCCCCACCCTCCGCCGTCCGCGCCGCGGCGACGCTGTTCTGGGTCGAGATGGGCCAGGGATTGATCGGCTTCGTGCAGTACTTCACCCACCTGCCGGTCGCCCTGGTCGCCGCCCACATGCTCGGCTCCGGCCTGGTGTGGGTCGCCACCCTGTCGGTGCTGTGGTCACTGCGCACCCGGCCGGCGGTGGCTCCCGCCACGCCCACGCCCACCCCAGCCGGCACGGCCGAGCCGGTCCCCGCTTCCTGACACGCGCCCGCTCCCCGCTCCCCGCTCCCCGCCCCCGCTCCCCACCCCCGCTCCCCGCCCCAGAGGCCCCACCCCTACCCGTCCTCAGCCCTCGACCCCGGCCCCAGTCCCGACACAGGCACGGCCCCAGTTCCCCGCACAAACCAGCCCCGGCCACGGCCCACTCCCGGGCGCAACCTCGATCCCGGCCGCGAATCGCCGAATGCCCGGCCGCCGCCGAAACCCCGGCACGACCGAAGCCCAGGTGCCGCTCAAACCCCCGGCACGGCCGAGAGCTCAAGCGCCGCCGAAACCCACGGCACGACCGACAAAAGCCCAGGCGCGACTCGCGAAGGCATGGAACGGCAAGCAACAGGGGCCGGGCGCAAGGTCAAGTCCGGCCGACTCCCAGCGCTGCCGCAAGGCCCTTTGAGATGACTCTGGGAGCTAGCTATAGACCTTCCGCGGGGCCGGGCTTTCCAGATATGCACACCATCGACCGGCACAGCGCTGTCTCCCGCGCCGAGCGCTCGCGCATTCCGTGACGGGAAGATCGACATCAGCGCCTCCACGGCCCCGGCGGCACGCCAAGAACGCTGAGACAGCTTTCCGCGCCGCGAGCGGCACACCAGGAACGCCAAAACAGCCGGGAAGCAGCCACCACGCGCCGCTCGAACAGGCCGACGAGGCCAGTGGCACACCGCGAACACCAAAACAGCCGCGAAGCAGCCACCACACGCCACTCCAACAAGACCACGACGCCAGCGGCACACCAGGAACATCAAAACGGCCGGGAAGCAGCCACCACGCGCCGCTCGAACAGGCCCACGAGGCCAGTGGCACACCGCGAACACCAAAACAGCCGCGAAGCAGCCACCACGCGCGGCTCGAACAGGTCCGCGACTCCAGCGGCACACCAGGAACACCAAAACGGCCAGGAAGCAGCCACCACGCGCCGCTCGAACAGGCCCACAACGCCAGCGGCACACCACGAACACCAAAACAGCCAGGAAGCAGCCACCACGCGCCGCTCGAACAGGCCGACGAGGCCAGTGGCACACCACGAACACCAAAACGGCCAAGAAGCAGCCACCACACGCCACTCCAACTAGACCACGACGCCAGCGGCACATCCGGAACGCCGAAGCAGCCACCGCGGGCCACTCGGACCGGGCCGCGATGGTGTGCGGTCAGATGCGGGCGATGATCGCGTCGGCCAGGCGCTCGGCCGCGCCGGCAGCCGTGCGCAGGAATAGTGACGGTTCGGTCAGCTCCAGCTCGATCAGGTGCGGCGTGCCGTCCGGGCCGGGGATCAGGTCGACCCGGGCGTACAGCAGCTGTTTGGAACCGCCGGGAACGGCGTCGAGGACGCGGGCGGCCAGCTCCAGCTCGGCCTGCGACGGGGTCCGTGGGGTGATGCGCTCGGACTCGATGTCCACGGTGACGTCACCCCGGACGGTGAGCATCGCGCCCTTACGGATGCCGTGGCTGAAGGTCAGCTCGCCGGCCTCGTCGGGAAGGCACAGCACCGCGGTCTCGCCGTCGGTGTCCACCGCGGACAGGTACGGCTGGATCATCGCGGTCCGCCCGGCGGTGGTGAGCCGGGTGACGTGCGCGGTGGCCTCGGCGAGCTGGCCGGGCAGCAGGTAGCGGGCGGTGTCGCGGCTGCCGGCGCTGACCGTGGGCTTGACCACCCACTCGCCGTCGGCCGGTGGCGCCCAGGCCTGGCCGGGCCCGACATACTCGGTCGGGATGATCGGGATGCCGGATGCGGCGAGGTCGCCGAGATATCTCTTGTCCGTGTTCCAGACGACGATGTCGCCCGGGTTGGCCAGCCTCGGCACCGACCGGGCCCACGCGACGAACGCGTCGGGCCGGTCGGTGTAGTCCCATGGGGACCGGATGACGGTGAGGTCGTAACCGGCCCAGTCGGCCTCCGGGTCGTCCCAGCGGACGACGTCGACGACGACCCCGCGCTCACGCAACGCGTCGCGCAGAGGCTGATCGTCGTCCCAGAGGTCGGGGAAGGCCGCGCAGGTGACCAGCGCGACCCGGGAGCCACGGCCCATCAGCGGGCCATGCTCCGGCGCGACATCGAACGCCAGAGGTCGTTGCTGGGCCGCATCTGCTCGAGGAGCTCCCGCTCCCACTCGTTCTCCACCTGCACGCCCGCGTGGTCGCACGCCTCACGCGCGACTCCGGTGTCGGGGGCGAACTGGTCGGACCACTCGCCGTCCTCTCCGACGAGGACGATGCGGGCGCCGCGCTTACCGACATACTCGATCACCGCCTTGGCGCCGCCGTGCCCGGCGGCGAAAGACTTGATCTCGGAGGTCAGTGTCGTAACGGAACCTTCTGCCATGCTGGGCAGCCTAAGCAGTCAAGGACGCCACGGTGTGCACCCTGATCGGTTTTTGTGACTCCAATTACCTGCAGGTTTCAAGATTTTGCGGATTGTTTTGTACAGATTACGCCCGAATTGTTCCAGCACCACGAATCCGCCCTTCGAGTGACGGACAGTAATTCATACTGCTGACAATCCGGGCATCCTGTGCGACGGATCAAATCAGAGCGTCAACGGCGACGGCCATGAAGACCACCGTGAGGTACGTGATCGACAGGTGGAACAGGCGCATCGGCTTGACCGCCGCGCCGCCCCCGGCCTGTCGCGCCAGCCGGATCGCCTCGAAGAGGAAGACGGCGCCCATGACGATGGCCGTGACCCCGTAGATGGGCCCGAGACCGAGCGGCCACGCGGCGAGCGAGGCGGCCACGGTGAGGACGGTGTAGAGGATGATCTCGAAGTTGACCCGCTTCATCGAGCGCACCACGGGCAGCATCGGGATGCCGGCACGGGCGTAGTCGTCCTTGTACTTCACGGCGAGCGCATAGAAGTGCGGCATCTGCCAAAAGAAGACAATCGCAAAAAGCGCCCAGGCCATCGGCGGGATGGTGTTCGTGACGGCGGCCCAGCCGATCACCACGGGAGCCGCGCCGCACACTCCACCCCAGAACGTGTTCGCCGGGGTCCGCCGCTTCAGCCAGAGCGTGTAGATGACGTCGTAGTAGAAGATGGAGAACGCCGTCAGAGCGGTCGCCAACCAATTGGTGAGAAGCGCCATCAGGGCGACGGAGATCACAGCCAGTGTCAGGCCGAAGATCAGCACGGCACGCGGCGTCATCTGGTTGGCCGGGAGCGGGCGTCGTTTCGTACGCCGCATCAGCTCGTCGATGTCACGGTCGATGTAGCAGTTGAGCGCGCTCGCCGCGCCGCCCGCCAGACCGCCGCCGACCAGCACGGCCGTGAATGTGACCGGGTCAGGCCACCCCCGGGCGGCCAGCATCATGGTCGGCACGGTGGTGACCAGGAGCAGTTCCACGATCTGCGGCTTGGTCAGGGCGAGGTACGCCCGGAACACCGCAACCCAGCTCCGCCGGGCCTCGACGCGCTCAGCGCGACCGGGGCGATCGGCACCGCCGGGCGTCCGCCGTTGGACGGGACGCTCGGTGATCATGCTCACGGACAGCCACCTTCCGGCATCGCCTGTATTTCGCGGCCGTTAATCGGGTGATGACCCGGCCGCCAACCCGGACAGCCTACGCGTAGCCGTTGATGCTGCTCGGGGCACCCGGCACGGGTGCACGCGGTCACACCCGTTGAACCGGCGTGTCCGCTCACAGCGTATGTGCCTAGTGCGTTCGCTGCGCAGACGTTTAGCCCGACTGGATAGGGTCAAGCCGAAAAGGGTTCCATAATTTTGCCCGAGGAGCAGAACCGACGTGGCTGCCACAGATCCCGCTCTCAACTGGTCCGACCTCGACCGCAAGGCGGTGGACACCACCCGGGTCTTGGCCATGGACGCCGTGGAGAAGGCCGGCAACGGCCACCCCGGTACCGCCATGAGCCTGGCCCCGGCCGCCTACCTGCTGTTCAACCGTGTCATGCGGCACGACCCCACGGACCCGGAGTGGGCGGGACGCGACCGCTTCGTGCTGTCCTGTGGTCACTCCAGCCTCACCCTCTACATTCAGTTGTTCCTCAGCGGTTACAGCCTGTCGCTGGATGACCTGAAGTCGTTGCGCCAGTGGGACTCGCTGACCCCGGGCCACCCGGAGTACGGGCACACCCCCGGCGTCGAGATCACCACCGGCCCCCTCGGCCAGGGCATCGGCAACGCGGTCGGCATGGCCATGGCGGCCCGCCGGGAGCGCGGCCTGCTCGACCCGGACGCCGCGGCCGGCGAGTCGCCGTTCGACCACCACGTCTACTCGATCGCCTCGGACGGCGACATCGAGGAGGGCGTCAGCCACGAGTCGAGCGCCATCGCGGCGGTGCAGAAACTCGGCAACCTCGTGGTGATCTACGACGACAACGAGATCTCCATCGAGGACGACACCCGGATCGCGAAGTCGGAGGACGTCGGGGCCCGCTACGAGGCCTACGGCTGGCACGTCCAGACGGTGAACTGGCGGGGCTCCGACCCGTACACCGAGGATGTCGAGGAGCTCTGGAACGCGATCCAGACCGCCAAGTCGGTGACCGACAAGCCGTCGTTCATCGTCCTCAAGACGATCATCGGCTGGCCCGCGCCGAAGAAGCAGAACACCGGCAAGATCCACGGCTCCGCCCTGGGCGCGGCCGAGATCACCGCCACCAAGGAGCTGCTCGGTTTCGCCGACGAGCCGTTCGCGATCGACGACGAGGTCGTCAAGCACGCGCAGCAGGTCGTCGAGCGGGGCCGGGAGGCCCGTGCCGCGTGGCAGCAGAAGTTCGACGCCTGGGCCGGCGGCAACGCCGAGGGCAAGGCCCTCTTCGACCGGCTCGCCACCCGGACCCTGCCGGAGGGCTGGCACGACGCGCTGCCCGAGTTCCCCGCCGACGAGAAGGGCCTGGCCACCCGGGCCGCGTCCGGCAAGGTCCTGAAGGCGCTCGCCCCGGTCCTGCCCGAGCTGTGGGGCGGCTCCGCCGACCTGGCGGAGAGCAACAACACCACCATGGAGGGTGAGCCGTCCTTCATCCCCGCGGAGTACGCCACCGACGCGTTCCCCGGTCACGAGTACGGCCGCACCCTGCACTTCGGCATCCGTGAGCACGGCATGGGCTCGATCCTCAACGGCATCGCGGTCCACGGCGGCACCCGGCCGTACGGTGGCACGTTCCTGGTCTTCAGCGACTACATGCGTGGCTCGGTCCGCCTGTCCGCGCTGATGAAGCTGCCGGTCGTCTTCGTGTGGACGCACGACTCGATCGGTCTCGGCGAGGACGGCCCGACGCACCAGCCGATCGAGACGCTGACCGCCCTGCGCGCGATCGTCGGCCTCGACGTGGTCCGTCCGGCCGACGCCAACGAGACCGCGTGGGCCTGGCGTGGCGCCCTGGAGCACACCGACCGCCCGACCGCGCTCGCGCTGTCCCGGCAGAACCTGCCGACGATCGACCGTTCGAAGTACGCGTCGGCCGAGGGCACTCTCAAGGGCGGCTACATCCTGTCCGAGGCGTCCGGCGGCACGCCGAAGGTGATCCTGATCGCCAGCGGCTCCGAGGTGCAGTACGCCTTGACCGCCCAGGAGCGCCTGGAGGCCGAGGGCACCCCCACCCGGGTGGTGTCGATGCCCTGCCAGGAGTGGTTCTTCCAGCAGGACGTGGCATACCAGCAGCAGGTTCTGCCGCACGGGGTGAAGGCGCGTGTCACCGTGGAAGCGGGCATCCGGATGAGCTGGGACCGCATCCTCGGCGACGTCGGCGAGGCGGTCAGCATCGAGCACTACGGCGCCAGCGCCCCGGCCAAGGTCCTGTTCGAGCAGTTCGGCTTCACCGCTGACAACGTCGTCGCGAAGGCCCACGCCTCGCTGGCCAAGGTCGGCGAGATCACCGGAACAACCACGGGCAACTGACACTTCTACTAGTGCGTCATTCATTCAGGAGTTGAGGGAAATGACCGACAGACTGGCTGAGCTGTCCGCCCAGGGTGTAGCGGTATGGCTCGATGACCTCTCCCGGGTGCGCCTGACCAGCGGTTCGCTGGACAAGCTGCGCACCGAGCAGCACGTGGTCGGGGTGACCACCAACCCGAGCATCTTCCAGAAGGCGCTCTCCGACGCCGACGCCTACGACGAGCAGGTCCGTGACCTGGCCGTGCAGGGCGTGACGGTGGAGGAGGCGATCCGGCTGCTGACCGCCAAGGACGTCCGCTGGGCGGCCGACGTGTTCCGTCCGGCCTACGACGCCTCCAACGGCATCGACGGCCGGATCTCGATCGAGGTGGACCCGCGCAAGGCGCACGAGACCGAGGCCACCGTCGCCGAGGCGAAGACGCTGTGGTGGCTGGTCGACCGGCCCAACCTGTACATCAAGATCCCGGCGACGCAGGCCGGCCTGCCCGCCATCACCGAGGTGCTGGCCGCGGGCATCAGCGTCAACGTCACGCTGATCTTCTCGGTCGAGCGCTACCGCGCCGTGATGGACGCGTTCCTGGCCGGCCTGGAGCAGGCGAAGGCGAACGGCCACGATCTGTCCACGATCGGCTCGGTGGCGTCGTTCTTCGTCTCGCGCGTGGACACCGAGGTGGACAAGCGGCTCGACAAGATCGGCTCGGACGAGGCGAAGGCTCTCAAGGGCAAGGCGGCCATCGCCAACGCCCGGCTGGCGTACGAGGCGTACACCGAGGTCTTCGGCACCGACCGGTGGAAGGCCCTGGCCTCCGCCGGCGCCCACCCGCAGCGCCCGCTGTGGGCGTCGACCGGCACGAAGAACCCGGAGTTCCTCGACACGATCTACGTCGAGGAGCTGATCGCGCCCGGCACGGTGAACACCATGCCGGAGTCGGTGATCCGGGCGTTCGAGGACCACGGCACCACCCGCGGCGACACCGTCACCGGCACCTTCGCGGACGCCCACCAGGTCTTCGCCGATCTCGAGTCGGTCGGCATCGACATCACCGACGTGTTCAAGGTCCTCGAGGACGAGGGCGTCGAGAAGTTCGAGCAGAGCTGGAAAGAGCTGCTCGAGAACGTCGCGAAGACCCTCAAGGCCGCGTAAGCGCCGTCTACCGCAGCGGCCTGTCCTGTGGACAGGCCGCTGCGCACCCTCCAGAACTGGCAGGATGGCAACGTGGGTAATCCGCTGCGCACCGCACAGGACCGTCGGCTTCCACGGATCCCGGAGCCCTGTGCTCTGGTGATCTTCGGGGTCACCGGTGACCTGTCCCGAAAGAAGCTCATCCCGGCCGTGTATGACCTGGCCAACCGAGGTCTGCTTCCCCCCGGTTTCGTGGTGGTGGGCTTCGCCCGCGCCGACTGGGGCGACGGCAGCTTCGAATCACTGGCCTACGCCGCGGCGAAGAAGGGCGCTCGGACGCCCTGGCGCGAGGACGTGTGGCAACGGCTCAGCAGCCAGTTCCACTTCGTTCCCGGCTCGTTCGACAACGAAGACGACTTCGACAAGCTCGCCGAAACCCTCGACGATCTCCGGGTCCGCAACGGCATCGCCGGCAACACCGCCTTCTACTTCTCCATCCCGCCGGCCGCGTTCCCGCTGGTGCTCAACCAGCTCAACCGCACCGGCATGGCCGACCCGTCGAAGACCGGCGGCTGGCGCCGGGTCGTGGTGGAGAAGCCGTTCGGCCACGACTTCCAGAGCGCCGTGCAGCTCAACCAGCTGGTCGACGACGTGTTCATCCCGGAGGACGTCTTCCGGATCGACCACTACCTGGGCAAAGAGACCGTCCAGAACATCATGGCGCTGCGCTTCGCGAACAGCCTGTTCGAGCCGGTGTGGAACTCCAAGTATGTCGACAGCGTGCAGATCACCATGGCCGAGGACGTCGGCATCGGTACTCGCGCGGCGTTCTACGACGCCTCCGGCGCGGCCCGTGACGTCCTGCAGAACCACCTGCTGCAGCTGCTCGCGATGATCGCCATGGAAGAGCCGACGAGCTTCGACCCCCAGGAGGTACGAGCGGAGAAGCTCAAGGTCCTCAAGGCGATCAGTCTGCCGGCCGACATCAGCACCGGCTCCGTCCGCGGGCAGTACCTTCCCGGCTGGGTGGCCGGCGAGCGTGCCGTGGGCTACCTGGAGGAGCCGAACATCCCGGCCGACTCCACCACGGAGACGTATGCCGCGGTCCGCCTCGGCATCCAGAACCGGCGCTGGGCCGGCGTCCCGTTCTACGTGCGGGTCGGCAAGCGGATGCCCCGCCGGGTGACCGAGATCGCGATCCTCTTCAAGCGGGCGCCGCACCTGCCGTTCGACCCGGCCGACGTGGAGATGCTGGGCCACAACCAGCTGGTCGTGCGGGTGCAGCCGGACGAGGGTGTGGTCCTCAAGTTCGGCTCCAAGGTGCCGGGCACGTCGATGGAGGTCCGCGACATCGCGATGGACTTCCAGTACGGCGAGGCGTTCACCGAGTCCAGCCCGGAGGCGTACGAGAGGCTGGTCCTGGATGTGTTGATCGGCGACCGGACACTCTTCCCGGACGCCGCCGAGATCGAGCAGTCCTGGCGGGTCATCGACCCGCTGGAGGCCGCCTGGGCCGGACAGAAGCCGGAACCCTACCGGGCCGGCGAGTGGGGCCCGCGGGCCTCCGACGAGATGCTGGCACGCGAGGGCCGTACCTGGAGGCGGGCATGATCGGTCTGTGGGACACCACCGGCAACGAGGTCGTCAAGGCCCTCGCCGCGGAGCGGCGCAGCGCCGGCGGCGTGGCGTCCGGCCTGGCGCTGACGCTGATCGCGGTGGTCGAGGAGAAGAAGGTCCGGGAGGCCGAGGCGGCGGCCACCATCGCCGCCGCCGCGCACCCCTGCCGGCTGCTCATCGTGGTCCGCTCCGACATGGAGGGCCGCAGCCGGCTGGACGCGGAGATCGTCGTGGGCGGGCGTCTCGGCCCGGCCGAGGCGGTCGTCATGCGGATGTACGGCCGTCTCGCACTGCACGCCGAGTCGGTCGTGATGCCGCTGCTCGCCCCGGACGTCCCGGTGGTCACCTGGTGGCACGAGGAGCCGCCGGCCATGATCGCCAACGACTTCCTGGGCGTGGTCGCGGAGCGCCGGATCACCGACAGCGCGCAGGCGCCCGACCCGGTGGCCGCGCTCAAGCAGCGGGCCGTCGACTACGCGCCCGGCGACACCGACCTCACCTGGACCCGGATCACGCTGTGGCGCACCCTGGTGGCCGGCGCCTTCGACAGCACCGAGGCCCGGGTCGTCGGCGCGAAGATCGTGGCGCCGGACCGTGACCCCACCGCCTGGCTGATGCTGGGCTGGCTCAAGTCGCGGCTGGGCATCGAGCCGACGCTGGAGCACACCGACCGGGCGCCCCGCCTGCACTCGGTGGAGCTGCAGTGCGAGAACGGCGACTGTGTCCGGGTCACCCGCGAGGAGGGCACGGCGCTGTTCAGCCGGACCGGCCAGGAGGATCGCTACATGCCGCTGCCGAAGCGGCCGGTCGGTGACGAGCTGGCCGAGGAGCTGCGCCGGCTGGACGCCGACCAGATCTACGCGGACGCGCTCGGCGCCATGGCCGGGCTGTCCGGCCTGGATCACCGCAACCCGAACCGGGTGCACGTCTGGAAGGATCCGGCGCTCGCCGCGATCGCCGGTTCCGCCGCCTGACCCGTCAGGTCCACCGGGTGGCTTCGCGCGGTGTCTCACGAGCGGTGAGACACCGGTGAGAGCCACACGCCAACAGCAACGAGGCCGCCTGCCGCACTGCGGCGGGCGGTCTCTTCATAAGGAGACGCAATTGACTGAGACCGTGGTCGTGGTGGTTCCGGACGCCGACATCCTGGCGTCCACGGTGGCGGCACGGCTGACCATCAAGATCATCGACGCGCAGGCGGTGCACGGCACGGCGAGCGTGGTGCTGACCGGCGGCCGGGTCGCGGCGAAGGTGCTGCGCGCGGTCCGGGAGCTGCCCGCCTCCGCCGCGATCGACTGGTCCCGGGTGGACCTGTGGTGGGGTGACGAGCGGTTCCTGCCGTCCGGCGACCCGGACCGCAACGAGACCCAGGCCCGCGAGGCGCTGCTGGACAAGCTGCCGCTCGACCCGGCCCGGGTGCACGCCATGCCGGCCTCCGACGGCCCGGACGGTGAGGACGCGATCGCCGCCGCCGCCCGGTACGCCGCCGATCTGGCCGCCGCGGCCGGGCCGGGCGCCTCGGTGCCCCGCTTCGACGTGCTGATGCTCGGCGTCGGCGAGGACGGGCACGTGGCGTCGCTCTTCCCCGAGCACCCGGTGCTGCAGGAGACCGGCACGACGGCGGCCACCTTCGACAGCCCGAAGCCGCCGCCGGTCCGGGTCACCCTCACGCTGCCGACGATCCGGAGCGCCGACGAGGTGTGGCTGATCGCCGCGGGACCGGACAAGGCCGCCCCGATCGGCACGGTGCTGTCCGGCGGGCATCTGCCGGCGGGGAACGCGACGGGCGTACAGAAGACGCTCTGGCTCTTGGACCAGGCTGCTGCGGCGAACGTTCCCGCTCAGCCGTAACCGGCCGGGGTGGTGGCTCGCGGCGCGATGCGCGCCGCGAGCCGCTCGGTCCCGGAAGGCGTCCGACCACACCGCGGGTCATTCCGGGCCGCCGGAAGGCGTCCGACCGCGCCACGGAGACATTCCGGGCCACCAGGAGCCGTCCGACCGCGCCACGGAGACATTCCGGGCCACCAGGAGCCGTCCGACCACGCCACGGAGACATTCCGGGCCACCAGGAGCCGTCCGGCCACGCCACGGAGACATTCCGGGCCACCAGGAGCCGTCCGACCACGCCACGGAGACATTCCGGGCCGCCAGGAGCCGTCCGACCACGCCACGGAGACATTCCGGGCTGACCGGAGCCGTCCGACCGCGCCGTGGGTCACCGTGAAAAGCCCGGCCACCGCCTGAACATGGCGTGAGTCACTATGAAGGGCCGGATCCCGGGGTTGCCTTCGGCGGCGGGCCGGCCGTCTCGGCGCCCGGCGTCGCCTCGGGCACGCCGGTGACCGCCTCCTTCTCCGTCGAGCGGGACGGCGTGCCCGGTGGGGCCGACCCGCGCGAGACCGACGGTGTGGGGTCGGTGGCCTTGGTGGACGGCTTGGCCGGGGTCGAGGGCGCCGACGGCGCGGTGGTCACGGGGTTCGCCGGCTGGACCGGTGTGGGCTCGGGTGAGCCGGGGCCCAGCGCGAGGGCCAACGCCACGGCGGCGACCGCCACCCCGGCCGGCAGCGGCAGCCAGCGCCACAGGCGCAGCCGTTCGCGGGGCGCCGCAACGGTCGGCGGCGTCCCGAATCTCAGCCGCTCCTGGGTGATCTGACCGGCTCGGGCGGCCAGCGCGCTGCGCAGCCGCAGTTCCAACTCGTCGGTCACCACTCCCCCAATGGACCTTCATCGGCCTGCCGGGCCGCCGGATCCCCGGCACGCGGGGCGTGGCCCAGTCGTGCGCGCAGGATGGACAGCGCGCGGTGCGCCGTCGACTTGACGGTGCCTCGGGACACCCGCAGCGTGTCGGCGATCTCCGCCTCGGACAGCTCCGACCAGTAGCGCAGCACCAGCACCTGGCGCTGCCGTGCGGTCAGCCCGCGCAGCGCCGCGAGCATCTCCCGGTCGCCGACGCCGAGCAGCGCCTCGTCCTCCGCCGCCGGAAAGTTCTCCGGCGGCGGAGGCAGATAGGCGCGAGCGGTGCGGCGCCGGCGCAGGGCCGAGCGCGCCGCGTTCGTCACACCGGTGATGAGGTACGCGTTCGGGTCCGTCACCCCGCGCAGGTCGGGCCCGTGCCGCCGATAGAGGGCGGTGAACACGTCCTGCACGATGTCCTCCGCGGTGGGCAGGTCGTCGACCATCAGCACCGCCAGCCGCACCATGCTGAGCCGCCGGCTGTGGTAGAGCTCGTTGATCGCCGGCGGCGTCTCCGGGACGCCACGACCGGCCGCCCGCACACCGGCGGAGAGTCCGCGCAGCCAGGCGCGCAGCGAAGGAAACGGCAGAACGGAGATCACAGGCGCAGCCCCGGGGGTCGAGTGACGGGAACGAACGGTACCTTCCGGATCAGCGGGCGCGCGACGGCGTGGCGGCCGGCTTGCCCGTCGCCGGAGTCGCGGCCGGCTTACCCGTCGCGGGGGTGGCGGCCGGACCCTTGCCCGGGGTGACGGCCGGCTTGCCCGTCGCCGGAGTCGCGGCCGGCTTGCCCGTCGCCGGGGAGGCGGTCGGCTTGTGACTGGTCTTGGCCGGCTGCGACGGCGCCGGGGTCTCCGCGATCGGCGACGTCGCTCGCGTCGACGCGGTGGGGGCCGGGGTCTCCGCGATCGGCGACGTCGCCGGCTTCGACGGGGCCGGGGTCTCCGCGATCGGCGTCGTCGCCGGCTTGGACGGCGCGGGCGCACTGTCGTCGGCGAAGGCGTTGGCCGACAGACCGGCGATGCCCAGCACGGTCACGGCGCCGACGGTGAGGACCAGGCCACGGGTCGAGATTCGCATCGGATCTCCTGCTCGTTGGGGTGTTGTCGCAGGAGTAGACGCGCGGCTCGCCGGAAGGTTGGCGCTTCGGAAGTGACGCGCGCCACAGATCTAGGCTTCGATGCATGCAGCCGTTCATTCGCGCCTACCGGCCCACCGACCTCGACGCGATCTACGACATCTGCGTGCGTACCGCCGCCTCCGGTGGTGACGCCCGCGGCAGGCACACCTCCGACCGCATGCTCGGCGACGTCTGGGCCGTTCCGTATGTGACACGCGAACCGGAACACGCGCACGTCCTCGACGACGGCGCCGGCGCGGCCGTCGGCTACATCCTGGGAACCGCGGACACCGTGGCGTTCGTGAAGTGGTTCCGGGAGGAGTGGATCCCGGAGAAGGCCGGGACGTTCGCGGCCGACGACCCGCGCGACCGGGAGCTGGCCGCCGTCTTCAACTCGCCGGAGAAGATGGTCCGGCCCGAGTTCGCCGATTACCCGGCTCACCTGCACATCGACGTGCTCCCCGCGTGGCAGGGTCAGGGCCGCGGCCGCGCGCTGATGGCGGCCTTCCTGGCCGGGCTGCGCGCCGCCGGGGTGGAGCGCGTGCACCTGGGCATGGCCGCCGAGAACACCGGCGCCTACGCCTTCTACCGCAAACTGGGCTTCCACGACATCGCGGTGCCGAACCCGGGCGCCCGCTTCGTGGGCCGCGACACCGGCCCGGTGTGACCGGGCCGCAACACCAGCCCAGTGCGACCGGGCCGCAACACCAGCCCAGTATCACCGCGCCGCGACACCAGCCCAGTGTCACCGGGCCGCAACACCAGCCCGGTGTGACCGGCTGACGATCGGCTGACCGGCCGCCCCGCCCGGCCGGTCAGCTGTCGATCATTCGCCGCGTCGCTGACGGACCTTGGCGAGCGCCTCGGCGAGGATCGCCGCAGCGTCCTCCTCGGAGCGCCGCTCCTTCACATACGCCAGATGCGACTTGTACGGCTCGGTCCGCGCGCGGCCCGGCGGGTTGGACGGGTCGAGGCCGGCCGGCTGCCCACAGCGCGGACAGTCCCAGGTCTCGGGGTTAGCAGCCTCGGCCGCGAACCAGATGATGCTGTCGTGACCGGCCGCGCAGTAGTAGGTCACCTGCCTGCGCGGTGCGGGTTCGCTGCGCTCGTCGGGTCGCATCGGGCTGGATCCGATACGGCTGCCGCGAATAGCGCTGCCACTGGACACGGACGTCACTCCTGTCTCGAGGGGCTTCTCCAAAGGAGCCGTCCGGTCCCGGGGATCTCGCGAGGGGCAGCGCGAACCGGACAGCGGGAACAAAAAACCGCACGGCCGGAGAAACCGGCCGCGCGGCAGATTGTACGACTACGAGGCGCCGTCAGGCGATCTGGACTTTCAGCCAGAAGCCGAGCCCGACGATGCAGGCGAACCAGATGATTCCCACCAGAACGGTGTAACGGTCCAGGTTTTTCTCCGCGACCGAGGAGCCGGCCAGGCTGGAGGTAACGCCGCCACCGAACATGCTCGACATGCCGCCACCCTTGCCACGGTGCAGCAGGATCAGCAGGGTCAGCAGAATGCTGGTGATGATCAGCAACACGATCAACGTGTAAGCGAACGCGATCGGCATCGTCGGGTTCATTCCTCTCGAAGGGCAACAGCCGTCCCACAATAGCG
Source organism: Actinoplanes philippinensis (assembly GCF_900113015.1). GTDB lineage: Bacteria > Actinomycetota > Actinomycetes > Mycobacteriales > Micromonosporaceae > Actinoplanes > Actinoplanes philippinensis. Next base: position 295,621 of record NZ_FONV01000002.1, read on the forward strand.
GGTGCCCGGCCGCAAGATACGACCGGGCACGCGCCAATTACTGTCAGCGTGCGACGTGCTCCGGGAAACGCACGATGGAGGCGAACTCCTCGGCGTCCAGGCTGGCGCCGCCGACCAGGGCGCCGTCCACGTCGGGCTTGGCCATGATCTGCGCGATGTTGCCCGACTTGACCGATCCGCCGTACTGGATGCGGACCACGTCGGCCACCTCGGCGCCGAACTTCTCCAGCAGCCGGGCCCGGATCGCGCCACAGACCTCCTGGGCGTCCTCCGGCGTCGCGGTCTTGCCGGTGCCGATCGCCCAGACCGGCTCGTACGCGATGACGATCTGCTTGAGCTGCTCGGTCTTGAGCCCCTCGAGACCGGCGTCCACCTGGGCGAGCACGTGCTCGACCTGGTTGCCGGCCTCACGGATCTCCAGGCCCTCGCCGACGCAGAAGATCGGCACGAGACCGGCCGCGAACGCCGCCTTGTTCTTGGCGTTGATCAGCTCGTCGGACTCGTTGTGGTACTCGCGGCGCTCGGAGTGCCCGACCACCACGTAGGTGGCGCCGAGCTTCGCCAGGAAGGCCCCGGCGATCTCACCCGTGTACGCCCCGCCGTTGTGCTGCGAGATGTCCTGAGCGCCGTAGACGATCGCCAGCTTGTCGCCCTCGATCGCGGTCTGCACGGTGCGCAGGTCGGTGAACGGGGGCAGCACCACGGTCTCGACCGCGGCCAGCTGCTCGGCGGTCAGGCTGGCGGCCAGTTTCTGCACCAGGAGATTGGCCTCGTAGTGGTTGAGGTTGCTCTTCCAGTTGCCGGCGATGATCGGCTTGCGGGTCACGTCACCCATCACTTCTCCAGAGCGGCGACGCCCGGCAGCGTCTTGCCTTCGAGGTACTCCAGGGACGCGCCCCCACCGGTGGAGATGTGGCCGAACGCCGACTCGTCGAGGCCGAGCGTGCGCACCGCGGCCGCGGAGTCGCCACCGCCGACGACCGAGAAGCCGTCGATCTTGGTGATCGCCTCGGCCACGCCACGGGTGCCCGCGGCGAACGGCGCCAGCTCGAACACGCCCATCGGCCCGTTCCAGAAGACGGTCTTCGCACCGGCGATCGCCGACGCGAACAGCTCCGTGGACTTCGGGCCGATGTCGAGGCCCAGCCGGTCGGCCGGGATGCCCGAGGCGTCGACGACGTCGTGAGCGGCGTCGGCCGAGAACTCGGCGGCGGCCACCACGTCGACGGGCAGGACGATCCGGCCCTGCGCCTGCTCCAGCAGGTCGGCGCAGACCGCGACCATCTCGTCCTCGAGCAGCGACTTGCCGACCTCGTGGCCCTGGGCCTTGAGGAAGGTGAAGCACATGCCGCCACCGACGAGCAGCTTGTCCACCTTGGGCAGCAGCGCCTGGATGACGGCGAGCTTGTCGGAGACCTTCGAGCCGCCGAGCACGACGACGTAGGGCTGCTCCGGGCTCTCCGACACCTTCTTGAGGACCTCGACCTCCTTGAGGACGAGACCACCGGCGTAGTGCGGCAGGCGGGCCGGCACGTCGAACACCGAGGCGTGCTTGCGGTGCACCGCGCCGAACGCGTCGTCGACGTAGAAGTCGGCGAACGCGGCCAGCTGGTCCGCGAAGGCGCCACGCTCGGCGTCGTCCTTCGAGGTCTCGCCGGCGTTGAAGCGCAGGTTCTCCAGCAGGAGGACCTGGCCGTCGGCGAGCGCCTCGACCTTGGCCCGGGCGTCGTCGCCGACGGTGTCGGAAGCGAAGACCACCGACGAGCCGAGCAGCTCGCCGAGACGGGTCGCCACCGGGGCCAGAGTGAACTTGGGGTCCGGCGCGCCCTTCGGGCGGCCCAGGTGGGACGCCACGATCACGCGGGCGCCCGCGTCACGCAGGGCGATCAGCGTCGGCAGGACCGCGCGGGCGCGGCCGTCGTCGCTGATGACGCCCGGGTTGGCTTTGTCGAACGGGACGTTCAGGTCGGCGCGCACGAACACGCGCCGACCCGAGACACCCTCGCCGAGCAGGTCGTCGAGAGTCTTCATGGTGAAGATCAGGCCCCGACGAGCTTGACCAGGTCGACGAGACGGTTCGAGTAGCCCCACTCGTTGTCGTACCAGCCGACGACCTTGACCTGGTTGCCGCCGATGACCTTGGTGAGGCCGGCGTCGAAGATGCAGGAGGCCGGGTCGGTGACGATGTCGGCCGACACGATCGCGTCCTCGGTGTAGACCAGGATGCCCTTGAGCGGGCCCTCGGCGGCGGCCTTGATCGCGGCGTTGACCTCCTCGACCGTGGTGTCACGGGCGGCGGTGAAGGTCAGGTCGGTGGCCGAGCCGGTGGGGATCGGCACCCGCAGCGCGAAGCCGTCCAGCTTGCCCTTGAGCTCCGGCAGCACCAGGCTGACGGCCTTGGCGGCGCCGGTCGAGGTGGGGACGATGTTCAGCGCGGCGGCGCGGGCGCGACGGAGGTCGCTGTGCGGGCCGTCCTGGAGGTTCTGGTCCTGGGTGTAGGCGTGGATCGTGGTCATCAGACCCTTTTCGATCCCGATCGTGTCGTTCAGGACCTTCGCCATCGGGGCGAGGCAGTTGGTGGTGCACGACGCGTTCGAGATGACGGTGTGCTTGGCGGCGTCGTACAGGCCGTCGTTCACACCCATCACGATCGTGATGTCCTCGTTCTTGGCCGGAGCCGAGATGATGACCTTCTTGGCGCCCTTGTCCACGTGGGCCTTGGCCTTGGTGGCGTCGGTGAAGAAGCCGGTCGACTCGATGACGACGTCGGCGCCCAGGTCGCCCCAGGGCAGGTTGTTCGGGTCGCGCTCGGCGAACGCCTTGAACGACTTGCCACCGACGCTGATCTCGTCGGCGGACGCCTTCACCTCGTGGCCCAGGCGGCCCAGGATGCTGTCGTACTTCAGCAGGTGAGCCAGCGTGGCGTTGTCGGTCAGGTCGTTCACGCCGACGATCTCGATGTCGGCGCCGGAGGCGAGAACCGCCCGGAAGAAGTTACGACCGATACGGCCGAAGCCGTTGATGCCAACCCGGATGGTCACAGGTGGTCTCCTCGTTTCGGTCCGCCGGATTCTGCGACCGGCGGAGGGGTCTGCATGCCGACCGTTAGGGACGGCCGACACAAGGCGTCCGGCCGCCGCGCCCAGAATTGCGATGACGGGGGGCTCGACCGGACTGCCGGCACCGTCGCCGTCACCCGTGACACTATCCGAGGCCGTACGCCCACGAAGCGGCGGGGCGCGACCTGAACGTTACCTAAAGGATCACGGCGGCGTTACCGGTTGACGTCTTCAGCCTCGTCCCCCTGGCCCCGGCCGATAAGGACCAAAGGTCCCTCGATCGGGGTGACCGGCATCACTTGTCAGCAGGCCATCATCTCCGGGGTCACGGCGGCCTCGGTGTCCGGGATCCCGAGATCACGGGCCCGCTTGTCGGCCAGCGCCAGCAGCCGCCGGATCCGGCCGGCGATCGCGTCCTTGGTCAGCGGCGGGTCGGCCAGGGCGCCCAGCTCCTCCAGCGAGGCCTGACGATGCTCCAGGCGCAGGCGGCCGGCCGACGTCAGATGGTTCGGCGCGTCCTCGGAGAGGATCTCCAGCGCGCGGGTGACCCGGGCCGCGGCCGCGACCGCCGCGCGGGCCGAGCGCCGCAGGTTCGCGTCGTCGAAGTTGGCCAGCCGGTTCGCGGTGGCGCGCACCTCACGGCGTACCCTCCGCTCCTCCCAGGCCAGGACGCTGGAATGCGCGCCGACCCGGGTGAGCAGCGCGGCGATCGCGTCGCCGTCCTTGATCACCACCCGGTCGACGCCGCGCACCTCGCGGTCCTTCGCGGTGATGCCGATCCGCCGCGCCGCGCCGCGCAGCGCCAGCGCCGCCTCCGGCCCCGGGCAGGTGATCTCCAGGGCGCTGGAGCGGCCCGGCTCGGTGAGCGAGCCGTGCGCCATGAAGGCGCCCCGCCACGCCGCCACCGAGCAGCACACGTTGCCGCTCACCACGTGCTGGGGCAGGCCCCGGACCGGACGGCCGCGCACGTCGAGCAGGCCGGTCTGGCGGGCCAGCACCTCGCCGTCCTTGACGATCCGGACGATGTAGTGGCTGCCCTTGCGCAGGCCGCCGGAGGCCAGCACGTGCACCTCGCTGGGGTAGCCGTAGACGTCGGCGATCTCCCGCCGCAGCCGCCGGGCCACCGCGCCGGTGTCCAGCTCGGCCTCGACGACCACCCGGCCGGAGACGATGTGCAGCCCTCCGGCGAAACGCAGCAGCGCCGCCATCTCCGCCCGGCGGCAACAGGGCTTGGGCACGTCGACCCGGCTCAGCTCGTCCTTGACCGCTGCCGTCATCGCCATCGTGTTGTCACCTCATGCGCCGGATCTTGAACGGTGTGTGTCCGCACTACGTCTGTAATCAACGAGTGGCGCCCAATACTGGCACCAGGGCCGCGCCCAATGACTCAGGATCATGCCGTGGGCTCCCGTCCGCAACGGCCACGGGCACCAGAACGAGATCCGCGCCCAGATCGTGAGCGGCCGCCCGGACCGGCTCGGGCTCGCCCACCCACTTCGCGTCGGCGAGAACCGTGTCGACCCGGAGCTGTGGAAGGTACCAGTGGAGCGCCGCCAGATGATCAGCGGTGGACAGCCCCGCCGTCTCCCGGTCCGGGCTCAGGTTGAGGGTGACCAGCCGGCGCGCCGGGCTCGCCACGATCGCCGCGGCCAGCGCGGGGACCAGCAGGTGCGGGAGGACGCTCGTATACCAGCTGCCGGGCCCGAAGATCAGCCAGTCGGCGGCACGGACCGCGTCGATCACCTCGGGGCACACCGGCGGGTCCCGGGGCACCAGCCGCAGCGACGTCACCCGGCCGTCGGCGACCGCCACCGAGTGCTGGCCGGCGATGGTCACGTGGCTGCCGTCGGCCGCCACCACGTCGGCCTCGATGCCGACCGCGTGCCGGGCCATCGGCAGCACCCGGCCGCGCGCGCCGACCATCTCGGCGGCGTGGTCCAGCGCGGCCACCGGGTCGCCGAGCATCTCGATCAGCCCGAGCAGCAGCAGGTTGCCGACCGCGTGCCCGGCCAGGGTGTCCTCGCTGCGGTCGGCGCGCCGCTCGATCCGGGGGCCACGGCCCTCGGCGGGCGTCGGCACCGCCATCGACATGGCGGCGAACCGGTGCTGCATGAGGCGTGCGGTGAGCCGGTGGGTGGGATGGTCGTCGGCCAGCGCCGCGAGCGCCTGCCGCAGGTCGCCCGGGGGCAGCAGCGCGTCCCGCTCGACCCGCAGCCGGCCGCTGGATCCGCCGTCGTCACCGACCGTGACGATCGCGGTGATCTCCAGGTCGAGGTCGCGCGCGCTGTGCCGCAGGGCGCGCAGCGACGCGCCCAGCCCGTGTCCGCCGCCGAAGGCGACCACCCGGATCGCCGTCACTCGCGCCCCAGGTCACGGTGCGAGGTGTGCGCGGACAGGCGCATGCCGGACAGCCGCGAGGTGAGCTCCTCCGCGATCGCCACGCTGCGGTGCTTGCCGCCGGTGCAGCCGATCGCCACGGTCAGATAGCGCTTGCCCTCCCGCTCGAACCCGGGAGCGGTGGCGGCGATCAGGCCGGCGTAGGTGGCGACGAAGTCGGTGGCGCCCTCCTGGCCGAGGACATAGCTGCTCACGCCCTCCTCCAGGCCGGTGTGCTCGCGCAGCTCCGGCACCCAGAACGGGTTGGGCAGGAACCGCGCGTCCAGCACGTAGTCGGCGTCGGGCGGCAGGCCGTACTTGAAGCCGAAGGAGAGCACGGTGATCCGCAGACGGCGCGAATCCTCCCCGCCGAACAGCTCCTCGACCCGGCGGCGCAGCTGATTCACGTTCAGGTGACTGGTGTCGATGATCACATCGGACTGCTCACGGGCCTCCGCGAGGAGTTTGCGCTCGGCGGCGATGCCGTCGGCCAGCCGCCCGTCGCCCTGCAGCGGGTGCGAGCGCCGCACCGACTCGAAACGCCGGATCAGCACCTCGTCGTCGGCGTCCACGAACACCACGCGCGGCGAGAAGCCACGCTCCTTCAGCGCGCGCACCGCGCCGGCCAGGTCGGTGGAGAAGGCCCGGCTGCGCACATCGAGCACCATGGCCGTACGCCGAGCGGCGCCCCCGGCCGCGAAGGCCAGCTCGGCCATCTCCAGCATCAGGGCCTGGGGCAGGTTGTCCACCACGTAGAAGCCGACATTTTCCAGCGCCCGCGCCACCGTGCTGCGGCCACCGCCGGACAGACCGGTCACCACCACCAGATCGGTCCCCGCCTCGTCGGGCTCCAGCACCTCGTCGGGCCCGAGATCCGGCATCGCTTCGGTCACCACGCCTCCTGCGTCATCACGCCCGCGCTGATTCGGCGGACACAACATGGTAGGCCGCCGGGAGGTCAGCGCCCCGCAGTCTTCCCCGTCTCGGGTGAACGCAGCGCGGCCAGCACGGATTCCGCCGTCTTCAGCCCGATGCCGGGAACCGCGGCGATCTCCTCCGGTGTCGCGGCGGCCACCCGTTTCAGCGACCCGAAATGACGCAGCAGGGCCTTGCGGCGGACCTCGCCCAGACCGGCCACCTCGTCCAGCGCGGACTCGGTCATCCGCTTGGACCGGCGCTGCCGGTGGAAGGTGATGGCGAACCGGTGAGCCTCGTCACGCACCCGCTGCAGCAGGTAGAGCGCCTCCGAGGTGCGCGGCAGGATGACCGGGAAGTCGTCGGCCGGCAGCCACACTTCCTCCAGCCGCTTGGCCAGGCCGCACAGCGCCACATCGGTGACGCCCATCTCGGCCAGGACCGCGGCCACCGCGTTCACCTGGGGCTGGCCACCGTCGACCACGATCAGCTGCGGAGGGTACGCGAAACGCCGCGCCTTGCCGGTCAGCGGATCGATGCCGGGCAGCTCCCCCGGAGTCTCGGCCCCGGGCTCCGCCTCCGCCCCGCTCTCCGCCCCGCTCTCGTCCGGCCGTGACAGGGCCTTGAACCGGGCGAACCGCCGCCGCATCACCTCGCTCATCGCGGACAGGTCGTCCATGCCGCTGCCGTCCGGGTTGCCGCGGACGATGAAACGCCGATACTCGCTCTTGCGCTCCAGCCCGTCCTCGAAGACCACCATCGAGGCGACCACGTCGGTGCCCTGGATCTGCGACACGTCGAAGCACTCGATGCGCAGCGGCACACCCTCCATGCCGAGCGCCTCGGCGATCTCCTCGAGTGCCTTGTTACGGGTCGTGAGGTCACCGGCCCGGCGCAGCTTGTGCCGCTGGAGCACCTCGGCCGCGTTGCGCGCCACCGTCTCCATCAGCGATTTCTTGTCGCCACGCTGCGGGACGCGCAGGCTGACCCGGCTGCCGCGGTGCTCGGAGAGCCAGTCGGCGAGCGCCTCGGTGTCGTCGGGCAGGGCCGGGACCAGCAGCTCGCGGGGCACGTCGTTCTCGCCGTGCTCCTCGCCATACATCTGTGTGCAGAAGTGGTGGACCAGGTCGCCGGTGGTCAGGTCCTCCACCTTCTCCACCACCCAGCCGCGCTGGCCGCGGACCCGGCCGCCGCGCACGTGGAACACCTGGACGGCGGCCTCCAGCGGGTCCTCCGCGAAGGCCACGATGTCGGCGTCGGTGCCGTCGCCGAGCACGACGGTCTGCTTCTCCAGAGCGCGGCGCAGGGCCATCAGGTCGTCCCGCAGCCGCGCCGCGCGCTCGAACTCCAGCTCCTCGGAGGCCTGCAGCATCTCCCGCTCGACCCGCTTGAGGAACAGGTCGGTGCGGCCGGCCATGAAGTCGCAGAAGTCGTCGACGATCGCCCGGTGCTCGTCGGCGCTGACCCGGCCGACACACGGGGCCGAGCACTTGCCGATGTCGCCGAGCAGGCAGGGCCGGCCGATCTGGTGGGCCCGCTTGAAGACGCCGGCCGAGCACGTGCGGGCGGGGAAGACCCGCAGCAGCAGGTCGAGGGTCTCGCGGATCGCCCAGGCGTGCGAATACGGGCCGAAATAGCGGACGCCCTTGCGCTTGGCGCCGCGCATCACCTGCAGGCGGGGGAACTCCTCGTCGAGGGTGACGGCGAGGAACGGATACGACTTGTCATCGCGATACTTCACGTTGAAGCGCGGGTCGAACTCCTTGATCCAGGAGAACTCCAGCTGCAGCGCCTCGACCTCGGTGCCGACGGTGACCCAGTCGACACTGGCGGCGGTGGTGACCATCTGCTGGGTGCGCGCGTGCAGCGACCAGACGTCGGCGAAATACGAATTGAGCCGGTTACGCAGGCTTTTCGCCTTGCCGACATAGATCACCCGGCCGGCCGGGTCACGGAAGCGGTAGACGCCCGGGGCATCGGGGATGGTACCGGGAGCCGGACGATAGGTGGACGGGTCTGGCACATCCCCCACACTAGTTGGTGGGACTGACAGAATTGCCCGGCCGGAGGCCCGGTGCCGCCGCCACGGCCCGGGCCTGCGGTTGGTCAGGCGGTGACGATGTCGTCGCCCTCGAGCTTGACCTCGGTCGCGGCGAGCGGCGTCTTGGCCGGCCCCGAGGTGGGCGCGCCGTCCTCGATGGAGAACTGGCTGTTGTGGCACTTGCAGATGATCGAGCCGTCCTTGATCTCGGTCACCTTGCACTGCTGGTGGGTGCAGACGTTGCTGAACGCCTTGAAGGTGCCCTCGGCGGGCTGCGTGACCACCAGGTCGTCGAGGATCACACCGTTGCCCACGGCCACCTTCGACGCGGCGACCAGGACCGTGCCGCCGGCCGCGCCGTTGCCCGTGCCGGTGCCGCCGGTCGTGGTGCCCTCGCTGCCCGCCGGGACCGGGTTGTTGTTGAAGTCGGTGCCGTTCGGGTTGGTGCCGCTGGAGTCCGTGCCGCAGGCCGCCAGCGCCGCGGCCACGCCGATGCCGCCGGCGCCCATCAGAACGACGCGTCGTGTCGAGGCGGTGCCCGTACGGTCCTGCTGGATCTCGGCGTCGGTCCTCGGCTGCACGTCAGTCATTTGTCGCCCTCCACTACCTGTCTTCTGCCGCCAATGTCACGCGGAGTCGCCCCGGAATACGGATCGGGGTCCACGATCAGTTCAACGTGCCAAGCGGAGATTCTCCCGCTTCCTCCGCGTTCGGCCGACCCTTTTGCCGGAGTGAGCCGAACGGCGGGGCACCCGGCGACCTTAGAAGATCAACCGGGTGCCCTTGCTGAGAGTCGTCTAAGAACTTTCTAAATCAGGCGCTCGCCTTCGCCCGGGACCGGGTGGCCCGGGGCCGCGAGGTGGTGGCGCCGTTCGCCTTCGCGGCCCGCCCGACCGCGTCCTTCGCCCCGCCCGGCTCGCCGGAGAGGCCGAGCATGTGCCGCAGGAACTGCCCGGTGTGGCTCTCCGCCACCTCGGCCAGCTCCTCGGGCCGCCCGGCCGCCAGCACCAGGCCGCCCTTGCTGCCGCCCTCCGGGCCCATGTCGATCAGCCAGTCCGCCGACTTGATCACGTCGAGGTTGTGCTCGATGGTGATCACCGTGTTGCCCTTGTCGACCAGGCCGTTGAGCACCAGCAGCAGCTTGCGGATGTCCTCGAAGTGCAGGCCGGTGGTCGGCTCGTCGAGGACGTAGACGGTCCGCCCGGTGGAGCGTTTCTGCAGCTCGGAGGCGAGCTTCACACGCTGCGCCTCACCGCCGGACAGGGTCGTGGCGGGCTGGCCCAGCCGCACGTAACCCAGGCCGACCTCGACCAGGGTGCGCAGGTGCCGGTGGATCGACGGCAGGGCCGAGAAGAACTCGGCGGCCTCCTCGATCGGCATGTTCAGGATCTCCGAGATGGTCTTGCCCTTGTAGTGCACCTCCAGGGTCTCCCGGTTGTACCGGGCGCCCTTGCACACCTCGCACGGGACGTAGACGTCCGGCAGGAAGTTCATCTCGATCTTGATGGTGCCGTCGCCCGAACAGTTCTCGCAGCGGCCGCCCTTGACGTTGAACGAGAACCGGCCCGGACCGTACCCCCGGACCTTGGCCTCGGTCGTCTCGGCGAACAGCTTGCGGATGTGGTCGAAGACACCGGTGTAGGTGGCCGGGTTGGACCGCGGGGTACGCCCGATCGGCGACTGGTCCACCCCGACGACCTTGTCCACGTGCTCCAGCCCGGTCACCCGGGTGTGCCGGCCGGGCACCTGCCGCGCGCCGTTGATCTGGTTCGCCATCACGGTGTGCAGGATGTCGTTGACCAGCGTCGACTTGCCGGAGCCGCTGACCCCGGTGACCGCGATGAACTGGCCCAGCGGGAACGGCACGGTCAGGTTGCGCAGGTTGTGCTCGCGGGCGCCGTGCACCACCACCTCACGGCCGGGGGTCTGCGGGCGGCGGGTGGCCGGCACCGGGATCGACTTGCGGCCGGACAGGTACGCCCCGGTCGGCGACTGCTCGTTGGCCAGCAGCCCCTCGACCGTCCCGCTGTGCACGATGTGACCGCCGTGCTCGCCGGCGCCCGGGCCGATGTCGACGATCCAGTCGGCCGTCCGGATGGTGTCCTCGTCGTGCTCCACCACGATCAGCGTGTTGCCCAGGTTGCGCAGCCGCACCAGGGTCTCGATCAGCCGGTGGTTGTCGCGCTGGTGCAGGCCGATCGACGGCTCGTCCAGCACGTAGAGCACGCCGACCAAGCCGGAGCCGATCTGGGTGGCCAGCCGGATGCGCTGCGCCTCGCCACCGGAGAGGGTGCCGGCGCCCCGGTCCAGCGACAGATAGTCGAGGCCGACGTCGACCAGGAACCGCAGCCGGGCGTTGATCTCCTTGAGCACCCGCTCGGCGATCATCTTCTGCCGATCGTCGAGCTCGATGCCGGCCAGCAGCTCGGCGCACTCGCCGACGGACAGGTTGCAGACCTCGGCGATGTTCTTCCCGGCCACGGTCACGGCCAGCACCTCGGGCTTGAGCCGGGCGCCGCCGCAGACCGAGCAGGGCACGTCGCGCATGTACCCCTCGTACTTCTCGCGCGACCAGTCGCTCTCGGTGTCGTTGTGCCGCCGCTCGATCCACTGCACCACGCCCTCGAAGCCGGTGTAGTAGGACCGCTCCCGCCCGTACTTGTTCCGATACCGCACGTGGACCTGGTCGTCGGCGCCATACAGGATGGTCTTCTGCGCCCGGCTGGGCAGCGCCCGCCACGGCGTGTCCAGGGTGAAGCCCTCGGCGCTCGCCAGCGCCTCCAGCAGGCGCAGGAAATACTCCTGGGTGGTGCCGCCGGCCCACGGCTGGATCGCGCCCTCGCGCAGGCTCTTCTCCTCGTCGGGGACGAGCAGCTCCGGGTCGACCTCCTTCTTCGTCCCGAGGCCGGAGCACTCGGGGCACGCGCCGTACGGCGCGTTGAAGGAGAAGACCCGGGGCTCCAGGTCCTCGATGGCGAGCGGGTGGTCGTTGGGGCAGGCCAGGTGCTCGGAGAAGCGGCGCTCGCGCTCCGGGTCGCCCTCCGGCAGGTCCACGAAGTCGAGCAGGACGATGCCGCCGGCCAGCCCGAGCGCGGCCTCGACCGAGTCGGTGAGGCGCTGTTTCGACGACGCCTTGACGCTGAGCCGGTCGATCACCACCTCGATGGTGTGCTTCTCCTGCTTCTTCAGCTTCGGCGGCTCGGTGAGCGGGTGCACCACCCCGTTGACCCGGGCCCGCGCGTAGCCCTTGGCCTGCAGCTCGGCGAAGAGATCGACATACTCCCCCTTGCGGCCGCGGACCACCGGGGCGAGCACCATGAACCGGGTGCCCTCGTCCATCGCGAGCACCCGGTCGACGATCTGCTGCGGCGTCTGCTTGCTGATCCGCTCCTTGCACACCGGGCAGTGCGGGATGCCGGTCCGGGCGAAGAGGAGACGCAGGTAGTCATACACCTCGGTGATGGTGCCGACGGTCGACCGCGGGTTGCGGTTCGTCGACTTCTGGTCGATCGACACCGCCGGGGACAGGCCCTCGATGAAGTCGACGTCCGGCTTGTCCATCTGGCCGAGGAACTGCCGCGCATACGACGAGAGGGACTCGACGTAGCGCCGCTGCCCCTCGGCGAAGATCGTGTCGAAGGCGAGGCTGGACTTGCCCGACCCGGAGAGACCGGTGAAGACGATCATGGCGTCCCGGGGCAGGTCGAGGTTGACGTCACGCAGGTTGTGCTCGCGAGCGCCACGGATTGTCAGTCGGTCGGCCACGGCCAGCCCTTCGATCGGGATCGCACCCGTACAGGTGTATGAGTCGAGCAGACACTCTAGCTACGGGGTACGACAATTTCCCGCACCGGCCTGCTCACTCCTACGAGTTAACCCTCCAGATCTCGACACCGCCCACCAGCTCCGGCTGACCGAACAGCTCGACCAGCAGGGTTCGCAGCGCCGCGCTGTGCTTCTCGTCCGGCACCAGCACCAGGACAGCGGCCTTCCAGTACGCCATGTCGGCCGCGACCTGCTCCCGGCGCCAAGGAGTGATCTTCGGAACCTCACCCGTACGGCCGACGTTGCGGAACATCCACGACGTGTACCGCTGTGGCGCGGACCACGATCCGGTGTCGTCCTTCGGCGGCTCCTTCGGGCCCATGAAGTAGCCGCGCGGCGTCGCGTAGTCGAGGTTGTTGAGGGTGGCCCAGCGCTGCCCGGTCCGGCCGGTCGTCACCTCCGGCATCGGGACGGTGATCAGGGTGCGGCCCTCCGGCACGTACTGCTTGTAGATGCCCGCGGTGATGAACTCGGGCATCGGCGTGCCCTCGAACACCGGCAGCGGCCGCGGGATCAGCGGCACCAGGGCCAGCACCAGCCCGATCTTGAACCGGCGGCGGGTCTTCTCCGGGGACTCCCGGACCCGGTCGTAGGCGAACGCCAGCAGGATCCCGGCGACCATCGACGGCACCATCGCGAACCGGCTCACACTGACCAGGTCGATCACCGGGACGTGCTTGATCAGCGCGAACGGCAGCGGGACGTCGGTCCGGAACCCGGCGATCTGCATCTTGGGCCCGAGCGACATGACCAGCAGCACCATGCCGGCGATCGCGGTGGCCCGCATCGCCGAGTTACGCCACAGGATCACGATCGACACGATGATCATCACGAGGCCGAACGGGCCCCAGAACGTGTTGTCCTCGGTGGCGCTCACGCTCAGCCGGCGGGTGATCGCGCCGATGCCGAACAGCGAGTTCCGCGCGTACGCCCCGAGCGACGCCACGTCCATGACGTAGGTGGTCGGGTCGAACGGCTGCCCGTGGTAGGTGCCCTTGCCGAAGAACTGGCGCCACAACGGGTAGGCGGCCAGCGCCCCCGAGGTGAGCGCCGCCACCGCGAGCCCGCCGACGAACCGCTTCCACACCCGCTTCGTCTCGGCCCGCTCCATCAGCGCGTAGCTGACCGCGAAGACGCCCAGCGTCAGCGCCGCGAAGAGCAGCGCCTCCTCGTTGATGAAGATCTGCACGACGATCAGCAGGCCGAGGATCACGCCGCTGCGCCACGCCCGGCCGGGCTCCCGCAGCCGCAGCACCTGCCACACGATGAACGGCAGCACGTAGTTGTTGACGAAGTTCACGTGGCCGTTCGCGTGCGACACCATGGCCGGCCCGAAACCGGCGAAGGCGGCGCCGATCGCGGCGGCCACCCGGGTCCGGCCGAGCGGGCGGGAGAGCACCCAATACCACGCCGCCGCGGTGCCGGCCAGGCCGAGCGTCATCAGCAGCACGACCGTCACGCCGCCGCCGAGGAAGTGCGTGATCGGCGCCAGCGGCAGGGCCAGGGCGAGGATGGACGTGTTGGCCATCATGTTCACGCCGAACGGGACGTTGAACCGGTTCTCGTAGAAGAGCGGCCCGCCGTCGAACACCACCCGCTCGGCGTGCGCCAGCATGAACAGGAAGATGCCGTGGTCGGAGTCGTTGCCCTGGAGCACCCGGCCGTTCGGGTCGATCCACAGCTTGATCATCACCAGCACGCCCAGGGCCAGGAACCCCAGCATCAGCCCGGTCTCGGCCCACCGCCACCGGACCCGGGGCTTCTCCGGAGTCTCGGGAGTCGCCTCCTCCGCGTCCCCCGCGACCTCGGCCGCCTGCTTATCGGTCATCTCATCCGCCGCACGCACCGGCCGCATTCTGCCAGAACGCCGCACGTCCCCGATGCCGGTGTCCCAGCGCGGTCGGGACACCGGTGAGAGCCGTACCGGGAACCACGCAGCAGCCCGGCGGCCGCCCGGCCGCCGGGAGCAGGCAGCCACCCGCGCCCGGACAGCCGCGGGACCCCGCGTGGCCGTACCACAAAGGGGTTTACAGGAGACGGGAACTCGGCGGCGCGGGGATGCGGCGGGAACGGGACAGCCTCGCGGATCGGCGGCCGCTCTCCACCTCGACCTCGCGGCGGAGTTTGCGCCAGCTGGCCAGGCGGCGCGGCGGGAGCGAACCGTCGGCGAGAGCGGCCTGCACCGCGCACCCCGGCTCGGTGTCGTGCCGGCAGTCGTCGAAACGGCAGCTGCCGGCCAGGTCGATGACGTCGGCGAAGGCACGCTCCAGGCCGCCTTCGGTGTCCAGCAGGCCCACTCCCCGGATGCCCGGCGTGTCGATCACCGCGCCGCCGTCCGGCAGGACGACCAGATTGCGGTACGCCGTGGTGTGCCGGCCCTTGCCGTCGGCGTCCCGGATCGCCTGCACCGGCATGACGGTGGCGCCGGCCAGCGCGTTCGCCAGCGTCGACTTGCCCGCGCCGGACCGGCCCAGCAGTGCCAGCGTGCGCCCGGGCCCGACGTGCTCGCGCAGCTCGGCGAGGCCGGCGCCGCGCTGGACGCTGACCGGCAGCACCGGCACGCCCGGCGCGAGCGCGGCGACCTGCCGGGCGATCGCGGCCGGATCTCGGGTGGTGTCGGTCTTGGTGAGGACGAGCAGCGGATCGGCGCCGGACTCCCAGGCCAGGGCGAGCAGCCGCTCCACCCGGGCGTCGTCCGGCTCGGGATGGATCGGCTCGACGACGGCGACGGTGTTCATGTTGGCGGCGAGCACCTGGCCCGACGCGTCCTTGTCGGCGGTGCGCCGGATCAGCGTGGTCCGCCGGGGCAGGACCAGCTCCAGAGTGGTACGGCGATCCGGCCACCGCCGCAGCACCACCCAGTCACCCGAACAGGGCATCAGCGCGGGGTCGCGGGCGACATCGATCATGACGGAGCCGCCCAGGGTGGCCCTGGTCACGCCGTCGGTGGTGAGCACGGTGCAGACACCACGGTCGGTCCGCAGGACCCGGCCCGGGGTGGCGTCGGCCCGGTCGAAACGGTGATACAGGGATGCGAAGTGCTCGTCCCAGCCCAGCTGGGACAGGTGGTACGACATGGGAACCCTTTACGGTCTCGAGAGGGCGGAGCCCCCGGGTGAAGGGACGCGGCAAACGGTGTACGGCACGGTCCTCACCTCCTCCGCGGGTTGATCGTCGCGTCTGGCACCGACGGTACGGCCGTGGTCACCGCGCGCGAAAGCGAATTCCGGCGCGCCCGGATAGGGTCGTCGGGTGAGCACTGACTACACCGGTGACGTCGTCCGCGGCGGCGAGCCCGCGGTTCGTGATCTGGGTGGCGGCCTGACCCTGACGAAGGTGTCGGTCGGCCCGATGGACAACAACGCCTACCTGCTCAGCGCCGGTGGCGAGCAACTGCTGATCGACGCGGCCAACGACGCGGGCACCCTGCTCGACCTGATCGGCCCGGCCGGGCTGCGGACCGTGGTGACCACGCACCGGCACGGCGACCACTGGCAGGCGCTGGCCGAGGTGGTGAAGGTCACCGGCGCCGAGTCGCTGGCCCACACCGACGACGCGGGCGAGATCCCGGTGGTGACCCGGTCGCTGTCCGGCGGCGACACCGTCGAGGTCGGCGGGCACGTCCTCGACGTGATCCACATCGTGGGGCACACGCCCGGCTCGATCGTGCTGTCCTACCGGGGCGAGCACCTGTTCACCGGCGACAGCCTCTTCCCCGGCGGGCACGGGCGGACCACCACCCCCGAGGACCACGCCCGGATCATGGACGATCTGGAGTCCAGGGTCTTCGGCCGGTTCGGTGACGGCACGTGGTTCTATCCGGGCCACGGCAAGGACTCGACACTCGGCGCCGAGCGCCCGTCCCTCGCCGAGTGGCGCGCCCGCGGCTGGTGACCCGGCTCAGCCGGGGCGCAGGGTCCGGGCCAGATCGCGGAGGGCGGCCCGGTCGGGGCGGTCGGTCTTCGCCATCAGCCGGGCCACGTGCTTCTCGACCGTCCGCGGCGACAGGTGCAGGCGGCTGGCGATCTCCTGGTTGCCGAGGCGCGCGGCGATCAGGTCGAGCACCTCGTACTCACGGACGGTGACGCCGCGGGCCCGCAACGCGGCCGGGATGTTGTCGACACCGTCGCGGCGCTGGCCGACCGTGACGCCGGCCTGGCGCAGCAACGCACGGCACGCCCGGGCCACCGCGGCGTGCTCCGACTCGTGGAAGTGCTCCTCGGCCCGGCGCAGCCAGCCGACCGGGTCGCCCCAGCCGTCGGTGAGCGCCGCCTCCGACGCCAGCCGCAGGATCAGATGCCGGGCCAGAGGGTACGGCTCGGCGGCCCGGATCGCCTCCTCCGCCGCGGCCGCCGCTCCGGCCGGGTCGCCGCGCCGCCCGAGCAGCACGGCCCGGGCCATCTCCGCGAACTGCCGGTTCCAGCGCAGCCGGCGCACCCCGGCCGACCCGTCGTCGAGGTCACCCGGGCCGTCCAGGTCGCCGGTGACGGCCCGGAGCAGCAGGTCCAGTCCGGCGCGGCCGTTGATCGGGGACAGCGCCGGGTTCCCGCCGTCGGCTCGCAGCGCGGCGGCCATCTCCTCGGCGGCTCGGGGCCGGTCCTCCTCCAGCAGCGAGCAGAAGACCCGGGCCAGGCCGTACACCTTGGCGTCGACCGGCGCGTCCGGCCGGTAGCGGCGCAGCTCGGCGAGCCGGCTCTCCATCTCCCGTCGCTGGCCCTGGTGGGCGGCGACGACGGCGCTGGTCTGCCACAGGTGCCCGGCCGTCTCGACCATCTCGAGCCGGGTGGTGGCCGGCAGCGTCTGCGCGACGATCTCCTCCGCCTCGGTGTATCCGCCCTGCAGCGCGACCTGCAGCGCGATGCTCGCCTCGGCCTGGTGGGCGGCGGTCACCGCGCCGATCGACCAGGCGTCCCGGCGGACCTGGCGCAGCCGGCGCAGGCTGCCGTCCCGGGCGGCGTCGTCGTTGCCGAGCCGGACCAGGGCGTGCACCTCCCACAGCCGCAGCCCGTGCCGTACCGCCAGCTCCCGGGAGTGTTCCAGGCAGGCGGTCGCCTCGTCGGTGTTGCGCTGCCGGACCAGCATGCCGAGCAGCTGCCACGCCTGGCAGGCGACCACCGGCAGGTCGTGGCGCTCGGCGACCGCGGCGGCCTGACGGGCCAGTTCCTCGGCCTTGCCGACCTGCTCCGGGCCGGGCAGCTCGATGATCAGGTGGGCGGCGACCACGTCGACGGCGGCGAGGTCGGCCGGGGTGGCGCCGGCGCCGAGCTGCCGGCGGGCCTCGGCGACCTGGGCCAGCCCGTCGGCGGTCCGGGCCGCGAAGACCGCCGCCCACGCCAGCCGGGTGTGCAGGACCGCGAGCCGCTGCCGGCTCAGCCCGCCGCCGAGGCCGTCGAGCTCCGGCATCATCTGCAGGGCCCGGTCGATCCGCCCGGCCTCGACCAGCGCCTGGACCAGGCGCTCACCGGCGTCGGCGCGCAGGGCCGGGTCGGTGGTCATGCCGGTGGCCTGGTCGAGCAGGTCGACGGCGGAGGCCGCGGCGCCGTCGGCGAGCGCCCGGGACGCGGCCTCGATCAGGTGGCGGCCGGCGGCGTCGTGGTCACCGGCCTGCCGGCGCAGCCGGGCGGCGAGCTGGCAGAGGGTGCCGGGCAGTCCGGGATGCAGCTTCTCCACCGTCTCGGCGGCCTGCCGGGCCAGGTCCGCGGTGTGGCCGGCGGGACGGGACTCGAGCAGCGCCTCGGCGGTGACCGGATGACGGAACGCATACCACCCGGGGGTGTCGGCGACCGGCTGGATCAGCTCGGCGGCCAGGCCGTGGTGCAGCTGGGAGGTCAGGTCGTGCTCGCCGAGGCCGGTCATCGCCGGCAGCGCGGCCAGCGGGAACCGCTCCCCGAAGACGGCCGCCGCGGGCAGCAGCCGGCGCAGCTCGGGCGGGCTGCCCTCCAGCCGGCGGGCCAGGCGGCGCGACAGCGACCCGGGGATGCCGGCCTGCGGGCGGCCGGCCAGCCGCCAGCCGTCCGGCCCGGTGACCAGGTGACCGGCGTCGACCAGCCCGTCGAGCAGTTCGCCGGCCAGCGCCGGGTTGCCGGCGCTGGGCTGCCACACCAGGTCGAACAGGTCGTCGCCGACCCGGGCGGCCGTGCACTCCAGCCGGGTGGCGATCAGCTCGCGCAGCTCGTCGCGGCTGAGCCGGGGCAGCCGGAGCAGGTCGGCGGCGCCGCGCTGGGCGGCCGACCGGGCCACGTCGAGGGCGGTGCCCTCCTGGTCGAGCAGTGCGGCGACCATGGTGACCGGCTGGTCGGCCAGGTTGTCGGCGAGGTAGTCGACGATCGTCAGGGTCTCGGCGTCGGCGTCGTGCAGGTCGTCGAGCAGGAGCAGGCAGCCGCGGTCCCGGCCGGCCAGCGCCAGCAGCCGCAGCACCCCCTCGGCGAGGACGATCAGCGACTGCTCCTCGGGGCCGACGGCCGGATCCCGCCACTCCGGGATGAGCCGGCCGAGGACCAGGCGGTACGGCCCGAGCGCGTCCGCGGCGTGGGTGCCCGCCGACCGGGTGAACTGCAGCAGCGCCTCGGCGAGCGGGCGGAACGGTGTGGTCGGGGTGATCCCGCTGGCCCGCCCGCGGAGCACGACCATGTCGGTCCGGGCGAGGCGCCCCACCTCGGCGAGCAGCCGGGACCGGCCGGCGCCGCTCTCACCGCACAGGAAGAGGCTGCCGCCCTCGCCCCGCCGGGTGCGGGACAGGGCGTCGCCGATCTGCGAGAGCAGGCTGGTGCGTCCGCAGAAGGTCGGCATCAGCCGGTAGCTTATTGCTCACCGGACGTAGATGTCCATCGTTGCCGCCGGTGGACGGCCGGCGGCGGCGACGGGTCCGCGGCGAGGTCAGTTCGGCAGGCCGATGCAGCAGCCGGTGCCGCCGTTCGCCTGAGCCGGTGCGGCCGTCGACACGGCGCCGGCCACGAAACCGGCGGCGACCGCGACGACGACGGCCACCCGCAGCCGGCGCATCAGGCCCCGTGCGTTCTTCTTCTCGTTCATGGTGGTGCCTCCCCCGGGCCGATCGGCCCCGCCGTGTTGTGGCTGATGCACCAGACACTGTCACGCGGCGGCACGCCCGGGCATGGGTGCGTTGCACGTATGTTTACCGTCGGCGGGCGCCCCGGTGACCGGAATGCGGCGGATCGCCCGGCGTGCGATCAGGAAGTCCCAGATCCGGTCGGCGGCCGCGGACGGCAGCATCCAGGCGCGGCGGCGGGCGGCGGCCAGCGTCACCGGGCCGGTGAAGATCTTGAGGAACGGCAGCGTACGGCGGGGCAGCAGCAGGATCCGCCCGTCCCGCCGGCGGAACGCCACCCGCTCGCCCGGCTCCTCCGGCGCGCCACCCTGGATCTCGGCGACCCGGCCCAGCACCTCGGGGTCCACATCGGCCAGCAGTTCGCCGTCGAGGACGAACTCGCGGTCCTCGTCGTCCGGGCCGCGGCGCACGCTGCGTTCCAGCAGATCGCTGACGCCGGTGCCGTACCGGTCGTGGTAGAAGAACGTGTGCGGGGTGTCGGTGCTGCTCACCCACGGCCGGGGGTACTCACCCATGTAGAGGCCGAGCTTGTCGGCCATCACCTCGTCGCGGGCCTTGCGGGTGACCGGTTCGTCGAACATCAGGGTCCGGTCGATGTCGGCGCCCTCGATGGACCGCACGTCGGTGATCCCGAACCGATCCGGCTGCTTGGCGACGATGGCGCCCGGGGTGAGCACGAACTCGCCGAGGCCGCCGAAGGTCCACAGCTCCCGGTTGTCCCGCAGGAAGCTCACCGACTCGCGGGCCTCCTCCAGGGTCTCGGTGGGAAAACCGGTGAAGCCCATGATCTGTACGCCGATCCCGGCCCGGTGCATCGAGGACATCGTCTGGCGGACCTGCGCCGGCCGGGTGCCCTTGTCGATGAGGTCGAGGATCCGCTGGTTGCCCGACTCGAAACCGACCGAGATCGCCGTGCACCCGGCCCGTTTGAGCAGCGCGCACCGCTCGTCGGACCAGTACTTCTCGAGCCGGATCTCGGCGCCCCAGCGCACGTCGATGCCCCGCTCGACGACCTTCTCGGCGAACCGCAGGATGGCGGCCGGGGCGAGCACGTCCACCGAGAAGTAGACGAACCGCGCGAACGTCGCCAGCTGCTCGACGTCGCGGATCATCCGGTCCACGGTGTCCTGCCGCCACGGGCTGGTCGGGCCGTCGGTGTTCAGCCCGTAGTCGCAGAACGTGCACTTGTTCCAGTAACAGCCCCGGGTCGGCGAGTAGTAGACGAACCGGGTCGGGCTCAGGTAGCTGTCCCACGGCAGGTTGGCGAAGTCGGGGGTGGGCAGCTCGCCGAGCTTCTCGTAGTGCAGCATCGGCAGGGCGCGGACCGCCCCGTACCGCGGATGCAGCCGCACGTTGGGGTGCTTGGTGGGAATTGTTCCGGCGGCGAGGGCGTCGAGGATCTCGGTGTACGCGCTCTCGCCCTCCCCCACCACCAGCGCGTCGAAGTCGGCGAACAGCTCGAACAGGCGCCGGGGGTCGCGCAGGTTCTTGTAGCAGTCGGAGACCTCGGTGCCGCCGGCGATCAGGAAGACGCCGGGCAGCTCCTCGCGGATCCGCCGGGCCAGCCACAGCGCGAACGGCAGCTGCCACTGGTAGGTGATGCTGATCCCGACCAGGTCGAAGTTCCCGGCCCGCAGGCGGGGCAGCAGCGACTCGCGGTAGTACGGCTCGAACGGCCGGCTCAGCCGGGACAGCACCGCCGGGTCGGTGAGCGCCCGCAGCGACCCGATCTCGATCTCGTGCGGCGCGTTCAGCTGGAAGCCGTTCTGGAACTGGCCCGGGATGCCGGTCGCGCCGAGACAGTTCATCCACGCCGACACCCCGTCGACCGCGCGGTGGTACTCGTCCAGGTCGTAGAACCGCCGCGGGTCCTGGAAGGTGGCGACCGCGTCCCGTACCCCCTCCGGGTCCGGGGTCCCGGCCTGCAGGAGCCGGGCACGTGCGGTGAGGTCCGCGGTGGTCCGGGCCCGGCTCAGCGCCCGGTCGAGCCAGTCGAGCGCGGACGGTGTGTAGGAGTGGTGGAACGCCTCGATGTTGGCGTCGATGACGGTGGCCGGCGCGTGCCCGACCGACCGGGCGTAGGAGTCGAGGTAGTTCAGCGAGTGGTATCCGGACGTCGGGTCGGTCAGCGGCGGGTAGATGAGTGCCGCGTTCGGGCTGCCGGTCATCGGCGCACCACCTCGAGGGGTTTGATCGGGGGGAACCACGGCGGCCGGAGCACCCGCAGGTAGCCGATGAGGAATCCGGCGAGCTCACGGAGCTGGTCCAGGTCGCGGAAGCCGCGGTCCCAGGCGGCCGCGGTCAGCCCGGCCGGGTCGCAGCCCCAGCGGTCGGCCAGCACCGCGTCGACGACCTCGGTCCGGAACCGGGCCGGGCGCCCCTGCCGCCGGGTGAGGTTGGCCTGGATCGCCTTCGCCGTCGTGACGGCCTGGCGGGCGGTGGCCAGCACGTCATCGCGCCGCAGCTCGGGCGGCACCATCGCGGGCGAGATCTGCCGGGTCTCGGCCGCGCCCAGGCTGCGGACCAGCAGCCGCAGCGTCGCCTCGGCCGGCGGCAGATCCGCCTCGTCCGGGGTGAGCCACGAGCCGTCCGGGACCGGCACGCTCCGGCCCAGCCGGTCGGCGGTCCGCAGGGCCAGCTCCTCCAGGCCGGGATCGTCCGGGCGGGCGCCGGTGAACCGGGCCAGCACCCGCGCCCGGTGCAGGGCCGCGAACCCGGGGTGCAGCACCCGCAGCGCCACCAGCAGCTCCCGCTCGGTGACGTCGTCGCTCTGCTCGTACCGGGAGCGCCAGCCCTCCAGGTAGGTGGTGTGCACGTGCTCGATCGGGGTGTCGCCGGGACCGGCCGGGCGCAGCGCGGGGCCGCCGGACGCGGCCGCCCGCAGCAGCCGCCGCGCGTCGTCGGCCTTCGCGTCGATCGGGTGATCGCGCAGCCACGGCCGGAGGCGGTCCATCGCGGCGCCCGCGCGCAGCGCCAGGGACCGCCAGGTGAGCAGCCGGAACGGGATCTCCGCGGCGGCCGCCAGCAGCAGCTCGCCCTCCTCCGGGCCGATCGCGCGGGCCCGCAGCGCCGCGCGGACCGCGATCCGGATGTTGACGAGAGGCTCGCTGAGCGACCGGTAGCCGTCCTCGCCGAGCCCGTGCACGACGGCGACCTCGTGATCACCGGTGACGACGCCGTCCCGGTACAGCTCGAAGACGTCGCCGACGCCACGCATGCCGTAGGTGTGGAGCTCGGCGGCGCGCAGGGCGCCCATGCTGCTGCTGCCGGCCACGGTGACGCCGCGTTCGAGCAGCAGCAGGATCTCCCGGTGCCGGACCGGCGGCCGGTGCATGAAGAAGCCGTCGACGATCAGCACCCGGTCGTCCGGGCCGGCGCCGAGGCGGAGCAGGTCGCCGTGCCCGACCGGCGGCAGGATCCGGGCGGCGGGATGCAGCGCGGCCGCCTCGCCGGCGGGCAGGCTGGGGCCGAGGAAGACGAAGTCAGTCACGGCCGGCCCCCGGGCGCAGCGACAGGGCGGTGTCGTCGGCCAGGCGCAGGCCCGGCGCGATCACCCGGCTCACCGGGATGCCGATGTCGTGGTGGGTCAGGTCGACGACGAACGGCTCCGCGCCGGTGTGCTCCAGGACGCGTCCGGCGACGTGCTGCACGAGAGCCTCCAGATCCTGGCCGAGGGTCACGATCGCGGGATCCGCCGGCCGCACCGGCCGCAAGGGCAGATCAACGACGGGCGGGGGTACGGCGTACGGGTCGGCGGGCAGGTAGACCTCACCGGAGATGTCGTCGCGGGCCCCGCCGACGGTGACGAGGCGGGACTGGGCCGCCTCGGCGAGCGCCCGCCCGACCGCCCGGCCGGGATCGACGTGGCAGCCGAAGCCACCGAAGATCATCGGGATCGAGGTGTCCCACATCGACGCGCCGTAGCAGGGCAGCCCGGTCGGCCCGGTCAGGTCGACCACCTCCACCCAGCTGGACGAGCCGCGGATCGCCGCGAGCACGGCCACCGTCGACGGGTCGTCACAGGTGTCCGGGTCGACGTAGTGGCGGTCGGCGAGGCCGGAGACCGCGAACGGGGTCATCGCGTCCCGCTCGACGAGTTCGAGGAGCGCGTGCAGGGTCGCCTCGGCACGGGTGTTGCCGGTGGCCAGCCCGCTGCTGGTGGGGGTGAAGAGGACGTCGTTCGGTGTCGCGGCGTCACCGGACGCGACGGTGAAGTCGAGGTAGACCAGCTCGTACGGGACCAGGTAGGTCCGGCCGGTCAGCAGCCCGCGGCCGGCGATCCAGTCCAGCACGGTCCGGCCGGTGAGCGGGGAACGCGGGGCCAGGTGCAGGCGGCGCGGGTCGTAGCCCAGGTCGAGATCGGCGGCGGGAGCGCGTACGGCCACGTCGAGCCGCGGGTTCTCGGCGTGCCAGCCCTCGATGCTCTCCATGGTGGCGGCGACCCGGGACTGGACCGGGGTGAGCCCGGTGCCGACGGTGACCGCCAGGGTCCGGCCGGTGGGCCGGTAGGCCACGTGCACCGGCAGCCCCACCTCGTCGAGGCCGGTGATGTCGGCGACCCGGGTGATGCCGAAGGCCGGCAGCAGCGGCCGGATCCGTTCCCAGGTCTGTTCGGCCGGCGCTGCCCGGAAGGAGCCGGGCCGGGTCGGGTGGTCGTTGACGCTCGTCGGCACGGGTGTCCTCCCCTGGCTGGTGGTGGTGTGCGGCCGGCGCGACGGGCGTCCCGCCGCGCCGGCCCGGCCGCTACTTCGCCTGGTAGAGGTTGATGTTGACGTTGATGCCGGCGGCGATCAGCTCGAGGTCCTCGTCGGTCAGCTCGCTCAGGTCGATCGGCGCGTGCTCGGGGACGCGCAGCACGTGCGTCCCGGGGGTGCCGTGGAAGGCCTGCAGGATCTCGGTGCGGGTCAGCAGTTCCTCCGGCTGGCTCCGGTCGACGGTGACGGTCGCGGCCGGATCGACCGGCAGGCCGGCCTCGACGGCGAACTGCTTCGGGTCGGCGAGCAGGGCGGCCAGGGCCGCGTCGTCGCCCCAGACCTTCGCCAGCAGGCCCTGGTACGCCCGGTCGAACTCGGAGAAGTCGGTCTCTTCGGCGCTCATGACACACGTCCTTCCGGTACTACTGCGAAATGGGGTGACGGCCCGAAAGGGGCCGTGATGCCGGGGCCGAAAAGCGGCGGTGGCGTGACCCCGACGCTAGGAACGGCCGGACGGCCGGGGCAAGGGAAGCGGCGGTCACGGCACGGAACGGTGCCGTGACGCCCCGGCCACGGAGCCGATCGATGTCACGGCCCGGATCAGGTGCAGCAGCAGGGGCAGCAGCAGGCGCCGGTCGGGTCCACCCCGGCGACCACGCTGTCCAGCTCGTGCTCGGACAGCTCCTGCTCGTCCAGCTCGTCCAGGGCCGGCACGTAGAGCAGGAACGGGCCGCCCGCGGCGACGGCGTCCTCCCACGCGCGGATCTGCACGTCGATGTCCGGGTCCACGTGCTGCGCGTCGCGGACCACCACGACCGGGACCTGCGGCGGCAGGATCAGGTCGTGCTCCGCGAGCAGCCGGTGCGGGTCGTCGGTGAGCAGGCGCTCCTGGTCCGGCTCCGACCACACACCGGCGACCAGCCGGCCGTACGCGGTGATGAAGAGTGCGCGTTCTGACGGGTCCATCGTGTTCGTCTCCGCTCTCACGGGGCCTGTGGAATGCGCCCATCGTCGGCGCGGAGCCGGGCCCCGGCAGAGCACGGCATCGATCGGTGCCACGGTGCCGCGCGCCGGGGCACGGTTCGGTGCCGTGCCCGGCCCGGCGCCGGAACCTCGCCGAATACTCGGGGCACGGCGGAGGACGCCGGACAGGCACGACGAGGATCAGGTGGTCGATATGGCAAGCCGGACGCGTGGCGGGCTCGGGCGGATGGTGATCCCGGCGGTCCTCTTCCTGACCGTCGCCGGGTGCGCGGACCCGGGCGCCGAGCCGGCCGCGGCCCGCCCGGAGCCCGCCGGGCCGAGCGCCGCCGGGTTCGACCCGGCAGCGGTGCTGGCCGAGTTCGACGCGGCCGACTCGGCGGCCTCCCAGGCGGGCGACGGCGAGAAGCTGGCCGTCTGGGAGACCGGGCCGGCCCTGCAGAACAGTCTGGCCGGGGTGAAACGGGCCCGCCTCAGCAAGCGGGTGCTGCCCGGGTTCAAGCATCAGGAGCCGGTGTTCGCGGTGTCCGGGTCGTGTTTCGTGGCCTCGGCGAAGATGGCCGTCGACGGAGAGGACCGGCCGCGCGCCGACGTCGGCCACTTCACCCGCGCCGGCGACGGGCGGTGGCAGCTGAGCCACCACGTGATGATCTCCGACGAGCTGGTGGCGGCGACCGGGGCGTTCCGGCAGGCGACCGCGCACCCGACCGACGAGCTGCTGGACGCGGGGCGGCGTACCGCCCTGACCGGGGAGGTCTTCAGCCGCAGCATCGCCGGCGCGGCCGACACCACGGTCCTGGCCCGCAGCGCCGTCCTCGACGACCAGCTGGCCGCCGGGTGGTCCATCTACACCCAGCAGATGACGGCCGCCGCCATGACCGTCGACCGGCGGCTGACCGCGTCGGAGTGGGCGCCGTGCGCGGCGAGGACCGGCGACGGGGTGGTCGGCTTCCTGACCCTGAACGTGGTCGACACCATCGTCTCCACCCGGGACGGCGCCGACGCGGTCCTCGCGCCACCGGCTCCCGACCTGCTGGCCACCGGCCGCACCACCGCCGTGAAGGCCCACACCATCGCCGTCTCCCGGGTCGAGACGTTCCTGGTCCGGGTCCCGGAGTCGGGGCCGGCCGCGGTGCTGGGCCTCACCGACGCGGCCACCGAGATCAGCGCCACCGGCTGACCACCACGGCCGGGATCGGTGCCATCGCTGGAGACGGCGGGGACGTCCGGCCGAGAATCGCCGTTACCCGGCTGCGAGGTGAGATCGATGTACCGTCCCCGTTTCCGCCACGACTACCTGCCGATCCGCCTCGCCGAGCCCTACCGGGACCATCTCGTGGTGGTCGGCGAGACCCGCAACGTGATGATCGACGACCCGGTGGCGGCCGAGCTGGCGACGCTGCTCGACGGCACCCGGGCGCTCGGCCAGGTGGTCGGTGAGCTGGTCGGACGACACTCGGCCGGCGCCCTGGCCCGGGCTCTGCGCCGGCTGGACGGGCTGGGCCTGCTGACCGCCGGGCCCTGCGCCACCCCGCGGGCCGCCGCCGCGGCGTGGGACGCCCGCGAGGTGGCGCCGGACCCGGCCGAGCGGTGGCGGCGCGACGGGCGGGTGCTGCTGATCGACGCCGGATCCCCCGCCGCCGACGGGCTCGCCGCCCGCCTCGGCGAGCTGGGGCCGCCGGTGACCGTCCGTCCCGTCGGCTCCCCGGGCCTGTCCGGGGACGCGGACGCGCTCGTCGTGGTCGCGCCCGGCTCGATGATCGACCCCCGGCTGGCCGCGCTCAACAAGGACCTGCTGGCGGCCGGCCGGCCCTGGCTGACGGTCCGGCCGCACGGGCACGTGCTGCTGCTCGGCCCGCACTTCCGGCCCGGCGAGACCGGCTGCTGGGAGTGCCTGCGGCAGCGCTGGACGGACAACGAAGAGGTGATCAACTTCGTCGTCGGGCAGTGCGGCGACCGCGATCGGCCGAGCCCGGCGTGGGCGGCGCTGGACGCGACCACCGCGGCCCTGGCCGGCCTGCTCGCCGCGGAGCTGCCGGTGCTGGCCGTCGCCGGGCGCTCGCCGCGGGTGACCGGGCGGATGGTCTCGCTCGACACCCGTGACCTGAGCACCGGCGGGCACACGCTGGTCCGGCTGCCGCAGTGCCCGGCGTGCGGCGACCCGGCCCGGCTCGGCGAGGACGGGCCGCGGGTGACGGTGGCGGCCGGGGCGCTCACCGCCGACGACGGGACCGGCAGCCGTACCCGGCCGCCCACCGAGACCCTCCGGCTGCTGGAGCGCCAGGTCAGCCCGTACCTCGGGGTGGTGACCCGGCTGCTGCCCACCGGCGGCGACAGCGGCGGCGGGGTGATGTTCGGCTACACCGCGGGGCACAACTTCGCCCAGGCCCGCGGGCCGGAGCGGCTGCGGGGCAATCTGCGCGGGCTCAGCGGCGGCAAGGGGCGCACCGAGACGCAGGCGAAGGTCAGCGCGATCGGCGAGGCGATCGAGCGGTACTGCGGGGTGTGGCGGGGCGATCGGCCCACCCGGCGGGCCGCCTACCGGGACCTGGGGCGGGAGCGGGCCGTGCCGCTGTCCGAGCTGCGGCACTTCTCGGCCCGTCAGCACGCCGAACGGGACCTGACCAATCCGCGGGCCGGGCTGTTCCACCATGTCCCGGCGCCGATCGGCGACGACGTCGAGCTGGACTGGACCACCGGCTGGTCGCTGACCCACGACCGGCCGTGCGACCTGCCGGCCGCCTACGTCTGGTACGGCCACCCGGACGCGCACCGGCTCGGCCCGGCCGACTCCAACGGCTGTGCCGCCGGCGCCACCCTCGGCGAGGCGATCCTGCAGGGCTTCTACGAGCTCGTCGAACGTGATGCCGTGGCGCTCTGGTGGTACCACCGGTCGCGCCTGCCCGGCGTCGACCTGGACGCGGCCGGCGACCCGTGGATCGACGCCGTGCGGCGGCACTACCGCACCGTCCTCGGCCGGCGGCTGTGGGCGCTGGACCTCACGGCGGACCTGCCGATCCCGGTGTACGCCGCGGTCAGCGACCGGGACGACGGCGGTCAGGTGCTGGTCGGCTTCGGGGCGCACCCGAGCGCCGCGGTCGCGCTGACCCGGGCGGTGAGCGAGCTCAACCAGTTCCTTCCGCTGGCCGCCGCGGTGGCCGGCGCGAACGGCGGATACCACGGCGCCGAGCCGGAGACCGCCCGCTGGCTGACCACCGTCACCACCGCGGGCGAGCCGTGGCTGCGGCCCGATCCGGATCAGGCGCCGGTCACGCCGGAACGCCACCCGGTCCCCGCCGCGACGGACACCGCGGACGCGGTGGCCGACGCCGTCGGCATCTGCCGGGCCGCCGGCCTGGAGCTGATCGTGGCCGACCAGTCCCGCCCGGAGCTGGAGCTGGCGGTGGCCCGGGTGGTCGTGCCGGGGCTGCGGCACTTCTGGCGGCGGCTCGGCCCGGGACGGCTCTGGGCGACGCCGGCCACCCTCGGACGGGCGCCCCTGGCCGCCGGCGAGGACTCGATCAACCCGTTGAGTGTCTTCTTCTGATCGTTCCGGAGGGGCCCGTGCCATCGACCACCGCAGTGCCGACGGAACCGGAGACCGGCGCGATCCGCCGGCTGCCGGTCCGGGAGGAGTACCGCTTCCGCGAGCGGACCACGCTGAGCAACGGCGCCGGCGACGCGATCACCGTCCGGTACGGGCGGTTCCAGCTGCATCTGGAACGGCTCGGGCTCGGCCGCCGGGCGATGCTGCTGCGGCTCGCCGACGAATGGCTCGACGACGACGCCGTGCAGCACCTGGTCGCCACGGTCGAGGGCGAGAACCGGATCCTGCGGGCCCAGGTGCTGCTGCGCCGCCTGGTCACGCACGCCTGGCTGCGCCGCCGCCTGTCCGCCGGCAACCGGCCGCTGCTGGAGATCGACCCGCAGGGGCTGGGCGCGTCGGTGCTGCCGCCACCGGCACGGCACCGGCCGGGCGTACGGTATCGGATGTCCCGCCTGGCCCGGATCGACGCCGACGGTGACGTGCTCGCCGCGCTGAACCCCGCACACGCCGTCGTCGTCGGCTGTCCCGACCCGCGGGTGGCCGGGCTGCTGGCGACCGCCGCCGCCCAGGGCTGTGACGTGGACCGGGCGGCCGCGGTGCTCGGGGTGTCCGCCCCGGTGGCCGGCCGGGTCCTCGACGAGCTGCTCGGCGCCGGGATCCTGGAGGAGCCGGGCGCCCCGGCCGCGCCCGGCGTCTTCTGGTCGCCGGCCGAGCTGGAGGTCCATCACCGGTCCCGGGTCGGGCGGCACGCGCTGCCGGTCGGCGGGACCTACCGGTTCCGGGACCGGCTGCCCGCCGAGCCGCTGCGGCGCGCCTTCCCGGACGCCCCGGCCATCGACCTGCCGGAGCCCGATCTGGACGCGGTCGCCGCGGCCGAGCCGGCGCTGACCGACGTGATCCGGGCCCGCCGGTCGATCCGCGCCCACGACGACGCCTGCCCGATCACCCTGGACCGGCTCGCCGAGTTCCTGTACCGGGTGCAGGCCACCCGTCCGGCCGGGCAGCACGACGGGATCGAGGTGGGGCACCGGCCGTACCCGGGTGGCGGCGGGCTGTACGAGCTGGAGATCTATCCACTGGTGCTGAGCTGTGCGGGGCTGCCGGCCGGGCTGTACCACTACGACGGGACCGCGCATCAGCTGCGCCTGCTGGCCCCGGCCGGGCCGCTCACCGAACGGATGGCCGGATACGCCCGCGCCGCCGCCGCGATGGCCGGCCCGCCCCAGGTGCTGCTGGTGATCACCGCCCGGGTCGGCCGGCTGATGTGGAAGTACGAGGGGATCGGCTACCCGATGATCCTGAAGCACTCCGGCGTGCTGACCGAGCTGATGTACCTGGTGGCGACCGCGATGGGGCTGGCGCCGTGCGCGCTGGGCTCCGGCGACTCGGCCGCGTTCGCCGAGCTGTCCGGTGTCGACCCGCTCGCCGAGCCGGCGGTCGCCGACTTCGCGCTGGGCTCGGCGCCGCCCCGGGAGCCACGATGAGGTTCCGCAAGCAGGCGCTACGTCACCTGGAGCAGCCGGAGAGCCTGGACCAGGTGGCCCGGCTGACCACCGTGCCGAGCTGGCTGCTCACCGTCGCGCTGGTGGTGACGGTGCTGGCCACCGGCGCGTGGACCACGACGGCGACGCTGGACCGGGAGGTCACCGCGGGTGGTGTGCTGATCCACCCGCACGGGGTGTCGGACTTCGACGCCGCGGAGACCGGCCGGGTCGTCAAGGTGTGGGTGGACCGCAACGAGCCGGTCGCCAAGGGCACCCCGATCTACAGCGTCCAGGGCGACTCGGGCCCGATCGTCACGGTGCCGGCGCCGTGGGACGCGTACGTGGTGAGCCTGCTGATCGCCGAGGGCCAGGTGGTCGAGCGCGGGGCCCGGGTCGCCGAGCTGGAGCGCCTGGACGCCCCGGGCGACGCGCTGCAGGCGGTGCTGTTCGTGCCGGCCGCCAGCGCGCCGGCGCTCTCCGCGGGGCAGCCGGCGCACGTCGACGTGGCCGCTGTCTCCACCACCGTCTTCGGCACCCTGCAGGGCGAGGTCGGCACGGTCGGCGCGTTCCCGGAGACCGAGGACTCGCTGCGGGCGTTCCTCGGCTCGGGCCGGGACGTGCGGCCGTTCCTGGCC
Source organism: Actinoplanes philippinensis (assembly GCF_900113015.1). Taxonomy (GTDB): domain Bacteria; phylum Actinomycetota; class Actinomycetes; order Mycobacteriales; family Micromonosporaceae; genus Actinoplanes; species Actinoplanes philippinensis. Next base: position 326,247 of record NZ_FONV01000002.1, read on the forward strand.
GGCGGCAGCGTGGTCCGGGTGGTGGTGCTGCTGCACACCGACCCGCGCTCGCCGACCGGCCTGCTCTGGTCGAAGGCGTCGCCGCCGTTCCGGCTCACCTCGATCAGCGAGGTCGGCGGCCGGATCGTGGTGGGCCGGGACCGGCCGCTCGACTGGGTGCTGGGCCGGTGAGCGCGCCCGTGATCGACCTGGACCGGGCGGCCCCGGAACGGCCGCGCCGCAAGCGGGTGCGTACGCCGACGCTGATCCAGATGGAGGCGGTCGAGTGCGGGGCCGCGTCGCTCGGCATCGTCCTGGCCCACCACGGCCTGCACGTGCCGCTGGAGGAGCTGCGGGAGCGGTGCGGCGTGAGCCGGGACGGCTCGAACGCGTCCACGGTGCTCAAGGGCGCCCGGCACTACGGGATGACCGCCAAGGGCTTCCAGATGGAGATCGACAAGCTCGCGTCGGTGCCGCTGCCGGCCATCGTCTACTGGAAGTTCCAGCATTTCCTGGTGCTGGAGGGGATGGGCCGCACGGTCCGGGTGAACGACCCGGCGACCGGCCCGCGCCCGATCAGCTGGGCGGAGTTCGACGAGGGCTACACCGGCATCGTGCTGACGCTGAGCCCGGACCCGGAGCGGTTCCGGCGCGGCGGGACCCGCTTCCGGCCCTGGGCCGCGCTGGCCGCCCGCTGGCGGGGGCTGCGCGCGGTGGCCGTCCAGGCGATCCTGCTCGGCCTGGTGATGGCGGTGGTCGGCCTGACCATGCCGGCGGTGGTCCGGATCTTCGTCGACCAGGTGCTGCTCGGCGGGAGCGGGGCGCTGGGCGGGCTGCTCGCCGCGATGACCGGCGCGGCGGCGGTGACGTTGCTCGCGGCGCTGGCGCAGGAGCGCCTGATGGTACGGGCCGAGACCGCCATGGCGCTGAGCACCGCGGCCCGGTTGTTCCGGCGGCTGATGCGCCTGCCCGCCGCGTTCTTCGACCAGCGGCAGGCCGCCGACCTGACCCGCCGGCTCCGCAGCACCGACGTGGTGGCCGACGTGGTCACCCGGCGGCTGACGCTGACCCTGGTGGATGTGGCGCTCGTCGTGGCGTACGGCGGCCTGCTCTGCCTCTACGACCCGCTGCTGGGCGCCGTCTCGGTGCTGCTGTGCGGCCTGAACGTGCTGGCCCTGCGGTGGGTGTCGGCGCTGCGCACGACCGCGGTGGCGAGCCTGCAGGCCGAGCGCAGCAGACTGTTCAGCGCCGTCCACACCACCATCCAGATGATCGAGACGGTCAAGGCCGGCGGCGCCGAGCAGCACAGTTTCCAGCAGTTCAGCTCGCGGGCCGCGGCGGTCACCAACGATCAGCAGCGGCTCGGGCGGCCCACCGCGATCCTGTCGGTGGTGCCGGCGCTGCTGGCCACCCTGAACACGGCGGTCCTGCTCGGGCTGGGCGGCCCGCGGATCCTGGCCGGCAGTCTCAGCATCGGTGTGGTGCTCGGCATGCAGACGCTGGTGGTGGCGATGAACCGGCCGGTCGCCGCGCTCACCGCGGTCGGCGCCCAGGTGCAGGAGATGTCCGCCGACCTGAGCCGGCTGCGCGACGTGGAACGTTATCCGGCGCCCGATCCGGCCGCGACGGATCCGCCGGAGCCGCTGGACGGGCACCTGCGCATCGAGGGGCTCACCTTCGGCTACAACCCGCTCGCCGCGCCGCTGATCAGCGACTTCGACCTGGACCTGCCGCCCGGCGCGCGGGTGGCGCTGGTGGGCCGCTCGGGCAGCGGCAAGTCGACGGTCGGGCGGCTGGTGTCCGGCCTCTACCGGCCGTGGTCGGGGCGGATCACCGTCGACGGCCGGGAACGCGACGTCATCGACCCGGGCCTGTGGGCGGCGACCGTGGCGATGGTCGATCAGGAGCAGATTCTCTTCGAGGGCACCGTACGGGAGAACGTGACGCTCTGGGACTCGTCGATCCCGGACGACGACGTGGTCGACGCGCTCACCGACGCCGCTGTGCTGGACGTCGTGCTGTCGCGTCCGGGTGGTCTGGGCGCCCGGGTCGACGAGGGCGGCCGGAACTTCTCCGGCGGGCAGCGGCAGCGCCTGGAGATCGCCCGGGCGCTGGTCCGCCGCCCGCGCCTGCTGGTCCTCGACGAGGCGACCAGCGCCCTGGACGCGCAGACCGAGCAGGCCATCGACCATCACCTGCGCCGTCGCGGGGCCACCTGCCTGATCGTGGCGCACCGGCTGTCCACGATCCGCGACTGCGACCTGATCGTCGTGCTGGACGGCGGCCGGGAGGTGGAGCGCGGCACCCACGACGAGCTGGTGGCGCGGGACGGCCACTACGCGCGACTGGTCCGGGACGAGTGAGAGGGCGGGCCGCCGGAGAAGCGACCGGTCCGGGACGAGTGAGAGGGCGGGCCGCCGGAGAAGCGACCGGTCCGGGACGAGTGAGAGGGCGGGTGGCATGACGGTCGAGACGGTCACCGGGGACGGCGCGCTGCTGGTCGTGGACGCGCCGAGCGACCTGTTCCTGGTCCGCACGCGAGCCGGCGGCGCGCGGTCGCGGCGGCACTTCGTGGCCCGGATCCCGGTCGGCGGGCTGGTTCCCGACGTGGCCGGGGCCGGGGTGTGGCGGCTGCTGGCCGTACCCCTGCCGGGTGGGCGTCTCGACCGGCTGCCCGCACCGGCGGACGGCGCCGAGGCGGTCGATCTGGCGTTGTCCGCGCTGGCCGGGGCGGTGCGCGGCGACCGGGAGCCGCCCCGCGACGCGCGTGCCCTCTACGCCGGGCAGGTGGAGGCGGCCGGCCCGGGCTCGGTGTTCACCGGCACTCCGGCGGTGTGCTGGGCCCGCGGCGCCGGCGGCCGGCTGGTCCGCAACGACGGCGGTCCGGACGAGACGTTCGAGGAGGGCGTGCCGGTGCTGCTGGCCGGGCGCGACTGGGTACGGCCGGAGCGCGGCGGCGCGGTCGAGGCGTGCTCCAGCGACGACCTGCTGCGGTCCGGGGAGCTGTGGACGGCGGTGCGCGACCAGACCGTACGCCTGTTGCGCCTGGTCGAACGGCAGGGCGAGGCGGCCGACGCGGCGCTGCTGACGTCGCTCACCGCCCGGGAGAGGGCGAACCGGGCGGCCGTGTCGCGCGCGACCCGGATCGCGTCCGGTCTGGTCGGCGCCCGTGTCACCGCCGATCGGGCGGTCGACGGCGAGCGTCTCGGGCGGGCGGTGGCCGCGTTGCGCCTGATCACCGGAGCGGGCGGCCCGCCGATCGTGGAGCCGGCCGGCCGCCGGGCCGAGCCGGCCGACCTGGACGAGGCGGTCCGGGCGGTGGCCCGCAGCTCCTCCCTGCACCTGCGGGACGTGCAGCTGCCGGAGAGCTGGTGGAAGCAGGATCTCGGCCCGCTGCTGGGCCGGCGTGCCGAGGGCGGCGGGACGACGGTGGTGTGCCTGGTCCACCGGCGCGGGCGGTACCGGGAGGTCGATCCGGAGACCGGTGCGGTGCTCGCCTCCGGCCGGGCCGCCGCCGCGGGGGTGTCCCGGACCGCCACGCAGGTGCAGCGCCCGCTGCCGGTCGAGGCGTCGGTTCCGGGGGTGTTCCGGCTGGGCGGCGCGGGCGGCGGCGCCGATCTGGCCGCGCTGGCCGGCTGCGGGGTGGTCGTCGCGGCGCTGGCGCTGGCCGCCCCGATCGTCACCGGCCGGGTGCTGGGCGCGCTCGCCGAGCGGGTGTCGATGTCCGGCCTGACCTGGTCGGCGCTGCTGCTGGTGGCCTGTGGCGGGGTGGCCGCGCTGGTCGGCGTGGCCACGAATCTGCGGATGCTGCGGGTCGAGGGCCGCGTGGAGCACGGGGTGCAGCTGGTCCTCTGGGATCGCCTGATGCGCCTGCCGGTCCGGTTCTTCCGGGACACCGGCAGCGGCGAGCTCGCCAACACGCTGCTCGGGGTCACGTTCGCCCGGGAGGCGCTGTCCGGGGTGATCCTGCTGCTGCTCACCTCGTCGCTGACCGCGCTCGCCATGCTGGCGCTCGTCTGGGTGCTGAGCCCGCCCCTCGGACTGGCCTCGACCGGTCTGGCGCTGGCCGCGCTGCTGCTGGTCGGCGTGCTGGGCCGGGTGGTGATCGTGCGGCAGCGGCGGGCGTTGCCGGCCGAGCACCGGGCGGTGTCGAGCGCGCACCAGCTGATCAGCGGAATCTCGAAGATCAAACTCGCGGGGGCCGAGCAGCGGGCGTTCGCCCGGTGGTTCGAGCAGACGGCGTACGCCCGGAGCACCCTCAACCGGGTCCGCGGTGTGCAGGCCGTGTTGCGGGCGGTCGCCACGGTGCTGCCGATCGCCGGTCAGCTGCTGCTGTTCACGATCCTCGCCGGCCCGCTCGCCGGCACCCTGGCCCCGGACGACTTCTTCGCCCTCGACGTCGCGTTCCTCATGCTGGTCGGCGCGCTGCTGGTGATCGTGTCCGGCAGTGTCGAGCTGCTGGCCGCGCTGCCCCGCCTGGCCGAGCTGCGGGTGGTGACGGCCGGTGTGCCGGAGCGGACCCCGGACCGGGCCGACCCCGGCGACCTGCGCGGCGAGATCACCCTCCAGGAGGTCACCTTCGGGTACGGCCCGGACGCGCCCGCGGTGATCGACGACGTGACCCTGCGGGTGCCGGCCGGCGCGTTCGTCGCGATCGTCGGCCCGAGCGGCTGCGGCAAGTCCACGCTGCTGCGCCTGCTGCTCGGGTTCGAGTCGCCGGCACAGGGCTCGGTCTACTACGACAACCAGGATCTCGCCGAGCTGGATCTGCAGGCGGTGCGCCGGCAGTGCGGGGTGGTGCTGCAGGACGGGCAGCTGTTCGCCGGGACGCTGCGCGACAACGTGTGCGGCGCGGCCTCGTACAGCCTGGAACGGGTCCTGGAGGCGGCCCGGCTGGCCGGCCTGGACGACGACATCGCGCACCTGCCGATGGGGGTGGCGACGATGGTCCCGCACGGTGGCGGCACCCTGTCGGTGGGCCAGCGGCAGCGCGTCCTGATCGCCCGGGCGCTGATCCACCGGCCGCGGATGATCTTCTTCGACGAGGCGACCAGCGCGCTCGACAACCGCACCCAGGAGCGGGTCACCGAGAGCACCCGGCAGCTCAGCGCCACCCGTCTGGTGATCGCGCACCGGCTGTCCACGGTGCGGCACGCCGACCTGATCGTCGTGATGGACAAGGGCCGGATCGTGCAGCAGGGCACCTTCACAGCCCTGATGGCGCAGAAGGACGGGCTGTTCTTCCAGCTGGCCCGCCGGCAGCTGGTGACCGGGGACGAGTGATCAGCCCAGGTCCAGCACGGCGGCGGTCTCCACCAGCATCACCGTGCCCTGGCCCGAGCGGCGGCCCACGATGTCCACCACCGACGTCGGCCCGCGGTTCTCGGCCACCACCCGGAACGCCTCGGTGAGCAGGTCGATCAGGCCCTGCGCGAGCAGCTCGGCCGCGTCGCTCCACTCGTCCCAGGTGGCGGCACGCGGCCGGGCCGGGTCGCCGGGCAGCGACAGGATCCGGTCGCCGGTCGCGCGCAGCAGCTCGTCGACCGGGCGGCCGATCCGGTCCAGCACCTCGACCAGAACCTGCACGGTCTGCCGGGCCGGGAGCCCGGAACGGTGCAGCTCCAGGGCCGCGCGCAGCGCCCGTGGGCGGACCAGCTGAACGGCGCCGTTCTCCCGCCACGCGACCACGCCGTGCCGGGTGAGCGCGTCGACGAGGGCCGGGGACTCCGCGGCGAGCCGCTGCATCAGCGGGCCGAGGGTGTCGCTGCGGGGCTGGCCGGGGCGTACCCCGAACATCGCCTCGATCGCGGTGAGGTTGAAGCCCTGCCGTTGCAGCGACAGGATGGTCTCCAGCCGGCGCAGGTGGTGTTCCTGGTAGACGACGGTGCGGCCGCGCCGGACCGGTGGGGCGAGGATGCGGCGGGCCTGGTGCGCCCGGATGTTCCGCGGCGACATGCCGACCTGGCGGCTCAGCTCCTCGATGGTGAACTCCTGCTGCGCCGTCGCCGGCCCTTCCACACGCTGGACGGTCATCGCGCTCCCCCCGTTCCCGCCCTGGCTGGGCTCGGGGACCATCGTCACGCGGGGGTTCACCTACCCACATCGGGGCGTGGCACGTACTTTTCTCACCGGGGAGACCGGGACGCTTTCCTCGTCCCGGTCTCCCCTTCGCGCCACGGCGGGGGTCAGCCGTGGGTGATCTTGGCGTTCTCGTCGACGTGGATGCCGGAGGCGAACTCCAGCACCTCCTTCTCACCCCAGCCCAGGCCGTCCCAGACCTGGATGACCATCCAGCGGCCCTCGCCGAGCTTGACGAAGAGGGCGCCGCCGTCGGTCTGGCCGATCATCTTGGTGAGCAGGCCGGGCTTCCCGCCGACCGTCACCTCCTTGCCCCCCAGTTCCTCGTTCGGCGCGAACTCCTGGAGCTGGGCGACGATCTTGCCGACGAAGCTGTTCGGGTTCTTGTCCTGGAAGCCCTTCGGGGCGATGACGATGCCGTAGTCGTCGGCGCCCTGCAGCTCCCAGCCGTCCGGGACCTTGTCGAGGGTGAAGCCCTTGGGCTGCGCGCCCTGGTAGGCGACGAGCTTGGTGCCGGCGAACTGCGGGGCGACGGTCGCCGGACGGTCGTCGAGTGCCTCCGGCGTCTTCGGGGCCGCGCCGGTCCCGGTGGTCGCGATGATCACCGCGGCCAGCGCGGCCACGGCGAAGGCACAACTTCCGACAACCTGCGTGGTACGGCGCCGGCGCAGCGCCTTCTGTCCGCGGGCCAGGTCGGCGGCGACCTGCTCCCGAGTGGGTTCAGCAGCCGGGCCGGCGATCCGCGCCAGCCCGTCCTGAAGGTTAGTCATGTCAGTTTCTCCTGGTCACAGCAGTGCTAGGGAGGGATTCGGGCCGAGAACCGTACGGAGCCGGTCGAGCGCCCGGGCGGTCTGGCTCTTCACCGTTCCCTCGGAGCACCCGAGGGCGTCGGCGGTGTCGGCGACGTCGAGGTCGTAGAAGTAGCGGAACACCAGAGCGGCCCGCATCTTCGGTGGCAGCTCCCGGAGGGCCGCGCGCAGGCCGTCCGAGACGTCACCGGTGATGTGTTCGGCCGCCACCCGGTCGGGAACCTCGGCCACCGATCGTTCACTCCGCCGCCACCACCGCCGCCGTTCGTCGGTCAGCGCGTTCACCAGCGTCCGCCGGACGTACCCGTCCGGGTTGTCGGCTCGCTGGAACGCCGGCCAGGCGACGTACAGTTTCGTCAGCGTGGACTGGACGAGGTCCTCGGCCAGATGGGCGTCGCCCGCCGTGAGCAGAGTCGCGGTACGCACCAGCGCGGCCCTCCGGCTGACCACGAACTGATGGAATTGCTCATCACGCTCGGTCTTCACACGAGCCCCTCCTTCACTCTCACGCCTCCCTGACGACTGGCGTCGCACGGAGGTTGCATGAGGCTCGGACCAAGGTGCGGCAGATTACCCGCCGCGGAGCCGGCCGCCTACCGCTCGCGGCCCCGCATCGACGCAGTGATCTCATATAAGCAAATGTGTCGATCACTGAACGGGGATGACATTGAATAGGCGCAGGTCCGCACAGATAGCGGTCGCTCTGGTCGCGGTGATCGCGGCCACCACGGTTCCGGGCTCACCGTCCGCGGCCGTCACCGGCGGCTCCGCGGTGGCCGACGGCGAGCACCGGTTCGCGGTGCATCTCACCGACGGCGTCTCGCACGGATGCACCGGGACGCTCGTCTCGCCGTACTGGATCCTGACGGCCAAGGACTGCGTCACGAACGCCGAGGGGCCGATCAAGGCCCAGATCGGCAAGGCGAACCTGACGACGTCGACGGGCCACGACCGGACGATCGTCCGCTCGGTGACACACCCCACGCTCAACCTCGCGCTGTCGCGCGTCGCGGTGCCGGTGACCGACGTCGCCGTCCCGCGGATCGGCGCCACCGCGGTCGCCGCGGGCGAGTCGCTGACCATCCTCGGGTACGGCCGCACCAACTCCACCTGGGTGGGGCTGCTGCACCAGGCCACCGTCGCGGTCACCGGCGTGGAGGCGGGCACCCTGGCGATCGCCAACACCACACCGGACGCGCCCACCACCTGCAAGGGCGACGCGGGCGGGCCGGCCATCCGGCAGACCGCCACCGGCGTCGAGGTGGTCGCCGTGCACTCCGCGTCGTACCAGGGCGGATGCCTCGGCGAGACGGCCACCCGGCGGGACGCGGTGGAGACCCGGCTGGACGTCGCGGCCGGCTGGATCGCCGCGACCGTGGCGGTGCGGCCGCGGACGGACTTCAACGACGACGGCAAGGCCGACATCGCGGGCATCAACCCGTCCGACGACATGGTGCTCCACACCGGCGACGGGGCCGGCAAGGTCACGCTGCAGGGCCTGATGTGGCCCGGCACCGGGCGATGGGCCGGCAGCCACGCGTTCACCGCCGGTGACTTCACCAGCGACGGCTTCAACGACATCGCGATCATCGACAGCCAGAACAACATGCGCCTCTACACCGGCGACGGCACCGGTCAGCTCACCAACGCCGGCCTGATGTGGCCGGCCGGCGGCCTGTGGGCCAACCACCACGCGTTCACCGCCGGCGACTTCAACGGCGACAGCTTCCTCGACATCGCGATCATCGACAGCCAGAACAGCATGCGGCTGTACGCGGGCGACGGCGCCGGCAAGCTCGTCCAGAAGCCGGTCATGTTCGGCGCTGCCGGGGCGTGGGTCAACCACAAGGCGCTCGCGGGTGGCGACTTCGACAGCGACGGCAAGGCCGACATCGCCGTCATCGACAGCCAGAACAGCATGCGGCTGTACGCGGGCGACGGGACCGGCAAGCTCGTCCAGAAGCCGGTCATGTTCGGCGCCACCGGCGCGTGGGTCAACCACCAGTCCTTCACCGGTGGCGACTTCGACAGCGACGGCAAGGCCGACATCGCCGTCATCGACAGCCAGAACAACCTGCGGCTGTACGCGGGTGACGGCGCCGGCAAGCTCGTCCAGAAGCCGACCATGTCCGGCGCGTCCGGGTCCTGGGCCGGCTGGAAGTGGCTCGCCTCCTGAGGTGACGACCGGCGCCGCCACCACGCCCCCGGGCCGGTGGCGGCGCCGTTTCACGTTGTGCCGAAAGCCGCCAGCGTGCCGGTGTACCGCTTCGGCTCCGGACGCGCGTACTCGTCCCGCTTCGAGGTGTGCACGCCCAGCGTGACCAGGGACTGGACCAGCAGCGTCGCGGCGGTCACACCGTCGATGACCGGTACGCCGACCTGCTTCGACACGTCGGCGCAGAGGGCTGCCATGCCGGCGCAGCCGAGCACGATCACGTCCGAGCCGTCCGACTCCAGGGCGGCGCGGGCCAGATCGACCACCCGGGGCAGGACCGTCGGGTCCGACTCCAGCTCCAGCACCGGGATCTCGCAGGCGTGCACACCCCGGCAGCCTCCGGCCGCGACGTAGCGCTGCGCCAGATCGTGTGCGCGTCCGGCCGTACGCCCGAGGGTTGTCACGACGCTGAAACCGCGACCGGCCAGCATCGCCGCATGCATCGCCGCCTCCGCTATGCCGACCACCGGACCGGCTGCGACCTCCCGCGCCGCGTCGAGGCCGGGGTCGCCGAAGCAGGCGATGACGTACCCGTCGACGCCGTCCCGCTCGCCCGCGATGACCTCGGCGAGCAGGCCGGGCACGGCAAGGGCCTCGTCGTAGTGGCTCTCGATGGAGACCGGGCCCATCGCCGGGGTGACCGCCTCGACGACGGTGCCCGGGCCGGCGACGGCCCGGGCGCTCGCCTCGATCAGCGTGGTCATCGACGCCGTGGTGTTGGGATTGATGACCCGGATGCGCATCAGGAACTGATCTTGACCGGGGTGGCCGGCGACGTCACCGGGGAGCGGCGCACGAGCCCGAGGTAGACCAGGAAGCCGAGGCCGCAGCCGATGAACCAGCTGTACTGAGCGACATCGGTCATCTGGCCGAGCACCGGGATCACCGCGATGACCGCGCCGACCGCGGTGGCGATGATCGCCGGCGGGTGGTAACCGCGTTTGTAGTAGTAGCGGCCGTTCGGCGACATGGTGAACATCGCGTCCACGTCCACCCGCTGCCGGCGCACCAGGTAGTAGTCGGCGATCAGCACCCCGAAGAGCGGGCCGATGAAGGCGCCCAGCGTCTCCAGCGTGTAGTGGATGACCTCCGGGTTGTTGTAGAGATTCCACGGGGTGAGCAGCACCGACCCGACCGCGGCGATCATCCCGCCGGCGCGCCAGGAGATCCGCTGCGGGCTGACGTTGGAGAAGTCGAACGCCGGCGAGATGAAGTTGGCGACGATGTTGATGCCGATCGTGGCGATGGTGAAGGTGAGCGCGCCCAGCACGATCGCGAACGTGCTGTCGATCCGCGCCACGGTGGCCACCGGATCGGTGATCAGCTCTCCGAACACCGGCACGGTAAGGCTCGCGGTGACGACGGTCAGGATGCTGAACATCAGGAAGTTCACCGGCAGGCCGAGGAAGTTGCCGGTCTTGACCGCGGTGAAGGATCTCCCGTAGCGGGAGAAGTCGCCGAAGTTGAGCATCGGGCCGGAGAAGTACGACACGACCAGGGCGATCGCGCCGAGCATCACCGGGATCGCGTCGACGCCGGTGACCGTGACCTCGCCGAGGTTGAGGTCGATGGCGCCCCAGCCGGCGTCGGCGATCAGGTAGCCGGCGAGCACGAACATGACCACGTAGACGGCCGGGCCGCAGAAGTCGATGAACTTCCGGATGGTCTCCATGCCGGTCCAGAAGACGGCCGCCTGCAGGACCCAGAGCAGCGCGTACGTGCACCAGCCGAGCAGTGGCAGGCCGAGGAACCCGTACTGGTCCACATCGGCGTACGGCATCAGTGCCGGCCACAGTTTCAGCAGCACGACGTCCAGGGCGGCCGAGGCCAGGTACGTCTGGATGCCGTACCACGCGACAGCGATCGAGCCGCGGATGATCGCCGGCACGTTCGCCCCGAGCACCCCGAACGCCACCCGGTTGATCACCGGGTAGGGCACGCCCGTCACCTGCGACGGCTTGGCCACCAGATTGCAGAAGAAGTAGACGATCGTGATGCCCACGACCAGCGAGATCAGCACCTGCCAGCTGGACAGCCCCAGCGCGAACAGGCTGCCCGCCGTGACGTACCCGCCGACGCTGTGCACGTCGGACATCCAGAACGCGAAGATGTTGTAGGCGCCCCACCGCTGTTCCCGTAGGGGCGCCAGATCCTTGTTGGTGAGCCGGGGGTCGTAATCCGATTTGACGACGCCGCTGCCGACCGGCATGCCGGCGGCTTCGACCAGGTCCTCGTGGTGTTTGCTGGGGATGGTGTCGGCCATGCCCGTCACGCTAGGAACCCGCTGTTTCCCCCGGATGTGCGGAACTGTATATCTTGCGCGGTGGCAGCCGGACGATGAAGGTCGAGCCGCCGTGCTCGCCCGGGCGGTAGTCGACGTCGCCGTGGTTGGCGCGGGCCAGCTCCCGGACGATGTAGAGGCCCAGCCCGGTGCCGCTGACCTTGCCCGCGGTCGACGAGGCCCGGGCGAACCGGTCGAAGAGCCGTCCCCGGAACTCCGGCGGGACGCCCGGCCCACGGTCGCGGACCTCGATGGTGACGGCCGGCTCGCCGGGCCGGGCGACGACCTCGGTGGCGCCGCCGCCGTACTTCGCGGCGTTGCTGATCAGGTTGGTGAGGATCTGGTCGAGGTGGCTCGGCTGCACCATCGCGACCAGGTCCCGCGGGCAGGACACCGGCACCCGTTCGGTGGCGGTCGCGGTCAGCGCGGCCTCGATGTGGTCGGCGAGCGGGACCGGCGCGGGCGTGGCGGTGAGCCGCCCGGCGTCGAGGCTGACCAGGTCGAGGACCTCCTGGACGATGCTCGCGAGCCGCTGGGTGGTGCGGTGGACGCGGCTGAGGGTGTCGCGGGCCGGTCCGGGCAGGTCGTCCTCGTCGAGGGCCAGGTCGAGGTGGCCGAGGATCGTCGCGAGCGGGTTGTTGATCTCGTGGCCGAGCATGCCGATCAGGTCGGCCTTGAGCCGGTTGGCCGCCTCCAGGTCGGCGGTGCGAGCCCGGACGGTGTCCTCCAGCGAGTCGTAGAGCAGCGCGTTGTCCAGAGCCACGGCGAGCTGGCCGGCGATCAGGCGGACCGCTTCCAGACGGCCGGTGGAGAAGACGCCGGCCTGCCGGTGGTTCTCCAGGATCAGCACGGCGCCGTCGCTGTCACGGCTGGGGACCGGTACGGCGAGCAGCGCGCAGACCTCCCGCCGGGCGAGGTACGGGTCCCGCGCGAACCGGTCGTCCGCGCAGGCGTCGGCCACGAGCAGGGGCCGGTGGGTCCGCCGCACGTAGCGCAGCGCCGACCCGAACGGGTCGCCGGCCGCCCCGGCCAGCCGCACGTGGGTGGCCCCGGTCATCGCGCTGAGCACGTCGCCGACCTGCTCCTCCAGCCCGGCCAGCGAGGTCGCCGAGTTGAGCGCCCGCGCGGCCCGCAGGATGGCTGTCAGGTCGATCCGGTCGGCGCCGGCGCCCCCGCTGCCGGGCCCGCCGGGCTCGGTGGCCCGCAGGAACGGGTGGCGGGACTCCAGCCGGCCCACCGCGGCGGTCGCGCCCCAGTCGCGGTAGGTGTCCCGGGCCTCGGCCAGCAGCCGGTGCGCGGTGTGGGTGAGCCCGCGTTCCAGGTGGAAGCGGGCGGCCCGTTCGGCGAGCACGGCCCGGTGCCACGGCCGCCCGGCGACCTCGTGCAGGCCGGCGTCGAAGTGCCGGGCCGCGGTGTCCGGGTCGTCCCGGGCCCAGGCCCGTTCGGCGTCGGCCAGGTGCAGCAGCGGCCGGAAGTTGCGGGGCGAGTCGGCGGCGCGGCGGGCCAGCCAGTCCCGGACGAGGGTCAGCTCCGCGGCGGCCCCGGTGTCGCCGTTGCGCAGCCGTGTGGCGAGGCTCAGGCAGCGCAGCACCCGGGCCAGGGCGGACGAGTAGAAGCCGCGGATCGCCTCGCAGTGCTCCATGGCGGCGGCCGCGTGGCGGTCCAGGGCCGCGTCGTCCTGTTCGAAGAGCGCCAGCAGCCCGTGGCTGACGTGGTGACTGGCGAGCGCCGGCGGATAGCCGGGGACCGGCAGGGCTTCGAGGGGCTCCTGGCCGCGCGCCGCCCGTACCAGATCCCGGAAGGTGGTGAGGCTGAACACGGCGATCCGGTTGCCGGTGCGCTCGGCGGTGGCCAGACCCGCGGCGACCTCCTCGGCCACGGTGTCCAGCGAGTCGGCCGTCTCCAGCACCACCGCGGCGAGCCGGACGCTGAGCAGTCCCGCCACCTGCACGTCCCCGGCGGCGACCAGGTCGTCGCGGGTCTGCTGCCCGGCCTCGACGATGTCCTCCAGCGGCTCGAACCAGTGCGCGGCCAGGAACAGGTGCATGTAGCGGGCGATCGCCGTCTCGGCCGGCCAGCCGTGCTCCCGGCCGGCGGCGACGACGTGCCGGCTCATCCGGTATCCGGTGCGGTAGTCGTCGAAGAGGGAGATGGTCGCGCAGATCAGCGCCCCGGCCGCGCCGATCACGGGCGCGCACACGCCTTCCCGGCGCCACAGCCGGTACGCCTGGAGCAGCATCCACGCGTGCTCGATCGGCCCGAGCTGGTAGGCGGGCACGAGCAGCCGGTTGATCAGCCGGCCGGTCGCCAGCACGAGCGGGTCGGTGGTCTCGGCCGCCCGCTCCAGGTCACCGAGGCCGTCCCGCAGCTCGGCGACCTCCCGCCGGACGGCCGGCTCGGGGTCGTCCGGGGGCACGATGCCGCACCGGCGCAGCACGTCCAGGCCCAGGCCGTACGCCGCGGGGATCTCGTTGCGCTGTGACATGACGTTGATCTGGATCGCGGTGGCCTCGGTCAGGGTGACCAGGTCGGGTGATCGTGCGGCCAGGTCGCGGTAGACGTGGCCGGCGTCGTCGAGCCGGCCGAGGCAGTAGTAGGTGAGGTGCCGGTCCACGGCCACCGCGTTGCGGGAGGAGTCGTCGCCGACCCCGTCGAGCAGCCGGTCCGCCGCGTCGAGCAGGTCGACGGCGACCGGATAGTTGGTGAGCCGGATGGTCCGGCGGGCCGCGGCGTGCAGCAGGGCGGCCGCCTCCCGCCGCTCCTGCGGGCTCTCCACCAACGCCGCGGCGCCGAGGTACTGCTCGGCAGCCGCCTGCGGGAAGGCGGTGGCCAGACGGCGGGCCATGACCAGTTGCAGCTGCTGCCGCTCGGCGTCGGGCAGGCATTCCCGGGCGGCCTGGAGCACCAGGTCGTACCGGAACCGGACGGTGTCCCCGGCCCGCAGCACGAATCCGTCCTCGACGGCCCGTCGCACGTGCCGGTCCAGCTCGTCCGCGGGGGTGCCGGTCGCGGCGGCCAGCGCCCCGACGCTGATCTCGCCACCGAGGCAGGCCAGGGCGGCGTACCGGCGGCGGCACCCGGCGGCCTGTTGCGCGAGGCGGCGGGCGGGCAGCTGGGACAGCTGGTGGGAGGAGACGAACGCCCGTACCTCCGCGGTGTCCCACTGCCAGCCGCCGGCCGCCGATCGCAGCAGGCCGTCCGCCCGCAGCGCGTTGAGCAGCTCGATCGTCGCGTAGGGACTGCCCTGGCTGCCCTGCCGGATCAGGGCGCTCAGCCCGGTCGCGTCCGCCGCCGGCATCCGCAGCACCGCCGCGACCAGCGCCGTCGTCGCGGCCGGGCCGAGGCCGCCGAGCCGGATCTCCGGGTCGGCCACGCCGTCGTGCCGCCACCTGTCGACCGACGCCCGCACCGGCGGATGACCGTCCCGGTAGGTGACCACCAGCAGCAGTCCCGGAATCGGCCCGCTCGTCATGATCGCGTCCAGGACCTGCATCGACCCGCCGCTCGCCCACTGCAGGTCGTCGAGGACGAACACGATCCGGTGCCGCGCGGCGAGCGCCCGCACCAGCGCGACAGCGGTGGCGCTGACCCGGGCACGGGCCGTCACCGGGTCGCCGACGGGCGGGCCGCACCCGGCGCCGAGCAGGTCGGCCAGCTCGGGCACGGCCGCGCAGGCCACGGCCACGTTGGCGCCGAGCGCGGCCCGGATCCGCCGCCCCGCGTCGGCCACCTCCGGTTCCGGCGCGGCGAGCAGCAGCCGGGTCAGCACCCGCAGCGCCCGGGTGATGCCGCCGGTGTCGGTGCCGGTCCGGAACTGGTCGAACCGCCCGTCGGCGAACCAGCCGCCCCGCGCCGACACGGCCGGCCGCAGACTCCGGACCAGCGCGGTCTTGCCGATCCCGGGCGGCCCGCTGACCAGCACCGCCGGTGTCTCGCCGAGCATCGCCCGGTCGAGCGCGGCGGTCAGCGTGCCGAGCTCCCGTTCCCGGCCGATCAGCTCGGCGGGCGGCGCGAGGAAGGCCGGGAAATCCCGTTCGCCCAGCTCCCACCCGTCGTCCGGGCCGGTCCGGCAGCGCTCCAGGTCGTAGGCGAGCCCGTCGGCGCTCTGATATCGGCGTTCCGGGTCCTTCTCCAGCAGCCGCATGATGATCTCGCCGAACCGGGGCGGCAGTCCGGGACACCGCCGCGTCACCGGCTCGGGCGGCCGGACCAGCGTGTCCCGGACCAGCTCCAGGGGGTCGTCACCGGTGAACGGCGGCTCACCGGTGGCCAGCGCGTACAGGGTGGCGCCCAGTCCGTACAGGTCGGCGCGCGAGTCCACCGCCGGCCCGATCCGGCCGGTCTGCTCCGGCGCCAGATAGCCGAGCGTGCCGACCGGACCGTCGTCGTCGTCCGCCTCCGGCGCCCCGGGCAGCGCGAGGTCGAAGTCGATCAGCACCGGCCGCCCGGCCAGCACCAGGTTGGCCGGGGTGACGTCGCGATGGACGACCCCGGCGCGGTGCACGGCGCTCAGCGTCCCGGCAAGATCAACGGCAAGATCGAGCAGCAGGGGTACGGCCAGACGCCCCCGATCCGGCGGCGCCCCTCCGTCGTCCTCCAGGATCAGCGTCTGGCGCGACTGAGTGCCGGCCAGCCGAGGAACGCCCGGGATCCCGGCGAGCCTCCCCAGGACCTCCTGTTCGTGCCGGATGCGCCGGACCGCGCCGGGTCCGGTGGCGCGTTTCCGGATCAGGGCGCCGTGGCGGTCGGCCGGACTCCGGCGAAGGACCTGTGTCCGTTCGCTGCGATAGAGCACCACCTCGCCCACAAACCGATTTTTCTCATGTCTGGGGCCTGGGTGGTGTCTCTTCCGCAAACAGCCCGATGTGCCGGGGCAGTGCTGCGATGAACCCCTGCAACCGATGGTGATGGCGAGCACAGACGTGGGCCAGCGCCTCGGCGTCCCGCCGCAGGAAAGCGGCGAGCATCCCGGCGTGGTCGGAGTGCAGCAACTCCCGGTCGCCGGCGGTCAGGTGTGACATCGGCCGCAGCGGCTCGGTCATGTTCCACGCCGACTCCAGCATGTGCAGCAGGCGGCGCATCCGGCACGGCACGATCAGCGCCAGATGGAACCGCCGGCTCTCCCGGTGGTAGGCGGCCCCGCTGTCGTCGGCCTCGATCGCCGCGTCCAGGGCCCGCAGCGCGGCACGGGCCAGCCGGTCGTCCTCGCCGGTCGCGCCGGCCACCGCCACCCGCAGCGCCGCCGACTCCAGCGCCTCCCGGACCAGGTAGATCTCGCCGAACTCGCGGGCCGTCATCATCGCCACCCGGTAGCCGCCGTTGGTCCGGTGGTCGACCAGGCCCTCACCGATCAGGGTCATCAGCGCCTCACGCACCGGGATCCGGCTCACCCCGAACGCGGCGGCCACCGCGTCGACCGGGATCGCCGAGCCGGGCGGGACCTCGCCATACAGGATGATCGTCCGCAGCTCGTCCACGATCGCGCTGCGCACGCTGCCCGCCTCCCGGTCGGCGAGCCGGGCGAGCAGGGCCGATCGGCGCCGCGGTCCGGACATGGACAGACGTTAGCCGCCCCCGGTTATCGGCACGTTTCGTGACGCCGTGGATAGGCTGGCGTCAGGCCGTGCACACCGGAGGTGACGATGCCCCTGTATCCACACCAGCCGCATCACCGTCCCGAGTGGCCGCCGCCGCCACACCTGCCCCCGGCCGGCCCCGGGCTGCCCGGCTGGCTCGAGGAGCGGCTCTTCGACCAGCGGATCGTGATGCTCCGCGGGCATCTGAGCGCTGAGACGGCGACCGGGATCGCAGCGGCGCTGCTCACCCTCGACTCGGCCGGGCCCGAGGTGGTCCACCTGCACGTGTCCAGTCCGGGCGGGGATCTGAGCGCCGCGCTCTCCGTCGTCGACGTGCTCGACGCGCTGGCCGCGCCGGTGCACGCCCTGGTCACGGCGGAGGCGGGCGGGGCGGCACTGGCCGTGCTGGCGGCGGCGGATCAGCGGGCGGCGTACCGTCATGCGCGTTTCAAACTCGCCGAACCGCGCGCCGCCGGGGTGACCGGGACCGCCGACGAGGTCGCGGCCGCCGCCGGGCAGCACCTGCGGGAGCTGGAGGAGGTGCTGGTCCGGCTGGCCGAGATCACCGGCAAGCCGCGCAGCCGGATCGAGAACGATCTGTCCGCCGGCCGCAGCCTCAGCGCGGCCGAGGCGCTCGACTACGGCCTGATCCACGAGGTGGTGGCTCCGAAAAAGAACGGGCCCCGGTAGGAACCGGGGCCCGTCCTTCAGAAACTCGGGAACTCAGGAAGCGACCTTGACACCCATGGAACGGGCGGTGCCGGACACGATCTTGATCGCGGCCTCGAGGTCGTTCGCGTTGAGGTCCACCAGCTTGCGCTCCGCGATCTCCTTGACCTGCTGGGCACTCAGGGTGCCGACGGTCGTGGTGAGCGGGTTGGCGGCGCCGGACTGGATGCCCAGGGTCTTCCGGATGAGGAAGCTGGTCGGCGGCGTCTTGTAGGCCAGCGTGTGGCTGCGGTCCTCATACACCGAGACGATGACCGGGATGATCTCGCCCCGGTTCTTCGCGGTGGCCTCGTCATACTCGACCTTGACGGCACGCATGTTGGCGCCGGTCGGGCCGAGCATCTTACCGAGGTCGACCATCGCGGCGTTACCCGCCTCAAGCGCGAGGGTTACCTCATGGGTCTTCTTCTTGGGAGGCATTGGGTAAGGCTCCTTAGGGTGAGCTGCGGGCCGAGACAACGCAGCTCGCCAGCATCAACGACACACGACAACCCCGAGACCTTACTACCGCCATGACGAGAGGGTCAAAACGGTGGGTGTACGGGGTCTCGGGTCCGCCACCCAGTGTAGCTCCCGGCTCCGGGGCACCCGGGACCGGCCCGGACTCAGAACCGGTCGCAGTCACACTCGCGCATGTTCGCCCGGATCAGGTGCACGTAATCCGGGTTCGACAGCTTCTTGCCCGCCAGATAGGACTCCTCGGTCGAGCCGGGACCCATGTTGTACCCGTTGATCACCAGATTGAGCAGGCACGGCGACGCGTCGGTCTTGCACCTGGCGGCGCTCAGGTCGTAGTTCTTCGCGAAGTACTTCTCACCGAAGTACTTGGTCAGCCAGGCCAGGTAGTTGGCGCCGATGATCGCGTTCTGCCGGTAGTCGCCGGCGTCGTAGCTCTTCTCGAACCGCTGGTTGACGAAGTCCTCGGTGTCCGGCATCACCTGCATGAGGCCGTATCCGCCGTCACAGTTGCGGATGTTCGACACCCACCCGCTCTCGTGCCACGCCACCGACCGGATCAGATCGGCCGGCACCCGCAGCTTCGGCGCCGACCCCGGCCAGTAGACCTTGGTGGCCGCCGCGTTCAGCGCCACCTTCGCCTTCGCCCGGGACACCGCCTTGCCGACGTACTCGGCGCAGTCCGGCAGCTGCGTGTTGAACGGGTCCTCGGTCGGCGTGGGCTTCGCCTTCTCGGTGGGTTTCGCCTTCGACTTCGACGGTGACGGCTCCGGCGTCTCCTCCACCGCCGGCTCGACCGTCAGTTCGGCCGCCGGCTCGGAGGCCGCCGCCACCGGCGCGGCCGCCTGCTCCCGCTCGTCCGCCCCGGCCAGACCACACCCCGCGGCCACCATGAGAACCGTCACCACCGCAGCGACATCGATCTTTCGCATCGACGCGAACCTCCCCCGTGAGACATCGACGGGGAACGCTAACAGTGCTCAGTCGATCACCGCTGACCGGTAAACCGGACAGATCAGCACAAGATTCGGGCTTCGACCCCGTGTCACGATCGGCAACCTGAGCCGGGAACAATGGACGGCATGCAGACCCGCACCGACCTACGCAACGTCGCCATCATCGCTCACGTCGACCATGGCAAAACCACCCTGGTCGACGCCATGCTGCGCCAGGGCAGCCAGTCCCACGCGCGTGGCGAGATGGCCGACCGCGTCATGGACTCCATGGACCTGGAGCGGGAAAAGGGCATCACCATTCTCGCCAAGAACACGGCGATCAGCTACCAGCCCGCCGAGGGCGATGCCGTCACCATCAACATCATCGACACCCCCGGCCACGCCGACTTCGGCGGTGAGGTCGAGCGCGGCCTCACCATGGTCGACGGTGTCGCCCTGCTCGTCGACGCCTCCGAGGGCCCGCTGCCGCAGACCCGCTTCGTGCTGCGCAAGGCGCTCGCCGCCAAGCTGCCGATCATCCTGATCATCAACAAGGTCGACCGGCCCGACGCCCGTATCAAAGAGGTCGTCGACGAGACGTATGAGCTGTTCCTCGACCTCGACGCCAACGAGTCGCAGATCGACTTCCCGATCGTCTACGCCTGCGCCCGCGACGGCATCGCCTCGCTGACCCAGCCGAAGGACGGCACCGTCCCGGAGGACGCCACCGACCTCGAGGTGCTGTTCAGCACCATCCTGGAGACCATCCCGGCCCCGAAGTACGACGAGAACGCGCCGCTCCAGGCGCACGTCGTCAACCTCGACGCCTCGCCGTTCCTCGGCCGTCTCGCCCTCTGCCGCGTCCACCAGGGCACCATCCGCAAGGGCCAGACCGTCGCCTGGTGCAAGACCGACGGCACGATCGCCAACGTGCGCATCTCCGAGCTGCTGATCACCGAGGGCCTGGAGCGCAAGCCCGCCGAGAGCGCCGGCCCCGGCGACATCATGGCCGTCGCCGGCATCGCCGACATCATGATCGGTGAGACCCTGGCCGACGCCGAGGACCCGCGGCCGCTCCCCCTCATCCAGGTCGACGAGCCGGCCATCAGCATGGTCATCGGCACCAACACGTCGCCGATGGTCGGCAAGGTCAAGGGCGCCAAGGTCACCGCCCGCATGGTCAAGGACCGCCTCGACAAGGAGCTCATCGGCAACGTGTCGCTGCGCGTCCTGCCGACCGACCGCCCCGACGCGTGGGAGGTCCAGGGCCGTGGCGAGCTGGCGCTGGCCATCCTGGTCGAGCAGATGCGCCGCGAGTCGTACGAGTTGACCGTCGGCAAGCCGCAGGTCGTCACCAAGACGATCGACGGCAAGGTGCACGAGCCGGTCGAGCGTCTCACCATCGACGCCCCCGACGAGTACATGGGGGCCATCACCCAGCTGCTCTCCACCCGCAAGGGCCGCATGGAGGAGCTGATCAACCACGGCACCGGCTGGCTCCGCATGGAGTGGCTGGTCCCGGCCCGCGGCCTGATCGGCTTCCGGACCGAGTTCCTCACCGAGACCCGCGGCACCGGCATCATGCACCACCTCTTCGAGGCGTATGAGCCGTGGTTCGGCGAGCTGCGCACCCGCCAGAACGGTTCGCTCGTCGCCGACCGGGCCGGCGTCGTCACCGCCTTCGCGATGACCAACCTGCAGGAGCGCGGCCAGCTCTTCGTCGAGCCGACCACCGAGGTGTATGAGGGCATGATCGTCGGCGAGAACTCCCGCCAGGACGACATGGACGTCAACATCACCAAGGAGAAGAAGCTCACCAACATGCGCTCCTCCACCGCCGACGAGACGGAGAAGCTGATCCCGCCGCGCAAGCTCTCCCTCGAGCAGGCCTTGGAGTTCTGCCGCGAGGACGAGTGCGTCGAGGTGACCCCGTCGGCCGTCCGGATCCGCAAGGTCGTCCTGGACGCGACGACCCGCGGCCGCGCCGCCGCCCGGCGTAAGCACCAGTAGGTTTCGTTCCTCCTGGCCGGCTCGCCCCTCCCCTTCCCGGCGGGGCGGGCCGGTTCCTCCTGGCCGGCTCGCCCACCTCTTCCCGGCGGAGCGGGCCGGTTCCTCCTGACCGGCTCACCCCTCCCCCTTCCCGGCGGGGCGGGCCGGTTTGTCATTCCTGGCGGAAACGGTTCCAGGCCGCCACCTCGCGGCTCGGGAGCTATCACATCGAGCCGAGAATCCCCTTTGGCCCGCATCGGGCCATGCCGCAAATCAGCACCGCGCGGCTTTCCAGTGCCCTGACGACGCCAGGCAAACCAGATAATCCGCTTTGTCCGGTTCAGGTCATCCCGCCAACCCGCATGCGGTCATCGCCATCCAGCCACTTCCCGCACTCAAGCCGCGGCGCTCGGTGTGACCACCTGGCCGCGGCCCCGTCACGCTGAGAGGCGCGGCCGGGCCTGTGGCGCGGCAGCGGGGTCGGCCTTCGGTATTCGGCGGGCGCAAATGGGAACGGGCCCGGACGACCACGATCGTCCGGGCCCGTCGGGCGCTGGAGTGGAGGGCTACTTGTCGGCGAGGATCTCGCGCTTCTTGTCCCGGGAGGTCTTTGCCAGGCTGGCCAACGTGGCCACGGCCAAGGTGCCGAGGATGACCAGCAGGGAGAGCCAGATCGGGATCTCGGGCGCCCAGTGGAAGCCCTCGCCGCCGTTGATGAACGACAGGCTGTTGGTGTGCAGGGCTTCGAGGACCAGCTTGACACCGATGAAGGCGAGCACCACGGCCAGGCCGATGTTGAGGTAAACGAGGCGTTCGAGGAGGCCGCCGAGCAGGAAGAACAGCTGGCGAAGGCCCATCAGCGCGAAGACGTTCGCGGTGAAGACCAGGTACGGCTCCTTGGTGATGCCGAAGATCGCGGGGATCGAGTCGAGCGCGAAGATCAGGTCCGTGGTGCCGATCGCGATCATCACGATGAGCATCGGGGTGAACAGGCGCTTGCCCGCTGCGGAGACGACGCTGAACCGGCCGTCGCCGAACTCCGAGGAGAGCGGCAGCGCCCGTTTCGCCCAGCGGATCAGGATGTTCTCCTTGAACTCCTCGTCCTCGTCCTCGCCCTTGACCAGCGTGATCGCCGTGTAGACCAGGAACGCGCCGAAGATGTAGAACACCCAGGAGAACTGTGTGATCAGCGCGGCGCCGGCGGCGATGAAGATGCCCCGCATGACGAGCGCGAGCACGATGCCGATCAGCAGCACCTTCTGTTGGAGATGCCGTGGCACGGCGAACCGGGCCATGATGATCACGAATACGAAGAGGTTGTCGACGCTCAGCGAATACTCGGTGAGCCAGCCGGTGTAGAACTCACCGGCCGCCTGGCCACCAGCGGTCAGCCAGACCCCGATACCGAAGACCACGGCGAGACCCACGTAGAACGCGACCCATCCGCCGGCTTCCTTCATGCTGGGCTCGTGTGGCCGGCGCCCGATGATGAGCAGATCGACGGCGAGCACCGCGACCAGCGCGACCAGGGTGGCGACCCAGACCCATGCAGAAATGTTCAACTAAGGACCTCCGGCAGACACGGGTCGTCGCTGCGCCCACCCGGGACTGGATGAGAACAGCGACGTGCGACTGTCGGAGGTCTCTTCCGCCACGGATCGTGAATCCGTGACCACCGGCCCCGGGTTCGCCCCGAAGGGCGTTCCGTGTTGACGAGACCGGAGCGGGGGAATACTCCCCTCCCACAGGAGCCATTGTTACGCATCCTCGGCGCGAACGGCACACCGGGAGCCCAGAGAGTGGTACGGCTCGCGGTCGAAACTCCCCATACGGGCAGATACGACATCTGTCGCACATCTTCCGCCTCGCTGGTGCCGTCGCTTTCCTCACCCTACGCCGTGACCAGGGAAGATCGTGCCCGTTCGGGATCGCCACCCGCTCTGAGGCATCCTAGTATGCTGCCGATCTGGTGCGTATGGGACGCTTGCGGGCATGGTTCTCGAAGTGACGCTGATCGACGTCCTCCCGGGTAGGGAGGGTGACTTCGTCAACGCGTACGAGATGGCCCGGCCCTTGGTGGCGACCACTCCCGGTTGCCGTTCGGTCCGCCTGCAGCGCGCCGTCGAGTCCCCACGGAGATTCGTGCTCCTCGCCGAATGGGACAGCGTCGAGGCCCACGAGCGCAATTTCCGCCGCTCCGACCGTTTCGCCCAGTGGCGCGCCCTGATCGGCGGTTCCCTGGCACAGCCTCCGCTCGCCGAGTACTTCACCGACATCCAGACCCAGCGCCACAACCCCGACCACGACTTCTTCGCACCCTGACAGAAGCCCATCACACCGCCGGGCGAGACCGGACTGTCGGACGGAACCGAGACCGTCGGACGGAACCGGATCCGCCGGGCGGGACAGAGACCGCTCGGCGTGGCCCGGACGGTCACGATGCCGGCGAGGGCCGGGCGCGGTCAGCGGTATCGGGCGCGCTGCCCCATGACGTCGAAGCCGAGCTTCCGGTAGAGCCCGGCCGCGGTCGGGTTGTTCACGTTGACGGTCAGCCAGGCCTCGGTGGCACCGGCTGCGGCCATACGTCGCAGCGACTCCCGGATCAGCGCCCCGCCGAGTCCGGTTCCCCGCGCGGCAGGCACCACGCCGACCTGCACGATCCAGCCCTCGGCCGCGGTGACGAACCCGACGTCACCGTGCTCTGGAAGGGCCACCATGAGGGACCACTGCGGCCGGAAGTCGTCGTCCTCGGTGTTCTCCTCGATCCATTCCTCGGCGGCCGGGTCGGGAAAGCCGGGCCGATCCCGGAACGACGCCGCATACACCGCGTGGAAACGCCCCGCGGTCTCCGCCGACCACTCGACCACCTCGGCCCCGTCCGGCCAGCCGGCCTCGAAGCCGTCGGCCGAGGCCAGCTTGATCCGCATCACGTCCTCACCGAAGAACTGCGTGAGACCCCGTGACGCGAAGAGCTCCGCAGCTCCGGCTGTGAGCCCTTCACACTCCACCGTCACCGGCGGAGCGCCCCGGCTCACCTCGCGCTGAGAGCCAGAAGATCCGGCCCCAGCCGCAACGTCGGCCGCAGGCGCAGCGGACGAGGGGCCGACGAGAGGACCGGCCGAAGGATCGCCGACCGCAATGCCCGCAGAATCAGCGAAAGTGGCCGCCGACAGACCGGCAGCCCCGGCGGCCGAAGAATCAGCAAACGAAACCGCCGAACGATCAGCAGCCCCGGCGGCCGAAGGGCCGGCGGAAGAAGCAGCCGGAGGGCCGGCGGAAGAGACAACCGAAGGATCGGCGGAAGAGACAACCGAAGGGCCGGCGGAAGACACAGCCGAAGGGCCGGCGGAAGAGACAACCGGAGGATCGGCGGCCGCGGCCAGGGCGGTGTCGAGCAGGCTCGCCCCGACACCGCGGCCACGGAACGCCGGATCCACCAACCCGCTGATCATCGGCCCGCCCGGAGAGGGGCGGACCGCGGCGGCCGCGACGAGCGTGCCGTCCTCACGGACTTCGAAGGCGACCGTGCCGGCGGCGAGCCATCGCCCGCGCAGGAACCACGGCTCGGTCACCAGGGGCATGCCACCGTCGGCTGCCCGGCACCGCCGCACGAGGTCCAGCAACTCGTCCTCGGGCAGGGACTCCGCCACCCGTCGCACTCCAGCCGTCATGGGCGCCAGGGTAGTGACGCGCACGTCGCGGGACGACCGGTTATTTCACCCCCGCCATGTCCATGCCGCGCAACTCCTTCTTCAGCTCGTGGATCTCGTCGCGGATCCGGGCCGCCAGCTCGAACTGCAGCTCCCGCGCCGCGCCGAGCATCTGGTCGTTGAGGTCCTGGATGAGCTGGGCCAGCTCGGCGCGGGCCATGCCGGCACGGGCCGGCGTGGCGGCCGCCTTGCCCCGGGAACGGCTCTCCGGAACGGAGGCCTTGCCCCGGGACATCTGCCGGCCGGAGCCACCGACCACCTCGTCGGTGTCCTCGGCCTCCTTGTAGATGTCGTCGAGGATGTCGTGGATCTTCTTACGCAGCGCCTGCGGTTTGATCCCGTTGGCCTCGTTGTGGGCGATCTGCTTGGCGCGGCGGCGCTCGGTCTCGTCGATGGCGTCCCGCATCGACGGCGTGATCTTGTCCGCATACATGTGGACCTCGCCGGAGACGTTACGGGCGGCACGGCCGATCGTCTGGATCAGCGACCGCCCGCTGCGCAGGAAGCCCTCCTTGTCGGCGTCGAGGATCGCGACGAGCGACACCTCGGGCAGGTCGAGACCCTCGCGGAGCAGGTTGATGCCGACGAGCACGTCGTAGTCACCCTTGCGCAGCTCCTTGAGCAGCTCGACCCGGCGCAGCGTGTCCACCTCGGAGTGCAGGTAGCGGACGCGGATGCCGTTCTCCAGGAGGTAGTCGGTGAGGTCCTCGGCCATCTTCTTGGTGAGGGTGGTGACGAGGACCCGCTCGTCCCGCTCCGTCCGGACCTGGATCTCGTGCATCAGGTCGTCGATCTGGCCCTTCGTCGGTTTGACCACGACGTGCGGGTCGACCAGGCCGGTGGGGCGGATGACCTGCTCGACGAACTCGCCCTGCGCCTGCTCCATCTCCCAATTGCCCGGGGTGGCGGAGAGGAACACCATCTGGCCGACCCGCTCGAGGAACTCGTCGAAGCGCAACGGCCGGTTGTCGGCGGCGCTGGGCAGCCGGAACCCGTGCTCGATCAGGATCCGTTTCCGTGACGCGTCCCCCTCATACATGCCGCCGATCTGCGGGATGGTGGCGTGGGACTCGTCGATGACGGTGACGAAGTCGTCGGGGAAGTAGTCGAGCAACGTGTAGGCCGGCTCGCCGGGGGAGCGCCCGTCCATGTGCATCGAATAGTTCTCGATGCCGTTGCAGAAGCCGACCTGCCGCATCATCTCGATGTCGTAGGTGGTGCGCATCCGCAGCCGCTGTGCCTCCAGCAGCTTGCCCTGCCGCTCGAACTCGGCGAGCCGCTGCTCCAGCTCGGCCTCGATGTCGCGGATCGCCCGCTCCATCCGCTCCGGCCCGGCGCCGTAGTGGGTGGCCGGGAAGATGATCAGCTCCTCGACCTCGCGGATCACGTCGCCGGTGAGGGGGTGCAGATAGTAGAGCTTCTCCACCTCGTCGCCGAACAGCTCGATCCGGATGGCGAGCTCCTCATACGCCGGGATGATCTCCAGGGTGTCGCCCCGGACCCGGAACGTGCCGCGCTGGAAGGCCATGTCGTTGCGGGTGTACTGGATGTCGACCAGCTTGCGCAGCAGCTTGTCGCGGTCGACCTCCTCACCGACCTTGACCCGGGCGGCCATGTCGACATATTCCTGCGGCGTGCCGAGGCCGTAGATGGCGCTGACCGTCGCGACCACGATCGTGTCGCGCCGGGTGAGCAGCGACCTGGTGGCGGAGTGGCGCAGCCGCTCCACCTCCTCGTTGACCGACGAGTCCTTCTCGATGTAGGTGTCGCTCTGGGCGATGTACGCCTCTGGCTGGTAGTAGTCGTAATAGCTGACGAAGTATTCGACGGCGTTGTTGGGCAGGAGCTCACGGAACTCCTTGGCCAGCTGGGCGCAGAGCGTCTTGTTGTGCGCCAGCACGAGCGCCGGCCGCTGCAGCCGCTCGATGAGCCAGGCCGTGGTGGCGCTCTTGCCGGTGCCGGTGGCGCCGAGCAGTACGGTGTGCCGATCGCCTCTGCGGACCCGCCGCTCCAGCTCGTCGATCGCGGCGGGCTGGTCACCCGCGGGCTTGTAGTCGCTGACGACCTCGAACCGGCCGTCGAGTCGTGGAATGTCGAGCGCCATGCCCACCACCGTACGTCGGGGGTATGACAAGTTTCCGGGGCGGCGTGCTCAGGATGCACATTCGGCGGGTGGCCACGGCATTGTCCGCGAGTTGCGGGCACCCCTACGCTGGTCGGGTAGGCCGCTCGCGGCGGCCGCCGGCAGCCCGGGTCCCCACACGACCCGGCCGCCGCACCGCGGTTCGATGCGCCCCGGACGCCCTGGCGAGCGCACCCGCGGTGGGTCACCCGACCCGGCCGCCGCGAGGGCCCTCCAAGGAAGGGCCCGGTGCCCCGGCCGAGGCAAGAAGCCGCGGGGACAAGCCAGGGATCAGGACGGCTGCCAGCCCGTCGACGAGGCCCAGTCGTCGGCCGCCCGCGCCATGTCCGCCCGGTCCGCCGCCTCCGGCACGGCCCGCAGATAGTCGCGCAGCAGCAACGCGTGCCGCCACCCCGGCGAACCCACCACACGCAGGTGCAGGTCGACGCGGTAACCCGGATCTGCGCACCCGTGCAGCCGCTTCGGGAACGTGCCGCCAGGGCTGCCCGCCCGATCCGACCACTCCCCCGGCCGCGCCGGAAAGCCCAGCTCACCGAGGCGCCGGGCCAGCCCGTCGGCCTCGTCGAGGGTGCGCACGCCGATCATCAGGTCGATGACGTCCCGGGCCGGCTGCCCGGGCGCCGCGGTCGGCCCGACATGCTGGACGTCGAATCCGTCGCCGAGCCCGTGCCGGATCCGGGCGATCAGCCGTGCCGCAGCCGCCGGCCACTCCGGATCGGACTGCACGATGCGTGACTCCGGACTCCGTGTCGCAGACCGCCCGGACCGGAGATTCCGCTCGAACTCCACGAGCCGGCCATGCCACAGCTCGTCGACTCGGGCGTGCAGGCACTCCAGGTCGTCCTCGTTGGTCAGCGTCACATCGGCGGCGGCACGACGGCTCGCATCGTCGGTCTGCGCGTCGATCCGCGCGGTGGCCTCCGCCACCGACATGCCACGCAGGCGGGTGAGACGCCCCAGCCGCACGTCACGGTCGGCCATCACCACGATCACGAGGTGGTACGACGAAGCCAGCCCCGCCTCGACCAGGAGCGGAACGTCGTTGACCACGATCGAGCCGGGCGCTGCCGAGCGGGTCAGCTCGGCGGTCCTCTCCCGTACCCGAGGATGAATGATCTTCTCGAGCCGCCGCCGCGCCGCCTCGTCACCGAACACGCGCGCCCCGAGCGCCGGCCGGTCGAGCGCCCCCTCCAGGGTGAGCACCCCGGCCCCGAACACCTCGACGATCTCGGCGAGGCCGTCCGTGCCGGGCTCGACCACCTCGCGGGCCAGCAGATCAGCGTCGATGATCACCGCTCCGCGCTCGGCGAGCCGCCGGGCGACCGCGCTCTTGCCGGCACCGATTCCACCCGTGAGCCCGACTCTCAGCATGGGATCAAGTATCGCCAGAACCGTGCGTACGGCAGCGCCCGGGAGGCGGCGGTGTGCAGGAAAGGCGAAAGGCCGCCCCGACCGGAGTCGGGACGGCCTTTCGGTGGTACGGAACTACCGGCTAGCTCTTGCCGCCGGCCAGCTTCTCGCGCAGAGCGGCGAGAGCCTCGTCGGTGGCCAGGGTGCCCACCGGCTCCTCGGCCGCGCGCGGCGAGGACGACGAGCTCGAGGAGGAGGTCGACGACGAGGTGGTCACGCCGCCGGACGGAGCCGGGTTGAGCGCGGCCTCGGCGTCGGCGTCGCGGGACGCCTGCACCTGCTTGGTGTGGGCCTCCCAGCGCTCGCGGGCGTCGGCGTACTGCTTCTCCCACGTCTCGCGCTGCTTCTCGAAGCCCTCGAGCCACTCGCCCGTCTCCGGGTCGAAGCCCTCCGGGTAGATGTAGTTGCCCTCGGCGTCGTACGTCGCGGCCATGCCGTAGAGGGTCGGGTCGAAGTGCTCCTCGCCCTCGACGAAGCCCTCGTTGGCCTGCTTGAGCGACAGCGAGATCCGGCGGCGCTCCAGGTCGATGTCGATGACCTTGACCAGAACGTCCGAACCCACCTGGACGACCTGCTCGGGCAGCTCGACGTGACGCTCGGCCAGCTCGGAGATGTGCACCAGGCCCTCGATGCCGTCGTCGACGCGGACGAACGCGCCGAACGGGACGAGCTTGGTGACCTTACCCGGCACGATCTGGTTGATCGCGTGGGTCCGGGCGAACTGACGCCACGGGTCCTCCTGCGTCGCCTTCAGCGACAGCGAGACACGCTCGCGGTCCAGGTCGACGTCGAGCACCTCGACCTCGACCTCCTGGCCGACCTCGACGACCTCGGACGGGTGGTCGATGTGCTTCCAGGAGAGCTCGGAGACGTGCACCAGGCCGTCCACACCGCCGAGGTCGACGAAGGCGCCGAAGTTGACGATGGAGGACACGACGCCCTTGCGGACCTGGCCCTTCTGCAGCTTGTTGAGGAACTCGGTGCGAACCTCGGACTGCGTCTGCTCGAGCCAGGCACGG
This sequence comes from Actinoplanes philippinensis, assembly GCF_900113015.1. Lineage (GTDB taxonomy): Bacteria > Actinomycetota > Actinomycetes > Mycobacteriales > Micromonosporaceae > Actinoplanes > Actinoplanes philippinensis. Next base: position 355,576 of record NZ_FONV01000002.1, read on the forward strand.
CGGGACAGAACCACGTTGTTGCGGTTCTTGTCCAGCTCGATGATCTTCGCCTCGAGCTCGCGGCCGACATACGGCTGCAGGTCGCGGACGCGGCGCATCTCGACCAGGGAGGCCGGGAGGAAGCCACGGAGGCCGATGTCGAGGATGAGACCACCCTTGACGACCTCGATGACCGAACCGCGGACGACGCCGTCGTCTTCCTTGATCTTCTCGATGGTGCCCCAAGCCCGCTCGTACTGAGCGCGCTTCTTCGAGAGGATCAGACGACCCTCCTTGTCCTCCTTGGTGAGGACGAGGGCTTCGATGTGGTCACCGACCGACACCACTTCCGCGGGGTCCACGTCATGCTTGATCGACAACTCGCGCGAGGGGATGACACCCTCGGTCTTGTAGCCGATGTCGAGCAGGACCTCGTCCCGATCGACCTTGACGACGGTGCCTTCGACAATGTCGCCGTCGTTGAAGTACTTGATGGTCTCGTCGATGGCGGCGAGGAAAGCTTCCTCGGACCCGAGATCGTCGACGGTGACCTTGTTGGCGCTCGAGGTGGCCTCGATGCTGCTCGTCATGTGGACAGTTGCTCCGAACGGAATGGATTCGTGGTGTCTCCCGCGCTCCACGGAACTGCCGTCGGAAGCGGCACGAGCGAACGAGACGACCAACCCGAGAGCAGTCACATCAACGCAGTCGATCATGCCGAGACCGACGACCACGGAACCTGCTCCCTGCCGAGGCACACGATCCGCGAGCGCATCGACTAGCTTACCGTGCGCATTACCACAGGTTGCAAGCCCTCCTGAGGACCGCGGCACATTGTCGGTCGAGAACCCGTCAGCATGCCCCTTATGGGCCGAATCGGGACGGTCGACACGCCTGCCGTACGGTTGCCGGGTGACTTCGTCCCACTCGTTCGAGACTCCCACCGAGACCGAGGCGCGCCGCGCCAACCGCTCCTGGTGGGATCTCGACGCCGACGACTACCAGGACGAACACGGCGCCTTCCTGGGTGACGTCGACTTCGTCTGGTGCCCGGAGCGGCTTCGCGAGGCCGACGCGCGGCTGCTCGGAGCCGTACACGGGAAAAAGATTCTGGAACTCGGGGCCGGCGCCGCGGCAGCCAGCCGGTGGCTGCGCCGCGAGGGCGCCCGGCCGGTCGCCATGGACCTGTCGGCGGGCATGTTGCGGCATGCGAGGGAGGCGGCCGACCGCAGTGGGGTACGGGTGCCGCTCGTCCAAGCCGACGCGATGGCCCTCCCGTTCGCCGACGGCGCGTTCGACATCGTCTGCACGGCGTTCGGCGCGATCCCGTTCGTGGCCGACTCGGGCGCGGCGATGCGCGAGGTCGCCCGGGTGCTGCGGCCCGGCGGCAGCTGGGTGTTCTCCATCACGCACCCGATGCGGTGGGTCTTCTGGGACGAGCCGGACGAGACCGGCCTGCTCGCCCGGAACTCGTATTTCGACCGCTCCCCCTACGTCGAGCGGGACGAGGACGGGACGGTCAGCTACCTGGAACAGCACCGTACCCTCGGCGACCGCATCCGCGAGCTGGTGGCGGCCGGTTTCGTGGTCCGAGACCTGGTCGAGCCGGAGTGGCCGGACGACCACGACCAGATCTGGGGCCAGTGGAGCCCGTTGCGCGGCCGGCTCTTCCCGGGCACCGCCATCTTCGTCTGCGATCTGCCCAAGTCCTGACCGGCCGCCGTCACCCGTCCGTGTCCGCCGCCTCGCCTGCTCACCGTGCTGTTTCCGGAGCGGCCCGCCGGGTACCCCGCAGGCATGACCAAAACGAAGAAAGACCTGAAAAAGGGCGCCAAGGTGAGCTGGCGGAGCCACGGGGAGACCGTTCGCGGCACCGTGCAGCGGAAGATCACCGAGCGCACCGAGACCGCCGGGCGGACCGTCGCCGCCTCGGCGGAGGAGCCGCAGTACAAGGTGCGCAGCGACAAGACCGGGCGCGAGGCGGTGCACAAGCCGGAGGCGCTGCACCATGGGTGACGTGCACGCCGAGTTCCGGGAGGCGGTGAACATGACCGCCGCCGAACTGCGCCGATGGCTCGACAGCGACGAGTCGCAGCAGGTCGGCCAGAAACGGTCCGCGGGCGCCGAGTCGGTCGGCCACGACTCGGGCCGGAAGATCGTCCAGATCCTCGGCAAGAAGAAGGCCGACCTCACGGACGCCGACGAACAGCACATGCGCAAGGTGGTCGGCTACGTCCACCGGCACACGGCCCAGCGCCCCGACGGCGACGTCAGCGACAGCCGCTGGCGCCACTCACTGATGAACTGGGGCCACGACCCCCTCAAGTAGCCCGACCCCGGCCACCCGGAACGAGTCGCGATCCGACCCGCCGAGCCTTTGACGTAGCGGACCGGCCCGCCGAGCCTTTGACGTAGCGGACCGACCGGCCGAGCCGACCGGCTGGGAGGCCGGCCGGCGCGTGCTTTCCGGCGCTATGGGATACGGCGGCCGGCGTCGAGGACTCCGGCGAGGCGGGTCAGTTCGCCGGGGACGGCACGGTAGTAGACCCAGGTGCCGCGGCGGGCGCCGTGCACCAGGCCGGCCTCGCGAAGAATGCGCAGGTGGTGCGAGATGGTGGGGCCGGTGAGCGGGAACGCCTCGCTCAGGTCACAGACGCAGATCTCACCGTCGGCCGCCGACGCGATCATCGACAGCAGCCGCAGCCGGACCGGATCGCCGAGGGCTTTGAACGTCCCGGCGAGGTCGCCGGCCTGATCGGAATCGAGCGGCCCACGCCCGAGAGCGACCGTCCCGTCCGGGAGGACACCCGGCTCATGCCCGGAAGCCGCCACGTAACGCGGCCCGTGAACATGCCCGCCCACCGGAAGCGACCCCGGACCGTGAGAGGCCGCCGAAAGCGACGCCGGACCATGAGAGGCCGCCGAAAGCGACCCCGGACCATGAGAGGCCGCCGAAAGCGACGCCGGTCTGGGGGCGGCGGTCGGCCCGGTGCGGAGGCCGGGGGTGAGCGCCGCGGCGGGCTGCCCGGATACGGTCCCGGGTGGCGTGTCGGCCTCGACCCCGGAACGAACCTCAATCGACGTCGATCGGCTCGGCATCGGCCCAGGGTGGCAGAAGAGCGCAACCAGCGGCGCGAATGCCACCCGGACGAGTACCCCGGCCCGCCGGCCCGTCACCCGACCGGGCGGATACCGACGCCCCGGTCCGGTGGACCCTCGAACCCGCAGGTCATCGTGCCGTCCCAGGCGCCTTCTGCCAGCCGCCTTCCCGGCGTCGAACTGACCAACCACCTTGGCGGCAAAGAGCGCGTTGCGCCGGAAGGCCCAGCCGCGATCATGTGAGACAGGATGCGAAGACGGACCGGTGGTCCCGCGCACCCACGACCATGTGAGGTCCGACCGCAAGACGGCATCCGTGGTCCCGCGCATCCGGCAGACCCGCGACCGTGTGAGGTCCGGACGCAAAGGCAGAACCTGTGGTCCCGCACGACCGCGACCGTATGCGGCCCGAGCGCAAAGACGGAAACCCCCGGTCCCCGCGCCCCGCCACAGCCGCGACCGTGTGGAATCCGCACGCAAAGACGAAACCGCGGTCCCCGCACCCCGACCGTGTGAGGGCCAGGCCGCGAAGACGGGAACCCGGGGGCGGGCGCACCGGGCACAGCCGGCGACCGCGCGGGTCCGGACGGTGCGCCCGGACCCGATGCGGGGCTTAGTGGTCGGCTCCGTTCCAGTCTCGGCCGGCGCCGATGGAGACCTCCAACGGGACCGACAACGGGTAGGCGCCGCCCATCTCGCGGCGGACCAGCTCCTCGAGGGCCTCCTGCTCGCCGGGGGCGACCTCGAAGACCAGCTCGTCGTGGACCTGCAGGAGCATCCGGGAGGTCAGGCCGGCGTCCTTGAGGGCCTCGTCGACGTGCAGCATCGCGATCTTGATGATGTCGGCGGCGGAGCCCTGGATCGGCGCGTTCAGCGCCATCCGCTCGGCCATCTCGCGGCGCTGGCGGTTGTCACTGCTCAGGTCGGGCAGATAGCGGCGGCGGCCCAGGATGGTGGCGGTGTAGCCGTCCTTGCCGGCCCGCTGGACGACGGCCTGGAGGTAGTCGCGGACCCCGCCGAAGCGCTCGAAATACTCCGTCATCAGCGTGCGCGCCTCCTCGGTGGAGATGCTCAGCTGGTTGGAGAGGCCGAAGGCGCTCAACCCGTACGCCAAACCGTAGTTCATCGCCTTGATCTTGCGTCGCTGGTCGGCGGTGACCTCGCCCAGGCCGACGTGGAAGACCGACGAGGCGGTGGCGGCGTGGAAGTCGGCGCCCGAGTTGAAGGCGGCGATCAGCGCGTCGTCACCGGACAGGTGCGCCATGATCCGCATCTCGATCTGGCTGTAGTCGGCGGTCATCAGCCGGTCGTAGCCGGGGCCGACCACGAAGGCGCGGCGGATGCGGCGCCCCTCCTCGGTACGGATCGGGATGTTCTGCAGGTTGGGGTCGGTCGACGAGAGGCGGCCGGTGGCGGCGACCGTCTGGTTGAACGTGGTGTGGATGCGGGTGTCGTCGGAGACCGACTTGAGCAGGCCGTCGACGGTCGACTTGAGCTTGGCGACGTCACGGTGGCGCAGCAGGTGGGCCAGCAGCGGGTCGGCGGTCTGCTCGAACAGGTTGGTCAGGGCGTCGGCATCCGTCGTGTAGCCCGATTTGATCTTCTTGGTCTTGGGCAGGTTGCGCTCGACGAAGAGGATCTCCTGCAACTGCTTGGGCGAGCCGAGGTTGAACTCGCGGCCGACCACCTCGTGTGCGGCCTGCTGCGCCGATTTGACCTCGGCGGCGAAGTGCGACTCCAGCTCGGAGAGGTAGTCGGTGTCGGCGGCGATGCCGCGCTGCTCCATCTCGGCGAGGACCACCGACAGCGGCTGCTCCACGTCGGCGAGCAGGCGCACCGACTCGCCGCCGTCGCGGGACAGCTCGGTGATGAGCACCTCGGCCAGGTCGAGGGTGGCCCGGGCGCGGAGCATCACGCCCTGCTCGGCCGTGTCGTCAGGACCGTCCTCGCCGTCGAACGTGAAGGCCATCTGGGCCTCCTGCGGCTCCTCGACCCTCAGCTCGCGCTTGAGGTAGCGCAGCGCCAGGTCGTTGAGGTCGTAGGCTCGCTGGTCGGGCTTGGCGAGGTAGGCGGCGAGGGCGGTGTCGGTGGTGACCCCGGCCAGCCGCCAGCCGTGCGCGTGGAAGGCGAGCAGCGCCGGTTTCGCGTCGTGGATCACCTTGGGACGGGACGGCTCGGCCAGCCACGCGGCCACCGCACGCTCGTCGTCCTCGTCGAGGCCGGCCGGGTCGAACCAGGCGGCCGGACCGTCCGCGGTGGCCACGCCGACCCCGGTGAGCCGGCCGGTGCCGCGGCCGAACGTGCCGGTGACGGCCACGCCGACCGGGTCGGTGCCGGCGTGCTCGCGCAGCCAGGCGGCGACACCACCGGAGCGCAGCACCTGCCCGGCGATGTCGAACCCGGCCTCGGCCTCGGGCTCCACCGCCTCCAGGTACGAATACAGCCGCTCGCGGAGGATCCGGAACTCCAGCGCGTCGAACACCCGGTGCACGGCCTCCCGGTCCCACCCGGCCCACCGCACGTCCTCCGGGCGCAGCGGCAGCTCCAGGTCGCAGACCAGCGCGTTGAGGTCGTAGTTGCGGATCACGTCGGCCAGGTGGGCGCGCAGGCTGTCGCCGACCTTGCCCTTGATCTTGTCGACGTTGGCGATGATCCCGTCGAGGTCGCCATACTCCTTGATCCACTTGGCGGCGGTCTTGTCACCCACACCGGGGACACCGGTCAGGTTGTCGCTGGACTCGCCGACCAGCGCGGCCTTCACCCGGTAGAGCTCGGGCCGGACGAAATACTTGGTCTCGATCGCCTCCGGGGTCATCCGCCAGACCTCGGAGACGCCGCGCACCGGATAGATGATCGTGGTGTGCTCGCCGGCGAGCTGGAAGGCGTCGCGGTCACCGGTGGAGATCAGCACCTCCATGCCGCCGGCGCGGGCCTGGGTCGCCAGGGTGGCGATGATGTCGTCGGCCTCGTAGCCGGGTTTCTCCAGCACCGGGATGCGCAGCGCCTCCAGCACCTCCTTGATCAGGCTGACCTGACCCTGGAAGGGCTGCGGGGTCTCCGACCGGCCCGCCTTGTACTCCGCATACTTCTCGGTGCGGAAGGAGTGGCGGGAGACGTCGAACGCGACCACGATGTGCGTCGGTTTCTCGTCACGCAGCATGTTGATGAGCATCGACGTGAAGCCGAACACGGCGTTGGTCGGCTGCCCGGTGGCGGTGCTGAAGTTGTCCACCGGCAGCGCGAAATAGGCCCGGTAGGCCAGCGAGTGGCCGTCGAGCAGCAGCAGGCGGGGGGTCTCGGCTTCGTCGCTCACATCCCGGCACTCTAGTCGCCGGGTATGACAATCCCCGGTACGCCGTCCGGGCCGACGGTTCACCCGCTCAAACGTCAGACCGCGAGCGGAAAGTTACGGATAGGCAACTGTCCTGTTGCAACCGGAGCTTTGAGCTAGCCCCGAGGTCCACAGCTCATTAGGTTGCCACCATCAGCGTCATGGCAGTGGGGGCCACCCATGCACCCACCGCGCTGGGACAAAGGAGATTTGATGATCCGCCGCAACTTCGCATGGCGCGGTGTCGCCGTGCTGGGTGCCGCTTGCCTTGCTCTGGGCGCGTGCTCGAACGACGGTGACAAGCCGACGACCGGCTCCTCCTCGGCCCCTGCGGCCACGGGTGGCGACGGTGTGCTCAAGGTCGGCACCCTGCTGCCGCAGACCGGTTCGCTCGCGTTCCTCGGCCCGCCGGAGTTCGCCGGCGTCGACCTGGCCGCCAAGGAGATCAACGCGGCCGGCGGTGTCCTGGGCAAGGACATCGTGGTCACCGACACCGACTCCGGTGACACCACCACCGACATCGCCAGCCAGTCGGTGAACAAGCTGCTCGCCGAGAAGGTCGACGTCATCATCGGCGCCGCGTCGTCGTCGGTGTCCCTCTCCGTGATCGACAAGATCACCGGCGCGGGCGTGGTGCAGATCTCGCCGGCGAACACGTCGGACAAGTTCACCACCTACAACGACAAGGGCCTCTACTACCGGACCGCGCCGCCGGACACCCTGCAGGGCCGCGTCCTCGGTGACCTGGTGGTCGCCGACGGCAACGCGACAGTGGGCCTGCTGGTCCTCCAGGACGCGTACGGCACCGGTCTGGCCAAGAGCGTCCGCACCGCGGTCGAGAGCGGTGGCGGCCAGATCGTCGCCGAGGAGGTCTACGACCCGAAGGCGGCCGACTTCTCGGCCGAGATCGGCAAGATCAAGCAGGCCAACCCGGCCGCCATCGTGCTGATCGGCTTCGACGAGACCAAGAAGATCGTCCCCAAGCTGGTCGAGGTGGGCCTCACCGCCAAGGCCAAGAAGTGGTACTTCGTCGACGGCAACCTGTCGAACTACGGCAAGGAGTTCCCGAACGGGACCTTCGAGGGCGCCAAGGGCACCACGCCGGGCGCCAAGGCCAGCGAGGAGTTCCAGAAGAAGCTCCTCGAGGTCGACCCGGCCCTGAAGGACTTCAGCTACTCCGCCGAGTCGTACGACGCGGTCATCCTCACGGCCCTGGCCGCCGAGGCCGCCAAGAGCGACGCCCCCGCCGACTACAGCAAGCAGCTCGCCGCGGTGAGCAAGGGCGGCGAGAAGTGCACCAGCTTCCAGGCCTGCAAGGACGCCCTCGCCGCCGGCAAGGACATCGACTACGACGGCATGAGCGGCCCGGTCGAGTGGAACGACGCCGGTGACCCGTCCGAGGCCACCATCGGCATCTACCAGTACGGCCCCGACAACACCTACAAGAACATCTCGTACCAGCCCGGCAAGATCTGATCTGAGCCTCTGGTAACAGCGAGGGCCCGGCCGTCTGGCCGGGCCCTCGCCCTTTTGTGCTGTGCGGGCCGAGCCCGCACCCGGCCAAACGGAAGGGCCCCCGGCGAGCGCCGGGGGCCCTTCCTGCGAACCGATCAGGCCTTGCCCAGGGTCCCCAGGTAGAGCTCGATCACCTTGGGGTCGTCCATCAGGTCCCGGCCGGACGCGGTGTACGCGTTGCGGCCCTGGTCCAGCACATAGCCCCGGTCACAGATCTGCAGGCACCGCCGCGCGTTCTGCTCCACCATGATCACGGTGACGCCGGTGTCGTTGATCTGCTTGGTCCGGAAGAACACCTCGTCCTGCATGGCCGGCGAGAGACCCGCCGACGGCTCGTCGAGGAGCAGGACGCTCGGTTCCATCATCAGGGCCCGGCCCATCGCGACCATCTGGCGCTCACCACCGGAGAGCGCCCCGGCACGCTGCTTGCGACGGGTGCCGAGGGTGGGGAACAGGCCGACCACGAAGTCGAAGCGCTCCTTGAAGCGCTTCGGCCGCAGGAACGTACCCATCTCCAGGTTTTCCTCGATGGTGAGGGTGCCGAAGACGTTGTTGGTCTGCGGGACGAACCCGATCCCCTTGGCCACGAGCTTGTTGGCCTTGAGGTTGGTGATGTCCTCACCCCGGAGCGTGACCGCGCCGGACCGGATCGTCACCAGACCGAAGAGGGACTTGAGCAGGGTCGACTTACCGGCGCCGTTGGGACCGATGATGCCGACCAGCTCGCCCTCCTTGGCGTACAGGTCGCAGTTGTTGAGGATGTTCACACCCGGGAGGTAACCGGCGATCAGGTCGTCGGCACGGACCAGCGCGCCCTCGGCCGCGGCCAGGTGGGCGGAGCGGTCCTGGATCTCGTTGCTGGAGCCACTACTCATCAGACTTGCCTCCCTCGGCCTCGGCCGCCACCTCGGCGGCCACCTCGGCGGAGTCGTGCGCGGTGCCGTCGTGGTGCGCGCCCAGGTAGGCGTCGATGACCCGCGGGTCGGCCATCACCGTGTCGGGCGTGCCCTCGGCGATCACCTGGCCCTGGCCCATCACGATCACCCAGTCGCTGATGTCGCGGACCATGTCCATGTCGTGCTCGACGAAGAGAACGGTCATGCCGTCCTCTCGCAGGCTCTTCACGTGACCGAGCAGCGACTGCGTCAGCGCCGGGTTCACGCCGGCCATCGGCTCGTCGAGCATCACCATGTCGGGCTGGACCATCAAGGCCCGGGCCATCTCGAGGAGCTTGCGCTGACCGCCGGAGAGGCTGCCGGCGAAGTCCTCGCGCTTGGCGTCGAGCTTGAACCGGACGAGCAACTCGTCGGCCCGCTCGGTGATCTCCTTCTCCTGACCCTGCCAGAGGGCCGGGACCAGACCCCGCCAGAAGGACTCGCCCTTCTGGCCGGTCGCGCCGAGCCGCATGTTGTCGATGACCGACAGACGCGACAGGGCCTTGGTGAGCTGGAAGGTCCGCACCATGCCCTTGCGGGCCACCTGGTGCGGCGCCACCCCGCCGAGCGGGCTGCCGTTGAAGGTCCAGTTGCCCTCGTTCGGCTTGTCGAAGCCGGTGAGCAGGTTGAAGAACGTCGTCTTGCCGGCGCCGTTGGGGCCGATCAGCGCGGTGATCGCGCCGCGCTGGATCTCGATGTGGTCGACCTGCACGGCGGTGAGGCCGCCGAAGCGCCGCACCACCTTGTCGGCGACCAGGATCGGGTCCTTCTTCTTGGCGCCCGGCTCGTGCGGGACGTCCTTGAGCGCTTCCCGCGCCTTGAGCACGCCGGGCGGGACATTGGTGTCAGCGGCCATCGAGCATGACCTCCTTCTTGTCACCGAAGATGCCCTGCGGACGGAAGATCAGCAAGAGGATCAGTCCGAGACCCACACAGATGTAGCCGAACGCGCCGGCGTCCGTCTTGTCCATGAACCAGGTCGGGATGTAACCCGCATCGATGGCCTCCGGGAGCACGGCGTTGATGAACGTCAGCAGGAACCAGAAGATCATCGACCCGATGACCGGGCCGAAGACGCGGGCGGCGCCACCGAGGATCACGATCGTGTACATGTAGAACGTGAACTCGGTGCCGTAGGTGTCCGGCTGGACCGCGGCGTTGCGCAGGGCGATGACGTAACCGCCGAGCGAACCGAGAACGCCACCGAGGATGAGCGACTGCATCTTGTACGACACGACGTTCTTACCGAGGCTGCGCACGGCGTCCTCGTCCTCACGGATGGCCTTGATGACACGGCCCCACGGGCTGCGCATCGCCAGGAACACGAAGACCAGGGAGATGGCGACGAGCACCCAGCCGACCGTCATGATCCACAGCTCACGGGCGTCGAAGCTGATCAGCGTGCCGATCTCGACCGCCCCGCTGTACGGGTTCATCGAGTAGAAGCCGTCGGAGAACGCCTGCAGGCCGTCGGAGCCGCCGGTCCACTTGCTGAGCGAGACCGAACGGAACAGCAACCGGACGATCTCCGCCGCGGCGATCGTGACGATCGCGAGATAGTCGGCGCGCAGACGCAGCGTCGGGATGCCCAGCAGCAGGGCGAGGATGACCGCGCCGAGCAGACCCACCCCGATGCCGATCCAGAAGGGCAGGCCGAAGGTGGCGACGGTCATCGCCAGACCGTAGGCGGCGATGCCGAGGAAGGCCGACTGACCGAAGTTCAGCAGGCCGGTGTAGCCGAAGTGCACATTGAGACCGATGGCCGCCAGCGCATAGGCGATCATCGTGGCGTTGATCAGCGACTCCAGCGAGACGCCGATGATGATGTCCCAGCTCATGAGACCCCCCTCAGCCGATCCGCTCGCGGCGGCCCAGGATGCCCTGGGGCCGGACCAGGATGATCACGATGAGCACCACGAGAGCGCCGACGTTCTTGAGCTCGGTCGGAATCCACAGCGTCGAGAGCTGCGTCGCCAGACCGACCACGAGGCTGCCCAGCAGCGCGCCGAACGCGGTGCCGAGGCCGCCGAGGGTGACCGCGGCGAACACCAGGAGCAGGATCTGGAAGCCCATCTGGTAGTTGACGCCCTGGAAGACACCGAGCATCACGCCGCTGAGCGCGGCCAGCGCGCCACCGATCGCCCAGACCAGCCGGATGATGGAGTCGACGCTGATGCCGGAGGCGGCCGCGAGGGCGGGGTTCGTCGACACCGCACGGGTCGCCTTGCCGAGACGGGTCATCACCAGCGCCAGCGAGACGCCGATCAGGACCACGATCGCGATGCCGTCCATGATCAGGTTCTTCGGGGCCACCGAGATCGGGCCGATCTCGATGCCGGGCTGCGCCACGTACTGCGCGTACTGCTGCGTGGTGCCGCCGAACACCCAGAGGTAGATGTAACGCAGGATCAGCGCCAGACCGATCGAGATGATCATCATGCCGATCAGGCCGGTCCGGCGGTTGCGCAGCCAGCCCCAGAAGAAGCGGTCCTGGAAGTAGCCGAAGACACCGCCCAGCACCACGGCCACGATCGCCGCGATCTCCAGCGGCATTCCCCAGCTGACGTTGAACAGCAGGCAGATCACCGCGCCGAAGGTGATCAGCTCACCGTGCGCGAAGTTGGTCAGCCCCATGGTGCCGAAGATCAGCGACAGGCCGAGGGCGGCCAGCGCGATGATGAGACCGAAATGAATGCCGGTGTACGCCAGGTCGAGAACCCGGGCCAGCGACGAGTTGCCGTCGTCCTCGGGCGCCGGGGCTCCGGGGCCGGAGGTGGCGCTCGCGCCGAGCGGGAACAGCACGTTACGCGCCGCGCCCTCGAACACCGTCAACGTCAGACTCGATCGACCGGTGGTGACTACCACGCCCTGCGGCAGCGTCGCGGTGTCCAGATCGACCTTGTAGGTGCCCGCAGCCTTCAGCGGGACCGCCCACTTGCCGTCCGCACCGGACTTCGCCTCACCGGCCGATGTGCCGCCCTCGTCCGACACTTTGATCACAACGCCCGCCACCGGCTGGCCCGCATTGATCAACGTGCCCTGCAACGCCTCACCCTCGGCTAAAGCGCTCGTGGCGCCGAAACCCAGGGAAGTGAAGAGGAATCCGAGAACGGCCGTGAAGATGATCACGGCTCTACGCAACGATGCTCCTTGTGTTTAGCAGCAGAAATCCCCGCTAGACGTATCGCGGAAGGACTGGCGGATCATAGCCTGCCAAGCAGCTGAGCAGCGGGTCGTAACAAAGCCGTTACGGAGCCTCAACCTTTCGTCAAGAGCCAATAAAGAACCGGTGGCACGTGACCCGTACCACCGGCTCGTTACAGCGACACCAACCGGACTAACCGGCAGGAGTGCCCCCGGCGGACTCCTGCAGGATGCGGTCGGCGACCTCACGCATCGTCATCCGGTTGTCCATGGCGGCACGCTGGATCCACTTGAAGGCCTGCGGCTCGGTCATCGAGTACTTCGTCATCAGCTCGCCCTTGGCGCGCTCCACCGACTTACGCGTCTCGAGGCGCTCGGTCAGGCCGGCGACCTCGGACTCCAGCGCGGAGATCTCCGAATACCGGGAGAGGGCGATCTCGATCGCCGGCACCAGGTCGGATTTCTGGAAGGGCTTCACCAGGTACGCCATGGCGCCGGCCGCGCGTGCCCGCTCGACGAGGTCACGCTGGCTGAACGCGGTCAGGATGACGACCGGCGCGATCCGGCCGCCGGCGATCCGCTCGGCCGCCGCCAGACCGTCCATGATCGGCATCTTGATGTCCAGGATCACCAGGTCGGGCTTCAGGTCCTCGGCCAGCCGGACCGCGGTCTCGCCGTCGCCCGCCTCACCGACGACGTCGTAGCCCTCCTCCACGAGCATCTCGGCCAGGTCCAGCCGGATCAGGGCCTCGTCCTCGGCGATGAGCACCCGCTTGCGCTCGGCGCCACCCTGCGTGTCGGCCACGGAAACCCCTACCCCCAGAACGTCGATGTCGCGACACCCCGGTATGTGGGTGTCGCCGCCCTAAGCCTAGTAGGTAGGCTGTCGGAGTCTCATCCTGGCGTGACCAACTCACGCCGTGCTGAGGCATACTCAGCCACACCCGGACATCCCGTCCGCGTGCGGTGCCGCCCCTGTATTCCAACCGGCAGAGAAGATGGTCTCAAACACCATACAGTGTGGGTTCGAATCCCACCGGGGGCACAAATTCCACCTGGTTTACGGGGCCCACGTCCACCCCCTCTGACGTCCGCCTATGCAACACAGTAGGGCTGGGAAATCCATTTCCCTCCGGACAATCAATCACACATCGATGACCGTGGCGTTACGCGCCTAAAAGGCGACGGTAAAGTCGGCAATCTGCGCGAACCCGAGGCCCCGGGCTGCCCGGGATGCTGTCATGGCAGGGACAGCATCATCAGGAGGCCTCATGTTGTGGTCCGGATCTTCACCCTCGACCGTCCGGCGCGGGAGCATGTGGGGCTTCCTGATGTTCACCGGGGCGGCGTGGCTGGCGATCTCCTGGTCGGTGCTGCGCCTCGAACCGATCGACATCGCCGCGGTGGCCGGGCCGATCGTGCTGTTCGGCGCGGTCGGCGAGCTGCTGCGCGCCATCGCCGGGACCCGGACCTGGTGGCTGAACGCGTGTCTCACCGTCCTCTTCGCCGCGACCGGCGGGCTGCTGATGTGGGACATCCAGGACTCCACCTACACCACCCCGGCCGCGCTGATCGGGTGGTACCTGATGGTACGCGGCGCCGTCGACATCGCGGTCGGGATCATGACCCGGGGCGCCGACCGGACCTGGAGCCTGCTCGTCACGATCGGGGTGCTCCAGACCGGGCTCGGGTTCTGGTCGGCGAGCTCGTTCGCGCGTACCGGGCCGATGGTGATCGTGGTCCTCGGCGCGCTGGGAACGCTGCGCGCGATCGCCGACCTGGTTACCGCGCTGCGCCTGCGGGAGGTCGCCGGGCCCCGCAAGGACGTGCTGGAACTACCACCGGAACGGGCCGCCGGAGTGTCCGGGTACGCGGCCGGGCTCACCGACTTCGAAGGGGCGCCGTCCCGCTCGCGGGCCCGGCACCGGGCTCGGCCGGCCGGCACCGCGACACCGGCCGGCGCCACGCCGCCCACCGGGGAGAGCTTCCACGACCAGGTGGTACGGACCACGGCCGACCTCGACGCGATGCTCGCCCAGGCCGGGATCACCGGGCCGCGGGCCGGAGCGGTGGTCGAGTCGCCCAAGGACATCCCGGCCGTCCCGGACACGCCGGAAGGCGTGGAGGGCGAGGTCGAACGGCCCGGCCGGCAAGCCTGATCCGGTACGGCCGGCGCATGCGGTAGGGAGACTTGTCTCCCCGATCCCGCCGGTGGTGGATCCGTTGTCGGCCGGTCGCCAGGCCGAGGTCCCCACCGGCGGGGTCAGCCGCCGATCCGGCGGAGCAGTCCCTCCTGGACGGCGCTCGCGATGTGCCGCCCGTCCCGGGTGAACATGCGGCCGTTGGCGAGACCGCGGGCCCCGCTCGCGGACGGGCTGGCACTGTCGTAGAGGAACCACTCGTCGGCGCGGAACGGCCGGTGGAACCAGAGCGCGTGGTCGAGGCTGGCGCCGATGACGCCGCCGGGACCCCAGACCTCGCCGTGCGTGGAGAGCACCGCGTCGAGCAGCGACATGTCGGACGCGTAGGTGAGCGCGCAGGCGTGGATCAGCTGGTCGTCGGGCAGCCGGCCGTCCAGCCGCATCCACACCCGCTGCAGCGGCTCGGCGTCGCGGTCGCCGGGTGGGACCCAGCCGGGCACACCCACGTAGCGGACGTCGACCGACCGGGGCGAGGCCTTGAACATCGCCATCCGCTCCGGATATTTCTCCGCCCAGTCGAGCATCGTGGGCACATCCTCCGGGCCGGGGACCCCGACCGGCGCCGGCTCCTGATGGTCCAGCCCCTCCTCGGGGATCTGGAACGACGCCGACATGAAGAAGATGGTCTTGCCGTGCTGCTTGGCCGTCGAACGGCGGACCGAGAAGGAACGCCCGTCACGGATCTGCTCGACGTGGAAGGTGATCGGCACGGTCGGGTCGCCGGGGCGCACGAAATAGCCGTGCAACGAGTGCACGTGCCGGGACGGATCGACCGTGCGGCCGGCCGCGACCAGCGCCTGCCCGGCGACCTGGCCGCCGAACACCCGCTGGGCGCCGGTCTGCGGGCTCTCGCCCTGGAAGGTGGCCGCGTCGACCTGCTTCAGATCGAGCAACTCGAGAAGCTGGTCGACGGCGGCCTGTCCCTGGAGCAACGTCACGCTGTCACCTTACGGCCGACGGCGTGACGCGATGCCGATCACGTGCAGGAGGTCACACCGTCGCCGGGTCGACGAGCGAGCCCAGCTGGTGCACCCGCAGGGTGTTGGTGGAGCCCGGCGCGTTCGGCGGGGAGCCGGCCACGACGACCACGTAGTCGCCGGGCTTGGCCAGGCCGAGACCCAGCATCTTCGCGTCGACCTGGCGGAACATGTCGTCGGTGTGCTCGACGAAGTCGGTCAGGAACGTCTCCACACCCCAGCTCAGGGCGAGGGTGTTGCGCACCTCGGAGACCGGGGTGAACGCGTAGAGCGGCAGGTCGCAGTGCAACCGGGCGAGACGCTTGACGGTGTCGCCGGTCTGCGAGAACGCCACCAGCGCCTTGGCGCCGATGTTGCGGGCGATCTGCGAGGCGGCGACGGTCAGCGCGCCACCGTGGGTGCGCGGGTCGTGCTGCAGACGCGGGACGCCCATGCCGCCGGCCTCGGTCGTCGCGACGATCTTGGCCATCGTGCTGACGGTGAGCACCGGGTACTTACCGACCGAGGTCTCGCCGGAGAGCATCACCGCGTCGGTGCCGTCGAGCACCGCGTTGGCCACGTCGGACGCCTCGGCGCGGGTCGGCCGGGAATTCTCGATCATCGAGTCGAGCATCTGGGTCGCGACGATGACCGGCTTCGCGTTCTCCCGGCAGAGCTGGACGGCACGTTTCTGCACCAGCGGGACCTGGTCGAGGGGCAGCTCGACGCCGAGGTCGCCACGGGCCACCATGACGCCGTCGAAGGCCAGCACGATCGCCTCGAGGTGGTCGACCGCCTCCGGCTTCTCCACCTTGGCGATGACCGGGACCCGGCGGCCCTCCTCGTCCATGATCTTGTGGACCAGGTCGATGTCCTCCGGGGCGCGGACGAACGACAGCGCCACCAGGTCGACGCCGAGACCCAGGGCGAACCGCAGGTCCTCCTGGTCCTTGTCGCTGAGCGCCGGGACGCTGACCGCGACGTTGGGCAGCGAGACGCCCTTGTTGTTGCTGACCGGGCCACCCTCGGTGACCAGGCAGTGGATGTCCTCGCCCTCGACCTCGGTCACCTCGATCGCGACCTTGCCGTCGTCGATCAGGAGGCGGTCACCGACCTTGACCTCGTGCGGGAGCTTCTTGTAGGTGCAGGAGACGCGCTCCTTGGTGCCGAGGATCTCGTCGCTGGTGATGACGACGCGGTCGCCGGTCTCCCAGCGGTGCGGGCCGTCGGCGAACTTGCCGAGCCGGATCTTCGGGCCCTGCAGGTCGGCCAGGATGGCGACCGGCCGATCGGCCTGCTCAGCGGCGGCGCGAACCAGCTCGTACATCTCCCGGTGGTTTTCCCGGGTGTCGTGGCTGAAGTTCATCCGGGCCACGTTCATACCCGCTTCCACCAGGCCGAGCATGCGCTCCGGCGACTTGGTGGCGGGCCCCATCGTGCAGACGATCTTTGCGCGGCGTGTCACGGCCATCAGGCTAGTCCTTCTCCTGGGGCGGCCCGGCGGCCGACCCCCGTCATCGGCATGAACTGCGGGTGTCGACGGCGAGGTCAACCCGCGAGGTGTGGCGGGGTGCGCTGCGTCGTCCGCGGGCTTCAGCGACCGCCGGTTCAGACTAGCGGTCCGCTCACGGCGGCCGACGGCACATGCCCCAACCCCATTTCGCGGTACGGACCACACCTGCCACTGCCAGCGCAAAAGGCATCCGCGAGATCGATGTGAAGCGATGGGCCGACCGCCCGTGCACCGAACGACGGGCGGCCGGGGCCGGCAGAGGCCGCCCGGATGGACGGGGCGGTTCGCGGCACCGGCCGTCCCACCGGGCCGATCACCGCGCCGCCACGCACCCCCATCGATCGACGAACGCCATTGTGCTCCAGCCCCGGCAGCCGATTAACGCCCGTTTTGGTGACGACGGCCGGAAAAGCGCCGGGCCCGCCACCGGAAAGGTGACGGGCCCGGGCAGGGAAAGCGGATCAGACGGACAGCGGCTGCGAATCCGAACGCACCGGGGCGGGCAGTTCCCCGGCCGCGCCGAGGTACCGGTGGATGGCGGCCGCGGCGGCCCGGCCCTCGGCGATCGCCCAGACGATCAGGGACGCGCCCTTGTGCATGTCGCCCGCGACGAAGACACCCTCGGCGCCGGTCTGCCAGCCCGCGTCCGCGTCCAGCACGTTGCGCCGGTTACGGGTCAGGCCGAACTGCCGGAGCAGGGGCTGGTCCTCCGTACCCTCGAATCCGATCGCAAGAAGGACCAGATCGGCGCGCAGCTCGCGCTCGGAACCGGGAGTGACGCTGACCGTGCGCACGCCGTCGATCCGCTGCACCGAGACGTCGGCGATGCGGATCGCGACCAGGTCGCCGTTCTCGTCGCCGACGAACTCCTGGACGGCGACGCCGAAGACACGGTCGCCACCCTCCTCGTGCGCGGCGTAGTTGCGCAGGATCAGCGGCCACGTCGGCCACGGGTCCTTGACGCCGGTCCGCACCTCGGGCGGCAACGGGTACTGGTCGAGCTGGGTGATCGACGCCGCGCCCTGGCGGTGGGCGACGCCCAGGCAGTCGGCGCCGGTGTCGCCGCCGCCGATGATGACGACGTGCTTGCCCTTGGCGTCGATCGGCGTGGTGTCCTGCAGGCCGGCGACGATCCGGTTGGCCGGGACCAGGTGCTCCATGGCCAGGTGCACGCCGTTGAGGTGGCGGCCCGGGGTGTCCGGGGTGTCCCGGCCGGCGAGCGCGCCCGCCGCCAGCAGCACCGCGTCGTACCGGTCACGCAGGTCGTCGGCGGTGATGTCGGCGCCGACGTCGACGCCGGTCTGGAACTCCACACCCTCGGCCGCCATCTGGGCGAGCCGCGCGTCGATGACGTGCTTCTCGATCTTGAAGTCGGGGATGCCGTACCGCAGCAGGCCGCCGATCCGGTCGTCGCGCTCGTAGACGGTGACCGCGTGGCCGGCCCGCGCCAGCTGCTGGGCGGCGGCCAGGCCGGCCGGGCCGGAGCCGACGACGGCGACCGACTTGCCGGAGGACGCCGGCGCCGGCTGCGGCGTGAGGCCCGCCCCGAACGCGTAGTTGGCGATCTCCACCTCGACCTGCTTGATCGTCACCGGGTCGTCGGCGATGCCGAGCACACACGCGGCCTCGCACGGCGCCGGGCAGAGCCGGCCGGTGAACTCGGGGAAGTTGTTGGTGGCGTGCAGCGAGTCGGACGCGGCCGCCCATCCCCCGGTCCGGACCAGGTCGTTCCAGTCCGGGATGCGGTTGCCCAGCGGACAGCCGTCGTGACAGAACGGGATGCCGCAGTCCATGCAGCGGGTCGCCTGGTCGCGGATCAGCTCCTCGCCCGCGGGCGGGTAGACCTCTTTCCAGTCCAGGATCCGGACCGGAACCGGCCGGCGCTTCGGGAGCTGCCGCTCGTACCGGAGGAAACCGTTAGGGTCAGGCACTGGTGACTCCCATGACCGCCTCGTCCACGTTGCGACCGGCAGCCTCGGCGGTCCTGATCAGTTCCATGACGCGCTTGTAGTCGCGCGGCACCACGGCGGTGAACCGCTCCACCGCCGCGCTCCAGTCCTTGAGCAGGCGGCCGGCCACGGCCGAGTCGGTCTCCGAGTGGTGCTTCTCGACGAGCGAGCGGAGCTGGTCGCGCTCGTCGTCGGTGAGCGGGCCCAGGTCGACCAGCTCCGGGTTGACCAGCGACTGGTCCAGGTCGAGCACGAACGCCTTGCCGCCGCTCATGCCGGCCGCGAAGTTACGGCCGGTCGCGCCGAGCACCACCACCGTGCCGCCGGTCATGTACTCGCAGCCGTGATCGCCCACGCCCTCGACGACCGCGACACCGCCCGAGTTACGGACCGCGAAGCGCTCGCCGACCCGGCCGCGCAGGAAGATCTCGCCGCCGGTCGCGCCGTACAGGATGGTGTTGCCGGCGATGGTGTTGTCCTCGGCGGTGAACGGCGCGTCCTCGGCGGGGCGCACGATCAGCCGGCCACCGGACAGGCCCTTGCCGACGTAGTCGTTGGAGTCGCCGATCAGGCGCAGCGTGACACCGCGCGGCAGGAAGGCGCCGAACGAGTTGCCACCGGTGCCGCGCAGGGTGAACGAGATGGTGTCGTCGGGCAGGCCGTTGCCGCCGTACCGCCGGCTCACCTCGCCGCCGAGCATCGCGCCGACGCTGCGCTGGTCGTTGTGGGCGGCCAGCTCGGCGTGCACCGGCAGGCCGTCGGTCAGGGCCGGCTGGGCCAGCTCGATCAACTGGTTGTCCAGCGCCTTGTCGAGGCCGTGGTCCTGGGCGACGACACCGCGGCGGGCGGCGCCCTCCGGCAGCTCCGGCACGTAGAGCACCGGCGACAGGTCGAGGCCCTTGGCCTTCCAGTGGTCGACGGCCTCGGTCACGTTCAGGATCTCGGCGTGGCCGATCGCCTCGTCGATGCTGCGGAAACCCAGCTCGGCGAGGATCTCCCGGACCTCCTCGGCTAGGAAGAGGAAGAAGTTCTCGACGAACTCCGGCTTGCCGGTGAACCGCTCCCGCAGCACCGGGTTCTGCGTGGCGATGCCGACCGGACAGGTGTCCAGGTGGCAGACCCGCATCATGATGCAGCCGGAGACGATCAGCGGCGCCGTCGCGAAACCGAACTCCTCGGCGCCCAGCAGAGCGGCCACCACCACGTCGCGGCCGGTCTTGAGCTGGCCGTCGACCTGCACGGTGACCCGGTCCCGCAGCTTGTTGAGCAGCAGCGTCTGCTGTGCCTCGGCCAGGCCCAGCTCCCACGGGGTGCCGGCGTGCTTGAGCGAATTCAGCGGGGACGCGCCGGTGCCGCCGTCGTGGCCGGAGATCAGGATGACGTCGGCCTTGAGCTTGGCGACACCCGCCGCGACCGTGCCCACGCCGATCTCGCTGACCAGCTTGACGTGCACCCGCGACTGCGGGTTGACCATCTTGAGGTCGTGGACCAGCTGGGCCAGGTCCTCGATGGAGTAGATGTCGTGGTGCGGCGGCGGCGAGATCAGGCCGACGCCCGGGGTGGCGTGCCGGGTCTTGGCGATCCACGGCCACACCTTGTTGCCGGGCAGCTGACCACCCTCGCCCGGCTTCGCGCCCTGCGCCATCTTGATCTGCAGGTCGTCGGCGTTCACTAGGTACTCACTCGTGACACCGAAACGGCCGGAGGCGATCTGCTTGATCGCGGAACGGCGCTCCGGGTCGTACAGCCGCTCGACGTCCTCGCCGCCCTCGCCGGTGTTCGACTTGGCGCCGAGCCGGTTCATCGCGATGGCCAGGGTCTCGTGCGACTCCGCGGAGATCGAGCCGTAGCTCATCGCGCCGGTGGAGAACCGCTTGACGATCTCGCTGACCGGCTCCACCTCGTCGATCGAGATCGGCGTACGGTCCGAGTCGAACCGGAACAGGCCACGCAGGTGACCGGCCTGCGCCGACAGCTCGTCGACCTTGCCGGTGTAGCGGCGGAACACGTCGTACTGCTTGCTGCGCGTCGCGTGCTGCAGCAGGAAGACCGTCTCCGGGTTGAACAGGTGCAGCTCACCCTCACGACGCCACTGGTACTCGCCGCCGACCTCGAGCCGGCGGTGCGCCCGCTCGGCCTTGTTCGCCGGGTACGCCTTCGCGTGCCGGGCCTTGATCTCCTCGTGGATCTCGGCGAGACCGACGCCGCCGATCCGGCCGGAGGTGCCCGCGAAGTAGCGCTGGAGCAGCTTGTTGTCCAGGCCGACGGCCTCGAAGACCTGCGCGCCGCAGTACGACGACACGGTCGAGATGCCCATCTTGGACATGATCTTCAGGACGCCCTTGCTGAGCGCCTTGATGTAGTTGCGGACCGCCTTGCGCGGGTCCAGGCCCGGCAGCGCGCCGGTGGCGATCAGGTCCTCGGCGCTCTCGAAGGCGAGGTACGGGTTGACCGCCGCCGCGCCGAAGCCGATCAGCGTCGCGGCGTGGTGCACCTCGCGGCAGTCACCCGATTCGACGACCAGCGCCACCTGGGTGCGGGTCTGCTCGCGGACCAGGTGCTGGTGCACGGCCGCGGTGAGCAGCAGGGACGGGATCGGCGCCAGGTCCGCGTTGGAGTCGCGGTCGGAGAGCACCAGGATGCGTACGCCGTCCTCGATCGCCTCCGACACGTGCCGGCAGATCTGGGTGAGCCGCGCCTTGATGCCGGCCGCGCCGTCCCGCAACGGGTACAGCCCGGAGACCCGGACCGCCTTGAAACCGGGCAGGTCGCCGTCCTCGTCGATGGAGAGGATCTTGGCGAGCTCGTCGTTGTCGATCACCGGGTACGGCAGGACGATCTGCCGGCAGCTGGCCGGACCCGGCTTGAGCAGGTTGCCTTCCGGCCCGATCGTCGCCGCGAGGCTGGTGACCAGCTCCTCCCGGATGGCGTCCAGCGGCGGGTTGGTGACCTGCGCGAACAGCTGGTGGAAGTAGTCGAACATCAGCCGAGGCCGGGTCGACAGCGGCGAGATCGGGGTGTCCGTGCCCATCGAGCCCAGCGGCTCGGCGCCACCGCGGGCCATCGGCGCCACCAGAATCTTCAGCTCCTCCTCGGAGTAGCCGAATACCTGCTGACGGCGCAGCACCGAGTCGTGCGTGTAGATCACGTGCTCCCGGGCGGGCAGGTCGTTGAGCTCGATCAGCCCGGCGTGCAGCCAGTCCGCGTACGGCTCGGCGGCGGCCAGCTCGGCCTTGATCTCGCCGTCGTGCACGATCCGGCCGGCCGCGGTGTCGACCAGGAACATCTTGCCCGGCTGCAGACGGCCCTTGGCCACCACGTCAGCGGGCTCGACGTCGATGATGCCGGCCTCGGAACCGAGCGCGACCAGGCCGTCCTTCGTGTGCCACCAGCGCCCCGGGCGCAGGCCGTTACGGTCCAGCACGGCGCCGATGACCGTGCCGTCGGTGAACGCCACGGCGGCGGGACCGTCCCACGGCTCCATGAGGCTCGCGTGGAACCGGTAGAAGGCACGCCGCGAGGGCTCCATCTCCGGGTCGTTCTCCCACGCCTCGGGGATCATCATGAGCACCGCGTGCGGCAGGCTCCGGCCGGCCAGGTGCAGCAGCTCCAGCACCTCGTCGAAGCTGGCCGAGTCGGACGCCTCCGGCGAGTTGATCGGGAAGAGGCGCTTGATGTTGCCCGGCAGGTTCGGCGTGGACAGCAGCGCCTCGCGGGCGGCCATCCAGTTCTTGTTGCCGCGGATCGTGTTGATCTCGCCGTTGTGGGCGATCAGCCGGTACGGGTGGGCCAGCGGCCACGACGGGAACGTGTTCGTCGAGAACCGGGAGTGCACCAGGGCGATCGCACTGGCCACCCGCTCGTCGGACAGCTCCGGGAAGAACGCCGGCAGCTGCTCGGGCGTGAGCATGCCCTTGTACGTGATGGTCCGCGAGGACAGCGACGGGAAATACGCCGCGACGCCACGCTGCGAGGTCTCGCGCTCGGCCTGCTTGCGGATGCAGAACGCCACCCGGTCCAGCTCGATGCCGCTCAGAGCCGCGCCGGCGGGGCCGGCGGGCGAGTCGACGAGCCGGTGCGCGGAGAGGAACACCTGGCGGATCGCGGGACGGGCGTCCTCCGCGGTCGCGCCCAGGTCGGACGGGTCGACCGGGACGTCGCGCCAGCCGAGCACCTCACCGCCCTCGACGAGCACGTACTTCTCGAACACCTTCGTCGCACGGGCCGCATCGTCGGGGTCCGTGGGCAGGAAGACGAGGCCGGTCGCATACTGCCCGGCCGGCGGCAGCGCGAAGCCGGCCGCGGCGCGGTAGTACTCGTCCGGGATCTGGATCATGATGCCGGCGCCGTCACCGGTGTTCTGCTCGGCGCCACGCGCGCCCCGGTGATCAAGCCGGATCAGCGCGGTCAGACCCTTGGCCACCACATCATGGGAACGACGACCGTGAATGTCGGCAATGAATGCCACACCGCAGGCGTCGCGCTCCGTCTGAGGGTCGTAAAGCCCCTGGGGGTGCGGATATGCCACCGGGCCTCCTGTCGTCACTGGTGTTTCATTCTGAGGTCGGGACGACGTCGGCCCTGCAAAGTCTCTTGAGTCTACGTTAAGAGCCTCTGATCTCCGCCAGATGCGGATTGATCACACCTCGTGCGATCACGCGCCGATCCGCGGACGAACTGAATAGCACAGCCGGTGCGAGGACCGGTAGTCTCGCGCGATGGCGCCAGCGGATTCCGACCTCTTCGACCGACTCGAGCGGTTCTACGACGCTTTGCCCCGACCCTGGACGCGAGCCGAAGAGATCGGGTCTCTCGTTCTCTTCATCCGCGAGGGAGAGGGCTGGCCCTACTATGCCCGCCCGAGGCCGGGTTCGCACACCCCCTCGGCCGCCGACATCCTCGACGTCCGGGCCCGCCAGCGCGAGCTCGGTCTGCCCGAGACCTTCGAATGGGTGCACGAGACCACCCCCGACCTGCTGGCCGTCGCCCGGTCCGCCGGCCTCGACGTGCTCCTCGCCCCGCTGCTCGTGCTCGACCCGGCGGCCCTCGTCCCCGACCTGCCGCTGCGCGACGCGGCCATCCGCTACCTCGACCCGGCCGCCGAGACGTTCGCCGACGACCTGCGGCACGCCCGCACCGTGGCGCGGCTCGGGTTCGGCGCTCCCGCGTACCAGGCGCCCCTCGAAGCGGCGGAGAAGACGCTGGTCATCGACGTCGCCGGGCCGGCCGAGCGGGACGCGGGCGCGGCCCTGACCGCCGAGGCCGTGCAGCAGGCCCGGGAGATGGCCGCCGGAGGCGACTACCTGACCGCCGTGGCCGAGTCGCCGGTCGAGGGCATCCTCGCCACCGCCACCAGCCAGCGGCACGACGACGTGGCCGAGATCGTCGGGGTGGCCACGCTGCCGTCCGCGCGCCGCCGCGGCTACGCCTCGCAGCTCACCGCCACGATCGCCGGGCGGCTGCTGAACGAGGGCGTCAACCTGGCGTTCCTGTCCGCGGGCGACGACGACGTGGCACGCCTCTACACCCGCGTCGGCTTCCGGCGGGTGGGCACGGCCTGCATCGCCGAACCGGCCGCCGCACCCCTCTAGGCAGGCGGCCCGGCGCCAGGTCAGCGATTCCTCACACTTCCCACATGATGGTACGCCGTAAGCACCGCTATGAGTTTGACCACTTACTTCTGACGGGTTCCCACGCCCACGAGCTGCACCGCACCCACGGCAAATGATCTTCACAAACAGGTGAACGAAAATGTGAGATCTCCCATCCACCCGTCCCGAACTCTGAACCTCCCCCTCGTCTCACCCCTACCCCGCCGGTCCTCAGCGCTGCATCAGCCCGCCGATACAGCGCTGCCCGCCGGCCTGCTCAACCCAGCCAGCGGTCACGGCTGCAACGGCGCGCACGAAAGCGCTGAGGGCTGGCTGGGTTCAGGCGGGGGTGGCGGGAGCGAGCCCAGAACGGCGGGGGCTCGGAGGCGGGGCGGTGGGGTGAGCGGGACCACCGCATTGGCCCGGCGGGGGCGGGCGGCCTGGAGCAGGGACTGCGTTGTGCGGGAACCGGCGGGGCGGGAATGGTGCGGTTGTGTGCGGTTACGTGCGTACCAAAGCAATGGCACCGTTGAATTCGCGCATTGCCGGAAGTGAACGGACCACCGGGACCGGATTTGTATTTTCGAGGGCTATTCCGGGGGGATCCAGTCGGCGGAGGGGTCGAGCGAACGGGCCAGCAGGCGCGGGCGCATGTGGTTGAGCGCGGCGTCGCGGGCGCGGAGGGCGAGGCGGCCGCGGGCCTGGACGACCGCGGACATCCGCCGGTTCTGGCGGACGACGGTGGTGGTGCGCGGGCGGCGCAGGCGGCTGTAGGTCTCGACGGCGGTGGTGAGCGCGGGGCCCGGTTCGGTGTCGGCGACCAGGGAACGCAGCGTCGCCACATCCTCGAAGGCCAGGCACGCGCCCTGGCCCAGATGGTGTGGCATGGCGTGGGCGGCGTCGCCGACCAGGACCACGCCGCCCGGACCGGACGGGAAACCGTAGGCGCGCGGGAGGGGGCGCAGCTCGCGGACGCCCTGCGGGACCAGGTCCTCGGGGCGGGTGGCGTCGAGGAGCGCGCCGACCGGCTCGTGCCAGCCGGAGAACCAGCGGCGCAACAGGGCCAGCTGGGTGGCGGGGGCCTCGGGACGGGCCGCGCCGGCCGCCGTGGCCACCCAGTAGACGCCGCCGCGGCCGGCCGCGTGGTCGCCGAGCGGGATCGCCACGAACCGGTAACCGGCGCCGAGCGTCTCGCCGCCGACGCAGCGGTCGCCGTCGAGGCGCGGGACCCGGAAAGCGGGGATGACCGCCTGCCAGGCGGCGAAGCCGGAGCCGACCGCCACCGACTCGGGGGCGACTGCGGCGCGCACCCGGCTGTCGATGCCGTCCGCGCCGACCAGCAGGTCCGTTTCGATAGTGGTACGCCCGTCGCTGATCACCGGCCGGCTCCGCAGCCCGGTGCGGATCGTCGTCGCCTCGAACCCGGTGCGGATCTCCACCTCGCCGAGGCCCGCGACCAGCGCGTCGTACACGTCCTCCAGGTGGGCGGCCGCCGGTGACGCGCCCGTGCCGGAGCGGGCACGCGGCGCCACCAGCCACTGCCCGTCCGGGCGCCGGACCCCGCCGTCGGGCAGCGGTGACGCGATCGCCGTCCAGCCGCCCTCCGGATCGAGGGACTGGAGCGCACGCAGGCCGTTGGGCCAGAGCACCACCGCTGTCGGTGGCGCGGCGACCCGCTCGGCGCGCTCCAGGACGGTCACCCGCCAGCCGGAACGCGACAGCGCGCCCGCGGCGGCCAGGCCGGCCATCCCCGCGCCCACCACCACGGCCGTGCGCATGGGATCAGTCCTTGTCGGCGGGTTTGTCGGCGGAGTCGTCGGCCTCGCCGTCGCCGGCGGACCCGGCCGACACCGGCGCGGGCTCGGGCTCCGGCTCGGCGGCCTTCTCCTCCTCCGGCAGGGCGCCCGACTTCTGATACTCCACGAACTGCTCCTCGGTGACCAGCCGGTACGCCACCGGGGGCTTGCGCTCGGCGGTCTTGCCGGCGGCGGTCACGTCCACCTGCGAGACGTCACTGTCGGCGTCGGCGGCGGCCGGCTCGGCGACGGTGTCCGGGCCGTCGATCGGCACCACGTAGCCGCGCGGGCCCTTCACCATGAAGAAGTAGATCGCCGCGCCCAGGAAGACGAGGATCGAGGTGTAGACGTTGAGCCGGATGCCGAAGAAGTGCGTCGCGGTGTCCTCACGCAGGATCTCGATCCAGAAGCGGCCGACCGTGTAGGCCATCACGTAGAGCGCGAAGGCCCGGCCCCGGCCGAACTTGAACTTCCGGTCCAGCAGCCAGACGAACAGGGCGACACCCAGGTTCCACACCAGCTCGTAGAGGAACGTCGGGTGGTAGAGGTCGGGACGGGTCACCGGCTCACCGTCGATCATCACGGCGTGGCCCGGGTTCGACGGGTCCATCTCGTGCACCTCGAGGCCCCACGGAACGGTGGTGACGCCGCCGTACAGCTCGTTGTTGAACCAGTTGCCGAGACGGCCGATCGCCTGCGCCACCGGCAGGCCCGGGGCCAGCGAGTCGGCCACCACACTCAGCGGGATGCCGATCTGCCGGGCCGCGATGAGCGCGCCGACCGCGCCACCCGCGACCGCGCCCCAGATGCCGAGGCCGCCCTCCCAGATGAAGAACGCCTTGACCGGGCTGCCGCCCTCACCGAAGTAGTCCTGCGGCGACGTGATCACGTGATAGATCCGGGCGCCGATGATGCCGAACGGCACCGCCCACACCACGATGTCGAGCGACACCCACGGCGCCGCCCCGCGATGGCGCAGCCGCTGCTCCAGGATCAGCGTCGCGGCGACCATGCCGAGGATGATGCAGAGGGCGTAGGCGCGAATCGGAAACCCGAGCACATGCCACACCGACTCGGTGGGACTGGGGATGGCGGCGATTATCACGGGTGCACACGCTACCGTCGCGCGGTCGATCTGTGATGCCCAGGGCACCGGCTGAAATCAGCCGGTGCCCGGTTGTTATCTGCGGCGGACGCCGTCCGCGAGCTCGGCGCTCAGGGCGCGCAGATTGTCGAGCCCGGAGGTACGGTCGTCGGCCTCCAGCACGCAGCGGATCAGCGCGCTGCCGACGATCACGCCGTCAGCGAACGCGGCCACCTCGGCGGCCTGCTGCCCGTTGCCGACGCCCAGGCCCACGCCGATTGGCATCTCCGGGTCGATCGCCCGGATCCGCTGGACCAGCTCGGGAGCCTGCGACGACACGCTCTTCCGGGCGCCGGTGACACCCATCAGCGCGGTCGCGTAGACGAAGCCCCGGCAGTTGGCCAGGGTCATCGCGATCCGCTCGTCGGTGGAGCTCGGGGCGACCAGGAATGTCCGGTCGATCCGGTGCGCGTCGGCGGCGGCGATCCACTCGGCCGCCTCGTCCGGGATCAGGTCGGGCGTGATCAGGCCGGTCGCGCCGGCCGCGGCCAGGTCGCGGGCGAACGCGTCGACACCGTACTTCTCGATCGGGTTCCAGTAGGTCATCAGCACGACCGTGGCGCCCGCCGACGAGACCGCGTCGATGATCTTCAGGGTGTCCCGGGTACGGACGCCGTTGGCCAGCGCGATGTCGCTCGCCTTCTGGATCACCGGGCCGTCCATCACCGGATCGGAGTACGGAAGCTCGACCTCGATCACGTCACAGCCGGCCTCGTGCATCGCGATCATCTGCTCGATGCTGTGGTCGACCGTCGGGAAACCGGCCGGCATGCAGCCGACGAGCACCGACCGGTTCTCCGCCTTCGCCTTGGCGAACGTCTCCGCGATGCTCACGTGTTCTCCCCCGGGACGACCGTCTCGACCTGATCGAGGATGCCGAAGTAGGCCCCCGCGGTGTGCACGTCCTTGTCACCGCGCCCGGACAGGTTGATCACGATCGTCGGTGTCCGGCCGAGCTCCTCGCGCAGGCGCGGGGCGATCTTCGCGGCGCCGGCGAGAGCGTGCGAGCTCTCGATCGCCGGGATGATCCCCTCGGTCCGGCAGAGCAGCTGGAACGCGGCCATCGCCTCGGCGTCGGTCACCGGCTCGTAGACCGCCCGGCCGGTGTCGTGCAGCCAGGCGTGCTCCGGGCCGACGCCCGGGTAGTCCAGGCCGGCCGAGATCGAGTGCGACTCGATGGTCTGGCCGTCGTCGTCCTGCAGCAGATAGGTGCGGTTGCCGTGCAGCACACCGACTGAGCCACCGGTGATCGACGCCGCGTGCCGGCCGGTCTCCACGCCGTCGCCGCCGGCCTCGAAACCGTACAGCCGGACGCCCTCGTCGGGCACGAACGCGTGGAAGATGCCGATCGCGTTGGACCCGCCGCCCACGCACGCGGCCACCGCGTCCGGCAGGCGGCCGAGCTGCTCCAGGCACTGGGCCCGGGCCTCGACGCCGATGCCGCCGACGAAGTCGCGCACCAGCTCCGGGAACGGATGCGGGCCGGCCGCGGTCCCGAGGAGGTAGTGGGTGGTCTCGACGGTGGAGACCCAGTCCCGCAACGCCTCGTTCAGAGCGTCCTTGAGGGTACGGGAACCGTTCGTCACCGGGACCACCGTCGCCCCGAGCATCCGCATCCGGGCCACGTTCAGCGCCTGACGCTGGGTGTCGGTCTCGCCCATGTAGACGACGCACTCCAGGTCGAGCAGGGCCGCAGCGGTCGCGCTGGCGACACCGTGCTGACCGGCGCCGGTCTCGGCGATCACCCGCGGCTTGCCCATCCGCTTGGCGAGCAGCGCCTGCCCCAGCACGTTGCGCACCTTATGGGCGCCGGTGTGGTTCAGGTCCTCCCGCTTCAGCAGGATCTCCGCGCCCAGGGCCTCGGACAGCCGGGTCGCCCGGTAGAGCAGCGACGGCACGCCCGCATAGTTGAGCAGCAGGTCCTGGAACTGTGCCTGGAACTCCGGGTCCTGTTTCGCCGACCGGTACGCCGCGTCCAGCTCGTCGAGGGCCTTGATCAGCGCCTCGGGCACGAACCGTCCGCCGTACCGGCCGAAGTGGCCGGCCAGGTCCGGCAACGTGGGGGCGCTCACCGCACGGGCCTCGGCGTCGCCGGGTGGTTGCCGGCGTTGACCAGCTCGGCCACCGCGTCACGCGGCGACTTCTGGGTCACCAGGCCCTCACCGACCAGGACCGCGTCAGCGCCCGCCGACGCATACCGGATCAGGTCGTGCGGGCCGCGCACACCGGACTCGGCGATCTTCACGACGCTCTGCGGGAGGCCGGGGGCGATCCGCTCGAAGACCGACCGGTCCACCTCGAGGGTACGCAGGTCGCGGGCGTTCACCCCGATGACCTTCGCGTTCGCCTCGAGCGCCCGGTCCGCCTCCTCCTCGTTGTGCACCTCGACGAGGGCGGTCATGCCCAGCGACTCGATGCGCTCGAGGAGGCCGACCAGCACGTTCTGCTCGAGGGCCGCGACGATCAGCAGCACCAGGTCGGCGCCGTGGGCGCGGGCCTCGTGGACCTGGTAGCTGGAGACCACGAAGTCCTTGCGCAGCACCGGGATCTTCACGGCGGCGCGCACCGCGGCGAGATCGTCCAGCGAGCCGCCGAACCACCGGCCCTCGGTGAGGACGCTGATGCACCGGGCGCCGCCCTGCGCATACTCCCCCGCCAGCTCGGCCGGGTCGGGGATGTCGGCGATCGCGCCCTTGGACGGCGACGCCCGCTTCACTTCGGCGATCACCGCCACGCCGGGCTTGCGCAACGCGGCGTACGCGTCGATCGCGGGCGGGGCCGCCGCGGCGAGCTCCCGCACCCGCTCGAGAGGCACCTGTGCCTGCCGCGCCGCCACGTCCTCACGGACGCCGGCGAGGATCTCCTCGAGAACGTTCTGCTTTGCCGCTCCGCCAGCGGGTCCGCCGGTGCCCGCTTCCGCCTGATCGGATGTCACGTAATGACTCCCCTCTCCGGGTGTCTTCGGCCCGATGCTAGGAGGTGACACCCGGTGACGGGGGGCCGGGGGTATGGCGCGCCTCACGGAATGGACTGCGGCATAATGCCTGGCTGCCCGTCGAGGATGTCTCCTCGCTCACATCGCGCGAGCAGTGCTCAGGCCGCTGTGCAGGGGGACCTCCCCCGTTCGGCCGATACCACGCCGCGTTGACACGGGTGTCACCGTGCGGAAATACGACTCCACCATCATGTGACTCGGGCAGACTTGTCCCGGCGTCCAGTACGCCGTCAGCCAGCCGGACGATATTGCGGAGTCGACCTCATGGCCACTGAGTTAACCCAGCCGATGAATTTCGCCGTCGTGTCCCGAGTTCTCGTCTCGGTGGCCGCCGAGGTCGCCACGGGCGTCCAGCGGGCGGTCGTCGGTTCGGACAACGTGCGGACCGCGCGGGAGAACGCGTGGGACGCCATCCAGGCCGACCGGGCACGGGCCGCCGCCCGCGCCGAGACGGCCCGCGCGGTCGCCGCGATGATCGCGGTCGCTCCGGCCGGCCGCCGTCGCGCCAAGCCGCTGACCAGCGCTCACCGGTAAGGCGCAGAACACGACCGGGCAGCCCGCGACCGACCGGGCCGCCTGAGGACCACCCGGCTGAGGACGACCGGCCGGCCCGGCACGGGCTCAGCGCGCGGTCGGGTCCTCGCCACGGTCCAGCGCATCCCAGAGGTCCCGGCCCGAGGACGACACGTCCTGGCCCGGGAACGGCTCGCTGGAGGCCGCAGCGGCCGGGCGCCGCTCGTACCGCGAGGACATCGCCGACCAGAGGTGACCGTGCCGCGCGGCGAGCACGCCGGCCACCGTCACCGCCGCGCCGCCGCAGACGCAGGCGATCGGCCAGACCGGGCTCGCCGAGCCCGGGTCGAGGCCGGCCCGGGCGACGATCGCGCCGACCGCGACGCTCACGCCGGTCAGGGCCAGCACCACGCCCAGCAGCCGCCGGGCCCGGCCGCGGGTCGCCAGCAGGGCCCCGGTGGCGGCGAGCGCGACGACCGCCACGCCGATCAGCCACGGCTGGGCGTCGGCGCCGGTCTGCACAGTCCGCAGATCCGACAAACCGGGCCGCTGCTCGACGTCGACGGCCCACTCCCGGGTCGCCGCGAGGAGCGCCAGCCCACCGCCGGCCAGGCCGGCCAGGACAGCCTGAGGATACGTCCTCATCGGGCGGCGCGCAGGGTCTCCGCCGAGGCGATCGCGGCGAGCACCGCGGCGGCCTTGTTACGGGTCTCCTGCTCCTCGGCGGCCGGGTCGGAGTCGGCGACGATGCCCGCGCCGGCCCCCACATACGCCACACCGTCCTTGAGCAGCGCGGTCCGGATCGCGATCGCCATGTCCATGTCGCCGGCGAAGCCGAAGTAGCCGACCGTGCCGCCGTAGAGGCCGCGCCGGGTCGGCTCCAGCTGCTCGATGATCTCCATGGCCCGGACCTTGGGCGCGCCGGAGAGGGTGCCCGCCGGGAACGTCGCGGCCAGCGCGTCGAAAGCGGTCCGGTCGTCGCGGAGCCGGCCGACCACGGTCGAGACGATGTGCATGACGTGGCTGTACCGCTCGATCCGGGCGAACTCCGGCACCTCGACGCTGCCCGGCTCGCAGACCCGGCCCAGGTCGTTGCGGCCCAGGTCGACCAGCATCACGTGCTCGGCCCGCTCCTTCGGGTCGGCGAGCAGCTCGGCGGCGAGCGCGGCGTCCTGCTCGGGGGTGGCGCCCCGCCAGCGGGTGCCGGCGATCGGGTGCAGCAGCGCGGTGCGGTTGGCGCTCACCTTGAGGTGCGCCTCGGGCGACGAGCCGACGATGTCGAAGTCGTCGAAGCGGAGCAGGTACATGTACGGACTCGGGTTGGTGGCCCGCAGCACCCGGTAGACGTCGAGCGCGGTGGCGTCGGTGGGCCGCTCGAACCGCTGCGCCACCACGATCTGGAAGCACTCACCGGCCCGGATCGCCTCCTTGGCCTCCTCGACCGCCTTCGGGTACTCCCCCGGAAGGGTGCGGCTGACCGGCTCCCCGGCCGGGCGGCGGTCGACCGTGGAGACCATCGGCGGGGTGGGGCGCGACAGTGCGGTGGTCATCGCGTCGAGGCGGCCGACGGCCTGGTGGTACGCCGCACTGCGGGCCGCGTCGTCGGCGTCCGCGTCGAGCACCGCGTTGGCGACGAGCAGCGCCGAGCCCTCGTGGTGGTCGAGCACCACCAGGTCGGTGGCGAGCAGCATGCCCAGCTCGGGCAGGCGCAGATCGTCGGCGGCGGTGGACGGCAGCCGCTCGAAGCGGCGGACCAGGTCGTAGCCGAGGTAGCCGACGAGACCGCCGGTGAGCGGGGGCAGGCTCTCGTCGAGGGCGCCGGTCAGCGCGGCGACCGTCTCGCGCAGGGCGGCCACCGGGTCGCCGTCGAGCGGCACCCCGGTCGGCGGCGTGCCCAGCCAGACGGCCTGCCCGTCCCGCTCGGTCAGTGTGGCGACGCTGCGGACCCCGACGAACGAATACCGCGACCAGGCCAGGCCCTGCTCCGCCGACTCGAGCAGGAAGGTGCCCGGGCCGCCGGCCAGCTTGGTGTAGACGCCGATCGGGGTCTCGCCGTCGGCCAGCAGCTTGCGGGTGACCGGGACGACCCGTTTGCGCGCCGCGACGAAACCGGCCTCGTCGGGGAAGGTGGCTCCGCTGGTCACTGGCCCTCCGTAAGCAGGTCGTCGGTGAAGCAGGTGTGGGTGCCGTTGTGGCAGGCGGCGCCGGTCTGCACCACGGTGACCAGCAGCGCGTCGCCGTCGCAGTCGAGGGAGACGCCGCGCACGTGCTGGTGGTGGCCGGAGGTCTCGCCCTTCACCCAGTACTCCCCGCGGCTGCGGGACCAGTAGGTGGCGCGGCCGGTGGTCAGGGTGCGGTGCAGGGCCTCGTCGTCCATCCAGCCGAGCATCAGGACGTCACCGGTGCCGTGCTCCTGCACGATCGCTGCGACGAGGCCGTCGGGGGTGCGCTTGAGGCGGGCGGCGATGGCCGGATCCAGGGCGGTCTCTACATCGGGTACGGGCACGGATGCGATTCTCCCCCATCGTCTGTCACGGCCGTAACGACCCGCGGGGGGCCCACGATCCGGTAACCGGGGGTGTGTTCGACGATTCGGAGCGGTACCGTCGCCGGGAAGCGCGGTACGTGCCTGACTGCCCGGCGCCCGCCGCCGGCGTGTGCCGTACGACGACGACGTGCGGATCCTGGCATCCCGGCGGGCTCGGACTCGCAACGGGAGTGGTGAACCGAGATGGAGCCGACGTCCAGCCCCGACAACGCACGGCCCTCGCCCGGCCTGGCCCGCTTCTGGCAGGTCCGTCCCGAGCCGGAGCCGGTGGTCGACGAGCCGCTGGAGACCCCGGCCGATCTGCTGAGCGGATCGCCGCTCGGCACCTTCCGCAGCAGGCCGATCCCGCCGCTGGCCCCGATCGCCTCGGCCGCCCGCCATCCGAGTGGGGCGGCCGATCCGTTCGGCCTGAACCGGGTGGGCCGGGAGGAGCAGCGTCATCTTCCGGAGGCCGTCCCGGCCGATCCGGAACGGCACGGCGATCCTGATCACTCAGTACCTCCGGAGGACGAGGCGGAGCCGCTGCAGGACGTAAAGTCCGGTGCGCCGGAGAGTGGCTTCCGTCTCGGCGGGCGTGCCGGGCGGCCGCCCTTCGGCGACGATCCGGAGCCCGCTGCCGCGGCTGCGGACGGCGAGGCTCGGATCGGCGCCGGGCCGGACGACGAGGAGTCGGCCGGCGCCGCACCGGACGAGCTTGCGGATCAGACTCCGCCGGACGCCGGCCAGGAGGCCGCCGAGGTGGCGGGAACCAGCGACGAGAACGGACGTGAGGACATGAACGGACGGGCAGGCGCGCCCGGTTACGCGCAGACCGGCGAGGCCGTCCCGGACGCCTCGGGGGATCCGGCCGAGGAGCCGGCGGGGCAGGCTCCGGCCGACCCGCCGCGCGCGGCCGCCGGCTGGGCCTCGGTGCCCGGCCTGACCCAGCCGATCCCGTCGGTCCCGGGCGCCCCGGTGTCGCCGGCGTATGCGCCGAATCCCTACACGGTCGCTGATTTCACCCCCGACCACCCGGCCGGGTCACTGCAGCCGGTGTCCGGCCTCCCCGGCCAGGCGCCGGAGCAGGCCGCCCCGGAGCCGGCCGACCCGGCGGCGCCCGCCCCGGTCTCGCCGGCCCCGGAGGCGCCCGCGGCCCCGGCCGTGGCGTCGGCCCCGGTGCAGATCCCGGCCACGCGCACGCCGCCGGACCTGACGATCGATCTGGGCGACACCGGTCTCACGCCGGCCGAGGGCGGGTATGGTTTCGCGCCGACCGGTTTCAGCCTGGGCCGCCCGGCCGAGGCCTTCGGTGTGGCGTCGGTCACTCCGGCTGCCCCGCCGGCCGGCACGGTCACACCGCCGTCGGACTTCCTGACGTTCCCGCCCGCGCCACCCGCCCGCCGGGCCCGCGAGGAGGCCGCCGAGGAGGTCCCGTCGCCCCGCCGGTCGGCCAGCCTGGAGGACGCCGAGCCGGCCCGCCGGTCCGGCCGCCGCGCGGCGCCCGCCGAGGAGCCGGCCTCGGCCGACCAGTCCGGCGAGGAGCCGCTGATCGGCCGCACCATCTGGGACGAGGACGCGGCCCGTCACTTCCGGGCGGCGTGGCACGAGGTGAAGGCGGAGTTCGTCGACGACCCGGTCACCGCGCTGACCCGGGCGCACGACCTGCTCACCGACGCGGTGAACGAGCTGACCGAGGTGCTGCTGGCGGAGCGGGACGAGCTGGACCCGCTGCGCGGCACCGACACCCCGGACACCGAGAGCATGCGGATGGCGATGCGCGGCTACCGCGAGTTCCTGGACCGGATCCTGTCGCTCTGAGGTTTCGCCCCAGAGGTGAAAAGATGTGAGCCCTGCCACCCGCGGCACCGGGTGGCAGGGCTCGAAGACGGGATCGGCGCGG
This sequence comes from Actinoplanes philippinensis, assembly GCF_900113015.1. Classification (GTDB taxonomy): domain Bacteria; phylum Actinomycetota; class Actinomycetes; order Mycobacteriales; family Micromonosporaceae; genus Actinoplanes; species Actinoplanes philippinensis. The sequence goes on from NZ_FONV01000002.1 coordinate 390,664, forward strand.
CATGACGGCGGCAGAAGGTCGCCGCGCCGATCCCGCCTCGTTCTAGGCGGCGCCGCTGTTGCAGCAGCGCCGGCAGAGGATCGGGTGCAGCAGGTGCGCCAGATCGTGCCGGTCGGTGACCGGGCGGGGGAAGGCCAGGCGGGCGCTGCGGCCGCCCATCCGCACCACGAAGCCGTAGCGGTCCATCCGGACCACCTTGGGCTCGTCGCCCGGGCGGGCCTCGGCGCCGAGCTGACGGCGCACGTAGTCGCTCATCTCGCTCATGTGGTGGTCGGCGAGGTCGGCGATCAGGTCGAACTCGACGGCACGCAGCGGGTCGGGGGTGGCCTCGGCGTAGTCGTCCGGGTCGATCTCGACGAGCTTGTCGTTGCGCTCCCAGCGGACCTCGGCGACCTCCATCCGGTAGAGGGCCTGACTCTCGCCGATGTCGAGCAGGTCGCCGCAGGCGTCGGTGTCGGCGTAGTCCAGCGCGGCGGCCCTGGCGTCGTCGCCGTCGAGTTTCACCGCCCAGCCGGAGACCCAGATCCGCCCCAGGGACGGCGAGGACGCCATCGGGGGCACGTCGCGGATGTCCAGGACGAGCGCGGTGTCGTCGTTGCCGTCCTGTGGGCGGAGCGCCCCGGCGAGAGTACCCTCGCTGGGCACGAGAAGCAGCACGCGTCCCTGAGCGTCGGTCACGTGCCGGACCGGGGCGGGTCCGGGGCGGCAGGCGATGTGGGCGACGGCGGGCAGGTGACCGGCGGCGAGCGTGCGCGCGATCTCGGCGGGACTGGGTTGCATGACGAGCACCTCCGGGCACCGGTTAGGCTTACCTAAGTTAGGCAAGGCTAACCGTAACAGGAGATCGCAGTTGAACAACTCTCGACCCAAGGCGAAGCTTTCGCGCGCCCTCGGCATCCCGCTGACGCGTAAGTGCGTCAAGTACTTCGAGCGCCGGCCGTTCCCGCCGGGCGTGCACGGCCGTGGCCGTCGCAAGGCCTCGGACTACCAGGTCCGGCTGCTGGAGAAGCAGCGGCTGCGTCACCAGTACAACATCAGCGAGGTCCAGATGCGGGCCGCCTACGACGCCGCGCACAAGGCTGAGGGCAAGACCGGCGAGGCCATGGTCACGCTGCTCGAGCGCCGCCTCGACGCCACCGTGTTCCGGGCCGGCTTCACCCGCACCATCTACCAGGCCCGCCAGCTCGTCGTGCACGGTCACTTCACCGTGGACGGCAAGAAGGTGGACCGTCCCGGCTACAAGCTCAAGCCGGGTCAGGTCATCGAGGTCAAGGAGACGAGCCGGCAGAAGCCGCCGTTCCAGATCGCGGCGACCGGCGCGCACATCGACGGGCCGACCGCGCCGTATCTGTCGACCGTCCTCGAGGAGCTGCGCACCACGGTGATCCGTGTCCCGCAGCGCTCCGAGGTCCCGGTGCTCTGCGACGAGCAGCTGGTCGTCGAGTACTACGCCCGCTGATCCGGGCAGGCTCCTGAATCGCTGAGATGGCGGGTCGCTCGCAGCGGTCACGGCACCGTACGGCCGCCGCGAGCGACGCGCACATCTCACCGGCCCCGGCCGGTCAGAAGCTGGTCAGCGTGTCTGCTCCAACCAGCTGGCGTAGAGCTTGGCGTAGATCGATCCCGTCTCGGTGACGAGCCGGGCGTGCGGGCCGCGTTGCACGACGCGGCCCGCATCCACCACGATCACCTCGTCCGCGGACTCCGCCGTGGACAGCCGGTGCGCGATCGCCACCGTGGTCCGGCCGCGGGTCACCAGGTCCAGCGCGTACTGCAGACGCACCTCGGTGGCCGGGTCGACAGCGCTCGTCGCCTCGTCGAGGACGAGCAGATCCGGGTCGGCGACGTACGCGCGTACCAGAGCCACCAACTGCCGCTCGCCCACGCTGAGCGACTCGCCCCGCTCGCCCACCGCCGTCTCCAGCCCGGCCGGCAGGCCGGCGAGCCAGTCGCCGAGCCCCAGTTCGGTGAAGGCGTCCCGCAGCTGCTCGTCGGTGAGCGACGGCTCGGCGAAGCGGATGTTCTCGGCGACCGTCGCGTCGAAGAGGAACCCGTCCTGCGGCACCATCACCACGCGCGACCGCAGCGACGAGAAGCGCACCGTGGTGAGCGGCGTCCCGGACAGCAGGACCGTGCCCTCGGCCGGGTCCATCAGGCGCGTGAGCAGCTTCGCGAACGTGGTCTTGCCGCTGCCGGTCTCCCCCACCACCGCGTACTTGCGGCGCGCGTCGAGCGTGAGATCAACATCGGAGAGCACGATCGGGCCACCCGGATAGCGGAACGACACGTCGTCGAAGCGCACCGACAGCGGGCCGGGCGGCAGCTCCACGCCCTCGTCATCGGGGTCGGCCACGTCCGGGTCGACGTCCAGCACGTCCAGGATGCGCCGCCAGCCGGCCACCGCGTTCTGCGCCTCGTTGAGCTGCTCGGTGGCGATCTGCACCGGCTGGATGAAGAGGGTCACCAGGAACAGGAACGCGGTGAGCCGCCCGACCGTGAGGTCACCGTCCACACCGAGCAGGACACCGACCACCACCACCCCGGAGAGGGCCAGGCCGGCGCTGAGCTCACCGCTGGAGAAGCTCATCACGCTGGTACGCATGGCCCGCTGCTGGGCCACCCTCAGGTCGTCGACGGCCGCATCCAGACGACGGGAGGTCCGCCCGGACACCCCGAACGCGCGGATCACCGTGGCGCCCACCACCGACTCGGCCACGGTGCCGAGCATCACACCGCTGCGCTCACGAACCGCGCGATAGGCGCCCGCCAGCCGCTTCTGGAAGAACCGGATCACCCCGATCGCCGGGCCGAAGGAGAGCAGCACCACGATCGTGAGCTGCCACGAGTAGGCGAACATCACCACCGTGGAGACGATCAGCTGACCGCCGGCGAGCAGCAGCTGGATGCCGCCGGTCTGCAGGAACTGGGAGATCTGGTCCACGTCGCCGGTCACCCGGGACACCATCGACCCGCGCCGCTCGGACTGCTGGTGCAGCATCGACAGGTCGTGGATGTGCCGGAAGGTCCGCGACCGCAGGCCGCCCAGCGCTGTCTCGCTCACCGTGAACAGCCGCCGGGTCATCAGATACCCGCAGAGCGTGGAGATCGTCAGGGCGGCCAGGGTCAGCGCCACCACCACGAGCACCACGCCCGGGTCCGGGCCGGCCGGGCCGTTGATGCCGTGGTCGATGCCCTGCTGCACGGCGATCGGCACGGCCACCCGGCCGGACATCTGCAGGATCGCCAGGCCGATCGTCCCGGCCAGCCCGGTCCGCAGCTCCGGCGACAGCGACAGCCCCCGCCGGATGGTCACCAGCGTGCCCGCGTCGACTTCGCTCACTTGTCTTCCTTCTCGTACGCGGTGACCAGCTCCCGGTAACCCGGCTGGGACTCCATCAGCTCGGCGTGCGTGCCGGTCGCCACCACCCGCCCCTGGTGCAGGTAGACGACCTGGTCGGCGAGCGCGATGCTGGCCCGCCGGTACGCCACCACCAGCAGCGACGTGCCCGACTCGCGCAGCGCGCCGAGGATCGCCGCCTCCACCCGGGGGTCCACCGCGCTGGTCGCGTCGTCCAGCACCAGCAGCCGTGGCCGGCCGGCCAGCGCCCGGGCGAGGGTGAGCCGCTGCCGCTGCCCGCCGGACAGCGACGTGCCCCGCTCGCCGACCGCGGTGTCCAGCCCGTCCGGCAGCGCCGACACGAAGGTGTCCGCCTGGGCCAGGCGCAGCGCGGCGCGTACCGCGTCGTCGTCGATCCCCGGCCGGTCCAGCGCGACGTTGCCGCGCACCGTGTCGTCGAAGACGAACGGGATCTGCGGGACCAGGCCGGTCGCCTCGGCCAGCGCGGGCGCCGACAGGTCCGGCAGTTTCACCCCGTCGAGGGACACCGCGCCGGACTCCGGGTCGACCAGCCGCATGGCCAGCGCGGCGATCGTCGACTTGCCCGCGCCGGTCGCGCCGACCAGTGCCACCGTGGTGCCGGCCGGAACGCTGAAGGTCACGTCGGAGAGCACCGGCGGGCCGTCGGCATACCGGTAGTCGACCCGGTCGAACCGCAGCTCGGCCGGGCCGGCGCCGGGCAGGGCGCCCTCGCCGTACGTCAGATCGCCCTCGGCCGCGAGCACCGCCTGCACCCGCTCCCAGCCGGCGACGCTGCGCGGCAGCTCGCCGACCACCCAGCCGATCGCCCGCACCGGGAACGCCAGCACGGTGAACAGGAACGCGACACTGATCACCTCGGTCACGGTGATCGCGCCGGACTGCAGCCGCCAGGTGCCGATCAGCAGCACCGCCAGGGTGCCGACGCTCGGCAGGCTCTCCATCAGCGGGTCGAAGACGCCGCGCAGCCGGCCCACCGCGATCAGCGCGTCCCGCAGCTCGGTGACGAACACCCCGAACCGGCGCGACTCGTCGGCCTCCCGGCCCATCGTCTTGACCACCAGCGCGCCGTCGAAGCTCTCGTGCGCCACCGCGGCGACCTTGGCCCGCATCCGCTGGGCGTGGATCTGCCGCGGGGCCATCCGCCGGGAGTAGAAGTAGTTGAGCGCGAACAGCGCCGGGAACAGCGCCACCCCGACCAGGGCCAGCACCCAGTCGGTGAGGAAGAGCGCGGCCAGCGCCCCGGCGATCATCACGATCGTGCCGACCGCGAACGGCAGCGGCGCGATCGGCGCGAACGCCGCCTCCACATCCGAGCTGGCGTTGGAGAGCAGTGAGCCGGTGGCGTGCCGCTGATGCCACTCCGGCGGCAGCGACAGGTAGCGCCGGGTCACCGCACGCCGATACCGCGCCTGCAGCCGGAACTGCATGAACCCGGCCCCCAGCCGGCGCGCCCAGATGCTCGCCACCCGCAGCACGCTCACGCCGAGCAGGACCGCCACGGTCAGCGCGAGGCCGCCGGTGCTCACCCGCCGCTGCGCGAAGGCCGGGACCACGACCCGGCCGATCACCGCGCCGACGATGTACGAGTTCGCAATGATCAGAAAGCCGAAGAAACTGCTGCCGATCGCGCTGATCGTGAAGAGACGTGGCTCCGTCCGGATCGCCCGGCCCAGCACTCGCAGTCCCCGCACCAGCACGTCATCGCCGGTCCCGCTGGTCACATTCCTACCTGACTGGTAAGCATTCGTCGGCACGTCCGACCTTACCGGTCCATCCTTGCCCACTGCGCACCCGTTTACATTGTGGCCACGATTACACCGCGGCCTACGATCGATCCATGACCAACTACGCCCGCAGTGAGCGGGAGCAGCTCGCCGACCTGCTGGCCGGCACCGGGCCGGACGCTCCGACGCTCTGCGAGGGGTGGACGACCCGGGATCTGGCCGCGCACCTCGTGGTCCGGGACCGGCGGCCCGACTCGGCTCTCGGCCTCCTGATCAAGCCGCTCGCCGGGCGTGGGGAGCGGATCCGGCTGGCCCGGGCGGCGCTGCCGTACCAGGAGTTGATCGGCCAGGTGCGCAACCCGCCGGTCTGGAGCCCGATCAGCAATCCGCTCGTCGAGCCGCTGACGAACACGATGGAGATGTTCATCCATCACGAGGACGTGCGCCGCGGCGACGGTCAGTGGGAGCCGCGCACGCTGGACCGCGGCCTGGAGACCACCCTGTACCGCAATCTCAAGCTGATCGTCCGGGGTTCGCTGGCCCGGCTGCGGATCAGCGCCGAGGTCGAGGCGACCGGGTTCCCGCCGATCCGGGTCGGCGACGATCCGGTGGCCCGGATCACCGGCGACGCGGGTGAGCTGGCGGTCTTCTTCTTCGGCCGGCAGCGGGCCGCACGGGTCGCCATCGACGGCGCTCCGGAGATCGCCGAGCGTCTGCGCACCGCACGCCTCGGCGTCTGATTGGACCGTCCGGACAGCCCGGAATTGGCTCGATCTCCACGCCAATGCGCCCGTAGGTTCGTGCCATGACCGCTCGTACCGACCTGTCCGTCACCCAGGGCGCCGCGCTCTCCGTCGGCGCCGTCCTGGGCACCGGGCTGATCTCCCTGCCCGCGCTCGCCGCCGACGCGGCCGGGCCGGCGTCCCTGGTGGCCTGGCTCGCCCTGATCGCGCTCTCCGCCCCGCTGGCCTGGACGTTCGCGGCCCTGGGCGCCCGCTATCCGGACGCCGGCGGGGTCTCCACCTATGCGGGCATGGCGTTCGGCCCGCGGGTGGCGGCGGCGGTCGGGTGGACCTTCTACTTCGCGGTCCCGCTCGGCTCACCGGTGGCGGTGGCGTTCACCGGCGGGTACGTCTCCGACGTCCTCGGTGGCGGCCGGGGCACCGAGTTCGCCACGTTCCTGGTGATCGTCGGTACGGCGTACGTCATGAACTGGTTCGGTCTGCGCATCTCCGGCCGGGTCCAGGTGGTCCTCTCGCTCTCGCTGGCGACCATGCTGGTGGTGACCGTGCTGGCCGCGCTGCCGCACCTGAACCTCGATCACCTCACCCCGTTCGCCCCGCACGGCTGGTCCGGGATCGGCGCCGCCGCCGCCCTGCTGGTCTGGGGTTTCGCCGGCTGGGAGGCGCTGTCGTCGCTGTCCGGGGAGTATCGGAACCCGCGCCGTGACGTGCCCCGGGCCACGCTCGTCGCGGTCGCCGTCGTCGGTGTGCTCTACCTGGCCGTGGCTGCGGTCAGCGTGCTCGCGCTGGGCCCGGCGCTGGCCGGCAGCCGGGCGCCGCTGGCCGATCTGCTCGCCATCGGGCTGGGCGGCCCGGTGCGGGCGCTGACCGCGGTGATCGCCGTGGTGCTGACGCTCGGCGCGGTGAACGCCTACTTCGCCGGGTCGAGCCGGCTCGGGGTGGCGCTGGCGAAGGAGGGCGCGCTGCCGGCCCGGGTGTTCGGCGCGCAGCGGCGCTCGCTGACCTTCATCTTCGTGGCCGGGATCGGGTGTGTGCTGCTGCCGCTGGACCTGCACACCGCCGCCCTGCTGACGACCGGCTGCTTCACCCTGGTCTACGTGATCGGCACGGCGGCGGCGCTGCGGCTGCTGACCGGCGTGTGGCCGCGGATCGTCGCCGGGACCGCGTTCGTGGCGGTGCTCGGGCTGCTCTGGCTGAACGGGCTGCCCGCCCTGCTGAGCCTGGTCATCGCCGGCGGCTCGCTGGCCTATCAGGCGATCAGCCGGCCGAGCAGGTCCAGACCCTCGTCGATCAGCGCCGGCTCGGCCGCGCCGAACCCGACGACCAGCCCGGCCTGTCTCAGCTCGTCCGGCCCGCCGGAGTAGGCGGCCAGGTCCTCCAGGGCGAGCCCGCGCCGGCGGGCCGCCGCCAGGATCGCCGCGCTGTCCCGGCCCGGGGGCCGCAGCAGCGCGGTGACGTGCAGTCCCGCGGCGGTAGGGATGACGTCGAGCGCCGGGATCCGGGCCAGTCCCGCGGTGACCCGGGCGTGCCGGTCCTGGTACGCGCGACCGGCCCGCCGCACGTGCCGGGCGAACAGCCCCTCGTCGATGAACCGGGCCAGCGCCGCCTGCACAGCCGTCTGCCCGTGGGCGTCGCCGATCTGCCGCGCGGCCACGACGGCGGGCCGCAGACCGGGCGGCGCCAGCACGAACCCGGTCCGCATGGCGGGCATCATGCTCTTGGAGAAGGTGCCCACGTAGAGCACCCGGCCGCTCCGGTCGAGCGTGCAGAGCGGCTCCAGCGGGCGCGCCGAGAAGCGGAACTCGCTGTCGTAGTCGTCCTCGACGATCGCCACCGACCGCTTCCCGGCCCATTCCAGCAGCTCCCGGCGGCGGGCCAGGCTCATCACCCGGCCCAGCGGGAACTGGTGCGACGGGGTCACGTAGACCAGCCGGGCCCGGTCCGGCAGCGCCGACACGACCAGGCCCTCGTCGTCCACGGGCACGCCGGCCACGCGTACGCCCAGGGCGGTGAACAGCCGGCGGGCCGGCGGGTATCCGGGGTCCTCGACGGCGGCCACGTCACCGGGGCGCAGCAGCACCCGGGCGATCAGGTCGAGGGCGTGCTGCGCGCCGTTGGTGACCACGACGTCGCCGGCGGTGGCGTGCACCGACCGGGCGTACCCCAGATAGCGCGCGATCGCCTCGCGCAGCGCCGGATGGCCGGACGGCTCGGCGTAGGTTCCCGGCCCGTTGGCGCCCAGCCGCAGCTCGGCGGCGACCAGGCGGCGCCACGTGTCGAACGGGAACAGCCGGGCGTCCGGGATCCCGGTGCGGAAGTCGTACCGGGGCGGCGGCTCCTCGCCGCTGGTCGGCAGCGGGGTCAGCGACCAGCCGGGATGCGGTCGCAGCGGGCCGGCGGCGGCGCGCCGGGTCACCGCCGGCCGGGGCGCGCCGGCGGTGACGAACGTGCCGGCGCCGACCCGCGCGGTCAGGAACCCCTCGGCGGTCAGCCGCTCGTAGGCGCCGGCGACGCTGCCCCGGGAGACTCCCAGGTCGGCGGCGAGCACCCGGGTGGACGGCAGCCGGTGCCCGGCCGGGGCGCGCCCGTCCAGGATGGCGGCACGCAGCGCCCGGTAGACGGCGGCGGTCCGGCCACCGGGACGCCCGTCGAGACTCAGCTCCACCGGGTGTCGAGCTCGGCGCGGCCGATGAACGCTCCCGCGCCGACCGGGGCGGTGCACGCGTACGCCCCGGCGATCACCCCACGGCCGAGGCAGGCGTCGTCGTCCGCCCCGGCCGCCCAGGCGCTGAGGAACGCCGCGGCGAACGCGTCCCCGGCCCCGTTGGTGTCGACGACCGGCGCGCCCGGGTCGGCCGCGTCCCGGTGCGTCACCCCGTCCCGGGTGTGCAGGTCGGCGCCCGCGCCACCACGGGTGACGACCACCCGGGACGCCACACCCTCGGCGAGGATGCGTGCGGGCGCCCCGTCGGCGAGCTGGACGCCGCTGACGAAGACCAGGTCGGCGCCGAGGGCGAAGTCGAGGTGGTGCGGGTTGTCGCCGTCCCAGTCGTGCAGGTCGGTGGAGACGGTCACGCCGGCCGCCCGCAGCGCCGGGATCAGGTGCCGGGCCCAGTCCACGATCGTCACGTGGACGTGCCGGACCCCGGCGGGCAGCGGGCTGTAGTACTCCTCGGGGAGCCGGTACCCGGGGACGTCGCGCCCGTCGTACAGGGAGAGCCGCCGCCCGTCCGGGCTCATCAGGTTGACCGCCCGGCGGGTGCCGGCCGGGGCGGGCGCGGCACGCAGGCCGATCCCCCATCGGGCGAACGCCGCCCGCACCCGGCCACCCAGCTCGTCGTCACCGACCGTGTCGATCACCGAGACCCGCTCACCGAGCGCGTGCAGGCCGAGCGCCACGCAGGTGCCGGTGTGCGAGACGTGGTCCTCGATCGGGCCCCGGGGACGGGCCGAGTCGGCGCCGAGCACCGGGAGGCCCGCCACCGGCACCACCGTGTCGACACCCGTGCCGCCGACCACCAGAAAAGTCATGCCGGACAACCTAATGCCACCTGACTAGGATGGGGTTGATCCGGACTCTAGCCGTGTTGCCGCCCGCGCATTACTCTGCGGTAACACTTACGTTACGTACCCCCCGTGAATGGTTGAAGGCGGCGCTCGAATGGCTCTCGAGGTTCCCTACCGGTCCATCCCCGACATGCTCTTCCAGCGCGTGGCCAAGACACCGGACGCGAAGGCCCTGGCCGGGCCCAACGCGGACGACAGCGGGCCGGCGTGGCTGACCTGGCGGCAGGTCGGCGAGCGCACCCGGGCGATCGGCGCCGGCCTGCGTGAGCTGGGCGTCGGCCTGGAGGACCGGGTGGCGATCCTGTCCAACACCCGGCTCGAGTGGATCCTGGTCGACCTCGGCATCAACGTCGCCGGCGCGGCCGCCACCACCGTCTACCCGACCACCGAGCCGGAGGACACGTCGTTCATCGTGTCCGACTCCGGGTCGAAGATCCTGGTCGCGGAGAATGCGAAGCAGGCCCTGAAGATCTCCGGCGCGACGACCGCGGTGACGAAGGTGGTGCTGATCGACGGCCCCGCCGACGCCGGCGCCACGCCGCCGCAGATCACCCTGGCCGAGCTGGAGCAGCTCGGCGCCGAGGCCCTCACCCGTGAGCCGAGCCTGATCGACGACGTGGTGGCCCAGCTCGGGCCGGACAATGTGGCCACCCTCATCTACACCTCCGGCACCACCGGCCGGCCCAAGGGCGTCGAGCTGCTGCACCGCGGCTGGACGTGGGAGGGCGTCGCCCAGGAGGACCTCGGCCTCTTCTCGCCGACCGACCTGCACTACCTGTGGCTGCCGATGTCGCACGCGTTCGGCAAGACGCTGCTCTGCGGCATCCTGCACGTGGGCGTGCCGACCTACGTCGACGGCCGGGTCGACAAGCTGATCGACCTGCTCGCGGTGATCCGGCCGAGCCTGATGTGTGCCCCGCCGCGCATCTACGAGAAGGTCTACAACAAGACCGTCACCAGCGGCCTGGGCGGCACCGGCCTGAAGCCGAAGATCTTCAGCTGGGCGGTCGCGACCGGCAAGAAGCGGGTGGCTTTCCAGCAGGCGGGCAAGCCGGTCCCGGCGGGTCTCGCGTTCCAGTACTCGATCGCCGAGAAGCTGGTCTTCTCCAAGCTGCAGGCCAGGCTGGGCGGCAACATCAAGGTGCTGGTCAGCGGCTCGGCGGCGCTCAGCCGGGACATCTCCGAGTTCTTCGCCGCGGCGAACCTGCCGATCCTCGAGGGCTACGGCATGACCGAGGCCTGTGCCGCCAACTTCGTCAACCGCAACGGCAAGCTGCGGATCGGCACGGTCGGCCAGCCGCTCGGCGACCTCGAGGTCCGCATCGACACCGACGGCGAGGTGCTGATGCGCGGCGCCCCGGTGATGCGCGGCTACCACAACCTGCCGGAGGCCACCGCTGAGGCGTTCACCGAGGACGGCTTCCTGCGCACCGGCGACATCGGCGAACTCGACGCCGACGGGTATCTGAAGATCACCGACCGCAAGAAGGACCTGGTCAAGACCTCGGGCGGCAAGTTCATCGCCCCGTCGGCGATCGAGGGCTCGTTCAAGGCGGTCTGCCCGTACACCTCGCAGGCGGTCGTCATCGGCCAGAACCGCAACTTCGTCACCATGCTGATCGCCCTCGACGAGGACGCGATCACCACGTGGGCGTCCTCGGGCCCGCTGGCCGGCAAGAGCTACGCCGAGATCGTCGCCGCGCCGGAGACGCACGCGCTGGTCGAGGGCTACATCGCCGAACTCAACGCGAAACTGAACCGCTGGGAGACGATCAAGAAGTTCGCGATCCTCCCGCGCGACCTCAGCATCGAGGCCGGCGAGGTCACCCCGTCCATGAAGATCAAGCGCCGCAGCGTCGAAACCAACTTCGCCGCCCAGATCGACACCATGTATGCGGGCAGCCTCGCCCAGATCTGACACCCGATCCACTCCAGGCCGGCGGCCCTCTCACGGTCCGCCGGCCTTTTTCAACCCCGTTGTGGTACGCCGTGGGCCCTCCCCCGCCGAACCACACCTCCCCACCCACGCCGCGACGCAGGTGTTGCCTCCCGCACACACCGCGCCTCACGCGCCAGGCGGTCCCGCGCGCTTCCCGACGCCCGGCCCCATCAGCGCCGACGTGCGGTTTCGCCGCCCGCAGCGCACGAGATTGCGCTTGGCCGGCCGGAGACCTCACTCCCGGAGGTTCCCGGAGTTCGCGTCTTCCCGGCAGCACACCGTCGACCCAGCAGAGCTACGGCATTGCGGTCCCCGAAGGCTGGCCGGTCGCCCGTCCCGGGTCGCTGTCGCGAGGAGATCACCATCAGCGCTGCTGCGGCCTCGGCGGTACCGCAGGAATGCCACAGTGGCTTCCCGCAGCTCGAGCGGCACGCCAGCAACGCCAAAACGGCCCGGAAGCAGCCGCCACGTGCCGCTACACAACGAGTCGACACCCGGAAGCAGCCATACCGTGCCGCTGGATGGTCGGGCGACGCGCGAAGGCAGCCGTCACGCGCCGCCGGACGATCGGACGACGCGCGAACGCAGCCATCACGCGCCGCCGGACGATCGGACGACGCGCGAACGCAGCCATCACGCGCCGCCGGACGATCGGACGACGCGCGAACGCAGCCATCACGCGCCGCCGGACGATCGGACGACGCGCGAACGCAGCCATCACGCGCCGCCGGACGATCGGACGACGCGCGAACGCAGCCATCACGCGCCGCCGGACGATCGGACGACGCGCGAACGCAGCCATCACGCGCCGCCGGGCAATCGGACGACGCGCGAAGGCAGCCGTCACGCGCCGCCGGACGATCGGGCGACGCGGGTGCGGACCGTGCCGCCGGACGATCGTTTCTGCCTCTCCGGGTTCTCGGGCTCGACCGCGTGGCTCACCGGAAATCCACCAGCTCGCCGGCGGAGGACAGTGACGTCGACCGCGAAGAGTGGCTAAGTGATGACCACCGGGGTGCGCCACGTCGGGCGGGCGGCGTGGTCGAGGTCGTGGCGGACGGAGGCGATGCGGCGGACCGCCTCGGCCAGGTCGTCGGCGGGCAGGGTGAACGGCAGGCGGAGGAACCGTTCGAGGGTGCCGTCGAGGCCGAAGCGGGGGCCGGGCGCGAGCCGCACGCCGACGTCCTCGGCGGCGCGGGACAGGGCGCTGGAGATGGGCCCGTCCAGCTCGGCCCAGAGGGTGACCCCGCCGCGGGGCACGACGAAACGCCACTCGGGGAGCTGCTCCCGCAGCGTGGTGACCAGGGTGTCGCGGCGGAACCGCAGCTGGGCCCGGCGGGCGGCGACGATCTCGTCGGCGTTGCGGAGCAGGTGGACGGCGACGAGCTGTTCGAGGACGGGGCTGGCCATGTCGACGCCGACGCGGATGGCGGCGAGCCGTTGCACGAGCGGCGCGGAGGCGCGGACCCAGCCGATGCGGAGGCCGCCCCAGTACGCCTTGCTCATCCCGCCGATCGACGTGACCCGGGAGTGCCGGTCGAAGACGGCGACGGGTGGCGGCATGGCCGTGTCGTCGAGGGGCAGGTCCACGAAGGACTCGTCGACGATCAGGTCGGCGCCGGTGGAGTGGGCCGTGGCCACGAGACGTTCGCGCAGTTCGGTGGGCATGAGATGGCCGGTCGGGTTGTGGAACTCGGGTATCACGTACGTCATGCGGGGTTTGATCTGGCGCAGCGCGCCGAGGAGCATCTCGCCGTCCCACCCGTCCTCGATGTCGAGGCCGTGGGTGCTGATCCGGGCGCGGCGTGCGGCGAGCGCGGCGAGCGCGTTGGGGTAGGTCGGCGTCTCGACGAGGACCGGCGCGCCGACCGGGACGGAGAGTCGCAGCACCAGGTCGAGGGCCTGCTGGGTGCCGCTGGTGATGAGGATCTGCTCGGCGGAGGTGGGCACGCCGCGGGCGGTGTACGCGTCGGCGACGGCGGCGCGCAGCTCGGGCAGGCCGGTCGGGTGGTATCCGGCGCTGCCGAGGTATCGCGGCAGGTCGTCGGCGGCGGCGCGGGCGGCGGGGACGAGATCGACGGGTGCGGCGGAGGCGGCGCAGCCGAGGTCGATCATGTCGAGGTCGTCGTCGGGGGTCCACAGGCCGGACGAGGCGACCCGGTGCCCGTGGGGCAGGGTGGTCCAGCTGCCGGCGCCGCGGCGGCTGGCCAGGTGGCCGGTCTCGCGCAGGGCACGGTAGGCGGCGGACACGGTGGTACGGCTGATGGTGAGGGCTTCGGCGAGCTCGCGCTCGGCGGGGAGGCGGACGCCGAGGGCGAGCCGGCCGTCGGAGAGCAGGCCGCGGACGGCGCCGGCGAGGGCCGCATAGTCGGGGCTGCGCCGACGGCCGGGCAGGGCGTGCCACCGGCCGAGCAGGCGGGCCAATTGGTCTCCACGAACCGACGTCGTCATAGCCACCTCCGATGAATTGGCACTTTAGCATTGGCTGATTGGCATCAAGAGTGGCTGTCATGAACCTGTATCGTCGCGTCCCTCAGCTCTTCGCGGGGCTCGTCCTCTACGGCGTCAGCATGGCTCTGATGGTCGAATCCGGTCTCGGTCTCAACCCCTGGGACGTCTTCCACCAGGGGCTCTCCGAGGTGACGGGAGTCAGTTTCGGCTGGATCGTGCTGCTGGTCGGCGTACCCGTGCTGCTGCTCTGGATCCCGCTGCGACAGCGACCGGGCCTGGGAACGGTGGCCAATCTGCTCGTGGTGGGTTTCGCCGCGGACGCGGCGCTGGCGGTGCTGCCGGCCGGCACCGCCATGCCGGCGCGGGTGGGTTATCTGGTCGGCGGGATCCTGCTGAACGGGTTCGCCTCCGGTCTCTACATCGGCAGCCGGATGGGCCCCGGCCCGCGGGACGGGTTGATGACCGGTCTGGCCGCGCGGTTCCCGAGGGTGCCGCTGCGGGTGATCCGGACCGGCATCGAGCTGACCGTGCTCGGCGCCGGTTTCCTGCTCGGCGGCACGGTCGGCGTCGGCACGATCGCCTATGCGCTGGCCATCGGCCCTCTGGTGCAGCTGTTCCTCCCGCCGCTGACGGTGCCGGTGTCGGCCCGCAGTGATCTTCCGGACACATTCGCTTCCCGGTGACGCCACCGCACGGCATCATTGCGGCATGGGGGCCGGTGGCTGGAACTGGAACGACGCATGGATCTTCGTCTCCGCGGTCATCGCCGAGCGCCTGGAGCGCGACCGGGCACTGCACGCCGCGCTGCCGGTGACCGGCGCGACCCTGGCCGACGTGCTGGCGGCGGCCGACTTCCTGCACCACAGCGTGCCGGAGCGGGCCGAGCTCGAGGAGTCGGTGCGCCGGCTGGCCGGGGCCGGGCTGATCACCGTGGAGGACGATCTGATCCAGGTCGCCCCGGCGGGTGAGCAGCTCTGGCGGACCCGCCCGTTCAGTGGCCTGTCCTCGGCGGTGATGACCCTGCAGGCCCAGCTCAACCGGCTGGCCGTGCCGGGCGACGCCGAGTGGTCGCTGGACGAGCGGACCTACCACGCCGCCGTCCGTGAATACAGCTTGCGGCTGGCCGACGGCCGTTAGCGCACCGGGTTGCCGGCCTCGCGCAGGCTCTCCTTGACCTCGCCGATGGTGAGGTCACCGAAGTGGAAGACACTGGCCGCGAGCACCGCGTCCGCCCCGGCGTCGACGGCCGGCGCGAAGTGCTCGACCGCTCCCGCGCCGCCGCTGGCGATCACCGGGATGTCGACGACGGCCCGCACCGCCCGGATCAGGTCGAGATCGAAACCGGCCTTGGTCCCGTCGGCATCCATCGAGTTGAGCAGGATCTCCCCGGCGCCCAGCTCGGCGACGCGCGCCGCCCACTCGATCGCGTCGAGCCCGGCGCTGCGCCGGCCGCCGTGGGTGGTGACCTCCCAGCCACTCGGCTGCTCCGAGGACCGCCGCACGTCGAGCGACAGCACCAGGACCTGGTTGCCGAACCGCTCGGCGATCTCGCGGATCAGCTCGGGACGGGCGATCGCCGCCGTGTTGACGCCCACCTTGTCGGCGCCGGCGCGCAGCAGCACGTCCACATTTTCCGGGGAGCGGACGCCACCGCCGACGGTGAGCGGGATGAACACCGTCTCCGCGGTGCGGCGGACCACATCGAGCATGGTGCCGCGATCGTCGGAGGAGGCGGTCACGTCGAGGAAGGTGAGCTCGTCGGCCCCGGCCGCGTCGTAGGCGGCGGCCAGCTCGACCGGGTCGCCGGCGTCGCGCAGGTCGACGAAGTTGACGCCCTTGACCACCCGGCCGGCGTCCACGTCCAGGCAGGGGATCACACGCACCGCGACCGTCATGCCCCCACCCTAGCGAGTTCTTTCGTGACGACCGGCCGGGCCCTGACCAATCCCAGAAGCACGCCGCCGACCACCAGGACACCGCCGGCCACCTCGATCGGGTGCACCGGCTCGCCGAGGAACAGGGCGGCCGACGCGATGCCGAAGAACGGGACGAGCATCGAGAACGGCGCGACGGTCGCCGCGCCGTACCTCCGGAGAAGGAATCCCCAGGCGGCGAAGCCGGCGAGGGTGGAGATCAGCGCGATGTAGAGCAGGGACAGCACCGCCGGGGTGTCGATCGCGCGCAGCGCGGCCAGGTCGGCGGCCGGGCCGTCGACGATCAGGGTGAGCAGCACGAGCGGGCCGGTGGCCACGGCGCTGACCCAGACCATGAAGCGCAGCGTGTCCGGTGGGGACGCCTTGCGGGTGGCGACGTTGGACAGTCCCCAGGCCGCGGCGGCGCCGACGACCAGCAGGAAGGCGGGCAGCGGGGCGGTGGTACGGGCGGCCACGAGCACGACACCGGCGACCGCGACGGCCAGCCCGGCCACCTGCACCGGCCGTGGCCGCTCGCGCAGCAGCAGCACCGCGAAGAGCATCGTGAAGACCGCCTGACTCTGCAGGACGAGGGAGCTGAGGCCGGCCGGCATACCCGCCGCCATCCCGATGAAGAGCAGGCTGAACTTGGTGACGGCGAGGATCAGCGCGACCGCGATCACCCAGCGCCACGGCACCTGGGGGCGGCCGACGAGGAGCAGGGCGGGGAAGGCGGCGAGCGCGAACCGGAGAGCCGAGAAGAGCAGCGGCGGGAAGGCGTCCAGCCCGACGTGGATGACGACGAAGTTGAAACCCCAGACGGCCGCCACGGCGACCGCCAGAGCCAGGTCACGAGCTCTCATGCGGTCCAGCCTCGCCCGGCCGGACTGTTAAGCACCAGCAAAATAACCTACATCCAGGATGTAGCATCGCTACATGATTGACCTGGGCAGGCTCCGGGCGCTGCACGCGGTGGCGAGTTACGGCACGGTCCTGGCCGCCGGTCAGGCGCTGCGCTGCACACCCTCCGCCGTCTCGCAGCAGATCAGCAAGCTGGAGCGGGAGACCGGCTCCGCCCTCGTCGAGAAGGACGGGCGGCGGCTGCGGCTCACCGAGGCCGGGCAACTCCTCGCCGATCACGCGGAGCGGGTGCTCACCAGCCTCGACGAAGCGGAGGCGGCCCTCGCCGCACACCGCGACACGGTCACCGGACGGCTCACGATCTCCACCTTCGCGACCGCGTGCCGGGCCCTGCTGCCGCACGCGCTGCGCACCCTCACCACCGACCACCCCGGCCTGGGCATCAGTGTGATCGAGGTCAACCCGCACGAGGGTGTGGAGATGCTCCGCCGCGGCCACGTCGACCTGGCCGTCCTCGACGACTGGCCGGAGGTGGCGCTGCGATACCCCGACGGTGTCCGCAAGGTCACCCTCGGAGACGATCACGCCGACCTGATCGTGCCCAGTGATCATCGGCTGGCCGGGGAGGCGACACTGGAGGACGCCCGGCACGAGCGCTGGATCGGCGTCCGGGCCGGCGACGTCTGCTACGAGTACCTCATCCGCAGCCTCCCCGGCGTGATCCCGGACTTTCAGGTCGGCGAGTTCGAGACGCAACTGACCCTGATCGCGGCCGGCCTCGGCGTGGGGCTCATCCCCCGGCTGGCGCGCGCGGCGCTGCCACCCGGCACGCGAGCCGTCCGGATAACTCCGGCGCCCACCCGCCGGGTGGTGCTCGCCTGGCGTGACTCGGCGGCGGCCCGGCCCGCGATCCGGGCCGCCGAACAGGCCCTACGTGAGGCGTGGAGGATCAACCAAGAACGGCAAGCGCTTCTCGTACGGTGAAGGCGCCCGCATAGAGCGCCTTGCCCGCGATGACCCCCTCCACCCCGACCGGCTCCAGCGTCGCCAGGGCACGCAGGTCGTCGAGGGTGGAGACGCCGCCGCTCGCGATGATCGGCTTGTCGGTGGCCGCGCACACCTCGCGCAGCAGGTCCAGGTTCGGCCCGCGCATGGTGCCGTCCTTGGTGATGTCGGTGACGACGTAACGGGACGCGCCCGCCTTGTCGAGCCGGGCCAGCACCTCGTACAGGTCGCCGCCGTCACGGGTCCAGCCGCGCGCCGACAGGGTCCGGCCACGCACGTCGAGACCGATCGCGACGCGGTCGCCGTACTCCCCGCAGATCCGGTCGCACCACTCCGGGTCCTCCAGCGCGGCGGTGCCGATGTTGACCCGCTGGGCGCCGGTGGCCAGCGCCCGGGTCAGCGACTCGTCGTCGCGGATGCCGCCGGACAGCTCGACCTTCACATCGAGGCGGCGCACCACCTCGGCGAGCAGATCGGCGTTGGAACCCTTGCCGAACGCGGCGTCCAGGTCGACCAGGTGGATCCACTCGGCGCCGTCGTTCTGCCAGGCCAGCGCCGCCTCGAGCGGGTCGCCGTAGGCGGTTTCCGAACCGGCGGCGCCCTGCACCAGGCGGACGGCCTGGCCGTCGGCGACGTCGACGGCGGGCAGCAGTTGGAGGGTCACGCGTTTCTCCCTAGAAGACTGTCAGGCACGGCGGCCGAGCACCACGACGACGAGGGCCGGCACAGCCAGAACGAGCATGGCGGTGAGGATGATGCGTAGCGCCAGGTCCGGAATCAGCGTCCAGACCGCGACGACGGCCAGCAGCGTGACGACCACGATGCCGATCCGCTGCCGCCGGCTGCGGTGGTAGAGCCGGCCGTCCCGGCCGAAACGCGGCTTCAGGCCACGAAGAAAGGCACGACGGCGCTCCCGGCGCACGGTCCGGCGGGCCCGGACAGCCTTCTCCCGTTCGAGAACGGCGAGCCGCTCGGCCCGCCGTCTCGCGCGCTCCTTGCTCACAGGGTCGCGACCCAGTTGCCGAGCAGCCGGTAACCGGAGTCCGCCGACTTCTCCGGGTGGAACTGGGCGGCGCTCAGGGCGCCGGCCTCGACCACCGCGGCGAACGGCTGATCGTGCGAGGCGGTGGTCACCACGGCGCCCTTCAGAAGATCAAGATCCTGGGCGGCGTACGAGTGGACGAAGTAGAACCGGGCCTCCGCGTCGAGCCCGGCGAGAAGCCGTGACCCGGCGGGCACGTCCACCGTGTTCCACCCCATGTGCGGGATCCGCTCGGCCGACAGTTTCGTGACCGAGCCGGGCAGCAGGCCGAGACCCTTGGTCTCCACGCCGTGCTCCACCCCCGACTCGAACAGGATCTGCATGCCCACACAGATGCCGAGCACCGGTTTGCCGGACGCGACCCGCTCCGCGATCACGGGGCCGGCCCGCAGCGCCTCGATCCCGGCCATGCACGCCGCATACGCCCCGACGCCGGGCACCACGAGCCCGTCCGCCGCAGCGGCCGCCGCCAGATCGCTGGTCACCGTCACGTCCACCCCGGTACGGGCGACAGCCCGCTCCGCCGACCGCAGGTTTCCCGAGCCGTAGTCGAGGATGACGACACTCGTGGCCATCAGGCCTCCCCCGGCCACCAGGCGAACCCGCCCGCGGCCGCCAGCAGGGCGAGAACCGCGGTGAGCCCGACACTGAACCTCGTCGCATCCGATCTGACCAGCTGCACCACCCCGCCGACCAGGATGCCGGCCAGCGCGAACAGCACCAGGGAGATCACAGCACCCCCTTGGTCGACGGCAGCGCGCCGGCGTTGCGCGGGTCGATCTCGACGGCCTCACGCAGCGCCCGGGAGAACGCCTTGAACTGGGCCTCCACCACGTGGTGCGCGTCCGGGTGGCCGCCGGGACGGGCCGCGCGCAGCACGTCCACGTGCAGCGTCACCTTCGCCGCGTGGCCGAACGCCTCGAAGATGTGCCGGGTCATGCTCGTCGCGTAGACCGGCCCGATGTACGGCACGAGCAGCGGCTCGTCGTGCACCACATACGCCCGGCCGGACAGGTCCACGGCCGCCCGGACCAGCACCTCGTCCATCGGGATCGTCGCCGACCCGTACCGCCGGATGCCCCGCTTGTCGCCGAGCGCCTGCGCGAAGGCCTCGCCGAGCGCGATCGCGGTGTCCTCGATGGTGTGGTGCGAGTCGATCTCCAGGTCGCCCTCGGTGCGCACGGTGAGGTCGAACCCGCCGTGCTTGGCCAGCTGGTTGAGCATGTGATCGTAGAAGCCGACCCCGGTGTGCAGGTCGCCCTTGCCGGTCCCGTCGAGGTCGATCTCGACGAGCACCTTGGTCTCGTTGGTGACGCGGTCGATGCGCCCTACCCGGCTCACAGAATCTCCTCGGCGGCGTTCAGGAAAGCGGTGGTCTCGGATTCGGTGCCGGCGGTGACCCGCAGCCAGCCGGTCAGGCCGACATCGCGAATGAGGACGCCCCGGTCGAGGAACGCCTGCCAGGCGGCCCTCTGATCGTCACCGGTCGCGAAGAGCACGAAGTTGGCGTCGCTGTCGGCGACCCGCACCCCGCGGTCGCGCAGCACCGAGACGATCCGGTCCCGCTGCACCTTGATCTTCTCGACCGTGGCCAGCAGCGCCGCGCTCTGCGACACGGCGGCCCGGGCGGCGGCCTGGGTCAACGCCGACAGGTGGTACGGCAGGCGCACCAGCTGAACCGCGTCGACCACCGCCGGATCGGCCGCGAAGTAGCCCAGCCGCCCACCGGCGAACCCGAACGCCTTGCTCATCGTCCGGGTCACCACCAGACGCGGGTGGCCGGTCAGCAGCTCGATGGCGCTGCGGGTGCCGGTCCGGGCGTACTCGAAATAGGCCTCGTCGACCAGCACCATGCCGCGCGCCGCCCCGAGGACCGCGTCGATCACCGCGGGGTCGAGCGCCGTGCCGGTGGGATTGTTCGGCGAGCAGAGGAACACCAGATCCGGGTCGTGCCGGTGGATCTCGGCGACCGCCGCGTCGGCCCGCAGCCCGAAGTCGGGGTCACGCAGCGCGCCGATCCAGCGGGTCCCCGTCCCGGCCGCGAGCAGCGGGTGCATCGAGTAGGACGGCCCGAAGCCGAGCGCCGTACGCCCCGGGCCGCCGAACGCCTGGAGCAGCTGCTGCTGCACCTCGTTCGACCCGTTCGCCGCCCAGACGCTCGCGAAACCCAGCCCGTGACCGAGGTAGGACGCGAGGTCGGTGCGCAGGCCCACCGCGTCCCGGTCGGGGTAGCGGTTGAGATCGGCCAGCTCGGCGTCGAGGCGCTTGCGCATCTCCTCGATCACCGGTTGCGGGACCGCGAAGGCGTGCTCGTTCGTGTTCAGCCGGACCGCGACGTCGAGCTGCGGCGCGCCATACGGCGTCTGCCCGCGCAGATCGTCACGGATCGGCAGGTCGTCGACGGCCGTCACGAGAACCTCGCCGTCACCGCGTCACCGTGCGCCGGCAGGTCCTCGGCGTTGGCGAGCGCCACCACGTGCCCGGCGACGTCCCGCAGCGCCTCCTCGGTGTACTCCACGACGTGGATGCCCCGCAGGAACGACTGCACCGACAGCCCCGACGAGTGCCGGGCACAGCCGGCGGTCGGCAGCACGTGGTTGGACCCGGCCGCGTAGTCGCCCAGCGACACCGGCGCCCACGCCCCCACGAAGATCGCGCCGGCGTTGCGGACCCGCATGGCCCACTCCCGCGCGTCACGCGTCTGGATCTCCAGGTGCTCGGCCGCATACTCATCGACCACCCGCAGCCCCTGCTCCAGGTCGTCGACCAGCACCACACCGGACTGCTCGCCGGTCAGCGACGTGCGCACCCGCTCGGTGTGCCGGGTCGCGGCGACCTGCTTCTCCAGCTCCACCTCGACCGCGTCGGCCAGCTCCAGCGACGGGGTGACCAGGACCGAGGCGGCCAGCGGGTCGTGCTCGGCCTGGCTGATCAGGTCGGCGGCGACGTGCCGCGGGTCGGCGGTGTCGTCGGCCAGGATCGCGATCTCGGTCGGCCCGGCCTCGGCGTCGATCCCGACCCGGCCCTGCAGCAGCCGTTTCGCCGCGGTCACCCAGATGTTGCCCGGACCGGTGATCACGTCGACCGGCTCGCACCGGTCGCTCTCGTCGGCCCCGTCCGAGCCGTAGCCCAGCATCGCGATCGCCTGCGCGCCGCCGACGGCGTAGACCTCGGTCACCCCGAGCAGCGCACACGCGGCCAGCACCCGCGAATCCGGCAGGCCGCCGTTGGACGCCTGCGGCGGCGACGCCACCACCAGGCCCTCCACACCGGCCTCCTGGGCGGGCACCACATTCATCACCACGGTCGACGGGTAGACGGCCAGGCCGCCCGGCACGTAGAGCCCCACCCGGCGGACCGGGACCCAGCGCTCGGTCACCGTGCCACCGTCGACCACCTGCGTGGTCACGTCGGTGCGCCGCTGGTCGGCGTGCACCTTACGGGCCCGCTTGATCACCTCGAGCAGGGCGGCGCGCACGTCGGGCTCGAGCGCCGTCTCGGCCGCGGCGATCGCCTCGGCAGGCACCCGCAGGCGCTCCAGGGTGACGCCGTCGAACCGCTCGGTCGCCTCCCGGATCGCGCTGAAGCCATGCTCATGGACCGCCTCGACGACCGGACGAATACTCTCGACGGCCACGGAGACGTCGAGCTGGGCACGGGGCAGCAGTCCGCGCGGGTCCCGGCGGGAGCCGCGCAGGTCGATCCGATTCAGCACCCGGCCAGTCTATGCGGCCCCGCGACCGGGTTTCCGCAGCGACCGGCCGGGCCCAGGCGTTGAGACGTCAGCGCGGCCGGTCAGCCGGGGAATCCGGACGTCAGCGGCTCCACCATCGCCGCTTCGACACCGGAACGGACGCCGGCGCCGTGACGAACGGCAGGTCGGCGATGAGATAGACGACACCCCCGAGCACGTTGCCCGGCGCCGGGGTGGGCACGTCGCCGGGCAGGCACACGTCCGCCTCGAAACCGGCCGTCCGGACCCGGGCCACCGAGAACTCCCCGCCGGTGGCCTCGACGGTGCGGCGGCCGGCGGCCAGGACGACACCGTTGAGCTGCGCGACCGGGTCGCCGTTCTCCTGGTCGAACGTCCCGTACGAGATGAACGACTCGGCGCCCATCCGCGGCGGCCACGACCAGCCGTTCTCCACGAAATGCGCGGGCGGCTCGGAGTCACCGCCGTCCCCGCCGCTGAGCAGGCTGGCGTCGGAGGCTGCGAACGCCTCCTCATCGGCGTGCACCGTGACCCCCACACCGAGCGCCACGATGGAGGCCCGGCCCGCGGCCGGCACCCCGCCGGCCGGCAGCAGGCGCAGCTGCTCGGCGGCCGCGGCCAGCATGGTGACCTGCTCACCGTCGTCGTCGACCACGTCCGCGACGACCATCTCGTCACTGACCCGGCGCACCTCGGTCAGGTTCGCACCGGGCGCCCCGGCGAACGACGGCAGCAGCTCCAGCAGCCGGCCGTCCCGGAGACCGAACACCAGCCGTACCCCCGACGGGTCGGTCCACCGCCGCACGGCGATCCCGCCGGACTCGCCGATCAGCTCGGCCGCCGGCAGGATTCGCTGCAACAACGCGTTCAGCCCGTCCCGGTCGAGTGACCCGAGTCCCAGGCAGTCGAAGTTCGATGGCACCGGGGAAAGATATCGATCATGACCGCTCCGAGCGACTGAATAACCGATGCCCGGCCACCTCGGCGGGTTGACCATGGTCTGCGGGCGACTAGGCTGAGAGCGTGAGCGATCGGCTGCCGGTCTTCCCGCTGAGCACGGTGCTCTTTCCCGGCCTGGTGCTGCCCCTGCACATCTTCGAGGAGCGTTACCGCGCTCTCGTGCGTGAGCTGGTGGCCAAGTCCGAGGGGACACCGCATGAGTTCGGCGTGGTCACCCTCAGGCACGGCAGTGAGGTCGCGCCCGACCCCGGGGAGGACGGCGCCGCCCCCGCGCCCCTCGTCGCCGCCGCCGACCTCTACGAGGTGGGCTGCACCGCTGAGCTGCGACATGTCACCGAGCTGCCGGACGGCCGCTTCGACATCATGACCGTCGGCCGCCGCCGTTTCAGCGTGCTCAGCATCGAGCAGGGCGCCGAGCCGTACCTGACGGCCAACGTCCAATGGCTCCCCGAGGACGACGAGCCCAGCCCCGCGGCCCAGTTGCTGGCCCCGCGCGTGCTGACCGCGTTCCGCACCTATCTGGAGCTGCTGCGCCCCAACAGCGAGGTCCTCGAGCAGGTGCCCGACGACCCGACCGTCCTGTCCCACCTGATCGCCGCGACCGCCCAGCTCACCGTCGAGGAACGCCAGATGCTCCTGGCCACCCCCGACACCGCCGGCCGCCTCCGCTCCGAACTGCGCATCCTCACCCGCGAGGCGGGCCTGCTGGCCCGGGTCAGAGCGGTGCCGGTCCCGCTGTCCGATCTGGCGCGCCCGGCCAGCCCGAATTAAGAACCCCTGTTCGGTACGGTCCGCCCCTCCCCGACCGCACATTCCCAGCCCCGGCCCTACCCCGCGACGCCCGAAGCCGCTCCAGACCCCAACGCGCCCACCGGGCCGAATGCGGCCCGAAGCGGAACGGCTCGAGAGCACTACGCCATCAACGGCAAGCGGCGCTGACCTCGATGCCGCCATCGCTCAGGCGTGGTGGCGTGGCCCCTCATGTGGCTGACCGGAACCGGTGGGCGGTCCGCCCACCGATTTCTCCTCTGACCGTTCGGGAGCCACGGCCTCGCTGGTCGGCGCTGACGGTGGTGCGTAAGGCGAAAGCGCATCCGCGGACGGAGTAGCGGGCCCACCCGGTGCACCGTTGGACGAGGGCTCACCGCCCGACGCCCGGTAGGTCTCACCGCCCGGCCCAAAGGCGCCCGGCGCGCCGTAAGACTCACCGCCGGAGGGGCCGGTGCCCGGCGCGCCGTAGGGTGGCTGGTCGCCGGGGTAAGGCGGGTAGCCGTGATTGGGGCCGTAACCCGGCTGCGCGCCGGGATGGTCGAGGTCCGGATCGTTGGACCAGCCGGCCAGCAGGGTCAGCACGATGGCCGCGATGAAGGCCGGCACCAGTTTCGGCCCGAGCGACTGCACTTCCGGCGGCGCGAGGTAGGTGGCGCCCTGGGCCGCCGCCGTGCGCCACTGGTCGTAGGCGTCTCGGCCGAGCATCTCCCCGACGGCGGGGGCCACCCAGCGGCCGGCCGCGAAGGCGCCGCCGACGACGCCTAGCAGCAGGAACGGCCCCCGGTCGCGGCGTAGCGCCAGCCACGCGACGACGGTCACGATCAGCCCGAACCCCAGGCCCAGCAGGGTGAACCAGCCGTCGGCCGCAATGTACTGCTCGGGGGACGGGTCGGTGACGACGATCGAGCCGTCGCCGAGCTTGATCACCGGAACGGCCGGCGCCAGCTTGCCCCAGAGCAGCCCGAGGAGCGCGCCCAGTGCGGCGACGGCCGCCGCCACACCGAAGCCGACAGCGAGGGACCGGTCCCGCCGCCGGGGCCGGCCGGGCAGCTGGAACCACTGCCGCCAGTCCGCCCGCGGCGGCCCGTCGAAAGCCGGCCTCTCGAAGGCCGCCCCCTCATGGGCCGCCCCGTCGAGAGGCTGCGCCGGCTGTTCACTCGGGTACGCCACCCTGCGATCCTTCCAGATCGTCCGGGACCGTCAGGCCACGGCCGACGGGCCGAGGATCATCTTCAGGTCGGCGCGCAGGGCGGGAGTCGCCGCGACCCGGACCCCGCCGAGCCGCATGACCGTGGTCCGGCTGCCGTTCTGCAGATGAACGTGCACCTCGGTGTCGCCGGGGTGGCTCACCAGGATCTCCTTGAGCTCGTCGACGAGCGGTGGCGTACACCTGGTGATCGGCATGGTGAGGGTGACCGGCTTGTTGTCCGGGTTGTGCGAGATGTCAGGGATGGACATGTCCATCGCCATGATCCGGGCCTGGTCGTCACGCCGGTCGATGCGGCCCTTGACGACCACGATCGCGTCCTCCGCGATGTACTGCCCGACCAGCTCGTACGTGTTCGGGAAGAAGAGCGCCTCGACCCCGCCGGCCAGGTCCTCCAGGGTGGCCGACGCCCACGACCGGCCCTGCTTGGTGATCCTCCGCTGGACGCCGGTGAGGATGCCGGCGAGCGTGACGACCTGGCCGTCCGGGACGGAGCCGTCCTCGTTGAGCGCCGCGATGCTGGTGTCCGCCGCGTTGGCGAGCATCATCTCCAGCCCGGCGAGCGGGTGGTCGGAGACGTACAGGCCGAGCATCTCCCGCTCGAAGGCCAGCTTGTCGCGCTTGTCCCACTCGCTGTCGCCGATCGGGGGCATGCTCACCGCGGCCGATCCACCGGCGGTGTCACCGAACGCCCCGAACAGGTCGAACTGCCCGGCCGCCTCGTTGCGTTTGACATCCGCATACGCATCGATGGCCTCGGCGTGCACGGCGAGCAGGCCCTTGCGGCTGTGCCCCATCGAGTCGAACGCGCCCGCCTTGATCAGCGACTCGATCGTCCTCTTGTTGCACACCACCGCGTCGACCTTCGACAGGAAGTCGTAGAAGTCGGCGTACTCGGATTTCTCCTTGCGGCACCGGACGATCGCCTCGACCACGTTGGCGCCGACGTTGCGGACCGCGCCGAGACCGAACCGGATGTCCTTGCCGACCGGGGTGAACGGCCCGGACGACTGGTTCACGTCGGGCGGCAGCACCTGGATGCCCATGCGGCGGCACTCCGCCAGATACATGGCCATCTTGTCCTTGTCGTCGCCGACGCTGGTGAGCAGGCCGGCCATGTACTCGGCCGGGTAGTGCGCCTTCAGATACGCCGTCCAGAAGGAGACCAGACCGTACGCCGCGGAGTGCGCCTTGTTGAACGCGTAGCCGGCGAACGGCACCAGCACGTCCCACACCGCCTGGATGGCCTCGTCGGAGTAGCCGTGCTCGCGGCAGCCGTCCCGGAACGGGATGAACTCCTTGTCGAGGATCTCCTTCTTCTTCTTACCCATGGCGCGGCGCAGCAGGTCGGCCTGGCCGAGGCTGTAGCCGGCGAGGATCTGTGCGGCGCGCTGCACCTGCTCCTGATAGACGATCAGGCCGTAGGTGGGCTCGAGGATCTCGCGCAGCGGCTCCTCCAGCTCCGGGTGGATCGGGGTGATCTCCTGGAGCTTGTTCTTGCGGAGCGCGTAGTTGGTGTGCGAGTCGACACCCATCGGGCCGGGACGGTAGAGCGCCAGGACGGCGGAGATGTCCTCGAAGTTGTCCGGTTTCATCAGGCGCAGCAGCGAGCGCATCGGCCCGCCGTCGAGCTGGAACACGCCCAGGGTGTCGCCGCGGGCCAGCAACTCGTACGCCTTCGGATCGTCGAGCGGCAGGGCGAGCAGATCGAGTTTCTGACCGTGGTTGAGCTCGACGTTGCGGTTGGCGTCATCGAGGATGGTCAGGTTTCGCAGGCCGAGGAAGTCCATCTTCAGCAGGCCGAGCGTCTCGCAGGTCGGATAGTCGAACTGCGTGATGATCACGCCGTCGCTGGCCCGGCGCATGAGCGGGATGTGGTCGATGATCGGCTCGGCGCTCATGATCACGCCGGCGGCGTGCACACCGGTCTGCCGGATCAGCCCCTCGATGCCGCGGGCGGTGTCGATCACCTTCTTGACGTCCGGGTCGGTCTCGTAGAGGCCGCGGACCTCGCCGGCCTCGTTGTACCGCTTGTCGTCCTTGTTGAAGATGCCGCCGAGGGTGATGCCCTTGCCCATGACGTCCGGCGGCATCGCCTTGGTGATCTTGTCGCCGACCGCGAACGGATACCCCAGGACGCGGGCCGAGTCCTTGATCGCAGCCTTGGCTTTGATCGTGCCGAAGGTGGCGATCTGCGCGACCTTGTCGTCGCCCCATTTCTCGGTGACGTAGCGGATCACCTCGGCCCGGCGCCGGTCGTCGAAGTCGATGTCGACATCGGGCATCGAGACGCGCTCGGGGTTGAGGAACCGCTCGAAGATCAGGCCGTGCGGCAGCGGGTCGAGGTCGGTGATGCCCATGGCGTACGCGATGAGCGAGCCCGCCGCCGAGCCACGGCCCGGGCCCACCGCGATGCCGTTGTTCTTCGCCCACTGGATGAAGTCGGCGACCACGAGGAAGTACGCCGGGAAGCCCATCGAGATGATGACGCCCAGCTCGTAGTCGGCCTGCTTGACGTGGGTCTCCGGGATGCCGTCCGGGAAGCGCCGGCGCAGGCCCTCGAAGGCCACGTGCCGGAAGTACTCCTCCTCGGTGAACCCGTCCGGGATCGGGAACCGGGGCATGAGGTTCTTGAAGGTGAACATCCCCTCGGTGTCCACCTTCTCCGCGACCAGCAGCGTGTTGCGGCAGCCGTCCTGCCACGCCTCCGACGAGTCGACGGCGCGCATCTGGTCGGCCGATTTCACGAAGTAGCCGGAGCCGTCGAACCGGAACCGGTTGGGGTCGGCCACGTTGCTGCCGGTCTGCACGCACAGCAGCACGTCGTGCGCCGCGGA
Organism: Actinoplanes philippinensis; assembly: GCF_900113015.1. Taxonomy (GTDB): domain Bacteria; phylum Actinomycetota; class Actinomycetes; order Mycobacteriales; family Micromonosporaceae; genus Actinoplanes; species Actinoplanes philippinensis. The sequence continues at coordinate 418,775 of NZ_FONV01000002.1, forward strand.
CTGCTCCTCGTGCACGTAGTGCGAGTCGTTGGTGACCAGCGGCGGGATGCCCAGCTTCTTGCCGATCTCCAGCAGGCCGTCGCGGACCCGCTTCTCGATCGACAGGCCGTGGTCCATGATCTCCAGGAAGTAGTGCTCCTTGCCGAGCGCCTCCTGATACATCGCCGCGGACTTCAGCGCCTCGTCGAAGTGCCCCAGCCGCAGCCGGGTCTGCACGATGCCGGACGGGCAGCCGGTGGTGCCCATGATGCCCTCGGCGTGCTCCGCGATGATGTCGAAGTCCATCCGCGGGTACTTGCCGAGCTGGCCCTCGATGGAGGCCCGCGAGTTGAGCCGGAACAGGTTCTTCAGGCCGACCGCGTTACGCGCCCACATGGTCATGTGCGTATACGCACCGTTACCGGAGACGTCGTCTGATTTCTGCTCGGGACGGCCCCACTTGATGCGCTTCTTGTCCAGGCGGGACTCCGGCGCCACATACGCCTCGACCCCGATGACCGGGATCACGCCGGCGTCTTTGGCCTGCTTGTAGAAGTCGTAAGCCCCGTGCATGTTGCCGTGGTCGGTGATCGCCGCGGCCGGCATGCCGAGCCGTTTCGCCTCCGCGAGTAGTTCCTTGACCCGGGCCGCCCCGTCGAGCATTGAATACTCTGTGTGCACATGCAGGTGCACAAACGAGTCAGACACCCGGAACCCCCTCTTCCGCGAACGGTGCCGTGAAGCCTAGCCCCGGCGTACGACAGAACCTACTCCGCGAAGGGCTCCAACATCACCGACGCCGCGCGCAGCCACGCCTGCCGGGTCTCCTGCTGGAGGTCGCCGTACTCGATGGAGGAGCCGACCTCGAGAGCCGGGTCGTACGGCACCACGGCGACCGCCCTGGTCCGGGTCGCGAAGTGCCGTTTGAAGTCCTCCAGGAGCGGCAGATGCCCCGGCGACGGGCACGAGATGAGCGTCACGGCGTTGGCCACCATGTCGCCCTGCCCGCCCTCCTCCAGGACGTCGAGCATCCAGTCGGCGGTGAAGGCGGCGTCCTCCCGGGGCACCGTGGTGATCACCAGCTGGTCGGCCGACCGCATGACGGTCTGCCAGTTGACGCTCTCCACGTTGTTGCCGGTGTCGACGCAGATCACGTCGTGGGTACGGCGGAGCAGATCCATCACGCGGCGCACCGTGCCCTGGTCGAGCCGCTGGGCGAAGCGTGGGTTCTCCTCGCCGGCGAGCACGTCGTAGGACCCGTCGGAGGCGTGCCGCAGGTAGGCGTCGAGTTCCTGGAGCAGGGCGTCGCCGTGCAGGCTCTCGATCCGCATCAGGTCGGCCAGCAGGTGCTTGATGGTCCGCGCGTGCCGCGCGCTGCCGGCCCGCAGGCCCAGGGTGCCGCGCAGCTCGTTGTCGTCCCAGGCGAGGACGCCACGCCCGCGGACGCTGCCGATGGTGGCCGCGGCCAGCACGGTGGCGGTGGTCTTGTGCACGCCGCCCTTGGGGTTGGCGAACGCCAGCACCCGGGGCTTGCCCAGCTTGCGTCGCATGACCGCGACGGCACGGTCCATGCCGTCCTCGGAGCGGGTCTGCCGCCACTCGATCCGGGCCGCGCCGGGCGCCGGGGAGACGGGCGCGGCGGCCCGGCCGGGCGCCGGCTGCGGGGTGGGCTGCTGGGGCGCGGGCGGCTGCGGGGCGGGCGGCTGCTGGGGCGGCGCGGGCGCCGGCGGGTACGCCTGCTGAGGCGCATACGCCTGGGAGGGCTGCGGGTAGCCGTTGGGGGCCGGCGGGGCATACCCGTTGGCCGGATAGGCGGAGCCGTAGTCGCGTGTGGGCTGCGGCCTCGGCGACGGCTCGAAGAAGCTGTGCTGCTGCTCCGGCTCCCGGCGGCCCTGCCATCGCGGGTCGAGCGGGTTGACCGGGCGCTGCGGGACGGCCGGGCGCGGTGGCTCCGCCGGCGGCTGGCGCTGCTCATACCCACCGGCCTGCCGCGGGTCGAGCGGATTGACCGGGCGGCCCACCGGCGCGGCGCCGCGGGTCGGCAGCTGCTGACCCCATTGCTGCTGCTGTTGCTGCTGCTGCGGGGGCGTCTCCGGCTGCTTGGGCGCCTCCTCCGGCTCCTCGCTGCGGCCGGCATGCCGGGCACGGTCGAGCAGCGCCCGCCAGCGCGGGGCTGGTTCCGCAGGCCGGCCCCAGCCGGTCTCGGTCCCGTCCACGGCTCGTCCTTTCTGCGCCTACCCGGCATCTTTCACGGCGATGGTCTCGCTCGCCCCTGACAGGCTACGGATGAGACCCTATTCGGGCCACCGACCGACCGCCCATCCCCCGGTCGTTCTTGATCACATGCTGCCGGACCGGTCGTGCACGAGCCTCCACCCGGACGTTGCGGGGATGAAAAACCTAACGGCCGGAATCCCCGCTGGACGCCCCAGGCGACACTCCCGCACCGTCATGAGCTGGACTCGCGTCCGCTGCCGAGGGTACGGCACCCAACCCGTCGGAAGGGAATACGGCAGGCGAGGGCGTCCCGCCTGAATTGTCGGGTGAGGCGGATGTCACATCAGCCTCGATCGACGACGGTAACGGTGCCGGTGGCGTCGAGGCAACGCTCACCACCGGGGATGGCACGGCCGACGAATCCGGTGCCACCACGTCCACCTCCTCCGGCAGCGGCGGGCGGAACTCGGTACGGTCCAGTTGCCGCACCTCCGGCGCCGGATCCACCACCCGCACCCAGGGCCGGGCCGAGATCCCGTCGAGCACCGCCGGCGTGGCACGCACCACCGCGGCGAAGACGCACTCGCAGCCCTCCCGGTACGCCGCCGCCTCCTGAGCCGCCAGCCGGGCCGCGCTCGCATACGCCGTCCGCAGCCGCGTCTCGGTCCGCCCGTCCCCGCTCAGCTCCGCACCCAGCCGCTGGTAATCGGCCTGCTCCCGGTCGCGGGCCCGGGCCGCCCCGGCCATCCCCGCGGTCACGTCCGCCGGCAGCTCGACCACCGGGATCCGGAGCACCGGGGTGCGCGCGTCCTCCATGGGGACTCGGGTGTACACCTCGGCCACCTGGGCGCCGGCGAGCATCCCGGGCAACTCGCCGGGCGCCGCGTACCGGTTGAAGGCGACCAGCGCCCACGTGTCGGTGACCGGCCCCGGCGCGTCCCTGAGACGGGCCAGTTCGTCCCGCGACGACCGGAGATAGCCGCTGACCGACTGGCCCTCCACGACACCCACCCGGAGCATATCGCCGGGCTCCTCGCCGGCCGGCGCCTCACGATGGGCGAGAAAGACCACGACGACCAGTGCGCCGATAGCGGCCAGCGCCACTCCGGTCATGATCTGCAACCGGAGCGCCGCGGCCCCGAACCCGACGAGGACCGCCCGCATACGGGTCGCGGGGCCCACGTTCACTCCCGACGGTCAGCCGGCGTCCTGGAGGACGTCCAGCGCGTGTTTCAGGTCGTCAGGGTAGTCGCTGACGAACCGCACCTCTTCATACGTTCGGGGGTGTACGAACGCCAGCTCCCGGGCGTGCAGCCACTGCCGCTCCAGTTTGAGCCGGGCCGCCAGCGTCGGGTCCGCCCCGTACGCCGTGTCGCCCACACACGGGTGCCGCATGGCTGACATGTGCACCCGGATCTGGTGCGTCCGCCCCGTCTCCAGCCGCACGTCCACCAGGCTGGCCGACCGGAACGCCTCGATCGTGTCGTAGTGGGTCACGCTCGGCTTCCCACCGGACATGACAGCGAACTTCCAGTCGGCGGTCGGATGCCTGTCGATCGGCGCGTCGATGGTGCCCCGCAGCGGATCCAGGTGCCCCTGGACCACGGCGTGGTACCGCTTCTCCACCTCACGCTCCTTGAAGGCCCGCTTCAGCATCGTGTACGCCTGCTCGCTCTTGGCCACCACCATCAGCCCGGTGGTGCCCACGTCGAGCCGGTGCACGACACCCTGCCGCTCGGCCGCGCCGCTGGTGGCCACGTTCTGCCCCATCGCGGCGAGCCCGCCGATCACGGTCGGCCCGGTCCAGCCGGGGCTGGGGTGCGCGGCGACGCCGACCGGCTTGTCGACCACCACGATGTCGTCGTCGCTGTAGATGATGCCGAGGCCGTGCACCGGCTCGGCCACCACGGCGGGCGGCGCGGCCGGCGACGGGAGGGTGACCTCCAGCCAGGAGCCGGCCGCCACCTTCTCCGACTTGAGCCGGGCCACGCCGTCGACGAGCGCGTCGCCGGACTCGACCAGGGTGGCCGCCGCCGTCCGGGACAGCCCGAAAAGCCGGGACACGGCCTGGTCGAGCCGCATCCCGTCGAGCCCGTCCGGCACCGGCAGGGAACGCTGCCCGCTCACGCTGTCTCCTCCTTGGCCGCCTCGGCGGCCGCCGTCTTCTTCTCGTTGACCAGGCGTGTGCCGTCACGCTGCCGGCCGGTCAGCTCCAGCAGCACGGCCAGGCAGACCCCGACGGTGAGGCAACTGTCGGCGATGTTGAAGACCGCGAACTTCTCCGCGTACGGCGCGAAGAGGCTGATCATGTCGACGACGTGGCCCTGGAACGGGCCGGGCGCACGGAACAGCCGGTCGCCCAGGTTGCCGAGCGCTCCGCCCAGCACCAGGCCGAGGGAGACCGCCCAGGGCACCGACCGCAGCCGGGTCGCGAGCCACCCGATCACGCCGACCACCACCAGCGTGATCACCGGGAAGATCCAGGTGTAGTCGCTGCCGAGGCTGAACGCGGCTCCGCCGTTGCGCATCAGCGACAGATAGATCAGGCCACCGAGGATGCGGACCGGCTCACCGGGGTCCAGGTTCTCGGTGGAGAGGTGCTTGACCCACTGGTCGACCGCCACGGCGATGACCGCGGTGGCGGCCAGGACGGCCACCGCACGGGGCCTGAACCGTGGGCCGGCCTGTTCGTCGGCGTTCAGCGTCGTTCCTCCAACTGCTTACAGGAAACACAGAGCGTGGCGGAGGGGAACGCAGCCAGCCGTTCGACCGGGATCTGGGTGCCGCACCGCTCGCACCAACCGTAGTTGCCCGACCCGAGCCGATCGATCGCGCGTTCGACCTGTGTGATCCGCTCGAGCAGGGTGTTGGCCAGCGTGATCTCCTGCTCGCGCTCGAACGTCTTGGTCCCGGTGTCGGCCTGGTCGTCCCCGGCCGAGTCGGCCAGCCGCTCGCGCTGCAGCTCGGTGATCTCGCTGAGCGACTGATCGTACTCGGCCTGCAGCTCATCAAGCCGCGCGACCAGCGCCTGCCGGATCCGTTCGGTCTCCGCCTCGTCCCGGACCCGCTCCGCGGCCACACTGTTGGATCCGGACCGGGTCTCCGTTGCCTTGGCCATCGTCGCTCCCTCGGCCGCCTGTCCGGCGGCGATCAGCGGTCTACGAAAACGGGCGGCCATGTGCCGGGCCGCCCTCTCCCTGGTCTGTCCTGCACAAACGGCGCGGCCGACGGTCGCGCACGGGCGGGGAGTGGCAAGGATACGGAACGTGAACTACCACGACAACCCGCCATCACCGCCAGATCCGACATAACCCCAGGAAGCACCCAGTCAGCTGCCGGATTACCGACGATACACCCCACGTGACCTTGTGATCACTATCCGTTGTCACGAAGGTCCACGAGTCGGCCTGCCCACGAATCCGGCGGCGCAGTGACGGTGAACACCTTGTCCCGGCTGGTGGCGCCGAGCCGCAGCGACACCTCACCCGGCCGCACCCCCAGCGCGCCGGCCAGGGCCTTTCGCACCGCCTCGGTCGCCTTGCCGTCGACAGCGGGCGCGCCCACCGCGACGATCAGCGCCGGGCCGTGCGGCCCGTCGTAACAGCCGCCCACCCTGGTACGCCCGGCGCCCGGCCGCACCCGGACCGGCACCGAGACCCCGGCCGGCCGCGAACTCAACGCTGGTTGGCCACGGCCGCGACGAGCCGGTCCACCGGACGACACAGCCCGCACGGGCTGAAACCGAGCTCGACCGCCTCGTTCACCGGCAGCGCCTCGGTCAGCCGGCCGACCAGGTGCGGGCAGTCGGCCATGTGATATCGCGGGCGCCCATCGACCACCAGCACCTCGGTGTCGAACCGCGCGATCAGCACGGCGTCGGCCGGCCGCACCGACTGCGGCAGCGGCTCGTCGTCCGGATCGTCGTCGTCCGGCTCGGCGAACTCGTCGGCCTGATCCACCGTCTCGGCAGCCGCCGGCCGCCAGGCGTGCTCGCCGGACCCGTCGGCGGGCACGCCGGAATCGACCGCGGAGTCGGAATCGACGTCATCTGCGGGGGGCTGCCGCCGGTCACCCAGACGGGTCGCCGTGTCCCGCGCGCCGGCGGCCCGTGCCGCGTCCGCCTCGAGATCCACATCGACCGGGGCGGGCTCCGCATACCGGATCGCGTCGTCCGCGGCGGGAGCCGGATCCTCGGTGAAGGCCGGCGGCGGCTCCCGGCGAGCGGGCCGGGCGGCCGGCGCCTCCGCGCGCTTGGCCGCGGCCTGACGGGTGCCGATGACCAGGGCGACCGCGGCCAGCAGACTGACCACGATCGAGGTTATGAGCAGACTGCTGGAGCCGTTGACCAGGCCCAGCGCGAGAAACAGAACCGCGACGGGGATGAGCAGGAGACTAGCAACGATCATGGCTCATCCTCGTCGCGGTGCGGTGGGCTGCGGTCAGCGGCCCGATTCGATGGAGTTGGTACGGCCACCGCTGTAGGAGCTGGCCAGACCCGCGGCGGCGAGACCACCGGAGCCACCGATGGCACGACCGGAGTCGGCGCGGGTCAGCTCGGCCTCGAGGCCCTGGCCACGGCCGTCCAGGTCACGCAGCTGGCTCTCCAGGTACGCCTTCAGGCGCGTGCGGTACTCCCGCTCGAACTGCTTCAGCTCCTCGATGTGCTTCTGCAGCGCGGTCCGCTTCGCGTCCAGGCCGCCCATGGCCTCCTGGTGGCGCTGACGGGCGTCACGCTCGAGGGCGTCGGCCTTGGCCCGCGCCTCACGGGTGACCTCCTCCGCCTTGGAACGGGCGTCGGAGAGAAGCTTGTCGGCCTCACGGCGCGCGTCGGCGACATGGTCGTCGGCGGTGCGCTGGGCCATCATGAGCACGCGCAGAGCCTGCTGCTCACCATCCGCGCCACCGGCGGGAGCGCCGGGACCGGGGCCCTGGGCACGGACCTGGTCCAGCTCGGCCTGCATCTGACGGGCCGCCTGCTCGGCCGCCGTCTTGTCCCGCTGCACACGGTCCAGCTGTGCTTTCAGGTCGTTGAGCTCGGCCGCCAGACGTGGATCGGCGCCCGGGCCGGCCGGAGCGCCACCCCGCCCGCCGCGCTCCACCTGGGCACGCAGCTCGTTGTTCTCCTCGATCAGACGGGCAAGCTCGCGCTCCACCTCGTCAAGGAAGGCGTCGACCTCCTCCTCGTCATACCCCCGCTTGCCGATCGGGGGCTTCTTGAAGGCGACGTTGTGCACGTCGGCCGGGGTCAGCGGCATCGAAACTCCTCGGGTCAGTCGCGGCCGCGGTTGGGGCTGCTGTCTAGCTGTATTTCGAAATCAAATTTGCGAGTACCACGTTCATGAGCACGAACAGGATAACCAGCAGCACGATGGAAGCCAGGTCCAAACTCACGTTACCAATGCGCAGCGGTGGGATCACACGCCTCAACGCCCTGAGGGGTGGATCCGTGACGCTCCACACGGCTTCGAGTCCTGCCGACGCGCCTCTGCTCGGTTGCCAGCGCCGTCCGTACTGGAGAACGGCACTCAGCACGAACCTGGCCAGCAGCACCATCATGAAGAGGTACAGCAATACGTAGAGGATCTGGAGCACGATCGACAGCACGTCAGGTGGATCCCTCGTTCGGGTCAATCAAAGCCGGATCTGGCGTCACCCGCCGGGGCAGGATCGACGGGCGGCAGCCCAGAGCTGATCAGCCCTGGGCGAAGAAGCCGCCCTCTGCGATCTTTGCCTTGTCCTCCGCGGTGACCTGGACATTCGCGGGAGACAGCAGGAAGACCCGGTTGGTGACGCGCTCGATCGTACCCCGCAGGCCGAAAGCGAGCCCGGCGGCGAAGTCCACCAGGCGCCTCGCATCCGACTCGTCCATCTCGGTGAGGTTGATGATCACCGGCACCCCGTCACGGAAATGCTCGCCGATCGTGCGCGCCTCCCGGTACGTCGTGGGGTGCAGCGTGGTGATCTGATACCGCTGCTCCTCCTCGACCGGACGCTGGTGCACCGGCTGCGGGTGGGCCACCGGCTGCGGCTTGAGCGCCAGATTCTCCCGAGTGGAGTAGGTCAGCGACGAGGACTGCTCCGGCGCCGGAGCCGGCCGGGTGATGGAGCGCACGCTCGCCCGATCGAGGCGCTCGCTCTCCTCCCGGTCCCGATCCCGGTCGAGGTCACGGTCCTGCCGCGCGGTGGAGACCCGCTCGCGCTCACGGCGCTCGGTGCGCGCCCGGGGAACCGAGCGCTCCTCCTCGTCCTCGTCCGCGAACTCGTCGTCCGACGAGTAGCGGTCGCTGGAGTAGCGGTCACGGTCGCGATCCCGGTCACGGTCGCGCGAGCGGTAGGAGCTCTCCCGGTAGCCGCGGTCGTCATACCCGCGGTCGTCGTCCTCCTCGACGAGGCCGAGCCAGACGCCCGCCTTGCGAAACGCGCCTCCGCTCATGCCACCTCTCCCTGCCGAGAGTCCATGCCCCCACCCTCCGTCCGCTGTTGCGGCCCGCGCCCCCTCGGCGTGCCGCGTCCCCCCTTACGAGCCGGAACGAGTCCTGATCGGACCCACGACCCGCTGCGACGCCGCGCCGCCCAACGCGAGAACCGTGGCGGTTCGTCGCGTTGAACAACACCTGTGTAGTTTGCTGCCCGCCGCAAGGCTACCGCAGCGAGTTTCGCATCCCGAGTAAAGAAGTACCGATCCGTACGTGTGTCGCCCCATACCGGACGGCGGCCTCCAGATCACCACTCATGCCCGCCGAGACGACCGTCGCGCCGGGATACCGAGAGGCCATCTGACCTGCGATTACGGCCAGACGAGCGAAGGCTTCGCCGGGCTCCTCGCCCAGCGGCGCCACCGCCATCAGGCCGGCCAGCCGCAGACCCTCCGATGAGGTCACCGCGTCGGATACCCGCCAGAGATCATCTCCGAACACGCCCCCGCGTGCCGGATCACCGTCCAGACTGACCTGGACCAGCGCCTCCACCGGGTTCTCGCGGCCGGCGGCGGCCCGGCCCAGCGCCTCGGCCAGGCGCACCGAGTCCACCGATTCGACCACATCGGCGTACCCCAGAACGGATTTGACCTTGTTGCGCTGCAATTGACCGACGAAGTGCCAGCGCGGCCGCGCGCCCCCCGCGCGTACCGCCTCGGCCTTGATCGAAGCCTCTTGATCACGATTCTCGGCCACGTCGGTGACACCGAGCCCGGCGAGCAACAGGACGTCGCTCGCCGGGTAGGTCTTCGTCACCGCGGTCAGGGTGACCGCGTCCGGCGGCCTTCCGGCCGCCGCGCAGGCGAGAGCGATCCGCTCCCGCACCCGTTCGAGATTGGCGGCGAGCTCAGCGCGCCGTCCGGCGTCGGTCAAGGTTCAACCTTCTTGAGGGGTACGGGAGAGGAGTCACGAAACGGCGCAAGAGGCCGTGTCAGGAACCGTTCTTCAGGAAGTCCGGCACGTCCACGTCGTCGAAGAGCACCCGGCTGGTGCGCGGCGACGGCGTGCTGGGCGGCGGCGGGGTGACTGGCGGCGCCGGCGGCAGCGAGCTCCCGGTCGACGGGGCCGGCACCTTGCGAGCCGGCTCGGACGGCTTGTAGGCGGGCGCGCCCGCGTCGAAGCCGGCCGCGATCACGGTGACCCGCACCTCGTCGCCGAGAGCGTCGTCGATGACCGCGCCGAAGATGATGTTCGCGTCCGGGTGGGCCGCATCGGTCACCAGCTGCGCCGCGTCGTTGATCTCGAAGAGGCCGAGGTCCGAGCCGCCGGCGATGGAGAGCAGCACGCCGCGGGCGCCGTCCATGCTCTGCTCCAGCAGTGGGCTGGAGATCGCCTTCTCGGCGGCCTCGACCGCGCGGTTGTCGCCACGGGCGCTGCCGATGCCCATCAGGGCGCTGCCGGCGTTGCTCATGACGCTCTTCACGTCGGCGAAGTCCAGGTTGATCAGACCCGGCGTGGTGATCAGGTCGGTGATGCCCTGCACGCCGGAGAGCAGCACCTGGTCGGCCTGACGGAACGCGTCCATCATACTGATGCCGCGGTCGCCGAGCGCGAGCAGCCGGTCGTTCGGGATCACGATCAGCGTGTCGCACTGGTTGCGCAGCTCGTCGATGCCGGCCTCGGCCTGCACCTGGCGGCGCTTGCCCTCGAAGTTGAACGGGCGGGTGACCACGCCGATCGTGAGGGCGCCCAGCTTACGGGCGATGTTGGCGACCACGGGCGCGCCACCGGTGCCGGTGCCGCCGCCCTCGCCGCACGTCACGAAGACCATGTCGGCGCCCTTGAGCACCTCTTCGATCTCGTCGCGGTGGTCCTCGGCGGCGTTCTTGCCGACCTCGGGCTGCGCGCCGGCCCCCAGGCCACGCGTCAGCTCCCGGCCGACGTCCAGTTTGACGTCGGCGTCGCTCATCAACAGCGCCTGCGCATCGGTGTTGATCGCGATGAACTCCACACCCTTGAGCCCAACTTCGATCATGCGGTTGACGGCGTTCACGCCACCACCGCCGATGCCGACGACCTTGATGACCGCAAGATAGTTGTGCGGAGGTGTCATCGGGCTCAGCCATCCCTTCCGGGGTTGGCGGACGTCGACGGCCCCTGCGGTCCCGGGAACCGCACTTCGACATCCGCTGCCGTACAAAGGAAGGCGAGGTAACCCTCACCCTCTACTAGAGGTTCAGAGTTATGTCAACCACTCGAACCTCTCGACGCAACGTATGCGGACATGCCGCCTCATCCAAAGACCCGGGGCGGCGTGTCGCGAGCGCGTAGGAGGTGAGTATCCGACTCACCCGTAACCTTGAACCTTTTATTGCGTTCATCACGCTTTGTCCGAATGACCGGATGGCTATCGTATGGTCACCACTTTCACGGCGCTCACGTCGATCTCGTCGCCGTCCTGCTTCAGCAGCACCGTGGCGACGGTGCTCTTGCGCTCGCTCTTGGTGTCGTCACCCCAGATCACGACGCGGCCCTTGCGGAGCTCCAGCCGGATCTGCACCGGCGACGGCACCGAGATGGCCACCAACTGCTCGCGCAGCTCGTCGCTCAGCGCGGCCAGCACGGTCAGCGCCGACCCGGTGTTCTCGTCACCGGCGCCCGGGGTGCTCAGCCGCGCCAGCGGCAGGCCCTTCGGCGCGGCGGGCACCGCACGGAACGGCACCCCCTCGTCGTCGATCAGCACGAACTGACCGTCACGCGCCGGCACCGCCGCCACCGCCGTCCGCTCCACCACCTCGATCACCACGGCCGACGGCCAGCTACGGCTCACCACCACCCGGTCCACCGGCGGCAGTTTGCGGACCCGGTCGCCCACCTCGTCCAGATCGACCCGGGCCAGCGGCAGCTCCGGCTCCACCGCGGCGGCGGTCCGCACCTGCTCCGGCGTGAGGATCTGGGCGCCGACCACCCGGACCTCACGCACGCCGAGCACCGGCGTGCCGTACACCAGCCAGACCAGGCCGCCGACGGCCAGCAGCGCGCCGGCGCCGATCAGCCAGGGCAGCGCGGCGCGCAGCCGCCGCTGCCGGGCCCGCGCCATGAAGCGCCGGGCCGACGGCGGCACCGCGTCCGTGTCGGCCCGGACCAGCCGCCAGTTGCGCGAGCCCCCGCCGGCCATCGTCGTTACCCGGCCAGGTCCGGCCGGTGGTCGGCCTCGGCCAGCGCGGCGAGCAGCTCGTCGCCCATCAGCGAGATCGGCGGGGCGCCCATGGTCACCACCACGTCGCCGGGACGGCTGCGCCGCACCACCTCGGCCGGCACGTCCTCCCAGTCCGGGACGAAGACCTTGCGCTCGTCGGGCAGGTCGATCGCCGTGGTCAGCGCGCGGCCGCCCTCACCGGGGCCGCGGGTCTCGCCCGGCCCGAAGACCTCCATGCAGATCACCTCGTCGGCGACCGCGAGGCCGTCGGCCAGCTCCGCCTCCAGGTCACGCGTGCGGTACACCCGATACGGCTGGAAGACCACCAGCAGGCGGCCGTCCCCGGCCACCTCACGCAGCGTGCGCAGCGCCGCCTTCACCGAGGTCGGGTGGTACGCGTACTCGTCGTACACCCGCACACCGGCTGCGATGCCCTTGCGCTCGAACCGGCGGCGCACCCCCGGGAACGACTCCAGGGCCTCGGTCACCTTGGTGAGCCCGATGCCCAGCTTGAGCGCGGTCAGCACGGTCGCCGCGCTGTTCAGCCCCATGTGTGTGCCGGGCAGGGCCAGCTTGAACTCGCCGAGCGGCTCGCCGTGCAGCTCGGCCCGGTAGCGCACGCCGCTCACCGAGGAGGTGACGTCGAAGATCCGCAGATCCGCGCCGGCCGACTCGCCGTACGTGTAGACGGTCTTGCCCTGGGCCTTGAGCCCCGCGATCAGCTCCTCGGTGCCCGGACCGTCGGCGCAGGTCACCACGAACCCGTCGGCCAGCCCGCCGAACTCCAGGAACCCGGCTTTCAGCGTCTCCAGGTCGCCCCAGTTGTTGAGGTGGTCGCCCTCGATGTTGGTGATGATCGCGACGTGCGGCCGGTAGATCAGGAACGTCCGGTCGTGCTCGTCGGCCTCGGCCACGAAGTGCGGGCCGGTGCCGTGATGACCGTTCGACCCGGCCGCCGACATCTCGCCGCCGATCACGAAGGACGGGTCCTGCCCGGCGTGCTGCAGGATCACCGTCATGATCGACGTGGTGGTGGTCTTGCCGTGGGTCCCGGCGACCGCGATGGTCTGCCGGTCGGTCATCGCGGCGGCCAACGCCTCGGAACGGTGCAGCACCCGCAGCCCGCGGCGGCGCGCCTCCACCATCTCCACGTGGTCCTGCGGGATCGCGGTCGAGTAGACGACCGTGTCCACGCCGTCGAGGTTGGACGGCTCGTGGGCCATGTGCACCGTGCCGCCGAGAGCCCGCAGAGCGGCCAGCGCCGGCCACTCCCGCAGCTCACTGCCGGAGACCGGCACGCCGCGGGTCAGCAGCAACCGGGCCAGGCCGGCCATGCCGACCCCGCCGATGCCGATCAGATGCACGCTGCCCAGGTCCTCGGCGGTCATCTCGCCGGCCGGCGTCAGCTCCGCCGTGTTCACAGTGTCACTCCCTCAGTCCTCATCAGCTCAGTCAGCTCACGGCTTCGAGAACGAAGCGCAGCAGTTGCTCGTCACCGTCGCGGCGACCGTAGCGGGCCGCGGCCGACCCCATGGCGGCCAGCCGCTGCCGGTCCCGGGCCAGCGGGATGATGTTGCTCTCGATCCACTCCGGCGTCAGCTCGCTGTTGTCGACGAGCATGCCGCCACCGGAGTCCACCACCGGCAGCGCGTTACGGCGCTGCTCCTGGTTGCTGAACGGGTAGGGCACGTAGATCGCCGGCATGCCGAGCGCTGTCGTCTCGGCCACCGTGATCGCGCCGCCCCGGCACAGCATCAGGTCGGCGGCAGCGTAGCCGAGCTGCATGTCCGACAGGTAGGGCACGACGACATAGGGCACCGGCAGGTCGTTCGGCACCTCGAACGGGTCGTTGCGCCCGCCCTGCACGTGCAGCACCTGGATGCCGGCGTGCGCGAGCCGCTTGGCCGCCGCGGCCACCGCCAGGTTGATCGTGCGGGCGCCGGACGAGCCGCCGGAGACGAACAGCACCGGCAGGTCGGGGCGCAGCCCGAAGTGGTAGAGGGCCTGCGGGCGCAGCGCCGGCCGGTCCATGCCGGTGATCGCGGTCCGCAGCGGGACGCCGACCAGGCGCGCGTTGCGCAGCGCCTCGGCCTGCTGCAGCTGGTGCGGGAAGCCGACCGCGATCCGCCGGGTGAATTTCATGCCCATCCGGTTGGCCACGCCGGGCGGCACGTTGACCTCGTGGATGACGATCGGCAGCTCACGGCGCCACGCCGCCAGGTAGGCCGGGACCGACACGTAACCGCCGAAGCCCACGACCACCTGGGCCTGCACCTCGTCGATGATCTCGCCGGCCGCGTGGGCCGACTTGTACATCCGGTCCGGGGTGCGCAGCAGATCGAGGTTGAGCGAGCGGGGCAGCTGGAAGGCCGGGATGCCGCGCAGGTCGTAGCCGGCCGCCGGGATCAGCTGATTTTCCATGCCCTTGGGGCTGCCCAGCGTGGTGATCCGGATCTCCGGGAAGTGACGGCGCAGAGCGTCGGCGAAGGCCAGCAGCGGATAGATGTGGCCGCCGGTGCCTCCACCGGCGAGCACGACCGACCGCAGCGATCCCATCACCGTCTCCTCCCGCCCCCGCACCCTCGGATGTCCTGTTGCCGGCCGGCTTCTGGGCAGGCTGACGCGGAGGTCCCGGCCGCCGCGGCGGGGGGAAGCGGCGGCAGCGGGGCCCAGAGTAGCCGCACCCACCGAGGCGTCGGACGGGCGTTCAGCGCTCGCGCCGCGTCCGGTTCGGCGCGGGCGAACGACGCAAGTATGCCGATCGCCGCCATCGTCACCACGAGCGCGGTGCCACCGGCGGAGATGAACGGGAGCGGGAGGCCGGTGATCGGCAGGAGCCCGACCACGCCACCCATGTTGATCACCGCCTGGGCCACCAGCCACGTGGTGATCGCGGTCGCGGCCAGACGGCGGAACGGGTCGTTGACCCGGCGGGCGATCCGGAACCCGGTGTAGGTCAGCACCGACAGCAGGGCCAGCACCACACTGCAGCCGACCACGCCGAGCTCCTCGGCGACGATCGCGAAGATGAAGTCGTTGCCCGCCTCGGGCACCCAGCCCCACTTGAGGGCGCTCTTGCCCAGCCCGACGCCGAACCAGCCGCCCTCGAAGATCGCCGAGCGGCCCTGGGCCAGCTGGTAGCAGGACTCACCGGCCACACTGGTGGTGTCACAGCTCTCCAGCGGTTGCAGGAACGACGTGAGCCGCCGCAACCGGTAGTTCTCCGCGCCGGCCGACCCGGAACCCGCGCCCCGGGAGGCCGCGGCGATCAGCAGGCCGACACCGGCCAGGCCCAGCACCCCGAGCGCGCCGAACACCCGCATCTGGACGCCCGCGGCCCAGAGCAGCCCGACGATCAGCGCCAGCAGCACCAGCATGGTGCCGAGGTCGTTGTAGCCGACCAGGATGAAGAGCAGGCCGATCATCGGGAAGAGCGGCATCGCCAGCTCACGCCAGTGGCCCAGCGCCACGCCCTTGCGGGCGATGACGTCGGCGCCCCACAGCACCATGGCGAGTTTGGCCAGCTCACCGGGCTGCACACTGATCGAGCCGAAATAGAGCCAGTTCAGTTTGGCCGCGATCGGGCCGAGCGTCGTCACGCCCTGGGCGTCCCGGCTCAGCACCCCCACCGAGGCCAGCCCGTTGATCACGGCGAGCAGCAGGAGCAGGACGATGGACGTGCCGAGCAGCACCCGGCCCAGGACCCGCAACGTCACCGTGGGCAGCCGCTGGAAGATCCAGAAGGCGACCAGGCCGAGCAGCGCGTACACCGCCTGGCTGCTGATCTCGGTGAACGCGTTGCCCTTCTCCGCATACGCCTTCACGCTGGTCGCCGAGAAGACCATGGTGAGGCCGATGAGCAGCAGCAACGCGCCGCTCGCGATCAGCAGATAGTACGAGGACAGGGGTCTGGCCAGCAGCCCGTGCACGGCGGGCAGGAGCTGCCGGCTCAGTGACGGGCGGGCCTGCTGAGAACGGTCGTCCGCCATACCCCCATCATCGTCCGATGTCCACATCTCCCCGTGGCACGGCCATGGCGTGTCGCGGGGAGATCTGCACTACCCCATGACCGCCAGATGCTCGCTGTAGAACAGGCCCAGGCCGATCGCCGCACAGATGCCGGCGATGATCCAGAACCGGACCACGATGTTGACCTCGCTCCAGCCGGCCAGCTCGAAGTGGTGCTGCAGCGGCGACATCCGGAAGACCCGCTTGCCGGTGGTCTTGAACGAGATGATCTGGATGACCACGGACATCGTGATGATCACGAACAGGCCGCCGATGATCACCGACAGCAGCGTGGTGCGGGTGGCCACGGCCAGACCGCCGATCAGGCCACCCAGCGCCAGCGCGCCGGTGTCACCCATGAAGATCCGGGCCGGGTTGGTGTTCCACCACAGGAAGCCGACACAGGCCGCCGCGGCGGCGGCCGCGATCATCGCGATCTCGAGGGGGTCCCGGACCTGATAACAGTGCTCCGCGGTGAGCGAGCCGGCCTGGCCGACGTAAGCGTTGTCACCGCACCAGTGCCGGTACTGCCAGAAGCCGATCAGCGAGTAGGCGCCGAGGACCAGGATCGACGCGCCGGTGGCGAGCCCGTCCAGGCCGTCGGTGAGGTTCACGCCGTTCGACATCGCCATGATCACGAAGACGAACACCATGACCGAGCCGACCTTGCCGACGTCGAGCCAGCTCACGTCCCGGATGAAGGAGATCTTCTCGCTGGCCACGGTCTGGCCGTTGGTGCTCGGGAAGTACAGCGCGGCGATGCCGAACACGGTGCCGATCAGCAGCTGGCCGAGCAGCTTGCCCTTGGCGCTGAGACCGTCCGAGTTCTTCTTCCGCACCTTCAGGAAGTCGTCCAGGAAGCCGACCGCGCCGCAGAAGACGAAGAGGCCGAGCAGGACCAGGGCGGTCATGGTCGGCTTCTCCTGGGCGATCTGCCGGTCCGGCAGCGTGGTCAGCGCCAGGTGCCCGGCCGCGTAGGCGAAGACGGTGGCGATGATGAACGCCACGCCGCCCATGGTCGGGGTGCCACGCTTGCCCAGGTGGGTCTGCGGCCCGATGGTACGGATCGGCTGCCCGGCCTTGAGCGCCGAGAAGACCCGGATCGCGAGGGGCGTGCCGAAGAGCGAGATGAGAAAGGCGACCGCGGCCGCGACGATGACTGCCCTCACGTGGGCTGAACCTCCTCGGGCCGCCGCAACCAGTCGGCGACGTCCCATGTCCGGTACCGGGAACCCTTGACCAGCACGACATCGTCGGCGCGCAGGTCGTGGCGCAGGATCTCGATCGCGGCGGCCTGGTCCTCGGCGAGGAGCCCCGTGCCCCGCCACCCGGCCACTCCGGCGGCGCCGTCCAGGATCGGACCCGCGCTGCCGGTCACCGCGATCAGCCGGTCCACGCCCAGCTCGGCGGCGAGCCGCCCGACCTCGGCGTGACCGGACACCTCGTGCTCGCCGAGCTCGGCCATGAAGCCGAGGACGGCGGTGGTGCGCTTGCCGCCGCCCATCGCCGCCAGCGCCCGCAGAGCGGCCGAGGTCGACGACGGATTGGCGTTGTACGAGTCGTCGACGACCGTGACCCCGTCCGGCCTGGTGTAGACGTCCATCCGGCGCTCGGACGCGATGCCGACCTCGCCGAGCGCCGTCACCAGGTCGTCGAACTCCATCCCGGCGGCCAGCGCCACCGCGCCCGCGGCCAGGGTGTTGGCGACCTGGTGCTCACCGGCGGTGCGGAGCCGGACGGTCCCCGACCGGGTGCCGTCGGAGATCGTGTAGGACGCCCGGCCGGCCGCGTCGAGCGTGACGTCAGCAGCGGTCAGCGACCCGGTCGAGCCGACCAGGACCACCCGGGCCGAGGTGCGCGGCGCCATCGCGGCCACCAGGGGGTCGTCGGCGTTGAGCACCGCCACGCCGGACTCCGGGAGCGCCTCCACCAGCTCGCCCTTGGCCAGCGCGGTGCCCTCCTTGGAACCGAACTCACCGATGTGGGCCGCGCCGATGTTCAGCACCACGCCGATCGACGGGCGGGCGATCTCGGTCAGGTACCGGATGTGCCCGACCCCGCGCGCGCCCATCTCCAGCACCAGGAACGCGGTCTTCTCCGAGGCCCGCAACACGGTGTACGGGAAACCCAGCTCGTTGTTGAGCGAGCCGGGCAGGGCCACCGTGGGACCGAGCCGGGACAGCAGCTGCCCGATGTAGTCCTTCGTGGTCGTCTTGCCGGACGAGCCGGTCAGCCCGATCACGGTCAGGTCGTGCAGCCGGGCCACCACGGCCCGGGCCAGGTCGGCCACCGCGGCCAGCGGGTCGGCCACGACGACGCCGGGCACACCGGTGTCCCGCGAGCCGAGCACCGCGGCGGCGCCCCGCTCGACGGCGGCGGCCGCGAAGTCGTGCCCGTCGGCCTTCTCACCGGCGAAGGCGAGGAACAGGCCGCCCGGGCCGATCTTGCGGGAGTCGTACTCGACGTCGCCGGTCACCAGCACCGACGGGTCGCCGACGACCCGCCCGCCGGTGATCCCGGCGATCTCCGCCAGGGTCAGGGAGATCATGCGCGCGCCTCCAGAGCGGTCGCCAGCTCGATACGGTCGTCGAACGGCAGCACCTCGCCGTTCACCTCCTGGCCGAGCTCGTTGCCCTTGCCCAGCACCGCGATCACGTCACCGGCGGAGGCCAGGCGCACGGCCTCGGCGATGGCGGAGCGGCGCCCCGCCACTTCAATGATCTTGGCGGGCGTCGAGGCCTCTTCCGCACCCACGCGGACCGCCGATCGTACGAAAGCGGGGTCTTCGGTCCTGGGGTTGTCATCGGTGATGATCACCAAGTCGGACCCCTGCGCCGCGGCCGCGCCCATCAGAGGCCGTTTGCCCTGGTCCCGGTCGCCGCCGGCGCCGAGGACGCAGATCAGCCGCCCGCCGCGCGCGGTGGCGAGCCCGCGCAGCGCGGCAAGTGCCGCGACGATCGCGTTGGGCTTGTGGGCGTAATCGACCACGCCGAGGATCTCGCCGGGCGCCTCGACCAGTTCCAGCCGGCCCGGCACACCGCGGCAGGAGGCGATGCCGGCGCCCGCGACCCGGGCGTCCACCCCCACCGCCACCAGCAGCGCGAGGGCCAGCAGCGCGTTCGCGACGTTGTGCAGGCCGGGCAGCGTCACGCCGGTCTCGACCGTCCGGCCGTCCGGGCCGTGCGCCGTGAAGACCTGGCCGAAATCGGACGGCCGCACGTCGGAGGCCCACCACGTCGCCGCCGGATCGCCGGACGCCGAGTAGGTGATCGTCGACGGCTTGAACAGCGGCCGCAGCGCGGGATCGTCGAAGTTGAGCACCTCGGCGGCGGACCGGCCGTCGAAGAGCCGCGCCTTCGCCTCGAAGTAGTCCTCCGAGGTCGGGTGGAAATCGAGGTGGTCCTGGCCGAAGTTGGTGTAGCCGCCGGCCGCGAAGCGGATGCCCCCGGCCCGGCCCATCACCAGCGCGTGGCTGGAGACCTCCATGACCACCGCCTCGACGCCGCGCTCGACGCCGGTGGCCAGGATCGCCTGCAGGTCGGTGGCCTCCGGTGTGGTCCGCACGCTCTTGACCACCAGGTCGCCGAGCCGCGTCTCCACCGTGCCGACCAGCCCGGTCACCCGGCCGGCGGCCCGCAGGCCGGCTTCGACCAGGTAGGACGTGGAGGTCTTGCCGGCCGTCCCGGTGATGCCGATCATCGTGAGCCGGCGCGACGGCTCGCCGTAGATCGCCGCCGAGGCCGTGCCGAGCACCGCCCGCGGGTCGTCTGCCACCAGGACCGGCAGCCCCGCGGCGACCGCGGCGGGCCGGCCGGCCGGATCGGTCAGGACCGCGACGGCACCGGAGCGCGCGGCGTCCGCCACGAACTCGGCGCCGTGCCGGTTGGCGCCGGGGAGCGCCGCGTAGAGATCACCCGGGCGCACCTCCCGGCTACTGTGTGTAACACCGGTGACCGGGACGTCACCGCCGGTCAGATCTGCCGGTAACAGCTCCGCGAGCCGCGCCAGCAGGCACGGCTCCACGGTCTCGGGACGTGGAATGCCGGACACGGCGTCAGACCCTACCCCGTCTCCGACGGCTCGTCGTCAACGCCATGCGACCCGCGTCATTCCTTGATCTTGAATTCCGGCGCCTTCGTGCCCGACGGCGGCACGTGGTTCTGGCGCAGGACGTAGGACATCATCTCGCTGAACGCCGGGGCCGCCACGTCACCGCCGCCGCCGCTGCTCACGTCCATCGACACCGCGATCACGTACCGCGGGTTCTCGGCCGGCGCCATGCCGACGAACGAGCTGGCGTTGTTGCTGGTGTACTGCCCGTTGACGAGCAGTTTGCCGGTCCCGGTCTTGCCCGCCACCCGGTAACCGGGCACCTGGGCCGCGAGGCCGGTGGCGTGCTCGACGGTGGTCACCGACTCCATGATCAGACGCAGCTCCTGCGCGACGTTCGCGTCCAGCACCCGGTGCGTCGACGGTGTCGGGCCCGGCGTCTGGGCGCCGTTCTCCCCGGAGATGGTCGCCTTGATCAGGTGCGGCTGGATGTAGACGCCGTCGTTGGCGATCGCGCCGTACCCGGCCGCCATCTGGATCAGGGTGGCCGACACGCTGTGCCCGATCGGCACCGAGCCGTACGAGGAGCCACTCCAGTCGGCCGGTTCGAGCAGGTCGCCCTCCGCCTCGGCGGGCACCCCCTCGCCGGTCGCCTTCCCCAGCCCGAACTTCTGCTGGTACTCGTAGACCTTCTCCTTGCCGAGCCGGTCGGCGAGCAGGATGGTGCCCACGTTCGAGGAGAAGGCGAGCAGACCGGGCAGTGTCATCCGGCTGCCCTTGTCCTGCGGGTGGGTGTCCTCGAAGGTGGTGTCGCCCTTCTTGATCCCCGGTCCGATGGTGATCAGCTCGTCCGGCTTGACCACGCCCTCCTGCAGGGCGGCGCCGAAGATGAAGGCCTTGTGGCTCGACCCCGGATCGGTGACGACGGCGCTCGGCATGTCGACCCGCTCGATCGGGTCCACCTTGTTCGGCTCCGCCGCGTTGAAGAGCGGATAGCTGGCCTGCGCCAGCACCTCCCCGGTACGGGCGTCGAGCACCACCGCGCCGCCGACCCGCGCGTTCTTCTTCTTGCCCGCCGCGTCCAGCACCCGCTGCACCATGAACTGCAGGTCCTGGTCGATGGTGAGCTGCAGCGAGTTGCCCGGCCGGGCCTCGATGTCCTGCTGGAAGCCACCCGGGATCGGCTTGTTGAGCTTGCCCGTGCCGACCTCGAAGACCCGCTTGCCGTCGGTGCCGTGCAGGAGGTCGTCGTAACGCGCCTCCAGGCCCTCCAGGCCGCGGCCCTCCTCGCCGGTGAACCCGATCAGGTTCGACGCGAGGTCGCCGCCGGGCACGTCCCGCCGCTCGTCGGCGTGCGTGTAGATGCCGTCGAGGTTCAGCGAGTCGATCTGGTCGGCGACCCCCAGGTCCACGCCACGGTCCAGGTAGCGGAACTTCGTCCACTGGCCGAGCACCTGCTTGCGCTGCATGTTCGCGGCCAGCTCGGACTGCGGGACGCCCAGCAGCGGAGCGAGCTTCGCGGCCGTGCCCGGGATGTTCTGCTGCAGGCCCTCGTTCTCCGGGTCGGCGTAGACGTACCGCGCCTCCACGCTGTGCGCCAGGACGTTGCCGTTGCGGTCCAGGATGCTGCCGCGCGGCGCCGGCAGCTTGACGCTGCTCAGCCTGTTCTCGCGCAGCTCCAGCAGGCTGGCCGCCTCCTCCGGGGAGGTCGCGACCTGAAGCACCACCAGGCGCACGCCGATGGTGACGAAGAGGGAGAGCGCCAGGACGGTGCCGAGCCGCAGCCGCCGGGTGCTGTTGGCGAGTCTGGGCGGCTCCGCCGGGACCGGCCGGCGGCGCTCGGGCGCCTTCTTCCGGGGCCGCTCCGGCTCTCTCGCCCGGACTCTTTCCCGCGGCTTCTCCGGCTCACGCGTCTTCGCCCTCGGCTTGGGCTGTTCCCGTGGCTTGAGCTGCTCGCGGGGCTTGGCCTGCTCGCGGGGCTTGGCCTCGTCCCGGGGCTTGGGCTGCTCGCGCTGGGGCGGCGGCTCGGCGGTGCGGCCGCGCGACCGGGTCCGCTGGCCGCCCTCACCGCCGTCGAGCACCTGCAGCGCCGGGCGGAACGGGTCGGCGCTGCGGCCGCTGTCCCGCGGTGCCCGGCCGCGCTCGGCCACGGTCCGCCCGCGCGGGGTGTAGGCGCGTGCCTCCCCGATGCTGGAGCGGCCGCGCCGGCTGTCGCGGGGATTCTCCTCCGGCTCCTCACCGGGCAGGTCACGTGACGAACCGCGCCGGGGCGAAGTGCCCCGGCGCGGTGTCTCGTCGTCGGCTCGCGGCGACATGGCGGGCCTACCGCCCGGCCGCGGCGGACGGCGTGAGGTCCTTGCGCAGCCCGTCGTCCGTGGTCGGCGCCGTCGGGCCCTTGCCGGGCACCGGCATCCCGACGATCTCGCCGTTCGGCAGCCAGACGACAGCGGGCTTCTCCGCCTGGACCAGGCCCAGCCGCTTCGCCGCCGCGTGCAGCTTGCCCGGCCCGGACGCGTCGACGATCTGCCGCTTCAGGTCGTGCTCGCGCTGGTCCAGCGTGGCCTTCTCCTGGCGCAGGGCGTCCAGCCGGAACGACTGCTCCACCGTCTTGGTGTTGACCAGCAGGATGCCGACCACACCGATCAGCACCACGGCGATGATCGCCGTGGCGAACGCGGCCCGTGGCGCCCGGACCGGGATCGGCGGCGCCACCCAGAGCCGCAGCCGGCCCGGCATCGGCGCCGGATCCCCCGTCACCTCGATCGACAGCGCGGTGGCGCCGTCGACCGGTGCGGCATCCCGAGCCCCCCGGCTCCGGATCCCTGACCGGCGCGTGTCGGCCGGTTCGGACCGGCGCGTCCCCCGAGCGCCGCCCCTCATGGTTTCGGCATCGCGGCTGCTCCGGCGCGTGGTGCGCGGCTGCGCCGATCGGCCCCCCGACCGCGGCGCTTCGGATCGCTCGCTCATGCTCGTCCCTCCCCCTCTACATTCGCCCCAGGGCGTATCCGCCCTCGTCCCCCACGCGTTGTAGACATTCGGGGCCGCTCGCGGCCGGCTCCGAACGCCTTCTCGAACTTGCTCGCCTGCTCCTGCTCGTCGATCCGTTCCACCGCACGCAGCTTCACCGAGGCCGCCCTCGGGTTCGCCGCCACCTCCGCCTCGCTGGGCGGCTCCGACCCGCGGGTCAGCAGCCTCAGGCTCGGACCGGTGCCCGGGAGCTCGACCGGAAGGTCGACCGGCCCGGTGCTGCGCGACCTCGCGGCGAGCTCGCGCTTGACGATCCTGTCCTCCAACGATTGATAACTCATCACCACAAGGCGCCCATGCGGCGCCAACGCGTCCAAAGCTGCCGGAACCGCCGCTTCCAGCGCCTCCAGCTCCCTGTTCACCTCAATGCGTAGTGCCTGAAATGTCCTTTTTGCGGGATTTCCACCCGTTCGCCGCGCGGCGGCCGGGATGGCGTCCTTCACCAGCTCGGCCAGCCGGGCCGTCGAGGTGATCCGCGCCTTCGCCCGCTCCCGCACGATCGACGAGACGATCCGCGGCGCGAACTTCTCCTCGCCGTACTGCCGCAAAACGCGAACAAGATCACCCGGCTCGTACGTGTTGACGACCTCCTCCGCGGTTACCCCGCGGGACTGGTCCATCCGCATGTCCAAGGGCGCGTCCTGCGCATACGCGAAACCACGATCCGCCTCGTCCAGCTGCAACGACGAGACCCCGAGATCGAAGAGCCCGCTGTGGATCGCCGGGATCCCCAGCTCCTCGAGAACGCGCGGCAGCTCGTCGTAGACGGCGTGGACCAGGTGCGTGCGATCACCGAAACGGATCAGCCGGTGCCGGGCGTGCGCCAGAGCCTCGGTGTCCCGGTCGAGCCCGATCAGGACCGCGTCCGGATACCGCTCGAGGACCGCCTCGGCGTGCCCGCCCAGACCGAGCGTGAAGTCGACGTGAACAGCACCCGGCAGCGTGAGGGCGGGATCGAGCAGCTCGAGGCAGCGCTCGAGCAGCACCGGCACATGCGTGCCCCGCGGCTCCCCCATGTCGACCCCCATTGCCGTGCCCGCTCGCGTCCCACTCGTTGTCGTCCGTTGCCGTTCGGCCCGGTCGCCCGTCCGTACCACCAGATCCCCATCCGCTCTCATGTCCCGCGCCGGCGAACCGGCCCCGGACACGCGCCTGGCGCCGGGGAAGAGGCGCCAGGAGCGGGAGCGGCTGGAGATCTCGCAGTACGGCGGCAGTGGCGTCCGGGCCGAACCAGCCGGCCGTCCGAGTGCCACGCCTACAGTCCGCCGGGCAGCACCCCCTCCTCGATGTCGGCGAACTCTTCCTCGCTCGCCGAGAGGTAGTCATCCCAGGACTGCTTGTCCCAGATCTCGACCCGGGTGCTCGCGCCGATCACCACGAGATCACGACCAAGACTGGCATACTCCCGCAAATGGGCAGGAATCGTAACCCTGCCCTGCTTGTCGGGAACCTCGTCGTGCGCGCTCGCGAAGAAGACCCGGCTGTACGCCCGGGCCGCCTTGTTCGTGACCGGCGCCTCGCGCAGCTGACCGGCGATGCGCTGGAACTCCGGCATCGGGAACACGTACAGACAGCGCTCCTGTCCCTTCGTGATCACGACACCTCCCGCCAGCCCATCACGGAACTTCGCCGGGAGGATCAGCCGGCCCTTCTCGTCCAGGCGCGGGGTGTGTGTGCCGAGGAACATCGGCCCCCACCCCTGTGCCGTGGCGGCCGCTCCATCGCGGAGGGAGCTGATCGCCTGTCAACTTCGGGCCGGCAGGTCCGGCGTCACTCCTCCGCCCTGCCACTGCGCCCCACTCTACTCCACTTCCCTCCACCTGCAACCCAAAAGCGAACCCTCACGAGCCGTTCTCACGGACGTAATCCCAGTTCACAGGCGGTGGGGCGGAGTGGAGGGGGTGACCATGATCAACAAGGTCCGGTTTCCGACATCGGGACCGCAAGGGCGAAAACAGCCCGCCGATATGCCGGTCCTGGGCAGATTTCGCGCCACGGTGGAGGGAAATGGAGGCCCCGGGTGGAGGAAAGTGGACGTACACAACAGACGCCCGTGGGGCGTGACCCTGCTCCGGGTCACGCCCCACGGGCGTCGCTGCTGTTCCTTACTTACTACTGCCGCTGTGCGTCCCGGTCAGGCGACCAGGCGGCGCACCACGTAGCTGTTGCTCCAGATCTTGTGCTTGCCGACCCGTGCTCCGGTGTGGGGTGAGTCGTAGATGTAGCCGTTGCCGGCGTAGATGCCGGCGTGGTAGCCGTACGACCCGTTCCGGAAGATGATCAGGTCACCGACCTGCTTCTTGCTCTTGGCGACGGCCTTGCCGTACTTCTGCTGCGAGTTCGCCTTGTGCGGCAGGCTCTTGCCGGTCGCCTTCTTGTAGACGTACTTGGTGTAACCGGAGCAGTCGAAGCGCTTCGGCCCGGAGGCGCCGTACTTGTACAGCGCGCCCTTGTGCTTCTTGGCCTCGGCCAGCACCTTGGCGCCGCTGGCCTTCACGGTCACCTTGACCTTGCTGGTGACCTTTTGGTTGTAGCCGGAGCCGGTGAAGACGGTCCGGACCCAGACGGTGCTGGTCGGCTTGGCGGTGAGCGACACCGTGCCGCTCTTCACCGTCTCGGTGTCCCAGGTGCGCCACGCGCCGTTGCTGTAGCCCTGGAGGCGCACGGTGCCCTTGGCGACCTGGTTGGTGCTGGGGTCGATCACCTTGGCGGTGACCTTGAGGGTGGAGCCCCACTTGAGGCTCCGGGTGCTCGTCGCCGACCACATCGAGGGTGTGACCTTCGGCGCGGCCGCCGCGACGGCGACCGGGGTGGCGATGGGGGTCGTGGCGGCCGCCGCGGGTGACGCGGCGATCAACTGCCCGGCACAGAGGCAGAGACCCAGGGACAGTGCGACGGTTCCGGTGCCGATGGACGCGCGGCGGCGCCGGCTCGAACTGTGTTCGTGCACGGTAGAGAGATCCCTCCGGCACGCCTGCGAGGTTAGCTGTCGGGTTCGGGCGGGAAGGTTGCCCGGCCGCGGGTGGGCGGCTTCACCCCAAGGTCTCCCCGATGCGCCACGGGAACTGCGGTGGCGCGGGAGAGACCGGTAATGGGTCCCCCGTCCCTGCCCCCGAATGCCTTGTCTGGTGTGGCTCAACTGCGGTGTCGCACCGGTCCGGCCCGGGGCAGGGCTCGGCGTGAACCGATCCGGTGCGGCCGGCGAGCGGATTGCGTCCGGCGAATCTTTGGTACCCGAGTCCGGCCATGATCGTCAGCGTGGGGGTAATCACGGTCAGTAATTGGCACACATGTCGGTGTCCAGTTTGTTACCTCCACGTGACAAATGCTCCCACCGAAAGTAGTGAGACAGATACATAGCGTTGAAGGTTACGGGTGAAACAGAACACACAAATAGTCCCGTCACCAACGTGGCAGACGTCCGAAAAGCCCGGACCGGGGAAAACACCGGCCACACCGTGATCTTGACGGTCTGGCAACGCGTCGTGACGTTCGAGTCCGGTACCCTCGCTGGCGTGACGGACGGAATGCCTCTCATCGCCAAGGTCGCGACCTCCGTGTCGAAGACCGCGGCGGCGCTCTCCAGGGCCGCGGGCCGCGGCGACGGCTCGGTGATCGGCGGCTGGATCGGCCTCAAGATCGACCCCGACCTGCTGGCCCACCTCGCGGCCGGCCGCGCCGTCGCGCTGGTCTCCGGGACCAACGGCAAGACCACGACGACCCGGCTCACCGCGGCCGCTGTCGGCGTCCTCGGCCGCGTGGCCACCAACTCGTTCGGCGCCAACATGCCGACCGGCCACACCTCGGCGCTCGCCAAGGAGGGGCACACCCCGTTCGCGGTCCTCGAGGTCGACGAGCACTACCTGGCCCAGGTCATCGACCAGACCCGGCCCAGGGTGGTGGCGCTGCTCAACCTCTCCCGCGACCAGCTCGACCGGGCGAAGGAGGTGGCGATGATGGCGCAGCTGTGGAAGACGGCGCTCGCCGGCCACCCCGAGATCCGCGTGGTCGCCAACTCCGACGACCCGATGGTGGTGTGGGCCGCGGCCGGCAGCCCGGAGGTCACCTGGTTCAGCGCCGGCCAGCGGTGGCTCGACGACTCATTCGTCTGCCCGGAGAGCGGCCACCCGATCGAGCGCGCCCAGGGCGACTGGTGGTGCACCGGCTGCCCGCTGCGCCGCCCACGCCCGCAGTGGGTCGTCGAGGACGAGGGCGTCATCGACCCGCGCGGCGACTGGCACCTGGTCAAGCTGCAGCTGCCCGGCCGGGTCAACATCGGCAACGCCGCCACCGCGCTGGCCGTGGCCGCCGAGTTCGGGGTCCGGCCGATCGAGGCGCTCCCCCGGCTCTCCCGGGTCGCGTCGATCGCCGGCCGCTACGCGCAGGTCGACCGGGACGGGCGCAACATCCGGCTGCTGCTCGCGAAGAACCCGGCGAGCTGGCTGGAGGCCTTCGACATGGCCGACCAGGCGCCGACCCTGCTCTCCATCAACGCGCGCGACCCCGACGGGCTGGACACGTCGTGGCTCTACGACGTCGACTTCTCCCCGCTGCGCGACCGCCCGGTGCTGATCACCGGCGACCGGGCGTATGACCTGGCCGTCCGCCTCCAGGTGAACCAGGTGCAGTTCCGTCACGTACAGACATTCGACGAGGCGCTGCGGTCGGTGCCGCCCGGCCGCCTCGAAGTGATCGCCAACTACACGGCGTTCCAGGACATCCGAGCGGAGTTGGACCGTGTCAACTGAGGCCCTGCGGATCGTGTGGATCTACCCGGATCTGCTCTCGACCTACGGCGACCGCGGCAACATGCTGATCCTCGCCCGGCGCGCCGCCGAGCGCGGCATCCCGGCCGAGACCTACGAGGTCCGCTCCGACCAGAGCATGCCGCACACGGCCGACATCTACCTGATCGGCGGCGGCGAGGACGGCCCGCAGGCCCTGGCCGCCCAGCGCCTCATCGCCGACGGCGGGCTCCACCAGGCCGTCGCCCAGGGCGCCGCGGTCCTCTCCATCTGCGCCGGTTACCAACTGCTCGGCCACTCGTTCTTCGCCAAGGGCGCCAAGTGCGCCGGGCTGGGCCTGCTGGACATCACGTCCGACCGGGGCGAGACCCGGGCGGTCGGCGAGCTCCGCGGCGAGATCGACCCACGGCTCGGCCTGCCGGCGCTCACCGGATTCGAGAACCACGGAGGGCGTACGCATCTGGGCGCCCACGCCGCGCCACTCGCCCGGGTGACCGGCGGCATCGGCAACGACGGACAGACCGAGGGCGCCTGGGCCGGCAAGATCCTCGGGACGTATTCGCACGGGCCGGCGCTCGCCCGCAACCCGGCGATAGCCGATCTGCTACTGCGTTGGGCGACAGGCGCGGATAGGCTGGCTCCTCTCGACGACACCTGGGCCGACCGGCTCCGGTCCGAACGACTCGCCGCGGCGACCCCGGCCTGACCTGTTATCCGAGACCTTGTCCACAACCGACGACAGTTGGGGCGGTAGGCCTGCATGACCGACAACCTGATCGCCCCGCGGGGCACCAGTCCCGCGGACCCTCAGGCAGTTGAGCAGGCCGGCCCCGCCACCGGGTGGAAGCGCCGTCTGACCCGGTTCGCCGTGCTCGGCGCCGGGGTGGCGGCCCTCGCCGGTGTCGCCGCGGCTCTCCCGCTCAAGGAGATCGCCGAGACGTTGTCGGCCATGGGTCCCAGCGCGGTCGTGGCGGTCGCGGTGCTCGGCGGCATGCTGCTGTCGGTGCTCGTTCCCCGTACGTTGATCACCATGACCTGCGGCGCCCTCCTCGGCGCCGTCACCGGTGGCGCCGCAGCCCTGGCCGCCGCCGTGATCGCCGCGGTCGCCACCTACTACGCGGGCCGCTGGGCCGGCCGCGGCGCCCTCCAGGCCCGGGCCGGCAGCCGCCTGGCCCGCCTCGACGGCTGGCTCAACCGTCGCGGCCTCGCCGCCGTCCTGCTGGTCCGGTTCCTCCCCCTGGCCCCGTTCGGCCTGGTCGGCTACGCCTACGGCGCCACCAGCGTCTGCCGCAAGCGCTACCTGCTCGGCACCACGATCGCCGCCATCCCGTCCACGGTCACCTACGCCATCATCGGCGCCGCGGTGGCCGCCCCCGGCGACATGAACCTGCTGACCCTCGCCCCCGCCGCCGTCAGCTTCATCCTCTCCACCGTGATCATCCTGCGCTGGCGCCACACCGCCCGCCGAGACGCCACCCCGGCCTGACCTCCACCCTTCCGCGGCACCTCACGGCGAACCCGGCGCCGCACCCTTCCGGGCGGCGTGGGGGCGGTCGGGTGAGGGCCGGCTGGAGAGGTTTCGCAGTCATGGCCCGAGCCCGCAAGCCGTGCCGCCGCGACGCGTCCCCGTCCGTGGCGGGTGGCGGGCGGGTCGCGGGTCGCGGGTCGCGGGTCGCGGGTCCCGGGTCGCGGGTCGCGGGTCGCGGGTCGCGGGTCCCGGGTCGCGCAGATCGTGACCTCGGGAGGCCGCTAGAGGGTGGCCAGGTCGGTGAAGTAGGCGGGGTAGGTCTTCGCCACGCACGCCGGGTCGGTGATCTCGATCCCGGGGGTCCGGAGACCGATCAACGAGAGGCTCATCGCCATCCGGTGGTCGTCGTAGGTGGCGAAGCGGGTCGGCTGTGGGGCGCCGGGGTGGATGGTGAAGCCGTCGGGGTCCTCGACGGCGTCGATGCCGGCTCGGCGCAGCTCGGTGACGACGGCGCCGATGCGGTCGGTCTCCTTGCCGCGGATGAAACCGATGCCGCGGACCCGGGTCGGGGAGTCGGCGAAGACGGCCACGGCCGCGAGAGTCTGCGCGGTGTCCGAGATGTCGGCCATGTCGACGTCGACGCCGTGGAGGCGGCCGGTGGAACGGACGGTCACCGAATCCGCGGTACGGCTCACCGAGGCGCCCATCCGTTCCAGGACGTCGGCGAACCGTACATCCCCCTGAAGGCTCTCCGCGCCCAGACCGGAAACGGTGACCTGACCGCCGGTGATGGCCGCCGCGCCGAGGAAGTAGGAGGCCGCGCTGGCGTCCGGCTCGATCGCATACGCCGCCGGACGGTAGGCGCCGGCCGGCACGGCGAGGCCGTCGACGGTGACGCCGAACGCGGCCATCACCGCCGTGGTCATCTCCACATACGGCACCGAGACCAGCGGTGACGTCAGCGCGACGGTCAGCCCGCGCGGCATCAGCGGCCCGGCCATCAGCAGACCGGACAGGAACTGGCTGGAGATGTGGCCGCTCACCTCGACGTGGCCGCCGTGCGCGGGGCCGGTGACGGCGGCCGGCAGGAACCCGGGCGCGCCGAGCTCGTCGACTCCGGCGCCGATCTGCCGCAGCGCGTCGAGGACCGGCCCGAACGGCCGTGCCCGCAGCTGCTCGGCGCCGTCGACGACGGTCCGCCCGGGCAGGAGCGCCGCCGCCGGCAGGATGAACCGCGAGGTGGTCCCGGACTGGCGGGCGTCGATCGTGCCGGCGCCGGTCGTGGCCGCGGGGTCGATGCCGGTGACGGCGACCGTGCACGCCTGCTCGTCGGTGACGACGGTGGCGCCGAGGGCGGCCACGGCGCCCATCATGGCGCGGGTGTCGTCGGCGAAGAGGACGCCGGTGAGCGTGGACGTGCCGGGGGCGAGGGCGGCGCAGAGCAGCGCGCGGTTGGTGATGCTCTTGGAGCCGGGCGGCCGGACCGTCGCGTCGACGGGTTTGGTGAGCGGTGCGACAGCGAGCACGTCCGGCATGCCCCTGATTCAACAGGCGAACGGCCCGCCCCCGGCAGGCGCGGGCGGGCCGTTCCACGAAGTGGTCAGACGACGACGCTGACCAGGCGCCCCTTCACCACGATGACCTTCTTCGGCTCCTTGCCGGCCAGCGCCTCGGCGACGGCGGCCAGCGCGGCCGCGCGTACCTCCTCCTCGGGCGTCTCCGGGGAGACCTCGACCCGGCCGCGGACCTTGCCGTTGACCTGGACCGGGTAGGTGATCGCGTCGGCGACCAGCTGGGCCGGGTCGGCGACCGGGAAAGCGGTGTACGCCAGCGAGCCCTCGTGGCCCAGCTTGCTCCACAGCTCCTCGGCCATGTGCGGCGCGAACGGCGAGATCATCAGCACCAGCGGCTCGATCGCCTCACGCGACACCGTCTCCTGCGGGGTCAGCGTGTTGGTCAGCTCGATCAGCTTGGCGATGGCCGTGTTGAACCGCAGCTCCTCCATGTCCTCGCGGACGCCGGCGATGATCCGGTGCAGGACCTTGCGGGTCTTCGGGTCCAGCGGCTCGTCGGTGACCCGCGGCGCGCCGGTCTCCTCGTCGACGACCAGGCGCCAGGCGCGCTGCAGGAACCGCTGCGAGCCGACGACGGCACGGGTCTCCCAGGGGCGGGAGACGTCCAGCGGGCCCATCGCCATCTCGTACACCCGGAACGTGTCGGCGCCGTACTGCTCGCACATCTCGTCGGGGGTGACGACGTTCTTCAGCGACTTGCCCATCTTGCCGTAGCTGCGGACGACCTCCACGTCGCCGTGGAAGTACTTGCCGTCGCGCTCGACGACCTCCTCGGCCGGCACGTAGAAGCCACGGGCGTCCTGGAACGCGTACGCCTGGATGTAGCCCTGGTTGAACAGCTTCTTGAACGGCTCGAACGACGAGACGTGGCCCAGGTCGAACAGCACCTTGTGCCAGAAGCGGGCGTACAGCAGGTGCAGGACCGCGTGCTCGACGCCGCCCACGTACAGGTCGACACCGCCCGGGTCGCCCTCGGAGCGCGGGCCCATCCAGTAGGCCTCGTTCTCCGGGTCGACGGCGAACTTCTCGTTCTTCGGGTCCAGGTAGCGCAGCTCGTACCAGCAGGAGCCGGCCCACTGCGGCATGGTGTTGGTCTCCCGGGTGTACGTCTTCAGCCCGTCACCCAGGTCCAGCTCGACCTGCACCCAGTCCTTCTTGCGGGACAGCGGCGTCTCCGGCTCGGAGTTCGCGTCGTCCGGGTCGAAGGTGCGCGGCGAGAAGTCGTCGACGTCCGGCAGCTCGACCGGCAGCATCGACTCGGGCAGCGCGATCGGCAGGCCGGTCTCGTCGTAGACGATCGGGAACGGCTCGCCCCAGTACCGCTGGCGGCTGAACAGCCAGTCCCGCAGGCGGTAGGTGGTCGCGCCGGCGCCCTTGCCGTTCTCCTCCAGCCAGGTGATCATCGCGGCCTTGGCGTCGTCCTTGTTCAGGCCGTTCAGGAAGTCCGAGTTGATCACCGCGCCGTCGCCGACCCAGGCGCCCTCGAAGCCCTCGGGCGTCTCGATGGTCCGGACCACCGGCAGCTCGAACACGGTCGCGAACTCGAAGTCACGCTCGTCGTGCGCGGGCACCGCCATGATCGCGCCGGTGCCGTAGCCGGCCAGCACGTAGTCGGCGATGAACACCGGCACGCGCTGGTCGTTGACCGGGTTGATCGCATACCCCCCGGTGAAGACGCCGGTCTTGACCTTGCCGTCGGCGGTCCGCTCCTCCTCGGTCTTCGCGGCGGCGGTCGCCCGGTAGGCCGCGACGGCCTCGGCCGGGGTCGCGTGCCCGCCGGTCCAGACCTCGTGGGTGCCGTCCGGCCAGGCCGCCGGCACGATCGACTCGACCAGCTCGTGCTCCGGGGCCAGGACCATGTAGGTGGCGCCGAACAGGGTGTCCGGGCGGGTGGTGAAGACCCGGATGACGCCCTCGGACGAGGCGACCGGGAAGTCGACGTGGGCGCCGCGCGACCGGCCGATCCAGTTGCGCTGCATCAGCTTGACCGGCTCCGGCCAGTCCAGCGCGTCCAGGTCCTCCACCAGGCGGTCGCCGTACGCGGTGATCCGCATCATCCACTGCTTCAGGCTGCGCTGGAAGACCGGGAAGTTGCCCCGCTCGGAGCGGCCGTCCGGGGTGACCTCCTCGTTGGCCAGCACGGTGCCCAGGCCGGGGCACCAGTTCACCGGCGCCTCGGACACATACGCCAGGCGGTGGTCGTCGATCAGCCTGCGCTTCTCGGTGGCGGACAGACCGGCCCACTCCGGGCCACGAGCGCCCGACTCGTACGACTCGATCAGCTCTTGAATGGGTCGTGCCTTGCCGACCGAGGGGTCGAACCAGGAGTTGAAGATCTGCAGGAAGATCCACTGGGTCCAGCGGTAGTACTCCGGGTCGGTCGTCGAGAAGGACCGCCGGTCGTCGTACGCCAGGCCCAGCCGCCGCAGCTGCTGCCGGTACCGCTCGACGTTCGCCGCGGTGGTGACCGCCGGGTGGGTGCCGGTCTGCACCGCATACTGCTCGGCGGGCAGGCCGAACGCGTCGAAGCCCATCGGGTGCAGCACGTTGAAGCCGGCCTGCCGCTTGTACCGGGTGTAGCAGTCGGTGCCGATGTAGCCCAGCGGGTGCCCGACGTGCAGGCCGGCGCCGGACGGATACGGGAACATGTCCTGCACGTGCAGCTTGGGTGCGCCGGACCGGGGATGCTCGGGGTCGGCCAGCTCGCCGGAGGGGTTGGGCGCGTAGAACGTCCCGTGCGCGTCCCAGAAGTCCTGCCAGCGCCGCTCGATCTCACCGGCCAGCGCGGCGGTGTAACGGAAGGGCGGGGTCTCGGTCTCGCTCATCTTCACCATCTCGTCTCGTCTTTTTTCGGTCAGGAGGCTCCGAAGGGCACAAAAAAGCCCCTCGCGCAGGAGGGGTTGCCGTGCCTGGTCCGCGTCGGGTCAGCGGATCAGCACGGCTGGCTAAGGAGCAGAACGAACCGAGCCATGCGTGGATGATACCCCCCGTTCGTCACGGACGGCGACCGGTATGGCGGGCGCGTGACATACTCCCGGCTGTCCACAGGCGACCGCCTGGGACGGCGGATGGCCCGAGTTCGTCCGAATCCCCCTCGATCAGGCCTTTCGGCGTTGCGCGCGGACGGGGCTAACCTGTGGGGACGGGCAACGAGCGCCGGAGGCCCTCGGCCGCTGGGCGCCCGCGATCTTACGGTGCCCTTGACGGTGGGTGATCGCCGCCGTACGGGGGTAGACACGTTTTGGAGGAGGCCCGTGACAACGCCGACCTGGGGCGAGCCGGCAGGCCCGCTGACGAGCGCCGAGTTCCGCGCCGCGGCCCAAGCCATCATGGCCAACATCGAACAGGTCATCGAGGGCAAGAGCGCGACGGTGCGGCTGGCTCTCGCGGTCCTGATCGCCGAGGGCCACCTGCTGATCGAGGACGTGCCGGGCGTCGGCAAGACGAAACTGGCCAAGGCGCTCGCCCGCTCGATCGACTGCTCGGTTCGGCGCATCCAGTTCACGCCCGACCTGCTGCCCAGCGACGTGACCGGCGTCAGCGTCTACAACCAGGAGACGCGCGACTTCGAGTTCAAGCCGGGCGCGGTCTTCGCCAACCTGGTGGTCGGCGACGAGATCAACCGGGCGTCCCCGAAGACCCAGTCCGCCCTCCTGGAGTGCATGGAGGAGCGGCAGGTCACGGTCGACGGCACGACGTACGAGTTGCAGGCGCCGTTCATGGTGGTCGCCACGCAGAACCCGATCGAGATGGAGGGCACCTACCCCCTCCCCGAGGCGCAGCGGGACCGGTTCACCGCACGGATCGCGATGGGCTACCCCGACCCACGGGCCGAGCTCGCCATGCTGAGCGGCCACGGTGATCATGACCCGCTCAACGATCTTCGTGCCGTGGCGGACGCGGCACTGGTCCGCCGGCTGATCGAGACCGCCCGCGCGGTGCACGCCGCCGACGCCGTCCAGCAGTATGCGATCGCCCTGGTCACCGCGACCCGCGAGGCCCCGGAGATCCGGCTCGGCGCGTCGCCCCGGTCCACGCTGCAGCTGATCCGTACGGCCAAGGCGGTGGCGGCGCTCGAGGGCCGTGACTACGTGCTTCCCGACGACCTGCAGGCGCTGGCCGTGCCGGTCCTCGCGCACCGCATCATCCCGACCGCGGATGCCCAGCTCAACCGGCGTACCACGGATGCCATCGTCTCGGAGATCGTGCACCGGCTGCCGCTGCCGCACGCCCGTAATCCCTACGACACCCGGGACGGCCGCGCCTCGTACGAGTCACGGGGG
Source organism: Actinoplanes philippinensis (assembly GCF_900113015.1). Classification (GTDB taxonomy): domain Bacteria; phylum Actinomycetota; class Actinomycetes; order Mycobacteriales; family Micromonosporaceae; genus Actinoplanes; species Actinoplanes philippinensis. Next base: position 453,741 of record NZ_FONV01000002.1, read on the forward strand.
CGGTGAGCATGCGGGAGGCTCTGCGGGGACTCACCACGCGCGGCCGCTCGTTCATCGCCGCGGCCATCGCCGCCGCGGTCTCCGCGCTCATCCTCGGCGAGAGCGACCTGCTGCGAGTGGCGGTGCTGCTGGCCGTCCTGCCGCTGCTGGCCGCCTGGTATGTCGGGCGCAGCCGGTACAAGCTGGCCTGCACCCGCTCGCTGGAGCCGGCCCGGACACCGGTCGGGTCCAGCGCGCGGGTCATCCTGCGACTGCAGAACCTGTCCCGGCTCCCCACCGGCACCATGCTGCTGGAGGACCGCCTGCCGTATGCGCTGGGCAGCCGCCCCCGGGTGGTGCTGGAGCGCCTCGGCGCGCACCAGGCCAGCTCGGTGGCGTACACGGTGCGTGCCGACGTGCGCGGCCGCTACCCGATCGGCCCGCTGATGGTCCGGCTGACCGACCCGTTCGGGCTGTGCGAGCTGACCCGGTCGTTCCCCAGCGTCGACCGGCTGACCGTGATCCCGCAGGTGTTCTCGCTCCCCCGGGTGCGGCTGGCCGGGGAGTATGCGGGGACCGGCGAGAGCCGCGCCCGTTCGGTCGCGGTGCACGGCGAGGACGACGCGGCCACCCGGGAGTACCGTCGCGGCGACGACCTGCGCCGGGTGCACTGGCGGTCGACAGCCCGTACCGGTGAGTTGATGGTCCGCCGTGAGGAGCAGCCCTGGGAGAGCCGGGCCACCGTGGTGCTGGACACCCGGGGCTACGCCCACCGGGGCGAGGGCCCGACCGCGAGCTTCGAATGGGCCGTGTCGGCGGCCGCCAGCATCGCCGTCCACCTGCGCGAGTCCGGCTACAAGGTGCGCCTGGTGACTGGCTCGGGCACCGACATCGACGCCACCGAGGGCGGCGGCGAGGGCCTGATCCTGGACACCCTGGCCGACGTCAAGTCCGACCAGAACGGCGACGTCTCGGTGCTGATCGAGCACGTCCGGCGGCGTAACGACGGGGGTCTGGTGATCGGCCTGTTCGGCGCGCTGACGGTGGCCGAGGCGGAGCTGCTCAGCGGCCTGCGCGGCAACGGCGCGACCTGCATCGGCTTCGCGATCGACACGTCCACCTGGGTGCCGTCGGGCGCGGCCGAGGCGGAGCGCGAGCACGCGGCCGCGTCGCTGGCCCTGATCCGCGCCGGCTGGCGGTCGGTGCCGGTCACGCACGGCGACACGCTCGCCGCGCTGTGGCCGACGGTGGCCCGCGGCTCGCAGGGCTTCGCCTACCGCGCCGCGATGGCGGAGACGACGGTCAGCGGGGTGACCCGATGACCGGCCGCCGCCGACTCGGCCTGGTGGCCGCGGGGTCCACGCTCCTCGCCGCCGCCCCGCTCACCGTGATCTTCGAGTCCTGGACCTGGATCGCGCAGTGCGTGCTCGCCGTGGCGCTGATCGAGGGCGCCGCGGTGGCCACCCGGACGTTCCGGTTCCCCACCTGGGCGCAGGCCGCCGGCATGACGCTGGCTCTGCTCCTCGCCCTGACCTGGATGTTCTCCAGCGGCAAGGAGATCATCGTCCCGACGCCGGACACGTTCGCCCACTTCGCGGACCTGCTCCGGCAGGCCGGGGAGGACACCCGGGCCTTCGGTGTCCCGGTGCCCGACCGTGACGGCCTGCTGTTCGTCGCGGTCCTCGGCGTCGGCGCGGTCAGCATCGTGGTCGACCTGCTGACCGCCGTGTTCCGCCGTCCGGCCCTGGCCGGCCTGCCGATGCTCGCCATCTACTCGATCCCGGTCGCCGTCTACACCGACAGCGTCCCGGCCATCCCGTTCGTCATCGGCGCGGCCGGCTTCATGTGGCTGCTCGTCGCCGACAACGTCGACCGGGTGCGCCGGTTCGGCCGCCGCTTCACCGGCGACGGGCGCGACGTCGACGTCTGGGAGCCGTCCCCGCTCGCCGCGGCCGGCCGGCGGATCGGCGTGGCCGGGATGCTCGTGGCCGTGGTGCTGCCGCTCGCCGTGCCGAACGTGGAGGGCGGCCTGCTCACCCAGCTCACCCAGAGCGGCGCCGGGACGGGTCCCGGCAGCGGCAACGGGACCGGCGGGCGGATCAACCTGTTCGCCTCGCTGAGCGGCCAGCTCAACCACACCACCACGATCCCGCTGCTCAAGGTCACCACCGACGAGCCGGAACCGTTCTACCTGCGGTTCGCGATCGCCGACGTGCTCAACGACAACGGCTTCGGCAACGAGTCACCCCGGGGCAGCGGGCTGGGCCTGGGCCTGCCCGACCCACGGCGGCAGGCGGCCACCCAGCTGAGCAGCTACACCGAGCACCATGCGCGCGTGGAGATCACCAAGGACCTCCAGCAGAACATGGCGCCGCTGTACTCGTACGCCATCGGGATCAACAACCTCAACGGCTCCTGGGCGTACGACCAGAACCAGCAGGTGCTCTACTCCAGCCGGACGACCACCCGCGACCAGGCGTACGACATCACCTACCTGCGGGCCCGGTACTCCCCCGAGGAGTTGCGCCAGGCCCCGCGGCTCGCGGCGAACGACGCGCTGATGGCCTACACCGCCACACCCGGCGACGCCACCGTCGAGACCGAGGTCGCACGCCTGACCAAGGGCAAGACCACCGATTACGACAAGGTCCGGTCGATCTACAACTGGTTCTCCAAGGAGAACGGCTTCAAGTACAGCCTGGCCACCCAGACCACCGGCAAGGCCTCGGAGATCGCCGACTTCCTGACCAACAAGACCGGGTACTGCCAGCAGTACGCGGCGGCGATGGCCTGGATGGTCCGGGCGGCCGGCATCCCGGCGCGGGTGGCGTTCGGTTTCACCCGCGGCACCCCGGCCGGCGGCGGCGTCTTCACGATCACCAACCGCAACGCGCACGCCTGGACCGAGGTCTACTTCCAGGGCTTCGGCTGGGTGCCGTTCGACGCCACCCCGTCCGCCGGGGTCACCGGCTCGGCCCGCTCCGGGTCGAACTGGGCGCCCGACGTCGACCGCCCCACGCCCACCGCGTCCACCTCGACGGGCCCCGGCGCGGCCGTGCCGGACTCGTCCGGCGACCCGGGCGCCGCCAACGGCCCCAACAAGTCCGGCGTCGGCGAGGATCCGGCCGGCACCACCGGCCCGGCTCCCGAGACGACCGACTGGACCGGCCTGTGGATCGCCGCCGGCATCGCCCTTCTGCTGGCGTTGCTGCTGGTCCCAGCCTTGCGCCGGGTCCTGGTGCGGCGGCGGAGGCATGCCGCAACGGCTCCGGTGGCGCCGGTGGTCCTCGCCGCAGAGGGAATCACCGACCTCACCGTCACCGCCGAGACCGGGCGGGCCCGCGAGGACGCACACGCCGCGTGGGACGAGCTGATCGACTCGATGGTCGACTTCCAGGTCCCGGTCGACCCGACCGAGACGCCACGGGTCACCGCCCAGCGCCTGGTCCGTGACCTGTCCCTGACCGGCGAACCGGCCGAGGCAGCGACCCTGCTGGGCACCGCCGAGGAACGGGCCCGTTACGCCCGGCAGCCCCTCCAGGGCGCCGAGCTGACATCCGCCCTCCGCCGGATCCGCTCCGGAATGTCCGGTTCAGCCTCCCGCCGCACCCGTCTCCGCGCCACCCTGCTACCACCATCGGTGCTGCTCAACTGGCGCGCAGGCCTGTCCGAATGGTCCACCCGGACCGCGGAACGCCTCTCCGGCCTCCGCGAGTCCCTGACCCGGTTCAACCCGCGCCGCCTCCTCACCAGAACCCGCTGACCCTTCCGGTCCGCTTCCAGCGATGGGCGCCGTCTTCCGGGACGGCGTCCATCGCTTTTCTGGTACGGCCACTCCGCCCCCACCGCAACCACACCGTCCCGCCACGACGCCGGCGACGCGGTCCCGGCTCCCGACCGCAGCGCCGCCGCCGGGCATATGCGGTGGTCCGGCCCTCCACCCCGTGACTACCCGGCCTGCGGCACCCGCCCTCACCCACCCCGATCACGACCCGCCGTGACCCGCCCAGCGACACCGCGCCCTCGCCCACCCGGCCACGACTTGACGTGGTGCCGAGCGAGACCGTCTCGCCACCTGACCAGACACCGCCTCGATCAGCCCCCGCTCACCAAGCGTTCCGGCGCCGTTGCCGCTCCCGGATTTCTCCCATGAGACCGCCTTCTGTCGCTGGACGATCAAACGAGGAGCGTTTCCGGGAGGGTGCGCTTCCCTGGAACGCGCGCGGATGGGCATGCGGTCGCCGGGGAGTGATCCGGTTCCGGAATTCCTGGGGTTTCTACCCGCGCTGTCGTTCGCCCGCGAAACTCTGGATCGGGTCGTCGGCTCTGGGACGCCGGCCGAAGGTCACCACTCTCAAGGACGCCCGAAAGCTGACCCCTTTCGAACCCAAGCGTCCAGAAGGGTTCAGTTTTCAGGCGCCGTCGACAACCACGGACGGCGTTCGCACGCGACTGTCGCCGCTCGGGCGAGGGAAGGTGCCGTTGGCCTTTCAAGGCATCGCCGCCTACGGTTTCCGGCGCCCACGTCAGGACGTCGCGGCCTACGGTTACCGGCGCCCACGCCATGGGGCTGTGGCACGACCAGCACGGCCAGTACTCGTGAAGACCGCGAACGCCGGGTCTCTGGATCTACAACACCCGAGCACGGGAAGCAGCGCGAACACAAGAAGCAACGCGAACACCCGAAGCAGCGAACACCGGAAGGAGTCCGGCCACAGAAAGCACTCCAACGCGGGGATCAGCACAAACGCGGCGAGTAGTCCGACCGCGGGAAGCAGCACAAACGCGGGAAGATTCCCGAACGCGGGCAGCAGCCCGAACGCGGTGAGCAGCGCGCACGCAGAAGACAATCCGATGCGGCCGAGCAGCGCCAACGATCGGGACCGGATCAACGGGCGGCCGGGAGTGACACGGGTGGTTCGGGGAGGATGAGGGCGTGCGGAAGCACGACGACGGCGGCCGGGGTCGGCCGCCGTTCGTCGGGAGCCGGGCTGGGGCCGGCTCGGCTAGGTCAGCGATGGCCCTCCGGGCGCTGACGCCAGCGGTCCTCGAGTCGCTCGAGGAAGCCGCCGCTCTTGCGGCTCTGGCGGGTGCGTCGTGATGCGGTGCCGCCGACGGATTTCAGGTCGGGTGTCTGGATGCGGCGGCGTGACTGCATGGCGAAGGCCGCCGATCCGAGCATCACGACGAATCCGGCGACGCCGAGCGGCGTGTTCTGGCTGACGGCTCCGTAGACGAGCAGTGCCAAGCCAATGACGATCACGAACGCGGCGACCAGGAGCCGGCGCCGTGCGTGGAAACGCGGGTCGCTGGCCCGCACAGCCGAGGCGAACTTGGGGTCCTCGGCAAGCGACCGCTCGATCTGATCGAACAGCCGCTGCTCGTGCTCCGAGAGCGGCACGGCATTCCTCCCCGGGCGCATGTCCGGCCCCGTGGTGGGGTCGGGGTGGTGCAGGTGTGATGATGCGGGGCAGCCGTCGGCTGCCTTATCACGCAAGTCTACGAGCGGCTTGGCGGGTCGGAAAGCGGGACGACCGCCGAGTGCGGGTGATTTTCCATGTCCGGAAGATCGGTTCGTCCCAAAAGACCGATCACCCGGCCGCACGAGACGTCCGTCACCGCAGCATGTGGCCCTGATCACGCCCCGTGAGCTGCCTCAACACATGATCGGCAGAGTTGCTGCCGGAAGGCGGACAAATCGACTGACGCAAATAGATCTTATCGGGCGATCAGCAGCGGTACGGTCATCTCGGCCGCCGTGACCGACCCGTGGTAGGCGACCAACTGCCCGGCCATCGGCGGTTCCCAGCCGGACGCGACCACCGCCGCCCGGTTCCTGCAGTGGACCACCACGTCACCGATACGGTCCGCGTGGGCCGGGGCCATCGGCCCGTACCATCCTTCGGCGATCGCCTGGTCCCGCACCATCACCCGGGCGTCGTCGCCGAGCACGGCCCGCCAGGTGGCCAGCACGTCATCCCGCGCTCCCTCCCGAACATGCAGGTAGCGGGCCCGCGGCTCGCCGGCGACAACGGCCAGGCCGTCGGCCAGCGGCCCGGTGGACAGGTCATATCGGGCCGAAGCGGGCACGTTCAACTGGCCGTGGTCGGCGATCACCAGCAGCGCGGCGTTCGGCGGGAGTTCGTGCACGAGCCGGTCGAGAATCGCGTCGACGCCCCGGGCCGCGTCCTCCCAGTCGGGGGAACTCACCCCGCACTCGTGGCCGGCCCTGTCAAGATCGGGGTGGTAGCCGTAGACCAGGCCGGGCCCGGACCGCAGCGCCGCCAGCATGCCCTCGGCGACAGCGGGCCCGTCGTCGGCGACGTCATATCGGGCGCCCCGGTTCGCCGCCACGCTCAGCCCGGTGCCCCGGTAGAGCGAGCGGCTGACCAGGGTGACCGCGACCCCGGCGGCCGCGGCGGTCTCGAAAGCGGTGGGGACCGGCTGCCACTGGTACGGATCCGGGTCGTCGGACCAGTGAATGTGGTTCAGGATCCGGCCGTCCGGCCGCCGGACGGTGAACCCGAGGACCCCGTGGGCGCCCGGCGGAACTCCGGCGCCGACGGTCACCAGGCTGACCGGGGTGGTCGACGGAAACCCGGTGGTCAGAGTCCGGACAGAGAGGCCGGGAACACCGGGAAGCGCGGAGCCGGAGGACAACCCGGAGGCAGCGGCGAGAGCGGAGGCGCCGCCGAGACCGGAAAGGGACGCGAGAGTCGGCGCGAACGGTGCAGCGGTCGACAGCTGATAAGCCCCGAGGCCGTCCACCAGCAGCACCCCGATCCGGTCCACCCCGGCCAGCTCCTCGCAGAGGCCGAGGACGTCCGGCGCGCCCGGCACCCCGAGGACAGCGGACACGCTCGGCATCAGGTCGGCCAGACTGCCCGCGCCGTATGCGGGCGTCACGACGAGAAACGCCTCGTCCGGCAGCCCGTCCTCGGGGACGGGCGGCAACTCCCGCCCACCCGGAGCCGGCACAAAACTCGACGAAGAAGGCGAAGCCGATGAAGGGGACACGGCAGCGGAGGCACCCGGCGAAGCCGACGAGGCCGAAGGAGAACCCGGGACGCCGGGACCGCTGGTCACGACAGCTCCGGGACGACCCCGCTGCCCGGGCGGCGGGCGAACAGGTGCAGCTGGGACGCCACATCCCGGAACGGCGCGCGGTTGCTCAGCGCCAACTCCAGCTCGAGGACGGCCTGCGGGTCCTCCTCGAGAACCGCGGCGGGCAGGAGATCGGCCACCACCCGTACCCCCTGGGTGTCCTCGACCTGGAGCCCCGCGGCGGTGAGCAGATCGGTGGCGCCCGCCGCGTCATAGCGGCGAAGCAGCGTGTCGCGCGGCCCGGCCCGGCCCGCCGGGTCGGTGACCAGCGCGGACGCCGCCTTGAGGTGCCCGTTGACGGCCCGGCCGAGAATCGCCGCGGCCCGGCCGGCGACCAGGATGCTGGCCGCGCCGCCCGGGCGGAGGGCGGTCGCGATCGCGGCGACCACACCGGCCGGGTCGTCGACGACCTCGAGGACGGAGTGGCAGAGGATGAGGTCGGCGCTGCCCGGCTCGACGAGGGCGGCGAGCGCGTCGCCGTCGCCCTGCACGGCCCGGACCCGGTCGGCGACCCCGGCATCGGCGGCCCGGCGGGTGAGGGCGGCGAGCGCGTCGGGGCTGGCGTCGATCACGGTGACGGTGTGGCCGGCCTCGGCGAGCGGCACGGCGAACCCGCCGGTCCCGCCGCCGACGTCGAGCACTGTCAGCTCGCGGCCGGCCTGCCGGTCGAGCTCACGGCGGAGCACGGCCCAGACCGCGGCGGTGCGGGCCGTGACGTGCGGGCGGCCGGTGCGTGCAGAAGTTTCCACGCGAGCAGCCTATCGGCGACGTCCACCTAAAAGTCGAAGAGGACACCGGTGGCGCGGGTCATCTCGCAGCTGTTGCCGAAGGTCTGCCGCCACTTCACCGCCTTACCTCGCCAGGTGCCTTTCACGCTGGCCGTGACCGGCTGGTAGAGCAGCATGCAGAGCGAGTCGCCGCCTTTCAGCTTGGCCGGGTCGCCGCCGGCGCTGCTCAGGGTGGCGCAGGCCTGGTCGGCTTTCGGGTGGCCGCCGCCGGCGGGACTGCAGGTGAGCTTCACCGATCTGGTCTCGTAGGAGAGCGTGAGCTTCGACGGACCGGCTGCCGACGCCTGCGCGGCCGGTCCGGCGAGCACGGCGAACGCCATGGCGAGACAAATCATCGTACGAATCATGTGGCACCCCCGGATGACTTTCGCAGTGCACCGTACACCGCTAAAGGTGCAAATCACCGGAAATCGCGTGATGTCGCGGCAACCGGCGGGGACACCGCGTCGAGCCGGTCCGCGATCAGGTTGAGCACCCCCTCCACTTTCTCCAGCCGCCCGCGCACCAGCAGCGCCGCGCTGGTCCGGGCCACCCGCCGGTAGCGCAGCCACAGCCCGGGCGAGCAGGTCACGTTCAGCATCCCGGTCTCGTCCTCCAGGTTCACGAAGGTCACCCCGCCCGCGGTCGCCGGCCGCTGCCGGTGCGTGACGATCCCGCCGACCCGCACCCGGGTGCCGCCCTCCACCCCGGCCAGCCGCTCGATCGGCAGCGCCCCGGCACGGTCCAGCTCGGGCCGCAGGAACCGCGCCGGATGCGTGTCCGGCGACAGCCCGGTCGCCCACACGTCCGCGACCAGCACGTCCACGTCGCTCATGCCGGGCAGCGTGGGCGCCTCGACGCCGGTCACCGTGCCCGGCAGCCGGTCCGGTTTGTCCTGGGCGGCCGCTCCCGCGGCCCAGAGCGCCTCACGGCGCGACAGCCCGAAACTCGCGAAGGCGTCGGCGGTGGCGAGGGCCTCCAGATGTCCGGCGGAGCATCCGGTACGCCGTGCCAGATCCGTCATTGACCGATAAGGACCATGGGTACGCCGTTCCCGCTCGATCCTGGCCGCCAGCTCGTCGCCGATCGTGCGGATGCGCGCGAGCCCCTGCCGGACCGCCGGGCCGCCCAGCCCCCACGCGTGCGGCGGCTCCCCCGGCTCGCTGCGGTGCCGGCTCTCCGGTGCGGTCTCCAGTGTGGCCGCCGCGTCGCTGCGGTTGATGTCCGGCCGCCGCACCTCGACACCGTGCCGCCGCGCGTCGTCGACCAGCGTCTGCGGGGAGTAGAACCCCATCGGCTGCGCGTTGAGCAGGGCCGCGCAGAACGCCGCCGGGTGGTACCGCTTGAGCCAGGCGCTCGCGTAGACCAGGTAGGCGAAGCTCATGGCGTGGCTCTCCGGGAAGCCGTAACTGGCGAACGCGGAGAGCTTGACGAACAGGTCGTCGGCCAGCGCTCCGGTGATCCCGTTGGCGGCCATCCCTTCGTACAGTCTGTTTTTGATCCTCTCCATCCGCTCCATGGAGCGTTTCGAACCCATCGCGCGCCGCAGTTGGTCGGCCTCGGCCGGGTCGAAGCCGGCGACGTCGATCGCCAGCTGCATCAGCTGCTCCTGGAAGAGCGGCACCCCCAGCGTCTTGGCCAGGGCGTTCGCCATCAGCGGATGCGGCACATCCGGTTTCTCCAGACCATTCTTGCGACGGATGTACGGGTGAACCGACCCGCCCTGGATCGGCCCCGGCCGGATCAGCGCCACCTCGATGACCAGGTCGTAGAACTCACGGGGCTTGAGGCGGGGCAGCGTGGCCATCTGCGCGCGGCTCTCCACCTGGAACACCCCGACCGAGTCGGCCCGGCACAGCATGGTGTAGACCTCAGGGTCGTCGAGCGGCATCGTCCCGATGTCCAGTTCGTCGGAGATCATGTCGTACGCGTAGTGCAGCGCCGACAGCATGCCCAGCCCGAGCAGGTCGAACTTGACCAGGTCGACGGCGGCACAGTCGTCCTTGTCCCACTGGAGCACGGTGCGGCCCGGCATCCGCCCCCACTCGACCGGGCAGACCTCGATGATCGGGCGGTCGCAGATGACCATGCCGCCGGAGTGGATGCCCAGGTGGCGAGGGAAGTCCTGCACCTCGTTGGCCGCCTCGACGACGATGTCCGGGATGTCCTCGCCGGTCGCCACGTCACCCCACCGGTCGATCTGTTTGCTCCAGGCGTCCTGCTGGCCCGGGGAGAACCCGAACGCACGCGCCATGTCCCGTACCGCCGACCGCGGCCGGTACGAGATCACGTTCGCCACCTGGGCGGTGTGCTCCCGGCCGTACTTCTCGTAGACGTGCTGGATGACCTCCTCGCGCCGGTCGGACTCGATGTCCACGTCGATGTCCGGCGGGCCGTCCCGCTCGGCGGTGAGGAACCGCTCGAACAGCAGCCGGTGCTTCACCGCGTCGACATTCGTGATGAACAGCGCGAAACAGACCGCCGAGTTGGCGGCCGAGCCCCGCCCCTGGCAGTAGATGTCGTTGTCCCGGCAGAACTGCACGATGTCGTACACGACCAGGAAGTAACCGGGGAAGCCCAGCTCCTCGATCATGCGGAGCTCGTACTCCAATTGCTCGTGGGCCTTGGGGTTGTCCCGGTAACGCACCGCGGCGCCCCGCATGGTCAGCTCCCGCAGCCAGCTCATCTCGGTGTGGCCGGGCGGCACCGGATAGTCCGGCAGCCGGGGCGCCACCAGGTCAAGGCTGAAGGCCAGCCCGTCACCGAACATCGCGGCATTTTCCACAGCGCCCGGATAGTCGGCGAACCGGCGGGCCATCTCGTCACCGCTGCGCAGGTGGGCGGCGCCGGCGGCGGGCAGCCAGCCGTCCATCTCGTCCAGGCTGCGGCGCGCCCGGACCGCGGCCAGGGCGGTCGCCAGCCGGCGGCGCGACGGGGTCGCGTAGTGCACGTTGTTGGTGGCCACCACCTCCAGGCCACGGCTGCGGGCCAGGTCGAACAGGACGTCGTTGCGATCGGCGTCGTACGGGTCGGCGTGATCGGTCAGCTCGACGGCCACGTTCGGGGCGCCGAAGTTCGCCACCAGACGGTCCAGCTCGTACACCGCCTGTGACGGGCCTCCGGTGGACAGCGCCAGCGGAACCGAGCCCTTGCGGCAGCCGGTCAGCACCAGGACGTGATCACGCAGCAGCTCGGCCACCTGCTCCAGGCTCCCGTAGTCGGGGCGGCCCTTCTCCCCGCCCCGCAACTGGGCCTCGGAGATCACCCGGGCCAGCCGGGCGTACCCCTCGTGGCCGTGCGCCAGCGCCAGCAGGTGCGGACCTTCCGGATCCGGCTCGCCACTGCGCGGACGGGTCAGGCCCACCGACAACTCGGCGCCGAAGATCGTCGGCAACTCCAGCTCACGGGCCGCCTGCGAGAAGCGGACCACCCCGTACAGGCCGTCGTGGTCGGTCACCGCCAGCCCGGTCAGCCCCAGCCGGGCCGCCTCCTCGGCCAGCTCCTCCGGATGGCTCGCCCCGTCCAGGAAACTGAAGTTGGTGTGGCAGTGCAGTTCGGCGTACGGCGTCCGGCTCTCCGACCGGATCAGGCCGGGCGCGGCCCGGTACGGCTCCCGCTTCCGCGTCCAGGCCGGCGAGTCCCCGCCGTCGCCGTCGACCGCCAGCGGATCCACCACGGTCCGCCCGGAAAGCGCCCCCTCCAACCGTGACCAGGGAATGTCCGGATTATTGAAGCCCATCGCCGCGCCCCTCAGTCATAGATCGCCTCCACCATCCAGTGGCCGCCGGCCAGCGACAGCAGCAGCGCCCGCCCGTCCTCCAGCAGCACCTGGAACCGGGCCCGCCGGCGCGCCTCGTCAGGCGCCCACCAGCGCTCGTCCACCGGCCACGGACCGGCCCAGCCGACGATCGCCATCGGCTGACGACGGTCGATCCGCAACGTCGCGGGCCCGCCGGTCACCTCCAGGCGGGCGCTCACCCCGACCGGGGCGCCGGTCTCGTCGTGAACCGCCGCGGGCAGCGGATGCGCCAGGACCACCGCCGGCGAGGGCCGAGGCAGCCGGCCCGGCCACGGTGGCAGCGGCGCCGGCCGGGCCGCCTTGCCGCGCCGCCGTTTCCGGCCCACCTCGACCATGGTGAAACCGGTGTCCGTCCGTTTCTCGCTCTCCCGCTCACTCCCGTCCGCCAGCAGTGGCACCGTGTCGATCCCCGGAATCGGCTCGGTCTGCCCGGCGGCCGGCCGCTCCGGCTCCCGCTCGTCACCCCACGGCACCAGCCGCACCTGATCATCCGGCGAGCGCCCGCCACCGAGCACCGGCGTCAGCACCGCCCCCGGCCCGAGCAGCCCCTGCACCCGGCTGAACGCCCGATGCGCCCGCTCCCGCCCGTCACCGGCCTCACCCCAGAGCCCCGGCTGCAGCCCGACATGCGCGAGCACCCCGTCCGGCACCAGCCGCAGCCGTACCAGCCCCGCCGTCGGCTGCGCCACCCGCCCGCGCCGGGCCCCGGTCAGCCACCCGTCCAGTTGCCAGCGCACCCGCTCGGCGATCGCCGCGGACGTCAGCATCCCGTCGTGCCGCCACACCCGGACCAGCTCCTGCCCGTCCGCGGTGACCGCCTCGATGCCCAGCCGGGTGCACGCCAGACCGTGCGCGGCAAGCCGCTCGTGCAGCCGCTCGGCCAGCACCCGCCCCGCGAACGCGGCCACATCCACCCGGTCCAGCGTCTCGTCGTAGGTCTCCTCGACCGCCAGGTCCGGCGGCGGCCGGCGCACAGCGAGCGGCCGGACATCACCCCCCGACGCGAGCCGGTGCGCCAGCGCCCCCTCGAACCCGAACCGGGTCAGCACATCCCCCGGCGGCAGCGCCGCAAAATCCCCGAGGGTCACCACCCCGAGACGCTTCAGCAGGTCGGTGAGCTGAGGTTCCTCAAGAGCATCAATGGGTACGGACGACAGAAACGCCCGGCTCTCCCCGGCTTCCACGACTCGCCCGGTACGCGCGGCGATCCCGGCGGCGAACACCCCGTCCGCGATCCCGATCTGGCTCTCCACCGCACAGGCCAGCGCCACCTGCTCGACGACCCGCTCGGCCGCGGCCTCCTCCCCGCCGAAATACCGCGCCGGCCCCCGAACCGCCGCCGCACACACCCCCGGCCGCAGCACCTCGACCCCCGCCACCACCTCTTCGACGGCCGCGACGACCGGCTCGAACGCCCGGGCATCCCGCCCCGGATCGTGCTCCACCACCACCAGTTGCGGGCAGCGCCCCTGCGCCTCCCGCCGCCGCAGCCCCCGCCGGACCCCTTCCCGCCGCGCCGTCTCGGAACAGGCCAGAACCCGATTCCCGGCGAACACCGCCACCGGCTCCGAGGCCACCACCCCGGCGACGATCTCCGCGGCAACCACCGGCCAGTCCGGACACCAGACCAGCAACGTACGAACTCCCGCCTCCACTGCCCTTCCTCCCCCTCCCGCTTTCCGCTCCCGCCGTCCCGCCGCTGGGTGATCGCCGTCGGCCCGCATGCCCGCCGCATCGGCGTCACCTCGGGTCCGGCGGGCAGATGGACAGACCGCCGCCCGGCGGGGCGACCATCGCGGACACGGGTCCCACCAGCGTGGATCCCCCGTCGGCGGACCGCGACGGCGCCGGCGGGACGACTCCCGAACGAACCGAGACACCCGGCATCCACATGGTGATCTGTTGTGGACGGGCCGCCGCCCCTCGTCCCTGAGCCACCACGGTGACCTCACGACGCCGCAACCGTCCCCGCCCGAACCCGAGCCCTTCCCAGCGCCCTTCACCGACCCGCAGGTGAACATCCGCACCGGCCCACTCCCCGAACGGCACCAGCAGACTCCCCCGCTGCCGCGCCCGAGCCGCCAACCGGCTGACGATGGTCGGCGACACCGGCCCCGAAACAGCCGCGACCACCACATCCACCCCGTCGATCAGCGCGGCCACCACGGTCGCCCAGTCCGGCCCCGGATCCGGAACAAGCGCAAGCCGCTCCAGCACCACGCCACTCTCCGCAGCCGCGACGGCCCCCAGCGCAGGCATCCCGACAACCGCACACCAGGCCCCGCTCCGCGAAGCGGCGGAGAGCAGAGCCAGCATCAGAGAGGTCCCGCCACCAGCCGAAACCCCGGCCCCAGCCGCCGCCCCGTCCGTCACCCCACCGGCCACCACAGACAGCCCCCGCCCGGCCGCCCGCCCGACCGCCGACCCGGCCTTTCCCGCCGCCGTCCTCTCCGCCGCCGCCGTCCTCTCCGGCGCCGCCGCCGTCTTCCCCGCCGCCGCCGTCCTCTCCGGCGCCGCCGCCGTCTTCCCCGGCGCCTCAGCCGCAACAAAGCCGCCCGACATGCCGTCGAACGCCGTCGACCCCCCGCGGCCGAAGCCCTCCGCTCCTGTCACCGCACCCGGGCGACCAGACAGGTCCCCACGACCAGGAACGACGCCCCGCCCTCTCGGCACACCCGCGCGAACAGGAGACCCCGCCCGCCCAGGAAGATCTCCCCCAGCGGCCACACCCGAGCCACCAGACGAACCGCCACGCCCCGCCGCCACACCCGAGCCGCGAGATGGACCGCCACGGGCAGAAATACCCGGACTCGTTGATGTGGACGAATCCCCACGGCCGAAGATGCCCGCGCCAGTCGACACACCCAAGCCTGTCGAGGCGTCCACGTCGGCTGAGGAAGAACCGCGGCCGGCCGGCATACCAGTCCTGGACATCGGGATGCCTGCGTCGGAGGCTCCAAGCGGGTTGGCACGCGGCATCCTGCCCATGCCCGCCGGCAAGATCTGCCCGTTGGCGACAGCGACGGTACTGCCCCGGCGCAGCGCACGGCCGGGCAGCAATCTACCCAGCTCAGGCGCCACCGGCAGCGTCCGGTCCACGCCTGGCTCGCCGGTTCCGGTAGCCGTCCGGACCATTCCCGCAAGGGCGTTCGCACCACTGATCATGCGCCCAGCCACGTCATGCCTCGCTCTATTGCTCCCCGTCAAGCGCCCCCGGATCGGCAACCCCCGTCACGTGGACAAACTCCCCACCAGCACCCCCGCACGACCGGCTCACCACCACCGCCGCTCGTCTCCGCGAAAGCGCGTCTCCCCTCAAAAGGCGACGCCACCAGCCGAGGAACCGAGATCCGCGACACCGGCCGACCCGAAGAAGAACCGACACCCCGCGCCACCCCCACCGGTCCGAAGAAGAACCGACACCCGCGGCACTCCCACCGGTCCGAACCGGAACCCGGCCACTAGAAGGCCACAGCCACACACCTCACCGAGACGCACGGCCGCAGACGCGAGCAACGCCGCCACAGGCACCCGCCGGGCCACCCACGGGCAGGGGCGAAGAGCCAGCCCGAACATCGCCCTCGATCACACGAGCAGGTGGGCCACCCGTGCTGATCGGGAAGGACCCCAGCGATGCACCCGCACCGGTGGCGGAGGACGCGTAGCCCCAGGAAGAGATGAGAGCCGCACCATCGCGCCCAAAGATGAGCGACGCACCGGGCCGGCAAAAGCCGAAAGACGCACCGCGCCAGGAGGAGCCGAAACCCACGTCACCCCGTGAAGAGACGACGAGCGCACCGCAGCAGGAAGAGGTGGGAGGAACACCGCCGCAGGAAGAGACGAATGGCACGAAGCAGAGGGAAGTGCCGAGAGGCGCACCGCGGCCGGAAGAGCCGAGAAGCGCACCGTCGCCGGAAGAGGCAGAAGGCCAAATGCGCCGTAAAGGGGCAAGGAGCGCCCCATACCGCGAAGGAACGAGAAACGCCCCGCACCGCGAAGAGACGAGAAACGCCCCGCACCGCGAAGAGACGAGAAACGCGCTGCGCCGCGAAGGGATGAAGGGCGCAGCGTGTCAGGGACACATGAAGGACGTATGGCCGCGGGATCGGATGTGGGGAGCACAGCCACGGGGGAAGGCGAAGCGTGTGCGGCCAGGATGCCGCGGGTGATCATGCGGCCAGTGGGGGCTGGTAGGAGAGTCCCAGGGAGGACTCGGCCACCGTGACGAACTGCTCGGCTGCCCTCAGCAGGTCATCAGCCTCGCGGGCGCTGACCACGTGGGGGATGCCTGCTTCGGCGGCCGCTCGCTTGCTCGCGCCGAGAGCGAAATAGCCGGCCCACTCGCTGAACTCCGGCGCCACCAGCACCAGCAGCGACCAGGCACTGGTGGCACGAGCCCGGCGGCTGGACGCACCTGGCCGGGCACGTGCGGCGATCAGAGCCGCGGCCGTGCGCAGAGCGGCCAGGTGGGCTGTCGCGTAGCGCAACCCGTCCGGTCCGGTCTTCGCCGCCTCGGCCAAACCCTCGTGGGCGATCGCCAGCAGCTGGGCGGGAGTGCGGTGGGGCAGCATGTGAGCCGGCACCGTAGGAGCCTCCGACCGAGAGGCCGCACCGGTCACCGCACCCCGATCCAGCCCGGCTCGCAGCGGACCACGCCCCAAGCCGCCAGCGACCGGCCCAGGCCCGGCCGCCCCCGAAGCGGCCGAGCCAAAAACGGATGAACCAGCACCAGACGAACTGGAAACAGGCGAGCTAGAGGCGGGCAACCCGGAGGCAGGCGAACCAGAGGCAGGAGACCCGGAAGCAGGAGACCCGGAAGCAGGTGAACCGAAGGCGGGAGACCCGGAAGCAGGCGAACCGAAAGCAGGAGACCCGGAAGCAGGCGAACCGGAAGCAGGAGACCCGGAAGCAGGCGAACCGGAACCAGGAGAACCGGAACCAGGAGAACCGGAAGCAGGAGAACCGGAGACAGGCGAACCGGGAGCGGGTGCAGCCGGGGCTGAGCTTGCCACCGGGCCCGGCCGAGTTGCACTGTCGTGCGCTCCGCTGGTCTCTGCGGGACCGGGCTGGGCTGGGACGGTGGGGGCCGGGGCCGCGTGAGCCGGGCTCTGGTGGGCCGGACCGGGAGCCGCCATGAGGTCCAGGGCCTTGGTGCTCGCCATCGTCGTTTCTCCTCGCTCGTTTCGCATCCGACGTTGGTGGGTCGAACCGATCGCTGCGGAGGAAGACGCAGCATGCCGTGACCGGCCGAGGCCGGAGACCGGGGCTCCAACGGGCGGCCGGAGCCCCGGTGGACGGTCACTCGGACCGCCCGACGGCAAGCCGGCCAGGCGTGAAGCTTCCCCACACCACACCCGGCCGGCACCGCCGGCGGGTCCGTCGCCCGCCACCGGGGGTCGGGGGCAGCGAGCGACGGCCTGCCTTGAACGAGGCCCGGACCCGCGAATGCCCGGACCACGTGTGCAGCGCTTCGCGGGCGCCACACCCGGGAGGCGAGCCGCGAAACACGCTCCCGGAGCCGAACGAACACCCTTTCGAACATCCGTTCTAACTACCGCAGAGACTAACACCCCCCTACGACAAAAACGCAACCTTCAGCGCGCCACGCCACCAGCTTTTTCGAACGGATGATCGACAGGACGCGGGGCGCACGTCACAGGCGGGCAAGCGGATCGAACCTTTCCTCCGATACCCCAGGGGGGTATATTGCCACTGAGTGGAGGGAGAGGTTCATGGATCACAACAGGCACGGATCCGCGTCGTGGCGGATGGCGGCACAGGCGACACTGCACTGCCTCACCGGCTGCGCCATCGGCGAGGTGCTCGGCATGGTGATCGGCACCGCCCTGGGCTGGACCGCCGGCGCGACCGTGGTTCTCGCGATCGGGCTGGCGTTCGTCTTCGGGTATGCGCTCACCATGCGGCCACTGCTCCGCTCCGGCATCGGCGTCCGCGACGCGCTGAAGGTGGCACTCGCCGCCGACACGGTGTCCATCGTGGTCATGGAGATCATCGACAACATGGTCATGCTCGTGGTGCCCGGCGCGATGGAGGCCGGGCTGGGCAACCGGCTGTTCTGGGGTTCGCTCGCCTTCGCGCTGGCGGTGGCGTTCGTGCTGACCGTGCCGGTCAACAGGTGGCTGATCGCCCGAGGCAAGGGTCACGCGGTGGTTCACCAGCACCACAGCCCGCATCAGCACAACCACTGACGCAACCCCACAGACAGACATAAAAGCTTCGAGGGGTACGCCGGCGCAAAGAGCACACCTAGGCAGCGAGTCGAGCAGCCAGGCCCGAAGGGGTGGAGACAGCGCGACCCAGAGGGATGACACGACGCGGCCGAAAGCGGTAAAGACGACGCGGTCGGGAGGGGTTAACACGACGCGGCCGGAAAGCGGTGAACACAGCGCGGCCCGAAGGGGTTAACACGACGCGGCCGGAAAGCGGTGAACACGGCGCGGCCGGGAGGGGTTAACACGGCGCGGTCGGGAGGGGTGGAGACGACGCGGCCGGAAGTAGGCCTGCCGCGCCGTCTCCACCGGGTTCAGCGGCTCATCGCCTTCATGGCGGCGATCTCCGCCTGCTGGTCGGTGATGATCTTTGCGGCCAGGGCTCTGGCTTCCGGGTTGGCGCCGTCGGCGATCTGGGCCTGGGCCATCGTCACGGCGCCCTCGTGGTGGGCGATCATCATGGTGAGGAACTGGTCGTCGAAGGCCTGGCCGGTGGATTCGGCCAGCTTTGTCATGTCGGCGGCGGACATCATGCCCGGCATCGACTCGTGGCCGTCACCGTGGCCGTCACCGGTTTCCGCCGGCGGGAGGCCCCACGCGGAGAGCCAGGCGGTCATGGTGGCGATCTCCGGGGACTGAGCGGACTCGATCTTGGCGGCGAGTTCTTTCACCCGGGGGTCGGCGGCTCGTTCGGCGGCCAGGGCCGACATCACGATCGCCTGCTGGTGGTGGACGCTCATGTGTTCGGCGAACGCGGCATCGGCGTCGTTGAACACGGCTCCCGGCGAGGCGGAGGTGGAGGCCGGCGTGGCGGGCCCGGCGCCGGAATGAGCGGGTGAGTGGCCGCCACCGCTACAGGCGGCCACGGCGAGGGTCAGCAGCAGAACGCCCGGCCCGAAGGCACGACGGAGGAACGTGAGGGACGTCAAGGGGTTACCTTTCACATCGGAGACGAATAGTGGGCGAAAGTCCCCGCTATATACGTATGGCCGATGTCGAGATCAGGCGTAGACCGGCACCGCCGGAGGGCGGCGCCCGGGGAGTCACCCGGCCGGAGGGAAACCCGTCGTCCCATCGCCGCGGCAAGGACCAGGCCGACAGCGACAGCAGCAACGTCACCGTCAGCACCGCGACGCAGACACTCCAGACCGTCCCGTGCCCGCCCGACCCGTGATCATCGGTGTGGGGACCGGCGGGAAGCCCGGCCGGCACGGCGCCGGGAGCGGAGGAGAGAAGCGGCGAGTGCGGCGAGACCGCGGCCGGACGGTGAGCGGCGGCCCCGTGCCCGAGGATGTGCATCGACGCCAGCCCGATCGCCGTGCAGGCGAACAGCAACCACCAGGCGGCCCGGCGCATCGTCGCGCCGCTCTCCGCCGTGATCCGCACCCCGTCACGGTACCCGCGACCAGGAGCAGATCCGCACGTTCGTGAATACGATGACGGGATGGCGACGATCGTGGTCACCGGCGGGAGCTCCGGGGTGGGGCTGGCCGCCGCCGAGCAGTTCGCCGCGCGTGGCGACGAGGTGGTCCTGGTGGGCCGTGACCCGCGTCGTCTCGCCGGCGCGGTGGCCCGGGTGCGGCCGGCAGCGCATTTCCGGGCCGATTTCGAGAGTCTGGCCGAGGTCCGGGCGCTGGCGGGCGACCTGCTGGCCGGGTTCCCGAGGATCGACGTGCTGGCGAACAATGCCGGCGGCATGATCGACGGGTTCCGGCGGACCGCCGACGGGTTCGAGGCGACGTTCCAGGCCAATCATCTGGCCCCGTTCCTGTTGACGACCCTGTTGCGGGAGCGGCTGCGGGGCGCCCGGGTGGTGAACACGGCGTCCCGGGCGCACCTGTACGGCCGGCCGGACCCGGACCGTCCGGAGGGCGATCCGGCGAGCTACAACCGCTGGCGGGCGTACGGGGCGGGCAAGTCGGCGAACATCCTCTTCGCCGCGGAGGCGGCCCGCCGCTGGCCGGATGTGTTCAGTGTCTCGTTCCATCCGGGTGTGGTGCGGACGAATTTCGGCGCGGGCCGCACCGTCCGGCTGTTCTACCGGTTCGCGCCGTTCCTGGTCACTCCGGAGAAGGCCGGTGAGCTGCTGGTGTGGCTGGCCACGGCGCCGGAGGCGGAGCTGGTGAACGGCGGCTACTACGTGGGGCACTCGCTGACCACCCCGGCGGCGCACGCCCGTGACCCCGAGCTTGCCGGTCGGTTGTGGGAGGCCAGCGCCGAGGCGGTAAACAAGTAAGGATGCACAACCATCCGAATGTGATCGCGGTCCGCGACGCTCTGACGGCGGCCGGCGCGGCCGCCGCCGAGATCGTCATCCTGGACGAGGCGGTGCACACCGCCGCGCTGGCGGCCGCCGCTCTGAACATCGAGGTCGGCCAGATCGCCAACTCGCTGATCTTCGACGCCGACGGGGAGCCGCTGCTGGTCCTGACGTCGGGCGCGCACCGGGTGGACACCGCGAAGGTGGCCGCCGAGCTGCGGATCGGGAAGCTGCGGCGGGCTACGCCGGAGTTCGTCCGGCAGCACACCGGCCAGGCGATCGGCGGGGTCGCCCCGGTGGGTCATCCGAAGCCGGTGCGGACCCTGGTGGACGTCGAGCTGGAGCGGTTCCCGGTGGTGTGGGCGGCGGGCGGCGTACCCCAATCGTTGTTTGCGACGACCTATGCGGAGCTGGTCCGCGTCACCGCCGGGACCCCGGCCGAGGTCGCGTGATCGACGACGACCACGTCAGCCTGCATGTCTGGCGGGTCCCGCGCCGCGCGATCGGCGCGGCCATGATGCGCATGGCCTTCGCCGGAAAAGACCTTAAAAACGTCACATTCGGCAAATTCCTGGGTACGGGCACCGGCACCACCTTCGGTCCGGGCGACACGGATCTGACCCGCTGGGCCGCGATAACCGTGAGTGACGCCCCGGTGAGTTTCCCGCGCTGGGACGCGATAGCCGACGGGAATGCCCGGATCGATCTCGAGCCGCTGGTGAGCCGGGGCGAGTGGTCGGGCCGGAGCCCGTTCCGCTCGACCGGTCGCAGAACGGACGGAATGGTGGTGGCGCTGACCCGTGCGCGGCTGCGGCCGGCGAAGGCGCTGCGGTTCTGGCGGGCGATCCCGGCGGTCGCGCGGGAGGTGGCGGACGCGCCGGGGCTGCTCGCGCGGTTCGGGGTGGGTGAGGCGCCGATCGGCTGGCAGGGCACGGTCAGCGTGTGGCGCAGCACGGCGGATCTGACCGCGTTCGCGTACCGTCAGCCGGAGCATCGCGCGGTGATCGCCCGTACGCCTGCCGACGGCTGGTATGCGGAGGAGCTTTTCGCCCGTTTCGCGGTGCGTGACCTCACCGGCGACCGCAGGGTGCTGGGCTGGATCGACGAGGAGCTGACGGAGCGATGAGGCTCGTAGCTTGGCAGCCGGACGACCTGCTGCGCCGGCTCGACGACGTGGTGGCCGTCTACGGCGAGGCGATGGGGTACCGCAAGGAGCTGCTGCAGACACGCCGCGGCTACATCGGCTCGCACGTGCGCCGGCCGGGGTTCCGGGCGGTGGCGACGCTGACCGCGGAGGGCCGGCTGGCCGGTTTCGGGTACGGCTACACGTCCGCCCCCGGCCAGTGGTGGCACGACCAGGTGCGAGCGTCGCTGGACGAGCCGTCCCGCCGGTACTGGCTGTCGGACTGCTTCGAGGTCGTCGAGCTGCATGTGCGCCCGGTGGCGCAGGGTCACGGGGTCGGCGCCCGGCAGTTGCGGGCGCTGCTGGCGATGGCCGAGGGCAAGCGGGTGCTGCTGTCCACTCCGGAGGCCGACGAGCAGGCGTCCCGCGCCTGGCGGCTGTACCGGCGGTTCGGTTTCTCCGACGTGCTGCGGGACTTCCTGTTCCCGGGTGACGAGCGGGCGTTCGCGATCCTCGGCCGGGAGCTTCCGCTCGCCGAGGGAACGGTCGGCGGCTGACCACGTTGCGTGCGGTTTCCTGGGCGCTGCTGGGCGGCCTGATCCTGGCCCAGATCTGCTATCCGCTGACCGAGGGCGGGACCCGGGCCGGTCTGACCGTGGCGACGGTCCTGATCGGCGTGATGCTGTCGGTGTCGCACGCGTGGCTGTCCCGGGGCGCCCGGGCGGCGGGCGCGCTGGTGGGCACCGCGATGCTCGGCGGGTTCGCGGTCGAGGCGATCGGGGTGGCCACCGGTTTCCCGTTCGGGACCTACGACTACTCCGGCCAGCTGGGGCCGAAACTGCTGGGCGTGCCGCTGATCATCCCGCTGGCCTGGACGTGGATGGCCTGGCCGGCGTGGCTGGCGGCGCTGCGGGTGGCGCGCGGGCGGGTGGCCCGGATCGCGGTGGCCGCCGGCGGGCTGGCCGCGTGGGATCTGTTCCTCGACCCGCAGATGGTCGCCGAGGGGTATTGGCGCTGGCACGATCCGGTTCCGGCGCTGCCCGGGGTGCCGGGGATCCCGGTCGGCAACTATCTGGGCTGGCTCGGGTTCGCGATCCTGCTGATGACGGTGCTGTCGGCGGCGCGGATCGTGTCGTCCCCGGCGCCGGGCGACACGCCGATGCTGGCGCTGTGGCTGTGGACGTACTTCTCCTCGGTCCTCGCCCACGCCGTCTTCCTGGACCTGCCCGCCTCGGCCGCGTGGGGCGGTGTCCTGATGGGTCTGGCCGTGCTGCCGTTGCTGAAACCCCGTACGACATGATCGCCTGGCTCGCGCTCACGCCGTTGCTGCTGCTCACCGCGCACACCGTGGTCAACGCGCTGCTGCTGCGCCGCCCGCGCCGCGACGCCACGACGACCGAGCGGGTGGCCGTCCTGCTGCCGCTGCGCGACGAGGCCGGCCGGGTCACGCCCTGCCTGGAGTCGCTGCTCGCCCAGCGCGGTGTGCCGAACCTGACCGTGCACGTCCTCGACGACGGATCCACCGACGGGACCGCCGACGTGGTCCGCGCGGTGGCGGGCTCCCGGGTGCGGCTGCTCACCGGCGGGCCGCTGCCGGACGGCTGGCTGGGCAAACCGAACGCCTGCCGCCGGCTGGCCGACGACGCCGGCGATGCGGACGTGCTGGTCTTCGTCGACGCCGACGTGGTCCTGGCGCCGGACGCGGTCGCCGGGGCGGTCGAGTTGCTCCGCTCGACCGGGGTGACGCTGCTCTCGCCGTACCCCCGGATCGTCGGCGCCGGACGGCTGGTCCAGCCGTTGCTGCAATGGTCCTGGCTCACCTTCCTGCCGTTGCGCCTGATGGAACGTTCGCCGCGCCCGTCGCTCGCCGCCGCCGGCGGCCAGTGGCTGGTCGCCGACCGGGCCGGATATCGGCGGGCCGGCGGCCATGCGGCGGTCCGCGACGACATCCTCGAGGACATCGGCCTGGCCCGCGCGGTGAAACGCTCCGGCGGCCGGATCGCGCTCGCCGACGGCTCGCGCCTGGCCACCTGCCGCATGTACAGCACCTGGCAGGAACTGGCGAACGGCTACGGCAAATCGCTGTGGGCGTCGTTCGGGTCGGCGTCCGGCGCGGCCGCCGTCGTGGTCCTTCTTCTTCTGTTGTACGCCGTACCTCCCCTGTTGCTACCAGGTCCGTGGCCGGCCGTCGCGGCGGTCGCCTACCTTCTCGGCGTCGCGGGCCGGGTGGTCAGCGCCGTGGCCACCGGCGGCCGCCCGCTCGACGCCGTGGCGCATCCGCTCTCCGTGGTCGTGTTCGCGGGCCTGACCGCACGCTCGTTCCACAGGCGACGCACCGGCCGTCTGTCCTGGCGCGGCCGCCCCGTATGACCCGGGGCCGGCCGTGGGGGCCGTCCAGCCGGTGAGCAGGCAGCCGGCCCGGCGGGCGCGTCTGGGTCCGCAAGCACCGCATTGCTCGCGTGGGAGCCACGGGACGGGCATCATTCGGCGGGAGTGCGTCCCCCCGTACCATAAGAAAAGGGGTAAACCGTGAGTGACGTCGTCGTGGTGGGCGCCGGGGTCGGTGGTCTTGCCGCCGCTGTGCGGCTGGCGGCGGCCGGGCACCGGGTGACCGTGCACGAGCGGGCCGTGGAGGCCGGCGGGAAGCTGGCGGTGTATGAGCGGGACGGCTACCGCTTCGACACCGGGCCGAGCCTGCTCACGTTGCCGCAGGTCTTCGACGATCTGGGGCTGGGTCTGCGGCCGCAGCCGCTGGATCCGGTGGTGCGGCACGTCTTCCCGGACGGGGTGGTGCTCGACTCGTCGCCGGATCACGCGGTGTTCCTGGAGCGGATCGCGACCGCGCTCGGTGACGACGCGGCGAGCGACTGGGACCGGTTCTGGCGGCGGGCCGCGCGGATCTGGGCGGCCTCGTGGGAGTCGGTGCTGCAGCGGCCGGTGTCGGCGGCGTCGCTGGCGCGGCTGTCCTGGCGGGTGGGTGATCTCGCGGCGATCGCGCCGGGCCGGTCGTTGCGCGGCCTGGGCCGGCGTTACCTGCGGGATCGACGGCTGCGGATGCTGCTGGACCGCTACGCGACGTACACCGGGACCGATCCGCGGCGCGCGCCGGCCGCGCTGGCCGCGATCCCCTACGCCGAGCTGACTTACGGTGGCTGGTATCTGCCGGGTGGCCTCGGCACACTGGCCGCGGCGCTGCGCGCGCGGTGCGACGATCTGGGGGTACGCCTGGAGCTGGGTTCCGAGGTCACCGCGATCGAGGCCGATGCCGCGGTCCGCGGGGTGACCCTGGCGTCGGGCCGTTTCGTCCACGCCGACGTGGTGGTCTCCGATGTGGACGCGGTCACCCTGTACCGGGATCTGCTGCCGAGCCCGGACCGTCTGGCCGGGCTCGCCGACCGCAGCCTGGGCGGGTTCGTGCTGCTGCTCGGGGTGCGCGGGGAGACCCCGGAGCTGGCCCATCACACGGTGTTCTTCCCGCGCCGCTACGACGGCGAGTTCGACGCGATCTTCCCGGGGCCGGGGCGGCGGGCCCGGCCGGTGGACGATCCGGCGGTGTTCGTCACCCGGGCCGAGGACCCGGCGGTGCGCCCGGAGGGCCGGGAGGCGTGGTTCGTGCTGGTGAACGCCCCCCGCCACGGCACCGCGCAGTCGGCCGTGGACTGGCGGCGGCCGGGGCTGGCCGACGCGTACGCCCGGCATGTGCTGGACGTGCTGGCCGGTCGCGGGGTGGACGTCCGGGACCGGCTGGAGTTCCGGGAGACGCGGACGCCCGCGGACCTGGCCGAGTCGGCGGGCGCGCCGGGCGGGGCGATCTACGGCACCGCGGGTGGTCTGCTGCGGCCCGGTAACCTTGGCCCGGTGGACGGGTTGTTCCTGGTCGGCGGCTCGGTGCACCCGGGCGGTGGGCTACCGATGGTGACCCTCTCCGCCCGGATCGTGGCCGACGCGATCGGGCCCGCCTGACCGGGGCCGGGCGGTGAGGAGCCGCCTGACCCCGGGCCGGGCTGCGAGGAGCCGTCTGACCCGAGCCGGGCGGTGAGGGCGTGCCTGACCAGGGGCGGGCTATGACGTGGTCCGGGCGGCCAGGAAGGCCTTGGCCATCGCGGAGGCCAGGTCGGCCGGGTCGCGGGCGGCGATCGCCTGGCCGCCGGTGGCCTTCGCCATGTCCTGCAGCGCCTTCAGGTTGGCGTCCGGGCCGTAGCCGACAGCGATGACCGGGACCGGCCGGGCCGGGTCGCGCCCGGCGTTGAGCCGCTTCAGGAACTCCTGGTTGCTCATCGCGAACCTGGTCCCGCCGTCGGCGCCGTCGGTGAGCACCACGACCACCGACGGGCGGCCGGCCTGGGCCTGCTTGCGCATGGCGTCGACACCGTCGAGGACGCTCTGGTAGAGCGGGGTGCCGGCGTTCGCCCGCGGACGGTACGCGGTGATCTGCTCGGCCAGCGCCTGCCGCCGGGGTTTGCCGCCGGTCCCCGCGGTGATCGGGCCGAACGGGACCACCTCGGTGTGTGCCGGGTCGGCTGCTCCGGCCGCCCCGAAATACCACATACCGATCGTGGTCTCCTCGTTGAACAGCTCGGCCGCGCTCGCGCCGGACTCGCGCAGCAACGACGCCTTGGTCTCCGTCCCGGCCCCGATCCTCTCGTTCATCGAGCCGGACTCGTCGATCAGCAGCAGCACCTGGAACGCCACTGTCTGGAAGCCGGCCCACTGCTGGGCCGGCGTCAGCATCGCCTTGGCCGACTCGGGCAGCCGGGCGCCGCCGGCGGTGGGCTCGGTGCGGAACCCGGCGGCGGCCAGGTCCGGCTTGCTGATCGCGGCACGCAGCTGCTCGGCGAGGCGGGTCTTGACGCCCTTGCGGACCGCGTACGGGTAGTCGGCCTGGACCAGGCCGTCGACCGGCACCGCGGCGGCCAGCGGCACCTTGGGAACGGCCTTCTGGTAGGCGGTGACCTGCTGCTCGACGACCGGGAAGACACCGACGTCGAAAGCGGCCGCGCCCGGGTCGGTCAGCCGGGACATCTGGGTGATCAGCGCGGCCGGGTCGGCGTCGGCCCGGGTGAGCCGGCTGCGCAGGGTCAGCGCGCGCAGCTGGGCGATGCCCGGGTCCTTCGTGGTCAGTGCGGCGGCGGCGTGCACACCGTGGACGCTGAGCAGGCCGGTCGTGGTGAGCAGCGGGTCGGGCATGGTGACGACCGGCACCTGCTCGGTGGTGACCGCCTTGATCAGCGTGGTCCAGGCGGTCTTGCCGTCCTTGATGTACTGGGCGGCGACCGCGGGCGGCGCGGCCAGCACGATCGGCGACCAGGCGAGGGTGGCGCCGGAGGTCTGGAAGACGTGCTTGCGGTCGGCGGCGATCGGCAGCCAGACACTCGACGACGGCACCCAGACGTCGGGCTGGTCGTCGGCGGCCACCGTGACGCCGGGCTCCTCGGCGCGGACCACGATCGGCGAGCAGCGCTGCCCGGCCGGTTTGAGGTCGGCCGCGAATTTGCTGATCAGCGGGGCGATCTCGGGGGCGGCGGCCACGGTGAGCTCGGGGTCGGGGCAGGGGGTGACGGTGGGGGTGGACGACGGCACGGGCGCGGCGCTGGCCTGCGCGGCGGGGGTGGACGTCCCGTTGCTCATCAACCGCCAGGCGACGCCACCGGCCACCAGCAGGACCGTGATCACCAGGACCGCGGCGAGCAGGACACGGCCGCGGCTCTGCGGCGCCTCGGTCCAGTCGCCGTGGTCCGGTGCGGGCAACTGCCTTGGCCACTCGTTGTCGGACATGCCACCTAGCCCCGTCGTTGAGGTCGGTACCGATGCCTGCCGGATAGTAGTCCGGTATTCATGTCCTGCAATGGTTCAGTAAGTAACGCGGCACATCAGGGCAACATCCGAGGCTCAGCGATCGCGATCACTATCAGTTCGCCGTCGTCGCTGAGGCCCGCGGGCTCCCGGCTCCATCCACCGTAGAGCTGGTCGACCCGGAAGCCGGCCGCACGCAGGGAGTCACGTAGCGTGGCCTCGTCACGGAACCGGTGCACGGCCGTGCTGGTCAGCTCGAGACCGTCCGGGAACAGAAAGTGATGGACGACGGACACGGTGCGCTCGTCGGCGGCCGGGGCCCCCTCGGTCCACGCGACCACCGCCGAGCCGTCGGCGAGCACGATGGACCGCTCGGTGCCGGCCCGGTCCCACCGCTCCCACGGCCGCGCCGCCGGGTCACGGCCGTCCAGGACGAGCCGCCCGTCGACGACCAGCGCGTCGCGCAGCGCGTGCAGGGCGCCGGACCACTCCTCATCGGACACCAGCAGCTCGGTGACGTGCCCGGTCAGGAAGGCGGCGTCGAACGAGCGCGGCGGCAGCGTCTCGAAGGAGCCCTCGACCCAGCGGACCCGGGCGGCGCCGGACTTGCGGCGGGCGGCGTCGAGGCTGGCGCGGGCCGGGTCGACCGCGGTCACCTCGTGACCGGCCTCGGCCATGGCGATCGCCAGCCGGCCGGTGCCGCAGCCGAGGTCGAGGACGCGGGGCGCCATGCGGTCGGCGAGGACCCGCATGAAGAAGTCGTCCTCCCAGCCCCAGGGGTGCTCAGCGTCGTAGACCTCGACCAGCCGGGGATCCCGGTACTCGCCATGCCACACACCCGGAGCCTAGACGCGGCGCAGCCGGATGACTACCCGATGTGGACGGTCGCCGCACAGTGCTCGATGACCACCTCGCGCAGGGCGGCCGCGGCGTGCGACATGATCGCGCCGCGGCGCTGGGCGAGCGCGATGGTACGGCGCATGCCGGGCGGCGCGAGCGGGGTGGCGCGCAGCAGCGGGCGGTTGGCCAGCACCATGCTCGGCACCAGCGCGACACCCAGGCCGGCCTCGACGAAGGCGAGCACCGCGTCCATCTCGCCGCCCTCGACGGCGAACTTCGGGGTGAAGCCGGCCCGCTCACAGGCCTGCAGGGTGACGTCGCGGATGTCGTAGCCGTCGCGGAACATCACCATCGGGGTGTGCCGCAGCTCGATCAGGTCGAGCTGGCGGGCCACGGTCGGCGGCGGGCCGGTCGCGACCGACGCCACCACGAGGCTCTCCCGGAGCAGCTCGGCGGTCTCCAGCGCCGGGTCGACGCCGTGCTCGGGCTGCACGATCAGAGCCAGGTCCAGGGTGTGTGCGAGCAGGTCGGCGATCATGTCCTGGGAGCTGCCCTCGGTCACGTGCAGCCGGATGCCGGGGTGGTCGGCCCGGTACGCCCGGAGCACCGCCGGAACCAGCGAGGAGCAGAGGCTCGGGGTGGCGCCGAGGCGAATCTCCCCACGCCGCAGCCCCACGATGTCGGCCACCGCGTCCCGTGCCGCATCAGCGTCGGCGATCATGCGCTGTGCCAGCGGGAGCAGGGTCTCGCCCGCTACCGTGAGGGTCACGCCGCCACGGATCCGCTCGAAGAGCGGCGCGCCGAGAGACGTCTCAAGGGTGTGAATCTGCTTACTCAGGGTGGGCTGGGACACGCCCAATTCATCCGCTGCTTGGGTGAAATGTCGCGTCTCCGCCACCGCTACGAAGTACCTGAGTTGTTGCAGCTGCACCTTAATAGCTTATAGCTATGGAGAGCACCACCTGCATGCATTAGACGAATCGATCGGGACTTTCTACCGTCCAAGTTGTGGCGGTAGACACTCCTATTCCCAAGACGACCCATGCGGCGGGTGCGACGGCACGCCCCACGCCGCGGAAGTCGGTCCGGCCCTCGTCGGTCGTCCTCAAATTGATCATGGCGGTCAGCGGTGCGCTGCTGGTCTTCTTCCTCTTCGCGCACGCGGCCGGCAACCTCAAGATCTTCGTCGGCGAGTCCGACTTCAACCACTACGCGGAGTGGCTGCGGGAGCTCGGCACACCCCTGCTGCCGCACGCCTGGTTCCTCTGGATCCAGCGCGTCGGCCTGCTCGTCGCGATCGGCCTGCACATCTGGGCGGCCGCCGCGCTGACCATCCGCGCCAAGAAGGCCCGGCCGGTCAAGTACGCCCACCGGCCGAAGATCCAGGGCAGCTACGCCGCGCGCACCATGCGCTGGGGCGGCGTGATCATCGTGCTGTTCGTGATCTGGCACATCCTCGACCTGACCCTCGGCAAGGTGAACCCGGCCGGCGGCGACGCCGACCCGTCCGCGCGCGTGATCGAGGGGTTCGCCCCCGATCGCTGGTACGTGACGATCTTCTACGTCCTCGCGGTCGTGGCGGTCGGCTTCCACCTGCGGCACGGCATCTGGAGCGCGGTCCGCACGCTGGGCCAGCAGACGACGGCGGGTGAGCGCCGGGCCAAGACGATCGCCCTGGTGCTCTCGGTGATCCTGGTCGCGATGTACCTCTCGGTGCCGATCGCGGTCACGACCGGATTGGTGGGTTGATCATGAGTGCCAACGACTTCTGGGCCGAGGGTGAGCCCGTCTTCGACAAGGCCGCGCCGGACGGGCCGGTCGAGACCCGCTGGGAGCGCCGCAAGTTCTCCGCCAAGCTGGTCAACCCGGCGAACCGCCGCAAGCTGACGGTCATCGTGGTCGGCACCGGCCTGGCCGGCGGCTCGGCCGCGGCGACCCTGGCCGAGGCCGGGTACCGGGTCAAGTCGTACTGCTACCAGGACAGCCCTCGCCGCGCGCACTCGATCGCCGCGCAGGGTGGCATCAACGCCGCGAAGAACTACCGCAACGACGGCGACTCCGTCTACCGGCTCTTCTACGACACGGTCAAGGGCGGCGACTTCCGCGCCCGCGAGTCCAACGTGTACCGGCTCGCCCAGGTGTCGGTGAACATCATCGACCAGTGCGTGGCCCAGGGCGTCCCGTTCGCCCGTGAGTACGGCGGCCTGCTCGACAACCGCTCGTTCGGCGGCACCCAGGTGTCCCGTACGTTCTACGCCCGGGGCCAGACGGGCCAGCAGTTGCTGCTCGGCGCGTACCAGGCCCTGGAGCGGCAGATCGGCCTCGGCAACGTCGAGATGAACGCCCGGCACGAGATGCTCGAGCTGATCATCGTGGACGGCAAGGCCCGCGGCATCGTGGTCCGCGACATGGTGACCGGCGAGATCACCACCGAGTTCGCCGACGCGGTCGTGCTGGCCTCCGGCGGCTACGGCAACGTGTTCTTCCTGTCCACGAACGCGAAGGGCTGCAACGTCACCGCGTCGTGGCGGGCGCACCGCAAGGGCGCGCTGTTCGCGAACCCCTGCTACACGCAGATCCACCCGACCTGCATCCCGGAGTCCGGCTCGCACCAGTCGAAGCTGACCCTGATGTCGGAGTCGCTGCGCAACGACGGCCGGGTCTGGGTGCCGAAGAACGCCGCCGACTGCCAGAAGCCGGCCGGTGAGATCGCCGAGGAGGACCGCGACTACTACCTGGAGCGGATCTACCCGTCGTTCGGCAACCTGGTCCCCCGCGACATCGCGTCCCGGGCCGCCAAGAACGTCTGCGACGAGGGCCGCGGCGTCGGTCCCGGTGGCCTCGGCGTCTACCTGGACTTCGCCGACGCGATCAAGCGGCTGGGCCGCAAGGCGGTCGAGGCGAAGTACGGCAACCTGTTCGAGATGTACGAGCGGATCACGGGCGAGGACCCGTACGAGACGCCGATGCGCATCTACCCGGCCGTGCACTACACGATGGGTGGCCTGTGGGTCGACTACGACCTGCAGTCGACGATCCCCGGCCTGTTCGTGGTGGGCGAGGCCAACTTCTCCGACCACGGCGCCAACCGGCTCGGCGCGTCCGCGCTGATGCAGGGCCTGGCCGACGGCTACTTCGTGCTCCCGAACACGATCAGCAACTACCTCGCGGCCGGGCCGTTCCCCGCCGTGCAGGCCACCGACGCTCCGGTCGTCGAGGCCCGCAAGGAGGTCGAGGACCGGATCGCCAAG
Organism: Actinoplanes philippinensis; assembly: GCF_900113015.1. GTDB lineage: Bacteria > Actinomycetota > Actinomycetes > Mycobacteriales > Micromonosporaceae > Actinoplanes > Actinoplanes philippinensis. Next base: position 484,887 of record NZ_FONV01000002.1, read on the forward strand.
TTCCTCTCGATCGACGGCGACCGCACGGTGGACTCGTTCCACCGCGAGCTGGGCCAGATCATGTGGGAGTACTGCGGCATGGAGCGGACCGAGGAGGGCCTGACCAAGGCCATCGGCCTGATCCGGGCGCTCAAGGAGGAGTTCTGGACCCGGGTGAAGGTGCCCGGCAAGGGCGAGGAACTCAACCAGAACCTGGAGAAGGCCGGCCGGGTCGCCGACTTCATCGAGCTGGGCGAGCTGATGTGCATCGACGCGCTGCACCGGCGGGAGTCCTGCGGCGGCCACTTCCGGGCCGAGTCGCAGACCCCGGACGGTGAGGCGCTGCGCCACGACGACGAGTTCAGCTACGCCGCGGCGTGGGAGTACTTCGGCGCCGACGGCAAGCCCGTCCTGCACAAGGAAGACCTCAACTTCGAGTACGTCCACCCGAGCACGCGGAGCTACAAGTAATGGACATCAAGGTCAGGGTGTGGCGTCAGGCCAGTCCGTCGGCGGCCGGCAAGATGGTCACCTACGACGTGAAGGGGATCTCCCCCGACGCGTCGTTCCTCGAGATGATCGACGTCCTCAACGAGACGCTGATCCTGTCCGGCGACGACCCGATCGCGTTCGACCACGACTGCCGCGAGGGCATCTGCGGCATGTGCAGCATGGTCATCAACGGTGTGGCGCACGGCCCGGAGAAGGCCACCACCACCTGCCAGCTGCACATGCGCAAGTTCTCCGACGGCGACGTGATCGACGTCGAGCCATGGCGCGCGGCGGCCTTCCCGGTGATCAAGGACCTGGTCGTCGACCGTACCGCCTTCGACAAGATCATTCAGGCCGGTGGTTACATCACCGCGCCGACCGGCACCGCGCCCGACGCCCACGCCACCCCGGTGCCCAAGAAGGACGCCGACGCGGCCTTCGAAGCGGCCACCTGCATCGGCTGCGGCGCCTGCGTGGCGGCCTGCCCCAACGGCTCGTCGATGCTGTTCACCGCCGCGAAGATCGCGCATCTCGGCCTGATGCCCCAGGGCCAGCCCGAACGCGACAGCCGCGTCATCGACATGCTCCAGGCCCAGGACGACGCCGGCTTCGGCGGCTGTACCAACGCCGGCGAGTGCACCACGGTCTGCCCCAAGGGCATCCCGCTGAGCCTCATCGGCCGCCTCAACAGCGACTACCGCAAGGCGGTCAGCAAGCGCTGACGCCACGCGACTCCAGGTATCGGGCACAACGGCGTGACCGATACCCGGCCTCTTCGGATGCCCGGCACAACGGCGTGCCGGGCATCCGGTCTTTCCATCAGCGGTACGCCGCCGGCCGCCCCCGGCCGCAAGCCACCCCGCCCGCGGCTCCCCCGCGACGTCCACGGCGCCCGGGACCGCAGCGCGCCCGCCGGGCGTATCCGTGCGGCACGGCCACCCCGCCCGGCTCTCAGAGCTGTCGCCACTCCCGCCGAACAGCTTCGCGAGCCGGCCGGGGGGTGACGGTCACCGTCGCATTCGGCCCGGCGGGCGCGTCATGGCCGGGAGTGTCGCCTGCCTCGCGGGGGAGCCACGGGACTCGGCGTGATCCGTACCGTATAGGGGTTTTCAGCCGCCGAGGCCGGTGTGCAGGAACGTCGCCAGGATGTCGATCATCTCGGCCTCGCCGACGGCGGGGGCCGGGTCGGCGAACCAATCGGCGACGGCCCCCGACAGCGTCGCGGCGAAGAGGGACGCCGCGACCAGGGGACCGCCGGGCGGCTCGAGACCGGCCAGGTGACCGGCGATGTGGTGGAGGTCCGGCTCGAGCATCTCGCGGCTGCGACGGGCAAACGCCTCGTCGACGATCGCGGCCTGCTGCAGCGCCGACATGATCGCGCGGTGCTGCCGGTAGAAGGACCAGTAGACGGCGACGTGCCAGCGGACCGCCTCGCGGTCGCGGAAGTCGTCGAGGTGGCCGGGGAGCTCGGCGCTGGCGTCCCCCTCGGTCAGCAGGTCGGCGAGCAGCGCTTCGAGCAGTTTCTCCTTGCTCGCGAAGTGTTTGTAGAAGGAGCCGGTGGCCCGCCCGGCCTCGACCGTGATGTCCGTGATCTTGGTGTTGAGGTAGCCCACCCGCTCGAACACCCGGATCGCGGCCGCCTTCAGCTCCGCCTCGGTCTGCGCCGCCTGCTGTGCGCGCGTGCCCATCGCCACTTGACGGAGATTACCAGCGGCCGTACGGTGAATTTATGTTCACTGAATCAAGATTCACCGTAATCGCCGGAGCGGGTCCGACCGGGCTCACCCTGGCGCGCCAGCTCGCCCGGCACGGCGTGCCGTACCGGATCGTGGAGAAGTCGGCGCAGCCGTTCGACGGCTCCCGCGGCAAAGGGCTGCAGCCGCGCACCCTGGAGGTCCTCGACGACCTCGGTCTGCTCGACGGGTTCCTGGCCGCCGGCGGGCCCTATCCGGAGCTGCTGGCCCACCTGCCCGGCGGCGGGGAGCACCGGTTCCGCCTCGACGAGGTGCACGCGCCGACCCCCGCCGTGCCCTGGCCGAACATGCTGATGCTCCCCCAGTGGCGCACCGGTGAGCTGCTCGCCGACGGCATCCCGGTGGAAGTCGGCGTGGGGCTCACCGGGATCGATCCGATCGACGGCGGGGCACGGGTCACGCTCGACACCGGCGAGGCCGTCGACGCGGCCTACGTGGTCGGCGCGGACGGCGGGCGCAGCACGGTTCGCAAGCTGGCCGGGATCGGGTTCGAGGGCGAGACCCACGAGGAGGAGCGGCTGACCATCGCCGACGTACGCCTGACCGGGCTCGACCGCGACCACTGGCACGTGTGGCCGGGCGAGGGACGGGCGTTCCGGCTCGGGCTGTGCCCCCTGCCCGGCGGGGACTGGTTCCAGCTGACCGCGCCGCCGTCCGCGCTGTCGCCGGCCGAGCTGGTGGCCGCCGTCGACCCGTCGATCACGGTCACCGCGGTGGGCTGGACCTCGGAGTACCGGGCCAACATGCGGATGGCGTCGCGATTCCGGGCCGGGAACGTGTTCCTCGCCGGCGACGCGGCACACGTGCACTCCCCCGCCGGCGGGCAGGGGCTCAACACCGGGATCCAGGACGCGTACAACCTGGGCTGGAAGATCGCGACGGGCAGCGCGGCGGTCCTGGACACGTACGAGGAGGAGCGGCTCCCGGTGGCCGCGGGCGTCCTCGGGATCAGCACCCGCCTGCACCGGCGGCACGCCGAGGGCGCCGACGACGCCATGCGCCGCGACGACCCGGTGCTGCGGCAGTTGTCACTGAACTACCGGGGCGCCACGCTGGCCGACGAACGCCGCCCCCGGCCGGGCACGGTGCAGGCCGGGGACCGGGCGCCCGACGCGCCGCTGGCCGCCGGGCGGATCTTCGATCGGCTGCGCGGGCCGCACGCCACGCTGCTCGCCTTCGACTGGGAGTCGCCGCTGCCCGAGCTGTCCGTCCCGGTTCATCACGTCTCCGAGGCCGCCGGGATCTACGGGACGGACGGGCCCACCCTGCTCCTGATCCGGCCGGACAACTACGTCGGCTGCGCCACCCATGACGTGCGTGACGTGCTCGGCTATCTCGAACGGGCCGGGCTCTGAGAAGCCACCAGGTGCGGGCCGGGCTCCGGGAGGCTACGTCGAACGGGCCGGGCTCTGCGAGGCGCGGAGACGATCGACCGAGGCTCGCAGGGGCGCCGGCAGCAGGCGGCCCTCCAGATCACCGAGAGCCGCGGTCACCAGGTCGTAGAGGGCGCCGGCCGGGGCGTCCGGTGCGGCCGACAGGGTCTCCCGGACCAGGGCGGCCCGGGTGAAACGGGCGTCCCAGCGACGGTCCGCGCCGATCCGCCGGCACAGGTCGACGGCGTGTCTGCGGAGACGGGTGACGTCGTCGCCGTACCCCTGATCGAGCTCGGATCGGCGCGGCAGGGAGTCGCGCTCCGCCGCCCTCGCCAGGTTGCGCCGGCGCTGCTCCGCGGCCTGCCGGCTGCCCAGACCGAGCGCGGCGGCGATCGCCGGCCAGGTGACGCCGGACCGCCTGGCCCGGTCGATCAGCTCCAGTTCCTCGGCGTCGAGCCGAGCCCGTCGCGCCCGGATCTCCCGCATCTCGTCCAGCTCCGTCACCCGGTTCCCGCCTTCCGCATGTCGCCCCCGCCGCATTGTCGGCCGCAGAGGGGGCGGCCGGCGAGTCCCCGTGTTCACTCGCCGGCCGCCCGGATGAGGAAAGTCGAAAGATCAGAGGTGAGCGGACCAGACCGGGGCGAACGGCGTGATGCGCAGCGGCATCCGGGCCTCGGCCGGCGTGCGGTCACCCTTGCGGTTGTTGCAGCGCCCGCACGCGGCGACGGTGTTCAGCCATTCGTTACGGCCACCCCGCGACCGCGGCAGCACGTGGTCGATGGTCGAAGCGGCGTCACCGCAGTAGGCGCACCGGCGCCCGTCGCGCACCAGCACACCGGCCCGCGACCAGCCCGGACCCCGGCCGCGGCGCCACCGCGTCACCACATAGGACACCAGCCGGACCACGGTCGGCACCGGGTAGACACCCATCCGTGTGTCGGGCTGGGCCTCGTGGACCACGGCGACCTGACGGAACAGCATCCGGATCGCGTGCCGGAGGCTGACCCGGTGCAGCGGTCCGCAGTCGGCGTTCAGAACCAGAACCGCACTCATTTCGTCACCCCCGGAAAATCGTTTGCCTGACAGCGAATCCACAGCTCAGAGGCGTTCCCCCCGGCCCGGATCCGCTGAGGAAAAAATAGGCCCGGCATCGACCGGCGACAACTGATTAACGATCAGCGCAAAGCGCGGTGAACTGCCACGACGAGCTGGCACAGCCCGACGGTCTGCAGGAGCAGCCAGATCGCCACCGTCACGGTCAGTGCGGGGGCGGTCCACTCCGGTCCGACCAGGGTGGCGATCGGGGCCAGGAGCAGGCCGGTCACGCCGACGGCGACACGGGTGGGGCGCTCACCCACGGTGACCGTGCCGATCTCGGTCATCCCGGCGGTGGTCGCGCGGGCCCGCAGGTACTCGTGCAGCCAGCTGCCCGCGCCCGCCGCGACGGCGAGCCAGGCGGGGGCTCCGGCCAGCCAGAACGCGGTCAGCCAGGCGGCCTCGCCGAGACGGTCGGCGACCGAGTCGTAGACGTGCCCGGCCCTGGTCACCCGCCCGGTCACCACCGCGACCGCCCCGTCGAGCCCGTCGGCGACGGCGGCCAGCAGCACGAGCAGCGCGCCGACCGCCAGGCCCGCCGGCCCGGCCAGGCCGATCACCACCGGCACGGCGAGACAGAGCAGCAGACCGGCGAGGGTCACCGTGAGCGGCTGGATCCGGTTACGGCCGAGAAGAGAGCCGAGACGGTACGCGAGAAGCACCCACCCACGGACCGGAGGCGAGGCCCGCCGCGGATCGAATCCACCATGCAGCCCCGACCACGCCGCCACGTAGTCGTCCCAGCTCATCACCGGCGTGGGGGTGGGCGGGGGCACGGTCAGGCGGCGGCGGTGGCGGCCTCGGCGGGAGCCAGCAGCTGCCAGACCTCGCGGGTCGCGGTGGAACGGTTCAGGGTGATGAAGTGGATGCCGGGAACGCCCTCGGCCAGCAGGCGGGCGCACATGTCGGCGCACAGCTCGATGCCGAGGGCGCGGACCGCCTCGGGGTCGTGGGCGAGGCGCTCGAAGCGGGGCAGCAGCGCCGCCGGGAACGGGGCGCCGGAGAGGACGGTGGCGCGCTCGATCGTGGCCATCTGGGTGACCGGCATGAGGCCGGGCAGGATCGGGGTGTCGCCGCCGGCCGCCGTGACCCGGTCGCGGAGGCGCAGGTAGTCGTCGACGTCGAAGAACATCTGGGTGATCGCGAAGTCGGCGCCGGCCCGGCACTTGCGGACGAAGTCGCGGGTGTCGCTCTCCACGTCGGCGGAGCGGGGATGCTTGTACGGGAAAGCGGCCACGCCGACGCTGAAGTCACCCGAGTCGCGGATCAGGCGGACCAGCTCCTCGGCGTAGAGGACGCCGTCGGGGTGCTTGACCCACTCGCCGGTCGGGTCGCCGGGCGGGTCGCCGCGGACGGCCAGGATGTTGCTGATCCCGGCGCCGGCCAGCCGGCCGATCACGTTGCGCAGCTCGGCGATCGAGTGGTCGACCGCGGTGAGGTGCGCCATCGGCAGCAGGGTGGTCTCGGTCGCGACGCGCTCGGTGACGGCGACCGTGGTGTCGCGGGTGCTGCCGCCGGACCCGTAGGTGATCGACACGAAGTCGGGCCGCAGCGACTCCAGCTCCCGGATCGCCTGCCAGAGCCGCTGCTCGCCGACCGGTGTCTTCGGCGGGAAGAACTCGAACGAGAACGTCGGCGCGGGGCCACGGACCAGGTCACCGATGGACGGCGCGCCGGGCAGCCGGGAGGGAAGACCGAGAGCCATACCGGAACTCTACCGGCCGCCCGGGCGAACCCCGGCCGGCTGCGAGGGCCGTCCCAGGCCACGGGAGACCGATCCGCGGGCCGGGTGGCGGGCCCGGGAGCAGGCCGGGGTTACCGAACAGGGCCGGAGGGCACCAGATAGCGTCTGGAAGGGTGACGAACTCTCCGCTAGAGCGGGCCGGTCTGCGGCCCCGTGTCGACAAGGCCCTCGCCGGCTTCCTCGCGACCCAGCGGGCGCACCTGCTGGAGATCGACCCGGCGCTGGCCGAGGTGGCCGACGCGGTGTCGGCGTTCGTGCTGGGCGGCGGCAAGCGGCTGCGGCCGGCGTTCGCCTACTGGGGGTTCCGGGGCGCCGGCGGCGTCGACTCGGACGAGGTGGTGGCGGCGGTCTCGGCGCTGGAGCTGGTGCAGGCGAGCGCGCTGATCCACGACGACCTGATGGACCGGTCGGACACCCGGCGCGGGGAGCCGTCGGTGCACCGGCGGTTCGAGCGGCTGCACCAGCGGGAGGGGTGGCGCAGCGACGCGGCCGGGTTCGGCGACTCGGCGGCGGTGCTCCTCGGCGACCTGGCCCTGGTCTGGTCGGACGATCTGCTGCACATGTCCGGGATGGGGCTGGCCGAGCTGGCCCGGGCGCGGCCGGTCTTCGACCGGATGCGGACCGAGGTGACCGTCGGGCAGTACCTGGACGTGCTCACCCAGGCGACCGCGGACACGTCGCTGGAGCGGGCCGGCAAGGTGGCCCGGTTCAAGTCGGCGAAATACACGGTGGAGCGCCCGCTGCTGCTCGGGGCGGCCCTCGCCGGGGCCGGGCCGGAGGTCTTCGCGTCGTACGCGGCGTTCGGCCTGCCGCTGGGTGAGGCGTTCCAGATGCGGGACGACGTGCTCGGCGTCTTCGGGGATCCGGCGCAGACCGGCAAGCCCGCCGGCGACGACCTGCGCGAGGGCAAGCGCACGTATCTGGTGGCCTCGGCGCTGACGGCCCTCGACGAGGACGGCCGTGCCGAGCTGGAGGCGGCGCTGGGCGACCCGGCGCTGGACGACGCGGGCGTGCAGCGGCTACGGGCGGTCATCCGGGCGTCCGGGGCGCTGGACGCGACCGAGGCACGGATCGACGCGCTGAGCGGGGAGGCGCTCGCGGCCCTCCGCGCGGCCCCGATCGAGGAGGAGGCGCGCGAGGTGCTGCTGGCGCTCGCCGACGCGGCGACCCGGCGCTCGGTCTGAGACACCCCGGCACGGCCCGCCCGCACACCTTGCGGGATGGGGGCGGGTAGCCGTACCGCAAAGGATCAGAAACCGACCGCCTGCGCCCGCCGTTTCGCCTCGCGGGCCAGATCGCCGCCGAGGGCTGTCGCGGCGTTGCCGCCGAGAGTCTCGTCCGGGGTGTAGAGCCACCCCAGGGCCTCTTCGTCGTTGAACCCGGCGTCATGGAGCAGGGTCAGCACACCGGGCAGGTGCTTGAGCACGGTGGCGTTCGCCACCAGCTCGGCGGGCACCACCCGGATGCCGTCCCGGCGGACCGCGAGCAGCGATCCCTCGCGGATCAGCTGGTGCACCTTGCTGATCGTCACACCGAGCTTTTCGGACACATCCGGCAGGGAGACCCAGCCGGAGGGGCCGGGGGTTACGGGTTCGGTCACCTGTACAGGGTGCCAGACCAGATCGGAGAACTGTTGTGAGCCTGTGGCGCAACGTCCGTGCCGAGACGGCCGGGGCCTGGCGGTCCCTCTGCTACGACCTGGGGCGTCGCCCGGAGGCCCGCCGCGGGGGTGTTCCGGACGTCACGTCGACCGGGATGAGCACGTTCCCCGGCTCGCTGATCAGCCTGCCCGCCGAGCCGGTGGCCGACCACGCGCGGCCACCGCGACGATCTGTCGCGGTGGCCGCCTTCTGCGCGCTGGCCGCGTTCGGGGCGGCCGGGTCGTACCTGATGGCGACGACCGCGTTCGCCGGGCGGATGACCGACCCCCCGGCGGCCGTGCCCGAGGTCGCCGTGGCGCCCCGGCCGCCCGCCTTCGAGGCCGGGCCGGCGCCCGCCCACGACGGCGGCGACGCCCGGATGGGCGGGCCACGGCACCGGCCGCGCGCCACCTCGCCGGCCCCGGCCGCGCCGGTCGTCACGACCACCACCCACGTCGTCACGACACCCGCGCCGAACCCTCCGACCAGGGAGAACACCCGGCCCGCCGGACCGGTCACGACACCGCCGGAGTGCGACTGCGACACCCCGCCGGTGCCGACCCCGACGGTGCCGCCGGCCACGGTCCCGGCGTCCGTGCCGCCGAGCATGCCGGCGGATCCGGGCGCGAGCGCTCCCAGCTTCGGCGACGGGGTCTGGATCCCCCTGCAGTGACCGCCATCACCAGCATCACGCATGGTGATAAATGCCTTATTCCGCCTTATGTGAATGGCTTCCGCGTCAATCAGCCCAGCTCACAGCCATTTGGGTACCCGTTTGGACTCAGCTGTGACATCCTGGGCCACCCCCACTGGAAAGACACATACACTTCACGCCGATGGACACCACAGTCGCCGATACGTTGATCGGCACAACGATTGACGGGCGCTACCGGATCACCGGTCGCGTCGCCCGTGGTGGCATGGCGACCGTCTACCGGGCCACCGACGAGCGGCTTGAGCGCACCGTCGCGCTGAAGATCATCCACCCGTCGCAGGCCACCAACGTCCACTTCGTCGACCGTTTCACCGACGAGGCCAAGACGATCGCCCGCCTGACCCACCCCAATGTCGTGGCGGTCTACGACCAGGGGCGTCATCAGGGTCTGCCCTATCTGGTGATGGAGTTCGTGCAGGGCCGCACCCTGCGTGACCTGCTGAGCCAGCGCACCCGGCTGAGCCCGGTCGAGGCGCTCGCGATCCTGGAGCAGATGCTCGCCGCGATCGCCGCCGCCCACCGCGCCGGCCTGGTGCACCGTGACGTCAAGCCGGAGAACGTGCTGGTCGCCGAGGCTCCCAGCGGCGGCGCGGCCGACCTGGTGGACGCCGTGGTCAAGGTGGCCGACTTCGGTCTGGCCCGGGCCATCGAGGCGAGCACCGTCGACGACTCCGGCCAGCTGATGGCCACGGTGGCGTATGTGGCGCCCGAGCTCGTGCAGAACGGGCACGCCGACGCGCGGACCGACGTGTATTCGGCCGGCATCGTGCTCTTCGAGATGCTGACCGGCCGGGTGCCCTACGACGGCACCGAGCCGATCGAGGTGGCCTGGCAGCACGTCGACAACGACGTCCCGGCGCCCTCGTCGATCATCCGCGGCCTGCCCACGGTGCTGGACCGCCTGGTGGCCCGGGCCACCCGGCGGGACGCGGGCTCGCGCCCGACCGACGCCGGCGCGTTCCTGACCGAGGTGCAGACCGCCCGCGACGGTCTCGGCGTGACGCACGTCGAGACCGCGTTGATGCGTCAGGTGCCGGGCGCGCCCGGCACGTCCGACGCGACCCGGATCGTCCCGGCCGTCCCGTCCGCCGACGCCACCGCTCTGGTGCCACCGGTCCCGGCCGGCACCGCCTATCAGGCGTCCCACCGCCCGTCCTGGGCGCGGCTGCCGGAGCAGGGCGGCCGCACCGCGCCGCACCGCCGGGCCGCGGCGCCGGCGGGCGGGCTGTCCGGCTTCTTCGAGGACCGGCGCCGGGTCGTGCTGACCGCGCTGATCGCGGTGATGGCCCTGGTCGTTGTCGGCAGCACGTGGTGGGTGACGCTCGGGCGCTACACCGAGACGCCCCGGCTGCTGACCATGAGCCAGGACCAGGCCACCGCCTACGCCCAGCAGGAGGGTTTCACGCTGGTCGTCGGCGAGGGCAAGTACAGCGACGCCGTGGCCAAGGGCTCGGTGCTCGAGCAGAACCCGGGTCCGCAGGACAAGATCGTCAAGGGTGACAACATCACCGTGATCCTGTCGCTCGGTCCCGAGGTGCACCCGGTTCCCGAGTTGGAGGGCCAGGAGCTGGCGTTCGCCAAGGCCCAGCTGGAAGCGATCAAGCTGAAGGTGAAGCAGGGCAAGGGGCAGTACAGCGACACCGCCCCGGAGGGCGTGGTGCTGTCCACCAACCCGAAAGCGGGCACCGAGCTCAAGCCGGGCGACACCGTCGAGGTGGTGCTGAGCAAGGGCAAGGCGCCGATCACCATCCCGAACCTGGTCGGCCAGAACATCAACGAGGCCCGCCGGCAGCTGAGCGAGCGGGGCCTCCAGGTGGTGGAGCAGGCCGTGGAGAGCGACAAGCCGGCCGACGAGGTGATCAGCCAGTCGCCCAAGGCGGGCACCGGCGTGGAGAAGAACGCGGAGGTCACCCTCCAGTTCAGCAAGGGCCCGGCACAGATCGTCCTGCAGGACGTGACGAACCAGCCGTGCCAGCAGGCGGCCGCGGCGCTCCAGCAGCAGGGACTCCAGGTGCAGATGACCGGCGACCCGAACGCGACGGCGCGCCAGATGAACCCGGGGCCCGGCACGCCGGTCCCGCCGCAGAGCGTCGTCCAGCTGGTGTGCTTCCTGTGACACTGCGCCGGATCGGATCACACACCAAGACGTCGGGAGGGCTGGCCAAGGCGGCCCTCCCCTACGCCGACGCCGCGGGCTCGGAGACCCTTCAGGTGTACGTCTCCAACTCCCGCGGCTGGGCCCTGCCACCCGGCGACCCGAAGCAGGACGTGCTGTTCCGCGACGGGATCGGCGAGCGCGGGCTGCCCGCCTACATCCACGCGTCGCTGCTGGTCAACCTGGGCTCACCGACCGAGCTGACGGTGGAGCGCTCGATCGCCACGCTGGAGCACGCCCTGCTGCGCGGCAAGGCGATCGGCGCGACCGCTGTCGTCTACCACGCCGGCAGCTCGGTCGACGAGGCACACGCCGAGAAGGCGATGCACCAGCTCCACGAGCAGCTGCTGCCGCTGCTCGACCGGGCGGCCGCCGAGGGGCTGCCCCGGCTGCTGGTCGAGCCGAGCGCGGGCGGCGGGCGGAGCCTGGCGTCGAAGGTGCAGGACCTGTCGGCCTATCTGGCGGCCGTGGAGCAGCACCCGTGGCTGGGCGTCTGCTTCGACACCTGCCACGCCTGGGCGGCCGGGCACGACCTGGCCACCCCGGGCGGCATGACGACGACGCTCGACGCGCTGGTCGAGGCGGCCGGGCCGGGCCGGCTCCAGCTGATCCACGCCAACGACTCGAAGGACGAGTGCGGGTCGACGCGCGACCGGCACGAGACGATCGGCAAGGGCCGGATCGGCACGGCGCCGTTCGCCGAGCTGCTGGCCCACCCGGCGACCGCGGGCATCCCGGTCATCGTGGAGACTCCGACGGTCGAGCACGAGGGTCACGCGGCCGACATCACGCTGCTCAAGGGGCTGCGAGAAGCTCGCTGAGCCGGGTCGCCGGCTCGCCGGCGCCCGGGGTGAGCAGCAGCTCCACCCGATGCACCAGGCGGGGCAGGGCGACTCCCTCCGCGGTGCTCGCGGGCAGGACCGACAGCCCGTGGCCGGCCCGGACCAGCCCGAGCAGCACCGCCACGTCGGCGCCCTCGTAACGTAACCCGGCGCGCAGACCGTCCACCGGCAGGCTCGTCAAGGGCGACACCACAGGAGCGTCGATCCAGTAGGCCTCCGCGAGATCGGCGAGTTCCACGGTCCGTCGCGCGGTCAGCGGATGATCGCCCGGCACCGCCACCACCGCCGCGTCCTCGGCCACCCCGACCGCACCGGCCACCGGGAGCGGCAGCGGGTCGCTCGGCGCGGTGAACCCGTCGACCAGGGCGACGTCGATCTCGCCGGTGGTGGCCGCGGCGACGATCCGCTCCCGGTCGGCGACGAGCACCCGGCTGCTCAGGCGGGCCGATCCGGCGCGGATCGTGGCGAGGGCCCGGGACACCCGGCGCGACCACGCGAGCGGGGTCAGGCCGACGATCAGGCGGCCGGGCGGGGCCACCGCGCGGGTCACGTCGGCGCGGGCCATGTCGAGCCGGGTCAGCAGCAGCGCGGCGTGCCGGCGCAGGCGTTCACCCGCCGGGGTGAGGGCGACCGGCCGGCGGGTCAGCAGCGGGGTGTCCAGGTCGGTCTCGAGCGCGGCGATCTGCTGGGAGACCGCCGATTGGGTGAAGCCGAGCTGCTCGGCGGCGGCGGAGAACGACCCGGTCGTGGCGACGGCCACGAAGGTACGGAGCAGATGCGTGTCCACATAAGCGATGCTAATGGCCTCATTAGCAATCATCGTTGGACCTGATCTCGTGGAGCGACGAGAGTGGACCCATGATGAAAATCGCCCTGGTCGGCGATCGGTCACCGGCCGTTCGCGCCCACCACCGGATCCCCGATCTCCTCGACGTGATGCGTGACGAGGTGGACATCGACATCTACTGGATCCCCACGCCGGATGCCCGGGATCCGGCGGCGCTGCACGGCTTCGACGGGATCTGGCTGGTGCCGGGCAGCCCCTATCGCAGCCCCGAGGGCGGCATCACCGCGGCCCGGGTGGCCCGGCTCGGCGGTGTCCCGTTCCTCGGCACGTGCGGCGGCTTCCAGCACGCCCTGCTGGAGTTCGCGCGCCACGAGTGCGGCTTCGCCGCCGCGAGCCACTCGGAGTATGCGGAGGGCGAGGAGGAGGACCCTGATTCGCTGATCGTCGAGCTCGCCTGCTCCCTGGCCGGCCACGCGGCGGCTGTCGAGGTGACTCCCGGCTCGCTGCTCGAGCGGCTGGTCGGCGCGCCCCGCACGGTGGAGCGATACCACTGCTCCTACGGGCTGGCCGAGGCCCACCTCGACCTGCTGACCACGAACGGGATGCGGTTCACCGGCCGCGACGAGAGCGGGGCGGTCCGTGCCGCCGAGCTGGCGGACCATCCCTTCTACCTGCTCACGCTCTTCCAGCCGGAGCTGGCCGGCGACGGGACGGACCCGCACCCGATCATCCGTGGCTTCGTCACGGCCGCGGGCGCCGCTCAGGCCAGCAGGTCGGTGAGGACGTCGATGGCCTGATCCACGCCCGCCTCGTCCAGGTCGAGGTGGGTGACCAGTCGTGCGACCTGCGGCAGCATCGCCGCGATCAGCACACCGCGCTCGGCGGCGGCCGACGCCAGCGCGGGTGCGCTCAGCTCGTGTTTCGACAGGTCCAGAGGCACGAGGTTGGTCCGCACCTTCTCCGGGTCGACGACGCCGTAGGGGGCGAGCGCCTCGGCGATCTGGCGGGCCCGCTCGTGGTCCTCGGTGAGCCGCCGGACGTGGTGGTCGAGCGCGTACCGCCCGGCGGCGGCGAGGATGCCGGCCTGGCGCATCCCACCACCCATCCGCTTACGGATCACCCGGGCCTTCGCGATCCGCTCCCGGCTGCCGATGACCAGCGAGCCGACCGGCGCGCCGAGGCCCTTGGAGAGACAGACGGAGAGGGTGTCGAAGAGAGCGCCGTACTCCGCGAGGGTCACCCCGTCGGCGATGTGCGCGTGCCAGATCCGGGCCCCGTCACAGTGCAGGGCGACGTTGTGCTTGTCGGCGGCGACCCGCAGGTCCTGCAGCGTGCCGAGCGGGATGACACCGCCGCCGCCGAGGTTGTGGGTCTGCTCGACGGCGATCGCGGCGGTCGGCACCGACGGGAAGCCGGCCGGGCGGATCATGTCGGCGATCCGCTCGACGTTCAGCATCGCGCCGTCGGACGGCCAGGTCCGCGTGGAGATGCCGCCCAGCATCGCGGCCGCCCCGAGCTCGTAGGTGACGACGTGCGCGTCGGCGCCGGCCAGCAGCTCGCCACCGGGCGGGACGACGAGCTGCAGGGCGATCTGGTTGGCCATCGTGCCGGACGGGGCGAAGAGCGCCGCCTCGTGACCGAACAGCTCCGCCACGTGGGCCTCGAGCGCGTTGACGGTCGGGTCGTCACCGAAGACGTCGTCGCCGACGGCCGCGCGGGCCATCGCCGTCCGCATCCCCTTGGTGGGGCGGGTGACAGTGTCCGAGCGCAGGTCAGCCACGGAGCATCTCGGCCACGAGGAACGCCAGCTCCAGGCTCTGCTGCGTGTTCAGCCGGGGGTCGCAGGCCGTCTCGTAACGGTCCGGCAGGTCGAGGTCCTCGATGCCCTGGGCGCCGCCGAGGCACTCGGTGACGTCCTCCCCGGTCAGCTCGACGTGGATGCCGCCCGGGTGGGTGCCGAGGCCGCGGTGCACCTCGAAGTAGCCGAGCACCTCGTCGACGACCCGGTCGAAGTGGCGGGTCTTGTAGCCGTTCGACGACTCGTGGGTGTTGCCGTGCATCGGGTCGCACTGCCAGACGACCTTGGCGCCGGAGGCGTGCACCTTCTCCACGATGGGGGGCAGGGCGTCGCGGACCTTGCCGTTGCCCATCCGGCTGATCAGCGTGAGGCGGCCCGGCTCGTTCAGCGGGTTGAGCCGCTCGCACAGCTCGATCGCGGTCTCCGGCGACGTGCCGGGACCGATCTTGACGCCGATCGGGTTGGCGATCCGGCTGATGAAGTCGATGTGCGCGTGGTCGAGCTGGCGGGTGCGCTCGCCGATCCACAGGAAGTGGCCGGACAGCCCGTAGGCACGGCCGTCCGACACGCGGGTGAGGGCCCGGTCGTACTCCAGGGCGAGGGCCTCGTGCGAGCAGTACAGGCTGACCGTACGCAGCGCCTCGCTGTCGGTCATGCCGCAGGCGCGGATGAAGTCGAGGGCGCGGTCGATCTCGCGGGCGATCGCCTCGTAACGCTCGCCGGCCGGGGAGGCGCGGACGAAGTCCTTGTTCCAGTCGTGGAGGCCGTGCAGGTCGGCGAGACCACCCGAAAGATACGCCCGGAGCATGTTCATGGCGGCGGCCGAGTTGGCATACGCCCGGATCATGCGCTGCGGGTCGGCGATGCGCGCCGTCTCGTCCGCCTCCAGCGAGTTGATCATGTCGCCGCGGTAGGCGGGCAGGCCCAGCGAGTCGGTCGGCGCGGAGCGGGGCTTCGTGTACTGCCCGGCGACGCGGGCCACCTTGACCACCGGCATCGACGCGCCGTAGGTGAGCACGACCGCCATCTGCAGCAGGGTGCGCGCGTTGGCCAGCAGGTGGCTCTCGGTGTTGTCGGCGAAGGTCTCGGCGCAGTCGCCGCCCTGCAGCAGGAAGGCGCGGCCCTCACAGACCTCGGCGAGCCGGTGCCGGAGCTGGTCGACCTCGTAGGGCGCGACGATCGACGGCACGCTGTCGAGCACCTTGCAGACCTCGGCGACCTCGGCCATGTCCGGCCAGGGCGGCATCTGCACGCGCGGCAGGCTGCGCCATCGGTCGAGCCCCAGAGCCTCGTCCTCGGCCGAATCGGTGGACGGCCGGGACGTCTGGAGGGCCGGATTGCCCACTCCCGGGTGACTGAGCTGATGCCACTCACGACGCATGCCGAAAGCGTACGGAAGAGGGGCACCGGCGTCGCCGCCGGTGCCCCTCTTTTCGCCAGGAGTACTACAGGTTGCTCTTGATCGCGGTGATCAGCTCACCGTTGGTGGTGTCGCCGGAGAGTTCCCAGAAGAACGCGCCGCCGAGGCCCTGGTTCTTGGCGTAGGTCAGCTTGCCGGCGATGGTCGACGGGGTGTCGTAGCCCCACCAGTTGCCGCCGCAGAAGGCGTACGCCGTGCCACCGATCGTGCCGGTCGCCGGGCACTTGGTCTTGAGGACCTTGTAGTCCTCGATGCCCGCCTCGTAGGTGCCGGGCGCCGCGCCGGTCGCGCTGCCGCCCGGGGCGGCCTGGGTGACGCCGGTCCAGCCGCGGCCGTAGAAGCCGATGCCGAGCAGGATCTTGGCCGCCGGGACGCCCTTGCTCTTGAGCTTCTGGATCGCGGCGTCCGAGTTGAAGCCGGCCGTCGGGATGCCGGTGTACGAGGTCAGCGGCGAGTGCGGGGCGGTCGGGCCCTGTGCCGCGAAGGCGCCGAAGTAGTCGTACGTCATCGGGAAGACCTTGTCGAGCTTCGCGATGCCGGCCGCGTAGTCGGCCACGTCGAGCTTGCCGCCGTTGCTGCCGTCGGCGGAGATCGCCGAGGTGATCAGGTTGTTGCTGCCGAACTTGGCGCGCAGCGCGCTGATCACGTTGGCGTAGGAGGCCGGGCCGCTGGCGTCGCAGGAGAGGCCGCAGGCGTTCGGGTACTCCCAGTCGACGTCGATGCCGTCGAAGACGTCCGCCCAGCGCGGGTCCTCGACCAGGTTGTAGCAGCTCTCGGCGAAGGCGGCCGGGTTGGCGGCGGCCTGGGTGAAGCCGCCGGACCAGGTCCAGCCGCCGACCGAGTAGATCACCTTGAGGCCCGGGTACTTCTTCTTCAGCTTGCGGAGCTGGTTGAACGAGCCACGCAGCGGCTGGTCCCAGGTGTCCGCGACGCCGTCGACGCTCTCCGCGGCGGTGTACGCCTTCTCGTAGTCGGCGTAGGAGTCACCGATGGTGCAGCGGCCGCCGGTGGTGTTGGCGAACGCGTACAGGATGTGGGTCAGCTTGGACGCCGAGCCGGACGTGTCGATGTTCTTGACGTGGTAGCCGCGGCCGTAGACGCCCCACTCGGCGAAGTAGCCGACGACCCACTTGCTTCCGGTGGCCGGCGGCGTCGTGGTCGGCGGGGTGGTGGGCGGCGTCGTCGGCGGGGTCGTCGGCGGCGTGGTGGGCGGCGTGGTGGGCGGAGTCGTGGTCGGCGGCGTGGTGGGCGTGCCACCGCAGGCGCCGTTGTCGATCCAGACCGCCCACTGGGTGCTGTTGGTGGCGGGCGACTCGTTCTGGGTCCACCACTTGGCGGTGTAGTTGTGGCCGTTCTGCGAGGCGACGTTGTCCTTCACGTAGACGGCGGTGGCGGACCAGGGGGTGGCACAGGCGACGGCGGCGGACGCCTGGCTCATCGGCACGGCGACGCTGGACGCCAGCACGATCGCGCCGGTGATGAGCGCCCGACGGGGGGTTGTACGCAAGGATGTCTCCTCAAACAGTTAGGAAACTTTCCAAAGAGAGGGATGAAGAGACGGTAGTCACATCGATTAACAACAGTCAAGCCAGGTGAACAGCATTTAAGGTTCTTTAACGCAGACGGTCACGTCACGACGGCGTGCAATCGGGCGGACACGGCCGGTAGTCTTCCGTCATGACCATCTTCGACGTCAACATTGGCGCCCTCACCGGTGGCGCGACCGAATTGGACCGTTACCGCGGCAAGGTCGTGCTGGTGGTCAACGTCGCCTCGCGATGCGGCCTGACCCCGCAGTACGCGAAGCTCCAGAACCTCTGGGAGACCTACCGTGACCGCGGCCTCGTGCTGGTCGGCGTGCCGTGCGACCAGTTCGGCGGGCAGGAGCCCGGCACCGCCGCGGAGATCGACGAGTTCTGCCGGGTCAACTACGGCGTGACCTTCCCGGTGACCGAGAAGGTCGAGGTCAACGGACCCGGCCGGCACCCCCTCTACACCGAGCTCGTCGGCGGCGGCGCTGACATCTCGTGGAACTTCGAGAAGTTCGTGGTCGCCCCGGACGGCGCGGTGGCGGCCCGCTTCGAGCCGGGCACCCAGCCGGACGACCCGGAGCTCGTCGCGACGATCGAGAAGCTGCTGCCGCACTGATGAGCATCCACGTGATCGGCGTCGACGCGTACCCGCTCGGCTGGGTCGGCGTCGAACTGCGCGACGGGGCCTTCGGGCGCGCCGTCCTGGCCGCCACCCTCTACGAGATCGTCGCCGGCAGCTCCGGCGCCGCGGTGATCGGCGTGGACATCCCGCTCGGCATGCTCCCGGACCGG
Source organism: Actinoplanes philippinensis (assembly GCF_900113015.1). Taxonomy (GTDB): domain Bacteria; phylum Actinomycetota; class Actinomycetes; order Mycobacteriales; family Micromonosporaceae; genus Actinoplanes; species Actinoplanes philippinensis. The sequence goes on from NZ_FONV01000002.1 coordinate 503,005, forward strand.
TGGCGGGCCGCCGACACCCTGGCCGCCGACCAGCTCGGCCCGCGCCGCGGCAGCGTCTTCCGGGTGCCGCCGCGGGCGGTCTGGCAGGAGCCCGACTTCGCCTCCGCCAACCGGCTCTGCCGGGAGCTGACCGGCGCCGGGCTCAGCCGGCAGTCCTGGGCGCTGCGGCCCAAGCTACTGGAGGCCAACGCGATCTGGGAGCGGCACCCGGGGCTGCTCTTCGAGGCCCACCCGGAGGTCTCCTTCCGGACCATGGCCGGCGAGCCGCTGGCGCACGCCAAGAAGACGTGGAGCGGCCAGGCCCGCCGCCGGGAGCTGCTGGCCCGCAACGGGATCGTGCTGCCGGACCGGCTGGGCCCGGCCGGCCAGGCGCCGCCCGACGACATCCTCGACGCGGCCGCCGTCGCCTGGACGGCGCACCGGGTCGCCACCGGCGCGGCCCTGAGCCACCCCAGCCCGCCCGAGGAGGAGAACGGCAGCAAGATCGCGATCTATTACTGATGTCGTACGGTCCACCGCTCCGCAACCGCAGCGATGGCGGCTCGGTCCCCTCCCCCGCGACGCCGGCGGTCCTTCCGGCCGGAACGCGGCCGCCGGGCTGATGCGATGGTCACCGGCTGGTCGTCAGAGCTGCTCCCGAGCCCCGTGGACGGCTCTCGCGACCAGCCGCGGTCCCGCCCGCCGAACAGGATCACCCCCGGCCAGTCGTGCGGGCTGCCCTTTCGGCAGCTCCGACGCCCGGTCAAGAGGGTCAGCGGGCCTGGGCGGCGATCTCCCCGGCCCGGTCGCGGGCCGCTTCGAGGGCGCCGAGCACCGCCGACCGGATGCCGTGCCGCTCCAGCTCACGCAGGGCTGCGGCGGTCGTCCCGGCCGGCGAGGTGACCGCCTCGCGCAGCTTGACCGGGTGCTCCCCGGACTCGCGCAGCATGGCCGCCGACCCGGCCGCGGTCTGCACGGCCAGTTCGTGGGCGACGGCGCGCGGCAGCCCGAGCAGGACCCCGGCCTCGATCATCGCCTCGACGAAGAGGTAGAAGTAGGCCGGCCCGGACCCGGAGATCGCGGTCACCGCGTCCTGCTGATACTCCGGCACCCGGACCGTCACACCGAGCGGTTTGAACATCTGCTCGGCGATGTCCAGGTGCTCGCCGGTCGCGTGCGGGCCGGCCGAGATCGCGGTCATCGCCTGGTCGACGATGGCCGGCGTGTTCGTCATGACCCGGATCACCGGGGTGCCCTCGGGGAGCCGGGACGCGAAGAACCCGGTCGGCAGCCCGGCGCAGAGCGACACGACCAGGGTGCCCGCGCCGATCCGGCCGGCCAGTCCGTCGAGGAGCGCCCCGGCGTCCTGCGGTTTGACAGCGATCGCCAGGACGTCGGCCCGGCCGGCGGCGGTGGCGTTGTCGACGACGTCCACCCCGTACCGATCGGTCAGCTCGGCGGCTCGGACCGGGCGGCGGGCGGTGGCCAGCACGTTCTCCTGAGGCCAGCCGGAGCGGAGCAGACCGGCGACGACGAGTTCACCGATCTTGCCGGTCCCGAGGACCGCGACGGTGGGCTTGGACAAAGCGGGCTCCCGTGGACGACGCGACGGCGGTGGAAAGCATGATGCCGGGGGCGGCGAGCGCCCCCGGCATCATGACGGTGGATCAGCTGCCGAAGAAGACCTCGGCCTCTTCGTAACGCTCGATCGGAACGGTCTTCAGCTCGCCGGTGCCCTCGATCAGCGGGATCCGCACGACGTCGGTGCCCTTGAGCGCGACCATCTTGCCGAAGTCGCCCTCGTGGACGGCGTCGATCGCCTGCAGGCCGAAACGGGTGGAGAGCACCCGGTCGAACGCGGTCGGGGTGCCACCGCGCTGGATGTGGCCGAGGACGACCGTACGGGCCTCCTTGCCGGTCTTCTCCTCCAGCTGCTCGGCGAGCCACTGGCCGATGCCGCCGAGGCGGACGTGGCCGAAGCTGTCCAGCTCCTGGTTGTGCAGGACCATCTGGCCGTCGAGCGGCTGGGCGCCCTCGGCGACGACGACGATCGGCGCATACTCCACCTGGAAGCGCTTGGTCACGTAGGTGGCGACCTGCTCGACGTCGAACTGACGCTCCGGCAGCAGGATGACGTTGGCGCCACCGGCGAGGCCGGCGTGCAGCGCGATCCAGCCGGCGTGGCGGCCCATGACCTCGACGACCAGGGTGCGGTGGTGCGACTCGGCGGTGGTGTGCAGCCGGTCGATGGCCTCCATCGCGATGTTGACCGCGGTGTCGAAGCCGAAGGTGTAGTCGGTGCCGTTCAGGTCGTTGTCGATGGTCTTCGGCACGCCGACCACGTTGACGCCCAGCTCGGACAGCTTGGTGGCGACGCCGAGGGTGTCCTCGCCGCCGATCGCCACGAGCGCGTCGACGCCCTGCTCGGCCAGGTTCGCCTTGATCCGCTCGACGCCGTTCTCGATCTTGAACGGGTTGGTGCGGGACGAGCCCAGGATCGTGCCGCCGCGCGGCAGGATGCCACGGACCTCCGCGATGCCCAGCGGCTTCGTCAGACCCTCGAGCGGGCCCTTCCAGCCGTCGCGGAACCCGACGAACTCGTGACCGTAGGCGGTGACGCCCTTACGGACGACGGCCCGGATGACCGCGTTGAGACCGGGGCAGTCGCCGCCACCGGTGAGCACGCCGATACGCATTTTTCTTCCCCCTGGATCGGGTAGCGAGATGCGGATAGCCCGTCGAGGCCCCAGGGACGATTTCGTCGGCAGCGTTGCCGGCCCGGGGCGGGCCGCCCCCGAACTGTAGTCGCCGTACCTGAGCCACCCGACGGCGGCCCACTAAAGCCGGACAGTTTCGATGCGGTCACGGCGCCGCGACGGAACGGCAACCTCACAACAGCGACTCGATCGCCCCCAGCGCCTCCGCGTCCCGTCCGAGAGCTGCGGGAACCACTGTGAGCGCGGCGGCCGCGGCCGGGGCGCAGTGCCGCTGCAGCGATTCACGGACGCCGTCGACGACGAAACCCCCCGGCTCGGTGAACCGGCCCCCGACGATCACCACCGCCGGATCGAAAACGGACACCAACGGCGAGACGGTACGCCCGATCAGCCGGCCCGCGTCGAGCAGCGCACGCTGGGCCGGCCGGTCTCCCGACGCGGCCCGGGCCAGCAGCCGGCCCTCGTCCGGCGGCCCGTCGGAGACCGCCGCGAAGTAGCCGGGCGACAGGAACGCGCTGAGACAGCCGCGCTTGCCGCACAGGCAGAGCGGCCCCACCTCGCGGACGTTGAGATGCCCGACCTCCCCCGCATATCCGATCGCGCCCGCGTGCGGCCGCCCACCGGCCACCAGACCGGCGCCGGTGAACTGGTCGCAGCTCAGGTAGAGCACGTCCCGGGCGCCCCGGGCGGCGCCTCGGCGGCTCTCCGCCAGCGCCGCGAGCTGGGCGTTGTTGGCGGCCACGACCGGACGGCCGAGGACCGCGGCGATCTCCTCGGCCGGCGAGAACCCGGCGAACATGGTCAGCACGCTGCGGGAACTGAGATGCCCGGTGACCGGGTGCACCGGCGCCGGCATGCTCACCGCGAACCGGGTCCCCGGCCCGGGCCGCTCGCCGTGCCCGTCCAGCAGCTCCCGCGCGAACCCGGCGGCGGCACGCATCACCGCCCGGCCGTCCATCGACAGCGGCAGGCTCCGGAACCCGGACCAGCGGACCTCACCCGTGCCGCCGGCGGCGATCACCCGGATCCCCTCGCCCTCGATCGCCACCCCGACCAGCAGCTCACCCGGCGTGACCAGACGGAAGCACGGCGACGGCCGCCCGGCACGCGGCCCGTCCGCCGTACACCGCTCGACGACGCCGTCGCGCACCAGCCCGTCCAGCAGCGCGGCCACCGCCGCCCGCGGCAGCCGGGTGCGTTTCACCAGGTCACTGCGAGTTGTCCGGCCGGCGGCCCGGAGCGTCTCGACGAGGATGTCCTGCCGCACCGCCCGCTCACGATCCCCCGGGGAGCGGCCTCCGCCCGACGGCGCGGCGTCCGCGGTGGTCACGGCAGGTGAGACCCGGGCGAGGGTACGGCCACCGCGCGCCGCCGGGGTGGCCCGCAGCCCCGCGAACAGCGCGCCGAGCAGCCCGGCCCGGTCGCCGAGCGTCCCGGCCCGGATCGTGGTGCCGGCCGCCACCTCGGGCTGCGCATACCGCCGCAGGGACTCACCGACCGCGGCGACGATCGGGCCGCCCGCCTCGATCAGCGGCCCGTCCATGACGACCAGGGCCGGGTTGACGGTGTTGGCCACGTCGGCGACCACCCGCCCGATCATCCGGCCGGCGTCGGCGAGGATCCGCTCGGTGGCCTCGTCGGTGCGGGACAACTCGACCGCGCGGGCGGCGGTGACCGGCTCGCCGAGCGGTGCGGCGAGGGCGGCGAGGATGGCCGGGGCGGAGGCGATCGTGTCCAGGCAGCCGCGGTTGCCGCAGCGGCAGAGCGGGCCGATCTCGTCCATCTGGACGTGCCCGATCCGGCCGGCGGCGCCGTGCGCCCCGTGGTGCAGCACCCCGCCGAGGAGCAGGCCACAGGTGATGCCGGAGCCGACCCGCAGGTAGCAGACGTCGGTGTGGCCGGCCGCGATCCCGTAACCGACCTCGCCGAGAAGGCTCAGCTCGGCGGCGGTCCGGACGATCACCCGGCGGCCGAGGCGCTGCTGCAGGCCGGCGGCGAGGGCGGGATCCCGGCCGGCGCCGAGGCCGAGCACGATCGACCAGGCCGGGCCCTCGACAGCGGTCGCGCACTCGGCGACCAGGAGAGCCAGGCTGTCCAGGTCGGCGCCGGACAGGTGATGCTCGGCGAGGATGCGTCCGGTGAGGTCGGCGCTCGCGGCGCGTACCCCCTGGGTGGTGACGATCGCGCCGACCACCCCACCCGCGGCCGGACCGAGAGTGATCGACCGGGCGGGACGCCCGGCGCGGGCGCCGTCGGCGACGGCGGCCGCCTCCGCCAGCAGGCCCGCCGTGAGAAGCTCGGTGACCAGGTTGTCGACGGTCATCCGGGCCATGCCGGTGCGCCGGGCCAGATCAGCGCGGGTGCTGCGGCCGGCCTCGCGGACGGCGGCCAGCAGCAGGTCACGGCGCACCTGATGGACCCGCCGGCCGGACATGGCCCCAGTTTTGCCGGAACTGGACCTAATTACCGGCTGATTGCGACGCCGGTCACACCCAGGAGCGGGCAAACCGGGCGCCAGTAACGCGAGACACCGGCAAATCACAGCGTTGAGCAGGCCTTTTCGGCTCTGGTTCGGCGCTGCTCGAGTCGATACGTTCAGCGAACAAGGCGTTAACACCACCGGAGCCGGCCCGGTGGCCTTCCTCCCCTTTTTCCGTCCCGAGGTGTGCGATGACGACTGTCCAGCCCCGCCCGCCGGCCACCACCCCGACCGTTCCCGACGCGCCGACCCGGCTCATCGTCGCGATGGCGCTCGCGCAGCTCGGCGCGTATCTGACGATCCTCACCCCGGTCATCGTGACGATGTCCATCCGGGTCGCGCAGATCGCGCCCGGCGACAAGGCGGCCGCGCTCGGCGCCGTGCTGTCCGTCGGCGCCGTCCTCGCGCTGATCGGCAACCCGTTCTTCGGCGCCCTCTCCGACCGCACCACCTCCCGCTTCGGCCGGCGACGCCCGTGGCTGCTCGGCGGTATGGTGGCCGGCTTCGCCGGTCTGCTCGTCGTCGCGCTCGGCGGCAGCATCCCGGTCCTGACCGCCGGGTGGGCGCTCGCCCAGCTCGGCGTCAACGCCACCCTCGCCACCCTGACCGCGCTGCTGCCCGACCAGATCCCGGCCCAGCAGCGCGGCCGGGTCAGCGGCATCCTCGGCCTGATGACGTCGGTCGCGATCCTGGCCGGCAGCGCGCTCGCCGCCGCCCTGGCCGGCAGCGCCCTGCTGATGTTCGCCGTCCCGTCCGCGATCGGCGTCGCCACGGTGGCGCTGCTGGTCGTCGTGCTCAAGGACCGCCCGGCCGAGAAGGGACACTTCGCGCCCTACCGGTTCAAGGAGTTCCTGCACACCTTCTACGTCAGCCCGCGCCGGCACCCCGACTTCGTGTGGAACATCGTCAGCCGCTTCCTGATCTGGATGGGCCTGGCGTCGGTCACCACCTACCAGGCGTACCTGCTGATCGACCGGTTCGGGTACACCACCGGCAACGTGGCCACCGGCATCCTGCTCGCCACCCTGGTCAGCACCGGCGGACTGGTCGTCGGCTCCGCGGCCGGCGGCACCCTCTCCGACAGGCTCGGACGCCGCAAGCCGTTCGTGCTCGGCGCCGGTCTCGTCGTCGCTGTCGCGCTCGTGGTCATCGCGTTCGCCGGCAGCTTCGCCGTCTTCCTCGTCGCGTCCCTGATCTTCGGGCTCGGCCAGGGCGTCTACCTCGCCGTCGACCTGGCGCTCGCCACCGACGTGCTGCCCGACCCCGACGACGCCGCCAAGGACATGGGCGTGCTCAACATCGCCAACGCGCTGCCGCAGTCACTCGTGCCGATCCTGGCCGCGCCGATCCTCGCCGTCGGCGGCGGCAACGCCAACTACAGCCTGCTCTTCCTGTGCGGCGCGGTCGTCGCAGTCGCCGGATCCCTGCTGGTCCGCATGGTCCGCGGCGCCCGCTGAACCCCTCCTGGAGAATCCCGTGCACCCCTACCAGAACGCCGCTCTGCCCCTCGAGGACCGGGTCACCGACCTGCTCGGCCGCCTCACCCTGGCGGAGAAGGCGGGCCTGATGTTCCACACCATGATCGGCGTCAACCCGGACGGCACGATCGCCGGCGGCAACGACATGATCCCGTCGGCGGCCACCCTGCTCCAGGACAAGCTGATCAACCACGTCAACATCCTGACCTTCGCGCCGGTCCCGCCGGAACAACTCGCCACCTGGCACAACCGGATCCAGGAGATCGCGGCGGGCGTCGGCCACGGCATCCCCGTCACCGTCTCCACCGACCCGCGCCACGGTGTCGTCGACAACCCCGCGACGTCCGCGTCGGCCGGCGGTTTCTCCGCGTGGCCGGAGCCCATCGGGCTCGGTGCGACCAAAGACCCCTCGCTGGTACGGCAGTTCGCCGACATCGTCCGGCAGGAATACCTGGCCACCGGCATCCGTGTCGCGTTGCACCCGATGGCCGACCTCGCCACCGAACCCCGCTGGGCCCGCACCAACGGCACCCTCGGCTCGGACGCCGACATGGTGTCCGCGATGATCCGGGAGTACGTGCTCGGCCTGCAGGGCGACACGCTCGGCCCGTCGTCGGTGGCCGCCATGGTCAAGCACTTCCCGGGCGCCGGGCCGCAGAAGGACGGCGAGGACGCGCACTTCCACTACGGGCGGGAGCAGGTCTACCCGGGTGACATGTGGGACCACCACCTGAAGCCGTTCGAGGCCGCCTTCGAAGCGGGGGTCGCGCAGGTGATGCCCTACTACGGGATGCCGGTCGGCACCCCGTACGAGGAGGTCGGGTTCAGTTTCAGCCGGGGCGTCATCGAGGGGCTGCTCCGGCGGCGGTACGGCTTCGACGGCGTCGTCTGCACCGACTGGGGCCTGGTCACCGATGCGATGATCATGGGCACCGACATGCCGGCCCGCGCCTGGGGTGTCGAGCACCTCGACCGGCACAGCCGGGTGCTGCGCATCCTGGAGGCCGGAGCCGACCAGTTGGGCGGCGAACACTGCCCGGAACTGATCATCGACCTGGTCACCGGCGGCCGCCTCCCCGAGTCCCGGGTCGACGTCTCGGCCCGCCGCATCCTCCGCGACAAGTTCCGCCTCGGCCTCTTCGACGAACGCCGCTACGTGGACCCGTCCACCGCCGCCCGGATCGCCGGACAGCCCGCCTTCCGCGCGGCCGGCCTGTCGGCCCAGCGCCGCTCCGTCGTCCTCCTGACCAACCACCCCGACCCCGACTCGGGTGTCCCGATGCTTCCGTTGACCGAGGGGATCGCCGTCCGTCTGGACGGTGTCGATCCGGTGGTGGCCGCCGGATACGCCAAGGTCGTCGACGATCCGGCGGCCGCGGATGTGGCGATCGTCCGGCGGGCCGCGCCTTTCGACCCGCGTGGCGGCGGGTTCGAGGCGTTCTTCCACGCCGGCCGCCTGGAATGGACCCCGGAGGAACTGGGCCCGATCCTGGAACTGACCGCCACCCTTCCGACCGTCGTCGACGTCTGGCTGGACCGTCCCGCTGTCCTCACCCCGCTGGCCTCGACCGCGGCGGCGCTGACCGGCAGCTTCGGATCATCGGACGAAGCGCTGCTGGACGTGCTGTTCGGCCGCTCCCCCGCCACGGGGACACTGCCGTTCGAACTGCCGTCCTCGATGGCCGAGGTGGAGGCCTCCCGCGAGGACGTCCCGAACGACACCGCCAACCCGCTGTTCCCCGACAACCACGGCCTCCAGCTCGGCTGATCCGCCGACGCCTCCGTGCCCGGCCCGGCCGCCCGGGAGCTGCGCCGACCACCTCGGGCCAGCTCCCGGGACCAGCCGGACAACGGGGTGACGGTGCCTGCCGCATTCGGCCCGGCGGGCGCCTCGCGGTCCGGAGCACCGCCTGCCCCGCGCGGTAGGTGTGGCAGGCGTGGTTGCGGTTGCGGTGGGGTTCGGCCCGTACCGCCGAAGGGCCCGGCACCGTGGGAAACGGTGCCGGGCCGAGCGGGTTTTCAGTGGGCCATGGCGGGCGGGGCGTCGGGGTCGACGTCGAGGGGGCCGGTGCGGAAGAGGAACGCGGCGACCACTGCGGCGAGGACGAAGAAGCCGGCCGACCACCAGAAGACCGTGTGGTATCCGTCGATCAGGGCCATCGGCTGGGCGGTGGGGGGCTTGCCGGCCATGTAGTCGGTGATCGCGGTGGCGTAGAAGGAGCTGAGCAGTGCGGTTCCGATGGAGCCGCCGATCTGCTGGACCGTGTTGATCATCGCGGAGGCCACGCCCGCGTCGCGGTGTTCGACGCCGGCGGTGGCGGCGTTCTGGGTGGGCGCGAAGACCAGGCCGAGGCCGAGGCCGATGATGATCAGGCCGGGGAGGACGCCGGAGGCGTACGTGGAGTCGAGGTCGAGGCGGGTCAGGAACAGCATGCCGCCGGCCGCGACGAGGGCGCCGGCCGGGACGAGCGGGCGCGGGCCGACCTTCGGGGCCAGGAACGAGCCGGCCGTGGTGGCGGTGAGCATGACCGAGCCGAGCATCGGCAGGAACGCGAGGCCGGTCTTGACCGGGGTGAAGTGGAGCACCGTGGTCAGGAAGTAGGTCAGGAACAGGAAGATGCCGAACATGCCGGCGCCGGCGATGGCGATCGACGCGTAGGAGCCGCCGCGGTTGCGGTCGAGGACGACGCGCAGCGGGAGCAGCGGGCTCTCCACCCGGCGCTCGATCAGCACGAAGGCGATCAGCGCGACCACGCCGACGGCGATCGGGCCGAGGGTCCAGCCCGCGGTCCAGCCGTCGGTCTCCGCCTTGCCGAGGCCGTAGACCAGGCCGACCAGGCCGATGACGGCGGCGATCGTGCCGGGAACGTCGATCTTGCCGTGGGCGGCGACGGGCTCGTCCTTGAGCTTGATCATGGCGCCGGCCACGGCGATGGCGGCGATCACCAGGTTGACGTAGAGGCACCAGCGCCACGACGCGTACTCGGTGAGGACGCCGCCGAGCAGCAGGCCGATGCCGCCGCCGGCGCCGGAGATGGCGCCGAAGATGCCGAACGCCTTGCCGCGCTCGGCGGGCTCGGTGAACGTGGTGGAGAGCAGCGAGAGGGCGGCCGGGGCGAGCGCCGCGCCGAAGGCGCCCTGCAGCGCGCGGGCCACGATCAGCATCTCCAGGCCGTTGGCGGCGCCGCCGAGCGCCGAGGCGAGGGCGAAGCCGATCAGGCCGATGAGGAACATCCGCTTGCGGCCGAAGAAGTCGGAGAGTCGGCCGCCGAGCAACAGGAGGCTGCCGAAGGCCAGCGCGTATCCGGTGACGACCCACTGCCGGTCGGCGTCCGAGAAGGCGAGGTCGGCCTGGGCGGTGGGCAGCGCGATGTTCACGATCGTGGCGTCCAGCACCACCATCAGCTGGGCCAGGGCCAGCACCACGAGCGCCCACCAGCGCCCGGTCTCACGTTGCACGGGCTGTGGCCGATCAATAACGGTGCTGCTCATACGCGGAGCCTTCCGAAGCTAAGTTGAGGTCTGTCCTCCACTTCGGCAGGCTAGCAGGAGAAGTTGAGGAGTTGCCTCCACTTAGTTGTAGGCTTGGCCACATGCCACTTCGCCGCGACGCACAGCGCAACCGGGAGCGGATCATCGAGGCCGCCGGCGAGGTCTTCGCGACCAGGGGATTCGCCGCCACCCTGGACGACGTGGCCCATCACGCGGGCGTCGGCGTGGGCACCGTCTACCGGCGCTTCCCGACGAAGGAGGAGCTGATCGACGCGGTCTTCACCGACCGCCTGGAAGACCTGGTCACGCTCGCCGAGGAGGCGCTCACCGCACCCTCGGCCTGGGAGGGGCTGACCGGTTTCCTGCGCACCTCGGCCCGCTGGCACGCCGCCGACCGCGGACTGCGCGACGCCGCCCTGAGCATGGGCGAGCAGCACTTCAAGCAGGCCGGCGAGCAGATCGTGCCGCTGCTGGAGCAACTGATGGAGCGCGCCCACGCCGAGGGCACGTTACGGCCGGACGCCGGGTTTCACGACTTCCCGATCATCATGGCCATGGTGACCGAAATGGCCCAGCACAGCGAAGGGTGCCGTCCGGGCCTCTACGAGCGTTATCTGGAGCTGGTGATCGACGGCCTGCGGGCCCGGCCGGACAACGGGACGCTCGGCGCCGCGCCGACCGAGACCGACGTCCGCGGGGTCATGCGGGGCTGCGTGCCGCCTATGCGCTCGTCGCGGTCATAGCGTTCCACCGGGCCAGGTTGTGCTTGGCGTCGACCAGCGCGTCGTGCCGGCCGGCCATCTCCGGCAGATGCGGACGGCCCAGATCGTCCCAGCGCTGACGCAGGTCCTTGGTGAACCGGGGGATCTCCCGGGGCAGGGCCGGCATCGCGCCCCACAACTGGGCGAGCGCCACGTGGTCATACGCCGCATACCACGCCCAGAGTTCCATCTGCTCGCCCCGGCCACGGATCGGCTCGATCAGGAACTCGTAGAGGTCCTCGCGGATCCGCTCGCGGCTGCGCCACGCCCGGTCCGACGGCGAGGGGAGCTTGTCGAGGACGTTGCGGCGCACCCAGGGCACGGCGCGGGAGTCGTCGAACTCGGTGCTGACCGCGTAGAACTCGCGGCCGAACTCGTCGACGACACCGATCGAGACCAGGTCGACGATCCGGCCGTCCTCGATGAATTCACAGTCATAGAAATAGCGATATGGCATCCCGCTCATCCTCGCCCATCGCCCGGCGGGCATGTCATCCGGGCATGGACTCCAGCGCCTCCCGGGCCATCCCGAGCCCGTCCGGGCAGTCATACCGGACGGCCAGATCGGCCTGTACGGCCCAGCGCAGCCGCAACAGCACCGGCAGGGCGGCCTCCATCTCGTCGGCGCCGACCGGCCCGGCCGCCAGATAGCCGTCCAGGAACTCGCCGGCATGCTCGGCCCCACCCGCGTAGGCGACCGCGGCGGCCACGTCGTGGACCAGCGGCCCGGTCCCGCCGGCCCCGCAGAAGAGCAGGCCGGACCGGCCGGTCGCCGGATCGAGCAGGAACATCTCCGGCGCGGGGTCGCCGTGCAGCACCCCGGAGGTGAGGTGGTCGGTCACGGTGAGCCGGGTGGCGGCGGTGAGCGCGGCGGCCACCGCCTCGCGGAGCCAGGGCTCCGCATCGAGGTGCGAGGCGTCCGGGTCGAGAGGCTGCCAGGGCCGCAGGCCGGGGTGCCGGAAACCGTGGAGAGCACGGTGTACGGCACCCAGGCGCTCCCCCCACCACTGCTGGTCGACCGGGTCCCGCCCGTCGAGACGCCGGCCCGGTATGCGGCGCAGGACGGCGAGCGCGCCGTACGGGGTGGCCACGGTGAGGGCCCCGCCGAGGGTGCGGACCGGCTCGCCCGCGTCGATCCGGCGCCGGCGCAGGTGCATCGCGGCCGCGAGCCCGCCCTCCATCCGATGCCGCCAGCCGATCTCGACCAGGCGTGCCACGTAGGTCACGGCGCCCGCGACGAACTCCCAGCCGCGCGACATCAGAGTCAGCGGGAGTTCGATCAGCTCCGATGGGAGGAGGTGCCACTGGTCGCGCAGAGTCGATCGAAGAAAGTCATCATCCGGCACCGCGGGATTATCTCGACACTTGGCACCAATGCGACGGACAGACAGGGCGACAGTGACTCAGAGAGATTGACGGTTTACAGAACGCTACCGAAGGGACATGATCGTACGAGGCGAGCTTCAATGTCCGTTTTGAAAATGGCGTTCGGAGCACGCTTCGTGCTAAGAGTGATCGTTCGCGTCGTGGGGCCGGCGCCGTCGGCCGTCGGCGTGTCCTCACCGGGGGAGGGGATAGCGCCGTGGACCATCGCATGCCGGATCCCGGCGACGCGCTCACCGGTGTGGACATGTTCGCCGGTCTGGAGCCAGAGGTGCGCCAGCGTGTCATCGCCGCTGCCGTCCCACGCCACTACCGCAAGGGCCAGATCCTCTTCGTCGAGCACGACCCCGGCGACTCGCTGATCATCATGAAGCGGGGCGCCGTCGCCGTGTTCCGGACCGCCCCGACCGGCGAGCGGGCCGTTCTCACCGTGGTCCGCCCACCCGACGTGCTCGGCGAGGTGTCCCTGCTGGACGCCTCCACCCGCAGCGCCTCCGCCGAGGCCATCGAGGACTCGCAGGCACTGTCGCTGTCGCGGGTCGCCTTCATGGAGCTGGTGCACTCCAACCCGCGCATCCTCGACGCGGTGATGCGCTCGGTCGGCGGCCTGATCCGCCGGCTCACCGAGCAGAACGCGGATCACGTCTTCCTCGACCTGCCCGGCCGGGTGGCCAAGACGCTGGTCCGGCTCTCCGGCGAGAGCCAGGCGCCGATGATCACCATCGAGCTCAACCAGAGCCAGCTCGCCGAGATGGCCGGCGGCTCCCGGCAGAGCGTCAACCAGGCGATCGGCTCCTTCGCGAGCCGCGGCTGGCTGCGCACCGAGGGCCGGCGCATCGTCGTCACCGATGTGCAGGCCCTGCGCCGCCGCGCCGGGATGACCGGCTAGGCCGCCGCCTTGAGGGTCGACGCGTAGACGTCGACGTACTCCCGGCCGGAGAGGGCCATCAACTCGTACATGATCTCGTCGGTGATCGCGCGCTCGACGAAGCGGTCGCCGCGCTGGTCGGCGTAGCGGGAGAAGTCGAGCGGCTGACCGATTCTGATCCGAACCCGCTTGACCGTGGGGATCAGGGTGCCGGTCGGCTGGATCTCGTCGGTGTTCAGCAGGGCCACCGGGACGACCGGGGCGCCGCTCTCCAGGGCCAGCCGGGCCACACCGGTCTTGCCGCGGTAGAGCCGCCCGTCCGGCGAGCGGGTGCCCTCCGGATAGATGCCGGCGACATTTCCCTCCCGCAGCACCCGCAGCAGCGTGTCCAGAGCCGCCTGGGCCGCCTCGCCACCCGAACGGTCCACCGGGATCGTCCCCGCGCCGGTGAAGAACATCCGCGAGAACCAGCCCTTGATCCCCTTGCCGGTGAAGTATTCGGCCTTGGCGACGAAGGTCACTTTCCGCCGCATGATCAGCGGGGTGAAGATCGAGTCCGAGAACGAGAGGTGGTTGCAGGCGAGAATGACCGGACCCGACCGGGGCACGTGATGAAGGCCCTCCACCTTGGGGCGGAAGACGAGCTTCAGCACCGGTCCGAGAACCACCAACTTCAGCAGCCAGTAGAACACTGACGTCCTTTCGACGGATGCCACCGTGCGTTTGGGGCGACAGGAAGCGTACGAAGCGGGAGCGGCGCGCCACAACGCACTCCCGCAACGGGCGCCTGCCGTGTCACCATTCAAGGCACGGTCGGCAAGGGGGTGTGCATCGGTGACAGCGGGTGGCGCCCGTCGCGGGCGGCGCGACAACGGGCTCGACGCCGCCGACTTCGCGGCGGCGGGAGATGTCGATCCACGTATCGGCGAGCATCTGCTCGACGTGCTCGCGGCCGGCGGCATAGCGGCGTACCTTCAGCCGACGGCCGACCTCAACCCGGTCCTGCGGGCGACGACGCTGCCGGCGCGTCCGGTGGATCGGCTGTTCGTGGACCGTACCCATCTGGAGACCGCCAAGGAGCACCTGCAGAAGGTGACCGGCGGAGCTCCGCCCACCCCGCCGGCGCCGCCGGCGCCCACCCCGAAGCCGCAGGCCGAGGTGGACGAGGAGTGGGCCAAGATCATCGCAGGGTTCCACACGACCGTCGACGCGGAGACGACACCGTGGCCGGCCGCCGAGGACGACCCCGGCCCGCCGCCCCCGCCGATCCGCTCGACCACCGAGGAGGGCACGCCGCACAACCGGCGGCGCACCGACCCGAAGGACGAGCCGTCGATCCTCTACGGCCTCGACACGTTCGGCGCCGATCTGCCCGCTGAGGACGACGAGGAGGAGCGGTATGTGCCGCCCCCTCCCCCGCCCCTGCCGCGCATCTCGAAATACACGGTGGCGGCTCTGCTGGGCGTGGCGGCCGGTTTCGTGCTGTTCCTCTTCCCCGAGCTGATTCCGGTCGACCGGGATCTGGTCACCTTCTTCGGTTTCGCCGCGATCATCGCCGGGGCGGCCACGCTGGTCTGGCGGCTGCGGTCCGGCGACGACGACGACGAATTCGACGACGGCGCCGTCGTATAGACAGATGTTGGTGTCTGGGCAGTAACCTACGGTGATGCGTCAGAGTTCGCTCGTCGTCGTCGCCAACCGCCTGCCCCTCGATGACAGCGCCGCCCCGGACGGCGCCTGCGAGTGGCGCCGCAGCCCAGGCGGCCTGGCCAGCGCCCTGCACGCGATCCTCGAGCAGACCCCGGCCACCTGGGTCGGCTGGGCCGGTGGGGTGGGCCCGACACCACCCCTGCCCGACCTCGGCAGCCTGCGGTTACGGCCCGTGTCACTGACCGAGGAGGAGCTGCGCGGCTACTACGAGGGGTTCGCCAACTCGACCCTGTGGCCGCTCTATCACGACGCCGTGCAGCAGCCCGTCTTCGACCGCGGCTGGTGGGAGACGTACCGGTCGGTCAACCAGCGGTTCGCCGAGGCCGCCGCCGAGGTGGCCGAGCCGGGCGCCGCCGTCTGGGTGCAGGACTACCACCTCCAACTCGTCCCGCAGATGCTCCGGGAGCTGCGGCCCGACCTGCTGATCGGCTTCTTCCTGCACGTGCCGTTCCCACCGCCGGAGCTGTACATGCAGCTGCCCCGGCGGGTCGAGCTGCTGCGCGGGATGCTCGGCGCCGACCTGGTCGGCTTCCAGCGGGAGCAGGCCGCGCACAACGTGGCCCAGCTGGCCAAGAAGCTGCTCCGGGTGGCCGCCACCGACCACGCCATCACGGTGGACGGGCGGACCGTACGCGCCGGGGCGTTCCCGGTCTCCATCGACGTCGCCGAGATGCGGGCGCTGGCCACCCGCCCGGACGTGGTCACCCAGTCCCGGCAGCTGCGGCACGACCTCGGCCAGCCGAAACGGGTGCTGCTCAGCGTCGACCGGCTCGACTGGACCAAGGGCATCGAGCACCGGCTCACGGCGTACAGCGAGTTGCTGCGGGACGGGTTCGTGAAGGTGCGCGACACGGTGATGGTGCAGGTGGCGGTGCCCAGCCGGGAGCGGGTGGAGAGCTACCGCGGCCTGCGTGACCGGATCGAGGGCGAGGTCGGCCGGATCAACGGCGAGTACGGCCGGGTCGGCGAGCCCGCCATCCACTACCTCAACCAGCCGTTCGCGCGGGCCGAGCTGGCCGCCCTCTACCAGACCGCCGACGTCATGGTGGTGACCCCGCTGCGGGACGGGATGAACCTGGTGGCCAAGGAGTTCGTGGCGGCCCGGGAGGACGGCGCGGGCGCGCTGGTGCTCAGCGAGTTCGCCGGGGCGGCCGCCGAGCTGGAGCAGGCGTTCCTGGTGAACCCGCACGACGTGGACGGGCTCAAGGCGACCCTGCTGCAGGCCATGGAGGCGGACAGCGCCGACCTGACCGCCCGGATGACGGCCATGCGGCGGCACCTGGCCCGGCACGACATCATGGCGTGGGCGCGCGCCTACCTGACCGCGCTGGACCACACCGGCCGGCTCGCCGAGCGGCTGCCCCCGTCAGCCCGCCGGCGGTAACTCCTTGTCCAGCCAGTCCAGGATCGCGTCGATCGGCTCGGCCCAGCTCGTCTCCAGCATCAGGTAGTGCCCCATGCCGGGGAAGAGCAGCGGCGCGCCGCCGTACCGGGCGGCCGCCCGGTCCAGGGCCTGCCGCGGCACCACCCGGTCGTCGGGGCTGCCCACCACCAGCGTGGGCGGCCCGCCGACCGGCTCCGGCAGCGTGTCCCGGGAGAACAGCTCGGCCCGCGGCCGGGCGCCGATCCGCTCCAGGTGCGCGGCCGCCTCCTCGGCCGGGAGGTCCGGCCCGAACAGCTGCCGCCCGGAGAAGGTGAGCCGCCCGCCGAACAGGGCCGGCACGGTCCCGGCCGGGTTGCTGCGCAGCGCGGCGCCCAGGGCCGCCCAGCCGTCCAGCACCGGGGCGATCAGGACCGCCGCCCGGGCCGGGTAACGGCCCAGCGCGCGGGCCACCACGCGGCTCCCGGTGCCGTGGCCGATCAGCACGGCCTGGCGCGGCAGCGACGCCGCCGTCTGCACCACGTCGTGCGCCTGGGCCCGCAGGTCGCCACCGGGACGCGGGTTGACCGCGTGGGCCGGGAAACCACGGCCCGCGGCGTGCCCGATCCAGTGCTCGGCGAACGCCCAGGCGCCGTGACCCAGGCCGGGCACGAACAGCAGCGGCGGACGGCCCCGGTCGTCGTCGGGCAGCTGGGAGACGACCTCCCGCTCGGCCGCCGGCACCGGGTCCGACCAGTCCTCGAAACGCAGCAACTCGCTCACTTGCTCGACTCCATGCGGTGCAGCAGGCTCTCCACGGCCTTCAGGTACTCGACGTGGTCGACCTCGAACCAGTGCCGCTGCGTCGGCACGACCTTCCGGCGCGACCAGGACGCCAGCGGGCGCTGTGACTCCTCCTTCTGCACCTCGGCGGCCTTCTCCGGGGCGGTGGCGCGCAGCCGCAGCCAGCGGGCCACCGCGACGCTCTGCCAGTGCGCCAGCGGGAGCAGCCCGGCGTTCGGCTGGACCAGCCCGACCACGGCGAGCGTCGGGTGCTTGCGGGCGAACGCGTGCAGGTGCAGGTCGGGACGGCCGTCGGCGTCGATGTCGAGCACCTCGGGGGCGACGAAGTCGAACCGCGGGCGGTAACCGGTCGCGGTGATCACCAGCTCCGGCTCGATCCGCCGGCCGTCGGCCAGCTCCACCGACGCGCCGTCGTAGCGGGTCACGTCCGGCACCGCCTCGATCCGGCCGTGTCCTAGGTAGTGCGGCAGCAGGCCGTTGACGATCGGGTGGCTCTCCAGCGGGGCGTGGTCCGGCGCGGCGACACCCCACCGGGTCAGATCCGCGGCGGTACGGCGCAGCCGGCGATCCCGCAGCCACGCCGGGGCCCTGCGGTGGTAGACCTGGTCGGCCGGGCGGTTGCCGAGGTATTTCGGGAAGTGCCAGTAACCGCGCCGCGTCGAGTGCCACACCCGGGTCGCGTGCTGGGCCGCCTCGACCGCGATGTCGCAGCCGGTGTTGCCGCCGCCGATCACCAGCACCCGGCGGTTGCGCAGCCGGGACGGCTCCTTGTACGCGCTCGCGTGGATCACCTGGCCGGCGAAGTCGCCCGGGATCTCCGGCGTGACCGGCGCCCAGTTGTGCCCGTTGGCGATCACCACGGCGGCGTAGCGCTGCACCCGGGACGTGCCGCCGCCGGTCGACTTGATCGTCACGTCCCAGCGGCCCTCGCCGGCCGGGACGATCGACGTGACCTCCATGCCGTACCAGATGTGCTCGCCCAGCCCGAAGTGCTTCGCGTAGCGCTCCAGATACTCGAGCATCTGACTGTGGTGCGGATAGTCGGGCCACGTGTCGGGCATCGGGAAGTCGGGGAACTCGGTGAGCGGCCGGGACGAGATCAGATGGGCGCCGGCATAGACCGGGCTGCGGTCGTGCCGCCAGTTCCACGCGCCGCCGACCGAGGTCTCACGCTCGTAGCAGTCGACCGCGAAGCCCAGCTCACGCAGGTTCTTGAGGGCGGTCAGGCCGCTGGCGCCGGCGCCGACAACGCAGACGGCGTCGCCACGGTCTCCGAGGTCCGGGGAGTCTTGCACCCGGCGATCCTCGCAGACGGCGAGCCTAGGAGGAAGGGAGCAAAAGGTCCGCGACGATCGGTAGATGATCACTCGCGACGCGGGCCCGATCGGTCGAGATGATCTCGTAACGTTCGATGGTCACGTCGGGGCTGACGAAGAGCGCGTCGATACGCCGGCTGGGCGCGCCCGCCGGAAAGGTGGCCACGTCGTCGCCGGAGCCGGACAGCCCGTCCTCGACCGTCCGCCAGGCGCCGCCGCCCGGCCCCTCGTTGAGGTCGGCGGCCACGATCAGCGGCCCGCTGAGCGTGTCCAGCTCCGTCTTCCAGTGCTGGGCCTGGGACGGCCGCTCGGCGGCGTCGGTGGCCAGATGCGAGCCGGAGACGGTGAACGTGGCGCCCCGCACCGCGCCCTCGGCGAAGACGGCGCCCCGCAGGTGCCGGCCCGGGGTGAGCGGGTAGCGCATGCACCAGGTACGGCGGACCGCCACCCGCAGGCTGACCAGCAGTAGGTTGCCCAGCGACGGCAGCCCGCCGGCGGCCACCACCAGGCCGGTCTCCGAGGCCAGCGCGGCGCATTTCTGCCGCCATCGGAAGCGGCGTGGCGCCTCCTGCACGACGAGGACGTCCGGGGCCAGGTCACGGACCAGGGCGCCGAGCGCCGCACGATCGTCCCGCAACCCGTGGACGTTGTAGCTGACCACCCGCAGCGGAACCCCGGACATCCCCGGCCGCCTCAGCCGCGCCGGGCGAGGTCGGCCGCGCCCACCACACCGGCGGCGTTGCCCATCCGGGCGGCGTGGATCTCGGCCACCGGGAAACGGTCCCGGTTGGCGAGCTGATCGCGGTACGTCCGTTCGAGCGGCCCCATCAGCAGCGGCCCCGCGTCGATCACACCGCCGCCGATCACCATGATCTGCGGGTCCAGGCTCTGCGCCAGGTCGGCCAGCGCCACCCCGAGCCAGTAGCCGACCTGGGCGAAGGCGTCCATCGCGACCCCGTCCCCGGACCGGGCCGCCTCGGTGATCTGCCGGCCGGTGATCGCCAGGGCGTCGCCGCCGGCCAGCTCCAGCAGTTTCCCGGCCCGCTCCGGCTCCTGCCGCGCGCCGGCCCGGCCGAACCGGACCAGGGCGTTGCCGCTCGCATACTGCTCCAGGCAGCCCAGCCGGCCGCAGCCGCACGGATGCCCGTCCGGCACCGACTGGATGTGGCCCAGCTCCGCGGCGATGCCGTTGGCGCCGCGCCACAGGTTGCCGTTGACCACGATCGCGCCGCCGATGCCGGTGCCCACGGTGATCATCACCATCGACTCGGCCTGCTTGCCGACCCCGAACCGGAACTCCGCCCAGGCCGCCACGTTGGCGTCGTTGTCCAGCACGACGGGCAGGCCGGTCGCCTTGCTCACGTAGTCGCGCAGCGGCTCGTCACGCCACGCCAGGTTCGGCGCGAACAGCACGGTCGAGCCGGTGGCGTCGATCCACGCGGCGGCGCCGATCCCGATCGCGGTCGCCTGCGGGTACTGCTCCACCAGCTCGGCGGCCACCTCGACGATCGTGTCCCGGGTGCCGGCCGGATCGTCCGCCGGCGTCGGCCGCCGGTTCGACGCGAGCACGTTGCCCAGCTCGTCGACGACACCACCGGCGACCTTGGTGCCGCCGACGTCGATTCCGATGGTCAGCGTCACGCTGCCCGTCCCCTCTGCAAACAGTTACACCGCGGCGCCGGGGCGGGCGTCGTCGCCCTGGCCCGGCTCACGGTCCTCGGACGCCGAAGCGCCCAGCTCATGATCCACGCTACGGGGTTCGGCGGCGTCGTCTGCGGCCACCTCCGACCCGCCCCGCCGGGAATCCGGACCCGGCACCGAGCCCGGAGCCGCGGCCGATGCCGGAGCCGCGGCAGGAGCCGGAGGCGCGGCGGACGCCGAAGCCGAAGTCTCGGCCGATTCCGATGCCGGAGCCGATTCCGATGCCGGAGCCGATACCGAAGCCGAAGCCGATACCGAAGCCGAAGCCGATACCGAAGCCGATACCGAAGCCGGAGCCGATACCGAAGCCGGAGCCGATACCGAAGGCGGAGCCGATACCGATGCCGGAGCCGATGCCGAAGGCGTGGCGGACGCCGAAGCCGGAGCCGATGCCGAAGGCGTGGCGGACGCCGAAGCCGGAGCCGTCGTCGTAGCCGTGGCCATGGCCCACACGTCGCCACCTGCCCGGGAGCCGCCGTCGCCGCTCCCCCGAGATGCTCCCGCGGGCGGCCGCTGACCCCCATGGCCGGAAGTCCCGGCCGCACGGGCCTTGGCCTGCTCGACCGCCCGGGCCACCGCCTCCTCGGCCGCGGCCGCGCGGGCCCGGGCCGCCTCGGCGGCCGCACGGGCGTCGGCGGCGCTGGCCGCCGCCCAGGGATCGCCGCCGGCGTCGGGCGCGGGTGGCTCGTCGTCGACGTGGGTCGCGGCGGCCCAGGCCCGGTCCGGTGCGGCGGGCGCGGGACGGCTGCGCGGCGCCGGCGGACGGGGACGCTCGGCGGTCATCGAGGAGAAGGCGCGCATCAGCCCGGCCACCCCGCTGGCGATCTCGCCGGCGCTGGCGGCGAGCCGCTCGGCGGTCTCTGGGCTGGGGTCGCGCACCGCCGCGATCGCCTTGCAGACCGGGCAGACGCAGCACTCGGCGCTGCCGGTGGACAGGTCGTCGCGGCCGAGCACACCGATCAGGCCGGCGACCGACTCACCCAGGAGGCCGAATCCGTCCCCGGACGTGTGACCACCCGCCGAGGTCCGGGCGAGGATCGCCGCGACGAGCCGCTCGGCCTCCTCCCGAGCTGAACCGGGCATCTCCGCTCCCCTCGGCCGGCGGCTCAGGCCGCGGGCAGGCTCTCGACGCGGCGCTTGAGCTCCTTCAGCGCCGTATCCATGATCATTTTCTCGGCCTTGCGGCGGAACATCCCCAGCATTCCGATCGCGAGATCCACCGCAAGGGTGTACGTCACGGTGGTCTCCCCGCCGGCGGTCTCCACCAGGTCATAGGAGCCCTCCTGGGAGCGCTGCGTCTTAGACGGCTCGACCAGGCTCCACTCGATCCGGGACAGATCGTCGGCGTACGCGTACTCCAACGTGTACTCGTCGATCAGCACCGTCGCGTCGATCTGGAACCGCACCTGCGCGGCGTAACCGTCCTCGTACTCCTCGAGGACCTCCACCCGCTTTATCGACTCCGCCCACTCCGGATAGCGCGCGAAGTCGCAGATCACCGCCGCGACCCGGGCCAGGGGCGCATGGACCTGAATCGACTGTGTCGAGGTGTCCGCCATGACCGCGAGGCTACCCGCCGGGCACGACGGATCGCGCGGCCGGGGCGGCGCCCGCACGGGGTCCGTCGCACACGTGACACCCGGCCGGGCAGCGCACCGACGAGCCGATGTCGGTCCCTCCCGCTACCATCCGTCACGTGCCAGCCCTCGCCAGTGGTCCCGCGCGCATTCGCCCGGCCGAAGCCGCGGCCCGTGCCGTCATGCTCGTGCTGGTCGCCGCCCTGACCTACGCCGTCACCGGCAGTGTCGCCCAGCTCGCCTGGATCGCCCTCCTGGCGGTCGCGGCGGCGCCCTCCTTCCTGGCCCGCGGCCACGCCGTGCTGGCTCCGCTCGGGCGCTTCGGCGAGGTCGTGGTGGCCTGCCTGGCGGCCGGCTCGGTCGCGCACGCGGCCGACGCCATCGGGCGGGTGAACGGGGGCTTCGGCTCCGAGGCGGTGCTGCCCTATCTCGCCGTGCCGCTGCTCACCGCGGCCCTGCGGCGCCGCCAGACCGAGGGCATCGCGCTGCTCGGCGCGGCGGCCGTCACCATGGCGGTCAGCGGGTTCGCGTTCCGCACCATGGACCAGGGCTACTACGCGGTCTGCGCCCAGTGGCTGGTGCAGGGCGCGATCATCACGTTCGCCACCGAGACGATGCGGCAGTTGCTGCAGCCACCCGACCCGACCCCGCAGCCCTACGCGGAGGCCACCCGGCTGCTGACCCAGTTGCGCAGCGTGGCCCGCTCGCTGCCGGGCGCCACCCTCGACCCGGGCGGCATCTCCGAGCACCTGCTCGAGGAGCTGCGAGTGGTCGCTCCGGGCCACCGGGCGGCGGTGCTGTCGGCCAGCGGCGGCGGGCGGCTGGTGGTGCTCGCGCAGACCGGGGCCGAGCGGGTCGACTGGGAGACCACGCTCGACGCCGACTCGGGCATCGCCGACGCGTGGGCCACCCAGCAGCCACAGACGGCGAGCCGCTCCCAGGCGCGCAGCCACCAGGGGGGCGACGTGTCCTCGCTGGTGGTGCCACTGGTCGCCGGGGTGCGGACGATCGGGCTGGTCATCCTGGAGACGGACGCCTCAGGGGCGTACCCGTCCTCGGTGGTCCAGGCGGTGACCGAGGTGACCGGCCCGGCCTCGCTGCGGCTGGAGGCCGCCCTGCTCTTCGACGACGTGCGCTCGCTGGCCACCAACGAGGAGCGCCAGCGCCTGGCGCGGGAGATCCACGACGGCGTGGCGCAGGAGCTGGTGATGGTCGGCTACGGCATCGACAACGCGCAGGCGACGCTGCCGGAGGGCGCCGAGGAGACCGCCGAGGAGTTGCGCACGCTGCGGGCCGAGGTGACCCGGGTGATCACCGAGCTGCGGCTGAGCCTGTTCGAGCTGCGCTCCGAGGTCGACCGCAACGGCGGCCTGGCCGCGGCCATCGCGGAGTATGCGCGGACCCTGGGCACCAGCGCCGGGCTACGGGTGCACTTCACCTTCGACGAGTCGACGGCCCGGCTGCCGGCCGCGACCGAGGCCGAGCTGCTGCGGATCGCCCAGGAGGCGATCACCAACGCGCGCAAGCACGCCGGCGCGTCGAACCTGTGGGTGACCTGCACCGTCGACCCGCCGTATGCGGAGATCGAGGTGTCCGACGACGGCAAGGGGTTCGCGGACACGCGACCTGACGGCCGTTACGGCCTTACCATCATGGCGGAACGTGCCGAACGCATCCGAGGCCGTCTCCGGATCACGCCGCGACACCCCAGCGGGACAACCGTCGCTGTAGTGCTCGGAACACCGCCTCGGCGCGATAGCGTGCGGGATAGCGTTTCAGCTCCAGAAGGGGAGTAACCCGAGCATGTCGACCAGTCCTGCGCCGACGACGCGCACCAAGGTCCTCCTTGTCGACGATCACGACCTGATCCGTAAGGGGCTGCGACACGCATTCGAGCGCGACCGTCAGTTCGAGGTCGTCGGCGAGGCCGCCACGGCGGCGGAGGCGGTGCGCCAGGCCGGCGCCCTGCAGCCGGATGTCGTGATCATGGACCTGCGCCTGCCCGACGGCAGTGGCCTGGAGGCCACCCGCGCCCTGCGGAAGAACAACGCGAACATGGGCATCGTGGTCCTGACCATGTATGCGGGCGACGATCAGCTCTTCGGCGCTCTCGAGGCCGGGGCCAGCGCGTTCGTGCCCAAGACGGCCCCGGCGGACGAGGTCGTGGCGGCCGCCCGGCACGCCGCGTCGGCGCCCAGCGCGTTCACCGCGGCCGATCTGGCCGAGGCCATGAAGCGCCGTCTCGCCCCGTCCGGCCCGCAGCTCTCGCCCCGCGAGGGTCAGGTGCTGCGGCTGCTCGCCGACGGCATGAGTGTCGCCGGCATCGCCAAGCAGTTGTTCGTGTCGGAGTCGACGGCGAAGACCCACATCTCGAAGCTCTACGAGAAGCTGGGTGCGGCCAACCGGGCGCAAGCGCTCATGACCGCGCTCCGGCTGGGTCTGCTGGAAGCGCCGGACGCTCCCAAGTTCTAGACATCCTCGACAGATTCGGCGTTTCTGTATTTCGGACGCCGAATCAGGATATAAGCCGCGTAGCGCCGGCAGAGCCCGGAGGCTGCGTCGAGAAACGCGGCGAGCAGCCCGAGAAGCTGCCGCCGCGATGGTGGCTGCGGTCCCACCGATGAGGTGACCCACGGCGGAGACGGCCAGGAAGGTGAGCCCGCGAGCCGGGTGAGCCGCACGGGGGCGGCCGTCACTCCTCCAGGGCGAGCAGGACCTTCCGCAGCAGGTCGTTGAGCTGCTTCAACTCGTCATGGCCGAGCGCGCCGAGGGCCCGCTGATCGACCGCCATGCCCTTGAAGATGTATTTGCTCCACATCTCCCGGCCCTTCTGCGTGGGCTTGACGATCACCCGGCGCCGGTCGACGCCGTCCATCTGGCGCGTGATCAGCCCCGCTTCGTCCAGCCGGTCGAGCCGGCTGGTCATCGCCGCCCGCGTCACGTTCGCCGCTTCGGCCAGCTGCGCCGGGGTCGCCTCGGTCGGCCACGGCTGGACCATCAGCACGTGCAGCGTCTTGTAGTCCTGGACGGTGAACCCCTCGTTGAAGATCGCCAGGTCGGCCCGGTCGATCCACCGCTGGATGTGCTTCATCCGCACCAGTGCGCCCTCGACCTCGGGCGCGAAGGCCGGCTCGTTCTTCCAGAAACTCGACCACCGGGCCACGTGCTCGTCCACGCTGTCCTCCATGAGCACCAAGTGTGCCACGCCTCTAACTATTAGATTGCCGATAGTTAGACGGTGAACTAGTCTCGGCGACCATGACCCGTGACTTCCGGCTGCTCGCCATCGGCCAGGGCCTCTCCTGGCTCGGCAACGCCTTCCAGACCGTCGCCCTCGCCGTCGCCGTCATCACCACCGGAGGCGGCGCCCACGGCGCACGCGACCTCGGCCTCGTCATGGCGACGAACATCCTCACGCTGCTCGCCGGTACCCTCTTCGGCGGCATCTGGGCCGACCGGCTCCAACCCCAGCGGGTCATGGTCGCCTCCGACCTGATCCGCTTCGCCGCCACCGCCGGCATCGCCGCCATGTTCGCCACCGGTGGCTACCACCTGACGCTGCTCTGCGCGCTCACCGTCGTCTCGGCCGGCGCCGGCAGCTTCTTCAGCCCCGCCATGAGCTCGCTCAAACCCCTGCTCGTCCCGGCCGAGGACCGGCAGAGGGCCAACGCCACCCTCAGTCTGCTGCAGTCCGCGTGCGGCATCGCCGGTCCCGCCACCGCCGGCATCACCGTCGCCGCCTTCGGCGCGCCGACCGGCTTCACCATCAACGCGGTCAGCTTCCTCGCCTCCCTGGTCGCCGCCGCGATGATCGGGGTACGGGCCCCGCGCGGCCCTCGTACCCCCATGCTCGGTGAACTCTCCGCCGGACTCCGCGAGATCCGCAGCCGCGACTGGCTCCTCGCGAACCTGCTCGGCGCCACGACTTACCACATCGCCAACGGCGTCATCCTGATCCTCGTGCCGATCGTCGCGATGGAGCGGCTCGGCGGCCCCCACGCGATCGGCTGGATCGCCGCCGCCGAAGGCCTGGGCGGCGTGATCGGCTCGGCGATCGGCATGCGATACCGTCCCCGGCGGCTGCTCCTGGCCGGCCTGCTGGCCCTGCCGCTGATGTCGGTGTGGGCGCTCTCCTACGTCTGGCCCGGCACCCTCGCCACCATCATGATCGGCGCCGTGATCGGCTACGCCGGCCTGCTCTTCTACGACGTCGCCTGGGACACGTCCCTGCAGGAGAACGTGCCGCACCGCTTCCTCGGCCGGGTCGCCTCCTGGGACTACATGGCCTCGTTCCTGGCCATGCCGGCCGGCAACATGATGGCCGCCCCGCTCGCCGACCGGTTCGGCGTCGACCCCGTCCTGACGGCGTGCGCCTGCGTGTTGCTCATCGCCGCGATCGCGATGCTGGCGGCGCCGGGTTCCCGCCGCCTGACCCGGACCGGGCGACCCGCCGACGACCCGGACGCCCCCGACGACCCGGACGCCTCCCTGGCCGCGGGCTACCCCGCAGCCGAATCGGGCTCCGCCGCACTCCACCCGGATTTCCCGGCCGCCGACCCGACACCGGCCGTGGCACTGACCTCGGACCCGCACCGCGGCTAGGGTCCGTTTCGGAATGCGGCCGAGTGCGAGGCGAGGTCCAGGCGATGGCTGACGTCAGGCGTCGGCTGGGCCACGCCGTAGCCCCGGTCGCATTCCGAAACGGACCCCAGGGTCCGTGCCCACTCATGACCGCTGGGCGGGTCGAGGCCCACCGGCATGACTTCCCTGCCGTTTCCCACCGCGCGTGGGGAACGGCGGGTTCAGGGGGTGGGGAGGAGGGCTGCCAGGGCGGCGATCAGGTGAGGCTTCGCCGGGACCCCGGTGGCCCGGCGGACCTCTCGGCCCTCGGTGTCGATGATCAGGAGGGTGGGGGTACGCCGGATGCCGAGTTCGCGGACCTCGGCCAGGTGGCTCTCGGCGTCCACCTCGACGTGCTGGACGGCCGGCAGCAGGGTGGCGACCTCGGTGCTGATCCGGCGCACCGCTCGGCACGGGGCGCAGAACGCGCTGGAGAACTGCAGCAGGGTCACCGTGGCGGGCGCGACGCCGAGCCGCGCCAGGAGGGCCGGCTCCAGCCGTACCGCATCGGGCATGTCTTGATCTTTGCTCGTGGGCGACGCATCGGCCACCCCGCGGTCAGGCCGTGCGGTAGGCGTCGGCCTGGAGCGTGAACAACTGCGCATACAGTCCGGCGGCGGCCATCAGCTCCTCGTGGTCGCCCTCCTCGACGATCGCGCCGTGATCGAGGACGTAGATCCGGTCGGCCTCGCGGACGCTCGCCATCCGGTGGGTGATCAGCACGACGGTCCGGCCGGCGGCCAGGTCGCGGAGCCGGCGGTAGACCTCGTGCTCGGCCCGCGCGTCGAGGTTGGCGGTTGGTTCGTCGCAGATCAGCAGGGGCGCGTCGCGGTGGAACGCGCGGCTCACGGCGAGCCGCTGCCACTGCCCGCCGGACAGGTCGGCGCCGTCGGTGAAGTGGCGGGAGAGCAGCGTCTCGTACTGGCGGGGCAGCTCGACGACGAACTCGTGCGCGTCGCCGGCCCGCGCCGACTCCTGCACCGCGGCGAGGGTCGCGGGCCGGTCGTGGCGCCCGATCGCGATGTTGAGCCGGGCCGACAGCGGCCATCGGGTCGGCTCCTGCATGACGACCGCCACGCGTTCCCGCATCCGCTCCGGGCCGAATCGGGACACGTCCACCCCGTCCCAGGTGACGGTGCCCTTCTGCGGCCGGTAGAGGCCGGCCAGCACGGCCGCCAGCGTCGATTTGCCCGATCCGTTCTCGCCGACCAGCGCGACGATCTGCCCGCGCCGCAGCGTCATGGCCACCCCGTTCACGGCGGGCCGCTCGGCGTCCGGATAGCTGAAGGTCACCCCGTCGAGCCGGATCTCCCGGAACGCGGTGGGCGCGTCGGCCGCCGGCTCGGGTTCGGCCCGCGCCCAGGACATCTCGCAGAAGCCCTGGAAGTCCGCGAAGTAGAGACCCTGCTCGTAGACCCGGTTCGCGGTGAACGCCAGCTCGGAGAGCTTGCCGATGCCCAGGTTGATCGCATAGGCGGCGGCGCCCGCGGCGGCCAGCTCCATGCGGCCGGTCCACAACAGCCAGAACAGCATGAGGTACGCCAGACCGGTCGCCAGCCCGCTCAGCGCCTGCCCGGCCAGGTTGGTCCGGACGACCCGCCCGATCACCCGGATCTCCTCCAGGGTGGAGATCCGCAGCAGCCTCCCGACCTCGGTGAGCAGGAATCGCCGTACCGTGAAGGCTCGTAACTCGGCGGCCGGCTCCCGTGCCGCCAGCAGGTAGGCGAGCATCCGCTGCCGTCGCCAGACGGCGATCAGCCGCAGCTTGCTGCGGTACCCCAGCTTCGCCGAGCGCACCGCGGCCCACGCCGTCGGCGCCACCGCGAGCACCAGCATCGGCAGCAGCGCCGGATGCAGCACCGCCAGCACACCCGCCGCCGCGGCCAGCCCCACCAGGTGGGTCAGCACCTCGATGCCGTGGTCGACCACCTGCTGCGCGGCGGAGATCCCCCGGTCCCGGGCCCGCTCCATGGCGTCGCGCCAGGACGGATCGTCGAAGGTGGCCAGATCCACCCGTGTCGTCAGATCCATCAGCCGCATCTCGGCGGCCTCGTAGACCATCGGTGACAGCCGGCCGTGTGCCGCCGTGGCCGCCGACGCCAGCAGACCCCGCACGGCAAGAGCGACGATCAAGAGCAGCAGCGAGGGTACGGCCGCCCGCACCCGTTCCGGAGTCGGCCCCGCCAGCAGCAACCCGTCCAGCACGCCGACCACGCTGATCAGGCCCACCGCGGCCGCCCCGCCCGCGGCCACCTGCAGGAGCAGCACCGCCACGGTGGTCCGCCGGCTGGCCCGCCAGCCGAGCAGCCAGGCCTCCCGCAGCAGCGCCGGCAGCCGCCGCACCATCTGCCGGAACGTGGTGTTGGCCGCCTCCTCGGTGCTGGTCAGCCAGTAGGGCAGCTCCAGCTCCCCGTCGTCCTGTGCGGCGAGCATGCCCTCCGCCGCGACCGCTACACCGTCCTCGGGGGCTTCTTCGGGGGTCTCGGGGGCGGGATCGGGCATCGACGGCCACCTCTCGGTCTGCCTTCGGCACGGCGGATCGCGTACCGGAAGGCCCCGTCTCCGTTCCTACGCCGTGCCCGGCGGGCCGTCCACCCGCTCGCCCGCTCATTCACGTATTCACGCATCCCTCGCGGAACGCCGGGAGGCTCCGGCCGTGTCCCGGCCGGAGCCTCCCGCGTGGTGGTCCGGGTCGATCAGTAGCGGACCCGGATGGTGACCCGCCGGTTCAGTTTCTGGTTGTGTTCATCGACCGGGTTGACGCCGCCGGCGCCGACCGTCTTGATCGTCGTGCGCACCTTCAGCTTCCGCAGGTAGTCGCGAACCGCCTTCGCCCGCTTCAGCGCCAGGATCCGGTTGGCCTTCTTCGCGGCCTTCGACTTCTTCTTGGTCTGCGTGTAGCCGGTGATGGTGATCAGCTTGGCGCCGCGCATCGCGCTGACCGACTGCCGGATCGTCTTCTTCGCTTTCGGGCTCAGATGCGCCGACTGGTACGGGAAGATGAACCACCCCAGCGGCACGGTGAAGTCCTTAGGCGGCTTCGTGCCGGAGCCGGTGCTGGCCGTGCACGTGTCGTCGAGGACGACCCAGTTGCTGTCGCGTACTGTCGTGCCGTCCGGCGCCGTGCCGGTCAGGACCAGCTCGTGCAGGCCGCCGGCCACACACGCCTTGCCCGGCATGGTGATCAGCGCCCGGAAGTCGCCCGCCGCGTCGGTCTTGCCGCTGGCGATCACCACCGGCTCGGAGTTCATCGTGAGCACGTAGTCGGACGCGGGCTTGAGACCGCCACCGGTCATCGTCGCGTTGGCTCCGACCAGCTTCGAGTCGGCCTCGAGTTCGAGACTCAGGTTCAGCTGCACCGGACCTGTCGGCTGCGGGTTCTCCGTCGGCTGCGGGGTCGGGCTCGGGGCCGGCGTCTGCGACGGTGTCGGGGACGGGGCCGGGGTGGGCGAACTCGACGCCGACGGGGACGGGGACGGGGTGAGCGAGACCGACGGTGACGGCGACGGGCTCTCGGACCCGGAGGGCGACGGACTCGGCGACTCCGACGGCGACGGGCTGGGCTCGGGCTCGAACGGGAC
The DNA here is from genome assembly GCF_900113015.1 of Actinoplanes philippinensis. Taxonomy (GTDB): domain Bacteria; phylum Actinomycetota; class Actinomycetes; order Mycobacteriales; family Micromonosporaceae; genus Actinoplanes; species Actinoplanes philippinensis. Next base: position 532,831 of record NZ_FONV01000002.1, read on the forward strand.
CTGCGGTGTCGGCGAGGGCGACGGTGACGGCTCGGGATCGGCCAGGTAGTTGTAGGTCTCCTCGGTCTCGGCGGTGCCCGCGACGAAGGTGATCGTCACGATGACGGGCTCCGGGACCCGCGGGGTACGGAACGTCAGCTCCGTACCGGCCTCGTTGGCCTGGAACTCGCCGGCCCGGAGCGTGGTGTCGCCGATGCGCAGCGACCGCACCGTGTCGAGCCGTTCACCGGTGACCGTGACCAGCGTGCCGCCGGAGACGTAACCGGACGACGGGACCAGCTTGGTGACGGCCGGTGGCCTCGGCGTGATGACCAGTGAGCCGGCCACCGCGCGGAAGCTCGACGGGTTGGTGTAGGCGCTGTTGTTCGCGGCGGCGAGGGTGCCGCCGGCCGGGACGATCCGGTAGGTGCCCGGCTCGGTGGGCGCCGTCGACCCGAGCGGAGTGGCGCCCCGGAAGTACTCGAACGGCACGTTGCTGATCTCGTCGCCGTCGAACAGGCCGGTGAACTGCGCCGTCGGGATGACCTGGTCGCCCTCGGCCACGATCAGGTCGTCGGCGATGACGGAGATCGTCTGCGCGGCGGCGAACACCTGGAACTCGGCGTACTCGACGGTCGAGGTGTTGTCGCTCACCGCCCGGGACGCGTTGTAGTTGGTGGAGGCCGCCTGCTGGCCGCTGATCACACACGTGCCGGGCCCGATCGGGGTGGCGATCCACCCGGCCGTGAGCACGGTGACGGTCGGCATCCCCACCGTGCAGACGTCGGGGGTCTCCGAGGCCGGCATCACCGGGGCCACGCCCGCCATGCCGTCCGGGGCCTGCCCGGTACGGGTGTCGCGAACGTCCGCGGTCACGGTGACCGGAGTGCCCTGCGACAGCAGCACCGCTGCCCGGTCCACCGCCAGGCCCAGGGTCGCGTCGGCCTTGCTGATCGTGCCGACCACCGCGGGACGCGGATCCGACAACGCGTAGTTGCCCGCCGCGCCGCCGGACAGGGTGATGTCGGCGCCGAGGGTGACGGTCTTGTTCACACCGGCCGCCGGCGTCGCGAACGTGCCCCCACCGGAGTCCCCGGTCAGGCCGAGATCGTCACCCGGGACGGTTCCGGTCAGGCTGAACCCGGTCAGGCGTGCCGTGGTGGTGCCGTCGTAGACGCGATCGGCGCGGACCGCCGCGACCGTCACCGGTTTGGGTGTGATCGCGAACCGGACCGTCGGCCTGGTCGCGAGGTACAGGCCGGAGCGGTCGACGCCGCTCGCCTTCATCTCGAAGGACTTGACGCGTACGTCCCAGGCCGCGAGCTGGGTGGGGTCGCCACCGCACGAGTCCGACTCGCGCGCCACGTTCTGCGGGATCCCCTCGGTCCAGCCCTGGTCGATGCCGAGCCCGTCGCACGAGGAGTTGCGGTACTCCCACACCAGGCCGGTGATCCGGTCCGGGGTGACCGACGACTGGACGGTGTACGTCACGTCGGCGGCGCTGCCGGCCGCGCCGCCGGTGAGCCTGCCCTTGTAGACGAAGCTCGGGCCGTTCGCCGACTGCGGGGTGAGGGTGATCGCCTTGCCGGTGATGGTCACGCGGACCGGCTCGGGATCGGCGGTGAACCGGTAACGGTCGCCGGCGTAGGTGGCCCGGGAACGCGCCACCCGGATGAAGTAGTCGCCCGCCGCGGCCGGCACCCCTGCCTTCACTCCGCTGGTGAAACCGGTGTCGGCGTACTGGACGGCGGTGACGTACTCGTATCCGCCCGGGTTCGCGACGGTCAGCGTGTCGGGGCTGATGAAGCCGCCGGTGGTGTAGCCCATCGTGAACGAGGCGCCGGCGTCGACGGTCACCGGGACGGTGCCCCCGTTGACAGTGGTCGCGGCCGAGACCGGCACGATGCAGGTGAACCCGACCTTCTGCGCGGGCAGCGTGTTGTCGGTGGGTGTGATCAGGATCGTCTTGCCGCCCCACGGGCTGCTCAGGTTCGACGTCAGGTCACCCATGTCGAAGGTGATGCTCGCGTTCGTGTAGGTGTCCGGCGTGACGGCCACCCCGTCGATGGTCACGGTGCCGGTGGAGCCGAAGGCCGTTCCGGAGTTGGTGATGGTCACGGCTGCCGGGGCGTGCGTCACCCCACCGCCGGCGGGCTGCGGCTGGCGCAGGCACGAGCCGGAGGTCGCGCTGGCGCTCAGGGTCAGGCCCTGCTGCAGGTAGTTGATGCCGTGCTGGGCGTACGCGCTGCCGACATCGGTGATCACGGTGACCCGTTTCCACCCGCCCGACTGGACGGTCCGCGGGGCGGAGAACGTGACCGACGTGGCCGTCACGGTCCTCGGCGTCACCGGGATCGGATTGTCGCCCCAGAAGTCCGAGACGACGATCCGGGTCTTGGCCGCGGACGTGCCGATCAGATCGGTGCCGACCAGGGTGAACGTGTCGTCGAGGTCGGGGCCGGGGTCGAAGTCGCTGCGGGTCGGGTGCCCGAGGTCCGTGGCCGAGACGATCCGCACGATCGACGGCCGTACGATCGCGGCGACGTAGCGCACCGCCAGCGGGCGGGACACCGTCACCGCGCCGCCGCCGGGCGCCACCGTCACCGACTCGGTGCCGACAGCGTGCGCCGGCACCCGGAGGACGATCGCGGTGTCCGAGTACGAGATCGGGGTCACCGTGGCCCGGCCCACCTTGACCGTGCCCGACGAGCCGAAGCCGGTGCCCTCCAGCCGCATCCGGGCGCCGCCGGTGACCGGCGACTCCAGGATCGCGCCGCGGTCGTCGTCGTCGAGATTGACCTCCTCGAAGATCTCCTCGTGGGGGTCACCACCGACGTAGGTCAAGGTCGGCGCGGTCACCCGGACCGTGGAGCGGATCCCCTCGGTCGACCCGGCCGGGGTCACGACGACCGGCAGGGAACCGGCCACCGCGGTCGGCACGACGACGTCGGCGATGCTGGTGCCGCCTCCGGCCGCGGTGTAGGACACCGCGGCGGCGGCGCCCACCTTCACCTTGCCGGTGGCGCCGAAACCGACGCCGGTGAGCGTGACCTTGGCGGCGCTGCCCGTGGCGTACGACGGGATGGCGCCCGGCGACACGCTGCTGATCGCGGGCTGCGGGAGAACGGTCAGCCCACTCGGCTCGGCGACCGCGCCGGTGGTCGCCCCGACCAGCACGGCCTGCGGACCGGGGGTGTCCACGACCGGGACGTCGAAGGTCACGGAGGTGGCGGTGGACGCGGTCACCCGGGCCCAGACGTCACCGACGGCGACCCCGACCGTGCCGGCCGTCCCGAAGTTCGTGCCGGTGATCGTGACCGAGTCACCCGGCTTCGCCGTCGTGGGACGGATCGTGGTGATCGACGGCAGCGTCGACGGCGCGGCGAGCGTCAGCGGCCTTGCGCCCGAGGTGCCGCCGCCCTGCGGTGACACGACCTGCACGTCGACCGGGCCGGTGTCGTTCGACGGGGGCACCACGGCGTAGGCCCTCGTGCTGCCGACGCGGGTGACGTACGGCGACTTGACGCCGTTGATGATGACCGACGGCCGGCCGCTCGTGCCGAAACCGGTGCCGGTCAGGGTGATCACCGAGCCGCCGCTGTCGGCGACGGTGGCCGGGCTGATCGTGGTGATCTCGGGTCGCGCGCCGTAGGTGAAGGTGCCCCGCGCCGCCGTCGCCCCGAACCGGGTGGTCGCCGTGATCGGCACCGCTCCCGGCAGCGTCGCGGGCGGGGTCAGGAACTCGACGACGTCGTAGCCGTTGCTCCAGAGGTCCGGGTACTCCTCGTCCTCCCAGTCCGCGTTGTTGATCGTCTGGAACGAGTCGACAGTGTTGCCGCCGACCTTGATCTCCAGGTTGCCCCGGCTGGAGACGAGGAACCGGCCCCGCATCCGGATCTTGGTGCCGCCCGCGACCGGGCCGGACGAGGGCGAGAACGACACGTCGACCGGCGCCGGGGCGACCCAGTCGACCTCCTTGGAGAAGAAGATCCGGCAGTCCGCGTCGCCGACGCTGTTCTCGCAGTGGCCGACCCGTAGATACCGCTTGCCGTCACCGAGGTAGACGTCACCCCAGCTGCGGTACTCGAGCATCACCGCGGCGGTGTCGTCGCCGGCCCAGTACTCGTACGGCTCCATCTCGATGATCTTGCTGCCGTCCGCGTTCGCGACCCAGTACTCGACGTCGTCGGCCATGTTGGTCACGTTCTTGCCGTGGAACTTGATCACCTTGCCCGCCGTCAGCGGCTCCGGGGCCTCGACACCGGTCACCGGGAAGTCGTCGACGTAGGTGATCGCCTTCTCCGAGATCGCCACCGAGTTGCCGGACTGGCACTGGTTGAGCACCCGCAGGTCGTAGACGCCCGCCTGGTCGACGTCCGGCATCTCCACCACGATCCGGGTCAGGCCGCTGTCCGGGTCGATGATCGTGCTCTCGACGTCGCCCGAGTCGTCGCCCAGCTCGTTGGCGACCTCCACCCGTGGGTTGAAACAGGTGGGCCAGGGAGGCGGCGTGCCGTCCCGGACCGTCACGACCGAGCGGCTCCCACCGTGGACCGTCGCCGACGGATTCGACACCGACACGATCGTGGGCACCGGCACCAGCCCCAGCCAGACCGCGACGTGGTACTCCTCGGTCGCGACCCCGTTCGGTGCGGTGACGGTGATCAGGACCTCGTTACGGCCACGCTCGAGGTCCAGGTCGGCAGCGCCGTTCGTCAGGGCCTGCGCGGCGCCGTTCAGCTTCACCGCGACCGTCGAACCGCCCTCGGCCGGCGTCGGCGTCAGCAGCACCTCAGCGGTGTTGGTCATGGCCTGGTAGTAGTGGTTGCCCGGGTCGAACGACGGCCCCAGCCCCGACACCCCGCCGCCACTCGGCACCAGGTTGCTCAACGTGGCGTCGGATGACGCGATCGGCGTCATGCCGTTGACCGAGGGTGAGGACCACACCGGTTCCGGGGTGACGAACAACATCCCTACAAGCGTCAGAACCGCCACCGCGGCGCGACCGAATCTGGCTCTGCCCACAACCGCCCCCAACCGAAAAGGCATGGTCAACAGGCCGATCCTGCCCTTCCGGGCCAGGGTGCCGTGGGCTGTTCGAGAAACCCTCTCGGATTGCCGGTCCGCGGCGCGCGCCCCGAACCGAGCGGTCTGTGACCGGCGGGGACAGATACAGCGAGTGATGACAGGGCGGCTGTTGAGCCCACGGCAGGCGTGCCTCATGCCCGGAAAGTCGCCGTGGCGCCGGCCCGGGCGCCGCACGTCAGGTCGCCCAGGCGTCCGCGCGTGGGGTCACCCCGGCCCGCGCGGGTCCTCCCCCTGGCGTCAGCGGGCGGTCAGCAGGTCGGTGAGCCGGGCCGCCTGGGCCTCCCAGCGCCACTCCTCCTCCACCCAGGCGCGGCCGGCCGCGCCCATCGCCTTCGCCTTGGCCGGGTCGGCGAGGAGTTCGGCCACCCGGGCGGCGATGGCGGGAACGTCGGAACCGCCGACCACGTAGCCGGTCTCGCCCTCACGGACCGCGTCGGGGGCGCCGCCCGAGTCGCCGCCGACCACCGGCAGGCCGGTCGCGGAGGCTTCGAGGTAGACGATGCCGAGGCCTTCGACATCGAGACCGGCGGCCCGGGTACGGCACGGCATGGCGTAGACGTCGCCGGCCGCGTAGTGCTCGGGCAACTCGGCCCACGGGACGGAGCCGGTGAAGACCACATCGGACTCGACGTTGTTCTCCCGGGCGAGCCGCTCCAGCGTCTTGCGGTAGGGGCCTCCGCTGACCAGCAGCAGCGCGGCGCCGGGGACCCGGCGGCGGATCTCCGGCAGGGCGCGGATCAGCATGTCCTGGCCCTTGCGCGGGACCAGGCGGGAGACACAGACGACCACCGGGCGGCCGGTCAGGCCGTGCCGCTCGCGGACCGCCGAACCGTCCACACCGGGATGGAACGTGTCGACGTCGACGCCGGGGGCCAGCCGGCGCAGGTCGGTGAGGCCGTGCAGGGCCTTGTCGAGGCGGGTGCGCTGATACTCGCCGAGGTAGGTGATGACGTCGTTGCCGCGGGCGATCCGCCGGAGCAGGCCACGGGCGCCGGGCAGGGCGGCCCAGCCGATCTCGTGGCCGTGGGTGATGCCGACGGCGCGCTCGATGCCGGCGTTGCGGCGCAGGCCGTGGGCCAGGAGACCGAGCGGGGCGGCCGCGCCGAAGAGGACGCTGTCGCAGTCGTGGGCGCGGGCCAACTCGGCGGCGCGCCGGGCGACCGCGGGTGTGGGCAGCAGGAGGCCGGTGCTCTCCCGCACCACCTCGAAGGACTGCTCGGCGTCGAACTCGGCGGCCCCCCGCCAGGTCGACGAGTAGACCACGATCGACCCGGCCGGCTGGCGAACCGCCAGATTGTGCACGAACTGCTGAATCCCGCCGGGCCGCGGCGGGAAGTCGTTCGTGACGAGCAGCGTGCGCCCCATCAGCGCTCTCCTTCGGTGCGGCGGGAACCGGGCATCAACGGTCGCCCCTGGCCCAGGCTCGGGCGGCGGCCATCCGCTGCACGGTGGACGGGTGCGAGGCGAACAAGGCGTGCTCCCAGGACGGTGGGTCGGGGTCGGACAGGTTGACGGTGCCGAGGCGGCGCTGCATCGCCTCGAACGTCACGGCGTCGCCGGTCAGGGTGAGGGCGTGCGTGTCGGCGCGGGCCTCGACCCGGCGGGACACGAACGACTGGGCCGGGCCGGCGACCAGGCCGGCCACCGTGGTGACGGCCAGCAGCAGGCCGATGGCGCGGGGCTCGGCGATCGAGTCGACGCCGGCCAGGCGCAGCAGCCACTGCCAGGAGCCGAGCAGGTAGAGGGCGACCACGGCGATCGCGGCGCCGAGCGCGCCCAGGACCGTGCCGGTCAGCACGTCCTGATCCTTGGCATGGCCCAGCTCGTGGGCGGCCACCGAGACGACCTCGCCGGGAGTGGCCTCGGTCAGCATGGTGTCGTAGACGACGATGCGGCGGGTCGGGCCGAGCCCGGAGACATACGCGTTGACCGCCCGGGTGCGCCGGGACGCGTCGGCGACCAGCACGTCCTTGACGGGGACGCCGTCACGCTCGGCGAGGGCGAGCAGCTCGGCGCGGAGCGGGCCGCCGGGCATCGGGGTGAACCGGTTGAAGATCGGCTCGACGACGACCGGCAGCACGAACGACAGCAGCACGACCAGCCCCGCGGCGCCGGCCGCGCCGATCGCCCACCACCAGCGTGGCGCGAAGTGGGTGACGGTGAAGAAGCCGGCCAGCACGATCGCGCCGAGCACCACGCCGACGCCGAACGACTTGATCAGGTCGACGGACCAGGCCGCCCAGGTCTGGGTGGAGAGGCCGTAGCGCGCGACGACGGTGTGCCGCCAGGCGGCCAGCGGCAGGCTGAGCACCTCGGCGACCAGGGCGACGGCCAGGCCGCCGAGGACCGCCCGGGCCAGCCAGTGGTCGCCGAACGGGCGGCCGGCCAGCTCGATCAGGCGCGCGCCGAGCGGGGTCAGCCCGAGCGCCAGGGCCACCAGCAGGCCGAGAACCATGCCGCCGTAGGAGGCGGGCCGCAGCTCGGCGTGGAAGGCGCGGGACCGGGCGACCTGGTCGGCGGGCAGCTGCCCGAGCGCGGCCAGCTGGTCGGCGCGGGGAGCGGTCGCACGATGCCACGGCACGGTGACGGCCGCGAACCCGGCCAGGGCCACCAGGAGCACGACGAACGCGCCGGCCGCCCACAGCCGCGGGCTCACCGCGGGGCCCCCACCGACATCACAACCCCTCCGAGCGCTCCGAACAGACATGCCCTCACCCGGACGTGCGGGCCGTGACCGCCCATCCTAGAGATCGCGGGCGCCGCTCGCCGGAGACGGCCACCGGCCCGGAAGATGATCACGCCACGTCACGGCCCGGGCGGAAGATCGGCGCGACGGCCGGCGGTCGTGGGGTCTCCAGCAGCTCCACCTCGAAGCCGGCCAGCTCGAACACCTCGATCGCCCGCAGCTCGCCCGGGGTCAGGTCGGCGATCCCGTCGGGAGTGTCCATCAGAACGCTGACCAGGCACCCGTTGCAATCGACGCTCCGCTCGGCGCAGCGCCCACAATCGATGATCATTACCCCTCCTCATCGGGAGGTCGGCCCCGTCCCGCAACAGGCGACGGACCGGCCACCATCGGTGACAGTCACGCTAAGCGAGGGGTATGACAGTTTTACGAGCGCGACAGCCGGCGCAGCAGAGAATCCGCGCCCATCGGGTAGGCGCCGTGCCGGCGGACCCCGTCGGCGACCTCCCGGTCGGAGGAGACCACGACCACCGGGCGGCCCGGCGGCTCGGCCCGGACCAGCTGCCGGATCAGCTCGTCGGCGGTGGTGCCCTTCTTGGAGAAGAGCACCCGCACCCCGCGCGGCGCCGGCGGCAGCCCGTGCACCCGCTCGGCCCCGTCGAAGACCACGGTGACCTCGTCGCCGGTCTGCGCGGCGATCCCGCCGAGGCCGGTGATCAGGCGCTTGCGCTGCTGCTCCAGGGACATGTCGGCGAAGCCGCGCTTGGTGACGTTGTAACCGTCGACGACCAGGTGCGCCCGGGGCAGGGCGAGCAGCTGGTCGAGCCGGCCGGGATCGTCGGTGTCCTGGGCGCGGGCCCGGGACCGCTCGGGCGCGCCGGGACGGTCGGCGGCGGCGTCGGCGACGAAATCGGCGGGCAGTTTGTCGGCCGGGCCGATGGCCAGCTCGCGGCGCAGCCCGGACGCGGCCTGGCCGATCGTCTCGAGGAGCAGCCAGAGCCGGGCGTCGTCGACGGCGCGGGCGTCCTTGGCGGCCTGTTTGCCGGTGGCGGCGGCCGCTTCCGCATCGGACAGGCGCGAGCGCAGACGGCGTACCTCCGCCTCGTGGTCGAGGGTGGCCCGCGCGGCGCGGCCCTTCTCGGTGGCCAGGAGATCGGTGGCGCGTTTCTGCGCGGCCTGCGCCTCGCGCAGGGCCTTCGCCGTGGTCCGCGCCTCCTCGCGCAGCTGGCCCAGCTCCTCACGGACCCGGGCCAGCTCGTCACGGAGCTTGTCGGCCTCGACCCGGGCGACGGCCCGGTCGTGCTCGGCCCGGGCGGCGCGCTGCTCGGCGGCCCGGACCTGGGCGGTCACGGCAGCGCTGTCGGCCTCGGCGCGGACCGCGTCGCCGGCCGCGTCGATCAGCTCGCGCCAGCCGTCCGGCCGGGCCAGGTAGGCCAGCGCGGCCACCTCGACCGGATCGGCGGCGGCCGGGGCCACCCCGCTGGTCACGGCGGCGCCGAGGTCACCGGCCTCGGCCATGATCCGGGTGCCGATGCGCTGCCGGAACAGCGGATCGGCGACGAGCTGGGCGGCGATGTCACGGCCGCCGAGGCGGGCCCGGCGGTTGGGCGCGAAACGGGCGACCCGGCGCAGCGGCACCGGCATCTCGTCGGCCGGGAGCCCGGGCAGGGCCGCGGCGGCGAGCACGGTGATCCGCTGACGGACCGCCTCGGGCAGCACCGGCTCGGGCGAGAGATCGAGACCGGGTGACGACAGGCCGTCGAGATCCAGTGAAGGCGAGAAGTCCGCACCCTCCGGCACCGCCTCCTCCTCGGGGCGGTCATCAGGGTTCAACAGCGCGGACATCTCCCCATTCTCACACCGGCGACGACCGATTAGCCCAGTGGAGCAAGTGATCTTTTCCCGCCCCGGCCCCGGTTCATGTCGTACCCCCGCTCTATCGTTGCCGCCCGTGACGCATCCGGCCTACGTGCAGGGCACTCTGGACTCGCTGCTGTCCGCCGACGGCTCGGTGGACCCGGCGGCGCTGTCCCTGGCGGACACCACGTTCGTGGTGCTCGACCTGGAGACCACCGGCGGCGCTCCGGACGGCGGCGGGATCACCGAGATCGGGGCGGTCAAGGTGCGGGCCGGCGAGCGGCTCGGCGAGTTCGCGACGCTGGTCAACCCGGGTGAGCCGCTGCCACCGTTCATCACCGTCCTGACCGGCATCACCGAGGCGATGCTGCGGCCGGCCCCGCCGATCGAGACGGTGCTGCCGGCCCTGCTGGAGTTCCTGCGCGGTGCGGTGCTGGTGGCGCACAACGCGCCCTACGACGTCGGTTTCCTGAAAGCGGCGTGCGCCCGGCACGGCTATCCGTGGCCCGGCCCACGGGTGCTCGACACGGCGGCGCTGGCCCGGCGGGCGCTGACCCGTGACGAGGTGCCCAACCGCAAGCTGGGCACGCTCGCCCACTTCTTCCGCTCGCCGGTGCAGCCCAACCACCGGGCGCTCGACGACGCCAAGGCGACCGTCGACGTGCTGCACGGCCTGATCGAGCGGCTGGGCAGCTTCAAGGTGCACACGCTGGGCGACGCGATCGAGTTCGCCAAGGCGGTCACCCCGGCGCAGCGGCGGCAGCGGCATCTGGCCGACGGGCTGCCGCACGTGCCGGGGGTCTACATCTTCCGGGCGGCCGACGAGCGGCCGCTCTACGTGGGCACGTCGAAGGACGTGGCGACCCGGGTGCGCAGCTATTTCACGGCCGGGGAGAAACGGGCCCGGATCTCCGAGATGCTCACCGCGGCGGTGCGGGTGGAGGCCGTGGAGTGCGCGCACTCGCTGGAGGCGGAGGTGCGCGAGCTGCGGCTGATCGCGGCGCACGCTCCGCCGTACAATCGCCGGTCGAAGTTTCCCGAGAGGGTCGTCTGGCTGAAGCTGACCGCGGAGGCCTTCCCGCGCCTGTCCGTCGTCCGGCGTCTCGCCGAGGACGGCGCGACCTATCTCGGGCCGTTCTCGTCGCGGCGGACCGCTGAGCTGGCCGCCGCCGGCGTCTACGACGCCGTGCCGTTGCGGCAGTGCAACCACAAGCTCTCGCTGCGCTCGAAGACGCCGGCGTGCGCGCTGGCCGAGCTGGGCCGGTGCCCGGCGCCGTGCGAGCACGAGATCACCCCCGAGGAGTACGACGTGCGCGCCGCCCTGCCTTTCCGGACGGCGACGTCCGGCGACCCGGGCCCGGTGATCGCCGCGATCCTGGCCCGTCTCGACGCGCTGGCCGACAAGCAGCGCTACGAGGAGGCCGCGGTCGTCCGGTCCCGCCTGATCGCCCTGCTGCGCGCCCTGATCCGGATGCAGCGGCTGGACGCGCTGACCCGGCTGCCGGAGGTGGTGGCGGCCCGCCGTGACGACAAGGGCGGCTGGGAGATCGTGGTGGTCCGGCACGGCCGGCTGGCGGCCGCGGCGACGTCCCCACCGCGGGAGCATCCCCGCCCGACGCTGGACGCGGCGAAGCTGACGGCCGAGACCGTGCTGCCCGGGGCGGGCCCGGTTCCGGCCGCGACGGCGGAGGAGACGGAGCGGATCCTCGCATGGCTGGAGAGGCCGGACACCCGCTTGGTGGAAACCTCGGGCGACTGGGTGTCACCGGTTCGTGGCGCGGCGCGATTCTCGGCCCTACTCACCAGGGCGGAAGCGGCCGCATCCGGTCAAGACTCGTCCGTTCGCCTATCGGTAACTGACCGTTTGGATGACGCTCGCTCGCTTAGGCTGTAAGGCACGCGCAACTGTCGCAATGATTCATCACATTTGCGGGCCTGAAGCTTGGCGACCGGCCCTCTCCGATGATTCGCTTGCGAAGAGAAACGCGAGGCGACTCCACGCACCGATCGGGCGTGGACGATCGGTGAGGGGGTGTCCGGGTGGACGTCGACGCCGGCCACGGCGCCGCATTCGGTCGCGCCCTGCCGACCAGCACTACCGAAACGTCCTTCACCCGGCGCCTGCGCTCGCTGCTGAGTTTTCAGAACAACGACGACGACCCCGTCGCCGAGCTGGCCCGCACCCACCGCAGCATCCACGCCTCGGCCGACGTCGCGATCCTGCGCCGCAGCTACCAGATCGCCGAGAGCATGCACCGCGGTCAGATGCGCAAGAGCGGCGACCCGTACATCACGCATCCCCTCGCTGTCGCGCAGATCTGCGCCGAGCTCGGGATGGACACCACCACGCTGGTCGCCGCGCTGCTGCACGACACGGTCGAGGACACCAGCTACACCCTCGAGGCGTTGCAGGGCGACTTCGGCAACGAGGTGGCCCACCTGGTCGACGGGGTGACCAAGTTCGACAAGGCGTATTACGGCAAGGCCGCCGAGGGCGAGACGATCCGCAAGATGATCGTCGCCGCCGGCAAGGACGTCCGGGTCCTGATCATCAAGCTGGCCGACCGGCTGCACAACATGCGCACCTTGGGCGCCCGCTCCAACGCCAGCCGCGCCCGCATCGCGACAGCCACGCTCGACGTGCTGGTCCCGCTCTGTGACCGGCTCGGCATCCAGGCCCTCAAGCGCAACCTCGACGACGTGGTGCTCTACCACCTGGAGCCCGACTCGTACGCACGGATCGACGAGCACGTGAAGAACCGGCCCGGCTGGGACGAGTATCTCGCCGACGTCTCGCACAAGGCACGGACGGCGCTGCGCCGGCAGAAGGTGACGGCCGAGGTGCAGCCGCGGCCCCGGCACTACTACTCGATCTGGAAGGACACGGTCGCCGGCAACCATCCGGTGCCGCTCGACCTGCCCCGGATCGCTGTCGTCGTCGACGGGCCGGACACCGACTGCTACGCGGCTCTCGGCGCGATCCACGGCCGATGGCGCCCCGTGGCCGGCCGCTTCAAGGACTTCATCGCCTCCCCGAAGAACAACCTCTACCGCTCCCTGCACACCACCGTGGTGGGTCCGGAGGGCAAGCTGGTAGAGGTGCTGATCCGGACCGAGACGATGCACCGCTACTCGGAGTACGGCGTCGCCACCAGCTACCGATATCCGAAGGTGTCCGACGAGCCACCCGGCGCCGACCAGCTGACCTGGCTGAAACGGGTGCTCGACTGGCAGGGCGAGACGACCGACGCGGCACAGTTCCTCGACTCGCTGCGGTGCGACCTCGCCGAGGGGCAGATCACGGTCTTCGCTCACGGCAACGCCTACGAGCTGCCCAGTCAGTCCACGCCGGTGGATCTGGCGTACGAGCTGGGTCCACGCCACGGCGACCAGTGCCTGGCCGCGACGATCAACGGGCGTCTCGCGCCGCTCTCCTCCCCTCTCCGCGACGGTGACGTCGTGGAGATTTTTTCAGAGACCGACGGCCAGGCCGACGTCGAGCCGAACGCTCCCCGAGGCCCCCGCAAGGAGTGGCTGGGCTTCGTCAAGTCGAGCCAGGCCCAGATGCAGATCAACCGGTATTTCGACGAGAAGAACGAGCCCGGCATCAGCATCGCCGACAAGGTCCGCCTGGGCCGCGCCACGATCGGGCTGACCCTGCGCAAGCACGACCGTGGCCTGGCCAGCGAGGTGCCGCTGCGCCGGCTCGCCGAGGAGCTCGGCTACCCCGACCTGGAGACGCTGCTGGTCGCCGTCTGCGAGCGCAGTCTCGAGCCGGACGCCGTGGTCGAGCAGCTCATCGCCCTGGTCGACCACCCCGACTGAGCCGTAGGCCGTACCCCGTTAGCCTTACCGCGTGAACATTCACCGGCAGATCCGCGGGCTCGCCTATCAGGCCTTCTACGGGCTGCCCCTCCCGATGCGCCGCCACATCGCCCGCCTGGTGTCCCCGAAATACCTGGTCGGAGCGGTGGCGATCATCCGGGATGCGGAGGCCGAGGCCCCCGGGCGCATCCTTATGCTGCGCCAGCCACCCGGCCGCGGCTGGGGCCTTCCGGCCGGCATCCTCAAGCGCGGCGAGCTGCCCGCGGTGGGCGCCGCCCGAGAGCTTTTCGAAGAATCCGGGGTACGGGTGAAGCCCGCCGACCTGACTCCCGGCAACCCGAACGCGATCGTCCACCCGAACGGCGGCGTGGTCGACACCGTCTGGTTCGGCGCTGTCCCGGCGTCGACCACCCGCCTGGCGGTGGACGGCGGTGAGGTCCTGGAGGCCCGCTGGTTCCCGATCGACGCCCTCCCGGACCTGACGTGGCCGACGGCCCGGCTGCTCGGCATCTACGGCCTGGGGCCCCGCGCCGGCGAGCTGCCACCGTCGATCCCGGCCGGCCCGTACCGGACGCCGTTCCCTTCCGGCTCCCCCACCAGTACCTCCACCAGCACTTCCACCAGTGTCTCCACCAGCTCACCCACCAGCTCCCCCACCCCGGACGGTCCTGCATCCGGCGGTCCCGCCGGTTCTTCCGCAGCGGAACTCCCTTCGTCGGGCGCCGCGCCCGGCTCCTCCGCAGCGGACCGCTCCTCACCTGACGCCGCAGCCGGCTCCTCCGCAGCGGACCACCCTTCGTCCGGCGGTTCGGCCGGTTTTGTCGGCGCGGAACGGCCGGTCTCCGGCTCGCCGGCCTCGGGTGACGGCCGGTGACCGCGGTCGCCGGTGTGGTGCTGGCCGCCGGTGAGGGTCAGCGGCTGCGCCCCCTCACCGAGACCGTGCCGAAGGCGCTGTGCCCGGTCGGCAACCTCCCCCTGCTCGACCACGCCCTGCGCCGCCTCGCCGGCCTGGGCCTGTCCGGCCCGTCCACCGTCGCCGTGAACGCCGCCTACCTGGCCGGCCAGGTCGTGGCCCACGTGGGCGACCGCGCCCACCTCTCGGTCGAACCGGACGGCCCGATCGGCACCTCCGGCGGCATAGCCAGACTGCGCTCCTGGATCGACGGCAGGGGCGTGCTGGCCGGCAACGCCGACGCCTACCTGCACGACCCGTTCCGCGATCCGGGCAAGGACATCGCGGCCCTCCTCGACGGCTGGTCGGGCGACACGGTCCGGATGCTGACGAAACCCTGCTTCCCCGGCGACACGGGCGGTTTCAGCGGCCGCCGGTTCGCCGGTTTCTCCCTGATGCCCTGGCGCTACGTCCGCAACCTGGACGAGGTCGACAGCAACCTGGTCCGCACGGTCTGGCGCCCCGCCGAGGCCGCCGGCGACCTGGAACTGATCCCCTACGAGGGTCTGTACATGGACACCGGCACCCCCGCCGACTATCTGACCGCCAACCTGCACGCCGCCGCGGGCACCGTGCTGACCGGCCCGTCCGTCCGGGTCACCGGAGACGCGACCGAGTCCGTGCTGGGCGCGGGCAGCGTCGTGGAGGGCACCGTGACCCGCTGCGTCCTCTGGCCCGGCGCGCACGTCCCGGCAGGAGAGTCCCTGACCGACGCCATCCGCACCGCCACCGGCCTGACCGTCCAGATCTGATCCACCCGCAAGATCGGCCCGGGCACATGCGGACCCCCACGGGACCGCATAGCATGGGCCGCGACCCACATCCATCCTCATAGGCGAGGAGCCCGCCGGTGAACACCGCCATCGTCCACATCGACTGCGCCACCGACTCGATCCCCGAGGTCGCGGAGGCTCTGGCCGCGCTCGACGGCGTAAGCGAGGTCTACTCGGTAGCCGGCGGCGTGGACCTGATCGCCATCGTCCGAGTCCCCCACTTCGACGACATCGCCGAGGTCATCGCCGGCCGGATCTCCAAGACCCCAGGCGTGATCAACAGCGAGACCTTCGTCGCCTTCCGCGCCTACTCGAAGCACGACCTGGAGGATGCCTTCGCCATAGGCCTCCCCGACGCCGACTGACAGCCCGGCCCTCTCACCACTCGCTCCAGCCCCACCGGAGCGTCACGGCGTGCGCCACCGAGGCGCTTCGCCGTGCTGTCACTCCGTGCGCAACCAGGCTGTGCCCACCCGACGCCCCAACGTATTCCCGCCGCCATGCAGCGCGCCACCGCCGCGCCCTCGAAGCGTCGTGCCGTGTCCTGCCGTGCCGTGCCGTGCCGTGTCCTGCCGTGTCCTGCCGTGCCGTGCCGTGCCGTGCCGTGTCCTGCCGTGTCGTGCCGTGTCGTGTCCTGCCGTGCCTCCTGAAGGCGGAAGCCATGAGGAGGTCGGGAGGAAAGTGAGGCTGCGGCGACCCACGAAGGGATCCAGCCTGACGGCCCTGCCCCGGGCCATCGCCGTCCCGAATCGCAAGCCACCGCGAACGAAGAAAGGCCCGCCGGATCACATGATCCGACGGGCCCAAGACCCGAACTCAACGCCCGGACTTGATCTCCTCGCGCTTGGCGGGGCCACCGACAGCCGGCGAGACCGGGATGTCAGCGGGCTTCTCCACCGGGTAGAAGAATCCCTTGATGGCCGGCGCCAGGGCGCCGAGCCGGTTCATCTTCTTCGGGACGACCCAGCCGGCGTACTCCAGCGGGATCGGGTGGCCGTGGTCGTCGACGGGGCCGAGAGGCTGGTGGACCTCGACGAACTGGCCGTTCGGCAGGCGCTTGATGATGCCGGTCTCCACACCGTGGGCCAGCACCTGGCGGTCGTGCTGCTGCAGGCCGAGGCAGATGCGGACGGAGATGTAGTAGGCCAGCGGCGGCAGCAGGAGCAGACCGATACGGCCGGCCCAGGTCATCGCGTTGAGGCTGATGTGGAACTTGTCGGCGATGACGTCGTTGCCGCCGGAGATGGTGGCGACGAGGAAGAACGTCAGCGCCATCATGCCGATGCCGACGCGCTCCGGGTTGTCACGCGGCCGCTCGAGCAGGTGGTGGCTGCGCTTGTCCTTGAGCTTGCGCGCTTCCAGCCACGGGTACGCCATGGGCAGCGTGAACAGGGCCCCGAGGCCGACGACGGCGGGCCAGAACATCGGCGGGATGCTGTAGCCGTCGCCGAACGGGATGTAGATCTGCCAGTTCGGCATGAGACGGACCAGGCCGTCCATGAACATGACGTAGAAGTCGGGCTGCGAGGCGGAGGAGACCTCGGCCGCACGGTACGGCCCGAAGAGCCAGATCGGGTTGATCTGGAAGAGGCCGGCCAGCAGCGCGATGACACCGAAGACGGCCATGAAGAAGCCGCCCTGCTTCATCGCGTAGCGCGGGAACATCCGCTCGCCGACGACGTTCTCGTTGGTCCGCAGCGGGCCGGGCCACTGCGTGTGCTTCTGCTTGAACACGATGCCCAGGTGGGCGGCGATCAGGCCGAGCAGGATGCCCGGGATGAGCAGCACGTGCGCGATGTAGAAGCGGCCGATGATCAGCTCGCCGGGGAACTCGCCGCCGAAGATCGCGGCGGAGAGCCAGGTGCCGATGACCGGGAGGGTCAGCATGATCGCCGAGGCGATGCGGAGACCGGTGCCGGAGAGGCCGTCGTCGGGCAGCGAGTAGCCGGTGAAGCCGGCGAAGAACCCGAGCAGGAACAGCAGGACGCCGATCACCCAGTTGATCTCGCGCGGCTTGCGGAACGCGCCGGTGAAGAAGACACGCGCCATGTGCACGATGATCGACGCCATGAACAGCAGCGCCGCCCAGTGGTGCAGCTGCCGCATGAAGAGGCCACCGCGGACCTCGAACGACAGGTGCAGGGAGGACTCGTACGCCGCGGACATCATGGTGCCCTTGAGCGCCAGGTACGAGCCGTCGTACGGCACCTCCTTCATCGACGGATCGAAGAAGAGGGTGAGGAACACGCCGCTGAGCAGCAGCACGATGAACGAGAAGAGGGCGATCTCGCCGAGCAGGAACGACCAGTGATCAGGGAAGACCTTGTTCAGCAGGCCGCGCAGCGGAGTGGCCGCCTGGAACCGGTCGTCCACTCCCTTGGCGAAGTTTTTCGGAGCCTCTGCGAGGTCGATCTTTCGGCGCTTCACGGCCGCTCCCAGAAGTCAGGTCCGACGACGTCCTTGTAATCTTCCGCCGCCACGAAGAAACCTTCCTCGTCCACTGTAAGCGGCAGCATCGGCAGACGGCGCGTCGCGGGCCCGAAGATGGGCTGCGCGTTGTCCTTGATGTTGAACTGCGACTGGTGGCAAGGGCAGAGAAGACGGTTGGTCTGCTGCTCGTAGAGGCTGGCCGGGCAGCCGGCGTGCGTGCAGATCTTGGAGTACGCGACGTAGTTGCCCCACATCGAGCCGACGTTACGGCCGTTCTTGTCGGCCTCGGCGTTCTTGCGGGTCTCGGCCGCGTCGTCCGCCCGGAGGTGGATGAGCAGCGTCGGCGAGTCGGCGTACTTGTTGGTGGCGCCGTGCGGGATGCCCGGGTAGACGGTCATCTGGCCGCCCGCGCTCACATCCTCGGGGCGGATCGGGCTGCCGTCCTCACGGGTGAGGCGGACCAGCTTGCCCCCGTTGGCGTCGGAGCTGAACCCGGTGGTGGTCATCATCGGGTTCGGGCCCTTGTGCGGGTCCTTGATGAGGCCGCCGACCAGCGGGGCGGCGACGGCCAGGCCGAGCGGGGCGGCGCCGATGGCGATCGCACCCTTCAGCAGCGGCCGGCGCGCGACACCCAGCTCGTCCGCCACATACATCATGGTCTGGCCGGTGATCAGCCGCTCGTCGTCGGAGGACGGGTCGCCGTGCCGCTGCTGGATGGACAGCTCGTGCGGCAGCAGCTTCTTGGCCCAGGCGAGGATCGCGAAGCCGAGCGACAGCAGGCCCAGGCCCAGGGTGATGCCCAGGATCGGGGTGTAGTAGTCGCTCCTCGTGTGGCCGAGCTCGAACTCCCACGGCCACACGATGTAGAAGACCAGGAACGCCGCGGTGAACAGCCCGGACAGCAGGAGCAGGAAGGCGATGTTGCGGACGATCCGCCGCTCCGCCTTCGAGTTCTGTCCGTGGAAGTGCGACTCGTACGTGACGATCTCGATGTCGTCGCGCCGGAGGCCTTCCTTGACGATGTCGAACCGCGTCAGGTGCGGGTCGTTGACGTCGACCGGGGTGCCGGCCTCGCCGTGATGAACCGCCGTCATGACTTCCCCGCAATCCAGAGCGACGTGAAGACCAGGAGCGTGATGCCGACCAGGAAGATGGCCATGCCCTCGGTCGACGGGCCGTACCGGCCCAGGTTGAACAGGCCGCCCGGGTCCTTGTCGTCCTGCAGCTGGACCGAGATGTAGGTGATGATCTGCTTCTTCTGCTCCGGCGTGAGCTGGTTGTCACCGAAGACCGGCATGTTCTGCGGGCCGGTGAGCATGGCCGCGTAGAGCTCCTCGGCCGTGGCGTCGCTCAGGCTCGGGGCGAACTTGCCCGAGGAGAGCGCGCCGCCGCCACCACCGAAGCCGTGGCAGGAGGTGCAGTTGACGCGGAACAGCTCGCCACCGCGGGCCAGCGCGTCCGGGTCGGACTCGAGGTTCGCCACCAGCGGGCCGTCGGGCAGCTCGGGGCCGCCTCCCAGCTCCTGGATGTACTGCCCGAGCTGCTCGGTCTGCGCGTCGTTGAACTGCGGCGGCTTCTGCTCGGCCTGGGCCTCCTGGCGGGTCATCGGCATACGGCCGGTGCCGACCTGGAACTCCACGGAGGCCGAGCCGACGCCGATCAGGCTCGGCCCACGGTCCTCGACACCCTGGCCGTCACGGCCGTGGCAGCTGATGCAGCTGGTGTCGTAGAGCGCCTTGCCCTCTCGTGCGACAGCGGAGAGCTGAACGTTGTCCTCGGCGAACGCGCCCGGTGTGAAGGCGGTGTAGACGCCGCCGGCCAGCACCAGGGCGGCGAGCATGCGCACCGCCGCGCCGAGTCGCCGGCGCGCCCGGCTGGGCGCGCCGCGCCGCCGGGAGAACACCCGGGCGCGCCTGCGGGCGGGGGTGTCAGAAGTCATGGGCTATGTCCCTTGGGGTTCGAACCTGAAGCTCAGCGGATGGCGGCGCGTCACTGAAGCCAATAGATCATGGCGAACAGGGCGATCCAGACTACGTCCACGAAGTGCCAGTAGTACGACACGACGATCGCGGACGTGGCCTGGGCCGGCGTGAACCTGCCCATCGTCGTCCGGATCATGTAGACGATGAAGGCGATCAGGCCGCCGGTCACGTGCAGACCGTGGAACCCGGTCGTCAGGTAGAACATCGAGCCGTACCCGTCACCGTTGATCTTGACGCCCTCGCCGACGAGGGTTCGGTACTCGTTCACCTGCCCGAGCACGAAGATCAGGCCCATCACGAAGGTGATCGTGAACCAGCGCCGCAGCGCGAACACATCACCCTTCTCCGCCGCGAAGACGCCGAGCTGGCAGGTCACCGACGAGAGGACCAGGATCACCGTGAACGTCGTCGCATACGGGATGTTGAGGGCCTCGGTGTGGTGCTCCCACATGCTGTAGTCCGCAGCACGGATGGAGAAGTACATCGCGAACAACGCCGCGAAGAACATGAGCTCGCTGGAGAGCCACACGATGGTCCCGACGCTGACCATGTTGGGTCGGGTCAGCGAGTGGATCCGGCTCTTGTCGATGGCTGCCGCTGTCACGGCCTCATTATTCATCCGAGATAGGCCCAAGGTCCTCCGGGGTCCCCAATCCGGCCTTGTGGGCCGCCCGGAATAATCCGTGACCAGCGGGTAGACCTAACCTCAAGGGGTGGAGCTTCACGTTTTGCCCTCACTCGCGGCCGATGCCGGGGATACTGGACTTCCGCCGTTCACACCGGCGGCGTTCTTCACCGAGGTCAACCTGATCAGCCCGATCGCGGTCGGCCTGCTGGCCTCGGCGGCGCTTTATCTGTACGGCGTGTGGCGCCTGCGGCAGCGCGGCGACGCCTGGCCGGCCGGGCGCACGGTGGCCTTCATCGCCGGTGGGCTGGGGTCGATCGCCCTGGTCACGGTGACCGGCATCGAGGCGTACGACACCACGCTGATCTCCGTCCACATGGTGCAGCACATGGTGTTGTCCATGGTGGGCCCGATCTTCCTGGCCCTGGGCGCGCCGACCACCCTGGCCCTGCGTGTCCTGCACGGGCCGCCGCGCAAGACCCTCCTGGCCGTCCTGCACAGCCGTTACGTGCGCGTGCTGACCTTCCCGCTGGTGGCGTTCGGCCTGTTCATCGCCAACCCGTTCGTCCTCTACTTCACCGGCGCCTACCGGCAGACCCTGGAGCACGTCTGGGTGCACGAGTTCGTCCACCTGCACTTCATCATCACCGGCTGCCTGTTCTTCTGGCCGCTGCTGGGGCTCGACCCGCTGCCGAACCGGTGGCCGTACCCCGGCCGGGCTCTTCTCATGGTCCTGAGCGTCCCGTTCCACACGGTCCTCGGGCTGACCATCATGCAGAGCAACGAGCTGCTCGGCGGCGACTGGTACCCGAACCTGGGCCTGAGCTGGCTGGATCCGAAGGCGGACCAGGTCACGGCGGGCGGCATCCTGTGGGCCGGCGGCGAGATCGTCAGCGTCACGATGCTGGGCATCCTGGTGGTCCAGTGGGTCCGCCAGTCGGAGCGGGAGGCCCGGCGGATCGACCGAGCCCTGGACCGGGCCGAGGCGGCGGACAATGCGGTACGCCCGGCGCCCGACGCCGGATAACAAGTTCGGTACGATCCCTGGGACCTAAGACGTGAGGTGGGGCACAAGATGAGCGAGTACACCGTTCTGCTCTACAGCGACGACGCCGCCGTGCGGGACCGGATCCGGCTCGCCATCGGCCCGCGTCCCGCGGCTGATCTCAAGGTCGAGTTCGCCGAGGCCTCCACCTGGGAGGAGTGCCGCCGCCTGCTCGACGAGTACGAGATCGATCTGATGGTGCTCGACGGCGAGGCGACCCCCGCCGGTGGCATCGGGATCGCTCGCCAGACCAAGGACGAGTATCTGAATCCCCCGCCCACCTGCGTCGTGATCGCTCGCGCCGCGGACCGCTGGCTCGCCGCCTACGCGCAGGTCGACGCCACGATCGTGGCCCCGCTGGACCCGGTCACCACCGGGCAGACGGTGGCCGGGCTGCTCCGGGCGCGCCGTGACGGCGCCGTCCCGCTGGGCACCCTGGGCACCATCCCCCGCTGAGCACCTTCCGCAGACAGACCCGATGGAGGCAGCGCCATGGGCGCACGCACCTGGCCCAATCTGACGAGCGCACTGCTGCGTGGCGAGGAGCTCGCCACGACGGACACCGCGTGGGCCATGGGCGAGATCATGGCCGGCAACGCGACCCCGGTGCAGATAGCCGGGTTCGCGGTGGCGCTGCGCGCCAAGGGTGAGACGCCGTCCGAGATCGCCGGCCTGGTGGAGGCGATGTTCGCCGCCGCCACGCTGGTCGAGCTGCCGGAGGAGACCCGGACCAGCGCGGTCGACGTGGTCGGCACCGGTGGCGACCGGGCCAACACGGTGAACATCTCCACCCTGGCCGCGATCGTGACCGCCTCCGCCGGGGTCCCGGTGGTCAAGCACGGCAACCGGTCGGCCTCGTCGACGACCGGCTCGGCCGACCTGCTGGAGCACTTCGGCCTCCCCCTCGACCTGGGCCCGGCCGGAGTCGCCCGGTCGGTCGCCGACGCGGGCATCGGGTTCTGCTTCGCGGCCCGCTACCACCCCGGCATGCGGCACGCCTCGGTGACGCGGCGCGAGCTGGGCGTGCCCACGTTCTTCAACATGCTGGGCCCGCTCACCAACCCGGCCCGCCCGACCTCGGCGATGGTCGGCTGTTTCGACCCGCGGATGGCCCCGGTGATGGCCGAGGTGTTCGCCCGGCGCGGCGACTCGGCGCTGGTGGTCCGGGGCGAGGACGGTCTGGACGAGTTCACCACCGCGGCGCCCACCCGGATCTGGATGGCCCGGGACGGCAAGGTGGAGGAGCTCGTGGTCGACGCGGTGGAGCTGGGCCTGCCCCGGAGCCGGCCGGCCGATCTGCGGGGCGGTGAGGTGGCGTTCAACGCCGATGTGGCCCGCCGCCTGTTCGCCGGCGAGGAGGGCCCCGTGCGGGACGCTGTGCTGCTCAACGCGTCGGCGGCGTTCGCGGCCCAGAGCGGCTTCCCGGGCGACTTCCGCGAGACGCTGAAGGCCGGTATGCGACGGGCCGCGGAGGCGATCGACTCCGGCGCCACGACCGCTCGGCTGGAGCGCTGGGTGGCCGCCGCGCAGGCCGCGAAAGCCGCCGAGTAAGCGGGAAAATCCGTCAACACGCCGGTTGCAATACCCGAGATCACCCGATTTACGTGACAACGTCTGAATGACATTCGGGTAATGGGACCTTCCCGCGAAGGAGAAACCCGTGCAGGAACGCGAACTCCGGTGCGTCATCTGCGACGGCGACATGCTCTTCGAGGTGCCGCCCTGTGAGGACGGCCACGACGACTGCCCCGAGCTGGTCTGCACCCGCTGCGGGGCCGCCGAGGTGGTCGCTCCGATCGTCGTCCACCTGTGGAAGCCCGGTGACCGGGCCCGGCGGGTCGCGCCCCACCAGAGATCGGCCGCCTGACAGCTGTCACAGATCGCGGCGCCACCCGGTCATCACCGGCGTCCGGGCGGTTCGACGAACGCGCCGACCCTCGACGAGGCGTCGCCCGCGTTCATCCGGACGACCATGGAGCGCACGGTCCAGCCGATGGCGGCGGCCGGCTTCCCGCTCAACGGGATCCGCGACATGGCGGGCCGCAGCTGTACGGCCTGATCGCCCCGTTCGCGAGGGGCGACCGGCGAGCCGTCGTCACCGACCCGTCCGGCGGTCCCGGTGACGTCCTGATCGGCAGGGAGGCCGCGATCGCGGCCGGGAAGCCGGTCACACACAGCGGGCCGGCCAGGTCGCGCGCAGGTGTGCCGGCGATCTGCCCCGACGGATGGTCGAACGTCCGCCGCGCGTTCGCGGGACGTCAGCAGCAGCGCCGCGAACTCCAGGGCCTCATCGCCACGGCGTTGTCGCGATCGGTGTTCACGGCTCGGCCGTCGCTTCCGCAACGCGAGAGCCCGCACCCCGCAACGCGAGAACCCACACCCCCGGGTCGGCGGGTGCGGGCTCTCGGCGTGATCAGACTTACAGGTGTGCTTCCGGGTGGCGGGTGCCGGAGTAGTACTCGAAGAGCAGGCCACACGCGGTGAAGATCACCGCGATCAGGCCGACGGCGAGCAGCCACCACATCCAGAACACCAGGCCGATACCGGCCACCGCCGCCGCCAGGGCGATGCCGAACGGCCAGTAGCTGCCGGGGCTGAAGAACCCGACCTCGCCGGCGCCCTCGGCGATCTCGCCGTCCTCCCGGTCCTCCGGCCGCAGGTCGATCCGGCGGGCCACGAACCAGAAGAAGCCGGCGCACATCGAGCAGAGCAGCCCGGAGAGGATCAGCGCGACGACGCCGACCCACTCGACGCCACCCCGGAACCCGGCCGGGTCGGCGTCGGTCCCGGAGATGTTGCCGGTGCCGTGCGTGTACAGGCCGTAGACGGCAGCCGCGCCGAAGAGGAAGGCGGCGACCGCGGCGAAGATCTTGTATTCGGTCCTCACGACAGTCCTACTTCCCTGCAGCCACGGTCTCGGGAGCGTTCCAGGTGTGCGACTGGCGCCGCGTGTTGAACGGCGAGGTCCGCGTGGCATACGGGTTCTCACCGATCGCGGACAGCGCGTCCTGCGTCGACTTACCGGCCTTGCGCGCCGCAAGATACTGGTCGAACTTGTCCGGGGTGACCGTGACCAGTTCGAAGTTCATGAAGGCGTGGTAGGTGCCACACAGCTCGGCGCACCGGCCGACGTAGCGGCCCGTCTTGTCGAGGGTGACCTCGAAGACGTTGCGCACGTTGCCGGGGAACACGTCCCGCTTGAACAGCATCTCCGGCACCCAGAACGAGTGGATGACGTCCTTGCTGGTCTCCTCGAACCGGATGGTCTGGCCGACCGGCAGCACCAGGATCGGGATCACATCGGACGAGCCGACGGTCGAGGCGACCGTGTTGGCGTCCTTGCCCATGCCGTCGCGGTAGTTGAACTGCCAGTTCCACTTGAACGCGACGACCTCGACGACCTGATCCGGGTTCTTCGAGAGCTTGTCGACATTGGTCTGCACGACCGCGGTGTAGAAGAACAGCACCGCCACGATCAGGATCGGGGTGACCGTGTAGAGGATCTCCATCGGCATGTTGAACCGGGTCTGCACGGGCAGCTCTTCGCCGCGCTTCCGATACCGGATCACGCACCAGAAGATCAGGCCCCACACGCCGATGCCGACCGTGAGGGCCGCGATGGTCGACGCGATCCACAGGTCATACATCTCGTGGGCCTGGAGGCTGATGCCCCGGCCCGGCCAGCCGAAGTGGCCGAATGCACTTCCCCAGTCCTCGATCGAACAGCCCGAGAGCACTGTCAGCAGCGTCGCGCCGCCGAGACCCAGCCCGGCCGCCCGGCCTACTGCCCGCGGCCTCGTGGCCGAACTCCTTGCGCCCACCTGCTTCTGCCTCCTTAGCAGCGCCGCCTGCCGAAACCGGACACCTGGCGGCAAGGCTCACCGACGGTCGCACACTACTCGACCAGGAACGGCCCGCTCCTCACCGGGGGGACCGTCGCGGAAAACACCCGGACAACCGGACGATACCGTTCCCTCTGTGGATTACACAGGCGATCCGGCCGGGGCACACGCTTACCTGGACGCCGCCAGCGCGGCGCCTCTGCATCCGGTGGCCCGCGAGGCCCTGCTGGCCTCTCTCGCCGACGGCTGGGCCGATCCCGCACGGCTCTACGCGGCAGGGCGGCGGGCCCAGCAGCTGCGCGACGCGTCCACCGCGGTGGTCGCCGAGATCTTGGGGGTACGCGCGGACGAGCTCACTTTCTGGCCCTCGGGGACCGCGGCGGCGCAGGCGGCGGTGCTGGGCGGTCTCGGTGGCCGGAAGCGGGCCGGCCGGGTCCTGGTCCATTCAGCGATCGAGCACTCGGCCGTCCTGCACGCGGCCCGCGCCGCCGAGGCCGTCGAGGTCGGTGTGGACCGGCTCGGCCGGCTCGACCTGGACGCCTGGGCGGCCGCGGTCCGCGGGGACGGGGTGGCCCTCGCGAGCCTGATCGGCGCCAGTCACGAAGTCGGCACGATCCAGCCGGTGGCCGCCGCGGCGGAGCTGTGCGCGGAGGCGGGCGTGCCGCTCTTCGTGGACGCGGCGCAGGTCGTCGGGCGGGCGGAGCTGCCGGCCGGCTGGTCGCTGCTGAGCGCCAGCGCGCACAAGTGGGGCGGGCCGCCCGGAGTCGGTGTCCTGGTCGTCCGCAAAGGTGTGCGCTGGCTCTCCCCGTACCCCCAGGATGATCTTTATCGCCCCGGCCCGCCGGGCTCGCTGGGCCTGCCGCAAGTGGTCGCGGCGGCCGCGAGCCTGCGTGCCGCGGCAGGTGAGGCGGCGGCCGAGGCAGTGCGGCTGAGCGCGCTGGTCGATCGGATCCGGGAGCGCGTCGCGGCGACCGTGCCGGACGTGGAGATCGTCGGCGACCCGGTCGGCCGGCTGCCGCATCTGGTGACGTTCAGCTGCCTGTACGTGGACGGCGAGGCGCTGCTGCACGCGCTGGACCGGCACGGGTTCGCGGTCTCGTCGGGGTCGTCGTGCACGTCGTCGACGCTGCGGCCCAGCCACGTGCTGGAGGCGATGGGCGTGCTCAGCCACGGCAACGTGCGGGTGTCGCTGCACCGGGAGACCACCGAGGCGGACGTGGAGAGATTCCTCACGGTGTTGCCGGGCCTGGTGGCGGACATCAGGGCGGAGGCGGGGCTCTGATCACCCTGGACTGCCGTGGTCTGCGCTGCCCGATCCCGGTCATCCGGCTGGCCAAGGCGATGCCGGGCGTGGCCGTCGGCGAGATCGTGCGGGTGCTCGCCGACGACCCGGCCGCGGCCAACGACATCCCCGCCTGGTGCCGGATGAAGGGTCAGGAGTTCGTCGCGGCCGACGGCCATGCCTTCGACGTGCGCCGGGTGCTTTAGCCGAGGTAGTCGATCACCTGCGGGACCGGGTCCTTGGCCAGGAAGGTGTCGACGACCAGGCGAGGGCCGAGGTATGGCTCGTACTCGGCCTGGCGCTCCAGGACCCGCACCCAGTCCGGGATGCCCTCGTGGTCACGGGCCTGGTAACGCTCCTCGACCCGGCGGCGGTGCTCGGCGTCGTCACCGCAGACCACCTCGACCACGCGCAGCGGCACCGCCATCCGCTCGGCCAGATCGGTCCACAGCTCCCGCGCCGACTTGACCGGGTTGACCGCGTCGATGATCACGTGGTGGCCGATTCTGATCTGTTCCTCGGCGAGCGCGGCCACCACGCCGTAGGCGGCATATCCGGGCCGGGGCTCGTGCACCCCGTACCGCTGCAGGGTGAAGTCGACGATGTCGACCGCCAGGACCGCCGCGGGCAGCTCGGCTGCGACCGCGGCGGCCAGGGTGCTCTTGCCGACTCCGGGGAGGCCGGCGAAAACCGCTAGAACCATGTCTTGAGGTCTACGCCCTCAGACCGGCAGGAAGGGCGTGATCTCGGCAGCCGCCTCGTCGCCGTACGCGCCGGCGAACCGCTTGCCGAAGTCGGCGGCCTTGATGTCGTACTCCTGGGGGCCGACCGTCTCCAGCACCAGAGCCGCGACCAGCGAGCCGACCTGGGCGGCCCGCTCCAGCCCGAGCCCCCACGACACGGCCGAGAAGAAGCCGGCCCGGAAGCCGTCGCCGACACCGGTCGGGTCCTCGCCGATCACGTCCGGCACGACCGGCACGTGGATGCGCTCGATGTCGCGGCCGGTGATCTCCACACCGTCCTTGCCGAGCGTGGTGACCCGGATCTTCACGTGCTCGAGGACCTGGTCGGCGGTGAGCTCGGCCTTCGTCTCCAGCAGGGACCGCTCGTACTCGTTGGTCATCAGATACTCCGCGCCGCTGATCAGGCTCAGCACGTCGGACCCGCTCATCCGGGCGAGCTGCTGCGACGGGTCGGCGATGAACCGGTAGCCCCGCGACCGGCACTCCTCGGAGTGGCGGATCATCGCGGCCGGGTCGTTCGCGCCGACCAGCACCAGGTCGAGGCCGCCGGCCCGCTCATCGACCGGGGCCAGCTCGATGTTGCGGGCCTCGGCCATCGCGCCCGCGTAGAACGAGGCGATCTGGTTGAGGTCGTCGTCGGTGGTGCAGACGAAACGGGCGGTGTGCGCGACCTCGCTGACGTGCACCGAGTCGCAGTCGACCCCGTGCCGCTCGAGCCACGAACGGTAGTCGGCGAAGTCGGCGCCGACCGCGCCGACCAGGATCGGCCGCAGACCCAGCTTGGCCATCCCGAAGGCGATGTTGGGCGCCACACCACCGCGCCGGACCACCAGGTCGTCGACGAGGAAGGACAGCGAGACCTTGTGCAACTGGTCGGCGATGAGCTGCTCGGCGAACCTGCCGGGGAAGTGCATCAGGTGGTCGGTGGCGATCGAGCCGGTGACGGCGATCTTCATTTCGGCCCTCGGGGGTCGGGAAACATGGGGCGTTACGGGTTGAGACTACCGGTCGGTTACAGCGAACAGGCCGCCCCGTGAACGGGACGGCCTGTTCGTGAGAAGCCTGACTCAGTGGAACGAGTCACCACAGGCGCAGGAGTTCTGCGCGTTGGGGTTGTCGATCGTGAAGCCCTGCGCGTCGATCCGGTCGGCGAAGTCGATGGTCGCGCCGGCCAGGTAGGGAGCGCTCATCCGGTCCACCACGACCTCGACGCCGTCGAAGTCGCTGACGATGTCCCCGTCGAGCGAGCGCTCGTCGAAGAAGAGCTGGTAGCGCAGGCCGGAGCAGCCACCGGGCTGTACGGCGATACGCAGGCGCAGGTCGTCGCGCCCTTCCTGCTCGATCAGGGCCTTGACCTTAACCGCGGCGACGTCGGTGAGGATGACGCCGGTCGGGGCGGTCGCCTCGGTCGACTCGGTGTGCGCTTCAGTGGTCACTAGGTATCTCCCTGCCAGGTGCGGTCATGTGCCGTACCAGGCAACGCTAACCCCATTCCCTCCGATTCCCAATCCGGGGCAGCACAGATCACCTGCTCCACTGCCCGGCCAGGCGCGTGGCGAGTTCCCGCAGCCCACGGGCGGGTTCGGCGAGAGCGGTCTCGACGTTGCCGAAATGCTCCACGAGGGTGTGCGTCTCGGTCACGCCGGCGGCCGCAGCCTCCCGCTGGCCGGTCTCGTTGCGCCCGGCCAGGACGACGCACGGCAGGCCACGGTCCCGGGCGCCGGCCGCGATCCCGGCCACCACCTTGCCCCGCAGCGACTGGTGGTCGAACGAGCCCTCCCCGGTGATCACCAGATCGGCGGCGTCCAGCTCGGCGTCCAGGCCGATCAGATTCGTGACCAGGTTGATACCCGACGTCACCCGGCCACCGAGCGCGATCAGGGCCGCGCCGATCCCGCCGGCCGCGCCGCCGCCCGGCTGCAGAGCCAGGTCCTTGAGGTCGAAGGCGCGCTCCAGCACCCCGGCGAAGTGCTCCAGCGCCACGTCCAGCAGCAGCACGTCCTCGCGGGAGGCGCCCTTCTGCGGGCCGAAGACGTTGCTGGCGCCGTGCAGGCCGGTCAGCGGGTTGTCGACGTCGGTCGCCGCGACCAGGCGGACCTGCCGCAGCTGGGGGACGCCGCCCAGGGCGGCCGCGTTGATCAGGGCGGCGCCGCCGTACGGCAGGGCGTAGCCGCTCTCGTCGAGCGGGGCGGCGCCGAGAGCGGCCAGCATGCCGGCGCCGGCGTCGTTGACCGCGGAGCCGCCCAGACCGACCACGATCTCGCCGGCGCCGGACTCCACCGCGGCGGCGAGCAGCAGGCCCAGGCCGTACGAGGTGGCCCGTTTCGGGTCGCGCTCCTCGGCGGTCAGCAGGTGCAGGCCGCACGCCTGGGCGCTCTCCACGTAGGCGACGCCGCCGGCCAGCAGGATCTCGCCACGGGCCGGCCGGCCCAGCGGATCCACCGTGTCGACCGGGACGCGCCGGCCGTCGAGGGCGGTGGCGAGCACCTCGACGAAGCCGGGGCCGCCGTCGGCGAGCGGACGCTGGACGAGGACGTCACCGGGAGCGGACCAGCCGTCGGCGACAGCCCGGGCGACTTCGGGGGCGGAAAGGGTGCCGGCGAACTTGTCCGGACAGATCAGTACGCGCACACCGCGAGTGTGGCAGCCCACTCTCCGGGGCGCAGCTACCGTCTCATCCGCTGTGCAACGATGGCGGACGTGACGTCGACCTGGACCGAACCCTCGAACACCCCGCTGTCCCTGCTCCTGCTCGGCAAGGGCACCGACCCGGCGAGCGAGCGCGGGGTCGACTGCCCCGGCGATCTGCCCGCCCCCTCCGACCCCGATCTGGTGGCGCGCGCCACCGCGGCGAAGGCGGCGCTCGGCGACCGGGTGTTCGTGCTCGGCCACCACTACCAGCGTGACGAGGTCATCCAGTTCGCCGACGTCACCGGCGACTCGTTCAAGCTCGCCCAGCAGGCAGCCGCCCGGCCGGACGCGGAGTTCATCGTCTTCTGCGGCGTGCACTTCATGGCCGAGAGCGCGGACATCCTCACCAAGCCCGATCAGAAGGTGATCCTGCCCGACCTCGCGGCCGGCTGCTCGATGGCCGACATGGCGGTGCTCGGCCAGGTCGAGACCGCCTGGGAGCACTTCCAGGACCTCGGCATCACCGACCAGATCGTCCCCGTGACGTACATGAACTCGTCCGCCGACATCAAGGGTTTCGTCGGCCGCAACAAGGGCGTGGTCTGCACCTCGTCCAACGCCAAGCGCGCCCTGGACTGGTCGTTCGAGCAGGGATCGAAGGTGTTCTTCCTGCCCGACCAGCACCTCGGCCGCAACACCGCCGTCCTCGAGATGGGCTTCGACCTCGACGACTGCGTCCTCTACGACCCGCACAAGCCGCACGGCGGCCTCACCGGCGAGCAGCTGACCGACGCCCGCATGATCCTCTGGCGCGGCCACTGCTCGGTGCACGGCCGGTTCACCCTCGACAGCGTGCGCGAGGTCCGCGAGCGGGTCCCCGGCGTCAACGTGCTGGTCCACCCCGAGTGCCGGCACGACGTGGTGAAGGCCGCCGACTACGTCGGCTCGACCGAGTACATCATCAAGGCCCTCGACGCGGCGCCGTCCGGTTCGGCGTGGGCGGTGGGCACCGAGCTGAATCTGGTACGCCGGCTCGCGCTCGCCCACCCGGACAAGCAGATCATGTTCCTCGACCGGACGGTCTGTTACTGCTCCACCATGAACCGGATCGACCTCCCCCATCTGGTCTGGGCTCTGGAGGAGCTGGTGGCCGGACGGGTGCCGAACGTCATCACGGTGGATGAGAAGACCGCGCACGAGGCTCGGGTCGCGCTCGACCAGATGCTCGCCTTGCCGTAACGGTGGGTAGTCAAACGAATCCACCCACATGGCTGATTCTTTAAGCGCGCCTTAGTCAACAGCATTTAAACGGCGTTTCAACGCTCGCCACGGCTGCCGTGGTTGTCACTCAGCGCTATGCTTCCCCGGTTGCAGAATCGGGTACCCCCGCCCGCGCTCTGCTTTTCGACTGCGGGCGTTCGCGCGCCCACCGGCTGGAGGTTACGTTGACCGACGATGTCCTCATCGTGCACGGCGGTACGCCGCTGCAGGGACAGATCCGGGTCCGTGGCGCCAAGAATCTCGTATCCAAGGCCATGGTCGCCGCCCTGCTCGGCGAGTCGCCGAGCCGCCTCTTCGACGTCCCGCGGATCCGCGACGTGGAGGTGGTCAGCGGCCTTCTCGAGCTGCACGGTGTGAAGGTCACCGCGGGCGTCGAGGACGGCGAGCTGGTGATGGACCCCACCAACGTGGAGTCCGCCAGCACCGACGAGATCAACGTGCACGCGGGTTCGAGCCGCATCCCGATCCTGTTCTGCGGGCCGCTGCTGCACCGGCTCGGCCACGCGTTCATCCCGGACCTGGGTGGCTGCCACATCGGCCCCCGGCCGATCGACTTCCACATCAAGGCGCTGCGTGAGTTCGGCGCCGTCGTCGACAAGACCCCCGAGGGCATGCACCTGAGCGCCCCGAACGGTCTGCACGGCGCCAAGCTGGAGCTGCCGTACCCGAGCGTCGGCGCGACCGAGCAGGTGCTGCTCACCGCGGTCCGCGCGGAGGGCGTCACCGAGCTGCGCAACGCCGCCATCGAGCCGGAGATCATGGACCTCATCTGCATCCTGCAGAAGATGGGCGCCATCATCACCGTGCACACCGATCGGGTCATCGAGATCCAGGGCGTGCCCCGGCTGTACGGCTACGAGCACAAGCCGATCCCGGACCGGATCGAGGCCGCCAGCTGGGCCGCGGCCGCGCTCGCCACCCGCGGCGAGATCGAGGTCGTCGGCGCCCGCCAGGCCGACATGATGACGTTCCTGAACGTCTTCCGGTCCATCGGCGGCGAGCTGAAGATCACCGACGACCGGGTGGCCCGCGAGGGTGTCTCCGGCGCCGAGGGCGGCATCAAGTTCTGGCACCCCGGCGGCGAGCTCAAGGCCGTCGCGCTGGAGACCGACGTCCACCCCGGCTTCATGACCGACTGGCAGCAGCCGCTCGTGGTCGCGCTGACCCAGGCCCGGGGCATTTCGATCATGCACGAGACGGTGTACGAGCAGCGGCTGGGCTACACCGAGGCGCTGAACCAGATGGGCGCGACCATCCAGGTCTACCGGGACTGCCTCGGCGGCACCCCGTGCCGCTTCGGCCGCCGCAACTTCATGCACTCCGCGGTCATCGCCGGCCCGTCCAAGCTGCACGCCGCCGACCTGCGCATCCCCGACCTGCGGGCCGGGTTCGCGCACCTGATCGCGGCGCTCGCCGCCGAGGGCACGTCGCGGGTCTACGGCGTCGACCTGATCAAGCGTGGTTACGAGGACTTCGAAGCCAAGCTGTCCGCGCTCGGCGCCCACGTCGAGCGGCCCTGATCTGCTATTTAGTCACGATCGACGGCGCGGTGTGTGACACACCGCGCCGTTTGGCTACGCTTCTGGAGTGTCCCCGCTGTTTCGCCGCAAGTCCACCGACCTCGTCGCCGACGCCACCGCCTCGGTGACCGAGGACGAGTCCGCCACGGTCCACCGCAAGGGCTACACCCCCAGCAAGAAAGAGCTGGGCGTGGTCACCCCCAAACGGACCGTCCAGGGCCGCCGCGTGCAGGACCCGGCGCCCGCCAACCGCAAAGAGGCCTACAAGCAGCTCCGCGAGCGGCAGCGGGCCGAGCGGCTCGAGGCGTCCGAGGGCATGCGCAACGGCGACGAGCGCTACCTGCTCGCCCGTGACCGGGGGCCGGAGCGCTCCCTGGTCCGCGACATCGTCGACTCCCGGCGCACCGCGGGGTCGTACTTCATCGCCGGTGCCGTGCTCGTGCTGATCGGCTCGTCGATCCGGATCCCGGCCGTGCAGACCGCCAGCACCCTGTTGTGGGCGGGTCTGGCGCTCGCCGTCCTCGTCGACAGCATCTTCATCAGCCGGCGTATCAAGAAGCTCGTCCGCGCTCGCTTCCCGGAGACCACGCAGCGGCTCGGGTCGCTGTACTTCTACGGCATCATGCGCGGTCTGACGTTCCGCCGGATGCGCGTCCCGAAGCCGAAGGTGGAGCTGGGCGCCACGGTCTGACCTGTCCACACCGAAAGCGGAGGCCCTCAGGCCTCCGCTTTTCTGCGTGGTCAATGCAGGCCGGCCAGGCGGAGCAGGGCCGTAACCGCGGCTGCGGCGATCACCACCAGCACGAACGGGGCTTTTCGCCAGGCCAGCAGGGTGCCAGCCAGAACACCCGCCGGACGGGCGAAGCCGGCGAACTCGCTTCCGGCCATCAGGGTCGCCGTGGCGGCCAGTGCAGCGAGAAGTGCTGCCGCCGACATCGGGAGCATCCGCTGCAAGGAGGCGGAGAGTTCGAGGCGGTCACGGAGCAGGACTCCGCTGAGGCGGAACGCGTAGGTGCCGACGGCCAGTACCAGAATCGCGGCGATCAGCACTTCTCCCCCTCAGGGACGTCGCTGGAAGCGGAGGCCGTGCGGACCGCGCCGGCCGGGGTATCGGCGGGCTCGGGGTCGGCCGGGGTGGGGTGGCGGGGCAGGGAGCCGGGGCGGATCAGGGTCAGGAGGCCCAGGAGGGCGCACATGACCGGGAGGCCGGCCGGGAGGAACGGGGTCAGCAGGACGGCCGCGGCGGCGCCGGTCAGGGCGACCAGGCGGGTGGAGCGGTCTCGCAGGGACGGCAGGATCAGGGCTATCAGGCCGGCCGGGAAGGCGGCGTCGAGGCCGAGGGCGTCCGGGTCGCCGGTGGCGCCGCCGAGGAGGACGCCGAGGAGGACTCCGGTGTTCCAGCACACGAAGAGGCTGCCGCCGACCAGCCAGTAGACGCGGCGGCGGGCGGCCGGCTCGGACTCGGCGAGGGTGAAGGCGACCGTCTCGTCGGTCATCAGGTGGCTGCCGATGAGACGGTCACGCCAGCGGGCGCCGAGGGTGTCGGCGACGGCCAGGCCGAACGGCAGATGACGGGCGTTGAGCAGCAGGCCGGCCACCACGGCGGCGACCGGGTTGCCGGCCGCGAGCAGGCCGACGGCCAGGAACTGGGCTCCCCCGGCGAAGATCGTCACCGACATGACGATCGGGACCCAGGCGGGCAGGCCGTACGCGATCGTGATGGCGCCGAACGATGCGCCGACCGCCATGGACGCGGCAGCCAGCGCGCCGATGTCGCGGACCTGGGCGCGCGTTCGATATAACGTCCCCATAGTTCGACATGCTGAACGATTCGCGAGGCGTTCGTCAAACCGAACACTTGGACCGATGGAGCGAACAATGCAACAACCGGCACCGCCGCTGGCCGTCATCGCCGCCGCCCTGCGCAGGGAACGGGACCGGGCCGGGATCTCCCTCGCCGAGCTGGCCCGCCGGGCGGGACTGGCCAAGTCGACGCTGTCCCAGCTGGAGTCCGGCGCCGGGAACCCGAGCATCGAGACGCTGTGGGCGCTCGGCGTGGCGCTCGGTGTCCCGTTCAGCAGGCTGGTCGAGCCGCCGCCGTCTCCGGTGCGCGTGGTCCGGGCCGGGAGCAGCCCGCGGGTCCGGGCGGAGGGGGCGGACTTCTACGGCACCCTGCTGGCGGCCGGCGTGCCGGGCACCCGCCGGGACGTCTACGTGCTGGAGCTGGAGCCGGGGGCGCGACGCGACGCGGAGGCGCACATTCCGGGCAGCGTCGAGCACCTGGTGGTGTCGGCGGGGCTGATCCGTACCGGACCGGTCGACGAGCTGGTCGAGGTGGGCCCGGGTGACTACGTGACGTTCCCGGGTGACGTTCCGCACAGCTACGAGGCGCTGCAACCGGGCTCCTGGGGTGTCCTCGTCATGGAGCACCGCTGATCGCGACACCCCGGCCGGCTCGCGGGTGAGCCTCAGGGGCTGGTGTAAAGGCGGGCCACCACGTCCTCGATGTCCGGCTCGAGCAGGGACAGGTCACGGACCGGGACCGCGGCCACCAGCCCGGCCACCGCGGCGGCCGCCGTCGTGGACTCCAGCGAGAACGTCACCCGGTGACCATTAGCGGTCACCGCGGTCAGCACCGTGCCCGGGAGCGCGAAGTCCGCCGGCAACGGCTGCTCCAGGTCCGCGACCAGGCTGCGGCGGGACCCGTACCGGGCGTGCAGGGCCTCGATGCTGCCGTCGTGCACCACCCGGCCGTGGTCGATCACCACGAGACGCTCGCACAGCCGCTCGATGTCGGCGAGATCGTGGGTGGTCAGCACCAGGGTCACGTCGCCGGTGGCGCCGAGTTCGGCCAGGAACGCGCGGACCGCCTGCTTGCTGACCACGTCCAGGCCGATCGTCGGCTCGTCCAGGAACAGCACCTCGGGGCCGTGCAGCAGGGCGGCGGTGAGTTCGCCGCGCATCCGCTGGCCGAGTGACAGCTGCCGGACCGGGGTGTCGAGGAACTCGTCGAGGTCCAGCAGCGACCGGCATCGGCGCAGCCGGGCGGCGTGCTCGGCGGCCGGCACCCGGTAGATGTGCCGGAGCAGCTCGAACGACTCGTGCAGCGGCAGGTCCCACCACAGCTGGGAGCGCTGGCCGAAGACCACGCCGATCCGCAACGCGAGTTTCGTCCGCTGCGGCACCGGGGCCAGTCCGCACACCGAGACCTCGCCCGCGGAAGGGGTCAGCACACCGGTGAGCATCTTCAGGGTGGTCGACTTGCCGGCACCGTTCGGGCCGATGTAACCGACCATCTCGCCGCGTTCGATCGTGAGGTTGACGCCGTCCACGGCTGCGACAGTCCGCTTCTTGCGTCGAAGACGGCCGGCTTTGACCCGTACCGTGAAATGTTTTTGAAGGTCCTGCATTTTGATCATGAGCCGGTGCTCCGGTAGTGACGGATGCCGGTGCGCCAGACCACGGCGGCGAGAGCCGCCGCGCCGAGCGCGACCAGCGGCGAAAGGTAGCCGGACCAGGCCGGGAGACCGAGTGGATCGGGTCGGCCGAGCAGCGCGAGCGCCGGCTGATAGGCGACGAAACCGAACCCGAGGGCGTACGCGAACAGGCCGCGGAACCAACCGCCATAGACCGAGATGGGGTACGACGTGAAGTCGCGCCCGCCATAGGTGAAAGCGGACCCGAGTTCGCCGGAATCGACCCACCAGAACGCAAGACTGGCGCTGATCACGAAAATCGAGCCGAAGAAGGCCGCCGCCGCGATCGGGGTGAGGGCCATCAGCAGCACCCGGCCCGGTGTCCAGTCGATGTCGTTGGCCGCGACCGCCAGGCCCAGCACCACGAACCCGAAGACCACCCGCAGCGCCTTGCGCACCGGCAGGTCCATGAGCAGCAGTTGCGGCAGGGCGGGCAGCGGCCGGACCAGCACCGCGTCCAGGGTTCCGGCCCGCACGTAGGACTTGAGCCGGTCCACGTTGCCGATCGTGAGGTCGGCGAGCGCGAACCCGGCCGAGCTGAGTCCGACGATCAGCACCGCCTCGCGCAGGCTGAAACCGCCGACCGCCGGCGTCGCCCGGAACAGCACCAGCACCGTGACCACGTCGAAGACCGTCGCGCCCATGTTGCCGAACAGCTCCACCAGGAACGACGTCCGGTACGAGGTCGCCGACCGCAGCTGCGCCGTGCCGAGTGCCGCATACGCCCGCAGGTCACCCACCCTGCACCACCAGGCGCCGCTCGGCCCGCCGCTGCACCAGCCCGGCCAGCGCCAGGACCACGACCGCCCACACCGCCTGCAACGCCACCAGCCCCGCCTGCAGCGCCGGGCCGTCACGCTCGGCGATCACGTCCAGGGGCGTCTGCAGCAGGCTCGGCAGCGGCGTCGCCACCCACAGCGCCACCGCCACCTCCTGCGGGAACAGACGCAACGGGAAATACAGGCCGCCGAGCACCCCCGACCCGAGCGTCCACAGTGTGATCGGGCCGCGCGCGTCCTGCAGCCAGTAGGCGGTCGCGTTCACGACATAACGGCAGCCGAAGCAGATGATCACGGCCAGAATCACCGAGACCGCGAACAGCGGGACCGTCTGCCACCGGGCCGGAGTGTGCAGCGGGAAGAACACGGCGCCGGCCAGCAACGGCGGACCGAACCGGGTCATCATGGCGTGCAACGCCCGGCCCAGGTCGGCGGCGAGGAAACCGGTGACCGGGGCGATCGGACGTAACAGGTCGGCCGCGATGTCACCGGAGCGGATCCGGTCGGCGAGCTCGGTCCACCCCCAGATGCCGATGACACTCAGTAGACCCTGACCCACCCAGACATACAGCGCCAGCTGGCCGGCGTCGTACCCCGCAGGCCTCTGCCCGACCGCCTCCTCAGCCACCGCGAGCAGCACATAACAGCGAAGGAAGCCGAACACGATGTTGGTGAACGTTCCGGCTATGGTGGCTTGCCGGTAGGTGGCGTACCGCCGGAAACCTGACCCGATCAGCGCACCGAAAGTAGTAGCTGAGGCGCGGAACGGACTGATTCGAGAGATCGTCGGCACGCTGGCGTCTCGCTGGTCCACGCCGTTAATCTCCTTTCCAAACCCCCGCGACGGAGCCGGGCGACTCTACGCGGGTCCCCGGCCGGGCGCGGCTCAATTTCTGACAGGTGGAGTTCGCCGTGACGGAGCGTTGCCATTCGACGGGCCAGGACGCCCGATGAACGGATGGGGCTCCCGGCCGGGCGACAGCTGGGAGGACGAGCCGGCCTGGGTCTACGAGATCACCTGGGAGTGGGAGGCGCTGCCCGGGCAGCGGTATCCCGGCGATCCCGGCCGTCGCAAGGCCGTGCACACGCCCGTCTACGAGGCCTCGCGCGGCGGCACCGCGCCGGCCAGCTCCGCGCCGATCAGCCCGGCGGGCCGCGCCTCGGTTCCGGGTGCGTCGTGGGCCGGCGATCAAAATCAGTCACGGTACGAGGAAACGCGCCCCGAATCCCGCGGGCCCGCCGCCACGCCGCAGCCGCCCCGTGACGAGCCGTCCTGGAACCGGCCGCATCCCATGCCCGACCAGCGTCGGGGCGGGGTGCCGGTCTACGGGTCGGCCTCGTCGTCGGCGCCCGTCTCGCCGGGGCGGGCGGCGGTCGGGCGTGGGTCGCAGCAGCCTGCGGGCGCTGACGGGGGCTGGAATCGTGGCGGGCAGTCGTCGCCGTCGTCATCTCACGGTGGCGGGTTCGGTGGGCCGGCCGGCACTTCCGGGCCGGGTGGGCGTGCACAGCAGGGCGTTCCCTTCAACGGGCCTGGCTCTGGCGGGCCCGGATCCGCCGAGCCTGGATCGGGCGGTGCTGGATCGGGTGGGGCCGGTGGGCAGTTCGGTGGAGCGGGGGCTTCCGGACGTCCGGGGGCCGGGCCTGGGCCTGCCGGGCAGTCTGGCTTCGGCGGGCCGGGGCAGTCTGGCTTCGGCGGGCCGGGGCAGACTGGTCGCGGCGGGCAATTCGGTCAAAGCGCTCCGGATGCCTCCGGTCATGGCGGGCCTAATCCTTCTGGACAAATCGGTCACGGTGGGGCCTCTCCGCAAGGCGGGGTGAGGGCTTCCGGGCCGGTGGACCGTGGTGGGCCGGTGGACCGTGGTGGGCCGGGGCGGCACGAAGGCGCGCCCGGTCGTCATGAAGGGCATCCCGGACGGCACGAGCCGGGCGTGGCCGGTCGTTTCGGTGCGCCCGCGGCGTCGGCCGGATATGCGCCCGGCCGGCCCCGGCCCGATCAGGATCCCGGCCACCAGGGCCGGCGGCCGAACCCTGAGCAGCAGATACCCAGGCAAGGCAGCGAGGGACGGCCGGCGTCCGGACCGATGTCTCCGGCCGGGCCGACCTACGGCGCCGCGCGTCCGGCGCCCGCCGATGCCTTCCCCGCGTACGCCGAGGACCGCCGCACCCATCGGGACGGCCGCGCATCGGACGCCCCGTTCGACCTTCGCCC
Source organism: Actinoplanes philippinensis (assembly GCF_900113015.1). Taxonomy (GTDB): domain Bacteria; phylum Actinomycetota; class Actinomycetes; order Mycobacteriales; family Micromonosporaceae; genus Actinoplanes; species Actinoplanes philippinensis. The sequence goes on from NZ_FONV01000002.1 coordinate 571,836, forward strand.
GGCGCCGCAGGACCGGAACTCCCCGGCGCCGGCCCGCCCGGCGCCGCAGCCGACCCGTGTCACACCGCCGCAGCCGGTCGCGCCCGCCGCCGTCTACCCGGCGGTTCCGGGTGGCATGCCCGCCCAGAACCGCGGTCCGGCCGGCGGCATCGCGCCCGTCTCGGGACCGGCCACACCCTACGGTCAAGGGACAGCGCAGCCCGGCGGCATCGCGCCCGTCTCGGGACCGGCCACACCCTACGGTCAAGGGTCACCGCAGCCCGGCGGCATCGCGCCCGTCTCGGGACCGGCCACACCCTACGGTCAAGGGACATCGCAGCCCGGCGGCATCGCGCCCGTCTCGGGACCGGCCACACCCTACGGTCAGGGGACACCGCAACCCGGGGGCATCGCGCCCGTCTCGGGACCGGCCACACCCTACGGTCAAGGGTCGTCGCAGCCCGGCGGGTTCCCCTCCGGACACCCGGGCCCCGAAGCCACACAGCCGATGCGCCCTGCCGGCACGACGGCTCCGCGCACCGCGCCCGGCGTCGCACCCGTGTCGAGCCCGGCGGGCCACCCGCACACCGGGACCAACCCGGTCTCCGCCCCTGCCGGCTACGACCCCCGCACGGGCGTCGCGCCCGTCTCCGCACCCGCGGGCCACACGGTGCCGACGGCCTTCGACCCACGCATCGGCGCACCCGTCGCCGGCCCTGCCGTCCACAACCCACACGCCGGCGTCACGCCCGTGTCGGCGCCCGCGGGCCACGATCCACGCACCGGCACCGCACCCGTCTCCGCCCCGGCGGGCCACGACCCGCGTGCCGGGGGTGCGCCCGTCTCTGCGGGCCACGACCCGCGAACCGGCACTGGTCCTGGCAGCTACGACCCACGTTCGGGAGTCGCACCCGTTTCTGCGCCCGCGGGCTTCGAGCCGCGTGCGGGCGTTGCACCCGTCTCGGCGCCGGTTGGACACGACACGCGCACCGGCATTGATCCCGTCTCCGCGCCTGCGGGCCACGACCCACGCACCGGAACCGCACCCGCCTCCACAACCCTCGGCCACGACCAGCGCACCAGCCCTGCCGGACACGACCCACGTTCTGGCATCGCGCCCGTCTCTGCGCCCGCTGGTCACGACCCGCGTATCGCGTCCGGGAGCCACGGTTCGGCCGTTTCTGGGTCTGCGGGCTATGACACTCGAGCTGGTGATGCGCCCGTTTCGGGGCACGTGGGTGTGGAGCCACAGGGCGCCGGCGGTGGGCCGGGTGTTTCTGGTGGGCGGTTCGGGCATGGCCAGCAGTCGCCGGAGACTACGCAGTCCCTGGCCGCGCCGGGATCAGCCGGTTCGGGAACCGGCTGGGGCTCGCCGGTCAGGCCCGCTTCGGAAACGGCCGGGACTGCCTCAGGAACGGCCGGAGCTGCTTCGGGAGCTGCCGGGACTGCTTCGGGAACTGCCGGGACTGCTTCGGGAACTGCCGGGACTGCTTCGGGAACGGCCGGGACTGCTTCGGGAACTGCCGGGACTGCTTCGGGAACGGCCGGGACTGCTTCGGCGGCCGGCTATATGCCCGGCGGCGAGGCTGGGGTGTCGTTCCCGCGTGGTCAGGAACCGCACGGTGGAAGCGGCTTCGGCGAGCGCCGGCACGAACGCGACCACGACGAGCAGGACCCCACCCGGCCGCTCGATCCCCGGCGCCTGGGGCAGGGTGCGCCTGCTGCCGGCCGTCATGACCGTGTCTCGGATCCTGATGACCCGACGCGGCCGTTCGGGCTTCGGCGCAGGGCCGGGAGCGAAGGGATGGGGGCGGTCGAGGACCTCACCCGGGCGGTTGATCCGCGCGGACCGGCACAGGCCGGTCCGGGCTCTCCGGCCGTGCCCGGGCAGCGTCCGGGCTCGGGGCACGTTGCCGGTACCGGGCAACACACCGACGGGACCGCACCGTGGCAGACCGACGCGACCGCACCGGCTCGATCTGCTGGTGAACGGAGCGCCACCGGCGGCTGGGGCACCGGATATCAGGGGGGCCAGGGCGTTGCCGAGCAGGCCGGTCCGGCGTATCCGGTCGAGCCAGGTCTGACACAGCCGACCGGATCCGGCCCGGCGCAGCCGATCGAGTCCAGGTTGGCGCAGCCGATCGAGCACGGCCCGGCTGAGCCGATCCAGCAAGGCCCGGCTCAGCCGAGTGCCTCTGGGCTGGTGCAGCCGGAGGGCTCTGGGACCGCGGGGACCGGCGGTTCGCTGGTGGGCGGTGGCTCCGGGGCGGGCGAGACCGCATCGGACGAGCCGGAGACTCATGGCCTGGGGTGGCTGCTGTCGATGAGCGGGCTCGGGGCCACCACTCCGGTGCCCGAAGCCGAACCGGCAGCGCCCGTGGAGAGTGTTGAGCCGGAGACGCGGCCATTGGGCTGGTTCGCGCCGGTCGACACCGAAAGCGACGACGAATCCGCGGCTGAAACCGCGGCTGAAACCGCAGCTGCGACGGAGGAACCCGCTCCTGCGGAAAGGGCTACGGAACAGGGTGTTCCGGTTACCACCGCCGCGGAACAAGATGATCCGGTTATCACCGCGACAGAACAGGACGTTGCGGCCACCGCCACCGAAAAGGACGTTGCGGTCACCGCCACGGAACAGGACGTTGCGGTTATCACCGCTACAGAACACTACGTTCCGGTCGTTGTCGTTTCAGAACATGATGCTCTAGTCGTGACGGCTCCGGTTCAGGCTGTTCCGACGCCGCCCGGATTCACGCCTGCGCCGAGCCACTCTGAACCGGTCGAAGCGCTTTCGATCGAGGAGGCTCCCGCTACCGCGGAGTCTGTGTCCTTTGATGAGGCTTCATCTGCGAGGGTCGTGGTCGCTGAGGAGAGCGTCCACGCGGAGCCCGCTGACGAGCAGATGTCCAGTGCGGAGACGGTGACGGCCGATCAGGACGCCGCCGACGGGACCGGGACCGCCACGATCGGCTCCGGGGAGGACGGACCGGCAGCTACCGCCCTTGTCTCGGATGTGCCGGCAGATGCCGAGGTGACCGTCGAGGGCGAGCCGGCTCAGGACGAGGACGCCTCCGCTGTCGTCGAGGTCGAGGAAGAGGCGGCGGCGACCGAACCGGCCGCGACCGTGCTCGCCACCACTGCGTTCGAGGACGACACGGCCGCGGCGGAGAACGAGCCGGCCGAGGCTGAGGACGTCTCGGACGAGGTCATCGCGATCGCCGGTGAATCGGGCTCGATCGACGGGACGACGGCGGTTGCCGTCTCCGACGAACCTGCCGAGGATGGCGAACCTGCCGAGGATGGCGAACCTGCCGAGGATGGCGAACCTGCCGAGGATGACGTGACCGTCATCTCCGCAGCGGAGTGGGCGGGTGCGACGGATGGGGCGGCCGTTCGCGCGGACGAGACCGTTGCCATCAGCCTGAGTGAACCGGGACTCCCGTCCCGCGCGGTGGAGTCGGGCAGTGCCGGCGACTCGACTGTGGATGTGGCTCGTCAGGGCGACGAGGCTGACGATGTGACCGCGGTGTTGCGCCGGTTCCGGGTGGCGGAGCCGGAGCGTGTGGAGGAGGGTGCGGGAGTTCGCCCGGACGCCGATGACTCGGTGGAGACCGGCACTGACGGGCAGGACAGCAGGTCCGAGGAAGAACTGGATCTCACTCGGACGATGCAGATCGTCCGCATCAAGGCCACGACGCCCGACGGCGGCGGTGAAGTCGCTGATCAGGGCGCTGACGGCACCGCGTCCGTGGACGAGGCCACCGAGGTCTCGGTCCACACCTCGGATGAGGGGTCTCTCTCGCTGGACGACGCGGCGGAGATCGACGACTCCGTGGAGCCGGACACTGCGGTCATCGTTCCGGAGCCCGAAACCGCAGCGCTGAGCTTGGAGCCCGAAACCGCGGCGCTGAGCCTGGAGCCCGAAACCGCGGCGCTGACCCTGGAGCCCGAAACCGCAGCGCTGAACGTGGAGCCCGAGACCATCGCGCTCGGCGTGGAACCCGAGACTGTGGTCATCACGGGTGAGCCGGACGTGGAGCCGGAGACGATCGTCCTGGGCACAGAGCCCGAGACCGTTCTGCTCGACACCGAACCGGCGACCGTCGCGATCGACGCCGAACCCGAGACCGTTGTGATCCACCCGGAACCGGAGAACCCGGAACCGGAGACGGTTGCGCTGAGCGCGCCGACGGAGACGGCCGTGGATACGGTTGACGACGCGACGGCCGTGGAGACAGCCGAGCCGGAGGCGGCGGACGAGGACGCGGCGGGCGACGACGCAGGGGATGCGGCGGGGAGTGCTCCGGCCGTACCGCCGCAGGGTGTGACGTCGGCGACGGAAAGCGAGAGCGCTCCGGAGACGTCGGTGGCGACCGCGTCGCGGATGGCTCCGCCGGAGGCCGCACGGGTCGAACCGGTTCGGCAGCGGCGGGATCAGCGGGCTCCGGCGGACCGGCGGCGGGCCGATCCCGAGCAGATCCTCGCGGCGTACCCGTGGGCCTATGACCCGCAGACGTTGCGCGAGCAGGTGGACGAGCCGGACCGGCTGTGGGATGTGGCCGACCGGCTGACCGACCGGCTGGAGTTCGCCGAGCGGGACAACGTGCGGGCGCGGCTGCTGAGCCTGCGGGCCGTGGTCCACCGGATCGTCGGGGAGTTGGATGACGCGCTCGCCGACGGGCGGGACGGGCTGCGGCACGCCGAGGCGGCCGGGGAGCTGCGGGGTACGGCCATCGCGCAGGCCCGGCTGGCGCACGTGCTGCAGTGGCGGGGCGAGTTCGAGGAGGCGGACCGGCTGTACGCGGGAGCCGACTCGCCGGAGCTGCCGCCGCGGACCCGGGCGGAGATCTGTGAGCTGGCCGGGCGGTCGGCGTACGAGCAGGGCCGTTACCTGGAGGCGGTGAACCTCTTCGAGCGTGCGCTGGACGTGCGCCGTGGCGAGGATCCGGAGCTGGTGGAACGGATCGAGCTGGCGCTGGACGCGATCTCCCGCCGATCCGGGGTGGCCGGGTGGGGCCCCTACCCGCGGACCCGCGACGAGGTGCTGGGCCGGCCGGAGGCGCCGGTTCCGCTGCTCGACGACGGGGCGGGCCTGTGGGGGTACGCCGCGGCGGTCGAGCCGCGGTTCGTGGAGGCACAGCCGTTCGCCGAGGGTGTGGCGTGGGTGCGGCGGCCGGAGTCGGCGTCGTGGGAGCTGATCGATCCGCGTGGTGAGCAGGTCATCGCGGCGGCGCACGGCTACACGGGGGTGACCCGGTTCGCGGAGGGGCTGGCCTGGGTGTCGCGTGACCAGGGTGGCTGGTTCGCGATCGACACGCAGAACCGGCTCGTCGTGCCGGCCGGCGGGTTCGAGGACGCGCGGCCGTTCCGGCGCGGGCTGGCCGTGGTGCGGCAGGGCGGCGTCTGGGGCGCCGTGGACCGGAACGGACGGTTCGCGGTCACCCCGCGGTACCAGCGGTTCGTGACGGCTCTGCACATCGGCGGGGCGGTCGACGGGTTCACCGACGACGGGCTGGCGGTGGTCGACGCCGGGGACCGGTTCGGGGTCGTCGACCGGGCCGGGCGGACCGTGGTCGAGCCGGTGCACGCCTCGGTGGTGATCCATCCGGTGGCGTTCCTGGTGCGGAACGCGGCAGGGCTGTGGGGGGCGCTGGACCGTACCGGCGCTCCGATGATCGACATGGGCCACCGTGACGTCGCCTCGCTGGTGGATGCGCTGCCGGAGGAGACCCGGCCGGTTCTCTAGGCTGAGGTGATGGAGTTTCGTCATCTCGGCCGTTCCGGCCTGCTGGTCAGTGAGATCGCCTACGGCAACTGGATCACCCACGGTTCGCAGGTGGAGGAGGAGGCCGCGCTCGCGTGTGTGCGCGCGGCCCTGGACTCCGGCATCACGACCTTCGACACCGCCGACGTGTACGCGGGGACCCGTGCCGAGGAGGTGCTGGGCCGGGCGCTGAACGGCGAGCGGCGCGCCGGCCTGGAGATCTTCACGAAGGTGTTCTGGCGGACCGGGCCGGGCGCCAACGACAGCGGCCTGTCCCGCAAGCACATCCTGGAGTCGATCGACGGCTCGCTGCGCCGCCTGGGCACCGACTACGTCGACCTGTATCAGGCGCACCGCTTCGACCATCACACGCCGCTCGAGGAGACCGTGGAGGCGTTCGCCGACGTGGTACGGCAGGGCAAGGCGCTCTACATCGGCGTGTCCGAGTGGACGGCCGAGCAGATCCGGGCCGCGAAGCCGATCGCCGACGAGCTGCGGGTACGCCTGGTGTCGAACCAGCCGCAGTACTCGATCCTGTGGCGGGTGATCGAGGCGGAGGTGGTGCCGGCATCGCAGGAGCTGGGGCTGGGCCAGATCGTCTGGTCACCGCTGGCGCAGGGGGTGCTGACCGGCAAGTACCGGGCCGGGGAGCAGCCGCCGGCCGGGTCGCGGGCCACCGACGAGAAGTCCGGCGCCGGTTTCATCGCCCGCTGGATGGAGGACGACGTGCTCGACGCGGTGGCCCGGCTGCAGCCGCTGGCCGACGAGGCCGGGCTGACCCTGGCTCAGCTGGCGCTGGCGTGGGTGCTGCAGAACCCGAACGTCTCCGCGGCGATCATCGGCGCGTCCCGGCCCGAGCAGGTCCGCGACAACGTGAAGGCCTCCGGGGTGAAGCTGGACGCCGGCCTGCTGAAGTCGATCGACGAGATCGTGGATCCGGTGGTGACCCGCGACCCGTCGCTCACCTCCAGCCCGGCCAAGCGTCCGTGACGCGCCGGCGCCCGGTTCGGAAGGAGGCTCCCGCCCCCTTCCGAGCCGGGTGCTAGGACCAGAACCGCATCAGGCGCAGGCCGGTCCCGTACAGCGCCGAATCGATGCCGAGCAGGCCGGCCAGCCCGTCGACGAGCTGGAAGAACCAGGTGCCCGCCGGGCTCTGCCAGAGCAGCAGGAACAGCACCAGGAAGCCCCACGGGGCCATCAGGTTCCACGCGCGCTGGTAGGCGGGGCTGAACCACGGGGAGATGATGCTGCCCCCGTCCAGCCCGGGGACCGGCAGGAAGTTGAGCACGCTCGCGGTCACCTGCAGGAACGCGAGCAGGGCCAGGGCCGCCCAGAAGGCGAGGTGGCTGTCGTCGGTGAGAGCGGACTGGCCGCGGAACGTCACCACCTCGGGCGCCAGGCCGATCAGGAACGGCAGCGCCACCACCAGCGCGAGCAGCACGTTGGTGAGCGGGCCGGCCGCGCTGATCAGCGAGTCCTTCACCTTGCTGCGGATGTAACGATGGTCGATCCAGACGGCGCCGCCGGGCAGACCGATGCCGCCGAGGATCACCACGATCACCGGCAGCACGATGGAGAGCAGCGGGTGCGTGTACTTCAGCGGGTTGAGACGCAGGTAGCCCCGGTCGGCGACGGTCAGGTCGCCGGAGAAGTAGCCGGTGATGGCATGTGCGTACTCATGCAGGCAGAGCGAGATGATCCAGCCCGAGATGACGAACAGGAACACGTCGAACCCGACGTTGCCGAACTTGGTCCACGTCATCACGCCGCTGACCACGAAGACGGCGACGATGCCGACGAAGACCGGGCTCGGCACGAAGGCGTTGCGCGGTGTACGGGTATAAACCGGTTCGTACGTCACGGCAGCCCGCTCACTCGGCCGGGAGCAGGCTCATCTGGTAGTCGACCCGGTCGTCCTCGACGAGGATGACCGTGCTGACCCCGGCGGACTGCAACTGCCGCCACTCCTGCCCGATCCAGGACTCGGCGTCGGCCTGGCTGCTGAACGTCTCCTCCGGGCCGTCGACCGTCTTGCCGTCGACGTCCTCATACCGCCAACTCCACGGCATACAGCCGCCCCCTCACGTCAGTACCTCGTCGGTGGGCTTCCACCCTACGGCGTCAGCGTGTGCGACCCGGCTCTAAGGTACGGGGCATGTCCGAAGATCGGTGGAACACGGTTCTGGTGCTCGGTGGTATCCGGTCCGGCAAGTCCGGGTTCGCCGAGTCACTCATCTCCGGCGCCCCCTCGGTGCGATATGTGGCGACCGCCGTCGGCGGCGAGGACGATCCCGAGTGGCAGGCGCGGATCGAGGCGCATCAGCGGCGCCGCCCGCAGTCCTGGACGACCGAGGAGACCGGCGCCGACCCGGCTGCGCTGACCGAGTTGCTGCGCCAGGCCGGGCCGGGCGAGACGGTGCTCGTCGACGACCTCGGCGGCTGGGTGGCGTCGGTGCTCAACCCGGCGCGGCAGCCCAACGACGACGAGGCCGACGTGGCGGCGCTGGCCGCGGCCGTCCGCGAGACCGCGGCGCGGGTGGTGCTGGTGAGCCCCGAGGTGGGGCTGTCGCTGGTGCCGGTGACCCCGGTCGGGCGGGCGTTCGCCGACGCGCTCGGCACGACCAACCAGGCGCTGGCCGAGGCCGTCGACGCGGTCGCCCTGGTGGTGGCCGGGCAGACGACCTGGCTGAAGGGGCAGGCCGCCCCGGTCGAGGCGCCACGGACCGTCTCCCGGCCGATCGCTGTGCCCACCCCGTCGACGCCGGCGCCCCCGCCGCCGCCGGCCACAGTGGTCACGCCGGTCGCCGAGCCCGAGCCCGGCCACCGGCCGGAGCCGGCCGGCGCGCTGAGCGAGGCGACGATGATGCTGCCGCTGGTGGCGTCCGGGCTCACCGAGATCAAACCCGGCATGGACCTGCCGCTGCCCAGCGCCGACGCCGGTCCGGACGCGCGGGAGCGCCTCGCCGGGCTGGACCTGCCGGGTGGCGGGCTGGGCGCGCTCGGCGAGGCCGTCGAGTTCGCGGCGGCCACCCAGGGCTCGGTCACCCCGCGGGCGTGGACCGCGGCCCGGGTCGTGGTGATCGGCGGACGGCGTACCGGTGGGGCGGTGGCCGGCGCCGACACCGCCGACGTGGAGCGCCGGATCGCCGAGGCCGAGCTGGGCGTCGGGCTGATCGGCCGGCTCGCCGGGCAGGCCGGCGCCGACATCTCGGTGCTGCGCACCCCGTCCACCGGCGCGATGGAGGACGGCCCGGTCACCTCGGAGCAGGAGGTCGAGGCCGCGCTGCGGGACGGCTGGCGGCTCGCCGACGCCGCCGCCGACGCGGGCCGCGACGTGATCGTGCTGGCCGGCATCTCGGCCGGCGTCGAGGCCGCCGCGACCGCCGTGCTGGCCGCCACCACCGGGGCCGAGCCGGTCGCCACCCTGCCCCGGGTGCAGGTGCCGGGCGCGCGGTTCGACGACGGCGCCTGGATGGCCCGGTGCGCGGCCGTCCGGGACGCGATGCACCGCATCCGGCAGGAGCCACGCGGGGCCGTCGACATCCTGCGACAGGTCGGCGGGCTGGACGTGGCCGTCGCCACCGGCCTGCTGCTGGGCGCCGCGGCCCGCCGGACCCCGGTGCTGGTCGACGGTCCGCTCGGGATCGCCGCCGGGCTGGTGGCCCGCGACCTGGCCAGCCAGACCCGGCACTGGTGCCTGCTGCCGGAGGCGGGCACGCTCGCCCTGGTCAAGCAGGGCGCCGACGTGCTCGGGCTGACCCCGGTGCTGCAGGTCGGGCTGGATCTGGGCGAGGGCGCGAACGCGCTGGCCGTGCTGCCGGTGCTGCGGACCGCGGTCGGGCTGGCGGCGGCGCAGCCGGTGCACCCGGCGCTGCTCGGCGAGGTCGGCGACGACGGCCTCGACGACGGCTCCCCCGATGACGACGATGACGAGGACGAGGACGACTTCGACGAGGACGACGACCGGCCGGATCTGCCCTTCAACACCGCCGCGTTCAACACGCTGAGCCCGCGCACGGAGTGGGGTGCTTGACGGGGTACGGCTGGCGGTCACCACACTGACCGTGCTGCCGCTGCGGGCGGGCCGGGTGGACCGGTCCACCGCGGCGGTGGCGATGTCGGTGGCCCCGGTCGTGGGGGCGTTGCTGGGGCTGGCGCTGGCCGGGCTGCACGCCGGTCTGCGGGCCGCCGGGTCGCCGGAGCTGGTGGCGGCCGGGCTGACCGTCGCGGCGGGCGCCCTGCTCACCCGCGGGCTGCATCTGGACGGGCTGGCGGACACGGTGGACGCGCTCGGGTCGTACCGCTCGGGTCCCGCCGCCCTCGACATCATGAAAAAGCCGGACATCGGGCCGTTCGGGGTGGTGGCGCTCTGTGCCACCGTCGTCGTGCAGGCCGCCGCGCTGACCGCCGCCGGTCCGTGGGCGCTCGTGACGGCGTGGGCGGCCGGGCGGCTCGCGGTGAGCGTCGCCTGCCGCCGCGGGGTTCCCCCGGCACGGCCGGAGGGGCTCGGCGCGATGGTGGCGTCCACGGTGCCGCTCGCGGCCGTGGCGGCGGGCGCGGCGTTCGTCGGCGCGATCGGGGTCGCCGCGGTGCCGGGCCGTCCGTGGCAGGGGCCGGCCGCCGTCGCCGCCGCACTGTTCGCGGTGGTGCTGCTTCTGCGTCATGCGGTACGGCGGTTCGGCGGCATCACCGGCGACGTCCTGGGAGCCGCCGTGGAGCTGGCGGTGACCCTCACCCTGGTCCTGCTCACCCTGGCCCCCGGCCGGTCCTGAGCGCTGTCCCGGAGACATCTCCCGGAGCGGCCGCGAAGATCAGGAACAGTCGGACGTCAGGGCTCTCCCGGAAAGCCGGACGCACCGGGCCGGCCGGCCTGTCCGGCGGGTCGGGGGTCAGCGGACGGAAGGGGTCACGAAGGGGGGCTTCACCAGGCGGGCCTCGGTGCGGCGGCCCCGGATGTCGATCGTGACCAGGTCGCCGTCGGCGAGGGCGGGAGCGGTGTCGATGAGGGCCAGGGCGATCCCCACCTTGCGTGTCGGCGAGAAGGTGCCGCTGGTGGTCTCGCCCACGGGAGTCTCCCCCGCGTACACCGTCATGTGCCCCCGGGGGATGCCGCGGCCGGTGAGCTCGAGGCCTCGCAGAACCCGCCGCGGGCCCTCGCTCTTCTCGGCCTGGAGGGCCGCCCGCCCCCAGAAGGCGGGCTTGTCCCAGCCGACGGCCCAGCCGGAGCGGGCCTGGACCGGGCTGATGTCGAGGCTCAGCTCCTGGCCGTGCAGCGGGTAGCCCATCTCGGTGCGCAGCGTGTCGCGGGCGCCGAGCCCGCACGGCCGCACCCCGGCGTCGACCACCGCGTCCCACACGGCGGCCGCGTCGTCCCACCCGACGACCAGCTCGTAGCCGTGCTCGCCGGTGTACCCGGTACGGCAGACGGTCAGCTCGGCGCCCTGGAACGACGCGGTGACGAACGACATGTAGCCGTGCTCGACGGGCAGGCCGAGCTTGCCGAGGATCTCCGCGGAGCGCGGGCCCTGGACGGCGAGGACGGCGTGGTCGCGGTGCTCGCCGGTGACGGTCAGCCCGGCCGGGGCGGCCTCGGCGAGCCGGCGGACCACCTCGGCCGTGTTCGCCGCGTTGGGGATCAGGAAGACGTGGTCGTCGCCGTGCAGGTAGGCGATCAGGTCGTCGACGACGCCGCCGGACTCGTCGCAGCACAGCGTGTACTGCGCCCTGCCGGGGGCGATGCGGCCCAGGTCGTTGGTGAGGCACGCGTTGACGAAGGCGGCCGCCCCGGCGCCCCGGACCCGCGCCTTGCCCAGGTGCGACACGTCGAAGACACCGGCCGCCTCACGAACCGCCGCGTGCTCCTTCAGGACGCCGCCCCCGGAGTACTCCAAAGGCATGTCCCAGCCGCCGAACGCGGCGAACTTCGCCCCCAGGGCGACGTGGCGATCATGCAGTGCGGAGCGGAGCGGCGCGGAAGACATGAGACTCAACTTACCGGTGACCTTGAGCAGGTTTAGAGTCGCGGGGACAACACCGTTTTCCCAATAGCCGGGAGCGCGCCTACCGGTGCTGTTCCTGCCCAGACGTCCGGAGAGACCGAGTGACCCAGCCCAGCCTCAGCCTGGTCGACACCGACCCGGCCGAATCGGCGGTCGATGCCATCGTCATCGGCCTGCACAGCCAGCCAGACGAGGAGGGCACCCTGTTGCCGGCCGCGGGCGCGGAGAGCATCGCCGCGGCCTTCGACGGCAAGCTCACCGCCACGCTGTCTCTGCTCGGCGCGACCGGGGCCGCCGGCGAGGTGACCAAGCTGGCCACCCTCGGCACGATCGCCGCGCCGCTGCTGGTCGCGGTCGGCCTCGGCCCCGAGCCGGGCGGCCCCGCCCCCGACCTGGAGACCCTGCGCCGGGGCGCCGGCGCCGCGGTCCGCGCCCTGGCCGGCAGCGCCACCGTGGTGCTGGCCCTCCCGGTGCCCGACGACGCGGACGCCCCGCCGGTGCTGCGCGCCGTGCTCGAGGGCGCCCTGCTCGGCGGCTACCGCTTCGCCGGTTACAAGACCAAGCCGCAGAAGAGCCGCCGTGACCCGGTCGCCGAGCTGCGCCTGCACGTGCCGGACGCGGCCGACGAGGCGGCGGCGGCCGAGCTGCGCCGCGCCGCGGTGGTGGCGAAGTCGGTGCGGCTGAGCCGTGACTGGGTCAACACCCCGCCCAACGCGCTGCGCCCGGCCGACCTGGCCGACCAGGTGGCGGCGGCCGCGACCGAGGCCGGCCTGGAGGTCGAGGTGCTCGACTTCGAGCAGCTCAAGGCCGGTGGGTACGGCGGCATCGTGGCGGTCGGGCAGGGCTCGGAGGCCCCGCCGCGGCTGGTCAAGCTCAGCTACACGCCGTCCGGGGTGGAGAACCCGAAGCGGGTCGCGCTGGTCGGCAAGGGCATCACCTTCGACACCGGTGGCGTCAGCATCAAGCCGGCCGCCGGCATGTGGGAGATGAAGTCGGACATGGCGGGCGCCGCCGCGGTGGCCGCCACGATGATCGCGGTGGCCGCGCTGGAGCCGGGCGTGGCCGTCTCCGGTTACCTGGCGATCGCCGAGAACATGCCGTCCGGTTCGGCGTACCGGCCGGGCGACGTCATCACCATGTACGGCGGCAAGCGGGTCGAGGTGTTCAACACCGACGCCGAGGGCCGGATGGTGCTGGCCGACGCGATCGTGCGGGCCTGTGAGGACGGCGCCGACTACCTGTTCGAGACGTCGACGCTGACCGGTGGGCAGGTGATCGCGCTGGGCAAGCGGATCGCCGGCCTGATGGGGTCGGACGAGGCGTCCGCGCTGGTCGAAGCAGCCGGCAAGGCGGTCGGCGAGCCGGCCTGGCGGATGCCGCTGCCGGACGACGTGCGCAAGGGCATGGAGTCGGAGATCGCCGACATCTGCCAGACCAACGCGAACCTGGACCGGGCCGGGCACATGCTGCAGGGTGGCGTGTTCCTGCGCGAGTTCGTGGCCGAGGGCGTGGAGTGGGCGCACATCGACATCGCGGGCCCCGGATACCACACCGGTGAGGCGAACGGTTACTGGACGAAGGGCGGCACGGGCGTGCCGGTCCGCACCTTCCTCAAGGTCATCGACGACCTGTCCTGACGTGGTGGGCGTCGCCCGGCTCAGACCGGGCGGCGCCGCTGCCGTTCGTTGTAGTCGCGCATCCGCTGTGGATAGCCGAGCAGCTTCACGTCGTAGATCGGCATGCTCAGCTGGTGCGCGAATTTCCAGGCGACATCCGGCGAGCCGATGCGGCGACGGGTCCATTCACCGTCGTGTGCCACAAGCAACAGGGTGGTCTCGGTCACCGTCGTCTGTGGCTCGATGAATGCCTCGACTCCCTGCTTGGTGCGGAAGAATTGCGTAAGATGCTCCAGATCGGCCTGGTTGACCTGCCGGCCACCGGGTCCGCTGGCCCGGGGACGCCGCCGAAACCAAGCCACTGCTCCTCCTCGCGTTCGATCCCGCAAGGGTACGACGGACCGACGTGTCGTGGGGCACCTGACTGCATTGACCGGGTCGCCAAGTGACAAGATGTCGGTGACGGGACTGTGACCGTTTCCATTGTGTGACCCACACCGGAGACGATGCGACCACTGGAGTCAACGTGAGCCAGCCCAACGGCGGAACCTTCGACATCGTCATTCTCGGCGCCGGCAGTGGTGGCTATGCGGCCGCCCTGCGTGCCGCTCAGTTCGACCTCAAGGTCGCGCTGATCGACAAGGCCGAGCTCGGCGGCACCTGCCTGCACCGCGGGTGCATCCCCACGAAGGCCCTCCTGCACGCCGCGGAGATCGCCGACCAGACGCGCGAGAGCGAGCAGTTCGGCGTCAAGGCCGACCTGGTCGGCATCGACATGGCCGGGGTGAACGCCTACAAGGACGGCGTGGTCGGCCGGCTGTACAAGGGCCTCACCGGCCTGCTCGGCCACAACAAGAACATCACGATCGTCCAGGGCGCGGGCAAGCTCGTCAGCAAGGACACCGTCGAGGTCGACGGCAAGCGGTACACCGGCCGCAACGTCATCCTCGCCACCGGCTCCTACTCGCGCTCGCTGCCCGGCCTGGAGGTCGACGGCAAGCGGGTGCTGACCAGCGAGCACGCGCTCAAGCTGGACCGGGTGCCGCAGTCGGCGATCGTCCTGGGCGGCGGCGTGATCGGCGTCGAGTTCGCCAGCGTGTGGAAGTCGTTCGGCGCCGACGTGACCATCATCGAGGCCCTCCCCCGCCTGGTCGCCGCGGAGGACGAGGAGATCTCGAAGCAGGTCGAGCGCGCCTTCCGCAAGCGGAAGATCAACTTCAAGGTCGGCAAGCCGTTCGAGAAGGTCGAGCACACCGACAACGGCGTCAAGGTCACCATCGCCGGCGGCGAGACCCTGGAGGCCGAGGTGCTGCTGGTCGCGGTCGGCCGTGGCCCGACGACCGCCAACCTGGGGTATGAGGAGCAGGGCATCACCCTCGACCGGGGCTTCGTGATCGTCGACGAGCGCCTGCGCACCGGCGTCGGCAACATCTACGCCGTCGGCGACATCGTCCCCGGCCTGCAGCTCGCCCACCGTGGCTTCCAGCAGGGCATCTTCGTGGCGGAGGAGATCGCCGGCAAGAACCCGGCGGTCATCGACGAGGCGGGCATCCCGCGGGTCACCTACTCCGACCCCGAGGTCGCGTCGGTCGGCATCACCGAGGCCAAGGCCAAGGAGCAGTACGGGGCGGACAAGGTCTCCACGTACAACTACAACCTCGGTGGCAACGGCAAGAGCCAGATCCTCAAGACCGCGGGCTTCATCAAGCTGGTCCGGGTGGAGGACGGCCCGGTCGTCGGTGTGCACATGGTCGGCGCCCGGGTCGGCGAGCTCGTCGGCGAGGCCCAGCTCATCACCAACTGGGAGGCCTTCCCCGAGGAGGTCGCCCAGCTCGTACACGCTCACCCGACGCAGAACGAGGCGCTGGGCGAGGCCTTCCTCGCGCTCGCGGGCAAGCCGCTGCACGCGCACAGCTGATCTGATCGTTCATCGCGTTAAGGAGTTTGGGAAAAGATGCCGACATCGGTAACCATGCCGCGGCTTGGCGAGAGCGTCACCGAGGGAACCGTGACGCGCTGGCTCAAGCAGGAGGGCGAGCGCGTCGAGGCGGACGAGCCGCTGCTCGAGGTCTCCACCGACAAGGTCGACACGGAGATCCCGTCGCCCGCCGCGGGCATCCTCTCGCGGATCGTGGTCGGCGAGGACGAGACCGCGGAGGTCGGCAGCGAGCTGGCCGTCATCGCGGGCGACGGTGAGGACGCCGGTTCCGCCGCGCCCGCCCCGGCCCAGGAGCAGCAGGCCGAGGCCGAGCCGGAGCCCGCCGCCCCGGTCACCCCGTCGACCGAGAAGCCGGTCGAGGAGGAGGCTCCGGCCCCGCAGACCGCGTCCGCCCCGTCGGGTGGCGGCGAGGGCACCGAGGTGAAGCTGCCGGCGCTCGGCGAGAGCGTCACCGAGGGCACCATCACCCGCTGGCTCAAGGCGGTCGGCGACACCGTCGAGGCGGACGAGCCGCTGGTCGAGGTCTCCACCGACAAGGTCGACACGGAGCTGCCGTCCCCGGTCGCCGGCACGCTGCTGGAGATCAAGGTCGGCGAGGACGAGACCGCCGAGGTCGGCGCCGTCCTGGCGATCGTCGGCACCCCGGGCAGCGCCCCGGCTGCCGCGCCCGCGCCCGCTCCCGCGCCCGAGCCGGAGAAGCCGGCCGCGGCCCCCGCGCCGCAGCAGGCCCCGGCGCCCAAGGTCGAGTCGGCGCCCGCGCCGAACCTCTCCGGCGAGTCCTACGCGACGCCCGCGCCCGCCGCGGAGACCAAGCAGCCGGCCGCTCAGCCGCCCGCGGCGCAGCCCGCCCCCGCCGCGCCGACCGCCCAGGCCGCCCAGTCGAACGGGGCCGGCGACGCCGGTTACGTGACGCCGCTGGTGCGCAAGCTGGCCGCCGAGAAGGGCGTGGACCTGTCCAGCCTGACCGGCACCGGCGTGGGTGGCCGCATCCGTAAGCAGGACGTCATCGACGCGGCGGAGAAGGCCGCGGCCGCCACGAAGGCGCCGGCAGCTCAGGCCGAGAGTGCTGCCGCGCCCGCTCCGAAGGCGGCCCCGAAGGCGGAGCCGAGCCCGCTGCGCGGCCGTACCGAGAAGCTGCCCCGGATCCGCCAGACGATCGCCCGTCGCATGGTGGAGTCGCTGCAGATCTCCGCGCAGCTCACCACGGTGGTCGAGGTCGACGTGACCAAGATCGCCAACCTGCGCAACAAGGCGAAGGCGGACTTCCAGGCCAAGCACGGCGTCAAACTGACCTTCCTGCCGTTCTTCGCCCTGGCCACGGTCGAGGCGCTGCAGCAGCACCCGGTCGTCAACTCGTCGCTGGACATGGAGGCGGGCACCGTCACCTACCACGGCGCCGAGCACCTGGGCATCGCGGTGGACGCGCCGAAGGGCCTGGTCGTCCCGGTCATCAAGGACGCCGGTGACCTCAACCTGGCCGGTCTGTCCAAGCGGATCGCGGACCTCGCGGACCGGACCCGCAACAACAAGATCGGGCCGGACGAGATCGGTGGCGGCACCTTCACGCTGACCAACACCGGCAGCCGGGGCGCGCTCTTCGACACGCCGATCATCAACCAGCCGCAGGTCGGCATCCTCGGTCTCGGCGCGGTCGTCAAGCGCCCGGTGATCGTGAACGACCCGGACCTGGGCGAGATCATCGTGCCGCGGTCGATGGTCTACCTGGCGCTCTCCTACGACCACCGGATCGTGGACGGCGCTGACGCGGCCCGCTTCCTGGGCACTCTCAAGGAGCGTCTGGAGGCCGGGCACTTCGAGGCCGACCTGGGCCTCTAAAGGTCAGGGGATCGGGGGGTGCGCCGTCACGGCGTACCCCCCGGTTTTGTTTGGGATCGTGGGATCTTCGGGAAAGAATCACATCATGCGCATCGTCATGGCCGGGGCGTCCGGATTTCTGGGCACGCGGCTCGCCGAACGGCTGCGGCACAGCGGCCACGACATCGTCCGGCTGGTCCGGCGACCCTCCGAGCGGCCGGACGAGGCCACCTGGGACCCCGCGCAGGGGCGCCTGGACACCGCGGTGCTGGCCGGCGCCGACGCGGTGATCAACCTGTCCGGGGCGAACGTCGGCGACCGGCGGTGGACCGCGGCGTACAAGCGGGTGCTGCGGTCCAGCCGGATCGACACGACCGACACCCTGGCCCGGGCGATCAGCAAGCTGCCCGACGCCGATCGGCCGCGCACGCTGCTGCAGAGCTCCGGTGTGGGCTGGTATGGCGACACCGGCGACCAGGCGGTGACCGAGGAGGCCCCGGCGGGCAACACCTTCCTGGCCGACCTGTGCCGGGTGTGGGAGGCGGCCGCCCGTCCCGCCGAGGACGCCGGCGCCCGGGTGGTGCTGCTGCGCACGGCTCCGACGATCGACGCGAGCGGCTCGCTGATCAAGCCGTTGTTGCTGCCGTTCAAGCTGGGCGCGGGCGCCCGGATCGGTGGCGGCCGGCAGTGGATGGCCTGGATCGCGCTGACCGACTGGCTGGCCGCGGCCGAGTTCCTGCTGGGCCGGGACGATGTCGCCGGCCCGGTGAACCTGGTGTCGCCCAAGCCGGTGACCAACGCAGAGTTCACCCGTGACATGGCCCGGGTGCTGCGCCGGCCGGCTCTCCTGGCGGTGCCGGGGCCGGTGCTGGACCTGGTGATCGGCGAGTTGGCCGGGGAGGCGCAGCGGTCCCAGCGGGTGCTGCCGGGAGTGTTGAGCAATGCCGGATTCGAGTGGGCGTACCCCGATATGGTGGACGCCCTCGCGGCTGCTCTGCGGCCCCAACCGGCGGTGACCGGCTAAAGCGCCTCAGGGTTTCTTGCTAACCTGCGGCTGATGTCCGTCGCCGCCCCTGCCCCCGCCGCGTCCGCAGATCCGCCCGTCGAGCCCCCGGCGCCCTCGCGCGCCCGGCCCTGGCGAGCCCATCTGACCGTCGCTCTGCTCGCTCTCGGCACCGCCGTCTACGTGACGAACGGGCTGTGGCGCGACCCGTATGTCAACGGCCTCTCCGACAACATCGGTGACCAGGCCTTCTTCGAGTGGTTGCTGGGTTACGGCGTCTACACGCTGGGGCACGGGTCGGATCCGTTCTTCACCGACATGCTGAGCGTGCCGTTCGGGGTGAACCTGGCGGCGAACACGTCGATCTCGGTCTACACGATCCTGTTCGCCCCGTTGACCTATCTGGCCGGACCCCAGGTCAGCTATGTGACGATTCTCACTCTGAATCTCGCCGGGTCCGCTTTCGTGTGGTATCTGTTCCTCCGCCGCTGGCTGGTCCGCAGCCCGATCGCGGCGGGGCTGGGCGGCATGTTCTGCGGCTTCGCGCCGGGCTTCATCTCGCACGCCAACGGCCACCTCAACTGGACCGCCGGCTGGGTCGCCCCGGTCGTGATCTGGCAGGTGCTGCGCCTGCGGCAGCCGGGCCACTGGCTGCGCAACGGCCTGGTCCTCGGTGTGATGCTCGCCGCGTTCTTCACGATCGCCGCCGAGGGGCTCTTCTACACCGCCCTGGCCAGCGGCATCTTCATCATCACGTGGGCGCTGGCCGGCGCGGTCCGGGCCGAGGCGAAAGCCGCCTTCACCACGGTGCTGCGGGCCCTGGGCGTGACCGCGGTGGTGGCCGGGGCGCTGCTGGCCTATCCGCTGTACATGCACTTCGCCGGCCCGCAGACGTTCTCCGGCACCGGGTTCAACCAGCGCTACTTCGCCGAGGACGGTGCGGCCTACCTGTCGTTCCCGAGCCGCTCGCTGGCCGCGATCTTCGGGTTCGGCTCCGACCTCGCCCCCAACCGGACCGAGGAGACGTCCTTCTTCGGCGTGCCGTTCGTGGTGCTGATCCTGGTGTCACTGGTGCTGGTGTGGCGGCGTGCGGAGCCTGGGCGCCGGGCCACCCTGCGGGCGATCACGCTGGTCGGCTTCGTCTTCCTGGTCCTCTCGCTCGGCCCACGGCTCAACTGGATGGACGGCGAGCTGCCCGTCCCGATGCCGTACTCGTTGCTCTCCCACCTGCCGCTCTTCGACGCGGCGCTGCCGTTGCGCCTGGCGCTGGTGGTGGCCGTGGTCTTCGGCGTGGTGCTGGCGCTGATCACCCAGGAGCTGGTGGACCGGCGGCTCTCGCCGTCGCTGCAGACCGCGATGACCGCGGGGATCGTGGTGGCGCTGCTGCCGATCCTGCCGCTGCCGGTGCGCCACCAGCAGCGCGCGCCCGAGCCGGACTTCATCGCCAACGGCACCTGGCAGCGGTATGTGTCGGACAACGGCGTGCTCTCCGCCCTGCCGTTCGCGCTGAACGTGACGGCCGACGGGCAGCGCTGGCAGGCGTACACGATGGCCCGCGGCGGCCCGCAGTTCCGGATCCCCGGCGGCTACTTCCTCGGCCCGATGACCAACGGCGAGGAGGGCAAGAAGCAGATCGGCCGGATCGGCGCCCCGAACCTGCCGACCGACTGGTTGTTCACCCGCGCCGCGCTGTACGGGTACGTGACCGAACTCAGCGACGCCGACCGCGCCCAGGCCCGCGCCGACTTCGCCTACTGGAAACTCGAAGCCGTGTTCCTCCCCGAGCAGATCACCGGTTCCGATCACATGACGCTGTTCCGTAACGCGGTGCTGGTGACGGCCACCGATCTGCTCGGCGAGCCGGAGAGGGTGGACGACGTCCTGGTGTGGCGCATCCGTCCCGGCGTGGACCCGATCGACCGATGAATTCCGGGCTGGATAATCTCCGCGACGTGACGATCGCCGCGCCCGCCCCAGAAACGGACCTGACGACCGCAGCACCCGACGACGAGATCATCCCGGAGGAGATCAGCACCCCGAGAAAACGCGCCTGGCCGGGTCACATCCTGATGGCCGTGATCGCGCTGGCCGGCGCGGTGTATGTGTGCCAGGGCCTGTGGGCCGCGCCGTACCGGAACGTGGTCGCCGAGAACGTCAGCGACCAGGGCCAGTTCGAGTGGATGCTGTCGTACGGCGTCTACATGCTCCAGCACCTGAGCAACCCGTTCTTCACGGACCTGCTGAACGCGCCCCGTGGCGTGAACCTGGCGATGAACACGTCGAGCACGTTCTACGCCGTGGTGTTCGCGCCGCTCACCCACTTCCTGGGGGCGCAGGTCTCGTTCGCGGCGATCATGACGCTGAACCTGGCCGGCTCCGCGTTCGTCTGGTATCTGTTCCTGCGCCGCTGGCTGGTCCGCAGCGGGCTGGCCGCGGCGGTGGGTGGCCTGCTCTTCGGCTTCAGCCCGGGCCTGGTGTCGCACGCCAACGGCCACCTCAACTGGACCTCCGGCTGGATGGTCGGGATCGTCGCGTGGTGGGTGCTGAAACTGCCGGAGCGCGACCGGTGGCTGCGTAACGGCATCGTCCTGGGCCTGCTCTGCACCATGGGCTTCTCGGTCGCCGCCGAGGCGCTGTTCTTCGCCGCCCAGGCCAGCGGGCTCTTCCTGTTCGTCTGGCTGCTGTCGCGTCCCGGTCTGCGGCAGGCGCGAGCCGCGATCAAGCCGGTGCTGCTCTCGCTGTCGGTGACCGCGGTGGTGGCCGGCACGCTGCTGGCCTGGCCGCTCTACATGCACTTCGCCGGTCCGCTGAAGTTCTCCGGCACCGGCTTCGGGATGCGGCAGTTCTCCGAGGACCTGGTGGCGTACGCGGCGTTCCCGCTGCAGTCGGTGGCCGGGAAGTTCGGGTGGGGCGCCGACCTCGCGCCGAACGCGACCGAGGCGACCTCGTTCCTGGGCGTGCCACTGATCCTGCTGTTCTTCGTGGCGCTGGCGCTGCTGTGGCGCCGGTCGCCCCGGGAGCGCCGGGTCACCCTGCGCGCGCTGAGCGTCGTGGCGGTCCTCTTCTTCCTGCTCTCCCTCGGCCCGCGGCTGAAGTTCCTCGGCGAGGAACACGCCGACATCCCCCTGCTGTACGCGCTGCTCACCGAGGTCCCGCTGTTCGACTCGGCGCTGCCGGTCCGCTACACGCTCGTCGTCGTGGTGGTGTTCGCGCTGGTCATCGCGATGCTCACGGACGAGGTGGTGCGCCGGGACGGCCTGATCCGCAGCCACGCCGGGCGGATCGTGACCGGTGTGGCGATCGTGGCCGCGCTCGTCCCGATCGCCCCGCTGCCGGTGCGGACCATGGAACGCTCGGCCGAGCCGGTCTTCATCTCCAGCGGCCACTGGCAGGACTACGTCTCCGACAACGGGGTGATCACCTCACTGCCGCTCTCCAGTGAGGTCTCGGTCGACATGATGCGCTGGCAGGCGTACACGATGGCGCGCGGCGGCGACAAGCTGTTCCGCATGCCGGCCGGCTACTGGCTCGGCCCGCGGGACTACACCGAGGTCGGCCGCAACGACACCGGCCGTCTCGGCCCGCCGGAGCGCCCGACCGCCAAGCTGCTGTACCGCGCCGCCCGCTGGGGCAACATGCCGAAACTGACCAACCTGGACCGGGCGCAGGCGCGCGTCGACTTCGCCTACTGGAAGGTCGAGGCGATCTTCCTGCCCGACCACGTCACCGGCCCCAAGGGCGACCTCAACCGGGACGCGCTGCTGCAGGTCACCACCCAGCTCTTCGGTGAGCCGGAGCAGGTGGACGACGTGCTGGTGTGGCGCATCCGTCCCGGTGTGGATCCGGTCGACCAGTGGGGAGAGGTCTAGGCTTGCCGTCGTGACGTCTTCCGTACTGACCGTCCTCCGTCCCGGCCTGGTCGACTACCTGGAGGCCTGGGAGGAGCAGAAACGCCTGCACGCGGGCGTGGTCGCCGGCACCCAGCCGGACACGGTGCTGCTGCTGGAGCATCCGAGCGTCTTCACCGCCGGCAAGCGGACCGAGCCGGCCGACCGCCCGTTCGACGGCACCCCCGTCGTCGACGTCGACCGCGGCGGCCGGATCACCTGGCACGGGCCGGGCCAGCTCGTCGGCTACCCGATCGTCAAGCTGCCGGTCCCGGTCGACGTGGTCGCCTACGTCCGCCGGACCGAGCAGCTTCTGATCGACGTGTGCGCCGAGTTCGGTGTGGTCGCCGAGCGGGTCGAGGGCCGCAGCGGCGCCTGGGTCCGGGCCACCGACGGCGGGCTGGACCGCAAGATCGCGCAGATCGGGATCCGGGTGTCGCGCGGCGTCACCCTGCACGGCTTCGCGCTGAACTGTGACTGCGACCTGTCCAACTTCAACCGCTTCATCCCGTGCGGCATCCGCGACGCCGGCGTCACCTCCCTCAGCGCCGAGGTCGGCCGCCCGGTCCCGGTCGCCGAGGTCCTGCCGGTCGTCGAGCGCCACCTCACCACGCTGTTCTGATGGCGCTCTACCGCAACCCGCGCGACAAACGGGTCTTCGTGCCCCGGCCGAACGGCAGCGTGGTGCTCAACTTCGCCCACCCCATCGCCTGGGCCATCCTCATGTGCATGACGGTGATCCCCTTCGTGATCGTCACGGTGGTCACCGTCGCCGTCTTCCTCTAGGCGATCATTCGGTACGGTCGGCGCCGGCTCCCGGGCCTACGCCGCGACGCGGTCCCGGCGCCGGACCGCAGCGCGCCCGCCGGGCTCATGCGGTGCTCGCCGAGCTGCGGCCGGCCGTGGATCAGCCAGATGCAGCCGGCCGCACAACCGTCTGAGCCGCGGCCCCGTCTCCGCCGCATACGCCCGGCGGGCGCGGTGGAGGCCGTGAGCGGGCAACGCCTCGCGGGGTGGCTCACGGCGCCTTCGGTAGCCGTACCATCACAAGAGCCTCCACACCCGGACCTGACCGCCGGCCTGTTGGCACGCGAGGTGTTCGCCGGTGCGGCGGCAGCCGCTCGGAGTGGCAGCCGGGAGGCGGCCGCGGATCCGGCCGTTTGCCCACTCGACCACGCTGAGGCTGTCGCCGTCGACGCGGATCAGCAGGTCACCGGCGGGCAGGCCGTGGCCGAGATCACGCCGGACCTCGCCGGTGTCCGGGTCGATCAGCAGCGCGCGGCCGTCAGCGGTCCGGACGACGCCGCCCTCACCGCCGATCCAGTTGACGTCGTCCCAGGCCAGGTAGCCGGTGCCGGGGTCGAGCGCGGACAGGCCGGGCCCGCCGGAGACGCAGACGCGGGCGCCGCAGGGCACTGCCGTCCGGGGCAGGAGCAGCGGGATCGTCCACATCGTCCGCACCTCGGCCGGCCGGATCATGGTGACCGAGTTGTCGCCGAGCAGGAACACCCGGTCGCCGAGCACCTTGACGACCGGCGCGCCACCGGCGGCGACGGACCGCGAGGTGGCGTCCACGAGTTCACCGCCGGTGGTGAACACGGTCGCTCCGATGTCGGTCACGACCAGCAGGTGGTCGGCGGTCGCCGCCACGGCGTGCGGCTGGTCCGGGAAGTTCTGCTTCCACAGGTTCCGGCCGGTCGCCGGGTCGTAGAGCGCCAGCGTGTCCGCCGCCCCGTCCCAGAGGGCGACGCGGCTGCCGGCCGGGCGGGCCACCGTGTAGGCGCGCGGGTCGACCCGGTCCTCGCCGGTCCGGACGTCGAGGATCCGGGCGTCGTCGTTGCCGGACACGACGAGCACCGGGCCGGCCTCGGTGAGCGCCGGGATCCCGGCGAACCAGTCGAGCTTCCGCTGCCAGAGCGCCGCTCCCGACGCGAGCGACCAGGCGGCGACGTCCAGCCGGCCGCTCGTGTCGGCGTGGGTGCTGTACATCGTCGTGCCGGTGAGCAGCCACGATCCGGACGGCCCGGCTGTCGCGGCCACCTGGGGCAGGTCACGCACCCGGGCGAACGGCGCCGACGGCCCGAGCAGGAACACCGACGCGAGCACCACGGCCAGCGCCGCCGGCAGCACACGTGCCGACGGCGGCGCGGGACGGGAGGGTGCGACGGTCCGGTCGAGATCGATCATCACACCCGGCATTCAACCCCGGACGGTCGTCAGGGCGCGATCCGGTTCAGGTCCCTGGGGAACGCTGTCGTCTCGCGCACGTTCGCGATCCCGGTCAGCCGGGCCACGAACCGCTCCAGGCCGATCGCCCAGCCACCGTGCGGCGGCATGCCGTAGCGGAAGGCGTCGAGATATCCGGCGTACGGCCCGAGCGGCTCGCCCTGTTTCTCCAGGGCGGCGACATAGTCCACGTAACGGTGCAGGCGCTGCCCGCCGGTCACGATCTCCAGGCCGCGGAAGAGCAGGTCGAAGCCGTTCGACCAGGTCGGGTCGGCCGGGTCCGGGTGGGTGTAGAACGGCCGCTTGCGCATCGGGTAGCCGGTGACGTAGAGGAACTCCGAACCGTGCTCCCGCAGCGCCCACTCCCCCAGCGCCCGCTCGTGCGCCGGGGCCAGGTCGGGCTCGTCGGCGGGCGCGCCGGCGATCCGCAGCGCCTCGCTGAAGTGCACGGCCGGGATCTCGCCGTCGATCCGGGTCTCGCCGCCGATCTCGCCCAGCATCCCGGCGAGGGTCCTGGTCAGCGCGGCCATCACGTCCCGGTGGTCGGTGACGAACCCCATCTCGGCGTCGAGAGACGTGTACTGCGCCAGGTGCCGCGCGGTGTCGCTCGGCTCGGCCCGGAACACCGGACCCACCTCGTAGACCCGCTCGAACACGCCGACCATCAGCTGCTTGTAGAACTGCGGCGACTGCGCCAGATAACCGGGCCGGCCGAAATAGTCGAGCTTGAACACGTTCGCCCCGGACTCGGTCGCCGACTCGACGATCTTCGGGGTGTGGATCTCGACGAACCGCTGCGCCTCCAGCGCCTCCCGGAAACCCTTCGTCGCGGCGGCGGCGATCCGCAGGCTCGCCGCCCGGCTCGGATGCCGCAGGGCGAGAGCAGCGTGGTCCAGCTGTGCGGCAAGCCCGGCGTTCAGCGCGGGCCGATGCATTTCAAACGGCAGGGGTACGGCCACCCGGCTCAGTTCGCGGATGGCCGGACCCGTCAGCTCCACCCCGTTCGGCGCCTGCTCGTTGGCGGTGACCACGGCGGTCACCTCGACGACGCTCTCCTCGGTGAGCTGCTCCAGCTGTTCGCGGACCGCCGGCTCGGTGACGACCACCTGGCTGAACCCGGCGGCGTCCCGGACGATCAGGAAGGCGACGGACTTGAGCAGCCGGCGGCGGTGAATCCACCCGGCGATGGTGACCTCACGGCCGATCTCCTGCGTGGCCAGTTCGGTGGAGAGGATGCGTTGCATGGCGGTGACCTCCTCTGGTGACTGCAACGCGGCCCCAGGGAGGTGCGGGCGAGCGGGATCCTCGCGGTACCACCGCACCTTCGCGCCTGCGGAACAGGCGCCTCTTTGTCGTGCTGCGGCTCCGGGGTGTCTTCACGCTCCGGCGCTCGGGCCACCCTTCCCAGCTGCCGGGTGGCTCTCTCGGCCGGCGGATCGAAGCGTTACTCGGTCCCATCATCGCCGTGACGGGAACGCTAACAGTCGCCGATGCGGCGTTCTTCTGAATTATGGGTGACGGCCCTCACACGAATGGTCACGTGAGCCTCGTCGCCCCTGCGCTGTGGTCGGCCTGTGCGGGCGTATCTTCGGGGTGTGACTATTGCTCCCGAGGGCCGCCGCATGCTGCGCATCGAAGCGCGCAACGCCGAGACTCCCATCGAGCGGAAACCTCCGTGGATCAAGGTCAAGGCCAAGATGGGCCCTGAGTACACCGAGATGCGCGGCCGCGTCCAGAAAGAGGGCCTGCACACGGTCTGCCAGGAGGCCGGCTGCCCCAACATCTACGAGTGCTGGGAAGACCGCGAGGCCACCTTCCTCATCGGCGGTGACCAGTGCACCCGCCGCTGCGACTTCTGCCAGATCGACACCGGCAAGCCGGCCGAGTTCGACGCCGACGAGCCCCGCCGCGTCGGCGAGTCCGTCGCCACGATGGGCCTGCGCTACGCCACGGTGACCGGTGTCGCCCGCGACGACCTGCCCGACGGCGGCGCCTGGCTGTATGCGGAGACCGTCCGCCAGATCCACAAGCTGATGCCCGGCTGCGGCGTCGAGCTGCTGATCCCCGACTTCAACGCCGACCCGGCCCAGCTGGCCGAGGTCTTCGGCGCCACCCCCGAGGTGCTCGCCCACAACCTGGAGACGGTGCCGCGCATCTTCAAGCGCATCCGTCCCGGCTTCCGCTACGAGCGCTCCCTCGACGTGATCACCCAGGCCCGCGCGGCCGGCCTCGTCACCAAGAGCAACCTGATCCTCGGCATGGGCGAGACCCGCGACGAGGTGTCGGCGGCCCTGCGCGACCTGCACGGCGCCGGCTGCGAGCTGATCACCATCACGCAGTATCTGCGTCCCACCCCGCGCCACCACCCGGTCGAGCGCTGGGTGAAGCCGGAGGAGTTCGTCGAGCTCCGCGAGGAGGCCGAGCAGATCGGTTTCGCCGGCGTGATGAGCGGCCCGCTGGTCCGGTCGTCGTACCGTGCTGGTCGCCTGTACAAGCAGGCCCTCGAAGCCCGGGGCTGACCCGCACCCGCCCTCCCCCGGAGGTCTCGCCCCGACCACGCCGGCCGGGGTATCGCGGAACGCCGTGGGGCTGCTCTGTCGGGTCCCGCCGGAACGCCTCGACGGGCATGTCTACCGGAAAATGTGCCGAGACGGCCGCTGAGACGTCGATAGCCCCGCACCTGGTCGGCGCGGGGCTATTTTCGTTTCACCGGGTGCTCGCTCAGGACGCTCCGCCAACTCTCATGACCACGCTGAGCGGCGGCGATGCCCGGTCATGGAAGCGGAACGCAGAGGTTGAGCGACACCCGACGTTCCCTACTTCTTCTTGGCCGCCTTCTTGTCCTTCTTTCCCTTCTTGCTGTCCTTGCCGCTCTTCTCCGATCCCCATCGGGCTTCAGCGACCTCCGGAACCAGCACGGGCGACAGCAGCTTCACAAAGACCATGGCGAGGGGAGCCAGCCAGGCCCACCACGGCACCAGGGAGTCCGGCCCCATCAACATGCCGACGAAGTCGTAACTCACCTCGACTGCGGTATCCATCATGTGCCTCCGGCGACGAGCTGCTCAGGCCAGGCAGGACGCCCTCCTGTGCTACGGCTCCCAATATCGGATCACCGCCGCCCGCCATTAGCCTTTCCCGCCACCGTCCCGCCCCCGGCGACCAGCCATCGGCCACCCACCGCCACTCGCCATCGGCCGGCTCCGCCACCGGCTCGCCGGCGGGAGGTGCCCCTCGAGGAGTCAGCGGTGACCGCCGCCCCTGGCACGGCACAGCGCCTGTCGGCGGCGGGAGGTGTTCGAGGAGCCACCGGTGACCGCCGCCCCTGGCACGGCACAGCGCCCGTCGGCGGCCGTCCGTTCGGGGCAAGCGACGGCGGCGATACGGTGGCCTGGCGGGCTTGTGGCATCAGGTGTCGAGGTAGCCGAGGCGATGGGCGACGGCGGCGGCCTCCACCCGGTTGGTGACCTCCAGCTTGGCGATGATCCGGGAGACGTGGACGCTGGCCGTCTTCGGTGAGATGAACAGGCGTTCGGCGATGCGGCCGTTGCTGTGGCCTTCGGCGACCAGGCGGAGGACCTCGCGTTCGCGGGCGGTCAGAAGTTCGGTGTTCGCGGTGGGCAGCGCCGATTTCCGGATGCCCAGTCTGCGGGCCAGGACTTCGACGGCGTCACACAGCGGCCGGGCACCGAGCGCGGACGCGATCACGGCGGCCTCGGTGAGGGCGGCTGTCGCTGCCGGGCGGTCAGCACCCGAAGCTTCGGCGAGATCGAGCAGGGCACCGGCCAGCTGGTAGGGCTGTCGGTCGACTCGCCAGGCCTCGACCGCCTCTCGCCACCGCCCGACGCCGCCTGACGCCGCCGTCGAGGATGGCGGCCACCTGGGCGGCATAGGCGCGCTCGGCCGGATACCGCTGAGGAAAGCGGTCAGCGAGCGCCCGGATCGCGGTCCTCAGGCCAACGCCCTCCGGCAGGAGCCCGTCAAGCCCGCCGCCGGACGCCGCGCCGGAACCGGTGGCCGAGGATGATCCCGCCCTGGAACCGGTAGCCGGGGGTGATCCCGCCCCGGAACCGGTAACCGGGGGTGATCCCGCCCCGGAACCGGTAGGCACAGCCACCCCAGAGCCCGAACCGGCAGGCGAGGGCAGCGCAAGGCGAGCGGGAAGGCTCCGGTCGGAGGCGACCCCACCGACGCGGAGGGGGTCGGCCCGGCCTCATCCGCCGGAAATGCGTTCGTCGCGGGCGGCTCAGCAACAGACGCAGATCCGGTGGTCGCAAGCGACCCCGCGGAGACGCCGGAGGCAGCCGCGGCAGTGACGGACGCGGAGGGCACGCACGGCCGGATCAGACGCTGCGGGGAGGGAGACGCCGGAGGCAGCCGCGGAGGCACGCACCGCCGGGTCAGACACGGCGGAGAAGGAGACGGTCTCGGAGGGCGGGATCGCGCCCGACCATGACCGCGCTGTGCGGTGGGTGCCGGGGTCGCTGAAGGGGATCATGGGAGGAACTCTTCGCCGGAAGGCGGCGCCCGGGCATGGGGACGGCTCCTCATCTCTTCCGGTGTCCCCTCCTTGCCCACGGCTGCCGGGGTCCCCGGGACGCCGTGAGGTACCTGAGCCCCACTACACTTCCGGGCATGGCAAAACCCCAGGAGAAGGTGTCGGTCGGCGAGCGTTTCAAGCAGATCGGCCAGGTGTTCGCGTTCACGGCCAAGCAGGACAAGTGGTTCGTCCCGCTGGTCATCGGCGCGGTCGCCATCCCGGTCGCGATCACCGTGACCATCGTGCTCCTGACGGGTGGCTGGCTGTGGATTCCGGTCGGGATCCTGTTCACGCTGCTGGCCGTGCTGATCGTGCTCAACCTGCGGTCCAACACCGCGATGATGAATGTGGCGGAGGGCCAGCCCGGCGCCGCCGCCTCGCTGATGGAGAACATGCGCGGCGACTGGCGGGTGCGTCCGGCCGCCAGTTCCACGACGCAGTTCGACATGGTGCACGTGGTGATCGGCAAGCCGGGGGTGATCCTGCTCGCCGAGGGCGACCCGCAGCGGGTGCGGAGCCTGCTCAGCCAGGAGAAGAAGCGGCTGGTCAAGGTGATCGGCAACGCGCCGATCTACGACTACGTGATCGGCTCCGCCGAGGGCCAGCTGTCGATCCGCAAGCTGCGCTCGACGATGCTGCGACTGCCGCGCAACCTGACCGGCAAGGACGTCAACGCCCTGGACAAGCGGCTCGGCGCGCTGATGTCGCGGCCCCAGATGCCGAAGGGCGCGATCCCCAAGAACATGCGGCCGAGCAAGGGCGCGTTCCGGCAGCAGCGCCCCCGCTGATCAAAACCACTTTGGGGTACGGGGTGAGCAGCGCCCGACCACAGCAGCCCGTCCCGAGTACCGGGGCGGGCTGTCGTCGTCCTGTCAAGGCGTGCATGGGTGGCCGTACCCCCGAATGCCCTTAAAGAGACCGCTTCCATCGACGAGGGTCTCCATGATCGGTCCGGGGCGATAGCCTCGGGTCTACGCCTCTGTCCGGCGGTCCACGCCGGACGGTGACGCCGACCTGCACCCTGGGCACGAAGGAGCTCCGCTCGTGGTCAGCACCCTGGCGGTTCCGGGCACCTATCCGACCCTGCGCGACGCCCTCGAGGTGGCGCCTGACGGGGCCGTCGTCACGCTGGATCCGGGTGTCTACCGGGAGCGGATCGACCTGGCCGGCCGGCGTCTGACGGTGCGGGCGTCGGGTGATCCGGGTTCGGCGATGGTGGACGCGTCCGGGCTGGACGGGCCGGCGCTGGCGGTGGCGTCCGGCGAGGTGGAGATCGACGGTCTGGCGCTGACGTCGGACGAGTATCCGGCGGTGGTGATCGCCGGCGGCCGGGTGCGGTTGCGGCGCTGTGAGCTGTCCTCGGGTTACGGCGCGGGGGTGCAGGCGGAGGGCGGCGCGACGGTCGACGCGGCGGAGGTGCGGGTGGTCGCCGGCCAGCACGGTTTCGTCTTCTCCGACGCGGGTGGCACGGTGGACTCGTGTGAGGTGCGCGGCGTCTCGGACGACGGGGTGATCGTGCGGCTCGGAGCGGACCCGGTGATCCGCGGCACCCGGGTCAGTGACTGCGGCCATCGCGGGATCTACATCTACCAGTCGGGGCGGCCGCTGATCGAGCGCTGTGACGTCTCCGGCACCGGCGACGCGGGCATCGTGGTGGCCTATGCGAGCGCGCCGCGGATCGTGGAGACGTGGGTGCATCAGACGTCCGGGCCGGGGATCGTGGTCGGCGCCGGGTGTTCGGCGGTGGTCGAGCGGTGCCGGGTGGAGGAGACCGCCGATCCGCCGGTGCAGGTCGATCCCCGAGCCGACGCGACGGTGACGTTGAGTGACAGCGGCGGGCTGCCGCAGGCCGGTCTGCTGGCGGCGGGCGCGGCGCAGGACGCGGCCGAGGTGGACCGGCTGCTCACCGAGCTCGATTCGATGATCGGGCTGGCGGGGGTGAAGGAGGAGGTCCGGGCGCTGATCGACGAGATCCAGGTGAACGAGTGGCGGCGTGGCGCGGGCCTCTCGGTCGGCGCGGTCAGCCATCACCTGATCTTCACGGGCGCTCCGGGCACCGGGAAGACGACGGTGGCCCGGATCTACGGACAGTTGCTGAGGGCGCTGGGGGTGCTGCCGAACGGGGAGTTCCGTGAGGTGTCCCGGCGTGATCTGGTCGGGCAGTACATCGGGCACACGGCGGAGAAGACGACGTCGGTGTTCGAGGAGGCGATGGGCGGGGTGCTGTTCATCGACGAGGCGTACACGCTGGCCCGGGCCGGTGGGGCGGCCGCCGACTTCGGCCAGGAGGCGATCGACACGCTGGTGAAGCTGATGGAGGACCACCGGGACCAGGTCGCGGTGATCGTCGCCGGCTACACCCGGGAGATGTCCGACTTCCTGGACGCCAACTCCGGTCTGGCCTCCCGGTTCGCCAAGACGATGGAGTTCGAGAACTACGGGCCGGACGAGCTGGTGATGATCGCCGGCCGGATCGCCCGTCACGACGACTACGTGTTCGCCGACGGGCTGCCCGAGGCGCTGTGGGAGCACTTCGGACGGCTGGAACGGGACCGTAACTTCGGCAACGCGCGGGAGGCCCGCAAGCTGCTGGAGGGCATGCGCAAGGCGCAGTCGGGGCGATTGCGGGCGATGGGGCGGATGCCCAGCCGGGACGATCTCCGGACGCTGATGCTCGCCGATCTGCGGATGGCCACACGCTCCAGGGACAGGGGGTGAGACGTGCACCGTGGTGAAGGAACGACCTATCGGGCAGCGCCACCGCCGCCCCCGGTCACGGTCCGGGCGGTTCCCCGGCGGGGACATCTCGGGTCGCTGAGCCTCGCGCAGATCCTGGTCGCCGAGGCCGTGCTGCTGGCGCTCGCCGCGTCCCTGGCCGCCGGCCCGGTGGTGCTCCTGGCCGCCGGCGCGGCGTCGGCGGCGCTGCTGTTCGTCTTCTTCTCCCGCCGGCAGCAGCGCTGGTGGCTGGAGCATCGGCGGGTGGCCCGTGATCACCGGCGCCGCCGGGCCGCCCGGATCGATCCGCGGCCGGGCCCGGTGCTGGCCGCGCTGCGCACGATCGCGCCGGGCCTTGCCGTGCGGGACGTGACCGGCGCCGACGGGACGGTCGGCGTGGCCCGTGACGAGGCCGGATGGTTCAGCGTGGTGGCGCTCGACCCGGCCGCCGGGCCGCTGCCGCTGGACGCGCTGTTCGGCCTGCTCGCCGGCGCCGGCCAGCCCGGCCTGGTGCTGGAGCTGGTCACCCACACGGTGCCGGCGCCGAGCCCGGACGTGCCGGCCGCCGCCCCGTCGGGCGCCTCCTACCGGCAGCTGACCGAGACGACCGGCGCCGGCCCGGTCCCCGCCTACCGCGAGTCGTCGGTCAGCCTCCGGGTCGACGCACAGGCGCTGGCCGAGGCGCTGCTCGACCACACCGCCGATCCGGAGGCGGCCGAGACGCTCGTCGCCGGACTGGCCCGCAAGGTGGTGACCGGTCTGCGGCGGCTCGGCCTGACCGGGCGGCCCCTCGACGCGGACGGGCTGCTGGCGCTGCTGGCCCGCTCGTGCGACGTGGAGCCGCAGGCCCTCGCCGACGGGGCCGGCCCGGACGAGACGTGGAATTTCTGGCGGTCGGCGCGGCTGGTCCACCGGACGTACTGGCTGCGCGCCTGGCCGGTGTCGGCGACCGAGATCGGGTCACTGTTCGCGTGGGCGTCGACCGCCCCGGCCGCGCAGACCAGTGTGGCGCTGGTGCTGCGGGCCTCCGGCGCCGAGGAGGTGCCGGTGCGGGCGTTCATCCGGCTGGCGACCCGGCCCGACGCGGACCTGCGGGCCCTGGACCGGGTGCTGGTCGAGGGCGTCCGGCGGGTCGGCGGCGAGTTGCAGCCGCTCGACGGGGAGCAGGGGCCGGCGGCGTACGCGACAGCGCCGACCGGGGGTGGCGCCGGATGAGCTACCCGATGCCGTACCCGGAGGACCGTGCCGTCCAGGAGCAGCCCGCGCCGCCCCCGCAGCCGGCTCCGGCGCCGCCCGCCGTCGCACGGGCCGCCGTGCCGATCGCGCGGGCGCCCGTCGCGCCCGCGGTCACGGCCGCGCCGCTGGCCACGCCGACCCCGCTGACCCGTCCGCCGGACGACCCGGACGGCCCGCCGCGGGGCCCGGACGGTGACCGGCCACGGGATCGGACCGGGCCGTCCGGGCAGACCAGCCGGCTACGGATCGGCTGGCACACGGTGCCGCGGGCCGGGCTGCGCCGGATGACGGTCACCCCGCCGGCGCCGGCGGGGCTGCTGCTCGGGCGCGATCAGCAGCAGGCGCCGGTGCCGCTGCGGCTGTTCGCGCCGGACCCGGTGCGGGTGGCCCTGGTCGGCGGGGTGTGGGCGGCTCAGCTGCTGATCTTCCGGGCCTTCTCGGCGGGCGCGCGGGTGGTCGTGGTGACGAGCGAGCCTCGGGCGTGGGCGGGCTTCGGCGAGCGGGCCACCGGGCAGCAGCAGCGGCTGGTGATCGCGGCGGAGGCCGGTGGGCCGTACGGCGGGACCGCGCAGACTCCACTGTTGACCGTTTTCGACCTGGGCGTGTCCGGGCCGGTGACGAGCCCGCCGCTGGGCCCCTGGCACACGCAGCTGACGGTCCTGCGGCAACTGGACCGGCCGGGTGTGGCGGTCGTGCAGGAGGCCGGTCCGGTGGTGCTGCAACGGCTCGGCGGCGACGAGGCCACGCTGGCCGCGGCGGCGCTGCGACTGCGGCCGCAGAGCGGGCAGCTGCTCCAGTCCATGAACGACGACATGATGGCGCTGATCGGCGACGGCGACGACCGTTACGTCTTCCTGCATCAGACGGGGATCGAGCGACAGTACGTGGGACCACCCCGCCGATAGACGGGGTCACCCCCGGACAGATCCTCTGCTACGGTGACGCCCGGCAATATGCCACAACGGGGGATCCACATTTTTCGGCGCGCCACGGGCTTTTCCGTGGGCGCATTTTCGCGCATTCCGAATGTACGTTCGGCGTGCCCGGAAACTCCCCCGCTCATCGGTACACGTCGCCATGAGCAAGGAGAGTTCATTGTCATCGCAGAAGGCCTCCTGGCTGAGCAGGAGCGTTTTCGTCATCGGTCTGGTGGTGGCCGGGCTGATGGTCCCGGCCTCGGCACAGGCCTACACCCAGAAGAAGCTGGGCACCTACAAGTCCGCGCCGTACATGGTCTTCGAGGTGAACCGCAGCAACCCGCTGCGCAGCAAGCTGACCGCCTACGTGAGCCTGAAGAACGGCAGCTACCGGCTGTCCATGCGGGCCGGCAGCGGCAACGGCACCAAGAGCGAGTGCGTGTCGAACAAGGGCCACATCCCGTCCGGTGTCTACGACCCGGACGACGAGGACCGCAAGAGCACGCTGCAGTACATCCCGAACAAGCGCAACGGCAGCGAGGTGGTGCGCGGCGCCGTCTGGTCGCTGGGCAACAAGACGTGCACCCCGAAATCGGGTGAGCGCCGGATCACCCGGACCCTGCTGTACATCCATTCCCAGGGCGCGACGGCCTGGTCCGGAAATTACGCCTCCAACGGCTGCATCAAGATCAGCCAGAAGGACCGGGCGCAGCTGAAGAAGATGTGGAGCGGCGCCCTGTACCAGCAAAAACGAATGCTGATGGTTTTCTGACCCACCCCCATTTCGAGAGGAGAGAGATCGTGCGGAAACCATCATTCGAGAAGATCGGCGCCGCGGTCGTCGCCGCCGCCGCGCTGGGCCTCGGGGCCGTCGGGTTCTTCGGCAGCCCGGCCCAGGGCGACAACACCCTGCCGGAGATGCGGGCGCAGGCCATGGCCGAGCAGCGGGCCATCTCGGCCTGCATGACGGCGGCCGGGTTCTCGTACATCGTCGCCCTGCCGAACGACGTCCTGATCGAGGAGGCCCGGCAGGCAGCCATCAGCGAGGGCAAGGAGGGCGCCGAGCTCGAGGCCGCGATCCGGGCCGCGACCGTCGACCTGCCCGCCGACCCGAACGAGGCGGCCGTCGCCAAGCTGACCGCCGCCAAGCAGGCCGCATGGCACCTGGCCCTGATGGGCACGGACAGCGCCGGCGGCGGCTGCGACGAGCCGGCCGTGATGTCGGCGTCCGCACTGGAGGCGCTGAACAGCGATCTCAGCGCGGACGCCTCGGCCGTCGGTGTCGCGCAGGCCGACCCGCTGGTCGTCGCGGCGAAGGAGGCGTACGTGTCCTGTATGGGCTCGTACGGCTACACCGTCACCGACACCGCGCAGATCAACGAGCTGATCGACGACTACAACGAGGCGCACGCCTACCCGTGGCCCAGTGACCTGCCGGACGTGCTGCCGTCGACCGCCGACGCCGCCACCAAGGTCAAGTTCGCGGCGGCCAACGCCCGGACCGCGGCTGCTCTGGCCGCGATCGATCAGTGGACCGCGCAGGCCGAGGACTCGCACTCGATCTGTGTCGCCTGGTACGACAACGAGTACGAGCGGGCCTACACGGACGCGCTCAACGGCTGATCGACCGCTCGACGAGCCAGTGCAGATCGGCCTCGGTGGGGCCGTAGACGACGCCCTGATACGTCATGGCCGGCTCGGATCGCAACAGGTGGAGGGCCCCGTCCGAGATCCACTGGAACTCGCGGCGGGTGCCCCCTCCAGCCGGTTCGGAGAAGACCCGCACCGGGGTTCCGGCGATGACGATCTCCCGTACCGCCCGGTCGTCGCCGTTGATCGCCGGCAGTGACGTCTCGCCGGGAATCCGGTCGAGATAGGACTCGGCCGGGGTCTGCTTCTCCGGGCCCGGCGGGGTCACCGTGTCGGTGATCACCGTCGTGAAGATCCCGGTGTCCGTCTCGGTCTCCGGACCGAAGACGAACCGCTGCTCGCGGGCGAGCCTCGTCGGCGACGCCGAGGCCGACGGGCCGGCCGAGGGCAGCGAGACCGTCGGCGGCACGACCGGCGGCTGCGGGCGGCCCGGCGCCACCAGGAGGAAGATCCCGGCCACCGCCACCGCCGCGCCCGACATCGCCGCCAGCCGGATCCGGGCCCGCCGCCGCCGGGCCCGGCGCAGCAGATCGGCGGCCGGCAGCGGGTCGACACCGACGGCCAGGTCGTTCAGGGCCGCACGCAGTTCGTCCTGGGTGGGCATCAGGCGCTCCTCTCGACTTCGACTTCGCCCAGCGAGATCCGCATCTTGCCGAGCGCCCGATGGCACAGCGACTTGACCGTCCCGGCGCTGATCCCGAGCATGTCGGCGACCTCGGACTCCTTGCGGTCGTCGAGGTAGCGCAGCACCACGATGGCGCGTTCCCGCGGGGTGAGCCGGGCCAGCGCGCCGATCAGCGTGTGCCGGTCGTCGGCGCGGGCGGTGCCGTCACCGGCCGAGGTCTCCGGCAGCACGTCGACCGGCTGCTCCCGGCGCCGGTGGGCGAGCCGCCACCAGTCGGTGACCGCGTTGGTCACGGCCCGGCACAGGTAGCCGTACGGATCCTCGTGCTCGATGCGCCGCCAGCGGGGATAGGCGCGCATCAGCACCGTCTGCACGATGTCGCGGGCCTGCTCCCGGCTGCCGCAGAGCAGCTCGGCGTGAGCGATCAGCCGGCCCGATCGCGCGGTCACGAACGCGGCGAAGGACTCGTCCGTGTTCATCATGTCGTCCAAGACGGGCTGGGTCCCGGGAAGGTTCGCACGCCCTGATTGTGATCCAGGTCACCGCGCGGGCGGGGACCAGGCCAGCTGAACCAGCCGCGCGCCGTGCTTGCGGGTGACCATCCAGGCCCGGCCGGGCGGTAGCGGCTGCGGTTTCAGGTTGCCGAAGAGCGGGCCCTCCTCCCGCTGGCCGGACATCATGATCCCGGGTGACGCCAGCTCCCGGATCCGGCCGATCACCGGGTCGAACAGGGCGCGCCCGGCCCCGCCGATCCGCCGGGTGATCACCACGTGCAGGCCGATGTCGCGGGCCTGCGGCAGGAACTCCAGCAGCGGGGTGAGCGGGTTCGGGGTGGCCGAGGCGATCAGATCGAAGTCGTCGACCAGCACGTACAGCTCGGGGCCCTTCCACCAGCTGCGGTTGCTGAGCATCTCCGGCGTGACGTCGGGGCCGGGCAGCCGCTCCCGCATCGCCACCGCCACCTGGTTGATCAGATCCGCGGTGACCTGGTGCGACGTGCCGTAGCCGATGGTCTTCTCCGGCGGGACGCAGCCGAGCAGGCTGCGGCGCAGGTCGACGAGGAGCAGCCGGGCCTCGGACGGGCTGTGCGCGGCCGCGATCGAGCGGGCCAGACTGCGCAGGAACGAGCTCTTGCCGCTCTCCACGTCACCGAAGAGCAGCACGTGCGGCTCGGCGTCGAAATCCAGCACGACCGGCTGCAGGTCGGCCTCGGCGATCCCGATCGGCACCAGCGCGCCGCGGGCCGGCGGCAGCGCCTCGAACGGCAACTCGGCCGGGAGCAGCCGGACCGCCGGAGCGGGAGCCGCCGTCCACTGCTCGGCGACGCCGCTGACCAGCTCGGCGACCGCCTCGGCGAGATCGTCGACGCGCTGCTCCCGGTCGATGCGGGGCAGCGCCGCCAGGAAGTGGAAACCGTCCGGGGTGAGGCCACGGCCGGGCGCGTCCTCCGGCACGTTGACCGCCTCCCGCCGGTTGATCACCGAGTCGGCGGGCTCACCGAGACGCAGCTCGATCCGGGTGCCGAAGACGTCACGGACCTGCGGGCGCACGTCCATCCACCGGTTGGTGGCGGCGAGCACGTGGATGCCGAAGCCGAGGCCGCGGTTGGCCAGCTCGTGCACGGTCGTCTCGAGGTCCTCGAACTCGGTGCGCAGCGTCGACCAGCCGTCGACGACCAGGAACACGTCACCGAACGCGTCGTCGGCGAACCGGCCCTGCGCACGGGCCCGCCGGTACGCCGCCGCGCCCTCCACGTTCTGCGTGGCGAACAGCTCCTCCCGGGCCCGCATCAGCCCGTGCAGCTCGGCGATCGTACGCCGCACCTTGTCCACGTCACGCCGGGTCGCCACCCCGCCGACGTGCGGCAGGTCGGCCAGCGCGCTGAGCGGGCCACCACCGAAGTCGAGCCCGTAGAACTGTGCCTCTCGTGGGGTGTGGGTGAGGGCGAGACTGACCACGAGGGCGCGCAGCAGGTTCGACTTGCCGGACTGGGCGGCCCCGACGATCATCACGTTGCCGGCCGCGCCGGCGAGGTCCAGCCACATCGGGTCGCGGCGCTGGTCGTACGGCTTGTCGATGATCCCGCCGAGCGCGTGCAGCGACCCGTGCCGGTCCGCGGCG
Source organism: Actinoplanes philippinensis (assembly GCF_900113015.1). Taxonomy (GTDB): domain Bacteria; phylum Actinomycetota; class Actinomycetes; order Mycobacteriales; family Micromonosporaceae; genus Actinoplanes; species Actinoplanes philippinensis. The sequence goes on from NZ_FONV01000002.1 coordinate 609,868, forward strand.
TCGACGGTCAGCCCCCGATCCGGCACGGTGACCACCGGTGGCAGCATCTGCCCGAGCGTGGGCGCCTTGTCCAGCGGCGGCAGCCACACCTCGTGGGCGGGCGCGCCCTTGCCCTCCATCTGCCGGACCAGCACCTCGATCAGGGTGTCGCCGACGGTGGTCTCCTCCTTTCTCTCGTCGCCGGCGTCCGGCCGCTCCTCGATCAGCGGGGCGACGTAGAACGTGGAGAAGTCGCGGATGGGATTGGCGCCCCGGCCACCGGCGGCGGGCAGGTCGCCGTTCTGCCGGACCACGCCGGAGACGTACGCCGCCTTGAGCCGGATCAGGCCCTCGGTGCCGGTCCGCAGATAGCCGTGCCCCGGCGACCGGGGCAGCTCGTAGGCATCCGGCACCCCGAGCACGGCCCGGCTCTCCATCGACGAGAAGGTCCGCAGCCCGATCCGGTACGACAGGTGCGACTCCAGCCCACGCAGCCGCCCCTCCTCGAGTTTCTGCGACGCCAGCAGCAGATGGATGCCGAGCGACCGCCCGACCCGTCCGATCTGGACGAACATGTCGATGAAGTCCGGCCGGGCGCTGAGCAGCTCGGAGAACTCGTCGACGATGAAGAGCAGACTGGGCAGCGGGGCCAGCGGCACCCCCGCCGACCGGGCCCGCTCGTAGTCACGCTGCGACGCGTAGTTGCCGGCCTTGCGCAGCAGCTCCTGCCGCCGGGTCAGCTCGCCCTGGATGGCGCCGAGCATCCGGTCCACCAGCGGCAGCTCGTCCTCCAGGTTGGTGATCATCGCGGCGGTGTGCGGCAGCCGGTCCAGCGAGGCAAACGTGGCGCCGCCCTTGAAGTCGACGAGCAGCAGGTTGAGGATCTCCGGGCTGTGCGTCATGGCCAGCGCCAGCACCAGCGTGCGCAGCAGCTCCGACTTGCCCGAGCCGGTCGCGCCGACGAGCAGCCCGTGCGGGCCCATCCCGTCCTGCGCCGACTCCTTCAGATCCAGCTCGACCGGACGGCCGTCGGCGCCGACCCCGATCGGCACCCGCAGACGGTCGCGGTTGGGCCGGCTCGCCCACAGCTCGTTCAGGTCGATGCCGTACGGATCGTCCTGCTCCAGCAGCTCGGCCAGCCCGGTGTCCTGGGAGATGGCCGGCGCGTCGGCCGTCGACACGGCGGAGAGCCGCAGCGGCGCCAGCTCCCGGGCCAGCACCTCGGCCTCGGCCAGGCTCAGCACGTCGGCCGTGCCGACCTCGGTGGGACCGTCCATCGTGGTGCCGGTGACCGTGCCGCCGGCCGCGATCTCCAGCACCACCGAGCTGTCGTCGAGCAGCCGCGGCGGCGGAACCGACAGGTCGACGATGGTGACCCCGGCGACGCCGCCCTCGGTCATCAGATGGTCGGAACCGGCCGTCGAGCCACCGTCGATGATCACCAGCACGTGCGGGCCGCCGCCGGGCGCGCCGGACGGATCGAAGCGGGGGCGGCTGACCAGCACGTCGTCGAGCATCGCCTCCAGCGCCGGGACACTCGGGGCGACCAGGCGGACCGGCCCGATCGCGTCGGTCTTGCCGGGATGCTGGGTGTGCGGCAGCCACTTCACCCACTCCCACCGGGCGCGCTCGTGGTCCGGCACGCAGACGCCGATGCGCAGGTCGTCGGGGGCGTGGAAAGTGACCATCTGGGCCAGCATCGCCCGGACGAAGTCGTGCGTGGCCTGGTCGGCGCCGCGGACGTAGATGTGCGAGAAGTCGCGCAGCGCCACCGACACCGGCAGGTCCGGCACCACCGAGTAGGTGTTGAGGAACCGCCGCAGCGCCATCGTGCACAGTGGCTCCAGCTCGTCGACCGGCCGGGTCTGCGGCGGCACCAGACGGGTCGCCACCTCCTGCGGGCCGACCGCGATCCGGACCACGGTGAAGTCGGCGTCGGCGGGACGGCGCTCCCACAGGCGGCCGCTGTCGGTGAACGTCCAGAGGGTGTCCGGGTCGGGGTTGCGGTAGTAGAGCGCCTCCCGCTGCCTGCTGATCGTGCTGCGCACCTGGGCCCGCAGCTGGGAGAGGTGACGCAGATACTGCCGGCGGGCCTCGATCATCTCGCGTTTGCCGGGGCCGGTGGTGTTGGTCAGCATCATCGCGAACATGCCGAGGATGGACACCCCGTACATCGCCCCGGCCACGTAGGTGATCGGCCCGCCGCGCTGCGCGCCCATCATCAGGCCCATCGCCGCGGCGCCCGCGCCCATCGGCAGGATCATCAGCATCCGGCTCCAGCCCTTGCCCTGCGGCGGCGGGATCTCCGGCGGCGGATCGAGCGGAACCTCGCCGGACGGCATCACGGGCGCGGGCCGGCGCGGGGGTCGCTTGATGATCGTTACTGTCACTCTGGGCTCCCCGTAGGTGACGTAGCGACGTCATCCTATCCGTGATCGGCCCCGGATCCTGCTACGTTGTCCACTGTGAGCGCACCCGCAGCGAGCGGGCCCTCGCTGGCCCGGGTGACCATCGCGGCGCCGACCCGCCGTCTCGATCTCGCGCTGCCCGACAACATGCTCGTCGCCGAGCTGCTGCCCCACCTGCTGCGGCACGCCGAGGGCGCCCTGGGCGAGCCGTCCGAGCGGTATGGCGGCTGGGTGCTCCGCCGGGCCACCGGCACCACTCTGGAGCCCGGCCGCAACCTCGCCTCGCAGGGCGTGCGCGACGGCGAGCTGCTGCATCTCGACCCGGCCCGGGAGGACTGGCCGGAGCTGGCGTACGACGACGTGGTCGAGGTGATCGCCGGCGGCTCCCGGCGCGCCGGGCGGACGTGGAGTCCCGCCGCCACCCGGCGCTGCGGCCTCGCTGTGACCGCCGGCGCGCTGCTGCTCGGCCTGGCCGGGCTGGCCGGGACCGGCCCCGGCTGGGTGGTTCCCGGGGTGATCGCCCTGATCGTCTCGCCGGCCTGCGCGGTCCTCGGCATCCTGCTGTCCCGGGCGTTCAAGGACGCGAGCGCCGGCGGGGTGGTCGCCGCCGCCGGCTTGCCCTACGCGTTCTTCGGCGGCGCCTGGCTGCTCACCGAGCCGGGCGGGGGCTTCCTCGCGGTCGGCGCGCCCGGCCTGGTCCTCGGCTCGTCGGCGTTGCTGGTGATCAGCGTGGTCGGTCATGCCGGGGTGGCCGGGCTGACCCGGCTCTTCGTGGCCGGCATCGCGGCCGCCCTGACCGGCCTGCTCGCCGCCACGCTGGCGTTCGCCGGGGTGCCCGCCGAGGGCGCCGCCGCGGTGGCGCTGACCGCGGCGATCGGGCTGCTCCCGGCCTATCCGGTGCTGGCCGGCTGGATCGGCCGGCTACCTTTCCCCGACCTGCCGAGCCGGGCCGAGGACATCCTGAAAGACCAGCAGATGCCCCGCCGGGCGGACGTGTTCGCGGCCGTGGTGCGGGCGTCCGAGGTGCTGACCGGGTTCATCCTGTCCGCGGCGCTGTGCAGCATCGTGGTGATGACCTGGCTGGCCCTGTCCGGCCCGGACACCGCCGCCGTGCTGCTGATGGTCGCGGCGATCGCCGCCCTGCTGCTGCGGGCCCGTCTCCTGCCCACCCCGCAGCAGCGGGTGCCGCTGCTGACCGCGGGCCTGCTCGGCCTGGCCGGCCTCGGTGTCGGCCCGGTCGTCACCGGCGCCGTCTCCGGGGTGGTCCTGGTGGCGCTGGCCGCGCTGGTCACCGCGGTGGCGCTGCCGTCGGCGCTGATCTACAGCCGCCGGCCGCCGTCGCCCTACCTGGGCCGGGCCGGCGACATCCTGGACATCGTCGCGATCATGGCGCTGATCCCGCTGGCCTGCGCGGTGGCCGGTGTCTTCGACGGCGTCCGGGGCCTGTTCGCCTCGTTCGGCGGGTAAGCCGCCGATGATCTCCCGCCGCGACCAGCTGCAGTCGTACCAGTTCATGAACCAGCGGGTGATCTCGGCGTTCGTGATGCGCGAGACCGATCCGGCCCAGTCGCCGCTGCGCCGCGGCATCGGCGCCCTGTTCGGCGGTCTGATGGTGGCGGTCCTGGTCGCCGCCGGGTTCGGCATCTACGGCCTGCTCACCCGCACCGGGGCCGACCAGTGGCAGCAGGAGGGCGCGGTCGTCGTCGAACGCGAGACCGGCGCCAGCTTCGTCTACCTGCGCAACCGCCTCAACCCGGCGCTCAACTTCACGTCGGCGAAACTCGCGGCCGGCCGCCCCGACCCACCGGTCTTCCGGATCGCCGCGAAATCCCTGGCCGGCACTCCACGCGGGGTGACCATCGGGATCGCCGGCGCCCCCGCCTCGCTGCCCGACGCCGCCCGCCAGGCCGGCCTGCCGTGGGCGATGTGCGCCGTGCCCGGCGACCGTCCGGCGTCGATCCTGCTGGTCGGCGCCACCGGCCCGGCCGCCACCGCCCTCGGCGACCGCGCTCTGCTGGTCACCGACACCACCGCCACCCACCTGATCTGGCAGGGCCGCAAACACCTCATCCCGGAACGCGCCACAGTGGTCGCCCTGTTCGGCAACCAGTCCCCCGTCCGCATCGGCACCGCCTGGCTCAACGCGCTGCCGTCCGGCGCCGACATCGCCCCGCTGACCGTCCGTGGCCTGGGCGACCCGTCCGGCGCCGCTCCCGGCTTCGACATCGGCGACATCCTGGTCACCGACACCGGCAGCGGCCGCCAGTTCAACCTGATCCTCGACGACGGCCGGTCCCCGATCACCGCCGTGCAACAGGTGGTCCTCAGCGCCTCCCCGGACTTCGGCGAACCCCGCAAGATCGCCGTCGCCCAGCTCGCCGACATCCCCGAGAGCCGCGCCCGCAACGACGGCGACACCGGCGTCCGCGGCCCCGACCAGGTCCCCCGCCTCGCCACGATCGCCGGCGACGAGTCCGCGTGCGCCATCACCCGGGACGCCGCCAAGCCGCCGGAGCTGACCGTCGGAGGCCCCGCCACGGCCTACGACACCGCCATCCCCACCACCGGAACCACCGGCGCCGGCCGCCCCCTCGCCGACCGCATCCAGGTCGGCGGCGGCCGGTTCACGCTCGTCCGCGTACCCGGCTCGGGAAGCTTCACCCTGGTCACCGACGTGGGCCTACGCCACCCCATCCCCAACGAGGACGCCCTGGCCCGCCTCGGCTACACCCCGGCCCTGGCCGCCGACATCCCCACCGCCTTGATCAACTCCATCCCCCCGGGCGTCACCCTCGACCCGGCGGCAGCGGCCCTCCCGGCCGCCCTTCCGGATTAGACCCTTCATCCGGTACGCCGCACACCTCCCCCACCGCACCTGCGCCGTCCCGCCCGTCCCCGCGCGACGCAGGCCGCCCCGCCCGACCGGCTCCGCGCCCGCCGGCGGCGATCCCGCCCCACCGTCCGGCCTCCACCGGCGTCCCACACCTCCCGAGACACCGCGGATGTCCACCCGGTCCTCAGCGCTGCCCGCACTTCCGGTGGGGTCCGGCTGGCAACCCGTGCTGACGGTTCGGTGAGCGACACCGCAGGGGCGTTTCCCGCACGGCACAGGCCGCCGAGCGACACCGCATGGCGCCACCGGCCACGACCGCTCGGCGAGCGGCACGGCATGGACGCCTCCGGCACGGAAAGAGCCAGCGAGCGGCACGGCATGGCGCCACCGGCCGCGACCGCTCGGCGAGCGGCACGGCATGGACGCCTCCGGCACGGAAAGAGCCCACGAGCGACACAGCATGCACGCCCCCGGCACGGAAAGAGCCCGCCAGCGACACAGCATGCACGCCACCGGCACAGGAAGAGCCCGCCAGCGACACAGCATGCACGCCACCGGCACAGGAAGAGCCCGCCAGCGGCACAACATGCACGCCTCCGGCACGGAAAGAGCCCGCGAGCGGCACGGCATGGACGCCTCCGGGCGGTTTCAGCGTGCCTGCCGTGCCGCCGGCGCTTGGAACCGCTGAGCTGATCCGCGGGTCACCCGAGGAAAGGAGGTGTTCATCGGACACCGAGCGCCCCGGGAGACCATGGAGATGTGACCGCTCAGGCGGGGCGCTCTCACCTGGGCCGCCAGGGAATCCGACCGGGACATCAGGAGGGGCACCGAAACCACCACTCCACGGACCGGAGCGCTCCGGTCTGGCTCGCACCGGACAGAGCAGGATGACCTTACCGGCCGGGACCCCCGTCGGGCACTCGTTGCCTCCAGAGCGGCAGAGGCGCCTGGTCACCGGAATACCTGTGCAGCGACCTGAGGCCTACTACCGATGGACACGCCAGGTGGACACCAAGTTGGAGGTGTCCTACCTCGCTGGCCGCACGACCGAGAGTCTCGGGTAGGACTTCGAACGGCAGCGCCGCCTTGTGGGCAAGGACTTGCCGCGGGGGGCGAGAGACTCCAGATGATCCCACCCGGGTTGACGCCGACCGGAGGCGGCATCGACCGGTTTGTCGAGCCGGTGTTTCGGGGTGCCGACGGCAGTGACGCTCGACGAGTACCTGCACGAGCGGCCCGGACCGTACTCGACCCCACGTTCCGAACCGCACGCGGTTGCCGGGCGAGGATGCGCGGGGCGGACGCGAAACGGCGGCCACGTCGGCTGGGAGCCGAGCATGACCGCCGTTCCTCAAGTTGTGCCCGCGATGTTCCCAAGATCAGAGCGGCGAGTGAACCCGCTGGTCACGACCTTGGAGGGGGTCACACGTTGTAGTACATCTCGAACTCGTGCGGGGTCGGGCGCAGCCGGACCGGGTCGATCTCGTTGGTGCGCTTGTAGTCGATCCACGTGGAGATCAGGTCGTCGGTGAAGACGCCACCGGCGGTGAGGAACTCGTGGTCGGACTCGAGCGAGTTGAGCACGGCGTCGAGCGAACCCGGCACCTGCTTGACGCTGCCCCACTCCTCCGGCGGCAGGTCGTACAGGTCCTTGTCGATCGGGGCCGGCGGCTCGATCTTGTTCTTGATGCCGTCGAGGCCGGCCATCAGCTGGGCCGAGAACGACAGGTACGGGTTGGACGACGGGTCCGGCACGCGGAACTCGACGCGCTTGGCCTTCGGGTTGCTGCCGGTGACCGGGATACGGGTGCAGGCGGAGCGGTTGCGCTGCGAGTAGACCAGGTTGACCGGGGCCTCGTAGCCGGGCACGAGACGCCGGTACGAGTTGACGGTCGGGTTGGTGAACGCGAGCAGCGACGGCGCGTGGTGCAGCAGGCCACCGATGTACCAGCGGGCGGTGTCGGACAGGCCGGCGTAGCCGGTCTCGTCGTAGAACAGCGGCTCGCCGTTCAGCCAGAGGCTCTGGTGGGTGTGCATGCCGGAGCCGTTGTCACCGAAGAGCGGCTTCGGCATGAACGTCGCGGTCTTGCGGTGCTCCCACGCGGTGTTCTTGATGATGTACTTGAACAGCTGCATCTGGTCGCCGGCGTGCAGCAGGGTCGAGAACTTGTAGTTGATCTCGGCCTGGCCGGCGGTGCCGACCTCGTGGTGCGACCGCTCGACGGTGAAGCCGGTGTCGACGAGGCGGCGGACCATGGCGTCACGCAGGTCGCTGTAGTGGTCGACCGGGGAGACCGGGAAGTACCCACCCTTGTAGGCGGTCTTGTAACCGCGGTTGCCGCCCTCTTCCTCGCGGCCGGTGTTCCAGGCGCCCTCGATCGAGTCGATGTAGTAGAAGGCCTGGTGGGCGGAGGTCTCGTGGCGGATCGAGTCGAAGATGTAGAACTCGGCCTCGGCGCCGAAGTAGGCGGTGTCGGCGATGCCGCTGGACGCCAGGTAGGCCTCGGCCTTCTTGGCCACGTTCCGCGGGTCACGCGAGTACGCCTCGCGGGTGAACGGGTCGTGGATGAAGAAGTTCAGGGCGAGCGTCTTCTGGATCCGGAACGGGTCGATGAAGGCGGTCGCGACGTCCGGCAGCAGCAGCATGTCGGACTCGTGGATGGCCTGGAAGCCGCGGATCGAGGACCCGTCGAAGGCGAGGCCGTCGGTGGCGACACTGTCGTCGAACGACTCGACCGGGATGTTGAAGTGCTGCATCACACCCGGGAGGTCACAGAAACGTACGTCGACGAACTTGACGTCCTCGTCTTTGAGGTATCGCAGGAGTTCCTCGGGATTGGCGAACACACGTCCTCCTGGCACAGTTTTCCGATACCGGGCGGCATGAGCCGCCACCTGGCAGGGCTGGTCGCGACGTTATGGGTCCGGAGTTGCCCCGGCGTATCCCTATTGTTTCCGCCGTGTTACGTAGTGCGAAGAGCAGGCACGGCGAGAGCGCGAGCGGCTCACCGGACCATATCGCGTACCCTGGCCAGCCGTGGCTGCTTTGAACGAGGCTGCCGGGCTCGGCCCGCGGCTCGGCGCGCTCGTGATCGACTGGGTCCTCTGTCTGCTGATCGCGGGTCTCTACGCCACTCCGGCCGAGAAGGCGTGGCCGGCGCCGCTTCTCCTGGTTCTGGCCAACACCTTTTTCCTCGGTCTGTTCGGGCAGACGCCCGGCATGCGACTGTTCCGGGTCCGTTGTGTCTCCTATGCGGACGGCGGCGTGATCGGTCTCGCCCGTGGGCTGCTGCGCGCGGCGCTGCTCGGCCTCCTGGTTCCGGCGATCATCCTGAACAGCGAGGGCCGGGGCCTGCACGACCGCGCGGCCGGCTCGATGGTGGTGTCGGCTCCCCGCTCACCGGCCCCGTAACGCGCGACCGATGTCCTCCTCCGGGTGGTCGTCGTCGCGCCGGGTGATCACACCGCCGCCGGGTGTCCGTACCCCGAATGGTTGATCGTTGTCCGCCGGATCACCGCCACCGCGCCGTTTGCCCAGCTCGGGGACGACGTCTCCGGTCCCGGTGGCGGCACGGCTGCGCAGACCCCACGGGCCGCCGTCCGGGCGGGCGCGTTCCGGCGCGTCGATGACCCCCTCGGCGGCCCGCTTGCGCGCTTCCTCGGCGCCGAACATGTCCGACCAGGCGGTCGTCCCGCGGTTCGCACGCTGCGGGCGCCAGGGCGGGGGCGCGGCCGGTGAGGTGGGCCGGTTCAGGACCGGCGGCGCGGTGCCGCCGGGCCGCTGCGCGGTGGCGGGGGTCCGGGTCTCCGCGGCGCTTCCGGGTCGCATCCCACGACCTTCCACCGGATTCTTCAGTACGGGCGGAGCCGCCGGAGTGGACGGCGGACCGAATGTGTTCGTCCCCGGCGCACGAACCGGTCGCCCTGGGGAAGGCGCTGTGGACGGCGCTGTGGACGGCGCTGCGGAGCGGCCGGTGGACGGAGGCGGCGGGGCGCTGCCGGTGGCGGGCCGTGCCGGCCGGCCGTTCGGCGTCTGCGGTATCGGAGTGGTCGCGCCGGGCCCGGCACGCCGATCGCCGGGCCGTCCGTTGACCGGCGGCGGCGTGACACCGGGCGTGAGGCGACCGGGCCGTCCGTTGACCGGCGGGGGCGTGACACCGGGCGTGAGGCGACCGGGCCGCCCGGCCACCGGCGGCGGCGCGACACCGGGCGTGGTGCGACCGGGCCGCCCGGCCACCGGCGGCGGCGTGACAGCGGGCGTGAGGCGTCCCGGCCGTCCGCTCGCCGGGGGCGGGGTGGCGCCCGGGGTGGTCCGGGTGGGGCGCTGCCCGCCGGGCCGTCCGGTGGGCGCCGGGACGGCCGCCGGGCCGGTGCGCCGGATCTCCCGGCCGCCACCGGGAGGCATCGCGGACGCGGCCGGACCCGACGGCCGCCGGATCGTGCGCCCGGGCGGCAGTCCGCCGGGCGGGATGACGGTCGGCCGGCCACCGGGCCGCCCGATCTGCGGGGGAAGACCGGGCCGCACCCCACCCGGCACGATCACCGACGGGCCGCCGTTGCCCGGCGGAAGAGTCGCCGGAGGCAGCGTTCCCGGCACCGGCAGCGGCTGCGCTCCGGGCGGCAGCGTCACCGGCGGCGGAACGACACCGGGCGGCAGGACACCACCGGGCTGCGGCAACGCGACGCCGGGCGGCAGGGATCCGGGCGGCGTCACACCGGGCGGCAGAGATCCCGGGGGTACGACACCAGGCGCCGGAGGTGACACACCCGGAGGCAGCAGCCCCTGCGGCGGGTTCGGGCCGGGCAGCCCGGTCCCCGGCGGCGTGTTCCCCACCGGCTGCACGGGAGGCGCCGGGACGAACTGCCCCGGACCACCGAGCCCGGGCGGCCCGGCGGGCTGGCTGAGCACCGCGTTCAGGGGCTGCACCGGCGGGCCGGAGCCGTTGGACAGCACCGCGATGTAGTCGAAGAACTGGTCGCCGTAGTGCTGGGCCAGCCGCTGCGCCTCGATCCGGTACCGGTCGCGGATCTTCGCCTGCTCCTCGGAGACGAACTCCTGCGCCGCGGCGTCCCAGCCCTGGCCCTCGGTCACCCAGGCCTCGAGGTTCTCCAGGAAGCTGACGTCGGTCGCGCCCTGCAGCTCCCGCTGGTAATCGGTCTCCAGCCGGGCCATCGCGTACCGCGCCTCGGTGGTGACGTTGACCAGGTGCCGAAGCGCGGTGACGTTCTGCTGGGCGGCGTCCATCCACACGTCCAGGTAGGCGAGCGTCTCGCCCGGCCCCATCCGGAGGAACGCGTCCCGGGCGGCCGGCGACTGCCACGACTCGTCCCGGAGCACGTCGCTCTGCTTGATCAGGAAGTCGCGGACGTCGGCGAGGAACGCCCACGCGTTCTGCCACTGGTCGGCGAGCGCCGCCATCTCCTCCGGGTGCATGTTCCGGATCCGTACCGAGATCTGCTCGACGGTGTCCGGGTTGCCCGGTCCGGGCGGCGCCGTGAACGGCAGCGCCGACGGCGGGTAGCTGCCGTAGTGCGTCTGCCCGCTGTAGGGGCTGTACCCGTAGTTCGGGTCGGCGGTGAATCCGTAGTGGCCGGCCATCGTCTCAGCCGATCGCCCGGTGCCGGGCGCCGCTGGTGGCGATGCCGGTCACGATCCGGTTCTTCTCCACGAGCTCGCCCTTCTCGTTGCGTTCGGACACGACCTGAACCTGCTCGCGGGTCGCCGGGTCGGTGCTCTCGACCGTCCGGTGCACGGTTTCGCCGTTGCCGTCGCGCACCTCGGTGCTCTGCCCGACGACCCGGTCCCCGTCGAACTCGGTACGGGTCTCGGTCGTCCCGGCCGGCTTGCCGTCCGCCCCGAAGCTCTCCCGCACGGTGATCTCGGCGCCGCCGTCGACCCGGGTCGACGTGCGGGTGGTCACCGACGACACCGTCTCCCCGTTGCTGCCGAAGATCGTGGTGGTGACCGTGGTCGCCCCGCCCGGCGGCGTGAACGTCATGACCTCCCGGCGCTCCCCGTTCGGTCCGGTCGCGGTCTGCATCGTCTGGTAGGCGGAGAGCGGCGTGTCCGCGGTGACCGTCCAGTCGCGGCTGTCCGCGGCCGGGGGCAGCGTGGCCAGCGCCGACTGCTGGTCACGGTAGGTGGCGCCGACACCCGCGGGCAGCCCGTCCGGGCGCGGGGCGTTCGGGTCGCCGTACGCGAAGAGAACGTCGTTGAGGGAGGCCGCGCTGACCGCGTCGCCGGCGCCGTAGCTGTCCGCGACCGTGCGGGCGGCGCTGCCGATGTTGCCCACCGACTCGGCCAGCTTCTGCAGGTAGACGGTCAGCTCACCGGCGTTGGCGACGAGCCGGGCCCGGACCGCGTCCGCCTCGCCCAGCACCTCGCCGGTGAACGCCTGCTCGGGGATCTCGCCGAGCGGCCGCAGATACGCCGCGCGGGACGCGATGTCGGCCTGCTGGCTCGCCAGGGAGGACGCGTACGCCCGGAGTCCGTCCAGGTCCACGTCGACCGCCGGGCCACCGGCCAGCCACGGCGTGCTCGCGTTCTTCGCGGTCTGCTCCGCGTAGGGATTGTCTGCCGCCATCACGCCCTCCCCGTCGATATGTCACCGCAATTGATCAATTGATTCCGGCGACGCTGGAGAGTACGCCCGAACCTCCGATCAGGTTCGACGAGATTCTTTTGAAAAAGCTCGAACCGGGTCCGGACCGGTGGCGTACGGAGAGGCATAACCCACTGGCGGACCGAACCGGAACGCCGGACACGAGAACCGGGGAGAGAGATCGTGGCAGGAACGCCGGGCATGGGTCAGGTCCATGCCACTCAGGAACAGCTCAACACGATGGCGATGCGGTGCTCCGACACCGGCCAGAACATCTCGCGGGGCATGACCCAGCTGCTCGGCCAGATCCAGGGACTCAGCGGCGGCGCCTTCGCCGGTACCGCGAACAACGCCCTTCAGGACGTCTCGGCGCAGCTCAACGATGGCCTCAACAAGATCATGCAGGCGCTGGACGAACTCGGCGGCAAGATGTCGGCCGCCTCGCAGACGTACGGCGTCAACGACGACGAGGCCGCGCAGGCCATCCGCGGAGCCGCCGCCGGCGGTGCCGACAGCGCCGTTCTCAGTGCCCTTCGCGGCTGACCCGGAATCGGAGATCCCAGACCATGAACATCACCTACAACTTCGGACAGATCGCCGACACCTCGGCCTCCATCAACAGCTTCCAGGGCCAGATGGACCAGCAGCTCAACGACCTGTACACGGCGTTCACGCAGCTCTTCGCCCAGGACTGGACCGGCGCGGCCGGCACCGCCTGCGACGAGGCCCGGCAGAAGTGGAACCAGGGCGCCACCGAGATCAAGCAGGCCCTGGCCAGCGTCGGCGTCAAGCTCGGCGCCTCGGCCGAGCGGATGCAGCAGGTGGACGCGCAGATCGCCGCCAACATGTGACCATTCCACACCCTTCCGATCGGCCGCCGGAATTCGCCCGGCGGCCGATCCTCGTCGATCTCCACAGTCATTCCGGGCCGATTTCAGAAGGCGCGAGAGAACGGCACTTCAATGCCCACGCCGATGACGGAGGATTCGTGACATGAAATCCGCGGCGCCCCTTCGGCTTTCGATCATCGCCACGTTCTCCGCAGTCGCCGCGCTGCTTCTCACCGCCACCCCCGCCCTCCCCGCGCCTCTCCTCGCCGCGCCGGGGCAGAACTGTGCTCAGCCCGGGCGGGATCGGGTCAGCGGGTCGTGGGCGCGGGTCATGTTGCAGGCCGACGCGGTCCGGGCGCTGGAGGACGGCGGCGGCACCCGGGTCGCGGTGCTCTCCACCGGTGTCGACCGGGGGCAGCCGCAGCTCGACGACCGGGTCCTCGCCGGCGCCGACACCGTCGACAACGCGGGCGGCGCCGACCAGGACTGCACCGGGACCGGCACCCAGGTGGCCGGGGTCGTCAGCGGCCGCCCGGACGGCGGTGACGGTGACGCCGCGGGGCTCTCCCCGGGCGCGACGATCCTGCCGGTGCGAGTGATGCCCGACGACCCGGCCGGCTCCGAGCCCACCCCCGGCACCCTGGCCCGGGGCATCCTCACCGCGGTTCAGGCCGACGCCGACGTGGTGGTCGTGGCCGCGCCCCTCTACCAGGACGATCCCGCCCTGGAGTCGGCCGTCGAGACCGCCCTGGCGCAGGACGTCGTCATCGTGGCGGCGGCCGGTGACCGGGGCTCCCGTGACGACGGCAACCCGGACCCGTACCCCGCCTCCTATCCCGGCGTCCTCGGCGTCGGCGCCATCGACCAGAACGGCCGGATCGCGCCCGGATCCCAGTTCGGGAAGTACGTCGATCTGGTCGCCCCCGGAGTCGCGGTGCCCACGCTGCAGACCGGCCGGGGTGTGGTCGAGGCCGGCGGCACCGCGATCGCCGCCGGATTCGCCGGCGCGGCGGCCGCCCTGCTCCGGGCCCGTGACCCCGGCCTGTCCCCCGCCGAGGTGACCCGCCGCCTGATCGCGACCGCGAGTCCCGCCCCCACCGGTCCGGCCTTCGGCGCGGGGGTGGTCAGCCCGTACGCCGCCCTGACCGCCCGCCTGGTCGACACGGACGCCCGCGACCTGCCCGCCCTCGAACCGGCCGCGATCCCCGACGACACCGCCGAGACACGCCGCCGGTCGATCGCCGTCACCGCCGCCGTGATCACCGCCGCGCTGGTCACCGCCTTGCTGCTGGTCGCCGCCGCGATCCGCCGCCGCACGTGGCGCCCCGGCCTCCCGCCGCGCCTGCACGCCCCGCCGGAACCCGTGGAGCCCGGCCCGCCGATCATGCTCCTCGACACCCCACCGGCCACCCGCCCCAGCGCGGCGTCCCGTCCGTAGCGGCCGGTGAGGCGCCGGTTTCCGGGTGCCCCGCGGGACCGGCGCGGCCGGGCGCAGCGGACGTGACCGGATCGCCGGCGGCCCGGCCGCGCGGCGGATCCGAGGCGGCTCAGGCCTCCGGCGTGTGCCGGCCGGTGCCCTGGTGGACGAGCGGGGTGGGACGGCCGATCAGGGCCGGGTTGCCGACCGGCCGGACCGCGCCGCCGTCGCGGGTGTAGCGCTGGGCCAGCAGCAGGCCGTGCTCCTGCCCGAGCTCGTAGCCCTCGACGAAGACGGCCTCGCTGCGTTCGCCCTGGTGGGTGTAGTAGCCGTCCCAGGCCAGGGCCACGCAGGTCACCCCGGCGTCGACGGTCTGCAGGGCGGCTCGGGCCGCGTCCTGGCACTCCTGCAGGTTGGAGCCGTCGCCGGAGACATATCGGGTGAGCCCTCGGCCGGCGGCGCCGTCGGAGAACACGAACGGCGTGAAGCCACCCGGGGAGATGCCGGCGTTCTCCACCGCGTAGTCGAGGGCCGCGAAGATCAGATCCTCACTGGCCCGGCTGATGTCGTCGAAGGCGCCCATCCGCGCGATTGTTCCAGGCGACCGCGACGGCCGGCCAGAGACCGAGGCCCGGCGGGAAATAGCCGCGAGGTCACCTCGACGAGCCTCAGCGCCACCTCGGCGCCCGGTGGCAGCGGGCACGAGGACGGCCGAAGCGCGTCGTGCGGCCGAAGGCCGGTGCGGTCGTCCCGCCGGCGGTGACGAGACGTCAGTGGTACGAGCGTTTGCCGAGAACTGCGGCCAGCTGCCAGAGGCGTTCGGATCGGCGGGTGGCGGACAGGATGGCGGCGGCCGGGTCGGCGGGCAGGGCGGCGGCGACGAGACGGCTGATCGGGGCGGCCAGCGGGTTCTCCCGGGGTGGGCCGCCGGGGACGACGACGCCCAGGTAGGGGCGGCGCAGTGTGCGCGGGGCGATGACCGTGAGGATGCGGCGCAGGTGGCCGCGATGGGAGACGACGGCGACCGGGCGGTCGTCGCCGAAGTGGCCCTCGTGTTCGGCGCGGAGCAGGTTGGTGACGGTGTCGACGGAGTGCCGTTCGACGCGGAGGACTGCCGGGTCGGCGCCGGCGGACAGCAGCCAGGCGTGCATGAGGTCGGCCTCCGGAACGCCCTGAAACGTCTCCCCGGCCGTGTGGACGACGGCGCCCTTGCGGTCGGCGGGCGATTTGTAACCGGCGCAGACGATGACTCCGGGCAGCGACGCGTGCAGCGCGAGAGCGGTGCGGCATCGGCCGGCGCCGCCCGGGGTGAGCCCGGAGCCGTCCTCGTTGCGGCCGTGGCCCGGCACCAGGACGTGGGCGACCCGGTCGAGTGTCAGCCCCGGTGTCCCGGGCAGCACCTCGAACTCCACAAGATCAGTCTGCCAGGGCGGCCCGTGACGGGGCGCGGCCGCACGCGCGGGGCGGGGGTGGCGGGCTACCTCCGGGACCCCTGTGGACGGCAGAATCGGGCGGGTGGAGATCGGGGTGCTCGGGCCGGTGGGGGTTCGGGACGGGGACGGGGTGCTCCGGCCGGTGGCGGGGGCGCGGCTGCGTACCCTCGTGGTGTTGCTCGCCCTGGATGTGAACCGGGAGGTGACCGCGGACCGGCTGGTCGACGGCGTCTGGGGGGACGCGCCACCCGCGGCCGCGGCGAACGCGTTGCAGGCGCTTGTCTCCCGGTTGCGCCGGGCGGTGCCGGGCCTCGCGGTGGCGGCCACGCCGACCGGATATCGGCTGGTCGCCGATCCGGAGACGGTGGACGCGCACCGGTTCGCCCGGCTGGTGGCGCGGGATCCGGCGGGGGCTCTGGCGCTGTGGCGTGGTGAGCTGGAGTTTCCGGAGGTGGCGCGGCCGGAGGCGGTGCGGCTGGAGGGTCTGCGGCTGGCCGCTGAGCGGGCCCGGCTTGCCGGGGAGTCGTCCCGGCGGGACGTGGTTCCGGAGCTGGAGGCGCTGGTGGCGGCGCATCCGCTGGACGAGCCGCTGGCGGCGCTGCTGATCCGGGCGTTGCGGGCGGCCGGCAACCCGGGACGGGCGCTGGAGGTCTTCGACCAGATCCGGCGGCGGCTCGCCGACCAGCTGGGGGTGGACCCGTCGGCGGAGCTGGCCGGGTTGCATCTGGAGCTGTTGCGCGAGGCGGAGGCGCCGGAGGGCAATCTGCCGGCCGAGGTCAGCAGTTTCGTCGGCCGGGCGGCCGACGTGCGCGCGGTGCGTGACCTGCTCGGTGAGCACCGGCTGGTCACCCTGACCGGTCCGGGCGGCAGCGGCAAGACGCGGCTGTCGGTCGAGGTGGGCGGGTCGGTCGCGGGTGCGGTGTGGCGGGTGGAGCTGGCGCCGGTACGGGACCCGGCCGAGCTGCCGCAGACGATCCTCTCGGTGCTGCGCCTGGGTGGTCCGGCTCTGCGCCGGGTGGAGCCGGCCTCGCCGCTGGCCCGGCTGCGGGACGCGCTGGCCGGCCGGGACATGCTGCTGATCCTGGACAACTGTGAGCATCTGATCGAGGCGGCCGCCGAGGTGGCCGACGTGCTGCTGCGGGCCGCGCCCGGGCTGCGGCTGCTGGCGACGAGCCGGGAGCCGCTGGGCATCGCGGGTGAGCGCCTGTTCCCGGTGGAGCCGCTGGCCCTGCCGCCGATCGGCGCCGATCCGGTGGCGGCGGCCGCGTCCCCGGCGGTCCAGCTGCTCCTCGACCGGACGTCCGGTTTCACGTTGACGGGCGACAACACCGAGGCGGTGGTACGGATCTGCCGCGCCCTGGACGGCATGCCGCTGGCCATCGAGCTGGCCGCGGCCCGCTTGCGCACCCTGCCGGTGGCGGTGCTCGCGGACCGGCTGGCCGACCGGTTCCGGCTGCTGACCGGCGGGAGCCGTACCGCGCTGCCCCGGCATCGGACGTTGCGGGCGGTCGTCGACTGGAGCTGGGACCTGCTCTCCGAGGCGGAGCGCCGGGTGTGGCGGCGGCTGGCGATGCTGCCGGGCGGGGCGGACCTGACGGCGGTGGAGCGGGTCTGTGGCCCCGATCTGGATCCGCCGGCCGCCCTGGTCGACAAGTCGCTGCTGGTGCTGGGCCCGGACGGGCGGTACCGGATGCTGGAGACGATCCGTGAGTACGGGCTGGAGCGGCTGGCGGAGGCGGGCGAGACGGAGGCGGTACGGCGTACCCTCATCGCGCATCTGATCGATCTCGCCCGGGCGGCCGAGCCGCATCTGCGCCGTGCCGACCAGTTGGAGTGGCTGGGTCGTCTCAGCGCCGAGCACGACAACCTGCACGCGGCGGTCCGCGACGCGATCGCCGCCGGTGACCGGGCGAACGCGGCGACCCTGGTGGCGAACCTGGGCTGGTACTGGTGGCTGAACGGGCACCGCACCGAGGGCTCGCGGCTGTGCGGTGAGGTGATCGCCCTGTCCGGGCCGGCCGACCAGGCGGAGCTGGCGCTGGTGCACGTCTTCGCGGCGCTCAACGGTGTCGAGGGGCCGATGGAGTTCGACGACGTGAAGGTCGCGTTCCGGGAGGCCGAGCGGCTGGCCGTCGGGGTGCAGGACCGGCATCCGGCGTTGCGCCTGCTGAGCCCGCTCGCGTCGATCTACTCGCAGGATCCGGAGGACGCGAAGTACGGCGGGGCGGAGGCGCTCGCCGACGATCCGGATCCGTGGCTGCGGGCCATGTCGCGGATGCTCATCGGCCAGGTACGGCTCAACCTCGGGGAGCCCGCGGCGCCGGCCGAGGCGGATCTTCGCGAGGCGCTCAGCGGGTTCCGCCGGATCGGCGATCGCTGGGGCATCGGCTACACGCTCAGCTCGCTGGCCGACCTGACGGCGGCGCGCGGTGACTTCGCGCGGGCGCTGGTCTGGCAGCGGGAGGCGCTGGCGCTGCTGGAGGAGGTGGGCATGCGTGAGGACCTGCCGCAGCTGTCGGTGAAGATGGCTCATCAGATGTGGTTGAACGGTGAGCCGGAGGAGGCGCACCGGATGATGAAACGGGCCCGGGAGTACGCCCACGAGGTCGGCATTCCCGAGGTGATGGCGTCGGTGCACCACTGTCACGCGGTGATCGCGCTGGCCGAGGGTGATCTGGGGCTGGCCCAGGAGCACAACGAGACGGCCGTCCGGCTGATCGAGCATTCGATGTTCGCGCCGCAGTTCCGGGCCATGGCGCAGAGCACGCAGGCGCTGATCTACGGGGCCGCCGGCAATCTGGCGCTGGCCCGGGAGTCGCACCGGACGGCGGTCCGGATCGCGGTGGACTCGAACGACTCGCCGGTGATCGCGCAGGCGCTGGCCGGGGTGGCGGATCTGGCGCTGCGGGAGGGCGATCCGAGGCGGGCGGCCTATCTGCTGGGTGCGGCCGATTCGGTGCGCGGCTCCGAGGACCGGACCGTTGAGCAGGCCGAACGGACCTTCCGCGAAGCCCGCGCCGCACTGGGCGACGCGGGCTTCGAGGCGGCGTACCGGCAGGGTGACGGGGTCACCATGGCGACCGCGCTGACGGCGGCCGGTCTGGAGTCAGATCCGCCGGCGGAAGGCCCGGACCGACAGCGGGGCGAAGATCACCAGGAAGCCGGCCGCCCACAGCAGTGACTGCGTGACCGGCCCGGCGACCGGCCCACCGCTGAGCAGGCCGCGGGCCGCGTCGGCGAGGATGCTGGTCGGGTTGACGTCGGCGAACGAGCGCAGCCAGCCCGGCATGGTGTCCGGGTCGACGAACGCGCCGCTGGCGAACGTGATCGGGAAGAGCAGCACGAACCCGAAGATCTGCACCTTCTCCGGTTCGCTGACCAGCATCGCCACCAGCACCGACATCCAGGACACGGCGAACGCGAAGCCGAGCAGCAGCGCGAAGGTGGCGAGCACCTCGGCCGGGCCGGTCTCGATCCGGAAGCCGAGGACGATGCCGAGGACGAGCAGCAGCGCGATCGCCCAGGCCTGCTTGATCACGTCGGCGACGATCCGGCCGGCCAGCGGGGAGAACCTGGCGATCGGCAGCGACCGGAGCCGGTCGAAGACGCCCTTGCTGATGTCGGTGTTCAGGCCGACCCCGGTGTTGAGGGTGGCGAAGAGCAGGTTCTGCACGATGATGCCGGGCAGCGCGTAGGTCAGGTACTCCCCCGGCGAGTCCGCGATGGCGCCGCCGAACACGTACGTGAACAGCAGCAGGAACATGATCGGCTGGACGCTGAAGTCGAACAGCTCGAACGGGTTGTGCTTGATCTGCACCAGGGTCCGCCAGGCAAGCGTGGCGGTGTTGCGCAGCGCCATGGTGGTCATGCGCGGCCTCCGGTCAGGGTGAGGAAGACCTCGTCGAGGCTGGGGCTGCGCAGGGCCAGCTCGGCCACCGACAGCCCGTGCTCGTCCAGGTCGCGAACGAGTTTGGCGAGTGCGCCGGGGTCGCTGACCGGGGCGGTGACGACCTCACCGGCCACGTCGACCGGCCCGGTGGCGACCCGGGCGACCGCCTCACGGACCCGGTCGAGCTCGTCGCCGAAGGCCGGGCGGACGGTAACGGTCTGCGCCCCGGTACGGGCTTTGAGCTGGGCCGGGGTGCCGGTGGCGATGACCCGGCCGTGGTCGATCACCACGATCTCGCCGGCGAGCTGGTCGGCCTCGTCCAGGTACTGCGTGGTCAGCAGCACCGTGGTGCCGTCGGCGACCAGGCGCCGGACGATGTCCCACACCTCGTTGCGGCTGCGCGGGTCGAGGCCGGTGGTCGGCTCGTCCAGGTAGAGCAGCCGAGGGTCGCCGACCAGGCTGGCGGCCAGGTCGAGGCGGCGGCGCATGCCACCGGAGTACTTCCCGGCGGCCCGGTTCGCGGCGTCCGTGAGGTCGAAGCGTTCCAGCAGCTCAGCGGCGCGGGCACGGGCGGCCCGGCGGGACAGGCCGAGCAGCCGGCCGATCATGAGGAGGTTCTCGGTGCCGTTCAGGGTCTCGTCGACCGAGGCGTACTGGCCGGTCAGCCCGATCAGCTCGCGGACCTGGTGCGGCTGCCTGACGACGTCGAAGCCGCCCACTTCGGCATGCCCGGCGTCCGGGCGGATCAGGGTGGCCAGCACCCGGACGGCGGTGGTCTTCCCGGCCCCGTTCGGCCCCAGCAGACCGAGAACCGTGCCCGGGCGCACGGCCAGGTCGACGCCGTCCAGGGCGGTGGTGTCGCCGAAGCGTTTCACCAGCCCTTCGGCGTGGATCGCATAGGTGGTGTCCATGCCGGACACGATCGCCGGAGGTGCTGACATGGCGCTGATGCGGCGATCGGCGCCATGTCAGGTCACGTCAGAGCAGCCGGCCCAGGTCGAGGAAGACCGTCTCGCCGGTGCTGTCGTCGAGCCCGTCGTTGTCGGTGACCGCGTAGGTGCGGCCGTTCCCGGCGACGGCGAGGCCCTCGACCTTGTCCTGCACCCAGCCGCCGTCCGCCTTCAGCAGCGGCAGCAGGTCCTTGACCAGCCTCTTCGTCACGGTCGGGGTGCCGGTCCAGGTCGCGGGCACGTCGAACGTGTAGATGCGCTTGATCGCGGCGAGGGTGCCGCGCTGGTTGTCGCGCTCGATCACGGCGAACGTGTTCGCGTCGACGGCGACCAGCTCGGACAGGCCGACCCAGCCGGTGGGCGCGACCTCGAGCGGGTAGAGCAGCCAGGACCAGGTCTTGGTGGCCGTGTCGTAGCGGCCGATGCGGGCGACGTTCGCCGGGTCGCCCTTGATCGGGCGCTGGACGGCCACCCACACGGTGGTGCCCACCTCGGCGATGCCCTCCAGGCCGTTGCTGGTGACAGCGGCCGCCACGTCGGCGGGCAGGGGGATCTCCTCCTGCACGCGGGCACGCGCGTCCAGGCGTACCAGAGTATTGGTGCCCTCGACGGCCAGCCAGTAACCGCCTGCCTTGCGCACGACGAGTCCCTCGACGTCGTAGCCCACCGGCTCTCCGCCCTTGGTGACGGTCAGCTCGCTGTCGATGATCCCTCCGCTGCCGAGGCCGAGGATCCGGGTCGGCGAGTAGACGGCATCGGTGACGGTGGCGAGCCGGTCCCGGCGGCCGGGAACCGCCGAGAGAGCGGAGAGCGCACCCCACGGGATGTCGTGCTTCGCAACGAGCTGCCCGGTGCGCGGCGTGCCGAAGCCGTAGACCTGGACGGTGCCGCGGATGCCGATCGAGGGGTCCTCCTCCTCGGAGGAGACGACCACCAGGTTGCGCGACGGGACCGCGACGACGCCCTCGGGGCCGTTCGTGGTCGGCAGGAGCTGCCGGAACCTCGGTTTCACCGGGTTCGACACGTCGTAGACGGCGGTGAAGTTGCCGCGCTCGGAGTTGACGAAGACGTAGGGGGTTCCGCCGAGCCGGGCGAACGCCACGTTCTCCGCCTCGATGCCCTTGGCGTCGGAGCGCTTGTCCGGGTACTGGCCGTGGGCGACGGCGATGTGCTCCAGGCTGTTGCCGGCGTCCCAGACGACCTTGCCGGTCTTCTTGCTGAAGATCGACCAGCCGCGGGAGCCGCCCTCGTAGTCGCCCTCGTTGGCGGTGGCGAACAGGTCGTCGGTGATCCACGCGACGCCGTCCGGCTCACGCTTGGCGGTGATCGTCCCGGTCAGCTCGATCTTGTCGTCGTCAAGGGTGTCGACGTCGCCGACCGTGACCGAACCGGCGTCGATGCTCCTGACGATCCGGCCGGTCCGCAGGTCGACCACGACGAGGTGGTTGTTCTCCTGCAGGGAGACGACGGCCTCGTCGCGGGAGTTGACGCTGACGTACTCCGGCTCCGGATCGGTCGGGGCGATCTTCGTCAAACCGGTCAGGTCGACGCGCGAGACCTTCCACGTACGGGTGTCGATCACGGCGAGCCAGCCGGCCGGGGCCTGCGGTATCGCGCCGTCGTCGACGTCCTCGTCACGCTCGTTCTCGATGGCGACGGCGATGTAGCGGCCGCTCGGGGCGACGGCCACCGAGTCCGGCTGACCGCCGAGGTCGATCTCCCGCTGCACGGCGCGGGACTTCGCGTCGATCACGACGAGCTTGCCGGACGGTTCGGTGAAGCTGGTCCGGGTGTTCACGCCGGCGAGCAGCAGGCGGCCCAGGTGGGCGACCGAGGTGGGCTCGCCGCCGACGGCGAGGGTGCCGGCCGGCTTCGGCGCGGACGGGTCGGTGATGTCGACGAAGCCCAGGCGCTTGCCGGGGCTGTCGGTGTAGACCACCGTGCGGCCGTCCTCGGTGACGGTCGAGATCTCGGCCGCCGCGGTGTCGTCGATCGACGAGTTCAGGTAGGCCGGGAACGTGGCGAGCCGGCGGAATTCTTCGGAGCGGCCGTGCGCGGCCGCCGCGGTGGGCACGGCGCCCACCGCGGCCACGGCCACGACGGAGACAACCGCCGAGGTGGTACGGCGTAGAGGCATGCGCTCTGCCTACGCGATGATCTTGACCTTCGCATGGACTTCAGACGAACGAGTGATGCCCACAGGTGTCCAGAGCAGCAGAGCCAGCCCGAACCAGACATAAACGTTGGCGCCCAGCAGCTCCATCGGCGGGATCGGCGGTTTCTCCCAGAGCCACGTGATGTGCGAGGTCATCAGCAGGTACGCCGCCGCGCCGAGGGCGAACCGCACCCGGTCGGAGTCGAAGAGGAACAGGCACCGCACCAGCGCCGGGATCACCCACACCCAGTGGTGGATCCAGGTGACCGGGCTGAGCAGGCAGCCCACGATGCCGGTCAGCGCCAGCCCGCCGACCACGTCGTGCGGGGCCCGCGCCACCCGCCACACCCACACCGCCAGGGTCACCAGCACGCAGGCCAGCCACACCTTCGACTCGATCGTCTCGATCTGCAGCCGGGCCAGGAAGCCCCGCTCGGACTGGTTGGACACGATCCGGAGCACACCGACCCGGTTGGTGTCCCACAGCGCCGACGTCCAGAACTCGCGGGACTCGTCCGGGAAGATCGCCCCGGCCAGCAGGGTGACGCCGGTGGCCGTGCCGACCGCGGTGCCCAGGGCCCGCCAGCGCCGGGTGACCAGCAGGTAGAGGATGAAGACGCCGGGCGTGAGCTTGATCGCGGTGGCCAGGCCGATGCCGACACCCGCCCATTTCCGGCCCTTGTCCAGGCCGAGGATCATGTCGCCGGCGACCAAGGCCAGCAGCAGCGTGTTGACCTGGCCGAAACTGATCGTCTCGCGGACCGGCTCGAACGCCAGGGCCAGGCAGAAGCCGATCGCGACGGCGAACGTGACCGGCCAGCCGCGGCGCTCGATCTCCGGGCCGGCGAGCCACCACACGAGCAGGCCGGTGGTGATCACCGTCCCGACCGTGGCCAGGATCATCACCATCAACAGCGGCAACACCGCCATCGGCCACATCACCATGCCCGCGAAGGGCGGGTAGGTGAAACCGTACGGCGTGCCGGGACGGAGGAAGTCGTAGACCATGCCGCCGTCGCGGAACCAGTAGACGATCGCCCCGTGGTAGACCCGGGAGTCGAAGTACGAGTTCCGGTACACCGCGAGAACGACGAGGCCCACCGCGATCGACGCCAGGCCGATGACCATCGCTTTTCGCTTCATGCGGCTCTTTCCACGCCGCCGACCCTATCGTGGCGGATCACCCCGCCCCGCGGTCACTGCCGGGCGGCCCGCTCCGCACGCTTACGCTCCCGCTGCTCACGGGTGTATCGCTTGCGATTTTCCAGGTCACGCTTCCACTGCTCGCGGGCGTAGTGGTCGGCCCCGTGGACGGCGCCCTTGGTCTGCGCCGGGCCGATCATCGAGCGGAAGAACCAGTCGTCGAACGTCCGGTGGAACCAGGCCTTGAACCTCGACACGACGCCTCCCGAAAAACCGTTGGTGGACAAACTATTTGTACACCAACTGTTGGTAGGCTGACCACCGATGAGTGATCCGGTCGACGACCCCCTGGCGCTGGAGCAGCAGGTCTGCTTCGCCCTCTCGGTGGCAGCCCGCGGTGTCGTGGCGATCTACCGCCCCCTGCTCGAGCCGATGGGCCTGACTCACCCGCAGTATCTGGTGATGCTCGCCCTGTGGCAGCATGCCCCGCTCTCCGTGCGCCGCCTCAGCGAGCTGCTGCAACTCGACCCGGGCACGCTCTCGCCGCTGCTCAAGCGCCTGGAGGCGATCGGCTACCTGCGCCGCGAGCGCGACCCGGCCGACGAGCGCAGCCTCGCCATCACGCTGACCGAGCGGGGCCGCGCGCTGCGGGCCGACGCCGAGCGGATCCCGCCGGCCGTGGTCGAGCGGCTCGGCATGCCGATCGAGGAGCTTCGCCGCGTGCACGAGGCGCTCACCCGGGTGATAGCCGCCGCGACCGGGTGACCCGGCGCCGCATCCATCCGTCACCGTCGTTGAGCACGACGGGAGGACGAGCCGGATGCGGACCTGCGTCGACTGCGGTGAGCGCCACAGCGGTGTGCCCCGCGGGTGCCGGGCGTGCCCGTCCGGCAGCCGGATCCTGCCCGCTCTGCCGATCGCCGTCCTCGTCGGCTCGCTCGCGCTCGCCGCGGTGGTCGGCGGCCCGCGCCTGATCGGCGCCGAGCGGCCGCGCGCCGAGCAGCCGGTCCGCCGCGACGCCGCGCCGGCCCTGGAGAACCTCCCGGCGAACCTGGTCACCGTGGATCCACGGGTCACCCACCCGCGCACAGTCGCCGTGGTGGCCATGCTCGACACCTACTTCCACGGCATCAACCAGCGCGACTACCGGGCCGTCGCCACCGTCCTCGACCCGGCCGGCGACGTGGATCCGGGCGTGCCCGGCGAGCTGGAGGCGTTCGCCGAGGGCACGTCGACCAGCCTCGACTCGGACATCGTGCTGGTCGGGCTGACCGATGCGGCGTACGGACGGCTCCGCGCCGAGGTCAGCTTCCGCAGCGAGCAGAAGGCCGGGCACGGGCCACCGGGACGCCCCCGCGAGACGTGCACGCTGTGGCAGGTCACCTACCTGCTCACGGTGCACGGCGACGGGTACCGGATGCTGCGGGGCGACGGCCTCGACCAGCCGTGCTGATCGGCTCTCCCCCGCGGGTCAGCTCTCCAGCACCCGCTCCATCGCGGCCCGCGACCGCCGGGTCACGCGCAGGTACCGGTCCACGAACTCACCCGGGTCACCGCCGTCCAGCAGGAGCACCACGCCCGCCAGCTCGACCCCGTGCCGGGGCAGCTGGTCGGTCGGCCGGCCCCGGACCAGCGTGAGGGCGTTGCGCACCCGCGCGGCGAGCGTCCACCCGGCGGCCATCTCGGCCGCGTCCGCCTCGGCGATCAGCCCCGCCTCCGCCGCCGCGGCGAGCGCCTCCGTCGTACGGGTCTTGCACAGCTCCGGGACGGCGTGCGCGTGCCGCAGCTGGGTGACCTGCACCGCCCACTCGACGTCGGCCAGACCGCCCCGGCCCAGCTTGGTGTGCGTGTTCGGGTCGGCCCCGCGGGGCAGCCGCTCGGTCTCCACCCGGGCCTTGATCCGCCGGATCTCGACCACCTGCTCACGGGTGAGCCCGCCGGCCGGATATCGGACGCCGTCGGCCAGCTCCTCGAACCGCCGGCCCAGATCGTCGTCGCCACACACGAACCGGGCCCGCAGCAGGGCCTGCGCCTCCCACACCTTCGACCAGCGCTCGTAATACTGCCGGTAGGCCTGCAGGCTGCGCACCAGCGGACCCTGCCGGCCCTCCGGTCGCAGGTCGGCGTCGACGCCGAGCGCCGGATCCGGGGCGGGCGCATTGAGCAGGCGGCGCATCTCCTCGGCGATCGCGTGCGCGGCCGCGCTGGCCTCACCCTCCGGGATGCCGGGCGGCGGCTCGTAGACGAAGAGCACGTCGGCGTCGGACGGATAGCTCATCTCGTAGCTGCCGAGCCGGCCCATCCCGATCACCGCGAACCGCAGGCCCTCCGGGGCGGGCTTGACGCGCCGGGCGATCCGCAACGCCGCGTTCAGCGTCGCGTCGGTCACGCCGGACAGCGCCGTGCCCACGTCGTCGACATCGAGCGGCCGGTCCGGGGCCAGATCGCCGCCCTGGCTCAGGATGTCGGCGCAGGCCACCCGGAACAGCTCCCGGCGGCGCAGCGCCCGGACCGCGGCGATCGCCTTCACCGGGTCGGTGTGCCGGTCGCCGGCCGCGGCGAACCCGTCCCGCAGCGACTCCCGGGGCCGCGGTTGCAACTCGGCGTCCTCGGCCAGCAGGCGCAACGCCTCCGGGTCGCGGGTGAGCAGGTCGGTCGCGTACCGGGACAGGCTCAGCACCCGGGCCAGCCGGCGGGCCACCGGGCCGGCGTCACGCAGCAGCCTCAGATACCACGGCGTGCTGCCCAGCTTGTCCGACACCTGGCGGTAGTTGAGCAGGCCACGGTCCGGTTCCGGGGCGTCGGCGAAATCCTGCAGCAGCATCGGCAGCAGGGTCCGCTGGATCGCCGACGTACGGGTCACGCCACCGGTCAGCGCCTCCAGATGACGCAGCGCGCCGGCCGGGTCGGCGAACCCGAGGATCTCCAGCCGCTTACGGGCCGACTCCGGGGTCATCCGCAGCTCCTCGGCCGGCACCCGGGCGACCGCCTCCAGCAGCGGGCGGTAGAGCAGCTTGACGTGCAGGCGGCGGACGTTGGCGGCGTGGCCCACCCAGTCCGAGCGGAACGACTCGACGGCGTCCCGGCCGGGCAGGGCGGTGTAGCCGAGAGCCGCCGCGAGCCAGCGCAGCCCGTCCGGGTCGTCGGGGACGGTGTGCGTACGTTTGAGCTGTTGCAGTTGCAGCCGGTGCTCGACGCCGCGCAGGAAACGGTAACCACGCAGCAGCGTCTCGCCGTCCTCGCGGCCGACGTAGCCGCCGGTGACCAAGGCGCGCAGCGCCGGGAGCGTCCCGCCGCGGCGCAGCGTCTCGTCGACCCGGCCGTGCACGAGCTGGAGCAGCTGCACCGCGAACTCGATGTCGCGCAGGCCGCCTGGACCGCGTTTGATCTCGCGGTCCAGCTCCCTCTTCGGCACGTTGTCGATGATCTTGCGGCGCATGTCCCGGACGTCGGCGACCGCCTCGGGCCGCTCGGCGGCGTGCCAGACCAGCGGGGCCAGATCGGCGATCCACTCCTGCGCCAGCGCCAGGTCGCCGGCCGCCGGACGGGCCTTGAGCAGCGCCTGGAACTCCCACGTCCGCGCCCACCGGCGGTAGTAGGCCTGGTGGCTGGCGAGCGTGCGGACCAGCGGGCCCCGGCTGCCCTCCGGCCGCAACGCGGCGTCCACCGGCCAGGCCACCTGGCCGCAGATCTCGATCAGCCGCGCCGCGACGGTGGTGCCGGCCTGCAGGTCCTCGTCGCCGGCGGCCACGAAGATCACGTCGACGTCGGAGACGTAGTTGAGCTCGTTGCCGCCGCACTTGCCCATCGCGACGACCGCGAGGCGCGGCTCCGGGGTCGCCGCCGGCAGGCCGGCGACGGCGATCGCGTAGGCGGCGGCCAGGGTCTCGTCGGCCAGCCGGGACAGGGCCTCCATCGTCGGTTCCAGACCGCGGCCCGCCGTCAGGTCGGCGGCGGCGATGCGCAGGAGCGAGATGCGGTACGCCGTCCGCAGCGCCGGCACCGTCAGCTGATCGAAATCGGCCAGCCCGCCGTCAGCCTCCGGGGGCAGGCCGCTCCTCCCGGTCGCCAGCGTCCGCCAGTGCTCCGGATGGGCCACCAGGTGGTCGCCGAGCGCCGACGACGCCCCCAGCACCGCGATCAGGCGTCGTCGCAGCCCTTGGTCGGCGGCGAGCGCGCCGATCAGCTCCTCCCCCGCTTTCGCCCCGCCCCGGTCCGCGGCCTCGACGATCCGGTGCAGCTGGCGCAGCGCCAGATTGGGGTCGGCCGCCCTGGAGAGCGCCTCCAGCAGCCCGGCCGCCCGCTCGTCGACCGGGGCCTGCGCCTCGGTGTCCCACAGCCGCAGACCGCCCGGCCCGAGCAGGTCGGTCGCCCGGGCGCCGTTGTCGGCGAACCCGTACCGGGCGAGGCGGGCAGGTCTGGTCATCACTGCCCCAGCAGTGGCAGGGTCCGGCCGGTCCCGGGGTTCGGTATGTCGGCGTCGGCGAGTGTGCCCTGGGCCAGCGCGGCGAACCGGACGGCGAACGGCTGCCACACCTCCTCCACGTCGGCGAGCGCCGCGCCGGCGGCGGCCACCACGGCGTCGGCGTCGTAGCCCAGCTCGGCCAGGCCGTCACCGTCCGACCGCGCCCAGTCGGCGATCATCTCGGCGTCGCACTCGATGTGGAACTGCAGGCCCCACGCGCGGTCACCGATCCGGAAGGCCTGGTGCGGGTAGCGGCTGGAGGCGGCCAGCAGGACCGCGCCGGCCGGCAGCTCGGTGATCTCGTCGCGGTGCCACTGGAGCACGTCGGGCAGCAGCGGCACCCACTTGAACAGCGGGTCGTCGTCGGCGGCGTCACGCTTGGCGACCAGGCCGGGGCCGATCTCCGGCCCGGCGGTGCTGCGCGCGACTGCGCCGCCGTGCGCCCGGGCCAGCAACTGCCCGCCCAGGCAGACGCCGAGGGTCGGCACCCGGAAGCGGACCGCCTTGCGCAGCAGCCCCTCCAGCGCCGGGAACCAGGGGGCGCCGGGCACACCCGCGGCGTCCGGGAACGCGCTCTGATCACCGCCCAGCACGATCAGCGCCAGATAGCCGTCCAGGCTGTCCGGCAGCTCGTCACCGGCGTGCGGCCGCAGCACGGTCAGCTCCAGCCCACCCTCGGCCAGCCAGTCCCCGAGCCGGCGGAGGTCGTCGCTCGGGTCGTTCTCGATCACTAGTGCGGTGCCCACACGACGAGGCTAACGCCTGCTGATTCAATGGGGCATGCTCGCCGCCGTCATCACCGCCTTCGGCGGCCCCGACGTCTTCGCGCTGACCGAGCTCCCGGCGCCCGCCGGCGAGGTGGTCGACGTGACGCTGGCGGGAGTCAACTTCGCGGACGTCCACCGCCGCCGCGGTGAGTACGAGAAGCCGTCCCTGCCCGCCGTGCTCGGCGCCGACGTGGTGGGCCGCCTGCGGTCCGGCCGCCGGGTCGCCGCGCTGCTGCGCGCCGGCGGCGGTTACGCGCAGGTCGCCCCGGCGCAGCACGTGGTCGACGTGCCCGGCGAGGTGAGCGACGAGCAGGCGCTCGCCGTGCTGGAGCAGGGGCTGACCGCCTGGCACAGCCTGCACACCCTGGGCCGGGTCGGCGCCGACGACGTCGTGGTCGTCACCGCGGCCGCCGGCGGGGTCGGCCATCTGGCCGTGCAGCTGGCCCGGGCGGCCGGGGCGCGGGTGATCGCGCTGGCCTCGTCACCGGCGAAACGCGCGTTCCTCACCGAGCTCGGGGCGCACGTCACCGTCGACTCCCACCACCCGGACCTGGGCGCGGCGCTCGGCGAGGCGCCGACGCTGGTGCTCGACAGTGTGGGCGGGCGGACGTTCGAGCAGCTGCACGGGGCGCTGGCGCCGTTCGGGCGGATCGTGGCGTACGGCGGGGCGAGCGACGTGGCCAACACGGTGGCGGTGGATGATCTGATGACCGCGTCGACCGGGGTGCTCGGCTTCTGGCTGCAGCGGGTCCTGGACGACGAGGAACTCTACCGATCCAGCGCGGCCCGCCTGTTCCACCTGGCCGGGCGGGGCCTGCTGACCGCCCGGATCGGCGGGCGGTATCCGCTGTCCGCGGTCGGCCGGGCGCACGCCGACCTGGAGAGCCGCACCACGTCGGGCAAGCTCGTGATCGACGTGCACCGCCTCACCTAGACCTGCGGCGCCCACCTCGCGACGACCTCGTCGTCCTCGGTCTCGCCGGTCTCCACGAAGCCCAGCGAGAGGTAGAGACCGCGGGCCGCGGTGTTGGCCGGCTGGTAGCTGAGCGCCACGTTCGGCGTACCCGGCTCGGCGATCAACCGCTCCCGCAGCCGCCGGACCACCTCCCGGCCGACGCCCTGCCGCTGATGTCTTGCATCCACCACGAGACCGCCGATCCAGCGGCTCCCGTCGTCGTCGACGCCCCAGATCACGAACCCCACCACCGTGCCGTCCCGGACCACCGCGAACGGGTTCCAGGTGTCGCCGTAGTGGCACATGCAGAGGTAGTAGGCGACGTCGGCGACGAACCGCCGCTGATCCGGATGGACGGTGAGCGCGGCACAGTCGCGCCAGTTGGCGGCGGTGACCGGTTCCAGGCTGATGTCTCCCATCCGGGTGATCCTGTCAAAGCCCGGAAACACCGACAGGACGGTGTCGGCCGTGGGCTCCAGAGTGAAGGGGTCCCACGACCAAGGAGAGAGATCATGTCCGCAGTGAACGGCATCGCCTGGTTCCAGATCGGCACCGACCGGCCGGAGGAGGCCGAGCGCTTCTACGGCGGCCTCTTCGGCTGGACCTTCGACGCCACAGTGCCCGGTTACCGCATCATCAGCACCCCGGCCGAGGGCGGCATCCAGGGCGGGCTCGCGGACACCGGCGGGCAGGGGCCGAACCACGCCGTCTTCTCGGTGCAGGTCGACGACACCGACGCCGTCTGCCGGGCGGCCGAGGCGGCGGGCGGCAAGGTGCTGGTGCGGCGCACGTCGGCGGCCGGGATCGAGATCGCCCACCTGCTCGACCCGGCGGGCAACCAGTTCCAGGTCTTCACGCCCCCGGCCGGCTGACCGGGCTCAGATCAGGCTCAGCGGGCGCAGCCGGTGCGGGATGTCCACACCGGCCTCGCTGAGCGACCGCGGCGGCGCCGTCTCCCGGGTCGGCGTCACCGAACTGATCCGGTCGGACCGGAAGATCCGCACCGACCCCCGCAGCCGGCACCAGGCGATCAGATACCACCGCTCGCCGACCCCGACATAACCCAGCGGCTCGATGTCGCGCAGGGTCACGGCGCCGAACCGGTCGGCATAGCCGATCCGCAGCACGCAGCCCACCGGCAGCGGGCCGCCGGCCAGCCGTGGCAGCGTCATCGGCGTCGCGTCACCGGCCAGCTGGATGCGCCCAGCCAGGTCGTGCGCGGCGGCCACGTCCTCCGGGCGCATCGCGGCCAGCACCTTGCGCAGCGCGCTCGCCGCGGGCTGCCGGAACGGGCTGCCGGCCATGCCGCGCAGGGCGAGCGCCATGGCGACCGCCTCCTCCGGCGTCAGGTTGACCGGCGGCAGGGTGTGCGCGCGGTCCAGGCAGTAGCCGCCGGCGCGGCCGGGCTCGGCCCAGATCGGGGTGCCGGACTGCTGCAGCGCCGCGATGTCCCGCTCGACCGTGCGGACGCTCACCTCGAAGCGCCCCGCCAGCCAGCGGGCGCTGCGTGGCCGCGGGGCGACCGCCCGCAGCTCCTCGACGAGCGCATACAGCCGATCGGTTCGATTCACCCCACGACCATAAAGCGGGGGTACGACATTTAGCGCGCTGTCCTAAGCTGCGCGCCATGACGCAGCAGCAGTCCACGGAGATCCGCGTCTCCACTCTGGAGCTCTTCTTCGACCTCGTCTTCGTCTTCACCGTCACCCAGCTCGCCGACGCCCTCGCCCACGACCTGTCCCCGGCCGGCCTGCTCGACGTGGTGCTGATCCTGTTCGCGATCTTCTGGATGTACTCGGGGTACGCCTGGCTCACCAACGCGGTGGCCCCGACCACGACCACCCGGCGGACGCTGCTGCTCGCCGGGATGGCCGGCTTCCTGGTGACGGCGCTGGCCGTGCCGGAGGCGTTCGGGTCGTACGGCTGGATCTTCGGCGCCGGCTACGTCGTGGTGAACGTGGTCCATCTGGTGCTCTTCCGGCAGGCGGGGCCGGCCGCCCGCCGGATGATGCGCACGCTCGGCCCGCTCAACCTGCTGGCCGCCGCCCTGGTGCTGACCGGCGGTTTCCTGCCCGAGCCGTGGCGGCACCTGTGCTGGGCCGCGGCGCCGCTGGTGCAGATCGTCGCCGGTTACGTGCACCCGGCCGAGATGCACTCGATCACCGCGGGCCACTTCGTCGAGCGGCACAGCCTCGTCATGATCATCGCGATCGGCGAGTCGATCATCGCGATCGGCCTGGGCTTCCGGGACGTGCGCCTGGACGGCGGGGCGGTGCTGGTCGCCATTCTCGCCCTGTGCATCGCCTACTACCTGTGGTGGTACTACTTCGCCGGCGACGACAAGCGGGCCGAGCACGTGCTGGCCGCGGCGGCCGAGCCGGCGCGGCGGGCACGGCTAGCGCTGAACGCCTGGTATTACGCGCATCTGCCGATGCTGCTCGGCATCGTGGTCGCGGCGGTCGGCATCAAGAAGACGGTCGGACACGCCTTCGAGCCGCTGCACTGGGGGCCGGCGATCGCGCTCTCCGGCGGTGTGGCGCTCTACCTGCTGGGCCACGCTGCCTTCCTCCGGCTGCTCGGGATCCCGGGCGTGGCGTACCGGCTGGGCGCGGCCGTGCTGGTGCTCGCGGCCGTGCCGCTGGGGCATCTGGTCGCGGTGGCGCAGCTCGCCGTGGTGCCGCTGATCCTGGCGGGCGGGGCGATCGCCGAGGATCTGCCCCGCATCCGTCGTCTCGGCCCGGCCGCCGCGATCGGCGACTTCGGCCGCGGCGAGTGAGAGTGATCAGAAACCGTCAGGCGATGCAGGCGCAGACGATCAGGGCCGCGCCGAAGTGTGAGGCGGCGCTGACCAGGGCGCCGGGGTGCCGGTCCTGGGTGCAGATGACCTCGCCCAGCTTGCCCGGGGTCAGCCAGTCCAGCACCAGGAAGGCCAGGCCCATGATGCCGATGCCGATCACGCCGAACAGCGCGGTGGACGCCAGCCCCTGACCGAACGACTCGTAGGTGGTGAAGATCGAGGTGAAGACGATGGCGGCGATGCCCAGCTGGTTCGACGCCAGCAGCAGCGCCGCGTTCGGGTTGCGCTCCACCCAGATCAGATCGCGCAGCTTGCCCGGAGTGAGCACGTCGATCAGAACGAAGCCGACAGCCATCAACAGGATGCCGACGCCGCCGAACACTATGCTGCGCCCGGCGCCCTCAAGCAGATCTTCGAGCACGACTTCTCCCTAGTCAGATGTGGTTCGCACAAGACCGTATCGGAGCGGATCTACCGAGTCGATCGGACGGCTGACGCCGCGGTGACGTTTTTTCATCAGAGGGCGCTGTACCAGGGGAGCCCGCATGCGGTGTGCGGGGCCGACGTGAGGCGCGGAGGTCGTTGGATGGTGGCACCGGAGGGCCTCGACGACGTGGTCCGGGCGGCCCAGCAGGGCGACGAGGCGGCGTTCCGCCTGCTCTACCGCACCCAGCAGCCGGCCCTGCTGCGCTACCTGCGGGTGCTGGTCGCCGAGGACGCCGAGGACGTCGCCTCCGAGGCCTGGTTGCAGATCGCCCGTGACCTGCGGAGCTTCTCCGGCGACTGGGACGGCTTCCGCGGCTGGACCGCCACGATCGCCCGGCACCGGGCCATGGACCTGCTGCGCGCCCAGCGGCGCCGCCCGCAGTCGAGCGCCCCGGTCGACCATCTGACCGAGCTGAGCGCCGCCGACGACACCGCCGACCGGGCCATGGAGCTGGTCACCACCGACGCCGCGCTCGCGCTGATCGCGTCGCTGCCGCAGGAGCAGGCCGAGGCGGTGATGTTGCGGGTCGTGGTCGGGCTGGACGCCGCGACCACCGGCAAGATCCTGGGCCGGCGGGCCGGCGCGGTCCGTACCGCCGCCTATCGGGGTCTGCGACAACTCGCCGCCCGGTTCCCGCCGCCCGCCCCCCAGCGGCCTCCGGAACAACGCCGGACGGCCGCCTGGAACAACCCGGTGACGAATTCGGCGGCCGCGGCGCTGAAGGAGATGAGATGACCAGCCCGGAGGAGTGGAGCGAGATGGACCGGAGGACCGCGGACCGCCTGCTGCGCGGCGACCGGACCGGGCACCCGCTCGACCAGGTGCTGGCCGCGGCGACGGCGCCCGCGACCGCGCAGGAGCTGGCCGGGGAGGCCGACGTGATGGCGGCGTTCCGCACCGCCGGGCTCGCTCCCGCGCCGCGCCGGCGGTGCTCGCCGCTCCGCTCGGCGGTGGCCCGGCTGCTCACCCTCAAGGTCGTGGTGGTCGCCCTCGGCACCTCGGCGACGATCGGCGGCGTGGCCCTGGCCGCCAACACGGGCGCCCTGCCGGGGCCGCTCGCCGACGACTCGCCCATCGTCTCCACCCCGGCGAGCCGGGCGGCCTCGGCGACGCCGGAGCAGACCACGCCGGCGGTGCCGCGGCCCGCCGCCACCCCCACCGTCCACCGGGACCGGGTGACCGAGCTCTGCCAGGAGTTCACCCTCCACGACCGGGACACCCGGACCCGCGCCCTCAACGACGGCCGCTTCGGCGAGCTGGTGAAACGGGCCGGCGAGAGGGACCGCGAGCGGGTCGAGCAGTTCTGCGGCAGCGGCCCCCGCAACAGCCCGAGCAGCAGCGCGTTCGGGAGCACGTTCAGCCCTCGCCCGGGCTATCCGACACAGCCCGGCGGCTACGGCGACGACAGGGACGACGAGCAGCGCCCGGACGACGGCGGCCAGTGGTCGCCGAGACCACGGCCGAGCGGCAGCGCAAGCCCGAGCACCAGCTCGAGGCCGCGCAGATGAAGCCGGCACCCGGCGGACCGGATCTGGGGAACGGGCGGTCCGCCGGGTGCCTTTAGCGGTCGGTTGCCGGTAAGGGTCGCCCCCACCCAGCGCCCGGCAACCGCACCAGCCAGGCGGTGACGGCTCGGACACCGTCGCCGCCTGGCGCCACACACGGGAAAGGGCCTCTCCGACGGGAGAGGCCCTTTCTCGATGACGGCGGCTTACAGGGCGCCGAGGTAGCGCTGGCGCTCGTAGGGGGTGACCTCGCGGCGGAACTGCTCCCACTCGGCCCGCTTGTTACGGAGGAAGAAGTCGAAGACGTGCTCGCCCAGCACCTCGGCGATCAGCTCGGAGCCGGCCATCACGTCGATCGCCTCGGACAGGTTCTCCGGGAGCGCCTCGTAGCCGGCGGCCTTGCGCTCGGCCGGGGACAGCGACCACACGTCGTCCTCGGCGCCGGGGGGCAACTCGTACCCCTCTTCGATGCCCTTGAGACCGGCGCCGAGCATCACCGCGAAAGCCAGATACGGGTTGGCCGCCGAGTCGATCGAGCGCACCTCGACCCGGGCCGAGTTGGGCTTGCCGAACGCCGGGACGCGGACCAGCGCCGACCGGTTGAGGTGGCCCCAGCTGACGAACGCCGGGGACTCGGTGATCCGGTCCGGGAGCTGCAGCGGGAAGAGCCGCTTGTACGAGTTGACCCACTGGTTGGTGACCGCCGTGTACTCCCGGGCGTGCACCAGCAGGCCGGCGATGAACGACCGGGCCGTCTTCGACAGCTTCTGCGGGTCCTCGCTGTCGTAGAAGACGTTGCGCTCGCCCTCGAACAGCGACAGGTGGGTGTGCATGCCCGAGCCGGGCTGGTCGGTGTACGGCTTCGGCATGAAGGTCGCCTTGACGCCCTGGGAGAGCGCCACC
Source organism: Actinoplanes philippinensis (assembly GCF_900113015.1). Classification (GTDB taxonomy): domain Bacteria; phylum Actinomycetota; class Actinomycetes; order Mycobacteriales; family Micromonosporaceae; genus Actinoplanes; species Actinoplanes philippinensis. Next base: position 645,386 of record NZ_FONV01000002.1, read on the forward strand.
TCCTTGACCACGTGCCGGAACGTCATGATGTTGTCGGCCGTGGTGAGGGCGTCGGCATACCGCAGGTCGATCTCCTGCTGGCCGGGCGCGACCTCGTGGTGGCTGAACTCGACCGAGATGCCGATCCGCTCCAGGGCGAGCACGGCCTGCCGGCGGAAGTCGCGGGCCACCGCGTGGGTGGTGTGGTCGAAGTAGCCGCCGGTGTCGACCGGGACCGGCACCGAGCCGTCGTTGACCCCGTCCTGGATCAGGAAGAACTCGACCTCGGGGTGGGTGTAGAAGGTGAAACCCTTCTCGGCGGCCTTGGCCAGGGCGCGGCGCAGCACGTGGCGCGGGTCGGCCCAGGCGGCGCTGCCGTCGGGCAGCAGGATGTCGCAGAACATCCGGGCGCTCTCACCGGAGACGCCGCCCTCGAACGGGAAGACCTGGAACGTGGTCGGGTCGGGCATGGCCACCATGTCCGACTCGTAGACCCGGGCGAAGCCCTCGATCGCCGAGCCGTCGATGCCGATGCCCTCCTCGAAGGCGGACTCCAGCTCGGCCGGGGCGACGGACACGCTCTTCAGCGTGCCGAGCACGTCGGTGAACCAGAGCCGGACAAAACGGATGTCGCGCTCCTCGAGCGTGCGAAGCACGAACTCCTGCTGTCGGTCCACTTCCACCCCTCGTTCGGATGTCCACCTATCGAGCCGAGACTACGCTGACCATCGTCTGTGACGTCGGCCCGGGTCGGGATCGAAAAGCCCGCCTTGGAGGAAGAATAAGAGCATGCCCACGTTGCGCATCGCTCTCGCTCAGGTGAACTCGACAGTCGGCGACATCCGCGGCAACGCGGCGTCGGTGCGGCGCTGGTCCCGGGAGGCGGCGGACGCCGGAGCACACCTGGTCGCCTTCCCCGAGATGATGCTGACCGGCTACCCCATCGAGGATCTGGTCTTCCGCAACTCGTTCGTCGAGGCGTCCCGGCAGGGCCTGCGTGATCTCGCCGCCGGCCTGGCCGCCGACGGCCTGGGCGAGCTGGCGGTGGTGGTCGGTTACGTGGACGCCGACGGCCCACCGGCGATCAGCTCCGACGCGGCGCCCGGCAGCGGCCGGCGCGACGCGTCCGCGCTGCTGCACCGCGGCGAGGTGGTGGCCACCTACTACAAGCACCACCTGCCCAACTACGGCGTCTTCGACGAGGACCGCTACTTCGAGCCCGGCGACACGCTGACCGTGGTCCGGCTCGGCGGGGTGGACGTGGCGCTCACCGTGTGCGAGGACATCTGGCAGGCGGGCGGGCCGTTCACCGCGGCGCGGCGGGCCGGGGTGAGCCTGGTGGTCAACATCAACGCCTCGCCGTACGAGTTGAACAAGGACGACGTGCGGCTCGCGCTGGTCCAGCGGCGGGCCGTGGAGGCGGGCGCCGCGGTCGCGTTCGTCAACATGGTCGGCGGGCAGGACGAGCTGGTCTTCGACGGCGACTCGATGATCGTCTCGGAGACCGGGGAGCTGCTGGCCCGCACCGGGCAGTTCGGCGAGGAGCTGCTCGTGCACGACCTGGATCTCGATCCCAGGGCATCGGAGCCCGGGCCCTCGGCGCTCAAGATCGACCGGGTGGCGACCGGCGTCACCCTGGCCCCGCCCGCGGACACCCGGCGGGGCGGCATCGCGGAGCGGCTCTCCGACGAGGCCGAGATCTGGTCCGCCCTGGTGCTGGGCCTGCGCGACTATGTGAACAAGAACCGTTTCCCCTCGGTGATCTTCGGCCTCTCCGGTGGCATCGACTCGGCCGTGGTCGCCGCGATCGCCGTCGACGCCCTCGGCCCGGAGCGGGTGGTCGGCGTCTCGCTGCCCAGCGGCTTCTCCTCCGACCACTCCAAGGACGACGCGGCCGACCTGGCCAAACGCACCGGCCTCGACTACCGCACCGAGCCGATCCAGGCGATGGTCGACGCGTTCCTGGCCAACATGTCGCTCTCCGGCCTGGCGGTGGAGAATCTGCAGGCCCGGGTCCGCGGCGTGATCCTGATGGCGCTCTCCAACCAGGAGGGGCACCTGGTCCTGACCACCGGCAACAAGAGCGAGCTGGCGGTCGGCTACTCGACCCTCTACGGCGATTCGGTCGGCGGGTTCAATCCGCTCAAGGACGTGCCGAAGACGATGGTGTGGCAGCTCGCGCGGTGGCGCAACACCCAGCCCGGCACACCCCCGATCCCGGAGAACTCGATCACCAAGGCACCCAGCGCCGAGCTGCGGCCCGACCAGAAGGACTCCGACTCGCTGCCCGACTACGAGATCCTCGACCCGATCATCAAGGGCTACGTCGACCGGGATCTGGGCCGCGACGAGCTGATCGCCGCCGGCAACGACCCGGCCCTGGTGGACCGTACGCTACGCATGATCGACCTGGCGGAGTACAAGAGGCGGCAGTCGGCTCCCGGCACCAAGATCTCCGGCAAGGCGTTCGGCCGTGATCGTCGCCTCCCTATTACCAACCTGTTTCGCGAAGGCGTGTAGAGGTGTAACGATGTGCGGACCCGGGGACCGCACTCGCGCGGCCTCGAGGGAGGAGAAACGCCATGTCCGAGATCCCCACCCTGTACGGTGGGCCGCCGACCCGCCGGGTCCGCACCCGTGACCTGCTCAACGCCAAGGTCCGCGGCGACCGCTGGCCGATGCTCACGTCCTACGACATGTACACCGCGCAGATCTTCGACCAGTCCGGCGTGCCGGTGCTGCTGGTCGGCGACTCGGCCGCCAACAACGTCTACGGCTACGAGACCACCGTCCCGGTCACCGTCGACGAGCTGTTGCCGCTGGTCCGCGCGGTCGTGCGGGCCACCAAGACCGCGCTGATCGTCGGCGATCTGCCGTTCGGCAGCTACGAGGAGGGCCCCACCCAGGCGCTGCGCACCGCCGTCCGGTTCATGAAGGAGGGCGGCTGCCACGCGGTCAAACTCGAGGGCGGCCGCCGGATGGCCCCGCAGATCGAGGCGATCACCGGCGCCGGCATCCCGGTGATGGCGCACATCGGCTTCACCCCGCAGCGCGAGCACGCCATCGGCGGATACCGCGTCCAGGGCCGGGACAACGAGGGCGCCGAGGTGATCTCGGACGCCCGGGCGGTCGCCGACGCGGGCGCCTTCGCGGTGGTCCTGGAGATGGTCCCCGGCGAGGTCTCCAAGCAGATCACCAAGGAGCTGCCGATCCCGACGGTCGGCATCGGCGCGGGCCCCGACACCGATGCTCAGGTGCTGGTCTGGCAGGACATGGCCGGGCTGCGCACCGGCAAGGCGCCGCGCTTCGTGAAACGCTACGCCGATCTCGCCGGCGCGCTCACCGAGGCGACGCGACAATTCGCGGACGAGGTCCGCAACGGCGAGTTCCCCGCCGCGGAGCACACCTTCTGAGTGGTACGGGGTCCGCAGCGCTCACCCGCAACGGACCCCGTCCCGCCCTGCCCACACCGTCACGAGCGGCCACGACCCTCGCCCCGGCGCCCGTGCCCATTCCCGATGTCCGCCCGCCGTCCTCACGCCTTCTCGAAGCGGACCGTCCGGCTCTCCGGGTCGGCCGCCGTCAACCGCACCGCGACCCGCTCCCCCAGCGGCAGGTCCCCGGCACATCTGGCGCGTACGGCCGGCTCGTCCAGGGCGATCGTCCCGCCGGCCGGCCGTTTGCCGTTCGCGTCCTCCCGGTCCAGCACGGCCGCCTCGAACACCTCACCGATCCGGCCCTGCAGCAGCACCGCCTCGGCCAGGTCGATCGCGCCACGGTCGGCCGCACCCGCCACCCGATCCGTCGACGACATCGCCTTCGGCAGCCGGGGCAGAGCGTCCAGCACCCACCCGGGGACCGGCCGGCCCCCGTACATCGCCAGGCAGGCCTCCGTCGCGTATCGATCCGCGAGCCGCCTCAGCGGCGCCGTGACGTGCGCGTACGGCGCCCCGACCCCGCCGTGGCCCGCATCCGCCGGCACGCCGAGAACGTCTCCCCCGTTCTCCGGCCCCTGACCGTCACCCCCGCCGCGCCCGGCCCCGGCCGCCGCGCCCTGGCCAACCGTGCCCTGGCCAGCTGCACCCTGGCCTGCCGCGCCCTGGCCTGCCGCACCCTGACCGACCGCGCCCTGGCCTGCCGCGCCCTGGCCTGCCGTGCCTAGAGCCGCCGAGCCCTGAGCCGCCGCGCCTTGGGTCGCGCCCGCGCGGCCGGGCTCCGGTGGCGCGGGCACGCCGAAGGCGGTGTAGGCGGCGCCGCGGAGCAGTTCGGCGGCCTGGTCGAGGAAGGCCGCGCCCCGCGGATCCGCCGGGTCGACGGCCGCGATTACCGCCCCGACCTGGGCGCCGTCCGGCCACGGGATGCCGAGCGGCCCGGCGGCGGCCCGCAGTTTCTCGACGGCTTCGGGCTTCGGCCGGGGCATGGTCCGCAGCAGGCCGATCCCGCCGTCCAGCATGATCCGCGCCGCCGCCATACCGGTGAGCAGCGAGATCTGCGCGTTGTGCTCCTCGATCGGCAGGGGCGCCCGCAGTACCAGCCGCCAGCCGCCACTGTCCCGCTCGACCTCCTGCGACGGCAGCGGAAGGTTCACCGCACCCCGATCCGACGCCCGCCGCGCGAGCAGCCCGCCGATCTCCGGCAGCAGCGTCAGCATCTCCGGGGCGGTCCCCGCATCGATCTGCCGCTGCACCCCCGCGTAGTCCAGCTTCGCCCGGCTCCGCACGCGGGCCCGCTCCAGGCGGACGGCCACGGTCTCGCCGTCCCCGTCGAGGTCGATCGTCCACACGACGGCGGCCCGGTCCCCGCCCGGCAGCAGACTCACCGCGTCCTCACTGAGCACCGGCGGATGCAGCGGAACCCGCCCGTCCGGCAGATACACCGTCTGCCCCCGGCGCCAGCTCTCCGACTCCAGCACCCCGCCGGGCCGCACATAGGACGCGACATCGGCGATCGCATAGTGAACCCGATACCCACCCCCGGGCCGGCGGCTCAGATGCATCGCCTGGTCGAGATCCCGCGACGAGGCCGGATCGATCGTCACGAACTCGATCGCGCTGCGATCCGTCTCCGGCATCCCCGTAGCCCGAGCGGCCTCCCCGGCCTCAGCGAGCACCGCCTCCGGAAACTCGTCCGGCAATCCCAGCTCCCGCCGCAGCCCCGAGAAGTCGATCTGCGGCGCCACCACCCGTTTGATCGGCACGGCTCATTCCTACCAGCCGACGCGCACCGTTGCCGCCGAGGCGTCACACCAGAAGAAGCGCGCCGCCGGTGACGGACACCGGCGACGCGCTTCCCGTTCCGCCGGATCAGCGACGCCGCGACGGCGCGCGGGACGCCTGCACCGGCTCACCCTTGGGCGTGTTACGAGCGGTTCGAGCACTTCCCGGCGTACGCGTGACAGCCCCCGCGTTCGTCCCGGAACTCCGGGCCGCCCGAGTCGCCTTGGCCGCGTTCCCCGTGGCTTTCACCGCGGCAGGCCCCGTCCCCGTTCCGGCCGGCGCTGCTTTCGCGTTGGCGGCCCGGCCCGCGGTGGTCTTCGCCGCATCGGCCCTGCTTCCGGCCGTCTTCCCGGCCGAGCCCTTGGCCGCCGTGCCCTTCCCCGCCGACGCCGCATTCGACCCGGCCGCCCGCGTGGCCTTCGCCGTCGTCACCTTGGCCGTCGTCGACTTCGCCACCGTGGCTCTGGCCGCCGTGGTCTTCGCTGCCGTGGTCATGGCCGCCGACTTGGTACCGGTCACCTTGGCCCCTGTGGCCTGGGCGCCCGCCGCCTTGGCTCCCGGCCCCTTGGCCGCCGTCGTCGTTGCCTTGGCTCCCGTCCCCTTGGCCGCCGTCGTCGTTGCCTTGGCTCCTGTCGCCTTGGTCGCGCTCGTCTTCGCTCCGGTCACCTTGGTGGCCCCAGCACTGCCGGCCGTCCTGGCCGTCCCACCACCAGCGGTCGCCCTGGCAGCGACAGTCTTGGTTGCCGTAGCCTTCGCAGCCGCTCTCCCGGGCGCCGCCTTGGCCGAACTCGCCTTGCTGGGCGCAGCCGTAGCCACACCTGCCCTGCCGGGAGCCGCCTTGGTCCCAGCCGCCCTGCTCGGCGCCGCCTTGGTCCCAGTCGACTTGGTCCCAGCCGACTTGGTCTTAGTCGACTTGGTGGCCCCCGCCTTGCTCGGCACCGCCTTCGCCGCGCCCGCCTTGCCGGGGGTCGACTTGGCCGCGCCCGCTTTGACAGGCATCGCCTTGGCCGCGCCGGCTTTGCTGGGAGTGACCTTGGTTACGGCCGTTTTGGCTGCCGCTGACTTCGCGGGCGTCGCCCTGGCCACTGTGGCCTTCTTGGCACTTGTGGTCTTCGCCGTCGCCTTGGCAGGTGCGGCCTTGCCGGCCGACGCTTTCGCAGCCGTTTTAGCAGGTGCACTCTTGGCCGCCGTCGCTTTGGCAGCCTTGACCGGCGCGGTCTTGGCCGCCTTCGCAGGTGCCGCCTTGGCCGGGGTGGCCTTGACCGCCTTGGCGGGTGCGGCCGTCCTTCCTGCACTCTTGGCCGGAGCAGCCTTCGCCGCCCCTGCCTTCGTCGCTGCGGCGCCCTTGACCGAAGCCTTGGTCGCTGCGGTCGCCTTGGCAGCCGCCTTCTTCGCAACGGCCGTCTTCGCCGCAGTGGTTCCCGCAGCCTTGGCAGCAGCCTTCTTCCCTGCCGCTGTGGTGCTCCCGCTCGTCGTGGCCGCGGTCCTATCAGCCCCGGCCGCCTTGGCCGCAGTCGCTTTCCCCGCACTCGCCTTGGCCGCAGTCGCCTTGCCAGGGGCCGCCTTCGTCCCCGTCGCCTTGCCAGCCGCCGCCTTGGCGACGGTCACCTTTGCCGCAGTGCCCTTGCCGGGGGTCGCCTTCGTCCCCGTCGCCTTGGTTCCCGTCGCCTTGCCAGCGGCCGCCTTGGCAGCGGTCACCTTCGCCGCAGCGGCCTTGCCGGGGGTCGCCTTCGTCCCGGCCGCCCTGCCAGTGGTCGCTTTAGCCGCAGTCGCCTTGCCGAGGGTCGCCTTCGTCCCAGTCGCCTTCGTCCCAGTCGCCTTCGTCCCGGTCGCCTTGCCAGCGGTCGCCTTGCCAGCGGTCGCCTTGGCCGCAGTCGCCTTGCCGAGGGGCGCATTCGTCCCGCTCGCCTTCGTCCCGGTCGCCTTTGTCCCGGTCGCCTTGGCTGCGGTTGCTTTCGTCGCGCTCGCCTTCGCCGCAGCCGCCTTGGTAGCTACCGCCGCGGTGGAGCCGGTCCCCGTAGCACCTGTCGCCCGTGCCCCAGTGGCCTTTGCCGCGTCTTTCGCTACCGAAGCACCGGCCGCCCGGACGCCGGCACCAGCCTTGGCACCGGTGGCCTTGCCTCCGGCAGCCGTGGTCCCAACAGCTTTGGTCCCGGTCGTTCTCGTCCCGCCGACCCCAGCCTTGGCCGTCTTGGCCCCGGCCACCGCGGTCCCTGCCGCCTTGGTCCCAGTGGCCATGGCTCCCGTGGCCCTCGCCCCGGTAGCCTTCGCCCCGGTCTCCTTCATCCCGGTAGCCTTGGCCCCGGCCTCTTTCATCCCGGTGGCCTTCATCCCGGTGGCCTTCGTCCCAGCGGTCCGAGTACCGGTTGCCGTGGTCCCCGCCGTCTTGGTCCCAGCGGTCTTGGTCCCAGCGGTCTTGGCGGCGGCCGCCTTGTTTCCGACAGCCTTGGCGGGGGTCGTCTTGGTCCCAGCAGTCCTGGTTCCGGTCGCCTTGGTCGCGGCGCTCTTGCTTCCGGCCGTGGTGCGGCTCGCGGCTCCCTCGATCGTCTTCACCGGAGACGCCCCGGACTTGCTGGTTCCGGTGGCCCTGGCGCCGGCGGCCCTGGTCGTCCGGGTCGTAGCGCCCTTCGCCGTGCCCCGTCCCTTGGGCGCGGCGGGTCCGGCAGCGGTGGCCGAGGTGCCGTCGGTGCGGGTCTCCTCGAATTCGGCGTCTGCTGTCTTCACTGCCGTCGCCGCAGCGCCTGCCGCCTTGGCAGCAGTCCTCGCGGCTCCCGCCGCTTTACCCGCCGAAGTCTTGGGCGCCGCCTTCTTGGACGCCACGCCCTTGGCCGCCTCCCCCGCGGTGGTGGTCCCCTCGGCCGAACGGCCGCCAGAGACGCTCGTCCCGGGAGCGGTGATCTCGTCGAGTTCGGCCGCCTCGTCCTCGTCCTCGAACTCGTGCGCCGCGGCCTCGCCGTCCTCCACGAACCGGTCGTCCGCCGTGAACCGGTCGTCCGCCGTGAACCGGTCGCTCTCGGGTCGCTCCGTTGTCTCCGTCTCCGCTGCCCCGGCCTGGCCCCGGCGCGGCCGGGACGCGGACGTCCTCCGCTCCCCGGAGTCCGGGATGGCGACGGTCACGACCCCGGCACGATCGTCCTCTTCGTCGAGATCGTCGAACTCGTCTTCGTCCTCTTCCTCGTCGAACTCGTCAAGCTCGTCGTCGAGATGGTCCGCCACCGCATCGCCGAACGGTCGCCCACCGGCCTCTCGGGCATCGTCCGCCGCGGCCGGGAACCGGGATTCCTCGTCCGGTTCGCCGTCGGTGTCCGCGCCGAGATCACGCCCGTCCGAGCTGGACACCCGGGCGAGCGTGGACACCCAGCCGGATTCGACAGCGTCCGCCGGACCGGTGTACTCGGGAACGTCGTCGTCGGCCGCGGACTGACCGGCTCCGGTCTCGACGGCCTCCAGGTCGGGACGGTCGGCGCCCCACTGGTCGGAGTCCTCGTCCGGATTCGGCTGCCCGTGGTGCGCCGGGAACCAGCCACCCACGAACGACACGTCCGGCAGCGATCCGGCGTCGATCTCGGTTTCCTCTTCACCGCCACCGTACGCCCCGGAAACGCCCTGGTCGGATCGCGCCCGGCCGGTGAACGGGTCGGACGGCTGCCCTTCGGTGTCGTCGTCCCAGTCGTCGGTCGAGACCGTCACCTGGTTCTTCGGCAGGTTGCTGGTAGCCGCGGCCACCCGCCGTGCCCCACCGGTCCGACGGCCCGAGGCCGATTTCGATCCGATCGGTACGGTCACACCGCCCGCGCCTCTGCCGGCCGCACCGCGTCCCGCGTTCTTCCGCCCGGCGGCCACTCGTCCCGTACCACGATCGATCGAGACGACGTTGCCGGCTCCACCCCCACGTCCGCCGGCGAGGTCCTTGCCGGTCGCCTTACCCGCGCCGGATGCATTCTTTCGCGCAGCCGGTACGACAGCGACCGTGGCCTTGCCCGGGCCGGTGCGCCCGGCGCCCCCTGTCGCGGCCTTCACCGCTGGTCCCCGCACAGCTCCGTTCCTGGCCGCCGGAGCGTTGGAAGCGGCAGAGCCTGCCCCGGCGCCCGAACTGCCCGCCGTCACTCTGCCGGCACCGGGCTTCGTCACGGCAGCCTTACCGGGCCCCGCCGCAGCACCTTTCCTGACACCGGCCTTCGCAGTCGCAGCCGTGGCAGCGACGCCCCTCGACGTCTCGGCGACGATCTTCTTCGTCGACGCTCCGACAGCTACCCGCGATCCGGTAGCGCTGGACGACGCTGCGGTTCCGCGCTTGGCCGCCGTCGACGATCCGGTGGACCGGACGGCATTGCTCCTGCCGGCGGACGCAGCGGTGGTACGGCCTTTCGGCGGCACGCCACCACCGGTGTCGCGCGTGGCCGCCCGAGCCGACACCACCTTGACCGGCTTGCTCGCCGCCACGACACGCCCGGCGGCTCCGGCACGCGGCGCGACGACCTTGCCGGATGCGGCACCGGAAACGACCGAACTCTTGGCGGCCGAGCCCGCGACCTTGGCCGCCGAACCCGCGACCCGCGGCTTGACGATGGCCCCTCCGCCGGCCATCGCCGTGCGGCCGGCCGACGTTCCCCGGGCCGGCTGCTTCCCGACGACCTGAGCCGCCTTGGACGTCGGCGTCACCGCGGACCGCCGACCGGCAGCCGGCGTGGTCTCGACGGGCTTCGCTCCGGCTTGCTTCCCGACGGCAGCCTTCGAGGTCTGCTTCGCAACTGTCTGCTTGACCGCGGCCGGCTTCCCGGCCGAGGCACTGACAGCCGAGCGCTTGGCGGAACCCGCGACCACCGGCCCGACCGTCTTCCGGCCCGCCGCGCCGCTCGTCGCCGCGGCAGCTTTGGCCGCCGCGGCCTTCGTCATCGCAGACTTGGCCACCACGGACTTGGTCACGGCAGCCTTGGGCGCTGCGGGCTTGCCCGCTGCGGGCTTACCTACAGTCGGCTTCGGCACCGCAGACTTCGTGATCGCGGGCTTGGCCACCACAGGCTTGGTCGCGATCGACTTCGCCACGGCTGTCTTCGAGGTCGTCGGCTTGGCCGCTGCGGTCTTGGCTGTCGCGGGTACCGCCGCCGACTTCCCAGCAGCAGACTTGGCCGTCGCAGGCGGGGTCGCCATGGCCTTGGAGACTGCCTTCGAGGCAGCAGACCTGGATGTCGCGGGCTTGGCCATCACATTTTTCGCCACTGCAGGCTTGGTGGCTGCCAGCTTCGTCGCTCCGGGCTTCGTCGCGGCAGACTTGGCCACCGTCGACTTCACTATTGCGGACTTGATCGCCACCGGCTGCACCGCGACAGACTTAACCGCTGCGGGCTTCGTCGCCGACTTTTTCACTGCAGGCTTCGTCAGGGCAGACCTGGTCGCTGCAGACTTCGTCACCGGCGGCTTCACTGCGGTGGATCTCGGCGTGGTCGACTTCGATGCCGGGGACTTCGCGGGCGTGGGCCTTGCGGCTGCGCCGGACCTTGGGGCTGCCACTACGGGCTTGGCGGGCGGCCTCTTCGCCGCTGCGGTTGCTGCCGACCGTGTGTTGGGGGCCGGCGTGGTCGTGGCCGGGCGGGGCTTCGGGGCGGACGTGCCGCGAGCGGGTGCGGAGGCGGTCGCGCGGGTGCCCGTACCGGATGGGGTGGTTTTGGGTCGTGGGCCCGTGCCGGAGGCAGCGGGCCTTGTCGAGGCCTTTTTGGCAGCGGGCATCGAGGTGTTCCTCCTTGCGAATGGGCACGTCCGCGCCGGGAGACTCGCGGCTCCGGCTCGGGACGGCCGGAGCGGCGGATTACGTCAGCTGGCTTCCCCTGTCCAGCGGGCGTCCTCGGCATCCCACTCGGCATTGCGCTTCTCGACGGTCTCGAGTGCCCGCGTCGCTTCGTCAGCCGTGGCGTAGGGACCGAGCCGGTATTGAGCAGGGCATACTTCGTCGCCGCTCTCCACGCGGTGGTCGCGGAGGCACCAGAAGTAGCCCGCTGCGCCCAGCCCACTGTCGTTCATTCCATCACTGTGCCGCTAAAATCGGCCAAGCGCTACCGATTCGGGCAAAAAGTCCCAAATTCCCATTGTTAAGCTGAACAAAGGCTCTGCAAACCCGACACGACTGTACAAAACCAGCCATCGGAGCAGTCAGCAGCGGGACCTGCAATCCGCGACCTGGCGAATATCCCCATCTCGAGCCGCCGAAAACCTCCCTCGGCGACAAAGGCGGCGATGACTTTCGTGCGGGGACTCGATGATCAACGCCGGAGCCCGGAAGACTGCGCCGAACGTACGGGACCGCCGATGAACACCGGATGCCCATGAGATGCGCGGCCGACCACCTGGGGTCGCCGGAGCACACCGGACGCCCACGCGGCGCGCGCCGAACACACGAGCTTGCCGGAACACACGGGAAGCCCACGAGGCGTGGGCTGAAAACGCGGGCCCGCCGGAGCACACCGGACGCCCACGAGGACGGCCGAACGCATGAGACCGCCGACCGACGACGGACGCCGCCAAGCGGCGAGGGCCGACCAAGAGGCGCGGGCACCGGCCAGGGCGGCGAGCGAGGGAGCCACCACACAGGATGCGGGCCGGCACGCACGACGCGAGGCAACACGCAGGGCGCGAGGCAGTGAGCCGGGCCCGGAGAGTCGCGCGGGGTGGGCCGTGAGGGACGCATACGCCCGTGCGGCGCGCCGGCGCCGGGACGTCGGGGCCGCGTCGCGCGGTAGCCGCGGGACGGGAAAGGTTGCGGTCGGGGACGGGCTGTCCCGTACCCCTGAAGGACAATGCCGCCCGGACCATCACGCCCGGGCGGCATCAGCGCTGGTCGTCAGCCGATTTCGGCGGCGACCAACTCGGCGATCTGGACCGCGTTGAGGGCCGCCCCCTTGCGGAGGTTGTCGTTGGAGATGAAGAACGACAGGCCGTTCTCGGCGGTCGGGTCGACCCGGAAGCGGCCCACGTAGGACGGGTCGCGGCCGGCCGCCTGGAGCGGGGTCGGCACGTCGGACAGCTCGACGCCCGGTGCGGAGGCGAGGATCTCCCGGGCCCGCTCGGGGCTGACCGGGCGGCTGAAGCGCGCGTTGACCTGGATCGAGTGGCCGGTGAAGACCGGGACGCGGACGCAGGTGCCGGAGACCAGCAGCTCCGGGAGATCGAGGATCTTGCGGCTCTCGTTGCGGAGTTTCTGCTCCTCGTCGGTCTCGTTGCTGCCGTCGTCGACGAACGAGCCGGCCTGCGGGATCACGTTGAACGCGATCGGCCTGGGGAAGACCTTGGACTCGGGGAACTCGACAGCGGAGCCGTCGTGGGTGAGCTCGGTGGCGCGGTCGGCGACCTTCTTGATCTGCTCGTCGAGCTCGGCCACACCGGCGAGGCCGGCGCCGCCGACCGCCTGGTAGGTGGTGGCGATGAACGAGACCAGCCCGGCCTCGTCGTGCAGGGGGCGCAGCACCGGCATCGCGGCCATGGTGGTGCAGTTGGGGTTGGCGATGATCCCCTTCGGCCGCACCCGGGCGGCGTCGGGGTTGACCTCGGCGACGACGAGCGGGACGTCGGGGTCCATCCGGTACGCCGACGAGTTGTCGACGATGACCGCCCCGGCCTCGGCGAAGCGGGGTGCGAACTCCTTGGAGCCGCCCTTGCCGGCGGAGAAGAGCACGATGTCGAGGCCGGAGTAGTCGGCCGTGGCGGTGTCCTCGACGGTCACGTCGCCGTCGCCCCACGAGATCGTGCGGCCCGCGCTGCGCGCGGAGGCGAAGAGCCGGAGCTGGGTCACAGGGAACTGGCGCTCGGCCAGGATGCGGCGCATGACGCCGCCCACCTGTCCCGTCGCACCGACGATACCGATCCTCATGGCCACCAAACTACGTCCTGATCAGCGAAGCAAGAAATCGCGTTATCCAAATGGTGGGAAGGTTGTCCCACATTCGAGGACAACGGGCTTAGCGTCGACCCCATGGCGACCTACACCCATGGACACCACGAGTCGGTCTTGCGCTCACACCGGTGGCGCACCGCAGAGAATTCGGCGGCGTACCTGCTGCCTCATCTTTCCTCCGGATTTTCCCTGCTGGACGTCGGATGCGGGCCGGGGACGATCACCGCCGAGCTGGCCGAGCTGGTCACACCCGGACGGGTGACGGCCCTGGAGCAGACCGAACCGGCCCTCGACCTGGCCCGCGCCGAGATCGCGCGCCGCGGCCTGACCGGCGTCGACTTCGCGGTCGGTGACGTGCACGCGCTCGACTTCCCGGACGGCACGTTCGACGTGGTGCACGCGCACCAGGTGCTGCAGCACGTGGCCGATCCGGTGGCGGCGCTGCGCGAGATGCGACGGGTCACCAAGCCCGGCGGCCTGGTCGCGGCGCGGGACAGCGACTATGCGGCGTTCACCTGGTTCCCGCTGCTGCCCGAGCTGGACGAGTGGCTGGGCCTCTACCAGCGGGTGGCCCGGGGCAACGGCGGCGAGCCGGACGCCGGGCGACGGCTGCTGTCGTGGGCGCGGGCGGCCGGGTTCACCGACGTCACCGCGACGGCGAGCGTGTGGTGCTTCGCCAACCCGGAGGACCGCGAGTGGTGGGGCGGCATGTGGGAGGATCGGGTCCTCAAGTCAGACATGTCGGCGCAGGCGGTGCGCACCGGCGCCGCGACCGAAATCGATCTGCGCCGGATCTCGGCCGGCTGGCGCCGGTGGGCCGACGACCCGGACGGCTGGCTGATCATCCCGCACGGCGAGATCCTCTGCCGCGCCTGAGCCCGCAGAACAAGCCGACGCCGCCGGAACAGCCGACACGCCGGGACAAGCCGACACCGCCGGGACAAGCGGACGCGGCCGGAACAGGCGGATGCCGGAGCGGAGAGGTCAGGACGGCGGGCGGTACGCCCAGTGCCAGGATTCGCGGGCCACGTTCTCCACGAATCCGTAGTTCCGGGCGTTCTTCCGCATCCAGGAGAGCGCCTCGGAGTTCAGTTTCAGGTCGGTGGCCATGCCCCAGCCGTGCTCGCTGGTGCCGGGCTTGGCCGCCAGACCGCCCTGCGAGTAGAGGCCCTTGCGGCGGGCCAGGTCGACCTGCTCGGCGTACGGCCGGTACGAGTCGGTGATGCCGATCGTGACGCCCTGGCCGCGAGCGTCCTCGATCATCCGGTTCAGGCTCTCGGCGGCCGGGGCCCAGAGCTTGTGCCCGGTGTTGCCGACCCGGCCGAGCGCCTCCGGGGGGATCTTGCCGTTCCCGTACGCGACAAGATCCTCCGGGATACCTTTGCTGTTGAGTTTGTAGGTTTTGTCCGAAGCCCCGGTGGATGCCACAGCACTCTGGAGATGGCTGGCGAAACTCGCCTGGGCGGGTGTCTCCGTCCGGGCGCGAGCCGTCGTGGTCGTGGCCTGCTGGCCCTGCAGCGCGAGGATCCGGCTCTGGATGTCCGCGATGCGCGAATTCACTCCCTCGATACCCACGCTTTCCCGTTCGGCGCGCCCCACGGAATCTGAGGCGCAACCGGCGAGAACCTCAGGACGCGGGGGCCAGGTCGATCGTGTGCTGGGTGTGCGCCACCTTCGCCTGCAGGTAGCGGACATTGGCCGGGGAGGCGTGCACCCCGGTCGGCTCGACCGCCCGCACCTCGACGCCCAGCTCACGCAACTGCCGTGGCTTGTCCGGGTTGTTGGTGAGCAGGTCGACCGACGCGACCCCGAGCGCGGTCAGCATCTGCGCGGCGGCGGTGTAGTCACGCTCGTCGTCGGCGTGGCCGAGAGCCCGGTTGGCCTCGTAGGTGTCCATGCCGAGATCCTGGAGGGCGTAGGCGTCGAGCTTCGCGTACAGCCCGATGCCACGGCCCTCCTGCCGCAGGTAGAGAAGGTAGCCACCGGTCTCGGTGATGCGCTCGACGGCCTCCCGCAACTGGGGGCCGCAGTCGCAGCGCTGCGAGCCGAACACATCCCCGGTCATGCACTCGGAGTGCAGGCGCACCAGCGGGGCCTCGGCCTTCGCGACGTCCCCGAGGGCCAGCGCAAGGTGCTCCTTACCGTCGGACAGACCGGTGAAGGTGACGACCTCCGCGGTGGTGCGATACCCATCGGGGAACTCCAGCGGAACGGTGACGCGCGTACGAACCGGCATGCCCTCTCCCTGTGCACTTGACACTTCAAGTACGGATCGACCGTACGCGCCGGTTCATGAGGTGGCCACGGTTGCCGCTGGGTCGCCGGTCACAGGCCCAGATCGACCTCGGAAGTCCGGTCGGTCCGGTTGGGGAGAATGTTGGTGATGAGCACGATCAGGCAGCCGATCACCGCGTAGAGCACGAGCACGAGCAGATGCCCGCCGATCGGGGCGTCCGGGAAGTAGAGATTGTCACGAACCGCCTGCACGCCCGCGCCGGTCGGCAGGTGCTCGCCCAGCTCCCGCCCGAACGTCGGCAGGAACTCCGGCAGGATGCTGGCGCCCGAGATCACCGTCCCGATCGTGAAGTAGAACGCGCCGACCAGCGCGCCGGCCGGACCGAGCAGGGCCACCGCCCCGGCCGTCGAACCGGTCACCGCCAGCGAGATCAGCGAGAAGATGTAGAGCATCTCCGGGCGGTCGGCGCCCTCCCCGACCCCGAACCAGGTCATCGACCAGAGGACCGCGGCGGCCGAGCCGACCGCATAGAGGAACAGCGTCGCCAGGTGGGCGACGCCACGGCGCCAGGATCTGCGGGTACGCGGAATCAGGCGCCCCAGCCCCATGGAGGCGATCGTCCCGCCCAGGGACAGCGCCTGGGTGAGGAAGCCCAGCGACACCCCGTTCACGTCGTCCGCCGGCAGCGGCACCACGTCGACCACCTTGGGCGGCGCGATCAGCGCCTGGGCCGCGGCGATCGTGATCGGGTCCGTGGCCTGCGCGAGCTGTTTCGCCTTCTGCTGCTGCATCACGCCGTTGTAGGTGGTGCGCAGCAGCGACGCCGCCGAGGCCCCGGCCGCCCCGGCCACGTAGAGCACCGGCTCGCCGCCGGTCACGTCCACCCCGCCGTAGACCTCGCGCTGCCTGATCGCCGTGGTCAGCACGTCCGCCGAGGTGTAGTCGGCGACCCGGAACGCCCCGTTCTCCTCCAGCATCGCGGTGATCGACTGGCGCTGCTCGGCGCCGGCGACCAGGCCGACCGGCAGGTCGTGCGGGGCGGCTTTGTGACCCATGCCCAGGTAGTAGGCGGTCAGGAGCAGTTGCACCAGTACGCCGACGACACAGACAGCGGTCGCGAACCGCCGGAACTCCCGGACCGAGGTCGCACCGGCCGCGGGCCCGTCGCCGGTTTCGAGCCCCGCGTCCGGTTCAGGCCGGGCATCCGTTTCGGGCTTTTCGTCCGTCACCAGACGAGCGTCGCCGAATCGGCACGTCTACGTGGTCAGATCGGCCGGATCGGTGTTGGCGCCGCAGAGCAGGACGACCACGCGCTCGCCGGGCTCGGGACGGTAGGCGCCGGAGAGCAGGGCGGCGTGGGCCGCGGCGGTGCCGTGCTCGACCACGATCCGGTACTCGTCCCACAGCCGGCGGCGGGCCTCGATGATCGCGCCGTCGTCGACCAGGACGGAGTCGATCCTCGCGGCCCGGGCCAGCTCGAACGCGATGTCTCCGGCTCGCCGAGCGCCCAGCGAGTCGGCGGCGACGCCGGAGACCGGCACGTCCACCGGCCGGCCCGCCCGCAGTGCCGCATGCAGCGCGCAGGCCCCCACCGGCTCGACACCGACTATCCGGGCCTTCCCGGCAAGCGCGGCTGTCACCCCGGCGATCAGTCCACCGCCACCCACCGCCACCAGGACGGTGTCGAACCCGTCGAGCTCCAGGCCCAGGGTCCCGTTGCCGGCCACCATCTCCGGGTCGTCGTAGGCGTGGCAGAACAGCGCCCCGGTCTCCTCCGCACGGACCACGGCCGCGGCGTACGCCTCCGCATACTCCCCGCCCTCCTGGACCACCCGCGCGCCCAGCTTGCCGAGTTTCGCCACCTTGACCGCGGGCGCGGTGACCGGCACGAACACCTCGACCGAATGACCCAGCTCACGGGCCGCGTAGGCGGCGGCCAGCCCGGCGTTGCCACCGGAGGCCGCGACCAGCCCGGCCGAGGTGACCGGACCGGTGAGAATCCGGTTCATCATGCCGCGGGTCTTGAACGAGCCCGCGTGCTGCATGAACTCGAGCTTGAACCACAGGTCCGGGCCGGCGGCGAGCACCGGGGTCCGCCGGATCCGTCCGTCGACACGCTTCGCCGCCGCTTGCACATCCGCCAGATCGACCACGGACGCCAGCCTAGGCGACGCTCCACGAGACCCGGCTGGAGCCGACCGGTAAACGCTCGCCGACCAGGCGGGCCAGGTCCAGCAGGCGGTTGGAGAAGCCCCACTCGTTGTCGAACCAGCCGCGCACCTTCACGCCGCCGTCCGCGGTGGTCTGCGTGCCGGATGGGTCGAACAGGCACGACGCCGAGTTGTTCTTGACGTCGACGGAGACGGTCGGGTCGGGGTCGTAGGCGAGGATGCCGCGCAGCGGGCCGGCGGCGGCCTCGGCCATCGCCCGGTTCACCTCCTCGGCGGTCACCGGGCGGCCGGTCTGGCCGGAGAGCTCGGCGAGCGAGCCGATCGGGGTGGGCACGCAGTAGTAGCTGTAGCGCATCTCGCCGATCTCCGGCAGCGCCACCCGTACCAGGTCACCGACCACGTAGTTGTGCGGGATGATGCTCTCCCCGCCAGCCCGGCCCAGGCGCGGGTCGTCGCGGGAGTTGCCGACGGCCGAGTCCTGGACCCGCTGCCAGCCCTGACCGGCCAGGATGACCGAGGTGTTGACCGAGCCCAGCCCAAACCGGTCGAGCAACACCTTCGCCATCACGGTCAGCGCGTTGACCCCGCAGGAGGCCGGCGAGACCACGTCGTGGCCGGCCGGGTCGTAGCTCTGGTGGTTGGCCCCGAAGACCAGGAACGCGTCCGGATCGTCGGCGGAGGCGCTGATCACCACCTTGCGAGCGCCGCCGTGGGTGATGTGGTTGCGGGCGGTGGTCCCGGCGCGGAACCGCCCGGTGGCCTCGATGACCACGTCCACTCCGTGGTCGGCCCACGGGATCCGTTCCGGCCGCTCATGGTGGAACGCCCGGATGGCATGATCGTTCACCACCAGGTAGTCCCCCCGGGCGGTGACCGTGCCGGGGAACGATCCCCGGATGCTGTCGCGCCGGAGGCCGTATGCCAGCTTCTCCGTCGACGCGATGTCGTTGACCGCGGCGATCTCCACACCCGGGTTCGGCACGGAGGCCACGATCCGGGTCAAACTTCGGCCGATCCGCCCGAGTCCATTGATCCCGATCGTGACAGTCATCGAGCGCTCCTCGATTCGTGATGCTTTGTCAGCATTCCCCCGTGACTTGGCCTCCCCCGTTCCCATAAGGGTCCACCCGCAGTCACGACACCGACACTATGAGTTGTGCAAGTTGCACGTCAACGGACGACATTCTCACACCACGCCATCGGCGGACTACGCAAACCCCATCGAGCACTGTGGAACTCCGTCCGGCATCCTGGAAGAGTGCCCGTCCTCGTCTCCCACTCCCCCGCCGACGAGCCATGGGCACAATGGATCACCACCACCCTCCGCGCGGCCGGCCACGAGGTCCGTCTCGACCCCGCCGACCCCGCCTTCGCCGGCCGCCTCACCGAGGGCCGTTTCAGCAGCACCGGCCCGGTTCTCGTGCTGCTCTCCGCGGAGCATCGCGGCACGCCCGCCGACTGGGCGCTGCTCGCCTCGGCGTCCACACTCGTCGGCCGCCTGATCGTCCTGCGACTCGACGGCTGCGAGGCCCCCAGCGCCCTGCGCGCCACCCCCTGCCGCAGCCTCCACGGCCTCGACGAGGAGGACGCCCTGGAGGTCGTCCTCGCCATCGCCGGCGGCCTCCGCCGAGAAAAACTCCGGACGAGAGGTTTACCGGCCGCCTCCGGGTGGTAAGCGGTCGGCCTTCCAGAGCAAACCCCCCACAGTGGTACGCCGTAAGCACCCGCTGTTCCCCACAGGACGTTCCCCCGGACCGGCTGGCGACCGGCCCAGCCGCCGGGTCCGGTGGCGGCCCGGCACTCCCGCCCCGGACCCGGCGGCACCACCTCACGATGTCCGCTTTCGCCACCTCACCCCAGGCCGGTCACCCCTTACCCCCGCCCGCGTCCCTCCATGGCGCGGCGGTCGGGGCCGACGCTCAGCCGAGGGAGGCTCGGTAGAAGAGGAACAGGCCGACGGTGGCGCCGAAGGTGACGATGAGGTATTTCAGGACCCGCTGGGGCAGACGCCGGGCGAGACGCGCTCCGGCGTACCCCCCGACGATCGTGGCCGGCGCGAGGGTGGCGACAGCAGCCCAGTCGACCCGCGCGAACGCCGCGAAGACCAGCAGCGTCACCAGGCCCACGGTGGCCGACAGCACGTTCTTGAGGGCGTTGATCCGCTTCAACGGCTCGTCGAGGATGAGCGCGAGGGCCGCCACATACATGACCCCGAGCGCCGCCCCGAAGTAGCCGCCGTAGATCGCCCCCACGAACACCACGCACTGCAGCGTCACCGCGGCCCGCCGCGGCGACATGCTCCGCGGATGCCCGACGAGCGCCCGCAACCGCGCCTGGAACGCCAGCGTCGCCGCCGCCCCCAGCACCAGGAACGGCACCACCAGCTCGAACGCCCGGGCCGGCGTGAGCAGCAGCAGCGCACACCCGGCAGCCGAACCCGTCACCGCGGCCGGAATCGTCGCCCGCACCCGCCGCCCCTGCCCCGCCAGATCGGCCCGGCTCCCGGCGACACTCGACAGATACCCCGGGAACACCGAGACCGAATTGGTGACATTCGCATCGACCGACGGCAGTCCGATAGCGATCAGGCTGGGAAACGTGATCAGCGACCCACCCCCGGCGATCGCGTTGATCGCCCCGGCCGCGACCCCGGCCACCACCAGCAGCAAGATCTCCGTGACATCCATGGTGCAGCCGACCCTACGTGCCACCCCGGACCCCGGCGCGGTGATCTCCCCCGCGTCCCACGCTCGCACCACCGGTGAAGCCCGCACGTCGCCGGTAGGGCGCGCCGAGGTGGGACGTAGGATGGCGGCGCGACGGACGAGTCGGCTGGGCGGCCGCGTCGGCACCCTCACCGGTGCCGCCGAGGAACGTCCGGACTCCGCAGAGCAGGGTGGTTGTTAACGGCAACCCGGGGCGACCCGCGGGAAAGTGCCACAGAAAACAGACCGCCGGGGGCGTACGGCGTACGCGCTCGGTAAGGGTGAAACGGTGAGGTAAGAGCTCACCAGCACCCCGGGTGACCGGGGTGGCTAGGTAAACCCCACCCGGAGCAAGGCCAAGCAAGGCCCGAGCCGCAAGGCGAAGGCCGGCGCAGGCGTTCGAGGGCTGCTCGCCCGAGCCTGCGGGTAGGCTGCTCGAGCCTGCCGGCAACGGCAGGCCTAGATGGATGGCCGCCACCGGCGACCCAGGTCACCGGCCACAGAATCCGGCGTACAGGCCGACTCGTCCGCCGCCCTCGCGGTGCGCCACGCCGAGGATGTCGTCGTGGACGACGTTTCGGATCCGCTGGAACCGGGCGGCCTCCGAGGTGGCCTGCATCGTCCGGGCGAGCGCCCGCGCCACATCGTCCCCGCTTGCTTCCGGCGAGCCCGTCGCGCACGCACTGCCGCCTGGCCTGTTCGCGCCGAGAACGGGCCGGAAGCCCGGTCAGGAGGCGCGGTCAGGAGGCGCGGTGGGCGCCGACCGGCTCGTCGAGGCTCACGCGGCCGGCGCGGAGGAAGCGGTCCAGTTCGGCCTGGTCGAGAGCTTCTCGGTCGGCTTTGGCCTTGGCTCGTTCGGCGGCTCGGGCCGCACGGGCCCGGGCCGCGTCCTCGGCTGCCTTGGCCGCGGCTTCGGCGGCCTCCTGTTTGGCCCGGCGGGTGGCGGCGGCCTTCGCGGCCCGGGCCTTGGCGACCTCCGGGTCCAGTTTGCGGTTCGGGTTGACCTCGGTGATCACGGCCACCTCGCGGGCCTCGATGGCGGCGAAGTCGGGGCGGATCTTGGCGGCTACCCATTCGACTCCGGCTACCAGGCCCACCACCAGGGCGAAGATGATGCGCAGGCCGAGGGGGCCGGGGGCGGCGAAGTTCACCGCGGCGGAGATGACCACCACTACGGCGAGGATCTTCATGGCGGCGCGTTTGGCGTCGGCGGCCATGCCGGCGGTGTGGGCGATCGTCAGCATGGAGAGCATGGCCAGGTCGAACACCGCGGGGACGATCCAGGCGAACATGCCGGCGCCCAGGGTGGCCAGGTAGTGGGCCTGGTGCAGGTAACTGGCGGCGAGCGCGCCGACGAGGATCAGGTTGTTGGCGCGTTTGATGGTGCGGATGGCCCGGAGCATGCCGGGCACCGCGCCTTTGGCGTACTCGGTGGCGAACTGCTGCGTCAGGGTCGTCTGGGTGGGCAACGCTGAAGCTCCTCCGCAGGGCACGAGGCGAGGGTCACAAGGCGAGGTCGCGAGGTCACGGTCGGGCGGCGCCAGAGCAGACGCTACCGGAGCATCAGCCTCATCTGTGGCGAGTCGGACTAATACCTAAATTCGCCTCGCGTATGCCGTAACCCTCATGCATCGTGGCGTGGCGGCCCCGATGGGCAACAATGACCCGGTGCACGTGGTGGCTCGGACCGTGGCCGCGGTCGCGGGATTCGAGTGGAGTTGGGCGGCCGATCAGCTGGAGGAGTTCGCCACGGCCGCGGGCTGGATCTACCGGCCGCCGTCCGAAGGGACGGTGAGCTGCGCCTTCGACGCTGCTCCGGGGCGGGCGGGGGCGTTCCTGTTCGGGGCCGAGGTGACCGCCGTGTACCTGAATCTCAGTGAGTCGGACGGTCTGGACGTTCCGGGACGGCGGGATCTCTTCGTGGCCGCGATCGCCGAGGTGGGGGCGCAGCTGGGGCCGCCGCCGATACGGTGCCCGGGGCCGGATCCGAGCGTGGGCTGGCGGGTGGCGGCCGGCGTGCTGGAGATCGTCGACCGGCCGGGGATGCTCGACCTGTGGCTGCGGCCCGCCCCGCGCCGGGTCCCGTCTCCGGCGGTCCCGCCGTTCACCGGCGAGGTGGGCTGGGCGGCGCTGGGGACGGGCCTCGCGGCCGCCGCCGCTTCCCTGCCCGCGGGCGCCGGCGTGCGACTGGAGAGAAGCCGCCGGCCGGCCGGGACTAACGAAGCCGACCGCACGAGTCGGCAGCCGCCCCGAAAACAGAACGAAGCCGACCGCACGAGCCGGCAGCCGGCCGGAGAGGAAGAGGAAGCCGGCCGCACGAGCCAGCAGCGGGCCGGTGGGGGCGGAAAAGACGACGAGAGACGCTCGCACGCGGGCGAGGAGACCCTCGCCGAGCTTTTCCAGACGGAGGACAGCCTGACGGTACGCGTCGGCGACGGGACGGAGACGGTGCGCTGGCCGGCGGCCGGCACGGCGTACCACATGATCGCCGGACGTCTCGTGGCCCGGTTGCGCGAGGAGGCCGCAAGCCCCGCGGATCTCGCGTATCGCTCGGATCTGCCGGTGCCGCATCTCCCGTTGCGGCGGGAGATGCGGCATACCTGACGTCAGGTCGAGGAGACGTTCTCGACCGGTGTGGTGCGCTGCTGTTCGAGCCGCGCGTCACCCTCGTCGGCGAAGTAGTCGTCGTCCTTCGTTCCGTCGATGCCCTCCTGGACGGACGCGGCGCGCAGCACCAGCGTCACGATCACCGCGACGAGCGCGTTGACGAGCACCGCCACGAACCCGACGTAGATCGTCTTGGTGCTGTCGAGACCGAATTCGGACAGGGGGAACGCCGATCCGCCGAAGTGTTTGCGACCGGTTGCGGCATTGGGGATCTGCCAGAGCATCCAGAAGCCGATGGCCATGCCGGCGGCCCATCCGGCGATGAGCGCGCCCCGGTGCAGCCACCGCGTGTAGAGGCCGATCACCACGGCCGGCGCGGTCTGCAGGATGATCACGCCGCCGATGAGTTGCAGGTCGATGGAGAACTGCGGGTCGAGGAAGACGATGCAGGCGACCGCGCCGATCTTCACCACCAAGGAAGTGATCTTGGCGACGTTGGCCTCCTGCGCGTGGGTGGCGTCCTTGCGCAGGTATTCCTTGTAGATGTTGCGGGTGAACAGGTTGGCCGCGGCGATCGACATGATCGCGGCCGGGACCAGGGCGCCGATGCCGATGGCGGCGAAGGCCACGCCTGCGAACCACGACGGGAACTGCTGGTCGAAGAGGACCGGCACGACGGTGTTGCTGTCGACGGTGCCGGGTTTGGCGCCGGGCAGCGGCTTCACGCCGGAGGCGATGGCCATGTAGCCGAGCAGCGCGATGAGGCCGAGCAGCAGGCTGTACGCGGGGAGCGCCGACATGTTGCGCTTGATGACGTCCCGGTTCTTGCTGGCCAGCACACCGGTGATGCTGTGCGGGTAGAGGAACAGGGCGAGCGCCGAGCCGAGGGCCAGGGTGAAGTACTGGACCTGGTTGTTGGCGTTGAGGGTGATGCCGTCGTTGGGCGCCGGGGACGCCTGGAACTTGGCGTCGGCGGCGTCGAAGATGGCGTTCCAGCCGCCGAGTTTGTAGGGCAGGTAGATGATCGCCACCAGGATCACGATGTAGATCAGGGTGTCCTTGACGAAGGCGATCAGGGCGGGCGCCCGCAGCCCGGACTGGTAGGTGTAGGCGGCCAGGATCGCGAACGCCACGATGATCGGCAGGTGCCTCGCGATCGTGCTCTCCCCGGTGACGCCCATGGTCTTGAGGACGGCTTCGATGCCGATCAACTGCAGGGCGATGTACGGCATGGTCGCCACGATCCCGGTGATCGCGATGACGAGCGCGAGGGTCGGCGAGTCGAACCGGGTGCGGACGAAGTCGGCCGGGGTGACGAAGCCGTGCCGGTGCGACACCGACCAGAGCCGGATCAGGATCAGGAAGAACAGCGGGTAGATGATCACCGTGTAGGGCACGGCGAAGAACCCGGCCGCGCCGGCGCCGAAGATCAGGGCGGGAACGGCGACGAAGGTGTACGCCGTGTACAGGTCGCCACCCACCAGGAACCAGGTGATCCAGCCGCCGAAGCTGCGTCCGCCCAGCCCCCACTCGTCGAGGTGGGCCATGTCCTTCGGCTGCCGCCACCGCGAGGCGACGAACCCCATCCCGCTGACCAGCAGAAACAGGACCGTGAAGACGATGATCTCGGTCAGGTGCTCACTCATGGCCGCCGCCTCTTGGTCATCTGGTAGACGAGCGTCGTGGTGCCGACGCCGAGCAGGATGAAGGCGAACTGCAGCCAGTAGAAGAGCGGGAAACCGCCGATCCGCGGCTCGTCACGGTTGTAGAGGAAGGTCAGCAGCGGCACCACGATCGGCACCAGGAGCAGCCAGTTCCAGGGACTTCTATCGGTTCTCCGACGTTCGGGCTCAGTCATGAGTCCTCCTCCGTCCACATTGCGTGTGGTTCACGTCATGCTAACGAGACGTCGGCTGATCGAGCGATCCCCTGTGCGCCGAACGGGTGCGGCGGTGCGCCGAGTGGGCACACCGCCGCATCGATGACGACGATTACCGCAGGCCGGCCGAGATGGCCTTGGTGAGCGACGCGTTCGCGTCGTCACCGTCGAGCGACCACATCATCGCGCCGCCGAGTCCCTTGGCCCGGATGTAGAGCGACTTCTGGAAGACGACGGCTGGGTCGTCGTACGTCCAGAAGGTGTTGCCGTCGTAGAGCCACGCGTGACCGTTACGCAGGTCCCGATGGACCTGGAAGCCCTGCGCGGGCAGCTTCTGGAGCGTCTTGAAGTCCTCGGAGCCGGCGGCGAAGACGCCGGGCGCCGGGCCGGTCGCCGGGCCGAAGAGGCCGTTGCGGCCGCCGGTGACGCCGGTCCAGCCCTGCCCGTAGTAGGGCACGCCGAGAACCAGCTCCTTGCGCGGCGCCCCGCCCGCGATCCAGGCGTTGATGGTGCTGTCCACCGAGAAGTCCGGGTTGTCGGGCGCGCCGGCCGGCACGCGCAGCGCCGACTGCTGGTTGGCGCGCAACTCCCAGCTGCCGTGGAAGTCGTAGCCCTGGACGGTGCCGAAGTCGAGGTACTTGAAGATCTTCTTCACCTCGAAGCCGGCCTCGATCTTCGCGGGCGCGGCCGGCAGGAACGCGGTGAGCAGGTACTTCTTCTTGTTCTGCCGGCCGAGCTTGTCGAGCTGGGCGCGGAACTCGGCGAGCAGCAGGGTGAAGTTCTGCTTGTCCTCGGGGCGGATGACGTTGCCGTCGTTGCCGGCCGAGCCGGGCCACTCCCAGTCGAGGTCGACGCCGTCGAAGATGCCCGCGCCGACGCCACCGGGCAGACCGGTCAGGTTGCCCTTGATCCACAGGTCGATGCAGGAGCTGACCAGCTTCTTGCGGGACGCGTCGGTGAGAACGGCGTCCGAGAAGTGCGCCGACCCGGTCCAGCCGCCGAGCGAGATCAGCGCCTTGAGCCGGGGGTTCTTCTTCTTGAGCTCGGCGATCTGGTTGAGGTTGCCGGAGATCGGCTGGCCGGCCACGTCGGCGACACCGTCCACACTGTTCTCCGCGGAGAACGGCGTCTGCCAGTCGGCCCACGGATCGGCCGAGGCACACACGCCGTCGGCGGTGACCGGGCCGAACGCGTAGTTGAGGTGGGTCAGCCGGGCCGCCGCGCCGGAACTCTGCACGTCGGCGAGCTGGAAGTCACGGCCGTAGATGCCCCACTGGGTGAAGTAGGCAACTTTGGTGTATTTGTCGTTCCCGTGTGCCTGTGCGGGAGCCGGTGCGGCCGCCACGAGGCAGGTGGCAGCGGCCGCCGCGGCGACGAGGCGGCGGGTGGAACCGCGCATGAGCCCTCCAGGGCGAAACGTTGAAGAAAGTTTCCTAATCGAGGAAGCTAAACGTCCGCCCTGCGAGGGTCAATAAGGGCTATCGAAGATGGGCGGTCTCGTTGACCGATCTGACCGCGATGTTCCCATCCGGCCACACGTCCATCGTGGACACACCCGCCGCGTCCAGGAAGAGCCGGTGCAGGAAGGCATCCCCGGCCGCCAGCGCGTCACGCAGGATCAACTTGATCGGCGACACATGCGAGACAAGGACGACGACCTTCCCGGGGTACGCGCTGAGCACGGTCGCCAGAGCCCCCCGCACTCGTTTCGCCACCGCCTGGAACGACTCCCCACCCGGCGGGGCGACACTCGTCGACGCCAGCCACGCCGACATCTCGTCCGGCCACTGCTCCTGCACCTCGGCGAAGGTCTTGGCCTCCCACGCCCCGAAGTCGCACTCGATCAGGTCGTCCATGACGGTCACCGGCAGCCCGCCCGCCTCGTCGGCGATCAGCTGGGCGGTACGCGTACACCGGGAGAGCGGTGACGAGAGGACCGCCGCGATGTCGCGGGAAATGCCGGCCACCCGCCCCGCCGCGGCCATGGCCTGCGCCTCGCCCTCGTCGGTGAGCGGCACGTCGCCGCGCCCGGAGTAACGCCCCTGCGAGGTCAGCGGCGTCTCGCCGTGCCGGACCAGGATGATCCGGGTGGCGTCGGTCAGCGACGCGGGTGGCGCCCACGACTTCGGTTTCTCCGCCGGCGGCGCCGCGACCTTCTCCGCCGGCGCCGCGACCGGGGACGTCTCGGCGGCGCCGTCCATCGCCCGGTTCGCCAGCGCGTCGGCGGCCTTGTTGCGCTCCCGCGGGATCCACTCGAAGGCGACCTCGGCGAACTTGCCGACCAGGGCGGCCGCCTCGGCGGCGAGCGGCCGCAGACCCGCGTTCTTGATCTGCCAGCGGCCGGACATCTGCTCGATGACCAGTTTCGAGTCCATCTTCACGGCGACCCGCTCGGCGTTCAGCTCGGCCGCCGCCTGCAGGCCCGCGATCAGGCCGGAATACTCCGCCACGTTGTTGGTGGCGACGCCGAGGGAGGCGAACCGCTCGGCCAGCACCTCACCGGAGCCGGCGTCACGGACCACGGCGCCGTACCCCGCGGGGCCGGGATTGCCGCGCGACCCGCCGTCCGCCTCGATGATCACCCGGAGGCCGCTCACAGGCCCGACTCCCCGGTCCGCACCATGATCCGCCGGCACTCCTCGCAGCGGACCACGTCGTCCTTCGGGGCGGACTTCACCCGGTTCAGATCGGCGCCGTACAGCTCGATCCGGCAGGCGCCGCAGCGGCCCGCCTGGAACAGCGCCGCGCCCATGCCGGTCTCCGAACGAATCTTCTCGTACAGGGTGACCAGGTCGGCCGGCAGGTCCGCGGCGAGCGGGCCCCGGGCCTGGGTCTTGAACTCCAGCTCCTTGGCGATCTCGGCGAGGGCCTCGTCACGGCGGCGCTCGGCATCCGTACGCCGCCCGACCGCGGCCGTCAGCCGCCCCTGCACCTCGGTCAGCGCCGCCGCCGCGGTCTCGTTCTGCTCCATCAGCTCGAGCTCGGCGTCCTCCAGCTCGGACTGCCGCCGGTTCAGCGTGGCCAGCTCGTGCTGCAGGCCCTCGACCTCACGCAGCGAGCCGCCCGCGTCCAGGCGCTTCTGGTCCTTCTCCTTGCGCTGCCGGACCTGGTCGATGTCCTTCTCCAGCCGGGAGATGTCGCGCTCCAGGTCGTCGACGACCACCTGGGCACGGACCCGCTCGTCCTCGAGCGCGGAGATCTCCCGCGCGGCCGCGTCGATCTCGGCCAGCTCGGGCAGCGACTTACGCCGGTGCGCCAACTGCGCGAGAGTGGTGTCGACGGCCTGCAGGTCGAGCAGACGGCGCTGGGCTTCCGGGGCGGCCTTCACGGGCGGATCTCCAAATCATCATGATTCGCATGGACGGTCCAGGGGTCGGTGTCCAGATCGGACACCACGACCTCGACGGGGAACACCTCGCGCAGCCAGGCCGCCACGTCGTCGAGCCAGGGACGCTCACTCGCCCAGTGGGCGACGTCGAGCAGGGCCGGGCCACCCGAGGCGAGATGCTCGCTCACCGGGTGATGCCGCAGATCAGCGCAGAGGTACGCGTCAGCGCCCGACCGGGCGGCGACGGACAGGAAGGAGTCACCGGCGCCACCGCAGACCGCCACCCGGCGGACAAGGGCGTCCGGGTCGCCGGCGGCGCGCACCCCGGCCGCGGTCACCGGCAGGCGCCGCGCCGCGAGGCGGGTCAGCGCCGCGAGGGTCAGCGGCTCCGGCAGCTCCCCGACCCGGCCCAGGCCACGGCCCTCACCGGCGGCCGCGCCCTCGGCCGGCGCCAGCGGGCTCAGCCCGGTCAGGCCGAGCCGGGCAGCGAGCGCGTCGGACACACCGGGGTTGGCCACGTCGGCGTTGGTGTGCGCGGTGTAGAGCGCCACCCCGGCCCGGATCAGCCGGTGCACGAGGGCGCCTTTGAACGTGTCCGGCGCGATCGACGACACCGGTTTCAGGAACAGCGGATGATGCGCCAGGATCAGGTCGGCGCCCAGCTCGATCGCCTGGTCGACGGTCTCCGGGACGCAGTCGACCACGCAGAGGACACGGGTGACCGGGTGCTCGAACTCGCCGAGCACCAGCCCGACCCGGTCCCACGACTCCGCCCAGGCCCTGGGGAAACGCGCGTCGAGGGCATCCACCACGGAGCGGACGGTTGAGTCGGTCACGAGGGCCAACCCTATACCGCTAGGAAAGCGCCCCCGGCTCGACTCGGCTGCCCGCCGCGATCGGGTTGCTGACCGCCTGCAGGGCCCGCCGCCAGGGGAACTGGCCACGGAAACGATCGGTCTGCCCCGGGCCGCCGAGACGGCACACGTCCTCGCCGTAGAGCACGTGCACACCCCAGTCCCGCAGCTTCGCGAGACTCTCGTGCAGCGACGGGTGCAGGGCCATGACCTTGTTGGTGTAGGGCACCACCGCGGTGGGGACGCCGTAGCCGTACCCCTCCACGAGAAGACCCAGCACCAGCGTGTCGGTGATGCCGGCGGCCCACTTGTTGACCGTGTTGACGGTGGCCGGCGCGACGATCATCGCGTCGGCCGCCGGAAGCACGTCCGGGTCGCCGGGACTCTTGTAGTCGGAACGGACCGGGTGCCCGGTCTGCGCCTGCAAGGCCGCCACGTCGACGAACTTGCGGCCGTCCGGGGTGGTGACCACACAGACGTCCCAGCCTTCGCTCTGGGCGAGGCTGACCAGGATCCCGACGTCCCGGGCCATCGGTGAGCCGCACACCAGCACGTACAGCACACCGGGTGAGGGGTTACCCGCCATCACTCGCGTACCCACCTCATACACCGACTCCCATCTGTTCGGCCAGCTCCGCGATCGGAGCGGGCGGCGTGCCCCGGGTACGCCGGAGCACGTCGGAAAGGACCTCGTGGGCGAGCGGCCGGCACCGGATCTCGGACGGGGCGAGACGATCGCCCTCCAGCAGCATCTCGCCGGCCTTCTCGACGTCGCCGATCTGTGTGTAACCGCGCGCGATGTCGAGGTAGTGATGCGCCCGGCGCTCCGGCAGCATGGCCTGGAACCCGGCCTTGTCCATACCCTCGTGCGTCTCCACGGCCAGCTTCCCGTCGCCGAGTTCGACCGCCGTCGCGCAGCGGTGCAGCTGCACGTTCGTCGGCCCGAAGCTGGTCCAGTAGTGGTTGAAGTCGCCGCCCAGCTCCAGCGACGCCTGGTCGGCGCCGCACAGCAGGTCCCGGACGGTGGCGCTGTCGCCGATCCGGGCCGCCGCCATCGCCCCGTTGAGCAGCAGCATCCCGTAGACCGAGAGCTGATCGGGGCGGGCCCGGTCCGGGCCGGGCGCCAGCCGGTTGGCGATGTTGACGTTCACCTCGAGCGACGGGCGGACCCGGCCGAGCGCGAGCAGCGCACTGCCCACCCGGTAACTGGCCAGCCCGGCCAGCAACTGGTCGCCGGCCCGCTGCGACACCGCGATCGACCGGTCCGCGGCCAGCCAGGACAGCTCGTGCTCGCCGACCTTGCGCAGCGCCGACGAGGCGATCTGATACACCTGCCCGAGCAGGTGCGCGGCGTGCGGCGCGTCGTCGCTGTTGGCGTGGGCGCTGTCCGCCGCCTGGGCGTCCCGGAGCAGCTTGGGCAGAGCGCGCGCCAGAGCCCCGTACTTGGCGTGCTGGTAGGTCAGCCAGGCGTGACTGACCGCTTTGCGCATCTCGGTGAGCGGTGGCGAATGTGGCACCGCCTGGAAGAACGCGCTCATCTGGTCATAACGCTCCAGAGCCGCCCGAATCTCCTCGACCTCCACCTGGTCGATGCAGTTCTGCGTCTCCGGCTTACGCTCCACCTCTTTGCCCAGCAGCAGCTGGACGTCGACCTGGAGCACGTCGGCGATGTCATAGACAACGGAGAATTTATCGAGTCGGCGGACCCCGCGCTCCACCTTGTCGACCCAGCTCTTCGATTTGCCCAGCCGGTCCGCGAACACCTGCTGGGACATTTTGCGTCGGCCCCGCCAATAGGCGACGCGGCGGCCGATCGGCAGCTCGTCCACGGTGCCTCCCCACTCAACCGGCGGTCCCTCCGCCGGTGAGCCATCCGGTGTCACTCGCAGTGTGGACCTCTCACGTGCGCGCAGATCGCACAGCGTGTGTGATCGCCTGCTCACCGATGCTCGTAGTTTTTCATGCAAGTTGCAAAGGGTGGATCTGCCGGACCCAACGACGTTCGTCGCCGTGGGATACGGCCCAACCACTCGAATCCGGGGGTATCGAGCCATGCAGTGGAGCAGCCGTCAGCCGTTCGTCCCACCGTCAATCCTCGACAGAGCCCTCCTGCGCCGGGCCGCGCTGCGGTATGCCGCACACGGCTGGGCGGTGACGCCCGGCGCACACCTGACCGGCGACCGCTTCGACTGCGGCCGCACCGCCTGTGACATCACCGGCTGCCACCCGGCCCTCGACTCCTGGGCCGCGTCCACCGGCGACGATCCGGCCCGCATCTCCGCGTGGTGGCGGCGGCGCCCGTACACCGTCCTGCTCCCCACCGGAGACACCTTCGACGCCCTGGAGGTGCCCGCGTCGCTCGGCACACACGGCCCCGCCTCCGGACCGGTCGCGGTGACCGCCGCGGGCCGCTGGATCTTCCTGGTACGCCCCGGAAGCACCCTGCGCCCCGAACTCGAACACCGCCTCGACGTGGTCCGGCACGGCGCCGGCTCCTGGATCCCGGCCCCACCGAGCCGGATGCCCGAGGGCCCGGTCCGCTGGGAGATCCATCCGGCCCGCACCCAGTGGCGGCTCCCCGCGTCCGACGAGGTGCAGGATCGCCTGGCAGCCGCACTGGGATCGACCCGCGCGGCCGGCCCGATCCTGGTCCCCCGGCAGTTGTCCCGCCGAGCGGCCTGAACATGCGAACACCTGGCATGCGACAAGGTTCCCGCATCGGGGCCCTCGATCACATCACCCCTCCGGGGGATATGCGTGAGTGAATCTTCAGCGGTCCAGGCCTCGACGTCATGCGCCTGTTGTCATACACACGGCCACTGCACGTGTTGACTGCACCGCACGTCTTGACTGCACCGCACGTCTTGACTGCACCGCACGTCTTGACTGCACTGCACGTCTTGACTATGTGCGGGCCAGGTCGCGGTAGGCGTCGATCACGGCTTCGGTGCGTCCGGCCAGGTCGGGCCCGCTCTCCACGGCGGCCGGAACGCCGGCCACCCGGGCGAGCGTCCGCTCGGCGTGCCGGGCCGTCGCGGCGACCTGCCGTTCACGGATGAAGCTCTCCCCCGCACGGGCCGCCGCGTCGATGCTGCCGAGAATCCGGTTGGCGGCGTCACCCGCCTCCCGCCACGCCTCGTCGGCACGTTCCCGCTGCCGGTCGGCCGCCACCCGGGCCGGGCTGTCCACGGGGATGTCGGCGTCGCGTACCCCCGCGAGCTCCTCCCGGACCCGGCGCAGCTCCTGGCGCCGCCCCAGAACCTCGGCCAGCTCGCCGAGCGCGCGGGTCAGAGACCGGTCCGCAAGGACCGGATCGATCATGTCGCCGAGCGCCGGCCAGGTCCGCCGGACGCGCCGCGCCCCGTCCAGCGCCCCCGCGAACGCGGCCCGCTCCGGCACCGACCACAACACACACGACGCGTCATCCCGCGGCACCGCGAACACCGCCTCCTGCGCCGCCCGGGCCTGCCGCCGCCACACCCCGCCAACGAGAACGGCACTCCCGCCGACTGCGAGCCACCAGCTGACCCCGGCGGCCGCAAGCACAGCCGAAACAAGAAGCAGCGGCAGCGCGAGACGAGCAGCGAAGGTCACCCGTTCCTCCCGGCCACGCCCGCTGGGCGCCCGGCAGACACTTTCCACCAGCATCCCGGTCCGCTCCCGGCGGGCGATCCCACTGCGCATCTTCAGCGGGTACGGCGAGACGACCACTTTCTCGAAGTCGATCCCGGCGTGCAGTTCCGTACCCACGAAGCCCTCCATGCCCGTCACCCATCCATCCGGGCGGGCCCCGGCCGCCGAGGGGAAACCGGCCCGGACCCGCCCACCGCGGCCCCGCCGCAGACGCATTCCGAATCGGCCCACCCGTCCCCCACATGAGCCCACCCCCGTTGCACCCCGGTTGCCTCTCCCGGAACGCGCCGACGGCCGGCCTCGACAGAGGCGGAAGGCAGCTGGCCGTCAGAGTCGCCGCAAGACACATTCGACAGCGCTCAGGAAGTGAAGGGCGACGAAGACACCCGAGGCGAGGAACCACACGGGCCGCCGACGACCGAGACGGGCCGATCAGGCGCAACCACCGTGATGCGGGGTTTCCGGGGGCTCGGCCCCCGGAAAAGACATCCAACGGCTTGAAGTAGCCATGATACCTAACCCGGATGGCGGAAATGGCCGCGAATAGTGCCATTCCGCCTCGCTTGCCAACAAAATTACCCGATCATCAAAGATCTAATAATTCGCTCGACAATTAAGGAGAAATCGCCGCCGTCCCTCAACTCCGCGGTTGCAATATCTTAAATATTATTTGGACCCCAGTCCGGAACACAAAGGCTTGACCACTTCCCAATCGCCCTCGCCTTGGACTTCGGAAATCACCAATGCGCGAAACTCGCCCTTCATCAACACACGCCAGAGGACACGCACTTTGATGTTGAAGGCTAGCCCAATCCATTGCTGAAACTTGCAATAGCAGCAGCCAGCGAGCGATCGGCAAGATCGAGAACCTCAGGCCATCGATTATCCGCGACGTCAGTATAGACGAGAGTCACGCTGTCATCTGGGGTTGGGTTTAGCAATGATGTCGGTCGAGATACGTCGTTCTCGCCGAGATTCTCGACGGATTCAGCAAAAGCCGTTACAGCGAGTACCCCCGTTTCGCCTCGCCCTACTTTTTGAATCGCAACCACGTATCGCAGGGTTTGATTAAAAACAGTCAGACGCAACTGTGTCCACCAGCATCCCTCGCGAAGATTGCTATAAAAATCTACGGCATTTGCGGTACGAATGATTTGGGTCCGCCACCAACCAGCACGCTCTTCACCAGGTGCCGCTTGGAATACAACAGCATCGGCCGCTGGATCGACTGCACGGAAAGCTTCACGGAATTGATCACGAACGCTTCGTACGTATTCACCAGTCTTGGCGTGAAGGTCAGCGCCAAGTGTTGCAGTCTGCTCTTTCTGCTCCTCGCCCCTGCCCTGAACCAAGACCCGAAGTCGATCGGCATAGGCTCGGGCAACATCTACAGCGCCTGACCCGACAGGCATCACCTCTACCGGCCTGATAAGTTCCGAGCGGAGCGCAATCCCCTCTAACCTAGCGAAGAGCCGGACCAATGGACGCAGATCTCCAGCGCTAGCGTTTTCGAGCGTCGCAATATAATCGACCCGTTGACGCCGGTCAACCACTAGCGGCGCATAGCGCGCCTGCAGTAAAACCAAAAGCGTGAGAGCACGAGCTA
The DNA here is from genome assembly GCF_900113015.1 of Actinoplanes philippinensis. GTDB lineage: Bacteria > Actinomycetota > Actinomycetes > Mycobacteriales > Micromonosporaceae > Actinoplanes > Actinoplanes philippinensis. Next base: position 679,485 of record NZ_FONV01000002.1, read on the forward strand.
CGCGGCCATTTCCATCAGAGAAAGGATGAATCGAAGTAAACTGATGATGCAACCACGCGGCGCGGATTATCGGGTGCGTGCTCGAGGACTTACCGTACTCAACGAGCAGCATTTCCATTGCAGACTGCACATGCTCGGGAGGCGCAAACTCGACGATGTCGCCTTCCGCAGTCACCGCCTGGTTCTTGTGCGTCTTCCAGCTTCCGTGAGAAAGAGCTTTATGCACAATCCGGCCGAACTGATCCTGAGCTTCATAAGTCATCTGATGACGTGTAATCAGGACGTGAAGTTCTCGAATGAAATGAAGCGACAGGTCGACACCACCGCGACAAGCTTCTGCAAGATAGTCGAGAGCAGAATACTGATCACGAATAACTGCGAGGGTGTCCTCGGTGATACCCCCTTCACGCTCTGCAGCATTAAGCGTGAGGCCTTCGGCAACAAGAGCTTCCGTGACTCCCCAATCCAGGTCATACAGGCGCTCGATGATTCCCGTCTCGATCGCATGGCGACGCAGACTGCGCTTGCGGGCCTCCTGGATTTCTTCGCTCGTTGCGAGGCTAAGAGTCTCTTCCCAAACCCGCCGGAGATCATCGATGGTGGCGAGTAAAGCAGCGACATCGCCGTTCAACTCAGGAACCGGATCAACGCTCCGCCAGGAAAATTTTGCTGCCACGGCCGAGATTCTACGCGATGCCTGGAGCTAGGGATACGAGTACCTACGAAATGAACCGCCTCGAACCGACCCCGCGCCTAGAGTTCATGGCAATAGCCCGCCGACCAACTCCCGCCGAGACAAAGGTATGGCAATTCGGCATTCCGTCACCGAAGGGAGGTGTTCCGCGCCGATTGCTCCCGGCACGCCAGCAGATGTCCTCAGAAGCACGGAGGCGGCCTCAAAGAGGTCGACGTGAAGTCGCGTGCCGGTCGCCGTGCTGTGGGGATTCCAGCCCTCATCGTGGCGGCTCTCCGCGAGCACAAGAAGGTCCAGGATGCGGAGAGGGAACGCGCCCTCCAACTGTGGGAGGAGGGCGGCTGGGTTTTCGCTCAACAGAACGGCCGGCCGATCGATCCACGACGCTTGGAAGGAATTGCTCCAAGAGGCCGGCGTCCGTGACGCTCGCCTGCACGACGCCCGCCACAAGGCGGCAACGATGCTCCTGGTCCTTGGGGTGCCGACCCGAGCCGGCATGGAGGTTATGGGCTGGTCCCAAATGGCCATGAATACTCGGTATCAACACCTTGCGCCGGATCTCGCTAAAGACATCGCCAACCAAGTCGCCGGACTGCTTTGGAAGACGAACTGACCCTCGGAAAGACACAGGAAGCGGGTCAGATGACGAAGCACTGGGTCAGCCGGATTCGTCATTTGACCCGTTCGTCTGGCAGAGACCCGATTAGTCGCTTGCCTCCAAACCCTGCAGGGCATCCGCCAACTATGCGGGCTTCGAGCAACTCTCTCCCCACGGCAGCACGTTGACGACACAACGGATACCGAATGGCTCAGTTGAATTCGAGCAGCATACGGGCGGCACCCTCAGGGAGAAGCGTAGCGATTCAGAATTCCGGATTGAAGCGTTCTATACACAGAGTAGGCCGTTCCTCGCATTAGACCGTCCTCCTGGGAGCGCATGAGATCAATGAAAGGTTGAAAGAACTTCCTATCATCACTCCATCTACCCACAAGAATTCGCTCACGTATCCATCGCTGCACGATGTGTTCGTATAGCGATCGATTATATTCTCGCACCAGATTGGTGCATGCTTTCGCGGCCATGTGAAAGTGCGGCATGTCAACGACCACGTTCATTGCTCCAGTCGATCTACCCAGCCCGAGAGCGCGGGCATTGCCCCGATTCAATACTCCCTGCGAGTGCACCGCAGCGTGGCGCATGTGGCACACCTTTTCAAAATCAGAAACCGCAACGCCAAGCGAAGACCTGTCCACCCATGTAAGGCCAGCAATCTTCTTGGACATCTCTTTGATGCCGAGCTTGCCTGCGAAGCTTACTCGCTCAAAAAGCCCCAGAGCGGCTTGGTCAGCACCGTAGAAATCGATTGCCCCAAAAGCAATTTCGCTGTCCGCGAGTGAATCTTTCGCTAGCGGACAGAAAGAGGTCAAGCCGAACAGTGTAGTCCTGAAGTAAGCCTCGGTTCCGGTGACTAATCCGAGGATCAGAAGCCTTCCGAGAGTAGGGCTATCACGTAATTGATCAGGCTGCCCAAGAGTGAGAGTATGGCGTATCGTTTCATAGAACGTATCGATCGGGCTCCCATTGGACTGCGTTGGCACGCAGCATCGAGTAAGGTCAAGCGTGAGAGACTCCGGGGGATGATTGACGAACATTGCCTGAGTCGAAGAATTTCGCCTAGACACTGACAAACTCTTCTGCATAGCGCCGGATACGTGCGGCCCAAATTGGACCAACACCTGGAACGGCACGGATTTCTATGTTCTCCTCGTCTAGGAGCACATCATTAACCGTCCGAATCGAGGTGAACTTTTTTAGCCCTGCGAGTTTCTTGGAAGTTAAAGGCAATTGGTCGATTGGCGTTCGAAGTAGGTCCGCGTAAATCGACGCGCTCTGCAAGGGTCGGCCACACTTCATACAAAATTGGGCCTCCTCAGAAAGTCGCGGGGCGCCGCAGTTTTGACAGGGCACCAAGTCAAGCGTGCAGCGTTCTTCGTAGCCACTTCCCAAGAGTCGATGCACCTGTGTGCGCACGAAGGCATGAGAATCACGCTCAACCAGGCTGGTAGTAACATCACTCAAGGAAAAACTACGCCCAAGATTCAAGGCATTCGCCTCAATGAGCAGGCCGTAGTGCACGGTGTAGCGATGGAAGACGCCTTTTACACCGCGAGAGACGGCATCGCTTTTCCGAAGGAGTCCAGCATATTCTAACATCGAAAGCATTCGGGAAAGCTCGGGCGGAAATGGCTCCGGGAAGGCCACAGTAACGGCCTTTTTGTTCAAAGGCCTTTCTGCATTATAATTCTGCACCGCCCGCGCTATCGCCGTCTCAAGCTCCTCGCCTGTGGTTACGAAGTTTTTGTAGCGCGGCAGCTTTGAAGAAAGTGCCTTGAAGATATTCCGAACCGAGGCAACGTGGTCGGATACCGCACGTTCCGCCTTCGCCCGAGTCGGAGCCTGATCGCCGTCCTCCTCTACCCCCAGGAGCTGCGAAAGCATCACCAGAAAGCCCCGCGGCAGCCCAAAAGAGGCTAGTGCTAGATAGTCTACCAAGTCGGTTCGACCTCGTAGTCGAGTCTTGTAAGAATCAGGAAGTCTGCGTTCTACCATCTCTCGCATAGTGCCGAGATAGTCTTCTTCTTCAGGTCGGTACCATGCTTCCACGACCTCTGCCTCATGCCCAACGTGAAAGTTGGGCGAGTAGCTTGTGATACCCGGATAGACAGCGGCTTTTGCGGAAACAACTCTAGAGCGAAGCTCACGAAAAATTTCAAAGAACTCGCGCTGCTGGTCAGGGGAGAATGCATGGGCGGCATCATCAAGGAGCAGGACGCAACGACGGCGTCCTAGGCTTTCGACCCAGCCTTCGAGGAGACCTAGAAGCTGACTAGGCGTGAGGAAGTTATCTGGCAGCGACGGATCCTTGCCGGATTCCAGATCATGCACGAAAGATTGTCCAGGCTGAACCCATTTAGCCAAAGAATTGGGCAGCTGTCGCTTATCCTCCTGCACAGCATCCCGGACACCCAGAACAATCTTTGTCAGTACCCATTGGCGAAAAATTTGTAGCGCATTCGCCGCGCGATGAAAGAGGGGCTCCAAAGCGAGCGATCTGCTGTAGTTGACGTAAACAGCAAGATCCTTCCCCTCCTCATGCATTTCGAAGTACGATTGACGAAGTAGAGTAGACTTTCCCGAGCCTCGTGGGCCAATCAGAAGTTTGGCGCCCGGGCCCTTGAGACGACTTAATATGGCTTTATCACGTAAGGTTGTCGCGGTCCATTGAGTGAGTTCCTTCTTGGATAGAAACTCTGCTCGAACTTCAAAAATACTGGATAGTAGCTCTTCGTCAATCTCAGACACGCGCGTCCTCCGGCAATCGGTGTGGACAGCATAGTGCAACACGCTAGCTCGTAGCTACGCAAAGTGCGCGGGCGCCTCAGGCCATGATCATGATCATTCGCTACTGAGAGCACACGCCCGCCCGGCCGTTACCAACCCCAGCGCGAGAGAAGTTGCTATTGCGAATCGTGATAGCTCAGCGGGTTGGTTACAGGCCATCATGAACGTCGTGCGGACGAGCGATTCGAAGGCCCAGAGGCACGGAGGTCGCGTCGTAGGGCACTCCGGCACTCATTTGTGGCTGCCTCACGGCAACACGAGAGCCTCGCAACCCGGAACCACCGGCAAGTCACACGACACCTCGCCCGAACTCCCGATAACCATCATCGAGCAAAGTGCAGGGACCGTTCTGAAGACGATATGAGACAAGAATTGAGACGGGAGCGGCTTGCCGGAATTCCGGCGAGCCGCTCCCGCGCTGCTCACGATGGTGGGCGCGGTAGGTTTCGAACCTACGACCCCTCGCTTGTAAGGCGAGTGCTCTCCCACTGAGCTACGCGCCCGGCACGGCATGTTGCCGGAGCAGTCATCCTACCCTGCCGCTGATCGAGGGCAGCGACTGGCAACGGCCCGCGCTCAGGGGGGGAGGGCAGCGACTGGCGACGGCCCGCGGTCAGGGGGTCAGGGTGGCGACGGCCTCGCGCCAGGCCTTCTGGTCCCGTGGCTGGCCGGGGCCGTTCACCTCGGACCAGCGGAGGATGCCGTCGGCGTCGATCAGGAACGTGCCCCGCACGGCGTAGCCGCGGTCGTGGTCGAAGACTCCGTAGGCCTGCGCCACCTCGCCGTGCGGCCAGAAGTCGGCCAGCAGTGGGAATTCGAAGCCCTCCTGGCCGGCCCACACCTTGTGGCTGTAGACCGAGTCGACGCTCACCGTCAGGACCTGGAGGTGGTCGCCGGTGTAGTCGGGCAGGTTCTGCTGGATCTCGGTCAGCTCGCCGTGGCAGTGGCGGCTGAACGCCAGGGGGTAGAAGACCAGCAGGACCGCCTTGCGACCGCGGAAGTCGCTGAGGCGTACCTCCTGGTTGTTCTGATCCTTGAGAAGGAAGTCGGGGGCCGGCTCGCCCACGGTGATCGGCATCCTCCCAGACTAGGGCAAACACCTTAGGGCCGGCGCCCGTGGGGGCGCCGACCTGGAGCGGGAGGGGCAGTGAGTTACTTCTTCTTGGCGCCCCGGGGGGAGACCAGGCGGGCGCCGGTCCAGTCTTTGCCGGCGTTGACCGTCGACGTCTGCTGGAGGCCCGCGGTGGGGGCGGACTCGCTGATCTCGCTCGGCTCGACGTGGCCGTCGCGGCCGGCTTTCGGGGTCAGCAGCCACACCACGCCGTTGTCGGCGAGGGGGCCGAGGGCATCGGTGAGGATCTCGAAGAGGTCACCGTCGCCGTCGCGGTACCACAACAGCACCGCATCGACGACCTCGTCGGTGTCTTCGTCGACCATGTCACCGACGCGTTCGGTCAGGGCGTCACGGAGATCCTCGTCGACATCGTCGTCGTATCCCATCTCCATGACCACCATGTTCGGCTCCAGGCCGAACCGGTCCGCCAGGCTACGTACGCCGTCGGCCTGACCCGCGGTCGCGCTCACTGTCCAAATCCTCCTAGCCGTCGAAAATGTTCCGGAACCTGGGGGTAGTCCACACATTCCGGAGCCGGTGCGCAAGTGGCGCACCGAGTGTGTGGCAATTTACCGTGCCAGCAGTGCGTGGGCACCCTGTGTGATGGCATCCTCTCCCACGAGGACGTGCTGGGCAGCCGGACCGAGCGGAACGGGCACGTCGGCGGCGGCGACGCGGCGCACGGATCCCACGAACGAGCCGTCCACGAGCGCGGCGAGGACGCCCTCGCCGACACCGCCGGAGCGCCGGGTCTCGTCGACGATCAGGACGCGGCCGGTGACGTTCGCCTCGCGCACCAGGTCAGCGACGGGTAGTGGGTTGAGCCAGCGCAGGTCGACGACGCGGGCGCCGTATCCGTCGGCGGCGAGGCGGGCGGCGACACGCAGCGACATCCGGACGCCGTTGCCGTACGTCACGATGGTCACGTCCTGGGCGGTGCCGAGCGCGTAGGTGCGGGCCCGGCCGATCGGGATGTGCTCGTCGGCCCACGCGCCGGGGGCCGAGTAGGGGGCGAGCCATTCGCTGTCGCCTTGCTGATAGAGGTCCCTCGTCTGGTAGACGGCGACCGGCTCGAGGAAGACGCTGACGGTCCCGTCGGCCTCGGCGGCGGCGAGGCAGGAGCGGAGCATCGGCGCGGCGTCGGCGGCGCGGGCGGGGACCGCGACGACGAGGCCGGGGACGTCCCGGAGCGCGGCGACGGTGTTGTCGTTGGCGAGGTGGCCCCCGATGCCGTACGGCTGGGCGAGCCCGGGCACGCGCAGCACGAGCGGGTTGCGGTAGGCGCCGGCCGACAGGTACGCCATGCCGGCCGCCTCGGCGCGCAGTTGCTCGGCCGCGCCGTGCAGGGCGGCGAGACCGTCCAGCTCGGGGACGGGGAGCAGGCCGGCCAGTCCGGCGCCGGCGGCCAGCCCGAGGATCGTGGCGGGGTCGGGCGGGCTGTCGAAGACCCGCTCGGGGTCGTGGGCGGCGAGCCCGGTGGTGACGCCGTGGCGGCCGCCGCGGGTGGTGGCGGGTCCGAAGACGAGCAGGCCGGGCTGGGCCGCGAGGGCGTCGGTGAGGGTGGCGGTGATGGTCTGGGCGAGGGTCATCGGCCCGGCGTCCTCGGGGAGCCGGCCGTCGAAGGCGCGCAGCCGTCCGGGCGCGCCGGCGCCGAGGGCCCGGCCGGCGGTCTCGGTGACGGCGTGCGCGACGCGCAGCGGGCGGCGGGCCGCGAGCGAGGCGACGACCTCGGCGGCGGAGGTGAGCTTGGGCTCGCCGAGCACCTCCTCGGCGGCTTTGCGGACCTGCCAGCCGATCTCGTCGTAACGGGTGATCACCTCGTCCGGCCCGTAGAGCCCCGCCTCGACGAGCAGCCGGGCGGCGCTGATCAGGGGGTCACGGTCCAGGCCGTCGCCGGGCTCCGGGTCGCCGGGGCTGCCGAGCAGGAGCACGGTGGACAGGTGCAGGACGGCGGGGCGGCGCTCGGCGCGGACGAAGGCCACGGCCTCGACCGCGGCGTCGTACGCCGCAGCCAGATCACACCCGTCGGCGTACGTGTACCGCACGCCGGGCCGGCCACGCAGGGCCGCGCCGGTCCACCCGTCGGCGCCGGGCCGGCCGGGGGTGTTGTCCTCGCAGATCAGCAGGAGCGGCACCGGCTGGCCGGCCAGCGCGAGACGGCCGGCCGCGTGCAGGGCCGCGGTGGCCCCGGCGCCGCCCGCCCCGCCGTCGCCGAAGGAGGCGGCCACGACGGCGTCCTCGGGCCACGGTGAGCCGCCGGAGGCGGACGGACCGGGCGCGGAAAGACCGGGCGCGGAGGGACGGGACGCCGATGGACCGGGCGCGGAAAGACCAGGCGCGGAAAGACCGGGCGCGGAAAGACCGGGCGCGGAGGGACGGGACGCCGATGGACCGGGCGCGGACCGGCCGAGGGCGTGGGCCAGGCCGACGGCGCGGGGCAGGTGGCCGCCCGAGGAGGAGAGCGCCGGGATGAGGTGCAGAGCGGGATTGCCGAAGATCTTGTCGCGGCCGCCGGTGATCGGGTCGCGGACCGAGGCGACGACACCACGCAGCACGTCACGGGCGGCCTCGTCGAGGCGGCGGGCCGGGTCGTCACCGGCGGCGCCGGGGTGGGCGGTGGCCCGTACGCAATAGAAGGCCGCCGAACGATGGTGCAGCAGTGCCGGGTCGTCGCCGCGCAGCGCCGCGGCGACCGCGGCGTTGCCCTCGTGGCCGGACGACCCGCCGGTGTGGAAGCCCTCGTTGAAGCTGCGCAGCCAGCGCGCGGCGAGGTCGAGGTGGCGGCTGGTCAGCTGGGCGTCGAAGAGCTCCCGGGCGAGGGCGCCGGTGAGGCCGGCGCCGTCGCGGACCGGATCACCGGGGGCACGCCCGGACTCCGGTGGTCGAAGGGCCGAAACCGCATCGCGGAACCGCTCGTCGAGGCTTTGCGGAGTGGTCACGCAATTCAGCATTCCCGACCGCGGCCGGTGATGCCACTGCGAGAACGATCGATCTGGGACACACGGGCCGTCACCCGGTGGTGTACTCGACGACATGATCTTGTGGTGCGCCGTCGTGCGCCTGGCGCAGTGCGTGTGCTGGCTGGCCGGCGTCGCCTCCGTGTTCCTGCTGCTCGATCTGTACACATAGGCTCGGCGGATGCGCACCGAACTGATCACCGTACGGACCGGCGGCTCCCCCGCTGTCGTGGACATCACCCGCGAGGCGGCGTCGTTCGTCCAGTCCGAGAGGGACGGCCTGCTGAACGTCTTCGTGCCGCACGCGACCGCCGGGGTGGCGATCATCGAGACCGGGGCGGGCTCCGACGACGACCTGCTGACGGCGATCGACGAGCTGCTGCCGACCGAGGACAAGTGGCAGCACCGGCACGGCTCGCGGGGCCACGGCCGCGATCACGTGCTTCCGGCGTGGATCGCGCCGTACGCCACGTTGCCGGTGATCAACGGCCAGATCGCGCTCGGCACGTGGCAGTCGATCTGCCTGGTGGACACCAACGGCGACAACCCGATCCGGCAGGTGCGTTTCTCCTTCCTGGAAGGCTGAGGCCGGAGGCCCCCGCACAAAGTTACTGGTCAGTACGTGTGTCGAGCATCGCTGAGACACCGGGTAGACGTGACGACGCACACCGTAAGGGGGCAGGATGGAGGCCTACTCCGCGCGATTCGCCACCAAGGGTCGCCCGGACTCCGACACTCACACCTAGAGGATTGCCTGTGGCCACGGAGCGCAAGCGCCCGGTGATCAGCGATGGCCTGCCGAGCCAGCTTCCCGACATCGACCCTGAAGAGACCAACGAATGGGTCGAGTCGCTCAACGGAGTCATCGACGAACGCGGCGCGAAAAGAGCCCGTTATGTGATGTTGCGCCTGCTGGAGCGGGCCCGGGAGCGACAGGTCGGCGTGCCGCCACTGACGTCCACGGACTACATCAACACCATCCCGCCGGAGCGTGAGCCCTGGTTCCCGGGTGACGAGTTCGTCGAGCGGCGGATCCGGGCCTACATCCGGTGGAACGCGGCGATGCTGGTGCACCGCGCGCAGCGGCCGGAGATCGGCGTCGGCGGGCACATCTCGACCTACGCGTCGAGCGCCAGCCTCTACGAGGTCGGCATGAACCACTTCTTCCGGGGCAAGGACCATCCCGGCGGTGGCGACCACATCTTCTACCAGGGCCACGCCTCCCCCGGCATGTATGCGCGGGCGTTCCTGGAGGGCCGGCTCACCACCCACCAGCTGGACGGTTTCCGGCAGGAGCTGTCGCACCCGGGTGGCGGCCTCCCGTCGTACCCCCATCCGCGCCTCATGCCGGACTTCTGGGAGTTCCCGACGGTCAGCATGGGCCTCGGCCCGCTGAACGCGATCTACCAGGCCCGGTACAACCGGTACCTGCACAACCGCGGGATCAAGGACACCAGCCAGCAGAACGTCTGGGCGTTCCTCGGCGACGGCGAGATGGACGAGGTCGAGTCGCTCGGCGCGATCGGCCTGGCCGCCCGCGAGGAGCTCGACAACCTCACCTTCGTGATCAACTGCAACCTGCAGCGTCTCGACGGCCCGGTGCGCGGCAACGGCAAGGTCATCCAGGAGCTGGAGGCCTTCTTCCGCGGCGCCGGGTGGAACGTGATCAAGGTCGTCTGGGGCCGCGAGTGGGACTCGCTGCTCGCCGCCGACACCGACGGCGCGCTGGTCAACCTGATGAACGTGACGCCCGACGGCGACTACCAGACCTACAAGGGCGAGTCCGGGCTGTACGTGCGGGAGCACTTCTTCGGCCGTGACCCGCGCACCCGCAAGCTCGTCGAGGGCATGACCGACGACGAGATCTGGAACCTCAAGCGCGGCGGCCACGACTACCGCAAGCTCTACGCGGCCTACAAGGCGGCCTCCGAGCACACCGGCCAGCCGACCGTGATCCTGGCCAAGACCGTCAAGGGCTGGACGCTGGGGTCGCACTTCGAGGCCCGTAACGCCACGCACCAGATGAAGAAGCTGACCCTGGACGACCTCAAGGGCTTCCGGGACCGGCTCTACCTCGACATCAGCGACAAGCAGCTCGAGGAGAACCCGTACCTTCCGCCGTACTTCCACCCCGGTGAGAAGTCCGACGAGTACGAGTACATGATGGAGCGCCGTCGTGAGCTGGGCGGCTCGATCCCGAGCCGGCGGACCAAGCCGAAGTCGCTGGCGATCCCGGACTCGAAGGCGTTCAGCGGCCTCAAGGGCGGCAGCGGCAAGCAGAAGGTCGCCACCACGATGGCCTTCGTCCGCCTGCTCAAGGACCTCATGAAGGACAAGGAGTTCGGGGCCCGCTGGGTGCCGATCATCCCGGACGAGGCCCGTACCTTCGGCATGGACTCGCTCTTCCCGACCAAGAAGATCTACTCGCCGCACGGCCAGACCTACACCTCCGTCGACCGGGAGCTGTTCCTGTCGTACAAGGAGGCCACGAACGGCCAGATCCTGCACGAGGGCATCAACGAGGCGGGCTCCACGGCGAGCTTCATCGCGGCCGGCACGTCGTATGCGACGCACGACGAGCCGATGATCCCGCTGTACATCTTCTACTCGATGTTCGGGTTCCAGCGCACCGCCGACGAGCTGTGGGCGGCCGCCGACCAGATGACCCGTGGCTTCCTGCTCGGCGCCACCGCCGGCCGGACCACGCTCAACGGTGAGGGCCTGCAGCACGAGGACGGGCACTCGCTGCTGATCGCGGCGACGAACCCGGCGGTGGTCTCCTACGACCCCGCGTTCGGGTTCGAGATCGCGCACATCATGGAGCACGGCCTGCACCGGATGTACGGGGAGAAGCAGGAGAACATCTTCTACTACCTCACCATCTACAACGAGCCGGCCATCCAGCCCGCCGAGCCGGCGGACCTCGACACCGAGGGCCTGCTCAAGGGCATCTACCGGTTCAGCGAGAGCCCGCAGAAGGACGGACCGAAGGCGCAGCTGCTGGCCTCCGGCACCGGCATGCGGTGGGCGCTCAAGGCGCAGGAGCTGCTCGCCCAGGACTGGGGCGTCAGCGCCGACGTGTGGTCGGTCACCTCGTGGACCGAGCTGCGCCGCGACGCGATCGAGGCGGAGGAGCACAACCTGCTCCACCCGAGCGACGCGCCGCGCAAGCCGTACATCCAGCAGAAACTGGAGGCCACCGAGGGCCCGTCGGTCGCGGTCAGCGACTGGATGCGGGCCGTACCGGACCTGATCAGCCGGTGGGTGCCGAACGGCTACACCTCGCTGGGCACCGACGGCTTCGGCATGAGCGACACCCGGCACGCGCTGCGCCGCCACTTCCACGTGGACGGCGAGTCGGTGACCGTGGCGACGCTGCGCGAGCTGGCACTGCGGGGCCAGGTTCCGGCGCACGTGCCGGCCGAGGCCGCCAAGAAGTATGCGATCGACGACGTCAACGCCGCGCCGGTGGGCGAGACCGGCGGCGACTCGTAGGGACGCGATCGTAGGAGGCAACTGCCGAGGGGGGCCGATCCGGCCCCCCCTCGCGGTGTCTCAGGCGGGCACGTAGCCGATGACCTCGACACCGGTGGCCGAGCGCCAGCTGCCGTTGTGCGCCAGCGTGACCGCCGCCCCGGGCTCCCAGAGCGGGCGGCCTTCGCCGGCCACCACCGGGTAGATCATCAGCCGGTACTCGTCGATCAGCTTGTGTTCGGTCAGCAGGTTGAAGAGGCTCCCGCTGCCGTTGAGCATCAGCGTCTCCGAGCCGGTCTTGAGCTTCGCCACCGCCTCGACCACGTCGCCCTCGAGGAAGGTGGCGTTCCACTCCGGCTCGGTGAGCGTCCGGGTGGCCACGTACTTGGGCATCCCGTTCATCTTGGCGCCGAAGTCACCGGTCTCGGAGGCCATCCGCGGCCAGACCGCCTTGAGTCCCTCGTAGGTCTTGCGACCGAGCAGCAGCGCGTCGGCCTCCCGCAGGTTGTCGGCCTGCCACGCGCCGAGCTCGTCGTTGAAGTACGGCCCGCTCCAGACCGGCTCCTCGAAAACGCCGTCGAGGGTCATGTACTCCACCGCCACGATCTTGCCCATCGTTCCCACCTCGTCACATCGAGCTGCCCATTGAAAACGGCAACGAGCGGGCAGCCCGGTGGTAGCGGCGCAATGATCCAGGGGTGGGATTCCGGATGAGGCACAAACTGCTCCTGCTCGGCCTGGGCAGTGTCCTGGTGACCGCGCTCGTACTGGTCGCCGTGGGCGCCTGGCAGAGCGGCCGGTTCGCCGACAACACCGAGCGGGAGGTGCTGCGGCAGAACACCGCGGCGCTGACCCAGAGCGCCACCGACGTCAGCGCTCTGGTGCGGACCGTCGGCGACGAGATCCAGCAGGGCATGGACCGGAGCATGGCCAGCGCCTCGGCGTTCCTCGCGCAGAACGGCGGCATGCGGTTCGGCAGCGAACGGGTCACGTGGACCGCCGTGAACCAGGTGAACCAGGCGACCACGACGGTCAGCCTGCCCCGGGTCGAGATCGGCGGCGCCTGGCTCGGGCAGAACACCGACCTGAAACGCACCACACCGTTCGTCGACGACACGAAACGGCTGTCCGGGGCGACGATCACCGTCTTCCAGCGGATGAACGCGGACGGCGACCTGCTGCGGGTCGGCACGACCGTGAAGTCGGCGAAGGGCACCCGGGCGATCGGGACGTACATCCCGGCCAGCGCGGACGGCAAACCGAACGCGGTGGCCGCCTCGATCAAGGACGGCAAGCAGTACCGCGGCGTCGCGCTGGTGGTCGGCACGCCGTTCGTGTCCGTCTACGACCCGATCAAGAACGCGGCCGGCGCGGTGATCGGCGCGCTCTACGTCGGGGTGCCGCAGGCCGAGGCCCTGGTCAACCTGACCGCGACGATCAGCGCCATGAAGATCCAGAAGAACGGCTGGGTCTCGATCTACAGCACGGCCGCCGCCGACCGGGGCCGGATCGTCGCCTCCAGCATCTCCGGCGCCGCGGGACAGACCGTGCTCGACGCCACCGACGCCGCCGGCACGAAGTACGTCGAGGAGATCGTCACCAAGGCCACGGAACTGGCCGGCGACGCCACCTGGCAGGCCGAGTACCAGCTACCCGGGTCGGCCGGGGCGCCCGCGGGCGACACCACCACCACTGTCGCGTTCTATGCGCCGTACCAGTGGGCGGTGGCTCTGGGTGGCTACGACGCCGACGCCGACGCCGCGGTCACCGCGGTCCGGGACGGGCGCAGCACGATGCTGACGTCGTTCGTCATCGCCGCGGTGCTGCTGGCGGTGGCCGGGGCCGCCGCGGCGTACCTGCAGGCGTTCCGGATCTCACGCCGGATGGCCGGGCTGACCGGGGCGCTGACCCGGCTCGCCAACCACGACCTCACGGTGCGGATCGCCGATCGGGGACGCGACGAGATCGGCGAGGCCGCGACCGCGCTCGACACCGCGGTGACCGAGCTGCGCACGGTGATGCAGGAGGTGACCGGCGCCTCCGACGAGGTGGCCGGCACGGCCCGGCGGGTGACGGCCACCGGCGGCGCGATGTCGGCCGCCGCGGACACCGCGGCCGGCCGGGCCGACACGGTGAGCGCCTCGGCGGAGAGCGTGTCGCACGTGGTGGCGACGGTGGCGGCCGGCGCCGAGGAGATGGGCGCGTCGATCGCCGAGATCTCGCACAACGCCCAGGAGGCGGCGCAGGCCGGGCGGGACGGGGTGGGACTGACCGCGGCGGCCGCGGACGTCATCGCCGAGCTGCGGGCCTCGACCGCGAAGATCACCGACGTGGTGCAGCTGATCGCGACCATCGCCGAGCAGACCAACCTGCTGGCCCTGAACGCCACCATCGAGGCGGCCCGCGCGGGCGAGACCGGCAAGGGTTTCGCGGTGGTCGCCGGCGAGGTCAAGGAGCTGGCCCAGGAGACCGCCCGGGCGACCGAGGACGTCACCGGCCGGGTCGCCGCGATCGAGGCCGACACGGCCCGCGCGGTCACCGCGATCGACGCGATCTCGGCGCGGATCGCCCAGGTCAACGACTATCAGACGGCGATCGCGACGGCGGTCGAGGAGCAGGCCGCGACAACCGCCGAGATGGCCCGCAACATCTCCGAGGCGGCCGGCGGCAGCCGGGACATCGCCGACGGCATCGGTACGGTGAACGGCGCGATGCGCAGCACGCGGGACTCGGTGGCGGAGTCGCACCGGGCGGCCGACGAGCTGACCGCCACCGCGCAGCGTCTCACCGGCCTGGTCGGGCGCTTCACCGTGTGAGGCGGTCGGTCGGTAGTCTGGGGCGGTGACTGTTCGCGTACGTTTCGCACCCTCACCGACCGGCATGTTCCACGTCGGCGGCGCCCGCACCGCCCTGCAGAACTGGATCTACGCCCAGCAGCACGGCGGTGTCTTCGTGCTCCGGATCGAGGACACCGACGCGGCCCGCAACCGGCCCGAGTGGACCGAGGGCATCATCTCGGCGCTCGACTGGATCGGCATCGAGCGCGGGACGTATGAGGGCCCGCACTTCCAGTCGTCCTACGCGGCCGACCACACCGCCGCAGCGACCCGTCTCTACGGCGAGGGCAAGGCGTACTACTGCGACTGCACCCGCGACGACGTGGTGGCCCGCTCGGGCAACAAGCACACCGGCTACGACGGCTTCTGCCGCGACCGGGCGCTGGGGCCGGGCGAGGGCCGGGCGCTGCGCTTCCGGACGCCGGACGAGGGCGAGACCGTGGTCGAGGACCTGGTGCGCGGCAAGCCGACCTTCGAGAACCGGCTGATCGAGGACTTCGTCATCGCCCGCAGCGACGGCTCGGCGGTGTTCCTGCTGGCCAACGTGGTCGACGACCTCAGCATGGGGATCAACCACGTGTTCCGCGCCGAGGAGCACCTGCCCAACACGCCGAAACAGCAGCTGCTGTGGGAGGCGCTGGGCGCGACGCCGCCGGTCTGGGGCCACGTGCCGGTCCTGGTCAACGAGAAACGGCAGAAACTGTCGAAGCGCCGCGACAAGGTCGCCCTCGAGTCGTATCGGGACGAGGGTTACCTGGCCGCCGCCATGCGCAACTACCTGATGCTGCTCGGCTGGTCCCCGACCGGCGACCGCGAGATCGTCCCGTGGTCGGTGATCGAGGAGGAGTATCGGATCGAGGAGGTCAACCACGCGCCGGCGTTCTTCGACGTGAAGAAGCTGCGGGCGTTCAACGGCGAGTACATCCGGGCGCTCACCCCGAGCGAGTTCACCCAGGTCTGCGCGCCGTGGCTGACCGGCACCGAGACGATCCCGGCCCCGCCGTGGGATCCGGCGAAATTCGACGCCGAGACGTTCACCACCATCGCCCCGCTCGCGCAGACCCGGATCGCGGTCTTGTCCGAGATTGTGGAAAATGTCGACTTCCTCTTCCTGGACGAGCCGGTCCACGACGAGGCGTCCTGGGCGAAGGCCATGAAGGACGGCGCCGCGGAGATCCTCGACGCCACCGCGGACGCCTTCGGCGCCCTGACCGACTGGTCCGCCGAAACGCTGAAGGCGACACTCGAGGCGGTCGGTGAGGCGCGAGGTCTCAAATTGGGAAAGACCCAGGCGCCGGTACGGGTGGCGGTGACCGGCCGCACCATCGGCCTGCCGCTTTTCGAGTCGATCGAACTGCTCGGCCGCGAGCGCACGCTGGCGCGCATTTCCGCTGCTAGAGCGCGTCTCTGAGGCGCTTACCGCATTCGACGGCCGGCGCGCCACAGCCGGTCGTCGAATGCGGTGACGCTCTCCGTCACCAGGGTGACCACCACCCCCGCCTATTGCGCGGAGTGGGTACTATTCGGCGGCTGATCAACGGCCGTTCCCGTCTCCGCGGTCATCCCCACATGGCTCCAATTCACCCCGCCTCGAGATGCGAGCGGGGCGGCGCCCAGGGAGGCTGGAGACCTGTGGCCGTGACTCCGGTTCCACCGCCGGGCACGAGCAGCGGGTTGAGTGGGCCATGTCCATCCACAGGCGGGGAGGTCGGATGGTGCGGGGGGCGATCACCAGGCTGGTGACGGCGGCTGCGGGAGCAGTCGTCGCGCTGGCATTGACATTGGGAGGGGCGCCGGGGGCGGCACAGGCCGCGCCGAAAGCGCCTCCGAAAGCGGATGCGTTGCAGCTCGTCGGCAACGGTATCGAGGAGACCGTCCTGGTCCGACAGGACGAGCGGCCTCGGCTGTTCCAGATGCTGACCAGCGAGGTGGACTGGCTGGCGTCGGCGTCGTCGTCGAGTTCGGCGCCGAAAGCGGCCCAGCTGGGCCCGAAATACACGTTGACCCTGCTGGTCAAGGACGCACCGAGCCAGCTCTACCACCTGTACCCGCTGGCCCAGGGTGGTCCGCGGGCACATCGGCCGGCGAAGCAGCCGGCCGGCGGCAAGCAGACCGAGGCCTGGTTCTACGGCCGGCTCTCCATGCCCGAGTCGCTGCGCATGGGCGGCGCACCGCTGGAGATCAAGCCGGACGTGGTGCACGGCGGTATCGGTGGCGGCGTCGGCACCGACCTCGCGGTGGACCGGGTCAATCCGATGGAGGAGGTCAGCCAGGCGCTGGCCGAGTTCCGCCGGCTGTTCCTGCTCAACGGGGCGGTGCTGCTGGTCATCCTGACCGGGCTGGCCGGGATGGCGTTCCTCATCCGCCGGCGCGTCTGACGTCGTCCGGCTGTTCCACGCTCGTCCGGGGCGTCGCTGAGTTCTCGACCATACCGATCAGGTCTTCCAGGTCGGCGTCGAACTCGGCGGCGCCCTCGAGCATTTCCGGGGACGATCCGGGCAGGCCGCCGGTGACCTCGCCGGTGGTGTACCCGAGAAGGAACGCGCAGATCAGCCGGGCCTGGCGGGGCACCTCGGAGGCCGGCACGCCGGCGTCGGCCAGGATGCCCTGGAGCGCCGAGGCCAGCCAGGAGGCCGAGGGCCCGGCGGCCGACCGGTTCAGCAGCAGCGGGAAGGCGCTCGGGTGGGCGCGGGCCAGGGCGCGCACGGCCCGGCCCAGCGCGGACAGCCGGTGCCGCCAGTCCAGGTCCGCCGGGTTCCCGCCGACATAACCACCGAGTTCCAGGTGCAGCAGGTCGACCAGGCCGTCGAGGAGGGCGTCCTTGCCCCCGACGTACGGGTAGAGCGCCATCGAGGTGAGCCCCACGCGTTCCGCCACGGCCCGCATCGACATGGCCGCCAGCCCGCGCTCGTCCACCAGCGCGAGCGCCTGATCCAGGATCTGCCGTCTCTTGTCGTCCACCACGCCAACCTGACCAGTCCGGCCCCGTCCGATCGCGGAAACGCGCCCGTCACTCACCCGTACGGGGCAGGCTCAGCACCAGCGGCCGGGGGGACGGCCGCGGCCGGCGGCACGCCTGCGGGGGCGGACCGCGCCGTGCAGGTGCGCTCCGGCCCACCCGCGCAGCTCGGTGCGGCATCCGACCCGTCCGGTGCCCGGGTCCACGATCAGCTCCTCGTCGGCCGGCGGGGTTGCCGGCGAATCGTCGAGGGCGGGATCCCTTTCGGAGCACGCGAACGCGTCGTCCCGTTCCATCATCTCGCCTCCTCGATCCGTGCGCTGGGCGCCGGCTTCCCGGCACCGACTCTTCATCGGCACCATGACGTCCGGTGTTAACCCCCGGTCGGACCGCCGTCCGACACGATGCCAGGTCACCGACCGAAATCGCGGGAGAGGCGCACCGCTACGCCGGTCAAATGTCATCAAAAGCCCTCAAAAACCTCACCAGCCGCATTTCCGTCATATGTCACCCACTCGGAGGCAACCGGGCGGCCCGCGCCGCGGCGTGCAACCCTGTGCCCGTGGCAGACACCGACACCGGCACACCGGCCGAGGGCAGGCCGGATAACCCGGCGAAACCCCTGGCCCCGGGCACTCTGCGCCGCATCGAGCGGCAGGCCGGCAGCCTGGCCAGCGCGGCGGTCGCGCGTATGGACGAAACCCTCCCCTGGTTCCGGGCACTCCCGGCCGACCAACGTTCCTGGGTGATGCTCGTCGCACAGGCGGGTGTTCGATCTCTGGTCGAGTGGTTGCGGTCCGGCGGGACGGTCGCGGCCAGCACCGAGATCTCCGACGAGGTGTTCGCCGCGGCACCCCGCGCGCTGGCCCGGGTGATCACGCTCACCCACACGGTCGAGATGATCAAAGTGACCGTCGACGTGGCCGAGGCCGAGGTGCCCGGGTACGCCGAGTCCGGCGAGCAGCAGGCGCTGATCCAGGCCATCCTGCGGTTCTCCCGGGAGATCGCCTTCTCAGCCGCGCGGGTCTACGCCCGGGCCGCCGAGTCCCGCGGCGCCTGGGACGCCCGCCTGCAGGCCCTGCTGGTGGACGCGCTGCTGCGAGGTGACTCCTCCGACGTGCTGGCCAGCCGGGCGGCCGCGCTGGGCTGGGCGGACGCCCCGCCGGTCGCGGTGGTGGTGGGCCGCTCCCCCGGCGGGGACATCACGCCGGTGCTGCACGCCGTCTACCGGGCCGCACGGCGGGCGCGTCTCGAGGTGATCGCCGGGGTGCACGGCGACCGTCTGGTCGTGGTGGTCGGCGGGGCCACCGACCCGGTCGCCGCCGCGTCCGCGCTGGGCAGCGGGTTCGGCGAGGGCCCGGTGGTGGTCGGCCCGGCGGTGCCGTCACTGGACCAGGCCACCGAGTCGGCGCGGGCCGCGCTGGCCGGTTTCCGCGCGGCGCCGGCCTGGCCCGGTGCGCCGTCCCCGGTGGCCGCCGACGACCTGCTGCCCGAGCGGGTGCTCTCCGGCGACATGGACGCCCGGCGCAAGCTGCGGCACGACGTCTTCGGAGCACTGGCCCGGGCCGGGAGCGGACTGCTGGAGACCCTCGACGCGTTCTTCGCCTCGGGCAGCGTGCTGGAGAGCGCGGCCCGCGAGCTCTACGTACATCCGAACACGGTCCGTTACCGCCTGCGGCGGGTCGCGGAGGTCGCCGGGCTCTCCCCCCTGGACGGCCGGGACGCCTTCACCCTGCGCCTGGCGCTCACCATCGGCCGTCTGGACCCGGCAACGTGACCGGGATCTCTCACTATTCGACACGATCAGAGGAGGTATAAATGTGGCTGAAGTGACCCAAGAACACCTCTGTTTTGTAGGAACCCTACAACGCTGGTCGTAGGGTTTGGTCGTGCCCGGCTACCCCGGAAAGCCGCTGGATCCGGAAGAGTCGAGGACGTGCTCGCCGTACTCTCACCCGGCCAGGGTTCCCAGAAGCCCGGCTTCCTCACCCCCTGGCTCGATCTCCCGCACGCCGAGGCCCGCCTGACCGAGTGGTCCGCCCTCGCCGGCGTCGACCTGCTGCACCTCGGGACCCGCGCCGACGCCGAGGAGATCAAGGACACGGCGCGCACCCAGCCTCTGCTGGTGGCCGCCGCCCTGCTGGCCGGTGAGCAGCTGCCCCTGGAGCGGGCCGGCGTGATCGCCGGGCACAGCGTCGGCGAGCTGGCCGCCACCGCCCTGGCCGGCGTGTTCACCGCCGGCGACGCGATCACCCTGGCCGGGATCCGGGGCCGGGAGATGGCCGCCGCCTGCGCCCTCGAGGACACCGGCATGAGCGCCGTGCTCGGCGGCGAGCCGGACGAGGTGGTCGCCACCATCGAGAAGCACGGCCTGTTCCCGGCCAACCGCAACGGCGCCGGCCAGATCGTCGCCGCCGGCTCGCTGCCCGCGCTCGCCGAGTTCGCCGCCGCGCCGCCGGCCAAGGTCCGGGTGATCGCGCTCGCGGTGGCCGGCGCCTTCCACACGCCCTTCATGGCGCCCGCCGAGACCGCGCTGGCCGCCGCCGCGAGCGGCGTCACCGTGCACGACCCGGCCCGCCGGCTCCTGTCGAACCTGGACGGCACCGCCGTCACCGCCGGCGCCGAGATGCTGCAGCGCCTGATCCGCCAGGTCACCGCGCCGGTCCGATGGGACCTGTGCATGCGGGCCCTGAAAGACCTCGGCGTCACCGGCGTCATCGAGCTGCCCCCCGCCGGCACCCTCGCCGGCCTGGTCAAGCGGGAGCTCAAGGGCGACGGCGCCCCCGAGATCGTCACGCTCAACACCCCGGACGACCTGCCGGCCGCCCTCGATCTGATCGCCCGCACCGAAGGAGACGCACGATGACCGCGGGTTCCCGCATCCTCGCGATGGGCCACTACCAGCCGTCACGGGTGATCACCAATGACGACCTGGCCAGCACTCTGGACACCAACGACGCGTGGATCCGGGACCGGGTCGGCATCGCCGAGCGACGGGTCGCCGACGGCGAGTCGGTCGCCGACATGGCCACCTTCGCGGCCGAGAAGGCGCTGGCCACCTCCGGGCTCACCGCCTCCGACATCGACCTGGTCATCGTGGCGACCTGCTCGGCGATCGACCGCTGCCCCAACGTGGCGACCCGTGTCGCGGATCGCCTCGGGATCAACGCCCCCGGCGCGTTCGACGTCAACACCGCCTGTTCCGGGTTCTCCTACGCGCTCGCCACCGGCGACCACGCGATCCGGGCCGGGGCCTCCCGCAACGCCCTGGTGATCGGCGCGGAGAAGCTGTCCGACATCACCGACTGGTCCGACCGTACGACCGCGGTGCTCTTCGGCGACGGCGCGGGAGCGGCGGTCCTGACCGCCGTGCCGGACGGAGAGCCTGCCGGGATCGGCCCGGTGGTCTGGGGCTCCACCCCGGAGAAGGGCGAGGCCCTCAAGATCGCCGGGTGGCAGCCCTACATCAAGCAGGAGGGCCAGGCGGTGTTCCGCTGGGCCACCACCGCTCTCGCGCCGTTCGCGATCGAGGTCTGCGAGAAGGCCGGGATCGCCCCGTCCGAGCTGGCCGCCTTCGTCCCGCACCAGGCCAACACCCGGATCATCGACGGCATCGTCAAGCGGCTCGGCCTGAGCCCGGAGGCGATCGTCGCCAAGGACCTCGTCGAGTCGGGCAACACGTCCGCCGCGAGCGTCCCCCTGGCCCTGTCCAAGCTGATCGAGCGCGGGGAGCTGCCCTCCGGGGCGCCCGTGCTGCTCTTCGGCTTCGGCGGCGGCCTCACCTACGCCGGCCAGGTCGTCCGCTGCCCGTAAGGCGGGCTTCACCTGACCGTCGCAAGTCCGCACCATCGAGAGGAAAGATTCCCACAATGGCTACTCGCGCAGAGATCACCTCCGGCCTCGGAGAAATCCTCGAGGAGGTCGCCGGGGTGAACCCGGACGACGTCGCCGAGGAGAAGTCCTTCACCGACGACCTGGACGTCGACTCGCTCTCCATGGTCGAGGTCGTGGTGGCCGCCGAGGAGAAGTTCGGCGTCAAGATCCCGGACAACGAGGTGCAGAACCTCAAGACCGTCGGCGACGCCGTCAACTACATCGAGGCGAACCACTGACATGAGCAACGTAGACGTCGTCGTCACCGGGCTCGGCGCGACGACCCCGCTTGGCGGGGACGTCGCGTCCACCTGGGACGCCATGCTCGCCGGCCGCTCCGGGGTGGGTCACCTCACCCAGGAGTGGGCCGGTTCCCTCCCGGTGCGGATCGCCGCGCAGCTCGCGGTCGACCCGTCCGAGGTCATCGAACGGGTCCGGCTGCGCCGGATGGACCGGTCCGAGGCCATGGCCGTGATCGCGGCCAAGGAGGCGTGGGCCGACTCCGGTCTCGCCGACACCGACCTCGACCGTGAGCGTCTCGCCGTCAGCTTCGGCAGCGGCATCGGGGGCGCGATCACCCTTCTCGACCAGGACGACATCCTCGAGCAGCACGGCCCGCGGCGGGTCAGCCCGCACACCGTGCCGATGCTCATGCCGAACGGCCCCGCCGCGCACATCGGGCTCGAACTCCAGGCACGGGCCGGCGTCCGCGCGATGGCCAGCGCCTGCGCCACGGGCGCCGAGGCGGTCGCGCTCGGTCTCGACCTGATCCGGCTCGGCCGCGCCGACGTGGTGGTGGCCGGCAGCACCGAGGCCGTCATCCACCAGCTGCCCATCGCCGGCTTCGCCTCGATGCGGGCCATGTCGACCCGCAACGACGAGCCGGAGCGCGCCTCCCGCCCGTGGGACAAGGGCCGCGACGGCTTCGTCCTCGGCGAGGGCGCCGGCGCGCTGATCCTGGAACGCGCGGACCACGCGATCGCACGTGGCGCCACGATCTACGCGCGTCTCGCCGGCGCCGGCGTCACCTCGGACGGATACGACATCGTCCAGCCCGACCCGGAGTGCCGCGGCGGCATCCGTGCCATGCGGATGGCGATCGAGGACGCCGGTCTGACCGGCTCCGACATCCACCACGTGAACGCGCACGCCACCTCGACCCCGGTCGGTGACATGGGCGAGATCAAGGGCATCCGCGCCGCCATCGGCAGCCACCCGATCCTCACCTCGACCAAGTCGATGACCGGCCACCTTCTCGGCGCGGCCGGCGCGCTGGAGTCGATCGCGGCGATCCTGGCCCTCCGGGACGGCATCATCCCTCCGACCATCAACCTCGACGACCCCGACGAGCGCCTCGACCTGGAGGTGGCGGCCCACAAGGCACGGTCCGCCGACATCCAGGCGGCGATGAACAACTCGTTCGGCTTCGGCGGCCACAACGTGGCCCTCGTCTTCACCCGCGCCTGATCCCCCTGCCGGTCCCCGGGCGTCCATCAACGACCCCGGGGAACGGCGGAACCACATCAGGGGGTACGGCCACACCTCCCGCCGAACAAGCGCCGCCCCGAACCACCACGCGACGCCCCAGCCGGTCCCGGCCGAAACGCGCCCGCCGGGCTGAATCCGCCGCCCACCGCCCCACCACGCCCGCCTCCTCACCCCCACCCAGGCGCGCCCCTCACCCCAGCCGGCTCCCAGAGCCGCCGCGAGACCCACCTGAAGCCCTCCCACGCCCTTACCAACCCGTCCGGCCGGCTTCCAGAGCTGCCACGAGACGCTGCTGCCCACGGGAACTCGGCTGCTGGTTCGGTCGGCGTCGCGGGGCAGGCCCGGAACGGGCGATGGTGCGGTTGGGGCGGGGTGACCCGTACCCCCGCTATTTGGCGCAAGCGCTCCGGGGCAGTTTGCCGACCGCGATGGGTGACCGGCCGGGCGCCTTCGCCTTTCCCGCGATGACTGCGGCCAGGGCGGTCATCGACAGTTTGCTGGACGAGTACGTGGCGACGAGGGTCGGCGTGGTGGCCTGGGCGAGCAGGCCGGGTGAGTCCATCATGACGGTGATCGCCGCGGTGTCGTCGAGGTCGACGCGCTGGTCGCCGTAACCGACGAGGCGGATGACGGCGCCGCCGGAGGACTGGACCTGGACGCCGGCCTCCTGCAGCGCCTTGACCAGGTTGACCCGGGCGACCTCGCGGTTGGCGGGGGCGGTGACCGAGACCGGGCCGTCGGCGAGGGGGCCGGAACAGCGGCCGCGAAGGACGGTGACGGCTGCCGCGTCGAGGGCGGTGACGGCCTGCTGGCTGGCGGGGGAGCCGATCGCGGAGAGTTCCGGCTGCGGGGTCTGCGCGGTGCGGAACTTGAGGGTGAGGATGCGGGTGACGGCTTCGGTGAGGCGTTCGCGTTTGAGGCTGCCGTTCTTGAGGCCGGCCAGGATGCCGTCACGGGCGGCGCCGATGTCCGGTGGCATGAGCAGCATGTCGTTGCCGGCGTTGAGGGCGCGGACGGCGGCTTCCCCGGCGGGCCACTTCTTGGCGGGGGCCATGTTCATGGCGTCGGTGACGGCGACGCCGGTGAACTTCAGCTGACCACGCAGCACCTCCGTCATGATCTTGTGGGAGAAGGTGGCGGCCACGCCCTTGTCGACGGACTGCAGGTCGAGGTGGCCGGACATGACCACGCCGGCGCCCTCGCGGATGCCGGAGCCGAACGGCGGCAGGTCCTGTTCCTCCCACTTCTTCCGGTTCTGGCCGATGACCGGCAGCTCGTCGTGGCTGTCGGCGGTGGTGTGGCCGTGACCGGGGAAGTGCTTGAGGGCGGCGGCGACACCGGCCGACTGGAGGCCCCGGACGGCGGCGGCGACCTGGTCGGCGTTGGCTCGCGGGTCGCTGCCGAACGAGCGGGAGCCGATCACCCCGCCGCCGGTGGGGTTGAGCGTGTCGGCGACCGGCGCGAAGTCGACGGTGACGCCCATCGCGGCGATCTCCTGGCCGGCCGCGTGCCAGGCCGCCTCGGTGAGCTCGGGGCGGCCGGCGGCGCCGAAGGCCATCGCGGACGGGAGAACCGTCACACCGTCGGTGACCCGGGTCACCGTGCCGTACTCCTGGTCCATGCCGATCATCAGGGGCGCGGCGGCCGGCAGCTTCAGCGCCGCGTCCTGCAGGCCGGCGGTGAGCTCGCGGACCTGTTTCGGGTTTTCCACATTGGTGGTCGGGTTGGTCTTGCTGGTCGGGTCGTCGACGGTGAAGCTGACCAGGATCAGGCCGCCCAGACGGTATTTCGCGATCAGCTCGGCGGGGGTGTTCACACCGCCGAGACCCTGGTTGGCACGGGCGTTGTCCTCGTCGACGTCGGTGGCGGAGCTGCCGTAGGCATACGGCATCAGCACCTGGCCGGCCAGGTCCTCGTCGCTGAGACGGCGCACGATCTCGGCGGCCCGCGCGGCCGGGTCACCGGCAGGGGTGGCCGGCGCGCTCTCCGGGGCCGTCGAGGACGGGCGCGACCCGGCGGTGGCCGGCGGGGCTGCCGCGGGCTCCGGCTCGTCGCCGCACGCCCCCAGACCCAGCAGCAGGGGTACGACCAGAGCACGCGCCAGATTTCTCACGATCGCCATCGAACCAGTTCACGACAAACGTCGCCACTTCGCACCGCCACCGTGCTCCGGGCATGCTTCAGGGGGATTTGCCCCGCCCGCGTCGAGCAGGACTGTCAGCCGACCCGGGTGAGCAGCGTCACCGGAGCGCCGTCGCCGGCGTACCGGTACGGCTCCAGCTCCACATCCCACGCGGTGCCGAGCGCCTTCTCCAGCGCATGCGACAGCGCCTCGGGCGCACGGACCGAGGACATGATGGCGCGCAGCCGGTCCTCACCGATCTGGATGTCGCCCGAAGCGCCCATGACCCCGTGGAACAGCCCTCGGCCGGGAACGTGCATGAACCGTTCCCCGTCGACACCCGGGCTGGGCTCCTCGGTTACCTCGAATCGGATCATGGGCCACTGTCGCAGGGCAGCAGCCAGCTCGGCGCCAGTGCCGGCCCGGCCGGTCCAGCTGCACTCGGCTCGGCGCATGCTCGGATCGACCGGTTGCACGGTCCATTGCAGGTTGACCGGCGCGGTCAGGACGCGCGCGATCGCCCACTCGACATGCTGGCACACGGCGAGTGGGGTCGAGTGGACGTATACGACGCCACACGTTGGCACGGTGACCTCCCGGAGACCGAGGTGCGTCTTCCCCTACGACCTCGACCGCGGTTGATCGTGTCCCATGATGCCGGTTGGTACGGATGGTGCGCCAGAGAATCCGCAACATCGACTATGGGAGCCGTCGTAGTGGCATACCCTGCCCAACGGCCTTACCTGCTCTGACGGTATGGTCGCGGGGCCGTCGTGTAGAGTTGCCACGGCCTTTTTTCTGCCTTCCAGATTTCCTTCAAGGAGTACCGCCGTGGCGAGCAACACTTCAAAGACCGCCCGCGCATCAGTCCGCGCCGGCCAGGGCAGCGGTGGCGCCCTCAGCGTGCTCGGTGAGTACAAGTACCTCATCCCGCTCGCCAACGGCCGCTTCGCGTACGTGCGGAACCTGACCAACGGCAAGACCGCGCACCTCAAGACCGACTCGGACGCCTTCGTCGAGGAGATCCGCGTGCTGACCGGCGCCGGCCACGGTGCCAAGATCCGCGCGGAGCTGGTCACCCTGCACGAGAAGAACCCGGAGCACGGCTGGGCCGACACCGAGAAGCGTCTCGTCGACGCCGGCGTGTTCGAGGGCTGATCTCAGCAGCACGACAAAGGCGCCTCCCGGTTTCGACCGGGAGGCGCCTTTTCGCATGATCAGTGGATCACGGCAGCAGATCCGAGATCATGGCAGCGTGCTCAGGGATCACGGGAGGAACTCGACCCACCCGCTGTCCAGGTCGTAGACGGCGCCGGCCACCTTGATCCGGCCGGCCGCGATCTCGGCGGCCAGCTCGGGCACGTCGCGGAGCCGGTCGACGGTACGGCTCACGTGCTCCCGGACCGCCCGCTCATCGGTGTCCTCGCCCTCCAGGCCGACCGCCTGCACCGCCGGGGCAAGCTCGTCGACCAGGTAGCCGACGTAGCCCACGTCGCCGCCGGGGGTGGCGCCGGCCCGCAGCGCCTCGACCGTGGCGTGCACCGCCCCGCAGCGCTTGTGGCCGACCACGAGGACCAGCGAGACGCCCAGCTCGGCGACCGCG
Organism: Actinoplanes philippinensis; assembly: GCF_900113015.1. Lineage (GTDB taxonomy): Bacteria > Actinomycetota > Actinomycetes > Mycobacteriales > Micromonosporaceae > Actinoplanes > Actinoplanes philippinensis. The sequence continues at coordinate 706,009 of NZ_FONV01000002.1, forward strand.
AAGTTGATCGACCCGATCAGGGAGCGGTCGAGCACGTGCGCGCCGGAGCGGGCCACGCAGATCGAGCCGAATGTCTGGTCGAAGATCGCCTCCAGCGGGACCCGCGAGTCGATGCAGCCGAGCACCAGCGAATGCGGCTTCTGCCCGTTCGCGGTGGCGGCTGCCCGCGCGACATCGTGGCCGTAGCGGGGACGTCCGTAGACGAAACGCTTGTTGCCGGCGATGAGTTCGCTCATGGCTGCGGAGGACGTGCTGACCTGGGCGTCACGAGTGGCCGTCATGTTAGGGATTTTCGCTGCCACGGCTCGCGGGTGAAGTGTTTGCGAGGTAACTCACTGTCCCGTCACCACTCGTCCGGTAGAGGCAAAACTCCTCCGGAAACATGCTGGTAATACTTCAGATCACGAGTGATGCTTATTACCCGCGGGTACTGCGGGGACCGTGACCCTCACGGAGGTACCCATGCTCACTCTCGCCGACGGCGTGCAGCTGCACGTCTCCGTCACCGGCCCCCCTGACGCGCCGGTCACCGTGGTCCTCTCGCACGGCTGGTGCCAGGACCGGCGGACGTGGCGGCAGCAGATCGCCGCGCTCGGCGAGATGGGGCACAAGGCGCCGCGGGTGATCGCGTACGACACCCGGGGTCACGGCCGCTCCAGCGCCACCCACCTGCGTTCGGCCACCCTGGCCCAGCTGGGCGACGACATGGCCGAGGTGATCCGCCGGTACGCCCCGGACGGCCCGGTCGTTCTCGCCGGCCACTCGATGGGCGGCATGACGATCATGGAGTACGCGCACCGCCACCCGGCCGAGTTCGGCGAGCGGGTGAAGGGCCTGCTGCTGGTCTCGACGACGGCCGAGGGCCACACCCACACCCGGTACGGCCTGCCCGGCCAGCTGGCTACGCTGCTGCGGGCCGGGGAGACCCTCGGCGCCGGCCTGCTCGCCCGCTCCGGCGCCTGGCGCCCGCACCGGGTGGTGCTGCCCGCCCTGCGCCCGGCGCTGCGCTGGCTGCTCTTCGGCGACGAGTGCGCCGACGAGGCGATGATGCTGACCATGCGCGGGCTGGGCCGGGCGCCGCTGCGCTCGATCGGCGGCTTCCGTGAGTCGATCGGCACCCAGCAGCGCCTGGACACCCTGGCCGGCCTGGGCGACCTGCCGGCCGCGGTGCTGGTCGGCTCGCGGGACCGGCTGACCCCGCCGGCCTGTGCCGAGTCGATCGCGACGGCGCTGCCCGGCGCGGAGCTGACCGTGGTGCCGGGCGCCGGGCACATGCTGCCGCTGGAACGGCCGGCCGAGGTGTCGGCGGCTCTGGTCACGCTGGTGCGCCGGGCGGCCCGCCAGGCGAAGCGGGACCGGCGGCCGGCCAAGCCGACCATCGGACAGGCCCGCTGCCGCCGGGCGGCGTAGTTCGTTTTCCGAGGAAATGCACACCTCGCAGTGATTCGGCGACGATCCTGGGAAGTTCGAACTTCTGCGTGACCGCCGGGCTCGTTCGACGCGGGCGCACGGGCAGGAGTAAGTTCGATTGCCCCCTTCGCGCGAGCGCCTCCGCGCGTGTGGTGGTGCGCCACGAGAGGGAGAACAGCGGACTTGAGCGACACCACCGTCCTGGAGCAGGAGATCGCGGTCGAGCAGGAGCACGTGGACCGGGTCTACGCCCGTCTCACGCAGCTGCGGCGGGATGCTTCCCGGGCCGAGAAGGAGGGCTATCAGCTCGCCGGGGTCGGCACGTTCGGCGCCCTGGTCGAGCGGGACGCGATGGTCTTCCATCAGGCCCGCCGCCGGCACGCGCTGGACGCCGAGCACGAGGGCCTGGTCTTCGGCCGGCTCGACCTGCTGACCGGGGCCACCCACTACGTCGGCCGGATGGGCATCCGCGACGACAATGCGAAGCCGCTGGTCGTCGACTGGCGGGCGCCCGCCGCGGCGGCGTTCTACCGGGCCACCCCGGCCGATCCGCTCGGCGTGGTCCGCCGCCGGATGATCCAGTCCACCCGGGAGCGGGTCACCGGCATCGAGGACGACCTGCTCGACCCGGACGCGGCGCCCGAGGGCATGCGGGTGGTCGGCGACGGCGCCCTGCTGGCCAGCCTGGCCAAGGCGACCGGGCGCGGGATGCGCGACATCGTCGCCACCATCCAGCGCGAGCAGGACGACGCGATCCGCTCCCCCGCCTCCGGCGTGACGATCGTCACCGGCGGCCCGGGCACCGGCAAGACCGCTGTCGCCCTGCACCGCGCGGCGTACCTGTTGTATTCCGACCGCAGCCGGTTCGCCGGCGGCGGCATCCTGGTGGTCGGCCCGTCCGGCGTCTTCGTGGAGTACATCGCGACCGTCCTGCCGTCGCTCGGCGAGGAGACCGCCACCCTGCGGTCGCTCGGCTCGCTGGTGCCGGGCTGGGACGCGACGCGGGTCGACCCGGGCGACGTGGCCTCGATCAAGGGCTCGCTGCGGATGCGCCGGGTGCTGGAGCGGGCCTCGCACGACGCGGTGCCCGGCGGCCCCACCGAGCTGAAACTGCTCTACCACGGCACGCTGCTGCGGCTGGACGCGAACGATCTGGACCGGATCCGGCGCGCGGCGCTGCAGCGCGGGGCGCGGCGCAACGAGGTCCGGGGGCACGGTTTCGACCGCGTCTTCGACGCGTTGTGGGCTCAGGCACGCGACGCCAAGGTACGGCTGCCGGAGAAGCGCGAGTTCGAGTCGGAGCTGGCCGATCGCAACGACTTCCGGGAGTTCCTGAAAGCGTGGTGGCCGCGGTTCACACCGATGCGGGTGCTGCGCTGGCTGGCCGATCCGAAACGGCTCCGGGCGTACGCGAACGGCGTGCTCTCCCGGGAGGAGATCGCCACCCTGCAGGGTTCGTTCGACGCCCTCGCCGAGCACGGGCCGACGATCGCCGACGTGGCGCTGCTGGACGAGCTGGACGAGATCATGGGCCGCCCCCGGCAGCCGCAGAAGAAGACGAAGAACCCGTTCCACGTGCGCGACGGGATCCAGGAGGTCAGCACCTACGCCGACCGGCAGGCCGCGGCCCGCGCCCAGCAGGTGCAGCGGGAGGAGGACTACCGGGAGTACGCGCACGTCGTCGTCGACGAGTCGCAGGACGTGTCGCCGATGCAGTGGCGGATGATCGGGCGGCGTGGCTCCTACGCCTCGTGGACGATCGTCGGCGACCCGGCACAGACCGCGTGGTCGGGTGACCCGGCCGAGCTGGACCGGGCACGTGACCGTGCTCTGGGCAGCCGCAAGCGCAACAGTTACGCGCTCACCACGAACTACCGGAACTCGTCGGAGATCTTCGAGGTGGCGGCTCGGGTCATCCGTACCATCATGCCCGATCTGCCCTTGCCCTCGGCGGTGCGCAGCACCGGCGTCGCGCCGGCCGACGTCGTCTCAGGCGTCCCCGGCCTGCCGGAAGCCGTCCGTGAGCTGGCCGAGAAGCAGCTCGCCGAGGTGGACGGCACGATCGGCGTGATCATGCCGGTGCCACGGCGCGACGAGGTGGCGGGCTGGGTGGCCGGGCTGCCGGAGCGGGTGCAGGTGGTGACCGCGCTGGAGGCCAAGGGCATGGAGTACGACTCGGTGGTCCTGGTCGAGCCGTCGCAGATCGCGACCGACCCGGCCGGGGTCCGCACCCTGTATGTGGCGCTGTCCCGCGCGACGCAGCGGCTGACCACGGTGGGCACGAACCCCGGCTGGCTGCCGAACGACTAGGGGATCGGGACGGCGACCGCGTTGTAGGTGGTCTCCGGCGTCGACGGCGTGGTGAAGCGGGCGTTCGGCAGGTAGAGGCGCCGGCCGTACTCGGCGATCGTGGTCGGCACGTCGAACGTCTCGGAGCCGGTGCGGGAGACGACCTCGCCGGAGGCGCCGCGCCGGTCCAGCGTGACCTTGGCGATCACGTTGAGCCGGTTCTGCACGACGTAGAGGTCCCGGCCGCGCCGCCACAGGCCGTCGCCGTTGACCAGCGTCTCCTCGCCCAGGTCGATCCGCGAGGTGACGCCGCCGGTGGAGACCCGGAAGAGGAATCCGGTGCCGGACTGGACGATGATCAGGCCGCGGCCGTCCGGCGTGGTGGTGATGCCGTTGGCGTTGAGGCCGGTCTGCAGCTCGATGTCGCCGGTGAGCGGCACCGCGACGGCTTCCGCGGGCAGCGCGCCGTGCCGGCCGAAGGGCAGCTTGAACAGGGTGAGGCTGCGCGAGTCGGTGAACCAGGCGGCGTCCCGGGTGACGATCACGTCGTTGATGAACGGGCCGTCCGCGGCGGGCCGTAGCTGGTAGGACCGCAGCACGGCGCCGGTGCGCAGGTCGATCACCCGGGCGTCGCCGCCCGCGCCGCCGGCCACGAAGAGCCGCCCGCCGTCGATCTTGAGGCCGAGCGAGGGGGTGCCCGGGCCCTCGGCGAACGTGGCGCCCGCGCCGGTGCGCAGGTCGACGCGGTAGATGTCGCCGTCGGCGCGGGAGCCGAAGTAGGCGTACGGCCGGTCGCCGATCGCGATGCCCTCCGGCTGGAAGCCGCTCGGCAGGGTGATTGTGGCGGGCAGTGGGCTGGTCGGCGCCGCGGCGGCGGGCGCGGCGGATACGGTCACCGCAACGGCGGTGAGGCAGAGAACGTTCGCAAGGGTACGGCGAAGCACGAAACTTCCTTTCCTATGCAGAACGGGTCATCAAGATTCTGTTCGGGCGTGAAGGCACACACAACTGATTGCATATATAGCAATGTCCGCATACATTGGCGACGGCCCGCCGGACGACGGAAGGTGGACTCCATGGGAGCCGGCCACGACCACGGGACCCGAGACCTGATCAGCAGCGGCGCCGACCACCGGCGCCGGCTCTGGTGGGCCGCCGGGCTGCTCACCGTCTTCATGGTCGTCGAGGCGATCGCGGCCTGGATCACCGGCTCGCTGGCGCTGCTCTCCGACGCCGGCCACATGTTCACCGACGTGCTGGCGATCGCGATGACCCTGGCCGCCATCACCGCGGCCCACCGCGCCGGCACCGACTCCGGCCGCACCTTCGGGCTCTACCGCCTGGAGGTGCTGGCCGCTCTCGCCAACGCGGCGCTGCTCACCCTCGTCGCCGGCTTCGTGCTGGTGCAGGCGGTCCAGCGGTTCACCGATCCGCCGGACGTGCCGGCCGGGTGGATGCTGCTGGTCGCGGTCGGCGGCCTGGCGGCCAACGTGGCGGCGTTCGCGCTGCTGCGCTCCGGGGCCAAGGAGAACATCGGTGTCCGCGGGGCGTATCTGGAGGTGCTCGGCGACCTGCTCGGCTCGGCCGGGGTCATCGTGGCGGCCCTGATCATCTGGGGCACCGGATGGGCGTATGCCGATCCGATCGTCGCCGTCCTGGTCGCTCTCATGATCCTGCCGCGCACCTTCGCGCTCGGCCGGTCCGCGGTCCGCATCCTGGTCCAGGCCGCCCCCGAGCACCTCGACATCGCCGCGGTGCGCGACCGGCTGGCCGCCGTCCCGGGCGTCTGCGACGTGCACGACCTGCACGTGTGGACGCTGACCGAGGGCATGGACGTGGCCTCCGCCCACCTCAGCCTGGACCCGGCCGCCGAGCTGGGCGCGGTGCTGACCGTGGCCCGGGAGGCGCTGCACGAGGACTTCCACATCGACCACGCCACTCTTCAGGTGGAACCGGCCGGCGCGGGCCGCCACTGCACCCCCATCAGCTGGTGAGGTGGTGGCGATCATCCCCGGTTTCGAGGGACGATCGGGTCATGCCATACACACGGCATCTGTACTTTTTGCGAACCGCCACGCCGGATGCGCAAAAAGATAACAATGCGAGACATGAGTGACGGGCGTGTCATGGTCTTTGCGCCGGCCCCACAGCTGACGGTGACCATCGAGCAACACCACGACGAGCCGGAACTGCACGTCCATCCGGGTGGTCAAGGCATCTGGCAGACCCGGATGATCACCGTGCTGGGGGCGCAGGTGACGCTCTGCACCGCCGCCGGCGGCGAGGTGGGGCGGGTGCTGGCGCCACTGCTCGGCGAGCTGCCGGGCGTGACCTTGCGGCTGGTCCGGCGGGAGCACGGCAGCGGGTGGTATGTGCACGACCGCCGCGGCGGCAGCCGGCAGGAGATCGCCGAGCGGCCGGGCAGCCCGCTCTCCCGGCACGAGCTCGACGAGCTCTACAACCTGACGCTGGCCGAGGGCCTGCGCGCCGGCATCGCGATCCTCAGCGGCCCGGCCCATCCCTCGGTCATCAAACCCGAGGTGTACGGCCGTCTCGCCGCCGATCTGCGGTCCAACGGCTGCCAGGTCATCGCCGACCTGTGCAGCCGCCACCTGGCCGCCGTGCTGGAGGCCGGGATCTCGGTGCTCAAGATCAGTCACGAGGAGCTGATCGCCGACGGGATGGCCCCGGACGGCAGCACCGGAGCCCTGACCAAGGCCCTGGTCCAGCTGCACGAGGCGGGCGCCGAGACGGTCCTGGTCTCCCGCGCCGACATGGGCGCGCTGGCGCTCTTCAACGAGGAGATCTACACCGTCGCGCTGCCCCGGCTCACCCCGGCCGAGCACCGCGGCGCCGGCGACTCGATGACCGCCGGGGTCGCCGCTACCCTCGCCAACGGCGGCCCGATGGAAGCGGCGGTCCGCACCGGCGCGGCCGCCGGCGCCCTCAACGTCACCCGCCACGGCCTGGGCACCGGGCACGTCGACGCGGTCCGGGTCCTCACCGAGAGGGTCCGGCTGACCCCCATAGAGAAGGCATCATGACCCCCACAGCGGGCAATCACCAGCGAATGCGAATCCTGATCACCAACGACGACGGCATCGAGTCCCCGGGCATCCGCACGCTGGCCCGTACCGCCGCGCACGCGGGATACGAGGTCGTGGTGGCTGCGCCGCTGAGCGAGTCGAGCGGCGCCAGCGCCTCGATGACCGCTGTCGTCCAGGACGGCAAGATCGTCTCGGAGGCCCGGGAGCTGACCGGCTGCAAGAACATCCCGGCGTACGGGGTGGCCGCCTCCCCCGCCTACATCGTCCTGCTGGCGTTGCGCGACGCCTTCGGGCCCGCCCCGGACGTGGTGCTCTCCGGCATCAACCGGGGCGCCAACGCCGGCGCCGCGGTGGTGCACTCCGGGACCGTCGGCGCCTGCCTCACCGCGGCGCACGCCGGCCTGCACGGGCTGGCCGTCTCGCTGGACGTGCTCACCCCGGCCGCGGCCAGCGCGGCGAGCGGCGGCGCCGCCATCGCGGCCCTCGACACCATCGACGACGAGCAGCACCACTGGATCAGCGGCGCCGAGATGGCGATCAAGCTGCTGCCGTCACTGATGCACACACCGCCCGGGACCGTCTACAACCTCAACGTCCCCGACCTGCACGTCGACGGTATCCGCGGGCTGCGGCAGGCGTCGCTCGCCCGTTTCGGCCAGGTGCAGATGAGCATCGCCGAAGCGGGCGACGGTTACGTCCGGACGGCGGTGCAGGCGGCCGAGGAGAACCTCGACGCCGGCACCGACCTGGCCGCGCTGGCCGAGAACTTCGCCGTGGTCACGCCGCTGCGGGCGCCCCACGAGGACCAGAGCATCCGGATCAACGTCGAGGGCGTGCTGGTGCAGAGCCCGGCCTACTGAGACGGGTCAGGCGGTGACCGTCTCCTCGTCGAACGGCTGTGGATTGCCGAAGAGGCCGAGCAGGCCGGTCACCCAGAGCTGGCGGTGCGCGAACCGGCTGGGTCGGGTCACGACCAGCTTGACGCCGCTCACACCGGCCAGCTGGAACGCGGCGACCAGGGCACTGATGCCCACCGAGTCGATGAAGGTCACGTGCCGCATGTTGAGCTCGATCCGGACGGGTGATCCGCTGGACAGCTGTGTTGCCACGGCCTCGCGGATCTCGTACGCGTTCTCGACATCGATCTCGCCTCGCGGTGAGACCTCCACCGCGCCGTCGGCCAGCGTCGACGTCGTTATCGACAGCGTCACGTCTTCCCTCCACCCACCCGGCAGGTCCGGGTGCTGTTCCTTCTATACGCGGGCGGCCACAGCGCCGGCCCCGGGCAGGGCGGCGAGGGTTACCCCCGAAAGGTTCGGTGAAACTGCCCGAAAGGTTAGGCCCCGAACCTGTTAGTCACCTGAGTGGCCCGTGTGAGCCTCGTCAACACTACTGCGGGCCGTCAAATCGTTTTGCAACCGTGATGACGTCCACAACGGACGTTTGCCGGCACGGCCGGCGGGAAACAGCCCTGAATGACCCTGCGCAGGAGGTGACGGACGATGTTCGCGAGGAAGAACCGGGCCGAACGGACCGCCGAGGAGGCCTGGGAGCACCTCTCCAGCGCCTGGACCACGGCCGGCGACAGCGCCGGGAAGGCCGGGCGCAAGGGCCGGCGGCTGGCCGCACGAGCCGGCGACCGGGTGACCTCGGTCACCGACGAGGCCGTCTCGCGCGCCGCCGCGGCCGCCGACGCGCTGGCCGGGCGCCGTCCGGCCCGCCCCTGGGCGCTGATCGCCGGCGTGGGCCTGTTCGGCGTGGTGGTGGGCTGGGCGGTGGCGAGCACCGCCCGCGCCGCGATCGAGCGGCAGGCCGAGAACGAGGAGATCGAACTGGCCGAGACGGCGGTCGTGGTCACCCCGACGTACGACGACCACTGACCTTTCGGGGCCGTTCCGGCCGCCCCTTGCTGCTCTCCCATGTTGAGCCCCGGCTCTGTACAGTTGAGCGGCATTCGGCTTGAACTCCTACAGATAAGGTCCCGCTGGTGCTCAGTGCAGGAAGCCTCCTGGACAACCGCTACCGGTTGGACGACCGCGTCGCCACCGGCGGGATGGGTGACGTCTGGCGGGGCACCGATGTCGTGCTCGGCCGGACCGTCGCCGTGAAGGTGCTGCGCACGGCGATGCTGGAGGACCCGGAGTTCGCCGCGCGCTTCTACGGCGAGGCCCGGATGATGGCCGCGTTCCGGCACCCCGGTGTGGTCGAGGTCTACGACTACGCCAGCGACGGCGACTACGAGGGCCCGGAGAAGGTCGCCTATCTGGTGATGGCCTTCGTCGAGGGCGACCCGCTCTCCAGCCGGGTCAAGGAGGGCCCGATCGGGGTCGCCGAGACGATGGCGATCGTGGCGCAGGCGGCCGACGCGTTGCACGCCGCCCATGAGAACGGGATCGTCCACCGCGACGTCAAGCCGGGCAACCTGATCGTGAAACCGACCGGCGCGGTGATCCTGGTGGACTTCGGGGTGGCCCGGTCCACCGCGATGACCAGCGTCACCGGCCTCAACGCGATCGTCGGCACGGCCCTCTACATGGCGCCGGAGCAGGTCGCCAAGGGCAATCTGACGCCGGCCACCGACATCTACGCGCTGGGTGCGGTGGCCTACCACTGCATCGCCGGCCGGCCCCCGTTCGACGGTGACAACGCGCTGCAGGTGGCGCTGCGTCATCTGGAGGACGATCCGGACCCGCTGCCCGACCACGTGCCCTACGAGGTGCGCGAGCTGATCGCCCGGGCGATGGCCAAGCAGCCGGCCGACCGGTTCCAGAGCGCCGCCGAGTTCGCCGAGGCGGCGTTCGCGGTGGCCGGGCCGATCGACTGGAAACGGCTGACCGGCACGTCGATGACCGCCCCGGTGAGCCCGGCCCGGGTTCCGAGCGGCGCCTACCCGGCGGCCCGCTACCCCAGCGGCGCCTACCCGGCCACCGGCTACCCCGGCAACCACGCGCCGACCGCGCCGATCAGCCCGGCCGCGCCCCGGCCGCTCCCGGCCCAGCGCAGCGTGGTGGCGCCGGCGCCGTTCCCGGTGTCGAAACCGGACCAGTCGCGGGCTCAGCGGATCCTGATGTTCGTGATCCTCGGCTTCTTCGTGCTGGCCGGCGGTCTCGGGGTGGCCATCGCGCTGGATGACGACACGCCCTCGACGCCCAGCAGCAACAACCCCCGCGGCAACCAGGGCCCGCAGGACATCCCGGCGCCGGGCGAGTCCGACGACCCCACCGGCGACCCCACGCCGTCGGAGTCGACGGAGATCGTCGTCAAGCCGTCCACCAGCAAGACGCGGAAACCGCAGGCCAGCACGTCGGTCAGCTCGTCACCCTCGCCGAGCGCCACCTCGCCGTCACCGAGCCCCTCCTCGCCGTCGCCGAGCCCGGCCAAGAGCAGCGAGAGCCCCAGCCCCGACCCGGACCCGTCGACGCCCGTGATCCCGCCGGTGCTGGGTGCGGCCCTCGGCACCTGAAATACAACCGAAGCCTCAACTCGGGCGGCCCGCGGCCGATGTGTCCTGCGGCACGGAGAACCTGCCGGGCCGTTACGGGAAGAGGTCGCACCACGATGACAGTCCAGACTCCGCCGGAGCCGGGGCACTACCCGAGCGCCCCACCATGGACCGGGCAACCGGAACCGCAGCACGCCCCCTACCCACCGCAGTCCTGGGCCGGACAGCCGGAGCCACAGCAGGCCCCGTACCCGCCGCAGTCGTGGAACGGTCAGCCGGCGGAGCCGCAGTCCTGGAACGGCCAGCCCGAGCCGCAGTCCTGGAACGGTCAGCCGGAGCCGCAGCACGGTCACCACGCCGCGCAGCCCTGGCCCGGTCAGCAGGCGCCGGATCCGGGGCACTATCCGAGCTCGCCGCCCTGGGCCGGGCAACCCGAGCCGGAACCGGAGCCGCCGCCGGCGCCGCACACCGCCCCGCTGTTCGGGGGGACGGTGGCGCCCTACGGCTCCCCGCAGAACAAGCACGGCCAGTTGCTGGTCCGGTTCCCCGGTGAGGTGCACGACCTGAACCGGCCGGTGGCGCCGTCGTGGCGGCCGGTGGTGGCGTGGACGTTCGTGCTCAGCGCGCTCGGCATCATCTCGGTGCTGCGCCGCTCGTCGCAGGCCCGTCGGTACGGCCGGCCGCGCCGCCCGTACTGGATCGCCTTCGCGGTGACGCTGGTGGCCGGAGCCGCCTTCTGGTGGGCCACGGTGATCAACGTGGCGATCCCGCTGTATCACTACCACCAGGAGTCCGGGCTGACCGAGCAGCTGCAGACGTCGCTGGTCTCGGACAGCCGGGTCACCAAGAAGTTCGGTGTCGTCTCCGCGGTCGAGTGCACGAGCGACAGCGACCGCGACGCCGAGGGCGTACGCACCTACCTGTGCACGTTCGAGCTGTCCACCGGCAAGACCAACGGCATGTACGTGAACGCCGACACCGAGGGCAACTGGCGGGAGAAGGAGTGACGTGTGGCCGGCCCGGACGCCCGGGCCGGCCGAACGTGTCAGAAGACCGGCACGCCCTCGCGGACGAGCCGCCAGTTCGCGACGAAGAAGTCGGCCGGGTCGATCCGGCCCTTGGCCTGCGCCCAGTCGATCAGCAGCTGGCGGATCTCCTGCTGGGCGTTGTAGACCTGGGTCTTCACGATCCCCGGGAAGCTGCCGCCGCCGGAGCGCCGGTAGTTGTTGACCGCGACCACGAACCGCGCGTCGGTGGGCACGTCCGCCCCGCCGATCTGCAGGCGGGTGATCCGGCTGCCGACCGGCTTGCTGATGTCGATGTCGTAGTCGACGCCGGAGAATACGTCGTAGTTGTAGTCCGGCACGGCCGCGTCGCTGATCGTCTCCGGGTCGACGGGGGCGCCGACGGCGTGGGTGAGGAAGTACTTCGCCGAGTACTCCAGGTACGCCTTCACCTCGGCGCCGGTCAGCACGACCGCCTCCAGGGTGTTGTCGTAGATGTAGAGCCCGGCGACGTCCTTGATCTTCACCTCACCCTGCGGGAACACCGCGGTCCGGCTGAACGGCGCGGCGATCGACAGCACCGGCAGCGACGCGTACTCGGTGCCGGCCAGCGCCGCCGTGACGGTGTCGGTCTGCACCCGGTTGATGTAGTCGAGGATCGGGGTGTCCACGTACCGGCTGGCCGCGGCGGACAGCTCCACCGTGGAGGCGGCGACGACCTGGTTGACGTACGCCACGGTCTTGTCGTGCTGCTTCTTCACCACGGCGAGGACCTTGGGGTCGGCCTCGACGGTGTTGGTGTTCAGCGACGCCGCGGCCTTCGACGTGATCTTCCACTTCCCCTTGACGCGGGTGATGTCGAAGTCCATCTTCGTCAGCCGCTGGCCCCACTTCGACGGTTCGGAGAGCAGCACCTGCTCGCCGGTCGTCAGGTTGGTGACGAACCGCTGCGGGACCTCACGGTGCGCGTGCCCGAAGAGGATCGCGTCGATGCCGGGCACCTGCTCGGCGATCAGCGCGGTCGGGTTCTCGTTCGGAAGCTCGGGGCCGTAGCTGCTGGTGCCGCTGTCGCCGCCGTGCGCGGAGATCAGCACCACGTCGGCGCCGCGGGCCCGCATGATCGGCACCCACTTGGCCGCCGTGGCGATCATGTCGGTGAACTCGATCTTCCCCTCGACGTTCGCCCGGTCCCAGATCGCCGACCCCGGGTTGGTGAGACCGAGGATGCCGACGCGCAACGTCGGCGCGTGCCGGCCGAGCGAGACCTTCTTGATGACGTACGGGGTGAAAGCCGGCCGCCCGGTCTTGACACTGATCGCGTTCGCGGCGAGCGCCGGGAACCCGAGCTGCCGGATCCACAGGTTCAGCAGTGGCAGACCGTAGTTGAACTCGTGGTTGCCGAGCGTCACGGCGTCGTAGTGCAGCACGTTCATGGCACGGGCCATCGGGTGCTTCTCACCGGTGGCGGTGATCGGCTCCTGCTTGGCGTAGTAGGTGGCCATCGGAGTGCCCTGGATCGTGTCCCCCGCGTCGAGCACCAGGACCGGGCCGGCAGCCTCGGCGCGCAGCTTGTTCACCAGGGCGGCCAGCTTGGCCACGCCGACGTCGTTGTGCGCGCTGTCGTCGTACTCGGCGTCCCGGTAGTAGTCCCAGTTGTAGACGTTCCCGTGGGTGTCGGAGGTACCCAGCACGGTCAGGCGGTACGTGGTCGTACCGCCGCCCTGGTGAGCCTGCGCCGCCCCGGAGACCATCAGCGGCGCGGCGACGCCGGCCGCGGACGCGGCAAGGACACTTCGCCGGGAAACGCCTGTCGGATTGGACATTGCGGACCTCTCAGCATCAGATCAGGTGGCGCCTCGTGGGCGCCCAAAGGTGCACCCTAACGGCCGGTAAGCAGATCGGTCGATGGACCGCTGGTTGCGTGAAGATCAAATCTGGTCGGGGGCCTCGATACCCAGCAGAAACATTCCGGTGTGGAGGGTCCGTGCGGTGAGGTCGGCCAGCCCCAGCCGGCTCGCCCGGACCGAGCCCTCGGCCCGCAGCACCGGGCACCTCTCCCAGAAGGCCGAGAACGCCATCGCCAGTCCGTGCAGGTGGACGGCGAGCCGGTGCGGTTCGGCCGAGGCCGCGGCGGCCCGGACGGCCGGCTCGAACCCGAGCAGCGCCAGCGCCAGGTCCCGCTCGGCCGGCTCGGTCACCGCCACCTCGCCCGGCCCGCTGCCGGCCTTGGCGAACAGCGACCGGATCCGGGCGTGCGCGTACTGCAGGTAGGGGCCGGTGTTGCCGGTGCTGGCCAGCATCCGGTCCCAGTCGAAGACGTAGTCGCCCATCCGGTCGCCGGAGAGGTCGGCGTACTTGATCGCGCCGATGCCGACGGCCGGCGCGGTGGCCCGGGCGACCGCCTCGTCGAGCAGCGCGGCCAGCTTGATCGTGTCGCCGGCCCGGCTCTTCAGCATCTTGCCGTCCGAGCCCAGGATCGACCCGAACCCGATGTGCTCGGCGATCACGTCGTCCGGCAGCCAGCCGGCCTCCCGGGCGACCGCGAAGACCATCTGGAAGTGGATCCGCTGCGGGCTGCCGACCACGTAGAGCATCCGGTCAGCGCCGAGTTTCCCGACCCGGTGCCGGACCGCTGCCAGGTCGGTCGCCGCGTACCCGAAACCGCCGTCGGCCTTCCGCACGATCAGCGGCAGCGGGGCGCCGTCCCGTCCGGTGAACCCGGCCGGGAACGCGCAGAGCGCCCCGTCGCTCTCGGTCAGCAGGCCCTTCTCGGTCAGGCCGGCCACCACCGCGTCGAGATCGCCCTGGTACCGGCTCTCCCCCGCGAAGTCGTCCGGGCCCAGGGTCACGCCGAGCCGGGCGTAGACGTCCAGGAAGTACTGCTCGGACCGGGCGACCAGCTCCCGCCACAGGTCCCGGGAGAGCGGGTCACCGGACTGCAGCGCCACCACCCGCAGCCGGGCCCGGGTCCGGAAGTCGTCGTCGGTGTCGAACTTGACCCGGGCCGCCTGATAGAACGCGGTCAGGTCGCCGATCGAGTGGTCGCTCCCGCCGCCCAGGTCGACGAGGTGCTCGACGAGCATGCCGAACGGGGTGCCCCAGTCGCCCAGATGGTTGACCCGGATCACGTCGTGACCCAGCCACTCGTAGGTCCGGGCCAGCGCGTCCCCGATGATCGTCGACCGCAGGTGGCCGACGTGCATCTCCTTGGCGACGTTGGGGCCGGAGTAGTCGACGACGATCCGCTCCGGCGCGGTGACCGGAGCGACGCCCAGCCGCTCGTCGGCAGCCGCGGCCCGCAGCGCCGCATCGATCAGGTCGCCGGTCAGGGTCAGGTTGAGGAAGCCGGGGCCGGAGACGGCGACGTCGGCGATCCCGGCCAGGTCGGCGGCGGCGGCCACCTCGGCGGCGATCTCCCGGGGCGGCCGGCCCAGCTCCCGGGCCAGCCCGAGGGCCGCGCCGGACTGGAAGTCGGCGTGCGGCGAGGCCCGGACGGCCGGATCGACGGGGTGGCCGGCGACCGCTGCGAAGGCGGGGGCGAGCCGGTCGTGCAGAAGGGATTCGAGATTCATTGTCGACTCCGTCGATGATCAGGACGGGTCGGACCGGTGCCTTCTCCGGCTCCGGCGGGTGTCGACCCGCCGGAGGAGAGCATGGCTTCAGCGGCGGCCGTGAGGACGCCGGCGTCGCTCGCTGACGAGCACGCTGAAGCAGGACATGCGGCAACTATAGCCCGCCTGGCACTATGCGTTCCATGACCGGGTGGGACGAGGACGACGCCGGAATCCTGCGACTGCCGTCCGGACGGCTGATCCGCGGACGGGGCCTGCGGGCCGCGATGCCGACCGGGCACCCGCCGCACCTCGGGATCTACCTGCAGGGCGCGGCGCCGCCGGAGTTCGGGTGGGACAGCCGGTGGGTGCGGTGGCCCGACTTCTGGCTGCCGCGCGATCGGGCGTACACCACTGAGGTCTTGACGGAAGCCCTGCGCCGCGCGGACGGTGAGCGGGTCGAGATCGCCTGCACCGGAGGTATCGGCCGGACCGGGACCGCGCTGGCGTGTCTCGCCGTTCTCGACGGCGTGCCGCCGGGCGAGGCGGTGGCCTACGTCCGGCGGCACTACCACCGGCATGCGGTGGAGACGCCCTGGCAGAAGCGGTTCGTCAAGCGCTTCAGCCCGCCGGGGAACGCCAGATCGTGAAGTCCTCGATGCGGAAGTGGCCGGCGACCGTGCGGAAGGCGAACCAGCCGCTGTCGTACGGGGTGGCGTCGGTCCGGTCGAAGACCAGCCGGTCGTCGCTGTATTAGCGGTCAGCGTCGACTGCAGGTAGCCACGCACCGTCCGGCCCAGCCGGTACGCCGGGTTGTGGGCCAGAGTGTAGAGCTTGACGCCGGCCGGGATGTTCGTGGTGAAAAGCCGCCCTCGGTCTGCTGGATCGCGTAGCCCTCCGGGCCGGGGCGCTTCGGGTCGAGGTCGCCGATGTAGAACCGGTCGCCATGGACCGACCCCTCGACGACGTAACGGAGCGTGCCATCGCTGGGGACGACGCAGTTACCGTCCGCGATGTCGTCGTGGCCGTCCTGGCCGACGTCGACGATCCGCAGCTGGTGCCCTCGGTCCTGACCAATGTCCATTTCCGCGTCAGGTCGCGGCCGTCGAAATCCCAGGCCGCCGGCCACGCCGCCGTAGCCGCTGATCGCGGCGAGCGGTGGATCGTTCGCGGCGTTGCCGCCGGCCGCGGCGGCGATGATCGCTCTCATGCGCCGCAAGGTAGGGGACGCGATGTCAGAACCATGCCACGCCGGTCGCACCCACACCGATCATGGCAGAACTTTGACATCCCCTGACGCTGCATCTCTGCACTCTTTCAGGGGATACGCATCAGCGCCGATCAGTCGGCTACAGAGTTGGAACAATTAAGAAATGTCAGAGCAATGACTCCGGGCCAATCTGCTCTCACCTGGAGCAGGAACGGAGTTCTCACATATGTCCACTACCAGCAAGCGGCTGCGCACGCTCACGGCCATGGGCGCCATCGGGACGACCGTGGCCCTCGTGCTCGCCGGCTGTGGCGCCCGGGCCGGCGACGAAGCGGCCGGCAGCGCGACGTCCGCGGCGCCCAGCTGCGTCGACACCTCCGGCCCCACCGTCAAGCTCGGCTTCCTCAACTCCCTCACCGGCGGCATGGCGATCTCCGAGAAGACCGTCTCCAACGTGCTGCACATGGCCGCCGACGAGATCAACGCCGGCGGCGGCATCCTCGGCAAGAAGATCGCCTACGTCCAGGAGGACGGCGCCACCGACTGGCCGACCTTCGCGGAGAAGACCGAGAAGCTGCTCACCCAGGACTGCGTCGCCGCGATCTTCGGCGGCTGGACCTCGTCCTCCCGCAAGGCGGTCAAGCCGGTCGTCGAGAAGCACAACGGCCTCTTCTTCTACCCGGTGCAGTACGAGGGCCTCGAGTCGTCACCGAACATCTACTACACCGGCGCGACCACAAACCAGCAGATCATCCCGGCGATGGACTTCCTCGCCTCCCGCGGGGTGAAGAAGCTGTTCCTGGCCGGCAGCGACTACGTCTTCCCGCGCACCGCGAACGCGATCATCAAGCTGTACGCGGCCAAGCTCGGCATCGAGATCGTCGGCGAGGAGTACGTGCCCCTCGACAAGGACGACTGGACCAGCCAGGTGGCGAAGATCGTGGCGGCCAAGCCCGACTTCATCTTCAACACGATCAACGGCTCGTCGAACGTCGGCTTCGTCAAGGCGTACTACGACGCCGGCCTCACCGCCGCGACCACGCCGATCATCTCGGTGTCGATCGCCGAGGAGGAGGCGCCGGCGATGGGTCACGAGGTCACCGGCCACTACGCGTCCTGGAACTACTTCCAGTCGCTCAAGACCGAGACCAACCCGAAGTTCATCGAGAGCTGGAAGGCGTACCCCAACAGCAGCGGTGTCACCTCCGACCCGATGGAGGCCGCCTACATCTCGCTGTACCTGTACAAGGCCCTCGTCGAGGCGGCCGGCTCGTTCGACGTCGACGCGGTGAACGCCGCGGCGAAGAAGAACACCATCACGTTCGACGCGCCGGAGGGCAAGGTCACGCTCGACGGCGACAACCACCACATCTCCAAGCCGGGCCACATCGGCCAGATCAACGCGAACAACCAGTTCGACATCGCCTGGGCCTCCGACAAGTTCATCGAGCCGGACCCGTACCTCGAGGGCTACGACTGGTTCCCGGCCGACATCCGCAAGCAGCTGACGGACGCGGCGGGCTGATCACCCACGGGGTCGCGTGTCACCGACGGCATGCGGCCCCTCCCCCTCCATTGAGACGCTAGAGAGAGCGAGTGCACGTGGACGCACTGATCGCACCGCTGCTGAACGGCAGCGCACAGGGTGCGCTGCTCCTGCTCGCCGCGCTGGGCCTCTCGCTCACCTTCGGGCAGATGGGCGTGATCAACATGGCCCACGGCGAGTTCCTCATGCTCGGCGCCTTCGCCGCCTACCTCGTCCAGCAGGTCATCACCGCCAGCGACCTGTCGATCCCGGTGGCGCTGCCGGTCGCCTTCGTCGTCGCGGGCCTGTTCGGCCTCCTGCTGGAGGTCACCATCATCCAGTGGATGTACCGCCGGCCCCTGGACACCCTGCTCGTCACGGTCGGGGTCAGCCTGATTCTCCAGCAGGCGGCGCTGCAGATCTTCCCGTCCCAGGGCGTCCCGGTGGAGAAGCCCGGCTGGCTCGACGGGCAGCTGACCGTCCTCGGTTACGACTGGCCGCTGCGGCAGCTCTTCACCATCCTGCTGGCGACCGTCTGTGTCGCCGCGCTGTCGGCCTGGCTCAAGCACACCTCGTTCGGCCGCCGCATCCGGGCGACGGTGCACAACCGGGATCTCGCCGAGACCTCCGGGATCTCCACCCGCACCGTCGACCGCCTCACCTTCTTCACCGGGTCGGGTCTGGCCGGGGTCGCCGGCGTGGCCGCGTCGCTCATCGGTGGCACGAACTCCCAGATGGGCGCGCAATACATCATCCCGGCCTTCCTCGTCGTCGCCGCCGGTGGCATCGGCCAGCTCAAGGGCACCATCATCGCCGCGTGGGCGGTGGGCGTCGCGCTCTCCTACTTCGCCTACTGGACGACCGGCAGCCTGGCGCAGGTGCTCGCCTTCATCCTCGTGATCGTCTTCCTGCAACTGCGCCCGCAGGGGCTGTTCACGGTGCGAACCAGGAGTCTGGCATGACAAAGAAACCGTGGATCTCCCTCGGCGGCATCGGGGTGTTCGCCGTCCTGCTGCTGGCGGTCGCTCCCCTCGTGCTCTCCGATCACTGGCTCAACAACCTCGGCAAGTACTGCTGCTGGGCCATCGCCGCCGTCGGCATCGGCCTGGCGTGGGGCCGCGGCGGAATGCTCGTGATGGGGCAGGGGGTGTTCTTCGCCCTCGGCGCCTACTCGATGGCCATGCACCTCACGCTGGAGTCCGCCGGTGACCGGGTCCCGGGGTTCATGGTGCTCTACGACCCGCTCGCGCCGCTCCCGGCGTTCTGGGAGCCGTTCCGTGGCGCGGGGTTCACCCTGCTGGCGATCGTGCTGCTTCCGGTGGTGGTGGCCGGCATCCTCGGGTACGCGCTGTTCAAGCGCCGGGTGAAGGGCGCGTACTTCGCGATCCTGACGCAGGCGCTCGCGGTCGCGCTGGCCACCCTGATCAGCTCCACGATCCGCGAGACCGGGGGCGACACCGGGCTCAGCGACTTCAAGTACTTCTTCGGCTTCGTGCTGAACGACCCGGCCAACAAGATCATGGTGTTCCTCATCGCGGCCGGGCTGCTCGTCGTGTGCCTGCTCGTGGTGTGGCAGCTCTACCGCAGCCGCTTCGGTGAGCTCCTCGTCGCCACCCGGGACGCCGAGGAACGGGTGCGCTTCCTCGGTTACGACCCGGCCAACGTCAAGCTCGTCGCCTTCGTCGTCTCCGCGCTGATGGCGAGCATCGGCGGCGCGATGTTCGTGCCCATCGTCGGCATCATCACCCCGGCCGAGATCGGCGCCGCCGCCTCGATCCTCATGATCGCGGGGGTCGCCTTCGGTGGCCGCGCCTCGCTCTTCGGGCCGGCGCTCGGCGCGATGGCGGTCGGGTGGGGACAGTCGAGCCTCGGCTCCACCTGGCCCGACGGCTGGACCTACATCCTCGGCCTGCTGTTCATCGTCGTGATCCTGTTCCTGCCGAACGGGCTGTCGTCGCTGCCGGCCAGGTTCGCGGCGGCGCGCCGGCGCCCCGAGCAGAAGGCCGCCCCGTCGGCCGCCACCCCCGAACTCGAAGAGGTGCGGTCATGACCGACGCTTCCCTTGTCGTCACGGACCTGCGCGTCGAGTTCTCCGGTTTCGTCGCGGTGGGTGGCGTCTCCTTCGACGCGCACCCCGGCGAGGTCCGGTTCCTGATCGGCCCGAACGGCGCGGGCAAGACGACCTGCATCGACGCCATCACCGGGCTGACCAAGGGCACCGGGTCGGCGCGGCTCGGCGAGAAGGAGCTGCTCGGCAGGCAGGTGCACAAGATCGTCCGCCTCGGGGTGGGCCGCACGTTCCAGACCGCGAGCGTCTTCGACGAGCTGACCGTGCTGCAGAACCTGGACATCGCCGCCGGCCGCCACCGTCCCGCGATCTCGCTGCTGCGGGCCCGTCGTGGCGTCGACCCGGCGATCGAGCGGGCGCTGGAGGAGACCGGGCTCGCCGGCGAGCTGACCACGCCGGCCGGCATCCTGTCGCACGGCCAGAAGCAGTGGCTGGAGATCGCGATGCTGCTCGTGCAGGACGCGAAGGTGCTGCTGCTCGACGAGCCGGTCGCCGGCATGAGCCAGGACGAGCGCACCGCGACCGGCGAGCTGCTCCAGCGCATTGCGGCGAAACGGATCGTGCTCGTGGTCGAGCACGACATGGACTTCATGCGCCGGTACGCCACCCGCGTGACGGTGCTGCACCAGGGCCGGGTGCTCTCCCAGGGGACGGTGGCCGAGGTGCAGGCCGACCCCCGGGTGCAAGAGGTCTACCTGGGCACCGCAGACGCCATGACGGAGGGCTGACATGCTGGAACTCACCGACATCGAAGCGGGGTACGGGCGTACGCGGGTGCTGCACGGCGTGACGGTGCCGTCCGGCAAGGTGGTGGCCGTGCTCGGCCACAACGGCGCCGGCAAGTCGACCCTGCTGCGTCTCGCGATCGGCCTCATCAAGCCGTCGAAGGGCCGCGTGCTGTTCGACGGCGAGGACATCACGTCGCTCGCCCCCAACCGGCGCGTCGCTCGCGGCATGGCGTACGTGCCACAGGGCCAGCAGTCGTTCGGCCAGCTCACCACACTGGAGAATCTGCAGCTCGTCGCCGACGGACGCCGGGAGGGCCGGGCCCTCGTCGACGCGCAGCTGGACCGCTTCCCCGCGCTGGCCCAGTTCGCCACCCGGAAGGCGGGCCTGCTCTCCGGCGGACAGCGCCAGCAGCTCGCCATCGCCCGCGCCCTGATCACCGAGCCGAAGCTGCTCATCCTCGACGAGCCGACCGAGGGCATCCAGCCGACGATCGTCGCCGAGATCGAGCAGACCATCATGCAGCTCGCCGCCGGGGGCATGCACGTGCTGCTCGTCGAGCAGCACATCGGTTTCGCCCTGCAGGCCGCCGAGCGTTACGTCGTGCTCGCCTCGGGTCACGTGACACAGACCGGCGAGGGCGGCAAGGCGGCCACCTCCACCGTGCGGGCCGCCATGGCGATCTGAGCCGGCATGACCGACTGCACCGAGCGGCACCATCTCCCGCCGAACCGCGAACTCGCGCCGAACCGCGAACCTCGCAGGCGAGGGCCGGGAGGGCATGCCAATGAGGGCACAGCATGACTCACACCGGCAACGCCGCCGTAACACCGGACAGCGAAATTTGCCCTGTGTCGACGGACAACGCGCGCGCGGCCGCGGAGGACAGCCTGGAGGACTACGCGTTCCGCTATGTGCCGCGCACCTTCCGGCGCTGGAGCGCGGCCTCCGTCGGCGCGACCGCTCTCGGGTCCATCGCGTTCCTCGCCGACTTCTCGATCGGCGCGAGCATCGGCATCGACCACGGCACCGCCAACGCCGTGCTCGGCATCGTGTTCGCGTCGGTCGTCATCGTCATCGTGGGCGTGCCGGTCGCCTACTACGCCGCCCGCTACAACCTCGACCTCGACCTCATCGCCCGTGGCGCGGGATTCGGCTACTACGGCTCCATCATCACGACCGTGATCTTCGCGGGCTTCACCTGCATCTTCTTCGCCCTGGAGGGCGCCATCATGGCGCAGGGCCTCCGGATGGCCACGGCGATGCCGCTGTGGCTCGGCTATCTCATCTCGACGGTCGTGGTGATCCCGATCGTCATCTACGGCATGCGGGCGCTGGAGCGCCTGCAGTTCTGGACCACGCCGCTGTGGCTCACCCTGGCCCTGCTGCCGCTGCTGTACATCGTCGTGTCCGACCCCGAGGCGGTACGCGCCTTCACCTCGTTCACCGGCGACTCCGACGGCTCGATCACCTTCGGCGCGGTGGTCTCGAGCGCGGCCGTGTGCTTCGCCCTCACCCCGCAGCTGGCGGAGCAGATCGACTACCTCCGCGCCATGCCGCCGCGTACGCCGTCGAACGCCCGCTCGTGGTGGACGTCGTTCGCCTTCGCCGGCCCGGGATGGGTCGTCTTCAGCGGCACGAAACAGGTGATCGGGGTGTTTCTCGCCGTCTATCTCCTGGTACGGGTCGAGCCCACCCTCGGGCATCAGGCCACCGAGCCGGTCAAGCAGTTCGTCGTGATGTACCAGACCCTCGTCCCCGACTGGCTCGCGATCGTGCTGGCGCTGGTGCTCATCGTGGTCGCGCAGGTCAAGATCAACGTGACGAACGCGTACTCCGGCTCGCTCGCCTGGTCGAACGTCTTCACCCGGATGGCGAAGCACTACCCGGGCCGCACGATCTTCGTGCTGTTCAACCTCGTGATCGCGTACGTGCTGATGATGCTGGACGTCTTCACCCTCATCTCGTTCGTGCTGAGCCTCTACGCGAACGTCGTCATGGCGTGGCTCGTGACGATCGCCACCGACATCGCGGTCAACAAGTGGGTGTTGCGCATCTCGCCGCGTTTCCCGGAGTTCCGCCGCGGCATGCTGCACGGCTGGAACCCGGTCGGGCTCGTGTCGGTGGGGCTCGCCTCGGTGCTGTCGCTGCTCGCCTTCGCCGGGGTGTTCGGCGCCGCCGTCAGACCGTTCTCGGTGCTCATCGCGATCGGCGTCGCGGTGGTGGCCACACCGGTGACGGCCCTCGCCACGCGGGGGCGCTACTATCTGCGCCGCCGATCGGACGGTATCGACTCCCCCCGGTTCGACGACCACGGCAACCCGTCGGGCGAGCGGCTGCGCTGCCATGTCACCGGCTACACGTTCGAGCGGCCGGATATGCTGGCCTCGGCCGAGAGAGGACCGCACGGCGAGGTGCAGTACGTCTCGTCGCTGGCGCTCACGCTCGACGATTCCGATCGCTATGTGCTCCCGCCGGAAGTCACCGGACCCCCGCGCCGGGCGGCCGCCCGACAGAGGGAGACGTGATGGAGGAGCCGGTCGACACCGCGACCGCGATTCTCGCGAGCGCCGCCGTGCTGCTGCGCGAGCGCACGTTCGACGACATCTCCTATCGAGCCCTCGCCGACGAGGTCGGCATCTCGGAACGCACGATCTACCGCCAGTACCCGACTCGCGCGCACCTGCTCGCCGCGCTCTCGAACTGGATCGAGCGGACCTGTTTCCCGCTGCCGCCGTTCGTGACCGTGTCCGATTTCCACGCCGCCGTGCACGAGCGGTTCCGCGCCTTCGACGCGTCGCCCGCGTATGCGTATGTCGGCGCGCGGGCGGCCGCGATCTCGCCGACTCTCGACACCGAGCCGGCCTACATCACGCGGGCCATCGAGGCGATGCTCGACGTGGCGGCGCCGGCGCTCAACCGGCGGGATCGGCGGCGGGTCGCGGCGTCCCTGCGCTACTTCTCGTCGGCGATGTTCTGGGCCCGGCTGCGCACCGGCTTCGACCTGGACGCCGGCGAGATCTGCGACGCGTTCGACCAGGCCGTGGGCGCCGTGCTCGCCCGCCTGCCCGCCGCGACCTGGGCGGAGCCACGTGCGACAACACCCGGCCCGGGCAGGACGGAGCCGCTCGTGTCAAGGCCCGGCCCGGGCAGGACGGAGCCGTGACCGGGCCGGCGGCGGTCCCGGCGCTGAGCGGCACGCAGGAGTCGATCCTCGCCGCCTACACCGAGCTGATCGAGGAGCTCGGCAGTGACGACGTGTCGTACCGGGTCATCGCGCGCCGGGCCGGCATCGCCGAGCGCACGGTGTTCCGCAACTACCCCACCCGCGTGGATCTGCTGCTGGCGACCGCGGCCTGGATCGAGGCCACGCTGTTCGCCCGCGAGGAGTCCCGGTCGATCTTCGACATCCCCCTCGCGATCCGCGAGGCGATGGAGCGGTACGACGCACGGCCGGAACTCGCCCACGTCGTCGCCGAGACGGCGATGCGCGGGGTGAGCGGCGCATCGCCGTCGCCGGGCCGGGAGCAGCTCGAACGGCTGCTGGACGCCGAGGCGCCCGCCCTCGACCCGGCGCGGCGCCGGGCGATCGTCGCGGCGCTGTCGCACCTCGACTCGGTCGGGACCTGGGTGACGTTGCGCCGCGAGTTCGGCATGGACCGGCGGGACATCGCCGACGCCGCCGCGTGGGCGGCGGAGGCCGTCCTCGACGGCATCCGTCACACCTGAGTGGACGGTTCCCCGGGGAGCAGCTTGTCGACCTTGGCGTCGATCTCGGCGAGGGCGGCCTCGGCACGGGCGTGCTCGCCCGGCACGTGGGCCAGGATCGATCCGGCCTCAGCCACGTACGGCACGGTGCCCGGCTCGAAGTTGATGTTCCACTTGGTCTTCCAGACCCGCTCGGCGGCGCTGGTCGCGGCCTTGTCGATCTGAGCGGCGAGCCACTTCTTGTCGGCTTCGGTGAGTGCCACGGGGATGT
This sequence comes from Actinoplanes philippinensis, assembly GCF_900113015.1. Taxonomy (GTDB): domain Bacteria; phylum Actinomycetota; class Actinomycetes; order Mycobacteriales; family Micromonosporaceae; genus Actinoplanes; species Actinoplanes philippinensis. The sequence goes on from NZ_FONV01000002.1 coordinate 730,260, forward strand.
CCTCCAGATGCCAGGAAGCGGTCGAGGCTTCGAGCGAAGTCACGTACGAGGCGGAGAAGTGGGCGTGCTCGGTGTGCGGGCTGTCGCCGCTGTACGAGCGCTGCTTCCAGCCGTTCGACGCCTCCCAGATGCGCCGGTTGTAGATCACGTAGCGCAGCCTCTTCTCGGCGCCGCTGCGGCAGCGGGCGACCACGTGCTGCACCACCATCTCCATGGTCAGGTTGGGTTCGCGCAGGTCGGTGTCGAGGTCGAGGGCGTGGACCTCGTGTTTGGAGTCGGCGTCCCGGATCGGGACGTTGCCGACCTCGTCGTCGTTGTGGTCGGAGACGCGGCTCTGGTGCGCCGAGTCGCCGATGGTGCCATCGCTGGACTTGTCCCGGTTCGGCGCGATCCGATTCAGCTCGGTACGCAGCTGGCCCAGGCACGGCACGAGAACCCAGGTGGCCATCGGGCTCCTTTCAGCGTCCTCAGGCGTTTCTGTGGCCTGCATATCTCCCGGAGGTACGTGCCGAAATCACCCGAAGCCGCGAAAGCTCATGCCAAATTGCCGTTTTGTGACGTCGGTCACCAAGTGAAGCGACCGGGATAGACCACATCGGCCAGCTTCTTCTGTCCCTCCGCGTTCGGGTGGAAGTAGTCGAACTGGTTCAGCTGGCCGAGTTCGAAACGGACCCGGTGCGCCGCCCCGCCGTCCCAGCGACAGCGCTCCCCGTACGCCCGGCAGGCCTGTCGCAGTTGGGTGTTGTAATCGTCGATCCGGTCCCGGACGCTCTCCCGCCGCTCCTGATCGGCGGCGGCCGTGGAGGTCGGCTCGGCCAGCATCGACGGGCAGATGCGGCCCCGGCTCCAGATCTCGGCGGCCTTCTCGTTCTCCCGGCCGACCTGCCAGAGGCGGTAGAGATCGGGAATGCTCACCACCAGCACCCGGGACTTGGGCAGTCCCTTCTTCAACCGGGCCAGCCCCTTGTCGACCTCCTCGCGGAAGGCCGCTACCGGCGTCATGTCCTGCACCCGGCCGGCGCACGCGTCGTTCGCGCCGATCAGCACCGTCACGTACTGCGGTTTCCGCGCGACGGCCCGCCGCGCCTGATCGTCCAGCGCGTCGGCCTCGGCGCCGGGGACGGCCAGGTTGTCGGCATGGCGCTTGATCGCGTCGTTCTTCTCCAGGATGCGCTGGTAGTGGCTCTGGATGGCCTCGTTGTCACCGGTGGACCAGGAGTTGCGGGTGCAGGCGACGTAGGCGAGACAGGCGCCGAGGCCCGCGGTGATCGAGTCGCCGAGCGCCACCATCGAGGCCGGATAGCCGGTTGCCGGCCGGGTGGGCTCGGGCTTGCCGGAGGATCCCGGGGTGGCCTTGCCCGCCTCGCCACAGGCCATTGCGAAGACGGCGAGCAGAGCCAGAGCGGGGACGTGCCATCGACGAGTCACCCCTCAACCATGCCTCACCGGGCACACCCGCCGGCGGGTCAGCTCACCTCGGACATCGGGCGCAGGTAGGCGGGATCGCTCAGCACCTTGTCGACCTCGGCGGTGAGGGCCTTGGCCCGGGTCGCGACGGTCGCCTGCCGGGCCAGGATCTCGTCGACGTTGAACCGGTCGACGGCGAGGCCGGGCACGTACAACCAGCCCTTGGGCAGCGCCTTGCCGGTCTTGGCGTGCTCGGCCTGGAGCCGGCCGGCGACGGCGCCCTTCACGTAGTGCTCGGGCGAGACCAGGATCAGGTCGCCCGCCTTGACCGCGGCCAGCGACTTGGGGTCGATGTCGAAGGCGCCGGCCACCCAGGAGGCGATCTCCCGGCGGCGGATCTCGGCGAGATTCCAGCCGTCGGCGTCGCTCGTGCCGATGAAGGCGAGCGCCGTCGGGTTCGCCTTGACCAGGGTCTCCCACGCCTCCATGTTCGCCTCGACCTCCTGTTTCGTGTCGAACGGCCCGAACACGCTGACGGTGGGAAGTCGCTCCTTGAACTCGTCACGGATGCCCATGGCCCGCCGGTCGAGCACCGAGACGCCGGGCGAGGAGGTGCCGAGGACGACCTTGCCGGTGGCGTTCGACGGAAGCTGGGTGATCACCTTGCGGGCGAGCAGGCGGCCGAGCTCGTAGCTGTCGTTGCCGATGAACAGCTGGACGCCGGCCGACGGCAGGGCCGGGCTGTCCACCGCGATGACCGGGATCCCCTCACTGATCGCCGCGGCCATCGGCTCGGCGAACAGGTCCGGCGTGAGGGTGAAGACGGCGATGCCGTCCGGGGCGGTCTTGCGCATCTCCTGGAAGAGGGCGAGCTGCCGGGGGCCGTCGATGATGTTCGGCCCGTCCACCTGCAGGCTGACGCCCTTGACCTCGTTCACCCCGGCGATGAAACCCAGTGACATCTCCTGGGAGTAGTTCAGCTGCTTGTTGGCCACCACGAAGCCGACCATGGGGACATGGCCCTCATTGTCGTTCTGCTTCGTGCACGACGCCGAGCCCAGGAGCAGCAGAACCAGTGCAGAGCGAAAGATCCGATATTTCATAGCTGTTCCATGTTCGCGCCTTCTTCAAGTCAGTATGGGGGATCTCCTTTAACCGGGCGTCGGTTCAGCCGATCGATAGCACCGCGAGCGGTCCCTCCCAGGGGCCCGCATCGGGATGTTCTGTGGAGGTATCGGGGTGCTCGGGAAGGTTTTCCGCAGCAAGGCCGTGGCGCGCGCTGCCGTCATCGGTCTCGCGGTCGGTGTCTTCGCGCTGGCCGCACTGGCCGCGATCAGCATCACCACCAACGCCAGAACCACCAGTCACGTCCGGCACGTCTCGCAGATCAGCGATCACTGGGCCGAACTCGACGTCAACATCAGCGTCGAGACCGAGGCGCTCAACAGCTACGTGGTGGCCAAGAAGTTCGGCCGTGACCTGCTGGACAGCGCCCTGCACTCGGCCAGTCCCGGCCTGGCCTGGCAGTCGCGCAACGGTGACGACCTGGACGTGCAGAACGCCGCGCTGGCCACCGACGCCTACGGCGCGTTCACCCAGACCCTCATCGACGTACGCCGTTCCACCAGCGACCCCGACTACACGCAACTGCTCGCCGACCAGGCCGCTCTCGGCTCCTCGATGCTGCGCAAGATGGCCAACGCGAACGTCACCCGGCACCGGCTCGCGATGGACGCCTACCTGGCCGACGCCGACGAGTTCAACCAGAAGCTCAGCCTTGCCGCGGCCGTCGTCTGCAGCACCGACTTCCTCCTGCTCGTGCTCTGCGCGTCGATCCTGCTCACCCACCAGCGCCGGATCGAGGGCCAGGCCGTGGAGAGCCGCTACCGGGCGCTGCACGACGAGCTGACCGGCCTGGCCAACCGGGCGTTGCTGGCCGACGAGATCGACGCCGCGCTCTGGGTCGCCAAGCAGCAGCAGGAGTCGGTCGGCCTGCTGCTGCTCGACCTCAACAAGTTCAAAGAGGTCAACGACACCCTCGGCCACCATGCCGGCGACCTGCTGCTCAAGGAAGTCGCGGACCGGCTGACCGCCGCGGTCCGGACCTCGGACACGGTCGCCCGGCTCGGCGGCGACGAGTTCGCCGTGCTGATGCCGGAGATCGACTCCCCGGAGCACTGCTCGGAGATAGCGCGCCGGCTGCTGGAGTCCATGGAGGGGCCGGCCGACCTGGAGGGCGTGACCGTCGACATCAGCGGCAGCATCGGCGCGGCCGTCTACCCGCTGCACAGCTCGTCCGGGGCCGAACTGCTCCAGCACGCCGACATCGCGATGTACACGGCCAAGCGCAACCGGCTCGGCGTAGCGGTCTACGACCCGTCGGCCGACAACCACAGCTCCCAGCAGCTGAGCCTGATCGGCGAGCTGCGCCGGGCCATCGACGAGGACGAACTGGTCCTGCACTACCAGCCGAAGGTGTCGACGAAGACCTGGCGGGTGGTCGGCGTGGAGGCGCTGATCCGCTGGGAGCACCCGGTCCGCGGGCTGCTCCAGCCGGGCGAGTTCATCCCGCAGGCCGAGGAGAACGAGATCATCGTGCCGCTCACCGACCGGGTGCTGACCATGGCCCTGCATCAGCACCGGATCTGGCGCGCCCAGGACACGCCGCTCCCGGTGGCGGTCAACGTGCCGACGGTGTGCCTGCTCGACGAGACCTTCCCGGACCGTGTCGCGAAGGCTCTCGCCGCCTCCGGCGTCGCGCCCGGCGCGCTCACCCTGGAGATCACCGAGACCTCCATCATCAACGACCCGGTACGCGCCTCGAAGATTCTGACCGAGCTGCGCGCGATGGGTGTCCGGCTGTCGGTGGACGACTTCGGCACCGGGTACTCGTCGATGTCGTACCTGCAGAGCATGCCGCTCAACGAACTGAAGATCGACCGCAGCTTCATCCGGACGCTCTCCGGCTCGCACGGCGGCACCGCCATCGTCCGCGCCGTCCTGGAGCTGGCCCGCGCCCTGGACCTCGACGTGGTGGCCGAGGGCGTCGAGGACGAGGAGACCCTGATCCTGCTGGGCCACATGGGGTGCACGTACGCCCAGGGCTACTACATCAGCCGCCCGGTCCGCGCGTCCGACCTGATGGCCTGGCTCGGCCGGCCGGCCCTGGAGACCGTCTAGACCCATAGCGCCCCGATCCGCCCCCGGTGACCGTCACCGGGGGCGTTTTCCGTTCTCCCGGCGAGCCGCCGCCGGACCGGACGCTGACCACGCTGTACGCCCGGTGGCCGCGGATCGGGCGGGTGGACGACGTGGACGCCTACGTGCACACCATGCCGGTCCGGGTCTTCCTCGACGACCGGCGCCGGGGCTGGTGGAAGGTCCGGCTGCTGCTCCCGCCGCCCGAGCGGCCCCGGCCCCGCGACCCGCGGTCACCGCCACGCCGAGCCCGGCGCCCGCGGCGCCGACCGGCTGCACGGTCGTCCGGCTGCCCACCGACGGCGGGCGCCAGGGTGCGGTCACGGCCGGCCGTGCCGGCGGCGCTGTCGGGCCGGCGTTCATCGGCGAGCTGCAGCCGGTACTACACCTCGCTGCGCTACCGGATCGCCGACGGCTTGTACGAGGAGCCGCCGAGGAGCGTGTCGCCGAACCTGACCGCCACGAACGGCCCGATCGCCGACGGCAGATACGAGGAGCCGCCGAGGAGCGTGTCGCCGAACCTGACCGCCACGAACGGCCCGATCGCCGACGGCAGATACGAGGAGCCGCCGAGGAGCGTGTCGCCGAACCTGACCGCCACGAACGGCCCGATCGCCGACGGCAGATACGAGGAGCCGCCGAGGAGCGTGTCGCCGAACCTGACCGCCATGAACGGCCGGATCGCCGGCGGGCCGGCCGAGCGCGACCGGCGCCCGATCATCGCGGCCGGCGGCGAGGTGGTCGAGCTGCCGCGGTGCCGGACGGCGAAGGGGTACGAGGTCAGCGCCTTCAACGCCGACGGCCGCCGGCTCGGCGGGTACACCACCGGCACCGACGGCGAGCAGGACGGCGCCGAAGGACCTGCCACGGAAACGACCCGGGCGGGCGCCGCTGTCGCGGCACCCGCCCGGGTTCCTCTTCTTTCTCCTGGGGTCAGGAGACGGCCACGTCGTCGAACCAGACGGAGCCGGTGTTGTCACCCGACTTGAGGTGCAGCTGGACGCTGGTGGCGCCGGCCGGGGCGGCCGCCTCGACGACCAGCTTGGTCCACGACGAGTTCCCGGCGGGCAGGCGGTTCGAGGTGTTCTGGCTGATCCACTTGCCGTTGACGTCGAACCAGCTCAGCGCGATCTCGGTGATGCCGGTGGCGTTGACGCCGCGGGCGTACGCCTCGGCGCGCCAGCGGTAGCCGGCCTGCACGGGGGTGATCGGCGAGGTGACCAGCGAGGGCAGGCCGGCAGTGGTACGGCCGGTGCCGGCGAAACGGGCCGACTTGGCACCGGTGCGGGCGACGTCGGAGACGATCACGGGGGCGCCGGCGTCGGCGTTGGCCACCCGCCACGGCGAGTCGCCGGCGGCCGCCTCGAAACCGAGGTTGAGCAGGCTGTTCGGGACGGTGCCGGTGGTCCACCAGCTGCTCACCACGGTCGAGGCGAACTTCGGCGAGCCGTCGGCGCGGAAGAGGCCGAACTTGTACTGGGCCGGCATCTGGGAGACCTGCGAGTTGGCCGGGATGGCGCCGCTCGCGAAGTCGTTCAGCGTCCACGGCGACACCGAGCGGACCCCGGTCTCGGCCGCGGCCCGGAACACCCGGGCCAGGTAGGCGCCCTGCTCGCCCTCGCTGACCACGGCGCTGCTGACACCGGTCTCACCGATCACGACCGGCGCCGGGGCGACCGCGGCCTGCGCCTTGCGGATCTCGGCGAGCGCCCGCTCCGAGGAGCCGTAGAAGTGGAAGTCGTAGTAGTCGAGCGGGGTGGCGCTGAGCGCCGACTTGATCTGCGCCATGCCGGGGGCGCCGGTGCCGCCGTCGACCGAGAGGGTGAGCGGCATGGCCGGGGCCCAGGCCCGGATCGCCGGGAGCACCTGCTTGATCCAGGTGACAGCGGCGGCGTCGCCGGGCTGGAACTCGTTCTTCAGCTCGACGGCGATCACGCGGCTGTCGTCCACGTACGGCGCGAGGACCGACTTGGCCCAGTTGACGCTGTTGGTGACCTCGTTGTAGCCGGCCCACCAGTCGAAGAGGGTGACCTTGACGGTGAGGCCGTGCGCCTCGGCGATGCTGATGAACTTGCGCAGCTTCTCGGTGTACTCCGGCTTGGGGGTGGGCCAGCCGAACGCCTGCGGGAAGACGATCACCCGCACGTTGTCGGCGCCCAGCCCGGCGGCCTTCGCCAGGTCGGCGTCGATCTTGACGGCGTCGAACCCGGTCCACATCGCCGACCAGCCCGCGTCCGACGGGTAGTAGTTGAGCGACTTGGCCGTCTGCACCGCGGCCATCCGGTCCGTCATGGTGGGAGTCTCCCCGACCGCGAGGGCGGGCGCGGCGGCGAGACCGAGACTCATCAGAACGGTGGAGGCGAGGACGCCGGCGCGAACACGGAAGCTGCTCATGGGGGATCGATGCCTCTCGCAAGGTTGCTTTTCGGGGGTGACCTCTCATTCGGCTCCGGCGTCGGTTCCTGCAGCTTCCGGCTGATGGCAAAGTGGTTGCAGACCGGGTGCGCCCTCTTCGGACGTTGCCGTCAGGTTGCCGTCCGGACCGGTCCGGCGCACTCGCCCTCCCCGCGATGCGTCCCGGCGTTGCGGATCGGTTGCCGCGCAACCGAACCGGGCTCCCCGTCCAGCATCGACCGAGCAGCCGCCGTCCACCGGCGACGCCCGCCGATTTCACCCCCGCGGAGGTGCAGGACGGGTAGATCGGTTGCAGTGATCCACAAACCACGATTCGATGGCTGTCGACCTGATGCGTGGACGGGGAGAACGACATGCGCCTGCTGGACGACCGGCCGAAGCGGCTGGCGACGATCCCGTACCGGGCGGCCGGTCCCGGTGGCGCCACCCGGACGCTGCAACTCGCCGTCGAGAGCCTCCGGGTCGACACGCTGCCGGCCGGCTGCCCGGCGCTGCTCGCCACCGGCGATCTCCAGGGCATCGCCGTCTCCCCCGACGACGGGAGACCGGTCCTGCTCGGCGTCGCCCTCGCCGGATACCTGCGGCTGTGGGGCGAGAGCGGCCTGCTGCCGGCGCCCCGCGACATCACCGTGCTGCTCACCGGCGACCTCTACTCGGCGCCGAACGCCGACCGCCGCGGCGCGTCCGGCGACGTGCACGAGGTGTGGGCGGCCTTCGCCGCCGGCTGCCCGGCGGTCCTCGGCATCGCCGGCAACCACGACCTGGTCACCGGCGGCGTGAGCGGGCTCGGCCCCGGCGTCGCCCTGCTCGACGGAGCCCGGCGTGAGCACGGCGGGCTCACCGTCGCGGGCGTCAGCGGCGTCATCGGAGACCCTTCACAACCATTCCGGCGTACGGAGGAAGCGTTCCTGGCCACGGTGGAGAAGGCCGGCTCGCCCCCACCCGACGTGCTGCTGCTGCACGAGGGCCCGCGCGGCACCGGCCCCGACCAGCCCGGCCGGCCCGCCCTGCGCACCCTGCTGGAGCGGCGTCCGCCGGCGCTGACCCTGTGCGGGCACGTCCACTGGAGCCGGCCGGTCGCGCCGCTCGGCAGCGGTCACATCGTCAACGTGGACGCCCGGGTGGTGCTGTTCACCAGATGAGCTCGGCCTCCACGGCGTAGTGGTCGGAGAGGTACGCGGGGCGGCCGTCGTCCAGGCGTACCTCCTCCTGGAAGGTCAAACGGGCCTCGGCCCGCGGCACCGCCCGGACCAGCACATGGTCGAGGGCCGTCGGCGACGGCCAGTCCGGCGACGGCCGGTAGGTCGGCCGCGGGTCGCCGGCCAGCACGTCCCGCAGCCCGGCCGCCGCCAAGAAGCCGGTGAGCAGCGACGACGTCCGGGACACGTTGAGGTCGCCGACAACTGCCAGGGGAGTCGCCCGGTCGATCGTCGCCAGCCGCTCCGCCAGATGATCGAATTCGGACCTCAGGACGGCTGTGTAGCGCTCGTCCAGGCGGGCCGACAGGTGCGTGTTGACCACCACGACGTCGCCGTCACCGGTGGCGATCGTGAGGATCTGGGCGCCCTTGCGCATCAGGAACTCCGGCCGCGCCGGCCCGGTCCGCGGGTAGCCGGAATGCTCGCGGGCCACGATCGGCCACCGGGACAGCACCACCAGACCGCCCTTGAGCAGCACCGACCCGGTGTAGGCGGCATGTCGCAGGCTCGGCGTCAGCGAGCGGATCAGGCTCGCGTGGCGCCGGTACATCACCTCCTGCAGGCAGACGACGTCGTGGCCGCCCCGCTCCAGCCGTGGGCCGAGCGCCCGCAACCGCGCCCGCACGTCACCGCGGAACAGCGTGTTGAAGGTCAGCAGCCGCACGGTCAGCGGGCCAGCCTGCGCCAGAGGAACTCCAGCGCCAGCGCCCGGATCGTGGCGGCCTGATCATTGTCGGCCGCGCCGGCGTGCCCGCCCTCCACGTTCTCGTGGTAGGAGACCTCGTGGCCCTGCTCTCGCATCAGGGCGGCCATCTTGCGGGCGTGCCCGGGATGCACACGGTCGTCGCGGGTCGAGGTCAGGAACATCGCCGGCGGATACGACCGGCCGGCCCGCACGTTCTGGTACGGCGAGTACTCGCGCAGGAACTCCCAGTCGGCGGGCACGTCGGGATCGCCGTACTCGGCGACCCAGGAGACCCCGGCCAGCAGCCTGGTGTAACGGCGCATGTCGAGCAGCGGCACCGACGCGACCACCGCGCCGAACAGCTCCGGGTAGCGGGTCAGCATCACCCCCATGAGCAGGCCGCCGTTGCTGCCGCCCGTGATGCCGAGCTGCTCCGGCGTGGTGATCCCGCGAGCGACCAGGTCGGCGGCGACCGCGGCGAAGTCCTCGTACGCCCGCAGCCGGTTCTCCCGCAGCGCGGCCCGGTGCCAGTCCGGCCCGTACTCGCCGCCGCCCCGGATGTTGGCGACCGCGTAGGCGCCGCCCCGGGCCAGCCAGCCCCGGCCGATCACCGCGTCGTAGCCGGGAGTCAGCGCGATCTCGAAACCGCCGTACCCGCTGAGCAGCGCCGGACCGGGTTTCTCCCCGCCGACCACGAAATACGGCACCCGGGTCCCGTCGGCCGAGGTGGCGAAGAACTGCCGCACCTCGAGCCCGGCCGGGTCGAAGAAGGCCGGCTGCCGTTTGAGCACCTCGACCGGCCCGCCGACCGTGCCCAGGCTCAGCGTCGTCGGCCGCAGGAAGCCCTCGGCGGCGATCAGGTACGAGTCGTCGCGATCCGGGTCGGTGTCGACGATCCACACCTGCGCGTACTCCCCGGCGCCGGGCAGGGTCTGCCGGGTCCACTCCGGCTCGCCCGGGGTGAGGACGTGCGCCTCGGTCCGCACGTCGGTCATGGTGACCAGCAGCAGGTGGTTGCGGGTCCACGACCAGCTGTTGAGCGAGCTGCGCCCGTCCGGCCGGAACAGCACGGTGAAGTCATCGCGGCCGACCCGGGTGGCCAGCAACGACCCACCGGGGTACGTCACACCGCCGACCGTCCACGGTGTCCGCACCCGGACCAGCAGCCACTCCCGGTGCACCTGGCAGTCGGCGTCCTCCGGCACGTCGACCCGCTCCAGCGGGCCGCCCGTCGGGCCCACGTGATACTCGCTGGTGAAGAAGGTCGGGTGCCGGATCATGATGTCCCGCTCGTAGCCCTCGGTGGCGTCGTGGTGGGCGCGGACCACGATGTCGTCGACGCGCCCCTCGAACACCGTCGCCGCCTCGGCCAGCGGGGTGCCCCGCCGCCACCGCTTGATCACCCTCGGGTAGCCGGAGGCGGTCAGCGACCCGGGCCCGAAGTCGGTGCCGACGAAGATGTGGTCCGCGTCGATCCAGCCGACGTCGGACTTCGCCTCCGGCAGGACGAACCCGTCGGTCACGAACTCCCGGCGGACCAGGTCGAACTCGCGGACCACCGACGCGTCCGCGCCACCGCGGGACAGGCTGATCAGGCAGCGGTCGTGGCCGGGCCGCAGCACCGTCACGTCGCTCCACGTCCAGTTCTCGCCCTCGGCCTCGTTCAGCGCGCCGACGTCGAGCAGCACGTCCCACTCCGGCTCGTCCCGCCGGTACTGCTCGGCGGTGGTCCGCCGCCACAGGCCACGCGGATGCTCGGCGTCCTTCCAGAACGAGTAGTAGAAGCCGTCACCGCACCAGCTCGGGAACGCGATCCGGTCGCTGCTGTCCAGCACCTCCCGGATCGCGTCCTTCGTCCGCGTGAAGTCCTCATCGGCCAGAGCCGCCAGCGTCTCGGCGTTGCGCTCCGCGACCCACCGGGCCGCCTCGGGCTCGTCGAGAGATTCCAGCCAGAGATACGCATCGTCGATCATCGGTCGACGATGGCATCAAGCCGCGTCGTTGCCAACCCCGCCGGCCGGGCGGTCCGCGGACGGCAGAGCGGCCGGCCGCGGCAGCAACTGGGCGGCCAGCAGGGTCGCCAGCGCGGAGGTGTCCGCGCCGCCGTCACCGTCGGTGCGCACCACCACCGGCTGGGGCGCCTTGCCGGCCAGCTCGGCGCCCACCTCGAGCCGGCGCAGCGCCAGCTCGTACTGCAGGACCGCCCGGTTGTCGCGGTAGGCCTGGGCCAGCCGCTGCTGCGCCTTCGCCTCGTTCTCCGCCGCGATCAGGCCGCTGCGCCCCCGGGTCTCGATCTCGAACCGGACCCGCTGCGCGTTCGTCTCCTGCTCCTCCAGCAGCTGGGCGACCTGCTCCCGGGCCTTGTTGAGGGACGCCTTCACCTCGACGATCCGGGCGTCGCGCACCTTCTTCGCCCGCTCGATGTCCATCTGCAACTGGTCGATCCGGCGCTTGCGGGTCAGGCCCCACTCCTGCTCGTAGGCGGCGCTCTCCTTCGCCACCCGCTCCCGGGTGGCCAGGTGCTGCTGGTACTGGGCGGGCAGCTGCACGTCCGGGATGTTGCAGCCGGTGATTCGTACGCCGTACCGGTCCAGCTGCCGGTTCAGCAGATCCTGCATGTCGGCCACGTCCGAGCCGCGCAGGTCGTACGCCCGCTCGGTCTGCACCATCCGGGCCCGCTGCCGGATCGCGTCCTGCACGGCGCTGGACAGCACCAGGTCGAAGTTGCCCGCCCCGATCGTCCGGACGAACAGGACCGCGTCGGTGATCCGCAGCTTCAGGAAGAACTCGATCGAGCGCAGCGGCACGTTCTCCCGGGTGGGGCAGGCCATCACCGGCGCCGAGTACGGGATCTCGGTCGCCACGTCGACCACGAACGCGACCCGCGACCACGGGTGCCACAGGTAGTGCCGGCCCGGCTCCAGGGTGCGGGAGACCGCGCCGTACCGGGTCAGCACGCCGTTGGTGCCCTGCTCGATCTCCACGATCGAGCTGCGCCACCACCACAGCGCCCCGGCCAGCAGCAACAGGACGCCGGAGAGGTACGCCAGGAAGCCGGGGAAACCGGCGTCACCACGGATCGTGGACATCACCCCGGACAGCAGGGCCAGCAGGCCGAGCCAGAGCGGGGCCAGCCAGCCGAGCCGGCGGCGATGCTTCGGGATGACGACCGGGACCAGGGTGCCGGCCTCGCCGCCGCGCAGCAGCCGGGCCACGTCGCTCCACGGCGCGACCACCTCGCTGATGGTCGAATTGCGGCCCTTGGTAGCCGTACTCATGCCTGGTTCTCCTCTTCGACCTCGACGGCCGGAACGGCCGGCCGGCCGGCGTCGCGCAACGCGTTGATCTCCTGCTCGCGGTCGGCGATACGCTGCGCCACCTCGGCCAGCCGGGTGCGCATGGCCGCCATGTCCGCCTCGGTGAACAGCTCGCTGCCCCGCTCGCCGACCATCTCGCGGGCCAGTTGCAGCAGGTCGATGCCGACCGCGCCGTTCGGGTCGGCGGAGCCGCCGATCCGGACCAGCCGCGGCAGGTGCCCGGCCACCGCCTCCAGCCGGTCGAGGACCTCCCGCTGGTAGCGGTACTCCAGGATCTCCGGGGCCTCGGCCACGGTCACCGCGCGGATGTCCAGGGCCTGCGCCTCCAGCAGCGCCGCGTTCGCCTTCGCCTCCGACTCGGCCAGGATGTACCGCTGACGGGCCAGCGCCTCGGCCCGGTTCGTCTCCCGCTCCAGGGCGGTGTCCATCTGCGCCTGGTACTGCGCGATGTCGGCCTGGATCGCCGACAGCGTCTCCTGCAGGCTGGCCAGCTCCTTGATCAGGTCGCCCTCGTCCTGCTCCTTGCGCAGTTGCAGGGCGTACTCGTGGGTGTAGGCGTCCTTGGCCACCCGCACCATCTCGGGCGCGGCCAGGTCCATCCGGTACTTGCGGTCGGACGGCTCGGCGTGCGTGATGTTCGCGTTGGTCAGCTCCACCGCCGGACGGAACTGCTGGTTCAGCTGGTCCAGCAGACGGCCCGTCTCCTCGCCGACCATGTTGTAGATGTCCGCCGCCGACTGCTCGTAGATCAGGCTGCGGATCGTCTCGCTGACCGCGTTGCCCAGTTTCTCCTCGAAACCGCGGACCGCGCCGAGCGTGTAGACGAACTCCACCGGGTCACTGATCCGGAACTGGATGAACAGGTCGATCGACGCCTTCACCCCGCCCTTCGTCGGCGCCTCCCGGACCGGGGCGTTGAACGGGTACTCCCGGGTGGTGTTCAGGATGTACGACACCCGCTTCCACGGGTTCAGCAGGATGATCCGGCCCGGCCCGACCACCTGCTCCAGCTTCCCGAACCGGGTGATCAGCGCGGCACAGCCGTCCGGCACCATCACCATCCCCTGCCGCCACCAGACGAAGCCCACCGCCAGCAGCGACAGCACCCAGTAGTGCACGCCGAACCAGGGATTGGTCAGCACGTCGCCGCCGGCCACCCCGATCGCCGCGGCCGCCGCCACCCCGATCACCGGCAGCAGCAGCACCGGCAGCATGGTCACCAGCGAACGGCCGCGCGGGATCACCATCGGGCAGATGACGTGCACCTGCTCGCCGTCCTGCCGGCGCAGCTCGCTGCGGTTGAGCACCTCCCCCGCCTCGTCCAGCGCGACCATCCGCTGCTCCATGACGGTGTCGACGCTGCCGCCGAGGTCCCGCGCCGCCGGGAAGTCGACCGGATCGACCCCCAGATCCAGCTGCCCCGACGCCACCGCCTTGCCCAGCCGGCGAGCCTCCTCCACCGCCACGGCCCGAGGATCGGCCCCCTCCGCGATCGCCTTGGCCGCTTTGCGTAATCCCTGCTGGAGACGTGCCACGGTCCCCCCTCATCCGTCGCTGTAGAACCCGAGATGCTATCCAGGCCGCTCAACCGAAGCGGGTGGTGGCGGCCCGGTACGCCAGGAGCCTGACGGGTGCGCGAAACGCCGCCGGCGCCGGATGCCGGCCGGGATCATCCGTGGAGTGAGACATGCGGTGGTCATCGGGGGCAGTGTCGGCGGGTTGCTGGCCGCAAGGGCGCTGAGCGTGGCGTTCGAGCGGGTCACCGTGCTGGAGAGGGACGACCTGCCGGAGGGGCCGGCGGCCCGGCGCGGGGTGCCGCAGAGCCGGCAGGCACACGCGCTGCTGGCCCGCGGCAGCATGGTGCTCGACGAGCTGTTTCCCGGGTTCACCTCGGAGATGCTCACGGCCGGGGTGCCGACCGGGGACCTGCAGGCCGACTGTCTCTGGTATCTGGACGGGCAGCCGATGCGCCGGGCACGGTCGTCGATGCCGGTCTACGGGGTGACCCGGCCGCTGCTGGAACACCTGGTCCGGCAGCGGGTGCGGGCGCTGCCGTCGGTGACCGTCACCGACGCTGCCGAGGTGACCGGTCTGCTGCACGAGGATCCGGCGCGCGGCGGCCGGGCGCGGGACGGCCGGGTGTGCGGGGTCCGGACCGTCGGCGGCACGATCGAGGCCGATCTGGTGGTCGACGCCGGGGGCCGGGCCAGCCGCCTGCCGGTCTGGCTGCGCGACCTGGGGTACGGCGAGGTGCCGGTCAGCACGGTCCGCACCGATGTCGTCTACTCGACCCGCCACTACCGGTACGACCCGGAGCGCATCGGGTTCGCGGTGATCAACGCGCCGTACCCGGGGATGCCGCGGACCGGCGTGACGGTCCGGCAGGAGAACGATCGGGTGGTGCTGTTCCTCGGCGGGATCCTCGGGGAGGAGCCGCCGGACGACGACGCCGGGGTCCGGGCGTTCGCCGAGTCCCTGCCCGGTCCGGAGATCAGCGACTTCCTGCGTACGGCCGAGCCGCTCGGCGATCCGGTCCGGATGCGGTTCCCGGCCAGCGTGCGCCGCCACTACGAGCGGATGCCCCGCCTGCCGCGGGGTCTGGTCGCCGTCGGGGACGCGGTCTGCAGCTTCAACCCGATCTACGGCCAGGGCATCACCGTCGCCGCGCTGCAGGCCCTCGCGCTGGCCCGGACGGCCGGCGCCGGCCGCTGGTTCACCGGCGCCGCCCGGCTGGTGGACTCGCCGTGGTCGATGGCGACCGCCACCGACCTGCGGTTCCCGGAGGTCGAGGGCCGCCGCCGGGCCGTGGACCGGCCGCTCGACGCCTACCTGCGGCGGTACCGGGCGGCGGCGGTCCACGACACGGATCTGGGCGCCGCGTTCCTGCGGGTGTCGAACATGCTGGCCGGGCCCGGCCACCTGCTGGCGCCGGGCCGGGTGCTGCGGGTGCTGCTCAGTCCAGCACGCGCAGGTCGTGGACCAGCTCGGAGAAGACCACCGGTGGCAGGCCGCCGAGCGTGATCCCGTCGCCGCCGAACAGGGTGACGCCGGTGACGGTCTGCGGCAGCGCCGAGTCGACGGTGTCCGAGGCGTGCCAGCCCGGGTCGGTGCCGAGGATCGCGAAGGCGCCGCCACCGAGTGGTTTCGCCATCTGGACGGCGGCGTCGTACCAGCGGGTCCAGCCGTGTCGTTCGAGGCCGCGCAGGATCGCGTAGGTGGTCTTGCGCCCGCCGAACCGGTCCAGGTCCGCGACGTCGGTCCAGACCGGCCGGTCGAGCTGTGCGAACGGCTGCAGCAGCTGGTAGTCGCCGAACACCTCGGCCCACGCCGGGAACACCCCGTCCGGCGCGTCGAGCGGGTGCAGCACGCTGACGCTCGACCCGCCGGGCAGGGTCACCGGCTCGTCGCCGGCGTCGGCGAGGGTGCCGTCCTCGGCGACCCGGACGGTGCCGGTGAGAACCCCGTCGACCAGGACGCCCCAGATCAGGCGCTGCGCCAGGTGCGTCATCCACGGGTGGCCGGCGAACCGGTCGAGGAAGATGCCGGCCGGGATCCGCCGCTGCGCGCACATCGCCCGCTCCAGGCGGGCCACGTGCAGGGAGGCCGACGAGCGGGCCTCCTTGCGCAGCGCGGTGAGCCGGTCCTTCGCCGCCTTCTGCTTGACCCGGTCCGCGCCGCGGGCCGGTTTCGGCAGGTCGGCGTGGATGCGGCCGGTGTCGTCACGCAGCACCGGCAGGAGCCGCTCGTCGAAGGCGATCCGGAACGTCCCGGCGTCGACCTCGACCGTGCCGCCACCCTCGTCGTCGAGCCCGAGCAGCGGCACGAGCCGGTCGGCGAGTTCGTCCGAGGTGAGCCCGCGCAGGTCGGCGATCGCCTCGATGTGCGCGCGGGCGACGCTCTTGAACACCGGGAACCGGGACCGTTCGGCGAGCAGGCTCAACTCGATGAGGGCGGCGTCGGTCCCACGGTGGCGCAGCGCGTCGAGAGCGGCCTGGGCACGGGCCGCCGCCCGGGTGCCGGCCCACTGGCGGGCGTGCGCGGCGACACGGCGCGCGCCGGCGTCGTCACCGATCAGGCCGACGGCCTGCATGCACCAGCCGTCGGCGGCGGGCGCCCCGGCCGCCACCCAGCGGTCGAACAGCGCGTCGGCGAACGCGGCCCGCGACGCCGCCGTCCAGCGGTCCCGGGAGGCGAGAACCACCGGATGCACCTCGTCGGTGTTGCAGGTGGCCAGCCGTACCAGGAAATGGTCCTGCTCGTCGGGGGCCGACCGGCCGCCGGAGGCGGTGATCAGCGGCGGCAGCGGCTGGTCGGTGAGATACGCGGGGATCTTCGGCTTCTTCGCCCTCGGCGCCTCGAGCGGGTCCCGCTCGAGGAACGCGGTCAGCTCGGCGGCCCGGTCGCCGGCCTGGATGAGCAGCAGCGCACGGTGACCCTGCGTGTCGAGGTAGCGCAGCACCCGGCCGGTCGCGTCGTCGGCCGGGTCGGCGGTCCACAGCGCGACGGTTCCGGCGGCCGCGTGCTCCGGATGCCGCAGCAGCCAGGACCGGGCCAGGCGGCGCTGTTTCTTGACGGCGAAGGCCCGGACGATCGGCCCGGCCAGCGACGGGTGCCCGACCGGTTGCGCGGCCTCCAGCGCCGGCTCGGCGCTCCGGCCGTCCTCGAAGGCGGCCAGCAGCGGCGCGACGTGGCTCATCCCGTGCCGGAGCAGCAGCATCGGCGTCAGTCTGGACACCCAGTAGTGGAAGTTCTCGAAGCCGAGCGCCATCAGCCGCTCGTGCGTCCACTCCGGCGCGAGAGCGAGCGCGGGCAGCGGCGTCGGGATCGCGAAATGCTCGCGGTGCTCCAGCCAGGCGGTCACGGCGGCGGTGTCGCAGCGGCCGATCGGCACGCCGTCCCACTGGATCGCGTCCTCGTAGACCCCGGCCCGCTCGGCGGTCTCACGCTCCTCGGCACGGAAACGCAGGACCGGCTCGACCGGCACGGCCACGTCCAGCCACGTCGGCCGCGCCGCCTCCGGCGGCTGATAAGCACACGGCGATCCATCTGGTACGCCCGGATGCTCCCGTTCCTTGACCGGGGTGAGACCGGTCGCCCAGGCGTGACCGGCCTCCCGCTCACCGGCCAGCGCCGCCCGCGCCGCGTCGTGGTCGACGTGAGCGAGCAGGGTGCACCACAGCCCGTTGTAGTACTCGTCGTCGTGGAACGGGTAGGCGGGCCGCATCCGGCTCAGCACCGGCCCTGCCTCGCCGCCCGCGACGTCGAGCATCCCGGCCAGGTAGAGGCGCGGGCCGGTGGCGCCGAAGAACTCGTGCCGCACCTTCCGGTTGGCGTGCAGGAACCGCTCCAGGGTGTCCAGGCCGCCGGAGGCCAGCCCGGACGCGTGCACGTTGAAGTTGCCGAACTCGCCGACGTGCCGCATCGCCTCCGCGTGGGCGTCGCGCTCCTCCGCGCCGGACTGCGGGCCGATCGGCAGCAGGTAGCTGACCGCCCAGAACAGGTCGGCACGGGTGTTGCCGCTGAGCTGCTCGGCCATCCGGTCCCGGACGTCCAGCAACACGTCCCGGGCCCGCGCGTAGGTGGCGTCGTCGGTGCTGACCAGCAGCTCGCGGAGACGCCCGAAGACCCCGGCGCCGACGTACGGCAGATCGGACCGGAACCCGAGCAGGACCCGCCGGCACGCCTCGGGCAGCCCGTGCCCGGCCACCAGGAAGTCGGCCAGCCGGTCGTCGATGCTCTCGTCGAGATACTGGAACCGCTCTCGTACCGCCCGGGCCAGCGCGACGTCCTCGGCCTCCGACCCGATCCGGGCGTCCGGGCCGAGCAGCCGTCCGCCGAGCGCCCGGTCCCCGGACTCCGGCGAGGTGACCAGCTGCCACACCCGGGAGGACTCGTTCGACTTGTCACGGATCGCCCGGTCCTGCGCCCAGATCGCGTGGCGCAGCCCCGCCCACGCCTCGTCGGCGCCGGGCAGCGGGCGGATCGCCGTCCGGAGCCCGCCACGGCGCGGCGGCGTCACCGAGCGCAGCCAGCTCGAGACGACCAGCCCGTCCCGGTGGTCGTCGAATCCGGTGTCCTCCGGGGTCCACGACCGCGGTGCGTGCGAGGCTGGTGGTGCGCTCCAAGACGTCACCGCGCCACCCTAGCCACCGTCGTCCTCCGAGGGAGTCGTCCCATCGTGCGAGCCGTTCAGATCGCCCAGCACGCCGCGGACCTGCCGCGCGCCACCGCCTTCTACACCGATCTCCTGGGCGCGCCGCCGGTCGCGTCGTTCGACCCGCCGGGTCTCGTCTTCTTCGACCTGAACGGACTACGGCTGCTGCTTGACACCGGCGCGCCGTCCGCCCTGCACTACCTGCTCGTCGACGACGTCGCCGCCACGGTCGAGCGCCTGCGCGCCGCCGGCACGGCCGTCGAGAGCGAGCCGCACGTCATCTTCACCCACACCGACGACCGCCTCGGACCGGCCGGAACCGAGGAGGTGCACGCCTTCGTCCGCGACAGCGAGGGCAACCTGGTCGGGCTGATCGAGCACCGCCCGCTCCGGTGATCATCGACTGCGATCCGGGCCACGACGACGCGCTGGCGCTGCTGCTGGCCGTCGGCGACCCGCGGGCCCGGCTGCTCGGCGTCACCACCGTCGCCGGCAACCAGACACTCGACAAGACCACCCGGAACGCGCAGCGGGTCCTCGCCCTCGCCGGGGCCCGGCACATCCCGGTGGCGGCCGGCTGTGACCGGCCGCTCGTCGGTGAGCTGACCGTGGCCGAGGACATCCACGGCGCCACCGGTCTCGACGGGCCGGACCTGGACGTGCCGGTCGCCGACGTGGCGGACGTGCACGCGGTCGAGCTGATGCGGCGGCTGATCACCGGCGCCGCCGAGCCGGTCACCGTGGTCGCCCTCGGACCGCTGACCAACGTGGCGCTGCTGCTGCGCCGCCATCCCGAGGTGACGCCGGGCATCCGCCGGATCGTCCTCATGGGCGGCTCGACCGAGCGGGGCAACACGACGCCGTACGGCGAGTTCAACATCGTCACCGACCCCGAAGCCGCCGACATCGTGCTCAGGTCCGGGGTGCCGGCCACGATGATCGGCCTCAACGTCACCCATCAGGCGCTGGCCACCGGCGAGGTCATCGCGGAGTTCCGGGGCCTGGGCACCCGGCTCGGCGGGGTGTGCGCGGAGCTGATGACGTATTTCGCCGCCGCGTACCACCGGGCGTTCGGTTTCGAACATCCACCGGTGCACGACCCGATCGCGGTGGCCCGGGTCCTCGACCCGTCGATCGTACGGACCGTCACCGCGCCGGTCGCCGTCGAACTGGCCGGCACGTACACCCGCGGCGCGACGGTGGTGGACCTGCACCGCCGTACCGGCCGCCCGTCGACTGTGGACGTCGCGGTGGGCCTGGACGTGGACGCCTTCTGGCGGCTGCTGATGACCGCCGTCGCCAACCTCGGCCGATGACGGGCGGCACAGCGGGCCGGTGACGGGCGGCGCACCCCGGGCGCGGTCGGTCGCCGCCGGACGGCTCGGCCGGTGACGCGCGGCGCACCCCGGGCGCGGTCGGTCGCCGCCGGACGGCTCGGCCGGTGACACGCCGCGCACGCCGGGGGCGGTCGGTCGCCGCCCGGCGGCTCGGGCAGTAGCATGCGCGCATGCAGGGCGCCACGAAGCTGGAGCGGCGGGTGATCGCCGCCGCCGAGGAGGCGCTGGGCCGGCAGCGTCAGGTCAGCCCGGTCGACGTGCTCACCGGGATGGGCTGGCTGCCGCCCGGCCGCGTCACCGACTGGCGGCAGGGCCGTGTGCCCGACCTGGAGTCGATCGCCGCGGTGTCACCCGACCGGCTCGCCGACGCGCTGGAGGTGTTCCGCCGCTGGGTGGACAGCCGCGGGCTGCGGCCCAGCGAGATCGACTACGTCGCCGCGGCGCGCGACCGGCGGCCGCTGCGGTTCACCGCCGGGGGCGACCCGGAGCGGGAGGCCGCGTACCGGACGCACTGGCTCTCCGCCGACCTCACCGACAGCCAGCGGGAGCGGCTCACCACCCGGCAGAGCAAGCCGCCGGACCTGGTCGTGGTGCTGCCGTCCAAGCCGTTCACCTGCGCCGTCTGCGCTGCCACCGACGACGGCATGCTGATCATGGAGGATGCCGGCCCGGTCTGCCTGACCTGCGCCGACCTCGACCACCTGGTGTTCCTGCCGTCCGGCGACGCGGCCCTCACCCGCCGCGCCAAACAGGCCAGCCGGCTGTCCGCCGTCGTGGTCCGGTTCAACAGCTCCCGCCGACGATATGAACGCCGGGGTCTGCTCGTCGAACAGGCGGCCGTCGAGCAGGCCGAGGAGCAGTGCCTGTCCGACGAGGAGGCCCGGGCCCGCCGCCGCGACCGCGACCGGATCCGCCGGGAGGCCGCCGACGAGACGTTCCAGCAGCGGCTGGCCGAGCTGATCGCCGCGATGTTCCCCGGCTGCCCACCGGCCCGCGCCGACGAGATCAGCCGCCACACCAGCATCCGGGGCAGTGGCCGGGTCGGCCGCAGCGCCGCCGGCCGCGCCCTCGACCCGGACGCGGTCACCCGCGCCGTGATCGCCTCGATCCGCCACGAGGACACCCCCTACGACGACCTGCTGATGTCCGGCGTCCCCCGCGACGAGGCCCGCGCCCGCATCCGGTCCGACATCGACCACGTCCTCACCCGCTGGCGCGCCACCCTGACCTGACCGGCCACCTCAGCCACGGCGGCGGCCCAGGAGGGACGCCACCTCCAACGCGAACGGGAACGGCTCGGCCGAGGCGAGCTCCTGCCCGGGAACCGCGACCGTCACCGGCACGTAGTGATCGCCGGCCAGGCGCTGCAGGTGCAACTCCACCGAGTCCTCCGGTTGCTCGACCCGCAGATACCAGCCGATGCCCGCTGCCGCGTACAGCTGTGGTTTGAGCAGCCGGTCCGTCCCGGCATTGCTCGGTGACACCACCTCGATCACCAGCTTGGCCTCGGCAGCCTCCACGGTGGTGCCGATATCGTCGGTATCGGCCACCACGACGTCCGGCTGCATGATCCTTCCGGTTGCCAGCCGCAGGTTGACGTCCTGCAACACCAGTAGTCCGGCCTGCTCAGCCGGGGCATAAAGCCCTCTGGCCAGCAGGAATGCGAGGTGCTGATGACGCTTGCCGGGCGCGGGGCTCACCCACAGGCTCCCATCGATCAACTCGATCCGATTCGAGGTCTCACCCAGCCCGAAGAACTCTTCCTCGCTCCATGGCTCTGGGTGCTCCAGCAACGCGACACTCATCGGATCGCCTCACCTCCCGGGTGTCTCTTCCTCCAGCGTCCCACGCCGAACGCCTGCGCCGCGAACATCAGCGGCCGCGGCGGCCGAGAAGGGTCCGGGCGACCTCGGCCGGGTCGTGCAGGGCCGGGAAGTCGTCGTCGAAATCGGCGGTGTCCGGCGCCGGGGCGGCGCGCCGCCGCTGCCGGATCTCGATCGCCGGGCTGCCGTCGGCCTGGAGGCTCGCCGGCGTGTATCCGGCGGCACGCAACGCGGCCAGCGTCTCGGCCGGTGGTTTCGCGCTGGCCAGCACGGTCGGGGCGAGCGCGACCAACCCGAGCGGTCTCAACGAGCGCGTGTTGCGGATCTCGGTGAGCAGCGTCGTGTCCTCGCTGCACAGGCAGGATCCGGTGGGGCGGACCTGGACCCGCCCGTACCGGCGGGCCAGGTCGTCGATCAGGTAGCTCAGGGTCTGCGGCACGCGGCCACCGTCGGCCACCGCGGCCAGGCGGGCCAGCAACTCCTCCGCGGTGTGCCCGGCGTCGAGGGCCGCGCGCACGCTCGCCGGCGAGAACCGCCAGGTCCAGGCGCCGCTGCGGGATTCCGGCGCGGCCGCGCTGTCGAGCAGTTCGAGGAGGGCGGCCGACGGCGTGCCGGTGACGACAGCGGTCAGGTCGTTCTGCAGCAGGACCGCGTCCAGGGGCCGTGGCAGCATCGCCTCGGCCCGGTCGCGGGCGGCGGTGGGCCCGCCGGACAGCCGGGCCCGGCACAGCGCCGTCGGTGTTCCGTGGGCGAGCAGGCCGAGCACGTGCGCCTCCCGCCAGATCCCGGTGACGTACCGGTCCAGGTCGTCGTCGGCCCGGTCGCTGATGGCGGGCCCCTGCCAGGCGATCCGTTCGGCGAGGCCGTCCGGGCTGGTGGCCGTTCCCTCGGGCACCGCCTCGGCGAGCGCGCGCAGGAACAGCCCCCGCAAGGGCACGAGGGTGTACTCCTCGTGCTCGTCCCAGTAGAGCACCCGGGCGGAGGCCGGGTCGCCGGGATCGGCGGGGGCGAGCGGGCAGGCGGGCATCGTCAGCCAGTCGTCGACAAGGTCGAGCAGCCGGTCGGCGGGCTCGATGGCGGCGAAGTCGTCGTACGAAGCGATCGGGGTGAGCCCGGCGTCGGAGGCCTCGGCCGGCCCCCCGGCGGCGATCAGCTCGATGGTGAATCGGGCGCGGTCCTCGTCCTGTCCCGCGGCTTTGGCGATCCGGCGCAACTCGCGGACGCCCATGCCACCGGTTTTGAGCAGGGGTACCGGGCCGCTGCTCATGATCTGGACGACCGCGGTGACGGCGGCGAGGGTCTCGGCAGCCGCGGCCGCCGCCTCCTGTTCGACAACCTCGGTGGCGACCGGCGTGAGCCGCAGGGCGGTGGCCCGCGGGTCGAACGGGGCCGAGCCGTTGCCACGCAGCGCGAGCGCGACCTCGCGGGGCATCTGGATGACGCCCCACGCCGACACGACGAGCCCGCGTTCCTCGGCCCACGGCAGCGGCAGTCCGGGCGTACCGAATCGGAGTCCGGCATGCCTGAAGGACAGGACCGGGAGGTCCGCCAGCTCGGTGATCTGCTCGGCGGTGAGGATCCGCAGGTGGGCGGTGAGGGACGCGGCAGGCTGCACGGTTTCAACCTGGAAGGCGGCAGGGGCAGGGCGGTTCATCGGTACGCCCTCCGGGTGATCGTCAGATGCCGGTCCGGCCGGCGCGGGCGTCCCGGCCCCGGCCGCTGTCGCGGGCGTTCCCGGCCGGTGGCGGCGTGCCGCGCTGGAGGGCCAGCAGCCGGGAGACGCCGTCGGCGGTCATCGGCTGGCCCAGGTGGTATCCCTGGCCGACGGTGTATCCGAGGTCGAGGAGCGCCGCCACCTGTTCGGAGCTCTCGATGCCCTCGGCGACGGTGTCCAGGCCGAGCGCGTGCGCGAGCTGGATCACCGCGCGGGCCACCGCCTTGCGGGCGTCCGCGGCGGCCGGCTGCCCGTCGTCGATCTCGATGCCGTCCACGAACGACTTGTCCAGCTTGACGATCGCGGCCGGGAACGCGCGGAGCAGGCTCAGCGACGACTCCCCGGTGCCGAAGTCGTCGAGGGCGAGACGGATGCCCATCCGGTCGAGTTCGCACAGCGCCCGGGACACCCGCGTGCCACGTAGCACCGCCGACTCGGTGACCTCCAGGACCAGCCGTTCGCAGGGCAGCCCGGTGTCGGCGAGGGCGGCGGCCACATCGGACACGAAGTCGGGGTCGTGCAACTGCCGGGCGGACACGTTCAGTCCCGCCTCCTGCAGCCCGTCCGGGCCGAACTCGGCCAGCCAGGCCACCGCCTGACGACACGTCTCGCGCAGCACGAACCGGCCCAGCGGCACGATCAGGCCGGTCCGTTCGGCGGCCGGGATGAAGTCGGCCGGGCTGACCATCCCGCGGGTCGGGTGATGCCAGCGGACCAGGGCCTCGACCCCGATCACCCGGTTGCAGTCGAGCCGCACGATCGGCTGGTAGACCACCCGGAACTCGTCGTTGTCCAGTGCCTGCCGCAACTCGCCGCCGAGCTGCATGTGCGCCAGGACCGGCTCGGCCATGCCGTCCACATAGCGCACGAAACCGGCTTTGCCCCGCTGCTTGGCCAGGAACACGGCGACGTCGGCGTCGCGCAGCACCGAGTCGACGGTGGCGCCGGGCGCGGCGGTGGCGATGCCGATGCTGGCCTGCACGAGCAGCCGGTGCTCGCCGACCGGCTGCGCGAACGCGTCCAGCAGCCGCCGGGCGAGTTGCTCCGGTGCGGCGGCCGCCCCGGTCAGGAGCACCGCGAACTCGTCGCCTCCCACCCGTACCACCAGATGGTCGTCGGGGGTCTCGGCCCGCAGCAGCCTCGCCACCGCGACCAGCAGCATGTCGCCGACACCGTGTCCGAGCAGGTCGTTGACGGTCTTGAAGTCGTCCAGATCGATCACCAGAACCGTGACCGGGCCGTTCGCGGCGAGCGCGGCGGTCAGCCGCTCGCGGAACAGCGCCCGGTTGACCAGCCCGGTCAGGCCGTCGTGCCCGGCCTCGTGCTGGAGGCGTTCCTCCTGGATCCGCGCGATGCGCAGCAGCCGCGCGGTCTCCCGGGAGGCGAGGTACTGCCGGACCATGACCAGGGCGGTCACCACGACGGCGGCGACCAGCACCACGCGCACCGGCCAGCGCAGCGGCGCGCCGAGAGCGACGGCGATCAACGGCACATCAATCAAGATCATGACGAGGTACGGCAGAAGCGCCCCGTGGCGGGCCGGATCCCGGGGCGGTCGCCGACCGGCGCGGCTCTGCGCCACGACGGCGAGGGTGATCAGCACCGGGGCCAGCGGCATCACGATCGCCTGCGCCGGGACGCTCGCGATGTACCCGAACTGCACCGCCAGCACCGACACCGCCCCGGCCGGGATGCCGCCGGCGGCCGCGACGAGCCGCATCGCCACCCGGTCGACCGGTCCACCGTCGATGTAGGACACCTTCGTGGCCGCACCGACCGCGACCAGCAGACCCAGCCCGACCAGCAGCATCGCCTGCCGGCTCCACGGTTCGCGGGCGGACAGCATCGGAGCCAGGCCGACATACCAGAGCACGGCCGCGCAGCCGAGGAAGGCGATCATCCGGTCCAGGGCGATCCGCCAGCGGTCGGCGCCCGGGACGACGACCGGCACCCGGGCCAGCGCCACGAAGGCGAGCAGGAAACCCAGAGCCGTCAGGGCCGCGGCCGGGGCCGGCATGCTGCGGGTCCGGGCCTGGTCGGCGTGGGTGAGCATGTCCACCGCGAGCCAGGCGTACCCGGCCGTGATCAGGACGACCGCCGCCAGCACGGCCCGCCAGAACCGCCGGGCGACCGGATCCGCGGCCCCCGGCCGGGTCTCCCGCATCGCGTGCCGGACGGCCACGGCCGCCGTCGCGCCACCGGCCGGCACGAAGACGTAGGCAAACGCTTCGATACCGACGCCGGTGGTCAGGAAGGCCACACACCAGACGGCGCCGAGCGCGGCGACCGCGACGGTGGCCCGTACGTAGGTCGTCAGCCCCAGCCCGTTCCGCGTCACGGGCCAGACACTAGCGGTCCCGATGTGGACCGGATCTCCCCCGAACGTTCGACGTTCACCGATACGTCCCGGCGCTTCCGGCATTCCGCTCTTGGTGACCGGCGCGGCACACTCGGTGGATGCCGTTCCTCGACGTCATCGCCGCTGATTTCGACTTCACGTCGCCGGAGGTTCTGGCCGCCCAGGACGCCGGCTGGTTCGCCGACACCCCGATCGGTCTGCTCGTGCTGCGTCACGCGGAGGCGCAGGAGCTGCTCCGCGACCGCCGGCTGGACCACGGCGGCGACGGTTACCTGCAACGCAACGGGATCAATTCCGGGCCGGTGTACGACTGGTGGGTCCCGATGA
The DNA here is from genome assembly GCF_900113015.1 of Actinoplanes philippinensis. GTDB lineage: Bacteria > Actinomycetota > Actinomycetes > Mycobacteriales > Micromonosporaceae > Actinoplanes > Actinoplanes philippinensis. The sequence goes on from NZ_FONV01000002.1 coordinate 756,195, forward strand.
TCGTCAACCGGGACGGCGCCGACCACCGTCGTCTGCGCAGCCTGGTCGCGCGTTCCTTCACGCCCCGCACCGTCGACGGGTTGCGGCCGTTCGTCCGGGCGACGGTCGAGACACTGGCCGACGAGCTGGCCGGCGCCGGCGAGACCGAGTTCGTGGCCGCCTTCGCCGACCGGCTGCCGCTCGCGGTGATGAGCGAGCTGCTCGGGGTGCCCGCCGCCGACCACGACGTCTTCAGCGTCTGGTCCAGCGACATCGGCCTGATCTTCGCCCTGGCCGCCGACGGCTCCACCGCGGCCCGTGTCGAACGGGCCGTCGCGGGCCTGGACGGCTACATCGACACCCTCATCGACGAGAAGGCCCGCCATCCCGCCGACGACCTGATCTCCCGGATGGTCGCCGCCTGGCGCGACGACGAGACGGTCAGCCGCGAGGAGCTGCGCAACCTGCTGGTGACCCTGGTCTTCGGCGCCCACGACAACACCCGCGCCCAGATCGCGAACACTCTCGTCTCGTTCGCCGAGCACCCCGCCCAGTGGACGATGCTGCGCGCCGACCCCGGCCTGGCCGCCCGAGCCGTCGACGAGGCGATGCGCTGGCGCCCGTCCGCCGCGAGCGTGTTCCGCCGCGCCGTCGAGGACTTCACCTTCCGGGACCTGCCGATCCCGTCCGGCACTTTCGTGACGGTGGCCGTGCAGGCCGCCCAGCGCGACCCACGCGCCTACCCCGGCGGCCGCACCTTCGACATCACCGCCACCCGCGAGGCCCCGCTGCTCCAGTTCGGAGCGGGCCCCCACTACTGCCTGGGTTCGGCCCTGGCCCACGCCCAGCTGGAGGAGGCCCTCCCCATCCTGACCAGACGTCTCGGCCCACCCGAGATCACCGGCGAGGTGACCTGGCGCCCGGCCCTCGGCACCCACGGCCCCGACATCCTCCCCGTGACCTTCCCAGCGGCGGCATAGCCCGTCCCCTCACCCACGGACGAGCACGGTCCCCACAAGCAGAGATCCAGCTCGGTTCGAGCAGGCGACGGGCACCCGGACGCGAGCTCCGGCTCCGAAGACCTCCAGCTCGCGAACGTGGCCCCTGTCGCACGGCCTCCGCGCTCTCCGTCACCTTGCGGCCGGCGACCAACGTTCCACGGCTGTCTCCACGGCGTCAGCCGGCTCATTCGCCGTCGTCCGGGGTGTAGGGGTCGGTGGGGATCAGGTCGATCTCCGGGATGACAGCGGCTCGTTCCTCCGCTGTCGCGTCGAAGGAGAGCATCTCAGCGCCTTCCGGAATGCCGACGCGCGGAAGAAAGATGCCGTGGTGGCCCACGTCGCACCACATAGTCGCGAACCCGATCCGCGACTCGGGGCTCCCGGTGTACGTGATGTGCATCCGGCCTTGATCACCGTCCGGACACCGGGCATCGAGTCGAGCCGGCCACGCTTCCCGGATGCGCGAGAAGGTCTCGAACCACGCCTCCCACCGGCGGTTGGACTCTGTCATCTCACGCATCGTCAGCTCTGCTCCGGGTCGAGTAGGTGCTTCTTGGACTGCCACCACTGTTCCTCATAGGCGAAGGCGCGAACCTCGGAGGCCGCACGGTCCGCTTCCTTCCAGGGGAAGGCCACTCCACGGCGCAGCTCGTCGAGGTGAAATCGCTCGTGAGCGAGCGTCCGGGCCAACTGCTCCTCGCTCATGAACGCGTCACGGGCAAGCTTGATGTCGCCGTTCGGCATGGTCACCCCGTAGAACTCCCTGCCCGGCCCCGCCCCCTTACGGATCTTGTCCAACCCGAAGCGGACGCCCTTCATGTCGATACCGAACTTCGCCGCGACCGCCAGCACGTTCTCCCTCGTCATGAGGATCCTCACGCCGTTGCGGACGATCCCGTCGCCCGTCCGGAACAGGCCGATCTCCAGGTCCTCAGCCGGGATACTCCCGTCGCGGCCCGACGCGGTGGCCATCGGGTCGCTCCGGCGAAGGCGAGTGAGGACGGCCTTCAGTCGGGTGAGGAGGGCGGACAGGTCGTTGAGCCTGCCGCTGAGGGTGCGGAGGCTGGTCAGCAGGGCGCGGAGGACCTGCTCGATGCGGTGGGTCCATTGGGAGACCAGGGTGGCTACCTGGCCGGCCACCACCGGGGTGGCCAGACCCAGTGTCACGCCCTCGGCGGCCAGCCACTGCGGCAGACGGACGGCGAGGGTTGCCACGAACTGGGCGATCAGATCGCGGACCATCTCCCGTACCAGGCCGACAAGCAGGCCCGCGGCCTCGACCGCGTACGAGACGGCGCCGGTGACCGTGGCGATGCCCTCGATGGCGGCCAGTTGCTCACCGGCGTGGGCGCGGTAGGCGTCACCGGAGGCGCCGAGCCAGTCACCGGTCTGGGTGCGGACGGCGGCGGCGTACCGCTGATGGGTCTCCGCCGCGGCGGCCGCGATGTTTCGCCAGGTGGACGCATGTGCGGCAATCTCGCCCGGCTTGCCGGCCAGCCAGTCGAGGGCGTCCCGGAGCGGCTGGATGTGCTCGATCAGCCACCCAACGCCCCAGGCGAACAGCGACCCGAGCGGGTCCACCGCCAGCGCCCGGGCGTCCAGGCTTCCGGTCACGCCGCCGAGGGTGACGTCCACCCAGCTGCCGTTGCGAATGCCATCACTGAGCTGGTGCGCGTCCTCGACCAGGCCCAGCCCGGTCGACCAGGTGGTGGTGTCCTGCGCCGGGGCGATCAGCGGGTTGCTCACGACGACCCGCTGATCCGGCGGGCGTTGTCGGCGTCGGTGTGCTCCATGGTCGCCGCAGTGGCCCGGAGCCCGTACGCCGTCTCGGCCAGCGCGTCGACGGCATCACTCAGCACGTCGAGCGCGCCCTCGAACAGCGGATCGAGCAGGGCGGGCAGAAATTGACAGAGTTCCCCGTACGCCTGCCGGTCGATGGTGACCTCATGGACCGCCGACCTGGCCAGGGCCATCTGCCCGGACGCCTCGTCGACCGTGTCGGCATGGCGCCGCACCGCCTCGGCCGGGAACCGCATGCCGGCGCTCATCGCCGGTCCGGCGCCGGGAACCGGGCCTCGAACGAATCGATGACGGCCCGCCCGGCCTCACTGTCCGCACCGACGGTGGCCCGCACCTGCTCGACGACCTGCGCCGACAGCGCGGACTGCGCCCGCCGGATCACCGCCATGATCTCATCGGCCAGCCGTGGACCTGACAGCTCGTGCACCCGGTCGTCCAGGTCCAGCGCCTCCACCTGCCCGGACGAGCCGACCCGCACCCGGATCGCCCCGTCGCGCCCCTCGGCCGTACCGGTCAGCGCGGCGACCCGCCGCGACAGCTCGACGGCACGCTGTGCCCGGGCATCCACCTGCGAGGCCCACGAGCCGAGCCACTCCCCGGCCGCGTCGACATCGTTCACCGGCATGTGCTCGCCCTCCCCCGCCTCACGTGTCGACCGCGGTGGCCGACGGCGGCGGCTCGCTCACGTGCTCCACCACCCAGCGTGACTGGGCGTCGTCCCAGCTCACCACCGCCCAGCCGGGACGGTCGACGGGCAGGCGCACGTTCTCCAGGCGGGCCGCCATGACCGGGGTGACCCGCTCCGGCAGTTGCAGCACCACTCGCGCGTCACGGGCGGCGAGACTCACGACGCCCATGTCCTTCAGCTCGGCCTGCGCCTTCCGGCGGCTGTGCCAGGGCAGCCGGTCACGGATCGCCTGGTAGGCGTCCTCGCCGGCCTTCGTCGCGACGGCCTGGAGGAAGGGCAGCAGGACGGAGCCGGCCAGGGCGCCGAGGATCAGCTCGGTGGCGCCGCGGTCGGCGTCGGGTCGATCGGTCACGCCGGCCATCGTGTCATGGACCGAAGTGGATGTACGGCGCCCACGCCGCGGGGCCGTGCTCCGCCCGGAGTTCGCGCACGGTCTCGTGCAGCGCGGTGGCCGCGTCGTCGGCGGTGTCCAGACGGGCGTAGAACCCGGCCGCCACCTCGGCGGCGACACTGTCTCGGATGGACCACAGGGTGCCGATCACGTGCCGGAACCCGGCCATGTGGAAGGCGCCGGCCACGTGCAGCGCCTCGTCGTCGAGGTCCTCACGGGGGACGCCGGTGTCACAGGCGGACAGGTAGGCGAGGGCCGCGTGGTCCAGGCGCAGCCGGGCGATGTCCGAGACCGTCAGCTGATCCTGCAGAACGAGGTGGCCGTCGGCCGAGCCGTCCGCGGCGCTGACCGCATGGCAGGCGAAGTGCGCCCACGAGTGGTGCGGGAGAGCGTCCAGCACCACCCGGCGTACCGCGTCCTCGCCGGTCAGGACACGGCCGGGTGGCAGGGCCGCGGTCTCCGCCGGCACGCTGGGCAGCGCGGGCAGGCCGGGTGTGGTCGGCATGCCGACCACGAGCGGGTCGGCGACCGGGCCGGCCGGCGGCGCCTGCCAGGCGGTGACCAGGCTGCGGACCGTCGGCGCGTAGGAGGACACCACCCGGTCGGCGACGGCGGCGTGCAGTGGCAGTGTGGTGAGAGGGCCGGTCGGCACCCACCACAGCCGGCTGCCCGGCGGCGGGTCCAGGACGTCCAGCACCGGGCCGGTCACCTCGGTGCGGAGCCATTCCAGGGTCTCGCCGGCACGTTCGGCGACCGCCGCCCGGAACCGCAGAGCCCGCTGTGTCGCCTCGCCGAGCGTCAGCCGCAGCGGCACCACCCGGATGCGGCCGTCGATCAGCAGGGCGTCACAGCCCAGGCCGCTGATGTTCAGCACGACGACGGGGCCGTGGACGCCGGTGGCGGCGATCAGGTCGTCGGTCGGCGGTGGCCGCAGGAATGTGGCGAAGCCGGGCTGTGCCCGGATCTCGTCGATCAGCGCGTCCCATTCGGCGGCGAGGGAGTGCCGGTCCTCGCCGGGCAACTCCGGGCCCGCGCCGGCGCTCGCACTGAACCCGGCACCCTCCGGCCGGTCCAGCGCCGTGCGCAGCGCGACGAACCGTCCGGCCAGGTCAGGAGACAAACCCGTCAGCTCGGTACGGGTGTCGAGCGCGTGTCCCAGCAACACTCCCCGGCCGTGTTCCAGCAGGCGCACGGCGTCGGCCGGTTCATCGGCCCGGACGGCACAGGCCGCGGCGTCCCGGGCCAGGCCGGCGAAGGAGGAGAGCTGCCGCTCCCGGTCGGCGTGGGTCACCCGGCGCGGCGCGGTCCGCGGCAGCAACGTCACCGCCAGGTCGAACGCGGTCCGCGCCTCGGACAGGTCGCCCCGGAGCAGGGCGGTGTTCGCCCACTGCCGGGCCGCCGCCACCCGGGCCCGGACCTGGACGGCGGGGTCGGTCGCCAGCTGCCGGAACAGCTCGCGGGCGCGGTCCCCGGCCGCGGCGTCCCCGGCCGCGAACCGGAACGCCAGCGCCCACCCCAGACCGAGCAACGCGTCGGAGCGCAGATGATGCCCCCGCGGCGTGGCGGCCACCGCGTCCCGCGCCAGCTCGACCAGCCCGCCCGGGGACCGTCCGCGAGCCGTCTCCATCCGCCGGATCCCGCTCAAGGTGATCAGCCGTTCGGCGCGGTTGGGGTGCCCCGCCGGGGTGGCGTCGACCGCCTGCTGCGCCAGGCCGGCGGCCTCGGACAGGTCGGGCGGGCGGCGCCGGGCGGCGAACCGGTCGAGCAGCACCAGCGCCAGGTTCGCCTGGAAGCGCGGCCGCAACGGGTGCCGCGGCGCCATGGCCAGAGCGGCCCGGCCGTGCTCGACCGCCTCGTCCAGCAGGGCCCGGTCACGGCCGCCGGTGGATCGATACCGCAGCCGCAGGGCCTCGGCCAGGTTGGACCGCATGCCGGCCGCCTCATCGCCCGGCCCGGCGATCCGTACGGCCTCGCGGAGAAGGTCGACGGCCTCCGCGAGCGCGGACGAGTCGTCGTGCCGCACCGACAGCGCGAGCAGGCCGTCGGCCAGGTTGGTCATCCGCCACGCACGTCGCGGGTGGCCGGGGCCGGTGGCCGCCATGGCGGCGCGGGCCTCCGCGACCGACGCGACCAGGTCGGTGTCGTCGCCGGTGCGGCGCCACCGCAGGCGCAGCACCCCGGCCAGGTTGGCATGGAACGAGGGAACGGCCGGCGTGTGCTCGCCCGGGTACATCGCGAGCGCCGCACGGAACCACCCGATCGCGGCGTCCAGGTCGCCGGGATCACCGAACCGCTCGTACCGCGACCACAAGGACATGCCGAGCCCGTTCATCGCGGTGCTGCGCACGTCGACGTCGTGCGCGTGCTTGAGCACCGTGCTGAACATCGCGACGGCCGACTCCAGATCGGAGAGGCGACCGGTCTGCTCGTACGCGGTGTGCCGCCGTTCGGCCTCGGAGCAGGCGGCGAGCAGCGTCTGATGGAGTGCCGACCCCCACGGGTCCGGGATGCCGCTCAAGACGCCGGAGGGTCGGACGGTGTTTCACGCTTGCGACTGCGACCGAACATGGCGGGCACCTCCGCCACCGAGTGTCCCATGAGGACGGAACGCCGGGCCCCGGCACGTGACCGCGGGCCCGGCGTGATCAGGCGTGGTTGGACACGTAGATGTAGTACCGCGTCGTGCCGGTCTCCGTGCCGTCGGCCTTGTGACCGGTCACCGACAGGGTGTGTGACTCGAAGTTCGCCGGCGGGGTGTAGGTGATCGACGCCGCACCGGTGCTGTCGGCCGGCACGTCCGTCACCGGCCCGTCGTCGATCTGCCAGGAGAAGGACACGATCCCCGGCGTGCCGCCGCTGAACTCGAAGGTGCCGGGCACTCCCCCACCGCCGGACCAGCTGCTGTCGGGGTACTGCTCGCTGACGACGTAGGGCGCGTCGCCGACGGTGAACTCGTAGTCGGTCACCGGCGACAGTTCACCACCCGCCGTCCGGCTCCGGACGTGGATCACATTCGTGCCGTTGCGGTCGAACGGAACCGCGACCAGCGTCGACGTGCCGTCCGTACTGGCCGGCAGGATCTGCTCGGGGCCGTCGTTGACGCGGTACTGGTACTCGGTCACCTCGCCGAACAGCTGGGTGTAGAAGTAGAAGTACCCGGTCCAGCCGATGCCCCGGCGCGACCAGTCGTACGTGCTGTACACGTCGACCCGGTTGTCGCGAACGTCGAACGGCGCCGCCCGCAGATCCGACTCGGTCCCGTCCGAGCCCACGCTCGTGACCCGTACCTCGCTGTATCCCCACGATTGCGGCGTGTGCGTGACCGTCGCCGTGCCGTCGGCCCCGGCGGGGATCGTCTGCTCGTCGGCGCCGTCGACCGAGTAGCGGTAGGAGGCGACATCCGGCAGCCCGGGGTGGAAGGTGAACGTCACCGGCCGGCCGACGGTCCCGCTGCCCTCCGGCGCCCACGTCACCACGGGACCGGACCAGATGCCGAACGTGTACGTGGTGGCGGGCGACCGCGTGCCGTCGGCCAGCAACGCCTCGACGACCACACTGTTGTCACCGGCGTGCCGGGGCGTGACAGTGATGGTGGCGTACGGATTGCCCTCGTTGGACACCGTCTTCTCCGGGCCACCGTCGAATCGGTAGGCGAACCCGGTCAGGTTCGGCAGGCGACTTCCCAGCTCGATCTCCAGCGGCACGCCGACGCCGTCCCGGCGCGGCCAGTTACTCAGCTCGTAGGCGTACGCGGTGGGCCTGGTATCGATGATGTTGAACTGGTAGTCGGCCTCCAACGACCGGGACTCGTCCGAGGCGATCGACCGGACGACCATGGAATGCCAGCCCGGCGTCGCCGTCCAGGTCAGCACAGCGGTGCCGTCGGCCGCGGCCGGGATGGTCTTCCACTCGTCGTCGAGGTAGTACTCGTAGGCGGCAACGTCGCTGTTGCGGGGCCGGAAGGTGAACGAGCCGGTCTTACCCGCGACCTGATCGGTGTCCCAGGTGAACTCGGCCGACTCGACGCCCGGGGCGTCGGTGACCCACACCTGCACCTTGTCCTGCCCGATCAGCTTGTTCTTGGCGTAGCTGCGGACGGCCACCTCGGCGGTGCCCCGGGTGGTGAACGTGACCGAACCGGTCGCCCGGCCGTCGACCGCCGGGAGCCGGACCTCCGCGCCGTTCCCGATCTGATAGCCGAACGCGGTGGTCTCCGGCTTCGCCGCGACGAAGGTGATCGTGCTCGGCAGCCCGACCCCGTTCACGGTGACGTCGACGCGCGGGGCCGTCTCGGCGACCCGGAATCGGTAGGTCCGGTCCGGCCCGCCGTTGCCGGCCGCATCGATCGAGCTGACCACGAGAGTGGTCTCGAACCGCAGCTGCGGGGTGTATTTCAGGATCGCCTTGCCACCCGGGTGCCGGGCCGCGATCCGCCCGGAGGAGCCCAGCGAGTCGCGCCAGGCGAAGGCGACCACGTCCCGGTCACCGGCCGCGTCGAAGCGGAACGTCCCTTCGATGCCGCTGCCGCCGCCCGGAGTGTCACCTTCGGGGTAGGTCCGCGACGAGACCTTCGGGGCATCCGCCGGCCCGATCGTGTCCATGACGATGTAACACGTCCGGCTCCACGGCCCCGCGTCGTAGTAGTCGCTGGCTTGCGCCTGCCAGGCGAGGACCGTGCCATGGGCGTACTGGCTCAGGTCGGTGCTGTAGTAGTTGCGGAACTCACGGCGCTGATCAGGGTGGTCCACCGGCCAGATTGCGAACAGCAGAGACGCATGGTCGCCCTCGTCCGCGTCGCGTGCCGTGGCCGAGAAGTAGGTGTTGCGCGTCGCCGGTGACGGCTTGGCGAGAGTGCCACAGCCCCGGTCCGGATAGATGAGGTGCTGGTCGGTCACCCGGGGCGGATGGTTGACCGTCGCGCTGAGGCGAGGCTTCTCGTACGTCCGGCCGGTGTTCGGCGTGGCCTCCTGCGCCGCGGTGATCCGGAGTTCCAGCGTGATGCTCTTCTCGTGGCGGCCGAGCGCGGCGTTCAATGTGCCCACCATGTCGAGGCCGAAGAAGCTCGGGCAGTACCGGGAACCGGCCCCGCGGGCCGCGGACGCCAGCTTCTCCAGCTCGGCCGGCGGCCGCAGCCAGCTGGTGTTGTCCTTGACCGGCCGGGTCCGCCACACCTCGACGGTCACCGGGACGGAGCAGTCCGTGACGGCCGTCTCGGTCGTCGACAGGTACGAACTGTGGACGACGGTGTCTTTGATGCCGGTCAGGTCGTAGGTGAAATAGGACCGGTAGGTGTGCGCCCGCTGCGCGTCGTCGTGCGAGGTGCCGACCGGCGGCGTGACGGCCGCGTCGACCACCTTCGCCCGCGGACTCTGCGAGTCGACATAGGCCCAGCTCGTCAGCGACAGGTCGGCCGATTCGGCGGCCATGGCCGGAGAACCGCCGTGCACCACGGCGGTCGTGGCAGCGATGATCGTCAGAGCGATCACCGCACCCCAGCGTTTCATATGAATTGTTCCCCCTGGATGCAGCGCCTCCATAGACGCTGATGCGCCTCATCGTAGGGAGCCGGCCGACTCCGTAGGGGGCGGCATCGATCCCTCCAGCGAGCCACTCCCCGGGCGCGCACCGAGCGCCGACCACGACGCGAACTCCCCGCCGGAGATCCGAACGGCACGGGGCGATCGGTTCCCGTGCAAGTGGCTGTCGGACGCCGGTCCACACCCGCGGGCTGGCCACCCTCCACCGGCGACGCCCTCGTGACCAGCCCTCGCGGAGAGTTGCTCAGCCACGCCATCCGGGAATGGTCTGACACTCCAACCATGAGCACTCACAGTGGTTGAAATGTTGCTCTCAGTACACATACTGTGCATGCATGAGGGTCGATACAGCCGAACGATCTCACCATGTCGGTACCGGCAACGCCCAACAGTACGGGCGCCCACCAGAAGCGAGGCGGCAACCGCGGCAACGACAGGTGCAGGCCTACGGATGACCGCTATCGAGAACCTTCTGCAACGGCGAACCGACCTGTCGACTTTTCTGGTGCATCTCACCCGGGACGGAATGCAGGGCAATGCTCGCGACAATCTGCTCGCGATGGCGGAGGACAAGTTCATCGAGGCGCGTAACCCTTTTGGCCCCGCCTCCAAATACGAACCACTTCTAGCCGATTCCGTCTCACAGAAGGCGGTGTGCTTCACCGAAACGCCTCTTGAGCACACATGGATGATGCTGGAGAAGATCAACGGTCGCGGAGTGCAGTTCGAGCCATACGGTCTTGTCATCACCAGGGCGACTGCCCGGAAAACCGGTTGCAACCCGGTCTGGTACACCGACATCACCGTCCGCGGACGCACCTGGCCCGCGAAGAACATCAACTTGATGATCGACAACGCGCTGCGCCGGGCCACTGTCGAAGACGGCAGGATCGATCGCACGTTACTTGCCGCCGATCCCGTATTCCAGATAACGCCGTACTTCGAACAGATGGGACCGATCAGCAACGGCCGGCGTAAGGAATTCTGGTGGGAACGAGAATGGCGCCATATCGGCGGCTACTGGATCAGCATTCCCAGGATCGTCGCCATTCTGGCTCCAGCCGATGAGCATGGCGACCTTCGCGACAGGCTCTCCGACATCGACGAAGCATGGGAGAGGCGACCCCTCCTCGATCCACGCTGGGGCCTGGAACGTGCCATCACCGCACTCGCCGACGTCAGCAGGGGCGATGCGACACCGTTCCCCGACCCAGACTGAACAGCCGACGAGATATGGGATCCGAACCATCCATACCGTCCCGCGGTCGGCCGCCTAGAGTGTGCGGTCGTGACAGTTCCTGACTACCAAGGTCTCATGCTGCCAGTCCTTCGCTCGGTCGCCGACGGCAAGGAACACCGCATCGCCGACCTGCGGAATGTGCTCGCCGAGACTCTCGGGCTGACCGAGGAAGATCTGGGATTGAAGATCCGCAGTGGAGCTCCCGTCTTCAACAGTCGAGTCCACTGGGCAGTCACGTACCTGTCGCAAGCCGGCGTGTTGCGGCGGCCGCGGCGAGGCATGGTCGAGTTGACCGATCGAGGCCGGGATCTGTTGGTTCAAGCACCGCCTTCAGTCGACAACGGACTCCTGGCCCGATATCCCGAGTTCCGCGAGTTCATGGTGCGAGCCAGACTCACTCGCCAGGACTCATCCGAGACCGAGGTCCCGACGGAGCAACTCGCGCCCGGCAAGGGGACGCCCAAGGAGCAGTTGGCCAATGCCGTGGAGGAAGCCAACGCAGCGATTGCAGCTGATCTGATCAACCGCATACAGGAGAGGGAGCCCGCATTTCTGGAGCATCTGGTGCTCAAACTGCTGACCGCGATGGGCTACGGAGGCAAGGCAGGCGCAGCCGAGCATCTCGGGCAGACCGGCGACCACGGACTGGATGGTGTGATCCGGCAGGACGTGCTGGGCCTGGATCGCGTATATGTCCAAGCAAAACGATACGGCAGTGGACATTCCATAGGTCGGCCGGATATCCAAGCTTTCGTCGGAGCGCTGCACGGAGCACAAGCGGACCGCGGCATATTCATCACGACGAGCCGCTTCACGACGGAGGCGAAGGACTACGCCGAGCGGGTACCCGCTCGACTTGTGCTCATCGACGGCGCCCGGCTCGCCGAACTCATGGTCCTGCACAACGTCGAAGTACAGGAGGAACAGACGTTCATTCTCAAGAGGGCAGCAGACGCGTCGACCTGCAGGGCACCAACCTGTTCTGCGCCGGGCTCGACGAAGACTTCTTCGAGTAGACGCCAGACCACCGCACGGGTCCGATCGGCCTCAGGGCACGCTTGAGGCCGGTCGCCCGGGATAGGAGCGGGGCCGGTCGCAGCCCGCAGCGAACCCCGGGTCAGCGCGGCCACCGTGACGCGGGGTCCGGGGGTCGCCCCGGAGCGGGAATGGTGGGCCGGACGTTGCACCATGCGAATCACTTGGCCATCACCGGCCACCCGCCGGAGGGACGCTTGACCAGTTCACGGGTCGGCCGGGAGGCAACGCTTCCGTCGGCGTGACAACGCGACGCGGCTTGATCCGTGTCATGCCCGCTGCCCCACGCAAGACAAGACAGTCAAGAGTTTAAGATCCGCAAACCTCGGCTCGCCGGGCCGCTCTAGGAAGAGTTGTCACGAGATGACGCCTCGACCAAGCTCCGGCTAGATTCACCTGGCACCGTAGTGGTATTTGCAGGCGGCAATTTCAACGTCGCCATCCTTGATCCGATAAACGAGCCGGTGCTCGCGGTCAATTCGACGCGACCAGAGGCCGGACAACTCTCCACGAAGCGGTTCGGGCTTACCGATGCCTTCGTAGCCGTTGCGCATGACGTCCGCGATCAGGTCGTTGATCCGCTTGATCAGCTTACGGTCCGTGTGACTGAGGTACTGCGACCAAGCTGTCGCGGAGAAGATCAGCCTCACGCCACGTCCTGCGCCACGTCCGGGTCGATGAGCGCCCGCTCGTGGCCCTCGCCTCGGTCCAGCTGAGCCATCGATCGGCGCAGGGCTTCAGCGTTGCTGGGGCTACGGAGCAGATACTCGGTCTCTTTCATCGACTCATACTCGGCCAGCGGCACGATAACGACGGGTTCGTGCCCGGAACGGGTCACCACCAGTTCTTCGGCGTCGTCGACCACGCTGTCGAGTTCAGCGGCAAGGTTCTGTCGCAGCTGAGTGAAGTTCACCGTTCGCATCTACACCTCCATGGGACGTACATAAAACTGTACTCCTACGGAAGGCAAGCGACAGGGGCCAACCGCAGAACGTTCTGTTTTCCTCGGCATGTGGGGGCGCAGCCCCGGAGTCGATACCGCCATCGACCGGCCCCAGATGGCACCAGCAGGTGCCATGGATGATCGGATGTAGCCGAGTGCTCGGTGTCCAGACTCACGACGTGGCAGCGAAGCAGCCAGGATCGGCCCTGCTGATCGTGAGGGTCACCCCTCGGGGATGTCCTTGCCGGCGCAAACCCTACGAAGAACTTCGATTGCCGCACACAGTGTGCGCCGACCAGCCGAACGGACGTTCTAACTTTCCGCTGTGCCTCAATCCATGATGCCCGATAAGGACGGGCGAGGCCGGTCTCGCCGCAGCGCAGCGAAACGGTACATCGCATGGGCTTGCCGTGAACTGGACATGACGCCCGCGGAGATCGGTCGGCTCACCGGATACTCACCGACAACCATCAACGACTACCTCGCCGGCCGAAGATGTCCCTCCCGAAGGTTTCTACTCGACCTGCTGGACAAGGCACCCCTGGCCGACCTCACCTTTCAGGAGATTGCGCCTCTCCTCGGAATCCGTCGAGGCGAATGCCCTCAGCCGTCCCGCTACCGCCGGAAGCCGCTTCATGAGTACCTCTCTGCATTGCGCGTTTCCTTACGGCGCACCCGGGACCAATTCGCCGCGAAGCTGGGCGTGACCGTCGACGAAGTCACCGCGGCAGAGCACGGTCACATCCCGGACCTGGACTATCTGAATCGATTGAGCCGGGTGCTGCCGGCCTCCATCACCGTCGAAGCCGTGGTCGCCGCTTTCCCTGTTCTTCGCCCGACGCCGCTGGACAACAAACTTCGGCACAACCTGGAGAAGGCACGACTTCATCCAACTGCCGACCCTCAACGCAGAATTCTAGAAAATGCTCTCGCAGCAGATTTGGCGCCCGAGGCGCGACGGATGGCCCTCAATGCCGCCTGGAAGATCCGCCGCCCAGAATACGCAGAGGAGGTCTGGGGAGAGGCGGTAGCACTCACTATCCGACGTCACGATCCACAAAAGGGACTCATGCTGGCTTATCTCAACACCAGCATCCGCGGACTGGTCCGCGCCCTTGCTGCCAGCAACCGACACACCGGCACAGCCACGATACTTCGCGATTACGACGAAACAGTACGAGAAGCAGAGGAAGCACTATTCGCCCGTCTCGGGCGCCTCCCGAGCGACGACGAAGTCGCTGACCACACGGACCTCCGCGCCAGCCTCATCGGCGAAGTTCAGCGTGCGCGAGCCGCATGCGTGCACGTCGGGGGCGATGAACTGGATTTCCTGCTTCAGCAGGCCGTCGATCTCCTCCCTTCCGAGCCGGCAGCCGAAAGTGAACCGGTGCGACGCCTACGAGAAATGCCGGCCGATTGGCGCGAAATCATTTATCTTCATTTCCACGATCGCCTATCCCTGGCAGAAATCATGATAGTGACCGATCTGCCAGAAGACGCCATTCTTGTCACGATCAACGCCGCAGTCACGCTGCTCCGCGGCGACCCGGAAGCCAACCGACTAAATTGATCCCGGGATCAGCCGAAATCCTTCAAACCTTGCTGGACTCCGTTCCCGTCGCCTCAAAGGCATACACCCCGGTGTACGCCTTTGGGGCCAACGAGATCACCATCATCTCTTTGCCGATACCTCTACTAATGAGCTTCTCGCATTGAGCAAGGTGCGCCGAAACGTCGCTATGGTTTGACGAAGCCCAGCGCCCGATAGCCGGGCATACGACGCTGCAGTGAAACGGCGAGGATCGGCGTCGCCGGGTCGTGGTAGTCGTGCACCTCCGCGACGTCCTTGCCGGGCGCCGCTCGGATGACCCGGCCGGCGCATTGGATCAGCAGGCCGTCGAAGGAGATCGGACCGGCCAGGAACAGGGTGTCGAGTACGGGTGCGTCGAAACCCTCACCGATGAACGGCGTGGTGCCGATGACCAGGATCCCGTCGCCGGCCTTCGCCACGGCGAGCCGGTCGACTGCCGCACGCCTATCCGCAGTGGTCATGCCGCCCTGCAACAGAAGTGCTTGATGTCCGCGATCCGCGAGGAGCGAAGCCAGAGTTTCGACATGGGCGACCCGACGGGTCAGCACGAGACAGTTGCGCCCCTTGGCGAGGGCAGCCGCGACGTCGTCGACGATCTGGGCGTTTCGTGCTTCGTCCCCGATCAAGGAGCGGTAAACGGCCGCCAGTGCGCCCGGTGACGACAGGTCCTCATCATCAGCCCGGAACTGGGTCTCGTGCACGAACAACAGGCGTCGCGGACCGGTCTCTTCCTGCCAGACGGCGGCGAGCGTATCCGGGTCCTCGTCGGTCACGGTGTGCCGAACAGGGCCGAGCTGCCAGGTCACGAGTTCACCGAGCCCGTCCCGGCGGGACGGCGTCGCGGTGAGCCCGAGCCAGAACTGTGCGCCGATCCGCTTGACCGCATGGTCGTACGCGGCGGCAGCAAGGTGGTGGCATTCGTCGACGATCACGTGCCCGTACCCGGCGGTGAGGTCCGCGACGTCGGCACGCCGGGCCAGCGAGGGCAGCATCGCGACATCCACGACACCGGTGAGCTTGCGCCGGCCGCCGCCGATCTGACCCGGTCGTACGCCGAGGAACTGCTCGATGCGTGATCGCCACTGTTCGGCCAATGCTTTGCGATCGACAAGAATCAGGGTCGAGGTGGCACGTTCGGCGATCATGGCGCAGGCCATGACGGTCTTGCCGGAGCCCGGTGGCGCCACCAGCATGCCGTCGTCGTGGGCGAGCATCGCACCCACCCCGGCGCTCTGCCTGGTCGTCAACTCGGCGGTGAAAACAACCTCGATCTCACGGCCGGCATCCCGCGTATCCGTGACCACCATCCGGGATCCGGCATCCTCGACGATTCGCCCGACGGTGTGCCGCAGCCCTCGTGGGAGGACGAGGCGGCCGTCTAGCGTGAGGTCGTACCCGCGGAGGAATCGCGGCGTGTCCCAGGTCGACTTACGGAGCCGCTGCAACTCATGGAACTTCGGATTGGCCAGCGAGGCCGCGTGCTTGAACGTAGCCAGCGCGGCCGCCGGCAGTTGCGAGGTGTCGATACTCAGGCCCGCGGCGAGTTCTGCTTGCACCGTCATCGATAGGGGCGGATGGACCTTCGTGGCGTCCGACCTGCTCATTTTCACGACGCCGGTGCCCACCGCGGCCTGTTTTGCACGACGGGCCACCTTCTCCGCGTCGCCAGGACTGAGCCGGTCGAGGACCGACAGGAAGGCCCATTGGTCCTCGTGCGGTTCCAGAGTTGCCAGGTCGAGGAAGAGCGTCAATCCGTCCTTGCGGCGCCTGCCCTGCAGCGGGGCAGCGATCAGGTTTCCGAGGCCTCCGTCCGGTAGAACGTCCTGGTTCGGGAACAGCCGGTCGTACGACCGCAGGTCCATCGAGCCCCGAAGCACCATGGCCTCGTGCAGCAGAACCGTTCCTATCGACCGGGCCGTAGTCGCGGGGATCGGGTCGGTGAAGAAGATCCAAGCATGCGCTCCACGCCCCGACTGGGAGATCTCCAACGCCGCGGGCACACCACTGCCACGGGCCGCCTTGCAATAGGCCAGCGCATCGAGCATCGCGGTGCTGCCGTCGAAGTCGGCCGCCAAGAACTGGCAGGTGTTGTCGGTGAACAGCGGATAAAGGCCCATGAACACGTCACCGACCAGATGGGCGGCAACCACCTCCGCGGTGAGCGGCAGATAGGCCGCTGTGCGCCGGTCCATACCCCTGCGCCAGCCGCCCGCCACCGCGGGAGACCATCCCGCCGTACCGAGCCGATTGTTCTCCCAGCGCTTCGCATAAGCATCCCGCCGCCCCCGGAACAGGCTGGCGTAGAACGCCAGCTTCTCCGGCACCGGCGACGCCATCGTGACCGGTCCCGGCGTGGCCATCGCGGCGAGCTGCTCCGGTGCCGGAGCGGTGTCCTGGCCCCGCAGCTCCAGCAGACGCGACAGCCGATGGTTCTCCGTCCGTAACCGCTCCAGCTCGCGACGCAGCCGAGCGACCTCGTCCTCAGTCACCGCGTCAACGGACACCACCGGCCAATCTTCACACGCCGGCCGCCGCAAGCCCGACAGCCGACTCAGTCAAGCCGGGCCCGGTCAAAACGGTCGATCAGACTCGGCTTACGCGCATGCCGCTCCCGCAACTGCGTCATCTGCTCCGCGAACTCGAAGATCTCACCCTCCCGTACCGCCAGCGCCTGAAGATCCAAAAGCAGGGTGACCGCCGTGTCGTAGTCCTTCGGGCGCTTCGTCGCGATCAACTCGTCCACCTGATCCCAGGCTCGGACCAGGTTCCGTGCCAGATCGTCCAGACGCTGCTCGCGGGCCGCAGCGGCTGCTTCCTCACGACGCTGACGCTCGGCCGCTTCTCGTTCCCGCTTCTGCTGCTGCCGTGCAGCCCAGCGTTCCTCAGCGGCAGCGAGCAGGTCCCCGGCGGTCCGCCCCTCTCCGGCAGGCGACTCCTCCGTCACACCGTGGAACTGCCGCAGCAACTCCGACTGCAGCAAGCCGGCATCGCCACGTAGCACCCGCAGCAGTACGGCGTCTTTGTCCGCCACCGCCAGACCCGCCACCCAGCGGCGCAACTCGGCGGCGGAGGGCTTCTTCTCGGCCAGCGGCCGGCTCGCCGTGGCCGCCGCGTCCAGCAAATCGGGATCCAGGCGAAGGAAGTCCGCCAGGGCCTGCAACGGCCCGCTCAGCTTCGCCAGCCCGGCCGGAACCGGCGGCTCCGGCTCGTCATCGTCCAGTTCCCGATTCTGCACACACAGCAGCCAGGCCAGGTACAGCAGCCGCCGATCGCCGCCGACCAGTTCTGCCCGGGCCGGCACGATCGCCGCCAGCCGTCCTTCCTCGTCCCACCATTCGTCGTCACCGTCCTCGTCCTCGCTATGAAGATCGAGGATCACATGGGTACGAGTCGCCCAGCAGCCGGCCGACTCCCCGACACAGAACGCCTCCGCCGTCTCCGGCGCCAGTGCCGCCTTCGGCAACCGCAGCATGATCCGTCGAGTGCCCCAGTTCGCCAGATACAGGTGCGCGTCGAAGTATCGCTCCATCCACTTGGCTGGATCCGCCTTCAGATCGCCCCATTGGTAGTCGTTGACGAAACTCGACGATGAGATCCGTCCCCGCGATGACACCGCCCGCAATTCGCCCTGCTGCTTCGCCGTCAGCGCCTGGTCGAGCGCTACGAACTCGTAGTACTGGTACTCGCTCACCGGCCCGCCCACCGCCGGTACGCCTCGATCCACTGCGTCCCATCGGGCACAGGATCCGGCAACGGAAGGTCCAGAATCCCGATCGCCTGCCGCAGCCGGCCACGATGGCAGATCGCCACGATCTCCGACGAACGCAGATCCACCTTCCGGACTACCACCGGCACACCGAGAACCTCGGTGTCGAACGGCACCGCCAGATTGCCCTCGATCATGGCAAAGAGGCCACTGAGCTGCTCATGCTCGTCATAGCAGTCCACGACCGCTTCGGCGATCAAGGCATCGATCTCGGTATCACTGAGCGAAGACACCCGCGCAGAATAGAGAACCGCCTCCGGCAATTCGCCAGCAGCCGACGACAGCGAACCACCGGGCTGTGGTTCGCATGCAAGATCAACGTGGGGCGGACGGGACTCGAACCCGTGACCGATCGATTATGAGTCGACTGCTCTAACCCACTGAGCTACCGCCCCGTACCGGCGGCGATCCTATCCCGTGCCCCGCCCCCGAGCCTAGCGATCTATCACCGCACCAGGGATTTCGGCTGAAGAACGATCTGTCGCCGAGGATCTTCGACCATGTCCGGTGGCTGGAGATCCTCCACCCGGGGCGTCTCCTCGTCACAGCAACTGGGACATTCGGGACCGTCCTGGGTGGTGAATTCAGCGTAGTTCTCCGGGTTGATGTCGCTCATTGAAACCCCCTGAAACGGGCATTAAACCCCGACCCGGGCGCCGAGTGACGCCAGGACTGCTCCTGCGGTACGCCAGCCGCCGGCCATCGCACCCTGAATGGACGGGCTGTCCCGGTGGTCGCCGGCGACGAAGAGACGGTCGCCCAGGTGGATCGGCTTGCGGAGCCGGGTCTGGGGCGGGCGGGCGGCGGGCAGGGCCTGCGGCACGGTGACCACACTGAGCAGGTCCCAGTCGTCGGCCGGCACCCCGTACATCCTCGACAATTCGACCCGGATGACGGTCTCGGAGGCGCCGGAGGGCGCCGAGATGCCGACGACGGTGGCCGCGATGAGGCTTTTGCCGCCGGGGGCGTATTCGGGTGCGGCGTTGCTCATCACGACGCTGTTGGCGATGATCTCGCGCCGGTCGCCGTCGAGCAGAAGGATCGGCTCGTCGATGGGGGCGTGGTCGGCGCCGAAGTAGAACGTGGTGAGGCTGTGCACGTCGGGCCGGGGCAGCCGGTCGGGCAGCAGGGCGGCCGCGCCGGCCGGGTCGGTGGCGACGATGACGGCCCGGCAACGGACCTCGCCACCCTCCGTGACGACCATGCCGGGCCCGACGGCGAGGGCCCGCGCCCCGATCAGGAGCTGCGGGAACGGCAGCGGGCCGGCGATCGCGGCGGGCAGCGCGGCCATGCCGGCGGCGGGCACCCCGATCCGGCCGCGGGTGAACGAGCGCAGCACCATGGCGGCGACGTGGCTGGACGTGTCGAGGGAGCGGTCGGCGAAGACGCCGGAGAAGAACGGCCGCAGCGCCTCCTCGATGATCCGGTGGGAGAGGCCGGCGGCACGCAGCATCTCCTGGGTGGTGACCTCCGGCATGTCGAGGAGGCGGTGGACCGGCAGGGTGGCGCACCGGGTGGCGAGGGCCGCGAACTTGAGCCGGTCGGTGAGAGTGCCGATGCCGGAGATCAGGGTCTGCGGTGTGGCGAGCGGCTCACGCAGCGGATTCTCCAGGCGGTGCAGCTCGCCGCAGCGGCGCACCAGCACGCCGGAGGTGAAGTAGCGCATGTCGAGCGCATCGATGTCGACGAGTGCGGGCAGCCGTGGGTAGGCGGTGTTGAGCGTCTGGAATCCGCGGTCCATCCGCCAGCCGTCGATCACATCGGTGGCGACCCGCCCGCCGAGCCGGTCGGAGCCTTCCACCAGCAGCCATTCGACGCCGGCCCGGTCCAGCCGGCGGGCAGCGGACAGCCCGGCGAGCCCGCCGCCGATGATGACGACGTCCACCTCTACCGGCTGCGACATGTCCACCTCACTGGCTGCAATCAACGCGATGCCCAGCGTACCCGGGCAACTGCCGCGGAGGAGGCGAAAGCGACAGGCGGCCGGAGGCCGGAGGATCAAACCCCCGCGGGGGTACGGCTACCCGAACCCGATCCAGAAGGATCACCGTCCCGCGCTCAGCGACCCACATGCCGAGGCCCTCACTTCCGGAGCCGGCGGGGGCTGATGGGAAGGTCAGGCGAGGCAGAGGCGCCCGAGACCGTTCGTCACGTTCAGTCCGTGGCGCCGGCCCCACCCCGTGATCACGACCCACCCGCCGCTTCGGGTGTTGCGCACCGACACGTCGCTGCCCGGTGCACGATCATGTCGGTCCAGTGGTCGCCGTAGTACCGCCGGCCCCTGCCGCCCGCGACCTGTATGCCGTGGAACCGACCCCAACCCGAGACGACGAGGCCGCCGCCCGCCTCGGCGTCTCCCGCCGCATCGCCCGCCGCATCATGGCCGGCCCATGGAACACCGGAACGCCCGGCAGCCGCTTCGAAGCCGCCCAGCGCGGCCAGCCCAGCGGTGTGGTGAGCTGGAACCTGTCGAGCTTTGGAACGCGAAAGGCCGCGCAATCCGCACGGCCTCAGAAACACAAAAACCAGGCCACAAGGCCTGGTTGATGGCTCCCCGAATAGGACTCGAACCTATAACCTGCCGGTTAACAGCCGGCTGCTCTGCCAATTGAGCTATCGGGGATAGTTCACTGCTCGCCGCCCGGTTTCCCTGGCGACGGAGAACAGACTACATGACCACCCCGACGCCCCGCGAACGGGATACCCCTCGCTCGCCCGGCGGGCCGACAGCCAGGGGGAAACCGGGATACGGGGAGTATCGCCCCGGCAGGATGGGTATGCACCCCCGCAGACGCACGCGCGTCGAACTACGGAAGGAGCCGCCACCATGCGCGGAAAGCTGATGTTCCTCACCGGCCTCGCGGCGGGCTTCGTCATGGGAAGCCGTGCCGGCCGGGAGAAGTACGAAGAGATCCGGGCCAGCGCGCAGAAGCTCTGGGAGCACCCCACGGTGCAGGAGGCCGCCGGCGTCGCCCAGGCGCAGGCCAACAAGCTCTACACCGAGGGCAAGGACAAGCTGCAGTCGTCGAAGCTCGGTGAGAAGCTCAACACGACCGGGACCACCAGCCGGAGCACGGACACCACGGACGAGCTGCTCGCTCCGAGTGACTCCCTCACCGCCGCCCCGAAGGGCAGCACCACCAGCAGCAGCACCAGCACCACCTACTGACGCCGGTCAACCACGGCGCCGCTCCCCGGCGGGAGCGGCGCCGAGGCGTGCCATCAGGGCGCGGCGCAGGGTTGCTGCTCCGGCACGAGACCGAGAGAGGTCATTTCTTCGAGGACGTACGCCAGAGCGACGCCCCGCTGCTCGTCGGTGCCGGTGATGTCGACGTCCACATACTCGGTGCGCGCGGTGTCGGCGGCGAGCAGGTGCCGGAGCACGGGCTGCCAGGCGGCCGACGGATCGCTGATCCGCGCCGTGATGACGGAGAGGCCCGCGTCGGTGATCCGGTCGATGCCGGCTTCCGGGCCGGGCCAGTCGCGCAGCACCGTCGTCAGGTCGAGGCAGATGCCGAGCCGGTCCTTGTCGATCCGGCTGAGCGCGGCGACGGTCTGCTCGGGACTGTCGAGCACTTTGCCGGGGCCGGGCTGAAAACCGGCGCGGACCGCACGCCCCACCCGCCAGGCCAGATCGGCGAGCCCGCCGGAGAGACGGGACAGGTGCCGTGCGCCCGCTTTCCGCCGCCCGTCATCCCACTCGTCGGAACGACCCAGTCCACACGTGGCTATCGCGCCGCGAACCTCCTCGAACGGCAGCAGGTCGACGAGGATCCGGGCCAGCTCCAGAGTGCGCCGGACACGGACCGGGTCGCTCCAGTCCGCCGAGCCACTCCCGTCCGCCGAGCCACTCCGGTCGGCAGGGCTACTCCCGCCGGCCAGGCTGCTCTCGCCGACCATGCCACTCCCGCCGGCCGAGCCACTCCCGCCGGCCGAGCTGCTCCCGCCAGCCAGGCTGCTCCCGCCGGCCGAGCTGCTCCCGCCAGCCAGGCTGCTCCCGCCGGCCGAGCCACTCCCGCCAGCCAGGCTGCGCGCGCCGGCCGGGTCGGCGGCGCCGCCCTCGTGACCGGGCGTCCCGCTCAACGAGACGACCTCGAGCCCGCGGGCGTCGAGTTCGGCACGCAGCCGGGTACGGGCACGCCCGTCGTCGGCGAGGGCGGCAGCCAGCCGGAACGGCAACCTGAGCGCCACGGTGAGGGCGCCGGTGCCGAAGTGCCCGCGTAATGCCGCGTTGGCGGCGTCCAGCCGATCGATCGCGGTGGAGACGTCCGCCGCGTGGTCTAGGCTGAGGCCGCAGCTGAGGTGCACGATCCGGCCGGAGGGATGTCGAAGCCGCATCAAATTCCTCCCCGGACGAGGTCACCCGTGCAGGTGCACGTGCATTCGCACGCGCTTACGGCTCCAGTATGGACCATGTCGGAGTCCGTTCCTGATCGGCTGATCTGGCCCCGCCGGGTTGTCATCAGCGCCTCCATCCGTGGATTGCCTGCCCTCGGGTACGAGCCTGAGCCGCACACCGGATCACCGGCGCACCCCCCGTGCGACCCGGCAACCAGCACGAACATGATCCAGAGCGGCCACTTTCATTGAAACACGCCAATCCCTTCGCCGGGGGTGACCAGCGAGTAGCCGTCACCGAACGGTCACGAACTGGCATAGTCGGACAGCCTGCTTGTTCAAACTCCGCACAAACGGACATGCAATGTTCGGCTGCGCGTGCGTCCGCCGCGTGCCGTCGCCCCACCGTGCGAATGCACGTGAACACGCCCCGCGCATCAGCACCCCTCCCCACTACCCTCGTTGTCCTCTCACCCCCCTCGGGGGCTGCTGGCCCCTCACGCTCGGCGGGCCGGCTTTTAACGACGGCGTTCCCCGCTCCCCGCTCTCCCCGGTTCTCCCGTTCCCACAGGCCCGCTCCCCGCTACCGCAAGACGACGACGCGTCGAGGCAGCGAAATAGCGGAGCGGCAACGCTGCGGGACGACAAGACGGCGGACGGCGAGGCAACGGCGTGGTGGGACGACCAGGCGGCGGGCGGCGCAGCAGCAAAGCGGCACAGCAACGACACAGCGAGACAGCGAAGCGACCAGACAGCGAAGGGACCCGGAAGCAACGGCGACGAGACAGCGGAGCCACCAGCCAACGAGGCAACCGAGCGACCCGGAAGCAGGCGACAAGGCAGAGGGTCGCCAGCCAACGAAGCACAGCGGTAACGCTGCGGGCCGACAAAGCGGCAGACGGCGACGCAACGGCGTGATGAGACGACCAGGCGGCGGGCGGCACGGCAGCAAAGCGGCACAGCAACGACACAGCGAGGCAGCGAAGCGACCGGACAGCGGAGGAACCCGGAAGCACGAGCGACGAGACAGCGGAGCCCACAGCCAACGAAGCCCAGCGGCAACCCCGCGCAACGGCCAGGCAGCGGGCGATGCGGCGGCGCAACGGCGTAAACCGCGAGGAAATCCGACAGCCCACGGGCGGCGCGCAGGCCGGGAAGAGCGGAGCGACACACCGTCTCGGAAAACAGCACGCCGACCAAGAAAGCAGCGTGACCGCCAGGAATGGGCAGCGCTCAGGTCGGGACAGGGCGATGCGCCGCGACGGGAACGGGCAGTTCGCGGCGCAACAGAGAGCGCGCCGAACGGAAAACGGCGCGCCGGCCTGGAGAGGCGGGCGCGCCGTTTTCCGGCAGTCAGTTCTGGCTCAGGCCGTGCTCGCTGCCCTTCTTGATCTTGCGGGTGTCTCGCAGTTCCAGGAAGGGCTCGTCGTCGGCGGGGTGGCCGGCGGCGATGGCTCGGCCTCGTTCGAGTTCGGCGTCGAGTTCGGCGCCGAGCAGGATCGCCATGTTGGAGATCCACAGCCAGACCAGGAAGGCGATGACGCCGGCCAGCGTGCCGTACGTCTTGTCGTAGCTCGCGAAGTTGGCCAGGTAGAACGCGAACGCTCCGGACGCGACCACCCATAGCACGACTGCGAAGATGCCGCCGGGGGTGATCCAGCGGAAGCCGCCAGTCTTGGCGTTCGGCGACGCCCAGTAGAGCAGGGCGAACATCAGGCTGACGAGGACGACGAGGACGGGCCACTTGGCGATGTTCCATGTGGTGACGGCGACGCCGCCGAAACCGAGACGTTCGCCGACGACCCGGGACAGCTCGCCGGTGAAGATCACGATGGCGGCGGAGGCGATCAGCATGAGGCCGATGACGGCGGTGACGCCCACCCGGATCGGCAGGGTCTTCCAGATCGGACGGCCCTCCGGCACGTCGTAGACGGCGTTGGACGCGCGCATGAACGCGGCCACGTAGCCGGACGCCGACCAGAACGCGACGACCAGACCGATGATCGCGGCGAAGCCGGCCGCACCGGAGTCACCCACCTGGGTGAGCACCGTGTCGACGAGGCTGCGGAGCTGGGCGTTGGGGGTGAGGTCGTTGACCGCGTCGGTGACCGTCTTCTGCCCGTCGTTGCCGAGCATGCCCAGCAGCGACACGAGCACGACGGCGGCGGGGAAGATCGACAGCACGCCGTAGTACGTGAGCGCCGCCGCCCAGTCGGAGACGTTGTCCTCGGAGAACTGTTTGAAGGTGCGTTTGACGGCGGCGACGATGCCTTTGCCCTTCAGCTGGGCGGGGCTGTCCGGCCCCTCGTCCGGGCCGGGGGCGGCCAGGTCGATGTCGCGGTCCTCACCGGTTCGCGCGGTGGCCGCCGCGGCCACGTCGTAGTCGGTCCCACCTCTGCGGCGGGCCTCGTCCGCGGCGCGATCGGTGCCGACGGCCCCTGACGGCTGCTCGTCAGCCTTGTGTCGAAGTTTCATATCGGGGTTCCCTCCGGGCAGAAGCGAAAGGCCGAAACCAAAGGACCGGACCAAAGGCCCAGCCCACAGGCTGAAGCCAAAGGCCCGAACCAGAGGCCGAAGCCAAAGGCCGAACCGACAAACCGAGCCGGCAAACCGCAAACGGCCGGGCCGCAACGGCGAGCCGAACCAGCCAACCGCAACGACCAAAGCCACAACGGCAAGCCGAACCAGCCAACCGCAACGACCAAAGCCACAGCCGCGAGCCGAAGCGGCGAACCGCGACGACAGCGACACGAGCCGCTGACCGAAACAGCACACCGCGACGGCGAACCGCCGTAACGGGCCGCCGTGACGGACCGAACGGCCGGCCGCGCCGACGCACCGCGGTGACGGACGGCGCGGCCCGGCACACCCGGCACGGATCGCGCCGGCCGCCCGCTGTGCGCGCTGGCGACCTGCGGTTTTGTTGCCCGCAGGAACGGCTTCCCTAACCCGTTTCCACCCGCGATGTCCCGTCCGGGTCAGGGTGGCTCATCGGCACAGCAGCCGCTCCATCCGGCGACCGGCCACGAACAGGCCCCCGACGAGCATCGCGAGCAGGTAGAGGACGTCGAGCAACTGCACGAATCCGAGGGAACCCAGGCTGATGCCGCGGATCAGGTCGACCGAGCGGTACAGCGGGGTGACCTCGACGATCCAGCGCAACACGTCGGGGTAGGCGGTGGCCGGGATGAACGTGCCGGAGAACAGGAACAGCACGAACATGCCCGCGCTGATCATGTCGAAATCCTGCCAGCCGCGGATCAGGGTGGAGACGGTCATGCCGAGCGCCCCGAAGGCGAACCCGACCAGCACACTCGCCGGGAACGCGGCCAGCGCCCGCAGCGGCGTCGTCAGATCCATCGCCACCATGATCACCAGGAAGGCCGCCGAGTAGAGGCTGCCCCGCAGCATCGCCCACGACAGCTCACCGAGGGCGATCTCGATCGGCCGGACCGGGGTGGCGAGCATCCCCTCGTACAGCCGCATGAATTTCATCTTGCCGAAGAAGTTGAAGGTGGTCTCGGTGAGCGCGCCGCTCATCGCCGACGACGCGAGCATCGCCGGCGCCACGAACTCGGCGTAGCCGACCAGCCGGCCGCCGGGCAACGGGATCTCGCCGACCAGCGCGCCCACGCCGACACCGATCGAGAAGAGATAGAACACCGGCTCCAGCAGGCCACCGAGCAGGACGAGCCAATACGCCGTACGGAGAGCGGCGACGTTGCGACCGGCCACGGCGGCCGAGCGCCGGGCCATCCCGTCGAGAGCCGGCAGCAGCCGGGGCAGCATCAGGGACAACACGTCAGATCACCAGCCGCTGGGGGAGCATCAGGGACAACACGTCAGATCACCAGCCGTCGCCGATAGCGCCAGGAGGCCAGGAACCAGCCGGCCACGGCCCAGGCCAGCAGGTAGAGCACCTGCCACACCGCGCCGGGGCCGGGATCGAGCCCGAGGGTGGCGGCCCGGCTCAGGTCGACACCGTGGGAGAGCGGCAGCGCCAGCGCCACCCAGCGCAGACCGGTGGGCAGCGACTCGATCGGGAAGAAGACGCCGGAGAACAGCGACATCGGCAGCACCGCGAAACGGAACAGGACCGCCAGATACATATCGGTGGTCACCGAGGCCGTGTAGGCCGCCACGAGGGGCGCGAGCGCCGCCCCGAGCAGCAGCGCGATCGGCAGCACCAGCAGCGACCAGCCGGACCGCAGCGCGCCGAAACAGAACGCCACCATCAGGAAGGCCGCCGCGCTGGCCAGCACCCGGAACAGCATGAACGCCACGTGGCCGCCGAGGATGTCGGCCGGGCGCAGCGGCGCCGCCGCCTGCGCGAAGTAGCTTTTCACCCAGGTGAAGCAGCTCATCACCGGCCAGGTGGACTCGGCGACCGCCACCTGCGCCGCGGTGCTGGCGATCAGGCCCGGCACCATCCACTGCAGGTAGGGGACGCCCTCGACGCCGCCGGTGACGAAGCTGCCCACACCGAGGCCGAAACCGAGCATGGTGAGCAGCGGCAGCACCAGCGACGAGAACGCGCTCGACCGCCAGGTGCGCCGATAGTTGACCAGGTGATACTCCAGGACGTAGACCGACGGCGTCATCAGTCCACCAGGGTCCGGCCGGTGAGGCGGAGAAACACGTCCTCCAGGCTGCTGCGGCGCACCAGTGAGCTGGACGGGCTCAGCGACCGCCGGTGCACCTCGGTCAGCGCCCCGTCGCCGTCGCCCACGTAGAGCAGCACCCGGTCGGGCAGCACCTCGACGCGCTCGCCGATGCCCTCCAGCTTGCCCGCATAGGTCCCCTGGTCGTCGGTCGGGAACCGCAGCTCGACCACCTCACGGGTGGAGTGCGCCTCGATCAGCTCGCGGGGTGAGCCCTCGGCGACGATCCGGCCGCCGTCCATCACCACGAGCCGGTCGCAGAGCTGCTCCGCCTCGTCCATGTAGTGGGTGGTCAGCACCAGCGTCACGCCCTGCTGCTTGAGCCGGAACAGCCGCTCCCACACCAGATGCCGCGCCTGCGGGTCGAGCCCGGTGGTCGGCTCGTCGAGCAGCACCAGGTCGGGCTGGTTGATCATCGCCCGGGCGATGGTGAGCCGTCGTTTCATGCCGCCGGACAGCGGATCGACCTTGCTGCCGGCCCGCTCCCCCAGCTGCACGAAGTCGAGCAGCTCGGCGGCGCGCTCCCGGGCCGCCCGTCGCGGGATGCCGAAGAACCGCGCATACGTCACCAGATTTTCCAGGACGGTCAGCTCGGGATCGAGGTTGTCGAGCTGGGGGCACACGCCCAGCCGGGCGCGGATGGCCGGGCCGTCGCGCCGCGGATCCATGCCGAGGATCCGCAGCTCCCCGCCGGACGGTGGGGAGACACAGCCGATCATGCGCATGGTCGAGCTCTTGCCCGCGCCGTTGGGCCCGAGGAAGCCGAACGCCTCCCCGGCCCGCACGTCGACATCGATGCCGTCGACAGCGGTGAAGTCACCGAACCGCTTGACGAGCCCGCGCGCGTGGATGAGGGAGTTCACGCCCCGACCCTACGGAAGGGGTACGACAGTTTTTCAGTCGACGGCTTCGGTGGCCGACCGCGCCGCCCCGACCAGCTCGTCGGTCGCCGCGAGCACCTCGTCGGCGTCCACCGGGGTGCCGGAGTCGTAGCGGACCGCCCAGCTCAACCCGTTGCGCCCGGGGACCCGCCGGCCCACCACCCGGACCGCGCCCGCCGGCAGCGAGTGGTGCGAGGTGTACGCCACCGAGCGGGTCACCCGCGCCCGCACCTGGTCGGGCAGCTCCCCCGGCTCCAGCAGCAGGAACGACACGACCGGCCCGTCCACCAGCACGGTGTAGCCGTCGCGCTCGACGGCCGTCTCGGCCGGGGTGATCCGCAGCTCCCGCCCGGACCAGGCCGCCTTGTGGATCTCGTGCCAGCCGAGCCGATCGACCGCCGACGGCAGCCAGAGCCCGTGGTTGGTGGCGACCACCACGTCCTCCGGCGACTCGGCGACCTGGCACCAGGCCACCACGCGCTCCTCCGCCGCGAGCGGGGGCCGGGACGCGGCCGGAAGAGAGGGACGCCGTCGGAAGAGCTTCACAGTTCACCTGCCGCCTGCTCGCGCAGGGCCCGTGCCTGCTGTTCGAGTGAGAAGAGCTCCCCGGCCAGTGCCAGGTACTGGTCCTTGTTGGCCACCGGGTTCAGGCGCTGCACCTTGGACTTGAGGTCACGGATGCGGGTGGCCAGCGCGCCGCCCTGCAACCGGGCCAGGGTGACCTGCACGTAACGCGGGTCGACCGGCCCGTCGACATAGAGCGGCTCCACCGCCAGCTCGCCGACCAGCATCTGGCCGCCCATGTCGGCGCACGCGTCGCGGACCTTCTCGATCCACACCACGCCGCCGGTCGCCGAGGACACCCCGCCCGCCTGGGCGACCGCCTCGCGCACCGACTGGAGGACCTGATCGCCGTAGTTCTCCGGGCCGACCGCGTCGAACATCGGGCCGGCCAGCACCGGCTCCTGCAGCGCCAGTTTCAGCGCCTCCCGCTCGACCAGCCGCTGCGGCGAGTCGGCGGCCGCCGGGGACCGGGGCGCGCGCTGCTGCTCGGCGGCCTCCCCGCGCAGAGCGTTGTTCACCGCCCGCTGGACGGGGTCGAGGTCCATGCCGAGGTCGCCGGCGAGCTTCCGCGCGTACTCCGGACGTTTCTCCCGGTCCTTGATCTTGGCGACCAGGGGCGCGGCGCGGCGCATCGCCTCGACCCGGCCCTCCACCGTGTCCAGATCGAAGCGCGAGATGGTCTGCCGCAGAGCGAAGTCGACAAGCGGCTCCCGGCCCGCGATCATGTCGCGGACCGCCAGGTCGCCGCGGGCCAGCCGCAGCTCGCAGGGGTCCATGTTGTCCGGCGAGACGGCGATGAAGGTACGCCCGACGAAGCGCTGATCCTCCTCGAAGGCCCGCAGCGCCGCTTTCTGCCCGGCCGCGTCCCCGTCGAAGGTGTAGATGATCTCGCCGGTGAAGCTGTCGCTGTCCATCAGCAGCCGCCGCAGCACCTGGATGTGGTCGACGCCGAACGCCGTGCCACAGGTCGCCACCGCGGTCGGCTCGCCCGCCTCGTGACAGGCCATCACGTCGGTGTAGCCCTCGACGATCACCGCCCGCCCGCGCTTGGCGATCTCCCGTTTCGCGTGGTCGATGCCGTAGAGCACATGCGACTTCTTGTAGATCGGCGTCTCCGGCGTGTTCAGGTATTTCGGGCCGTCGTCGTCGTCGAACAGCTTCCGCGCGCCGAACCCGATCACGTCGCCGCTCAGGTCCCGGATCGGCCAGAGCAGGCGGCGCCGGAACCTGTCGATCAGCGAGCCGGAGCGGGCCGGTTTGGACAGCCCGGCCGCGGTCAGCTCCTCCGCGGTGAAGCCCTTGAGCCGCAGGTGCTTGCTCAACGCGTCCCAGCTGTCGGGAGCGAAACCGCACCCGTATCTCTCCGCGGCGTCACGCCCGAACCCGCGCTCGGCGAGGAACTCGCGGGCCTTGCGCGCGCCGGGCGAGCCGAGCTGGTCCCGGTAGAAGTCGACGGCGGCCGCGTGCGCCGCGATCAGCCGCTGTTTCTGCCCGGTCTGCGGCCGCGGGGTGGCCGGCCCGCCGGTCTCGGTGTCGTAGCGCAGCTGAAGCCCGGCCTTGCCGGCCAGCCGCTCGACCGACTCGATGAACGACAGGTGCTCCGCGTCCATCAGGAACTTGATCGCGTCGCCGCCCTGGCCGCAGCCGTGGCAGAAATAGACATTTCGGGCAGGAGAGACGTTGAACGACGGGGTCTTCTCGTCGTGGAAGGGGCACAGCCCCTTCAGGTTGCCGCCACCCGCCGACCGTAGCGTCACCGTCTCGCTGATCACGTCGACGATCGAGGTCCGGTCGCGGACCAGTGCGATGTCCTCGTCCTTGACCCGTTCCGCCACGGCATACATCCTGCCTCGCCCGGCCCGTCAGCCGCCAGCAGGGTCCCGTCGTGTCCCGACGATCGAGGAATGCCAGGCCACCGCGGCGTGGTCGGTCAGCGACGCCACCTGGTCGATCACCACCCGCAGGGCGGCCGCGTCGTCCGGGGCGGCCGCGTGCAGGGGCCGGAAGAGCGGATCCAACCTCTCCGGGGTACGCGTCAGCGCGTGCACCAGCTCGGTCAGCAGGGTGCGCTGCTGCGCATACCACTCCTCGGCCGCCCGGAAGCGCATCACATAGCGCAGCGCCATGCCTTTGAGCAGCGCGCACTGGTTGCGGACGGTCCGCGGGACGATCAGGTCGGCGGCGTACCGGCGCAGCGGCTCGGTGCCGTAGCGGCTCTGGGTGGCGCCGACCGCGGAGGCCACGAACCGGCCGGTGAGCACGCTGGTCATGCGCTTGAGGGCGATCAGCGAGTCGTACCCGCCGTCGTACCCGGCGACCCCGGTCACGGCCGGGTCGGACAGCAGCAGGTCGAGGGCGGCGCTCAGGTCGTCGAGGCTCTCGTCGGAGTAGGTGGCGGCCACGTCGGCGCAGAGCGCGGCCCGCTCGGCCGGGTCGTCGATCAGCGCCCGCAGCGTGATGTAGCCGCCGTGCACCCCGTCCTCGACGTCGTGCACCGAGTACGCGACGTCGTCGGCCCAGTCCATCACCTGTGCCTCGAGGCAGCGGCGCTCGTCGTCGTGGCCGTCGCGGAGCCACTCGAAGACCGGCCGGTCGTCGTCGTAGACGCCGAACTTGCGGTGGCCGGGCTTGCGGAACCACGGGTACTTGGAGCAGGCGTCGAGGGTGGCGCGGGTCAGGTTGAGGCCGGCGCCGGGGACCTTGGCCTCCAGCCGGGTGATCACCCGCAGCGTCTGGGCGTTGCCCTCGAAGCCGCCGCACGGCTGGGCGGCCAGGTCGAGGGCGGCCTCGCCGTTGTGGCCGAACGGCGGGTGGCCGAGGTCGTGGGCGAGCCCGGCGACGTCGACGATGTCGGGATCGCAGCCGAGGCGGGCGCCCATCTCCCGGGAGATCTGGGCGACCTCGAGCGAGTGGGTGAGCCGGGTCCGCAGGAAGTCGTCGGACCCCGCGGTGTGCACCTGGGTCTTGGCGGCCAGGCGACGGAACCCGGCGGAGTGCAACACCCGTGCCCGGTCTCGCTGGTACGGGGTACGTCCGTACCCGCTGTCCTTGGCGGGCTCGGCTGCCCATCTCTGGGCGTCGGCGGCCGTCATGATCCCCAGACTAAGCCGGATGTCCAGGTTGCCGATGGGTCAACCGTGGGGATCTCCATTGTCGGCCGTCTCGTGGCGCAGGGCGCCACCGGTCTCGTCGCCGTCGCGCTGGTGACCGGGTTCGCCGTGCGCAACGCCGACGACCAGAGCGCCGCCAACGAGGAGATCGCCCGGGTCAGCTCGGCGATGAGCAGCCAGTGGAACGCCGACATGATGCACGACGCGCTGCGGGCCGACGTGATGTCGGCGATGTTCGCGACCACCGCGCAGCAGCGGGAGCAGTACGAGGTCGAGGCGGTGTCCGAGCACGCGCAGACGATGCTGGACAAGTTCGACGAGGCGGCCGGCCTGGTTCCGGCGTCGTTGCGCGGCGACTACGAGACGACCCGCCCGGAGATCATCAAGTACGGCGATCTGGCGAAGGCCGCGGTGCAGACCGCGGCGACCGACCGGGCCGCGGCGCAGCGGTCGCTGACCGATTTCCTCGCCCAGTTCTCGGCGCTGGAGGAGCGCCTGGGCGCACTCGACGAGGCGGTGCTGGCGGAGGTCAACGGGGCCAGCGCGCACGGGCGGGAGACCGGGGACACCAGTTCCACCTTCATCCAGTGGGCGGCGGCCATCGCGATCCTGCTGACGCTGGCCGTGTGCGCGATGACCGTGCGGGCGGTGCGGCAGCCGTTACAGAGGATGCGCGAGACGTTGCGGACGCTGGCCGGAAGGGATCTGACGGTACGGGCGCCGATCGTCCACCGCGACGAGTTCGGCGAGATGGCGCAGGCCCTCAACGAGGCGATGACGGAGATCCAGGGCACGGTGGCGGCGACCGCGGAGCGGGTGACCCGCCTCAGCGAGGCCAGCGTGGAGTTGCAGAAGCTGGCCGGAGAGCTGGACGGGTCGGCGGAGCGGACGTCGGCGGAGGCCCGCAACGCCGACAGCTCGGCGGTGCACGTGTCCGGCTCGGTGGGCGACATGATGGCCGCCACCGAGGAACTGTCCGCGTCGATCCGGGAGATCGCCCGGCAGACGGCGACCGCCGCGTCGACCACGCACGAGGCGACCACCAGCGCGAACCGGACAGCGGAGGCGGTCGGCCGGCTGAACGACGCCAGCCAGGAGGTCGGCGACATCGTCCGGATGATCACGAACATCGCCGAGCAGACCAACCTGCTGGCGCTGAACGCGAGCATCGAGGCGGCCCGGGCCGGACAGGCCGGCAAGGGATTCGCGGTGGTGGCGACCGAGGTCAAGGATCTGGCCGGGGAGACCGCGCGGGCGACCGGCGAGATCACCGCGAAGATCAGCGCGATCCAGGAGATGACGACGAGCACGGCGGACGCGATCGAGGCGATCACCGCGGTCATCGCCCGCATCGACGACGGTCAGCGGACCATCGCCGCCGCCGTCGAGCAGCAGTCGGCCACCACCGACCTGCTGGCCCGTAACGTCGGCGCGGTGCAGGCGGCGGCCTCGGACATCAGCGGCACGGTCTCGCACATCACGTCGTCGAGCGCGTTCACCGCGGAGGGCGCGAACACCACCCGCAACTCGGCGGGCCTGGTCAGCACGGCCGCCGACGAGATCCGGGGCCTGATCGGGCAGTTCAGGTACTAGACGAGTAAGTCCTAACTCAGGTCAGTGGTCGTAGGCGATCAAGGACCTGGTCAAGGGCTGGCCGGTGGCGCGGTTGTGCCAGATCGCGGCG
>NZ_FONV01000038.1 GCF_900113015.1 Actinoplanes philippinensis
GCTGTCGGACATGACCGCGAAGTGAGTCAGGCCCAGGTCGATCCCGATCTCGGACTCGACCGGCGGCAACGCCTCGTCGGTCACCTGGACGACGAACGAGGCGAAGTACCGGCCCGCCGCGTCCCGGACAATCGCCACGGATGACGGGTCCGACGGCAACGTCCGGGACCAGTGGACCGCGAGGTCCCCGATCTTCGGCAGCCGCAGGCGGCCGTTGTTGAGGACCTTGAACCGGGAGTTCTTTGTGAAACGGATGGCTTGCCGGTTGTCTTTGCGGGACCGGTACCGGGGCGGGGCCACCTTGCGGCCCTTGCGCTTGCCCGAGATCGACGCGAAAAAGTTGCGGTAGGCGGTGTTCAGGTCCGCCAGGGCCTGCTGCAACACCACGGCCGACACCTCGTCCAGCCACGCCCGCTCCGGCGTGAGCTTCGCTTCGGTGATCAGGCGGCGGGACAGTTCCGCGTCCGAGATGTACTTCTCGCTCGCCTCGCGGGCCTGCTGACGCAGGCGCAGCCCGTCGTTGAACACCACCCGCGCGCACCCGAACGACCGGGCCAGCGCCTCGCGCTGGACGGCGTCCGGGTAGACCCGGAAGTTGTAACGGAGCTGCACGAGACACACTGTAACCTGTTGGTTTATGGCCGAACTTGCAGGCATCCGCACTGGTAGACACTGTGTTTTTGCAATGCACGTCCATTTGGTTTTCGTCACGAAGTTTCGGCACAAGGTGTTCGCCGACCGGCACCTGACCCGCATGGAACAGGTCATGCGGGACGTGTGCGCCGACTTCGAGGCGGAGCTGGTCGAGTTCAACGGTGAGAACAACCACGTGCACCTGGTGGTCAACTTCCCGCCCAAGGTGGCCGTGGCCCGGCTGGTCAACAGCCTCAAGGGCGTCTCCTCACGCCGTCTGCGGCAGGAGTTCCCCGACCTCGTGCGCCACTACTACCGGGCCAACAAACTCTGGTCGGGTTCGTACTTCGCCGGCTCCGTCGGCGGGGCACCGCTGAGCGTCGTGAAGCAGTACATCGACCAGCAGAACCGTCCCGGTCAAGGCACTGCTCGGGCCTAGCAGCCCTCCCAGCGCGGGCCTCCACCCCCGGCCTGAAGGCCGGAGCACTGGCCCGCATTCCGGTAGCGGTTGCAGCGTCGCGCGGGAGACCGAGCTGGCCAGCAGGGCATGGTAGTGCTGCGGGCTGAGGTGGCGGCGCAGGACTTCACACGCTCGGTCGTCGAGGTGCAGGCGGTAGCCGCCGGTCGCCTCCACGCGGGGGTCGCGGTCGTGGACGGACACTTCGATGCCGCCGTGGTGCAGGGCCTGGGCGAGGGTCAGCCCACCGATCCCCGCCCCGATGATCATGACTCGCATGTTGCTCCCTCTTTCAGGGTTATGTCAGTCGATGGATAATCGCTACTGCCGCCGGCGCACGCGTTACTTCACGGGCACTTTCATTTTGAACAGTTTCTCCGCATTGCGGAACGCGATCTTCTCCTTGTCTGCGCGCGGCAGATCGACTCCGCGGAACCAGTCGGTCTGCTGCTTGATGTCCGCGAACGGATAATCGGTCGCGAACATCACCCGGTCCACGCTGATGAACTTCAGCAGGAGATCGAGAAGTTCAGTTTGCGGGAATGCGCTGGTCGTGATCCAGAAGTTGTCCTGGAAGTACTGTTCGATGGGCTTCTTGAGCGAGTTCTTGGTCGGCTCCCCCATGTCCTCCATGATTCGCTTGTAGTAGAAGGGAAGACCTTCGCCCATGTGACCGATGATTATTTTCAGCTTCGGGAATCGATCGAAGACGCCGTACGTGATCATCCGAACACATTGGATCAGCACCTCCTGGTGCCAGCCGTATCCGGACCCACTGAAAATGTAGTCCTGGAATTCCTCGGTGTATTTGGACCGGGTGGTCTTGTAGTAGATGTCGAAGACATCGTCGGCCGGATAGCCGGGATGCAGGTAGATCGGCACGTCGAGAGCGACGGCACGTTCCAGTACGGGCTCGAAATCAGGATGGTCGAGGTACTTCTTCGCGATGTGCCCGTTGGTCAGCGCGCCCAGGAAGCCGTCTTCCCGAACCGAGCGTTCCAGTTCGTCCGCCGCCGCCTTCGGGCTCTGCAGGGGCAGGGTGGCGAAAGCCTTGAAGCGGCCCGGATATTTGGCGATCGGCCCTTCCACGAGTTGCCGGTTGAGGCGATAGGCGAAGTCGATGCCTTTTCGTCCGGGGACGTTCTGTACGGACGGCGTGTGGGCGGAGAGGATTTGAACGTCGAGTCCCCCCGCGTCCATGTCGTCGATGCGGCGCTCGCCCAGATCGGCCAGACCGATCTCCTCGAGGAACGCTATGTGATCCTCGTTGATGGAGTTCAGCTTCAACAACGCGGGAGTGGAAAAGGTCTCCTCCGCGCCGATGAAGGGCAGATCCCGGTCTCGCCGGTAGATTTCCGCGGTCTTGTTCGCGTTCGGGGCCGGGGCCCGGCCCGGGGTCTTGTCGTCGCTCGCCGCCGAGGCAATGGCATGTGTGGAGATGCCGGCGCCGATGCCGAGTGCCGTGGCGGCGGTCAGGAAGCTGCGGCGTCCCAAGGGCTTCATGTCAGTCTCTCCCGTGTTCGTGTGGTGTGGTGTCCGGATCTCGGCCGGTCCCGCCGAAGCGCCGCCGGCCGGGGCCACCCACTTCGTACCGAGCGAATCTGAGACGATCATTAATGCGCTGCTCAGGCGGCACGACGCGGAGGGCGCGCAGAACCCTCCGCTGCCGCACGGGATTAAGTCGATCAATGTCGGGGTATTGGCCCGGCCTTCTCCTATCCGGAAAGGCCCCCCGCCCTCGTGAAGATGCACCCGTCCCGACTTCTCCGTGTGTCCGTGACGCTCGTTCTGGCCAGCGCTTCGGTCACCGTGACCACCTCACCTGCCGTCGCAGCGGAATTCGGCTCCTTCGGGACCACGCCGCGCCTGCTGGGAACCTCGATCGTCTACGTCGAGGAACATGTCGGTGAACGGTTCGACTCCGCACTACGCTCGTCGATCGCGTTCGTCGACAGGTACACCGGCTCGGACATGCGTCTCGGGAGATGCCGGACCGGATACCGCTGCATCCGGGTTGTCCAGAGCAACGCCACCAACGGCCACGGCGCTTGGACCAGTTGGACCTACGGGCGGAAGAACTCCGAGATCCGCCTCTCGGCCACACTCGCCCGCAAGAATTGGTATACGCGGCGGTCGATCATCGACCATGAGCTCGGCCACGCCAACGGGGCCCGGCACAACTCCCGATGCACGTCGCGCATGTGGCCCGATTACCGATGCCGCAACAAGCGGCTTCCGGCCCGCACCTTCACGACAGCCGAGCGGTCGGCGCTGGCCAGGTGGTGACCTCTCGGGTCGCGGCGGGGTACGGACGGGGCAACGCCTGCCTGATGCGCGGCCCCTCGCCCGGCCGGAGACCGGGCGGAACCATCACGTTCAGGTGAGTTCGGCGATCACCGCGCGGACCATGCGGCGGCCGTGTTCGGCCATGCGGGGGAATGTGTGCCGGTAATAGTCGACGCCGGTCAGCGACGGGGCGAGTGCCCACCCGCAGGCGCGGCGCCAGGTGGCGTCGTCGTAGCCGACGGCCTCGCGGTAGGCGTCGCGGGCCGCGCCGGTGAAGGTCCACAGCGCCGGCGAGACGTCGGGCGCCGGATCGCCGACACCGAGCGCGCCGAAGTCGATGACCGCGGCGAGCCGGCCGCCGTCGGTGATCAGGTTCCCGGGCTGCAGATCTCCGTGAATCCAGACGGGGGCTCCGTCCCAGTCAGGCGTGGACAGGCAGACCTCCCACGCCGCCGCTGCCGCGTCCACGTCGAAGCCGTCGTCATGCCCGGCCAGGCGAGGCAGCACCCGGCGGACACCCTCGTCGGCGTGGCGCAGGGCGGATCCCCGTGAGCCCGGCGGCTTGGCCGGGCCGTCGCCCGGTTCGATGCGGTGCAGGGCGCGGACGAACGCCGCCACCTCGCCCGCCAGCACCGCATCGTCGCAGCCGAGCCGGGGAGGTGTGCTGCCCGCGATCCAGGGCGCCACGGTCCACCGCCACGGATATCCGGCGCCCGGCTCACCGACGTGCAGCGGCACCGGGATCCGCGCGGGGAGCCGAGACGCGAGCAGAGGCAGCCATCGCGCGCCGGAATCGGCCTGGTCGACGGCCCAGGCGATCTTGGGCATGCGGGCGACGAGCGCGTCGCCGACCCGGAAGAGGACGTGGTCGGTGCCCTCCAGGTCCTCGGGCAGGGGTGTCACGGCGAGGCCGGACCACTGCGGGCACTGGTCGGCTATCAGGTGGCGCACCTGCTCGGCGGTGGCACGGACTTCGTCATCGTGGATCGGCACGACAGGCACGGTAATGCGGTCCGGCGCCGCACCTCCACCGGTTTGCCGGAGCCGGGGTCCAGGGCGGCGGCACGATGGGACACCACCTGCTCGAACGCTTCGATCAGACGAGCCGTTCCCACCGACACGAACCGACGGATCAGCCGTGCCGGCGCGTCGTCAGAGCAGGCTGTTCTCGTAGGCGTAGATGACCGCCTGCACCCGATCGCGCAGGGACAGCTTCGTCAGCACGTGCGAGACGTGGGTCTTGACGGTCTGTTCGCCCACGTACAGGCGCGCGGCGATCTCGGCGTTGGAGTGTCCCCGGGCCACCTCGAGCAGGACCTCGCGTTCCCGTTCGGTGAGCCGGTCCAGATCCGGCGGCGCGGGTGTGGCGGCGGGGGCCATGGCGTCGGCGAATCGGCTCACCAGACGGCGGGTGACCGACGGGTCGATCAATGCGTCGCCGCGCGCCACCACGCGTACCGCGTTGAGCAGTTCCTCGGTCGGCATGTTCTTGAGGCAGAAACCGCTGGCTCCGGCACGCAGCCCGCGGTAGACGTAGCTGTCCTCGTCGTAGGTGGTCAGCAGCAGGATCCGGGTGGTGTCGCCGCGGGCCCGGAGGGCTTCTGCGGCGGCGAGGCCGTCGAGTCTCGGCATGCGCACGTCGAGGACCGCCACGTCGGGCCGGAGGCGGCCGACCGCCTCGACCGCCGCCTGGCCGTCGCCGACGTCGCCGACGCATTCCAGGTCGGACTGTGTCTCCAGGGCGTTACGGAACCCGGAGCGGAAGAACTCGTGGTCGTCGGCGAGCAGGACACGGACGGTGGTCAACGGGACTCCTCGATGGGAAAGGTCAGGTCGGCGCGCCACACGCCGGGGGTGTCCGGCGCCGGGCCGAGGACGGCGGACCCCGCGAACAGGGTGACCCGATGCCGGATGCCGTCGAGTCCCCGGCCGGTGCCCGGACTCGGCCCCGCCGAGCGGCTGATCGTGTTCGCGCTGGTGATCCGCAGGGTGACCCTGGTCTGCACGATGCTCAGGTCGACGACGCCGTCGCCGTGGCGCAGGGCGTTGGTGAGCAGCTCCTGGACGGTCCGGTAGGCGGTCAGGTTCAGCGAGCTGGGCAGGCCCGGCGGGTCGAGACCGTCGACGCGCAGGTTCACCGTGGATCCGGTACGCCGGATGCCCTCGACCAGGTCGTCGAGGGCACCGAGGCCGGGCTGGCGGACACCGTCGGACTCGTTGCCGTGCAGCAGGTCCAGCATCCGCCGCAGATCGTTGAGGGCCGACCGGCTGGACGTCTCGACCTGTTCCAGCGAGGCGATCGTACGTTCCTGATGGGTGGGCAGGCCGGACTTCATGCCTAGCCGGGCGGCCGCGGCGTGCACCCCGACAGCGCTGACATGGTGGGAGATGGTGTCGTGCAGGTCGCGTGCGATGTCCGCCCGTTCCGTCTCGACCGCGGTGGTCAGCGCCTGCGCCGCGTCCCGGCGCTGTTGCTCGGCCCGGCGCTGGACCTCGGCGATGTAGCCGCTGCGCCCGGTGGTGTGCCGGCCGAGCAGGAACGGGATCACCGTGTTGGTGAGCGCGAGCAGGATGTTGCCGGCGGCCGCGTCGTAGCCCTGGAGCACCTGGGTGGCGCTCAATCCGGCGGCCAGGGCGGCGAGCGCGACCCAGGACCGGTAGCCGTCGACCCAGGCTCCGGCCCGGTAGCCGGCGACCACCAGGCCGGTGGAGTTGCCGATCCCGTTGTCGTGCACGCCGGTGACCGCCAGCAGGACCGCGGCGGCCGCGAACCGGACGATGCCGTGGACGACCGCTACCGGCCCGGCGGTGCGGGCCGGTAGCGCGAGGGCCAGGTCGGCGAGCAGGATCGCCGCGCCGACCAGCCACACCGCCGGCCCTGTCTCGCGCTGGGCGGCGCCGAGCAGGAACGGGGCGCCGTCGCCGATCACGCAGCCGAACGCGATGAGCAGGGACTGGCGGCGTAGCTTACGGTTCTCGTCCAAGATCTTTAGATACCACGAATGAACTCGACGATGGCGGCCGCACCCTCGGGGGTGCTGGCCGGGGTGTGCCCGGCCCCCTCGATCACCCTGGTGGTGGCGTGGGGGAACTGGGCGGCCGCGGCGTCGCCCGACTCGATCGGGGTGTTCGCGTCGAGGTCACCGCTGAGCACCAGGACCGGCACGTCGGGCAGGGCGGAACCGGCCGGGAACGGGCTGGTCATGGTGGCGTCGCCGGGCCAGTTCAGGCAGGCGCCGGTGTCGTAGTCGGCGCGCGACACCCACGCTGCGGCGGAGAACGGGGCGAAATCGGCGTCGTCGAGGTGCGCCTGGGCGGTGTCGTACTCGCGGACACGGGTGCCGACCGGGTCGGCGTAGTCGAAGTCACGCGGATAGTCGTGGCAGGTGACCGCCCAGGCCTGCGCGTCGGACAGCGCGAGCGGGCCGTAGGAGTAGATCTGCGCCGAGGCATGCAGGCTGGTACGGACCAGGGCCCTTGCCGGGCCGAGATCGCCGTGGCGGGCTGACGCGGCGGCTCGGGCCAGGGCGAGCGCGGCGCCGCTGTCGGGGCGGCTGGCGAAGATCCGTCCGGCCACCGTGGTCATCTGCCACTCGTCCAGGTCGACCCGGTGGCCGTCGACGGTCAGCTTCTCCGGGTGGGCGCGCAGTCGTTTCAGCAGCGCGGCCAGGTCGGTCAGGACCCGGTCGCCGTCACACTCACCGGTCCGGTCGCAGACCAGGCGCATGGCCCGGCGGAACGCGGCGGCACCGACCTCGCCGGTGGTGTCGACGTTCACCGCGTACGCCCCGGCCAGGCTGATCGACCGGACGTGCTCCGGGTGACGCTGAGCGTAGGCGGCCATCAGGTAGGTGCCGTACGAGACTCCGAGCAGATCGAGCCGGCTCAGCCCGAGGGTGGCGCGGACGGTGTCGATGTCATCGGCGACCGCGTTCGTGCTGTAGTCGCCGATCTTGTCGCCGAGCTGCTCACCGCATCGGCCGATCAGCTCGCGCTGGCGTTGCCGGGAGGCGAAGACCCGGGCCGGGCCGTCGAGCGCCGGGCACTGCAGCGCCGAGGACCGGCCGACGCCGCGGGTGTCGATCAGCAGGACGTCGTACCGGTCGAGCAGCGGGGCGAGTGCCTCGGTGAACAGGGTTCCGGCCAGATCGATGGTCGAGCCGCCCGGGCCGCCCGGGTTGGGCACGATCGTGCCGAGGCCGGGCCGCGTCGTGTCGGTGTGCGGGACCAGCGCGAACCCGACGTCGATCGTGCCGTTGGCCGGAGCGTCGCGGTCGCGGGGCACGGCGATCGACCCGCACCGCGCGGTCGGCAGACCGGGCAGTTCGGGACAGTCGACGAGGGCGTCGACGGTTTCCGCCGATGCGGTCAGGACGACCGGTGCGACGGCCGGGCCGGGCGGCGGGGCGCAACCCGTGGCGAGGGCGGCCACCGCGATCAGAGCGGTCAGGAGTCGTGCCTTCATCAGCAGGTCCTCTGTTCTCGACGATGGTGTGTGCCGGCCGGGCGTTCTCCATCGTGAACATCACGGTCGCTGAATACGCCCATCGGCGGCGGGAGATCGATCTCCCTCTCACGGGGGAGACGCGGCCCCTCCGCGGTGTGACGACTCGGGGTTGTCCGGACGCGACGCTGTGGCGGTGAAGATTTCCCTGAACCGGGCCGTCGCCCGGTGGAGCATCCGCCGTCCGTGGACCGCTGTCGGCCTGTGGCTGGCGTTCGTGGCCGGCTGCCTGGCGATCGGCGCGTTCGTCCCGGCCCGGACCGCGACCGCGCTGGAGACCGGTGTGGGCGAGGCCTCGCGGGCCGCGGTCATGCTGCGTGACGCGGGCCTGACCGCCGGGGCGACCGAGAGTGTCCTGATCACCGCTCGGGACGGCGTCCTCGACCTGGGTCTCGCCCGGACCGCCGCCGCGGCCGCGTCCGGGCGGATGAGCGGCCTGGCCGAGGTCGCCCAGGTCGGGGTTCCGATCACCGCCGACGACGGCAGCGCCGTGCTGCTGCCGGTGGTGATGTCCGGTGACCCGGACACCGCTGCCGACCGGCTCGCCCCGCTGCGCGCCGCCACCACAGGGGTCGCCGCCCAGTTCCCCGCACTGCGGATCGAACAGGCCGGCACCGCCTCCCTCACCGAGGGACTCGCCGCCCTGAGCGCCGGCGACCTCGGGCGGGCCGAGGTGATCAGCCTGCCGGTGACCCTGCTGATCCTGCTCGTCGTGTTCGGAGCGCTGCTCGCCGCGGGCGTACCCGTCCTGTTGGGCCTGTCCGCCGTCGCCGCCTCGCTCGGCCTCTCCGCCCTCGTCTCCCACCTGCTGCCCGCCACCGGCACCACGTCGGCGATGGTGCTGCTGATGGGCATGGCCGTCGGCGTCGACTACTCGCTGTTCTACGTCAAGCGCTACCGCGAGGAACGCGCCCGGTCCCACGGGCACACCGACGCCGTCACCGTCGCCGTCGAGACCTCGGGCCACTCCGTCCTCGTCTCCGGCATCGCCGTCATCGTCGCCATGCTCGGACTGTTCCTCGTCCGCGACGCCACGTTCTCCTCCCTGGCCGCGAACTCCGCCCTCGTCGTCGTGGTCGCCATGCTCGGCTCGATGACCGTGCTGCCGGCGCTGCTCGCCGGACTCGGCCGGGCCATGGACCGCCCGCGCATCCCGGTCCTGTGGCGGCTGGCGACCAGCACCCGTACCCCGTGGTTCTGGCCGGCGGTCCTGCGGCCGTCGCTGCGCCGCCCACTGCTCACCCTCACCGTCGTGGTCCTCGGACTGCTCGCCGTCGCCGCCCCGGCGCTGGACATGACCTTGCGAGCCCCCGACCTCGGCGCCCTTCCCCGCGCCGTCCCCGAAGTCGCCACCCTGCACCGCATCACCGCCGCGTTCCCCGACGACCGGGCCGCCCACCAGATCGTCGTGGCCGCCGACCCGGCCCGGGCGGGCGCCGTCGAACAACGGCTACGGGCGCTGGACGGCGCGGGTGTCATCCGTACCTCCGCCGACCGAAGCGTTCAGGAGCTGACCCTGACCACCGCCGCCGAAGCCGGCACGCCCGCAGCCCGCCGACAGGTCACCGAACTGCGGCGACGACTGCCCGAGACGCTGCACGGGCTGGACGCCACCTGGGCTGTCGG
Source organism: Actinoplanes philippinensis (assembly GCF_900113015.1). Taxonomy (GTDB): domain Bacteria; phylum Actinomycetota; class Actinomycetes; order Mycobacteriales; family Micromonosporaceae; genus Actinoplanes; species Actinoplanes philippinensis. The sequence continues at coordinate 9,507 of NZ_FONV01000038.1, forward strand.
CGGCGAGACCGCCACCGACATGGACTACGCCGCCAACCTCGACCGGGCGCTGCCCTGGGTCGCCGGTTTCATCCTGATCGCCACCTCGGCCGTGATCATCGTCGCGTTCCGGTCCCTGGTGCTGGCCGTGGTCACCACGATCAGCAACCTGCTCTCGGCCGGCGCCGCGTTCGGCGTCATCACCCTGATCTTCCAGACCATCGGCGGCGGGTACGTGGTCAGCTTCATCCCGTTGTTCGCCTTCGCCGTGCTGTCCGGGCTGTCCATGGACTACCACGTCTTCGTCCTCACCCGGATGCGCGAGCTGGTCGCCGAAGGACTCCCGGCCAGGGCGGCGGTCGCCCGCGGCATCACCGAATCCGCCGGTACGGTCACCGGCGCCGCCGTCGTCATGGTCTCGGTCTTCAGCATCTTCATCCTCGGCCACGGCATCGAGTTCAAACAGCTCGGTGTGGGCCTGTCCACCGCGATCCTGATCGACGCCCTGGTCATCCGCGCCCTGGTGCTCCCCGCGGCCCTGACCCTGTGCGGCCGCTGGACCTGGTGGCCCTCGCGCGCCGCGACCCGCACAGCCCCGGCCCGTGATGTGGCGACGGTCTCGGCGGCGCTCGTTTCGCCTCCTCTGTGACGGGTAGTGCGAGGACACCTTGAGTGGAGGAGAAGCATCGTGAGCACCGTTACCGAGTCCGTGGACGTGAACGTGCCGATTCGCACGGCCTACAACCAGTGGACCCAGTTCGAGGACTTCCCGAAGTTCATGGACGGCGTCGAGTCGATCGTGCAGGGCGGCGATCGGCGTACCCACTGGGTGACCAAGGTGGCCGGCCAGACGCGTGAGTTCGACGCGGAGATCACGGAGCAGCACCCCGACGAGCGGGTGGCGTGGAAGAGCGTCGGCGGCGACACCAAGCACGCCGGTGTCGTCACGTTCCACCGCCTCTCCGACGCCGAGACGCGGGTGACGATCCAGCTCGACTGGGAGCCCGAAGGCATCGCGGAGAAGGTGGGCAGCGCCGTCGGCGTCGACAGCCACCAGGTGAAGGCCGACGCCAAGCGGTTCAAGGAGTTCATCGAGAACCGCGGCACCGCCACCGGCGCCTGGCGCGGCGACGTGGACCGGCCCGGCATCTGATCAGCGACGCAGCACACGGCAGCGGCCGGCGCGATGCGCGCCGGCCGCTGCTGTGTGCAACGGCTGGAGGCTGCACCTCGATCATCCGGGGGGATCGTCGTCGTCCACGATCCGCAGGAGACGGGTGGCGGCGTCGGTGAGCGGAATGGCTTCCTGCTCGATGCGGCGGAACGGGGTGGGGCCCGCGGTCGCGATGGTGTGGTAGCCGATCGTCTCGGCCTCGGTCAGGTGCGGCAGCGGCTCCGACGACGGCTTGAGCGGCCGGCCCGCCTTGTCGTGGTTGACGCCGTGCGCCGAGTATCGGTGCAGGTCGGTCGCGTCCATCAGGATGGAGGCGACGTGCTTGGCCGGTGCGCCGTCCGGTGCGGGCCGGGCCAGGGCGGCGCGGAAGTGGTCGAGGATCGCGTAGCCGTCGGCGTCGATGTCGCCCCAGTAGAGGACGTGTTCCGCGGCACGCAGCCAGGGCACGTCGGCGAGCAGGGCGGCGGCGGCCTTGCCACCTCCCTCGACCACGATCGTGTCGCTGACCGGCGGGAACCAGAGGCGGCAGTCGCGGTTCTCGACGACGAGGACGACACGCGGCCGGTAGGCGATGTCGTGGACGTCGCCGGTGGTCCAGGCGTCGTGCCGGCGCCGGCCCGTCGCGGCGTACCCCGGATCGACGTAGGTCAGGTGGATGACGGTGAGCCGCGGGCGGACCTCGTCGCGGACGTCGCGTCCGGCGACGTCGCGCAGCAGCGCGCCGTGGTTGTCCAGCCATTTGGTGTGCATGCCGGGCACCGGGAGCTGCCGCAGCGTCCAGTCACCGGCGTCGGGGTGCTCGCGCAGCCAGTTCACCGCGCTGACCAGGACCTCCGTGTCGTTGTCGCGCAGCGCGTAGGCGGCTTTCAGCAGGGCCGGGGTGAGCGCCGCTCCGGCGGCTCGCAGGTTCGACGCCAGCGCACGGGCGCGGGTGATGTCGACGATCCCGGCGCCGTCGGCGAGGGCGACGGCGCCGTCCAGGTCGGCCCGGAGCACGGCCGGATAGTCCCCGGTGACCCCTCGGACGGTCACCGGCTTGCGGACGACCTCGACACCGCCGGGCAGCTGGCCGCAGAAGTCGCGCCACTGCATGTGCCACTGGTGCCAGGTGGGGTACCCGAGCCGCTGGACGGCCGGGCCGTTGGTCACTCCCGGGCGCAGCGGAACGGTGAACACGTGCTCCGCGCACACCGCATGCGGCCACTTCTGTGCGAGCTTGCGGCGCAGGGCGGCGACGGCGTCCGGTGGGCTGACGAGCGGGCTCATGCGTCGGCGACCCCCACCAGGGGCTTGGCCCAGGATCGGCCGTGGGCGTTCTTGAGGATCAGGTATTCGGCGTCCACGTGCGGTTCGATCGCGCTGTGCTTGTCGTTCGGGGCGCCGATGATCAGCTGGAAACCCAGTCCCCGCCACGCGCCGATGGCACGGCCGGTGAAATGCGCATCGGCCTTGATCAGCGCCTCGTCGAGAAAAACAGGGGCATAACGCGGGCGTACGGCCCCCGCGTCGCCCAGCTGGTACCGCAGGGCGGCCCCGACGATGAAGGCGACCAGCTCCTGCGACTCGCCGCCGGACTTCTCGCCGATGTGGTCGTACACGGCCACGTGCGTACCGTCGAGGTCGATCTTCTCCGCGCTGATCCGGACGTGGTTACGCACGTCGACGAGGTCGGCGAAATCGGGCGCGGTACGGCGGATGCGGTCGATCACCTTGGACATCCGGTGATACGCGCGTTCGCGTTCGTCGTCGGTCGCCGCCTGGTCGATGACGGCCCGTACGTCACGCAGCTCCTTGCGGAACCGGGCACGCGCTGTCGAGTGGCTCTCCTGCGGGTCGATGCGCAGCCGGTGGTCGTCGTCGGCGAACGGCAGCGCGGCGAGGATCCGGTTGACCGGGTCGATACGGTCGCGGATCTCGCGTACGGCCGCGGCGAGCTCGCTGTCCAGGCCGGTCAGGTCGTTGCCGGAGAGGTTGAGCAGACTGTCGCGCCATTCGGTTTCCAGCTCGTGCAGGCCGCTGGTCTCCAGGTCGGTGAGCAGGTGGTCGAAGTCGCGGTAGGAGGCGTCCGGGTCGTCGCCGAGGTTCGGGTTCGGCCAGCGTTCGAGGAACGTCGAGAACGTGTCGTGCAGGGCCTTGCGGGACCGGCCGATCGCGTCGGTGGCGGCTTGCCGCTCAGCACGCAGCCGTTCGGTGGCGCCTCGGACCGCCGCGTCGAACCGGGCGAGCACGTCCGCCGCCGTGGCGCTGCCGGGGTCGCTGTCGAAGAGGGTCTCCAGGTACTCGCGGTGCTCGGCGCTGAGGTCGGCGCCCGCATCGGCGGCCACGTCGAGTGCCCGCTGGGCGCTGTCCACCTCGTCGACGGTCGACGCCCACGTCTCGCCGAGCGCCTTCACTGTCTCCTTCTGCCGGCCGACACGCTCGGTCAACTCTCTGACCTGCTGCTTGAGGCCGTCCCATTGGTGCTGAAGCTGGTCGATCTCGGGATTGCCGGCGCGGATCTCGTCGATGATCCGGGTCCAGCGTCGCTGTTCGGCCCGGACCGCGTCGACGTCCACCTGATCCCAGGACAGCTCGGTCACCGTCTGGTACGCCGTACGCCGCTCCTCGACCGAGTTGAGGTTCTTCTCCTGCTGCGACGCTTGCGCGGTGGCGTCGTCGAGGCGCCGGCGGGTGTCGCTGATCCGGTTGTCGAGGTCGGCGAGCATCCGGGTGTTGGTGAAGCCGAGCACGTTGGCCCGGCCCTGCCCGCCGTGGGCGCCCCGGCCGCCTTCGGAGGTCTGGCCGGTGATGGTGAGCGCCTTGGAGTACTGCGGCAGCAGCCGGGGCGTGTCGACGCAGACGTACGCGAACCGGCGGGCGAGTTCACTCTTGAGCCAGGCGGTGAACGGCGACGGCCGGTAGTCGAGCCGGCCGGGCAGGGTGTTGGCGTCGAGGCCGACCTCGTCGCGCAGCCCGGTACGCACGCCTTCGAACTGGACGCGCCGGGCGGTCGGGACCGCGTTGATGGCTTCGCGGAACGTGTTCAGCCGGCCGATGTCGATCAGCATGCGCGTGGCGAAACCGCCGAGCGCCAGGTTGAACGCCTCACGCCACGGCTCGAACTCCGTGCGTACCTCGATCAGCTCGCCGACGAACGGCAGGTCGTCGGGGGTGAGACCGGCGGCCTCGGCGAGTTTCGCGCGGGCCACGTGCAGCTCGGTCGGGATGTTGCCCCGGCGGGTCTTGACCGCGTCGTGTTCGGCGCGCAGCCGCTTCAGCTCGCGGTCGGCGTCGCTCTTCTGCGCGACGGCCTCGGCGTACGCGGTCTGCGCGGTCTTTCGGGCGTCGACGTCGCCGAGGCTGCGGTGCGCCGTCTCGACCAGTGCCGCGAACTCGTCACCGGTGGTCACGGTGGCGCCGATCGTGGCGAGCGCCCGGTCCAGCCGTTCGCGGTTGCGTTCGACGTCGCCGAGCCGCTGTTCCACGACACGGATCTCGCGTTGTGCGGTGTCCATCCGGTCACCGCCGGACGCGCGGATCGCGTCGGCCACCGTGTCACGCCGGCCCTCGGCCGCGAGGACCAGGGCCTCGGTCTCGGCGAGTTCGTCGCGGGCGCGGCGGTGCCGCTGGTCCAGGTCGGCCTCGGCCGCACGCAGCAGGTCGAGGCGGCGTTCGTGACGCCACAGCGCCGCGGGCGACGTCCGGTCGGTGAAGGATCCGATCTCGTCGATCGACTGCAGCCGGTCCACCGCGTCGTCGATGGTGCGCCGGTGGTCGCGGATCGGGGTCAGGGCCTTCACCTGCTGGCGGGCGGTGATCATCCGGACGCGGGTGCCGGACAGCTCGTCGAACTGCTGGACGACCGCGTCGGCGGTGGCCAGCGTCGACGGCTCCTCCAGGACCATCGTCTTGTAGAGGGCGTCGACAGTGGTGATCTGCTGGCCGGCCTGGATCCGGCCCAGCAGCGCCACCGCCTTGTTGCCGTCGCCGGCGGCGCCGATGCCGAGCGTGGTGTGCAGGCGCGCGGTGAAGTCGCGGTCGGTTTCGCTCCAGGTCAGGCCGGTGGCCACGACCTCGGCGCGGGCGAGTTTCCGGCTCGCCGGGCCCTCCAGCGTGCGCAGCTGATAGGCGTGGTCGCAGGTGGCACGGACCGCGACGACGTCGTCGAGGGTGCGTGCCGCCGACGGCACATACCAGGCGCGCAGCGCGGTGAACGCGGCGCCGGTGTGGTCCACCCAGGTCATCGCGATGGCCGACCAGGTGTCGCGGCCGTCGCCGCGCAGCACCCGCTGCGTCGTCTCGCCGTCGGTACGTGACTCGTCGAGCTTGCCGCGGGCATAGGAGAGGATGTTGCGCTGGTCCTTGCCCCGGGGCCGGCCGACCACTCCCCCGTTCGAGGCGCCGTTGAAGGGCGTGGTGTGCGGCATGAGCAACGCGATGTAGGAGTCCATCAGCGTCGACTTGCCCGACCCGGAACCGCCGCTGAGCAGCGTCGCGCCGGGGGCGAGCCGCAGGTGGTGGTAGCCGTCGTAGCCACCCCAGTTGACCAGTTGCAGGTCCCGCGCCACCCATTGCTGATTACGCGACGCCGCCGGCACCAGCCCGAACAGCGTGTCGATCATGCTCACGCCGTGGCCTCGTTCCGGTCGCGCAGCCACTCGTTCAACTCGGCGAGTTTCTCCCTGCTCAACACCACTTCCACCATCGGGGTGATCCGATACCGGCCGGTGGACTCCTCGGCGAGCAGACCCTCGCCGGCCAGCCGCTGCACCGCGTTGCGGACCTCCTGCTGCCGCCGGGCCAGGTTGTGGTCGTACGGGTCGAAGTAGGTCAGCACGGTCTGCTCCAGCTCCTCGATGTCCACCCGCGCGGACGTCTCGCCCGTACCGCGTTCGCGTTGGAAGACGGTCCGCAGGTGTACCAGGACCAGCGTCTCGGCCCGGTTGTACGGGTCGTCCTTGAGCAGGATCGGCACGTCCAGCTCGACCGACCGCACCTGCTGTTTGTAGGCGACGCCGCGGTCGTGGTCGACGACGAGGCGCACGAACAGGTCGTGCATCCGCGACTCGATGATCTGCTGGTTCTCCAGCAGCGTGCGCCACTGCGCCGGGTTCTTCTCGGCGAGCAGGAACTTACGCCGCAACAACTGGACCAGCACCCGGCGTACATCGGCGTCCAGCGTGCCCGCGTCGCCGGCGAACAGCTCGGCCGGATCGTCCTCCATCGAGACCGGATCGATGAATCCGGCCGTCACCCCCGCCGACCAGTCGTCGTCCGGCTCACTCATCGCCACCACTCCTGCCCTGCGGATTCGCCGCCACCACACCGCCGAGAGCGAACCGTCTCCTGGTCCGGTCCGGTCGCACCGTGTCGACCACCGTGATCTCGGCCGTCTCCGTCATCCCGGCGCCGTGGGCGAGCTCCAGCAGGCCGAGCAGATCGACCGGACGCTGCAGCTCCTCGCCCGCCGCACGGAAGGCGGCCACCACGTCGACGGTCGGCTCCGCGCCCGCGAAATCCGCCAGGTGGGTACGCAACTCGGCATACCGGGGACCGCCCCACGCCCGCGTGTCGGCGGCCGTGACATCGTCGGTCTCGTCCCAGTCGTGCAGCGGCGCGGGCGGCTGCGGCGGCCGCGGGTCGCTCATCCGCTGACGCAGATGCCCCACGTCGGCCACCGGCAGACGGCGCAGCGGATCGACGACCTCACCGCGACGCGAGCCGGGAACCCACTTGTGCAGGCCCGACATCACATCCCGCAACAGCTCGTCGACCTGCCGGTCCCGCATCGGGTCGTGGTTGCGGACCTGCGTGGTGATGACATGCGAAGCCTGGCGCTGCGCGGCCAGCACCTCCCGCACGCCCTGCTCGATGCGCCGCGAGATCTCGGTCAGCTCGCGGCGCTGCTGCTGCGGCAGCAACTCGGTGAACCGGTGCCGCAGCACGGTCCGCAGCTGACCCCACAGGACGTCGATCTGCGCCGGGTCCCCGATCAGGCGCAACGCGCCCGCGAACGCACGGCCCTCCGGTGTCGCGTCCAGGATCCGCTGGCCACGCGCGAGATACTCCCGCAAGACCTCACCGGTCGGCCGTACGTCATGGCGCAGCTCCGCGACGACGTCCCGCTGAATCGCCTTGATCGACTCGGCCACGCGAGCGAAATCCGCGGGCAGCTCGCGCGCCAGGTGCAACACGTTCTCGGCCGCCTCGAGCAGCTGCTCCTCGTCGGCGGTCTCGACGGCCCCGCCCTTCTCCAGCCGGGTCAGCTCCTTCTGCCGCTGCTGGATCTCCTCGTGCAGACGCACCATCCGCGACATCAGGTCCGGGTCGGCATCCTGCGCGAGTCGCTCGATCGCCTCCAGCAACGTCCTGACCCGCGACTCCGACACTCTCGTGCGTGCTCCGCCGACCCGCCCGGCGACCTCGAGCGCGCCGACGCCGTACGCCGACAGCCGGTAGACCTCCACGTCGTCGTCGGACACCTGCCGCACCAGCCAGCCCGCCTGCACCCACTGCCGGCACAGATCACGCGCGCTGCCGGCGGGCAGCGGCTGACTGTCCTCCTCGCCGTAGCCCGCGGACCGCAGCTGATCGAGCGCGTCGTTGATCTCCGCGTGCGCATCCGCCACCGCGACCGCCGGCCGCTGCGCGGTGAAGACCATCGCCAGCACTGTCACCACGAACGGCGCGTGCGTCTGGTGAAGCAGGGCGAGCATCGGATTCTGAAACGCCCGAAGCGCTCCCTGGTAAGCACCTTCAACCCCTCGTGTAGCCATCACCGCACAGCCTACGGCGCAGCGTGTGCGGCCGATCGGCCATGGGGCCGCGGCCGGCGTGGGCGCGGCGGCCCGATACCGTGGCGCGCAGGTCCGCCTCTACACTTCCTCCGGTGGATGCCGCATCGCCGCGATCGCCTTCTGCCCTACGGGACCGGCTCGCGCACGTCTACTGGATCGGTGGCGGCAGCGGCGCCGGCAAGTCCACGATCGCAGCCCGCCTCGCGCAGCGTCACGGCTTCACTCTCTACGCGACCGACGACGTGATGGGCGATCATGCCCGGCGAAGCGCGCCGGAGGACACGCCGTATCTGCAGCAGTTCATGGCCAGGGACATGGACGAGCGGTGGGTGACCGGGACACCGCGGACCATGCTGGAGGAGTTCCACTGGTACCGCGGTGAGGCGTTCGGCCTCATCGTCGAGGACCTCCTGGCGCTGCCCGCCGATCGCGGCGTCATCGCGGAAGGTTTCCGCCTCCTGCCGGAACTGGTCGCACCGTTGCTGGCCGATCCTCGCCACGCCGTCTGGCTGCTCCCGACTCCCGCTTTCCGCCGGGCGGCGCTGGAGAGCCGGGGTGGGTTGTGGCAGATCGCCGGCCGGACCAGCAACCCCGAACGCGCGCTGCGCAATCTGCTGGAACGCGACGGGATGTTCACCGAACGCGTCGACGCGACGGCGACCGGGTCGGGTCTGCCGGTCATCCGGGTCGACCCGGCGATGAGCGAGGACGACCTCGCTGCTCAGGTCGTGGCCTCGCTCGGCCTGTGACCATCCGGCACGGGCCCGGCGTGGCTGCTACTCCCCCGTGTCCCACTCGTCGTCCTCATGACGGTCCGGATCGGCGGCATAAGCACTCAACCGGTCACGCGCCTGCACCGCCAGTTCCTCCACCGTCAGCGGCCCGATCCGGTCGGGATTGGCGCGCATCCAGGCCAGCGTGTGCGCATCAGGTACCGCGGCGCACCGGAAATTGGCGTTCTCCAGGATTTCAGGACTGATCCGTACGCCCGTCAGGTGCTGCATCAACGCCAAGGTCCGCGCCTGCCACTGCTCGTCGTAATGCCAGCGTGGATCGCCGGGATCGATCTCTTCGGTACTCAGGTCGAAGCCGAGCGTTTCCAGCACCGGCACCAACCGGTCCGGCTCGCTGCCTTCCCGCCATCCGGCTCCCCCTGACGGATCGAACGTCACCAAGGTGTCGCCGTTGCGGGCCCACCGCAGGACCGGGTCGGTGTTCTCGTTGAAGTAGAACGACACCAGCTCGCCGTTCGAGGACAGCAGCCGGGCGGATTGCTCGGTCGAGCACCGGAAACCATTCGGCTCGACGATCAACGTCCACCCACCGACATCGGCAGCCGCGATGAAGTCGAGCCCGGTGTCGAGGTCAGCATTGAATACCCCGTCCTCGTCGATGCGATCGGGGTAACCGACCTGCTCAGCGGCGCCGTCGAGCCGGTGAGCGCCCGTGATGCCGACAGCTTCGGCGCCCCCGAGCACGGCGATCACCTCGTCGGGAGTGAGGGCGCGCACCAGCGTCGCGCAGAAGTTGAGGCCGAGCGGGTAATCCTCGCTGAACCACAGGTAGTCATCAGGAGATGCCTTCACGGGATGATCATGCCCGCCTCACTGGTCGAGATCAGCGAAGACCCCAGGAGATCCCGATCGGCATCATCACCTCCCTGCTGGGCGCCCCCTTCCTTCTCGTCCTGATCCGCCGGCTCATCTCAAATCCTTGGTGGGTACGGGTGACAAGCGCACCGCCGCGGTCCTCTACCCCACGGTCGGCGGCGGCGTGACCTACGCCTACGGGTCGACGAGCATGGCGCACCCTCAGCTGGAGGCCGCCGGGTTCACCAACGTGTTCGCCGAGAGCAAGGAACGTGTCTTCGAGGTCACCCTGGAGGAATTGCTCGGCCGTAACCCGGACGTGCTGATCCTGCTCTACTCCGACGGCGACCCGAAGGCCGTCGAGCAGGCCGTCACCAGCCTGCCCGGCACCGAGAAGCTCAAGGCCGTCGCGAGCGGCAATGTGCTGCCGCAACTGTTCAACTTCACCGAGCCGCCGTCCCCGCTGTCCGTCGACGGTCTGGAGAAGATCGTCACCCGGTTCCAGGCGCCGGCGTGATCGAGGCCGATGCCGTCTCCTGGCGATACGGCGCCAACCCGGTCGTCGACGGGGTGGGCGTGGTCGCCCGCCCCGGCCGGGTGCTGGGGCTGATCGGCCCGAACGGCAGCGGCAAGACCACCCTGCTGCGGCTGCTCCACGGCGCGCTGCGCAGCCCCACCGGCCGGGTCACCGTCGACGGCGACACCCTGGCGTCGCTGTCCCCACGCGAGTCGGCCCGCCGGATGGCCGTCTTGGTGCAGGAGACCACCGGCGAGACAGCGCTGACCGTGGCCGAGATGGTGCTGCTGGGCCGCGGCCCGCACCTGTCCACGTTTCAGCGCGCCGGAGCGACCGATCACGAGGTGGCCGCGCGCTGCCTGTCCCGGGTCGGCGCCGCCCACCTCGCCGCGCGCCGGTTCGCCGGACTGTCCGGTGGGGAGCGCCAGCGGGTGCTGATCGCCCGCGCGCTGGCGCAGGAGGCCACCCACCTGCTGCTCGACGAACCCACCAACCACCTCGACATCCGGTACCAGCACGAGATCCTGCGCCTGGTCCGTGGACTCGGCACCTGCTCGATCGTGGTGCTGCACGACCTGAACCTGGCCGCCCGCTACTGCGACGCCGACCAGCACCGCCCCGACCGGCTCGCCGACGACAACCGGACCCGGGCCGCCATCTGGACCTAGACATCCGCACCCGCGGCCGAGCGGGTGTCCGGGGTCCACGTTTCGACGCGATCCCGGACACCCGTCCTCGGGCCACCGGCTATCCGACGCGTAGGGAGACTTCGACGTCCTCACCGAAGGGCACGGAGAGGTAGCCGCTCTCCGGGGCGCGGACACGCTTCAGATAGTCCGGGCAGTGGTCGGCGTTGTCCGCGACGACCATGGCGCCGGGCCGCAGGTGGGGTTCGAGCAAGGCCAGCACCGCCGGGTAGAGGGCCTTGGCGCCGTCGAGCAGGACGAGGTCGATCGGGGCGGGCAGGTCCCGCGCCAGCGTCCGTAGCGCGTCGCCCTCGCGGAGTTCGATGAGGTCCGCGAGTTCGCCGGCGGTGAAGTTCTTCCGCGCGCGGACCACTTTCGAGGGTTCGAACTCGGTGGTGATGATCCGGCCGCCGCCGTTGTCCCGGAGCCCGGCCGCCAGGTGCAGCGTGGAGATGCCGAAGGAGGTGCCGAATTCGACGATCGAGTGGGCGCCACTCGCGCGGACCAGCATGTACAGCAGGCGGGCGGTCTCCGGGGAGACGGCGAGGTAGACGTCCTTGGCGAGGCCGTAGAAGCTGCGGTAGTCGGCCTCGTCCGCGCTGGTCATGACACGCGTGCGCTCCTCCGGGGGGAGCTGATTCCACGCGTCGCGCCACTCCGGCGCCGCGTTGGTGTCCTGCGCCTCGGCGAAGAGGCGCTCGAGCAGAGGAGCCAAGGGGGCTGCGGTCAGGATTGTCATGCGCCGATCGTAGACACAACGTTGCGTCTCGCCAAGGCTTCACCATGAATCAAGACCTCACGACGAGACAAGGCCTGGCGAAGGAGGCAGCCGGCGCGGCGCTATCATCGAGTCCGCCATGACAAGCGACGACACCCGCCCTCCGCGTACCCCGAAGGGACGGGCGCCGCACCGCCGGGACCAGAACGCGCGGCTCGCCGTCCTGAACGCGGCCGACGATCTGCTGGTGGAGCGCAGCTTCTCCGGCCTCACCATCGAGGCGATCGCCGCCCGCGCGGGCGTCGCCAAGCAGACCATCTATCGATGGTGGCCGTCGAAGGTCGACATCCTCATGGACACCCTGGTCGAGGACGCCGGCCACCAGCTGCCGGTGCCGCAGGAGGGCCCCGCCCGCCGGCGCCTGAGCGAATACCTCCATGGTCTCGCCGATTTCCTGGAGCGCGAGCCCGCCGGAAAGGTGCTGCTGGCGCTGCTCGGCGAGGCCCAGCACGACCCGGAGACGGCACGCCGTCTCCAGGAGCGTTACCTCGAACCACGACGCAGCCAGGAACGGGACCTGATCCGATCCGGGATCGAGGCGGACGAATTCCGTACGGCACTCGACCCCGACGCCACCCTGGACGCCCTGTGCGGCCCGATCTTCTACCGCGCTCTCACCGGCGCGCCCATCCCCACCGCTTTCGTCGACGCGCTGATCGCCGGCACCCTGCGCTGACACGACCTTCGCCGGACTCCCGCGGTTCGCGATCGGGACGAGCCTCGCCGTGTCGGCACCGCGATCGCCGCCTGGCGCGCCGGCCGGACGGCGATCACGATCGGATGTCCCGGACGGCGACGGCTCAGTAGGTCAGCCGGTGAACCGAGAACGACTTGGCGTCCGCGTCGTTCTCCACGCCATAGGCGCCGCGCACCAGGGTCGGAGCAGCCGGCAGTGTATGCGCCACCTGCTTGCCGGTAACGGCGTCGACCAGCGCGCCCTGCGTCGTCGTCCAGACGAAGACCCGCCCCCGCACCATCGAGCGCACCGTGACGCCGGCCTCCTTCACCTGCGCCGGCGGCAGGCTCCAACTGCCCTTCTTGGCGCTCAGGTCGTACGCGAAAATGGTGTTCGCCTCCTTGCCCCCGCCGCGCACCTCGCAGACGACCGCGGTCTCACCGTCGGAGACGCAGGCCGGGAACGCCGCGGCCTTCGGTTCGGTGTGCAGCACCGTGCCGGTCCCGGCGTCGCGGAGTTCGACCTTCGCGTCGTAGCTGGTGATGTCGCCGGGGTTGGCCGGGATCGGCACGGCGACCACGCCGGCACCGGTCAGGCCGACGGAGCCACGGGCGTACATCGGGCTGGACCAGCGCTCGTCGCCGGTGGCCGCGTCCAGGGCCGTCACCTTGTCGATCTTCTCGTCGGTCACGATCACGATGCCGTTGTCGAGGCCGACCGGCCGCAGCCCGGGTTTCGACCAGAGCACCTTGCCGGTGGTCACGTCGAGCACCGCGGTGGTGTGTTTCTCGGACGAGCCCGGCAGGGAGTTCCGCTTGTCGACGGCGAGGACGAAGCTGTCATCGGCGCCGAGCACGGTGTTCACCTCGGCGACCGCGGTGTGCCAGCGGTGGGTGCCGTCCAGGTTGAGAGCGAGAACGCCCTTCTCGGCGCCGCCGGCCTCGATGCCGGCGCCTGGGGTGGCCTTCCCGTACGGCAGCAGGACCGTCGAGCCGGACAGGGCCGGCGACCCGGCGCAGCCCAGGGCCAGCCCGTCCACCTGCTTGACCTTCCACGCCGGGGTGTCCGGGGCGGCCAGTTTCTGCGCGGTCAGCCAGCAGTTGTCGCCACCGCCGAAGGCCAGGCTGATGACGGAGTCCTCGGTGAGCAGGGCGTGCCCGGAGCCGCGGGTGACCGCCTCGGCCTCCACCCCGGCCGGCGGCCCGGTGGGCACCGGCGCCACGCTGGGCGCGACGCTCGCCGCGGGAGGCGGCGGGGACGGATCACCGCCCCCGCTCTCGCCGCAGCCGACCAGCAGCGCCGCAGTCACTACCGATACCGAGCCGAGCAGCACAGGTCCCCGCTTCACATGTCCCCCGATCGAATGAGTGGGTGTCAACCCGTTCATTGTCGAGGATGGATGCCGCCATCGGTGACCCCGGAACCGGACCGCCGGTCAGGGACAGGGGCGCTCGAACGGCAGGCCCGGCGCGTACGCCGCCCATTCCGCCGCTGTCAGGCCGCTGGTCTGCTGGCAGGCAGCGGGCAGCGGGTCGCGCAGCACCGCCCGGATCGGCACCAGGTCCCACAGCGCGACGCCGGCGGGATCGGCGGTGACCAGCAGCGGCTGCCGGGAGCTGAACGCCGACCCGGTGGTCCGTCCGCCCACCACCGCGAGCAGCACCGGATCGCTGGCGAAGCCGACGCTCCAGATCTCCGTGGACCCGCCGGAGGTGACGGCGAGCAGTGACCCGTCGGCGGACAGGGCCAGCGAGTCGGGCCGGCCGAAGTCGGCGCGCCGCGCGGTCCGTACCGAACGGTCGTTGCCGTCGCGGTTGTTCCAGACCGTCAGATCCTGACCGACCGTGACGGTGAACGCGGCTCCCGCGACGATCGCGGCGGGCCCGACGCTGGTGACCGCGAGCGTCCCGGTCCTCGTGGGCGCCGCGGGGTCGACGAGGTCCCAGACGGTGACGTTGCTGGTGCCGCTCTGCTGCCCGGCGCTGTCGGCGACCGCCAGGGTGCCGCCGGCGAGGCCGAACCGGGCGGTGAACACGTTCGCGGCCGGGATGGTGGCGACCAGCGGTGGTGTCTTCTCCCCCGCCAGCCGGTGGATCCGGATCTGCTGTTGCGGGCCGCTGACCAGGACCGCGACCAGGCCCCGGACCGGTTCGAGGTCGAGGACCGCACCCGCGCCGAGGTCCGGGAAGACGTTGCGCGGGCTTGCGCCGGTCAGCGAGTAGAGGCTGCCGGTGGTGTAGTAGAAGGTCGTGCCGTGGACCGCGTAGGTGCTGCTCACCGGCGGCACGCCGGCCGCCGGCACGAGGGTCGTGACGCCGGCCGGCTTCGGGTTTCCGGCGTCGATGACGTCCCAGTGGTCGAGGTGCTCGGCGGACCCGGCGGCGACCACATCCTCGGCCGACACCGATACGCTGCGTGACGGGATGGTGGTGCTGCCCTTCAGGGTGGCCCTGCGCCGCGGCGCGAACCCGTCGATCTGCCACAGCATCGCCGACCTGGTCAGCCGGGGTCCGGGCGTCAGGAGGCGAGCGCCGTCGGGGCTGAAGTCGATCGAGGTGATCCACCCGCCGGTCCGGGTCATCACCTTCGTCTGGATCGGGGAGTCCGGGTCGGCGACGTTCCACACCTCGACCGCCCCGTCGGTCCGGCCGAGCGCGACGGTCGTACCAGAAGGATCGAATTCGGTCGTGGAGAGTCGGTCTCCGGAGACCGTGACGGTGCCGCGGCGGCGCGGTTCGGCCGGGTCGGTCAGGTCGTAGAAGTGGATCGCCCGCTCGCCGTCGCGAACCGCCACGAGCCTGCCGTTCGCGCTGAGGGCGACCGGGTCGCCGGTCGAGACGCCGGTGACGATCCGGGCCCCGGAGGTACGCCAGAGCGTCAGCCGCCCGTCGTCACCGGTGCCGGCGAGCAGCGTGCCGTCCGCGCTCATCACGGTGGCGGTGCTCGTCGCGAGCGCGCGCGGCCGGGCCCGGTCGCGGATGTCCCAGAGGGTGGCCCGGTCCGTGGCGGTGAACAGCCGCCGGCCGTCGGCGCCGAACCGCACGTCGGTGACGGGAGCGCCGAGGTTGCGGCTGGTGAGCAGGTGTGGGGCGGAGAGGTCGGCGACGTTCCACACGGTGAGCCGGTCGGCGGCGACGGCCAGGGTGCGGCCGTCGGGGCTGAAGGCCAGCTCGTTCACGCTTCCCAGACCGGAGGGCAGAGTGGCGGTACGGGTGGAGCCGGCCCACAACTCGGCAGTGTCCTCTCCCCCGATCGCGATGGTCTTGCCGTCGGGGCGGAACGCGGCGCTGACGACCGGTGAGCCCGTGGTCAGCTCCCCCGCGTATCCGGTGGCCAGGGCCGCCATCACCGCGGCGCCGCTGCGCGCGGACCGGTCCATCCCGTAGGCGCTGACCGCCAGTCGTGACGCCAGTCCCGGGTCGGCGGTCAGCGCCGCCGCCGACCGGGCCAGCAGCTCCTGTTGCACGAGCGTCCGTTCCTGCTGGACCACCTGGTCGGAGGCACGGTCGGCGTCGGCGCGGGCCTGTACCGCCGCGAACCCGGCGCTGCCGAGCAGCACGGCCACGACGGCAGCGGTCAGCACCCGCCGCGGCCATCGGCGCAGCCGGGAGCGGGCGCGGGCGGCGAGGGCGGCCTCGCGCAGCTCCGGGGTGACGTTGGAGGAGACGTCGGTGGTGCCCATGCTGAGCAGGGAGTCGAGCAGTTCCCGCGCGGTGGGGCGACCGGCCGGGTCCTTGTCCAGGGTGGTGGCGACCAGGTCGCGCAGCGAGTCCGGGATGCCGTCCAGCTCGGGTGGCTGGGTGAGCATCCGGCCGATCGTGGCCATCGGCGAGTCGCCGCGGAACGGGGTGCGGCCGGTCGCCGCGTAGCCGATGAGCACACCCCAGGCGAAGACGTCGGCGGCCGGGCCGGCTTTCCCGGAGCCGTCGAGGCTTTCCGGGGCGACGTAGCCGATGGTGCCCATCACCTGATCGGGACCGGTCAACTCGGCGCTGAGCTCGGCGCTGCGGGCGATCCCGAAGTCGATCACCTTGGGCAGGCCGACGGCGAGCAGGACGTTCGCGGGTTTCAGGTCGCGGTGCACGACTCCGGCGCCGTGGATGGCGACGAGCGCGGTGGCCACGCCGACGGCTACGCCGTACACCTCGGAGGGGTTGAGGGGTCCTCGATCCTTGACGACGCCGGCCAGGCTCGGCCCGTCGACGAACTCGACGACCAGGTAGGGCGGATCGTGTTCCACGTCGGCGTCCAGGACGGCGGCCGTGCAGAACGGTGGAACCTCGCGCGCCCGTTTCACCTCGCTGCGGAACCGTGCGAGGAAGGCGGGGTCGGCGGACCATTCGGGGCGGATGGCCTTCACCGCCACACGTTGCCCGTCGGGGCCGGCGCCGAGGAAGACGGTGCCCATGCCGCCGGCGCCGAGCCGCCCCAGCAGCCGGTACTGCCCGAGTCGGTCGGGGTCACCGGGAAGCAGCGGCGTCATGGTCATCGTCGGGCAGGATAGTCGAGCCTACGGGTCGGACGTGACGCCGCGGTCCACGGTGGCGTCCGCCGTCGGCGCCGTCACCGCGCTGTGCACCAGCAGGGTCATGGCGGCGTGCGAGGGTGAGCCGATCTCGGTGGTCGCGATGACCACGGACTGGCCCTGCTCGGTGCGCAGAGCCTGCTGCACGACGTGCATCGAGCCGACCAGCGGATGGCGCATCTCGTAGGTCGGCTCGCCGCCCGATTTGACACGGTGGTCGGCCCACATACGGGCGAACTCCGGGCTCTTGACGGTCAGTTCACCGACGAGCGCGGCCAGCGCCGGGTCGTCGGGGTGCTGCCCGGACGTCAGGCGAAGGGTGCCCACCACGGCGCGGGCCTTCTGCTGCCAGTCCACATACAGGTCGCGTGTGTGCGGGTCGAGGAAGACCAGCTGGGCCATGTTGGGTCGGGTCTCGGCGCGCTGCGGGGCGGCGAGGTCCACGTGACCGGCGAACAGCAGGTGGCCGGCACGGTTCCAGGCCAGCACGTCGCTGCGGCGGCCCAGAACCAGCGCGGGGACCTCGTGGAGCGCGGCCATCAGCTGGCGCACCGCCGGGGTTGTCCGTTCGGGCGCTGTCCGCCGGGTGTCCGGGCGCCGCCGGGTGCCGGTCGCCAGGTCGTGCAGATGCCGGCGTTCGGCGTCGTCGAGACGCAGTGCGGTGGCGATCGCGTCGAGCACCTCGGCGGAGGCGTTCGAGGAATGGCCCTGTTCGAGCCGGGAGTAGTACGAGGCGCTGACCCCGGCCAGCAGGGCGAGTTCCTCGCGGCGCAGACCGTTCACCCGGCGCCGGTCGCCGTAGGTGGTGAGCCCCACGTCCTGTGGCGTGAGCTGCGCGCGACGGGTCTGGAGGAACTCGCCGAGCTGCCGTTTCGCGTCCATGTCCCCGATTGTCGCGGGCCCTGTCGCCGTCTGCCACACCCTGCCGGGGAGAGGCTTCCCGCCCTACCCCTGACAAGGTGTGGTTACCGATTCCGGCCGGCCGAATACTTTGATCCGTCGCCGAGGAAATGCGAATCGGCGGCATTCAGAAATCCCGTTTCGAAAGCAGGAAAAGGAAATGCGAAAAAGCGCCATCGCTGCCGCGGTCGCCGGGGCGGTCGCCGTGACAGTGCTGAACACCGGCACCGGTTCGGCCGCTGTCGTACGGGGTCAGGCCGACGCGCTGCGGTCGCGGGTGGCCCTGCACCTCGATCTGGCGGCGGGACAGATGCCGGAGAACGTCGTGCTGGGGCCGGACGGCACGGCGTACGTCACGTTCGCCGGCGCCCGTCAGGTCGCCGCGATCGACCGGACCGGCAGGATCCGTGTGCTGGCGACGCTGGCGGCGCCCGCCGACGGCGGTGTGCACACGCCGGCTCTGGGGTTCGCGCTGACCACGGGCATCGTGCGGCAGGCGGACGGCACGCTGTACTTCCTCTACGCCAGTGGCGAGGCGGCGTCGACCGGCCTCTACCGGCTGCGGCCGGGCGGCGCCCCGCAGCGGATCGCCGCGTTGCCGGCCACCGGGCTGCCCAACGGTCTCGCGTTCGACGAGCACACCCGCACGTTCTACGTCACCGACTCGGTGCTCGGCACCATCTCGGCGGTCAGCGAGACCGGCGGCCGGGCGTCGGTGTGGTCGTCGGCGCCGGAACTCGCATCGACCGGCTTCCTGGGCGTGAACGGCATCAAGGTCCGCGACGGCGCGGTGTGGGTGACCAACCTGGACAAGGGCACGCTGCTGCGGATCACGATGCGGCACGGCAGAGCCGATCGGATCGAGGTACGGGCGAGCGGCCTGACCGGGATCGACGACTTCGCCTTCGCGGGCAAGGGCACCGACGACGTGATCGCCGCGATCGTCGGCCAGAACACCGTGGCCGGCATCGACCGGACCGGCCGCGCCACGACGCTGCTCACGGCCGCTGACGGACTGCAGAACCCGACGTCGGTGGCGGTTCGCGGGTCGCACGCCTACGTGACCAGCGCCGCCTATCTGACCAGCACCGACCCCAACCTGATCATCGCGACGCTGCCGCGCCGCTGAGCACCCCTGCGGGAGAAGACATGAACGAGATCGCACTGGGTGATGTCACCGTCATCCGGGTCGAGGAGACGCACGGCCCGATCATGCCGGCCGGCGCCTTCTTCCCGACCATGCCGGCCGAGGCGTGGCAGGAGCACCGCGAGACGCTCGCTCCGGATCATCTCGGCGGCGACGACATGGTCCACGTCGCGATGCAGAGCTGGGTGCTGCGCAGTGACGGCAGGACGATCGTCATCGACACCGGAGTCGGCAACGACAAGAACCGCCCGGCCGTCGAGGCGTGGCATCGGCAGCAGTCCGGTTACCTGGACCGGCTGGCGGCGGCCGGAGTCCGGCCGGAGGACGTCGACCTGGTGATCAACACGCACCTGCACGTCGATCACGTCGGCTGGAACACCCGGCTGGTGGACGGCGCGTGGGTGCCGACGTTCCCGAACGCCACCTACCTGATGCCGGAGGCCGACTTCCACCACTGGAACCCGGCCACCAACACCGCCATCGCCGGCGGCGTCAACGAGCACGTGTACGAGGACAGCGTCGCCCCGGTCCACCAGGCCGGACAGGTCAAGCTGTGGTCCGGCGAACACGTCGTCGACGCCGGCCTCACCCTGCGGGCCGCGCCCGGCCACACCCCCGGCTCCAGCGTCGTCGTGCTGCGGTCCGGCGGCGAGCAGGCGCTGTTCGCCGGCGACCTGATGCACACCCCGCTGCAGGTCATGCACCCCGGCCACGACAGCTGCTTCTGCGAGGACCCGGCGCAGGCGCAGGCCACCCGCCGCCGGCTGCTCGGCTGGGCCGCCGACAACCGGGCCCTGGTGCTGCCGGCGCACTTCAGTGGACACAGCGCCCTGGAGGTCGAGCGCCGCGGCGACGTCTTCGGCATCACCCGCTGGGCAGGTTTCCCCCGCTACTGACGCCCACCCGGTCCGCCGCCACGTTCCCGATGGCGGCGGACCGGCCTTCCAGGAGCTGCCATGGCACCCACCGAACCCGTCGTCACCACCACGTCCGGCCCGATCCGCGGGATCAGCGCCGCGCACGGCACCGTGTTCCGCGGGGTTCCCTATGCCGCCGCGCCGACCGGCCGGCGCCGCTTCACCGCGTCGCGGCCGCATCCGCCGTGGACCGGCGTCCGCGACGCCACCCGGCCCGGGCCGAGCGCACCGCAGCCGACCCGCGACACCTTCGGCGCCCTCGACATGTCACCGTTCTTCGGACCCAGCTGGCAGCGCGGCGAGGACTACCTCACCGTCGACATCTGGGCACCGCGCCGCCGGCCGAAACCAGCACCGGTCATGGTGTACGTCCACGGCGGCGCGTTCGTCTCCGGGTCGGTCAACGCGCCGCTGTACGACGGGACCGCGTTCGCCCGCGACGGCGTTCTGCTGGTCACCGTCAACTACCGGCTCGGTGTGCCGGGGTTCCTGCACCTGCCCGACGCACCCGACAACCGCGGGATGCTCGACGTGCTGGCCGCCCTGCGCTGGATCCGCGACAACGCGGCCCGGTTCGGGGGCGACCCCGGCACCATCACCCTGGTCGGTCAATCGGCCGGCGCCACACTCGTCGGCGGAGTCCTCGCCCACCCCGCCGCGCCCGGCCTGATCAGGCGGGCCGTCATGCAGAGCGGCAACGGCCACGGCGCTTTCACCACCGACCAGGCCGGCATCGTGACCGCCGCCGTGAGCACACGACTCGCCGTACCCGCCACCGCCGCCGCGCTGGCCGGCGTCCCCGACGAGCAACTGATCGCGACGGTGAGCAGCCTCGGGCGACTCGACCTGCGGACACCGGACGATCATGACCCGCTCGGTGGTCTCACACCGTTCAGTCTCGTCCTGGACCGTCAGCCGGCCGACGTCGTCGCGGAGACCGGAACCACGGTGGATCTGCTGATCGGCAGCAATCATGACGAGGGCAACCTCTACCTGGCGCCGCTGGGCCGGATGTCCGGCACCACCGTGGAGGACCTCCACTCGACCGCGGCACGGTTCCACCCCCGTCCCCACGACCTCGTCGAGGCCTACCGCCGGTCCCGGCCCGCCGCCACGATCGACGACCTGCGCGCGGCGATCCTCGGCGCCGGGCTGTTCGGCGCCGGCACCCGCGCGATGACGGTCGCGCACGCGGCGTCGGGCCGGGCGGCCACGTTCGCCTACGAGTTCACCTGGCGACCGGACTCCCTCGGCGGGCGGCTGGGCGCCAGCCACGTCATGGAGTTGCCGTTCGTCTTCGACATCGCCCACCGGCCGTCGCTGCACGGCCCGAACGCCCTGCTGGGCACCACTGCCGCGCCGTCCGGTCTCGCCACGCGCATGCACGACGCGTGGGTCCGGTTCGCCGCGACCGGCAACCCCGGCTGGCAACCCACGACCAGCTCCGCGTATCGGGTCCAGCGCATCGGCGACATCTGGGAACTGGTGGACGACCCGGCTCCACTCGAGTCGGCCGCCTGGACCTCGTCGACGACGCGATGATTGACAGATCAACGATTGGTAGCCTCGTCGGGTGACGGAACCGCGGTGGCTGAACGACGAGGAGCAACGCGCCTGGCGTGGGCTCATGGCGATGGACGAGGGGCTGTCGGCCTTCATCGATCGCCGGCTGCGCACCCGCTGCGGCCTCTCCTACTCCGACTACCGGGTGCTGGCCCACCTGTCGGAAGCCACCGGCGGGCAGCTGCGGTCCTTCCAGCTCGGAGGGCTGCTGCGCTGGGAGAAGAGCCGGCTGTCCCAGCACCTGTCGCGCATGCAGACACGCGGCCTGGTGTCTCGCGAACGCTCGCAGGCCGACCAGCGGGGTGCGGTCGTCACCATCACCCCCGAGGGCAGGCGGCTGATGGCCGCGGCGGCCCCGCAGCACGTCGCCGACGTCCGGGAGGCGGTGATCGACCAGCTCACCCCCGCTGAGCTCCGGACGCTGACGAAGATCACCGACAAGGTACGGCGACGGCTGGCCGCCCTCGATCCCGAGCTGGGGACGGACACCGACTAGCGGGCCAGGTGGTCACCGGCGCAGCCACTGCAGCAGCTGCGGGTCCGCGAGTTGCCGGAGGCGTTCGCCGTACGCCGCCAGATCCTGCTCGTCGAGAGTGGCCGCCCCGGCGCCGTTGCGTCCCTGGCGGAAGAAGGCGGACGGGCTCTTGATCGGGCCGCGTGGGGCGAACCGGTCCGCGTGTTGCTTGACGTGCGTGAAGGTCGCCGCCCGGACCAGGTGCGGCCAGACCGGCTCGCGGACGGTGATGCCGAGGTGGGCGGCGATCCGGCGCATCTGGCCGTCCAGGTCGGCCGACAGGTCGGCGTAGTGGACGAGCAGCACGTCGGGGCGGTCACGGCGCCGCCAGGACCCGGTGATGTGGTGCAGCACCCCGGGCAGCGAGACGACCTGGTCGCGTACCTCCTCGGCCTCCTCCCGGATCCAGGCGGCGAGCCAGTCACGCAGCGGCGGAAGCTCCGGCGGCGGCGCGGGCAGCGCCAGCAGCCGCATGAGCTTGCCGGTGTCGATGTTCTTCTGCTGGTGGTAGAACGACACGGCGATGTCGAGGGGTTCCCGTGCCGCGGCGAGGAATCGGATGCCGGTGTCCGGCGGCAGGCCGTCCAGGGGGGTGTGGGTCTTCAGGAACCGCCGATGCTGTTGTGCCGCGAGCCTGGCCCGTACCTCGGTGGCGTCGGTGACGCGCGCGTCCGGCCAGGGTGACAGGTCCGGCAGCGGTGCGGGCAGGTCGGCGGTCTGGAAGATGAGCAGGGCGCAGATGGTCTGCAGCCAGGTGGTTCCCGCTTTGGCCGGCGCGGTGATGACGATGTCGTCGGGGCGCAGGCGCAGGTCGGCCCAGCGGGTGCTGTCTTCGCGGAAGTTGACGTAGCGAGCGGATGGCATCGGTCGACTGAACCATCCGGTGGGTGGCCCGCCCATGTTCCGGCGGCCCGGCCCCATGCGCGATCGGGTCGTCAGGCGGTCTGCAGTTCGCGGCGGAAACGGCCGGGGGCGAGGCCGTACTCGCGGCGGAAGGCGTGGGCGAAGGCGAAACCGGTGGAGTAGCCGATGTCACGGGCGATGGCGTCGAGCGGGAGGTCGGTCTCGCGCAGCAGCCGGGCACCGCCGGCCAGGCGCAGCCGCTGCAGATAGGTCATCGGTGGCTCACCGACGGCCGCGGTGAAGCGGCGCACGAAGGTGGTACGGGACAGGTGGCACGCCGCGGCGAGGCCGGCGACGGTCCACGGCCGCTGGGATGCCTGATGCAGCGCGTCGAGCGCCGGGACGATGGACGGGTCCGGCCAGGCGTCGTACGGCCGGTGCGCCGACAGTTTCCGCAGCACGTGTGTGACCAGCAGGTCGACGACCGCGGCCCGGGTGACCTGCTCGCCCGGCCGGGACCGGCTCACGTCGTGGTCGACGAACTGTGCCAGCGCGCCCAGGGCGGCGTCGCCGTCGGCGGGGACCACGACCGCGTCGGGCATGCGGGCCAGCAGCGGGTGTGACGGCGCCCGGTCCAGGCGGTAGAGCCCGCAGAAGAACTCGAAGTCGGCCGGGCGCGCGGCCGGCTCGCCGGCCCGGGTGAAGTCCGCGACGGCGCCGGTCGTGGCGGGGGTGTGGCTCAGCGCGTGCTCGGCGCCGTGCGGGATCAGGACGACATCGCCCGGGTGGACGGGCTCCGGCGGCGCGTCGCGGGTGGTGACCCAGCCGTCGCCGTCGAGGACGACGTGGAATCCCGTGCCGAGGAAGGCGGGGAAACGCATGCCCCAGGCGCCGCTCTGCGCGATCCGGCGGCCGTAGGCCCGGCCCGCGCGCAGGCTGCCCACGACGGCCTCGATCATGTCCACCGCCCGACCGTAGGGCACTGCTCGGTGTGCTGTCAGCGAGGTGGGGGTCACACGGCTATTTGGTTGACGCATTAACCGGATCGCTCGTAGCGTTTGGTTAACACGTTAACCAAAGTGAGGTAACCATGTCGCCACTCTCCCCGGACGCCAGGCACGCCATGTTCACCGGCGCGCGCACGGCCAACACGTTCGACGACACCCCGGTCACCGATGCCGAACTGACCCGGATCTGGGAGCTGGCCCGATGGGCTCCGACCGCCGCCAACTCCCAGCCCCTGCGAGTGCTGTTCGTCCGGGCCGGCGAGGGCCGCGAGCGCCTCGTGAAGCACATGGACGAGGGCAACCGGGCCAAGACCGGGTCGGCTCCCGCGGTCGCGGTGCTGGCCGCGGACACCCGGTTCCACGAGCACATTCCCGCGGTCCTGCCGTACAAGCCACAGCTCAAGGACACCTTCGCCGGCAACGACGCGCTGCGTTCGGGCACCGCGTCGTTCAACGCGACCCTGCAGGCCGGCTACTTCATCCTCGCCGTTCGCGCCGAGGGCCTGGCCGCCGGCCCGATGGGCGGCTTCGACGCCGCCGGCATGGACGCCGAGTTCTTCCCGGACGGCCGGTTCCACTCGATCCTGGTCGTCAACATCGGCCACCCCGGCAAGGACGCGTGGCGCCCCAGACTGCCCCGGCTGGCTCACGACGACGTGGTTTCCTGGGCCTGAGCCAGGCGGCCTTCCTGTCGCGCCCGGGCGGGACGGCCGGCTCCGACTCAGCTGATACATCTACCGGCCGCGATATGGTGGCCGGATGGTGGCGTGGCGGGCGGGGGCGGTTCTCTGCGTCACCGGGGCCGCCCTGGCGCTGGTGTCGCTGGTTCTGCCCTGGTCGAATGCGATGCCGCAGGAGGAGTGGTCGCCGCCGGTCCAGTTGCCCCGCTATCTTTCGGAGTTGCCGCCGGCGCAGAGCTGGGGCGCGGTGCTGCTGCTGGCCGCTGTCGGAGCCGGAGCCACGTTCTGTCTCGCCCGGGGCCGGCGGATGCCGCCCGCAGCGCAACTCGCGTTCGTCCTGATCGCGGCGGCGGCAGCGGCGGCCTGGCTTTTCGGGGTCCTGGAGGTCTTGCTGCGGACGGGCAAAGTGCAGCTGGACGTGGTGGTGGGCGCCTCCGGGGTGTCCACCGGCTACGTGCTCTACACTACCGGCCTCGGGCTGCTCCTCCTCGGCGTCGCCGTCTCGGGCGCCGACCCGGTCCCGATCCGGCCCGGCACCCGGCCGTGGCGGGTCGCCGGCCACCGGATCCTGGTGGCCGTCGCGGTGATCTGCGTGGTGCCGGCGCTGTCGATGCCGTGGTATGGCATCGACGTCTTCTACCCGGACCCGGACGGGCCCACCGAGCTCGACGTCGACGCGTGGCGGCTGGTGTTCCTCGCCGCCGTGCTGATCGCGCTGTCCATGGCGGGCGCGGCAGCGTGGCGGCCGGCCGTCGTCCGGGTGTTCCGGCTGATCGGGCTGACGGCCGCCGTCGCGGCCCTGGTCTTCCTGGTCATGGGCCACGAATGGCTGCTGGCCCACGAACCCGCCACGGCCGGCTACGTCAAGTTGCCACCCGAATCGGGTCTGCGCGGCGGCCTCGGCGCGTCCGCCGTGCTCGTCCTCGCCTTCCTGCTCCTGCCACCCGGCCCGGCGCGGCGCCGGTCCGCCTCGAACCCTGCAGGCTCCGCAGCGGCGCAGACGTAACGCGGCGCACCGCCAGGTCCCCGGGCGTCCGGAGACGCGGTCAGCACACCCCGCATATCTCGGATGCCGTCGCTGGGCCGGGATGTCACACTGCCGCGGTGGAGACCTTCCGGTGTGGAACGTGCGGAAGCGCTCTGAGTATCCCGGTCCGGTTGGTGGAGCTGCCGGCGCAGCCGCACTCGTCGCTTCTGGACTGCCACCATGTCAATCCACCGCTTCTCGACCCCGGCACCTATGCGATCGACGAGACCGCGTACGGCTGCGATCAAGTAGCCGGCACCTTCGTACTGTCACCCGGCGATGTGCGCGGCACCCGCATCGTCCACCGCCTCGTTGTCGTCGGCTGCTGGTCCCTGGCCGGCGGGGACCCGTGTGTGGCCTGCGGAGATTGTGGCGCCCTGGTCGCTTCTCGGACGGACGACTGCAGGGTGGCCCAGGAGACGCGCTTCCACCCTTCCGCTGTCGTTCGGGAATCCACCGGCGACGACCTCGAGGACACCACTGATCCGTTCGCGCTGATCGCCGACTGGGACAACGCTCCCCCCGACACCGGACGGTACGGCTGGGTACCGAAGCCGACGCGTCCGCGACCCGAACTCACCGCGACCCGCTGGGGCGGCCGAGACGTGAAGAAGGATCTCTATCGAGACGATCCCCCAGCCTGACAGGGCTCGGGTGGCCCGGTGCTCCGGGCCACCCGAGGCGGGGCCGGACGTCAGGTCGCGCTGCAGGAGGCGACGGCGCCGCTGCCCGTACCGGTGCCCTGGAATCCGAAACCAGCGGTCTGCCCGGCGGCGATCCGCCCGTTGTAGCTGACATTGGCGAACGCGACGGTGCCGCTCGTGCCGGTGTTGACGGCGTTCCACGCGCTGGCGATCGTCGCCCCGGCAGGCAGGGTGAGCGTGACCCGCCATCCGTTGATCGCGGAGCTGCCCGCGGTGACGACCACGCCGGCGACGAATCCGCCGTTCCACTGGTCCTGCACGGTGTAGGTCGCGGTGCAGCCGGGTCCGGTGGACGGCGACCCGGAAGGCGAGGGGGACGGCGACCCGGAGGGCGACGGGGACGGCGACGAGGTGCCGCCGTCAAGGGTGAGGTTCTTCTGCTGGACCTGCCACTGGCCACTGCGGCACAGGCCGCAGTCGGGGCCGGCGAACTGGGCGCCGGCGGCGGTGTCGCCCTTGAGCCGCCACTTGAGGTAGAGCACCGCCACCCGGGCGAACTCGCCGCCGTTGACCTGGTCGTAGGTGCCGCCGTGGCCGACGTTCAGGTTGCCCATGAAGGCGGGCAGCCCGGCGGGCAGTTTGCCCCAGTCGTCCATGGCGTTGGGGTAGGCGATGTCGCTGGGCCCGCCGATGAAGTAGGCGATGGGTTTGGTCAGTCGCCGCAGCTGGTAGTCGTCGGCGTCGTTGAGCAGCCCGCTGCTGAAGATCATGGTGGTGGTGACGCGCGGGTCGGCGGAGACCGCGTAGGCCTCCAGGCCGCCGCAGGAGAACCCGGCGACGGCGACGCGCGAGGTGTCGATCCGGCCGAAGTACTTGCTGCCGGACCGGGAGTTCTCCGCGAACGCCCAGTCGATGGACTGGGTGAGCATCTGCGACGTGGTGGACCCGGAGCCGTTGGGTGCGCCGTTGGCGATGGCGAGGAAGCCGTGTGAGGAGATCTCGCGCAGGAAGTTGATCTGGGCGGTGCCGCTCGCCGCGCATCCGCCGTTGCCCCAGACGAGCAGGGGCAGGCGCTCGGACGGCAGGTTCTGCGGGCGGTAGATGGTGTGGTTGGGCAGGCCGGTGGAGGTCTCGTAGTCGGCGGGGTAGGGCCCGGAGCCGCCCACCGCGGCGTCCGCGGGTGACGCGCCGATCGTCATGATGCCGGTGACGAGCGTGGTGACGAGGGCGGCGAGGACGGCGCCGACCGTGGTTCGTCTTCTCATTTTCGTCCTCCGAGGACGGCAGGTGGTCCCGCGATGACCGGGACGGGGAGGACGGCGCACCCGAGGAAGGCAGAGTGATGCATGTCGATGCGCCGGGAGTTGTGCAGTTACTATCACTCCGGCAACGACAAGTGTCAATAAATGGGTACGGCATCGGGTGGCGCCTGGAAGTGCGTGATCCATCGCCCCGCCTCGGGCCAGTGCGCGGTGGCGACCTCGACCAGGCGGGCCTGCGCGAGGGAGCCGAGCGCGGTGTGGATCTCCAGGAAGGTCTGCCGCGCGTCGTGCCGGGGCCAGGGTTGCGGCAGCAGATGGCCGGGCAGATCCGGGTCGAGGTCCGGGAAGCGCCGCCACGCGTCCATGAGCGAGGTCCGGGCCACCAGCGCCCGTGCCGGGTCGACGCGGGACTCGGCAACGGCGACTCGCAGCTCCGCGTACCGCTCGGCGAAGTCTCGGTAGGCGGCGGCGAGACCGGGCAGATCGTAGGCCGCCGCGGGACCGTGCCGGCCCCCCTCGTCGTCGAACCGGGCGGTCAGCACCGACCACCGGGCGCCCGCGACGTCGTGCAGGACGGCGCCCAGCGCCTCGCGCACCGGCCGTAGTTCCGAGCCCGGCCGGATCCACACGCTGTCGTACAGCCCCACCATCCGCAGCGCCGTCAGCGCCCGTCGCACCTGATGGCGGCGCCCGCTGCCGGGGCCGGGAATCGAGAACGTCGCCATCACCCAGTCACCGGTCCACCGTGGTGGCCGGCTGCCGAACTCGAAGAACCGCCGCATGTGGGCGTGATGGCCGGCGATCGCGCCGGCCGTGAGGTGGTAGACCGGCGCACGGCCACTGCGGGCCACGATGAGACCCCGCCCGACCAGCCGCGACAGGGCGGCGCGCGCGCTGGACTCGCTGATCCCGAACTCCGCCAGGATCGCGATGACCGCCGCGGACGGCAATCCGGCGTCCGCCGAGTCCAGATACTCGCCGAGCACGGTGGCCAGCAGGTGTTGCGGGCTCGAACCCGCCTGCGACCGCGGCAGCCGGAGCCCGTCGCCTCGCTGTTCGACATCCACCGATCAAGCGTGCCTCACGATCTTCGACCGCCGGGGTACGGACGACGAGCCGGCACCGAAAGTTTCGAAGATACGTTTCAACCCCCATCGGCTCGCCGGGTGACCACCCCGATGTCGAAGCGTCACTTCTAGGACCAACCACCCGGAACTCCCGTCTGATACTTACGAGAGTTTTCCGGAAGCTCTTGTTTCGACGATGTTACCGTGTCAGCATTCAGCAATCGATGGGCATCGCTTGCATCGGCCTGTCCACTCCCCCACCGCGTCCGTGGCGCTGCGACCGCCACGGCGACGGTTCCCGGCGCCCCCCACAGGACCAAGAAGGGAAATCCCGTGGCAGACACATCCCCACCCCGCCCCACCGGACGGCGATCCTGGCGAAGCCAGACCCTGATCGTGGGCCTCATCGCCGCGGTCGCGGGGTTCAGCGCCGTGATGGTGGCGCCGGACGCCAACGCCGCGGCCACCACCCTGGGCGCCGCGGCACAACAGTCCGGCCGGTACTTCGGCACGGCGATCGCCGCGAGCCGGCTCAGCAACTCGACGTACAGCTCGATCGCGGGCCGCGAGTTCGACATGGTGACGGCCGAGAACGAGATGAAGCCGGACGCCACGGAACCCAACCGTGGCCAGTTCAATTTCAGCGCCGGTGACCAGATCTACAACTGGGCGACCCAGCGAGGCATGAAGGTCCGCGGTCACACCCTCGCCTGGCACGCGCAACAGCCGCAGTTCTGGGGAAGCCTCAGCGGCAGCGGCCTGCGGCAGGCGATGATCGACCACATCAACGGTGTGATGGCCCACTACAAGGGCAAACTCGCCGCCTGGGACGTCGTCAA
>NZ_FONV01000008.1 GCF_900113015.1 Actinoplanes philippinensis
CGGTTACATTCCGAACCCGGTAGCTAAGCCCTCCAGCGCCGATGGTACTGCACTCGGGAGGGTGTGGGAGAGTAGGACGCCGCCGGACTCAACGTGATCGGTCGAGGGCCGCCCCACTTCGGGGTCGGCCCTCGACTGCGTTTATGGGCAGATCCCCTAGTAACTTTGTGTGTCGAGAACAGCGTGTGTCGGAGCAGGGCCACTCGGGTCCTAGGTAGTCCGCCGCCGTACTGGAAGGAATGATCCGTGAGTACAGGACCGCAGGACGGCGGCTCCAACAACCGCGACGACGACCGTCGTTCCGGAGGCGGACGCGACGGCGACCGCGGCGGCTACCAGGGCGGTGACCGCGGCGGCGACCGGGGTGGCTTCCGTGGCGGCGACCGCGGCGGCTCCCGAGGTGGTTACCAGGGCGGTGGCGACCGCCGGGAGTTCCGGGGTGGCGACCGTGACCGTGGCGGCGACCGGGGCGGTTTCCGTGGTGGTGACCGTGACCGTGGCGGCTACCAGGGTGGCGGCGACCGGGGCGGCTTCCGTGGTGGCGACCGTCCCTCGGGCGGTGGCTTCCGCAGCGACGACCGGGGCGGGTTCCGTGGTGGTGACCGCGACCGTGGCGTCGAGCGCGGCGGGTTCCGCGGTGGGGACCGTGACCGTGGCGGCTACCAGGGTGGCGGCTCCGGCGGCGGCTTCCGTGGCGGCTCGCAGGGTGGTGGCGACCGCGGCGGGTTCCGTGGTGGCGACCGTGACCGTGGCGGCTACCAGGGCGGTGGTGACCGTGGCGGGTTCCGCGGCGGTGACCGTGACCGTGGTGGTTACCAGGGCGGTGGTGACCGTGGCGGGTTCCGTGGCGGCTCGCAGGGTGGCGGTGACCGCGGTGGGTTCCGTGGTGGTGACCGTGACCGTGGTGGTTACCAGGGTGGTGGCGACCGTGGCGGGTTCCGTGCGGGCTCGCAGGGTGGTGGCGACCGTGGTGGATTCCGCGGTGGCGACCGTGACCGTGGCGGCTATCAGGGTGGCGGCTCCGGCGGCGGGTTCCGTGGCGGTGACCGTGACCGTGGTGGTTACCAGGGCGGTGGCGACCGCGGAGGGTTCCGTGGTGGCGACTCGCGTGGTGGGGACCGTCCGGGCTACCAGGGCGGTGGCGACCGCGGCGGGTTCCGCGGTGGCGACCGTGACCGTGGCGGCTACCAGGGTGGTGGCTCCGGCGGCGGCTTCCGTGGCGGCTCGCAGGGTGGCGACCGCGGTGGATTCCGCGGTGGCGACCGTGACCGTGGTGGTTACCAGGGTGGCGGCTCCGGCGGCGGGTTCCGTGGCGGTGACCGTGACCGCAGTGGCCCCCGGGAGAGCTTCCAGGGCGGCGATCGGGGCGGGTTCCGCGGTGGTGACCGTGACCGTGGTGGTTACCAGGGCGGTGGCGACCGCGGTGGATTCCGTGGTGGCGACTCGCGTGGTGGCGACCGTCCGCAGGGTGGTGGCTTCCGTGGGGACCGGGACCGGTCCTTCGGCGACCGTCCCCGTCAGGACCGGCCGTATGGTGACCGTCCGCAGCGCAGCGACCGGCCCGGTGGGGACCGTGGCGGGTTCCGCGGTGGCGACCGCGACCGTGGCGGCTACCAGGGCGGTGGCTCCGGCGGCGGGTTCCGTGGCGGTGACCGTGACCGTGGTGGTTACCAGGGCGGTGGCGACCGCGGTGGGTTCCGTGGCGGTGACCGTGACCGTGGCGGCTACCAGGGTGGCGGCGATCGTGGCGGCTACCAGGGCGGCGACCGTGGTGGGTACCAGGGTGGTGGCGACCGTGGCGGGTTCCGGGGCGACCGGGACGACCGTGGCGGGTTCCGGCAGGACCGGGACCGGGACGCGCGGCCGCAGGACGAGGCCGGCAAGCCCGCGTTCGAGGCTCCGGAGATCCCCGAGGAGATCACCGCGAACGACCTCGACCAGGAGGTTCGCGCCGAGCTGCTGAGCCTGGCGCGGGACGTCGCCGACAAGGTCGCGCGGCACCTGGTGGCGGCCGGTCAGATCATCGACGAGGACTCCGAGCTGGCACTCAACCACGCCATCGCGGCCCGTCGTCTCGCGTCGCGGATCGCCGTGGTGCGGGAGGCCGTCGGCCTGGCTGCGTACGCGGCCGGGGACTGGACGACCGCGATCGCCGAGCTGCGCACCTACCACCGGATGACCGGCCGGCAGACGCACCTGGCCGAGCTGGCCGACTGCGAGCGGGCACTCGGCCGTCCGGAGCGGGCGATCGACCTGTTCCGTGGCGCCGACGTGGCCAACCTGGAGAAGGCCGGCGCGATCGAGCTGCTGATCGTGGCCGCCGGCGCCCGCGGTGACCTGGGCCAGCACGACGCCGCCGTGGCGATGCTGCAGGTCAAGGAACTGACCGGTGACGACGACGCCGAGTGGGCGGCCCGCCTGCGGTACGCCTACGCCGACGCTCTGCTCGCGGCCGGCCGTCGTGAGGAGGCCCGGGAGTGGTTCGCCCGGACCGCCGCGGTCGACGAGGAGCAGGTCACCGACGCCGCTGAGCGGCTGCTCGAACTCGACGGCGTCACCATCGAGGGTGACGACGCCGACGAGGACGAGGAGGAGGGCGCCGAGGCGTCCGCGACCGGCCGTGACTCGTCGGACGGCGACCGTGAGTCCGACGACCGGGACGACCGGGATGGCGACCTCGATGACGACGAGGAAGAGTACGACGACGAAGACGACTTCGAGGACGAGGACGAGGACGGCGTCGACGGTGACGACGAGTCGGTGGACGTCGCGGACACCGATGTGAACACCGACGGTCTCGGTGACGAGGACGAGAAGGGCGCGCCGGCGGTCAGCGACTCCCTGGAGAAGCCAGCCGGCAATGACGCCGGGGACGACGCCGTGACCGAGCCGGCCGACAAGGACGGCGACGACAAGGCTGACGCCGAGGAGAAGCCGAAGGCGTGAGCGACCACCTTGCCGGCGGCTACGACTTGGTCGTCTTCGACCTGGACGGCGTCGTCTTCCTGATCGACAAGCCGATCCCGGGCGCGGCCGGGGCGATCGACCGGCTGCGCTCCGGCGCCACGCCGATCGCGTTCGCCACGAACAACGCGTCCCGGCGGGCGGCGGACGTGGCGGCGTTGCTGACCGGCATGGGTGTGAACGCGGAGCCGGCCGAGGTGCTGACCTCGGCCGGCGCCGCGGCGGCGCTGCTCGCGGAACGGCTGCCGGCCGGTGCGCCGGTTCTGGTGGTCGGTGCGGAGGCGCTGCGCGCCGAGGTCCGCGACGCGGGCCTCACCCCGGTCGGCACGGCGGAGGACGAGCCGGTCGCGGTGGTTCAGGGGTACGGTCCGGAGGTCGGCTGGAAGATCCTGGCCGAGGCGACGCTCGCGGTCCGGGCCGGCGCGGCCTGGTACGCGACGAACACCGACCGCACCCTGCCCAGCCCCCGTGGCCCGCTGCCCGGCAACGGCTCGCTCGTCGCGGTGCTGCGCACGGCCCTCGGCCGGGATCCGGACGTGGTCGTCGGCAAGCCGCAGCCGGGCCTGTTCCGGACGGCGGCCGCCCAGTCGCGGGCGCAGCGTCCGCTGGCCGTCGGCGACCGGCTGGACACCGACATCCAGGGCGCGGTGACCGCCGGCATGGACAGTCTGCTGGTCCTGACCGGTGTCAGCGGACCGGCCGACCTGCTGGCCGCCCCCGCGGACCGTCGCCCCACCTACGTGGCGGCCGACCTGTCGGCGCTGTTCCGCCCGGCCGGCGAATCACGCCTCCCGGCCGTCGGAGATGAGGCACGCCCTGGCGATGCGGCGCGTCTGCCGGTCTCGGGTGTGGAGTCGGGTTCCGGTGATGGGGCGCGTCTGCCGGTTTCGGGTGTGGAGTCGGGTTCCGGTGATGGGGCGCGTCTGCCGGTTTCGGGGGTGGAGTCGGGTTCCGGTGATGGGGCGCGCGTGCCGGTCTCGGAGGTAGGGGCGGGGCTGGGCGTTTCGGGGGACGAGGTCCCCTGGACCGAGCTCGGTGGGTGGCGGCTGACCCGGGACGCGGACCGGGTGACGCTGGACGGCTCCGGCTCTCCGGTCGACGCTCTGCGGCTGCTCTGCTCGGCCACCTGGACCGGTGTTGCGACCAGCGCCATCACCGGGGGCTCCGATGAAGCCCGTGAGCTTGTGAAGTCCTGGAATCTTCCCGAGGCCACCTGAGCGTCGGCGGGCACGAACCTTCTCGGGTTCCGGTGACGGCCTTCGGGCTGCTCCGGGACCGTACTACCGGCAACGACGGCCCCGGCCGCCGCCTCCGATCGGGGGCGGTGACCGGGGCCGTCTGCTGTCGGTGCCGGTGGTCGGCGGGGCGTCGTGGCCGGTGAGTGGGCAGCCGGCCCGGCGGGCGCGCTGCGGTCCGGAGGCCGGCGGACGTCGCGGGGACAGGCAGGGGAGGTGTGGTGCGGTTGGGGGCGGCCGACGGCGTACCACCGCGGGGTTGGGAAAGGCGAACCACCGGGAGCGCGATGGCGGGCGGGAGTGTCGCCTTCGTCGCGGAAGGGGTCAGCGGTGGATCCGGGTCAGGTCGGCCAGGAAATGACCGGCGCTGTGGGCGGCCGCGTCGATCGGCGGGGTCGTGGGGGCGCCGGCCGGGTGCGGGATGGCGGCCGGCGGCGCGAAGTGGTGGCGTCGCGGGGGCAGCGGCGCGTTCATGTCGATGTGCAGGAGGGCGTCGACGAAGGCGAGGATGGGGGTGGACATCCAGTCGAAGTCGGGCACGGCGACCTGTTCGGCGCGCTCGTGGACGTCGGCACTGGTCAGCGTGGCGTCGAAGCGCGGGAGGCCGGGACGGGTACGGAACATGGTCCCTCCCTGATCGGGGCCGGCACGGCCGCCGGCCGATGGGTTCCCTGCCTCCATCGTGGCACCGTTCGTGGCGGAACGGGCCTGCCTTACGTGTTTTGCCCGTGCGGGTCAAGCGGGGCCGTTCACGGTCGATGAGGGGAATGTGAGCTCACTGACATTGCCCCGCGGCGCCCGGCTGTCCGACGCGTCCTGGCAGGCCCGGCACCGGATCGTGAGCCGGCTGCTGTGGTTCCATGTGCCGGTCTTCCTGATCATCGGCATCCTCGGGCCGCGGACGGCGTGGGAGGCGGTCGGCTTCACCGCGGGTGTCGCCGTCTGGGCCGCGCTGGCGGGGCTCGTGCCCGCGACCAATCGCAAGGCGCGGGCCAGCCATGTCAGCGTCGGGCTGATCGCGTGCACGCTCGTGGCGATCGAGATCACCGGCGGGGAGATGGCCACCCACATCCACCTGTACGCGGTGCTGATCTTCGTGGCGCTGTACCAGCAGTGGGCGCCGCTGGTGTCGGCGATCGTCGTGGTCGTCGTGCACCACGGTGTGCTCGGGCTGGTGGCACCGGAACGGGTGTTCGGCGAACATCACATGGGCATCGGCCCGGCCCTCGGCATGGTCGCCGTGCACGCCGGGCTCCTCACCCTCGAGGTGGCCGGCATCGTGGTCTTCTGGCACTTCGCCGAACAGGCCGAACGCGAGAACGAGGTGCTCGCCCAGGAGGCCGAGGACGCCCGCCGCGAGGTCGAACGGGCCGAGCACGAAGCCCAGGAACGGGCCGCCGAGGAGCTGCGCCTGCGGTCCGAGGAGGCGGCCGCGCAGGCCCGCCGGATCACCGCCGAGGTCGCCCAGATCAGCGGCGAGGCACACACCGCGATCACCGCGGTCGCCGCCGTCGACCGGGAGCTGGCGGCGCTCACCGCATCGGTGCGCGACATCGCGGAACGGTCCGCGCAGGCCGCCGGGACCGCCTCCACCGGCAAGGACGCGGCCGCGTCGGCCGGGCAGAAGGTACGGCAGCTGGAGAAGTCGGTCGGGGAGATCGCCGACGTGAACGCGATCATCGCGTCGCTGGCCGAGCAGACGAACCTGCTCGCCCTGAACGCCACCATCGAGGCGGCCCGCGCCGGTGAGCTGGGCAAGGGCTTCGCTGTCGTCGCCGGCGAGGTCAAGGACCTGGCCCGGGAGACGGCCGTCTCGGTGGAGAAGGTCAACCAGGTGATCACCGCGATCGTGGCGGAGACCGGTGACGTGGCGCACACCTTCGCCTCGACCACCGGGGCCGTCGACGACATCCACGAGCTGCAGCTCAACATCGCGTCCTCGGTGGAGGAACAGGCGGCCGTGCTGGCCGAGGTGACCACCCAGCTGTCCGCGGCGACGGCCGCGGCCGATCAGGTGCTCGCCGGCCTGGAGACACTCTCCGCGACGACCGACCGCTGATCTTTGAACTGACCCGCCGGTTGCGCCCGTATCCCCGGGCGCAACCGGTCCGGTCGTTCTAGAGGAGCTTACGGAGCTTGAGCAGGTCGAACGGGTTCGCCCGGATGGCGGTGACCATCCGGGACAGCTCCAGCTTGCCGGCCACCAGGTCGAGCAGCTCGTCGCTCGTGGTGACCAGGGCGATCTTCGCCTTCGGGTCGTCGCCGTCGGTGATGTCGACGAGGCGGCCGCCGGTGATCCGCCCGTGGAACGCGGCGCCCAGGTCGGTCAGGCGGCAGGCGAGCGTGCGATCCAGGTCGAGTTTTCCGCGGGCCTCGGCGTTGGTCTCCAACCGGGCGGCGAGGTCGTGCAGTGCTCGGCGGCACTCGTCCAAGGTGGCCATAGGACCATCCTCCCTCACGACACCGGCACGGTACCCCAGGAGTTTCCCGGAGGTGCCCGGTAGCGTGGCACCCGACGCGGCGAGAGGAGGCGAGACATGCCGGACGCATGGCGGGCTTATCTGGACCTGGCACTCGGCTTGACGGAGGCACCCCGGAAGAAGGCGCAACAGGTCGCCGGGGAGCTGCTCAACCGAGGTGGCGCCACGGCGGCGCAGGTGCAGGGCCTGGTGGAGGACCTGCTGTCGGCGGGTATCGCCAATCGTGAGGCGCTGACCAACATCGTGCGCTACGAGGTGGACCGGGCACTCGGACGGGTGGGGTTGGCCACCGCCGAGGAGGTGTCCGACCTCACGGCCAAGGTGCATCACCTGGAGCGGCAGTTGCGGCAGGCCCGGGCCGGCGCGCCCGGGAGCGTTGACTCCGAGGTGCCGGATGCGCCGGTACCGGATGCGCCGGTGGCGCCGGTGGCCCGGCCGGTCAAGAAAGCGGTGGCCAAGAAAGCGGTGAAGGCCAAGCCGAACGCCATGCCGGCGGCGGGGACGGAGCGGGCGGCGGTGCCGGCCAACGCGGCTTCCGCTCCGGCGGCTGCTCCTGTCGTCCCGGATGCGGCCCCGGTGGCCTCTGCTGCGCCGGTCAAGCGGGCACCCGGAAAGCGGGCTGCGGCTCCTGCCAAGAGCGCCCCGGTCAAGGGCGCGCCGGTCAAGGGCGCGCCGGTCAAGGGCGCCCCGGTCAAGAGTGCGCCGGTCAAGGGTGCGCCGGTCAAGGACGCCCCGGTCAAGAGCGCCCCGGCCAAGAGCGCGCCCGTCAAGCGGGCACCCGCCAAGCGGACGTTGGCCGGGAGTGGTCCGGCCGAGAGTGCGCCGGTCAAGAGGGCGCCGCGGAAGGCTGCCGGGCCGGCCGCCGAGGTTGCCGGGACGCCGGCCGTCGCGGCTGTGGAGACGCCGGAGGCCGCGCCGGTCGTGGTGCCGGTCGAGACGCCGGCTGCTGTCGCGCCGGTCTTCGTCGAGCCGGTGGCGGCTGCTGTCGCGCCGGTCGAGAAGGCGGTGGCCAAGCGGGCTCCGGCCAGGAAGGCCGTTGCGGAGAAGGCGCCGGCGAAGAAGGCCGTGGCCGGGCAGGCGACGCCTCGCCGGAGTGGTGCGGCCACGGCCGCCGAGCCGCAGAAGGGCACCGGCCGGAAGGCTGCCTCGCCGCGTAAGGATGCCGGGCCGCGCAAGGCTGCGAACCCGCGAAAGGCGGCGCAGGTGCCGGCGCAGTCGACGCCGGCGTCGGAGACGGTCAGCCGGACCGAGAGCTCGGAGGCCTGAGGTCGTGACGTATCCCCAGCCCGGCCCGCGTCCCGGGCCGCCTCCGGGTGGTCTTCCGCCGGCGGTGTCCTCTCCCGGCGGGGAGGACACCGGTCACCCGGCCGTGGACGCGGTGCTACGGTCGCTCGCCAACGCCGCGCGGTTGGCCCCGGCCGAGCAGATCGCCGAGTTCGAGGCCGCGCATCAGGTGCTCCAGGAAACCCTGGCCGGCATCGACCGCTGAACGACCGTACAAAATAAAGGAACGTGATGGCCCGCCGTGCGCGTCTCGACGCCGAGCTCGTCCGACGCAAGCTCGCCCGCTCCCGGGAGCAGGCCGCCGCGCTCGTCGCGGCCGGTCGTGTGCAGGTGCGCGGCACCGCCGCGCTGAAGGTCGCCGCGATGGTCGACCCGGCCGACCCGATCGTGGTGACCGGGGACGACCCGAAGGACGAGTACGTGTCGCGGGGCGGCCACAAGCTGGCCGGCGCGCTGGCGGCGTTCCGGCCCGGCGGGCTGGCCGTCGCCGGGCGCCGCTGCCTGGACGCGGGCGCCTCCACCGGCGGGTTCACCGACGTGCTGCTGCGCGCCGGGGCCCGGCAGGTGGTGGCGGTGGATGTGGGGTACGGCCAGCTGGCCTGGCCGATCCGCAACGACGACCGGGTGGTGGTGCAGGAGCGCACCAACGTCCGGTCGATCACCGCCGAGTCGATCGGTGGCCCGGTCGACCTGACCGTCGCGGATCTGTCGTTCATCTCGTTGCGGCTGGTCCTGCCGGCGTTGACGGCGTGCACCGGACTGGACGGTGATCTGGCGCTGATGGTGAAGCCGCAGTTCGAGGTCGGCAAGGAGAAGGTCGGCTCGGGTGGTGTGGTCCGTGACTGGCGGCTGCGCGCCGAGGCGGTGCTGGACGTGGCGTCGGCCGCGGCCGGGCTGGGCCTGGGGGTGGCCGATGTGACCGCCAGTCCGCTGCCCGGCCCGAGCGGCAACGTGGAGTTCTTCGTGTGGTTCCGGCGGGATGCCCCGCCGGCCGATCCGGTGAGGATCGAAGCTGTCGTCGAAGCTGGACCCGTTCCCCTGCTGGAGGAGAAATGACGCGCTCGGCCCTGCTGGTGACGCACACCGGGCGCCGGCAGAGTACGCAGCACGCCCGCGCGGTGGCGCTGGACCTGATCGCCGCCGGTTTCGAGGTCCGGGTGATCGCCGAGGAGATCGACGACCTGGAGCTGCCCCCGGGGGTGGAGCCGGTGGTCGGGCCGGACGCGGCCGAGGGGGTGGAGATCGTGCTGGCGCTCGGCGGTGACGGCACCATCCTGCGGGCCGCCGATCTGGCCCGGCCGGCGAAGGCGCCGCTGCTCGGGATCAACCTGGGCAAGGTCGGGTTCCTCGCGGAGACCGAGATCGACCACATCGACCACGCGGTCGCCGAGGTGGTGAGCGGTGACTACACCGTCGACGAGCGGCTGACGCTGGACGTGCGGGCGGAGTACGACGGCCGCCTGATCGCCGAGTCGTGGGCGCTCAACGAGGTGACCGTGGAGAAGGGCCAGCGGGCCCAGATGCTCGAGCTGATGGTGGATGTGGACGGGCGGCCACTGTCCCGCTACGGCTGCGACGGTGTGGTGTGCGCCACACCGACGGGGTCGACGGCGTACGCGTTCTCGGCCGGCGGCCCGGTCGTCTGGCCCGAGGTGGAGGCGCTGCTGCTGGTGCCGATCAGTGCCCACGCGCTGTTCTCGAAGCCGCTGGTGACCGCGCCGACGTCGACTTTCGTGCTGACGGTCGACCCGTACACGTCCTTTGCGGTGTTGTGCTGCGACGGTCGCCGGACCTGGGACCTGCCGCCCGGCTCGCAGGTGACGGTCGAACGGGGCCGGCTCCCGGTCCGGCTGGTCCGGCTGGCGCCGCGGCCGTTCACCGACACGTTGGTGGCGAAGTTCGGTCTGCCGGTCGTCGGCTGGCGCGGGAATCGACGCTGATCAGACCAAGGCCGTTGGGCAATTGTCGGGGGCTCCCGATACTGTCTGGCTGTGCTGGAGGAACTGCGCATCACCGGGCTCGGCGTCATCGACGACACGACGCTGCGGCTCACGTCGGGAATGAATGTGATCACCGGCGAGACCGGCGCCGGTAAGACGATGGTGGTGACCGGTCTCGGACTACTCTTCGGTGGCCGGGCCGACGCCGGCCGGGTCCGGGCCGACCCGGGCCGGGCCGTGGTCGAGGGCCGGCTCAAGCTGCGCGGCACGCTCGGCGACGCGGTGCGGACCCGGATCACCGACGCCGGCGGCGAGGCCGACGACGACGGCTCGATCCTGCTCAGCCGCACGGTGACGGCCGAGGGCCGGTCCCGGGCGCACGTCGGTGGCCGCAGCATGCCGGTGTCGACGCTGAGCGAGCTGGGCGAGCAGGTGCTGGCCGTGCACGGCCAGTCCGACCAGCTGCGCCTGCTGCGCCCGTCGGAGCAGCGGTCCGCGCTCGACCGGTTCGCCGGCCCGGAGCACGAGAAGCTGATCGACTCCTACAAGGAGGCGTTCGGCCGGTGGCGGGCCGTCGTGGAGGATCTGGCCGATCGGCGGCGCAACGCGCGGCAGCGCTCGCAGGAGGCCGATCTGCTCAAGCTCGGCCTCGACGAGATCACCCGGGTCGATCCGCAGCCCGGTGAGGACGACGATCTGCGTAACGAGGTGCAGCGGCTGGAGCACGCCGAGGGGCTGCGGGTCGCGGCCACCCTGGCGGCGCAGGCGCTGGCCGGTGGCGTGGAGGTCACCGACGAGACGCCCGACGCGACCCAGCTGCTCGGCCTGGCCCGGCGGACCCTGGAGGGCCAGTCGGCGGTCGACTCGTCGCTCGGCGATCTGGCGGCGCGCATCGAGGAGGCCGCCACCCTGGTGGGTGACGTGGCGTCGGAGCTGTCGGCCTACCTGAGCTCGCTCGACGCCGATCCGGCCCGGCTGGAGGCGATCTACGAGCGGCGGGCCGCGCTGCGGGCCCTGACCCGTAAGTACGCCGACGACGTCGACGGTGTGATCGCCTGGGCGGAGAACGCGCGGACCAAGCTGAGCCAGCTCGACTCGTCCGACGAGCTGCTCGAGGAGCTGGACAAGGAGCGGCAGCGGCTCGAGGCGACGGTCGGCGAGCTGGCCGGGCGGCTGACCGCGGCGCGGCGCGAGGCGGCCGGGCGGTTCTCCGAGGCGGTCAGCGTGGAGCTGGCCGGGTTGGCGATGCCGCATTCGCGGGTCGAGGTGGCGGTGCTCACCCGCGCGCCGTCGCGGGACGAGCCGGCGGTGACGGTGGACGGTGAGGCGCTGGCCGCCGGGCCGGACGGGGCCGACGAGGTGGAGATGCGGCTGCACGCCCATCCGGGGGCGCCCGCTCTGCCCCTGCAGAAGGGCGCGTCCGGTGGTGAGCTCTCCCGGGTGATGCTGGCCATCGAGGTGGTGTTCGCCGGCGCCGGTGGGCCGCCGACGCTGGTCTTCGACGAGGTCGACTCGGGTGTCGGCGGGACGGCGGCGGTGGAGATCGGGCGGCGGCTGGCGCGGCTCGCACGGACTCATCAGGTGCTGGTCGTGACGCATCTGCCGCAGGTCGCGGCCTTCGCCGATCGTCACCTGGTGGTGGCGAAAGACACCGGTGGGGCGATCACCACGAGTGGTGTGCGCATTGTGGAAGAAACCGAACGAGCCCGCGAATTGTCCCGGATGCTAGCTGGTCTGCCCGATTCCGACCTCGGCATTGCGCATGCCGAGGAGCTACTCTCCGTGGCCGCACGGGAGAAACGCGTCTGATAAAGGTGAGCTGGCGCATGTCGCGGGGGCCCCGGGTGCAGGGGCATGTCAGGATGGCCGGGATGCGACTTCCCATTCCCACCCTCCGCCGGACCAGGAGCGTCGA
Source organism: Actinoplanes philippinensis (assembly GCF_900113015.1). GTDB lineage: Bacteria > Actinomycetota > Actinomycetes > Mycobacteriales > Micromonosporaceae > Actinoplanes > Actinoplanes philippinensis. The sequence goes on from NZ_FONV01000008.1 coordinate 11,819, forward strand.
CCCCGGTCCGGTCTCCGGCGTGGCCCGGCTGGATCGGCGGACCAAGCGCCTGACCGGCCGGCTGCGGCCCGGCGAGATCGCCGTGATCGATCACGTCGACCTGGACCGGGTCGCCGCCGACTCGCTCGTCGCGTCGGGGGTGATGGCGGTGCTCAACGCGAAGCCGTCGATCTCCGGGCGGTATCCCAATCTGGGGCCCGAGGTGCTGATCCAGGGCGGGGTGATCCTCGTCGACGACCTCGGCGAGGACGTGTTCGCCGGGCTGCGCGAGGGTCAGACGGTCAGCATCGAGGGCGGCGTGGTGCTGCTCGACGGCGAGCCGGTCGCCACCGGGGTCCGGCAGGACGCGGAGACCGTCGCCAAGTCGATGGCCGACGCCCGCGAGGGTCTGTCGGTGCAGCTCGAGGCGTTCGCCGCGAACACCATGGACTATCTGAAACAAGAGCGTGACCTGCTGCTCGACGGCGTCGGCGTGCCGGATGTGCAGACCCGGATCGGCGGGCGGCACGTGCTGATCGTGGTGCGTGGCTACGACTACAAGGAGGATCTCGAGGTCCTCCGGCCGTACATCCGGGAGTACAAACCGGTCCTGATCGGGGTCGACGGCGGCGCCGACGCGCTGGTGGAGAACGGCTACACGCCTGACATGATCATCGGTGACATGGACTCGGTCACCGACGACGTGCTGCGCTGCGGCGCCGAGATCGTCGTGCACGCCTATCCGGACGGCCGTGCTCCCGGGCTCAAGCGGGTGGAGAATCTGGGCGTCGACGCGCTGACCTTCCCGGCCGCGGCGACCAGTGAGGACCTGGCGATGCTGCTCGCCGACGAGAAGGGCGCGTCCCTGATCGTGGCCGTCGGCACGCATGCCAACCTGGTCGAGTTCCTCGACAAGGGGCGCGGCGGCATGGCGTCGACGTTCCTCACCCGGCTCAAGGTCGGTGGCAAGCTGGTCGACGCGAAAGGTGTGAGCCGGCTCTACCGGCAGAGCATCTCCGGGTCGGCGGTGCTGCTGCTGGTGCTGTCGGCGATCGCGGCGATGGCGTCGGCGGTCGCGGTGTCCACGGTGGGGAAGGCGTACCTCACCGTCGTGTCCGAGTGGTGGGACAATCTGCTCTTCCAGCTCGGCAATCTCTTCTGAGGGCGTTGTGATCAACTTCCGGTACCACGTGGTGTCGCTCACCGCGGTCTTCCTCGCGCTGGCGATCGGCCTGGTGGTCGGCACCGCGGCGCTCAACGGCCCGGTCTCGGAGAACCTCCGTAACAACCTGGAGGCGCTCAACAAGGACAACAACGTCCGCCGGGAGCAGGTCAACCAGCTCAACGAGGCGGTCAACCGCAACCAGGAGTTCGCCACCCAGATCGCGCCGGGCCTGCTCAGCGGCAAGCTGACCGGCCGCAAGGTCGCCGTGGTGGCGCTGCCGGGCACCGAGGAGCACACCGCGGGCGTCGTCAAGATGCTGACCGTGGCCGGGGCGACGGTCACCGCCCGGGTGCGGATGGAGGACAAGTTCTTCGACCCCGGCACGGTCAACGACCTGCTGTTCCTGGTCGACCAGCTGTCCCAGCCGAGCATCTCGGTGACCGGCCTGCCCCGCAACAGCGACGGCGTCGAGACGGCCAGCGCGCTGCTCGCCCTCGCCCTGCTGCAGAGCACGCCGAGCAGCCCCACCGCCGAGGACGTGACGGCGGTGCTGTCCGCGTTCACCCAGCCCGGCTACCTCACCGCCGAGGAGGGCGCGACCGGTGGCGCCGAGGCGATCGTGCTGGTCGCCGGCGTGCCGGCCACCGACAAGGACGCGGACAAGAAGAGCCGGTATGCGTTGACCATGGCCGACGTGTTCAGCAAGGCCCCGCGGATGCTGGTCGTCGCCGGTGACAACGCGGGTGACGGCAACCTGGTCGCCGGTATCCGCAACGACCCGGCCCTGGTGACCAGGATCTCCACCGTGGACAGTGTGAACACCGCGCAGGGGCAGGTCATCACCGCGCTGGTCACCATCGAGCGGCTGGTGCAGAACAAGGTCGGCCAGTACGGCCTGGGCGCGGGCGCCACCTCGATCGTGCCTTCGGCCGCCCCCTAGCCGGTCCGGTCTAGACTTTCCGGCCATGGCCTACCTCCGTTCCTCCGCCCTCGGCGCCCTCGTCGCACGCAGCGTGCTCGGCTGGGTCCGCCGCGATCCGCAGGCCCGTGAGCTGGAGCGGACCAACTTCCGGGGGCGGACGGTGACGCTCGCCGGCGGCCCGGCCCTCGCGGTCGGCGCCACCGTCGGCGCGGCCTCGGGCGCGGCCACCGGCCGCCTCGGCGCGGCGGCCGTGGTGGCCGGGGCGGTGAGCGGCGCGGTCGGCTTCTACGACGACGTCGCCGGCAACCGGCCCGAGCAGAAATCGGCGAAAGGCTTCGCCGGCCATCTGGGCGCGCTGCGCGAGGGGTTCGTCACCAGCGGCCTCGTCAAGATCGTCGGGGTCGGCGCGGCGGGTCTCGCGGCGTCCGCGCTGATCGGCAGCAGCCGCACCTCACGGTTCGGGCGCGGCGCCGACCTGCTGCTCGGCGCCGGGGTGATCGCCGGCACGGCCAACCTGATCAACCTGCTCGACCTGCGGCCCGGCCGCGCGCTCAAGGCCGGCGCGATCCTCGGGGCGCCGCTCGCGGTGGGCCGCAACGCGTCGATGACCGCGGGCACGCTCGGCGCGGGCGCCGCCCTGCTGCCGGACGACCTGGGCGAGGACATCATGCTCGGCGACGCCGGGGCCAACGCGCTCGGTGCCCTGCTCGGAGTGGCGTTCGTGGCCCGCAGCGGCACGGCGGGGCGGGCGGCGGCGCTCGCCGGGCTGGCCGCGCTGACCGCGGCCAGCGAGAAGGTCAGCTTCACCAAGGTCATCAAGGACACCCCGTGGCTGCGCGCCCTCGACGACCTCGGCCGCCGGCCACCTCACGCGTGACCCCGTCAACCGCTTCCCGGGGTACGGCGGGCCGGCTCGCCGGCGCGGCCGCGCTGATCTCGATCCTCACCATCGTGGCCAGGCTCGCCGGGTTCGGCCGGACCACGGTGTTCTTCTACACGGTCGGCGACGACGGGCTCGCCGACGTCTATCTGGCCACCAACCTGATCCCGAACATCGTCTTCGAGCTGGCCGCCGGTGGGGCGCTGGCCAGCCTGGTGGTGCCGCTGCTGGCCGGGGCGGTGGCGGCCGGCGACCGTGAGCGGGTCGATCGGGTGGCGTCCGCGCTGCTGTCCTGGGTGCTGGCGCTGACCGTGCCGCTGGCGCTGCTGGTGTTCCTGCTCGCCGGGCCGATCACCGGCCTGTTCGACGACATCCCGGCCGAGCATCGCGAGGTGGCGGCGCGGATGCTGCGGATCTTCGCGCCGCAGCTGCCGCTCTACGGCATCGGGATCGTGCTGACCGGTGTGCTTCAGGCACATCACCGGTTCGCCTGGCCGGTGATCGCCCCGCTGCTGTCCAGCGTGACCGTGATGAGCGCCTATGTGACGTACGCCGGGATCGACGGCGCCCGCACCGGCTTCGCCGGGCTGAGCCGGGCCGGGGAGCTGACCCTGTCGGTGGGCACCACCCTCGGCGTCGTCGCGCTCAGTCTCTGCCTGATCATCCCGGTGGCCCGGCTCGGCCTGCGGCTGCGGCCCACGTGGCGGTTCCCCGGCGACGAGGGCCGGCAGGCGGTGCGGCTCGGCTGGGCAGGTGCGGTCACGGTCGGCGCACAGCAGGTGGTGGCCGCGCTGATCGTGGTGCTGGCGGCCCGGCAGATGGCGCCCTACAGCGGCGCGCAGACCCTCTTCCTGCTGCCGTGGGCGGTGCTGGCGGTGCCGCTCGCCACCGCGGTGTACCCACGGCTGTCGGCGGCGGTGTCGGGCGGCGACGAGCCCGGCTACGCCGCGGCGCTCTCCGGCACCGCTCGCTCGGTGGTGCTGCTCGCCGGCCTGGGCACGGCGGGCCTGGCCGGCCTGGCGATCCCGATGACCGACCTGATGAACGTGCCGGGCGCGGTCCCCGGCGTGGTCGGGTTCGCTCCCGGGCTGCTCGGCTACGCGCTCTTCGCTCTGCTGTCCCGGGCGCTCTACGCTCGCGGCGCGACGGTGGCGGCCGCTGTCGCCTCGGCGGTGGGATGGCTCACCGCCGCCGTGGCAGTGATCGTCGTCACGACCGTACCCACTCCGGGTGGTGAAGTCCTCGGGCTCGGACTCGCCAACGCCGCCGGGATGACGGTGACCGGCCTCCTCCTGGTCGCCGCGGTGCGGCGGCATGCCGGCCCGGCCGCGCTGGCCGGCCTGAGCCGCGCCCTGATCGCGGCGGTGACCGCGGCAGCCGTCGCCGGGCTCGCCGGGTGGGGCGCGGTGACCGGTCTGCGGTCGTCCGTCTGGCCGACCCCGGGCGTGCTGGGCAGCCTCGTTGAAGGCATGCTGGGCGGTGTGGCGGTCGCCGCGGTGTTCGTCGCGGTCGCCTTCGTGCTGGACCGGCGTGACCTCGGGCCGCTGGCCGGCACGGTGGGCAGACGTCTCCGCAGGTGAGCCGGCGGCTGCCGGGCATGCAGGTGAGCCGGCGGCCGCCGGGGGATGACGGTTCGAAGCAGAGTGAGGGGTCAACGGTCGTGAGCAGCGACGGGGAGTGGTGCGGCTCGGTCGTGCTGGTGGTGGCGTCCAGTACCGGCGGGATCGGCCAGCACGTCGCCTCCCTCGCCCGCGGCCTGGTCGCCGCGGGCTGCCGGGTGCTGGTGTGCGGGCCGTCGGCGGTCGACCAGCACTTCGGGTTCACGGCGAACGGCATCGAGTTCGCGCCGGTGGAGATCCCGGCCGACCCCGGCCCGCAGGACTCCGGCGCGATCCGGCAGCTGCGCCGGGCGATCGCCGGCCGTGACGCCGAGGTGATCCACGCGCACGGGCTGCGGGCGGCCTTCGTCGCCTCGGTCGCGCGGACCGGTGTGCCCCTGGTCGTCACCTGGCACAACGCGGTCCTCGCCCGCGGTCTGAAAGGCCAGGCCGGGGCTCTGCTGGAGCGGATCGTGGCCCGCAACGCCATGCTGACCCTGGGCGCCTCCGACGACCTGGTGCAGCGGGCCCTGACGCTCGGCGCCCGCAAGGCACGGCTCGGCCCCGTCGCGACACCCCAGCTGGCGGCGCCGAAACGCAGCAGGTCGGCGGTGCGTGCCGAGTTCGGGCTGCGCGGCGACACCCCGCTGATCCTGTCGGTCGGCCGGCTGCACCCGCAGAAACACCACGACCTGCTGATCGACGGCGCGGCCCGCTGGCGTGACCTGCGCCCCGCCCCGGTCGTCGTGATCGCCGGCTCCGGCCCCAGCTACATGCCGCTGGCGCAACGGGCGTCGATGCTGCATGCGCCGGTGCACCTGCTCGGGCACCGTACCGACGTGCCGGACCTGCTGCTCGGCGCCGACCTCGCGGTGATCACCAGCGACTGGGAGGCGCGGCAGCTGTTCGCGCAGGAGGCGCTGCACGCCGGGGTGCCGCTCGTCACCACAGCGGTCGGCGGGCTGCCCGGCCTGGTCGGGGACGCCGCGGTGCAGATCCCGCCGAACGACCTGGACGCCCTCGACGAGGCGGTCCGGCGGCTGCTCGGCGACCCGGCGCTGCGTGCCGACTATGCGGCTCGCGGGCCGCGGCGGGCCGCCACCTGGCCGACCGAGGCCGACGTGGTCGCGGACGTGCGGTCGGCTTACGCAGAGGTCGCGGCGGTCCGCCGGTGACCGTGGAACCGGAACCGGGCAGATCCGATCCCGAACAGCCGGACGCCGCCCCTCGGAACACCGACGAATCGGGCCCGGCGACCCCTGCGTCGGTCTCGGTCGAGCCGGCCGGGGGCGCGCAGGATGCCGCTGTGCCGAGTGCGGTGGCGGCCGGGTCCGGTAAGGGCCGGCCCTCCCTCGTGGTGAAGGGGGAGACGCCGCGGACCCTGCTCGACCGGCTGCGGCGGGTGCGGCCGCCCGGCACCCCGCGCCGCCCGCTCGTCGGCGCCTGGGTGCCCTATCTGATGGTGGCGCTGGTCGCGGCGGCCAGCCTGGCGGTCCTCGCGATCCGGCCCGCCGAGCGGCAGCGCGGCGGCGACGCCGACTACGTGGTCGTCGCGGCCGCGGCCGGGCTGCGCTGGGAGGACCTCGATCCGCAGCGCACCCCGGCGCTCTGGCAGGAGGCGTCGCGCGGCTCGGTGGGCTGGCTGTCGGTGCGGTCGGCGCACGAGGTGACCTGCCCGTCGGACGGCTGGCTGACGCTGGGCGCCGGCAACTACGCGGCCTGGGACACCAGGGACGTCACCGGCCGCTGCCCGGCCGCCGAGCCCCGGCTGGACCGGCCGGACGGCATCGGCGCCAACGTGCCCGAGCTGCCCACGGTGGTCCGGACCAATCAGGACCGGCTGCCGTACGGCACCACGCCCGGCGCCCTGGCCGAGTCGTTGCGCTGCACGGTCGCCGTCGGCCCGGGCGCGGCGATCGCGGCGGCCCGCCCGTTCGGGCGGGTGGACCGTTACGTCCCGGAGCTTCCGCCGGACCCGGCCACCCTGCTCAGCGACTGCGTCCTGAGCATCGTCGACCTCGGCACGATCACCGGGGACGGGGCGGCGCGTCGGGCGCTGGTGGAGGCTGCCGACCGTACCCTCGCCCGGGTCCTTGCCGCTCGGCCCCCGCGCTCGCTGATGCTGATCGCCGGGCCGGCCGACACGGAGGCCGCTTCCCGCCTGCACGTCGCGATCGCCGAGGGGCCCGGCTGGGAGGGCGGCCGGCTGACGTCGGCCGGCACCGGCCGGGAAGGCTACCTGCAACTGGTCGACCTGGCGCCGACCGTGCTGGCGGCGCTCGGCGAGCCGGTGCCGGAGAAGCTGTTCGCCGGGTACACCGCGTCGATCGCGCCGGGCCGTACCGCCGATCCGGCGCTGGCCATGCAGGGCGCGCAGGACGCCGACCGGCGGGCGATCGCCCAGCGGGGGGTCGCGGAGATCTTCTTCACGGTGCTGGCGATCCTGCAAGCGGTTCTTTTCGTGGCGGTGATCCCGGTGCTGGTCCGGGCCCGCCGGCACGCCGGGCCGCTGGGTCCGCCGCTGCCGCCGCGCCGGTTGGTCGATCTGGCCGAGGCGGCGCTGCTGGCGGGTGGGCTGGCGATCCCGGCCGCGTTGCTCGCCGACGTCGTGCCGTGGTGGAGCAGCCCTCATCCGGCGTGGATGTTCGGGTCGGCGACGGCGGCGTTGATGATTCTCGGCACGCTGCTGATCCGGCTGGCGCCGCGCTATCCCCGGACGCTGTGGCCGATGGCCGCGGCCGCCGCGATCGGTGTGCTGGTGGTGGCGGTCGATCTGGCGACCGGGGCGCGCCTGCAGCTGAACGGGGTGGCCGGCTACTCGGCGGTGCACGGGGTCCGCTACGCCGGTCTCGGCGGGGTCGGCCTGGGTGTGTTCGTGGCCGGGCTGTTCCTGCTGGCCGGTGCGCTGGCGCAGTGGGTGACCAGACGCTGGCGGCCGCTGGTGATGGTGACCTTCGGCGGGCTGGGGGTGGTGATGGTCGGCAGCGGGCACCTGGGCGCGGACCCGGTCGGCGCGATCGCGGTGACGGCCGGGGCGTGCGTGGCGGCGGCGATCAGCACCGGCGGCTGGCTGACGTTCCCGCGGTTCGCCTGGGCGGCGCTGACCGGTGTTGTGGTGACCATCACTTTCGCGGTGCTCGATCTGCGGCGGGCGCCGTTGGAGCAGGGCACGCTGGGCCGGTTCCTGACGTCGCTGGCCGACGGCACGGCCGGGCCGGCGATGCAGCGGGCCGCCGCCGCGAACGGGGAGGCGCTGCTGGACAGCCCGCTCACCCTGCTGGCCCTGCTCGGCGCGGCGATGCTGGCGTTCTGCCAGTTCTCGCCGTGGGGCGGCCTGAATCGTGTCTACGGCCTGCATCCGGCGGTGCGGGCCGGTGTGGCCGGGACCGTGGTGGCGACGGTGATCGCCGGCGTGCTCGGCGGGACGGCGCTCGGCTCGGCGGGTGCGGCGGCGGCCGCGGCGGTGCCGGTGGCGGTGCTCACGGCGCTGCGGGTGCTGTTGCACGCGGCGGACCGGACGCCTCCACCGGGCGAGACGGACGGTCCCGGCGGCCCTCTACTACGTAAATCCGACGAAGGTCCGGTAACTGTGTCATGACACGCACGCCCACCAGCCCGAACGTGGAGGTCCTGGCAAACAGTGTTACGGTGAACTCCCGTGGATGGGGTCCTGCCCCGGCCGCAAGAACCGATGAAACGGCGACCACGGGAGCGGGCCTTGGCCTCAACAGTGCGCGACACGCGGCACATCTTCGTCACCGGGGGCGTCGCCTCCTCGCTGGGTAAGGGCCTCACCGCCTCCAGCCTCGGCAATCTGCTCACCGCCCGCGGTCTCCGCGTCGTGATGCAGAAGCTGGACCCCTACCTGAACGTCGACCCGGGAACGATGAACCCGTTCCAGCACGGTGAGGTCTTCGTCACCGAGGACGGGGCGGAGACCGACCTCGACGTCGGGCACTACGAGCGCTTCCTCGACCGTGACCTGTCCGGCAAGGCGAACGTGACGACCGGCCAGGTCTACTCGGCGGTCATCGCCCGGGAGCGGCGCGGTGAGTACCTGGGCGACACCGTGCAGGTCATCCCGCACATCACCAACGAGATCAAGAGCCGCATCTTCGCGATGGCCGACCCGGACGAGAACGGCAACGTCCCGGATGTGGTGATCACCGAGGTCGGCGGCACGGTCGGCGACATGGAGTCGCTGCCGTTCCTGGAGGCGATCCGCCAGGTCCGCCACGAGGTCGGCCGCGATCACGTCTTCTACCTGCACGTGTCGCTGGTGCCCTACCTGGCGCCGTCGGGTGAGCTGAAGACCAAGCCCACCCAGCACTCGGTGGCCGCGCTGCGCAACATCGGTATCCAGCCGGACGCCCTGATCTGCCGCAGTGACCGGGAGATCCCGGAGAAGATGAAGCACAAGCTGGCGCTCTACTGCGACGTCGACGTCGAGGCGGTCATCGCCTGCCCGGACGCGCCGAGCATCTACGACATCCCGAAGGTGCTGCACGACGAGGGCCTCGACGCGTACGTGGTGCGCCGTCTCGGCCTGTCCTTCCGTGACGTGAACTGGAAGACCTGGAACGACCTGCTGGAGCGGGTGCACCACCCGAAGCGGACGATCACGATCGCGCTGGTCGGCAAGTATGTCGACCTGCCCGACGCGTACCTGTCGGTGAGCGAGGCGATCCGGGCCGCCGGTTTCGGCAACACCGTGAAGATCCAGCTCCGGTGGGTGCCGAGTGACGACTGTGTGACCCCGGCCGGTGCGGCGGCCGCGCTGAAGGGTGTCGACGGCATCGTCATCCCGGGTGGCTTCGGGGTCCGCGGGATCGAGGGCAAGGTCAACACCTCGCGGTACGCCCGGGAGAACAAGATCCCGATCCTCGGCCTCTGTCTCGGCCTGCAGTGCATGACCATCGACGCCGCCCGCAACCTGGCCGGTCTGGCCGGCGCCAACTCGGTCGAGTTCGACGAGAAGGCCGGTTACCCGGTCATCTCGACGATGGCCGACCAGGAGGACATCGTGGCGGGCAAGGGCGACCTGGGCGGCACCATGCGGCTCGGCGCCTACCCGGCGAAGCTCAAGGAGGGCTCCATCGTCGCCGAGGTGTACGGCACGACGGTGATCTCCGAGCGCCACCGGCACCGCTACGAGGTGAACAACGACTTCCGCGACAAGCTGGCGCAGTCCGGTCTGGTGTTCTCCGGCACGTCCCCGGACGGCCGGCTCGTCGAGTTCATCGAGCTGGACCGGGAGGTCCACCCGTACTTCGTGGCGACCCAGGCGCACCCGGAGCTGAAGAGCCGCCCGACCCGGCCGCACCCGCTCTTCGACGGTCTGGTCAAGGCGGCCATCGCCTACGCGTCGGCGGACGAGCTGCCGGTCGAGATCGACGTGACCGAGGCCTCCTGACATGGGGTTCGCCCATCGGACGGTCTCCCGGGCCGAGCGATACCACGGCGCGATCTTCTCGGTCTACACCGACGAGGTGACGATGTCGGACGGCAGCACCGCGGCCCGCGACGTGGTGGAGAACCGCGGCGCCGTCGTCGTGGTCGCGCTCGACGAGCAGGACCGCGTGGTGCTGATCAAGCAGTACCGGCACCCGGTCGGCCGGCACCTGTGGGAGCTGCCGGCCGGGCTGCGTGACGTGGCCGGCGAGGACCCGGCGGTGACCGCGGCCCGGGAGTTGGCCGAGGAGGTGGATCTCGCGGCCGGCCGGATCGAGCCGCTGATCGACCTGCACACCTCGCCCGGTTTCGCCGACGAGGCGGTCCGGGTCTTCCTCGCCCGTGACCTGGCGCCGGTGCCCGAGGCGGACCGTCACGAGCGGACCGCCGAGGAGGCCGACCTGGAGGTCCGCCGGGTCGGCCTCGACGAGTGCGTCGCCATGGTCTTCCGTGGGGAGATCACCAACGCGGCCGCGGTCGCCGGGATCCTGGCCGCGGCTCGTGCCCGCGACACCGGCTGGACGATCCTGCCGGGCTGACATCACGCCGCGGCGTTCTCGATGAGCGTCGCGGCGTACTCCGCGCCGCTGGAATCGCGCAGCTCCCGGCTCACGGCGGCGCTCGCCCGGTGGACCTCCGGGTCGCCGATCAGCTGCAGGAACGTCTCCCGCAGCCGCTGCGCGCTGACGTCGGTGCCGACCCGCCTGGCCACGCCCAGCTCGACCAGCCGGTCGGCGTTGCCGAACTGGTCGGCGGCCTGCGGCGCGACGAGCATCGGCGTGCCGCAGTAGAGCCCCTCCACCGATCCACCCATGCCGCCGTGGGTGAGGAACGCGTCGGCCTGCCGCAGGATCCGCAGCTGCGGCACCCAGCGGTGGACCTCGACCGTCGCCGGCACCGGGCCGAGCGCCGCCTCGTCGACGTGTCTGCCGATCTGCAGCACGGTGTGCCAGCCCGGCAGATCACCGAAAGCCTCGACGCAGCGCCGGTAGAACTCCGGGTGGTCGGTGAACGTGGACCCGAGGGAGACGAGCAGCACGCCGTCAGCCTCGGCGGGCCTGGCCCAGTCGCCCTGGTCGGCGCGGTCGCCGAGGATCGGGCCGGCGAACCGGAAGACACTCTCGTCGACCCGTTCAGCATGCGGCTGCATGGCCCGTGGAATGAGGACCAGCCCCCGGTCGGGTCGCCCCTGGAAGGCCGCGCTGTCGGTGACCGACGACTTCTCGGCGGTGAGCCACCGTTCGAAACGGTCGTAGTAGGCGGCGCCGCGTGGATCGGCGCGCATCTGCTCGATCATCGGCGTCAGCTCCTGCTCGTAGCCGTCCCAGGCGACGAACGTGGGGGAGACCTGCATCGACGGGATGCCCCACTGCTCGGCCAGCAGACGGGCCGGCGCCCCGGCGATGTCGTAGAGGAACAGGTCGGGCCGGTCGTCGGCATAGGCGTCGCGCAGCTGCGGGAGCATCGCGATCGCGTCGTCCAGGAAGAGCGTCAGATGGTCGATCATGTCGCCGCCCCAGTCGTCGCCGGCCGGGAGCGCCGATCGGTAGGGCCTCATCTCGGCGCCGGTCGCCTCGATCGCCGTGGCCCACGAAGGGTCGTTGGCGTAGGTGACCCGATGGCCGCGGGCGACCAGCTCCCGGACGACCTCGATGCTCGGGTTGACGTGCCCGGGGAACGGGATGCTGACCATGGCGATGTGCGGCACGGGGACCTCCGGGGCGCTCGGCTCTGCTCCATAAGACGAGACGTAGCGTCTCGCTTCGACCGGCCGATGTCAAGACGAGACGTTTCGTCTCGCTTCCTGGTAGGCTCGCGCCATGCCCGATGCCGCCCGGCGCAGCGAGCGCTCCCGCAACGCGATCCTGCAGGCCGCCATGGACCTGCTCCAGGAGAAGGGCTATGCCGACCTCACCGTCGAGGGCATCGCCGCCCGCGCCGGCGTCGGAAAGCAGACGATCTACCGCTGGTGGGGCGGGCGTGGCCCGGTCGTTCTCGATGCTCTGGTCGAGAAGCACTCCGGCTCCGGCGGCCCACCCGCGCTGCCCGACACCGGCGATCTCGAGGCGGATCTGAGGCCCGTCATCCGGGCCATCGTCGCCGAGCTGGCCGACGACCGGCTCTCGGCCACCACCCGGGCCCTCACCATCGAGACGCTGTCCAGTGAGGATTTCGCCGGCCGGATGCGTGACCGGCTGCTGCGACCACAACTCGACACCGTGAAGAACCGGCTGCGGTCGGCCCGCGCCGCCGGCCAGGTGCGTGCCGGCGTCGATCTCGACCAGGCCGTCGAGCTGCTGATCGGGCCGATGTATCACCGCTGGATGATGCGGACCGGGCCGCTCACCGAGGAGTATGCGGACGGGATCCTCGAGCTGGCGATGGCGGCTCTGCGCCCCGGGGCGGCTGATCGGCCGGGTGCGCCGCCGACAGCCTCGAGTGATCTCATGTAGGGCGATGAGACATCCACGGGGAACTATCGGAAAAATCCTGCCACCACCCGGACTGCCGCGTACCCTGGCGGTCCAGTCCCTCGTCTACGCCGTCGGCAACGGGGCCTTCCTCACCGGAAGCGTCGTCTTCTTCAGCCTCTACGTGGGGCTGACACCCGTACAGATCGGGATCGGGCTCTCCGCCGCCGGGTTCGTCGGCCTGGTCGGGTCGATGCCGTTCGGTCACCTCGCCGACCGGATCGGCGGGCAACGCGCCTGGGTGATCGGGGCGATCGCCGAGTCGGCGGCGTTCGCGGCCTATCCACTGGCCGACGGGTTCGTGCCGTTCCTGCTGGTGATCTGTGCGCAGACGGCGGCCGAGGCGTTCGCCAACGCGGGCCGGGTCGTCTACACCGCGGCGGCCGTGCCCAGAGAGGGCCGGGTCCGGGTGATGGCGTTCACCCGCGCCTACCTCAACGTCGGCTTCACCGTCGGCTCCGGTGTCGGCGCCGCCGCGCTCGCCCTCGACAGCCGGCCCGGCCTGCTCGTCCTGGTGCTCGCGGCCGCCGGGGGCATCGCCGTCAACGCGTTCTTCGTCGCCCGGATGCCGGCCGTCGACCCGCCGGTCCGTGACGAGGGGCCACGGCCCAGCCCGTGGGGGGTGCTGCGCGACCATCCGTACACTGCGTCCGCCGTGCTGATCGGTGTCCTCTGGCTGCACGGCACCGTCTGGGCCGAGGTCCTGCCACTGTGGGCGATCACCATGACCGACGCGCCGAAACCGGTGCTCGGGGCGCTTGTCGCGCTCAACACGGTGATGGCGGTGCTGCTGCAGGTGCGGGCCGCCCGCAGCGCCGACACCCTGCACGGCGCGACCCGTCTGCTGCGGTGGTCGGCGCTCGCCGCGGCCGTCGCCTGCCCGGTCGTGGCGCTCAGCGGGCGGACCCACGGATGGGTGACCGTCGCCGTGCTCGCCGCCGCTGTCGCGATGCTCACCGGCACCGAGCTGTGGCTGTCGTCGGCACAGTGGTATCTCAACACCGAGGTGCCGCCCGCTGACCAGCGCGGCGCCTACACCGGGTTCGGCAAGTCCGTCGGTGGGCTGAGCAAGATGATCGGCCCGGCCGGCTTCACGGTTCTCGCCATCCAGACCGGCGGATGGGGGTGGTGGGTGATCGCCGGCGTCTTCCTGCTGTGCGCGGCGGCCTGTGGTCCGGTGATCCGGTGGATCGAGCGGACTCCGCGCAACGTGGCGGCGGCCGTCTCGGTCTGAGGGCCGCCCGTCGGCGCTGAAGAGAGCGGCGGGCGATCAGTGGTGGGTGTCGCCGGAACGCTGACGGCCAGGCGGGGTTCAACCTGCCTGCCGGATCGCCTCGACCAGGTGTGACGGCGGCGGCATCGCGGCGATCTCGGCGGCCACCTCAGCCGCCGCGGACGCCACCACCGGATCGGTGACCAGCCTGGTCAGCAGCGCCGGCGTGATGTTCCGCTCGTCGGTGGCGAGCCCCGCACCCCGGGCCGCGACCAGTTCCGCGTTGTGCCGCCGGTCCCCGGCGCCTCGCACGATCAGCTGTGGGGCGCCGGCCTGCAGGGCGCTCAGCGTGGTCCCGGCGCCACCGTGGTGGACGATCGCCGCGCCGGCCGCGAGCGCCGCCGGGATCGGCGCCCAGCCGGTGGCCCGTACGTGCGGCGGCAGCCGGCGCATGTCGGGCCGGAGGAGCACCACGTCGGCGTCGACGTGTTCGGCGGCGGCGGCGACCCGGGCCATCATCCGGTCCGGCCCGGGTGAGGCGACGGTGCTGCGGCTGACCAGGATGCGCGGGCGGCGCGGCGGCTCGGCGAGCCAGCCGGGGAGGGGGCGGTCTCCCGTGTACGGCACGAAGCGCATCGGCAGGTGGGTGCCGCGTCCGGCGACGCTGGCCGGGGCGATCCGGATCACCACGGCCGGGGCCGCGAGTTCGGGTCGTCCCCGCATCCGGGTCGAGGCGAGCAGCGCCGGCCCGTCGTACAGCGAATTCTCGTGGAGGATGCCCGGAACGCCGAGCCGTGCGGCGACCACCGCGCCCGCGGCGGCCAGCGGCTCGTAGACGATCCGGTCGGGCCGCCACTGCCGGGCGGTCCGTTCCAGACGGTCCAGCATCAGGTCGTTGACCGCGCCGAACAGGTGGCCGACCACGCGGGTCCCGGCCGTCCCGGCGAGCTCGGCGCGGATCAGCAGCGGGTGGCGCAGCATGGTCCGTGCCGCGACGCGCGGGAACCGGAAGCCGGGCGCCACGTCGCGCACCTCGAACCCGGTCACGGCGAGCCCGTCGCCGCCGGTGGCGATCAGCACCTCGTGGCCGGCGTCGCGCAGCGCCCGGGCCAGCCCGACGAGGGGGTGGACGTGCCCGACGAGCGGTGCGGCGACCACGAGAACACGCATCAACACACTTTAGGCGGGTACGTCACGGCCATGACCGTGCCGATTCTCCGGGCCTTCGTGCTCGACACCACCGACGCCCGTCGGCTCGCCGAGTTCTACCGGCAGCTGCTCGACCTGGAGTACCGCGAGGGCGACGAGCCGCCTCCGGCGGGCTCGGACGATCCGCGAGGCCGTTCGTGGTTGCAGTTGCGGGCGCGCGACGGCGCGTTCCGGTTGTCCTTCCAGCAGACCTCGGGGGTACGCCCGACGAGCTGGCCCGGCGACGAGGTCCCGCAGCAGGCGCATCTGGACACGTCGGTGGACTCGGTGGAGGAGCTGGACCGGCAGCACGACCGCATCCTGGCCCTGGGCGGCACGCTGCGGTTCGACCGCTCCGACGACCCGGAGGAGCCGTTGCGCGCCTATGCCGACCCGGACGGCCACATCGTCTGCGTCTTCGTGGGATGACCTTGCCGTACAGAATTATGTGCCCCATAGTATCTGGGTGGTGAGTGGCGAAGCGCTCGCGGCCGTTCAGGCCTGGACCCGGCTCGATCAGGCCGTCGCGGGCCTCAACCGGGAGCTGGAGCAGCGGTTCGGGGTGACCGGGGCGCAGCTGGCGATCCTGCGGATCGTGGCCGAGTGGCGTCCGCCGGTGCCCCTGGCCGGCCTGCGGGAACGGCTGGTGATGCACCCGGCGACCCTGGGGCAGTTGCTCGACCGGCTCGCCGGGCGCGGTTTCGTGGCCCTGGCGCCCGATCCGGCCGACCGCCGGCGGCGTCTGGTCGAGATCACCGACCGCGGCCGGGAGCTGCTGGAGCAGGCGCCGGTCGCGGGCCCGGTGCGGCTGCGCCAGACCGGCGCCGACCCGGAGCGGCTGCGCCGGCTGGCGGCTGCCCTCACCGATGCCATCGAACTGTTCGGCCTTGAGGAGTACGCGAGATGACAACGGTCCGCGGGATCGACAATGTGCTGTTCGCCGTCGGGGACCTCGCGACGGCGGTGGACTTCTACGCCGGCCGGCTGGGGCTGCCGCTCGCGTTCCGCATGGACGGCGCCGGGGTGGCTCTCTTCCGGCTCGGCGACGAGACGCCCGGCCTGATGGTGCGGCAGACCCCGGAGGCCGCGGGCGCCGCCACCGGCCCGCGCCTGTGGCTGGAGGTCGCCGACGCCCGTGCGGCCGCCGCGGGACTGGCCGAGGCGGGGGTGGCCCCGCTGGCCGAGCCGTTCCCGGTCGCCACCGGCTGGACCGTCGAGGTCGCCGACCCGTGGGGCAACGTGGTCGGCTTCACCGACTACACGACGATGCCCGAGCGCGGCCGGGGTTGACCTCAACCTTGATCGAGGTTGCAGTCTGAGCCGATGACCTTCACCGCGTCAGAGCTGGAATATCTCGCCGCGCAGCCGCTCGGGCGTCTGGCCACCGTGCAGCCGGACGGGACTCTCCAGGTGAGCCCGGTCGGGTTCACCTGGAACCCGGAGACCGCGACGATCGACATCCGTGGCTTCTCCATGGCGGCCAGCCGCAAGTTCCGGAACGTGGCCGCCAACGGCCGGGTCGCCTTCGTCGTCGACGACCTGCCCTCCACCGATCCGTGGCGGGTCCGCTGCCTGGAGATCCGAGGCGACGGGGAGGCGGTCGACGGCCCGGAGGCGATCATCCGCATCCACCCGCGGCGCGTGATCTCCTTCGGCATCGGCGAGACCGACACCGAGCCGCACCGCCTCACCGTCAGCAAGCGCGACGTCAGCGCTTGACCGCCACCCCGCCGGACATCTGGACGTGGAAGTCGTCCGGGACCGGGCCGGCCGGGCGCCAGCGGCTGACCAGCGTGACACCCGGGTCGACCAGGTCGAGGTCACGGAACAGGCGGCGGACCTCGTCGTCGGTGCGGGGCTTGGCCGGGATGCCGCGGGCCGTGTACGCCTTCGCGCCGAGGACCGCCTGCTCGTTGTGGGCGGTCACGGTCGAGATGGCCAGGGCGCTGCCGGGCACGAGACGCTCCAGCAGGGCATCGATGATCCGGTACGCCTCAGCCTCGTCGGTGATGAACTGCAGGATCGCGACCAGGCTGATCGCAATCGGACGGCTGAAGTCGAGAGCGGCGACCTCGGGGGAGGCCAGGATGGTGTCGGTGTCGCGCAGGTCAGCATCCAGATAGGCGGTCGAGCCCTCGGCTGACGAGGTGAGCAGGGCGCGGGCGTGCACCAGCACGATCGGGTCGTTGTCGACGTAGACGATCCGTGCCGCCGGATCCACGCCCTGCACCACCTCGTGCAGGTTGGGCGAGGTGGGCAGCCCGGTCCCGATGTCCAGGAACTGGCGGATGCCCAGGTCGGCGGCGAGGAAGCGGCCGGCGCGGGCCAGGTAGTCGCGGTTGGCGCGCATCGAGATCGGCAGGCTGGGGGACTGCTTGACGATCTCCGCGGCGGCCTTGCGGTCGGCGTCGAAGTTGTCCTTGCCGCCGAGCAGGAAGTCGTAGATCCGGGCCGAATGGGGGAGAGAGGTGTTGAGATCGACCGGCATGGCAGAAATCTACCTGCCCCGCTGCGATTTGGACAAAAACGGTCAGCGAAGTTCCACATCCACGCCGGAGTCGGCCAGGTAGCCGAGCAGGTCGTCCATCGTCACGGCCGGGGTCCACCAGCGCCGGTCGTAACCGGGCACCAGATGCGTACGCGCCACCTCGGAGTCGTGCCAGACCAGCCGGAACCCCGGCGCCGCGCCCCAGCCGCCGTTGGCGCAGTCGTGCAGGGCGCCCAGGTTCCACCCGAAGTAGCCGCCCGGCCCGTTGATCGCCTCGCCGATGGCGCAGAAGAACCCCTCGACGTCGGTGATGTGCCGCCCGGCCATGTGGTACCGGGTGCCGGTCGGCCGGTCCGGGCGCTGCTCGTGGTGCGCGAGAGCCACCCCGCCCCACTCGTGGCGCAGGTCGGCGTCGTACTCGGCCCATTCGCCGTGCACGTCCGGCCGTCCGGCCCGCCAGCGCTGCCAGACCGTGCGCGCCCCGGCCGGGCGGGGGCCACCGATCGCGTCGCCG
This sequence comes from Actinoplanes philippinensis, assembly GCF_900113015.1. Classification (GTDB taxonomy): domain Bacteria; phylum Actinomycetota; class Actinomycetes; order Mycobacteriales; family Micromonosporaceae; genus Actinoplanes; species Actinoplanes philippinensis. The sequence goes on from NZ_FONV01000008.1 coordinate 29,688, forward strand.
TAGGTGGGCTGCAGGGTGACGTCGACCAGGCCGTCACCGAGGCGCGACGGCCGTACCTCCGCGACCTCGGCCCCCAGGCCCGCGCCGACCATGCCGACCGCCGTGCCGTCCCGGTCGACGCTGAAGATCGAGCCCTGGATCCAGCGGCGGCGTGGGGCCGCGCCGCGGCTCAGCGCGTCCAGCGCCCGCTGCAGCGGCGGCTCGGGGCGGCAGCCGATCAGGGTGGCGCCGCGCGGCGGTGGCGTCGGCCGGGACCGGAACACCCCGGCGACCTCCCGGCACGCGCCGAAGTCCTCCTCGCCGGTCCCGGTGACCCCGACCAGCAGATATCCGTCGGCGTCCGGGGCCTTGTCGGCGCCGCGGGCGAACCGGGCCAGCTCCTCGATCCGCAGCCGGCCCTCCAGCGTCACGTCGAGCAGGCCGCGGCCGAGAGTGGACGGGCGGGCGTCGAGGACCGTGATGTCGAGCAGCTCCTCGGCGCAGTGCCAGCAGTGCGCCGGGTGCTTGGACTGCGGCGGGTGGATGGCGTCCAGGCCGACGTTGCCCAGCCAGGCGGGGCCGGCGCCGTCACAGGCCGCGGCCAGCCGCCCGGCCGGCTCGCAGCCGAGCAGGCTGTATCGCTCCACCGGTGGCTGGGGCACCTCGACGAACAGACCGTCGATGTCGGAGCACGCGGCGATCACGAGTTCACCGTCGTCGGTGTTCTGGTCCACCACCAGCCAGGGAAAGCCGCTCATCGGGTGGAACCGTACAGCCCGGACCGTCGACCGGGGGATCCCGGTGCACGAATCCGGATGGATCAGCAGCTCAGGGGTAACGTCCGGCAGATGAAGGTCGGCATTCCCAGCGAGGTCAAGAACAACGAGTTCCGGGTGGCGATCACCCCGGCGGGCGTCTACGAGCTCGCCCGCAACGGTCACGAGGTGGCCGTCCAGTCCGGAGCCGGGGCCGGCTCCTCGATCAGCGACGCCGACTTCCGCGCGGCGGGGGCGGTGATCCTGCCGGACGCCGACGAGACGTGGGGTTTCGGCGAGCTGATCCTCAAGGTCAAGGAGCCGGTGCCGGAGGAGTATCACCGGATGCGCGCGGAGCAGGTGCTCTTCACCTACCTGCACCTCGCCGCGTCGAAGGAGTGCACGGACGCGCTGGTGGAGCGCCGGGTGACCGGGGTGGCGTACGAGACGGTCGAGCTGCCGGACCGCTCGCTGCCGCTGCTGGCCCCGATGTCCGAGGTGGCCGGCCGGCTCGCCCCGCAGGTCGGCGCGTACCACCTGATGCGGCAGGGCGGCGGGCGCGGCGTGCTGATGGGCGGCGTCCCCGGGGTGTACGCGGCGAAGGTCGTGGTGATCGGCGCGGGCGTGTCCGGGCTGAACGCGGCCGCGATCGCGCTCGGCATGCAGGCCGAGGTGCTGCTGCTGGACAAGAACGTGGCCCGGCTGCGGGCGGTGGACGCGGACTACCGCGGGCACATCCAGACGATCGCGTCGAACTCGTACGAGGTCGAGAAGGCCGTCCTCGACGCGGACCTGGTGGTGGGCGCGGTCCTGGTGCCGGGCGCGAAGGCGCCGACGTTGATCTCCAACGAGCTGGTGTCGCGGATGAAGCCGGGCAGCGTGCTGGTGGACATCTCGATCGACCAGGGCGGCTGCTTCGAGGACTCCCGGCCGACCACCCACGACGACCCGACCTACCGGGTGCACGAGTCGATGTTCTACTGCGTGGCGAACATGCCCGGGGCGGTGCCGCACACCAGCACCTACGCGCTCACGAACGTCACTCTGCCGTACGCTCTGGAACTGGCCAACCGCGGCTGGCGCGGCGCCCTGCGCGCCGATCCCGCGCTCGCCGCCGGCCTGAACACGTTCGACGGGAACGTCGTCTACGGCCCGGTCGCCGAGGCGCACGGGCTGCCCTCGATACCGTTGACGGAGGTGCTGCGCTGAGCCTGAACCGGGCGATCAAGAGCTATCTGGACCACCTCACGGTCGAGCGCGGCCTGTCCCGCAACACGCTCGCGTCCTATCGGCGCGACCTGGACCGCTACGCCGAAGCGCTGGCCGCCGAGGGTGTCGAGGATCTCAGTGACGTGCGGCCGGCGCACGTCACCGGGCACCTGGCCCGGCTGCGCGAGGAGGGCCTGGCGTCGGCGTCCGCGGCGCGCGCCATCTCGGCGGTCCGCGGGCTGCACCGGTTCGCGGTCCGGGAGCGGCTGGCGGCCCAGGACCCGGCTTCGGAGGTACGGCCACCCGCACCGCCGAAACGCCTGCCCAAGGCCCTGGACACCGACCAGGTCGGCCGGCTGCTGGCAGTCCCCGACCCGGAGTCGCCGCTCGGCCTGCGCGACCGGGCGCTGCTGGAGTTCCTCTACGGCACCGGCGCGCGGATCTCCGAGGCGGTCGGCGCCGACATCGACGACCTGGAGCTGGAGACCGATCCCGGGGTGATCCTGCGGGGCAAGGGCGGGCGCACGCGGCTGGTCCCGGTCGGCGGTTACGCGCGGGCCGCGTTGCAGGCCTATCTGGTACGGGCCAGGCCCTCGCTGGCCGAGTCGGGCCGGGGCACGCCCGCCGTGTTTCTGAACGCCCGCGGGGGGCGGCTGTCGCGGCAGAGCGCGTGGACGGTCCTGCACCGCTGTGCCCTGGCCGTGGGCCTGCCCGTCGACGGCCCGTACGCGGTGAGCCCGCACACGCTGCGTCACTCGTACGCGACGCATCTGCTCGATGGTGGAGCCGACGTACGGGTGGTGCAAGAACTGCTGGGACACGCCTCGGTCACCACGACGCAGGTGTATACCCTGGTGACCGTCGAACGCCTTCGTGAGGTGTACGCGACCGCACACCCGCGGGCTCGTTAGAGGCTATGGATGCGTAGGCGCGACACGCCGAACGGCTGAACCCTTTCGGGGCGGGGCGGGTGGCGTACAGTCGGGCATCGGCTCCGGCTGCGAGTCGAAGGGGGGCGAGGAACATGTCAGGGAACGGCGAGCGCGCAGAGGCTTGGACCTCCACTCTCCGGGAACAGCAGAACTCGCTGGACCTCGGCGCCGACCTGGGTCCCGCGGACCCCACGGCCTACACGATGCGCCGGCCCATCCCCGAGCCGATGCCGAAGGACCGGCACGGCCCGGCCCGCATCATCGCGCTGGCCAACCAGAAGGGTGGTGTCGGCAAGACGACGACCACCATCAACCTGGGCGCCGCGCTGGCGGAGTATGGGCGCAAGGTCCTCCTCGTCGACTTCGACCCGCAGGGCGCCTGCTCGGTGGGGCTGGGCGTCAACCCGCACAACCTCGACCTGAGCGTCTACAACCTGCTCATGCAGGACGACGTCAGCACCGAGGACGTCATCATCAAGTCCGACGTGGCCGGTCTGCACCTGCTGCCCGCCAACATCGACCTGTCGGCCGCCGAGATCCAGCTGGTCAACGAGGTCGCGCGGGAGATGGCGCTGGCCCGGGCGCTGCGCTCGGTCCGTAAGGAGTACGACTTCATCCTGATCGACTGCCAGCCCTCGCTGGGCCTGCTGGCGATCAACGCGCTGACCATCGCGCACGGTGTGCTCATCCCCCTGGAGTGTGAGTTCTTCTCCCTCCGCGGAGTGGCGCTGCTCCTCGACACCATCGACAAGGTGCGGGAGCGGCTCAACTTCGATCTCGAGCTCGAGGGCATCCTCGCCACGATGTATGACTCGCGTACCACGCATTGCCGTCAGGTTCTGCAGCGTGTGGTCGAGGCGTTCGGCGACAAGGTGTACCAGACGGTCATCACCAAGACGGTGAAGTTCCCCGAGTCGACCGTGGCCGGCGCGCCGATCACTACGCTGGACCCTGCGTCGTCCGGCGCGCGTAACTACCGTCAACTCGCTCGCGAGGTCATCGCCGCCCAGGCAGATCGAGGCTAGGTTCCCGTACCGTGCTCTTCGCTCTCGGCGAACCCGTGGCGTTCGTCGCCCTGGTCGTCGCCTTCCTGCTCGGCCTGGCGTTGCGGACCGTGGCCATGAGGTTCACGGCCCGTGTCGTCGGGCTCGGTGACGGCCGCCCGCCGATGCGGTTCAGTCTGCGCCACGACATCGACCCGTTCGGCGCTGTGTCCGCGGCGATCGGCGGGATGGGCTGGGGCCGGCAGGTGACCGTCGACGAGGTGCCCCGCTGGCGTGGCCGTGGCCGGGCCGCCGCGGTCTTCGCCGCCGGGCCGGTCGCCTGCATCCTCGCCGGTGAGCTGCTCATCGCCGGGTATGCGTTGTTCTTTCCGGCCGAATGGCTGGGCCTGCCGCCCGGCGTGATCCTGCGCGGGTTCCAGCCGCTGGCCGCCGGTGGGCAGATCGTGCTGTCGCTGGGCGTCGGGCTGCTCACGTTCGGCCTTCTGGCGCTGATCCCGATCCCGCCGCTGGACGGTTTCGGCATCATGTACAACGCGCTGCGCAAGCCGGGCCCGAGCACGGCCTGGCTACGGCTCTGGTTCGAGGACAAGAACATCGGCGCGCTGGTCCTGCTGGCGTGTGGGTTCTTTCCCCTCAACTACCCGATCCTGCTGCGGGTCATCGACTTCCTCGGTGTCCTCTTCCTGCGAATCTGGGTCTGAGACCGGCTCCGTCCCGCGGTTTCCGTGCCGTACGGCCGGTCGCCCTGCTGTTTTTCTCCGCCACCGCGGTTAATGTTTGAGCGATGTCGATATCACTGGCTGTCGCTGTGCTGCTGCTCGGCGTGGCCGATTCGATGGTCGGCTCCTATTTCGTCCTGTTCGTGACCGACTACGCCGGTCTGACCCCACTGGAGACCGGCGTCTTCGTGTCCGTCCACGGCGCGGCCGGCATCATGATCGCGTGGCTGGCCGGGCGCGGCTTCGACCGGCGGCCCTCCCGCCTGTACGCGGCCGTGTCCATGCTGTGCGGTGGCGTCGCCCTCTGGCTGATGCCGCTGATCCGGTCGTACCCCCTCTTCCTCCTGCTCGCCGTCACCCTGCTCGGCGCGCTGGCGGCGGCGTTCCCCCAGCTCTTCGCCCTGGGCCGGCACCTGCTCGGCGACGGCTCGGCGGCCGGCCGCTCGGTGGCCCTGCTGCGCTCGGTGTGGTCGCTGGCCTGGGCGGCCGGCCCGCTGATCGGCGCCGCGGTCCGTGCCGTCGCCGGGTTCCCCGCCATCCCGCGCTCCGCCGCCGTGGTCCTGGCCGTGGCCGCCGTCTGGGTGCTGATCGCCGTCCCCCGTCCCGGCCCGCCCCACCCATCGGCGGTCGCCGACGACCGGCCCGACACCCGCCGGCCGAGAGGCACCACCGTCCTGCCGACGGTCGGCGTCACCCTCTTCTTCACCGCGATGTTCGCCGCCTCGGTGGTCATGCCCCTGTTCGTCACCGGCGAGCTGGCCCAGGACGACGCGGCCGTCGGCGTCCTGTTCAGCGTCTGCGCCGCCGTCGAGGTCATCGCCGCCCTGCTGCTCGCCGCGGTCCCCGCCCACATCAGCCAGCGCCTGGTCATCCTCACCGGCATGGGCGGCTTCGTGTTCTTCTTCGCCCTCACCGTCCTGGCCGACGACATGATCCTGCTGGCGGCCGGCCAGGTGGTCCGAGGCATCGCGATAGCCGTCGTCGGCGCGGCGGGCATCCGCTGGTTCCAGGACACGATGGCCCCCGCCACCGGCCGGGCCACCACCCTGTTCGCCAACGCCAGCACCGCCGGCATGGTCCTGGCCGGCATCGTCGGCGGCGGCGCGGTCTCCCTGCTCGGCTACACCGGCACCCTGCTGCTGTGCGGCGCCGTCACCGTGGTCGCCACGATCGCCTTCGCCCTCGGCACCACCACCCATGCCGGCCGTCCGCCACTGGCCCCGGCCAGGCGCCCGCTCCCACGCCCGCGCGGCCCGGCCGGAAGCGAAGCCCGTTCCCGGGCCGACCGAGGCTAGCCGCTGTCGCGAGCCGATCCGGCCGGCTGGTCACCAGGGCTGCCGCCGGACCGCGGGGACGGCCCTGGGAGCCGGCCGGCGACAGGAGTGCTCCGGCGTGCCCCCTCGCACGCCGGAGCCTCTCGATCAGGCGGCGGTGGCCAGGGTGGTGCGGCGGAGGGCGGCGTCGGCGGTGGCGTCGTCGGGCTGCTGCTGGGCGGCCAGCTCGGCGATCACGTGGGACTCGTAGGCCTCGGCCTCCCGGAGGGTGTCGGCCTCCGACCAGCCCAGGACCGGGGCGATCAGGGTGGCGGCGGCGCGGGCCGCGGCGACACCGCGGTCGGGGGTCTCGAAAGCGATCCGGGTACGCCGGGACAGCACGTCGTCGAGGTGCCGGGCGCCCTCGTGGCTGGCCGCGTAGAGGATCTCGGCGCGCAGGTGGCCGGGGGCGCCGTCCAGGGGCCGGCCGAGGGACGGGTCGGCCTCGATCAGGGACAGCACCTCGTCGACCAGCGTGCCGTACCGGCGCAGCAGGTTTTCGATCGTGGTGACGGTGAGGCCGGACTCGCGGGCCAGGGCGGCGCGCCGGTTCCACGCGGCCCGGTAGCCGTCGGCGCCGAGCAGCGGGACCTGGTCGGTGCAGGAGGCGGGGACGCGGGCGGACAGTTCCCGGACGGCGGCGTCGACGGCGTCCTTGGCCATCACCCGGTACGTCGTGTACTTGCCCCCGGCCACCACGATCATGCCGGGCACCGGGTTGCCGACGGCGTGCTCGCGGGACAGTTTCGCGGTGCTGGACGCCTCGGCCGACAGCAGTGGCCGCAGGCCGGCGTAGACACCCTGCACGTCGTCGCGGGTCAGCGGCACGGCGAGCGCCTTGTTGACCTCGTCGAGCAGGTAGTCGACGTCCTTGCCGGACGCCGCCGGGTCGGATTTGTCCAGATCCCACTTGGTGTCGGTGGTCCCGATGATCCAGTGCTGGTCCCAGGGGATCACGAACAGGACGCTGGTGGCCGTACGCAGGATCATGCCGGTGCGGCCGGCGATCCGGTCGCGCGGCACCACCAGGTGGATCCCCTTGCTCGCGGTGACGGTGAACTCGCCGTGCTCGCCGGTGAGCAGCGCCTGGCTGTCACCGGTCCACACCCCGGTCGCGTTGATCACGGTGCGGGCGCGGATCTCCAGTTCGGCGCCGGTCTCCAGGTCGCGGGCGCGGACGCCGACGACCCGGCGGCCCTCCCGGAGGAAACCGGTGACCTCGGTGCGGGAGGCGACGTGCGCGCCGTTGGCGACAGCGGTGCGGACCAGGAACATGGTGTGCCGGGCGTCGTCGACCTGCGCGTCGTAGTAGCGGATCGCGCCGACCAGGGTCTCCGGGCGCAGCGACGGGAACGCCTTGAGGGCCTCGACCCGGCTCAGGTGCCGGTGCACGGGCACACCCGCGCCGCCGCCGGAGAGGGCGAGGATGTCGTAGAGGGCCACGCCGGCGCCGACGTACAGGCGTTCCCAGGCGCGTTTCTGTAGCGGGTAGAGGAACGGCACCGGCCGGACCAGGTGCGGGGCGAGTCGCTGGATCAGCAGGCCGCGCTCCCGCAGCGCCTCCCGGACCAGGCTGAAGTCGAGCATCTCCAGGTAGCGCAGGCCGCCGTGGATGAGCTTGCTGGACCGGCTGGAGGTGCCGCTGGCGAAGTCGCGGGCTTCGAGGAGGCCGACGGAGAGGCCACGGGTGGCGGCGTCGAGCGCCGACCCGGCGCCGACCACACCGGCGCCGACGACCAGGACGTCCAGCTCGGGGCCGGACGACATGGCTTCGAGGGCCTTGGCACGGGCCTGGGGCGAGATCACTCCGGTTTTCATTCTGATCCTCTTTTCCAGCGGGTCAGCCGACGCTGACCCAGTCGAGGGTGCGGTCGATGGCCGCTCTCCATCGGGTGATGCCTTCGGTGCGCCGGGCCGCCGGCCAGGACGGCTGCCAGCGCCGGTCCTCGTGCCGGTTGGCGCGCAGGTCGTCCAGGGAGTCCCAGAACCCGACGGCCAGCCCGGCCGCGTAGGCGGCGCCGAGCGCGGTGGTCTCGGCGACGGCCGGCCGGCTGACCGGGACCCCGAGGATGTCGGCCTGCAACTGCATGCAGAGCGCGTTGGCGGTGACGCCGCCGTCGACCTGGAGGCAGTCCAGGGCGGTCCCGGAGTCCTGCGCCATCGCCTCGACGACGTCGCGGGTCTGGTAGCAGATGGCTTCGAGGGCGGCCCGGGTGATGTGGGCGGCGGTGTGGAAGCGGGACAGCCCGACGATGGCGGCGCGGGCGTCCGGCCGCCAGTAGGGCGCGAACAGGCCGGAGAAGGCCGGCACGAAGCAGACGCCGGCGCTGTCGTCGACCTGCCCGGCCAGGGTCTCGCTGTCGCCGGCCGTCTCCAGGACGCCGAGCTGGTCACGCAGCCACTGGATGGCGGCGCCGCAGGCGGCGATCGAGCCTTCGAGGGCGAAGACCGGGGCGTCGGTCCCGAAGCGGTAGCCGACCGTGGTGATCAGCCCGTGGCCGGAGCGGACCGGGGTGGTGCCGGTGTTCATCAGCAGGAATCCGCCGGTGCCGTAGGTGCACTTGGCCTCGCCCGGCTCGAAACACGTCTGCCCGAACAAGGCCGCCTGCTGGTCACCGATGGCCGCCGCGATCGGCACCCCCGGGAGTACGGCCTCCGCCGTCCCGTAGACCTCGGCCGACGACCGGATCTCCGGCAGCATGGCCCGCGGGATCCCGAACAGTTCGAGCAGCGCCGGGTCCCAGTCCAGCGACTCCAGACCCATCAGCATGGTCCGGCTGGCGTTGGTGACGTCGGTGATGTGCAGGCCGCCGGTGAGGTTCCAGATCAGCCAGCTGTCGATCGTGCCGAAGAGGATCTCGCCCCGCTCGGCCCGGTCGCGCAGACCGTTGTCCAGCAGCCACTGGATCTTTGTGGCCGAGAAGTAGGTCGCCGGTGGCAGTCCGGTCCGGCTCTTCACGAACTCGGCGTCGATGGCCGGGATCAGATAATCGGTACGGGTGTCCTGCCACACGATCGCCGGGGCGACGGGCGTGCCGGTGGCCCGGTCCCAGAGCACGACGGTCTCGCGCTGGTTGGTGATCCCGACCGCGGCCAGGTCGGCCGGGGAGAGCCCGGTGTCGGCGAGCGCCACCGCGATGGTCTTGAGGGTGTTCTCCCAGATCTCCGCGGGATCGTGCTCGACCCAGCCGGCCCGCGGCTGGATCTGCCGGTGTTCCAGCTGGTGACGGCCGATCTCCCGACCGGCCCGGTCGAAGATCATGAACCGTGTGCTGGTGGTGCCCTGATCGATCGCCCCGACGTACCGCGCCACAAGTGCCTCCTGTCCTCGACGTCCGGGACGTTAAGAGGCGTTCAGGGGTGCGGCAACGGACTGCGTGCGACAATGTCGCACGTGCCTGGGCTGATCCAGTCGATCGAGCGGTCGTCGGCCGTGTTGCGCCTGCTCGCGGCCGGGCCGGACCGGCTGCGCGTCAAGGAGGTCGCCGACGCGCTCGGCCTGCCGAAATCCACCGCGCACAGCATCCTGCGGACCCTGGAGCACGTCGGGTTCGTCGAGCAGGACACGCGTACCGCCCGCTACCGGCTCGGCCGCGGCCTGCTCGATCTCGGCTCGGCCGGCATCGACGCCAACGAGCTGCGCGGGCGGGCGCTGAACTGGGCCGACGCGCTGGCGTCGCGCAGTGGTGAGGAGGTCCGGCTGGGGGTGCTCGACGACGGCCGGGTCCTCGTGGTGCACCACGTGTTCCGGCCGGACGACTCGGCCCAGTCGCTGGACACCGGGGTCCGGCTCCCGCCGCACGCCACCGCGCTGGGCAAGGTTCTGCTCGCCTACTCGGCGGCCGCTGAGGCATCGGTGGTGGCGGGCGGGCTGGAGCCGTACACCCGCAGGACAGTGACCGACCGCCGTGCTCTCGCCCGGACGCTGACCGAGACCCGCGCCCGCGGCTGGGGGTTGTCGGTGGAGGAGTGGCGGCCCGGGCTCGCCGGGATCGCCGCGCCGGTGCGCACGTCCGGCGGTCTCGTGGTCGGCGCGGTGGGGATCGCCGGGCCGGTGGAGCGGTTGACCGACACCCGGCGGCTGGCCCGTCCGGCGCTGGTCGATCACGTGGTGGCAGCCGCCCGATCGATCTCCCGGGACGTGGCCGGATCATGAGACCGGTGCGAGGACGGGACGTGGCCGGATCATGAGCTATGTGCTGGCGGTGGACCAGGGGACGACGTCGACGCGGTGCATCCTGTTCGATCGGCGGGCGACGGTGGTGTCGGCGGTGCGGACCGAGCATCCGCAGTCGTATCCGCGGCCGGGGTGGGTGGAGCACGACGCGGCCCGGATCTGGCGTGACCTGCAGCGGCTGATCCGGAAGGTGCTGGCCGACGTGGACCCGTCCGAGGTGGCCGCGATCGGCATCGCGAACCAGCGGGAGACCGTGGTCCTGTGGGATCGTGCGAGCGGTGTGCCGGTGGCGCCGGCGATCGTCTGGCAGGACACGCGGACCGACGTCTCCACCATCGACCCGGATTTCGTGCGGAGCCGGACAGGGCTGCCGCCGGCCACCTACTTCTCCGCCACCAAGATCCAGTGGCTGCTCGACAACGGCCTCCGGGATCGCGCCGAGCGGGGCGACGTCCTCTTCGGCACGATGGACAGCTGGCTGATCTGGAACCTGACCGGCGGCCTGCACATCACCGACGTCACCAACGCCAGCCGCACGATGCTGATGAACCTCTCCACCCTGGACTGGGACGACGAGTTGCTGCAGCTCTTCGGCATCCCGAGGGTCATGCTGCCAGAGATAAGATCATCTTCCGAGGTGTACGGGACAGCCGGCGCCGTCCTTCCCGGAGTCCCGATCGCGGCGGCCATCGGTGACCAGCAGGCGGCCTTGTTCGGGCAGACGTGTTTCGAGCCGGGCGAGGCCAAGTGCACCTACGGCACCGGCGGATTCCTCCTGATGAACACCGGCGCCACCCCGGTCCGCTCCGGCCACGGGCTGATCACCACGGTCGGCTACCGGATCGGCGACGAGCGGCCGGTCTTCGCGCTGGAGGGCTCGATCGCGATCGCCGGTTCGCTGGTGCAGTGGGTGCGCGACGGGCTCGGGCTGATCGGCACCGCCTCGGAGATCGAGACCCTGGCCGGTTCGGTCGCCGACAACGGCGGCTGCTACATCGTGCCGGCGTTCTCCGGGCTGTACGCGCCGTACTGGCACAGCGAGGCCCGCGGCGTGATCGTCGGGCTCACCTCGTACATCACGAAGGGGCACCTGGCGCGGGCCGTGCTGGAGGCGACCGGCTGGCAGACCCGGGACGTGGTCGACGCCATGAACGCCGACTCCGGGCTGGCCCTGACCGCGCTCAACGTGGACGGCGGGATGACCGCGGACAACCTGCTGATGCAGATCGTCGCCGATTTCCTGCAGGTGCCGGTGGTCCGCCCGATGGTCGCCGAGACGGTGTCGCTGGGCGCCGCCTACGCGGCCGGGCTGGCCGTCGGCTACTGGTCGGACCTGCGTGACCTGCGCGCCAACCGGCACTCCGCGGGCCGGTGGCGGCCCACACTGGACTCCGGCCGCCGGGAGCGGGAGTACGCCCGCTGGCGCCGCGCGATCGACTGCGCGGTCCTGTTCAGCCGGGAGGACTGACCAGCACCGTCCACATCGGCCGGCCGTCGACGTCTGTCATCGGGAGTCGCAATTGCGTGCGGCTCCCGGCTTTCCCGTTGTGTGGACGGCTGTGAGCGATCAACCAGAAAACGGAATGGTGAACATCTCACTTCGGTATCACGACCTCCAGATTTCGCGGCGATGTCTATAGTCGCGTCCACACACGCGCGCCGGCCGGGTCCGCGTGAGGTACATCTGCGAAAGGAGGCCGACGTGGCGAAGACCAAGGAAAAGGCCAAGAAGGCGGAGAAGGTCGAGGCTGCGCCGGTTGAGCCGGTGAAGGCCGAGAAGGTCAAGAAGGCCAAGAAGGCCGTCGAGGCGCCGGTCGCCGTCGAGGCCCCCGCCGAGGCTCCGGCCAAGGTGAAGAAGGCCAAGAAGGCCGTCGTGGCCGAGCCGGTCGTCGAGGCGCCGGTCGCCGTCGAGGCTCCCGCCAAGGCCGAGAAGAAGGCCAAGAAGGACAAGAAGAAGTGATCTGCCGGGCCGCCGGGCCGGACAGCGCGGCGGCCCGTTTCAGGACGCGTTCGTGAACAGCTCGAAGGTCGCGTTGTAATACCTGTCGGTCCGGCCCAGATGGCGCATTCCCAGCCGGCGGCAGACCGCCTGCGAGGCCGTGTTCTCCGGGTAGGTCACCGCCAGCACCGTCTCGATTCCGGAACGGGCCGCGTAGGCCATCACCGCGTTGGCCGCCTCCGTGGCGTACCCCTTGCCCCAGGCGTTGGGGTGCAGATGCCAGCCGATCTCGGTCTCGTCGCACGGTTGCAGGGTCTCGCCGGAGGCGAGGAGCGGGACCAGCAGCGCCGTCCCCAGCAGGTGGCCGGTCGCCCGGTCCTGGATCGCCCAGATCGTGTGCACGTCGTCTTGCCGCGACCGCCAGCGGGTGAGCGTCGCGACCGCGTCGTCGCGCCCGGTCAGCACCCGTGGCGCCGAGCCGAGAAACCGTGCCACCTCCCATCGCGAGTACATGTCGAGGAGGAAGTCGATGTCCTTCTCCTCCCACTCGCGAAGAAGCAGCCGGGGTGAGATCAGTGACCGCATCGCCGCAGCGTAACCGGGATCGTGCGGAAATGTAACCGGCCGGTAACCCGTGCGCGGAGCAACCCTGCCTCCGCTTGTGACGTTGGAAGAGCGTGCACCCGGAGGAACTCGTCACAGGCATGGTCTACGGTCGGCACGTGCTTGAAGAGCCCGTCCCGCCGCCTCCGGACGCAGGCGACGCCGTCCCGGTCGTCGTGTCCGCCGGCGTGGAGATCGAGACCAGCGGATTCACCGTCCGGCTGGACAACTTCACCGGCCCGTTCGACCTGTTGCTGCAGCTGATCGGCAAGCACAAGCTGGACGTCACCGAGATCGCGCTGCATCAGGTCACCGACGACTTCATCGCCTACATCAGGGCCATGGGCGACGACTGGGATCTCGGCGAGACCAGCGAGTTCCTGCTGGTCGCGGCGACCCTGCTGGACCTCAAGGCGGCCCGGCTGCTGCCCGCCGCCGAGGTGGAGGACGAGGAGGACCTGGCCCTGCTGGAGGCGCGTGACCTGCTGTTCGCCCGGCTCCTGCAGTACAAGGCGTTCAAGGAGGCCGCCGCGCACATCGCGGAGCTCGAGGCCACCGGGGCGCGTCGCTGGCCGCGGATGGTCACCCTCGAGCAGCGGTACGCGGACGCGCTCCCCGAGCTGGTGCTGGGCATCGGCCCGGAGCGCCTGCTGAAGCTGGCGCTGAAGAGTTTCCTGCCCAAGCCGGGGCCGCCGCAGGTCTCCATCGCGCACATCCACCAGGTGCGGGTCAGTGTCCGTGAGCATGCCAATCTGCTGCGTGATCGGCTGCGCCGGGCCGGGGTGGCCACGTTCAGCCTGCTCGTCGCCGACTGCGAGAACACGCTCGAGGTGGTGGCCCGGTTCCTGGCCCTGCTGGAGCTCTACCGCGAAGGGCTGATCGACTTCGAGCAACCGGTCTCCCTCGACGAGCTGACCGTCCGGTGGATCGGCGGCGACAGCGACGTCGAGCTGGACGTCGACGACTACGAGGGCAGCAAACCGGCCGAGGACGACACCGGTTCGGACGATCCCGCGGCCGCGCGGCTTGACTCGGACGCCGCTGATGGCGATCTTGGCACGGGTGACGACGAGGCCCCGGCGGCCGTGGAGGAGACATCGTGAGCAGCGAGGAGCGTCCGGAGTCGCTGGCCGCCCAGGCGGCGGCGTGGGTGCCGCCGTGGGAGCGGCGACGGGAGCCCGATCGCGAGTACCAGGCCGAGGCGGAGGCGGCTGCCGAGGCCGGCTTCGAGCCCGAGCCGCTTGCTGAGGCCGGGCCGGTCGCCGAGCCCGGGGCGCTCGCCGAGCCCGGGGCGCTCGCCGAGCCCGGGGCGCTCGCCGAGCCCGGGGCGGTCGCTGACGTTGAGCCGGTGATCGGGGCGGAGCCCGCAGCCGAGCCCGAGGTGGCGCCGGTGGCCGCGGTCGCGACGGAGCCCGAGGATCAGGTCGAGGCCGGGGTGGCGCCGGTGGCCTCGATCATCACCGAGCCCGAGGATCAGGTCGAGGTCGGGGCTGAAGCTGAGGTGGCGGCGGAGCCTATGGCGGCGGAGCCTGTGGCGGCGGTGGCCGGGACCGAGCCGGAGATCACACGGGGGGAGCCGGAGCCCGAGCCGGTCGTGGTGGCCACGGTGCCGGCACAGCCGCGGAGGCCGCGGGGCGACGTTCCCGCGGTCGCCGACAGCGTCGCCCGTACCCCCGCCGGCGTGCTGATGGACGACGCCGAGCTGGCCGCCGCTCTCGAATCGATCATGCTGGTCGTCGACGAGCCGGTGGGCGAGTTGCAGCTGGCGCAGGTCATGGAGCAGCCGGTGGAGCGGATCGCGCGGACGCTGGAGAACGTGTCGGCGCGGTACACGGCGGCCGGTCACGGGATCGACCTGCGGCGGGTGGCCGGCGGCTGGCGGCTCTACACCCGCCCGGAGTACGCGGCGTACGTCGAGCGGTTCGTTCTCGACGGCCAGTCGGTGCGGCTCACCCAGGCCGCCCTGGAGACACTCGCCGTGGTCGCCTACAAACAGCCGGTCACCCGATCCCGCATCTCGGCCATCCGCGGTGTGAACTGTGACGGGGTCATGCGTACGCTGGTCACTCGCGGCCTGATCGAGGAGGTCGGCACCGAGCCGGAAACCGGGGCATACCTGTACCGGACGACGCCGTTGTTCCTCGAGAAGCTGGGCCTCAACTCGGTCGACCAGCTGCCGCCGCTCGCCCCGTTCCTGCCCGACGATGTGGAAGAAGTGCTCGATGCCTCAGGCTGACACCGCCGAACGCCTCCAGAAAGTCCTGGCGGCGGCCGGTGTTGGATCCCGGCGCGCCTGCGAAGACCTGATCTTCCGGCGGCGCGTCACCGTCAACGGCCGGGTCGCCAAACTCGGCGACAAGGTCGACCCCGCCACGGCGGAGATCCACGTCGACGGGCAGCGGGTGATCACCAACACCAAGCTCGTCTACGTGGCGCTGAACAAGCCGCGCGGCGTCGTCTCCAGCCTCGACGACGAGAAGGGCCGCACCGAGCTGGCCGACTTCCTCGGCGCTAACTTCGAGCAGCGGCTGTTCCACGTGGGCCGGCTCGACGCCGACTCCGAGGGGCTGCTGCTGTTCACCAACGACGGCGGGCTCGCGCACAAGCTGATGCACCCGTCATATGAGATCAACAAGACCTACCTGGCCGAGGTGGTCGGCCCGCTGCCGCGCAGTGTCGGCCGGGCCCTGCAGGCCGGTGTCGAGCTGGAGGACGGCCCGGCCAAGGTCGACTCGTTCCGGCTGGTCGACGCGATCGGCAAGACCGCGCAGGTGGAGATCGTGCTGCACGAGGGCCGCAAGCACATCGTCCGGCGGATGATGGACGCCGTCGGCCACCCGGTGACCCGGCTGATCCGGACCGCGGTCGGCCCGATCCGCCTCGGCGACCTGCGGCCCGGTGGTTTCCGGCACCTGTCGGCGGCCGAGGTCGCGGCGCTGTTCAAGGCCGTCGGCGACTGATGTCCGGCGCGGAGCCCTGCCGGCCTCAGTAGGTGCGGTCGAGCAGGGCCTCCGCGGCGGTCTCCGCGTCGAAGACCGCCTTCTCGGACGGGATCCGTTTCGGCACGCGCCCGCCGTGGAACAGGTCGACGACCACCGACATGAGTGGCTCGCCGATCTCCGGGCTGCATTCGATCACATAGGTGAGTTTGCCGTCGGCGAGGCCCTGAAGCGCCGCTTTCGTGCCGTCGACGGTGACGATTTTCGGCGCTGATCCCGGTTTCTTTCCGGCCGCTTCGAGAGCGATCACAGCGCCCAATCCCATGTCGTCGTTCTGTGCGAAGACGGCGTCGATGCGCTTGTTGCGCTCCAGGAGCTCGCGCATGGCGGCCTTGCCGCCGTCCTTCGTCCAGTCGCCGGTCGCCTGGTCGACGATGTTGAGGCGGCCGGTCTTGGCGGCGGTCGCGGCGAAGCCCTCGGCCCGCAGCTTCGTCGGGGTGGCCCCGTTCGCGCCGAGGATCTCCACGACGTTCACCGTCCCGGTGGTGCCGGCGTAGTCGTTCTCCAGGTAGATGGCGGCCAGGTTGCCCTCGGAGGCGAACTCGGCGCCGATCGAGCTGGCCCACAGCGAGGTGTCCGTCTCGTCGATCAGCCGGTCGGTCAGCACCACCGGGATCCTCGCGTCGCGGGCCCGGCGCAGCACCTCGCCCCAGCCGGTCTCGACCACCGGGGCGAACGCGATCACGCTGACGCGGGCGTCGATGAACGAGTGGACGTCGGCGATCTGCTTCTTCGGGTCGCCCCCGGCGTCCTTGAAGTTCAGGTCGATCCGGTTGCGCACGGCCGCCTTCCGGATCGAGGCGGTGTTCGCCCGGCGCCAGCCGCCCTCCGCGCCGACCTGGGAGAAGCCGAGGACGATCGGGCCCTTCGGGGGGTTGCGCAGGTCCACACCGCCGGGCTCCTCGTCCTTGCCGCAGCCCGCCAGCAGCGAGCCGAGGCCCGCCGCGGTCAAGGTCACGAAAGAACGTCTGTGCATGGCGGAGCCCCCGGCGGTATGAATTCAGATGATCAATTCACGGAACAAATGTTGACGATAACAACGTGGTTCTTGTCGTTCCACCCCGCTTATTGAATTGTCCGTCTTCACTGTTCGATCGCGCGAGTTCGGACTATTTCCACCGAAGTCGGCACGGTCTGCCGGCGACCCGGGCGATGACGGTGATCGATTCAGGGCGCGTCATCGCCCAGCTGGGCCCGCACATCACGGGGCACCCGCACACCGCGCGTCCGCAGATCGGCGATGAACCGGGCGGCGAGCGGATCGGGCTCTCCCGGCGTCGCCGCGACCAGCCGGCGGGTCCATCGTGGCGAGAAGGAGCGGACCACGCCGGGAAAGCCGGCGCTGACGGCACTGACCGGGCTGATCGCGATCCCGAGGCCGGCCGCCGCGAGCTGGGGCGCCGCAGAGGTCACCGACGTTCTCACCACCGGCCTCAGGCGAACACCGGCCGCGCTGAGCGACCGGTCGAGCCAGTCGCTCAGGCTGTTGTCCGGCGCGAAGTGCACCAGGTCGGCGCCGTCGAGCTCGGCCAGGGTCACCGCTCCGGCCGCGGCCAGCCGATGACCTCGCGGCGCGGTCACCACGATCTCCTCCTCGGCGAGAACCGTGGTGGTGAAACGGCCGTCCACCGGACCGGGCAGCACGAAGACGTCGATGGCCTCGCCGTCGGCGGGACCGAACAGGCCGTCGGGGCTGACCGCCTCCCGGATGCTGATCGCCACCCGCGGGTGATGCCGGTGCCAGGCGCGGATCACCGGCGCGAGCAACGGGACGGTCAGGCTCTGCGCGCAGGCCAGGCGCAGTGATCCGCCCTCCGCCTCACCCGTGGCCCGGGCCGAGCGCACCGCTGACGCGGCTGCGTCGATCGCCCGCCGCGCCTCCGCGAGGGCCGCGCGCCCGGCCGGGGTGAGCGTGACACCCCGTGCCTCCCGGCGCAGCAGGGCAGTGCGGGTCTCGCGCTCCAGCGCGGCGATCTGTTGTGACACCGCGGGCTGTGACGAGTGCAGCAGCCGGGCGGCATCGGTGATCGACCCGGTGTCCGCGACCGCCACCAGACACTCCAGGGCACGCAACGTAGCCATTCGAAAATCTTATCGGAAGCAGTCGAAAGATAACTGTTCCGGAGGGAAGCCGGGGCGGCCGCCGATTGCTGGAACCAGGCGGAGATCGTCACGACCGAGGAGAACGACATGGCACAGACCTTCATCACCGGCGGTTCCGGCTTCATCGGCCGGCGACTGGTTCGCCGCCTGCTGGCCGACGGGCACGCGGTCCGGGTCCTCGTCCGCAGTGCCGCGTCCGCCGGCGTCGTGGCCGGGCTGGGCGCCGAGCCGGTGCACGGTGACCTGACCGATCCCGAGACGTGGCGCACCGGCGTGGAGGGCAGCGAGGTGCTGTTCCACCTGGCCGCGGAGACCGACATCACCGCTGACCGGGAGCGGCAGGAGCTGATCACGGTGGGTGGCACGCGGGCCGCGCTGCAGGCTGCCCGGCAGGCCGGAGTGGCCCGCTTCGTGCACTGCGGCAGCGAAGCGGCGCTCCTGGCCGGGACACCACTGGTCGACGTGGACGAGAGCGCGCCGCTGCGACCGGACTCCGAAGCCGCGTACTGCGCGACGAAAGCGCAGGCCGAGGCGTTGGTCCTGGCCGCGGACGGGCCGGGCTTCACCACCGTGTCGATCCGGCCGCGGTTCGTCTGGGGGCCGGAGAGCTCGCTCGTCGAGGGACTGGTGGATGCCGCCCGCAACGGCCGGTTCGCCTGGATCGACGGCGGCCGGCACCTCACCGATGTCACGTTCGTCGACAACGCCGTCGAGGGACTCGTCCTCGGATGGCGGCACGGCCGGCCGGGTCAGGCCTACTTCGTCACCGACCAGCACCGCGTCAGCCTCCGCGACTTCCTGGAGGAGAACTTCGCGATCTACGGGGTGGACGCCGCCATCCCCGACATGGACGCCGGCACCGCGGCTGACGTGATCCCCGTACCGGCACGGTGGTTCCTGGAGCAGACCTGCACGCTGCGTACCGACAAGGCCGTCACCGAACTCGGATATCAGGCGATCGTCACGCAGGCGGCCGGGCTGGACGCCGTGCGAGACAGGGTCGCCCGCGTCGCCGGCTGACCCCGCGCGCCGGGGCGGGAAACCCCGCCCCGGCGCCGGGACGGCCGGGGCTACGCCCGCATGACGGTGGCGATCGGGATCCCGGCCGCGCGGACGGCCGGGACGAAACCGCCGAGCACCCCCGCGACCAGACCGGCGATCACCCCGGCCACCCCGGCGTCCCAGGGGAACTGCATGCCCTGCAGGAACGGCTGCGAGCTGCCGGCGAACGTCACCAGCGCCTTCATCCCGAGCACGCTCACCCCGATCGCCAGGGCCGCCGTGAGCAGGCCGGTGATCAGCGTCTCGGCCAGCACGATGCCGGCCAGCAGGGTACGTGGCGTGCCGACCGCCCGGCGCAGCGCGAACTCCTCGACCCGCTCGCCGACAGTGGCCAGGCCGACGTTGAGGATCCCGGCGACACCGATCAGCAGCACCAGGCCGGCCATCGCCAGGAAGACCAGCCGCATCAGGGCCAGCTCCTTCTCCTGGTCCGCACGGGAGTTGACGGTACGCACGATCGGCTCCACCCCGATCGCCCGCAACTTCGCCGACAGCACCTGCTCGACCGGGGTGCCCGCGGTCATCAGCACCCGGACCTCGCTGGAGTTCGGGTCGATCAGTTTGGCGGCCGGCACCCAGTGGCTCAGCTCGTCCAGCCGGACGTAGGCGCGCGGCTGCTGGTCGCCGTCGTCGACCACACCGACGAAGTGCGGGGTCATGTTCGCCGACGCGCCCGGCACGCGCATCTCGGCGGGCACCCGGTACTTCTCGAACCCGTACGCCGCCGCCTTGTTCAGCACCAGGCTCGGGCTCAGTGAGGGCATCGTGGCGAAGTCGAGCCAGTCGCCCGACTGCGGACGGTACGGCCGGTACCGCCGGACGTCGCCGGAGAGCGCGGTCAGCCGTACCTCGATGGCCTGGCCCTTCGGTGCGATCTCGGCGGCCGGCAACTCCCGGCAGCCTGTCTCGTCGCAGGTCATCGGGGGTCCGGGGTCGCCCCACGAGCCGTCCAGCGGCACACCGCCCTCGTTGACCGGCCGCACCCCGGGCTCGCCGATGACCGCCTGCATGCCGGTCATCGCCACCGCGTCCGGACGGCCGGCGACGGTGGCCGTGACGACCTGGCCCAGCTGCGGCGACGTGCCGCCGACGTCCATCACCACGGTGCCGTCCAAGCCCTCGAAGAGCTCCATGTCGGCGAGCAGGGCACGCTCGGCGATGCTGGCGCCGGCCTGCACCACGACGACGGCGAGCACGCCGAGGAAGAGGCTGACCATCGACAGCAGGGTCCGGGTCTTGCGCGACCGGATCCCCTGCAGCCCGATGATCAGCGCGGACCGGGCCCGCCCGGAGAACCGGATCATGCCGGGACCCGCTGTTCGGTCAGCACGCCCGCGTCCAGGTGCAGGATGCGGCCCATCCGGGCGGCGTGGTCGCGGTCGTGGGTGACCAGGATCAGCGCGCAGCCACGGGACGTGACCGACTGCAGGGCGTCGATCACCAGCGCGCCGGTCTCGGTGTCCAGCGCGCCGGTCGGCTCGTCGGCGAGCAGGATCCGCGGCTCCCGGACCAGGGCGCGGGCGATCGCCACCCGCTGCTGTTCGCCGCCGGACATCCGGGCCGGCCGGTTCTTCGCCAGATGCGCGATGCCGACCTGTTCGAGCGCCTGCATCACCCGGGCCTTGCGCTGCCGGCGCGGCAGCCAGCCCTGGCCGTTGACCAGCGCCATCGCCACGTTCTGCGCCGCGGTCAGGTGTTTGAGCAGGAAGAACCGCTGGAAGACGAACCCGAAGTGGGAGCTGCGCAGCTTCGCGGCCCTGCGCTCCGGCAGCCGGCTGATGTCGTCCCCGGACAGCAGATAGGTGCCCTGGTCCGGCCGGTCGAAGAGGCCGAGCACGCTGAGCAGGGTGCTCTTGCCGGAGCCGGAGCGGCCGACGATGGCGAGGCTCTCCCCGGCGTGCACGTCGAGGCTCACCCCGTCCAGGATGGTCCGCGGCTGTTCCTGTCCCTTGAGGACCTTGGTGATCCCGGTGAGCTGGATCAGCGCGGTCACCCGGTCACCTCGCCGGCCTCCGGGGCGGGCAGGTTCGGCCCCGGGACGGCGATGGTCTCCTTGCCGGTCAGGCCTTTCTTGATCTCGACGACCTTGCCGTCCGAGATGCCCAGCACCACGTCGACCGTCCGGCGCTGCTTGTCCTCGCCGACGATGTCGACCTTGCCCTTGCCCTGGAGCCCGGCGACCGCCTCGACCGGGAGCACCATGACGTCCTCGGCCCGGCCGGTGATCACGTCGAGGGTGACGTCCGAGCCGTTGATCAGCCGTACCTTCTCCGGCGCGGCGCAGACCAGCCGCAGACCGGTCGCCTCGGAGCCCTCCGGCGCGGCGGGCGGCGCCTTGGTCTCGGTGCCGGCCGGGGGCGCGGCCGACGGGTTCACCGCGGGCGGTTTGGTGGCCACCGGCTCCGGCTCCGGGAAGGTGCCGGCCGGCAGCGCCGCGATGGTGCCCACCGGCTCGCAGTCGAACGGGCCGGGGCCGTTCTTGATCTGCGCCTTGATCTGCTTGACCGAGCCGGAGATCCGGTACGCCTGAGCGCTGTCGATGTCGGCCGTGATGCCGTAGCCGACGTGCCGGGCGGACACCACCGGCATGCCCTTGGCCACCGGGGAACGGTCGTCCATCAGCCGGCCCGCCATGATCGCGCCCTCCGGCACGTACACCTTGCGCGGGGTGTCGCCGTCCCAGACCGTCGCCACCCAGGTGTCCCGGCTGACCGCGACCGTGGTCGGCTGGCGCTCGGTGAACCGCAGCTCGCCCTCGGCGGGCGCCACGATGCCGAAGACCGGGTTGATGCTCACCTTGCCGGTCAGGCTGATCTGGTTGGTCAGGTCCTGCCGGGACGGCTGCACGGTGGTGAGCACGGTGCCCCGGCTCTCCAGCTCGGGTGTCCGGGCGGTGTCGCCGTCGGACGTACACCCACTGAGGACCAGCGCGACGGCCGAGGCGGCCATCACACCCCCACGTCTCTTCACTCGGTACCCCGTTCAGCTTCGACAAGCGGACATACCGGCATCGAAGGTGGTGCCTGTGAGCCGGCGCGGCAGAACGGTACCGTATGGTCGCCACCGGCGAACGGGGGCCGGGCTCAGTCCTCCGGGTAGCCGTGCGCGACCAGCACCGCCAGCAGCCGCTCGTCCCAGGCGACCTGGTCCGCGTCGCGCCAGCGGTGGCCGCGGGGGCACTGCCAGTTCGGCGGCCGCACCGGCATCGTGCAGCCGCCCAGCGCCAGCTCCCCGTGGCGGGCGGCGGCCTGGGCCTCGGCGACCGGCAACCCGAAGATCAGCGGCACGCCGGGCGCCCCGCACTCCGGACACGAAGAACTCATTTCCGCACCGTACCCCGCGGCGGGGCGTCCACACCGCGATCAGAGCAGGCGGGTGACGAGCAGGTCGCCGCCCTCGAAGACGCCGCCGTCGATGGCCAGGACACGGCCCCCGCCGTACCGGAAAGGTCGTCTCGCCTCCGCCCGGCTGAGGCCGAACCCGCTGATCAACGTGCTGTGACCGTGGACGATGAGCGAGCCGCCGAAGGCGGCGAGAAGGAAGTCGGCCGCCTCCGGCGAATGCAGCTCGCCGCGCCCGCTCACCAGGAAGCAGAAGGTCAGCCACTCGCCCGGATCGGTGCCGGCCAGATGCCCGGCGACCGCCTTGTTCACCGCCTCGACCGTGTCGCCGAACTCCAGATAGCGGGTGCTGTCGCAGTGCATCAGCAGGTGACCGTCCACCAGCGCCATCGCCGGCAGCGCCCGCAGCCAGGCCAGATGCTCGGCGGTCAGGCGGCGCATGTCGTCCTCGCGGCCGCCGAGCGTCATCCAGGCGCCCCAGTAGCCGTCGGCGCGCGCCGCCCAGCCCGGCACCGGCGCCGCCCCGAACCGGTGCGCGGCCAGCAGATGCGCCTCGTGGTTGCCGAGCAGCGCGCCGACCTCGCCGCCGGCCGCGGCGGCCTGCCCGCTGATCCGGCGGATGTCGTCGACCACCCCGATCCCGTCCGGGCCGCGGTCGAAGTAGTCGCCGAGCACCCACAGCCGGGCGTCGGCGCCGCACCAGTCCCCGGTGCTGTCGATCAGCCCGGAGTCGCGCAGGGCGGCCCGGAACTCGGCACGATGGCCGTGCATGTCGCTGGCGGCGAAAAGGGGGCGCACGGCCGGGGACTATAGCCCGTCGATGTGTCGATGTTGTTGAGGGTCACGGGGTGAGGACCGGTGCGGTGAGCAGCGCGGTGATGTCGGCGGCCGGCACGGGGCGGGCGAAGTAGTAGCCCTGTGCGTATCGGTAGCCGAGCGCGTGCAGACGGTCAGCCTGATCGCGGGTCTCGACACCCTCGGCGACCGCCCGCAGCCCGAGCGTGCTGGCGATCGTGCTCAGCGACGAGGCGATCGCCTCCTGCTCGGCGGTGCCGTTCAGGTCGTCGATGAACGACTTGTCCACCTTGAGCGTGGTGACCGGGCAGGTGCGCAGCAGGGTCAGCGAGCTGTGCCCGGTCCCGAAGTCGTCGAGAGCCAGACCGACCCCTAGCTCACGCAGTTCGCGTACCGTCTCGAGGGCCGCGCCGCCGGCGAAGACGGCGGTCTCGGTGATCTCGATGGTGATCCGGTCCGGGGTGAGCCCGTGCCGGTGCAGCGCGCCGGCCACCAGCCCGGGCAGGTCCGGGTCGAGCAACTGCCGCGCCGACACGTTGATGTTGACCCGCGGCCCGGCGGCGCCGTGCTCCCGCTGCCAGGCCGCCGCGTCGGCGCACGCCTGGTCGAGGATCCACGCGCCCAGGTCGATGATCAGGCCGCTGTGCTCGGCGACCGGGATGAACTCGGCCGGCGAGACCACCGGCTGGTCCACCGGATGCCAGCGGATCAGCGCCTCGACCCCGGTGACCAGGCCGCTCGGCAGCTCCACGATCGGCTGGTAGAGCAGCCGGAACTCGCCCAGCTCCAGGCCCCGGCGCAGCGCGGCGGACAGCTCGGCGTGGTGCTGCGCGGTCGCGTCCAGGGCGCTGCTGTGCTCCCGCGCCCGGTCCGCGCCGGTGTACTTGGCCGCCTGCAACGCCAGCTCGGCGCGGCGCAGCAGGTCCGGCACGTCGTCGCCGGCGCCGGTGGCCACCCCGGCGGTCACCGTCACCAGCAGGTCTCGGGTGTCCACCCGCAACGGGGTACGGAACGCGTCCACCAGCGCCTCGGCCAGCCCGGTGTCGTCGCCCGGGGCCAGCACGCCGAACTCGTCGCCGAGCAGCCGGGCCACCACCGTGTCCGCGCCGGTGACCGCGGAGACCCGCTCGGCCGCGGCGCGCAGCAGGGCGTCCCCGGTCTCGTCGCCGAGCTGGTCGTTGAGGGCCGCGAACCCGTCCAGGTCACAGACCGCGACGGTGGTCGGCGTGCTGCGGCGGGCGAGCGTGGCGGTGAACAGCCGGCGGTTCGGCAGCCCGGTCAGGTCGTCGCGGTGGGCCTGGTCCTCCAGCCGGTCCAGCAGCATCGCGTTGTCCAGCAGGGCGGTCAGCTGGCGGGTCACCACGAGCACGGTGAGCACCACGGAGCCGCCGGCCAGGCCGGGCGTCAGGAACCCGTCCCGCACGGTGATGAAGATGAGCAGGGAGGCGACCGCGGCGACCGATACGTACGGCACGAGGCTGATGTCGCGCCATGCGTGCCGCCGCCCGGCGGGCATGGTCCGCGCCGGGCCGGAGGTGTTCACCCGGCTCTGCACCCAAGCGGCGAGCGCGAGGAAGAGGCTGGCCACCGGCAGTGACGCGACGGCGGCGTCCAGGTGCGGCCACGGCGCCAGCACCGGGGCCAGCAGCCAGGCGGCCGGGGACAGCAACCCGATCGGCGCCAGCGTCCACAGCGCGGGCGCCAGGGCCGGGCCGGACCCGGCCACGCCGGCCTTGATGACCGCCGCCACCGCGGCCGACCCGGTGATCATCACGATCAGCATGAACGTCGCCGTGGCGGTGCCACCGGAGGCCGGGTTCGCGATGTGCCAGAGGAAGTGGCTGAAGATGATGGCGGCCGCGGTGGCGACGGTGGCCATGTCCAGGCAGAGGGCGACGGACGCGCGCCAGGAGCGGCGCGGATGCGGCAGCCGGATCACCGCCACCATGGCGAACCCGGCACCGGCCGCGAAGCAGGCGGCCGCCACCGGATTCAGCGTCTCGGTGTCCTCGATGAGCAGCCGGCTGCCGAGCTGGACCACCCCGCCGGCGGTGAGACAGGCCACCGCCCAGGTGAGGCGCCGCCAGAACGCGCGCACCGCCTCCGGTCCGGTGGCGGCGGCGACCCGGCAGGCCACCGCGGCGGTGGCGGTCGCGCCGATGGCGGTCGGCCACAGCACCCACGGGGGGACCGGCCACACCATTCCGGCGCCGCCGACCACGACCGCGGCCAGCAGCCAGAGCACCACCAGGGCGAGCATGGCCGCCGGGCGGAGGGTTGGTCTCGTCACGAGCAGAGAGATCGGCACCCGGCGCTCACCGGTTGAGTCAATGGGCGATCAGCAAACTCTTTTGCACCTTTCCCATCGCGTTGCGGGGCAGGCCGTCCACCAGATGCACGGCCCGCGGGCGCTTGTGCGCGGCCAGCCGGGCGGCCACGAAGTCGATCAGGTCGGCCGGCGCGACCGGATCGGCGACCACGAACGCGGTGATCTGCTCGCCCAGATCCGGATGCGGGATCCCGACCACGGCGGCCTCCCGGACGGCCGGGTGCAGCAGCAGGGCGTCCTCCACCTCACCGGCGCCGACCCGGTAGCCGCCCGTCTTGATCAGGTCGGTGGAGGCCCGGCCGACGATCCGGTGCCATCCGTCCGGGGCGATGGTCGCCACGTCACCGGTCGGGAACCAGCCGCCGGTGAGCTCGGGTGGCCGTACCCCGTCCGGGCTCAGGTAGCCGTCGAGCAGGGTCGGGCCCTGCACCTGCAGGTGGCCGATGGTCACGCCGTCGGACGGCAGCGGCGCGCCGGACTCGTCGACCAGCCGGGTGCCGACCCCGGGCAGCGGCAGGCCGACCTGGCCGGGACGGCGCTCGCCGCCGGCGCGGGCGCTCACCGTGATCAGGGTCTCGGTCATGCCGTAGCGCTCCACCGGGGACCGGCCGGTCAGGGCGGCCAGGCCGTCGAAGACCGGAGCCGGGAGCGGGGCGCTGCCGGAGACCAGCAGGCGCGCCGGGGCCAGGGCGCGGGCGGCGGCCGGGTCGGCGGCGATCCGTGACCAGACGGTGGGCACGCCGAAGTACACGGTGCCGGGGGCGGCGGCGTACGCCTGCGGGGTGGGACGGCCGGTGTGGATCAGCCGGCAGCCCAGCCGCAGCGGGCCGAGGACGCCGAGGACCAGGCCGTGCACGTGGTAGAGCGGCAGGCCGTGGACGAGGGTGTCGTCCGCCGTCCACTGCCAGGCCCCGGCCAGGGCGTCGAGGTCGGCGGCGATCGCCCCGGGGGAGATGACGACACCCTTCGGGGCGCCGGTGGTGCCGCTGGTGTAGAGCACGAGCGCGGCGTCCAGCGTTTCCCGGGTGACGGGCAGCTCGGCGAGGTCGCCGCCGGAGAGCAGCGCCGCCGCGCCCGAGTCCCGCAGGATGTGCGCCCGCTCCAGATCACCGGCGTCCGGTGGGATCGGCACGATCGGGACCCCGGCCAGCAGCGCCCCGGTCACCGCGACGACAGTGGACAGATCCGGCGTCGCCTCCACGGCGACGATCGGCGCGCCCGCGATCCGGCCGGCCAGACGGGACGCCTGCTCCAGAAGGTCGTGACGGGACAGCGAGCCCGACGGGGTGACCACCGCGTCCGGCAGGTCGGCGGATTCGTACAGCGAGGCGAGCAGGCGCATGACCGGATCCTACGAAAAGGCGACCGCCCGCCCCCTTGCCGCGCTGGCATCCACACACCGTTCGTTGTCGCTCCCCGAAACCCCTGCCTACGGTCAGATCTCCTGGTGAGAGGGGACACGATGGCCGGCTGGCGGGACCTGGGCCGGCTGGCCCGCGGCTATCGCGGCCCGATCGCCGGCGCCGCCGCCCTCAGCCTCCTGGGCACCCTGCTGGCGCTCACCCAGCCGCTGCTGGCGCGGGCGGCCGTCGACGGCGCCGCCGCCGGGCAGCTGCGGTGGCCGGTGCTCGGGGCGCTGACCGCGCTGTTCGCCGCGCACGCGTCGGCTCTGGCGCTGGGCCGGTACGTGCAGGCGCACACCGGCGAGACGATGACCCGTGACCTGCGTCGCACCCTGACCGGGCATCTGCTGCGGGTACGGATCGCCGCCTTCGACGACCGCCGCGTCGGCGACCTGATCGCCCGCGCGTGCGGCGACACCACAGTGGTGAAGACCCTGATCGCGCAGAGCCTCGGCACCGGGCTGGCCGGGGTGGCCGGGCTGGCCGCCGCGGTCGCCCTGCTCGCCTGGCTGGACCCGTGGCTGCTGGCCACGGTGATGGTGCTGTTCGGTGGCTCGTTCGCGGCGCTGCTCGCCGTGGTGCGCCGGGTGCGGATCGCGTCGCGTACCGCCCAGAACGCCGAAGGCGCCCTGCTCGCCGACCTGGAACGGGCCCTCGGCGGGATCCGGCTGGTCCGCGCCTGCCGGGCCGAGCCGCTCGAAGCCGCACGCCTGGACACCTCGGCCGGGCGCGCCTACCTGGCGAACCTGCGGATGGCCGGCATGGTCGCGCTCAGCGGGCCGGCCAACGACCTGGCGGTCAGCGGCGCGTTCCTGGCGGTGCTACTGTCCGGCGCCGCCCGGGTGTCGTCCGGCGCGATGACCCTCGGTGACCTGGTCGCGTTCACGCTCGCCATGACGTATCTCGCCGCGCCCGTCTACGAGATCTTCCAGGCGGTCAGCGCCGTCCAGCAGGGCGCCGGGGCGCTGCAGCGGATCACCGAGGTGCTGGCCCTGCCGGTGGAACGGGACCGGCCGGTCGCGGTCGCCGCCGTCCGCTCCGGCGCCCGCCCGGCCCGGCCGGTGCTGGAGTTCCGGGACGTCTGGTTCGGTTACCGGCCCGGCGCCCCGGTGCTGCGCGGTGTCGGGTTCACGGTGCCGGCCCGCGGGCAGGTCGCCCTGGTCGGGCCGTCCGGCGCCGGGAAGTCGACGATCTTCGCGCTGGCCGAGCGGTTCTACGAGCCGGACCGCGGATCGGTGCTGCTGCACGGGCGCGACGCGCGGTTCACCCCGTACGCCCGGCATCGCGCCGCCGTCGGCCTCGTCGAACAGGACAGCCCTCTGCTCGCCGGAACGCTCCGTGACAATCTCCTCTACGGCGCCGGCCCGGTCACCGATCGTGAGATCCACCGTGTCCTCGCCATGACCGGCCTCACCCGCGTCGCCGCCGAACTCCCCGCCGGCCTCGACACCCCCGTCGGCGACCACGGCCGTCGCCTCTCCGGCGGCCAGCGCCAGCGCGTCGCCATCGCCCGCTGCCTGCTCGCCCGGCCCGACCTGATCCTGCTCGACGAGCCCACCGCCCACCTCGACCCGGACAGCGAACGCGCCCTCACCACCACCCTCCACGAGGTCGCCGAGGTGTGCGCCCTCATGGTCATCGCGCACCGCTTCTCCACCGTCCGCGCCGCCACCAGCATCCTGGTCCTCGACCGCGGCGCGATCACGGCCACCGGCACCCACAGCGAGTTGCTGCTCGCCAGCCCTTACTACCGACGCCTGGCGGCGCAGACCCCGACCCCGCAGATGTACGGGTGACCCCGTCCCCACCCGCACCACCCCGTCCCGTGGCTCCCCTCGCGACGGGGCTGCCCCCTTCCGCCCACCAGCGCCCCTTTCGGGCGGCAGCCGTTGGTCACCGTCCCACCCTGTCCCGACGGTTCCGCCCCGCGGGTGGCCGGCTGGGCGGGGGCCGGTTCGGTGGACACCCGGGGCCGCCGGGAGCCGGTAGGGCGGCTGGTTCTGGAGCTGCCCGAAGGCCCTTTCGGCAGCTTGGAGGGCCAGCCGGGCGGGGTGACGGTGACCGGTGGCCGCCGCCCGATGCGGGCGCTGGTGGGCGGGAGTGGGCAGCCCCGTCGCGGCGGGGAGTTACGGGACGGGGTGGTGCTGGTGGGGAGGGGTGGCCGTACCTCTGAGGGGTGTAGTTCCCACGGGCTTCGGTGGGGTTTTACCAACAGCGGGCGCACGGCCGCGGCCGGTGGGACGCGGTCGCGGAGGCCGTCGCGGAAGCCGCCGGTGGTGTTCGGCGACGCCGAGGAGGTGCCGGCTGTCGGCGAGTCCGGCGGTGCGGTGAGCGGGCGGGAGGTGGTCGCCGAGGGCGGTGATGTCGTGAGTTCGGGTCAGCATGCCGCAACGATGAGGTCGTGCCTTGCCGCGTCCTGTCAGCGGGCCGCCGCCGGGCGGGGTGAGGTCAGCCGGGGAAGGAGGCCAGTTCCTTGACGGCGGTGGCCAGGCGCAGGTCGTGACCGGAGTGGATCAGCTCGCGGCAGTCGTGGTCGCCGTCGGTGGCGAGGCGGCGGATGTCGTGGATGGCGGCGCTGATCCGGTCGCGGACCTCGCGGACCATGTCGGCGGCGGTGCCGCGCCAGCCGTACGCGTCGAGCAGCATCCGCAGGCGCCGGGGGCGGTCGGTGAGGTCGGTCCAGCCGTCGTCGGCGGCGTCGCCGCGGGCGGTGAGCGGCACCCAGGCGAAGGCGGTGAACGCGAGGTCGGCGTCGCGGCTGACCGGGCCGGCGAAGTCCCAGCCGACGAAGCCGGTGAGACGGCGGCCGGCGCGGGTCGCGTTGTACGGCGCGGCGTCGTTGTGCCCGATGATCAGGCCGGGTTCCCAGGCGCCGCCCTTGCGCCACCGCGCGTCGGCGGGGGGCACGAAGTCGGCGACCGCCTCGTGGTACTCGCGGAGCCACTGGGCGACCTGCCAGAGCGTGTCGTCCTCACGGGTCCACTCGGGCCAGGGCATGGCGGCGCTCGTCGCGGTGCCGTCGACGGGTGGGGCGCCGTCGAAGTCCGAGTCCTCGAGATGGCGCAGCAAGGCCCGTACCGCGGGGGCCCAGGGTTCCTCGACCGGGACGCCGGGTAACTCCGCGTCGATGTTCATGATCAACCTCCGGGGTGGACGGTAGTCCGGAGATCATCGATCATGCATCGGCCTGTTGTCCGACCGGAAGCTGCCGGATGAAGGAAATCATGCAGGTCCGTGTCTCGTGGCTCACCGGGAGGCCACGAGACACGGATCACGCGTCACGGCGTCAGGCGAAGATCTCGCCGGCTTCCGCCTTGGCCACGAGCAGCGGCGGCGGGGTGAACCGGTCGCCGTAGCGGCCGGCCAGTTCCCGGGCCCGGGCCACGAAACCGGGCAGACCGCCCTCGTACTGGTTGATGTACTGCAGGACGCCGCCGGTCCACCCGGGGTAGCCGATGCCGAGGATCGAGCCGATGTTGGCCTCGGCGACCGACAGCAGGACCCCCTCGTCGAGGCATTTCACCGTCTCGATGGCCTCGATGAAGAGCAGCCGCTCCTTGAGGTCCTCGAACGGGATGTCCACGCCCGGCTTGGCGAAGGCGGTCAGGCCCGGCCACAGTCCGGTGCGCTTGCCGTCGGTGTACTCGTAGAAGCCGGCGCCGCCGGAGCGGCCGGGCCGTCCGAATTCGTCGATCATCCGGTCGATCACCGCGTCGGCCGGGTGGATCGCGAACTCCTGGCCGGCGGCGGCCGCGGCGGCGCGGTACTCGTTACGGATCTTGCGGGGCAGGGTGAGGGTCAGCTCGTCCATCAGCTGCAGCACCGGGGCGGGGTATCCGGCCTGGCTGCTGGCCTGCTCGATGCTGGCCGGCGCGACACCCTCGGCGAGCAGCGCGAGGCCCTCGTTGGTGAAGGTGCCGATGACCCGGCTGGTGAAGAAGCCGCGGCTGTCGTTCACCACGATCGGTGTCTTGCGCAGCTTGCGGACCACGTCGAGCGCACGGCGTACGGTCAGGTCGCTGGTCTTCTCGCCCTTGATCACCTCGACCAGGGGCATCTTGTCGACCGGGGAGAAGAAGTGCAGGCCGATGAAGTCGGCTTCGCGGCTGACGCCCTCGGCGAGCAGGGTGATCGGCAGCGTGGAGGTGTTGGAGCAGAGCAGCGCGTCCGGCGCGACGATGCCCTCGATCTCGGCGAACACCTTGTGCTTGAGCGCCGGGTCCTCGAAGACGGCCTCGATCACCAGGTCGGCGCCGGCCAGGTCGGCCACCTGGTCGGTGGCGGTGATCAGGTCGAGCAGCGCCGCGCCTTTCGCCTCGGTGATCCGGCCGCGGGCGACGTCCTTGGCGACCAGTTTCTCCGAGTAGCCCTTGCCGCGTTGCGCGCCCTCCAGGGAGACGTCGCGCAGCACGACCGGCAGGCCGGAGCGGGCCGCGACGTAGGCGATGGCGGCGCCCATCATGCCGGCGCCGAGCACGGCCACCTTGGTGATCGGCGGGACCTCGCCGATGTCGCGCTGGCTGACCTCGTTGAGGTCGAAGAAGAACGCCTTGATCATGTTCTTGGCGACCGGTCCGGTGACCAGCTCGACGAAGTACCGCGTCTCGATGACGAACGCGGTGTCGACGTCGACCTGGGCGCCCTCGACGGCGGCGGCCAGGATGTTGC
Source organism: Actinoplanes philippinensis (assembly GCF_900113015.1). Lineage (GTDB taxonomy): Bacteria > Actinomycetota > Actinomycetes > Mycobacteriales > Micromonosporaceae > Actinoplanes > Actinoplanes philippinensis. Next base: position 61,018 of record NZ_FONV01000008.1, read on the forward strand.
GGGGCGCCGGATAGTTCGCTCCCTTGAGCTGCTTGCGCAGGTTGGCCGGGAAGGCCGGGAGCATCGCGGCGAGCGCGGGCGTGGACGGGGTGCCGCCGGGGATCCGGTAGCCCTTGGTGTCCCAGGGCTGGGCCGCCTCCGGGTTGGCCGCGATCCACTCGCGGGCGGCGGTGAGCAGTTGCTCCGGGGTGTCCACGATCTCGTCGATCAGGCCGAGCTGCCTCGCTTTCGCAAGACGGTGGCGGGTGCCCTTGAGCAGCACCTCCAGCAGGGCGGTGGCAAGGCCGAGCAGCCGGACGGTACGCACCACGCCGCCCCCGGCCGGCAGCAGCCCGAGCGTGACCTCGGGCAGGCCGATCTCGGTCTTCGGATTGTTCAGCGCGATCCGCCGGTGGGTGGCCAGGGCCAGCTCCAGGCCGCCGCCGAGGGCCGAGCCGTTGATCGCGGCGACGACCGGTTTGCCGAGTGTCTCCAGCCGGCGCAGCTGTCCTTTGACCTTGGTGGACAGGTCGAAGACGTCCTGGCCGCGGTCGGCCGGGACCGAGCCGAGCTGGTCCAGGTCGCCGCCGGCGAACCAGGAGTTCTTCGCCGAGGTGATGATGACGCCGGTGATCTGGTCGCGCTCGGCCTCCAGGCGGGAGACGGTCGCCTCCATGCTGGCCACATACGCGTCGTTCATGGTGTTGGCGCCGCGGCTCGGGTCGTCGAGGGTGAGCACGACGATGCCGTCGTCACCGCGGTCGTAGCGGATGGTCTCGGTCATGGACGTGATTCCCCTCAGAGCCGTTCGACGATGGTGGCGATGCCCATGCCGCCGCCGATGCAGAGTGTGGCCAGGCCGTACCGGCCGCCGCGCCGTTCGAGCTCGTCGACGAGGGTGCCGAGGATCATGGCGCCGGTGGCGCCCAGCGGGTGGCCCATGGCGATCGCGCCGCCGTTGACGTTGACCTTCTCCGGGTCGAGTTTGAGGTCGTCGATGAAGTGCAGCACGACGGCCGCGAACGCCTCGTTGATCTCGACCAGGTCGAGGTCGTCGACGGTGAGGCCGGCCTTGTCGAGCGCCTTGCGGGAGGCCGGGGCGGGGCCGGTCAGCATGATCGTCGGGTCGGCGCCGCTGAGGGCGGCCGACACGATCCGGGCGCGCGGGGTGAGCCCGGCGCGCTGCCCGGCCCGCTCCGAGCCGATCAGGACGAGGGCCGCGCCGTCGACGATGCCGGACGAGTTGCCGGCGCTGTGCACGTGGTTGATCTTCTCGACCCAGTGGTATTTCTGCAGGGCCACGGCGTCGAAGCCGCCCTGGTCGCCGATGGTGGCGAAGGAGGCGGGCAGCCGGCCCAGGCTCTCCACCGTGCTGTCGGCGCGGATGTGCTCGTCACGGTCGAGGACGAGCAGGCCGTTGCGGTCGCGGACCGGGACGACCGAGCGGTCGAACCAGCCGTTGCTCCAGGCCTTCGCGGCTTTCTGCTGGGAGCCGACGGCATACGCGTCGACGTCCTCCCGGGTGAGGCCGTCCATCGTGGCGATCAGGTCGGCGCTGATGCCCTGCGGGATGAAGTCGGTGGCGAGGGCCGTCTCGGGGTCCATCGCCCAGGCGCCGCCGTCGGAGCCCATCGGCACCCGTGACATCGACTCGACGCCGCCGGCGAGGACCAGGTCCTCCCAGCCGGAGCGGATCTTCTGGGCGGCGATGTTGACCGCCTCCAGGCCGGAGCCGCAGAAGCGGTTGAGCTGGACGCCGGACACCTGGTAGGGCAGGCCGGCGGCGAGCGCCGCGGTCTTGGCGATGTCGGAGCCCTGGTCGCCGAGCGGGGATACCACGCCGAGCACGACGTCCTCGATGTCGGCGGGGTCGACCGACGGGAAGCGGCGGCGGAGCTCGTCGATCAGCCCGACCACCAGCGAGATGGGTTTGACCCCGTGCAGGGCTCCGTTCTTCTTTCCCCGGCCGCGCGGTGTGCGCACGGCGTCGTACAGATAGGCCTCGGTCGTCATCGACAGCTCCCCTGCATGCGAATTGCGACTAACTTTTGCCGATGTTTCCGCTAGGTGTCAAGGATACGAAGCCAAAGGTCGGGTGAACCACAGAGCACCGTTAGGCTGTGCTGCATGAGCGTCGCCGCGGCCGGCGAACCGGCACCAGCAGAGGTCCGCAAACGCCCCAAGAACCGCAAGTCGCAGCTGGCTCTGGCCGCGGCCGAGATGTTCTGCGAGCGCGGCTATCACGGTGTGAGCCTCGACGAGATCGCCACCGCGGTCGGCATCAGCGGCCCGGCCATCTACCGGCACTTCCCCAACAAGTACGCGATGCTGGTCCACGCCACCCGGCAGCTGGTCGAGGCAGTACTGACCGCCACCGACCTGCCCGCCGGCGGCGATCCGGAGCAGCGGCTCGACCAGCTGCTCGCGGTGCTGGCGCGGCTCGCCGTCGACCACCGCCGGGTGGCCGGGCTCTACCAGTGGGAGTGGCGTTATCTGGAGCCGGAGCATCGTGAGGAGTTCCTGGCCGAGCTGGGCACGCTCGCCGCGCGGCTGGCCGATCCGCTGCGGGCGGTGCGGCCCGAGCTGACCGGCCGGGATACGTATGCGCTGGTCCGTGCGGCGCTCAGTGTCTTCGGCAGTCTGGGCACGCACCGGGCGGCGATCGCGCGTGGCCGGGCCGAGGCGGTGTTGCGCCGGGTGGCGTGGGCGGTGCTGCGCGACGAGCCGGCCACCCCGGTGTCGCCGTTGCCGGAGCATCCGTCGCCGGAGCCGGTGACGGGGGTGACGGCCCGGCGGGAGATCCTGCTGGCCGAGTCGATCACGTTGTTCCACCGGCACGGCTATCACGCGGTCGCGGTGGAGGACATCGGCCGGGCCGCGGGGATCAACGCGTCAAGCGTCTATCGTTACTTTCCCGGCAAGGCCGACATCCTGGCCGCGGCGTTCTACCGGGCGTCCGAGCGGGTCACCGAGTCGACCGCGGCGGCGCTGGCCGGGGCCGCCGGCGACGAGGACGCGCTGCGGCGGATGGCGGAGTCCTACGTGGAGCTGACCTTCGAGCGCAGCGCCCTGGTCTCGGTCTATCTCGCGGAGAACAACAACCTGCCCCGGGCCGACCGGCATGAGCTGCGCAAGATGCAGCGGCTGCACGTCGAGGAGTGGGTGCGCCTGCTCGGCCGGCTGCGCCCCGGGCTGGCCGCGCCGGAGGCCCGGGTGCTGGTGCACGCCGGGCTCAACCTGGTCACCGATCTGAGCCGGCTGGTCCGCTTCGACCGCCGCTCGGGCATGGACCGGCATCTCGTCCGGTTGACGCTGACCGTGCTGAAAGCCTGATGAAACCCGGAGAAAGTTAAGCCGGATTCGCATGCTGTTCTTCCCAGGAAGTTAGTGCGCGTTTACAGTCGCGCCATAGCCGTCCGTCTTCGGCTCTCCCAGGAGGCAGCTCATGGATCCCGCCGTCCAGCAGCGGTGCGCCGACATGGCCCGCGACCTGACGATCCCCGCTCTGCTGCACCGCAACGCCACCGAGTTCCCCGACCTGCCCGCGCTCAGCCTGCTCGGCTCGGCCGGCACGCTGACCTGGCGACAGCTGCGCGACGAGGTCGCGGTGCTCGCCCGCGGCCTGGCCGACCTGGGCCTCGGCTCCGGCGACCGCCTGCTGATCATGATGTCCGGCCGCCCCGAGCACTGGCTGATCGACCTCGCCGCGGCCTCGCTCGGGGCGATCCCGTCGACCGTCTACGCCACCCTCTCCACCGACCAGTTGCGCTACCTGGCCCGCCACTCGAAGGCCGGGATCGTCGTGCTGGAGGACGACGCCGCGCTGGAGCGCTGGCAGCCGGTCCTCGACGAGGTCCCGCAGATCCGCCGGGTGGTCGTGGCCGACCGGGCCGCCTCCGACCCGGAAGGCCGGATCATCTCGCTGCGGCACGTCAGCATCCGGGGCGCCGCCGCACACCAGGCCGACCCGGGAGCCTTCGAGAAGACCTGGCGGGAGGTACGCCCGGAGCAGCCCGTGACACTGCTGTACACCTCCGGCACCACCGGTGACCCGAAAGGTGTCGTGCTCACCCACCACAACGTGCTCTACCAGTGCGTCGTCATGGAGCACACGATCGACACCCCGGACCACGCCGGCTCCCTGGCGTACCTTCCGCTCGCGCACATCGCCGAACGGATCCTCGGCATCTACAACCCGATCTACCGGGCCGGTCACGTCACCATCTGCCCGGACCCCGCGCAGCTGCTCGCCGGACTGGTGACGGTGCGCCCGGTGTCGTTCTTCGGCGTGCCCCGCATCTGGGAGAAGATGGTCGCCGGCGTCCAGGGGCAGCTGGCCGCCGCCGACCCCGCGGTGCGGGCCGCGGTCGACGCCGCCCGCGCCGTGGCCACCGAGGTCCACCGGCTGCGCGAGGCGGGCCGGCCGGTCCCGGACGAGCTGGCCGCCCGGCACGCCGCCCTGGACGCGCAGGTGCTCCGGCCGCTGCGCGCGAGACTCGGCCTGGACAACCTGCGGTGGGCCGGCAGCGGCGCCGCGCCGATCCCGGTGGCGGTCCTGTTCTACCTGGCGAGCATCGGGATCGACGTGCTCGAGGTGTGGGGGATGACCGAGACCACCGGGACGGCCACGATCAACACGCCGGAGAGCTTCCGGACCGGGTCGGTCGGGCGGGCCAACGGCGGCATGGAGATCCGGCTGGCCGGCGACGGCGAGATCCTGGTCCGCGGGCCGCTGGTCAGCGCCGGTTACCTGAGCGCCGACGGCGGCATCGAGCCGATCACCGACGCCGACGGCTGGCTGGCCACCGGCGACGTCGGGGTGCTCGACGACGACGGCTTCCTGACCATCACCGACCGCAAGAAGGAACTGATCATCAATTCGAGCGGGAAGAACATCTCACCCGCGCAGATCGAGAACCTGCTGCGGGCGCATCCGCTGATCGCGCAGGCGGTGGCGGTGGGCGACCGGCGGCCGTACGTCACCGCCCTGATCGTCCTGGACGAGGAGATCGCGCCGCTCTGGGCCCGTTCCAAGGGCCTGCCCGCCACGACCGTCGCCGAGCTGGCCGACGACCCGGCGCTGCGGGCCGAGATCGACGCCGCGGTGGCCGCCGCCAACAGCCGGCTGTCGCGTCCCGAGCAGGTCAAGACGTACCGGGTGCTGGCCCGCGGCTGGAGTCCCGAGACCGGGGAGCTGACCCCCACGCTGAAGCTGCGGCGCCGGATCATCCACGACCGCTACGCCGACGAGATCGGCGCGCTCTACGGCTGACACGGGCACCGGCCGGAACCCGTGGGGTTCCGGCCGGCCCGGACAACATCAGTAGCAGAACTCGTTGAAGCCCTCGGCGTAGCCGCGTTCCCAGCCGTCCTCGTAACCGCGCCGGTAGTCCGACTCTCCGCCGCCGCCGCGCAGGCTGTAGGCCCTGGAGCGGCTGTCGCACTCGTCCTTGGCTTCACGCCAGCCGTCTTTACGGCCGTCCCGGTAACCCCTGCGGTAGGCCTTGCTCGGCCACGGGTCACTCGGCTGGGCGGTCTGTGTGGTCGGCGCCGGTGTGGCGACAGCCGGGGCCGTCACGCCGATGATTCCGGTGCTGGCCAGGAAGAGCGTTCCAGCGGCCATGACACAGCTCTTGCGAAGGTTCATCGTTTCTCCCCCGTTGGTCCCGGGGCGCCGGCATGGCGTCCCGGCAACGGAAAACCTACGCGCCACCCGGTGGCGGGGGAGGAGAACCGTAGCCGGTGGCCCATTCGTACGAGTAGTTCGCACCGTTCAGCGGACCATGTCGGACATCGGAGAATTACCCCCTATTCGTTGTGTGCTGGATCATGTTTTGCCTGGTCACCGGCCGTTCGGCTGACTTCGTTCCGGCGAGATTGCGGCAAGATCGCTACGGTCACGAATCGGAAAGCGGGTGCCGCCTTGAAACGCCGTCAGCTGTTGACCCTGCTGGCCCTCACCGGCACGGCGGGCTGCGGCACGTCCCCGGAACCGCCCGCCGCCGCGCCGGCGCCCTCCCCGGCCCAGCGGCTCGGGTCGGCGCTCGCCACCACGGCGCCGTCGCCGTCGCTGTCACCCGGGCCGACGGCGACGCCCACTGCGTCGGCCACCGGCAAGCCCGGCGTCATGCTCGGCTCCTACCTGGCGCTCGGCGGGAAGACCCTGCGGCAGAGCCTGGCCCTGCGCCGCGAGCAGCTGGGCCGCGACCAGCGGATCGTGCACCGCTTCTACCCGTGGGACGGCTACGTGCCCACCGCCGAGCCGGACGTCGCCGGCCACAGCATGCTGATGGTCTCCTGGCACGGCGCGCCCTGGGCCGGGATCCTCGACGGTGGCTCGGACGCCGGCATCCGCTCGGTGGCCCGCAAACTGCGGGACATGGACCGCCCGATCCTGCTGCGCTGGGGCTGGGAGATGAACGGCGACTGGTTCCCGTGGTCCGGGGCGGCCAACGGCCAGGACCCGGCGGGGTACGTGCGGGTCTGGCGCCGCCTGCACCGGATCTTCGCCGAGCAGGACGCCGGCAACGTGTCGTGGATCTGGAGCCCCAACTGGAACTCGTCACCGGACGTCTCCTGGAACCAGATGCAGCGCTACTACCCGGGCGACGACTACGTCGACTGGGTGGGCGTGTCCGGCTACAACTTCTACGGCGAGTCCCCGGCCACCCTGTTCGGGCCGGTCACCCGCCGGTACGGCGCCCGTAAGCCGATCATCCTGAGCGAGACCGCCGCGGTGTCCGGCAAGGCCGGGTACATCAGGAAGCTGCACACCTGGGTCGAGGACAATCCGGCGGTCGGCGCCGTCGTCTGGTTCGACACCGACATCCAGGAGGGCACCGACCACGACTTCCGGTTCGACACCGACGCGTCGGCGCTCGCCGCCTACCGGGCGATGGCCCGCGACCCGCATTTCAACGGCTGAAAATGACAGGCGGCGGCGCGGGGGGTGCGGGCAAAATGCCGGCATGCCTTTCGATGACGTCGCAGGCCTCTCCTCCGCCTGGGCGGCCGGGGAGAGGATCAAGTTCCTGTATTTCTGGAAGCACGAGCCCGAGCGGGACGGCAGTGTCGGCGCGGGTTGCCTGAGCCAGTGGTGGCCGGGCACGTTCGAGGTGGACGGGCGGGCGTTCGCGTCGGCCGAGCACTACATGATGTGGCGCAAGGCCGTGCTGTTCGGCGACGAGGCGATGGCCGAGCGGATCCTGGCCGCGTCGCATCCGCACCAGGCGAAACGACTCGGCGGGTTGGTGTCCGGATTCGATCAGGACGTGTGGGACGCGCACCGCAGCCCCATCGTGATCGCCGGCAACCTCGCGAAGTTCGGCCAGGATCCGGCGCTGCGCGAGTATCTGCTGACCACCGGGCGGCGGGTGCTGGTGGAGGCGAGCCCGATCGACCGGATCTGGGGCATCGGGCTGGCCGCCGACGATCCGCGTGCGGGCGACCCGTACCGCTGGAGGGGTCTCAATCTTCTGGGTTTCGCCCTGATGCAGGTCCGCGAGCAGTTGGCCCGGGCCTGACCGGCCCGGCCGCTGGAGCGCCCGCACGATGGTGGCGTCGACCTGCCCGCACCCGTCGAGATCACCGGAGGCATCGGCCTGCGATGCTTCTCGATACGTGCCCAGGTGCCGCCCGGCTTCCACCGGGTGAACCAGTCGTAACAGGTCTTCGCCGGCCGCCGGTCTCACTGTGGTGTCGAAACGTACGGACATGAGGTCCGTCGACGATCAAGCGGTGTCAAATGGGCTGTTCAAACGGTGTTGAAGAACCGGAGATGGCCACTCGGTAGGTGTCCTTCGCCAACGAGGTTTGTCCCGGCGACGGTTTCTGCCGCTCAGGTTAGTCCCTGGCCGGATTTCCGGCGGTGACCCGTAGCCACACGATGTCAAGGGTGGGCCGGGGCGTCCGCGGCGAAGGCGGCGATCCGTGCGGCGAGATCGTCGGGATGCCAGAGGACGAGGTCGTGGCTGGCTTCGGGGATTATCTCCGCGACGGCGCGCGGCATCCGGGCATTGACCGTGGCCGCGATCTCTCCGGTGTCGTACAGCTGGCTGTGGCCGCCTAGCAGCACCAGCGTCGGCGTCGTGATCCGTTCGAGTTCGCCGTCGGTGAGCGGGGTGGGCGGGATGTGCTTTCGCCGGAAGCCGAAGGTGGCTTTGACCAGCGGCATCGCGTCGTCGTCGCGCAAGGCGAGGTTGCGCAGCGGGCGGGCCAGTGCGTGCCGGATCGGTCGGGGCGCGAAGCTGGCGAGCCCGCACGCGATCATCCAGGTCATGAACTTCGGGCTGACCTTGCCGAAGCCGGCCGGGTCGATCAGCACGAGGCTCGCGACCGCGTCCGGTGATCGCAATGCGTGGCGTAGGGCGATCCACCCGCCGTACGAAGTGCCGACCAGGTGGGCACGGCCGACGTCCAGCCCCGTGAGGATCTCGTCGAGCCATCGGGACCATTCGTCGCCGCTGTCGATGGCTCGGGTCTGCACCGACGGACCGGGCTCACCGACGGGGTCGATCGCGATCACCGGGCGAGATGCGGCGAGTTGGCCGACGTATGCGTGCCACATCAGCGACGGCCCGCCCGAGCCTGGCAGCAGCACGAACGGGGTCTGCTCGCCGGAACCGAGCCGGTGGACCCGGGTGGTGCCGAAGCTGGTGACCACATCGGAGTCGACGGACGAGGGGGGCCAGAGCCGATCGACCAGATCGTCGTAGACGGTGAAGAAGCGGTCGCGGGACTGATCACTGCGAAACTCGCCGACTGGCATCGTGGCCTCCGTCCAACACCTTTTCTGATACGAACGTATCATGATGCGGTGCCGAAACGGGTAGACCATGAACAGCGGCGACGGCAGATCGGCGAGGCCCTGCTGCGGATCGCGAGTACGCGCGGCCTGCAGTCGGCCACCATGCGTGAGGTCGCCGCCGAGGCCGGTGTCTCGCTGCGGCTGGTGCAGTACTACTTCCACACCAAGGAACAACTGCTGCTGGCTGCGCTCGCCTACCTCGCCCAGCAACTCACCGAACGGGTGTCGGCGAGCATCCGAGCGCTCGGCCCGATCACCTCACGCGCCGTCGTCTACGGCACGCTCACCGCGATCCTGCCGACTGACGAGGAGAGCGTGCGGCTGACGCGGGCCTACACCGGCTTCTACACCTTGGTCTTCAGCAGCGAGGCGGAGATGGCCACCCGGCACGGCGCGACCTATCCCGACAAGCTGGAATCACTGCTGGCAACGCAGATCGCCGCAGCCCAAGAGGCGGGCGAGGTGGTAACCGACGTGGACCCACCGCTGACCGCGGCCGCGCTGCTCGCGCTGACCAACGGCCTGGGTTCGAGCGTGCTGGGCGGCCAGCGCGACGGCGCCGCCGCGCTGCGGATCCTCAATGACCAGCTAGACCGGCTGTTCCACACCGGGGAGTCATCGACGGCAAAGGACAGCAGCCACGGATCCTGATTTTGGTAGGGCTGATGGTGCTGTGCCGCATGCGAGCGCCTGGTCCATGATCCGGCGGACGAGTCGGTCGAACATGGCCGAGGGTCCAGCCGAGGCGCGCGGATTCCGCTGACGAGACACCGGGACTCCCGTGACGCTCCGTAGGGCTAACCCCAGACCGCCGCGGCGCCCGAGTCACCGGTTCGATAGACGTAATAGCCGGTGATCGCGGCCAGCACCACCATCACCACGGCCAGCCCCCGGTCGGCCACCCTCGGCATCGAACCGGGCCGGCGCCGAGCGGCCAGGACCAGGATCAGCGTGACCACGCCCAGGGCCAGCGAGAACCAGAACGTCATCGTGCCGAACGCCATGTGATCGTTGATGATCTGCGCGCCGCGCCCTTGGAGGCCCTGCCCGAGCAGCCGCTCATGCAGTTTGTCGCCGGACAGCACGGCGACCAGCGCGGTGATCGGCGCTGTCACGGCGAGCAGCACAACCGCCCGGCCGATCGTGGCCCGCCACCGTCGGAACAGCGCGTACACGATGGCGCCGAGCGCCAGCAGCGGCACGAACACGACGGCGGCATGCAGCACGAGAGCGTGCACTGGTAATCCGTTCATCTGGTCGAACATGAAACGCCTCCTTGATCACGGGTCGGGCGACCTGCCGAGTTTGCTCGGACGGCTTTGAATCGACTTCAACAAATAGTTTTTTGGGTACGGTTCACTCAACTCGCCGGACGCCGGATTCGTACCGGGCGAACCTGAGAAGACCGTTAACGCGGCACTCAGGCAGTTGACTCAATCAGGAGCCGCCGATCGTGCTGCTGCTGTTTCTCGGAGTGGTGCCGAGTGAAGAATGCGCAGCTCGCGAGGTTTTGGTGGCGTCGATTGCGGTGGTGGCTCCACTTGGCCCGAGGTGGTCGCTCACCGGCTCGAGCGTCGAGTCCGCGTTCCTTTCGGTCCGCTGGGACCTATTAATGGTCGTCTAAGGTTCGCTCGGTATGAAGTAGGCGTCAGATGCGAAAGAAGCAACCCGCCGGAGAAAGGTCATAGATGAAAGCCAATGAAAAATCGTTCCAGCGAGCGTGGAGGTTCGGGGCGGCCGCCATGGCGCTGGCGACGACGTTCACCGTCGCCGCGTGCGGGTCGGACGCCGGCAGCAGCCCAGCGCCCGACGCCGCCGGTTCACACAGCGCACACAGCGCGCACGCGGACGCGTCGGTGGGCCCACCGCAGCCGCTGCGGGCCGGCGAGCGGTTCGTCAACCTGAGGATGGCCGAGGCGTACACGCCCACGCCGCCGGAGGGTGGCGGCACGGACGAGTACCGGTGCCAGGTGATCGATCCGGGCCTGACCGAGGCGCAGTTCCTGACCGGTACCCAATTCACGCCGGAGAACGTTGCCATCGCGCACCACGCCATCGTGTACGCGGTGCCGCCGGACCGCGCTGCCCTGGTGCGTGAGCAGGACGCGAAGACGCCCGGTCTCGGCTGGCAGTGTTTCGGCGGGACCGGCGTGCCCGGCGCCGACGTGGAGGGCGAGGACCAGGGCGCGACGTGGGTGGACACCTGGGCGCCGGGCGCCACGGAGACGCTGTTCACCCAGGACATCGGGTTCAAGCTGATGCCGGGCAGCTTGATCATCCTGCAGGTCCATTACAACCTGCTCGCGACCGACGGCAAACCGGCCGGCCCGGACCGGTCGGCGGTGCGGCTGCGGCTGACCGACGGCACGCCGCAGACCCGGGAACTCACGACGTTCCCGCTCGACGCGCCGACCGACCTGCCGTGCGCCGCCGGCGAGTCGGGTCCGCTCTGTGACCGGGCGGCCTCGATCGCGGACGTGACGAAGCGGTTCGGCGCGGATGTCGGCGGGTCGGCGGACCGTCAGGTGCAGGAATGCAACCCGGGTGGCGTGCCGAAACCCGGTGACACCCAGACCTGCGACGAGGAGGTGGAGGAGCCGATGACGCTGTTCGCCGGGTTCGGCCACATGCATCTGCTCGGGCGGTCCATCAAGGTCGAGCTCAACCCGGGCACGCCGAAAGCCAAGGTCGTCCTGGACGTGCCGCAGTTCGACTTCGACAGCCAGCGACTGATGAAGCTGCCGTCGCCGGTGGATGTCGGCCCGGGCGACACGCTCCGGGTGACGTGTACACACGACGCGAGTCTGCGCAGACAGCTGCCGCAGCTGAAGAAGCTGCCGCCCCGCTACGTGGTGTGGGGCGACGGCACCAGCGACGAGATGTGCACGGGCATCATGACGGTCTCCCCCCGCAAGTCCTGAAACAACGCCGGACGTGTGTGAGCCTGCCGAGGTCGCTCACACACGTCCGCGCTGAGTCCGTGCGTATCCGGCGTCCGGTTTCAGCGGGTGGCGCGGTGCGGCACCGGCATGCCTGTCTCCCACGGGATGACCCGGCCGAACTGGACGAGTTCGCCGTACCAGGCGGCCAGCGTTTCGGCGGTGAGCGGTCCGAGGGCCAGCTCGACCGGCCAGGTGGCGGCCTGTTGCGGGGTCTGGGCGGTGCTCATGTCCTCGAACCAGGGCCGGGAGGCGGCGGTGTCGATCAGGCCCGGGCACAGCGCCGCGATCAGGGTGCCCTGGGCGAGGTCTGCCTCGCGGCGGTCGCGGGTGAACGCGCGTACGGCGGCGACCTGTCCGACCTTGGACGGGATGTTGAGCCACCCGCCGTAGCCCTCATCGGCGGCGCGGCCGGCGTGCACCGCGGCCCGCCACCGGCCGATCAGATCGTCCACGGCATCGAGGTCGGCTGCGGCGGCACCGGCGAATCGAGGGCGGACCCGGGCGTCGAGTTTGTCGAGGGTGCCGAGCGCGCTGGCCACGATGATCAGCCGTCCGCCCGGCCGCAGCCGTGGGGCGAAGGCGCGCAGGATCGCGGTCGTCGCCAGGTTGTTCGTCTCGGCGACGGCGTCGACATGGTCGGCCGGGTCGGCGTCGGGCGTCATCCGGGCGGTGGCGTTGGAGAAGACGATGTCGACCTCGCCGAGGTCGGCGGCGAGGTCGTCCATGGCGGACCGGTCGCGGACGTCCAGGACGCACGGTTCGAGCCGGGCGCCGGTGCTCTGGTGGGCGGTCAGTTCGGCCACCGCCTGCTCGACGGCGTCCGGGCGGCGGCCCGCCAGCAGCACGCGGTCGCCCGGGTTCATGGCATGGGCCAGGCCGGCGGCGAGGGCCCGGCCGAGCCCCTGGTTGGCCCCCGTGACGAGGGCGGTTCTCGTGGTCACCAGCCGAGGCTAGGCACGTCGCCGGCGGCCCGGCTAGCATGCGGGACGCGACAATGATCGATAGCGGATATGCGAGGTTCGCATGCCTGGGGAGCTTTCGCCGTCCGGTTTGCGGGTGCTTCGCGAGGTGGCGCAGCGAGGCTCGTTCACCGCCGCCGCCCGCGCGCTCGGCTACACCCAGTCGGCGGTGTCCCGGCAGGTGATGGTGCTGGAGAAGGCCGCCGGGCGAGCGCTGTTCGAGCGGCGGCGCGACGGGGTCACGCTGACCGTGGCCGGGGCCCGGCTGCTGCCGCGGGCGATCCGGATCCTCGACGAGCTCGACGCCGCCGCGGGGGAACTGACCGGAGATCCGGTCGCTTCGGGAGCGGTACGGCTGGGCGCGTTCCCCACCGCGACGGCGGCCCTGATACCCGGCGTGCTGCGGGCGCTGCCCGGCGACGTGGTGGTGTCGGTGCGCGAGGGCAGCACCCCCACCCTGGTGCGCTCGTTGCGGGCGGGCACCCTCGACCTGGCCGTGCTCGCCCACGTACCGCCGTTCCGGCCGCTGGACGCCGAGACTCCGGCGCTGCCGCTGGTCACGCTCGCCGAGCGGGAACTGCTGGTGTGCATCGGGGCCGGCCACCCGTTCGCCGCCCGCGACGCGGTGGAGGCGGACGAGCTCGTCGGTCAGGTCTGGGTCGCCGGCCGCTCGGACACCGGCGAGGCGCTGCCCGGAGTCTGGCCCGGCCTGCCGGGGCGGCCCGACGTGCGCTACGTCGTACGGGACTGGTGGTCCAAGCTGCGGCTGGTGGCCGCCGGGCTGGCCGTCACCACGATGCCGGCCGTGGCGGTCGACCTGCTGCCCGACGACGTCCGCACGGTCGCCGTCCGCGGGGCAGCGCGGGAGATGCGCCGGCTGGTGCTCGCGCACCGGCCGGGACCGCTCAGCGATGCGGCCCGCTACGTCGCGGACGTACTGCGCCGCCAGACCCGCCTCTGATCATCATCTGGCCACCATCAGCCACCCCGGGCCGACGCGAGCACGATTCCGGTAGCCGTGTCGAGGGCGGACAGCGGGTGGACCTGACGGCCGCCGAATCGTGCCGGCCGGCACGCCATCAGCGAGGCCGACGTGAACAACAACAGGACCGGCCGTATGGTCGGCTACGGCGTTGCCCGGATTGAATACGACGAGCCGCAAGCATGGAAGCGCATCTGTCGATGCCCCTACCTTCCACCGAGGGTGATCTTGACACCAGCAGCCCAGAGGAACAGGGAAGGCACGCTTCGCCGGACGTTGTCCGCGCTTCTGGGATTCACGCTCGCCCTGAGCATCTCCGGCTGTCAACAGGATGCCGAAGAACTCGAGGAGTGGGGGAGAGCGGAAATCGCACCCTGCTCTTCAACGTCTGCCGCAGACGCGGCTGTCCTGAACGGCGCACCGATTCTCTCGGAGCACCCGCCCGCCGCGGAGCTTTTCGAAGATTCGGCCGGTTGCAACGATGTGGGTCAGCCAGACGCCGGACGTCTGTACCGGACGAAAGCCGGCGCGGAGGCGGTCGCCGCGTTCTACCGCGAAGTCGCTGTGAGACAGAGTTGGACTTTGAATCGACTGGACGCGGTGCCGAACCCTGCGGAATCCATCGACACGGGGGATGTCCTTTGCGCTGCCGTGATGATCGGCGGAAAACCTGCTTACCTGAAACTGTGGTGGCCTGACGAGGACTCCGGATGGATCGACAGCGATCGCGTCGGCGAGATCTACTCGCTGAGCCTGACGCGGGAACCTTTCCGGCAGGCGCAGTGCTCGGCTCCACCGCCTAGAGGTTCAAGGTCTGGCGTGGGGCGTAGCCCTCGCGGCGCAGCCAGTGCTCGGTGTAGACGATGCGGTCCGGGGTGATCACCGCGATCGTGCCGAGCGGCGGCTCGTCCAGGGGCCGGGAGCGTTCCACGTGGTCGGACTGCCAGCGCACCACCGGCCAGTAGGCGCCGAAGTCCGCGTCGTCCGGTTCGAGGACGCGGGCCGTGCCGAAGAGCTGGGCGCCGCGGCTGCTGGCCTGGCCGACGAGCGGCGCGAAGACGCCGGCCGAGACACGCGGGTCGGCGCGCAGGTTGCGGATCTTCGGGGACGTGCCGAGGGCGGTGAAGACCAGCTCGAACCCGAGGTGGAAGTAGCGGACCGGGGTGGCGTGCGGTGCGCCGTCCCGGCCGGTGGTGGCGATGACGCACATGTTCTGCGAGGAGAGCAGGTTGAGGATGCGCTCCTCGAGGCGGTCACGTTCCAGCCGGCGGGTGGGTGACGGGCCGGCGAGCCACGGGTTCGTCGTCATCGAGATATGAAACACCGGGCGCCCGTGGTGCGGGCGCCCGGTGTGATCAATCGATGCCGGGCGTCAGCCGCCGAGCGACGTGGCGGCCGAGCGGATGGCCGAGGAGAAGTAGCTGACCTGGGTGTAGACGCCCGGCTTGTTCGGGCGGGCGCAGCCGTCGCCCCAGCTGACGATGCCGACCTGGACCCAGCCGGACGCGCCCTGGCGGAACATCGGGCCGCCGGAGTCGCCCTGGCAGGTGTCGACGCCACCGGAGGTGTAACCGGCGCAGATCTCCTCGGCGGCGATCACCTCACCGCCGTACATGCTGCTGGAGTTGCAGGTCGTGTCGCTGACGAACGGCACGGTGGCCTTGAGCAGGTAGCGCTGCTGCGATCCGCCCTCGGTGGCGGCGCCCCAGCCGGCGATGGTGAACGTGCCGGTGTCGTACGCCGTCGAGGTGGTGATCGGCAGGGTGCCGATGTTGGTGCCGCTGACCGGGCTGGCGAGGCGGATGAGCGCCCAGTCGTCGCCGTTGCCGTTGTAGCCGGGCGCCCGGTAGACGTAGTTCGACTTGCGGGTGACGCGGCTGCTGGACTGGAGGTCGACCACGCCGAAGGTGGCGGTGATCGAGGTGTTGGTTCCGGTGCCGCTGACGCAGTGGGCGGCGGTCAGCACGAGGGTGGGGCTGTAGAGGGCGCCGCCGCAGCCCATCGAGAGCCGGACCATGAACGGGAACTCGCCGAGAGCGGCGCGGCTGCCTCCGACGACGTACGGGACGACCGGGTCGTCGGCGGCGGCGGCCTGTGCCGGGCTGGGGGACATGGTGGCGGCCGTGACGACCGCGGCGAACATCGCCAGAAGGGTTCGCCATCTGCGCATCTCGGTTCTCCTCTTGTCGGGGGGTGAACCGAGCATTGCATCGATGTTCATGGATATAAACATCTCGTGTCGCTTATATCGTGGGAGGGTGACCTACTCTCCGGTTCCCGAGTTGAACCTGCTGATGGCGTTTCAGGACGAGCACGGCTACGAGTCGTACTCGGAGTGTTTCGGCCTCGACGACTGGAACGACGCCTCCGGGCTGACCGCCGGCTGGTCGAAGGATCCGGCGTTCCTGGCCCGGCTGACGCCGTTCGCGCGGGCCACCGGCGGCGGCTCGTTCTACGCGCTCTGGGACGCCGGCGACGGGACGCGGCCGGTGGTGGTCTTCGGCGACGAGGGCGGCGAGCACGTGGTCGCCCGTGACGTGCGGGAGCTGTTCCAGCTGCTCACCTTCGACAGCGAGCCGATGGTCGACCACGACGGGGTGACCTTCTACCGCTCCGCCGACGACGAGCACAGCGACGCCCACGACGAGTTCGTGACGTGGTTGCAAGCGCACTTCGGCCTGCCGGCCACCGACGACCCGGAGCGGATCGTCGGCGCCGCGCAGGCCGAGTACGGCGAGCGGTTCACCACGTGGAAGAGCGCCTACCTGGACTGCTAGCAGTAGGTGGCTTCCTTGCCGATCACCCGGTACGGGCAGTCCGCGGCCTCGGCGACCATCAGCGCCGCCGTCCGGTTGCGGGCCGTCTCGGCCGGGATCACGCTGGCCGGCGGGTAGAAGCCGCCCCCGCCCGAGCTGCCCGGGTAGAGCTCGAAGGTGAAGGCGAAGATCTTGTGCACGCCCCACAGCCAGTCGAGGGAGTCGCCGTCGGTGATGTAGAGGTCGCTGGACTGCTGCGGGGTGTAGCCGTTGGTCGCGGCCAGCTGCCGGCCCAGGGTGGCGAACGTGTTGGCCTGGTCGGCGTTCATGCCGGTCGCGGTGTTCGCGGTGGTGTGCCCGTACGGCCACAGCACCAGCTTCGAGTACGAGTGGAAGTCGATCGCCGCCTTGATCTGCTGGACGCCGCCCACCACCCGGCTGTTCACGAAGTCGCGGATGACCTTGGTCTCCGGCGCGGAGAACGCCGACGGGCCGCGGTACGTGGCCGACGACGTGCTGCCCGACGAGCCGCCGCAGCAGCCCCAGTTGTAGCCGTAGTTGCGGTTCAGGTCGGTGCCGACGTTGCTGGAGCCGCTGTTGGGCTGCCGGTTCTTGCGCCACGACCGGTAGCTGCCGGAGGCGATGTCGTACTCGACGCCGTCCGGGTTGACCATCGGGATGATCCAGATCTCGCGGGTGTCGACGATGTTCTTGACCCGGGTGTCGGTCGCGTACGTCCGGGTGAACTGCCCGAGCAGGTAGAGCGCCTGCTCCACGGTCAGGTGCTCGCGGGCGTGGTGGTTGGCGTCGTAGAGGACCTCGGGCTCGGACTCGTCGGTGCCGACGTTGTCGGAGATCTTGACGGCCACGATGTCGCGGCCCTCGTAGGACTTGCCGATCACCCGCTTGCTGGCGATCGCCGGGTAGGCGGCCACCACGGCGTTGACCTCGGCGATCGTCTCGGCGTAGTTGTGGTACGCCGCGTCGGCGGGCGGGAAGTCGAGGGTCCGCACCACCGGCTCGACGGTGAACCCGAGCCGCTGCAGCTTGGCGACCTCGCCGGAGGTGGCGGTGACGGTCGCGACGCCGTGCTCGATGTCCTCGATGGCCACACCGGTACGGGCGATCGCGTTCCGGGCGCCCAGCGTGCGCACGTCGGCGATCTCGTACTCGCCGGGCGGGGCGGGCTCGGAGGGCGCCCTGGCGCCGGCGGGTGAGGAGGCGGAGATGGCCGCGGCCGCGCAGAACGTGACCGCGGCGAGCGCTGCTAGGGACCGTCGTCTCATGAACGACCTCCGGATCTGGGGAATGGTGCTCACAGCAAACCCCCAGACATTGAAGGCCAGCAATGCATCAGGGCATGTCAATATTCCCCTGACCCTGACGTGATGACCGCAGGAACTCGGCCGGAAGATCGTCGGGTGGGGGCGGGGCGCCCAGGTCGGACGGCTGATAGCCGGAAGGGTATCCGGGATAGGTGCGGTTTCGCTTGGGTTTGCCCAGCACCGATTCCTTACGTGGTGGAAACAGGCGCACGGCCCGCGCACGAGCTTTCAGACCGGCCGCCGCCAGGCCGCCGACCCAGCGCGGCGCCGGGTCGAAACCGAACGCGCGCAGCATCCGCTCGTCGAGCATCCCGCGGACGCCGAGCCGCACGGCGGGTCTCAGGAAACCGGGGAACCAAGCCGCGAAGATCTCGACGGTGTATCGCCCGACCTCCCGATTCGTAGCCGAATATACGAAGTTTCGCTCCTCGTAATCGGTCTTGAAGCTGCGGAACGACGCGTAGTCGCCGGGGATGTCCCTGATACCCATCCGGGCGCCGACCGCCCGGTAATAGTGGAAGGCCGCCAGCTTCTCGTTCTCGTGCAACGGCCGCCACCCGTAGAGCGACAGCCAGTCGATCGGGTCGTAGACGAACGTCGACAGGACGTAGAGCATGTCGTCGTTGCTGATGGCATACCGGCCGTGCGCCCGGTTCACCACCTTCAGCGCCTCGCGGCCCCGGCCGGAGTCGTACCCGTGCGCCGCGATCTCCGCCATCAGCAGTGCCGTGTCGTCGTAGCGCCGCTGCGGCCGGTCCCGGAACTCCCCGGTCGCCGCCAGCAGCCGCGAGATGCTCGGCACGCAGTAGGTGCGGAACAGCGCGAACTCCAGCGCCCGCGTGTAGTCCCAGGGGAACTCGCGCCCCGACGAGATCTGGTAGATCTCCAGATGGTCCTTCTCCGGATCGAGTGCCGCGATCCGGTCCCGCAGGTCGTAGCGTCCCATCTCTAGCTGATCAGCTCCTTCACCCGGGAGAGCAGGCGCTGCGGGTCGGCGTCGATCGGTGTCACGTTCAGCACCGTCACGCCCGACTCGCGGAAGGCGGCGATCCGGTCCCGTACGTAGGACTCCGGCCCGATCAGGCTGCTCAGCTCCAGCAGCTCCGCCGGCACCGCGGCCGCGGCCTCCTTCTTGCGTCCGGACAGGTACAGCTCCTGGATGAGGTCGGCCTCCTTCTCGAAGCCGTACCTGCTGACCACGTCGTGATAGAAGTTGCGGCCCTTCGCGCCCATGCCGCCGACGTACAGGGCGATCATCGGGCGGGCCAGGTCGCGCAGATGTGTCACGTCGTCGCCGATGGCCACGGGGCCGCCGGCGACGATCTCCAGCGGGGGCAGCGCCGCGTCACGTGCCGCGAAGCCGGCCGTCAAGGAGGCGCCCCAGACGTCGGCGGCCCGTTCCGGCACGTACAGGAACGGCAGCCAGCCGTCGGCCACCTCGGCCGTCATCCGGACGTTCGCGGCGCCGAGGGCGGCCACGTGGATCGGGATCGAGTCCCGTACCGGATGGGTCAGGATCTTGAGGGGTTTGCCCAGGCTGGTGCCCTGCCCCTCGGGCAGCGGGAGCCGGTAGAGGCCGTCGTGGGTGATCACTTCGCGCCGCCAGATCGACCGGCAGATCTCGATGATCTCCCGGGTCCGGCCGATCGGCTTGTCGTAGGCGACACCGTGCCAGCCCTCGATCACCTGCGGGCCGGAGGCGCCCAGGCCGAGGATCGCCCGGCCGCCGGACATCGCGTCGAGGCCGGCCGCGGTCTGCGCCAGCAGCGCCGGGGTACGCGAGTAGATCGGCAGGATCGCCGAGCCGATCTGCACCCGCTCGGTCTTCGCGGCCAGATAGCCCATGATCGTGGGGGCGTCGAAGCCGTACGCCTCGGCCACCCAGATCACGTCGAGCCCGGCGTCCTCCCATCCGGCCGCCGTGTCGGCGGTCGCCCGTGGATCTCCGGCATACATCAGCGTCGTTGCGAGGCGCATCGGTCACCCTTCCTCTTTTTTGATATTTGATACGGTGGCGGCCGATAAAGCGAGAGGTGAGGGCTTTGCTGTCCGAGGAGGTCGCCGGCGCCCTGCGCGCCCGGATCATGTCCGGTGAGCTCCGCCCCGGCGCGCGGATCCGTCTCGAAGAGGTCGCCGCCGGCCTCGGCGTGAGCATCACCCCGGTCCGCGAGGCGCTGCTCACCCTGCGCGGCGAGGACATGGTCGAGCTGGAGCCGCGCAAGGGTTACGTGGTGGCGCCGTTGTCCCGGCAGGACATCCTCGACGTGTTCCAGCTGCAGGGCGACATCGCCGGGGAGTTGGCCGCCCGGGTCGCCACCGGTATCGGCGAGGCCCAGCTCGCCGAGTTGCGGGTCGCGCACAGCAAGGTGGCCCGCGCCCGGAGGGCCGCCGACGTGGAGACGTACGAGTACGAGTTCCACCGCGCGGTCAACCGGATGTCGCGGTCGCGCAAACTCAGCTGGTTCCTGCACACCGCCACCCGCTACACCCCGGCCCGGGTCTACTCGGCCGACCCGGGCTGGCGTGAGGGCATGCGCGCTGATCACGAGGCCGTGCTCGCCGCTTTCGCCGCGGCCGACGTGGACGCCGCGCGGACCGCGATGACCAGGCACTTCACCGACGGGGCGGAGCGCCTGGTCAAGCATCTCGACGACCTGGGCATCTGGGATTCCTAGCTCACCGTCCGTGGCGCAGGTGGAACAGCGTCAACGCCCGCCGCATCACCTTCGGATCCCGGTCCAGCCGCATGAGATCCATCGGCGCGGCGAACCGCTGCCGGGTGACCGCCTGCGCCCGGGAGAACTCGCGCAGCCCGTCCGCCCCGTGGATGCGCCCGAACCCGGAGTCGCCGACCCCGCCGAACGGCAGTGACGGCACCCCGGCGAACCCGAGGACCGCGTTGACCGAGGCCGCCCCGGTCCGCAGTTTCCGGGCGGTGGCGGCGGCCGCGTGCGCGTTCTTCGAGAAGATCGACGCGGCCAGGCCGTACTTCGAGGCGTTCGCCAGGGTTATCGCCTCGGCGAGGCTGTCGACGGGGTTCACCACGAGGGTCGGCCCGAACGTCTCCTCGGTGACCGCGATGCTGTCCTCGGGCACCTCGGCCAGGACGACCGGCGCGACGGTCCGCGCGGTGATCGAGGACGGCTCGCCGACCACGGCCCGGCCGCCTCGCGACAGCGCGTC
The DNA here is from genome assembly GCF_900113015.1 of Actinoplanes philippinensis. Lineage (GTDB taxonomy): Bacteria > Actinomycetota > Actinomycetes > Mycobacteriales > Micromonosporaceae > Actinoplanes > Actinoplanes philippinensis. The sequence goes on from NZ_FONV01000008.1 coordinate 81,950, forward strand.
CTCCACGTGCGCCCGGACGATCGCGGGCTGCTCCGCAGTCGTCATCGTCTGCTCACCGACCGCCAGCGCGCCCAGTTTCGCGAGGAACTGCGGATAGACCGAACGCTCCACATAGACCCGCTCCACGCCCGCACACGTCTGCCCCGCGTTGCCGAACCCGCCGAACGCCGCCGCCCGCGCCGCCGCGTCGAGGTCGGCGTCCGCCGCCACGATCATCGCGTCCTTGCCGCCGCCCTCGACGACCAGCGGGGTGAGTGTCTCCGCGCAGGTCGCCATCACCTTGCGGGCGGTCGCCGCCGATCCGGTGAAGGCGATCTTGTCCACTCCGGACCAGGTGAGCTGCGCCCCGGCCGACCCGTCACCGAGGACCACCTGCAGCACCGGCTCCCCCGGGACGGCGGCCGCCCACGCGTCGGCCAGCCACGCCCCGGTGCGCGGGGTGTGCTCGCTCGGCTTGAACACCACGGCGTTGCCGGCCGCCAGCGCATACGACACCGAGCCCAGCGGCGTGTAGACCGGATAGTTCCACGGCCCGATCACCCCGACCACGCCGAGCGGCAGATACTCCAGCGTCGCCACGTGGTTGGCCGCGAGCATCCCGCTCGGCACCCGGCGCCGGCCGAGCACCTTGCCGGCGTTGCGGGCCGCCCAGTCCAGGTGTTCGACGGCGAGCATCACCTCGAGCGCCGCGTCGTCCTGCGTTTTGCCGGTCTCCTCGGCGACCAGGGCCGCGAGTTCGCCGATGTGCCGTGCGAGGTGCCTTTTCCAGGCCAGCAGCCGGGTGCGGCGTTCGCGGTGACCGAGCCCGCCCCACCACCGTGCGGCCGACCGGGCTTTCTCGACTGTTGCCTGGACCTCGGTCATCGTTGCTCCCGGGCTAAGATTTGATATTTGATATGTTACGGTCGCTGTCAACATAGCGATTCACCTGGGCGTACTCCCGGAAGGTGACGAAATGATCATCGATCTCAGCGACGAGCAGAAGGCGTTCACCGAAGCCGTCGACGACTTCTGCCGCCGCGAGGCCGGCACCCGTGAGCAACGCGGCGACAGCCCGCACCACCCCGGCCTCTACCGCAAGATGGCCGACCTCGGATGGCTCGGCGTCACCGTCGCGGAGGAGTACGGCGGCTCCGGCGCCGGCATGCTCGACACCTGCCTGTTCCTGGAGCGTGTCGGCTACGGCCAGGCCCCGGTCGGCGGGTTCACCACCAGCGCCATCGTCGCCGCCGCCGTGCAGCGCTCCGGCTCCGGGGAGCAGAAGAAGACCGTCCTCGGCGGCCTGGTCAACGGCCGTGTCTACGCGATCGCCATGTCCGAGCCCGAGGCCGGCTCGGACGTCGCCAACCTCTCCTGCCGCGCGGTGCGCACCGGCGACGGGTGGATCGTCAACGGCCAGAAGACGTGGTGCTCCAACGCCCACATCGCCGACGCGATCCTGCTCGTCGCCCGTACCTCGGGCAGCCCCGGCGAGCACACCGGCCTCACCATGCTGCTGGTCCCCGCCGACGCCCCCGGCCTGCGGATCAACGGCATCGAGACGATGGGCGGCAAAGAGGTCAACGACCTCTACTTCACGGATGTACACCTGCCCGCGGACGCCGTGGTCGGCAATGTCGACAAGGGTTGGCAACAGTTGATGGCCGGCCTCAATGTTGAGCGCCTGATCCTGGCGGCATTGATGCTGGGAACCGCCCAGCGCGCCTTCGACGACGCCCTCGACTTCATCAAACAGCGCAAACAGTTCGGCCGCCCGGTCGGCTCGTTCCAGGCGCTGCGCCACCGGGTCGCCGACCTGGCCACCGAGATCGAATGCTGCCGCCTGCTCGTCCAACGGGTCGCCACCCTCACCGACCGCGACCCGCACCAGGTCCTGCCGCGCGAGAGCTCCATGGTCAAACTCAAGACCACCGAGGTCGCCCGGCAGGTCGCGCTGGCCGGCATGCAGATGATGGGCGGCTACGGCTACGCCACCGAGTACGACATGGAACGCCACGTCCGCGCCACGCTCGTCTCGACGATCTACGGCGGCACCAGCGAGATCCAGCGAGACATCATCGGCAAGACCTACGGCCTCTGACCCTTTTGCGGTACGGCCACCCCGCCGGCAACCGCGCCCGGCCCGTCCCGTTCCCTACCCGGCGACGGGGCCGCGTGACCCGGCCCGCAGCGCCCGCTGCGGGCCGAATGCGGTGGTCACCGCCCAGGTAGTCTCCAGCCATGCTGATCATCGGGAACGTCCTGGCCGCCCTCGTGGCACTGATCCACGTCTACATCGCGGTCCTGGAGATGTTCCTCTGGACCAAGCCGCAGGGCCGCAAGGCGTTCGGCTTCACCCCCGAGTTCGCCGAGCAGACCAGGGTGCTGGGCCTCAACCAGGGCCTGTACAACGGCTTCCTGGCCGCCGGCCTGATCTGGGGCCTGCTCGGCGGGGGCTTCGCCGCCATCGTCTTCTTCCTGATCTGCGTGGCGATCGCCGGCGTCGTCGGCGCCCTGACCGCCAGCCGCCGCATCATCTACATCCAGACCGTCCCCGCGGTCCTGGCCCTGATCCCCACGATCCTGGCCCACTGACAGCCCGAGCCACGACCTGCCGCCGGGGCACGGGCGCTTCTCCATCGCGGTATAGCATCTTTGCTATGGCTTGGGGTGCGGTTGAGTTGGAGCCGGAGGTAGAGAAGTGGTTGGAGAGCTTGCCGATCGCTCACTTCGCCCACGCGGCGTTCTACATCGATCTGCTTGCCGAGCAGGGCCCGCTGCTCGGTGAGCCCTACACCAAGCAGCTCGATCGGAAGTTGCGGGAACTGCGGTTCCATCTCGAGCGACGTGCAGTGCGGATCACCTGCTGGATCGGATCCGATCGGAGGATCATCCTCTTGACGGTCTTTCACAAGACCCGGATGAAGGACGATCGGGAAGTCGACCGCGCACGCCGGGCGCTTGCGCGATGTATCGACGAAGAACACACGGTGGCGGACGAGGAGGGATAGGCGATGGCTGAAGGCGGCGGGTGGGCCGCGATGCGGGAGCGACGGCTGGCTGAGCCGGGTGCCGCTGAGGCATATGACGCGGCGCGCTTGGCATTCGAACTCGGGCGCTCCGTGCGAGAGCTTCGTGAGCGCCAAGGATGGAGCCAGGCGCAGCTGGCCAAACGTTCAGGTATGACACAGTCGGCGGTTGCCAGGTTCGAGGCCGGCGGAACCGTTCCGACCCTGCCGGTGCTGGAGCGGCTGGCGGCGGCACTCGACGTGAGTCTCAAGGTCGGTTTCGAGCCACGGGGCCACGCAGCCTGAGTTGCGGGGCCCGCGGCTCGAACCGGCTTCCGTTCCTGCCCCGGGCTGCTGAACCCCATCCCTGAACGGGGTGATCAGTATCCGTGGCGGATCTCCCGGGGCCGGTCCGGTGATCGCGTGACCCTATTCTGGGAGCCCCCACCTGGGGAACCGAGGCGGACCCGTGCCGGTCTCGGGCCGATCGGCTCCTCGTTGTGCGCGTGGGCCTCGACCGGATCCGGAGTCAACTCGGGATGTATGCGCTCGGTATCGACCTGGGGACCACCTATACCGCGGCGGCGGTCTGGCGGGACGGGCATGTGGAGATCGCCACGCTCGGCAGCCGGACGGCGGCGATTCCTTCGGTGGTGCTGCTCCGCGACGACGAGACGATCCTGACCGGGGAGATCGCCGGGCGGCGGGGGCTGACCGAACCGCATCGGGCGGCCCGGGAGTTCAAGCGGCGCCTCGGTGATCCGACTCCGATCCTGCTCGGCGGGGCGCCGTACTCGGCGGAGGCGCTGATGGCCCGGATGCTGCGAGCCGTCGTCGACGAGGTCATGAAACGGGAGGGCGACGCGCCGTCGCGGATCTGCGTGTCGCATCCGGCGAACTGGGGACCGTTCAAGATCGATCTGATGTACCAGGTGATCCGGCTCGCCGGCATCGAGCAGCCCGTCCAGCTGGTCACCGAGCCGCAGGCCGCGGCGGTCTTCTACGCCCGCCAGCAGAAACTGGAGCCGGGCGCCACGATCGCCGTCTACGACCTGGGTGGCGGCACCTTCGACGCGGCGGTGCTGCGCAAGACGGTCGGCGGATTCGAGCTGATCGGCAAACCGGAGGGCATCGAGCGGCTCGGCGGGGTCGACTTCGACGCGGCGGTCTTCGCACACGTCTCCGCGGCGCTCGGCGGGGCACTTGACAATCTGGACCAGGACGACCCGGCGGTCGTCTCGGCCGTCGCTCGCCTGCGTGAGGAGTGTGTGCAGGCCAAGGAGGCGCTGTCGGCCGACACGGATGCGACGGTTCCGGTGCTGCTGCCGGATCTGACCACCGAGGTCCGGATCACCCGCTCCGAGCTGGAGGCCATGGTCCGCCCGGTGCTGAACGGGCCGATCGAGGTGTTGCGGCGCACCATCCGATCGGCCGGCATCGAACCGGCCGATCTGCACGCGGTCCTGCTGGTCGGCGGCTCGTCGCGGATCCCGCTGGTGGCGCGGATGGTCGAATCGGAGCTGGGCCGGCCGGTCGCGGTCGACGCACACCCCAAACACGCGGTGGCGCTGGGCGCGGCGTGGCAGGCCGGCGCGGAGATCTCCGAGGCCTGCACCGCGCTGGTGCTGCCCGCCGCCGTCGACCCATGGGCGACCGGCGCCGCCGAGGCGGTCCCGGCGGCTTGGCCGGAGAACATCACACCCGCGGCCTCGCCGGAGAACATCACACCCGCGGCTTGGCCGGAGAACGCCGCGCCCGCCGCCTCTCCGGGTGATGCATTCGGATCGGCCGCCATGGCGGGCACCGGCGGATCAGCACCCGATCCAGCGGGTGGGGGCGGCCCGGCGTCCGGTCCGGCGGGTTCGGGTGGCGCGATGTCCGGTCCGGCGGGTTCGGGTGGCGCGATGTCCGGTCCGGCCGGTCTGGGAGGCGCGACGTCCGGTCCGGCCGGTCTGGGAGGCGAGAGGCCCGGCCAGGCGGATCGCGGCGGTGCGGTTTCGGGGCCGGGCGATTCAGGAGCCGTCGGATCTGAGCCCACCGGAGCCATTCGACCCGCGGGCGGCGCGGGCCCCGCGGGCGGCGCGGGCTTTGCGGGTGGCGCGGGCGGTGTGGGTGGCACGGACGGCGTGGGATCGGCCGGGGGCGGAGCCGCCGCGGTGACCCCGGGGCGCACGCTCGGCAGGGTCATGGTGGCCGCGCTGGTGGTGGTGATGCTGGCCGGTGTCGCGGGCACGGCCTGGGCTCTGGGGCGGCTCAGGGACGACGAGACGAAGGGCCCCGAGACGCCGGCGGCCGGGGCGACCTCGCAGCACGGCACGCAACAGCGCGGTCAGGATCCGGCCGCCGCGGGTGGGTCGCCGAGTCCCGGGGTGAGCGCCGCCGTCAAAGTTCCCGCGGATGAGGCGTGCACCGATCAGATGCGGGAGAGCCCCCGCTGGGTGTGCCTCACCCGTGCCGTCATCCGGGACGGCAAGCTCACCGTCTGGTACGACGCGGAGTGGAACGGCGAGGAGCCGGACAGGGTGAAGGGCTTCCACCTGCACATCTACGGCGGCGACGGGCAGTCCCCGAAGGAGTCGACGATGGGCAGCCAGGACACCGCGCACGGCAAGTACTACTTCGAGGACCGGCAGCCGTCGGTGCGCAAGACCTCCGACGAGGACTTCCAGGCGGTCGGCGACGCCGCCAAGGTGTGCGCCCGGATCGCCAAGTCGGGGCACGGCCTGGCCCTGGCGGCCGACGGCAGCTACCACACCGGCAACTGCATTCCGATCGTCCGCGAGTGATCGCCGGGACCGGACGCTTTCGCCCGAGAGTCGCGGTGATGGGCCGGAACCGGGGAAACGTCGCGCGGTAGGCCCGGAACGGTGTGGTTCCGGTGGGCGGAATGGCCCGTACCGTAAAAGGTTAGGGTGAGTCCATGGATGCAGCGACGCTGCTCGATGAGAAGGATCGGCGGGCCGCCGGCGAGGCGGGAATCGCCGTTTTCGCGGACCGGCTGATTCTCGAGGCGCAGCCGCCGGTGGACGACGAGACCCTGGACGCGGTGGCGGCGCGCTGTGCCGGGCCGTTGCCGGAGGCGCTCGTCGCGTTGTGGCGGGTGAGTTTCGGCGGGCGGATCGACTATCAGCTGGACGGGCAGATCTCGTTCACGGAATTGTTCTGGCCGGAGTCCGACGGCTATCACGATCTGTGGGGCTGGATCGACCACGAGGCGGATTCCGGTGTGGTGCGGTTCCTGCCGTTCGGTGGTTTCGAGTATCTGGATCGGCTTTATGTGGACACCGCGGAGGGGTTGGAGAACGGGCGGGTCGTCTACTGGCAGCAGGGGCTTCCGCGGGGGTGGGAGCTGACCGAGGGTGATCGGGCGGACGGCCTCGCGGTGGATGTGCGGGCGCTGTTCGGGCAGCTGGCGCTGGAGGACGACCCGTGGGCGGACGGCGACGCCGACGCGGGGACCGACCTGCGTGATGCTGTCGACGATCTGGCCGAGGAGCAGCCGAGGGTCGCCGGGAAGCTGCGTGAGCTGGTGCGCCGGGCCGTGCTGGGCTGGCGGGCGGCACTGGCGGCGGGGACGCTCGCGGGTGAGCCGCGGCTGCGGCGGCTGGCGCTGGACCGGGCCGCGTCCGCCGGTGACCTGGGTCTGCTGGAGCGTTTGGCCACGGCCGGCTGTGATCTGGCCGAGCCGGTCCGGGGTGGGCTGACACCGATCGACATCGCCCTGGTCAACGGGCGGCTGGAGGCGGCCGAGGGGCTGCTGGGCCGGGGTGTGCCGGTGGTGAACACGTTGCGGACCGGCTCGCACGCGGTGACCGCCGAGCTGGCCCGGTCGCTGCTGGGGCGGGGCGCGCTGGTGACGGCGGACGCGGTTGGCGGGGCGATCGACAACGACGACCCGGAGGTGTTGCGGCTGCTGGCGACCCGGCTGCCGTCACCGGGGGAGAGGGCCGAGGCGCAGGTGCTCGTGCCCCGGTTGCGGATGCTGGCGGCGCAGGCCACGCATGCCGCGGACCGTTCGGGGGACCGGCGGATGCGCGACCGGGCGACCGTCCTGAGAGAACTCGCCGATATGATCACGGCTGGTGCGGGCTCGTAGCGCAGAGGTCGTCGCGTCGGCCTGCACAGCCGAAGGACGCCGGTTCGAATCCGGCAGGGCCCGCACCCCGATCGTCGCCGGGCGGGTCCCGGCCGTGTGCCCGGGACCCGCCGCCGAGTTCGGCGACATCGACCCGTCCCGGAACGATAAGAGGGAGCCCGATCGGGCCCCCCCTTGTCTCGCACTGCGCTCAGTAGCCGCCGTAGCCGCCGCTGGGTCGCCGCTGTCGGTAGCGGCGGCGCGGGTCGTTCATCATCTTGCGGCTCACCAGCAGGCCGCCGGCCAGGGCCGCGAGCACGATGCCACCGACCACCGGGAGGCTGACCGACGGGGTGCCGCCGGTGGTCGCGTCGGAGGCGGACAGCACCGGGTTGGCCGAGTTCGTCTTGGCCGGGGTGGCGTTCGGCGGCGGGGCGGTGGGCAGCGCCGCGAAGTTGACGATGTTGCTGCTCTCCAGCAGGGTCAGGTGGGTCATCACGAACTGGTTGGCGCGCTGGGCCAGTTTGCGGACCGTGTCGTTGCGGGTGGTGGTGCGGATGGTGGCGATCGCCGGGAAGATGTTGCCGTGCGCGGCGCGGAGCCGGTCGATGTAGATCTGGTCGAAGTCCTCGCCGACGGCGGCGTCCTCCATCTCCTGCAGCCAGCCCTGCTGGGCCTCGTTCGGCTCATCCGGCAGGTCGACGTCGAGTTTCTTGGCCGCCGCGCGGGTCAGCTGGTCGAGCACCCGGTGCTGCGCGGCGATGTCCGCGCCGATGCCCTTGATCTGCTTGCTCCTCGACTTGTCCTGGGCCATCTCCCCGGCCGGGATCTCCCACAGTCCGGCGAGGCGCACCTTGATGACGAAGTCCTTGTCCGCGGCGGACATCTTGCCCTCGCCGGTGTCGGTGAGCAGGTTGCTCGGCGGGTCCGGGACGCCCGGCTCGACCGCTGCCAGGGCGGCGCGAGGGTCGAACACGACGAGCGCCAGCACGGCTATGAACAACCCGGCCAGCCGGCGGGGCAAGGCGAACATGCGGACGACGGCGAGCACGTGTGCCTCCATGGACTATCTGAAAACCTGCACCAGAATTCCTGTGTTCATGGACACGTATCGGCGCTGCGATCGGATCAACGGGATTCATCAGAACTTCACAGACTTGGGAGCGTGTCCGGTCCGGTATCCGTCAGCGCATGATCATCCAGTGTGGAATGGTCGGGGCATGGTGAAACTCGGTGTCAGTCTTCCCCAGTTCAGTCAGTTCACCCCGGGCGCGGATGTGGCCGCCGCTGCCCGGGCGCTGGAGGAGATCGGTTACGACAGTCTGTGGGCGTTCGAGCGGATGCTCGTGCCGGAGGACCAGAGCGGCGTGCACGGCCTCTACGGGGTGCCCGGGCTGGCCTGGCCGGACATCTACCGCGGGGTGGCCGACGCGCTGGTCACGCTCAGCACGGCGGCGGCCGTGACCGAGCGGATCACGCTGGCCAGCGGCGTGCTGGTGGTGCCGTTGCACGTGCCGTTGCGGCTGGCCCGCGAGCTGGCGACGCTCGACGCGTTCAGTGGTGGCCGGCTGGTCGCCGGGCTCGGGTCGGGCTGGTCGCCGGACGAGTTCGCGGCGTCCGCGCCGGTGCCGCTGAGCGAGCGGGGCCGGGCGCTCGACGACTTCCTGGACATCGCCGCGGCGGTCTGGGGGCCGAATCCGGTCAGCTTCTCCACCAAGAGGTACGAGGTGAGCGCCGCCGACATCGGGCCGAAGCCGGCCGGTCACATCCCGGTGCTGCTGGGGGCGAGCGCCGGGGCCGACCGGGCGTTGCGCCGAGTGGTCGAGCGGGCCGACGGCTGGGTGGCCAGCGGGGTCACGCCCGAGCAGGTGACGGCGACGCTGGCCCGGCTGGGGGAGATGGCATCCGCGGCCGGCCGGACGACGCCGATCTCGTGCGCGGTGCAGATCAGTGTGCTCGGGGTGACCGAGACGTCGATCGAGCCGCGACCGCCGTTCGCGGCCAGCATCGAACAGCTGGTGGCGGACGTGGCGGCGTTCACCGAGGCGGGCGCCGACCACGTGTATCTGACGTTGCCGGCCGGTCTGCGGGACGTGAAGGAGCTGATCGACAGGTCCGCCGAGCTGTACGAGGGCGTTCGCGCCGCCGGGATCTGACCTGTCCGGCGGCGCCGGCCTCGCGAGGGCCGGCGCCGCCGGTGCTGTCAGTAGACGTACGGCCAGGCCGAGGAGTCCCAGCCCAGCAGGTTGATGCCGAGCTTCGCGGTGCCGGACGCGTTGTAGTAGTGGTAGACGAGGACGTCGGCGTCGCTGTCGGTGAACACCGCCGGATGGCCGGGGCCGTGGATGCTGTCGTGCGACGCGAGGATCTCGGTGCCGCCGCCCGCGGTGGTGTAGGTGCCGGCCCGGTCCCGGTACGGTCCGGTGATGCTCGTCGACCGGGCCACCATCGTGCGGTAGGTGCTGGACGCGCCCTGGCAGCAGAAGTCGAACGACATGAACAGGTAGTAGTAGCCGTTGCGGTAGTGGATGTACGGCGCCTCGACCGACTTGCTGTTCACGAACCGCTCGGCGATGTTGTGGATCGTGGAGTCGGCGCGCAGGCCGGTGCCCGAGTTGAGTTTGACCATCTTGAGGCCCGACCAGAACGAGCCGAAGGTCAGCCACCATTCGCCGGACGGGGTGACAGTCAGGTTCGGGTCGATGGCGTTCCAGTTGCTGCTGGTGGTCGACTCGATCACCTTGCCGACGTGGGTCCACGAGCCGGACGCGCCGGTGGTGCTGATGGCGAGGAAGATCGCCGACTTGCTGGAGCCGAAGGTCGAGGCCGAGTAGTACAGCCAGTACCTGCCGTTGCGGTAGGAGAGGTCGGGCGCCCACAGGTTGGCGCTGCCGCCGGTGTACGAGCTGGCCCACGACGTGCCGCCGGGGAAGGCCTTGCCGGCGTCGGCGAAGGCGGTGCGGTCCGCCGACGTCTTGAGGGTGATGCCGTCGCCGGTGGTGGCCAGCAGGTAGCCGCCGGTGGGGCGTTTGACGATGGACGGGTCGTGGGCGTTGGTCGAGCCGGTGACGACGCCGGGGTTGGGGTAGGCGGCCTGGGCGGGTGCGGCGCCGACGGCGGTCAGGGCGAGGATGCCGGCCGCGCCGGCGAGGAGCAGTCTGCGAATGCGCATGGGGATGTCACCTTCGGGGGGATGCGCGGTCCCGTTCGGGGAAACGAGGTCCGCGGCCGGAGGGGGTACATACTCATAGTGGTCTATCCGTTACCGGTATGTTAACGATCACAACAAGTTAGTCAATAGTGGACTTTCCGCTGCTCGTGATCGTTGGCAGCGGTGACCAAACGCTGCAGCCCGAAAGACGCGCTGATGGGCCGGTGTGCCGCCCGCGCCGCGTCCGACAGCCCCGGTGGCCCTGGTAGGCCGTACAAAATCTGTAAAAAGCGGGACCGAACCGCCGAACATCTCTCCCGGACGGTTCGCATCGCGGGCCGCTGACCTGGGGGAGTGGGCAATGGGCGCGGATCGATGGTTCGGAGTCGGGCGCAGCCTCGCGGCGGACCCCGCCACCGCCGGCGCCGAAGCCTGCCGGGAAGCCCTCGGCGGGCGCCGCGCCGGCCTGTTGATCGTCTTCGCGTCGCTGACGCACGCCACCCTCGAGATGGCGCGGGCCGTGCACGCCGAAGCCGGCGGCGACGTCCTCATGATCGGCTGCTCGACGTCCGGCGAGTTCACCGCCGACGGCCGCGGCGCCGGCGTCGTCGTCAACGCGCTCGGCGGCTACACCACGTCGGTGCGCGCCGTCCCCCGCGACGTCGACGACCTCTACGAAGCCGGCATCCGCGCCGCCTCCTGCCTCGACGACGTCGACGCCGACAACCGGGTCGTCCTGCTGCTCGGCGATGGCCGCAGCAGCGACCAGCAGGAAATGGTCCGCGGCGCCTACACCGTCGCCGGCGCGCTCGTCCCCCTCGTCGGCGGCTGCGCCGGCGACAACATCACCCAGACCGGGACGTTCCACTTCTTCAGCGACGGTACGGACGTGCATCTGCTGCCGAACGCCGTCCTCGGCGCCGCCCTCGGCTCACCGGCCCCGTTCGGCATCGGCATCGCCCACGGCTGGCGCAAGACCGGCGAGCCGATGGTCGTGTCCCGCAGCGAATCCGGCACCATCTTCGAACTCGACGGCGAACCCGCCCTCGACGTCTACCTGCGCCGCACCGGCGCCGACCCGGCGCTCGCCGACGACCCCGACGCGTTCCTCACCTTCGCCACCATCCGGCCGCTCGGCCTGACCCGCCGCACCGGCGAGGACATCCGGGTGATCTTCGAGGCCGACCCGGTCGCCCGCTCCATCTCCGGCCTCGCCGACACCCCCGAAGGCGCCATGGTGTGGTTCATGGAGGCCGACGCCGATCAGATCGTCGACGCCGCGTCCGCCGCCGCGGCCACCGCCACCTCCGGCCTCGCCTCCGAAGCCCTCGGACTGCTGGTCTTCGACTGCTGCGTACGCTCGATCGCGCTCGGCCCCGACGGCACCGACCTCGCCGCGTCCCGGCTGCGTGACGCCGTCAAACCGGTCCCGTACGGAGGCTTCTACTCCAACGGCGAGATCGTCCGCAAACCGCAGGCCAAAGGCATGCACCACCTGACCGTCGTCGCGCTGGCCCTCGGCTGAGGTCATGTCCGGCTGGTCCACCCTGCAGCTCACCGAGTTCTTCAGCGCCATCACCCGCGCCGGAACCGTGTCCACCACCGCGCGCCTGGCCGTCCAGCGCGCCACCGAAGCCACCGACGCCGAGGTCGCCGCGGTCGTCTGCGGCGACGAGGTGCCCGCGTCGGTCGGCCTCGGCCGCGCCCCGGCACCGTCGCAGTTCACCCGCCTCGGCCCCGGCTGCGACGAGACCACCTTCCCCGGCGCCGGGACGATGCACGTCACCGTGCACATCCTCGACCGGGACGCGCCGACCGCCGACCGCCTGATCGTGGCCCGCGCCGACGAGCCGTTCGCCGCCGAGGAACGCCAGATGCTCCAGGGCATGGCCCGCGTGCTCGGGCTCGCCCTGCGCAGCCTGCGCACCCTGGAGACCGAACGGCAGCTGCGCCTCGCCCAGGAACGGGAGGCGCTCGCTCGGCTGGAACTGGTTGAAGCCCTCGAACGCCGGGAACGCCTCCTGGAGACGCTGCTGCGCGTCCAGCGGTCGGCCGGGCAGCAGCCTCTCGCCGAGGTCCTCGACATGATCACCTCCGGCGCGGCCGGGCTCCTCGACGGGGTGACGGTGGCGCTGGTCCTGCGGGACGCGGTCGCCTCGGTCAGCGGCACGCCCTGTGAAGGATTGACGTTCGCGGCTGATCGGGCGGTGACGGCGGGGGCGCCGATCACCTGCGGTGATCTGGAGGCGGCGCCGGTGCACATCAACGGCGACGTGGCCGGGGCGCTGGTCATCGCCACGGCGGGCGCGCCGTCCTCCGCTGTCCCGTTGCCCGTCACCGGTGCGCTTCCCGGCGCCGTCTCGCCCTCCGGCGGGGCCTCTTTGCCTGGCGCGGTCTCGTCCTCTGGTGGGGTCTCTTCGCCTGGGGCGGTTTCGTCCTCTGGTGGGGTCTCTTCGCCTGGGGCGGTTTCGTCCTCTGGTGGGGTCGCGTTGCCTGGCGCTGGCTCTTCCGCCGGCGGTGTCGCGTTGCCCGGCGCCGCTTCGTCCTCCGGTGCAGGGCCGGGCGTTCGGGATGCTGAGCGGCGCGATGTGCTCGCCGCGTTCGCCGAGCAGGCCAGCCTCGCGCTGACCGGCGCACACACCCTCGCCGCCGTGCACGAGGCCCAGCACGACCCGCTGACCCGGCTGCCCAACCGGGCCCTGTTCCTGCAGCGGGTCGAGGAGACCATCACCGACGGCGCCGCCGCCCTGCTCTACCTGGACCTGGACCTGTTCAAGCAGGTCAACGACACCCTGGGCCACGCCGCCGGCGACGAACTGCTCCGCGCCGTGGCCGGCCGGCTCCGCGCCGCCGTCCGCGACACCGACATGCCGGCCCGCCTCGGCGGCGACGAGTTCGCCGTGCTGCTGGACCCGCTCACCTACCGCGACCAGGCCCGCGACATCGCCCAGCGGGTCATCGACGCGATCGCCCAGCCGTACGACATCGCCGGCCGCACCGTCCACACCCGGGCCAGCGTGGGCGTCGCCTACAGCGGAGGCCGCTCCGCCGAACGCCTCCTGGAGGAGGCCGACCTGGCGATGTACCGGGCGAAGAAGACCCGAAAGGGCACCTACCAGGAGTTCGAGCCGGAGATGCGACTCGAACTCCCGCAGGTGGTGTAGCTCAGGGGCCGTCGGGATCGGGCGGCAACCGATGGGCCAGGTCGGCCCGGCCGAAGTCGGCGAGCGCCTTCTGCAGCAGCTCCATCATCACCGCTTTGTGCTCCGGCCCGAGACCGGCGAGGAACTCCCGGATCACGTTCGCGACCGCGAGCGTGGACGGCCCCGGCCCGGAGGCCAGCTTCTCGGCGATGCGATCGAACCGGTCGTCGAGCACCTCCTCAAGGCCGGTGGGGTGCTTGTCCAGCCAGTACGTGCGCGCCACCTCGGGTTTGGCGAAGATGTCGTCGCGCAGGTGGCGCAGCCGTTCGATCTCCAGCCGAGCCTGGAGCCGCTCGACTCGCAGCCGGGTCTGTAGCTTCTCCCACTCGGCGGCGGCGTCGCGTACCGCCGGGTCGGCGCTGAGCCGCAGCCCTGCTGTCACGTCCCGCGCGTTCGTGTCACGCGGCCATGCCACCCGGCTCAGGCTCGCGTTGATCGCGGTCGTGGCCGTTTCGAGGTGCGCGGCGCTGTATCTGCCGGCCTCCTGCCGGGCATGACTGATGACGACGTCCCGAAGTTTGAGCCGGTCCGCGGCCTCGGTCTCGTAGGGGCCGACCCACCGGATGAGGCAAGCGGCCCGCAGGTAGCTGCCCTCGATGCTGCTGGCCAGGTCGATGACGGGCCGATCCTCGAACTGCGCCAGAGCGACGGGTACCGGAGGCGGGGTGAACCAGTCACGCAGAGGGCTCATCGAACCGGTCCTTCCGCGCGGCGCTGGTCTCCCAGCCGAGAACGGTGATCCGTTCCAGGAGGCGTTCCCGGAAGGCAGCGCGTGGTGTCATCGCGTCGCGGCCCTGCCATTCGTGCGTGAAGCCGCGAACGGCGGTGATCATCAGTGCGGGCGCGGGACCGGGGATCGCGTCGGCGATCGCGGTGACCAGCCAGGCGGCGAAGACCGAGTCGGCGACTGCCAGGTCCAGCCAGCTGTACAGGGTTTCGCGTACCTCCTCCGGCACGCCGGGCGGCCTCAGCAGACTCCGCAAGGCCGGGCCGGTGGGGAGACGGTTCTCATAGGCGACCCAGATCGCTTCCACTCCGAGGGCGGTGAGCACCGCGGTGGCGACCCCGAAAGCCGGGGAGCCGCGTTCCGAGGCCCAGCCCAGCACTTTGGTGGCCACGTCGCGGCGCAGTCGTGGCCGTTCCCAGAGGCGCAGCACGGCTGTCACGATCGACTCGGCCGTCTCGTCGGTGGCGCGGATTGCCAGGTTGTTGATTCGGGTGAGCGCGATCCGCGGGTAGGCGTCGGCGAGTTCGCTGGAGCAGACCTCGGCTACGACCTGACGGATCTGTGTGCTGGATGACTTTGTTGCCCACAGGTTGAGCAACTGCCGTACCAGCGAACCGGCTTCCGGGCTCAGCGCGGTGCCGGTGAGCAGCGGGATCAAGGCGCGCCGCAGGCTGGGTTGGTCAGCCCATGCCTTGACGACAGGTGGGAGGAAGCTGGTGTCGCGATGGCGGATCGTGATACCGAGAAGAGCCTCGGCGATCAGCTCCGGTGCGTCGGCGGACCGGCGGCTCACAACGGGTGCTTTGGCGAACCAGTCACGCAGGATCATGCGGAACGTGTCCGAGCGGTCCTTGAGGAAGAAGTCGAGCACTGCGGGGCCATAGGCGGGCCGAGTGAACCGCAGACGGCCATCGGCCTCGGCCACCTCGGCACCGACCTCCTTCGCCAGTTCCCGGATCCCGGCCGCGGAGATGTCGTACCTGCCCGTCGGGCTGCCGTCGAGGCTCTCACCCAGGCGTTCGGCATAGCGCAGCACCAATCTGGCCGGCGCATTCTCCAGGATCGCGGCGGCGAGCAGGAAGGTTCGCTCGGTGGCGGAATGATGCTGCTGGAACCAGACGGTCAGCGCCTCGGTCCACTCCTGGAAGGCCTCCGCGATGGTGGCGAGTTGCTGGCCGGACCCCGGATCTTCGTCTGGCACATCGGCGACGGCGAGGATCAGTTCGGCGAGACGGATCACCTCTCGGGGCCGCGCCTGACGGATCAGGGAGTGGATCCGCTGGTCGTCAAGCAGTGTTTGCAGGTCGGTGCGCCGGGCACGGTACCGGATCTCGGCGAGAAGCACCGCCCGTGGTGACGGCGCCGCCACGGAAAGGACATTCTCCGCGACGGCGGCTCCCGTGGCGTGCCACTCTGTCGAGGTGGCGACCACCACGAGGTAGGAGCCGAGTTTGCTCAGCTTGTCGACGTAGGAGTTCAGCTGAGTCCGGAAGTCCGAGTTCGCCGGCACGCCGGTGGGATGCTTGAACAGGTAACCCATGTCGGCGGCAGCCGGCAGGTCGGAAACGGCGAACTGCTGCGGCTGACCGGGGTCCCAGGCGGGGATCTCCTCCAGGGGCAGGTCCAGCCGACCGAGCACCCCGACAGCGGCCGTGCGCCGCCCGGTGTCCGGCTCCCCCATGAGGACCAGGCAGTGGTGTGCCCGCAGGAGCCGTTCGGCTTCCGTGCTGTCCACGTCCCGTCCGAACGCCTGGAATTTTCGTTCGACCAGAGTGTCGAGCGTGCGGCGTACATAGTCGCTGCTGAGAGCCGAGGCGTCGCGGAGACCTTTGACCTGCTTGTGGATGTGCTGGTGCATGCCGCCCTCGTTATGGAGCGCGAACAGCCCGCTGACCTCCCGGATCTGGACGGTGGCCAGCTGCTCCTCGAGGGCCTCGATGTCCTCGACGTCCGGGGTGGGCGCCGGCTCGTCCACGGTGCTCATCGCCGCTCTCCCAGGTGCTGGTGCATGCCGCCGTGGTTCGTGCCGGTGGACAGCAGGCCGCTGTTGGTGCCGATGTGAACCCCACTCTGTTCCCGGGCGCCTCCGGAGTCGCTGCGTTCCGGTCGGTCGGGCGCCGGCGGCGGGGTGAGATCGGGAATTCCGAGCAGGTTGCCCGACGGCTGAGGGAGGTAAAGCCAGGCGCGCTGCTGGAACTGCTTTCCGTCGACCACGGCAGGCACCTCGATGAAGTGGTCCGGGTGCAGGCCCGCGTAGCCCTGCTCGACGACGTCCCCGTACACCCGGTCGGAGACGATCGCGGCCAGGAACGTCACCTGCGGGCTGGCCGCGGCGAGGATGGCCCGGACCGGCTTGGAGTCGAGCAGCCGGTGGGTGTCGTTGCGGGCCACCCCGTTCCCGCCGAGGTACGGGTTCTCGTGCTCCTTGACCGGCCCGACGTTGAGGCTGGCCCGCAACCGGATCAGCGGCTCGGAGGCGCGCCGCTCATTGTTGTAGTCGCCCAGCACCCGCTGCAGTTCCGGCAGCAGCGGGTGGATGAGGTACGGCAGGACGTGTGTGGGCAGGCCGACCGCGAAGCCGTCACCGGTCGGTCCGAAGAACGCCGGCTCGTCCCAGAGCCGTGCCTGGTCGATGCGGGTGAACGCGTTGCCGACCAGCCGGGGGATGAGTCCGCTGATCGACTGGTGCAGACGACCGGGCGTCTTGGTGAAGTCCTTGGCGTCGACCGCGAGGACGGCCCGGTACGGCGGAAGGTCTTCGGAGGTCACGTACGGTGTGCCGGTTTCCGTGGACATCGGTTCTCCTTGACGTGGTGCCGGAAGGACGACGTCATGGTGCGGAGAACCGGTGCCGGTGAACTGCCCGCTGGTGGGCACATCGACAGTGATGGAGGTGACTGTCGGGTGTGTGTCAGAGCGCGGCGATCCGCCGCATCGCGGGCACGTCGCAGATCTGGATCACGCCGCGGCGGGTGCTGATGATCCCGGCGTCGCGCAGAGCGGCGAGTTCCTCGACGACGGCGTTGCGGGAGGCCCCGACGTAGAGGGCGACGTCCAGCTGCGACATCCGTACCACCGTGCCGTCAGCGACCCGGAGCAGCGCCCGGGCGAGCCGGGTGCGGACCGGCAGCAGGGTGATCTCGCTGCGGTGGATGTCGGCCTGGCGTAGCCGTTCGACGGTGTAGACCGCGTATCCGGCGGCAGCCTCCGGCCGGGTCAGGAAGGCGCGGAAGTCGGCGCCGGTCACGAGCTGTGCCCGCACCCGATTCATCGCGATCACGGTGGCCGACCGGAATCCGCGGTCGAACGCCGCCATGTCGCCGAGCACGTCTCCCGCCCCGCGCAGCGTCAGCATCGTCTGCCTGCCGTCGTGCTCGGTGCGGACGACTTTGACGGTCCCTTCGCGGATCACGTAGACGTGCTGCCCGGCGTCGCCCTGAAGGAAGAGGACCTGCTGTCGCAGGAAGTGCACCGGAACACCGAGCGACAGCAGGTCTTCCCAGTCCTGTTGCGGGATGTGATTGATGAGATGGCCACACACGAAATCCCCGACACCCGACACGTACTCACGGTAGTCGATCAACTGCTTGCTGCAACCGTGTCGTGCGTGCCGGGCCTTGCCGATCAGTGGCCGTGGTGGATCGGCAGCCGATGGCGGAGGAAGAACTTCCAGATGAGCGGGGTCGCGTCGAGCACGCTCGGGACGTCCGAGTCCGGGTTCGCGGTGGTGCTCGGCCAGTCGTGGCCCAGGCCGTCGATCCGGTAGTGCTCGACCGCCGCGGCGCAGCGCCTCCACACCGAGCGGGTCACCGTGGCCACCGGTGTCGAGATCACCGGGCCGGCGGCGCACCGGTTGCGGGCCGCCCAGCCGGCCAGCCAGTCCGGGATCGACGGCAGGATCTTCGCCGTGCTGCCGTCGTACGGGATCGTGGTGTCGGCCGAGCCGTGGATCTCCAGGACCGGGATCGGCCGGCGCGGCTCACACGCCCCACCCTGCGGGTAGAAAGCGCCGCTGACCTGCGCGGACGCGGCGATCCGGCCGGACAGCCGGCAGGCCAGCACGCCCGCGAAGCCGCCGCCGTTCGACTTGCCGGACACGTAGATCCGCGCCGGGTCGACACACAGCTGCCGCTGAAGCTGGTCGAGGAGGTCGCTGGTGAACAGCACGTCGTCGGCGCCGGACGAGTACGGCGCACCCTGGAACGAGGGCTCACCGTCGGTACCGATCGTGCCCTGCGGGTAGGCGACGATCGCGTCCAGCTCGTTCATCCGGGTGAGTTCCTGCTGATATTCGCTGGTGCGGGTGCGTCCGTGGAAGGACAGCACGACCGGCGTCGCCGTCCACCTGCGATAGCCGGGCGGGACGTGCAGGAGATAGGTACGGGTGAGCCCACCGCTCAGGATCGTCCGGGTGGCCGGTGTCCCCGCGGGTGCGGGCGGCGTCTTCCCGCAGCCGGTGGTGCGCACCGGCCGGTCGACGGGGCCCGGCTCGCCGGTGGACGCCCCGGCGGGCTGACCCGTGACGACGGTCGACAGCAGCAACAGGGCCGGGAGCATGATTCGTCCGAACATGACAGCGGGGGCCTCCTCTTGTCAGGCGGCCGGGGCGCCGCCGGAAGATGCCCCTCACTGTGATCCAGGGCTCATCGAAGGATGCCGTTGTGTTCATTCTGTCGAGGTTCCGGAACACGGCGGCCGTCTGCCGTACGCAGAAAGGATTGGTCCCCGCAATCGCCGATGGAAGGCTCGGGCGGTGACCACGTTCGCGCTGCACGCGCAGCCCGCCGACGCCGCCTCCTGGCTGGACCTCGCCCGCCGCGCCGAGGCCGCCGGCTTCGACACCCTGCAGGCCGCCGACCATCCCGGCGTCTGCGCCGCCCCTTACGTCGCGCTCGCCGCCGCGGCTGCCGTGACCAGCCGCATCAGCCTCGGCGCCTACGTCGCGAACGCCGGCATCCGCGAACCGCTGCTGCTCGCCGCCGACGTCGCCACCCTCGATGTCGTCTCCGGCGGACGCGCCCGTGTGGGCCTGGGCGCCGGTCATACCCCGGCCGAGTGGCTCGCCGTGGGCCGGGAACGCCCCGACGTCGCCGGCCGTGTCGACCGCTGCATCGCCGTCGCCGACGCGGTCCGCGCCCTGCTCGACGGCGAGACCGTGACGGTGCACACCCCGCATCTCGACGTGCACGAGGCCCGTCTCGACAAGCCGCGCCCGGTGCAGGACCGTGTCCCGCTGCTGCTCGGCACCGCGAACACCCGCCTGCTGCGCTGGGGTGGTGCGCACGCCGACCTGATCGGCCTGTCCGGGCTCGGCCGCACTCTCGCCGACGGCCACAACCACACCGTCCGCTGGCGGCCGGATCAGATCGACGCGCAGATCGAGCAGGTCACCGTCGGGGCGGCGGGCCGGGCGACGCCGCCGCCGCTGGAGGCGCTGGTGCAGGTCATGGAGATCACCGACGATGCCGAAAAGGTCGCGGCGCCGTTGGCCGACGAGCTCGACATGTCCGTTCCTGATCTGCTGGCGGCGCCGTTCGTGCTGATCGGCACGGTCGGTGAGATCCGCGCCTCCATCGAGCGCCACGAGAAACGCTGGGGCATCACCCGCTATGCCGTGCGTCTGCCCGCCTTCGAGGCCGTGCAGGCTCTCGGCCTGCTGTGACGTCGGCAACGCCAGGTCCGATTTTCGCTAGCGTCCAGCCGCGCGGCACGCTTGGCTTGCTTGCATGACCCCCGATTCGGTACGCCCTTCGCGCGCTGCGATCGCCGCGGCAATGGTCACGGTCGTCCTGTGGGCGTCCGCGTTCGTCGGCATCCGCGCCGCCGCCCCGTACTTCTCCCCGGGTTCGCTGGCGCTGGGGCGGCTGCTCGCCGGTTCGGCCGCGCTGCTGATCTTCCTGGCGATCAGCCGTCAGGGCCTGCCACCGCGTCCCGCCTGGCCGGGAATCATCATCTCCGGGGTGATCTGGTTCGGTCTCTACATGGTCGCCCTCAACTGGGGTGAGGAGCTGGTCGACGCCGGCACCGCCGCGATGCTGGTCAACGTCGGCCCGGCGGTGATGGCGCTGCTCGCGGGCTGGCTGCTGCACGAGGGTTTCCCGCCTCGGCTGCTCGCCGGGATCGCCGTCTCGTTCGTCGGCACGGTGGTCGTCGGTTTCTCCATGTCCGGTGGTGGGCGCACGTCGATCCTCGGTGTCGTGCTGTGCCTGCTGGCGGCCGTCACCTACGCCGGTGGGGTGGTCGCGCAGAAGCCGGCGCTGAAGCACGCCACCGCGCTGCAGGCCACCACGTTCGGCTGTGTGATCGGCGCGATCGCGTGTCTGCCGTTCGCCGGTCAGCTGGTCTCGGATGTGGCCGGCGCCCCGTGGCGGATCACCCTGAGCGTCGTCTACCTCGGCGTCTTCCCGACCGCGATCGCGTTCACGACCTGGGCGTACGCGCTGGCCCGCACCACCGCCGGCAAGATGGGCTCCACCACCTACGCCGTTCCCGCCGTGGTGGTGGTGATGTCCTGGCTGGTGCTCGGCGAGGTGCCGGGCTGGCTGACGCTGCTGGGTGGTGCGCTGTGCCTGGCGGGTGTCGCGGTCTCCCGCAGTCGTCCCCAGACCGTCTCCGCCCCCGATCCGGCCGCTGCTCGCTGACGTCGTTCGCCCCCGAGCCGCAGCTGTCGTCGCCGGCGGCGCTGCGGCCGTCGTTCGCCGTGGCCACGGCCGTTGCTGTCGGTGGAGCCAGAGCCTGCATTCGCCGTCGAAGCATGGCCCTCATTCTCCGGGTGGCCGCGGCGCCGGAAAATGTCGTACCCCTCCGGCAGGATCGCGGCATGACAGTTCTGGTCGATGCCCGTCATCTTCGGCTCATTGGTGGTATTGCGGTGCTGAGCTGCGAGTTCTCGCCGGTTCCGGTGCCGCGTTGTGCCGCTGTAGGTGTGCGGCCGCGCCGGCCGGGGCTCGCGCGTGGGTGCGGGCATCGCCACCGAGGGCTGCGGGCTCGGGGGTGCAGCCCTCGGGTGACGTCGCGTGGATCAGGGGGCGGGGGAGTGCCTCTTGCGCTTGGCGGGGCTCGCGGGGCGTACCGCTAAAGCTGGTTTGAGCGCAGGGATTGCAGGACGCCGGGGTAGAGGCGGGTTTTGATCGTGCCGAGGGTGGGGCCGGCTTTGCCGGCCTGTGATCGAGCGAGGGTGATCGCGGTGGAGAGGACGGATTCGGCGGGGACGGCCTGGTCGATGATGTGGCGTTCGGCGGCTTCGAGACCGCCGTAGCGGCGGGCGGTGACCATCGCCTCGTGTGCGGTCTGCGGCGTGAGTCGGGCCTGGATGAGCGCGCTCATGCCGGGGGTGAAGGGCAGGTTGATGTCCGCTTCCGGCAGGCACCAGAAGCCGCGGTCGGCGCGCATGACGCGCAGGTCGTGGGCGAGGGACAGCATGGCGCCTCCGGCGAAGACGTGGCCGGGCATGGCGGCGACGGTCACCATGGGCAGGGTCAACAGGCGGGCGAGGAGTTCTTGTACGGCGGTGAGGTACGTCGTCTGCTGGTCCGCGTGGGCCATCAGCCAGTCGAGGTCGAGCCCGAGGCTGTAGTGCTTTCCGGTGGCGGTGGTGACGAGCGCCGCGGGTGACGGGGCTTTCTCCACCTCGTCGAGCAGGTTGTTGACGGCGGCGATCAGGTCGGGGTGCAGACGGTTCTCGGTGTCGCCGAGGTCGAGGACGTATACGTCGTCGTGGCGGTCCAGGGTCGGCATGGCAGGCCTCCTTAGTTACTGATGGGTAACATAGCCGACCGGCCCCGGTTCGTCGATGCCCGCGCGCTTCGGCACAATGGGAGGGTTGGTTCGGCGGTGGTTATCCCTCAGGAGGCACGGTGGCACTTCACGAACGGCCGGAGAAGTGCGTGGTGGCCGTCGACGGCCCCTCCGGATCCGGCAAATCCACCGTGTCTCGGCGCCTCGCCAGCGCGGTCGACGGGGTCTACCTCGACACTGGAGCCATGTATCGGGCGGTGACCTGGGCCGTGCTCCAGGGCGGCGCCGACCTGGCCGACCCCGACGCGATCGCCAAGATCGCGCTGGAGACCGAGCTGTCGATCGGCACCGATCCGGCCGCCCCGCACTTCGCCGCCAACGGCACCAACGTCGACGCCCCGATCCGCGGCCCCGAGGTCACCGGCGCCGTCTCCGCGGTCGCCGCGGTCCCGGCCGTCCGCAAACACCTCGTCGCGCTGCAGAAGGCCATCATCGCCGGCCACCCGCGCATCGTCGTCGAGGGCCGCGACATCGCCTCCGTGGTCGCCCCCGACGCCGACCTCAAGGTCTACCTCACCGCGTCCGCCGCCGCCCGCGCCGCCCGGCGCAGCGCCGAGGACGCCACCGACGTCGCCGCCACCGAGGCCGACCTGGCCCGCCGCGACAAGCTCGACTCCAGCCGCGCCGTCGACCCTCTCAAGCAGGCGTCCGACGCCGTCGAGGTCGACACCACCGGTATGGGCATCGACGACGTCGTCGCCCACCTCCTGCATCTGCTGAACAGCAAGGTAAGTAAGTGACTGAACTTCCCGCCGGCCTCGATCTCAACGACTTCGAGGGCGGGTTCGAATTCTCGTCGGGCGGCTCCGCCGCTGCCGAGGAGTCCTTCTCCGGCCCCGTCCCGGTCGTCGCCGTCGTCGGCCGCCCCAACGTCGGCAAGTCGACGCTGGTCAACCGCATCATCGGCCGCCGCCAGGCGGTCGTCGAGGACAAGCCCGGCGTCACCCGCGACCGGGTGCCCTACGACGCCCAGTGGAGCGGCCGCCGCTTCACCGTCGTCGACACCGGCGGCTGGGAGCCCGACGCCAAGGACCGCGCCGCCGCCATCGCCGCCCAGGCCGAGATCGCCGTGCAGACCGCCGACGTCGTCGTCTTCGTCGTCGACGTCTCGGTCGGCGCCACCGACGTCGACGAGGCCGCCGTCAAGATGCTGCGCCACAGCCACAAGCCGGTGATCCTGGTCGCCAACAAGGCCGACAACCAAAACCTCGAGCTCGAGGCCGTCCACCTGTGGAGTTTGGGCCTCGGCGAGCCGCACCCCATCTCCGCCCTGCACGGCCGCGGTTCGGGTGACCTGCTCGACGACATCCTCAACGCCCTCCCACCGACCCCACCGGTCGTCGAGGGCGGCCCGCGCGGCCCGCGCCGCGTCGCGCTGGTCGGCCGGCCCAACGTCGGCAAGTCCAGCCTGCTCAACCGGGTCGCCAAGGAGGAGCGCGCCGTCGTCGACTCGGTCGCCGGCACCACTGTCGACCCGGTCGACAGCCTGGTCGAGATGGACGGCGAGGTCTGGCAGTTCGTCGACACCGCCGGCCTGCGCAAACGCGTCCACCAGGCCTCCGGCACCGAGTACTACGCGTCCCTGCGCACCGCCGGCGCCGTCGAGGCCGCCGAGGTCGCAGTGGTCCTGCTGGACTCCGGCGAGGTGATCAGCGAGCAGGACCAGCGCGTCATCACCCAGGTCATCGAGTCCGGCCGGGCCCTGGTGATCGCCTTCAACAAGTGGGACCTGGTCGACGCCGACCGCCGGTTCTACCTCGACAAGGAGATCGACCGCGACCTCAAACGCGTCACCTGGGCGGTCCGCGTCAACATCTCCGCCAAGACCGGCCGGGCCGTCGACAAGCTGGCCCCCGCCATCCGCCGCGCCCTGGCATCGTGGGAGACCCGCATCCCCACCGGCACCCTGAACCAGTGGCTGACCGCCCTGACCCAGGCCACCCCCCACCCGGTCCGCGGCGGTCGTGCTCCGCGAGTGCTGTTCGCGACCCAGGCCGGCGTGGCGCCGCCCCGCTTCGTGCTGTTCACGACGGGGCCGTTCGACGCGGGCTACCTGCGCTTCATCGAGCGCAAGCTGCGCGAGGAGTTCGGCTTCGAGGGCACCCCGATCGAGGTTTCCGTCAAGCCGAGAAAGAAGACGGGGCCGGGGGGTCGCGGAAAAGCCCACGGGTGAGGTTGGTAGTCTGTAGGAGATGTCGCGCGGGGCTGAGGTTCCGGGCGGGATCGGGCTGTAGCGCAGCTTGGTAGCGCACTTGACTGGGGGTCAAGGGGTCGCAGGTTCAAATCCTGTCAGCCCGACCGATCTGCTCAGGGGATATGCATTAACATGCATATCCCCTGAGCTGTTTATTGGGCGATGTGGTCGCCAGGTGGTCGCACCCCAGCACGGATCTTGCAAAGGCGTGCTCAGGCTGCTTTCTTAGCCACGTTGTCGAGCGCGGCCGCGGTGGCGTCCACAGCCGCCTGGGCTACTTCCTGGGTGAGGTGGCCGTAGATGTCGACGGTGGTGGCCAGGTTCTTGTGCCGCAGCGTCTTGGAAACCATCGCGATGGGAACGCCGGCGCTGAGCATGATGGTGGCGGCGAGATGGCGCAGGTCGTGGACGCGGATACGAGGCAGTGCGGCCTCGGCCGTCAGCTGCCGGAACCGGTCGAGGACGTACTGCGGCCGTAGCGGCCGGCGGTCCTTGGTGGTGAAGACCAGACCGTCGGGATCGGTGGTCTTTCGTTGCCGTTGACGGCGTAGCGCCTCGACCGCGCGCTGGGAGAGTGCGACCCAGGCGCGGCTACCCTCCGTCTTGGGCTCGCTGAGCATCGACCGCGAGTTGTTGATGCTGACCAGCGTGTGCCGGACGAACAGCACCCGGTTGTCGAGGTCGACGTCATCCCAGTGCAGGCCTAGCATCTCGCCCTTGCGCATGCCGGTGCAGATCATCAGCTCGAACAGGTCGGCCAGCGGATCGTCGATGCGATGGCAGGTGCGAAGGAAGCCTTCGGCTTGCCTGGTGGTCCAGCAGGTGAGGTTTCGGCGCGCGGGTCGCGGCAGGCCCGCATACCTGGCGGGACTGTAGGAGAGTCGTCGTTGCTTTACGGCGTCGTTGAGGGCGCTGGACAGCGTGGTGATGCACCGGGCCAGGGTGACGCGTCCGCGGCCGGCGGTGAGCTGGTTGCTGATGAACTGCCGGACGTGTTCGTGGGTGAGCTGCTCGAGCCGGACGGCGCCTATTGCGGGGATGAGGTCCTGGTTGATGTAAGCCCGGTAGCGCAGGACGGTGTTGGTCCTGAGGTTCGGTGCCTTCGCGTCGAGCCAGGATGTGAGGTACTGGGCGACAGTCTCGGCGTCGTTGAGGTGGACGCCGGCGCGCTCGCATTCGAGGACCTTGCTTAGCGCTTCACTGGCTTGGATCTTGGTAGCGAATCCGCCGCGGCGCAAGGTCTTTCGCATGTTGTCGGCGTTCGGCCGGTCGACGGCGAATGTCCAGGTGCCGTGGCGGGAGCTGGCGAGCTTGGGGCAACCGGCGCCGATCTGCTTGCCGGTGTTGTCGCGGCAGCCGCAGCGGCGGTAGACACGTCCCCGGTTCGGATTCGGCCTCATGATCGGGCCTCCTAACGTCTCGGTTTCGGTCGGTCGTCATTGCGGTGCCCGGTTGAGGTGCGACCACAACGCGACCACCGGGCATGTCCTCCCTGCGTGTGGCGATCCGAGTTGAAACCTGGTCAAGGGATCGGGATCGTTTCGCCGAAATCCTGGTTCAGCTCGCCCCCATCTGCGCGGACCATGACATGTATAAATGGCGGCCCGGCATACATGATCGGTCCCCGTGATCGGAAGGCGACGGTATTGTCGCGGTGACGACACCTCGGCGATCATCGATCGATGTTTATGATGTAGCTGTTCGATTGGTAACGGCGCTTACGGTCAATAACTGCTCTGCCGACGGTGAAGGTGGACGGCGTGGCTCTGCTCGATCAGTTCGACAAAGACGCGGAATCCGTGTTCGCGGAGATCATCGAACGGGCGGGGCGCCCGGTTCAGCTTCGCGATATCCGCGAGGTGATCGTCCGGGGTGGCGCCGATCCCGCGGTGGTGAACCGCCGATGGAAGTCGACGCAGAAAAGGCTCGCCGAGCATCCGCAGATCAACCGGCCGGACAAGACCCATTACGAATGGTCGCCCGTCAAGGTAACCTCGGAGAAAGCACTGACCGAGTTAACCGATCTGGCCCTGAAGTCCAGCCGTGATTGGATCGTGCGACCGTATGTCAAGGCGATCAAGAATGTGCTGGCCGCGGTCGAAAACTCGGGCCCCAGAGCCAGGCCTGACTGGACTGAGCAGAGCACGCGGGAGAAGGTCACGCTGCTGGCCGACGTGGTAGCGGGCGCCGATCAGCTCGCCGCCGAGGACCAGAAGGCACCCGAAATCGTGGCATGGCTGATGCGTGAGGCCCAGGACAATCGGCTAGACGTGATCGGACCCGTCGGTGCCACCGTGGACTTCGATGTCGAGCGGCACGAAGTGAACGCCCGAACCGGAGTGCGCGTCAGAATCAGGCGTTGCGGATTCATCTGGACCGGAACAGGTAAACCGATCGTCGTTCTCAAGGCGCAGGCCGAACCGGTTTCCTGAGTTCGCTGGGGGTCGTCATGGTCGGATCATCAGGTCCGAAGGAGATCGTGTGCGCCCGGTCCGCGACGGTGCGCGTTCTTTTCGAGGGAAATGCCTACGGCCTCGGCTATTTCCAGCGCCGATATGCCTGGGAAAAGCTTCAGGTTGAAAAATTGATGCTGGATCTGGTCAGAAAGTTCGAGCGGGAATGGCAGCAGAATCACCAGGTCGCTGACGCGCTGAACTATGAGCCCTATTTTCTCGGCTCTGTCATCACCTACCGTCGCGCCGACGGGAAGTATCTGGCCGACGGGCAGCAGCGGGTGGTCACCCTCCTGCTCCTGCTGATCCGGCTCTACCATCTGACGTCCTCGCGCGAGGACACCAGGGATCAGAGCGCCCACCTACGGACGCTGATTCTCGGCGGCGACCCTGTCAGACGACAGTTCACCATCACCGACATCAAGTACCGTTCCTGCTTCAACGACCTGCTCAACGGGCACGAGTTCAGCGCGTACGGCGCACCGGACATCGTCCGGGTGTGGCGCGCCTATCAGGACGTCACCCAGTTTTGTCTACAGAACCTTCCGGGTGAGGCGCTGCCGAACTTCGTCACCTGGCTGCTCGAGCGAGTGTCGCTCGTCGTACTCGACGCCGGCGACCCCGACCGTGCCCTTGAGATGTTCGTGGCGATGAATGACCGCGGCGTCCGGCTCACACCGCTCGACCTGCTGAAACATTACCTGCTCAGCGACGCGCGGCCCGATCCGGGCGTGCACGACGCCGGCTGGCAGTCCATGCAGGCCACACTCGACGCCGTAGCGAAGGACGCGACGCTTGACTTCGTGCGCGGCGTGCTGCGGGCGCACTATTTCCACCTGCACCCTGACGACGGTGACGGCATCACCCTGGACGAGGCGCCGCACGAATGGCTGGTGCGGCACGAAGACGCGATCTGGCCGCGTTACAAGAAAGGCGACCATGCCGCGCTCTTCACCGAGGAACTCCAGCCGCTCTACCCGTTCTACGCGGATCTGTTGCGATGGGCTGCCGCGCCGGTGGACGGGCACCTCGGCACCTGGTTCAACAACTCCAACGGCATCATCCGGCAGTTCGACCTCACGATGGCCGCCATCCGCCCTGGCGACGACGAGGGCGTCATGCACCGGAAGGCCACCCTCGTCGCCAACCTCCTGGATCTGTTCGTCGTCACCCGCGGCCTGGTTGCCGAGAACTACGGGCAGAGCGAGATCGACGAACTGGTAAGCGAACTGCGGCCGGCCGTGCGCGAATCCCGGACGGTGCACGACCTCGCCGTCGTGCTGGGAAAGGCCGCGGCCGACTGGTATCCGCGTTTCGGCGGCGTGCTGACGTTGCGCTACCGCGAGCGCGGAAACCGGCCCTTCGTCGTCTACTTCCTCGCCCGGCTGACCGCCTGGCTGGAATCGGGCACGGGCCGCGGCGACCGCGCCGTGCACATGCTCAGCCATGTCGACGGCCGAGGGCACGAGGTCGAACATCTCTTCACCAGCAGGCACGCCGACTACCGCGACGTACTCGCCGACGGCGGCGCCTACTCCCGCGAGCGCAGCCGACTGGGCGCCCTGGTCCTATTGGAAGGTTCGGACAACGCGAGCCTTGGCGCCCTGCGCCTCGTCGACAAGCTCGGTGCATATCGCAGCCATTACCTGCTCGCCGGCTCACTGCACCCCGGCAGCTACGGGCGCGGTGAGGTACGGTTCCGCCGGTTTCGGGAGGACGAGAAGCTCGATTTCGGCGCGTACGACGAAACTGTGCCCATTCCCGAGTTCGTGGAATCCCGTGGCCGGTTGTTCAAAGCCATGGCCGAGAAGATCTGGTCGGCGGACAAGCTCGGCCTGATCCTGCCGGCGGAGCCAGCCGCCGCGCCGAAGGGCAAGCAGCGGAAGAGGTCGCTCGTCACCCTCGCCGAACTGATCCGGGAAGGCATGCTGGCTCCCAGCACGGGTCTGGTGGGTACGCGTAACCGCAAAGTCTTCCGCGCGACGCTACTCGGGGACGGCAGAATCCGCACAGCGAACGGGGAACCCTTCCCCTCCCCGACCGCCGCAGCCGAAGCGGTCCTCGACGGAAAATCTGCGAATGGCTGGACCTTCTGGCGCATCGGTGAGGGGAAGGAAACCCTCGCCGAGGTGCGGACGAGATACGAGCGCCGCCACTGACACCGGGATTCGGACTTGCTGGCACGCGCGACCGTGAGCATCATCTGCCGATGAATGCCCAAGAAGATCAACGCCCGATCGCTCGTCCGCAAGCGCTGGAATCCAGGGCGTGCCCAGGCCGGCGCCGAGGTCTTCAAGGAATCCTTACCCGACCTGATTCCGTTTGGCGCGGCCTCCCAGCGCCCGGATCACCCGAATCAGCTCCGACGCCGCCGGCTGGAACCACGAAGCCCTCGCCCCAGCACTGCCCACAAAGGACCCGCGGTGCCGACGCCTTCTACGTCGTCGCCCGGGTCACCGACGCCCTCGAAGAAGTACGCGGAACTGCCTGGAACCAAGGTCGCGCCAACAGCCGCGCCAACAGCCGCAACCATCGCCCGACTGGCGACACCAAAGCCCTCGAACACGCCAGCTGAGCACTCCGGAAGAACCCCAAGAACCTGATCGAACGCCGGCACAAGCAGATCGCCTGGATCGCCAATCGTCCAGCAGACCGGCCAGGTCCAGACTCTCTGTTGCGGCCATCGCAGGACTAGCCTTGAGAAGTCACCTCATCCGGAAACGAGCTCAACATCCCGGAACGCCCCCTTAGGCCACCGGAGTCGGCGAAGCAAGGACCCGACGTGACACCCTAACCCCCGCTTTACCGACGTGGCCGAAGCCACGAGCAACGCCACTGTGATAGACCGTTGCAGGGCGTCCCGGCGAGCAGGAGCCGCCGGCGCGGTAGCTGAGGGGTATTGCATGCATCTCGAGTCCATCGCAGTGTCGGGGTTCCGGAGTTTGGAGAAGGTTGACTGCATCCCCCTCGGCAGGCCCACCATCCTCACCGGCCACAACGACGGTGGGAAGACCGCCACCCTGGATGCCATCGCTTTCCTACTTGGTGCGTACACGCTGCGAGACGCAGACAGAACCTTCACCCGGCAGATTCACAGTGACCGTGGAAGGGACGTGCTGGCTACCGATGAGACGCCGGAGACCGCAACGGCGGCCGACGGAGACGGACAACGAGTCACCCACACGTGGGTCGAAGGAACATTTAGACTGAGTGCGGCTGAACAATCCGATCCTGGACTGACGGCGAGTGTACGGATCCGGCGATTCGCCGCGCAGGAGCAAACACCGGTGCTCCAGGCTTTCCGCAACGTCACCGCCGATCCGGATCTCCGCAACCTCGAAGGCCTGAAAGTCACAGACCTCAAGGTGTTGGCGACTAAGCACGGTTTGACTGCCGAGAAGGTACCGTCGAACAAGGCTGGCTGGGTAGAGCTGCTGCAGGCCTTTGCGAACGAAGCTCCTCACATCGATGACTGGGTCGACGTACCGTTGGATGTTCACCAGCGATTGCCGCGCTTGCTGAGATTCGGTGGTGAACAAGCGTCAGTCGACGCAGCGGTGAAAACTATCCTAAACGCCCGCTATAAAGTGCACGTCGAGGCACCCAGAATGCACATCCGTATCCGAGAATTGGAGACGGAACTCAGTGACCTGCTGAGGGACGATGCTGCGGAACTCTGCAAACACATCATGGAGCGGTGCCCAGATCTAGCTGAGGTCGAAGTTCTCCCAGAGGTCTCTTTCTCCGGCGCGTTCAAATCTGCACGTTTGCAGCTCGCCCGCACAGGAGGGGAAGCCGTCGCTGTAGATGCTGCGGGGGCAGGCCGGGCACGGCGTATCAGCCTGGCGGTCTGGGAATGGGCCAATGAAGTGCTCCAAACCGAAACCCGATCAACCGTCACCGACTCTGGCTTGGCAGACACTGACGGGGACGAGAACGGCGCTCAGGCGACTCAGCCCGATGTCGTAATTCTCTACGACGAGCCCGATACTCATCTGGACTACTCGCACCAACGTCGCGTAATGCAGCTGATCCGCCAGCAGTGCGACCTGCCCCAAATCCGCATGATGATCGCCACCCACTCGATGAACCTGATCGATGGAGTCGATATCGCCTCAATCGTGCATCTCACCTTGCGTGACAACCGCACCGTGATGGAACGCCTCGCTGACGAATCAGGACACAACGAGACTGATCGGCATCTCGCGCACATCGCGGCGGCCCTGGGCCTGCGCAACAGCGTGCTCCTGCACGAAAGGCTATTCGTCGGAGTCGAGGGGCCGACCGAGCAGCAATCTATTCCAGTACTGTTTCGGCTTGCGACCGGAATGCCTCTGCAGTCAGCTGGTATCGCGCTCTGGGCCTGCAACAACAACGAAGGCGCACTCATGTTCGCCAAATTCCTCGCGAGCCACGACCGGAGAGTTTCTGTACTCATCGATGCTGACAGCTTGAAAAATCAGAAGATCTTCGGAGATGACAAATTCAAGAAATACGGTCTTGACCCCGACCGAGACCGCCTTCTGATCGGCGGTGAAGACAGGGAACTGGAATATCTTTTCACCGATGAGCAATGGGCGGCCGTGGCCCAAGCCAAGTGGCCGCGAACCGATAGTTGCCCGTGGACCCCTGACATGATCGCGAAAAAGCGATCAGCAAAAAAGTTTAGTGAAGAATTATTGCTCGAGTTCAAGACTTCCAGCCTCGAAGGTCCGCAGACCAAACCTGAGATGGTGTATGAGCTCGTCGCAACCTTCCGGACGGCGGAGGAGGTGCCCGAAGAGCTGCACCAGCACTTTTCGGCGCTGATCGAGCTAGCTAATCCCGTCGACTCGTGAGGCTCGCCGAGCTTTCATGCGCGCCAAGCGCTGCTGCGTGGTAGGCGCCGTCCACATGTGCATGCCGGCGCCCTTGACCCAGCGTTGACCATGCGAACGTTGCTCAGTTCCGCACCAGCGGCACCCGCTGGGTGTCGGTGCAGTCGCGTGTCGTACGTCGTAGTGCAGTTCTGAGGGCATGGCCTACCTCCAAGCCTTGATGTAGTCAAGGATGACACGGGGGTATGACACTTTCTAGCCACGCTCAAGATCGACTATAAGCGGTATTGTCACTCGGTGCTGTACCTGCCGCTACACTGCGATCATGGTGGGGACGCTGAAGCGTAGATGACGGCGCCCCGTTGGGTGAACGAGCTGACGCGGGCAACTACGCACGGCACAGTGAGGTTGCGTTCGCACCAAACGAAGCTGAGCCAAGTCTCGCTGCAGGTACTCGGCGAAGGCGGAGAGCCTGCAGAAGATTTGCAACTTTGGTGGATCCCCAAAAATCAAGGACCGAGCACGTCACGCTCTTCACGGCGTGGCAGACCGTTGTGAACGGTTAAATCGCAGGTCAAACGAGCTTCGGCGGAGGAGTTGATCGAAGGCAGCGGGCCGCCGCGATCGTAGTCGTCTTTGAGTTCCATGCGTTCGAAGAAATGCAGCACAACAAGTTCGAGGTCGTGTTGGCTGAGGAAGTCGCGTAGGTAGCTGGCCCGGACCAACAGGGCACGGTTGCTGCTGCCGGGCTCCTGGTAGAACGTGAATATCGGTGATCCTTGGGTGTCGAGCCAGCTCGGCCCCCGCATGTCGAAGGTCAGCCCGGCTGTCTGCTGTAGCAGGGTGGAGGGCAGCAGCGTGTTCGCAGTCTCGCCGATCGAGCAGTCGTAGATGTTGCCTTCCCATGTGTAGGGCTCAACGGTGCGACCGATGGTGAACCGCTTGTCGGCTACGGAGACGGTGTCGAAGCCGGCGTGGCGGTGGTGACAGGCTGGCCCGGCACGGCCGACTTCGCCGACGTAACAGCAGTCGACATGCCCGTGGCTATCGATCAGGTCCAGAGCCCGATACCGACTTCGCTCGGCGAGCGTGGTGAGAAAACCAGCTGCGCCGGTGGCTGCGATGAGCAGGGTGTGGACGGAGCAGGACTGTTGCAGGCCACGCCAGCTTTTGTGCGCGGCAGGGTCAGTCACTCTTGTAGAGCTCTCGAGCACCACCCAGTCGGTTCCGTCAGTGTCGCGGAGGAACGTCGAGTTGCTGATGGTGGGTTCGGTAGCGGTGTCGGCCAGCAGCCGTTGAATGTCGCCGTGGTAATGGCGGAATTCGAGGTCCACCGCAGGCCAGGTGGTGAGGCGGATCAGGGTTGGTTGCCATGCCGTCGCGTCGAGGCCGTCATGTTCGCTGAAGACGCGGAAATCGATCGGCGGGAGGCTGGGGTCGATCTCGCGGTCACCGATGAGGCGGTGCAGCCCATCGTAGGTGGGGGAGTCGTCGTAGCGATCGGCGCTCGCGTAGTTGTCGGCGACGCGGGCGAGGAGCTCGTGGTACGCCATCCACTGGTACTTCTTACCCCACCGTTCGCTCTTGTGACCTTCGCGGCCGCGGCCTTGGCCGATCGTGCGATCTTTGGCCCGGAAGCGTGCTGGCGTCCAACCCAGGCTCAGAGTTCTGCGGAAGACCCACCGGCGGGCCTGGTCGGCCGGGTAGTCGTCGTCGACTATTTCCGGGTATTTCCAGACGGCGTCGAGAAGCTTGTGCTGCTCGGGTGTGAAGGGGTCTTTACCAGTAGTGAGGCTGTATCGCCGTAGGGCAATGGCGTGAGGCTGAGGGTCGGCCAGCCAGGCGGCGTGCTCAGTCTTCTGCTGCGGGCTCAGGGAAGCAAGGAACCTGGCCCAGCGATACTTGATCAGCCTCGGTCCGGCCCGCTGGGGCCCGCGGCTTGGGCGTGACTGACCTCGTCTATGGCGGGAGAAGTAGTGCATGCCGGACTCGACAACGTAACGGCCGAAGTCGCCCATTCCGAGCACCGAGACAAAGACCGACAGATAGTCCTGATCGGCCGGCACGTCGTCGTAGCGGCCGTACTTGGCGTCGAGGGTCGCCTGCGTGGGTGCCGCGCCCGGCAGTGGCAGGCCGTAGGGACGTTCGGCCGCTCGTGACGCGGTAGCGGGTAGGAGCAGATGGGCCACGGCCCAGCGGGTGATACCGCGGGCAGCGTCCAGCAGCAGTTCATCAGCACGGACCGGCCGAGCGAACACACGGGTGTGCACAGCGGTGGCCAGGGCTGCGGCGTCAGCGGCCTGCGTGGGTGCGCTGCGCAGCAGCGCGCCGTAGGCGATTGCGATAACGCGTTGTACTACGTACGGGTCGTCGACGTTCCAGAACCGCTCGACCAACGCGCGCATCACGTCGAGATGCCCGTGCAGCAGTTGGACGAGAGCCTTTGTGATCCAGTCGCGCATGTATCGGTTGGGCGATGACAGCAGCCAGCACAGGGGGATGCATGCGAGCTGGATGACGAGGGGATCGTAATGTGGATATGGGCCGGTTGCTGCCCATCGAGCGAGGCGAGGTACCGGGCTGGAGTCGTCGAACAGCTCGTCGTAGGTGGCGAACCCGAAAATGGTGTCGCGTTCAGGCATACGCATCAGGGTGAGACTGCGGTGCAGGCGTTCGGCGTTGAGCAGGTTGCCCGGCTGCGGGGCGATCGCGAATAGCACCCGGTAAAGGTCATTGGCAGAAAGCCCGGGTGCGGCGTTGAGCAGCTCGACGGTTCGCTCGGTGACAGCTGTGGTTGCCCGGTACGGCAGCATCGCCGTCAAATTGTGGATGAGGCGCTCTGCGCGGTTCCGCCGTTGAAGATTGCTTCCTCGGCTAGCGGCAGGGACGTCAACGCCCAGCACGTCGGGCAGTTCGGCGCCATAAACCTCGGGGAACACGATAGTGGCTGCTTCTACGATGCCCTCGCTGGCGTCTTGTGCCAGCCACTGGTGCAAGTCCGTGTCGTTGAGCGGATCCGGTGAGGTGGTCAAGCGGCGTATGAGCAGCAGGAAGTCGGAGAACGCTTGGAAGGTGATACGGAAGCCGTCACCGAACGTGCCGGCGCCCAGGTGGAGCCGCTCGCGGTTGAGGACACCTTCGTCCTGCAGTAGGCCGAGGATCTTGGTGGGTGGCAGCACCGTGTCTTTCAGTGCTGTCTGGACGACAGTGTCGGCCTCGCTGCTGGTCAGTCCTTCGCGCCCGAGTAGTGCCATCTCGTCGACGAGCGTGTCAAGAACGGCCCGGATACGGGCCCGGGCCGCTTCTCGCTCGGAGTCAGCGACCGCGTCTGGGGTGAGTCTGCGGGCGACGGCGCCGATCTTCGCCTCAAGGTAGTTCTCGAAGATTGTTACCCGGCCTTGGTGGCCCTCGTAGGTCGTGGCCGGGCCGGTGTAGGCGACGCTTTCGCAGTACATGCGCAGGAACAGCGGCAGTGTGAACTCTGGCGTTAGCAGCGGAATCTTCGGCGCTTCGAGGCCGAAATGCGCGAAATACTTAAGAGTGGCCTCGATTTCATGGCCGGCGAAGCCAGGATGGGTGCGCTGATGGAAACGAGCCTGTTCGGCGCGGTCCGCCACAATGTTTCGGTAGGTGTCGCGGCATGACACCACGAGCGCAACATGCGGATACTGGGCGACCTTCGCGCGCAGCCCCGCAAGCCGCGAGTACCAGAAGTCCGCCGGCACGGTCTCGTTAACGGCATCGATGATCAGCAAGAACCGGCTGCCGTACCTGGTGGCGGCTTCCCCTGCGGTATCCATTGCCTTGAGCAGCACGTCAGCGCCGAGATTCTCCAGCCCCAACTGATCACAGATGCTCGCCCACAACTCGCCCCGGCCTAGCTGTGCGCCGGCCAGAAACACAGCGGGCCGCCCCTGATCGAGAGCCCGTCCGGCGGCGTCGAGCAGCAGGTGCGTCTTACCGGACCCGGCCACCCCAGACAGGAAATAGGCCTGGCGTCGCAACGTTCGCCCCGGTGAGGAGAAAAGCCAGGATGACAGCTCGCGGACGGCTTTGAGTAAGTCACGAAAGTCGGTTCCGTGCTGTATTTGTTGCTCGCCGTCAGCGGTGGAACGCTCTTGCCGGATGAGCGCCTCGGCGGCTCGCTGGACGTCCTCCAGCCGAGTTTCGAGTCGCTCCAACGTCACGACGGCATCGCCGGCTTGTAGATCGAACCCGGCGGCTACCGTTGCAAGCCGGTCCACAGCCTGCGCCACCGCCGCATACAAATGGCTGGGCTTAGCCGGCGGATAGCGTCGCGACTCCGCAATGCCTGCGACGACCTCGTGCACCAACAGCCGCAAGTGCTCGCGTACCCTGGCGTCGAAGCCAAGCGCCAGCAAATCCTCCTGGATGGGAACGTCGACCTGCAGATCGGGACGGTATTTCTCGCCCGCCACCTCCGCCTGAACGGCGAAGTGATCGCGCAGCCAGGCATGACCAAGGACAGTCTCGCCCCACCAGAACCAACGACGTCCTACATGTTCTGGCTTGGACAGCTCGTCGAGTAACTCGCTACCCTGCACCAGCTCAAAAGCGATCTTGTCGGCGCCTGGGATGGTCTTCTTCCATACGGCGATCTTGTCGTTGAACTTGTCACGCTGTGACTTGAGCTGTCTTCCCTGACGGACCTGCCGGCTGGACCCCAGGTTCCACGAGATGACGAACGTCAGCGTTCGCAGCGTGGGCCGCTCCTTCGCGACCCGCTTGACCGATTCGGTCATCGCTGTCAACAACGGTCCGATCTCGTGTACATGCTTGGCCTGCCAACCATGCTCCGTACCATCCGCCTCGACCGCGTACCACTCGACGCCGCCATCCGGATTGCCCGTGCGGATCGCCCGCGTCCCAGCCGGCACCCGATCCCTGAGGAGCTGGTACGAAAGCTCCTCGAAAGCTCGGCTTTGCTCACCCTCCCACTGACGCAGCGTGTCGAAGCTCGTCACCGGAAACCGGGACATACTTGGGCCTCCCCCCTGGCGCTTCCCGTCGCGACCAGGTCGGGGCAAGCCGCTCCATACTAGTAACGCCCCCGACATCGGGTGAGCGCCACCACGCGCCACGCTAGACGCACGAGAGCTGTTGACTCTGCCTCTCACCACACGGGCCGCGTTCCACGGTGCAGCGGCTCGAATGCTGAAGGCCAGTAATCAGGCAGCCGGTGGCTAGCAAGAGTGAGTGATCATTCGTCCGCCTGGCCGCTGCTGGCTGTACAAAGCGGTTGATCTGTCAAGCAGTCACGAGCCCGGTGCCGAGACACCAGCAGCGGCGGAGCCTTGCCAGCTCGGCCACCGAGGTCAAACTCGTCGACGTACATCACGTCAACTGCCGGCACTCGCCCCTGGCAGTCGATTCCATAGACGCTGCCCCGGTCCAGCGGCCGCTGATGCAGCCGGTGCCATACGAACAGCAAAGCGGATTCAACTGCGTGCTGATCTACTCGCGGAATCCGGATCTTTACAAGACAGCTCTTCGCCTTCGCTTCAAAACGAGCCTGTAAATCAAAATCAACACACCGCGCGATGTCCTCGACGATCTCCGGACTCTTCACGTATGCATGCTCGCCATCGATCGGTTCAAGAGCATGCTGACGTACGAGCGACGCATAGGGCCCGTAGTGGGCGGGGGTGCCGAACTTCAGGCGATACGTCCAGGCACCATCTCTGTCATGTAGCGGCGTTCGAGTATCGCCCTCGAGCTCTTGCCGGAGAGCACTCCACTGCTCAGGCGTCATCCGATCGACGCAGAGCGTATGCAGGTCGATCCAGAGCCGGTCGAGCATGTTGTCCAGTGGTAAGACACCTTCAGTAAGGAAGGAGTGCGGGTCCAGAACGCGGCTGCCGTGAAAGTAGTGGGCGCCATCGAAGCCGATCTTGGTTATGTCTGCGCCCGCCTCGGCGCACAGTGCACGTGGAGCAGCCACCCACGGATCCTCCTCACCAAACTCATTGAGCTGGTCGGGGTCATGCGCCAGTAGAGCCCGGCGGAGCAGCAGCACATCGACGCCCGCAGCCGCGGCAAGCGATCGAAGCGCCGTGGTGGAGGTCTCACAGTCGAGAATTAGCATCCAAGCTCCCAATTCACGAGTAACCGCGGTTGCATGGCTCGCGCTGTATACCGAACGGCGATCGTCATGCCGTCGACGTCATACTACGAGCCATGTATCTAGCTGATTACACCCGCCTCTCAAGATCATGCAATGAGGGCAACTCCGGCTTCACGTCCTTCAAATACCATCCCGACGTCTTGGAACTGCAATGGCCGGACGACGTTCTAGAGCAATGGCTATACGACCACGCAGCCAACGAGTCGTTTCTCGACGACTACGGCGCCATTGATCTTTCGCGCCTTCAATGGAAAGTAGAGGCGGTTTCAGTGGAAGATTTCGTTCAAATGCCAACCGGACCCTCCGACGATGGTTACATCGACGAGATTGCAGAAAATCCTGATCACTGGATCGGCAACCGAAATATGGGAGTACATGAAGGCGTCGCTTTGTGCTGGCAGATACACGGCACCTGGAAGCGGTGGCCAATCCTCCTGCATCGATCAGTCCTCAAGTCGTCGGGGACAGGTCTACAGGTCGTCGAAGGCAGAACCCGCGTCGGAATCCTCAAAGGCCGACACCTCAAAGGTGACCTCGTTGCCGCGAACCACCTCGCATGGGTTGGTCGCCTACGGAAATAGATGCCCATCGGGTATCATCAAATTTGCACGAGCCGTTCCGAGTCGGCAGGCCTTTCGGTGGCGGGTGAGGGTTGTGGCCCTCATTAGGTGTCAAGTGCCCGCTACTGCAATCGTGCCTTTGCATCTCTCGCAGCGCGTCGGAGATGAGCGAAGCCAATTCCTGGAATCTGCTGCTCATTGGCACTGCACTGCTGTCCTTTCGAGCACTCAAGAGCCGCAATGGACCGAATGGCACGTACCGCACTTGATCGGCTGTGGTCACGCGCCTGGTCACGGCGTTG
Source organism: Actinoplanes philippinensis (assembly GCF_900113015.1). Classification (GTDB taxonomy): domain Bacteria; phylum Actinomycetota; class Actinomycetes; order Mycobacteriales; family Micromonosporaceae; genus Actinoplanes; species Actinoplanes philippinensis. The sequence goes on from NZ_FONV01000008.1 coordinate 120,361, forward strand.
ATCAACTTCTGCTGGATCGGTTGAAATTGGACGGCATGGCGGTGCCGCTCTGTCCGTTCTCGTGTACATTTAGACATAAGCTGACAGTGCTTAACCGAATTGCAACGCGACCTGGGGGTCAAGGGGTCGCAGGTTCAAATCCTGTCAGCCCGACTTAACAAAAGGCCAGCTTAGCTGGCCTTTTGCATGTCCGGACATCGATGCAACCGCAGCGCCGTGACACGCATTTCTGCACGTACGCGCGTACGGTTTACGCCGGGATTCCGGCCGATCTTCGCGGCCGGTTCGTAATCGATAGCTCTTGAGCTTTCTCTCCGTGTCGATCTCCTTGGCGGGGACCCTGGTTGAGCAGGGCGTTGATGGGCGGACTGAGCGAATCTCGATGTGACCGGCCTTCTTGCGGGTGATGTCGATCGTCGATGCGAAGCGGCATCCTATGTGGATGATCGCGACACCTCGATGACACGAACGCCCGTACGGTGATTTCGTCGGTCCCGTCCGGGGCCGGTAATTCCATGATCGTGGTTGCTTGTGGGGTTCGGAAGTTGGCTGCGGTTGTCCCTGGTTGTCCGCAGTAGTCCCGGCTGGTTGATAGGCCTGTCGGGGCGGCTCCAGGCCGGTGGCGGGAGTCGTTGCTCACGAAGTTCAGCGGCCACTGGTCATTGCCGGTTCCTGAGGCGAAGGTGCCGTTGGTGGAGGCTGGTGTGCGCACTGCATCGGATGGTGGCAGGGTCGGGCCCGGCCGTGATCGTCAGGCCGGAGTTCACGGTCCGGTGCACGCGTGCCCGGCGCCTGTGACCGCATGATGTCTGATGCCGGTGAACCACCTGTCCGAGGTTGAACGTGTCGAGCGGCAGCTTGCGTCGGTGATGGCCGCGCGTCCGCGTGACGATGGTGCCTGCCTGGCGGCGTTGCCGGAGGTGGTCGCGCTGACCCGCATTGACGCGGGCGCTGCCGGGGTGTTCTACCTCCCGGAGCTGCTCGACGAGCTGGCGCAGGCTTACGCCGACACCGGGCGGTTCGACGAGGTGTTGCAGACCAGCCGCGAGGCTGTGGACGCCGGGCTGGCGGGCAGCCGGACAGTCGGTGCCGTATCGCTACCGGCTTCCTGTTCCCGTGCAACCTCGGCCCGCTGGTTGTCGTCCACCCGGACGACATCTGGTACCAGCATGTCGAGCCAGAAACCGCTCGCCGGATCCGCCGACGAACATCCGCGGGACGGCCGCCGGCTCGGCGGCCGCGGCCCACGAAACGCCTGAAATTCACGCGTGTGCGCGGCAGCCCACAGTTGCCACACCTATGCAACAGCCCGAGGGTGTCAATATGCTGCCGCGGAATCGTGAAGGAGAAACGGTGGATACGACGGTAGCGATGCACATCGCGAACGGGATCATCAACGGTCCCGTCTCGCTGCTCTTCATAGCGATAGCGGTGGCCGGCCTGGCGGTCTGTGTCTGGCGGGCCAAGACCGATCTCGATGACCGGCTCGCGCCTATGGCGGGCCTTGTCGCGGCGTTCATCTTCGCCGTGCAGATGCTCAACTTCCAGGTGCTGCCGGGTGTCTCCGGGCATCTGCTGGGCGGCACTCTGGCGGTCATCCTGGTCGGCCCGTGGGTCGGTGCCCTCTGCGTGGCGACGGTTCTGCTGGTGCAGTGCCTGGTTTTCGCCGACGGTGGCCTGACCGCGATCGGGCTCAACGTCACCAACATGGCGCTGATCGGTACCGCTGCGGCGTACCTGCTGGTCGCCCTGCTGCTGCGGGTCCTGCCGAGGACTCCCGGTGGCCTTGGCGCGACCGCTCTGATCGCCTCGATCGTCGGGGTGGTGGTCGCCTCTCAGGGATTCGTCGTCGAGTACGCCCTCGGCGGCACCACCGAACTGTCGCTGGGTGGGATCGCGGCCACGATGGCCGGTGTGCACGTGTTGATCGGCATCGGTGAGGGCCTGATCGCCGCCACCACCGTGGTCACCGTCGCCAAGGTTCGCCCCGACCTGGTCTATGCGCTGCGCGCGTTCCGTACGCGGTCGATGGGAGTGAAAGCATGAAGAGGTTCCTGATCGGCGGCCTGCTCGTCGCGCTGCTGCTGGCCGGTGTCGTCTCCAGTTTCGCCTCCGGCAGTCCGGACGGTCTCGACTACGCGGCCCGGGAGGGCTGCACGTTCAACGCCGACGACGAGATCACCGGTGGCTCCTGCATGCTGCAGCGGGAGCAGGACCACCAGCTCGGGGACAGCCCGTTGGCTGACTACGGCATCAAGGGCATCGACAACGAGTACCTGTCCACCGGGTTGTCCGGGGTGGCGGGGGTGCTGCTCACGTTCGCGATCGGCGGCGGGCTGTTCTGGCTGATCAGGCGCCGTCCGACGGTCGACGGGAAAGCCTGACGGCGGCATTGGCGTGTCGCGAAGGGGCGTTTCGGTCGTGGTGATCCAGTGGCCGGGACGCCCTTCGCTGTTCAGGGGTGTTGCTGGCGGCAGTCGCCGCAGATTCCGGTCAGGGTGATGCCGACGCTGTCGAATGCGAAGCCGGTGGCTTCGGCAGCCGTGGCCAGGGCCGGTGCGACGGCCGACGCCGGGATCTCCGCCTCGTGGCCGCATCGTGCGCAGACCGCGTGGTGGTGTGGCTGGTCGGCCATCCCGTACCGGGCCTCGCCCTGACGGCCGAGCACGTGCACCACGTGCTCGTCGGCCAGCGTCAGCAGCACCCGGTGCACCGTCGACCGGTCGATCTGCGGGAACCGTGTGGTGATCTCGTCGTGCACCTCCTGCACCGACAGGTGACCGCCGTGGCCGATCAACGCCTCCACAATCGCACCCTTGGCGATCGTCCAGCGGCGCCCGCCGGCGCGGACCCTTTCCCGGACCGCTGCCAGCCTCTCGTGCTGATGCACCGCCATCACAACCCACCTCGTGTTCCGTCGCCCCCGCCGGCAGCCACGTTATCCCGGATGGTCCCGTCCTCCGAGGGTGAGGCCAACCGTGGCCGGCGGGTCGCTGCCGGCCCAGGCGGTGAGGGCTGCCAGGGCCCGCCGTGCCGCCGTCATGCCTGCGGCGCCGATCTGGTGAGTGACCTCCTGCTGGAGTTCCTCCTGCAATCTGCGGTCGAGGTCGTTGGCGGCCCGTCCGGCCGCGGAGATGACGACGACGCGGTGGCGGATGTCGCCTGCCGTACCTTGACGGTGTGCGTAGGCACGTGCCTCCAGCAGGCCGATCCGCTGGGCGGCGTCGTGGACGGTGATGCCCAGCATGGTGGCGAGCTCCCCGATGGTGTGGTCCTGGGCGGCGAGCGCGGTCAGGATCGGCATGAGGCCGCTGTGCAGGCCGGGGTATCCGGCCCGGTGCAGCCGGCTGCGGCGGTGCTGTTCACAGGCGGCCTCGGCCTGGCGGCAGAGAGCCACCAGGCCGAGGGTGTCGTCGGTCATCGGGCTCAGGCGCCTGAGGTGATGGCGGGCAGGTGGCTGCGGACCCAGTCGGCGACCCCGGTGGCGGTGCGGTCCTCGGTCAGGGACTGGAAGATCGTGGGCAGGTCACCGCGGCGGGCGCGGGCGTCGCGGTCCATCACCGACAGATCGGCGCCGACCATCGGGGCGAGGTCGGTCTTGTTGATGACCAGCAGGTCGGCGGTGGTGACGCCGGGGCCGCCTTTGCGGGGGACCTTGTCGCCTCCGGACGCGTCGACGACGAAGATGTGCACGTCGATCAGGCCTTTGCTGAAGGTTGCGGTGAGGTTGTCGCCGCCGCTTTCGACCAGGATCAGGTCGAGGTCACCGAGAGTGCGTTCGAGGTCCTCGATGGCGTCGAGGTTGGCGGAGATGTCGTCGCGGATGGCGGTGTGCGGGCAGCAGCCGGTCTCGACGGCCCGGACGCGTTCGGGTGGCAGGACACCGTTGCGCAGCAGGAAATCGGCGTCCTCGGTGGTGTAGATGTCGTTGGTGACCACCGCCAGGCGAAGTTCCGCGGCCAGGGCCCGGCACAGTGCGGCGACGAGCGCGGTTTTCCGGAGCCGACGGGGCCGCCGATGCCGACGCGCAGCGCCCGGCGCCCGGCGGAAAGGGGTGAGTGCGGGTCGACGCCGGGTTCGGGGTGGGTGTGCGGGACGTCATCGGGTCCGTGCACATGCGGCTCGGGCGCCATGGGGCCTCCGGAGCGTGTTCGCCGTGAATGTTCGGCTCGGGGAAGTCGCTGCATGCTACGCGTTACTGCAAGCCGACTGCAGGAAGCCGCGCGACAATTTCCCGGGATGAAACATGGCCGGGTGGGATCGGCGGCAGTTCGCCGCTTCTTCTTGCATCTCTATTGCAACTACTAGAGAATCGCAGCAGGAGCACCGGTGTTGCTTGGCCGTGACCCGTCGTTCCGTCGTCAAGGGTGTTCCGGCAAGCGATGATCCAACCTCGCCGGAACGCCCTTGACTGTCTGCCGGCCCAGGCGACCTAGCTGCAAGTCAATTGCAGTAGCAGCTAGAGTGCGGCAATGCCCGCGCGACCGATCACGCACTACGGCAATCCCGTCCTGCACCGGCGGTGTGCCGACGTCACGACCTTTGACCAGGCACTCGCTGACCTGGTCGCTGACATGTTCGACTCGATGTACGCCGCCAACGGTGTCGGCCTGGCCGCCAACCAGATCGGCGTCGACCTGCAGGTGTTCGTCTACGACTGCCCCGGCGACGACGGCGTCCGCCACAAGGGGCACATCGTCAACCCGGTGCTGCAGGCCGCCTCGGCGCTGGCCGGCGACGTCACCGCCACCGAGGGCTGCCTGTCGGTGCCCGGCCCCAGCGCCGAACTCGCTCGCGCCGCGCTGGCGTCGGTCACCGGCTTCGACCAGGACGGCACACCGATCACGATCTCGGGCACCGGCTACTTCGCCCGCTGCCTGCAACACGAGACCGACCACCTCGACGGCACCCTCTACGTCGACCGGTTGCCCGCGAGACGACGTGACGAGCTGCTGCGTGAGGCCGGGCTACGCTGACGTGCCACTGATCCTCGGTATCGAGACGTCCTGCGACGAGACCGGCGCCGGCCTGGTCCGCGACGGGGTTCTGCTCGGTGACGCGCTGGCCTCCAGCATGGACGAGCACGCCCGCTTCGGCGGCGTCGTGCCGGAGATTGCGGCCCGGGCCCATCTGGAGGCGCTGCCGCAGATCGTGCGGGCCGCCGTCGACCGGGCCGGTGTGGGTTTCGGGGACATCGACGCGGTCGCGGTCACCGCCGGGCCCGGCCTGGCCACCGCGGTCCAGGTCGGTCTGGCCGCCGGCAAGGCGTACGCGCTGAGCCTGGGTGTGCCGCTCTACGGGGTGCATCATCTGGCCGGGCACGCCGCTGTCGACGTGCTGGAACACGGTCCGCTGCCCGGGCGGTGCGTGGCGCTGATCGTCTCCGGCGGGCACACCTCACTGCTGGTGCTCGACGATCTGGTCCGGGATCCGATCGTGCATCTGGGTGACACCGTCGACGACGCGGCGGGGGAGGCCTTCGACAAGGTCGCCCGTCTGCTCGGCCTGCCGTATCCGGGTGGGCCGGCGATCGACCGGACGGCCCGTGACGGTGACCCGGCGGCGATCACGTTCCCCCGTCCGCTGACATCGGCGCGCGATGACCCGTACGGCTTCAGTTTCTCGGGTTTGAAGACCGCTGTCGCCCGCTGGGTCGAGCAGCACCGCGGCGCGGTGCCGGTCGCCGACGTCGCGGCCTCGTTCCAGGAGGCCGTCGCCGACACCCTGTCGCGTAAAGCCGTTGCCGCCTGCCGGGAACACCGCAGCGCGACACTGCTGATGGTCGGTGGGGTCGCTGCCAACAGCCGGGTCCGGTCGCTGATGGCCCAGCGATGCGCGGCGGCGGGGATCGAGTTGCGGGTGCCGTCGCCGCGGCTGTGCACCGACAACGGGGCGATGATCGCCGCGGTCGGTGACCTGCTGCTCCGGGCCGGGCTGCCACCCAGCACACTCGGTCTGGGCATGCGCCCGACGGTGACGCTCAGCCGGGCCCTGATCGGGTGAACCCTCGCCGGTGCGGGCAACTCGGTGTCGTCGCCTCGTTCGCGCATCGGCCGCGACGGTGAACGCTCCGATCGCGAAACCGACGGGCGCCCCTCCCGCATGACCTGCCAACGAGCAGGGATCTCCCAGGAGCGTCCACGTCGGTCAGCGGGCAGTTTCGGTGTTGAGGTCTTCGATGCGGTCGGTCCAGCGGGTGAGCAGGGCGGGATCGTGGCTGACGACCAGCACGCCCATGCCGGTGTGCTGCTGCTGGTCGGTGATCATGGCGGCGACATGAGCCTGGGTGGAGGCGTCGAGCATGGTGGTGGCCTCGTCGCAGAGCAGGTAGTCCGGGTCGTGGGCGAGTGCCCGGGCCAGGCAGGCGCGTTGCAGTTGGCCGTCGCTGACCGCGTGGGGCCGGCGGTCCAGCAGGTCGGGGGTCAGACCGGCGCGTTCGGCGAGATCTGTCACGCGGCCGGTGATCTGTTCGCGTGGGTGCCGGACGGCGCGCAGCGGTTCGGCGATCAGGTCGGACAGGCTCAGGCGTGGGTCGGCGGCGGCGCGTGGGCTCTGGAAGAGGACCCCGATTCTGGTACGAACGGACGCCGGCACCCGATGCCCGTGACCGCGAATCCGCTGCTCGTCGAGGGTGACGTGCCCGGAGTCCGGGGGATGCAGCAGTGCCAGCACCCGGACCAGGGTGGACTTGCCGGTGCCGGACGGGCCGCGCAGTCCCACGGTCTCGCCCCGTTCGATGGTCAGTGACACGTCGTGCAGGACCCGGCGGCCGCGATAGCCGGCGTGGATCCCGGAAGCGGTCAGACTCATGCGGCGGCCTCCGTGACCAGAGGGTGATGGCAGGCGACCGGTGGTCCCGCGGGCAGGGTGGCGCAGGCCCCGTCCGCGTGGGTGCAGCGTGGCGCGAAGGCGCAGCCGGCCGGCAGTGCGGTCAGCATCGGCGGATGCCCGGCGATCGGCTGGAAGGCCCGGTCCGGCAGGGCGTTCAGCAGCGCACAGGTGTACGGGTGAGCCGGTGCGGTGAACACGTCGGCGGCCGGCCGGTGTTCGACGATGCGGCTGGCGTACATGACCGCGACGGTGTCGGCGACCCGCTCGGCCGCCGCCAGGTCATGAGTGATCAGCAGGACCGTGCCGCCGGAGTCGCAGCGGCGCCGCAGCAGGTCGAGGGTGTGATCGACGAGTGGCCGGTCGAGGCCGGTGGTCGGTTCGTCGGCGATCAGCAGCGCCGGATCCGGTGCCAGTGCGAGGGCGGTGACCAGGCGCTGCGCCATGCCACCGGACAGTTCGAACGGGTACTTGCCCAACGCCGCCGCGTCCAGGCCGACCTGCTCGGCCAGTGAGTCCGCGAGGGCCGGATCACGCTGGTGGGCGCGCAGGGTCTCGGCGAGCAGCCGCCGCCCGGTGCGGACCGGGGTCAGCGCGGTGGCGGGGCTCTGCGGCACCAGCCCCAGCCGGCGGCCCCGGATCTCACGGGCGAGTCGTTTCTCGCCGCAGCCGATCAGGTCGACGCCGTCGAGTATCGCCCGGCCGCTGACCTCCGCGTTGCGGGGCAGCAACCCGAACAGGGCGTGCGCCAGCACCGATTTGCCGCACCCCGACTCGCCGACGATCGCGAGCAGTTCTCCCCGCCGTACCGCGAAGGTGTGATCGGAGACGGCCTGGACCGTCGCATCGCGCAACCGGAAGCGGACGCTGAGCCCGTCGATGTTCAGCAGTGTCACAGGTCCAGCTCCGCTCGCACACGAGGGTCGAGATGATCGCGCCAGCGGGCGCTGAGCGCCGCGATGGCCAGGGTGACCACGATGACGGCCAGGCCGGGGACGATGCTGGCCCACCAGGCGCCGGTCAGCAGCGACCGCTGGCCGTCGTTGATCATGTTGCCGAGCGACGCCAGGTGTGGTGGCAGGCCGAGACCCAGAAACGACAGGGAGGTCTCGTGCCAGACCGCGTGCGGCACCATCAGCGTGGTGGCCAGCGCGATCTTCGGCAGGACGTGCGGCAGCAGGTGCCGGGTCAGCACCCGGGCCCGGCTCGCACCGCCGGAGATGGCGGCGTCGATGAACGGCCGGGTGCGTAGCGACAGCAGTTCCGAGCGCACGATCCGGGCCGTGGACAGCCAGTGCGTCAGCCCGATCGACAGGATCACCGCGCCGAGGCTGGGCCGCAGCATCGCCACGATGAAGATGCCCAGCAGCAGGTGCGGCAGGGCGGCGACGGTGTCCACGACGCGCATCAGGATCCGGTCGGGCCATCCGCCGAGCAGCCCCGCGACACCGCCGAGCAGCCCGCCGACCAGGGTGGCGGTGACCGCGGCGATCACGCCGACCAGCAGCGACACCCGCAGCCCGTAGATGCTGCGGTGCAGCACGTCGCGGCCCAGGTCGTCGGTGCCGCCCGGGTGTGCCCACGACGGTGGCAGGCCGACCTGGTCGAGGGCGACCGCGCTCTGGTCCAGCGGCCACAGCACCGGCACGGCCAGGCAGACGACGACCGCGACCACGAGAACCGTCGCGGCGACCACGGTGCCCCGGGCCCCGGGCCGCAGCCAGCGTAGGCGTCGGGGCCGGGGGAGAGTCAGTTCAGCCATCGACGCGCACCCTCGGGTCGGCGGCGGAGTACGCCAGGTCGGTGACCAGGTTCGCCGCCAGTACCACGGCAGTGGTGATCAACGTGATCGCGGCGAGCAGCGGGAAGTCACTGCCGAGGGCCGCCTGCACGCTGACCGCACCCAGTCCGGGTAGCGAGAACACGGTCTCCACCAGCACCGACCCGCCCACGAGTTCGGGCAGGTGGGTGCCGATCAGGGTCAGGTAGGGCAGCAGCGCGGTCCGCAGAGCGTGCCCGAACAACACCGTGCGGCCCGGCAGCCCCCGGGCGCGGGCGGCCAGCACATGGTCGTCGCGCAGACTGTCGGCCACCGAGTCCCGGACGAACAGCAGGAACCACGGGGCCTGCGAGATCGCCAGCACGGCCACCGGCAGCACCAGATGATGAGCCACGTCCCCGACACCGGTGCCGGTGGCGCGCACGTCGGTCAGCCCGCCGGCCGGGAACCAGCCCAGGCCGAGGGCGAACACCGCGATCGCGGCGAGCGCCAGCCAGAACACCGGCATCGACTCGACCGCGTACGCCGCCGCCCGCACACCCCGGTCGAACAGCCCACCACGGCGGTACGCGGCGATCGTGCCCACCAGCAGGCTGCCGGCGAGCACCACCAGCAGGGTCACCCCGATCAGCAGCAGCGTCCAGCCGGCCCGGGCGCCGATCACCTCCGCCACCGCCTGATGCCGCGACGTCGACCAGCCCAGATCACCCTGCGCCAGGTTGCCCAGCCAGCGCAGGTACTGCACCGGCAGAGGGTCGTCGACACCCCAGTTGGCGCGGATCTGCGCCAGGTTCTCCGGGCTGGCGGTGAACGCGGCGGCGCCCGCGTACTGCGCTGCCGGGTCGTTCGGCGACGCCGCGCCGAGCACGAACATGCCCACGCTGGTCGCGAACAGCACCGGCACGGCGACGGCCAGCCGCCGGCGGATCAGTCGGATCACGTACGCGTCCAGGTGTTGATGTTCCACCACAGGCTGTTGGCGACGTCGTGCTCGTGCGGCTCGACCCGTGGCGTGACCCCGGCGATGCCGTCGGCGACCACATAGGTGTGCTGCAGATAGGTCAGGAACACCCACGGCACATCGGTGGCCAGTTGCTTCTGGAAACTCGTGTACGCCGCCAGCCGCTGCTCGCTGCCGGTAACTGACCGGCCGTCCTGCAGTGCCTTGTCGACGACCGCCGACTGGTAGGAGCCCGGGTTGAAGTAGCCCTGCTCGGCGAACTGAGAACTGAACAGCTTGTAGGAGATGAAATCCGGGTCGTACGGGGTGCCCCAGCCCATGATCAGCGCGTCGTTCTTCATCCGCGGTGTGATCGCGTCCCAGGTCAGTCCCTCCGGCGTCACCTCGATGCCGATCTTCTTCGCGTCGGCGGTGACGGCGAGCGCGAGTTCCTTGCGCAGGCTGTCGGTGGCCGGGTACATCAACGTGAACGCGGCCTTCTGCCCGTTCTTCGCCCGAACGCCGTCGGCTCCGGCGGTCCACCCCGCACCGTCCAGGATCGTGGCCGCGTCCGCTGCCGGTGTGATCGACGGGTCGGCGTAGGGCGAGGTGGGTGGGATCGGGCCGTAGGCGGGCTCGCCGGCGCCGCCGAGGACACCGGCGACCATCGCGGCCCGGTCCACGGCCGCGTTCAGCGCCTGCCGGATCGCGACGTCACCGGTGACCGGGTTCTTCATCGGCAGCATCACACCGCGGTAGTCGCCGGTCGGTACCTTGACCGCCTTCGGGAATCCGGCGGCCAGCTTCGGCGCCAGCTCCACGGCGTCGAACTCCCCGGCCCGGGCCCGCTGCGCCCGCACGTTGTCGTCGGGCACGAACGCGACCACCACCCCCGAGTTGGACGGCTTACCACCCCAGTAGGAGTCGTTCGCCGCCAGCACCAGCCGGTCACCGGGCGTCCACGCCGTCACCTTGTACGGCCCGGTGCCGATCGGCTTCTGATTGAAGGCGGCCTTGTTGACGTCCTGGCCGTCCAGCGCCTTCGCCGGGACGATGCCCAGGGTGAGCCGCTGCAGGAACGGCGCGTACGCGTACTTGAGCGTGAACACCACCGTGGACGCGTCCGGCGCCTCCACTTTGTCGATCATGTCCAGGTCGGAGCGCAGCGTGGAGTCGACCTTCGGATCCAGCACCGTCCGGTAGGTGAACACCACGTCCTGCGCGGTCAGCGCACTGCCGTCGTGAAAGGTCACCCCGGGCCGCAGCTTCGCGGTCACGGTCGTCGCGTCCACGGTCGGCAGTTGCTCTGCCAGCGCCGGGACCAGCTCGTTACGCCCGTCGCGGGCCACCAGACCGTCGAAGATCAGCGAAGCGCCGTCCGTGCCGTACCCCAGCACCGGGTTCAATGTGTCCGGCTCACCCGAGGTCGCGACGACGAGCGTGTTCGCCGTGTTGCTGCTGTCGGTAGTGGACGGGGTGGAGCAGCCGGTCAGCAACAGGACTGCTGCGGTCAATGCACTGATCAGGTGTACGCGGGGACGGGAGCGCATCATAATTGCCATGATCTACTAGTTGCAAAAGGCTGGCAATAGTGTGTGATGGGCTGCGACGGCGCGGGCCGCCCTCCGTGGGCGTCCCCGTGACCGGGCAGGGCTGCCGATCAGTCGGCTGCGGCCAGGGCGGCGATCCGCAGCGACAGGTCACGGACCACGTCCGGTACGGGCCGGCCGCTGCCACCGCTCACCAGGGTCAACGAGACCTCGGTGAGCAGCAGGAACGCGTGTGCTCGCTCGGCGTCGTCGGTGAACTCGGCGGCCAGCGCCTGCGCGCCCGCGACATCGCCGTGGTGGCGGGCCGCGATGATGCCGAGGGCGCGCTGCATGCCGGCGAGCAGGGCAGCCGAGTCCGGTGTCATGCCGTGCGGGTGAGATCTCGCAGGCGTACGAGCAGGTCGGCCGGATCGCCGGTGGCCCTACCTTGGGCGAAGGCGTCGTTGCCGCCGCCCCGCCCGGCGAGCAGCTGCTTGATCAGGCCCGCGGCGGACAGGCCGCGCTCGGCGGCGGCCGGGGTGACGGTGACGACGATGCCGGCGCCCGCGATCACACCGATGACGCCGGGCCGGTTGCCGAGCCGCTGGCGGACCTTCTCGGCCAGGCGTTTGCCGTCGCCGGTGGTGGTGACACCCACGTAGGCGATGCCGTCGACGTCGACGGCGTTCGCCGCGAAGTCCTCGGCGTCCAGATCGACGAGCCGGTCGCGAAGCGTCTCGGCCTCCTTCTCGACCTGCTTCATCCGGGCCAGCAGGGCGGCCACCCGATCGGGCAGCTCCTCCGGGCGGGACTTGAGCTGGGCGGCGAGCCGGCCGACCAGATCACGTTCGCGCGCCAGGTAGCGGAACGCCTCGATCCCGGTGACCGCCTCGATGCGGCGCTGCCCGGCGCCGACCGACGACTCGCCGGTCACGGCGAGGGACCCGATCTGCGCGGACCGGTCGACGTGGGTGCCGCCGCACAGTTCCCGGGACCAGTCGCCACCGATCTCGACGACCCGCACGGTGTCGTCGTAGGTCTCGCCGAACAGCGCCAGCGCCCCCTCGGCGCGGGCCTGATCGAGGGGGACGTAGCGGACGCCGACCGGCAGGTCACGGCGGATCGCCAGGTTGGCGACCTCCTCGACCTCGCTGCGGGTGGCATCCGACAGGCCGCCGCGCCACGCGAAGTCGAGCCGCAGGTAGCCGGGACGGTTGTAGGAGCCGGACTGCAACGCGGTCGGGCCGAGCACGTGCCGCAGCGCGGCATGCACGATGTGCGTGCCGGAGTGGGCCTGTCGGGCGCCGGTGCGCCACTCGGGGTCGACGGCCGCGTGCACGGTGTCGCCGGTGGTGATGGTGCCGTCGAGGATCCGGACGGCGTGCGCGATCAGGCCTTTGACCGGCCGCTGCACGTCGATGATCTCGGCCTTGAGGTTCGGCCCGGTGAGCAGGCCGGCGTCGGAGTCCTGGCCGCCGCTCTCGGCGTAGAACGGGGTCCGGTCCAGGAACACCGTGACGATGTCACCCGCGCCCGGCAGCACGGCCAGGACCTTCGACTCGGTTTCCAGAGTCTCGTAGGCCAGCCAGGTGGTCGGCCCGTTGGCGTCCAGTACCGCGCGGTACTGCGACAGGTCGGCGTGGCCGGTCTTTCGGGCCTTCGCGTCGGCCTTGGCACGGGCACGCTGCTCGGCCATCAGCGCCCGGAACCCGTCGGCGTCCACGGCCAGGCCCTGCTCGGCGGCGATCTCCAGGGTCAGATCGATCGGGAAGCCGTACGTGTCGTGCAGTTGAAACGCCTTCGCACCGGACAACTGGGCGCCGCCGGACGACTTGGTATCGGCGATGGCGGTGTCCAGGATGGTGGTGCCGGCGCGCAGCGTACCGAGGAAGGTGTCCTCCTCGCCGTAGGCGATCTGGCTGATCCGCTCGAAGTCGGCGGCCAGCTCCGGGTAGGAGGGGGACATGCAGTCCCGGGCGATCGGCAGCAGCTCGGGCAGTGCCCGGTCGTGCCAGCCGAGCAGCCGCATCGCCCGGATCGCCCGGCGCATGATCCGGCGCAACACGTAGCCGCGGCCCTCGTTGGACGGGGTCACACCGTCACCGATCAGCATCAGCGCGGTACGCACGTGATCGGCGATCACCCGCAGTCGCACGTCGTCCGCGTGACTCTCGGAAGCGGCGTGCCCGGACTGCTTGCCGTAGACCTTGCCGGTCAGCTCGGCCGCACGGGCCAGGATCGGGCGGACCTCGTCGATCTCGTACAGGTTGTCGACGCCCTGCAGGATCGACGCCATCCGTTCCAGGCCCATGCCGGTGTCGATGTTCTGTTTCGGCAGGTCACCGACGATCGTGAAGTCCTCCTTGGAGGTCACGTCGGTGATCTCGTGCTGCATGAACACGAGATTCCAGAACTCGAGGTAGCGGTCCTCGTCGACCTCCGGGCCGCCGTCCGGGCCGTAGGCGGGGCCGCGGTCGTAGTAGAGCTCCGAGCACGGGCCGGCCGGGCCGGGGATGCCCATCGACCAGAAGTTGTCCTTCTTGCCGCGCCGCACGATCCGCGACTCGGGCAACCCGATACCGCGCCACAGCGCGTACGCCTCGTCGTCGTCGAGGTAGACGGTCGCCCAGATCTTCTCCGGGTCGAGGCCGAAGCCGCCGTCGGCGACCGGCTTGGTGGACAGTTCCCAGGCCAGGCGGATCGCGTCGGCCTTGAAGTAGTCGCCGAACGAGAAGTTGCCGTTCATCTGGAAGAACGTGCCGTGCCGGCTGGTCTTGCCGACCTCGTCGATGTCCGGCGTCCGGATGCATTTCTGCACGCTGGCGGCCGTCGCGTACGGCGGGGTGCGCTGGCCGAGGAAGAACGGCACGAACTGCACCATGCCGGCGTTGATGAACAGCAGGTTCGGGTCCGAGATCGCGGGCAGCGGAGCCGACGGCACCACCGTGTGCCCGTGGGCCGCGAAATGCGCCAGGAATCGTCGCTTGATCTCCGCCGTCTGCATCCGCGCACCCCTTATCGCAACACCATTGCAGTTGCATCCTATTGGTGATCAGTGGCAGCGTGGGCAGCGGGTCGACACCGTGACCGGGCCGAGGGCGAAGCCGGCCGCGGTCACCTCGGCGAGCAGGGCGGTTGCGGCCGCGGCGGTCAGCGGAACCGTTCGGCCGCAACTCGGGCACGTCAGGCAGTGCTCGGCGCGGTCGGCGATCCGGTATCCCATCGCGGAGTCGCGGGGGATCGGGACCACGGCTCCGGCCTCCGTCAGGCGCCGCAGGATCCGGTGCACGGTGGTCAGATCCATGCGGACGTCGCGCGCTCGCAGGTGGGCCTGCACCTCGGCCGCCGTGGGGCAGTCGTGCCGCACCAGCACCTGGGCGACCGCACGCGTGGCCAGGGTCCGCCGCATTCCCGCCCCGCTGAGTCGAGTGAGCAGGCGATCCACCGCAACGGATGAATCCGGCTCGTCAACGATCGTGATCACGGTCACCGAAACTCCGACACGACATCGATGAGAAGTCCTTCCGCCGTACGACCGAACCTGATTTATTGCAAGATAGTCGCAAGAGCCAAGACTAGGCAGAAGAGAAGGTTCACCAATGGCGGTCTACACGCTTCCCGACATGCCGTACGACTACGGCGCACTCGAGCCCGCGATGAGCGGCCAGATCCTCGAGCTGCACCACAGCAAGCACCACGCGGCGTACGTCAAGGGCAGCAACGACACCCTCGACCAGCTCGCCGAGGCCCGCGACAAGGGCGACTACTCGGCACTGGTCGGCCTGGAGAAGACCCTGGCGTTCAACCTGTCCGGGCACGTGCTCCACTCGATCTTCTGGAACAACCTGCGCCCCGGCGCCAGCGCCGACCGCCCCGAGGGCGACCTCGAAGCGGCGATCGTCGAGCACTTCGGATCGTTCGAGGCGTTCTCCGGCCAGCTGTCCACCGCGACCAAGGGTGTGCAGGGTTCCGGCTGGGGTGTGCTGGCGTGGGAGCCGCTGTCGCAGCGGCTCATCGTCGAGCAGATCTACGACCACCACGGCAACGTCGGCCAGGGCTCCACGCCGATCCTGGTCTTCGACGCCTGGGAGCACGCCTACTACCTGCAGTACAAGAACGTGCGCCCGGACTACGTCGACCGCCTGTGGAGCCTGGTCAACTGGTCGGACGTGACCAAGCGGTTCGACGCGGCCCGCGCCGCCGGCAACCCGCTGATCGTCGCTCCGTGACCGACGCCGGCCCCGGGCCGGCGTTCCTCGCGGCGCAGCAGGCGGCCGGAGTCATCGCGGCCAAACACCGCGGTGACTTCGCCGGCGCCGAGGAACTGCTCGCCACCATCGGGGACGAGAGCACCCGCACCCGCGGGTTCATGCTGCTCGCCGAACTGGCGCTGACCCTGGTCCGCACCCAGACCGGGCAGAGCATGGACGAGTTGGTCCAGGAGCTGTCGCTGCTGATGGCCGAGGCCGGCTGACCTTGTTCACGATCACGGCGGCGACCGCCGAAGAACTCCGCGAGCAGGTGAACCGGCTGCACACGGTCTACCGGCAGTGCTTCGCGGCGCCGCCGTGGAACGAGACCCCCGAGGACATCGCCGCCTACCCGCGGCAACTCGACCGCCAGACCAGCTATCCCGGCGCCCACGGGTTCATCGCCGAACACGACGGACAGATCGCCGGAGCGGTGTACGGCTGGCCCGCCCCACCACGGCTGCCGGAGAACAACGAGTACGACCTGGCCGTCCGCGACGCCGCCGGCCCGGACGTCGCGGATCTTCTGGTCGCACCCGCCGTGATCGTCGCCGAACTGATGGTGGCGCCCGCCCACCGCCGCCGTGGCCTCGGGCGCACGCTCCTCGCCCGGTATGTCGCCGGGCATCCCCGAGCCTGGCTGGCCACCCACCCGCAAGCCCCAGCGGTCGCCCTCTACGAGACAGAAGGCTGGATCCGCCGCGCCGCCTACCTCGTCGGCCGCAAGCCGCTCGTGCTCTACACCCGGGAGGCGACGACCGCGCGGCACATCGTTGCCGGCGGCGGCATGTTCGCGACGCCGCTACCCCCGGACCGCCGCCCACGAAGCCGCCCGTACTGATCCTCGGACTTGCATCCGGTACCGGGGTACAGGCTTACCGTCGAACCATGAGCACCGATGACCTGCTGTGGGCGCCCGAGGCGTGCACCCTGCCCACCGCCGAGCGGCCACTACGCGTCGCCGAGTTCGACGACCTGTTCACCACCGCCCTGCGTGACCAGCAGCGGCTGTCACCCACCCTGCTGCGCTGGCACCTCGACCCCGCCGCCGAGGCGATGGCCCGGAACTTGACGGCGCGCGAGACCGGCTGCTGCTCGTTCTTCTCGTTCGCCTTCACCACTGACGGCGGGGCGTTGCGGGTGGACGTCGAGGTGCCGGCGACGCAGGTCGAGGTTCTCGACGCCCTCGCCGACCGGGCCGCCGTGTGGATGCCGCGATGACCGGGCTGCGCAGCAGCCAGCTCGCGGCAGCCGCCGGGGTCAACCAGCAGACGCTGCGCTACTACGAACGCCGCGGCCTGCTCGCCGAACCCGAACGGACCCTGGGCGGGCACCGGATCTATCCGGCCGAGGCCGTCACCGTCCTGAAGGTCATCAAGGCCGCCCAGCGACTCGGATTCACCCTCGACGAGGTCGCCGACCTCGTCGAGACCGGCCGGCACCGGCACGGCTCCGGCCCGGACGCGGGTCTGCAGGCTCGCGCGCGGACCAAACTCGACGAAGTGCAGCAGAAGATCGACGACCTGCAGCTGATAGCCGGCACCCTGCGGGCGGCGATCGACGCCGGCTGCGACGACCTGGTCACCTGCGCGGGACAGCCGTGCTGCCCGATTCCGTTCGCCGCGATCACGGTAGGAGCACCGGATGCCGACCCCCACCACTGACCGGCGTGGTCGTCTGCTGCCCAGCGGGCTGACCGGGCTGGCGGGCGCCGCCTGCGCGGCATGCTGCCTGATCCCGATGCTGCTCGCCGCCGGTGTGCTCTCCGGCGCCGGGTGGGCCGCGGCGGGAGCATGGATGCCCGGCATCGCCGTCGCGCTCGCCGGACTCGCCGCCGCGGCCTGGTGGCTGACCCGCCGCCGACGTCACCGCACCGGCTGCCGGGGCGGGACCTGCGCCTGCGGCACCCCGTGATCACCACGCCCGGCGCCGGGCCGATACGGTGCCGGTCGTGACCGTACTGCGCTCCCTGATGCTGTTCGCCCTCGCCGCCGTCGCCGAGATCGGCGGGGCATGGCTGATCTGGCAGGGCTGGCGGGAACACCGCGGACTGTGGTGGATCGCCGGTGGAGTGATCGCGCTCGGCGCCTACGGGTTCGTCGCCGCGTTCCAGCCGGCCGCCAACTTCGGCCGCATCCTCGCCGCCTACGGCGGTGTCTTCGTCGCCGGGTCACTGATCTGGGGCATGGTCGTCGACGGGTTCCGCCCGGACCGGTGGGATCTGATCGGCGCCGGGATCTGCCTGGTCGGCGTGGCCGTCATCATGTACGCACCCCGGGCCGTCGGCTCCTGACCGGCCACCCGCCGGTCAGAGCACGCCGGCCACATCCGGCCGGAAACCGGCGAGCAGCTGCCACAGCCGCGGCCGCCGAAACCGAACTGGTGCCGGCCGCGGCGATGTCCGGGCTCGTCGCGGGGCGTTCCACCCTGATCATCGCCCACCGCCTGTCCACCATCCGCACCGCCGACCGGATCGCCGTCCTCGACAAAGGGCGACTCGCCGAGACCGGCACCCACGATGATCTGCTCGCCGCGAATGAAACCGACGCCCACTTGATAAAGCCCAGACGAACTGAGGCGACCACCTGTGCCTCACAGCCGACCTCCCGCGAAACCCCTCGGAGCCCGCTGGGAGGGGGCGTCGTCAACTTCACGATCCCCGGGTCCGTCCCGGCCCGTCTTCTCCACCTTGCAACGGCCACGCCGATCGCCGAGAGAGTCGCTGTCAAGCCCGGGGAAGATCAATGTCTCCATCAAACCCGGAGCGGAACACCCGCCGCGGAGCGCACCTGTTGCTCCAGGCAAAGGGCAACCAGCCCACTCTTAATGCCCAGCTCAAGGCAGTTCCCGGGCGCGATCCCGGTCGGCGACCGCACCCGTGACCGCGGCCACGGCCGCAAGGAGACCCGCACGGTCAAGGCCGTCACCATTCAGGCCTTGGACGGGATCGCGTTCCCGCACGCCCGGCAAGCCGTCCGGATCACCCGGACCCGCACCACCAACCGCAAGACCCCCCGGGAGACCGCTTATTTGGTCACGTCCGTGCCCGCCGCCGGCGCTCGACCCGCTGACCTGCAGAAGTGGGCAATTCGGAGCGGCTGATCGAGAACCAGATCCACAACGTCAGAGATGTCACGTTCCGTGAGGATCTTCATGTGGCCCGGACCGGCACCGGACCCGCCGTCATGGCGACACTGCGCAACACCGCGATCGGCTGGCACCGCATCAACGGCGAAGCCAGTGTCGCCCGCGCCAACCGACGTGTCGACCGCCGTTCAAACGACCTCATCACGGCCGTGACCAGCAGCTATCCGAACATGCAATGCTCTGGGCCTGCCGGCTGCGGGGCGGGTGCCTTCTTGCGGGTCGTCGACCGCCTCCTCGAACGAGTTCCGGCGCACGATGCCGATCAGTGGCCACGCGCGGACGAGGTCGACCGGGCGTGGCCGGGAGCGTTCGAGAGCGGAGGTGCGCCTCGTAGGGAATGGGATGACGCCCGGGTCAGGTTGCTTTCTTGAGGCATTCGAGGATTTTGGGGCCGGCGCTTTCCGGCGGGGCCTGGCCGGCCAGGAATGCCTCGCGGGTCTTGTCGGATGCGTCGGTCGTGTACCAGTCCGCGATGCAGTCGACGACCGCGTCCGGGGCGTCCGCCATGTCGGGGTCGGCTCGGATCTTGGCGACCACGGCGGCTCGGTCGGGGCTGTCCGACGAGCAGGCGGCGACCGGCAGCAGCAGGGCGGACATGCAGGACGAGATCAGCAACGCGAGGATCCGGCGGTGTGCGGGCACGGCGGCAGCGTAGCCCGTAACGCCCCCCGGCCGGTGCCCCGTCCGTACCGAACTTTTATCGTCATGTGTCAATCTTTAAACTTTGCTTGCTGATGTTGGAGTGTTTCGGCAGGTGAGTCGGCCGACGGGGGGCAACAGTGGCGGAAAAGGGGGCGGCGGCCGGCGGATTGTTTCGGTTACGTTGACGCCGATCGATGGACTGGCCCATTGATCTGATCTTTCGGGGGGATCAATGCGGTTCCGTCTGCCTGCTCATCTGATCCACGTCGCGGTCGCCGTGACCGTCGCGGTCGCCGGACTTCCGGCCGCGGCGGCCGCTCAACCCGCCCCGCCAGGGCAGCATCCCCCGACAGCGAACGCTACAGCGCACGCGGCGGCAGCGGCCGGGCCCCGGGAGTTCTTCTACGACGCCGCCGGACAACTGGCCGGCGTCACCGACCCCGCCACCGGGTCGGCGGCCTACCGCTACGACGACGCCGGCAACCTGCTGCGCACCGAGCGGATCGAACCCGGCGCGGTGGCCGTGTTCGCTCTGGTCCCGGCGCGGGGCCCGGTGGGGTCGTCGATCGAGATCGGCGGCGCCGGGTTCAGCGCCACGACCACCGCCAACGAGGTGACCGTCGACGGCATCGCGGCCACGGTCAGCCGCGCGACCACCGGCCGGCTGCGCATCCAGATCCCGAACGGCGCCACCGACGGCGTGGTGAAGGTCAGCGTCGGCGACCGCTCCGCCACGAGCCCCCGCCCGTTCCGGATCGAGGACGGCACGCCGGCGCCGGGCATCACCACCCTGTCGACCGACCGGGGCAACAAGAACGACCTGGTCACCATCACCGGCACCGGCTTCGACACCGACCCCGCGCGCAACGTGGTGATGTTCCACCGCACCACCGCCCGGGTGCAGGAGGCGAGCGCCACGACGCTCAAGGTGCGGATCCCGGCGGCGGCACAGTCCGGGAAGGTGTCGGTGCGTACCGCCGGCGGCACCGCGGAGAGCGCCGGGGACTTCTACGTCGCTCCGCGGGGCTTCGTGATGAGCGACCTGGTGCCCAGCGGCCGGATCAAGGCCGGCAGCCCGACGCTCACGGTGACCGTGCCGGCGGGCAAGGCGGCGCTGGTGCTGATCGACGGCGTCGCGGGCGAGAACCTCAACCTCAAGTTCGACGGCAACACCGTACCCAAGCGCTCCGCTCTGTGGCTCTACCAGCCCTACGGCGGCAACTTCGCCCGCGGGGTGCTCGGCGACCCCCTCGACCTGTGGTCCGGCGGGCCGCTCAGCCAGGACCTGCCGAAGCTGACCGCCACCGGCACGTACGCCATGGTGATCAAGCCCAACGACGGCGCGTCGGGCAGCATGCGCATCACCGCGTCGAACACGCTGAGCGGAACCGCACTGACCGCCGACGGATCCGGGGTCCCGTTCCAGATCACCGTGCCGCAACAACCGTTCCAGACCACGTTCACGGCCACCGCCAACCAGTGGATGAGCTTCGGCCTCACCGAGCTCAGCGAGCCGGCCAACACCTACGTGGTCAAGGTGACCGCGCCCGACAACTCGGTGTTCACGTGGCAGGCGTCGCTGACCCGTTACACGCCCACGATGGTGTTCAAGCCCAAGCAGACCGGCACCTACAAACTCTCCATCACCTTCGGCGCCAACGAGCTCGGCTTCGGCCGGGTGTGGCTGTCCACCGTCATCAACGGCGCCACGATGACCGTCAACGGCTCCTCCGTGCCGGTCACCATCCAGCGTCCCGGACAGTCCGTCCGACTGCCGTTCGCCGGCACCACCGGTCAGGTGCTGCAGCTCGGCTACACCGACAACACGCTGCAGCAGAACGACCGGCCCGCCTACCCGGCGGCGATCATGGTGGAGCCCGACGAGGTCCAGGTGACCCTCGAGACCGGGTGGGCCGAGTCGCGGGACATCCCCACGCTGCGCAAGACCGGGCAGCACAGCATCTTCGTCACCGGCTGGCACGCCGTCGGCGGCCTGGAGGCCTGGCTGTCCACCCGGGCCGAGGGTGGCGAGTTGCCGGTCAACTCCATGAAGACCGTGACCGTCGACCGGCCCGGCCGTGACGTGTGGCTCGACTTCAACGGGGTGCAGGGCCGGCCGCTCTATCTCGGCACGACCGACCGGTCGCTGCCCGGCGAGGTGAACCTGCGCCTCTACAAGCCGGACGGGTTCCTGGTGTCGCTCGGCAGCGGCCGCACCATCGACATCGCGGCGCTCCCGGTCACCGGCAAGTACCGGCTGCAGGTCGATCCCGAGTCCGCCGGCAAGGGCACCCTCGCCGTGGTCGCGGCCGAGCCACGCAACGTCGGCGCGCTGACCCCGGACGCGCCCGCCACCAAGGCCGACGTCACCCTGCCGGGCCAGCGCATCGTGGCCACGTTCACCGGCACCACCGGCCAGCGGCTGTCCTTCGGCGCCACCGGCGACATCGACTTCGTGCTGACCCGCATCTACAAGCCGGACAACGCCCAGCTCGACTTCTGGGGAACCATCGACCTGCGCTACGGCATCGACCTGCCCGCCCTGCCGGCCACCGGGACCTACCGCATCGAGCTGACCCCGAACAACGCGGCCACCGGCGCGTACAACCTGCTGCTGTCCTCGGAACTCAACGTCGGCAAGGCCGAGGTCGGCGGCGCCGCCAAGAGCTTCACCATCACCCGGCCCGGCCAGAACGGGCTGATGACCTTCGACGGCACGGCCGCGGTCACCACCCAGATCACGCTGTCCAACCTCAACCTGGGCGGCAACACGATCTACTTCACCGTCCTGGACCCGACCGGCGCGGTGCTGGCACGCCGCTGGCGCATGTACTACTTCACCGAACTGCTGCCCAACCTGCCGACGACAGGCACGTACACCCTGATCTTCGACCCGGGCAACGGCGCCACCGGATCGTTCGACATGGCCGTGCACCGCAAGGCGGCCGTCACGGCCGCCAAGGCGCCCTTCAAAGAGGAGCCGGGTACGGCCGGGGCGGTTCTGCCCAGCTGCGCCACCGGCGCCGAGCAGACACCGGCACTGAGCGCTCCCGTCCTGCAGCAGCCCGGTGAGCCCGCTGCGGCTCCCGCGCCGCAACCGGCGACCGCGCCGGCGTGCGAGGACACCGGCTGGACACCCGACGCGAAGAACCTGGCCGGCGTGGACTGGTCCACCCGCCGTGCGCCGGCGCCGACCCGGGAACGGGCGCTGCAGTTCCCCGCCGGCGTGACCGGTGTGGTGGGCCGGGTGCTCGCCACCGGCGGCAACCCCCTGGGCGGTGTCACCGTCAGCGCCCGCGGCAAGACCACGACGACCGGCGCGGACGGCCGGTTCGCCCTCGCCGGCCTCCCGTCCGGGCATCTCGCGCTGCACGTCGACGGCCGCAGCACCACCGGCACCGCCCGCGGCACGTACGGAGTCTTCGACATCGGCGTGGACGTCACCGAAGGTGAGGTGCTCGTCCTGCCGTACACCGTCTTCCTGCCCAAGATCGACACCCGGGCCACGGTGTCCGTGCCGAGCCCGACCACCCGCGAGATCGTGCTGACCACGAAAGCCATCCCCGGCCTCGAGGTGCACATCCCGAAGGGCACCGTGATCCGCGACGCCGACGGCAACGTGGCCCACGAGCTGAGCCTGACACCGATCCCGATCGACCGGCCCCCGTTCCCCCTGCCGCCCACCCGCGTCCCGGTGTACTTCTCCGTCCAGCCCGGCGGCGGGGTCCTCTTCCCGCAGGGCGCGCGGATCGTCTACCCGAACTACACCAAGGAAGCGCCGGGCACCCGGACGCAGTTCTGGAACTACGACCCCGACGTCAAGGGCTGGCACCTGTACGGCCTGGGCACGGTCACCCCGGACGGCAAGCAGATCGTCCCCGACCCGGACGTCAAGTTCTACCGGCTCACCGGCGCGATGACCGCCGTGCCCGGCATGAACCCCGCCCAGAACGCGCCCCGCCCCAACGGCGCCCGCGTCGGTGACCCGGTGGACCCGTCGACCGGCCTGCTCGTCGACGAGACCGTCGACCTGACCGTCGACGACATCGTGCCGATCGAGATCAAGCGCACCTACCAGCAGGGCGACGTGGACACCCGGGCGTTCGGCGTCGGCACCAACTTCGACTACGGGCTGTTCCCCTGGTCGCCGGGGCAGATCGGCAACTTCGACTTCCAGCAGTTCGACCTCGTCCAACCGGACGGCAGCAAGATCCACTACACCCGGACGTCCCCCGGCAACGACTACGCCGGCGCCATCTTCAAAGCCGACCCCACCCCGACCCGGTACGACGGCTCGACCGTGGCCTGGAACGGCGACGGCTGGGACGTCAAACTCCGCGACGGCACCGTGTACGTGCTCGGCGACGAGTCACCGGTGCAGGAGATCCGCGACAAGTTCGGCAACACCACCACCATCACCCGGGCCACCGCCGCACCCGGCACCGACGGCAAGGTCCGCCTCAACGGCGCGGTCACCCAGATCACCTCGCCGAACGGCCGATGGGTGAAATTCGGCTACGACCAGGCCAACCCGCCGAAGATCACATCGATCGAGGACAACATCGGCCGCAAGGTCGGCTACACCTACGACACCGGCAACCGGCTGTCCACCGTCACCGACACCCGCGGCGGCGTCACCCGCTACACGTGGGAGAACGGCCTGCTCAAGAGCATCACCAACCCGCGCGGCACCGAATACCTGGTCAACACCTACGACGCGAACAAACGGGTGAAGACCCAGAAGGGCCCCGACGGCGGCCTGACCACCTTCGACTACGTCACCTCCGGCACCTCGGTCACCGAGACGACGATGACCGACCCCGAGGGCAACAAGCGGCGCTTCACCTTCAACACCCAGGGCCAGGTCCTCACCGACACCAAGGCGTACGGCACCAGCCTCGCCCAGACCACGACCACCACCTACGACACCTCCGGCGTCCGCCGCGCCACCACCGTCGACGCCCTGAACCGGCGCACCGCCTACACGTACAACACCGCCGGACAGGTCAACAAGATCACCGTGCTGGACGGCACCGCCCAGGCCCGCAGCGAGACGTTCGACTGGACCGGACCCTACGCCGAGCTGACCAAGCACACCGACGGCTACGGCAAGGCGACCGTCTACGAGATCGACGGCAAGGGATACCTCAAGAGCGTCACCGACCGGCAGAACCGCAAGTCACTGATCACCACGGACGCGGCCGGCCAGGTCACCCGGCTCACCGACCCGGCCGGCAAGACGGTCACCACCGTGTACGCCGGCTCCGACGCGGTACAGACGACCGACGAGACCGGCAACGTCAGCCGCACCGCGTACGACGGGATCGGCCGTGCGGTCCGGGCCACCGACGGCCTCGGCGTGCGCACCGACACCACCGTCGACGCGGCCGGCCTGGTCCGCGCCGTCACCGACGGCCTCGGCCGTACCGTCCGCTTCGACTACGACGCCAACGGCAACCGCACCGAGGTCACCGACGCCCGCGGCGGCACCACCCACTTCGACTACAACACCCGCGACCAGGTCGAGACCGTCACCGACCCGGCCGGGAAGTCCGAGGCCTACGAGTACGACCTCAACGGCAACGCGGACAAGCACACCAGCCGCCGCGGCGTGGTCACCGAGAACACGTACGACGAACTCGACCGCCTCCACCAACGCACCGTGGCCGGCGGCGGCACGATCACCTACGGCTACGACGCGGGAAACCGGCTGCGCCGTACCGAGGACAGCGTGTCCGGCGTGGTCACCACCGACTACGACGACTTGGACCGGATCACCGGCGAAGGCACACCCCAGGGCAGCGTGACCTACGGCTACACCGCCGCCGTTCGGGACCGGACCCTCACCGTCGCCGGGCGTACCGCGACCCGGCACCTGTACGACGCCAACGGCGCCCTCCAGGAGATCCAGCAGGGCGGCACCGCGGTGACGACCGTCGGACGCGACGCCACCGGCCGCGCCGAACGGGTCGGCGCCCCGAGCACCGGCATCAGCCAGACCTACGCGTACACCGACGCCGGCCAGGTCAAGACCATCACCTACCGCAACGGCACCACCGTGCTCGGCGACCTGGGCTACGAGTACGACGCCGCCGGCCGGCCGATCCGTGTCACCGGAACGTACTCACGGACCGCCCTGCCGCCGGAGTTCGGCCCGGCCACCTACGACGCCGCCAACCGGATCGAGAAGATCGCCGACACGACGGTCACCCACGACGCCGACGGCAACATCACCTCCGACGGCGTCACCACCTACACCTGGAACGCGCGCGGCGAACTCGCCGCACTGTCCGGCCCGGACCACAGCGCCTCCTTCACCTACGCCACCGACGGGCGCCGCACCGGACGGACCGTCGACGACGCCACCACCACCTACCTGCACGACGGCCCGAACCCGTTGCAGGAAAGCGTGAACGGCGCCGTCACCGCCACCATGACCAGCGCGGGCACCGACGGCTTCCAACTGCGCGAGAGCGGCGGCACCACCCGCCGCTACCTCACCGACGCGCTGGGCAGCACGGTGGGCCTGGTCGACACGACCGGAGCCGGGGCGCAGTACACCTACGAGCCGTTCGGCGCCACCACCGTCACCGGCGCCGACAACGGCAACCCGTACCGCTACACCGGCCGCGAGGACGACGGCACCGGACTCTACTTCTACCGCGAGCGGTACTACAGCCCGATCCTGCAACGGTTCCTCAGCGAGGACCCGATCGGCTTCGCCGGCGGCCTCAACCTGTATGCCTACGTCAGCAACCAGCCGACCCTGCTGACCGACCCCACCGGCGAGAAACCGGCCAACCCGGGCGGCGGCTCCACCGGCACCGGCGACGACGGCTACATCCCCGGCTACTACCTGCTGGACAAGGGCTTCAAGGCGCCGAAACAGACGACGCCCGGCACCCGGATCATCGAGGGCACCTACAACAACAACCGAGGCCCCGGCGGTGAACGGCAGGAACCGTGGACCGCTCATTACGATCAGTACGGCCGGCTCATCGGGCGCACCGACTACAACGCCGGACTGCCGGGCCAGGGCATCCCCGACACCCATTACCACCGGTTCGTGTACGGCCCCGGAAAGAACGGCCACGAGATCGAGAAACACGTACCGGGAGAGTTCACACCATGACCATCGATCCACTGGCGGCCTACGACGCCCTGCTCGCCCGCGCCGCGTGGGTGATCGGGCGGGTCGAGATCGACAACGCCGCCGACGGCCTGCGCCTGTCCATCCAGGCGCGGGCCACCGCCCCCGGGGCAGGCGAGGCGCCGGTGCTCCACTTCACCGGAGTCACCGGGCTCGAATTCCACCAGGAGGCCGGCGACCTGCCGCTCGGGCTCCAGATCGTCGACATGGCCGCGGACGG
Organism: Actinoplanes philippinensis; assembly: GCF_900113015.1. Taxonomy (GTDB): domain Bacteria; phylum Actinomycetota; class Actinomycetes; order Mycobacteriales; family Micromonosporaceae; genus Actinoplanes; species Actinoplanes philippinensis. The sequence goes on from NZ_FONV01000008.1 coordinate 146,847, forward strand.
CTGGGAGGACCTGCGCTGGCGGGTCACCGACCCCGAGTACGGGATCGCCTCCTTCTGGTGCGCCGGCTTCACCGTCGGCGAGCACTGACCACGAGTACGCACATGGGGGAGGACACGATGGGAAGACGTACCCGGCGACTCGCCGGAACGATGCTCGCTGCCGCGGTCGCCGTCACGCTGACCGGTGCCGCCGGCAGCGCGGCGGCGGCGCCCCTGACCGGCCCGGTGCACGTGCCGGCCGCAGGAGCCGTCAAGGACCGCTACATCGTCACGCTCAAGGCCGACGCCGGACCCGCGGCCCTCGCGTCGGACTCGGTCACCGACCGCTACGGCGGGGAGGTCGTCCACTCCTACGGCACGGCCCTGCACGGCTTCGCGCTACGGGCGACCGAGACCCAGGCCCGCCGGCTCGCCGCCGACCCCCGGGTGGCCCGGGTCGAGGCCGACGCCGTCGCGTACGGGACGACGTCGCGACCGTACCCGTTGTGGAACCTCGACCTGGTCGACCAGCGCTCGTCGGTGCTGGACGACATGTACAGCTTCCCGGACTCGGCCGGCAGCGGTGTGACCGCCTACGTCATGGACACCGGCATCCGCACCACGCACAGCCAGTTCGGCGGGCGCGCCACCATCGGCGTGGACACCGTGCAGGACGGCTGGAACGGCCAGGACTGCAACGTCGACGGGCACGGCACCCACGTGGCCGGCACGGTGGGCGGCGCCACCTTCGGCATCGCCTCACGGGTGTCGCTGGTCTCGGTGCGGGTGCTCGGCTGCGACAACGCGGGCCTCTACAGCGAGATCATCGCCGGCGTCGACTGGATCACGCAGAACGGCGTCCGCCCCGCGGTGGTCAACATGAGCCTGGGCGGCTCGCGGTCCACCGCCCTGGACACCGCCGTCACCAACTCGATCAACGCCGGCTTCACCTATGTCGTGGCGGCCGGCAACTGGAACGCCAACGCCTGCGACTACAGCCCGGCGGCGGTGCCCGGCGCGATCACCGTCGCAGCGAGCAACTCCATCGGGGAACGCGCGACCGGCTGGGGCGGCACCCAGTCCGGCTCCGACTACGGCACGTGCGTCGACCTGTTCGCCCCCGGCCAGGAGATCCGGTCGGCCCACAACGCCACCGACAACGCCACGCGCGTCCTCAAAGGAACGTCCATGGCGGCGCCGCACGTCGCCGGGGCCGCCGCGCTGCTGCTCGCCGACCAGCCGACACTGACACCGGCCCAGGTGGCCGCCGCGCTGACCGCCAGCGCCACCCCCGGTGCGCTGCGCGCGGACACGCTTCTCGGCTCACCCAACCGGCTGCTCTACGTCGAGCATCCACCGGTCGAGAGCCTCCGCCGCCGATGACCGGCCCCCGTCGCCGGACAGTGCTGGCCGCCGGGCTCACGAGCGCGGCGGCCGGCCTGACCGGCTGCTCCGATCCCGATCCCGCTCCCGCTCCGCCACCGGTGCGGACCGCCCCCAGCGTGCTCACCGGCAACCCCGTCGTGGTCGCGCCGGTCCGCCGGGCTGCAATCCTGACCGCCTACGACATCAGCGGCGCCGACCTGGCGGCGCCGCTGTCCGCCCTCGAGGAACACCTGCGCGGCACCGCCGCCACGATCGCGGTAGGGGCGTCGCTGTTCGACGGCCGGTTCCCGATCGACAGGCCCCGCCTGCTCAGCCAGATGCCCGCCTTCCGAGCCGACGTGCCCGACCCGCAGTGGTGCCACGGCGACCTGCTCGTGCAAGCTGTCGCCGACGACCTCGAAACGCTGCGCGCGCTGACCCGCCCCTCCATGCCGGGCCTGCGACGGCGATGGAGCATCGAGGGCTCCCACCCGAACGCGCCCGGACCCGGCACCCGCAACGCGTTCGGGTTCCAGGAAGGCCTCGGCAACCCGGACGCCGCCGACCGGCAGCTGATGGGCGAACTGGTCTGGGTGCAGCCCGGCGACGGCGAACCCGCCTGGTGCACCGGCGGCACCTACCAGGTGGTCCGGCTCATCCAGATGGCGATGCCGACCTGGGACTCCGATCCGGTCGCCGAGCAGGAACGCGTGATCGGCCGGCGCAAGGACACCGGAGCCCCCCTGAGCGGGCAACGACAGACCGACGAACCCGACCTCGACGGCGAGGCGATCGCCGTCGACGCCCACATCCGCCTGGCGAACCCGAGAACACCGGACAGCATGGCCCACCGCATCCTGCGGCACGGCTACACCTACCGGCTGTCCGCGGAGAACACCGGCCAGATCTTCATCTGCTACCAGCGCGACGTGGAGAAGGGCTTCGCCACGATCCAGCGCCGCCTCGCCGGCGAGGCGATGGAACGGTATCTGCTGCCGTTCGGCGGCGGCTACTTCTTCGTCCTGCCACCGGCCGGCGTCCGGGCACTCATCGGCTAGCGGCTCGTCGAGGGGCGGCGCGGCCGGACGACCTCACCGACAGATCCCACGATCCGGCCCGTCCTCGTTCCCGGCGTCGACAGCGGTCGTGGGTGCCGCCCTACAGTCCTTGGTCCAGCTGGGCGATCAGGGTGGCCAGGTCACGCCGGCGGGAGTCGGCCGGCCAGACCGCCCAGGTGCGCCGGACCAGCGGGGATCCGGTCAACGGCCGCCAGACCACGCCGGCCGGCAGTGGCGTCGACCAGTCGCGGGGCGCGAACGCGAACGCCTGACCGGAGCTGACCGCAGCGAACTTCACCTCGGCGATCAGGAACCGCCCGGGCGCCACGGCCGGCCTCGGCGACGGCGACGAAGGTCCGCAACTCTCGCAGCTCCACCCCGGCATCGCACCACATCGGCCCTGATGACGGCCGATAAGCCGGGCTTATCGCGGCCGGGATGGCGGCGCCCGGCGATCGGCTTACACCCTTCGCGAGCCCGATCCGGGGCCGCGGAACAGAGAAGGTGTACGGACATGGCAACTGCACTGTCGGGCAAGACGGCCCTGGTCACCGGCGGCAACAGCGGGATCGGGCGGGCCACCGCGACGGCGCTGGCCGCCCTGGGCGCCACGGTGGTGATCACCGGCCGTGACACGCTGCGCGGCGAGCAGACGGTCCACGAGATCGCCAAGGCCGGCGGCACGGCGCACTTCGTCGCGGCGGACCTGGACGGCGAACGGTCGGCCCGGAAACTCGCGGCCACCGCGCAACGGCTCGCCGGACCGATCGACATCCTGGTCAACAGCGCCGGCGTGTTCCCGTTCGGGCCGACCGCCTCGACGACCACGGAGCAGTTCGACCAGGTCTACGCGCTGAACGTGAAGGCGCCGTACTTCCTGGTGGCCGAACTCGCTCCGAAGATGGCCGCCCGCGGTGGCGGCACGATCGTGAACGTGACCACGATGGTCGCCGAGTTCGGCATGGCCGGCATGGGGTTGTACGGCTCCAGCAAGGCCGCGATCGCGTCGCTGACCCGCTCGTGGGCCGCCGAGTTCGGCCCGGCCGGGGTCCGGGTCAACGCGGTGAGCCCGGGCCCGACCCGTACCGAGGGAACCGCCGCGATGGGCGAGAACCTGGGCAACCTGGCGTCCGCCGCACCGGCCGGCCGCGCGGCCGGCCCTGAGGAGATCGCCGCCGCGATCGTCTTCCTCGCCGGCGACGACGCCTCCTTCATGCACGGGGCCGTGGTCCCGGTCGACGGCGGCCGCACCGCGGTCTGACCCGACGCGGACGGGCGGCACCGGCCGCCCGTCCGTCCCGGGTGGATCACGACCCCTCCGAACCTCGGCACGCGCGCGTGCCGGCGGCCTTGCCCGCCCTCGCCTCGATCGGTGATCATGACTGTATCGGGGGAGGGGTGGATGATGGCTCGGTGGCGCCTCGGTGGTGTCCGGCACCTGCGGACGCGTACCGTGCTGATCGGGGTCCTGCTGTTCGCCACCTCGGTCGGCATGCTGGTGGCGGCCCGGTCCTTGCACGGTTTCTACAGCGATCTCCTGCTGAATCTCGGCTCCAGCATGGTGCTCGCCGCCGTGTCCTACGTGATCTTCGATCCGTTGTTCGAGGAAGCCCGGAAAGCGCGCGTGCAGGAGCACGACCGATTCGACCAGACCGCCTTCATCGACCGGATCCGGGAGACCCGCCGCAACATCCGGATCCTGGACACCTGGACCATCCTGCTGCAGGGCAAGGCCCGAGCCCGCACGTTGCACGCGATGCGGGAGGCACTCGAGCAGGGCGCGACCATCCGGGTGCTGCTGCTCGACCCCGGCTCGGCAGCCGCGCAGCAGCGCACCGACGAACTGGAGCGCCGTCAGATCGACGTCGCAGCCCAGATCATGGAGAACCTGCGGCACCTGCACGCGTTCCGCGAAGGACTCGACAGCGCCGAGCAACGCTCACTGCTGAAGGTCTGCGTGTACGACGCGTCACCCTCGATCCAGCTCTACCAGTGGGACGGGCGCGCGCTGATCTCGTTCTTCCCGATCGGCAAGGTCTCCTTCGACGTGCCGCAACTCGAGGTCGACATGGCGAGCCCCTGGGGCCAGTTCGTGGACCGGCGCTTCGACGAACTCTGGGACCACCGCGACTACATCCGCACCCTCGACCGGTATTGGCGGCTCACGGTGACCCTCACCCACGGCGGGACGCCACTGGAGGCCGTTCCCGTGCCGTACATCAGTGCCGAGGACGTCATCTACATCGACGGCACCGGCCCCCTCGCCAACCAGTTCGCCGCACGGATGCTGCCCGGCCCCGGCGAGCAACCGCACACCGAGGCGTCGTTCGGCGCGCTCGCCGTCTGGCCGCCCCGCCGGTCGGGGCAGCAGAGCCGGGAGTTCGACCTGATCCGCCTGGACGAGGACCAGGTACCCGGCACGACGGCCGAGGTCCTCGCCCAGTTCGAGAAGAAGTACGGCGGCTACCCGCCGGACCGCGCCGGGGCCACGCTGCTGCTTCGCCTGGTCCCCCGGTAGCCGCCGGCCCCTTGCCCCGTACCCGTGTGCTGCGGCTGCTCCGCCCGCCACGACAGAAGACCGATCATCTCCTCCACGGTCAGGGTCTCGGCGCGGGCCTGTGCCTCGGCCCGCACATCGTCGTCGAGTGCCGCCAGCCGGGACCTCAGCGCCGCCATGGCCGGCGGGTCGGCGTTGTCCAAGCGGATGCCGCGGCGAGCCGCGTGACCGAAGACGGCCACGACCAGCGTGGCAGCCGTTCCGGTCCGGCCGATGCCGAACAGGGCGACGGCGCCGTGGGCCAGGCAGGCCAGCACCTCCGACAGGTCGTCCTCGGCACGGAACCAGGTGATCGCGTCGTGCAGCAGCGCGATCGCCCGATCCGGATCCTCCGATAGCCACGAGCGGGCCAGCAGATGGGATGCCAGGCCGCCGCTCCACCCGTACCCGGCTCGCCGCGCCTCGCCGATCGCGGTGTCCAGCAGCCGCCGGCCGCCGGCGACGTCCCCCTGCCCGATCAGCGCCGCACCGAGCGCGGCCTGCGGCAGCACCCCGAACCAGGCGGCCCCGGTCGTGGCGGCCAGCGCGACCGCCTCCCGGGCCGCCGCGGCGGCGCTGTCGAAGTCGCCGTCGGTGCTCAACAGCAGCGCCTCGTAATAGCGCAACTGCCCCAGCAGCCGGTGGCCCTCGTCGCCGGACGGCTCACCCAGCGCGCCGACCGCCTCATCGAGCCTGCGGCGGACCTCGGCCAGATCACCACCGATCCAATGCAACGCGGCACACGCCGACAGAGCCCGCGCCCGGTCCTCCGGCGGCGCGCCGGGCGCCCCCTCCAGCGCCGCGGTCAGCACCTGCAGACCCTCCACAGTGTGCCCACCACGCAGCCAGAACCACTCCAGCAGGGCCGCCGTGCGCAGAGCGGCGCCGGGATCGGCGGCGAGGTCGTGGAGCAGCCCGGCCCGCAGGTTCGGCAGCTCCCGGTTGAGCACCCGGATCGCCCACGCCGACCGCGCACCCCGCAACTCCGGCACGGTACGCGCCACGAGCCCCCGCACCCACGCGGCATGCGCGGCCCGGCTCGCCACCGCATCCGGATCATGGTCGCGGCAGTACGCCCGGATCATCTCCAGCAGCCGGTACCGGGCCGGCGTGACAGTGGTGTCCGCAACCACCACCGAGCGAGTGACCAGCGACGACAAGGCAGCCAGGTCGGAGCCGAGCGCGGCCGCGCCCTCCAGGGTGAAACCGCCCTCGAACGGCCACAACCGCAGGAACAGGCGCCGGTCCCGCGGTGGCAGCAGGTCCACGCTCCACGCCACCGTGGCCTCCAGGGTGGCGTGCGGGGAGAGACCGCCCCGCGGGGACCGGCCGAGTGCCGGGAACCGTTCGCCGACCAGATCGGCCAGCTCCTCGATGCCGAGCACCCGGGCCCGTGCCGCCGCCAGCTCCAGGGCCAGGGGGATGCCGTCCAGGCTGGCCGCCAGCCGGTCCAGCGGGGCGACGTCCCCGGCACCGGGGCGCCAGCCGGGGCGTACCGCGGCGATCCGATCGGTGAGCAGGGTGACCGCGTCGGCCCGGGGCAGCGGATCCACCGGCAGCAGCCGTTCGCCGTCGACGCCGAGCGCCTCCCGGCTGGTCGCCAGGACCCGTAGCCCCGGACTGTCGGCGAGCAGGGCCAGCACCAGGTCACCGACCGGCTCGATCAGATGCTCGCAGTTGTCCAGCACCAGCAGCCCGCGGAATCCGGTGAACCGGGGCGGCGTCTCCACCAGGCCCAGCGCCGTGGCCACCGCGGACGGCAGGTTGCCGGGCGACCGGACGTCGGCGAGCCGGACCAGGAAGGCGTCGGCCGCCCACTCCACGGCCAGCCGGGTCTTGCCCGCGCCACCCGGCCCGACCAGCGTGACCAGCCGCGACTCCCGCAGCGCGGTGGTCAGCAGGGCCCGTTCGGCGGTACGGCCGACGAACCGCGACAGCGGCCGGGGCAGCGACGGCGGACGAACCGACGGCGGCGCCAGCAACAGCGCCGGGTCCTGCGCGAGCAACCGGCGCTCCAGGCTCTGCAACTCCGGGCCCGGGTCGACACCCAGATCGTCGGCGAGCAACGCCCGCACCTCACGCAGCGCCGACAACGCCTCGCCCTGACGCGCGCTGCGATACAGGGCGAGGATCAGAAGCTCCCAGCGGCGTTCCCGGTACGGCTCCTCACGTACCGCCGGATGAAGCTCTCGCACCGCCGCCGGAGCGTCGCCGACCGCCAGCAGCGCCGCCGCCGTCTCCTCGGTCGCGACCGAGCGCAGCTCGGTGAGCGCCGCCCGGTCCGGGCCGGCGTACTCCTCCAGCTCCGGATAAGGCCGGCCACGCCACAGCCGCAGCGCCGCCCGCAACGCCGGCAGCGCGTCGCCGGGCCGTCCCGCCCGTAACGCCTCCCGGCCCCGGGCGACCGCCGCCTCGAAATCGGCCACGTCGCTGGCCGCGGCCAGCGACCAGCCGCCCGCGCCACGGGCCAGCGCGCCGGCGCCGGACGAGCCGAACGCCCGGCGCAACCGCGACACATACGCCGCCAGCGACGCCGCCGGGTTCGCCGGGGGAGCATCGCCCCAGACCGCCTCGGTCAGCCGGTCCTCGGTCACCGGCTCGCCCCGCGCCGCGACCAGCGCCGCCACCAGACGCCGGGGCCGGGGACCGCCGAGGTCCACCCGATCGTCGCCGGTCAGCACCTCCAACGGCCCCAGCACCCGACACGTCAGCACGCGCTGCAGCATACGCACCTCCCGACGACTGCAAAGAAACTGCAAAACCCGGCCGTCAAGGTGCTTCCATGACCAACACGACCACACCTGTGGACACCTGGGAGATGGTGCTGGCACACCGCCTCTACCGCCGCGAGTTCCGGATCCTGCCGGCCGTCATCCGGGCCGTCCCGGCCGGTGACCTGGCCCGTTCCAGGACCGTCGGCGGCCACCTCGCCACCGTCGTCACCATGCTGCACCACCACCACGAGGCCGAGGACGAGCTGCTCTGGCCGATCATGCTGGACCGGGTGGGGCTGCACGCCGACCTGGTGCACCGGATGGAGGCGCAACACTCCCGGCTCGAGGGTCTGCTGTCCCGGCTGATCCCCCTGAACGGCTCCTGGCGGGCCACCGCCTCGGCCGACACCCGCGATCAGCTCGCCGACCTGCTCGCACAGGCGTCGGCGGTCCTCGACGAGCACCTCGACGACGAGGAACGCGACCTGCTGCCACTGGTCGCCGCCCACGTCACGCAGGCGGAGTGGGACGCGATGAACAAACGCGCCCGCGGCGGGCCGCCGGTCAACCTCAAGCTGGCGCTGATCCAGCTCGGCGCGATGCTCGAGGACGCCACCGCAGAGGAGCGCCGGCGGTTCCTGACCGAGCTGCCGCCACCGGCGCGGCTGCTGTGGCGGATGTTCGGCAAGAGCACCTACGCGAAGGCACGTGACCAGGTCCGCCGTGGTCCCGCCCGGCGTGCCGCATGATTTGATGACCCGGCATCGGGGGAGGAGCGGATGATGCGCCTCGAGCTTTCCCTGCTCGGCCCGCTGACCGGCCGCCGCGACGGCCGCGATCTCGACCTGGGCGCGCCGCAGCAGCGGGCCCTGCTGGCGGTCCTGCTCGTGCTCGGCGGCGACGAGCCGGTCGGCACCGACACGATCATCGACGTGCTGTGGCGCACCGGGTCGGCCGCCGACCCGGCCACGATGGTGCACCAGTACGTCAGCCGGCTGCGCCGTGCGCTGGGCCCCGCGCCCGGCGGCGGCCGCTGGATCGAACGATCCCGCGGCGGCTACGTGCTCACCGGCGATCGCGTCGTGGACCTGGCCCGCTTCCGGCAGCTGCGAGCCGGCGGCGCGCTGGTCGAAGCGCTGCGGCTGTGGCGCGGGCCGGTCGCCGCCGACATGCCGTCCACCGTCCGTGAGCATCCCGCGTTCGTCGCCGTCGGCCAGGAGTACGTGACAGCGGTACGCGCGGCGGCGGACTCCGCCCCGCCCGAGCAGGTGCTGCCACTGCTGGAACAGGGGGCGGCATGGCACCCGTACGACGAAGGGCTTCAGGCCCGGCTGCTGCGGCTGCTCGCCGGGAACGGCCGCCGGGCCGACGCCCTGACCCGCTTCCAGCAGCTGCGTGACCGGCTGGTGGACGAGCTGGGCGTGGAACCCGGCGCCGACCTGCAACGGGCACACCGCGACCTGCTGCGCGATCCGGCCCCGGCGACTGTCGCGCCACCTCCCGCCGAACCGGCACGGCCCGCACAGTTGCCCGCCGCGCCGGCCGGATTCACCGGCCGTACCGATGAGATGCTGGCCCTCGACCGGCTCGCCGGCGACTCCCGCGGCGTGCTGGCGGTGATCTCCGGCCTCGGTGGGGTCGGCAAGACCGCCCTGGCCACCCACCTCGCCCACCGCTTCGCGCCGAGCTTCCCGGACGGCCAGCTCTTCGTCGACCTGCGCGGCTTCGCGCCGGTCGCCGAGCCGGTGCGCCCCGCCGTGGCGCTGCGCGGCTTTCTGGAGGCGCTCGGTGTGCCCGGCGCCCGCCAGCCGGAGGATCTGCCCGGGCTGTCCGCCCTGTACCGCAGCACGCTGGCCGCACGGCGGATGCTCGTCGTGCTGGACAACGCAGCCGACGAGGAACAGGTACGGCCGCTGCTGCCGGGCGGACCGGGCTGCGCCGTCGTGGTCACCTCCCGCCGCTACCTGGGCGGGCTGGTCGCCTACGAGGGCGCCGAGGCGGTGGTCCTCGGACCGCTGCCGGCCGAGTCGTCGCGTGCCTTCCTGGCCGCACGGCTCGGCGACGCCCGGGTCGGCGCCGAGCCGGAGGCAGCCGACCGCATCGTCGGCATCTGCGGCGGCCTGCCGCTGGCCCTGGCCGTCTGTGCGGCGTGGGCCGGCCGGCACCCGCGGTTCCCGCTGGCCGCCATCGCCGACGAACTCGACGCCGCGCCCGGCCTGGACGCGTTCACCGTCGCCGGCGCCCGCCACGACGTCCGGACCGTCTTCTCCTGGTCCTACCGGCACCTGTCGGACCCGGCGGCCCGGCTGTTGCGGCTGACGGCGCTGCACCCCGGCCCGGACGTCGCCCGAACCACACTGGCGAGCACCGCAGGGCAGGACCCCGCAGCGATCCGCGGGCCGCTGGACGAACTGGTCGACGCCAACCTGCTCACCGAACGACGGCCGGGCCGGTACGTCAGTCACGACCTGGTCCGGGCGTTCGCCGCCGAACTGGTCGACGGCGACCCACCCGCCGAAACCGGGGAGGCGGTGCGCCGGCTGCTCGACCACTACGTGCAGACCGCCGTCGCCGCAGTACACCGGATCAACGCGAACCGGTCGCACGTCGACTGCGGTCCGGTTCTGCCCGGCGTCACCCCACTGCGGTTCGGCGACCAGGCGTCGGCCACGTCGTGGTTCGCCCTCGAACGCGACAACCTGCGCGCCGCCGCCGACCTCGCCACCGAGTCCGGCAACGACAGCCATCTGTGGCGGCTGTCCTGGGCGGTCAACCCCTACCTGCAGCACCACGGCGGAGGCTGGCAGGAGTCGACGGCGCTCGCCGAGCGAGCGCTGGCCGCGGCACGCCGACACGGCGAGAGCTGGTGGCAGTGGTATCTGCTGAACACCCTCGGCCGTGCGGCCATGGCGCTGTGGGATCCGGTCGCCTCCCGCGGCTGGGCCGGGCAGCTGGTGGACCTGGGCCGCGCGGAGGGCGACGACCTGTGGACGGGGTACGGGCTGGGCGCCCTCGCGGCCACCTACTGCGACCTGATGGACCCGCCCGGCCCGGACGGCGCCGCGATGGCCGAGCGGTACGCCGACGAGGCACTGCGACTGTGCGACCGCATCGACGCGGCCGGCGGCCCCGCGGACCGGGCTGCCAGCGCCCGCCGGCTGCGCATCGCGGTGACCCCGATGAAGGCCTGGAGCCTGCTCCACGGCTCCGGCGGACCGGCCGCGGCGGTACGGCACCTGCACCGCTCCCTCGACGCCTGCCGGACCGCCGGCGACCGGATCGGCCTGCAGAACACCTGGAACGAGCTGGGACGCGTCCACCTGTTCACCGGCGATCACGCGGCGGCCGCCGCCGCGTACACCGAGGCGCTCGCCCTGCTGTTGCCGCACGAGACACCCCGCCCCGACATGCTCGCGAGCCTGGCCGTCTGCCGGCACGAGCTGGGCGACCGGGAGGCGGCCGCCCGGCACCGCGACGAGGTGCTGCACCTGATCGACGGCGTTCATCACAGCGTCGCGCAGCGGCTGCGCGAGCAGATGCGCGGCCTGGACACCGCCGGTCATCCGGACTCGGCGGTCAGGTAGAGGTAGCCGTCGGCGTCCAGACATCCGGTGTCGCCGGTGTCGATCCAACGGTCACCGGTGCCGGCCGTCCACGCCTGGACCAGACCGGGCCGCCCGGTCGCCAGCGCCCGCCGCGACGCCGGGTCCACGATCCGCAGCAGCACCCCCGGCAACGGCCTGCCGACCGACGCCAGCCGCTGCGTCCGGCTGCCGTCGCGGTGGTCCTCCGGACTCAGCAGCGTCAGCATCCCGCCGATCTCGGCACACCCGTGCAGACGCGCCAGGTCGGTACGCAACTCCGTGGTGCACGCCCGAGCGATGGCCGGAGTGAGCCGGCCATGGGCGTACAGAACATGGGGCCGTGCCGGCAGCGGGCCGATCCGGTCGCGGGGCTCGGCGACGACCGCGGCCAGCAGGCCCGGCGTCACGAAGGCGTGGGTGACCCCGGCCCGTGCCATGGTGTCCAGGACGGTGGCCGGTGACCCGTCGACCGGGAGCACCGTGGTCGCGCCGTACCGGATCGCGGTGACCGCCTGGACGAAGGCCGCCGCGACGATCAGCGGGGCGGCGACCAGGTTGACGCTCGCCGACCGCAGGCCGGTGACGCCGGCCAGGGTGTCACCGGCCGCGGCCACCGCGGTGTGGGTCAGCACGGTGTCGCCGTCGGCGGGGAACCGGCAGAACGGCGCGTCACCCTGCGGCCCCGCCGGCGGTGTGCCGGTGGCGCCGGCCAGCAGCCGTTCGTAGTCGCGGCCGAGGTCGATCAGGGTGCCGGTCCATGCCCGGACGGCGGCGTTCGCGGGCCCCGCCAGGATCACCGGCGCGCCGCACCGGGACGCAGCGTCGACGAGCGCGTCCGGCGACGACCCGGCCGCCATCGGGGTGAAGACGGCGCCGATCCGGGCGCAGCCGAGCGCCACCTCCAGCGTGGCCGGCCCGAGGGGCGCGGCGAACACCACCCCGTCACCCGGACGTACGCCGAGCGTGTGCAACATCGCCGCGACGGCCCGCACACGTCCCGCGAAGACCGGCCAGGAGTGGGAGACGGCCCCGTGGACCAGGGCGGCGCGGTCCCGGCCGCGGCGGGGCACATCGTCGGATCTCATGGCTACAGCGCACCAGCCGGCTGTCAACGCCGCGATGACACGAAAACCTGAACACGGCGTTCAGGTTTTCGCTCAACGTTCGTATCGGCGCGCCCTCCTACGCTTCCCGGCATGGTTGATGTCGTTCGTGAGTTCCCGACCTTCAGCGTTCTCGGCCCGGTGCGGGCGTGGCGCGCCGGCGCCGAGATCGATCTCGGTTCGCCGCAACAGCGGACCACCCTGGCGATGCTGCTGCTCAATGAGCGTGCGGTGGCCACCCTCGACGAGTTGATCAAAGGGATGTGGGGAGATCAGCCACCCCGGTCCGCGGGGACGACCATCCGCACCTACATCTCCCGCCTCCGGGCCGTCCTCGGCGCCGGCTCGCGCCTGGTGTCGATCGGCGGCGGATACGCCTTGGACGTGCCGCCGGAGGCGTTGGACCTGGCGCGGTTCCAGCGGCACACGGCACGCGGCGCGGTGGCGGCCCGCTGTGGTGACCACGACGCCGCCGCCCGGGAGCAGACCGCCGCCCTGGCCCTGTGGCACGGGCAGCCGCTGGCCGGGACGTCCGGCCCGTACGCCGGCTGGCAGCAGTCGCGCCTCCAGCAGCTGGTGGACACCGCCCGGGTGGATCTGCTGACCGCGCAGCTGGCTCTGGGCCGGCACCGTGAGGTGCTGCCCGAGGCCGTCGCGATGGCCGCCGCGAACCCGCTGTGGGAGGACGCACAGACGCTGACCATGCAGGCCCTGTACGGCAGTGGCCGGATCGCCGAGGCGCTGGAGCACTACCGCCGGGTCCGCCGGAACCTGCTCGACGAGCTGGGCCTGGAACCGGGGCCGCGGATGCGTGACGTGCACCGGCGCATCCTGGCCGGCGACCCGTCGCTGGCGCCCGCACCGCCGGCCGCCACCGCACCGGCACCGGCCCGCCGCCGTCCCGTCCGCCGGACCCTGTCATCGCGCGCCGGCACCCATCTGGCCCGGACCTCGCTGCGCCGCGTCGGATGACCGCGGTGTCAGGCCGTCGCCGTGGTGGTGAGCGCCGCCAGCCGGGCCCGCAGGCCGGCCGCATTGGAGTGGTAGACGCCGTCGAGGTCACGCAACACCCGGTCGCGGACCTCGGCGAGCCGGTCCGGATCGCCCAGACGGGCGTGGCACTCGGCGACGGCGGTCAGCATCGCGGTCGTCGCCCACGCGTCGTCCCCGAGAGCGATCGCCTGCTCGTAGGTCCGTACCGCGGCGGCGTCGTCCCCGAGACGGCTCCGGAACCGGGCCATGTTCTCCAGCAGCCACACGGTGAGGTACGGCGCGTTCCCGTGGATCCGCAGCCCGTTGCCGAGTTCGGCCTCGGCGGCCGCCAGGTCCCCGGTGCGGTGCAGCACCCGTAACGCCGTGAACGAGTACGTATCACCCAGGATCTGCCGGGCCCGGACCCGGTCGGCCTCCGTCGCGGCGGCGACCCCGTCCAGGACCCGGACGCAGAGCACCACGGCCTCGTCGGCCAGCGCCCCCGCTCGTTCGATCTGCTCGCCGCTGGGCCAGCCACCCGGGTCGACGAGTGCGGTGGCGATGTGCACGAGCGCCCCGGCGGTCCGGATCGGATCGCCCGCCGCACGCCCGATCGCCGCCGTGGTCTCGAGCTGCCGCAGCGCCTCCGGATGGTCCCCACGCTGGTAGTGCCAGGAGGCGAGAGCGTGGTGCAGATAGCCGCGCCACCACACCTCACCGGCCCGCTCGGCGGCGGCCAGAGCCCGCCGCACCAGCGACGGCGTCTCGTCGGAGCGGCCCAGGGTGGCGGTGAGGAAACTGTCGAACGCCCAGCACGTCAGCCACAGCGGCGCGTCCGCCCCGGCCCGCTCCGCGGCGTCGAACGCGGCCAGCAGGTTGTCGTGCTCGGCGGCGAACCAGGCCAGCGCCTGTTCCCGGCCGGACGGGGTCCACGCGGTGACACCCGGCGCGGGCGTGCCGGCGTCGACCGGGGCGCGATGCGGGGCCACCGTCATGGCGCAGCCGATCAACGTATGCAGGTAGTGGTCCACCACCCGCCGCAGGGTCCGCTGCCGCTCCCGCGGGTCGCCGAGCTCGATGGCGTACGCCCGCACCAGATCGTGCATCGCGTACCGCCCGGGCTGCACCTCGCTCACCAGCTGGGCGTCGAGCAGCTCGGTGAGCAACCGCAGCGTCCCGGCCCGGTCGAGCCCGGCGACACTCCGCACGGTGGTGGCCGCCACATCCGGGCCCGGGTGGGCGCCGAGCGCCCGGAACAGTTCCGCCGCCTCCACCCCGAGACCCTGGTAGGACCACGAGAACACGGCCCGCACATCCCGCCCGGCGGCGACACCGGTGAACGCGTCCAGCCCGTCGCGCTGCCGCAGCTCGGCGGCCACGTCGGCGAGGGCGAACCCGGGATGCCGCCGGGCCCAGGCCACGCACAGCGCCAGCGCCAGCGGCAGCCCGCCGCAGACCTCCGCGATCACGGCCGTCGCGTCCGGCTCCGCGTCCACCCGGGCGCCGAGCAGCGAACGCAGGTAGGCGCGCGCCTCGGCGCCGCTGAACAGGTCCAGGCCCATCGACCGGGCGCCGTCCTCCACCACCAGCCCACCCAGGTGGCTGCGGCTGGTCACCACCACAGCGCACCCGGCGGCAGCGGGCAGCAGCGGGCGGGCCTGCTCGTCGTCGCGGGCATTGTCCAGCACCACGAGCACCCGGCGCCCGTCGAGCCGGGTCCGGTAGAGGGCGGCCAGCTCCGCGAGCGACGACGGCTGGTTGGCACGGGCCACCCCGAGGGCCTCCAGCAGCGTGTGCAGCGCCTCGGCCGGCTCGACCGGCACGTTGCCCGGGGCGAACCCGCGCAGATCCACGTAGAGCTGGCCGTCCGGGAAATCGGCCACCCGGCGATGAGCCCAGCGCAGGGCCAGGGTGGTCTTGCCGGCGCCGCCCAGGCCGGTCACCACGGTCAGCGGCCGGTCACCGGTCATCAGGGCGTCCAGCTGCTCGATCTCGGCCGTACGCCCGCTGAAGGTCCGCGGGTCGGCCGGCAGCATCGCGGGCCCGCCCGGCACCGGCTCCTGCCGGGACTCCGCCGGAGACGGCTCCGGATCGGCGAGGACCAGCCGGTGAGCATCCTGCAGCAGCTTCCCCGGCTCGACGCCCAGCTCGCCGGTGAGGGCCTCGCGGACCGTATGGAAATGGCGCAGCGCGTCGGCGCGCCGGCCGGTCGCGGCCAGGACCCGAATCAGCCGGGCATGCACCGCCTCGTCGTACGGATACCAGGTCACCGCAAGCTGCAGGGCGCCGGTCAGCTCGCCGGCCCGCCCGGAGGCCAGCGCCTGATCAGCGGCCGCACACAGCACCGCCGCATGCTCGCGAGCCAGCCCCGCGAAGACCGGATGCTCCCGCGACTCGGCCGGCAGGTCCGCCGCGACCGGCCCCGACCACACCCGCAGCGCCTCCCCGGCACGCCCACCGGCGACGAGTCCCCGCCACGTCAGCACGTCGAGGTCATCGCCGTCGAGCCGGTAGCCGCCACGGACCCGGCGGATAACATCGGGCGTACCCAGCGCACGGCGCAGCCGGCTCACATACTGCTGGATCGTGGACGACGCGGACCGCGGCGGATCGTCGCGCCACAGCACGTCGGCGATCGTCGCGGCGGCCACCGGGCCACCCGCCCCGGCCACGAGCACCGCCAGCACGACCCGCTGCTGCGGTGTCCCCAGATCGGCCTCGGCATCGTCGCGGCCGGCCCGGACCGGCCCGAGGACACGAAACCAGGAGCCGCCACGCATGGACGTGGATTCTACGGCCGCCGGCATGACGACATCGACCAGCCGTCGACAACCGGCCGGTGCACTGGACCCATGACGACGACCACCGTACGTACCCTGGCCGACCTGCCGATCCCGGACGGGATGCCGGTGGTGGGCAACCTGCTGCCACTGGCCGGACCCGGCCGGCATCACGCCCTGGCCCAGTGGTGCGACGAGCACGGCTCGACCTTCCGGCTGCGGGTGCCGCAGGAGATCCTGGTGACAGCCGACCCCCGGATGATCGACACGATGCTGCGGGACCGGCCCGGCGCCTTCCGGCGCGGCGCGCGGGTGTCGAACGTCCTGGATGAGATGGGCGCGCACGGCGTCTTCACCGCCGAGGGCGAGGAGTGGAGACGGCTGCGCCGGGCGGCCACCCGCAGCCTCAGCGCGGCCTACATCAACGCCTACTTCACCACCCTCGTCCGCAGCACCGAACGGCTGCGCCGCAAGTGGCGGACGGCGGCGGCCGCCGGCTCGCGGGTCGACGTGCTGGACGACATGCTGCGCTACACCCTGGACAACACCGCGGGCCTGGCCATGGGGTACGACCTCAACGCGCTGGAGAGCACCGGCGACGGACTGCACGCCCGGCTGCCGGAGATCTTCCCGGAGATCGGGCGGCGCACCGGGGCGCCGGTGCCCTACTGGCGCTGGCTGCCCCTGCCCCGGCACAAGCGGATCGCGGCCACCCTGGCCGAGCTGAACGACCTGGTGGCCGAACGGTTCGCGGTGGCCCAGCAGGTGATGGCGACCGGGGCGTCACCCAGCAACTTCCTCGAGGCCCTGGTGGCGCCCCTGGCCGACGAACCCGCCCTCACCCGCGACGAGCTGTCCGGCAACGTGGTGACCATGCTGCTCGCGGGCGAGGACACCACCGCGGCCCTGGCCGCCTGGGCGGTCTACTACCTGGCCACCCACCCACGGGTGCACCGCCGGGTCCGCGAGGAGGCGGACCGCGAACTGGGCACCGACACGATCGCCGCCGACGCCGGAAAACTGCGCCGCCTGCAGTACGCCGAAGCGGTGGTCAGCGAGGCCGTGCGGCTGCACCCGTCCGCGCCCACGATGGCCCTGCAGGCGATCGACGACGTGGTGCTCGACGGGGTCGACGGGCCGCTGCTGGTGCCCGGCGGCACGACGATCTTCGTACTGCTCACCAACGGCGCCCGCACCGACGCCGACCGGTTCCCCGACCCGGACGACTTCCGGCCGGAGCGCTGGCTCGACGGCGGCCCGCCACCGCCGGCGCCGGACGCACAACCGTACCTGCCGTTCGGTGGGGGACCCCGCTTCTGTCCCGGCCGCAACCTCGCCCAGATCGAGGCGCGGCTGGTGGTGGCGATGGTGGCGGCCGAGTTCGACCCGGTTCCCGAGACGTCGGCCGGGCCGGTCACCGAGCGCAGCGCCTTCACCGTCTTCCCGGAGAACATGGGACTGACCCTGCAGGCCCGGACCCGCTGAGAACGATGACGGCCGGCCCCCACCCGAGGGGCCGGCCATCACCGTCCTCTCAGGGCCGCGCCGGGCGACCGGCGATCAGCACGGTGTGCACGTCCGCCGGCGTGCTGCCCTCGATCAGGGCGGCGACGTCCCGGCATCCGCGAGCCGGGACGTCCAGGATGATCAGGTCGGCGCGGGCACCCGGCGCCGGCGTGGCCCCGCTCGCCTCGGCGCCCGGCACATGCTGCCAGAGGTGCCGGTGAACGGGCCGGAAACCGAGGATCACGATCATGCCGGAGACGTCGATCGCCACGGCGTCCACGGCGTCGACCCACAGCCCGATCTCGGTGATCACCGCGCCGTCGATCAGCACGTCCCCGGAAGGCAGATCGCCCCGGGCCGGGTCCAGGGTCACCACGTGGCCGCCGTAGAACAGTGTCGAAGCCATCAGATCCCCTCGTAGAGACGCTGGTAGAGCGGATACAACTGCGGAGCCGTCGACGGCCTGACGATGTCGTGCTCCAGGTTCAGCACGGCCGGCAGGACGTGACCGGTCAGCGTGGCCCCGGAGGCGCCGGCCAGGGCACCGGGCACGGCCACCGCCTCCCGCTGGTCGATCAGCGTGTCGCCCGGGGCCACCACGACGGCGGTGCTGCGAAGTACGGTGTCCGCCGGCGGCGGCCCGAGGTTCGCGGCGATCCGCAGATACTGGGCCAGCGCCGCATACGAGTAGCCGCGCCCGTTGACGTGGTCGGGCAGCAGCCGGAAGCCGTACCCGACGAGCATCGGCCGGACCGCCACGGCGGGAGCCTGTGAGCTGCCCGGACGGTAGAACGGCGACAGCGCCAGCAGATGCCGCACCGAGTCGGGGCGATGGTGGGCCAGCCAGGTGGCCAGCACCGCGCCGGCCGAGACACCGGTCACCCCGGCCTCGTCGCCGAGCGCGGCCGTGACGTTCCAGGCGCTGTTCGCATATCCGGTGAGCTCGGGCGCCTCCACGCCGGCGTGGGCGGCCCGGTCGGTCAGGCCGTGCCGGGGCGCGCGGGGCACGTACACGTTGTAGCCCAGCCGGAAGAAGTGGTCGGCCAGGCCGGACATCTGATCCGGACAGGCCGTGTAGCCGTGCAGCAGCAGCACCGCCTTGGCGGTGGCCCGGCCGTGCGACAGCAGACGGGTGGCGCACTCCGGGCGTACACCCGGGTCGGCGGCGTCGGCGTCGGCGGCCCGGCGGGCCTCGGCCTCGGCGGCGGCGAACGCCATCGGGGCCACCTCCGCCCGGTGCAGCCGCTCGTCGTCGAGCGGCCAGGTGAACACGGCGATCACGGTCAGCAGCAGCAGAGCCGACACCGCGGCGCCGGCGATCGTTGCGATGCGCCGGCGCCGCCGTACCGGCCGGTCGTTCTGGTCAGGCAAGGGACTCGTCTCCGGACAGGCGGCGTCACGCGCCGCACGTCGGCGCGCGCGGTCGGGCGCGCCTGCTCCCAGTCCACCGGCGCGCCGATGGTGTCCGGTCGACGCCGTGTCGACGTGCCGGTCACCGCCGGGGTTCGGGCCCGCCGAGACGCCGGTAGAGGGCGGCGACCTCGTCGGTGAGCGGCCGGCCGAAGCAGCGCATCATGAAGACCTCGGCGACGAACTCCCGCGGGTTCTCCTGGGCGTAGTGGCTGACCGTCTCCGCGGTGCGGCGGGCCGCCGGCTCGTACGCGGCGAGCTGCAGGTCGGCGAAGAGGCCCGGGCTCTGGCGGTGGTGCAGGAAGTGACCGAGCTCGTGCACCATCGACGCGACCCCGAACGTCTTCAGCTCGTGTTCCGGACGGACGGCGTTGACCTCCCGGTCGAGCTGGGTGGAGAGATACGCCGGCAGCGGGGTGCCGTAGGCGTGCGCGGACAGCAGCAGGGTGCCGTGGACGTACTCGTTGCGGAAGATCTTCTCCCCGACGGTGATCCGGTCCGGCGCCAGGATCAGCTTCCGGGAGTACCGCGGCAGCCGTACGGTCAGCTCGGGAATCTCGAAACCGGCCGCCCGGACCCGGCCGACCGCCTCCCGCAACAGCTCGTACCGGGGCGCGTAGTGCTGGTCGGCGGTGTCGCCGATGACGAAGATCGGCGCCCCGGGCACGTCCATGGTGCGGACCGAGACGGTGTTCCACCTCGCCGTCGGCACGCCGTCGGCGAGGTAGGAGGCGACCTCCGGGTACTCGCTGGTCCCGGTGACCGGGTTGGCGTACGAGCCGGCCAGGTCCCGGACCTCGGTGTCGGTCATCGACGGGTCCCGTTCGATGCCGGCGTGGCCCAGGGTGTCCAGGCGTTCGGCGAGCGTCTGGCCGTTGCGGTTCTCGATGGTGGCGACCGAAGCGGGGCTGAGCCGGCCCTCGTCGTCGCGGTCGGCCAGGAACGCCCGGTGGACGGGCGCGTCGGGATTGACGGTCGGGCCACGCCGGTGCGCGATGCCCTGCAGCCGGGGGTCGATGCGCTGGAACAGCTCCGTCGCCGCCGCGGACCTCTGCCGCTGTCTCTCCTGGTCGGCGACCTCGGCGCCGGTCTCGGTGAGCGCGGCGGCGAGCCGCTGGGCCAGCGCCCGGATGTGCGGGGCGCGGGCGCTCCGGGCGACACGGTCACCCTTCGACAGGCTCCACTCGACGACGGCCTGCTCCACGTGGCGCAGCCCCTGCATGGTGGGGATCGGCGCCTGGGAGGCCTGGTACTCGGCGGCCCACCCGGCCAGCGCGTCGTCGATGCGCCGCAGCGGCGCGGAGCGGTTGCGGGTCCGCCATCCCTGCGAGGTACGCGACCAGGTGCCGGCGTAGGCGAGCAGGGCGCTGTTGGCCGGCTGATCACGGCGGACGGCCCCGGTCCGTTGCACTCCGACCGCCGCATCGGTCCGGGGAGCCCGCCGGTCATGTGCCCGGGGTGTCACCGCGCGGGCCTCGGTTTGCGGAACTGAACCTGGGAGGCGTCGAAGCGGACCTCTTTCTGCAGCAGCGCCTGCGGCCGCAGGAAGGTTCGCAGCAGCACGTTGACCAGCTCGTCACCGGACTTGTCGATCAGTTTCTGGGCGGCCAGCGGATGACCCTTGCGTATGTAGGAGATCTCCAGGACACAGCGGCGGGCCAGGCCGGGGATGACGTCGCCACCGACCAGCGTCATGTCCGGCCGCCTGTCGTAGCGGATCGCCTTGGCCGAGTTGCGGTACGCGAAGTTGTTCGCGTGTGCCGGCCCGTAGTAGATCTGCTGGTAGCGCTCCCTCCGTTCCTCGACTCTGAGGTTGGGGTCGTTGTCCGGGCGGTAGGTGCGTACCGGGTGCCGGAAGCGCTGGACCTCGGCCAGGGCGCGTTCGCACTCGTCGTTCGCCTTCGTCAGCTCGGCGAGGGCGTCGTCGTACCAGGCCCGGTAGTCCGTGTCGAGAGTTCGCAATTGCTCGATGTACTCCAGCGCCTTCGCGGAGTCGGAGGTGGCGGCGAGCTCCGCGAGAACGGCGGCGTTCTTGCTGATCTGGCGGGCGATGGGGAAGGTCTTGCCCAGCTGCTTCTGCAGTTCGTTGTACCGGGCCCGGGCGACCTTCAACGCCCCGTGCGGGGAGCCGGCCGCGACGGGGAAGGTCTCCATGACGTCCGGGCCTGTCTCGGCGCGGGTGTAGGAGACCAGCTCACCCTCGTCGTCGGCGCGGATGGTCGGGAACTCACGGTCGGCGAAGTCGTTGAGCATCACCCAGCCGTTGCGGCTGGCGAGCAGGTCGATCGGAACGGTGACGCGGGCCGGGTCTTCCCCGCCGAAGCGTGATTCACGGAAGTCCGCACCGGCCGGTTCGATGTAGAAGAATACGAACCCGGTGTTGGCGAAGTCGGTCTGGTCGACCTCCTCGGTGTTGTGCTCGACCGGGCGGCCGGTGTGCCGCAGCAGCTCCAGCGACTTCAGCATGCGCTGGTCGTCCGGGCCGTCGAGGATGCGCTGCAACCGGTCCGCGGGCGCGTAATGCCGTAGCACGCACTTTCGCAGGCTGGCCTGGACCTTGCTGTCGACCTCGTCCATCCAGGCGTCGTCGCCGGTGCGGTTGCCGTCGAGCGACCGTGTCATGGAGGTCAGGTTGCGGGCCGAGACCTGCTCGAACGGACTGGCGAACGAGTTGCCGACCGGGTATTGCCCGATGTCGAAGTCCGACTTCCAGATGGTCCCGAACTGGCGCATCAGGTAATAGCCGTAGTCGTCCCACTTGCGCTGGGCGGTGGCCCGCTCGTCGGTGACCGTGTCCACGACGTGCTGATACCAGTCATCCGGTCGGGTGCGGAACCTGGCGCCGCCCTTGACACCGATCTCCTCCAACAGAACCATCATCCGGTCGAGCAGGACCATCTCGGTGTCCGGGCGCCGGGCCGTGGCACGGATGTGACCACGGAACTCCTTCAATTGCCCGCGTAGCCGCCAGAGCAGCGGCCAGACCCTGGGCGGCGCCGTCAGGAATGCCGGGTTCAGGTCCTTGCCGTGCATGGCCGACGGCACCCGCTGGACGGCCGTTCCGGCCGCCGGGGCCAAGGCCGGCCCGTGCAGGTGCTTGGTCGGCGCGGGCCCGGCGAGGACGCGGGTGGCGTTGGCCTCGGCGGCCCGTTCGAAACGGTCGCCCGGGTCGGACATCGACAGGCCGTGGCCGTCCGGGGTGCCGGCGACCGGGCCCTGGCGCTGCTGGATCACGTGGGTCAGCTCGTGGGCCAGGGTGTGCCGGTCACCGCCGCCCGCACCCAGCACCACATGGCTGCCGGAGGTGTAGGCGCGCGCCCCGATCTCGGCGGCCGACCGCTCGGCCAGGCCACCGGTGTGCAGCCGCACATCGGAGAAGTCCGCCCCGAGGCGGGCCTCCATGTCGCGCCGGACACCGTCGGCCAGCGGACGGCCGGTGCCGCGCAGCACCTCCGGCACCAGCGAGCGCTGGACCGCGGCGTTGCCGCCGGCGCGTTGCAGCGCGGCGAGCCGGTCCTGGTCGGGGCGGCGCTGGGTGGACCTGGCCGGCGGGGCGCCGGAGCCGCCGGCGCCCCGGTGCTCATGCCGGTGCACGGAACAGCTCGATCTCACAGATGGCGACCTGCCGGCCGCCGGTGGCGCCGTAGGCGGACTCCAGCACGACCTGCACCTGCCGGGCCTCCGGCACGTCGATCTCGGCGAGCAGCGGCTTGCCGTCCTCCAGGCGGTAGCGTTTCTCGCTGCCCTTGCCCTGCCCGTCGGTGACGATGACCCGGATCTCCCGGGGGCGGGCCTGCTTCTCCTTGTCGGCGGGCCGGGTGGAGACGCCGGGGTGGATGCGGATCGCCCGCAGATGCACCGGCCGGACGTAGCGGGCCTGCACGGCCTCACCCTTGCCCTCGCCGGCCCGGCCCGGTCCCCACCAGGAGTCGGTCACCCCGTCGAACGCGTTGCGCACCGGATGCTGTGGATCCTCCCGGGTGGCCTCCGCCTGCTCCGGCGGGGCCACCACCAGCCCGGCCGGCACCAACGCGTCGCCGCCGGAGAAGGCCCGGACCGCCGCGACGATCCCGGCGACCAGCGCCAGGCAGGCCAGCACGGCGACCGCGATCAGCAGCGGCTTCTTCAGACTGCGGCGCGGCGGTGGGGGCAGCTGGAGGGTCGGCGGATTGCGCAACTCGGCGCCGCAGTTGCGGCAGAAGATCCGGTCCTCCCGGTTGCCGAAGGAGCAGTTCCAGCAGGTCAGGCCGCTCTCCTCGGCGGGCGTGGCGAGCCGGGTCGGCGGCTGGGCCGGCTCGGGGCGGCCGGGCAACACGGCCGGCACCCCGTCGCCGTCGAGGTCCTGGGTGCCCTCCGGCTCGGACACCGGCAGCAGCAGCGCCCGCGCCCGGTCGGCTTCGGACGGCGGCGCCGGGTCGCCGGGACGGCGCGGCGAGGTGGGTGAGGTCATGATGATCAGGTCCTTTCCGGGAGTACCGCGACGCGGTAGGGCAGATGGGCCGGCCGGGCGGCCGCCACGACGGCGTCCAGCCGGGCCGGGTCGACGGCGGACGGATCCGGCACCCGGAGGGTCACCGTCAAGCCGGGCGTACGGTCGCCGGGGAACGGCCCGAGCGGACGCGCCGACCAGACCGCCCCGCCGCTCTCGGTGATCTCCGGCAGCACACCGAAGGCCAGTCGCACCGCCGCGGCCAGCCCGGCCCGGGTGCCGCGGCGGCGGTGCCGGTCAGCGGCCAGCGCGACCGCCTCCCGCAGGTGCTCGGCGGCGACCAGCGCCGGTTCGACACCGGTCCAGGCGCCGAGGAGATCGACGAAGTCGTCCGGGGCGGTGCCCGGCCGGAAGTAGGCGTCCAGGTTGTCCAGCACGCCCAGCAGCGGGGCCAGCAGGTCGTCCAGGCCGCCGGCGAACGCCTGCATCAGCACGTCGTCGGCGTACACGGCCGGGAGCTGGGCGCCCAGCGGGTACGGGCTGCGCAGCCCGTCGATCGCGGCGCGCATCAGTCGTCCACCCGTACCGAGTGCTCGAAGGAGAAGAACAGCGCGGCCGGGCTCAGGTCGATCCGGTCGCCGGGCTCGCCACGGCGGCCGGTCAGCGGGTCGGCCGGGCTCAGCAGCACCTCGTCGACAAGGTCCACGCCGGGCACCCGCTGCAGCGCGGCGAAGATCTCACCCGCCCGCAACGGCCTGCCGAACGGCCAGCCACGACCGTCGGCGCCCCCGGTCAACGGGTCGAGATAGCGGTGGATCGCGTCGAGGGCGGCTGCCCGTACCTCCTCCCGGCGGCCTCGGGCACGCTGGACCCGGACCGTCGCAGCCACCGAGACGCCCTGGTAGAAGGGCGGACCGATGGACAGCCGGGTGCCCAACGGACGGCGCTCGTCGAGATGGCGGGTGATCCGGCCGAGCAGGTCGTCGCCGGGGATCAGCTGCTC
This sequence comes from Actinoplanes philippinensis, assembly GCF_900113015.1. GTDB lineage: Bacteria > Actinomycetota > Actinomycetes > Mycobacteriales > Micromonosporaceae > Actinoplanes > Actinoplanes philippinensis. The sequence continues at coordinate 171,286 of NZ_FONV01000008.1, forward strand.
GAACCGCAGCCGGCCACCACGGTCGGCGACGGCCTGCGGCACCACCAGCAGCCGGACGGCGTTCTGCCCGCCCTCGGCCGGATCGACGCCCAGACAGGCGATGCGGGCGGCCTCCGGCGCGGCCTGACGGGCCAGCTCCTCGTAGTCGCGAACGGTCACCGCCCGGTCCTGGGCACGCAGGGTCACCGGCGCGCGCACCTTCGCCTCGGCCACGGTCTCGCCGTCGACGCCACCGGTCGCACCCTCCCGGTTCTCCACCCGCGCCACGTACGGGATCGAGCTGCGCAGCACCCGCACCGCCCCGCGGGCCACGTTGCCGGCCCGGCCACCCCCGGCCCGGTAGAAGCGGGCCCGGATCGTCGCCCCCGCCACCGGCACCGCACCGTAGTGACGCAGCGTGCCGTCGCTCTCCCGGACCGCCGGCCCGAACGCGACCTCCCCGGTGGCGGCGTCCAGCACCACGTGCCGGTCGTCCGGCCCGGACCGGGAGAAGTCCGGCACCACCCGCCAGTCGTCCCAGCCGTCACCGGCCGAGACCTGCACCAGCAGCGCGGGGTCACCGGCCACCACCGGCGCGCGCGTCAGCCGGACCCGCTGGCCCGGCACCCCGGCCGACTCGCCCAGCGGCTCGTCCCGGACAGCCTGGGCGTGCACCGCCCGCCCGGTCGCGCCGATGGTGAACGCCGCACCGCCCCGCACGGTGGGGGAGGTGCCGTAGAACGGCTGCCCGACAGCCGGGTTCACCGCCCGGCAGCGCAGCCAGCCGGCGTCGTGGCCACCCACCTCCGAGCGGGCGTGCCCGTCCGGGACGTGCAGGACCACCTCACCGGTCCGGTTCAGCCCGCCGGTGGTGTCGTCGTCGACCTCACAGCCGACCCAGCCGTCGGCCGTCCACGCCTCCCAGCGCAGCGGCGGTTTCCGCGGGTCGACGCCGACACCGTCGACCCGGCTCTCCAGCCGCAGCACCACCACGGCGCCGGGCACCGCCGCCGACAGACCCAGCAACAGGGCGTCACCGGGCTGCGGCGGCTCGGCGAAGACGGGCACGTCACCGTCGCCGAGCACATCGTTGGTACGGTCCACCGCCGGCTGCCCGGCATGCTGGACGAGCACCCGCTCCAGCGAGCACGGCGGCACCACCACGTCACGGTCGGTGGTGAAGACCACCGCCTCCTCGGTCTCGGTGCGCTCCGTGGCGACCTCGGTGCCCACCGGCAGCGTCACCGGCTCCGGCTGCGGCGCGGACAGCCAGAACGTCACCGGCACCCGGGCCGCGGCCGGCGGGAACAGGCGTACGCCCAGCAGGTCCAGGAACGCCAGATAGCTCTTGTCGGGCACCCGGTTCAGCCGGTAGACGAGCTGGTCGACCATGTGCGCGACAGCCTCGATCAGGGTCACCCCCGGATCGGAGACGTTGTGGTCGGTCCACTCGGAGCCGCGGCGCTGGATGTGCCGTTTGGCGTCGTCGACGAACTGCTGAAAGCGCCGGTCGTCCAGGTTCGGGGTGGGCAGCGCCATCAGACGGTTCCTTCGATGCCGGGGATCACATAGAACGGGAAGACCAGGTTGCGGGGGTCGTTGGTGCCGCTGACCGTGTAGCGGATGTCGATGAGCAGGGTCGCGTCGTCGTCCTCGGCCAGGCGCACCTCGACGTCGGCCACCTCGATCCGCGGCTCCCAGCGCTCCAGGCTGGCGCGGACCTCGTAGCGGATCCGGCCGGCGGTCGCCTCGTTGGCCGGCGCGAACACCAGCTCGTGGATGGCACAGCCGAACTCCGGGCGCATCGGCCGTTCCCCCGGCGCGGTCGCCAGGATCAGCCGGATCGCCTCCTCGATCTCCCGTTCGCGCCGGACCAGCGCCACCCCGCCGGACGCGTCGGTCCGCAGCGGAAAGGCCCAGCCGGCGCCCACGAACTGTGCGCCCATCAGAACGGCAGCCCGTTGCGGGTGGTGACACCGAGCAGCGCGATCGTCGCCGAGGTGACGGTGGTGTTCGCCGGTGACGTCAGGGTGATCGGGCCGACCGACTTGACCTGGGCGGTGCCGACCGCGTCGAGCATCACCGCGCCGCCGGCGTTGACCGCGAACCGGCCACCGGCGCGCACGTTCACCTGGCCGTTCGCGGAGATGTTGACGGCCCCTCCCGCGGTCAGGTTCAGGTCACGGCCGGCGCGCACGTCGACGGTGCGGGTGCCCTCGATGCGGACGGTGCCGTCACTGCGTACCACCACCGTGGTGTTGGATTCGTCGAGGTGCACGGTGAGCGAGCCGTCGCCGGTGCGAAGCCGGATCCCGCTCGCGCGCCGGGCGTTCGCGTCCAGCAGCTGCACCTGGTGGCCGCCGCGTGAGGCCAGGCTGCGCCAGTTCACCGTGCCGGCCACCGGATCGACGGCCGGCAGCGCGTCCGGGTCGGCGGTCGGCGCGTCCACCCCGTTGTAAAGGCCGGCCAGCACGTACGGATGCTCCAGCGACCCCCGGTCGAAGGCGGCCAGCACCTCGTCACCCACCTCGGGCAGCACCAGCCCACCGCCCCGCACCCCGCCGAGCTGCGCCACCCGGCACCAGTCCGACTCGTACGAGTCGCTCAACCAGGGAAAACGAAGCTTGACCCGGTTCAGCCGCATCGGGTCCTTGATGTTGCTCACCGTCGCCACCACCACACCCGGCATCGGCGGCGCGTCCGAGCCACCACCGGACGCCAGCCCGTACAGCGACCGGAACTCGCGGCCGGAGACCGTCACCCGGGTGATGTACTGGCGGCCCGACCGGAAGATGTGCCGGGCGCCGGTCACCGTGTACCGGCCCTCGAACGCCGGACCCGCGCCCTTGAACGCCACCGGGACGCCCGGCCGCAGCAGCGGATTGCCGGTCACCTCCACCTCCAGGTCGGCGAAGGACCCGGCGACGTCGTGTGCCAGCGCCTGCGCCGCGTGCCGCACCTGAGCCTGGTCGGTGTACGGCACACCCGTCTCGACCAGCTCCGCCGGACCGAACCGGGCGCTCAGCTCGGCCGGCGTCACGTCGGTGCGGACACCCGGCGTCGAACCGGCGGCCACGGTCGCGGCCAACGGCCGTTTCGTGGTGACGTTCCACCCGCGTACCGAAACCGTCCGTACCTGCCCGGCGGCGGTCACCCCGGCCCGTGCCGCGAGCGTGTTCGCGCCCAGCTCCAGCACGAACGGGCTCTGCCGCGACGGCGTCGAATCCGGCGGCGCGGTCGACGCGTCCGGCAGCGCGGAGAACCGCAGCCGGCCCTCCTCGTCGAAGTACAGCCGGACGTCGTTCTGCCGGGCCAGCCGGGACAGGAACGCCCAGTCGGTGATGTTCGGCTGGGTGGCCAGCGGATACACCGCCGCGGTGGCGTCGACCTGCCCGATCCGCAGGCCGAGCCGGCCCGCCACCCGGCGCACGATGTCGGCGGCCGTCATGTTCGGGTAGCCCTCCACCCGGCGCGACCGCAGCAGCCGGTGGCCCGGGTCGTAGCCGCGAACCACGAGCGTCCGCCCGCCGCCGTCCGCGTCCACCTCCAGGCCGGTCACCTCACCGGTCAGCAGCGGCCCACCCCGCGTGCCGCCGGTCACCGGCAACAGCCGGATCTCCGCACCGACCTGGACCTGCGGAAACTTCCGGAGGATCTCGCCGCCCGGGTCGGTGAACGCCAGCCGGAACGCGGCCGGCACGTCGGCGCCGGCGTCCACCCAGCCGTCGACGAGCAGTGCGGCCAGCGGATCCGGCAACGGGGCGCCGGCCAGCTCCACCCGCAGCACACTGGTGAACGTCTCGGTGCTCACGGCTGCGTCCTCTCGTACCGGGCGGCCGGCACCTCGTCGGCGGCGGGCAGCAACAGCTCCCGGCCCGGTGACAGCCGCATCGGATCGTCGATGTCGTTGGCCTCCGCGATCACCCGCCAGACGGTCGCGTCGCCGTACTCCCGCCAGGCCAGCGCGGCCAGCGAGTCACCGGCCACCACCTGATGCACCCGGCGCGCCGACAGCGCCCCCGACGTCGGGTTCTGGCCCTTCGCCGGCAGCGGGATCTCCCGCAGCGACAGCTGACACGTCGCCCGCAGCGGCTCCCCACCGGCACTGAACAGCGTGTACGCCACCGACACGCTCTCCACGTGCGCGGCGAACTGCACCGTCGTGAACGAACCCCAGGAGAACCTCACCCACGGGGTCTCCGGTTTCGCCGACGCCACCGTCTGCGGGTCCACCTCACAACAGGACAAAATCTTCTCGACCTGGGTACGCACCAGCGAGCCCCCCGGCGACACCGACGCGTCCAGGAACAACTCCAGCTGCATGCTCGCCGGCTGCGACCCGGCGAACTCCGGGGTGGCGCCCCGCTGGAACGCGACCGCCGGCTCGGAGTGCCAGCTCGCCGACCGGCTCAACTGCACCTGCGACGGGTTGAACTGGAACGGCACCTCACCGGCACGCCCACCGCTCCCCGCCGGCGGCCGGTGCACGGCCAGCGTGGCCCGGGCCAGATTGCGTCCCGGCGGCATCAGGCACGCCCCGCATCGGTGAACCCGTGATGCGCCAGCTCCAGGGTCTCGGTCGCCACCGCCGGGCCGGACGGATCCAGCGTCGGACCCTGCCAGCGCACCGGCAGCACCTCGACCAGCCCCCACTGGGCGACCGTCGAGCCGTCCGCCCGCAACGCCGCGATCTGCGCGGTCGGCCGCTGCACACCGGTCGTCACCGACGAGATCCAGGCGGCCACCTTCGCGGTGTCCGGGGTCAGCGGCCGGGTCAGGCGTACGGTCGAGTGGGTCACCCGGGTCGGCAGCTGCCAGACGAACCCGTTGTTGCCGCCCTCCTGACGCTGCTCGACCTCGACCTCGGCGGCGAGGCCGTCACAGCCGTGGAACAGACCGAGGTCCCGGCCGTCGACGGCCAGGCGGAAGAACACGGTGGACGCGGGATCCGGGACGGTGGGCATGACAGGTCCTTCTCGAGTCGTTCGTCGTACGTCGGATGGGTCAGAGAGGGTCGCGGAGCCGGCCCAGACGCTCACGGTCGGCGCGCAGCTCGGCCCGCAGCAGGCGGCTCAACGGGTCGAGCAGACGGTGCGCCAGGACGTCGAGTTCCGCCTGGGGCGGGGCCGCCCGGCCGGAGGGCGGCGAACCGGCCGGGGCGCTCGCCCCGGCGGGCCGGGTGGTCCGCGTCGTCGTCTCCGGTGTGGTCGTGACGCTCCGTGCGGGCGCGGCCGGACCGGGCACCGGAAAGGCGGTCACCGCGGGCCCGGCGGTGTCCCGTTGGATGGCCGGAGTGCCGGCGATCCGGATCTCCGGACTCACCTGCCCGGTTGCGAGCCGCTGGGTGGCCGGTGGTTCGGGGGCGGTTGCGGCGAGCTGCTGGATCGGTGGTGGTTCCGGTGTGATCCCGGTGAGCTGCCGGGCCGGCGTTGGCTCGGGTGCGGTCCCTGTGACGGATCGCTGGACGGGCGAGAGATTCCGGGAGCGTTCCGGTGTGCCCGCCCACTGCCCGCGGTGGACCGCTGACGGTGCCGCCGGACGGGCGATCGGGACAGCCGGCGTCGCCACCGTGTCCCGGACCGGTTCCCGCGCGGGATGAGGTTGTCCGGTCGTCCCGATCTCGGCCTGGCCCGCCGACGCCGTGGCGCTCGGGGGCCGGCGTTGTACGACGGCCGCAGGCGTGTGCGGGAGCGGCGACGTTGTGGGATTCGCGGTCCGGCGTTGTGTGACGGGTCCGGGCGTGTGCGGGAGCGGCGACGTTGTGGGATTCGCGGTCCGGCGTTGTGTGACGGGTCCGGGCGTGTGCGGGGACGGCGACGCTGCGGGAGTCGCGATGTGGGGCAGCCCGCTCGCGCCGGGCCCGCTCCCCGACGGTGACGCGGCGGGAGCCGTGGTGGTGCGGTGATGCACGCCTGCCCGGGCCGGCCGCGGCGAAACGGCCGGGGAGGCCGACTCGCGCCAGTGTCCGGCGGAACGAGCCGTCGGGGGAGCGGGGTGGAGACTCGCCGGGACCGCTGGGGTGGTCCCGGCGAGCCGCCCAGCAGCCGTGTCGGCTCCCTGGGGTGAGCTGGCACGAGCTGCTGAGTTCCGGTGCGGGCGGGCGACGCTGCGCGCACGCTGGACCGGCGCCGATCGACGCGGCCGCCAGCCCGCTGTGCCCGACCGGCCGTCGCCGCCAGGCGCTGCCGTGTCCGACCGGCCGTTGCTACCGGGAGTGGCGACGGCGGTCATCGCGCGGCGCGCTGCCCGTAGCGGTGCCGTCCACGCCGACCACCGGCCGGAACTGCCGGACGGTGCGCCGGTGGCGTTCGGAGACGCTGCGGTGGGTGCGGGTGCCTGCGGCCGGACGGTTCGGTCTGCTCCGGACGACCTGGGCGGGGCGCTGTCATCGGGTGCCGAACTCCGCTGGACCGTGGGCATCGCCGTCGCTGAGGTCCGTAGCGGTCCGAGACGCTGCGGGGAGGACGGCCGGATCGCGGCTCCCGTCCGCTCATCGCCGGGTGCCGTCATCACCGGTCGCCGGCCCGCCGCGCCGGGCTGAGCCGTACGCCGCGGCGTCGTGCCGAGGCCGGCCGACGTCACGTGGGTGGCAGTGTGTTGCCCGGACCGAGCTGAGGAAGCGATGGCCGCGTCTTGCTGGACTACCACCGTCGCCCGCGTATCGGTCTGTGCGGCTGCTCCCCGGGCGACCGGGGTCACCACCGCAAGCTGCACGGATGGGGCTGTGGTGGCGTTGCCGGCCGACGGCTCGCGGAGGGGAACAGCGGATCCGGGCACGATCGCGTCGCCCGGCGGCGTGGCCCGCTGCGTCGGAGCTGGCGGCGTGGCCCGCTGCGTCGGAGCTGCAGGCGTGTGCGGCGCGGCAGAGGCGGTGGCGGCGGTCACCGAGGTCGCCGGGCGGGTTCCCGGGGAGGCGCTCTGCGGCGGTGGGACCGGCACGGACGGCGGTGTCGTGCGCAGCAGGGGAACGGTGGGCTCGGCCAGCGGCAGTGCCGTGCGCTGAACAGGTGAGGCGGAGGGTGCTGCCGATCCCGGCACCGGGATCGGGATCGCCGGGCCAGGTGCCGGATCACCGGTTCGCCCTGACCGAAGCGGCAGGGACGTCAGTGCCGTGCGCTGCGGCGGCGCGGAGGCGGCGTTCGTGGCGGGTGTGGTGCTCGGGAGCGCCACACGTTGTACCGATGTGGTCGGGGGCGCGGTGGGGGTGGTGTTCGGGAGCGCCACATGCTGGGCCGGTGCGGTCGGGGGCGCGGTGGGGGTGGTGTTCGGGAGCGCCGCACGCTGGGCCGGTGCGGTCGGGGGCGCGGTGGGGGTGGTGTTCGGGAGCGCCGCACGCTGGGCCGGCGCGGTCGTGGGAGTGGTGGGGGTGGTCTGCGGGAGCGCCGCACGCTGGACCGGTGCGGTCGCGGGAGAGGCCGCCTCCGCCGTCGGCTGCACCGGGCTCGGAGATCCGGGGCCGGTTTTCGGTGCCGCCACCGTGGTCTGGCCGGAGACGGGTGCCGTCGTCCGATCCGGAGACCGCGGCGCACGCTGCACCGAGCCGGAGAGTGGAGCGCCGAGACCGAACCGACGTTGAGCAGGGGACGGGCCGCCCTCAGGCGCCGGCGGGTGCGCTGAGACCGCCGGTGGCGCGGATGCGGGGACACGGTTCGTCGGTTGAGGCGGTGGCGACGGCCTGGCGCCGCCCGTGGTGGGAGCCACCGCGTCGACGGCGGCTCGCTGGAGCGTCTCGTCTCGCTGCGCGGCCCGGCGGCGAACCGTGCGGTGCGAGGCGAGCGTACCGGCCGGTGGTGTGGCCGCCCGCTGAATCGCAGCCGGGTCGGCACCGTCCCGAGCGGGCGGCCCCGTCGTCTCCGGCGAGCGGCCCGAAGCGGGCAAGCTGCTTCGCTCAGGCGACCGTATCGCCTCCGCCGGGTCGACCGGCGCCGATCCGGTCGTGGCCGGCCGCCCGTCGCCGCCGGTCGACGGCGACGGCCCGCTCGCGGAGAGCCGCCGCTGCACGGTCGCCACCTGCCGGACCTGGCCGGTGGTGGCTGCCCCGGCCGGCCGCACGCGAGGCGCCGGAAGCCCGGACCGGACCCGGCCCTCGACGCCCGGCGACGGTGCCCGCCGCACCACGGCGGCGGCCGGCCCGGCAGCCGTGGGTCCGGTGACCGTGGGTTCGGCTGCGGCGGGCATGACAGGTGGGCCGGAGACGGCCGGGGCAGTGGCCGGCGGGGCGGCCGGAAGCGGCGGCACCGACGCGGACGGGGCGGGCGGGACCGACCGCTGGATGCGCCACGGACCCGACGGGGGCGGCAGGAGGACGATCGGCGGCGGTGGGGACGGTTCGAGGGATACGGGCACGACCGGGGGCTCGGCGCGCTGCACCGGGATCGGCAGGTCCAGCATCGGCAGACGGCGGTGCGCGTCGACCGTACCCATGCGGGGGTCGGCGAACCTGGGGTCGTGGTGTGCCGGAAGCGAACCGCGGACGTCTGCCGTGGCGGCCGGGGTGAAGGGCGCGGAAAGCGCCCGCCGGACCGGTGCTGCCGAGATCCAGGCCGGTGCAGCCGGCGGGTTCGCCGGTGTGACGGGACGGCGGCGGAAGAACGCCATGCGGGCGCCTCCTTCCTAGGGTGCGAGAGCGTCGGCGAAGCGGCGACGGTCGTGGTGTTCCAGATCGAGGATCGAGTCGAGCGACCAGTGCAGGGTGTGTGCGACGTACGCGATCTCGGCGATCAGGTCGCCGGGCGCGTACGTCACGATTCCCCCAGGCGGCTCCCGCCGAGATCGATCTCGAAGCCGGTGTCGCAGTGCGGGCAGACGACCCCGGCGCGGGTGTGGCCCTCGGCGTTGATCTGGCGGTAGAAGTCCTGCAGGAACGCCAGGTCGGTGGCGAAGAGGCCCTCGACCACCCCGTCGGAGATCACCGGCAGGGTGCCCAGCGCGGTGACGACCCGGGCCAGCAGCACCACCGACAGGTAGGCCGGGTTCTCCTGGACCCGCAGGTCGCGCAGGGGAACCAGCTCGTCGCGGGCGGTGGCGAGACGCATGACGCCGGACCGGTGGACCGTGCCCGCCTCGTCGACGTAGCCGCGGGGCAGTTCGAACCGGAACTCGGTCTGCAGGGACCCCGGCGGGGTGGCCGAGCGCGACATCACTCGATGACCAGCTCTTCGAACACGATGGTCACCTGCTCGGTGAGCGCCGAGGCGTCGCCGGCGCGGACGCCGCTCGTCTCGATCCGGCTGCACCAGGCGTTGCGCAGGTTGTACCGCTTGACCGTGGCGCCCTGATAGTCCATCAGCATGATGGTGGCGTTCTTACGGGCGCTGGCCATGTTGCCGGCGATCGACTCGTTGATCCACTGGTTGAAGGCGGGTGACTGGGTCATGCCGCGGGTGACGCTGCACTCGCCGGCCTTCTTCACGCCGGGCATCTTGCGGGTGATCGGCCGGCCGGCCGCGGACACCTGCTGGTATTCGATGACGTCCTGTTCCATCGACAGGCCGCTGACCTCCTGCAGGTACTCGACCATGACGCCGTCGATCTGCAGGCCGAAGTTGTGCGCGGCGAGGGCGTCACCGGGCTGGAGACTCATCTGGGTTCGCTTTCTGGTGGACGGGATCGGTTATTCGGACAGCTCGGCGGCGCCGCCGGAGAACTGGGACAGCCGGAAGACCACGAACTCGGCGGGCTTGACCGGCGCGATGCCGATCTCGCAGACCACCCGGCCGCTGTCGACGGACTCCGGGGTGTTGGTCTCGGCGTCGCACTTGACGTAGAAGGCGTCCTCGGCGCGGGCGCCGAACAGCGCGCCGGAGCGCCACTCGTTGACCAGGAACGCCGAGATGTTGCGGCGGATCCGGGCCCACAGCGTCTCGTCGTTGGGTTCGAAGACCACCCACTGGGTGCCGAGCAGGATCGACTCCTCGACATAGTTGAAGTAACGGCGCACGTTCAGGTAGCGCCAGGCCGGGTCCGACGCGGCGGTACGGGCGCCCCACACCCGGATGCCGCGGCCGGGGAACGCCCGGACGCAGTTGACGCCGATCGGGTTGAGCAGGTCCTGCTCGTTACGGGTGATCTGCAGCTCCAGGTCGACGGCGCCGCGGACCACCTCGTTGGCGGGCGCCTTGTGCACGCCGCGCTCGCTGTCCGAGCGGGCCCACACCCCGGCCAGGTGGCCACTGGGCGGAACCAGCCGCTGCCGTCCGGCGGCCGGATCGAAGACCTTCAGCCACGGGTAGTAGAGGGCTGCGTACGGCGAGTCGTACCCGGCCGTCTCCTGCCGCCACTGGCGCACCTGGCGGACGTTGAGGGCGGGCGGCGGGTCGAGCAGCGCCATCCGGTCGCCCATCTGCTCGCAGTGCGCGATCATGCCGAGCTGGACGGCCTTGACCCCGTCGGCATCGAGGGCGCCACGCTGGTAGGCGGCCATCAGATCGGGCGCGGCGACGATGCTGATCTCGTCGATCGCCTCCAGCCCGCCGAAGCCGGTCCGGTCCGCGGGGTCGCCCAGGAACCGGCCGCTGTCCAGGCGGGCCACCGCGGACGTGGCAGCGGCCGGGCGCGGCGCCGGCACGGTGACGGTGACAACCTGGTTGGCCGGGCGGGCCAGCTGCGCGGGCGGCGCCGCCTCGTCGACGCTGATCAGCTTGGACCGCTGCCGGACCTGGTTGACGACGTAGGCGCGGTTGTTCTTGCGCGACGACACCTCGAAGGTCTCCACGACGGTCTCGCCGTCCTTGACCAGCAGGGTGAACCGGTCGTCGCCGCCCTCACCGGTGGCGTCGGCGACCTCGACGGTCAGCGCGCCGTTGCGGGCGCCACCGCCCAGCGCGGCCACCCGGAAGGTGCCCAGCTGGGCCGGCTCACCGGCGGGAAGGGCGGCGGGTGCACCGTCACCGGACGGCCGGTCGTCCTGGCCGCCACCGACCCGGACGACGTACGCGGCGGAGCCGCCGTTGGTGAGGAAGCCGTAGACGGCGTGGGCGAGGTAGTAGTCCTCGTGGAACTCGCCGAACTCGCCGACGTACTGGGACCAGTTGGTGACCAGCACCGGCTCGTTCATCCGGCCGGCCGGGGCGAGCCCGACGAACGCGGCGACCGAGGTGCCCACGCCCTCGATGGGCCGGGAGCCGCCGGCGACCTCCTCCACGTAGACGCCGGGTGACAGATACGTGGGCATGTGTTCTCCTCGAAAGCATCGCGGTCGGGTTGAGGCTCCACCCTCGCCCGTCACACGCCCCCCGCACACGGTCCCGCGACTCCCGCCGAGGGCAGCGGCCGATGACCGGAAGGGCAACGCCGGTGGCCCGCGGGTCTGCCCCCGCGTCCGCTGTCCGCGCCGTGCCGCGCACCTACGGTTCGGGGAATGAGTGTGTGGACATCGCTGGAGCCCGTGTCGGTCGCGGTCGATCCCGGCGGCACGGGTACGGCGGTGCTGCGGCTGCGCAACGACGGCGACACCGTGGAGGAGTACCAGCTGACCGCCCTGGGCCCGGCCGCCGCGTGGACGCGGATCGAGCCACCGGTGGTGCGGTTGTTCCCCGGGGCGCGCGGGCAGGCCGAGGTCGTGTTCGGTCCGCCGCGCACGTCCGAGGCGGTGGCCGGGCTCATCCCGTACGGCATTCAGGTCCGCTCCCGGCAGCATCCGGCGGTCGTCGACGTGGCCGAGGGGGCACTGGCGATGTCGGCCTTCGGTGACGTGCGGGCAGAACTGTTCCCGCTGACCGTGCGCGGGCGGCTGTCCGGCCGGTCCGAGGTGACGGTCCGCAACCTGGGCAACGCACCGACGCAGGCGGTGGTGCGGGCCCGCGACGACGAGGACGTGCTGGGATTCCGGGCGGATCCGCAGGTGCTGCGGGTGCCACCGGGCGGCGCGGCGACCGCACGGGTCCGGATCCGGCCGCGCGGGCTGCGGTTGCTGCGGGGCTCCAGCGAGCATCCGTACGCCGTGAGCGTCTCCCCGGACACCGGCGCGGGTCTGCCGGATCGCCTGGACTGCCGGGGCACGTTCGTCCGCCTGCCGCTGGTGCCGCGCCCGTTGCTGCTGCTCGCGGCGGGCGCCGTGGTGCTGGCGGTGCTGAGCTCGGGCGTCTACTACGCCGCGGCCGCCACCCGCGACGACACACCGCAGGCGCCGCAGCCCGTGCTCCAGCAGCCCCAGCAACCGCAGCAACCCCAGCAACCGCTCCCCCAGCAGCCGGCCCCGGTCACGCCCGCGGCGTCGCCGGCTCCGACGACGCCGCCCGCCCCCTCACCGACGCCGCCCCAGACCACCGCCGCGTCGTTCACCATCGCCACCGCGGACGGCTCGTTGCGTCTCGGACTGTCGGAGAACCGGGCGTTCGCCGGCGCGGCCGTCACCCAGCGGTGGACGGTCACGGACACCGGACAGGGCCGCAACGTGCTGGTCCCGGCCGCGGGCCAGGCGCTGTCGCAGCAGAACGGAGCGACCGGCGTCAACGCGGAGCGGGACGTCGCCGCCGGCCGGCAGCGCTGGCGGCTGGTGCCGGACGGGGCGACCGTGAGCATCGTCAACGCGGCGACCGGGGACTGCCTGACGGCAAACGGCGCCCAGCGGACCGCGTCGGCCGTGCCGTGCAGCGAGGTCCGGGCCGCCCGGCAGCGCTGGACGCTGGTCAGCGGCTGAGCTCAGCCCGCCGCGAGCCGGCCGCTCTTGGCGTATTCGCGGCGGGCGCCGGTCTCCACGTCGGCGGCGGTGATCGCGGTGTCGCGGGCGGCGGCCAGGTAGGCGGCGGTCACCGCGGCCGCCCGGATCGAGCCGCCACCCAGCTCGAAGCGTTCCGCGACGCCCGGCAGCGCCCCGTCCAGATCGGGCACGCACGGGGCGCCGTCCAGGACGTTCCGCCACAGCAGCAGGCGCGCGGCCGGGCCGGGGAACGGGAAGTCGATCACCAGGTCCAGCCGGCGGGTGAAGGCGTCGTCGATGTTGGCGCGCAGGTTGGTGGTGAGCAGCGCGACGCCGGAGAACGACTCCAGACGCTGCAGCAGGTAGGCGCTCTCCAGGTTGGCGTACCGATCGCGGGCGTCACGGACCTCGGAACGCTTGCCGAACACCGCGTCGGCCTCGTCGAACAGCAGCACGGCGGCACCGCGCTCGGCCGCGGCGAAGACCCGTTCCAGGTTCTTCTCCGTCTCACCGATGTACTTGTCGACCAGCGCCGACAGGTCGACCACGTACAGATCCACACCGAGGTCGGCGGCGACCACCTCGGCGGCCAGCGTCTTGCCGGTGCCCGACTCGCCGGCGAAGAGACCGACCACGCCGTGCCCCCGGCCACCGCCGCGCAGCAGCCGCCAGTCGCCCAGCACCCGGCCGCGCTGCCGGGCGCGGACCACGAGTTCACGCAGCATGGCCTCCGGTTCGGCGGGCAGCACGAGATCGTCCCAGCCGACGGTGGGGCGCACCCGCCGGGCGTGCCGGTCCAGGCCGGGCCCGAACGTCTCGAACGGGACACCGGAGCCGGCCAGGGCGCGCAGCACCGCCTCCGGGCGCTCCGGCATCGGGCCGACAACGAGCCGCGTCCCGCGCAGCCGGGCCTCCCGGATCGCCGCCGCGATCACGGTGCCGTCGGCCCCGGACGGGTCGAACCGCAGGCCCGTCTCCCCGGCGCGGGCGACGCCGGTCAGCGCGCCGTCCACGGTGTCGTCGCCGAGCAGATGCGCGACCACACGCTCGGGAACCCGCAGCGACCGGGACGGCAGCGGCCGGTCCGGGTCCTCGAGTTCGAGCAGCCCACCGGCGATCAGCGGCGCCGACGGGTGGAAACGGCCCCGGGCGGCCGGGTCGTGCACGGCCAGGCCGGTCAGTTCCAGAGCCAGCGCGACACTGGCCCGGCGCCGGCTCACGTCATCGTTGAGATAGCCGTAGAGCGGTTCGAAACGCCGGTCCACATCCGGCGCCAGGGCCACCAGCAGCAGATCCACATCGAGAGGCGAGAGATCGAAGACCTTCATCAGTATGGTCATCCGGTCGCCGCCGGGCTCGGCCAGCCGGGCGTACGGGTCGTCGCCGCTCACGGTGACCGTCGGCCGGTGCAGCACCTCGGCCGCCATCGCCGGGGAGACCAGCAGGCCCCGCAGCGGATCACCGGCCGTCGGATCGTCCTGCGCCCGCCGGTCGACCAGCTCCCCGACGCGTACGCCGAGCGCCGCCAGCGAGTCGAGCAGTGTCACGAGCGCGCGCCGAGGTCACGGACGATCGCCACGGTGGGTTCGAGCACCGGCGGTCCGGCCGGGTACTCCGGCACCACCGGGAACGGTAGGGTGACGGTCACGTCGAGGGACGGTTTCAGCTCCCCGTCCAGGGCTGACCAGACATCGGGGACCGAGCGGCCCTCGACCGGCACGGCCACCGACAGCGGCAGCGACGCCCCGAGGCCGGTCAGCGCCGTCCCGAGGACCTCGGCCGGCAGCGCCTCGTGCCGCAGCAGGCACGTCAGCACCGCCGACAGCAGGCGATGCTCGTCCTCGGGCCGTTTCGTCCAGGCGGTGACCAGATAGGACAGCCGGAACCAGCGGGGTGGCCGCTGATGCCGGACGATCCGGTCGGCGGCGTCGCGGACCGCGATCATGCCGCGTTCCCGCCGGCCGGTGTCCTCGCGGATGTCGTACAGGTACACATCGACGGTGGGGGCGTTGCGGCGGGCCGCCCAGTCCCGGTTCGGCGCGTCGAAGACGACCTCGCCGGTGCCGGCCGGCAGCGCGTCACGACGGATCAGCCCGCGTAGCGCCTCGTCCACCTCGTTGATCATCAGATGTGCCCTTCCCGTAGCGCGTACGCCACGGCGTGCGCCCGGTTCCGCAGCCGCAGCCGGGTCATGAGGTTGTGCAGGATGTTCTTGATGGTGCGTTCGGAGTAGCAGAGCTTGTCGGCGATCTGCCGTGTCTCCAGTCCCTCGGCCACCAGCCGCAGGACGTCGACCTCGCGTTCCACCAGGCCGAACGGGGGCGGGGCGCCGGCGCCGCCGGCGCCCCTGCGCAGCCGGCCGAGCAGCTCCAGCAGCCGGCCGACGATCTCCTGCGGCAGGTCGTTGCCACCGCGGGCGGCGGAGCGCACCATCGCCGCGAGCCGTTCACCGCCGGCCTCGTGCCGCCACAGGATCCCGTGGATCCGGCACTCCAGCACGTCCAGCAGCTCCGGCTCGCGCAGCTCGCCGGTGACCAGCACGACCCGGCACGCGTTCGTACGCGACAGCCGCCGCAGCTCGCGCAGCCGATCGTCGTCGAGCCGGTCGGTGACGACCACCGCCACCTCGGGACCGTCCGGCTCACCAGCGCCGTCGGGCACCCGTTCGCGCAGCGTGATGCCGGGCTGGTGGCCCAGCTGCCGCCGGACGCCGTCGCGCAGCAGCGGATCCGCCGTGTGCACGGTGACGGTGATGCGTTCCATCCGTGTACCCCTCCCGCGTCCGGCCCGCCGTCAGCTCTGGCCGGCCTTCTGGCCCTCCGGGTTGATCACGAACCAGGTGCCGCCGACGCCCTGCCCGGTGATCTGGCCGGGCGCGGTGTCCAGCGAGTAGCGGTAGACCGGCCAGCCGCCGATGGTCACCTGGTGGGTGCCGTCGGGACGGGTGACCGCGCCCAGCCGGTCCTTCTTGATGCCGGAGAACTGGATGGTGTCCTTGGTCAGCACCGGCGGCCAGGTCTGGGCGCACTTGTCGAAACACGTGGTGGTCGGCGGCTTGGCGTTGTCGTCGTCGAAGCGGTACAGGGTGAACCCGTCACCGTCGACGACGACGTTCCCCAGCTGGGGGTGGTCCTTCTTGATCACCTGAGCGGGCCAGTAGCCACCCGCCGGGTTCTGCTGGCCCTGGGGCGCGGACGGGGCGGCGCCGGTGGGCGCCGGGGCGACAGCGCCGTCGGCCGGCGCGGCCGCCGGCGGTTGGACCTGGACCGGCGCCGGATCGTCGCTCTCGAACACCGAGCAGCCGGAGAGCAGCACGGCACCGAACACGACGACGGCCGGAGCCAGACGTTTCACAGACACGAGAAGCGGTCCTTTCGCGGGGTCCGGCGACAGTCGCCGGACTACTGATCAAGCACATCGAGCGGTCGTCAACGCCGGGATGACCCGGTGTCAATGCCGCCGTGCGCCGGTTGTCAGAAGCCGGCCAGAACGGTCTTGCCGATGGCCCCGCCGGACTCCTGGATCCGGTGGGCGGTCCGCAGGTTCGCCGCCGTGATGCCGTCCAGGCGGCGGGCCTCGGTGGTCTTCAGGACGCCCTTGTCGACCAGGCGGGCCACCTCGGTCAGGATGTCGTACTGGGCGCTGCTCGCCGCGTCATGCAGGGCCCGGGTGAACATGAACTCCCAGTGCCAGGCGATGCTCTTGGACTTCAGCGGCAGCAGCTCCAGGCCATCCGGCTCGTCGATGGCCACGATCGCGCCGAACGGCCGCAGGATCCTCGCGTAGGTCTCGATCATGCCCGCCGAGTGCGGGGAGACGATGTGGTCGACGGCGTCGTCGAGCCCGGCGAAGCCGTCGTGGTGGTCCACGACGCGGTGCGCGCCCTGCGCGGCGACCCAGTCGCGGGACGCGGGGCGGGAGGCACTGCCGATGACGGTGAGGCCGGTCAGCCGCCGGGCGAGCTGGACCAGGATCGAGCCGACACCACCGGCGGCGCCGACCGCGAGCAGCGTGCCCGTGCTCGCGTCGTCCAGACGGAGCCGGTTGAACAGCGCCTCCCAGGCGGTCAGGGCGGTCAGTGGCAGCGCCGCCGCAGCCGCGAAGTCGAGCGTCGACGGCTTCGGCCCGACCAGCCGCTCGTCGACCAGATGGAACTGCGCATTGGTGCCTGGCCGGTTGATCGACCCGGCGTAGAAGACCTCGTCACCGGGCTGGAAGAGGGTGACCGCGTCACCGGTGCGCTCGACGACGCCTGCCGCGTCCCAGCCGAGGACGGCCGGCTCGCCGTGCGGGTCGCGGCCCGCCCGCAGCTTGACGTCGACCGGGTTGACCGAGACGGCCTCCACCCGGACGAGCAGGTCGTGCGGGCGCGGCTCGGGCACCGGCAGGGTCAGGTCGAGCAGGCTCTCCGGGTGGTCGACGGGAAGGCTCTTGCGGTAGCCGACGGCTTTCATCGTGTTCGTCATGCCAGGCAAGGTAGAGGCGCGGCCCCGGTTACCCGCAATATTGCCTAGTATCCTCGAGGAAACTGGGTCGTACCCGATGTCTTCGCAGGTCATCGTGGTTTTCCGGGTTGCCGGGCGGGGTCTTTTCGTGACCGGCGCCACGACGTTCGTCGATAACTCACCCGTTTCGGTGGCCTTCGGCGCCGCCGGCGGCCTCCCGAGGGCGACAGGGCCCTTCCGATCTCCCGCATCCGTGCGATCCGGGGTGCGGCAGTCCCGCGGTTGGCTGATGTCGCCGCCGGACGAGGGGTCCGGCGAGCGGGAGGAGTCACATCATGAGCAGCAACGAGACGACCGTCGTCCTGGTGCACGGCGCATTCGCCGACGGTTCGTCCTGGGCGGACGTGGTCGCCGGCCTGCAGGCCCGCGGGATCCGGGTACGGGTCTTCGCCAACGAGCTCCGGGGCGGCGCCGCCGACGGTGAACGCCTGGCCGCGACGCTCGGCGGGCTGGACGGCCCGGTGGTGCTGGTCGGCCACTCGTACGGGGGCGTGGTGATCACCGAGGCGGCCGCCCGGGCCACCAATGTGACCAGCCTGGTCTACGTCACCGCCTTCGCCCTGGAGGAGGGGGAGGCGCCACTGGAACTGCTCGGACGGTTCCCGGCCAACGGTCTCGGCGCCGCCCTGGTGGCGCAGCCGGTGCCCGGCCCGGCCGGTGAGGAGACGCTGCTGTCGCTCGCGCCGGACAGGTTCCACGAGATCTTCGCCGCGGACGTCCCGGTCGAGCGGACCCGGATCGCGGCGGTGTCCCAGCGGCCCATCGTTGCCTCCGCCTTCGAGGAGAAGGCCGGCCGGGCCGCGTGGAAAGACCTGCCCAGCTGGTACCTCGTGGCCGCCGCCGACGAGTCGATCCACCCGCAGGCGCAGCGGGCGATGGCCGAGCGGGCCGGCTCGGCCGTCGTCGAGGTCGGCGCCTCCCACTCGGTCGCCGTGTCCCGCCCGGACGCCGTCGTCGAGCTCGTCGTCGCCGCCGTGACCGCGACGGAAAACCGGGGATGAGGCGCCGCACCTTGGTCGCGCCACGGACGCCGGAGCGGTGGTGGCCGATCCGGCGCGCCGCCCGCGGACACTGACGACCGGAACCGACGCTGCCCGGCACCCACCCCGTGGTGGATGCCGGGCAGCGGCCGTCTCACGGGTCGTGGCGGGTCGCCTCGTGCACCCGCGCGGCCAGCCGGACACGCGAGTTGACGTCCAGCTTGCGGTAGGCGGCCCGCAGATGGGTGGCGACCGTGTTCGGCGACAGCACCAGCCGGGCCGCGGCCTCCCGGTTGGTGTGCCCGTCGGCGATCAGCAGGGCGACCTTGCGTTCCATGCCGGTCAGCGCGGCCCACCCGGTCTCCGGCCGGGGCTCAGCGGCGGACCGCCGGCGGCGGCGCACCCCGGCCCGGTGCAGTACCCGCAGCACACGGGCCGCTCCCGCGTCGGAGCCGAGTTGCTCGTATCCGGTCAGCGCCCGGTCGAGGACGGCCAAAGCCCCGTCATGGTCGGTGGCCAGGACGGCCCGGCCGGTCTCCTCCTCGGCCCGGGCCAGCAACAGTTCCCGCCCGCTCGTTCGCAGCAGCGCGACCGCCCGGCCGGGATCACCCGTCAGCAGGCCCTCGGCCAGCGCCGCGGCGCCCGCCGGCCCGGCCGCTGAGGGATTCGCCGCGGCGAGCCGGCCGAGCCGCCGGGCCGCTGCCTCCAGCGTGGCGGTGTCCCCGCTGCGGTGGGCGGCCACGGCGACCCGCACCAGTACGTCATCCCACCAGAGCGAGCCCGGAGCAGACGAAGACGACCGCAGCAGAGTGGCGGCTGCCGCCGGATCACCGTCGCGAAGGGCCAGGAGGCCCCGCAACACGGGCAGGTCCGCGCTGGTACGGGGCACTGCCGCCAGGTGCCGTGCGGCCTCGGCGGTCGAGGTGCGCTCCAGCGCGACCGCGACGAGGATCGCCCGGACCCGTCCGTCGAACGTGGGGTCGCCGAGGTCGTGCATGGCGGCCAGGGACTCCTGCGCGGCCAGCCGTGCCGCTTCCAGACGTCCCGCCCCGAACTCGAGATCGGCGCGGGCCCAGGCGTACTCGGCGGCGTGCCACGAGTCGGCGTGCCGTGCCGACGCCAGCGTCCTCCGGGCCGCCTGCGGATCGTGCCGGGCCGCCGAGGCGATCTCGCGGATCTCCACCTGTGCCGGATCGGGTGCGCCGGGCTCCGACCCCACCGTCAGCTCACGAGCCTGCCGGTAACCGGCCGCCGCCTCGGCGTACCGATGGCCGGCCAGCGCCTGCTCGGCACGTCCGAGCGCCGTCACCGCCGCCGCGACCGCGTCGGCGGGCTGGTCTACCCGGTCGTCCGGCGGGGTGTCGGCGGACTGGTGTCCCGGGGCCTCCGGCACGGCGCCGGTGAGGGCGCTCCAGGCGGTCAGCCGCTCCCGCAAGGCCGCGGCGGCCCCGGCGGCCCGCTCGTCGGCGGCGCGGCGGGCGAGCTGATCCCGGTCGCCGGCGGCCCACAACCGTGGGAGCAGCAGAAGCTGGACGAGCGCCACATGAACCGGGGTGCCCGGCCGGTCGCGGAGGATCTCGTCGGCGAAGTCACGGGCCTCGGCGTGGTGGCGGGCCAGTGAGAGCACCCGGACCACGTCCCGGCCGAGCTCGGGCGAGAGCGACCGGTCGTCGGCCACCAGGGCGTCGGCGTGCCGGATGAAGGTGATCGACGTGATCACCATGGTCGCGAGCAGGTCGAGCGCGGCCGTCCGGAGCAGTGCGGCCGCGGAGCGGTCACCCGGTGAGGCGGTGGTCAGCACATGCGGGGCCGCCTCCGCCGCGCTGCGCCCGGTGGTCACGCAGTGCTCCGCGAAGGCGCGGTGCATGGACCACCGTACCGACGGCGCGATGGTCTGATAGACCGCCTGCCGCAGC
The DNA here is from genome assembly GCF_900113015.1 of Actinoplanes philippinensis. Classification (GTDB taxonomy): domain Bacteria; phylum Actinomycetota; class Actinomycetes; order Mycobacteriales; family Micromonosporaceae; genus Actinoplanes; species Actinoplanes philippinensis. The sequence continues at coordinate 191,306 of NZ_FONV01000008.1, forward strand.
AGGTCGTGCCGGAACGACAGGACCGCGCCGGCGTCGGTGAGCAGACCCAGCCGGACCGCCTCGTCGACGGCCTCACCGAGGTCCGCGACGGTCCGCCCGGTCAGCTGGGCCGCATCGGCGAGAGAGAACCGCTCACCCAGGACGGCCCCGGCGCGCAGCAGCAGATGACACCGCTGCGAGGCCGGTACGAGCCGGCGCCGGACCGCGTCGACCAGGCCATCGGCCGCCCCGCCGTCACCGGGATCCTCGACGATCTGGGCGGCCAGGAACGGATTGCCGGCGGCGGTGGCCAGCCGCTGGGCGAGCACGGTCCCGGCCGGGTGGCCGAGCCGGTCGGCGGCGATGTCCAGGACGGCGTCGCCGGACAGCGGCGCCAGGGCGATGCGGTGCACCGGCACCGTCGCCTCGACCGCGTCGGCCACCGTCGCTGCGGGGCCATCGGGCAGGTCGCGGGTGGCGAACAGCCAGCAGATCCGGTGGGCCGGCAAACGGGCGGGCAGCAGCCGCAGCACGAAGACGCTCAGCGGATCCGACCACTGGAGGTCGTCGACCACCACGAGCAGCGGATCCTTCTCGGATCGCCGGGCCAGCAGGGAAGCCAGCCGTTCGGCGAGCCACAGCGGCTGCTCGGTCAGCGCGGCGAGGCCGAAGAAGTCGTCGGCGTCGATCAGCGGCTCCCGGCCCGAGCGCAGCGCCGGCCCGAGCGAGGACAGCGGGCTGATCCGGTCGCCGTCGCGGGCCACGGCCGTGCCGATCGTGTAGCCCAGGCGGTCCGCTTGCTCCACGGCCGTGTCGAGCAGCGCCGACTTGCCGATGCCGGCCTCACCGCTGACGATCAGCACCGCCGGCTCGCCGTCGCGTCCGGCCCGCAACGCCCGCAGGACGGTGCTGACCTCGCCGGATCTGCCGCGCAGGGGCATCCCGGCCCAGGCCCGGGATGCCGGGGGAGGCGCGCCACTCACGCGGCCATCGTAGCCATCGGTACCCGAGCGGCCGTTACTACCTTCTGGGTACTGTGTGGGGCATGCGATCACCGCTCGACGAGTGCGGCCCTCGTGATGTGTACTCGGCCGCCTGCCCCTGCCGCGACATGCTCGATCTGCTGGCCAACAAGTGGAGCGCCCTGGCCCTGGGCGCGCTGGAGGGCGGGCCGCAACGCTTCGGCTCCCTCCGGACCCGGCTGCAGGGCATCAGCCCGAAGGTTCTGACCCAGACCCTGCGCCGGCTGGAGGAGCACGGCCTCGTCGACCGCACCGTCTACCCGGCCGTGCCGCTGCACGTCGAGTATGCGCTGACCGCCCTGGGCCGCGACGCCTGCGAGCCGCTGGCCGCCCTACGCACCTGGGTCGAGCACAACATCGGGCGCTTCCCGGTCGGCGCAGGTGTGGCCTGACCCGGCCCGCCTGATCAGGAGCGGGTGACGTCGCCGCCCGACGATTCCGCGGATCGGGTTGTACGTGCCATCGAACGTCGATCTCTTCGTCGCTCTCACCTGGGCCGCATGCTTCACACCCGTGTTGCTGAACCCCGCGAGACAGAGCGCCGCCCTGGATGGCGGCCGGCGACGCCGGGTTCAGGCGGCCGCGGACTCGGCCGACCGGCGTTCGGTGTTGATCCGCAGAAGTCCCTCGATGCCGCGCAGGAAGGTCTCGACGACCAGCGCGGGGTCGAAGAGGCAGCCGGCCGCCATCGCACCGTCGCGGAGCATCACGAAATGGCGGGCGGCGGGGTCGGCCGTCTCCTGGTGCACCTGGGCCATCAGCGTGGTGAGCGTGTCCAGGAACCACTGCCGGTGGGCGATGATCTCCTGGTGCACGGGGTGGGCCTCGTCCGGGTATTCCGCGGCGGCGTTCAGGAAGGCGCAGCCGCGGAAACCGGGCGACCGGATTCCCGCGGCGATGGCGCCGGCGACGGCCAGCGCCTGGTCGGCGGGGGAGGGGCCGGCAGCCGCGATGGCCGCCTCGATCCGGCCGCGGTCCATGGCGTGAACTTCGCGCAGGTAGGCGAGGATGAGGTCCTCCTTGCCGGGGAAGTGCCGGTAGAAGGTGGCCCGGGTCACTTTGGCCTCGGCGATGATCCGGTCGACGCCGACCGCGTGGATCCCCTCCGAGTAGAAGATCCTGGTGGCGGTGGTGAGAAGCCGGGTTCGCGCCTCGGAGGGCCGGATGTCGGTTGCGCCGCGCGTCATGGATCCAGCCTAGCGACAGAACGTTCAGTCTGCTACGCGTGAGGAGCCGGGGAGCCGGCGGCGCCCAGGAGGCATCGACCTGCGGCAGCGGCCCTTCGAGATCGGGACCCTGCGGGTCCGGCCGGCCCGCTGAGGGTGCCGGCCGGTGGGGGCGCGGGCCCGGTGTGACGGGTTCGGGTCGGGCTTCCGGCGGTCAGGGCGGATCGCCGGCCGCGTGGACCTGGAGGAGCTTTTCGACCCCGTCCCGGAAGGTGTCACCGACCAGTTCCGGGTCGAACAGGCAGCCCGCGGTCATGGCGCCGTCGCGCATCATCACGAAGTGGCGGGCGGCCGGCCCGGCCGGCTTCTCGTGGACCTGGGCGAACAGCTCGGTGACGGTGTCCAGGAACCACCTGCGGTGGGCGACGACGGCCCGGTGCACCGCGGAACCGGGGTCGGGGTGCTCGGCGACGGCGTTGAGGAAGGCGCACCCGCGGAAGCCGGGCAACCGGATGCCCTCGGCGATGGACCGGCTGAGGGCCCGAACGGCGTCGGCGGGCGTCAGGCCGGCGGCGACGACGGTGCCCGTCTGGCCCCGGACGGCTCGGTCGGCCTCGGCGAGGTAGGCCAGGACGAGTTCTTCCTTGCCGGGGAAGTGCCGGTAGAGCGTCGCTCTGGTGACCTGGGCCTCGGCGACGATGCGGTCGATGCCGACGGCGCGGATGCCTTCCGCGTAGAAGATCCGGGCAGCCGTGCGGAGCAGGCGGTCCCGTGCCTCGGACGGCCGGCCCTCGAATTCGCTGTTCACCATGCCACCACCATAGGGGGTAGAACGTTCTGTCTTGACAGCCGTGATCCGAGGCTCCATCCTTTAGGAGACAGAACGTTCTCTTCACCGAAGAGACATCGACTAAGGGGTTACCGTGACCACCACCGCTGCTTCGCCGGGCATCGCCCAGACGGCTTCCGCGCTGCGCCGGCTCTACTTCATCCGCTTCGCGTTCGCCATCGTGTGGGCCGTCGTCGCGATGACCACCGCGAAGGAGATCAACCCGCTCACGGTGACCCTGTTCGTGCTCTACCCGCTCTTCGACGTCGGCGCCGCCGTCTACGACCTGCGCACCTCACGGACGGCCACCAAGCCGGCCCTCCTCTACGTGAACATCCTGGTCAGCCTGCTCACCGCGATCGGCCTGGGCGCGGCCGCCGCGTCCGGCATCCCGGCCATGCTGCGGGTGTGGGGCCTCTGGGCGATCGTCGCCGGTCTGGTGCAGCTGATCGTGGCGATCCCGCGCCGCAAGCTCGGCGGCCAGTGGTCGATGATCCTCAGCGGTGGCATCTCGGTGCTCGCCGGCGGCTCGTTCATCGCCGGCGCCTCCGCCGCCGATCCGGCGCTGACCAACGCGGCCGGCTACGCCGTCCCCGGCGCCGTCTTCTTCCTCATCTCCGCCATCCGGCTCGGCCGCGCCGCGAAGGGCAACTGACCATGACCACCCTCGAGTACGACGTCATGCCCGACCACGTCGCGAAGGGCAATTGACCATGACCACCCTTGAGTACGACGTCATGCTCGACCACGTCGCGGAGGGCAATTGACCATGACCACCTTTGAGTACGACGTCATCTTCGGCCGTGTCGGGAAGGGCAACTGATCATGACCACCTCTGAGTACGACGTCATCGTGATCGGCGCCGGCCCGGTCGGGGAGAACGTCGCCGACCGCCTCGTGCAGGGCGGGCTGACCGCGGCGATCGTGGAGCGCGAACTGGTCGGGGGCGAGTGCTCCTACTGGGCGTGCATGCCGACGAAGGCGCTGCTGCGCAGTGCGGCGGCGCTGCGGGCCGCCCGGCAGCTGCCGGGCGCCCGGGAAGCGGTCACCGGCGAGCTGGACGTGACCGCGGTCCTGAGCCGGCGCGACTCCTTCGCGTCGAACTGGAAGGACGACGGCCAGGTCTCGTGGCTGGAGTCGGCCGGGATCGACCTCTTCCGCGGCCAGGGCAGGATCAGCGGCGAGCGGACCGTCGAGGTCACCGGCGCCGACGGCACGGCGACCACGCTGACCGCCCGGCACGCGGTGGTCGTGGCGACCGGCAGCAGCGCGCTGGTGCCGGACATCACCGGCCTGCGCGACGCCCGGCCGTGGACCAGCCGGGAGGCGGCATCGGCCCAGCACGTGCCGGCCCGGCTGGTGATCATCGGTGGCGGGGTGGTCGGCACCGAGATGGCGACCGCGTTCACCGCTCTCGGCTCGTCGGTGACGCTGCTGGCCCGCGACGGCGTGCTGCCTCAGGCCGAGCCGTTCGTCGGGGAGCGGGTCATCGCCTCGCTGCAAGCCGCCGGCGTGTCCGTGCGGGTCGGCGCGGAAGCCGCCGAGGTCCGGCGCGACGCGGACGGGACGGTGCGCGTCACCCTGGCCGAGGGTGGCCAGGTCGAGGCGGATGAGGTGCTGGTGGCGATCGGCCGGACGCCGAACACCCGGGACATCGGGCTGGACACCGTCGGGCTCGAACCGGGTGCCTGGCTGACGGTCGACGAGGCCCTGCGCGTCGTCGGCGCCGGGGACTGGCTCTACGCCGCCGGGGACGTCAACCGCCGGGTGCTGCTCACCCACCAGGGCAAATACCAGGCACGCAACCTCGGTGACGCGATCGTGGCCCGGGCCAAGGGCGAACCGGTCGACACCGGCGCCTGGGGCCGGCACGCGGTGACCGCTGACGAACGAGCCGTCCCGCAGGTCGTGTTCACCGACCCCGAGGTGGCCTCCGTCGGCCTGACCGTGGCCGCGGCCGAGGCGGCCGGGCTGCGCACCCGGGTCGTCGACTACGACCTGGGCTGGGTGGCCGGCTCCTCGCTGCACGCCGAGGGCTATCAGGGCACGGCCCGCATGGTCGTCGACGAGGACCGCCGGGTGATCGTCGGGTTCACCCTGGTCGGCCCGGACGTCGCCGAGCTGGTCCACGCGGCCACGATCGCGATCGTCGGCGAGGTTCCGCTGGACCGGCTGTGGCACGCGGTTCCGTCGTTCCCCACGGTCAGCGAAGTGTGGTTGCGGTTGCTGGAGACCTACGGCCGCTGACCGCGGCGGCTCCTCCCCGTACCCCGGAATCTGTCGAAGGGTTTGATCCTCATGCGTTTTCCCGTCTCCCGCCGGGCCGGCGTCGTCGGCGTCGCCGGTCTGGCCCTGCTCGCCGCGGCCGGAGTCCCGGCCACGGCGGCCACCGGCAAGGCCTCCCCGCCGGTCAGACCGACCGTCGTTCTCGTGCACGGCGCCTGGGCCGACTCCTCCAGTTGGGCGCCGGTGATGCGGCGGCTGCGCGCGGACGGCTATCCGGTACGCGCCATCGCCAATCCATTGCAAGGCCTCACCAGCGACACCGCGTACGTCACCAGTTACCTGGCCACCATCAGCGGGCCGAAGGTGCTGGTCGGCCACTCCTACGGCGGCGCGGTCATCACCAACGCCGCGACCGCCGTCCCGGACGTCAAGTCGCTGGTCTACATCGCCGGTTTCATCCCGGCCCAGGGCGAGACCATCGGTGAGCTCGCCGCGCGGTCGACCCCGCCGCTGCCACTCATCGCCACGCCGGTGCCGGGCGGCACGGAGGTCGTCATCGACCCGGCCGGGTTCCGGGACGCCTTCGCCGGTGACCTCGACAAGAGCACCGCGGCGGATCTGGCCACCGCGCAACGCCCGGCCAACACCGACGCCGTGACCGACCCCAGCGCGGTCGAGGGTTACCGGCAGATCCCGTCGTGGGACCTGATCACCCGCCAGGACCGGGCGATCAACCCGGACCTGCAGCGCTTCATGGCCACCCGGGCCCACGCCCGGGTCACCGAGGTGAACGCCTCGCACGCGGTCATGCTGAGCCGCCCCGACGCCGTCACCAAGATCATCGAGCAGGCCGCGCGATGACCGTCCCATCCGAGGAGAACACCATGCCCACCAAGATCACCATCATCATCGACAACCCGGCCGACACCGACGGCTTCGAGCAGATCTACGCCGAAGTCAAAGCGGCCGCGGCGACGTTCCCGCGACTGCGCCGCCTCGAGTCCGCCAAGGTCTGGCCGAAGGAGGACGGCACGGCCACCCCCGCCTACCGGACCCTCGACCTCTACTTCGACAGCTACGAGGATGCCTCGGCCGCGGTCGCGACACCGGTCGCCGGCGAGGTCTTCGGCCCTCTCGTGGGCAGCCAGGTGCCGTTCAAGGGACTGTTCTCCGACATCGAGGCCTGACCGGCGCGGGCGCGCGGCACCTCCCCAGGGGTGCCGCGCGCGGTACAGCGACGGCGGGCGTGGAGAACCCACCCGGTTGATCAGATGTCCCAGTGGCCGAGCAGCCAGTCGGCCACGGCTCGGGCCAGGCCGGCGGCTGCCCCTTTGACTGCCGCGCCCCGCATGTCGTCACGAGACTGCCGCTCACCTTCGCGGCTCGAAGAATTATTTGCGGCCTTCCCGTCGGCCGGCGTGGAATCGCCGGGGCGAACGGAAGGTGATCGTGAAACCTTGGATGCCCACCTTTTCATCGTGGGGCCTTTCTGCTGACACAGCTGTGAATACCAAGTCGGGTGTGACGACTGCCTGAGCGCTGGCGAATTTCCTGGTGGACTCAGAGCATCGTCGAGGCGCGCAGAGCGGCCGTGATAGGTGCAGATCAACACAGCGCCTGATCAGACGCACAGGATCGTGCCGGCTCGAATATCGAGCCCTTCCTACTCGGGATTGCTCGGCGAAACCCTTCCGACTTGAGCTGGGGGTCGGCAGAATACTTCTTACTTCAGCCGGTTCGGTCGAACTCCTCCTGACCGCGCCGGGTCAGGAGACGTGTGCCGGTATGGGCCGGCGTGGGACCTCCGCTGCCGAATCCGGCTGTGAAATCGCAGAGGTGCTGAAGGTTGACACGCGTGAAGTCTGCGAGCGTGGACTCCAGCGAGTCGTCGCCTTCTACGTCGGTCCTCATTCCTCCACGCTAGCGTTCTTCGGTCCTTTGGCGCGGATCATTCAACCCAGGGGTGACCAACTGCTCCGCACACGATCGTGTCCGCGCCGGACCCGAATCCCACGGGCGGGCGGTCCCGCCCGTGGTGCCGGCCCGCGGATGAGCAGCGGGCCGGCACGGTGAGGGCGGATGCCGTCAGGACCGTTCGCAGGCCGCCCCGTTCAGGGTGATCAGCTCCGGCGTGGGGTTCGGGCCGCCCGGGGTGGTGGCGTTGAAGCCGAAGTACACCGTCGCCCCGGGCTGGATGCGCCGGTTCGTGGTGGTGTTGCGGGCCGTCACCGTGGCGCCGGCCTGTGTCGCGTCGGCCGACCACGCCTCACGGACACGCTGGCCGCCGAGGAAGGCAAAGCGCACCGCCCAGCCGTCGATGGTCGTGGTGCCGGTGTTGGTGACCTGCAGTTGCGCGGTGAACCCGCTCCTGTCCGCCCAGTCGCCGTAGTTGGTGTAGCTCGCCCGGCAGGACACCGCAGGAGCCGGCTGACCCTTCTCCTGATCGGCCAGGAAGGACGCCACCCAGGCCAGGGCGGAGTTCCAGTTGATGGCGATCTCGTTGGTCGCGTACGACTCGATGTCGTCGACGTAGCAGAACATCGGCTTGCAACCGGTGAGCAGCGCCTTCGCGAACGGGTCGTCCAGCCCGGCGTTCGCGCCGCCGGCCAGCGATCCGGCCGGCGGGTGCGGCAGCGCGGCGTCCTTCTGGTGGGCGTAGATCCGGGTGTGCTGGTTCTGCGACGCCTTCTCACCCCAGCCGGTGACATACGACTGGTTCAGCGCGTTGCGGCCGAAGATGTAGTCGACGCCCTGCACCGCACCGTCACGGTACTTCGCCGCACCGGTCAGGTCGAACGCGGTCGCCAGCACCTGGACGTTGTTCAGGATGTTGCTGTTGGCGCCCCAGAAGTAGCTGCCCGCGTTGCCCGGCATCGGCAGTCCGTACGCCTGGGCCTGCAGGGTGGTCAGATAGCCGTCGGCCGCGGTCACCACCGATTGGCGGATCCGCTGCCGGTCGGTGGCCGGCAGCGCGCTGGGCACCGTGGCCAGGTCGAGCCGGCCCAGCGCCGCGGTGCTGCCCCAGCCGAACCCGGTGCTGGCGAACACGTCACCGGTGTGGTGCCGTGACGCGGTGACGTCGGCCAGGAACGCCGCCTCGCCGGTCGTCAGGTACAGCTCGGCGGCGGCCCAGTAGAACTCGTCGGACACGTCGTCGTCGCCGTAGCCGCCACCGCCGCCGCCCAGGTCCTGGGCGAGCTTCGCCGGGTTGGCCTCGGCCGCGGCGTACGCGGTGCGGGCGGCGGTGAGGCACTTGGCCGAGAACGCCGCGTCGTACGGCGCGAACAGCCGCGCGCACTGGGCCGCGGTGGCCGCCAGGTTCAGCGTCGCGGCCGTCGACGGCGGCTGCAGCTCCCGCTGTTCGGGGTCGTCCTGGGGCTGCATCGGAAGGCCGGTCCAGTTGGCGTCGTGCATCTTGTGGTGCGCCATCCCGGCGAATGGCTTACCGGTCGGCACCTGCATGCGCATCAGGAACTCGAGTTCCCAGCGGGCCTCGTCGAGGATGTCGGGAACCCGGTTGCCCCGCTCCGGCACCCGCAGCGTGCTGTCGGCCAGCCCGGCGCCGTGCGCGGCGGTGACCGCGGTCTTGGTGCGCTCGAAGCTGCTCATCAGCTGCTGCACGGCGATCCCGCCGTTGACCACGTACTTTCCGTGGTCGCCCGCGTCGTACCAGCCGCCGCGCACGTCCAGCCGGTAGTCGCAGGAGTTCGCCCGGCACGGCACGTCGGTGTCGCCCTTGTTCGGCGCCACGCCCAGGTGGCCGGCGGGGCGGGCGTACTGGTCGCCGACCAGTTTGCCGTCGATGGCGATGCCGCTGCGCTGGATGTAGAAGAACTGCAGGGCGTCCGACCGCAGCTGCTGGTACAGGCTGCCGGAGATGTCGAACGGGTGGCTGGTCTGCCCGTCAGCGACGAGCGTGTAGCCGGCGCCCGCCGTGGTGTGGGCGGAGAAGTCGATGGTGTGCACGTTCTGTCCCGACGCTGCGTCGACGCCGCGCGGCCTGGTCCGGCCCGACGCGGCGACGTCCCCGGCGGCGTTCTTGAGCTGCCACTCCAGTGCCTCGGTGGACTCGGTGACCAGAGTCGCGTTCTTGGGGCCGCCCGGGAGGTAGCCCACCTGGTTGACGCGGACCCGGGGGCCGGTCTCCGGCACGTACGGCGGCTCCTCCTCACCGCCGATCAGCGACACGTTGTCCAGGCACAGCCGGTACTCCGCGTTCGCGCCGCCGACCTGGAAGGCGACCTGGCCCGCGGTGGTGTCCTCGGTTGCGGTGAAGGTGTACTCCAGGTGCTGCCGGGCAGGGGTCAGCGCGACGTCGCGGCTCAGATAGGAGGTGTACGGCTCCGCGCCGAGCTGGACGGCGGCCCGCACGGTGGCGCCCGGGGTGGCCGTGGCGTCGAACGACAGCGTGTACGAGGAGCCGGCCTGCAACGTGACGTTGTTCTGCCCGATGCCGGCGTCCCACGGGTTCGCCAGCCCGGTGGGCACGGTGGCGCACAGCTGTCCGTCGTCGACCCCGGTGGCCGTGGTGCCGTAGGAGTACCAGCCCGCGGTGCCGTCGGTGAAGTCGCCGTTCTCCAGCTGCTCCGGGCCGGCCGGTGGGGTGGCGGCGTCGCTGGTCAGCGAGACGTCGTCCAGGCAGAAGCGGAACGCGTCGGCGCTCCCGCCGAGCTGGAACGTCAGCGTGCCGTTGGACGAGTCGAGGCTGGAGGTGAAGGTGTACTCGAAGGTCTGCGCCTCGGTGGTCAGCGCCACCGCCCGGGACAGCGCCGCGGTGTACGGGGTCTCGTTGAGCTGCACGTTCGCCCGGACGCTCACCGGCACGCTCGCGTGCGCGCGGAACCTCAGCTGGTAGGCGGCGCCGTTGACCAGCGGGATGTCGTTGTGCCCGAGGCTGACGTCCCAGGCGTTGGTGGTGCCGCCGGCGACCTCGGCGCAGAGTTCCCCGCCGGTGGCGGACAGGGGCGCGTTGTCGGTGGACCACCAGCCGGCCGTCCCCGTCGTGAAGTCGCCGTTGGGAATGTGCTGCGTCGGTTCGGCCGAGGCCGGTTGAACCGTCAAGGACGTCAGCGCCAGCGTGGCCGCCGCAGCGGCCGCCGTCAGCGCGGTGAGCCGCCCGCGTAGGGATGAGGTCACGGACTTTCCTTCCAAACTTCGCAGAACGGTGAGGGACCGGTTGGGAGCGCTCCCAGCCCGTTCATCGTTGCCGCAATGTTTCGGCGAGTCAATCGACGTGCGTGGATCACCGGCTCCGTCCTCGCGGGCACGGGCGCATCGGCGCTGGTGGGCGGCATTGACATGAGACGTATGATGTTTGCGGTACAGGCTGTGGGTGCGCCCCGGTCTGATGCCCCTCTGCGTCATTTCCGAAATGGGGAGTCGAGGCGCTCGACAAATGCCGGCGCTCCGATGAGGCCGCTCGACGTCCGGACTATTCGTTGAGCCGGTTCCTGCTGGTCACTGGTGGTCGAACCCTTCGCCATCCGGCAAAAAACATCGACCAGAAACTGTTATGCGAGCGAATCCTCGAACGCTTCCAAACATCGACGCACTTCGCTTGATGAGCCGGAAACAATCTGGCAATCTGAGCGGCGAATGGGAGCGCTTCCACCCCCGCCGCCCGGAAGGGAACGACGAACAGATGACGACACGTGAGGATCGAAGGCCGTCCCGCGGCTGGGCCGCGGCCGCCGGTCTACTGCTGGCTGTGACGGGCGCGGTGGTCGTGAACCCCGCGCCCGCGCAGGCCGCGACGGCCATCACCATCAACGGCGCGTCCGGCGGGCGCACCTTCGACGGCGTCGGCGCCATCAGCGGCGGTGGCGGCAACACCCGCCTGCTCGTCGACTACCCGGAGCCCCAGCGCAGCGACATCCTCGACTACCTGTTCAAGCCGGGGTACGGCGCGGCGATGCAGATCATGAAAGTGGAGATCGGCGGCGACACCAACTCGACCTCCGGCGCCGAACCCAGCCACGAGCACACCCGCGGCCAGGTGAACTGCGACCGCGGCTACGAGTGGTGGATGATGGCGCAGGCGAAGGCCCGTAATCCCAACATCAAGCTGGTCGGATTGTCCTGGGGCGCACCGGGCTGGATCGGCAACGGCAACTTCTGGTCCAGCGACTCGATCGACTACCTGATCGCCTGGCTCGGCTGCGCCACCTCCCACGGGCTGACCATCGACTACCTCGGTGGCTGGAACGAACGCGGCCGGGACCTGAACTGGTACAAGAACCTGCGTTCGGCACTGAACTCACGCGGATACCCGAACGTCAAGATCGTGGCCTCCGACGACTTCGGCTGGGGCTCGGCGGACGACGCGCTGCGCGACCCCGCGTTCGGCTCGGCCATCTCGGTGGTCGGCAGCCACTACGTCTGCGGCTACCGCAGCTCCCAGACCAGCTGCCCCAGCTCGGCCAACGCGGTGAACTCCGGCAAGACGCTGTGGGCCAGCGAGAACGGCTCGGACGACTACAACGGGGGCGCGCCGGCCCTGGCCCGCGGCATCAACCGCGACTACATCGACGGGAAGATGACCGCCTACCTCAACTGGCCGGTCATCGCCGCGATCACCCCCAACATCCCCTGGGCCACGACCGGTGTGGCCGTGGCGCCGCAACCGTGGTCCGGCTACTACTCGATCGGCACGAGCACCTGGGTCATGGGCCACACCACCCAGTTCACCGCACCCGGATGGCGCTATCTCGACAGCTCCTCGGGCTACCTGGGCGGCAACCGCAACAACGGCAGCTACGTCTCGCTGCGGTCGCCGACCGGCAGCGACTACAGCACCGTCATCGAGACGATGGACGCCGGCTCCGCCCAGGACCTTCAGTTCACCGTCACCGGCGGGCTGTCCACCGGGACCGTGCACGTGTGGTCCACCAACGTCCGGTCGGGAAACCCGGCCGACCAGTTCGTCCGCCGCAGCGACATCACCCCGTCCAACGGAGCGTTCTCGCTGACCGTCCAGCCGGGCTACGTCTACAGCATCACCACGACCACCGGACAGGGCAAAGGCACCGCGACCAGCCCCGCCCAGGGCGCCCTGGCACTGCCCTACAGCGACGACTTCGACGGGTACGCCACCGGGCGCGAGGCGAAATACCTCTCCGACCACCAGGGCTCGTTCGAGGTGGTCCCGTGCGCCGCGGGCCGTACCGGTCAATGCGTACGCCAGATGTCGGAACAAGCCCCGATCTTCTGGACCTCCGGCCACGCCGAGCCGTTCACCCTGCTCGGCGACGTCAACTGGCGCAACTACACGGTCTCCTCCGACGTCCTGCTGGAGAAGAGCGGGTACGCCCAGCTCGTCGGCCGGGCCGGCAACTACAACCACGACAACCCGCACAACCTCAACGCCTACTACCTGCGCGTCGCCGACAACGGCTCCTGGTCGATCCGCAGCAACAACACCAGCGGCAACCAGCGCACCCTGGCCAGCGGCACCACCACCGCCCTGGGCACCGGCCGCTGGCACAAACTGGCCCTCACCCTCAACGGCAGCACCCTGACCGCCACCCTCGACGGGACCACGCTGGGCAGCGTCGCCGACTCCACCTGGGTCGCCGGCCAGATCGGGTACGCCACCGGCCAGGGCGTGACCGCCCAGTTCGACAACCTCACCATCACCCCGCTCGGCGGCGGCACCAGCCCGACCGGCACGATCCGCGGAGCCGGATCGAACCGATGCCTGGACGTCAACGGCCAGAGCCAGGCCGACGGGGCGGTCGTGCAGATCTGGGACTGCAACAACGGCGCCAACCAGACCTGGACGGCGACATCGGGCAACCAGCTGACCGTCTACGGCACCAAGTGCCTCGACGCCCCCAGCACCACCACCGGCGCCCGGGTCCGGATCTGGTCCTGCACCGGCGCGGCCAACCAGCAGTGGCGGCTCAACGCCGACGGCACCATCACCGGCGTCCAGTCCGGCCTGTGCCTGGACGTAACGGGCGCGGGCACGGCCAACGGCACCGCCGTCACCCTGTGGACCTGCAACGGCGGCAGCAACCAGAGATGGATCCGGTCATGACCACATCCCTCGCGAAGTCCCTGCTGGCGGTCACCGTGGCGGTCGCCGCCACCACCACGGTCACCGCCGTCACCGGACAGCCCGCCGCCGCGGCGGTCCAGGCCACCTACTACGTCGCCCCGGACGGCGACGACACCAACGCCGGAACGATCACCGCACCGTTCCGGACCGTGCAACACGCCCGCGACGTCGTCCGTACCGTTAACGCGGCCATGACCGGCGACATCAACGTCTATCTCCGCGGCGGCAGCTACCCGGTGAGCAGCACCATCGAGTTCGGGCCGGGCGACTCCGGCACCGGGGGCCACCGCGTGGTCTACGCCGCCTACCCGAACGAGACGCCGGTGCTCGACGCCGGCGTCCCGGTGACCGGCTGGACCCAGCACAGCGGCAACATCTGGAAAGCGCCGGTCAACCGCTCCGGCAAACTGCGTGCCCTGTACGTCAACGACAAACGGGCGTTCATGGCCGCGAAGACGATCAACTCGGCCGGCTGCCAGGGCACCTACACCATCACCGCCGGGCAGGCCGACTGGGCGTGGGAGTCGGGATCGCAGTGCGCCGGCGCCCGCTACAGCACGTCGGACTTCCCGGCCATCGCCGCCAACCAGGACGACCTCGAGATCGAGACGTCGACCACCTGGACCTCGGCCATCGTGGGCGTACGCCAGGTGACCACCGACGGCGGCAACCGGGTCGCGGTGTTCCAGCAGCCCGGCGCGGCGATCGCCCAGGGCGCGTACAACGGCAACGCGCAGGTCGGCGGCTCCCACAAGGTCATGAACGCGTACGAGTTCCTGGACACCCCGGGGGAGTTCTACTTCGACAAGACCGCCCGGACGCTCTACTACTACAAGAGCGACGCCGAGAACATGCCGGCCGCGACCGTCGTCGCCCCCGGCAACGTGACCACCGTGCTGCGGGTCGCCGGCACCTCCACCGGCAACCACGCACGCGGTCTCACCTTCTCCGGCCTGACCGTGCGGCACTCCGACTGGAACCTGACGAACGTGGCCGGTTCCGTCTACAAGCAGGCGCAACAGGGCAATCTCAGCGCCATCGCGTACGCCAAGCAGAACTTCCACGCCTACTACTACCGCAACGTCGACACCACGCCCGCCATCGTCCAGATCCAGAACGCCGACGGCATCCTGCTGCAGCGCAACCTGATCCAGCACACCGGCGCCGACGGCATCAGCATGGTCAACGACGTGCAGAACAGTCAGCTGATCGGCAACCACACCAGCGACATCGCCGGATCGGCCATCTCCATCGGCCACCCCCAGCACGTCTACATCGGCGACGCCGGGTCGAGCAGCCGCGAGAAGTACCCGGCCTCGGTGGAGGGACTGCCGAAGAACATCGAGATCAAGAACAATTTCCTGTACGACAGCGCGGTGCTGTTCAACGGCCACAGTCCCGTCTCGGCCTACTTCGCCGACACGCTGACGATCCAGCACAACCGGATCGAGAAGGCGCCGTGGTCCGGCATCACGCTCGGCTGGGGCTGGTGGAACTTCGACGGCTCGTCAGGGTCGATCGCCCCCAACCGGCCGACCACGACGGCCCGCAACAACACCATCAGCGACAACCACATCATCGACACGGTGCAGCGCCTCAGCGACACGGCGCCCATCTACACCCTCGGCAGCCAGCCGGGAACCACCATCACCGGCAACTATCTGCAGGGTGTGCCGTCCGGCCACAAGTACGGCCTCCACCCGGACGAGGGATCGGCATACCTCACTTTCCGCGACAACGTGCTGAGCGTGGACAAGAACGTCACCTGGATGATCAACTCCGACGACTTCGGCCGCAAGCACGATCTGAGCCTCACCAACACGTACGGGCCGATCAACAAGGTCTCCAACAAGAACCTCCCGAACAGCACGGTCCAGGACATCCTGGTCTCCTCCGACTACGTGTGGCCCGCGGCCGCCTACGGCATCGCCGTGAACTCCGGCCTGGAGGACGCGTTCCGCGACATCGTCCCGCCGGCCCGTCTTTCCCTGCCGAACCACGTCCTGCCGGCCAGTACCTATGTCGGCAGCGGCACCGCGTCCATCCCGGTCCGCAGCGCCGGTGATCCGAGCCGCAGCATCTGGCTGGCACCGTCGGGCACCACCAGCTTCGCCGCCGGGCCGACGATGACGACCGCGGGCGGCGCCGCCACCTCGATCGCGGTGCCGTCGTCGCCCGGTGACTACCGGCTCTTCGTCCTGGACGCCGCAGGCAACCGGTCGGCCGAGTCCGCGTCGATCGTCCGGCGGCAGGGCGGCGGCAGCCAGCAGAGCGGGCAGATCGTCGGCGGCCAGTCGGGGCGGTGCGTCGACGTGCCCAACGCCACGACCGCCAACGGCACCCAGGTGCAGTTGTGGGACTGCGACGGCAGCGCGAAGCAGCGGTGGTCCCGCACCACGGGCAAGCAACTGATGGTGTACGGCAACAAGTGCCTGGACGCCTCCGGAAACGGCACGACCAGCGGCACCGCGGTCATCATCTGGGACTGCCACGGCGCTCTCAACCAGCAGTGGAACGTCAACACCGACGGCACCGTCACCAGCGCCCAGTCCGGCCTGTGCCTCGACGCCAACGGTGCGGCCACCGCGAACGGCACCAAGCTGATCCTCTGGACGTGCAGCGGCGGCGCCAACCAGCGATGGACCCTGACCTGAGCCCGCACACTGGGTCAGGTACCCGCCGGGAGCCTACGACCGCGAGGCCGGTGGCTCCCGGCGGGCACGCGTCGCTCCCTGTCGATGCTCACGCGGGGTGATGCCGTAACACCGCTTGAACTCGCGGCTGAAGTGGCTGGCGTCCGCGAACTGCCAGCGTGCGGCCACGTCCGAGATGCGAGCCGGACCGCCGGACGGTGTCGGCGCGGTGAGTGCCGCACGGGCCTGCGCCAGTCGTCGCGCTCGGACGTAGCCCGTCACCGACTGATCCTCCGCCGCGAACGCCCGTTGCAGCGTCCGTACCGAGACGTTCAGTTCCCGGGCGAGGACCTCCGGGGAGAGGTCCGGCCGGGTGAGCCATCCGTCCGCCAGCCGGCGCGCGGCGGCAGCGAGGGCGGGGGCGAGACGCGGCTCCACATCGTCCAGACGGCGGTGGATCACCGCCCGCGCCAGTTCGATCAGTGTGCTGCGGGCGGCCTGCAGACCGGTCGCGCTCAGGTCGTCAGCGTGCGCGAGCACGGTGCTCGCGTGGGCGGTCAGCACCCGCACCTCGGGCAGGCGGGCCGGGCCGAGCATGGTCACGACGCCGCCGTCGAGAGCCTCGGCGGGCACGGTGAGCAGCTGAGTGCTCGTTGCCGGAGCCGAGGCGAAATGACTCATCGGTCCGTGGGACATCAGGAACTGCCCGGCTGCCACGGTGTGCTCGGTCCGCTGCCCGTCACCCACGTGCCACCCGCCGCGGCGCACGATCCAGAGGCGTACGAAATCGGTGCTCGCCGCGAAACCCGCGGTCTGGATGACGGTGGTCGAGTCGACGCGGTTGAAGACGACGTCATGAAGGCGGAAGGCGTGCGCCCGGGCCCGGAAACGGGCCTTCGTCATCTCCTCGAACGAGGGCATGGCGAAGCGGTCGCCCATGCGCTGCCGCCACTCGGCCGCGAACCCGGCGAAGCCACCGCCGTCACGGGCGTCCCACGACAGGATCTCGGCGGTCGCCCCGGTCACGGTTCTCTCCACATGTCGCGAATGTTCCACCCAGTGTGGCGTGCTGGTACAAGACCGCACGCCGAGCCCGTTCGTACGCTGCGAGACGATGAGTACAGCGATGGAAAACCCTGTCACCTGGGCCTTGGTCACCGGATCGTCCAGCGGGATCGGTCGCGCGACGGCGTTGAAGCTCGCCGAGGACGGCTACGCCCTGGTGGTCTGCGGCCGCGATCCGGCCCGCACGGCGCAGACCCGCGAGCTGATCGAAGCGCGGGGCGGGCGGGCCGTGGATCTCACCGCGGACCTCAGTGTGCCGGCCACGGTGATGTCACTGGTGGAACAGGTCCGCGCCGTCATCGGCGGTGAACCGCTGGACGTCCTGGTCAACAACGCGGGCGGCGGCGGCTTCGCCCCGACCGAGGAGACGACCCCGGAGATGTTCGACACCACCTTCAACCTCAATGTGAAGGCGCCCTATCTGCTCACCGGTGCGTTCGCGCCGGCCATGGCGGCGCGGGGCGGGGGCGCGATCGTCAACGTCGGCAGCCTCAGCAGCACCATGGCGGCCAACGGCACCAGCGCCTTCCAGGCCGCCAAGGCGGCGTTGCAGATGCTGACGAAATCGTGGACGGCCGAGTACGGGCCGCGCGGCGTGCGGGTCAACTCGGTCGACCCCGGCTTCATCCTGACGCGGGTGAACGAGCAGATACGCGACATGTTCACCGGGTACCTCGCGACTGTCCCCGCAGGCCGAGGAGGTTCCGCCGAGGAGGTGGCCGAGGCGATCCGCTTCCTGGTCTCGCCCCGGGCCTCGTACATCCAGGGCGCCGTCCTGTCCGTCGACGGCGGCAAGACCTCCGTCGTGGCGATGTGACCGGGAGCGGCCCGCAGCCGCGCGCGACGTGGACCGGCCGGATCAGGTGTACGGGGTACGTGCCGGTCCGGTCCGGCGGGTGCGCCACCAGATGACGGCGGTGATCAGGACGACGGCGGCGGTGGGGACGAGCTGGTAGGGCGTGCCCACTCCGGCCGAGCGGTCCCGTGTCGCGCTGCCGAGGTCGACCCGCAACGCCGTGGCCAGGACGAAGGTGAACGTGTTGAGCACGGCGTGCAGCATGACCGCGATCTCCAGACCGCCGGTGCGCCAGGTGATGAGGGCCAGCCCGGTCCAGAGCACGAGATACCAGACGATGATGTACGGGTCCGTCGCGCCGTGCAGAGCCGTGAAGAGCACGCTGGTGACCAGCGTCGCGACCACCAGGCCGGCTCGCGGGCTGCGGGTCCAGCTCCCGATGACGCGGAAGATCAGGCCGCGTACGCCGTACTCCTCGCCCGCCGACTGCAGGGGGGTGAGCAGCATGGTGATCAGAAAGATCGCGATGAGGTCGGACTGCGACCACGGGGACTCCTCGACCGGCCGCAGCGCGCCGAGGGTGTTGACGATCAGCCAGGCCGGGCCGAGGACGAGCAGCGCTCTGCCGAGCAGGCCGAAGCGGAACCGTGCGGTCACCGAGTGCAGGGACGCCCCGGGCACGCCGTAGAGCCACCGCTGGATGAGCATGCTCCACGGGATGAGCAGGGCGAGGGAGAGCATCGTGCTCGCGTGGTACAGCGGTGTGTAGTCGGTGCCGCCCAGGATCGGCGGCACCCGGCCCATCCGGGTGTCGAGGAGTGCGGCCGCACGGCCGATGACCGTGGGGAAGATGACGAGTCCCGCGGTCAGAAGGACGATCGCGAGGAGGCCGCGGCCGATGCGGCGCTCGTCTCCGGCGAGCACCCGGTGGTATTCCACGCCGGCGGGCAGGGGCACGCGGTGTCTGGTCGAGGTCATGGGGGTTCCTTTCCGGAGGGTCATTTGCCGGCCTGGTCGAGGAGGCCGTATCGCAGGCGCAGGGCCCGCTCGGTGCTGGCCAGGACCGCCGCGACGGCGAGCGTGAAGTTGAGCCAGATCGGCAGGTGGACGGGCGATTCGTAGGGCCCGATGCGCTCGGCGATCGACGGGATCCGCGCGATCGGCTCGGCGACCTGCAGCACGTTCAGTCCCACGCCGGCGAGCAGGATCAGCACCGAGAGGAAACCGATCGTGCGGCTCAGGGCCGGATGGTCGCGGTCCATCCGGGCTCGGCGGCCCTCGGCGGTGCGCGGATCGGGGATCAGTCGATGCTCCACGCCGGCGGTGGTGACATAACGGCAGCGCTTGATACCGAAGGCGCTGACGGCCACCTCGATGGTGCCGCCCTCGATCGGGAACGCCGCCGGCAGCTTCGACTCGGCCTGGCGCCTGCCGTCGCGATACAGGTGTGCTCGCGCCTTGCCGCTGCCGGTGTCGGCCCGGTACGGAAGGTCGACCGCATACACCGTCTGCCGGCCGTCCGGGTGGGTCAGCGGCAGGTAGAACAGTGCCCGGAAGGGCAGCTGCCACCAGCGTACGGGCTTCAGCTCCCGCCCGTCCCCGGCCGTGATGCGTCCGGCCGCCCGCCGTCGCCGCCACTGTTCGATGCTCATTCCTCGCCGC
Organism: Actinoplanes philippinensis; assembly: GCF_900113015.1. Lineage (GTDB taxonomy): Bacteria > Actinomycetota > Actinomycetes > Mycobacteriales > Micromonosporaceae > Actinoplanes > Actinoplanes philippinensis. The sequence continues at coordinate 210,743 of NZ_FONV01000008.1, forward strand.
TCCCGACTGCCGCAGCACATGACTAGCACACTGTGTTAGTCACGACGCTAGCACGGCGTACCAGTAAAGTGGGAGGGGAGGTGACGCGGTGACTCAGGACGAAGGGCCCACCGGCTCGCGGGAGAAGATCCTCGCGGCCGCGGCGGCGATGCTCGCCGAAGACGTGACGGCGAGACTGAGCGTGCGTGCGGTCGCCGCGCGCGCCGGCGTGAGCACCGGCTCGCTGCGATTCCACTTTCCGACCCAGCGGGAGCTCAAGGACGCCGTGCTGGCCAGGATCTACACCCACGTGTTCCCGGACGACCCGATTCACGACCGGTCACTCGCGCCCCGCGACCGGCTGGTCACCTGCCTGCGCCAGGTGCTCGCGCCCGCCGGGGTCGGCGAGCAGGCGCGGCAGGCCTGGACCCTGGCCCACCAGAGATACATCGCGTCCGACCCCACGAACGAGGTGCGCACCGAATATCTCGCCATCGAACGAGGAGGATGGCAGCGCATCGAGCACTGGCTGTCGGTGCTGGCCGACGAGGGCGCGCTCCCCGCGGAGGATCACGCGCGCCGGATCAAGTTCCTGCTCACCGTCCTCAACGGGTTGTCGATCGAGCGAGCCCTGCCCGCCGAGGACTCGATCCTGAAGACCGAGACCGAAACCCTCTACCTCGCGGTGGACGCCGTCCTCGCCCCATGAGCCCGGCCCGGAGTTGTCATACCCCGGTGACAGGATCGAGCGGTGGATCAGGACAACGCGGTGCGGCCGCTGCGCGACCGGGCAGAACTGCACCAGACGCTCTCGCTCGTGCTCCGACGCGCCGACCCGGACATGTCCGGCCTGCGATATCGACTCGTCGGCACCGGCGCGGCGCTCGCGCAGGCTGTCTCCCTGCCCACCGGAGACATCGACATCCTGGTGGCACGACGAAGCGACGTGGACGCGCTCGCAGCCGCCCTCGCCGAGTTCCCCTGCCTGACCCCGCCCGTGTGGCTCCCCGACGCGCGTCAATATTATGCGCGCTTCGCGGTCGAAGGAATCGACGTCGGCTTCAGCACCGTCGAGTGGCCGGTCGACACCGACACCTTCGAGTGCGCCGGCTCCGGCCCCTGGAGCCACTACGTCACCATCGCGATCGGCACCCACCTCGTCCCCACGGTCCGTCTCGAGCTGCGGCTGGTCTCGGAGCTCGTCCGGAACCGCCCCGACCGGATCCGGCCGCTGGTCGCTCACCTGCGACAACAGGGCGGTGACCTCGACCTGGTGCACAGATCCATGCAAGACCGCGGCGTCGCCCCACTGCTTCGACAGCAGATCGATGACCAACTCCGCGGGCGTTGACTCCGGCCCCTGGCCCCCGACCGGCGACGGTGCACCTGACCCGATCGGGTGCCATCGGCTCAACAACGGTGCCGTCGCGTCGATGAGCAAGAGGTGGCACGTCATCGGTTTCCGGTCCGGTCGAGCGCCGTCATCGTGTGCTGCCTCGCGGCTCTCGCCCTGGTGATCGGCGTCGGCTTCTACCTGAACGACATCCACGCGGCCGCGCGCGACCGGGTGCACCGGGACTTCGCCGACCGCAGCAAGCTCGCGGCCGGCCTCGCCGGCAACACCCTCACCGCCAGCGACGCCACCAACCGGCCGGACGCGGAACTGTCCTACGCCGGACCGGCGCAGACCCTCCGCGACACCATCGCCGGACTGCACGACGGCATCGCCTGGGCGATCGTGCTGCGCGGCGACGGCAGCCTGGTCGCCGCCGACCCGCCGTCGATGACGGCCCGCGCCGCCGAACTGGCCGGCGGCCCCCAGTTCGCCATGGCGGTGCGGACCGACAAGCTGACCCTCGGCGACGTCATCGTCGACCCCACCGGCCCCGCCGTGCCCGTCCTGCAGCCGTTCCGGGGCGTCGACGGGTTACGGATCCTCGTCCTGCCGGCGCCGATCGAGCAGGTCGCCTCCGTCATGTCCAGCTCGTTCGACATCACGGCCAGTCACGCGTACGCCGTCGACAGCCGTGACACCGTCATCATGTCCTCGGGTGGGGAGCCCGCCGGTCAGCCCATGCCCCGACCGGCGCCCGCCGGCGCTCCGGGCAGCCAGCGGCAGGGCGTCGTCGGCAACGACTACTACGTGTCGAACCCGGTTCCCGGCAGCATGTGGCGCGTCGTGAACGTCATCCCCGAGGAGGAGCTGCTGGCGCCGCTGCAAGCGCCCGAACGCGCCGCCTGGAAACTGTTCGCCGCTTTCGCCGCGGCCGTCCTGTTCCTCGTGGTGATCGGGGTGGTGGCGGTGGTCACCCTGTTCCGGCTGGCCCACGCCCGCGCCCATGACGTGCTCACCGGCCTGCCGGCCCGGGCGCTGTTCATCGACCGGACCGACGCCGTCATCGCCGAGCGACGACGGCGCCCCGGAGAGTCGACGGCGGTCCTCTTCATCGACCTCGACGGATTCAAGCCGATCAACGACAGGTGCGGCCACGCCACCGGGGATGCCCTGCTCAAGGCGGTCGCCGCCCGGTTGCGCGAATCGATGCGCCCCGACGACTACGTCAGCCGGTTCGGCGGTGACGAGTTCATCGTCCTGTGCCGGCACCTGCCCGACGCGTCCGACGCCCACGCCGTCGCGGACCGCATCCGCCGGTGCGTCGCCGAGCCCTTCGAGATCGACGGCCACCGGCTGCACGTCGGCACCTCCATCGGCATCGCCCTGATCGACGACCGCACCGACGACGCGATGACCGTGATCCACCACGCGGACCTGGCCATGTACGAGGCCAAACGAAAGGGCAAGGGCCGCATCGAGCAGTTCACCCCGGACCTGGTCGGCGCGTAGCCGGAGGCCGGCTCAGCTCAGAGCAGCACCAGCTCCTGCGCGAGGGTGTCGGTCCACGTACGCCGGGCGAAATTGCAACCGGAATGCTCGGCGAACTGCTGAGGAGTGCGCACCGGGCCGACGCCCAGCCGGTCGGCGGGCGGGGTGTGCAACATGTAGAGCACCCGCCGGCGGCTCAGCTCCTCCAACCTGGCCCAGTCCTCGGCGGCGTGATCGCTCCAATGCCGCGGCTTGTCCTCGCGGATGTAGTAGTGCCAGGTCAGCACCTCGGTCGGATGGAACAGGTCATAGCCCCAGGTGAACGCCCGCAGCGCCAGAGTGATCTCCTCGCCGTGGAAGTAGATGTTCGGGTCGTAGGGGACCTCCACGGCGAACGAGCCGGGCGCGAAGAGAAAACCGGCGGCCAGGAAGTTCGCGGGTTTCGGTGGCACCCCCGGCGCGGCGCCCTCGATCAGCCGCTGACCGAACATCGGTATGCCGAAAGCCGTCCAGTCGTTCACGATGATCTCGGCGGGCTGCCCCTCGCCGGTGAACTCCTGGTCCGGCTCGTAACTGGCCGGGTACGCGGTGAGCACGGGCTTCGCCACACCGGTCTCGGCTGCCATCCGGATCATCCGGGCATCCCAGTCCGGGGCGAAGCGGGTGTGGCTGTCCACCTGCAGAAGCCAGTCCTCACCGCGGTACCGCTGGAAGGTCTTGTCCCGGGCCCAGCAGGCGCCACGGCTCTCCCTGGCGTCGTACTCCTCGATGTCGACCTGGGGCAGACCCCGGATCGCCGAGATGTCCTCGTCACCGAGGTGCTGCCAGCAGACCGCGATGCGCAGCTCGTCCGGCCGCGCCGCCTTGGCGATGCAGTCCAGGACCGTCGGGACGAGCTCCCGGTCGCGGTACGACGCGATGGCCACGAAGATCGTCACGGCACCGCCACCACGGCGTGCGACTGGAACAGCACCGCCAGCGCACGGTGCTCGTCGGCCGGGTCGGTCACCGGCAGCAGCGGGCCCCGCGACCGGATGTGCTCGGTGAACTCCGGCTGCGGCGCCAGACCGTACTCCCGGGTGTAATAGGCGACCGACTCGGGCCACAACCACCGGCCGTCGGTGCGATACGTCATCGGAACCACCTCGCCGCGATCCGGACGCACCACGTCGATCGTCCGGGACGTGGTGGCCAGCACCGGGGCGCCCGCGTCCAGATAGGCCACTACTCGTGCGAGATCCTCGCCGGACAGCCGCTCGTGCCCGTCGTCGAAACGGGCGCCCGCATCGTCCACGACGTCGAAGACCCGCGCGACCCGCAGCGGTGCGGCGTCCCGGTCGGCCCACAGCAGCGCGCTGGAGTTGCGGGCCGCGGCCTGATACGGCGGCAGCTTCTCACCGGTGACATACACCTCGACCAGAGGCGCCGTGATCCCGGCCGCGGCCAGCGCCCGCATCACGGTGGCCGCCGCCGTGGCCGGTGCGCCCGTCGTCTCCAGGACGTAGACCGCGGCCGGCGGGATCACGTGCGCCGCCCAGTCCGGGGCGATCCGCCAGCTGCGCCACAGGGCCACCGCCCCGGGCAGATCGGCGACCGTGCGTACCGCGACCTGATCGGGCCCTTCCATCAGGCCGGCCCGGCCGATCAGGTCGACCAGGGGCGGCGCCTGCCCGCTGAAAGCACGCTTGCCCGGCTGGGAGACGGTGAACGTGAACGCCAGCTCGACAGTGCTCTCCGGGTGCGGAACCGACACCGTGCCGGTGTCGGCGAGCCGGAGCCTGGCCTCGGCCAGCATCGCGTCGGGGACCCGGCCGCCGAGGTTCAGCAAGGCGGTGTGGAGCCGGTCCTGGTCGGTCATTCCGGCATTCGACCACGCCGGTACGCGCGCGTGCGGACCCGGGCGCGCCGCCGTGCCCCAACGAACCGCAAGCGGACCCGTTCGTACCCGGCCACGCCTCGGTGGACCCGGACGTCCAGTCGCGGTCCAGTTGCCGTCCAGCGGACGCCGAGACCGTTACGGGACGACGATCTCGTGGAGGACGACATGCGAACACGGAGAAGGCGGCGTCTCGGCGGCGCGCTGGCACTCGCGACGACTCTGGTGGTGGCGCTCACCGGCGGTGCGGCGCACGCCCGCGCGGCCGGCGACCAGGCCACGCCCTCGGTGCCCGGCCGGACAGCGACGGCCCGGCCCGGAGTGTCCGTCACGGCCCCGGCGACGGGCCTGCGCGCCGGGGCCGGGCGCTCCCTGGCCGGTACGCCGGCCGGCCAGGGGATCACGCTCGGCCGACAGCGCACCGGCCCCGCCCCGCGCACCGTCGAGGCCGGGCCGGACGATCCCCCGGGCGGCCTGGTCTGTGTGCCGTACATCAGCCGGATCGTGACCCCGAACGGCACCGCGTTGTCACGGGTCGACTATCTGGCCGAGATCCTGTGCAACTTCTACCTCGCGGGCGCGGGCCAGGCCTACCTGATCGACCGGACCGGCGGCGTGCAGACCAGCAACCAGGTCGTCGCCGCGGCGCCGGTGTTCTCCTTCGCCAACTCCTACTACGGCGGCAGCCAGGGCGCCGTGTTGATCGACGGGCGGCTCTTCGACGGCGGACGGCAGCTGGAGATCGGGTTCGACCTGGTGCTGCAGACGCTGAACGGGGCGCCCTGGGGCGGCTGCTTCGCCCTCGCCGCGCCGCAACGCTACCTGTCGCCGTGCGTCGGCCTGGGCACCCCCACACTGCGGGTGTCGGTGGGATCGGGGGAGTTCGGCAGCGGACTTGCGGCGTACAACCCGGCGGCCTTCATCCGGGACATCCCCGGAACCGAACAGCTGACCTTCCACGTGGGCGGCCAGCCCGACCCGGCGTCCACGGCCCGGCAGAACATCGTCGACACAGCGAACGGCATGCCGGCCAAGACCAGCACCTTCAGTGACGTCGGCCAGAAGGACGTGACCCTGCGGCGCACGATGCTGGAGGCCATCCTGAGAATCCACCTGATCAACGGCCTCAGCTTCCGGATCACCGCGATCGCCGGCGGCGACCACAGCACGACGTCCCCCCACTACTCCGGGAGAGCCTTCGACATCGACCGGCTCAACGGCAGCCCGGTCAACGCCTCCAACCCGTTCAACCAGGCCTTCCGCAACGCCTGCGCCGCCTACGGCGCGACCGACGTCAGGGGACCGGGCGACGAGGGCCACGCGACCCACATCCACTGCGCCTGGGACTAGGTTTTCTGGACGTGAGGACCTTCGGGTGAGGTGGAGCTTGTCGAAGGTTCCGTTTCACCCGGAGGTCCTTGTGCCCCACGCAACGCTCCGTTGACCGAACGCGGCCGCCCGCAACCTGCCGTGCCATCCTCCGCAGGGCCGGCGCCGCCAGACTGTCTCAACTGGACCGGGCCACCGCCGAACCGATCCGCCGCTACGAACTCCCGGCGCCCGGTGACCTGGTACACGTCGCCTACGCCAAGTGCACACCGGCAATCATCACCGCCACCGGCGGGGGCACCCGCCAACCGCGTACCTACCCTGGCTGGGCGATTCCGGCCGTGATGTATGTCCTCACCGAGGCTGACGTGGTCTGGATCCGCGCGTGGTCCGATGAACCTGGCACTGGCACTGGCGTCGGGGATCGACACCTGCAGGCCATGGCGAAGCCGTACGGACGCATCATGAGCAGCGGTGTGTCCGCGGTGTCGGATACCAGTTCCCCGGAGGAGGTGGAGCTGGCCGCTGACGCCTTCGACTACCTGGGTTTACCGGATCTTGCCGGCCTGACCCGGCGACTCGTCAACGCCGACCGGGAGTCCGAGGACAATCTCGAGAACGCGCTCAACCATGCTTTCTATGGACTGGAGGGGGCGCTTGCGGGCGCGTTCGAGCGCAAGTACGCCGAGTCGCCGGAGGACTTCGACGCGGTCGCCGCCGACGGAGTCGTCCGGCAGCCGGGATCATGGCTGCCGGGCGGTGGCCAGGGAAAGAGGTCTGCACGGGTGAATTGATCGTGCATCACCGAGACGTCGAGTGTTCGCAACGCGAGGCATGCCCGGGGATCACGCCTCCTGTACTGCATTTTCGATCGCGCTTGCGTGAGGAAACCGGATCGTAAGTGGCGACTCCGTGACGGTGGAGGACCGATCGCCGACAGGCATGAACGCCGCTCGGAGGCATGACCGCCGAACATCCTCACTTGCCGATGAGAGTGCGTCGTCGCATTGGGCACATTCACTCTGCGGCCTCCGCCTTTGCGCGATGCTGAGCAGCGACCTCCGCTACCTTGATCGTATGGGCCTTCTACGGGTGTTCGAAGATGATGGCTACCAAGCGGAGTACAGCCTCCTCGTCTTGAACGACCCAGCCGTCGAATGGCCCGACGAGGAGCCGGAAATACCGCACTACCGCGACCGGGGCGATACTCCGAACGGCACGTTTGCCGGCTCAGGTGCCGGCTGGATCTACGTTGACGCCCCCGGCCTGGACGGTCACCGCGTGCGCCTCGAACTGCACGACGAACCGCCGCCTGCCGGCGAACTGCAGTTCGATGAGGCCCTTGAGACACCGTACCGGTCAAGCTCCGGCACGATATCTCTCGCCTCGGTAACCTCTGGCCCTGGCGATCAGGTAGACCTCGAGCTCGGCCACGCCGAATGGTTCCGCGTTCGGATCGCCCTCCGACGAGAAGGCCTCGGGGAACGCCCCGGATTCCACCCCGGTTTCCGCTCTCACTGGTTACTGCAATTCTGGCCTGACACGGCTGTAGCGGCTCCCGTGTGGCTCGCACGTAGCGAGGCGGTCAGCAGCGCACTCCTCGCACAAGACTTGGAAGCGATACTGCGATGGACGCCCCAGCTACCCCTACAGACCTCAATCCCAGACCTGGCGAAACGCCTCCTGGTCAGCGAGGCGGATGTCCGCGACGGTCTCACTGCTGCTGAACAGTCCGGCCTGCTGCATGACGAAGGCAAGGAACCCCTGCGACTAACGCTCGGGCCTGCGGCGGGCTCCTGAATACGAGGGAATGCCTTCCTTCGGGATGTCCTCATTTGGCGATCCGAGTGATGAGTCCAGGGAGGCTACGCGAAGAAGGCGGCCAGCTCAGCGGCGAAACGCTTCATATCCTCGCCGGCATCCAGTTGCACGCAGGCGGAGGCTTCCCAAGCGTCCGCCTCGTAACCTCGGGGTCCGCGGACGGCTATTCGAAGTGAGACATGGGCCCGTTGGTCGTGGGTCGCCTCGATGCGGAGGTCCTGCTCCAGCGAATTCCAGCTGCGAACGCCCTCCCACCCGGCATATGACTCCGCCAGCTCAGCCATCCAGGTGGGCAGCGCGTCCCCATCGAGCGTGCGGACCATCCTTGTGGCACTCAAACCGGCGTCGGCGATTTCGCACAGGAAGTCGAGGACTTCGTCGTTCCACGGCCTTTCGACGGCACGAAGGCGCACACTCCCACGACCGGGCTCAGCGGTGATTTCGAGACCGTCGTCCAACTGTTTCAGCACGGATCGAGCATGCCACTCCGAGGTAGTTGCGATCGATAGCGTTCGTCCCGTCGGGCCCGATCCCGGTCAACTCTCCTGCCGCTGTCCGCGCTCGGACCAGATGTCGCAGCCGCGACCGGCGTTCGGCCCTCCGGGCCTACATCTTGTCGTGGCCGATGTGAGTGCGGTCCACAAATGTCAGGTCAGGTGACGAAGTTCTCCACAGATCGGGCAAAAGGCCTGCTTCGCGGTAGAGGTAACGTCAACGCCGCATCGCCGACAGCGGCCTTGCTCGAATAGGCCCGATTCTGGACCGAATCCACCGCCGTAGTAGTCCCGATCCGGCCAGGCGACTACCTCGATAGGCACTGCCCGATCGTCGGCGGTGTTCGATATACCGTCTTCGAAGACTGTGACCTCCGCCAACACGAGCTTCCGGGCCAGCCCGTTACGCTCCTCCTCGTCAACAGCGTGCGAAGGCAACACATGGCGCAGAACGTCACTAAGTTCTGGCAAAGATAGTGAAAGCAGGTGATCGGTGATGGCTTGCCGCTCGCATTCGTTCCCTGTCACCTGCTCATTCACGGCGGCCATCCTGCCCGCCCAAGAGGGGTGCGAGCCACCGAATTTCGGCTGATTCGTCCGCACAACTCCCGTGCCGTGGAGAAGTTGCGTGGCTCATCCTGCTTGGGTTGCGGTGACCCCACGCTGCTACTCCGAGAAGCTGAACCTTCCCTACAAGAGAACATCGTGCTGAGTAATCAGTGCCGGGAACCACCAGCACTCCTCAGGGGATTCACGCTCCTGGTTCGCCATGTCGGCGACGAGTCGCGCCTCGGCGAGAGTGCTGAGCAGACCTTGCGCGGCAGGGAGGACGTCGAGCCGATCGGCGGCGGCTATGTGCCAGCCGTAGCAGAGCCAGGTGTGGAATTGGCTCTCGTCGAACCCGAGCACCTCGAATCCGAGAGCCTGACCCATGGGCGGCGCTGCGCCCATGGCCAGATTCACCTGGAACGGGCCCGGGAAGTCCCCCATGCATTTCTTCACCAGGGTGAGAAGGGCGGCAGCGTCGGAGGTCGGGACGCTCATCGCCAGCGTGTGGACGGCGCCTTGCGCAACGGCATGCTCAACCGCCGGAGAGGTGATGCGCCTCAGAATCCGCTTGATGACGTGCTCGGGGGGCACGTCTGCGGCACAGTCGACGGTGTCTCTGGCTGCGTGGAGGGCGTCGTCGAGCGATAGGTGCCATGGATGAGTGTGCATTGACTGCTGGGCGTGCGGATGGAAGTCGGTTAGGCATTCACTTACGGAGACGACCTCAGCCGGCAGGTGTGCGGCCCGAAACGAGGTCGGCGGCAACCAGCGGTGTGCCGCCACGAAGGCGGCTACGACGAACGCCTCATCTTCTGACACGCATGAATAGTCGACCACGGACTTCGCCAGGTCTACCCACTCGTTCTCCCACGCCCACCCGGCCTCGAACCGGCGGGACATTCCCCTCGACAGGCCCCGCGCCATCAAGGTCAGGTGCACTGATCTGCACCCCTCTGTGTCAAGAGGCGGTGAGAAGCGGTGTTCTGGGCTGGGGTTCGGCGGGTCCGGGAAGTGACTTCTCCGAAGTGTCAATCTTGGGGTTTGGGTCGGCCGCGCTTGATTGCAGAGTCGCCCCCACGTGTCCTCCCGGGCCCGTCTTGAGGTGTTTCGCGTCGGCGATCATCCGTCGGTAGACGATGTCGGACAGTCGGCGTTTCAGTGCTCGCATCGGACGAGCTAAGGCGAGGGCGAGGGCGCGGGCGCGGTCAGCGCGACCATCGCGCGGTGCTCGGCGACCGGGGACGGCTCGGTGAAGACGTGGTCGCGCTCGCGGATGTGGGCGAGCAGCTCCGCGTCGGGGCTCAGCGCGTAGGCGTTCAGGTAGTGGATGACCGCGTCCGTCCAGATCCAGGTGCCGTCGGTGCGGAAGCTCATCGGGATCACGCCGCCGGCCCCGGGATCGAACACGTCCGGCTCGGTGACGGTGGTGGCGGTCAGCACCCGCCCCCGCCGCAGGTAGTCGAGCACCCGGGCTCTCTCGTCACCGGCGTCGAGCAGGGGATGATCGGTCTCGAACCGGCCGCCGCCGACCGGATCCCAGGAGTCGAAGACCCGCGCCACGGTCACCGGACGCGCCGGCTCGGCGGCCCAGAGCAGGGCCGAACGGCCCAGAGCCAGACGCTGGTACGGCGGCAGGCCGACCCCGGGACCCCACACCTCGACCTGCGGGTCGCCGACCCCGGCGCGGGCCAGCTCGCCCTGGATCCAGTCGGCCGCGCCGGGCAGGTCGGCGGCGTCCGCCCCGCTGTGCACCAGGTAGACCGGGACGTGCCGTCCCCCGGCCGTGGACCGCCAGGAACGCCACAGCCCGAGCGGGTGCGCCACCTGGCCGAGCGCCTGCCGCGCGGCGTGATCCGCGGGACTCACCGCGACGGTGGCGCTCAGGTCCAGCACCGGAGGCGGCGTGTGAGCGGGAGCGAGAACCGGGGCGAAGGCGTACGCCGGGCGTTGTGTCCCGTCCGCGGGGACCGCGCCGGCGAGCAGCGCGATCTCCGGTACGTCGGGCAGCATCCGGGCGAGCAGCCCGGCGTCGTCGGGACGGATCGGGATCCGCCCGGCGACCACCACGCTCAGCAGCGAGCGGGCGACCTCGGACAGCCGGCCCTCGGCGAGCCTGGCCCGCAGCAGGCAGACGACCTCGTCCGGCGCCCACCCCGCCACCCGCAGCAGAAGCAGATGCAGGCGCGGCAGGAGCCGCTCACCGTCGGACATCAGGTGACCACCCCGGCCCGGACCAGCGAGGCCAGCGCCCGGTGGACGGCGACCGCGTCCGCCGGGTCGTGCGGCTCGCGCAGACGCGACCGCAGATGCTCCAGCAGATCAGGATCGGTCAGAGCGGCCTCGTCGAGCACCCGGTCGGCCACCGACGCCGGCCAGACCCACTCGCCGTCGGTGTGCAGGCCGGGCACCACGGTCGGCGCCGACCGCAGATAGGTGACCACCGGCAGGACGTCGTCGTCGGCCACCGGCACCGAGGCCGGGCCGTCGGCGGCCAGCCGCACCTCACCGGCCGGCCACGGCGCCCAGATCAGGGCGGATCGGGACCGGGCCGCCCACTGGTAGGACGGGAGCGGCAGACCCGGCTGGAAGACCTCGACCAGCGCGGCGTGACCGGCCGCCGCGAGCGCCCGCTGCCCGCGGACGGCGACCGCCGGCAGCTCCTCGACGGACTCCATCGTCTCGACCAGGTAGACCCGGACCGCGCTCGCCTCGTCGCCCGGCCCCAGGGTGATCCGCCAGCAGCGCCACACCCCGGTCGTACGCCGCAGGTCCAGCACGCCGAGCAGGGCGTGATCCAGATCGTCGACCACGCCACCCGCGGTCTCGTCGACGACAGTGGGCGCCGACACCGCGTAGTACGGCAGATCGGCCGGCGGAAACGGGACGAACGGCGTCGTCACGGGCGCGTCCAGATCGGCGTCGGCGGCCGGCGCGGGCAGCGGCGTGCCCGGCGGCAGCAGCCCGGCCAGCGCGTCGATCTCCTCCGCCGCCTGCGGGAAGGCCCCGAGCAGACGGCCGGCACAGGCGACCGGGTCCCCGTCGGCGACCATCACCCGTAGCTCGGCCAGCTCGTCGTCGGGGATCCGGCCGGCGGCGCGCAGGCAGAGCAGATGCAGCATCCCGGCGCTCATCGGCCGTCCCGCCCCACGGCCCGCTGCGGACCCGGCAAGTCCTGGCCCGCACCACCGGCCGTCTCCCGCAGGAAGTCCACGGTCAGCCGGGCCGGGGCCGGTCCGCCCGGGTTGACCAGCGCGTCGTACCCCTCCGCGGCGGTGACCGCCAGCAGCTGATCGAGATCGGTCAGCCGCCAGTCCGGCGCGGCCACCCGCGCCCGGTGCGGCGCGCTGGTCGCCACGATCACGCACAGCACGTCGTCGGGCGAGCGGTCCACCAGCGGGTTGCCGTCACCGTTCATCGCCAGCGCGAACGTCGAGTCACACAGCACCGTCCGCAACCGCGCCATCTCCGTGTCACCGTCCAGGGCGAGCCGCAGCATCGCGTCGACCGGATCGGACGGGGACTCCTCGAAATGCGGGAAGTACTCCGGGTTGCTGCGGAACCGGCCGGTCGTGCCGTCCGGGCCGACCGGCCACACCCCGACGACCGCCTCGATCGGCGGCTCGGCGCCCTCCTCGTCGCTCTCCCACTCCGGGTCGACCAGCAGCACGGCCTCACCGGCCGGCAGGCCGTCGGTCAGAGACTCCACGGCACCACCTCCAGGCTCCGGCCGCTCAGCGACTCGCGGACCGCCTCGTACGCCTCGGTGATCTCCTCGTCGCTCATCAGCAGCGCCTCCCGGACGAAGTCGCCGATCAGCCGGAACGGCAGCACGCTGCCCGGATTGAACAGCACGTCCACCCGGTCCGGCAGCAGCGACACCAGCTCGGTCAGATCGATCCGCCGCCACTGCGGCGCGGTGGCCTGCTCCCGGCGGGGGCCGCTGGTGGCGATCACCATGCACGGCACGTCGTCCGGCGAACGCATGATCAGCGGGCGACCGTCGCCGTTGAGCCCCACCTCGAACAGCGAGTCACGCAGGACCAGCTGGATCTGCTCGGCCCCGGCCCGGCCCTGAACGGCCAGCCGGAACAGCGCGTCCAGCGGATCGGCGACCGCGTCGGCGTCCCGCGGAAGATAGTCCGGGTTGCCGCGGAACGCGCCGACGACGCCGTCCCCGGCCACCGGCCACACCCCGATGACCGCCTCGATCGCCGGGACCGCCGACGGTCCCTCCGGCTCCCGGTCCGGATCCAGCAGCAGGAAGTAGTTCTCCGTGCTCATCGGGCGCCCATCTCCCAGGGAACGATCGTGACGCCCTCGGCGTCCCGGAACACCTCCTGCAACTCGGCGACCTGCTCGTCGCTGAGCTGCGCGGTGTGCCGCAGGAAGTCGCCGGTGAGCCGGACCGCCGCCGGGCCGTTCGGGTTGATCATGACGTCGATGCCGTCGGCGAGCCGCTCGACGAGCGTCTCCAGCTCGACCCGGTGCCACTCCGGCGCGAACACCCGCTGCTGATGCTGCCCCGACGTGGCGACGACCACACACGGCACGTCGTCGGGGGAGCGGACCACCAGAGGGCGGCCGTCACCGTTCATCGCCAGGTCGATCAGCGTGTCCCGGAGCACCAGCTGCACCTGCTCCATCCGGGCGTCGCCGCGCATCGCCAGGCGCAGCAGCGCGTCGATCGGGTCGGTCGGCGACTCCGGGCGCAGCGGAACGTACTCCGGATTGCTGCGGAACCGGCCCATCGAGCCGTCCGCGTGCATCGGCCACAGGCCGACCACCGACCGCATCGGCGGCGTCTCGTCACCCTCCCGCCGCTCCCACTCCGGATCCATCAGCAGGAAATACGACTCGTCCGGCTGGTCAGTCATGATTCTCCGATCAGCCGCGCGTCAGCAGCAGGGCGAGCGCGCGGTGCTCCGCGGCCGCGTCCACGTCGACGGCGGCGTAGTCGTTGGCCCGGATGTGGCCGAGCAACTCGGCATCCGGGGCCAGCGAGTATGTCCGCAGGTAGTAGGTGACGGTGTCGGTCCAGATCCACCGGCCGTCGGTGCGGAAGCCGGCCGGCACGATCGGCCCCAGCTCCGGCGCGAAGACGTCGGGGGCACTCCTCGTGGTGGCCAGGATCGGCTCCCCGCCGTCCAGATAACCGGCGACCCGGTCCCGCTCGGCCCCGGACAGGCGCTCGTGGCCGGGGTCGAACCCCACACCGGCCGCGCCGCCCCGGTCGAAGACCCGGGCCAGCCGCGGCGGCGGGCGCTCGTCCCGCGTCCAGATCAGGGCGGACGCTCCCCGGGCGGCGTGCTGACAGGGCAGGAGATCAACATCGCTGTGGTACGTCTCGACCTGCGGCGCGGTGAGCCCCGCGTCGAGCAGCGCCGTCATCACCGCCGCTGTCAGCCGTGGCAGTGTGGCCTCGGCGGCTCCCGCTTCCAGCACGTAGACCCGGACCGGCGGGGCGGCCGTCGCGGGAATCCGCCACGACCGCCACAACGCACGTGCGCCGCTCTCCCCGGCAGCCGCCTCCGCGGCGGCCCGATCCAGCGGATCCAGGTCACCGGCGGACAGGTCCAGCAGCGCGGGACCACCCGGATCGGCCGAGGCGGCGAACGAGAACCGATGGGCCACCGACTCCCGCAGGTCCGGCAGCACCCCCTCGGCGAGCCGCAGCCGGGCGGCGGCCAGCACCTCGTCCGGCACCCGGCCGGCGAGCCCGAGAAGCACCCGATGGGCCCGCGCCACGGCGTCGTCGTGGTCGACCATCGTTGCGCTCACCCCCGGCTCCCTGATCCGTCGGAAACGTATTCGACCACACCCGGGACACCGGGCCGGTCGCCCGTCGCGCGCCCTTGCCCGTCCGGCACGCCTTCCTACCTTCTTGTCCTCTGCGACGGCGCGAGCCGCACGAACTTGCCGTCCTGGATGCGCAGCCAGTTCTCCGGATGCCGCGACGACGGCTTGAACCGCAGATCACCGGTCGGGCCGTAGACCGTGCCGAGATGACCCAGCTCCCGCAGCCGCCGGATGAACCGCCGGGCCGGGGCGCCCGGGTCGTCCTCACCGTGCCCGGCGTTGCCGACGAGCAGCACGATCGGCTTGCGGCGGGCGTCGCCGACCATCTCCGGGACGGTGTTGACCAGCAGATCGGCGACCTGCGTGCCGCTCGCCGAGTTGGCCACCACGTCCATGTCCGGGTCGCTGTCGCGCAGCATGTTGCGGGTGTCCACCCAGAACGGCCGCTCGGCGTTCCGGCCCGCCCACGGCACCACCCGGGACAGCGTCATCTGCCCACGCCGGTCGAGGCGGGCGTACGTCTGGGGCTCCTCGCTGTCGATTCTGCCGACCTCGTCGCCGATCTGCGCGGCGTCACGGTCGCCGTAGGGCATGCCGAAGCCGTACGGCCGGCCGCGCCGGTCGACGATCCGCACCACCTGGTGCCGCGGCGCCGGGGGAACGACGGGTTCCGGCTCGCTCGCCACCGGCTCCGCCTCGTCATCACTGTCCTCCTCCCCCTCCTCCTCGACGATGATCTCGTTGTCGCTCTCCTCCTCCTCGACGATGATCTCGTCGTCCGCGGGTGGGGCAGGCTGCGGGACCGGGTTGTAGTTGATCGACTGAGCGGCAGGTTCGTCCGGGAAGACGGGCGGAACCGTGGATTCCTCGGCGTCGCTCGCCGCATCCTCCTCGCTGTCCTCGGCCTCGCTCTGCGCCGGCTCGTCCTCCTGGTCGGATTCTGGCTCGCTCTCGGTGTCGTCGGTGGGGGTGGCGGGCCGGGGCGGCGGGTTGTAGTTGATCGACTGGGCCGGTGGCTCGTCCGGGTAGACCGGCGGGGCGGCGGGTTCGTCGTCGCTCGCGTCGTCGCTGTCCTCGGTGTCGCTCTGTGCCGGCTCGTCTTCCTGGTCGGATTCGGGCTCGCTCTCGGAGTCGTCGGTGGGGGTGGCGGGCCGGGGCGGCGGGTTGTAGTTGATCGACTGAGCCGGCGCCTCGTCCTGGAAGGCCGGCTCGTCCTCGGATTCCGGCTCGTCGTCGGAGGCGGACTCGTCGTCGGACGGCTCCGGGGTGTGGACCGGCGTGGGCCGGTACGCGGCATCGGCACGCCACGGGTAGTCCTGCTCGTCCGTGTCGTCGACGGCCGTCTCCACCGGTGGCATCATGACCGCTTCCGGGCCGGGGACCGCCTCGTCGCCCGGCGGTCGCCCGTACGCCCGCATCCGTCCGTTGTCGTTGAGCGCCGCACCGGTCTCGCTCATCCTCAGAGCGGTGCCCGGGCCGAACACCTGTCCCCGGTGGCCGCCCTCGCGCAGGGCGTCGCCGATCTCCTGGATCGGCCCGGCGTCCGGGTCGGCGCCGGCCAGCGAGGTCCAGACCACGAACGGCGTGTACGCGGTGACGCCGGGCATCCGCAATACGCCGCCCTTCACCAGCAGCGCGCCCAGCTGAGCCCGCGGGATCTCGATGATCCCCTCGCGGCGGTGCAGCACCCGGACGCCGGCGCCGGCCCGCATCGGCGGCACGAACAGCGAGAAGTGCGGCTGCTGCCCGGCCCACGGCACCGGGCGGACCACCGGCGACCCCTCGTCGAAGCGCCCCGGGAAGGACCGGTAGTCCGGCGCGCCCGCCCCCTCGGAGAGGATCCGGAACCGCTGCGCCATGTCGTCACCGATCGGGAACCCGAACGCGTTGACCCGGCCGGCGTCGTCCAGGTACTCGATGACCCGCAGGTCGGCCAGGACGAGACCGTCGCGCCACCGTACGCCCGGAGTCTGATCGTTCCGGTCCGGGTTCTGGTTGTCCGGCGCCGGGCCTAGCCGCTTCACCGGCGGCAGCACCGGAAGGATGCCCGGCGCCGCCGGATCGGTCGGGTGCACCACACCGGCGGGCGGGAACGCCGAGTACACGCCGTCGCGGTAGACGCCCAGGGTGCCCTCGACGAAGCCCATCGACACGGTGTTGCTGCCGGCCCTGATGCCGCGCTTGTCGCCCAGCTCGTGAAGGCGTCGCCCGAAGGCCGCGGCGGGGCCGTCCGGCCACGTCTGGGTGCCGACGTGGCAGACCACGCCGAGGTATCCCCGGAACTTGTCCGGCGAGAACCGGGCCAGGTAGCGGCCGTTGTTCAGCAGGTCGGCGAGCACGTCGCCGTTGACCCCGAACCGGTCGGGGTTGCGCCCGTTGCGCATCTGGACCCAGAACGCGGCCTTCATGCCGTGCGCAACGATCAGCGCGTCCCACTTCTCGTCCTTGCGCCGCAGGTCGTACTCGGGCGCGCCGACGCTGCTCTCGCCGATGTGACTGGTGTAGGTCAGCGGTCCGCCGGGGCGGACGTTGAAGACGAACTGCCGGTCGAGGGCGGGGTCGTCCAGTGACGCGGGCAGCGTGACGCCGGCGAGCTGCCGGTCCGCGTAGTACAGCGGCCTCATCTCGACGTCGCGCGGCATCAGCGGCGACGGTTGGTCGGTGCGGATCCAGGTCGGCGGGGTCAGCCGGCCCCACTCGGTCATCCGGGAGCCGACGACGGTGTGGACCGTCCGGTAGAGGCCGTGCCGCCGCAGGTCGTCGCGCACGCTGTCGGCGACCTGGCTCGCGCCGGCGTCGGAGAAGCCGGCCGGCAGCAGCACCAGCACCTGCCGCAGGTTCGCGCCGGTGGCCGAGGCGCTCGTGATCAGGTGACCGTTGTCCTCCGCCGCGGCGTCGAGGAACGCCTTCGAGGCCAGGGCCAGCCGGCCGGCGGCGTCGGCCGAGACCGTGATCGACGTGCCCAGACCATCCGCATCGCGGACCAGGATGGTCCGGCCGTCGGCCGAGCCGAACCGGACCACGGCGGGCAGCGCGTCGCCCCACGGTGTTTTGTTCGGCGAGGCGAAACCGGCCTCGTCCGCCCATACCTCCATGGAGTAGTTCGTGACGTTCGCCAGCCACTTGTCCGTCTCGGTCGGCAGGAGCGTGTGGTATTCGTCCGGCGTCGGGAAGAACGCGCCCACCGGGCCGGTGTAGGACTGCCCGCTGACCAGCGGAAGGGACCGGACCTCCTCGAACCGGACCTCGGCCACCCGCGGCGCGGGCCCGGCCACCGGCAGGACGCCGGAGGTGGCGGTGACCGTGACCGGCCCGCCCGGCGGCTGCAGGCCGATCGCGAAGTCGTAGCCGGTGTATCCCAGCTCGTTGCGGGCGCCGGCCAGCGGCGACACCAGCCGGATGCCCGCGGCCGGCGGCGCGCTCAGCGCCTGCGACAGCGCGGCATGACCGGCCACCGCCTCGGCGAACGCGTCACCGTCCAGCTCGACACGGCGCCGGCCGTTCCCGGTGGCCGCCCAGACCCGGTGACCGTCACCGGCCACGCCCACCAGGAACGCGCCGCCCTGCGCCGAGGCGGACGCGGACCGTACGGCCGGGGCCACGTCGGCGGGATCACCGGGCAGCGGCAGCACGATTCCCCGTCCGCCGGGCAGCGTCTCCACGGTCAGGTCCTCCGGGCGGGGGCCGCGGGCCATCCGGTACTCGCCGCTGTCCAGGTAGAGGTGGCTGGCGCTGTGATGCTTCTGCAGGTACGCCGTACCGGTCGGGTAGTAGACCTTGCGGTACCCGCCGACGGCGATCATGCCGTCCAGGAACTCCTCGGCGACCTGTTTCGGGTCGGGGGCGCCGGCGGCACCGACCAGGACCAGGACGATCGGCCGGTTGAACGGCCCGGCGTCGACCTTCTGCCAGTCCGGGTTACGGGCCAGTTCGCGGGCCAGATCGCGCGGCGCCACCAGGTCGTCGGTGCCGTCGCGCCGGGGGATCTGGAAGTCCTGAGTCAGGTAACCGTTGCGCACGAAGACGAAGAGCGGCCGGTTGCCCTCCCTGGGCGAGTCCCGGGCCCACGGCGCCCGGACGGTCTTGTTCTTCTTGTCCTTGCCGGGGGCGCGCACGGTGTCGAGCGCGTAGTAGCTGGTGTCCTGGGCGAACAGGCGCAGCCGGTCCCGGTCCTCGCCGCGGGTGAGCAGCGAGATGCCGAAGACCTCACCGAGCGGGTCGAGGACCGGCCGGGCCTCCACCATCGAGGACGGCGGCGGCGCGGCGGGACTGCCCTGCAGCGGGTGCTGGAAGTCGGCCGGCGTGTACAGCGGTGGGTCGTAGTGGTGCTCCTCGTCCAGGATCTCCAGGCCGGCCTTCTCGTCGACGCCCGGCTGCGGCTCGGGCTCGGGCGCGGGCTCCGGCGCGTCGTCGACGCCGGACGGGTCCGGTGAGAACCCCGGCGGGGCCGCGAAGAAGTGGGCGAAATCGCCGCCGAAGTCCAGCGCCAGCCGGCCGCCGGTGAACGACGGGGCGGTCTGTGGGGCGTACAGGTCTCCGCGGTAGTCGTAGACGCGCTGCGCCGCCGCCATCAGGTCGTGGCCCAGGTTGCCCGGCTCGGTGTGCGAGCCCGGGAAGGCGGACAGCAGGACCAGGGAGGTGGCCGGGCCGGCGCCCCGTACGTCGAGCAGGCCGGTGCCGTTGACCAGCCTGATGAGGTCCTCGCCGCGCAGCGCCCGCCGCCCGCCGCCGGCCGTGGGCACCGACGCCTCGACGCCGTCCGAGCGGTCGAGGTGGATGACGAACGGCCGGCGTCCGCGGCTCGCCGCCCAGCCCGCGGTGGCGCGGTCCGGGGTGCCCCGGCCGGCGGTGGCGGGGTAGGTGTCGACGGTCCCGTGGGACTCCAGCGGCTTGCTGGCCGCCCACGCCGTGACCGGCCCGCTGTCTCTCGCGTAGCTCACCCCGAAGACGCGGCCGGTGGCGTCGCGCAGTTCCCTCGGCGGAAGGATCTCACCCGGAGTGGTGTCCGGCTCCGGCTCGGGTGCCGGTGCGGGCGCGGGCGCCGGGACGGCCGCGGGGGTGCTGCCGTCGACCGGGACCGGCGCCAGGTCGGCGTCGTCCTCCAGGTGGCCGTGCTCGTTCCAGACCACCGGACCGGGCAGGCCGAGCACCTGATGGCGGGCGGGATCCAGCCCCAGGCCCCGGCCGAAGTCGCGGCCCAGACCGGCCCGTGCCGAATCCGGCGAGGCGAGCAGCACCCGCAGACCGGGGTCGTCGGCGAGCGCCCGGTGCAGCGCCGGATGCCGCGCGACGATCCGGCCGAGCGCCGCGCCGGTCAGCTCCAGCTTGCGGTTGCCGAAGGTCATCGCCCAGACCCGGTCGCCGTCACCGTTGACCGCGATCACGAACGGCGCGCGCCCCCGCCCGGAACCGGACACCATGGCCAGCGGGACCAGGTCGCCCGGGTGCCGGTGCAGGGGCAACGCCAGGCCGCGGCCGCCGGGCAGCCGGCGCAGGTCCAGGTCGGGCAGCCCGGGCTCGGCCAGCAGGGCGAACCCGCCGCCGGTCACGGTCAGCGGCGATCCGTCGGCCGAGGGCGTCAGTGTGATCCGGGCCCGGTCGCCGGTGGGCGCGTAGATCGGGCGGTAGCCCTCGTCGACCAGGCCGTCACTGATCTCGGCGGCCTCCCGGTCACCGACCCCGGCCGGGGATCCGAGGACGACCAGCAGGATCGGCGCCGCCCAGTCCGGGTCGTCGACCGACGCGAACCCGGTCTCCCGGTACAGGTGCCGCATCAGGTCGGCCGGCCGGACCCGCCGCTCGGTGCCGTCGGCGCCGGGGACCAGGAAGTCGCGCCCGTTCGGCGCGCGCTCGACGAAGACGGCGAGCGGGCGGGCGCCCGGCCGGTCCGTGCCCGCCGCCCACGGCGTGCCGGCGGGCAGCAGCGAGCCCAGCGTGCCGGGGCGCAGGCCGGCGGCGAACGCCGCGACGTCGGCGTGCCGTGCGGCGGTGACCGCCGAGTAGCCGACGGTGGCGCCGGCCCGGTCGCTGAGCCGGCGGGCGCCGAACCCGACGACGGGCGGGCGGGCGGCCGGCGGGGACACCGGTGGCGGCGGCGCGGACGCCGGCGGCCGGGAGTCGAAGTCGGTGGTGCCGCTGCCGGCGCCGAACCGTCCCGCGGCCACCCGGACCGGGCGGGCGTCACCGGAGACGTCGAGACGGCCGCCGGGCTGCCACCGTACGTCCCCGGGAACCGCCCAGACCGCACGGATCTCCGGGTCGATCGGCAGCGCGTCGGCCAGGTCCCGGCCCACGTTGCCGGGCAGGTCCACGCCGCCGGCCCGCGGCGAGACGACGACCAGGCCGGTGTCCGGCTCGGTCGTGACGACCCGGTCGACCGACGGGTGCGTGGCCAGCATCCGGCCCAGCTCGGATCCGGTCAGTTCGACCGGGCGGCCCTGCGGCGGCCTGGCCCACACCCGGGTGCCGTCGCCGTTCACCGCGATGCCGAAGTCCCGCCCTCCGCGCGGCCCCGGGTGCAGCAGCGCGCCGGCGGTGACATCGCCCGGCTGTCCGGTCGGCAGCACGAGGCCCCGGTCGCCGGGCATCGCGGCAACCTCGAAGTCGTCCAGCCGCGGGGGACGTGCCAGGGCGAACGCGCCTTCGCTGAGGGTCAGGACGGTGCCGTCGGAGGGCCGTACGCCCACGCGCACCGTCACGTCGGCGCCGCGCGGGAAGAAGATCCGCCGGTAACCGCCGGTCTCGATCTGGCCCTCGAGGATCTGCCCGGCCTCGGTGTCGGTCAGACCGCCGTTACGGCCGAGCACCACCAGCACCAGCGGCCGGTTGAAGGCGGAGGTGTCCAGCGATCGGAAACCGGGGTCGCCGGCCAGATGCCGGGCCAGGTCCCGGGGCCGGACCGTACGGGGCGTGCCGTCCGGGGAACTCACCGAGAAGCCGGCGCCGTCCGCCGACCGTTGCAAGAACACCGTGACCGGACGCCCCGCCTCGCGATGCGCGTCGGCGGCCCACGGCGAGCCGAGCATCTGACGGTCGACCTGCCCGCCACCCAGCGACGTCTCCAGGACGATGCGCCGCATCCCCGGATCCCGCAGGTCCCCGGCGAACGCGACGACCTCCCGCGACAGTTGCGGGTCGGTGACGGCCGAGAAGACCGCCGGGTTCCCGTCCGGGCCGGACAGCACGCGCGACGGCGGCGTGGGCTCGGCCGGAGCCTCCGGCACGACCGTGTCGTCGCTGGGCGAATCGGACACGACGCTGGTCGCGGTGACGCTCTCGATCTCCAGGTCGAACGCGGCCGGCCGGTAGCGCTGGAACGAGCCGCCCTGGGGCAGCACCACACCGGCGAACCCGGTGAAGTCGGTCATCGCGTCCGGCGCGAAGACCGGCGCCTCGTGACCGGCCTGCTCGTACACGTACTGGGCGAAGTCGTTCGCGAGACCGCCCGGGGCGTGGTCGCGGCCCTGGAAGCCACCCCACAGCACGACCGACGCGTCAGCGCCGCCCGGCCCGTCGTAGAGCCCCGCCTCGACCGCCAGCCGGGCCAGGGTGGCCCCGCCGACCTGCACCAGACGGCCGTTGCGCAGACGGATGACGGCGAAGCCCGAGCCGGAGCTGACCGCGTTCACCGTCCGGGGCGGCACGGTGAAACCGGCCCAGGGCACCGGGACCCGGTCGTAGGTGCCCGGATAGTACCGGTTCGGGACGTGGTAGACGTCGGCGTACGCGTAGCCGGCGGCCCGCCGCATCCATCGATCGGTCGGCACGTCCAGGGGGAAGAACAGGCCGAAGGTGTCGCCGTACCGGTCGCGCCGGCTGTCGTGGATGACCTCGTGGATCGACACGTTGTCGACGATCGGCAGCCGTGGGTCCGGTGGGATCGACGGCCGGGCCCGGTCGGTCCAGACATCCTCGGCCGGGTCCGCGGACCGGGCCGTCCGGGGCGGTTCGGCGGCGAATCCGACCCGCCGGCGCGGGACGTCACCGAACCGGACGAAACGCCCACCGTCGCCGACAGCCACGTGCACCTGGCCCTGCCCCACCGGATTGGTGTACGTGCGGGTGGTGGACGCGTACGTCTCACCCAGGTGACTCTCGCGCAGCTGCTCCCGGAAGTCGAAGGCGGCGCCGCCGCGCTCCTGCAACGCGGCCACGTCACAGGAGAGCAGCACGACGGGCGACCGCGGGCCGTTACGGGCCTCCCGCAGCGACGTGGCCTGCGCCGCGAGCCGCGCGAACTGCGTGCCGGACAGGCTCAGCTCCCGCCCGTCGCGCAGCGTGACGGCGAAGCCGCGCTGATCCCCGTGCACGTCGAAGTAGACCGGGCGGCCGGTCCACGGCGTCGCCTCGTCGGTGTGCGCGGACCCGGGACCCTCCTCGAAACGGCGGTACGTGCCCAGGTCGGCGTCGTCCACCGCGGCCGCGAACCGGGGCATCGTCGTCGCGTCGCCGTCGCGGCTGGGGAAGCCGTGCCCGACCAGCTCACCGCGCGCGTTGATCAGCGGCACGGTCACCACGTCGTCGATGCTCAGCGTGGCGGGCAGTTCCGGGTCGTCCGGCCGGGCCACCTCGGCCTCGTGCGCCCGGTACGCCTCCCACCACGCCTGCTCGGCGTCCCGGTACGCCTGCTCGGCCTCGGCCGCCGGCTCGCGGCGTGCGGTGACGGCGTCGAGTGCCGCCGCCGCCTCGGACCAGGCCTTGCCGGCGGCGGCCACCGCGGTCGCCGTGGCGCGGACACCCGGCGGCACCTCCCGGCCGGTACGGGCGGTGGCCGACGCCTCGTCCATCCGGATCACGTAGCCGCCCGGGACCCGTACCTCGGTGCCGCCGCGATGCCGGCCCGCCCGGTCCCGGGAACGGGCGACGAAACGGAACTCCACCCCGTACTCCAGGGCCTGGGTCAGGTCGTTGTCGTCGTCCGTACGCTCGCCCGGCTTCTGGGTGATCTTGGCCGTGTCGCGCGTGCCCTCGTCCTTGACCACCGACGCGGCGTCGGTGCGGTAGAGCGGCTGCTCGACGAAGGTGGTGCCGCTGACCGCGTGGAAGGTCTCCCGTTCGCCGATCCGGCTCGCGCCGCCCGGGTGGTTGGCGCCGGCGGTGACCATCGGCCCGGTCATCCGCAGCGTGAACGAGTGCCCGGCGGTGTTCTCGAACTTGTCGTCGCGGTTGCGTTTCGCCGCGCCGCCGATCGTGACGTCGGCGTCGGTGCGCAGCACCTTCGGCCGGGCCACCAGCCGGGCGTCGAGGAACAGGTCACGGCCCAGCGACGTCGGCATCGGCAGGTGCAGGACACCACCCTGCATCGCGGGCAGGGCCTTGGCCTGGGTGACGGTCAGGCTGTTCCGGATCGCGGCGCGGGTCTCGCCGTCGACCCGTACGCCCGACGCGGTCAGCGCCTGCGCCGCCGCCTCGTGCAGGTCCGGCAGGTCGACCAGCACGTCCTCGACCGCGAAACGGCCGGGCTCGGGCAGCCGGTCGAAGCCGTGGGCCTCGCGCCACATCCGCCGGGCCGGGCCGGAGGTCTGCGCCACCGGGATCGACGTGACCGGATCGGACACCGCGAGCGGCCGGCCCTCGGAGGCCGACAGCGCGGTCACCTCGTGGACGTCCTGCACCGACACGCCCTCCGGCGGCAGGCCGGGGCCCTCGACGGTCAGGGTGAAGCGCATGCCGCCCTGGTAGGTCGGCACCGGCCCGGTGGTGGTCAGCGACTGCTCGACGGTGTGCTCGCGGCCGTGGGTCTGCTTGGTGGCGCGCTCGTCCAGGTTGACGGTGCCGGTCAGGCCGCCCCCGACGGTGGCGCTCGTCGGGCCGTGGCCGGTGGTGTCCGTGGCGTCGCCGTCGACCCGGTCGGTCTCGGTGCCCTGGGCGCGCACGCCCACCGTCACCGACCCCACGGTCCGGGACGCCGACGCGGTGTCCGACTCGCCGATCGTGGTGCGGTCGGTGATCGACAGCTCGTCGACCAGGGTGATGCCGGTGAACCGCGGCTCGTGCACCGGCTCGGCGGTCAGCGTCACCTGGTAGGTCGCTCCGCGGAAGCGCCGTTCCATCCGTACCGTCTCGGTCCGGCCGCCGTTGAGAGCGCTGGCCAGATGCAGGTTCGCGGCGCCGATGAAGCTGCCGGCGGCCAGGCCACGGACGTTGTCGTACGCGCTGCGCCCCAGCTCGACGGGGAAGAGGGCGTGGGCCAGATCCTCGCCGGCGGCCTCGGCCAGCCGGCGCCGCAGCCGGGGGATACGGCCACTGAGGTCGACCGGGGTGACGACACCGCCGATGCCCAGCGACCGCTGCGGACCGGGCCGGAACTCCGGCAGGCTCACCTCGGCCGGGACGTCCGTGGCGGCGGCCTCGCGGGCCTGCTGCTCCCGTGCCTCGCGGACCAGGTCGCGCTCGGCCTGCTGGTGGGCGGCGAGGATGTCACGTTCCTGCGCCTGCGCCTCGTACAGCCGCCGGGTGGCGTCGGTGTGCTCGGCGGTCAGCCGGTCCAGTTCCTGCCGGTGACGGGCGGGCAGACCGGTGGGACCGGTGTGCCCCACGGCGTCGTTGGCCTCGGCGCGCTGGCGCCGCAGCAGGTTGCGGCGCTCACCGGTCTGCGCCTCGGACAGCCGGGTGCGCTGCTCGTGGTGCTCGGCGCGCTGGGCCTCCGCCCGCTCCGCGTGTTGCAACTGCCGGCGCACGTCGGAGATCTGCTGGTCGCGGAGCCGGTCCTGCTCCCGCATCGCGGTCAGCTCGTCGACGGTCATCGGAATGACCACCGACCGGTGCAGGGGGACCCGGCGGCCGGCCCGGCGGGTCGGCGAGGCCGGCCACAGCCGCAGCGGCATGTTGCTGTCGTGCCGCGCCTCGGCGACGATCTCGGCGTCCACGTCGACCTGCACCATCAGCTCACGCTCCGGCCGGCCGGTGACCCGCAGCTTGGAGACGCCGGCGAGGCTCTGCTCCCGGACCGTGCCCCAGACCCGCCGCCACGGGGTGACCGCCAGCGTGACGGCCGCGCCGGGCGTGCCGGTGCTGCCGCCGTGGTCCAGACGGTCCCCGCGCGCCACGGCCGTACCGGAGACCGAGGCGCTCAGCTCGATCGACCGGCCGTGCCGGCTCTTGCTGGACGAGCCGCTGGCGAAGGTCCGCTTGATCCGGGCGAACTCGGCGTCGTCCAGCACCCGGGGCCTGGTCGGGGTCAGCCGGATCCGCACCTCGGCGGTGGCGTCGCCGGCCCGCCGCCCGTGCCACAGGTTGCTCAGTGTCAGCGGACGGCTGAACAGCTGGGCGTCGCCGGTCAGACGCTCCGGCGACAGCTCGTCGGCGATGACGGTGGAGATCCGCCCGTCCTCGAACGTGTAGATCGGATCCTCGCTCGCCTCGGCGAGCGTCTCGATCACCGCCTCCTGCAGACGCTCCGCGCCGAGGAACGACACCACCCGGCGGCTGTCGAGCGGGTGTGGGTAACCGCCGGTCAGCAGACCGATCGGCAGGGGATGCTCGATGCGTTCCGCCTCCTGCCAGGACGGCCCGGGCCGGGCGTGCGGCGGGCGCCGGGAGACCTGGTTCTCCGGCACCAGCATGCGCACGTCGAGCCGCCGGGTGCGCGGCGCCTGACGCATGCTGCCGATCGTGGCGGGCAGCCCACGGCCGTACGAGCCGACGGACAGCGACCGGCCGGTCTGGTTGGCCCGCACGAACGTGTGCGTCGTGATGGTGACGTCGAGGCTGCCGGCGAACTCGCGCAGCCGGACGCCGGTGGGCTTGCCCTCGTCGTCCAGGGCCGGGCCGTAACTGCTCTCCGCCGCGTACCCGCCGGTGAGCCCGTGTTCGTCGGTGGCGCCCCAGCTCACCCCGGCACGGGGCCCGCCGAGCAGTGTCGACGCGGCCCGGCCGACCGGGCCGAACACGCGCGCCTCCAGGCTCAGCTCCACCGACCGGCTGGTGTCCACGGTCCCGGTGACGGTGGACCGGCTGCGCTTCTTGTCCGACGTCCCGGTCGGGCCACGATCGATCACCTCACCGTCGGACAGGCCGCTCAACCGGCCCTGGATGGTGACCACGGTGGTGCGGTCGACGAACGTGCCGGTCCGGATCAGGGGGATCTTCAGACCGGGGCCGACGATCCGGTTCGCCAGATGACGCAGCTGGTCGGGGGAGAGCTGGGTACGTGTGTCCGCGTCCCGGGCCAGCGCCGTCTGCACCTCCGGGCTCAGCCCGCGCGCGAACTCCGGGTCGTCGAAGTGGCGCAGCAACTCGTCCGCGGTGGGCAGCCGGAAGCCACCGGTGCCGGGCACCGACCGGACGGCGTCCGCGACGGCGTCGTAGAGCCCGCCGTCACCGAGCCGGGTGAGGAACGCGCCACCGAACGACTCGCCGCGCTCGATGCGGGCCGGCGCGTAATGGGTACGGTCCGTCCCGGTCCGGCCGTGCCACGCCTCGGCCCGCCCGCGCGTGTCCGGGTCCAGGGCGGTGTCGCGCAGCCGGTCCCGGGTCGTCCACTGGAACGTCTCCACCAGCCCGGACAGCGTCTTCGGCCGGCGGCCCAGGACCCGCACCTGCACGCTGTACTGCCCCCGGTAGCGCACGCCGGGAGCGGTGGCCGTCAGGGTCTGCTTCGTGCCGGTCTGCTCGACGATCGACTGGGTGAAACCGCGCTCGTGGCTGCCGGCCAGCCGCGGCGCGATGACCAGGCTCAGCGGGGACACGTCGGCGCCACCACCGACACTGCCCCACAGATTCCACAGGCGCTTGGCGGCGTTGGTGTCGGTGCTCTCCCCGGACAGCGCGGACGTGTCGGTGTGCGCGGCGTCGTCGACACCCTGCACCTCGTCCAGGCCGCGGGCGACCAGCCGTACCTCGATCTGCTGGCTCCGGCCCGGGAAGTACCGTCGCGGTCCCTTCTGCGCGGCCCGCGGCAGCGCACCGGAGCGCACCCAGCCGCCGTGCCGGTCGTCCGGATCGGTCACCACCATCTTCGCCAGGTTGCCCGAGAAGCCGGCCGCGCTGAACAGCTGCTGGATCACCGGGCGGCCGGGCGCGCCGACCCGGACCAGGTCGCCCATGCCGTCCGCGATGAGCAGCGCCTCGACCTGGTCGAAGAAGGTCTCGCCGGGCAGGCTGTGCCGGCTCTGCACGCTCTCCACGCCGAACCGTGCCGGGACCGGCGCGCTCAGCGTCGCGGCGGAGTCGGCCAGGTCGTCCGACGCCGGCCTCGTCAACGTCGTCGGCACGCCGAGCGCGACGGTGCCGGTGGCCTCGACCGGATCGGGCGCCGGCTGTCCCGGCACCGACAACGTCGCGACGAACCGGATCGGCACCTCGACCTCGGCCAGGTCGGCGACCTTGACCGTGGTGGTGGACGTGTACCTGCTCTTGTGCGCGGTCGAGTGGTCGACCGACGGCGCGAGCGGCAGCGCCCCACCCACCCCGATGACCAGGCCCGGTGCGGCGCTGACCGTCGCCTTCGGTTCGAGCCGCCGGTCGCGGTTGTGCTTGAGCGTGTGGGTGACGGTCTCCTGGACCTTGGAGCTCAGCTTGCCGGGGGTGTCCCGTACCCGGTCGACGCTCATGGCGTCCCAGTCCAGGACGGCCGTCACCCGCAGCTCGGCCGGCCGGCCGCCGACGGTGACCGGATAGGGCCGGCCCTCGCCGAGGAACTGGTCGATGTCGTCGACGGCGTCGTTCTGCACGTCGCGGATCACGTCGTCGGGCAGACGGACGCCGAAAGTGCGCAGCGCGGCGTCCAGGGCCAGATTCCCGGTGGCGCGCAGCTGCTCGGCGATGCCGAGGGTGTGGCTGTCGAGCAGATACCGCGGCAGCTTCTCGCGGATCCCCGCCGGGGTGGGCAGGACGCCGTCCTTCGCCGCGGCCCTCTGCACGGGCGCCGCCGGCTGCGGCGTGGGCTCCGGGGCGGTCTCCGGCGCCGGGGCCGGCGCGGGCGGGCGCTCGTTCAGGTCGGCCAGCCGGTCGGCGGCGTCCTCGATGCGGTGGACCGCACGCTCGTACGCGCCGAGGGCCGCGGCCTCCCGCTCCAGGA
Organism: Actinoplanes philippinensis; assembly: GCF_900113015.1. GTDB lineage: Bacteria > Actinomycetota > Actinomycetes > Mycobacteriales > Micromonosporaceae > Actinoplanes > Actinoplanes philippinensis. The sequence continues at coordinate 239,431 of NZ_FONV01000008.1, forward strand.
CGCCGGTGACCACGGCGCGGGTGTCCTCGAACCGGGCGGCGACGGTGTCCGGCGCTGCGGCGAGCGGTCCGCGCCGGAACTCCGCGGCGAGCGCCACCGCCTCGTCGCGGGCCTGGCGGGCGGACGCCGCGGCGAAGTTCGACCGGGCGAACGCCTCGGCCATGGTCAGGTGCAGCAGGGCACGCTGCTGCACCCGGTCGGGCGCGGTGGCGGCCAGCTCCCGAAGGGCCTGCTGCGCGGTACGGGCGGCCTCGGCGGCCTGTGCCGCATACCGGCGGCTCTGGGTCAGCACGTGCTGGAACCGCTGACCGATCTCACCGAGCGACTCCAGCTCGCCGAGCGTCCGCGCGGCCACGGTACGGGCCTGGACGGCGCTGTCCCGGAAACCGTCGACCACGTCACGCTCGTGACGGGCCTGGGCGAGGGACCGCTGGACCGTCCGGTCCCGGCGGGCGTCGCCGGGCCGGTCGATCCCGGTGATCCCGGCCCCGATGTCCGACAGCATCGTCTCGGCCGTCGCGGCCAGCTCGGCCGCCTCGTCGTGCCACTGCCGGGCGTTCTCGGTCAGCGGCAGGACCCCGCCGATGCGGTCCACGATCCGCTGCGCGTCGGGGGCGAACTCGTCCAGATCGGCGACGGTGAGCGCGGCGTACCCGTCGATCACCGCGGCGAGACCCTCCGGGTCCGGCTCCCCGATCGGGGTGGCCGGGCTCAGCACCTGACCGAGCTCGGTGACCGTCACCGCGGTGTCCGGGCCGGCGACCAGCGACAACCACCGGCTGTCCGCGGTCACCGCACCCGGCACCGGCAGGCCGAACTCGTCGTAGGTGTCGGCGTCCGAGACCACCACGTGGCCGCCCGCGCCGGCGAAGGCCGTGCCCCGGGGCGCGACGATCCGGGTGCCGGGCAGCTGTCTCGCCAGCCGTGCCGCGAAGCCGTCCCGCGCGTCGACACCGGTGTCACAGGCGACCAGCACGACCGGCTGCCCGTGCCAGTCCGGGTTCGCCCGGATCATCGCGGCGAGCTGCTCCGGGCTCACCCGTTCGGCGCCGACGTGCAGGCTGGTGCTGTCGGCGTGCGCGAAGACGTGGAAGCGGTCCGCGGCGGGCGGGAACTTCGCGGCGATCACCGGTGTGGCGGTGTCGTCCGGGCCGGCCAGCAGCAGACCGGCGCCGACCCGTCGTGGCGAGACCTCCGCGGGCGTCTCGGTGGCCGGGTCCGGGGCGAACCGGTACCGGCCCGGATCGGGGGACATCGGCGAGTAGGACACCCGGCCCTGCGCGTCGATCGTGCGCTTGAGCTCCAAACTGCCGAGGGGCCGGGCGCCCCGGACCGGGTGGGTCCGTGGTGGGTTGCCGCTGTCGTCGTGGATGGTGAGCTGGACCTTGGTGCCGGTGGCGGCGGCGAGTTCGACGACGTCGTGTGCGGCGGCGATGCGGGCGATCTCGGCGGCGTCGAGTGGATCGGTGCGCCGGGTGGTGGCCGGGACGTCCGGGGCCAGGGCCGCCCGGACGAAGTGCGCGTTGTCGTACGGCCCGGCCTGCCGCATCTCGACAGCGGTCTCCAGCGACATCCGGTCACGGCCGGCGGTGATCGTGTCGGTGCGCAGGACCGCCGGATCGGCGCCGGGCCGGGCGGCCGCGATGGCGTGGTAGAGCGAGCCCGGTTGCAGGCTGAGCCCACCACGGCCGTTCATCACCGCCGCCGCGTCGAACTGCTGCTGGATCGTGCCGGAGTCGTTGGAGGTGGCGACCAGGTGCGCGGCGACCAGCCGCTGACCGTCCGGCACACCGATGGTCCGGGCCGGCTTCGACGGATCCAGCTCGGGTCCGGCACCCTCGGTGGCGGGCTGCGAGATGGTCCGCAGCATCCGGTTGTGCGGTTGCGCGCCGAGCTGCTTGAGCTGACGGGCCGACAGCGACCCCTGCCACGTCCGGGACTCACTCGCGGGCGTGGTGAACGGCACGGCGGGCGCTTTCCGCGGATGCCGCAGCTCGGCCTTGTACTCCTTGAACCCGGTGCCCTCGGTGTTGAACAGCTGCCGGTTGACGGTGGTCGGCACGGCGTGCGACTGGGGCAGGAAGTTGCCGGCCGCGAAGTCGGCGGCGAGGCGGGACAGGTCGGTGGGGGTGGCCGCGCCGACGAAGTCGGTGAGGAAGGCCTGGTCACGGTCGGGGTGCCGGTTGTTCTGCGAGTCGACCTGCACCTCGGTGGTGAGCACGTCGTCGTCCAGGTCGGCCAGGGTCGGCGCCCCGTGCGCATTGGCGAGTTCGAGCCCGTACGTGTCGTGCAGGGTCTCGCTGAGCATCAGGAACTCGGCGCCGGCGTCGCCGAAGCGGATGTCGGGGCGGCCGAGGGTGAGCAGGCCGTCGATGAAGAGGTTGGGTTCGGGTGAGTACGGCAGCATGGCGTGGATGCCTGCCTGCCGGTCGCGGGAGCGCATGTCTTCGTCGACGGCGGTGCTGAAGTCGTGGACGAACTGTTGCCGGCCGGCTTCGGTGGCGAGCTTGTCGATGCCCTTCTCGACACCGCGCAGCTTCTGCCGTTCGACATCGAGTTCCGCGGCGGCGTCGGGGCGGCCGGTCAGCTCGGCGATCCGGGTCTCGTGCTCACCTCGCCGGCTCTCCAGGCGTTCGCGGGTGCGCTGGACGAGTTGATCGGGGTCGCCGACGCGGTAGCCGCCGGAGATCATCATCGGGCGGGCGGGGGAGTCGGCGTCGCCGCGGGTCCGGGTCTCCAGGTGGTCGAAGATGTGGGTGCCGTCGGCCAGTGTGCGGGCGCCGGTGTCGAAGTCCTGGATGGACAGATAGGGGTAGGTGTCGTCGGCGGCTAGTCCTTGGATGACGGCGGTGGTGTCGGGGTCGCGCAGGACTTGGTTGCGCGTACGGCCGTAGGGGAATTTGTCGTTCTTGGTGCCGACGGCGTAGCCGTTGACCGCGACCGGGACGTCGAGGTCCTGGATGAGGCGGGTGGCTTCGGCGATGGTGTCCTGGAAGTTCTGGTCGGGGGTTTCGGCGGTGGTGTTGATGCCGAAGACGAAGGCGACCTTGGTGTTGTCGTCGAGGCCGTCGGTGATCGAGGCGATGACGGCGGGGATCTGGTGGATGTCGGCGGCGGGCATCATCGCGTTGACGACGAAGCTCAGCGGTACGCCGTCATTCTTGAGCTCGATCGTCGTCTGACGGTAGTTGGCCGGCGTGACCTCCCGGGACTCCTGGGTGAGCGTGTCGAACGCGCTGTTACGGCCACCCTCCACCCGGATCGGCGTGAACGACGGGACCTCGACCGTGGTGGCCGGTGGCGGCGCCGGCGGAGGCGGAGCCGCCGATGGGGTGTGCGGATTGGCGGCCAGCGCGGAGTGTGTCGCCGCGGCCACCTGGATGAGCGTCTTCGTACCCGAGCCGCGGTTGTTCTTCAGCTCGGTGGCGATGTTCTGCTGCGTGGTGGGGCTGATCGGGGTGACGCTCTTGAACGCGAGCTGGGTCAGGCCTTCGACCTGGTTCGCGTCCATGTCCGGATAGAACGTCTGGATGTAGTTCTGGACCTGTTTCTTCCAGGTCTCGGCGTCGGCGTGGCTCTGCGGGATGCCGTCCGGGTTGCTCGGATCGTAGTTCTGCAACAACCGGCCGGCCTGCGTCTGGATGGCGATGCCGGGATCGAAGGAGCCGAAGGTACGGGGATCCATGCCCTGGAAGAGGCGCTGCTGGGCGACCGACTGGGCGAGTCCGCGGCCTTCCTTGGACGTGTATTTCAGTTCGCCCTGAGGGTCGTTGCGCACGCCGAACGTGATGTCGGTTTCCAGGCTGCGGTTGTCGACGCGCAGGAACGTGTTGGGTTCGGGCATGTAGACCGAGCGGGGGTCCACCCCCGCCATCGCTTTGCGGACCTGCTGGTCCCGGTGATTGGCCCGCTCGGCCACCGCAGAGGGCGCGGCGTCGAAGGTGTAGCCGCCGCTGATGATCTGGATGTCGGGGCGGTTGGTGATGGCGGTGTCGGCGTTGTTGAACAGGTGGGTCATGGAGGCGACGTCGGCGTCGCCGGTGTGCAGGAAGGTGGGGTTGCCGTCGGCTTGGTCCTGCAGGTTGTGCAGGAGTTGTTCGGTGTGGGGGTGGCGGGCGAGGGTTTCCCGGATGGCGGCGTACGGGATGGTGTCCTGGCCGGGGTTGTCGTTGGGGCCGATGCGGGTGTTGTTCCAGGAGAAGCCGATGACGGTGACGGGGAACGGTGGGTTGAGGGTGCGGATCTGATCGACGGTGTTCTGGATTTCGGTGTCGGAGAAGTTGCGGGTGAAGCCGTTGACGCCGATGACGAGTCCGAAGCGGCCGTCGGCGGTGCCGGGGCGGAAGCCTTGGGCGTACGTGTTGATCAGGTCGTGGAGGTTGTCGTTCGGGGTGACCGGAACCGTGGCCAGGTAGGCCGGCTTGTCAGCGGTCTCGGCATTACGCGGGCCGAGCTGCCCGATCGTGACCGGAGTGCCGACCGGCTTGAACTGATAGGTGTTCTGCGCGTTCTGGAACGCGCGACTGCCCCTGTCCCCCAGCATCGGCGCCCTCGGCTTCGGCGCCGGCGAATCCGTGTGCACGTCGCCACGGGTTCCCGGATCCGCTGAGGCCGGTGCGGGAGCCGTCCGCGGGACCGGCCCGGCGGTCTCCGACACGTTCTCGATCAGCTGGAGATCGTGGTCGTTGAGATAGGTCGTGGGCCGGCCCGGATCGGCGGCCGCCTCCGCCGCGGTCGACGGCAGGTCGTAGACCTCGGGGCCCATGACACCCGGGCGGTCCTGGGTGTTGAACAGGTGATGGTCGGCGTGGTAGCCCTCTTTGGCGCCGAGGTAGTGCATGACCTCGTGCACCAGGACGGCCGGGTTGTTGTTGATGTTCCAGCGGTGCTGCTGGGTGGTGTTGCCGTCGTTGCTGTGGTCGTCCGGCCGGGCCGGATCCGGCAGCGGCTCCGCGGTGATCTCCACCGGCGGCCGGCCGCCCGGCTGGTCCTGCCAGGTGTCGATCAGGTCGGCGGACCACGGGGTGGTGTCGACGGTCAACTGCACGTGCAGCTCCCGGCCGTTGGGCAGGGTGTGCTTGCCGTTGACCATCTGATCGATGGTGTTCTGCACCGTGTCCGCGACCTGCCGGAGCTGCTCCGGGGTCATCTGATCGTTCTTCGAGGTCAGGTCCAGCTTCACCTCGAACGACCGGTAGTCCTTGCCGTCGACGGTGAAGTCACGGGTGGTGAAGTCGATCGTGGTGATCTCGCCGCGGAGCAGATGGGTGCCGGGGACGATCGTGTCCTTCGACGGGTTGTAGCGCTCGGTCCGCAGCTGCTTCGGTTCGGCGTTGTCGTACGCCTGGCGCCACTCGGGACTCTTCGGGGCCGGCGTCGCGCTCGGCGGCAGCTCCACCCCGGTGGTGACGACACCCGGGTTCGGTGGCGGCGACTGCGACGTGGTGTGCGGATTGCCGGACAGCGCGGTGTGGGTCGCCCCGGCGACCTGGATCAGCGTCTTCGCGCCGTTCGGCAGGTCGGCCTTGAAGTCGTTGAGGATGCTCTTCTGCGTGGTGGGGCTGACCGGCTCCACACTCTTGAAAGCCAGCCGGGTGAGCCCGTCGGCCTTGTTCGCGTCGATGCCGGGATAGAAGGTCTGGATGTAGTTCTGGACCTGCTTCTTCCAGGTCTCGCGGTCGGCGTGGCTCTGCGGGATGCCGTCCGGGTTGCCGGGGTCGTAGTTCTGCAGCAGCCGCTCGGCCTGGGTCTCCAGCGAGACGGCCGGGTCGAAGGCGCCGAACGCCAGCGGGTCCATGCCCTGGAAGAGGCGTTGCTGGGCGACGGACTGGGCGAGTCCGCGGCCTTCCTTGGACGTGTATTTCAGTTCGCCCTGAGGGTCGTTGCGCACGCCGAAGGTGATGTCGGTTTCGAGTGTGGCGTTGTCGACGCGGACGAACGTGTTGGGTTCGGGCATGTAGACCGAGCGGGGGTCGACGTCGGCCATGGCCTTGCGGACCTGCTGGTCGCGGTGGTTGGCGTGGGTGGCCTGGGCCGGTGCGGAGTCGAAGGTGTAGCCGCCGCTGATGATCTGGATGTCGGGGCGGTTGGTGATGGCGGTGTCGGCGTTGTTGAACAGGTGGGTCATGGAGGCGACGTCGGCGTCGCCGGTGTGCAGGAAGGTGGGGTTGCCGTCGGCTTGGTTCTGCAGGTTGTGCAGGAGTTGTTCGGTGTGGGGGTGGCGGGCGAGGGTTTCCCGGATGGCGGCGTACGGGATGGTGTCCTGGCCGGGGTTGTCGTGGGGGCCGATGCGGGTGTTGTTCCAGGAGAAGCCGATGACGGTGACGGGGAACGGTGGGTTGAGGGTGCGGATCTGGTCGATGGTGTTCTGGATGTCGGTGTCGGAGTAGGTGCGGGTGAAGCCGTTGACGCCGATGACGAGTCCGAAGCGGCCGTCGGCGGTGCCGGGGCGGAAGCCTTGGGCGTACGTGTTGATCAGGTCGTGGAGGTTGTCGTTCGGGGTGACCGGAACCGTGGCCAGGTAGGCCGGCTTGTCCGCGGTCTCGGTGTTGCGAGGACCCAATTGTCCGATCGTGACCGGCTCGCCGACCTGCTTGAACTGGAACTGGTTCTGGGAATTCTGGAACGGGCGCCCACCCCTGTTCCCCAGGATCTCCGCCATCGGGCGGGTTGCGGGGCGCGAACCCGATGGCGCCGGGGCGGGACGCCGGGGCGCCTGCGACGGGGTGTGCACACCGGCCGGTGGAAGGGCGACCGGCTCGGGAGCGGCCTTGACGTCGGGTGCGGTCTCCGTCTCGTCGTCGCCGAACAACGACTCGGTGTCGGTGTCGGAATCGAAGCCGGGATCCGCCTGGCTGAAGATCGAGTCGGTGTCGCTGTCGTCGCTGAAGATCGAGTCGCTGTCGGTGTCGAGGTCCGGGCCCGCTACCTCGACGGAGAACGGCACCGCCGCCGTGGGTTCGGCCGCCTTGGGCTCTATTGCCTTGGGCTCTATTGCCGCGGCGGGAACGGCCTGGGGTCCGGGCTGTTTCGGATCGGCCGTGGTGGGGACCTGCGGCGTGTTCGTGGTGGGGACGTCGACGGTGATGCCACTGATCGGAGCCTGCGCGGGCGGCGGCGTCGAACGATCGGTGGCCGGCGTCGGTGACGTCTGAGCCGGGGGCTGCTGTGTGCTGGACTGTTGTGCGCCGGGCTGTTGCATCGACGGCGTCTGGGCGGCGGGCGGCGAGGTCGGTGCCTGCGTCGTCGGCGTCTGTGCCGTCGGGGTCTGGACGTTGGGCGCTGGAGCAACGGGGATCTGGGCGGCGGGTGTCTGAGTCGTCGGGGCGTGCGTGGACGGGGCCGGGGATGCGGGGGTTTCGACGGTCGGTGACGGTGCCTGGTTGGTCGGCGTCTGCGTCGCGGGGGACGGTGCCGGTGTCGTGGCGTCGGTGACATCGGCGGCCGGCTGGGCCGTCACCGGCGTGCCGGTTGTGGGCGTGCTGGTCGTCGGCGCGTTGGTGGACGGTGTGGCGGTCGTGGGTGCGCTGGTCGTGGGCGTTTCGGTCGACGGTGTGGCGGTTGTGGGTGCGCTGGTCGTGGGGCCGTTGGTGGACGGCGTGCCGGCTGCGGGTGAGCTGGTTGTAGGGGCGTTTGTCGAAGGCGAACCGGTTGCCGGTGCGTTCGTCGAGGGGGCGCCTGGCGACGGTTTGCCCGTTGTGGCATCGCCGGGAGCCGGGCTGGTGGAAGGCTGCGCCGATGGGGTGCTGCCCGGAGCCGAGGTCTCGAAGCCGGGCAGGCCGCCGTCCTGGGGGACGACAACCCCGGTGGAACCGTTCGCGGCAGGGACGCTTCCGGTAACCGGGGCGCCGGTTTGAGTCCCGGTGCCCGCCGGCGTTCCGCTGCCTGTCTGGGGTGCGGCACCGATGTCGGTCTGGTTGCCGGTGGTGTTCGGTGTGCCGCTGCCGGTTTGAGCGCCAGGGGTGTTCGGTGTGCCGGTGCCGGTTTGAGCGCCAGGGGTGTTCGGTGTGCCGGTGCCGGTTTGAGCGCCAGGGGTGTTCGGTGTGCCGGTGCCGGTCTGGGTGCCTACGCCGGTGGTATTGCCCGCCCCGGTTTGGCTGCCGGCTTCGCTCGGGTTGCTCGTGCCCGTCTGGCTTTCCGGGCCGACCTGAATGTCGACCCCCGTGTTGACACCTGTCCCAGTGCCTGCGCCGGCCCCGACACCGGCGCCTGTCCCCGTGCCGGTCCCGCTGCCGGTTCCTGCCCCGGTTCCCGTGCCTGCCCCGGCGTCTGCGCCGGCACCCGTCGGGGTCCCGGTTCCGGTGCCGACGCCAGTGCCGATTCCTGTGCCCGCGCCGGTCCCGGTGGTGACGCCTGTTCCCGTGCCCGTCCCTGTGCCCGTGCCCGTGCCCGTGCCCGTGCCCGTTCCCGTCCCCGTTCCCGTCCCTGCGCCCGTGCCCGTGCCGGTCCCGGTGGTGACGCCTGCGCCCGTTCCCGTCCCTGCGCCCGTGCCCGCGCCGGTCCCGGTGGCGACGCCTGCGCCCGTTCCCGTGCCTGTGCCGGTTCCCGGGCCGACGGCGGCGCCGGCTCCCGCGCCGGCTCCCGTGCCGGCGCTCGTACCCCCGCCGGTTTCCGCGGTACTGCCGCCGGCCTGACCGCCGCCCCCGGCCGCCGGGCCGGCTGCTGAACCGCCCCCGGCCGCCGGGCCGGCTGCTGAACCGCCCCCGGCCGCCGGGCCGGCTGCTGAACCGCCACCGGTCTGCGGGCCGCTGCCCTGCACACCGGGACCCGTCTGAGGGCCACCGTCGCCGACGCCCGAGCCGACCGGGGAGCCGCCGCCCGTCGGAATCTCCGGCCCGTCGACGCCGGCCGGTGGAGGTGTGTTGAGGTTGGGGATGTCAAGGTTGCCGCCGCCGGGCGGCGGCACCTGGTGGGCGCCGGGCCCGTAGCTGTTGCCGACCTCGGTCGCGTAATGGTGGGCGAATCCGCCGATCAGCGACGAACTCATGGTGGCCCACGGATTGAAACCGCCGCCGCCCACCATCATGGTGAACAGGCCTTCCATGAACGTCTCGGCGGCCGCCGACAGCGTTTCCCGGGAGATCACATTGGTATTGATCTTCGGGAAGAATTTTCCGCCGATCATGTGGAAGCCGCTGACACCGCCACCGATGAAGGCGCCGCCGGCGAAGGACAGCAGCAGTTCCTTGTATTTCAGCGTGTTCGTCTTGCCCTCGGCGATCTGGGTGAGGCCGGCGGCGGCGCTCTGCCACAGTTCTTCGAGGCCTTCCTGGAATGCTTCCCAGGCGAGCCGCATCAGCATGTTCTGCAGACGCTGACGGAAGAAGTTGATCAGCGTCTGAACGATTTCCTGGCCGATCTTGATCAGCGCGGGCACGGCCGCCGCACCGAAGCCCGAGGCCATCGCGATGGCAATCTCCACGACCTGGGTGAAGGCCGCGATGATGATGTTGTACTGGGTGTTCTCGGAGTCGAGCGCGAATTCGTAGGCCGACCCGCCGAGGGCCAGCGAGATGTTGCCGCCCGCCGGGACGTTCTTGGTGATGCCGACCTGGAACTGCTGGAACGCGTCCATCGCCGGTCCCTGCAGGCTGCCGGCCAGCCCGTAACCGAGGTTGGCGGTGGCGCCCATCCCGTTCAGGATGGTGCTGCTGAGCTGGTACAACTCGTCGCCCATGGCCCGCAGGGCGGCAGGGTCGGCCTTCGGGAACTCCCCGCCGGTGGCGACGAGGATCAGGTCGTACGCCCACTGCCACTGCGGGTCGTTGGGGATGTGGAAGTCGGGCATGTCCGGCCGGGGTGGGTCGGTGGCTCAGAAGCCGGGAATGAGCGGGGTGGGTGTGCCGTCGGGGGCGTAGCTCAGCACCAGCGGCTCGTATCCGGGCGCCGTCGGGTCGACGTTCGGGTTGTCCTTGACGACGAAGAACTGCCCGCGGCCCGGGTCGATGACGGTGCCCTCCGGGGTGGTGACGGCGACTCCGGCCAGCGGGGTGACCGAGTCGTAGAGGTTCGCGTCTACCCGGGCGCTGCCGTCCTCGAACGTGTTCAGCGAGATCAGCTGGTAGCCCGCGGGCAGCGCCTGGCCGCCGACGTACGCCGTCGTGTACTCCGGCTTCATGAACATCGACGAGATGGCGGGCATGGCCGGTTGCACCGGACTGTCCACGTACGCCCGGGTCGGCTCCATCGGGGTGAACTCGCTCTCCACCGGCTCCTCGAGCGGGCGGCGGGAGGCGTAGGCGACGTGCCGCTCGGTGGGCAGCAGCGGCAGGCCCTCCTCCCGCCGGGCCGGGACGTTCTCGGCGCGGGCCCTCTCGTAGGCGGTCGTCGCCCGCATGACCACGGGCTCGTCCGGCTCGGCGACCCGGGCCCGGACCGCGTGCTGCTTGGTCAGGTGGGCGGGCTGGAGCGGGGTCGTGGTGCCCTCGGTGGCCGTGACCGCGTACGAGGGCTGCCCGAGGCTCTCGAAGTTCCTGGCCATCTTGTGCCCGACCTCGGCGGCGGCCTCGTCGGCCTCCCGGTAGGCCAGGGCGCTCTGGGTCAGGCCCTCGGCGGTGTAGGCCAGCGTTCCCTTGACCCCGCCGATGATCGCTTCGAGGTTGTCGATGCCTTCGAGGAACTTGGTGGAGAACTGCTCGCCCATGTCGTCGTCGCCCCACGCGTTCGCGTACCGGGAGCGCAGGGCGGTCAGCTGGGCCAGGTAGGTGTCGTACAGCTCGACGTGCCCCTGGTAGGCCAGGCCGAGCCCTTCGACGCCGTCCGGGTCGACCCAGAGCCGGCCACCGGGATTGTTCTCGATCATTCGTTCGTCCCCCGGGTGAGGAGCTCCCGCACGCTGGTCACCATGCGGGGCTGTTCGGGCAGGAACGCGTCGGCGCCGGCCTGCCCGCGGACGAGTTTGTGGGCGTCGAGGCCGTCGGGCAGCATCGGCGCGAGCACCGCGGCGGCCTGGTTCATCACCTGTTCCTTGGCCTCCGCGTACGTCTCCATGATCATTTTGGTGAGGTCGGCGGTGGTCAGCCTCTTGTGGGCGGAGGACGGGAACTGGATGTCGGTCAGCACCCCGTTCTGGCCCACGGTGACGCTGACCTCACGGCGCGGAGACATGGCGGTGGCCGAGAGGGCGCTCATCTTCGCCTGCATCTCGGTGAGGCTGCTGCGCTGCTTCTCGTACTCCTGGAACAGGCTCTCGATGCGCTCGCTGTAGTTCAACCCGGACCACTCCCTCGACGTCGCCGTCTGAAAGACGCCGGGATCCAGTGAAGGTCCTCGCGACGGCCATCGGAACCGTGCCCGCCCCTTCGTGTCTGAAAGTGCAACCGGTCTTCCCGGCTTTCGGCACGTGGCCGCCGGGCCGGGGGCGCTGCCGTGCAATGTTCGGTGACGTTCGGACATCGAGGCCGGAACGGAGTTGTCGGCAGGTACGTCCTTCGATCAACTCTTCATTGCCAAGTTCGCGACGTGAGGAGTCCGGCCGTGCAGTTGCCTTCCGTTAGTACTACCGAACCGGGTATGCAGAAGGCCGCCCAGGAGTTTTCCGACAAGGCGACCCTTTTCACCGGTGATCTGCGCGCGGTGAACGGCCAGATGGCCATCCTGATCAGCTCCTGGACCGGTGACGCGTCCCGGGGGTTCAACGACGCGATGGACAACTGGGAGAGGTCGTTCCAGCAGGTCATCAACGAGCTGCTCAAGATGCTCGAGGTCATGGGCATCACCACCAAGGGCTACCAGACCGCCGAGAGCGACGCCGCCGACGTGGCGAAGTCGTTCGCCGCCGCCCTGCCTCCGCTGCCCGGCTTCTGAGCCGGCCGTCTGCATCCCTGACATTCCGAAAGGACTGACATGTCCAACTACACGTTCGACTTCGTGCAGGCAGACGCCGTGCTGACCGACATGAACAACATCAACAAGCGGATCCAGACCTCCATCGACGAGATGGAGTCGACGGTCGAGGCCAGCCTCAAGGACTGGACCGGTGCCGCGCGCGAGCAGTACGCCATCTCGAAGGTCGCCTGGAACAACGCGGCCGACAACATGGTCCTCTACCTGGAGCAGGCCCGGCAGACGCTGCTGACCATCTCGGACAACTACGGCTCCACCGAGAAGCGCCACGCGATGATCTGGAACGACGTCCGCGGCGGCTGAGCCACGTCGCGTGGCTGCCGCGCCCTCCCGGCGCGGCAGCCCCAGCTGCCCCACCCCGGCCCGGTGCGCTCCTTCGACCCGGGCCGCCGGGCTTTTCCGACTCTGATCCGTACGCCGACGAGCGAGTGGAGTGACCACAATGGCAAGTATCGACTGGGGCTACCCCCACGATGAGGCAATCAACGCGATGCACGCCTATTCCACCCACGACACGGCCAAGGGCTATCCGGAGGGCACCACACAGGCGGCGTACGACTCCTGGATGGCGTACTACAACAAGCACCAGGACGACGCCCTCGGTGTCGACTACAACAAGTGGAAGGACGAGGTCCGGGGCGAGCACCCGCAGTGGGTCGAGGCCCGGGAATGGTACGACGCCAACATTCTCGACATCGACGGCTGGAAGAAGCTGGTCAGCGACTACAAGGCGAAGATCACCGACCCGTCGAACGTCAAGCCGCCGGCCTTCAACTCGCAGGGCGACTGGATCGACGAGACCAAGACCCCGACCGGCTCCGGTTTCAAGCCGCCCACCATCGACGGCTTCAAGGGCGACGCGGCCGCGACCAACGGTGTGGCCGTGAACACCGCCGCACTGGAGTGGTTCGCCAAAGAGGTGCTCCAGAAGATCACCGGACCGGGCAACATCCTGCTCTCGACGGTGAACCAGCTCAATGCGGTCGACCCCAAGCCGGGTGGCTTCGCCCGGGCCGAGGTGCTGCGCCAGGCGATCGTCGGCGCGACCGCCCAGGACGGCGGCGTCAAGGGCGACATGAAGGACATGCTGGTCAACATGAACACGTCCCTCATCGCGGTGGCGGACGCCCTGCTGAAGATGGCCGGCGACTACAAGAACCTCGAAGAGCTCAACAAGCTCACCGGCGACAAGCTCAACGAGATCATGGGCGAGTCGTTCAAGGGACTCGACGGCCTCGGCACCTACGGGACGAAGACCGTCAAGACCGACGGCAACTGACGACGTCGTACGGTCGTAGTGCTCGCATTGAGGACAGGTAATGGGCAACGGTCTCGGTGACAGCAAGCTCGACGGGTGGAACGACCCGGCGGAGTCGGCATCCACATTCCCGCCGAAGGTGATCCCGGTCGGGGATCTGTACGACTACAAGACCTGGGCGACCGAGACCCGCGGGTGGCGGAAACTCGAAGCCGCCATCAACGGCGGCGCGGCGCTCACGACCGAGGCGGGCGCGAACTACGCGGCCGGCCGGGTCAACGTGGCGTCGGTCATCGAGGCCGCTCGTGCCTTCCAGGCGACGCAGGACCTGCTGATCTGGCTGGAGCAGACCATCCGGTCCGCGACGAAGTCGATGATCGGCGACGACAAGGCCTGGAAAGGCCCGGCCGCCACCGCCTTCCAGGACAAGATGAACTTCTACGCCGACCTTCTGGGCAAACAGGCCGAGCATCTGGCCGGCGGGGCGATCCCGCACTCGGACACGCCCGCCAACGCCATCAACTCCTCGACCAACCTCAACTCGCTGCCGTCGCAGCTCTACGACGCCGCCAACTACCTGTCGTGGGCGCAGCAGACGATCTCCTACCTGGACCGTGCCTGGGCGACGATCGCCTCCCAGAACGGCGTCGGCGACAAGCCCGGACCGGTTCCGATCAGCGGCACCGAGTACGAGAAGCCGATGGCCGAGCAGATGGCCCAGGTCGTCGACACGGTGGCCACCCAGTACAAGATGACCACCGACAAGGCATCGACGTCCGGGGTGACCATGCCCACGTCGGCCATCACCACGCCGACCAAGCCGAACCTGACGACGCCCAACCTGACCACCGTCGCCTTCACCACCCCGTCGCTGACGACGCCGGGGTTCACGACGCCCAACCTCAGCGGGGTCACCACACCGAACATCACGACGCCGAACCTCAAGAACGTCACGACGCCGAACCTGAACAGCATCACCACCCCCAACCTGGCCGGTGTCACGACGCCCGGCCTCGGCGGCGTCACCACACCCAACCTGGCCGGCATCACGACGCCCGCCCTCGGCGGCGGGCCGGGCGGCGTCACCGCACCCGCCTTCAAGGGCCCGGGTGAGATCGGCGGCCCGCAGACCGGTGGCACCGGCGGCGGGACCGGAACCGGCCTTCCCGGTTTCGAGGCGCCGGCCATCAACGGCCCGGGCGGTACCGGCGGCGGCCTCAGCAACGCGGCGGTCGTCCCACCGGTCATCAAGCCGCCGTCGAGCGGCAACAACGGCAACAACGGTGGCTCCGGCGCCGGTTCGGGCAGCGCTTCGGTGAAGCCACCGGCCTTCGACGGGCCCGGCGAGGTCGGTGGTCTGACGCCCGGCGGTGGTGGGGCCGCCGGCGGCGGTAATCCCGGGTTCAACGCGCCGAGCATCCCCGGCTTCAACTCCCCGGGCGGCGGTGGCACGGGTGGCGCCGGCGGCGGTGTCGGTCTCCCCGAGACCCCGGACGCCAACGGACTGCTCGGCGGTGACGAGAACTTCAAACCCGGCGGCATCGCGGGCGTGGACATCCCCGCCTCGCCGGGCGGCGCCTCGCCGGGTGTGGGGAGTGGTTTCCAGCCGCCGATGATGCCGGGTATGCCGGGTGGTGGTCCGGCTGGTGGGGGTGCCGGTGGTGGGTCGGGTGTTCCTGAGGCGCCGGATTCGAAGGGTCTGGTCGAGGGTGATGCGTCGGATTGGAAGCCGCCGTCGTTCGATGGTGTGGAGGGTCCGGGGTCGTCGTCGGGTGCTTCGCCGGGTGTGGGGAGTGGTTTCCAGCCGCCGATGATGCCGGGTATGCCGGGTGGTGGTCCGGCCGGTGGGGGTGCCGGTGGTGGGTCGGGTGTTCCTGAGGTGCCGGATTCGAAGGGTCTGGTCGAGGGTGATGCGTCGGATTGGAAGCCGCCGTCGTTCGATGGTGTGGAGGGTCCGGGGTCGTCGTCGGGTGCTTCGCCGGGTGTGGGGAGTGGTTTCCAGCCGCCGATGATGCCGGGCATGCCCGGTGGTGGTCCGGCCGGTGCGGGTGCCGGTGGTGGGTCGGGTGTTCCCGAGGCGCCGGACTCCAAGGGCCTGGTCGAGAGCGACGGCTCCGACTGGAAGCCGTCCGTGCCCGAGGTGGGCCTGCCGGACGGGCTCGGCGGTGCCGTGCCCGGTGGCGGCGGCTTCGCGGGAATTACCGCTCCGGCCGGCTCGGACCTCCCGTCCGCCGGTGTCACGCCGGAGACCTCGCCCGGCACGACCGTGCCGTCCGCCGGCGCACCAGGGGCCGGACTGCCGGGTGCGGGGATGCCGGGCTCACCCGGCGCACCGGGCGGAGGCACGCCGGGCGGTGGGGTTCCGGAGTCGCCGGAGTCCTCGGGGCTGATCGGCGCGGACGCCGGTGACTGGAAGCCGTCCGGTGCTTCCGGATCGGGACTGCCCGAGGCGCCGGTGGGCGCGGGCGCCGGCGGGGCCGGGCTGGAGACTCCGGACTGGTCCCCCTCAGGCTCCGGGCCGACGGGGGCGGACGCCTCCGTCGAGGTGCCGGCCACCGTCGACGTGCCCTCGTGGGAGAGTTCGGCGACCGATGCCGGGGTACCCGTTCCGGCAGCTTCCGGGACCGGTGGCATGCCTCCCATGCCCGGATTTCCGGGCAGCCATGCGCCCGGTGACGCCACACCTCCCGGCCCGACCGACGCATCCGGCCTCGTGGAACAGGACGGGGCGGACTGGTCGCGGCCCGGCCCGACGGACGTGACACCGGGATCCGCCGGCGGGACCGTGGCCGGCGGCGCGGGCCTGGAGGGGGCTGCCACAACGATCCCCGACCCGGGCGCGCCGGACCTGAGCGTGCCGGACCTGAGCGTGCCGGACCTGAGCGTGCCGGACCTGAGCGTGCCGGACCTGAGCGTGCCGGATGTGGGTGTGCCGGATCTGGGTGTGCCGGACCTGGGCGTGCCGGTGGACTACAGCGCGGTTCTCGGCGTGCCCGACATCGGCGCGCCGGACATCCCGGCCGCTGTAGAGCCGGAGCCGGTCGCCTCGGTGGTCGACACGCCGGTCGTGGGAATCCCGGAGAGCGAAGAGACCACCGAGGTCACCGCGCCCGAGGCCACTGTCCCGGACGTGACCATTCCGGAGACGACCGTTCCGGAGGTGCCGGCGGCCGATCCCGAAGTGATCACCCCGGATGTGCCGGCACCGGATGCGCACGTTCCCGGCGCGACGACTCCCGGGGCGACGGCGCCGCCGGAGTCCGTCGCGCCGCCGGAGTCTGTCGCGCCGCCGGAGTCTGTCGCGCCGCCGGAGTCTGTCGCGCCGCCGGTCGATCTTCCGCCGCCGCCCGTGGCGATCGATCTCCCGACCACTGTGGATCTTCCGGGTGCGCCCGTCGCTGAAGTGCCGGGCGGCGAGGCAGCGGTGGGCGGTGTTCCCCCGATCGCTCCGGTGGTCGTCGGAGCTCCCGGGCCGGCCGGCCCGTCCGGCCCCATCGGCCAGGTGCCGCCGCCCGGCCCCTCCGCGCCCTCCGGCCAGTACGGCCCGCCAGGCCCGGCAGGTCCATCGACTCCGTCGGGTTCGGCGGGTCCGTCCGGTTCGGCGACTCCGCCGGGTCCGGCAAGCCCGTCTGGCGCGTCGGGCACGTCCGGCACGTCGGGCACGTCCGGCACGCCGAGCGCGTCCGGCACGTCCGGCGCCTCGGGCACAGCCGCTCAGCCCGGCACCACGGCCCAGTCCGGCGGGACCGGACAACCGGGACAGAACGGCCCGGCCGGGCAGCCGTCCGGTGGGGCCGCGGCCGACACGGGCCCCAAGAAGCCCGTCGCCGGAGCCGAGACGGAGGAGAAGGCCGTCGTGGTGGTGCCCGGTGTGGCCTTCGGCGGGGTGGCCGGCGTGGGCGTGGCCGCCGGGCTCGGCAGAGCGGGTGCCTCTCTCGACGGTGAGGACAGGAACGGTACAGTCCCCCGGCGATCCGATCGGGACGACGAGCGCGAGGAGCAGAGCCGCCCGGATTACGCCGGGCTGCTGCGTGCGGACGGCGCCGTCTGGGGTGACGACGGGACTCCGCGCCCGCGGCCGGTGGGCGACGACCACGTTCCGCTCGTGCGGCCGGACGACGAGCCCGACGACATGTCGGGATGGGACGACGTCAGCGACTCGGATTGGCTGATCGGCGACAAGCCGTCCGACGACGGTACGGAGAGGTGACCATGTCCGAGACCCCGCAACCCCCGCGGGCCGTGTGGCGGAGGGTCGCTCCGCCGAAGGCGCCGGCTCCGGCGACCGGTGGCGTGCCCGACTTCTTCAGCGCCGACCGGGACCGGATGCGCGTCTGCGGCGAGGAGGGGGTCAGCGACGCCGAGTTCATGAGGTCGCTGGCGAAGGCCGAGGAGGAGCAGTCCGAGCGGGCGAAGGCGTACTGGGCGGAGCAGGAGCGCCGACGCAAGGACGAGGAGGAGGCCCGCAAGAAGGAGAAGAAGCGGGCGGCCGAGGAGGACGACGACGTCAAGGTGGCCGAGCGGTACCGCAACGACCGCTACTCGGTGAAGCTGCTGCGCCAGGAGAACACCGCCTGGGGCGGTAGCGGCGACGACTCGGGGATTCTCGGATGAGCACCGTCACGGTCAAGCGCCCGCCCCGCGCGGCCGGTCCCGAGGCGCCGGAGGGCTCCATCGAGTTGCAGGAGCCGCCGCTGATGGCGGAGGAGGCCCCGCTCGACTTCCGGTCGTTCGCGATGGTCGTGCCGATGGGCCTCGGCATGGGCGCGATGCTCGCCATGTTCGGCCTCTACAACCGGACCCCGGTGATGTACGTGATGGGTGGCGCCATGGCCGGCGGCATGCTGCTCATGGGTGTCATGCAGATCGGCCGGGCGGCCGCCGAGCGCAAACGCAAGATGCGGGGCGAGCGCCGGGACTTCCTGCGCTACATCGGCCAGCTGCGCAAACAGGCCCGGGAGGCGGCCGACCAGCAGCGCCGGTTCGTGCTGTGGAACAACCCGCAGCCCAGCTGGCTCTGGTCGATCGCGATGGGCAGCCGGCTGTGGGAGCGCAGGCCCAGCCACGACGACTTCGGCCGGGTCCGGATCGGCCTGGGCCGGCAGAAGGCGATGCTGAGGTTCAACCCGCCGTCGACCAAGCCGATCGAGGATCTGGAGCCGCTGTCGTCGATCTCGCTGCGGCGTTTCTCCGAGGCGTACCAGACGGTCTCCGGCATTCCCACCTCGGTCGGCCTGACCAGTTTCACCAGCATCGAGTTCGAGGGCGCGATCGACCCGGCGATCGATCTGGCCCGTGCCATGGTGGCCCAGCTGGCGACCTTCCACGCCCCGGACGAGCTGCGGATCGCGGTGCTCGCCGCCGAGGTCCACCGTGGCCCCTGGGAGTGGATCAAGTGGCTGCCGCACAACGCGCACCCGACCGCCTTCGACGCGGCCGGGCCGGTACGGATGTTCGCCGGCACCCACGACGCGCTGATGGACATGCTCGGCACCGACGTCACCGACCGCGGCGACCACGACAAGAACGTCCGGCCGACCGCCACCGAGCCGCTCGTCGTGATCATCGCCCACCTGGTCGACCTGCCGGACAGCTCCCGGCTGCTCGGCGCCGGCATCCGTAACGTGGTGCTTCTCGACCTCACCGGCGCGATGCCCGGCGGCCCGAAGGTGCTGCGGCTCACCGTCAAGGACGACGTGGTCGAGTTCCCGGCCGGCGCCACCACCGGTTCGGCGCAGCGGGACAGCCTGGACGACGTCCAGTGCGAGACGCTGGCCCGGATCATCGCGCCGAAACGGACCAGCGGCACCCTGGAGGTCTCCGACGAGCCGCTGGAGACCAGTTTCGAACTGACCACCCTGCTCGGGATCCGCGACGCGAAGACCTTCGACGTCCAGGCGCTCTGGCGTACCCGTACGCCGCAGCGCAACCGCCTGATGGTGCCGATCGGTGTCACCGAGGAGCGCGAGGTCATCGAGCTCGACCTCAAGGAGTCGGCGCAGGGCGGCATGGGTCCGCACGGCCTGCTGATCGGCGCCACCGGCTCCGGCAAGTCGGAGCTGCTCCGTACCCTCGTCTGCGGTCTGGCAGCGACGCACAGCTCGGAGATCCTCAACCTGGTGCTGGTCGACTTCAAGGGTGGCGCCACCTTCATCGGCATGGAGAAGCTGCCGCACACCTCGGCGGTCATCACCAACCTCGCTGACGAGCTGCCGCTGGTCGACCGCATGCAGGACGCGCTCAACGGTGAGATGACCCGCCGCCAGGAGATGCTGCGGGCCAGTGGGTACGCCTCCCTGTTCGACTACGAGAAGGCCCGTGGCAACGGCGCCCAGCTGGTGCCCTTCCCGGTGCTGCTGATCATCGTCGACGAGTTCAGCGAGCTGCTGTCCAGCAAGGCCGAGTTCATGGACCTGTTCGTCTCCATCGGACGTCTGGGCCGGTCGCTCGGCGTACACCTGCTGCTCGCCTCGCAGCGTCTGGACGAGGGCCGGATCAACCGGGTCGAGGGCCACCTCTCCTACCGGCTGGCCCTGCGGACCTTCTCGTCGATGGAGTCCCGGTCGGTCATCGGCGTGGGCGCGGCCTACGAGCTGCCCCCCGAGCCCGGCAACGGCTACCTCAAGATCGACACCACCAACCTGGTGCGGTTCAAGGCGGCGTACGTGTCCGGCCCGTACACCGGCAGCGGCCGTGACGCCGGCAGCGCGCAGACCGACGACGACCTGCCCGCCGACGTGGTCCCGTTCACCACCCGGCAGGTCGCGGTCCGCCACGACCCCGGCCAGGACCGCCCGGAGCAGGCCGAGCCGGAGACACCCGCGGCCGCCAACGGGCCCAGCCTGGTCGAGGTGCTGCTGGAACGGCTCGCCGGGTCCGGCCCGCCGGCCCGCCAGGTCTGGCTGCCGCCGCTGTCCAACGCGCCCAGCCTGGACTCGCTGCTGCCGAGCGTGGTGCCCGACCCGGACCGGGGCATGACCCTCGACGACCCGTACCTCCGTGGTGGTCTCCGGGTCCCGGTCGGCATCGTCGACCGGCCCGCCGAGCAGCTGCGGGAACTGCTGATCGTCGACCTGAACGGCGCGGACGGGCACGTCGGGATCGCGGGCGCGCCGCAGAGCGGCAAGTCGACCCTGCTGCGCAGCCTCATCCTGGCGCTGTCGCTGGCCAACACCCCGCGCGAGGTCCAGTTCTACGGGCTGGACTTCGGTGGTGGCGGTCTCTCGTCGATCTCCGGGCTGCCGCACGTCGGCTCGGTCGCCACGAGGATGGAACGCGACCGCGTGGTCCGTACCGTCGAAGAGGTCCTTCAGGTCATGGAGCGGCGTGAGGCCGAGTTCGCCGCCCACGGGCTCGACTCGATGGCCACCTACCTGGCCCGGGTCGCCGACGGCGTGATCGAGGACAACTTCGGCCACGTCTTCCTGGTCATCGACGGCTGGTACACGATGAAGCAGGACTTCCAGGACCTGGAGCAGAAGTTCCAGGAACTCGCCTCGCGCGGCCTGTCGTTCGGTGTGCACGTCATCGTCACCGCCACCCGCTGGTCGGAGATGCGCACCTGGATGCGGGACCTGCTCGGCACCAAGCTGGAGCTGCGGCTCGGTGACTCGATGGAGTCCGAGCACGGCAACCGCAAGGCCCAGACCGTGCCCAACCAGGTCGGCCGCGGCCTGACCGACGGCGCTCTGCACTTCCTCGCCGCCCTGCCGCGGATGGACGGCAGCTCCGAGGTCACCGACCTGGCCGAGGCGACCAAGTCGGTGGTCGAGGAGATCGGCACCTTCTGGCCCGGCCCGGCCGCGCCACCGGTACGGATGCTGCCCGCTCACCTGATGGTCGAGCACCTCCCCGAACCGGAGCCGGAGTTCAGGATGGTCGTCGGCCTGGACGAGCAGCGGCTCGCCCCGGTCTGGCACGACTTCATGGCCACCCCGCACATGCTGGTCTTCGGGGACAGCGAGACCGGCAAGACCAACATGCTGCGCCTCGTGCTGCGCGCCATCCAGCAGCGCTACCGGCCGGAGCAGGCCAAGGTCGTGCTCGGCGACTCCCGCCGGGACCTGGACACCGCCATCGACGCCGCCTACCAGGTGGGCTTCGCCTTCACCGGCGACAAGATGTACGAGCTGGCCGGCCAGGCCGCGGTCTCGATGAACAAGCGGATGCCCGGCGCGGACATCTCCTCCGAGCGGATGCGTAAACGCGACTGGTGGGAGGGCCCGGAGCTCTTCGTCATCGTCGACGACTACGACCTGATGTCGAAGGGCACCGGCATGGGCTCGGCGCTCGACCCGGTGCTGCCGCTGCTGGCCCAGGGCATGTACATCGGCCTGCACCTGATCATCGCGCGGAGCACCTCCGGCGCGATGCGGGCGATGATGGACCCGGTGATCCGGCGGATGTGGGAGCTCGGCACCCCGGCGATGCTCTTCTCCTACCCCAAGGAGGAGGGCAAGTTCCTCGGCGAGGCGAAGCCCCGGCAGCTGCCGCCGGGCCGGGCGCAGCTGGTCACCCGCCGCGGTGTGCGCCTGATGCAGACCGGTTTCGTATCGGACACGGCCCCGTGAGCGCCGGACACGGTCCCATGAGAAAGGCTCGCTGGTGAGTACAGCGTTGAACGAGCAACTGTGCCGCATCACGGTGATCGGGCCGGAGCGCAAGGTCGACCTGGCCGTGCCGATGCGGATGCCGGTCGGCAACCTGATGCCGATGCTGGTGCGGCACACCACCAATCTCGGCCGGGTCCCGGACGGCGACGCCGCCGACGAGTCGTGGGTGCTGCAACGCCTCGGGCAGGAGCCGTTCGAGCTGTCCGGCACGCCGGAGAGCCTGGACTGGCTGGAGGGCGAGGAGCTGCACCTGCGCCCCACCCAGGACCCGCTCCCGGAACTCGCCTTCGACGACCTCGCCGAGGGTGTCGCCACGATGGTCAACCGGCGCGGCGACCGATGGCAGCCGGAGTACCGCCGGGTGCTGTTCCTGGTGCTGTCCCTGGTGGCGATGGGCGCGCTCGCGGCCGTCCTGGTCGACCGTGGCCCGGTGCTGCCGCAGGTGATCGGCGGCGGCGTGCTCGCCGCCGGACTGGTCATCGCCGCGCTGGTCAGCGCGCTGCGACAGAGCGACGGCGCGTTCCCGCTGCTGTTCGGGTACGGCGCGGCGTTCTTCGCCGCGGTCGGTGCGTCCAGCGCCTCCGACGGCGACCCGGACGGCGTCGCGCTGAACGGCCCGGCCCTGCTGTCGGCGGCCGTCGCGGTCACCGTGGTGTTCGCGTTCCTGCTGGTCGCGCAGCGCACCTTCGCACCCGTCATGCCGTTCCCGCCGCTGCTGATCGGCGGCGTGACGGCGGTGATGGCGGTCCTCGTGCTGCTCACCCGCGGCATCGCCGAGATGACCGTTCCGGCGGTCTCGGCCACCGCCGTCGCCCTGATCCTGACGCTCGTCGTGCTCGCCCCGCGGATGGCGGTCAAGTTCTCCCGGCTGCGCGGGCCGCAGCTGCCCAAGACCGGCGCCGACATGTCCTACGACATCGAACCCGAGGATTCCGACCTGGTACGGACCCGGGCCAACGACGCCGACACGTACCTGACGGTGTGCATGGTCTCGTCGGCGCTGGTGCTGCCGTTCCTGATGTACTTCACCATGGCCGTCCCGGGGTGGTCCGGCTGGACCCTGGTGCTGGTGACCTCAAGTGCAATCCTGCTGCGCTCGCGTACCTTCTTCGGCCTCTGGCAGCGGATCGCGCTGGTGGTGGCCGGTACCGTCGGCTACCTCATGGTGGTCATCGAGTTCTCCGACATGTTCGGCCCGGCCGGCCGCTACGTGCTGCTCGGCGGTCTCGCCGCGCTGCTGATCCCGCTGGTGACGGCGGCGCTCCGGCCCTGGCCGCGGCGCATGCTGCCGTTCTGGGAGTACACGGCCACCGGTCTGGACGTCGCGACCGGCCTGGCCGTCCTCCCGGTGCTCGCCCAGGTGCTCGGGCTCTACGCCTGGGCCCGCGGACTGTTCGGGTAGGCGGGGTGCAGACTCAGCGCGACCACGTGCACGCCCATCAGTTCATGATGGGCCGGTTGAGCTCCGCGCTCGTGCAGGGCGACCCGTCCACCGCGGAGATCCCGGGCCGGCGCGCGCTGACCGGGCTGTCCTTCGGCGTGCTGATCAGTGTCCTGGTGGTGGCCGGGTTCGCCGTCTACGGCTGGATCGTCCCCGGCGGCAGCAAGGTGTACACCCAGCCCGGGATGATCCTGGTGGAGAAGGAGAGCGGCACCCGTTTCGTCTACCTGAACGGGATGCTGCGGCCGACCCCGAACCTCACCTCCGCCATGCTGATCCAGGGCCCGTCCGGCACCGTCAAGCTGATCTCCAAGGAGTCGCTCAAGGACGTGCCGCGCGGCCCGTCGATCGGGATCGAGGGCGCCCCGCAGGCCATCGCGACCGACTCGATGGTCACCGGACCGTGGCTGGTCTGCCTGCCCGGTTCGGTGTCCGACGAACCGGGTGAGGGCCTGGGCCTGAACCTCGACCCGCGGGTCACCGGCACCGCGGTGCCCACCGACGGCTTCGTGGTGGTCCGGGGTCCCAAGGCGGCCACCTACCTGGTGACCGCCGAGCGGAAACACCGGGTCGACGATCCGGCGGTGCTCGTCGCGCTCGGCGCCAGCACGGTCCGGGAGGTGCGGGCCCCGCAGTCCTGGCTGGACTTCCTGCCGGACGGTCCCGCGCTGGCCCCCGCCAAGATTCCCGGCGCCGGTGAGCCGGGCAAGGTGGGGGCGGCGAGCCATCCGGTCGGCACACTGTTCCGGCAGCGGCCGGACGCCGGCACGGAGCAGCTGTTCGTCCTGCGGCGCGACGGCCTGGCGGCGATCAGCCGGACCGAGTTCCTGTTCGCGACCGCGACCAGCGACCGCGAACCGGTCGAGCTGAACGCCGCCGACCTGGTCTCGGCCCGCAAGTCCGACGACCGCTCGCTGCTCACCCGCCTGCCCGACCTGACCGGCCTGACCCCGCGGGAGCCGGGACGGGAGGCGCTCTGCCTGCGGCAGGCGCCGGTGGGGGAGCAGCAGTTCGCCAGTGCCGCGGTGTTCGTGCCGCTGGACCGGTCCGGGGTGGACCCGGCCGGGCGCACGTCGGTGCTCACCGCCCCCGGCTCCGGCATGGCCGTCATCCCGGCGCCCTACCAGGCCGGTTACAGCAAGCCCCTGGCCACTTACATCGCGGACGACGGAAAGGCCTACCCGATCGGTGACCCGGACTCGGCAGCGGCGCTGAAGCTCGACAAGGTCGCGACCGTCCCCTTCCCGAAGAACCTGCTCGCGTCGCTGCCCACGGGCCCGACGCTGAGCGTGAGGGCCATCGCGGCCGCAGAAGTAAGGTGAGTCGATCTCATGGCATCCCGGTTTCGTGACCTGCTCGGCGGTGGCAAGGACCGGCCCGACGGCGGCATCGTGCAGCACACCGTCGGCAACGCCCTGGTGGTCCACTCCGAGGACGCGATCAGCTCCGAGGCGCAGTCGCTGGCACTGTCGATGATCGAGGACGCGGAGAACGACGTCGTCGTGCTCGACCTCGGCGACGGCATGCCGATCACCGCCTGGGAGTCGGTGGCGGTGGTGCTGCCCCGGCGCCGCCGTGGCATCCGGCTGATGGCGTGCGGGCGGCACCAGAACTCCGCCGCCATGGCCGGGCAGTGGCTCTCCGAGCGGCTGAACCGTACGGTGATCGCCCCCGACGGCGACCTGGTCCGCGGCGCGGCCGGCGCGCTGTTCGTGCACTCCGTCCCGGGCAGCGGCTGGGTGCGGTTCCGGCCCGGCCGGCCGCCGACCTGGGACGCCAAGCGATACCCCACCCCCGTCTGGGACCGGGCCTCGGTCGAGACCCGGGCCTCCAGCGCGACCGGCGAGATCGAGCCGATCCCGGCCGGCGTGTGGATCCACAGCACCCGTAACGCCGAGGTGGTCGAGCAGCACCGGCAGCGGCTCACCGCGTACGTGCCGTGCCATCCGGACACCATGACGGTGCTGCTGGGCTGCCCCGGGACCCCGGCGCTCTCCCTGGACGACGTGGTGCGCTTCTGGCGCGGACTGGACGAGGAGAACCGGCAGCGGGTCCGGTTCGCGCAGTTCGGCGACGTGCGGATGCCCGAGGGCGAGGCGTTCGGGCAGGCGCTGGCCGACCTGCTGAACACCAGCGTGGTCTGCTACACCGGCATGCCGATCGGCAGCCCGCAGAAACACGAGATCCGTACGGTGCTGCCGGACGGCACACTCGGCTGGGCCCCGTTCTCCCTCGAACTCGTCTACACGCCCCGGGCGCATCCGAACTCCCGCGCCCGCCGCCCCACCGTGCTGTCCCACCGCCCGCCGTTGCCGACGGCCGAGGAGATCTCGCCGCGTGTCTACTGGTTCGCCCCCGGCGCGGTGGTCGAGGTGGTGCAGACCGGTCTCTGGGTACGGGCGGCCGACGAGCCGAAGAACGCCGAGCAGGTACGCGCCGCGATGCTCGACGCCGAGGGCGGTGTCCTCGTCTTCGACGACACCATCCACTCCGCCACCGGCCGGATGCGCGAGCTGGCGGTCGACCTGGCCGCCCGGGTCAGCGGCATGGAGGGCAGCGGCAGCGCGCTGATGCCGGCCTCCGTGCTGGTGCCGGGCGCGAAGCCGGCCAGCCGGGCGCAGGCGGTCATCGACCTGGAGGAGGAGACCCGCAAGGTCTCCCCGGTGGCGCCCATCCCGGTGTACGCCGATGTCGCCCCGCCCGCCCCGGCGGCCGCGGAGAGCGTGGTCATCGCCGAGGTGTCCCTGCCGTCGCGCCGGGAGGTCGACGCCCCGGCCGACCCCGAGCAGATCCAGTTGCCGGCCGCCCGTCAGCAGGTGTGGCCGGAACTGCCGGTGCGCCCGGTGGACGTGCCGCCCGCGACGGCGGCGCCCGCACCGGCGGCGTCCCGGATCCGGGTGGAACCGGCCGCGGCCCCGGCCGCCGGGCCGGCCATCACGTCGGTCCCGGGACTGGTCGCGAAACCCGTCGTGCCGCGGGCCGCCGAGCCGGTCAGATCGTCGTCGGTCCTGGGCCCGTTCGGTTTCCCGGAGCCGGTCGCCGAGCCGGCCGTGCCGGCGTCCGCCGGATCCGAGACCACCGGCCGGGTCGCTCCGGGGGTTCCCGAAGCACCGGCCGTGCCCGAGCCCCTGACCGAGCCCTCGACAGCGTCCGAGCCCGTGCCCTCGACAGCGCCCGAGCCGCTGACCGTGCCCGAGCCTCCGACAGTCCCCGAGCCTCCGACAGTCCCCGAGCCTCCGACCATGCCCGCGGGCTTCGGCGGCTCCCTCAGCACGGAGACGTCGCTGCCGGTGACACCCGTCGCCGCCGAGCCCGTCCTCGCCGAACCCCTCGTCATCGCCGAGCCCCTCGTCATCGAGCCCGCCGTCCTCGCCGAGCTCACCGTCGTCGCCGGGCCGCCGGCCCCACCGGCTCCCGCCACCGAACCGGTGATCGCCGTCCCCACGGCCGCCGAACCCGTGGCGGACGGCCCCGCGGCCGCGGAGCCGGTGACGGACGGCCCCGCGCCCGAGGCGGCGCCGGCCACGTCGCGGGCCGGCGTCCAGTGGCAGCCGGTCCCGGCCGCCGGCGCGAGCGCGCTGCTGCGGGAGAAGGGACTGACCGACGAACGGGCCTGGCTGCGCCGCACCCTGAGCCGCGAGTTCGACGTGATGGCCAGCTCGGTCTCCCGGACCATGTCCGAGCACCCCGGCATGCAGGGCTCCGGGCTGTCCACCGAGGACGTGCTCGCCGACTCGGTGGCGCTGCG
Organism: Actinoplanes philippinensis; assembly: GCF_900113015.1. Classification (GTDB taxonomy): domain Bacteria; phylum Actinomycetota; class Actinomycetes; order Mycobacteriales; family Micromonosporaceae; genus Actinoplanes; species Actinoplanes philippinensis. The sequence continues at coordinate 266,334 of NZ_FONV01000008.1, forward strand.
GCTCTACCTCACCGCCCGGGGCCCGGGCGTCGACGCCGGTCTGCGGTCCGGGCGCAACGGGCCGCACGTGCCGTTCGCCCGCTGCGTGGTCTCCGGGCTGTCCCGGATGTCGTCGTTCCGTGGCACGACGATCTACCGGATCACGCCGACCGCGGACGAGTGGGACCTCTACGAGCAGCGCAAACTCGTCACCGACTGGGGTTTCGTCAACGCTCTCACCCAGCCGTGCTCCAGCCAGGACGGCGACACCGACGTGCTGATCTGGTCGATGACGGCCCGGCGTACCACCGTGCTGGAACCGGAGGGTGACGAGGCGGTCGAGGACCGCGTGCTGTTCCTGCCGGGCACCAACTTCAAGATCCTCGAGCTGCGCCGGCCCTCCGCGGGTGAGCGTGGCGCGGTCCTGATCCGGGAGATCGGCACCAACGAGATCGACGACAACGGCAAGGTCGACGCCAACCGGGTCTCGCTCGACGAGCTGGCGGTGACCTCGCTGCGGCGCAGCGTCGACCGCTGGGCCACCGCCGAGCCGCGCCGGCGGATCGGCGCCAAGGCCGGTGGACGCAATTGGACACTGCCCGGACTGGAACGGAACACGCAGCCCGGATCGGAGCGGAAGGGATGACGCCATGAGTCGCCAGGTTCTCGTGGTCGGTGACCGGAAGCCGGGTTCCTACCCGACGATCGGCGCGGCGATGTCCCGGGCCGAGCCGGGCGCGACCATCAGCGTGCACCCGGGCCGGTACGTCGAGAAGCTGATCGTCGGCAACCGGGTGACGATCAGCGCAGCCGAGCCCGGCACCGTCGAGGTGCACGTCGAGGAGGGCAGCGTCCTCGTCGTGCACGGCGAGGGCGCCCAGCTGCGCGGTGTCGCGCTCAGCAGCGACGACCCGAAACTGGCCGCCGTCGACGTGTACGCCGGCGAGGTCGCCCTGGACGACTGCCGGGTCCGCGGCGCCTCGTGGGTCGCCCTGCTGGCCCGCCTGCAGGGTTCCGTCGCGCTGCGCGGCTGCGACATCACCAACGCGGTCGGCGCCGGGGTGGTGGTGATGTCGGTGGGGTCCAGCACGATCGAGGACACCGTCATCCACGACGTCGCGACCACCGGTGTGGTGGTCGGCGAGAAGAGCGCCCTGACCCTGCGCCGCTGCCGGGTCACCGCCGCCGCGGCGAACAGCGTCTGCGCCGGCGGCGACTCGCGGCTCACCGCCGAGCAGTGCGAGATCACCGGCTCCGGCAAACCCGCACTGGTCATCGAGCAGCGCGCCTGGGCCCGGGTACGCGCCCTGACCGTCACCGAGAGCGGCAACGTCGACGTCTTCGTGCGCGGCGAGGCCGACGTGCAGATCAGCGACTCCACCTTCACCGGCGCGGCCGTACAGTCGGTGCACCTCACCGAGGGTGGCTCGCCGGCCTTCCGCAACTGTGTCTTCAAGGGCGCCAAGCACACGGCGGTGCAGGTGCTCAGCGACGCGAAGCCGACCTTCACCGACTGCACCGTCAGCGACGTCCCGATCGGGATCAGCACCGGCAGCAACGCCGCACCCCGGTTCGTCGGCCTGACCGTCCGCGGGACCGGCGACCACGTCGCGCTGATCGGCGGCGACTCGGCCGTCACCATGCAGCGGCTCCGCGCCGCGGCCACCAAGGGCACCGGTCTGCTGGTGCAGGAGAACGCCTCGTTCGACGGCGCCGACCTGGTGGTGGACTCCGGTGGCGCGGCGGGCCTCACCCTGACCGGTCCGGTCCGGGGAACGGTCCGCGAAAGCCGTTTCAGCGGTACGGGCGCGGCCGGCGTACAGGTGGGCGCAGGCGCCGAGCTGACCCTGGAGTCGTGCGTCCTGCGCGGCACCGGCCTGGTCGTCGAGGGCGCCGTGCAGCTGCGCGACAGCGAGGTGGTCGACGCGGCACGCGACGGCCTGCGGATCAAGGGTTCGGTGACCGCCACCCAGACCCGGGTGCGTACCGCCCGGGCCGACGGGATCAGCCTGGAAGCCGGGTCGTCGGGCTCCTTCGTCGACTGCGAGGTGCTCGACAGCGCGGCGGTCGGCGTGAACGTGGACACCACCGAGCCGGTGTCGCTGACCCGGTGCGTGGTGCGCGACAGCGGCAACGACGACGTCCGCCGGGCTCCCGGCGCCCAGGTGGCCACCGACGCGCTGACCGTCGGGCGGCGTCCCCAGCCGGCCGCGCCGGGCGGTGTCTCGCCGGTGTCGTCCGAGCCGGTTCCCGCCCCGCCGCCGGATCAGTCCGGTGACGGCGGCGAGAGCGGCAAGGACGAGCTCAGCGAGCCGTTGCGGGAGCTGAACAGCCTGATCGGCCTGCGCGGGGTGAAGCAGGAGGTCACCGCCCTCATCAACCTGATCAAGATGTCGCAGGTACGGCTCCAGATGGGCCTGCCGATGCCGCCGATGAGCCGGCACCTGGTCTTCGCCGGCCCACCCGGAACGGGTAAGACCACCGTCGCCCGGCTCTACGGCTCGGTGCTCAAGGAGCTGGGCATCCTCTCCAAGGGCCACATGATCGAGGCGGCCCGCGCCGACCTGGTGGGCCAGTACATCGGGTCGACCGCGATCAAGACCACCGAGCTGGTCACCAAGGCGATCGGTGGGGTGCTCTTCATCGACGAGGCGTACACCCTGTCGGCGGGGTCGGGCGGTTCCGGACCGGACTTCGGTCAGGAGGCCATCGACGCCCTGATGAAGATGATGGAGGACCACCGCGACGAGCTCGTGGTGATCGTCGCCGGGTACTCCGAGCTGATGGAACAGTTCCTCGCCTCCAACCCCGGCATGGCCTCCCGTTTCACGCGCACCGTCGAGTTCCCGAACTACTCGGTGGAGGAACTGGTCACGATCACCTCGAACCTGGTCAGCAAGCACTACTACGAGCTGACCGACGACGCCACCGACGCCCTGACCGAGTACTTCACCCGGGTCCCGAAGAACTCCACCTTCGGTAACGGCCGTGTCGCCCGCAAGCTGTTCGAAGCGCTGATCAACAACCAGGCGTCCCGCCTGGCGATGATGCCGCCGACCCGGGACAACGAACTCAACAGGCTCACCGCGGCCGACGTCGAGCCCGAGCTGGCGCAGCTGGCGGACCTGCCGGTCGAGCGGACCGCCCAGCCGGACGCGGCCACCGATCCGACCGGGGCCATCAACGCCGCCCGCAGCTGGAAGCGGTTCTGCGACCTGGTCGGCGGCCGTGCGGTGAAGGAGGCGGCCGGCCAGACCCTGCTGCAGCTCTGCGAGGGACGCAACCGCCGCCGTGGCCCCGGCAAGACCGGCAACGTGCTGATCAGCGGGCGTCCCGGCAGCGGCCGTGGCGAGTACGCCCGCCTCTACGCCGCCGGCCTGTCCGAGCTCGATCTCGTGCCGGTCGGCCAGCTGGTACGGGTGAGCACCGGCGTGGAGCTCGCGCCGCAATGGCCCGGCCAGGCGCGCAGCCTGGTGGCCGCCGCGCTCGACGACGCCGCCGGTGGCGTGCTGCAGATCGGCTGGTCGGATGACGGCAGCGGCTCGGCCCAGGAGATCGGGGAGGCGCTGGCCGACCAGATCCGCTCCCGCCTGGGTGATCCGGTGGTCGTGCTGATCGGCGAGGAGACCGAGCTGGCGAGTCTGCGCGCGTCCGTGCCCGCGATCGGCGAGGTGTTCGGCCAGCAGTGGTCGGTGCCCGACCTCAGCACCGACGAACTGGCCGCGATCGTGGTCCGGCACCTGGTGCGACGCGGGCACGAGATCCCCGAGGAGGTACGGGCGGCGCTGACGGACCTGGCCGGGCAGCTGCCCGAGCGCACGGTCCGGGCCGCCCACCAGTTCTCCCTGGCTCTGGCCCGGCGCACCGGGTCTCGTACCATCGCGCTGGCCGATCTGGCCCTGCCGCCCGCAGCCGCCGTGAGCGGTCAGCCGGTCGGCCTGGCAGCGGTCGGCTGACCGAGTCCCCCGTCAGAAAGGCGCCGCCGTGCAACCCTCCTCCTCACCCGTCCCGCCGACCTTCCAGGAGTTCATGGAGAACGCCCAGCGGCTCGAGGACCGGATGCGCCAGGGCCAGGCGGAGCTGGAGAAGTCGGTCGTCACCGGCCGCTCGCAGGACGGGACGGTCGTCGCCGTGGCCACCGGTCTGGGCCGGCTCCAGGCCGTCCGGGTCGACCCCCGGATCTACGAGCAGCGTGACGTGGCGTCATTGCAGAGAGCAATCATGGAGGCGATGCGGGCGGCCGGTGAGAACGCCGCCGCCCTGGCCGCGGAGAAGATGGGACCCGTCGAGATCAACCTCCACTGAGGACGCCCGAATCTCGGCCGGAGGTCTCTGAGCTGGTGATTCGTACGACCTTCATGGACCTTTGAATTCGTTGAGGTTGCCGTGGAGATTTTTTGAAGAACGTTTAAAGACACTCGCTCCGCCCACATTGAGTGACGGAGGTGTCTGTGGAGAAGGTTGATGTCGCGGTGCACGCGCCGGACCCGTTGACCCATGCGGGGCTGGTGAGTCATCTTCGGACGCGGTCCGGCATCACCGTGCTGCCCGCCGAGGAACGGTCCCGGGCCGATGTGCTGATCGTCGCCGCCGAGCGGCTCACCACCGATGTCATCGCCATGCTGCGTCTCGCGGCCGGTGAGGTGGGCGCCCCCGTGGTGCTGGTCGCCGGCGAGATCAGCGAGCAGGAGCTGCTGATCGCGGTGGAGTGCCGGGTGGTCGCCATCCTCCCGCGTGCCGTGGTCACCGCCGAGCGTCTGCTGCACAGCGTCCTCGCCGCGGCCTCGGGCGGCGGCGTCCTGCCGCCGAACCTGGTCGGCGAGCTGCTCAAGCACGTCGAGCGTCTGCAGCGCGACGTGCTCACCCCCAACGGGCTGAACGCCTCCGGTCTCACCGCCCGCGAGATCGACGTGCTCCGGCTGATGGCCGACGGTCTCGACACCAACGAGATCGCCGACGAGCTGTGCTATTCCGAGCGGACCGTGAAGAACGTCATCTACGGCCTCAACCACCGGCTGAAACTGCGCAACCGTTCGCACGCGGTGGCCTACGCCGTGCGCTCCGGCGTGATCTGAGGCGCTCGTGCCGGGTTCAGCCGTGATCGCGAGGCACACCGTCGGCAGCGCCCTGGTGCTGCACGCCCGTGAGCAGATCAGCGCGGAGGCCCGGTCGATGGCGCTGTCGGTGCCGAGCGACCCCGACAACGACATCGTCATCCTCGATCTGCACGACGAGCTGCCGTTCGACGTCTGGGACTCGGTGGCCGCCGCGCTGCACCGCCGCGGCCGGGGCATCCGGCTGATGGTCTGCGGCGCGCACCCGGAGACCGGGGCGCTCGCCGGCCAGTGGCTGTCCGACCGGCTCGGCCGGCCGGTGATCGCCCCGTTCGGCCGGCTGATCCCGGGAGCGGCGGGCCTGCTGTTCGTGCACGCGGCGGACCTCGGCGGCTGGGTCTGCTACCGGCAGGGCCGGACGCCGGTCTGGCAGTCGAAGCGCTATCCGGTGCCGGCCTGGGACGGCGCGGCCGTCGACTACCTGCCGATCAGCTCCACCACGGCGGCGGAACCCCTTCCCGGCGGTGTCTGGCTGCGCGAGAGCCGGGACGAGGCGGCGATAGCCGAGCACTGGCACCGTCTCATGTCGACGATGCCCTGCCAGCCGCACGCGATGTCGGTCATCCTGGGGTGCCCGGGCACCGCCCCGCTCAGCCTCGACGACATCGCCCGGTTCTGGCGCGGTCTGGCGCCCCAGGGCCGCAGCCACGCCCGTTTCGTTCACTACGGCCCGGTCGCCCTGCGTACCGGCGAGACGGTCGGCCAGGCGCTGGCCGACCTGCTGGAGAGCCCGGTGGTTCTCTTCGGCGGCGTGCCCGCCGGCAAACCGTCCGAGCCGGGCCTGTTCACGGTCGGCTCCGACGGCCGGCCCGGCTGGCAGGTCTTCGCCCGGGAGCTGGCCTACCATCCCCGCGACAGCCGAGGGTCCGCGGCGAGGACACCCCGCATCCTCGGGCACCGCGCCCCGGAGCTGCTCGGCGAGCCGCTCGGCGCCCTCGCCTACCGCTACACCGACGACGCGGTCGTCGAGGTGATCCAGTCCGGCCTCTGGCTGCGCGGCGAGGAGCCACCCGGGTACGCCGACCGTATCCGCGCCATCCCGGCCGATCCGGACAGCATGCGCATCGTCGTGGACGACGCGGCGCCGGCCCTCGTCGACCGCTACCGCGAACTCGCCGGCGACCTGGCCGGCCGCCTCGACCCGGCGACCCGCGACCGGACGACGACGCCGCTGTCCTCGGTGGCCGTCCGGGCCGGGCTGCGGGCGCCCGGCCCGGCGGGTGGCGTGGTGACCGCCCCGCAGGATGTCCCGGGCCGTCCTCCGCACGATGTCCGGGACCGTCCTTCGCACGATGTCCCGGGCCGTCCTCCGCACGATGTCCAGGGCCGTCCGGAGCCCGCGTCGGTGCCGGAGCCCGCCGTCGCTCCGCCGAATCTCACGGTGGCCGGCCCCGCGGTCGTGGCCGAGCCGGCGCCGGCGGAAGGTGTAGCCGCCCCGGCGCCGGCGGAAGCTGTCGCCGCCCCGGCGCCCGTGGAGCCGCCCACTTCGCCACCGGCGCGGCCCTCGTGGGCCGCCGGCCCGACCATGGCGTTGCCCCTGCGGCGTCCGGACCATCCCGCGGCCCCGTCGAAACCCGCTCCGGCCTGGGCCGCCGTGACCCTGGAGATCCCGGCAGTCGCCTCTCCCGCGACCGCCCCACCGCCGCCGGCAGTCGCCTCTCCCGCGACCGCCCCACCGCCGCCGGCAGTCGCTTCTCCCGCGACCGCCCCACCACCGCCAGTCGTCCGGGAACCCGCCGAGGCCGGCGCATCCGGCTACTTCCAGCAGACCCCGGGCGACGAGGTACGCGCTTACCGTCCCGACCTCGACCCGGCAGCGGAACGGGCCTGGCTGCGCCGCGCCTTCAGCCGGGAGTTCGAGGCCGTCTCCGGTGGCATCGCCCGGATCCTCGCCGAGCACGCCATCCTGCAGAGCGGTCCGGAGGCGCTGGAACACGCCGTCGCCGTCCGCCTCTACCTCTCCGTCTGGGGCGACAGCGTCGACAAGATGCTGCGCCTGGCCGAACCGGGCGTACACGTCTCCTTCGCCCGGTGTGTGGCCACGGGGCTGAGCCGGCTGCCCTCGCACCGCGGTGTCACCTACGCGGCGGCCGACCTGACCACCGACGAGATGCGGCAGCTCACCCGCCGGGAGACGCTGACCGACTGGGGGTTCACCAACGCGCTCATCGAACGGCCCGCCGGCCTGCCGGGCAACGTCGAGGTGATGCTCTGGTCCACCACGGCCCGGCGTACCCGGCTGCTGGAACCGGAGGGCGACGCCGGCCTGCCGGGGCGGGTCCTGTTCCTGCCGGGGACGTCGTTCAAGGTGCTGGAGCTGCGCGAGCCCGCCGACGGCGCCCGCGGGCTGCTCCTGCTCCGGGAGTTGGTCCGGGACGAGGCCGGGTTCGGCCGGCGGGTTCCGCTGGACGATCTGGCGCTCGCCGCCCTGCGCCGCAGTGTCGAGCGTGACGCCGGCGCCGGGCCGTCCCTGCCGACGAGCATCGCGAGCCGGTTCCTCGGTGTGCCCGGGATGATCTGATCCGGTCAGGTCGACGCGGGCCGTGCACCGGCCGCGAGCTGCCGCAGGGCCGACTCCAGCGACTCCCGTTGCGACCCGGTGCACCGGCCGTCGGCCAGCACCCGGCCGATCAGGTCCCCGGCCTGGCCGGGCGACTCCCGCACCAGCTCACCACCGTGGGCGGCCAGCCAGTCCACCATCCACGTGTCGATCTCGGGCGTACCCCTGACCAGGTGTTCGGCGACCCGGACGACGGTGCCGCCGCCGGCGGCCAGCACCTGCGCGGCGTGCCGGTGCAGGGTCGGCCGCAGTGCCGCCGGGACGCTCTCGACCAGGGCCTGCCGCAGCACCGGATGCCGGAACGCCAGGGCGGCGCCGCTGTCCACGACGACGTCCGCCTCCCGCAGATCGGCCTCGACGGTCGACGCGGCGCGCCCGGTGAACGCCGCCACGTCCGCGACGGTGAACTCGGCGCCGAGCAGCGCGGCGTGGCGCAGCGTCTCCCACCGGTCCGGGTGGAGATGGGCGAGGGTCTCCTGCGCCGTGTCGAGCAGTGATCGGGGAATCTCCGAGACGTGCTCGTCCACCTCGGCGAACCCGTCGACCACCCGGACGGCCCGCTGCCGCACCAGGCCGTGGGCCAGCTCCCGGGCGTACAGCGGGTTGCCGCCGGTCAGCTCGGTCAGCGACCGCAGGGCCGGACCGGGTTCCCCGCCCGCCACAGCGCCGACGATCCGCTCGGTGTCGCCGCGGTCCAGCGGCCCGAGGACCATGACGTGCCCGCCGTACGCCGTCACCCGGTCGCGAAGGCGGGCCGACTCGCGGCCGTTCGGCTCGGGCCGGGCCGCGCCGACCAGCAGGAGCGGCAGCGAGCCGGTGAGCTCGATCAGCCGTTCCCAGACCAGCAGGCCGACCTCGTCCATCCACTGCATGCCGTCGACGGCCAGCGCCAGTGGGCCGGTGGCGCACAGGTCACCGACGTATCCGACGATCCGCTCGACACCCTGGGGATCGCCGGTCAGAGCGAAGGCCAGCGCGGCACGATGGGGGTCGGCGGCGGTGGTCTCCAGACCCAGCGCCCGCATCACCGCCCGCAGCGGGACGCGGCTGCTGAACTCGTCGGCGACGCCCCGGACGACCCGGCACCCGGTCCGCCCGGCCTCCTCCAGGACGACCGCCATCAGCTCGGACTTGCCGATCCCCGGTTCGCCCTCGATCCAGAGAGCGGTGCCGTGGCCGGCGGCCGCCCGGCCGGCCAGGCGGTGCAGCAGCCGTACCTCGGTGTCCCTGCCGACCAGGACGGGAACCGGCGTCCGGGTGGCGGCCGGCACGGACGCCGGCGTGTGCCGCGGCGTCGGCGGCGTGGTGGGCGGCTCCTCGGATCCGGCCAGGATCCGCCTCTGCAACGCGCGGATCGACGGGCCCGGCTCGACGCCGAGCTCGTCGACGAGGGTCCGCCGGGCCGCACGGAACGCGTCGAGCGCCTCGGTGGCACGTCCCGCCCGGTGCAGCGCCGACATCAGCAGCTCGTGGAACGGCTCGTGCAGCGGGTGCCGCCGGACCAGGGTGGTGAGGTCGGCGATCAGCCCGTCGTCGCCGCCGGCCGCCAGGATCAGCCGGGCCCGCTGCTCCGCCGCGGCGATCCGCAACCGCTCCAGCCGGTAGCGGTCCAGCTCGACGAAACGGCCGGTCAGGTTCGCGTAGGCGTCGCCCTGCCAGAGCGCGAGCGCCTCGTCGAGGCCGGCCACCGCCTCGTCGGTCCGGCCCGCCGCGGCCGCCGCCGTGGCCGATTCGTAGAGGTGGTGGAACCGGTCGGCGTCCAGGGCGTCCGGGGCGAGCCGCAGCGTGTAACCGGCCGCCCCGGAGAGCAACGGCCCGTCGCTGCGTCCCGGTTCGCGGTGCGGTTCCAGGCTTCGCCGCAGCCCGGAGACGTACGTGTACACGTTGCCCGCCGCGGTCGTCGGTGGGAAGTCCCCCCACAGCGCCACGATCAGCTCGTTGCGGCTGACCACCCGGTTCGCGTTGGCCGCCAGCACCGCGAACAGCGCACGCCGGCGTGCCGTGCCCAGGTCGATCTCCCGGCCGCTGCGCCAGGCGCGCACCGGTCCCAGGACGTTGACGCAGAGCCCGGTCATCGGACGGCCGAGCACTCGTCCGGGACCAGCCCGGCCCGGAGCAGGGACTGCCTGAGCCGGTCGGCGAGCAGCTCACGCGACTGCGGCGACAGGCTGGGCGAGGAGACGGCGTGCCGCAGCACGGCGATCGCCGAGGCCGGGACCGTGGCGCTCAACTGCTCGACGTTGGCCGTCAGCCACTGCTCCACCCACGCGTCGATCGGGACCGGCCCGGCCAGCAGCTGACCCGCGACGCGAGGGAGATCGCCGCCGGCCTCGGCGATCCGCTGGGCGAGTTGCCGGTGCATGGTGACCCGGAGCGCGGTCGGGATCGCGCCGCGCAGCACCTGATGGACCACCGGGTGGCGGAACCGTACCCGGTTGCCGTCCTCGACCAGCACCCCGGCGGCCATCGCCTCCTCCACGAACGGCACCAGCGCGGGCAGGGGCTTCCCGGTCACCGCCGCCAGGTCGGCTGTCCGATGGTTGGCGCCCAGGAACGCGACCGCGTGCAGCAGCTCCCGGGTGTCGTCGGTCAGCGGCCGCAGATGCCGGTGGACGGCCTCGATCAACTCGGGCGCCGGCGTGTCGGGGCTGAGCCCCTGCCGTTCGGTGATGACCAGATGGCGCAGGTAGAGCGGGTTGCCCCCGGCGGCGGCGACCATCGAGCGGACCGCGCCCGGCTCGATGTCCGCCCCGAGGGTCCAGCCACGCACCAGCTCGGTCGCCGTCGGGTCGTCCAACGGGCCCAGCTCGATCAGGGTGGTGCCGGTACGGGGCAGCAGCCGCCGCAGCAGACGCATCTCGTGCCCGGTGGGCAACGGCCGGGAGGCCGACACGAGCAGCAGCGGCAGCCGGTCGGTGAGTTCGTGCAGGGCGTGCCAGACCAGCAGCGACGTGTCGTCCGCCCACTGCATGTCGTCCAGGACGAGCAGGACGGGACTCTCGGCGCACCGGACGACCACGAACGCCTTGACCGCGTCGATCACGGCCATCGTCGGCGGCATCGTGCCGTGCGCGGCGTACAGGGGGGCGAGCAGATCGTTCGCCGTGTCGCGGGGCAGGAACTCCGGCAGCAGACTCAGCGGCGCGCCCCGATCCGGCTCGTCCCCGACACCCCAGCCCACCTGCACCGCGGCGGTGGCGGCATCACGCAGGCCCTCGGCGAGCAGCGCGGACTTGCCGATCCCCGCCTCACCACTGATCCAGAGGCTGCCGCCGTGGCCCCCGTCGGCCAGAGCGGCGACCGCATGCCGGAGCCGGGCGACCGCTGCGGTCCGCCCCCGGAAACCGGCGTGCCGCGGAGGCGCCGGCGAGCGGGTCCGCACCGGGCGGGCGGCCTCGTCGGCCAGCTGGGCGTGGATCCGCGCCACGGCGGCGCCGGGCTCGGTGCCGGACTCCGTCGCCAGGCGTTCCCGCAGTTCGGCGTAGAGCGCGAGCGCCTCGTCGGCGCGGTCCTCGGCGGCGAGCGCCAGCATGGTCACCGCGTACAGGCTCTCCCGGGTGGTGTGGCGCGCGGCGAGGTCCAGCAGACCATCGGTGACCTCGGCGGCCCGGCCGAACCCCAGCATCAGCTCGGCGTGGCGCTCTACGGAGGCCAGGTGGAGCTCACCGAGCCGGACGCGCTGGGCCTCGGCGTGCGGCCCGGGCACCCCGGCCAGGGGCTCGCCACCCCGCCACTCGGCGAGCGCGGCATCGAGGGCGGCCAGTTCGTTACCGGCGTCCCCGGACGCGCGGAACGCCCGGCTCTCCTCGCGTGCCCTCTCGAAGCGGTGGACGTCCACCTGCTCGGCCGGCACGTGCAGGCGGTAGGTCCCACCCCGCGACGTGAGAACCGTGTTGGCGGACCCGCGGTCACGGCCCGGTTCGAGGGCGCGGCGCAGCGCCGAGACGTACGTGTAGAGGTTGCCCATCGCGCTGGACGGCGGGTTCTCACCCCAGACCGCGGCGATCAGCTCCTCCCGCGGCACGGCGCGGTCGGAGTGCAGGGCGAGGGCGGCGAAGACGGCTTGGCGGCGGGCGGCGCCCAATGCCACGTCTCGTCCCGCGAGTGTCACCCGGGGCGTGTCCAGCAGACGGATGTCGAAGCTGATGGGCACTGCCGTCATGGAGTTCCTCGCGATATCCCCTGCTTGATCAATCAACTATTCGGCCGAAATATTAGCCGAAAGTCGGATGGGAGCAACCGTTGGTGTGACGCCGTCGATGGAATCCGTTCGTCAGGCTCGCCGCTGACGGCGAGGAGGGGCATCGTGCCTAGCAGAGCCGGGCACTGTCTGTCCCGGCACGCTGTCGAATCATCGGCCGGGGTGATGAACTCGTAATCGTTTCCTCCCGGCGAGATGCCGGAACGACGGGTACTTGGGGGCCGGATTGAGCGACGAATTCGCGGGCGAGATCTTCCTCACCCTGGCGAACGAGGGCCGGTTGATAGTCGCTCCGGACGAGGCCGATTCCCTGATCGCCGGCCTGGAGGAGACGATCGCCATCCTCAACGAACGGTTGACCCTGCTCGATCTCTGGCGGCGGGCCCCGGGCCTCGGCGAGATGCCGCCGGCGGTCTCCGGCGCGATGGTGGACACCGTCTTCGCCGATCAACTTTGCCCGGGCCGCATCGAGCGCGCCGCCCGGGAACTCCCGAAGTACGTCGCGGCGCTGCGCCTGGCCCGGCGGGAACTCGCCGTCGACTGAGTCAGCCGGCCCGCCCCGGCGGTGACAGGGCGGCCGGGCGCCGCCGCCACAGGTGTGCCACCAGCAGCATCGTCACCAGCACGCCCAGCCCGATGGCGACCGCGATCAGCACGGTGCCCAGCGTGCCCAGACCGCTGCGCGGAGCCGGCTCCGGCGCCGCGACGGCCGCCGGTTCGACGGCCGCCGGCGTGGTGACCGCGGCGACCGGGGCGACCACACCGCCGGCCACCGTGTCGAGCACCCGCCGGGTCACCTGCACCGCGGACATCCCGGGGTGGGCCGAGCGGACCAGCGCGATCGTGCCGGCCACGAAGGCGGCTGCGTACTCCGGTCCGGTGCCGGCACGGCCGATGGTCGCCACCTCGGCGCCGGGAGCGAGCAGATCCGCCGCGACGGAGGTGGACGGGCGGCCGTCCCGGCCCGCCGCACCGACCCGGAGCAGACCGTCCACCGCCGGGGCCGCGGCGGCGGCCGGGATCACCACCACCACGTCGCCGGCGATCGCCTCCTTGATGGCGGCGCTCACCTGCGGGTTTGCGGCATCGACGGTGGCGCCGACGAGCAGCACCCCGGCACCGGACGAGGCCGCCACCTCGATGGCGGTCGCCGCGAGAGCCGGCGCCGGCTTCGTGGCCCCGGCCTTGACCGGTATCACCTTCGCGCCCGGCGCCACACCGAACGTCCGTCCCGCGGCGCCGTCGTCGCCGGCCACGATGCCCGCCAGCGCCGTACCGGAACCGGTGCAACTGTCGTCGCCGCGGCCGGTGCCGCCGGCCACGTCCGTGCCGGCCAGGACCCGGCCGGCCAGCCCGGGGGCCGAGCCGTCCACCCCGGAGCCCACGATCGCCACCTTGACGCCGGAGCCGTCCGCCACGGTCCACGCCCCGCTCGGCGTGAGCAGGGACTGACCCCACGACGCGGCGTCCGGCACGGCGGTGCTCCACCGGCACTTCGACGGACGGGCCGCATCGGCCGGCAGGGGGCCGTGCTCTACCTCCGCGCCGACCGCGTCCCACGGCAGAACCAGACGCCAGCCCGGCTTGAGGTCGTCGAGACCGGTGAGCCGGCCGCCGTCGGGTTGCACCCGGCCCACGTTCAGCTCGAGGATCTCTCCGGCCCGCTGCGGGTCACCGAGGAAACGCTCCGCGATCTCCCGTAGATTCTCCGGCGCGCCCTGATGGCCTCGGGTGACCGTGTAGAAGTACTGGTTCCGTACCGCGTCCGCGGGGGGCTCCGCCCGGGCCGGCAGGGCAGACCCGGTGACCGTCGCCACGACCGCGGCGACAACCAGCGCGACCGGACGTGTCGTGGCCGGCATCGCCCTCACCATTCGGACTTCTCCACGAGCGCCCACTCGTGATCGTCGTTCGCCTTGCACGGGAAGAGGGACAGCCGGGTGTCGGGACCGCCGTCGGCGTCACCGTTGACGTCGAGACACATGTCGGAGGCCGAGTTGCGCAGCCAGTAGTAGGCGAAGCCGCCGGAGGTAGTGCGCGGCTCCAGCCGGAAGTACTGGTTGTCGTCGTCGAAACAGTTGGACTCGTTGAGCGCCGTCCGTTCCGCCACCGCGCCGTTGCCCGGCGGGTCGATGCAGTAACCGTCGTCGACGTTGCGGATCCAGTAGAGCTGGGACCCGCCCGCGTCCACCCTCCGCGGCTCGAACGTCCACTCCTGGTTGTCGTCACCGGTCTTGGCGCAGGGGAACTGGTTGACCGGGCCGTCCACCGAACCCGCCTGGTAGTTGGGCACGTCGACGCACATCCCGGTGGCGAGATTGAGGACGAAGTACGGGCCGTAGGCGGTGCCCGAGGCGCCGGCTCCCTTGACGGCCGGCTGATTGGTCCGGCCCGGAGCCGCCGATGTGGGGCCGGTCGTCGTACGGCTGGGCCGCGCGGAGGACGGGGCGGACGACGGCGCCGACGGCTTCTTGACCGGCTGCAGCCGGGAGTCCTTGGCGTACTGGGTCTGTGCGGTGGACACCCGCTCGGCCAGGTCGGTCACCGCCGCGGCCCGGTCGCCCCGGGTGAACGCGGCCAGCGCGAAGGTGTACCCGCCGTTCTTCTTGATCAGGTCACACATGGTGCGGCCGAGTGCCGGGATCGCCACGGCCGGATCCCACGGCGACCTGCCGGGCGCCGCCTTGACGGTGCTCGACCACACCCGTGGCGGGAACTGCGCGATCCCCTGCTCGCCGGCCGCGCCCAGCTTGTTCGGGTCGAAGCCGGAGGTGGCCATGATCTGTGCCGCGATCCGGGCCGGCGGCATGTCCGGGCAGCTCTTGCCGGCGGTGGCGATCGCCGGCATGTACATCGCCGGGACCGGGACCACCGTGTCACCGGCGGCAGGGGCCGGCGCCGGGGACGGGACCACGGCCTGACCGGCGAAACCGGGCTGCAGGGCATACCAGTTCGCATACCGCTCGACGGTCGTCACATACTCGTCCGCCGCGTCGGGGACACCGCCGGCCGCGATCACCGGCTCCATGCCGAGCCGGTGCGCCGCCAGCGCCACCCGCCACGGATCCTCGTCCAGGTTCACCGTACGGGCCTGGCCGACGAGCCGGCACATGTGATGGGCCAGAGCGGTCACGGCGGCCTCGCGGTCGGTGATCCGCGCGCCCTCCCACGGCACGTTCTCCTGCCACTGGGCCGGGGTCAGCGCCGCCACCCCGGCCGCGCCGCCGCCGCTCATCGCCGCCACCGGCTGGTCACCGAAGCTCGACGCGACCATGACCTGCCCGGCCAGCCGGGGCGCGGTGAGCGCGGTGCAGGAGGACGCCGCGCCGACGAGGATCCGCACGTCCTGGGCGGAGACCCGGTTGCCCGTCTCCTGCTCGCCGGCGCCGGCCGCTCGCCGGGCGGCCAGGCCCCCGGCGCCGGTCAGGACCGCGAGCGCCAGCACGACGCCGAGGACGACCGGGCGGCCCAGACGTGACCGCCGGGACGGGGCCGACGGCCGGGGCGTGGAAAGGACCTCGGTGGGTTCGTCGGTGCCGGTCGACCCGGTGGACGCCACCGCCGGGACCTCGGCGGGCTGCTCCACGGGGTCACCGGCAGTCTCCGTCACCGGGGCCGGGGCGGCGGCCTCCTGCTCCCATCGCAGAGTGCCGACGACCGCGTCGAACATCAGGACCACGGCCTGGACCGCGTCGGCGTCCACGTCACCGTCACTGACCGCGGTGAACGTGACCAGCCCGTAGGCGCCGGGAATCCGGGGATGGGCGACGTAGTACTTGACCTGGCGGGACGGCATCCTGTTCTCGGCCGGCCCGCTGCTGGACACGGTGGACACCCGGACGGCCTGGGAACCGCCGATCTCCAGGTAGGTCCCGTCCGCCCCGGCTCCGGCGAGGACCGACGCGAACAGCTGCTCCGGGGCGGTGCCCTCCTCGACGTCCTCCACCACAGTGACGAACAGCGAGCCCGGCAGCCGTACGCCGTCGAAGTCCCCGATCGGCAGCAGCACCGTCCGCGCCTGGTGGCGGCTCGCCTCGTCGAGCGCGGCGGTCACCTCGTGGCGCAACGCCCGCTGCCAGGGGCCGGCCTTCCCGGCATCCGCGGGCGCATGCCCGCGGACCAGCTCGTCGATGATCCGGGCGCGGTCACCGGCGCCGGTCGAGCCGGCCGGGATCTGCGCCCAGCCGTCCGGGACGATGATCTCCAGGTCGATCACGATGGTCCCCCTGGCGGCGGATCGGGATGTACAAAGCGGCGGTAACCATAACGCAGCCGACCGCCCCGGAAGCGGCCCGATGCCCCGCCCCTGCACGGGCGCACCCTCAGGTCTGCCCGCCCCACAACGCATCGACCGTCACGCCCAGCACCCGGGCCGCCGGGAAAGCCGGGGCCGCCGCCGACGCGGCAGCCCCGGCGCGGTTCTCAGGGGTGCGTCAGATCCAGCGTCTTCACCCCGGTCGCCGGGATGCCGACCTTGGTGGCGGTGCTGATGTCGGTGGCGCCGGCGTGCCACAGCTTGGTCTCCGAGCCGCTGTACAGGTCCCACTTCAGCTTGACCTGCTGGCCGCCGATCAGCGGGATCTCGTACGCCGTCACGCTGTTCCCACCGTCGTACCCGTGGAAGTAACCGACCAGGTCGCCGGTGGCCGCGTTGTGGGCCAGCAGCCGCACCTCGCGGGCGCCCGGGCTGACCGAGCCGCGCAGCGTCGCGCCCTTGACCAGCCGGAAGTCGTAGGTGCTGGAGCCACCCGCGGTGACCGGGATCCGGACGGCCTGGAAACGGTTGCCGGTGTTGCCCGACCACTGGAACGGGTAGCCGTCGGTGAGCGAGAAGAGCAACGGCCAGGCGTACGGGCCGAGCTTGCCGACCACGTAGCGGCCGGACGCGTCGGTACGCACCCCACCCGGCTCACCCGAGCCGAAGTCCGCGGTCGCCTGGTAGTTGACGTTGACCCCGCTCACCGGGGCGCCGGAGGTTCCGGTCACCACACCGGTGATCGATCCGGCCCGGTCCAGCCGCACCTTCGGAGCCGTCACGGTGGCGCCGGCCTTGACCGTGATCCGGGCGGCCGCCCGCTGGTCGCCGGTGCCGCCGGACGCGCCGAGCCACTGGTGGCCGTAGGTGCCGGGAGCCTGGACGAAGACCGTGTACGTGCCGGGCGCGGCCGGGGTGTACAGCGTCCCCGTGCCGTCGTGGCCGGTGCAGCCGCCGCTGAAGTTCTCCGGCCGGCCGATCATCTTGAGCGTGACACAGGCGTCGGCGACCGTCGCCCCGGTCAGCCGGTCGACGGAGGTGATCGCGACCTGGCCGCCGAGGACCAGCGGCACGGTCACCGTGGTGGTCTGGTTCGCCACCGCCTGCGCGGTCACGCCCCGGCCGGCCAGGTAGAGGGCGGAACCGCTCGCCTCGACGTCGAAGCGCACCGGCCCCGCGGGCACGTCGCCGAGGGTGACGCCGGCCGCGTCACCGCACACCGGGTCGGGAAGCTCCCACGCCTGCACGCAGAAGTCACCCACCGGCGCCCCGGTGACCGAGTCGACCGCCTTCACGACCAGCGCGGTGGGCGGCGGCAGCGTCCCGTCCGCGGTCGTCGTCGCGTCGGCGGCCACGGTGAACGTGCCGGGCAGCAGGTGCACGGCCCGGTTCCAGCCGAACGCCACCTGGTACTCACCGGGCAGCACGCCGTCGAAGGTGTAGAAACCGTTCTCGTCGGTGTAGGCGTAGGCGGCCGGCTCCCCGCCGCGCCGCAGCGTCACCTCCGAGCCGTACAGCGCGGCGCCGTCCCGCCCGGTGAGGTGGCCGCTCAGCGTGCCGGTGGCCAGCAGTTGGTCGTCGACCCGGACGGTCTGGCCCTCCGCGACCGGGAAGGTGGCCGCCTGGTCGGCGCTGACCTGCCGGTGCGCCCACTGGGTCAGCGACCGCCAGCCGAACGACACCCGGTAGGTGCCGGGCGTCACGTCGGCCGAGTAGGCGCCGGTGTCGTCGGTGTAGGTGTACTGGGCGCTGCCGTCGAGGTTCTCGACGGTCACGAAGGCGTAGGGCACCGGCCGGCCGGACGAGTCGGTCAGGGTGCCGGCGACGGCGGTGCTCTCGGCGGCGGCCGCGGGGGCCGTCAGCGCGCCGGCCGCCAGGAACCCGGACAGGAGGGCGAGCCCGAGCCGGGCTCGGAGTGATCTGCGCAAGGGGTGTCCTCGAAAGGGAGGTGAAGGAGAGCCGCAGCCGTGGAGGATGTCCGCTGCGATGCGGTGATCATAACCGTCCACTTCGACGCGTGGTGCCCCGTCGCAGGGCGTCCATCTCCTGCCGGATCACCAGCTCCCGATGGGGGCGATGCCGGTGAGAGTCGTGACGAGGTCGCTCATGAGGTGTCTCCTGGAGAGAGGGGTTCAGGTGTCGCGGCGGGTGAAGGCGACCGCGCCGGCGGTCAGGGTCAGCAGGACGTATCCGGCGGTCACCGCGGCGGCGCCGCCCTGCGAGAGCAGGTAGGGGTGGTCGCTGCCGGCCAGCTGCGGGGTCAGGTTGGGCAGCAGGACCGAGGCGAGCCGCAGCTGCCACACCGTCGGCAGGAAGTGGGCGAAGATCGGCGCCACCAGCACCAGCGAGCCGATGACGGTCAGCGCGCCGGCGGTGGAACGCAGAACGGCGCCCAGCCCCATCGCGACCAGGCAGGTGACGGTCACGGTCAGCGTCGCGCAGAGGACGGTCGGGATGGCGTCGGTCCACCGCGGCCACGGGTTGATCGGCTGCGGGCGGTCGCCGAGCAGCAGGCGGGCGTCGGCGAAGGCGAGCAGCGAGAACAGCGCGCCGCAGCCGAGGCCGACGAGACCGGCGACGGTGGCCTTGGCGCCCAGCAGCAGGCGGCGCCGCGGCACGGCCAGCAGCGCCGGGCCGATCGAACGGGTCGCGTACTCGCTGGTGACGAGCATGGCCCCGATCGCGCCGACGAAGAACATCACGAACGGCATGGTCACGACGGTCGGATCGGCGGTCTCGTAGCCGGCCCGCTCGGCGGGGGTGGCCGCATCGTAGGCGCTCACCAGCATGAACAGGATCAGCGCCCCCAGGGCGGTCGCGGCCACCCCGCCGGCCAGGAACGCCCACGTGGACCGGAGGCTGCGCACCTTCATCCACTCGGCGGCCACCGCATCCCGAAACGTGCGATCCATCAGAGCTGTCATCAGTGATTCTCCTCGGAGGCGGAGGCGGAGGCGGAGGCGGAAACGGAGGCGGAGGCGGGAGCCGAATCGGTGGGGGAGAGGGCGGAAGACGGCGCGGCGGCCCGATATGTGGTGGTTGAGCTGGTCATCTGCAGGTAGACGTCTTCGAGGGTGGCGCTGCGCGGCGTCAGCGCGTGGATCGGGATGCCGGCGGCCGCAGCGGCGTCACCGATGGCGGCCGCGTCCACGCCCACCGCGATAAGCGCCCCGTCGCCGGTGGTGCCGACCGTGGCGCCCAACCGGGCCAGGACTGCGGTGAGATCGGCCGGGCGCGGGGTGCGTACCAGCACGTCCTGTTCGAATCGCTGCCGCATCTCGTCGACCGACGTGTCCTCCAGCAGCCGTCCCCGGCCGATGATCAGCACCCGGTCGACGGTGACCGCCATCTCGCTCATCAGGTGGCTGGACAGCAGCACCGTACGGCCCTCGGCGGCCAGCGACCGCAGCGTCGATCGGATCCACCGGATGCCGGCCGCGTCGAGCCCGTTGACCGGCTCGTCGAGCAGCACCACCGCCGGGTCGCCGAGCAGGGCCCCGGCGATGCCGAGACGCTGCCGCATGCCGAGCGAGAACCCGCCGACCCGCTGGTGCGCCGCGCTCTCCAGGCCGACCTGCTGCAGCACCGCGCTCACCCGCGCCTTGCCGATGCCGTTGCCGCGGGCCAGACAGGCCAGGTGGGTGAAGGCGCTGCGGCCCGGGTGCGCGGCGTCCGCGTCGAGGACCGCGCCGACCTCGTGCAGCGGGCGGCGGATCCGGTCGTACCGGCGCCCGTTGATCAGGGCCTGGCCGGAGGTGGGCCGGTGCAGGCCGAGCAACATCCGCATGGTGGTCGACTTGCCGGCCCCGTTCGGCCCGAGGAAACCGGTCACCGCACCCGGACGTACCTCGAAGGACAGCCGGTCGACCGCCGTCGCCGGTCCATATCGCTTGGTCAGCTCCAACAGCTCGATCATGCGTCCCATGGTGTCGGCGGCCAGGGGTCCGGCGAGTCTGACCGGGGTCGGAACGCAAGGTATGACCTGGGTCAGACGCGCCCCCGGGACCCACCGGCTAGCGTGGGCGCGTGACAAGGGCCTTCGGATCCGGGGTACGGGGCACGCTCGCCGACGTGGCGGTCGCCGCGGCCCTCACGTACTGGATCGTCGCCGCGACCCTCGACCCGCCGGGCCCCGCCTTCACCGGCCCGCCCGCACTCGCCTGGCTCGCCGGCGCCGCCGTGGCGGCGCCTCTGGTGCTGCGCCGCCGCCGGCCGCTGCCGGTGTTCGCGGTCGTGACCGCGGCCGCCGCCGTCGCCACCGCGACCGGGGTCACCGGGTTCGGCGTGATCTTCCTGTCCTGGGTGCCGGTCGCGCTCGCCCTCTACAGCGCGGCCGCCGTCGCCGACCGGATCCCGGCGGTGTTCGTGCTGGCCGCGGGCCTGGCCGCGCCCGGCGTCACGATCCCCTGGCTGTATCTGCGGACCGGGGTCACCTCCGCGTCCGCGCCGGAGAGCGAGGCGCCGCTGTGGTGGCAGGTGGAGACCGGCATCGCCGTCGTCGTCATCGCCGCCGCCTGGTCGGCGGGCCGGCTGATCCGCTGGCGGCGCGCCCTGCAGGCCGAGGCGGCCCGCCGTCTGGCCCGCGACGCGGTCGCCGACGAGCGGCTGCGCATCGCCCGCGAGCTGCACGACATCGTCGGCCACAGTCTCAGCCTGATCACCGTGAAGGCGACCGTCGCCAACCATCTGGCCGAGGAGCGCCCGGCGGAGACGCGGGCGGCGCTGCAGACGATCGAGCGGGCCAGCCGGTCGGCGCTCACCGAGATCCGGCGGCTCCTCGACGTGATGCGTGAGGGCGACGGCCCGGCCGCCGACCTGACGCCCGCGCAGGGCCCCGCCGGCCTGCCCGAGCTCGTCGAACGGCTGCGTTCCGCGGAGCTGCGCATCGACCTGGAGGTGACCGGAGCCGGCGACCTGCCGACCGCGGTGGGGCTGACCGTCTACCGCATCGTGCAGGAGTCCCTGACCAATGTGATCAAGCACGCCGGCGCGAGCCGGTGCGGCGTCACGGTGCGGGCGGCCGCCGGAACCGTCCACATCGAGGTGTGCGACGACGGGCGCGGGCGGCCGCCGACGCGCCGCCGGGGCGGGGGACAGGGGCTGATCGGCATGCGGGAACGTGTTTCGATGTACGGCGGCCGGCTGTCCACCGGCGCCCGCCCCGAGGGTGGGTTCCGGGTGGCCGCCGACCTTCCGTACACACCGGCCGAGGAGACCGCGTGACCCCGGACATCAGGGTGCTGCTCGTCGACGACCACCCGTTGATGCGGGAGAGTTTCCGGGCGCTGCTCGACGCGTCGCCCGGCTTCACCACGGTCGGTGAGGCCGGCACCGGCGGCGAGGCCGTCCGCCTGGCCCGGGAACTGCGGCCGGACGTGGTGCTGATGGACGTGCGGATGCCCGGGATGGACGGCATCGAGGCGACCCGGCAGATCTGCGCCGATCCGCGGACCGGCACGGCGCGGGTGCTGATCCTGACCACTTTCGACCTCGACGAGTACGTGTACGGCGCGCTCCGGGCCGGCGCCAGCGGCTTCCTGGTCAAGGACGCCACCGCGACCGAGCTGCTGCACGGCGTGCGGCTGGTGGCCGCGGGCGAGGCGTTGCTCGCGCCACGGGCCACCCGCCGCCTGATCGACGCCTTCCACGGCGGGGGCGGACCCTCATCCGGTACGCCGCGCGGCCTCGACGCGATCACCGGCCGGGAACGTGAGGTGCTGTCCCTGATCGCCGCCGGCCTGTCCAACACCGAGATCGCCGAGCACCTCCACCTCGGTGTGGGCACCGTGAAGACGCACATCGGCCGTCTGCTGCACAAGCTGGCCGCCCGCGACCGCGCGCAGCTGGTGATCACCGCCTACGAGTCCGGCCTGGTGACCGCCCGCGGCGCCGGGGAGGCCGGCTCCCGGTAGGACGCCGGCCCCCGGGCCGCGGGCGGTCGCCGGTCAGACCAGGCGGCGGAGCACGTAGTTCTTGCTCCAGATCTTCTGTTTCGTGACCGTCTTGCCGGTTCGCGGCGCCGACCACATGGTGCCGTGACCGGCGTAGATGCCGGCGTGCGTGCCGTACGAGCCGGTGCGGATGATGACCAGGTCGCCGGGGCGGCCGGCGGCCTTGCTGACCGCCTTGCCGTACCGCTGCTGCAGGTTCGCCTTGTGCGGCAGCTTGCGGCCGGTCGTCTTGCGATAGACGTACATGGTGAAGCCGGAGCAGTCGAAGCGGGCCGGGCCGATGGCGCCGTAGAGGTAGCGCTTGCCCTTGTGCCGGGCCGCCTCGGTCACGACCAGCATCCCGGCCCGCGGCGCCGTGACGGCCCGCGGCGCGGCTGCCCTCGCGGCCTGTAGAACGGCGGCCGGCCGGGCGGCCGGGGACGCGGCCGCCGGGGCGACGGCAGGTGGAGCCGAGACGGCTCGTGGGGCCGCGGAGACGGCTCGGGGAGTGCCCAGCCCGCCGGTGACGAGACCCAGGATCACGGACAGGGCGACGGTGCCGGCTCCGAGGGTACGGACGGGCCGGCTGAAGGTGCGAACGCGCACGGTGAAGGAATCCCTCCGGCACGCCTGCGAGGTTAGCTGTCGGGTTCGGGCGCGAAGGATTGCCCGGCCGCGTGCTGCGGCTTCACCCCGAGGTACACCGGCCGGGCCACCGCGAACGGTGTGCCGGCCGGGGACCGATGTGTGGTTCCCCCGTCCCTGCCCCCGAGTGCCTCATGACTGGTCATGCGGGTACGTGTCGCCGGACCGGGGCAGGGCTCGGCGTGGTCCGGGTCGACACGACCGGCGAGCAGATGCCCGCCGCCCTTCCTTGATAGCCGAGGCCCCGGACCGGGCCGTCCGCCTGTGCTCATCACGGTCAGTAGTGAAACCGGCGACCGATGTCCCGTTGCCGCCGAAGCTGCGAGGATCGCCGGCACGCTGCGTTCACCGCAGGGGCCCCGGGAAGGAATCCGGCCGGTGAAATGGAACACCGCGCAACCCGTCGAGCCGCGCCGACCGGCCCAGGCCGCGACCAGCCGATCGGCTGCCGGACGGCCGCCGACCGGAAGTCAGGACTTGACCAGTCGGGCGATCGCCTCGGTCGCCTCCTTGATCTTCGCGTCCACGTCGCCCTCCGACGCGGCGTGCACCACGCAGTGCCGCAGGTGGTCCTCGAGCAGGCCGACGGCCACCGCGTGCAGGGCGCTCTTGGCGGCCGAGATCTGCGTCAGGATGTCGATGCAGTACGTGTCCTCGTCGACCATCCGCTGCAGCCCGCGGATCTGTCCCTCGACCCGCTTCAACCGGGCCATCAGCGCCTGTTTCTCCGCCGAATACCCGTGCGGCCCGGCCGGTTTCGCCTCACTCATGCCGTGCAAGATACCCCGTACCCGTATCCGCCGGCCGCGTCACGAGCAGCCCTCCGGGCGGTGTCCTCACCCACGGGTCGAGGACACCGCCCGGCCGGGTCGGTGATTCAGCTGCGCTGGAGGACTTCCCAGCCGCCTGCGCCGTCGCCGCCACGGTTGAGGTAGACGGACGTGGGCTCGCCGCTCGCGGTGTTGATGAGCAGGTAGTCGTCCTTGCGGTCGCCGTCGAAGTCCTGGAAGCGGACCAGGGTGCGGTCCTTGGTGAGGCCGGACGCGACCTTGCCGCGGTTCTGCCAGCCGCCCGCGCCGTCACCACCACGGTTGAAGTAGACGGTCACCCCGCCGTTGTCGTCGAACAGCAGGTAGTCGTCCTTGCCGTCGCCGTCGAAGTCGTGGAAGCGGACCTTGGTGCGGTCGGTGGAGAGACCGGACGCGACCTTGCCGCGGTTCTGCCAGCCGCCCGCGCCGTCGCCACCGATGTTGACGTACGCGTCGACCTGGCCGGTGTCCTGGACGATCAGGTAGTCGGTCTTGCCGTCGCCGTTCAGGTCGGCGAACCGGACCTTGCTACGGTCGGAGGTGACGCCGGACGCGACCTTGCCGCGGTTCTGCCAGCCACCCGCGCCGTCACCGCCGCGGTTCAGGTAGAGGGTGACCGCGCCGGCGTCGTCGAACAGCAGGTAGTCGGCCTTGGCGTCGCCGTCGAAGTCGGCGAACCGGACCTTGCTGCGGTCGGTGGTGACGCCCCGCGCCACCTGGCCCAGCGGCAGCCAGCCACGGCTGCCGCCGCCCCGGTTCAGGTAGACGTCGACCGCGCCACTGGCCTGGATGAACAGGTAGTCGTCCTTGCCGTCACCGTCGAAGTCGGCCCAGCGGCCGCTGCCGGTGTGCACGTCGCCGCTGTTCGCCGGCAGGACCGTCACCGGCGTCGTCACCGAGGTCACCCAGGCCGCGATGTCGTCGACCCGTGCGCCGACCGCCCCGGCGGGCGCGTCGCTCGCCGCGCCGACACAACCCTGCTGCCCGCCCGTGCTGGTCACGGCGACGAGCTGCGCGCTCCCGCCGGCCTCGCGGAAGATCGGGCCGCCCGCGTCGCCCTTGCACACCGTGGTGTCCGGCTGGTTGTCCAGCTGGAGCGAGGCGGTCGCCGGCGCCGATGCGACGGTGAAGTCACCGGCGTGCTGCACGCGGGGCACCCATTCGGTACGGGTACGCCCGTACCCCGCCAGGCGCAGCGCCTCCCCGGCGGCCGGCGCGGTGGCGCCGAGCCCGATGGTGGCGCCGGTGGTCGACGGGCGGACCAGCTGGACCAGGGCCACGTCACGGTCGGGATGCGACACGACCCGGGTGGCCGCCAGCACCTGGCCGCCGGTGGTGGACAGGTCGGGGCGGCCCACGGTGACCGAGGTCGCCTGCGGCGGCGCGCCGTCGGCGATCGGCACGCCGTTCTGCGCGAAGCAGGCGGCGGAGGTGACCACCCACTCCGCGCGCACGAGGGCGCCGGTGCAGGCGCGGGCGTCCGCCGCGCCCGGCGTGCCGACCTCGATCTTGGTGACGAATCCGTAGGCGCTTGCCGTCGTCGCGGTCGCCGCCAGGGCGGGCACCGCGGCCCACGGCGTGACCGCCACCGCGGCGCCCACGGTGAGCACCGACAGGGCACGTTTCTTGAGCAAAGCTGTCCTCCAGGCAGAAGTCGACATGAGCCGTCGAGCGCCCGGGCCGGAGAAGAGCGGCACCCTATCCGAACCGTGAACTCCGAGCCGGGCGCACAGGCACAAAAGGCACACCGAGGGAGGGCACGTGGAAAGGCAGACAAAAACTTGCACGCAAATCGGTCGCGTCGATCCCCCCGTGGACCGAGTAGCGCCCCAAAACATAGATGAGCACCGAGCTGAAGTAAACCGGCCCCCCTGTGACATCAGCAACCGGGCGTGGCTGAGCGGAACGGGCCGTCGTGATGCCTCCGTCGCGCCCGGAGAGCAGCCCTGCCGCCGCGTCGCTGATCTCCTCGGGGGTTCCGCGGCGTCCGGCGGGTCGTGCCGGGCGCCGGCCGCGAGTGGTGCGGCCGTCCGGCTTCCGGGCCTGCCGGGAGCCGGACGGTGGTGGCCTGCCCGGGAGCCGGACCTGCTGGAAGCCGGATGGTGGGGCCCGTCGGGAGCCGGACGGTGGTGGCCTGCCCGGGGGCCGGACCTGCTGGAAGCCGGATGGTGGGCCCGTCGGGAGCCGGACGGTGGGGGCGGATCAGGCGACGATCACCGTCTTGCCGGGCAGCGTGCCCGCGGCGGCCTGGGCGTGCACGGACGGCAGGTCGGCGAGCGGGACCCGCTGGACGACCTCGACCCGCAGCTCGCCCGAGTCGACGAGCCCGGCCAGGTGCGCCAGCTGGGCGGCGTCGCTGCGGACGAACAGGTCGATGCCGCGGACACCGCGCTGCTCGTCGCTCGGGGCGGGCATCCACACCGTGGTGTTGACCAGGACGCCGCCGGGGCGGATCACGCCGAGCAGGGCGGCCAGCCGGTCCGGGTCGATCGGGGCGAGGTTGACCACCACGTCGACCGGGTCGACGGTGGTGTGGTCGATGACCTCGTCGGCGCCGGCCAGTTTCGCGCGGTCGGCCGTGCGGGCGCTGGTCGTGGCGATCACGTGCGCCCCGGCGATCTTGGCGAGCTGCACGGCGTAGCCGCCGACCGCCCCACCGGCGCCGTTGATCAGGACCCGCTGGCCGGCGGTGAGTTTCGCGTGGTCGAACAGCGCCTGCCAGGCGGTGAGGCCGACGGTCGGCAGCGCGGCGGCGTCGGCCAGGTCGATGGTGGTGGGCGCGGGCGCCAGGATCTCGGCCGGAGCCGTCACGAACTCGGCGGCGGCGCCGTCACCGGTCATCGGCAGGAAGCCGACGACCCGGTCGCCGACCGCGAGGCCGGTCACGCCGTCGCCGAGCGCCGCCACGGTGCCGGACACGTCGATGCCGGGCGTGTGCGGCAGCGCCACCGGGATCGGGCCCTGCATGAAACCGGCGCGGATGTTGCCGTCGACGCCGTTGAACGACGTGGCCGCAACCCGGATCAGCGCCTGGCCGGCGGCGGGAACGGGCTGGTCGACGTCCTCGTAACGCAGGACGGTCGGGTCGCCGTACGCATGGAATCGCATTGCCTTCATGGGTTTGCCCTCGCCTCTTCGACCGTTGGTGCTTCGGATTCGAAGCACTCCTGAACCATAGCTCGCTTCGAATTCGAAGCAAGTGGGTGATGGTGTGAGCCGGCCGACACCCGGGCGCCGCCGACCGGTCAAGCGTCGCGCGACCCGGGGACCGGGGGCAGGCCGCAGTTATCCGCGGACGATTCGTCCCTGGATGAGCCGCTGCAGCTTCGCCTCGCTCGGCGAACCCGGCGCGGCCGTGAAGACCAGCAGCTCCTGGTCCTCGTCCGGATCCACCAGCCGCCGGGCGTACAGCTCCAGCTCGCCTTCCTCCGGATGCCGGTAGCGCTTGAGATCGTTGTGGTGGGTGACGTCCACCTCGTGCCGCCGCCAGACCTCGGCGAACGCGGGGCTGACGGCCAGCAGCGCCTCGACGATCTCCCCGGCCGTGCCCGCCGGATCCGCTGTGTACGCCGCCCGCAGCTCCGCGGTGAACACCCGGGCCCGGGTCGCGTGATCCTCCGGCGGATACAGCGCACGCTGCGCCGGATCGGTGAACCAGCGATAGGCCAGGTAACGGGACATGCCGGTGAACCGGGTGTAGTCGCCGAGCAGCGCCACCGCCGGCCCGGTCTGCAGCAGCGCCTCCCCGAAGCGGGAGAGCACGATCGCCGGGACGTCCGCGAGACGCTCGATGATCAGGGACATGGCCGGACTGGCCCGCACGTCACGCCGCACCCGGCGCGGCGCCGAATGCCCGCTGAGCGCGAACAGGTGCTCCCGCTCACCCGGGCTCAGCTGCAGCGCCGTGGCCAGCGCGGCGATGATCGGCTCCGACGGCGCCGGGCCGCGCTGCTGCTCGATCCGGCTGTAGTAGTCGGCCGACATGCCGGCCAGCGCCGCGACCTCCTCCCGGCGCAGCCCGCCCGTCCGGCGGCGCGAGCCCCGGGGCAGCCCGGCGTCCTCCGGCTGCAACGCCTCCCGGCGGGCCCGGAGAAAGTCCGCGAGCAGAGCCCGGTCCATCCGGTCAGCCGGTCCGCTTGCGGCCGGCCCGCGGCTTCGCCGACCTCGGGGGTACGGCCCGCATGTGATCACGCACCCGGCCCAGGATCGACCCGAGCCCGGCGAGGTCGGCCTCGGTCATCGAGGCGAACAGCAGCTCCCGGACCCGCTCGACGTGCCCCGGCAGCACCCGGGCGACCAGCTCCCGCCCGGCGCCGGTGACCGTCACCATCACGCTGCGCTCGTCGTCCGCCGACGGCGCACGGGTGATCAGGCCCCGCTTGTCCAGCAGCCCCGCCTGATAGGTGAGGCCGCTGCGGCTGTACACCACACCGTCGGCAAGATCGGTCATCCGCAGCCGCCCGTCCGGGGCGTCGACCAGCCGGGCCAGGATCTGGAACTGCACGTAACTCAGATCGCCGTCGGCGCGCAGATGCTCGTCCACCGCGTACTGCAGAAGGCTGCCGACCTCGATCAGCGCGAAGTACGCCCCGAGCTGTTCCGAGTTCAGGCCGGCCGCGGGTTCGCTCATCGCACGATCCTACGTGCTTCGAATTCGAAGAGCGTGGACCGTCGGTCCCGGCCGACGGGTCTGATAGTCCTGCCCGTGCCGTACCCCGCGGTCCTAGCGTCGAGGTATCGGCCGGCCCCACCCGAGGAGGAGACGTGCGGACCACCGTCGAGACACTCGCGGAACAGCCCTTCCTGGCCGGTCTCACCGACCATCAACTGAGCCTGCTGGCACCGCTGACCAGCCGGTCGATGTTCCACGCCGGGAACCGGATCTTCCGCGAGGGCGCCCCCGCCGAGGAGTTCTGGCTGATCACCGAGGGCCGCGTCTTTCTCGACTGCGAGGTGCCCGGGTACGACAGCTTCGTCCTGGAGACCCTGCGTGCCCCGGCGGTCCTCGGCTGTTCGTGGCTGTTCCCGCCGTACCGCTGGCAGTTCGGCGCCGTCTCGATCCACACCACGGAGGTGCTCGCGTTCAACGGCCCGCAGACACGCGCCCTGCTGCAGAGCGACCCCGGCCTGGGCCACGAGCTCACCACCCGCTTCCTGCGCGTGATGGGCGATCGCCTGCACGCGGCCCGCCGCCGCCTGGCCGACTGCCGGCGCGAGACCGGCCACCGCGCCGACCTCTGACGCCGCAGTCCTGATCGGAGCCGCGGTATGTTGAGTTCCGGTGGCCGATCGTATGCCAGGGGTGTTCATGACTGCCGAGATGGTCACGCCGGCCTGGATGCATGAGCAGATCACCGCCGAGCAGTACGCGACCTGGACCGAGGAGCAGCGCGCCGACGTCGAGATCATGGACGGCATGGTCTGCGCCGGGCCGAGCGCGTCCAAGCGGCACAATCGCCTCGCCCGGTTGCTGGCGAACGCTCTGGACGACGCCGCGGGACCCGATTGGAACGCGGACACGGACTTCGATGTTCGCCTCCAGGACGTGCCGCTGAACAATCGCCGTCCGGACGTGACCGTGTATCGGGCGGACACCATCGACATCTCGCCGACCCGGCCGGAGCACGTGCTCCTGGTGGTCGAGGTGGTCTCGCCCGGTTCGGAGACCACCGACCGCATCGTCAAGACCGATCAGTACGCGCGAGCCGGGATCCCGTTCTACTGGCGCGTCGAGCAGGCGGTGACCGGCGCGCCCCTCGTCTACACGTACGTTCTCGATCCGGCGACCGGCCGCTACCGCGACAGCGAGGTCTTCACCGGCGTGGTCGTGGTGACCGCGCCGTTCGCCGTCGAGGTCGATCTCGGGCACATCTGACCCGGCGGCCGGTCCGCGTCTTCCGGAGTGTCGTCAGCCGCGCCACCGGGCGGCGGGGATCAGGGGGAGTGCGGCGGGGCGTTCGACGGTGGTGGTCAGGTCGATGCGGCGGCCCTCGGCGGCCGAGTGGAGCAGGGACGTCATCGCGTCGAGGACGTGCAGGGCCAGGGCGCCGCTCGCCCGCGGGGTCTCCGAGGTCAGCATGTCGAGCAGGCCGATGCCGCGGGACGAGCCGGCGTAACCGGCCGACGGCTCCAGGGTG
The DNA here is from genome assembly GCF_900113015.1 of Actinoplanes philippinensis. Taxonomy (GTDB): domain Bacteria; phylum Actinomycetota; class Actinomycetes; order Mycobacteriales; family Micromonosporaceae; genus Actinoplanes; species Actinoplanes philippinensis. The sequence continues at coordinate 295,964 of NZ_FONV01000008.1, forward strand.
CGCCAGTCGGTGGCGCCCAGCTCGAACAGGCGCACGTCGCCGGCGAAATGGTTGGGGTCGGGGACCTCGATGGTGCCGGTCTCGCCGTGCACCTCGATCGGCGCGGCCGTGGTACGAACCGCGTCGAAGCTGGTGGTGATGGTGGACAGCGCGCCGCCCGCGTGATGCAGCACCCCGGTGACGTGGGTGTCGACCTCGACCGGGATGCGTTCGCCGGCGCGTGGCCCGCTGCCGACGACGCGGGTGGTGCGCTGGCGGGACGCGGCGCCGGTGACGGCGACGATCGGGCCGAGCAGGTGGATCAGCGCGGTCAGGTAGTACGGGCCCATGTCGAGCAGCGGGCCGCCGCCGGGCAGGTAGTAGAAGTCGGGCTGGTGGTGCCAGCGTTCGTGGCCGGGGGTGGCCATCACCGCGACCGCCGACAGGGGACGGCCGACGGCTCCGGCGTCGACGGCGGCACGGGCGGTCTGCACCCCGGTGCCGAGGACGGTGTCGGGGGCGCACCCGATCGTCACGCCCCGTTCGGCGGCCTCGTCGAGCAGGGTGCGCGCGGTGGTCATGTCGGAGGTGAGCGGCTTCTCCCCGTACACCTGCTTGCCGCTCTTGATCGCCGCGGCGGCGACCTCGGCGTGCGCGGCGGGGACGGTGAGGTTGAGGATCGTCGCGATCGAGTCGTCGGCCAGCAGGTCGGCGAACGGCAGCGCGCGGCAGCCGGGAAGGCCGTCGGCGACCGCCGCGGCCCGGGCGGGGTCGAGGTCGGCGACCGCGGCGATGGTCACCGCGGGATGGTCACGCAGGGTCTCCAGGTAGGCGCCGGAGATCCACCCGGCGCCTACGATGCCGATCCGGTGCGGCTCGCCCACAGCATGCCCCTTTCGATGACGGTACGGACGGACGGGTGCGCGAGCACGTCGAGGCTGTGCCCGGGGGTGCTGACGACGATCCGGCCCTCGCCCCACTGCCGGGTCCAGATCGCCGGGGAGACGATCGGCCGGTGCCACGGGTGCCAGGGCTGGACCGGATGGGTGGTGGTGGCGAGGACGTCGCAGAGGTCGTCGTGCAGCACCCAGTACTGCTCGGTGGTCAGGGTGAAATCGGACAGGCCGGCGGTGATCGGGTGCTCCCGCCCGAGCGGGGTGAGATCGATGGTGTGGGTCAGGAAGTTGTCGGTCTCGTCGTGGACGAGGCAGCCGGGCTCCTTGCCGGGGTGGGTGGCGAACTGGCCGCCGACCAGCTGCAGATAGTCGGACGAGGCGCGGTACGAGTCGGCGATGCCCCCGTGCCAGCCGGTGAACCCGGTGCCGGCCGCGACCGCCGCGCGCAGCCCGTTCACCTCGTCACGCTCGATCGTCGACATCGTCATGCACTGCACGATGAGATCGGTTTCGGACATGACCGCGGCGTCGGCGTAGACCGCGGGCGAGTCGTGGATCCGGATGTCGTAGCCGTTCTTCGTCAGGAACGGCAGGAAGAGTTCGGTCGCCTCGACCGGACGATGACCCTCCCAGCCGCCGCGGACCACCAGAGCGTTAGCCATCATCAACGCCTATCAAATCCCGGCCCACCGCGACGACCCGGTTGGTCAGTATCCCGAGTTCCGGGCACCAGATCTCGATCGTGTCGCCGGCGCGGACGGTGAAGTCGGCGTCCGGGACCATGCCGGTCCCGGTCAGCAGCACCACGCCGGCCGGGAAGCTCAGCGCCCGGAACAGCCAGGCGGCCAGGTCCTGGAAGCTGCGGGCCATCGCCGAGGTGGAGGTGGTCGCGGTGTACGCCTCGCCGCCGTCGCGCAGCACCCGCAGCCCGATCTCGAACGGGCCGGGCCCGGCCGCCCAGCTCGGCACGATCGCCGGTCCGATCGCGCAGGCCCGGTCGTAGATCTTGGCCTGCGGCAGGTAGAGCGGGTTCTCGCCCTCGATCGAGCGGCTGCTCATGTCGTTGCCCAGGGTGTAGCCGAAGAGTTCGCCGCCGGCGTTGAGCACCAGCCCGATCTCGGCCTCGGGCACGTCCCAGCCGGAGTCGGCGCGGATCCCGACCGTGTCCTGGTCGCCGACGACCCGCCACGGGCTGGACTTGAAGAAGATCTCCGGCCGGTCGCCGGTGTAGACGTGGTCGTAGAGTGCCCCGTGCCCGGACTCCTCACGGCGTCCGTCGCGGCTGCGCCGGTAGGTCACCCCGGCCGCCCAGATCTCCTGCTGGTCGACGGGCGGTCTGATCCCGCGGAAGCGCAGGTCGCCGGAAACGTTGCCGGCGGCGGCCTCGACGACCTTCCGCGCCCGGCCCACCGGCATGGCGAGCAGGTCGGCGAGGGTGTGATCGAGTTCGGCCCAGGAGCCGTCCTGGCACACCGCCCAGCCGGTACGCAGGTGGTGTAGAGAGATCGGCATGTGACCCTCCGTTAATCTGTGGCGAGATCGAAAGGACTATCGACGTGGCCCGTGTGGTACCGGCGGTCATCCGCGCGCTCGACATCCTCGAGCTGTTCCTGGACCGGCCGGAGCTGTCGGCCCGTGAGGTGATCGAGCGGCTGGACCTGCCCCGCACCACCGTCCACGAGCTGCTGGTCACCCTGGTGGAGCGGTCGTACCTGGTGGTCGTTCCCGGTCAGCCGGTGCGGTACCGGCTGGGGATGCCGCTGTTCCAGCTCGGCTCGGCCTTCGCCGGGCGGCTCGACCTCGTCCGGGAGGCGCAGAGCGTCGCGCGGGGCGTGGCCGCCGCGTGCGACGAGGCGGTGCATGTGGCGGTGCTCGACGGCGCCGATGTCGTCTACCTGGTCAAAGTGGACAGCACGCACCCGGTCCGGATGGTGTCCGGGGTGGGGCTGCGGCTGCCGGCGCACTGCACCGCCGTCGGCAAGGTGCTGCTGGCCGATCTCGACCGGGCGAGCCTGAACGCGGTGCTGGCGACGGGGCCGCTGGCGGGCATGACGCCGGCCAGCATCACCGACCCGGACCGGCTGCGCGCCGAGCTCGACCGGGTCCGCGCCGACGGTCTGGCCGTCGACATGGGCGAGTCGGACACCGCGATGCGCTGTGTCGCCGCGGCGGTCCGGGATCACTCCGGCGCCGCCGTCGCCGCGATGAGCGTCTCCGCGCCGATCATCCGCTGGACCCCGCAGGCGCAGCCGCGGTGGACCGAGCTGGTCCGGGACGGCGCGGACTCGCTGTCGGCCCGGATGGGATACCAGCGCCGATAACCGACTCGAAACATTGACACCTCTCGTGGGTCTGTCCTAGCGTCGCGTCCACCCGATACGGTATATCGAACCACGTTCGAAATCTCGAACAAAGGGGTGAGTGGCCTTGGATAAAGCGATGTGGTCCCGGCGCGGCTTTCTGGGGATGGGCGTGGGAGTGCTCGGCGCGGCCGGGCTGGCCGCGTGCGGCGGCGGCTCCGACACTCCACCCAAGGTGGCGGCCGAGGTGCCGAAGGAGCTGCTCGACGCCGCCGTGGCGGTCAAGGGCACCTCGATGGGCATGCTGTCGCAGAAGCTGTACTCGACGGCGGCCAACGAGCAGCTCGACGCGTCGATCAAGAAGTTCGCCGAGGCCACCGGGACCACCATCGAGAACAACCTGGTCCAGGCCGACGCGGGCGACGTGGTGGCCAAGATCCACGCCGAGGTCGAGGGTGGTGTGGCCCGCGACCTGGCGTTCATGACCGACTCGCGGTTCGTCGCGCAGTTCCACGCGCTGGGCGACCTGGAGGACGTCACCGACATCGTCGAGGCGCTCACCAAGGTGTACGGCGAGCCCTGTGCCGAGGCCAAGAACTTCTGCGTCTTCGACGGCAGGTGGTTCGCGATCCCGTACCACTTCATCGGGATCGGATCGTTCCTGCGCAAGGACTGGATGCAGGAGAAGGGCATCACGCCGAAGGACGTCTACAGCTGGGAGGAGCTGCGCGACGTGTGCCTGGCCATCTCCGACCCGGGCAAGCGCCGGTTCGGCTGGGGCATGACCGTCAACCGCTCCGGCGACGGCAACGGCATGATCGAGGCGCTGATCAACTCCTACGGCGGGGCGATCGCCTCCAACGACGGCCGCAAGGTCACCTTCGACACCCCGGAGACCGTGCAGGCCGTCACCTTCCTCGGCGACATCTACACCAACCCCAAGTACAAGGCGATGCTCCCGCCGGGGGTGGACAGCTGGACCGACACCAGCAACAACGAGAACTGGCTGGCCGGGGTCCTCGGCTACACCCGCAACAGCTTCAGCGTCTACGCCGACTCCAAGACCAAGAAGAATCCGGTGTACGGCAACACGCACGTCTTCTCCGACTGCATCGGCCCGGCCACCGACAAGTCGCTGCTGCTCGGCCAGTCGCAGGGCTTCGTCGTCTTCAAGGGCGCCAAGAACGGCGCCCTGGCCAGGCTCCTCGCGCAGTACCTGATCACCGCGCCCGCCCTGGTCGGCGTGGCCAAGGAGGCGCCCGGCCTGGCGATGCCCGCGTGGGCGAAGGTGTGGGACGCCGACCCGTTCTTCAGCGGCGGCGACCCGGCCTTCCCGATGCTGCGCAACATGTCCCAGCAGACGCTGCCGCTGCCCACCAAGAACGGGCTGTCCTTCCCGCAGAAGGCCAGCGCCGGCCAGCAGGCGGTGGTCGCGGCCTACGTCCTGACCGACATGATGCAGCAGGTCGTGCAGGGGGCGGCGCCCGCGCAGGCGGTCAAGGACGCGCACTCCAAGATGGTGCAGATCTTCTCCCAGCAGGGGCTGCCGCAGTGAGCTCACTCCGCACCGCGCCGGCCCCGGTGGAGAAGGGGACGTCTCCACCGGGGCCCGGCTCCCTCACCCCGGTCCAGCGCCGCCTGGGCCGCGACTGGCGGCTCGCGGTCCTGTTCCTGACGCCCACCGCGATCCTGGTCGGCGCGCTCGTGCTCGTGCCGATCATCCAGTCGTTCATCACCAGCACCACCGAGCGGCACGGCGCGGAGAGCGTCTTCGTCGGGCTCGACAACTACCTCGCGCTCCCCGGCGACCAGCAGTTCCGTACCGGCGTGGTGAACTCCTTCGTCTTCACCGCCTACGCCGAGGTGTTCAAGGTCGTCCTGGGCCTGGCCGCAGCCCTGCTCCTGCACCGCCTGCGCCGCGGGCGCGCCCTGATCACCGGCCTGCTGCTGGTGCCGTGGGTGGTGCCGACGGTGGTCACCGCGTTCAGCTGGCGGTCGCTGTTCGACCCGATCTTCGGCAGCGTCAACACCCTGCTCACCAGCTCCGGCATCGGCCCGCTGCTGGCCGATCTGCACCTGGTGGACACCTGGCCGGCCGGCTGGCTCTCCGATCCGGCACTGGCCATGCCGTCGGTGATCCTGGTCAACGTGTGGAAGGGCGTGCCGTTCTTCACCGTCTGCTTCCTCGCCGGGCTCAAATCGATCCCCGCCGAGCACTACGAGGCCGCCACCATCGACGGCGCCTCGCCCTGGCAGCAGTTCCAGCACGTCACCCTGCCCGGCCTGCGCCACGTGATCACCGTGACGGTGACCCTCTCGTCGATCTGGACGTTCAACAACTTCGACCTGATCTGGCTGCTCACCCAGGGCGGCCCGGGCGACGTGACCGCGCCGTACGTGCTGATCGCCTACTCCAAGGCGATCCTGCAGCTGCAGTACGGCGCCGGCGCGGCCGTCACGCTGGTGATGCTGCCGATCATCGCCGGGCTGGTGTTCGTCCTGGTCCGGCTGCTGCGCCAGGACGCCGGCAACCGGCCGCCGCGGTGGACCGGCCCGACCCGCACGGCGTTCCCCTGGGTGGTCACCGCGGTCGTCACCGGCCTGCTGTTCTGGGCGTCGCCGGACATCTTCTGGAAGGCGGCGGTGGTCCTCGGGGTGATCCTGCTGATCGCCGCCGCGGTCGGCAAGGTGGTGTCGGTGCTCGGCGACCGGGGCGGCCGCCGAGCCTCCGCGGTGGTGTCGCGAGTCGGCTCCGGTGTCGCGCTGGCCGGCCTGCTCGCCTTCGTGCTGGGCCCGATGTACTGGATCGCGGTCACCGCGTTCAAGTCCGAGACCCAGGTCGTCATGCGCGACAGCGACCTGTGGCCGACCCCGTGGACGCTGGAGCAGTTCGGGGCACTCTTCACCAACCAGCCGTTCGGTCGCTGGTATCTCAACACCCTGATGGTGTCGGCGGCGTCGACGGCGGTGGCCCTGCTCTGCGCGGCCCTCGGCGGTTACGCGCTGGCCCGGCTACGGTTCCGCGGGGCGCAGGGCTTCACCGTCACCGTGCTGCTGACCTACGTGATGCCGGGCGCGCTGCTGTTCATCCCGCTCTACCAGCTGCTCATCGAGACCCGGCTGACCGACTCGCTGTGGTCGCTGGTGCTCACCTACCCGACCTTCACGCTGCCGTTCGCCACCTGGCTGCTGACCGGCTACTTCGCGTCGATCCCGGTCGACCTGGAGGAGGCGGCCCTGGTCGACGGCAGCACCCGGGTGCAGGCGTTCCGCCGGGTGGTGCTGCCGCTGGCCAAGCCCGGTCTGCTGGCGGTCGCCCTGTTCACCCTGACCAACGCGTGGAACGAGTTCCTCTTCGCCTTCGTGTTCATCACCAAGGACGAGTACAAGACGCTGCCCGTCGGCATGCAGTCGATGATCGCCGGCGACGTCGTGCCGCAGGGGCAGCTGGCCGCCGCGTCGCTGCTGGTCAGCATCCCCGTGGTGATCATGTATGCGTTCGGGCAGCGCTTCCTCACCGAAGGGCTCACCGCCGGGGCGGTCAAGGGATGAGATCAGAGGCCGGGATCCCAGTACGCCGGAAGCAGCCCCGTGACACCCACGTGCGCGGTGAACAGCCGGCCGGACAGCGGATGCGCGGCCAGATCGGCGGCGGACATGTCCTGGGTGGCCGTGGTGATCACCAGGACGTCCAGGTCCGGTCCGGCGAACGCGACGCTGGAGGTGTGCGGGGCGTCCACCTCGACCACCGCCACCAGCTCGCCCGCGGGTGTCCGGCACTCGACCCGGCCGCCACCCCAGATCGCCAGCCACAGGTTGCCCGCGGCGTCCACGCACAGCCCGTCCGGATGCCCGTCCTCGACGGTGAACAGCACCGACCGGTCGCCCGCCGGGTAGTCGCGGACGTAGACCGTGCGGGTGAGCGTGTCGACGCTGTAGAACCGGTCCCCGGACGGGCTCCAGGCCAGCCCGTTGGAGAGGGTCAGGTCGTCGTCGATCGTCGTGCAGCCGCCGCCCTCGAACCGGACCAGCACCTCCCGGCCGGTGCCGAGGCTGCCGACCAGGAACCGGCCGGACGGGTCGACCGCGCCGTCGTTCAACCGGCCGGGCGACCCCGCCGGCAGCACCCGCGCGAGCGGCGCACGGCTGCCGTCGGCATGCACCCGGGTCAGTGTCTCCCGCTCGGCGACCAGCAGGTCACCGCCGGCCGAGACCGCCACGGCGCCGACGCTCCGCTCGAACGACCAGGTCCGCACCGGCTCGATCCGGCCGCCGGCCAGCCGGCCCTCGTGCACGTCACCGGCCATGATGTCGACCCACAGCAGCCGCTGCCGGGCCGGATCCCACACCGGCCCCTCGCCGAGGAAGTGGGCGGAGCCGGTCGCCGCCTGCGCGGTGTGTCGCCTGATCATGGGTGCTCCATGGTGATGTCACGTCAGTCAATGAGATGGTAACGATCGGGGAGGTCGACGATGCAGCCGCGACGCAGCGCCCAGTGGTACGCCGGTGACGATCGGAACAGCTACATGCACCGGGCCTGGATGCGGCGCGGGTTGCCGGCCGACGCCTTCGACGGGCGCCCGCACATCGCGATCGCCAACACCGCGTCCGATCTGACGCCGTGCAACAGCCACCTGAACGAGGTGGCCCGCAGCGTCGCCGACGGCGTCCACCGGGCCGGCGGCATCGCGCTGAACCTGCCGGTCGTGTCGATCGGCGAGACACAGGTCCGGCCGACCGCGATGCTGTGGCGCAACATGGCCGCGATGGCGATCGAGGAGATGCTGCGCGCCAACCCGATCGACGGCGTCGTGCTGCTCGGCGGCTGCGACAAGACCATTCCCGCGCTGCTGATGGGCGCCGCCTCGGTGGACCTGCCGGCGGTGGTGATGCCCGGCGGCCCGATGCTGACCGGCACCTTCCGCGGCGTGCCGCTGGGCTGTGGCACCGACGTGTGGAAGCTCTCCGAGGAGGTCCGCGCCGGGACGCTGAGCGCCGCCGAGTTCCAGCGCTCCGAGTCGTCGATGATCAGGAGCAAGGGCCACTGCAACACCATGGGTACGGCGTCGACGATGGGCCTGCTCGCCGAGGTGCTCGGGATGACGCTGCCCGGAGTGGCCGGCACGCCCGCGCCGGACAGCCGCCTGCTCGAGTCCGCGCACGCGACCGGGGTGCTCGCCGTCGACCTGGTCGAGCAGGGGCGCCGCCCCAGCGACGTGATGACCCGCGGCTCGTTCCTCAACGCGATCGTCGCGCTCGCCGCGCTCGGCGGCTCCACCAACGCGGTCGTGCACCTGCTGGCGATCGCCGGGCGGCTCGGCGTGCCGCTGACCCAGGACGACTTCGACACCACCGGGGCCGGGGTGCCGCTGCTCGTCGACCTGCTGCCGGCCGGCCGGTTCCTGATGGACGACCTGTACCGCGCCGGCGGCCTGCACGCGGTGCTCGCCGAGGTCCGTGACCTGCTGGACCCGGAGGCGATCACGGTCACCGGGCGGCCGCTCACCGACCACCTGGACGACGCGCGGGTCTACGACCGGGAGGTGATCCGGCCCCGCGCCGAGCCGCTGCGGCCGCACGCCGGGATCGCGGTCCTCTACGGCAACCTCGCCCCGGACGGGGCGGTCGTCAAACCGGCCGCCGCGTCACCGCACCTGCTGCGCCACCGCGGCCCGGCCGTCGTCTTCGACTCCGTCGAGGACCTGCACGCCCGGCTCGACGACCCGGATCTCGACGTCACCGCCGACTCGGTGCTGGTGCTGCGCGGGTGCGGCCCGAAGGGCTATCCCGGCATGCCGGAGGTGTCCAACATGCCGCTGCCGGCGAAACTGCTCGAGCAGGGGGTACGCGACATGGTGCGGATCTGCGACGGGCGGATGTCGGGTACGGCGTACGGCACCGTGGTCCTGCATGTCGCCCCGGAGGCCGCCGCCGGCGGACCGCTCGCCAAGGTCCGCACCGGCGACATGATCGTCCTCGACGTCGCGAACCGGCGTCTCGACGCCGACGTCCCCGCCGCGGAGTGGGCGGCCCGCGAGCCGTCGCCGGAGGCGGCGAAGTCCTACGCCGCGCCGTCGCGCGGCTGGGAGCGGCTCTACGTCGACACCGTCGGCCAGGCTAACACCGGCGCCGACTGCGACTTCCTGCTCGGCGCGAGCGGCGACGAGGTCTCCCGCGAATCCCACTGAGTTCCGGAACCGGCGACGACCTGCAATTTCCGACATTCCCTCACATCTGGGCTTGTGAGCCGCACCATCCGCCACTAGGTTCGTTGCGGCTTGTCCAAAGGTGAGTGTTTCGGGAGTGTTGCAGCGTGAAGCGCCGGATCTGTCTGGTGGTGCCGACCAACCGGGAGTGCACCGCCACCCTGGCCGAGGTGATGGCCGAGGCCGAGTACGCCGAGCGCCACCACGACGCCGACGTGCGCCTGCTGGTGCTCGACTCCTCCGACGACTTCACCGCGCACGCCAAGACCCTGGCCGACGCCCGCGCCGCGCTGCACCTCGACGAGCCGCGGCAGCGGGAGTTCCTGCGGCAGGTCGTGGACCGGTCCGGCGCCGCCGACCCGGGCCTGCTCCTCGACCTGCTGCTGCCGGCGCGGCCCTCCTACGGCGCCTGCACCAACCGGGCCTTCCTGATCGCGGCCGCCCTGGGCTGCGAGTCGGTGCACCGGCGCGACTCCGACCTGTACTTCCAGACGTACGCCGGGGAGAAGGTCTTCCCCATCCACGCCGAACTGTCCGCGCTGGGCCGGCCCGCCCGCAACGTGACGGCCACCGAGGACCGGCTCGACGACAGCCGCCGCGACCTGACCGTCGCCATGGCCGGCGCCTCGTTCGTCGGCGACATGTCCGTCGACGTCGAGGACATCCGCGGCGCCGACGGCTACTACGACCTGGTCAGCCTCTGGGCCGCGCCGGGTAGCACCGAGGCGGAGAAACGCGCCCTGGTCGAGGAGTCCTTCACCGGCAGCGCCCCGTTCGCCGGCGACCACTGGGTGCTGTCGGTGGTCGATCCGATGCGCGTCGACATGCACAACATCAGCTTCCACGGCCTGCACGAGCGGGTGCCGCTGCCCCCGGCCACCGACACGATCGGCAGCGACTACTTCCTCATCCACGTCGCCGACCGGGCCGGGCTGCCCGGCCTGCTGCACAACCGGCACATCGTCAACTTCCACACCGGGGAGCGCAAGACCGACGCCGGGTTCCTCGCGTACCAGATGCGGTTCGCCAAGTTCATCCTGTCGATGTACTACTTCCACTTCATCTACGAGCGGATGACCAGCGACGATCCGGCCGGCATCGCCGCGATCGCCAGGGCCTCGACGTGGCAGCCGCGGGAGCCCAACGAGCAGCAGGCGCACCTGATGGAGAAGGCGTACCGGCGGCTCGGCGGCCGGTTCACCGGCGTGGCCGACCGGATCGCCGAGCACCGCGACCGGCTGCTCGTCGAGGCCCGCCGCGACATCGAGGACTTCGCGACGCTCATCGACGCGTGGGCGGCTCTGGTCGCGGCCGCCCGCGAGACCCCACTGCCGCATGCCTGACCGCGAACGCCTGCGTCCCATCGAGGAGACCGACTGGCCGGCGATCCTCACGCTGGAGGCCGAGACGTACGGCGACAAGGGTCTCGCCGAAGGCGGCGACGCCCTGCGGTCCCGGGCGCACCCGCCCACCTCGTTCGTGCTGGACACCGGCGGCCGGCTCGGCGGTTACCTGCTCGCCCTGCCCTACCCGCGGGGCGCCTTCCCCGACCTGCGGCGGCCGGAGGACCGGGCCTTCGACACGCCCGACCTGCACCTGCACGACATCGCCATCGCCCCGGGGCTGCGCGATCACGGCCGCGGGCGGCGCCTGGTGCGGCATCTGGTCACCCTCGCGCGACTCCGGGCGTACGAACGGATCTCGCTCGTCTCGGTCGGGAACGCGGCCGGGTTCTGGACCGCCTGCGGGTTCCGCCCCGACCCCCGCTGCGCACCGCCCGGCTCCTACGGCCCGGGCGCCGTCTACATGTCCCGTGACATCGGATAGGACACGCATGTCGTTCCGCCGGTCGCAACTGTCGATCGCCGCCCTGTTCGGGTCGCTCGGCTTCCAGTACTCGACCTGGGCCTCGCGCATCCCCGCCCTCGCCGACCGGCTGCACCTGTCGTCCGCCGAGGTCGGGGTGCTGCTGCTGGCCGCCGGCGCCGGCGCGGTGATCTCCGCGCCGCTGGTGCCGAAGCTGATGGCCGCCCTCGGATCACGCCGTCTCGCGCTCGGCGCGGTGCTGGTGCTGGCCGCCGCCTTGGCCGGCCTGGTGGCCGCCCCCGCCTACGGGCTCCTGCTGGTGGTGCTGCTGATCGACGGCGTCGCGGTGGGCTGCCTGAACGTCGCCATGAACGCGCAGGGCGCCGCCCTGGAGCAGCGGTCCGGCCGGACCACGATGGCCCGGCTGCACGCCACCTTCAGCGGCGGGATCTTCGCCGCCGCCCTGCTGGCCTCGGCGATCACCGCGGTGACCGGTTCGGTGGCGGCGCATTTCGCGGTGGCCGGCGCGGTCCTGCTCGCGGTGACGGCCGCCGGCCCGGGCCTGCTCACCGAGGACCTGCCGCCCGCGCCGCGGCCGGCCGGCCGCCGGTTGGTTCGCCCGTCCGGCGTGGTCGCTGGTCTCGGCCTGGCCATGCTGCTGGCCACGATCACCGAGGGCGCGGTCACCGACTGGTCGGCGTTGTACCTCGAACTCGTGCACGCCGCCGACCATCTGCTGCCGCTCGGCATCGCCGTCACCTCCGGGACGATGCTGACCGCCCGGCTCTTCGCCGACCGCTGGCGCGACCGCTGGGGCGACCGGACGGTGGTCGCCGCCGGCGCCGCGCTGGCCGGCGCGGGCCTGCTCGCCGCGCTGCTGGCCGGTGGGGCGGGGCCGGCGCTCGCCGGTTTCGCCTGCGTGGGCCTGGGCATGGCCGCGGTCAGCCCCTGCCTCTACGTGGCCGCCGCGCGGCACGGCCCGGCCGCTCTCACCGCGGCGGCCACGATGAGCACGACCGGTCTGCTCGCCGGCCCGCCCGCCATCGGCTTCCTCGCCGAGGCGGCCGGGCTGCGCTGGGCGCTGACCGCGGTGGTGGGCACCGCCTGGCTGCTCGTGCCGTGCGCGCTGCTGCTGCGGCCCCGCCTGTTACCGGAGCGCGACCAGAGCCTGGTCCCATGACGACTCCGCCGCCGGGACCGGGAGCACGCCGTGCCGCTCGGCCCCCGGCGGGGTGACGAACTTGTAGCCGACCTGCCGGACCGTGCCGATCATCGTCTCGCAGCGGGGGCCGAGCTTGGCCCGCAGCCGGCGCACGTGCACGTCGACCGTACGGGTGCCGCCGAAGTAGTCGTAACCCCAGACCTCGCGCAGCAGCTGGTCGCGGCTGAACACCCGGCCCGGGTGCTGCGCCAGATACCGCAGGAGCTCGAACTCCTTGTACGTCAGGGCGAGCGCCTCGCCGCGCAGCCGGGTCGTGTAGCTGTTCGCGTCGATGACCAGGTCACCGACCTGGAGCAGGCCGTCGCCGGTGGCGGTCTCCCGGCTGCGCCGCCCCGCCACCATGCTCAGCCGGGCAGCGACCTCGGCCGGGCCGGCGGTGGTCAGGACGAAGTCGTCCACGCACCAGTCGGCGCCGACGGCGACCAGGCCGCCCTCACGGACCACGGCGATCAGCGGCGTGGCCGCCCCGTTGCCGCGCAGCGCCCGGCAGGTGGCGCGAGCCTGGTTCAGTTCGGTGGACGCGTCGACCAGGATCACCGCGGTGTCCTTGGCGGCGACGGCCCGCTCGTCGCGAGGGGCGACCTGCACCGTGTAGGGCAACAGGTCCAGGGCGGGCAGCACATCGGCGTGGCCGTCGGTCAGCAGCAGAAGATTCACGTCAGGCCTTTCCACGACATCCCGGACCGCACGAAGGCCGTCCCGCTGGGCTTGCGCGCAACGCTAACCGCGAACTGTTACCGCCGGATATCGCGGCGAGGGTCATAAGGTCGCGAGGAGTGGGGCAATGAATTATTGACAGAGGTAAATGTCCGATGCGACGGTGCGTACGCCACCCCGGCGCGGGCGTGCCGCAGACCCGGCATGCCCCGCCACCATGTCAGCGGTGGGCCGTACACGGGCCGCCGCCCCGCAGTGAGGGGAACCTTCATGCGCTTCCGACGGGCACTAGCCATCGGCGCCACCACGCTCGCGGCCATCGCGGGCGTCCTGTCCGGGCCCGCCGCCCCCGTCCAGGCGGCCGCTCCCGCCCCGACCGCCGTCGCGGTGACGCTGGCCAGCACCATCGCGCTGAGCAACTGCTCGGCGTCGCTCGTCCGGTTCCCCACCTCGCTCAGCACCGACAGCGCGATGATGCTCACCAACGGGCACTGCTACGAGGGCGGGTTCATCGCCGCCGGCCGGGTCATCCAGAACGTGTCCAGCACCCGTACCGGCACGCTGCTCAACAGCTCCGGCGGCTCGGTGGCCCGGGTCCGCGCCAACCGGGTGATCTACGCGACCATGACCGGCACCGACGTCACGCTCTACCGGCTCAACACCACGTTCGCGGCGCTGTCCTCGTCGTACGGGGCCGTCCCGCTGACCATCTCGGCCGCGCACCCGGCCGCCGGCACCGGGATCGGGATCCCCTCCGGCTACTGGAAGCGGGTCTGGAACTGCAGCATCGACGGCTTCGTCACCACGCTGCGCGAGGACACCTGGACGTGGAAGGACTCGATCCGCTACAACTCCGGCTGCGACACCATCGGCGGCACCTCCGGCTCGCCGATCGTCAGCACCGCCACCGGTGAGCTGATCGGCATCAACAACACCGGCAACGAGGACGGCGGCCGCTGCACGCTGAACAACCCGTGCGAGGTCGACGCGGCGGGCAACGTGACGGTGCTCGCCGGGCGCAGCTACGGCCAGCAGACCTACTGGTTCACCACCTGCGTCAACTCCAGCCGGACCATCGACCTGAGCGTCTCCGGCTGCCTGCTCACCAAGCCCTGACGCCGGGCGCCCGCGGGCCGGTCCACGAACCGGCCCGTGGGCACACGGTCAGTACCCGTAGATCATCTTGTAGGCGACCTCGGGCAGGAACTGCCCGGCCGACGAGCCGCCGCCGACGCCGCAGTTGCCGTCGGACTCACCGGGGGTCTTGAGCCACAGCAGCATCTCCGCCCCGCCGCCCAGCTGACTGGGCGTGCCGAGCCGCCGGCCGGCCGGGTTGCACCACTGGCCGTTGGACCCGTTGCCGTTGCGGCTGGTGTCGATCACGAACGGCTTGCTGTAGCCGAAGCGCCGCAGCTCATTGGCGACCCGGTTGCCGTAGTTGCTGTTCTCGCCGGTGGTGAAGTAGTTCGACACGTTCAGCGCGAACCCGCGCGCCCCGGCCACACCCGCCTGGTTCAGGCGCTGCGCCATGGTCGTCGCGTCGACCCAGCCGGAGTTGCCGGCGTCCAGGTAGACCCACGTGTTCGGGGCCTTGGACCGGAACTGGTTGATCGCGCGCGACAGCATGCCCGTACGGTCGTTGATCTGGCTCTGGCTCATGCAGTTGAAGTCGCCGAGCGAGTCGGGCTCCAGGACGACCACGGCCGGGCGGCTGCCGACCGCGCCGGCGAACGAGGCGGCCCACGCGTCGTAGGCGCCGACGCTGCCCGCGCCGCCGCCGGAGTGGCCGCCGCAGGCGTCCCGGCCCGGCAGGTTGTACGCCACCAGCAGCGGCAGCTTGTCGACCGCGTCGGCCGCGCCGACGTAGTTGCGGACCGCCGTGGCGATGTCGCCGCTCCAGTTGCCGAACCAGCTGGCCATCGGTTTCTGCGCGATCGAGGTGCGGATCGCCGCGGCGCGGCCGTCGCCGGGGTTGGCGGCGACCCAGGACGCCGGGCTGGAGTACGGGTTGACGTAGAAGCCACTGGTCTGGCTGAGCGGGTCGGCGTGGGCCGGGGACGGGCCGAGCAGCACCGCGGGGACGATCATCGCCAGCGTGGCGAGGACTCCGGTGAGGGTTGGTCGTCTCATCGACAAGCTCCAGGGATGGGGGATGGGGACTGGAAGCGCTTCCAGAAATGTCGATCCATGAATCTCGATTTCATGCTCGACATGACCGTGGTCCATGTCAAGAGATGTGGCTGGTTCCGGGAACAGGGTGGTCCTGGGCCTGGGACCGCTTCCAGAAATCGACGCCTGTCGACCAGCGGCTCGGTCGCCGATACGATCAGGCGCATCCGACTGGAAGGACCCGGCACCGGCGATGGCGGCAGCGACACCCCGCAGGCAGCCCACCCTCGACGAGGTGGCCGAGCGCGCCGGCGTGTCCCGCTCGGCGGCGTCCCGGGTCCTCAACAACGCGCCGTACGTCAGCCGTCCCACCCGCGAGGCCGTCGAGAAGGCGATCAAGGAACTCGGCTACCGGCCCAACCGCACCGCCCGCGCGCTGGCCACCCGGCAGACCGGCATCGTCGCCCTCGCGCTCTCCCACGACGACCCGGCGCTGTTCGCCGACCCGTTCTTCGCCCAGGTCATCGTCGGCGTCTCGGCCGTCCTCGAGGAGACCGACCTGCACCTGCTGCTGTGCCTGGCCAGCTCCGGCCGCGGCCGGTCCCGGCTGACCAACCTGCTGCAGGCCCGCGGCGTGGACGGCATCATGCTGATGGCCCTGCACGGCGACGACCCGCTCACCGGCATCGTCGACCGGGCCGGCCTCCCGGTGGTGCACGGCGGCCGGCCACTGCACGTCGAGCCACAGTGGTATGTCGACTCCGACAACCTCGGCGGCGCGCGACTGGCCACCGAGCACCTGCTCGCCCTCGGCCGGACCCGGATCGTCACCATCACCGGCCAGATGGCCACCCAGGTCGGCGAGGCCCGCCACCGCGGCTACCGGGAAGCGATGATCATGGCGGGCCGTGAGCCGTACGGCATGGCGGAGAGCGACTTCACCGAGGCCGGCGGCGCCGCGGCGATGAAACTCCTGCTCGACCGCCACCCCGACCTCGACGCCGTCTTCGCCGCCAGCGACAAGATGGCCGCCGGGGCGCTGCGCGTGCTCAGCGACGCCGGGCGATCGGTGCCCGCCGACGTGGCGGTGGTGGGTTTCGACGACCTCGACGTCGCCGCGCAGACCGACCCGCCACTGACCACCGTCCACCAGTCGATCCAGGCCCTCGGACGGGAGATGGCCCGGATGCTGCTGGCCCTGATCGCCGGGGAGAGCCCCACCTCATTGATCCTGCCCACCGGCCTCATCCGGCGCGGGTCGGCCTAACCTGGCACGGTGGACGACGACATCGCACCGATCCGGATCGGCCTGGCGCTCGGTGGCGGGGCGGTGCGCGGCGCGGCACACATCGGCGTCCTCGATGCCCTCGACCGGGCCGGGCTGCAACCCGCGATCATCACCGGGACCAGCGCCGGCGCCCTGGTCGGGGCCCTCTACGCCAACGGGATGAGCCCCGCCGAGATCGCCGAGGTGGCGCAGACCCTGCGCTGGGCCCGCCTGGTCCGGCCCGGGCGCACCCGCAAGGCGCTCTTCGAGACGTCGAAGCTGGGGCTGTTCCTGGAGACCACCCTCGGCGGCGTCGGCTTCGAGGGCCTGCGGCGCCCGTTCGCGGCGATCGCCTGCGACCTGACCACCGGCAGCGAGGTGGTCCTGCGGTCCGGGCCGGTGGCGAGCGCCGTGCTGGCCAGCGCCGCCATCCCCGGGGTGTTCCCGCCGGTGGAGCGCGACGGGCACCTGCTCGTCGACGGCGGACTGGTGACGATGGTGCCGGCCGCGCTGGCCCGGCAGATGGGCGCCGACATCGTGATCGCGGTCGACGTGTCCGGCCCGCTGCCGCGCCGCCCGCCGACCACGGTGCTGCACATCCTGGTTGCGGTCAGCACCCTGCAGCCCGGCGGCCGCGACGCGCTCGACGAGCAGGCGGACCTGGTGCTGAAACCGGAGGTCGACGCGTACGCGTTCTGGGAGCTGACCCGGATCCCGGAGTTCGAGGAGTCCGGCCGGGAGGCCACCGAGAAGGCGCTGCCGGTGATCCACGCGCTGCTGACCGCGGCCGAGGCCCGCCGCGACTGGCAGCGCGGCCTCTGACGGACCGGCCGCCACCGCCCGCTCTTCCCGGCTCGGCCACCGTCTCATCGGGTGCGGATCAGCCGGTCCAGGATCTGTCGCAGGATGAGTTCGTGGCCGGCCGGCGTCGGGTGCACACCGTCGGCCTCCAGGAACCCGGCCGTCGCCCCGGCGCGGGTGGTCTCGTACAGGTCGACGGCGTCCGGCGCCACCTTGCGTACCGCCTCGGCGACCTCGGCGACCGCCTCGGCCGTCCAGCGCACCGGCGCGCCGGCGAAGGAGGCGTCGATACGGTCCTGGTCGACGGCGGGTGGCGTGACGACCGTGATCGAGGCGCCCAGCTGGTGGGTGATGAGATCGATCAGCGCCCGGAGGTTGCGTTCGGTCTCCGCGATGGTGGCCATCCGGTATCCCGGGGCGCGGCCGTGGAAGCGGGCGTCGTTGGTGCCGATCATCAGCAGCACGTGGCCGGGCCCGGCGGCCTCCAGGGTGTCGAAGCGTTCCAGGATGTCGGCGGTGGTGTCGCCGCTGACGCCGAGATTGACGAGCGCGGCTCCGGTCGGGCCGGTCGAGGCGGCCAGCAGCTCGAACCAGCCGAGGCGGTCGGCCGTGATCGAGTCGCCGACGGCGACGATCCGGTCGTCCGGCCTCAACCGCAGACCGGCCACGGCGCTGCGGTAGCCGTCGTCGGCCAGCATCCGGGCGGCCCTCGCACGGGTCTCGTCGTGCATCGCCCGGATCATCGACGCGACGGTGTCCGGCCTGCTGGCCAGCATGCCGGCGAGCAGGCCGAGGTGCCCGTCGTCGTCGATCGGGAACCGCTGGAGCATCGGCCACTGCGGGGTACGGGTGTAGCGCAGGAAGTGGCGGCGCTCGTCGTCGCTGTAGGACTGCGCCGGGTTCATGCCGGCCCGCACGGGACGGCGGGGAAGTGTCGTACGCACATGTCTCAGCCCTTGATCGAACCCTGGAGCAGCGCCGCGACGAAACGGCGCTGGAAGACGAGGAACACGGTCAGCGTCGGCACCAGGATCAGCAGGGCGCCGGCGCACAGCAGCGGGATGTCGGTGCCCCACTGCCCCTGGAAGGCGCCGAGAGCCCCGGCCATCGTGCGTTTCGCCGGGTCGTCGACGAGCACGATGGCCAGCAGGAACTGGTTCCACGTCCAGAGGAACAGCAGGATCGCCAGGGACGAGAGCGCGGGCATGGCCAGCGGCACGTGCACCCGGCGGAACAGTTGCCAGGCGCCGGCGCCGTCGACCCGGGCCGCTTCGGAGAGATCGCTGGGCATGGTGACGAAGTGCGCCCGCATCCACAGCACGGAGAAGGGCATGAACAGGCCGATGAGCGGCAGGATGATCGCCCACCGGGTGTTGAGCAGGCCCATGTCGCGGACCTGGTAATAGAGGGGGGTGATGATCCCCTCGAACGGCAGGGTCAGGCCGAGCACGAAGACCAGGAAGCCGGCGCGGTGCCCCGGCATCCGGAGGTGGCCGAAGGCGAAACCGGCCATGGTCCCGAACAGCAGCGACGCGGGTACGACGCCGAGCACGATGAGCACGCTGGAGTAGAGCAGCGTGCCCATGCCGGCGGCCCGGAAGGCGTCGAGGAAGTTGCCCCACTGCGGATCGGCCGGCCAGGACAGCCCGGACGGGTAGGTGCCGGACGGGTGCAGCGCGGTGACGAAGAGGCTGACGAACGGCAGCAGGGTGACGGCCATCAGCAGGACGAGCAGGACCCGTCCGGTGAGGTTCTCGCGCACTGTGGTCTTCAACGGGAGCCGTCCCGGGTGAGGCGCTGGATGGGCAGGACGCAGGCCAGCACGAGGACGATGAGGGCGACGGCCAGGGCCGAGGCCATGCCGACCTCGCGTTCGGAGAAGGCCAGGTAATAGATCTCCAGGCCGGGGACCATGGTGGCGTTGCCGGGACCGCCCTGGGTGGCGATGTAGACGATGTCGAAACTGGCCAGGGCGGCGATCACGGTGACCGTGACGCAGACGCCGATCTCCTGGCGCAGGCTGGGCAGCGTGATCGACAGGAACTCCCGGACCGGGCCGGCGCCGTCGAGCCGGGCGGCCTCGTACAGCGACGGGTCGATCTTGCTCATGCCGGCAAGCAGCAGCAGGGTGCAGAGGCCCACGAGAACCCAGGCGCCGATGACGCCGACGGCGGGCAGCGCGGTGCCGAAGTCGCCGAGCCAGGCGCGGGTGAGGTCGCCGAGCCCGACGGCTGACAGCAGCTCGTTGGCCGTGCCGGTGGTGGACAGCAGCCAGCTCCACATGATTCCGGCCGCGACCAGGGGGATGACCTGCGGCAGGAACAGCACGGTCCGGGCCACCACGGCCAGCCGGCTCTGGGCGATGTCGCGGATGGTGGCCGCCACGAACAGGCCGAGGATCACCGGGACGCCGCTGAAGAAGATGATCAGCTCGAAGGCGTGCAGGATCGAGGCGGACAGGTCCTCGTCGGTGAGCAGCCTCCGGTAGTTGTCCAGGCCGACCCAGGTGGAGGCGCCGATGCCGTTCCAGTCGTACAGCGAGTACTGGACGGTCAGCAGTAGCGGCCGCAGGACGAACGTGGCGTACATGATGACGGCCGGCGCGGCGAACAGCCAGCCCAGCCAGATCGCCCGGGAGCGGCGCGCGCGGTCCGCGCGCCGCTCCGTGACCGGTGCGGACATCAGTTCTTGACCTGGGACTCGTAGTCCTTCTGCACCGCGGCGAGCAGGGCTTCGGGCGTCTGCTGGCCGGCGGCGAGTTTCTGCAGCTGAGGAGTCCAGCTCTTGGCGTAGATGGCGCCCGTGGCGTTGGCGATGAAGTCCATGGCGCCGTTGTCCTGGCCGATGACCGCGCCGGCGGCGAGGGTGGCGGCGGTGACGCTGCCCTCCTTGACGGCGGGCATGTAGGCGTCGGCCGGGCCCATCGGGTGCGAGCCGCCGACCGTGACCGCGATGTCGCGGGCCTTCTGGTCGGTGGCGACCCAGTTGAGGAAGAAGACGGCGCAGTCGGCGTTCTTGGCCTTGCTGCCGATGCCGTAGGTCAGCGGTGCGGACATCGCGGCCTGCTTGCCACCGGCCTGTGCCGGGGGCATCAGGAAGAAGCCGACGTTGCCGGCCATCTGCTTGTCGAGGTTGCCCGACTCCCAGTCGCCGTCGAAGATGAACAGGTTCTTGCCCTCGATGAAGCGGCTCATCATGGTGGCGTAGTCCTGGGAGTTGATGTCCGGGGCGAAGAACCCCGACTTGATCCACTTCTCCAGGTGCTGGGTGGCCTGCAGGTTGGGCGGGGTGTCGATGGTGGCCCCGGACCGCTGGAAGATCCAGTTGTTGATCGCGCCCGCGTCGCCGTACGCCGCCATCAGGTTCTGCAGGGGGAAGGCCAGGCCGCCGGTCGCGCCGCCGTTGAACTGGTTGATCGGGGTGACACCGGCGTTCTTCGCCTTCTCCAGCAGGGTGTCGAACTCCGCCAGGGTGGCCGGCGGCTGTGTCATGCCGATCTGGGTGGCGAGCTTCTTGTTGTAGAAGACGCCGGTCATGCTGAAGTTGAGGCCCATCGCGTAGAGCGGGCCGTCGCCACGCCGGCCGTCCGGGCCCACCCGCATCTGCTGCAGCTGGGAGGCCGGCCAGCCGGTCCAGCCCAGGGTCTGGGCGTAACCGTCGAGGTTCTTCAGCAGACCGTCCTTGACCAGCTCGGAGACCTGCGGCAGGCGCATCAGGTCCGGCGGGTCGTCGGCCAGCACCCGCGGGGCGTTCTGCGTGATCACCGCGAACTGGTCCTCCCGGATGTCCCAGGTGACGTTGGGGTGCTGCTTGGTGAACTCCTCGGTCAGGCTCTTCGGGAGCGGGAACCCGGTCTCGAAGTACGCCTTGAGCGTGATCGGCGCCGTGCCGCAGGTCGCGGTGGTGGCGGGCGCGGCGCTGGAGTTCGGATCGGCGCTGCTCGCGTCGCTGCCGGGGGCGCTGCACGCGACGGTGGCGAGAAGGGTGGCAAGGGTTATCGCGGTCAGTAGTGGTCGACTGGTGGTTCCGTGAGCCATGTCAGGCCTCCAGGATCGCAGAACTTCCGGTGGTGAGGAGATCACCGCCGGTCGTGCGATGACGTGGTTATCGGTATTTCGTCCCGGCCTGCGTACGGCTGTCGCCGTGTTGCCCAGCCCCGGTGGCAGCCGTCCCACGTTCGTGTAACAAGCACGAAACCGCATCGCGACAGACGTGTCAAGCGTTTCTATAAAAGCACTTTTATCGCTGGGGCGAGGAGCTCAGAGACCCCTCGGGCCGGGCATGTCTCAGGTCGTGGACCGCTGGACCAGCTGTACGTCGAGCACTGTGGTGGACCGCGGGCGCGTGCCGTCGACGTGGCCCAGCAGCACCGACAACGCGATGCCGCCGGACTCCTCGAACGGCTGCCGGACAGTGGTCAGATCGGCCGCCGTGGCGGTCTCGCCGTCGTCGAAGCCCATCACCGCCAGGTCGGCCGGCACCCGCAGCCCCCGGTCGCGGGCGGCCAGCAGCACGCCCACGGCGAGCGTGTCGTGATGCGCCATGACCGCGGTGGGCCGCTCCGCCAGGTCGAGCAGCTCCGCCGCGGCGCGCCGGGCCGCGTCGACGGAGTTGTCGCCGGTCGCGACGATCACCTCACCGCCGGCGGCCTCGATCACCCGCCGGAACCCGGACAGCCGCCGGATCGCCTGCGACTCGTAGTCGGACACCTGTCGCTCCAGCAGGTAGCCGACCCGACGATGGCCCCGGTCGCGCAGGTGGGCGGCGGCCAGCCCGCCCCCGTCGCTGTCGTCGATCACGACACGGCTGAACAGCGAGCTGTCGGCGTCGACCGCCACGGTCGGCAGACTCCGCTCGCGGAGCCGGTCCGCGATGGCGTCCT
The DNA here is from genome assembly GCF_900113015.1 of Actinoplanes philippinensis. Taxonomy (GTDB): domain Bacteria; phylum Actinomycetota; class Actinomycetes; order Mycobacteriales; family Micromonosporaceae; genus Actinoplanes; species Actinoplanes philippinensis. Next base: position 318,089 of record NZ_FONV01000008.1, read on the forward strand.
CGATCCGCAGGCCCATCACGATCAGACCGTCCAGCCGGCCGTGCAGGGGCATGCTCGCCAGCACCGGCGACGACGCCAGAGCGGCCGACTCGTGATCGAAGACCACGACGTCGATCTCCAGCTCGCTCGCCGCGCTCAGCACCCCGGACAGCCGGCGCAGATACGACCCGTACGACGTGAACGGCGCCATCACACCGATCCGCCCGGCCGCGCGCCGGGCCAGGCTGACCGCCTGCGCCTTGGGGACGAACCCGAGCTCGTCGGCGGCGGCCAGCACCCGCGCGCGGGTCGCCGGGCTGACCCGGTCGGGCTTGTTGAGAACGTTGGAGACCGTCGAGATACTCACCTGGGCGCGGTCGGCGACCTCGTAGATGGTGACCCGATCATCCGCCGCCACGTCCGCCCCATTCCGATGTGCCGCCCGCCGCGCTCCGAAGCGCTTTACCGAAAGCACTGTACCGACCGGGACCCCGGCCGGGGGGTGGCCTGTCAGCCGGCCAGCGGGGGCCGGATCCGGAAGCTGCTGTCGGCGCGGAACCCGTCACTGCCGTCGTTGTAGCCGATGCGCAGCTGGGCGCCGGTCCACCGCAGGCAGAGCTGCGGGTAGTTGTGCGACCGCAGGATCACGGCATCCGGGGTCGCGCCCGGCAGCGCGCAGTAGGTCGCGTCCTTCGGGAAGACGGCCGTGGCGTCCCGGGCGTCGGTGCGGGCCAGCAGCTCGTAGTGCCGCAGGTACCGGCCGTCCAGGGTGCGGAACGAGTAGCAGTCCGGGTCGGCCAGCCCGGCGACGGCCACGAAGGTGGCCCGGCGCCGCGCGCGGTCGTCACCCGGGGCCGGGGCGATCACGGCCACGTCGTCGTCGCGGGCGGTGAGGAACCCACCGTCGGCGAGTTGCAGCGACAGCCGTCCCGGCCGGATCGCAGGCGGGGACGGGGAGGCCGGCGGCGGGTTCGTCGCCGAGGTGGTGGTGGCCTGCGGAGCGGTGACCGTGCGCGGCGCCTCCGGCGGCCCGTCCTGCAGGACGATCGGGACCGCCACCGCGGCGGCCACCGTCGCGCTGGTCACCGCGGCGACCAGCGGATGGGTGGACAGCAGCTTCACCACGGTGGCCTTCAGGCCGGTGGCCACCGTGCCGGACGCCGCCGCCGGGGCCGCCTTGGCCAGGACCAGATCGGTGAGACCGGCCGGCACGGCGAGAGCCGGCAGGCTCGCGAGCAGCCGCTCGATCGGCAGATGCCGCTGCGCCGCCGGAGCGCACACCGGGCAGGCCCGCACGTGCCGGGCCAGCCGTTTGCGCCACACCCGATCCGGCCGGCCGTCCCACCCGGCGGTCAGCCCGGCCAGCTCCGGGCAGTCGCCGCCGAGCGCCGTGACCAGCGTGCGGGCCGTGTCGAGCTGCTCCCGCATACGCTGGATGCGGACACCGGTGTGCGCGACGCTCAGATCCAGGGCGGCGGCGATCTCCGCCCGGTTCATGATTCCGGCGACCTCCTGCCACCAGAGCGACAGCAGGATCCGGTCGTCCGCGTCGAGCCACCGCCCGGCCCGGGCGACCTCGCGGCGCTGGGCGCTCAGCTCGGCGCGCAGCAGCCCGGCGCCCTCCGGATCACCACCGGGGTCGGGCCGGCCGATCGCGTCCTCCAGGACCGTGGTGCGGCCGGCCCTCGACTCCTGCCGGGTCCGGTAGGTGCCGACCTGACGCACCGCGATCGACGTCAGCCAGGTCGGGAAGCTTCCCGGGCTGCGCAGCGTCGACAGGTCCCGTACCGCCCGGACCATCGTGTCCTGCACGATGTCGTCCACGTCGGCGCTGTCGTCCACAGCGCGGCCCACGACGTTGCGGATCAGCGGAAGGTACGTGGAGACGAGCTCGGTGAGCGCGCGGCGATCCCCGTGTTGTGCGGCGGTGACCGTGGTGGCCAGGTTGGTGTCCGGTGCCCTCATAGCGGGATCCACCCTATGCCCCTTGATCGCGATCCCGGCCGGTCCGGTGTCGTTTGCGCGGACAGTACGAACTTCAGCGATCTGAATCATCCGCGGTTGAAAAACCGTTACGTGCGGTGGTGCCGCATGGTCGTCCGGTACTTGAGAAAGAATTAAGAAAGCAGTTCAAGGCAACCTGTTATGCCCGTGCGCGGTACCTGGTCTGGACTTGTTTCTGCAGCTCAGTGTGGTTTTGGAATCAATTCTTTGCCCCGGCTTGAGGCCGTGGAAATGCTCTGCAATCATGGGTCGTCGCCGTGGGAACGTTCCCGGCGCATTTGTCGGCGAGCATTTCTCGCCGCATTCGTCCACTGATGGTGGACTGCCGGCCGCCGCCCCCAACGGCGGCACATCATCCCCTGAAAGGCACCGTCGTCATGACCACATCGAGCCGTTCACGCCGGTTGCGTACGCTCCTGCCCGTCCTGCTGACCGCCACCGTCGCCGGGAGCGCGGCGATCGTCTTCGCCACCACCTCGGAGGCGGCCACCACCCTCGGCGCCTCGGCCGCGGCGAAGAACCGCTACTTCGGCGCCGCGATCGCCGCGTCGAAACTCGGCGACAGCACCTACACCACGATCCTGAAGCGGGAGTTCACCTCGGTCACCGCCGAGAACGAGATGAAGTGGGACGCCACCGAGCCGTCCCGCGGCGTCTTCAACTACTCCGCCGGCGACCGGATCCTCAACCAGGCGCAGTCGAACGGGCAGAAGATCCGCGGGCACGCGCTGGCCTGGCACTCGCAGATGCCGGGCTGGGCGCAGTCGCTGTCCGGCAGCACGCTGCGCTCGGCGATGCTCAACCACATCACCCAGGTCGCCACCCACTACAAGGGCAAGATCCACTCGTGGGACGTGGTGAACGAGGCGTTCGCCGACGACGGCCGCGGCTCACGGCGCGACTCCAGCCTGCAGCGCACCGGCAACGACTGGATCGAGGCGGCCTTCAAGGCGGCGCGGGCCGCCGACCCGGGCGCGAAGCTCTGCTACAACGACTACAACACCGACGGCGTCAACGCGAAGAGCACCGCCGTCTACACCATGGTCAAGGACTTCAAGGCACGCGGCGTCCCGATCGACTGCGTCGGCTTCCAGTCGCACCTGACCAACAACGCTCCCGGCGACTACCAGGCCAACCTGCAGCGGTTCGCCGACCTCGGCGTCGACGTGCAGATCACCGAGCTGGACATCTCCGGCAGCAACCAGGCCGCCGCCTACACCGCCGTCACCAAGGCCTGCCTCGCGGTCTCGCGCTGCACCGGCATCACGGTCTGGGGCATCCGCGACAGCGACTCGTGGCGCACCGGCACCAACCCGCTGCTGTTCGACGCCTCCGGCAACAAGAAGGCCGCCTACACCGCGGTGCTGAACACCCTCAACAGCGGCGGCGGCGGGACCACCACCACGGCGCCGTCCGGCACGATCGACACCAACGCGTGGTACGTGCTGGTCAACCGCACCAGCGGCAAGGCCCTGGACGTCTACAACCTGGCCACCGGCGACGGCGCCCGGATCACCCAGTGGACGCGTAACGACCAGGCGCAGCAGCAGTGGCAGTTCGTGTCCTCCGGCAACGGCCTCTACCGGCTCAAGTCGAAGCACTCCGGCAAGGTCCTCGATGTGCAGAACCGGTCGACCGCCGACGGTGGCGGCATCGTGCAGACGACCGACGCCAATGCCGCGGGCCAGCAGTTCAGCGTCCAGACCATCGACGGCTACATCCAGTTGATCAACCGCAACAGCGGCAAGGCCGTCGAGGTGCAGGGCGCGGCCACCACCGACGGGGCCAACGTCGTGCAGTACAGCGACTGGAACGGCGCCAACCAGCAGTGGCAGCTCGCTCGCGTCGGCTGACGGCGTACCCCCTCGTCTTGAAGGAGATCGACATGGAACACCGTGCCGGGCGCCGCACACGCTGGCGCACCGCTCTCGCCGCGATGGTCCTGCTCACCGGCGGCGGCGCCATCGCCGTGACCGCCTCCACGGCCTCCGCCGCCACCATCGACACCGGCGCCTCCTACGTGCTGGTCAACCGCACCAGCGGCAAGGCCCTGGACGTCTACAACCTGGCCACCGGCGACGGCGCCCGGATCACCCAGTGGACGCGTAACGACCAGGCGCAGCAGCAGTGGCAGTTCGCCGACGCCGGTGGCGGCTACTACCGGCTCAAGTCGAAGCACTCCGGCAAGGTTCTGGACGTGCAGAACCGGTCGACCGCCGACGGCGGCGCGATCGTGCAGTTCACCGACGCCAATGCCGCCAGCCAGCAGTTCAGCGTCCAGGACATCGACGGCTACATCCAGCTGATCAACCGCAACAGCGGCAAGGTCGTCGAGGTGCAGGGCGCGTCGACCGCCGACGGGGCCAACGTCGTGCAGTACAGCGACTGGAACGGCGCCAACCAGCAGTGGCAGCTGGTCCGGGTCGGCGGCAGCACGCCGACCAGCCCGGCCGCCTCGTCGCCGGCCGGGTCGTGCGCGCTGCCGTCGAGTTATCGGTGGTCGTCGAGCGGGGTGCTGGCCAACCCGAAGTCCGGGTGGGCGTCGCTGAAGGACTTCACGCACGCGCCGTACAACGGGCGGCAGCTGGTCTACGCGACCACCCACGACAACGGCACGTCCTGGGGCTCGATGAACTTCAGCCCGTTCACCAACTGGTCGGACATGGGCTCGGCGAGCCAGAACGGGATGAACTTCTCGGCCGTCGCGCCGTCGCTGTTCTTCTTCGCGCCGCGCAACATCTGGGTGCTGGCCTACCAGTGGGGCGGGCCGGCGTTCTCCTACCGCACCTCCAGCGACCCGACGAACCCCAACGGCTGGTCGTCGCCGCAGACGCTGTTCTCCGGGAGCATCTCCGGCTCCGACACCGGCCCGATCGACCAGGCCGTCATCGGTGACTCCACGAACATGTACCTGTTCTTCGCCGGCGACAACGGCAAGATCTACCGGGCGAGCATGCCGATCGGCAATTTCCCCGGCAGCTTCGGCACCGCGTCGACGGTCGTGCTCAGCGACACCAAGAACAACCTGTTCGAGGCGGTCCAGGTCTACAAGGTGGCCGGCCGCAGCCAGTACCTGATGATCGTCGAGGCGGTCGGCAGCCAGGGCCGCTACTTCCGGTCGTTCACCGCCACCAGCCTGGGCGGGACGTGGACGCCGCAGGCCGCGACCGAGAGCAACCCGTTCGCGGGCAAGGCCAACAGCGGCGCCACCTGGACCAACGACATCAGTCACGGTGAGCTGATCCGGAGCAGCGCCGATCAGACCATGACCGTGGACCCCTGCAACCTGCAGCTGCTCTACCAGGGCCGCTCGCCGAGCTCCGGTGGCGACTACGGCCGGCTGCCGTACCGGCCGGGTCTGCTGACCCTGCGACGCTGACGGACCGGTCGACGGCTTCAGCGGGCCCGGCGCGATGCCGGGCCCGCTTTCCGGCCATGAATGCTGCGAAAAATGCCGCCGGGAAAACTGTTATAACTGCTCCTCATGGGTGCTGAACTGCGCTTCCATGACGTCGGCCGAATTCATCATTTGTTGCCATGGGAGCGCTCCCGTAACATTCGCGCATTGCTCCTGATAAATGTCTTGAGGCGGAGGCCCCCGAATGGCGGAACGAAGAACACCGAACCGGAGACTCCTCGGCGTGGTGGTCGCCGCCGCGGTGACGATCATGGCCACCGGCGCGGCGCTGCTGACCGGCGGCACCGCCCAGGCCGCCACCACCGCCGGCTGCGGCAAGACCCCGACCCTGCGCGACGGCAGCTACACCATCCAGAGCGGCGGCCGCGCCCGCACCTACCTCCTGCGGCTGCCCGGGAACTACTCCAGCAGCCAGGCGTACCGGCTGGTCGTCGGACTGCACTGGCTCAACGGCAGCGCCAACGACGTGGTCGGCAACGGCTTCTACGGACTGCAGCAGCGAGCCGCGAACAGCGCGATCTTCATCGCGCCGCAGGGCCTCGACGCGGGATGGGCCAACACCGGCGGGCGGGACGTCACCCTCGTCGACGACATTCTGCGTACGGTCGAGAACGACCTCTGCGTCGACACGTCACAGCGGTTCGCCCTCGGCTTCAGCTACGGCGGCGCGATGAGCTACGCCCTCGCCTGTGCCCGGCCCACCGTGTTCCGTGCGGTCGCCCCGATCGCCGGCGCCAACCTCAGCGGCTGTGCGTCGGCCGCCCAGCCGGTCGCCTACTTCGGCATCCACGGCACCCGCGACAGCGTCCTCAACATCTCCCAGGGCCGCAGCCTGCGCGACTCCTTCGTCCGCGCGAACGGCTGCACCGCCCAGAACCCGCCCGAGCCGGCCGCCAACAGCGGCACCCACATCACCACCAACTACTCCGGCTGCCGCGCCGGATACCCGGTCCGGTGGGCCGCCCACGACGGCGACCACGTGCCGCTGCCGACCGACCGCAACGCCTCGTCGTCCTGGGTGTCCGCCGAGGTCTGGCAGTTCTTCACCTCGCTCGGCAGCACCACACCGTCGAGCCCCGGCCCGTCGAGCCCCGGCCCGTCGAGCCCCGGCCCGTCCGACCCGGTGCCGTCCGCTTCCAGCAGCTCCCCGCCCGGCCCGTCGTCCTGCCGGGTCAGCAGCAAGGTCAACGCGTGGGGCAGCGGCCTGACCGCCGACATCACCGTCACCAACACCGGCAGCGCCGCCGTCAACGGCTGGTCCGTGGCGTTCACCCTGGCCTCGGGCCAGACCGTCACCAGCGGCTGGAACGCCACCTACGCGCCGTCGTCCGGCCGGGTCGTGGCCACCAACGTCGCCTACAACGCGGTGGTGGCGCCCGGGGCGTCGGTCAGCTTCGGGTTCCAGGCCACCCACACCGGCAACAGCGGGGCGCCCACGGCGTACACCCTCAACGGCGCGACCTGCACCAGCGCCTGACAGACCTGCCTGGGGAGGCGAGGGGCCGCCGCCGGTCACGGCGGCGGCCTCTACGCTTGCGGGATGAAGGTTCTGTCCATCCAGTCGGCGGTCGCCCACGGGCATGTCGGCAACTCGGCCGCCGTCTTCCCGCTGCAGCGCATCGGTGTCGAGGTCGTCCCCGTCCACACCGTCAACTTCTCCAACCACACGGGGTACGGCGCCTGGCGCGGCCCCCTCATCCCGCCGCCGGATGTGGCCGAGATCCTGCTCGGGGTGGAGGAGCGGGGCGTCTTCCCGCAGATCGACGCCGTGCTGTCCGGCTATCAGGGCGGGGCCGGCATCGCCGACGTCATCATCGACGCGGTGCGCCGGGTCAAGGCCGCCAACCCCGCCGCGGTGTACGCGTGCGACCCGGTCATGGGCAACGCCAAGTCCGGCTGCTTCGTCGCGCCGGAGATCCCCGTGCTGCTGCGCGACAAGGTCGTGCCGGTCGCCGACATCATCACGCCCAACCAGTTCGAGCTGGGCTTCCTGACCGGCACCGAGCCCGCCGACCTCGAGTCGACGCTCGCCTCGGCCGACCTGGCCCGCGCGATGGGCCCGTCGACGGTGCTGGTCACGAGCGTGGAGCGGCCCGACCGCGAGGAGGGCACGATCGAGATGCTGGTCGTCGACCCGTCCGGCGCGTGGATCGTGAACACGCCGCACCTGCCGTTCAAGGCCAACGGCTCCGGCGACGTCACGGCTGCCCTGTTCACCGCGCACTACACGGCCACCAAGGATGCGGCGGTGGCGTTGGAGCGTACCGCCTCCAGCGTTTTTGACCTGATCGATCTGACCTTCCGGTCGGGGGAGCGGGAGCTGCGGCTGGTGCAGGCGCAGGAGTTCTACGCGAGCCCGCGCCTGCAGTTCAGCGCCAAGCAGGTGCGCTGACCGGCTGCGCTGGCCGGTCAGACTTGAGCGGAGTAGGCTCAAGTTTGGAGGAGGTGCCCGGATGAGTTCCATCGTGGCCTGCGAGAGATGCGGGCAGCGCAACCGCACCCGGCCGGCGGCGCCCGGCCGACCCGTCTGCGGCAAGTGCAAGGCCGCCCTGCCGTGGATCGCCGAGGCCGACGGGCGTTCCTTCCCCGAGGTGGTCGAGAAGTCGCCGATGCCGGTGCTCGTCGACTTCTGGGCCCCCTGGTGCGGGCCGTGCCGCCAGGTGACCCCGGCCCTGGAGCAGGTCGCCCGGCAGCTCGCCGGCCGGATCAAGCTGGTGAAGGTGAACATCGACACCGCACCCGGCCTGCAGCGCCGTTTCCAGGTCCAAGCCGTCCCGACCCTGCTGGTCGTCACCGGGGGCCGGGTCACCGCCCGCCGCTCCGGCGCGGCTCCGGCCGGCGCCCTGCGGCAGTGGGTGGAGCAGCACCTGCCCGCAGTGCCGGCGCGGACGCCCTAGCTGTGCCCGGGGGCCGCCTCACGGTTTCCGGGCCACCGCGCCGTAGACCGAGACCTGCGCATCCGACGGCGTCGCTCGGCCGGCCGGCTCACCGGGATCGGGCCGCCACGCGGGCAGGATCCGCAAACCCGGGTCCACGACGTCCAGGCCGGTGAAGAACCGTTCGATCTGCTGCCTGGACCGGACCCGCATGGTGACGCCCTGCCGGCGGTAGACCTCGGCCACCTGTTCCCACGCCTCCGGACGGAAATCGCCGGTCAGGTGCGACAGCGCCAGGTAGCTGCCCGACGGCAGGGCGGCCATCAGCCGCTCGACGATGCTCCACGGGTCGTGCTCGTCGCCGAGGAAGTGCAGGATCGCGATCAACAGCAGCCCGACCGGGCGGTTCAGGTCGAGGGTGTCGTTCAGAACCGCCGAACGCAGGATGCCGTCGACGTCGCGCAGGTCCGCCTCGAGGTAGTCGGTCCGGCCGCCGGGATGGCCGGCCAGCAGCGCCCGGGCGTGGAGCAGCACGATCGGGTCGTTGTCCACGTAGACGATCCGGGAACGCGGATTGATTTCCTGAGCGATGTGGTGGACGTGCGGCGCGCTCGGTATCCCGGTCCCGATGTCGAGGAACTGGTCGATGCCCTGCTCCGCCAGATACCGCACCGCCCGGCCCAGGAACAGCCGGTTCTCCCGCGGCGGGATACGGCTGTCCGGGTTGGCCCGCAGACCTCTCTCGGCCGCCTCCCGGTCGGCCGCGAAGTTGTCCTTGCCGCCGAGCAGGTAGTTGTACACCCGGGCCGGGTGTGGGCGGTCGGGGTGCAGGTCGGCGCGGGTTCCGGGATCGGGCTCCGGTTGCTCGGCCATCGATGACCTCTCCTTCTCCGTGGTCCTCCGATCAGGACCGAATGTCGCAGAGGCCCGGACGATCGTCCACCCGGACGGTGGTCCGCCGCAGCAGGGTGTGGCAGATCGCGTACAGCAGGACGCCGTCGAGGTAGTGGCAGAACATCGCACCGGGATACGTCGGGCCGCCCCATGCGTTGCGGGGGAAGTTCGGGTCCAGGCCGGCGAAGACCTGCAGTCCGATGCGCCAGGCCAGGTACACCTCCAGCAGTACGAGAAAGGCGACGGCGAGGCAGCGCAGCAGACCCGCAACGGTGGAGCCGGACCGGAACGTGGCGCCGATCCGTGCCGTGATCGGCCGCCCGAGCGGTGTGAAGATCACTTTCCAGCCGAGCGGGTCACGGCGGGAGGCCACCACGAACCAGACGGTCACGACGGCGAGGACGCCCATGTGCGGCAGCCACGCCTCGGTGCCCGCGATCTGCGGTTCGAGTGTGCCGGATCGGTGCGAATACCTGACGACGCCGCTGGCCAGCCCGGCGATCAGGGAAACGCTCGCGATGACGACGGCGGGACGGGACAGCTGCAACCGGTGGTTTGTCATGGCGGGAACCTTGCGCCCCGCCGACCGGCTCCGGCGTCACTCTCCAGCATGATCCGGGGCATCCCTCGGGAGTCGCCCTGTCATTCCTCAGCATGACGCCTTCGCCGGTCCGTCTCGCTAAGTTGATCCACATGCGAGTCGACCGGGGTGTCCGGCTGTCACCCGACCTGCTGGACATCACTCTCGCGGCCGGGTCGTTCGGGCTGTTCACCCTTCCCGTGCTGCTCCGTGGTTCCGGTCATTCGCCGACGGCGGCGGTCCTGGTGCTCGGCGTCGCTGCGGCCGTCCCGCTGGCGGCACGCCGGGCGGCGCCGGTCCCGGTGCTCATCACGGTCGCGCTGGTCCTCGGCGTGGCGGCGCTGGCCGATGTCGGGTTCACGGTGTTTCACAGCAACGCGGGTCCGGCGCTGGCGATCGCGGTGATGACGGTTGCCGATCGGCTTCCGCGGGCGGTGTCACTGCGGGCGAGCGTGGCCGCGGCCGGGCTGATCACCGTGGCGGAGCTGATCGGGATGGAGTTGCATCCGGCCACCGGGCGCAACGCCGTCCAACTGGTTCTCGCGATGGTGGCCTGGCTCGTGGGGTACGCGTTCGGCGCTCGCCGACAGGCGGAGCGGCGATTGGCCGCGGAGACCGCGGAGCGTGCCAAGGAGGCGGAGCGGCGGGTCCGGGCCGAGGAAAGGGTCCGGGTGTCGGCGGATGTCCACGACATCGTGTCGCACACGCTGAGCATGATCGCGGTCCGCTCGGGGGTGGCCCGGGTGGTGCTCGAACAGCGGCCGGAGGAGGCGCTGGCAGCACTGTCGGCCATCGAGACGGCCAGCCGCAGCGCCTTGGACGAGCTGCGCGCGGTGTTGCATTCGTTGCGGGACGCCCCGGGGGACTCGCCGGGTGCGGCGGCCGCCCCGGCTGTCGAGCGACCGGCGCTCGCCGACGTCCGGTCGCTCGTCGACCGGTTGCGCGACGACGGTTACCCGATCACGCTGGCGTTGCCCGAGACGGCCACCGCATCGCCGGCGGTCGAGGAGTCGGCGTATCGCGTCGTGCAGGAGGCGTTGACGAACGTGGTGCGGCATGCCGGTCGGGTGGCGACCTCCGTCGAGGTCGGGAGCAGCCCGGAGGGGCTCGGCATCGCGGTGCGGAACGCCGCTCCGGCCGCCGGTCCGTCCGGGGCCGGACGAGGCAGCGGACATGGGCTGGCCGGGATGCGGGACCGTGTGGCGTTGTACGAGGGCACCGTTGCGGCAGGCCCGGAGCCGGACGGTGGTTACGCGGTGCGTGTTCACTTTCCGGCACGACCGATGAAACGGACGGCACGTGCTGACCGGACCGCGGCGAAGCGTCATGGCTGACCTGACCACCGGCGCCGATGGAAGCGCCGGGCCGATCCGGGTCCTGGTCGTCGACGACGAGGCGTTGGTACGAGCCGGATTCCGGGTGCTGCTGGAGACCGCGCCGGGGCTCACCGTGGTCGGCGAGGCCGCCGACGGCGCCGCGGCGGTCCGGCAGAGCCGTGCGCTGCGGCCGGACGTCCTGCTCATGGACATCCGGATGCCCGTCATGGACGGCCTGGAAGCCACCCGGCACATCGCTGACGACGACAGCATCCACGCCCGCGTGCTGATGGTCACGACGTTCGGGGAGGACGAGCACGTCTTCGCCGCGCTGCGCGCCGGAGCAAGCGGTTATGTCCTCAAGGACACACCCCCGGAAGACCTGCTCAGCGCTATCCGCATCGTCGCCGGCGGCGAGGCGCTGCTGACCCCGCGGGTGACCACTCGGCTGGTCGCGGAGTTCGTGCGCGGCACGTCCGGCGGCAACCCCGTGGCTCCCGCACCGGAAGCGCTCGGCGAACTGACCGAGCGTGAACGTGAGGTGCTGGTCCAGGTCGCGGCCGGCCGGTCGAACGCCGAGATAGCCGACCACTTCACCGTCAGTCTCCACACGGTGAAGACCCACGTGAGCCGGTTGCTGTTCAAACTGTCGGCCCGCGATCGGGTCCAGCTCGTCGTGCATGCCTACGAGGTCGGTCTGGTGGTCCCCGGCAGGTGAGAGAGCGTGACAGCGAGTAACAGAAGTATAGTTCCCGGAACTATGCTTCTGTGAAGGGCGCCGGACCGGTGGAAGAGCGGATCACCAGGTCGGTGCCGAGTTCCACGTGGCGGGCGTCCAGGTCGTGGCCCTTCAGCATGCGGGTCAGCATGGTCACCGCCATGCGGCCCATCTCGGCCAGGGGCTGGTGGACCGTGGTGAGCATCGGGTCGGTGGCCTGGCCGATGTCTGCGTCGTCGAAACCGGCTATCGACAGGTCTCGTGGCACCCGCAGGCCCCGCTCGCGCGCGGCCCGCAGCGCGCCGACCGCCGTCTTGTCGTTGAAGCAGGCCAGCGCGGTCGGGCGGTCCGGCAGGCCGAGCAGTTCGGCGGCGGCGCGGTAGCCGTTGGCCATGCTGGGCTCGCTGACGAACCGGATGCGCTCGGGGGACGGCAGCACCCCGGCGTCGGCGAGCGCCGCCACGTAGCCGGCCATCCGGGAGGTGGTGACCAGCCACTCCTGCGGGCCGGCGATGATGCCGACCTGCCGGTGGCCGAGCTCGACGAGGTGGGCCATCACCAGCCGGGCGCCGGTGACGTGCGCGCTCGACACGGCCACGATGTCGCGGGGCGGGCTGGTGCGTGGGTCCAGCACGACGAACGGGAAACCCTGGTCACGCAGCCGGGCCAGCTCGTCGGGTGACTCCGGCGGCAGGATGAGGACGCCACCGGCGAGCCCGGCCGTCCTCGGCAGGGCGGTGAGCATGCCGGGCCGGCGGGCTGCGGTGCCCGCGTTGACGACGGCGGTCATGCCGTGCAGCTCGATGGTCTCCACGATCGACGAGACCATCGGGCCGAAGTAGTCGTCCAGAAGGTACGGGCAGCGCACGAACACCGCTCCGGCCGGAGCGCGGGTGGCCGGTCCGTCGTGGCCGAGTCGCCGGGCGGCGTGCAGGACCAGCTCACGGGTGCGTGGCGACACGTTGTCCTGACCGTTGAGGACCCGGGACACCGTGGCGATGGACAGGCTGGTCTCGGCGGCGATCTGCCGTACCGTCGCGCGCTTTTTCAACGAGGACCCCATCCGGTGTTCCATATCTGGATGTAACAATGTAACAGATCCGGAACCGGTTTCGACCAGCGTTTATGTCGATGGTGAGACGGGCGTGCATTGACATGTATAAGCCGCGAGTGTTCCATCTGCGTTACGTCGGCTGGGCAGGAGGTCCGCGGCGTTCCGTTGTCCACACAGGGAGTCCCCCATGCCGTTGACAGGCATCCCGTCAATCCGGCGACGGCTACTCACCGTCGCCACCTCCGCCGCCGTGATCACCGGCGTCGGCTTCCTCGGCATCACCAGCGCCTCCGCCGCCAGCGCCGGCTCACTCGTCGGCGCCGGCAGCGGCAAGTGCCTCGACGTCGCGAACAACTCCACCGCCGACGGCGCCGCCATCCACATCTGGACCTGCTACAGCACCGTCGCCAGCCAGCAGTGGACGCTCGCCGACAACGGCCAGGTGCAGACGCAGGGCAAGTGCCTCGACGTCGCCGACAACGGCACCGCCGACGGCTCGCTGACCCACCTGTGGACCTGCATCGACAGCGTCACCACCCAGAAGTGGTCGCTGAACGCGTCCGGCGGGCTCGTCAACCAGGCCAGCGGCAAGTGCCTCGACGTCAAGGACAACGGCACCGCCGACGGCTCCCGCCTGCAGATCTGGGCGTGCGCCGGCTCCGCCAACCAGCGCTGGACACTCTCCGGAGGCCCCGTCACGCCACCCACCACCCCGCCCGGCGAGACCCCCGTCACCAACCCCGACCTGGGCCCCAACGTGTCGGTGTTCGACCCGTCGATGTCGGCCTCGACCATTCAGAACCGGCTGAACACGGTCTTCAACCAGCAGGTCACCAACCAGTTCGGCACCCAGCGGTACGCGCTGCTGTTCAAGCCCGGCACCTACAACGTCGACGCGAACGTCGGCTTCTTCACCCAGGTCGCCGGCCTCGGCCTGGTCCCCGGGCAGACCACGATCAACGGCCGCGTGCACGTCGAGGCGGACTGGTGGCCGGACGGCTCGCAGAACGCCACCCAGAACTTCTGGCGCTCCGCCGAGGGCCTGGCCGTCAACCCGACCGGTGGCCTCGACCGCTGGTCGGTGTCGCAGGCCGCCCCGTACCGCCGCATGCATGTCCGGGGGAATCTGGCGCTCTCCGACGGCGGCTGGTCGTCCGGCGGATGGATCTCCGACACCAAGATCGACGGGCAGATCGACTCCGGCACCCAGCAGCAGTGGATCACCCGCAACTCGCAGATCGGGTCGTGGACCGGCCGCAACTGGAACCAGGTCTTCGTCGGCGTCCAGGGCGCCCCGGCCACCAGCTTCCCCAATCCTCCCTACACCAACATCGGACAATCCCCGGTGGTACGGGAGAAGCCGTACCTGTACGTCGACGCCGCCGGCGGATACCGCGTCTTCGTCCCCGCCCTGCGCCGCAACACCAGCGGCACCACCTGGGCCGGCGGCAGCCCCGCCGGTGAGTCGATCTCGCTGAGCCGGTTCTACATCGTCCGTCCCGGCGACACCGCGGCGAACATCAACACCGCGCTCGCCAACGGATACCACCTGCTCGTGACACCCGGCACGTACAACATCAACCAGACCATCAACGTCACCCGCGCCGACACCGTCGTGCTCGGGCTGGGCCTGGCGACGTTCGTGCCGCAGAACGGCATCGTGCCGATGCGCGTCGCCGACGTCGACGGGGTGAAGGTCGCCGGCATCATGTTCGACGCCGGGACCACCAACTCGCCGGTGCTGATGGAGGTCGGCCCGAACGGCTCGTCCACCGACCACTCGGCCAACCCGACGTCGCTGCACGACGTGTTCTTCCGCATCGGCGGCTCGATCGCCGGCAAGGCCACCGTCAGCCTGCAGGTCAACAGCGACGACGTGATCGGCGACCACACCTGGATCTGGCGTGCCGACCACGGCAACAGCGGCACGGTGGGCTGGAACATCAACACCGCCGACACCGGCCTGATCGTCAACGGCGACGACATGACCTTCTACGGCCTGTTCGTCGAGCACTACCAGAAGTACCAGACCATCTGGAACGGCGAGAACGGGCGCACGTACTTCTACCAGAACGAGATGCCGTACGACCCGCCGAACCAGGCCGCCTACATGAACGGCTCGACCCGTGGCTACGCGGCCTACAAGGTCGCCGACGCGGTCAACAACCACCAGGCCTACGGGCTCGGCTCGTACGCCTACTTCAACGTCAACCCGGCGGTGGTCAACGAGCGGGCCTTCGAGGTCCCGGCCAAGGCGGGTGTCCGCTTCACCAGCATGGTCACCGTCTCCCTGGGCGGCACCGGCACCATCAACCGCATCATCAACAACACCGGGGCGACAGTGAACAGCGGCAGCCAGGTCGCGTACCTGGTCACCGGCCCCTGATCCACCGATCTCGCACGTGAAGGCCGGGCCCGCGGGCCCGGCCTTCGTTCGTGTACGTCAGCCACCCGTTGGAGGCGCACGGCGTATCCCCGGCCCGGCGGCGGCGGTTGTCCCCGTGCCGACCCGGCGTGCAGCGGATCGCGCCGGGCGCCGACTGGGGAGCTGAGCGGACGCGATGAGCAGGTTGACCTTCGAATCGGTGCCGGTGCGGGACGACCGTGAGCCGCTGGTGGATCTGGCCGGCTATCCCTTCGCGCTGGAGCCCGTCTACCACCGGGACGGCTTCGCGCCGACCGGGGACATGTTCCTGCGGCAGGGCGTCGCCGACCGGCTCGCCGAGCTGCAGCGACGCTGGCAGGGGCGATACACCTTCAAGATCTTCGACGCTTACCGCCCGCGGTCGGTCCAGCATGCGATCTATGCGGGGTACGAGGACAGCCTGCGCCGGGAGCACCCGGAGTGGGACGAGGACCGGCTGGGGGACGAGACGCAGCGTTTCGTGACCAGGGCGACCGACCCGTCCCGGATCCCGCCGCACGCCACCGGCGGCGCCGTCGACCTGACCCTGGTCGACGAGTCGGGACGGGAACTCGACATGGGCACCGGGTTCGACCATTTCGGGCCGGAGGCCGCGCCGGGCCACTTCGAGGCCGCGGGTCGTGACCCGGTGGTCCGCGAGCACCGGCGTCTGCTGCTGCACACCCTGCTCGACGCGGGCTTCACCGTCGACGACGCCGAGTGGTGGCATTTCGACCTGGGCAACCAGTCGTGGGCGATGCGGTCGGGCGGGAGCGCGGCCCGCTACGGCGAGGTCACCGAGGTGCGCCCGCCACGCCGGCGCGGCGCCGTCGGCAGCGCCCGGACGGCGTGAGCCCGGGACCGCTCACCGGGCCGGCTGGTCGGGTCGCGCGGGTAGCCGTACGGTGAAGGTGCTGCCCTCACCGAGAGTGCTGACCACGGTGATGTCGCCGCCGTGGGCCTGGGCCAGCTTCCTGGCGATCGAGAGGCCGAGCCCGCTGCCGCCGGTGGCCCGCGCGCGGGCCCGGTCGGCGCGCCAGAACCGGTCGAAGACGTGCGGCAGGTCCGCCGCCGCGATGCCCTCGCCGGTGTCCGCGACGTCGACCACCAGCAGCCCGTCCGTGACATCGGCGCGGACCTCGACGCGGCCGTCCGCCGGGGTGTGCCGCCAGGCGTTGGTCAGCAGGTTGCCGACGATCTGCCGGAACCGGATCGGGTCGACGACCGCCCACGGATCGCCGCCGACGGTCAGCGTGGTGCCCCGGTGCGCCTCACACGCCTGCGCCAGCAGGTCACCGACCGCATGGTCACCGAGGGTGAGCGCCAGCGTGCCGGCGTCGGCGTCGGCCAGGTCGGCCAGGTCGTCGACGATGTGCTGCAGCAGCGCGGTCTCCTCCAGCAGCAGCCGGACCATGTCCTGGTCGAGGTCGGCGAGACCGTCCTGACCGGCGGTGAGCCAGTTGCGGATGTTGGTCAGCGGGCTGCGCAGCTCGTGGGCGATGTCGTCGACCATGGTGCGGCGCTGCTGCTCGCTGTGCTCGCTGCGGTCGGCCAGCGCGTTGAAGGCGGCGGCGAGCCGGCCGATCTCGTCGTTGCGGGTGATCCGCACCGGCGCGGGCCGGTTCGCGGCGCCGTCCACCGCGGCGGTCAGCTTGCGCAACGGCCGGACCAGCCGCAGACCGACCACGAGCGTGGTGGCGACCGCGACGGCCAGCACCAGCGCGGTGACCACGGCGATCCGGCGGGTGCTGTCCGGCGACAGGTCGAACACCGGCACCGGCTGCCGGGGCGGGCTGGTCAGGTAGAGGCGGGCCGGTCCGGCGACGTACGGCCGGAGCTGCTCGCGGCGTCCCCGATCGATGCAGTCCTGGATGGCCTGGCTGTTGCCGACGTTGGTCGGGTCACGGTGGATCGGGACGAAGTCGGTGGTGTAGAAGGAGATCTCGCTCAGCAACCGCCCCTTCAGGCAGATGGTCACCCGATCCTGCAGCTTGTCCAGCGCGGCTCGCTCGCCCGTGGTCGGCGCGTCCTCGCGGAACGAGCAGTCGTGCCGCTGGAGGCGGTTGTCGGCGGCCAGTTTCACCACCAGCCGGCCGGCCGGTGTCTCCTCGGCCGTCGCCTTGAAGCCCTGATCGTGCAGGCAGCGCAGCCGCTTCTCGGCGAGCGCGTGCTGCCGGGCCTGGTCACGGCCGGTGAGGCGGTACGGTCCGACCACCCGCGGGTCGATCGTCGCGCCCAGCGGATCAATGACCGCGTCGGCCCGAGCCGGGACCGGGGCGCCCGGATTACTGGCTGCGATCACCGTGCCGCCGGTGGTGGTGACGGTGATCTGCCGGCCGCTCTCCGCCGCCAGCCGCCGCACCAGCGGCGCCACGTCCGTCCAGTCGCGGTGCTCGGCCGCGTAGCCGAGCAGCGTGTCGTGGATCAGGGAGTCACCGGCCAGCGACTGGCTCTGCTCCTGCTGCACGGCGCGGGTCGCGGTCTTCGCCGCGAGCCAGGCGGCCGCGCCGACCGACAACACCACGATCAACACCGAGGTGCCGAGCAGCCGTACGACGAGACTGCGTGTCATCCCGCCGCCCCGCCGGTCAGCTTGTAGCCCACCCCGTGGACCGTCAGCAGGTGCTCCGGGCGGCGCGGGTCCCGTTCCAGCTTGCGGCGCAGGTTCACCACGTGCATGTCGATGCCCCGGTCGGTGGCGTTGCGGTCCAGCCCACTGATCCGTTCCGCGAGCTGGCGGCGGCTGAACACCCGGCCCGGCTCGGCGGCCAGTGCCGCGAGCACCGCGAACTCGCCCCGGGTGCACGGCACTTCGGCGCCGTCGACCCGTACCGTATGGCCGGCCGTGTCCACGACGATCCGCCCGACCCGCAGCCCGTCGTCGGCCGGCGGCCGGGCCGTCGCCCGGCGCAGCAGCGACCGCACCCGGGCGACCAGCTCCCGCGGGTCGTAGGGCTTGGTCAGATAGTCGTCGGCGCCGATCTCCAGACCCAGCACCCGGTCGTCGGCGCTGGACCGCGCGGTCAGCATCAGGATCGGCAGATCGTGGTCGACCCGCAGCACCCGGCACACGTCCCGGCCGTCGATCTCCGGCATCAGCACGTCCAGGACCAGCAGATCCGGAACCCGCTGCCGGATCGCGGCGATCGCGGCGCGGCCGTCACCGACCACCACCGGATCCCAGCCGGCCGCCTGCAGGTAGCGGCGGACGATCTCGGCCTGCCGAGGATCGTCCTCGGCGATCAGGATTCGCTCGGGCACCGCCCGACTCTAGGTCGCCCGTTCCACGCGGCCGGGAAATCTGACAATCCCTCGACAACTCCCTGACGGCACGGCGACGAACCCCCGGCACCGTGGGTCGGCATGTGGCACCTGAGACGACGGAACACCCGATGAGGCGGCGGCGCGTGCTGGCGCTGCTGGCCGGCATGACGGCGGCCGGGGCAGGCGGCGGGTTCGCGGCGACCCGCTGGGCCGCCGCCGACGGCACACCGGCGAGCACCCCGAGCACCGCGGCGGTGGCGACGGTCGCCGTCGAACGCACCGACCTGTCGACCGCCCGGACCATGCCCGGCACCCTCGGATACGGCACGCCCCGCACGATCCGCGGGCAGAGCGGCACCGTCACCTGGCTGCCGGCGGCGGGCACGACGGTCACCGCCGGGCAGCCGCTCTACCGCAACGACGACCAGCCGGTCACCCTGCTCTACGGGACGACACCGATGTTCCGCCCGATCGACGGCGCCGGGCTGACCGGCCGTGACGTGCGGGTCATCGTCGACAACCTGCGGGCGCTCGGCTTCCGTACCGGCGACCAGCCGCGCGGCATCCGCCCCGGCGACGCCCGGGTGACCCCCGGCCTGATCGCGGCCATCAAGAAATGGCAGGAGCACCTCGGGGTGTCCGCGACCGGCACGATCAGCCCCGCGCACGTGGCCGTGCTGCCCGGTCCGGTCCGGATCGCCGAGATCACCGCCGAGCTGGGCGCCCCCGCCACCGACGGTGTCCTGACCGTGACCGGCCGCAAGAAGGTGGTGACCGTGCCGGTCGGCGCCGCCGACGTCGGCGCGGTCAAGAAGGGCGACAAGGTGCGGGTCGAGCTGCCCGGCGGCGCCACCACCGACGGCACCGTCGCCTCGGTGGCCCGCGACGCTCGGCCCGGAGACGGCTCGGAGAGCGCCCAGCCGCTGGTCGACATCACCGTGACGGTGAAGAACACCGCGGCGGTCAAGGCCCTGGACACCACCCCGGTCCAGGTCTCGTTCACCGGCGAGACCCGCGAGGACGTACTGGTCGTGCCGGTCGCGGCGCTGCTCGCGCTGCGCGAGGGCGGGCACGCCGTCCAGATCTCCGGCGGACCGCTGGTCGCCGTCGAGACCGGCATGTTCGCCATGGGCATGGTCGAGATCACCGGCGACGGCCTGGCCGAGGGCACCCGGGTGGTGACCGTCTCGTGAACCCGACCGTCCTGGCCGTCCACGACGTCGGCATGGTCTACGGCACCGTCACCGCCCTCGACCGGGTCGACCTCACCGTCACCGCCGGGGAGTTGCTGGCCATCGTCGGCGCGTCCGGATCCGGCAAGTCCACCCTGCTCAACATCATGGGCACCCTCGACCGGCCGACCAGCGGCACCGTCACCGTCCGCGGCCACGACGTGCTGACGCTGTCCGACCGGCGGCTGTCCGCGCTGCGTGCCCGCCACCTCGGCTTCGTGTTCCAGCAGTTCCACCTCACCGACGGCGTCACCGCCACCGACAACGTCGCCACCGGCCTGCTCTACGCGGGCGTGCCCCGGCGCCGGCGCCGTGCCCTGGCCCGGGAGGCGCTCGACCGCGTCGGCCTCGGCCACCGCCTCGACCACCGGCCGCACCAGCTCTCCGGTGGCGAACGCCAGCGGGTGGCGATCGCCCGCGCTCTGGCCACCGGCCCCGACCTGCTGCTGGCCGACGAGCCGACCGGGGCGCTCGACACCGCCACCGGCCGGGCCGTGCTCGACCTGCTCGTCCAGCTCAACGCCGACGGCACCACGATCGCCGTGATCACCCACGACCGGGACATCGCCGCCGCCCTGCCCCGCCGTGTCGAACTCCGCGACGGCCGGATCGTCACCGACACGGGCTCGTCATGAAGGCCGCCCGTCTGTCACCGGCCGACATCGTCGCGCTCGGGCTCGTCGGACTCCGCGTCCGCCGGGCCCGGGCGGCGCTCTCCGCGCTCGGCATCGCCATCGGCATCGCCACGATGGTCGTGGTCATGGGCATCCCCGCCTCCAGCGAGCAGGCCCTGATGCGTGACCTGCAACGTCTCGGCACCGACCTGCTCCAGGCCAGCGCCCTGCCCGACCAGCAGCCACCGGCCGCCTTCGACGAGCGGGCCACCGCGATGACCCGGCGCATCGGCCCGGTCACCGGCGCCTCCGCCATGGCCAACACGCACAGCACCATCGCCCGCAACGAACGCGCCGACAACGCCGCCGCCACCACCGTCCTGGCCACCGAGCCGGGCATCCTCGACCTGCTCGACGGCACGGTCCGCGCCGGCCGCTGGTTCGACGCCACCACCGAGACGTTCCCGGCGGTGGTGCTGGGCGCCGAAGCCGCCGGCCGCCTCGGCATCGAGGACCCGGCCGGCGGCCCCCAGCTGTACATCGGCCGCCGCTGGTTCACCGTCACCGGCATCCTCGACCCGATCCCGCTCGCCCCCGAGATCGACCGTGCCGCGCTGATCGGCTGGCCGGCCGCGAAACAGCAGCTCGGCTTCGACGGCCGGCCCACCGTCATGTACGTGCGCAGCCACGACTCCGCCGTCGAGACCGTCCGCGAGGTGTTGCCCGCCACCGTCCTCCCGCAGGCGCCCGGCCTGGTCCGGGTCACCCGCCCCTCGGACGCGCTGGCCGCCAAACGCGCCTCCGAGACCACCTTCAGCGCCCTGTTCCTCGGCATGGCCGGCGTGGCGCTGCTGGTCGGCGGCATCGGCGTGGCCAACACCATGGTCATCTCGGTGTTGGAACGACGACGCGAGATCGGCCTGCGCCGGGCCCTCGGCGCCCACCGCGGCCAGATCCGCGCCCAGTTCCTCGCCGAGTCGGTCGCCCTGTCGCTGCTCGGCGGACTCACCGGCACCCTGCTCGGCGCCGCCGCCACCGTCGCCTACGCCCTGCACCAGCAGTGGCCGCCGACCGTACCCCTCACCGCTCTCGCCTCGGGCACCGGTGGCGCGCTGCTCGTCGGCGTCCTCGCCGGGGTCTACCCCTCGATGCGGGCCGCGCGTCTCACCCCCACCGAAGCCCTCGCCTCCACCTGACCCTCCCCCTGACGAAAGGCACCTCACCATGCGTACGACCCTCGCCGTCACCCTGACCACCCTGTTCCTGGCCGGTCTCGCCGCCGGATGTTCCGCCGAGAAGGAGAAGGAGGCCCCGCCGCAGGTCGCCTCGCTGCAGTCGCCCGACAGCGTCCCGTCGAAAGGGGCGGTGTCCGCGGCGGCGCCGGTCATCCGTCCCGACACCACGGCGGCGGAGGTGCAGCGGATGCAGCAGCCGTGGTTCCAATGCCTGAAGGAGCACGATGTGCCGACCCGCACCACCGAGGAGGGCCTGCTCGACCTGGACGCCAGCGCCTCGGTCAACGGCCGGATCCGCGCGTCCGAGCCGGACATGGTGAAGGCGTGCGGCAAGCTGGAGCCGGTGCTGGCGCCGGAGCTTGACGAGGACCGCAACCCGTACTGGGCCGACGACGACGACAACTATCACAAGTGCCTGGTCGAAGGCGGCGTCGACCTGGTCAAGAAGAACGGCGAATGGGTCCCCGGCCCGACCTGGGGCGAGTACAGCCCCAACGAGAGCCTCGAACTCCGCTGCCAGGCCAAGGCCTTCGACGGCCGCAAGGGCTGACGCAACGACGCGGAGAAGCCACTAACAAATGCCTAACACGCCTTGATCAGGCTGGTGACATGCGAAAGACGAGCATGACCACTATCGGTCTGGCGATGCTGGTGCTGTCCCTCGGCGCGTGCGGCGCCGAGCCGGACACGACGGAGCCGCAGGTGGCCGCGATCCCGGGCGCGGCCACCTCGGCGGCGCCCGGCGCGACCGGCGCGAACAACGCGGCCGTGCGTCAACTCCCGCTCGGCGCGACCATGGAGGAGATCGACCGGGCGTACGACGCCTACTACGCCTGCTGGACACGCAACGGAGTGCCGTCGAAGCCCATGCCGAACGGCAGCCCCGGCGGCCCCCTGCTCAGCTACAAGATGGACCCGAAGAAGTATCAGCCGGCCGTGGACGCCTGCGCCGACCAGGAGCCGCTGAACGCCCCGGAGCTGGACCCGCAGCAGAACGCCAACTTCGCCGACGACCTGCGCGAGGAGAAGGCGTGCATCGAGAGCCACGGCATCAAGATGGAGATCCGGGGTACGGGCGACGACGCCAGTCTGTGGGCGGTCGACACCAAGGCCAACATCGCGAAGGCGAACAGCGACGAGGGCATGGAGTTCCAGCGTCAGTGCGAGATCTCCGCGTTCACGCAGAAGTAGCCGGCCGTGGGGAAGAGGACTCTCACCGTCGTCGTCACCGCCGGGGTGATGGCACTGGGCGGGGCGGCGTACGCCGTACAGTCGCGGGCCGGGTCCGAACCGGACGCGGTCCGGCCGTCGCCGGCGACCGTGGCCACCGCCGACGTCGTGCGGACGGACCTGTCCGACTACTGGACCGAGACCGGCACGGTCGGTTACCGCAGGCAGCGCACGCTGCGCGGGATCACGCCCGGAGTGATCACCTGGCTGCCGAAACCGGGCCGGACCGTCGCCCGCGGCGACGTGCTCTACCGGGTCGGCGACCGGCCGGTGATGCTGTTCTACGGGTCGTCGCCGATGTTCCGCGACATCACCACGGTGGGCATGCTCGGCCGCGACGTCCGGGTGCTGGCCGACAACCTGCAGGCGCTCGGCTACCGGATCGGCAAGCAGCCCGCCGCCGGAACCACCGTCACCGTCCAGGGCGCGCCCGGCTCCGGCGACACACCCGCGCCCAGCGCCTCCGGGGCGCCCGCGCCGGCGGGGACGTCCTACCGGACCGTGGTCACCGCCCAGGACGCGGTCTTCACCGCCACCCTCAAGGACGCCGTGAAACGCTGGCAGACAGCCCAGGGCGTACGCCCGGCCGACGGCACGCTGACCCTCGGCGACGTCATGGTGCTCTCCGGCGCGGTACGGGTCGGCGCGGCCGCCGCCCAGCTCGGCGACGACGCGACCGGCAACCTGATGGCGGTCAGTGACCAGGCCAAAGTCGTGACCGCCGACATCGACGCGAGCCGGGCCGACGACCTCAAGGCCGGGCAGAAGGTGCGGATCGTGCTGCCGGACAGCACCACCACCGGCGGCGCCGTCACCTCGGTCAGCGGCAACGTGCAGACCACGGCCGGGGACGGCGCGGGGCCGGAGAGCCCCAAGGTGCGGGTCGTCATCACCGTCGACAACGCATCGGCGATCACGAACATCAGCTCGGCCGACGTCGAGGTACGGTTCGCCGGCACCACCCGGCGTGACGTGCTCGCCGTGCCGGTCGGGGCGCTGCTGGCGCTCAGCGGCGGCGGGTACGGCGTACAGATCTCCGGAGGGGCCCTGACCGCCGTGACGGTGGGCCTGTTCGCCGACGGGATGGTCGAGATCACCGGCGCCGGCATCGAGGCCGGCACGAAGGTGGTGACGACCTCGTGACCGCGGTGCTGGAGATCCGGAACGCGACCCGGCGATACGGCGAGGACGTGACGGCACTGCGGGACGTCTCGCTGCGGATCGACGAGGGAGAGTTCGTCGCGATCATCGGCCCGTCCGGGTCGGGCAAGTCCACTCTGCTCAACATCATGGGCACCCTCGACCGGCCGACCGAGGGGCAGGTGTGGATCGGCGGGCACGAGGCCACCACGATGTCCGACCGGCGGCTGTCCGCCCTGCGCGCGCGGTGGCTGGGATTCGTGTTCCAGCAGTTCCACCTGACCGACGGGCTGACCGCCGCCGACAACGTCGCGACCGGGCTGCTCTACGCCGGGGTGCACCGCCGGCATCGCCGGGAGCAGGCGCTGGCCGCGCTGGACCGGGTCGGCCTGGCCCACCGCGCGCGGCACCACCCGCATCAGCTGTCCGGCGGCGAACGCCAGCGGGTGGCGATCGCCCGGGCCCTGGTCACCCGGCCCGCGCTGGTGCTGGCCGACGAGCCGACCGGGGCGCTCGACACCGCCACCGGCCGGGCCGTGCTCGACCTGCTCGTCCAGCTCAACGCCGACGGCACCACGATCGCCGTGATCACCCACGACCGGGACATCGCCGCCGCCCTGCCCCGCCGCGTCGAACTCCGCGACGGCCGGATCATCGCCGACACGGGCTCGTCATGAAGGCCGCCCGTCTGTCACCGGCCGACATCGTCGCGCTCGGGCTCGTCGGACTCCGGGCACGCCGCGCCCGGGCCGCGCTGTCCGCGCTCGGCATCGCCATCGGCATCGCCACGCTGGTGCTGGTCACCGGCATCCCCGCGTCCAGTCAGCGGGCGCTCGACGAGAAACTGGCCGCCCTCGGCACCAACCGGCTGCAGGTGACCCCGGCGCCCAACCACGATCCACCGGTCAAGCTGCCCGTCGAGGCGGTCGACATGGTGTCGCGGATCGCGCCGGTGACGGTGGCCAGCGCGACGGCCGACTTCGGGCTGAACGTCACCCGCTCCGACCGGACCCCGGCGGGCGACTTCAACGCCATCGCGGTCGTCGCCACCAAGGCGAACCTGCTGACGGCGCTGGACGGCCGGGTCCGTACCGGCCGGTTCCTGGACGCGGCGATGGAACGCCTGCCGACAGTGGTGCTCGGCTCCACCGCCGCCCAGCGGCTCGGCTTCGACGGCGTCGACCTGTCCCGGCCGCTGCAGGTCCATCTGGGCCGGCACCGGTTCACCGTGATCGGGATCCTCGAACCGGTGCCGCTGTCACCCGAGATCGACCGCTCCGCGATGATCGGCTGGGAGGCGGCGACCCGATGGCTGCGCTTCGACGGGCGGCCCACCCGCATCTACGTGCAGACCACCGACACCCAGGTGGCGGCGGTCCGAGCGGTGCTGGCCGCCACCGCCAACCCGCAGCATCCGGGCGAGGTGCTGGTCAGCCGGCCCTCCGACGCGCTCGCCGCCAAGCAGGCCGTCCGGCAGACGTTCAGTTCGCTGCTGCTCGGGCTGGCCGGCGTCGCGTTGCTGGTCGGCGGGATCGGGGTGGCCAACACGATGTACATCTCGGTGCTGGAACGACGACGCGAGATCGGCCTGCGCCGGGCCCTGGGCGCCCATCGGGGCCAGATCCGGATCCAGTTCGTCACCGAGTCGATAGTGCTGTCGGCCCTCGGCGGGGGAGCGGGCGTCCTGGCCGGCGCGCTGGCCGTCGCCGGGTACGCCGCCCTGCAGCACTGGCCGGTGGTGCTCCCGGCGGCCGCGGTCACCCTCGGGCTCGGCGGCGCCCTGGTGATCGGCGTCCTGGCCGGCGCCTACCCGGCGGTACGGGCGGCCCGGCTCGATCCCACCGCGTCGCTGTCCAGCGTCTGAACCGTTCCGGAGAAGCCGATGCCACCACCTATGATCTCGGCCATGGACGCTTCCGCCATGGGCGTCTCCGCCGCGGGTGTCACCGCCGGCAGCGCTTCCGCTGCCGGTGGCTCCGCTGCCAGCAGCTCCTCCGCCGGCTCCGCTGCCAGCAGCTCCTCCGCCGGCTTCTCTGCCGGTGGCTCCTCTGCCGGTGCGAGGATCCTCGTCGCCGATGACGACGCGCGGCATGCCGAGGGGATCCGGCGCTACCTCGTCGCCGACGGGCACGACGCCGCCGTCGTCCACGACGGGCGGGCCGCCCTCGACGTCGCCCGCCGGGACCGGCCCGACCTGATCGTCCTGGACGTGATGATGCCCGGCCTGGACGGCCTGCACGTGTGCCGCACCCTGCGCGAGGAGTCGGACGTGCTGGTGCTGATGCTCACCGCCCGCAGCACCGAGAACGACATGCTGCTCGGCCTGGAACTGGGCGCCGACGACTACCTCACCAAACCGGTCAGCCCGCGCGAACTGGTGGCCCGCGTCCGTACCCTCCTGAGGCGCGCCTCCCGCGGAGACCCGGACGCCCCCGCCCGCCGCATCCGGCGCATCGGACGGGTCGGCATCGATCCGGCCGGCCATCGGGTGACCGTCGACGACCAGCCGGTCGACTGCACCCGCGGCGAGTTCGCGATCCTTGCCGCCCTGTCCGAGCAGCCCGGCCGGGTCCTCACCCGGGCGCAGCTGCTGCACCACACCCGGGGCATCGACCGCAGCTCCACCGAGCGCACCATCGACGTGTACGTGGTGAACCTGCGCCGCAAGATCGAGGCCGACCCGCGGCGGCCCCGGCTGCTGCTCACCGTGCACGGCGTGGGATACAAGATGGCGGCCGATCCCGGTGACCGCTGACCGTGTCCCGGTCCGGCACAGCCTGATCACCCGCCTGCTGATCACCTCGATGGTGATCGCGGTGGCGGCCATCGCGTCCACGGCGTGGCTGGCCGCGACCACCACCACCCGCGCGATCAGCCACGAGCAGGGTGGCGCGGCCGCCGATCAGCGAGCCGTCTACCAGGCGCTGCTCGGCTACGCGGCCACCCACCACGACTGGTCCGGCGCGGCCACCATGGTCCACTCCCGAGCCGAGGAGATCGGCCGCCGGATCACCCTGACCACCGACGACCGCCGGGTCATCCTCGACTCGCACACCGGCCCGGTGCCGGAGAACAGCCTCCCGGCGGCCGCCGTCGACCCGCTCGACGTCGACCTGGGCCTGACCGGCGGCGTCGAGCGCATCGACGAGCGGGCGGTCGGCCCCTACGTGGTGCCCGGCGAGGACCGGTACGTGATGAACGAGGAGGCCGAGAGCGCGCTCAGCTGCTTCCGCAAACTCGGCTACCGCGGGGTCGTCGACGTCGCGCCCACCGGCCGGCCCAGCATCCTGCTCACCAGCGCCGGCTCCCGATTCGGGACACCGGTGCCCGACCACTCCCTGGAGAGCTGCTCGACCGGCCTGGACAGCCTGGTCAGCGCCGGCGAGAAGAAGGCCCTGCAGGAGCTGGAGCAGATGACCGCCCGCTGCCTCGGCCTCGGCGACCGCGCCGACCGGCTGCGCATCACCCCGACCTTCCAGGCCTACCTCGGGACGAAACCGGTGGTCCGGACCAGGAACGACGACATCAGGTGGGCGATGCCGTCACAGCTGCGGCCGGCCGGTCCCGCCGACGTCGTGGAGCCGTGCGTCGCCTCGGCACGGCGCATGCAACTGCGGCCGTACGTGGCGCCGCGTGTCCTGCTGTTCGTCACCACGCCGGGCGACGACCGTACGACGCTGAGCCTGTCCGGCGCCGGGATCCGGCGGATCGCCGCGGTGGCCGCCGTCGTCCTGCTCGGCACCGTCGTGGTGACCGTGCTGGCCGGGTGGCGACTGGTCCGGCCGTTGCGCACGCTCACCGACGCGGCGGCGGCGCACGTGCCGGCCACGGTGTCCTCCCGCGATGAGATCGGCCGGCTGGCCCGCGCCCTGAACGACGCCACCCGCCGTCGCGAACAGGCCGACGAACAGCGCCGCACCATGGTCAACGACGTGGCGCACGAGCTGCGCACCCCGCTCGGCAACATCCGCACCTGGCTGGAGGCGGCCCAGGACGACCTCGCGCCCACCGACGCCCAGCTGCTCGCGCTGCTGCACGAGGAGGCGCTGCAGTTGCAGCACATCATCGACGACCTGGGCGACCTGGCCGCCGCCGACGCCGGCACGCTGCGCGTCGAGATGGAGCCGATCCCGCTGCGCGACGTGATCGTGCAGGTGGTCGACAGCCAGCAGGGCAGCGCCTACGCGGCCGGGGTGCGGCTGGAGGCGGACGTCACCGGCGATCCGGTGGTCACCGCCGACCAGGCCCGCCTGCGACAGGTGGTCGGCAACCTGGTCTCCAACGCGATCCGCTACACGGCGCCCGGCGGCTCGGTCACGGTCGGCGCGGCGGACACCACGATCTCGGTACGCGACACCGGCGCCGGCATCGCCCCGGACGATCTGCCGAAGATCTTCGACCGGTTCTGGCGTGCCGACGGCTCCCGCAGCCGGGCCACCGGCGGCAGCGGCCTCGGCCTGGCGATCGCCCGCCAGCTGACCGAGGCCCACGGCGGCACGATCGAGGTCGAGAGCGAGCCGGGCCGGGGCACCGTGTTCACCGTCCACCTGCCCGACCCGGCCGGGGCCTGACGTGGTTGGTGAGGGTCCACCCGACGGTGGACCTTCACCGGCAGGACGTCAGCCGAAGTCCTCGATCCGGGTGGTGACGCCCTTGAGCGGGTGCTCGCCGGTCAGCACCGGCTCGGCGCGGGTGTCGCCCTGCAACGCGTACGCATAGAAGGCCGTGAGGTAGTCGACCGCGAAACCCTGCTGCTGTGCCGCGGTCGGCCGGCCCTGTGCCGTGGGGCATTCGGTGTCGTCGCCGTCGCTCGGGCCGGGGCCGGTGGTCCACTCGGTGTTGAAGTAGTTGTGGTTGGCCTTGGCGATGTCGACCAGGAAACCGCGGGTGCCGTGGTGGTCCTTGGCCGCCTGGTAGAAGGCGTGGTCGCCGTCGCCCCAGCACTCGGCGGAGAGCACGGCCACCGGCGCCGTGGTGACGGTGATGTCGTTCATCCTGCTGTTGCGGGCGGCGACGGCGACGACACCCCGGATGCGTACGCCCGCGGGCAGTTCCCGGCGATGGGCGTCGGCCGCCTGGTAGTAGACGCCCTCACCGGCGACCGAGTGGCCGAGTGTCCCCACCCGTGTCAGGTCGAGGTGGCCGCGGAAGTCGACGGTGGACCGGCGTCCGGTGGCGGCGTCGGTGAACCGGCCGGCCAACGGTCCCCGCCCGGTGGTGGTCAGCTGCTGGAGCATCGTCAGGTGCCGGTTGAGCAGGTGGGCGCGTTCGGGGGCGGTGCCCATGTTCGCGTTGAGGCCGTTCGCGCTCACCGACACGACCACGAATCCCTTACGGACCAGCGCGTCGGCGAGGTAGTCGTAGCCGCGGTGACTGGGGTACGGCCGGACGCCGCGCGGGCACGGCCACTCCCAGTCGTCCTCGTCGGCGGAGTAGCAGCTCAGCTGCTGGCCGTGGAGCATGACGACGACGGGCAGCTTCCCGGCCATCCGGTCCGGGTAGTGCACGATCGCCTTCAGCTCCGAGGTGCCGCCCCAGTCCGGCGCGTCGGTGAAGGCGGCGATTCCCAGGTCGTACTCGACGGCGCGCACGGTGGTGGCAGCCGCTGTGGCCTCCGCCTCCGGCCCCCGTATCGCCATGACCGTGACCGCTGCCGCCGCGCTCAGCGCCAGCACCACCGCACCGGCGATCTTCCGTTTCCTCATGACGTCTCCCACGGATCATGGATCGATTCGCGGCAGACGGTAGAGCTCATTTGTCATGAAACTGTTTGCCCGGCCGGATCCGGGGAGGCGGGCAGCCGCAAGGTGAAGGTCGCGCCGTGTCCCGGCGTGCTGACCAGGGTGACGGTGCCGCCGTGTGCCTCCACCAGCTTGCGTACGATCGGCAGCCCGAGGCCGCTGCCCCCGGTCTGCCGGCTGCGTGACTTCTCCGCGCGCCAGAACCGCTCGAAGACCAGGGCCTGCTGGTCGACGGGGATGCCCGGGCCGGTGTCGGTCACGTCGATCACGAGCTGGTCGGCCTCCCGCCGGGCGTGCACGGTCACCGTGCCGCCCGCCGGGGTGTGCCGGACCGCGTTGCCGACCAGGTTGCCGACCGCCTGGCGCAGCCTGATCGGGTCGGCCGTGCACGAGCCCGCCCCGTCGGCCGAGACCAGCAGGGTCACCCGCCCGGGCGCCACCCCGGACACCGCCGCGTGCAGCAGCTCCCCGACGTCCACCGGCCGCAGGGTCAGGCGCAGCTCACCGGCGTCGGCGGCGGCCAGGTCCCGCAGGTCGTCGATCACGTGCTGCAGCAGCACCGCCTCCTCGAGCAGCGACGACACCAGCTCGGCGTCCAGCGGCACCACCCCCTCGTCGGCGGCCTCCAGCCAGCCGCGGATGTTCGTCAGCGGGGAGCGCATCTCGTGGGCGATGTCGTTGACCATGGCGCGCCGCAGCTCCTCGACGTGCCGGCGCTGCTCGGCCATGGCGTTGAAGGCGCTGCCCAGCCGCGCGATCTCGTCGTGCCCGCGCACCTCGACCCGGGTCGTCACCTCCCCGGCACGCATCCGGCCGGCCGCCGCGGTCAGCTCGTGCAACGGCCGGACCAGCCGCCGGCCGACCAGCACGGTCACCCCGATCGCCGCCAGCAGCACGAGCGCCGTGACGCCGGCGATGCGGGCCCGGCCGGCGGGGGAGAGGTCGAAGTGGCGGGTGTCCCGGGTGGCGTCCGCGTCGAGGAGGAACAGCCACGCGGCCGGCGCCACGTACCCGGTCAGCTGCTCGCGCTTCGCACCGGCCAGACAGGACTCGACGCTCCGGCCGTACTCGGCGGATCGGCTGTCCGACCGGGTGGTGACCCAGCCGCCGTCGAGGGTGATCGCGACGGCCGCCATGCCCTGCCGGGTCAGGCACGCGTTCGTGAGTGTCCGGAGCCGGTCCAGCGCCGCCTCCTCGGTGCCGGTCGGCTCGGCCAGCGCCCGCAGCTGCCCGGCGCAGACGCCGGGTTCGCCGTCGGAGGTCCGCACGTCGGGCCGCCCGCTCGGCCGGTACACGATCTCGGCTTGCGCCGCGGCGGGCACCGCACGGGTGGGGGCGGCGGGGGTCGCCGGGTGACCGCGCAGGCAGGAGAGGGCGTCGGCGGCGAGCGTGCCGAGCGCGGCCCGTTCGGTGTCCGGCAGCAGGAACGGCCCCACCGCACGCTGGTCGACACCGCCCGGCGACACGAGCGCGTCGACGGCGAGCGCGTCGAGCGGCGCCGACGCCTCGGCCGGCAACGGTCCGGCGTCCGTCGCCGCGGGGGAGGCGAGCAGCGTACGGCGGTCGCGATCGGTGATGACGATCCGGCGGCCGGTGTTCGCCGCCAGCGACTCGACGAGCGGCCCGGCTCCGGTCCAGTCGCGGTGCGTGGCGGCGTACCCGATCAAGGTGTCGTAGATCCTCGCGTCGTCGACCAGGACCCGGCCGGGCTGCTGCCGGATCGCGCTCGTGGTCGCGCGGACCGTCAGCCAGGCGGTCGCCGCCACGGACAGCATCGACACCACCGCGGAGACGGCGAGCAGCCGCAGGACCAGGCTGCTGCGGGGCCTAGCCATCGGCGAGCTTGTAGCCGACGCCCCACACGGTGAGCAGCCGTTTCGGCGCGGAGGGATCCGCTTCGATCTTCCGGCGCAGATTCAGGACGTGTACGTCCACGGTGCGCGCTGTCACGTCGGAGCCGAACCCGTGCAGCCGGCGCAGCAGCTGGTCGCGGGTGAACACCCGGCCCGGCTCGGCGGCCATCATCTCCAGCAGCAGGAACTCGCCCGGCGTACAGATGACCTCGACGCCGTCGGCCCACACCTCGTGCCGTGCCGGGTCGACCCGCAGCCGGCCCGCCCGCGGGTCCGGGACGCCCGTCCGCCGCAGCAGCGCGCGGACCCGGGCGGCGAGTTCCCGCGGGCGGTACGGCTTGGTCAGGTAGTCGTCGGCGCCCAGGTCCAGGCCGAGCAGCAGGTCCTCCTCGGCGCCGCGCGCGGTCAGCATCAGCACCGGCAGCCCGCTGTCGCGGCGCAGCACCCGGCACACCTCGAACCCGTCGATCCCCGGCATCATCACGTCGAGCACGAGCAGGTCGGGTGGCTGCCGCCGCACCAGGGCGAGGGCCGCCCGCCCGTCCGTCGCCACCGTCACCGTGTGCCCCTCGTGTTCGAGGTAGCGGCGCAGCAGCTCAGCCTGCTTCGGATCGTCTTCGGCGACGAGGACCTTGGCGTTCACGGCGGCGAGTGTAGGGCCGTCGTGCAGGGCGGGACCCGCTACGCGGGAAGAACCAGCGCCGAGTGCTCCGGGCGGGCGGCCTCGGCCGGCATCGCGGTCAGGCCGCGCAGCATGACGTTGCGTGCGGCCAGGGCCTCCGCGGTGGCCGGGAACAGGACCGAGCTGCCCTCGCCGGCCAGATTCTGGTTCAGCTCGACGAACGGCCGGGTGCTTCGTTCGTACTCCGCGAAGGCCGTTGCATGATCGGGCGCGGTGGCCAGCGCCCGGGCGAGCATGTAGGCGCCGGCCAGGCCCAGGCTCGTGCCCTGGCCGGTGAGGAACGACGGTGCGTAGGCGGCGTCGCCGACCAGCGCCACCCGGCCGGCCGACCAGCGCGGCAGCCGGATCTGGCTCACCACGTCGAAGAACAGGTCGTCGGCCGCCCGCATGACGGTGACCATGCGCGGGATCTGCCAGCCGGCTCCCTCGAAGACCGAGGCGACCAGGTCACGCTGCGCCGCCGGGTCGCGGAAGGCGTCGTACGGCGGGTCCGCCCGGTCGAACGTCAGGAATCCGTGGACCCGGTCACCGTCGCGGACGGCGTAGAGGGCGGCGCCCCGTCCCGGCTCGCACCAGGTGACACCCTCGTGGGAGAGTCCCAGGTCGTTGGGCATGGTGAAGCCGGCGAAGCAGTGCCCCAGGTACCGGTGATACTGCTCTTCCGGACCGAGGACCAGACCGCGGGTGTACGAGTGAAGCCCGTCAGCGCCGACGACCAGGTCGAAGGTGCGCTGCACGCCGCTGCGGAAGGTCACGTCGACCCCGTCGGGCCGGTCGTCGAGGGTGTCGATGCTGTCGCCGAAGAGGAACTCGACGTCGTCGCGGACCGTGCCGTACAGGATCCCGGTCAGATCGCCCCGCGGGATCTCCAGGTCGTGGCCCTCGACCCCGCGGACCACGGCGTCGGGTTTGATCGCGGTGATCAGGCTGCCGTCCGGGTTGAGGAAGGTGAGCCGTTCGGTGTTGATGTGCGCCTCCCGCAGCCGGGGGAGCAGGCCCATCCGCCGGACCACCTCGATCGCGGTGCCGCGGATGTCGATGGGGTATCCGCCGCCGCGTACGCCCGCCGCCTTCTCCACGACGGTTACCTCGAAACCGTGCCTGTGCAGCCAGTACGCCAGCGCGGGCCCGGCGATGCTCGCCCCGGAGACCAGTACCCTGTGCATGAGGTTCCTCCCTAGATGTGCCGTGCTCGTGCCCTGACCAAAATATATACCTAACTTAGGTATCGAATTGAGTGTGATGACCGACACCTCGAATGACGGCGAACTCGACCTGCTCGCCGTCCTGCCCCGGCTCTCCCAGCTCGGCACCGTCCTGAACCGCAGCCGGCTGATCGACCGGGCCACCGAGAGCGCCGGGCTCGGCCTGGACCGTCCTGGGCTTGGGGTGCTGGTCACGTTGCAGACCGGCGGGGGCCCGCTGCGGGTGGGGGAGATCGCCCGGCGCATGCAGGTCGTCGGCCCCCACGTGACCCGCCACGTTAACGAGCTGGAACGGCGCGGCCTGGTCCAGCGCGTCGCCGACCCGGACGATCGCCGCGCCCGCCTGGTCGAGCTGACCCCCGCCGGCAGCGAAGCGGTCGGCCGCTACATGCAGACGGTCCTCAGCACCCTCGGCGAGGCCCTCGCCGGCTGGTCCCCCGAGGACCGCCGCACGTTCGGCCGCCTGCTCGACCGCTTCGCCACCGACCTGACCACCCGCCTCAGCACCCTCGACGACTGACCCCCGCGCCCTCCGGTGTGGCGACCGGGCCCCGTGAAGACCGTCACCCGCGGGTGGTCCGGCGCAATCGCTCATCTACCGGGCCGGCCCGGCCGATGTGTGCAGGCGTCACACGGCCGACGAAGGGGGACCGCGATGGGCAAGTCCACTGCCGCGATCGCGCGCCGGATGCCCGGCCCGGCCGGTATCTGCGCGTTTCTCGCGCTCATGGCCCTGGTGGCCACCGCTGTCAACCTGGAGCATCAGCGCACGCCCACGGTGCTGCTGTGGATCACCCTGCCGGTCTCGGCGCTGATCGCCCTGGCCTCGCTGGTGGCGATCGCCCGCCGCGACGATCTCACCCCGGTCGCCCGGCGGTTCTGGCGGCACACGGCGATCGGCACCGCGTTCGCGGCGGTGGGCGCCACCGTCAACGCGTACGACTGTGTGGTCGGCGGCGCCGCGGCGGCGGACGTGTCGGTGGTCGCCGGCATCGGCTACGCCGGGGCGATCGTCGGGAACCTGTGGGCCATGGCGCGCCTGCCGCTGAAGGTCTCCGGCCGGGGCAGCATGCTGCGGGTGGGCCTGGACGGCCTGGTCGTGCTGCTCGCCACCGGCTCCTACTCCTGGCACTTCGTGACCCGCCCGGTCGTGCAGGAGGCCGGCTTCACCCCCGCCGCACTGGTCAGCGGGACGGTGTTCCTGGCGCTGAACCTGCTGGCCCTGATGGCCTTCGGCAAGGTCGCCCTCGCCGGGCGCAGCCACCTGGCCCCGGGTGTGCTGCCGATGATGGCGCTCGGCATGGCCTCCGGCATGGTGAGTTCGCTGCTGCTGCAGAAGTACGCCGTCGACCGCCCGTGGCTGGCCGCGTCGCAGGTGTCCGTCCCGGTGGCGATGCTCTGCGCGGTGCTGGCCGGTCGCGCGCAGCTCCGGGCGGTCGCCCGCGGCGCCGGGCCGACGCGGGCCGTGCGCCGGCTGCCGGTGTGGCTGCCGTACCTGGCGATCGTCGCGGTGTACGCCCTGCTGGTCCACATGGTCGCGGTCGGCGACTCGGACGCGCTGCTGTTCGTGGTGCTGGCCGGCGTGCTGACCGCCCTGGTCGCGACCCGGCAGCAGACGGTCTTCCGGGAGAACGCGAACCTGGTCGCCCGCCTCGACCACGGCGCCACCCACGACACCCTCACCGGGCTGCCCAACCGGGCCCTGTTCACCGAACGCCTCGACGAGGCGCTCGCGGCCAGCCACACCGGGCGGCCGGTCAGCGTCGCCCTGATCGACCTCGACGACTTCAAGGCCGTCAACGACACCCTCGGCCACGGCGTCGGCGACGCGCTGCTGATCGCGGTCGCCGACCGGCTGGCCGCCGCCGTCCGCAAGGAGGACACGGTGGCCCGGCTCGGCGGTGACGAGTTCGTGGTGGTGCTGGACGGCATGGACCCGGACAACGCCTCGGCGGCGGCCGGCCGGCTGATCGCCGCGCTGGCCGAGCCGGTGGTGGCCGGCGACCACGAGCTGCTGGTCCGTGCCAGCATCGGCGTCGCGGGCGGGCACAGCGGGGAGAACGCCGCGGACCTGCTGCGGCGCGCCGACATCGCGATGTACGCCGCCAAGCACCACGGTGGCAGCAACGTCGAGCAGTACACCGAGGGCATGGCCGCCTCGATCGCCGACTCCGCCGCCATCGGCGCCCAGTTGCAGCACGCCATCAACGAGGGCCAGATGTTCCTCGAGTACCAGCCGATCGTCACCCTCGACGGGGGCCGGCTCAAGGGCGTCGAGGCGCTCGTCCGCTGGAACCACCCGGCTCGCGGGATCGTGCCGCCGATCGAGTTCATCCCGGTCGCCGAGCGCACCGGCCTGATCGTCCCGCTCGGCGACTGGGTGCTGCTCGAAGCCTGCCGGCAGCTGGCCGCGTGGCGCGACGAGCTCGGCGACCTCGGCCCGGGCATCGTCAACGTCAACGTCAGCGCCCGGCAGCTGCGCGACCCCGGCTACGTCGGCCGGGTGGCCGCGACGCTCTCCGAGACCGGCCTGCCGCCGCACCGGCTCACCCTGGAGATCACCGAGAGCACCGCCGTCGCGCTCGGCGAGTCGGTCGGCGCGCTCGACGACCTGCGCCGGATGGGCATCCGGATCGCGCTCGACGACTTCGGCACCGGCCAGTCGACGCTCACCCTGCTCCACGAGCTGCCGGTGGACCAGCTGAAACTGGACCGCTCGTTCACCCAGGGCACCGACACCGGACGCCGTGACACCATGCCGTCCGCGGTGATCGCGCTGGCCGAGGCGGTCGGCCTGGACCTGGTCGCCGAGGGTGTGGAGAACCGGGACCAGGCGGATCGGCTGGCCGTTCTCGGATACCAGTACGCGCAGGGCTACCACTTCGCCCGGCCGCTGTCGCCGGACGCCGTCACCGCGATGGTGGCCGCGCTGCCCAAGCCGTCATCCGGCGAGACGGGCGCCGCGGACCTGACCGCCGCGCTCGTGTAGCAGCCACGTGTGGGTGGTGGTCTCCCAGACGGTGACGTCCGGGGCGGCCACCACCTCGACCAGCCGGTGCCCGGCGCCGTCGCGGCGCAGGGCCTCCACCACGGAGGTCACGCCGGTGGTGCGGCGGCCGTCCGGCCAGCACACGGTGGCCTGGTGGGACCAGCGGGCCCGGACGGGGTACGGCAGCGGCCCGCCCGCCAGGATCGCCGACGCCTCGGCATGGCGCAGGGTGGTCAGCGCCGCCGACTCGGCGTGCCGCTCGTCGCGGACCCGCGGCAGGATCGCCGCCAGTTGCCGCCGGGCCTCGCTGAGCCGGCTGCGGACCGTGCCGACCGGGATCACGCACAGGCCGGCGATCCGCTCGTAGGAGTTGCGCTCGGTGAAGTACCGCAACATCGTCACCGGCCGCAGCGCGGGCGACAGCCGGGCCATCGCGTGCCGCACCCAGTCGCGGTCGGCATACCGGTCCAGGTCGGCGTCGGCCCCGACGACCGGCTCCTCACCGGCGGCCTCCAGCGGCACGGCCCGCGGCTCCCGCAGCCGGGACCGGCAGATGTTGCGCACGATCGCGTGCAGCCAGAACCGCACGGCCGCCGGGTCGCGCAGCTGGCCGATCCGGGTGAGCGCCGTGATCGCCGCCTCCTGGCACACGTCGTCGGCGTCCGGCCCGGGTCCCAGGATCTGGCACGCCACCGACCGCATTCCGGCGTAGTGCGCCTGGAACAGCGTGGTGAGGCTGGCCACGTCACCCCGCTGGGCGGCGCGCACGAGCAGTTCGGTGTCCATGGCGCTCGAACCTAGGGACAGCCACTGGAGGATTTGTTGACGTCACGGACCGAACTTTCCGCTTCCACGGCCCGTCTGGTGGACGTGAACAATCCGCCCCCCGCCGCACACGTCCACTACGACAACGATGCCGACCTGTCGATCATCCAGGGCCGCAAGGTCGCGGTGATCGGCTACGGCAGCCAGGGCCACGCGCACGCCCTGTCGCTGCGTGACTCCGGCGCCGACGTCGTCGTCGGCCTCCCCGAGGGCTCGAGGAGCCGCCCGAAAGCCGAGGAGCAGGGCCTGCCGGTCCGGACCTCCGCCGGGGCCGCCGCCTGGGCCGACGTCATCATGCTGCTCGCACCGGACACCGCCCAGCGTGCCATCTACGCCGAGTCGATCGCCCCGCACCTGACCGCCGGCAAGGCGCTGTTCTTCGGCCACGGCCTCAACATCAGGTTCGAGCTGATCAAGCCGCCCGCCGACGTCACCGTCGCGATGGTCGCGCCGAAAGGGCCGGGACATCTGGTACGCCGCCAGTTCGCCGACGGCAAGGGCGTGCCCTGTCTCGTCGCCGTCGAGCAGGACCCCACCGGCGACGGCCTGGCCCTGGCGCTGTCGTACGCCAAGGCGATCGGCGGCACCCGCGCCGGCGTGATCGAGACGACGTTCACCGAGGAGACCGAGACCGACCTGTTCGGGGAACAGGCGGTGCTCGCCGGCGGGGTCAGCGCCCTCGTGCAGACCGGCTTCGAGGTGCTCACCGAGGCCGGCTACGCCCCGGAGATCGCCTACTTCGAGTGCCTGCACGAGCTGAAACTGATCGTCGACCTGATGTACGAGGGCGGCCTGGCCCGGATGCGGTACAGCGTCTCGGACACCGCCGAGTTCGGGGACTACGTCTCCGGCCCGCGCGTGATCAACGCGGCCGTCAAGGAGGAGATGCGGCGGATCCTCGACGACATCCGCTCCGGCGAGTTCACCCGGCAGCTGATCGCCGACGACGACGCGGGGCGGCCGCTGCTCACCGGGTTCCGCGAGCGGGCCGCCGAACACCCGATCGAGATCACCGGCGATCGGCTGCGGGCCATGATGAGCTGGGTGAACCGGCCGATCAGCGAGACGGCCCCGGCATGACCGGCACCTGCTTCGTCACCGTCGGCGGCACGCGTCTGGCGTACCACGTCGCCGGTGACGGCCCGGTGATGATCGTCCACCCGGGCGGCCCCGGCGTCGAGTACTCCTACCTGCGGGTCCCGCAGCTGGAGGAGACCTTCACCATGGTGTACGTGGAACCGGCCGGCACCGGCGCATCGGACCCGTTGCCGGAGCACGCCACCTACGCCGACACCTACGCCGACCTGCTGCACGGGCTCGTCGAGCACCTCGGCGTCCCGGCCGTGCACCTGCTCGGCCACTCGCACGGCGGGGTCGTCGCCCAGCGGTACGCGCTGCGCCACCCCGACCGGGTCGCCGGGCTCGTCCTCTACAGCTCCACCCCGGTCACCGACGCCGCGTTCTGGGCCGAGGGCACCCGGCAGGGGGCCGCCTACCCGCGGCGTCACCCGGAGATCCCGGAGGCGGCGGCCGCGGCCGCCGCCCTGGAGGAGCCCCCGACGGAGCAGACCGAGGCCGCCAAGTCGGCGTGGATGAGCGCCGTCCTGCCGGTGTACTTCGCCGACTTCTGGGGACGCCGCGCCGAGTTCGAGCCGTTGCGTGCCGGCATCCGGTCGTGGCCGGTCGACGTCGACTCGACGGCTGTCGACTTCCGGCCGCGACTGCCGGAGATCACCGCGCCGACCCTGGTGGTGACCGGTCGGCACGACTTCATCTGCGGACCCGGGTGGGCGGCGATGCTGCACGACGGCATCGCCGGGTCCCGGCTGGTGATCCTGCCGGACAGCGGGCACTTCGGGCACCTGGAGGAGCCGGAGGCGTTCGCCGCCGCGGTCCGCGAGCTGCGCGACGAGAGCTTCCGGGCCGGTGTGCGCGGCGCGTTCCGGCGGGGGGACACCGCCGAGGCGCGGCGGCTGGCCGAGGAGGAGCTGCGGCGGGACGGCGAGCCGGCGGGGCGGGTCGAGGCGTTGTACGCGCTGGCCCGTCTCGCCCTGCGCGACGGCGACCTGCCCGCCGCCGAGCGGCTGGCCTCCGCCGCCCTGGACATCGCCGTGGAAACCGGCGACCGCGCCCTCCAGGAGCGGCCCCGGCACGTGCTCGCCGCGGTGGCCCGGCTCGCCGGCGACCTCGACCTGGCCCGGGAACGCTACCTGGCCAGCATCGAGCTCAACGACGAGCTGAACCGGCCCGAGGTGGTCAACTCGGAGTTCTACAACCTGGCCTTCGTCGAGCTGCGCCGCGGCGACGTGGACCTGGCACGGGAGTTGTTCGCCGAGGTCGGGCAGCGGGTGTTCGCCAACGGCTGGCGCTCGTTCGTGCCCTACCTGGGTATCGCCGCCGCCGCGCTGGCCGCCGCCGACGGCGACCACACCCGGGCGGCCCGGATGATCGGGTTCACCGACAGCGCCTACGCCACGATCGGGCAGGTGCCGGACCCCGACGACGCGGTGGAGCTTAGCCGGGCCCGGGACGCCGCCGTCGCCGCGCTCGGCGAGGACCGGTTCGCGTTCGCCTACGCGGACGGGGCGGTGCTGGAGCCCGGGGCGGCGTTCGGTCTCGACTGGAGTGACGCCCGCACGTAGCGGGCGGCGTCGCCGGCGACCGAGGGGTGCGCAAGCCGCAGAGCACCGGCCAGCGACCAGGCGGTGTCCGCGTCACCACGGTCGGCTGCCACCCGTACCGCCTCGGTCAGCTCCTGCCGGTGTCCCGCGAACCAGGCGGCGGCCCGCTCCACGGTGACCGGGATGTCCGGTCGCGTGCCGGCCGGGACCGATCCGGTCCCGGCCGGTGCGAGCGCCGCCTGCGCGTCGAGGCCCGCGTCGAGGTAATGCCGCAGCAGCCGGCCCACCGCCGCCTCCCGCTCGGCCGGGCCGTCCACCGTGTCGAGAAGCTCCTCGGCGTACGCCCGGACCAGCACATGGACCACGAAACGCCCGTCGTCGTGCTCGTCGATCAGCGCCGCCGCGGCCAGCTCCTCCAGATCGGACCGGGTACGGGACGGATCGTCGCCGGTGAGCCCGGCGGCCGTCCCGGCGGTGACCGCCGGAGTGAACGCCGCCGACAGCAACCGGAACAGCCGGGCCGCACCCGCGCTGAGCTGCCGGTACGACCAGGCGAACGCGGTACGCGGGTCGGGCGTCCCGGTGCCGGCCGGGAAGGCCTGCAGCCGCCGGTCGCTGTCGCGCAGCTCGGCGGCGACCGACTCCAGTGACAGGGTGGGCCGGGCGGCCAGCCGCGCGGCCAGAATCGCCAGGGCCAGCGGCAGCCGCCCGCACAGCTCGGCGATCTCGTCCACCAGGTCCGCCGGCGCCGGGCCGGGAAGCCGCCGCAGCACCAACTCCTGCGCCGACGCCGGATCCGGCACGTCGACGCGGAGCAGGTGCGCGCCGTCGAAGGCGGCCAGCCCCAGCAGCGGGCTGCGGCTGGTCAGCAGCACCAGGCTGTGCGCCGAGTTCGGCAGCAGCGGGCGGACCTGGGCCGGATCGTGCACATTGTCCAGCAGCACCAGGATCCGCCGGCCCGCCGTCAGGCTGCGGTAGGCGCCCACCCGCGCGTCGAACGTCCCCGGCAGCTGCGCGGTGGGCACGCCCAGCCCGTACAGCAGGGCGGCCAGCGCGTCCCCGGCCAGCAGATCCTCGTCGTCGAGGTCGCCGCGCAGGTCCAGATAGAGCTGCCCGTCGGTGAACCGGCCGGCGTGCCGGTGCGCGACGTGCGCGGCCAGGGTCGACTTGCCGACGCCGCCCATCCCGTCGAGCGCCACGATCAGCGGGGCGGTACGGCCGTCACGGTCCATCCCGGCGACCAGCGTGTCGAGGGTGGCGATCTCCGGGGCGCGGCCCGCGAACGACGGCAGATCCGGTGGCAGCTGCGCCGGGCGTACCAGATGGGGGATCTCCCGGCCCGGAGGGCTGTCCGCCGGCGCGGGCAGATCCTGGGTGAGCACCCGCCGGTGCGCCTCCTCCAGAGTCTGGCCGGGATCGATGCCGAGGTCGTCGGCGAGGCGCTGCCGGATGGTGCGGTAGGTGCTCAGCGCCTCGGCCTGGCGCCCGGCCATGGCCAGCGCGGTGATCAGCCGGGCGTGCACGAACTCGTTCAGGGTGCCCAGCGTGGCGGCCAGCCGCAGCGGCCCGAGCACCGGCGCGGGCCGCCGCAACCGGAACGCGACGTCGGCTGCCGCGATCGCCGCGTCACAGAACTCGCCGTCGATCGCCGCGAACGTGGCCGCCGCCCCGGCGCTCTCGGCCAGCGCGTCACCGGCCGGGCCGTGGCACAGGCGCAGCGCGTCGGCGTAGCGGTCCAGCGCCTCCCCGGGCCGGTCCGTGCCGTCCAGCGCCCGGCTCTCGGCGATCAGCTCGCGGAACGCGGCCAGGTCGAGGACTTCCGGCCCGGCCGCGAGGCGATATCCGCCGGCGGTGCGCAACAGATAGGAGCCGGGGGTACGCAACGCCAGCTCCGGTTCGAGCAGACGACGCAGCGCGCCCACGTACTTGTGGATGACGTTCACGGCGCTCGGCGGCGCGCTGAGGCCCCAGATCGACGCGGTCAGGTCCGCCACGCTCACCGGATGGCCGACGTTCGCCAGCAGCACCGCGAGCAGGCAGCGCTGCTGACGCGGCCCCAGATCGATCTCCAGGTCGCCGCGCCACACCCGCAGCGGGCCCATGATCTGCAGTCGCAGCCCGGTCAACCGGTGAACTCCCTCAGCAGATGCGCGAACCGCTGCGGCTCCTCCAGATGCGCGAACCGGCCGCTGTCCTCGAAGATCGCGACCCGCGCGCCGGGCACCCCGGCCCGCAGCGCGGCCGCCGCCTCCGGCCCGAACACGACGTCCCGCGCCCCGGCCAGGATCAGCGTGGGCACGGTGATCGACGCGAGCCGCCCGCGCAGGTCCACGGCGGCGAAGTCGGACGCCGGCCGTGGCCAGCACCGGACCGCCGCCACCACCGGCGCGAACTCCGCCTCCCGCTCCCGGTAGTGCGCGAAGTGCGACGGCAGCACGCCGCGCAGCCGCCGGGTCGCCGACTCCTCGTCGTGCACGTCCTCGTCCGCGTCCCGGTGCAGGTTCCAGCGGGCCTGCGCCAGCATCTGCGCGTCGGCGACCGGGCCGGTCGCGTACAGGATCAGGCCGGCCACCCCGTCCGGCAGCCCGGCCACATAGCTCTGCGTGATGAAGCCGCCGTGCCCGTGCCCGAGCACGAACACCGGCTCGTCGGCGAACGCCCGCACCACCGCGTCCAGGTGAGAAACGTAGGTGTCCAGGTCGTAGGCGGCCCCGTCGGGCAGCGAGCCGGACGCCCCGGTGCCGGCCGGCTCCACGTAGATCATCGTGTGGTCGCGTTCGGCCAGCGGCATCCGCAGGTACTCCCAGTGCATGCCGGGGCCGGCCGGATGCGCCACGCATCGGGGACCACGCCCGCGGACATGACAGACCAGCGACAGGTCACCGACCCGGACCACGTGCCGGCTCTCCGTTCGCGTCACGCCGTCGATCATGCCCGACACGAGTGGAGGAACACTTGATCACGTACGGTCATCCGCCGGGGATGGTCCGTGCACGGCGGCGACCGGTGAGCCTGCCACCCGGGGAATTCCCGCACGAGGCCCGCTCGCACGGCACCCGCATCAGTTAAGACAGCGCCCGGAACCTCACATCGGGGGCCGCGCGGCCGACGGTAGGGCCATGGGAAATGGGGCCTGCCGATGAACCGCCTGCCGGTGCTGGTGTCGCCGTACGGCGCCTA
Source organism: Actinoplanes philippinensis (assembly GCF_900113015.1). Lineage (GTDB taxonomy): Bacteria > Actinomycetota > Actinomycetes > Mycobacteriales > Micromonosporaceae > Actinoplanes > Actinoplanes philippinensis. The sequence continues at coordinate 361,143 of NZ_FONV01000008.1, forward strand.
CGCAGGCCTTGCCCTGCACGTGCACGACCTGACGATCCGGGGTCACCACACGGAGACGCTGAGCGCCGCCGACGAGGCCGAGGCGATCCTGACGCAGCTCGGCGACCGGCGTACGCACCGGATCAGCCGGCTGGGGCGGATGTACGCGCTGAACGCGCTCGGCCGCCTCGACGAGGCGCTGCAGATCGGTGAGGAGCTGATCGCCGACCAGGAGTCGCTGGGCGGCCCCAAAGCCACCGATGCCAAAATCCTCGCCGACGTCGCCCGGGTGCTGATCCACCTCGGCCGCATCGACGACGGCCTGCACCACGTCGCGAGCGCGATGGCGCTGCTGGACGTGGCGCCGCGCAAGGGGCCCCGCTACTTCTCGGCGATGTCGTCGCTGGGCGAGGCGGCCCGCAGCGCCGACCTGTTCGAACTCTCCGACGAGGCGATGCGCCGCTGCCTGGAGTCGTTCGACTCGCCGGACGTGCTGTACCGGTCGGCCGCCGAGCTGACCCACACCGAGCTGTGGGTGGAGTGGGCGCTGCGCCTGGAGCAGGTCGGCCGGGACGAGGAGGCGGCCGGACTGATCAGCAGGAGCACGGCGGTCCTGGAGTTCTGGCTCAAGGAGGGCCTGGAGTCGCCGCTCGGCACCGCGCTGCTGGCCGTCTGCCACGCCAAGAGCGGCCGGATCGACGAGGCGCTGGCCATCATCGACGAGCTGCTGCCGCGGATGCACGCGGCCGGCCAGCACCACGAGTCCCGGCTGCTGCACCTGGCGCAGGGGCTGGCCATGCGCGCCACCGGCCAGTGGCGGGCCGCGCACCGCGAGTTCCGGGCCGGCCTGCAGCTCGCCGCCCTCAAGGCCGAACGGCTGCTCTTCCAGTACGAACTGGCGGTCACCGCCGCCCTAGAGGTGCCCGGCGAGGCCACCCAGGCGATGCTGGAGGCGCTGCGCACCCACGTCGAGGCGCTGTGGCAGCTGCGGCTGGACCGGCGCACCATGCTGCGCCAGGCGTACCGCCGGGTCGAGCTGGAGGCGGCGCGGACCTCCGCCGACCTGGCCGCCGCCTCGGACGCGCTGACCGGCCTCGGCAACCGGCGGATGTTCGACCGCCGGATCAACACCGTCGTCGACGGCGGCACCCTGCTGCTCATCGACGTCGACCACTTCAAGGACATCAACGACCGCTACTCGCACGGTGTCGGCGACCGGGTGCTCGGCGAGATCGCCGCGGTGCTGCGCTCGCACTGCCGTCACGACGAGGTGGCGATCCGCTTCGGCGGCGACGAGTTCGCCCTGTTCCTGGCCACCGGCGAGGCCGAGGCCCGCAAGGTCGCCGAGCGGATCCGCCGGGTCATCCAGGCCCGCGACTGGAACACGATCATGCCCGGCCTGAAGGTCACCCTCAGCATGGGCCTGGCCGCGTGCCGCCCCGGCGAGGCCGGCCGCGAGCTGTACGACCGGGCCGACGCGCACCTGTACGTCGCCAAACGCTCCGGCCGCGACCAGCTGGCCGCCGCCGCGGCCTGACCTACAGGCGCGCGCTGATCACCGGGGCGAGCCGGTCGGTGATCGCCTGGTGGCCCTTGTCGTTCGGGTGCACCGAGTCGCTCAGGCCGTCGGAGGGCAGCCAGCCGGTCGTGTCCACGTAGTACACCGCGGTGTCCCCGGCCCCGGCGCGGGCCTGCACCGCGGCCTGCGTCTCGGCGGCGTACCGGCCGATGAACGTGCGCAGCGCGAAGATCTTCGCGTTCGGGTACACCGAGCGGATCCGGGTCAGGAAGGCGGTGTACTTCGCCTGGAAGTTCGGGCCGGTCACGCCGTGGCTGCGGTCGTTGGTGCCCAGGTTGATCACCACCGCGTCGGCGGTGTAGCGGCTGAAGTCCCAGGCGGCGGTGCCGGCCTGGCCGCCGCTGGCCATCCAGTAGCGGGTCTCGTGCGCCCAGCACCCGTCGGACGTCTCGGACAGGCACATGCCGCCGATCGCGATCTGGGTGTGGTTCTGGCCGAGCCGTTCGCCGGTCTTGAAGCCGTAACCGGTGACCGCCAGCTGGCTGCTCGTCGTCCCGGCGGTGATCGAGTCGCCGATGAACTCGATCAGCCTGGTCCGGGCGGGCGGTTTGAACGTGGCCGCGCCGGCGTCGAGGGTGAGGCCCTGGAAGACGGCGTCGCCGGTGTACGAGCCGGCCACCTGCCGGTAGCTGACGATCAGCGTGTGGTTGCCCGCGGCCAGCGCCGTGGGGGTCAGGTTGATCGTGCCGGAGCCCTTGAAGGCGGTGAACGGCCCGCCGTCGATGGAGGCCCAGAGGTCGACGGTGTTGCGCTGACGCAGTTTCACGGTGCGGCCGGTGAAACCGGTCCGTAGGTAGGCCCCGGCCCAGTACGGCACGTAGGCCGAGGCGTTCGAGGTGTTCCAGCGCCCGGCGAAGCTGATGTTGGGGTCGCCCGGCGTGCCGTCACCGGCCGCGGCCCGGACGGGCGCCGACGGGGCGAGAAGGCCGCCGGTGACCAGCGCGACGACGAGCACGGCTGCGCGCAGACGACCTCGCATGACGACCCCTTTCGACGGGAGCGCTCCCAGTCAGGGTCGTATCGTCACTCGCGCGGCGATTGATGTCAATCAATGCATCACGGGCGAGCGGCGGGTCGGCGACGGCTGTGTGGACAGCCGGTGCGCGGCGGAGTTCGCCCGGTAGGCGGCCTTCGACGGCGCCCGCGCCGGGACGGTGACCGGCGCGGCCGGTGCGGCGGGTGGTGTCGCGGGCCGGGCCGGCGCGGGCGCCGCTTTTCGCCTGCGGTGCAGCCAGCGCAGTGCGGCGGTGACCGCGAACAGTGGCCGGCGGATCAGAGAAACAGAGATGACCTTCACGGTACGGCTACCTTCCGGTGATTGCACAGCGCCACGATTGGAAAGAACCGTAAGCTCTTACGGCTCTTTCAGTAATCGCTCGGAAGGGGCACGGTCGAGTGGATCTGTGCGACGGGTGCGGCAATGTCACAACAGACCCGAACATTTCTCATCGTCGCAGGTGAAGCCAGGTTGGGGCTTTCTACGAGACGGCTCGACGGTTCGTACTAACCCATTCGAATAATCCATTGAAGAAGGCTTGCCGGGCTATTCCTGAGCGCTGCTCGGGCGCTATACGGTGACCCGCGCCGCCGAGACAGGATTACCGGCATCCGACGAAAGACCGAAGGACTGACAAGTGTCGAAATCACGTCGAGCACCGTTCGCCGTCGCCCTGGTCGCCGTAGTGGCCGGCTCCATAGGGCTGGCCTCCACGATGAACGCCGGAGCGGAGGAGGTCCCGGAGCCGGCCCCCAGCGTCTCGTCCACCGGGTCCCCGGCGCCGGAGGAGTCCGAGGAGCCGGAGCTCAGCCCGCCGCCGACGCTGCCCTGGGGACAGACGCCGAACGACCTGGAGACCGGCTCCGACGGCGCCAGCAGCCAGGAACTCGGATCGGCCGGCCTGGACGCGGCCGCGCCCGACGACGAGCCCGAGGGGGGCCTCGGCGAATACGCCCCGAAAGGGAACTCCTCCCGATCCGGCGTCCTGGGATCGACGTCGACCGAACTCATTCCTCCCAAGCCGCCTGCCGTGAACCCGGCGAGCCAGGCGAAGCAGGCCGACCAGACCGTTCTCTTCCACTACAACGTCGGTTCCCAGGCCGCGGTTACTGACGGTGCCTATGCCAACTTCTCCATCAACAAGCCCAGCCTGGCCCTGACCGACTTCCACACCCTCGCCGAGCTGGCCGTGCAGTCCAGCAACGGAAATCAGATCGTCGAGGTCGGCTGGACCGTGGACCGGCTGGTCAACGGCGACTCCGACCCGCACCTGTTCGTCTACCACTGGGTCAACGGCGTGCCCACCTGCTACAACGGCTGCGGCTTCGTCCAGTACAGCGCGAACATCAGCCCCGGGGACACGCTCCCGGAGAACGCCACCAAGCGGCTCGGCATCCAGTACTACAGCGGCGCGTGGTGGATCGCCTACGACACCGAGTGGGTCGGCTACTTCCCGGGCACCCTGTGGTCCGGGAACTTCACCCAGAGCGGCATGATCCAGGCCTTCGGCGAGGTGGCCGGCATCAGCCTGCTGCCCTGCACCGACATGGGCAACGGCCTGAACGGCGCCACCAACAGCTCGGCGGCCCGCATCGGCAGCGTCAGCTACATCAACGGCCCCGCCGTCGACCTGTACGTCCGCAGCACCAGCCCCCACTACGACGTCGCCAAACTGAGCGGCCGAACCTTCCGCTACGGCGGAGACGGCGCCTGCTGACCCGGCCGGCCGGAGGACCGATGCCCGCTCCCGTCCCGGAGCGGGCATCGGGGCGGGCCGCACCCGGGCGCCGGATTGCTACGGTCGGGCGGGTGAGAGCCGTCGTCCACGACCGGTACGGACCGCCTGACGTGCTGCGCCTCGAAGACCTCCCCGTCCCGGCGCCCGCCGCCGGCCAGGTGCTGATCCGGGTCGCCGCGACCTCGATCAACCTCAGCGACTGGGAGACCCTGCGCGGCACCCCCTTCTACTCCCGGCTCGGCGGCCTGCGCGCCCCGGCCCGCCCGGTCCTCGGCTCGGACATCGCCGGCCGGGTGGAGGCGACCGGGCCCGGCGTCACCCGGTTCCGGGCCGGTGACGAGGTGTACGGCGACAACCTCGCCCTCAAGGGCGGATTCGCCGAGTACGCCGTCGCTCCCGAGCGCATGCTCGCCCACAAGCCGCCGGAGCTGGGGTTCGCCGAGGCGTCCACGATCCCGCAGGCCGGCGTGATCGCGATGCAGGGCGTGGCCGGCGCGCGGCCCGGGCAGCGCGTCCTGATCAACGGCGCGGGCGGCGGCTCCGGCGCCTTCGCGATCCAGCTCGCCAAAGCGGCCGGCGCCGAGGTGACCGGCGTCGACAACGGCGACAAGCTCGACTTCATGCGTACGGTCGGCGCCGACCACGTGATCGACTACCGGCGCGACGACTTCACCCGTACCGGACCGTACGATCTGATCCTCGATCTCGTCGCCCACCGCTCCGTCCTCGCCTACCGCCGGGCGGTGGCCCCCGGCGGCCGTTATCGCTGTGTCGGCGGATCGACGCGGACGCTGCTGCGCGTGCTGGCCCTGGGCCGTCTCACCGGCCGCCGCCTCGGCGTGCTGGCGGTCAAGCCGGGACCGGCGCACTTCACCCCGGTCGCCGACCGGTGCGTCGCCGGTGACCTGGCCGTCCACATCGACCGCACGTTCACCCTCGACCAGGTGCCCGCGGCGCTGGAACACGTCGGCGCCGGACGGGCTCTCGGCAAGGTCGTGATCATCCCGCGACCGTAGAAGTGCACCATCCTGGACTATTCTCTTGTGGTCCGATAGGGAATGGCCGGGGAGACGAGACATGCTGGGACGCACGGGAAAGGCGGCGCTTCTCGCGGCCGCCATGACGCTGGCCATCACGGGCTGCGCCAAGGAGGACACCGGCGGCACCACCGCGAGCGGTGTGCCGCTGATCAAGACCGGGGCGCTGACCACCTGCACCCACCTGCCGTATGCGCCGTTCCAGTCCAAGGACACGGCCGGCAAGGTGGTCGGCTTCGACGTCGCGCTGATCGACCTGGTCGCCACCAAGCTCGGCGTCACCCAGGAGATCGTGGACACGCCGTTCGAGGGCATCAAGTCCGGCGCCGACCTCAACTCCGGCAAGTGTGACGTCGCCGCGGCCGGCATGACGATCACCGACGAGCGCAAGAAGGTCCTGGACTTCTCCGACCCGTATTTCGACGCCACCCAGGCGCTCGCCGTGGTCACCGGCAAGGAGGTCACGACCCTCGAGCAGCTGGCCGGCAAGCGCCTCGGCGTGCAGGGCGGCACCACCGGCGAGGACTACATCAAGGCCCAGGTCGCCGAGAAGAAGCTGGACATCGAGGTGGTCTCCTTCAAGGACCTGGCCGCGCTGCAGCAGGCGCTCGCGACCAACCAGGTCGAGGCGGCCGTCAACGACCTGCCGGTCTGGAACGAGTACATCAAGGCCAACCCGGGCAAGGTCGCCGTCGCCGCCGGCTTCGACACCGGCGAGCAGTACGGCTTCGCCGTCAAGAAGGGCAACGCGGCGCTGCTCAAGGCGGTCAACGAGGCCATCAGCAAGGCCAAGTCCGACGGTACGTACGACAAGCTCTACGCCACCTGGATCGGGGCCAAGCCCGCAGCATGAGCATGAGTCCACGACGCCGGCGGCAGGTCTTCCGTGTCGCCGGCTACGTCCTGTTCGCCGCGGTCCTCGTCGCCGTGGCCGCCGCCGCCGACTGGGGGCGCCTGTCCGAGGCGTTCTTCCGGCTCGACGTCGCCCGGAGCATGTTCCCCGACGCGATCACCGTGGCGCTGCGCAACACGATCGTCTACACCCTGCTGGCCTTCGTCTTCGGCCTGACCCTGGGGCTCGTGCTGGCCCTCATGCGCCTGTCGTCGATCCTGCCGTACCGGTGGTTCGCGACGGCGTACATCGAGCTGTTCCGGGGACTGCCGGCCCTGCTCGTGCTCTTCATGGTCGGGTACGGCGTACCCCTGGCGTTCCCCGACCGGGAGATCCCCGGCGGCGTCTACGGCTCGGTGACCGTCGGCCTCGGCCTGACCGCCGCCGCCTACATGGCCGAGACCATCCGCGCCGGCATCCAGGCCGTCCCCAAGGGACAGCTGGAGGCCGCCCGCACCCTCGGCATGTCGCACCCCCGCGCGATGGTCTCGATCATCCTGCCGCAGGCGTTCCGGATCGTCATCCCGCCGCTCACCAACGAGATCATCCTGCTGACCAAGGACACCTCCCTGGTGTACGTGCTGGGTGTCACCTCGACCACGATCGAGCTGACCAAGTTCGCCGGTGACAGCCTCAACACCCGGGTCAACCCGACCCCGCTGGTGGTCGCCGGCCTGCTCTACCTGGTGATCACCCTGCCGTTGTCGCAGCTGGTCCGCGGGCTGGAACGCCGTGCCCGGAAGGAGAGGTGACATGTCGACCATCGAGATCAGCGGCCTGCACAAGTCGTTCGGCGCCCTGGAGGTGCTGCGCGGCATCGACCTGTCCGTCGAGGCCGGCGAGGTGGTGTGCGTCATCGGGCCCTCCGGCTCGGGCAAGTCGACGCTGCTGCGCTGCGTGAACCTGCTGGAGGAGCCGACGTCCGGCACGATCCGGGTGGCCGGGACCGAGGTCACCGACCCGGACTGCGACATCGACGCCGTACGCCGCGGGATCGGCATGGTGTTCCAGCAGTTCAACCTGTTCGGCCACCTGACCGTGCGGGAGAACGTGACGATCGCCCAGCGGCGGGTCCTCAGGCGCAGCCGCGCCGAGGCGGAGCGGGTCGCCACCGCCAACCTGTCCCGTGTCGGCCTGCTCGACAAGGCCGGGGCCTATCCGGCGCAGCTGTCCGGCGGGCAGCAGCAACGGGTCGCCATCGCGCGGGCCCTGGCCATGGACCCGCAGCTGATGCTCTTCGACGAGCCGACCAGCGCCCTCGACCCGGAGCTCGTCGGCGAGGTGCTCGCCGTCATGCGCGGGCTCGCCGCCGAGGGCATGACCATGCTCGTGGTCACCCACGAGATGGCGTTCGCGCGTGAGGTCGCCCACCGGGTGGTGTTCATGGACGGCGGTGTCGTCGTCGAGCAGGGGCCGCCGGCCGAGGTGTTCGGCTCGCCCCGTGAGGAGCGCACCCGCACCTTCCTGCACCGGGTTCTCGAACCGGCCCGGGTCAGTGAGAACGAGATCGGCGTCCAGCGCAAGGAGTGACGGGCAATCTGAGACGGCCGTCGCGCGAAACGGCGGCCGTTGAGCCTTCCCGCAGCTCCCGCCGTACCCCACACCGCATACCCATGGCGGAAAGGGTGAGGCAGATGGCTACAAAGAGTAGGCGTGTCGTGCTGTTCGGGATCAGTGCGGCGGTCGTCGTCGCGGGGGCGGTGGTGACGCCCCAGGCGTTCGCCGCCACCACCCCGGGCTTCGGCAGATTCGGGTTCTTCGGGTCCCGCAACAACGCGGGCGCCGGAAACAACGCCGGAGCCGGCAACAACGCGGGCGGCGGCGCCGCGGCGGGCAACGGCGACTGCACCGACGTGCAGCTCGTCTTCGCCCGCGGCACCGGCGAACCGCAGGGCCTCGGCATCGTCGGCCGGCCCCTGGCCCAGGCGCTCGCCTCCGAGCTGCCCGGCAGGACGGTCAGCTCGTTCGCGGTCGTCTACGCGGCGGCGGCCAACCAGCGCAGCGCCGGCCCCGGCGCGACGAACATGAGCCAGCACATCGCATCGGTCGCCGCGGCCTGCCCGGAGACACAGTTCGTCATCGGCGGCTACTCCCAGGGCGCCAGCGTCACCGACATCGCGATGGGCATCCGCGGCGCCGGGACGGCGGGCGAGGCGATCGACGCCGACCTGACCGGCCGGGTGTCCGCGGTGGTGGTCTTCGGCAACCCGCTCGGGCTGCAGCGGCGCACCATCGCCGGCAGCAGCGCCGAGTTCGGCCCGAAGGCCAAGGAGTTCTGCAACAACGGCGATCCGGTCTGCGGTGGCGGCAACAACTTCGCGGCCCACCTGGCGTACCCGCGTAACGGCACGGTCCAGCAGGCCGCCGAGTTCGCCGCCGGAAAGGTCGGCTGACCCTCTTCGCGGAGCCGGTGGGCCTTGCTGCGGGTTCACCGGTTTCGCATGGAGCGAGAGCGAGAGGCGCACGCCCGGATCGGCCGTACCCTCTTCGGCAAACTCCCGCCCCAGCGGCCGCCGCCCGCGGCGCCGCGCCGCGCATCGCCCCGAAGCCGTTTCACCCGGTGAGCGACGGCTGACGGAACGCGACCGGGCGGCCGCGCCGGTCAGCACTTACGATGGGCGTCGATTCGCGGGAGGCGCACAGTGAGTGCTGAGGTGTTCCGACGTCCGCCACGTCAGGCGGGGCCTCCGCCACCGGGTGCGGAGATGCTGCTGGAGTCGCGGGACCACCTGCGGTTCCTCGCCCAGCAGCGGACCGCTCTGCTGTGGCGGCATCCCGAGCCGGACACGCTCGCGTCGGTGGCCGCCTCCCCGCGGATGTGGGAGCGACGGCCCGGCGACGACGATTTCGCCGAGGTCCGCATCGCCGTCGACAGCCACCGGCTGCCGGCCGGCCTCGTCCTCCCCGAGGCCGCGCCGGCCGCCACCGGGCCGCTGCCGGGCCTGCCGGTGGCGGTGCGGCTGCGCGAGTTCCGCCGGCTGCTGCTGCGCGGCGACCGGGAGCCGGTGACCGGCCTGGCCAGGGCCGTGCTCGCCCAGCTCGCCACCCTGCACTCGCCGGACGAGCTGCGGCTCGCCGTGGTCGCCGCCCCCGAGCGGCGCGCCGGCTGGGACTGGGTGCTGTGGCTGCCGCACACCCGCGCCGACCCGACCGGCGGGCGCCTCGTCTTCGACTCCATGACCGATCTCGATCAGGCCCTCGCGGCCGAGGCCACGCCCGTGGTGGTCGTCCTGGACGGCGCCGCCCGCCCCGCCGAGATCCCGCAGACCATGACGGTGGTCGAGCTTTCCGGTCCGCCGACCGAGGATCAGAACCCGCGGTGGTACGAGGACGCGCGCTCCCTGCTACGACTCGACGTCGCCCCGTCGTCCCTCACCGTCGACACCGGCCTGTGGATCACCTCGCTGGGCCGCCCCGACGCCCTGACCACGATGCAGGCCGAGCGTACGGCGCAGGAGATCGCCCTCAACCACCTCTCCGACCCCTCCGCCGCCACCGCGGGTCCTTCCGCTACGTCCGGTCCCTCCGTTCCCGCCGCCCTCGAAGAGCCTCCGGTGGCGCCCTACGAGGACCTTTCGCCGGATCGCGAGCCGCTGCCACCGATCCCCGAAGACCCGTCGCTGGTCGTGGACCCCTCGCCCTCGGTGCCGCCGGTGGTGGAGCCCTCACCCTCGGTGCCGCCGGTCGCGGAGTCCTCATCCCCGCTGCTGGTCGCGGAGCCGCCGCCGCTGCGCAACGAGCTGACCGACCTCCTGAGCCTCGGTGATCTCGCCGACCTCGACCCCACCACCGTCCGCCGGGGCCGCGACGGGCTGCGCCTGCCGCTCGGCCTCGCACCGGACGGCGGCGTCGTCGAGCTCGACCTGGACACCATGGGCCCGCACGGCCTCGTCGTCGGCGCCACCGGCTCCGGCAAGAGCGAGCTGCTGCGTACCGTCGTCACCGCCCTCGCCGTGATCAACCGGTCCGAGGACTTCACCTTCGTCCTGGTCGACCACCGGGGCGGTGCGGCCTTCACCACCTTCGAGAAGCTGCCGCACATCAGCGCGATCATGGGCCACACCGACGAGCCGGCCGCCGTCGCCCGTCTCCACGACGCCCTCGCCGGTGAGCTGGCCCGCCGCGAGAGGGCGCTCGACGACGGGATCACGCTGCCCCGGCTGCTGGTGATCTGCGACGAGTTCACCGAGCTGCTGGAGCGGAGCCCGGACCTCGCCGACCTGTTCACCGAGATCGGCCGGACCGGGGCGGCGCTCGGCGTACACCTGCTGCTCGCCGCGCAGCGCCTGGAGGAGGGCCGCCTGCGTGGCCTCGACGGCCACCTGTCGTACCGCATCGCCCTGCGCACCTTCTCCGCCACCGAGAGCCGGATCGCCCTCGGTGTCCCCGACGCCTACGACCTGCCCCGGCGGCCGGGAACCGGCCTGCTGAAGGCCGGCGACGGCCCGCTCGTTGCGTTCCGTGCCGCCTACGTCTCCGGCCCTTACGTTCCTGACGCCGAACCTGACGCCCATGTCTCCGGCGCTTACGTTCCCGGCGCCTCTCCGGGCGCGGCCGCCTTCGACGCCGGTGCTGACGCCTATGTCCCCGGCGGCCGTCCCGGTGATGACCGGCGCAGCGTCGCCGAGGTGATCGTCGACCGGCTCGCCGGGCACGGGCGGCCCGCGCACCAGGTGTGGCTGCCGCCGCTGACCGACCCGGCGAGCCTCGGTGACCTGCTCGGTGACCTGCACGTCGTCGAGGGCCGCGGCCTGGTCGCCGAGAGCTGGCCGGGCGCCGGGCGACTGACCGTGCCGCTCGGTGTCGTCGACCGGCCGTTCGAGCAGCGCCGCGACACGTTCGTCCTGGAGATCGGCAACCTGGCCGTCGCCGGCGGCCCGCAGTCCGGCAAGAGCACCCTGCTGCGTACCGTGATCAGCGCTCTCGCTCTCACCCACAGCCCTCGCGAGGTGCAGTTCTTCTGCCTCGACTTCGGCGGAGGGGGACTGCACCGCCTCGACGGCCTGCCGCACCTGGCCGGCGTCGCCGCCCGCACCGAGGGCGACACCGTGCGCCGCATCGTCGCCGAGGTCGCGCAGCTGATCGAGGACCGCGATGCGCGCCGGATCGAGTCGATCGCCGCCTACCGGCGCAGCCGCGCGTCCGGCGAGGTGACCGACGACCCGTTCGGTGACGTGTTCCTGGTCATCGACGGGTGGGCGACGCTGCGCCGCGACTTCGAGGAACTGGAGCAGGCCGTCATCGAGATCGCCCTGCGCGGCCCCGGCCTCGGCGTCCACGTCGTGGTCAGCGCGGGCCGGTGGGCCGACGTCCGCCCCGCCATGCAGCCGCTGTTCGGCGCCCGGCTCGAACTGCACCTCGGCGAGCCCGGCGACTCGGTCATCGACCGCCGCGCCGCCGCCGACGTCCCCGCCGGAGCGCCCGGCCGCGGCCTGACCCCGGACCGGCTGCACTTCCTCACCGCCCTGCCCCGCATCGACGGCTCCACCGACGTGTCCGACCTCGCCGAGGGCGTCACCGACCTCGCCGGTCAGGTGAAGGCGGCCTGGCCGGACGACCCGGCGCCGCGGGTCCGGCTGCTGCCCGCCCTGATCCCGGCTGCTGACCTGGCCGGCGCACCCGGCCTGCCGATCGGCCTGAACGAGGCGAACCTGGCGCCGGTCTCCCTCGACCCGGCCGCCGACCGGCACCTGGTGATCTTCGGCGACGGCGCGTGCGGCAAGACCAACCTGCTGCGGCTGATCGCCCGTGGCGTCGTGGCGACCCATTCGCTGGCCGAGGCCCGGCTGGTGCTCGTCGACTACCGGCGGGGCCTGCGCGGCGCGATCGACGGCGAGCACCTGCTGGTCCACGCGACCACCAGCCAGCACCTGGCCGACAACATCGAGTCGATCCACGCCGCCATGTCCCGGCGGCTGCCCGGCCCCGACGTCACCGCCGAGCAGCTGCGCAACCGCAGCTGGTGGTCCGGTCCCGACCTGTACATCCTGGTCGACGACTACGACCTGGTCAGCGCCGGTGGCCACAACCCCCTGGCCCGGCTCGCCGAGCTGCTGCCGTACGCCCACGACATCGGCCTCCACCTGATCATCGCGAGGCGTTCCGGCGGCGCCGGCCGGGCCATGTACGAGCCACTGCTGCACCGCCTCCGCGAACTGGCCGTACCCGCGCTGATCATGTCCGGCGACCGGGAGGAGGGCCGCCTCTTCGGCAGTGTGCGACCAAGCCCACAGCCGCCCGGCCGGGGCTTCCTGGTGCGCCGCAGCGACGACGTCACCCTGGTCCAGACCGCCTGGAGCGACCCCGACACCCCGGCATAGCGAGACTGGAATCGATCAAAGAAGCGCGCTCCGGTAGCGCAAAGACGATGCATGTGGTTCGATTTGCAGTGAAAGGCCGGGCATCTTCCCCCGTGGATGCCCGGCCTTTTCTATGCACGATCCGCGGGGAAGGCAGGCCTCATGACAGTCCCCGGCAACCTCCACGCACAGCTCACCGGCAACGCCCCGCCCCGCCGCACGCAGCTGCCCGACGGCTCCCCGGTCTGGCTGGTCACCCGCTACGCCGACGTCCGCGCGCTGCTCGCCGACCCGCGTCTGTCGGTCGACAAGGCCAACGGTGACGGCTCCTGGCGCGGTTTCTCCCTGCCGCCGGCCCTCGACGCGAACCTGCTCAACATGGACCCGCCCCACCACACCCGCATCCGGCGCCTGGTCTCGCAGGCGTTCACCCCAGGCCGCGTCGAGGGTCTGCGCCGTTACCTCTCAGTGCGCTTTAGTTAGCACACGGTTGGTAGTCCTGCCTTGCGGTAGGACGGTCCCGGTCTGACCCGCTGGTGCGGTGCCGGGTTCACGCTTCACGGCCACCTGCCCGCTTGCGCGGGTCTTCTGGTCGGCTCCACGTGCTGCCACCGGGCCACTCCCGGCGGTGTCGAACTCGGCCGCGAGGGCGGCCAGGTTCAGTGCGGCGTTGCGGTCCCGGTCGATGACCAGGCCGCACGCCGCGCATTGGTATTCACGCTCGTGCTGGGCCAGCTTGGTTTTCACCGTGCCGCATGCCGAGCAGGTTTTCGAGGACGGATACCAGCGGTCAGCCACCAGCAACCGGCCGCCGTTCCACGAGGTTTTGTACGCCAACTGCCGACGGATCTCGGCGAAGCCGGCGTCGGCGATGTGCCGGGCCAGCTTGCGGTTGGCCAGCATGCCGGTCACGTTGAGGTCTTCCACCACGACCGTGCCATGCTCGGCCGCGAGGCGGGTGGTGAGCTTGTGCAGGCCATCACGGCGCAGGCTCGCCACTCGCGCGTGCGCGCGGCCGAGCCGGGCAGCCGAACGCTCCCAGCGTTTCGATGCCCGTCGCCCGGTACGCCGATCGGGGCCGGTCTTGCGTGACAGTGCCCGGCCGAGAGCGCGCATCCGCCGCTGCGCGGCCACGAGGTGACGCGGGTTGTCTACCAGCTCCCCGGTGGACAGCACCGCAAGGTGCTTGATCCCGACGTCCACACCGACCACCGATCCGGGCCGGGCCGGGGTGCGCTCGGCCCGCTCGACCTCGACGGTGAACGACACGTGCCACCGGCCGCCGTCGCGCCGCACGGTCGCGGACATGATCCGCGCGGTGTCGTTGTCCAGGCGGCGGGCCAGTTTGCGGGCTGACTCGTGCAGCTTCAACCGGCCCAGCCTCGGGAGAACCACGTGTATCTGGTCCGGCTCGACCCGGATCGCCCCGGTCGTGAACCGCACCGACGGTGTGGTGCGGCGGCGGGACTTAAACCGGGGAAACCCAACCGGCCGTCCTGCCCGTGTGCCTTTGCGGGAGCCGGCCCAGTTCTTCAACCCCCGGGCCAGGGCGTCCAGGCCGGTGTTGAAAGCCTCCTTGGACACCTCGCCCCACCACGGCGCAACCTGCGGTTTCGCCGCGTTCCATGCCTTACGCAGACCGGCTAGGGACCAGGACAGCGACGGCGTCAACTGCTCGTCGGGCACGCCGTAAGATCGTTCGGCGGCCCGCTGGTCCATGACCGCCTTGACCCGGGCCAGAGCCCAGTTGTGCGCGACCCGGGCGGCACCGGCGTGCGCCAGCACGTCGCGTTCCTGACCGGCGGTGAGGTCGAGGGCGAACCGGTACGCCTGGATCGTCTTCACGCCGGGTCCTCGGTCACGGCTTCGACGGCCCGGCGAACACGGTTCGCGGCGCGACGGCCGTACAGGCGGGCGCAGAGCGAGGTCAGGATCTCGGTCACGTCGCGGACTAGGTCGTCATCGACCTCGGCCGGGTCGACCACCAGCAGGCGCCGTCCCTGCGCGGTCAGCGCGGCTTCGACGTACTCGGCGCCGAACCGGGCGAACCGGTCCCGGTGCTCAACCACAATCGTCGACACGGCCGGATCACGAAGCAGCGCAAGAAACTTCTTCCGGTGCCCGTTGAGTGCTGATCCGACCTCGGTGACCACCCGGTCGACGCCGAGTTTCTGCCCGGTGGCCCACACGGTGACCCGGGCGACCTGCCGATCCAGATCCGATTTCTGATCAGCCGACGACACGCGGGCATACACCACGATCTGCCCCGTCCCGGCCGACGTCGCGGTGACCGGTTTGCCAACCATGATCAGACGGCCAATCCGGTAGGTGGGAACGGGCAGCGTCCCGGCCGCGTACTGCCGCCGAGCGGTGATGTACGCGATCCCGGTCGACGCCGCCCATTCCTTGAGGTTCACACGAGCACCATAGCTGCCCTAAGAGCGCTAAAGATGCATGACCCGCCAACAGTTGCCTACCCCCTGATCCGGCAGACCGCGGACACCCTCCTCGACCGCATCGCCGCCACCGTGGACACCCGTTCCGCACCCGGCGGCGAGGCCGATCTGATCCGCGACTACGCCGGCCCGCTGCCGGTCACCGTCATCTCCGAGCTGCTCGGCATCCCGGCGGCCGACCGCGACGCCTTCCGGGACTGGACCGGCACGATGCTGCTCCCGCCGGGCGGCGACCGGGCCGCGGCCGCCCGTGCGATCGGCGCGATCCACGCCTACCTGCAGCAGCTCATCGCCGCCAAACGCGCCGAACCCGCCGACGACCTGCTCTCCGCGCTGATCGCGGCCCGCGACGACGGCGACCGGCTCGACGAGGACGAGCTGACGTCCCTGGCGTTCCTGCTGCTGCTCGCCGGTTACGAGAACACCGTCCACGCCATCGGCACCGGCATCCTGACCATGCTGAGCCACCCCGGCCTGCCGCTCGACGTCGAGGAACTGCTCCGGCACGACCCACCGGCGACCGTCCTGCTGCGCCGGTTCCCCACCGAGGACGTCGAGGTGCCCGGTGCCGTGCTGCCGCGCGGGGAGACCGTACTGCTCGTGGCCGGCGCCGCCAACCACGACCCGGAGACCTTCGCCGACCCCGGCGAGTTCCGTCCCGGCCGCGCCGCCGGCCACCTCAGCTTCGGCCACGGCATCCACTACTGCGTGGCCGCCCCGCTGGCCCGCATCGAGCTGGAGATCGCCATCGGCGCCGTGCTGCGCCGCTTCCCGGCCCTGCGCCTGGCCGTTCCCGCCGCCGACCTGCCGTGGCTGCCGTCGTTCCGCGCCCGCGGCCTGGCCGCCCTCCCGGTCCTGCTCACGTGACCCTGCCGGTCAACCGGTTCGGCGGGGCGTGGGGCCGGGCCGGTCGCTGATGCGCCCGGCCGGTCAGGACCGCCACGGACTCGCGGCATGCCGCTCAGTCGCAGCAGCCGCGACGAGTACCCGGATCCCGCCGGTGAGAACGCGTGGGGAAGATCGACTGATGTTCAGAGGTCGCCTCGAACGCCGTCGCTCGGCCGGCGAAAGCCTTGGTCGTCGCCCGACCTCTACCGGGAGATCTCCCTCTTTGAAGAAGTGCCTACAGCAACCGCAGGAGAGCGTCCTGCCACTGGATGGAGTCGTCATTGGACAGCGCGACGAGGCCGGCGCCGTCAGGAAACCAGCCCACCAGTGACTTGTAGCCCGGGTTGTCGCCGGTGTGTAGCGCAGCGGGACGGCCGTCGAGGCTGCCGATGTAGTGTCCGTAGCCATAACCGGTCAGCTCGAGCCGCCTGTCGGGACTGCGGTCGGGCTCGAGGAATGTCGAGTGCTGGGTGCGCATCAGCGCCAGCGAGTCATGGGAGACGAGCTTGCCGGCGCGCAACGCGTCGGCGTATGCGATCAGATCCTCAGAGGTCGAGCAGATGTCGCCTCCTCCGATCATCGATGCAAGGTCACACGGCTCTACCGGATCGCCGGCGTGATGGCCTGCTACCACGACCTGGGGGCGGGACCCGCTGGCGGTCGATGTCAGGCCCAGTGGCTGGAGGATTTTCTCGGAGAGCAGTTCCGCATACGGCTTGCCTGTTGCCCGTTCCGCGACGATGCCGACGACGATGAAGGCCGGAGTGGAGTAGTGGAACCGCGTGCCCGGCTCGAACTGAAGGGGGGCTCGCACGATGAGCTGCAGCTGATCGTCTCGGGTCACTGCCACGGACGGGTCCAGGCCGGGCACCTCGGTCCCATGACCGATGCCCGAGCTATTGCTGAGGAGATGATGCAGAGTAACGGCATGCCATGACGGAGGCGCCTCGGGCAGCCAGTAGCCGATCGGCTGGTGAAGGTCGAGCAGGCCCTCTTCAACGAGCATCATCGTGAGCGTCGAGGTGAAGTTCTTGCTTACCGAGGCGATCTGGAATCGAGTCTTGGGTGTGCAGCCACCGCCCGCGATCGTGGTGACCGGCCGGCCGTCATGCGTGATGGTGACGACCCCGGACAGTCCTTCAATCTCTGGCACGCACGCGAGCCTAGCAATGCCCGTTGCACAAGGGCCCTGACAGCTCGCTGGCTGGTCAGTCAGCGGAGTTCGGGCGAACCGACCTCGGGATGCAGGTGGCGGAACGCCGTCAGCCGGGGGAACTTCCGGTCGATGATTTCTGGATCTCTTAGGTCCGTGCGCTCACCGATCAGGTCCTCGGGACCATCCGGGTCGTATCCCAACGGCCAGGTGCCGCTGACGACGATGTGTGCTTCGGTCATGAACTCGTCGAACCACAGCGCTCGGGCGTTGCTCGCGTCCGCGGCGAGTTCGACGAGGTTGTCCGAGTCCTCGATGATCCCTTCGACCGCTGTACGGCCGTACGAGATGATCCAGTCCTGGATCTGACACAGGTCTTCTTCTTCGACTGAGCCGAGCAGCAGGCAGACCGCATCGGTCACCGGCCATGAGGACAGGCGGGATCGTGCTCGTTCCCAGAGCCGGACGAACTCGGTCACGTCGGCGGGACTCAATGATCGGAGACGACGGAACAGGATGCGCGACGCCAGCTCGGTGTCGTTCGCGCTTTCCCGCCGGCAATCGGCGACGACTGCCCAGAACGTCTCCTCGTTCACCGACGTACCGTAGCAGCGGAGCGAATCGCCGCGGCTGTTGTCCATTGCGACCAGCCGCGGGGGCGCCGAGCGATCGGCTGTCAGAAGCGGACGCCGCCGTGGCGGTAGCCGCCCAGGGTGTCGGCGGTTTTGGCGACCAGGGCCGCCCCCAGGTCGACGCCCAGGTATTCGGAGAGTTCCAGGGTGCGGATCAGGATGTCGGCGAGTTCCAGGCTCAGCGCGTCGTCCGGCCGCCGGGCCGCCGGATCCAGATCGACCGTCCGATCGCGGATCTCCTGCAGCGCCTCCGCCACCTCGCTCTGCAGCAGCGCCATCCGGGTCGCCGCCACGTAGGCCCGCCCGCTCGGGTGGGCCCGCTCCACCTCGCCGGCTCCGGAGAACAGGTCGATCTCCCGGGCGTACGCGTGGGCGCTGCGCTGTGCCTCCGGGAGCAGCCGGGCCAGCGCCTCGATGTGCCGTAGAGCCTCGCTCACCAGGCGTCACCGTCCGTTTCCTGAGCATCCGCCGGTCGTCTTGGTCACAAACCGCTACCCACCTCGGGCATATCCACTTCAGCGGCTAGGTGGACATGAGGGCCGCTCGTATGATCCTCGCCATGTCAAACCCGCCCCACCTCGACGCGGCGACCGAGAAGATCCCGCTGCCGGAGCAAGAGCCGCAGCAGACGCAGGAGCCGCCCGCCAAGCACAAGAAGCCGAGCAGGCGCATGCGCTACGCCCTGATCGCTCTGCTGGTCGTCGTGCTGCTCGGCGTGGGTGGCGCGGTCGCCGGCGGTTTCTACCTGCGTTCCGTCGAGAAGGGCATCGAGCGTGTCGACGCCTTCGACGGCGTCCCGGAGCAGGAGCGCCCGCAGAAGGAGGCGACCGAGGCCCGCAACATCCTGATCCTCGGCAGCGACTCCCGCGACCCGGAGAACACCGGCGGCTCCCGCAGCGACACCCTCATCGTCGCGCACCTGCCGGCCGACCGGTCCAGCGCGCAGCTCATCTCGATCCCGCGGGACACCTGGGTGGAGGTGCCGAAGAGCAAGGACGGCAAGCACGGCGGCACCGAGGCGAAGATCAACGCGGCGTACGCCTGGGGCGGTGTCCCGCTGGTCGTGCAGACCGTCGAGAAGTTCACCGGCGTCCGGATCGACAACGTGGCGATCATCGACTTCGCCGGCTTCCAGGACATCGTCGACGCGGTCGGCGGGGTGGACATCGACGTGCCGCAGGATTTCACGTCCATTCACGAGCCGTTCCGCCGGTTCCGGGCGGGGGTGCAGCACATGGACGGCGCCACCGCCCTCGACTACGCCCGCCAGCGCAAGCAGTTCCCGGACGGCGACTTCGCCCGCATCCGCCACCAGCAGCAGGTGATCAAGGGCGTGCTGAACAAGGCCGTGTCCGCCGGCACCCTCACCAACCCGGGCCTGCTCACCGACCTGATCGAGGCCACCGCCGACGCCGTCTCGGTCGACAAGACCCTGTCGATCATCGACACCGCCACCGAGATGAGCGGCCTGCGCGGCGGCGACCTCTCCTTCATGACCAACCCCACCAGCGGCACCGGCACGGTGGGCACCGAGAGCGTCGTCTTCCCCGACGAGGACAGGACCAAGCAGTTGTACGCCGCCGTCAAGCGCGACTCCGTCCCCGACATCCTGAAGGCAGCGGGGGAGTGACGGGTCAGCCCCGGGATCTCGCCGCGGTCCGGTGCGCGTCGGCCACCTGAAGCACGAGCTGCCCGGCGAACTCGAGCGCCCCGACCCGTACCGCGAGGGCCCGGGTCGGGTGCGGGTGACCGTTGCGGGTGAGCCGGGCCAGCCAGCGTTTCTCCAGCTTGCGCCGGCCCACGACGGCCGCCACGGTGAGGCCGAGCAGCGCCGCGCCCACGACGGCCTTGCGCTTGTCGAACGGCACGGCCGGCTCGTCGCCACCGGACACCGGCTGCGGCTCGGACACGAGGAACGGCCGGTCGCCGACCACCAGCTCCCGCGTCTCCGGCTCCGCCTCGGTCTCGTCCGGCTCCGGTTCCTTCGGTGAGGTGACCCAGCCGATCGTGGTCACGGCGGCGGCCGTGCCGAACCGGGCCAGGCGTCGTTTCGCCGGGGGGAGTTCCCGCGCGGCGATCCAGGCGATGCTGAGTGCTGCCTGCATCGCCGCGACCGCGACGGCACGCTGATAGGAGACGGTAGCCATGGCGAAACGGTAGCCCCGCCGGTCAACGCGGCTGCGCTTCACCGTCGGCCTCCCCCAGGTCTGCGTCCCGGAGAGCGGCGGCGCGCACCGGGTTTCCGGCATCCGCTTCCGGAACCTCACGGTCGGCAACGTCACCCGCAACAACTCCATGCTGAGAATCAAAATCAGGATTCGGTACGGGTCTGCAGAGAACCGTGAGCCACACCGCGACGCAGGTGGCCCACCGGACCGCGACGCGGCCGCCGGGCTCATGCGGTGGTGACGGTGTGACCGGTTCCGCGGAGGGGACGGGTCACGCCCGTCCGGTCGTTCGTCGGGTGTCAATGGACTTACCGGCGCGCGTGTGAATCGGATAGCGGACATCCGATGAATGATGGTCATCGCATCGAATCCGGTAATGATGCATGCGGCGTACCGTTCGTTGAATGATCATTCGGAGATCGCATTCATGGCCGCTGACCTCAGCACCTCCGCCCGCCAGGCTCTGCTCACCCTGCTGGTGCGCGCGGACCGGGTGTCGAATCCGGAGCTCCGCAAGGATTACCGGATCGAGATCACGAAATCGGCCCGCGAGGAGCTCGCCGCCGCCAAACTGATCGTTTTCGGAAAAGGCCCACGGAATGCGATCTTCTACGAATTGACCGACCTGGGCTGGGCCCGCGCCCGCGCCGAGTTCCGCTCGCCCCCACCGGACCGGGTCGCCGGCGCCTGGCTGCTGCACTACGCCACCCTGCGTCACCTGGCCGCCCACCTGGACCGCACCGACCATCAGCTGGCCGACGTGTTCGCCGAGCCCGACCCGGGCCCATCCACCGGCGACACTTCCACCGACGGACCGGACACCGGCGGACCGGACAGCGGCGGACCGGACGGTGCGGGCTCTGTCGAGGACCGGATCCGCAGCGCGTACCACGAACTCGCCGCGGCCCCCGGCGACCTGGTCGCGCTCGCCGCGATCCGGCAGCGCCTGACCGGCGTCGACCGCACCGACCAGGACCGGGCACTGACCGACCTGGACCGCCGCCGCGAGATCCACCTCGACCCCGACCCGGCCCGTCACCAGCTCACCCCCGACGCCCGGGACGCGGCGATCCTCATCGGCGGCGAGGCCAAGCACCTGATCACGATCGGCCGCCCGTGATCGAGCAGGACCAGCGGCGCGCGCTGACCGAGCTGCGGCGTCTCGACTGGGCGCCCACCCCCGAGGACGTGTGGACCGACCTCGACGTGCACCTCGACGAGCTGAACGGGACCGCCGGCGCTGCGGTGCTGCAGGCTTTCGAGGAGGCCGAGGCCCGCCGCACCGGCAGCCCGCTGGGCCTGGTCGTCGAGGGCCAGCACGGCTCCGGCAAGACGCACCTGCTGCGCTGGGCGCGGGAGAAGGTCCAGCAGCGGGAGGGCTACTTCTTCCTGATGGGCATCGCCGACGGGCGCACCTTCTGGCCGAACATCGTGCACACCCTGCTGCGCGGGCTGCGCCGCTCCGGCTACTACCGGCACACCCAGCTCGCCATGTTCCTGGAGCGTCTCAGCGAGCGGGCGGAGATCCCGAGCGCGTTGCGCCGGCAGATCCGCGGGCAGGCGCCGCTCACCCCGGCCGCCCTCGACGCCTTCGTCACCGGGGTGCGGGTCGCCGATCCGGAGGCCGGCCGGGACTGCCGGTTCACGCTGCGCGCCCTGGTCCTGCTGGCGGCCACCGACCCCGAGGTCGCCGACCTGGGCGAGTCGTGGCTGCTGTCACTGGCCGAGCCGACGCCCGCCGACGCCGAGCGGTGGGGCCTGCCCCGGGTCGGCAAGTCCGAACAGGACGTGGCCGTGGAGATCTCCCGGCTGCTCGCCCTCACCGGCCCGAGCATGCTGGCGGTCGACCAGATCGACGTCATCTTCGCGCAGAGCGACCCCGGCCGTACCGCCGCGATCGCCGCCGACCTCGGCCACGGATTGATGGACCTGCGGGAGAAGCTGTTCCGGACGGTGACCGTGGTCGCCTGTCTCCCGACCTCGTGGGAACGGATCCGGCACGGCGCCCCCGGCGGCCGTTTCCGTCAGGAGAGCCGGCTGCGGCGGCTGCCGTCGCGGGACGTCGGGGAGCGGCTGATCGCCGCCCGGTTCGCGCCGCTCTTCGAGGCCGCCGAGTTCAAGCCGCCCTACTTCACCTGGCCGATCCTGCCGGAGGCGTTCGACGCCGCCCCCGACCACACGCCGCGGCAGCTGATCGAACGCGCCGACGAGCACGTCCGCTACTGCCTGGCCCGCGACGAGGTCGTGCCGCTGGCCGATCTCGCCGCGCACCGGGAGAGCGAGGCGCCGCCCGCCCGCCCGGCCGGCGGTGAGCAGCTCTCCCGCCTGGACGATCGGCTGCGGCAGCTCCGCGACGCCGCCGACGTGACCGCCGCGCTGGACCCGTCGACCGAGGACGTGGTCATGTCGCGGCTGCTGGAGGCCGGGTTACGGGCGTGGGCGGTCGAGCGGGGCGGCGGCCGGTACGCCGTGCAGCCGGTCGAGCAGGGCAACCCGTCGGCGCACGCCTGGCTCTGCGAGACCCTGGACTCGGAGATCGAGGACGAGGCCCACTGGTACTTCCGTGGTCTGGCGCACTCCAACGCCCGTGCGGTCCAGGCCCGGCTGGCCCGGTTGCGCAGCCTCGCCGGCCTCGACCCCGCGGTGAGCAAGCGGCGCGCGATCCTGCTCCGCAACGGCGACTGGCCGACCGGGCCGGTCAGCGCCCGGATGCGCACCGAGTTCCTCGGCCTCGGCGGCGTCATCACCCCCGTCGACCCGGCCGACCTGCGCACCTTCGCGGCCCTGGCCGTCCTGCTGGAGGAGAACGACCCGGCCCTGCCCGACTTCCTGCGCACCCGGCGCCCGGCGGGCCGGACCACCCTGTTCAGCGACGTTCTCGGCTCGCCCGCCACCGACGTGCCGCCACCGTCCGCCGTTCCCTCCGCCGCCACTGTCTCATCGGCCGCCGCCGTTCCCTCCGCCGCCGAGGTCTCCCCGATCCTCGCCGGTTCCGCCGCGGTCGCCGGTCCGCCCGCCGCCACTGTTCCACCCGGTGTCGCCGTCCCGCCTCCCACCGCACTCCCGGGCGCCGGGGTCGCGGAGGCGCCGGCCGGGGAGCCGTCGGTCCGGGCCGGTGTGGTCACCGAGTCCGGCGCGGCCGTCGAGCTGACCCTGGAGTCGCTGCGCAAGCACACCGTGATCTTCGCGGGCTCCGGCTCCGGCAAGACCGTGCTGATCCGGCGGCTCGTCGAGGAGTGCGCCCTGCACGGGGTGTCGGCGATCGTCCTGGACCCCAACAACGACCTGGCCCGCCTCGGCGACGCCTGGCCGCAGCCACCCGACTCGTGGACCGGCGACGACGCGGCCCGCGCCCGCGCCTACCTGGACGGCACCGACGTCGTCGTCTGGACCCCGCGCCGCGAGTCCGGCCGTCCGCTGACCCTGCAGCCGCTGCCCGACTTCGCCGCCGTCCTCGACGAGCCCGACGAGTTCGCGCTGGCCCTGGACGCGGCCGTCGCCACGCTCGCCCCGCGCGCCCGGATGGCCGCGAGCACCGCCAAGGCCGACCGCGGCCGGGCCGTGCTGCGCAAGGCTCTGGAGCACTTCGGGCGTGCCGGCGGGCGGGGTCTCGGCGACTTCACCGACCTGCTCACCGACCTGCCCGACGAGGCCACCACCCTGGGCCGGGCCCGGGAACTGGCCGCCGAGATGGCCGAGACCCTGAAGGCCGCCATGGTCAACGACCCGCTCCTGGCGGGCACCGGCACACCCCTGGACCCGGGCGTCCTGCTCACCCCGCCGGCCGGCCGCCGCGCACGGGTCTCGGTGATCAACCTGATCGGGCTGAACAACGACGACCAGCGGCAGAGCTTCGTCAACCAGCTGCAGATGGCGCTCTTCTCCTGGATCAAACGCCACCCGGCCGGTGACCGTCCGCTCGGCGGCCTGTTCGTGATGGACGAGGCGCAGACGTTCGCCCCGTCCGGCGCGCAGACCGCCTGCACCGAGAGCACGCTCGCCCTGGCCGGTCAGGCACGCAAGTACGGCCTGGGACTGATCTTCGCCACCCAGGCGCCCAAGGGCATCCACAACCGCATCGTCGGCAACGCCGCCACCCAGTTCTTCGGGTTCCTGAACAGCCCCGCCCAGATCGCCGCCGCCCGGGAGGTGGCCCAGGCCAAGGGCAGCGCCGTCCTGGACATCTCCCGCCTGCGGACCGGCCAGTTCTACGCCGTCACCGAGGGCCGCCCGTTCCGGAAGATCTCCACCGCGATGTGCCTGACCCATCACCCGAAGAGCGCCCTCACCACCGAGGAGGTACTCCGTCGCGCCCGGCCCTGACGCACAGCGACGGAGCGTACCGTCGACATCGTGCGCAAATTGGCCGTACCGCTGATCCTCGGTCTTCTGATCCTCGCCGGCGTCCCACTGCTGCGGAGGACCCCGGCCGACAGCGGCGTCGCGGCCCGGACGACCGTCGCGGCGGCCGCCCCGGCCGTCCGCAACGTCATCTTCGTCAACGGCGACGGCATGGCGGCCGCGCACCGGGAGGCCGGGCGGCTCTTCCTCGCCGGGCCCGGCGGCAGCCTCACCATGGACCGGTTCCCGTATTCGGGGCAGCTCAGCACCAGCCCCGCCGACCCGGCGTCGATCGTCACCGACTCGGCCGCCGGGGCCAGCGCGTGGGCCACCGGCAAACGCACCTACAACGGCGCGATCAGCGTGGACACCGGCGGCAAGGCGCTGCCGGCGCTGGGCGCCCAGGCGAAGAAGGCGGGCCGGGCCACCGGGCTGGTCACCACCTCACAGGTCACCGACGCCAGCCCGGCCGCGTTCTTCGCCAACGCCGTCGACCGGGACGCCGAGGACGACATCGCCCGTCAGTACCTGGAGGTGTCGAAGCCGGACGTGATCCTCGGCGGCGGCGAGGACTGGTGGCTGCCCAAGGGCAGGCCCGGCGCGTACCCCGACCGGCCCGCCGCCGACCCCACCGAGTTCAGCGTCGGCACCAAGGGCGACCTGATCGCGAAGGCCCGCAAGAACGGCTACCAGTACGTGTCGACCGCCGCCCAGCTCGCCGCGGCGAAACCCGGCAAGCTGCTCGGACTGTTCGCCAACGAGGAGATGTTCCAGCAGCGGAGCGAGGGCCGGGGCGACGTCTACCAGCCGGTCGTCGGCCTCGCCACGATGACGCAGAAGGCCCTCGGCGCCCTCTCCACCGACCCCGACGGGTTCTTCCTGCTGGTCGAGGAGGAGGCGATCGACGAGTTCGCGCACGCCAACAACGGCCGCCGGGTCCTGCAGGCGATGGGCGAGCTGGAGCGGACCGTCGCCGTCGTCCAGTCGTTCGCCGCCGCCCACCCCGGCACCCTCGTCGTCGTCACCGGCGACCACGAGACCGGCGGCCTGGCCGTCGCCGACCCGACCGGCGTCACCGGCGAGGACGGCCCGTTCCCGGTCAAGGGCACCGGACTCCGCTTCGCCATGAAGTGGACCACCGGCGGCCACACCGCACAGGACGTGCCGGTCTCCGCCTACGGCCCGCTCGCCGAGAAGTTCACCGGCAAGCACCCCAACACGTACGTCCACGAGGTCCTCGCCCCGATCCTGACCGGCTGAGGCGGCCCGCAGGCGGCGATCGGCGTCGCCCTCGCCGGACGAGGGCGAGACCCCCGACTGATCAGATCGTGAATCCGCCGTCCACGTTGACGGTGGCCCCGGTGATGTAGGCCGCCCGCGGACCGGCCAGGAACGCCACCGTCGCCGCCACGTCGTCCGGCTCCGCGTACCGGCCGAGCGCCGTGAACCCGGTGATGGTGGCGGCGTCGGGCCCGTCGGCCGGGTTCAGGTCGGTGTCGGTCGGGCCGGGGTTCACCAGGTTCACCGTGATCGAACGGGGGCCGAGCTCCCGGCCGAGCGACTTGGTCAGCCCGATCAGCGCGGTCTTGCTCGTCGCGTACAGGGAGAAGCCAGGGAAGACCGCCCGCTCGGCCATGTTGCTGCCGATGTTGACGATCCGCCCGCCGGCCGGCATGTGCCGGACCGCCGCCTGCGACGCCACGAACGGCGCCCGCACGTTCACGGCGATGGTCTGCTCGAATGCGTCCAGGCCCAGCTCCTCCAGCGGTCCCAGCAGGAACGTGCCGGCATTGTTGACCAGCACGTCGAGCCGCCCCGACCGGCCGGCGGCACGGTCCACGGCGGCGACCATCGCCGCGGGGTCGGCGCTGTCGGCCCGTACCGCGGTCGCCCGCCCGCCCGTCGCGCGGATCCGCCGTACCGTCTCGTCGGCGCTCCGCTCGTCCTGCTGGAATGTCAGCACCACGTCGGCGCCTTCCCGCGCCAGCCGTAGCGCCACGGCCGCGCCGATGCCGCGGCCACCTCCGGTGACCAGTGCGACCTTGCCCTCGAGCATGTTGTCCATGATTAGAGCCTGGTCGATGCCGGCGCCGTCGTCTGGCGGGGAACGGACGCCGCGTTCGGCGTTCACCAGGAGAACGGCCGGCCGTCGCCGTCGTAGCCGATCCGGTTGAGGCCGGCCGGCCCCTGGCAGCACTTTTCGAACGACACCCACAGGTAATGGTGGTCGCCGTGCCTGGTCAGGTAGGTCACCTCGGTCGCGGTGTCATCGCGGGCCGCCAGCCGGCCGGCGTCCCCGACGGGCGGCCGGGCGCCACGACCGCGGCGGAGCCGGCTGCGGGCGCACCCCGTCGCGCGCCCGCAGCGCCACCATGCCCGCCGCCACGGTGGCCACCAGCACGGCTGCGGCCAGGGCTCTTCGGCTCAGGGACAGTGCCAAGATGTTAACGGTCACATTGCCGCCGTCAAGGCTCCGGTGTGACCGGCTCTATATTTACGAACGGTCGGTCGTTTTGTAGGTTGGAGGGTATGACACAGGACGGCAGGCTGGTACGCGGGGAGCGGACCCGCAGCGCGGTGCTCGAGCAGGCTCTGCTGCTGGCCACCGTCTCCGGGCTCGACGGGCTGTCGCTGAGCCAGGTCGCCGACGCGCTCGGGGTCAGCAAGTCCGGGCTCTTCGCACATTGGCGGTCCAAGGAGGCGCTGCAGCTCGCCGTCATCGACCAGGCCCGCCGGCAGTGGACCGAGCTGGTCATCCGCCCGGCCATGACCGCCCCCGCCGGGGTGCGCCGGCTGTGGGCCGTGCACGACAGCCGGCTCGCCTTCTACGAGTCCGGCGTGCTGCCCGGCGGCTGCTTCTTCGCCAACGCCCACTTCGAGTTCAACGCCCGCCCGGGTGTCGTCCGCGACCGGCTCGCCGCCGAGCTGACCGACTGGATGACCTTCCTGACCGGGCTCGCCGCCGAGGCCGTCACGATCGGCGACCTGCCCGCCGGCGTCGACCCGGGGCGGCTCGCCTATCAGATCGAGGCGCTCGGGGTCTGCGCCGTCATGCAGTCCCCGGTCCTCGGCGCCGAGACCACCTGCCGCCAGGCGCGCAACTCCCTGCTGGAGCACCTGCGCACCGTCGCCACCGACCCCACGACACTCCCGGAGCCGCAATGACCACGCCGACCATCACCCACGGGGCCGTCGAGCACACCCCGGTTCACTTCGACGACCTGGACGCCATGGGCATCCTGCACAACTCCCGCTACGCGGTCCTGGTCGAGCGGGCCGTCGGCCAGTGGTGGGCCGACCGCGGCGTCTCCTTCACCGGCGGCCGTCCCACCTCACCCGACGCGTTCAACGCCGTCCGCGAGTACGGGATCACCTTCCACCGGCCGGTGACCTCGGTCGGCGACATCGCGGTCCACTTCTGGCTGGCCAAACTCGGCACCACCAGCGCCGACTACCGGTTCCGCGTGACCTCCCTCGACGGCGCCGACGTCTACGCCGAGGGCCGCCGCGTCAACATCCGCCTCGACCCGGCCACCATGCGCCCGGCCCCGTGGACCGACCACGCCCGCGGGCTCGCCGCCGCCCTGCTCGGCGCCTGACCCGCTACCGTCTCCCTCTCCGTACGGCCACCGCCACTGCGGCGATCACCAGCACGACGACGAGACAACAGAGCATCTCCCACGGTTTGATCGCTGTCACGCCTGCTGACCGTACCGACGGCGGTCAATATCGCCGGGCTCGGTCGCGATCGTGTCCACCTTTGCCGAGCCGGTCAGCTACGCCTCCAGGCCGATCGAGGCCGTCGGCTGACGGCTCTCCGGTCCCCTCGTCCGCGCCGGTTGCCGCCGGCTCGTCTGCCTCGGCTGTCGACTCCACCTTCACGACCGGTGGGCCGGCCTGTTCGTCCTCGGCGAGAGGGCGCGGGTCCCCGAAGTGATCGGCATGCTCCGCCTCGTCGAGGAGACCGAGGTGCAGGGCGCCCGTGCACCACCCCTCACGATGCCAGGGTGCGGCCGAGGGACGCCGTCGGTCCGATCGAGCGGCCTGCGGTGCTGACCGGAGGGCCGGCGGCGGGCAGGACCACGACCGGGGGCTGCTCGCACCCGCCACGTCGGCGATCTGCCGCCGGATGCTCCGCACTTGTCTGATGGTCCACCATCTCGGCGGGGCCCGGAACAGGGGGCCCGCGGCTACCGCCTCCGTCGCGTCACGGCCACCGCCACCCCGGCGATGACCAGCACGACAACGAGACAGAGGAGCAGTTGGTACGGCTTGATCGCGCCCATGGCCACGGACCGTACCGTGAATGGTCAAGGCGGACCACCGACCCGCCGGGCGCGCGGGGTCAGGGGCGCGAGGGCGCCGGATGGTCGTCGGGGCGGCGGCGGCCCCGTGCGAGCAGGCAGCCCAGTCCGCCGAAGGCCGCGAAGACCGGCGTCATGAGGATCGGGTAGAGGAATCCGAACACGATCAGCGGGTCGTTCCAGCCGCCGGCGATGTCCCGCAGTGCCACCAGCGCGGCCAGGACGAACTGGGGGACCGCCGCGCTCAGGATGATCCGGCTGGTGATCGCCGGTGAGTGCCAGCAGGCCACGGCGACCGGTACGGCCAGCAGGAACCCGGCCGGCCACAGATTCGGGTCGGCGAGTTCGACGTGGAAGTCGGACGGGCCGGTTCGGGTGACTCCGCTCGCGGCTGCAAGTGTTGTCACCACGTGGGCGACGGAGAGCGCGAACACCACGGTGAGCGCGGGCGGCCGGGTGCGGAGGTCGCGAAACATC
Organism: Actinoplanes philippinensis; assembly: GCF_900113015.1. GTDB lineage: Bacteria > Actinomycetota > Actinomycetes > Mycobacteriales > Micromonosporaceae > Actinoplanes > Actinoplanes philippinensis. The sequence goes on from NZ_FONV01000008.1 coordinate 390,083, forward strand.
CGGTCATCGTTGCAGGCCGTCGTCGATGGAGTCCACATTTCGGGGAGACGGGTGCGGGATGGGATCATGGCGCGATGACGGCTGGAGGGGAGCGCCCGTGACGCAGGTGGACGTGGCCGAGGCCGGCGCCGGAGTGCCGCGTGGGTGGATCAGGGCGGTGGTCGGCGTCCAGCTGTACGTGCTGGTGTCGTACGTGGCCACCGCTGTCGTTCCGTATCTGTGGGCGCCCCGGGCGTACCCGCCGCTCTGGCTCTGGGTTGTTCCCGGGTGGCTGCTCGGTGTGCCGGGCTACTTCATCACGACCGCGGGGGCCGTCCTCGCCGTGCCGCTGGCGGTGCTCGGTGTGGCCGTCGCGGTGGCCGCCCGGCGGCGGGGGTCGGCGCGCCTGGCCGGCTGGAGCGCCGGGGCCGCCGTCCTGACCACGCTGTACGCGATCTTCAGCCTGACCCCGCCGGGGCTGTACCTGATCGGGTTCGTGGCCGACTGACAGCGGATCGCGGACACCCCGGCGGTCGCGCCGCGGCCGGGACGGACCGCGGTGGTCGCGTCGTGGCCTGGGGAGCGGCGTGGGTCGTACCCCATCTCCGGCTTTGACCGGGCGCGGCGGAAACCGCGCCCGGCCCGCTGATCAGATGCGGTCGGCGGCGATGAGCAGGTAGTGGAAGCTGTTCTCCCGGTAGGCGGTCAGGAACGACTCCTCGATGCCGGTGGCGACGCCGGAGCGTGCGCGCAGCTCCCAGTACGGGATGGTCGCCGCGGTCAGGTCGATCACGTTGATCGGGACGAGGCCGTTCGCTGCGAGGGCCTTGAAGTACTGGCTGCGCGGGTGGATGTCGCACGTGTAGTGCTCGTTGATCCGGCTGACCGCCTTGGAGCGCAGGCCGGTCACGTCGTTGGCGCAGCCGGTGATGCACACGTAGCGGCCGCCGAAGCGGAGCAGGCGGGCGAACTCGGCGTACAGGTCGAAGAGATCGACGTACATCGTGGTCTCGTTGGTCCAGATCGCCTGCCGGGTGTTGCCGGGCAGCTGGGTCTCCAGCATGTTGCGGAAGTGGAAGCGGACCTTGTCGGCGATGCCGCGCCGCGCGGCCTGCTCGTTGGCGAAGCCGACCTGGTATTCAGAAATGGACACGCCGTCGACCTCGCAGCCGAACCGCTGGTGGGCCATGAAGCTGGTGCCGCCGCGGCCGGAGCCGCCGTCCAGGATCAGCTGCTCGGGGCCGACCGGGCCGAGATGGTCGAGCAGCAGGTCGGCCTGGGCGCTCTCCAGGCGGTGCAGCTCGGCGATGATCCGCTGCTCACGGGTGTCGGCCGGGCCGTCCAGCACGGTGGGGTCGTACGGGCCCACGCCGTAGTGGTGGTGGTAGAGGTCGTCGACCTCGCCGAGACGCAGGTTCACCGGGTCGTCCCGGTTGGTGTTCCAGTACGCGGCGACGGACTTCTCGAAGTCGGTGCGGAGGATCGTGCTGGTCATCTCAACTCCTCTGGTGGTATCGGCCGGTGGTGGCGTGCCAGCGCCGGCTGCCGCCGAGCCAGGCCCAGGTGTCCGCGAGGAACCGCCGCAGGTTCGGCGATCCGGTGGCGCTGAGCCGGCCCGCCAGGCCGACGAAGGTGTGCATCAGCTCGTTGTGGATCTCGACGGTGCGGGCCGTCGCTTCCCGGTGGCTCAGGCCCTCGTTGATCTGCAGCACCCGCGGCAGGTTGAAGTCGGTGTCCGACTCGGCCGGGCCGGAGTGCAGGTCGTTGACGAGGACCGCGGCGTTGCCCGCGGTGGTGTAGGCGCGCCGCACGTCCGGCAGGTAGAACTCGTGCGCCGGCAGCTCGTAGCCGGCCAGCACGTCGACCAGGATGATCGGCGGCAGATAGCTGTTGAGATGCCGCTGCACCAGGTACTCCCAGACCGGTGGGGTGCGCCGGTTGACGTGCCAGTCGGCCTCCTGTGTCCAGGCCAGGAAGAGGATCGCCATCTGGTGCTGGAAACGTCCGTACTGGGCCGGCGACGCGTAGACCGCCAGGTGCTCCATGGCCGTGCGGAACGCCTCCGAGATGGGCTGCAGCCGGTGGTAGGCGGCCATGTCGGTGGCGTACCGCGGGACCATCTGGGCCGGGTCGACCACCGAGATCAGCCGGGCCAGCCGCGACCCGACCACGGTGGGCTCGGCGCCCAGCTCCACCTCGTCGACGTAGTAGTCGTCCGCCGCCCACTCGGCGACCAGGCATTTCGTGGCCATGAGCAGGCGGTCGGCGTCGTGGACGGCGGGATGGGCGAGCATCATGAAACGGCCGAAGCCGTACGACCGGAGTTTGTCCAGCCGGCCGGGGTAGATGCCGACGTCTCTGGCCCAGGCGATCAGCGCGTCGTCGACGGCTTCGCCGAGTGCCGGATCGTCCCGGATCGCGTCCGGACAGAACAGCCGGCCCTCGGCGGGCGGCGTGATCAGCGGGCCCAGGAACGCGCGGGCCGCGGACATGCCCAGGGCGGGCAGGAACGAGCGGAGATCCGGCGACGGCGCATCACGCATATCAGAAATTACCGACATGTCAGTGCGAAAGTTCGACGTGGTCGAGGATGCCGAGCGCGTCCGGCACCAGCACGGCCGCCGAATAATAAGCACTGACCAGGTACGACATGACGGCCTGATCGTTGATGCCCATGAACCGCACGTTGAGCCCCGGCTGGTACTCGTCCGGGATACCGGTCTGGTGCAGGCCGATCACGCCCTGGTTCGACTCCCCGATCCGCATCGCCAGGATCGAGGTGGTGTGCGTGTGGCTGATCGGGATCTTGCCGGACGGCAGGATCGGCACGCCACGCCACGACGGAACCGTGTGCCCGTCCATGTCGACGGTCGGCGGGTAGATGCCACGTTTGGTGCACTCGCGGCCGAACGCGGCGATCGCCTGCGGGTGTGCCAGAAAGAACCGGGTGTTACGCCGCATGCTCAGCAGCTCGTCCAGGTCGTCGGGGGTGGGCGGGCCGCTGCGGGTGTGGATGCGCTGGCGCAGGTCGGCGTTGTGCAGCAGGCCGAACTCCCGGTTGTTGACCAGCTCGTACTCCTGCCGCTCGCGCAGCGCCTCGACGGTGAGCCGCAGCTGCTGCTCCAGCTGGTCCATCGGGTCGTTGAACAGGTCGGCGACCCGGGTATGGATCTTCAGGATCGTCTGGGCGACGCTCAGTTCGTACTCGCGCGGGTTGGTCTCGTAGTCGACGTAGGTGCCGGCCAGGGTGGGTTCGCCGGAGTGGCCGGCCGCCACGGCGATCGCCGCCTCGCCGTGCTTGTTCTGCGGGCGGCGCGACTTGTCCCGGAAACCCTCGACGTGCTCGCGGAGGTTCTCGCTGCGCGACGTCAGCTCGGCGAACGCCGTCCGGGGCAGCGCCAGGACGGTCACCGCGGTCATCGCCTTGGCGGTGTACGCCCAGATCGGGTCCTCGGCGACGAGCACCTGCTCGCCGAACGTCTCCCCGTCGGCGAGCACACCCAGGCTGAGCGGGTCGCCGTACGCGCCGACGCCGACCTTGTCCACCTTGCCGTGCGCGATCAGGTAGAGGTGGTCGGCGATCGACCCGAACTCGACGATCACCTCACCCGGCTGGTACTCCTGCTGGACGAACCGGTCGGCGATGCCGCGCAGCAGCTCCTCGTCCTCGATCCCGGCGAGCACCTCGATCTCCCGCAGCTCGCTCGGCACCACCCGTACCGCGGCGCCGGTGTTGGTGAAGGTCAGCCGGCCGTCGCCGAGCCGGTAGGTCATCCGCCGGTTCACCCGGTACGAGCCGCCCTTCACCTCGACCCAGGGCAGGGCGCGCAGCAGCCACCGGGAGGTGATCTCCTGCATCTGCGGGACCGACTTGGTGGTGTGGGTCAGGTTCCGCGCGGCGACGGTGCTGAGGCTCTGCCGGTACTCCTGGTCCTGTTCCTCACGGGTCTTGGCCGGTTTCACTGAACTGGTCACGGTTGTCAACGCCCCGTTTCATCCCGGAATATGGCTTACATCTAGCCCGTTTTATCCCAGAAAAACGCAGGTCAACGCAGGTTTGACGGTTTTGCCGAGTATCCGCCGCCCGGGGTCGTGCCCGGGCACCGGCCAGGGACTCACCCTGGGGCGACCCCGGGCGCCCGCGAGCGACAGTCGTCGGCGTAAGCGAACCAGCTAGGGAGCTGACGATGGTGGACTTCAAGATCGAGGTCGTGGTTCTGCCGGTCGCCGACGTGGACCGGTCCCGTGACTTCTACAAGAGCATCGACTTTCGCGAGGACGTCGACTTCACCGGCCCGGACGGCTTCCGGGTCGTACACCTCACCCCGCCCGGATCGGCCGCGTCGATCATCATCGGCGCCGGGGTCACCGACGCCGAGCCCGGCTCCGCCCGCGGCGTGCACCTGATCGTCGACGACATCGTCGCCGCCCACGACCTCCTGGTCGCGCACGGGGTGCCGGTCAGCGAGGTGTTCCACGACGCCGGCGGGGTCTTCCACCACGCCGGGACCACCGCCCGCGTCGGCGGCCCGCACCCCGGCCGGCAGTCCTACGGCTCGTTCCTGTCCTTCACCGACCCGGACGGCAACGAGTTCTTCCTGCAGGAGGTCACCGAACGCCGCCCCGGCCGGATCAGCCACGTCGTCTACGACTCGGCCGCCGCGGTCGAGGCGGCGCTGCGCGACGCGGCCATCGCCCACGGGGAGTACGAGGCCACCGTGCTCGACGGCAAACACGACGAGGACTGGCCGGCCTGGTATGCCGCGCACATGGCCCGGGCCGCCGGACTATGATGGCCGGAACCCGAATCACCGGTCCGGGAACCATGTCGCAGATGGGCCGGTGACCTCGACGAAACGAGGAGGGATGGGCGGCGCACCTGTTGCTGCCCACCTTTCGAAAGGTTCGTCATGGACATCGGTCTGGGTCTGCCCGTCGGCGCCCCCGAGCAGCTGCTCGACTGGGCCCGCGCCGCCGAGGCCCACGGTTTCAGCACGGTCGCCCTGCTGGACCGCCTCACCTACCACAATCCCGAGCCGCTGACCGCGCTCGCTGTCCTGGCCGGCGCCACCCGCCGCGTCCGCCTGCAGACCGAGGTGCTGCTCGCGCCGCTGCGGGAGACGGCACTGCTGGCCAAACAGGTCGCCACCCTCGACCGGATGTCCGGTGGCCGGTTCGTCCTCGGCGTCGGCATCGGTGGCCGCGACGACGACCACCGCGCCGCCGGAACCCCGATCAACCAGCGGGGACGCCTGCTCGACGCGCAGCTCGCCGCGGTGCGGCAGATCTGGGACGGGCAGCCGTACCGCGACACCGTCATCGGACCGCGACCGTCCACGCCGGGCGGGCCGCCGATCCTCATCGGCGGCTTCGCCCCGGCCGCGCTGCGCCGGATCGCCCGCCACGCCGACGGGTTCCTCTGCGCGGCCGCGCTCAGCTGGGCCGGCCCGCTCGTCGACCAGGTCCGTGAACAGTGGGCCGCGGCCGGCCGCCCCGGCCGACCCCGCCTGGTCACCCAGGTCAACGTCGCCGCCGGCAGCGCCGCCACGATCGAGCAGGCCCGGCGGGCCGTCGCCGGCTACTACGCCTTCACCGGCCGGCCCGGCTGGGGCGAGCCGATCAGCGACCCGGCCGAACTCGCCGACACGATCGCCGCACACCGCGAATTCGGCGCCGACGAGTTGATGCTCTACTGCTGGGGCGACGACCCCGGCCAGGTCGAACACCTGGCGGCTGTCGTGGGCTGACGACCGGCCCGGAACAACCGGCGCGCTGCTGAACAGCTCGCGCATCTGCGGGACCAGGTGCAGGTCGTGGAGGACGCGGGTCTCCACGACCGACTGTGGTTCAGACCTCGCGGCACCACATCGATCAGAGTTCTCTGTGGTCAATTCCGGGCCTCGACGGCCTTGATGGTCTGGTCCAGGGCCTTGCCGAGGAACGGCTTGGCCACCGTGCCCAGCAGGAACCCGACGATCCGGCCCTTGAGGTTCTTGCCGTCGCGTACCACCACCGCGTCCAGGACCGTGCCGCCGTCCGGCTGCCGGGTCAGGGTGTACGTGTGACCCGACGCCCCGCCCCACACGTTCGAGTCGGTGGTCCGCATCACCACCCGGTACGGGTCGGACCAGTCGTAGCTGAGCCGCTCCCAGACGCCGCCCCCGCCCTCGGTCACGTCCGCGTGCGTCGGCCCCAGGTCGTGCACCGTCAGGAACGCGTCCGAACTGTTGGCGAAGACCTTCTCCCGGCCCGGCCCGAAGTCGGTGATCGCGGCGACGAACTGCTCGGGGCTGACCGACATGGTCCTGTGGAAGTGAATCGTTGACATGTGACGAGCCTCGCCGGAAACGGCGGCGGTCGAACCCGGGGGAGACCCTGGCGGGCACCCTGGCCCCGGTAGTGTCCGGGCGGACACCGCCGGGGAAGGACGACATGGCACTCGAACTGCGGGGGCGGCACCGCGAGCGGGAGACCCTCGACCGGCTGCTCCGCGATGTACGGTCCGGGCGCAGCCGGGTGCTGGTGCTGCGCGGTGAGGCCGGGGTCGGCAAGACCGCGCTGCTCGACTACCTGGCCGAGCACGCCCCGGCCGGCCGGGTGGTCCGCTCCGCCGGGGTCGAGCCGGAGACCGAGCTCGCCTACTCGGCGCTGCAGCAGCTCTGCGCGCCGCTGCTGGAGCACCTCGGCCGGCTTCCCGAGCCGCAGCGTGACGCGCTGTCCACGGCGTTCGGCCTGAGCAGCGGCCGCCCGCCGGAGGGCCTGGTCATCGGGCTCGCGGTGCTCGGGCTGCTCGCCGAGGCGGCCGCCGAGCAGCCGCTGATCTGCGTCGTCGACGACGCCCAGTGGCTGGACCGGATGTCCGAGGTGATCCTCACCTTCGTGGCCCGGCGGCTGGACTCCGAGTCGGTCGCCCTGATCTTCGCGGTCCGTGGCCAGGTCCTCGACGGCCTGCCCGACCTGCGCCTCGACGGGCTGCCCGACGCCGACGCCCGCGCCCTGCTCGACTCGGTGCTGCCCGGCCTGGTCGACGCCCGGGTCCGGGACCGGATCGTCGCCGAGACCCGCGGCAACCCGCTCGCCCTGCTCGAACTGCCCCGCGACCTGTCCCCGGCCGAGCTGGCCTTCGGGTTCGGGGGACAGCCCGGCAGCGTCCCGGGGCGGGTCGAGGAGACCTTCCAGCGCCGGATCGCCGCCCTCCCCGAGGACTCCCGCACACTGCTGCTCGTCGCCGCCGTCGAACCGGTCGGCGACGTGCCGCTGCTGTGGCGGGCCGCCGCGCTGCTCGGCGTCGGCCCGGAGGCGGCCGGGCCGGCCGAGGCGGCGGGGCTCGTCGAGTTCGGGGCGCGGATCCGGTTCCGGCATCCGCTGGTCCGCTCGGCCGCGCACCGATCGGCCGGGCCCGCCCGGTTGCGGGCCGTGCACCAGGCGCTCGCCGAGGTCACCGACGCCGCCCGCGACCCCGACCGGCGCGCCTGGCACCGGGCGCATGCCGCGATCGGCCCGGACGAGCGGGTCGCCGCCGAGCTGGAGCACTCCGCGGGCCGGGCGCTGGCCCGGGGCGGACGGGCCGCCGCCGCGTCGTTCCTGGAACGGGCGGCCGAGCTCACCCTCGACCCGGAGGCGCGCGCCGCCCGTACCATCGCGGCCGCCCGTGCCCGTTTCGCCTCCGGCGGCGTCGCCGCCGTCCCCGAGCTGCTCGCCGCCGCCGAGCTGGGCCCCTACGATCCGGTACGGCAGGCCGAGATCGAACGGCTCCGGGCCCGTGTCGCGTTCGCCGTGAACTCCGGCCGCGCCGCCGTCGCCCCCCTGCTCGAAGCCGCCGGCCGGCTGTCCGCGCTGGACCCGGCGGCGGCGCGGGCCACCTACCTGTCGGCGATCGGCGCGGCCGTCAACGCGGGCCGGCTCGGCAGCGACGACCTGCGCCGCGCCGCCGAGGCCGCCCGCACCGTCCCGCCCGGCGACGAGCCGGCCGGCCGGCTGCTCACCGCGTTCACCACGTGGAGTCTCGACGGGCACACCGCCGCGGCGCCGCTGTTCCGCCGGGCCGTCGCGTCGATCACCGCGGAGAACGACCTCGACCTGCACTGGCTCGCCGGGATGGCCGAGCACGAGATCTTCGACGACACCGCGTTCCTGACCCGCACCGAGAAGGCGGTCGCGTTCGCCCGCCGCGAAGGGCTCCTCGCGCTGCTGCCCAGCGCCCTCACCTTCCGGGCCACCGCGCTGATCTATTCCGGACGGTTCGCCGACGCGTCCGACCTGCTCGACGAGGCCGAGGCGCTCGCGTACGCCACCGGGCCGTCACCGCACCCGGCCACCGCCGCGATCCTCGCCGCCCACCGCGGCCGGACCGGGCCCGCCCTCGAGGCGATCGACTCGCTGCGCGCCGACGCGCGGGCCGGCGGGGTCGGGTGGCTGCTCGGCGTCGCCGGGTACGCGCGGGCGGTGCTGCACAACGGGCACGGCGACTACCCGGCCGCGCTCGCCGCCGCCCGGGAGGCCACCGGGCACGAGGACCTCGCGGTGCTCCAGTGGGGGCTCGGGGAACTCGTCGAGGCGGCTGCCCGTACCCAGGAGATGGATCTTGCCAAGGCCGCGCGGGACCGCCTCGCCGAGCGGGCTGCCGCCTCCGGCAGCGGATGGGCCCGCGGCACGCTGGCCCTCGCCGACGCGCTCGTCGGAGCCGACGCCGAAACCGCCTACCGGGAGGCGATCGAGCAGCTCGCGGGCACCCGGCTCGACCTGCAGACGGCCCGCGCGCGGCTGCTCTACGGCGAATGGCTGCGCCGGGAGAACCGCCGGGCCGACGCCCGGCTCCAGCTGCGGCCGGCCCACGACGCCTTCGCGACGATGGGGGCGGAGGGCTTCGCCGAGCGGGCCTCGCGGGAGCTGCTCGCCACCGGCGAGACGGTGCGCAAGAGGACGACGGGGGTACGGGAGGAGCTCACCGCCCAGGAGGGGCAGATCGCCCGGCTCGCCGCCGCCGGCCGGACGAACCCGGAGATCGGCGCGGTCCTGTTCCTCAGCCCCCGCACGGTCGAGTGGCACCTGCGCAAGATCTTCGCCAAGCTCGGCGTCACGTCCCGCCGCGAGCTGGCCGCCACCGTCTGACCGGCGGGCACTGATCGCCGGCCCTCAGCGCGGAGAGCCGGCCGGGTTCGCAGAGCGGTGCGCGCTACGTGAGGAAGTCCTCGGTCAGTTTGCGGAACAGGTCGGGCTGCTCCACCCAGGGGCGGTGCCCGGATTCGGTCATCAGCTCGAAGCGGGCGTACGGGTGGGCGGCCGCCACCACGCGGGCCGGAGCGGTGCCGATCATGCCGTCCGAGGCGCCGGCGATCACCAGCACGGGGGCCAGGACCGGGCCCGGGCGGGCGGTGCCGGCGTAGAACTCGTCGCGGAGCCACGGCAGGCGGTTGGCGTGGCCGGGGACGTACTCGGTACGGCGTTCCGGTGTCCAGCGGTGCCAGTGGAACGGCGCCATCAGGGCCTGCGCGAACGGGCCCCGGGCGGTGGCGGCCTGCGGGTACCAGGGTTCGGCGGAGCGGGACTCACGGATCCGGGCCACCTCGGCCGGGTCGATGTCACGGCCGGCCCGGCCGATCGGGGTCACCAGGATCAGGCGGCGGATCCGGTCCGGGTGGGTGACGGCGTACTCCTGGGCGGTCAGGGTCCCGGCCGAGTGGGCCAGGACGTCCAGCCGCTCCAGGCCCAGGTGGCGGCGCAGGGCCTCCAGGTCGCGGGCCTGCGCGGTGAACGACACCGTGGAACGGTCGGCCGGCACCTCCGAGCGTCCGCCGGCGCGGGCGTCGGCCCGGATCAGCCGCCGGGTCGCCGACAGCCCGCCCAGGTCGCCGAGGTAGCGCACGTCCATGCCGGGGCCGCCCGGGAGCACCACGAGCGGCGGCCCGTCCCCGGCCACGTCGTAGAACAGGCGCAGGCCGTCGGGGGCGGCGTAGTACGGCATCCGGAGATCGTGCCACGCGTCCCGCGTACCGCCGAGGGGTCGTGACAATGAGCCGGATCGCGGGACGGCGGGGGAAGCGGGACGGCGGACGGCTGCGGCCGGGGGACGGATCCGGGGAGGTGGGGGAGGCGGTGGATTAGAGGCGGCGGCGTCGGGCAATCTTGGGAGGGTGAACTGGCTCGAATTCGCTCTGCTGCACGTGGACGAGGCCTGCACCGTGAAGGTGGAGGCGCCGGGACGGCGTGCGGTTCCCGTCGGTCCCTGTGTGATCGCCCGGCGGCCCGACGGGTTCACGGTGCTGTGCCCGCCGGACACGGTGGCGCCGCCCGGGTCGCGGGTCACCCTGCCCGCCGGGGACACCGTCGAGGTGGTGACCACGGTGTATCTGCCCGCGCACGGCACCCGGCTGCCCGAGCATCAGCAGCTCGACGTCGCCGGGCGGCCGGTGGGCCGGCGGTCCTGCCGCGCCACCGGACGGGCCGGCTGACCCGGGCGAGACGGGGGTAACACTCAAGACCGGTGGCCGGGTTCCGATAGGTCGGGCGTGTGGCGCCGATCGTTGTTCGCGGAGACGGCACGCCGTGAGCGCGTGGCGTGGTGGGTGCTCGGAGTCCTGGCGATCATCCAGGCGGTCCTCTACTTCGTGGGGCTCGACGACGGCCCGGCCGCCGGGCTGCTGCACAACATCCTGTACCTGATGCCGGGCCTGCTGGTGGTGTCCGCCGCCGGACGCGCGTCCGGCCGGGCCCGTACCGCCTGGGTGTTGCTCGCCGTGGCCCTGATCGCCTACGGCCTGGGCAATCTCTACTGGTGGCTGTTCGTCCGCGCCCTCGAACCGGAGCCGCTGCTCACCCCCGCGGACCTGTTGTTCCTCACCTTCTACCCGTGCGTGGCGGCCGCCGTGATGGTGATGCTGCGGCATCGGATGCCCCGGCTCAGCGCCACCGCCTGGCTGGACGGGGTGATCGCGGCCACCGCCGTCGCGTCGCTGGTGTCGGTGCCGGTCCTCGCCGTGGTCGAACCGGCCCCTCAGTCGACGCTGTTCGGGGTCGTGGTGAACGCCCTCTACCCGATCGCCGACATCGCGGTCACCGGCTGTCTGCTCGGGGTGTGGGCGATGCGCGGCTGGCGCGCCGACCGGGCCCTGGGGCTGCTGACCTCGGGGATGACGCTGTTCGCCGCCGCCGACACGGTCAGCATGGTGCTGCTCTGGGAGGGCGTCGAGGTCCCGGACGGCGTCGACATGACGTGGATTCTCGGCCTGTCCCTGCTGGCTCTGGCGACCCGGCAGCCGGTCGTGGCCGAGGCGCGACGGCCCAGCCTGTGGCTGAGCACCGCGGTTCCGGCCGTTCTGGCGGTCGGCTCGATGGGTCTGCTGCTGTGGGCGGCGTTGACCCGGGCGGCTATCGCGCCGGTCAGCAGCCTGCTCGCCGGGACGGCGGTGGCGGCGGCGATCGTACGGATGATGGTCAGCGTCCGCAGTGCGGAGGCGCTCGGCGCGGCCCGTCGCCTGGCCCGCACCGACGAGCTGACCGGGCTGGCGAACCGGCGGTTCTTCGTCGAGCGCCTGGAGCAGGAACTGGACCGGCCCGATCCGGCGCCGGCCGTCGCCTACGTGGACCTGGACCGGTTCAAGGAGGTCAACGACAGCTTCGGCCACGACGTCGGGGACACCCTGCTGCGGCTGGTCGGGGCCCGGATGCGCGCGTCGCTCGGCCCGGACGTGCTGCTGGCCCGGCTCGGCGGCGACGAGTTCGGGCTGATCATGCCGGACACCGGCCGGGAGCGGGCCGCCGAGATCGTCGCCGGGGTGCTGGCCACGCTACGGGAGCCGTTCGTGCTGCCGGAGGTGGATCTGCACGTCGACGCGAGCGTCGGCATCGCGGTCTGTCCCGACGACGGCGCCGACCGGTCGACGCTGCTGCGCCGCGCCGACGTGGCGATGTACGCGGCGAAGACCGGTCACGGCGGCGGCCCCGTTTTCGCGACCGGCCTCGACGACCACGCCCGGACCCGGCTCACCATGCTGGAGGAGCTGCGGGCCGGGCTGGACCGGGGTGAGCTGGTGCTGCACTACCAGCCGAAGGTGACGGTCGACGCGTCCGCCCGGGTCACCGGCGTCGAGGCGCTGGTCCGCTGGCAGCACCCGGTGCGGGGGCTGGTCTATCCGGACGCGTTCCTCTACACCGCGGAGAGCGCCGACCTGATGGGCCGGATCACCACGGTGGTGCTGGACCTGGCCTGCCGGCAGAGCCGCGCCTGGCACGATCAGGGCCTGCCGGTGTCGGTGGCGGTGAACCTGTCGGTGTCGAACCTGCGTGACCCCGGTTTCCCGGAGCAGGTCGGCGAGCTGCTGCGCCGCTACGATCTGCCGCCCGCCGCGCTGGAGCTGGAGGTCACCGAGAGTGTGCTGATGACCGACGCCGACAACGCGCTGCTGCTGCTCGGCCGGCTGCGGGACCTGGGCATCCGGCTGGCCGTCGACGACTACGGCACCGGCTATTCGAGTCTCAGCTATCTGCAGGTGCTGCCGGTCGACGACCTGAAACTGGACCGGGCGTTCGTGAGCCGCTGCGTCGTCGACCCGCGCAGCGCCGCGATCGTGCACAGCACGGTGCAACTGGCCCATTCGCTGGGCATGCAGATCGTCGCCGAAGGGGTGGAGGACGACGAGGTCTTCGATCGGCTGCGCGGGTACGGCTGCGACCTGGCCCAGGGCTACGGGATCGCCCGCCCGCAGGACGCCGGGTCGACCACCGGGTGGCTGCAGCAGCGGGAGATCGCCCACCGGGCCACGGTCTGAGCCACCGGATGCGGCCCCGGAAGATCGGGGCTAGGGTCGGTTCATGGGTGTCCGCACCTGGATCGAGGGCTGGCCGGTCTACCGGCAGCTGACCGGCACCGACCCGCTGGGCCGGGGCGCCGCCGCGCAGTCGCCGCGCTCCCGCGACCTGTCGGCGCGCACCGGGTCCGCGGACTCGATGGCCAGGTCGGTGTGCCCGTATTGTGCGGTCGGCTGCGGGCAGCGGATCTTCGTCAAGGACGGCGAGGTCGTCCAGATCGAGGGCGACCCGGACAGCCCGATCTCCCGGGGCCGGCTCTGCCCCAAGGGGTCGGCCAGCAAGAGCCTGGTCACCAGCGACCGGCGGGTGCGCGGCGTGCTCTACCGGCGGCCGTTCGGCACCGACTGGGAGGAGCTCGACCTCGACACGGCGATGGGCATGATCGCCGACCGGGTCGTCGCCGCGCGCGCCGCGACGTGGGAGGACGCCGACGAGGAGGGTCGTCCGCTGAACCGGACGCTCGGCATCGCCAGCCTCGGCGGCGCGACCCTGGACAACGAAGAGAACTACCTGATCAAGAAGCTGTTCACCGCGCTCGGCGCCCTCCAGATCGAGAACCAGGCGCGTATTTGACACTCCGCCACCGTTCCCGGTCTGGGGACCAGCTTCGGCCGTGGCGGGGCCACCGGATTCCTTCAGGATCTGGCCAACGCCGACTGCATCGTCATCCAGGGCTCCAACATGGCGGAGGCCCACCCGGTGGGGTTCCAGTACGTGGTGGAGGCGAAGAACCGGGGCGCCACGGTGATCCACATCGATCCGCGGTTCACCCGGACCAGCGCGCTCGCGCACACGTACGTGCCGATGCGGGCCGGGGCGGACATCGCGTTCCTGGGCGGGGTGGTCAACTACATCCTCAGCAACGAGAAGGACTTCCGGGAGTACGTGGTCGCGTACACCAACGCGTCGATGATCGTCGGCGAGGGGTTCCGGGACACCGAGGATCTCGACGGGCTGTTCTCCGGCTACGACCCCGAGCTGAACGTGTACGACCAGTCGAGCTGGCAGTACGAGGGGCAGAGCGACGAGGGCCAGCAGGAGGGTGAGGCGCACGCCGACCGGGAGACCGCGTCCGGCCTGGAGCAGGAGTCGCACGGCCCGCCCGTCCCCGCCGACGTGCCGCGGGATCCGACCCTCCGGCATCCGCGCTGCGTCTACCAGATCCTGAAACGGCACTACGCCCGCTACACCCCGGAGATGGTCGAGCGCGTGTGCGGCGTACCCCCGGAGAAGTTCCTGGAGGTGTGTGCGGCCTGGACCCGGAACTCGGGCCGGGAGCGGACGACCGCGCTGGTCTACTCGGTGGGGTGGACGCAGCACAGCGTCGGCGTGCAGTACATCCGCACCGGCGCGATCATCCAGCTGCTGCTCGGCAACATGGGCCGGCCCGGCGGTGGGGTGATGGCGTTGCGCGGGCACGCCAGCATCCAGGGGTCGACCGACATCCCGACCCTGTTCAACCTGCTGCCCGGCTACCTCCCGATGCCGCACCACCGGCAGCACGAGACGTTCCGGCAGTGGGTGGACGCGATCCGGCACCCGGAGCAGAAGGGCTTCTGGGCGAACGCCGAGGCCTACGCGGTGAGCCTGCTCAAGGCGTACTTCGGCGACGCGGCGACCGAGCAGAACGACTGGGGGTACGGCTGGCTGCCTCGCCTGACCGGCGACCACGGCACGTACCAGCAGGTCCTCGACATGATCGACGGCAAGATCAAGGGCTACTTCCTGCTCGGGCAGAACCCGGCCGTCGGGTCGGCGCACGGCCGGGCCCAGCGGCTCGGCATGGCCAACCTGGACTGGCTGGTGGTGCGTGACCTGTTCGCCATCGAGAGCGCCACGTTCTGGAAGGACGGGCCGGAGGTCGCCACCGGCGAGATCGTCCCCGAGCAGTGCCGCACCGAGGTGTTCCTGATGCCGGCCGCCTCGCACGCCGAGAAGGAGGGCACCTTCACCCAGACCCAGCGGCTGCTGCAGTGGCGGGAGAAGGCCCTCGACCCGCCCGGCGACTGCCGGTCCGAGCTGTGGTTCTTCCACCACCTGGGCCGGCTGGTCCGGGAGCGGCTGGCCGGGTCCACGCTGCCGCGCGACCAGGCGGTCCTGCGCCTGAACTGGCCGGACGAGGAGCCGTCCGGGGAGGACGTGCTGCGCGAGATCAACGGCTACGACGTGGCCACCGGCGCGGCGCTGTCCAATTTCACCGATCTGGCGGCCGACGGCACCACCGCCTGCGGCTGCTGGATCTACTCCGGTGTGTTCAAGGACGGCGTCAACCAGGCCGCCCGCCGCAAGCCGGGTGCCGAGCAGGACTGGGTGGCCCGCGAGTGGGGCTGGGCGTGGCCGTCGGACCGGCGCACCCTCTACAACCGGGCCTCCGCCGACCCCGAGGGCCGGCCCTGGTCGGAGCGGAAGAAATACGTGTGGTGGGACCCGGCCGCGGGGGAGTGGACCGGGTACGACGTGCCCGACTTCGAGAAGACGAAGCCGCCGTCCTACCGGCCGCCGGAGGGCGCGAGCGGCGTCGAGGCGATCGCCGGCGACGACGCGTTCATCATGCAGGGCGACGGGAAGGGCTGGCTGTACGCGCCGAGCGGTCTCATCGACGGCCCGATGCCGACCCACTACGAGCCGGCCGAGTCACCGATCGGCAACCCGCTCTACGGGCAGGGGGCCAACCCGGCACGCAAGCGGTACGACCGGGACGACAACCCGCTCAACCCGGCGTCCCCGGTGTACCCGTACGTGTTCAGCACCAGCCGGCTGACCGAGCACCACACCGCGGGCGGCATGAGCCGGCAGCTGGCGTACCTGTCGGAGCTGCAGCCGGAGATGTTCGTCGAGGTGTCGCCCGCCCTGGCCGCCGAGCGCGGGCTGGAGCATCACGGCTGGGCGCACGTGATCACCAGCCGCGCCGCGATTGAGGCCCGGGTGCTGGTCACCGACCGGCTGCGGCCGCTGCGCGTGGACGGCCGGGTCATCCACCAGATCTGGATGCCGTACCACTGGGGCAGCTCCGGCCTGGTCACCGGCGACTCGGCGAACGACCTGATCGGCATCGTCCTGGACCCGAACGTGCTGATCCAGGAGAGCAAGGTCGGCACCTGCGACATCCGGCCCGGCCGCCGGCCGGCCGGTGCGGACCTGCTGGCGTACGTGGAGGACTACCGCAGACGGGCGGAGGGCCATGACGGCTGACAACCTGGGTGGCTGGCCCGACCCGCAGCCGCGGATGGGGTTCTTCACCGACACCAGCGTCTGCATCGGCTGCAAGGCGTGCGAGGTGGCGTGCAAGGAGTGGAACGCGGTTCCCGACGACGGGTTCGAGCTGCTCGGGCACTCCTACGACAACACCGGCGGCCTGTCCGCGAACTCGTGGCGGCACGTGGCGTTCATCGAGCAGCCGGTGCCCACCGACGTGCTGGCCGAGGCCGAGGCCGGTCCGGGAGACATGCGCTGGCTGATGATGTCGAACGTGTGCAAGCACTGCACGCACGCCGGGTGCCTCGACGTGTGCCCGACCGGGTCGCTGTTCCGCACCGAGTTCGGCACCGTCGTGGTGCAGGAGGACATCTGCAACGGCTGCGGCTACTGCATCCCGGCCTGCCCGTACGGGGTCATCGACCAGCGTAAGGACGACGGGCGGGCGTGGAAGTGCACGCTCTGCTACGACCGGGTCGGCGACGGCCTGACCCCCGCCTGCGCCCAGGCCTGCCCCACCCGGTCCATCCAGTTCGGCGAGGTCGGCGAGCTGCGCGAACGGGCCGCCGCCCGGGTGGAGGCGCTGCACGGGCAGGGAGTGGGCGAGGCCCGGCTCTACGGCCACGACCCGGACGACGGCGTCGGCGGCAACGGCGCGTTCTTCCTGCTGCTCGACGAGCCCGAGGTGTACGGCCTGCCACCGGACCCGATCGTGCCGACGCGTGACCTGCCGGCCATGTGGCGGCGCGCCGGACTGGCCGGGCTCGCGATGGCCGCCGCCGTGGTGGTGTCCTTTCTGGGAGGTAGACCGTGAAAGAACGGGCCATGGTGCCGGAGGCCGACTTCCGGTCCTATTACGGCCGTCCTGTCGTACGGCCCCCGGTGTGGCGCCACGACATCGCCGCGTACCTGTTCACCGGCGGTCTGGCTGCCGGGTCGGCGCTGCTGGCCGCGGGCGGTGACGCCACCGGCCGTCCCGCGCTGCGCCGCGCCGGGCGCACCACCGCCCTCGGCGCTCTGATCGCCAGCACCTACTTCCTGATCAACGACCTGGGCCGGCCGTCGCGATTTCACCACATGCTGCGCGTCGCCAAGCCGACCTCGCCGATGTCGACGGGCACCTGGATCCTCAGCGCGTTCGGCGGCGCCGCCGGCGCGGCCGCGGTCGCCGAGGCCGCCCCGCTGCTGCCCGGCCCGCTGCGCCGCCCGGTGACCGTGCTGGGCACGGCCGGGCAGTACGGCGCCGCCGCGCTCGCGCCCGCGCTGGCCACGTACACGGCCGTGCTGCTCGCCGATACCGCCACGCCGAGCTGGCACGCGGCGTACCCCGACCTGCCGTTGATCTTCGCGGGCAGCGCCCTGGCCAGCGGCGCCGGTGTCGGGCTGATCGCCGCCCCGCCCGCGCAGACCGGCCCGGCCCGGCGGATGGCGGTGCTCGGCGCCGCGCTGGAGCTGTACGGCGCCCACCGCGTCGAGACCTCGAAGGGCATCCTCAGCGAGCCGTACACCACGGGCCGCGCCGGGCGGCTGCTGCGTGCCGGGCGGACGCTGACCGCGCTCGGTGTGGCCGGGGCGCTGCTGGGCCGGCGCAGCCGGGTGGTGTCGGCGCTGTCCGGGGCGTCACTGCTGGCCGCCGCCCTGGCCACCCGCTTCGGCATCTTCGACGGCGGCGTCGCCTCGGCGAAGGACCCGCGCTACACGATCGTCCCGCAGCGGGAGCGCCTGGCCGGTTCCTCGGGCTGAGACGGACGGCAGCCTGGCCGGCTCCTCACAGTGATACGGCCAGCGGCCTGGCCGGCTCCTCACAGTGGGACGGACGGCGGCCTGGCCGGCTTCTCACAGTGAGACGGCCGGCAGGCGGACGGTGAACGTGGTCGTCCCCGCCGCGGTGTCGTCCAGGGTGAGCGTGCCGCCGTGCTGCTCGACCACGGCCCGGGCCAGGCTCAGGCCCAGCCCGGCGCCCGGCACACCCCGGCGGCGGGCGTCGGTGCCCCGGTAGAACAGGTCGAACAGTCGGTCCCGTTCGTCGTCGCGGACCGCCGGCCCCACGTTGGACACCGACACCGACAGGGCCGTGCCCGGTGACCCCGCCGACAGCCGGACCCGCACCGGCGAGCCGTCCTCCGCCCACGCCCGCGCGTTGTCCAGCAGCTCGTCGACGACCTGCCGGAGCCGGACCGGGTCACCGTCGACCGGCGCCGTGGCCGGGGCGTCGACGCGGATCGGCCGGTCGCCGCGGCCCGCCGCCTCCCGGACGATCACCGCCAGGTCGGCGCGCTGCACGATCATGTCGAGGCGCCCGGACCGCAGCGCCGCGACGTCGAGCAGTTTCAGCACCACCGCGCGCAGCCCGGCCGCGTTGCGTTCGATCACGGTCAGCATGTGTCGCTGGTCGTCGGTCAGGCCCGGCTCGTCGAGCAGCAGGTCGGTGTAGGACTGGATGCTGGTGAGCGGGGTGCGCAGCTCGTGCCCGGCCAGCGCGATGTACTGGTCGTGGGCGCGGTCCAGCTCGGCCGCGAGCCGTTCGGCCCGGCGGCGCTCCAGGTAGGCGCCGACGCTCGGGGCGACCCCGGCGGCCAGGCCGGTCCGGACGTCGTCCGGGATGTCGCCGTCCGTGCGGCACACCAGCACCCCGAGCACGTGCGACCCGCTGGGCAGCGGCACGGCCAGCGCCGCCGGCTCGGTGGTGGTGGCGCCGTCCCGCCAGGCGCGGGCCGGCAGCTCCCGGTCCGGGGAGCCGTCCGGTGTCGTGGCCGCCGGGTCGGCCCACCGGGCGGTGAGCTGCGGCTGGCCCACGATGTCGTCACACGTCCAGAACTCGGCGACGGTGAACCCGATCGTCGTGCCGATCAGCTCGACCGCCTCGCTCAGCACCCGTTCGCCGGGCCCGCCGGCGGCCATCGCCTTCGCCACGGCCAGCTCGCACTCCCGCAGCCGGGCCGCCCGCCGCGACCGGGTGATCTCGTGGATGGCCACGACCGCGGCGACCTCCGAGCCGTCGACCGGCCGGCTGTGGACGCGGAACACCCGCTGGGCCCGGCCGGGTGCGCGGCGGACCACCTCGGCGTCGCGGACCCGCTCGCCGCGCAGCGCGCGCAGCAGCGGCAGATCGCCGCCGATCGGGCTGCCGTCCGGGTGCCGCAGGTGCAGCCGCTGCCCCCACTGGTCGGCCGGCATCTCGGCGATCCGGTCGCCGATCAGCGCCCGGGCCGCGTCGTTGTACAGCACCGGCAGGCCGCCCGCGTCGCTGCCGATCACGGCCACGTCGAGACTGTCGACGACCGCCTCCAGCACCTGCCGGCGTTCCTCCAGGCGCAGCCGGGCGAACATCTCCGCCTGGATCCGCTCGTCGCCCTCCTGGCCGGCGTGCACCCACGGGGTGACGTCCTCGACCCGGTGGACGATCCAGCGCAGCCGCCCGTCCGGCCCGAGGACCGGCGCGTTCAACGGCGCCCACCAGCGGGCCTCGAAGCCGCCGCCGGGCTCGGGGATGTCGTACCGCTGGATCGCCATCACGTCGGTGACATGCTCGGTGCGGACCCGGTCGAGCGAGGCGCCGAGCACCGCCACGCCGCTGGCGTCCGGGTCGTCCGGGTTGTCGGGGAACGCGGCGAAGATCGGGCGGCCCACCAGCGCCTCGCGGGTGGTCCCGGTGGCCGTCAGGTAGGCGTCGGTGGCCTCCACGATGTGCAGCTCCGGGTCGACGACCAGCATGGCGGCCGGAGCGCAGGCGAAAAGACCTCGATAGTCCACTTTTTCCGACATATCGCCCACGTCGTGACTTTACCTCGGCTGACCGTCGATCACGGGCAGACCGACGGCTCCTGGCCCTCGACGTGCCCGCCCTGCAGCACCTTCTCCACACACGCCGACAGCTCCCGCGGCACGAACGGCTTGAACAGCACCGCCGTCACCTGCGCCTGCACCGGCCGGGTGTCGCCCGGAGCCAGGCTCCCGCTGACGAACACGACCGGCAGCTCCCGGGTGGCCGGCTCGGCCCGCAGCGCCCGGGACAGCTCGACCCCCGACATCCGCGGCATGTCGATGTCACTCACCAGAATGTCCGGACGCTGCTCCCGGACCGCCTCCAGAGCCGCCGCTCCGTCATCCGTCTCCACCACGGTGTGCCCCGCGCGTCGCAGCACCCGTGTCATCACCTCGCGGATGTCCCGGTCGTCCTCGGCCACCACGATGAGCGCCATCGCACCGTCCAAATCCTCGCCGCCTGAACCTGCCGCACCCCAGATCGGCACCCGGCCCGCACCACTGAGGCGCTAGAGAATCACCGTCACGCCGTCGCGCGCGGGCAGCAGCTCGCCGATCACCGGATACCCCGGAACCTCACCGGCAATCAGCAGACCTCCGGACGTCTGGGCGTCGGCGAGCAGCAGCAACTCGTCCTCCGGCACGCTTCCGGGGTCGGTGTGCGGCAGCACCCACGCCAGGTTCCGGCGGGTGCCGCCACTGACGTACCCGTCCCGCAGCGCCTCCCGCGCCCCGTCCAGACAGGGCACCGCCGCCGGGTCGATCCGCGCGGTCACCCCACTGGCCCGGGCCAGCTTGTGCAGATGGCCCAGCAGCCCGAACCCGGTCACATCGGTGGCGCACACCGCGCCCGCCGCCAGCGCCGCCTCCGCCGCGGCCCGGTTCAGCGTCGTCATCGCCGCGACCGCCTGGCCGAACACCTCGCCGGTGGCCTTGTGCCGGCTGTTGAGCACGCCGATCCCCAGCGGCTTGGTCAGCGTCAGCGGCACCCCCGGCACGCCCGCGTCGTTGCGCATCAGCCGGGCCGGGTCGGCGACGCCGGTGACCGCCATGCCGTACTTCGGCTCCGGATCGTCGACACTGTGCCCGCCGGCCACGTGACAGCCGGCCTCCCGCGCCACCGCCAGGCCACCGCGCAGCACCTCGGCCGCCAGCTCCATCGGCAGCACGTCACGCGGCCAGCCCAGCAGGTTCACCGCGACCACCGGGGCGCCGCCCATCGCGTAGACGTCGGAGAGCGCGTTGGCCGCCGCGATCCGCCCCCAGTCGTAGGCGTCGTCGACCACCGGCGTGAAGAAGTCCGCGGTCGCCACCACCGCGGTGCCGGCCGCGATCCGCACGACCGCCGCGTCGTCCCCGGTGTCCAGGCCGACCAGCAGCTCACCCGGCCCGCGCGGCGGCTCGCCACCGACCAGCCCGGCCACCACGTCCTCCAGCTCGCCGGGCGGGATCTTGCAGGCACAGCCGCCGCCGTGCGCGTACTGCGTGAGCCGGACCGCCGCCGTCTGCGTCATGCCTCGCACTCTCGCACAGATGACGCGAACCGGCCCGGCGAGCGCGAATCGGGCAACGGGGATACGGTGATCGGCGGAGGCGTTCAGGTTGCTGGTGCTCCTCGCGGTCTTCAACACCGACGTGGCCCGGGATCCGGGTCAGGCGGGTTCGATTCCCGTCCGCCTCCGCCTTCGCGTTCTTCGACGATCAACACCCCTGCGGAGGTACGGGTGGAGCACGGCACCGTGGATCCCCGGCGGCGGGTCCCCCGTACCGACGAGGTCCTGAACGACCCCCGCCTGATCGCCGCCGCCGACCGCCTCGGCCGAGCCCCGGTCAAGGCCGCGGTGACCGCCGCTCAGCAACGCGCGCGGTCCGGTGACCTCGACCCCGCCGCCGTGGCCGGCGCCGCGCTCGCCGCCCTGCCCGGGTCGCCCGGCGGCCTGATCCCGGTCC
Organism: Actinoplanes philippinensis; assembly: GCF_900113015.1. Classification (GTDB taxonomy): domain Bacteria; phylum Actinomycetota; class Actinomycetes; order Mycobacteriales; family Micromonosporaceae; genus Actinoplanes; species Actinoplanes philippinensis. Next base: position 411,779 of record NZ_FONV01000008.1, read on the forward strand.
TCAACGCCACCGGCGCCGTCCTGCACACCAACCTGGGGCGGGCCGCCCTGTCCGCCGCCGCCGTCGAGGCGATCACCGCCGCGAGCGGCCACACCGACGTCGAGTACGACCTGGCCACCGGACGCCGTGCCCGCCGCGGCCGGGCCACCCTCGCCGCGCTGGCCGCCGCCGTCCCCGGCGCCGAGGCCGTCCACGTGGTCAACAACGGCGCCGCCGCGCTCGTGCTCGCCGCGACCGCGCTCGCCGCCGGCCGCGAGATCGTCGTCAGCCGCGGCGAGATGGTGGAGATCGGCGACGGGTTCCGGCTGCCCGACCTGCTCGAGTCGACCGGGGCCCGGCTGCGGGAGGTCGGCGCCACCAACCGCACGACGGCCGCCGACTACGCCGCCGCGGTGGGTCCGGCCACCGGCTTCATCCTCAAGGTGCACCCGTCCAACTTCGTGGTCCGCGGCTTCACCGGCGCCGCCGGCATCGGCGAACTGACCGGTCTCGGTGTGCCCGTCGTCGCCGACATCGGCTCCGGCCTGCTCGCCCCCGACCCGCTGCTGCCCGCCGAACCGCACGCCGCCGGTGCCCTCAGCGCCGGCGCCGCCCTCGTCGTGGCCAGCGGCGACAAACTGCTCGGCGGCCCGCAGGCCGGACTCCTGCTCGGCGAGGAGGGCCTGATCGAACGGTTGCGCCGGCACCCGCTGGCCCGCGCCCTGCGGGTCGGCAAACTCACCCTCGCCGCCCTGCACGCCACCCTCGACGGGCCGGCCACCCCGACCCGGCAGGCGCTGCACGCCGACCCCGACGCCCTACGGGAACGCACCGACCGCCTTTGCGCACGGGTGGCCGCCGCCGGGGCCGATGCCACCGTCGTCGTGTCGGACGCGGTCGTCGGGGGCGGCGGGGCTCCGGAGGTCACGCTGGCGTCGTGGGCGCTGTCGCTGCCCGAACGGTACGCGGCCGCCCTGCGCACCGGCCGTCCCCCGGTGGCCGGGCGGGTCGAGAGGGGACGGCTGCTGCTCGACCTGCGCTGCGTCCCGCCCTCCGCCGACGACACGGTGGCCGCCGCGATCCTCGCCGCCCTCCCGCCGGCCGGACGCTGACGTGCGCGCCGCCGCCGTCCTCGCCGCGGGGTTCTGAGGATGCACGTCGTCGCGACCGCCGGGCATGTCGACCATGGCAAGTCGACACTGGTCCGGGCTCTGACCGGGATGGAGCCCGACCGGTGGGCCGAGGAGCGCCGCCGCGGCATGACCATCGATCTCGGGTTCGCCTGGACCACGCTGCCCTCCGGGGCGTCCGTCGCGTTCGTCGACGTGCCCGGCCACGAACGGTTCGTGCCGAACATGCTCGCCGGGATCGGCCCGGTCCCGGCCGCGATGATCGTGGTCGCCGCCGACGAGGGCTGGAAACCCCAGTCCGCGGAGCACCTGGCCGCCCTGGACGCGCTCGGGGTCCGGCACGGGCTGCTCGTGGTCACCCGCAGCGACCTGGCCGGCCCCGGCTCGGCTCTGGCCGACGCCACCGCCCGGATCGCCGCCACCTCCCTCGGCACGGTCGAGGCGGTCGCGGTCAGCGGGCACACCGGCGCGGGCCTCGACGACCTGCGTGCCGCCCTCGACCGGCTGACCGCCGCACTGCCCGCATCGGACACCACCGCCCCGGTCCGGCTCTGGATCGACCGGGCGTTCACCATCCGCGGCGCCGGCACCGTCGTCACCGGCACCCTCGGCGCCGGGCTGCTGCGCACCGGCGACGAACTGGAACTCACCGGCGCGGGCCCGCTGCGCACCGGTGGCGACCTGAAGCGCGGCGGCGCCGGCCGGCTGCGCAGCGACGACGACCTGAGGCTCAGCGGCCCTCCCCGGCGCGTCCGCGTCCGTGGCCTGCAGTCCCTCGGCGCGCCGGCCGGCGAGGTCGCCGCCGTCGCCCGGGTCGCCGTCAACCTGCGCGGCGTCGACCGCGACTCGGTCACCCGGGGCGCGGCGCTGCTCACGCCCGGCCGGTTCCGGCTCACCGGCCTCGTCGACGTGCGCGTCCACGGTGACGCCGTCGCCGACCTGCCCGCCACCGTCACCCTGCACACCGGCTCGGCGGCGGTCCCGGTCCGGGTCCGGCCGCTCGGCACGGACACCGCCCGGCTGCGGCTGGGCCGCCCGCTGCCGCTGCGCCTCGGTGACCGGGCGCTGCTGCGCGACCCGGGCCGTCACCACGTCGCCGGTGGCGTCACCGTCCTCGACGCCGACCCGCCCACGCTGGGCCGCCGGGGCGCCGCCGCCGGCCGCGCCGCCGACCTGACCGGCATGGGCGCCACCGCCGACCCGGCCGGTGAGCTGCGCCGTCGCCGTCTGATCCGCCGCGAGGACCTGCTGCGCCTGGGTGTGCCCGCCGACGTGGAGCCGGTCGCCGGGGACTGGCTCGCCGACCCGGCCCACTGGGACGAACTCCGCCGCCGTCTCGCCGACGAGGTCGCCCGGCACGCCACCGATCACCCGCTCGAACCGGGCGCGCCCCTCGACGCGCTGCGCCACCGGCTCGGGCTGCCCGACCGCGCGCTCGTCGAAGCCCTGGTCCAGCCACCACTGCGTCTCCGCGACGGCCGGGTCACCGCCGGCGACCCCGGCGTGCCGGCCGCTCTCGCCGGCGCGGTCCGGCGGGCCTTCGCCGACCTCACCGACCGGCCGTTCACCGCACCCGAGGCACACCGGCTCACCGAGCTGGGCCTCGGAACCCGCGAGGTGGGCGCCGCCGTCCGGGCCGGCCTCGCGGTCCGGCTCGACGGCAACGTCCTGCTTCCCCCGGACACCCCCACCCTGGCGGTACGGGTCCTGGCCGCCCTGCCCCAGCCGTTCACCCTGAGCGAGGCCCGCCGCGCCCTGGACACCACCCGCCGCGTCGCCGTCCCCCTGCTGGAGCTGCTGGACCGTACCGGCGTCACCGAGCGTCTCCCCGACGACCGCCGCCGGATCCGCCCCGCCGTCGGCCCTCAGTGATGCCGGCCTCCGGTGATGCCGGCCTTCGGTGATGCCGGCCTTCGGCGATGCCAGCCTTCCGTGACGCCCGGCTTTTCGTGACGTGACGCCGGTTGATTCGCCGTCGCACGGGTAGTCGGCGGGCATGGCGACGGAGCAGACGGTCTCGGACGTGGTGGTGCAACGGCTCACGGCCTGGGGTGTGCCACGGGTCTTCGGCTACTCCGGCGACGGCATCGACGGGGTTCTCGGCGCGTTGCGGCGGGCCGGGAAGCCGGAGTTCGTGCAGGCCCGCCACGAGGAGGCGGCCGCGTTCATGGCCGTCGGGCACGCCAAGTACACCGGTGGCGTGGGTGTCTGCCTGTCCACTCAGGGCCCCGGCGCCGTGCACCTGCTCAACGGCCTCTACGACGCGCGGCTCGACTCCCAGCCGGTCGTCGCGATCGTCGGGCAGCAGATGACCACGGTTCTCGGCAGCGCCTACCAGCAGGAGATCGACCTGGTCCGGCTCTTCGGTGACGTGTGTGCCCAGTTCGTGCAGGCCGCGCACACCGCCGAGCAGGTGCCGATGCTGCTCGACCGGGCGTTCCGTACCGCGCTGGCCACCCGCAGTCCGACCTGCGTGATCCTGCCGCACGACGTGCAGCAGGCGCCGGCGCCCGACCCGGAGGCCCAGGAGCACGGCGTGCTGGTGACCAGCCCCGGCCTGCGGCCCGCCCGCGTCGTGCCCCGCGACGAGGATCTGCAGGAGGCCGCGGCCGTGCTCGCCGCCGGCGAACGGGTGGCGATCATGGTGGGGCAGGGCGCGTACCGGGCCGCGGCGGAGATCGGCGAACTGGCCGACCGGCTCGGGGCGGGCATCACCGCGTCGCTGCTCGGCAAGCCGGTCCTCGACGAGAGCCTGCCCCGGCACACCGGCGTGATGGGGCACCTCGGCACCACCGCCAGCGACCAGCTGATGCGGCACTGCGACACGCTGCTGCTGATCGGCACCAACGACCCGTGGACCGAGTTCTACCCGAAGCCGGGCCAGGCGCGCGCCGTGCAGATCGACATCGACGGGCGGCGGCTCGGCATCCGTTACCCGGTCGAGGTGCCGCTGCTCGGGGACGCCGCGGAGACGGTACGCGCCCTGCTCGCCCTGCTGCCCGCCCGGGAACCCGGCGCCTGGGCCGGCCGGGTCGAGGAGTGGACCCGCCGCTGGCACATGATCGGCGCGTCCCGGGCCGCCGCCGTCGCCGAGCCGGTCAACCCGCAGCACGTGGTCCGGTCGCTGTCCGGGCGGCTGCCCGCCGACGCGCAGGTCGCCGTCGACGTCGGATCCGTCGTCTACTGGTACGCCCGGCACCTGTGCCTGCCCCGCGGCGTCCCGGCCCACCTGTCCAGCACGCTCGCGTCGATGGGGTGCGGGATCCCGTACGGCCTGGCCGCCAAGCTCGCCGAACCCGGCCGGCCGGTGGTCGTGCTCTCCGGTGACGGGGCGATGCAGATGAGCGGGATCGCCGAGCTCGTCACCGTCGCCGACCGGTGGCGGGACTGGGCCGATCCCCGGTTCGTGGTGTGCGTGCTCGACAACGGCGACCTGGCCGAGGTGAGCTGGGAGCAGCGGGAGACCGAGGGCGAGCCCCGGTTCCCCGGCTCGCAGCGGCTGCCCGGAGTTCCGTACGCGCGGTGGGCCGACCTTCTCGGTCTTCGCGGCGTGCGTGTCACCGGTCCGGACGAGATGGCCGCGGCGTGGGAGGACGCCCTCGGCGCCGACCGTCCCGTCGTCATCGAGGCCGTCACCGACCCGGCCGTGCCACTGCTTCCGCCGGGCCGGCCGTACGAGCAGGTGAAAGCGATGTATCAGGGCCTGGCCGCGGAGTCCGGGCCGATCGCCCGCCGCGCCGAGGCGCATCTGCGCCGGGAGCGGGCCGACGAGGGCTTCGACGACCCGGCCCTCACCGGCGCCGGACAGTGAGACGCCCCCGGCGTCGGCCGGGGGCGCCGCCCGGTCAGCCGACCGGGACGTTGCGGAGCTGGTGCTCGATCAGGCGGTTCGCGAAGATGACGACCTCCGCGTCGCGGCCCGCCGGGCTGAAGTCCCGGCCGGGCTGCCACTCGGCGACCCAGCGCTCCGACCGCTCCACCATCTTCAGCAGGTCGGTGACCGCGCCCGGGTGCCGCCGGCACAGGTCGACGGCGATCCGCAGCCGGCGCTCCGGGACGCCGCGCAGGAACTCCGGCATGCCGGCCCTCCAGGCGAGCGGGTGGACCAGGTAGCCGGCCGGCAGGTTGCCGGGGCCGCCCATCGGCGCCAGGATCCGCAGTGGATCGACGCGCAGCGGCGGCGCGGTGACCCCCATCCAGGCGAGACCGGCGAGGGCCAGCACGATCACCGCGAAGATCGCGGCGAGCGGGTTGCCGGTGCCCATCGCCAGGACGATCCCGAAACCGACCAGCACCAGGCCGCCGCCGATGATCGTCCCGCTGTTGCCGGTCCGGTCGCAGGCCTCCCGCTCGGCTTCGTCGATGTACTTCCGGATCACGTTCTCGAGTAGAGGGTTCGACGGCTTCCAGCGGTCTGCCCGTACCAGAAGGACGTTCGGTGGTGATGAGGTCATGGGGATTCGAGTCCTTCCCGCTCTTCCGTGTGCGGTTTCGCAGACCACGAGGCCCGGCCGTCCGTGGCCGGGCCTTCTCCGGTGGTGCCGCGAGAATCGGCACCCCGGCGCGGGACTTTAGGGTTGTCGCCCCACCCGGGTCAGACCAGCGGCTCGCTGCCGGGAACCGCCGTCGGCAGGCCCCGGCGGGACCGCTCGGCACGGACCGCCACCTCGGCGATGTCGTAGAGCGCACCGGCCACCGCGATGACGATGACGATGCCGGTCAGCCAGCGCAGCGGGTCGGCGCCGTCCCAGCTCAGGGTGGCCAGCCAGGCCGGGTTGAAGAACCGCTCGGTCGCGGCCAGCCAGACGATCGGCCCGGCCGACAGGACGGCCAGGGCGGCGTTGACCACGGTCACCGTCCGCGACCAGGCGCCGCGCCGCGACAGCCAGACCGCATAGAGAGCCTCGAAGATCAGGACCGCGATGAGGTACGGCCACCAGAACGACCAGTTCGCCGGATCCAGCACGGGCTCGGAGGTGAACGTGAACTGCTGCAGGACCAGGGCGGCGATCAGCAGCACCGGCCAGATGATCATCGACCACAGCTGGGCCGGCGTCAGGAAACCCGGCTCGTAACGGGGCAGGTCGTCCAGCGTCCACGGCCGGCGCGGCAGCCCCGCCCGGGTCACTCCGCCCCGCTCCAGCAGGGCGAACGTCAGCGTCGACCAGAACGCCATGTGCGCGCCGACGGTCAGGATCGTGGTGACGGCCGAGCCGACCACCTCGCCGAACGTGGCGTCGCCCAGCGCCCGCACCACCACCGTGAGCAGCACCACGATCGGCAGCACGACGGAGAGCAGCATGGTGATCAGCCGTTTCCACGCCGGGTAGACGGCCGGGCCGATCAGGTATCGGGGCCGGTCGGCGTAACCGTCGGCCAGCCGGTCGGGGTCGCCGAGCTCGGTCAGCGTCTGCTCGACGGCGGTGTCGTGGGCGGCCCCGGCGCCGACCCGGGCGTCGACCGCGTCGTCGATGGAGGTGCGCAGCTCGCGCTCGATGTCGGATCGCTGCTGCTCGGGAACCCGGCGCAGCACGGTGAAGACGTAGCGGTCGATGAGGGTGGTCACAGGTCGCTCCCTGATTCGGTGCCGGCGGGGGTGTCCAGGTCGCCGATCGCTCGGTCCAGCCGCGCCCACTCGCCGCGCAGCGCCGCCGCGATGGCGTCGCCCTGCTCGGTGGTGCGGTAGAACTTCCGCGGCCGTGCCTCGTCGGTGTTCCACTCACTGGTCAGCAGGCCCTGGGCCTCCAGGCGCCGCAGCAGGGGGTAGAGCGTGTTGGCCTCCACCTCGAAGCCGGCCGCGCTCAACGTCTCGAGCAGCGAGTACCCATACCCCGGCTCCCGGAGCACGGTGAGGCTCGCGACGACGACCGTGCCACGGCGCAGCTCCTGCAGATGCCCGGTGAGCGTCGCATCCATTGTCATGTCACTCACCATACTGTGTCTCACACACCATCGCAAGCCGCACAGTGTTGTGGGTCCGGTGGTGGACCGCCGCACCCGTGAGGCGCCTTGCGGTCCGGGCGTTCCGCACCGGTCGCGGGGCGCCCGCGGGACGGGATCGGTGCGGGTGGGGGAGGGTCTGTGCCGTACCGAAAATGGGCTGTGGTGTGCCTCGGGGTCGAGGAAGTTTCACTAGTAGGCTCGGGGCCGTTGTGATACCGGGGTTGGGCAGAGGGACGGATATGAGTGACGAGGCCGAGTTCCACGCGGACCGGACGCAGGAGTTCTACCTGCCGGCCGTGGTCCCGGCCGTGCCGCCGCAGCACGGTGGCGCCGAGGTGATCGAGGTCGCGGCGTTCCGGGGGGAGACCAAGTTCGAGCGGGAGGTGATCGAGAAGATCGCCTCGGCGGCGGCTCGGTCGGTGCCCGGCGTCGTGGAGCTCGGTGGCGATGTGGCCCGGTTCTTCAACTCGGTGCTCGACAAGATCGGCCTGGACAAGGTCGGCGACTCCACCCGCGGCGTGTGGGCCAAGGTGGACGGCACCGACGTGGAGATCACGGTGATCCTGGTGATCTCGGCGGGCGAGGTCGTCGCGGACGTCACCGCGGCGGTGCGCACGGTGGTGATCGAGGCGGTCGAGCGGTATGGGCTGCACGTCAGCGAGTGCACGGTCAAGGTCGACGACATCCGCTTGCCGGAGCACTGACAGTCCCGATCGTTTCCCGGGCGCGAGGCCGGTCGCGAGGCCGGGGCCGGGGCCGGGGCCGGGTGCGGGGCCGGGGCCGGGTGCGGGGCCGGGGCCGGGTGCGGGAAGCGGTTGGTGTCCCGGCATTTCGGATATTCCGGGAAACGCCGTTCGTGGGCCGGTAACGTGCGGTTCGTCGACGGCGTTTCACCGGGGGGAATGATGATCACCGTGCCGGCGGGGAGCAGTCTGACGCTGCGCTGCCCTGGTACGCAGCCGATCGTCCTGGTCTCCCTCGCCGAGGTGGCCGCGCCGTTCCTGGCCGACCTGCCGCCGATCCCGGTCCTCAGCCTCGACGGTCCCGGAGTCCGCCGCATCGGCATCCTGGAGCTGGTCACCTCCTCCGGCGTGACCTGGGTCGAGACCGAGCTCCGCAACGACCAGCTCACCGTGATCGGCGACGCCCCCACCGATGTCGTCCAGCGCCGCGCGTCGACCCGGCGCCCCGGCACCTACCCCGCCGTGGGCACCGCCCAGATCGAGAACCTCGACGGCCGCCACCTGATCCCGGTCACCGGCCGTGTCGAGGACATCTCCACCTCGGGCCTGCTGCTGCGCGCCACCACGGAGGACAATCTGCCGTCCCTGCCGTACGGCATAGAGCGAACCCTCCTGCACGTGACCATGCCGTGGGGCGAGCTGACCGCCGCGGTGACCACCGTCGACCAGCGGGCCGACCTGCTGCGCGGCACCTTCGAGTGGATAGACCCGAACGCCTCGGACGAGCTGCACCGCTTCTGCGGCACCCGCTGACACTCAGCCCGTCCCGGTCGCCCGCCGGATCCAGGCTCCCGGCACACCGATGTCGAAGTGCGCGGCCCGCAGGAGCGTCAGTTGGGCGGTGCGATCGCGGATGAGGTCGTCGAAGGCGGTTACCACCTCGTCGGCGAACGCCTGCTCGGTCCGGGCGCCGAGCGTCCCCTCCGCGATCTCGACCTGCCAGCGCGCGGCGCCGGAGAGGCTGATCCGCACCGCGTGGCCGGCGGATCGGCCGGCACACTCCAGCCGGCGCAGCTGCTCGGCGAACTCGCGTCGGCCCGGATCGTCATGACGCTGCCGGCTCTGCTCCGCCTCGCTGCGGCTCCGGCCCGACGCGAGCCGGATGACCTCCTCGCGCTGCCGGATCCAGGCCACCCACGTGACGGTGCCGAGGCCCGACAGCTGGCGGGACAGCCCGCGCTCGTCGTACCACCGATAGGTCCCCGGGCGGAAGCGCAGCGACAGCCGGTTGTCCCCGGTGACCGTCGCCCGGATGCCGCCGTCCGGGGATGTGGCGGTCACCGTCAGCGCGCGTAGCCGTTCGCCGAGATCGACCTCGCCGTTCCACATGTGATCCACGTTCTCCCAGCTTGATCAACACTTTTCATCGATTCAGGTGAACCTACCGGCGGGTTCCAGTGGTACACCTCGAATGTGATGAGGAAACGTGCCGCCGCCTTGGCGACTCTGGCGGCCCTGGCGCTCGGGGCGCCGGGTCCGGCGTTCGCGCAACCCGGCGGCGCCGCGCCGACGCTGGTGGCCGGTGCGGGGCGTGCCGCGTTCAGCGGAGACGGCGGGCCGGCCACCGAAGCCGCGCTGAACAAGCCGACGGCTGCCGTGGTCGGCGCCGACGGGACCCTGTACGTCGCCGACATGGTCAATCGCCGGGTCCGCGCGATCGGCCGGGACGGCGTCATCCGTACGGTGGCCGGGAACGGCACGTCCACGGTGCCGAAGCTGCCGCTGACGCCCGGCGCGACCGGCATCGGCATCGGCCTGGGATCCCCCAACGCGATCGCTCTCGCCGGTGACGGCACGCTCTTCATCGCCGACAGCACGGTGTCGCGGGTCTACGCGCTGGCCCCGGATGGCGCCGTCACCGTCCGCGCGGATCCCGGCGTCCTCGGAGGGCCGATCAACACCATCAACGGGCTCGCGGTGACCGGCGACGGCGTCCTCTGCCTAACCGACCGGGAGAACAATCGCATCGTCGAGCTTCCGCCCGGCGCCGGCAGCCGGCCGGTCTCCACACCCGTCGGCCTCCCCGTCGGCCTGGCCGCCGACGCTTCCGGCGACGTCTGGATCGTCAGCGCGTCGTCCATGCTGAGCCGCCTGCACGGTGGGAGAGTCGCGACGATCGTCGAGTCGGCGGGCGCCGGCTGGAGGGCCGACGAGGCTCGGCCGAACGCGTCGCCGTTCGGCGCCATCGCGGTCAGCGCCGGTGCGGACGGCGTCTACCTCGTCGACAACGCACGGCGGGCGGTCCGGCGGCTGCACGCCGACGGCACGGTCAGCACGGTGGCGGACCTGCCGGCGGATCCCTTCGGCGCCCGCGATCCGCTCGCCGTCGCCGCCGGCGCGGCACCGGCCGGCCCGCTCTACCTGGTCGACACCGTCGGCAGCCGGATCTTCTCGACGCCGGTCACGGCTTCCGGCCCGGCCGGCGACGAGGAGGCCGCCGGACCGATGTGGCGATGGGCGGCCGGCGGTGCGCTGGCGATCGTGCTCGTGGCTCTCCTCATCTGGATCGTCCGCCGGCGGCGGGCCTGACTGATCGAACGGGGTGACGACGACATGGCGGCCGAAGTGACCGGTGGTGATCTGTTCCGCCTGTGGCGGGTGTCGGAGGTGCATCTGCCGCGGGTGGCCGACGTCTTCTACGACGCCAACCGTCTGCTCGGTGGGTCGCGGGGCGGCGCCGGCACGTTCCGGGCGGGTGCGCCCGCCCATCCCGGTTCGAGTGTCATGACCAGCGCGATCGGCGGCGCCTGGGAGGTGATGCGCGCGGAGCTCCAGGCCATGACCGAGCACGTGGGGACCACGGTGCTGGACGCCGCCCAGGGAGTGCGCAACGCGACCCAGGCCTACCTCGACATGGACATCGCCAACGCCGATCTGCTGCGCGAGCACCTCGCCGATCCGCGGAATCTCGACACGGCGGATCCGGCCTCCAACCCGCCGCTGGCGGGTTCGGGCGAGGACCCCGGCGCGCCCTACCCGACGGCCTGAGCCGGACACGACCGGCCCGAAGGAGGCGTCATGGCGACAACCGATCTGGTCACCCCGGCCGACCTCGCCGGGCAGGCATTCGAGCGGGCGGTACGCGACAGGGCCGGCAAACTGAAGCGGGAGCTGATCCGCCAGACGCTCGAGGACGCCACGTCGTGGGCGCGGGCGGTGAACGACAAATGGGCGAACGCACACCCCGGTGAGTGGGACGGCATCCCGATCGACACGGCCGAGGTCGACCGGTACCGGCAGCAGGTCTCCACCCAGGACTACGAGTGGGTGGTGCCGTCGTTCGAGCGGTTCCTGGCACCCGACCCGGACGCGCTCGACCCGATCATCGACGCCCTCGCCACGATCGAGGGGTCACTGGACGGCGCCGCCAACGCCAACGGAGCCTGGACCGGGACCTCCCCGGCGCTCGCGCGGATCAACGACGTCCGCGACGACCTGAAGTTCTGGGACGGGGCGTTCAAGGACAACTTCATCGACAACTTCGTCACCCCGCTGGAGACGGTGATACCCAACCACCGAGAGGTGATCAGGTGCACGCGCCAGGCGATCGAGGGCGCGAAGATCATCCACATCCGGATGCGCCGCTCGGTGCTGAACATGCTCGATACCGGCATCAAGGCGACCCAGCAGCTCAGCAACGGCGCCTGTACCGGCGCCGACGTGATGAAGTGGGCCTCCATCGCGATGTGCGCGGTGGGCACCGCCGTCGGCGGGTTGGTGACCGGTCCCGCCGCGGTGCTGGCCGGCGCCGTGATCGTCGATGTCAGCGGAACCATCCTGAACGGCCTGGTGCCCCGGACGAGGAGAAGACGAAGCTGGAGCTGGCCGCGGAGACGGCCACGGGCGTCGCCGCCAACATCCTGAACGCCCAGAGCGTCCTCGGGAACGACACCTACATCGCGGAGGAGGACGTCGCCCGGTCCCTGCGAAGCCTGCACCGGCTCGTCGTCGAGGGGCGGCAGCCGACGCTCACATCGAACCGGTCGGGCCCGTTCGGGGTCGCCACGCCGGCGCTGGCCGACGCCACGCCCGCGCAGGTCACCGGCGGCTATTTCCGGCCGGTCCCCCGGTCCTGAGCCGAGTCAGGTCGGGGCGGCCGCCCGGGTGGCGGACGGTCAGGCCGGCGGCCCGCACCGCGAACCCCGCCGCCTCCTCCGGCGGGTCGCCGCGCAGCAGCGCCGCGGTCAGGGCCGCGGTGAAAGCGTCGCCCGCGCCGGTGGTGTCGGCCACCTTCTCGTCGGTGAGTGGCAGCACCAGCTCGCCGGCGCCCCACCGGCGGTCCCGCCAGGCGAACAGGTTGCCGTCCGGCAGGCCCAGCGCCACCAGGCCCGGGCCGGCGTCCAGCAGGTCGTGCGCCGCCGCCCGCAGGGCCTCGCGATCGTCGGCGCCGGTCAGCAGCCGGGCCTCCTGCTCGTCGGCACGGAGCACATCGGAGAGGGGCAAGAGCTTCTCATCGGGTACGCCGTCCAGCACCACGAGCGCATCCCCGGCCCGCCCGTGGCCGGCGGCGGCCGACACCGCCTCCGCGGGCTGCTGCAACTGGACGAGCACGGCCCGTGCCGACCGGAGCCGTCCGGCGGCGCGGTCGACGTCGGCGGCGGTGAGCAGTTCCGGCAGATGCTGCAGGTAGCGCCACTGCCCGTCGCTGTCGAGCGCCTCCACGATCAGCGCGGTCGTGGTGCCCGGGCGGCGTGTCACCGCCGACACGTCGACACCGTCCCGTACGGCCTGGGCCAGCAGCTCGTCGCCGGCCCGGTCGTCGCCGCAGACCGCGACGAGCGCCACCGGCACACCGAGCTGGGCGAGGCCGACGGCCTGGTTGGCGCCTTTGCCGCCGAGCATCTCCCGGCGCAGCCGCACGTCGGCGGCGGCCCCGGCCGGGGGCATCTCGTCGACTTGCAGCACCAGGTCGCGGGCCAGCTGCCCGACCACCACCACGTCCGGGGTCACGGCGAACGGCGTACCCGGGGAGGCCGCCCGGAAACGCGGTGATGGTGTGGTCACCCTGGGTTGCCATGGAGGGGCGGGAGGCCTATGGTGACCGCGTGTTGTCGACTGGTGTCGATATGTATTCGAGGCGCCGTGAGGTCCGGGCCGGCGGCGAGATCTTCTCTGTGCGGGCGTTCGACGAGGTCGTCGCGCTGGACGAGGGCTACCGGGTGCTGCGTGCGGACGCGCGGCAGGGCAGCGGGCGGGGCCGCGAGGTACGGCTCGTCCGGCTCGACGTGTTCCGGGGTGCGCCCGGCGCCGATCAGCGGCGGGCCGAGCTGAAGGTGGAGGCCCGTCTGCACGGCGAGGTGGCGGGGCTGCCGCGGGTCGTGTTCCGGTTCGAGGAGCGGGACGCGTTCACGTTCGCCACCGCGGTGCCGCCCGGGGTGGCGCTGACCGAGCTGTACGGGCGGCCGCCGCTGCCGGGGCGGGCCCTCGCCGCGGTGCTGCGTGGGTTTGCGCTGGTCGGGCGTACCCTCGAAGGTCTTCATCGAACGGGACGAGCGCATCGCGCGCTGCGACCGGAGGTGCTGTTCGCGTCGCGGGACCGGATGTGGCTGCGGGACGCGGGGCTGGCGGCGGCGCCGCCGGAGGCCGGCGAGGGTGTCGATGCCTACCGGGCGCCGGAGCAGCGACGCGCGGTGGTCGGTCCGGCGACCGATGTCCACCAGCTCGCGGCGATCGCCTATCACCTCGTGACCGGGGAGGCTCCGGGCGCGGACCCCCTGCCGGTGGCGCTGCTGCGGCCGGAGTGGGGCCGCCTGGACGAGATGCTGGCGGGGGCGCTCCACCCCGATCCGCGGCGTCGGCCCGCCCTCGGCGACCTCACGGCCGCACTCGCCCGCGCCGCATGAGGTTTCGGTGATTCGACCCACGGTGGCGGTGACGGGATGGCGGGCATCCGGCGACGTACCGTTGGCCGCGTGAGTGACGTATCCGCACCCGTCGTCGCCCTCGGCCACCGCTTCGCCGACGAGCTGCCCGAGATGGCGGTGTCCTGGCAGGCCGCGCCGGTGGCCGAGCCACGGCTGCTCGTGCTCAACGACGCGCTCGCCGTCGAGCTCGGCCTCGACCCCGCGTGGCTGCGCACCGGTGACGGGCTCGCGTTCCTCACCGGCAACCGGCTGCCGGAGGGCGCCGTTCCGGTCGCGCAGGCCTACGCCGGGCACCAGTTCGGTGGATATTCGCCACGTCTCGGCGACGGGCGGGCGCTGCTGCTCGGCGAGATCGGCGGCCGTGACCTGCACCTCAAGGGCTCGGGGCGGACACCGTTCGCCCGTGGCGGCGACGGGCTCGCGGCGGTCGGGCCGATGCTGCGCGAGTATGTGGTCAGCGAGGCCATGCACGCGCTCGGCATCCCGACGACCCGGTCGCTCGCGGTGATCGCGACGGGCCGGAGCATCGTCCGGGAAAATCTGGCGCCCGGCGCGATCCTGGTGCGCGTCGCGGCGAGCCACCTGCGGGTCGGCAGTTTCCAGTTCGCCCGCGCCACCGGTGACGACGCCCTGCTCGGGCGGCTGGTCGCGCACGCCGTGGACCGGCACCACCCGGAGGCGGGGGACGCGCTCGGGCTCTACCGGGCGGTCGTCGGCGCGCAGGCCGAGCTGATCGCGCGCTGGATGCTGACCGGGTTCATCCACGGCGTCATGAACACCGACAACATGACCATCTCCGGGGAGACCATCGACTACGGCCCGTGCGCGTTCATGGATGCGTTCGATCCGGCCACGGTGTTCAGCTCGATCGACGAGGGCGGCCGGTATGCCTACGGCAATCAGCCCGCCATCGCCCAGTGGAACCTCGCCCGCCTGGCGGAGGCCCTGCTCCCGCTCCTCGACGACGATCCGGAGCAGGCGATCACCAAGGCCACCGGGGCGCTGGAGGAGTTCCGCGGCCGGTATGCGTCGGCCACGCTCCACGGGTTCCGCGCCAAGCTGGGCCTGACCGGGAGTGCGATCGACGATGCCGCGCTGACGTCGCTCACCGAGGATCTGCTGGCGCTGCTCAAGGCCCACCGGACCGATTTCACGTCGTTCTTCCGCAACCCGGATGCGGCCGGCGACGAGTTCGGCGACTGGATCCGGCGGTGGCGGAGCCTCGACCCCGACACCGAGGCCATGAAACGCGTCAACCCGGTCTACATCCCGCGTAATCACCTGGTCGAGGAGGCCCTGGCCGCGGCCACGGACGGTGACCTCGGCCCGCTCCACCGGCTCCTCGACGCGATCACCTCACCGTTCGACGAGCGGCCCGGCCTTGCCCGTTTCGCGGAGCCGGCGCCACCGGAGTTCGGCACGTATCGCACGTTCTGCGGGACCTGATCCGGCCGGTCGGCGGGCGCAGCGGAGGCTCAGGTGTGGCGCCACCGCCGTGCCTGGCCGGCCGATGGCCGTCGGCCAGCGACGTCGAGGTTCCGGTGTGGCGTCACCGCCACGCCGGCCGGCCGATGTCGCCGGTCAGGCGCGGTAGAGGTTCAGGTACTCCGCGGCCACCGCCGGTAGTTCGTCCTCGTCGTCCTCGGCGAAGAAGATCTCGTTCTCCAGCCAGTAACGGCAGATGAACGCCTCGAACGACTCCGCACAGAACTCGATCTCGTCGGGATCCCCGGCCGGTTCCTCGCCGTGCTCGTAGAGGTCGACAGTGCAGACCACCGCGTGTTCGGAGCCGTCCTCGGTGAGGTAGAGATACCAGTACAGGCAGCCCTGCTGGTCGGCGAGGAACCGGACGAGGTGCCCCTTCCCGGTCGGTGACGGCACCGGGCCGACGTCCAGGTCCAGGTAGCAGGCGGTGGACGACCGGACTCGCTCCTGCAGGTGCGGGTCGCTCATGAACCGTACGAAGGAATCCGGCAGCGCCGGCCCGGCAGCCTCGCACGCGGACCGCAGAAGCGGAAGCTCCTCCTCCGTCCCGCCGTCGGCGTTGATCGCCCACTCCTCGTGGGCCCTCTGTTCGCGCAGCCACCCGAAGTCACCGCTCAACGCGAACGGCAGCGGCGGCAACTCCGCGAACGAGTACTTCCCGTAGGTCCCCACGTCGGGCCGGGCCGCCACGCCCGCCGACGCCATCCCGGTACCCCACCACGACGCCGGAAACGGCGCCTCCTCAGCCTTCATGCCCGCCATCCTGCCCGAGCCCGCCCGCGCCCCGGCGCCCCGGAGTCGCCGTTCCCCGTCGCACCTCCGCCGGCCCCGGTCGTGCCGCCCGAAGGCGATGACGGCTCGTTGCCCTCGGCCGGTTTGCCGTCGGAAGTGGTGGTGATTCGTTCCGGGCCGGGCGATGGGGTGTGTGGTGGTCTGCCGCGGTTCGCTGATCTCGGCCACCGGGGCGGTGGGCCGGCTGGGGCCGGGTGGCCCGACGGGTCGTGGCCGGCCGGGGTGTGCACCGGGTTCGATCACCGGGCGTGGTGCTGAATTGGTCAAGGCCGGGTGACCGGGACGACCGTGGCCAGGCGGCGGACGGCTTCGTCCATGGCGGACGGGGGCGCGGCGGCGTAGGTGAGGCGCAGGTGGGGGCCCGGGGGCTCGGCGGCGTGCCAGGGACGGCCGGGGAGGACGACCACGCCGGCGGTGGCTGCGGCGGTGGCCACGGCCACGTCGTCGGCTCCGGTGGGGAGTGGGGTCCACAGGTGCAGGCCGCCCGCGGGGACGGTGGGCGGGACCAGGTGCGGCAGGTGGCGGTGGAGGGCGGTGAGCAGGGCGTCGCGGCGGGTGCGGAGTTCGGTCCGTAGCGTGCGGCGGTGACGATGCCAGGCGGGGCTCGTGACGAATTCGAGGGTGGCCTGCTGCAACGGGCCCGCCACGAAGAAGTCGTCGAGGAGGCGGGCGGCGCGCAGGCGGGCGCCGGCCGGGCCGCGGGCGCCCAGCGCGGCGACCCGGAGGCCGGGAGCCGCCGACTTGGTGAGCGAACGCAGGTAGATCACGTGGCCGCCGGGGTCGGAAGCGGCCAGCGGCGGTGGCGGGTCGCCGTCGATCGTCAGGTCGCGGGCGTAGTCGTCCTCGATGAGGAACGCCCCGGCCTCCCGGAGGGCGGCCAGCACCGCGGGCCGCCGGGCCGGGGACAGGGTGGCGCCGGTCGGGTTGGCATACAGCGGCTGGCAGTAGAAGAGCCGCGCACCGGTCCGGGTGAACGCCGCCGCCAGCTGATCCGGTAGCACCCCGTCGCGGTCGGCGGGGACGGGAACCACCCGCAGCCCGGCGGCGTGCGCGGCGGCCAGCGCGCCGAGATAGGTGGGCGACTCGACGAGCAGCGTGTCGCCGGGCTCGGTCAGCGCACGCAACGTGGACGACAGCGCCGCCTGCCCACCGGAGCAGATCACCATGTCCTCCGCCCGGAGCCCGGGATCGGAGGGGATTGGGGTGGGTGCGGAGGTTTCGCGGGCGAACCAGGACCGGAGGTCTTCCCGGCCCTCGACGGGGCCCCGCTGCCAGGCGGCCGGCTGGCGGGCGGCCCGGGCGAGCGCCGCGCCCAGGGCGGCCGCCGGCTGAAGGTGCGCGTCCAGATAGCCGCCGGTCAACGGGATCGCGCCGGACGGCGGTAACGCCAGTAACGCCTGCATCTCCTCCTCGCCGAAGCGGCGGGGACCGAGCGCCACCGTCTGCCACGACATGTCCGGCGGTGACGACGGCGCGGCGGAGCGGGCCGCGACGAACGTCCCCCGCCCGGAACGTGTCTCCACCAGCCCTTCAGCAACCAGCTGGCGGATCGCGGCGGCGACGGTGACGGGCGAGGCCTGGTGTCGTGCGGTCAGCTCGCGCACCGACGGCAGTCGTGTCCCGGCCGGCGCGGCCCCCGCGAGGCCGCGCAGCTCTTGGACGACCCGCGCGGCTGCGTTACTGTTGAACATGAGAGACAAGAGTAGCGCTACCGCCGCCAGTGCGATAACACTCGGCGCGCTGGGAGTGCTCGCGTTCAGCATGTCGCTGCCGATGACCCGGGTCGCGGTGCAGCAGCTCGATCCGTGGTTCGTGGCGTTCGGGCGGGCGGTCGGGGCCGCCGCTCTGGCCGCGGGATACCTGTGGCTCAGCCGTGCGCCCCGGCCCACCCGGGCGCAGTGGCGACGCCTGACGGTCGTGGCGCTCGGGGTGGTGGCCGGGTTCCCGCTGTTCACGTCGCTGGCGCTGACCAGTCAGACCTCGGCGCACGGCGCGGTCGTCATCGCCCTGCTGCCGGCCACCACGGCGGTGCTGGCCGTGCTCCGGGCGGGGGAGCGGCCACGGCCGCTGTTCTGGCTCGCGAGCGGCGGCGGACTCGGCGCGGTGCTGACGTTCCTGCTGCTCAGCGGCACGGTACGCGGCGGCGTGACGGTCACCGACCTCTTTCTTCTCACGGCGGTCGGCCTGTGCGGGCTGGGTTACGCCGAGGGTGGCGTGCTGGCCCGGGAGCTGGGCGGCGCCCGTACCATCTGCTGGGCTCTGATCGTGGCACTGCCGGTGACCGTGCCGCTGACGCTCGCCGCGACCGCCGCCCGCCCGCCCCATGCCGGCCCGGCCGGCTGGGCGGCGTTCGGCTACCTCACCGTGGTGTCGATGTTCCTCGGTTTCTTCGCCTGGTATGCGGGGCTCGCCCGGGGCGGGATCGCCCGGGTCGGCCAGATCCAGCTGGCGCAGCCGGTGCTCACCCTGCTCTGGTCGGCGCTGTTGCTGAACGAGCGGGTCGGCCTCGCATCGGTCGCGGCGGCGCTGATCGTGCTGGTCTTCGTCGTGCTGACCCAGCGGTCCCGGGCGGTCCGGCCGGATGAGCCGGTGACGGTCGATGTCCGTCCGGGCACTGATCACCAGGTCGGGTCCGCCGCGTGACAGGACCTGCTGCAGCCGGTCCACTACCGGCGGATGCCGGAGGCGTGCGGGCATCGGGCCGCCGAACCCCGCGGGGCGATCTGCGGCCCGGAGCAACGGCATGCGGCGGCCCGGCCGGGCGATCCGGTCGCCGCCCGGCGACTGCTCGACCACACCGAGGACGGCGTACGGGCGACGCGCGCCGTCCGCCGATGGCTTAGGGTGCGGGAGTGAACCCGGTCCAGGCCATCGCCGCCGCCTACGCGCGGTGGATGACGCCTGACCTGCCGCTGTACGGCAACGACCACGACCGGGCCGACTTCGCTCCCTGACGCGCGCGCTGTTCCCCGCCACCCGTCAGCGTCGAATCTCCCGGAGCCGTCCGTCATGTCCCCACTCGGCATCGTGCTGCGCGCGAAACACGTGCGTGCCCTGCTCGTCTCCAGCCAGACCGGCCGTCTGCCGATGGCCGCCGCCCCGCTCGCCCTGCTCCTGCACGCCCGCGAGGCGCACGGCCTCACCCTCGCCGGGCTGGTCGTCGCGGCGTACACCGCGGGCATGGCGGTCAGCGCCCCGCTGCTCGCCCGGATCGTCGACCGGTGGCGGCAACCGCCGGTGCTGTGGGGGTCCGCGCTGCTGTCCGCGGCCGGGTTCGCCGCCGTCGCCGCGAGCGGCCACCACATCCCGGTCATGATCGGGGGCGCGATCGTCGCCGGGTTCGGGACACCGCCGCTGGAGGCGTGCCTGCGCGCCCTCTGGCCGGCGCTGGTCCCCGGCGAGCACGTGGCCGCGGCGTACTCGCTGGACCTGGCCGTCCAGGAGGTCATCTACGTGACCGGACCGCTGGTCACGCTCGCCGCCGCCGGTCTCGCCGGCCCGGCCGCCGGGCTCCTGGTGATGGCCGTGCTCCAGCTCGCCGGTGTCGCCGGGTTCGCCCTGACGCCCGTGGTGCGGACCTGGCGCGGCGAGGCGGGCGCCCGGCACTGGGCCGGGCCGCTGCGGGTGCCCCGGTTCGCCGTCATCGTCGCCGGGGTCGTCTGCGCGGGCGCCGCCGTCGGCAGCCTGCCGGTCGTCGTCACCGGTTACGCCGAGGCCGCCGGGAACCGTTCGCTCAGCGGTTGGCTGCTCGCCGCGCAGGCCGTGGGCGCCCTGACCGGTGGCCTGCTCTACACCCGGGTCCGGCCGGGCGGCCCGGGCCGGCTGCCGTTGACCGCGGCCGCGTTCGCCGCCGGATACCTGCCGCTGCTGCTCGTGCCGGGACCGGCGCCGATGGCGGTGCTGCTCGCGGTCAGCGGGTTGTCCCTGCCGCCGCTGCTCACCGCGGTCTTCCTCAGCGCCGACCGGCTCACCCCGCCGGGCACCGCCGTCGAGGCCTTCGCCTGGATCATCACCGCGTTCACGGTGGGCAGCGCGGCCGGAGCGGCCGTGGTCGGGCCGCTGGCCGGAGAGGGCCTCCGGCACGCGTTCGCCTTCGCCCCGCTGGCCGGCGCGGTGGCGGTGCTGGCGATGTCGGCGGCCTCGCTCCGCTCGTCCGCCCGGGACCGGCACAGGACGCCGGGCGGCCGGTCACGGGGTTGACGTGCGGCGTATCCGTGGATGTCACTGACCCGCTGCCCGCAGCTGCGAGCGTTCGACAGCGGTGGGGTTCGACGGCAGTGGGGGAGGAGCCGATGCCGCACGTCGATCTTCCGGCCCTGGGCGGCTGGGCGCTGGTGGCCGTGTTCACGCTCGTCGTGCTGGACGCGTTGCTGCCGTTCATGCCGGGCGAGACGATCGTGGTGGCCGGCGGGGTGGCGATGGCCGGGAACGGACGGCCGGTCCAGGTCCTGGCGCTGCTGGCGGCCGCGACCGCCGGAGTGCTCGGGGGCGACCTTCTGGCGTACCGCATCGGGGGTCGCAGTGGGCCGGCGGTGACCCGCCGCCTGCGGCGAGGCCGCCGCGGCGCCGCACTGCACGACGGGGTGGTCGCGGTGATGCGGCGGCACGGCCCGCTTCTGCTGGTCTTCGGCCGACATCTTCCGGGGGTACGATCGGTGGCCGCCTACACCGCCGGCGCGGTCGCCTTCCCGGTCCCGAGGTTCGTGGCGTGCACCCTGGCCGGCGGTCTGCTCTGGACCTGCCAGGCGGTGCTGCTCGGCTATCTGGGCGGTGTCGCGTTCGCCGGCAGTCCCCTCGCCGGCCTGTGCGCGGGCTGGCTGGCC
This sequence comes from Actinoplanes philippinensis, assembly GCF_900113015.1. Taxonomy (GTDB): domain Bacteria; phylum Actinomycetota; class Actinomycetes; order Mycobacteriales; family Micromonosporaceae; genus Actinoplanes; species Actinoplanes philippinensis. Next base: position 432,538 of record NZ_FONV01000008.1, read on the forward strand.
GCGGCGGTGCTGACCGGCGCCGCGGTGCCGGCCCAGCGCCTGCTGGGCCGCCGTGCCGCCGAAAAGGTCGGCGGCGGGGTTTGACCTGGAGCGCGCTCCAGGTCCTAGCGTCGATGCCATGAGCACAACGCGTATCGGAACCATCGAACTGGGACGGACCGGCGAGCAGGTCAGCAGCCTGGCGCTCGGGGCGATGCAGATGGGCAGCGCCACCGCGGAGCCGGAGGCGGTCCGGATCCTGGATCGCTACCGGGAGCTGGGCGGTTCGTTCCTCGACACCGCGGACTGCTACGAGTGGTGGTCGACGCCGGGCAGCCGGGGCGGTGAGAGCGAGGAGCTGCTGGGCCGCTGGATGCGGGCGCGCGGCAACCGGGACGAGATCTTCCTGGCCACCAAGGGTTCGGCGGTGCCGGAGTTCTCGCCCGAGCTGTGGGCGGCCGACGGCACGGCGAACTGGGAGCTGGCGCGACGGACCTTCGCCGGCGCCGGGGCGGACACGCTGCGGCACGCGCTGGACGGGAGCCTGCGGCGGCTCGGGGTCGACCACGTGGACCTCTATTACGTGCACGTCGACGACCGGGCGACACCGCTGGAGGAGACGCTGGAGGCGCTGGCCGGCCTGGTGTCCGCCGGCAAGGTGCGCCACCTGGGCTGGTCGAACGTGCGGACCTGGCGGCTGGAGCGGATCCGGCAGCTGTGCGACCGGCACGGCTGGCCGGCGCCGGTGGCGCTGCAGCAGCAGCACTCCTACCTGCGGCGCCGGGCGGGCCTGAGCACCGCGTCGATCGTCGACGACGAGCAGATGGACTACCTGACCGAGCACCGTGACCTGACGCTGGTCGCCTACTCGCCGATCGTGAAGGGCATCTACGACGATCCGGCGCGGCGGGCCGAGCACTGGATGATGGAGTCCTACGCGGGCCCGGACGCCGACGCCCGCCTGCGGGTCGTCACCGAGCTGGCCGCCGAGCTGGGGATCACCCCGAACCAGCTGGTGCTGGCGTGGCTGCTGCACCGGTCGGAGCCGCCGGTGCTGCCGCTGATCGGGCCGCGTACCCCGGAGCAGTTCGAAAACCTGGTGCCCGCGCTGGGGGTGAAGCTCGACGCCGCCCAGTTGACGCGTCTCGACGAGGCGGGAGCCTGAATTTCCAGGTTTCGGCAGAGATTTCGGTATTGACTGGATACCGGGGGTGGGCCGATGGCGCGCAAGGGTGGCTGGGCTGATCTGCCGGTTCTGATGAAGGTGCTGTGCACGGTGCTGGTCGCCGCATTCGCGGCGGCCGTCGCCGGCACGGTCGGTGTCATCAAGCTGGGCGAGGTCGACGAGGCCGGTGGCGGCATCTTCGAGCGCAACCTGATCCCGGCGGTACGGCTGGCCGACGTCGACGGCCTCGCCAACGAGGTCCGGGCGACGATCCTGCGGCACGTCATCGCGACCGACCCGGCGGAGATGGCCGAGCGGGACCAGGAGATCACCCAGTTCCGTGAGGAACTGGAGACGGCGTGGTCCGAATACCTCAAGACGCCGGCCGCAGAGGGTGAGGCGGCGGTCCGGGAGCAGTTCGAGTCCGCGCTCGCCGAGATGTACGCGGCGGCCGACGACCAGGTGCTGCCGGCCAGCCGGGAGCAGCGGACCGCCGACGCGGCGAAGGCCGAGAACACCGTCTTCGACCCGGCTTTCGACAAGGTCAGTGACGCCCTCGGCGCGCTGGGGGAGATCCAGAAGAAGGAGGGCACGGCCGGCGCCGACCAGGCCCAGGCGGCGTACCTGTCGGCGCGTACGCAGTTGATCGTCATCCTGGTCGTCGGCATGGTGCTGGCGCTGGGAATCGGCTTCTACGTGGCCCGGTCGGTGAGCGGCGGGCTGTCCCGGGTGGTGGCCGCGCTGCGCCGGGTCGAGCAGGGCGACCTGACGGCGACCGTCGACGTGCACTCGAAGGATGAGGTGGGGCAGCTCGCCGCCGCCCTGAACGCGACCACCGGCCGGCTGCGGTCGGTGATCGGCGTCGACATGTCCCGGACCGCGGTCAGCCTGTCGGCGGCGGCCGAGGAGTTGGCCGCGGTGGCCGCGCAGCTGCAGGCCGGCGCGGGGGACGCGGCGAGCAAGGCGACCCACGCGTCGCGGGCCTCCGAGGAGGTCAACGCGGGGGTGCAGTCGATCGCGGCGGGCGCCGACGAGATGAGCGCCTCGATCACCGAGATCGCCTCGAACGCGGGGCAGGCCGCGCAGGTCGCCACCAAGGCGATGTCGGTGGCGGAGCGGACCAACGCGCAGGTCGCCGAGCTGGGGGAGGCGAGCGCCGAGATCGGTGAGGTGGTCAAGCTGATCACCAGCATCGCCGAGCAGACGAACCTGCTGGCCCTGAACGCGACGATCGAGGCGGCCCGCGCCGGTGAGCTGGGCAAGGGGTTCGCGGTGGTGGCCGGCGAGGTCAAGGAGCTGGCCCAGCAGACCGCGAAGGCGACCGAGGAGATCACCGCCCGGATCTCGGCGATCCAGTCGTCCAGCAGCGCCGCGGCCACCGCGATCGCGGAGATCACCGAGGTGATCGGGCTGATCGGGGACTACACGACCACGATCGCGTCGGCGGTGGAGGAGCAGACCGCGACGACGGCCGAGATGAGCCGGTCGGTGGCGGAGGCGGCCGGCAACAGCGGCGACGTGGCGGTCACCGTCGGCGGGGTCGCCGACGTGGCGGCCGCCACCGCGGACGGGGCCCGGACCACGCAGCAGGCGGCGGACGAGCTGACCCGGCTGGCGTCGGAGCTGACCGCGATCGTCGGCGGGTTCAGGCACTGACCGCGTCGGCCGCGGCGGCAGCGGTCAGGATCTCCAGGATCCCGGCGGCGTCGACCGGGTGGGAGAGCAGGTAGCCCTGGGCGTACTCGCAGCCGAGCTCGGCCAGGACGGCCAGGTCGTCGCCGTCGTCGACCCCCTCGGCCAGGGAGGACATGCCGAGCGCGTGGGCCATCCCGATCATGGCGTCGGCCAGGGCGCGGCGGGCCGGGTCGGCGGCTATGCCGTTCACCACCGTCTGGTCGATCTTGACGGTGTCCCAGGCGTGGTCGGCGACCCGGGACATCGACGAGTACCCGGTGCCGAAGTCGTCGACGGCGATCTGCACACCGGCGCGGCGCAGCGGGCCGAGCGCGGCCTCGACCGTCTCCGGCATGGCCAGGCCCATCTCGGTGAGCTCCAGGGTGAGCGCGGACGCCGGTGACCCGGCCCGGTCGAGGGCGGCCAGGACCACCTCGGCGGTGCCGGCGTCGAGCTGGCGCGGCGACAGGTTGACCGCGATCGGCACCCAGCGTCCGGTCCGGTTGTACCAGGTCCGCTGCTCGTGCAGGGACTCGTCGAGGACGACCGCGAACAGCTGGCCGACCGTGCCGGTGGCCTCGGCGACGCCGACGAACGCGGCCGGCGGCAGGACGCCCTCGGCCGGGTGCTGCCAGCGGGCCAGCGCCTCGACCGAGCTGAGGCTGCCGTCGTCGACCCGGAACACCGGCTGGTAGACGCAGAACAGCTCGCCCGGATGGGCCAGCGCCCGGCGGAAGTCGGCGTCCCGGCGCAGCCGCTGGGTGGCCTCGGTCCGGCTCTGCACGTCGAAGCGGATCATCCGGCCCCGTCCGGCCGCCTTGGCCTGGTACATCGCGGTGTCGGCGTCCTGGAGCAGGGCCTCCGGGTCGGCGTTGAGTTCGCCGGTGGTGCGCAGCCCGACGGAGAGCGACGCGAAGAACTCGCTGCCGTCGGCGAGGCGCATCGGCTGGGCCATCTCGGCGGCGACCCGCTCGGCGATCGCGGCGGCCTCGTCCTCGCCGACCGACGGCATCAGGATGACGAACTCGTCGCCGCCCAGCCGGCAGGCCACGTCACCGGGGCGGATCGCGTCCTGCAGCCGGTCGGCGATGGCGACGAGCAACTGGTCGCCGGCGTCGTGGCCGAGGCTGTCGTTGACGTTCTTGAAGTGGTCGAGGTCGCAGAAGAGCAGGCCGACCCGGGCCGGGCCGCCGACCGGCAGCGACGCGAGCGCCAGCGCCAGCCGGTCCATCAGCAGCGCCCGGTTCGCCAGGCCGGTGAGCGCGTCGTGGCCGACCCGGCGGGCCAGGTCGTGGATCGGGGTGATCAGCCGCAACGCGACCAGCGCGACCGACGCCCAGGTGCCGGCCACCAGCGGCAGGTCGTCGGCCGGCTCCCAGAACACGTGCAGGGTGGGCAGCAGCAGGGCCGCGCCGAAGAGGGTGACCGCCCGGGTCACGGTGAGCGTGGTGACGGTCGACCGGCGGGGCGTGGCGTAGACCATCGACGGGTGCAGGCCGGCCGTGGCGATCAGGATCGGCATGGCCATCCAGCCCAGGTCGATCAGCCGGCCCTCGACGTAGGTGCCGGTCAGGCTCTGGTGGGTGTAGAGGGCGTCCGAGACGAACCAGGCGATCAGGCCGCCGAGCAGCCAGCGCACGCCGGGGGCACGCAGCTCCACGCCGAGGGCCAGCGCCAGCGAGCAGTAGAGCACCACCAGGGTGCTGGCCGGGGCGGCCACCGCGACGAACTGTGCGAGCGGGGTGCCGTTGGTGCCGACCAGCGGGTTCACCACGAGCAGCCAGGCGATGCTGGCGAACGGGGCGAGGATGACCGCCGAGTCGAGGAAGGCGGTGCGCCCGGAGCGGGCGGCGAGCAGCGCGGCGCCGGCCGCGATGGCCAGGTGGGCGGCCAGGTAGAGCGCGTCGGCCACCGACGGGAAGGGCGCGTGCTCGCCCCGGGCGGTGTAGGACGCGAAGACGATGTCGCCGAGCCCGGAGAGCGCCAGCCCGGCCACGATGATCTGCCATCCGAGCCGCCGTTTGGGCGCGTTGCGGGTGAGCCCGATCCAGGTGGCGATCGGGGCGGTGCAGTTGAGCAGCACGTAGACCCAGCGGGTGGCGGCGTTGAACGGGGTCAGCACGTAGGCCGCGGCCGCCGCCGAGGCGAGGACCAGGTAGATCCACCACAGGTGGCGGAGGAACCCGCTCATACGCATGGTGGTCTGATCGGCCGCCGGACGGCCGAGACGAGGACTTCACGCCATCGACTGCCAGGCGGTGATCAGGGACTGGCGGAAGTCCGCGGCCTGCTCCGCGGTCAGTTTGGTGATCATCCGGGACTCCAGGTCACGGACCGGGGCGTCGACCGCCGCGAGCAGCGCCCGCCCCGCGCCGGTGAGGTGGATGAGCAGCTCGCGCCGGTTGGCCGGGTTGCGCTCGCGGCGGATCAGGCCGCGCGTCTCCAGGGCCCGGACCAGGTCGGCGATGGACTGGGCGGTGACGAACGAGTCGCGGGCCAGCTGGGCCGCGGACAAGCCGTCGTGCCGCTCCAGGACGGTGAGCGCCGTGTACTGCAGGGCGGTGATGCCGTGCCCGCGGACCACCTCGTCGAGGCGGGCGCGCACCGCGAGTTCGAGCTGTTTTACGAGGTAGAGCAGAGACGGCATGGGCGGCACGCTACACCATTGACAGGAAACCTGATCGTCCTCCAGGATCGGATCGGCAGGATTCCTGTTGATTGAGGAACCGAAGAATCCGTGAGAGGTTGATGAGCATGGATCTGACCGGCAGGGTTGCCGTCGTCACCGGCAGCGGCCGCGGGCTCGGCCTGGCCTACGCCGAGGCGCTCGCCGCGGCCGGCGCGTCCGTCGTCGTCAACGACGTGGACCAGGCCGTGGTCGACGCGGCGGTGGAGCGGGCCGGCGGGGCGACCATCGGCGTCGCGGCGACGGTCGGCGACACCGCGAGCGCCGAGCGGCTGGTGGCCGCGGCGGTCGAGGCGTTCGGCCGGCTCGACGTGCTGATCACCAACGCCGGCATCCTCCGCGACCGGGTGCTCTGGAAGATGACCGACGACGACTTCGACGACGTCGTCCGGGTGCACCTGCGCGGCACCTTCACCTGCGCCCGCGCGGCCGCGATCCGGATGCGGGAGCAGGGCCACGGCGGCCGGATCATCCTGGTCGGCTCGCCCGCCGGACAACGCGGCAACTTCGGGCAGACCAACTACGCCGCAGCGAAGGCCGGGATCGCGGCGATGGCCCGGACCTGGGCGCTCGAACTGGCCCGCAGCGAGATCACCGTGAACGCCGTGATCCCGATCGCCGCCACCGAGATGACCCGGACGATCCCGGCGTTCGGGCCGATCATCGAGGAGGCCGAGCGCGCCGGCACGCCGTACCCCGCCTGGCTCCGGCACGACGAGGGCCTCGGCACCGTGGCGGACGTCACCGGCCTGATCACGTTCCTCGCCTCGGACGCCGCGAAGGGCATCACCGGCCAGGCGATCGGCGTCGGCGGCGACCGGCTGGCCCTCTGGTCGCACCCCGCGGAGAAATCGGTCAAGTTCAAGGACGGCGGCTGGTCCGCCGAGGCGATCGAGGCGGAGTGGGACTTCGAGCAGGAGACCTACGGCATCCCGGCGCCGAAGGGGCAGTGATGGACGTTTCGCAACTGGTCGCCATCGACGTTCACACGCACGCCGAGGTCAGCCGGGACGGCCACGACTCGCTGAGCCCGGAGCTGCTCGCCGCCTCCGCCGACTACTTCAAGGCGCACGGCCACCGCCGGCCGACCATCGACGAGACCGCCGCCTACTACGCCGAGCGGAGGATGGCCGCCGTCGTCTTCACCGTCGACGCCGAGCACGCCACCGGCCACCCGCGGATCGCCAACGAGGAGATCGCCGAGGACTGCGCGAAGCACCCGGACACACTGATCCCGTTCGCGAGCATCGACCCGCACAAGGGCCGGGCCGGCGTCCGCGAGGCCCGCCGCCTGGTCGAGCGGTACGGCGTACGCGGCTTCAAGTTCCACCCGAGCATCCAGGGTTTCGCCCCCGACGACCGGCTCGCCTACCCGCTCTACGAGGCGATCGAGGAACTCGGCGCGGTCGCGCTGTTCCACACCGGGCAGACCGGCATCGGCGCCCGGGTCCGCGGCGGCGGCGGGATCCGCCTGAAGTACTCGAACCCGATGCTCGTCGACGACGTGGCCGTGGACTTCCCGGACCTGCGGATCATCCTGGCCCACCCGTCGTTCCCGTGGCAGGACGAGGCCCTGGCCGTCGCCACCCACAAGGAGCACGTCCACATCGACCTGTCCGGCTGGTCGCCGAAGTACTTCCCGCCGCAGCTCGTCCGGTACGCGAACAGCCTGCTGCAGGACAAGGTGCTGTTCGGCTCGGACTACCCGGTGATCACCCCGGACCGCTGGCTCGCCGACTTCGCGAAACTCGACGTCAAGGACACCGTCCGGCCCAGGATCCTCAAGGACAACGCCGCCCGCCTACTACTCCGGGAGCAGCCATGACCACCACCGTGAACGGACTCGACGGACTCCGGAGCCTGGCCGGCAAGGATCTCGGCCACAGCGACTGGCTGGAGATCACCCAGGAGCGGGTGAACACGTTCGCCGACGCCACCGGCGACCACCAGTGGATCCACGTCGACGTCGAGCGCGCCACGGCCGGGCCGTTCGGCGCCCCGATCGCGCACGGCTATCTCACGCTGTCGCTGGTCATCCCGCTCTTCACCCAGCTGCTGCAGGTGGAGGGCATCACGATGGGCGTCAACTACGGGCTGGAGAAGGTCCGTTTCCCCAGCCCGGTGAAGGTCGGCGCGCGGATCCGGCTGGCCGCCTCCGTGGTCGGCGTCGAGGACGTGGCCGGCAACGGCGTGCAGAGCGTCTTCGACTTCACCGTCGAGGTCGAGGGCTCGGCCAAGCCGGCCTGTGTGGCACGCCCGGTCTACCGCCACTACGCCTGATGCGGGACGCGGGCCTGGGATCGTGGCCGCGACGCCGGGCGGCCATGTCACCCGATGCGGTCGCCCTGATCTTCGCGGGACGGCGTACGACGTACGCCGAACTGCATGAACGCACCTCGCGCCTGGCCGCGGCCCTGCGTGCCGCCGGCATTCGCGACGGTGACCGGGTCGCCTACCTCGGCCCCAACCATCCGTCGTTCGTCGAGACGATGTTCGCGACCTGGATGCTCGGCGCGATCTTCGTGCCGCTCAACTTCCGGCTCACCCCACCGGAGATCGACTACCAGCTGCGGCACAGCGGGGCGGTGGCGCTGATCTCCGCGGCGCCGCACGACGCCGACCTCGGGATCCGGGTCGCCGTCGCCGATCTCGAGACGTTCGCGGCGGGGCGGGAACCCGTGGAGGCGACGCCCGCCGGGCTCGACGACGTCGCCCTCATCCTCTACACGTCGGGCACCACCGGGCATCCCAAGGGCGCGATGCTCACCCACGGCAACCTCCTCTGGAACTGCTACAACCTGCTCGTCTGCGTCGACGTCGCCGGCGACGAGATGACCCTGGTCAGCGCGCCGCTCTTCCACGTGGCGGCGCTCAACCAATGCCTGCTGCCGACGTTCCTCAAGGGCGGCACGTCGGTGATCATGCCGGGCTGGGACGTCGACGGCTGCTTCGACGCGATCGCCGAGCACCGGATCACCTGGATGTTCGGCGTCTCGCAGATGTTCGCCGGCCTCGTCCGGTCGCCCCGCTGGCCGGACGCCGACCTGACCTCGGTGCGCTGCCTGATGACCGGCGGCGCGCCCGTCCCGGAGGCGCTGATCCGTGCCTACCAGGAGCGGGGGCTGGCGTTCTGCCAGGGTTACGGCATGACCGAGACGGCGCCCGGCGCGACGTTCCTGGAGGCCCGGGAGAGCCGGGCGCACATCGGCTCGGCGGGCCTTCCGGTCTTTTTCACGGAGGTACGGGTGACCCGCCCCGATCTCACGCCGGCCGATCCCGGCGAACCCGGTGAGGTGCTGGTCCGCGGCCCGAACGTGACCCCGGGGTACTGGAACGACCCGGCGGCGACCGCGGCCGCGCTGACCGGCGACGGCTGGTTCCGCTCCGGCGACCTGGCGATCGTCGACGAAGCGGGCCACTTCCGGATCGTCGACCGCACCAAGGACATGTACATCTCCGGCGGCGAGAACGTGTACCCGGCCGAGGTGGAGGCGGCCATCTTCGAGCACCCGGGGGTCGCCGAGGCGGCGGTCGTCGGCGTGCCCGACGCGACGTGGGGCGAGGTCGGCCGCGCGTTCGTCGTCCCGGCGCCCGGCGCGTCGCTGACCCCCGGCGACATCCCGGAGTTCCTGACCGGCCGGCTCGCCCGCTACAAGATCCCGGTCTACGTCGACGTGGTCGACGACCTGCCGCGCACCGGCTCCGGCAAGGTGCGCAAGGGCCCGCTCAGGACCCGGCTGCTGCCCGCTCCGGCCAGGCCGCGCTGACCAGCTCGGGCAGCACGACCGCCGCGCTGCCGTGCAGGTTGATGGTGGCGACCGCGTCCAGCGGGGTGGGCTGCGGGTTCACCTGGATCACCGTGCCGCCGAACATCGACGCCACCTTCGGGATCTCGGCCGCCGGGTAGACCACCCCCGACGTGCCGACCGTCAGCAGCACGTCGCAGTCGGTCGCCGCCTGCACCGCCTCCTCCAGAGCCTCCTCGGGCAGCGCCTCGCCGAACCACACCACGCCGGGCCGGATCGCCCCGCCGCACCCGCAGCGCGGCGGGGCCAGCCGGCGGCCCTCCTCCGGCTCGTCGCCCGGACCCGGCTCGGCCGGCCGGGAGCAGGCGGCACAGCGCGGCGTGAACAGGCTGCCGTGCAGGTGGATCGGCGCCCGCGAACCGGCGCGCTCGTGCAGGTCGTCGACGTTCTGGGTGACGACGAGGGCGTGCGGGGCGTGGGCCTCGATCGCGGCGACCGCCTCGTGCCCCGGGTTCGGGTGGACCCGCCGGATCAGGCTGCGACGCCACTCGTACCACCCCCACACCAGGTCCGGGTCGTCCTCGAACGCCTGCGGGGTGGCCAGCGCCTGCGCGTCGTACCGCTCCCAGAGGCCGGTCAGCGCGTCCCGGAAGGTGGGCACCCCGCTCTCCGCCGAGATGCCGGCCCCGGTGAACACCACCACCCGCCGCGCTCCGGCCAGTGCCTTCGCCGCCTCACGCACGTCAACCATTCGTCTCCCCCAAGCCCGAATCCACCAGCACGGAAGAGTGTCCCAGAGTCCATTCCGCCGTTGGCTCGTTGAGCGGTCGAGTATGGAGGTGAAGGTTGTCGTCGTCGTCCCACCGGGAGAACGCCCGTCGCCGCCTGCGTCACGCCGGCGACCGGCTGCTGACCGTGGTCGGCGACTGGACCGCGCCGGGCGAGCGGCCCGCGTTCTCCGACAACAGCCTGAGCACCCTGGTCCGCACGGTGACCCTGGCCGCCGGCGGCGTCTTCCTGATCGCCATGCTGATCATCTGGCTGGTGCGCTGAGCACCGTCCGCGGCGTGGCGGTCGTGTGCTCAGTCGACCTTCCAGTCACCCGCCGCGGGCTCCCCGTAGCCGTTGCCCACGCGGACCAGATGGGGCCGCGCGTGCTCGTAGACCTGGAACACCACCCGGTGATCGAACTGCGCATCCGCGTCGATCCCGATCGCCCCGCCGTTCAGAGCCTGGGTCAGCCTGACATCGTGTTCGTACCAGGTGCCGTCCTCGTCGCACAGCCAGATCCTCGCGTTCTCGGTCAGCAGATACCCACCTCGCCCGCTGATGTCGTGCTCGCGCACCTCCACCGACACGAGTCGCCGTCCGGCTGACGGCTGCAGATTCGTGTCCGGCTCCATGTCGTTCGTACCCGTACCGAAACCTCGCGCGCCGCTTCGGAGGTGAAGGTGTCGCGGAGCTCGGCGACCTCGCCGACCGTGATTCGCGGTCCGCGGCGGGGCAGACTCTCGACCCGCGGCACGCGCCTCATTCCGGGCACGTCGGTGGGCGTCGTGGCCGGGGCCATCACCGGGCTCGACAGGCAGGCGTATCCGTCCAGCTCGCCGGCCACGACAGCGATGGTGCCGCCGGTGACGACCAGGACGGAGACGGCCAGTAGCACCCGCCGCCACGGGCGACGACGGAGTGCGGGCGTTGCCGGCGGCTCCACCACCGCCGGTGGCGGCTCGGGCTCCGGGGGCTGCGTGGGGCGGGCGCGCCGGCCCGCCCGGATCGCCAGCGCGACGGCGGAAGCAGCCACGGCTGCGTAGCCGAGGCGGCGTAACGTTCGGTTGCTGGGCCGGGGCACGGCCGCCGTCATCGGCGTACCCCGCCTCGACCTGAGGTTTTGTTCGGCTCGCCGCTCGGAAGCCCTGATCCGGCTCTCGGTCGGAAGGCGTCCACGCGCTGTCGTCTGGGCTCGGGCATCACGGCGTCCATGGACTCCGTCCCTGAGGTGCCCGGAACGCGTGAGGGCGCCGCGCCGTACGGCCCTGGTAAGGAGCGCTGTCCCGGTCGCGGCGGTCATCCGGCCGGTGGCGTCAGTGCGGCGAGGCATGCGGCCGGGTCGTCGGCGAACGGCAGGTGGCCGCAACCCGTCAGGGTGACGTGGCGGGCGTCCGGGAGCAGGGCGCGGGCCTGGCGCGACTGGGCGAAGGGGAGCACGGCGTCACGGGTGCCCCACGCGATCGTGACCGGGTGGCTCGTCCGCTCGTACGCCCAGGGGATCAGATCGCCGAAGGCGTCGCGGGCCGCGTCGAAACCGGGCGCCGCCGCCAGCGCGCGGGCCGCGGCCACCGCATCGCCCGGATCGAGCCGCCGCGGGCGGGCGTAGAACAGCGAGCAGAACGCGGCCCGGCCGGCCGGCGCCGCCATGATCGACGGGAGCCGGCGGTCGAGGCGCCCGGCGGCGATCCGGGCCGCGGTGACCACGCTCTGACACCAGCGGCGGCCCGCGCCGGACCAGAACCCGATCGGCGCGAACGCGGTGACGGCCGCGGCCCGGCCCCGGCGCCCCAGCTCCAGGGCGATGCCGCCGCCCAGCGAGCTGCCCGCGATCCCGGCGGTCGCGATGCCGAGCCGGTCCAGGAAGGACTCGACCTGGTCGGCGAGGTGGGCGACCGAGCCGGCGTGCGGGGCCGGCGCCCAGAGCGGTGACGCGCCGAAACCCGGCAGATCGACGGCGATCACGTCGTGGTGCCGCGCCAGGTCGCCGAGGATCGGTGTCCACACCTGGCGGTGGCTGCCCAGCCCGTGGATCAGCACCAGCGGCGGGCCGGATCCGCGGCGTTCGTACGACAGCTCGGTCATCCGTTCTTTATGAGACCGATTCGCGCTGGGCGCAAGACCCGGGAACACGTTGTTGACATGTTGCCAATAACGGTGTGATGGTACGGCGATGTCGTACGACTACGACGTCCTCGTCATCGGCTCCGGGTTCGGTGGCAGCGTGACAGCGCTGCGCCTGACCGAGAAGGGCTACCGCGTCGGCGTCCTCGAAGCCGGCCGCCGGTTCACCGACGAGCAGTTCGCCAGGACGTCCTGGCGGCTGCGCGACTACATCTGGGCGCCCGCGCTCGGTTGCTACGGCATCCTGCGCCTCACCCTCCTGAAAGACGTGATGATCATGTCCGGGGTGGGCGTCGGAGGTGGATCGCTCGGCTACGCGTGCACCCTCTACGAGCCGCCGGACACCTTCTACGCCGACCCGCAGTGGTCCGGCGTCACCGACTGGAAGACCGAGCTGGCCCCCTACTACGACCAGGCGAAACGCATGCTCGGCGTGACCGTCAACCCGGTCCCGACGGCTGCCGACGCCGTCTTGCGCACCGTCGCGGACGACCTCGGCGTCGGCCACACGTTCCGCCACACCCCGGTCGGTGTCCTCTTCGGCGACACCCCCGGCGCCCCGGTGGCCGACCCGTTCTTCGGCGGGGCGGGGCCGGACCGGCACACCTGCACGATGTGCGGCTCATGCATGACCGGCTGCCGCGGCAACGCCAAGAACACCCTGGTCAAAAACTATCTGTACCTGGCCGAGAAGGCCGGGGCCGAGGTGCACGAACGCACCGCCGTCCGGGAGGTGCGGCCCCTGCCGGACGGCGGCTACGCGGTCGGCACGCGGGGGCGGACGTTCACCGCCGAGCAGGTCGTCCTCGCCGGTGGGGCGCTCGGCACCCAGCGGCTGCTGCACCGGATGCGCGACCGGGGACACCTGCCGCACCTCTCGCCGCGGCTGGGCGAGCTGAGCCGTACCAACTCCGAATCGATCCTCGGCGCCCGCACCCGCCGCCGGGACCGTGACTACACGCACGGCGTCGCGATCACCTCGTCGATCCACCCCGACCCGGTCACCCACGTCGAGCCCGTCCGGTACGGCCCCGGCAGCAACCTGCTGGCCCTGCTCGCCACCGTCCTCGTCGACGAGGGCCGCCCCCGCTGGTGGCACGCCCTCAAGACACTCGCCAGAGCCGGCCGTGACCTGCGGCTCTACACGTCCCCGCGGAACTGGTCGAAGGAGACCATCGTCCTGCTCGCCATGCAGCCGCTGGACAACTCGATCACCGTGCACACCCGGCGCGGCCTGTTCGGGCGGCGGCTCAGCAGCCGGCCCGGCATCGGCGAGCCCAACCCGGTGTGGGTGCCGGCCGCCCACGACGTGGCCCGGCGGGTCGCGGCCCAGATCGACGGGGTGCCGACCGGCGCGTTCACCGAGATCGTCAACCGGCCGGTCACCGGGCACTTCATCGGCGGCTGCGCGATCGGCGCCACACCCGAGACGGGCGTCGTCGACCCGTACCACCGGCTCTTCGGCCATCCCGGCCTGCACGTCATCGACGGCTCGACGGTCGCCGCGAACCTCGGCGTCAACCCGTCGCTCACCATCACCGCGCTGGCCGAACGGGCGGTGGCGCTGTGGCCCAACGCGGGCGACGCCGACCCCCGGCCCCCGATGCACGACGGCTTCGTGCCGGTCGCCCCGGTGGCGCCCCGCAACCCGGTCGTCCCGGCCACGGCGCCCGGCGCGCTGCGACTCACCCTCGGAAGGCGGCCATGACCAGGGTCGCGATCATCGGCGCCGGCTTCGGCGGGGTGGCGGCCGCCGTCGAACTGCTCGCGGCCGGGTTCGGCGACATCGTGATCCTGGAGAAGGCGGACCGGGTCGGCGGGGTGTGGCGCGACAACACGTACCCCGGCTGCGCCTGCGACGTGCCCGCCCCGCTCTACTCGTTCTCGTTCGCGCTCAACCCCGACTGGTCCCGCCGCTACCCGCCGCACCACGAGATCCTCGCCTACCTGCAGCGGGTCGCCGACGAGAAGGGCGTGACCCCGCTCGTCCGGTTCGGCGCCGAGGTCGCCGCCGCCGACTGGGACGGCAGGTGGCGGATCACCCTGACCGGCGGCGGCACGATCGACGCCGACGTGCTGATCCCCGCCGTCGGCCAGCTGTCCCGCCCGGCGATCCCGCTGCTGCCCGGCGCCGAGACGTTCGAAGGCGTCGCCGTCCACACCGCACACTGGACGCCCGGCATCCCGATCGACGGCCGGCGGGTCGCCGTCATCGGCACCGGCGCCAGCGCCATCCAGCTGGTCCCCGCGATCGCCGGCCGTGCCGCGCACATCACCGTCTTCCAGCGCACCGCCCCCTGGACGGTGCCGAAACCCGACCGCCGCTACGGCCGGATCCGCCGCGCCCTGTCCCGCCGCGTACCCGCCCTGATGCGGCTGTCCCGGGGCGCGACGTGGCTGCTCACCCTGGTGCCCGGCGCTGCCCTGCACGGCAACCGGACGGTCAACGCGGGCGTCCGCGGATACGCCTGGATCCAGCGCCGCTGGCAGGTCCGCGACCCCACGCTGCTGGCCAAGGTGACCCCCGACGAGCCGATCGGCTGCAAACGGCTCCTCTTCACCAACGCGTGGCTGCCCACCCTCGCCCGCCCCGACGTCGACCTGGTCACCGAGAAGATCGTCACGGTCACCCCGTCCGGCGTACGCACCGCCGACGGCGCCGACCACCCGTGCGACGTCCTCGTCTACGGCACCGGTTTCGCCGCCACCGAGTTCCTCGTCCCGATCCGCGTCACCGGCCGCGACGGCCGCACACTGTCCGGCGAGTGGAGCGAGGGCGCCCACGCCTACCTGGGCCTGGCCGTCCCCGGCTTCCCCAACATGTTCCTGGTCTACGGCCCCAACACCAACACCGGCAACACCTCGGTCATCTACTTCCACGAGGCCCAGGCCCGATGGATCGCGCAGGCGGTGCGTGCGGTCGCCGCAGGCGACGATCTGGAGGTACGCCCGGAGGTGTCCGCCACCTACGACAGCGAGATCCAGTCCCGCTTGTCGACATCCGTCTGGACGGCGTGCCAGTCCTGGTACCGAACCGCCACCGGCCGCATCGTCACCAACTGGCCGGGCAGGGCAGCCGAATACCGCCGCCGAACCAGATCCCTGAACCGCTCCGACTTCCTGCCCCGCTGATCACCGTCGCCGAATGCGGAAGACAGAGCGCACATAGGCATGCAGGAGCATGATGGAGAATATGCCCGGCACCACCGCGATCAGGCCGACCAGTCCGCCGATCCAGGTGAACCACGGCCGGTGGGGCGTGTCCTCGCGAGCTAGCTCCAGGGTGTATCTGTGGGTGCCCAGATAGCCGACACGAACCGGGCTGCCGATGTCCGAGGACGTGAACGTGCCGTCGTCGGTCAGCCGGGTCGCCGTCCCGTCGTCCCATCCGATGGTGACCGTGCAACGCTCCCGGTAGCCGAGACCGCGATTGGTCACGGGGCCTCGCCTGTCGCAGGATTCCACGGTC
Organism: Actinoplanes philippinensis; assembly: GCF_900113015.1. Lineage (GTDB taxonomy): Bacteria > Actinomycetota > Actinomycetes > Mycobacteriales > Micromonosporaceae > Actinoplanes > Actinoplanes philippinensis. The sequence continues at coordinate 448,149 of NZ_FONV01000008.1, forward strand.
GCCGAGCCGGTTCGCTGAGCGTCCCGGAAATCACGGCCCGCCATGCCGATCAAGGTCGTCGAGACGCCGACCAGCAGGAGACTCAGTACGACTATCCCGGCCAGGAACGCGGTGTCGCGTAGCCGGCTGGGCCTGCGCCGGTCGCCAGCTGCCGATCCATCTCCGGATACCGGGCCTTCGTGTTCAGCTCTCTCTTGCGCGAGTTCGGCTTCGACGGCCTCGAACTTCGCGCGATGCCTGGCGATCCTGTCCTCGTGGGAGCCCATTGTCTGTCCTGCCTCAAGACGGTAGGTCGATGGGTTTCGGGTCGGAGTTGTTCTTCGGGATGCTGTCGATCGTCGAACCGCTGTTCTGCGCGCTGTTCGACTCGGCCGCGGCCCGGCCGGTATTGATGAACACCTGGTGCGGAGCGCCGTAGACCCGGAAGTCGCCCAGGAAGAGATTCCCGAGACCTTTCGCGGGTCCGAACCAGCCCTCCCGCATCGATTCTGCAGCTGCGCTCCGGTGCGAGACGAGGCGCAGGACGTCCTGGTTGGCCTTGCCGATCCTGCTGAGCAGGAACTTCATCGTACTGACGGCCTTTCCGGCTTCACTGATCTTCGTGAATAGGCCTTTCAGTAGCCCGAGGATCTTCCGACTGGTGTCGAAAGCCAGGTTCGCCACCTTGACGAGGGCGCTCGGTATCAGGACGCCGGTGACCGCCTGCAGACCGATGGAGATGAGAGACCCGGCGAATTGCGCAAGTATGTCGCGGATCGTGTTACGAACCACGCCGACCAGGGCGCCCAGGCCATAGGTCAGCAAACTCATGCTGTCCGCGATCTTGCCCATCGACTGGAGGTTCAGCGCATGGTCGTGTGCACGTCGCTGATAAGCATCCGCCGACGCGGCCGTCCAGCCGGCTGTGGTGCCCTTGACCGCCATCACGTACCGGTCCGCGATCTCGTAGATGCGCGCCTCGATCCGCTTCCAGCTCTCGGCTTGACCCTCGATGGCTTTGGGATTGCCCAACAGCTTGTCGAACGGCTCACGGACGAAGTCCACATGCTCGATCAGCCAGCCGACACCGGCCGAGAACACGGTCTGCAGAGGGTCGGTGATCGCGCCGAGCGCCCCGAGCCCGGTCGCGACCAGGTTGCCGGTGGCGCCGCCGTAGTCCTGCTTGGCGATCCCCTCGGTCAGCCCGCAGACCGATTCGAAGATCCCCGCGCCTTCATAGACCTTCCGGTCGGCGTCCGGAGCGACCAATCCACCGTAGACGTCGCTCATCGTTCCGTCTCCCGATACCCGAGCAGGTGCGCGGCCTCGGCGTCCGTGAGGCTGATGTCGATGGTCAGCGCTCGCAGCAGATCCGCCAGGTGAGAGGTTGCGTCCGTTCCGGTGCGCATTTCGTGGACGGCGTTCTCCTGAGCGTCGTCGAGAAAGGGCAGGATCAGCTTGCTCGGCCACTCGCCGTAGGCGCCGTCCTGCCGGCCGAGGTGTGCTGCGGCAGCTGTCACCTCGGACAGTCTCTCCGCCATCGCGTCGACCTCGCCGGCATGACGGGTCACGGCATCGACATCGAGGTGGAGTCCGGGCTCGGCCATCACCGATCACGCCCCTGGCGGTCGTCGTCGGGGCGGGTCGAGAACTGCTTGGTGTAGGCGTCGGCTATGAAGGCCGTGGTGGGGGAGTCCCAGCCGTACAGGTTCTGGACCAGGTCGGACATGTTCTCGGCCAGACGCGACTGGGCCTGCCGGGTGGTCGCGAGGATCAGATCGGCCAGTTCGCCGGGAGGCCGCCGCAGCGCCTCCTCGGTCAGGGCCAACGCGGTCATGCCACCGGAATGATCGACGGTCACCGTCACGTCGCGGTCGGCGGACCGCGCGGTGGCGTCGACCCGTTCCATCCGGCGGCTCAGTTCCAGTGTGGCCTCGGTTCGCTGCTGGACACGCCACTGCCAGTCGGCGAGCAGGTCTTCCGGATCCTGTGGCATGACCCCTCCCCGCGGGGTGCGTACCGGCCGTGAGCCGGTGCCGGCTCCGGGGACGCGTGCGGCGTCCACATCGGTACACACCGCTCGGGCGCGGCTGGTTCAGGGCGGCGGGTGTCGTACCGCTGACATGCCGGAGGCCGCGCAGGCCCGGAGGGGACCGCGCGGCCGGGAGTGGGCAGGGGTTTTCAGGCGGGGGTGAGCGGGGCCGTGGGGATGCCGGGCAGGGTCGGGATGACGTCGGGGGGCTGGGGGCGGTTGAGGCCGAAACCCTGCAGCAGGTCGACGCCGGCGGTGGCCAGGTCGCGGGCGGTGGGCTCGTCCTCGACTCCCTCGGCCACGACGGTCAGGCCGAGGGCCTTCGCGATGGCGATCACCGAGTCGATGATCGTGGCGTGGGCGGGGGAGTCGTGCATGCGGATGACGAACGAGCGGTCGATCTTCAGCTCGTCGATGGGGAGCTGGGGGAGCAGGCCCAGGGACGTGTAACCGGTGCCGAAGTCGTCGATGGCGACCCGGATGCCGCGGGCTCGTAGCTGGGCCAGCTGGGCGGCCACCTGTTCCTGGTTGGTGAGGACGGCGGTCTCGGTGATCTCGACGGTGAGCATGGTGGCGGGCACCTGCTCCAGGTCGAGGAGGGTGAGGATGGTGCCGACGGCACGGTCCTGGGCCAGGTATGCCGGGGGCAGGTTGACCGACACCGGCAGGTGACAGCCCCGCGCGTGCCAGGCGGCGGCCTGGCGCAGCGCCTCGGCCAGCACCCAGTCGGTGAGTTCGAGGATGACGTCGGAGCGTTCCGCGTCGGGGAGGAACACGCCCGGGGGCAGCAGGCCGCGCTGCGGGTGCTGCCAGCGGACCAGCGCCTCCACGCCGTGCACGACGCGGCTGCCGGCGTCGTGCAGCGGCTGGTAGTGCAGGCGCAGGTGGCCGGAGCGCAGACCGGTACGCAATTCGGTGAGCTGCCGCAGGTCGACCCGCTGGTTGGTGTCGAGTTTCGGGGTCCACTCGACGACGCCGGTGCGCTCGTGTTTGGCACGGCGCATGGCGGCGGCCGCCCGGCGCATCAGCACCGTGACGTCGTGGTGGTCGGCGTGGCTGATGCCGATGCTGGCCTCGACGCTGATCGGCAGGCCGTCGACCGGGTGCGGGCCGCGGATGCCGGCGGCCAGGCGGCGGCCGACACTGTGTACGGTCTGGCCGGCCGGCAGCTCGGAGAGGAGCACCACGAACTGGTCGCCGTCGAGGCGGGCGGCCATGTTGCCGGCGCCCCGGGCGGCGCCGAGGGCGGTCGCGACCCGGTGCAGCAGGGTGTCGGCGCCGTGGTGACCGAGCACGTCGTTGGCGTCCTGGAAACGGTCCAGTCCCAGGTGGACGACCGCGATCAGGTCACCGTCGTCGAGGCGGCGCTGGCCCTCGGCCTGGATGGTGGCCCGGTTCGGCAGGCCGGTCAGCGGGTCGGTCCGGGACAGCCTCGCGAACCGCCCGGCCATCGCGGCGAGCAGGTCGACGATCGGCGCGATGCCGTGCCGGCCGTCCGGCCAGGACACCAGGACCGGCTCCTCGCGTTCCGCGGCCGGCCGGGCCAGGGCGGCCTCGGCGGCCACGTCGATGTCGGTGTCGGCGGGCAGCTCCAGTCCACCGGGCGCGGAGCCGGCGAGTTCCTCGGTGGTCAGGCCGGCCGCGCGGGCACGGTCGATCATCGCCCGGCTCAGCAGCAGGTATCCGTCTCCGGCGGAGACGATGACGCCGGGGGCGAGGCCGTCGGCGGCCAGCCCGGCCTCGATCTCGGCGATCGGGGTGGTGGTCGTCAACGGGCTCATCGGGATGCCGATCTCGCCCAGTTTGCGGGGCAGGCGGGGGCCGCTGGGCGCGGTCACGCCGGTCCGTCCAGCCGGAAGCAGGCGATGCTGATCTCGTCGGCGCCGCGGGGGCGAAGCCGGACGAGCAGGCGGCCGTCCCGCCCGGCGAGGATGCCGTCGGCCCGTTCGCGGCGCAGTGCCATGCGCCACAGGTCGCCCAGGGCTTCCTGATCGTCGTCGGTCACCAGTTGGGCGAGGGGGCGGGCCGGCTCGGTCTCGGCGGGCGCCGTGGCGGACAGGACGGCGAGGCGGTCGACCAGGTCGGCGAGATCGTGGCGAACGGCTTCCAGGTCGAGTTCGGTGTGGCGTTCCCTGGTCCGGTCGAGGAGCATGCCGTCCCAGACGACGGCGCCGTCCGCGTCGCGGTGCGGGCGGGAGACCCCGTACAGCCAGCGATGGGTGCCGTCCGGCAGGATCACGCTGCCGCGCCAGTCCCACGGCTCCAGGGTGCGTGCCGACTCGGCGACGCTGGCGGCGAAGCCCTCCCGGTCCTCCTCGACGATCCGGTCGAGGACCGTGCTCGCCGACGCGACGATCTGCTCGGGTTCGAGCTGGTAGATGTCCCGGCAGCCGTCGGAGACGAACGTGAACGAGGACTCGCCGGTCGGTTCCATGCGGAACTGGTAGAGCATGCCGGGCGCGTTGTTGACGGTGTTCCAGAACCGCTGCTCGCCGGCCTTGATCACGGCCTCGTCGCGGCGCCGCCGGGTGTCGTCGATGGCGATGGTGCACACCCCGTGGACGGAGCCGTCCGGGTCGGTCAGCGGCACCCGGGTGACCACGTACTGGCGGATCTCGTCACCGAACGGGAGCTCCTCCAGCACCGTCTTGGCGGCGCCGGACGCGATGACCTGCTCGTCGTGGCCGCGGCCGACGGCGGCGACCGAGGCGGACACCAGGTCGGCCTCGGCACGGCCCACCACGTCGGCGGCGGTGACCTGGAAGACGCGCTCGTACTCGCCGTTGACGAACAGGTAGCGGCCGTCCAGGTCCTTCGCCGAGATCATCGCCGTGGTGTGCTGCAGGATCGCGGTGATCAGGGTGTTGCTGCGCTGCAGCTCCTGCTGGGCCCGGTGCCCGTCGGTCCGGTCCGAGATGAACGCGAAGAACCCCTCGTCGCCGAGCGCGTCGACGGTCATCGAGATGCTCAGCTCGGAGCCGTCCCGGTGGACGGCCGGCACCTCCATCGGGTGGCCGAGGCCGCCGCTGTCGCCGCTGACCAGCCGGCGGGCGAACCCGGCGTTGTGCGCGGACCGCAGCGGCGCCGGGATGATCGTGTCCGCGAGGCGCCGGCCGACGATCTCGTCGCGGGTCCAGCCGAACAGCTTCTCGGCGGCCGGGTTCCAGTCCCGGATCACCCCGGAGCGGTCGATCTGGAGAAAGGCCAGGGCCGACGCGTCCACGGCACGGTCCCGGAGGCCGGCCGCCGGCGGGGCGGTGATCTGGGGGGCTTCGACGGTGAACACGCCCCGCTCTATCGACCCGGCGGCGACCGACTTGAGGGACCGGTGGGACAGCCGGAACGGTCAGACGGCGGCCGGAGCCGGGGCGGGCCGCCACTGCTCGGAGCCGAACACCTCGTACCGGATGCGCTCGTCCGGGATGCCGCGCAGGTGCAGGCCGGCACGGACCGCCTGCATGAACGGCGCCGGGCCGCACAGGTACACCTCGGCGTCCGGGTGGACCGGGATGAGGTCGGTGTCGATCCGGCCGGGGAACGTGTCCGGCTCACCGGACGGCTGCTCGTACCAGTACAGGCTGCGGAAGGCCCGCAGCCGGGCGCCGTTGGCGTTCATGTCGGCGCGCAGCGGGTGCCGGTCGGGGCTGCGGTCGGCGTGCACCGCGGTCACCTCCCGGGTCGGCTGGGTACGCGCGACGTGCTCCAGGATCGACGCCATCGGAGTGACCCCCACCCCGGCGCTGACCAGCAGCAACGGCGACGTCCCCGGGCGGAGCGTGAGATCGCCGTAGGGCCGGCTGAGCCGCAGCGTGTCCCCGGTGGCGACGTGGTCGTGCAGGAACCCGGAGACCACTCCGTCGGGCGCTCCGCCGGCGCCGCGCACCCGCCGGACGGTGATCCGCAGCGTGCCCCCGGTCGCGGCCTGCGACAGCGAGTACTGCCGGAGCTGGCGGCCGGTGCCGGGCAGGTCGGCGGCGACCGTCACATACTGCCCGGGGTGGAAGCCGGGGGCCGCCCCGCCGTCCGCCGGGACCAGCACGAACGACACCGTGTCGTGCGCCTCGGCGATCCGCTGGGCGACGGTGAACCCGCGCCACGGGTCGTCGCCGTCCACCCCCGCCTCGGCGTAGATTCGCGCCTCACGGCCGATCAGCCGGGCCGCGAACAGCCAATACACCTCGTCCCAGGCGGCGGCGACCGGTGGCGTGACGGCGTCGCCGAGCACCGTGCCGACCGCGCCGAGCAGGTAGCGGCCGACCATCGTGTACTGCTCGGGGCGGATGCCGAGAGCGCAGTGCCGGTGGGCGATCCGCTCGACGATGTGCTCGAACGCGGGCCCGTCCGGGCCGGCGCCGATCAGATGCATGGCGTACGCCGCGACGGCCCCGGAGAGGGAGCTGCGCTGCTCGCCGGTGGCCTGCGCGCTGCGGCTGAACAGGTTCAGCAGATCCGGGTTCTCCCCGATCATCGTCCGGTAGAAGACGTCGGAGATCTCCTCGAGGTGCTCGCCGACGACCGGCAGGGTGGCCTCGATGATCGGGGCGCTGGATGCGGACAGCATGAGGGATCTCCTCTACGAGAGTGTGAGCAGGACCTGGCGGACCGGTGGGGCGGCCAGGTCGCCGATCGTGATGGGGTCGAGCGAGGCGTAGAACGCCTCCTGTGCGGCGCGCAACGCTCCGCGCAGCCGGCAGCCGGCGTTGAGCGGGCAGGGGACGTCCCCGCCGCACTCCACGACCTCGGTGTCGCCCTCCAGGTCGCGGACCAGCCCGCCGACCGAGGCCTCGGACGCGCCGGCTGCGAGCCGGACACCGCCGTTGCGGCCGCGGACGGTCTCCAGCAGGCCGAGATGCTGCAGCCGCTGGACGACCTTGGCGAGGTGGCTGCGGGGGACCGCCACGGCGGAGGCCAGCCCTTCGATCGTGAGCAGATCGCCGGATCGGGCGGCGGCGAGCATGAGGACCCGGAGACCGATGTCGGTGGAGCGGTTCAGTCGCACGGGTCGACGGTACTAAAAGAGGAATATACAAGTCCTCTTTTGAGCCATAAATCACGGGGAGGGTCTGCACCCTCCCCGTGATCGGTCAGCTGAGCCTGAACACCGTGGCCCGGTCGGCCACGGTGAGCGCCCCGTTGCGGTGCTGCAGGAACCGGCCGGGCGCCACCCGTACCGTCACGCCGTCCTTGACCGCGATCCGGGTCACCGGGGTGCCCGTCGTGCTCAGGGACACCGAGCCGCCGCTGACGGTCAGGTACTTCGCGGGCTGGTCGACCGACTGGACCGTCTCGGTGCCGTCGGCCGCCTTGACGAACCGGAACTGGGTCAGCTCCAGCTCCCGCGGCGCGTGGTCGACCTGGAACGCGTCGCCCACGTGCTTGACGAACGAGCGCGGCCGGTCCGCCGGCGACAGGCGCACGATCGGCCCGCCCGAGCCAACCGGGACCCCGAACAGCGGCGTCCCGTCCTCGTGCCAGTACAGCTTCTGCACCCGGGTGTGCCGGTTGGGGTCGTAGAGCGGGTCGCCGGTGATCTGCTTGTAGTCACGGGCATGGTAGACGAGCACGTCCGTCCCGTCGGGGGTGACGGTGAAGGAGTTGTGCCCCGGCCCGAATCGGGAGGTGGCGTCATGGGTGGTGAAGATCGGATCGGGGCTCTTCGTCCAGCTCTCCCGGGCGAGGAGGTCGGCGGAGGCCGAGGCGGTGAGCAGGCCCATGCAGTAGTTGGCGTCGGTGGCGCTGGCCGAGTAGGTGATGAACACCCGGCCGTTGCGGATCAGCACCGCCGGCCCCTCGTTGACCTTGTACCCGATGATCTCCCAGCTCTTCGTGGGAGTGGTGATCCGGGTCGGTTTGGTCTTCAGCGTCCACGGGTTCGCCATCTCGGCGATGTAGAGGCTGGTGTTGACCGCGATCTCCGGTTCGCTCTGCGCCCACACCAGGTACTGCTTCCCGCGGTGGGTGAAGCTGGTGGCGTCCAGGGTGAACCCGTCCCACTCGGTGAGCAGCTGGCCCTTGAGGACCCAGCCGGCCGGGTCACGCGGGTCGTCGAGCGCCGACTCCATCACGTAGGTGCGGATCCGGAACACCTCACCGGCGTCACCGGCGGCGAAGTAGATGTACCACCGCCCGCCGATGCGGTGCAGCTCCGGCGCCCAGATGTGGCCGCCCATCCGCCCGCCGGCCGGGCGGCGCCAGATGACGCTCTCCTCGGCGGTGGCCAGGCCCTCGATGGTCGGCGCGCCCCGCACGACCAGGCGGTCGTACTCGGGTACCGAGCCGGTGAAGTAGTACTGCCCGTTCACCGGCTTGGTGATCCACGGGTCGGCACGCTGGCTGATCAGCGGATCCACGGTCGGCACGCCGTAGATCTCGGCATCGGGCCGGGCCTTCACGACAGGGGCGCCCTCGGCGCCCACGGGCAGGACGACGGCCATGGCGCCCACGGCGCCACCCGCCAGCACGGTTCGTCGGTTCATGAGCGGGCCCCTTACCGGGTCTTGATGCGGAGGAAGGTGACCGAGTTCGCCGGGAACTCACGGGTGAAGACCGGCGAGATGCCGTGCACGGTCGAGGTGACCGGCTGGATCGGCTCGGCCGAGCGGGTGTTCTGCTCGCCCGGGTCACCGGTGATCACGATCTGCTTCGCGGTACGCGCCACCTTGCGCCCACCCAGGTCGACCTTCGTGACCGCCGGGCTGTCCTGCGCGTTGACCACCTTCACGATGATCTCGCCACGCTTGGTGTCCTCGGTGACGACCTGCGCGAACGGCTCGGTGACCGCGTTGTCGTCGAACGAGCCCCACTCCACGCCGTCCAGGATCAGGGTGACCTTGGTGCCCCGTACCTGAATCTTGAGGTCGTAGGTCTTTCCGGTCGTGACGGTGTCGGGCTTGGTGAGGATCTGCTCCTTGGCGGAGGTGATCCCCTTCTCGATCGCGCCCTGGGTGTTGTTCCAGCCGCCCAGGTTCCACCAGTAGAACTGGCCGGTCTCCTGGATGCCGAACGCGACCAGGAAGCCCTCCGCGCCGGCCGTCTTGGTGGCCTTCAGCGTGTAGTCGTAATCGGTCTCGCCGATCGTCGCGGCCTTGACCATGGTGTCCTCGGTGTCCGTGGTCGTCTGGGTGTAGGCGCCGTTGGTCACCGCCCAGTTGCCGCGGTTGGTCACCGAGGTCCAGCCGTCGGCGTTGCCGTCGCCGAAGTCGTCGCTGTAGAGCACGGTGCCGTCCGGCCGGGTGACCTTGACGTCGTCGTAGACCGCGGCGGTACGCCAGGTGGAGAGTCCGATCGCGCCGGTGATCGGCTTCGGCTGCAGCACGTTGCCGGTGGCCGACGACGGCAGGACGCGATCGCCGACGTTGTTCATGAACAGCTTCTGCACCTGGTAGCTGGTGGAGCCCCACGACTCGTCGTTGTCGAACCAGATCATGTCCGGTTTCCACTGCACGTTGTCGATGTTGGCGAGCAGCGGCGCGTAGGACGCCATCTTCACCACGTCGGCGTTGCGCTCCAGGCCGGTCATGTACGCGGCCTCGGCGAGAGAGTTGTACAGCTTGTTGTCCAGTGACGCGTATTCGCCCAGGAAGACCTTGGGACCATTGCGGTCGTACGCGTCATAGCGCTTGTTGTTCTGCAGGAACCAGGCCGGGCTGTTGTAGTAGTGCTCGTCCACCATGTCCGAGCCGTGCTCGCGGTTCTTGGCCCACAGGTTCTCGAACGTGCCACCCTGGTCGTCCGGGCCGGAGTTGCTGACCACGGTGATCTCCGGGTGTTTCGCCTTGATCGCCGACTCGAACCTGAGGAAGTTCGCCCAGTACTCCTCGGGCAGGTTCTCCTCGTTGCCGACCGCGACGGTGGTCAGGCCGAACGGCTTCGGGTGCCCCGACTCGGCGCGCAGCCTGCCCCAGGTGCTGGTGACCGGCCCGTTGGCGTACTCGATCAGGTCGAGCGCGTCCTGGATGTGCCGCTGCAGCAGCGCCTCGTCCACGGTGGCCCGGTTCTGGCCACAACCGGTAACCAGGGCCGGCAGCACCGGCAGCGGCATGGCGCCGATGTCCTCGGAGAACTGGAAGTACTCGTAGTAGCCGAGGCCGTAGGACTGGTTGTAGCCCCAGAAGTTCTTGTTGGTGGCGCGCGTCTCGACCGGCCCGACGGTGTCCTTCCACTGGTAGGACCGGGCGCGCGGGTAGTTGTTCGCGGCGTCGTACGAGTACATGCTGCCGGTGTTGACCAGGCAGCCGCCGGGGAAACGGACGAAGCCGGGCTTCAGGTCCGCGACCTTCTGGGCCAGGTCCTTGCGCAGGCCGTTGGCGCGTCCCCGGTAGGTGTCCCGGGGGAAGAGGGAGACCTCGTCGAGCAGGACGCTGCCGGCGGTCCTGACGGTGAGCCGGGCGGCATCGCTGGTGGCGGTGGCCCGCAGCGTGCCGGTGTACTTCTTCCAGGCGTCGCCCGCGGCCGCGATGGTGACCGGGGCGGACAGGGCCGTGCCGTCGGCCGTGGTCAGGGTGGCCTCGATCGTTGTCGAGCCCCGCGCCCACACCGAGAAGTCGTACCGGTCGGACCTCCGGACCGCGAGCCCGGTGTTGTAACCCGCGTTGGTCAGGGTCGTCGCGCCGGTGACCGCGAGGTAGTTGCGATTGCGCTCGTTGAGCCGCTGGGCGTCGTTGGTGACCACGGCCGCGCCGGCGACCGTCCACGCGGTCAGTCCGTTGTATCCGGACGCATCGGTGGTGTTGAATTCGAACGAGCGGTTGCGGACCAGCTCGGCGTAGAGGCCGCCGTCGGCCGCGTAGTTGATGTCCTCGAAGAAGACGCCGTACATGGACCTGGGGATGGCGGCGCCGGTGGCGGCCGGATCGACCGTGATGGTGTAGTCCGGCTCGACCGCGTGCGCGGCGACCGGCGGCGAGACCGCGAGCGGGAGCGAGACCAGAACGGCGGCCACGCCCGCGAGGCGGTAGGGGATTGTGCGCATGAGGGGTCCTCCGGTGCGGATCGCAACGGTTTCAGAAGTGTTTCCGGTGGACTAGCTCAGCAATGTGTACGCAAACATCGACACCCCTGTCAAGAGTTCATGCTCGATGTTTGCAGCGCTGAAAGCCCAGGACGGCGAATTTTGTTAACGCTAACCAGCGAGAACCGGGCCCCGGGAGATCAGCCGCCGGCGACCGCGTCCAAGCCTTCCTCCTCGGCCAGTTCCTCGGCCACCGCCGACAGCGGGAACCCGCCCGCCCGCGCGCACACCACCGCCAGCGCCAGCGGCAGGCCACCACAGCGGGCGATCACCGCGTCCCGCGCCCGTGGCTCGGCGTCGACCAGCGCCGCGCCCAGCCGAGCCCGCAGATAGGCGGCCGCCTCGGCGGCGTCGAAGACGTCCAGCTCACACGTCGGCGCGCCCAGCTCGGCGAGCCGGTTGCGGCTGGTCACCACCACCGTGCAGCCGGGGGCGCCGGGCAACAGCGGCCGGACCTGCTCCGCGGTCTGCGCGTTGTCCAGCACGAGCAGCATCCGCCGGCCGTCCAGCAGCCCGCGGAACAGCGCCGACCGCTCCGCCTCGCCCGGCGGGATCCGCCGGCCCGGCACCCCCAGCGCGACCAGGAATCCGGCCAGCACGTCAGCCGGCTCCGCGGCCGTCTCCTCCGGCCCGAAACCGCGCAGGTCGGCGTAGAGCTGCCCGTCCGGATGCCGGTCGGCGACCTGATGCGCCCACCGGACGGCCAGGGTGGTCTTGCCGATCCCGCCCGGCCCGGTGATCACGGTCAACGGCGCGCCGCGCCCGGTCAGGACGGCCAGCTCGGCCTCCCGTGCGGCGAACGTGGCGGCGGTCCGGGGAAGCTGCGCCGGCCGTACGGTGAACTCGTCCGGCGCGTGCTCCGCCCCGACGTCGAGCAGCCGCTCCCGTACCTCGCCACGTCGCAGCCGGATCGCCTGCTCCAGCTCGGCCAGCGCCGGCTCCGGGTCCAGCCCCAGCTCCTCGGCGAGCAGCGCACGATGCCGGTTCAGCACCGTCAGCGCCTCCGCGTCCCGGTCGGCGGCCCACAGTCCCAGCGCGTACAGCCACCAGGACAGCCCCCGCAGCGGATGCTCCGCGGCCAGCTCCCCGGCGGCCGCGATCGCCGCCTCGGCGCGACCCAGCTTGAGCAGGCAGGCGATCGATCGCTCCCGGCCGGCCAGCCGTGCCTCACGCAGCCGGGTGGCCTCCGCCTGCGCCCACGGCGCCGTCCCGAACCCGGCGTACGGCTCGCCGGCCCACCGGTCCAGGGCGGCGCGCAGGATCGCCAGCGCCTGCTCCGCGGTCAGCTCCCGGGCCTGTTCCTGGACACTGTGCACCGCGCGTTCCAGGCACCACGCGTCGACGGCCTCCACGGGAAGGCTCAGCGAGTACCCCACCGGATCGCTGACCAGGACGGTGCCGGCGGCGCGCGGCGCGCGTCGCGGTTCCAGGAGCTTGCGCAACCGCGAGATGTACGCGTGCAGCGTGGCCAGGGCCGACGAGGGCGGACTGTCGCCCCAGAGCTCGTCGACGATCCGGTCCACCGGGACCGTCCGGCCGTTCGCGGCCACCAGCATCGCCAGCACGGCCCGCTGCCGGGGCCCGCCCAGCGCCACCGGCGCTCCGTCCACCAGCGCCCGCAACGGGCCCAGCACCCGGACCTCGATCACGACCCGGACCCCGAGCCCAGCACCGCACGCAGCCGGGCCACGTCGTGGTACCGGGCCGTCGATGCCAGCTCCTGCGCCTGCTCACGCACCCGCTCGGCGGCCGCACCGTCCCCGGCGCCGGTGTGCACCAGGTAGAGCCCGATCAGCGGGTCCATCCGGTGCTCGGCCACGTCACCGTGCTCGTCGAGCACCCGCTGGAACGCCGCGACCGCCCCGCCCGGGTCGCCCGCGGCCCGCCGCAGATAGCCCAGGTTCAGCAGCGCCTCCGCGGCGTGCTGACTGTTGCCGCCGGCCACGTGCTCGTCCACGGCCTCGCCGATCAGCCCCGCGGCCCCGCTCGCGTCACCGTCCTCGTAGAACCGCCACCACGCGATCGTCAGCATGGTCCGGGCCGTCCCGATGTGCGCCGTCGGGCCGTAGACCGGATCGTCCAGCGCGGCCCGATAATTCTCCAGAGCCTCCAGCGCGTACGGGTACGCCTCCCGTACGGCCTCCCGCTCCGGCGTCCCGATGTAGCCGGTGATCGACGTGACCAGCGCGATCAGCCCCTGCGCGATGCTGATCGGCAGACCGGCCTCCCGTGCCGACGCGATCACCCGCTCCAGCAACGGCCGGGCGGCGTCCCCCTCGTTGCGCCACAGGTGCCCCCGCGCCATCAGGAAGAGCAGGTACCGCTTCCACCATCCCAGCCCGTCCCGCTCGGCGACCGCGGCGGCCCGCCGGCACAGCTCGATCGAGTCGTCCACGAAGAACCGGAAATCCTGCTGGTACGGGCAGAGCACCCCGGCCAGTGGACCCAGATACCGATCGGGGGCGACCGCGGCCAGCGCCATCACGTTGTCGTAGGCGCCGGCCATCCACGCCAGCGCGGCCGCCGGATCGGCGAACTCCTCCGGGGCCACGTCCGCGGCCGGCTCACCGGCGATGTCCGGGATCGGGTAGGTCATGTACCGCTTGGCCGCGTTGTTCGCCGAATGCAGATGGTGCTCGACCAGCCGGCGGATCACGTCGTCACGGGCGGCGGCGTCGTCCTCCTCGTCCGCGGCCCGCGCCGCGTATGTCCGGAGCAGATCGTGGAAGACGAACCGGCCCGGCAGCCGTTCGTCGAGCAGGTGCGCGTCGGTGAGCCGGCGCAGCACCGCCCGGGTGGCCGGCCGGCTCGCCCCGCTCACACTGACCGCCGCCGCCAGCGTCACATCCGGCCCGGGATGCAGCGCCAACCGCCGGAACAGCTCCGCCGCCTCGCTCGGCAGCTGCCGGTACGACCAGGAGAACACCGACCACAGGTCGGGCAGCGACCCGTGCTCCAGATCCTCGGCCACCGCCGCCATTGGGAACCCGCCGGCCCGCGCGCACACCACGGCCAGCGCCAGCGGCAGCCCGCCGCACCGCGCCACGATCACGTCGCGTGCCGCCGGGTCGGCGTCCACCACCGCCGCGCCGAGTCGTTCGCGCAGGTAGGAGCGGGAGTCGGCCGCGTCGAAGACGTCCAGCGGTACGATCCGGGCGCTGTCCGACACCACCAGCCCGCTCATCCGGTCCCGGCTGGTCACCACCACCGCGCAGCCGTCCGCGCCGGGCAGCAGCGGACGGACCTGCTCCGCGTCGTGCGCGTTGTCCAGCACCAGCAGCACCCGGCGCCCGGCCAGCACACTGCGCAGCAGCGCGGTCCGCTCCGCCTGACCCGGCGGGATCCGCTGATCCGGCACGCCGAGCGCGGTCAGGAACCCGGCCAGCACCTCACCCGGCGCCGCCGGCACGCCTTCCGGGCCGAACCCGCGCAGGTCGGCGTAGAGCCGCCCGTCCGGATAGCGGGGCGCGACCTGATGCGCCCAGCGCACCGCCAGCGCCGTCTTGCCCACGCCGCCCGTCCCGGTGATCACCAGCAGGCCGTCGGGATGCCGGCTCAGCTCGGCCAGCTTCGCCTCCCGGGCCGCGAAGCCGACCGGCGCCCGGGGCAACTGCGCGGGCAGCACCCGCTCGGCCGGCGCCGTGCCGAGCACCTCGTGCAGCATCGACTGCCGCTGCTCCAGGATCGCCCGCTCCAGCTCGCCGATCGACGGATCCGGTGACAGGCCGAGCTCGGCGGTGAGCAGCCGCCGGTGCCGGCGCAGCGCGTGCAGAGCCTCGGCGGACCGGTGCGCGGCCCACAGCGCCAGCGCGTACAGCCACCAGGCGCGGCTGCGCAACGGCTCCGCCTCGGCGAGCCCCTGAGCGGCCGGCACGGCGTCGCCTGCGTGGCCCAGCCGCAGCTTCGCCAGCACCTCACGCTCCCGCGCCAGCCGGTGCACACCGGTCAGCCGGGTGATCTCGGCCCGCGCCCACGGCTCCCCGGCGAACCGGGCGAACGGGGCGCCCCGCCAGCGCGCCAGCGCCTTCCGCAACAGCGTGGCCGCTTCCTCGGCGTCCTCCACCGCCTCCGGCGCACCGTCGACGTCCCGGACGAACCCCCAGGCGTCCACGGCGTCCTCGGGCAGCCGCAGAGCGTACCCATTGCCGTCGCTGACCAGCACCCGGGCCGGCGTCCGCGGCGCCCGATCCGGTTCCAGCGCGCGGCGCAACCGGGAGACGTACGCCTGCAGCGAGGCCAGCGGCTGCGGAGGCGGGTCGCCCGCCCACACCTGAGCCACGATCCGCTCCACCGGCACCACCCGGCCGCGCGCCGCCACCAGCATGGCCAGCACCGCCTGCTGCCGGTGACCGCCGAGCGCGACGGGCCGCCCACCGACCAGCACCTCCATCGGGCCGAGCACCCGAATCTCGGTCTGCATCCGCCAAGCCCTCCGCTCGCGACCGCCGTCCCACGCCGCCCCACTGCCTCGCGCCGTCCCGCGCCGCGCTGCCGTGCGGGGGCGGCCGGTCCCGCAGCCGGACGGAACCTGACGCAGAGTCACCGCGGGCCGGTTCGTCCCGAGATCTTAGGCGCACTGACGAGTCGTTCCCGTTTCCGAAGCGGACAGCGTCGGGAACGCGACAATCTTCCCCGTCTCGGGGTTTTTCCATCGTCAATCGCCTGTCGACGCTTCTGTCCGGCAATGGAGCACGGGGCTCGCCGTGCACCGGCCGGGCGGGTCCCGCACGATCCGGCCGGGGAAGCGGGAGTCACAGAGCGTTGAGTGCGACATGGGTGCTGGCCGGTCTCGCGGCGGCGGCGTGGGGGTCCTCGGACTTCATCGCCGGGTTCTGCGCACGGCGGCTGCCGGTCCGCTCGCTGCTGATCGGCTCGAAACTGACCGGCATGCTGCTCGCCCTGCTCCATGTGGCCGGACGGGCCGAGCCACTGCCGGGCGGGGTACGTCTCCTGGCGCTCAGCGCCGTCGCCGGGACGATCGGGGTCCCTTCGATGGGGCTGCTCTACCGGGCCATGCGCGACGGATCCCTCACCGTGGTCGCCCCGGTCGCGGCCGGCGCGGCTCTGGTCCCGGTCGGGTGGGGCCTGCTGCACGGCGAACGGCTCGGCGCCGGCGGCGTGATCGGCGCGACCGCCGCCCTCACCGGGATCACCCTGGCCAGCTGGCCTGTCGACCACCCGGCGGGACCCCGGCGCCGGCCCGCGGTGTGGTGCGCGACCGGCGCCGCCGCCGGCTTCGGAACCTTCTTCGTGCTGCTGCACGAGGCCGCTCCCGACGATCCGTACACGGCCACCGCGTACGCCCTGATCTCCGGTGGTCTCGCCGGCCTCGCGCTGCTCGCCGTCACCGGCCGGCAGGCCCTGCGCCGTGTCCCACCCCGGTTGTCGATCTTCCCGGTCGTCGTCGGCGTGCTGGAGACGGCCGCTGACAGCGCGTTCGCCCTCTCCGCGGCCGGTGCGGCCATCGGCGCCGCAGCGATCGTCGCGTCCCTCTACCCGGCGGTGACCGTGCTGCTCAACCGGGTGGTCCTCGGGGAGAGACTGCCGGCCGTGCACCTGTGCGGGGTGGTGAGCGCACTGGCCGGAGTCGCGTGCCTGGCCGGCTGAGCGGGCGGCCGGGCACCGTGCCCACCACCGGATTCGTGGGGAGTCCGGCGGGCACGAGAAGCGGGCGGCCGGGTTCGTGACGACCCCGGCCGCCCGCCGCCACCCACGTTCAGCACACCGGTCAGCCGGCGCCCAGCAGGATTCGCTGGTGGAGGGCCTGCAGCTCGGGGGTGGGCTCCACGCCCAGCTCGTCGGCCAGGGTGCGGCGCACCTGGCGGTAGTGGGCCAGCGCGTCGGCCTGCCGCCCGCCCCGGTAGAGGGCGGTCATCAGCAGGGCGTGGCAGCGTTCGCGCAGGGGGTCCTCGGCGACCATGGCCCGCAGGTCGGCGATCGCCTCGGTGTGGCCGCCGGTCTCCACGGTCAGGGCCACCAGGTCGAGGGCCGCGCCGCGGCACAGTTCGGCGAGGCGGGCCCGCTGACCGTCCACGTAGCCGCCGGCCGCGCCGGACAGCGGGGTGCCCCGGTGCAGGTCGACGGCGGCCCGCAGGTGCGTGATGGCCTCCGGTTTGTCGTCGCGGCGCATCGCGTCGGCGGCACGGGCGGTGTGCTGCCGGAAGACCTCCACGTCCAGGGAGCCGGCGGGGGCGGTCAGCACGTAGCCGCCGCCGATCCAGTCGATGCGGACGCCGGTGGCGACCGGGAGCAGGCGGCGCAGCCGGGAGAGGTACGTCCGGACGGTCGCGACCGCGGCGACCGGTGGGTCCTCCGGCCAGATCGCGTCGATCAGCTCGTCCATGGTGGTCAGCAGGCCTTCGCGGAGCAGCAGCACGGCCAGGGTGGTGCGCTGCTGCGGCGACCCGAGCGACAACTCGGCCCCGTCCCGCCAGGCCCGGACCGGCCCCAGCAGGGAGAAGGCGATCATCGCGTCCCGCCGCGCAGCGCGGCCATCTGGCGGCGGTACTGCCGCTGCCCGAACAGCTTCCACAGCACCCGCCCGGGGGCCGGCACCTTGGCCAGGAAGAACGCCCGCTCCTCGTCGGTGGCCTCCTCCAGGATCGCCCCGAGCGCCAGGAACACCTTGTCCTTCGGCAGGTTCTCCAGGCCGGCCTTGCCGACCTTCTCCCACTCGTCGGGTTCGAGGTGTTCCTCGACCAGCGGCATGACCAGTTCCTCCTCGTCGTGGAGGTGTTCCAGCAGGACCCGCTGGTGGTCGGCGACACTGTCGGCCAGCAGGTCGCGCTCGGTCTCGCCGGCCGTCTCCTCCCACGCGCCGAGGCGGGCGGTGACCTCGGCGAGGGTGGCGTCGAGCGCGTGGTGCTGCATCTCCATCCGGTCGACGAGCTCCTGGTGGAGGGTGACCCGCTCGTGCAGCAGCGGCCAGATCAGGGCGTCCTCGGTGGCGTGGTGGTGGTGCAGCCCACCGATGTACTCGCGGGTCCACTGACCCAGCCGGCGCGCGCGGGCGACGTCCCCGGTCCCGGTGGTGCTGACGAAGCGCCGCAGCTGGGCGGCCTCGCGACGGAACACCCGGTGGATCATCACCATCTCGCGGGTGTACGGCCTGGTCGTGACGGGCACGGTATTACTCCTCGGTGGATCGTCGCGGAGAACCCCGGCCGATCGCGGCCGCTGCCTCACGGGGGTGGAGGCAGCGGCCACGACCGGCCGGGGGTTCCTGTCGCGGACAGTCTCACCGGAGCCACTTGACGGCCACTTGCAAAACTCGTCAGCGACGGGTCAAGCGCACCCGCAGCCCGGCCGGCGACACGGTGAACGCGACCCGCTCGCGGGGGCGGCTCGCCGGGTCCGGGGCGAGGTCGAAGTCCCGCACGATCAGGGCGACCACCAGCGTCGCCTCCAGCAGGGCCAGGCCGCGGCCGGGGCAGGACCGCGGACCGGCGCCGAACGGCAGGTGCCGTAGATCACCCTGGCGCGCGGCGGCCGGGTCGAGCCAGCGGTCCGGCCGGAACCGGCCCGGTTCGGGGAACCGGCGGGTGTCGCGGCGGGAGCCGTACGTCATCAGGGTCCAGATCGGGGTGCCCGGCCCGACGCGCAGCCGCGGGCCGTCGCCGCCGGGCAGCTCGGTCTCCTCGGCGGCCTCGACGACCGTCAGCGACGCGACCGGGTGCAGCCGCAGCGCCTCCCGCACCGCGCCATTGGTGTACGCGAGAGCCCGTACCGCCGAGGGGTCTGCCGGAGGACGGCCGCCGAGCGCGGCAGCCACCTCGGCCCGCAGCCGTCCCTGCGCCGCCGTGTCCGCCGCCAGGTGATGCAGCGTCCAGGCGATCGCCGACGCCGTGGTGTCCTCCCCGGCCAGCAACATGGTCAGCACGTTGCCGAACAGCTCCGCCGGGGTGAACGGCTCCTCACCGCCGGGTGTCGACACGAGCGATTCGAGAACCGTCCGCGGGGCCGCGCCGGACGTCATCCGCTCGCGGGCGGCCACGGTGCGTATGCGGATCAGCCGGTCCAATTCCCTCAGCATCGTGGCGAGCCGCCGGTCGGCGGGCAGGCGCACCCACCGCCAGTACGGCACCGGCACGCTCATCCGCCGGTTGATCGCCGGCAGCAGCGTCGGCAGCAGCGTGGCGAGGCGGCCCCTCGGGTTCTCCAGCGAGTTGAGGTCGTGGCCGCAGGCCGGCGCGAACGTCACGTCCAGGGTGTAGCGCCGCAGGTCGGGCAGGACCGCGACGCTGCCGCCGGGCGCCCACAACGAGGCCAGCCGGCCGGCCCCGGTGAGCAGGGCCGGGAAGTATCCGGCCAGGTGGGCCGGATGGAGACCCCGGTGCGGCCGGCCGTCGCGCATCAGATCGGGCAGGTTGCCGAGGGCGGGCAGCGGCGGCGGCCCGGGCAGGCCACGGACAGTCACGGTGGGGCTCGTCACGGGGGGCATCGTGCGGCTCGGGAATGGACGCCGGATAAACGTGACGGAGGTTCATGCCTCGTTCACCTTCGATCCACCCGGGCTGGGTGGTCGCCGTACACCTGGGCTTTTAGCGTCCGCTCGAGCCCGTCATCGCGAGGTGACGAGAGACCGAGGAGAACGAACCGATGCCAGACTTCAATCGCCGCCTGCTGCCGCTGCTGGGACACAGTGGCGGCAGCCGGGACGCGATGACCTGTCTGTACCGCTGTGGCAACGCCTGTGACCACCCCGCCCCGAACGGATCGGACAATCCGTACCTGGGCGACGTTGTCAACGCCGAGATGACCCGCCGTGGCGTGGTCCGCGCCGGCGCCGTCGGCGCCATGGTGCTCGGCTTCGGCGGCTCCGCGCTCGCGGCCGCCTCACCGGCCATGGCCGCCCCCGTCGAGACCGCCCCGCTCGGCGGCGCTCTCGGCCACGGCCACCACCCGCAGAAAGCCGGCAAGCTGACCTTCGAGACGGTCGCCCCGAACACCCTGGACCAGGTCAGCATCCCGGCCGGGTACCGCTCGTCCGTGGTGATCCGCTGGGGCGACCCGGTGGTGCCCGGCGCTCCCGCCTTCCAGATCGGCAACCAGACCGCGGCCGCCCAGGCGAAGCAGTTCGGCTACAACAACGACTTCGTCGGTGTCGTGCCGCTGCCGGGCTGCGGGGGCGACCGGGCCCTGCTCGTGGTCAACCACGAGTACACCAACGAGAACCTGATGTTCCCCGGCTTCACCACTCTGGACGCTCTCGGCGTCGAGCAGCTGAAGATCGCCATGGCGGCGCACGGCCTGTCGGTCGTGGAGATCGAGCGGGTCGGGCGTACCGGTGAATGGAAGCCGGTCAAGGGCCGCAAGCTGCGGTACAACCGCCGGATCACCGCGCTGGAGACCGAGTTCAAGCTGACCGGCCCGGTGGCCGGCTCGGCGCTGGTGCGGACCGCCGCCGACCCGGCCGGCAAGATCGTCATCGGTACGCTGAACAACTGCTCCGGTGGCGTCACCCCGTGGGGCACCGTGCTGTCCGGCGAGGAGAACTTCAACCAGTACTTCGTCGGCGGTGACGGCGCTCCGGCCGACGCCAAGCCGAAGCTGGCCCGCTACGGCATCTCCACCACGGCCCGCTACCCGAGCGACAGCCGCAAGTGGGACCGGGCACAGGAGCGTTTCGACCTGGCCAAGCACCCGAACGAGGCGAACCGGTTCGGCTGGATCGTCGAGGTCGACCCGTTCGACCCGGAGGGCCGCCCGCGCAAGCACACCGCGATGGGCCGGCTCAAGCACGAGGGCGCCAACGTCATCGTCGCCAAGAACGGCAAGGTCGTCGCGTACATGGGCGACGACGAGCGCTTCGACTACCTGTACAAGTTCGTGTCGGACAAGAAGTACATCGACAGCGACGCGCCGTGGGCCCGTAAGCACAACCTGACGCTGCTGGAGTCGGGCACCCTCTACGTCGCCAAGGTCACCGGCGACAGCGACCCGGCCGAGATCGACGGCACCGGCAAGCTGCCCGCCGACGGCAGGTTCGACGGCAAGGGCCAGTGGATCAAGCTGGTCTCCGGCAACACCTCGTTCGTGCCCGGCTTCACCGCCGTCGACGTGCTCACCTTCACCCGGCTCGCCGGCGACGCGGTCGGCGCCACCAAGATGGACCGTCCCGAGGACGTCCAGCCGAGCCTGCGTACCGGCAAGATCTACGCGGCGATGACCAACAACACCAACCGTGGTGTCGGCACGAACGCCAAGCCGGACGAGGCGAACCCGCGCAACGCGAACAAGCACGGCCACATCTTCGAGATCACCGAGGACCGCGGCGACCACACCGGCACCGGCTTCACCTGGCAGCTGCCGATCGTGTGCGGCGACCCGGCCGCCGCCGACACCTACTTCGGCGGCTACGACAAGACCGCGGTCTCCCCGATCTCCTGCCCGGACAACGTCGCCTTCGACAGCGCCGGCAACCTGTGGATCTCCACCGACGGCAACGCGCTCGGCAGCAACGACGGCCTGTTCGCCACGCCGATCGAGGGCAAGGAGCGCGGCCACCTGCGCCAGTTCCTGACCGTGCCCAAGGGCGCCGAGACCTGCGGCCCGTTCATCACCTCCGACGACAAGTCGGTCTTCGTGGCGGTCCAGCACCCCGGCGAGATCACCGGCGCGTCGGTCGAGAAGCCGGCGTCGGTGTGGCCCGACGGCGGCTTCGCCAAGCCCGGCGTCGTCGTCACCTGGCACAAGGACGGCCGCCCGATCGGCAGCTGACCCGGCACCCGGAGCGGCCGTGGCCCGGGCCACGGCCGCTCCGGCGTTTCCGGCGAGCCTCCGGCCGTACCCGGCGGAGATTTGTCCTCCGCCGCGTCGACCTCACGCGATCGTGCCAATCGCGTCGAATGGGGTTGGCTGGGCGAATCCCGGAGGCCAGGGTGGGTCGGGTACATGCGCCGAACACCGCGGGGGTGACGGATCGTGACCGAATCCTGGACCACGACCAGATCGAGGACTGCACCAGCACAGCGGACACCGTCGGACGGTCCACCGGCCGACGCCCCGCCATCGCCGCCCGGACGGGCGTCACCGCGCGACCTCGGGCGGTTCCTCCCTGTCGTGCCGGGCCTGCTCATGCTCGCGATCGCCCTGGTCGGCGCGGGCCGGCCGGTGCTCAGCTGGGACGAGGTCACCTCGGCGGAGGTCGCCTCCCGGTCGGTGCCGCAGATCCTCGACGTCATTCCCAACATAGACGCCGTATTCGGCCCGTACTACCTTTTCCTCCACTTCTGGACGGCGATCGCCGGAACCGGGGAGGTCACGCTGCGGCTGCCGTCCATCCTGGCCATGGCCGGCGCCGTCACCATCGCCGCCGAGATCGGACGACGACTCTTCACCCCGGCCACCGGCCTGATCGCCGGCGTGCTCCTGTGCTTCGTGCCGAACACCTCGCGGTACGCCGCCGAGGCCCGCCCCTACGCCTTCGCCTGCTTCTTCGCGGCGCTCGCGTTCCTCCTGCTGGCCGGAGCGGTCCGGCAGGGCGGCCGATGGCGATGGACGGGGTACGGCCTGAGCGTCCTGTTCCTCGGCCTCTCCCACCTGATCGCCCTCACCACGCTGGCCGCGCACGCCGCCTACCTCGCCGTCCACGCACGCGACCGGCTGCGGCCCTGGATGGTCACCGCCGGTGTGGCGGTCCTGCCGGTCCTGCCGATCGCCTACCTCGGCACCACGCAGGAGGACACCCAGCTGCACTGGGTCGCGCCGATCACGCTGTCCCGGATCCACGACATGCCCGGTGAGATCACCGGTTCCCGTGAGGTCGCGTGGCTGCTGATCGGCCTCGCCGTCCTCGCCGTGTGGCGGCCCGCCCGGCGCCTGCTGCCGGTCGCCGTCTACGCCGTCGCGCCGCTGGCCGTGGTCGCCGTCGTGTCGGCGCTGATCTCCCCGATGTGGGTCGCCCGCTACCTGCTGGTCGTCCTCACCCCGCTGGCGCTGCTCGCCGCCGTGGCCCTGCTCGCCGGAGAGCGGTCCCGCGCCACGATCGTGCGGGCCGTCGTGGTGGTGCTGCTCCTCGGGTTCGCCGCCGTCCCCGGTGAGCGGGCGGTGCGCCGGCCCACCGCCAAGAACGGCGCCGACTACCGGACCATCGCGAAGATCATCGGCGCGGACGTACGCCCCGGCGACATCATCGTCTACCCGGACGGCAACCGTGCCATCCGCGCCGGAACCGCCTACTACCTGCGCCGCCGGCCCGCCGCACCGGCCGACGTGCTGGTCGAGGTGCCGTCCGCGCGGACCGGATGGCTGATCGCCCACGAGTACGCGGACCCCGTGCCGAAGGTCACCGGCGCCCCGCGGATCTGGCTCGTCATCGCCGACCGGCGCCCCGACCCGCTCACCGCCCGGGCCGATCTGGCGCCGCTGATCACGTCGGGGTATCACCGGGCCGGGTTCTGGCAGCCGAAGAGCGCCACCGTCGCCCTGTACGAGAAGAACAGCTGACCGCTTGGCCCGTCCTCGGCGGGATGGCAGGCTGGCCGCCATGAAGGTTCTGCTGCCCGGCTCCGTCGCGCTCGACCCGGACCTGCCCGAGGGCGTGCACGGCGTCGTCTACGACGTGCACGCCCCGGTGCCGGAGCAGCACACCGACGCCGAGGTCTTCGTGGCCTGGGGCAACTCCGGCGACAACCTGGCCGACGCGGCGCGGCGGCTCAAGGCGGTCCGCTGGGTGCAGACGCTCGCCGCCGGGCCGGACGCGGTGCTGCAGGCCGGGTTCGCCGCGGACGTGGTCGTGACCGCGGGGCTCGGGCTGCACGACCGGACCGTCGCCGAGCACACCCTCGGGCTGGTGCTGGCCGCCGCCCGTCGTCTGAACCTGCTGGTCCGGGCACAGATCGGGCGACGCTGGGCGGGCGAGCTCGGCGGCCTGCAGCCGGTCCGGGACAGCGGATCCTTCCGTACGCTCGGCGACGCGAACGTGGTCGTCTGGGGATTCGGCGGCATAGCGGCCCGGCTCGCGCCCCTGCTGGCCGCCCTCGGGGCGCACGTCACCGGCGTGGCGAGGCATGCGGGGGAGCGGCACGGGTTCCCGGTCGTCACCGCCGGCGCGCTGCCGGAGCTGCTGCCCGCCACCGACCTGCTGATCAGTATCCTGCCCGCCACCCCGGCCACCACGGGCCTGGTCGGCGCCGGGGTGTTCGAGCTGCTGCCCGACCACGCCTGGGTGGTCAACGTCGGCCGCGGCGCCACCCTCGACGAGACCGCCCTGCTGGCCGCGATCCGTTCCGGCCGGCTGGCGGGCGCCGCCCTGGACGTCTTCGAGACCGAGCCGCTGCCGGTGACGTCCGGCCTCTGGGACGAACCCGGCGTGATCATCACCCCGCACGCCGCGGGCGGCCGTCCGGAGGGCGCGTCCGGGCTGCTCAGCGACAACATCGCCGCCTACCGGGAGGGCCGTCCGCTCCGCAACCTCGTCGCCCGCTGAGACGGCGGGTCAGCGCGAACGGGCGCGGACGTGCAGGCGCTCGCCCTGCGGCCCGAAGATGTTGATCAGCTCGGCGGGCTCCGGACCGGCGTTGCCGATCGAGTGCGGCAAACGCGTGTCGAACTCGGCGGCCTCACCCGGGCCGAGCACCAGGTCGTGGTCGCCGAGCAGCAGACGGACCCGACCGGACAGGACGTAGAGCCACTCGTACCCCTCATGGGTCTTCTGTTCCTGCCCGCACGGCGGCGGTCCGGGCGGCAGGATCTGCTTGAAGGCCTGTGGCCCGCCCGGACGGCGGCTGAGCGGGATGAACGTGTGCCCGTCACGCTGGACGGGCCGGGCCCGGACCCGGGGGTCGCCGGTGTCCGGCGCGTCGACCAGCTCGTCGAGGGTCACCTGGTAGGCCTCGGCGAGCGGCAGCAGCAGTTCGAGGGTGGGCCGCCGGGCGCCGGACTCGAGACGGGACAGGGTGCTCACCGAGATGCCGGTGGTCTCGGCCAGCCGGGTGAGAGTGAGGTCCCGCTGCTGTCGTAGTTCGCGCAGCCGGGGACCGACCGCGGTGAGCGCTTTTGCCATAACGGCAACGATAGTTGCCACCCGTCCGAGGTGGGAGCACGGTGGAGCGCAGAGAACGGACGGGCGAGAGAGGAACAACGCCGTGGAGAAGCAGTCGTACGACGTCGTGGTGATCGGTGGCGGCGCGGCCGGCCTGAGCGGGGCGCTGGCGCTCGCCCGGTCACGGCGATCAGTGCTGGTGGTGGACAGCGGCGAGCCGCGCAACGCCCCCGCCGCGCACATGCACAACCTGCTCGGCCGGGACGGGACGCCGCCGGGGGAGCTGCTGGCCGCGGGCCGGGCGGAGATCATCGGGTACGGCGCCGAGGTGGTGACCGGCCGCGCCGAGTCGGCGGCGCGTGACGGCGCCGGGTTCCGGGTGACGCTCGACGACGGCCGGGAGGCCCGCGGCCGGCGGCTGCTGGTCGCGACCGGCCTGGTCGACGAGTTGCCGGACATCCCGGGACTGGCCGGGCGCTGGGGCCGGGACGTGGCGCACTGCCCGTACTGCCACGGGTGGGAGCTGCGCGACCAGCGGATCGGCGTGATCGCCAACGGGCCGCTCAGCGTGGTGCAGGCGCAGATGTGGCGGCAGATCAGCCCGCACGTGCTGATCCTGCTCAACGGCGGCGAGGCGTTCGCGACCGGGCCCTCGGAGGAGCTGGCCGCACGGGGCATCCCGGTGGTGCCGGGCGTCATCGAGGGCCTGCAGCTGTCCGGTGACCGGCTCACCGGCGTACGGCTGGCCGGCGGCGACGTGGTCGCGGTGGACGCCGTCGTGGCCGGGCCGCGGTTCACCGCCCGCTCCGGGGTGCTGGAGTCGCTGGGCCTGGAGGCGGCCGGTTTCGAGATGCACGGCCACCTGCTGGGCCGGCGCATCTCCGCGGACGAGAGCGGCGCCACCACCGTGCCCGGCGTGTGGGTGGCCGGCAACGTGACCAACCTGGGCGCCACCGTGGCGGTCGCCGTCGCCGGCGGCCAGACCGCGGCGGCCGCCATCAACCTGGACCTGATCGCCGAGGACACCCGGGACGCGGTCGCCGCCTACCGGGACCGGATCGCCACCATGTTCACCGAGGACGCCTGGGAGGAGCGCTACCGCGGCAAGGACGCGATCTGGAGCGGCCGCCCCAACCCGGTCCTGGTCACCGAGGTGAGCGGTCTGGCGCCGGGCCGGGCCCTGGACGTCGGCTGCGGCGAGGGCGCCGACGCGGTGTGGCTGGCGAAGCAGGGCTGGGAGGTGACAGGCGTCGACATCTCCACCGTCGCCCTGGGCCGGGCGGCCGGCCACGCCGCCGCCGCGGGGGTCGGCGAGCGGATCACCTTCCGGCACGCGGATCTTCAGGAGGACCGGCCCGATCAGGGGTACGACCTGGTGAGCGCCCAGTTCATGCACCTGCCGCCGGAGCCGCGCCGGGACCTGTACACCCGCCTGGCCGAGGCCGTAGCCCCCGGCGGCACCCTGCTCGTCGTCGGCCACCACCCGTCCGACCTGGCGACCTTCGTGGGCCGGATGCACTTCCCGGACATGCTGTTCACGGCCGAGGAGATCGCCGCGCTGCTCCCGCCGGACGGCTGGAAGATCGTCACCGCGGAGGCCCGGCCCCGCCCGGCCACCGACCCGGAAGGCCGCGAGATCACCATCCACGACGCGGTCCTGGTGGCCCAGCGTCACGCCTGAGCCGTCGCCACGGCCGACCTGTCCGGGCTCCGGCCTGCCGAGGCCCGGACAGGTTGTCCCGCGCCGCCTCACCTGCCGGAGCGGCTGCCGGCCGAAGGTGGTCGCGGCCGTTTCACCTGCCGGAGCGGCGGCCGGGTGACGGTGGGAGCGGTCGCGGCCGTCTCACCTGCCGGAGCGGCGGCCGGGTGACGGTGGGAGGGGTCGCCGCCGCTTCACCTGTCCGGGCGACGGCCGGCGGACGGTGGGGCCGGTTCGGTGGCCGGATTACCCGTGTGAGCGACGGCCGGCCGAGCCTTGGCGGGCGATATGTACGGCTATTGGCCTACTGTTTGCGGGCAAATGGGCAACGTGGCCCTCATGGCCTTGCTGGAATGGGCTCATGCGGCCGGATGATGCTCAAGGATCTGCGGGCGATGACGTCCGGGCGGCGCTAGCGGCCTGGCGGGACGGGCTGATCGACCCCGGCGGCGCCAACCGCCTCATCGACCTGCCGCGCGGCGGCGCCGACCTGGTCGAGATCGTCGCCCCCGAGCCGGCGGGCGTGATCGCGGCGCTGCGCCACGGCCGGGACTGCCCGCTGACCGGCGCGGGAGCCCGCAAGACCGCCGGGGCGCTGCGGACCGACCTGCCGGACGGCGTGCTCACCCCGCTGCTGCGCCGCCTGCGCCGGCACGCCCAGCTGGAGCAGGCCGACCGGGGCGTGGACGTGCTGCACCTGGCCGTCGGCCTGCTGCACTGGCAGGAGCCGGACGGCGCCGATCACGCCAGCCCGCTGCTGCTGATCCCCGCCGAGCTGGTCACTCTCGGGCCGGGCGAGGTGCCGCGGCTGCGGGCCGGCGCCGGTGACCCGATCGTCAACCCGGCGCTGTCGGCCCGGCTGAGCCGCCTCGGCATCACCCTGCCCGAGGTGGACGACCTGCTCGACGGCGCCGACCTGGCCGACTTCGACGTGGCCGCGATGACCGCCGCGATCGGCGCCGCGGTGGGGCGGCAGCCCGGATGGCGTACCGCCCCGATCGTGGTCCTGGCGAGATTCGACCCGGCGGCCGAGGCGATCCACCGGGACCTGCTGGAGAACGAGGACCGTGTCCTGGCGCACCCGGTGGTCCGGGCGCTCGCCGAGGCGGACGGCGCGGCCGGGGCGTTCGTCTTCGAGCCGGCCGGCGCCGACGAGATCGACGTGCTGGCCCCGCCCGACGACGTGCCGCTGGTCCTGGACGCCGACGCCGCCCAGCGCGCGTGCGTGGCGGCCGCCTGCGAGGGACACAGTTTCGTCGTCGACGGCCCGCCCGGCACCGGCAAGTCACAGACCATCGCCACCATGATCGGTGCCCTGGCGCACGCCGGGAAGCGGGTGCTGTTCGTCTCGGAGAAGGCGTCCGCCCTGGACACGGTCCAGCACCGGCTGGCCGCCGCGGGGCTCGGCAACTACCTGCTCGACCTGCACGGGGCCCGCGCCTCCCGCAGGCAGGTGGCCGCCGCCCTGGCCGCGGCGCTCGACGCCGCCCCGCTGCCGGGACCCGGCATGGACGCCGACGCCCGTGAGCTGCTCCGGGAGCGGCGCGAGCAGCTCAACGCGTACGCCCGCGCGGTGAACGAACCGCGCCCACCGCTGAGCCGCAGCCTGGAGGAGATGATCGGGCGTTTCGCGCGCCTCGCCGAAGTGCCGGAGGCGCCCGCGCCGGCGTTGCAGCCCGGCGCGCTGACCGACGACGCCCTGGACCGGATCCGTGGCGCCGCCGAGCGCCTGGCGCACGCCTGGCGGCCGGCGAACGAGCGCAGCGGATTCCGGTGGCGGGAGGTCGCCGAACGGGAGCCGCTCGCCGGGGCGCTGCAGGAGGCCCTGCTGGCGCTGGAGAGCCTGGCCGGCGCGGCCGCCGAGCACACCGCCGTCACCGCCGCGTTCCACCTGCGCCTGCCGACCGACGCCGCGACTCTCGGGGAGATCGCCGAGCACGCCGCGCAGCGCCCGCCCGGTGTCGCCGACCAGTGGCTGACCGCGCCCAGCCTGCGCCCGGTCCGGCAGGCCGCCGAGGAGCTCGCCGAGCGTCTGGAGGTGAGCCGCCGCGCCGCCGAGGCGGTCCGGCACCGGGCCGGGGTCGCGTGGGAGGTGCTGGCCGCCCCGATGGACCTGAACGCGGTTCCCGAGCCGCCCCGGCTGGAGCCGCCCGCCGTCCGCACCGAGCCGCTCACCGCCGCCGAGGCGAAGGCGCTGGCCGGGCGGTTCGCCGCGGACGCCGACGAACTCGAGCACCAGCAGCGCAACCTGGACCGGGCGACCGCCCGCCTCGGGCTGCCCGAGGTGATCACCTTCTCCGACGTCGAGCTGGTCCACCTGATCACCGAACTCGGCGCCCGGCCGGACAAACCGGACCGGTCGTGGTTCGCGCCGGGCGCCCAGTCGGCCGTGCACACCGCGGCCGGCACACTGCGCCTGCACGTCGACGCGGTCAGCGCGGCCCGCGCCGGCGCCCACGAGATCTTCACCGAGGCCGCGCTCACCGCGCCCGTCGAGGACCTGGCCGAACGGTTCGCCACCGTGCACCGCGGCGCCCGCAAGCTGCTCGCCCCGCACCGGCGCGACAAGGAGGCGGTCGCCGGGTTCACCAGGCCGGGCGTCGGCGTGGAGGAGGCGGTCGCCGAGCTGGGGCTGGCCGTCGCCTGGCGCCGCGCCCACGAGGGCCTGATCGCCGCCGAGCAGCAGCAGGCCGCCCTGCTCGGCCGCTACTGGAAGCGTCTCGACACCGACTTCCCGGCGATCGGCCGGGCGCTGCAGACCGTCGCCGAGGTCCTGCGGGTCACTCCGCCGGAGGCGATCGGCCAGGTCGTCGACTACGTCTGTGCGCCGCACACGCCCGGCGACGAGTTGCACCGGGCGGTCACCGAGGCCCGGGACGTGTTCCGGCACTGGCGGTCCACGCTGCGCCCGGAACCCGAGCCGGCCGGCAGGCCCGAACTCGGCCACGGCCCGGTGCACCACGCGGTCAGCTGGATGCGCGCCCAGGTCGGCCCGCTGCGTGACACCGCCGCGCTGCTCCGGCAGCTCGGTGACGCCGTCGGCCGCGACCTCAACGTCGCCGAGGCGATCGGGGTCATCGAGGTACGCCAGGGCGTGATCGACGCCGAGCAGGCGTTCGCCGTCGCCACCCACGGCTACGAGACCATGCTCGGCCCGGCGTTCCGGGGCAAGCAGACCGACCTGCGGGCGCTGGAGGACGCGATCGAGTGGACGGCGCACGCCCGTACGCTGCGCACCGGCGTCGACGCCGCCCTCAGCAACGAGCAGGCCCACGCGCTGACCGGCGGCCGTCCCGCCCCGGATCTGGCCGGCCTGCTGGAGACGTGGCAGACGGCCCGGCAGCGGATCATCGACGCGTTCGGCCCGGCCCGGCAGGTCCGTCTCGGCACCGCCCTCGACCGCTACGAGACCGCCCGTGACCTGCTGCGCGACCTGCTCGACGACGACACCGGCCAGGCCGAGTGGTTCGACTACCTGGCCGCCCGCGGGGTGCTCGCCGAGTACGGCCTGGACACCGTCGTCGACTACTGCGCCGACCACGGCGTCGACGTGCACCGGCTGGGGGACGTGATCGAGCGGGCCGCGTACCGGTCGTGGATCGACGCGGTCCTCGCCGACGACGAGCGCCTGCAACCGCTCGCCTCGGCCGGCCGCGACGAGCTGGCCGCCGAGTTCCGCCGCCTCGACGCCGAGCTGACGCAGGACGCGGCCGGCGCCGTCGTCGAGGCGCTCAACGCTCGGCGCCCGGCGGTCACCGGCCCGGGCGGCCCGGCCCTGATCCGCGCCGAGGGCGACAAACGGGACGGCCACCTGCCGGTCCGTGATCAGCTGGCCGCCGCCTGGGACACCGTCGCCGCGCTCAAACCGTGCCTGGTCATGCCGCCGTCCGCGGTCAGCCGGCTGCTGCCCGCCCAGGCCGGCTTCGACGTCGTGGTGATCGACGAGGCGTCCCGGATGACCCCCGCGGCCGCGGCCGCCTGCGCCTACCGTGGCACGTCCCTGGTCATCGTCGGCGACGACGCGCAGCTGCCGCCGGCCGGCGACCAGCCGTCGGTGCTGGTGGTGGCGAACGACTGCGGCGCGTTCACCCGGCTCTGCCTGACCAACCACTACCGCAGCCGGCACGAGAGCCTGATCGCCTTCGCCAACCAGGTCTTCTACCAGGATCGGCTGGTCACCTTCCCGGCCGCTCAGGAGGCCGGGCCGGATCTGGGCGTGCGGCTCTACCCGGCGGACCCGGAGAGCGAGGCGGCCACCGTCGCCGAGCGGGTGCTGCACCACCTCACCACCCGGCCGTCGCTGTCGCTGGGCGTGGTCACGCTGACCGCTGACCACGCCGACGGCATCGCCGACGCGGTCGAGGCGGCCCTGGCCGGCCGCCCCGACCTGGAGGGCTTCCTCGGCGACTTCGTGGTCGAGGGCGCCGACGCCGCGCAGGGCGACGAACGCGACGTGATCATCCTGTCCACCGGCGCCGACCTGGGCGCGGCCGGCGGGCCCACCGGAGCGCGCCGCCTCGACGTGGCGATCACCCGGGCCCGGCAGCGGGTCGAGGTGATCTCCGCGATCGGCGCCGCCGACCGGGACGAGCCCGGCGGCGAGGGCGAACGACGGCTGGCCGCCTACCTGCACTACGCCGAACGCGGTGGGCCGGCGAGCGCGGCACGGCCGCTGACCCCGCTCGAGGAGTCCGTCCGGGACACCCTGCAGAGCTGGGGTCACGAGGTGGACGGGCTGTCGATCGGCGTCGGCGTCCGGCTCGGCGGGTCATACGTCCTGGGCGTCCGCTGCGACACCCCGGCCGGCGCTGCCCGCGACCGCGACCGGCTGCACGACCAGATCCTGCAGGGTCTCGGCTGGCGCCTGCACCGGGTGTGGAGCGTCGCCTGGCACACCGACCGGCAGACCGAGGAGGCGCGGCTGCGCGTGGCCGTCGAGAACGCCCTGGCCACCCCGGACGTCTTCGCCGACCTGCCGGAGGAGACGCTGACCGCCCGCCCCGCGCAGCGGCCCGAGTGGGCGCTGCCCTACGAGCGGGCCGAGGTGGCGCCGCTGCCCGCCGCGACCCGGCTCGACGACGCCACGGCCCGGCGGCTGCTCATCGGCACCGTCGAGCACATCGCCGAGGTGGAGGGGCCGGTGCACGTGGCCACCCTGACCCGCCGGATCCGCGAGGCGTGGGGCTTGGCCCGGATCACCCAGCAACTGCGGGCGGCCATCGACACCGCGATCACGGAGTCCAGGGCGGGTTTCGACGGCGCCTTCGTGACCGCGCCGGACGCGCCGATCCCCGCCGTCCGGGTGCCCGGCGACGGGGTGAGCCGCAAACCCGACCAGGTCGCCGACGCCGAGCTGCAGCTCGCCCTGGAGTATCTGGTGCTCGACGCCGGGCTGGTCGAGGGGGAGGACCTGCTCGCCGCGGCCGGCCGGCTCTTCGGGTGGAGCGGCAGCCGTACCGGCGCGGCGCGGCTCGCGGCGATGCTCGACGACCTGGTTTCGGCGGGACGTCTCATCGCCCACCGCAACGGGCTGATCGCGGCGCCGGAGACGGATCTGCTGGACCTGCCCGACCCGGCGAGCCTGCCCCGGCGCGACGAGGCCGGCGCCATGCGGATCGAGGTCAACCTTTGACGTAGTCGTCGTGCGGGATGCCGGCCGCCCACAGCGCGGTCCGCATCCGTACGCAGTGCCGTACGATCGCCGGGTCCTCGGTCATCGCCCCGCCGGTGCCGGTGCCGTCCGCGTCGAACAGGGTGAACACCACCCGCCGGTCGTCGAAGAGCCAGAAGTCGTCGTGGGCGGCCGGCAGCCCCTCCGCCGCGGCCCGGGGCAGCCAGCGGATGTCCTCACCGGCCTCCACGTTGAACCCGGAGATGCTCAGCAGCCAGCGCGTGTAGTCCCCGTGCGGCGTGGTGACCACCCGCAGCCGGCGCACGCTGCGGCCCGACTCGGTGACGTCACGCACCAGCTCCAGCCATGGCCGCTGCCAGCCGGGGCCGTCCGGCTCGCCGTCCAGGAACCGCTGGAACGGCGCGGCCTCCTCGGGCACCCGGTAGACGTCGCGTACCTCCAGGTGGAAGGCGGTCCGGTCGAAGGACCGGAACATGCCCTGGAACGTGTCGGCCCGCAGCAGCAGCATGCGTTCCACCCTGGCCACAGTGGACGCGATCGGTCCACTCGAAGGTCATGTTGGTGCAGGTGGGAGCAAAACTCGCGTTCAGAGTTCGCGTTTGACGACTTTGCCGGTGGCGTTACGCGGCAGCTCGTCGAGGAACGTCACGTCACGCGGCACACAGAACCGGGCCAGATTCCGGCGCACGTGCTCGCGTACCGCCTCGGCGTCGAGCCGCTCGCCCGGGCTCAGCACCAGGTAGGCGGCGAGCCGCTGCCCCCACTCGTCGTCCGCGACGCCGACCACCGCCACCTCGCGCACCTGCGGCAACGCGGCCAGCAGGTCCTCCACCTCACCGGGGAAGATGTTCTCCCCACCAGAGATGATCATGTCGTCGGCGCGGCCGTCGACGTAGAGCCGGCCCCGGTCGTCGAGATGGCCGAGGTCACCGGTGCCGACGACGTCACGGCCGGCCGCGTCCTGGCCGGTGTAGCCCTCGAACAGCATCCCGTTGCTGACGTGGATCTGCCCGTCGACGATCGTCACCCGCGTCCCGTGCGGCGGCCGGCCCGCCGTGGCAGGGGCCTCGCGCAGGTCGGCGGGGGTGGCGATGGAGACCCACGAGGCCTCGGTCGAGCCGTACAGGTTGTAGAGCACGTCGCCGTAGCGATCCATGAACCGGGTGGCGAGGCCACCCGGCAGCGCCGATCCGCTCACCGCCGCCACCCGCAGCCCACGGTAGGCGGCCGGGACGTCCATCAAATTCTGGAGCATCACCGGTACGGCCACCAGCGCCGTGACCTGCTCCTCCGTCATCGTCGCCAGCACGTCGGCCGGGTCGAAGCGGCGGCGCAGCACGATGGTCGCCCGCAGCGCCAGCGCGATCTGCATGCCGGCGTAGCCCCACGTGTGGAACAGCGGCGCCGCGATCATGATCCGTTCCCCGGCGCGCAGCGGGATCCGGTCGATCACCGAGCAGAGCGGGCCGAACCCGCCCGGCGTCGGCCGGCGCGCGCCCTTCGGCACCCCGGTCGTCCCCGACGTCAGCACGATCGTCCGGCCGGGCCGCTCCGGCGGGGCCGCGAGCCCGGCCGGAGTGCTCTCGATCAGCTCGTCGACCCGCTTCTCGCCGATCCGGCCGGGCAGGGTCGCCACCCGGTCCAGGAACTCGTCGTCGTGGATCAGCGCGGACAGGCCCTGCGCCTGCACCACCTGGTCGAGCTGGTGCCCGGACAGCCCGGTGTTGATCAGCACCGCGTCGGCGCCCCGGGTGGCGACCCCGATCAGCGCCTCCAGCATGCGGGCCGAGTTGCGGCACAGCAGCCCCACCCGGTCACCCGCCCGCACCGGCAGCGCGGCGGCCAGCCGGGACGAGCGGTCCAGCAGTTCGGCGTACGTCACCCGCCGCTCGTCGTCGACCACGGCGACCCGCTCCGGGCTGCGCGCCGCCGCCTGCCGCAGCTCGCCGGCCAGCCCGAAACCCCACCGCCCCAGCGACGCGAACTGCCGCGCCACCCGCACCGGGTTGCCCGGCGTGAGCAGCCCGCGCCGCGCCATCGTCGACGCGATGAACAGGGCCTCCATCAGCGGATCTGCACGCCGGAGACGGCTCGGGCGATGACCAGCCGCTGGATCTCCGAGGTGCCCTCGAAGATCGTGTAGATCTTGGCGTCCCGGTACATCCGCTCCACCGGGTGCTCCCGCAGATAACCGGCCCCGCCGAGGATCTGCACCGCCTTCTCGGTGACCGCGACCGCCACCTCACCGGCCTTGAGCTTCGACATCGAACCCTCACCGGCCTCGAACGGCTTCTCGTTGCGGCCCATCCACGCGGCCCGCCACACCAGCAGCCGCGCCGCGTCGATCTCGGTGCGCATGTCGGCCAGCGCGAACGCCACCGCCTGGTTCTCGATGATCGGCCGGCCGAACTGGACCCGCGTCTTCGCGTACTCCAGCGCGTACTCGTACGCCGCCCGCGCGATGCCCAGCGCCTGCGCGCCGACCGCCGGCCGGGACAGCTCGAACGTCCGCATCGCCGCCTGACCCGACCGCCGCTGCCCCTCCCGGGCCCGCGCCAGCCGCTTGTCGAGAGCCTCCTTGCCGCCGAGCAGGCAACTGCCGGGCACCCGCACGTCGTCGAGGAACACGTCCGCGGTGTGCGAGGCCCGCAGTCCCAGCTTCTTCAGCTTCCGTGTCCCGGCCAGCCCCTTCGTGCCCGGCGGCACGACGAACGCGGCCTGTCCCCGCGACCCCAGCGACGGGTCGACGCTCGCCGTCACCACGTGCACGTTCGCGATCCCGCCGTTGGTGGCGTACGCCTTCTGCCCGCTGATCACCCACTCGTCGGTCGCCTCGTGATAGACCGCACGGGTCCGCATCGCCGCCACATCCGACCCGGCCTCCGGCTCGGTGCTGCAGAACGCCCCCACCTTCGGATCGGCGGCGTCCCCGAAACACTGCGGCACCCATTCGAGCAGCTGATCCGACGTCCCCGAGCCGAAGATCGCCGCCACCGCCAGCGACGTGCCGGAGATCGCCATCCCGATCCCGCCGTCGCCCCAGAACAGCTCCTCGTTCGCGATCGGCAGACTCAGCCCGCTGCCGTCCGACCAGGTGTTGGCGAGGAACTCGAACCCGTACAGCCCGATCTTCGCCGCCTCCTGCAGAACGGGCCAGGGCGTCTCCTCGCGCTCGTCCCACTCCGAAGCGGCCGGCCGAATCACCGACGCGGCAAACCCGTGCACCCATTCGCGCAGCTCACGCTGCTCATCGTTGAGATCGAGCCAGAACTCCACGGACAGCCCTCCCGCCAGCAGGTTAACTCGCCGGTAACCTTACGAGCGCCCAACGGCGCTGACAACAGTCATCGATGAATTAAAAACCCCGCGGTGTTCTCCCTGTCGTGCTCGGCTCCGGTGTCGGAGTTCCGTGGGGGGCGGGTTGAATCTCGACGTGCGGGATGGGCTCCGCGCCGCATGCGGAGCGGCCGCGTGCCTCGTGATGATCATTAGCGAACTCGCTGGTCCCTGCTGCCGCCAACGGAGATCAGTGGCGATCCGTAAAATTCACAGTACGGGCAAATCTCCTGCATCTACTCGCTATTCGAGGATGCTCGGGCATGTCCTCCCAGGAATGCATTGCCAGGCGCCGCGGAGCAACTAGCATCGACGCCAGCGGTGGCCGCTACTGGGGTATGCGGGAGGTCGAATGAGTAAACTCCACGTTCGTCATGTCCGAGAGGCGCTGGAGCGCTCCTACCAGGATCTTATTGATCTTTCTGATGTCGATAAGGCTTCTGAGGCGCAGCGGAGCAAGAATTTCCTGACCCGATCCCTTGCTGCTTTCGGCATGGAACGCCTTGCAAAACTGACTCCCGCCGAGGCTGCGCAGACCGTTGTCGACGGCAGCGGCGACAACGGGATCGACGCCATTTATGTGGACCACGCGCAGTCGCGCATGTATCTCGTTCAGGCGAAGTGGGACGGAAACGGCACGGGGACGATCGGGCTCGGTGACTCCCGCAACTTCGTTGGCGGTTTCAATGACCTGACGAACGAGCTGTATGACCGCTTCAACTCCAAGATCCAAGCTCGTTGGGACGAGTTGTCGCGAGCTGTCGGTGAGTTCGGGATGAAGTTCACCCTGGCCGTGGTGACCACGGGAAGCACCGAGTTGGCGAAACCGGTGCTGGAAGTCTACGACGACTTTCTGGCTGAGATGAACTACGGCACCGAGGAGAATGCCGACTTCGAGATCCTCGGATTGCAGGAACTCCACTCCTCTCTGGCAAGGGGCACGGCGGGTGGCAGTATAGATCTCGACCTCACACTCGAGAACTGGGGAACCATCAACGAGCCGTACGAAGCATATTACGGAGTGGTCGACGCGTCCGTTATCGGTGAGTGGTACGAAAATCACGGCGACCGGCTCTTCGACAAGAATCTCCGTAACGCTCTCGGTCATACGGCGGTGAACGCCAGCCTGGTGGAAACCCTCACCTCCGAGGCGGAGCATTTCTGGTACTTCAACAACGGTGTCACCATTCTGTGCGGGAAGGTTCAGAAGAACCGGCGCGGAGCGAACACGCGGACATTCGGAGAGTTCGCTCTGACGGGGGCCAGCGTGGTGAACGGGGCGCAGACCGTAGCCAGCGTCAGCAGCGCCTTGAGGGCGTCGGGTGACAAGGTCATAGACGCCAAGATCTGGGTCCGGGTCATTTCCCTCGAAGGATGTCCGCCGGATTTCGCCACCGCCGTGACCCGCGCGACTAACACCCAGAACACCGTCGAGAGCCGCGACTTCGTCGCCCTGGACCCGGAACAGGATCGGCTCCGGATGGAGATGCTGTTGTCGCTGCAGAAGATCTACTCGATCAAACGTGGAGACCAGCCTCCGGTCCCGGCCACCGGATGCACCATCACCGACGCGACCGTAGCGCTCGCGTGTGCTTCCCGGGATCCCAACCTCGCTGTTCAGGCGAAAAGCACTCTCGGGCGCCTCTGGGAATCGACGGAGAAGCCTCCGTACACCCGGCTCTTCAACTCCGCGGTCACCGCCTACAAGGTCTGGCGATCAGTGGAGATCCTCCGAGCCGTCGACGCGGCGCTGGCTGCCGAGCGAAGCGTCCGGGACGGCAAGTCCCGAGCTGTCGCGGTCCAGGGCAATCGGATCGTTGCCCATCTGGTCTTCCGCATGATCGACCTTGCCCGCATCGACAACCCGGATGAACCCTGGGACAAACAGGTGGCATCCGTACCCGCTGCCACGAAGGTCGTGCTCGACTCACTCTCCAAGCATGTCGAGGACGCTTACGGGACCAACTACGTGACCAGCCTCTTCAAGAACGCAGGGCGCTGCCGGGACCTCGTGGAGCGGGTGCGTAAAGACCTGGAGAAGGATGGAGCTGTGGCTGCTGAAGCGCTGTGACGGTGCGCCCCGCTGGTCACGGCCCGTCCTCCCGCGTGATCACGCCGGTGAGATGTGTGTGGCGGGACGCCACCGAGACGGACCAGCCGTCGGGGGTGGGGACGGCGGTGAAGATCGCGCTTGCCGGTAGGAGCAGCGGCTTCCTGAAGGTGACGTCGACCGTGTAGGCCTCGGGCAGGCGGCCCTCCAGGGCGGCCAGGGAGCGGGCCTTGGTCCACATGCCGTGGGCGATCGGGCGCGGAAAGCCGAAGAGTCTCGCGCCCAGCCAGGAGGTGTGGATCGGGTTGCGGTCGCCGGAGACGGCCGCGTAGTCGGTGCCCACCCGGGCCGGCACCCGCCACACACTGCCCGCGGGCGGTGACGCGTCCGCCACGCTCGTGCGCCGCAATGCGTCACCTCCGGCGGGCTGCTGCCCGGAAGCCTGGCCGTCGGGCGGGCGCGGGCCGAGGCGCAGGTAGGTGGAGAGGCCGCGCCAGACCTCGGCGCCGTCGAGGGTCGCGGTGGCCACGATGTCGAACTGGCGGCCGCGCGGGTGGTCGCGGAGATCGGCGGCCCGGACCGACAGGTCGAGGGCTGCGCCGGCCGGGATCGGCCGGTGGACGGTGATCCGGTTGGCGACGTGGACCAGCCCGATCAGCGGCAGCGGGAAATCCGGGGCCGTCATCAATCGCATGGCCGGCGGGAACGCGAGCACGTGCGGGTAGGTGGCCGGCAGCGTGTCGGTCAGGCGGAACCCGCAGACCCGGTCGTAGGCGGCCAGGTGGGCACGGTCGACGGTGACGCCCCGCCGGCGGACCTCGACGTCGGGCAGGGTGGCGCCGGAGCGGGTGAAGCCGGGGACGAGGCTGAGGGCGGCGCGCGCGTACGCGGCAGTGGTGCCCGGTCCGGAGCTGAGTTCGACGACCGCGACCACGTCAGGCTCCCACGGCAGGGGGAACGACACGCCCGGGAGAGGCGAGGGCGGGCATGGTCAGGCTCCCAGGAGGCTCTGGCCGCAGACCCGGACCACGTTGCCGGTCACGGCGGCGGATCCGGGGGACGCGAACCACGCGATCGTCTCGGCGACGTCGACCGGCAGGCCGCCCTGCGACATGCTGTTCAGGCGGCGGCCGGCTTCGCGCAGGCCGACGGGCATCTTCGCGGTCATCGCCGTCTCGATGAAGCCGGGCGCCACCGCGTTGATCGTGATGCCGCGGCCGGCAAGCAGCGGAGCGTACGCCTGGACCTGCCCGATCACACCGGCCTTGCTGGTGGCGTAGTTGGTCTGGCCGCGGTTGCCGGCGATGCCGGCGATCGACGCGACCCCGACGATCCGCCCGCCGGAGGGGATCAGGTCGCGTTCGAGCAGCAGGTCGTTGACGCGTTCGGGGGCGGTCAGGTTGACGCCGATCACCGAGTCCCACCGGTCCTCGGTCATCCGGGCGATCGTCTTGTCGCGGGTGATGCCGGCGTTGTGGACGATGATGTCGACGGCGGCGTGCGGGCCGGCGGCCAGGTAGCCGGCCAGCCGTTCGGCCGCGGACTCGGCGGTCAGGTCGAGTTGCAGGGCCCGGCCCCGGGTCTCGTTGGCGACTCCGGCGAGCGCGTCGCCGGCGGCCGGCACGTCGAGGGCGATGACCTCGGCGCCGTCGCGGGCGAGGACCCGGGCGATGGCCGCGCCGATGCCCCGGGCGGCGCCGGTGACCAGGGCGAGCTTGCCGTCGAGGGGCCGTTCCCAGTCGGCGGGCGCGGACACCGGCCCGGCGCCGATCCGGATCACCTGACCGGACACGTACGCCGACCGGCCGCTGAGCAGGAACCGCAGCGTCGACTCGACCCCCGATTCGCCGCCGGGCGCCACATACACCAGCTGGGCGGTCGTACCGCGGCCGAACTCCTTGCCGATGCTGCGGGTCAGGCCTTCCAGGCTCCGCTGCGCGATCGCCTCCTTCGGCGATGCGGTGGCTTCCGGAGGCGTGCCGAGCACGATCACCCGGCCGGAGGTTTCCAGAGCGCGGGCGTACGGGTGGAAGAAGTCGTAGAGCGCGCGAAGCTGAGTGGAGTCGACGATGCCTGTTGCGTCGAAGACGAGCGCGCTGACCCGTACCCCCTCGGCGGTGACCTCCACGCCGGCCGTCTCCAGCAGCTTGCGGATCGGCTCGGCGAGCCGCCCGCCCGGGGTGGCGCCGAGCAGGACCGGCCCGGTGACCAGCGGATCTCCGGCCCGGTGGCGGCGCAGCCGGGGCGGATCAGGCAGCCCGAGTCGCTTGACCACGGTCCGGCCGAGGCCGGAGTTGGCGAAGTTCGCGTACCTGTCAGCCATACGAGTACCCTACCGGTGAGTAACCCTATGTACACGTCCACCTGCCGATGTGGAGGATAACCGTGCCGAACGTGCGCCGTGTGGCCGTGCTGGGCGGGAACCGGATTCCGTTCGCCCGGTCCAACAGCCGCTACGCCGAGGCGTCGAACCAGGACATGCTGACCGCGGCGCTGGACGGGCTGGTCGCCCGGTTCGGGCTGGCGGGCGAGCGGCTCGGCGAGGTGGTCGCGGGCGCGGTGCTCAAGCACTCCCGTGACTTCAATCTGACCCGCGAGGTGGTGCTCGGTTCGCGGCTCGATCCGCGGACCCCGGCCTACGACATCCAGCAGGCGTGCGGCACCGGCCTGGAGGCGGCGATCCTGGTCGCCGACAAGATCGCGCTCGGGCGGATCGACGTCGGCGTCGCCGGTGGCGTGGACACCACGTCGGATGCCCCGCTGCAGCTCAACGAGGACATGCGCCGGGCGCTGCTGGAGCTCAACCGGGCCCGGTCGCTCGGCGCCCGGCTCAAGGCGGTGGCGAAACTGCGCCCGCAGCACGCGCTCAAGCCGGAGCTGCCGCGCAACGCCGAGCCGCGGACCGGCCTGTCGATGGGGGAGCACGCGGCGATCACCGCGCTCACCTGGAACATCGACCGGGCCGCCCAGGACGAGCTGGCGCTCACGTCGCATCAGCGGCTGGCGGCGGCGTACGACAGCGGCTTCTTCGATGATCTTCTGACGCCCTATCTGGGGCTGACCCGTGACCAGAATCTGCGCGCCGACACGACCCTGGAAAAGCTTTCCACGCTCAAGACGGTGTACGGCAAGGAGAGCCCGACGATGACGGCGGGCAACTCGACGCCGCTCACCGATGGCGCGTCGGCGGTGCTGCTGGCGTCGGAGGAGTGGGCCGCGGCCCGGTCGCTGCCGGTGCTGGCGTATCTGGCCGATTCGGAGACCGCCGCCGTCGACTACGTGCACGGCGAGGAGGGGCTGCTGATGGCGCCGGCCTACGCGGTGCCCCGGATGCTGGCCCGTAACGGACTGACCCTGCAGGACTTCGACTACTACGAGATCCACGAGGCGTTCGCGTCGCAGGTGCTGTCCACGCTGGCTGCCTGGGAGTCGCCGTCGTTCTGCAAGGAGAAGCTGGGCCTGGACGCGCCGCTCGGCTCGATCGACCGGGCGAAGCTGAACGTCAACGGCTCGTCGCTGGCGGCCGGCCACCCGTTCGCGGCGACCGGCGGCCGGATCGTCGCGACCCTGGCCAAGCTGCTCGCACAGAAGGGCTCGGGCCGGGGCCTGATCTCCATCTGCGCGGCCGGTGGCCAGGGTGTGGTGGCGATTCTGGAGCGCTGACCGGTCCCGGGGCGCGGACGGGCGCCCCGGAACCGGCGTCTTTCAGCGGGCGCTGCAGGTGAGAGCGCCGGCCGGGGCGTTGCCGGTGCCCTGGAAGCCGAACTGGGTGCTCGCTCCGGCGGCGACCGTGCCGTTGTAGCCGACGTTGGTGAAGGACACCGCGCCGGTGCTGCCGCTCGCGGTGGCGCTCCACGTGTTGGTCACGGCGGCGCCGGTCGGCAGGGTGACACCGGCGGTCCAGCCGGTCAGCGGCGCCGAGCCGGCCTTGACCGTGACGGTGGCGACGAACCCGCCGGTCCAGGCGTTGACCGAGACGGTCGCCGTGCACGCGCCGGTGCCCTGGGACTGGCTGGGCGACACCGGCACCGACGGCGAGACCGAGCCGGAGTTGCCGGGCGACGGCGAGGTGGTGCCACCGCCGAGCGCGGTGAGGACGGCGGTGTACGCCTGCTTCGGATTGCCGTTGCCGTCGAAGAGCAGCGGGGTGCCGCTGGCCCGCCACGAGTCGGTGTCGCGGATGCCCCAGACGGTGATGCCGTTGCAGCGCGCCACGGCGAGGCAGTCACGCGTCACGTTGCC
Organism: Actinoplanes philippinensis; assembly: GCF_900113015.1. Classification (GTDB taxonomy): domain Bacteria; phylum Actinomycetota; class Actinomycetes; order Mycobacteriales; family Micromonosporaceae; genus Actinoplanes; species Actinoplanes philippinensis. The sequence goes on from NZ_FONV01000008.1 coordinate 490,113, forward strand.
GTAGGCGGTGGCCTGGGTGGCGCCGGATCCTTCGATGTCGAGCTCGGTGATCTGCACGTCGACCCCGAGGGCGGCGAAGTTCTCCAGCGTGGTGCGGTAGTTGCCCGGGTACGGCGAGCCGCTGTTGAAGTGCGACTGGAAGCCGACGCAGTCGATCGGCACGCCGCGCGCCTTGAAGTCCTTGACCAGGTTGTAGACGCCCTGTGTCTTGGCCCAGCTCCAGTTGTCGGTGTTGTAGTCGTTGTAGCAGAGCTTGGCGGCCGGGTCGGCGGCGCGCGCGGTCGTGAACGCGTCCTCGATCCAGTCGTTGCCGGTGCGCTGCAGGTTGGAGTCGCGGCGGCCGCCGGTGCTGTCGTCGAAGGCCTCGTTCACCACGTCCCAGGAGTAGATCTTGCCCTTGTAGTGGGTCATGACCTGGGTGATGTGGTTCTTCATGGCGTTACGCAGAGCGGTGCCGCTCATGCTCTGCATCCAGCCGGGCTGCTGCTGGTGCCAGGCCAGGGTGTGGCCGCGGACCTGGGCGCCGATCTCGTTGGCGCGGGCGATCAGCCGGTCGGCGGTGGTGTAGTTGAACTGGTTCTGCTGCGGCTCGAGGGCGTCGATCTTCATCTCGTTCTCGGCCGTGAGCATGGTGAACTCGCGGTTGAGGATGGTCGAGTAGGTCGAGTCGCCGAGCTTGTTGAGCGAGACCGCGGTGCCGAAGTAGCGGCCCTTCTCGGCGGCGGCCGCGCCGAGTGTGGAGGCCGCCGCCTCGGCCGATGGGGAGAGGGCGACGAAGGATCCGGCGGCCAGCAGCGCGGTGGCCAGCACGCCGAGAACGGTACGGGGACGGGTCATGGGGATCTGCCTTCGGTCCAGTCGATCGGGGCATCGACGGGTGGCTCTGGGACGGCCGAAACTTTAATGATTCCGTCCGTGATCCACCAAGGCTGAATTGTCCTTTCTCCCCGGTAATGATGAGGATGGGAGCGCGCCCATGGCGCGCGACAGCTCCGTAAGTTTCGGAACTACTCGGCCGTACGGAGCACCTCGGCCACCGCGAGCGCGGCGAGGTGCGCGTCGTCGCCGGTGGCCCGGACGGTCACCGTGGCCCCGGCCGGCGCGCCCAGCGACATCAGCCGCAGAGCGCTGCGGGCGCCGGCGCACCGGTCGCCCAGGCATACCTCGACGTCCGCGGTGAAGGTCGACGCGGCCCGGACCGCCTCGGCCGCCGGACGGGCGTGCAACGCCGCGGGCAGCACGACCTCGACCTCAGAACTTGGGGACATCACGAGCCTCCCCGGCAGCCGCGGCCACGGTCGCCAGATCGGCGCCGGTCGACGCGAGCACCGCGGCGGCCACCGCGCCCTCCACGAACGGCGCGTCCACCAGCAGCGGCCCCGGTGGCAGCTCGGCCAGCACCGCGCGGGTGGTCAGCACGGCGCTGCCCAGATCGGCCAGGACCAGCACCCCGGCCCCGTCGTCGGCCGCCGCGACGGCCGCCTCGATCCGCTCGGCGCTGGTGCCCAGCGACCCGTCACCGGCGCCACCGGCCGGCTCGACCCGCACGTGCGGGCCCGCGACCTGGGCCAGCAGCTCGCGCAGACCGGCGGCGAGTGTTGAGCTGTGTGACACGAGCACGATCCCCACGTACGCCATGGGCCCGATCGTAGTCACGCCAAAGGCTTGGCCGAATCACGCAGCGCGACCATGCTGAGAGGACCGAGGCAAAGGAGCCGGCCGTGAAGAAATTCATCAACGAACCCGACGACGTGGTGGCCGAGGCGCTCGCGGGGCTCGCCGCCGCCCACCCCGAACTGCGTGTCGACGCGAACGAGCGGTATGTGGCCAGGTCGGACGCGCCGCGCCAGGGCAAGGTGGCGCTGGTGTCCGGCGGCGGCTCCGGCCACGAGCCGTTGCACGGCGGCTTCGTCGGCCCCGGCATGCTCGACGCGGCCTGCCCCGGCGAGATCTTCACCTCGCCGGTGCCCGATCAGATCCTGGCCGCCACGAAGGCCGTCGACGGCGGCGCCGGCGTGGTGCACGTGGTGAAGAACTACACCGGCGACGTGATGAACTTCCAGCTCGCCGCGGAACTCGCCGCCGACGAGGGCCTCACGGTCGAGACGGTGCTCGTCGACGACGACGTCGCGGTGGAGAACTCGACGTGGACGGCCGGCCGGCGCGGCACCGGCGCCACCCTGCTGGTGGAGAAGATCGCCGGGGCGCTCGCCGAGGAGGGCGGCAAACTCGGCGAGGTGGCGGCGATCGGGCGCGAGGTCAACGCCGCCTCGGCCTCGTTCGCGTACGCGCTGACCGCCGGCACCACCCCCGCGGCCGGCCGTCCCGGGTTCGACCTGCCGGCCGACGAGATCGAGGTCGGCGTCGGCATCCACGGGGAGCCGGGCCGCCGCCGGGAGAAACTGCGCCCCGCCCGCGAGCTGGTCCGGTCCGCGCTCGACGCCATCCTGGAGGCCAAGCCGGTGGACCGCGGCGACCGGGTGATCGTGCTGGTCAACGGTCTCGGCGGCACCCCGCTCATCGAGCTGTACCTGGTCTACGGCGAGGTCGCCACGGTTCTCGCCGAACGCGGGATCGAGATCGGCCGGCGCCTGGTCGGCAACTACGTGACCAGCCTCGACATGGCCGGCCTGTCGATCACCGTCACCCGGGCGACCGGCGAGATGCTGCGGCTGTTCGACGCGCCGGTGCGTACGCCGGGGCTGCGGTGGGGCGCCTGACGTGGACGTCGTCCTCGCCACCGCCTGGCTGCGCGCCGTCGCCGAGTCCGTCACGGCGGACGCCGACGAGCTGACGAAACTGGACTCCGCGATCGGCGACGGCGACCACGGGGTCAACCTGCGGCGTGGTTTCACCGCGGTCACCGCGCTGCTCGACGGCACCGCGTTCACCGGCGTCGGCGACGTGTTCGTCCGGGCCGGCGGCACCCTGGTCTCCCGAGTGGGCGGCGCGTCCGGCCCGCTGTACGGCAGCGCCTTCCGCGCCCTCGGCAAGGCGCTGCCCCCCGGCCCGGTGGTGAGCCTGCCCGACCTGGCCGGGGCGCTGCGGGCGGGCCTGGACGCGGTCACCCGCCTGGGCGGCGCGGCGCCCGGCGACAAGACCATCGTGGACGCCTTCCGTCCGGCGGTCGCCGCCTTCGAGGAGGCGGTGGCCGGTGGCGCCGCCCTGCCGGAGGCCGCGGCCGGCGCGGCCCGGGCCGCCGGTGACGGGGCGCGTGCCACCATCTCGCTGACCGCCCGTAAGGGCCGCGCCTCCTACCTGGGCGAGCGCAGCGCCGGCCATCAGGACCCGGGCGCCACCTCGACCTGGCTGATCTTCCAGGCGCTGGCCGACGTGACCGCCCCCTGACATCCCACCCGTCCCTCCCGTCAATCTGGGCGAGTGCGCCCGGCCGGGCCGTCCGGCCGGACAGACTGAGGACGGACGGCCCAACTCAATCCCGGACCCGCGGTGCCGATCCTGTGGTCGACGGCCGGACGACGAGGGATGGGAACACCATGGGGCTGAGCAGACTGATCGACGACCGCTCGCTGCGGGTCAAGATCGGGGCGGCGGCGCTGACCGCCACGATCAGCGGCCTCATCGTCGGCGCCCTGGCGGTGACGACGATCCACGACCTCAACGACGACGGCGCCGCGACGCAGCGGCGATCGCTGGCCATCGAGTCGGCGGTCGGGCAGTTCAGCACCAACATCGAGGCGTTCAGCGGCAACGTGTCCGCGATGCAGCTCTACCCGGCGCTCGCCGCCCGGATCAAGGAGGGCATGGCGGCGAACCAGGCCGCCGTCGCCGACGCCTTCACCGCGTTCGACACCCACCTGCCGGGCGACGAGACGGTGTCCAAGGCCAAGGCCGACTGGGACGACTACCTCGCCTTCATCAACGCCCCGCCGAAGCCCGGCGCCACTCAGGCGGAGTTCGCCGAGGCGGTCAAGCAGTACGACGCGCTGCGCGGCGCGCTCGCCGAGGACCAGACGGCGCTGCGCGAACGTGCCGTCCAGATGGCCGACAAGAGCATCACCGACGCCGAGGCGGCCGGCTCCACCGCGGCCTGGACGGTCGCGGCCGTGCTGATCGTCGGCATGGTGCTGAGCCTGCTCATCGGGTTCCAGGTGGCCGGGCGGGTGCGCCGGACCGTGCGGGAGGTGTCCCGGATCGCCGAAGGGCTGGCCGAGGGCGACCTCACCCGTACCTCCGGGGTCACCAGCCGCGACGAGATCGGCATGATGGCCGCCGCCCTCGACCAGGGTGTGGCCCGCCTCCGTGAGGACATGGCGCAGGTCGGCGGCAGCGTCGGCACCCTGCAGGACGCGGCCGGCCGGCTCGGCTCGGTGGCCGGCGGTGTGGACGCGGCCGCCAGCGAGGCGTCGGTGCAGGCCGGAACGGTGGCCTCGGCGGCCGACACGGTCTCGCACAACCTGCAGGTGGTCTCGGCCGGCTCGCAGGAGATGGGCTCGGCGATCCGCGACATCAGCGTCTCCACCTCGGAGGCGACCGAGGTGGCCGCGCAGGCCGTCCGGGTCGCCGCCGAGACCAACGCGATCGTCGGGCGGCTCGGCGCCTCGTCCGAGGAGATCTTCACCGTGGTCAAGGTGATCACCAGCATCGCCGAGCAGACCAACCTGCTGGCCCTGAACGCGACCATCGAGGCGGCCCGGGCCGGCGAGGTGGGCAAGGGCTTCGCGGTCGTCGCCGGCGAGGTCAAGGACCTGGCCCAGGAGACCGCCAAGGCGACCGAGGACATCTCCCAGCGGGTCCAGGCGATCCAGGCCGACACCAGCGGCGCGGTCACCGCGATCGGCGAGATCACCGAGATCATCGAGCGGATCAACGGCATCCAGCTGACCATCGCGTCGGCCGTGGAGGAGCAGACCGCCACCACCGCCGAGATGAACCGGACGCTCACCGAGGCGGCCAACGGCGCCGGCGACATCGCGATGACGATCGGCACGGTCTCCGAGGCGACCCGCCGGACCACCGACACGGTCGGCGAGACCCGGCACGCCGCCGACGACCTCGGCCAGACCGCGGCGCAGCTGCAGGCGGTCGTCTCCCGGTTCCGATACTGAGACATCGAGAGCGTTGAACGTACGCCCGCGGGGTGCCAGGGTGGTGACATGTACCCGCCCGAGCCCTGGCACCTGCGCGGTCAGATGTATCTGTCGGTCTTCCTGATCCCCCGCCGCAACATGCCGGCCCTGCCTCCGGCACTGGACGCCGCGGTCCGCCCGGTCACCGTCGGCGGCCGGGTCGCGGTCGGCGCCGCCTGGGTGTCGTACGAGCCGGGCGGTGTCCTGCACTACCGGGAGCTGCTCAGCGCGGTCCTGGTCCACGAGCGTGGCCGCCCGCGGGTCAGCATCACCGACATCTGGGTCGACAGCGTCGCCTCCCGCGAGGGCGGCCGCCGGCTCTGGGGCATCCCCAAGGAGCTGGCCGACTTCACCCTGGACGCGGAGACCGAGCCGCTGGTCGACGCCACCGTCACCGCGCCCGGCGGCCCGCCGATCGGGTCCGCGCTGGTCCGTCTCAAGCGGCGGCTGCCCGGGCGGTACCCGCTCGGGTTCACGGTGGCGCAGCAGCTCGGCGAGCAGGTCCGGCGTACCCCGGTCCGGGGCCGGGCCGGGCTGCGGACGGCCGCCGCGGCGTGGCGCCCCGAGCCGGACGGCCCGCTGGCCTACCTGGCCGGCCGCCGCCCGGTGCTGAGCCTGGCCGTCACCGACTTCTGGCTGACCTTCGGCCGCTCCGCCGAGGACCGGGCGAAGTCCCGCTCCGCCGGCTGAGGTGCCCGGCCGGTCCTCGGCCTGCTGAGGTGCCCGGCCGGTTCTCGGCCTGCTGAGGTGCCCGGCCGGTTCTCGGTCGGCTGAAGTGCCCGGCAGGCCGAGAACCCGGCCGGCCGAGGACCGGCCGAGGTGCCCGGGCGGCTGTCAGGGATGTCCCCGCGCTGCGGGGCCACCCCCTGACGCCGAGCCGGGGCCGAGGCGCTCCGGGTACCGTTCTCGCGCGGACGATCCAGCGAACGCGACGAGGAGCACCATGAGCGCCGACCACCGTCACCATGCCCACGGGGAGCTGCCGGAGCCTCCCGGGGCCAGGCGCCTCACCCTGCTGCTGCTCGTGCCCGCCGTGCTGGTCACCCTGATCGGGATGCTGCTGCTGTGGCCACGGGACACCCCGCGGGCCGAGGGCGCCCAGGGCGCGCCCGTGGTGACCGGCGAGGTGGTGGCGGTGACCGCGCGGGAGTGCCCGCCGGTGCCCGAGGGCGAGACCCCGCTGGAGAACTGCGGGACCGTGCAGGTGCGCCTCGACGACGGGGCGGTGATCTCCACCGACATCCCGAGCGGGCCGGGCGCGCCCGAGGTGGCCGCCGGTGACGACGTCACGATGCTGGCGCTCAACGACTCCGAGACGGGCGGCGTCAGCTACTCGATCTCCGACCACCAGCGCGGCGCCGAGCTGTGGCTGCTGGGCGCGGCGTTCGCGCTCGCCGTGATCGCCTTCGGCCGGTGGCGCGGGGTGACGGCGCTGGCCGGGCTCGCGGTCACCTTCGTGATCCTGCTCTGGTTCATCGTCCCGGCGATCCTGGACGGCCGGTCGCCGGTGCTGGTGGCGGTGGTCGGGGCCGCCGCGATCATGCTGATCGTGCTGTACCTGACGCACGGGCTGTCGATCACCACGACCGTCGCGGTCGCCGGCACCCTGGCCAGCCTGGCGATCACCGCGATCCTGGCCGCCGTCGCCACCGGGGCGGTGCATCTGACCGGGGTCGCCGACGAGACGTCGAACTTCCTGACCATCACCCAGGGCGACGTGAACATGCGGGGCCTGCTGCTGGCCGGCATCGTGATCGGCTCGCTGGGCGTGCTCGACGACGTGACGGTCACCCAGTCGGCCACGGTCGCGGAGCTGGCGCTGGCCAATCCGTCGTACGGGTTCCGCCGCCTCTACGGCGCGGCCACCCGGATCGGCCGCGCCCACATCGCCTCGGTGATCAACACGATCGTGCTCGCCTACGCCGGGGCGTCGCTGCCGCTGATGCTGCTGTTCGCGGCCGGCGACACCCCGCTCGGCGAGCTGCTCACCTCGCAGATGATCGCGCAGGAGCTGGTGCGCAGCGCGGTCGGCACGATCGGCCTGGTCGCCGCGGTGCCGATCACCACGGCCCTGGCGGCGCTGCTGGCCGCCCGCCGGTCCCGGCCGGTGGCAGCGCCGCCGCGGCGGGCGGAGCCGCGACCGGCCGGGGATCCGTGGGCGGCGTTCGTCGAGAAGGACGGGTGAGCGACTACTCGCCGCACTTCTTCCAGGCGACCCGGTAAAGCGTGTTGATCGAGGCGTCGGTCGAGTCCATCGACAGGAAGTTGGTGTGCTTCTTGGTGTCCGACCAGCCCCGGTTGACGCGCAGCTCGGTATTGATGTTCAGGTATCGCTGCTCACCGCACGGCAGGTAGCTGTACGACGCGATCGCGACCTGATCGGTGCGCTGCCAGGAATCCTCCATCGGGCCCTTGAAATTGTGCCGGCTACGGGCGGTCTGCGAGTGTCCCTGGAAGTAGTAGCTGGCCGCCTGCTGCCCCGTCGCGCCCGGGCGGAGGCTGGCATATCCGCGGTAGTCCGCGCTGGCGATGGCGAACGTGTACCCGGACGGCACCCTGATGTTCAGCGCCAGCTGGCAGTTCTTCCGGAAGTCCAGCGGCGAGGCCTCCGGCCCGACCGAGGCGGTGTACTGCGAGTAGGTCACCGTGAAGGCCGTGTAGTCGGGCGAGACCTGGATGTCCGCGCTGCCGCCCGGGCAGCCGGACCCGTTCGCGGAGACCACGTCGATCACCATCATCTTGTCCGGTTTCGGCGGTTGCGGCTGAGCCTGTGCCGGAGCGGCCGCCGCAAGAACACCGAGAAGTGCGGCGCCGACCGTCATGGAACGCAACATGAGCATTTCCCCCGTCAGTTTCGGGTTCCTTTCCCGAGACCGGAAAATGGCTCGGAAAAGGGCGCAAAGAATTGTTTACACGGCCCACACTAGCGAGATCGGGAAGTGTCGGGAGCGGTGCGCACAACAGCCGTACCAGCGTCCGGACAACAAAGCCATTCGGCCGGATTTCCGGAATCACCGCCCAGCCGGTGCCGCACTGTGGTAACGCGGTGGTCAGCCGAGCCGGCGGGTCAGGGCGGTGTGCCGGCGGCCCGCCCCGACCGTGCGCACCGCCGCGGCCAGCGCCCGGCGTGAGCCGACCAGCACGACCAGCCGCTTCGCCCGGGTGATCGCGGTGTAGAGCAGATTGCGCTGCAGCATCATCCAGGCGCTGGTGGTCAGCGGGATCACCACGGCCGGGTACTCCGAGCCCTGCGAGCGGTGGATCGTGATGGCGTAGGCGTGCGCCAGCTCGTCCAGCTCGTCGAAGTCGTAGTCGATCTGCTCGTCCTCGTCCGTGCGTACCGTCAAGGTCTGCTCCTCGGGCGACAGCCCGGTGACCACGCCGACGGTGCCGTTGAAGACCCCGGCCGCGCCCTTCTCGTAGTTGTTGCGGATCTGGGTGACCTTGTCGCCGACACGGAACACCCGCCCGCCCAGCCGCCGCTCCGGCAGGCCCTCGCGGTGCGGGGTGAGCTCCTGCTGCAGCAGCACGTTGAGGGCGCCGGCGCCGGCCGGGCCACGGTGCATCGGGGTGAGGATCTGGATGTCGCGGCGCGGGTCCAGACCGAACTTGCGCGGCATCCGGCGGCACGCGACGTCGACGGTGAGCGCCGCGGTGGCCTCGGTGTCGTCGCACGGGAACAGGAAGAAGTCGGTCAGCCCCTCGAACCGCGGCGGCCGGCCCTGGTTGACCCGGTGCGCGTTGGTGACCACGCCGCTCTCCGCTGCCTGCCGGAAGATCTGGGTGAGCCGCACCCGGGGGATCACGTCGGCGGCCAGCAGGTCGCGCAGCACCTCCCCGGCGCCGACCGACGGCAGCTGGTCGACGTCGCCGACGAGCAGCAGGTGCGCGCCCGGCGGAATCGCCTTGACCAGCTTGTTCGCCAGGATCAGGTCGAGCATCGAGGCCTCGTCGACGACGATCAGGTCGGCGTCGAGCGGGTTGTCGCGGTCGAAGGTGGCGTCCCCGCCGGGCTGCAGCTTGAGCAGCCGGTGCACGGTGGCGGCCGGGTGGCCGGTCAGCTCGGCGAGCCGTTTCGCGGCCCGGCCGGTCGGGGCGACGAGCTGGATCTTCGCCTTCTTCGCCGCGGCGAGTTCGACGATCGAGCGTACGGTGAAACTCTTCCCGCAGCCGGGCCCGCCGGTGAGGACCGCGACCTTCTCCGTCAGGGCGAGCCGGACGGCCTGTTCCTGCTCCGTCGCGAGCGTCGAGCCGGTGCGCTGGTGCAGCCAGCCGAGCGCCTTGCCCCAGTCCACGTCGTGGAAGTGCGGCATCCTGTCCGCCCGGTGCCGCAACAGGCTGACGAGGGTGGACGCCAGCGACTGCTCCGCGCGGTGGAACGGCACGAGGTAGATCTCGTCCTCCTCGCGCACCACGCCCTCCTCCTCGATCAGCTCGGCGAGGCAGGCGGGGATCAACGCCGCGGGAACATCGAGGATCTTCGCCGCGTCGGCCGTCAGATCCTCGACCGGAAGGAAACAGTGCCCGTTGTCGGTGGCCTGCGACAGGGTGTACTGCAGGCCGGCTTTCACCCGTTCGGGACTGTCGTGCGGGATGCCGACGGCCTGCGCGATCGTGTCCGCCGTCTTGAAGCCGATGCCCCAGACGTCCGCCGCCAGCTTGTACGGGCTGTTCTTGACGACCGAGATGGACGAGTCGCCGTACTTCTTGTAGATCCGCACCGCGATCGACGTGGACACCCCGACGCCCTGCAGGAAGACCATCACCTCCTTGATCGCCTTCTGCTCGGCCCACGCCGCGGTGATCTTCTTCGTCCGTTTCGGCCCCAGTCCGGCCACCTCGATGAGCCGCTCCGGCGCGGTCTCGATGATCTCCAGCGTGTCCAGTCCGAAGTGGTCCACGATCCGCTCGGCGAACACCGGCCCGATGCCCTTGACCAGCCCGGATCCCAGGTAACGACGGATGCCCTGGATGGTGGCCGGCAGCACCGTGGTGTACGAGACGACCTCGAACTGCCGCCCGTACTGCGGATGCGACGACCACCAGCCGCTCAGCCGCAGGCTCTCCCCGGGCTGCGCGCCGAGCAGCGCCCCGACCACGGTCAGCAGATCGGTGCTGCTCTTGTGCGCGACCCGGGCGACCGTGTAGCCGGTCTCCTCGTTCACATAGGTCAGCCGTTCCAGGACGGCCTCGAGAACGTGCGGGGGACGGGCGGCGGCTTCCGGTGGCACGCGCCCATCGTGCCCGCAAGGACTGGAGTCAGCCAACCCCAGGGCATAGCGTGATCACCATGGCGCTGTTTGACTTTCCTCTCCCCGAATTGCGCACGTATCAGCTCTCCCGGCCGGAGCCGGCCGGCTTCGACGACTTCTGGTCCGGCACGCTCGCCGCGGCACGCCGGGCCGCCCTGCCGCCGAAGCTGGTCGAGGTCGCCACGCCGCTGAAGGGCGTCACCACCTTCGACGTCACCTTCACCGGTTACGCCGGCCAGCCGATCCGGGCCTGGCTCAACCGTCCGTCCGCCGCCGACGGGCCGCTGCCGGTCGCCGTCGAGTTCATCGGGTACGGCGGGGGCCGCGGCCTGCCGATCGACTGGCTCACCTGGTCCAGCGCCGGGTACGCCCATCTGATCATGGACACGCGTGGCCAGGGCGGCGGCTGGCGCGGCGGCGACACCCCCGACCCGGACGACCACGGCGCCGGCCCGTCGACACCCGGTTTCCTCACCCGCGGGGTGCTCGCCCCGGAGACCTTCTACTACCGCCGGCTGATCACCGACGCGGTACGGGCCGTGGAGACCGCAGCCGAGCTGCCCGGCGTCGACGCCTCCCGGCTCGTGGTCACCGGCAAGAGCCAGGGCGGCGCGCTCGCCCTCGCGGCCGGCGGGCTGGCGCCCGGGCTGGTGTCGGCGGTGGTCGCCGGGGTCCCGTTCCTCTGCGACATCCAGCGGGCCGTCACGATCACCGACAGCTTCCCGTACGCCGAGGTGGTCAAGTTTCTGAGGGCCAACCCGCAGGCCGCGCAGCGGACCCTGGACACCCTCGACCACGTGGACGCGGTGCACTTCGCCCGCCGGATCACCGCGCCGGCCATCCTGTCGGCCGCGCTGATGGACGACGTGTGCCCGCCGTCCGGGGTGTTCGCCGCCTACAACGCGATCGACGCGCAGAAGGAGATCGAGGTCTACCCGTGGGACGACCACGCGGGCGGCCGCAGCTTCTTCGACACCACGGCCCTGGAGTTCGTCGACGACCGGTTGAGCTGACACACGCGGGATCCCCCGGAGCGGTCGCGGCCGCTCCGGGGCCTGGAGTCAGAGGATCGTGCGGACGATGCCGATCGTGATGAACACCACGATGAACGCCAGGTCGATCGAGACCCCGCCGACCCGCAGAGGTGGCAGGACCTTGCGCACCGGCGCGAGGATCGGCTCGGTGATGCGGTAGATCACGTCGAGGGCCTTGGCCCGTGCCGACCCCGGCATGGCGGGACCGGCCAGCATGACGCTCCAGTCGAGCGCCACCCGAACCAGCAGCACCAGCTGGACCAGCAACAACACGAAGCTGACCAGGGCGAGTAGACCCATCGGAACCTCCTGTGAGGGGTACGTGACCCCAGTGTGCTGCGGGTTCCTGTGAAGCTGCTTAACGATCCCTGTGGTGGTCACGGCGCCGAGGCGACCACCACAGGTCCGCCCGGACGATCAGTTTCCGCTCGGACGATCAGTTCCGCTCTGACGATCAGTTGAAGTGATCCGGATGCGGCCCGGTCCGGCCGTCGGACTCCAGCGCGTCGATCGCGGCCAGCTCGTCCGCGGTCAGCTCGAAGTCGAAGATCCGCAGATTTTCCGCGATCCGCGACGGGGTCACCGACTTCGGGATCACGATCCGGCCCTGCTGCACGTGCCAGCGCAGCACCACCTGCGCCGGAGTGCGGTCGTGGGCGGTGGCGACCCGCAGCACCGCCGGGTCGTCGAGCACCCCGGCCTGGGCCAGCGGACTCCACGCCTCGGTGACCACACCCAGCTCGGAGTTGGCCGCCTGGGCGTCCCGCTGCTGCAGGGCCGGGTGCACCTCGATCTGGTTGACCACGGGCACCGTGCCGCCGAGATCGGCGACCGCCCGCAGGTGCTCGGGCAGGAAGTTGGAGACCCCGATGGCCCGCACCCGGCCGTCGGACAGCAGCCTCTCCAGGGCCCGCCAGGTGTCCAGGTACTTCCCGCGCTTGGGGGTGGGCCAGTGGATCAGGTAGAGGTCGAGACGGTCCAGGCCGAGCCGGGCGGTGCTGGCGTCGAACGCGCGCAGCGTCTCGTCGTACCCCTGATCGTTGTTCCAGACCTTGGTCGTGATGAACAGCTCGTCGCGCGGCACCACGGCCGATCGCAGGGCGGCGCCGACACCCGACTCGTTGTGGTAGATGGCGGCGGTGTCGATGCTGCGGTAGCCCGCTTCGAGCGCGGTGGTGACCGCGGCCGCGGTCTGCGCCTCGGGGATCTGGAAGACGCCGAAACCGATCTGCGGGATCGTGACGCCGTTGTTGAGCGTGATGACAGGCGTGTCGCCCATGGAGAGTGCTCTCCCTCTTCAAGCGGTGCGGGCCGCCCGGCTCGCCGACGGTGACCGGCGAGGCGAGCGATGTGCCTCACTTGTACCCCGTGGAGAGGGCGGTCCCAACCCTCACATCGTCGCAGCCCACCGGGGGAGCGCGGGATCACCCGGCTTCGGTGAGATTCATGTGAAAAGCTGTGACATCGCGGTTAAAAGCCGGACGGATCCGGCGCGGGGTGGTGGGCGGCCCGGATGGGCCACCGGTGGTGGCGCAGCGTCACACCCATGACCGTTCGGTGCCCGGTTTGCGAGATTGGTCACGGTGCGCGATTCATTTTCGGGGGTACGCCCACGCGTCCCCCGGCCGACCGGAGTCCGCACGACCGTTCCCGTAAGCCCGGCGACAGCCTCCGGCCCCGGCCGTTCCCGTACCCGCCCACCGCGATGCGCCATCATCGCCAGCAGGCGTTCGGTGGTACGCAGCCGGCGTCCCCGCCCGCATCGTGCCCGGCAGGCCTGCCCGATCCTGGTCACCGCCCGCGGGCGATCGTCCGCAGTCTCGGGTCGGCCCTGGTTGTGTCGTCCCCGTCCGTCCCCCCTCGCCGCAGGCGGGCGGTTGTCCGGGGATTGTGGGCGGCCCTGGTCGTGTCGTCCCCGTCCGTCCCCCCTCGCCGCAGGCGGGCGGTTGTCCGCGGATTGTGGGCGGCCGTGGTCGTGTCGTCGCTGCTTGTCCCCCGTCGCCGCATATGGGTGGTTGTCCGCGGGCTCGGCGCGGCCTCGGTCGCGTCGTCGTGGTCGCCCGGCCGGACGTGCCGCCGGCCGTGTCGTGGCGTTCACAGGCCGACCACGCGGCGTGCGGCGACCGGGCCCCGGCGGCGTCCGGTGCGGCGGGTCACCGCGCCGTTGGCGCTGCGCGGGTCGACCGGAGGTCCGGTCCACCGCTCCGGGACCGCCGGCTCGGCGCGCAGGACCGGGAGCCTGTCCGGCGTGCTGTCCGGCCGTCGAAGGCCTCGATAGGGGGAGGGGGCGGGCGCCGGCGGGCGCACCGCCAGGGTGTTGCCACCACCGGCCGGCCGGGCCTGCGCGGTGGGGCCGGGAGCCGGCGGGGAGGCCGCCGGCTCATCGTCGCTGGGGGGCTCGGTCGTGCTCCGGGACCCGGCATCCGGTATCGCCTCGGCTCGATTCATGGCGCTCATTATTGATGAACGTGCATTTCGCGCAAGCCTCCCGGAGTGCCTGTAACGGCACGGAAACAACTTTCGTCAGATCGGGTACGCAGGCGGCCGGTCACGCTCCGTGACGGCGGCCGGGAGTCTCTGGCGCCGCCCCACTACCCTGCCCGGTGTGATCAAGCTGCTCGGGGTGCCGGCGTACGTCTGGTCCGCCATCTGCCTGCTCCTCGCCGTCGTCTGGATCTTCATCTGGCCGTCCGGGCAGGCCACGGGCACCTCCGGCTTCACCTGGCTCGCCCTGCGCTGGGGCCACACCGCGACCTGGCTCATCCTGGCGGCGGCCGCGCTCGCCGCCGCCGTCGGCGCCCCGGTCGCCGCCCAGCGCATCGCCCTGGCCGCCCTGCCTGCCTACGCCGCCTTCGTCTACGCCATGGTCACCACCGGCTGATCGCCCGCCTCGGGCGCCCCTGCCTCGGGCGCCCCTGCCTCCGGCGCACTCGCCTCCGCTTTTTGCTCGCCTCCGCTTTTCTCCTGGTGTCACCCCCTGTTCGCCTCCGTTTTTCGCCGGGCGTCAGTCCCTGTTTGCCTCTGCTCGTCGCCGGGTGTCAGTCCCTGTTTGCCTCCGTTTTTCGCCGGGCGTCACTCCCTTGCCCGCCGCCGTCCGCTCGCCGCGATTCCAGGCGGCGAGCCCCTCGGCCTTCCTCGACGAGATCCGTCAGACCTGCGCCGCCGGAGCGGTCAGCAGGGAGCCATTGTCGGGGCCAGGGGCTCGCCGATCAGGAAGGCGGCCAGCCGGGACGCCGCGGCCGCCGGTGTCGACGACGTCTCCCGGGCGGCCTCCAGGATCCCGGTCAGGGTGTCGCCGATGCCGGCGATCCGGGCGGCGACCCGATCCGGTGTCTCATGGTGCAGATCGGTCGCGACGGCGTGGATGACACCGCCCGAGCCGACCACCACGGCCGGCGCCCACAGGATGCCGCGCGCGTGCAGCAGGTCGGCGGTCGCCGGCTCGTCGAGCTGGGCGTTCGCCGGGCCGGCGACGGCGGCGCAGCGCAACGCGGGCACGGTGGCGGCGGTGAGCAGTCCGCCGAGAGCGGCCGGGACCAGCACGTCCACCTCGGCGGTGAGACAGCTTCGCGGATCGGTCCAGGTCGCTCCGCACGATGCGGCGACGGTACGCCGGGACGCGTCCACATCCGAGACGATCACCTCGCCGCCGGCCGCCGCGAGCAGGTCCACCACGTGCGTGCCGACCCGGCCGGCGCCGAGGACCGCGAAGCTCCGCCCCGACAGCGCGGGTGATCCGAAACGGTCAGCGACGACAGCCTGAATCGCGGCTACCACTCCCGCGGCGGTGGCTGCCGAAGAGCCGCCCGCCCGGCCCAGCACATGATCCGTCCGTTCGCCGAGGACCGCCATGTCACCGGGCCCGGTGCCGACGTCCGGCCCCGTTGCACAGGCGCCGCCGAGGCTGTCGATCACGTCGGCGACGTCGTGCAGGACCGCCCGCCGGTCCACCGGACCGTCCCCGGGCAGGGCGGCCACGGTCATGGCGCCCCCGTTCGGCAGGCCGGCCAGCGCCGCCTTCGACGTCATCGCCGCGGACAGGCGCAACGCGTCGTCGAGACCGTCCCGCCAGTCGCGGTAGACGGCCAGACGGCACCCGCCGACCGCCGGTCCGAGGGCGGTGGAGTGCACCGCGACGACGATCGGGAACCCGGACCGTGCCCCGCGTTCGACCACGACCCGCTGGTGGATCGGCATGCGCTTCTCCCGTACATCTGAAGGGGTTGTGGTTTTGAACCTAGAACGGGCATCGGACCGCAAGTGATCTCACCGAACGTCGTTCGGCAGGAAGGTCATAATGATGGCCGTGGATGACATTGATTCGGCGATCGTGCGGGAATTGCAGGCGAACGCCCGGCAGACCAACCGCGAGCTGGCCCGGGCCGTCGGCGTCGCGCCGTCCACCTGCCTGGAGCGGGTGCGGCTGCTGCGTGACCGGGGGGTGATCACCGGATACCACGCGGACGTCAGCCTCACCGCGCTCGGCCGGGAGGTGCAGGCGCTGCTGCACGTCCAGGTCCGCCCGCTCAACCGGGAGGTGATCGAGGGCTTCAAGTCGTACGCGTCCGGCCTCCCCGAGGTGCTCTCGGTCTTCGTGCTGGCCGGCGGCGACGACTTCCTCGTGCACGTGGCGGTGCCCAGCGTCGAGGGCCTGCACGCGTTCCTGATGGACCGGTTCTCCGCCCGCCGGGAGATCGTCGGCTTCCGCAGCTCGGTGATCTACCAGCACCACCGCAACCGGGTCATCGATCCGCTGGACCCCGCCGGAAGTGCCAGATGATCATCGTCGGCAGCCCGCCGGTGACCGCCTCCCAGACGTGCGGCAGCACGCCCGCCAGCGACCACGGCCACTGATCCCACGGCCCCGTCGCGCCGCCGGGAACCTCCGCGCCCGCCGCCAGCGGCGCCTCCGGGGCCATCCGCGGCTCGGCGCACGACACCACCGCGAACCCGGCCGGCAACGCCGCCCCCAGATAGTCGGACGCCCGGTGCCGATGCCCCGGCATCACCGCCGGGCGCCCGTCGTCGAGCCGTACCCGCGGGACCGAGCCCATCGCGATCCACTCCTGCGCGACATCCGAGATCACCAGGTGCCCGCCGGGCCGCAGCACCCGGGCGAACTCGGCGAACACCGGGCGCAGATCCCGCACATGGGTGAGGGCGAGCGCGCACACCACCGCGTCCGCCTGCCCGTCCGCGACCGGCAGCGACTCCAGCCGGCCCGCCCGGAAATCGGCGGCCGGCACCCGCGCCCGTGCCCGGTCCAGCATCTCCGGGGAGTCGTCCACCCCGATCACCCGAAGACCCCGCCCGGCCAGCCACTCGCTGTGCCGCCCGGTGCCGCAGGCCGCGTCGACGACCACCGCGAGCTCGCCGGCGACCCCGGTCAGGATGCCGTGGACCGCCTCCTCCTCCGGCGGGAACAGGCCGTTGCCCGGCTCGTCATAGGTCCGCGACCACACCCGGTAGCCGTCGGCCGCGGAGATCCGCTCGGCCGCCACCGGCTCCACGTCCAGCTCGGCCATCGCCAGTAATCGCCGCATCTCGGCCACACGGGCCCGGCCGAACCCCGGCGACGACTCCTCCACGAACGACCGCAACAGGGCGGTGCCCTCGAGACCGAGAAGGTACTCCACAGCTCGCTGATGAATCATCCATCGATTCTCACCGCTGCCGTGGGGGCGGCGCGAGCACATATCCCATTCCCGCGGCCCGGGCGGCGGCCACCCCCAGCTCGGTGTCCTCGAACACCAGGCAGTCCGCCGGGCCGGCGCCTCGGCGGGCCGCGCGCGTGGCACCGTGGTGAGATGGATTACCGCCGCACGTACCGATCGGCCGCCATCGCCTTCGCCGACCTGGTCTCCCGGATCCCGCCGGCCGCCCTCGACGGTCCCGGCCTCGGCGAGTGGACGCTGCGTGAGCTGCTCGGCCACACCGTCAGTTCGGCGCTGCGGCAGGTGCCCACGGTGCTCGCCGACCGTGCGCCCACCCTGCTGGTCCCGGCCCCCGAGGCGTACTTCGCCCTCGCCCGCCTGGCCCCCGCCGACCTGGTCGCCGCCGCCCGCAAGGCCTCCACCGACGACGCCCGCGCCACCGGCGCCACCCTCGGCGACGACCCGGCCGACGCGGTGAGCGGCTACATCGGCAAGGCCACCGCCGCACTGGCCGGAGTCGGCGACGACGACCTGGTCGCCACCCCGGCCGGCGGCATGCGCGTCGCCGACTGGCTCCCCACCCGAACCTTCGAACTGGTCGTCCACGCCTCCGACGCCGCCGTCGCCGCGGGCCTCCCGATCGCCTTCGACCACGACACCCTCGCGTCCACGGCGGCCCTGGCCGCCCGCACCGCGGTAGCCGTCGGCCAAGGCGTCCCCATCCTCCGGGCACTGACGGGCCGGGCTCCTCTGCCCACCTCGTTCTCAGTCGTCTAGCCCTTCTCCCGGTCAGTCCCGGCCGGCGCCGGCCGGGGTTGTGGGGGCGGTGTGTGCGAGTGGTGCGAGTTGGGTGAAGGAGGGCGTGGCCCGGCGGGCGGAGTGGTTCGGTTCCGGTATGACGTGGTTGAGGACGTTCGTGTACGCGGTCTACGCGCGGCGGCTCCGGAAGCGGCTCGACGGGGCGAACCTGCCGCGGCATCTGGCGATGGTGATGGACGGGAACCGGCGGTGGGCCCGGCAGATGGGGTTCGAGGATCCGCGGGTCGGGCACCGGTACGGTGCCGAGCACCTGGACGAAGTGCTCGGCTGGTGTGCGGAGATGGGGATCCGGCACGTCACGGTCTTCGTGGCCTCGGTCGACAACATGCGCAAACGGGACGCCGGTGAGGTCGGGAACCTGATGCGCATGATCGAGGAGGTCGTCGCCGAGCGGCTGTCCCGGCCGTCCAGCGTGTGGCGGCTGCACCTGGCCGGTCGTCTCGACGTGCTTCCGGACTCGACCCGGGACGCTCTGAAACTGGCCGCGGACTCCACGGTGGCCGGTGACGGCGGCTTTCACCTGAACATCGCGATCGGCTACGACGGCCGCGAGGAGATCGTCAACGCCATCCGCGCTCTGCTCGACGAGGAGGCGCAGGCCGGTCACAGTGTCGCCGACGTCGCCCAGCGGCTCACCGCGGACCGTATCGCCGAGCATCTGTACACGGGTGGCCAGCCCGATCCCGACCTGGTCATCCGGACCAGTGGCGAGCGGCGGATGTCGGGCTTCCTGCTGTGGCAGGCCGCCTACTCGGAGCTGCACTTCTGTGACGTCTACTGGCCGGGATTCCGCCGGATCGACTTCCTCCGGGCGCTGCGCTCCTACGCTGCCCGCAGCCGCCGCTTCGGCGCCTGACGCGGGACGCCCTCCGCGCTGGTGAGCAGTGCGGAGGGCGTACCGGACAGGAGTTTCAGAGGACGGCCTCGGCCAGGGGCAACGGGTTGCCGAATCGGTGGGCGGTGATGCTGATCGCCTGTTCGCGGAGGAACGGCAGCAGCTCCACGCGGCCGGCCTCGGTGACCGGGCCCGACCAGACGGCCAGGTCGGGGCGTCCGCCGGTGGCGGCGGCCAGCGCGGAGGCGTCGCCGCCGATGAGGCGGACCCGGCCCGCGGTGAGCCCGGCCGCGAACGTCGTGTCGTCCTCGACGGTCAGGCCGGGGCAGTGGGCGGCCAGCGCGTCCGGCAGCGGGACGGCGCTCGACACCCGCATCTCGGCGCCGGTGAGCAGACCGGCGGCGAGGACCCGGACCAGGTCGGCGACCGAGCCGCCGGAGGCGAGCCGGACGGTGACCGGGGTCGGCAGGTAGCGGAAGACGTTGCGTTCCACGGCGAGCCCGGTGACATCCGACGGTGTCTGGAAGTCGAAGGCGGCGTCACTGCGGGCGGCGCGTTCCACCGCGGCGAGAGCGTCGGCGTCGACCAGCGGCTGCCCGTCGGCCGGCTTCACGGCGGCGAGCAGGGACCGGACGCCGGGGTGGGTGATCTCGGTGGTGGCGGCGGACGGGCGGGGCGCCCAGCCGGTGAGGCCGACCAGGTAGTTGGGGCCGCCCGCCTTGGTGCCCGGGCCGACCGCCGAGCGCTTCCAGCCACCGAACGGCTGGCGCTGGACGATGGCGCCGGTGATGCCCCGGTTGACGTAGAGGTTGCCGGCCTGGACGCGGTCGAGCCAGGTACGGATCTCGTCCTCGTCGAGGGAGTGCAGTCCCGAGGTGAGGCCGTAGTCGACCTCGTTCACGATGTCGATGGCCGTGTCGAGGCTGTCGGCGGTCATGATGCCGAGGATCGGGCCGAAGTACTCGGTGCGGTGGTAGGCGGATCCACGCGCCACCCCGTCACGCACCCCCGGACTCCACAGTTTGCCCGAGTCGTCGAGCTTGCGGGGTTCGAGGAGCCACGTCTCGCCGGGGCCGAGTGCGGTCAGGCCGTCGAGCAGCTTCCCGGCGGCCGGTTCGACGAGCGGGCCCATCTTGGTACGCGCGTCCGCCGGGTACCCCACTTCGAGCGACGACACCGCGTCCAGCAGCTGGGTCCGGAACCGCTGCGACCGGGCGACACTGCCGACCAGCACGACCAGCGACGCCGCCGAGCACTTCTGGCCGGCGTGACCGAACGCCGACGCCACCACGTCCTTGACGGCCAGGTCCAGGTCGGCGCTGGGGGTGACGATGATGGCGTTCTTCCCGCTGGTCTCGGCGAGCAGCGGCAGGTCGGGGCGGAACGACCGGAACAGCTCGGCCGTCTCGTACGCGCCGGTCAGGATGACCCGGTCGACGAGCGGGTGCGCGATCAGCTCTCGGCCGAGGCTCCCCTCGTCGACCTGCAGAAGGGTGACCAGGTCGGGGTCGGCGCCGGCCGCGGAGAGCGCGTCGCGCAGGATCCCGGCGAGCACGGTGCCGCAGCGTTCGGCGGGCCCGGCCGGCTTGAGGACGACCGAGGAGCCGGCGGCGAGGGCGGCCAGAACCGACCCGGCCGGGATGGCGACCGGGAAGTTCCACGGCGGGGTGACCAGGGTGAGCCGGGCCGGAACCGGGGCGGCGCCGTCGGTCTGCGCCAGCTCGAAGGCCCGCTCGGCGTAGTAGTGGGCGAAGTCGATCGCCTCGGACACCTCGGGGTCGGCCTGGTCGACGGTCTTGCCGGCCTCGGCGGCCATCACCTCGAGCAGCGTGTACCGGTGCTCCTCGAGCGCGTCGCCGACGGCGTGCAGCACGGCCCGGCGGTCGGCGGCGCCCCAGCTGGCGGCGGCCGCCTTCTCCAGGGCCTCGTCGAGGTGCTCGCGGTCGCTGATCCGGGGCACGTCGACACCGAGCGCGGACGACTCGACCCGGCTCAGCACGTCCCGGACGCGCGCGCGGTTGACGGCGACGGCCGGGTCGGTGTCGGGGGTGCTGACGAACGAGCCGGGCGCCGACCGGGGGACCGCGGCGAACCGGTCGGCGACCCGGTGCGGCTGCGGGACCTCGGCGTCCAGGTCGGCGAGGGAGGCGAGGAACCGGTCCTGCTCGCGCTGGAACAGGGCCGAGTCACTGTGGAGCTCGAACACGGCGGACATGAAGTTGTCCTGGCTGGCGCCTTCTTCGAGACGGCGGATCAGGTACGCGATGGCCACGTCGAACTGCTCCGGGCGTACCACCGGCGTGTAGAGCAACAGGCCGCCGACCTCGCGCCGGACCGCCTCGGCCTGCCCCTCGGCCATGCCGAGCAGCATCTCGAACTCGATGCCCTCGCGGACGCCGCGCCGGCCGGCCAGGATCCAGGCGTACGCGACGTCGAACAGGTTGTGCCCCGCGACGCCCAGACGCACGTTGCCGATCCGGTCCGGGTGCAGCGCGTAGTCGAGGACCCGCTTGTAATTGGTGTCGGTGGCCTGCTTGCTGTCACAGGTCGCCACCGGCCAGCCGTGCAGCTCCGCCTCGACCCGCTCCATCGGCAGGTTGGCGCCCTTGACCAGGCGCACCTTGATGCCGGCGCCGCCCCGCTCGCGCCGGGACGCGGACCACACCTGCAGCCGCATCATGGCGCTGAGCGCGTCCGGCAGGTAGGCCTGCAGCACGATGCCGGCCTCCAGCCCGAGCAGCTCGGGGCGGTCGAGGAGCCGGGTGAAGACCGCGATCGTGAGGTCGAGGTCCTTGTACTCCTCCATGTCGAGGTTGACGAACTTGCGCTGCTCCGCGGCGAGCGTGAACAGCGGGAGGAGCTTGCCGGCGATCTCCTCGACGGCCTCGTCGAACGCCCACGGGTTGTGCGGGGCGACGGCCGAGGACACCTTGATCGACACGTAGTCGACGTCGGGGCGGGCGAGGAGCTTCTCGGTGCTCTGCAGGCGGTGGGTCGCCTCACCCTTGCCGAGGACCGCTTCGCCCAGGAGGTTCACGTTGAGCCGGACATTGCGCTTCTTGATCCGCTTGATCGCCTTGCCCAGGCGCCGATCACTCGCGTCGACGATCAGGTGTCCCACCATGTGACGCAACGCGCGCCGGGCGACAGGAACGACCACACCGGGCACGAGGGGTGCCAGAACGCCGCCGGCGCGCACGGCGAGCCGGAGATGCCCCGGTAGGAATGTCGGAATGTTGCGCGACAGGTCAGACAGATTGCGCGCGCTGACCCGGAGGTCCTCGGGCCGGATCACGCCGTCCACGAAGCCGACGGTGAAGGCCAGTCCACCGGGGTCGCGCAGAACACCCGCGAGTTGCGCAGCCGAGCCGCCGACGGGGATCGACGCCGCCTCGCGCAGCCAGCGCCGGACCAGGGCGATCGTCTCTTCGGCGATCTCAGACATCGGGATGCTCCTTCCGTAATGCGCAACAGTCTGCAGTCCCGAATCAGGTAAGGAAAAGCGATGCTTTATTAGTGGTGTAGTTAAGTTCGGCTAACGTGACGGGATGCTGGAGATCCGCCGTCTGATCCTGCTCCGCGAGCTGGCCGTCCGGGGCACGATCGCGGCGGTCGCCGAGGCGCTCAACTTCACCCCGTCCGCGGTCAGCCAGCAGCTCAGCCAGCTGGAGAAGGAGACCGGCACCCAGTTGCTGCGCAAGGCCGGCCGCCGGGTCCAGCTCACCCCGCAGGCCGAGGTCCTGGTCGCGTCGGTGGCCGAGGTGCTGGACACTCTGGAGCGAGCCGAGGCACGCCTGCAGGCCGCCGCGACCCGGGTCACCGGCCGGGTCCGGGTCGCCGTCTTCCAGTCCGCGGCGCTCGCCTTCATGCCCACCACCCTCCGCGCGATGGCCCAGCGTTACCCCGACGTGCGGGTCGAGATGGTCCAGCGCGAGCCCGAGGAGGCGCTGCGCGAGACCTGGGCCCGCGACTTCGACATGGTCATCGCCGAGCAGTACCCTGCGCACGCCGCGCCACACCATCCCGGCCTCGACCGGCGCGATCTGACAACCGACGCGATTCGCCTGGCCCTGCCCGCCGCCCACGAGTCGCTGCACCCGGTCGACTCGCTCGCGTCGGCCCGCCACATGCCGTGGGTGATGGAGCCGCGCGGCGCCGCCTCCCGCCATTTCGCCGAGCAGGTCTGCCGTGTCGCCGGCTTCGAGCCCGACGTCCGCTACGAGACCGCCGACCTGCAGGCCCACATGCGACTCGTCGAGTCGGGCAACGCGGTCGCCCTCATCCCCGACCTCATCTGGGCCGGCCGCGACACATCCGCGAGGCTCCTGCAACTCGCCGGATCCCCGCGCCGCACGATCTTCACGGCCCAGCGCACCGCGGGCGCCGCCTCACCCGCCGCCCGCGCCTTCCGCGACATCCTCGAACAGAAGGCGTCGGCGCCCGTCTCCCCGCTTCCGGACCCGGTCCGACCTGGGCGCTCGGAGGTGCCCTGACCGGTGGCGGCTCAGACGGGTTCGATATGACTCTGGAGCCACTCGCTGATCCCGGCTGCGCCGGCCCACGTCTTCCCGTCGTCGCGCACGGTGGCCGTATCGGGCTCAGAAGTCCGCACCGCGCGAGAGCTTCTCGTTCGCGCGCAGCTCCGCGAGTGCGTTCTCGTGCATCGCGACGACGACGTCGTAGCCGGAGTTGCCGAGCACGATCCGGTGCGGTGCGACGGGGGCGTTCATCGCGCTGATCACGGCCTGCACGCCACGGACGGGGTCACCCGGCTGCTTGCCGTCGGCGTCCACGAACGCCGCCTTGACGGCCTCGACCATCGGCACGTAGGCGTCGACGACCTCGTTCACCGGCTCGTTGCGGAAGTAGGAGAACGCGCTGGTACGGAACGCTCCCGGCTCCACCAGGAGCACGCGCACACCGAACGGCTCGACCTCCTGGCGCAGGGTCTCCGACAGGCCTTCCACGGTGCCGGCGGCCGACGCCGCCGAGCAGCTGTTCGCCGCCAACATCGGCATCACGCTCACCCTGATCAGCCAGCCGGAGCCGGATTTCGGGCTCTCCCGCCGGGTCCGCGAGGCCGCTCTGGCCGGCGTCCTGCACACACCTTCCACCGACAGCTCCACGACCCGGGCGAGTGCGGCGCTGACGTTGCGTGCCCTGGTCGACAACGACCCGGGTGACCTCACTCCCGGCGAACGCGGACTGCTCGGCGAGCTGCTGGAACGCCTGGCGCGCTAGAGCGCGAGGAGTTCATCGAGGGGCCGTACGTCCTCGTCAGGCGCTGACCCATCGGTACCGGTGCTCCGGCCGTCCGGGCACCGCGTACCGCAGCCGCACCTCGGCCCGTCCGCTGTCGCGCAGGTGCTCCAGGTACCGCCGGGCGCTGACCCGGGAGATCCCGATCCGGTCGGCGCACTCGGCGGCGGACAGCGTCTCGGCCGCCGACCGCAGCGCCTGCTCGACCAGCCGGGCCGTCTCCGGGCTGAGCCCCTTCGGCAGCCCGGCCGTGGGCGCGGACGCGCGGGCCAGCGCTCGGTCCACGTCGGCCTGATCGCGCACCCGGACCTCGCCGAGCCCGCTGCGGCGCCGCGCGTACTGTTCGAGCCGCTGCCGCAGGTCGTCCACGCCGAACGGTTTGAGCAGGTAGTTGACCACCCCGTGGCGGACCGCCCCGCGGACCGCGTCGGCCTCCTTCGCCGCGGTGATCACCATGACGTCGCAGTCGTGCCCGGCCGCCCGCAGCCGCACCACCACGTCGAGCCCGAACATGTCCGGCAGGTAGAGGTCGAGCAGGATCAGCTCGGGCGAGAGCCGGGCGGCGGCGTCGATCGCCTCCTGCCCGGTGTGCGCCGTCCCGACCACCCGGAAGCCGGGCACCTGCTCGACGAATCCGCGATGGATGCGCGACACCATGAAGTCGTCGTCGACGACCAGGACGCCGATCATGTCGTCACCCTCTCCGGGACGGTCAGCCGAGCGGTGAACATCGCGCCGTCCGGCGTGTTCGTGACGGCCACCTCGCCGCCGTGCCGTTTGCAGATCAGCCGGGTCAGCGCCAGCCCGATGCCACGCTCGCCGCCCTGCGCCGCCTTCGTGGTGAACCCGTGCGAGAACACCTCCTGCGCCAGCTCGGGCGCCACTCCCGGCCCGGAGTCGCGGACCACGATCTCCACAGCCGTGGTGTCCTGCCTCAGCTCGACCTCCACCCACGCGTCCCCCGGGTCGCCGGCGGCGGCCGCGTCGACGGCGTTGTCGACCAGGTTGCCGACGACGGTGGCCACGTCGGCGGACCGGTCGGCGGGCAGCCGCCCGAGATGCGTGTGCTCGGAGATGCGCAGCCGGACCCGCCGCTCGGCGGCCTGCGCCGACTTGGCCATCAGCAGCGCCGCCACCGCGGTGTCGTGGATCCGGCTGGTCAGCGTGAGGTCGAGCGACTCCCGGTGCCGGGCCAGCGCGTTCACGTAACGCACCACCTCGTCGTAGTCACGGATCTGGATCAGCCCCGAGATGGTGTGCAGCTGGTTGGCGAACTCGTGCGCCTGCGCCCGCAGCACCTCGGTCGTGCTGCGGAACGATCCCATCTCGCGTTCCAGCCGGGCCAGCTCGGTCCGGTCGCGCAGCGTGGTCACCGAGCCGAGCCGCCGCCCGTCCTTGGTGACGTCCATCCGGTTCATCACCAGCACCCGGCCGCCGCGCACCACCACCTCGTCGCGTTCGCGGGGCTCGGCGCCCGGCCCGCCGCCGGTCAGCACGTCGTGCAGCCGGCCGTCGACGCCCAGCTCGGCCAGGCTCCGTCCGGCACAGTCCTCAGGCAGGTCCAGCAGCGTACGCCCGACCGCGTTGACGAGCGTGATCCGGTGCTGCGGGTCGAGCGCGATCACCCCCTCGGCGATCCCGTAGAGCATCGCCTCCCGGTACTCGGCGAGCCCGGCGATCTCCCGCGGCTCCAGCCCGAGCGTCTGATGCTTGATCCGCCGCGCCTCCAGCCACGATCCGGCGATCCCGACGAGGCTGGCGATGCCCAGGAAGATGGCGAGGTTGCCGGCGCCGTCGCGGGCCCGCTGCCAGATCGTCGGCGACCGTTCGCCGATCATCACGGTGCCGAGCCGCTGCCCGAGCGTGCCCGGTTCGGCGCTGAGCACCGGCACCTGCGCCACCAGCTCCCGCGACCCGTCGACGACCAGCTCACCGGACCAGCCGCGGCCCTCGGCGACACCCGGGTCACCGAGCGACAGCAGGGTGCGGACCAGGATCGGGTCGGTCGAGCTGACGATCATCCCGCGGGCGTCGGCGATGGTCACCGACGTGACGTCCGACTGGGTACGGAAGGCCTGCACCACCGGCGCCAGCGTCTCGCCCGGCGCGGGCCGGGGGAGCCGGTCGCGCACGAGCGGGCTGTCGGCCAGTTGCTCGGCGAGCGCGGCCACCCGCCGTCCCTCGACGCTGCTGAAGGCGGCCGCCGACTGGGCGAGCGTCAGCGCCGCCACCGCCACCAGCACGACCAGGATGATCGTCACCTGCAGCCCGAGAAGCTGCCCGGCAAGGGTGGTCCGCCGGAAACTCACGACCACAATGAACTCAACCTCCGTTGTCGTCACAACGCAGACCGGGCGGCCGTCGAAGGGCCACCATCATCGCGCCGGACATCGACGAAACGAAAGAGAAACCGCGATGAAATCTGTGGCCAGGGCGTTCCTGGGGGTGGCGGCCGCCGTGACTCTGGCGGCGGCCGGCGGTTGCGGCGCGACCGCGGACAAGGGCGGCGACGGCGCGGACGGCGGTCCGGTCGCCGGGCTCCGCCTGATGGTCCCGAACAGCCCCGGCGGCGGGTACGACACCACCGCCCGCAGCATCGCCAAGATCATGGAGGACGACCGGATCGCCTCCGGGGTCGAGGTCTTCAACCTGTCCGGCGCCGGTGGCACCGTCGGCCTGCAGCGGACCGTCAACGAGAAGGGCAACGGCAAGCTCGCCATGCAGATGGGGCTCGGCGTGGTCGGGGCCTCGTACACGCAGAAGTCGCCGGCGAAACTCACCGAGACCACCCCGCTGGCCAAGGTGATCGAGGAGCCCGGCGCGATAGTGGTCGCCAAGGACTCGCCGTACCAGACCATCACCGACCTGGTGACCGCCTGGAAGGCCGACCCGAGGAAGCTCGCCGTCGGCGGCGGATCGTCGCCCGGCGGCCCCGACCACCTGCTGCCCATGCAGCTCGCGCAGGCCGTCGGCATCGACGCCCGGCAGGTCAGCTACGTCTCCTACGACGGCGGCGGCGAACTGCTCCCGGCCGTCCTCGGCGGCAAGATCGCGTTCGGCGCCAGCGGGGTCGGCGAGTTCCTCGACCAAGTGGAGGCCGGCCAGGTCCGGGTCCTCGCCGTCACCAGCGAGAAGCGCATCGACGCGGTCTCCGCCGTGCCCACGCTCAAGGAGTCCGGCGTCGACCTGGTCTTCACCAACTGGCGCGGCATCGTCGCCCCGCCCGGCATCTCCGACACCGACAAGCAGACCTGGATCGACGTGCTGACCCGCATGCACGGCACCGACGCGTGGAAGGCCGAGCTGGCCAAGCACGGCTGGACCGACGCGTTCGTCACCGGCGACCAGTTCGCCACCTTCCTCACCGCGCAGGACAAGGCGGTCGCCGACATCCTGACCGGGCTCGGGCTGGCATGACCATGAGCCAGCCGCCGGCCGGCTCGCCGGAGCAGGCCCCTCCTCCGGTGAGCGGGCGGGGCCGGGATCGCGCGCAGTACGGCATGTGCGCGTTCCTGGCCCTGGCCGGAGTCCTCGTCCTCGCCGACGCCCTCGGCACCGGCAGCGCCACCAGCAGCAACGACCCGATCGGCCCGCGCCCGGTGCCGATCCTGCTCGGCGCGCTGCTGCTGATCGCCGCCGTCGTCTACGCGATCGACGTGGCCCGCGGCGGCAGCGGCGAGCCGGAGGGCGGCGAGGACGTCGACCCCACCTCGTCGATCGACTGGCGCACCGTCGTGCTGGTGGCGATCGCCTTCGGGGTCAACGCGGTCCTGATCGAGCCGCTCGGCTGGGTGATCAGCGGGTCGATCCTGTTCTGGTCCACCGCGTTCGCCCTCGGCGCGCGCCGGCACCTGCTCACCGCCGTGGTCGCGGTCGCTCTCGCCCTGACCACCTTCTACGGGTTCGCGATCGGTCTCGGCGTGAATCTGCCCGCCGGAATACTCCAGGGAATCCTGTGATCAACGACCTGTCCCAGTTGCTCGACGGCTTCGGGCACATCCTCACGCCGATGAACCTGCTGGTGGCGCTGATCGGCGTCACGGTCGGCACCGCGGTCGGCGTGCTGCCCGGCATCGGCTCGGCGATGACCGTCGCCCTGCTGCTGCCGCTCACCTACGGTCTGGAGCCGACGCAGGCCTTCATCATGTTCGCCGGCATCTTCTACGGCGGCATGTACGGCGGCTCCACCACCTCGATCCTGCTCAACACCCCCGGCGAGTCGTCCTCGGTGGTCACCGCCATCGAGGGCAACAAGATGGCCCGCTCCGGGCGCGCCGCGCAGGCCCTGGCCACCGCCGCGATCGGCTCGTTCGTCGCCGGCCTGATCGGCACCCTGCTGCTGGTGCTGATCACCCCGATGATGGTGGCGTTCGCGATCGACCTGGGTGCCCCCGACTACCTGGCCATCATGATCCTCGGCTTCGTGGCGGTCAGCGCCGTCCTCGGCTCCTCCCGGGTCCGCGGCTTCTCCGCCCTGCTGCTCGGCCTGGTCATCGGCCTGGTCGGCATCGACAAGGTGACCGGCCAGCCGCGCCTCACCATGGACCTCCCGCAGCTCGCCGACGGCATCGACGTGATCGTGGTGGCGGTCGGCATCTTCGCCGTCGGCGAGACCCTGTGGGTGGCCGCCCACCTGCGGCGCCGGCCCACCGAGGTGATCCCGGTCGGTCAGCCGTGGCTGGGCCGCGACGACTGGCGCCGCTCGTGGAAACCGTGGCTGCGCGGCACCGGGCTGGGCTTCCCGTTCGGCGTGATGCCGGCCGGCGGCGCCGAACTGCCGACGTTCCTCTCCTACGCGCTGGAGAAGCGGCTCAGCAAGCACCCGGAGCAGTTCGGCAAGGGCGCCATCGAGGGCGTCGCCGGGCCGGAGGCGGCCAACAACGCCTCCGCCGCCGGGACGCTGGTGCCGATGCTGGCGCTCGGCCTGCCCACCAACGCGACGGCGGCGGTCATGCTGGCCGCCTTCCAGACGTACGGCATCCAGCCCGGCCCGCTGCTGCTGACCCGCGAGTCGACGCTGGTGTGGACGCTGATCGCCAGCCTCTTCGTCGGCAACCTGATGCTCCTGCTGCTCAACCTGCCGCTGGCCCCGGCGTGGGCCCGGCTGCTGCGGATCCCGCGGCCCTACCTGTACGCCGGGATCGTCTTCTTCGCCTCGATGGGCGCCTACGCCGTCAACGCCCAGCCGTTCGACCTGTTCCTGCTGCTCACCCTGGGCCTGCTCGGGTTCGCGATGCGCCGTTTCGGGCTGCCGGTGCTGCCGCTGATCGTCGGCGTCATCCTCGGGCCGATGGCCGAACGGCAGGGCCGGATGGCGCTGCAGCTCTCCGGTGGCGACCTGTCCGGCCTGCTCGGCGGCCCGGTGTCGTACGTCGTCTACGCGATCGTCGCGGTCATCCTCGCGTGGCCGCTGCTCCGGCGGTTCCTGTCGGTCCGGGACCGCAGCCGTTCGGGGAGTACTCCGGCCGTACCCCGACCGTGAAACGGCAGCCGAATGTCGCGGAAGCCACCCGGCGCCGGTCGAGGATCGCGTCGCCCTCGGGGCGAAGGCCCCGGTCGGTCCAGACGACTAGCTCGTCGAAAGCACGGCTGAGCTCGGCAGACGTGAACCCGCAGTGCGCCGCGGTGCGGATCGCGCGGGAGACGAAGAGGCGGGAGCGCCCGTTGGCGGCGGCCCGGCGGGCGTACTCCTGCTCCATCGAGATCGGCACGAACAGGTCACCCACCCCGTGCAGCGACAGGACCGGGACGCTGGGGCGGCCGTCCACGCGGGGGACACCGTCAAGACCGCGATCGGGGTACGCCGTACGCCCCACCCGCAGCACCGACGCGTTGAGCGCGCGTTCCGCCGCCGTCGGCCACCAGCGGTCGGTGGCCCGGTAGACGGTGCGCCGATTGTCGGTCAGGTTGCCGGGGGCGATGCCCGCGGTGCCGCCGCTGAGCCCCGGGTAGACGCTGAACAGGAACGGCAGCCCGCTCTGGCTCGCCGTGTTCCAGTAGGTGAACGCCGCCGGGAAACCGGGCCGCTCCCCGCCGCTGCGGCGTTCCAGCACGTCCGACCAGGTCTTCCCGGCCTCGGTGCCGGTGAGTGCCGCTTTGATCCGGGCGACCTGGCCGGCGAACCGGGCCGGATAGGCGGCGTCCGGCCGCAGCGGGAACTCGAACTCCACCCCGGCCAGCGCCGCCGCCGTCACGTTCGCGTCCAGGAACCAGTCGAACAGCTCCGCGTCACCGAGGACCCCGCAGTACGGCATCGCGCCGGCGAACGTCCGCGGGTACTCCTCGATCGCGACCGCCGTGACGTGCCCGCCCATCGACGCGCCACTGACGTAGACCTTGCCCGCCGACCGGCCGGTGACCTGCCGGAACAGGCCGACCAGCGCGTACGTGTCACGGACGCCCTGGCCCACGTCGTAGCCGTTGGTGGCGTAGCTGGACGCCGCCCACGCGTAGCCCCGGTCGAGGTAGTGCTGCCGCAGCTCCGGGCTGCTCACGTAGACCGTCGTGCCCGTCCCGCGGTAGCCGTGCGCGTAGACGACGAGCCGCCCGTTCCACTTCTTCGGGACCTCGATCCGGTACGCCGCGCCCGCCCGCACCCCGGTGTGCACGGTCGCGCCGGGCGACGCGGTGAACGGGGTGCCGTCCGGCTCACAGTCCGGATCGGCGACCAGATAGCCGGGTTTCGTGTCGCTCGGGACCGGCGCCGTGCACGACGGCGGCGCGGCGGCGGTGGCGGGCGCGCCGGACAGGAGCCCGGCGAGCAGGGTGGCGACGAGCAGGACACGGCGCACGATCATCGCGTTACCTCCCGGTAACACTTAATGGCCGTCATCGATCCCTGTCAAGAACCCCCTTCAGCGCCGCCCACTGCAGCAGCATGATCGTCTTGGCGTCGGCGATCTCCCCGGAGTCCACCATCGCCAGCGCCTCGTCGAACGGCAGCTCCACCGCCTCGATGTCCTCCCCGTCGTCGGCCAGGCCACCGCCCTCGCCGGTCCGGGACGCCGGCGAATACGGCGCCGCGAAGCAGTGCAGCCGCTCGGTCACCGAGCCCGGGCTGGTCCACGGCCGGAACACCGGGATCAGCTCGCCGACCGTCACCCCCCAGCTCCTCGGCCGCCTCCCGCCGGATCGCCGCCGCCGGGTCGTCGCCGTCGAGCAGCCCGGCGGCCGTCTCCAGGAACATCCCGTCGGGGTGGCCGTTCACATACACCGGGAACCGGAACTGCCTGGTCAGCAGCACGGTCCGCCGGTCCGGGTCGTAGAGCAGCACGGTCGCGCCGTCACCGCGGTCGTAGGTCTCCCGCTGCTCCCGCGCCCAGCTGCCGTCACGCCGCCGGTAGTCGTAGGTGGTCCGCCGCAGCACGTGCCACGCCGCCGCGAGCAGCTCGACGTCACGCACGATCACCGCCGGGTTGCCGGTGAGGTCGCGGCCCACCCGGTCCAGCCCGGTCCGGCCCCGGGCGTCCGGGACATCCAACCCTGGTGTGGTCATGATCGCGAACCTACACTCGGAAACGCGCAACAGTCGACAACAATGAGGAGAAACACGGAATGCTTGCCGCTGAGCGTCGTGATCTGCTGCTCGCCCGGCTCGCCGCCGACGGCAAGGTCGTCGCCAAGGACGTCGCGTCCGAGCTGGGCGTCGCCGAGGACAGCATCCGCCGGGACCTGCGCGAGATGGCGGCCGCCGGGCTGTGCCAGCGGGTCTACGGGGGAGCGCTGCCGATCTCGCCGGCGGTCGCCGACTACGCGACCCGGACCACCGTCGCCACCTCCAGCAAGCAACGGGTCGCGGCCGCCGCCGCCGCGCTGATCCGGCCCGGTCAGACCGTCCTGCTCGACGGCGGGACCACGGCGCTCGCCGTCACCGCGGCCCTGCCCCGCGACCTGCGGGCCACCGTCGTCACGCACAGCCCGACCGTCGCGGCCGCGCTCGTCGGCCATCCGGTGGTCGACGTCTACGTGCTGGGCGGCCGCCTCTTCAAGCACTCTGCGGTGACCTGCGGGGCGGCGGCCGCCGAGGCGGCACAGGCGGTGACCGCGGACCTGTTCCTGCTCGGCGTGACCGGCGTCCACCACGAGGCCGGCCTGACCACCGGCGACCCCGACGAGGCCGCCATGAAACGGGCCCTCGCCGCCCGGGCCGCCGACACCTACGTCCTGGCCAGCACCGAGAAGATCGGCGCCGCCTCGCGGTTCCTGGTCCTCCCGGCCACCGCGGTGACGGCCGTGATAACCGACGCCCCGCCTGCCCACCCCGCCCTCCGGGACATCCCGGTCCACCCCGCCTGACCTCGCTGCGGGCCGGAACACAGCGGGAACCCTGACGGCCGGCCGGCGGTGGGGATCCGGCCGGCGCTGCGGGCCGGAACTCAGCGGGAGCCCCGACGGCCGGAACTCGGCGGGAGCCCCCGGCGGCCGGCCGGCGGTGAGGATCCGGCCGGCCGTCAGGGCTGGGGAGGGTCGGTGACAGATCTCAGGATCAGCCGGGGTCAGATGCGGTGGACGCGGGCGGTGAGGGAGTCGCCGTGGTGGGTCAGGGTGGCACCGTAGCCGGGGGTGGTCACCACGACCCTGGTGAAGCGACCCCGGAGCCGGCGGGCCTTGAGGATCGGGAACGTGCGGGAGTGGCCGTCGATGTGGGGGATCGACAGTTCCAGGGTGGCGCCGGGGGCGATCGCGATCTCGTCGCCGGCGGTCAGCGCGGGCGCGCCGTGGGTGCGGGCGGACACGGCCAGGGCGCCGGCGGAGAGACGGACCGAGCCCGGCACGTGGACCTTCGCGGCGGTCAGGCGCAGCGTGCCGCCGGAGACCGTGACGTCGCCGTCGCCCAGGGCCTTGCGTGCCGCCGCGACCAGGGTGCCCCGGGCGACGGTGGTGCCGCCCCGGTAGCCGTTGTCGCCGGTCAGGGTCAGGGCGCCGGTGCCCAGCTTGATCAGGCCGCCGTGGCCGTCGATGTCGTTGCGCCAGGTGTCGGCGGCGGCGAAACCGGTGGCGGCCGCGTCCAGCGTGACGGCGACGGTGGTGTCGAAGGCGCCGTACCCGTCGGCGGCGGCGAACAGGTTGATCCGGCCCCACTGCTCGGGGCCGTCGAGGATCGGGTTGCCGGCGGCCAGGGCCGTGGTCCGGAGCACCTCGCGGCGCTGGGCGGCGTCGAGGTACGGCAGACGCGTCTCCAGCAGGACCTCCGCCCCGGCGGGGACCTCGAACCTCAGCTTCGACCGTCGCGCGGGCAGCCCGTACGTCTGCTTGGGTGTGACGATCGCGGCGTTGGCGTCCCGCTCGGCGCCGGACCGCGCGGCGACGGTGAGGTCCGGCCCCGCCTGCGCCTGGAAGAACGCCAGCGCCTGGGCCCGCGCCTCGGCCTTGAGGGTCGCGTTGGCCGGGTCGGCGAGGATCGCCGCGGTGAGCGCGGTGCCGAGGATGCGGCCGCCGATCACGTCGGCGGGGGAGTGCATGCCGGTGACGATCCGGGTGTGCGCCAGGTCGTAGGCGGTGGTGACGAGTTCCTGGAAACGTTCGGGCACGGCGTACGCGAACGCGAGCGCCGCCAGGAACAGCGCGTTGGTGTGCCCGCTGACGTAGCCGCCGTCCTCGGCCGGGTTGGTGCTGCGCTGGCGCAGCAGCTGCGGGGTGACGACGATGCCGGAGTCGTAGACCGGGTAGCCGAACTCGTCGACCGCGCCGGTGTCGACGACCTCGCTGTCCTCGGTCATCCGCCACGGGCGCGGGTACTGGTAGGCGAACTTGCTCGGGTTGCCGGAGGACCAGTTCCCGCGGACCGTGTTGACCAGGGTGACGACCTTGCCGAGGACGGAGGCCGGGTTGCCGGCGCCGAGCGTCGACCCGGCGGGCGCGCCGGCCGGGACGAAGTCGCTGACCGTGGTCGGCGGGGTGGTCGCGGGGGCGCCGGTGATGCCGGTGACCGCCTGCGCGCCGGCCTTGTACGCGTCGGCGAGCGGGCCGAGGCCGGCGATCACCGAGTAGCTCTGGTGCTGGCGGTCGACGATGAACGACCGGGCGGCCTCGGCGGCCGTGCGGTGGCGCGTGGTCCTGACGACGTAGCGGACGTTGGCGCGCAGGAACGCCTCGTCGAGGACGGTGCCGGTGTTCCAGGAGGCGCCGGTGCCCCATACCTTCCGGAAGCCGGAGAGGATGCGGACCGCGGCGTTGGTCTCGGCGGTCAGGTTCGCCGTGGTGTTGGTCTTGTAGGAGTCGACGAACGCGGCGGCGGTGGTGGCGGCGGCGGCAGCGGAACCGTCGAGAGAGGTCGGTCCGGCGACGAGGCCGGCCGCGCCGGCGATCAGGAGGGTACGGCGACTGACGTTCACGAGCGCCCAGCCTTGGTGGATCAAATGACCTAAAACGGAACGAGTGCTGTTGTGAACGTGAACAAAACTCGACGGACCTATCGGTTAACGCCTATCGATGGTTACCTTCCGGTAATGAAACGCGCTCTCGTGGCCCTCACCACAGTTCTGAGCCCGCTCCTGCTCGCGCCGGCCCCCGCCCACGCCGCGAGCGGATCGTTCAGTGTCCTCACCTACAACGTCGCCGGCCTGCCGGACATCATCTCCAGCGCCGAGGTCGACCGGCAGACCGCGCACACCGCGATCGGCCGGCGCCTGGACCCCTACGACATCGTGCACGTGCAGGAGGACTTCAACTACCACGCCTACCTGTACGCGGCCGACACCACGCACCCCTACCGCACTCCGACCAGCGGCGGCGCGGGCATCGGCTCCGGGCTGAACAGCCTGTCGAAGCTCGCCTACGACACTGACGACTTCGAGCGCGGCGACTGGGACTCCTGCCAGCTGGACTCCGGCGACTGCCTCACCCCCAAGGGCTTCACCTTCGCCCGGCATCGGCTCGCCGACGGCGTCTACGTCGACTTCTACAACCTGCACACCAACGCCGGGACCAACGACGGCGACCAGCAGTCCCGGGCCTCCAACCTCAACCAGCTGACGGCCTTCATCGCCACCCACTCGGCCGGCAACGCGGTCGTCGTCATGGGCGACACCAACACCCGATACACGCGTACGGCCGACACGATCCGTGACTTCGTGGCCGCGAACGGCCTGACCGACGCGTGGGTGAAGGTGGAGCGCGCCGGGACCCCGCCGGCCGCCGGGTCGGACGCGCTGCTCTGTGACGCGGCGGCGGTCACCGACACCTGCGAGGTGGTCGACAAGATCCTCTACCGGGGCAGCCGGTTCGTCACGCTGACCGCGACCGGCTACCACAACGAGGACGCCGGGTTCCGGACCGCCGACGGGAAGATGCTCTCCGACCACTTCCCGATCAGCACCTCGTTCACCTGGTCGACGAACGCGGCGTACGAGTTCAGCGAGCAGTTCGGCGGACCGCACGGCGATTACTACAACGACATCGACGCCGTGGTCGCGCGCCCGGCGACGGTCGGTCTGCGGGCCGGGTCCCGGGTGGACCAGGTCAGCCTCGGCGCCCTGACGCACGGCGGCGCCGGCGGCACGGCGCAGTCGCTGACCCTCGGCTCGTCGGAGTACGTGACCAGCGCGCTTCTGTGCCGGGCCGCGTACAGCGGGCACACCCGGATCTTCTACGCGAAGTTCACCACCAACCTGGGCCGCAGCATCGCCGGTGGCACGACCACCTCGGACTGCGTGACCAGGACCGCGCCGAGCGGTTTCCAGATCGCCGGCTTCCACGGACGTTCCGGGACGGCCGTCGACAAACTAGGGTTGATCTACAGCCGCCGCTGACTCGTAGGTCTCATTTCCGCGTCGGGCGGCACGTCGGGGGGTACCCGGGTGCCGCCCAACAAGCGTGGGAGGCGCACATGACTCTGTGGCGGCGTGTTTTCCTGACCGGTTTCGCCCTCTGGCTGCTGACCGTGGTGGTCACCTTCGTCACCGGCAACCCCAACCTCATCCCCACCCTGGTCCTGCTCGGCAGCTTCCTGGTCCCGGTCACGTTCGTGCTCTGGGCGTACACCCGGCGGCACAGCGGCGAGGTCACCGCCGAACTGCTGTTCAGCACGTTCGTCACCGGCGGTGTCCTCGGGGTGCTGGCCGCGTCGCTGCTGGAGACGTACCTGCTGCACCCGAACCCGCTGTTCTTCCTCGGCGTCGGCCTGATCGAGGAGGCCGCCAAACTCGCCGCGCTCGCCTTCCTCTGCCGCCGCCTGCAGCACAAGTTCGCCGTCGACGGGGTGATCCTCGGCGCCGCCGTCGGGTTCGGGTTCGCCGCCTTCGAGTCCGCGGGGTACGCCTTCACCGCCCTCTTCACCCAGCAGGGCCTGTCGCTGATGACGCTGGTCGAGACCGAGCTGCTGCGCGGGGTGCTCGCCCCGGTCGGGCACGGGCTGTGGACGGCGATCCTCGGTGGCGTGCTGTTCTCGGCGAGCGGGCAGCGGCACTTCGCGCTGACCGGGCGGCTGCTGGTGTCGTACCTCGGCGTCTCGGTCCTGCATGCCCTGTGGGACGGCTGGCAGAGCATCGCGCAGGTGATCACCGACATCGAGGGCGACCCGCACCTGTTCACCCTGCTGTCCTGGGGCGGTCTGATCGGCGTGTCGCTGATCGGCATCGCCTGGCTGCTGGTGGTCCGCCGTCGCGCCGACCGCGAGGTGGCCGTCCCGATGTGGCGGGTCCCGATCAGGTACTGAGCACTGTGCGGCTCTCACCGGTGCCCGGAGAGGCGTGGGACACCGGTGAGAGCCATACCGGGTGGGAACCCGGGCCGGACGGCGCGCGCGAGCCGGGGGACGGTGTCGGCCGGCGCGCTCGTCCACGATCGGCTCCCCGCCTTCGGGTGACGGGGAGCCGGTGGGTGGATCAGGTGGTGATGTTCCACTGCTGGCAGGTGTTGCCGAGCGCCGTCCACTGGCGGACCGCCACACCGTCGGCGCTGCCGCAGTTGGTGACGTCGAGGACCAGGCCGTTGCCCCGGTTCGCGATCAGGTACCCACCGCTGATCGGGGTGAGGCTCCACTCCTGGCAGGTGTTGCCGAGCGAGGCCCACAGGTTGAGGGCCGTGCCGTTGGCGGTGCCGCAGTTGACCGAGTCGAGGACGGTGCCGGAGTTGACGTTGGTGATCCGGTAGTAGTTGCTCGTCGTCCTGGTGAACGTCCACTTCTGGCAGTTGTTGCCGAGCGACGACCACTGGTCGATCGCGGTGCCGTTGGCGGTGCCGCAGTTGACCGCGTCCAGGACCTTGCCGCTGGCCTGGTTCGTCAGGCGGTACTGGGTGCCCGCGACCGGGAACGAGACCGTGCCGCCCGGGTCGCCCGACGGGGCGGTCAGGGTGGTGGCGAGCTTGTCGGGCGTACCCAGATCGGGGGTGTCGTCGCTGTTGAAGGTGACCTTCT
>NZ_FONV01000007.1 GCF_900113015.1 Actinoplanes philippinensis
ACACCCCCCGGATCATGCGTACGACAGGGGCGGTAAGTCATACCGGACCGAGCGACCGAGCAGTCCCCATCGGGGACGATCAAAAAGGTAACGGGTGACGACGCCACGTGGGCGAGGATCTGAGCGACGAGCGTGATCCGTTGCTGGTGCGTCCGTTCGTTCTTCCGGACGGGGTGCGCCAGGAGCCACCGTCGTCCGTGTCCACCTGGCCGGTTGAGCAGCGCGCCGGGGAGATGCCGACCCAGGTGTTGCCTACTGTTCCGGATCGGCTGGGCGGCGAGGCGGAGCAGGGTGCGCCTGGCGCCCGGCGACAGCGCAGTGCGGTGCTGTTGATCGGGGTCGGGGCTGTCGCTGTCGCCGCTGTCGCCGGGTATGCGCTGCTGCGGGCCGATGATCAGCAGGAGAGCTGGATGTCACTGCCGGGGCAGTCGCTTCCGGCGGCGATCGGTCCGGCCACATCGGGGAATGTCGCGCCGAGTTCGCTTCCGGACGATAACGGTGCTGACGAGGGCGGGCAGGGTGGCCCGGGTAGGACGACCGAGGCGACGCGGCCCAGCCCGTCGCTTTCGGGGGCAGTGCCGTCGGGTGGGGGTTCGGTGAGCCCGTCGGCCGGGTCCTCGGCCGGTGGTTCGAGCAGTTCGGTTCCGGTGGCGCCGGTCGCGCCGATCGATCTTGTGCCGAGTCCGATAGCGACCGGGGGCGGGCTTCTGGTCACCGGCAACGGTCTGTGCCTGGACCTGCGTGGCGCGGAGGCCTCCGAGGGGCGTGACGTCCACATCGACGATTGCAACGGCACCAGTCCGCAGCGCTGGAAACTCAACGCCAACCGGACTCTCGAGGTGCTCGGCATGTGCGCCTACCTCGTGGGGGACGGCACCGTCGAGTTGACGGGGTGCGACGGGCGCACTACCGCTCAATGGCAACTGATGAGCGACGGTGTGCTGACGAACGCGGCGAACGGCCGGTGTCTCACCGATCCGTTCTGGGGTGCCCGCCCCGGCAACGCGGTCGTCGTTGCCACGTGCACCGGTGGCAGCAACCAGCGCTGGTCCTTCCGCTGATCTCGGCGTTCCCGGTCGCCGTGGAGCGGCCGAGCGCCGGGCGGGTAAGCGTAGAGCAGGCGAGCAGGCGAGCAGGCGAGCAGGCGAGCAGGCGAGCAGGCGAGCGCAGAACGGACAAGCGGCCGAGCCGGCAAGCGCAAAACGGGCAAGCGGCCAAGCCG
Source organism: Actinoplanes philippinensis (assembly GCF_900113015.1). Classification (GTDB taxonomy): domain Bacteria; phylum Actinomycetota; class Actinomycetes; order Mycobacteriales; family Micromonosporaceae; genus Actinoplanes; species Actinoplanes philippinensis. The sequence continues at coordinate 1,223 of NZ_FONV01000007.1, forward strand.
CCGAGCGACCGAGCGGCCAAGCGGCCACGCCGCCGAACGGCCAAGCGGCCAAGCGGCCAAGCGGCCACGCGGCCAAGCGACCGAGCGGCCACGCGACCGAGCGGCCAAGCGGCCACGCGACCGAGCGACCAAGCGGCCACGCGACCGAGCGACCAAGCGACCGAGCGGCCAAGCCGCCGAGCGGCCAAGCGACCGAGCGACCAAGCGACCAAGCGACCAAGCCGCCGAGCGGCCAAGCGGCCAAGCGACCAAGCGGCCACGCGGCCAAGCGGCCAAGCGACCAAGCGGCCAAGCGGCCAAGCGGCCAAGCGACCAAGCGACCAAGCGACCAAGCGGCCAAGCGGCCAAGCGACCAAGCGACCAAGCGGCCAAGCGGCCAAGCGACCAAGCGACCAAGCGGCCAAGCGGCCAAGCGGCCAAGCGGCCAAGCGGCCAAGCGGCCAAGCGGCCAAGCGGCCAAGCGGCCAAGCGGCCAAGCGGCCAAGCGGCCACGCGGCCAAGCGGCCAAGCGGCCACGCGGCCACGTGGGCAAGCCACCGAGCGGCCACACGGCCACGTGGGCAAGCGCGAGCAGGCGAGCGCAGAACGGGCGAGCTGGGAATATGCCGGTATGAGGGCCACCGAGGAGAACGGCATGGTCGTCTCGTGTGCCGGGACGGCTTCGCCATGCGTCGCGGAGCGGGCCGGGACTGCGAACATCGCTGTAGGACCACCACGGCCCGGGGTGCGGGTCCACCACCAGGTCGGCCGATATGAACCAGTCCCACCGCTGGGCTCCGGGAAGCGACCGCGGAACTGCAGACCGCACGGGGCTGGGCGGGGAGAGCCGCCAGACTGAGCGAGATCGACGGAGAGCGAGGGGCGGCGGAGGCACGGGAGAAGGCCGAGGTCATCCGGAGCATTACCGAGGGTGTAGGGAACGGCACGCTGGGGATCTGCTCCGGGCGTACAGAGTGAGATTGTTTCTTATTTTGGTAAAGTGATCGAATCCTCAGGCTGAAACAGTAGTGATCATCTGGTTCCTGCCTCTTAGGGTCATCTGGTGATCTCCGCGCCTCTTCGTATCGCCCTCCTGTCGTATCGGAGCAAACCGCACAGTGGGGGGCAGGGGATCTATGTCCGGCACCTGTCGCGAGAACTGGTTCGGCTCGGGCACCGGGTCGAGGTGTTCTCCGGGCCGCCGCTTCCGGAGCTGGACGCCGGGGTCGAGTTGACGGTGCTGCCCAGCCTCGACCTCTATCGTGAGCCGGATCCGTTTCGTACGCCGCGGCTGTCGGAGTTCCGCGACGGGATCGACGTTCTTGAGTGGACGGCGATGTGCACCGGGGCGTTTCCGGAGCCTCTGACGTTCTCGTTGCGGGCCTGGCGGCATCTTCGGGAGCGGCTCGCCGAGTTCGACGTGGTGCACGACAACCAGTGCCTGGGGTACGGGCTGCTGCCTCTGAGCCGGTCCGGCACCCCGCTGGTGGCCACGATCCACCATCCGATCACCGTGGACCGGGACCTGGAGCTGGCCGCGGCGCCGGACTGGAAGCGGCGGCTGTCGTTGCGTCGCTGGTATGCGTTCACGCGGATGCAGGGACGGGTGGCGCGTCGGCTGCCGTGGCTGACGACGGTGTCGCAGGCGGCGCGGGACGAGATCGTGGAGGCGTTCCAGGTCCCGGCCGAGCGGATGCGGGTCATCGGTGTCGGCGTCGACGTCGACACCTTCAGCCCGAAACCGGAAACCGGCGACACCACCGGTCCGCACCCGGAAACCGGCAACACCACCAACCCGCACCCGGGAACCAGTGGCACCGCGACCGCGACCGCGGAGGGGCTGGAGGCGCGCGGCGGGGCGGCCTGGCTCACCCCGCCGGCGCCCGGTGGACGGGTGGTGGCGGTGGCCAGTGCGGACGTACCCCTGAAGGGTTTGCCGGAGCTGATCGAGGCGGTGGCGAAGCTGCGCGCCGATCACGACGTGGAGCTTGTCGTGGTGGGTTCGGCGCGGCCGGACGGGGCGGCGGCCAAGGCGATCACCCGGCTGGGTCTGGACGGGGCGGTGCGGTTCGTGTCGGGGATCTCCGATGCGGAGCTGGCTGATCTGTTCCGGTCGGCGACGGTGGCGGCGGTGCCGTCGCGGTACGAGGGGTTCTCGCTGCCGGCGGTGGAGGCGATGGCGTGCGGGGTTCCGCTGGTGGTGACGACGGCGGGCGCGCTGCCGGAGGTGACGGGGCCGGACGGGCTGGCGTCGCTGCAGGTGCCGCCGGGCGATCCGGGGGCGTTGTCGGCGGCGATCGGGCGGCTGCTCGACGACGAGGGCCTGCGCCGGCGGCTCGGGGCGGAGGGGCGGCGCCGGGCGGTCGAGCATTTCACGTGGCGGCGCACCGCGATCCGTACCGCCGAATGGTATGCCGACGCGATAGCCGCGCACCGCACGGCGTGAGGTGATCGGGAGTCGGGTGGGACCGGCCCGCCGGCAAGCGCGAGACAAGACCCCACAACCGTGGGTGGACGAATGAAAGGGCAGGTAGGGACACATTGTTGACCGTCGACTACGACCGGCTGGACGTGCGGCCGGGGATGCGGGTTCTCGATCTGGGTTGCGGCGAGGGCCGGCACACGTTCGAGGCGTACCGGCGGGGCGCGGACGTCGTCGCCCTGGATCTGAGTGTCGGGGATCTGGCGACGACCGCGTCCTGGTGTGTGGCGATGGAGCTGGCCGGCGAGGTCCCGGCGACGGCGAGCGCCACGACGGTCCAGGGTGACCTGCTGGCGTTGCCGTTCCCGGACGCGAGTTTCGACCGGATCATCGCGTCGGAGGTCCTCGAGCACATCCCGGACGACGTGACGGCGATCGCGGAGATGACGCGGGTGCTCAAGCCGGGCGGGCTGGCGGCGGTGACGGTGCCGCGCTGGCTGCCGGAGCGGGTGTGCTGGGCGCTGTCCGACGAGTACCACGCCAACGAGGGCGGGCACGTGCGCATCTACAAGGAGGACGAGCTGTCGGCCCGGCTGCGGGACGCGGGTCTGACGGTGACGGGCAACGGGTTCGCTCACGCGCTGCACAGCCCCTACTGGTGGCTCAAGTGCGCGATCGGTGACGCGGGGCTGACGAAGGCGTACCACCGGATGCTCGTCTGGGACATCACCGAGAAGCCCGCGCTGACGCGGGTGCTGGAGCAGGCGCTGAATCCGCTGATCGGTAAGAGTGTGGCGATCTACTTGAAAAAGGAGGAGGTGACCGTGGGTGTCGGTGCCTGATCTGCCGGGCGTGCTGAGCGCCGACGACATCCGGGCCACGGTCGCCAGCATCGCCGCCGAGCAGGAGGAGTCCGGGGCGATCCCCTGGTATGCCGGCGGGCAGCTCGATCCGTGGGATCACGTCGAGGCGGCGATGGCTCTCGATGTGGGTGGTGAGCCGGCCCGGGCGGAGGCCGCCTACGACTGGCTGCGCCGGACTCAGCGCGCCGACGGCAGCTGGGCGTCACGTTACGAGAGGGGGGTGGTGGCCGACGCGACGGCGGAGACCAATCATGCCGCCTACCTGGCGGTCGGCTGCTGGCACCACTTCCTGTGCACCGGCGACGAGGGCTTCCTGGCCCGGATGTGGCCCACCGTCCGGGTGGCGCTGGATTTCGTGACCGCCCATCAGGGGGCGGGCGGCGAGATCTGGTGGGCGGCCGGTGACGAGGTGGCGCTGCTGACCGGGTCGTCGAGCATTCATCAGGCGCTGCGCTGCGCGGTGGCGATCGCCGACCTGGTGGGTGACCCGCAGCCGGACTGGGAGCTGGCCGCCGACCTGCTGGCGCAGGCGATCCGGCAGCGGCCGGCGGCGTTCGCCGACAAGGGCCGGTTCTCGATGGACTGGTATTACCCGGTGCTCGGGGGCGCGGTGCGCGGGGTGGCCGGGAGATCGCGGATCGAACAGCGGTGGGACGAGTTCGTGGTGCCGGGCCGGGGCGCCCGCTGTGTCGCCGACCGGCCGTGGGTGACCGGTGCGGAGACGTGCGAGCTGGCCCTGGCCCTGGACACGGTCGGTGACCGGGAGGCCGCGGCCGAGCTGGTCGCGGCGATGCAGCATCTGCGGGAGCCGGACGGCTCCTACTGGACGGGTCTGGTGCTGACCGACGGGGTGCGCTGGCCGGTGGAGCGGACCACGTGGACGGCGGCGGCGGTGGTGCTGGCCGTCGACGCGCTGCACGCGGCGCATCCGCGGTCGGAGATCTTCAGGACGCCGGGGATCGCCGAAGAAGTCGCAGCGAACCGCAGCCGGTGAGTTCGGTGTAGTCGCCGCTGTCGAGGGCTTTGCGGTAGATGCGGTAGGGCGCCTGCCCGCCGTCGGCGGGGTCGGGGAACACGTCGTGGATGGCGAGGACCCCGCCCGCGGCCAGGTGCGGCGCCCAGCTCGCCAGGTCACGCTGGGCAGACTCGTCGGTGTGGCTGCCGTCGAGGAACAGGAACGCCAGCGGCGTCGACCACAGTGCCGCGAAGTCCTCGGCGCGGGCCACGACGGCCACGACGACGTCCTCGGCGCCGCCCAGGGCGATGGCCCGCCGGAACCCGGGCAGCGTGTCGATCCGGCCGACCAGCGGGTCGACGAGTCCCGGATCGTGGTACTCCCATCCCACCTGGTGCTCCTCGGAGCCCCGGTGGTGGTCGACGGTCACCACGCGGCCGCCCCGGGCACGGGCCGCGGCGGCCAGATACAGCGTCGATTTGCCCAGGTAGCTGCCGACCTCCAGGATCGGCCCGCCGGGCGCGGCGAGAGCGGCCTCGGCGAGGGCGCGCCCCTCGTCGGCCGGCATGAAACCGGCCGCCTCGGCAGCGGCGGTCAACAGTTGCTGGTCCAGCACGATTGCGGGCGACGACATCGCGTCATTCTAAGATCAACACCCGTTCGGTCGTACGCCCGGAGCCGTCACCAACCGCAACCCACACCTCCCGTGAGGTCCCCGCGAGGCCGGTCCCGGCGCAAGGCCGCACCGCGGCCGCCGGGCCGAGGCGTCAGTCGAGGCTGATCGCGCGCCCAGCCGCCTCGTGCAGCACCGCGGAACAATCCCATCCCGGCGGCCTGGCACCGCGCAGGCCGCCGCGACTCGATGGCGTCAGTGGCCGCCGGCGAAGGTGGGTCGCACGTAGATGATCACGCGGTCGGCGGCGTCCTTGGGGGCGTCGGTGCCGAACGGCGCGTTGTAGCGCTTGGCCAGCTCGACATAGAAGGCGCCGGTCGGGTCCGGGTCGATGTGGTCGACGACGCCACGGACCTCGACATACCGGTACGGGTTGTCCTGGTCGATGATCGAGATGGCGACGGCCGGGTTGGCCTTGATGTTCTTGAACTTCTTGCGGAAGTTCGTGTGGGTGAACTTCAGGAACTGGCCGTCCCACGCATACCACATCGGGTTGACCTGCGGGGTGCCGTCCTCCCGGATCGTCGCGAGGTCGGCGAACAGCGGCCGCTCCAGCAGGTCGATCAGCTCGTCCGGGATGCTCGTCATCGGTTCTCCTCCGTCGTTGATGGCCGGTCAATCCTGCCTCGGAAATGTAAACAGCGCCGCCCGGCACACGGCCGGACGGCGCTGTTCCTTCCCCCCGGAAGGACTACTTGCCGCGCCGCTTGTTCAGGATGTCGAACGCGACAGCGACGATCAGGACCAGGCCCTTGATGACCATCTGCCACTCGGGCTTGACGTTGGTGATGGACAGGCCCATGTTGAGCACGCCCATGATCAGGGCGCCGATGATGGCGCCGGTGACCTTGCCGACGCCGCCGGTGACAGCGGTGCCACCGATGAAGGCGGCGGCGATGGCGTCGAGCTCGTAGTTCTGCCCGGCGGCGGCGACCGCCGAGCCGGCGCGGGCCGTGGTGATGACCGCGGCGACACCGGCGAGCAGGCCCATGTTGACGAACAGCAGGAAGTTGACCCGCTTGGTCTTCACACCGGACAGCATGGCGGCGGGCAGGTTGCCGCCCATCGCGTAGATGTGCCGGCCGAAGATCGTGTTGTTCATGATGAACGAGTAGAGCAGGACCAGTGCGCCCACGATGACCAGCACGATCGGCATGCCGCCGGCGCTGTTGGCCAGCAGCCAGGTGAGGTAGCCGATGGCCAGGATGCCGACGATCAGCTTGCCGAGGAAGGCGGCGGACGGCTCGGTGCGCAGGTCGTTGCGGACCAGCTCGCGCCGGGTGCGGATCTGGCTGACCAGCAGGCCGAGGGCGGCGACCGCGCCGATCACCACGGAGACCACGTCCAGGTTGCCGGCGAATCCGAGCCAGTTGGGCAGGGCGCCGTTGGCCAGGGCGTTGAAGTCGCTGGGCAGGCCACCGACGGTGGTGCCGACGTAGTAGATCGCCAGGCCGCGGAAGAGCAGCATGCCGCCGAGGGTGACGATGAACGCCGGGATGCCGACGTAGGCGACCCAGAAGCCCTGCCACGCGCCGACGACGCCACCGAGGACGACGGACAGCACGACGGCGAGCGGCCAGGACACGTCCCACTGCATGATCATCAAGCCGCAGATGCCGCCGATGAAGGCGACCACCGAACCGACCGACAGGTCGATGTGGCCGGCCACGATGATCATGACCATGCCGATGGTCAGGATGAACACGTACGCGTTCTGCTGGATCAGCGACACCACGTTGTTCGGCAGCAGCATCAGGCCGTCGGTGTCGAACTGGAACCACAGTGTGATCACGATCAGCGCCGCGACCATCACGTACTGCTTCAGGTTGCCGCCGAGGTAGGCGGCGAGCGAGCCGCCCCCGGACGTCTTCTTCCCGGAGCCGGGCGAGGACGCCGGCGCCGGAAGAGTGGTGGACGCGCTCACCGTGTTGCTCCGCTCTTCTCCATGGTCATGTAACGCATGAGGCTCTCCTGCGAGGCCTCCGCACGGGGCAGCTGACCGGTGATGCGCCCCTGGCTCATCGCGTAGATCCGGTCACAGATACCGAGCAGCTCGGGCAGCTCGGAAGAGATCACGATGACGGCCTTGCCGGAGTCGGCAAGCTTGTTGATGATCTCGTAGATCTCGTACTTGGCGCCGACGTCGATGCCCCGCGTCGGCTCGTCGAGGATCAGCACCTCGGGCTCGGCGAACAGCCAGCGGCTCAGCACGACCTTCTGCTGGTTGCCGCCGGACAGCTTGCCGACCTGCACGTCGACGCTCGGCGTCTTGGTGCGCATGTCCTTGCGGAACCGGTCGGCGATGGTGATCTCCTTCGCGGAGTTCACCACACCGGCACGGGCGATCTTCTTCAGCCGCGCCGCGGTGGTGTTGCGCTTGATGTCCTCGATCAGGTTGAGGCCGTAGTGCTTGCGGTCCTCGGTCGCATACGCGATGCCGTGCTCGATGGCCGCCGCCACGTTGGTGATGGAGACCGGCTTGCCGTGCAGGAACAGCTTGCCGGTGATGCCGGTGCCGTAGCTGTGCCCGAACACGCTCATCGCCAGCTCGGTACGCCCGGCGCCCATCAGCCCGGCGATGCCGACGATCTCCCCGGCGCGCACGCTCAGCGACGCGTCCTCGACCACGAGCCGGCTCGGGTCGTTGGGGTGACGCACGGTCCAGTTCTCGATCCGCAGGATCTCCTCGCCCACCGTCGACACGTGGTCGGGGTAGCGGTGCTCCAGGTCCCGGCCGACCATCGAGCGGATGATGCGGTCCTCGGAGACCGGCTCGGCGCCGTGCATGTCGAGGGTCTCGATGCTCTGGCCGTCGCGGATGATCGTCGTGCTGTCGGCGATCGCGGCGATCTCGTTGAGCTTGTGCGAGATGATGATGGACGTGATGCCCTCGGCCTTGAGGCTGCGCAGCAGCTCCAGCAGGTGAGCGCTGTCCTCGTCGTTCAGGGCCGCGGTCGGCTCGTCGAGGATGAGCAGCTTGACCTTCTTGGACAGGGCCTTGGCGATCTCGACCAGCTGCTGCTTGCCGACACCGATGTCCAGGATCTTGGTGTCCGGCTGCTCGTCCAGGCCGACCCGTTTCAGCAGGTCGGCAGCCTGCCGGTTGGTCTGCGCCCAGTTGATGACGCCGCCCGAGGCCCGCTCGTTGCCCAGGAAGATGTTCTCCGCGATGGACAGGTACGGGCTGAGCGCGAGCTCCTGGTGGATGATGACGATGCCGCGCTCCTCGGAGTCACGGATCGTCTTGAAGTTGCAGGTCTCGCCCTCGAAGACGATGTCGCCCTCGTACGTGCCGTGCGGGTACACACCGCTGAGCACCTTCATCAGGGTCGACTTGCCCGCGCCGTTCTCGCCGCAAATGGCGTGAACCTCCCCGCGGGCCACGCTCAGCGTGACGTCCGAAAGCGCCTTGACGCCCGGGAAGGTCTTGGTGATCCCCCCGCATCTCCAGGATCGGGGTCGTGTCGTTGGCCATCGCACAACTCGCTTGCTCTAGGTCCGACGGGACCGGCCGGGCCCGCAGAAGGTGGGCCCGGCCGGAGTGCGACTTACAGGCCGAGCTTGTCGGCGGTGTAGAAGCCCGACTCGACCAGCTTGGTCTTGACGTCTTCCTTCACGACGACGACCGGCGGGAGCAGGTACGCCGGGACGACCTTGACACCGTTGTTGTAGGTCTTGGTGTCGTTGGTCTCGACGGTGCCGCCCTTGACGATCGCGTCGACCATCTTGGCAACCTGGTCACCCAGGGTACGGGTGCCCTTCCAGACCGTCATCGACTGCTTGTCGGCGAGGATGTTCTTGGTGTTCGCCAGGTCGGCGTCCTGACCGGTGAGGATCGGGTAGTCCGGGCCCGGCTTGTAGCCCTTGGACTCCAGCGACTGCGCGATACCCAGGGCCAGCGAGTCGTTCGGGGAGAGGACGACGTTGACCTTCTTGCCGCCGGTGTAGAACGAGTTCAGGCGGTTGTCCATCTCGGCCTGCGCGGTCTCGGACTTCCAGCCGGTGATGGAGACCGTCTTCCAGTCCTCCTCGGTGGCGATCTTCTTGCCCGAGGGGATGACCAGCTTGCCGCTCTCGACGTACGGCTTGAGGACGTCCCACGCGCCGTTGAAGAAGAACTTGGCGTTGTTGTCGTCCGACGAGCCGGCGAAGGGCTCGAGGTTGAACGGGCCCTTGCCGTCCTTGAGGCCCAGCTTCTCCTCGATGAACTGGCCCTGGAGCTTGCCGACCAGGTAGTTGTCGAAGGTGGCGTAGTAGTCCACGTTCGGGCTGCCGTTGATCAGGCGGTCGTAGGCGATGACCTTGACGTTCGCCTTGGCGGCCTTCTCCAGCACCGGGCCCAGCGCGGTGCCGTCGATCGAGGCCACCACCAGAACCTTCGGGTTCTGGTTGATCATGTTCTCGAGCTGGGTGATCTGCTGGTCCACCTTGTTGTCGGCGTACTGCAGCGAGGTCGTGTAACCGGCCTTCTTCAGCAGGTCGTCCAGGTGCGCACCGTCGTTGTTCCAGCGCTCGAGCGAGCGGGTCGGCATCGCGATGCCGATCAGGTTCGAGGTGGAGCCGCCGGTGGACGACTTGGACTCGTCGCGGGTGCTGCTGCAGGCGGAGGTCGCGGCCAGCGAAGCGGCCAGGGCGACGGACGCGAGGACCCGGAAGTTCTTGGACACCTCGACGTCTCCTTTCTATAGGGCCCGCTACCGGGCCTCCGAAGCTTCGATTTGTTGCTGCGGACAACATACGACTCTTACGAGGGAGTTTCACGCGGGGGTTCGTAACGGCTGCGTAACACTCCCCGTTACCGTGGAGGCCCTCAACTGCCCTGAATAGGCGTTCAGACTCCACGTTCCGTAACCGAGCGCCGCTCATCGTATTTGTTGATCACGGCTACGAAACCCCCGAGGGTTCACTTTCACCGATCGCAACAACACTGATACCTACCGCCGCCGCTCATACCGGGACCTCCGGCCCTGCCCGGCCCACCCCACGCCGCGACACGCTGGGACCATGACCCACCGGACGGCAGTTCTCGCGCACGCGGCCCGCCTGGCCCGGCACGCCCCCTCGATCCTCAACACCCAGCCCTGGCAATGGCGGATCGGCCGGCACACCGCCGAACTCCGTCCCGACCCCACACGGCTGCTGCCCCACGTCGACCCGCAGCGGCACCTCACCCTGCTCAGCTGCGGCGCCGCCCTCCACCACGCGCAGGTCGCCGTCCACGCCCTCGGCTGGGACGTCCTCGTCGAACGCGGCGACAACCCCCTCGCCCGCCTCGTCCTCGGCAACCCCGCCGCCCAGCGCGACACCGACCTCGCCGCCGCCATCACCCACCGGCACACCGACCGGCGCCCCTTCGGCGCCCAACCCCCCAGCGACGAGATCATCGCCGACCTGCGCCACGCCGCCGAGAACCACGGACTGCACACCCACCAGGTACGCCGCGACGAGATCCCCCTCCTCGCCGCCACCACCGCCCGCGCCGCCGCCGACGCCGCCCACCGCCCCGGCCACACCGCCGAGATCGCCCACTGGGCCACCGGCCGGCCCTCCGCCGGCGGACGACGGCCCGTCCCCCTGCGCGCCCTGCACGGCCCCGCCACCGGCGACGGCGACATCGGCGCCCGATACCTCGTCCTGCACGGCCCCGGCGACACCCCTGCCGACTGGCTCCGCGCCGGCGAGGCCCTCTCCGCCCTGCTGCTCACCGCCACCCTCCGCGGCGTCGCCTGCTCCCCCATGAGCGAACTCGTCGAAGCGCCCTGGCCCCGCGGCCTGCTCGCCACCCTGATCGGCGAACCCTGCCACCCCTACCTGGTGATCCGCTGCGGCTACCCGACGAACGACGAACCGCCCCCGGCCACCACACGGCGACCGGAGGCGGAGACCACCACCTACCTCATGGGTGCATCGACGCGCCCTTGACCACCTTGTCGACCGCGTTGCGCGGCCCGTACACGGCCAGCCCCACCAGATCCAGATCAGCCGTCGCCACCGCCCGCACCGCCGCACGGTTCGCCGCGTCGTGCCCGGTCGCGAACAGATCCGACGTGAACACCGCCATCCGCACCCGGCCCAGCGCCCGCCCGTGCGCCGCCGACAACAACTCCTTGCCGCCCTCGAACACCATCACCGGCTGCCGGAACATCGGCAGATACTCCACCCCGCCACCGTCGGCATACGGCTCCCCCACCAGCTCCGGCACCACCGAACCCAGCCCGGACACCAGGAAAGCCGTCACGTTCAGCCGCTGCCACGTCAACAGGTCGTCCCGCAGCACCACAGCGATCTTGTCGTCGAACCTCATGCGCCACATCGTCGCCACAAGGCCCCCACCAGGTCTTGTACGATTTTGACGTGCACCGGCTCGAAGCCTGGCGGCCACCACTGACCGGCGTGGCCGAAGTGCTGCACGCCCACTTCGACGACCACGCCTACCCCATGCACGCCCACGACACCTGGGCCGTGCTCCTCGTCGACGACGGCGCCGTCCGCTACGACCTCGACCGCCACGAGCGCGGCGCCTACGGCGACCTGATCACCGTCCTGCCCCCGCACGTCCCCCACAACGGCACCTCGGCACGACCCGGCGGCTTCCGCAAACGCGTCCTCTACCTCGACCACGACCAGCTCCCGGCCCACCTCATCGGCGCCTCCGTCGACACCCCCGCCATCACCGACCGCGCCCTGCACCACGCCATCTCCCGGGTGCACCGGCTCATCCGTACCCCCGAAGACGCTCTTGCCGCCGAAGACCTGCTCGCCCTCGCCCTCGCCCGGCTCCGCACCCACCTCGGGGAACCCGCCGGACGCCGGCCCGCCGGCCCGGCCGCCGCACACGACCTCCGCGACCTTCTCGAAGAGCACATCACCGACGGGCTGCCGCTGGCCACCGCCGCCGCCACCCTGCACTTCGACCCGGCCCACCTGGTCCGCGCGTTCCGCCGCGAGTTCGGCATGACCCCGCACCAGTACCTGATCTCCCGCCGCGTCGACACCGCCCGCCGGCTCATCCACACCGGACTGCCGCTGCGCGCCGTCGCCACCGACAGCGGCTTCCACGACCAGCCGCACCTCAACCGGCACTTCAAACGGATCCTCGGCATCAGCCCCGGCCGCTACGCCACTACCGCGGCACCATCCAGTCCAGCACCGGCGTCGCCTGCAACGTGACCAGCACACACATGAACAGCAGCAGCACCAGGCTCCAGCCGACCACCCGGCGGAAGATGTCACCCTCACGCCCGGCCATCCCCACCGCCGACGCCGCGATCGCCAGGTTCTGCGGACTGATCATCTTGCCGAGCACCCCGCCGGACGAGTTCGCCGCCGCCAGCAGCACCGGGTCCAGCCCCGTGTTCGCCGCCGTCTGCACCTGCAACGCCCCGAACAGCGCGTTCGCCGACGTGTCCGAACCGGTCACCGCCACCCCGATCCAGCCCAGGATCGACGACAGGAACACGAACACCCCACCGGCCGTCGCGAACAACGCCCCCAGCGTCGCCGTCTGACCCGACTGATTCAGCACGTACGCCAGCGCCAGCACCGCCATCACCGTGACGATCGCGTGCCGCAACTCCACATAGGTACGGCCGTACGCCCGCACGGCCGCGCCCGGCCGGATCCGCAGCACCACCGCCGTCAGGATCCCGGCCACGATCATCAGCGTCCCCGCCGCCGGCAACCAGCCGAAGGTGAAGTTCACCGACGACAGCGGCTTGCCGTTCGCCCCCAGCACGTCCAGCCCCGGCCACGCGAAGATCACCGTCCACGGCTCCGCGGCCAGCGCCTTCTTCACCGGCGCCAGGTTCGCCACCGAGAAGATCGCGATGATGATGAGGTACGGGGCGTACGCGCGCAGCACCTCCACCGGCGCGTCTCTCGCCGGGCCCGGCGCCGCCGCTTCTCGTGTCGTGCCGGCCGCCGCCGCTTCTCGTGTCGTGCCTGGCTCCCCCGCTTCGTCCGCCGGGCCGGCCGTCACCCGCCCGGCTTCCGTCCGCTCGGGATCTGCGGCGCCGGTGTGCAGGTCGGGTGACTCGGCCGGGCGCCACTTCCGCAGCAGCAGCACCACCGCGGCCGCCGACACCAGCGCGGCGATGATGTCGGTGAGCGGCACCGACACGAAGTTCGACGCCACGAACTGCCCGACCCCGAAGGTCAACCCCGCGACGAGCGCGACCGGCCAGGTCTGCCGGACGCCACGGCGTCCGTCCACCACCGCCACCAGCACGAGGGGTACGACCACCGCCAGGATCGGAGTCTGCCGGCCGACCATCGCGCCCAGGGTCTCGGTGGTGAGCCGGGGATCCGCGGCGGCGCCCGACGTGACCGTGCCGAGCGTGACGATCGGCGTGGCGAGCGCCCCGAACGCGACCGGCGCCGTGTTCGCGATCAGCGCCACCGCCGCCGCCTGCAACGGCCGGAACCCGAGCGCCATCAGCATCACCACGGTCACCGCGACCGGGGTCCCGAACCCGGCCAGCGCCTCCAGCAGCGCCCCGAAGCAGAACGCCACGATGATCGCCTGGATCCGCGTGTCCGGGCTGATCCGTTCCATCGACCGCCGCAGCACGTCGAAGTGGCCGCTCACGACGGTCAGGTTGTACACCCAGATCGCGTTGATGACGATCCACAGGATCGGGAAGAACCCGAACGCCGCACCCTCACTGGCCGACAGCAGCGCCTGCCCGGCCGGCATCGCGTAGACGGCCACCGCCACGATCAGCGCCACGCCCAGGGAGATCAGCCCGGCCAGCCAGGCCCGCATCCGCAGCACCCCGAGCAGCACGAAGAGCGTGAGCAGCGGCAACGAGGCGAAGACCGCGGACACCGCGACGGACCCGCCGACGGGGTCGGTAACGATCGTGAACTGTTCGAACATGGCAGCCATCCAGGTCCGTCGATCACCTTAGCCGCAATGTAGTCCTCCCCCGGCGAACCGCAAGGCGTCCCGATCACCCCGTCCAGGGCATCCTAGGAGGCTAGTTCGAACATTTCTCCCGGAGTGCCGATGAGTTCCCGGGCCGGCGCCGGTCTGCAGGGGTGACGAAGCGACAGACGAGCACTGGGAGGACACCGTGGGCACGATTCACATCGACCTGTTCGCGACACTCGACCTGGTCGGGCAGGCGCCGGGCGGCCCGGACGAGGATCCGGAGGGCGGGTTCCCGTTCGGCGGCTGGCAGGCGCCGCTGTTCGACGACGCCGGCGGCGAGCAGGTCGGCGCGGGCATGCGAGGGCTGGACGCGCTGCTGCTGGGCCGCAAGACCTACGACATCTTCGCCGGGTACTGGCCGCAGCAGGAGGACGGCATCGACGGCGGGATCGCCACCCTGTTCAACAGCGTCCCGAAGTACGTCGCCTCACGCGGCAAGCCCGACCTGACCTGGGCGGGTTCGACACTGCTCGGCCCCGACCTGGTGACCGCCGTCGACGAGATCCGCGACCGGCACGAGAAGATCCACGTGATCGGCAGCCTCGACCTGGTGCAGACCCTGCTGCGGGAACGCCTCTTCGACCGGCTCAACCTGTGGCTGCACCCGCTCGTGCTGGGCACCGGCAAGAAGGTGTTCGACGGCGGCGCGGTCCCGGCCAACCTGACCCTGGTCGAGCCGCCGTTCACCACGCCGAAGGGCTCGGTGCTGCTGCGCTACGCGCTGGCCGAGGGCACGCCTGCCACCGGCGACATGACCACCAGAAGCTGACCTGCCCGGCTGGTCCTCGGGCCTCGGGGACCAGCCGGATCCGGACGGTGACCGGATGGCGGCGGGTCAGGGCCGGTGGTCCTGAATGGCCTGCCAGATCCGGTCGGCGGTGTAGGGCAGGTCGGTGAGACGGAAGCCGAGGGCGTCACGGAGGGCGTTTCCCAGGGCGGGCGAGACCGGGTTGTACGGCGACTCGCTCATCGATTTGGCGCCGAGCGGCCCGATCGCGTCCGTGGTCCGCGCGAAGTGGACCTCCGTCTCCGGGACGTCGGCGACCGTGGGCAGGTGATACTGCCGGAACGTCGTGGTGGTGACCTGCCCGGCCTCGTCGACGTCGACGTGCTCGGCGAGGGTGGCGCCGATCGCCTGGGCCACGCCGCCCTCGATCTGGCCACGGAGCTGGAGCGGGTTCATGACGGTGCCGGCGTCGGCGCTGTGCACGGAACGCAGGATCCGCAGTTCGCCGGTGTCCGGGTCGACGGCCACCCGGAACCACTGCGCGTTGAACGCGACCGACCGGGGTGTGCCGTCGAAATGGCCGCTCCCGGACAGCGGCGCGATCGTGGCCAGGCTGATCCCGGCGACGCTGTCGGCGGTGAGGCAGCGGATCTCGGAGGGGCCGCGTTCGGCGGCGGCGAGGATGCGGGCCCGCAGCGCCCGGCAGGCGCGGAGGACGGCCTCGCCCGCGACGACGACCCCGGTGGAGGCGAAGGCGCCGGTGTCGTGGCCGACCACGTCAGTGTCGGACTGGCGGACGAGCACCCGGTCGGGAGTGGTGCGCAACTCGTCGGCGACGATCTGGACGTGCACGGTGGTGCTGCCGTTGCCGAACTCGGCGGTGCCGACGGCCAGCTCGTAACGGCCGTCGGGCAGCAGGGTGACGGTCGCGTCGGCGAAGTGGCCGCCGGGCGGGCCGGCCGCGATCATCGCGATCGCCATGCCCTCGCCGACGAGCCAGCCGTCAGGAGCCGTGTCGGTCGTCGACGAGGCGGCGCGGATCCGGTCGAGGCACTGGTCGAGGCCGTAACTGGCGATGCCCAGGTCGGGGACGTGCGCGCCGGGGGCGGTCAGGTCGTCGCCGGGGCGGACCACGTTGATCTCCCGGAACGTGACCGGGTCCATGCCGATCATGCGGGCCAGCTCGTCGAGGACCTGCTCGACGGCGAACGTGACCTGACCGAGCCCGTAGCCACGGAACGCCCCGGCCGGGACGGTGTTGGTGTAGACGGTGTGCGCGTCGGTACGGATGTTCGCGCACCGGTAGACGGCGACGGTCTCGTGACAGCCGTGGTGCATGACGGAGGCGCCGTGATTTCCATATGCACCCGTATTGACGAGTACAGTCAACTGCAGTGCAGTGATCAACCCGTCAACACGTGCGCCCGCCTTGACCGTGATGACGAACGGATGCCGTGTCGTCGCGGCGGTGAACTGCTCCGATCGGGTGTACTCCCACTTGACCGGCCGGCCGGTGCGCAGCACCGCCATCGCCACCAGGTCCTCGACCAGCATCTCCTGCTTGCCGCCGAACCCGCCGCCGACCCGTCCGGCCACCACCCGCACCCGGTCACGGGACAGGCCGAAGAGCCGGGACACGGCCCGCCGGGTCAGGAACGGCGTCTGCGTGCTGGACCGGATCACCAGCCGATCGTCGTCGTCGAGCCAGCCGACCGCGCCGTGCGTCTCCAGCGCGGCGTGCTGCACCCGCGGTGTCCGGAACGTCGCCTCGTACACCGCGTCGGCCGCGGCGAACCCGGCCTCGACGTCGCCGATCCCGGCGTGCAGCTCCCCCACCACGTTGGCGTTCGCCCGCACGATGCCCTCGGCGATCCCCTTGTCACCGTGCACCAGCGGGGCGCCCGGCAGCATCGCCAGCGCCGGGTCGATCACGGCGGGCAGCACCTCGTACTCCACGCGCAGCCGCCGCACCCCCTCCTCGGCGGCCGCCTCGGACGTGGCGACCACGGCGGCGACCCGCTGGCCGATGAAGCGCACGACCTCGTCGAGGACCCGGGTGTCGTACGGGTCCTCGGCCTCGTTCTCGTGCTGGGCGGTGGAGAACAGCCGGTCGGGCGCGTCCTTGTGGGTGAGCACCGCCTCCACCCCGGGCACGGCGAGCGCGGCGGACGTGTCGACGGACAGGATCCGGGCGTGGGCGTGCGGTGAGCGCAGCACCTTGAGGTGCAGCAGGCCGGGGACGTCCAGGTCGAAGGTGTAGCGGGCGGTTCCGGTCACCACCTGTGGTCCGGCGGGGGCGCCGAGACTCGATCCGACGGCGGCGCCCTCTGCCGGGCACACGGCCGGCGACCCGCCGTTGACCGCATCGGTGATGGCGCGATAGCCCGTACATCTGCAGAGGTTTCCCTTGAGGGATCGCGGCAGGTCGGCGCGCTGATCGTCGGTGAGGGCCGCGGTCGTCATGATCATGCCGGCGGTGCAGAAGCCGCACTGGAAACCTTGCGCGTCGAGGAAGCTCTGCTGCACCGGATGCAGGCCCGAAGGGCCGGCGAGGCCCTCGATCGTCGTCACGCTGCGTCCCTGTGCGCGGAAGGCCGGGTAGACGCAGGAGTGCACCGGTGTGCCGTCGACGTGCACGGTGCACGCCCCGCAGTCGCCGGCGTCGCAGCCCTTCTTGACCCCGAAGCAGCCCTCCTCGCGCAGATAGGTGCGCAGGCACTGGCCGGGCAGCGGAGTGCGGTCGTGCGGTGTTCCGTTGATCTCGATGGTCATGTGCGTTGCCTTCCTGCCGGCCGCCGGGTGCGGCCGGAAGACCTGGTCAGACGGGGCCCGCACCCGGGGCACGCGCCGGACGGCGCGGCGGGGTGTCTCTCGGCGCCGTCGGGTCACACCGCAAGTTCGGCCCTGATCCGACGCGCGTGGTGGCGGGTGAGGTGCTGCCGCCAGACCGGTCGCCCGTGCACGTCGTCGACGTAGCCGGAAATCGGAATCGTTTCGAGCGCCGCCTCCACCTCGGCCGCCGACGGCGGTGAGAGGAAGCGGAAGACATGCGGCCGGCGGGTCGCGGCGGTCACCGTCAGTGACATACCGCCGTCGGGGTCGGCCCGGCCGATCAGCAGGACGGCCGAGCGGCCATGACGGTGCAAAGACCCTCTGCGGTACGCCGTACGCGCGCCCAGCGGACCGGAGGGAAGGTGGATCGCCCGGAGGAACTCGCCGTCGCGCAGCACCGTCGTCCCCTCGCCGGTCACGAAGCCGGCGGCCGGCACCCGCCGCTCCCCGCCGTCTGGCCCGACCAGCACACACGTGCCGTCGAGCGCCGCGCTCAGCGAGATCATCGGGCCGGCCGGGAGCGCGGCGCAGAGGTTGCCGCCGACCGTGGCCACGTTCCAGATCTTGAACGAGGCCAGGAACGCGTGGCAGCACTGCAGCACGATCGGGTGCCGCCCGAGCCGGTCGGCGAGCTCGGCGATCGTGCAGGTGGCCGCGATCTCGACACCGTCGTCACGGACGGTGATCGGAGGCCAGCCGGCGGCGGCCAGGTCGAGGAGCCGGGTCACGTGGGGGCGCGGCTCGCCGAGAAGGGCGGTCCCCCCGCCCAGCCAGGCGTCGCCGGGCCGCCACTGACCCGGCCGGGCAGGGCTGATCACTTCGGTGACGGTGTGCAGGTCCACGAAATCACGCTACGCGTCTCATGTTTCCGTTCTCAGCGATCTTCGCGGGCCCCGGCGAACCTGTCTCCTGTTCCCGCCGAACGGGACTTTCGGCCCTGATCGTGCGTGAAGTCCCTGGTCAAGAGTGGGCATCGACGTCGGGGAAAGGACGCCAGTGGACGCGCTCGATCTTTCGCGGTGGCAATTCGGAATCACCACCGTGTACCACTTCATCTTCGTTCCGATAACGATCGGGCTCTCGGCGCTCGTGGCCGGACTGCAGACCGCGTGGGTGCGCACCGGAAAAGAGCGGTATCTGAGGGCCACCAAGTTCTGGGGCAAGCTCTTCCTGATCAACTTCGCGATCGGTGTCGTGACCGGCATCGTGCAGGAGTTCCAGTTCGGCATGAACTGGTCGGCGTACTCACGCTTCGTGGGCGACATCTTCGGCGCGCCGCTGGCCATCGAGGGGCTGCTCGCGTTCTTCCTGGAGTCCACGTTCCTCGGGCTGTGGATCTTCGGCTGGGACCGGCTCCCGAAACGCGTGCACCTGGCCACGATCTGGATCGCGTCGATCGGCACGATGATGTCGGCCTACTTCATCCTGGCCGCGAACTCGTGGATGCAGCACCCGGTCGGCTGGACCATGGGCGACGGACGGGCCGAGCTGACCAGCATCGGCGCGGTGCTCACCAACTCGACGACTCTCGTCACCTTCCCGCACACGATCACCGCCTGCTTCCTCACCGCGGGCGCGCTGCTGCTCGCGGTCAGCGCCTGGCACCTGCGGCGCGGCAGTCAGGACGACGTGTTCCGGCCGTCGCTGCGGCTGGGCGCGTGGGTGGTGCTGATCGCCGGGCTGGGCGTGCTGATCACCGGTGACCTGCAGGCGCGGGTGATGACCGAGCAGCAGCCGATGAAGATGGCGGCCGCCGAGGCCCTCTACGAGACCACCTCGCCGGCGTCGTTCTCGATCTTCACGGTCGGTTCCCTGGACGGGTCCGAGGAGCTCTATTCGGTCCGGATCCCGTCGCTGCTGTCCTTCATGGCCACCGGCTCGCCGGAGGGGGAGGTCGAGGGCATCAACGATCTCCAGGCCGCCTACCAGGAGAAGTACGGTGCGGGCGACTACGTGCCGAACGTTCCGGTCACCTACTGGTCGTTCCGCCTGATGATCGGCTTCGGGGCGCTGGCCATGATGATCGCGGCCGCGGCGCTGTGGTTCACCCGGGGTTCGCGCAGCCCACGGTCCCGGTGGCTGTGGATCGCGGCGGTCAGCACGGTGGCGATGCCGCTGCTGTCCAACTCGTTCGGCTGGATCTTCACCGAGATGGGGCGGCAGCCGTGGACGGTGTTCGGCCTGTTCAAGACCTCGGAATCCGGCTCGCCGTCGGTGTCCGCCGGTGAGGCCGCGACCGGCTTGATCGTCCTGACGGTGCTCTACGGGATCCTCGCCGTCATCGAGATCGGACTCTTTCTGAAGTATGCGGCTGCTGGGGCGCCGGAGATCGCTCCGGAAACCGATGAAGCCGACAAACCGCTCGCGTTTGCCTACTGAGGAGCCATGGAACTCACCACCGTCTGGTTCATTCTGATCGGCGTCCTCTGGGCCGGGTACTTCCTGCTCGAGGGCTTCGACTTCGGCGTCGGCATCCTGCTGCCGGTCCTCGGCCGGGACGACCGGTCCCGCCGTCTCGCCATCAACACCATCGGCCCGGTCTGGGACGCCAACGAGGTGTGGGTGCTCGTCGCCGGCGGGGCCACGTTCGCGGCGTTCCCCGAGTGGTACGCCACCCTGTTCTCCGGGTTCTTCCTGCCGCTGCTGCTGATCCTGGTCGCGCTGATCGTCCGCGGGCTCGCCTTCGAATACCGCGGCAAACGCTCGTCCACGGCGTGGAAACGCGGCTGGGACCTGGCGATCTTCTGGGGCAGCCTGATCCCGGCGATCCTGTGGGGTGTCGCCTTCGCCAACATCCTGCGCGGGGTGCCCCTCGACGCGTCGCACGAGTACGTGGGCGGATTCGTCAACCTGCTCAACCCGTACGCGCTGCTCGGCGGCCTCACCACGCTCGCGCTCTTCACCCTGCACGGCGCCGTCTTCCTCGCTCTCAAGACCGAGGGCCCGATGCGTACGGAAGCCGGCCGGCTCGCCGCACGCCTGGCCGTCGTCGCCGTTCCGGTCGCCGCCGCATTCCTGATCTGGACCGGAGTCACGCATCTCGACGGCGTCGGCATCGTGCTGTCCGTCCTGGCGGCGCTGGCTCTCGTCGGTGCGGTGCTGCTGACCCGGTCCCGACGTGAGGGCTGGGCGTTCACGGCGACAGGCGCAACGATCGTGCTCGCGGTGGCGGCCCTGTTCGTGACGCTGTTCCCCGACGTCATGCCGTCAACAATTGATCCAGTCAACAACTTGACCGTCAACAATGCATCGTCAACTCCGTACACGTTGACGGTCATGACGTGGGTGGCGGCGGCGTTCACCCCGATCGTGCTGCTGTACCAGGGCTGGACCTACTGGGTGTTCCGCAAGCGCCTCAAGCTCAGCGACATCCCGGCCTGACGGACGCCCCGCCTGCGGCGCCCATCACCGCAGGCGAGGCGACGGGCCGGATTCCCCGATCAGCGCCGGGTAAACGACCCGTCCCCCGCCCGGTCCACGCCTGCCTTCCGGCCCGTCGCTACCCGGTCCACGCCTGACCTTCCGGCCCGTCGCGATCCGTTCCCAGTCTGCCCTTGGCCCTTCCCTCCGCCCGTCACCGGAAGGACATCGATGAAGCCGCTCGATCCCCGCCTGCTCGGGTATGCCCGCGCGACCCGGGCCTACCTGGGAGCGACCGTCGTCCTCGGCGCCGGCCATGCTGTGCTGCTCATCGCCCAGGCAGGACTGCTCGCCGACGCGATCACCGCGGTGTTCCTGGACGGGGCCGCCATCACGGCGGTCACGGTGGCCCTGCCGGGCGGTCTCGAAGTCCCGGTGCTGGCCGCGCTCGCGTCGACGGTGACCGCCCGGGCCGCGGTCGCCTGGATGCAGGAGGTGGCCGCGGCCCGATCCGCCGCCGCGGTGAAGAGCCAGCTCCGCACCCGTCTCCTCACACACATCGCCGAACTCGGCCCCGCAGGTGGCCGGTTCGCCGGCGAACACATCGCATCCCACGGGACCGGAACCGGTGCAAGCAGGATGGGAACAGGCGGGAGCGGCCGGGGCGCCGGGGAGATCGCGGCGGTCGTCGGGAACGGGCTCGACGCGCTCGACGCCTACTTCGCGCGGTACCTGCCTCAGCTCGTTCTCGCGGTGCTGGTTCCGGGGTTGCTGCTGGCCCGGCTGTGGCCCGCCGACCTGATCGCCACGGTCACCATCGCTGTCACGTTGCCGTTGATCCCGGTGTTCATGGCACTCGTCGGGATGCACACCGAAGCGCAGAACCGGCGACAGTTCCGGCTGCTGGCGCGGCTCTCCCACCACTTCCTCGACGTGGTCGCCGGGCTGCCGACGCTCAAGCTGTTCGGACGGGCCCGGGCACAGGCCGGGATCATCCGGCGGATCAGCGACGAACAGCGGCGGCACACCATGCGAACCCTGCGCACCGCGTTCCTGTCCTCGCTCGTGCTCGAACTGTTGTCCACTCTCTCGGTGGCCCTGGTCGCGGTCGGTATCGGGCTGCGCCTCGTGCACGGCAGCCTCGACCTGGGCACCGCTCTGCTCGTGCTGATCCTGGCCCCGGAGGCATACCGGCCGTTGCGCGAGGTCGGCGCCAACTACCACGCCAGCGCGGAGGGTCTGGCCGCCGCCGAGGAGGTCTTCACCATCCTCGAGACCCCACCGGCCAGAACCGCCGCGCCGCCGGCCGACTCCCCTGCGCGTCCCTCGCGTGGCGGCGCCTCGCCGGCCGCGGAGGACCCGGCTTTGCGAGACGCGGGCGATGACAACGGCCCTGTGCAAGGTGACGGCCGAGCTTTCCGAGGTGAGGGCGGCGCCATGCGAGGTGGGCACAAGGCCATGCAGGGTGGGCACAAGGCCACGCGGGGTGAGGACAAGGCCATGCGGGGCGGACACAAGGCCATGCAGGGTGGACACAAGGCCATGCAGGGTGGACACAAGGCCATACAGGGTGGACACAAGGCCACGCAGGGTACGGGCGGTGCTCTGACGGGTGGAGACGCGTCCCTGCGGGGTGAGGGGCTCGTTTTCGACGGGGTCGAGGTGCGGTTCGCGGGGCGGCCCGGGGTGGCTCTGCGCCTCGACGCGACGGTTCGGCCGGGGGAGGTCGTGGCGTTGACCGGGGCTTCCGGCTGCGGGAAGTCGACTGCCCTTGCCGTACTGCTGGGCTTCGTGGATGCCTCTGCAGGACAGGTGCGCGCGGACGGCGTACCCCTGAAGGATCTTGATCTTGCGGCCTGGCGTAGACGGATCGCCTGGGTCCCGCAGCGACCGCATCTGTTTGCGGCATCGGTGTACGACAACATCGCGCTGACCGGAAATGCCGATGGACCGGATGTCGTCGCCGCAGCCCGTGCCGCCGGCGCGGACGGGTTCGTGCGGGCGTTGCCGGAGGCCTACGCGACCATGCTCGGGGACGCCGGCACCGGACTCTCGGCCGGGCAGCGGCAACGGATCGCGCTGGCCAGAGCGTTTCTGCGGGATGCGCCGATCGTGCTGCTCGACGAGCCGACCGCCAACCTCGATGCCGTCACCGCGGCCGGGGTGATGGACGCGATCCGCCGCCTGGCCCACGGACGCACCGTGATCATCGCGGCCCACCGTCCGGAATTGATCGCTCTCGCCGACCGTGAGATCCACCTGGCCGGCGAGCGGGTGCCGGCATGAGCGGCGTCTCCACCGACGGAAGCGGGATCGGTGTAAAAGGCGTCTCCACGACGGAAGCTGCTGCGGTGAGCGGGACCGGCGTGCGGGATCCGGGGTTCGGGCCGGCGGCGGCGCGGCTCGGGCCGGCGGCGCGGCTCGGGCCGGCGGCGGGGCTCGGGCCGGCGGCGGGGCTCGGGCCGGCGGCGGGGCGGCTCGGGCTGGCGGTGCTCGCCGGGGCCGGAGCGGCCGGGGCGGCCGTCGCGCTGACCGCGGTGTCGGCGTGGCTGATCTCGCGGGCGGCGCTGCATCCGCCGGTGCTGCATCTGATGGTGGCGATCGTCGCGGTGCGGGCGTGCGGGCTGGGCCGGGGTGTGCTGCGGTACCTGGAGCGGCTGTTCGGGCATGATGCGGCGTTCCGGGTTCTCGGGGATGTGCGGGTGCGGCTGTTCGAGCGGCTGGAACGGCTGGCTCCGGCCGGCCTGGCCGATTTCCGGCGTGCCGATCTGGCGCGACGGCTCGCCTCGGATGTCGACGCGGTTCTCGATCTGGTCACCCGGGTGGTGCTGCCGTACGCGGTGGCGGCCGTCGTCGGTCTCGCGTCGGTGCTGGTGGTGGGCTCGCTGGTGCCGGTGGCCGGGCTGGTTCTCGCGCTGGCGTTGCTGGTCGCCGGAGCGGGCGTGCCGCTGCTGCAGCGGGCGTCGGCACGACGCGCCGACGGGCGGCTGGCGCCGCTGCGGGCCGGGCTGCACACCGGCGTCGTCGATCTGCTGCACGGTTTGCCCGATCTGATGGCGTACGGGGCCACGCCTGACCGTCTCGCCCGGCTCGCCGAGATCGATGCCCGGCTGACCGCGGCGTCCCGTCGTTCGGCCGCGACGGCGGGGCTGGGCGCGGCGGTGACCGTTCTCGCGACGGGGGTGTCCGTGCTGGCGGGGCTGGTGGCGGGGGCGTTCGCGGTGCGTGCCGGTGATCTTCCCGGGGAACTGCTGGCGCTGGTCGTGCTCACGCCGCTGGCGGTGTTCGAGATCGCGGGGCCGCTTCCGGCGGCAGCTCAGCACTGTGCGGCGGCGCGTGCGTCGCTGCGGCGTCTCGCCGAGATCTGGGCCGCGCCCGATCCACTGGCCGGCGAGCCGTCTCCGGCCCGCCCTCGAGAACCGTGGCCGGTCCTGAGGCGCCGGGAACAGCATTCCGCACCAGCCCGACAGATCGGGCAGGATCGGCCGGCCCCGAGGGCTGCCCTCGCGCCTCGGCAGGAGCACCTGGAACCAGCCGGACAAAACGGGCCACGCCGGCCGGCGCCGGGAGCTGTTACGGCGCGCCTGAAACAGCGCCTGACGCCGGCCGGACAGGGCCGGCCGGCGCGGAGCGCTGCTTCGGGACGCCGGAAACAGGGCTGGGCGGCGCGGAACGCTTTTTCGGGACACCGGAAACAGGACGGGGCGGCGCGGAACGCTTTTTCGGGACACCGGAAACAGGACAGGGCGCCGACCGGGGGGAACGGGCACGGGCCGGGAGGCGAGCCGGCGGGGCGAGGACCAGGGCTGGACGGGCGTGGGCGGCCGGGGCCCGGCGCCGGGGGCGTGCCGGAGGTCCGGGTGGAGGGGGTCACGGCGGGGTGGGTCGCGGGGCGTACGGCGGTGACGGGGTTCGACCTGATGCTGCCGCCCGGTGCGCGGGTCGCGCTGACCGGCCCGAGCGGCTCCGGCAAGAGCACGGTCGCCGCGCTGCTGGTGAGGTTTCTCGATCCGTGGGCGGGCCGGGTCACCATGGACGGCGTCGATCTGCGGGAGCTCGCGGCCGATGACGTGCGGGCGGTGGTCGGTTACCTGCCGGAGGACGCGTATCTGTTCGACACCACGATCGGCGCGAACCTGCGGATCGCGCGGCCGGACGCCACTGACGGGGAGTTGTGGGAGGCGCTGGGCGCGGCGCGGCTGCGGGACTGGGCCGGGACGCTGCCGGACGGGCTGGACACGCTCGTCGGGGAGCACGGGATGGCGCTGTCCGGCGGGCAGCGGCGGCGGCTGGCGCTGGCGCGGCTGCTGCTCGGCGACGCGCGGGTGCTGGTGCTCGACGAGCCGACCGAGCATCTCGACGATGCCACGGCGGCGGCCCTGACGCGGGATCTGCTGGCGGCGGCCGGGGAGCGTACCGTCCTGTTGATCACGCACCGCACCGACCTGGACGGGCTGACGGTGGTCTCGATGGGCGGGTCAGACGTGGGCGGGTGACCGCGGTTCGGCGGGCGCCGCGCAGGCCGGCAGGGTGAGGGTGAAGGTGGTCCCGCGGCCGACGACGGACTGTACGGCGATGGTGCCGCCGTGGTCGCGGACGATGTCCCGGACGATGGCCAGGCCGAGGCCGGGACCCTGGACGGCCTGATCCATGGCGTTGCCCGCCCGATGGAACGGGGTGAACAGGCCGGGCACGTCCTCGGCGGGGATGCCGATGCCGGTGTCGGTGACCGCGACGGAGACCGCGCGGGGGTCGGCGGCGACCCGGCAGTCGACGCTGCCACCGGCGGGCGTGAACTTGATGGCGTTCTCGACTAGTTTGCGCAGGGCCCGTTGCAGCTGGGTACGGTCGCCGCGGACCCACCCCTCGCCGGCGTCGAAGGTGACGGTGAGGTCCTTGGCGCGGGCCGCGCTGGCGAGTTCGTCACGGACCAGGACGGCGAGGCCGGCCAGGTCGAGGGTCTCGGTGCGTACTGTCGTGTCGTGGTCGGGCCGGTCGAGCAGGATCAGGTCGCCGATGGTGTCGTGCAGGCGGTGGGCGTTGCGCAGGATGGCGTTGAGCGCGCGCTGCTGCAGCGTGGTGAGCGCCCCGCCGTCCTCCTCGGTGATCATCTCGGTGTAGCCGAGGATGCTGGTCAGCGGCGTGCGCAGCTCGTGGGTGACGGTCTGGATGAAGACGTCCTTGCGCTGGTCGAGCATCCGCAGCTCGGTGATGAGGCGGGCCTGTTTGTCCTGGACGCCGAGCAGGCGCAGGGCGCGTTCGATCTCGCGGGCCGCGCCGGCGAGCAGCCGCTGCTCGTCGTCGGTCCACTCGGGGTTGCCGGGGCGGTGGGCGCGGAGGTATCCGGGTGAGCAGCCGTCGTCGCCGCCGACGGTGAGCCAGACGCTGCCGTCGGGGCGGGCCCGCAGCTGTCCGGGTCGGCCGGCGACCGTCTCGGCGATCTGGTCGCCGGGCGGGTCGGGTGCGTCGGCCGGCCAGCGGGACTGGACTCTGCCGGTGCCGGGGACGTCGAGTTCGCTGTGCACGGCAGCGGCGCCGACGGCGGCGGCGACGAGCTCGGCGACCCGGCGGCCGGTGGCGGCCGGGTCGGTGGACTCCTGCATCTCGGCGGCGACGGCCTGCCGGAGGCCGGCCCGGGCGGCGCGCGCCTTCTCGGCGGCGAGGAGGGTCTCGGTCTGCGCGGCGAGGTCGTTGAGGGCTTCGACGACGGTACGGAGCTCGTCCGCCCCGGCCGGCTCGGCCCGCGCCGACAGGTCACCCCCGGCGAGCCGGCGGATGGTCAGGCCGAGCTGCGCGAGTGGTACGAGCAGCTGCCGGCGTCCGGTACGGGCCACCGACACGCCGATGATCATGATGGCGACGACGAGGACCGCGGCGGCCAGGTCGAGGGAGCCGCGCCCGCCGGCGACGAGAGCCAGCACGCGCTGCCGGTCGCGGTCGACGGCGTCCGCGACGGCCGCGTTGGCCAGCCGGAACTCGTCGAAGACCGCCTTGCCGCGGACGGCGCGGCCGGTGTCGCCGTCGGGCACGCCGGCGGCGACGACGGGGGCCGCGTACCCGTCGAGCCAGGCGTGCGCGGCGTCACGTTGCCGGTCGAGCAGGCGGACGGCCTCGTCACCGTCGAGGTGCGCGGCCAGGTCGTCGAGGGCGGCGAGGGCCTCGGTGGCGCCGCTCTCGTAGGGCTGCAGGAAGACCCGCTCGCCGGTGAGCTGGAATCCGCGTACCCCCGTCTCGGCGTCGG
Source organism: Actinoplanes philippinensis (assembly GCF_900113015.1). Taxonomy (GTDB): domain Bacteria; phylum Actinomycetota; class Actinomycetes; order Mycobacteriales; family Micromonosporaceae; genus Actinoplanes; species Actinoplanes philippinensis. The sequence continues at coordinate 28,207 of NZ_FONV01000007.1, forward strand.
TCATGCGCTGCAGCACCCGGTCGTTGGCGGCCTCGGCGCGGTTGGCCCGGTCGGTCTCGCGGTCGTGCTGGGAGCGCAGCCGTCCGCCGAGGCCGAACTGGAGAGCCAGAAGCACCATGAACAGGATGAGCAGAGCGCAGAAGCCGACGTTGAGGCGGCGCTGCACGCTCATCGGCGGCGGTCCTCGCGGTCGGTCATGCCTTTCCGTTCGGCAGGTACGGGCCGTGACCTAAGTCTCCTCCCCGGCAATTCACTTCGTTACCTATCCGCAATAAACAGGGCCTTGCGTACCCCGGGTAACGGGTAACTGGCCAGGCTCGATACTAATGTCGGAAATTTCGGACACCTGCGTGGCGGACATCACGGTGCGTCATGTTGATCTAGTGAGCTGAGTTACTGACCGGTAGATCGAGCTCTTGTAGTCGCCGCCGGCTAGCGGCAACATTTCCCGCACATTACGACCGCGACCATCGATGTGCCTCGCTGCGCAAGTCGCCGGTCCAACCATCCCTGAGGAGGTTCCGTGGAGGAGGCGCAAAGCGCTGCGGCGTACGGGCGCACCAACTGGCGCCGGTTCGCGGTGGCGGTGGGCGTGCCGACGGTGATCGCGGGCGGGCTGGTCCTGGCGCTCGCCGAGGGCGCTCTGGCGGCGAACTTCACCGTGTCCGGCAAGCAGTTCAAGCTGTCCGCGGACAAGCTGGTGGGCAACGGCTTCACCCAGTACAGCGGCGAGCTGCCCACCGACGACAAGGAGAACTTCCCGGACGGCAAGATCCCGGCGGCGATGTCCGGCATCCGCAGCGCCGACCTGTGGAACCTCTGCCAGTCGGTCGCGGTCGGCCCGGTGACCCTGCGTATCGAGGCCGGTAGCGATCCGGCGAACCCGGTGCACGCCGACGAGCTGCTGATCGGCATGTCCACTCTCGGGGGCGACGCCACCTTCGAGGAGATCCAGATCGGCCTGGACGGGTCCACCCTCAGCCAGGACCAGGCGTCCAGCCACGGCGCTCCGCTCTCCTTCGGCCAGCAGGCGAAGAAGGTGACCATCAACGGCCTGCGCCAGGAGGCGTACTACACCTCCGCCGCCACCTTCACCCTCAGTGGCATGAGCCTCAAGCTGCACATCGGCGGCTCGCACGAGTGCTACTACGACGAGGACTGACATCGATCCACCGGGCTCGCGGGGCACTGTGCCGCGAGCCCGTCGTTCTGAGGTGACTGGGAGGCTCGGCGTGGCGACGGAGAACATCCGGGGCAGGTTCCGGCGGTGGCGGCGCGGCCGGCCGTACTGGGGCGGGCTCTTCCTGGTGCTGTCCGGGATCGAGATGTTCGGCAGCGCGAACATGGAGCTGGACAACATCCAGGTCCACATCGGGCCGCAGGGCTTCTACTCGTACCTCCTGCCGGTCATGATGATCACCGCCGGTGTCCTGGCCTGGTTCTCCCCGGCGCAGCGCGTGTTCTACGGCGTGATCGGCATCATCACCGCGCTGTACTCGTTCATCGGCCTCAACCTGGGCGGCTGGATCGCCGGGATGCTGCTCGGCATCGTCGGCGGCGCGCTGGTGATCGCCTGGGGCCCGCCCCGGACGGCGCCGAAGCCGGCCGGGGACCAGGCTCTCGATGACCACGCCGGCGATGACCGGGCTGGTGATGACCGGGATGTCGATGACCGGGCTGGTGATGACCGGGCGGCGGGCGAGCAGGCGGCCGGGGAGGTCGCCGGGCAGCCGCCCGTTCCCGGGACGGCGCACCGCAAGGCGCTGCTGATCGTCGCCCCGCTGCTGCTGGCCACGAGCGTGATGGTCGCCGGGAACCGGCCCGCGCAGGCCGCCGACTGCCCGGAGGGCCTGCCGTCGCGCAAGGCCTCGCCGAGCGCCCCCGCCTCGCCGTCCGCCGGAGCCGCGAAGACGAGGACGAAGCCGAAGCCGGCCGCCTCGAAGACGAAGACCCCCGCCCCGGGCGCGTCCGCCTCGACGTCCCCGAGCGCCTCGCCGTCACCGTCACCGTCCGGGACCGGCAGCGGGAACCCGGTGCTGGACGGCATCAACGACTTCTGGGAGGGCGTCGGGGACTTCTTCGGCGTCGGCGGCGAGGAGGAGCCCGAGCCGAGCCCGTCGCCGTCGTCGTCGTCGGCCGCCCCGACGTCGCCCGGGCCCACGACCTCCGCTCCGAGCGCCGGCCCCTCGGCACCGGTGAGCGCCGGCGCGTCGCCGAGCACGAGCGCCACCCCCCGGCCGGAGGAGATCCCCTGCCTGGGACCCCGGCAGATGAACGTGCGGGCCGACGACAGCGGCCTCCCGCAGGCCGGGGCGAAGCCGGGCGTGGTGAAGGCCGCCTCGATCACCATGTACAACTCGTCCTACGACGGCGTGGCCGAGGTGCCGACCGGGAACGGCCCGATCAGGTCGCTGAAGTTCACCATGGACAAGGTGGTGAACAAGCCGTTCACCCTCACCATCGACGAGCCGGGCGACGCGGTCACGGTCATCGAGAGCGGTGAGCTGATCCTGGACGGCAACGTCGAGTTCTACAGCCCCACCTTCAAGGGCAAGCTGTTCGGGCTGATCCCGGTCACCTTCACCCCGGAGCAGCCGCCGCCGCTGACGCTGCCGGTGCTCTGGTTCACCGACGTGACCCTGGACCTGGCCTACGTCAGCTCGGACGTGCTCACCGCCAAGCCGCTGGACATCGACGAGACCACGGCCGGCTGACCGGCCGCCTACCCTGGGAGGGTCCACAGGCATTCGTACCGAAGGGATCCGACCGTGTGCCGGAGCATCCACCAGCTGCACAACTTCGAGCCGCCGGCGACGCCGGACGAGATCCACGCGGCGGCCCTGCAGTACGTGCGGAAGATCGCCGGGACCGCTCGTCCGTCGCAGGCCAACCAGGCCGCCTTCGACCAGGCCGTCGCCGCGGTCCAGGCGGCCACCGCCGAGCTGCTCGCCGCGCTGGTGACCAGCGCCCCGCCCCGGGACCGCGAGGTGGAGGCGGCGAAGGCCCGGGCCCGCGCCGAACGGCGTTACGCTTCCTGACAAGGGGGCCGAAACGACCGGCGGCCTCGTCCGTTCGTACTATCGCGACGCATTTCGTGAACGCCGGATTTTCCGGGCCGTGATGATTGGTAACGCATTCAGGGATCCGCCCTGAAATTGTCGAACTAATCGTACGAAACCAAGGAGAATCGTCATGGCTATTTCGCGTACCCGTTTCCTGTCCCTGCGCGCCGCCGCGGCCGCCACCCTGGCCACCACCGCGATGACGGCCGGTCTCGCCGCTCCGGCGCACGCCGATCCGCGCGTGTTCACCGCCCGGATCACGATCGACAATCAGACCAGGGAGTCCTTCGAACTCATTTCCTATGAGGTCACCGAGGGCGAGAACGTGATCAGCCCCAACCAGACCATCCCGGCGAAATCATCGGACTGGCTCAAGACCACCGCGAACGTCGATCAGGGCGGCACCTCGGGCAGCGTCAAGTACGCGGCCTCCGGCGGTGGCCAGCTCGTCATCTACTTCTCGAACCCGTACGAGGAGCCGAACAGCAGCAACTGCTTCGTGCCGGAGGGCCTGTCCTGCTCCACGTCGGACAACGGCCAGTACGAGACCGAGATGACCTTCACGATCACCAACGCGTGACCGCTCGACATCGACGTACATCTGGGTAAGCTCCTCCAGGAAAGCGCATTCCTGGAGGTTGACGATGCACATCGTGTCAGCGTTGATCGCTGTGGCACTCGCCCTGCCGACGGCCGGCGCCCCCGGATCCCCCCAGGTCCCGCCGGGCACGACGGCACGTCCGATCCTGTCGGCCGAGGAGGCCGGGCCGTACGTGCCGGAGAACTATCTGGGTTTCTCCGGCACGTACGCCGCCCCGGTCGCCGACCCGTGGCGGCCCCCGCCGATCCGCCTCCCGCATCGCCCCGATCTCGTGGTCGGCCCGCACGGCTACGCGTCCGTCCAGGACGCGGTCGACGCCGCCTACCGGGCCGGTGGCACCGCCCGCCGGTGGATCGCGGTGCGGCCCGGCACGTACACCGGCACGGTCCTCATCCCGGCCGGCACTCCCCCGCTGACCGTCTACGGCGCCGGCCGGGCCGAGGACGTGCGGCTCGAGTTCACCATCGACGCCACGGTCACCCCGGCCCAGTGGGCGGCGCAGGTCAACCCCGACGGCCGGTACGCCGAGGGCGACCCGGCCTGGCCGATGTACCAGTCGTGCGCCACGAAGACCAGCGCCACCGCGGGGCTGTGCGCCACCGTCGTCTGGGCGCAGAGCACCGACCTGCAGCTGACGAACCTGACCATCACCAACACGCTTCTGGACACGGTGGACCGGGGCACCCATCAGGCGCTCGCGTTGCGGACCGACGCCGACCGTACCCAGCTGGAGGGGTTGCGGCTGATCAGCCGTCAGGACACCCTGCTGGCAAACGCCGACGACTCCCGGATCGCCCGGGTGTCGGTGCGCGACACCTACGTCGAGGGTGACACCGACTTCGTCTTCGGCCGGGCCGCCGCGGTCTTCACCCACTGCACGTTCCGGCTCGTCTCCAGCCGCAAGCCGTCCGGTGGCGTGATCTTCGCACCCGACACCCACCCGGCGTACCCGTACGGCTTCCTGGTCACCCGCTCCCGGATCGTCGCCGACGACGGGTACGCCGCCGCGCCCACCGGACGGCTCGGCCGGGCCTGGGACCAGGGCGCGAGCGCCACCGGATACCTGCCCGGCATCACCCCCAACGGGCAGCTGGTGATCCGCGACAGCCACCTCGGCGCCGGTTTCGACACGGCCGCGCCGTGGGCGCCGGCCGCCACCACGGCCCGGCCGTTCTCCGCCCCGATCGAGATCGGGCGCAACCTTTCCGACGTCGATCACAACCGCCTGTGGGAGTACGCCAACCACGGCCCCTCCGCCGTCTGACCCCCATCCCCCATCCCCCATCCCCCGTTCCCCGGAAATGTGAGCATCCCCGTGAGAGCACGAAGAGTTCTGATGATCGCCCTGCTGGCAGTGATCCCCGTCGCTGCCGCCGGTGGTCTCGCCGCCACCAGCTGGGCGGCCGGCAGTGTCTGGTACGTCTCCCCCACCGGCAGCGACACCGCGGCCGGCACCCAGGCCGCCCCGTTCAGGTCGATCGCCCGCGCGCAGACCGCCGCCACCGCCGGCGACACCGTCTACCTGCGCGCCGGCACCTACGCGTACACCACCGCCACCACCAGCTGCGCCGGCCAGACCTCGGTGGTGGACGCGATCACGCTGAACAAGAGCGGCACCTCGGGCAGCCCGATCAACTACTGGAACTACCCCGGGGAGAAGGTGCTCTTCGACTTCACCGGGATGACCAGCAACTGCCGGATCAAGGGCTTCGACGTGACCGGCAGCTACCTGCACCTGCGGGGCCTGGAGATCAAGGGGGTGCCGCAGAACAACAGCCTCAACCACGAGTCGTGGGGCGTGTGGATCTCCGGCAGCTCCAACACGTTCGAGAAGCTGAACACGCACCACATCATGGGTCCCGGCGTGTTCATCGCCAGCGGCAGCAACAACCTGGTGCTCAACTCCGACTCGCACGACAACTACGACCCGTACAGCTCGAACGGGGCCGGGGAGAACGCCGACGGGTTCGGGGCGCACATCGGGGCGGGCCGGGCCGGGAACGTGTTCCGGGGCTGCCGGGCGTGGTGGAACACCGACGACGGGTTCGACCTGATCAACGCGTACTCGCCGGTGACGATCGAGAACTCGTGGGCGTGGCGCAACGGGTATCTGCCGCAGACCACCACGGCGGCCGGCAACGGCGCGGGCTTCAAGGCCGGTGGGTACGGCGGGGTCTACGTGTCCAACGGGGTCAAGCACACGGTGCGCACCTCGGTGGCGTTCCTGAACCGGGGGCCGGGCTTCTACAGCAACCACCACCCGGTCGCCAACGACTACTTCAACAACACCGCCTACAGCAACGGCATCGGCTTCAACATGCTCGGCATCAACTCCGGCGGCGCGGCCGTCGGGCTCGGGACCCTGCGCAACAACATCGCGTACGGCGGAACGCTGACCGCCAACCTCAGCGGGACGACCGCCTCGAACAACTCGTGGAACCTCGGCGTCACCATGTCCGACAGCCAGTTCCAGAGTGTCGCGACCACCGGCTGGAACGTGTCCCGGCAGTCCGACGGCAGCCTGCCGGCGCTGACCTCGCTGCACCTGGCCGCCGGGAGCACCCTGATCAACAAGGGGGTGAACGTCGGCCTGCCGTACAACGGATCAGCGCCGGACGTCGGCGCCTTCGAAACCTCCTGAAACCTCATCGGGGTACGGCGCGGAACCACCCGGTGCGGTCGGCCGGGTCGGGGCCGCGCCGTCGCATCACCGGCGGGTCCTCGCCGGTGACCGGCGCGTAGTGGTCGAACCGGGCGGTCAGCACGGCCTCCCCACCGGTGAGGTCGGGCAGCGCGGCCACCACCTGCGGCACCCGTGACGACGGCAGGACACCGCTCACCTCGAGGTATCCGCCGGCCGTCGCGGTGTCGGAGATGACCGCCCCGGCCCGGCCGAGCAGCGCCGTGACCACGTCGGCCACCTGATGCGGCAGGTTCACGTCGAACCGCTCGACCGGGTGGCACACCCGGGTCCGGGCGGTCCGCAGCGCCTCGGCCACCACCACCGGCGCGAGGTGCCGGAAGTCGCCGGCCACACTGGAGATCGACTTGTCGAACTTCTGGTGCGGCCGGCTCTGCCGGGGGCAGTACTGCGACGACGTCATGCTGACCACGCAGTCGGTGACCGGCCAGCCGTACGGGCCCTGCCGCAGCGCGGCCCGCACGCCCTCCTCGGTGGCGGCGATGAACGCCGGCGGCAGCCGTCCCGGTTCGATGCCGGGCCGGAACTCGACACCGTTCCCGGCCGGGGCCGCCTCGATCCGCAACCCGATCCCGGCGAGGTACGGGTTCCCGCGCTCCCGGATCCGCTCCTGCGCGCTCCCGGCCCCGGCCACCCGCTCGATGCAGGCGGTCAGCGTGCCGGAGAACCGCACCGCCACCCCGTACCGGTCGTGCAGCAGCGCCGCGATGACCTCCTTCTGCACCTCGCCGTGCAGCCGGATCACCGCCTCCTCCTGGTGCTCGTCGAGCCGCAGGTCGACCAGCGGGTCCTCGTCGGCCAGCTCGGTCAGCCCGGCGAACAGCGCCAGCCGCCGGGCCGGGTCGACCGGCTCGACCAGGGCCTGCCGGGTCGGTGGCGGGAACCGGTAGAGCCGCCGCCGGGGTGGCTGCCCGACATGCTGGCCGATCCGCGCCGACAGGCCGCGCACGGCGGCGATCTGCCCGGCCGCCGCCGACGGCCGCACCAGGACGCCGTCCGGCTCGCTGACCGCGATCTGGGTGACGGTCTGCGGGCGGGTCCCGCCGAGGTCGATGCGGTCCCGGACGTTCAGCCGCCCGGACCACAGTCGCACCCAGGCCCGCCGGCCGTGGTCGTCACGGTCGACGGCGAAGACCGTGCCGGCCAGCGGACCGTCCCGTCCGTCGCTGCGCGGCAGCAGGTCGGCCAGGACATGACGCAGCTGGGGCACACCGGCGCCGGTGATCGCCGAGCCGCACACCACCGGGCTCAGCCGGCCGGTGCGGACCGCCCGCCGGACGGCCCGGCGCACGTCACGGGCCCGGACCGGCTCGCCGGCCAGCCACTTCTCGGCGATCCGGTCGTCGCCCTCGGCCACCCCGGACACCACCGGCTCGGCGTCGAGACGCTTCGCCCGTACCGTCGCGGTGGGGTTGCCCTGGTCCTCGACCGTGGTGAGGGACACCGGGGCGGTGGCCAGCCGGCGGCGGATCTGGGCGGTCACCCGGTCCACGTCGGCGCCGCGCCGGTCCACCTTGTTGACGAAGAAGAGCGTGGGCACGCCGATGCGGCGCAGCGCCCGCCAGATGGCGACGGTCTGCGGCTGGACACCCTCCACCGCGGACACCACGAGAACCGCCGCGTCGAGCACGGCCAGGGACCGCTCGACCTCGGCGATGAAATCCGGGTGACCGGGGGTGTCGAGCAGGTTGACGGTGAGGTCACCGAGGCTGATCGAGGTGACGGCGGCGCGGATGGTGATGCCGCGCCGCCGCTCGAGCTCCATCGAGTCGGTGCGGGTGGTGCCGTCGTCGACGCTGCCGGGGCGCGACACGGCCCCCGCCTCGAAGAGCAGGCGCTCGGTCAGGCTGGTCTTGCCGGCGTCAACATGGGCGACGATCCCGAGATTCAACAATGCCAAAGCAGAACTCCACGGTGGGACGGGTCGGGGTCCGGAGCGTGGAAGCTGCTCGCATCGGTCTCTCCTCGTCTGTGGGCTCTCCTGGCGTTCCCCACCCTGGCACGGCTGTCCCGGCGCCGCCACCGATTTCGTATCCGGCCACTCCGGCACCCCGGCGGGCCTATCTTGAGGGGCATGTCGTACGTCGCCGCCCGTGACGGCCGCAAGAACCGCAGCGCCGCCACCCGGGCCCCCGCCGTCCCTGACCGGATCGACGACCTGCACGGCCACAGCGTCGGCGTGCTCGAGGTGCCGCATCACATGGCCTGCGGGCATGCCAGCCGCCGTCAGTACGAGCTCGAGGACCCGATCCAGGTCCGGCACGCCTACGAGCAGGTCCTGTGCGAGGCCGCCAACTGCGGCGAGGTGGAGGATCTGATCAACCCGGCCATGCTCCGCCGGGTGTGGCGTGACCTGCACCTGCCGTCCCGGGTCCGGGCGGCGTGGGAGACCCGGCACCCGGGCCTGCAGCGCCGCACCGTCAACCGCACCGCCGCGGTCGAGGCCGCTGCCGGGGGCGGCTTCGCGCGCCGCCGCCGGGCAGTGGCCTGAGCGTGCAGTGGCCTGGGCGTCAGGCGTAGCTGTAGCCCAGGGAGTTGATGTCACGGACCGCGGACGGCGTACGCCCGGCGGCGAACGGCCGCATCGTCTCGTCGTTGTCGATCACGCCGGACGTGAAGCCGGTCCGCGGCTGGTAGGTGTCGATGCCCCGGCTGGTCTGCCACAGCCACCACAGCCGGTCGATGTTGCAGTGGTGCAGCCAGAACGCCGGGTCGTTGGGCGCCTCGCGGGTGGCCATGTGCCCGCCGACGTAGTTGTGCACCCGGTTGTGCAGCTCGATCTCGTTGCGGTTGCGGTAGCTGTTGGACACCGTCGAGTTCCAGGGCGACTGGTCGTACACCTGCCAGCTCTGCACCGCGCTGACCGTCGCCGCGGAGGGCCGGCTCGCGTTCTGGCCGACCCGCCGTTGCAGAAAGGGGGTCTGGATGCTGCTGCGGTAGAGCGACCAGCCCCAGGCCGGGCTGAAGTTGCCGCTGGAGACGCTGCCGTTGGTGATCGAGCCGAGGAAGTCGGCGGTGAACGGGCTGGCGCCCCCGGTCCAGTCCCAGTACGGGATGAAGATGTCCGTGTTGCCGCTCACCGTCTGCAGGTCGATCTCCAGCAGGCGCAGGTACTCCCGGTGCCACGGGAAGAACGACGGCGCCTGGTGCGCGTGACTGATGTTGTCCGCGGTACGGGAGAAGAAGGTGACGTGCTGGTCGATGTACCAGTTGTAGTTGCGCCCGTTCACCGCCGTCGTCTTGAGCTGGCGGAGCGCGTTGATGAATGCGGTCTTCTCCGCGCCGGACATCGCGGAGATGCTCTTGCGTACTGCCATGGTCAGTCGCCTCTCAGGGGATCCGTCAGTGACCGTGCTCTTGCGCGGCCGAGGGGGCCAGCTCGCTGTCGCCGAGGACGTCGACGACCTTGCGGGCCAGCTTGCGCAGTCCCTCACGGTTGCGGCGGGTGTCGACCTCCACCGGGTCGTAGTGGTTCAGGGCGCTGATCCAGCCCGTCCCCACGTAGGGCGGGGACCCGTCGGCGGGCACGAACAGCGTCTCGATCTCGGTGAGCGCGAGCCGCCGATTGTTGATCATCAGCTCGTTGCGGCCCCGGAGGCCGTGCAGGCCGCGGATCTTCTTGCCCTTGAAGATCTCGTCGAAGTCCCGCGGGTCCAGCGGGGCCTTCAGGCCGTCCAGGGTGTCCTTCAGACCGGGCACCTGGCTCGTCACGCCGTCCAGCCCCGGCGGCGGGTCGGCGCTGGCCAGCTCCTGACCGGCGACCACGGCCGTGGCCGCGGTCACCGCTCCGGCCGCGCCGTAGCGCAGGACGTCACGACGGTTCGTCTTCGCCATACAGAAAACCTCATCCTCGAAATGGACGAACAACTCGGCAGAGATAATCAACAGGAGAGCACGGGAATCGTGTCGCCATTGTCACCGAAAGGACTGGAAACGCATCGTCACGGCGTTTCCGGGACGACTGACAATCGTTTTCCGGGAGTACGGTCACGTGCAGCTCTGTTTATTTCCTGCAAACGTCGATGAAAGTGGTACGACAATGGATTCCATGCTCCATGGCAAACGACGGGGGAACGGCCCGGGATACGCCGTCCGGGCGGTCGCGCTGCTGGCCGTGGCGGTCGCGGCGGCCACCACCGCGGGGACCGTCTACGCGGGCACCGGGCCGGACGTGGACCCCGCCGCCACCCCGTCGGCCTCCGCGTCCACGCCGGTGGCGAAGCCGGCCGTCCGCAAGCCCGGATTCTTCGAGACCTACCACGGGCACCACATCATGGGCTGGGGCGAGAACGACACGGCCTGCGCCTACATCGACGGGGTGCAGCTGGTGCTCTATCCGACCGGGGACGGCGGCTACACCAGCAACCTGCAGGGTTTCCAGCAGGAACCGAGCGTGCGGGCGATCACCAAGGCCTCGGTGAAGACGCTCGGCAAACTGCGGATGACGACACCCGACGACGGCGCGGCACACTGCCCGACGTTCGCCGTCCGTGAGCCCGCCAAGTCCGTCAAACCGGCCCGGACCACGGCGCCGACCGCGTCGCCCGCACCGGTCAAGTAGGTCCGCTCACCAGGTGCGGATGCCGGGCAGCGCCAGGTTCAGCAGATGCCGCAGCTCGGCCAGCCGCATCAGCCGGCCGGCGGCCAGATATCCGGCGGCGCCCGCGAGCACGGCGCCGGCCAGGGTGAGCAGCGCGCCGGCCCAGCCGGACGCGCCGACGGCCCAGACGACGAGGCCGGCGCATCCGGCGCCGGCCGCCGTCGCCACCAGGACCCGCACATGGGTACGCACCAGCCGCCGCCCGTCGAGACGACCGAGGCGCCGGCGCAGCACCAGAGCGATCACGTTCAGCCCGACGGTGTAGGCCAGCGCGTACGCCAGCGGGATGCCGATCACGATGTCCTCACCGCGCAGCAGCAGGGCCGCGGCGGCGCACCCGGCCACGCCGACCGCCGCGACCAGGGCCGTGATCAGCGCGGACGTCCTGGTGTCCTGCAGCGCGTACAGGCCCCGCTGCAGGATCATGTAGCTGGTGAACGGCACCAGCGTGAGCCCGAACCCGGCGAGCACCAGGCCCAGCACCCGTACCGTCGGCGCGCTGCTGTTGCCGTGCGCGAACAGCACTGTCGCGATGGTCGGCCCGAGCAGCACGAACGCGGCGGCGATCGGGGCCATCACGACCAGGGCGGTGCGGACCGCCCGGGACAGCCCGGTGGTGACCCGCTGCGGTTCGCCGCGGGCCGCGTACCGACTCAGGCGCGGCAGGATCGCGGTCATCACCGACACGGCGATCACCGCGTACGGCACCAGGTAGACGGCGCTCGCGTTCTGATAGGCGGTCACCCCGCCCGGCCCGGCCCACGACGCGGCCCGGGTCGCCGCCGCGGTCAGCGTCTGCGAGGCCACCACCGCGAGCAGCACCCACGCGCCGAGCTTCCCGATCCGCCGGATGCCGATGCCCCGCGGGTCGAGCCGCAGCCGGATCGGGAACCCGCTGCGGGCCAGCGCCCACATCATCAGGACCGTCTGCGCGACCACGCCGGCCGTGGTGCCCAGCCCGAGCAGCAGCAGATGCCCGGTGCTCAGCCCGGTCCCGGCGACCGCGCCGCCGGCCACCGCCAGGTAGGTCAGGCCGACCGCGATCACGATGACGCTGTTGCAGAGCGGCGCCCACGCCCCCGCCGCGAACCGGCCCCGGATGTTGAGGATCGCCCCGGTGGCAGCGCTGAGCCCGTAGAACAGGATCTGCGGCAGGAAGAACCGGCTGAACACGACGGCCAGATCCCGCTGATCGGCGGTGAACCCGGGGGCGAACAGGTCGATCAGCCACGGCGCGGCGACGACGGCGAGGATCGTGACGGCGCTCAGGACGTACACGATCAGCGACAGCAGCCGCTGCGCGAAGAGCACCCCGCCGTCCGGCTCGGTCAGCGCCGCCCGGGTCAGCAGCGGCACCACGATGCTGGCCATGGTGCCGCCGACGACCAGCTCGTAGACGGAGTTCGGCAGCGTGTTCGCCACGTTGTACGTGTCGAGCAGCCGGGTGCCGAGGCCGAGCGCGGCGGCGAGCACCAGGATCCGCAGGAACCCGGCGACCCGCGACGCGAGCGTGGCCACCGCCATCCGCTGCCCGGCCCGCCCGATCGATGATCCTTCTGTCACGTGACCTGCATACCGTCCCGGCGCCACCGGCCGGCGCCCGGTCCCCCTATCCGGCGACGCGGCCGCCGGCGGCGTCCGGGTCCGCCACCGGGCGGGGCCGCAGGTTGCCGCGGCGGTGGGCCAGGCGCAGCAGGCAGATCGCGGCGAGCAGGCTGGCCAGGACCGCGAAGACGCTGGCCTCGGGACCGAACGTGCCGCCGGTCAGCAGGGCCGGGCCGTCGAAGACGCCGCGCAGCAGACCCTGGGTGGAGCTGTCGGCGCCGGAGACCGGGACACCGAAGATGCCGCCCTCGGCGAAGTTCCAGCCCAGGTGCAGGCCGATCGGCAGCCACAGGGCACGGGTCGCGACGTAGGCGGCGCCCGCCATCAGCCCGGCCACGATGATCGCGCACGCGCCGCCGATCGCGGTCGGGTCGTTGATCAGGTGCAGCAGGCCGAACAGGGTCGCCGACACGGCCAGCGCCGGCCGGGTCCCGGCGCGCTCCTCGATCTGCCGGAACAGGATGCCCCGGAACAGCACCTCCTCGACCGTGGCGACGCCGGCCATCAGGCCGAAGATCGACAGCATGCCGCCGAACGAGCCCCAGCCGTCGATCCGGAAACCGCCGAGGACCGCGATGGCCAGCACGGTGGCGGTGAACAGGCCGATGCCGGCCAGCGTGCCCCGGGCCAGGGTGCGCCGGCGGCCCGGGCGCGGCAGGTCGGCCGGCTCCCTGCGCTCGATGCGGCGGGTGGTCCACGCATACAGCAGGAGGGTGCCGGCCGCGGCGGCGAAGCCCACGACGAGCGACAGGACCGCGCTGCCGGAGAGCGCGTTGAGGAGGGTGACCACCAGCGCGTCGACGGCGATGAAGATCAGCAGGAGCAGCAGCGGACGGGCGAGACGCTTCATGGGCACGACGCTAGGCAGCCGGCCGTCGACGATCATCGCCCCGCGGTGGGCACCTCGGCTGGCTCGCCCGGGGGATGGTCACACGACCAGGCCGGTCCGGTGGGCGAGGATCACCGCCTGCACCCGGTCCCGCAGCGCCAGCTTGGTGAGGATCCGGGAGACGTACGTCTTGACGGTCTCCTGGCTGATCACCAGCGCCCCGGCGATCTCCGCGTTCGACAGGCCCTCGGCGATCAGGCGGAACACCTCGATCTCCCGGGCCGTCAGGACATCCAGGCGCTCGTCCCGTCCCGCCGTCGACGGCCGGACCCGGTCACCGAACCGGCCGACCAGGGCACGCGTCACCGCGGGCGCCAGCAGCGCCTCGCCGCGCGACACCGTGCGGATGCCGTCGATCAGCTCGGCCGGCCGGGCGTCCTTGAGCAGAAAGCCGCTGGCGCCGGCCCGCAGCGCCTCGTAGACGTAGCCGTCCAGGTTGAACGTGGTCACCACGAGCACCTTCATCGGATCGGTGACGTCCGGGCCGGCCAGGCGACGGGTCGCCTCGATGCCGTCGAGCAGTGGCATCCGGATGTCCATCACCACGACGTCGGGGCGCAGGCGCAGCGCCGCACGGACCGCGGCCTCGCCGTCGGACGCCTCGCCGACCACCTCCAGATCCGGCTGGAGACCGAAAACGGTCACGAAACCGGCCCGGATCAGAGCCTGATCGTCACAGACCAGCACGCGGATCATCCGTCACCCCCGGCGCCGCTGCCCGAGGGACTCGCGCTCGACGACGCCTCCGCACGGGAACGGGGCAGCCACGCCCGTACCCGGAAATCGCCCTCCGGACCCCCGGCGGCGTCGAACGTGCCGCCGAACACCGTGATCCGCTCCCGCAGGCCGGTGAGGCCGCGGCCCGGCCGCGGCTCGCCGTGCGACGAACCCGCGGTGACCACCTCGATCGCGGTCCCGTCGCCGTCGTGCCGCACCAGCACCCGGGTGGGACGGCCGCGGGCGTGCCTGACCGCGTTGGTCAGGCCCTCCTGCACCACCCGGTGCACCGCCAGGCCGAGGCCGCCGTCCGGTCCGGGGCCGCCCTCCTCGGCGAAGTCGACCGGCTGACCGGCGCGGCGCATCCGGTCCACCAGGTCGGCGAGGCCGCTTGCGGCGGGTGTCCGCTCGTCGAGATCCCCGTCGAGTACGCCCAGCAGCACCCGCAGCTCGGTGAGCGCCTCCCGGCCGGACCGGCTCACCGCGGCGATCGCCTCGACGGCACGGTCCGGCTGCGGCCCGACCAGCAGGCCCGCCGTGTCCGACTGCACCACCATCGCGGTCACGTGGTGGGTGACGACGTCGTGCAGCTCACGGGCGATCCGGGCACGCTCGGCGGTGATCGCCGCGCCCACGCTCTCCCGCCGCCGGCGCTGCTCCTCCGCCTGCCGCGCCCGCACCCACGATCCGGCCGCCCAGCAGGCGGCGAGCACCGCGAAGAACGTCACGAAGTCGATCAGGCGTTCCGCCGAGCCGCGCAGGTGCAGCGCCACCGCCAGGCCGGCGTAGGCGACGGAGGCGGTCACCGCCGCCGCCCGGCGCCGGCGCTCCTGGTGCGCCCCGGCGCTGTAGAGGGCGACGAGCAGCGCGAGCCCGGCCACCGTCGGCGGATAGCCGGCCAGCTGGTGCGCGGCGAAGGCGGCGGCCACGATCGCCAGGCACAGCACCGGCCGGCGGCGGCGCAGGACCAGCGCGGCCGCCTGCGTCAGCAGCAGCGCCAGGCTGATCCGGTCGTCGGCACGCAGGTGCAGCTCGCCGATCTCCAGGCCCAGCTCGGCGACGCCGGGCACGAACGCCGCCACGATCAGCAGGGCCGCGCCCGCGGCGTCCCGGAGCATCGGGTCCAGCGTCCTCCACCGCAGCATCCGCGGATCCTAGCGCCCCACGGTGAAAAGGATGATCGACTGATCTCGGCGTCCATTGCGGACATCGGCGGTGGATGATCGTCGAAACGGGTCACCCCATCGGTGGACGGCGTTGTCTGCGCATTCCTGGAAAGCTTCGGCGGCATCGCGAATCATGATTGCCACCCACGGAGGGAACGCCGATGATCGGGAGAATCGCTCGCTGCACCGGACTGCTGGCGGCCTCGTGCATCGCCGCGTTCGCCCTGCAGACAGCGGCTTTCGCGGCGGAGGGGGAACCGGCGCCGCTGAGCCTCGACAAGGCGTTCACGGCCGCCACCGGAAAAGCCGCCACCGACCAGCCGGCCGCCATTCGCACGTGCGGCACATTCCCCGGAGGAGGGAAACCCGGCGCCGACGGCTGGCAGTTCGACCAGCCGGTCGCGGGCGGGACGCCGCTGGCGTACGTGATGGGCTTCATCGAAACGGTGAACGGGGCGCCGAAACCCGCGCTGATCGGGGTGATCGCCGGTCAGGTGTACGAGGTCGCCGTCAACGAGCGGACCATGGCGGGACAGTTCGGCCCGGAGGACCTGCTGCCGCCGCGCGCCGGCGTCACCGGCGGGCTGACCGAGGCCGGGCTCTGGCTCGGCACCCCGCGGGGATGGCGGCTCGCCTCGGGGGCGCTGCTGGTCACCGGCGGCACGGCCGGGGGCGCGGCGACCTTCGCGCTGACCGCGGTCTGCCTCCCGCCGTCCGCGTCGCCGTCGCCGTCGCCGTCGCCGTCGCCGTCACGGTCGGCCTCGCCGCAGGCTTCGCGATCGGTCCCGCCGTCGGTCTCGCCGTCCGCGTCGCGGTCGCCCAGCGCCGCGGTGTCGCCCGTCGCCTCGCCCACGGACACCGCCACGCTGCCCATCACCGGCGGACGGCCCGGCGTGTTCGCGCTGCTGGGGCTCGCGACGGTGACCGCCGGGCTGCTGCTGCTCGGCACGCTCCGGTGGCGGCGCGACCGAGTGCGGTTCACCGCGTGAGGCCGGCCAGCATCCGGCCCGCCGCGAGCCCCGCCCAGCCCGCCGCCGGCCCCGTCCGGCCCGCCGCGCCGGCCCTCATCCGGCCCACCGCAAGCCCCGCCCAGCCCGCCGCAAGCCCCGCCCAGCCCGCCGCGCCGGCCCTCATCCGGCCCACCGCAAGCCCCGCCCAGCCCGCCGCGCCGGCCCTCATCCGGCCCGCCGCGGGCGCTTTCCGGCTCGTCGCCGCGGGGGTCGTGCTGCTGTGCGCGGTCAGCGGGTGTGTGACCCGGACGCCGGTCGAGGATCCGGCGAGCCCGGTGGCGCTGCCGTCGCTGGCGGAGAGTCTGCCCGCCGTCCCGTCCGGCCCGCTCCCGCCCGGCGTCTTCCCCTCCGGCGTCGCCCCGCCGACGGGCTCGCCCTCCCCCTCACCGGCCGGGCCGGGAAGGAGGACCGGATCGGGCACGCGGACCGGAGGCGGGCCCGGCAGCGCCACCGGCCCGGGAACGACCGGCGGCACCGCGAAGCCGCCGAAGGGCGCACCCCAGCCGCCGCACGTGCCGACCGGCGACGAGCTGCGCAAGGCCCTGCTCGGCCCCGGCGACCTGGCCGGCTTCCAGGTCGACAGCGGGGCCGGCGGCGACGCGGGCGGCGGCGGCGACGCGGGCGGCGGCGGCTGCGCGGCGCTGGACACCGACTTCTCCGGCGGCGCGAGCGCCCGGGCGGAGGTGCTGCTGTTCCAGTCGGCGGCGGGCGACTCGTCGTACATCCGCGAGCGGATGCGGCACCTCGGCGAGTCCGCGGCGCGCGCCGCGATCGACCGGGTCAAGGGCGCGCCGGGCGTCTGCGGCCGGTACACCACCACCGTCGACCAGCTCGGCACGGTCACGGTGACCGTCGACCGGCTGGGCGTCGGCCGGATCGGCGACGAGGCGGCCGCGCTGCGCATCACCATGCGCCCGCAGATCGCCTCGGTGGTCGCGGTCGAGAACCTCGTCCTGGTACGCCGCGCCGGCACCCTGATCATCCTGACCCACACGAGCCTGTCCGGCATCGACGACGGGCTCACCGTCCGGGCCGCCGCCAAGGCGTACCGGAAGACCACGTCGGTGTGGTGACCGCTCCCCCGGCCGGCCCGCACCGGGCGGCCGGCGACCCGTCAGTGCTGCCGGCCACGCTGTCGGCCCGGTTCCTGATCCTGTTCGTGCTGCTCCTGGCCACGACGGCGTCGGTCTGGGGCTACCTCGGGGTGCGGCTCTCGCGGCCCGGCGAGACGAGGGTCGCCGCGTGCCTCCAGGGCACCGGGCTGGCCGGCCTGCCGTCGTACCAGCCGGGCGCCTCACCGGCCCTGATCGGCGACACGGTCCCGGTCATCGCGTGCGTCGCCCCCGACATCCCCCTGATCGTCTGGTCGTCGCTGGCCGGCCCGGTGGCGCTGTCGGCGTGCGCCCTGACCGGTTACGCCCTGGCCACCCCGTGGCGGCTGTGGCGCCGGAGAGGTCGCCTGCGCCCGCTCCACACCTACGACGCGGCGGCCGCCGCGAAGATCGACGAGCTGATCGAGGGGTACGGCCTGCCGCGCCGCCCCGTCGTCATGGTCGCTCCGGCGGCCCGTGACTCGTTCGTCTTCGGCACCGCCCGGCGGCCGTTGCTCTGCGTGGCCGGTGAGACGGCCCGGACGCACGCCCGCGATCCGGCGCGCTTCACCGGTGTGGTGCTGCACGAGCTGGCCCACCTGAAGAACCGCGACACCGGCCCGACGTTGCTGCTCGGCACGGCCTGGCGGTCGTTCCTGGGGTTGGCGGCCGTCCCGTACCTGGCGCTGCTGGCCGCCGACCTCACCGGCCTGACCCCCCGGATCACGCTCTTCCGGCACGACGACCTGCACACGGTGGGGGCGATCGCCGTCCTGCTGACCCTGGTGGCGCTGACCCGCCAGGCGGTGCTCCGCGACCGTGAGCTGACCGCCGACGCCACCGCCGGCCGCCACCCGTCGGGCGCCGCCACCCTCGCCCACCTGACGACGCTGCGCACCCCGCCGGCCTCGCGTGACCCCGGCCGTCGCCCTCACCTCACCGCGCCCCGCAGCCCGGCCTCGTCGTGGTGGGGCGCGGTGGCGGCGTCCGGCCGGAGAGCCGCGGCGCGGGCTCGCCGGCCGGGGGTGCTGAGCACGCACCCGGACATCGCGGTGCGGCTGCGGGTGGCCGCCGAGCCGTGGACGCTGCCGTCGTTGTCGGTGGCGCAGCTGTTCGGCGCCGGGGTCGGCCTGGCGGTGCTGTGCCAGGACGCCGGGACCCTCGCCTGGCAGGCCCTGATAGCGGCGGGCGTCGACCCGGTGCCCGGCCCCCGGATGACGTTCCTGCTGATCATGGTGGTGGCGCTCGCGACGGCCGGCCCGATCGGCGCGCTGGCCTGGCTGGTGAACGTCACGGCCTGGCAGCGGCGGCTCACCACGGCCCGGCCCCCGGTGGCGGCCCTGGCGCTGGGCCTGGGCGCGGGCATGCTGGCCGGTGAGCCGGCTGCCGTCTCCGCGGCGAACGCCAGCCGCTGGGGCGTCTTCGACGGCGTCGGCGACGGCGCGGCGGGACCCGCGGTGGTGTCCGCGCTGGCGCTGATCGGCATCCTGGCCGCCCTGGCCCGCTGGTCGTGGGACAACGCGGGCGCCTGGCTGCCGACGATCCGCGGCTCGCTACGGCGGGCGGCGCGTCGCAGCGCGGTGATCGGCGCCCTCGCGGTCCTCCCCTGGTACGCCACCTGGTGGGCGATGCACGACACCCCTCTGCACGGCCGTCTCTACCTGTGGACGCCGGGTTTCGCCGAGGCGCTGACCTACGGCTACCTGCCGCTGCCGGCGGCGGAGTGGCTGCAGATCACCTACATCCCGTGGGACATGCTCGGCTGGGCGCCCGGCGTCGCCGCCCTCACCGTCCTGCCGGTGCTGGTGACCACGGCGGGCCTGCTGCGTTCCCGAACCCCCCGGACACCGGCCTGGCTGACCCGCGCGACCTTCCCGGCGGCGCCCCACCCGCCGGATCCCGGTCACCGTCGCGCCGCCGACGGTCCCGGGAGGGTCGCCGACAGTGCCGGAAGGTCCGCCGACGGTGCCGTGAAGGCCACCGTCCGGCCCCGCCCCGGCCACCTCGGCGGTGCGGACGACGCCGGCGACCTCGGCGGTGCGGACGACGCCGGCGACCTCGGCGGTGCGGACGACGCCGGCGACCTCGGCGGTGCGGGCGACGCCGGTCACCTCGCTCCGCCACCCGGCGGCGAGCACCGTCCGGACGACGGCAGCGCCGGACGGATCTCCCGGCCGCCCGATCATCGGCCGCCGCTCGGGCGGGCCGTGCTGATCGGCCTGGCCGGGGCGGTCGTGCTGCTGGTCGCGGGAACGGTGCTGGCCACAGCGGCGCACGGGACGATCTCCGGCGTCTACCGGCAGGACCGCGCGAACCTGACCGGGTTCCTGCACTACCTGATGTCGACGGCCACCCTGCTGACCACCGCGGCCGGCGCGTTCGCCGCCGCCGTGACGACAGCGGCGCACCGGTCCCGCAGTGTGGTGGCGGGGCTGGTGTCGGCGCTGGTCGTGGCGTTCGCCGGGGCGGTGGCCACTCCGGCGCTGATCGGTGTGGCCGCGTGCGGTCTGCCGGTCGGGCCGGGTTGCCTGAGCGACGACCCGCTCAACGGTTATCTGATCCTGTTCGGCATGGCGGGCACCGCCCAGCCGGTGAAGGCCGTCGTCGCCGGCATGATCGCGGCGGGCTTGGTGGCGACGGCCCGGCGCCGCCCACCCGCCGCCGAACGGCCACCGATGCGCCGGACAGCGGCCGTGCTGATCTCGTCCGGCGCCGTCGCCGCTCTCGCGGTGCTGACCGCGGCGACCTGGCTGAACCTGGAGTGACCGGACCGGCCTGCCACCTCCGGCTCCACGACGGACCGGCCGCGCTGCTCGGCCAGGACACCGGCCGGAACGCTCACGATCCGATGTGCACGGTCCACAGGAGCGCGGTGGGCAGGAGAAACGAGAGGGTCAGTCGCCGGAGGGCGGCGCCGGCTTGCGGGGCAGCCGGTCGCGGACGGCGGTGGCCAGGGTGGTGGCGGCCGCCGCGTCGAGGCCCCGGCCCCGGGCGACAGCGGTGACGGCCGCCGCCGCCAGGTCGATCTGCTCGTCGGTGAAGGTGGGGACGTCCGGGCGGCCGGCGAGTTCGTTCCCGGGCTTGCGGCGGCGGTTGAGGAAGCCGCGGATCCCGTCGACGCCCTTCTTGATCGACTCCTCGAGGACGACGTCGAGGGCCGCCTGCGCGACGTACAGCGCCACGGCGGTCACACCGACGGCCACCTCGACGCCGCTGCCCAGCTCGGTGGACTTCCGGCCGGTGGCGAGGGCCTCGCGCGGGTCGGCGAAGTACGCCTCGGCGTCGGCCTCCAGGTAGGTCAGCATCTGCGGGTCCACCGGCGTCACGATGGCCCGGGCGATGTCGACGGTGAACTCACGGTCACTGGTCTGCACGATCGGCGCTCCCGGAATGCTCGACGGCCTTCACCAGGTTCCCACCCTCGCCGCGGGCCGCGGCCAGGGCCGGGCATCGACCCCGAACGAATTAATGGAGACTTAAGAAAACGATGTCGAAAAACTGTTATCGAAAGGCTTTACGACGGCCACCAGCACCGCTCTGACCTGGGGAAATGAATTTTTTCTTGACGTATTGAACCGCCTGTGCGAGGTCTGCATAATTCGTGCCGCACGCTTTCCCCGCCATTTTGTTGAGGATCGATATGGGCAAGGAATCCCAGCACGTAGCCCCGCCGGACCCGAAGCGACGTCGCCGTGCCACCCGGGTCGTCCTGGGTGTGGCCGTCGTCGCGGCTCTCGGCGCGAGCGGCACCTACATCGCCACCGCGGGCGCCGGTGAGGTGACCACGCCCGGCACGCTGCAGGCCGAGGCGTTCGCGGCGCAGTCCGGCGCGAAGACGGAGAACACCTCGGACACCGGCGGCGGGCGGAACGTCGGCTGGCTGGCGAACGGCGACTGGCTCGAGTACCGGGACGTCACGATCGGCAGCGCCACGCTCAGCGCCCGGATCGCGTCGGACAACACCGAGGGCGGCTCGATCGAGGCGCGCCTGGGCGGCCGGAGCGGCACGCTGCTGGCGACCTTCCCGGTGGCGTCGACCGGCGGCTGGCAGAAGTGGACGACGGTCACCGCGAAGGCCGCGAAGGCGCCGGCCGGCAAGCAGACGCTGGTCCTGGTGATGAAGAGCCGGTCGCGGTCGGACTTCGTCAACATCAACCATTTCAATGTGGGCACGGCCGCGGCCCCGTCGAGCGCCGCGCCGTCCAGTGCCGCCCCGTCCAGCGCCGCGCCCACCAGCGCCGCGCCCACCAGCCCGTCCGCGAGCCCGGGCGGCTGGGTGCCGGTCGACGAGGCGGCCTGGAAGGAGACTCTCGCCCTGCACAAGGCGGTCCAGCCGAAGGCGGTCCCGGCCGGGATCGTCCGGGTGCCGGAGTTCCACACCAACTGCACCGTCTCCGGTGAGTCGCCGGACGACCCGATCGTCCTGCCGAACCTGCCGGGCGCCTCGCACCTGCACACGTTCTTCGGGCCGAAGGTGACCGCGAGCAGCACCGGCGAGCAGCTGCGCAAGCAGCCGACGACGTGTGACGCGCCGGGCGACAACAGCGCGTACTGGGCACCGACGCTGCTGCTCAACGGCAAGCCGGTGAAGATGAAGAACTTCCGGGCCTACTACGGCGCGAAGATCAAGGACCCGGCGACGGTGGTGCCGTTCCCGCCCGGCCTGGTGATGGTGCAGGGTGACGCCAAGCGGCAGGTGGCCACGCCGAAGGGCGCGAGCGGGCAGTTCTGGTGCGCGGGCAGCGCCGAGATCGGCCGCAGCGCGGACGGCAACTGGCCGAGGTGCGCGGCCGGCGGCAACCTGATCTACCAGCTCACCTACCAGGACTGCTGGGACGGCAAGCACATCGACTCGCCGGATCACAAGTCGCACATGGGCCCGTCGGTCAACGGCGTCTGCACCGGCAAGTACCCGGTGGCGGTGCCGAACATCTCGATGATGCTCGGCTACGACTCGCTCGGCGGCGACGGGCTGACCCTGTCGTCGGGGATGGCGTCGTCGATCCACGGCGACTTCATGAACGCGTGGGACCCGGCGAAGCTCGCCGCGCTGGTCAAGGTCTGCATCAACGCCGACGCCAAGTGCGGCACGACGCCGTCGTTCGGCTGACGGCGATGCGGCGGCAGGGCCATCGGCTGTGGTACGCCACACTGGCGGCCCTGCTGCTCGCCGGATGCGGCACGCCCGCGCCGGCGGTCCCACCGGCCCCCGCGCCCACGAGCGCCTTCGGGGGCACCGACCGGGCCTGGATCGAGATCACGCTGGCCATGCACGAGCAGGTCGTTCCCCTGCTCGACGCGGTGCCGGCCCGCGCGGGCGCGGCGGCGACACGGGACCTCGCCGCACGCGTCCGCGCGGCCACCGAGGCGGAGCTACCGGAACTGCGGGCGCTGCACGAGCTGGCCGGGCTGCCCGCGGAGAACCCGCACCTCGGCATGCCGATGCCGGGCATGGTGACCGCGCCGGAGCTGGCGGCGCTGACCGCGCTGTCCGGTCCGGCGTTCGACGCGGCCGCGACCACGAAGATCGACGAGGTGGTCGGGCAGGCGGTCACCCTGGCCCGCGGCGAGCTGCAGAACGGCGCCGATCCGCGGACCCGCACGCTGGCCGGCGCGGTGCTGGCGGCCCGGGCCGCGGTCAGCTCCGGGTGAGCTCGGCGGCGATCCGGTCGGTCACCGTCCCGGCGGTGTTCACGTCGTCGGTGGTACGGCCACGCGTGGTGGCGACCGCGATGGCGATGTCGCGGCCGGGCAGGTAGGCCTGCACGGCCGCGTAGCCGGCGAACGACGGTGTCTGCTTGATCCATCCGTCCTGGACGACGACGCCGAGCCCGTAGTGATGTTCCTCGGTGTGGTGCACGCAGATCGTGGCCGGGCAGGTCGCGGTCGGCCCGCCGAGCCCGACGGTGCCCGGATCGAGCAGGGTCCGCTGGTCGGCCGCGGACAGCAGCCGACCGGTGCCGACGGCCCGTGCGGAGGTCTCCAGGTCGCAGATGTCCGACGTCAGGATCGCGCCGGCGGCGGTGGTCCAGGACGGGTTCCAGTAGGTGGAGTCCTCGTACCGGCCGCGTTCGGTGGTGAAGCCGTGCAGGACCGGGGCGGGGATCTCCGCGGTGTCGGCGGCGACGGTGGTGTGCAGTCCGAGCGGGTCGAGGATGTCGCGCCGGATCAGCTCGGCCAGCGGGGTGCCGGTGGCGCGGGCCAGGATCCGGCCGAGGATGACGAAGTTGGCGTGCGAGTAGCTCCAGTTGGTGCCGGGCTCGTACCAGAGAGGCCGCTCCAGGGCCAGGTCGATCAGCTCCGGCTCGGTCCAGTGCCGGAACGGGTCGGCGTAGAGCCGGTCGATGAACGGCTGGTAGGTCACGTAGTCGGGATAGCCTGATGTGCTGCTGCCGAGCATCCGCAGGGTGACGTCCTGGGCGCGGGGCAGTTCCGGGTACCAGCGGGCGACCGGGTCGTCGAGTCCGACGACGCCCTTGCCGGCCTGTTGCAGCAGCAGCATGGTCAGGTAGGTGATGCCGACCGCCCCGGTGCGGAACCGCATGTCCGTGGTCGCCGGAACCCCGGTCGTCGACTCGCCGGCGGCCGCCGTCACGATCTCCCGGCCGCCGGCCGAGACACGGACGATCACGGCGCTCAGGCCGGACTCGCGACGGGCCGCCTCGGCGATGCCGACGATGGTCGCGGCGGTTCCCTCGGGTCGCGCGGTCGGCGTGCATCCGGCGGCGGGGCCGGCCTCCGCGGGTGGCTGCGGCGTGAGCAGGGCGCCGGCCGTCAAAATGGACAATAGGGCGCTTCGCATCTGTCCATTGTTCGCGGCCCGATGCTGGATCACGGCGACTATCTGCGAAAACACGTCCGGTGGGAAGGCGCGCGGCCACAATGCCTGGGGACCTCTCGGCGGGATGGGATGCAGCGCGATGGCGAAGTGGCTCGCGGCGGAGTTGCCGGAGTGGGTCGTCCTGATCGTTCTGGTGATCGGGCTGCCCGCGTTCATGCTGCTGTTGGAGTCTCTGGTGCACCGGCGGCTGCCGCACTGGCGGCGGGGCGAGCACAACGACGCGACCGGGATCATGCTGTCCGCCGCTGCGGTGGTGTATTCGGTGGCGATGGGCCTCTGCGTGGTGACCCTGTGGGAGGAGCGCAACGACGCCCGCGCGTCGACCGAGGCGGAAGCGATGAACCTGCTGGCGGTGGCCGAGGGCGGCCGGGTGTGCGATCCGGCGACGACGACGGCGATCGACGCGGGCGTGCTCGCGTACAACCGGGACGTGCTCGCCGCCTGGCCGCAGCGGGTGCGCGGGGAGGCGGTCCCGGCGGTCGGTGAGGCGGTGGACTCGCTGATGGTCACGGTCGCCGGGATCACCCCGCGGACGGCGGCGCAGGAGGCGTTCGTCCGGGACGCCGTGCAGCGGCTCACCCGGGCGACCGAGCTGCGGGCCGAGGCGGTCCGGCTGGCGCACGACCAGCAGTTGCCGAACGTTGTGTGGATCTCGGTGCTGACCGGATCGATCGTGGTGCTGTCGCTCTGCGTCACCTGCGGCATCCGGGACGACATGCTGCGCCGGGTGCTGGTGGCCGGGGTGGCCGCCACGATCGGAGTCAACGTGTTCCTGGCCGTCGAGCTGAACTATCCGTTCGCCGGCACTGTCCGGATCGAACCGGAGAGCTATCAGGACGTCGTGGCACACCTCGAACGGCGGGGCTGAACCGGCCGGAGCGGATACCCAGAAACGTGAAAATTATTCAGGCTGCTCCCTAGGCTCTCCAGCATGAGCGTGAGCCAGCTCCACCGGCCCGTCTACCAGGCCGAACCGGGGCGCAGCCATCCACTCGGCGCCACCGCGGACGACGACGGCGTGAACTTCGCCTTCTTCTCCGAACACGCCACCGGCATGGATCTCCTCGTCTTCGCGGACGCCGGTGACACCGAGCCGATCCAGACCGTCACTCTCGACCCGGACATCAACCGCAGCTTCGCGGTCTGGCACGTGCACCTGCGTGACCTGCGGGCGCCCGCCTTCTACGCCCTGCGGGTCCGGGGCCCGGGCGGTGACGGGCTGCGGTTCCAGCCGGAGAAGGTGCTCGCCGACCCGTACACCCGTGGTCTTGATCGGAGTCTCTGGAAGAGAGAGGCGGCCTGCGTGCCCGGTGACACGCTGGCCACCTCGCTACGCTGCGCGATCATCGACGAGCGCGGCTACGACTGGGCGGGCGACCAGCCACTCAATCGTCCGATGTCCGAAATGGTCGTCTACGAGCTGCACGTCGGCGGTTTCACCCGGTCGCCCGGCGCCGGCACCGAACGGCCCGGCACGTTCGCCGCGATCGTCGAGAAGATCCCGTACCTGACCGCGCTCGGCATCACCGCCGTGGAGCTGCTGCCGGTCTTCGACTTCGACCCGGCCACCGGCAACTACTGGGGTTACAGCACCGCCGGGTTCTTCGCGCCGCACGCCGCCTACTGCGAGCGGCCGGAGGCGGGCGCGCACGTCCGGGAGTTCCGGGACATGGTGCGGGCGCTGCACGCGGCCGGCATCGAGGTGATCCTGGACGTCGTCTTCAACCACACCGACGAGGGCAACCACCTGGGGCCGCTGTTCTGCTGGGCCGGCCTCGACAACCCCAACTACTACTACCTGCACCAGGCCGACCGGCGGTACTACGACGACTACTCCGGCTGCGGCAACACGCTGATGGCCAACCACCCGATCGTCACCAAGATGATCGTCGAGTGCCTGGAGTACTGGGTCCGGGAGA
Organism: Actinoplanes philippinensis; assembly: GCF_900113015.1. Lineage (GTDB taxonomy): Bacteria > Actinomycetota > Actinomycetes > Mycobacteriales > Micromonosporaceae > Actinoplanes > Actinoplanes philippinensis. The sequence continues at coordinate 54,409 of NZ_FONV01000007.1, forward strand.
TGCACGTCGACGGCTTCCGGTTCGACGAGGCCGCGGTGCTGACCCGGGGGCCGGGCGGCGCGATCCTCGACGAGCCGCCGGTGGTGTGGCAGATCGAGCTGTCCGACACGCTGGCCACCACGAAGATCATCGCGGAGGCGTGGGACGCGGCCGGGGCGTACGAGGTCGGCAGCTATCCCGGATATCGCTGGGCCGAGTGGAACGGCCGGTTCCGGGACACCATGCGCCGGTTCGTCCGCGGCGACGCCGGGCTGATCGGCGACGTGGCGGAGCGGCTCGGCGGCAGCGCCGGGCTCTACCAGGCGCGCGGGCACCGGCCGGTCAACGGCGTCAACTTCGTCACCTGCCACGACGGGTTCACGCTGGCCGACCTGGTCGCCTACGACCGTAAACACAACGAGGCCAACGGCGAGGGCAACCGGGACGGCAACGACGACAACCTGAGCTGGAACTGCGGCGCCGAGGGGGACACCACCGACGCCGGCATCCTGGCGCTACGGACCCGGCAGATGAAGAACTTCGCCACCCTGCTGATGGTCTCCCGGGGCGTCCCGATGATCACCGCCGGCGACGAGGTGGCCCGCACCCAGCAGGGCAACAACAACGCGTACTGCCAGGACGGGCCGATCAGCTGGTTCGACTGGTCGCTGCCCGGCCGGCACGCGGGCCTGCTGCGGTTCTGGACCGAGCTGATCGCGCTGCGCCGCCGGCACCAGGTGCTGCGGCGTGACGAGTTCTGGACCACCGCCGACGTGACCTGGCACGGCACCCGCCTGGCGCCGCCGGACTGGGACGACCCGCAGGGCCGCGCCTTCGCCTGCACCCTCGCCGGGATCGGCGGCGAGCCCGACCTGCACCTGATGATGAACATGCACTCCGAGCCGCTGGAATTCGAGCTCGACCCGCGGCGCCGCTGGGCCCGCGTCCTGGACACCGCCCTCGAATCACCGGCCGACATCGCCGGACCGGGCGCCGAGCAGCACGTCACCACCGCCGGCTACCTGGTCACCGCGCACAGCATCGTGCTGGTGCGGACCCTCTCTGGAGAGACACCGTGAACGAGCTGAACTTCACCTTTTCCGACCTGGTCGCCGGGTACGTCACCGGGTTCGACCCGTCCACCGACACGGTCACGCTGAACACCTCGGACGGCCGGCCGTACGCCGCCCGGCTCACCCCGACCACCGTGGCCGAGATGCTGCGCAACCTGGGCGAGGCCTATGTGGACGCGGGCGCGCAGTTCCGCGGCCTGCTCCAGCCCGGCCGATTCATCCACGTCTACGGCGTCTTCTACCCGATGGAGGACAACGGCACCGGCTTCGAGGCCAAGCACGTGCTGCTGTTCGGCAAGGAGGCCGACGAGTACCGGTTCGAGTCGCCGGACTGGTGGCAGCGGCAGGTCCGGGCGATCGCCGACTTCTACCTGCAGGCCGAGTTCGGCGGGGCCGGCATCTTCGACTACCGCGGCTACCGTACCGACCTGTCGATCCTCGGCACCAAGACCCAGTCGATCCGGCAGGAGACCGACACCATCTCCCGGCTGGTGTACGGGCTGGCCACCGCCTACATGCTCAACGGCGGGCAGCCCTATCTGGACGCCGCACGGGCCGGCGCCGACTACCTGATCGAGCACTTCTGCGCGGTCGACCGCAGTCAGCAGATCGCCTACTGGTACCACGCGATCGACGTGCTGCCGGACGGCTCCGAGCGCAAGATCCTCGCCTCGGAGTTCGGTGACGACCTGAACGCGATCCCCTGCTACGAGCAGATCTACGCGATCGCCGGTATCACCCAGGTCTACCGGGTCACCGGCGCGCCACGGCTGCGCGAGATCATCGACCTGACCATCAACCTGTTCCAGAAGTACTTCCGTGACCCGGACCAGGGCGGCTACTTCTCGCACATCGACCCGGTCACCTTCGACCCGCGCAGCCCGGCTCTGGAGACCGGCGGGCACACCAACGCCGACCGCAAGAACTGGAACTCCGTCGGCGACCACATTCCCGCGTACCTGATCAACCTGTTCCTCGCGACCGGCGAGCAGCGATACGCCGACATGCTGCAGGACTGCTGCGACACGATCGTCGAGCGGTTCCCCGACTACGAGAACAGCCCGTTCGTGCAGGAGAAGTTCTTCGGCGACTGGCGCAAGGACCAGCACTACGGCCAGCAGCAGAACCGGGCGATCGTCGGGCACAACCTGAAGATCGCGTGGAACCTGACCCGGATGAACAATCTGCGGCCCAGCGACTCCTACCTGCAGCTGGCGACCCGGATCGCCGACCTGATGCCGTCGGTCGGCGCGGACCCGCAGCGCGGCGGCTGGTACGACATGGTCGAGCGGGTGGTCGCGCCGGGCGAGCGGTTCCACCGTCTGGTGTGGCACGACCGGAAGGCCTGGTGGCAGCAGGAGCAGGGCATTCTCGCGTACCTCGTGCTGGACGGCGTCCTGGACCGCCCGGAGTACGCCAAGCAGGCCCGCGAGGGCGCGGCCTTCTACAACGCGTGGATGCTGGACACCGGCGCCGGCGGCGTCTACTTCAACGTGCTGGCCAGTGGGGTCCCGTTCGAGCTGGGCGGCGAGCGCAGCAAGGGCTCGCACTCGATGGCCATGTACCACAGCGCGGAGCTGGGCTACCTGGCCGCCGTCTACGGCAACATGCTGCGCCGCGAGCAGCCGATGGACCTGTGGTTCCAGCCGCAGCCCGGCGCGTTCGGCGCGACCCTGCGGGTGGCGCCCGACCTGCTGCCCGCGGGCCGGGTGCGGCTGACCGGGGTGTGGGTCAACGGCCACGAGCACGACGACTTCGACGCCGACGCCATGACCGTCACCCTGCCGCACAGCGACCAGCCACAGACCGTACGGGTCCGGCTCACCCCGGCCGCCCTCCTCAAGGAGCAGCTGGCCGGAGCCGGCGCCGCAACGATCGGAGCACTCTCATGACCAAGGTCCTGTTCGCTGTCTCCGAGTGGGGCTACTGGGGTGAGGAGTTGATCGGGCCGCTCGACGCCTGCGACAAGGCCGGGTACGAGATCGAGTTCGTCACCCCGACCGGCGCCCGGCCCACCCCGCTGGCCGTCAGCATGGATCCCGCCTACGCCGACCCGCCCCAGGGCAAGTCGGTGACCAGCGAGGAGACCGCCCGCAAGACGCGCGAGCTGGACGCCTCGGACCGCCTCGACAAGCCGCACGACCTGGCCGGCTGGGTGCCGTCCCGGCCGTACCCCAGTTCCCCCACCTACCTGCGCGACAGCGAGGAGTACCACCGCAAGATCGACCGGATCGTCACCCACGACCTGCCCTCGTACGACGCCCTGGTGATCGTCGGTGGCAGCGGCGCCATGGTCGACCTGGCCAACAACCAGCGCCTGCACGAGCTGATCCTCGGTTTCGTGCGGCTCGACAAGCCGGTCGCCGCGGTCTGCTACGGCGTGGCGGCGCTGGCCTTCGCCCGGGACCCGCTGCGCAAGCTCAGCATCATCGGCGGCAAGCGGGTCACCGGCCACCCGATCGACTACGACTACCACGACGGCACCGGCTTCGAGGGCCCGCACGCGCTGGACGGCTCCACCACGGGGTTCGGTGACGGCTACATCAACTTCGGGCCGCCGTTCTACCCGCTGGAGTTCATCCTGCGCGACGCGGTCGGCCCGGACGGCGAGTTCATCGGCAACGTCGGGCACGCCGAGAGCGTCATCGTCGACCATCCGTTCATCACGGCCCGCTCCACCGAGTCGTCGTACGGCTGCGGGCGGGCGCTGGTCGACGTCCTCGACCACGGACTGCGCAGGTACGGCTGGTGAGCGGGCCACTGACCGGGCACAAGGTCGCCGTGCTGGTGGAGAGCGACTTCTACGAGCACGAGATCTGGTACTACTCGTACCGGTTCCCCGAGGAGGGTGCCGAGCTGCACTTCCTCACCCGGCTCTGGGGCCGGGAGTCGATCACGTTCACCGGCCACGAGTACCGGGCGCCGTTCGTGTGCGCGGCGTCGTTCGAGGGCATGGACGACGACGCGCTGCGGTCGTACTCGGCGGTCATCGTGCCGTCGGCGATGGTCAGCGACCGGCTGCGCTACAGCGAGGACCTGGCGAAGCTGCCACCCGCGACCGACTTCGTGCGCCGGGCCTTCGCCGAGCCACGGATCGTCAAGGGGATCATCTGCCACGGGCTGTGGCTGCTGTCGCGGACGCCCGAGCTGGTCCGCGGGCGACGCCTGACCTGCCACCCCAACCTGTACGGCGACGCGCTCAACATGGGCGCGCAGTACGTCGACTCCGACGTGGTGGTCGACGACGACCTGGTCACCGGGCGCACCGGGGCGCAGGCGGGCGTGTTCGCCCGTACCGTGATCGAGCAGATCCACGCGCGGGCCGCCGTGCCGGCCGGTGTGTCGTGACCTCGGCGACCGCGCCCGCGACGGCGACCAGCACGCTGCGCACCGGGCACCGCCGGCTGCTGGAGCAGCTACGTGCCGACGGGGTGCGGTATCTGTTCGGCAACCCCGGGTCCAGTGAGGAGGGTCTGCTCGAGGAGATCGCCCGCTTCCCGGACATCGACTACGTGCTGGGCCTGCAGGAGGCCGCGGTGGTGTGCACCGCCGACGGCTACGCGCAGGCCACCGGGCGGCCCAGCGTGGTGCTGCTGCACAGCGGGGTGGGCCTGGGCAACGCGGTGGGCAGCCTCTACCACGCGCTGCACCGGCAGACGCCGATGCTGGTGATGGCCGGGGAGGCGGGGGTCGCGTACGACGCCCTGGAGGCGCACATGTCGGTGAACCTGGTCGACATCGCGAAGCCGGTCACCAAGTACGCCACCCGTGCCACCCACCCGGACAGCCTGCTGCGGCTGGTGCGGCGCGCGCTCAAGGTGGCCGCCACTCCCCCGCGCGGTCCGGTCTTCCTGGCCGTGCCGCAGGACGTCCTCGACCAGCTCGCCGACGAGGCGGTCATGCCGACCAGCGTCCCGGACACCCGGGTGGTGCCGGAGCCGGGCGCGATCCAGGCCGCGGCCCGGCTGCTGGCCACCGCGCACGCGCCGGTCGTCCTGGCCGGCGACGGGATCGCCACGTCCGGGGCGGTCGACGAGCTGACCCGGTTCGCCGAGACATGGGGCGCCGTGGTGCACGGGGCGATGGCGTCCGAACTGCTCATGCCGTGGACCCATCCGCTGTGGGGCGGCCTGACGGGGCACATGTTCGGCGCCGACAGCGCAGAGCTGGTGGCGCACGCCGACGCGGTGCTGATCTGCGGGACCTACGTGTTCCCCGACGTGTTCCCGGCGCTGGACAACCCGTTCCGGCCCGGCGCCACGGTGGTGCAGGTGGACCTCGACCCGTACGCGATCGCCAAGAACCACCCGGTGACCGCCGGGATGCTCGGCGACCCGCGGCTGACGCTGCGGGCCCTGACCGAGGCACTCGGCGAGGTGATGACCGAGCCGCAGCGCAACGCCGCCGCCGAACGGGTCCGGCGGCGTGGCGCGCTGCGCGCGGCCGCGCTGGACAAGGCGCTCACCGACGACCTGGAGGCCGGTCTGGAGGCGGACTCGGCGCCGCTGCGGATGCCGGCCGTCGCCGCCGCGCTGGCCGGCATGCTGCCGGACGACGCGATCGTCTTCGACGAGGCGCTGACCAACTCGCCGGCGCTCACCCGGTGGCTGCCACCGGCCCGGCCGGGGCACTTCTTCCAGACCCCCGGCGGCACGCTCGGCGTCGGCGTTCCGGGCGCGATCGGCGCCAAGATCGCACATCCGGAGCGTACGGTCGTCGGGTTCACCGGTGACGGCGGAGGCATGTACACCTGCCAGGCGTTGTGGACGGCGGCACACCATCGGGTGGCCGCGAAGTTCGTGATCTGCCACAACGGCGGCTATCAGCTGCTCAAGGACAATCTCGTGCACTACCGGCGGGACCGCGACGACGATCCGGCCGCCGCCTTCCCGCCGTTCTTCGACGTGCGGGAGCCGCGCGTCGACTACGTGCATCTCGCGGCCGCCCTGGGCGTGCCCGCCGCCCGGGTCCGGCACGCCGCCGACCTGCCCGGGATCCTGCGCACGATGCTCGACCACGACGGCCCGTACCTGGTGGAGGCCGTCCTCGACGAACCTGGAGACAACCGGTGACTACCAAGTCCGAAACCCTGTCCGACGCGGTGTCGGCGTTCGCCGCACAGTGGTTCCAGTATCTCGACGTGCACGCGCCGGCCGACGATCTGGCGAGCTGCCTGTCCACCGACGACCTGACGATGGTGTTCCCGGAGCGCACGCTGCGCTCGGTGGCCGAGTTCCGCGACTGGTACCGCACGGTCTGCGGCCTCTACACCGACGAGACCCACGAGATCGAGTACGTCACACCGGCCGTCGTGGACGACCGGATCGACGTGGCCGTGTCGGTGATCTGGCGGGCCACCCAGACCTCCGACGGCTCGCGCCTGGCGATGCGGGCCCGGCAGACGTGGCGGCTGTCGCGTACCCAGTCCGGCCCGGGCCTGGTCATCACCGAGTACCGCGTCGACGAACTGGCCGCGCTGTGAGCACCACGACCTCACTCGACCAGGACAACCTGGCCCTCGTGCGGAAGGTCAGCGACGCCGTCAACGCCCGGCGCTACGACGACATGGACGCGCTGTTCGCCACGGACTTCGTCGACCACAACCCGGCCTGGAGCGTCGACAACCTGCCGGCGCTCAAGGCCCTCATCAAGGGCGCCCAGGAGGCGCTCGACTTCCGGGCCGACCTGGACGCGCTCTACCCGGCCGACGGCAATCGGGTGATCATGCAGATCACCTTCCGCGGCCGGCACGTCAAACCCGTCTTCGGGGTCGCGCCGACCTTCAAGGACGTCAGCTGGACCAGCATCGAGGTCTACCGCATCGAGAACGACCGGGTCGCCGAGCGCTGGGTGCAGGCCGACACGGCCGGGCTGATGCGGCAGGTCGGCGTCACCCTTCCGCAGTGAGCCCAGGGGGAACCATGGACACCAGGCAGGTCATCGACCGCTACTACGAACTCGCCAACGCCGGCCGGTGGGACGACTGGTGCGAGCTGTTCGCCACCGACACCCGGATGGACGAGCAGCTCGCCGGTCACGTCGAGGGCCGGGAGACGCTGCGCGAGATGATGAAGGGCTTCCCGCAGACGTACGCCAGCTTCGCGAACCTTCCCCGGCACGTCGTCGTGTCGGACAACCACGCGGCGGTGGTGTCGCACATCTCCGGCCGGACCCGGCACGGCGACGCCGTCGAGGCGGACGTATGCAACTACTTCGAGGTCAGCGACGGGCAGATCACGTACATGGCCAACTTCCACGACACCGTCCCGTTCGGACCGGTCCTGAGCGGCAGCCGATGACCGCCACGACGACGACGGCGGTGCGCTGGGCCCACGTCGGCCTCAACTGCCGGGACCAGCGCGCCACCGAGCGCTTCTACTCCGACGTGTTCGGTTTCGAGCGGTCCCGGGTGGTCAGCGCGGGCGGCGCCGAGGTGGTGTTCCTGCGGCAGGGCGACGTGCACCTGGAGCTGTTCGACGCGGCCCGGGAGACCCCGGAGACCTTCGGCGCCGACGGGCCGCCGCATCCCGGCGTGGTCCGGCACCTGGCCTTCCAGGTCGACGACCTGGACGGCTTCCTGGCCCGGGCGCCCGGCGGGCTGGAGGTCTCGCTCGGGCCACTGGCCTTCGACGAGTTCATCCCCGGCTGGCGCACCGTGTGGGTGAAGGACCCGGACGGTGTGATCGTCGAGATCAGCCAGGGCTACACCGACCAGGAGAACGCCGCGCCGAATTCCTCATGACGAAATCCTCATGACGCGACGGCGCCGCCCGATGACACCGAGGACCGGTTCCAGGGCGAAGGAGCGACGTGACGCAGCTGCCGCCCGCCCGTCCCTTCCTCGGGGCACGCCCGACCACCGACGCCGTGCCGCCGCTGCTCGGCGTGCCGGTCCTGTTCGCCGCGATCTTCGGGCTCGCCGTGTGGGGCCGCCGGCACGGCGCCGTCCTCGGCGAGCCGGCGCTGCTGGCGACGCTCGTCGTGCTGTTCGCCGCCAGCGGCAGCGAACGGTACCAGCGGCTGCTGGGCGGCGGGCACCTGCACAACCGGGTGGTGCTGCGGCTGGTGCACGCCACCGTGCTGATCGGCGTGGTGCTGCTCGCGGCGGGCTGGGGATTCCTGCTGCCCGCCGCCGTCGTCCTGATCGGCGTCCTGCACATCGGCTGGTCCGGGTCGCAGACGTGGAAACCGGCGGCCGCGGTGACCGCCGCGGTGACCATCGCCATGGAGGTCGCCGTGCAGTGCGGCGCGCCGTCGGTGGTGCCGCCCGCCCACTCGCACCTCGCCGCCGTCATCAGCCTGCTGCTGGCCGGGTTCGGGCTGAGCAACCTGGGGCTGGCCGCCGCCCGCGCCGAGGAGGCCACCCGCACCCTGCAGCGCGCCGAGGAACGCTTCCGTGCCCTGGTGCAGGACTCCTCCGACGTGGTGGCGGTGATCGACGCCGTTGGCCGGATCACCGACGTCAGCGCCGCCGTACGGCACGTCAGCGGCTGGGACCCGGAGGACCTGCTGCACACCGGGTACCCCGACATGTTCCACCCCGGGGACCGGCCGGCGGCCCGTGCGGCGCTGGCCCGGCTCGTCGAGGACGGCGCGGACAGCCAGGCCCGGCTGGAGCTGCGGGCCGCACACCGGGACGGCACCTGGCACTGGCACGACGTCACGCTGCGCAACGCGCTGGACCATCCGGCCGTCGGCGGCATCGTGTCGCACCAGCGCGACATCAGTGACCGGCGCGCCCAGCAGGACCGGCTCGCCCACGCCGCGGCGCACGACCCGCTGACCGGCCTGCCCAACCGCGCCGAGGTGCTGCGGGTGCTGGAGGCAGCGCTGGCCGTGGCGGACGGCGCCGCGCCGGTGGCGCTGTTCTTCATCGACCTGGACGGGTTCAAGGCGGTCAACGACGGCTACGGCCACGCCGCCGGGGACGCGCTGCTGGTGGCCGCCGGGGAACGGCTGCGGGCCGGGCTGCGCGCCGAGGACCTGCTGGGTCGGCTCGGCGGCGACGAGTTCGCGGCGGTGCTGACCGGCATCACCGATCCGGCCGACGTCCACGAGCGGGCGCGGCGGCTGATGGCGGACATGGCGCTGCCGTTCGACCTGCCGGAACACACGGTACGCATCGGCGCGAGCATCGGCGTCGCCGTCGGCGGGCCCGGCACCGGCGCCGACGATCTGGTGGCGGCCGCCGACACGGGCATGTACGAGGTGAAGGGCCGGCACCGGGCCCAGCGGGCGCACCCGGTTCCGGCGGCGCGCTCCGGCTGAGAGGTGGGACGGCCCGCCCGCCTCAGGTGTGCCGGGGCGCACGACGGCCGTACCTCCGCGGGGTCTTCTCAGGCCGCGACCCGGCTGTCGCGGTGAGCGGGCCGGTAGACGGTGATCCCCTCGGCCGCCATCGGGCGGGCGTAGTGATAGCCCTGCGCATACCGGTAGCCGAGGCGGTGCAGCTCAGCGGCCTGTTCGGCGGTCTCCACACCCTCGGCGACCGCCCGCAGCCGCATGCCGTCGCAGATGGTGAGCAGCGCCGCCACGATGACCGCCGGCTCGCCGCCCCCGGTGACGTCGTCGACGAACGACTTGTCGACCTTGAGGATGTCGGCCGGGCAGGTGCGCAGCAGGCCCAGCGACGAGTGGCCGGTGCCGAAGTCGTCGAGCGCGATCTTCACGCCGAGCGCCGCGATCGCCTTGAGCTCGTCGAGCGCGGTGCCCCCGTCGAAGACCGCTGTCTCGGTGACCTCAACGGTCAGCACCTGCGGCGGCAGGCCGGTGCGCCGGAGCACCGCGTCCACCTCGCCGGCGAACCCGGCCTCGCGCAGTTGCCGGGCCGACACGTTGACGCTGACGGTCCGGGGCGCGGCGTCGCCCATCTCCTGCTGCCAGCGCACCGCCTGCCGGCACGCCTCCTCGAGGATCCAGGCGCCCAGCGGCACGATCAGGCCGGTCCGCTCGGCGGCCGGGATGAACAGGTTCGGCCCGATCGGCCCGCGTTCCGGATGGATCCAGCGGACCAGCGCCTCCACGCCGAACAGCTCGCCGCCGGGCATCGCCACGATCGGCTGGTAGAGCAGGTGCAGCTGGTCGGTGTCGAGCGCGCCGCGCAGGTCGGCGGCGACCCGGGACTGCTCGGCGGTCCGGTGGTCCATCCGGTCGTCGTAGACCACCTGCCGGCCCTTGCCCTGGCCCTTCGCCTCGTACATTGCGACGTCGGCCCGGCGCAGCAGCTCGTCGGCGGTGTCGCCGGGATGCGCCGGGGCCAGCCCGATGCTCGCCTCGACGATCAGCTCGTGCCCGCCGGCGCGGACCGGCTGCCGCAGGTCGGCGGTGATCGCGGCGACGATCGCGGTGTGGTCGCCGCGCAGCAGCACGGCGTACTCGTCGCCGCCGAGCCGGGCCACCAGGCAGCCCTCCGGCAGCTGGGCGGTGACGCGGGCGCCCACCGCGGCGAGCAGCGCGTCGCCCACCGGATGGCCCAGGTCGTCGTTGATCTCCTTGAAGTCGTCGAGGTCGAGCAGCGCGACGGTCACGTCCGGGCAGCCGCCGGCCAGGGCCGCGGTGATCTCCCGGACCAGCACGGTCCGGTTGGCCAGGCCGGTGAGACCGTCGTGCCCGGCCTGGTGGGCGAGCTGCCGCTGGCGGGCGTCGAGGTCGTCGAGCAGGCGCACGTTGTCGCGCAGCGCGATCACCTGCCGGGTCGCGACCAGCAGCGTGACCACGAACGAGCCGGCCGCGACCGCCAGCAGGTCGCGTACCCCGGCGGCCGCGCTGGTCAGCAACAGCGCGCCGGTGGCCAGGACCGCGGTGTACGGCATGACGCTGGGCCGCCGGGACAGGGGCCGGGGCGCCGGGATGCCGGCCCGCGACGCCCGCCGCTGCCGGTCGGCGGCCAGGCAGACCAGCATCGAGGTGGTGGGCAGCAGGACGTGGCCGGTGTTGAGGTACGGCTTGTCGGCGAGCAGCGGCGCCAGCGCCCCGCCACCGGCCCCGACCGCCCCGGTCAGCGCCAGGATGTAGAGGGCGCGCCGGTCGATCGGGCCGGTGCCGGTGAAGGACACCTTCACGAACGCCAGCATGCCGATCACCGCCGCGGTGGCGATGACCACGACCGAGGCGGTGCCGGCGGCGCCCCCGCCGGCGGTCCAGCTCTCCCAGCGCGGCAGCACCAGATGCCAGCTGAAGGTGGTCACGGTGACGACCATGGTGGCGACGTCCAGGCCGAACCGGGTCCACTCGATCCGCGAGCGCTGCGCCCCGGGGATGCGCAGCAGGCCCAGCAGCATCAGCATCAGGCCGGTGACGTAGAGCGTTGCGGTCACCGTGCCGATGTGCTGGCCGGCCTGCTCGCCGCTGAAGTAGTCGCGGGCCGCGGCGGCCGAGGCGAGGCCCATCCCGACCATGCCGGCCGACACGTACCGCCAGAACGTGCGCCCGGCCGCGCCGGCCCGCCAGCTCGCGTAGATCGCCACCGGCACGGCGAGCACGAGCAGCCCCCACCCCGCCGCGGGCGGGGTGTGCCGGAACATCCCGATCGCGAACCACACCCAGGCGGTCGCGGCCACGCCGATCGACGCGACGAGCGTGCGGGTCGGCCGCATCCGCGGCACGAGAGTCTCCGTGCTCTCCACAAGACTCACTTCGGCCGAACGGACGATCCCGTGAGCATTCACACCGGCCGGATTGATCGATACCCTTCGCCGGACCCCCTCATGCGAAAGGTGCCCCTCCCTGTGCGCGCGTTGTTCGTGACCGCCGTCGCCGTTCTCGCAGCCTTCCTGATCAGCCCGCTGGTCCGCGCCGACGCCGGGTGCGCCGGCACGCCCGCCGCCGCGCCGTCGCCGACCGGCCGGTGGAGCGACGAGCAGCTCGCCAACGCCCGTCTCATCGTCACCATCGGCGCCGACCGGCGGGTGCCGGAGAAGGGCCTGGTGATCGCGGTGGCCACCGCCCTGCAGGAGTCGCGGCTGCGTAATCTGCGCGGCGGCGACCGGGACTCGATCGGGCTGTTCCAGCAGCGGCCGAGCCAGGGGTGGGGCACACCGAAGCAGCTGCGCGACCCGGCGTACCAGACCGGGAAGTTCTACGACAAGCTGCTGACCGTCGACGGCTGGCAGGAGATGCGGCTCACCGAGGCGGCGCAGGCCGTGCAGATCTCGGCGTTCCCGGAGGCGTACACGAAGCACACCGACGCCGCCACCCAGCTCGTCGGCGCGCTGCACGAGGGCCCGGATCAAGGCTGCGACTAGCCTTTATAAGGATCAGTCGATATCTTCTCGTCGCATGAAGCGCCTTCTCGCCGTCGTGGCCGTCAGCGCCGCGCTGCTCCTCGTGCCCCAGTCCGCCCGGGCGGCCGACACCTCTTACCGGACGCTGAGCGGCGCGAGCAACCCGGACTGGATGGCCCGGGTGCCGGACGGCCGCAGCCTCGCCGCGCTGTCGATCCCGGGCACCCACGAGACCATGTCGATCCACGGCGGCGACTACACCCAGACCCAGGAGAACCACGGCGACAGCGGCGGCACCCTCACCGCGCAGCTCAACGCCGGCATCCGGGCGATCGACGTGCGGGCGCGGATCAACGACGGCAACACGTTCACCATCCACCACGGCGCCGTCTACCAGGTGGCGAACTTCGACGACGTGCTCGACCGGCTGGCCGCGTTCCTCGGCGCGCATCCCGGTGAGACGGTGCTGCTGCGGTTCAAGCACGAGTGCACCGGCGAGACCGGGTCCTGCGCCGACGCGACCGGGCAGATGAGCTTCCCGGACATCTTCGACTCGTACGTGGCCGCCCGCCCCGGCCTGTTCTGGACGCCGTCGGTGACGCGCTCGTCCGCGGCCGCGGTGCCCACCCTCGGCGCGGTCCGGGGCAGGGTGGTGCTGGCGGTGCTGAACGGCCCGCGCGGCGGCCGGTTCGCCGACTACGGGCTCGCCCAGTTCTCCGGGTGGGCCGACGGGTCGTCCACCTACGTCCAGGACCAGTACACGGTGCCGACGTTCGCCCAGATCGCCGACAAGCGCGCGGCCGTGAACACCTTCCTGACCACCACGAACTCCGGCGACCCGGCGAAGATCTACGTCAACTTCACCAGTGGCTCGGGCGCGCTGGCCCCGCCCTACTGGGTCGCCGGGGGCGCGCTGTTCCAGCAGGGCGTCAACCCCTACCTGCTCGGCCGGCTGAACGCGGCGTCGTACACCCGGACCGGGGCGCTGATGATGGACTTCCCCGGCGGCGGGCTGATCAACAAGATCATTTCCTACAACTGAGTCAGGTCGAGCATCCGCGCCAGGCGGCCCAGCACCGGCCGGGCCTCCAGGTGCAGCCGGGCGATGTTGACCATGCCGTCGGCGACCACGGCCAGCAGCGCCAGGTCGCCGATCCCGTAGACCGCGAGGCAGCCCTCCCGGTTGCGGATGGTCACCTCCTGGAACTGGCCCTGACCCAGAGCGCCCCCGCAGGTCCGGCTGATGCCGTGCGCCGCGGCGGCCATCGCGGCCACGTCGTGCGGCTCGCCCGGCGACCGGCTGTCGTGCAGGACGAGCAGCCCGTCGACCCCGGCGATCAGGCAGGCGGTGACCCCGACGACCTGGTGCCGCAGCCCGGCCAGCTCCAGTCGCAGCGGCCGCCGCGGGTCCGTCAGGGGATCGAGCTGGACGGACCGCGCGGCGTGTTGTGGTGTGGCGTTGCGCGGGGCGAGCCGGCTCGGCAGACCGCCATGAGGGCCAGTCATACGTCGAGTTCCGACTCGATCTTGCGCAGTTGGTGGCGGGCCAGGCCCAGGTTGGCGCGGTTCTTGTACAGCGCCAGATAGAGGAAGAGAGCGTCACCGGTACGCCGCGCGCGCAGCAGCCGGATCAGGTGGTACTGGGAGTCGAGGGTGATCAGGATGTCCTCGATGCCGTCCTGCAGGCCGAGCAGTTCCAGGGCCCGCATCTTGGAGCGGACCACGTCGGTGTTGGCGGCCGCGGCCACGGTCATGTCCATGACGCCGTCCCCGCCCAGATAGCCCAGGGTGAGCCCGCTGGTGTAGTCGACGAGCGCGACGCCCACAGCGCCTTCGAGGGTCATGGCCTCTTTCAGCGCGGTCTCGATGTTCGCCACGAATCCTCCACTGGTGTCGTCGATCGGCGGCGTGTGGCCCGGTGTCTCCACGGTCGTGAGGCGCCGGTGAGAGCCACACGAGGGCCAACCGTGACACAGGGAAGTTGCTCCGGGGAACGACTGCCCCCGAAGCCGGGACCTATGATCGTTTCAACGACCTCCTTCGGCCGTCGTCACCCACCCCGCGGACCGAATCGGGCTCGATCATCGGGCCGGGTCTCGCACGTATCGGGCAAGTCACTCTCCGGAGTGGCAAACGACCCGAAAAGCCCCGGACGGCCCTACTGTGGGTTCCGGTGGCCCATGGTGTGGAGGTGAGTCGGCTGCTCTCCAAGGACGACATGCTGCGGGACGTGGTCGCGGCCCTGAGCCGGGCGCGGACCCTGGCGGTCGTCCAGCAACTGGTGCGCACCAGCGCGCGGCTGCTCTCCGACGCGCACGGCGCCACCGTCGTGCTGCGCGACGGCGACCGCTGCTACTACGCCGACGAGGACGCGATCAGCCCGCTGTGGAAGGGCCAGCGGTTCCCGATCACCGAGTGCATCAGCGGCTGGGCGATGCTGGCCCGCCTGCCCGCGGTCGTCCCGGACATCCGTCTCGACGAGCGCATCCCGATGGACGCCTACCGTCCCACCTTCGTCCGCTCGCTGGCGATGATCCCGGTCCGGCCCGCCGACCCGCTCGGCGCGGTCGGGGTCTACTGGTCGACCGCCCGCCGGGCCACCGACGAGCAACTGGCGCTGCTGTCCACACTGGCCGACGCGACCGGCGCCGCCCTCGAGCGCCTCCTGCCGGAGACGCACGCCCTATAGTGCCCGGCGTGGATCATCGCTCGCCGCCGGCCGTCACGCCCGCCCGTCCCCGGCCGCTGTGGTCCCGCAAGGGGATCCTGACCGCCTGGTTCCTCGCCGCCGGCGTCCTCGTCGCGGGCACGGTCCTGAAGCCGTGGTTCTCGACCCGGATCGACGTGCAGGCGACCCTGCCGGGCGGCACCCCGATCGGCGAGTCCGCCGGATCGCAGGTGGGCGTGCTGGATCTGCGGCCCTGGGGTCCGCTGTTCCTTGCCGCCGCCGCGCTGCTCGCAGTGGTCGCGCCGGCCGCCCACATCACCGGCCGGCCCCGGTGGCGGCGTGGCCTCGCGCTGGCCGGCCTGGCCGCGGGCGCGGTAACCGCCGCCTGCCTGATCATGGCGAGTTCGCGGTTCGACGAGGCCGCCGCCGAGGGGATCGGCCGCTGGGCGGACCTGACCCGCCGGCTCATGCCGGACGGCCCGAAGCGCTGGGAGTTCGTCGACCTCGCCCTGGACCGTACCGGGTGGACGGCCGCGGTCCTCGCCACGCTGGTCCTGGCCCTGGTCGCCGCCGGGGCGCTGTGGCCGGGCCGCGGCGCTCGGGTGGCCGCGGTCGCCGGGGTGCTGGTCGCCGCCGGAAGCCTGGCGCCGCCGTGGGTGATCGGGCACGGGGTGACGGCGGCGGAGGTGCGCGAGTGGCAGGGCCACTGGCCGCTGCTCGCCCCCGCGACGGGGTGGCCGGCGATGGCCGCGCTGGTGCTGCTGATCGCGCTGGTGACCGTGGCGCTGCGGCGCTCGTCCACCGGCGGCCGGCTCGCGATCATGCTGGTGTCGGTGCTGCTGGCAGTGGGGGTGTCGATCGGGGCCACCCTGGCGGATCTCGACCCGGAGGTGTGGGTCCCGGCCGCCGACCGGGCCGCGACGATCAACATCGACCGGCAGGTGAGCCCGGCACCGACCGTCTTCGCGCTCCTGGCCGGGCCGCTGCTGGGAACGGCCGCCGTGCTGGCGTGGCATTCCGCCCGGCGGCGAGGCCGTTCGGCGACAATGCCGAGTCATGGTGATCAATAGGCAGGACGTCGAGAACATCGGTTCGGGGTACGACCCGGATCCGGCCCGGTCGATGTCGTTGCGGGCGGCGGCGTACACCGATCCGCGGTGGACCGAGGTGGATCAGCGGGCCATCTTCGGCCGGACGTGGCAGTGGATCTGTCACGTGGAGAAGCTGCGGGCGCCCGGCAGTTACGTGGCGGCGACGGTGGCGGGGGCGCCGATCGTTGTCGTGCGTGACCGGTCCGGCGAGCTGCGGGCCTTCTACAACGTGTGCAAGCACCGGGCGCACGAGCTGCTCTCCGGCTCGGGCACCACGGGCACGATCGTCTGCCCGTACCATGCCTGGGTCTATGACCTGGACGGCTCGCTGCGCCGCGCCCGCCAGACCGACCGGATGCCCGGTTTTGATCGCGCGGAGATCTGTCTCGACCGCATCGCGGCCGAGGAGTTCGGCGGTTTCGTCTACGTCAACCTGGACGGCTCGGCCACTCCGCTGGCGCGGCAGGCGCCGGATCTGCTCGCCGAGATCGAGCGGTGGGCGCCGGACGTCGACCGGCTGACGTTCGCCAAACGGCTCACCTACGACGTGAAGTCGAACTGGAAGAACGTCATCGACAACTTCCTGGAGTGCTACCACTGCCACATCGCGCACCGCGAGTTCGTCGCGCTCGTCGACATGGACACCTACGAGGTGCGCACGCACGGCATCTGGTCCAGCCATTTCGCCGAGGCGGGCAAGAGCGAGAATCCGGCGTACGACGTCTCCGGCGCCTCGGTCACGCAGCACGCGGTGTGGTGGCTCTGGCCGAACACGTGCCTGCTGCGCTATCCCGGCCGCGGCAACTTCATGGTCTTCCAGGTGATCCCGGACGGGCCGGACCGGACGCTGGAGACCTGGGACTTCTTCTTCGAGACGCCCGCGTTGGAGGAGGCCGAGGTGGAGGCGGTCCGCTACATCGACGACGTGCTCCAGCAGCAGGACATCGCGATCGTGGAGAGCGTCCAGCGCGGCATGATGACGCCCGCTTTTGATCAGGGACGCATCGTGTACGACCCGGAGGGCTCCGGGCTGTCCGAGCACGGCGTGCACCACTTCCACGGCCTGGTGCTGAAGGCCTACGAGGAGTTCGTCGAAGTAGCGGAGGCATAGACACCCGCGTATTCTTCTGGGAGCGCTCCCACACATCCCCTCGATAGGAGCTCCCCCGTGATCCGTCCCCTCCGTTCCCTGCTCGCGGTCGGCCTGCTGGCCGTCTCGGGCATCACCGCCGTCGCGCTCGCCGGCCCGGCACAGGCCGACACCCAGATCTGCGAACAGTACGGCGCGACCACGATCGGCGGCCGCTACGTGGTGATGAACAACCGCTGGGGCACCTCCGCCCAGCAGTGCATCAACGTCACGAGCAGCGGCTTCTCGATCACCAGCCAGCAGGGCACCGGCAGCACCAGTGGCGCGCCGGTGTCGTACCCGGCCGTCTACTTCGGATGCCACTACACCCGGTGCTCCCCCGGCACCAACCTGCCCATCCAGGTCGGCTCGATCAGCAGCGCCACGAGCAGCGTCGGCTTCCAGTACGTCTCCGGCGCCACCTACGACGCGGCGTACGACATCTGGCTCGACCCGTCGCCCCGGACCGACGGCGTCAACGCCCAGGAGATCATGATCTGGTTCAACCGCCAGGGCTCGATCCAGCCGATCGGCTCGGTGGTCGGCAACGCCACCATCGGTGGGCGGACCTGGCAGGTGTGGCAGGGCAGCAACGGCTCCAACGCCGTCGTCTCCTACGTGGCGCCGTCGGCGATCAACAGCTGGAGCTTCAGCCTCCTGGACTTCATCAACGACACCAAGACGCGTACGTCGGTGAACAACTCCTGGTATCTGACCAGCGTGCAGGCCGGTTTCGAGCCGTGGATCGGCGGCGCGGGCCTGGCCGTGACGAGCTTCTCCGCGGCGGTCAACGGTGGTGGCGGCCCGTCCTCGCCGTCGCCGTCGACCCCGTCGGGGAGCGCGGCCTGCCGCGTCACCTACGCCACCAACGTCTGGAACACCGGCTACACCGCGACCGTCACGGTGGCCAACACCGGTGGCAGCGCGATCAACGGCTGGGCGCTGAACTTCACCCTGCCGTCCGGGCAGTCGATCACCGGCTCGTGGAACGCCGCGCTGAGCGGCACCTCCGGCGCGATCACGGCACGTAACGCCGACCACAACAACGCCATCCCGGCCGGCGGCAGCACGTCGTTCGGCTTCCAGGGCAACTACAGCGGCACGTTCGCCGCCCCGTCGTCCTTCTCCCTCAACGGAACGGCATGCACACGCGCCTGATACCGGTCCCGCCGGGTGGCCCGTGGCCGGCCACCCGGCGGCCGATAGCATGCTCGCCATGGCATCGGATGACATCTCCCGTCGTGACGCGGAGCGACTTCTCGGCCTCGACGCGGCGGCTCGCGTGGAGCGCACGTTCGAGGCCATCGCCGATCGGGGAGCCCTGTGGGTCTGGGGCGACGAGGGCGACATCCTCTTCACCGAGGACGGCCGTCGCCGCAATCTGCTGCCGATCTGGCCGTTTGCGACGGTCGCCCGCCTGGAGAACGAGGGTGACGTCGACGGCGAGCACGCCATCCGCATCCCGGTGCGGGTCTTCCTCTCCGAGTGGCTGCCGCAGCTCGAGGAGGACGACGCGGACATCGCGATCTTCCCGGTGGAGGAGCGGAACGCGGCGGTGTTCACCCTCGCCGAGTTCCGCTCCCGCCTCACCGCCTAGCGGCTCAGGTCAGCAGGGTCACCGAGTAGTCGAGCGTGGTGCCGCTCGCCGTGTAGGTCGCGGTCTGCCCGTTCGCGCAGTAGGAGACGAAGACGTTGCCCGGGACGTCGTCACCGGCCTGGGCGTGGACCAGCGGCCGCACGTCGACGCCCTCGGCGAACGGCGTGGAGGCCAGGTCCACGATCCGCCACTGGTTGATCGGGTAGTCGTCGGTGGGCGCGGAGAGCTGGCCGTCCCGCGTGGTGATCTGGAAGTCGATCACGAAGCCGCCGTTGTTGACGACGGCCACCTTCTGGACGCAGGGCACAGCCTGGGCGGCCGCGGGGGACGCGGTCAGCCCGACCACGCCCGCTCCGGCGGCGAGGGTCATGGCGACGGCGGTCGGCACTCGCTTGCGGATCACGCTGAACTCCTTCTGTCGTGGAAAGGGTCAGCGCAGGCAATATCCTGATACATCTACAACAAACGAGGTCCGTATTTCACTATATTTATATTCGCCGAGGCTTTTGATCCCGCCAGAAGGGTTTGACCGCAGCTCGCGACCACTGCCACGTCGCCGCGACCACGATCCAGCCCTGCGCCAGCACGGCCTCCAGGCGCGCCTCCGGTGTGCGCGGCAGCAGGCTCAGAGCGAAGACCAGCGGGAGTACGGCCACCGCGTACCAGGCCAGGGCGGGTTTGCGCCACCACACCGCCACGAACATCGGCGCCGACACACAGGAGAACAGGTACTCGAACGCGGACCAGCCGACCTGATTGCCCGGCGCGTACGTGTCCCCGTCGACACCCACCGCGATCTGCGACGAGACGAGCACCACCAGCGTCGCCACCAGAACCTTGACCTGCAGGATCCGCCGGCGCCCGACCGCGCTCATGTGGTCACGGCCCTTGCCGGTGCGGCCCACCCGGCGCCGGAACAGTTCGTCACCGGCCGCGACGGTGCCCAGGAAGATCTGCGCGTAGACGAAGGCGACGACCGGGATCACCCAGGCGTACGCGTCGTCGAACCTCGCGGCCTGCGGGGCGACCAGTCCGGCGAGCACCACCGGCAGCGCCACGCCCACCAGCCAGACCGGCCACCGCAACCGGGTGATGCCGCGTGTCGCCACGATCGCGAGCAGCGCGGCCGGCGGAACGGCGAGCACGGCCCCGGCCTGCGGGTTGCTGTCGAGCAGCGCCACGCCGACGACGGCCGCGGTGGCCGACACCCACAGCACGGCGCCGAGGACGAAGAGGGTCGCGGGCCACCGGCGGCGGGCGCTCTCCAGCGCCCGGTCCACGGCGTCGAAGAGGACGTCCACCGGTCAGCGCGCCGCCGGATCAGGCTCCGTATTTGTCGAACGAGACCGTCCAGTCGCCGATGCCGTTCCAGATCTCGAGATCACGCGGGCTGTTCTTGACGTCCACGATGTCGCCGAGAAGGAAGTTCTCATACACCCACTTGGCGTCGGCGGTGCTGAGGTTGATGCAGCCGTGCGACAGGTTGGCCCGGCCGAGCGAACCGTTCCACGGGGCCGCGTGCAGGAACTCGCCGCCGTAACTGATCCGGGCGCAGTACTCGATGTCCTTGGGGGCGTAGAAGTTCGGGTCGTTGGGATCCGTGACACCGTAGCTCGCCGAGCTCATCGAGTGCGTGCGCTCCTTGGTGAGCACGACGTGCGGGCCGCCCGAGGTCCAGTAATTGATCTTCTGCCCCTGCGCCCCGGTGGTCCAGCCGCCCTTGCCCAGGCTGCTGCGCATCGTGCGAACCAGCTTGCCGTCGATGTAGACCTTGGTCATGTGGGTCCGGTTGTCGCTGATCGCGATCAGCTCACGCCCGATCTTGAAGTTGATCGACGTGTCCTTCGCCCCGTAGACCGTCTTGCCCAGCTTGACGCCGAACGCCTTCACCGCGACCTTGATCGTCGTGCCGGCCGCCCAGTACTTCTTGGGCCGCCAGTGCACGGTCTGGTCGTCGCGCCAGTAGAACTTGCCGTCGACCGAGGGCGACGTCTCGATCTCGATCGCCTTCTCCGCGGCGGCCTTGTTGACCGCCCGGCTGAACGCGATGATCACCGGCTGGCCCACGCCATACGCCTTGCCGGCCTTGAGGGTGGTCATCGCGTTCGCCTGGAAGGTCACCTTCGCGACGTTCGCCGGCTTCACCGTGCTGAACGTGGAGGTGTGCTCGCTGTCCACACCCTTGCTGTCGGCGGCCGTCGCGACCACCTTGTAACTCTTGCCGTACGCCAGCTCGTCGTCGGACTTCCAGGTCCCGTCGGACTGGATCGAGCCGCTGACCTTCGTCTTGCCGGCGGTCACGGTGACCGACTTGAGGGTGCCCTCCTCGGCCTTCACCACGATCGGACTCGCCGGCGACACGTCCTTCGCGCCGGTGGCGGGCGTCACGGCCAGGCGGACCGGCGCGGCCGGCGGCTCGGTGTTGGCGACCGGCTCGACCCAGGCCGTGGAACTGTCGCCACTCTTGCCGGAGGCGGTGCACCCGGCGGCGGTGGCGACCGCGGCCACGCCCAGTGTGCCGATGATGACCTTGCGTCGCTGAATCATGGCTCTCACAATCGAGGGGTCCCGGTCGGCGCCATCCATGGCCGTACAGGTAGATGACGGGGCTGCGGCCCGAAACGTTGCCTGCCGAGTCGATCAAAAACTTCGAGGGCCATCATCCTGACAGATCCGGTCCGCACGCGATATCCCGGATCTGTGCCTCAGCTGCCCGTGATCGGCGGCTCCTGCCCCTCCTCGGCACTGACGAGCCCGGCGATGGCGGCGAAGAAAGCCCCGATTCCTGGCAGGTTCGCGCCTTTCGCCCGGGAGGCTGCGAAGTCCTCCGGAGTGCTCCAGGTCACGATGTCGAGCCACTCGTCGCCGGGCAGCCGGACGAGGCGGGCGCCGAGGAAACCGGACCGGTCGGCACGGAAGTCGGCCAGCATCGCCGGGCGGGCCCGCAGCAGCTCCTCGACGCGGGCCGGCTCGACACGGAAGCGGGTGAGTTCAACGGTCGTCATGACCTCCAAGATAGTCACCGATTCTTACTGTCACAAGAGGTGACCAAAATGGGGTACGGCAGCGGGTCCGCCCGGCCCCGGGACGGCGCTGCGGCAGGATGTGACGGGTCCGATCGGCATCCGACGCATCGAGGAGCACCCGACATGACCAGCACCCCGACCGGCCCGATCACGGTGCGCCGCGCCGGCGCCGACGACCTGCCGGACGTGGCCGGCCTGTTCGGCGGGTATCTCGACTTCTATCACCGGCCCGCCCCGGCCGGGCGGGTGCTGGCGTTCCTGCGCGACCGGCACGAGCGCGGCGAGTCGGTGGTGTTCCTGGCCCGTGCCGCGGACGGCACGCCCGCCGGTTTCGTGAACGTCTACCCGACCTTCTCGTCGCTGTCGATGGCTCCGGTGTGGACGCTCAACGACCTGTTCGTGGCGGCGGCCGCCCGGCGCACCGGCGCGGGCCGAGCCCTGGTGCGGGCGGTCACGGAGGCGGCCCGGGCGGCCGGAGCGGTCGCCGTCCAGCTGCAGACGGCGCCGGACAACGCGACGGCGCAGGCGCTCTACCGGTCCGAGGGCTTCCAGCCGGACGCCTTCGCCGCCTACTACCTTCCGCTCACCGCCTGACGGGAGGACATCGATGCCTTACGATTCCCGGGAGCGCTCCCAGAATCGTAGGAGGCAACGGTGCGCACGTTCTTCGCCGCGGTCGTCACGGCCGCTCTGCTCGGCGCCACGGCCGGCAGTGTCCCGGCCGGCGCGACGGACGCCGGCCGCTCCGGCGCCTGCGGCCGCGAACTGCTCTTCTGTGAGAGCTTCGACCGGCAGCCGCTCGGCGGGCCGGCCACCACGGCCTGGGGCGTCGACACCCGCAACGGCGCCCTCACCGTCGAGCGCGCCCGCCACGGCCGGGTGCTGCACGTCCACACCGTCGACAACGGGCGCGCCTTCCTGCGCGTCGACGACCTGACGGTGCCCGGCGACCGGCTCTACGGCCGGATGCGGCTGCGCGTCGACGCCTTCCCGACCGCCCCCGACTGGGCCCACTTCACGCTGGTCGAAGCGACCGGGACCGGCAGCAGCGAGGTCGTCCGGCCGGTCGGCGGGCAGTACGCGCCGACCGTCCCCGGCGTCTTCTGGGGCGTCGGCGCGGACGGCGGGCCGACCGGCGACTGGACGAACTGGCGCGAGTCCGCCCCGGTCACCGAGGACACCTGGCAGTGCTTCGAGTGGAAGCTCGACCGGGCCGGCAACCGGGTCGCCGTGTGGATCGACGGGGTGGCCGACCCGGGGCTGACCGCGTCCACCACCGAGCACGGCGGCGCCGACGTGCCGTTCGTGCTCCCGGCCGTCGACACCGTCAAGATCGGGTGGCAGCTCTATCAGGCCGGCACCACGCCGGGCACGTTCGACCTCTGGATCGACGACGTCGCGCTCGGCACCCGGCGGCTCGGCTGCTGACCGGTCAGGCCCGTAGCACACCCGCGCCGGGACGCACCTCGAACACCAGGTGCGTCTCGGTCTGCCGGACCACCCGGTGGCTGGTGACGTGTCGCAGCACGAAGTCGCGCAGGGCCTCCGCGTTCTCGACGGCGACGTGCAGGTAGAAGTCGTCGGCGCCGGCCACGTGGAAGGCCTGCAGTACACCCGGGGTGGCCGCCAGGGCGTCGTACAGCTGGCTGACGTTGGCCATCGTGTGACTGCCCAGCCGCACCTTGATCATCGCTTGCAGGGGACAGCCGAGCAGCGCCACGTCGAGCTGGGCACGGGAGCCGGTGACCACCCCCGCCTCGCGCAGCGCCCGGACCCGGTAGGCGCAGGTGGACTCGGCCAGACCCAGCCGCCCGGCCAGCGCCTTGTTGGTCACGCCCGCGTCCTCGGCGAGCGCCCGCAGCAGCTGATGATCGATGTGGTCGAGGGTGACCGGCCGTTGCGGGTTCCGCAAAGTGATCGCTCCAAATCGCCGCCGCGCTGCGGAAAAAGTCGAATTATGGCCGAGTGATTACCGATGCGACGGCGACTCTATGTTCGGGTTGCGATTTCCGGAACCCTACGAGCATGACGAGCCCTCTGCACAGCGACTCGGTGGCGGTGCACGCCGGCCGTGCGGACCTCACCGCGCTCGGCGTGCACGCTCCCCCGCTGGACCTGTCGTCGACCTATCCCCTGCCGGACCCGGAGCGGGGCGGGGAGTCGTACGAGGCGATGGCCACCGGCGGCCACCCGCTGCCCGACGGCGGCGCCGTCTACGCCCGGCTGTGGAACCCGACGGTCGCCCGCTTCGAGACGGCGCTGGCCCAGCTCGAACAGACCGCGACGGCGGTGGCGTTCGGGTCGGGCATGGCGGCGATGACCGCGGCGATCCTGGCGCACACCGCGATGGCCGGCCGGCCGCACGTGGTGGCGGTGCGCCCGCTCTACGGCGGCACCGACCACCTGCTGGCCACCGGCCTGCTCGGCACCGAGGTGACGTTCTGCGCCGAGAGCGAGGTGGCCGCCCGGATCCGCCCGGACACCGGCCTGGTGATCCTGGAGACGCCGGCCAACCCGACCCTGGACCTGGTCGACATCGCCGCCGTCGCCGGGCAGGCCGGTGACGTCCCGCTGCTGGTGGACAACACCTTCGCCACCCCGGTCCTGCAGAATCCGGTTACTCTCGGGGCCACCATGGCCCTGCACAGCGCGACCAAATATCTCGGCGGCCACGGCGACGTCGTCGCCGGGGTGATCGCGTGCGGGGAGGCGACCGCCGGCCGGCTGCGGCAGGTCCGGGCCGTCACCGGCGGGCTGCTGCACCCGTGGGGCGCCTACCTGCTGCATCGCGGGCTGGCCACGCTGCCGGTCCGGATGCGCGCCCAGCAGGACAGCGCACGCCGGATCGCCGCCTGGCTGGCCGGCCACCCGGCCGTCGCCCGCGTGCACTATCCCGGTCTCGACGGCGACCCGCGCGGGCTGCTGGGCCGGCAGTCGCGCGGCCCGGGCGCCATGGTGTCGATCGCGCTGCGCGGCGGTTTCGAGGCCGCCTGCCGCCTGACCACCGGCACCCGGCTGTTCACCCATGCCGTCTCGCTCGGCGGCGTCGACTCGCTGATCCAGCACCCGGCGGCCCTCACCCACCGGCCGGTGCCCGCACACGCCCGCCCGTCGGCCGACCTGGTGCGGCTCTCGATCGGACTGGAGCACGCCGGCGACCTGATCGCCGACCTCGACCGGGCGCTCGCCGCCACCGTCCCACCCCGGAGATCGTCATGACCCATCCCGCCCCCGACGTCGACGTGCTGCGCGAGATCGCCCGCCGCGTGCTGTGGCTGTCGGCGTCGATCGTCGACGCCGCCAACGCCGGCCGGCCCAACGACTCCGGGGTGAAGGTCGGCGGCCATCAGGCGTCCAGCGCGTCGATGGTCGACATCATGGTGGCGCTGTGGTTCGCCGAGCTGACCGCACAGGACCGGGTGTCGGTCAAACCGCACGCGTCGCCGGTGCTGCACGCCGTCAACTACCTGCTGGGCGACCTCGACGAGGCGTATCTGCCGAGACTGCGGGAGAAGGGCGGGCTCCAGTCGTACCCCTCGCGGTTGAAGGACCCGGACACCGTCGACTTCTCCACCGGGTCGGTCGGGATCGGCGCGACGGCCGCCCTCTGGGCGGCGATGGCGCACCGCTACCTGAGTTCCCGATTCGCCGGCACGCCCACCGGCGGCCGGTTCGTCAGCCTGCTCGGTGACGCCGAGCTCGACGAGGGCGCCATCTGGGAGGCGGTGATGGACCCGGCCGTCGCGCGGATGGGCGAGCTGCTGTGGGTGGTCGACCTGAACCGGCAGTCCCTGGACCGGGTCGTGCCGGACATCCAGATCGCCAAGCTGCAGGGCATGTTCGCCGCCGCCGGCTGGCAGGTCGTCGTCCTCAAATGGGGCCGGATCATCTCCGAGCTGTTCGAGCGGCCCGGCGGCCCGGCGCTGCGGGCCCGGCTGGAGGCGATGCCCAACGAGGAGTACCAGCGGATGCTGCGGGCCGGGCCGGCGCAGACCGCCGAGCGGATCCTCGCCGCCGGTGACACCCTCACCGGCGCGGCCGAGCTGAAGGCGTTGCTGGACGAGCTGGACCCGGCCGAGCTGGCGGCCGCCGTCCGGGACCTGGGCGGCCACGACATCGGGCTGCTCGTCGACACGTTCCGCGCCGTCGACGCGGACGCCGACCGGCCGACGGTGGTGTTCGCCTACACCGTCAAGGGCCGCGGCCTGCCCACCGAGGGCCACCCGAACAACCACTCGGCGCTGCTGACCGGCGCCCAGATGGACGTGCTCGCCGCGTCGTCCGGAGTGGACCGGGCCGCGCCGTGGCAGCGGTTCGACCCGGACAGCGCGGCCGGACGCTGGTGTGCCGAGCGCGGCCGTGCGCTGCGCCGGGAGCCGGTCGCCACCCCGGCGCAGGTGTCCGTTCCGGCCCAGCTGGGGCACGCCTACCGCAAGCCGATCAGCACCCAGGCCGCGCTCGGCCGGCTGCTGGCCGACCTGCCCCGGGACGCGCCGTCGGCGGCGGCCCGGGTGGTCACCTGCTCCCCCGACGTGGCCTCGTCGACCAACCTGGGCGGCTGGATCAACAAGACCGGGGTGTGGGCCGTCCAGGACCGGCACGACTGGTTCGCTGACGACGCCGAGCGGGTGCTGCGCTGGCAGGAGAACCGGACCGGCCAGCACATCGAGCTGGGCATCGCCGAGGTCAACCTGGTGTCGCTGCTCGGCGAGCTGGGCGCCACCTGGTCACGGTGGGGCGAGCGGCTCATCCCGATCGCGACGATCTACGACCCGTTCGTCTCGCGGGCGCTGGAACCCTGGTCGTACGGGATCTACGCGGGCGGCCAGTCGATCCTGGTGGGCACGCCGTCCGGGGTGACGCTCGCGCCCGAGGGCGGGGCCCACCAGTCGATCACCACGCCGTCGATCGGCCTGGAACAGCCCGGCTGTGTGGCCTGGGAGCCGGCGTTCCCGCAGGACCTCGAATGGTGTTTCCTGCACGCGATGGGCCGGGTCGGTGTCCCGGGTGGCACGTCGGCGTACTTCCGGCTCTCCACCCGGCCGGTCGATCCGCGGCTCTGCGCCGTGCCGGACGACCCGGCGCTGCGGGAACGGCGTCGCCGCCAGGCGGTGGCCGGCGGCTACCGGCTACCCGCCGCGCACCCGCCGCCGGCCGAGGACGTCACCCTCGTCGGGGTCGGTGCGATCATGCCCGAGGTGATCGAGGCGGCCGCGGCGCTCGCCGCCGAGGGGGTCAACGCCGGCGTCGTCTGCCTGACCAGCCCGGACGTGGTGTTCCGGTCGTTCCAGCAGCGCGGGGCGCGGGACGGTGGGACGGGTGGGGACATCCTGTCCGAGCTGTTCCCGGACGGCCACCGGGCCCCTCTGGTCACCGTCCACGACGGACATCCGCACACGCTCGCGTTCCTGGCGGCGATCCGCGGCGACCGGATCCGATGCCTGGGCGTGACCGATTTCGGTCAGTCATCGAGCCTGGCCGACGCCTACCGGCTGCACGGCATCGACACGGTGTCGATCGTGGATGCGGCGCTGACCCTGACCGGCCGCTGACCCGACCCGTGGCCGCGGCACGATCTTGATCGTTTGACCACCGGATGCGGTGGTCAAACGATCAAGATCGGTGCGGAAGGGTCAGACCTTGGCGACCTTGATCTCGCCTTGACGGTGCTGGTGGATGCCGGTGGCGACGCCGGCGATCAGGGTCGCCGCGCACAGGGCGGTCAGCACCGCCGGCCTCAGGTCGAACAGCATGATCGCGGCGACCGCCGGGACACCGAGGCCGGGCCAGATCAGGGCGGGGCGGGGGCGGCGGGACAGGACGCCCTGGATGACGGCGGCGCTGAGCAGATAGCCGGCCAGGCCCAGGCCGAGGATTCCGCGGGCGCCGGCGGTGAGATGGTCGTCGGAGCCGTGGGCGATGGCGTGTTCCAGGCCGACCGCCACGGCGGCCAGGCTGACCGCGACCGGCAGGTGGGCGTACACGTAGAAGTCGTGCACGCCCTCGCGGGTGCGTTCGCCGCCCTCCTGGACGAGGCGGCGTTTCGCGGCGCCGCCGGACAGGTCGAAGTAGGACCACCACAGGGCGGCGGCGACCAGGAACGCGGCCACGCCGGTGAGCGTCGTTCCGGAGGTCCATTTTCCGTCGTGCAGGCCGTGCACGGTGGCGGCGACCGATTCGCCGAGCACCAGGATGACGAAGAGCCCGAACCGTTCCGGCAGGTGTTCCATGTGCAGCGGCGGGGAGTCCGGCCGGCGGGCGCTGAGCGCGGGTCCGAGCAGGTCGACGACGACGCCGACACCCCACAGCACGTAGCGGGCGGGTGCCGGCACCATCAGCGACACCAGCCAGAACGCGCCTCCGGCGGCATGCCCGAGGAGGTACGGCAGGATCCCGGCCCGGGTCTCCGGGAGGGTCCGCCACACCCGGAGGTAGCCGGCGACGAGTACGGCGCGCAGGATCACGTACCCCGCCACGAACCAGGTCCAGGCGGGACCGGTGATCTGGCCGGCCGCCGCGGCCATCAGGATCACGCCGCCCATGCCGACCAGGGTGAGCAGCCGGAAGATCGCGTCGTCGGTGTCGAACCGGTTGGCGTAGAGGGTGGTGCTGGCCCACGCCCACCAGCCGACCGCGACGACGGCCGCGAACCGCAGGCCCCCGGTGGCGGTCTGGTCCTTGGCGAGCAGGTCCGCGCAGCCGGCCACGAACAGCACGAACGCCAGGTCGAAGAAGAGTTCCAGCCGGGTGGCGGACCGGTTCGACTCCTGGTTGACGTCCGGTTCACGGATGAGTTCGCGTTCCTCCCGGTCCTCCCGGTCCAGACGGGCACGGTCCTCGGTGTCAGCGGTCCTCGAATCCTGGGGCACGAGTGCGCCCTACCCGGGAAACCGAGGCTCCAACCGGGGTCGGCTGGACACGGTGCCGAACAATCGAAGTTCTTCACCTGGTGTGGCGAGGAGGTCTCGGTGGGTCGTGCGCTGCGATGGGTTGTTCCGCTCGCCGGAATCATCGCCCTTGTGGTGTGGTGGGCGTCCTACGCCACCACGATCGTCGTCTGGGAGCTGCGCAAGCTGACACCGTGGCTGGTGCTGGTCCTGCTGGTGGTGGTGCTGTACGCGGTGCCGCAACTGATCAGTGCCGCTCTGCGGCGCGGGGAACGGCAGCCGGACTACGTCGGTGTGCTGGCGGGCCTCGGCGCGTTGATCGGGCTGGCGCTCGGCATCGGCTGGCTGTTCCACGACTCGTACCAGCGGGATCGTGACTACGCGTCGGCCATGACGGTGGTCGACGACCCGGTGCCGGGCCTCGCCGCCCGCGCGCCCTATCTGGTCGGCAAGGCGCAGGCCGCGCCGAACCTGGGTGACGTCACCGGGGAGATCTTCGACATCACCTATCTGCCGGACGCCGACCGGTTCGGCACGCTGGTGGAACGGCGTGGCTGGCTGTCCGGCTACGAGGTGGGCCTGGTCCAGCAGGTGCCGTTGGGCAGCAACGGCCGCAGCTCGCAGCGGTGCGCGTTCGACCTGGAGGCGGCCGGCGCGCGGGTGGGCGGCTGGTTCGGCCACAACCTGGGGCGCCTGATCGCGAACGAGCAGCGGTGGGTGCGGTTCGACGAGCGGGACGTCTACGTGTACTGCGACGGTGACACCCCGATGGTGGTGGTTCCGCTGAAACGGCAGGTCGGGGTGTTGACGGTGACCGAGCGGCCGGCCGGGGCAGCGCTCTACAACGGACGGACCGGGCAGCTGACGATCACGAACGACACGGCGCGGATCCCCGGGCCGACGTATCCGATCAGCCTGGCCGCGCGGCAGCGGGAGGGCACGGCGGCGGTCGGCGGGTTCGCCGACTGGTGGGCCGAGCGCGGCGGGTGGGACGCCTCCGACGACGGCGCCAACGAGGGCAACAACTCCGAGTTCACGCTGCGGTTCACCGACGGGACCGGCAGCGCGTACGTCACGCCGCTCACCCCGCAGGGCGAGGCCAGCTCGGTGGTGGCGGTGTCCACGGTGCCGACCCGGCAGAACGGCCTGGGCCTGGCGCCGATGACGGTGCACCGGCTGAATCCGACGTGGTCGTCGCCGGAGGCCGTGGTGGCGCTGATCAAGGCCGAGTACCGGGACGTCTGCTGCTGGAACTCCGATCGGGTGTTCGAGGTGGTGCCGACCGGCGGGACCACGTGGACCGCCACGATCGGCAGCGAGCAGAGCATCCGCTACCGCATCGAGGGGCGGGGGCAGGTCGACGGCCGGGAGGCGACCTGTCTCAAGTCCGCCGAGGGGGCGCTGATCCGGTGCGCGTACGCGGCGCCCGGCTCGCCGGAGGAGCAGGAGCTGAAGCGGATCGAGGAGCAGAAGCGTCAGCAGCAGGAGCAGCCGGGTCAGACCGGCGACCTGAGCAGACTCACCGACCAGCAGCTCGCCGAGCTGAACAAGCGGCTGGCCGAGGAGATGAACCGGCGCCTCACCACGGGGTGAGACGCCGGTCCGTCGATCAGCGGGCGGTGTAGAGGGCGGTGACCTCGGCGTCGGTCAGGGCCCGGTCGACGGCGTGCACGCCGTCGACGGAGCCGGACCAGAAGTCGACCCGGTTGCCGGCGTACTTGGCCCGGCCCACCGACAGCGGCCCGGTGCCGACCACGTCGGGCCCGGCCGCCACGGTGGCGGCCCGGGCGCCGTCGACGTAGAGCCGGATCTGGCCGGTGGCGTGGTCACGGACGCCGGCCAGGTGGTACCAGCGGTTCAGCTCGGGTGTCGTCACCAGCCGGGCCCGGTTGCCGCCGGGGGTGCTGAAGGCGAAGGCGCCCTGGCCGTACTGCAGGTAGAACGGGTTCTCGGTGCGGCGGCCGTCCTGGCTGACCGCGGTGGCGTAGTTGCCCGGCAGCTTGTCGAGCGTGACCCAGGCCGCGATCGTGTAGTCCTTCGTGGTGTCGAGAACCGGCGCGGCGGTGTCGGCGTAGTCGCCGTCCCCGTCGAACTTCAGCGCCGACCCGGTCACGCCCGGCGTCCACGTGGTGTTGCCGGTCAGGGTCAGGTGGCTGTCGCCGCCGCTGTCGCGGGCGGTCGTGCCGCTGCCCTCGTCCAGGCTCCAGTCGCCGTGGCCGGGGTAGGTGCGGGCCTGCCCCGACGCCGCGCCGGCCGCGATGACCCTGGCGTTGACCGCCCGTACCGCCGCGGGGTCGACCTTGATCTCCCGGCGGTCATAGGTCCAGAGGCCGTTGAGCTCGGTCTCCAGGTCGGTGATCTGGGTGTAGACCGAGCCGGACAGCTCGTTGGCGGCCGCCTCCAGGTAGTAGCGCTCGGTGTTGTCGACATACTTGGCGGTCAGGGCCGCCTTGTCGGCGACGCCGCTGTAGATGACGGCCGGCGGGCCGGGCCACATGTGCCCCGGGGTGCGCAGCGTGAAGCCGCCGTGCTCGCCGTCCATCGCGATGCGGGTGGCGTCCGGGTAGGCCGGGTCGTTGTTGACGTAGTCGTGATGGTCGATCACGTCACCCTTGCCGGAGTCGCCCTTGGACGAGCAGCAGTTGACGCCGCTGTGCGCGTTGAGGATCCGGGACGGGTCCTCGGACTTGATCTGCGTGGCGATCTGGCCGGTCGCGGTGCGGTCCCACTCGCCCCAGCCCTCGTTGAAGACGATCCAGCCGATGATCGACGGGAAGTTGTGCAGCTGGCGCATCATCTCCCGGCCCTGGCTGAGGAACGCCTCCTGGCCGGCGGCGCTGTTGATGTCGGCCGACACGAAGTCCTGCCAGACCAGCAGGCCCAGCTCGTCGGCGTGCCGGTACCAGCGGGCCGACTCGACCTTGATGTGCTTGCGGACCGCGTTGAAGCCGAGCTTCTTGGTCTCGGCCAGGTCGAACCGGAGGGCGGCGTCGCTGGGCTGGGTGTAGAGGCCGTCCGGCCAGAACCCCTGGTCCAGGGTGGCCAGCGAGAAGATCGGCTTTCCGTTCAAGGTCAACTTCGGAAAACCACCGATGTTCTGTACGGCCACCGCACGCAACCCGAAGTAGCCGCGGACGGTGTCGCCGCCCAGCTTCACGTCGACGTCGTACAGGTAGGGGTCGTCGGGGCTCCACAGACGCGGCTTGGCGATCTTGACGGTGAGGTCGGTGTTGGCGGGGCCGGTGGCCGTACCAACAGATCTGCCCTTTTTGTCTTTGACGGTGATCGTCGCAGCCCTGGTCGAAGTGGAGTCGACCTTGACCTTGACCGATCCCGTGGCGACGTCCGGGGTGGTGACGATCCCGTCGATCCCGGCGGCGACGACCGGCTCCAGCCAGACCGTCTGCCAGATGCCCGACGACGGCTCGTAGACGATGCCGCCCGGGTTGAGCGACTGCTTGCCCTTCGGCTGGTTCGGCCCGGTCACGTCGGTGACGCCGACGATGATCTCCTGCTGGCCGTGTCGCTTGAGCGCGTCGGTGATGTCGGCGGTGAACGCCGTGTAGCCACCGGTGTGCTCGGTCACCAGCGTGCCGTTGACCCAGACCTTGGCCTGGTAGTCGACCGCGCCGAAGTTGAGCTTGATCCGCTTGCCGGTCCAGCCGTGCGGGACGGTGACGAGCCGGCGGTAGAACATGTGGTCCTCGCGCCGCTCGATGCCGGACAGCTGCGACTCGACCGGGAACGGGACGGTGATCCGCTCGGCCAGTCGCTGCCCGAAGACCGGCTGCTCACCGGCCTCGGCTCCGGCGAACTCCCACTGCCCGTTGAGGTTGAGCCAGTCCTTGCGGATCAGCTGCGGTCGCGGGTACTCCGGCAGCGGGTTGCGCTCGTCGACCCGGTCGCCCCAGGGCGTGGTGAGCCGGTGCGTGGAGGTGTTCGCCGCGGAGCGGATCACCTGCGGGACGGTCTCGCCGCCGACGACCAGGCCGCCGGTTCCGTCGTAGCCGACCCGGACCTTCTGGTTCTTCTGCACCTTCTCGGCGAGCGTGACGACGACCTTGTCGCGGCTCTTGCGGACACCCTCGATCGGGAACGGGGTGGTGTCGACCTCGACCCTGAGGTGCTCGGCGAGCGTGCCGAGGCGGTCCACGGTCGCGTCGAAGTCGGCGATCAGCGTCCGGCCGTCGGGCTGGACGGTGAACGTGACCGGGAAGATCTGGAAGCCGTCCGGCGGCGTGAAAGCGCTCTCCGGCACGATCTGCTTGTCGAGACCGGCGCCCGACCAGCGCAGGAACAGGTTCGCGCCGCCGACGTCCTGGAACATCTCGATGCGTACGGCGTGCGCCTCCCCGGCCACCAGCGGCACCGGGGCGCTGACCTGCTCGCGGTCCCAGTCGCCGACCCAGTGGTCGATCACCGGCCGGTCGTCGATCAGGAGGCGGAACCCGTTGTCGCCGATCATCGAGAACGTGTAGTCGCCGGTGGCCGGGGCGGTGATCTTCCCGGTCCAGCGGGCGGTGGTGTGCTCGGTGCGCCCGGTCAGCGACTCGAAGGCGCCGGCCAGGCCGGGCAGGTCGATGTTCGGGTCGAGGACGATCCCGCCGAGCTCGGCGAAGTCGCGGGCGCCCGGGGCGGACATCCGGAAGTACTCGCCCTTGAGGCCGTGCACGGGCGCGGCGGCCGAGGCGGGGCCGGCGGGCACGGCAAGGCTGGAGAGGACCAGGAGGACAGCGAGGAGCAACGGCCTCCAGGGCAATCGCGGCATCGATTGTTTCCCTTCGATCAACGGCACATTGCAAACACACTGAACTATTTGCATGCATGAAGTCAACAGAAGAAAACAGCTTCGGACACGTTCGCGCGGATCTCGCCACCACCGACTCCGGCGCGCCCTCCGGCATAACGGATTTTCCATCGATAGTTTCGATAATCTTCCGCTCACTTTTCAGCGAGTGACGTCTATCTGCAGCGAAAAAGTCCACGTAGGATGCCGTCTAATTACCGATAGCTTTCCGTAAGTTTCGGTAGCCCGTTCCCCGTGGCCGAGGAGGCTCATCCCCCGATGAACAGACAGAGAAGCTGGCGCGCCGCCGCCGTCACCGGCATCGTCGTCGCCATGACGGCGGGCACCGCGATCCTGTGGCAGGGCACCTCCAGCGCCGGCACGACGCTGGGCGCCTCCGCCGCCGAGCGGGGCCGCTACTTCGGCACCGCTATCGCCGGCAGCCGGCTGAGCGACTCGCAGTACTCGACCATCGCGAACCGTGAGTTCA
Organism: Actinoplanes philippinensis; assembly: GCF_900113015.1. GTDB lineage: Bacteria > Actinomycetota > Actinomycetes > Mycobacteriales > Micromonosporaceae > Actinoplanes > Actinoplanes philippinensis. The sequence continues at coordinate 88,357 of NZ_FONV01000007.1, forward strand.
ACATGATCACGGCCGAGAACGAGATGAAGCCCGACGCCACCGAGCCCAACCAGGGGCAGTTCTCGTTCGGCTCCGGCGACCAGATCGTCAACTGGGCGATCAGCAACGGCAAGCGGGTCCGCGGCCACACTCTCGCCTGGTACTCCCAGCAGCCCGGGTGGATGCAGCGGATGGAGGGCTCGTCGCTGCGGCAGGCGATGCTCAACCACGTGACCAAGGTCGTCACCAACTACCGCGGCAAGATCTACGCGTGGGACGTGGCGAACGAGGCCTTCGCCGACGGCTCCTCCGGCGCCCGCCGCGACTCCAACCTGCAGCGCACCGGCAACGACTGGATCGAGGCCGCCTTCCGGGCCGCCCGGTCCGCCGACCCGGACGCCAAGCTCTGCTACAACGACTACAACACCGACAACTGGTCGCACGCGAAGACGCAGGCCGTCTACCGGATGGTCCAGGACTTCAAGTCCCGCGGCGTGCCGATCGACTGCGTCGGCTTCCAGGCCCACTTCAACTCCGGCAACCCGGTGCCCAGCAACTACCACACCACCCTGCAGAACTTCGCCGACCTGGGTGTCGACGTGCAGATCACCGAGCTGGACATCGAGGGCTCCGGGTCGAGCCAGGCCGACCAGTACCGCGGCATCGTCCAGGCCTGCCAGGCGGTGTCCCGCTGCACCGGCATCACCGTGTGGGGCGTGCGGGACAGCGACTCGTGGCGCGCCTCCGGCACCCCGCTGCTGTTCAACGGCAACGGGCAGAAGAAGGCGGCGTACGACGCGGTGCTCGCCCAGCTGAACACCGGGCAGCCCACCAACCCCAGCCCGTCGTCGCCCGGCCCGTCGTCGCCCGGCCCGTCCACCAGCCCGTCCACCGACCCCGGTGGCGGCGGCTGCACGGCCACCTACAGCGAGGGCCAGAAGTGGAACGACCGCTTCAACGGCCAGGTCACCGTCACCGGCAGCAGCAACTGGATCGTCACCGTGACGGTCAGCTCGCCGCAGCGCATCACCGCCACCTGGAACGTCGCCGCCACCTGGGACTCCAGCGGCAACGTGATGACCGGGCGGCCGAACGGCAACGGCAACTCGTTCGGGTTCACCGTCCAGCACGGCGGCAACTGGACCTGGCCGACGCTCACCTGCCGGACCTCCTGAACCGTCCGGGCCTGGTCACTCCGGTGGGGTGACCAGGCCCATCTCGTACGCCATGATCACCAGGTGCACCCGGTCCCGGGCGTCCAGCTTGGTGAACAGCCGGGCCACGTGGGCCTTCGCCGTCGCCGGGCTGATGTGCAGGTCACCGGCGATCTCGGCGTTCGACCGGCCGCGGCCCACCAGCGTCAGCACCTCCCGCTCCCGCTCGGTGATCGTGTCGTCCGGGCGGCGGCGGGCCGGTGGGCGCGCGGGGGCCGCCGCGGCGGTGAACTGGTGGATCAGGCGGCGGGTGACGCTCGGGGCGATCAGCGCGTCCCCGCCCGCCACCACCCGGACCGCGCCCAGGATGTCGTCGAGCGCCATGTCCTTGACGAGGAAACCGCTGGCCCCGGCACGCAGCGCGGCGTAGACGTACTCGTCGTCGTCGAACGTGGTGAGCACCAGCACATTGGCCGGCTCCGGACCGGCCGTCACGTGCCCGGTGGCCTCGATGCCGTCCATCACCGGCATCCGGATGTCCATGACGATCACGTCCGGCCGCAGCTCCCGGGCCAGGCGGACCGCCTCCGCGCCGTCGGCCGCCTCGCCGGCCACCTCGATGTCGGCGGCGTCGTTGATCAGCACCCGCAGAGCGCTGCGGATCAGCGGCTGATCGTCGGCCAGCACCACCCGGATGGTCACCGCCCGCCCCCGATCCGCACCGCGCACCCGGCCGTCCCCGGCACGCCCTCCGCCGGCCCCGCGGTCCTTACCCGCACGCCTTCCGCCGTCCCGGCAACCGGCTCCCCCGCGCCTCCCGCCACTCCCGCGGTCCTTACCCGCACGCCTTCCGCCGTCCCGGCAACCGGCTCCCCCGCGCCTCCCGCCGCTCCCCTGGTCCGCGCAGCTGTCATCCGGGTGGCTTTCGCTGTCGTCATCGGGCCGCCTCCGGCAGAGGGATGCGGGCGCGGACCCGGAAGCCGCCCTCCGGCCGCGGGCCGGCGTCGAACTCGCCGCCGAGCAGGCTGACCCGCTCGCGCATGCCGGTGATGCCGTTGCGGCTGCCGTCGGTGCTGCCGCTCGCGCCGTGCCCGTCGTCGCTGATCTCGATGGTCAGGGTACCGGCGTCCTGCCGGACCGCGACGTCGCACCGGCCGACACCGGCATGCCGGATCACGTTGGTCACCGCCTCCTGCACGATCCGGTAGGCGGACAGATCGATGTCCGGCGGCAACGGCCGCGGATCGCCGTCGCGGCGCAGGCCGACCTCCACACCGGCCTGCGCGCTGCGGGCCACCAGACCGTCCAGGTCGGCCAGGCCGGGCGCCGGATCCCGGGGCGCGGCGCCGGAGCCCGCATCGGTACGCCGCAGCGAGCCCAGCATCCGGCGCAGCGCCGCCGCGGTGTCCCGGCTGGTCTCCTCGATGTTCGCCAGTGCCGTCCGGGCCTCCGCGGGCTGGGTGTCGATGACCCGCCGGCCCATCCCGGCCTGCACGGCGATCACGGCGATGCTGTGCGCGACCATGTCGTGCAGCTCGCGGGCGATCCGCAGCCGCTCCGCCTCCACCGCCCGGGCCTCGGCCTGCTCCCGCTGGACCTCGGCGTGCCGGCGGCGCTGCCGCACCGAGTCGCCGACCACCCAGGCGGTGACGACGCCGAGGATCAGGAGGGTGGGGATCGTCGTCAGGTCGCCGCCGTTCTCGAAGAGCAGGACCAGCGCGACCTGGACCGTCGCGGTGACCACGGCGGCCCCGATCGACACCCGCCGGCTCCTGGTGGCCGCCACGTTGCCGGCCATGATGTCGGCGAAGACGGCGAAGACGAAAAGCACCGCCCGCGCCGGGACGTTGCCGGAGATGGCCAGCACGGCGACGGTCCCACCACCCGCGAGCAGCACGGACAGGGCCGCCGCCGGCGATCGGCGGGCCAGCGGGATCGGCAGGAACACCGCCGCGACGAGGGCGAGCCCGTTCAGGAGCCCGCTGCCGCCCTGCATGTTGGTCGCGGTGAACAGGGCGAGCGGGAAGAGCAGCGCGCCGATCCAGGCGAGCACGGCGCCGATCCGGCTTCGTACGGTGGACATGCGGCCGACTGTATCGACGCAAGATCGGGCGGGCATCGGCTCCGGGGACTACGCCCGCGGGCCACCTTCACTGTGATCCACGGGCCGATGTGACGGCGCCGCTGCCCCGGCACCGTGATGGCCATGAATCTGATCAAGCGGCTGCGGACGATCCTGGCGGTGACCGCGGTCATCCTGGCGCCGGCCGCCGGCTCGGTCCTGGCCCCGCCCGCCACCGCGTCGGCGCCGCCCCCGCCCGGGGTGGCCGCGTGGCGGGCCGAGTACCCGTACCCGCCGGATCCGGTGGCGGCCCGGGACTGGTTCGCGGGCCGGTCCGACAGCGACCGGCACGCGCTGGCCGCCGCGCACCCGGGGGTGGTCGGCAACCTGGACGGCGCCCCGCCGGCGCTGCGGTACGAGGCGAACCGGCGGGCCATGCTCGCGGCCGGGATCGACCGGCCGGACGGCGACTTCCTGCTCTTCGATCCGCGCGGCCGGGGCCGGGTGGCCCAGGTGTCCGGCGACCTGACGACCGCGCGGCGGATCGTCGTGCTGGTGCCGGGCATGCGCAACCGGCTGCAGAACTTCTGGCGCGGTGTGGGCGGCCAGGCGTACCGCTCACCGGCGGTGTGGGCCGCCGACCTGCGACGGGCCGCGGCCTCGGACGATCTCGCGGTGATCGCCTGGCTCGGCTACGACACGCCGCAGGGCGCCGACGAGGCCGCCCGCGCGAACCTGGCCGAGACCGGCGCGGACGCGCTGGTGACGTTCGTGGACGGGCTGGTCGCGGTCCGCCCGCAGGCCACCATCGCGCTGTTCGGGCACAGCTACGGGTCCACCGTGATCGGGCACGCCGCGCCCCGGCTCAGCCCGCGGGTGACCGACATCGCGGTGTTCGGCAGCCCCGGCATGGGCGTGGACGACGTCGCCGCGCTGCGGACCGGCGCGCGGGTGTGGGCCGGCCTCAGCGAGCGGGACTGGGTCGGCTGGTTGCCGGCCGGGCACATGCTCGGGCTGGGGCACGGCACGGCGCCGTCCGACCCGGGATTCGGCGCCCGCCCGTTCCCCGCCGCCGATGTCCACGACCACGACCACTACCTGTCGCCGGGCACCGACTCGCTGGCGGCGCTCACCCGGGTCGCCGGAGGACTGTCATGAGCCTCGCCGCACGGATCGCCGCGGCCACCCCGGCGCACCGGGACCGGACCGTCGACGCGCTGCGGGCCGTCGCGATCCTCGGCGTGGTCCTCGGGCACTGGCTGGTCTCGGCGATCGTCAGCGACCCGGCGCGGCCGTCGGCGTGGCACGGCGCGAGCCCGCTGCAGGGCCGGCCCGCGCTGATCCCGGCGACGTGGCTGCTGCAGACCCTCGGCCTGTTCTTCTTCGCCGGCGGCTACGCGGCCGCCCGGGGCAGCCGGACCGGCGGCAACCTGTCGTGGCTGGGCGCCCGGCTCGGCCGGCTGGCCCGGCCGGTGGCGGTGCTCGCGGCGGTGTGGCTGCCCGCCTGGCTGCTGCTGACTGTCACCGGGGCGCCGGACAGCACCCTGCACGTGGTGCGGTCGCTGCTCGTACACCCGATGTGGTTTCTCCTGGTCCTCATCGCTCTGACCGCGCTCTCGCCGCTGCTGCGGGCCGCCGTGAGCCGCTACGGACTGTGGTCGCTGCTGCCCCCGGTGGCGCTCGTCGTGTGCTGCGACGTGGCCCGGCACCTCGGCACGGCGGCGTGGCTGCACCCGGTCGCGACGGTGGGTGGCTGGGCTGTGCCGTACCTGCTCGGCATGGCTCTTGCCCGCGATGTCCTGCCGCGCCGGACCGGTCTCGTGCTGCTGCCGGCGGGTGTCGCCGCCGGGGCGGCGCTGGTGCTGCTGGCCGGCTATCCGGCGAGCGCGGTCGGGGTGCCCGGCGACGGCTGGTCCAATCTCGACCCGCCGTCGCTGTTCGCCCTGGCGCTGGCGGCCGCGCAGCTCGGCGCGTTCCTGCTGGTCCGGGACCGGCTCGCGGGATGGCTGCGGCGGCCGGCGGTGTGGGCGCCGGTCGCCGGGCTCAACCTGGCGGCGATGACCGTGTACTGCTGGCACCAGAGCGCGCTGCTGCTGGTCAGCTTCGCCGGGCTGCTCGCCGGGCCGCTGCCGGGACTGCTCGACGAGCCGGCCGGGGCGTGGCCCGTACACCGTCTGCTCTGGCTTCCGGTCTTCGCCCTCGTCCTGGCCGGGCTCTGCTCGGCCTTCCACCGCTTCGAGAAGTGACTCAGGCGGTGGCCGCGCTCGCCACCCGCAACGCGTCAGCGGCGTGCTGGTTCATGTCGAGCTCGCTGTGGATCACGTCGAGGATCCGGCGGTCGGTCCCGATCACGAACGTCATCCGCTTGGTGCTCAGCGAGCCGAGACTGAGTTTGCGCCGCACCCCGTACGCCTCGATGGTCGCCGAGTCCGGATCGGAGAGCAGCGGGTAGTCGAAGGAGTGCGCCTCCGCGAACTCCCTCTGCCTCTCCACCGGATCCTTGCTGATGCCGACCCGCTGGACGCCTGCCGCCCGGTATTCGGCGGCCAGGTCACGGAAGTGACAGGCCTCCGCGGTGCAGCCACGGGTCATCGCGGCCGGGTAGAAGAAGAGGACGACGGGGCCGCCGGCGACCAGCTCGCTCAGCCGCCGGGTTGTGCCATTTTGGTCTTGGAGTTCAAAATCGGGCGCGAGGTCGCCCTTGCCGATGCTCACCCCGACGAGGGTACGGCGATCTCCTCACCACCGACACCTACGTGGAGGTCACGTGCTCCATCTCCCCGCCGTCCTCGCGGCTCTGGTCATGGCCGCCGCCCCGCTGGCCGCCCCGGCAGCGCCCGCCGGATCCGGGCCGGTCATCGATCAGAACTTCGCCGACCCGGACGTGATGAAGGTCGGCCGCACCTACTACGCCTACGCCACCAACAGCGACGGCCGGAACATCCGGTGGGCCACCTCCACCGACCTGGTCAGCTGGACCGTGCAGGAGAGCGACGCGCTGCCCGAGCTGGGCGCCTGGGTCGACCCGGACTGGACCTTCCCGCCCGGCGGCACCGGCGACCGCGGCGTCTGGGCGCCCGAGGTGTTCGCCACCGGGCCGCGCAGTTTCGTGATGTGGTACACGGCGCACGACGACGCGTCCGGCAAGCAGTGCATCGGCGCGGCCACCGCCACCACGCCGGGCGGGCCGTTCACCCCGCAGGACACCGCGCTGGTCTGCACCCCGGAGATCGGCGGCGCCATCGACGCGTCGTCGTACACCGAGAACGGGCGCCGCTACCTCCTGTGGAAGAACGACGGCAACTGTTGCCGGCAGGACACCTGGCTGCGCCTGCAGCAGGTCAGCGCCGACGGGTTGCGCCGGGTCGGCGCGGAGACCCCGCTGATCAAGCAGAACAAGCCGTTCGAGGGCACCCTCGTCGAGGCGCCGACGCTGGTCAAGCGCGGCGGCCGGTACGTGCTGTTCTACTCGGCCAACTTCTTCGGCAACGGCAGCTATGTGAGCAGCTACGCCACCGCCGACCGGCTGCGCGGGCCGTACACCAAGGCCGCCTCGCCGCTGATGACCACCGACGCGTTCGCCGGAGCGGTCCGCGGGCCTGGCGGCCAGGACGTGGTGACCGGACCGGACGGGCGTGACCGGATCGTCTTCCACGGCTGGAACGCCGGGTTCGAGTACCGGGCGATGTACTCGCGGCGACTCGACTGGCTCGACGGACGGCCGGTCGTCGAGGGCGCCGCCATCCGGTACGAGGCGGAGGACGCCGACTTCGCGCGGGCCAACGCCCGGTACGCGGCCGGCGGCGCCAGCAACGGCGCCGTGGTCGGCGGGATCGACTTCGACGACAGCCGGGTCTCCTTCACCGTCCGTGTCCCCCGCGGCGGTGAATACCGGCTCTCCACCCGCTACGCCAACGGGTCCGACGGGGGCGCGGCGAGCCACCGCCTCACCGTCAACGGCGCGGCTGCCGGCAGCGTCGACTATCCGGTCACCGGTTGGGACAACTGGCAGGTCAGCGAACGGCAGGTGACGCTGCGGGCCGGAGACAACCTCATCTCGTACGCCAAGGGCGCCAACTACGCGGAGATCGACGCGATCGACGTGGCCTCTTCGGCTCATTGAAAACACCCGATGTGCGGATGCCTACTAGCCTGGTCGCGACCAGAATGAGCGGCGCGGCGGAGGTAGGCATCCGCCCCTGAACGGTGGAGTCTCTTCGATGAGCAGCTGGGAGCTGACCGGCTACACGACTGTTCGCGGGCTCGGCTCCGGCGCGTCCGGCAGCGTCGTGCTCGCCACCCACGACGAGACCGGCACCGCGGTCGCGATCAAGTACCTGACCCACGTGCTCGGCGACGAGGCCGCGTTCCGGGCCGCGTTCCGGCGCGAGGCCCAGCTGCTCGGCGAGATCGACGACCCCAACGTCTCCCGGCTGTACGAGTACGTCGAGTCCGCCGACGGCGCGGCGATCGTGATGGAGCTGGTCAACGGGGTGTCGCTGCGGCAGATGCTGCGCGAGCACGGCCCCACCACCCCCGAGGCGGCGCTCACGGTCCTGAAAGGCTCCCTCTCCGGGCTCGCCGCCGCCCACGCCCACGGTGTCGTGCACCGCGACTACAAGCCGGAGAATGTGCTGGTCACCGGTGAAGGGCTGAGCAAACTCGCCGACTTCGGCATCGCCACGCCGGTCGGTCAGGGCACCGGCACCGTCGTCACCGGCACACCCCGCTACATGGCCCCCGAGCAGTGGACCGGCGCGCCCGCCACCCCCGCCTGCGACATCTATGCCGCCACCGCCACGTTCTTCGAATGCCTCACCGGGCGGCCGCCGTACGACGGGGCGAACCTCTTCGCCCTCCACGAGCAGCACACCAACGCGCCCATCCCGACCGACCCCGCCCCCGAGCCGGTGCACGACCTGCTCCGGCACGGCCTGGCCAAACAGCCCGGCGACCGGCCGCCGCACGCGCTCGCCTTCCTGGAGATCCTGGAACAGGTGGCCGGCGCCGCCTACGGCGCGGACTGGGAGGACCGCGGGCTGCGGGAACTCGCCCGCCGCGCCGCGCTGCTGGCCGCGCTGTGGCCGTTCCCGGACGGCAACGCCGGCGCCACCGCGGTCGCCACCACGACGCTCGGGGCCACCGCGGGCAGCGCTCGGAGCAACCGGACCTGGGCGGCGGTCGCCGGCGGCGCGGTGATCGTGGCCCTGCTGATCGGCGGAGCCGGTTACCAGTACGCGTCGGCCGCCGAGGAGGAGACCGTCGTCTCGGGCGGGCCGGTGGCCCCCGCCTCTCCCTCACCCGTTCCGGCGGCCGCCCCGCCGGGCGTCACACCGCCGGTCGTATCGGCCGGGCCGTCCGTCACGGCCGGCCCCTCACCGTCGGACCCCCCTGTCTCCTCCTCGCCGACCGGCGGCGGCAGCACGCCCAGCAAGTCGCCGTCCGTGACGCCCAGCAAGTCGGCTCCGGCGTCGCCCAGCCCCTCGGTGAGCACCTCACCCACCCCGGCCGACACGACGGCGCCCACGGTCGGGACGGTCAGCGCCAACCCGGCGGTCATCGAAGGGGAGAGCTGCCCGTACGGCTACCGGTCCAGCGCCGTCGCCGTCACCGTCACCGACGACGTGAGCGCGGCGGGAGATCTCACCGTCACGTTCCGCTACACGTTGAACGGGTCCACCGGCTCCGTCGGGATGACGTCGATCGGGCGGGGCCGTTTCCAGGGGACGCTGGGTCCGCTGCCCGGCCCGAAGACGACCACCCGCATCCCGATCACCGTCGTCGCCGTCGACGCCGCGAAGAACACCGGGCGATCGGCGTCCACCGCGTACGTGACCCTCAACAACTACTGCACCCCTGGTTAGGAGCGCGCCGGTGCCCACGCAGGTGACGAACCGGGGAGCGGCGGAGTGAACCGCCCGGAGGAGCCTTTCGACGACCCGGCCATGCCGGCCCCGGACGACCCTTGGGCGGCCGCGGACCTGCCGGGTCCCACGGTGTATCTGGGCACTCCCCTCCCCCAGCCGGATGCCACCGCCCAGCCCGCCCCCGACCCCGGCCGGCCGACCCTTCCGGGCCGGCCTGCCGCCTATCCCGGCCGGCCCGCCGCCGACCCTGGCCACCCTGGCGCCCACCCGGGTCAGCCTGGCGTCCACTCAGGTCAAGTCGTCGCTCAGCCTGGTCAGCCTGCCGTTCCACCGGGCCACGTTGTCGCCCAGGCTGGTCAGTCCGCTGCGCAGTCGGGGCAGCCTGTCGCTCAACCCGGCGGGCCCACCGTCCACTACGGCGACGCCACCGCTCACTTCGGCCAGTCCTCACCGCAGTCCGGCCATTTCGTGGCCCAGCCGGGCCCGCCTGGCTCCTCCTACGGCCAAGCCGCCAACCAGTTCGGCGGGGCCACCGGCCATCTCGGTCAAGCTGCCGGACAGGCCGCCGCAAATTCTGGGCAACCCACCGCGTATCTCGGGCAATCGATGGGAAATCCCCCGCAGCCGACGGCTTCGTTCGGAGACGCCACCGTTCATCTCGGTCCATCGGCGGTCGGCCTCGGCGATCCGGGTCAGACCGTCAGCCTCGGGCCCGCCGACCTTCCCACGCATCCGGCCGGGCCGGAACCGACGGCCTACCACCCTCCGACTTCGCCGGTCGACGGCTCGGTTCCGACCGTTCGTGCCCAGAACGAGCTCCGGTTCGGCCCAGGGGTGCCGGCGGCTCCCGCGGGTGCTCCCGCCTGGCCGGCGGGGACCGCGGCCCGCCGAAAGCGTCCGATCTGGCGCAGGTTGGTATCGCTGGTCTCCAGTTTGCTGACTCTCGTGCTGATCGGGGTGGTCGGCTTCTACATCTGGCAGCGGCTCAGCCCTCTGGAGGTGGAGGGCGTCACCGTGGCGGTCCCCCAGCCCGCCGGGAACCGTTGCGATGTCACCGTCGACGTGGTCGCCACCGTTCGCACCAACGGCCGGAGCGGGGTGATCCGCTACCAGTGGTTCCGTTCGGACGCTCCACCGGGCGCGATCCTCACCGAACAGGTCGGAAGCGGCCAGCGCACCGCGGCCCTCACCCTCGCATGGACGTTCAGCGGCACAGGCAAAGCCACCGAAACCGCCACCGTCAACATCATCGAACCGTCACCGCTCCAGGTCGGCACACAGGTGGAATATCGCTGTCAGGGCTGATTCTCTCATCCGCGCGACTCACCTTTTCCAGCCTTCGGTTCAAGAATTCCGGAGCGGATTTTGGCATGATCGAACACTGACAGTTGCCGATCGGGGTGGAGCATAATTCGTGCATGGTTCAGGGGTCGCTGTTCAGCAGGGCGGAAATCGCCTCGATACGCAACCGAACCGCGTCTCGTAACTATTCTGCGGAGCGTGAAGAATTCCGCCGCGATCACGAGAAGCGCCGCGCTTGGGGTTTGCAGCGCCGTCACGCCGAGAAGCTACGCCGCCTTCACCCGGCGGCTCCATCGTTCACGGGGGCGCGGCACGCCCCGTCGGCTCCCGACGCACCACACGCTCGCTCAGTTCCAGGCCCACAACCAGTTCCGTCGCCTCCACCGCCGCGACCGGCTTCGTCAGGCGCCGGACCGCGACGGCTTCCTTTGGTCCCAGGGCCGCGAGGGGCTGCGGCTGCGCGGAGGGATGGCCTGCCGCCAGAGGCAGCGCTTTTGCGGGCTTCGGCGCCCGCCGTGGCGGCTGACCCCTCACCCACCAGTTCGCCGGCAGCAGTCGTTCCGGCGCTACCAGGTGCGGCGACCGCCGACGTTCCTGCGCCATCAGGTGCGGCGACCGCCGAAGTCTCCGCGCCGCCAAGTGCGGCAACCACCGGCCTTCCGACGCCACCAGATGCGGCGACCGCCGACGTTCCGACGCCATCAGATGCGGCGACCGCCCACGTTTCCGCGCCGCCAAGTGCGGTAACCACTGGCCTTCCGACGCCACCAGATGCGGCGACCGCCGACGTTCCGGCGCCACCAAGTGCGGCAACCGCCGACGTTCCCGCGCCACCAAGTGCGGCAACCGCCGACGTTCCCGCGCCACCAAGTGCGGCAACCGCCTGCGGTCCGTCCATCGAGTTAGCCATGGCCGCGATGCCAGCGGCATCGGCGACCGCAGCGGTCCAGCCCACGCCGGCCGCCGCGACTCGACCGACGACGCCATCTTGGAAGATCCCTGAGCCGCCTTCAGCGACCTGGCCGACAGCTGCGTCAGTGGCGGCCACCACCAGATCAGCGCCGACGGTCACCCCCACAGTCGCTCGCAGAGCTGCGATACCCATAACCACCACTGCGCTGGTCGCGAGGGGTTCGGCCGACTCGGTGGTCACGGTTCCGGCTACCGCAGTCCGCAGGCCGGCCAGTTGCGCCACTGCGATCGGCCCATCGGCTTCGCTTTCCGTCGCTGCGGCAGGATTTCCGCTGGCCAGCCCAGTCATGACCATAGTCGAACGAACGTTCACCACCGGCGGTCGAGGCCTGCCACCAGTGGTGTGTTCTCCGCTGGCCACCTCACTGCTACGAGCAAACCAGTGCGAACGACGGTGGGTTGGGCTGCACCGTCGACCACGGCGGCAAAACCAGGACGGGCCGCCTTCACCACTGTGGCAGGACCAGGACGGACCGACTTCACCACTGTGGCAGGACCAGGACGGGCCAGCTTCACCACGGCGGCAGGACCAGGACGGGCCGCCTTCACCACTGTGGCCGGTCAGCCGGCGGCCACCACCAGTCGATCTCCACCGTTGCCGCCGTACCGGTGAGATGGTTGCCCTCGATGGGCGACCCACTGCTCACGAAGACGCCGGTCGGCTGCCGGGAGCGACCGGAGACCCGCGGCAGCGGTGGATTCCGCAAACTCATCGGTCTCATCGGCCTCATCGGTTGGGGCTCGGCGACTGCCCGCCGCCTGCACCACCGGCCGACAACAACGAACCGTCGTGTGCCGCCACGGCTGTCGCATCGGCCGGATCGCCTTGGTCTCGATTCTGGTCGCGGCGGGTGTGCCGACCTCGGGCTCCCTGAGCGGCTCGCGGTGGAATTTTGATGAATTCGTGTGGTCGGTGCAGGGCGTGGGTGGCGGTTTCACTCGGCGGGTGCGTTTCGGGCAAGGCTTGTGGTGGTTTCTGTGCGATGGCCGGCGTTAATTATGATGACCGTTTTCTTTCTTCTGCATTGTTTCCTGCGTCGCGGCTGGTGCGATCAAGCTCCAGTTCTTGCAAGGGTTTGCATATGCCGGTTCGTATTCTTGCCGTCACCACGCTCATTGCCGTCTCGTTCTGTAACGGCCCAGACTCGGGAGCGGGTGCCGGGAGACGCTTGGCAGCGCCTGCGAGTTGTCGGGCCCGCCGCTCTCCGAGGGCGAGCCGGCCCGGGGAGGGTTGCCGGGTGGGAGGCGGGACTATGCCCTTTGGTAGAGGCGAGTTCGGCTCGTAGGCAGAAGTGCCTGGTGGCCGGGGTCCATAGCCTTCTCTGCATGGCTGTCACGTTCACCGGGGATGACCGGTTTCCCGCAGTTCTCGCCTCTGCCCGGGCTGCTGCCCGTGAGGAGCTCGGCACGGTTCATCTGCTGGCGGGGATGGCCGTCGCCGCGCCGGAGATCACGGAGCTGCTGGGGGTCTTCGACATCACGCCGGCCGTGCTTCGGGCGGTGCTTCGGGAACGGGTGATCGGTGACGGGCCGGCGCCGCCGGTGGCTGCGGTCATCCGGGGACACGAGTCGCTGGCGCTCACCGCGGGGCTGCGTGCGGCGCTGGTGCGGTGTGCCGCGTACCACTCGGGTAAGCGCACTTCGCAGCAGTTGCTGGCGACCATTCTCGACGATCCGGGTACGGGGGCGGTGACTCTGCTGCGGTTCTGCGGGGCTGATGTCGAAGCGGTGCGGCGGGCGCTGAGGACCGGGCAGCTGCCAGGGCGCACGGAGCGGCTCCCGGAGGCGCTGGGGGCGGTTCGGGACAGGTTGATCGGGCGGCAGCAGTACCGCGGGCGTGGCCCACGTGACTTTCTGATCTCGCTGTTCACGAGGGCGAACGTCAACTACGCGGCCGATCCTGTCCTGTGGGCCTCGCTGGAAGCCGACGACGTCGCGAAGCGGCACGGCCGGGTGACCCGTACCGATGATGTGTTGCTTGCGATGGTCACGACGTTCGAGGTGGCCGAGGCCTATCCGCATCTGACCGGCGGCGCCGCCGAACTCTACGACGGCATCCGCCGGTTGCTTGCCGGGGTGGACCGGGACGAGCTGGTCGCGGCGGCGGCAACCGAACCGGGCGATGACGAGGTGCCGCTGAGGAGCCTGCTGCGGCATGGTCCGGGGCGTCCGCACGACACGGCCGCGCTGCTGGAGGCGCTCACCGCGCATCCGGGGACGCGGGCCGCTCGTGTGCTGCGCGCGGTGGGCGGGTATCCCCTGCTCACGGCACGGACCCCCGTCCCGGTCGGAAGCGGCGCATGAGCGGGGAGCCGCCGGGCGCCTGGGTGGGGCAGGTCGTCGGTCGAAGCGGCAAGAAGTGCGCCGGCTCACCTCGACGAAGGGGCTGACGGACCTGCCACCGCGGATCCCCTCGCGTGGCTCGCGGCTGAAACCCGCTCGTCTCGGGAGGCCCGTGCGGACACACGCTCGTCGGCAGTGGCCGGGAAACGATGGCGCTTCGCAGCTCCCTGAAGAGTCCTTACCCCTCGCGCCTTGCCGGGCCGAGGCCGGCCGGAAGGCCGCGGGACCAGGGCCGGCCGGAAGGCCGCGGGACCAGGGCCGGCCGGAAGGCCGCGGGACCAGGGCCGGCCGGAAGGCCGCGGGACCAGGGCCGGCCGGAAGGCCGCGGGACCAGGGCCGGCCGGAAGGCAGTAGGACCAGGGCCGGCCAAGAAGCCGCAAGAACAGACCCAGCCGGAAAACCACAGGACCAGGGCCGGCCAATAAGCCGAAGGACCAGGGCCGACCAAGAAGCCACAGGACCAGGGGCGGCCGCGCTGAGAGGCGCGCACCGTGTAAGCATGGCTCGGGCCAGCGTGTGGGTGACGATCCGAAGGCCGAGCGCATCGGCGACCGCAGCGGTGAACCCGCTCGCACCGGTGATTCAGGCGCCGGGAAGGAAACCGCCGGACGAATCGCTGGGCCGCAAGCCCGCCGATCCCGGCCGAGGAAGAGGAAGACGGCCGAACGGGGGCCGACCCACAAACTGAGCGCGATCGTGGCCTGCCCAGGTGGCAGGACCCGCGACGGCTCGTCCGCTGCCCGGCAGCCGGCGGACGAGACGAAGCGGCGGCCAAGCCTGCCCGCCGCTTCGTCAGAGAATCGTCAGCTGCGGGACCGAGGCAGGCAGCACTTCTTGTACTTGAGGCCCGACCCGCACCAGCAGGAGCCGTTGCGCTCCGGCGGCCACGGGATGCGGGCGGCGCCGGTGGCGAGCGTGGTGGCGTAGGCGGAACGGTTCTCCCCTGTCACCGGATCGCCGCCCACTCCGGCCTGCCTGGTCAGCGCGTCGACCGAGCCGGGGAACACGGCCAGATCGGCGCGGCCCGTGCCGGCCAGGCGGACCAGTTCGCGCTCCAGGCGGGCGCGGTGCTCGTCCCAGGTCGCGCCGTACACCTCGGTCTGCTTCGCCAGACGGTCGAACTCCGGCCGGGGCCAGAACACCAGGTCCTCGGCGGGGGCGGTCGCCGCGCGGGCGGACGCGTTCGCCAGTCTGGTCTCCAGGCGCTCGGCCAGGTTGTCGTGGGTGTCGTGCTGACGGCCCAGCGCGTGCCGCAACCGGTGGCGCTGCTGCAGCAGGAAGAACAGCACTCCGGCGTCGTCGGCGTCGGCCGGCTCGGTGGCGCCGCGCTCGGCCAGCACCTCCTGCACCGCCTCGGTCAGCCACGTCTCCGCCTCACGGCCGCGATTGCCGACCGCCAGGGCCGCGGTGATGTAGGCGGGGGCATCCGGATACTGCGTGAGCAGCGGGCGCAGTGGCTCGATCTCGGCGAACGCCTCATCGCCGCGACCGGCGCGGAACAGGATCCGTGCCCGGAGCGCGCGCGCTCCGGCGGCTGGACTGTCGTCGCGTTTGCCGTACGCCTCCAAGGCTCCGTCGACGTATCGCAGCGCCGCGTCGAGCTTGGAGCGGCTCTCGGCGATCTCCGCGGCGAGGGTCAGCGCTAGGCCGGCATCCTGCGGGTCGGCGAGGCGCCCGTCGCGAGCGGCGTCGGCCAGGTCAGCGGCCACACCGAGCGGGTCGGCGGCGCCGAGAGCGGACTGCCGGATCTCATTGAGGTCGGCGCTGGTCAGATCTGCTTTCAAGGACACGCCGCCACGCTACTGCGGACGGCCGCGCAGCGCTGTTGATCTGAATCACTTCAGCGAGGGACAGACGGCGGATTCGGCTCAATTCGCGACAACTCGCGTGGCGAACTAGATTGATATGCGCCGATTAATGGGAGGTGTACATGTTCCGCACGCTCACCGCGCTGACTCTGGGCGCCGCTCTGCTGGCCGCCCCGCACGCCGCCGCCGCGCTGGAACCCGACCTGACCGATCCCCAGGTCGTGGCCACCGGGCTGACCGTCCCGTGGGGCCTCGGCTTCCTGCCCCACGGCAGCGCGCTCGTCGCCGAGCGCACCAGCGCCCGCGTCCTGCGGGTGCGTCCGGGGAGTGCGCCGGTCACCGTCACCACGATCGCCGGGGTCTCCCCCACCGGCGAGGCCGGTCTGCTCGGCCTTACCGTCTCGCCGACGTTCGAGCAGGACAATCTGGTGTACGTGTACTTCACCTCGGCCTCCGACAACCGGATCACCCGGTTCCGTCTGGACACGCCGGGCAGCCAGCAGGTGATCCTGAGCGGCCTGGCCCGGGCGAGCATCCACGACGGCGGCCGGATCGCGTTCGGGCCGGACGGCATGCTGTATGCCACGGTGGGCGACGCGGGGGTGACGTCGAACGCGCAGAACCAGCAGAGCCGCAACGGCAAGATCCTGCGGATGCGCCCGGACGGTGGTGTCCCGGCGAGCGGCAATCCGTTCCCCGGCTCACTGGTCTACAGCCTCGGCCACCGCAACCCGCAGGGTCTGGCCTGGGACGCGCAGGGCCGGTTGTATGCCGCCGAGTTCGGCCAGAACACCTGGGACGAGGTCAATCTGATCGTCCCGGGCGGGAACTACGGCTGGCCGACGGTCGAGGGCACCAGCACCGACACCCGTTTCCGGAACCCGATCGTGGTGTGGAGCACCGCCGAGGCGTCACCGAGCGGCGCCGCCATCGACGGCCAGACCCTCTACGTCGCCGCGCTGCGGGGCCAGCGGCTGTGGTCGGTCCCGCTGAACGGCGCCGGTGGCGCGGGCACCCCGGTCGCGCTGCTCCAGGGCCGGTACGGCCGGTTGCGTACCGTCGAACGCGCCCCGGACGGCGCCCTGTGGGTGACCACCAGCAACCGGGACGGCCGGGGCACCCCGGCGGCGGCCGACGACCGGATCCTGCGTTTCCCACCCGCGCCGTGACGACCCGTCACCGCGGCCGGCGGATCCGCACCAGTGCTGCGGCGCCCTCCGGCACATGCCGGTTCGATGCAGGCGTGGCACGATCGGCCAGGTGATCGCCGGTCAGCGCCGTGCGTGGGTGGACGGCCGGGGCACGTGACCGGCCGCGGCGTGCTCGAGGTGCTCGATGCCGGCGAGGACGAGATCGACGCCGGCGAGAAACTCGGCGCGGTCGTCGTGGCCGCGGAGCTGGTCGGCCATCGTCCGGGTGAACGCGTACTCTCCGGCGTCGAGTTGCCCCCAGTGCGCGGCCAGGTCGTCGAGGAAGTCCTGCCGGTCGGTGCGCGCCTGCAGGGAGTGGGAGTTGATCGCTTCCTGGCGGCCGGCGCCGACGATGTGGATCAGCAGCGCCGACGTCGCGGTGAACCGGGCTTCCGCGGGAACACCGAGCGCCACCACCTGCCGGCCGAGGCGCTCGAAGATCTTCAGCATCGCCCCCGCCCACGGCGGCCGGGCCAACTGGTCGCCGACCCACGGATGCGCCCCGATCACGTCGTAGACGGCCAGTGCCACGGCGCGGATCGCTTCGCGGGCGCCGGCGCCGGCGCCGGGAGCCGCGCCGGTCAGGGCGCGGCCGACCACGACGTCGGCGGCCGCCGCGATCAGGTCGCCCTTGGTCGAGAAGTGCCACTGGATGGCGCCGTGACCGGTTTCCAACCGCATGGCAAGCGTACGGAAGGTGAGCCCGGCTTCCCCGTCGGCGTCCAGCAGAAGGACCGCCGCGTCGATGATCCGCTCCCGCGTCCGGGCACCCTTGCCCTGCTCGGATCGCCGCACCGTTTTCGTCATACCCCATCTTGACATGACTGGTACGCCGTACCAATCTGTTACTGGTACCGCGTACCAGAAATGAGCGATCCGAGGAGTCACGATGACCACCGAAGTCACCATCGTCGGCGCCGGGCTCGGCGGGCTCACCCTCGCCCGCGTCCTGCACCTGCACGGCATCGCCGCGACCGTCTACGAAGCGGACGCGTCGGCCGATGCCCGGCCCCAGGGCGGCCAGCTCGACCTGCACGAGTACAACGGCCAGCGCGCCCTCGCCGACGCCGGGCTCACCGACGAGTTCCGCGCGATCATCCACCCGGGCGGCGAGGCCACCCACGTCCTGGACCGGCACGGCAACGTGCTTCTCGACGAACCCGACGACGGCGCCGGCGGGCGTCCCGAGGTCCTGCGTGGCGACCTGCGCCGGATCCTGCTCGCGTCCCTGCCCGCCGGCACGATCCGCTGGGGCCACAAGGTGACCCGGGTCGAGCCGCTCGGCGGCGGACGCCACGAGCTGACCTTCGCCCACGGTCCGACCGTCACCACCGATCTGCTCGTGGGCGCCGACGGCGCCTGGTCACAGATCCGCCCGCTGCTGTCCCCCGCGCAACCCGGCTACACCGGCATCACCTTCATCGAGACCTGGCTGCGCGACGCCGACGAACGGCACCCCGCCGCCGCGAAAGCCGTCGGCGCCGGCGCGCTGTTCGCCCTCGCACCCGGCAAGGGCATCCTCGCCCACCGCGAAGCAGGCGGAATCCTGCACTCCTACATCGCCCTGTCCAAGCCCCCGGAATGGATCGCCGGCATCGACGCCGCCGACTCCACCGCACGGGTGGCCGCCGAGTTCGACGGCTGGGCACCGGAACTGACCGCCCTGATCACCGAAAGCGACACCGCACCCGTACTCCGCCCGATCAACGCCCTGCCCATCGGCCACCGCTGGGACCGGATCCCCGGCGTCACGCTCCTCGGCGACGCCGCCCACCTGATGTCCCCGTTCGCCGGCGAAGGCGCCAACCTCGCCATGTACGACGGCTCCGAACTCGGCAGAGCCATCGCCGCGCACCCCGGCGATCCGGAGGCCGCCCTGACCGAATACGAGCGGGCCCTGTTCCCCCGCAGCGAGCAGTTCGCCGCCGAATCGGACGCCAACCTCGCCATGATGTTCGGCGACGACACCCCCACCGGGCTGCTCGCCCTGCTCACCGGCGGTGAGCAGAACTGATGGACCAGAAGCTGAGAGACCTGCTCACCGGACCCAACTTCGCCCACGTCGCCACCGTGCGCCGCGACGGCAGCCCGTCGGTGACCCCGACCTGGGTCGACCTGCGCGACGACCTCGTCCTGCTGAACGGCATGCAGGGCCGCGGCTGGCCTCGCAACCTGATCCGGGACCCACGAGTCACCGTCTCGGTCACCGCACTCGGCAACCCGTACGAATGCGCGACGCTACGCGGACACGCTCTGGCGCCGACCACCGACGACGCCGAGGAACACTTCCGGCATCTGTTCCGGAAATACCGCGACCGGACCCTGCCGACCGGCGGGGACAACGATCCGCAGGACAACGACATGCCCGGGCGCATCCTGTTCCGGGTGGTCATCGAGTCCGCCCACTATCAATGGCAGCCCCCGCCCGGCGCCACTGAGGAGTACGACGCCTTCCTGGCCGAGATCCTGCACTCCCCGGCGGCGGGAAAGACGGCGCCATGACGCCCCATCCACCGGATCAGACCCCAGCGTACGGAGCAGAGCGCTGCCAGGACGGCGAACCCCGGTGGCCGGCCCCGCCGCGATCCGGCCGCGCGATATGACCCACCAGGGATGAGAGAAGTTCATCGACGCGGAGAGAGGATCATCCTGATAGAGAAGTATTGATGTCTTTGCCGAGACTTCCCTGCCCCCAGGCCGCTTCACGCAGGGGAGTCGACGGCTGAGAAGGGAGACCACGTGCGCATCTCTCGACGTCCGCTCTGGGCAGCGTGCCTCGCTGTCGGGATAGCCATCCCGGCAGGCGCCGCCGCCGGGGCGAGCGCGGTGGCCGCCGCCGGCGCCGCCGGCCTCACCACGACCGTCCAGATCGGCCAGGTGACCGGCAGCGCCCTCACTGTCCGTGTCACGGTGCGGAACACGTCATCGTCGGCGGTCGACGTCCTCTCCCGGGACCTGCCGCAGGCACGCGCGTCCCACGCGGTCCTGGCGGTGACCAGGGACGGCGTACCGGTGCCCTATCGAGGCAAGCTGGCGAAGCTCGCGGCGCCGGCCGCCGCCGACTACACCCACATTCCCGCCGGTGGCGCGTACGCCGTGACCGTGGACCTGGCGGACGACTACGACCTGTCGCAGCCGGGCACCTTCACCGTCGCTCTGGCATCGACCCGGGTGCGGGCCGCCCGGGACACGCTCCGGGTCGACACCGGTCGCGCCACCGTCCGCACCAGCGCCGGCATCCGCGGCGCCGGCAAGGCGGCCGGCGCCGCACCGACCACCACTGAGCAGGTCAAAGTCGCCGCCGCCGCGGTCAGCATCACCTACCGCGGCTGTACGACGAGTGAGCAGACCGCACTGAAGACGGCCGTCACCAACGCCGCGACGTACTCGCAGAAGTCCCAGACCTGGCTGGCGGCGAACCCGTCCGGCGGAGGCGCCTACACCACCTGGTTCGGCACCTACAGCTCGTCCCGGTTCACCCGGGTGACCTCGGCCTACAGCAAGATCACCAGCGAGCTGACCAGCAAGACCCTCACGCTCGACTGCACCAGCAACGAGGATTACTACGCCTACGTCTACCCGGACCAGCCCTACGTCATCTACCTGTGCAACGCGTTCTGGACGGCGCCCGCCACGGGCACCGACTCGAAGGCCGGAACGCTGATCCACGAGTCGAGTCACTTCACCGTCAACGGCGGCACCGACGACCACGCGTACGGCCAGACAGCGGCCCGGCAACTCGCCGCGTCGAACCCGGCCAACGCCGTCGACAACGCCGACAACTACGAGTACTTCGCCGAGAGCCGCTGACCCACGGCCACCTCGCCCCGGCAGGCAGCCCGTTCCCGAGTTTCTCCGCGCGACGTGGCGCGATCAACGACGCCCCGGCGGGAGCGGGCTGCCGCCGGGTGACCGCCGGCGGCTGGTGGTGGCCTACGGACCCGCGTCCAGCTGGGCGATCAGGGTGGCCAGGTCACGCCGGCGGGAGTCGGCCGGCCAGACCGCCCAGGTGCGCCGGACCAGCGGGGATCCGGCCAACGGCCGCCAGACCACGCCGGCCGGCAGCGGCGTCGACCAGTCGCGGGGCGCGAACGCGAACGCCTGACCGGAGCTGACCGCCGCGAACTTCACCTCGGCGATCAGGAACTGCCCGGGCGCCACGGCCGGGCCCGGGCTCAGGCCGTGGCTGCGCAGCACGGCGGCCACCTCGTCGAACCAGTCCGGGCTGTCGGCCCGTGCGAACGCGAGCCAGTCGAGACCGGCGAGCTTCTCCAGCCGTACCTCGGCGGAATCCGATCGTTGATCGGCAGCGGACAGCAGGACACCCAGCGGCTCCTGCACCGCCAGGATCGCGTCGAGGTCGGCGCCGAGCGGACGCGAGCGCAGCAACCCGATCTCCAGGCCGCCGTCGCGCAGCGCGTCGAGCTGGGCGGCCGAGGTGAGATGGCGAACCTCGACCCGCGTCCGCGGATGCGCCCGCGCGAGGGCGGCGAAAGCGTCCGGCAGCAGCTCGGGCGGCAATTCCAGCGGTACGCCGACGCGCAGCCGCGAGTCGCCGCCGACCGCGAACCGGCCGACCGCGGTCAGCGCCTGCTCGTAGCGGGCCAGCACCGCCCGCGCCTCGGCGGCCAGCACCGTGCCGGCCTCGGTGAGCCGCACGCCCGTGCTGCTGCGCACCAGCAACTCCACACCGACCTGCTCCTCCAGCGCGGCGACGGTCTGCGACACGGCCGGCTGGCTGACCCGCAACCGCCGCGCCGCCCCGGACACACTGCCCTGCTCGGCGACGGCGACGAAGGTCCGCAACTCTCGCAGCTCCACCCCGACATCGCACCACATCGGCCCTGACGGCGGCCGAGAAGCCCGGCTTGCCGCGGCCGGGACGGCGGTTCCCGTGGACGGCTCACACCGTTCGTGAGCCCGATGAGCATTCCGACCAGGTCCACGCGCTGACCGTGAAGGCGCCCTGCTTCCCGGTGGCCGAACTCGGGCCGAAGATGGCCGGCCACCCGGCGGGGATGATCCCGCCGCCAGGCGGTAATTCCCCTCCGGTTTCCGGCTCCGATCCAGGTGGCTTGTGATGATCAGATTCGAGCGACGGACATGGCCCCGGTGGTGGTCGGCGGTGCTCGTCGTTGTCGTTCTCGTCCTCCCGGCTGCCACCTGCGGCACTCCGCAGCCGCCGAACGACCGGCCACGAGCGCCCGGCCCTGAGATCGACGCCAACCAGGGCGGCGCCTACGGCTGGCACAAGGCCATGGATGTCGGAGCCATCTTCACCGATGGCCTGATCCACCTCGAGTTGTCCGGCGCCGCCACGTCTCCTCTGACGATCGTCTCGATCACGCCGTTGATGGACGACGGCCCGGCCCTGCGCGTGCTCGGTAGCCGCATCCGTGTCATCCCCGACATGTTGCCGGCCGACGCCGAGGTCGGCTGGTTCGAGTACCTCATGGGATTTCCCCCCACGGAGTCGTACGCCGCCGGAGCCGTCGCGCCGGAGGGATTCGTCGTCCGCGCCACCGACGGCGACGACGACATGTCCGTCGAGGTGCAGATCGGCTACGAGGTCGTCGCGGCCGGGGTCTCGAACCGCACCGGCGTCGAGGTCGTCTACGAGTACGAAGGCGTTCGCAAGCGCGTCGTCATCCCGAGCCATCTGACCACCTGCGCCCCGCCACAGTGGTGTGCACCGCGCAGACGCCCTTCGGAAAGCCTGGAAGGTCACGGTGATGCCGACCCGGACGGCGTCGAGGGAGAATCGGGCGAGGCGGCCGCCCGGACCACGACCCTCGTACTCGACCGCGATGTCGGCGTTCATCTCGCCTGCTCGGCTCGGGACTGGCGGCTGTGGGGCCGAACGCCGGCCCCGGAGGTGGGATCCGGCCGGAGCCGGACCACCCTTTTGCCGAATCCGCGCCGGTTCGCGACATCGATGTACGCGCGCGCGATGTCTTCGAGCCGATACTCCGCCTCGATCGGGACCACCAGTCGGCCGTCCGCGATCAAGGCCTGCACCTCGCTCCAGACGGCGGGCGACATGCCATCGCCGTTGCCTCGAGCCTGGACTCCGTATCGCTGGACCGCGGCGTGGTCGGCGATCGTGTTGATCCGCTCGGGTGACACACCGAACTCGATGGCCAGATCGACGTAGCCGCCACCGAAGGTGTCGATCACGGCGTCGAGGCCGTCCGGGATCATCGCCTGGAGCCGGGACTGCAGGCCTCGGCCGTACTCCACCGGTTCGATCCCCAAGGTCAGGAGCCGATGCATGTGCCCCGCCGAGGTGGCCCCGACGACCCGGGCACCGGCCAGCCGAGCCAGCTGGCCCGCGAGCACACCGACCCCGCCCGAGGCGGCCGAGACGAACACCGTCTCCCCCGGCGCCGGGTCCACCGCCGCGACCGTCGCCCACGCCGTGGCTCCCGCGGCCGGGACGACCGCGGCCGCGGCAAAGCCCAGACCCGCCGGTTTCGGTCCCACAGAACCGGCATCGACGAGAGCGAAGTCGGCCATCGCACCGCGCTGGGCGAAGCCCACGACCTCGTCACCGACCGCAAACCCCGTGACGTCAGGGCCGAAGCCGACGACGACCCCCGCGAAGTCGTGACCCATGCCCTGCGGGAACTCGGCCGGCCATCTCTCGTGGAACGCTCCTTCCCGGATACCGACCTCGGCCGGGTTGAGCGATGCCACCACCACCTCGACCAGCACCTGCCCGGCCGCCGGCTGCGGGCGGGGAACGTCGACCAGTTCCAGGACCTCAGGACCGCCGTACCGGGTGAACTGAATTTTCCTCGACATGGCTCCCCTTGAGATTCGGCGGTCGTACGCTCGATCGCCCGCTGCCACCACAACTGGTACTGCCGGCCGGCACCGGCGAGGTGCCGCAGGTAGGCGTAGTCCTCGGCCAGTCGCACGGGGTCGTTCGTGGTGATGAGGGTGACCGAGGTCGACAGGGTGGCCTTCGTCGTCCGAGCCGCGACGCGGGCGAGCACGGCCGGCGGCGACAAGGCCGCGAACGGGACGGTTGTGGTGCTCACCGAACGCGAAAACGTCCAGATTGAGCTCCTCCACGAGCGGCGCCGACTCGACGACACCCCGGATGAGCTCGTGCCCGGTCGGCGTGTATCCGATGGTCAGGTCGGGCTGGATGTCGGCCACGCCAGTGCCGAACTCCATGGTGCCCTCCTCCTGAGCCGCTGTTGCCCGTGGGCACGGGCCGGTCACCGGTGAACGCATTCACCGGTGACCTTGTCGATCCGCCGAGCCGCCCGCCGGGTCAGGCGGCGGGTGCGAGGGTGCCCTCGCGGACGAGGCGCAACGCGCCGGCCCAGCCCTCCAGCTGGTCGAACAGCAATTGGGCGGCACCGGTGTGCATGTCGGCCGGCTTGAAGTCGGCGAAGTTCTCGAAGTCGGAGAACAGCGAGAAGCTCAGTTGCTGCTGGACGTGAGCGACCTGCAGCTCGCTCATGACGCCGCGCAGGTGCTCGATGGCGCGGGCGCCGCCGACGCCGCCGTAGCTGACGAACCCGGCCGCCTTGTTCGTCCACTCGTCGTACAGGAAGTCGATCGCGTTCTTCAGCACGCCGGAGGTGGAGTGGTTGTACTCCGGGCTGACGAACACGAAACCGTCGTAACCGGCGATCTTGGTGGCCCACGCCTTGGTGTGGTCCTTGGAATACAGGCCGGAGCCGGCCTTGGCCGAAACGGGCTCGTCCAGGTGCGGCAGGGGATAGTCGGCCAGGTCGACCAGCTCGTACGTGGCGGCGGCACGTCCGGCCGCCTGGGTCAGCACCCAGTCAGCGACCACGGCGCCGTTACGGCCGGGACGGGTGCTGCCCAGGATGACAGCGATCTTCAGGACGGACATGGCCTGCTCCTCGTCAGTTACATGAATTTTCATGCGAGACTCTAGCAGCCAGGAACGTGAAATTTCATGTGACGCTAGACTCGGTCGGTGACGGCCGACGAAGAACCTTGGCTGACCGCGGAGCAGATGCGCGCCTGGCGGGCACTCCATGCGGCAGTCGTTGTGCTGCCCGCGGCGCTGGATGTCCAGCTGCGGCGCGATGCGGGGATCAGCCATTTGGAGTACTACGCGCTGGCCGGTCTCTCCGAGCAGGCTGACCGCACTCTGCGGCTCAGCGATCTGGCGATTCTGACCGGGGCGGAGCTGTCGCGCATCTCGCACCTGATCGTCCGGCTCGAGAAGCGTGGCCTGGTGGTACGCCGGCCGGATCCCGACGACGCCCGCTACACCAATGCCGTACTGACCGAGCAAGGCTGGGAACTGGTCGAACTGGCCGCGCCGGGACACGTGGCAACCGTGCGCAGACTGCTGTTCGACGGCCTCGACGGCGCCGGCCTGCAGGAACTCCAACACGCGGCGGACCGGATCGTCGCCGCGCTGCGCCTGTCCGATCTGCCACTCGCGCCCACGATCCGAAGGGCCTTGCACCCGTAGCGATGAGCGCGTGTCAGCACTTGGTCGAGGGCCGGTGCGACACGACCGACCGGCTGACGAGATTGTCTCGCATACGCCACCTACGCTGCAGGACGCCGGGCGGTCCCGAGACGGTGATCACGAAAGCCGGCGCGCGTGAAGGGGATGCCGGCGGCTGCGTCTGCTGAGTGTCCGGTTCGGTGGAAGAGGTGGACATGTTCGACATCACGCTCCGGTCCCACATCACGGTCGCGCACGGCCTTCGCGGTGAAGTCCGCGGGCCGCACAGACTTGGCGCGGCCCCGCGATCATGGTCGGCGTCACGCCGCGCCCCGCGGTCCTGAGGCCGGCATGCCGCGTCATCAACCTCCACCGAACGGCGATCAGCCGATGGAGACCGAGCTGACCAGGAGAATCAGAGCCGGCGTCATCGGCGAGGGACGGATCCTCGACGGCCCGTTCGGTGCTCGCCGCATCACCTATGCCGACTACACCGCGTCGGGACGGGCGCTCGATTTCGTCGAGGACTTCATCCGTGATCAAGTACTGCCGAACTACGCCAACACGCACACCTCGGGATCCCAGACCGGCAACCGCACCGAGTTGGCACGTGAGTCGGCGCGGCGGACGATCCACGAGGCGGTCCACGCCGGCCCCGACCATCTGGTGATCTTCACCGGGTCGGGTGCCACCGCCGCCGTCAACAAGCTGGTGGACATCCTCGGGCTGCGTCACGATCCGGTCGCTGCCGGGACCGAACCGCCGATGGTGCTGGTCGGCCCCTACGAGCACCACTCCAACGAACTGCCGTGGCGCGAGTCGTATGCGGACGTCGTCGAGGTGGCGCTGACCGCGGACGGCCGGCTCGACCTGCTTGATCTCGCGGAGAAACTTCGGGCGTACCGCAACCGGCCATTGATCATCGGCAGTTTCTCCGCGGCCAGCAATGTCACCGGGATGCTCACCGATGTGGACGCGGTCAGCCGGCTGCTGCACTCCGCCGGGGCGCTGGCGTTCTGGGACTACGCGGCGGCCGGGCCATATGTCGACATCCGGGTCAATGAGTCCGCACCCGGCCGGGGTGATGGCAAGGACGCCGTGTTCCTGTCGCCGCACAAGTTCATCGGCGGGCCGCAGACGCCGGGTGTGCTCGTGGTCCGTCGCGGCCTGATCAGCAGAGCGGTGCCCACCGCGCCCGGCGGCGGAACCGTCGAGTACGTCGATGGGGTGGGGCACTCGTACGTGGCCGACCCGGTCCGGCGCGAGGAGGGGGGCACACCCGCCATCGTCGAATCCGTACGTGCGGGGATCGTTTTCGCCCTCAAAGACGCGGTCGGAGTCCCGCTGATCCGGCACAACGAGAAGAGGCTGCGGCATCGTGTCCTGCGGCGGTGGCAGAGGTCGGCGAACCTCGAGATCCTCGGCAATCCCGACGCCGACCGGCTGCCCATCTTCTCGTTCACGATCCGGCACGACGGCCGGCGGTTGCACCACCATTTCGTCGCTGCCGTGCTGAACGACCTCTTCGGCATCCAGTCACGCAGCGGCTGCTCGTGCGCCGGACCGTACGGGCATCACCTGCTCGGCATCGACCCGGCCCGGTCCCGAGAGTTCAGGGCGCTGATCGAGCGGGGTCTCGAGGGTTTCAAGCCGGGCTGGGTACGGCTGAGTTTCAACTACTTCTTCTCGGACGAGGTCACGAACTACCTGATCCGGGCGGTCGATCTGGTGGCCGAACATGGTCACCGGCTGCTGCCGGACTACCGCTTCGACATCGCCACGGGACACTGGCGTCATCGCCGCGCCGAGCCGGCCGGCGCTTTCCGCCTGGACCGGGCATGGACAGATCCCGCGGTACCGCACGAGGCGGCCGGCGAGGCGACGCTGGCGTGGAACCTGGCCGAGGCGACCCGTCTCCTGCAGAGCAGACCCGGCACCGACGTCGGCCCCCCGCCCGACCTCCCGCCCGGGCTCGAGCGCTTGCGATGGTTCTCGTTGCCGGCAGTCTGCCTCGAAGCGCCGATCCTGCAGTGACGGCCCTCTCCGGCAATCAGGAGGATGGCGACGGCTGAGCCGGGTGAGCGGACCGCTCCCCTTCGGCCGGTAATCGCGACGTGAACATTCGGGGCTGGTTCACGTTCGCTCATCGGGCTCCCGGTGAGAGCTTGCTCGCGGGCGGAAGGTGGTGCGGTATGGCGGGTGCTTCCGGCGGAATGGGCGGATCTCCGGTGGCGACGCCGGGGCCGGGGCCGGGCCTGCTCGTTCACCGCCCGGCACGACGCGGCCGAGCCGCCGGGCATCCCCTGGCGACCCGAGCGCGCGGTCCGACGAATCCTGCACGCCTCCCGGACGTCCCGCGACCTGCGCACGGGCGGCCTGAGGTGGCTCAGCGAGCGGGCTGCCGCACCCTCGGCCGGTGCTGCTGCGGTCGCGGCGGCGGCTCTCATCCCGACCTGGGAGAACGGTGATCAGGCGGCGGCGTTCGCCGACCTGTGGGTCACCGAACGCGGCCCGGTCTTCGCCGCCGAGACCTCGGTGCAGCTCTTCGCGCTGGACGTCACCGAGAGCCGGCACGCCACCACGGGCGAGGCCACGTTGGACGTACGGCGTCTGCGCGCCGGGCAACACCGGGAGTACGCCGGCGCCCTGCGGACGATTCTGCTCCGGGTGCGCGAGGCGCTGGCCGATCTGCCGGAATCCGACTTCGACGCCGTGGCCGACGTGCTCAGGAAATTCCGGGACGAGCATCTCTACTGCCGGGCCGCCACCGCGGTGCTCGTGCCGTCCCGCCACGACTGGCTGGCCGAGGCCGCCGTCGAGGCCGACGCCGGTGACGAGTACCTCTGCGCAACGCTGCTGATGGCGGCGGAGGACCCGGACACGGTGGCCGTACTCGGCCGGCACGGCCCCGGGGATCTCCTGGCCGACCCGGCACGGACGATCGCCACGCTGCTCGACGGCGCCGGTCCGGCCGCCGGCCCGGTGCTGCTGCGGTGGTACGACGCCACGACGGACGCCGACCTCGAACAGACCCTGATGCGGGCTCTGGCGGTGATTCCGGACGAGGACACCGTGGACGGGCTGATCGAGCGCCTGGATCACCGGTTCGTCCAGCCCGCGCTGCTCGACGCGGCCGAACGCTTCCCGTATCTGGTGATGCGGCGCCTCGCCGAGGCGGGCGCCGACGACCTGCTGGGCACGCGAGGGCGGGTCGGCTCGACGGTCCACCGGCCGGCCGGTCCGGCCCGTCTGCTCGGGGGCGAATTAGGGCATCGTCCCGGCGATGTCCTGAGCGGTGAGGAACGCCGGGCGTACCTCGGCCGCGGTGGTGGCAAGATCGAAATCGACCAGCACGGGCCGGCCGTCGTCGCGGACCATGACGTTGGCCGGACTGATGTCACGATGGATCACGCCCGCCCGGTGCACGTCGGCCAGCACCTGCGACAGCCTCGAGGCCAGGAGGATGACGTCGGTGGGCGGCAACGGACCGGTCCCGGCCAGCCGCGCGCCCAGCGTCTGCCCGCCGGTCTCCTCGAGGATCAGCGCGAGACCGTCCAGGTCTTCCTCGGCCAGCCGGGTCACCCCGGGAACATGCCGGAGACGCCGCAGCACCGCCGCCTCGTGTCGCAGGCGGCGCCGGGCGTGCTGGCCGAGCGCCTGCTTGCGTACGAGGGCCGGACCGGTTCCCGTTGCGGGAAGCCGGAACACCCGGGTCCGGTCGGTCGAGTAGAGCAGGCCGGGAAGATCCTCGTCGGCGTCGCGCATGCGTTGTTCGCTCTCTGTCCGTCCCGCAGAACCGCGCCGTCATTCCACACTCCTGATCGGCATGCGGGATCAGGATGTGAGCAGGCCACGGGTCCGACCGTGGGCACCGGATCAGTTCGGCGTCCCGGTATCGGCGTGTCCGGGCCGTCCGGCGACCCGGCGTCTGAGCATCTGACGGCGCGATCGCCCCGGCGGCCGGAAGGGCCGTGTGGAGCGGCCGGGGGTGGGGCCGCGTCGCGGTCCCACCCCCGGGGATCACTTCAGGCCGAAGGCGCGGTTGATGCGCTGTTCGACGGTGTTGCCCCTGCTGTCCGAGGCGGTCGTGCGCAGCGTGGCGAACGCTGCCTTGCGCGGGGCGTCGAGCTCGGCCCGCCAGGCGTCCCCGTCCCGCCGAAGGCCGGCGCGGCGCCAGGTGATGCCGTCGTCGTAAGAGACGTCGACGGTGACCTTGCGGATGGTTCCGGCGCCCACGACCCCCGGCAGGGTCGACGGGGTCACCTCCAGATCGGCGTGCCGGTCGGCCTTGCCGGCCGGGTCGGTCTCGACCGCGTAGTCGAGCTGGATCAGCGCCGGCTTCGCGTCCCGGCCGGACGTGACCGCACCCGAGGTGAAACCCCATTCGGTACGCGTGCTCGTCGAGTACGGCCCGGCGACCTCACCGCGGCTGTTCTCCGACACCAACCGGTACGGCAGGCGTTCGGGAGCGAGGGTGAGATAGAGACCGGAGCCGTCATCGTTGCGGGCGATCAGGTCGTTGCCCTGATACAGCTGCAGTGACTGCTGAGCCGTGCCCCAGGCCATCTCCCCCATGTGTGCCGCGCCGGAGTCGCCCCAGCCGGGAACGAACACCTGGAACGCGCCGTCGCTGTGCCGGACCACCGTGTCCATGACGGTCACCAGGCGTGGCCGTTGCACCGGGCTGAACCAGGTCTGTGAGGCCGTGCCACCGGCTCGGTAGGTCGTCCACTCCGATTGCTGGCTGATCACGTTGGGGACCAGGACCTGGTCGGTCCAGGGAATCCCCGCGGTGACCCATTCGGTCCGCTCGCCCCGCGCCGGAGCCGGCGCCGGCGTGAGCGACGTCATCATGTTGCCGGCGCCGCGACTGCCGCGCGCCTGCAACACGCGGTCCGAACGCCAGTTACGGTACGAAGCCGTGATGCGAGCCAGGTTGGACCTGTCCGCCCGGTAGGTGAGGTCGGCCGGCAGGCCACCCTGGTAGTCGCGCTGCAGGTCGTAGACGTACGTGGCGGTCGGGTTGGACGTCACGTCGAGCTTGACCCGCCGTTCGCGCTGGATCCGGCTGATCAGCTGCTCCCCCTGGTCGTGCGAGAGCGTGACCACGGTGACCGGCGGCGGGTCGACGGGCCCCCACTCCGAGGACGTCCACGGCGCGAGACGGCCGACTCCGTCGTTGACGACCACCAGCATGCGGGCTCCCGCCGCTGCCGCGGCCGCCGCCTCGTCCTCGATCTTCTTACCGGGGTCGTGCCGCACCACGACGGCTTTGCCGTGGACGTCGCGGTCACCGGCGAGGACGGCGTCGACGTGCGACGAACCGGCCGGCAGTGGTCGAGCGGCGTGCTGCGCCCGCAGGTCGTCGTAGCCGGCGATCTGCAGGGCCGGCTGGGTGAGACGCCAGCGGGTGCCGAACGCGAAGCCGTCCGTCCTGGTGTTCCCGGTGGGCAGGGCCCAGACACTGTCGTACGAAGCGTCCGGCGCGGTCCCGGTGTACCAATCGCTACCGCCGCTGATCCGGCTCTGCTGGCTGAAACCGAAGCTCGCCTCGGTCACGTCGGCGCGTTCCGGAGTGGTGGTCCGGACACGCTTGGCCTCGGCGGCGTCGAGCACCACGGCCCGGTCCTGGTCGAGCTCGAGCCCGTTCGCCGGCATGAGGACGGCGCCCTTCGAGTAAGGGCCGTGCACCCCTTCGACGTCGCCGCTGAACCATGCGGCGTACGTGTCGACCGGCAGGCGCAGGGTCGCGGTGCCGGTGGCGTCGACGCTGACGTACTCGAAATGGCCCTTCGCCCCCATCACGGTGAGGGCTCCGGTCAGGGGCCGTCCGCTGCGGTCCTTGGTCGTGACGACGAGCTTGTGCCGCTCGGTCTCCTGGCCGGCCGACAGCGTCGTACGGATCGCCGCCGAGCCCGCGGTCGCGGTCAGGAAGCCGGAGAACGCCTGGTCGAACGGCATCCCGTCGAACGAGACGGTCACCTTCACCTCGGCATCGCCGTGGGCCGGAACGGTGAGCCGCGACTGCGACAGCGTCACCTGCCCGGCCGGAAGACCGGTGAGGGAGGCCGATAGATCCAGCGTCACCGGGGCGTCGCCGAGGTTGGTGTAGCGGACCGGCCGCGTGACCGGGGTGTGGACCGCCGGGGAGGTCCACTCCGCGTACCCGAAGGTGACCGTGCTGGAGCCGAAGAGGGTCGCCTTCTCGGCCGCGGCGACGTCGAGGCGGCCGGTGCCACCGGCGTACGCGGTCATGTCCGGCAGTCGCTCGGTGGTGCTCGTCAGCAGCTGCTTGAGCTGCTCGCCGTTCAGTTCGGGGTGTTTCGCGGCGAGCAGCGCGGCGGCGCCGGCGACGTGCGGTGTCGCCATCGAGGTGCCGCTCATGACCATGTAGGAGCCCTCACCGTCCTTGGCGTACTGGGAGCGGGCGGCCAGGATCTCGGCGCCCGGGGCGGTGATGTCGGGCTTGACCGCCCGGTCGCCGAGGCGCGGTCCCATGCTGGAGAAGCCGGCGAGCGCGTCGGTCCTGTCGACCGCGCCGACGCTCAGGGCGGCGTCCGCGGCGGCGGGCGTGCCGATCCCGTACTCGCGTCCCTGGTTTCCGGCCGCGACGACGAAGAGCGCTCCGGTCTCGGCGCTGAGTTCGTTGACCGCAAGGCTCATCGGATCGGTGCCGTCGGTCGGGCTGTCACCCAGGCTCAAGTTGATGATCTTGGCGTGCTGGTCGCGCGCCGCCCACTCCATCCCCTCGATGATCCCGGAGTTCTCGCCGTAGTTGTTGTCGCCGAGCACCTTGCCGATGTGCAGCCGCACCCCGGGCGCGACGCCCTTCTCGACACCACCGGACGCGGCCCCCGAACCCGCGATGGTCGAGGCGACGTGCGTGCCGTGGCCCAGCCGGTCGAGGATCGGGTACTCGGGAACGAAGTTCCTGGTGGCGACGATTCGGCCGGCCAGGTCGGGATGGTCGGGGTCGATACCGCTGTCGAGCACCGCGACGTCGACCCCGGCGCCGATGTTGCCGTCGGCCCACACCTGCGGCGCACCGATCTGGGCGGTGCTCTCGGCGAGGGCGCCCCGTGACTTGCCGTCCAGCCAGATCTTGGTGATGCCGCCGCCGAGGGTGGGCGCCCCGGCGGCGGCACGCTTGCGGCTGGTCGCGGTGATCGAGGTCCAGAAGTCGTCCGACCGCTCGGCCCTGAGCGCGGCGCCCTGGATGCTCTCGAGGTCGAGGACCTTCTCGGCGCCGTCCTGGGACGCGGAGACCTTGGTCCGAGCGGACCGGTCGGCGTAGCGGACGATCAGCGGGAGCCGGTCGCTGTGCGCGTCGTCGTAGCCGTCCTCGACGAGTTCGGTCAGATTGAACAGCTGCTTGTCGAGCAGCCCGGCCGAGACGTACGGCAGAGCCGAGTCGGGATAGACGAAAGTGTCCTTGCCCTTGCGCTGAGCCAGGAAGCCGACCGGCCGGCCCCGCTCATCACGCACCTGGGGATCGGTGGCTCCGTCGGTGGTCATGGTGACGGTCACTTTCTCCCCGGTGAGGAGAGTGACCGTCGCCGACGGCCCGGCGCCGGACGGGGCGGCGGGTGAGGCGGTGGCCGGAGCCGCCGGGATCAGAGCGAACGGAACCACGCACACAGCGATGAGTCCCGCCCCGCGCAAACGCGACATTAGCACCAAGAGCCTCGCAAGGATCGATGGGAGCGATCCCAGCAATATGAAGATTATCTATCACATTTCCATAGCGGCCGCATTACGGCCCAAGCCCCACCCCAGCCGGCAACGGCGCGCGACGGGCCCTGCCGCGCATGGGTGCGATCATCGCGCCGCAACAGGAGCGGGCGGCGAAACCGTTCCGCCAGGCTGCGGCCGCGGTCGCCGGCACGCTCCACGGCGACGAAGCCCTCCGCGCCGTGCCGGGCAGGAAGCTTCCGATCCGAACGCGATACCGCCCTGGCTCGAGTTCGCCTTCGCCGCGCACCATCGCCAGGCACACGGCGCTACGGACAGCACAGGGCTCATGCGACCGGCCGCGTCTACGTACAGGCCGGGGTCGGCTCCGAGATTGCCGCGGCTGCGGCGGTAGGCGGACCTGGACGCAACCCCTGCTCATGGACGGTTCTCGTAGCCGCCGAGATCACGGTGGGCAAACGGCAGCCGACGGCAACGACTGGCCACCACCATGCCCGGACCCCACCTCGGCAAGGGACGTCGAAAGGGAGCGACCCTCAAAACCGGCACCACCGTCGAACCTCGGGACCACCGCGGACAACCACGGCCGGCCTCCGTCACCCGCTCACAACCCGGATCCCGCAAGCACGCATAAGGCCTCTGGCCGGAGCTGTCACATGTCGTTGCGAAGTACGGAATCCGGCTCGGGGACAACGGCAGCCGTCGCCTCGGGCACGGCCGGTGAGCGGCCGGGCAGACGTGTGTCGAGGAGGCGCAGCGCGGTGCCCAGCAGGATCGCGATGAGGACGACGACACCCAGGTTGATCAGCACGGCCGGGCAACCCCAGCGGGTGAACTCGGCCGGTGGCATCAAAGGCCACCTGTGCCCTGAAACCGCATAACACCGGACATCACGATGTCCAATCGATAGGTTGCTGCGGAAGCAGGCACTCTTTCGCTACCGCAACCCGGATCGCCTTACCATCAGGCGACCGCATTCACGAAATCTGCTCACCATTCCGCAGTACCCGGATGACATCTTGCACCGAGGTGCATATCAACGCTCGATCACCAACCTCGATGCATGTCCAGCATCAGCAGCCGCCATGACGGACCATAGCGCGACTTGCGGCAGTTGAGTGATCTCGGATCGTAACCCTGAAACCCTCAGCTACCCCGTCGCGCGGCCGATCACCTGGCTCAAGTTGGGCAAAGCCGGGAGGTCAACTGCGTGAAGTTGAACGTCGAGATGAGTCCCGCGGAGGAGAATATTCGTTCCGTATGGCTCACATTGCGGGAACCGGATGGCAATCAGGCGGGAATGAGTCCGGCGAAATTCTCTTCATTGTGCGCCGAATTCGGTATAGATCCGCCCATCCCGCGTATTTTCCGTCCAACCTTGATGGAGACCTTCCCGATGGCCGGCATCGCCGACCGGGTTTGGTAACTGTTCGTCTCGGTCAGGATAGGTTCCGTAGCGCCCTGCTTGAGCTTTATGGTCGCCGGTGTTGGGTGAGCGGATGTTCGGTTGAGGAGGCCCTCCAGGCTGCCCACGTCGAACCCCACACCGGAACCAACAATAGGCTTGACAACGGCATGCTGCTTCGGGCTGATTTGCACAACCTCTATGACGCCTGCCTTATGTGGGTGGAGCCGACCGCGGAGGGCTATCGAGTGCGACTTTCCCCCTCACTGGGAGTCTCATATGTCGAGTATGCCGATAAACTCCTGGCCCCGCCGCACGAATCTCGCGAGAAGTGCCCTGACCCCGTTGGATTATTTAGGCAACGCCCGGGTTGGAGCCGAACAGGATGACGGCGGAGCAGTCGCCCTCGGTTCAGCATGGCAAGGCACCTCTCCGCAGCCGAGGACGACCCGGCCATGTTGGCCGGATGTGGCAGAAGTAGCAGGGAGAACGCCGTGGTGCCTGTCGGCGTCACCAGCGGTTCGTCCGGCCAGGCCCGGTTCACCGCAGGCGCGGCCGAAAAATGTCGGTCCCTGCTGACACAATCCGCTGCACGCTTCGGTGAGGGGATGTCGATGGGCTGGGTGCCGGCAGGTGCCGACTATGAGGTGAGCGTCGACCGGGGAAAGGTCGTCGCGCGGACCGCGCAGGGCAAGGCGCTGAGGAGCCTGCCCAAGGCGTTGAAGGAGCACGACGCGGTCATAGGTCTGCGGCAGCTCGTCGAGTGGCTGCGCCGCCACGAGACGACCTGCCGTGCCGAGGTCGAGCGCTGGATGACCCGCTCGCTGCCGGTGCCGTCCGCGGTGATCGCCCAGCTCTGGGCGGACGAGACGTGGCGGGCCCTGCTGCACGACGCGGTGATCGTGCCGGTGAGCGCCGACGGCGCCTGGGAGGTGGCGGCCGCCGGTCTGCTGCGCGACGCCGATGCGGTCAAGGGCCTCGGCGTCGTCGACCTGGACGGCGAGTCGGCCCGGCTCACCGCCGGCACGGTGGCAGTCCCGCATCCGGTGCTGCTGCCCGATCTCGACGATCTGCGCGAGTTCGCCGCCGATCTCGGTGTGGAGCAGAGCCTGGTGCAGCTGTTCCGCGAGGTCTGGCGCAAGCCGGCCGGTGAGTCCGAGCAGCGGCAGGAGCTACGGCGATATGCGGGGGCACGGTTCAAGGAGCTGCGGCACGTGCAGTCACGGGCCACCTCGGCGGGCTACCGGGTGCAGGGCGGCACAGCGGTCTGCCGGTTGTGGGAGGACGGCCGCACGATAGTGGCGTCGGTGTGGATCGGGGACGGCGACCCGTCGATCGAGACGGAGACCTACGAGCTGGCCTTCACCGACGCCGGCGGGCAGACCGTCGCCACCGGCGAGGTGCCACCGGTCGCCTGGTCCGAGGGCATGCGCATGGCCGCCACTCTGCATGCCGGCCGCATCGTCGAGGAGCAGGAATGAGGGAGCTGCTGGAGGCCGGGGCGATCCTTCCCGGTGAGTCACGCGACACCGGCGTCGACACGGTAACCGCGCGCGCCTACGCGCACCCGGCGCTGGACGGCCGCACCGTGGTCCGGCTGGTCGGCGCCGCCCTCGGCGAGGCCGAGGACCTCACCATGGAGTTCCTCGGGTTCCGGCCCGCCGCCGCGCCGGTGGTCGTCGGCCACGCCCGGCGGCAGGCGCTCGGCTTTCCGGCCTGGGCCCTGGTGCACGATCCGGCCAACGGCAAGCACGCGCTGGCACTGGTCAAGGAGATGGAGAAGCTCGCACGGACGGCCCGCGGCAAGCCGGGCAACGCGAAAGACGGATACGACGTGCTCGCCGCGCGGCTCGGTGCTGCGGTTCCGTCGTTCCTGCCGACCTTCTGGGAGCAGGCGGGGCGGGCGTTCCTGGCCGCGGAGAATCAGCGGATGGCCGGCATCTGCTTCACCGAGGCCCGCCGCGCCGAGCAGGTGCACGGGCTGAGCGTCGACGAGGACCGGGTGCGCGACGTGCATCTGGAGTTCGCGTTCGCCGGGGCGCTGACCGCGTCGATGCTGGCGGAGTATGCGCGTGGCGTGGTCGACCGACGGCCGGCCGCAGAGGCGTACGAGCTGGTCAAGACCCTCGCGCTGCGGCGGGTCGCCGGTGGGCTGGCGCCGCACGCGTCGATCGCCGCCGACCTGGCGCGCCTGGCCAAGGCGGCCGGGCTCGACGCCGAGCAGCAGGCCGACGAGGTCGTGACCCGGCTGCTGACCTATCCCGCGATGGCCCGGGCCACGCCCTCGGTCTGGAAGGCGTACCGCAAGAGTCTGGTCCGGCTCGGCAAGCGGGACGAGGTGATCCGCGGCCGGCTGCTGGCGATCGTGCCGGAGCCGCCGGGCTACGGCACCGACATGACCGGGCAGTGGCTCGAGCTGCTGGAGGCCTCCGGGGCGGCCGCCGACCTGATCGACGGTGCGCCCGCGGCCGGGCCGGCAAGCCGGTGGCTGGAGCGCATCCTCGCCGGCCGGCGTTCCAGCCGCGCCGGGCGCAAGCGCAGCGCGCCGCTGCTGTCGCTGGTCGAGCGGCTGCTGCCCCGGCTCGCTGCGGAGGACGGCGTGCAGTTCGCGACCGGCTATTGGGATGTCGAGCTGGACGTGCTCGACCTGTGCCTGTCCGGCGGCGTCCGGGCCGAGGTCGGGGCGCAGCGCCGGGGCAACGGTTTCGAGATCAGTGACTGGGCGACCGACGACGGCCCGGGGCGCCGCGACCTGACCGCGATCGCCGCGGACCCGGTGCTACGGCCGGTGTTCGCCCGCAGCGTCAGCCGTGCCTTGCACAACCTGCGCTCCGGCGAGGCGCTCACCAGCCCGGCGCTGCCGGAGCGGACCCTGGAGCAGGCGTTCGGCGCCGCCGGTGTCCGATCGGTGCTGGTGGAGATGCTCACCGAGCAGCTGGCACGATCCGGCGGCGGCACGGTCACCAGCCTCGACGCCGATCTGACCGCGCTCGCCCCGCTGTGGTCGGCCGCCGGGATGGCGCTCGCCCCCGACGGGTTCCGGCGGCTGCCCGAGATCGACGTGCCGGCCGTGCTGGCGCGGACCCTGCGGGCCGGTCTGCTGACCGAGCTGTCCTGGCCCGCCTACGAGGGCGCGGCGAAACAGGTGAAGAACATCCGGATCGGTGACGCGTGGCCCGAGTTGGTGGTCTTCGACCAGCAGTCGGCGCACGTCATCGCACCCGACGGATCGTCGGCCGAGCATCTGTTCCGCTATCCGCCACAGGGCCACCCGCACGCGCCGAGTCACTACTCGCAGCCGTCCTGCCTCCACACCGACGGCGACCTCCTGGTCGCGTGGCACGGGGACAGCGGCCCGGCGGCGTACTGGGCGTCACGCCCGGACGACATCGTGGACGGTGAGTGGCGGTCGCACCGCACCGGCTGGGGTGTGCCGATGGAACCACTGCCCGTTCCGGGCGGAGGCCTCACCACCGGCGCCCGGCCCGTGCACCCGGGCGACGCCCGCGGGCCCAGCGAGATCTTTCCGCTGGCCAGTGACGGGGAGGCGTTCTGGCGGTGCGAGCACGTGCAGGTCGACGCCGGTGAGTGGGGGTGGCGATGGCGCGAGTTCGATCCGCGGACCGGGGACGCCGGCCGGGTCAGCGCGCCGGCCTTCTTCACCCCACCGGCCGGTGACCGGCTGGTCGCCGAGGCGTGCGTGCTGCGACCGGCGCCGGAGGCCTTCGCCGGGTCGCCGATGGGCTGGCACGACGGTCTCGTCGGGTGGCGCACGACGCGGACAGCGCAGGGCACGCAGGCCGGCGAGGGTGTCGACGGGCGCCGGGTGACCCTGCCCGCGGGCGGCGTTCCGCGGCTCCAGGCTCACCGCGGCGATGACCGCCTGATCGGTGCGATGATGCTGCCGGGCTCCGCCGCGCCGCTACCGGTCAGCGTCGAGGGCGGCTACTCGCGGGACCGGCTGCGCGTGTGGACAGCTGACGGGCAGTTCGTGCTCGCCGAGACGGCCGCGACGACCAGCACGCTGCCGCCGCCGGCCTGGTGGCATGCGCTGCGCACCCGTGACGAGGCAGGGTCGGCCGCGCTACGGGCGGTCGACGAGGCGACGGCGGCACAGCTGCTGGCGGTCGACGACTCGGTGACCGGGACGGTCGAGGTCAAGGACGCGGTCACGGCGAATGTCGAGGCGCATCTGCCGCAGGTCACCGATGTCGCTCTACGCTCCCGGATCGCGGAGGTGGTGGCCCGGGCGGTCCGGTTGCGGCGGCGCATCGCCGAGGCGCCGCAGCACCTGGACGCCGAGGTCGCCCCGGCGCGGGCGGCCGTGCCCGCGGTGTCCGACGAGGCACTCCAGCAGGCATGGAGCGGGCTGTGCGACGCCACCCGGATGTACCACAGCGGGCGTTTCGGGGCTCGCTACGACGTTCTGGCGCAGGTGTCCGGAGTCGCGGCCCTGCTGGCCGGAGCGGCAGCCGGGACCATCCCCGCCGCGGAGGTCGGCGGCGGCTGGACGGCGCTGCTCGGCGGCCTCGGTGCGCCCGCTCTGCGGGCCGCGTCGCCGGTCACCGAGACGGACGACCGGGAAGCCCTCGCCGTCTTCCTTGCCGCGATCGCCGGGACGCCGCTGGCCGGCCCCGGGCTACGCCTGCTGGAGGTCACGCAGGAACGTATGACCGTCAACGGGGAGGTGGAGGTGCAGCGGGCCGGTGCCCAGATCACGGTGCTCTTCCCACCCACGCAGCGGCATTTCGTCATCAGCAGTCAGCTGACCTGGCAACGCAGTGCCGTCCAGCTTGCGCCGGACGGCGGGTTCACCCCTCCGGCGGGTGTGACGCTGCGCGAGGAGGCGTACCCCAGCGGCCGTCAGACCAGCGAGCGGCTACAGGATTTCGGTGCCCTGCTGCGCGAACGCGGTCCGGCGCCATGGCGGCCGGAGGCGGCCGAGGCGCTGGCCGCCATGACCGGCATGACCCGGGCCGAAGCCGTGCTGCTGCTGGCCGGGCTGCCCGGCATCGACAGCTGGGAGTCGAATTTCCTCAGCCCGGCGCAGCGCTCTCTGCTGGGGCTCAGCGCCGCCCACGCGAAGGTCGCCAAGTCCGCTCTGCGGGGACTGTCCGCACACCAGCGGGTCGCGCTGCTCGACGCGGCGATGCCGGTGGACCCGGCCGATCTGTGGGAGAGCGGGCCGGACGTCGAGGCGGTCGCCGAGGCGTGGATCCGGTTGCGGGGCCGCCGGGCCGCCGTGCCGGAGGAGCTCGTCGCCGCCCTCGACCGGATCGTCGACAGTGCTCGCGCGGCCGACGTCCTCCAGGTCGTGGCGGCGCCCCGGGCCGGTGACTGGCTGCACACCGACGGGCGCAGCACCGCCGCGGGGTATTACCACGTGGAGACCGTGGCGGACACCGGCACGCCGTTCGACCAGCGGCACCTGCTCGCGATGGCGGTCGCCCTGCCCTGGCTCGGCTACCACCTGAGCTGGGACGATCCGCTGCGGTCCACACTGCCCGAGGCCCTGCGGCTGGTCCGCGAGCGGCTGCGCAACCCCGGCCTGCTGGTCGGCCACGCGACGCATCCGCTGAGCGGTCCGCCCGAGGCCGGGCCGGCCCTGGTCGAGGGGACGAGTCACCACGACTTCATGACCTTTCACATCGCGCCGGCGAAACTGACCGGCGCTGACGACGTGGCGCTCGGCTTCATCGACCACGACACCGGGACGGCCCTGCGTACGCTGCTCTCCGGCTGGATCGACGAGGTCGTGTCCACCCCCGGCGGCGCCTCGGGCGAGCCGCACGATCCCCGGGTCAGCGCGCCGCACCTGGTCGGCGAGGTTCGCGAGCGGTTCGGGCTCGACGGCGACGCGGCGGCGTACTACCTGCAGCTGCTCGCGCTGCCGGACCCGACCGACAAGGCCGTGCAGGCGTGGAACGGATGGAAGACCGCCCAGCTCCGCACGGTCCGGGAGGCGCTGGTGGCCGCTGACCTGGTGGTGGCGGCCAAACGGGAACGCGCCGGGCGCCCGGTGTTCCTGCCCGGTGGGTGGCTGCCGGCCCGCGCGCCGATACTGCCGGTCGAAGCCTGGAAACAGGAGCTGTACCTGCACACGGGCAACCAGCGGGTCGTCACCCGCCCGCTGCCCGGGCTGTTCGCCGCGGCATGGGCCCGGATCACCGCGGGCGACGTCCCCCGCTACCGCGACCTGGGAGAGAAGCCGTGACCGTGGTCCGCCAGATCGATCCGCCGGAACACCGGTATGCGGAGGAGCTGGAGTTCCTGGTGGCCGCCGACGCCGGCCGCCGCCCGCCGGGCTGGCGTCTGACTCCCCGCGCGGTGGTCACCTTCGTCGCCGGTTCCGGCGGGGTG
Source organism: Actinoplanes philippinensis (assembly GCF_900113015.1). Lineage (GTDB taxonomy): Bacteria > Actinomycetota > Actinomycetes > Mycobacteriales > Micromonosporaceae > Actinoplanes > Actinoplanes philippinensis. Next base: position 128,937 of record NZ_FONV01000007.1, read on the forward strand.
CCCTTCGGCGGCCGGGTCATCGCGCCGAAATTCGTCGGTGAGCGCGCCCTGATCGAGCGGTGCGTCGTCACCCTCGCCGGGGAACGCGGGTTGCTGCTGGTCGGCGAGCCGGGCACCGCCAAGTCGATGCTCTCCGAGCTGTTCGCGGCGGCGATCTGCGGGACCAGCGCGCTGGCCGTGCAGGGCACCGCCGGCACCAGCGAGGACCAGCTGCGCTACGGGTGGAACTACGCGCTGTTGCTGGCCACGGGGCCGACGCCGGAGGCGCTGGTGCCGTCGCCGGTCCTGACCGCGATGACGACCGGCGCGGTGGCCCGGGTGGAGGAGATCACCCGTTGCCTGCCGGAGGTGCAGGACGCACTCGTCTCGATCATGTCGGAGCGGCGGATCAGCGTGCCGGAGCTCACCGGGACCGACGACGCGGTCGCCCACGCCGTGCCCGGGTTCTGCCTGATCGCCACGGCGAACCTGCGCGACCGCGGGGTGTCGGAGATGTCGGCGGCCCTCAAACGGCGGTTCAACTTCGAGGTGGTGCCGCCGATCGCCGACCTCGACGCGGAGGTTGCCCTGGTCACGCGCCAGGCGCGGGCGGCGGTCGAGCGCGGCGGCGCGGCCTTCTCGGTCGACGACGCCGTGCTGGAGACGCTGGTGACGGCGTTCCGGGACCTGCGGACCGGGTTCAGCGCCGAAGGGTGGGAGGTGGAGCGGCCGTCGTCGGTGATGAGCACCGCGGAGGCGGTCGCGGTGGCGGCGTCGATCGGCCTCTCCGAGGCGTACCTTCCGGGGCCGGATCCGTTGTCGCTGCTGCCGGGGCATCTGCTCGGGGTGGTGCGCAAGGACGATCCGGGTGATGCGGCGCGGCTGCTGGCGTACTGGGACGGGGCGCTGCGGCGGCGTGCGGAAGGAGGGGCCCGGATGTGGCGGCAGCTCTGGGAGCATCGGGACGTGCTGCGTGACTGACCCGCGTGAGCTGGTCGGGCGGCTCGCCGGGGACGATCGGGTGCAGCTGATCGGCGTACGGCACCACTCGCCGGTCCTGGCGGCGGCCGTCCCGGCGATGCTCGACGCGTTCGCGCCGGAGACCCTGCTGGTCGAGCTGCCCGCGGAGATGCAGCCGTGGGTGCGGTGGCTGGCGGACCCGGAGACGGTGACGCCGGTGGCTCTGGCCGCCGGCAGCCGGGCCTTCTACCCGTTCGCGGACTTCAGCCCGGAGCTGGTGGCGCTGCGGTGGGCGCGCCGGCGCGGTGTGCCGGTCGTCTGCTGCGATCTGCCGCTGGCGGACCGTGCTCCGCGCGAATCCCCCGTAACCGGGCCTGAGATCGGCCCTTCGCTCGGTGCGGCGGTGCACCGGAGCCTGACCGGTCGCGCAGGTGACGACCTCTGGGATCGGTGGATCGAGGCGGGAGCGCCGGGGAGTTCGCCGGAGGCCGTGCGGCGGGCGGCCCTCGCGGCGGGGTGGGCATTGCGGCACGACGCCGAGAGGCACGGTGTCGACCCCGTCGATCTGCGGCGCGAGGCCTGCATGCGCGGGCATCTGAGAGGTACGAGCGGACGGGTCAGCGTGGTCGTCGGGGCGTTTCATGCACCGGTGCTCCTCGACGGGCCGGTCCTCGAAGACGCGGCCGATCGGCCGGCGCCCGTGATCTCGCTGGTGCCGTACACGTTCGACCTGCTCGACGCGCGCTCCGGCTATCCGGCAGGCATCCGGGACCCACGCTGGCAGCAGGCCGTCCTCGACAGCGGGGGCGATCCGGAACGGATCAGGCTCGCCACCCACACGTTCGCCGTCGAGGTCACCCGGCAGTTGCGGGCACAGGGCCGTCCGGCCGGGCCCGGGGAGGCCGCGGAGGTCGTACGGCTGGCGGGTGACCTGGCGGCGTTGCGTTCGTTGCCCGCGCCCGGCCGCGGCGAACTGGTGGAGGCGTTGCAGACCGTCCTCGCGCAGGGCGCACCCACCGGCATCGGCCGCGGTGTCGCCCATGCCATGGACGCCGTCCTGATCGGACGCCGCCGGGGACGGCTGCCCGCCGGCGCGCCCAGGACCGGCCTGCTGCCCGCCGTCGAGGACGAGTTGGGCCGGCTCCGGCTTCCCGGGCCGGGACAGGCCGCGCAGCGCATCCGGCTCGACCCGCTGCGCTCGCCCACGGACCGCGAACGGGAACTCGTCATCCGCCGGCTCGGCGCCTGCGGCGCGGCTTACGGTGATCCCGGTACGAGCGGGCCGGCCCTCGGCGGCGAAGCGCTGACCACGGTGTGGCGGGTGGAGTGGACGCCCTCCACGGACGCCGCGCTCGCCGTCGCCGGCCTGCACGGGGTGAGCCTCGTCCAGGCGACGGAAGGCCTGCTGGCGATGCGTCGCCGACGGGAGATCGAGCAGGGCGGCCCGACCGCCGAGCAGGCACTGACAGGTCTGGAGGTGGCCGCGGCGTGCGGCTTGCCGGGGCTCGCCGCACTGCGCATCCGGGACGTACGGCAGGCGGTGTGCCATGGTGGCGGGATCGCTCAGATCGTCGCCGGGCTGAACCTGCTCGACCGGGTCGAACGGGGTCACGTCGCCGGGCTGACCACGCCGCCGGACGGGATCACCGACGTCCGCGACGATCTGCACGCCGCCGCGGTCGCGGCGATCGGCGGGCTCACCGGGTCGGCCCGGGTCGAGGATGCCCGGGCGTTGCATGATCTCGTGCAGGCCGCCGACGAGGCCGGGCGGCTGATGCGACTCGACCATGCCGTTCGTGGCCTCGCCCGGGACGGGACGCCCCTGATGAGCGGGGCCGCGGTGGCGGTGGGTGTGCTGCTCGGGCACAGCGCACCGGAGGAGTTCGGGCGACGGCTCGCGTCCTGGGCGGACCTGCCCGCGGCCGAGGCGACCGATCGGCTGCGCGGAGCGCTCAGCGTGGCCGGGGCGCTGCTGCAGTCGGGCGGGCCGGTTCTCGAACCGCTGCTCGACGTGGTCGATGGTCTCTCCGACGACGACTTCGTACGGCGGCTGCCCGCGCTGCGCGGCGGTTTCGACGCGCTGAGCCCGGCGGATCGCGATCGTCTCCTGCACACCGTCGGTGAACGGCACGGCGCGGTGCGGGAACAGCTCGCGGCCGGCCCGGCGACTGTCGCGGCGTGGCTGACGGCGGATCGGGCAGGACTGGCAGCGGTCCGGGCGCTCGGCCTGACGGAGCCGGTCGCCGCCGCCGGAGCCGTGCCACCCGCTGCGGCCGGACCGGTGGAGCCGGGTGCGATCTCGCCGGGACAGCGGTGGCGGCTGCTGCTCGGCCGGGAGACCGACCGGCTTCCCGCCGACCAGCGGCGGCTCGCCACCGCGCTGGACGAGATCTACGGGGCGGGGCGCGGCGAAGGGGCGTACCCGATCGACGGCGGCGGCGCCGGGCGTGAACCGGCCTATCCGCAGGCCCGCGAGTGGTTGGAGGACCTGGAGTCGCTGTTCGGCACGGAAGTACGCGACGAGGTCCTGGCGCGCGCCGCCGAACGCGGCCGGCTCGACGCGGTGCTCGCCGCCGACCCGCAACAGGTACGCCCGTCGGTGGACCTGCTGCACGCGGTGCTGTCACTGGCCGGCGGGCTGCCCGAGTCCCGCCTGGCCCGCCTTCGCCCGCTCGTGGCCCGGCTGACTGCCGAGCTCACCGCCCAACTGGCCCGCCGTATCCGCCCCGCTCTCGTCGGGCTGAGCACGCCCCGGCCGACCCGACGGCCCACCGGACGGCTCGATCTGGGTGCCACGGTGCGGCGCAACCTGCACACCGTACGGCCGGGGCCGGACGGGCGGGCGCAGGTCCTCCCCCAGCAGCCGGTGTTCCGCAGCCCCGGCCGGCGCAGCGTCGACTGGCAGGTCGTCCTGCTGGTCGACGTCTCCGGCTCGATGGAGCAGTCGACCGTGTGGGCCGCCCTGACCGCCTCGGTCCTGGCCGGCGTGCCCGCGCTGCGCACCCGCTTCGTCACGTTCTCGACGGAGGTCATCGACCTCACCGACCGGGTCGACGATCCGCTGTCGCTGCTGCTGGAGATCCGCGTCGGTGGCGGCACGCACATCGCCGCCGGCCTGCGCTACGCGCGCCAGATCACGGTCGTGCCGCAGCGCACCATGGTGATCGTGATCAGCGACTTCGAGGAGGGGTACGCGATCGGCGACCTGCTCGCGGCGGTCCGGGCCCTGGCCGACGACGGGACGACCCTGCTCGGCTGCGCCAGCCTCGACGACAAGGGCCGCCCCCGCTACAGCACCGGCGTCGCGGCACAGCTGGCCGGGGCCGGCATGCCGGTGGCGGCGCTGAGCCCGACCGAACTCGCCCGCTGGATCGGGGAGCAGGTGCGATGAACCTGCCTGCGGTTGCCGCCGAGGTGACGGCCGAAGCGGTTGCGGCGCTGCCCGCACGCCTGGCCAAGCGGCTCGATGCCGTGGTCGAGCAGGCCGGCGCCTGGCCCGTGTCGGGTGATGGTGGCGTGATCACGGTGCGAGCCGACGACCGGACGATCGTCACGCTGAGCACGCCGGTCGTGGCGGCCGGGGATGCCGTCTGCAGTTGCCTGCTGGCGCCCCGCTGCCTGCATCGGGCGGCAGTGCTCAGCCGCGCACCCGTTCTCGCCGCCGGTAGCGAGGTGACCGCCGGTGGTCATGCCGTCCAGGCCGCGATCGGCAGCGCTGAGCCCCGTGCCGATGCGGAGGCCGAGACCTCGCGGGAAGCATCACGCGCCAGTGCCGGGCCCCCACCGGCCGAGCCCGGCAGCACCGGACACCCAACGGCCGCGCCCGGCAGCACCGGATCCCCCAGCGACCCGGCGCAACCCGGCGCCGCCACACCGCTCGATGACTCCCGCGACAGCCGGACCTCGGCAGCCGAATCGACCAGCGCCGCCCCGGGCGGACAACGGCGCGGCAACTCCGGCGAACCGGTCCTCGCCGGGGCGCCGCAGGTTCGGCCCGGCGCCCGGACGCCGGCAGGTGCCATCGCAGACGTACGGCCACCGGTCACCGAAGCACAGCGCCTGGCGGCGGCCGGCCTGGTCACGGCCGCCTCCGCGGTGCTCGCCACCGGGATTCCCGGCGCCGGGGCGGTGGCACAGGCCGAGTTGCTCCGCGCGGTGCATCAGGCGCGGGCCGTCAGGCTCTTCGCGCCCGCGGCGGCCGCCGTCCGGGTCGTGGAACACCTGCGAGCTGCCCGGCGGGACGATCCGGCATTCCGGCTTGCCGTGCTCACCGACGATCTGCGGGAGGTGCTCGTCTCCTGCCATCGGGTGACGTCCGGGGACGCTTCCGCGGCCGGTGTCGCGCGCCGCGCCTACGGACCGGTCGGCGACCTGCGCCTGCACGGGATCTTCTGCGAGCCGGTCCGGGCGGCGACCGGTCACGCCGGAGCGGTCACCTACCTGGCGGATGCCGGGGGCCGCATCTGGGTGGTCTCCGACGTCAAGCCGGCGGACCCCGCAGCCGCTGTGTCCGCCGCTCACACCTCCGTCGAGCTCGGCGAGGCACGCCTCAGCCACCACGACCTCGCCCGCGGTGGCCTGCTCGCCGTCAATGCTCAAGCCTCCGCCACCGGCCGTCTCAGCCATGGCCGGGCCCGGCAGGCCGTGTCCGTGCCCGGTGCCGGCTGGTTCGACACCCCGCTCGACATGCTCTGGCAGGTCGTCCCGGCCGCCCAGGTGGAACGCTGGCTCACCGCCGCGGCACTGCCCGAACAGGAGCGTCCCGCCTCGTACGACCTCGCCTTCCTCGACGGCACCATCGTCGGCGCCGACCGCCGAGGGCTGCTGCTCTCCACAGAACACGCCGGCACACTGGCGGTGACCGCCGCCCTCGACGACCCCGCGTTGCCCCATGTCACCAACCTCCGGTTGCTCGCCACCCACGCCGCCGGCCATCCGGTGCGCTTCGCCGGACGTTTCCTGGATACCCGGCGAGTGGCCGGGCTGGCCTTCGCCGCGCGATGGCTGCCGTCCCGGCACGGCGGCCACGCCGACCTCGGCACCGTACGGCTGACCCGCGCGGACATGCCCGGCGCCCTGCCGATCCCACCCTCCTCGGCCGCGGAACCACCCGCTCCTGCGCCGTTGCACCTTCTGCGCCATCACCTCGAACGAGTCGTCTCGGCGGGCCGCCCCGCCTTGTTGACCGGCGTCGCCGGTGACGCCCACCGGTTGACCGCGGCACATCTGGGCGGGGCGGCCGCGTTCCTGACCGCGCTGGGCTCGGCGGGCATGCGGCGCACCCGCGACGTCTTCGGCCGTCTCGACCCGCACGATGTCGAGGTGCTGGCGCAGGCGTGGCTGACCGCGGCGATCTACGAGCAGGCGGCTGCCCGCGAGACGATCCGGGCAGCGTGGGCGGGTGCGAGCAGCGGAGACTGAATGACCCCGGCAGGGCACGGTGACCCTCACCCCGAAGCACCGCCGGGGCTGGATCCCGTGGACGCCTCAACGGTGACGCGGCGGTCCGGCTGATGCGCGAGCGGGCCGGCCCCGAGCACCGCGGACACAGCCCGGCCGGCTGGGCGGCGATCATCGCGGCCACCGCGGCATCGGGTCGTGCCGGCGCGACGCCCGGCGCCCCGACTCGGTGGCGGCATACTCAGGACCCACGAGGCCAGGGGTGCTGGTCGACCGGGCGTACGAGTGAAGACACCGCCTTTGCCGGTGCCGTCGTGGGATCGAGGCCGATCAGGACGTCAACCGCCGCAGCCTCGGGTCGAAGATCGGCCGGCGACCGACAGCAACGCAGCCGCTCTCGGGGCCACCGAGGACGACCAGGGCCGGTTCCGTCCCGCGAACAAGACCCGGATCCTGCAAGTACGCGCAAAGCCCAGCGCCGGAGCCGTCAACTGTCGTCGCGAGGTACGGATTCCCTGCCGGAACCAGGCCCGGGAGCAACGGGAGCCGTCGCCTCGGGGACCGGCGATCCGCCGGGCAGACGCGTGTCGAGCAGGCGCAGGACGGCGCCCAGCACCACCGCGATCAGCACCACCGCGCCCAGGTTGATCAGCACCGCCGGATAGCCCCAGCGGGAGACGTCGGTGAAGGGGTACGGGTACCAGTCGGTGGCGGCGCCGTGTGCCAGGGTCCACGTGATCCACAGCAGGGGCCACGCCGACGCCCATGCCAGGGTGCGGGCGTCGATGCGCGGGTGGGGGCCGAACAGGAGCCAGCCGGCCAGGGCGGTCCACGGGGCCACGTAGTGGAAGCCCAGGTCGGACCACCACGCGGCGCCGTGCGGGTCGCTCTGGCCGGCCAGGATCGTGCTGTAGACGATGCCGGTGATGACGATGCCGAGCAGGGCGTCCAGGCGGATGACGCGCCACAGTCGGCCGTCTCGGTGCGGGTTGAGGGTCAGGGCGGCGACCGCGGCCAGCAGCAGCAGGTTGCTCTGAATGGTGAAGTAGCTGAACAGCCGCTCGAAGCGGGTGAGCGCGGGCTCGCCGTCGCGGGTCGCGGTCAGTGTGATCTGGGTGATCAGGGACGCGGACACGATCAGGGCGAGGACGCCGTGCCACACCCGGGACGCCCCGGCTCTGTCGATCTTCACGGGGCGGAACGGTACCAGGAGAAGGACGCGGCGAACCCGGCGTGACGAGCGCGGGCTCCGCAGGAGGAGGACTACGGGAGTCCCGGCGTGACCAGCGCGGGCTCCATAGGAGGAGGACCACGGGAGACCCGGCGTGACCAGCGCGGGCTCCGTAGGAGGAGGACCACGAGGGAACCGGCGTGATGAGCGGGACGGCGACGCGGGCTCCGCTCGATCACGAGCGGGGTAGCCGTACCTCCACTCTGAGCCCCGGGTGAGCGTCGCCCAGGGTGACCGAACCGCGGTGGCGGCGCACCAGCTCCTGGACGATGGCCAGGCCGAGGCCGGAACCGCCCGCGTCACGGGCCCGGGCGTCGTCGAGGCGGGTGAAACGCTGGAAGACGCGCTGCCGGTCCGGTTCGGGGATGCCGGGGCCGTCGTCGGTGATGACGATCAGCAGGTGGGAGGCTTCGGCGGTGGCCGACACCGTCACCGTGGACCGCTTGTGCCGGACCGCGTTGTCGATCAGGTTGGTCACCACCCGGGCCAGCGCGTCCGGCTCGGCGAGCAGCGGCAACGGCTGGCCCGGGTCGTCGAAGGAGACGTCCGGGTAGCGTTGCGCGGCCTCCCCGACGAACTGGGCGAGGTCGATCTGCTCCAGCCGGGCGCTGGGCACGCCGTCGTCCGAGCGGGCCAGCAGCAGCAGGTCGTCGACCAGGCGGGACAGGCGCTGGACGTCGGCGAGCAGGTCGTCGGCGAGTTCCGGCCAGTCGGTGTCGTCCGGCAGGCGCTGCGCGACCTCCAGCTCGGTGCGCATGTTGGTGAGCGGGCTGCGCAGCTCGTGGGCGGCGTCGGCGACGAAGGCGCGCTGACGCGCGCGGGCGGCATCCAGCCGGTGCAGCATGTCGTTCAGGGTCACCGCGAGGCGGTGGACCTCGTCCTTCGAGTCGGGTACGGGCAATCGCCCGGCCCTGGTCCCGCCGGTGATCTCCTCGGCGCCCGCCCGGAGCGCGTCGACCGGCCGCAGGGTGGCGCCGAGCGCCCGCCACAGCCCGGCCGCGAGCAGCGCCACCAGCAGCGGGTAGAGGATGAGCAGGGTGATCCGCAGAATGTGGACGCTCTGGGTGATCTGCACGGTGGAGCGGGCCACCAGGATGCGCAGCGGGGCGGTCGGCGGGCCGGCGGTGACCTGCACGACGCGCGCCTCGCCGCGGTAGCCGATGCGCTCGCCGTCGATGGTCCGGCTCTCGCCGTCCTTGAGGCCGTCCAGCTCGCGCCGGTAGAGCAGCGGCGTCATCCGGTCGGCGGTCGCCGACACCGCGATGATCTTGCCGGCTTCGTCGATGACCTGCACCTGCACGCCGGGGGCGACCACGATCGGGTCGGGCAGCGAATTCTGCTCGACCAGGTCGGCGACGCCGCGGGCGGTGGTCATCGCCTCGCTCTGCACCGAACGGATCTGCGCATAGCCGAGGACGACGGTGAGCAGGACGCCGCCGGCGGCGAGGCCGAGGGTGAGGCCGGCCGCCGAGACGAGCAGCAGGCGGGCCCGCAGGCTCAGCTCCCTGATCCGGCGCATCAGCCGACCGGGGTGCCCGGCTCGACGACGGCCAGCCGGTAGCCGGCGCCGCGAACCGTCTCCAGGCGATCACGGCCGATCTTGCGACGGAGGTAGCCGACGTAGACTTCGACGGCGTTCGGCGCGGTGTCGAGGGCGGCGTCCCACACGTGGTCGAGCAGCTCGGTCTTGGAGACGACCTGGCCGGGGCGGCGCATCAGATACTCCAGCAGCGCGAACTCCCGGGTGGTCAGGGTGACCTCGGCGCCGCCGACCAGGACCCGGCGTTCCGCCGGATCGAGCTCGACGTCGCCGAACGCGAGGACCACCGGGCGGGCCTGGGCGCCGCGGCGCAGCAGGGCACGGAGCCGGGCGAGGAGCACGACGTACGAGAAAGGCTTCGTCAGGTAGTCGTCGGCGCCACAGTCGAGGCCGTCGGCCTGGTCGTACTCACCGTCCTTGGCGCTGAGCATCAGCACCGGCAGCCAGTGCCGCTCGGCGCGCAGCTGCCGCACCACCCGGTATCCGGACAGCCGCGGCAGCATCACGTCGAGGATCATCGCGTCGTACCCACCGTGGCGGGCCATCTCCAGACCGTCCTGCCCGTCGGCCGCGATGTCGACCGCGAAACCCTCGGCCTGCAGGCCCCGTCGCAACGCAGCGGCGAGCCGCGCCTCGTCCTCCACCACCAGCACCCGCACAGCAACACCCTGCCATGCGGGCGCCCGTTCCCCGGAACAGCTCTCAGGGATCTCTCAGCGGCTCGGCGGCGGCCGACCGGGTCCACCCGACGGCGGCGGGCCACCGGGCCCACCGGGTCCACCCGACGGCGGCGAGCCACCGGGTCCACCGGGTCCAACCGACGGCGGCGAGCCACCGGGTCCACCGGGTCCACCCGACGGCGGCGGGCCGGGCGCCCCGGACGGCGCCCCGTCGCCGCGGAGCTGCCCGCCGGTCGGGGTGGTCGTGGTGTCCACGCCCACCTCCAGGGTCACCACCAGCCCGCTCATCGGGGTTCCGGTGACGGTGGCGAGCTGCAGGGCGCCGGAGTCCTCGCCGAACACGTTGTCGCCGTCGAGGGAGACCTGCGCCAGGTTGGTGACCGACGCCTCGTACCCGGTCTGCTGGTAGACCTCGTCGCAGATCTCCTTCGGCAGCGCCACCTGGGAGGTGGCGATCGCCTTCGTCGCGTCGGTGATGCTCGCCTGGTCGGGGTAGACCTCGAAGTGCACGTGCGGCCACCGCCCGCTGTAGCAGGCCGGGAAGATGCTGGTGAACGTCACCTCGCCGGCGTCGTCGGCGATCTGCACGCCGCGCAGGTAGTTCTCCCCGGTGATGCCGGCGGAGTAGAGCGAGTAGGCGCCGGCCCGGTCGCAGTGCCACACGTAGACGGCCACCCCGGTGTAGGCGGCGCCCGCGTTGGCCAGGTCCCGGAGGCTGAGGGTGAGGGTCATCGGCACGCCGGGCGCCTTGCCGGTGGCGGCGCCGAAGCTGCTGGTGATGTCGCTGCGGACCACCCCGCTCTCGGTGAGCACGTCCGGCCCGTTCGAGCCGTCGCCGGGGTAGGGGCCGGCCGTCTCGTCCGGTATCTCGCCGAGCGCCGCGGTCTCCGTCGCGGCCTGCTCCTGCGTGCCGCATCCGCCCAGGCCGAGGGCGATCGCGCCGAGGCCGAGCACCCGCAGGGCCTGCCGGCGGCGCAGGGTCGCCAGGTCGAAGGCCAGGCCCTGGTCGACGACGTCCGCGCCGGGACGGGGCAGCGGTCGCCCCTGATAGCTGTCCATACAAATCCCCCTTTTACTGACATAAAGCTATCCGGCACTCATCCCCTAGGGGACCTTCTCAGCCGGATCACAGCGGCTCCGGCGCACAGTGGGTCGCAGAGATTCGGGAGGTGGACATCGTGTCTGCATTGAGGTCCAGGCCGGCACTGCGCTGGTTGGTCCCGTCGGCTGCGGCGGTACTTGTCATCGGGGGTGGCGCGGCGGCCGGAACCATCGTGGCGAACGCGGACCCGGCACTGCCGGACCGCAGCGCCGCACAGTTGCTCGTCGATCTGCAGAGCGCCGACCCGTCGGGCTTCTCCGGCACCGTGGTGCAGAGCGCCGATCTGGGTCTGCCGGGCATCGCGGGGCTGCTCGGGAACGCGACCGGCGGCAGCGGCAACCTGACCAGCCTGATCGCCGGCAGCAACACCGCTCGCCTGTGGTATGCGGGTGAGGAGAAGATGCGGTTCTCGCTGCTCGGCACGAACAGTGAGACCGACGTGATCCGCAACGGCTCCGACGTGTGGATCTGGGAGAGCAAGGAGAACACCGGCACGCACCTGAAGGTGCCGGCGGGCATGACGGGCAAGGAGGCGGCGCCGGAGGCGAGCGCTTCCGCGCTGACCCCGCAGCAGGCGGCGGACGCGGCGCTGGCGGCGATCGACGGCACCACCAAGGTGGAGACGACCGGCGCGGCCGAGGTGGCCGGGCGGGACGCGTACGAGCTGGTGATCAGCCCGCGGGACACCGAGTCGCTGGTCGGCCAGGTGCGCCTGGCGATCGACGCGAAGGAGCACATCCCGCTGCGCGTCGACGTCTACGCGAAGAACACCACCAAGCCGGCGATCCGGGTGGCGTTCGAGCAGATCACCTTCACGGTGCCGGACGACCAGCAGTTCGCGTTCAACCCGCCGCCGGGCGCCAAGGTCACCGAGCAGTCCGTGCCGGAGGACGCGGTGAAGGGCGGCGGCGAGGAGGCGCACAAGGCCGCCGAGGAAGCGCACAAGGCCGCCCGTGAGGCCAGCGCCGACAAGGGCGACTTCAAGGTCGTCGGCGAGGGCTGGACGTCCGTCGCCGTGGCCAAGGGCCCGAACCTCGACGAGCTCACCAAGCTCACCGACGAGGCCGGCAAGCAGGGTGCGGAGGGCGCCGACGCGTCCAAGCTGGCCGAGGGTGTCCTCGGCACGCTGCAGCCGGTGAGCGGCGCCTGGGGCAGCGGCAAGCTGCTGTCGGGCTCGCTGTTCACGGTGCTGCTCACCGACGACGGCCGGATCCTCGCCGGCGCCGTCACCCCGGAGGCCCTCTACAAGGCGGCCGCCGCGAAGTAAGCGACAACCCCCGCTCGAACTGCCGCGCCGGCTGCCCCGGCGCGGCAGTTCGCTTTTCTCAGCCGATCAGGCGCTCGCGGACGGCCTCGATCTCGGCGGTGGTGACGCCGTTCTCCCGCAGGTACGCCTCGAGGCCGCCGTAGCGGGTCTCGGCGTGGGCGAGGGTGTGGCTCATCGCGGCGGCGTCGGCGCCCGGGGTGGCGGCGTAGTCGGCGGCGATGTCGTCCGGGGCGGCGCCGGCCAGGCCGAGCAGGACGGCGGCGAGCAGGCCGGTCCGGTCCCGGCCGCCGTGACAGTGGATGATAACGGCGCCCGGCGGGGCGGCGGCGATCTCGCGGACGGCCCGGGCCACGCGGACGCCGTTGTGGTCGAGCATCGGGGCGTAGGTGTGGTCGAGCACCTCGTAGCCGAGCGGGTCGGACAGCAGCGGCACGTTGCGGTAGTACGGGTCGGCGGCGAACGGGCTCGGGGATGCCTCGCACTCGCGCGGCCAGCGCAGGTCGAGGATCAGGGCCGGGGGCCGTGCGCGGAGCCGGGCGACAGCGGCCGGGGTCAGCAGGGCGTGGCTGTCGGCGCGGATCAGGGCGTCCTCGCGGAGGCGGCCGCCGTCACGGATCGGGAGGCCGCCGAGATCGCGGGCGTTCACGCAGTCGGGCCAGTCGAGTCGCACGGTTCCCAACCTAGCCCGGCGTGTCCTATTGAAGTTGGGAATCGTTTTCAACGAAGATCGGGGCGTTCCTGTCGTACCGCTGAAAGGAAGTGCCCCATGTCGCTGAACGTCTCCCCCGCCCTGCTCGAGACCGCGGAACGCGGTGAGGTGAGCGACGCCGAGTTCGTCGACTGTGTCCGGGAGTCGCTGCCCTACGCCTGGGAGGTCGTCAGCTCGGTGATGGCCGACCTGCGCGTCTCCGGCGGCGACTTCGCCGACCACGAGATCCCGCCGCCGTCGGAGAGCGAGCGCGGGCAACTGTTGCGGGCACTGGCCAGCGACGCCATCCGCGGCGGGCTGGAGCGGCACTTCGGTGCCCGGCTCGCGTTCCAGAACTGCCACCGGGTGGCCGCCTTCGAGCACACCGCGGTCGGCGGCGAGCGCTGGCAGCGGTTCGTGTCGCCGCGCGGCCAGCTGCTCAACCAGTCGCCGGAGCTGCGCAACTGCTGACGGTCAGAACGTCAGCTCGGCCAGGCTGCCGATCCGGCGCACCTCCACGCCGGGGTGTGCGCCGGACCGGTCGAGCAGGACCGCGGGCAAGCCGGCCGCGAGCGCGCCGCGCACGTCCTTCTCCAGCGAGTCGCCGACCATCAGGGCCGCCGCGGGCGAAAGCCCGAGCAGGTCGACGACGTGCCGGAACGCCCGCGGATCCGGTTTGCCGGCCGGGAGCGACGACGAGGCGACCAGCACGTCGATCTCGGACGACAGGCCCAGCCGGTCGAGCTTGCGGCGCTGCTGGCCCTCGTCGCCGTTGGTCAGCACCGCCGCGGTCAGGCCGGCCGCCCGCACCCGGCGCAGCGCCGGGATCGCGTCGTCGAAGATCGTCCAGCCGGCCTCGTAGCGCTCCAGATAGCCGGCGAACAGCGCGTCGGCCTCGGCATCGGTCAGGTCGGCGGCCAGGAACTCGCGGACCCGCTCGCGCCGCTGGCCGGCGAAGGTGATCTCCCGGCTCTGATAGCGCGCGTAGTGCCGCTCGGACACCGCGGCCCAGCGCGCCCGCACGTCCGGCCCGGTGACGCCGACCGTCGCGGCCCAGGCGGCCACCGCCGCGCCGGACGCTGTCACCTGGTCGACGAGCGTGTCGTCCAGATCGAAGATCACCGCGCGCATCATCGTTCGGCGAGCCTACCCGGCGCTGTCCCGGCGCGGGGCCGCGGGACGGCCACCGGGACCGGCCGCTGGTGGCGCAGCAGCGCGTGGGCGGCGGCGAGCAGCACCGACGCGGCGAGCGCGTCGAGCCAGTAGTGGTTGCCGGTGGCGACCACTACCAGCAGCGTGATCAGCGGGTGGAGCAGCCACAGTGCACGGTAGCGGCCGGTGGTGGCGGCGATCAGGGCGATCGCGACCAGCAGCGCCCAGCCGACGTGCAGGGACGGCATCGCCGCATACTGGTTGGCGAGCCGGTCGGTCTCCGGCGGGCCGTAGACGGCCGGGCCGTAGAGGCGGCCCAGGTCGAGCATGCCGGCCTCGGTCAGCATCCGCGGGGGCGCGAGGGGCATCAGGAAATGTACGCCCAGAGCCCCGCCCGTGAGCAGCACGATGACGTTGCGCGTCCACCGGTAGTGGGCGGGCCGCCACCGGTAGAGCCAGATCAGGCAGGCCGCCGTGGCGGGGAAATGGACGTACGCGTAGTAGCTGTTCGCCGCCTCGACCAGCGTGTCCCAGCCGAGCACCGCCTGCTGGACGGCCGGTTCGCCGGGGAGCCGCAGCCATCGTTCGGCGTCCCAGAGCGCCCGCGCGTTGCCGAACGCCTCGTCCACGTGGCCGTCGGCGGCGACCCGGGCCACCTTGTAGACCAGGAAGAGGCCGGCGACCAGGGCCAGCTCCCGCAGCGCCGGCAATCGTCGGGTGTCGCTCGCCATACCGCCCCCTGTCGATCAAGGGGCATAGCATCCGCCGATCTTGCAGTTTGTGCAAGATTCACCGGAGAAGCTGTGAGGCAACCCGCCGTTCACGTTCGTTCGACGGCGCCCGCGGTCAGCAGCACGGCCACGGCGGTGGCCACCAGCGCCAGGGTCAGCCAGTGCGGGCTCACGGCGTACCACAGAAGAAGATGGACCGCACCGCTCGCCGCGACCAGCCCGGCGCCGATCGCGCGCCGCGTGCGCGCCGGCAGCAGGCTCAGGCACAGCCACGGCAGACGTCCCGCCGGCGTCAGCACCCGGATCGCCAGACCCACCGTGACCAGCGCCATCACCACCGCCGCACCGCGCGCCAGCAGCAGCGCCGGCGCCCACCAGCGGCCGCCCAGGGTCAGCGCCACCACCACCGGGACACCGGCCGACAGGCCCCGGCGCAGCCCGGCCAGCAGCCCTCGGACCGGCCAGCTCAGGGCCGGCGCGCCGTACCGGTCGGGGTGGTCGGCGGCCAGCTGCCGCAAGCCGCGCATCGCCTCCCGGACCCGCAGCTTCTCCGCGTCCAGCACCGCGATCATCCAGCGGCCCTCGGCATCCTCCGGGTCCTCGGCCAGCGCCCGCGCGGCCGCCGCACGGGCCGCGTCGCGACGGCCGGCGTTGCGTTCCACCTCGGCCAGCGTCATCAGATCCGGCACCGAATGCGGCGCGAGCGTCACCGCGCGGGTGGCCGCGTCCCGGGCCCCGTCGAACTCCCGGCGCAGCACCAGGCAGCGGGCCAGCGCGCGATGCGGCTCCGGGCGGCCCGGCGCCAGCCGCACCGCCTCCCCGGCCGCCTCCCGAGCGTCACCGGAGCGGCCCAGCAGCAGCAGGCACTCGGCGCGCTCGATGTGAACCACCGACTGGCCGGGGGCGGCGGCCACGGCGGCGTCGGCGAACTCCAGGGCGTCCGCGTAGTGGCCCTGCAACCGCCGCAGGCCGGCCAGCAGACCGAGCAGCTCGGCGTCGGCGGGGGTCTCGGCCAGGCCCTCGCGGACCGCCGTCTCGGCCTGTTCCAGACGGCCGACACCGGCCAGCGCCCGGGCGCGGGCGGCGGCGCTCATCCGGCCTCGCGACTCATCGGATGTTGCGCCGGATGAGGCCGCGCCTCGCGCCTCATCGGATCTTGCGCTTCTTGAGGTAGGCGGCCAGGTCGTCGTAGGCGCCGCTCTCGTTGGCGAACATCGCGACGTTGCGCGCGGTGGCGAACCAGGCGTCGGTGGACGGGCGCACCTCGCGGGCCGCGGCCAGCATGTCGGCCTGGCCGATCATGCGGATCTCGCCGGTGTCGATCGAGTCGCGCATCGCGTACTCGGCGGCGGTCTCGCACAGGTGGGCCAGGTCGGCGCCGGAGTAGTGCTCGGTGGCGGCGGCGACCGCGCCCAGGTCGATGCCGGCGACCGGGCGGTCCCGCAGGTGGTATTCGAGGATCGCGGCGCGGGCCGGGGCGTCCGGCGGCAGCACGAGCACGGTCCGGTCCAGCCGGCCCGGGCGGCGCAGCGCCGCGTCGACATCCCACGGCGCGTTGGTCGCGGCGAGCACGAAGACGCCGTCATTACCGCCGTCAACACCGTCAAGTTCAGTCAACAATTGATTCACTACAGTACGCATGGATGACTGCAGTTGACTGCGCTTGTGGCCGAGCGCGTCGATCTCGTCCAGGAACAGCACGCACGGCGCGTGCCCGCGGGCCGACTCGAACAGGTCGTGCAGGTTGCGCTCGGAGCTGCCGATCCACATGTTCAGCACGTCGGTGATGCTCAGGCTGATGAACGCGGCGCCCATCTCCCCGGCGACCGCGCGGGCCAGGAACGTCTTGCCGCACCCGGGCGGGCCGTAGAGCAGCAGGCCGCCGCGCAGGCTCTTGCCGAACAGGCTGCGCAGCTTCGGGTTGCGCAGCGGGCCGAGGAACGACACCTCCAGCCGCTTCTTCACGTCCGTCATGCCGCCGACGTCGGCGAGGGTGACGGTGGACCGCTCGACGTCGAACGCCCGGTCGGCATGCCCGCGCACCGGGTCCGGCTCGCCGTCGGCCCGCGCGAACCGCGGCGGCACCACGTCGCCGAACTGCTCCTCCATGGCCGCCCAGTCGATCCCGCTCCGGTCCGCGGCCTCCCCGGCGGCCGGCGTGGCTGCCGCGCTCTCCGCGGCCTGTTCCTCCGGAGACCCCTTCGGGGGTACGCCCGGAGCACTCCCGGCAACCGTCCCACCACCCAGAGCACGGGTCATGAGCTGCTGCGCCGCCGCGTTGCCGGGCTCGCGGGCCAGGATCTGAGCGACGTGCCCGATCGCCTCCGGGCCGCGGCCGGCCGTGACCAGCAGCTCGGCCAGGTGCAGCCGCAGCGGCAGGTCGTCGGGTCGCGCCTCGACGGCGGCCGCCAGGCTGTTGATCAAGGCATCGCTCATGACAAGCGATTATGCCCGCACGATCGCGTCACCCGGCCGGGGCCACCTCGTGAGGATTCCCCACACTCGCCGCCGACCTGCTCTTATGGGCGCGCGAAGGGGTGACCGGGGTGCGCTTCCGCCTGCCGAAGTGGCGCCCGGCGGATACGATTCGCCAGCGCCCGTCCACGCCGGACCTCTGTGCCGCCGTGCCGAAACAGGTACCCCGGGCGTTGTGCTGGTCGTCAGGGACGCCGGGAAGCGAGGTAAGGATGCCGATCACTCCCGCAGACATTCATAACGTGGATTTCAGGAAGCCGCCGATCGGCAAGCGCGGCTACGACGAGGAGGAGGTCAATGCTCTTCTCGAGGAAGCGAGCCAGGAGATGCTGCGCCTGCTCGACGAGAACGGGGCGCTGACCGCCCGGTTGCGTGAGGTCTCCAGCGGTGCGGCCGACGACATGACCGCCGAGGTGGCCGAGCTGGCCGCCCATCTGCAGTTCATGCGCGAAGGGCTGGCCCGGGCCGAGCACGAGGCCCGGGAGATGCAGGTCCAGCTGGAGCGGGCGCACGACGAGGCCAGGGCGGCGGCGCAGCCACGGCCCGGCGGCGCCGTCGACGACCGGGTGCTGCGGATGGCCCACCGCACCGCCGACGAGCACGTCCGCGACGCCCAGCGCGAGTCGGACGATCTGCTGGTCAGCGCGCGGGCCCAGGCCGACCAGCTGACCGGCGACGCGATCCGGACGGCCGACACGATCGAGGCCGACGCGCGCCGGCAGCATGCCGAGGCGCTGGACGAGGTGGCCCGCGACCGGGCCGCGATGGTCGCCGAGATCGAGCGGCTCGACGAGCTGGCCCAGGACTACCGGTCCGCGCTGGGCGACCACGTCGTCCGCCAGCTGCAGGACCTGGAGGGTGGCACGCCCGCCCTGCCACCGGCCTGATCAGCGCCGGGCAACTGCCGTACCGAGGGAAAAGGCCGCCGTCCAGGAGACGGCGGCCTTGCCCGCTGGTGTCACGCAGGCCGGCGGTAGCCGGCGATAGGACCCCGGTCGATCGTGGCCATGCGCACGTGATCGCCCGTCTGTGGTGCGTGGACCACCATGCCGCCACCGATGTAGATCGAGACATGGTGCACGTCGGAGTAGTAGAAGACCAGGTCACCCGGCTTCAGATCACTCCGGCTCACCGCCCTGGTGGAGCCCCACTGATCCTTCGTGTAGTGCTCGAGATGCACGCCGACCGCGGCCCACGCCTCCTGGGTCAGACCCGAGCAGTCGTAGCTGTTCGGGCCCGCCGACCCGAACACGTACGGCTTGCCGATCAGATCACACGCCTTCTGTGCGGCACGGCCGCCCTTGTCGTTCGTGTAATCCACCGGGCACGGGCCGAGACGCAACGGGCCGTCGTCGGCGTTCGCCTTGCCGTAGGCGGCGACCCGAAGCTTCTGGAGCTTCGTGATCTCCTTCTCGATGGCGACCTTCTTCGTCCCGAGATCCTTGTCGCGGATCTCGATCTCGGACTCGAGCTGGTCGACCTTGGCCTTGTCGGCGGCATACTTGTCGCGGAGCCGGGCGACCTCCGCGATCGACGCCTTCCGGTTGAAGGCGAGCTGGTCGAGAAGCGTGAGCTTGTCCACCATGCCCGTCGGCGAACCGGTCAGGACCATCGCGTTGACGAGGTTCGGCGAGCCCTGCATGTACGCGTCGACGGCCAGACCCCGCACCTCCACCATCGCGGCGTCCACCTGCTTCTGCAGCGGGGCCAGCGTCTTCGCCAGCTCCGTCTGCTGCTTGCGCAGCTTGACCAGCTTGGTGTGGGTGCCGTTGTAGTCCTCGACGACCGGCTCGAGCTGGTTCCACTCCTCGTCGATCTGATCCTCGATCTGCCCGGGAGTGGGCTCGGCATGAGCGACGGTCGGACCCGTGACCAGGATCCCGGCCGCGGCCACCGCGCAGAGCACGATGCGCATGAGGCCGGCGCGACGCGCGCCAATCCGTTTCACGCTGGTGCGTTGTCCTTTCTTCCCGTTCAGCCGCCGACCGGGTTAGCTGACGGGTTCGGGCGGGAAGTCTGCCCGGCCGCGTCGCCGCGGCTTCACCCCAGGTGCTCGGTTCCCCGGCTCGCGCCCGGCCTTGCGGTCACGCGCGATTAGGCGGTGGTCCGCCAGATCGGCCGGGTGGCCGATGGGGGGCTGGGCGGACCGGGGACCACCGTACTCGGATCAAGACGGCAAATGAAGGTCGCACAGCCCGCCGAACTGTACGCAGCGTCACCGATACACTGAGTGTCTACAACGGCCAGCTGTTCAGGGCCCGCGCCAGCCAGGGCACGACGACGATCACGGTGGGTAGTACCAGCAGGCCGGCGGCCCCGGCCACCCCGGCCGCGGTGAGGGCCGCGGAGGCTCCGCCGGGACCGTCCAGACGGGCCAGCCGGCGGCGCCGGGATTCACCCTCCGGATCGGCGGTCACCTCCTCCGCCAGAGGGACGGCGTCGATCAGCCGCGCCAGCGCGGCACGCAACGGGGCCGGCCCGGTCCGGCGGCGGGCAGCGTCGTCGGCCACCATCTCCAGCAGCAGATGTACGGCGTCCAGCGGCGCCTTCGACCGCAGCGGGCCCGGCACCGCCCGGTAGAACGCGGTGAACGACTCCATCACCAGCTCGTGCCGGTGCCGCAGGTGGGCGCGCTCATGGGCGAGGACCGCGTCGACCTGCTCCCGGTCCAGCGTCCGCAGCACCCCGTCGCTGAGCACCACCCGCGGCTCGCGCCCGGGCACGCAGTAGGCCAGCGGCAGCGCCCCGTCGAGCACCCGGACCTCCTCGCCGCCCAGGCCCTCGTGGCGCTCCACCCGGTCGAGCAGGTCGACGAGCATCCGGTGCCGGGCGCGGCGGGCGCGGGCACGGGAACTCACCCGGATCAGCGACACGATCAGCCGGATCACGATGGTCGCGGCCACCGCGAGGGAGAGGAGCAGCGCCGCCACGGTCTCGGGGTGGCGGGCTCCGGCGGCCCGCGCGACCTCCTCGGGGGCGGCGAGGACCACACCGAGAGCGCAGAGCACGGCGGTGAGCGTCTGCGACTGCCAGAGCAGGACGCCGGCGACCGGGGCGCGATCGGTCCACCGGGCGCCCGCCAGGAGTCTCGGCGCCAGCAGCGAGAGCGTCAGCCCGAGGGCGCCGAGCAGGAGGGCGGTCACCGCTCGATGTTACGGGCCTTCTCGATCGCGGCGCGCAGCGCTTCGGGCGGCAGCTGCCCGACGAAGTAGGCGAGCGCCGCGTCCATGTCGGGGGTGGCGCTGAGCGCGTCGAGCATGACGCCTGCGGTCATCTCCTCGCGGGTCTGCGCCGGCGCATACCGGTAGGCGCGGTCGGCGCGCTGCTGGGTGACGAGACCCTTCTTGGCGAGCCGGTCGAGAACCGTCATCACCGTCGTATACGCCAGATCGCGCTCCCGGCTCAGCAGGTCGTGCACCTGCCGGACGGTGAGCGGCTCGCCCGCGTCCCACAACTTCGTCATGACCTCACGCTCGAGGTCGTTCCTCGCCATGTGACCCACTCTACTTCACCGTGTCGTACTACGCGTCGTAGTATCTACTACGAATCGTCGTAGAGGGGCTGCCATGGACGTGCTCGACCTGACCCGGCTGCAATTCGCGGTCGTGACGATCTACCACTACCTCTTCGTGCCGGTGTCGATCTCGCTCGCCTCGGCGGCCGCCGGGTTCCAGATCGCCTGGATCCGCACGTCGCGGGAGAAGTACCTGCACCTCACGAAGTTCACCGGCAAGCTGCTGATCGTCACGTTCGCCGTCGGCGTGGTCACCGGACTGGTCCAGGAGTTCCAGTTCGGGCTCGGGTGGAGCGCGTTCGCCCGGTTCTACGGCGACGTCTTCGGGCCGACGCTCGCCATCGAGGGGATGCTCGCGTTCTTCCTCGAGGCCACGTTCCTGGCGCTGTGGTATTTCGGGTGGGACCGGCTGCCCCGCCTGCTGCACACCGCCACGATCGTGGTCGTCGCGGCCGGGACGCTGCTGTCGGCGTACATCATCCTGGCCGCCAACTCGTTCATGCAGAACCCGGTCGCCTACGCCCTCGACCCGGCCACCGGGCGGGCGCACCTGACCAGTTTCACCGAGCTGCTCACCAACGAGGTGGTGCTCGCCGCGTTCCCGCACACCATGGGCGGGGCCGCGATGGCCGGTGGCGGGCTGCTGATGGCGATCGGGATCTGGCGGGTCTCCGCCGACGCCGCCTTCCGTACCCTGTCCCGGGCCGGCGCCTGGATGATGCTGCTCGGCGGGGCCGTCACCGCGATCAGCGGCGACCACCTCGGCAAGGTGATGACGGCCGTGCAGCCGATGAAGATGGCCGCCGCCGAGGCCCTCTACGAGACGACCACGTCGGCGCCGTTCTCGGTCTTCGCGATCGGGGAGCTCGGGCACGACCGGCCGTTCTTCAGCATCGAGATCCCCGGGCTGCTGTCCTTCCTCGGCACCGGGTCGTTCGGCGGGACCGTGCAGGGCATCGACGATCTGCAGGCGGCTTATGTCGCCCAATACGGGCCGGGCAGCTACGTGCCGATGATCCCGGTGGCCTTCTGGACGTTCCGGTTCATGATCGGGGCCGGCGTGCTCGGGATGGCGCTTGCCGCGTACCACCTCTGGTCCTCCTGGTCTTTCTCCGGGAAGACCCGCCGCGTGCCGCTGCTGCCGGAGTTTCTGCAGCCCGGGCGGGGAACGCCCGGCTGGCTGCGCCGGTTCGTGCTGGTCGCGCCGCTGCTGCCGGCCGCCGCCAACACGTTCGGCTGGGTGTTCACCGAGACCGCCCGGCAGCCGTGGCTCGCGTTCGGCATCTCCAAGGTCGCCGACGGCATCTCCCCCGGACTCACCGGCGTCGAGGTGATCGCGTCGCTGGCCGGGTTCACGCTGGTCTACGGGCTGCTGGCGGTCGCCTGGTGCCGGCTCGTCGTCCACCTCTCGCGCAAGCCGCTCGTTCCGGCCCCCGAAGCCGCCGACGAGCCCGAGCCGGTTCCCGCCTACTAGGAGCGACCTTCATGATCACGTTCTGGTTCGCGGTGCTGGTCCTCGCCTGGGTCCTCTACTTCGTCCTCGAGGGCTTCGACTTCGGCGTCGGCATGCTCACCTTCCTCGGCCGCGACGAACACGAACGCGGCGCCGCCCTGCGCACCATCGGCCCGTTCTGGGACGGCAACGAGGTGTGGCTGGTCGCCGCCGTCGGCGTCACGTTCGCCGCGTTCCCCGACTGGTACGCCGCCCTGATGTCCGCCCTCTACCTGCCGATGGTCGCGATCCTGCTGCTCCTCGCCGTCCGCGGGGTGGCCCTGGAGTTCCGCGGCAAACACGACTCCCCGGCCTGGCGGCGGCGCGCCGACCTGCTCCTGACCGTCTCGTCCGGCGGGGTCGTGCTGCTCTGGGGCGCCGTCCTCGGCATCCTCGTCGACGGACTCGCCCTCCGCGCCGACGGTGAGGTCACCGGCGCCGGGCTCGGCCGCAGCCTCGGCCCGCTGCTCAGTCCCGCCGCCGGACTCGGCGCGCTCGCCGCCCTCCTCGCCGCGGTCCTGCTCGGCGCCACGTTCCTCGCGCTGCGCACCACCGGGCCGGTCCGGCGGCGGGCACGCGACGTCGCCCGCCACACCGGCACGGCCGGAGCCGTCACCCTTCTGCTCATCGGCATCGGTACGGGCAGCCGCCTCACCCTGGCCGCCGCCGCCGTCGTCTTCGCCGCCGGGCTGCTCGCGCGGCGTACCCGGGAGGGGTTGTCGTTCTTCGCCGTCGCCTTCACGGCGGGCGCGGCGGTCGTGGCCGTCTTCACCGCACACGGTGACGTGGTGTTGCGCAGCACCCTCGACCCGGCGTGGTCCCTGACCAGGGAGAGCGCCGCCGCCGGTCCGGAGGCGCTGCGGCTGCTCACCGTCGCCGGTGTGCTGATCCTGCCCGGGGTGCTCGTCTATCAGGCCTGGTCGTACTGGGTGTTCCGGCGTCGCGTCGCCAGCGAGCGGGTCGCCTCGTGACAGCCGTCCCGCGGCCGGGCGACGCACCGTCCGCCTCCGCCGGCGCCCCTTCTGCCGCCGGTCCTGTGTCGCCGGGCGGTGGGGGCCGACCGCGGAGCGCTCGGGGGCCGATCGATCCGCGGCTGCTGCGGCACGCGCGAGCCAGCCGTGGCGGCATCGCCCTGCTGACCCTGATCGGATTCGGTCAGGCGCTGACGACGATCACCATCGCGGTAGCGCTCTGCGGCATCGTCACGGCGATGACCGCGGGCACCCCCGGCGTCCTCGCGGGACCGCTGGACGGCCTCCTCCCGGCCACGATCGGCACGGCGATCGTGCTGCTTGCGGGCGCGTTCGCCGTACGCGGCGCACTGACCTGGGCCGAACAGGTCACCGCTCAGCGAACCGCCACCCGCGTCACCGACGAACTCCGGCAATCCCTGCTGAACCGGGTGGTGCGCCGAGGCCCGGCGTGGGTGGCCGCCTACGGCTCGGGCCGTTTGACCGCAGTGCTCGGCGCCGGCCTGGACGCGTTGCGGCCTTGGTTCTCGGGTTACCTTCCGTCACTCGTCCTGGGCGTACTCCTGCCACCCCTCGTCGTCGTGATCATGGCGGTGGTGGACCCGGCCTCCGCTGTCGTCGCCGTCCTGACGATCCCCCTGCTACCGCTGCTCGGCGCACTGATCGGCTGGGCGACCAAGGCCCGCGCCGAACGGCGCTGGGCAGCGGACTCCCGGTTGGCGGGCCACTTCCTCGACGTCGTACGAGGCCTTCCCACCCTCAGGATGTACGGCCGAGCCGACCGCCAGATCGACGTGATAACCGACCTGACCGACCGTCATCGAGCGGCCACCATGCGGGTGTTGCGGGTCGCGTTCCTGTCGTCGACCGCGCTGGACCTGGTCGGCACCCTGGCGGTCGGCCTGATCGCCGTCCAGGCCGGCCTGCGGGTAGCGGCCGGATCCATGGAACTCGGCCCCGCCCTCCTGGTGATCCTCCTCGCCCCCGAGGCGTACCGCCCGCTCCGCGAGATGGCCGCCCGATACCACGCCTCCACCGACGCGGGCGCCGTGATAGCCGACGTGGACGAGATCCTGTCCACCGGCTCCCCCGCGCCGTCCGGCGCCCCGGCGACCACCGGCTCGCCCCAGCCGCACGCTTCGTCGGCCACCAGTGAGCTCGTACCGTCGAGCGCGCCGGCCTCTCCCGACCCCGTACCGCCGTGCAGCCCTTCGCGCACGCCGGGCCTCGACCCCGTACCGCCGCGCAGTCCTTCGCCGACGCCGGCCACCGTCGGACCTTTACCGTCGCGCATCGCTTTGCGCACGCCCGATCCGGACAGGGACCCCGCGCCGCTGCGCCATTCCTCACACACGCGCCGTCCGCACGGGCCGGCCACCGACGGCGGCGTCCTCGGTCTCGTCCCGCCGGGTGAGGCCGCTCTGCTGTCGCCGCCGTTCGGGCATGTCACCGCTCCAGCGGGAGACGCCCGTCGGATCACTGTGGAGCCGCCGCTGTTCGGCCGTGCGGCCTCGGGCCGGTGGGGAGTGCGGGCCTCCGGACTCCGAGCCCGGTATCCGGGAGCATTCGACGACGCGCTCGATCTGCCGGAGCTGAGGGTTCGCGCCGGTGAATTCGTCGCGTTGCGGGGCAGGTCAGGCGCCGGCAAGACCACGGCGTTGCGTGTGCTCGCCGGACTGCACCCCGCCGAATCGGGGGCGATGGCCGTCGGCAGAACCTTCTACCTGCCGCAACGGCCGGCTCTCCCGCACGCCCGTACCGTGGCCGAAGCCTTCCCGCCGGACGCCACAACACAGGAGATCCGCGACGCGCTCCACGTGGCGGGCCTGAGTGGCGAAGTGACCGAGCAGACGCCCCTGGGCGAACTGGCCGCAGGCATCTCCGCAGGCCAGCGCCAACGTCTCGCCCTCGCGGCGCTGCTGCACCGTACCGCCCGTGCCGTCACCGACCACCGCGACGCGCCCTCGGTCGTCACATTGCTGCTCGACGAGCCGACGGCCCACCTCGACAGCACCGCCGAGCACCTGATCATCGCCCGCCTGCACGAGCTGGCCGCCAAGGGTTGTGCCGTCCTGGTCGTAGCCCACCGCCCGGCCCTGCTGGCCGCCGCCGACCGCGTGGTGGACGTCCATTCGCCGTCGGACGCCGCGCTCCCCCGGGCCACCGTGACGGCTACGCTCGCCGGCCCTCTCGAACTTCCCACATGGACCGCATCCCCGCCGAAAGACACCGACAACCCCGATGACACCGTGGCAGCGGCTGTGCCCGACCATGCGGGACCGCGCGAACGGATCACCGGCGCCGCGGCAGCACCGGCGGACATCCGCGACACGGGATCCCCTTCGCTGCCCGACGCCGCGGTCACCGGCGGCACGAGACGATCCCGACACCCACATGCTCCGGCCACGAACGACGAGGAAGGCACGGGGCGGTCGCACGCGGGGGCCGCGGGTGGGCGGGCGACGGACGGTCGCTGGTGGGGGCGGCTGTGGGTGGCGGCTGTGCTGGGGGCCGGGTCGGCGGCTGCCGGGATAGTGCTGACCGGAGCCGCGGCGTGGCTGCTGGTCAGGGCATCATCGCTACCGCCGGTGCTCAGTCTGTCCGCGGCGGTGGTGCTGGTCCGGGGCAGTGCTGTCGCCCGGCCGCTGTTGCGCTACCTGGAACGGCTCGTCTCCCACGAAGTCGCGTTCGCGCGGCTCGGCAGGCGGCGGGCGTCGGTGTATGCGGACCTGATCCCGCATGTTCCCGGTCCACGGTTGCACCGGCGCGGGGATCTGCTCACCCGGCTCGTCGACGATGTGGACGCGACCACCGACGGCCTGTTGCGAGGACGGCTCCCGGTGATCGCCGCCGCGGTCACCGGAGGCCTCGCCGTGGCGGTGACCGCCGGTGTGGCGGCGCAGACCGCGGTTCCCGTGGCGGTGGGTCTGCTGGTCGCCGGAGTGGTCGCTCCGGCGTTCGCGGCCCGTCAGGTGGACCGGCAGGAGGGGGCCACCGGCGCGGCCCGGTCCGCGTTGCGGGACGCCGTGGTCGAAACCGTCGACGGGGTCGAGGATCTGGCCGCGGGCGGTGGCCGTACGGACGTGCCCCGCACCCTGAGCCGCGATCTTGCCGCCCTGGAGGCACGAACGGCCCGAGAAGCTGGACTGGCCGCGGCCATCGCCCACATCGGGTGGGGCATGGCGGCCGCAGGCGTCGCGGTGGTCCTCGCACGCGGCGGACTGAGTGCCGAATGGAGCGCGGTGATGCTGCTCGGCGTCGTCGTGCTCGGCGAGACGATGGTGCCCTTGCCTGAGGCAGCCGTAGCCAGACGACGTGCCGCCGCCGCCGAGCACCGAGTGGCCGAACTGACGACCGACATGCACGGCGACATCGACGATCCTCATGTCAACACAGAAAACCCCGTCAACACGACGGTCAACGTTGACAAGCGGGTCAACGTGTTGATCAACAGTGACGAGCCCGTCGACGCGGCGGTCAACGTTGACGAGCACGTCAACGCGGCGATCAACGTTGACGAGCACGTCAACGCGGCGATCAACGTTGACGAGCACGTCAACGCGGCGATCAACGTTGACGAGCACGTCGACAGGGGCATCAATGTTGAGGAGTCGGTCTTCTTGGGGGCGTCTGCGCTTGAGCGCGGGGTGAGGGCTCGCGGGGCGGTTCGGGTTGACGGGGTTGTTGCGGGATGGAGGCGGGCGGACGGGGCTGTTCTGGACGGGGTTCGGCTGGTGCTGCCTGCCGGCTCGCGGACGGCGATCATGGGCCGGTCGGGATGTGGCAAGTCGACGCTTGCGGCTGTGCTTGCCGGGCTGCTGTCGCCCTGGGCCGGGAACGTCGAGGTCAGCGGTACCGCGGTGCTCGTCGGGGAGGAGACCGGACACGTGTTCGCGTCGACCGTACGAGAAAACCTGCGTCTTGCCTCGCCTGCGGCGACCGATTCGCAGTTGCGGGCCGTGCTGGGCCGGGTCGGTTTGGGTTGGATGGATCTCGATGCGTGGCTGGGGGCCGGCGGTGGCACGATCTCGGGTGGGCAGCGGCGGCGGCTGGCGACCGCGCGGGCGCTGCTCGCGGATCCCGCGTTGCTGATTCTGGACGAGCCGACCGAAGGCATCGACGAGGCGGGGGCGCGGGAGTTGATGACGGATCTGCTGGATGCGGCTTCGGGGCGGACCGTGCTGGTGTTCGCGCACCGGACCGACGGTCTCGACATGGTCGACCGCCTCCTGGAGCTCACCCCGAACGGCCTCAAAGAGAAGAATGTCGGATTGGAACGATCGGTCCTTTAAAGTGGGATCATGGCGCGGACGGCGGCACCCGGCACCCGGGACACCATCCTGACGGCGGCCGCCGGACTCTTCTACGAGTTCGGCGTCCGCGCGGTCGGCATGGCCCAGGTCGTCGAGGCGGCCGGCTGCGGGAAAAACCTGCTGTACAAGCATTTTCCCAGCAAAGCGGACCTGGCGGCGGCATATCTCACGCTCACCCGCCGTGAACGCGAACGCACCGTCGCCGAGGTGCTGCGCTGGCCGACGGATCCCACCGATCGCCTGCTCGCCCTGGTCACCGAGATCGCCGACACCGTCCGCCGGCCCGGATATCGCGGGTGCGCGTTCCGAAACTACCTGACCGAGTTCCCCGGCGAAACCGACGAACCCGCCCGTATCGCCCAATCCTATCTCGCCGACAGCCGCGCCCAGATGGATCGCCTCGTCATCGGCGCGGGCGGCGACGAACTACTCGCCGACCGCATCTGGCTCGTCGTCAACGGCCTGCATTCCGGAACGCCCACCGATGCGCCGGTCGCGGTCCATTGGATAACCGAGATGGTACGGCCACCAGGAGCACCGTGAGCCACCACGCGAGGCAGGCGTTCCGTCCCGGCCGAAACGCGGCCGCCGGGCCGAAGCGGCCCGTCACCGCGAATCCCGGCCCCCGACCGCACCACCTACTCCGGCACAGCACCATGCCACCACTCAGATGCCGTTCATGCAGTTCTGCCGCGCCGGCCACTTCGCCCGGCAGCCGTCCCCATAGACGACCGTTGCCACAGACGACCATCCGTGGCCGACAGCCGTTGGCCAGCAACCGTTCGAGGCGGGCGACCGTTCGGCGCGGGCGACCGTTCGGCGCGGGCGACCGTTCGTGACCGGCCGGGTGCCCGAGGCCGACGGCCGTTCGGGCCAGCGGATACCCGTGGCCAACAGCCGATCGGACCGACAGCCGTTCGGACCGACAGCCGTTCGTGACCAGCCGATACCCGTGGCCGGCAGCCACTCCTGGCCGGCAGCCACTCCTGGCCAGCGGCCGCTCCTTCACGGGGTTAGGGTTTTCGGATGGTGTCCTCCGCTGTGGTGCCCTTCGACTGTGACGATTGCGCGGGCGGGGCGACATTCGAGGAGATGATTGTCGACGGGCGGTTGCACTGGTCGGCTTTGCACGTCTGCCCTGCTGCGAGTATCCAAGCGTGCGGTCGTGACGAGACGCCGAGCGAGTGGCGGGCGGCGTTGCTGGAACAGTGTGGCACCTACCGGTTGCGGATCGGTGCCGCCAGCCGGATCGCGGTGATGAAAGTCGTCCGGGAACGGCGGGGTACGCCGTTGTCCGAGATCTCGGGTGTTGTCGAGCTTCTGCAGGGCGCAGGGCTGACGGGCACCGAGATGGAGTTGCGGTTGCTGGCCGCGCAGTTCGCGGAAGCCGGGGTGCCCACATCGGTAGAAGACCCTGAAGCCAGGGTGCCCGCGCCGGGAGAAAGCCCTCAAGCCAGGGTGCCCGCGTCGGGAGAGGCCCTCCACGGCGGGCAGTGACGGCAACCGGACGGACGCTGTTCGCACGGAGCAGACCCGCCGGAGAGCGCGACCCGCATCGAATGTCGGCGAAGGACCACCGGGCCAGGACGGCGAGCGGCCCGGAGCGGAAGCCGCACTGGGATAACGACGGAAACGGGCCGTGGCCGAGGTGGCCTCAAGGGGCGGAGCCGAGAACGCCCGCCGGACGGGACGGATGGCTGGTCAGGCCGGGGACATCACCTCGTAGAGGTTGCCGGACTCGTCTCGGAAGTACAGGCCTCGGGGGCACAGCGGGTGGTCGATGCGGCCGTTGTCGGGGGCGTGGGGCTCGCTGCCATACGGGATGCCGCTGGACTGCAAGCGGGACAGGATGCCGTCGAAGGTTTGCGGGTCCACGTCGAAGGCCAGATGAACGGGGGACGGCTGGGCAACGGTCATGAAGTCGAGCGTCAGCTCCTCGTTGACCGGGACGGGGGCGAAATGGCGTTCGGGCCCGGCGTAGGTCACGCCCATGACCTCGGCGAAGAAGCGGGCGGCTGTCTCGTTGTCGACGGCGGGGACGATGGTGTGGTTCAGCGTGATCGTCATGATGCGGCTCCGGGAGTCACGACGCCGTGCAGGAAGATGTCGACGAGCGTCTCGATCGGGGTGTCCACGATGGGCGCGCCTCGGCCGCTGAACAGCATGCCGAGAAAGACCGCGGCGAGTTGCTCGATCGGCAGGCGCAGGGCGGCACGGTCGGGCTCCAGGAGGCGGACCACCGCTTGAAGGGTGCGCTCCGCGGCCTCTTCCCGGCCGACCGACCCGCCACGGCCGGACACCGCGGCGCCATGTCCGGAGGCACCGGCTCCCGGACCCGCAGCGCCGGAGCCAACAGCACCGAGGCCGTCCGTAGCCGCAGCCGCAGCGCCGCCGGGGCGGCGGGGCGGGGCGGCCCCCCGGCGGCCGGCGGAGTGGACCGCGGCGATCACCGCGCCCATCCGGTGCAGGTAGGCGTGCAGGCTGGCGGCTGCCTCGGTCAGGCGGGCGGCCAGCGGCTGGTCCAGCGGCACGGCGTCGAGCTCGGTCAGCACGTGATCGTTGCGGAGGGCCGCCGCCACGCAGGCCTCCAGCAACTCCTCCTTGTCGGCGAAGACCCGGAAGATGGTGGCCTCGCCGATGCCGGCGGCCTTGGCGATCTGCAGGGTACCGACGGCGGCGCCGTGCTCGACCAGCAACGGCAGGGCCGCGGCCACGATCATCTCCCGCCGGGCTTCGGGGCTCATTCCCGGCGCTCTCCGCCGGTTCGATGTCTCCGTCATGCCCCCAAGCTACGGAGTGAGTACTCACTCCGTCAAGCGTCCAGCCTGAACGGCCCGGCGGCTCCGGGAGAAGCCGACGCGCGAATCGCGTGACGCGGCGGACCGGCCGACGGCGACGATGCGGTGACGGGGAGGGGCCGACACGAGAATCGCGTGGCGCAGCGGACCGGCCGACGGCGAGGATGCGGGGTCGGGACGGCACGGATGCCACCCCGAGGTGACGCGGGACGGTCTGCGAGACAGGAACGGGAGCCGGTTGTGCGTACCTTTGCGGAGCTTTTGATCGAAGGTTCGGAAGCGGACGTCGGCGGGTGGGGTTTCGGCTGGCTGGACGGGCGGGCCACCGAGGAGCGGCCACCATGGGGTTATGCGCGGCTGCTCGCGGACCGCCTGGCGACGGCACGGTCGGCGCTGGACCTGGACACCGGAGGCGGTGAGGTCATCGCCGGGATGCCGTCGCTGCCGCCGCGGATGGTGGTGACCGAGGGCTGGGCGCCGAACGCGGACCGGGCGCGGCGGCTTCTCGGGCCCCGCGGCGTGGCGGTCGTGGACACCGGTCCGGGAGCGCGGCTGCCGTTCGCGGACGCGTCGTTCGACCTGGTCAGCAGTCGGCATCCGGTGCGGCCGGATTTCGCGGAGATCGCCCGCGTGCTGGCGCCGGGCGGCGTCTACCTGGCACAGCATGTCGGGCCGGGGTCGGCGTACGAGCTGATCGAGTGGTTTCTCGGTCCGTGGTCGCGGGCCGGCCGCGATCCGGAGCGGGAGGCGGCCGAGGCGCGGGCGGCGGGCCTGGACGTGGTGGATCTGCGGACGGCCCGCTGCCGGATGGAGTTCTTCGACGTCGGCGCGGTCGTCTGGATCCTACGCAAGTGCGTGTGGTGGGTCCCGGATTTCGAGGTGGACCGGTACCGGGAGCCGCTGCGCCGGCTTGACGCGCACATCCGCGAGCACGGCTCGTTCGTGGCACATTCGACGCGGACGCTGATCGAGGCCACGTACGGTGATCGCCATGTCGATGCATGCGATCGAGGACATGGTGCAGGGCGCGGTGGAGGTTCTCGACCGGCACTTCCCGGCGGATGACCAGCGGGTACGGGACTGGATCGTCGCGCTGTTCGCGTTCCAGGACGGCTACGACTGCTCGCTGACGCAGCACCGGGTGCTGGACATCCTGCTGCGGCGCGGCCACACGCTGCGGTTCCCGGTGAGCGAGCATCCGGACTACGCGCGGCGGCGAGCGTACTTCGACGGGATCGGCGAGTTCACGACGCTGCGGGAGTTCGGCGAGGATGAGGTGGAGTTCGCCGGGGAGTTGGAGGACGGCTACGTCGATCCGCCGTGGCTGTACTGCGAGGCGGGCAGCGCGCTGTGGCGGCGGATGGCCGGGCCGGACGCGGTGCCGCCGCGGGCAGTGCGGCTGCTCGACGTCGTGGTCGCGGTGGCCGAGGCCGCCGAGCGCGACGGCGACGTGGAGCTGATCGCCCTCTGGTGGGCGCTCGGGCATGAGGCGCTGGTCGGTGGCTGCCCGCTGTCCGCGGAGGAGCTCGCCGCGACGCCGGGAGTTCAAGAGCTTCGGGCGGTGGTCCGGCGGACCGGCGCCCACCAGGCGAAACTCTGGTACGACCTCCGTCCCGACGACGACGCCCTGGACCAGATGGACGACGAGCTGAGCACGTGGTGGTATCGGATCGACTGAATATGACATCATTGTTGTCATGTCTGAGCGCGGCGCGACCGTCTACGAGATCCTGCGACACGTCCGCCCCCTCGTGCTCAACTCGGCGCGGGTGGTCGAGGCGTCCCTGCGCGCCGACGGGCTGACCGTCGGCATGCGGGCCGTGCTGGAGGTGCTGGCCGAGCACGGCCCGATGACCGTCCCCGATCTCGCCGACCGCCTCGACCTCGCCCGTCAGGGCATCCAGCGGCACGTCAACGACCTGACCGAGCGGGGCTGGACCGCGTCACACGCCAACCCGGCCCACCGGCGCTCGGTGCTGATCGCCACCACCCCGGCCGGCGCGCAGCTGTTCGCCCGGATCCGGGCCGGCGAGTTGTCCCGTCTCGACCGGATGGCCGCCGACTGCACACCCGAGGAGATCGCGACCGCGTTGCGGGTGCTCGCCGCCCTGAGCCGTGACGTCCGCGCCGAGGTCCGGTCGTGACCGCCGCCATCTACCGCCTGACCACCGCGAACCGGCTGATGATCGCCGACCTGCTGGACGGGCTCGACGACACGGCCTGGGCCGCGCCGACCCTCTGCGACGGCTGGACGGTGCACCACCTGGCCGCCCACTTCGTCCAGCCGATGCTGATCGGATTCGGACGGTTCTTCGTCACGTCGTTCCGCTACCGCGGCGACACGGCACGAACCGTCGACCACTTCACCCGCCGTCTCGCCCGCCGGTCGCGGGGCGAGCTGACCGCCCTGCTCCGGGCACACGCCGCCGACCGGGTGAACCCGCCCCGGGTCGGGCCGATGGGGCCGTTCGCCGAGACGTGCGTGCACCTGCGGGACATCGCCCGGCCGCTCGGCCTCGACGCCGACGTGCCGGTCGAGCACTGGCGGCTCCTGCTCGACCATCTGACGTCACCGTCGGCGGCGCCGGGGCTCACACCGCCGGGCCGTCTGGCGGGGCTACGCCTGGCCGCCACCGACACCGACTGGGCGGCGGGCGAGGGCGCGCTGGTCAGCGGGCCGGCCGAGGCCCTGGGAATGGCGATCACCGGCCGGCGGGCGGCCCTGCCGGACCTGACCGGACCCGGCGTCGAACGCCTGAGCTGAGGCCCGCCGTCCCACGTCCGGGATGGGCCTCGGCGCGATCGTGCCGCGCACCCATCTGCAGAGCTGGGCGACCGCGCAGGTGAATGCGGCTGCTTCCCGGCTGCCGGCGCCGGCCCGCCGACGGCTCACCCCGTTCGGCGGCGGCGCCACCGCGATGCCCGACGGAGCGGAGCTGCGCTGGCGGCCGGTCTCTACGCTGGCCGGCATGCGGCTGACCGAGTGGAGCGACGCCGGCTTCCGGACTTCGGTGCGGGTGTTCCGGCGGCCGGCCGGCGGGCTGCGGTGGGTGGTCATCCCCACGATCCACATGGGTCACCCCGACTACTACTGGGCGATCTGGCAGCGGCTGCGGTCCTGTCAGGCGGTCGTCGCCGAGCAGTACGACGGGCCCAGCTCCACCGGGTACGCGTACGCCACGGCGATGCGCCTCACCCGGCAGCGGGCCAGTCGTGAGCTGGTGCACCAGGACATCGACTACGGCGCGCTCGGGGTGCCGGTCATCTTCCCGGACGCGCACACCGCCCCGCCGCCGGAGGACGACCGCCGGATGCCGGACCTGGGCTGGGCCGACGTGATCGTGTCGACGCCGGGGCTGGCGCTGCGGATGGCCCTCTCCGGCCGCGACGACTGGCTGGCCGGCCAGGGCCTGGACGTCGACGACACGACCGAGTTCGCGCCGATGCCCGGCGAGGTGCTCGGCCCGGACGGGCTGACCGAGCGGGACCGGCTGCTGCTCGGCGTGATCCGGGAGATCGACGAGGCGTTCGCCGTCGAGGACATCGAGGTGGCTGTGGTGTTCGGGGCCGCGCACATGCCGCTGGTCGTCCGGGAGCTGACCGGGACGCTCGGTCACCGGCCATTCGCCGAGGAGCCGTGGCTCACCGCCATCGACTTCGACGAGCCGCCCTACCTGCGCAAACCTTCGCTGGACGGGTGGATGGACTGGTAGGGCCCACGGGCCGGGATCCCGAGCTCGCGCATCCGCCACGACTCGCTCCCAGCCACCGGCGCCGGCCGACGAGCCGCACCGCACTCCCGCGGTCGACGAATCCGGCCGGCGTCAGGGCTGTTCAGGAAAGCCCGGGACAGCCCCTGACGACCGGCCGGATGCGACGCTCAGCCGTCGGTGAGCAGGTCGCGGACCTGTTCCTCGACCTCGGCCGGGGGGTCGTCCGGGTCCACGTCGATGACCTCGCCCTCGGTGTAGGCCTGCACCACCCGCGGGTCGACGTAGGAGTTGCGGGCCACGGTCGGGGTGTTGCCCAGCAGGTCGGCGACCTCGCGCATGGCGTGGGCGACGGCCTTCTTGCGTTTGGTGGCGGTCGGCTGGGGACCGGCCTCGGCCAGGGCGGTGGCCGCGCGGACGGTGCCGTGCCAGGTCCGGAAGTCCTTGGCGGTCATCTGCTCGCCGGTGATGTCCCGCAGGTACTCGTTGATGGTGTCGGCGCGGATCTCCTGCCAGCGGCGGCGGGCCGGATCCCAGTAGGCGAACAGCCGCTCCTCGCCCCGGCGGCGGCGTTTCAGGTCGCGGAGCACGGCGCAGACCTCGCCGTCGCCGACGGTCGCGGCGTGCTCGACGCCGGACTTGCCGCGGAACTCCAGCAGCACACAGCCGCCACTGCCCCGCAGATGGTCCGGGCGCAGCGTCGACAGGCCGTAGGTGGGATCGTCCTCGCGGGCCGCCGACTCCTCGCCGCCGACCCGGAACATGCCCATGTCGAGCAGGCGCACGATGGCCGCCAGCACCCGGTCGCGGGTCAGGCCCCGGCCGGTCAGGTCGGCGCTGAGCCGGTCGCGGACCTCGGGCAGCCGTTCGGCGACCTCCAGGGCGTGATCGAACTTGGCACGGTCCTGCTGCTCACGCCACTGCGGATGGTAGAGGTACTGCCGGCGCCCGGCCGCGTCGACGCCGACGGCCTGGATGTGGCCGCGCGGATCCGGGGAGATCCAGACGTCCTTCCACGCCGGCGGGATCACCAGGCCCTTGATCCGCTCGACCGCCCCGGCGTCCCGCAGCGGGCCGCCGTCGGTGTCGAGGTAGGCGAACCCCTTACCGGCCCGGCGCCGGGACAGGCCGGGTTTGCGCAGGTCACTGCGCCGCAGCCGCATGCCGCTCCTCCTTGCTCGCGGCGAGCGCCCCGGCCGCGGCGGCCAGGACCTCGTCGGGGGTGATCGCCAGCAGTGCCGGGTGGACCGGGCCGGGCAGGTCGCCGCGTTCGCTGCGGGTGCCGTGCCACAGCGCGCGGTGCCGGGGACGGCCGGCGGGCGGGCCCCAGCGCTCCGGCGAGACCGGGCCGAACAGGACCACCGACGGGGTGCGGTAGGCGGTGGCGAGATGGGCGATACCGGTGTCGCCGCAGATCACCAGACGGGCGCCGGCCACCAGGGCCGCCAGTTCCGTCAAGCCGGTACGCGGGACCGCCTCTTGCGTCAGACCGGCGAGCGCGGCCACCCGTACACACAGGTCGTGCTCTTGCGGGGAACCGGTGACCAGGACCTGATGGCCGGCGGTGACCAGCCGCCGTGCGACGGACGCGAAGCGGTCCGCGGGCCAGCGCCGCGCCGGGGATTTCGCGCCCGGATGGAGGATCGTGACGCCCGTCGGGACGTCCGCGTCCGGAACGTGCAGGTCCAGGTCGGACTCGTCGCAGGCCACGCCGTAGTAGCGGACCATCCGGCACCAGCGGCGGACCTCGTGCTCGTCGTCGAGCCAGCCCGGGCCGTCGTGGTGGCCGGCGGCCCGGCTCGCGAACGCCCACAGCGCGCCCGGACGCAGCGCCTGCAGCCGGCGATGCGACTCCGGGCCGGAACCGTGCAGGTTGACGGCGAGGCCGGGCCGGGCGGGCGCCGCGTCGAGGGGCTCCAGCTCGGCGGCGGGGACGATCCGGTCGACGGCCCCGATCGTGCGGATCAGCGGCGTGAGCCAGGCGGGGGCGGCCAGGCTCAGCGTCTCGCCGGGGTAGGCGGCGCGGAGCCCGCGCAGGGCGGGCACCGCGGTCGCCAGATCACCCACGCCGAGGGCACGCAGGACGAGGATCACGGGTACGAGCTCTCCGTCTCCGCCGCGACGACCAGCTCCCGGACCGCGCAGCCGGCCGGCTGGCTCAGCGCGAACACGACGGCGGCCGCCACGTTCGCCGGGTCGTTGAGGATCGCGTCCGGGCCCGGCTTGTACTTCGCGTCCCGCTCGTCGAAGAACTTCGTGCGCATCCCGCCGGGGATCAGCAGGGTGACATTGACCTGGCCGGCGAGTTCGGCGGCGAGCGCCCGGGTGAAGCCGACGACGCCGAACTTGGCGGCACAGTAGGCGGTCGCGTCGGACACCGCCTTGACGCCGAGCGTCGATGAGACGGTGACGATCCCGCCGTGGGTCTGCTTGAGCGCGGGGACGGCGGCCCGGATCACCGCGGCGGTGGCGAGCAGGTCGACGGCGACGATCCGGTCCCAGACATCGCCGGGGATCTCCTCGAGCGTGCCCGGCACGTCCATGCCGGCGGCGGTGACCACCCCGTCGACGCTGCCGCCGGCCCGGGCGATCAGGTCGCGGGTCGCCTGCTCGGCGGCGCGGGTGTCGGCGAGGTCGCACTCGATCCAGTCGACGCCCTCCTTCGGCGCCTGACGGTCGATGACGTACGGGCGCCCGCCCGCCTTGATCACGGCGTCGACGACGGCGGCGCCCAGCCCACTGGACCCTCCGGTGACGATGACGGCGTCCATGCGTTACCTCCTGCGTGCTTCGGCGATGGTTTTCGTGGTGGAACGGCCGTCCAGGTACGGGACGATCACTGTCTGGCCGCCCCAGCGCCGGACGACCTCGGTCTCGGGCAGGTTGTCGTAGTCGCCGCCCTTCACCCACACGTCCGGGCGCAGCCAGGTGAGCACCGGCTCGGGGGTGGGCTCGTCGAAGACGACCACCGCGTCGACGCAGTCCAGGGCGGCGAGCAGACGGCCACGGTCCTCCTGGCGGGTCAGCGGGCGGCCCTCGCCCTTCAGCCGGCGGACCGAGTCGTCGCTGTTCAGGCAGACGATCAGGCAGTCGCCGAGCGCGCGGGCGGCGCGCAGGGTGGCCAGGTGGCCGGTGTGCAGCAGGTCGAAGCAGCCGCCGGTGGCGACCACCGTGCCGCCGCGGGCGTGGACCTCGGCGGCCAGACGGCCGGCCTCGGCGGCGCCGATCCTCTCCGGCTCGGCCCGCTCCCCGGCCGTCCCGGACGGCTCGGCGTTCCCGGGCGACCCGGCTTTCTGCGGCGACCCGGCCACGTAGCGGCTCGCCGCGCCGACGGCCGCCGCCACCGCCTCCGAGACCAGGGCCCCGCCGGCCAGCGCGACCGCGGCGGCGGCGGCGAACGCGTCACCGGCCCCGCAGGTGTCGCCGCCGGACGCCGACGGCACCGGGACCACCAGCGGCGTCGGGCCGCCCTGACACAGCACCGCGCCCTCCGCGCCGCGGGTGACCACGACCGCGCCGGCCTGCCAGCGCTGCCGCAGGACGTGGCCGGCACGCTGGGCGGTGGACAGGCCCGAGCCGTTGCCGGCGTCCCCGGAGAGCCGCCGGGCCTCGGACTCGTTCGGGGTCACCAGCCGCACGTTCGGGACCGGGGGCGGGCCGTTCGGGTGCGGGTCCCACACCACCGGCGCCTTCGACTCCTCGATCGCGGCGCGCAGAGCCGGATGCCGGGCCATCCCCCGGCCGTAGTCGCTGACCAGGATCGCGGTGGCGTCGCGCAGCAGCTCCAGCACGGCGTCCGGGGCGTCGCCGGGCGGCTGGGGCGCGCCACCACGGTCCAGGCGGAGCAGCACCTGGCCGCCCGCGCGCATCCGGATCTTCTCCGGAGTCGGGCCGGGCAGCGGGAGGGCGTACACCTCGATGCCGGCGGCCGTGAGCAGCTCGCTCAGCCGGGCGCCGGCGGCGTCCGCGGCCAGCGCCGTGACCAGGGCGACGTCGTGCCCGTGGGCGGCGGCGAGCAGGGCGGCCAGGCCGGCGCCGCCGGGCCGTTCGTGTGCGGCCTCCTCGTCGAGCACCGGGGCGGGCGCGTCCGGCGCGATCCGGGTCACCGTGCCGAGCACGTCCCGGTCGAGCAGGGTGTCGCCGACGATGACGAGCCTCATACGTTGACCATCTCCTCGAACTCGTCGTGGTCCAGGCCGAAAGGGAGATCACGCCCCGCCTGGGGCGTGCCGGGGAGTTCGGCGGGCAGAGCGCCGTCGCCGGTGAACATCGGCAGGTAGCGGTCGACGTACTCACACATCAGGTGGACCGAGACCAGGTGCAGCTCCTGGACCACCTGGCTGTCCGGTGACGGGCAGCACAACGCCTCGTGACACATGTCGGCGAGCGGGTTGGGCCGCTCCCCCACCAGCGCCCAGGTGCGCATGCCCAGCTCCTTGGCGGCCCGGACCGCGGTGATCAGATTCGGGCTGCGGCCACTCGTGGACATCACGATGAGGATGTCGTCGCGGCGGCCGTGGGCGCGGACCTGCCGGGCGAACACCTCGTCGAAGCCGTAGTCGTTGCCGATCGCGGTGACCGCCGACGAGTCCGGGGTGAGCGCGATCGCCGACAGCGGCATCCGGTCGTCGCGCAGCTTGCCGACCAGCTCGGCGGCCAGATGCTGGGCCTCGGCGGCGCTGCCACCGTTGCCGGCGACCAGCAGCCGCCCGCCGCCGGCCAGGCGCCGGGCCAGGTGGGCGCCCCAGCGGGCCAGGCGTCCGGCCTGCGACCGGTACGGCAGCAGCGCCTGAACGAGCCCGGTGAGATGCGCGTCGAGGGGACTGGTGCTACTCACGCGGCAACCTCCAGTTCGGCGACGGTCGTGTAGACGGCGGCCAGGCGTTCGGCGATGCGGGGCCACGAGTAGGAGGCTGCCGCCCGGTCGGCGGCGGCCGCCGCGTACCCGTAGCGGCGCACGTCGTCGGCGAGGAGCCGCCGCAGCGCCGTGGCCAGGGCCCGCGGGTCGCGGGGCGGGACGAGATCGCCGGTGATCCCGTCGACGACGGTGTCGGTGAGGCCGCCGACCTCGGTGGCGACGACCGGCACCCCGCACGCCATGGCCTCCAGCGGGGTCAGGCCGAACGGCTCGTACCAGGGTGTCGCGGCGAGCACGTCGGCGGACCGGTACCAGGCCGGCATCTCGTGGGCGGGAACGGCGCCCACCAGCGTGACCCGGTCGGCGACCCCGCAGTGCCGGGCCAGGGCCTGCAGCCGGCGGGCGTACGGGTCGGCGCGCAGCTCGCCCGCCGGCGGGCCGCCCACCACGACCAGTTCGGCGCCGGGCACCCCGCGCATCGCCCGGACGGTGTCCTCGATGCCCTTGCGCTCGACGAGCCGGGCCACGGTGAGGATCCGGGCCAGGCCGGGCCGGCGCGGAACGGCCGGGCCCCGGTCGCTGAACCGCTCGGTGTTCACCCCCGACGGCACCAGCGACATCCGCGAACGGGGCACGCCGAGGCGCAGCAGCTCGCCGATCTCGTCGCGGCACTGCACGACGATCCGGTCGGCGGTCCGGCCGATGTGCCGTTCCAGGCCGATCCGCCGGGCCGGGCTGGTGTCGGCGGCCCCCTGGTAGCGGCGCTTCACCGAGCCGAGCGCGTGGAACGTCTGCACGACCGGGACGTGACAGGCCCGGCCGGCGTCCAGGGCGGCGAGCCCGCTCATCCAGAAGTGGGCGTGCACCACGTCGGGTTTCCACTCGTCGCGCCAGTCGGCGGCGGTCCACTCGGCGAACTCCCCCATGTACGGCAGCAGCTCGTCCTTGGGCAGCCCGGTCGCCGGACCGGCGGGCACGTGCGCCACGTCCACGCCGTCGAGCATCGGCGCCACCTCGGGCAGGCCGGGGCTGTCCCGCCGGGTGTAGACGCGTACCTGGTGGCCGTGCCCGGCGAGGGCGGCGGCCAGCTCGGCGACGTGCGCGTTCTGCCCGCCCGCGTCGACGCCGCCGAGCGCCGCGAGCGGACTGGCGTGTTCCGAGATCATCGCGATGCGCATGTCTGCTCCTCCAGCAGTCGGTCCCAGTCGGCGAGGAACCGGTCGAGGCCGTACCGGGCCAGCGCCACCTGACGGGCCCGGGCGCCGAGCCGGGCCGCCTCCTCCGGTTCGTCGAGGAGCCAGTGGGCGGCCTCGACCAGGTCGTCGACGCGGGTGGACAGGACCCCGGCGTCCGGCGGCACGGCGACGACCGCCTCGGTGGTGGCCAGGGCGAGCACCGGCATGCCCATCTGCATGGCCTCGATCAGGCT
Source organism: Actinoplanes philippinensis (assembly GCF_900113015.1). Classification (GTDB taxonomy): domain Bacteria; phylum Actinomycetota; class Actinomycetes; order Mycobacteriales; family Micromonosporaceae; genus Actinoplanes; species Actinoplanes philippinensis. The sequence goes on from NZ_FONV01000007.1 coordinate 169,227, forward strand.
CAGCCCCAGCGACGTCCAGCGGCACAGGTGCAGGTAGGCGCGGCGCTGGGCGACGGCCTCGTGCATCGCGCGCTGCGGCAGGTCCTCGTGCACGGCACAGCCGTCGAGGCCGGCGACCCCCATCCCGAAGACGTCCACCGCCGGGAAGCGGCCGAACAGATCGGTTCCGGTCACGCGGCCCCGCCGGACCGGCTCGTTGGTGACGACCGCCAGTCGTTCCAGGGCGCCGGTCCAGCGTGCCGCGGGCTCGACGATGCCGTGCTCGATCACCGTCGTACGGGTGCCGCCGCAGTCCCAGAAAAGCTCGTTGAAGTGGGTGACGTGGGCGATCAGCACGTCGTCGCGGTCGGCGAGCGGATGCCGGGTGTTCGGCACGTCGCCCTTCGGGGTGTTGTGCTCCACGTAGATCACCGGCACGTGCGGCGGGATCAGGTCGAGCTCCTCGGGCCGCTGGGCGATCGCCACGTCGATGTCGCGGATCTGGTCGTGCGGCAGCTCCTCCACCGAGTCGGGCCAGTCGAACGTACGGGCCCGGCCGCGGCCCCACTCGTCGCGGGCCGGGTTGACCGGCACCAGGTAGCGGTGTTTGCCCTGGACGAACGATGTCGTCCAGGACCCGTGCACGTGCCAGAGCAGGATGTTCACGCGGCCACCTCGTCGTGGTTCGGTTGCGGGGCGGTGACGCCGAGCCGGCGCACCGCGGTGAGGACGTCGTCCGGTGTGACGCCGGACAGGCAGGGGTGACCGGGGACCGGGCAGCGGGTGGCCCGGGTGTCACGGCAGGCCGCGGCCGCGTCGCCGAGGCGCACGGCCGGGACGCGGTAGGGACCCCAGCGTCCGTAGGGGACGGTGGGGGCGTACAGGCTGATCACCGGGGTGCCGACGGCGGCGGCCAGGTGCGCCGGGCCGGTGTTGGCGACGATCAGGCAGCGCGCGCCGGCGATCAGCGCGCCGAGCTCGGCGAACGACATCGGCCCCGCGATGTCGACCGAGCCGACGGCAAGGCGGTCAGCATCCGCGAGGCGGTCAACATCGGCAACGCGGTCGACAGCGAACGCGGGATCAACAGCATCAACACGATCAACCTGATCAACACCGGCAACACGATCAACAGAATCAACGCCGTCAACAGAATCAACAGGATCAACGCCGTCAACAGAATCAACACCGGCACGATGATCAACAGGATCAACACCGGTGAGGCGGGCAGCAACGGCAGGACGGCCGGCGCCTGCGACATACGCGGCCAGGTGACGCTCCCCCGGGCCACCGGTCACCACGATGCGGTGCCCGGCGCCGGCCAGCGCGGCGACGATGCGGCGCAGGCTCTCCGGCGGGCAGGCCCGTGCCTCGCAGCTGGCGCCGGGGTGAACGACCAGGTAGTCGCCGGCCGGCCGGGGCGGCACGGTCACCCGCAACCGCCCGTCGTCGGACGCGGGAAGAGCGAACCCCGCCGCTGCCGCGACGCTGCGGGCACGTTCCGCTTCGGGCAGTTCCAGCGGTACGCGGTGACGCACGTCCAGCAGCGAGCCCGGGTAGTCGTCGCTGATCGCGGTGATCCGCCCGATCCCGGCCAGGCGCAGCAGCAGCGCCAGTGGCAGCGCCGACTGGTGGAACGACGTGAAGATCACCGCCTCGTCCACGCCCGCCCGCCGCAGCCGGTCGGTGAGCGCGCGCATGTCGTCCGGGTCGACCGGCCCCGGTTCAGGGTCGATCCACGGCAGCCGCCATTCGATGATCTCGTCGACGCCGGGCAGCAGCTCGGCCGCGGCCCGTCCACGCGGGCCGCAGAGCAGCACGACCCGGCCGGCGCCGGAGGCCAGCGCGCGGATCGCCGGCCCGGTGACCAGGACGTCCCCCGCCGAGTCGGAACGCACCGCCAGGACCCCGCCGGGCCGTCCCGGCCGGGATGCGGGTTTCAGCAGCTCCTGACGTTGCAGAATGAGATCGGCGGCGGCGGTGAGGCCGGCGGCGCGATGCGGGGCGGCGGCGACCTCGGCGGGCAGCGTGACGCCGGTCGGGACCAGGATGCCGGTGGCCCCGGCGGCCAGCGCGGCTTCCATGTCCCGTCCGATGTCGCCGACGACGGCACACCGGCCGGGCGCGACCCCCAGCGCGTCCGCCGCGGCGATGACCATCCCGGGCGCGGGCTTACGGCACCCGCACCCGGCCGTGTCGTCGTGCGGGCAGATCTGCCAGTCGTCGAACGGCCCGAGCAGCTCCTCGACCCGCCGGTTGACGGCCGCCATCTGCCCGGCGGTGAACCGCCCCCGCGCCAGCCCCGACTGGTTCGTGACCACGCCGAGCCGCAGCCCGGCGGCCCGCAGCCGGTCCAGGGCCTCCCGGGCTCCGGGCATCGGCCGCACCAGCGCGGGATCGCCGTTGTACGGCACGTCCACCACGAGAGTGCCGTCCCGATCGAGGAGCACCGCGTCGAAGAGCGTCCCGGTCACCGGCGGGCCCCGGCACTGTTCCCGACGCGCTCGCTGCCTTGGGCGTCCGGCAGCGTCACGGCCGAGGGGGGAGCGGTGATACCGGTGGGACCGGGCGTCGCCCCTGGCGGCAACGCCACCGCCGAGGCGGGAGCGGTGATACCGGTGGGGCCGGCCGTCCCCCCTGGCGGCAACGCCACCGCCGAGGTGGGAGCGGTGATGCGGGTGAGGGCGGGCGTAGCCCCTGGTGGCAGCGGCCGGGCGCCACGCCAGCGCAACCAGCCGCGCACCCAGTGGGTGATCGCCACCGGCGGGATGGCGGCGCTGGTCAGGATCATGGTGGTCACCTCCCGGCGGTCGCGGGGACCGGGGAGGATGCGGGCCGCGGCGAACTCGGCGGTTCCGGCGGCCCAGCCCGCGGTGGCGGCGGCCGCGGCCACGGTCCACCGGCGACGGCCGGTGACGAGGCCGGCGGCGGCGCAGGCGGCGGCCGCGGCCAGACAGGCGGTGATCAGCGCGTGGCGGTGACGGCGGCCCGGCGGGATGCCGAGGGTGGTACGCCACGACGGGCCGTAGATCCGGCGCAGCAGGGCGTCGTCGGCGTTGCCCCGCTGGAGCCTCAGGCTGATCCAGCGCGCTTCCGGCCGTACCGGATGAGTGGTTGATCTTTGACCGGCCCGCAGCTGCCAGCCGGCGCGCCGGACACGGTGAGCCAGTTCGGCGTCCTCGCGGAAGGCCCGCGGCAGGCGTTCGTCGAAGCCGCCGGTGCGGGTGAGGGCCGCCCGCCGGTAGGCCATGTCGGCGGTGATCCATTCGCCGTCGGCGAGTCCCGCGGTGACCCGTTCCCAGTCGGTGGGCCGGCGGCCCTCGGGCCGCGGCACCCTGATCCGGCCCTGCACCCCGCCGACCTCGGGCCCGGCCTCGCGCAGATCGCCGAGCAGGCGCCAGGCCCAGCCGGGCTCGGGGACGACGTCGTCGTCGAGGAACGCCACCCACTCGTGACGGGCGGCACGCCAGCCGGTGTTGCGGGCGGCGGCGGGTCCGGCCCGGCGGCCGGCGACCACGCGGGCGGGGCTTCCGGACGGCAGATCGAGGGGGGTACGGACCTCCGGCCGATCGTCCACGATGATCAGTTCCATCCCGGCCGGGAGGGGCCCGAGCGCCCGCAGCAGGGCGGCGAGACTCGGCCGGCCGAGGGTGGGCACGACGACGCTGACGGTGTTCACCGTGTGCCGCCGTAGACCTGGGCGCGGTGCACGGCGAACGGGCCGATCGCGAGCAGGTCGACCGGCGCCGACCCGAACAGTTCCAGGGCCTCGCGCGGGGTGTCGACCATCGGCCGGCCGGCCGTGTTGAGGGACGTGTTCACCACCACCGGCAGCCCGGTGAGCCGCTCGAACTCGGCGAGCATCGCGGCCACCAGCGGCTCGGTGTCGGTGTGGACGGTCTGTACCCGGGCGGTGCCGTCGACGTGGGTGACCGCCGGGATCCGGTCGCGCCACTCGTCCCTGACCCGGTGCACGAACAGCATGTACGGGCTCGGGTAGACGCCGTCGAAGATGTCGTGGAACCGTTCGGCGCGGACCATCGGCGCGATCGGGCGGAACTGCTCGCGGCCCTTCACGTCGTTCATCCGGGTCTGGGTGTCGCGGTCGCCGGGGTGCGCGAGCAGCGACCGGTGGCCGAGGGCGCGCGGGCCGTACTCGCTACGGCCCTGGTACCAGGCGACGATCCCGTTGCGGGCCAGCACGGCGGCGGCTTCGGCGGCGATCGACGCGGGCCGGGTGTACGGGACGGCGGCCCGGCGCAGTTCGGCTTCGAGCTCGTCGTCGCTCCACCCGCGCCCGAGGGCCGCCGTGGTGAACGGGACGTGCTCGGCGCCGAGGGCGAGCGCCGCGCCGAGGGCGGTGCCCGCGTCACCGGCGGCCGGCTGCACCCACACCCGGTCGAACGGGCCTTCGGCGGCGATCCGCGCGTTGGCGACACAGTTCAGGGCGGTGCCGCCGGCCATGGTCAGCGTGGGCAGGCCGCCGGAGGCGTCGTACGTCCACCGGGCCAGGTCGAGCAGCACCTCCTCGAGGCGAGCCTGCACGCTGGACGCCAGGTCGGCGTGCGCTTCGGTCATCTCGCCGTCGGCGGTGCGGGCCTCGGCGAGGGCGGCCCAGTCGATCCGGTCCACGGTGAACCCGCCCTGCCCGTCGGCCCGGACCAGCTCGCGCAGCAGGCCGAGGAACCGGGGCTGCCCGTAGGAGGCCAGCGCCATCACCTTGTACTCGTCGCTGGAGTGCAGGAACCCCAGGTGCCGGGTCAGGTCCTCGTAGAGCAGGCCGAGCGAGTGCGGCAGCTCCTGGCAGCGGAACGTCTCCAGCTTGCCGCCCCGGTAGGCCCCGGCGAGGTGGCTGGCCGACTCGCCGCGCCCGTCGAGGACCAGGACCGCGCTGTCCTCCGGCACGCTGAGCCCGGCCGACGCGGCGTGCGCCACGTGGTGCGGCACGAACCGGACCTGGCCGGGGTCGAGGCCGGGCAGCGCGGTGGCCAGGAACTGCGGGGCCCGCCGGGCGTAGTCGGCGCGCAGGTGGTCCCACGGGTCGCCGAGGCTCAGGTCGGCCTGGTCGCGGCAGAGCGCCGGGTCGAACGAGTAGGCGACCGCGTCCAGGTCGCCCGGGCGCAGTCCGGCCTCCTGCAGGCACCAGGCCGCGGCCAGTTCCGGAAGCTCCCAGGCGGAGAACGGCACCGGCCGTTTGCCGTGTTTGCGGCGGCTGAACCGTTCCTCCTCCGCGGCGGCGAGCACACGACCGTCGACGATCACGGCCGCCGATGGATCATGGAAGATCGCGTTGATCCCGAGAACACGCATGGCGGGCCGGATACCCCGCAATTTTTCACTTACTCACATGATCATCGACTTCTCCCCTTTCTCGTGACATTGGCACTGAGCTGGTCTTTTCCTGAGAATATTTGCCGCAGGGAAAGGTTTTATACGATGCAATGCGGGAAGGCTGAGCCCATGTACGAGGCCGCTCAGCTCATCGACGGACGGTGGGCCACCGGCGCCTCCGGGCGCATTCTGACCGTTATCGACCCCCGCGACGACAGCCCGGTCACCCGGGTTCCGGTCGCCTCCGAGCAGGACGTGGCCGCCGCGGTCGACGCCGCCCGCCGGGCCGCCCCCGGGTGGGCCCGCACCGCCCCGGCCGCCCGCGCCGCCGCCCTGCACGCCGCCGCCACCACGATCGAGGCGGCCGCCGGGGAGCTCGCCGAGATCATGGCCGCCGAGATGGGCAAACCCGTCGACGGGGCACGCGACTCGATCGGCGCCGGAGTCGGGACGCTGCGCCAGTACGCCGAACTCGGACCCACCCATCGCGGGCGCACGCTGGCCGGGAACGACGAGGCGATCGACCTGATGGCGTACCGGCCGCGCGGCGTCGTCGCGGTGATCACCCCGTGGAACGATCCGGTCGCGGTCTCCTGCGGCCTGCTCGGGGCGGCGCTGGTCACCGGCAACACGGTCGTCCACAAACCGAGCGAGCGCACCCCGGCGACCGGCCGGCGGCTCGCCGAGCTGATCGCCCCGCACCTGCCCGAAGGTGTGCTCAACGTGATCCAGGGCGACGGCCCGGCCGGGGCGGCGCTGGCGTCGTCCGAGGTGGACGTGGTCGCCCACGTCGGCTCGACGGCGACCGGGCGGGCGATCGCGGCGGCCTGCGCGCGGACCGGGGCGAAGGCGCTGCTGGAGAACGGCGGCAGCGATCCGCTGATCGTCGACGTCGGCGTGGACCCGGTGTGGGCGGCGGGGCAGGCGGCGCTCGGGGCGTTCGCCAACTCGGGGCAGATCTGCGTGGCCGTCGAACGGATCTACGTCCACGAGTCGATCGCCGGCGCGTTCACCGAGGCGCTGGCCGCGGAGGCGGAGACCTGGGGCAAGCAGATCGGGCCGCTCGTCGACCGGCGGCTGCGGGAGACGGTGCACGCCCAGGTGCGCGAGGCGGTACGGGACGGGGCCACGGTGGTCTGCGGCGGGACGGTGCCGTCGGGGGCGGGCGCGTACTACCCGGCGACCGTGCTGTCCGGCTGCACCGACGCCATGGCGGTGATGCGGGAGGAGACGTTCGGGCCGGTCGCGCCGGTGGCCACGGTGCGGTCCTTCGAGGAGGCGCTGAGCCGTGCGGCCGATTCGCCGTACGGGCTGGCCGCCTCGGTCCTGACCGGGTCGATGAGCAACGCGCAGCGCGCCTGGCGGGAGCTGCCGGCGGGGACGATCAAGGTCAATGCGGTGTTCGGCGGGGCACCCGGCGGCGCGGCCCACCCGCGGCGGGCCAGCGGCCAGGGGTTCGGGTACGGCCCGGAGCTGCTCGACGAGCTGACCGTCACCACCGTCGTGCACCTGGAGGCGCCGCCCTCCGGCTGGTAGACATTCGCTCCATTTAGAGAGCACTGCTCTTGACAGTGAACACCGCACTGCGGTTCACTGGCCTCAACAGAGAGCAGTGCTCTCGCACATCCGAGGAGCGATCATGCGATACCTGGCCCCGAAACGTGCCGCGAACCTCTTCAACCAGTTCGCCAAGTGGCTCACCGCCCACGGCGTCAGCCTGATGGGCAGCCGGGTCGTCGCGATCCGCGGCCGCAAGTCCGGCGAGATCCGGACCACGGTGGTCAACCTGTTCGACTTCGAGGGCGAGCGCTACCTGCTCTCCCCGCGCGGCCACACCCAGTGGGTCCGCAACCTGCGCGCCGCCGGCGAGGGCGAGCTGCGCCTCGGCCGCCGCGCCGAGACCTTCACCCCGGTCGAGGTCGCGGATGCCGACAAGCCCGAGCTGATCCGCCTCTACCTGCGCAAATGGGCGTGGGAGACGGGCGCGTTCTTCGATGGCCTCAAGGCCGACTCCCCCGAGGCCGACATCGCCGCGGCCGCCCCCGGCTTCCCGGTCTTCCGCCTCGTCACCCGCTGACGCCCACGGGTGGCGGACCCGGTACGCCGAGACCGGCGCCGGGGACCTCGTCTCCCGATGGACGGTGAGCGGTCACCGGTCCGTGCGGGCGAAGGCGGCCTCGGTGGACGGGGGCAGGGCGCGCCGGTGGTGCAGCGCCCACGGCAGGGCGCGCGTCACGTCCCACGCGGCGGACGGCGAGTCCCGCAGGGTGGCCGCGGCGGTGCGGGCGACCACCGACGGCGGGCGGCGCAGCAGGGCCGTCAGCAGGCGGTTGCGGGACTCGATGCGGCGACGCGCTCCGGTGTCGCGGCCGGCCGGGAGCGGGAAGTGACGTACCACGAGGTCCGGCCGGTAGCACAGCCACCAGCCGGCGGCGGTCAGGTCCATGGCCAGCAGCGCCTCCTCGCCGTACACGAAAAGGCGCGGCTCGAAACCGCCGGCCGCCAGGAACGCCTCCCGCCGGACCACGACGGCGCAGGAGAGGAAGCCGGTCACCTGCGGGCCGGGAGCGCCCGGCGGGGTGCCGAGCGGCGCGGCGGCCTGCGCCGCGGAGACCGGGTCGAGGCGGCCGTCCGCTCCGACGAGCACCCGCGCGGTGAGCAGGCCCAGACGCGGGCAGGCGTCGAACAGGGCGGCGGCCCGGGCCAGGGAGCCCGCGGTCCACCAGGAGTCGTCGTCGGCGAAGGCCACATACGGGGTACGCGCGCGGCGTACCCCGTCGTTGCGGGCGGCGGCGCCCCGGTTCTCGCCGAGCCGGACCACGCCGACCGCCGGGAAAGCGCGGCTGATCGTTTCCGGGCTGCCGTCGGTGGAGCCGTTGTCGACGAGGATCACCGGGGCGCGGTGCTCGGGGATCGTCTCGAGCAGCCGTTCCCGCCGGTCCCGGGTGGCCACCACCACGGTGACCCGGTCGGTCTCCGCGGCGGTGGCGACGGGCGCCGGAACGGTCATGCGGCGAGCCGCCCGCGCAGCTCCTTGGCGAAGAAGTCGAGGAAGCCGTCCGGGTCGGGGCCGGTGTTCATCAGGACGACGTGGTCGAAGCCGGCGTCGGTGTACTCGCGGACGGCGTCGGTGTAGCGGTCCGGGTCGGGGCCGGCCACGAACTTCTCGCGGACGTCGTCCTCGGTGACGGTCGCCGACGCGGCCTCGAAGTTGACCGGGTTGGGCAGCTCGGACATCACCTTCCAGCCGGTGACCGCCCAGCGGGTGGTGCGGTGGGCCTCCTTGATCGCGGCCTCCTCGGTCGGTGCCCAGGCCACCGACAGCTCCGCGTACCGGGGCCCGCTGCCGCCGTTGCCGGTGAACGTCTCGACCAGGTCGGCGCGGGGCTCGGTGGCGAACAGGCCGGTGCCGTGGGTCGCGGCCAGCTCGGCCGCCGCCGTGCCGCCGGCCGCCACCGCGATCGCCGGCAGGGTCTCCGGCAGGTCGAAGACGCGGGCGTCCTCCAGCTGCAGGTACTTCCCCTCGTACGACCGGTAGCCGCCCTGCCAGAGCAGGTTGATGATGTCGAGCGCCTCACGCAGCCGCTCGTGGCGTTCCCGGACGCTGCCGAACCCGAGGCCGACGACGTGCTCGTTGAGCCGCTCCCCCGCCCCGACGCCCAGCGTGAACCGGTTGTCCGACAGGATCGCGAGGGTCGCCGCGGCCTGGGCGATGATCGCCGGGTGGTAGCGGACGGTCGGGCAGGTGACGCCGGTGGCCAGCCCGAGCCGGGTGGTCTGCACGGCGATGGCGCTGAGCACGTTCCAGGCGAACGGCGAGTGCCCCTGCACGTCGAGCCACGGGTGGTAGTGGTCGCTGATCTCGACGAAGTCGAACCCGGCCTCCTCGGCGCGGATCGCCTGCCGGACCAGTTCCTTCGGGCCGAACGCCTCTGCGGCGAGTTTGTATCCGAGTCTCATGGTGCTGCCCGATTCCCTCGTAGGAACGGGACAAACGTGGCAGTTCGAGCTGCCACGTCTGTCCCGCCGAAAATGACCGTCGTCGTCAGGGGGTCGCCGCGTGCCGTACGTCCTGGGCGTCCGACCGGGCCGTCTCCCTGGTCGCCTGCGCCGCGTCGCGGGCCGTCTCGCGCACCTGCCCCGCGGCCTCCTGCACGGTGCCGCCGATCTCGTCCTTGAGATCGCTCGCGACGTCCTTGACCTTGTCGGTGAGGTCGCCGCTGTGGTCCTTGAGCTGCTGACCGGCCCGCCGCTCGACGTCGGTGACCGGCATCAGCGAGGCGGTCAGCAGGCCGACGCCGAACGCGATGATGCCCGCCGCGATCGGGTTGCCCTGGGTCTGCCGGGCCACCGCCTGCGGCGCCTGGCGCACCCGGTCGGCGGCGGCCGACGCCTTGTCGCTCGCGGCGTCCGACAGCTCGGACGCCTTGGTGCCGGCGGCCTCCGTGAGGTCGGACGCCTTGTGCCGGGTGTCTTCCGCAGTACCCATCACGCTCTCCTTCACCGCGGTCCAGCGCCGCCGGGCGACCTGGCGCGGGCTCGTCTTCTCGGCCAGCAGGTCGACGTCGCGGGTGAGCGACGCCCGGGTCCTCTCGATGTCCTGCCTCAGCCGGTCGGGTTCTTCAGCCATTGGGCGTCCTCCTTCAACGTTTCGGCGGTGCGGCGCGGCACCGGGTCGACGGTCTTCATCTTGTTGCGGCCGCTCACGAACAGCACCGCGCCGATGGCGCCCCAGACGACGGCGACGATCAGCGCCGCCCAGCCGGGGTCCATCACGTTGGAGAGGCCGAACACGACGGCGAAGCTCAGCAGCACCACCGCCAGGTACCCGGCGAACCCGGCGCCGCCGAGCATCCCGGCGGCCTTGCCGGCCTTGGTGGCCTCCTGCCGGATCTCGGCCTTGGCCAGCTCGACCTCCTGCCGGAACAACTGGGAGAGGTCGTCGCTGATGTTGCCGATGATCTCGCCGATCGAGGTCTGCTCGACACGGTCGGGGGTGGTCATGACCGGTACTCCGGGTCACCGGGCGTGACGACGGCCGGGGCGCCGGTGCCGGTGCCGGTGTACTGGGTGGTGGCCGGCGTCACGTAGCCGGAGCCGGTGGAGGCCGGCACGTAGGCGAGCGTCTCGTCGGTCTCCGTCGCATGGCCGGTCGACGCGGCCGGGTAGCCGGTGGAGCCGGCGGAGGCCGCCGGGTAGCCGGTGGAGCCCGCGGAGGCCGCCGGGTAGCCGGTGGAGCCCGCGGAGGCCGCCGGGTAGCCGGTGGACTCGGTGTAGGTGTCGGTGCTCGGCTTGACGGCGCCCGCGTCCGGGTCGGCCTTGGCGACGCTCTTGCCGAGGCGGCCGACGACGAATCCGGCGGCCAGCGCAGTGGCCAGGAACGCGCCGGGGCGGCGGCGGGCGAAGTCCTCGACCTCGCGGAGCACACCCTCGGGCCCGTTGCGGTCCAGGTAGTCGGCGAACTGGCGGCCGCCCTCGGCGACCCGCGAGACGACGGCGGCGGCCGGCGAGTCGGCCCAGTCGCCGCGCATCTCGTCGAGGTGGTCGGCGGTCTGCCGGATGCTGCCCACGAGGCGGCTGTTCTGCGTACGGGCCTGCTCGCCGAGCTTGTCGCGGACCTCGGAGGCGACGTTGCGGGCCTGGGTTCGCGCCTCGGCGCCGACCCGCTGGGCCTGTTCCTTGGCGGTCCCGGCCACATCGCTCGCCGCGTCGCCGGCCGCGGCGCGGGTCTGCTGGGCCACCTGCTTGACCGTGGACCGGTCCGCGTTCGCCGGCGAGGTCTGCGGCGCCGGGTCGTAGGACGTCTGCTGCGGCACGTCGGCCGGGTATGCCGGCTCCGGCACGCGACCGGCCGGTGATACGTCACTCATGGTGGTTCCTCCCGAACCGAGAAGATGCATACGGCCTGTCAGCTACCCACCCGGAGACGATCGACTCGTCACCGGTTGTGATGAATGGCGCGAAAACCCGACCCTTAAAAACGTTGATCTTGGGTACGGCGTACCGCCTCGAAGGTCTGCGGGTCTTTGTTAGGGTCGCCAACCGTGAGCGAACTTCTCGGCCCGCGGATCATCGGCGGCCGGTCCTATGACTTCTCCCGCCGGGTCGTCGTGATGGCGATCGTGAACCGCACTCCCGACTCGTTCCACGACAAGGGCCGCACGTTCGCTCTGGAGAAGGCGACCGAGGCGGTGGCGAGGGCTGCCGCCGACGGGGCGGACTGGATCGACATCGGCGGGGTGCCGTTCGCGCCGGGCCCGGAGGTGACCGCGGCCGAGGAGCTGGACCGGGTGCTGCCGGTCGTGGAGGCGGCCCGCGGCCTGGCGGTCGTCTCGGTCGACACGTTCCGGCCGGAGGTCGCCGCCGAGGTGATCCGGGCCGGCGCCGGGGTCGTCAACGACACGTCCGGGCTGCGCGACCCGGCGATGGCCGACGCGGTCGCGGGCACCGATGCGCAGCTGGTGATCTGCCACAGCCTGGCGGCGCCGCGCACCGAGTACCCGAGCCCGCGGTACGGCGACGTGACCGCCGAGGTCGGCGCTTTCCTACGGGAGAAGGTGGAGCTGGCGCTGTCGCGCGGGGTCCGGCCGGACCAGATCGTCATCGACCCGGGTCACGACCTCAACAAGAACACCCACCACTCACTGGAGCTGTGCCGGCGGCTCGACGAGATCGCGGCGATCGGCTACCCGATGCTGGCCGCGCTGAGCAACAAGGACTTCATCGGCGAGACACTGGACCGCCCGCAGCAGGAGCGGCTGGCCGGCACCCTGGCCACGCTGGTCTTCTGCATCACCCGTGGCGCCCGGATCATGCGGGTCCACGACGTGCGGGCCGCCACCGACGCGATCCGGATGACCGAGGCGATGCTGGGCTGGCGGGAGCCCGCCTACACCCGGCACAACATCTGAGTCCTATCGCGGGAGGGTGTCGAGCAGATCGGCCATCCACGGCTGCGGCGGGACCGCGTCCGGGCCGAGCACCCGCATCGCGCCGAGAACGGTGATCAGCATGCCGTTCGCGAAGAAGTCGCGAGTCTCCTCGGCCGAGGCCCCGGTCAACTCGCGAACCAGCGTGAACTGCTCCCCGTAGCACTGCCGGACGGCGTCGCCGAGACCCGGATCGGCCGCCGCGGCGAACCCGTGCAGCAGCACGACGAGCAGATCACGCTCGGCGAGCAGCTGCTTGTAGGCCTTGCCCAGCCCGCTCAGCGTCGGGTCCACGGCGGCGGCGTCACGCCAGATCTGCTGCACGCGCTCACCGGCATGCCGCACGGTGGCCAGGAACAGCTCCTGCTTCGACCCGAAGATGCGGATCACATACGGCTGGGACACCCCGGCGAGCCGGGCCACCTGATCGGTCGTCGTCCCCGCGTAACCGCCCTGCGCGAAGGCGGTGACGGCGGCCGCCACGAGTTGCGCGTGACGTTCCTGGGCGGTGAGACGTGTCCGGACCATGTTGACAGGTTATCAGTCGATGCTTACCGTCCTTAGTTATCAGTCGATAACAACTATGGGAGCATCGTGACCACCCTCGCCGCAAAACCCACGAGAACGCGCCCGTTCGGGCTGGTGATCGCCGCCGTCGGCATCCCGGCCTTCATGGGCGCGCTGGACAACCTGGTCGTCAGCACCGCGCTGCCGGTCATCCGCACCGAGCTCGGGGCGTCGATCGCCGACCTGCAGTGGTTCGTCAACGCGTACACCCTGCCGTTCGCCGCCTTCCTGCTCACCGCCGCCGCGCTCGGCGACCGCCTCGGCCGCCGCCGGATGTATCTGGCGGGCATCGCCCTGTTCACCGCCGCCTCGGCCGCGGCCGCCCTGGCCACCGAGCCGTGGCAGCTCACCGCGGCGCGCGCCGTGCAGGGCATCGGCGGCGCCGCCATGGCGCCGCTGTCGCTGACCCTGCTGGCGGCCGCGGTCCCGGACCGGCTGCGCAACGCCGCGGTCGGCATCTGGGGCGGCATCACCGGCCTCGGGGTCGCGCTCGGCCCGGTGATCGGCGGCGCGGTCGTCGACGGCCTCACCTGGAACTGGATCTTCTGGATCAACGTGCCGATCGGCGTCGCCGCGCTGGTCCTGGCCGCGGTCGTGCTCGACGAGTCCCGCGGCGGCGCGCGTCGCCTCGACCCGCTGGGCCTGCTGCTGTCGTCGAGCGGCATGCTGCTGCTGATCTGGGGCATCGTCGACGGCCCGGACCGTGGCTGGACCTCCGGCCGGGTGCCGGTCATGCTGGCCGCCGGCGTCGCGCTGATCGTCGCGTTCCTGGCCTGGCAGGCGCGCAACCCCAACCCGGTGCTGCCGCTGAGCCTGTTCCGGTCACGGTCGTTCAGCCTGGTCAACGTGGTGACGCTGACGTTCTCGGCGGGCGCGTTCGGCTCGGTGTTCCTGCTCGCCCAGTTCTTCCAGGTGGTGCAGGGGCTCACCCCGCTGGAGTCGGGGCTGCGGACCCTGCCGTGGACGGCCGCGCCGATGGTGGTCGCGCCGCTGGCCGGCATCTTCGGGGCCCGGATCGGGCTGCGGAACCTGATCGCGGCCGGGCAGGTGTTCCTCGCCGCCGGCATCCTCTGGCTCGGGCTGGCCACCTCGACCGACGCGAGCTACGGCGACATCGTGGGCGCGTTCGTGCTGGCCGGCGTGGGCATGGGTCTGACCTTCGCGCCGATCAGCACGATCACCCTGGCCAGCGTCGCGGAGGAGCAGCGCGGGGTGGCGTCCGGCGCCAACAACACGATCCGCTCGTTCGGGGTGGCGGCCGGGGTGGCCGCGCTCTCCTCGATCTTCAGCAGCAACGGCGGGTTCGCCTCCGGGCAGGACTTCGTGGACGGCGTCGCGCCCGCGATGCTCGCCGGAGCGGCGATCCTGGCCGTGGGCGCGCTGGTGGCGACACGACTGCCCGCCAGGATGTGAACATCCTGTTGCGTCCACGCAACACGGCTGCAACGATGACCTTCGATTCTGCGCCGCCCCGGCAGCGCGTGACCCCCGGCGCCGTCCTCGCCGGACCGGCCGCGCCCCCGCTCCCGGACGACGGGACGACGCGGGAGCGTGAAGGTGAGCAGCGTGTGCCGGCCCTCCGACCGGCACACGCTCCCCGCCCCGGCGGTCCGTCTGCCGTCCACAACGGCCGCCGGGGCTCTCACCGCCCACCGATTCGCTCAGCCGATCTGGATCCACACATCGTCGAGCGTGCCGTGGAACTGGTCGTTGTCCCGGCCGACACCCTTGCCGCCGACGGTGAACGGCTCGTGCGACTCCACCGACAGCGCGGCCGGCACCGCGGCCACCGACTCCAGCCGGTCGTCGACCAGGATGGCCAGCGTGGGGCCGGTGCGGCGGCACTCCAGGGAGTGCCACTCGCCGTCGGCCACGGAGGTACGGCTGCGTGCCACGTACACCGAGGCGCCGGTCTTGTCGCTCATCCCGCAACTGGGCTTGCCGGAGAGCCCGTCGACCTGCAGTTTGTACTGCCCGCCGCTCTTCGAGTAGCCCTTCTGCAGGATGTTCTCGCCCCGGCCGGTCTCCTCCGGGGCCAGGAGCACGCTCGCTCCGTACCGCAGAGGCCGGTCCTGGGGGTTGAGGTCCTCGGTGTCGCCGGTCCGCAGGATCAGGCGGGGACACTCGTCGCCGGCGCACGTGGCCGGGAAGGCCAGGGCCTGGCCGTTGCCGTTCGGGACCATCCGCGGCGCCCCGCCGTTCCGGGTGACCGTCCGCAGCAGGTGCCCGTGCCCCGACCCGTCGTCGAAGGTGCCGTCGGCGATCGTGGTGTCGAAGTTGTACGCGGCGACGTGGCCGGCGGCGACGGCCGACTCGGTGACCGGCGCGACCCCGGTGAACTCGACATACCGCTTGCGGCTCATGCCGCCGACCACGGTGAAGTCGCCGACCGCGCTGATCGACCCGAGCCGGGGACTGGCCGCCAGCTGCCGGGTCCCGGCGACGCCGTTGGCCTGCGGCGCCCATTCCAGCAGGTTGCCCTCACGGTCGACGGCGGCGAGCTTGCCCCGCGCCACCGCGCCGTCGGTGCAGGAGCCGCGGGCCCCGTTGTTGCCGGTGACGCACGCCTTGTCGAAGTGCCCGCCCACGTAGACGGTGTCGTCGAGCAGGGCGACGGCCTGCGCGTCGCCGTCGAAGACCCGGGTCCAGCGGGTCTCGCCGGCCCGGTCGTACGACACCGCCCGCCCACCCTGGCCGCCGAGCGCCGCATACACCCCGTCGGCGTGCGCGGCCAGCGCGAACACCTGCGACACCGGCTTCGGCAGGAACGTCTCGTCCAGCGCGCCGGTGGCCGGGTCGACGGCGGCCAGCCGTACCGTCGAGCGCACGTCGTTGGTCTTGTGGAAGCTTCCCCCGAGGTAGACGCGGTCGGCGGTGACGGCCAGCGCGTGCACGGTGTCGTCGGTGGCCGGCGCCCACGCGTCGAGCGCGCCGCTACCGGTGGAGAAGGCCGCCAGGTTGGCCCGG
This sequence comes from Actinoplanes philippinensis, assembly GCF_900113015.1. Taxonomy (GTDB): domain Bacteria; phylum Actinomycetota; class Actinomycetes; order Mycobacteriales; family Micromonosporaceae; genus Actinoplanes; species Actinoplanes philippinensis. Next base: position 185,000 of record NZ_FONV01000007.1, read on the forward strand.
GGCTGCCCGTCCACCGCGGTGATCCGCCCGCCCAGGTAGAGGCGTCCGTGCCCGGCCGCGACGGCGTTCGGCTGCCCGGCCACGGTGTGGCTGAGCGGCGTCACCGTGCCGTCGTCCGCGCTGATCCCGGCCACCGCGTCCCGGGCCTGGCCGTTGACCGTGCCGAAGTCGCCGGCCACGTAGACCACGCCGTCGGCGATGGCGAGGGACCGCACGGTGGCGTCGGCGGAGGGCGTCCAGTCCCGCAGCACGCCGGTGCGCGCGTCGAACGCCGCGAGCCTGGCCCGGGGCTGCGCCGTGCCGCCCGCGGAGGCGCTGGTGAAGTCGCCGCCGATGTAGACGGTGTCGCCGGCGTAGGCGACGGCGTGGACCGGGCCGTTGAACGAGGGGGTGAGCGACGGCTGCGAGGAGACGATCTCGGCGAAGGCCGTGCCACCGGCGACGACGAGAACCGTCGCGATGCCGGTGAGGACCACACGACGTAACACCTTTTTACCAGTTTTGGCGAGTTTTACCACGTAGGTAGCTAACTTCCGAGATCGGCAAAAGTCGCGGCGGGCACTATGCTCCGGCGTACGCCATCGAAGGAGGGGAATGCAGTGCCGCATCGCCGCCGCGCCGCCGTCACCACCGCCCTGCTCACGGCCTGGGCCGCGCTCGCGTCCGGCTGTGACGGGATCGAGATCGAGATCCCGGCCGGATCGCTGCCGGCCCCGGTGAGCATCGCGCCGATCCCGTCGGCGTCGGCCGGGCAGCCGGCGTATGTGTGCACCGCCGTCTACAAGGTCCTCACCGAGGGTGCGGTCCGGCTGGCCGAGCACACCGTGAACGACGACGCCGAGGGCCTGAAGCGGACCTTCGCCGACATGGCCGCCCAGATCGCCGCGGCCGGCGACCGGAGCACCGACGCCGCCCAGCGCGCCGCGACGGACGGGATCGCCGATGCGCTCACCGCGGCCTCCCGGGGCGCCGACCCGAAAGCGTTCCTGAACGGCGACTTCACCACCATCGGCCAGAGGCTCGACGGCACCTGCACGTAGGCCGGTGGTGGCGAACGTTGCGGATTCGCCACCACCATCGCGCGCTACGTCCTTACTTCTTCGCGGTGCACCGCATCCACGTGAAGTGGTAGATCGTCTCGATGCTGCCGTCGGTGGAGTCCATCGTCAGGTAGCTGACGTCGGTCGACGTGCCCTTGGTGACCCGCAGCTCGGTGTTGATGTTGAGATTGCGCTGCTCACCACAGGGCCGGAAGACCTGCGAGGCGATCGGCACCGAGTCGGTGGCGATCCAGTTGTCGTCCAGCGGCGCGGCGATCGCGTGGTTGGCGTAGCTGCCGGCCGTCATGCCCTGGAAGTAGTAGTTCGCCCGCTGCTGCGCGACCGCGCCGCGCTGCAGGTATCCGTAGCCGCGGTAGTCCACCTTGGCGATCGCGAAGGTGAACCCGGCCGGCGCATGGACCAGCACGTTGAGCTGGCAGTTCTTCCGGTTCTCGGTGACCGCGATGTTCGGGCCCGCCTGCGCCAGGTAGGCGCTGTAGATCGCGGTGAAGGCCGAGTTGTCCGGCGAGATGGCGACGTCGGCGGTGCCCGGCGCGCAGCCCGAGCCGGCCATCGCGACCAGCTCGATGGACATCTCACCGGCCGGCGGCGGGTCGACGATGACGATCACCGCGGACGCCGGCGCGGCGCCGAGCAGCGTGGACGCGAGGAGCGTCAGCGCCACCGCGGCACGGGTTAACAACCTTTTCATGTTCACCCCTTCGGGGATGGGAACGGACGGGCCCAAGCTATTGATGCATGTCAATAGAAGTCAACAGCCGTACACCTCGAAGAAGCGCCTATTGATGTACATCGATAAAGAGGAGGGCGAGGCATGAACCTGGCAAAAGGATGCAAAGTAGAACACGCTTTAAGCGATATAAGTAGATTTGCCCGGCGACCGGACCAGCAACAATGCAAGTTGCAAGGCTTCCTGTAGATCAATCAGTAATTCATGCTTGTAAATGCAATAGGGCCGCCACTACGGTGGTCGCGGATGCGATGACCGCCGTTCTGGAATGATTCCAGGTTTCCCTGAAGTGGCACCCACCCGTTCCCCGGAAGGAAGTCCATGAAGAACAGCAATCGCGTGATGGCGGCCGTGCTGACCACGGCCCTGGCCGTCCCGCTAGCCGCCGCCCCCGCCCACGCCGCGGCGCCGGCGATCACCGTCGAGGTGATCGCCGCCAACGGCTCCGGATGCGCCCCCGGCACCGCGTCGGTCGTCGGCAACGGCGACAACACCGGATTCCGGGTCAGGTACCGGGACTTCGTCGCCGAAGCCGGTGGTGGCGCCGCCGTCATCGACCGCCGCAAGAACTGCCAGCTGGGCGTCCTCGTGACCATCCCCGACGGCTGGACCATCGCGATCGCCTCGGCCAACTACCGCGGCAAGGCCGTCCTGCGCTCCGGCGCCACCGCCCTGCAGCGCACCAGCTACTACTGGCAGGGCACCTCAGCCACCGAGCGCAAGGACGTGACGTTCAGCGGCCCCCTCAACGGTCTCTGGACAACGTGGGACGTCGCGCCCGTGCTCACGTACGCCGAATGCGGCTCGCAGAGCGTCCTCAACGTCAACACCGAGCTGCGCATCGACGCCGGCTCCTCCACCGGCACCAGCACCATGTCGATGAACGCCACCGACGGCGACGTCGAGACCCTCTTCAACTACAGCCTGGCCTCCTGCTGATCACGGCCGTCCACTCCCCCCGGCTGGCAGTTGCCGGCCAGCCGGGCCCCACCCGGCCGGCGGACACTGCCGGCCCGGTCTCAGCCCTCGGCGAAACAGCCCGCCAGCAGGCGTAACGCCTCGGGCAGCCGGTCGGTCGGCACCGATCCGAACCCGATCACCAGACCGTCCGGGCCGGCCGGCCCCCGGTGGAACTGCGCCAGCGTCTGCAGCGCCACCCCGGCCCGGGCGGCCCGCTCCACCACGGTCGCGGCACCGTCGCGGACCCCCGGGCGCAGGTGGGCGGTCAGGTGCAGGCCGGCGATCGACGGCAGCGGGACCAGCCACCGCGACAGCTCGCCGTGCAGGGCATCGAGGAGCAGGGCGCGGCGTACGGCGTACGCCCTGGTGACCGTCCGCAGATGCCGGGCGAACAGGCCCTCCTCGAGGAACGCCGCCAGCGCCGCCTCGGCGCAGGGATCGCCGTGCTGAACCGTGACCTCCCGTGCCGCCAGCAGCGCCGCGCGCAGACCGGCCGGCGCGATCAGGAACCCCAGCCGCAACGCCGGCAGCATGGTCTTGGAGAACGAGCCGACATGGATGACCCGGCCCGCCCGGTCCAGGCTGTGCAACGGCTCCAGCGGCCGGTCCTCGAAACGGAACTCGCTGTCGTAGTCGTCCTCGACGATCGCGGCGTCGTGCCGCCCGGCCCAGGCCAGCAGCTCACGCCGCCGGGACAGCGACATCGTCACGCCGGTCGGGAACTGGTGCGACGGGGTGGTGTAGACCAGCCGGGCGCCGGCCGGCAGCGCGTCGACGACCAGGCCCCGCCCGTCCACCGGCACCGGCGCCGGCACCGCGCCCAGGGCCTCGAACAGCCGGCGCGCCTGCGGATAGCCCGGATCCTCGACGGCGACGACGTCACCCGGCGCCAGCAGCACCCGGCCGATCAGGTCGAACGCCTGCTGAGCGCCGCTGGTGACGATCACGTCGTCGGCGGCGGCCCGCACCGACCGCGACATGCCCAGCCGGTGGGCCACGGCCGCCCGCAACGCCGGATCGCCGCCCGGGCCGGTGCGACGGGCGTCGGTCAGGGTACGCAGCCGCAGCTCACGGTTCATCAGACGACGCCAGGACGCCAGCGGGAACAGCGCCGGGTCGGGGGCGCCGGCGCGCAGATCATAGCGGGGCGCGGCCCCGGACGGGGACGCCGGCGTCCATGCCCGGCGGGGCCGCAGGCTGCCACCGGGCCGGGCGGGCGCCGGCCTGGCGATCGTCTCCTCCACATACGTCCCCGAGCCGACCCTCGTGGCGACGAAACCCTCGGCGAGCAGCCGCTCGTACGCGGTGGCGACGGTGTTGCGGGACAGCTCGGTGGCCCGGGCCAGCTCCCGGGTCGGCGGCAGCCGCTCACCGGGCCGCAGCCGCCCGTCGAGGATCGCCGCGCGCACCTGCCGATACACCTGAACGACGAGCGGATCCGGCCCGTCCAGGTGCACCTCGAAGCTCATTGGCTCTCTCAGATCACGTCGCATTGGCACTTGGAGGATGCCAATTTACCGCCCAGGGTAGGAGGCATGACACGAGTGGACTTCTACTTCGACGCGGCCTGCCCGTTCGCCTGGATCACCTCCCGGTGGATCCTGGAGGTCCAGACCCGGCGCGAGATCGACCTGCGGTTCCGGCCGATGAGCCTGTTCGTCCTCAACGAGGGCCGCGACCTGCCCGAGTGGTACCGCGACCTGGTCGACCGCTCCCTCGGCCCGGCCCGGGTCGTCACCGCCGCCGCCACCGCCCACGGCGAACAGGTGCTCGGCGACCTGTACACGGCCCTCGGCACCCGCATCCACCCGCGCGGCGACAAGGACTTCGACGCCGTCGTCGTGGAAGCGCTGGCCGAGGTGGGACTGCCGGCCACCCTCGCCGAGGCGGCCCGCAGCGACGAACACGACGCCGCGTTGCGCAGACTGCACCACGAGGGCATGGACCCGGTCGGCGCCGACGTCGGCACACCCACCATCCACATCGACGGGGTGGCGTTCTTCGGCCCGGTGCTGTCCAGCATCCCCCGGGGCGAACAGGCGGCAGCGATCTTCGACGGCGCCCGGGCGCTGGCCGCCTACCCCGACTTCTTCGAGCTAAAGCGAACCCGTACCGGATCATTGTCCTTCGCCTGAATGCGGGGGCGCGGCGGCGCCGGGACGTAGGCTCGGAAACATGATCGATAGGCCGGTTCGCATCGGGCTGCAGCTGCAGCCGCAACACATGGACTACGCCACCATCCGCCGCACCGCCTGCGAAGCCGAGGACCTGGGCCTCGACGTGCTGTTCAACTGGGACCACTTCTACCCGCTCAGCGGCGAGCCGGACGGGCTGCACTTCGAGTGCTGGACCATGCTCGCCGCCTGGGCGGAGTCCACGTCCCGGGTCGAGATCGGCGCTCTGGTCTCCTGCAACAGCTATCGCAACCCCGAGCTCCTCGCCGACATGGCCCGCACGGTCGACCACATCTCTTCAGGCCGCCTGATTCTGGGGATCGGCTCGGGTTGGTTCGAACGTGACTACACCGAGTACGGCTACGAGTTCGGCACGGCGGGCGGCCGCCTCGACGACCTGGCCGAGACGCTCCCCCGCATCGAGTCCCGCTGGGAGAAGCTGAACCCGAAGCCGACCCGCGACATCCCCGTCCTGATCGGTGGCGGCGGCGAGAAGAAGACGCTGCGCCTGACCGCCAAGCACGCCGACATCTGGCACAGCTTCTCCGACCCTTCGACGTTGGAGCGCAAACTCGGCATCCTCGGCCAGCACTGCGCCGACGTCGGCCGCGACCCGAACGAGATCGAGATCTCCGTGATGGGCCACACCGGGAGCCGCGACAAGATGTACGAACTCGGCGCCCGCCTTTTCACCGTCCACACGAGCGGCCCCGCACCCGATTTCACTGAACTCCGTGATTTCCTCGCCTGGCGCGACAAACGCAACGCATAACGCGTAAGTGCAGCAGGGTCGCCCTTCTCACGGAATCAGACCTGTCCCGCGCCTACCGAAGGTCCGATGTCCGCTCTCGCGGCGCAGAAGGTCTCCACAGTCGGGATTAACAGAACCATCAGGTTGGCCGGTCCTAGGCGAACGCGTTCTCGTCGTGTCACCGATCAGGGCCTGGAGGCCGCCGACCGCCCACCACGGATAGCCGCAGCAACAGGCGAACCGCTGGTGCGCGATACCGGTATCAGTCGATCATGATCGTAGCGGCACCGACCGCGAGATCTCACCACACCACCGACCTACCGACAATATCGATCAGAGCGCCACACCCGAGAAACGATCATCGGCTACCGATACTCATGATCGTCGCCAGTTGATGCAATCCCGGCTCCGGCCACGGCGTACCCGACCTGACGGTCCCACCAGCCACGCCGACATCCCAACGAGTCGCTAGAACTGGCGGGGCATCGCCGGCCAGGACTTGCAGCCGTCCGTCGGTAAGGACACAATCGACTAGGCCGACCAAGCCGGGCAACCGCCGACAACACGTCAGCCAGCTCATGCATTCATGCGATCAGTCGCCCTCGAACAGCCGTAGATACCAAGCCTGATTCTTGGATCGCATGAGTCCCGCCGATGCTGCCACTCCTGAGAGGACCGACGCCAGCGAGATCCCGAGTCGTCGTGGACATCCGAAGCCTAAAGGAATGGCGCCCGTATGCCAAAGCCGCATTTCGAGAACCCGAAACATGAGGCCGAGTTCCTACGTCACCTCGAACGTCGACGCACGCCACTCAAGTTTGCGTTCGCTGGGAGTGCCACGGCAACCCACCTACAGCTCGCCGAATCAGAGGGATACCAGTCGGTAGTCTTGTCCGTCGAGGACGAGTTTGCGGCACTGACCCGGCTGGCCGCCGATCTAATACCGCCGGCGACCATAGTAGAGGCGGGCCCGGGTGACGGTCGTCATACCATAACACTCCTACAAAGGTATATGCAGCAATGGGCCGTAGAGAATTACCTAGGCCTCGATTTCAGTGAGCAGCTGCTGCAACACTTCGGGAGCAAGTTCCGAACCCACTTTCCCGGGATATCGATGGCGTCGGCGATTTGGGACTTCGAGACCGGCCCGACATCGCGTGTCGAGGAGTGGCGCCGGGATGACAGAGTGCTCGCACTGATGGTTGGACATACGGTTGGAAATCCTGAAGCGCCAGGCATCGTGCTCAAAAATCTGCGACATAGTCTTCGCAGGAAGGATTTCCTCTTGTTGAGCGTGGTACTGACGCCCTCCGCCGAGGAGACGGTCGACAGCATCCTCCAGCCCTATAGAACCAGAGTATTTGAGAACGCGGCCCTGGAGCCCTTGCGCGCCAGTGGGCTACCCGACGACGGGGCATATTTCGAGGTGACATGGGATGGGTCTGCCGTCATCGGCAAAGCAATACTCGAGCGGCCGGCTACGATGCTCGGCCTAGACCTCGAGGCCGGCACCGAAATCGAATGCTTTCGATCCTACCGATTCAGGGAGACGGACGTGCAGGATCTCCTGAGGTCAAGCGGCTGGTCGCCTCTGATCATCTCCGCCAGAAGGACCAGCGAACACACGGCAATAATCGCTGAGGCACGGTGAACCGCGAAGACCCAGGCTCCGCAATAGTCAAGGCCTCGATGGCGGTCCTGGACGCATATCGTGCAAGATGGAGCGGCACTGATCGAGCGGTTTTTCTTCCGGCTCAAGCAATGCCGGATCTGGCTCGCTCGATTGCACCTCTGGTAGGAAATCATGTCCAGCAGATTGTTGCCCTTCCAGAAGTGCCAGACCCGGACGACTATATTGATATGGTCTGGCGGAGTGTCGCACTCGACGGCAAGCTGGTAAGGCGCTTATACCTTCTGCCGAACCGAGCGCTGTCGCAGCAGGCTATCGACCGGATCCGAGCTGCCGACCAGTCCTCCGGAGCAGAGACCCGGTTTCTGCCTATGAACGACGTGCCATTCGCTGCTTCTACTCCCCAAGCATTCCGGAGGACATGGCTCATCGATGACTCCACTTTGATCGTGGAAACAGTACTTAACGGACTCGACGGATGGCGGGTGACCGCCGGCGAATCTGAGGTATCCGAGGCGGTCAGCCGATGGCGAGCGCTATGGAACCTCGGCCTGGAAAGCCCTCGAACTGACATGGACGGACCGAATCTCGAAGAACCGCTAACTCACAGCGCGGACCTGATGAACGAGGTTGCCCACGTCCTATGCACTGGCAGCTACATCGACAGATCGTCATGCGAGTGGTACCACGCAGCGTGGCAGTATCTCCGAGTTTTCGACATGGTATCCACTCCTACATGGCATTCGGAGTTTTACCAGGAGGCATTCAACTCCTATTACGAGAAGGAACGGCCAGATCTCTTGATCTGCGGCACGGCGGACTACTCACTCTTGTCATACGTCATCTCGAAAAGAAGTCGTACGAAAGATGCCCTCGGCACCACGGTCCTAGACCGATGTCCCACTCCGCTATTCGCTTGCCGCTGGTATGCAAACAGGCTGGGACTCGGAGTCATGACATTAGAGGATGATGTCCTGAATCCGACCGCCATGATGGAAGAAAACTTCGACATAATAGCGACGGATGCGTTTCTTACTCGGTTCACGCGGCGCGACAGCAGGCGCGTCAAGGCGGCGTGGTACGCCGCCTTGAAACCCGGCGGTGTCGTCATCACCACGGTCAGGTTGCCTCGCAGCGAGGAAGACTCCAGAGATGAAGTCGCCGAAGCCTCGGCCTTCGCGCATAGGGCTCGACGAAGAGCCGAGAAGTGGCGGTCATTTCTGAAGGTCGAGCCACGAGAGATCTATCGAATGGCAGAAACCTATGCTCGTCGGATGCACAGCCATGACCAGGGAGCAGCAGATGCTATCCTGAGCGACTTCGGTGCGGTAGGGTTCAGTATCGTCCATAGCGAAACTGCAGACGTGCCCGGTGAACTCATGCCGGCCAGGTACCTGCGCGTTATTGCCGCCAAGGAGAGCGAATGACTGTTCAGTTCGAACTGGTCCAACTTGCCACATCGACAGGCAGCCTGCACGGTCTGGTGCACCACGTCGAACAGCCCAGAGGTTTAGCCCTTCACATTCATGGCACCTGGGGCAACTTCTACGGGAATCCCTTCATCAATCCGCTGGCGAGCGCGTATGCAGAGCTTGGTTACTCCTTCGCGACTGTCAACGTACCGGGACATGACGAGACGGCAGCGAATGAAAGGATGGACGACTTCCCCCCGGCACTGGCCGAGTGGGCCCGTCTCCTCAACCCTCAGGGCCCCTTGATCCTCCAAGGACACAGTCTTGGAGCAATCAAGATCGCTTACGCCCACCAACAGAAGAAGCTCCCGCCGGAAGTCCGCGCCTTCGTGCTGTTGGCTCCCTTCGATGTCGTGCAGTTCTACTCCGGTCCCGTTGGGGGCGTTGCAGGATTGAACGAGTTGATTCATGATCTCGCTGACGACGACAACGTCCCGAGATCTGTTTTCGACATGTGGCCCATCACTGTGGGAACGATTAGATCAGCCACGACACAGTCAGGAGCTTGGGACCAGTTCCCGACGCGTGACGACTCTGCAGGCTCTTTCGTCGCTGAAAACTCCCTACCGATGCTGGTCCTCGTCGGCGGCGACGACTTCGCCGCTTCCCCGAGCCCAGAAGCGGTCATAAATTCATTCTCCGCGAGCCCTGCGGTAACTGCTCGCGTCGTTCCTGGCGCTCCCCATAACTTCGCCGGAGCGGAGGACGCTGTCGTGAGACACCTTAAGAACTGGCTGGAAACCGCAGTTGGCTGATTCCAGACCGTGGCCGGCCCTCAATCCTGCGCTTCTGATTGCTCTCGGCTCTGGAGATGACGCGGTAGCGGTCTCTGCTGCGGTTGAGTTATTCCGGGCCGAATACTCCTCATGGCTCGGTACAAGGCGTCCGAAGTTTCCCATTTCGGTTGATGCGCAGCCAGGCAGCATGCGCGTTCAGATGGGTCGTGAAGGCGGACAGTGGGAATCGGTCCTAAGCCTGCCGGATGCACGCTTCGCGGTCGCCGAGGGCGGCGGCCTGCTGGCCGCTGCCCTTCGCTGCTTGGCAGGAGTGCCGAATGGGGATGATGCGCGAGCTCTTGTGGAGCCCTCTGAGCAAAGCATCGCCAGGCTGGAGCCACTCCTTAAAGGAATGGTCGAAACGGGTCGCGACCGCCGACTCATTTCCGAATTGTCAGCGCAGCGTGACGTCATTCTGGTCGGTCCGAGTGCAAGCGGTAAGACATTGTCCGCTCAACTCGTCACCTCACGAGAGCTAAGGCAGGGTTCGTCGATTGTCTGGCTCGATCTGACACTCTCTGGAGTCAATGCGACAAGCCTGGTCGCAGGCCTCGCCGCAGTTCCTGCCGGCGAAGCGCGGCCACTCGTGATCGTCGACAACTTCCAGGCCAATCCACTGGTCGGAAGCGAGATCTGCAAGCTCGTCGAAAGTTTCCGCGAGCAGTCGCGCTCCCAGCTCTCGATTTTGCTGATCACCTGGCCTTCGGCCAGGCAACTAACTGAATCGGTTCTGCCTGTCGCCACAGTATTGCAGGCAATCGGAGAAGAGGTCGTCAGCGTTCTCGGCAATCGACGTGGCCTGAAGGATGAAACGCTCGATAAGCTGGCTGAACTCTCCAAAGGTGACCTTGTCGTAGCCAACCTCGCTATCTCCTTCGCGACGGAGAGAGGAACCATGCCCGACCTCGATGAGGCGGCAGAACTCTATGTAAACGAACGGCCTGCGGTCATCGGCTTACCACCGGAGACGCGGAAGTTGCTGTACTGGTTCGCAGCTTTGGGATCTTTTGAGATCCGAGTGCAAGAGCGATACGCAGATTCACTTCCGCCTGCGGCTCTCAACGAACTCGTGGACACGGGGTTGGTCCGCATAGATAACGCTACCCTCACGGTAGGTCACCGAAGCCAGGCAGCATTGATAGCCAAGTATGCGAGTCGACGGTGGGCAGCGGAGGTTGCTCAGACCGGGTCCGTGACCCAAATTGCAGTCGATTATCTGCGCGGCTCCGACGATCTGCAGATCAGAGCAACATTGGATCAACTCGATCTGGTTTCGATTGCATTTTCTGGAGCCGAGGACGCCGGCGCATTCCTAGCCCGCGCTTGGCGTTCACTAAATCTTCTCGGCGGCTACCTAGCTCGTCAGGTGAAGAGCGATCCGACGTGGGCCGACAACTTATCGTCAGCCGTTTTCGCCTGCGATGCTCTGGCCGCAATCGGTAAAACCGAAGAATGGAGCCTCTCTGCGGATTATGTGCGATCGAGATGGCTGTATGATAATGACTTCGACCTGCCGAGGCCGAATGGTGACCTACCCGCCGAATGGTACGACTTCCCAGAGATTCGAAAAAGAATGCTGGAGGAGGATTCTCGACAGGGCGGTGCACCTCCGGCCCGGATGGGATACGCGGATATCGACTTCACGCGCTTCCACAGAACATGGGCTCTCGGGCTGCTGCTCGGGTTCGAAGGCGCTGCTGTCTCACCTGACAGAGCACGCCTAAATCGCCTTAAAGCAATCGCGCAGGAACAGCAAGAACCTGATGGCTCCTTCTATCCCGCCCGCGTTCCCTGGCTGACGGCGAGAGTCGTGCTCGGGATGGTCAGGGCTGGCGAGAACTACTCGTCGAGTCGCGTTGTCAAGGACGCGTGCGACTGGCTGCGAACTGCCCCGCCTGGTGGGCCTTACAGTTTGGGCGCATGGGATAGTGGAACGGGTACATGGAATACCCGCCTGATGACCACGGCTATGTGCCTCGCGGCCCTCGGCAGTGCCAGCGTTCCCATACATGACAACGCAATGCGAGTCGGCCGCATATACATGCGAAGCCAGCGTCATGAATGCGGCGTCCCAGGCTCAGAGATCGATACATCGCTATTTGTGGAGGCGATGCTGCTGGTTGGGGGTCTCTGGCGTGATCTGGCGCCGGAAATATCGCAACTTCTCGCTTGGGCAGAAGACCGCAACAGTTGGCTGGAAGCCGGACAACTCGCGTCTGATTCACAGACCGAGAGCGGTAAGATCCCGTTTGTGGTAGGTAGTCTGATTTCTATCCTGTGGTCCACCGTCAAGCAGGAGCTTCCTCTGTTGCTCGAAAGCGTAGGTGGCCCATGGTCCGCGCTACAAGCTCCGGCTGAGTCAGTCCGGGAAAGGCAGGATGAGCCGCAAATCAGTCGCATCGTAGCGACGCTGAACGAATTACGTGGCATCGCCGAGAAAAACGTCTCGGACCGCCAGTTGGCCTTGACCAACAATTCAGATTCACCGATTATTTCCCGCAACCTGGCAGAATGGCGGCGCAAGCTCAATGAAGTTCATGAACTGTTGGCCGAGATCACAGGAAAAGAGATCAACGAGAACCAGTTGTCCCAGCTCGCCGAGCGAGTCGTTCAGTTGAGGCGTGGAATGCTGGGAAGCTGATCCACTGATGCGTTGGAACTCGATTCCCTCCCCCAGCCTTTTGAACTTTCTCAGCGGAGTCTTCGCCGGAACCGGGATCAATATCGTCACCACGGCCGCCGTCGGCGGATCAACGGCTTCCGCATTTCGGCTGGTATCCGCCGCGACCCCCTGGGTTGCACTGGCTGCAATCTGTGCATTCGGTGCTGCTATCGCCGAGAAGGCCCAGCGAGAGTCCGATCTACTCATAACCTCTGCATTAACCCCGGAGGAGCGCCAAGAAATCGTCGGGACCGCCGCGCGGCGAATCCGTAGAAAGGTTTTGTACCTGCTCGCTCTGGCTATTACGGTTTTCAGCGCCGCCATGTTCTTGACGCTCAGGCTCGCATCGACGGACTCCCGCACCACAAAAGACGGGAATTCAGATCAGCCCAACCCTCGGCCGGCAGCTTCGACATCCGCGCCTTTCGGCAGTAGCACTGGTCAGCCGAACACAAGCCACGAGTCGTCGTCACCGAACGCCGATTGATGCTTCTTCGGCCAACGCGACAGGAATTCCACTCGGCGGCAGTCCAGGGTCATTGCCTTTTCGGGTAGCTGCTGGTCACAGCGGCGATCGGGTCGTATGAGCGACGGTTGGTTCGGCGTGTGGCGCGGGCGATGTTGGTGGCGCCGTTGAGGCGGTGCCGACCGATCGCTGTGCTACGCGGCGTCGCGGTGACGGCGGGTCCGTTGACCGTTCGGGTTGGTTGCCGGTCTTGACGGAAGTCACGTCGCGGACGTGGTATTGGCGGTTCTCGATGCGCCGATGCCGCCGGATCCAGGTCTGCGGATCACGGACCGGGGCATGGCTGGCGGTCGGTGACACGGGCAAGGTAGGCCGTCTCGCGGCTGGTCTTGCCGGCGGCCATCCGGGTGCGGGTGATCCGGACGGCATGCACGGCGTACGGGAAACCGATGCCGCCTGGGGTGACGACTGTGGCGGCCTTGACGGTCCGGGTTGCGCGGCGGCCGTGACCGCGATCGCGGGTCCGGTCACCGACGAGAATCTGCGCCCATGGCAGGCGTTTGAGCTGCTTGAAAAGGGGTTGTCTGGTTGCCTTTCACCTGCGCGGGCAGATGAGCTCGGCGGGCGGTGACCTCGTCGGCGTGCGCGGTCTGGGTCTGCAGGGCATCGGCGATGAACAGGACCCCGGCCAGAGTGCCGAGCACCTTCTCGACAGATCGAGCAGCGGCGCGAACGACGTTGGCTCGTTGCTCTTCGTATCCACGGTGACCTCGGCGAGCACGATCCCGGTGGCGGTATCCAGCGCGGACAACAGATGGACCTGACGGCCGTCACCCAAGCGGGCGCCGCGTACGGTCTTGCCGTCCACAGTGATCACTTCGCGGTGGCGGCGTGGCGTCGGGCCCGGCTGAGGAGCCTGGGCGTGAAGCCAGCCGGCGAGGATGGTGGTCTGCAGTGTCGGATGGAGACGGACAACAATCGCCACCTCGTCGTGCCGGCGGGCACACCGCTGCTGGAACCGAGCCGGGTACGGGCGCGTTCGTCAAGGTCGTGCAGCCAATCGGAGATCACCGCGAACGAGGATGCGCCGGCCATGACCGCGCAGACCGCGACGGCCAGTACCGCCGACAGCGGATGACGAATCTCGCGGGGATCATGCGGATCGGGAACCTTCGCCAGGGCGTTCAGCAACCCACACTGTTCACCGTCGGTGCCCGGGGTCGGTGCGGTGGTAGCAAGGGGTGTCGTGACGGTCAGTGCGGTGATGAGAGATGACGCCATCGGCGGGTGAGTTCCTCGGAGCTTTGTGTGGCCTAGCAAACTTCATGATCACCGACGTGATCCCACCCGCTGCTTCCGCCTCCACAGAGGCCCTTCACGCCGTGAATCCCCAGTTCAGGGCCGTGTCCGTCGAGAACACAATGGCCTGGTGGGCAGTCATCCCCGAACCGCTTCCCATCATTCGACCACGGTGCTCGGCGGCAGGGCTATTGCGTCCTCGCGGGCGGACGCTCTGAGCTGGGATGGTGTCGAGTGATCGGCCTATATGGAGGCGGATGGAGCGGGCGAAGCCCTCAAGGTGATCATGGAGTTCTTCACGCTGCACAACCACCGAGGACTCCACCCGCCGATGGCATCATCTCTGATCCGCGTACTGACCGTGCCAACCCCTGGCACCGACACGCCACCGCCGGTCACCAACGGTGAACGCGGCGGGTTCCTGGCCGCCGTGAGTCCGGTCCCGGACCTGCGTAACCCTCGCGGAGTGCGCTATCCCCTGGCGGCACTGGTGACCGTCACGGTCTGCGCGGTCCTGGCCATGCGCCACCACGTTCACGGCGATCGCCGACTGGTGGTACGACCTGGACAAGCCGGATCAGTAACGGCTCGGGTTCGTCCGGGGCGTGCCGGCCGGCACCACGGTGTGGCGGCTGCTGACCAGAGCGCTGTTCAACACGGCGGTGACCACGGCGAAGGGGGCTGCGGGTGGTGGGCGGCGAGGATGTGGTCCGTACCGCGATCGGGCAGCCCATCGCCCGGGCCAGCGGGTTGCGGGAAAGCCTCGGGGTGGCGCTCTGATCAGGGCGGATCCCTGCGAGCGCGACAGCGGTCATCGCGTCACCCGCCGGTTCCGTGACACTCAGGCGTTCGCTGCCCTGATCGCCGTCACCACCTCCGTGGAACCCTGGTCGAGGTCGGGACGTTGCGTTTCCGGTCGCCGGTCCAGGCGGCTTCGAGGATCGCGGTCAGGCTGGCGGTGTCGGCCGGGCCCGGATGGTTCTGGATCAGGCGGGTGACACCACCGGCCATCTCCGCGAAGCGGGGCAGGTCGGCGCGGGCCACGCCGATGTCGGCCAGAGTGGCCGGAATGCCGATGTCGGCCAGGAGCTCGTCGAGCCAGGTGAGGAAGGCGTCCGCGGCCTCGGTGTCCGGCGCGCCGGCCACGTCGAGGCCGCACACCCGGGCCAGGGTGGCCAGCCGGTCGCCGACGGCGTCCCGGGCCGCGTCGAGGGCGTAGGGCAGGAGCATCCCGACACCCAGGCCGTGCGGTGTGTGGGTCGCCGCGCCGATCGGGTACTGGAGGGCGTGCGGGGCCGCGTTGCCGGCGTGGGAGAAGGCGATCCCGGCGAGCATGGACCCGTAGGACATGTCGGCGCGCGCCTCCGTGTCACCTCCGTCCCGGACGGCTCGGCGCAGGCTGCGGGCGATCCGTTCGGCGGCCAGGAGCGCATAGTGGTCGGTGATCCGGTTGCGGCCGAGGAAGACCTGTTCCACCGGGTCGCGCGGTCCGTGGGGCCGGGGCCGCGCGGTGTAGCTCTCCACCGCGTGGCAGAACGCGTCGATGCCGGAGTGGGCGGTGACCGTGGGCGGACAGGTGTAGGTGAGTTCGGGGTCGACGACGGCGAAGTCGGGCACGATGTGGACGCTGGAGACCCCCACCTTCAGCGCGCGGTCCGGATCGGTCAGCACCGAGACCGGGGTCAGCTCGGAACCGGTGCCCGACGTCGTCGGGACGGCGACGAGCGGAATCGTCGGGCCGGGCACCTTCGACTCGCCGTAGTAGTCGCGCGGTGTCCCACCGTGGCGCCGGATGACGCCGACGATCTTGGCGAGGTCGATCACCGTGCCGCCACCGATGGCCAGGATCACGTCGGCGCCCAGGGCGGTGGCCGCCGAGACGGCCAGGTCGACGTCGCTGAGCGGCACGTCGGGAGTCGCGTCGGGAAAGACCTCGGCAGCGCGCACCCTGTCCCGGACGGCGGCCACGATCTCGGCCACGGCCGGCTGCTCCAGCAGGGTCCGGTCGGTCACGATGAGGACCCGTGAGCCGCTCTCGGCCACCAGACGGGGGATGTTCTGCGCGACGCCCTCGCCCACGATCAGCTGGCGTGGCCCGCGGACGGTCTCAAGCATGTCGGCGCCTCCTGGAGCGTCGGCGGTCATGGACGGACAGCGGGCCGGTCACGGTAGGTCGATCGCCACGTAGGTGAGGTCGAGGTACTCGAGAATGCCCTCGTGCGAGCCCTCCTTGCCGATCCCGGACTGCTTCACGCCGCCGAACGGAGCGGACGGGTCCGATATCAGGCCACGGTTGACGCCGAGCATCCCGGTCTCCAGCCCTTCGGCGTACCGGAGCGCCCGTTGCAGGTCCCGGGTGAAGACGTAGGCCGCCAGGCCGTACCCGGTGTCGTTGGCCTTCGCCATCACCTCGTCGTCGGACGTGAACGAGATGATCGGCGCCACCGGGCCGAAGATCTCCTCCGTCAGCATCCGCGCGTCCTCGGGCACGTCGACGAGGACAGTGGGCGGGTAGAAGTAGCCCGGCCCGTCCGGGCGCCGGCCGCCCACCACGACGCGGGCGCCGCGATCGACCGCGTCGGCGACGAGTTCGTCGACCTTGGCGACCGAGGGCGCGTCGATCAACGCCCCGACGTCCACCCCGTCGGTGAGTCCGTGACCCACCGACAGCGCGGCCATCCGCCCGGCGAAGCGCGTCGTGAACTCCTCGCGTACCGGCTCCTCGACGTAGATCCGGTTGGCCGCGATGCAGGACTCCCCGATGTTGCGCATCTTGGCCACCATGGCCCCGTCGACCGCGACGTCCAGGTCGGCGTCGGCGCACACGATCAGGGCCGCGTTGCCCCCCAGTTCCATCGAGGTACGCAACACGTTGTCCGCGGCCTGCCGGAGCAGCCCGCGCCCCACCTCGGTCGACCCGGTGAACGAGATCTTGCGGGTCCGGTCGTCGCGGAGCAGGGCCGACACCACCTCGCCGGCCCGCTTGGTGGTCACCACGTTGACGACGCCCGGGGGAACGCCGGCCTCCTCCATGATGCGTGCCAGCAACAGCATGGTGAGCGGCGTCAGCGCGGCCGGTTTGGTGATCGTGGTGCAGCCGGCGGCCAGCGCCGGAGCGATCTTGCGAGCGCCCATGGCCAGCGGGAAGTTCCAGGGCGTCACGAACACGCACGGTCCGACCGGCTTCGGTACGGTGAGAATGCGACAGCCGCCCCCGGGAGCGATGCTGTAGCGCCCTTCGACACGGACCGCCTCCTCGGCGAACCAGCGGAAGAACTCGGCGCCGTACGCCACCTCCGCTCGCGCCTCGGCGAGCGGCTTGCCCATCTCGAGGGTGATCAGGCGGGCGACGTCCTCGGACCGCTCGGTCAGCGCCCGGTACGTCGCGGTCAGCAACTCCGATCGTCGCCGCGGCGGGGTCGCCGCCCAGTCCGCCATCGCCTTGCTCGCCGCGTCCAGGGCGGCGAGCCCGTCGGCCGCACCGGCGTCCGCCACCTCGGCGACGGTCCCGCCGGTGGCCGGGTCCTCGACGGTGAAGGTGGCTCCGCTCGCGGCGCCGCGCCAGGCGTCGCCGATCCGGAGCAGCCGGTGCTCGGGGGCCAGGACGTGCATCGGGTCACGCATCGCAGGGGCTCCTCACCGGGTGGCCGCGGACAGTGACTGCCCGGTGCTGGCATCGAACAGGTGCGCACGATCCAGGTCGACCGTGACGAGCAGCCGCTCACCCGGTGAGCCGCTGATCGTGGGCCGTGCCTTCACCTTGAGGATCGCCGTTCCCACCCGGACGTCGACCACCGTCCGGTCACCGAGCGGCTCGAGCCCGTAGAGTTCGCCGGGCAACGAGGCGTCGCCCCGCTGCTCGACGGACAGGTCCTCGGAGCGCAGCCCCAGCAGCAGCGGACGATCGTCCTCGGCCGTGGTCCAGCCGGGCCGCGGCAGCGACCAGCCGTCCGTACCGATCAGGCGGTCTCCTTCGGCGCGGCAGGCGAGCAGACTGATCGGCGGGCTCCCGACGAATCCGGCGACCCACCGGTTGGCCGGCCGCTCGTACACCTCGGCCGGTGTCCCGGCCTGCTGCACCCGTCCCTCCTTGAGGACCGCGACCCGGTCGGCCATGGACAGCGCCTCGACCTGGTCGTTGGTCACGTAGACGAAGGTGGCTCCGAGGCTGCGGTGGATGCGGCTGAGCTCGGTACGCATCTCGACGCGCAGCTTGAGGTCGAGGTTGGTGAGCGGCTCGTCCATGAGGAACGCGCGCGGGCTGCGGACCAGTGCGCGGGCCAGGGCGACCCGCTGCATCTCACCACCGGACATCTGCGCGGGACGGCGCCGCAGCAGGCGCTCGATGTGCAGCAGGCCCGATATCCGGTCGACGGCCTCGGCGATCTCGCCCGGGGACCTCCCGCGGGCCCGCAACGGCGAAGCGATGTTCTCGTACGCCGTGTGCCGCGGGTAGAGGGCGTAGTTCTGGAAGACCATGGCCAGGTCGCGGTCGGCCGGGGCGTCGCCGGTCGCGTCCCGGCCGTCCAGATGCACCGAGCCGGCGTCCGGTTTCTCCAGACCGGCGATCGTTCGCAGGGTCGTCGTCTTGCCCGCCCCGGACGGCCCGAGCACGACGAAGAACGAGCCGTCCGGCACGTCCAGGGTCACCCCGTCCAGGGCCTGAACCCTGCCGAAGGACTTGCGCAGCCCCTGCAGTGTCACGGTTCCCATCAGGCCACCAGTTGTTCCGTGCGCACGTCGTACACCGCGGGGACAGCGCCGGTGTGCCGCAGACCGACGCGGGTGTCGGTGGCGAAACGGACCGTCGGAGCCATCCGGACCCGTACGTCGCGCCGGCCGCCGTGGTCGACCACGTAGATGATCTCGTCGCCCAGCCACTCCGCCGAGACCACGCGGGCCGGGATGGAACGGTCCGCCCCGGGCGCCGTGACCTCCAGCGCCTCCGGCCGGACACCGGCGACCAGGTCACGGTCGCGCGGCAGGCCCGGCGGTGGTGTGAGGTCCAGCCCGCCCTTGCCGCGCAGCCTCCCGTCGGCCACCTCCACATCGATGAGGTTCATCGGCGGGGAGCCGATGAAGGCGGCGCAGAAGAGACTCGCCGGACGGTCGTAGACCTCCAGCGGCGTGCCGATCTGCTCGACGCGGCCCTTGTTGAGGATGGCGATCCGGTGACCGAGCGACATCGCCTCGACCTGGTCGTGGGTGACGTAGACCATCGTCGTCCCCAGTTCGCCCTGCAGGTGCTTGATCTCGGTACGCATGTCCGCCCTCAGCTCCGCGTCCAGGTTGGTGAGGGGCTCGTCCATGAGGAAGGCCTGTGGTCGCCGCACCAGGGCGCGGGCGAGCGCGACACGCTGCTGCTCGCCGCCGGACAGCCGGCGGGGCCGCCGGTCCAGCAGCGGACCGAGCCGCATCAGCCGGGCCGCCTCGTCGACCCGCTCGCGTACCTCGGCCTTGGGAAGTCCCTCGGCGCGCAGGGGGAACGCCAGGTTGTCGCGGGTGCGCAGATGTGGGTAGAGAGCGTAGAACTGGAACACCATGGCGATGTCGCGCCCGGCCGGCGGCAGGTCGTTGACCAGCGTGGCGCCGATGCGGATGTCGCCCGCGGTCTGCCTCTCCAGGCCGGCTACGGCCCGCAGCGTGGTCGTCTTGCCGCAACCCGACGGGCCGAGCATCACGAACAGTTCGCCGTCGCCGATGGACAGGTCCACGTGTTCCACCGCGACCGTCCCGTCCGGGTAACGCTTGTGCAGCGCGGTCACCTCGATGGCGGCCATCAGCGTCGCACCGCCCCGAGCGTCACACCGGCGACGAGATGCTTGCGCACCAGGTAGGCGAAGAGCAGCACCGGCAGGGCGAACACCACGGAGGAGGCGGCCACCAGACCCCAGTCCACCGTCGTGCCGCCGATGAGGCCGGCGATGGCCGGCGGGGCCGTGCGGACGCTGTCGCTGGAGGTGAGGAAGACGGCGAACACGAACTCGTTCCACGAGAAGATGAGGGCGAACACCGCCGTCGCGGCGATACCGGGCACGAGCAGGGGCAGGGTGTACTTCCGGAACGCCTGCAGGCGGGTGTGGCCGTCGAGCATGGCGGCCTCCTCGTACTCCGGGGGCACCTCGTCGACGAACCCCTTCATCATCCAGATCGTGAACGGCAGGTTGAAGGCGGTGTAGATGAGGATCAGGCCGAGCGGGGTGTCGATGAGTCCGGCCGTGCGGTACATCAGGAAGATCGGGATCACGACCACCACGGGTGGCATGAAGCGGGTGGACAGGATGAAGAACAGCTGGTCCTTCTTCGCCTTCAGGGTGAAGCGTGAGTAGGCCCAGGCCGCCGGGACGCCCAGCAACGTGGCCAGCACGGTGGAGACACCGGCGACGAGGACGGAGTTGAGGAAGGCGACGGACAGGGCCGAGCGGCCGCCGCCGGGGGCGACGAAGACGTCCCGGTAGTGGGCCAGGGTGACCTGGAAGTCGATGAACTTGGCCGGTACGGCGTAGACGTCGCGGTTCTCCTTGATGGACGTCTCGATCATCCAGAGCACCGGGAACAGCATCACGACGGCCAGCACGGCCAGCAGCACGACCTCGAGCACCGAGCGGCCCCGCCCGCCGGCGACGCGACGGGCGGGTGGTGTGCGGTCCCGAACCGGACCTGCGGGCACGGCCTCGTTCACGGAGACGGCCATCAGTCCTCCTTGAGCTTGTTCAGGTAGCGCAGGTAGAGCTGCGTGAGGACGATGACGACGACGACCATGAGAATTCCGTACGCCGAGGCGGTCCCGGTGTTGAAGCCCAGGAACGCGACCTTGTAGACGTGGAACGACAGCGTCTCGGTGGAGACCCCCGGACCTCCGCTGGTCAGGATGTAGACGAGGTCGAACAGCCGGAACGCCTCGATGGACCGGAACAGCACGGCGATGAGCAGCAGCGGCCACACCAGCGGAAGAGTGATGGTGCGGAACTTGAACCACTCGGAGGCCCGGTCGATCGACGCGGCCTCGTAGAGGTATCGAGGCACCGCGGTCAGGCCGGCCAGGGCGATGAGCATGATGAACGGCGTCCATTGCCAGGTGTCGACCACGATCAGGGAGGCGAGTGCCGTGCGCTGCCGGGTGAGCCACTCCACCTGCTCCAGGCCGAGCGAGCCGAGCATGCTGTTGACCACGCCGAACTGCGCGTCGAGCATGAATCGCCAGAACAGGCCGACCACGACCGGCGACAGCATCATCGGAACCAGGAACAGCGTGGTCAGCAGTCCCCGCCCGTGCGTGCGCCGGGAGATCAGGTAGGCGATGGTGAAGCCGAGCACGGTCTGCAGGGCGACCGCACCGACCACGTAGATCAGTGTCGTCAGGGCCCTGAGGTGGACCTGCGCGGAGGTCAGGACGGCGATGTAGTTCTCGAACCAGACGAAGCCGGCCGACCCTCCACGTGTGGCCGAGTAGTCGGTGAAGGACAGATACAACGCCCACAGCAACGGGAACACCGACATGGCGAGCAACAGCAGCAGCGCCGGGGTGATGAACGCCACGGCGAGCTTGCGGTCGCTCAACCGGCGGGACCGGCCCCGGGCCGGCGGCGTCACGGTCGCCACCTGCCCAGAGCTGTCGGTCGTCAGGGGAACGGCGTCACTCACAGTCCGCCGCCGCCCTTTCTGCCGCTGGCGTCGAGCACGGCCTGCTGCTCCCTGGCGATGTCGTCGAGCGCGTCACCCGGCTTCTTCGCGCCGTTGAGAGCCGCGTTGACCCCGGTGTTCTCGATGTCGACCAGCCGCGCGTACTGGGGCACGTTCCACATGTCGCGCATCCGCGGGACCGAGTCGGCGTACACCTTGTTGAACGGGCCGGCGTTGAGGAACTCGGGTGACTGGATGGCGTCGGTCCGCGACGGCACGCCGCCCGCCGCGGCCCACTTCTTCTGGATGTCGGCCTGCTCGAACCACTTCATGAAGTTCAGCGCCTCGGCCTGGTTCGCCGCGGCGGAGTAGGCCGACACGTGCATGCCCATGCCGCCGAGCGGGACCAGGTCCGTCTTCTGCTTCGGGAGGGTGGCGAAGCCCAGCTTGCCGAGGATCTCCTCCCGCGACTTGCCGAGCGTCGACTGTTTCGGGTCGAGCAGGCCGCCGCTCGCGGCGATCCAGTTGAACGCGATGCACGCCTTGCCCTGCGCGACCGCGGCGTTCACCTCGTCGATGAACCAGTTGCCGGAGCCCTTGGCGGTCAGTGGCTTCATCCTGTTGACCAGGACGTCCATCGCCTCCTGGCCGGCCGCGTCGTTGAGGACGCCCTCGATCTTCTTCGCCTTGGCGTCCCACAGGTTGCCGCCGTAGACGCCGTTGACCGTGTTGTAGGTGACGGCCGCGGCGTCGGAGCCGTTGGCCTGGTGGAAGGCCAGGCCGCTGACGCCCGGGTGGTCCGTCTGGCACTTCTGCGCCGCCGAGATCATCTCGTCCCAGGTCTGTGGCGCCTGGTCGCCGATCAGGTCCTTGCGGTAGATCATCGTCCAGGTGTCGCCGAGCAGCGGCAGCCCGTACAGGCTGGCGTTCTCGTCGCGCCGGCCGGTCTCCGCCTGGGGGAACTGGCCGTAGGCGGCCAGCAGGTACGGGTCGTAGGCGTTGACGTCGATGTTGTTCTTGACGAAGTCGGTGAGGTCGAGGATGTTGCCGTTCGTCACCGCCTCACCGATGTGCTGCGAGTCCAGGATCGCGATGTCGAAATCGGTCTTCCGCGCGGCGAACTGGGTGAACATGGCGTCGTGCCAGTTCGCGTTCGGGACGGTGTTGACCTTGATGGTCGCGTTCGGGCGTACCTTCCGGTACTCCTCGTTCGCGAACTTCTCCAGTGCCTGGGCGGGAGGCCATGCGAACCAGACGAAACTGAGGGTCAGCGGGTCCTTGGTGAGTTCCGGGATGGTCGCCGGCGCCTTCGGCGCGCTCCCCTGCCCGGCGCCGTCCTCGCTGCCCCCGCAGGCGGTCATGGTGGCGCCCACCAGCAGTACAGCTGCCGCTGTCAGGCATACCTTTCGAGCAGGTCGTCCTATTCGTGGTAAGGATCGCATCTGTTGCCTGCTTTCTGAGGTGGGACCTTCTATAACCTCGCCAGGTGCTTCGTCGCGTTCCGCAGGTGCTGGATCCGGGAGGAGGGGTGACGGGCCGTATCGGTGTCGCCCCGGAGCCGGAGACACGAGTGCGCCTCGATGTACTGAGTTGCGGAAGGATGATCATCCGCGACTTTTCCTATACGATCCGGCCCGAGGGCGTCAGAATGCCGCAGCGTGGTGACTGATGTCAACGGGGTCGAAGATGCAGGAAGGACCTCCTGGTGCGATGGACGACGAAGCGATGACCTCGCCGGACCGCAACGGCGCGGGTGGCGCTGTACCGCCGGGCCGGTCTCGCGGCCGGCTGGCCGACGAGGTCTACGACACCCTGCTGAGCCAGCTGATGTCGCTCCGGATCGAGCCCGGCTCCCGCGTCACGATCGATGTCCTGGCACGTGAGCTGGGGGTCTCACAGACGCCGATCCGGGACGCCCTCAACCGCATGGAGGCGGAGGGCCTGGTCGTGCGGGTCCCGCATGCCGGCTACCGCATTCCCCCGCAGATCACCCGGCACCGCTTCGAGGACATGCTCGAGGTTCGCCTGCTTCTCGAGCCCGCCGCGGCGCGCCGATCGGCTGAGCGGGCATCCCCGGAGCAGGTCAGCGGCCTGCGGCGGATGCTGGCCGAGATGGCGGAGCTGGAGGGCGGCGCCGGGCCCACGGCCTATGGCGCGTTCGGCCTGCGCGACGCCGCCTTCCACGATCTCGTCGCCCGGAGCGCGCAGAACGAGGTCATCCAGGAGGCGCTCGCTCGCCTGCACAGCCACGTACACCTCTTCCGGCTGCACCGCGACGCCCAGGTCACCCACCTGGCCATGGCCGAGCACGAGCAGATCGTGGCCGCGATCGCCGCGCGGGACCCCGACGCCGCCGCCTACGCGATGCGCCGGCACATCCTGCGCTCCGGCGAGCGTTTCCGGCGGATCTTCGACGAGGTGAGCGACGTCGGCGCGATGGCGGCAGAGGGTTGACGGGCCGGTCACCCCGAGCGATGCTGGTCCGATCAAATCGGATCCGATCGGATCCTCCCAGCCGCCCCCGGATGCGAGGAGAAGCGGGTGCCCAGAGCACTGCTCCTGACCGGCGACGCCGCCGAAGAGCTCGACACCATGTATCCCTACTATCGCGTGCAGGAGGGCGGCTGGGACGTCGACGTCTCGTCGCGGACGTTGCGTGACGTGCAACTGGTCATCCACGAGTTCGACCCCGGCTCCGACGCCTACGTCGAGAAGAACGGCCGGAAACTGCCGGTCGACGTGCCGTGGGCCGAGGTCGATGTGGAGCGCTACCAGGCCTTGATCATCCCTGGCGGCCGCGCCCCCGAGTGGATCCGCGTCGACGCCGACGTCCGGCGTATCACCGAGCACTTCTTCGCCCGCAACCTGCCCATCGCGCTGGTGTGCCACGGCGCCCAGGTGCCGGCCGTCTACGGGCTGCTGAAAGGCCGCCGGACCGCGTGCTTCCCGCCCATCACCGGCGACATGGAAAATGCGGGCGCGACGGTCGTCGACGCGCCCGACGTCGTGGACGGCAACCTCGTCTCGTGCCGGGGCTGGCCCGACATGCCGCAGTTCGGCCGGGCGATGATGGACGTGTTCGCGAAGTCCGTCAACTCCGCAGCGGCGTGAGGTGACGGGGTTCCGGACCGTCACCGTCGGCGGCTCGCCCGTCCACGTCCTGGACAGCCACCACGGTCCGGCAGTGCTGATGCTGCACGGCTCCGGCCCCGGCACGACCGGGTCCGGAGCCTGGGCCGCGACGGCGGAGGCGCTCGGCCCGTCCCGGCGGTGGATCGTGCCGGACCAGGCGGGATTCGGCAGCACGCCGGTGCCGCCGGGCTCCCGGAGCGGCCTCACGCTGTGGACGGAGCAGGCCGCGGGCCTCATGGATGCACTGGGCGTCGAGCGGTACGCCGTGGTGGGGCACTCGATGGGCGGCGCGGTGGCGCTGGCGCTGGCAGCCGCGCGCCCCCGGCAGGTGACCCGGGTCGTCGCCGTCTCGACGATGGGCGCCCCCGGCGCGCCGCTCTCCGCCGACCTCGACGCGATCTGGGCCGCCCCCGCCGACCGGAACGGGGCCCGCGACATGCTGAGCCGGCTGTTCTTCGCCCCGGCGCTGGTGACCGACGCGGCCGTCGAAGCGCGCGCGGCGGCGATGCGACAGGGGGCGGCCGCCTACGCGTCGTTGTTCCCCTCGCCCCGGGCACGGTGGGCCGACGACCTGACCCTCCCGGCGCCGGCCCTGGCCGCGATCCGTGCTCCGGTGCTGCTCGTCCACGGCGCCGAGGACCGCGTCACCCCGCTCGCGACCGCCGCCCTGCCCCTTCTCCAGCACGTGCCCGACGTCCGCCTGCACGTCCTCGGCCGCTGCGGTCACGTGCCGGCGATCGAGCACCCGCACGAGTTCCGGCAACTCCTGTCGGGCTTCCTCGGGGCGGGGACCGGATGACAGCCGTGCTTCCGGCCGACGGACATGTGCACACCGAATGGTCGTGGGACTGCGAGCCCGGCGACATGGAAGCCAGTTGCGCCCGGGCGATCAGGGTGGGCCTGCCGGCCGTCGCCTTCACCGAGCACCTCGACTTCACGGTCTGGACCGGCGTGGAACCGGCGCCGGACGCGCCCGCGAAGGTGACCGGCCTGATCACCGAGGACGGGACCCTGACCCCGCCGCTCCTGGACGTCGAGGGCTATCTGGCCTGCGTCCGGCGTTGCCGCGAGCGACACCCCGGCCTGCTGATCCTGACCGGCGTGGAGGTCGGGGAGCCGCACTGGCACCGGGACCAGGTCGCCGCGGTTCTGGCGGCGGGACGGTTCGACCGCGTGCTCGGTTCGTTGCACACGCTGCCGCTGGGCGCCGGCCTCAACGAGCCGGGCGAGCACTTCGCGCGACGGCCGGCCGCGGAGGTGGTCCGTGACTATCTGGCCGAGATACCCCGGCTGGTGGACGGCTTCCCGGATTTCGAGGTGCTGGCCCACATCGACTATGTCAGCCGGTTCTGGCCCGGGAGCGCCGGCCCCTTCCGTCCCGGGGATTTCGAGGAGGAGTTCCGGCATGCGCTGAGGACGGTGGCCGACGCCGGCCGGGTGCTGGAGGTCAACACCAATCGCCGGCCCTTCCCCGAGATCGTGCGGTGGTGGCGGGAGAGCGGCGGCGCGGTGGTGACGTTCGGCAGCGACGCGCACCATCCCGGCGGCGTGGGTGACGGCTTCGCGCACGCGGTCGCCGTGGTCGAGGCGATGGGCTTCCGTCCCGGCCGCCACCCGTACGACAGGTGGCACCGCTGAATCGGCGGGGTGTTCCCCACCTCTCGCGAAGCACCGGGTCCCGGCAGGACGACGACGGCGCCGGGCTCCGGCACGTCTGGCAGCATCGTCGCATGGACAGCGAGACCGAGCTCCGCGCCTGTTGCGGCGTGGTCGTCCTCGACGATCACGGCCGGGTCCTGCTGCTCCGCCGCCGGGGCGAAGGGACGTGGGGCATACCCGGCGGCGGCGTCGAGGCCGGCGAGACCTGGCAGCAGGCCGCCCGGCGCGAGTGCCTCGAGGAGACCGGCTGGGAGATCACCCTGCACGGGCTGCTGGGCCTGTACAGCGATCCCGCCACCCAGACCCACCGCTACCCGACCGGACGGGTCGTGCACTGCGTCGGCGCCGTCTTTCTCGCGTCCCCGGCCCGCCGGACCGGCACCCTCGACGGCGAAGCCACCGAACTGGCGTGGTTCGCGCTCGACCGCCTTCCCACGCCGCTCTTCGGACCGGACGTCCCCGTCCTCGAGGACGCCGCACGGCGGCAGGACGCTCCCTTCATCGACTGAGCCCCTGCTCGCGGGCCGGTCCGGCGGCTGCTGCGGGTCAACCCCGTCCCGGAGGAAGGCACGACTGGTTACCCTGTGGGATCAGTTGAGGGAGGGACGCCGCATGGGGGTCAAGAAGCACGTCACGTCGGAGGCGATCACCGGGCTCGCCAAGGAGCTGGACACCAAGGTCACCGATCAGATCACCGTGGCCAAGCGGTCGCTCGAGGGGTGTGAGGTCGGCTTTCCGGCGTTCGGGCTGCTCGGGGCGGTCAGTCTGCAGCCGGTGTACTCGTCGATCATCGACGACTTCCGGGACTACATGACCGCGTTCCAGGAGACCGTCCACGACATCTCGACGATTCTGCGGACCAAGACCGCGCCGGCCTGGGAGGCCGCCGAGGACACGAACACCCAGGTCCTGTACGGCGACAAGTAACGATCACGGGGGTTTTACATCATGACAGCGCCCATTTCCGCGGCGGAGGCGGCGATCCCGTTCGCGCTCCAGGCCGCCCGGATGTCGAGTCTCACCATCGCCAACGCGGCGCGGACGGCTCTGCTCCTGTCGGCGGCGGTGGCCAACATGCCCGGCATGTTCTCGGCCGGCACGCATTGGCAGACCGAGGTGGACGCCCAGATCGGGGACATGGCGACGAAGCTCTCCGACGCTCTGGACACCGCGAAGGAGGGCTGGACCGCCGACGACTTCGACGCTCTGGAGACCAAGGTCAAGGAGCTCGTCAAGGATCTCGGTCAGGTGCAGTCGTCGACCGGGCTGGTCGGTGGCGGCATGTACGCGGTGGGTGCTGCGTACGCGGCGTTCTGGGCCTTCGCTGTCGCCGTGACCGGTTACATGGTCTATCTCGGCTGCATGGTGCTGGCGACCATGGCCACGCCGGCCGGGCCGGGGGTCCGGGCCGCCGCCGAGGCCAACGTCACGGCGCTGAACTCGGCGCTGGACGCGATGCTGGCCAAGCTCGGCCTCGTCGTCACCACCACCGGCGCGCTTCTCGGCGCGGTCGCGGTGGCGGGCCTCAGCGGCATGAAGTACAACCCGGTCGCCGGGGAGACCGCGACGCTCAAGTCCACCAAGATCGACTGGGCGCCGCCCAACCAGTGGATCTCCCCGAAGAAGGAGGAGCCGGTCGGTTACGCCGAGGCCTCCGGGGCGGACACCGGCAGCGAGGACTAACGGCCGAGGTCGCGGTGCAGTTTCTCGACCTGCGCGAGGGCGTCGTCGATCCCGCGGTCGGCGCTCCGCCGCAGGTCGGCGAAGATCTCTCCGGCCTGCTTCCCCTCCAGGTCGGCCAGCGGGTCCTCGCCGCCGAACGTCTCCCGGCGGACCTCCGCGATCCGCTCGGCGAGGGCCAGCGAGGCGGCGGCGTGCGCCTGTTTGAAACCGTCGGCCAGGTCCTCGGAGGCCAGCCGCATGGCGCGGGGGTTGACGTAGACGTCGGTGAGCACGCCACCCGCACCCACGGTGACCTGGATCAGCCCGCTGGAGTCACGGCCCTCCGCGGTGATGGCGGCGAGACCCTCCTGCAGCTGCTCGAGCCGCCGCTGTATCACCTCGCCGGACCGCAGCGCCTCCTCCATCGACTGGCCGCCCCCGAACACCATGAGCCATTCCTCTCGTCGTCACCGCGCCGGCCCTCGCCGGCCACGAGATCCGAATCTACCCGCGTCGTCCCACCTGGCGATGTTCGGCTACCGTCCATGCCGACGTTCGCCGACGCGGAGGAAGATGTGATGCACGAGTGTGCTGACGGCATCGCGCTGTGGGACCCCAAGTCGTCGTGGCTCGGAGAGATCTTCCTGGCCGTCGGCGCGGCGTTCATGGCGGCGGTCTTCTGGTCGGCGGCCAACGTCGCGAACTCGCTGTTCGGACCACTGGGGCTGACCATCGTCCTGGTCGTCGAGGCGGCGATCCTGATCCATCAGGTGAGGCGGGTCGTCCGCGCCTACCGGCTCGACGACCCGCCACGGGTCGCCGGGATCCTGTGCCCGCACGGGGTCCAGCTCACCGACCCCGCCTCGGAGGGCCGGATGCTCGCCTGGCCCGAGATCGCCGGTCTGGAGATCGTCCGGGCCGGGCCGCGGACGGTCGCGGTGGTCCGGCTGGCCCGCTGGGACGATCGCACCGGCCTGCCGCAGGCGTCCCGCCTGGCTCCGCACCCGGCCGTCCCGGACGATCCGGGCTGGCTCTGGCTCGGTTTCGTCCCGTGGTTCAAGGCCGGGCGGGTCCGGGCCGCCGTGGCGAGCTGGCGCGCGAAGGTGTAGCGAGGGCAACATGATCACGCCGGGGGCCTCGCGGAAGGACCTGGTGGAGGTAGGGTGTCCGGCGTGAATGGGGGCATCGACCAGCATCGAGACCGGCTGCGTGTGGGCATGGTCGTGTGCAGTGAGTACGAGTCGGACGCACGCGTGCGCCGGCAGGCCGAGGCGCTGGCGGCCCGGGGTGACGAGGTCACCGTCTTCGCGCTCGGCGGCCGTGGGCGCCCCGACGAGGAGATCATCGACGGCGTCCACGTGGTGCACGCGCCGACGAGCAAGTACCGGGGCGACTCCGTCCGGGCGTACCTCTCGCTCTATGGCGGTTTCACCGCGCACGCGGCCGGCTGGCTGGCCCGCCGCCCGCGCTCGTTCGACCTGGTGCAGGCCCACTCGGTGCCGGAGGCGATCATCTTCGCCGCCGCCGTGCAGGGCATCCTGCGGGTGCCGCTGCTGCTCGACGTGCACGACCTGTCGCCGCAGCTTTTCGCGTCGAAGTTCGCCGGGCACCCGCTGCTGCCGAGACTGCTCAACGGGTCGGTGCGGGCGTCGTTCGGGTTCGCCACCGAGGTGCTGACCGTCCACGAGCCGTATGCGGAGACCATCCGGCAGATGACCAGCCGTCCGGTGTCGGTGGTGATGAACGCGCCCGACGACCGCTATTTCCAGCCGCGCCCGTTCCGCCCGTGGGACCCGGCCGGTGAGGTGGTGTTCGGCTATCACGGCCTGATCGCCCCGCGGCACGGGCTGAGCAACGTCGCCGAGGCGCTGAGCCGGCTGCGCGCCGAGGTGCCGGGTGCGCGCCTGCTGGTGATGGGCAACGGTGACGGGCTGGCCCCCCTGCGGGAGGACGTGACCCGGCTCGGGCTGACCGACGTGGTCGAGCTGCCGGAGCGGTCGCTGCCGGTGCCCGAGGTGGTGGGCCGGCTGGAGGGCGTTCACATCGGTCTGGTGCCGAGCAAGCTCGACCCGTGGACCAGCGCCGTCCTGCCGACCAAGCTGCTGGAGTATGCGACGCTCGGCATCCCGGCGATCAGCTTCCGCAACCCGGTGATCGACTCGGTGTTCACCGCCGAGGAGGTCATGTTCGCCGACCCGGCCACCCCCGACACGCTGTATGAGGCGATGCTCGCCGTGGTGCGCGACGTCGAGGGCGCCCGCCGCCGGGCCGCGGCCGCCTCCACCGTCGTCGAGGGGATCGCCTGGCAGCGACAGAAAGAGGTCTATCTCGATCTGATCGACCGGATGACGTCCCGCCGCAAGCCGCACGTGCCCCGCCAGCGCGGCGCGCTGGCCGCCGACCGCGAATGAGCATCGCCCGGACCGGGCTGCTGACCGTCTTCGCGCTGATCGCGGTCGGCCTGACCCGGCTGGTGCACGGTTCGCTGGTCAGCCACGCGACCGACCGCGTGACGTACGGCCTGGTCGGCTCGCTGATCGCGCTGAGCACGGTGGCCAGCCTGATGCTGCCGGGCGGCCTGTCCAGCGCGATGGCGAAATACGTGGCGCTGGAGCGGGGCGCCGGGCGGCCGGCGGCGGCACGGGCCGTGCACCGGCTGCTGACCCGGTGGAGCATGGCGTCCGGGCCGTTGCTGGGTCTGGCGGCGGCCGGGATCGCGGCCGTGGTGTGGGATCTGAGCCGGTCCGAGGCGTTCGCGGTGTGGCTGCTCACCACGTCGTACTCGGTCTACTCGGTGGACAAGTCGGCGCTCTACGGTTTCGGCCGCTCCGGGGCGTACGCGATCCTGGAGGTGGCCACCTCGTCCCTGGCGATCCTCGCCACCGTGGCCACCGTGGTGTTCGGCGGGACCGCCTATCTGCTGCCGCTGGCCGTCGGCTACGCGGTCTTCGTCCTGGGCGCCCGCCTCCTGCTGCGCGCTCCGGCCGACGAGCCGGGAGCCACGTCACAGGCCGGTCCCGCGGTCCGGCCGGTGCTCGTCTACGCCGTGGTGGCCTCCGTCGGCACCCTGGCCGGGCAGGGCTTCCTGCAGGGCACCCAGTTGCTGGCCGGCTGGTTCGCCCGGCCGGAGGAGGTGGCCTGGTTCGCCGCGTCGGTGGCTCTGGTCGCGCCGCTCTACTTCCTGCCCCGGGCGCTCGGGCTGGCGCTGTTCCCGGCGATGGCGGCCGCCTACGGCGCCGGCGATCACGAGGCGGTCCGCCGCCAGGGTGACGTCTCGACGCGGGCGCTGGCGACGCTGCAGGCCCCGGTCTTCGCCGCCGCCGCGCTGCTCGCCCCGTGGCTGCTGGTGGTGTTCGGCGGCGCGGAGTACGCCGCGGGCGCGGACGTGTTGCGGCTGATGCTGGCCGCCACGTGGCTCGGTGTCCTCCAGGTCCCGTCGATCAACGCGCTGGCCAGTGACGCGGGCCGGCGCGCGCGGATCCCGGCCGCGGCAGCGGTCACCGGCTGCCTGACCGGCCTGCTGGTGGTGGCCGTCCTGGGCGGCCCACTGGGCGCGACCGGTGTGGCCCTCGGCTACCTGGCCGGTTCGGCGGTGACCGCGGCGATCCCGATGGTCCTCGTGTGGCGGGCCGAGCGCATGCCGTGGGCGGGCACCCTGGCCCGCTCGTGTGCGGTGCTGGTCACCGCGTCGCTGGCCGCCACCACCGTCGACGCTGCCGGCCGGTCCGCGTGGGCGGTGCCGCTGGCCGTGGTGGCGGCCCTGCTCGCCGCCGTCGTGATGATTCCGGACGCCCGCGCCCTGCTGCGCGTCCTCCGCCCTGGGAAGCCCGCTGCCGCTGCCGTGCAGGAGAGCAGCTAGAAGACGCCGTCGCCGCGGGCCGTCGTGCGGACGATGGTGGGACGCTCACGAGCGGCAACCGTCACCGACGGGTTCCCGGGCGGATGGAGAGCCGCCCCGCGGTGCCCCCCGATCAGGATCCGGCCGGCTGTCAGTGCTGTCGCGTTGATACCGCGCTGGGGTCCGGCCCGGGTCAGGAGGCGGATCCAGCCGGCGGTCGGTGCTGTTGCGACGGCGCCGGAACAGCACTGACGACCGGCCCGGGTCAGGAGGCGGCGACCCGGCGGTAGACGTCGGCGATCCGTTCGGCGATGCGGTCGGCCGCGAGCCACGCGTTGTGGTCGCGGCCGTCGGAGCGGACCGGGTCGCGCAGGATCCGGGCGGCCGGCTCGGTGAGGGCCTCGACGAGGTGTTCGACGGATTCCTCGGTCCCCCAGCCGGGCGGGAACGGCACCACCGCTGACGGCCGGATCGGGCCGAGGATGTCCGCCACGTCGCCGACGTCCGTGGTGACCACCGGCAGGCCCATCACGGTCGCCTCCTTCACCACTGTCGGCGAGCCCTCGTGCCCCTGCCGCGAGGTGAACAGCAGCACGTCGGCGGCGGCGAACTTCAGCGGCACGTCGGCCCGGGCCTGGCCGGGCTCGGCGAGCACCAGTTCGGCGACCGGCAGGCCCCGCTCCCGGAGACGGTCCAGGACCCGTTGGAAGACGTCGTAGCGTTTGGCGACCTGGGCCGGGTTCGCGCCGAACAGCGCGACCGGCCGGTCCGGGTCCAGCCCGAGCCGTTCCCGGGCGGCGGCCCGGTCGATCGGTGTGAACAGGCCGAAGTCGACGGCGCCCGGGATGACCAGGCCGTCGGGTTCGCCTGCGGCGTCGGCGAGCCGCTGGGACACGTAGATGCGCTGGGCGACCCGGCCCGCGCCGAGCCGGGTGAACCGGGCCTGCCACGGCACCTGCACGTCGCTGCCGTGCAGGGTCAGCACCTGCGGGACGGTTCCGGCGAGGCGGGCGGCGAGGGCGGCCAGCCCGTAGTGGATGTGCACCACGTCGTAGCCGCCGTCGCGGACCCGCCGCCGGACGCGGCCCGCGGCGAGCAGGTAGTCGGCCCGGCCCCGGGACTGGGCGACCACCTCGACGTCGACGGTCAGGCCGAGGGCACGCAGCGCGTCGACCTGTTCACGGACGAAGATGCCGCGGTAGCCGCCGTTCTCGGGCCAGAGGTTGGTGACGACGAGGATCTTCACGGGAGGGTCGCCTCCGGGTCGGTCGAGTTGGCGCCACGGTCGGGGAACAGCCAGCCCAGCGCCACGATCGCGAACATCAGGGCGGGCAGGATCGGGTCCTCCAGCGACGCGGACAGGAACGCCACCTGGAAGCCGAAGATCAGAGCGGCAAGACCCCAGTAGACGTACGGCCCGCCGGGCTTGCGGTCGCCCCGGAACCGTTCGGTACGGCGCAGCAGCGGCTGACCGATCAGGACCATCCAGGCCAGGTAGGAGAGGATGCCGAGCACCCCGGCCTCGACGATCAGGTGCAGCCAGAACGAGTCGACCTGCTTGGCCGCGAACCCGTGCCGGTCGAAGCCCTCGGGCCCGAACGCCGGGTTGAGGTGCCAGTCCGGGTTGTTCTTCTCGGCGACGATGCCACCGAACTGGCCGATCCCGTAGCCGAGCACCGGTTTCGCCTCGATCAGCCGCACGCTCTGCAGGAAGTAGAGGACGCGGATCTCGCGCGGCGGCACGTAGGTGGTGGACGGCGCGGGCGACGGGCCGGGTGACACCGCGGAGGGCTTCGGCGACCCGGTGACGGACGGCTTCCCCGACGGCTTGTTCGACGGCTTGCCCGAGGGCTTCCCCGACGGCTTGCCGGTGGGCTTGCGCGAGGGGGTGACGGACCGGGCCGGCGAGGGGCTGACGGAGGGCGCCGCGGACGGGGCGACGGCCGGCGCCGGGGACTCGGTCCGGTGCCCCTCGTCCCCGGTCGGGAAGCGCAGCGCCGCCGCCACCCCGTTCAGCCGCTTCTGCCACTCGGCCTGGTTGTCCGGGCGCAAGACGATCTGCGCCCCGGTGAACGCGACGATCAGCACGGCCACGATCGCCATCCGCCGGAACGCGATACCGCGGAGCAGCCACAGCAGACCCACGGTGACGCACAACGCGATGATCGACTCCCGGGACTGGCTGGCCGACAGCGCCAGGGCGAGCAGCCCGACAGCGATCCACGCCCGGCGGCCCATCCGTTCCCGGGCACGGGCCCACAGCAGCAGTCCGATGATCGACAGGGCGAGGACGTGCCCGAGGTGGTTGGGATGGTTCAGCATGCCCTGCGAGCGGGCGGTGTTCGCCCACGTCATGTCCACCCAGCCGAACGCCTCGTAGACGGCCGGCCCACCGATCATCTGCGCCAGCGCGACGACCGTGTTCAGGACGACCAGGCCGCCCATCACCAGCATCACCGGCCGGATCGTGGACCAGGCCGGGGCCGCCGCCCGCAGCGCGTAGAAGACGATCGCGCCGCGCAGGTAGACGTACCCCGCCTCGGCGATCAGCGACAGCGACGACCCGTTGACCAGGCCGGCGGTGACCAGCACCACCCCGAGCACCGCCAGGGCGACGTCGGCCCGGGTGGTGAAGTCGCGCCACCGCCGGTCCACGGCCACCTTGAGCACCGCGCCCGCGGCCAGGGCGAGGAACAACCCGTTCTTGACCGCCTTCGGCCAGGCCACCTCGTGCAGGACGACCCGTCCGAAGTTGCCGCGGCTGGTCGAGCCGAGCAGGGCCTGGACCCACCCCTCGAACAGCGCGTTGACGAGCACCGCACCGACCAGAGCGACCAGGGCCAGGGTCAGTAGCCGCGAGAGCCCGCCCGATGTGGCGGGCCGGGCGGGCAGGGTGTCTGCGGACATCAGTGTCTTCCTCGAACGTGGGATAGTGAACGGTGACCGGTGAGACTAGGGGGCGACGGGTGCTCGAGCCACTCCATCGAGCACGGGCGTCCGCCTGGGCCAAGGGCTGGACCGTGCTGGCGGTCCTGTTGCCGCTCGCGAGTGTCGTGCTGCTGCTGGCCGGCACGGCCGCCGCGCCCGATCCCCGGCCGCAGCCGAGTCCCGCGCCCAGCTGTGAGCCGTCCGGTCCGGTGCCGGGACCCTACTGCCCGGTGCCGGAGCCCGGCTCGTTGCGGGCGCTGGCCGCCGAGCGTGACCTGTTCATCGGCTCGGCCGCGAGCGCGCAGGCCCTGGCGCAGGACCCGAAGTACGCGTCGGTGCTGGCCCGCGAGTTCAGCATGGTGACGCCGGAGGACGCGATGAAGTGGCCCCGGATCGAGCCGCAGGCCGGTCAGCACGACTGGAGCGACGCCGACCGGGTCGTCGAGGTGGCCCGCGCGAACGGCCAGACCGTCTACGGCCATGCCCTTCTCTGGTATGCGTCGACACCCGCCTGGCTCGCCGACGGTTCGCTCAGTGACGCGCAGATCCGGGAGGCGGTGCATCGGCACATCGCCGAGGAGGCGGGCCGTTACCGGGGCCGGATCTGGGGCTGGGACGTGGTCAACGAGCCCTTGGAGGCCGACGGCCGGCTGCGCAGGACGGCCTGGTCCAAGGCGATGGGGCCGGACTGGATCGCCGACGCGTTCCGCGCCGCGCGGGCCGCCGATCCGCACGCCAAGTTGTTCCTCAACGAGTTCGGGGTGGACGGCGACGGCGCCAAGAGCGACGCGTTCTACGAGCTGGTCCGCGGTCTGGTCAAGAAGGGCGTGCCGATCGACGGGGTGGGTTTCCAGAGTCACGTGGATCTCACGCCGGTGCCCGAGCATCGGGTGGAAAACCTCCGGCGGTTCGCGGCGCTGGGCCTCGATGTGGCGATCACCGAGGTCGATGTGCGGCTGATCTTGCCACCGACGGCGGCGAAACTCAAAAAGCAGGCCGAGGTGTACCGGCGCACGCTGCAGGACTGTCTGGCCGTACCGGAGTGTGTGTCCTTCACGGTGTGGGGTTTCACCGATCGTTATTCGTGGATCCCCAACCTCCAGTCCGGCGCGGGGATGGCGTGCCTGTTCGACGCCGAGCTGGTTCCGAAGCCGGCGTACGCCGCGGTGGCGGGGGCCCTGTCCAGGGCCCCCTGACCTCCCGGGTGACGCCTCACGTGGCACTGTCGTCAATCAGCACTGTCGAAGAACTCCCGGACCGACTTCGCGACCACGGCGACCAGGGCCGGGTCGAGCTCCGGGTAGATCGGCAGCGACAGGCACTCCCGCGCCCACGCGTCGGCCGCCGGGAAGTCCGCCGGGTCGAGGCCGAGGGCGGCGTAGGCGGGCTGCCGGTGCAGCGGCACCGGGTAGTGGACCCCGGCGCGGATGCCCGCGGCGTGCAGGTGCCGCAGCAGGTCGTCGCGGCGCGCGGTGCGCACCACATAGAGGTGGAAGACGCCGGTGCGACCGTCACCGCGGGCGGGCAGCGCCAGGTCGCCGACACCGGTCAATTCCTGGTCGTACGCCCGGGCGAGCTCCTGCCGCAGCCGGTTGTTGTCCGCCAGCACCCGCAGCTTCACCCCGAGGACCGCGGCCTGGATGGTGTCCAGCCGGTGAGCGTACCCGGAGACGAGGTGTTCGTATTTGCTCGTCCGCCCGTGGTCGCGGAGCATCGCGATCCGGTCGGCCAGCGCCTCGTCGTCGGTGGTGACAGCGCCCGCGTCACCGAACGCGCCGAGATTCTTGCCCGGGAAGAACGAGAAGCAACCGACCCGGCCGTACGCCCCGGCGCGCACCGTCCGTCCGTCGGGGGTCGTCATCTCCGCGCCGTGGGCCTGTGCGGCGTCCTCGATGACCGGCACCCCGGCCGCGTCGGCGATCGCCATGATCGCCGGCATGTCGGCGGGCCGCCCGTAGAGGTGGACCGCGATGACCGCCTTGACCTCGCCGATCACGGCGGCCAGGGCGGCCGGGTCGAGGCAGCCGGACTCACTGTCGACGTCGACGAACCGGGGGGTGGCGCCGAGCCAGGAGATCGGCTCGGCGCTGGCGATGAAGGTGTGCGCGGGCACCGCGACCTGGTCGCCGGGACCGATGCCGAGCGCGGCCAGAGCCAGGTGCAGGGCGGCCGTGCCGGAGCCGCAGCCGATCGCCCGGCGGGTGCCGCAGAACGCGGCGAAGTCCTGCTCGAACCGTGCGACCTCGGGGCCGTTGATGAACCGGACGTTGTCGACGACGTCGCGGATCGCCGCGTCGATGGCGTCCTTCTGGCGCAGGTATCCGGCCTTGACGTCGACCAGGGGAATCTCGGTCACGCGGGGTCCTCCTCGGTTCCGGGCGGACCCGGGTAGGGCTGGTGGGCGGCGCCGACCGGGCACAGCAGCTCGTCGACGTTCTTGACGACCCGGGCGGCCGGGCCGACCACCACGGTGCGGGCCGGGACGTCCCGGGTGACCACGGCGCCGGCGCCGATGAGCGCTCCGGCGCCGATCGTCACACCGGGCAGGATCGTGACGTTCGCGCCGACCCGGGCGCCGGCCTCCACGGTCACGCCGCGCATGCAGCTCGACACATCGGGGCACTTCGGGAACGGGGCGTTGGTGACGGTCACCCGCGGGCCGATCCACGCGTTCTCCCGGAGCACCGTGTACTCCGGGATGAAGCACTGCGAGTGGATCCGCACCCCGTCCTCGATCGTCACGTGGTGCTCGACGACGCTGAGCGAGCCGATCGACACGTTCTCGCCGATCGTGTTGTGCTCGCGGACCAGCACGTGGTGGCCGGTCTGGAAACGCGCGCCGATCCGGTTGCCGTGATAGACGACGGTGTGGCTGCGCAGGCGGGCGCCGTCGCCGATCCGGGTCGGCTCGCTCTCCTCCGCCCGGCCGATCAGGCAGAACTCCTCCACCGTGGCGCCGGCGCCGAGCACCGTGCCCGGGGCCACGACAGCGAGCGGGCTGATCATGCGGCCGGCCCGCCCAG
Organism: Actinoplanes philippinensis; assembly: GCF_900113015.1. Lineage (GTDB taxonomy): Bacteria > Actinomycetota > Actinomycetes > Mycobacteriales > Micromonosporaceae > Actinoplanes > Actinoplanes philippinensis. Next base: position 222,846 of record NZ_FONV01000007.1, read on the forward strand.
GTCGGTGACCGGAGCCGGCGCGCCGTCGTTGCGCAGCGACCGGTCGGCGGCCTCCAGCGCCGCCACGACACGGGCGCCGTTCCACCCGTCGGTCCGGGGGCGGCTTCCCGTCCGTACACAATCCAGGAAGTGTTTGATCTCCGCGGCCAAGGGCTCGACCATCGGCAGGGACGGCACCAGCATCGCGCCGTCGCGGAGTTTGTACTGGTAGGCGCCGTACGCGTCGGGGTCGAGCCGGTCCGCGCCCTTGTCGAAGATCTTCAGGCGGGCCTCGGAGTCCATGTCGTCGTAGACCAGCATCCGCTTGCTGCCGACCACCGTGGTACGCCGGGTCTTCGACGGGTCGAGCCAGCTCACGTGGGCGTGCGCGAGGATGCCGCCGGGGTAACCGAGGGTGACGAACATGACGTCCTCGGTCTCGTGGTGCAGGTAGCGCGCGCCGCGGGCGGACACCCACTCCGGGCCGGTGCCGAGCAGGTAGTTCGCGATGGAGACGTCGTGCGGGCCGATCGACCAGAACGCGTTGATGTCGGTCTGGATCCGGCCCAGGTTGAGCCGCTGCGAGTGCAGGTAGAGCACGTCACCCAGCTCGTTGCCGGTCACGTACTCCCGCATCGTCCGGACGGCGGGCACGAACTCGAAGGTGTGCCCGACCATCAGCACCAGACCGAGACTGTCGGCCAGCTCGGCGAGCGCCACCGCGTCGGCGGTCGACAGCGCGAGCGGCTTCTCCACCATCACGTGCTTGCCGGCCCGCAACGCGCGGGTGGCCAGGTCGGCGTGCGTGGCCGCCGGGGTGACGATGACGACAGCTGTCACGTCGTCGTCGGCGAGCACCTGCTCCACGTCGTCGGTGGTCCGCAGGTGCGGATACAGCGCGCGGGCCTTGGCGGCCTGCTCGGGTGAGCTCTCCACCAGGTAACGCCAGTCCGTGCCGGCCAGCGTGTTCAGGTTACGGGCCAGGTTGGTGCCCCAGTGGCCGTACCCTATTTGTGCTATCGATCCCATCGGTCTCCCCGTCGGTGGTGCTTACTTGCCGGCCGCGGCCCAGGTCGGGTGTGCGGCGATGAAGGCGTCCAGCTTGTCCTCGCGCGCGGCGTCGAACATCTTCCTGCTCTCGGCGGTGAGGTTCTCGCAGGAGGCGCCGTTCGGGCACTTCACCGAGGCGTAGTCGCCGCCGTTGGTGCGCAGCATGGTGACGCCGTCGGACCCGATGCCGCGGGCGGTGAGCAGCCAGTCGGTCATCGACGCCTTGCCCCAGTCGGCGGTCAGCGCCTTGCCGGTGGCGGTGAGCACCCGGTCCAGGGTGAGCGGGCTGGAGACACCGGTGTCCAGGGCCTCCTTCATCACCGCCTTGACGAACTGCTGCTGGTGACGCTGCCGGTCGTAGTCGCCGCCCTTGGTGTGCCGCTGGCGCACGTAGTCGAGCGCCTCCCACGGCTCCAGGTGCCGGCAGCCGGGCTCGTACACCTTCGCGTCGCCGCCCTCCAGGGCGCGGACCTTGCCCTCGGTGTTCATGTGGATCGAGGTGACCTTCTGGTCGATGCACATGTCGACGCCGCCGAGCGCGTTGACCGCGCCCTCGAACCCGACGAAGTTCGCGATCATCCCGGCGTTGAACTTCATCCCGGTGACCTGGCTGACCGTCTTCGCGAGCAGCTCGAAACCGCCGGCCCGGCCGCCACCGCCGCCGCTGCCGTGCTGGAACGCCGCGTTGATCTTCTCGTGGCTGCCGGTGAACCCGGTCTTCGGGTACGCCGGTATCTGGACCAGCGTGTCCCGGGGCACCGACAGCATGTACGCCTTGTCGTGCGCGGCGTTGATGTGCACCACGATGATCGAGTCGGCGCGGGTGCCCACCCCGTTCTCGTCGTCGGCCCGGTCGTCCACCCCGACCAGCAGGATGTTCAGCGGACCGGCCAGCGGCGACACGCCCTTCGCCGGCTCCGGCACGGCCGCGTCGCCCAGCATCGGCTCCTGGGCGACCGCGCCGGTGTAGCGGGAGACCAGCAGGCGGGCGCCGACCACCGCGCCGATCGACAGCACCACGACGACCACGCCGGTCCAGATCAGCAGCCGGGCCCAGAGCGGGCGTTTCTTCTTCGGGGCGGGCTCCGCGGCCGGCTGTTCGCCGGCCTCCGGTTCCGCCGTCGTGGTGACGGCGGTCTCCTCGCCGTCCGGGCTGCTCGTTGACATGCGTTTCCGTTTCGGTCAGATCTGCTGGCGCACGGCCGGGTCAGGCGAAGTCGTCGGGCCGGTCGGCGACGCCGCCCAGCACCGCGGGGGCGGTGTCGTCCCCGCCGCCCCAGGCCAGGTCGTCCTCGACCAGCCAGTTGTCGTGGTCGTCCGGGTCACCGGCGGAGCCGGACCGCATGCCGGACACGCCGGCCGCGGCCCGGTGCCCGTCGTCGCGGCGGCTCGTGGCCCGGCCGGCCGACGGCGCGCCGCCGAGCACGGCCGCGGTGTCGGCGCCCGCGGCGCCACCGGACCAGCCGCCCGCCGCCCGCGTGCCGGCGGACGGGCCGTCGAACAGGCCGGACGACGGCACGGAGGAGGCCGCGAGGCCGCCGCCGCTCGCCAGGGAGGTGCCGCCGGGTGTGGCGGTGGACGGCGCGCCCGTGGCGGACGGCCCACCCGCGGCGGCGCCGGAGGCCACCGCCGGCGCGGCGCCGGGCAGGTCGGGCGGGGACTGCGGGACCTCGCCGGGCCAGCGGTCGGCGCCGGTCAGGGTGTAGGTCAGCGCCAGATCGGTGACCAGGCGAACCATCCGCTCCCGTGACTTCGCCGCCTCCTGCCGCTCCGGCTGCGCGCCGAACGCGGCGCCGATGGTGGCGGTGTCGGCGACCAGAGCGACCGGGTCGGTGGTGAGGGTGGCCGGCTCCTCGGCCTCGGCGCGCGCCTCGCGCAGCGCCCCGGCCATCAGGGTCAGGCCCTGGTGCAGGGCGTCGAAGTCGCGGCCCAGGTCGGCGCAGTAACCGGCGATCAGGCCGGCCCGGCGCTGGAACTCGGCGCCCGCCTCGCCCTGCCACATCTGCTGGAGCGCGCCCAGGTCGGTGGCCAGGGCCGCGCCGATCTGCTCGACGGTGCCCTGCAGCGAGCGCCACACCGTGGCCACCTCGTCGACCTGATCCGGGTCGCCGGCCATCACGGCGCGGTACAGCTCGTCGTGCGTCTGCGCGGCGTACCCGCCGACGATCTCCTCAGGCATCGAGGACGCCTCCGTCCAGACGGTCCGCGACGACGTCGGCGCTGAGCTGGATGCTCTCCTCGGCGCCGCGATAGTTGGCGATGATGTCACCGGTCGCCTGCCGGGTGGTCAGGATCGCCTCCCGCAACTGTTCGAGATGCAGGCGGTACCCACTGTTCAGCGTCGCGTAGGTCCCCTCGACCCGGACCGCGTCGGCGAACGTGCCGAGCGCGGGCCGCCGGTCGGCCAGGGTGGTGGCCATCCGCAGAGCGGCGTCCACCTCCGCCAGCCTGGCGGTCAGGGTGTCGTGGAAATCCTCCAGCGATCGGATGTCTACTGCTGTGCCGTTGTGGAGCATGGACGCGGTCCCCGTCCGTCATCGCGCCGGTTTTTTGCGACCACCACCATAGGCCATACGATCCATTGGATTCGATCCCGATTTCAGATGATCTTGGCGGGTTCGTCCTGATCAGCGGGTCACGATCCGGAAACGGCGCCGCTCTGCGCACTGAAATTCCGGGCCGTGGCCGGGTCCAGCGGCGGTCCCGGCGGGATCAGGGCGACCAGAGCGGCCGGCACCGGGACCGGCGACACCGACCCGTAACCGAGCGACTCCTGCGCCGCCGTCCCGGCGGGCATCGCATACCGCCGGCCCTCGTCGGTGACCAGATAGGCGGGCAGCCCCTCGGTGACCGTCGCGTCGGCCGCCGGGATCGCCCGGACCAGCGCCGCGTGCCCGCCCTGGACCAGCACCTGATCGGCCACCTGCACGCCGCGCGACACCTGGTCGGCAGCGGTCCGCCCGCCCGTCATCGCGCGCAGCGCCCCGGCGTCGGCCACCGCGAGCGCGACGTCCTGCCCGTCCTTGCTGGCCGCGCCGTACCCCGCGCACAGGGCGGAGCCCACCGGGTCGACGGCCCGCATCTCCGGCATCTGCGCCGGGAACCCGGGCGGGTCCAGCCGCGAGTCGAGCAGCAGCGAACCGGCCTGCTCGGCGGTCAGCTCGTCGTCGGTGCCGCCCTTGGCCAGCAGCAGCAGCGCCGACACGTCGCCGATCGCGGCCAGCCCGGCGCTGGTCAGGACGTAGTGCTGGGCGCCGACGTGATAGACCCGGCCCACCTTGGCCTGCGCGCCCCTGACCTGGCGGGTGCTGACCTGACCCATGTTCGGCAGCACCAGCGGCACCAGGTCCGGGCCGGAGGTGACCGCGTTCAGCAGCGCCCGGCCGATCGGCAGCACCGGCTGGCCGGACAGGCGCAGCGCGGCGAGCGTCTCCCCGTCCTTGATCCGGTACCGGCGGTTCTGCCAGATCAGATACCGGTCCGTGGCGCCGCTGCCGGCGGCCACCAGCACCGCGTCGTCACCGAGCGCCCGGCCGGTCGGCGGCTCCTGCCCGATCAGCAGCCGGGTCACCGGGGTCGCCACCGCGCTCGACTCCGCGGCGCTGCACACCGTCCACGGCAGGCCGACCAGCGCCTTGGGCGACGGCACCCCGTCCGGGGCGCCGGCGATGCCCACCTGCGGGCCCCGGGCCAGGCCCTGCAACGAATTCTGCGCCATCGTGCGGGTCGGCGCCTCGGCGCCCAGGATCAACCGGGCCGAGGCGAAGTTGAGCACCGGATAGAGCACGTCGTTGACGAACACATACCGGGCGCCGGTCTCCCGCTCGATCACCACGGTGCCCGAGTCCGGTTTCGCGCCACCGGGACTGAGCAGACCATACGCCCCGAACCCGGCGAACAGGATCGCGGCCACGAGCACGCTGGCGATCATGGCCAGGCCCAGCCGCCGCATCGGCAGCTCGGTGGTCTCCGGCTCACCGGACAACAGCGCCGACACGAGCCGCCGCGTGACGAACCGGTGCGCGCGGACCTGTTCGCGCCGAGTCTGCACGTGTGATCTCCCCCTGCGTTCGCAACCGTGGCACCAATACGATAGTGGCCGGTCGATAGTGTGCTGAGTCGGCCGTACGGAAGGACACGGGGTGTGACAAGCGAGGTCATCTCGGCAGGACCGGCGTTGAGACCGGTCCGCAGGCGTGGACGGCTCGGTCCACTGAGCATCGTGCACATCATCGCGATCGAGCTGGCCGCCGTGGCGATCCTGGCCGGCATCGGCGCCGACGGCAACGTGATCGCCCTGGTCACGGCCGGTTTGGTGGCCGTCGTCCTGCTGGTGGTGACATGGACGCCGACGGCCGCCGGATGGTGGTATGAGAGGCAGGTCGTCCGGGCCCGGCTGCGCCGCCGCAACCGGGCGGCCCGCGCGGTGCGCCCGGACACGGTCCGGCACCGGCCGCTCACCGCCCTGGCCGGTCTCGCGCCCGGCCTGACCGTCCGCGCCGTCGCCGACCGGGGCGCCACCATCGGCGTCGGGCAGGACCCCGGCGGCTGGTTCGCCGCGCTGAGCGTGACCGGCGACGACCGGCTCCCGCTGGACCGGCTGACCCGGCTCTTCGAGGACTCGTCGATCCCCGTGTCCGCGCTGGCGGTGACCAGCCAGACCGTTCCTGCGCCGAGCACCCTGCTCGACCCGGCCGCGCCCGCCCGGACCTCCTACCTCGAGCTCACCGCCCACGACCGGGTCGCCGCCGACCAGCAGGTGCTGGTCGCGGTCCGGCTCGAGCCGAAATCCGCGGCCGCTGCGGCGCTCACCCGTGGCGGCGGCCTGACCGGCGTCGACAAAGCCGTCACCGCGCTGGTCAACCGCACCGCGAAGGTGCTCGGCGGCACCGGCCTGACAGTGCGGGTCCTCGACCCGGACGCGCTGGTCGCGGCCCTCGCCGGCTCCTGCCCGGCGACCGCCGACGCGGGCGAGCCCGCCCCCGGCGCCGAGGTGTGGACCGGCTGGCAGGCGGCCGGCCTCGCACACGCCGGCCTGGTCCTGACCCGCTGGCCGGCGCACCGCCCCGACGAACTCTTCGCCGCCCTGACCGGGCTGCCGGCGGACCTGGTCAACGTCACGATCACGATGCGGCCGGCCGGTTCGGGGGTGGAGACGCGGTGCGTGGTCCGGGTGGCCGCCCGGCCGGACGCGCTCCCCGAGACGGTGACCCAGGCGTTCGCCCTGGCCGACCGGGCCGGAGGCCGCCTGCAGCGGCTCGACGGCCGGCACGGCCCGGCGGTCTGGGCGACCGCTCCGACCGCGGCGGTGCTGCGATGAGCCAGCTCACAAGCCGATCCATCGGTACGGACGACCGCCCGTCACGGCACCCCTCGCGGCGCCTGCCGGGGCACCCGTCGCAGCGTCCATCGCCGCGCCCGTCTGGATGCCTGTCGCAGCGTCCATCGCCGCGTCCGCCTGGATGCCTGTCGCAGCACCCATCCCGGCGTCCGTCGGCATGCCTGTCGCAGCGCCCATCCCGGCGTCCGTCGGGATGCCTGTCGCAGCGCCCGTCGACATGCCTGCCGCAGCGCCCATCCCGGCGCCCGTCGGCATGCCTGTCCCAGCGCCCGTCGGCGCACCTGCCGCGGCGGCGGAACACAGCGGAGGTGACGTCATGAGCACGCCGGGTGCATACCGGGCCGGCGCCGAGGCGCTGGCCGGGATCACGCTGCCCCCGCTGGACGCCGGGTTGATGCTGGGGCGCGATCGCGGCGCCCAGCCGTATGTGGTGCGCGCATTCGGCCCGCGGCCGATGCTGGTCAGCGTGCTCAGCGGGTTCTGGCTGGCCCGGCTGGTGACGTTCCGGGCGATGGCCCTCGGCGCGCGGCTGGTGATCCACCCCGCGCTGCAGCCGACCTGGACCGGTTTCGCCGAGGCCGCGACCGGCGGCCGGGACCGCACCGTGGTCCTGGATTCCGCCGGGCTGGCCGGTCTGGCGGGCACTCCGACGCACCCGATCTGGTATGTCGGTGTCGGCGAGGAACGTCCGCCCGGCCCGTGGCAGACCACCCTGTCGGTGATCCCGCAACTCAGCGTGGGCCAGGTACGCCTCGTGCTGGACGCCGACCTGGTCGTGGCGAGCACCCTGACACCGCTGGAGGCCGGGCTGGCGGCCACCGCGTTGCGGCTGCACCCGGACCACACCGGCCATCTCCAGTCGATCTCCGGCGAGATGGTCGCGGCGTTCGGCGGCCGGTCCGACCATTACCTGCTGCTCAGCGTCACCTCGATGGAGAAGGGCCTCTTCGGCCCGCCCACCCGGGATTGAGCTACGGCGGCGAGCCCTGTCCCGGGCTCGCCGCCGTCCTCGGACGTCGACCGCCCGACCCTGCGCTCGTGGTTGACCGCCCGCCCCTGCGCTCGTGGTTGACCGCCCGGGCTCAGGCTCACACTTGACCACCCCGGGCAGAGGCTCACCCTCAACCACCCCGGGCAGAGGCTCACCCTCAACCACCCCGGGCGTGGACTCACCTCGACCACCCAAGGCAGGGGCTCACCCTCAACCACCCGGGCGTGGACTCACCTCGACCACCCAAGGCAGGGCTCACTCTCGACCGATCCCGGGGGCCGGGGCTCGTCCTTGAACGCCCGGCTCCGGGCTCGTCAGCCCTTGATCGCCCGGATCCAGGTGAGGAGTCCGCAGACCCAGACCACGGCGGGCACCACCAGGATGATCAGGATGATCTCGCCGATGTCCAGGAGACGGCCCCAGACCGGGGACACCTTGCGCCGGGACAGGGTGCGGCCGGTGGCCAGCGCCCCCACGGCCGCCGCGAGCAGGCCCACCGGCAGCACGAACAGGCGTACCGCGGAGTTGCCGGTGGCGAACGCCGCGTAGACGAACAGCGCCAGCCCGAGCACCCCGGCGACCAGCAGGGGCCAGCGCTGGGCCCGCCCCTCGTGCGGCCGGGCCCGCAGCATCACCAGCACGGCGAGCAGCCCGCACAGCAGGGTGGCGGGCAGGCCCGCGGTGAGGCCGAGGACCACCTCCGCGCCGAGCAGCAGGACCGCGACCGTGGTGATCAGGCCGGTCAGGATCTCGTTGGCCCGGTCGCTCTGGGCCAGCAGGCGCAGGCCGTCGACGGTGTCCACGTCGGCGCGCAGGTCCTCGGGGCCGCTGGGCACCGACGGGATCGGCATCCGGGCCAGCCGGTACGAGAACAGCGGCAGCGCCGGGATCACCGCCAGCGTGATCGCGGCGACCACGGCGGCGCCGGCGGCGGGCGGGGCGCCGAACCCGAAGGAGATCCCGGCGCCGGCGCCGAGGGCCACGCCGGCCCCGAGCGCGCCGACGAACACCCCGGTGTGCTGGCCGGTGGCCACCGAGGCAAGCGCGGTGAACAGCACCAGCGCGCCCGCGCCGATGAGCAGGTCGGGGGCGGTCAGCTCGTCGAGCCCACGGTCGCCGCCGAGGACCAGGGTGCCGCCGATCGCCGCATACACCAGCGCGACCAGGCCGAGGGCGGTGCCGGCGACGCGTTCGCGGAACGCGCGGGTGAGGGTGGCGGCGGCGCCGACCAGGACGGCGGCGATGCCGAGCCCGACCGCGCCGGCCACCGTCAGCGGACGTGAGGTGAGCAACACCAGAGCGCCGGCGACCAGCGCCGCGACGGCCGCGATCAGGCCGAACCGCCGGGTGTCGGCGGCCGCCCAGTTGCCGGGCCGGTTGCGGGTGGCGGTGGCGACGGCGTCCACCACGTCGTCGAAGACCATGTCGCCGACCGGGTTGCCGGGCGGCGCGAAATAGAGCATCTCGCCGTCACGGATGGCCAGCTCAGTGGCGGTACGGCTCTCGTCGAGCACGGCGCCGCCGAGCCGGGTGAGCACCCAGCCGCCCTTCGCCACGCCCTCGTCGGCCAGCCGCTCGCCCACGTAACGCAGCAGGGTGGGTAGCAGATTCGCCAGGGGCACGTCGACCGGGATCGATAGGTCGGCACGGGCCGACGGCCCCACCACCGTCACCCGGCTGACGTCCGGACCAGCCGTATTCGCTGTGGTCGCTGTCAATCTGTCCTCCCCCGCGGTCTTGCCCGCACTCGAGTAAAACCTACGATGTCTCGACAGACGCCATTTACCGGGGGAAGGCTATCGATTTGAGCACTGTCGTCTTCCGTCGGCCACCCCGTCGCCCGGGACCGCAGCTGCCCCGGGGCGAGCTCGTCCTGGAATCGCCGCCGGAGCTTCCCGAGCAGCTGCCCCGCGGGCTGGGTCAGCTGATGATGATCCTGCCGATGGTCTGCGGCGTCGGCGCGATGGCGTTTCTGTACGCCGGTCGCGGCGCCGGCACCATGACGTACGTGGCCGGTGGCCTGTTCGGTGTGTCGATGCTGGGCATGTTCTTCGGCCAGCTCGGCGGCAACGACAAGAAGGCCGAGGTCGACGCCGAGCGGCGCGACTACATGCGCTACCTGTCGCAGGTGCGCCGGCGGGCCCGGCGGGCGGCCGCCCAGCAGCGTGCCGCGCTCGGCTGGCGGCACCCGGAGCCGCGGGCCCTGTGGTCGATCGCCGGGTCCCGCCGGTTGTGGGAGCGGCGCAACACCGAGGACGACTTCGGTGAGATCCGGGTCTCGGTCGGCGCGCAGAAACTGGCTGTGCAGATCATCACGCCGGAGACCAAGCCGGTGGAGGACCTGGAGCCGATGAGCGCGATCGCGCTGCGCCGGTTCGTCAAGGCGCACACCACTCAGCCCGATCTGCCGCGCGCCCTGTCGATGCGGGCGTTCAGCCGGATCAGCCTGCGCGGCGAGCGGTCGGCGAAACTCGACCTGGTCCGGGCGATGATCGGCCAGCTCGTCACCTTCCACGCGCCGGACGATCTGCTGATCGCGGTGGTCACCGCCCCGGACCGGCAGGACGAGTGGGACTGGGTGAAGTGGCTGCCGCACAGTCAGTACGGCCGCCGGACCGACGGCGCCGGCGCGATGCGGCTGGCGTTCCGCAGCGTGCTGGAGCTGGAGCGGTTGCTCGGTGACGCGCTGACCGGCCGCCCGCGGCACAGCCCCGAGGCGAAACCGCTGCTCACCGAGCCGCACGTGGTGGTGATCCTGGACGGCGGCGAGCTTCCCGGCACCTCCCAGTTCTTCGGGTCCGGGCCGCTGGGCAGCACGGTCATCGACGTGTCCGGGGCGGTCCCCCGGGACGCCGGCCGCTGGCTGCTGAGCCTGGAGGTGGCCGGCGGGACGCTCGCGGTCAGCCGGGGCAAGACGTCGACGCCGCTGGGAACCCCCGACGCGCTGAGCCGGGAGCAGGCCGAGGGGCTGGCCCGGCTGCTGGCGCCGTTCCGGCTGTCCCAGCAGAAGAGCGAGGACGAGCCGCTGTCGCGCAGTGCCGAGCTGCCCGAGCTGCTCGGCGTGCCGGACGCGGCGGCCATCGACACCCGGGTCACCTGGCAGTCCCGGCCGATCCGCGACCAGCTGCGCATCCCGCTCGGCCTGGGCCCGGACGGCTCGGTGGTGGAGCTGGACGTCAAGGAGGCCGCGCTGGAGGGCATGGGCCCGCACGGCCTGGTCATCGGCGCGACCGGTTCCGGCAAGTCGGAGCTGCTGCGTACGATCGTGGCCGCGCTGGCCGCCACCCACTCCTCCGAGGAGCTCAACTTCGTCCTGGTCGACTTCAAGGGCGGCGCCACGTTCGCCTCGCTGGACCGGCTGCCGCACACCAGCGCGGTGATCACCAACCTCTCCGACGAGCTGCCGCTGGTCGACCGTATGCAGGACGCGCTGACCGGTGAGATGGTCCGCCGGCAGGAGCTGCTGCGCTCGGCCGGCAACTACGTCAACCGGCACGAGTACGAGCAGGCCCGGCGCGGTGGCGAGCCGCTCGACCCGATGCCCAGCCTGCTGGTGATCTGTGACGAGTTCAGCGAGCTGCTGTCGGCCAAGCCGAACTTCATCGACCTGTTCATCCAGATCGGCCGGATCGGCCGGTCGATCGGCGTACACCTGCTGTTGTCCTCGCAGCGACTCGAGGAGGGCAAGCTGCGCGGCCTGGAGACGTTCCTGTCGTACCGGATCGGTCTGCGCACGTTCTCCGCGGTGGAGAGCCGCATCGTGCTGGGTGTGCCGGACGCCTACGAGCTGCCGCAGGCCCCCGGGCACGGTTACCTCAAGGTCGACACCACGACGATGCTGCGGTTCCGGGGCGCCTACGTCTCCGGGCCGTACCGTGCCGCCGGCCAGTCCCCACGCAGTCAGGCTCTGGTGCAACGGCAGATCGCGCCGTACGGGCTGGGCCACGTGCCCGTGCCGGAGCTCCCGGCCGAGCCCCTCCGGCCGGCCACCGAGTCCGAGGACCAGGCCGGCAAGCAGACCACCATGCTCGACGTGATCGCCGAGAAGCTGCACGGACAGGGCATGGAGGCGCACCAGGTGTGGCTGGAGCCGCTGGGCGACCCGCCGAGCCTGGACGACCTGCTGCCCACTCTGGTCGCCGACGAGCGGCTCGGCCTGCACCCGGACCAGTGGCCGGGCCTGGGGCGGCTGCGGGCGGCGGTCGGCATCGTGGACCGGCCGTTCGAGCAGCGCCGCGACCCGATGATCGTCGACCTGGAGGGCTCCGGCGGCAACGTGATCGTGGTCGGCGCCGTGCAGTCCGGCAAGAGCACCCTGCTGCGGTCGCTGATCGGCGGGCTGTCGCTCACCCACACCCCGGCCCAGGTGCAGTTCTTCTGCCTGGACCTGAGTGGTGGCGGCCTGCGGGCGCTGGCCGATCTGCCGCACGTGTCCGGGGTGGCCGGCCGTCGCGACGCCGAGGCCGTCCGCCGTACCGTCGCGGAGGTCAAGGCGATCATCGAGACGCGCGAGGCACGGTTCACCGAGCTGGGCATCGACTCGGTCGCCACGTACCGCCGCCGCCGGGCCACCGGGGAGATCGGCGACCCGTTCGGTGACGTGTTCCTGGTGGTCGACGGCTGGTCGCTGATCCGGCAGGACTACGAGGAGCTGGAGCAGGAGATCACCAACATCGCGGCGGGCGGTCTGGGTTACGGCGTGCACGTGGTGATCACCGCTGCCCGCTGGGCCGAGATCCGGGCCAACCTGCGCGACTTCCTCGGCACCCGGCTGGAGCTGCGGCTCGGCGAGCCGGCCGAGTCGGAGATCGACCGGCGCGCCGCGGCGAATGTGCCGCGCAGCCCCGGCCGTGGCCTGACCAGGGAGAAACTGCACTTCCTGGCGGCGTTGTCGCGCATCGACGGCAAGCACACGGTGGACGACAGCGCGGAGGCCACCCTGGAGATGGTCAGCGCGGTGAAGGCGGCCTGGAAGCACCGGCCGGCGCCCCGGGTGCGGCTGCTGCCTCGGCAGCTGCCGGCCGCTGAGCTGGCGGCGCTGGCCGGTTCCGCCCCGCGCGGGGTGCCGATCGGCGTCAACGAGGCGCACCTGGCCCCGATCACGCTGGACTTCGACACCGAGCCGCACCTGATCGTGCTGGGTGACGCGCAGTCCGGCAAGTCGAACCTGCTGCGCCTGATCGGCCGGTCGATCATCGAGCGGCACGGGCCGGGCGAGGCGCGGCTGGTCGTCGCCGACTTCCGGCGCAGCCTGCTCGGCGCGTTCGACAGCGGCCACGTGCTCGGCTACGCGCCGAACGCGCAGGTGCTCAGCGAGATGGTGGGCGCCCTGAAGTCCGCGGTGCTTCAGCGGATGCCCGGCCCGGACGTCACTCCGGCCCAGCTGCGTGACCGCAGCTGGTGGAAGGGTCCGGAGCTGTACCTGCTGATCGACGACTACGACCTGGTGGCGACGGCCGGCAACAACCCGCTCATGCCGCTGGTCGAGCTGCTGCCCCAGGCCGGGGACATCGGCCTGCACCTGATCGTGGCGCGGCGTGTCGGCGGCGCGGCCCGGGCCCTGTACGAGCCGGTGCTGCAGCGTCTGCGCGAGCTGGACGCCCCGGGTCTGCAGATGTCCGGCAACCGGGAGGAGGGCGTGCTGCTGGGCAACCTGCGGCCCAGCCCGCAGCCGCCCGGCCGGGGCACCCTGATCCGCCGGCAGGACGGTGTGCAGCTCATCCAGACCGCCTGGTCGGAGCCGTGATGCCGGGCGCCGTCCGACGGGCGGCGGCCGCCGCCGGCGCGCTGCTGACCGGTTTCACCCTGGTGGCCGCGGCGCCGGTGGCCGGGCAGGCGGCCCCGGCCGGGCCGCCCCGGTGCGGGCCGACCTTCACCGACCAGCTCACCGCCCTGCCGTGGCCGTTGCAGCGCCTGGACCCGGAGGCGGCCTGGCCGACCAGCCGGGGCCGGGGCGTGGTGGTCGCGGTCATCGACTCCGGGGTCACCCGGCGGCATCCGAAACTGTCCGGGCGGGTGGTGGCCGGCAAGGACTTCGTGCAGGCCGGCGGGTCCGGGGACTGCGACGCCGACGGGCACGGCACGCTGGTCGCGGGCATCATCGCCGGCAACGACACCAGGGACGTCCCGTTCTACGGCATCGCGCCGGACGCGTACATCATGCCGGTCCGGGTCCTGCCGAACAGCAAACGGTCCACCGACCCGACGCTGCCCCGCCGGATCGCCGACGCCCTGGTGTGGGCGGTGAACAACGGCGCCGACGTGGTGAACATGTCGCTGGTGACCGAGCCCACCCCGGCGCTGGAGTCCGCGGTGAAGTACGCGGTCAGCAAGAACGTGGTGGTGGTCGCGGCGGCCGGCAACGAGGGCGCCTCGCCGTCCGCCGGCCAGCCGGTCTACCCGGCCGCCTACCCCGAGGTGATCGCCGTCGCCGGCATCGACCAGCAGGGCAAGCACGTCGCGTCGTCGAACACCGGCGAGTACGTGGACATCGCCGCTCCCGGTTACGCCATCGAGGGCCCGGCGCCGCAGGGCGGCGGGTACGCGATCGACCAGGAGGGCGGGACCAGCTTCGCGGCGGCGTACGTCTCCGGGGTGGCCGCCCTGATCCGGGAGCACTCGCCGAGCCTGTCGCCCTCGGACATCCGGCGGCGTCTGCAGCTCACCGCCGACGCCCCGGCCGGCGATCGGGACGATCAGGTCGGTTTCGGGGTGGTCAACCCCTACCGGGCGGTCGCTACGATCCTGGAATCGGAGAACAAACGCGACGACACGACGGCCGGGCAGGTCCCGGCGGCCCTGCCTCCCGACGCCCGGCTGGACACGGTACGGGCGATCGGCGGCTGGGTCTTCGGCGGCGGCCTGCTGATCGCGGTGCTGCTGCTGGTGGCCGGCCCGATCCGGCGCCGGGCGCGACGGGGCACCCGGCCCGCGGCGCTGCCGGACCTGCCGGCCCCGGCGGCGTCCCGTTTCGACAGTTACACCCCGGTCTTCGGCGAGCCGGTCCGGATCACGTCGCCGAGCGTGCGCCGGCAGCCCGAGCAGGGGGGTTTCACGCTGCCCGGCTTCGACGAGCGGGGCGGCCGGCGCACCCGAGGGTGACGGACAGGGAGGCACGATGAGCAACGGCTTCGAGGTGACCCCACGGGTGCTGACGACCTCGGCGCGGCAGGTCCAGTCGCTGGCCGCAAGGTTCGGCGGGCTCGGCGCCCAGGTGCAGAGTTCGGCAGCCAGTGCGGCGGCGGCCAATCCGTCCTATCTGACGTCGGCCGCCGCGAACGAGGTGGCCGCCGAGATCACCCGGGCGGCGGCCGTGCTGGCGGAGGCCCTCATCTCGCACGCCGGTGGTCTCGGCAACGCGGCCGTGACGTACACGAGCACCGACAAGCGCGCCGCCTGGATGATGAAGCGGGTCCGGCTGGGTGTGCCTGCGGGGGCCACCTATGCCTGAGTTCGACGTGGCGCTGTTCTCCCAGCCGCAGATGTTCACCGAGCCGTTCGGCGGCGTGCTGAGCAGTGTGCGGGCCTCCGTGGAGGGTTTCCGGGCGTCGTTCGTGCAGGCGACCACCCGGGCCGGCACGGACTGGAAGGGCGAGGCCGCCGACGCCCACCGGGAGGCCGCGAAGAAGCGTGCCGATGCCATGGACCGGCTGCAGCAGGCGCTGGCCAACGCCGGCCGGGTCGTGCAGTCGGGCGGCCAGGAGATGGCCGCGATGGTCAACGCGCTGCGGCAGTTCGTCAACTCGATGATGTCCGCCGGGTTCGTGGTGATGCCCGGCGGAGTGGTGCTGCCCGGTCCACCCCACTACGCGGAGGCGACCGCCGCCGGCCCGGCCGGCCCCGCGGTGCTCGCCGCCTATCAGGCCGTCGCCGCCGACCTGAGCGTCGCGATCCGGACCCAGGTCGTCGCGCTCACCGCCCTGGACAGCGCCACGGCGTCGGCGTTGCAGGCGGTGCTGGCCGGTCTCGCCACCGTGCAGAACCTGTCACCGGGGGTGCCCGACGCGGCGGCCGAGGGGTTCGACCCGAACACCGCCCTCAACGAGAACCGGTACGGCCCGTTGCTGGAGTGGACGACCCCCGGGCGGAACCCCGGCGACCCGCCGATCGTCGAGACCCGCGGCACGACGATGGAGACCTACCTCGACACCACCGACCTGCCGGAAACCGGCACCCGCGGCGAGCGGCGGATCCCCGGCGGCGTGAACCCGGCCGGGTACGACCCCACGGTGCACGCCAGAGGACATCTGCGAGCCGACACCCTGGGCGGCTCGCACAGCGACCCGGAGAACTTCGTCACGCTGTTCCACCGTTACGACCCGGGCGACCCCCACATCAACGAGACGCCGATGCGGGAGATCGAGATGCGGGTCCGGCGGGTGATCGAGGGCCGGCAGGCCGGAGTCCCCGCGCAGAACGTGCGCTATAGGGTGGAGGCCCTCGGAGACGAACGCCTCCCGCACAGCGTGCGCATCACGGCCCTCGGTGACCGCGGTTATCGCGAGACAGCCGTCATCCCGAACTGGTGATCGGAGGAGGAGACCGGATGCAACCCACCACCCGGCGTGGCCTGGACGCGTTGACGGCCGCCTGGGCCGCCCTGCATCCCGGGGTCACGCCGATCGACGCCCGATTCGGGCTCAGCACCGTGCTGGGCGGCGCGATCGACGGTGTCCTGGCCTTCCCGCTGGAGGACCACTGGCTCCTGGTCAGTTACGGCCTCAGCGAGCTGGACGACAAGGAGACCAGCGTTCCCGAGGTGTCCGGCTCCGGCTTCGAGCTGACCGCCCGGGTGGCCCGTGACCCCCGCACGGTCCTGCCGCCCCAGTGGATGATCCAGGTCATCAACGGGGTCGCGCGTAGCTTCGTGGACGGCATGGACCTGTCCCTCGGTGACTGGATCGTCGGCGCCGGCGCCCTGGGCGGCTCCGCCCAGGCCGGGCCGCTGACCTCGGTGACGATCGTCGCCGATCCCGAGCTGCCTCGTATCGACACCGCGAACGGCGTGGTGCACTTCTGGACCGTGGTCGGCCTCACCGGCCCGGAAGGGCTCGCCGCGCAGGAGGCGGGCACGGCGGAGCCGCTGGTGGCGGCTCTGCGGGAACGCAGTCCGTTGCTGATCACCGATCCGGCCCGTCCCGGCCTGGTCTGATTCCGAGGGGAACACCGATGCCCGGTGATGGAACGGCCGCCTTCGTCCAATGGCGGCAAGCAGTGACCTCCGCCGACCCGAACACCGAACCACCGGTCGACTGGGCCGCCGTCGAGTCGTCCGTCGGCCTGCGCCTGCCGGCCGACTACAAGGCCTACATCGACGAGTACGGCATCGGCTTCGTCAACCGGCTGTTCGCGGTGCGACACCCGACAACCGCGGAGGGCCGGTTCAACCTTCTCCGGGCGCCCGAGCAGTGGGAGGGACCGGACGCCGAGGAGGAGTATCTGGAGACGCATCTCACCGCTCCGCCGCTGCCGCTCGGGATCGGCCGGAACCGGCTGATGCTCTGCGCCGACAGTGACGACACCCAGATCTACTGGGACACCAGCAACGACGACCCGGATGCCTGGAGTGTGGTGGTCGGTGACGACGACGGCGACACCTGGCAGGCCGTCGACCTGACGCTGGTCGAGACCCTGCTCCAGCTTTTCACCGGCCGGCTGCCGGAACTCGGCTTCGACCGGGCCGGTTACGTGACCGGGGAGATCCACATCCAGCGGAACCCGTTCGCGCGCGCCTGACATTCGCGGCCTCGCCCACCGGGGAGATCCGCATCGGGTGGGGCCCGTCCGCGCGGGCCTAACTCTCGCAGGCCTCGCGCAGCAGATCGAGGTAGCGGCCGACCGCCGCGGGAGTGGACTGCCGCACCTCGGTCTCGTACGCGGAGCGGGCCTGGAGCTGGGCCGCCCGGATGGTGTCGGCGATCGCCTCGCCGAGGGACTCGCTGTCGTAGGTGCGCAGGGCGTCGTGCCGCAGGCTCAGCTCGGTCATCCGGCCGTGCAGGCTGGCCACCGCCGTCACCGAGCCGTCCGCCGAGCGGGACTCCACGGTCCGGGATCCGAGCTTCTCGGCGGCCTGCTGCATCGCGTGCAGGCCCGCCTCGGCGTCGGCCGCGAGCCGGTGGAAGTCGGCGGGCACCGTCATGTCGCACCCGCCGATCGGGCCAGGCGGCCGACGTCCTGCAACGCGGCCAGGCGCAGGGCCTCCGCCTCGGCGTACGCCGACTGCACCGCCCCGGCCACGGCGGCCGCCGGGTGACGGCTGATCGTCGGCACCAGCCGCACCCCGGTGACCAGGCCCGAACCGTCGGTCTCGACGGTGGCCAGACCGCCGGGATCCCGGCCGGTGTAGGTGGCGTCGTAGGCGTCCATGAGGGCGGTGTGCACGTCACGCACCGCCGCCGACGTGCTCCCGGCCAGCTGACGGTCCAGCGATCTCACCGGCCGGTGCCCGGCGGAGCCGAGGGTGGCTGCTGATACTGCTGCGGCTGCTGATACTGCTGCGGGTGCGGTGGGTAGCCGGGCGGTGGCGGATAGCCGGGCTGCGGAGGGTACGGATACCCCGAGGCCGGCGCGAGCTGGGCCCGCTTCCGCCGGCGGTTGCCGACCACGAGCCAGATGATCGCGACGATGCCGAGCACCGGCAGCAGGCCGATGATCGCGAACCCGGCGATCGCCTTGCCGGACAGGCCCGCCCGGGTGCCCCGATCCGCCGCCACCCAGTCGGTGCCGGCCGACGCGGTCCCGTTCCCGGCCGCGGCCGGGCCGCCGAGCGGGTTGGTGGCGACCGACGGCACCTTCGCGGTCAGAGCCTTCAGGATGTCGAGACGACCGAATCCGAACCTGTCGTCACGACCGGCCGGACCGGCGTCGTCGGCCGTGGTGATCAACCGGTTGATCACGTCGGGCGCCTTGAGATCCGGGTACTTCGAGCGGATCAGCGCGGCCGCACCGGACACGATGGCGGCCGAGTCACTGGTGCCGACGCCCTTGCGGAACCCGCTGGTGTTGCCGGACGCCCGGGAGGCGGTGCTGACGATGCCGTCGGCCGGCGCGCTGAGGACGACCTTGTCACCGATCGCGGACAGATCCCACGCTTTGCCACCGCGCGACGTGCCGCTGACCGCGATCACGCCCGGGATCGCGGCCGGATAGCCGACCTCGTAATGCCCCTGCTCCAGGTTGCCCGCGCCGGCCACCACCACGACATCCTTGGACAGGGCGTACTCGATGGCCTTGGTCAGGTCCGGGGAGGGCTCGTTCTGCGCGAAGGACAGGTTGAGCACCTGGGCGCCGTTGTCGACGGCCCATTCGATCCCCGCCCGGTTGGCGACGTTGTCCTGTCCGTCGGCGGCGCCCTGCACCGAGAGCACCGTTGCCTCTGGGGCGATGCCGAGCACGTTGTTCTGGCCACCGCCCTTGCCGACGATGACACCGGCCATGCCGGTGCCGTGCCCGTCGGTGTCGGGCTTGACCGGCCCGGCGACCGCCGAGTCGAACCGGGGCCCGACCTTGACCCGGCCCTTCAGGTCGGGATGGTCGGCGTCCACACCGGAGTCGACCAGCCCGACCAGCACGCCCTTGCCCTTGGTGATCTGGTGGACCTGGCCGATCTTCAGCTCGTCCAGATACCACTGGGCCTGGCGGACGGTCTCCGCACGCGCGGCGCTGCCGGGCAGCACGACGGCCAGCCCGGCAGCTACGACGACCAGCGTCCGCGTCAGCGGTCGCACTCGGCGCATCTTGATCGTGATTCCTCTCGTGGCCCGGTCAGGCGATCACGCCGGGCGGAGTGGCGTTGTCGCCGCCCCACACGTCGTCGTCCTCCTGGAGCCAGGTCGAATACTCGCCGTCATCTCCCCCGTGGCCGCCGTGCCCGCCACCGCCGGCCATGCCGCCCATGCCGGCACGACCGCCGCCGCGGCCGCCACGGCCGGCGCCCGCGCCGCCCATGGCCCCGCCGCCGGGAGCGACCGACGGGCCCAGTGGCGGCACTCTGCTGCCGGCCAGGCCGGCACCTCCGCCCAGCCCGCGGCCGGCACCGAGGCCACCGCCGGCACCGAGCGCGCCCGCGCCCAGGCCGCCGGATCCCAGGCCACCGCCGGAACCGAGACCGCCGAGACCGCCGCCGCCGAGGGTGCCGCTGCCCAGGCCACCGAGGCCACCGCCACCGGCGCCGGACAACCCGCCACCACCGGCGCCGGCCAGGCTGCTGCCCGGCGGCAGTGTCCCGGAGGAGCCTGACGGGTCGAACGAGCTGGAGTCCGGATCGAACGAACTCGACGACGGATCGAACGTGTCGGTGCCGCCGGTGCCGCTGCCACCGGCTGGGTCGAAGCTCGACACCGTGCTCGGACTCGTGGTGTCCATCCCGGTCGGGGTGAACCCGCCGTTCGCCGCGGACGCGCCGGACGGCACCTTGGGCGTGGGACTGCCGGTCGGCGTGAAGTCCGAGGACCCGTCGACCCCGCCCGGGTTGCGTGCGGTGCCCTCCGGAATGTTCGGCACCTCGCCGCCGTAGCCGCCGACCAGCTTCTCGTACGCCTCGATCGCGGCGCCCTCGCGGTCACGGATCCAGCCGTCGACGGCCTTCCACGCGTCACCGATCAGCGGGATGTTGGAGATGCCGTCGCCCATGACGTATTTCAGGTAGCCGTGGGCGAACGTGCCCTCCTCGTACCCCGGGATCTCGGCGCCCTGGTTGTACGCCGACTGCCGGCTCTCCACCTCGGAATACATCCAGGTGGGGATCTCGATGGTGTTGACCGCCGTCTGCAGGTGGTCGTGCGCGCCGTTGAGCCCGTGCACGATCTTGCGGTGGTCCTCCGCGAGTCGTTCCAGCATGTCGCTGTGACCCTTGAGGTGCTCGCGGAACGCGTCGGCCGCGGCCCCCTGCCAGCTCTCCGTGTTGGTGGAGAGCGTGTTGATCGCGGTCCGCAACTCGTCGATCTGCCGGAACACCGAGCTCCACTGCGTGGCGGAGGCCTCGAGGTTGAAGTAGTTGCTCTTGATGCAGACGCGCTCGACGATCTGCTCCCATGTCGGCATGACCGGCCTCCTAGACCTTGTTCCGGGAGGCGTTCACCGCGGACATGAACTCGGACGCGGTGAGCGCGTTGCGCTCCTCGGCCGTCTTGTACTTCTCGGCCAGCGTGGTGATCGCGGCCCCGTCCACCTCGAGCTGCGTCGCCAGGCTCTTCAGTGACGAGTCGACCGCCTGGAAGGTGGCCGCGATCCGCGTCTTCAGCTCGTCGGCGACCGGGATCTGGTCGCCCAGCGCCGACCGGCTCTCGTCACCGCCCGTCGAGGCGAGCCGGTTCGCGTCGTAGACCCCCGGCCGCAGGTCGTCGGTGATGGCGGCCGACAGAGCGTTGAGGTACGACGTGATGTTCGCCAGGTGCGCGACATCGACCTTCAGCTCGGTCAGGCCCTTCGCGTCCGCCGCCGTGAATTCCCCCATGGTGCCTCCCTGCGCCGGAAATGCTTACCAGACCTTGGCGTTGTTCGCCTCGGTGCTCATGTAGTTCTCACGGGCGGTGCCGACGGCGCCACCGATCTGCGCGAGGATGCCGTTCAGGTCGGCGATGGCCTGGTCCCACTTGGCCTGGTGCGCGGCATACGCCTCCTGGTCCTGACCGTCCCACTGCATCCGCTGCAGACGGGTCCGCAGCGTGTCCAGCTTCTCCTCGATGCTCCGGGCGGCCGCCTGGATCTGGGAGTTGGCGTTCTCCAACGCCGCGTAGTTGACAAGGATCTCGCTCATGCTTGCTGACTCCCCCGCTTACGGATTTACGGCCGAGTTGAACTGGTTGAACATCGAGTTCTGCTGCTCGTCGTTCGAGGCGTGCACATTGCCCGACTTGTCCAGCAGATCAGCGATCTCGTCCATCGCCGTGAGCAGCTTCTTGACATCCGTGTCCCAGCGCTGCATCAGGTTCGAGAACCCGGTCGCGGCCTGGCCCTTCCACGCGGAACCCAGCTCCTGGACGTTGCCCTGCAGCGACTTCAGCTGCCCGTCGACCTCGGTGCGCGTCGACCGCACATCGCTGGCCGCGGTGGCCAGCGTGGCCTGATCGACTCTGAACGGTCCGGTCATACCCCGTCATCCCTTCGACACGCCGGGGGAACATCTCATCGCGCCCGCTGCGCTCCTGATGTGCTCCTACCCGGACGGAGACCTGTGCTGAGACAATAGCCGATTCACGCCAATCCTCGCGGCCCCCATTTCCGCTGGCAAAACGCAAAACGGACAATGACTCGTGTCGAATGCCATAGCGGCCGACGCCCGGCGGTTCGGGCACGCCGTAATCAGGACCAAAAAGGACGGATCATAAACGCACGTCAGCGGGCGTCCACCCGCGCGTCGCGTGGATCACGGTGACCGTCAGTGAGAACAAGGTCATAGTCCCCCCGATCGGATCCCGTACTCCGGCTCCAGGAACAGCGATTGTCACCTGGTCAGCAGGCAGGTACACACCGTGAGGCCGAGGGCCCGGTCGTCCGGGAGGCCGAAATCCGGTCACTCAACGTAGGCAAAAAAATCCATGCGGGGTACGGCGTGGGCGGCCCTTCGCCGCACCACCACTCCCGAGCCTGTCCGCGCGGCGTCCGCGCGGCGCACGACCGCGACGCGGCCGCCGGGCCGAGGCGGTGGGTCACCGATTTCCCGGCCGTGTTCCGTGCGACAGGATGGTGGCCATGAGTTCGTTCGTCGTCACCGGCGGCGCCCGCGGTGTGGGGCGGGCCATCGCCGAGCGCCTCGCCGCGGACGGGACCGTCGTGGTGGTGGACGTGGCCGATCGGCTCGTTCCGCCGTACCCCCGCATGGTCCTGATCTCCGGGGACGCCGCCGATCCGGAAGTGGCGCTGCGGGCCGCGACGACCGCCGAGGCCGCCGGGCCGCTGCGCGGATGGGTCAACAACGCCGCGATCTTCGACGACGCCGACCTGATCGGCGCGCCGGCCGCGCGCATCCTGGAGCTGATCACCGCCAACCTGGCGCTCGCGGTGACCGGCTGCCACACCGCGGTGAACCATTTCCGCGAGCATCGGCGGCCCGGGGCGATCGTCAACGTCTCCTCGCACCAGGCGCAGCGGCCGGTGCGCGGCGCGCTGCCGTATGCCACCGCGAAGGCCGCGATCGAGGGGCTGACCAGGGCGGTTGCGGTCGATCACGGGCCGGACGGGATCCGCACCAACGCGGTGGCCCTCGGCTCGATCACGACGGCACGATCGGCGGCATATCGGGCCGGCCATCCCGAGGTGGACGGCCAGATGGCGGCGCTGCACCCGCTGGGACGGCCCGGAACGGCCGGTGAGGCAGCCGATGCGGTGGCGTTCCTGCTGTCCGGCACCGCCGGTTTCGTCAACGGGGTGATCCTGCCGGTCGACGGCGGCCGGTCCGCGAACGGCCCCGACCCGGAGGCGCGCCACCGCATCCGATAGACGGCCGACCAAGGTGGTGGGTAGACCCAGCACCACCATGAAGAGCAATGCCGGCGGTATGTCGGAGGCTCGGGCGGCGGACGAGCATCAGGGCATGGACGATATCCGGGAAGCGCCCGCCACGGTGCGGGTGGCGTTCGTGATCTGGCTGGCCGCCGTCGGCGCCGGCACGGTGGAGACGGTGCCGGTGGTCACCGCCGCGCTCCCCGGCAGCACTCCGGCCGGCCTCGTCTTCGGGGCCGTCCGCACCCTCCACGTCATCGCTGTCCTGACCGCGACGGCCCTGATGTTCACCCCACCGTCGAACCGGTGGTTCCGCCGCCGCCCAGGCGTAGCGTTCAGGGGCGCACGCCACGCCGGAGGAGGGCATTCATGAGCGACCGCCTGACCAGCCTGCTCGGCATCGAGCATCCGATCGTGCAGGGGCCGTTCGGTGGTGGCATGTCCTCGGTGCCGCTCGCCGCCGCGGTCAGCGCGGCCGGCGGGCTCGGCTCGTTCGGGGCCAACCACCTGACGCCCGACGCCATCACCACCCTGGTCGGCGAGTTGCGGGTGGCCGTGCCCGCGGGCCTGCCGTTCAACGTCAATCTGTGGGTGCCGCATCCCGGTGAGCAGGAGCTGCGCCCCTCGCCCGCCGACTTCGACCGCCTCCGTCCGCTGTATGAGCGTCTCGGCCTGCCGGTCCCCGAGGGCTACACGCCGCCACCGCTCTTCGACGACCAGGTCGATGCGCTCCTGGCCGCCGAGCCGCCGGTGATCAGCTTCGTCATGGGCGTCCCACCGGCACGCGTGATCGACGAGGCCCGCCGCCGCGGCATCGTCACACTGGGCACCGCCACCACCGTCGACGAGGCGGTGGCCCTCGACCAGGGCGGCCTCGACGTGGTGATCGCCTCCGGCAGCGACGCCGGCGGCCACCGGGGCGCGTTCCTGCGCCCGCTCGCCGAGTCGCTGGTCGGCACGTTCTCGCTGATCCCCCAGGTCGCCGACGCGGTGCGGACCCCGGTTCTCGCGGCGGGCGGCATAGCCGACCGGCGCGGCGTGACCGCGGCCATGGCACTGGGCGCCGACGGTGTGCAGATCGGCACCGGTTTCCTGGCCACCGCCGAATCCGCAGCAAGCCCCGTCCACCGAGCCGCGCTGGCCGGTCCCGAAGCCCACATCACGGTGCTGACCAGGTTGTTCTCCGGCCGTCACGCCCGAGCGATCATCAACCCCCTGATCCGTGAACTCGCCGCCGCCGAGGACGCCGTCCCCGCCTACCCGGTCCAGAACACCCTGATGCGCCCCCTCCGCGCGGCCGGCGCCGCCCGCGACGACGCCACCTACGTGAATCTCTGGGCCGGCCAGGCCGCCCGGCTGTCCAGTCCCCTCCCGGCCGCCGACTACCTGAAGTCCCTCCGGTGACCCGTTCCCCTCCGAAGCCTCCTCCAGCCATGCGGCCGGTCCTCCTCGTTTGTGCCTGCGGGGCGCGCTGATCAGCTTGCGCCTACGGTGCGGGCACCGGGCGCGGGGAGTGCCAGGCACGGGCACGGCGCGCGGGACGCGGGACGCCGTTAGGGACCCTCGAACCGCCTTGTGACCAAGGGGCTGCCCGCCGACCGTCGCTCAGCTGCGGAATCTTGCCCTGATCACAGTGCCGGGACACAGCTGAGCGGCACGGCTGTGAGGTGTCGTGGGAAAGCTTGACGACACTCGGCGGTCCTCGACCGGGGTCGTGGATCCCGCAGGTGCTCAAAGGGCCTGCGGCTTCCCCGTGCGCCGGGCCGATGGCCGGGGTCGGCGAGATCGCGGGAGAGTTCGGAGCTGACGGTTGGGCGATGGACGCCTTACGTCGGCTCGCTTCGCGCGACGATGCTCGCTTTCGTTCTGTCATCCGCTCGCTGCCCGAAATCGATCACCGTTGGCGCGAGTCAGCGGCTGCTCCTCGACTCGACTGGAGGGATCTTCCCGTGGACCGGCGAGGGTTGGGAGAGCCCACAGCGATGTGCGCGCGTTCGGCGGTGGTGGGCGATCGGGGCTGCCCGGGCGCGGTCTGCCGGTCAGGGACGGCGGGCCAGGAGGGTGAAGGCGTTCGGCAGGCGGCCGTGCCAGGCGGCGGCGTCCACTCCGCCCATTCGCCAGAACGGGGCCGGGTGTTCGGCCAGGTGGAGCAGTTGCAGGCCGGCGGTGATCACGGCGGTGACCACCTCGGCCAGGGTTCGCTGCCACTGGACGGCGCCGCCTGCGGGGAACGAGTCGTTCACGTGGCTGGGGGCGAAGTAGCTGCGGTCGGGGCGGATTCGGGGCTCGTCGGCGTCCCAGGTCCACAGCGGGGCCGCGGGGTGCTCCTCGTAGAGGAAGAGGTGGCCGTCCGGGCGTAGCAGGCGGGTGATGTCGGCTGCCCACTCGTTCAGGTCGGGCATCCAGATGAGGGCGCCCTTGCCGGTGTAGACGAGGTCCGCGCAACCGCTGGCCAGTGGGGCGCCGGGCAGGGCTGCGACCACGTAGCGGCAGTCGGCGCCGAGTTCGGTGGCCCGGCGCTGGGCGGCGCCGGCGGCCACCGCGCTGTAGTCGAGGCCGATCACCGAGCGGGCGCCCGCCTGCAGGAGTCCGATGTCGTCGGCGCCGTGGCCGCTCTGCCAGTGGACGACGTCCGGCGCATCCCGGAGAACGTCGCGGAGCAGGTCGCGTTCGAGTGGGGTGAGCGAGGTGCCGGCGGCCGCTTCGGCAAGCAGTTCCGGATATTCGCGGACGTGCTTCTCGGACGCCGCTTCCCAGGCGTCCCGGTTGGACCGGGTCGTCGTATCCATCTCCGGACCATCCATCACCGTTGCTGAACTGTCCACCGAGTTCGCCGCCGCTGCGATGCGTCCGCCGCGAGGCAACCGCCACGAAGCAACCGCCACGAAACAGCCGCCGCAAGACAACCGCCGCGAGGCAACCGCCACGAAGCAACCGCCGCAAGACAACTGCCGCGAAGCAGCAGGCACGAAACGGCGGCCGGCCGGAAACCGGGCGGCACGGGGCAGGGTGACCAGCGGCCTCAGCCCGGCGGGCGCGCTGCGGCCGGGAGCGGGCAGCCACCTCGCGCGGACAGGCTCGGCACTTTTCGTAGCCGTACGAGAATCAAATGAAGAGTGAGAGGAGCATGACGCAAGCGAAACCGACCACCGAAATGATCGTCTCCATGATCGACCAGGTTTTGATGGTCTGGCCGACGGTCATGCCGAAGTATTCCTTGACCATCCAGAATCCGGCGTCGTTCACGTGGGAGAAGAACAGCGAACCGGCGCCGATGGCGAGGGCCAGCAGGGAGACCTCGGGACGGTCCAGGGTGGCTGCCAGCGGGGCGACGATGCCGGCCGCGGTGATTGTCGCGACGGTGGCGGAACCGGTGGCGACCCGGATTCCGACGGCCACCAGGAAGCCCAGGAGCAGGGCGTTGATGTTGGCGTCGCGGGCGGCGTCGGCGATCACGTTGCCGACGCCGGCGTCGACCAGGACCTGTTTGAAGCCGCCGCCCGCGGCGACGATCAGCAGGATTCCGGCGATCGGCGGAAGTGCGCCGCCCAGTACCGCGTTGGTTTCCCTGCGGTCGAATCCGGCTCGTTTTCCGAGGGCCCACATGGCCACGAAGACGCCGGCGAGAAGGGCCACCACGGGTTCGCCGATGACTTCCAGAACGTCGCGGACGGCGTCGCCTTCGGGGAGGAGGAGTTCGGCGGCGCCGCGGGCGAGCATCAGCGCGACCGGCAGGAGAACGGTGAGCACGGCCGCCCAGAAGCCGGGGTTGCGGCGCGGGCCGAGCTGCTCGTCGACCGTCCTGCCGGGGCCGACCGGGTCGGCGAGGTCGTCGCGGTCGACGAAGTCCTGACCGCCGACGGGTCCGGTGGCCGGCCGGTCGGCGCCGGTGGCAGCCGGGCCGGACGAGGCGGAGAGCAGCGCCGGGACCGGCAGCGGGATCCGCTTGGCGATGAAGTTGCCGAAGACCGGACCCGCGACGATCACCGTCGGGACCGCGCAGATCAGCCCGAGCATCAGGGTCAGCCCGAGGTCCGCCTGCAGGCTGTCGATGGCGACCAGCGGCCCGGGATGCGGTGGCACGAGGCCGTGCAGCACCGACAGGCCGGCCAGCGCCGGGATGCCGAGGCGGAGCAGGCCCACGTCGGTACGCCGGGCGACGAGCAACACGATCGGGACGAGCAGCACCACCCCGACCTCGAAGAACAGCGGCAGCCCGATGAGCGCCGCGACGCCGGCCATCGCCCACGGCAGGGCGGCCCCGGAGACGCCGTTGACGATGCGGTTCACGATGCCGTCGGCGCCGCCGGATTCGGCGAGGAGCGCGCCGACCATCGAGCCGAGCGCGATGAGGACGCCGACGCCGCCGGCCGTGGTGCCGAGGCCTTTGGTGAACGAGTCGACGGTGTCGGCCGGCGCGGCGCCCGCGGCGAGGCCGAGGACGCCGGCGCCGGTGATCAGAGCGAGGAACGGATGCCATTTGGCCCACGCGATGAGCAGGACCACCGCCGCGATGCCGAGCACCGCCGCGAGCACGAGCTGGGCGGTGCCGGCATCGGTGATGGTCTCCGTCATGCGGCGCGTTTACCCCGCGGTAACAGTCCTCAATCCCGGGGTGAGCGGGTTGCCGGGCGCGGATTTCCGGGTGGCCGGCGACTCGGGGAAGACGGCCGGGCAGTGGGTGCCCTTGGCCGGCAGCCGCCGGTCGACGAGATAGGTGTCGATCGCGGCCTGGGCGCAGGGGCTCAGCCAGTAGGTGCCGTGCCCGACGCCGTCGTAGGTGAGGAACGTGGCGCTGGGCAGCTGGCCGGCGAGGCTGCGACCCCACTGGTACGGGGTGGCGACGTCGTACCGGCTGTTGGCGAGCAGGATCGGCGGCAGTTGCGGTGACGCGTGCAGCCGGTGCGGCGGGTTGGTGACCCGGTACGGCCAGTTCTGGCAGGAGGTCAGGTCGGTCCACGCGATGGGGCTGAGCCGGGTGTGCGGGGCGAGCCGGTTCTGGGCCTTCTCGAGTGCCCGCAGCCGCTGGTAGCCGCCGACGTCGAAGTGGAAGTCGGAGCACATGACGGGCAGGTAGCCGTTGGGCGCTGGCTCGCCGCGACGACGGGTCTCCGAGCCGCCTCCGTTACCGAGATCGATCAGGTCGTCGGCGAGCGCGAACCAGCCGGCGGGGTCGTACAGGTAGCCGAAGGTGATCTGGGTCAGGAACTCGGGCAGGAAGGTGATGCCGTCGACGACCAGTTCGCCCGCCTCGGCTTTCGCGTACAGGTCGTCGAAGTAGGCGAGGGCGCCCTGCTCGTGCAGCGCGCACGCCGGTGTCCGGTCGCACCAGGAGGCGAACTGGAGGAACGAGTCCTCCATGGCGAGCGTCTCCCACTTCTGGTAGTCGGCGATGCTCTGCGAGTGGTCCATGTTCGAGTCCAGCGCGAGGGCCCGGATCCGGCCGGGGAACAGCTCGGCGTACTGCTGACCGATCATGGTCCCGTAGGACACCCCGTAGTAACTGATCTTGCGGGCGCCGATGGCGGCACGGATCGCGTCCATGTCGCGGGCCACGCTGGCTGTGTCGACGAACTTCACCAGCGGCCCGGACAGGTCGTGGCAGGACCGGCCGAGCGCCCGGTTGGCGGCCCGCAGCGTCGCGTACTCGGCTGCGCTGTGCGGGTACAGCACGGCCCCCTGCGCGTCGAGCGCATCGCTGTCGCAGGTGATCACCTGGCTGCGGGCCTGGCCGCGCGGGTCGAACCCGATCACGTCGAACCGGTCGGTGATGACGTCGGAGAACGCCTCTGCGGCGCCGTAGGCGAAGTTCACTCCCGAGCCGCCCGGCCCGCCGGGGTTGATCAGCAGGGGGCCGATCCGGCGGGCCGGGTCGGAGGCCGGCAGCTTGGCCAGGGCCAGGGTGACGGTGGAGCCGCCCGGCCGGGACCAGTCGACGGGCACCTCCAGTTCGCCGCAGACGACGCGTTCGGGCGCCTCGTCCTCCGGGGCGCACGGCCCCCAGTCGATGGTGTCCGCGAGCGATCCGGCGGGTGGCGCGGCGTGGGCGGCTCCCGGCACTGCCGGGCCGAGGAGGGCGAGGAGCATCAGGGGTACGGCCAGACGTACGGTCGTGCGACGCATGGGCAGACCTCACGTGTCGGTGACAGAGTCGCCGCCCATTCAAGTCTGCCGATGCAAACGGGGTCCGATCAGCGGCTGGACAGCTGCGCCTTGACACCCCGGGTCAGGTCGTCGCCGAGGATCTCGGCGTCGCCGCGGGCCACCGCGTCCAGGGCGAGCGCCGCGACCACCGCCGGGTCGCTCTTCTGGTCGGCCGGGACGGCGGCGGCCATGTCGGTGTCCATGTAGCCGACGTGCAGCCCGGTCACCGTGATCCCGCGCGGGGCGAGCAGATCACGGCTGGCGCCGGTGAGCGCCCAGGCCGCCGCCTTCGCCGCCGAGTAGGAGCCGTAACCGCCCGGGTGCAGCCAGGACAGCACGGACAGCACGTTGAGCACCGCTCCCCCGCCGTTGCGCTCGATGACCGGCGCGAACGCCCGGGTGGCGAGCAGGGTGCCGAAGTAGTTGGTCTCCATGTCGAGCCGGATGCCGTCCAGGTCGCCGTCGAGGATCGGCCCGCCCACGCCGACGCCGGCGTTGTTGATCAGAAGGGTGGCGTCGGCCGCGGTCACGGCCGCCTCGGCCACCGACTCGGGGTCGGTGACATCGAGCCGGAGCGGGATCGCGCCGGGCAGGTCGACGGATTCGGGGGTACGGGCGGCGGCGTAGACCGTGGCGCCGCGCTCGATCAGCTGGGCGGCGAGGTGGCGGCCGAATCCGCGGTTGGCTCCGGTGACGACGGCGACTGCGCTGGTGAGTTCCATGCGAATTAGATTATGACCATCATCTAACGAGCGCCAGAGTCGTGGGAGTAATAGATGACACACATAATCTATAGTGGGGGTCATGGGACGGGTGTCGCAGGCGCAGGCCGCCGAGAACCGGGAACGCATCGTCACGACGGCCGCGCGCCTCTTCCGTGAGCGCGGGATCTCCGGGGTCAGCGTCGCCGACGTGACCGCCGAGGCCGGGCTGACCCACGGCGGCTTCTACAAGCACTTCGCCTCGAAGGACGCGCTGGTCGCCGAGGCGGTGATCCGGGCGTTCGCCGAGCAGGCCGCTGCTCTCGGCGACACCGGCTCCCCCGCCGCGCTGATCGACGCGTACCTGTCGGCCGGGCACCGCGACGATCCCGGCGCCGGTTGCCCCTCGGCGGGTTTCGGCGGCGACGTGGCCCGCTCCGGTGGCGGCGACGCGACCCGCCGGGCCTACGCCGAGGGCGTGGAGGGCTTCGCCCGATATCTGGCCGGCGGAGACCGACACCCGGCCGACGGAGACCGACACCCGACCGGCGGAGAAGATCGGGAGCAGGCCGACCGGGGAGCAGACGCCGGCCTGGCCACGCTCAGCACCATGGTCGGCGCCCTGATCCTGTCCCGCGCGACGGCCGGAACGGCCCTCTCCGACCGCATCCTCACCGCCGCCCGGGAGAGCCTCGGCCTCCGCGACGTCAACCCAGTGGAAGCCCCTGCTGCAGGAGGGTGAGGGCGTGCAGCACGCGCCGATGATCGTCGGGCGTGACCCCCTCGCCGGAGGTCAGTCGCGCGGCGGGCAGAGCCGCCATCATCACGCCGACCGCCGCGCCGGCGGTCACCCGGGCCGAGAAGTCGTCGGGCGGCAACCCGGCCCGTTCGCCGATCACCTCCGCCATCAGGTCGATCGCGCCGGTCATCTGATGCATCATCCGGGCCCGCAACTCCGGCACGCCGAGCACCAGCTTCTGCCGGCGCCGCTCCCAGGCCCAGGTCTCCGGGTCCATGTTCGCGAACACGTCGCGCAGGGCCCGCACGATCGCCTCGATCGGGGCCACGTCGGCGGGCTGGGCGCGGATCGCCTGGACCAGCACCGCGTCCACGTCGTCGACGAGGACGACGTCCTCCTTGGCCGGGAAATACCGGAAGAACGTGCTGGGCGAGACCTCGGCCGCCTCCGCGATCTGCTCGACGGTGGTGGCGGCGAACCCCTGCTCCTCGAACAGCCGCATCGCGTGCTCGCGGATGGCGGCACGGGTCTTCGCCTTCTTGCGCTCGCGCAGGCCGGTCGGGGAGGTGCTCATGACCCCGATTCTGCCAGCACGTCCGGCTCCCGCCCGGCTCGCGCGCCGCGAGGCAGGATCACCAGGGCGAGGACCACCCCGGCCGCGGCGACACCGCCGGAGAGGATCAGGGACAGATCCATGCCGTGTACGAACGCCGCCCGCACCGCCTCGAGCAGCCCGTCGTCGCCGAGCCGTTGAGCAGCAGTGGTACCGGTGGCGGCGCTGTCCCGGAACTCCGCCCCCGCCGTCGCGGGCAGCGCCGAACGGTATCCGGCATTGAGCGCCGTGCCGAGCACGGCCACGCCGATCGCGCTGCCGACCTGCCGGACAGCCTGGATGAGAGCGTTGCCGACGCCGCTGCGCTCGGCGCCGAGAGCGCTGATCGCGACGTTCATCGAGGTCGGCATGGTGAGACCGAGACCCACCCCGGCGACGGAGATCCATGCGGCGACCACGCCGTAGCCAGCTGCGGCATCGGTGGCCGCCCCGGTGAACAGGGCGGCGGCCATCAGCGTGAGCCCGGCGGCGATCACCACCCGCGGGCCGGTCCGGGCAGCCAGGCGCTCACCGATCCGGGCGCCGGCCATCAGGCCGCCGATCACCGGAAGCAGGCGGAGCCCGGCGCCGAACGCGTCCGCGCCGCCGACCGCCTGGAAGAGCTGGGGCAGGGCGAAGAGGAGACCGAAGAACGCGAACCCGGCGATCGTGGCGAGCAGGGTGCCACCGGCGAACGACCGGTCGCGGAAGAGCGCGAGATCGATCAGCGGCGCGGCGGCCCGCCGCTGCCACCACACCAGCACGGCGAGCACCAGTACCCCCATCGCGATGATCAGTGGAGCGCGCCCCTCGGTCCAGCCGTGTTCCCCGGCATCGATGACGCCGTACGTGACGGCGACCAGGCCGGTGGCCGACAGCAGGACGCCGGGCACGTCGAAGCGCGGGCGCGGTCGCCGTACGACTCGGGGACCAGGACCGCGACCGCGATCAGCCCGAGCGCCACGATCGGCAGGTTGATCAGGAAGACCGACCCCCAGTGGAAGTGGTCGAGCAGCCAGCCGCCGAGGAGGGGGCCGATCGGGATGCCGAGCGCGTTCGCGGTGATCCAGATGGTGAGGGCGCGGGGCCTCTCCCGTTCGTCGAACAGGACCGTCAGGATCGCGCCGATCAGCGACATGATCACTGCGGACCCGAGGCCGAGGGCCGCCCGTGCGGTGACGAGCTGCCCGATCGTGCCGGCGAGGGCGCAGGCTGCCGACGCACCCCCGAAGATCACCAGCGCGATCAGCAGGAGGCGTCTGCGGCCGAACCGGTCGCCGAGCATGCCGGCCGGCAGCAGCGCCGCGGCCAGCACCAGCAGGTACGACGTGGTGAACCACTGCAGGTCGGCGGTGGTGGCGCCGAGATCGCGGGCCAGCGTGGGCAGCGCGACGCTGAGCACCGTGCTGTCCAGCCCGATGACGACGGTGCACAGAGCGAGGGCGGCCAGGGCGTACCACCGGTGGGTGTTTTCGAAAGCAACCATGAAATGACAGTAGCTTTCAAAATCAAGTCACTACCAGATTGTTCGACTAGCAGTGCGGGTCGGCGCGCCTTCCTGCGGGCCGTTGCGAGCCTGTGTCACGATCTTGGCTGGTGTTTCCAGCGGTCAGCAGCGTGTGGAGGATCGGTTCCCGATGAAGAAGGTGCTGGGCTGGGTCCTGCTGTTCCTGCTCGTCTTCTGGATCGGCACCAATCCGGGCCCGGCCGCCGACGTGGCGCGCAGCATCGGCGACGGCGTCGGCGACATCTTCAGCAACATCGGCACGTTCTTCGTCGAGCTGGCCAACGGCAACTGAGGTGCGGCTGCTCTTCGCCGGCCTGGCGACGGTCGACCTGGTGCAGCGGGTCCAGCGGCTGCCCGGCGCCGACGAGAAGGTCCAGTCCGAGTCGGTGGAGGTGGCCGCGGGCGGCCCGGCGGCCAACGCGGCGGTGACGGCGGCCGCGCTCGGAGCGTCGGTCACACTGGTCAGCGTGGTCGGCGCGCACCCGCTCGGCGATCTGGTCCGCGCCGACCTGGCCGCGCACGGGGTCACTCTGATCGACGCCGCCCCGGACTCGCCCGAGCCGCCGCCGGTCTCCGCGGTGACGGTCCTCGCCACGACCGGCGAACGCACCATCGTCAGCCGCAACGCCGGCAACCGTCGGGTGACGATGCCCGCCGAAGGTCTGCCCGACGCCGATCTGACCCTGGTCGACGGGCATCATCCGGCGCTCGCGACGGCCGCTGCCCGCGCCGCCCGCCGTCTGCTGGTCGACGCCGGGAGCTGGCGACCGGTCTTCGCCGACGTCTTCCCCCATGCCGAGGTGGTGGCCTGCTCCGGCGACTTCCGTCACCCGGGCGCCGCGCCGATCGACGCCGCGACGGCCGACGCCGTTGCGGCGCCGCATGTCGTGGTCACCCACGGGCCGGGGCCGGTCCGCTGGTTCAGCGCACTCGAAGCGGGCGAGGTCGCGGTGCCCCCGGTCGCCGCCGTCGACACCGCGGGCGCGGGCGACGCGTTCCACGGTGCTCTCGCCGTCGCACTGGCACGCGGCGACCGGAACCTGCCGGCTGCCATCGCCTACGCCATCGGGGTCGCCGCCATCCGGGTCCAGCACGCCGGCCCCCGGTCCTGGCTGACCCACCTGAGCTGACCGGCCCGCGGGCTGACCGGTCTCCGCCGGCCGGTCCGCCGGCGTTGTCGCGCCGGCGGACCGTCTCAGCAGGTCAGACCGTCTGGGCGAGACGGTCGGCGAGCAGCTTGGCGAACTTGGCCGGGTCCTCCAGGTCGCCGCCCTCGGCGAGCAGCGCCGTCCCGTACAGCAGCTCGGCGGTGTCCCGCAGCGACGTGTCCTCCGCGCTGCGCTCGTGCGCCGCGCGCAGGCCCGCGACCAGCGGGTGGTCCGGGTTGAGCTCGAGGA
This sequence comes from Actinoplanes philippinensis, assembly GCF_900113015.1. GTDB lineage: Bacteria > Actinomycetota > Actinomycetes > Mycobacteriales > Micromonosporaceae > Actinoplanes > Actinoplanes philippinensis. Next base: position 256,728 of record NZ_FONV01000007.1, read on the forward strand.
TCCGCTTGACCCGCGGGCCCTCCTGGCCCATCGCCCGATACATCTTCTCCAGCGCCGGGGTGATGTCGTCGGCGTCGCTGACCAGGCAGGCCGCCGAGGTGGTCAGCCGGTGCGACAGCCGCACCTCCTTGACCTGCTCGCTCAGCTTCTCGCCGAGGAAGCCGAGCAGCGGGCCGAAGTCGCCCTCGGGCTCCGGCTTCTCCTCGTCCTGGGGCAGGTCGACCGAGCCGCGGGCGATCGAGCGCAGTTTCCTGCCGTCGAAGTCGGGGACCACGTCGGTCCAGATCTCGTCGACCGGGTCGGTGAGGATCAGCACCTCGTAGCCCTGCGCGCGGAACGCCTCCATGTGCGGCGAGTTCTCCACCTGGGAGCGGCTCTCGCCGGTCAGGAAGTAGATCTCCTCCTGGCCCTCCTTCATCCGCTCCACATATGCGGCGAGGGTGGTCGGCTCGGTGCCCTCGGTGGTGGCGAACGACGCGATCTCCAGGATCGGCTTGTGGTTGTCGGGCTCGGCGAGCAGGCCCTCCTTGACCGCCCGGCCGAACTCGCGCCAGAACGTCGCGTACTTCTCCGGGTTGCTGGTCTGCAGGTCCTTGATCGTGGACAGCACCTTCTTGACCAGGCGGCGCCGGATCATCTGGATGTGCCGGTCCTGCTGCAGGATCTCGCGGGAGATGTTCAGCGAGAGGTCGGCCGCGTCCACCACGCCCTTGACGAAGCGCAGGTAGTCGGGGATCAGCTCCTTGCTGTCGTCCATGATGAAGACGCGCTTGACGTAGAGCTGCAGCCCACGGCGGGCGTCACGCTGGAACAGGTCGTGCGGCGCCCGGGACGGGATGAAGAGGAGCGCCTCGTACTCGAAGGTGCCCTCCGCCTTCATGTTGATGATCTCGAGCGGATCGGTCCAGTCGTGGCTGATGTGCTTGTAGAACTCGTGATACTCCTCGTCGGTCACCTCGCTGCGCGGCCGCGCCCACAGGGCCTTCTGCGAGTTGAGGGTCTGCACCTCCTCGCCGGACCGCTTGCGGATCGGGAACGAGATGAAGTCCGAGTACCGCTTGACGATCTCCTTGAGCTTCCACTCGTCGGTGTAGTCGTAGAGCGCGTCGTCCTCGTCCTTGGGGCGCAGGTGCAGCGTCACCGTGGTGCCGATCGGCGCGTCCGGCGCCTCGTCGATGGTGAAGGTGCCCTCGCCGGTCGACTCCCAGCGGGTGCCGTGACCCTCGGTGCCGGCCTTGCGGGTCACCAGCTCGACCCTGTCGGCGACCATGAACGTCGAGTAGAACCCGACACCGAACTGGCCGATCAGCTCGGGGCTCTCCTTGGCCTCCTTGAGCTTGCCCAGCAGCTCCGCGGTGCCCGACTTGGCGATCGTGCCGATCAGCGCCACGACCTCGTCGCGGGTCATGCCGATGCCGTTGTCACGGACCGCGAGCGTGCGTGCCTCGGCGTCGACCTCGATCTCGATGTGCAGGTCGGAGGTGTCCGCCTCGAGCCCGTCCTGCAGCTTCGCCAGGCGCAGCTTGTCCAGCGCGTCCGACGCGTTCGAGATCAGCTCGCGCAGGAAGATGTCCTTGTTCGAGTAGATCGAATGGACCATCAGCTGCAGCAGCTGGCGCGCCTCGGCCTGGAACTCCAACGTCTCCATCGTCACCCGTTTCCGTCATGTCCGGTGGTTCCCACCCGATCGTAGGACCCCCGCCCGGCCGCCCGTCAGGCGACGTGGCGGACCGCACCGGCCGGCGCCGGCGGGACCGCTCCCGGATGCAGGATCGCGGCGATCGCCTCCACTCCGTCCACGAGGCGGGGCCCCGGGCGTACCACCAGGCCGTCGCCGTCGATCGCCCACACCGACGCGCCCGGGAAATGCGGAACCACCGCCTCCGCCTGGCGGACCGCGCCGTCCAGGTGGTAACCGCAGGGCGTGACCAGCACGATCTCCGGCCGCGGAGCGGCCAGCTCGGCCCACGAGACCTGGACCGAACGCCGGCCGGGCCGGGCCGCGACCGGTTCGCCACCGGCCGCGACGATCAGATCCGGCACCCAGTGCCCCGCCGTGAACGGCGGATCCACCCACTCCACCACCGCGACCCGAGGGCGAGGCCGCCCGGCCACCGCGGCACTCACCGCCGCCAGCCTCGCCCGCAGGCCGGCGACAAGATCAAGACCCCGTTGCGGTACGCCCGCCGCGTTCGCCACCACGCAAAAGGTGTCCAGGACGTCCGGGAGGGTGTGCGGGTCGAGTGACAGCACCTCACTGCGGCAGCCGAGGTGGCTCAACGCCCGGTCGACGTGCCCCGACGGCAGCGCGCACACCCGGCACAGGTCCTGGGTGAGAATCAGGTCCGGGTCGAGTCCGGCGAGCGCCCCGGCGTGCAGCGTGTAGAGGTCGCCGCCGGCCGACATCTGCGTGCGCACGTAGTCGTCGATCTCGCCGGGCGTCATCGTGCTGGTGTCGCGCCCGCCGACCACCACCGTCTTCTCCGAGCGGGCGGCGGCCGGCTCGTCGCACTCGAACGTGACGCCGACCAGGTCGTCACCGAGCCCAAGAGCGTAGACGATCTCGGTCGCGGACGGCAGCAGGGACACCAGGCGCATGCCCCCATACTCCCGGACTACGACCGGGGGATGATGCCGGGCCGCGTAGTTACCACCTTGGACCGATGTGGGGGCGCATCGGGAACGGGAATGCTGGGCGGCACCGGATCGACGGATACTGCGACCACCGGAAGGGACTCCGATGACGACGGCACCGCCGGCCCACGACGACGTTCTCGTTCTCGACTACCTGGCCTCGCTCTGGGCGGCCGCCGCCGACCTGCCACCGGAGACGCGCGACGAGCTGATGAACACCGTCGCCGGTTACATCGCGATGCGGCGTGACCTGGCCGACGACCCGTCCCGGGTGCTCGGCCGGTTAGGGCCGCCCGACCAGCTCGTCGCCGCGGTGCGCCGCAGCGGCGCCCCCACCCATCTGCGCCTGCCCGGCCCACCGGCCGCCACCCCGGCCGCGCCCGCCGGCGGCTCCGAGCGGGTCGCGGTGGGCCTGCTGACCGCCGGCGCGGTCGCCCTCCCGATGGTCGGCCAGGCGGCCGGCCTGATGGTCGCGACGGTGTCCCCCCGCTGGACCCCGGTCCAGAAGGCCGCGGCCTGGCTGCTGGCCACCGGCCCGGTCCTCGGCGCGATGTTCCTGCTGACGCTGGCCGGCGTCGCACTCCTCAGCGGCTTGGGTTTCCTGATGGTCTATGCGGCGGCATGCACCGGTTCGATCGCGGCGGGCCTGACCCTGCACGCCTGCGCCCGGCCGTGACCGCCCCGGCCCACATGCGGCAGCTTCCGCACACTCCGAAGCCGGCCGCCGGCCGGTGAAGCCGGCCGCCGGCCGGTGACGGCGGACGGACGGCGTCCTCCGGCCGGATGATCAGTGGATCGGGGGCCGGCCGACGAACGTCTCCGTCCGCCCTCGCCGGGCGTTGTAGACCTGTTCGGGCGGATGCACGTGCTCGCCACCCATCGCGATGGCGTCGAACCGCTCCCGGTCGACCGGCTCGCCCGGCTCCGGCATCGGCGCCCACCTGTCCCAGGGCAGGCAGATCGCGTCGTCGAGGCAGGCGATGTCACGCAGCACCACAGCCGCCACCACGGACTCCCCCGCCACCGCGTCCGCCCGGGACCCGGCTCCCCCGGCCACGTCTGCTTTCCCCTCCTCTCCGGCCACCTCGCCTTTCCCGGCTCCTCCGGCCGTCTCCGCGTGCCCCGGTTCCCCGGCGTTCCGCCGTCCCGCGGCCACAGGCGCATTCCCCGCTTCCCTGGCGACCTCGGCGTACCCTGCTTCGCCGGGCGGCGCCGTGTCGCCGGTCGTTCCGGTCGAAGCCGGGTCGGCGCGGGCCGCGGTGAGGTGCGAGCCGTACCGGGCGGGGTCGTGGCCGTGCCGGATCGCGATCCAGGCGTTCTGGCCGCCGACCCAGGCTCGGCCGCGGGGCACGTCGAGCGCCGGCAGCAGGAGCGGCAGCGCCGGCCGTTGCTCCTCGTCGAGCTGGACGTCGGCGAGCAACCAGCGGCCGAGGCGTCGTTCGTGGTATTCGACGAGCCAATGCTCCTCGTAGCGGCCGGCGATGAGATAGGTCGCGAACCCGCAGCGGACACGGGCCGGCACGCCACGGGCCCGCAGCACGGCCGCCGCCACCGTGGCGAAACCCCGGGCGGTGGTCACGACGCGCCGCCCGGGTGGGCGGGGCTCCGACAGCGGCCGGGCGTCGCGGGCGGTCACCGCGTCGAGCATGTCGCCGGCGGAGCGCAGGTGCACCGTACGCCGATCGGTCTCGGTCAGCGGGATGCCCAGCGTCGCTGCCCGCTCCTCCAGCAGGAACAGTCCTCGCACCACCGGGGCGATCGACTCGATGCGGGGCGGGATCGCCGCAAAGGACCTCGCGTGCGGGCCGAGCGTGGTCAGCGGTCCCGCGTCGAGGTGTCTGCGCAGCATGATCCAGCAGAACACATCGATGCCACAGCGGTCACTCCCACTTGATCATGGCGGGTCTCTGGTACACAGTGGAGCACTCATCGAGGGGGCGACATGGCGTGGTGGAAGAACCGTGACCAGGACCGGCAGCCGGACGAGGCGGCCCCGGCCGGCGACTGGCGCGACGACCCGCGGGTGGCCCGGGTCGCCGAGTTGACCTCGCACGCCCTTGAGCTGCAGAGACTCGGGCACATCGAGCAGGCGCTGAGCGGCGCGCAGGAGGGTGTGGCGCTGGGGCGGCAACTCGTCCGGGCCTACCCGGAGCCGGTTCATCTGCAGGAGCTGGCCGGCATGCTCTACGGGCTGGCCGGGATCCTGAACCGGGTCGGGCGGCCCGAGGAGGCCGCCGACGTGCTGGCGGAGAGCCTGGCGGCGTACCGCGATGTGGCCGGCGCCGGTGTCGGCGGCATCGCGCCGCTGATCGCCGACGTCCGCGCCCGGCAGGCGTCCTCGCTGGCGCACCTGGGCCGGATCACCAGCGCCGTGGTGCACGCCGACCTCGCGGTGGCCGCCTACCGGGAACTCGCCGACGGCCCGGACGGCGCCGGGCATCTGGCCGACCTGGTCCGGGTGCTCGGGGTGAACGCGCAGGTGCTGGCCCTCGCCGGCGATCCGGACCTGGCGTGCGCGTCGGCCGAGGCGGCGATCGGGACGTTCACCCGCAACCGGGCGGCCTTCGAGCGGATGCCGCAGGCCGCCGCCTACCTCACGATGCTGTCGTCGTCGTGTTCCCTGGCGAGCCGCATCCACGCCGCCAACGACCGGATCGAGCGGGCCCTGGCCGCCGACGACATCGCGGTTCGCCTCACCCAGCAGCTGGTCGAGTACGGCGGGTCCGGGCACCGTGACCTGCACGCGGCCGCCATCGCGCGGCTGGGAGCCCATCTGCTCGCGGCGGACCGGGCGGCGGCGGGCGCGGCCCGGATACGCGAGTCCCGGGCCATCGACGCCGCCGCGGCCGACGCCGAGCTGGCCGAGATCCAGGACACGCGGGGTGAGGCCGACCGGTTCGGCCTGACCCTCTCGTACGCGCTGCGGCAGGCCGCCGAACTGGGCGTCGACGGTGCCGGCGGCGTGCTCGACCTGACCGCCGCCGACCCGGGCGTGGAGGCGGTGACACCGTCGACGCGCTGCGCCCCGGAGCGGGTCGCGGCGCGCGCCGAGGCCCTCGGCCGGGTCGGCCTGGCGGCGCTGTCACCGGCCCCGGGCGAGGGTTACCGGATCGGCGTCGAGGCCCATCTGATGTTCGCGGCGCTGTCCGAGCGCGGAGCCGCGACGCCACCGTTCTGGACCGAACTGCTGGACCGGCTGCTGACCGAGTTCGGCGAGGACCTGCTCGGCACGGACGTCACCGATTGGCGTGACCGCAGCGTGGGATCGCCGAGCGCCACCTGACCGCGGGGGTGGCGGCGTCGCTCAGACGGTCAGGCGGGCGACGATCGGGAGGTGGTCGCTGCCGGTCCGGGGCAGCGTCCGGACCGAGGTGACGGTCAGCGAGCGGGCCAGGACCTGGTCGATCCGGGCGATCGGCAGGGATGCCGGGAAGGTGAAGGCGAAATCGGAGCCGTCGGTGGCCAGGTGGGCGGTGACGGGTTCGAGGCCGTGGTCGGCGATGGTGGCGTTCAGGTCGCCGAGGAGGATCACCCGCTCGTGTCGTTCGGCGGCCAGCGCCGCGCCCAGCTTCCGGGCGCTGTCGTCGCGGCGGGTGGTGTCGAGGCCGGTCGGGCCCGGGCGCACCGACGACAGGTGGGCCACGTAGACGGCGATGTCGCCATACGGGGTGTGCGCGACAGCGCGGAGGCCGCGGTTCCAGTCGTCGCCGAGGCCGAGGGGCCGGATGTCCAGCGGCGCGGCCTCGATGAGCGGGTGCCGGGACCAGAGCGCGACGGTGCCGTGGACGGTGTGGTGGGCGTAGGCGGCGGGGAACGCGGCCGCGTAGGCGGGCACCGCTGCGGGGGTGATCTCCTCGAGGGCGACCAGGTCGGGTCCGGCCGCGACGAGGGTGCGGACGGTGCCGGCCGGGTCCGGGTTCTCGTCGCTGACGTTGTGCTGGACCACGACCAGGTCGGAGGCCGCGTCGCGGTCCGGCAGGAGGTGGCCGCCGAAGATCGCCAGCCAGGCGGCCAGCGGCAGCGCCGTCGCGAGCAGAGCCGGCCGGGAGCGGCGCAGGAGGGCCGGCAGGAGCAGCACCGGGATGCTGAGGCCGAGCCAGGGCCGGACGGTCGGGAGCAGGCTGCCGCCGGGCAACACCAGAAGCACCGCGACGACAGCCGCCACCGGCGCCAGCACGAACCGGCCGAGCCGGTCGGAGGCGCCGGAATTCCGCACCGGCTCGGAGATCCGCACGCGGCGATGCTCGCACAGCCGGTCAAATCACCCGCCGCCACAGCCACGGCGACAGCAGGCCGATCCCCCGCCACCACGACCACGGCGGCAGCGGGTCAGGCCCCGCCGGGCCACCAGGCGCGGACCGTCGCGGTCAGAGCCGCCACGAGCAGCACGGTGAGGTAGGCGAGGACCATCCGGACGTCCCGCAGCAGGCACGACGACCGCCGCAGCCCCTGCCGCCGGGCCCGCAGGTACCCGGCCAGCCCGAGCCCCGCGAAGAAGGCCACCGCCACCGGCCCGCACAGCCAGGTCAGCGCGGCCACTGTCGCGTAAACGCAGAGGCGCAGCGGGTCGGGTGGGCTGCTCACGGCCCGGCGACCCGGGACAGCCGCTGGCCGGACAGCGCCGGCCAGGCCTGCACCGCGCAGAACGGCGCGCACTGGTCCCGGTCGTCACGGCGGGTGCCGACGTGCACGCAGCACTGCAGCAGCCGTTCCTCGATCATCGTGGCGATGTCCATGAACGGTTTCACGGTGATCCGTTTGACGCGTTCGGCGAGCAGGCTGCGCAGCCGGTCCCGGCGGCCGGGCAGCGCCAGGGTCGCCAGCGTGCCGATGCCGAGATCGCAGCCGGTGCAGATGTCACGCCACAGGTCGCCGATCCGGGGATGCGACAGCGACGACTGTTCGGAGAGCAGGCCGAGCACCGACTCCCGGACGGCCTGGCGCAGCTCGGCGGGCAGGCCGGTGTCGGCGATCCGGTTGGCGACCAGGCCGGGCGCCTCGGCGAGCAGCGCCAGCAACCGGTCGTGGCCGATCAGCGTGGTGAGCGAGCGCCAGCGGCCGGTGTCGTCGCGCAGCAGGTAGCCGACCGAGCAGCAGTGCGGGTGCGAGCACGGCAGGGCGGTCAGGTCGCGCCAGGTGACCCGGTCGCCGGTCTGCGGGCCGAGACGGGCGAGCACGCCGGTGTGGGTGAGGCGGCGGTTCCAGTCGATCGGGCCGGAGCGGCCGGACCCGAACTGCGGCTGCACGGTGACCCCGCCGACGTACGGGGTGGCCAGCGCCCGGTCGATCACCGCGCCGATCTCGCCGTCGTTGACGCCGAGGGCCGCGGTCATGGTCAGCGTCGTGAAGATCCCGGCCGCGGACAGCCGGTCGATCGCCTCCTCCTTGTGCCGGCCCAGATCGGCGCCACGATGATGCCGGTGGGCGGCGGCCGACGTGCCGTCGTACTGCAGATAGACCTCGACCCGGTCGCGGTGCCGGGCGAGCAGGCCGAGCAGGGCGTCGTCGCGGGCCAAGGTGAGCCCGTTGCTGTTGACGAGCACCCGCACGATCGGCCGTTGCGCCACCTCGTCGAGCAGTTTCGGCAGGTCCGGGTGGAGGGTGGGCTCTCCGCCGGAGAGCATGAGGACGTCGAGGCGGCCGTTCTCCCGGGCCAGCCGGGCGTCGATGTTCGCGAGCACGTCGGCGATCGGCACCGGCTCCCCGGCCGACGGCGACGACGACGTGAAGCAGGTCGGGCAGCGCAGGTTGCAGCCGTCGGTCAGGTCGGTGAGCAGGATGCACGTGTGCTGCGTCTGCATCTCCGGCAGCCCGTCGAGGTAGGCGGCCGGCACCGGGGCGAAGTTGCCGGCGACGTCGGGCACGTGCTGTTTGGTCGGCGCCGTCCACTGTTCGAGGTAGGTGAGGATGGCCGGGTCCTCGTCGTAGAGGGTGCGGACCAGGCCGTGCCGGGGACAGCCGCGTTCCAGCCAGACCCGCTCGTCACGGATCATCAGCCGGCCCGACAGACGGGCGACGCCGGCCAGGTCACCGCCGGGGTCGTCGAGGTGGCAGTGCGGGCAGAACGCGTTGACGTACCGATGGATGCGATCACCGCGCAACGGCATCCCGATGCTCAGGCCCATGCGGTCTCCTCCCGGCGGGCGGCGCGCAGTGCCCGCAGCCGCCAGCCCAGTAACGGCAGGCAGCAGATCAGGAAGATCTGCGGCCGGGTCAGCCCGGCGGCGGCGACCTCGTTGCCGCGCACGAATTCGACAGCGAACCGGAACACCGCGTACGCCGCCAGGTAGGCGGTGAACAGCACATCCGGGCGGGCGGGCCGGTCCCGGCAGGCGATCAGCAGGGTCAGAGCAAAGATCTGGAAGACGATTTCGTACGCGAACGACGGGTGCAGTGGCACCGCAAAAGGCGTCCCCGGGAACCGGGCGGCGTCGGCGCGGCTCAGCGTGACGCCCCAGGAGGCGCCTGTCGGTGTGCCCGGACGCTCGGTGAGCAGGCAGCCGATCCGGCCGATCGCGAGTCCGGCGGCGATCGCCGGGGCGAACAGGTCTCCGGTGCGCCACGGGTACCGGCACAGCCGCTTGGCGATCAGCACTCCCACGTATGCGCCGACCAGCCCGGACAGGATGCTGCGCCCGCCGTGGAGCCACTGCTGCACGAGCCCGGCGTTGCGGCCCGGGTCGAGGTGACGGGCCCATCCGGCGAGCCGGCTCACCAGCAGCCCGCCGACGAGCGCGCCGGCGACCAGATACCACAGCCGCGGGTCGGTTCGTCGCCGGCGGCGAACCTCGTACGCGAAGAGTGCCCCGGCCACGACGACGCCCGCGCCCACGAAAACGTCGTGCGCCTCCGCCGGAAGGAGACCGATTTGCACCCTTTGACGCTATAGCATGATCGCCGTGCGCTCGCTGTTCTCGCCGAAGGCACGCCGCTCCCGGACCGCCCCGGAAGTGGCAGGCGTTTGGACCGCCCCCGACACCGCACGCGCTCGGACCTGCCGGGAGCCGAGCCGCTCCACGGCCGGGCCGGGGGTGACCCGGTGAGCCGCCCGGTGGGACCCCACCCCGAGGATCTACGCCGAGGCGCCGACCAGCGGATCGAGGCCACCCTGCGAGCCCTCGGCATCGAGCCGGACGGCGTGGACCGGCTGCCGGTCGACGAGTCCCCAGCACTGCCGGATGCTCCCGGTTACCACCGGGTTCGCCGCGGGGTCACGATCCGCACGCCACCGGCCGGCGTCGACGTCTTCGCCGTGACGACGAACCTCTGGCGGCAGGGCCTCTGCCAGATCTCCGAGGATCAGACCCCACAAGGCCGCCTCCTGATCGGCCATGACCCGGCCGGCTATGAAATGACCCTCACGTCCGGCGACCGGATCAGCCTTGTCGTGGCGTCACCTCCGCTGCCCCGGAAAAACGATCACAGCCTGGTGATCGGCATCGTCGTCGGCACGGTCCTGGGTCCGGCCGCATCCTGCATGTCGTTCATCGCGGCTTTGAGCGGCGCCATCCAGGACGGGACCAACCGGGACGGCGTCCTGCTGGCCTGGGCCTGGGTGCCGGTGCTCCTGGTCCTCGGCGGCGCACTGCTGATCCCACCTTCGACGCGCCGCTTCGGCACCGGCCTGATGATCGGCACAGCCGCCGCCGGCATCATCACCTCCGGCTTCTGCACCGCCCTGATGACAGGCGCCTGACGCGCCCACCCGGGCGGTCTCTCAGAGCTGCCCGAACCCGCCGGGCACGGGTACCGACGACCAGCCGATGACCCACGGCAGTCGGGCACCAGGAGGCCGCCGGCACAGCAGCAACGCCCGGCCGGGCTTCGGGTCAGGCGGCGAGGGCGAGGATCTCGGTGAGGACCTGGGCCCAGACGGCGCGGGGCGGGGGCTCGTGGCCCACCCCGTCGAGCCAGACCAGGCGGGCTCCGGGGATGCAGCGGGCCAGCGCCTGCGGGTGGCCGGGAGCGATCTGCCGGTCGAGGGTGCCGTGCAGGACGACCGTGGGGGTGTCGATGCCGCCCAGCAGGTCGCGGACCGGGGGGCCGTAGCCGGCGAGGCGGTGGTTGAGGCGCGTGGCGGCCAGGTCGGCGGAGCGGTCGAAGACGCGTTCGGCGAGGCGGCGCAGGTGCGGCTCCTCGGGGGTGAACGGGCCGCCGCGGGCGCGGACCTCGTCGACCATGCGGGCCACCGCGGACCTGCGGTTCGACCAGTCGGTCTCGTCGGTGGCGGGCGGCGCTTCCACCGTACGCACACCGGCCGTGACCGTGCCCGCGGAGACGGCGACCGGGCCGCCGAGGGTGAGTGGCGCGTCGCCGGGGGCCTCGCCGTCGACGCTCGTCGACATGAGGGTGAGGCTGAGCACCCGGGACGGATGGTGGACGGCGATGCGCTGGGCGAGGGCGCCGCCGAGCGAGAAACCGACCAGGTGGGCCGCCGGCACGCGGAGCGCGTCGAGCACGCCGACGGCGTCGCACATCAGGTCGGCGCCGGAGTAGGCCAGCGCGCCCGCCGGGTAGGAGGTGGACCGGCCGGTGTCCCGGTGGTCGTAGCGGATGACGAACCGCCGGCCGGCCGCGAGGCGCCGGCAGAACTCGTCGTCCCACCAGTCCATCGAGCTGGCGTCCGCGGCCAGGAGCAGCAGCGGAGGGTCGATGGGCTCGCCGAAGGTCTCCACGCACATGTGGATGCCGTTGACCGGCATCATCGTCTCGTGCACCACGCGTTCATTGTGGCGAGGCTCACTGACAGCGAGGTTACGCCGACATCACATCGGATGACCGGGCCGCTGAGAGGACCCGGTCATCCGTTCGACCCGTTACCGGGTTTGTGATACCGCGGTGGCGGCGGCCCGTGCCTGGCCGCGCACCACCCGCAGGGACACCGCGGTCAGGCCGAGCGCGATGACGAACAGGGTGAGGTGCAGGTAGGGGTCGACGATCGGCACGAACCCGATGATCGCGACCGGGATCTGGACGACCCCGATGAGGGCGGCGAGTTGCCATCGGCGGCCGCCGCTCCACAGCAGCGCCGTCCACACCGGCGCGGAGGCGACCAGCAGGGTGAGCCCGTCCAGCAGCGTGTGCAGGGCCGGGTTGTGGACCGCGTTGTGGGCGAAGGCGCTCGCCGGCGAGGCGATCCAGAGACCGGCGAGGGCGAGGGCGAGAACGACAGCGACACGACGCATGGGTTCCTCCAGCGTGATCAGACCGTTGCTCGGAGTAATCACGGTAACACCGCCATCGTGAGTCAGGTCGATTCACTCACTCCGTGAGAGTTGTTACGCAGCGTTGTCATTGAGCCAGATGATCTCGGCCGTTCGGCTAGATGACCACCGTGAGTGATCATGACTAACCTGCCCCAGTGCGTTTGATCGAGATTGCCATGACCAGTGCGATTACCATGAGTATTGGCGGTGTTTCTTACGTTGCGTTGAACCCGGCGCAGTACAAGTCCCGGGCGCAGACCGTCGCCGACCAGGCGACCTGCCGGACGGTGGACACCGCGATCATGGGTTACCTGATGAACACCGGGACGACGCCGACCTCCGTCCGGCAACTGAAGGACTACGTGCGCGGGGACATCTCGAAGTACCGCATCGTCAACGGCATGGCCGCCGGGCCGGGATGCCCCCAGACATAGAAGAAGTTCACCGCGATGCAACACGGCGAACCCTGACGTAAACAAAACGTCCCGAGAATCCGCGGAACCACTTCCCCATGGAAGGTTCCGTCATGAGCCAAGCGGTCGGGAACAAGCACCCGGTCGACCAGATGCTGCCGGTCGGCCGTCTGGCGGTCCTGGGTCTCCAGCACGTCCTCGTCATGTACGCCGGTTGCGTCGCCGTCCCGCTGATCGTCGGCGGCGCGCTCAAGCTCGACGCGAGCACCATCGCCATCCTGGTCAACGCCGACCTGTTCGTGGCCGGCGTCATCACGATCATCCAGAGCCTCGGGATCGGGCGGATCCTCGGCGTGCGCCTGCCGGTCGTCGCCGGGGCCACCTTCGCCGCCCTCAACCCGATGATCCTGATCGGCGCCAAGTACGGCCTTCCCGCAGTCTACGGGGCGTTCCTCGCCGCCGGCGTCTTCGGCCTGCTCGTCGCCAAACCGTTCGCGAAGATCATCCACCTGTTCCCGCCGCTGGTGACCGGCACGGTGATCACGGTGATCGGCCTGTCCCTGATCGACGCCGGAGCGGGGCTGATCGCCGGCAACGACGAGGCGGCCCCCGGCTACGGAGCCCTCGACAAGCTGGCCCTGGCCGCCGCGATCATCCTGCTGATCGTGCTGGTCAACCGGTTCGCGCGCGGGTTCGTCGCCTCCCTGTCGGTGCTGATCGGCCTGGTCTTCGGGGTCATCGTGGCCGCGTTCATGGGCCTGGTCGACTTCTCCGCCGTCGGCGAGGCGAGCTGGTTCGGGCTGGCCCGGCCGTTCTATTTCGGCCCGCCCGAGTTCCAGGCCGCCGCGATCGTCTCGATGTGCACGGTCATGCTGATCATCTACGTCGAGTCGACCGCCGACATGCTCGCCGTCGGTGAGGCCGTCGGACGCCGCCCGTCCGAGAACGACATCGCCCGCGGTCTCGCCGCCGACGGACTCTCCGGCGTCCTGGCCGGCGTCTTCAACTCGTTCCTCGACACCGCGTTCGCCCAGAACGTCGGCCTGGTCCAGGTCACCCGGGTGCGCAGCCGTTTCGTCGTCACCGCGGCCGGCGTCATCCTGGTGCTGCTCGGCCTCGTCCCCAAACTCGGCGAGATCATCGCCGCGGTGCCCGGCCCGGTCATCGGTGCGGCCGCCCTGGTCATGTTCGCGACGGTCACCGCGGTCGGCATCCGCAGCCTGCGCCGCGTCGACTTCGACGGCACGAACAACCTGCTGATCATCGCCGTCTCGATCGGCGTCGGCATGATCCCGGTGGTGGCGCCCGCCTTCTACACCCGGATGCCCGACGAACTCGAGATCATCTTCGGCAGTTCGATCACCACGACGGTGATCGTGGTCTTCGTCCTCAACCTGCTCTTCAACGGCTGGTCCCGCCCCACTCCGGCCGACTCCGCCGCAACCCCCGCCGACACCGCCTCGCCCGGCGCTTCCCCGGGCGCGACCGATTCCGCCGATCCGGAAGCAGCCGCGGAGCCGGCGGCCGGGACGGCCGCTTCACCCGAGAAACCCTGAAGATCACACCCCCGCGACGGTACGGTCCACGCGTCCCGGGTCCGGACATGAGGCGCACACCCCGATCGGATTCCTCATGCCGGGAACCGTGCGTCCACCGGCCGGCTCTCAGCCCTGTCCCGGCCCACCCGCACCCGCACCCGCACCCGCACCCGCACCCGCACCCGCACCCGCACCCGCCCCCGCCCCGAAAGCCTGCCCGACCGCCTGTTCCGGGTTGTCCACCCAGCTGATGCCCGGCACCGGCGCACCGTCCGCGGTCACGATCCGCCGGCCGCCCAGCGCGACCACCGGAACACCGCCCCGCCGCATCGCCGGCGCGATCTCGCTGAGCGTGCCCCACGACCCGCCGACACTGATCACCGCGTCGGCGGACTGGACGACAACCGCGTTCCGCCCCTGCCCGAGGTTCGTCACGACGGTCACCGTGAGATCCGCCGAGGCCGGTTCGCTGCCGTCGCCGGGCCGGATCCCGACCACGATCCCGCCCCTGGACCGCGCCCCGGCCGCGACCGCCGCCATGACGCCGCCGCCACCGCCGCAGAGCACCACGGCTCCCCGCCCGGCGAGCAGCTCCCCCACCCGCCGCGCGGTCGCCGCTTCCTCGCCGGTGCATGCCGCCGGCCCGCAGACCGCCACCTGAAATGCCACCTCCCCAGCAGATCACCTCGGCGGCCCGCACCCTCGTCGAGGGCGCCCGATCCCGCCGATACTAAACTTGTTGCATAGGTGCTTTGTTGTCTATGCTGCGGCCTGTCCGGTGGCAGCGAGGAGGCGGACGACATGGCCGGTGGGTTTCCGACGTTGCTCAGTCCGCTCGACCTCGGGCACACGACGCTGCGCAACCGCGTCGTCATGGGGTCGATGCACACCAAGCTCGAGGACCGCCGACGTGACCTGCCGAAACTGGCGGCGTTCTTCGCCGAGCGGGCCCGCGGCGGGACAGCGCTGATCGTCACCGGCGGTTACGCGCCGACATGGCGAGGCTGGCTGCTCCCCTTCGGCAGCCAGATGACGACCACCCGGCAGGCGACCGCGCACCGGGTGGTCACCGACGCGGTGCACGAGCACGACGGCAAGATCCTGTTGCAGGTGCTGCACGCGGGGCGGTATGCGTACCACCCGTTCAGCGCGGGGGCGTCCGGGCGGAAGTCGCCGATCACACCGTTCAAGCCGCGGGCCCTGAGCACCCGTGACGTGGACCGGACGGCGACGGCGTTCGCGCGGGCGGCGGCGCTGGCGCGGCGGGCCGGATACGACGGCGTGGAGATCATGGGCTCCGAGGGCTACCTGATCAACCAGTTCCTGGCGGCGCGCACGAACACCCGTACCGATGCCTGGGGTGGCAGTGCCGCGAAGCGGATGCGGTTCCCCCTGGAGATCGTGAAGCGGACCCGGGACCTGGTCGGCGACGACTTCATCGTGCAGTACCGGATCAGCCTGCTGGACCTCGTCGACGACGCCCAGTCCTGGGAGGAGACCGTCGAGCTGGCGCGTGGCCTGCAGGACCGCGGCGTGTCGATCCTGAACACCGGCATCGGCTGGCACGAGGCGCGGGTGCCGACGATCGTCACGTCGGTGCCGCCGGCCGCGTTCGCGTGGGTGACCGGCAAGCTGCGCCGCGAGGTGGACGTGCCGGTGATCGCGTCGAACCGGATCAACCGTCCGGAGATCGCCGAGGAGATCCTGGCCGCCGGGGACGCCGACCTGGTGTCGATGGCGCGCCCGCTGCTGGCCGACGCCGAGTTCGTCGCCAAGGCGGCGAGCGGCCGGGAGCGCGAGATCATCACGTGCATCGCGTGCAACCAGGCCTGCCTCGACCACACGTTCAGCAACAAGCGCGCGACGTGCATGCTCAACCCCCGGGCGGCGTACGAGACCGAGCTGGTGCTGCTCCCCACCCGTACCCGGAAGAGGATCGCGGTCGTCGGGGCGGGCCCGGCCGGCCTGGCGGCGGCCGTGGAGCTCGCCGGCCGCGGTCATCGGGTCGACCTGTTCGAGGCCGCCGACCGGATCGGCGGGCAGTTCACGCTCGCCGCGCGGATTCCCGGCAAGGAGGACTTCGCGCACACGCTGGCCTACTACCGGCACATGATCGGGACACGCGGGATCACGCTGCACCTCGGTACGAGGGCGACGGTGGACGATCTGACCGATTTCGACAGCGTGATCGTGGCGACCGGGATGATTCCGCGGATCCCGCCGATCCCCGGGATCGATCATCCGAGCGTGGTCACCTACCAGCAGGTCATCGGTTCTTCTGCCGAGGTCGGCAGCCGGGTCGCGGTGATCGGTGCGGGCGGGATCGGCTTCGACGTGGCCGAGTTCCTGCTGCACGAGCCGGGCGAGAGCGCCGAGCACTGGATGCGGCGGTGGGGTGTGGCCGATCCGGATCAGCAGCGGGGCGGCCTGTCGACGAAGGTGAAGGCCCCGCCGCGCCGCGAGGTGCACCTGCTCCAGCGCAAGGCGAGCGCGCTCGGCAAGGGCCTCGGCAAGACCACCGGCTGGGTGCACCGGGCGACCCTGCAGGACTCCGGCGTGACCATGCTGGGCGGGGTGGAGTACGTCCGGGTCGACGACGAGGGCCTGCACATCACCGTGCCGGTGAACCCGAAGGACCCGAAGTCGCCGCGGGAGGCGCGGGTCCTGGCGGTCGGCACCGTGGTCGTCTGCGCCGGCCAGGAGCCGGTGAACGACCTGGTCGTGCCGCTGACCGCGCGGGGTGTGGACGTGCACGTGATCGGCGGCGCCGACGTGGCCGCCGAACTCGACGCGAAACGAGCGATCAAACAGGCGACCGAGCTCGCCGCCCGGCTGTGAGGAACGACATGACTCTGGTGACCACCCGGATCGACGGCGGGATCGCACACGTGCGCCTGGCCCGGCCGGAGAAGCTGAACGCGCTCACCCTCGACACCCTGACCGAGCTGGTCGCCACCGCGCGGCGGCTGCGCCGGGACCGTACGCTGCGCGCCGTGGTGATCGCCGGGGACGGCCCGTCCTTCTGCTCCGGCCTGGACATCGCCGGCACGATGCGGCAGCCGCGCCGGATCGCCGCCGCGTTCGTGCCGGCGCCGTGGCGGGGCACCAACCTCTTCCAGGAGGCGTGCTGGGCGTGGCGGCGGGTGCCGGTCCCGGTGATCGCCGCGGTGCACGGGCACTGCTACGGCGGTGGCCTGCAGATCGCGCTGGCCGCCGACTTCCGGTTCGCCACCGCCGGCTCGAAGTGGTCCGTCCTCGAGGGCAAGTGGGGCATCATCCCGGACATGACCGGTGTCCGCAGCCTCATCGAGGTGGTCGGCCTGGACGTGGCGAAACGGCTCACCATGACCGCCGAGCAGATCGACGGCGCCGAAGCCGCCCGGCTCGGCCTGGTCTCCGAGCTGCACGACGACCCGGTCGAGGCGGCGACCGCTTTCGCCCAGCGGCTCGCGACCCGCTCCCCGGACGCGGTGGCCGCCGCGAAGAGGCTCTTCGACGGCGCTGTCACGTCCAGCGCCCGCCGCACCTTCGGCCGGGAACGGCGCGAACAGCTGCGGCTGCTGCTCCTGCGCCGCAACACGAAGATCCTGCAGAAGGCGGCCATGACGAAGGCGGTGCCCGAGTTCCGGCCGCGCGGCTCGTAACCTTCGTACCGTGTCGTTACGCAACGCCGTGCTGGCCGCCCTGATCAACCGGGAGGCCTCCGGGTACGAGCTGGCCAAGCAGTTCCACGTGTCGGTCGCCAACTTCTGGACCGCCACGTCGCAGCAGCTCTACCGCGAGCTGGACAAGATGGAGACGGACGGGCTGCTGTCGGCCCGCGTGGTGGCCCAGGAGAGACGGCCGGACAAGCGGCTCTTCTCGCTCACCGAGGCGGGCCGGGCGGCCCTGACCGACTTCACCAGGCAGGACCCGAGGCCCACGACGGTACGCGACGAGCTGCTCGTGCAGATCGAGGCGCTGGCACACGCCGACGTGGCCAGCGTCCGGTCGTCGATCGAGTCCCGCATCGCGTCGAGCGGCCGTCGGCTGGAGTCGTACGAGCAGCGCCTCGCCGAGATCCTGAACGGCCGCACCGAGGAGGAGTTCCTGGCCACCGGCAACCGGATCGGCCCCTACCTGACGTTGCAGCGGGGCATCATCTTCGAGCGCGAGAACCTGACGTGGGGCCGCCTGGCCCTCACCGTGCTGTCCCGCCGGTTCCCCACCTCCGGCTGAGACCAGGGCACTAGACCAGGGCGTGCTCGCGGCGCGGGGCGGACCAGCGGCTGCGGGCCGCCGAGCGGATCCGCGACGCCTGGTGCAGCCACGCGATGTCCCGGCCGAACGACCAGGTCAGCGACGCCAGCGCGACGGCCAGCGAGAGCACCGCCAGCCACGTCGGCAGCACACCGCCGGCGACGACCGCGAGCATCACACCCTGCTGGGCGGCGACCACCTTGCGGCCGAAACGCGGCGGCAGCGGGGCGGTCAGCCAGGGAAGCGCCCACGACGCGGCGACGAACACGTAGCGGAACGCGCCGATCGCGACCGCCCACCAGCCGTACTGGGCGCCCGCGTAGATGCTGAGCACCAGGATCAGGAACGCGTCGACCTCCATGTCGAAACGCGCGCCGAGCGCCGTGCTGGTGCCGGTCCGGCGGGCCACCTGGCCGTCCACGCCGTCCATGGCCAGGGCGACAGCGGCGACGGTGACCAGCAGCGCGGCCGGCGCGCCGGGGGTGAACACCATCGCGGTCACCCCGCCGGTGAGGATCGCGCGGCCGAACGTGACCGCGTTCGCCCAGCCGAGCCGGGTCATCCCGGCGCGCGGCAACGCGTAGCCGAGCAGACCGCACAGGACGACTCCGTACGCCGTCCCGGCCAGCCAGCCCCAGGCGCTCAGCCCGGCCGACCCGGCCAGCGCGGCGAGCAGGAGGAGCTGGGCGGCGAACCCGGCCAGCGGAGCCCGGGACGGACTCGTCGTGGTCGTGGCGGTACTGAAGGTCACCGGTCCTCCTGGGCATAGGGTTTAGCCGCTGTCCCCGATCAACACGCTCTCCGGGGACTTTCGGTTCACCGAGGGAAGGGAACACTTTGACGGCGCGTGCTTTCTGGATGACTTGCCCGGGAACCGGGGAGATACGCGCCGAGGACGTGCCGGATCCCGGGCCGGGTGAGGTGAGGGTGCGCACTCTGCACACCGGGGTGAGCCGCGGCACCGAGACGCTGGTGTTCCAGGGCCGCGTCCCGGAGAGCCAGTGGTCGGCGATGCGCGCCCCCTTCCAGGATGGCGATTTCCCGGCCCCGGTGAAGTACGGCTACCTGAACGTGGGCGTCGTCGAGGCGGGCGCCGACGAGCTGATCGGCAAGGTCGTCTTCTGTCTCTACCCGCACCAGACCCGCTACGTGGTGCCGGCCGACGCGGTCACCGTGATCCCGGACGGGGTGCCGGCGGCCCGCGCGGTGCTGGCCGGCACGGTGGAGACGGCGGTGAACGCGGTGTGGGACGCGGCGCCGCAGATCGGCGACCGGATCACGGTCATCGGCGGCGGCATGGTCGGCGCGTCGGTCGCCGCGGTGCTGGCCGGGCTGCCGGCGACGGATGTGGAGCTGGTCGACGTCGACGCGAGCCGGGAGGATCTCGCCGCGTCACTGAACATCAGTTTCGCGCAGCCGGACGCGGCGCGCGGTGACCGCGACCTGATCATCCACGCCAGCGCGACCGAGGCGGGTCTCGGGAGAGGCCTCGAACTGCTGCGCGCCGAGGGCACGCTCGTCGAGCTGAGCTGGTTCGGTGACCGGCGGATCGCCGTGCCCCTCGGGGAGAACTTCCACAGCCGCCGCCTCACGATCCGCAGCAGCCAGGTCGGCGGGATCGCCCCGGCCCGCCACCGGGGTTACGCCGCACGCCTTCAGGTGGCCCTCGACCTGCTCCAGGACCCGAGGTTCGACGCGCTGATCACCGGTCACAGCGACTTCGACGACCTCCCGCAGGTGCTGCCGCGACTCGCCGACGGCACGCTGAAGGCGCTCTGCCACGTCATCGATCACCCGATTTGATCTTTCCGGATCGGGTACCCGTATCACCGCACCGAACCACACCTGAGGAGTAGCCCTTGTTCAGCGTCACCGTCCGCGACCACATCATGATCGCGCACAGCTTCAGCGGCGAGGTCTTCGGACCGGCGCAGCGCCTGCACGGCGCCACCTTCGTGGTGGATGCGACGTTCCGCCGCCCCGAGCTGGACGACGACAACATCGTGGTCGACATCGGCCGGGCGAGCGAGCAGCTGCACACCATCTGCTCCGGGCTCTCCTACCGCAACCTCGACGACGACCCGGAGTTCACCGGCGTCAACACGTCCACCGAGTTCCTGGCCAAGGTGATCGCCGACCGCCTCGCCGTCCGCGCCCAGGCCGGCGAGCTCGGCCCCGGCGCCACCGGCCTGACCGGCCTCTCCGTGACCCTCCACGAATCACACATCGCCTGGGCCACCTACGAGCGAGACCTGTGACCCTCCCGCTTCACGCGGTGCTGCCGGCGTCGATCGACGACCCGGCAGCACCCAGCGGAGGCAACCGCTACGACCGCGAGGTCCTCCGGCACCTCCGGACCCGCTCTCCGGGCCTCCCCCCGCAAGAGGTCTCCGGTGGTCCCTCTTCCGGAAACCCCGCGGAGGTACGGCCACTCCTCCCCGCCGCGCGCAAGAGGCAGGAACCCGCCCCGGAACACGGCGACGGCACCGTGCCCACCCCCGAGGACGGTGTCCTGCCTCGCTCGACGCCCGCCGTTGCCGCGCGGACGTCGGCCGTGCCCCCCGCGACGGTGGCGCTGCCGGCCTTCGAGGTGCGTGAGCATCTGGTCGAGGGCGCCTGGCCGCGGCCCTCGGAGGCGGATCGGCGCGCGCTGGCCGGGCTGCTCTGCGGCCTCCCCGACGGCTCGTTGACGCTGCTCGACGGCCTGATCGCCTGCGGTGTGCCGGACCTGCTCGCACCGCACGCCACCCGCCTGCGCCTGGCCGTTCTGGTGCACCTTCCGCTCGGTGACGAGACCGGCCTCACCGACGAGGACGCCGCCGAGCTGCGCGCCCTGGAGTCGCGAACCCTGCGCCTGGCCGCCGCGGTGATCGCGACGAGTGTCCCGGCCGCCCGCCGCGTCGAGCAGTTGCACGGGCTCACCGGTGTGCACGCGATCGCCCCCGGCGTGGCCCGGGCCCCGCTCGCCGAACCCTCCCGCACCGGCCACCGCCTGCTCAACGTGGCGTCGCTGACCCCGCGCAAGGGCCAGGATCTCCTGCTGACGGCCCTGCAGCAGCTGCCCGAGCTGTCCTGGACGTGCACCGTGGCGGGTGCCGGCCGGGTGCCCACGCTCGGCGTCGCGCCACCCGTGGCCCTGACGCTGGACATGGCCGGCCCGCCGGCTCCCACCTGGGTGACCCGCGCGATTGCGGGATCGGGCGAACACACCGTTCGTTTCGTCGGCGCGCTGAACGGAACGGAACTCGACGCGGCGTACGCGGAGGCCGATCTGTTCGTGTTGCCGTCGCGGGCCGAGACGTACGGCATGGTGGTGACCGAGGCCCTGGCCCGCGGCCTGCCGGTGGTGGCCGCGGACGTCGGCGGGGTGCCGGAGGCGCTCGGTCTCGCGCCCGGCGGCGGCATCCCCGGCAGGCTGATCCCGCCGGACGACCGGGACGCGCTGGCCGGGGCGCTGCGGGACTGGCTCACCGACGGTGAGCTGCGGGACCGGTGGAGGGCACACGCCCGTGCCCGCCGCGACACGCTGACCGGCTGGGACGAGACCGCCCGCCGCCTGGCGCGGGTGCTCACCGGCCTCTGACCCGGCGACGACACGGTGCGGACAGGAGAAGGACCGGGAGGACGGCATCGGGGACGGCCGACGGGGAGCCGGCGGCCGAAGGACGCGGGCGGTGCCATCGGCCGAAGGACGCGGGCGGTGCCATCGGCCGAAGGACGCGGGCGGTGCCATCGGCCGAAGGACGCGGGCGGTGCCATCGGCCGGAGGACGCGGGCCGACCGGTGGCTGAAGGACGACGGCAGGAAGGACCCGGAGGACGGCGGCGGACAGGCGCACGGGCCGGACCGGGTGAACGGGCACGCTGAAGGACAGCACGATGCCGGTGAGGACGATGATGCCGAGGAGGCACGGATGACCGAGGTGCACGGCAAGATCGAATCCGGGACGCCGCTGGTGACCGGGGAGGGACGGCTGGGTGGGCCGCTGGCCGGGGCCGGGCCGGCCGGTGACGGCGGGCGCCGCGAGGCGGGTGGCGCCGAAGGGGCGACGATCAGCGACGGAAGCGGCGAGTTCAGCGCCGCCTGGCTGTCGCTGCGGGAGCCGGCCGACGCCGCCGCGCGGGCGCTCGACCTGCTGGACCTGCTGCCCGGCACGGTTCGGACGGTGCGTGACCTGGGCTGCGGCACCGGCTCGCTGGGCCGCTGGCTGTCACCGCGCCTGGGCCCGGGCCAGCACTGGATCATGACCGACCGCGATCCGGCGCTGCTGTCGCGGGCCGCCTCCGGCATGCCGGAGGGGGTGACGGTCAGCACACAGCGGCTGGACGTCGCCGATCTCACGCCGGCCGACCTGGCGGGCGCCGACCTGGTCACCTGTTCGGCGCTGCTGGACCTGCTCACCACCGAGGAGGTGGAACGCCTGGCCGGGGTGTGCGCCGAGGCCCGGGTGCCGGCGCTGTTCACCCTGTCGGTGACCGGCGAGGTGCAGTTGGCCCCGCACGACCCGCTGGACGGCGAGTTCGAGGCGGCGTTCAACGCCCACCAGCGGCGGGTGGTCGACGGGCGGCGACTGCTCGGCCCGGACGCACCGGAGGCCGCCGCGGAGGCGTTCACGAAGGCGGGAGCGACCGTCACGGTCCGCCCGAGCCCGTGGCGGCTGGGCCCGGCGATGCCCGCGCTGACCGCCGAATGGCTGCGCGGCTGGGTCGGCGCGGCCGCCGAGGAACGCCCTGACCTGCCCGCCGGCGACTATCTGGAACGCCGTCTGGCAGCACTTCCGGATGCTTCCGTGGGGCACAGGGATGTTTTGGCGATCTTCGAGTGAACCCTGGGCCGCCGGCCGGGCGTACTAGTCCTCGGAAGCTACGAGGGGACGATGGACGTGAACCGATCGATCTGGGCCTGGCTGCGCCTGATGGGTGGCGCCGGCATTCTGGCTCTGGTGATGTGGCGGCTCGGGACCGGCGCGTTCCTGGACGGGCTGCGGGTTCTCGACGCGGGCGCGCTGCTGGCGGCGCTGGGCATCGGCGCCGCCACCACGCTGCTCAGCGCGTGGCGGTGGTGCCTGGTGGCCCGCGGCCTCGGGATGCGGCTGACGCTGAAGGACGCGACCGCCGACTACTACCAGGCGCTGTTCCTGAACGCGGCGCTGCCGGGCGGGATCCTCGGCGACGTCGGCCGGGCGGTGCGGCACGGCAAGGGCGAGGGCGACCTGGGCCGCGGGGTCCGGGCGGTGGTGCTGGAGCGTACGGCGGGACAGGTCGTGCTGCTCCTGGTGGGTGTGGCGGTGCTGGTCTCCGTACCCTCGCCGGTCGTTGATCTCCTGGCCGCGCACGGGCCGCTGGTGGCCGCTGTCGCCGGTGGGGCCGCGATGGCCGCCGTTCTGATCGTTCTCGGTCTGCGCCGGCTGCGGGCCGGGCGGTCGAAAGCGGCCGGCGCGGCCCGGACCGGGATGAGCGAGATCCGCGCGGGTCTGCTGTCGCGCCGCAACGGGCCGGGTGTGCTGGTGGCGTCGGCGGCGGTGCTGGCCGGTCACCTGGCGACGTTCATGGTGGCGGCCCGGGCCGCGGGCAGCGCCGCCTCGCTGGTGGAGCTGGCGCCGCTGCTGCTGCTCGCGCTGATCGCGATGGGCCTGCCGGTGAACATCGGCGGCTGGGGCCCCCGCGAAGGGGTGATGGCCTGGGCGTTCGGCGCGGCCGGCCTGAGCGCGTCGCAGGGTCTGACGATCGCGGTGGCCTACGGCATCCTGGCCTTCGTGGCGGCCGCTCCGGGCGCGGCGGTGCTGGTGGCGCGGCTGCTGGCGCAGCGCGTCGAGAAGGCCGCGCCGCAGCCGCAGCCGGTGCAGAAGCCGGCCCCGGCGATGGCGGCGGCCCCGGTGGTCGTGCCGCTTCCGGTCACCCGCACGATCCCCGCGATGGTACGAGTGGGCGCACGGCAGCCCGCCTACTCCGGTGGTGTCACGGTTTGACCGCAGGATCACGAGCAACCGGGCCGGCTCTCCTCGCAGGGCCGGCCCGCGGCTCACTCGCGCCCGAAACGCTCGGACAGCGCGTAGCGCAGCAGCACCACGTCGCCGATCTGGCGGACCTCGGCGAGCCGCGCCCGGTTGCCGGGCCCCCACGGGAACACGCCGTCGTGGACGAACCGCGGCGCCCGCGAATCGCCGACGAAGAACGGCGCCACCACCAGCTGCAGCTCGTCGGCGAGCCCGGCGGTCAGGAACTGGGTGTGCATGTGCCCGCCGCCCTCGACCATGAGCCGGCGCACGCCACGCCCGGCCAGGTCGGCGGCGACCACCCGCACGTCCACCGGGTCGCCGCCGGCGATGACGGTGGCGTGCTCGCCGAGCAGCTTGCGCGCGTCGTCCACGGTCGACGTCGCACAGTAGACCAGTTTGTCGGCCTCGCCCGTGGTGAAGAACGACGCCTCCGGGTCGAGGTCACAACTGCCGGTCACGGTGACCTTCACCGGGTCGGGCGCCTGCCCGCGGGCGACCCGCTCGGCGCGCCGGGCCGCGGAGCGCACCAGCAGCCGCGGATTGTCCTGACGGATCGTCCCGGCGCCGACCAGGATCGCGTCGCACCCGGCGCGCTCCGCGTCGACCCGGTCGAAGTCGGCGTCGTTGGAGAGGAGCAACCGCTCATCCCCCGCATCGTCGAGATAACCGTCGATGGACATGCCACAACTCAGCAAGGTGTAAGGACGCTCAGCCACCGATGACGCCTCCAGGTATCGGCCCTCACCATAATCCCCGCGTGCGGAAGCCGAAGTCTGGGCAGAGGATCAAGCGGTGCGCCGAGTTCGGCGGGAACCACACGAGGAGGACCGATGTTCGAAGCCACGACCGTTACCAAGGCCAGCATCCGGCGGCAGGTGACTGTGCCGCTGCGGTTCCCCGACGGATACGCCACCACCGCCCGGGTGATGACCTTCGACGGGCTGGCCGACGGCAAGGAGCATCTCGCGCTCGGCCTCGGTGACTGGCAACGGGCCCTGACCAAGTCCGCGGCCGGCGGGCGGGCCCCGCTGGTCCGGCCGCACAGCGAGTGCCTGACCGGCGACGTGTTCGGCAGCCAGCGCTGCGACTGCGGGCCGCAGCTGCGCGAGGCGGTGGAGCGGATCGCCGAGCAGGGCGGTTTCCTGCTCTACCTGCGCCAGGAGGGCCGGGGCATCGGCCTGTACGCGAAACTCGACGCCTACGCCCTGCAGGACGACGGCCTCGACACCTACGAGGCGAACGTGGCGCTCGGCCGGGGCGAGGACGAGCGTGACTACACGGCGGCCGCGCAGATGCTGCTGGGCCTGGGCGCGACCCGGATCCGGCTGCTCTCCAACAACCCGGACAAGGCCGGCCAGCTCGCCGACCTGGGCATCGACGTGACCCAGCGGATCCCGACCGGCGTGCACCTGTCGGCGGCCAACGTCCGTTACCTGTCGGTGAAGGCGTCGCACACGGCTCACACCATCGATCTGCCCCTGGCCGAGTGACGTTCGGCGCGTTCGGCCCGCCGGTCCGGCACGATGGGCAGGATGACGGGGTGGGACAGTGCGGAGCCGGACGACCGGGCGGCGATGATCGCCGCGGTCGACCAGCTGCCGTTCATCGTCATCGTGTCCGAGGGGCCGGACCTGGTGGTCGTCGGCGGCAACGCGGCGACACGGGCGGTCCTGCCCGGGCGTGAGCTCGTCGGCCGGACCGTCCGCGAAGTCCTCAGTGACCTGTCCGGGCAGCAGTTCCTGGACGCGTTCCACCAGGTGTACCGCACCGGGGAGTCGATCAGCGGCCGGCAGTGGCGGGTCCATCTGGACCAGCCGGACGGTTCGGTCGGGGAGATGTTCGCGACGTTCGCGCTGGTCCCGTGGCGGCACCCGGACGGGACGGTGCGCGGCGTGATCGGGGCCGCGTTCGACGTCACCGAGCTGGCGCTGGAGCGGCGGGCCGCCGAGGCCGAGGCGGACCGGCAGCGCCGCCGCTACGAGCAGACCCGCGATGTGATCGACGCGCTCCAGCGGGAGCTGCTGCCGGCCGGCCTGCCGGTGCTGCCCGGGCTGCAGGTGGCGGCGGCGTATCTGCTGGCCGACGCCGGCACCCGGGCCGGCGGCGACTGGTACGACGCCGTGACCACCCCGGACGGACGGATCGCGCTGGTCACCGGCGACGTGGTCGGCCACGGGGTGACCGCGTCCGGGGTGATGGGGCAACTGCGGGCGGTCCTGCAGGAACGGCTCGACGCCGGGGCGAGCGTCACCGAGGCGCTCACCGCGGCCGACCGGCTGGCCGGGCGGGTGCGTGCGGCGTACGCGGCGACGGTCGCCCTGGCGGTGCTGGACACGGGCAGCGGGGAGCTGGCGTACTGCACGGCCGGGCACCCGTCGCCGCTGGTCATCCCGGTGGACGGGCCGGCCCGCCACCTCGACGGCACCGGGGGCGCCCCGCTCGGCACCGGCGGCTCCTTCCCGGTCCGCCACGACCGGCTCGGTCCCGGCGAGACGCTGCTGCTCTACACCGACGGGGTGCTCGAACGGCCCGGCGCCGCCGCCGACCCGGACGCCGAGTTCGCCCGGGTGGCCACCGACGCCGCGGCCGGACGGGCCCTGCACGATCCGTCGGCGACCGGGGCGGAACGGGTCTGCACACAGACGCTGGAACTGCTGGTCCGCTCGGGTGGGCACGCCGACGACATCACCCTGCTGGCGGCTCAGCGCATTCCGGTCGTACCCCCGCTGGCCCTTGATCTGCCGGCGCAGCCGGAGGTCCTGGCCGGGTCGCGGCGGGCGATCGGCGCCTGGCTGGACGCCGTGGGGGCCGCCGGCGAGGACGTCTTCGTGCTCCAGCACGCGCTCGGTGAGCTGGTCACCAACGCGATCGAGCACGGCGGCGGCGACACGGTCGGGATCCGGGCCCGGCTGCTGGCGTCCGGGCTGGTCGAGGCGACGGTCACGGACAGCGGCGGGTGGCGGGCGCCGGAACGCCGGGCGACCCGCGGGCGTGGTCTCGCGCTCACCGCCCAGCTGGTGCAGAGCCTGCGGGTCGAGCCGGGCGGGAACGGGACGGTCGCCATCGTGCGGCATCCGCTGCTGCGCCCGGCACGGCTGCTCTCCGCGCCGCCGGTCCCGCCGGCTTCGCCGGGCGGCGGCCTGACGATCACCGAGCTTCCCGGTGGGGACGAGGCCCGGGTCCGGATCGGTGGTCCGATGGATGCGGTCACCGCCTTCGAGGTACGGGCGGAGCTGTTGCGCCGCAGCCGCGGCGGCACCGTGCCGATGACCGTCGACCTGTCCGGCGTGACCTTCCTGGCCAGCGCCGGGGTGTCGGCGCTGCACGAGATCAGCGCACAGCACCTGGCCGAGAAGACGCCGCTGGCGCTCGTCGCCGCGCCCGGCTGCCCGGCCCGGCGGATCCTCGACCTCGTCGGCCTGTCTTCGGCAACGGCACTGTAGCTCCTCTCGCTCCGGTCCTTCCGCGGTCACTGGACTCTATTGCTTCCGGGCCCGGCGCGGCCTTCGTCATCCACAGGGCGGTAGTTCATCCACAGGGCGTACTCCGGTCGTCCGTTCGGCTCTCTAGACTTCGCGGGGTGACTGAGGCCCCTCCGATCCCCGTGTCCAGCGCCACCGACGCTCTCAACCGTGTGTTCGGCTACCCATCGTTCCGTGGGGAGCAGGCCGCCATCGTCCAGCACGTCATCGACGGCGGCGACGCGCTGGTGCTGATGCCGACCGGCGGCGGCAAATCGCTGTGCTACCAGATCCCGGCCCTGGTCCGTCCCGGCACCGGTGTGGTGATCTCGCCGCTGATCGCGCTCATGCAGGACCAGGTCGACGCGTTGCGCACGCTCGGGGTGCGGGCCGACTTCATCAACTCCTCGCAGGATCTCGACGAGCGGCGGCTGGTCGAGGCCGAGTTCGTGGCCGGTGAGCTCGACCTGCTCTACGTCGCGCCCGAGGGCCTCGGCACCGCCGCCGTTCAGCGGCTGCTCGACCGGGGCAAGATCTCGCTGTTCGCCATCGACGAGGCACACTGTGTGTCGCAGTGGGGGCACGACTTCCGGCCCGACTACCTGGCCCTGTCGATGCTGCACGAGCGCTGGCCCGACGTGCCTCGGATCGCGCTGACCGCCACCGCCACCCCGGCCACCCGTGACGAGATCGCCACCCGGCTGCGGCTGACCGAGGCCCGGCACTTCACCGCCAGCTTCGACCGGCCCAACATCCAGTACCGGATCGTCGGCAAGAACAATCCGGCCCGCCAGCTGCTCGACCTGCTGCGCACCGAGCACGCCGGCGACTCCGGGATCGTCTACTGCCTGTCCCGTGCGTCGGTGGAGAAACACGCGGAGTTCCTCTCGTCGAACGGGATTCCGGCTCTGCCGTACCACGCGGGCCTCGACGCCCGGACCCGCGCCGCCAACCAGGCCCGGTTCCTGCGCGAGGACGGCCTGGTCATGGTCGCGACGATCGCCTTCGGCATGGGGATCGACAAGCCCGACGTGCGGTTCGTGGCCCATCTGGACCTGCCGAAATCCCTCGAAGGGTATTACCAGGAGACCGGGCGTGCCGGGCGGGACGGGATGCCGTCGACCGCCTGGCTGGCGTACGGGTTGCAGGACGTGATGCAGCAACGGCGCATGATCGAGAGTTCGGAGGGCGATCTGGCGTACCGTCGCAACGCCGGCCGTCACCTCGACGCCATGCTGGCCCTCTGCGAGAGCGTCACCTGCCGGCGCGCGCAGATCCTGCAGTATTTCGGTCAGGACGCGCCGGCCACCTGCGGCAACTGCGACACGTGCCTGGCTCCGCCGGAGTCGTGGGACGGCACGGTTCCCGCGCAGAAACTGCTGTCCACGGTGTTCCGCCTGCACAAGGAGCGCAACCAGCGGTTCGGTGCCCAGCACTCGATCGACATCCTGCTCGGCAAACGTACCGACAAGATCAGCCGCTTCCGGCACGACGAGCTGTCGGTCTTCGGCATCGGCGCCGACCTCAGCGAGGTCGAGTGGCGCAACGTGGTCCGGCAGCTGCTGGCCGGCGACTTCCTCGCCGTCGAGCCCAGCCATCAGACGCTGGCCCTGACGGCCCGCAGCGGCGAGGTGCTGCGCGGCGAGCGGAAACTGCTGATGCGCCGGGAGGCGCCGCGCGGTTCCCGGAGCGGGACACGCTCCTCCGGTGCCCCGTCGGCCACCACCAAGGCGGCACCGGTCGATCTCTCGCCGGAGGGCACGGCGCTGTTCGAGCGGCTGCGCAACTGGCGTGCGGCCACCGCCAAGGAGCAGGCGGTCCCCGCCTACGTGATCTTCCACGATGCGACGTTGCGGGCCATCGCGGCCCTCGCGCCGACAACTCTGGCGCAGCTGGGCACGGTGAGCGGTGTCGGCCAGAGCAAGTTGACGAAATTCGGCGACGCGGTCCTGGCCACCGTCCGCGGCGACGATGTCATCGCCGCCGCTCCGACCGCGCCGGCCTCGGCGTCCGGGCCGCCGCCGGTGCCCGCGGCGGCGGCCGGGTTCTCGGCCGAGGAGCCGGGTTCCCTGTTCGCCGTGACCCCGGCCGCCGCGGCGGACCCGGCCCGTGCCGCATCCGCCGATCCGGCCGGACCCGCCGCCCCCACGTCCAGGCCGTCAGGATCCGCCGTGCCCTCCCCGGCGGCGTCCGTAACGGTGTCGCCCGCCCCGAGCGGGCCCTCTCCGCGGAGCGGATCCCCGCGCGGCGGCCGTCCGCGGACGGCGACGTCCGACGACACCGATCTGCCGCCCCTTCCGCCGGAGCCGGACGAGGATTACGACCCCTACTACGAGGGCTGATCGCACGCCGCGGGGCGACCGGCCCCTGTCACAGCTGGTCGCCCCGCGCCGGCCCACCGCCCGCACCGGACCCGTCTCCGAGAAAGATGCGGGCCGAAGACGGACGGCCTCAGATGCACCCTCCGCGGCCTGGCAGATCGGGGACCCTGGCGCCGTGGGGCACTCCGGCGTTGCGGGGACGTTCCGGCGTTGCGGATGCCTTCGCCGGCATTGCGGGACGCTCAGGCGTTGCGGATGGCTTCGCCGGCCAGTTCGATGCGGATCTTCTTGCCGACCAGGACACCACCGGACTCCAGGACGACGTTCCACAGCAGGCCGTAGTCCTCGCGGTCCAGTTCGGCGGTGGCGCTGAAGCCGAAGATGTCCCGGCCGTAAGGATCACGCCGTGCGCCGCCGAACTCCATGTGCATGTCGATCGGCCTGGTCACGGCCTTGACCGTCAGGTGGCCGTGGATCACGAAGCGACCGGAGGGACGGGTGGCCGCGGGCGGCAGGTCGGCGAGGGTACCGCGGCGGCCCAGCGGGTTGTTGCGGAGCCGCGCCCAGTTGAAGATCGGGTCGTTCTCCGTCTCCCAGGCGATGCCGGTGCTGCGGTACTCGATCGTCGGATAACGCGCGACGTCGAGAAAGTCCGGGCTGGACAGATGCGTGTCCCGTTCCGGGTTGTGGGTGTTGATGCTGTCGGTACGGATGGAAGCGCTCACCGAGGAGCGCAGCGGATCAGTGGCCACGACGATCGTCGCGGCGCCTTGTGCGAATTCCCCCCGGATCGGACTGACCATCATGTGCTGCGCCACGAATCCGATTCGTTTGTGCGCCTCGTCCAGGGTGTAGACCCCTGGTTCCGGAATGACCAGGCCGTTCCAGTCGCGGACCGGCCGTTCGACCGTCACGTAGCTCTCCCCCTCGTCAGCACCGCTGCCGCGCGGCGGCAGGGCGAGCCCCTTGACTCGTCCGGTGCTGAATTCGCGAGGATTCTATGCACCGCTTTATTCAGACAGTTAACCCCCCGATTGCGTTACGTGGTGACCGCCACAGTTGATCCACATGCCTCAGATCGACCGATCCACTACAAACGGTGCGTGTCACGACATGCCAAAACGCGATCAGGCCAACAATTCCGGGCGTTTTCGCGCCATTGGCGGAGCGTGTCGGAAGTACGACACGGAGCGTGAGTATCGCCACGATGGACACGGAGCGTGAGGTGACCGGCGTGCTCCGGCACCACCCCGGCCCGGCCTGACGACATCGAGGGCGGCAGCACCGACCGATCGAGCGTCCCCCGCCGGGATGACATCCGGCCGGCCGCCCCGTCGCGCCGTATTCCCTGACCACCGATCCGGTGCTTTACTATCTTCCTAGCAAAACAGTAAGGGGTCCCTGTGTTCGTCTTCCGGCTCGACACCCACTCCGGCGTGCCGCCGTACCTGCAGCTCGTCCAGCAGGTCCGCCAGGCGGTGCTGCTGGGCTTCCTTCAGCCCGGCGACCGCCTCCCGCTCATCCGCGAGGTGGTCGAGGACCTGGCGATCAATCCGAACACCGTCGCCAAGGCGTACCGGCAGATGGAGCACGAGGATCTGGTCACCGGCCGGCCCGGCCAGGGCACGTTCGTCAACGAGCAGCAGTCGGCCGCGATGCCGGCCTCGACCTACACGTCGCTGCGCCGTGGCCTGGCGACCTGGCTGCGCCGGGCGTATGCGGCGGGCCTCGACGAGCAGGCGGTCGAGGCCCTCTTCACCTCTGTTCACCGGCAGACCAGGAACGAGGACGTGGCGTGACAGCACCCGAGTTCGCGCTGCGCACGGACGGCATGGGCAAGCGATACCGGAAGGCGTGGGCGCTGCGTGACTGTACCCTGGCCCTGCCGGCGGGCGGTGTGATCGCCCTGGTCGGGCCGAACGGCGCGGGCAAGACCACGCTGCTGCGCCTGGTCGTCGGGTTGCTCGCGCCGAGCACCGGCACGGTGGAGGTCCTCGGCCACGACGTCACCGCCGGCACCCCGCAGACCCTGTCCCGGGTCGGGTTCCTGGCCCAGGACCACCCGTTGTACAAGCGGTTCACCGTCGCCGAGATGCTCCGCTTCGGCCGGGCCTGCAACCCGCGCTTCGACCAGGGGCTGGCCGAGCGCCGGCTGGCGAAGCTGGGCATCCCGCTCGCCCGCCGGGCCGGCATGCTCTCCGGCGGGCAGCAGGCCCAGGTCGCGCTGGCTCTGGCCCTGGCGAAGCGGCCGGACCTGCTGGTCCTCGACGAGCCGGTGGCCAGCCTCGACCCGCTGGCCCGGCACGAGTTCCTCCAGGTCCTGATGGGCGCGGTGGCCGAAGGTGGCGTGACCGTCCTGTTCTCCTCGCACGTCGTGCACGAGCTGGAGCGCGTCTGCGACCACTTGGTCGTGCTCGACCAGGGCCGGGTCACGCTCACCGGCGACATCGACACCCTCCTCACCGAACACCGGCTGCTCGTCGGCCCGCGCACGTCCACCGACCTCGACCGGACCGGCACCGTCGTGGAGGCCGTCCACAGCGACCGGCACACCACCCTTCTGGTACGCGACGGCGCGATCCCGGTCGCGCCCGGCTGGCA
Organism: Actinoplanes philippinensis; assembly: GCF_900113015.1. Taxonomy (GTDB): domain Bacteria; phylum Actinomycetota; class Actinomycetes; order Mycobacteriales; family Micromonosporaceae; genus Actinoplanes; species Actinoplanes philippinensis. The sequence continues at coordinate 289,139 of NZ_FONV01000007.1, forward strand.
GGCACAGCCGGTCACGCTGGAGGATCTGGTGCTGGCGTACCTACGCCGCACCTCCGCGCCGAGCGCCGCGGTCACGCCGGTGGTGACGGCATGACCTGGCTGATCTGGCGCCAGCACCGTACCGAGGTCTGCGTCCTGGGTCTGCTCCTCGCCGTGTTCGGCGTGACCCTGCTCGTGCTCGGCACGCAGGCCCACGCCCTGTTTCCCGGCGGCTCCGCGCGGTGCGCGGGAGAGGCCGGGCTGAGCGACGCCTGCACCACCTCGTTCCGCCGGCTCGACGAGGAGTACGGGTTCGTCGAGAACCTTCTGGCGGCCTTCTACCTGGTCCCGGTCCTCATCGGCGCGTTCCTTGGCGCGCCCCTGCTGGCGCGGGAGCTGGAGGAAGGCACCTGGCAGCTGGCCTGGACACAAGGCGTGCCGCGGATGCGCTGGCTCGCGGCCAAGCTCACGGCGCTGGCCGGCGTCACGGTCGTGCTCACCGGCATGTTCACAGCGGTACTCACCTGGTTCCGCCAGCCGTTCGACACCTGGGAGGGGCGTTTCCAGTACGACGCCTTCGATCTGGAGGGCCTCGTTCCGGTTGCGTACGCGCTGTTCGCCTTCGCGGTGGCCACCGCCGCCGGGGCGATCCTGCGGCGCAGCCTGCCCGCGTTCGGCGTCGCGTTCGGGGCGTTCCTCGCCACCAGGATGCCGGTGGCGTTGCTGGCCCGCCCCGCCTACGCCACGCCGCTCACCGCCATGGAGCCGGTCGGGGCAGACGGCCCGGCGGACCAGGTAGGTCACCGGCCCGTGTCCGGTTTCGCCGACTGGACGATCGAGCACGGCTACGCGGACGCGACCGGGCGCAGGCTGAGCTCGAGCGAGTACTACGAGCTGAAGGACGCCGCCGATCGGGCCGGCGCCGATCTCCTCCAGCTCCTGCACGCGCGGGGCATCCAGCAGTTCGGGGTCTACCACCCGGCTGACCGGTTCTGGAGGTTTCAGCTCATCGAGGCGGCCCTCTTCGTCACCGTCGCGGTGGCCCTGATCGGCGTGGTGGTGTGGCGGGTCCGCCGCCGGATGATCTAGCCGCCGCCCCGGCCGCAACGGTCACGCGGCGCGGGCGACCATCCCGCCGGCACACGACCGGAGACGCCCGCATCGGCGCGGCCGGCCATCCTGCCAGCACACGACCGGAGACGCCCGCATCGGCGCGGCCGGCCATCCTGCCAGCACACGGCCGGAGGCGGCCGCATCGGCGCGGCCGGCCATCCTGCCAGCACACGGCCGGAGGCGGCCGCATCGGCGCGGGTGGGTGAGGCTGCCGATACTCGGTCGGCGGCCGTCGCGCCGGTGCGGCGCCGCGCCACGGCGGCCGTTCCGGGTGAGGATTCACCGGTGACCGGGCGGACGGGGCCGGCCGGGCCGACACACGCTCAGGACTCACCGGAGGGAACGCAATGGGTACGTGGGATTTCGGGCCCTTCGACAACGACGACGCCGCTGACTGGAGCGGCGATCTGCAGGACGCGGCCCCGGGACGGCGGGCCGCCCTGATCCGGGAGACCCTCGAGGAGGTGCTGCGCGAAGGGGAATACGTCGAGGCGGACGTGGCCAATCAAGCCGTCGCCGCAGCCGCGGTCGTCGCCTCCCAACTGCCGACCGGCACGCCGCTGACCTCTGCCTACGCCCCCGGCTTCGTGACCGCCGGCGAGACGCTCGTGCTGCCGGACGATCTGCCCGCGCTCGCGCTGCGCGCCCTGGACCGGGTCGCCGGCGACGGCTCCGAGTGGAGTGAGCTGTGGGAGGACGGCCTGCCGAAGGCGCTCTCCGCACTGCGGCCGATCCGCGAGGCTCTGGAGGCGGCGGTCTGACCGAAGACCGGGCGTGAGCGGCCACCGCCCACGACGGGGGACCGGGCGTGAGCGGCCACCGCCCACCACTGGGAACCCGGACGTGAGCGGCCACCGCCCACCACCGGGAACCCGGACGTGAGCGGCCTCCGCCCACGTCCGGCCGGACGTCACTGGGTGATGTTGACCATCCATGGGATGCCGAAACGGTCGATCAGCTGGCCGAACTCGTCGCCCCACATCTGCTTCTCCAAGGGCACCCGGACCTGGCCGTCCGCGGAGAGCTTCTCCCAGGCGCCGCGCAGCATGTCGCCGTCGGAGCCGCTCAAGCTGACCGTGATGTTCTCGCCCGGCTTGTACTCCATACCGGGCGGGCAGTCGGACGCCATCAGCGTGTAGCCCTGCGGGGTCTCCAGCTGCGCGTGCATGACCAGATCGGCCGACGCGGGGTCGGGGTTGCCGAACTCGCCGAACGTGCTGACCTTGAGCTCGCCGCCGAAGATCGCGTGGTAGAACTCGACGGCCTCCCGCGCCTTGCCGTCAAATGTCAGATACGGGTTGAGCGTGGACGTCATCTGGGGTCGCTCCATCGTCGTCGTTGACACCGTCCCCTCGGACGCTAGACCCGCCCTACGACATTTTCCGCCGGATCACGCCGCGAACACCCGCACGCGGGAAGGCGAGCAACACCGCGACGAGCACGGAAGGCCGGCAACACCGCGACGCCAGCAACACCGCGACGAGCGCGACAGGCGAGCAGACACCACGACGAGCACCGACACGCGCGCGACACCACGACGAGCACGACGGGCGAACACCGCCGCGGCGGGAGCGGGACCGCGGTGACCACCGCATACGCCCGTGAGGCGCGCTGCGGTCCGGTGTCGCCGCAGCCTCGCGGTGTGGTCCGGGAGGTGTGGTTCGACGGGACGGCCCGGCCCGTACCGCACAGGGTTCGGTGGGCGCGGAACGAACCGCCCCCCGCCCACCGACCGGCTGAGGGTGACGGTCAGCGGTGGTCGGAGCCTTCCGCCGTGACGGCGGCCCGTCCGGCTTCGAGGCGGGCGATCGGGACGCGGAACGGCGAGCAGGAGACGTAGTCGAGGCCCACCTCGTGGAAGAAGTGGACGGAGTCGGGGTCGCCGCCGTGTTCGCCGCAGACGCCCAGTTTGAGGCCGGGGCGGGCGGCGCGGCCCTCCTCGGTGGCGATGCGGACCAGGCGGCCGACGCCGTCGGCGTCGATCGACTCGAACGGGGAGATGCCGAAGATGCCGAGTTCGAGGTAGCGCCAGAAGAACGCGCCTTCGACGTCGTCGCGGGAGAAACCCCAGGCCATCTGGGTGAGATCGTTGGTGCCGAAGGAGAAGAACTCGGCGGCCTCGGCGATCTGGCCGGCGGTCAGGGCGGCCCGCGGGACCTCGATCATGGTGCCGATCAGGATGTCGACGCCGGAGTCGCCGACGATCGACGAGATGATCTTCTCGGCTTCGGTGCGGACCGTCTCCAGCTCCTGGACGGCGCCGACGAGCGGGACCATGATCTCGGGGCGGGGCCGGCCGCCCTCGGCGGCGAGGGTGTCGGCAGCCTCGGCGATGGCCCGGACCTGCATGGCGAAGAGGCCGGGGATGACCAGGCCGAGGCGTACGCCACGCAGGCCCAGCATCGGGTTCTGCTCGTGCATGCGGCGGACGGCGGCGAGGAGCTGCTCGTCGTGTTCGACGCGCCGGCCGTGTTCGTGCTGGACGGCGACCTTGACGGCGAGTTCCTCGAGGGACGGCAGGAACTCGTGCAGCGGCGGGTCGATGAGCCGGATGGTGACGGGCAGCCCGTTCATCTCCCGGAAGATCTCCAGGAAGTCGGCGCGCTGCAGCGGCTGGAGGGCGGCGAGGGCGTCGTTGCGTTCCGCCTCGTTGCGCGCCAGGATGAGGCGTTCGACCAGTTCACGGCGGTCGCCGAGGAACATGTGCTCGGTGCGGCACAGGCCGATGCCCTGGGCGCCGAAGCGGCGGGCGCGGGCGGCGTCGAGGCCGGTGTCGGCGTTGGTGCGTACCCTGAGGCGGCGTTTCGCGTCGGCGTGCGTGATGATCCGGTGCACCGCCGCGACCAGTGGATCATTGGCGTTGGCCGGGTCGAGGTCGCCTTCGAAGTACTGCACGACCTCGCTGGGCCGGACCGGGATCTCGCCGAGGTAGACGCGGCCGGTGGTGCCGTCGATGGAGATGGTGTCGCCCTCCCGGACGGTTTCCGAGCCGATCGTGAACGAGTCACGGCCGACCTCCATCTCGTCGGCGCCGCAGACGCAGGTCTTGCCCATGCCACGCGCCACGACGGCGGCGTGCGACGTCTTGCCGCCGCGGCTGGTGAGGATGCCGTTGGCGGCGATCATGCCGGGCAGGTCGTCGGGATTCGTCTCCCGCCGGACGAGGATCACCGGGGTGCCGGAGGCGGCCACCTCGACCGCGCGGGCCGAGGTGAAGACGACCTGGCCGTAGGCGGCGCCCGGGGACGCGCCGACACCCCGGGTCAGGGACGACGGCGCGGCGGACAGGTCGAAGCGGGGGAACATCAGCTGGGCGAGCTGGGCGCCGCTGACCCGGTGCAGCGCCTCGTCGAGGTCGATGACGCCCTCGTCGACGAGCTGGGCGGCGATGGTGAACGCGGCGGCCGCGGTGCGCTTGCCGACCCGGGTCTGCAGCATCCACAGCTTGCCGCGCTCGATGGTGAACTCGATGTCGCACAGGTCCCGGTAGTGGCCCTCCAGGGTGGCCATGATCTGCATCAGCTCGTCGTACGACCGTTTGTCGAGCCGTTCCAGGTCGGCCAGCGGCAGCGTGTTGCGGATGCCGGCGACCACGTCCTCGCCCTGCGCGTCGGACAGGTAGTCGCCGTAGACACCCTGCTCGCCGGTGGCCGGGTCGCGGGTGAAGGCGACGCCGGTACCGGAGTCGGCGCCCAGGTTGCCGAAGACCATGGCGACCACGTTGACCGCCGTGCCCAGGTCGGTGGGGATGCGTTCCTGGCGGCGGTAGAGGACGGCACGATCGGCGTTCCACGAGCGGAACACCGCCTCGGTGGCGAGGTCGAGCTGCTCGCGCGGGTCCTGCGGGAACTCGTGGCCGGTGTGCTTGGCGAACACTCTCTTGTACGCCGTGACCAGCGCCCGCAGGTCGCCGGCGTCGAGCTGCACGTCGTCGCGGACCCCCTTGGCCGCCTTGGCGTCGTCGAGCGCCTTCTCGAACTCGTGGCCGGGCACGTCACAGACCGTCTTGCCGAACATCTGGATGAGCCGGCGGTACGAGTCCCACGCGAACCGGTCGTTGCCGCCGGCCTGCCGGGACAGCCCGGCCACGGACGCGTCGTTGAGGCCGACGTTGAGGACGGTCTCCATCATGCCGGGCATGGAGAACTTGGCGCCGGACCGCACCGACACGAGCAGCGGATCGGCCGGGTCGCCGAGGCGCCGGCCCATCGTCTCCTCGAGCGCGGCGAGATGCGCGTCGATCTCGGCGGCCAGGCCGTCGACGTGGGTGCCGTTGCGAAGGTACTGCTGGCACGCCTCGGTGGTGATGGTGAAGCCGGGAGGCACGGGCAGGCCCAGATTGGTCATCTCCGCGAGATTGGCGCCCTTGCCACCCAGCAGATCCTTGAGGTCCTTGTTGCCCTCGGCGAAGTCGTAGACGAACTTCATGCCTTACCTCCCGGCTAAGAATCCGCGGCGGATACCCAGTCCTGCCCTGGGATTCGTAAGGCTAAGCATGACGGCAGTGAATAGTTAACAGTCCCGTGGCTTTTTCCACAGGGGTACGGCCATCACTGAGCGGTATGCGCTCTCTCCGCGCAGTAACGAGCACGGACGGTGGCAGACGACCAGTAGGCGACTGCTGATCGCGTGGTGCGGAGGGGACGCCGGCACGGTTCACGGCGAAAAATAAGAGCGCCGCTGCGAATTCCACGGGGGAAGAACTCGCAACGGCGCACCGCGAACATTAGACGACGATCGTCGCCGTGTCTATCCCACGCGCTTGACGACCGATCCGACGAGCCGCTTCCAGTCGGTCTCGAAGTTCGGCGCGGGACTCCCGTTGTTCAACTGATAGATGGCGTAGCTGTCGACGAGCACCACGTTGCGGGTGCGCAGCACGGCCACGGCGACGTCGGCGGTGCCGGGGTGGGCCGCCTCGTAGAGCTTGTGGCGCACGATGACGAACCCGGTCCAGCCACCCTCGTCCAGCTCGCGGATCTCGACGGTCTCGGTGTAGGCGGGCTCATTGCGGTCGGCGGTCACGGCCGCCGGCACCTCGGACGACTTCGGGCACTGGTCGGCCACGGTGCGCAGCAGCGACAGGCCGGCGGTGGCGCTGTCGGCGTCGCCGTAGACCAGGGCGGACTGCTGGAGCGTCTGCGCGCCCTTCTCCCCCTCGTCGGCCGCGTTGGAGTAGACCAGCTCCGCGCCGGGCGGCGTCTGCGGCGGCACGCTCGTGCCGCCGCAGAAGCTGACGAGCGTCTGCGGGGCGGCGCTCTCCTCCGGCGCGGCCCACGCCGGGCCGATCTCGGCGGGCTGCAGGAAGGCGCCCCGCATGGTGGTCACGGTGATCAGCCCGGCATCCGGGCCGGGCTCGTCGGAGGAACTGCACCCGGCCGCCATGACCAGGGCACAAGCGGCGCCCAGAGCGGCACGGACGGGTCTGGCGGTCAGGAACATCCGGCCATCTTGGCAGACGCCGGAACCCGGCGGAAAAGTATCCACAGGCGGTGACGCCCTCGGCACCGACCGGTTGTCCACAGGTTCGATTCCGCCCGTCGCGCCGGACGCCGATGACGGTTAGCGTGGCGGTGGGCAATGGTGCCGAGGAGGTTCGGATGACCCTTTTGTCGCGGCTGCGCGCCGAGCTGGCCCCGGAGCAGCTGATCACCGACCGGCAACGGCTGCGGACCTACGAGTGCGACGGCCTGGCCCACTACAAGGTCGTGCCCGCGGTGGTCGTCCTTCCCCGTTCGGCGGCTCAGGTCGCCGCCGTGGTCCGGGCCTGTGCCGAGGAGCGGGTGCCGTTCGTGGCCCGCGGCTCGGGCACCGGGCTGTCCGGCGGGGCGCTCCCGCACGCGGACGGCGTCCTCATCGTCACCTCCCAGCTGCGCGACATCCTGGCGGTGCGGCCGGAGGACGAGCGTGCCGTGGTCCAGCCGGGCGTGATCAACCTTCAGGTGACGCAGGCCGCGACGCCGCACGGCTACTACTACGCGCCCGACCCGTCCAGCCAGCAGATCTGCTCGATCGGCGGCAACGTGGCGGAGAACTCGGGCGGCGCGCACTGTCTGAAGTACGGCTTCACCACCAACCACGTCACCGGCCTGCAGGTGGTCACTCCGGACGGCGATCTGGTCCGGCTCGGCGGCGCGGCGCCGGACACCCCGGGGTATGACCTGCTCGGCGCCTTCGTCGGCTCGGAGGGAACGCTGGGCGTCGCCACCGAGGTCACGGTCCGGCTGACGCGGCTGCCGGAGACGGTCCGCACGCTGCTCGCCGCGTTCCCGAGCACCGACCAGGCCGGGGCCGCCACCTCGGCGATCATCGCGGCCGGGGTGGTGCCGGCCGCGATCGAGATGATGGACGCGCTCTCCATCGAGGCCGCCGAGGCCGCCGTCCACTGCGGCTATCCGGCCGGGGCGGGCGCCGTCCTCATCGTCGAGCTGGACGGCCCGGCCGCCGAGGTCGACGCGCAGTTCGACGAGGTCAGCCGGCTCTGCACGGACAACGGCGCCTTCGAGACCCGGGTCGCCGCCGACGACACCGAGCGGCAGCTGATCTGGCGGGGCCGCAAGTCGGCGTTCGCGGCGGTCGGCCGGATCAGCCCCGACTACATCGTCCAGGACGGGGTGATCCCGCGGACCGCGCTGCCGACGGTGCTGCGCCGCATCAACGAGGTGGCCGCCGACCACGGCGTCCGGGTCGCCAACGTCTTCCACGCCGGCGACGGAAACCTGCATCCGCTGGTGCTCTTCGACGACGACGTCCCCGGGGAGGCGGGCCGCGCCGAGACCGTCTCCGGCGCCATCCTCGACCTGTGCATCGAGCACGGCGGCTCGATCACCGGCGAACACGGTGTCGGCGTCGACAAGGCCCGCTACATGCCGCGCATGTTCACCGACGACGACCTCGACACGATGCAGCTGGTCAGATGCGCCTTCGACCCGGACGGCATCGCCAACCCGGGCAAGGTCTTCCCCACCCCACGGCTGTGCGGCGAGCGGCCGGGCCGCCACCGCGGCGCCCCTCCGCTGCAGGAGGCCGGCGTGGCGGAGGTCTTCTGATGCCCACCCGCGCAGGGGTTCGAGCGTTCGGAGGCCGCCGGTGAGCGTTCTCGACGATCTCGCGGTCGAGGCCGGCGACGGCGACGTCATCGCCGGGGTCCCGGCCCGCCTGGTCGCGGCGCCGGCCACCACCGAGGAGGCGGCCGCGCTGATCGCCGCGAGCCGCGATCTGACGGTGGTGGTGCGCGGCGGCGGCACGAAGGTGCAGCAAGGGCCACCGCCCCGCCGGCTCGACCTGATCATCGACACGCGACGGCTGGCCGGGGTCGTCGAACACGCGGCCGGCGACCTGATCACCGTGGTCAAGGCCGGCACCCCGATGGCCGAGCTGCACGATCTGCCCGGCCAGCAGCTCGCGCTGGACGCGCCACCGGCGGCGACGGCCGGGGGCACGGTCGCGGCGAACGCCTCCGGCCCGCGGCGTCTGCGCTACGGCACGGCCCGCGACCTGCTGATCGGCATCACCGTCGTCCGGCCGGACGGCCGGATCACGAAATCCGGCGGCAAGGTGGTCAAGAACGTCGCCGGATACGATCTGGGCAAGCTCTACACCGGATCGCAAGGCACGCTCGGGCTGATCACCGAGTGCGTCTTCCGGTTGCATCCGGTCCCTCTTTTCGCCGCATTCGTACGCTCGAACGCCCCGCCCACCCACGCGGCGAACATCCTGGCCGGCCAATTCGCTGCCAGCGCTCTGGAGGTCAGCGCCGCGCCCGGCGCCGCCCCGGAGCTCGCGGTGCTCCTGGAGGGCACCGAGGCCGGTGTCCGCGCCCGGGCCGCCACCGTGGCCCGGCTCCTCGACGGCGAGGTGACCGGCGCCCCGCCCCCGTGGTGGGACACCCCACCGTGGCCCGCCGACAGCCCGTCCCTGGCGCTCAAGCTGACCTGCACCCTCGCCGCCGTCCCCGCCCTGGTCCGTGCGGCCGTCGAGGCGGGCCTGACGATCCGCGGCTCCGCCGGGACCGGGGTCCTCTACGCCGGCGTCCCCTCCCCCGCCGCCACGCCGGGACAGCCCGGCCAGGTCGCCGATGTCGTGAACCTGTTGCGGGCGGCGGCCACGGCGGCCGGTGGTCACGCTGTCGTGCTGATCGCGCCACCCGCCGCACGGGACGGGATCGACATGTGGGGCCCGGTGCCGGGGCTCGATCTGATGCGCCGGGTGAAGGACCGGTTCGACCCGGATCACCGCTTCGCCCCCGGCCGCTTCGTGGGAGGTATCTGATGGCCGAGACCACCCCCCGCCTTTTCGTGGGAGGTATCTGATGGCCGAGACCACCCCCCGCCTTTTCGTGGGAGGTATCTGATGGCCGAGAGCACCCCCGGGCCCGCGTCGCATCCGGTCGACGCCTCCCACGGCGCCGCTCCCCCGGCGCCGGAGACGCTCGATGTGCTGCGGGCCGCGGAGAACGGGACGGCCTTCGACCGGCATCACCCACCGAGTGCCGAGCTTGTGTCCGATTGTGTTCACTGTGGGTTCTGTCTGACGACGTGCCCGACCTACGTGCTGTGGGGCGAGGAGATGGACTCGCCGCGCGGGCGGATCCACCTCATCGGGCAGGGGCTCACCGGGGAGCCGCTGAGCGACTCGATGGTCGGGCACTTCGACAACTGCCTCGGCTGCATGGCGTGCGTGACCGCGTGCCCGTCGGGGGTGCGTTACGACCGGCTGATCGAGGACACCCGCGCGCAGGTCGAGCGTCGTCATCGGCGCGGGGCCCGGGACCGGGCGCTGCGGGCGGCGATCTTCGCGCTGTTCCCCTACCCGAGCCGGCTCCGGCTTCTCCGGGGGCCGCTCCGGGCGTACCGGGCGATGGGTCTGAAACGGCTCGCCGAACGCAGCGGGATCCTGCGACGCCTCTCGCCCACCCTGGCCACCCTGGACGCTCTCGCGCCGCGGCTGCGCAGCGTGCCGCGCCCTCCGGCCCGTGTCCGGGCGCGCGGTGAGCGACGCGCAGTCGTCGGCATGCTGACCGGTTGTGTTCAGTCGGCGTTCTTCCCGGACGTCAATGCCGCGACGGTGCGGATCCTCGCCGCCGAAGGCTGTGAGGTGCTGATCCCGCCGAGCCAGGGCTGCTGTGGCGCGCTGAGTGTGCACAACGGCCGCCGGAAGGAGGCGCAGCGGTTCGCCCGGGAGCTGATCGACACGTTCGAGCGGACCGGGATGGACTTCTTCGTGGTGAACGCGGCCGGATGCGGCTCGTCGCTGAAGGAGTACGGCGATCTGCTGGCCGACGATCCGGCCTGGGCGGGGAAGGCCGCCGCGTTCGCCGCGAAGGTCCGTGACCTGTCCGAACTGCTTGTCGAACTGGGGCCGGTCGCCCGCCGTCACCCGCTGCCGATGTCGGTCGCCTACCACGACGCCTGCCATCTCGGGCATGCCCAGGGTGTGCGGGCTCAGCCGCGGGCGCTGCTGCGCGGCATCCCGGAACTGGAGGTGCGCCCGATCGCCGAGGCGGAGATCTGCTGCGGGTCGGCGGGCGTCTGGAACGTCCTCAATCCGGAGCCGGCCGCCGAACTCGGTGACCGCAAGGCGCGCGCGGTTCTCGCCACCGGCGCGGAACTGCTGGTCACCGCCAATCCGGGCTGTCTCATGCAGGTCGCCGCCGCGGTCCGTCGCCGGGACGCGACGATCGCCCTGGCCCACACCGCCCACGTGCTGGACGCTTCGCTCCGGAATCTGGGTCCCGACGCGCTCCTGTCCCGCACCGTCTGACGCCGTACGGCGCGCTCACCGGTCCGGGTGTGTGGTCGTCACCGGTGCCTCAGAGGCGGTGAGACACCGGTGACGACCACACGCCCGGACCGGGGACGTGCGGGTCGGGAACGCGGGGAGCCGGGCCCCGTAGTCGCCCGGTCTCCCCGCTCTCCCGGCGGGCGACCGCCGTGAGATCGCTGCGCCCCCGCGCTGCCGACCCCACTCCACCGCGGCCGCTCACCCATGCGGCACCCATCCCATTCGCGCCGCACGTCTCGCCCAGCACCAGCGCCTCTCCATGCGCTTTCACTGCCTCTCCGGTGCGCGACGACGAACAGACGGATAGCCGTTCTCTCCCAGCCCATTGATGTGCGTTAATTGGGAGCGCTCCCAGCGTGCTCCGTCCCCGCACGCCCGTCAAGCACATCCCCGGAGGCAACCGTGCAAAGACGAAAATGGACCGTCCTCAGTCTGGTCACCGCGCTGCTGACGCTCGGCGGTTTCGCCGTCGCGACCGGTGCGAGCGCCGCCGCCGGCTGCGCCGTCAAGTACACCGTCAGCAGTCAGTGGCAGGGCGGCTTCGGCGCCGCCGTCGACGTCACCAACCTCGGCGACCCGATCACCAGCTGGTCGCTGGTGTTCACGTTCCCGGCCGGCCAGAGCATCACCCAGCTGTGGAACGGCTCCGTCACCCAGTCCGGCTCGACGGCGACCGTCCGCAACGCCGCCTGGAACGGTTCGGTGGCCACCAACGGCAAGGCGTCGTTCGGCTTCAACGGCTCGTGGACCGGCAGCAACCCGGTGCCGGCCTCCTTCACTCTCAACGGTGTGCGGTGCACGGGAGGGATCGAGCCCGAGCCCAGTGACGCCAGCGGACTGCCCAGCCCGTCGCCGAGCGCCGGCGCCGTGAAGCGGATCATGGCTCTCGGTGACTCGATCACCGGCTCGCCCGGCTGCTGGCGCGCCCTGCTCTGGCAGCAGCTCCCGGCCGCCCGGGTCGACTTCGTCGGCACCCTGCCCGGCGACGGGTGCGGCTTCCCGTACGACGGCGAGCACGAGGGGCACGGCGGTTTCCTGGTCACCAACGTGGCGAGCCAGAACCAGCTGCCCGCGTGGCTCTCCGCGAGCCGGCCGGACGTGGTGCTGATGCACTTCGGGACCAACGACGCGTGGAGCAACGTCCCGGCCGCCACGATCCTCAACGCGTACACCACCCTGGTCGGGCAGATGCGCGCGTCGAACCCGAAGATGAAGATCGTCGTCGCGCAGATCATCCCGCTGAACCCGTCCACCTGCGCCGACTGCGGCCAGCGCGTCGTCACCCTCAACGCCGCGATCCCGGCCTGGGCGGCGTCGCTGAGCACGGCCGCGTCGCCGATCACCGTGGTCGACCAGTGGACCGGCTTCACCACCGCCACCGACACGTACGACGGAGTCCACCCCAACGACGCCGGCAACGTGAAGATCGCCGCCCGCTGGCTGCCCGCCGTCCAGGCCGCCATCGCGTGACATCCGTCCGGCCGGTGGGTCCCCTGGCTCCACCGGCCGGCGCTCACGACGTCCAGGTGTGCTTCGGCGCGGCCATGTCCAGGTCGATCGCCTCGTCGCGTACCCCGGCCTCGGGGTGGCGTCGCAGCTCGTGGACGAGATCCGGCCAGGGCGCCGTCCAGCCGACGTCGTGACCGAACTCGGCCAGGGCCAGAGCGAGCAGGCCACCGGCGAGATCACCGCGAGCCGCCAGCCGGCCGGCGAGACGCGCCAGGGCACCGGTGTCGTGGAAGGCGGACAGGTCCCGCATCCGCTGCGTCAGGTGCTCGGCCGCCCGTACGGCCAGGACGGGCCGGCCGGCACACCGATCGGCGACCTCGCCGAGGTTGTCCAGCCGGCCCAGGTCGACGAGCAGCCGGACGGCGATCGGGGCGAAGCCGGGCCGGTCGGCCAGCCACCGTGCCCGGTCGACGAGAACGGACCGGTCGGCTCCGGCCGGGCGGGCGGCGGAGCGGTGGGCCGCGGCCTGGGCGAGCCACGCGACCCGGCGCCGGGCGGGCCGGTCGGTGCCGGGGCCGCCGGGCCGGTCGTCGGCGGCGTCGCGCTCCACCAGCCGGGTCAGAGCGGGGCCGAAGACCTCGTCGCCGCCGGCCGCCAGCAGCTCGGCGAACTCCATGACGCCGATCGTCTCGCCCAGATCGGTGATCCGGTCCACCACCAGGCCGGTGAGCCCGTCGAGCCAGGGCGCCCACTCGTTCAGCCGCCCGAACGCGGCGCGCCGGACCTCCCGATCGGCGACCCGGCACGAGGCGACGATCAGTGCGCCGTAGCGCGGGCGGTGACGGGCCGGGATCGTGGACGCCCGCGCGTCCAGGACCGCCTGCCGCTCCTCCCGGCTGCCGGTCAGCGCGGTCTCCAGGATCCGCCAGGCGGCCTCGGCGTCCAGGCGCTGCCGGGCGGCGGAGACGATCGCCGCGCGCACGTCGCGGTGCGCGGCCGGATGGGTGTACGCGTCGAGCAGCATCCCCATCATGTGCGGAGGCCCGTAGCGGGCCAGCAGCCGTGCCGCCTCCTTCCGGCTGGTGACCTTGGTGTCGCCGGTCAGCAGGGGACCGAGCACCTCGGGCAGCCGGGACGGAGGCACGTGCTGGGCGGCACGTCCCGCCGCGTACAGCGCCACGCGTGCCCGGTCTCCGCCGGCATGGCCCAGCAGCACCGGCAGCGCGTCGGCCGGGCGGTCGGTCCAGACGAGCGCGCCCAGCGCCGCCTCGGCGATCGGCACCTCCGGCGCGCCGACGTGGCGCAGCGTCGCTTCACGACCGCCGGCGGGCACTCGCGCGGCGGCCCGGACCGCGGCCGCGCGCTGCCAGACCCCCTGCCCGGTGTCCGCGATGATCTGTTCCTGGAGGGCCAGGAACCTGGCCTGCTGGCGCGGCAGCCAGCGGTCGCAGTGCGGCGCCCACGCCGGCGCCCACCGGATCCGCGCGTCCACGAACCGGCCGCGCGGCGCCCGGTCCAGCACCCGGTCCAGCAGGTCGGTACGAACCTTGCACAGGGTCGGCCACACCGGGTCGATCATCACCGCGCTCGCGTCGATCTCGAGAACCTCGGCCACCCGCTCGGCACGGGTGCGCGGGTCGTCCAGCCACAGCGCGATCGCCGTCCGCGCGACCGACGGCAGCGTCTCCGGCCCGATCGCGCGGCGCAGCAGCTCCTGCAGCTCCGGCACGTTGCGGGCGCGACCGTCGAGCGCGTGGGTCAGCGCGAACAGCGGGCCGTACCGGCCACGCGCCACACCGGCCTCGACCCAGCCCCGCAACCGGTCGAAGACCGCCGCCTCGTCGCCGCGGCGCAACACGGCGCCGAAACGGCGCAGCGTCGGCGCCTGCGACCCGCTGGTCACCAGATCGGTGGTGAGCAGCGCCCACTCCCGCAGCTCCGGCACCCGGACATGATGCCGCAGCACGTCGGCGGCCAGCCCGCTCAGCGCCCGCATGCTCGCCGCCGACGCGTCCCGGGCCTCGACCGCGTCGGTGGTCAGCCGGGTGAGGCCGGGCGCGGTGTCCGCGGTGAGCAGCGGCGCCGTCCCGGAGAGCGCGGTGAGCGCCGCCGCCCGTACCGGATCCTGCTCGTTGCGCAGCCGGCCCAGCCGGCCCATCGCCTCGGCGACCGTCCGCGGATCGCGGGATCGGCGGGCGGCGGCCAGCAGCCGGGTGTACCCGGTCGCACGCACCGCCGCATCACCGGAACGCAGCGCCGTCTCCAGCGCGGCCGAGGCCTCCGGCCAGGCCAGACAGGCGCTCCACCGGTACACCGAATCCTCCCGCTCCCGCACCTCCGGCATCGCCAGCATGCGGGTCGCCTCGCGGATCCGGACGCCGGCGGGCAGCACCTCCATGATCACGTCCGCGGGCGCCCACGCTGTCACGTCGACCTCGGCCATGGCGTGGTCGTAGAGTTCGGCCCGGCGTGCCGGCGCGACGGCGCGGAGCAGCGCGGCCAGCCCCCTGTCGTTCTCCCGGAGCCGGGCCGCGAGCGGCGCCAGCTCGGCGGTGGGCAGCGTGGCGAGGCGGCGCAGCACCGCATGCGGCAGCACGATGCGCCGCAGCCAGGCCGCACGGCCGGGAGAGGCCAGCAGGGGTACGAGACGGCGCGCGTCGTACGCCGCAAGGACGCCGTAGGCTCGTAGCGGTCCGGGCAGCCAGCGCTCCGGCGCATACTGTTCGAGCAGGTCCAGTGCCTGTTCCGGGGCACAGCGCAGCACGGCGCCGGCGGCCTCGGCCCAGATCCGGTCCCGCCGCTCGGCCGGCGCCGCGGCCAGCCGCTCACGGATCCGGTCCACCAGCACCTCGGGATGCCGGCGCACGAGCCGTCCCGGGCTGAGCGCGTGCTCCAGGTCGGGCAGCAGCGCCCGGACCGTGCCGGATCCGCAGGCCGGCAGCAGCGCGGCGGCCTCCTCGTCGCCGAACTCGGCGCGAACCCGGCCGATCAGCGCGTCGGCGTCGCCGGGCCGGACGTGGCGGCGCAGCGTCCGATAGACCCGGCGCCGGTCCACCGCCGGCCGGTCGGCATGGTCCCCGGCCGGGATGCCGGCGCGCACCGCCATGGTCAGCGCGGCGCCGCTGATCGACGGCTGCGGGTCGAACACCGCGGCGGCGATCTCGTCGGCGGCGCCGGCCGTCATCGCCGCGACCAGCGCGAGCCGCCTCTCGTAGGGACCTTGCTCGCGCAGGTCGGCGCAGACGCGGGCGCGGTCGGGGGCGGACCGCGCCCACTCCGCGAGGCGGGTCATCCGCATCCGGTACGACAGCGGGTCCAGCGAGGCCAGGAGATCACGTGTGGCGGCGAGCACGCGGCTCATTGTGCCCGCCGGCGCCCCGGGCCGAGATCGAATATCCGGGCGGTCCGCCCGGTGCACGCGTCAACGATCGACGGCCGGCTCACCGAGTTCCGACCGATCGGACTCGTCGATCGACTGGCTGAGGCTCTGTTCCACCACGGCGAACGACGGGCGGCCGGGGTCGAGCAGTTCCGTCACCCCGCCACGGTCCAGGATCTCGATGAGCGCGTCGGTGCCCCGCTCGATCTTGGCGGCCACCTCGTCGCGGTGCAGCGGGATCACGGCGAGCAGATTGATCTCGATGCCGTCCGGGGCGGTGATCACCCGGGCCGCGGCCGGAACCCGCAGCATCGGGGCGACGACGACACCGCAGAACGGGACGTCGTCGGCGTACGTCTCGGCCGGATCGCCGTTCGGGACGGAGTGCCACTCGCCGATCCACGTGCCGTACTCGTGCGGCAGCCGCGCCACCTGCTTGAGCACCGCGATCGGCCAGTCCGGCGCCGAGTCGCCGGGATACACCGTGTCCAGCGGCCAGTCCGCCGGAAGACAGAGCATGACCTCGGCGTACGGGCTGACCCCCGCCGGAACGGTCATCGGCAGCTCGCTCATCCCGGACGTGATCAGCGTCCGGTACGGCCGGGCCTCGGTCGGCGCGATCACGTAGACGTGCACGCCCACCAGGTGCGACCCGAACTCGTGATACACGAACTCGACCGGCCCGAAGAACTGCTCGATGTGCCGGTCGATGGCGTCGGCGACCTCCCGCCGCATGCCCTGCGCCGCCACGAAACCGTCGTGCACGTACCGGTGCCGCAGCACGCCGTCGCCCTCCACCATGGCCGGGGAGCCTACTCTGGCCTGATGGCGGAGCCGAGGACCACACGCAACGACGGTGACGTGACCGCTTTCCTGGCCGCCGTCGCCGACCCGAAACGGCGGGCCGACGCGGAGGCGGCGTGCGCGCTGATGGCCGAGGCGACCGGCGCCGCGCCGGTGATGTGGGGCTCGGCGATCATCGGGTTCGGCGAGTACCACTACCGGTACGCGTCGGGACGCTCCGGCGACTGGCCGGCGGTCGGGCTGTCCCCGCGCAAGCAGGCGCTGACGCTCTACGTCTCGCCCGGGTTCGACGGCTACCAGGACCTGCTCGACCGGCTCGGCCCGCACACCACCGGCAAGTCGTGCCTCTACCTCAAACGACTCGCCGACGTCGACCCGGAAGTCCTGAAATCGCTGGTGGCGAAGGGATTCCGGCATCTGGACGGTCAGACGCTCAGCACCGAACAGCAATAGGTCGAATCGGGCGGCATAATCATCGGCGTGGACAACTGGGAATTCGCGCGGCTGGAGTACCGCGCGGCGGGCACGCTCGGCGCCGACCGTTTCATGGACTGGACCGCGACGTTCCACCATCCGGGCGGAGTGCTGCGCTGGGGCACCGACGAGCGTTTCGACGACCTGCGCCATCTGAACCGCGCGGGACAGGCCGGCTGGCAGGCGTACGACCGGGCGGTCATCCACGTGAAGGACGAGCCGCACCGGCTGAGCAGCGTCACCTACTCGATGCGCCGGCCGATCCCGGCCGACCTCAACGGCGCCGACCCCGATGCCTAGGGAGACCGGCGTCAAGCTGATCGCGTCGAACAAGAAGGCCCGGCACGACTACGCGATCCTCAAGACGTACGAGGCGGGCCTGGTCCTGGCCGGCACCGAGGTGAAGTCGCTGCGCCTGGGCCGGGCGTCGCTCGTCGACACGTTCGCGCAGGAGCACGAGGGCGAGCTGATGCTCTACGGGCTGCACATCGCGGAGTACGGGTTCGGCTCGTGGACCAACCACGCGCCGCGGCGCACCCGCAAACTGCTCCTGCACAAGGTCGAGATCGTCAAGATCCTCAATCAGCTGAACGAGGGGTCGGGCCTCACCCTGGTGCCGTTGTCGCTGTACTTCAAGGACGGGTGGGCGAAGGTCGAGCTGGGCCTGGCGCGCGGCCTCAAGTCGTACGACAAGAGGCAGGTCATGGCCGAGCGGGACGCCAAGAAGGAGATCGCCAGGGAGATGGGCCGGCGCCTGAAGGGCCGCCGCTAAGATCCCTTGGTGGAATTCGGTCTCGACACCTTCGGCGACGTCAACGGCAAACCCTACGCGCAGGTCATCCGGGACGTCGTCGAGCAGGGTGTGCTCGCCGACCGGCTCGGTGTCGACTTCTTCGGCGTCGGCGAGCATCACCGCGACGACTACGCGATCTCCGCACCGGAGATCGTCCTGGCGGCGATCGCCGCGAGGACCGAACGGATCCGGCTGGGCACGGCGGTCACGGTTCTCAGTTCCGATGATCCGGTACGGGTTTTCGAGCGCTTCGCCACACTTGACGCCGTGTCCGGCGGGCGGGCCGAGATCATGCTCGGCCGCGGGTCGTTCACCGAGTCGTTCCCGCTCTTCGGGTACGACCTGGCCGACTACGAGCGGTTGTTCGCCGAGAAACTCGACCTGATGTCCGAGCTGCTCGACGAGGGGCCGGTCACGTGGGAGGGCTCGATCCGGCCGCCGCTGCGTGACCAGCAGGTCTACCCGAAAACCGAGTCCGGCCGCATCCGCACCTGGATCGGCGTCGGCGGAAGCCCGGAGTCGGTGGTCCGCGCCGCCCAGTACGGTCTGCCTCTCGTCCTGGCGATCATCGGCGGGGCGCCGGCCCGGTTCGCGCCCTACACCGACCTGTACCGGCGGGCCCTCAAGGAACTCGACCAGGAACCGCAGCCGATCGCCGTGCACTGCCCCGGCTTCGTCGCCGCCACCGACCAGGAGGCCGTCGACATCCTGTGGCCGCACGCCCGCCGCAACCTCGACCGCATCGGCCGCGAACGGGGCTGGCCACCGGCGACCCGCGACCGTTTCGAAGCCGACGTCACCGACGGCGCCTGGCACGTCGGCTCCCCCGAGACCGTCGCCCAGAAGATCGCCGCGACGGTACGAGCCCTGGACGTCGACCGCTTCGACCTGAAGTACTCGCACGGGCCCCTCCCCACCGAGCACCTGACCAGATGCATCGAGCTGTACGCCACCCAGGTCGTCCCCCGAGTCCGGGACCTCCTCACCTAGCCGGCGATCAGGGGCTCGGGCGGCGCCTGGCTCGAGGTGGGGCCGGGTGGGGAACCACCGCATGAGCCCGGCAGAGGCGGGCGGTCCGGGGTTTCGGCTGCGGTGGGGGTGGTTCGGGGCGGGTGGGTGCGGTTGGAGAGGTGTGGCCGTACCTCTATCGCGGTTTTCTTGTTGTTACCGCTACCAGCATCGTCGCCGCGCCGGCGCAGGCTATGGCGAGGGCTGGGGTGGTCAGTTCGGCCAGGGCGCCGGACAGCAGGGGGCCTACGCCCTGCAGGGCCATCAAACCGGTGGAGAGCAGGGCGAAGAGTTGGCCTACCCGGTGTTCGGGGGCTGCTTCGAGGAATGCCCGCTGGAGGCCGAGGCTGTAGGCGGCGCCGAATCCGGAGAGGATCAGCAGGGCTGCGGTGACCGGTAGCGGTGGGGCGGCCGGTAGTAGTACCAGCGGGGCGCCCATCAGGAGCACCAAGGGGGACACCAGGCGTTCGCGCCGGGCCGGGGCTACGAAACGGCCGATCACCAGGTCGCCGATCAGCATGCCGATCGCGGGGCCGGCCATCAGGAGGGCGCTGGCGCCCGGGGAGAGGCCCCGGGTCGCGCTGTAGGAGATGAGCAGGGCTTCTGCGCCGACTACCAGGGCTGGTGGCAGCCACTGGGCGAGTAGCAGGCGGCGGATGGTGCGGTCGGTGAGC
Source organism: Actinoplanes philippinensis (assembly GCF_900113015.1). Lineage (GTDB taxonomy): Bacteria > Actinomycetota > Actinomycetes > Mycobacteriales > Micromonosporaceae > Actinoplanes > Actinoplanes philippinensis. The sequence continues at coordinate 308,595 of NZ_FONV01000007.1, forward strand.
ATGGCGGTGGCGCCGGTCCAGCTGTCCTGGATCGCGTTCCTTCGGCCGGTGTCCGGACGGGCGGCCGCGGGCGACGGCGGTGAGTCCGGACGGGCGGCCGCGGAGGACGGCGGTGAGGAGGCGGCCGTCGTCGCGGTGCGGACCGGCGTGGCGGTCTCCACCGGCGAGGATGTGCCGGGCTGGGCGGAAGGCGCGAAAGGCCCTGGCGGCGCGGAAGGGTCCGGCGGCGCGGCGGGAGGGCTGGGCGGGGTCGGGAGGAACGTCTGGACGATGGTGGCGGCGACCAGGAAGAAGGCGGCCGCCAGCAGGAGGGCGTGGCCGGCGCCGAGGGCGGCCACCGCGACGCCGCCGCCGGCCAGGCCCAGGAGTTGAGCGAACGACGAGGACATGCTGGAGACGGCACGGCCGAGGACGTAGGCGTCGCCGGTGAGGTGGTCGGCGATGACCTTGGCGGCTGCCCCGTTGAAGACGGGGGCGAAGCAGGCGACCGCCGCGACCAGGGCCAGGGCGACGCCGACCGGCAGGTCGGCGAGGGCGAGGACGGCGGAGAGGGCCGCTTCGACGGCGTAGCCGGTGACGATCAGCGGGCGGGAGCGGAGCCGGTCGGTGAGGGAGCCGAGCAGCAGGCCGCCGGCGAACTGGGGCAGGAAACCGGCGCCGAACGCCACGGCACTGAGCAGCGGGGACTCGGTGGTCGTGTAGACGAGCACGGAGAGCGCGAAGATCTGCAACGAGGTGGCGCTGATGGCGAACGTGCGGGCGGCGAAGAGGGTGCGGAAGCCCGGCTCCGCGAACACCTCGCGGTAAGTGGCCGGGCGAGTGGCGACGGTCATGCGGTGAGCGTGCCGGGGGGCGGTCCGGCACGGCGAATGTTTCGCCACTGGACGTAAGGTCGGGGCATGCGGTTCGAGGTGGGCGCGGAGGATCTGCTGCGGACCCGGTTCGCGTTGTCGCCGGTCTTCGAGCTGCAGAACGTGATGCGGGCGCTGGAGGGGCCGCACAACCGGGGCGTTCCGGAGTCCTGGCTGGGGCGGCTGCGGGCGCCGTTCGCGCGATTGCGGGCGGCGGATCCGGCGGTGGACGCGGTTCTCGCGCTGCACACCTCGGATTCGGGGGCGACGTTCCTCTGCCCTCCGCCGCAGCGGATCGGCCAGACCATCGCCGACGATCTGGCGGCGCTGCGGGCCGCTCCGGGCGCTGCGGCGCGGGCCGAGATCGGGTACTACCTGGAGCGGCGGCCGGAGATCGGGGACGCGGCACGGGCGGTGCTCACCGGGGCGGACGTGCTGGAGCGGCTGGCCGTGGCGTTCGCGGCGGCGTGGGAGCGGCTGCTGGCCGGCGACTGGCCGCGGATGCGGCTGCTGTGTGAGCGTGACGTCGTGCACCGGGCCGCCGAGCTGGGCCGTTCCGGGTGGGCGGCGGCGCTGGCGGGGCTGCATCCGAAGGTGCGGTGGCGGGCCGGCGGCATCGACCTGGCCGGCCGGAGCCCGGGGACGATCGTGCTGGGCGGCGAGGGGCTGCTGCTGATCCCGTCGGTGTTCATCTGGCCGGAGATCGCGGTGTACGGCGACGAGCCGTGGCCGAAGGCGATCGTCTACCCGGCCCGCGGGGTGGCGACCCTGCTGGAGAGCGAGCCGGCGGCGGCCCCGGAGCATCTGGCGGCGCTGCTCGGGCGGTCGCGGGCGCTGCTGCTGGACTCGCTGGCCGACACGGCGAGCACGAGTCAGCTGGCGCGGGCGTTCGGGATGGCGGTCGGCGCGGTCGGTGACCACCTGGCGGTGCTGCACCGGTCGGGGCTGGTGGAGCGGGCCCGGTCGGGCCGGTCGGTGCTCTACCGCCGGACGGCCCTCGGTGATTCACTGATCGAGGGCGGGCAATAAAAAGGGCGGATGAGGATTTACCATCCTCCCGCCACTTCTAAGCTATAGCACACAGGGGGTCTTGCCGCAAGACCCGGTACCCGGCGCAGAATCGCTGCTCAAGCACAACCTCTGCGCGAACGGGGACACCGTGACTCTCTCCACCACCAGCGCCTTCGCCCTGCCCGAGCGGCTCGCCGCCAAGGCCGCGCCGGCGCTGATCGCCGCGGACGAGCAGCACTTCGCCGGCATGGCGGCCGGCCTGGCCCGGTCGATCGCCGAGCTGTCCGAACGCCTCGACGCCGAACGGCGGGCGCCGGCCGGCAAGGGACGGCAGGCGGTCGACCGGGACGACGCGGTCCACCGGCTGAGCTCCCGGTTGCGGGCGCTGCGGCGCTTCAGCCTCGACCTGTGCCTGGGGCGCATGGTGTACGCGAACGGCGACACCGTCTACGTGGGCCGGTTCGGGCTGACCGACGGCGAGGGCGGCCGGCTGCTGGTCGACTGGCGGTCACCGGCGGCCGAACCGTTCTTCGGGGCCACCCATGCCAACCCGATGGGCCTGGCGTCACGCCGCCGCTACCGGTGGGCCGACGGCCGGGTGAGCGACTACTGGGACGAGGTGTTCGCCGCCGACGAGCTGGCCGGGCACGCGGCGGCGCTGGACGACCAGTCGGCGTTCATCGCGAGCCTGGGCGCCGGCCGGTCGCCGCGGATGCGCGACGTGCTCGGCACCATCCAGGCCGACCAGGACGCGATCATCCGGGCCGGGGCGGCCGGGGTGCTGGTGGTCGACGGCGGGCCGGGCACCGGGAAGACGGTGGTGGCGCTACACCGTACGGCGTACCTGCGCTATTCCGACCCGGGGCTGGCCAAGGGCCGGGGCGGGGTGCTCTTCGTCGGCCCGCACGAGCCCTATCTGGCGTACGTGTCGGACGTGCTGCCCAACCTCGGTGAGGAGGACGTGCAGACGTGCACGCTGCGGGACCTGGCGCCGGAGGGCGCGGACGCGGCCCCGGAGACCGACCCGGAGGTGGCGCGGCTCAAGTCGGAGGCGCGGATGGTCGCGGCGATGGAGGCGGCGGTGCGCTTCTACCAGGAGCCGCCGACGGCGACGCTGACCGTCGAGGACGTGACGGTGACGGCGGCGGACTGGGCGGAGGCCTTCGCCGTGCCGGATCCGGGCACCCCGCATCACGAGGCACGCGACCAGGTGTGGGCCGAGCTGCTGGCGATCCTGGCCGACCGGTCCGAGGCGGGCGAGGCGGAGCTGGCCCGTGACCCCGATCTGCGGTCCGCCTTCGGCCGGGCGTGGCCGGTGCTGCGGGCGGACGACCTGGTGGCGGATCTGTGGTCGGTCCCGGCGTACCTGCGCCGGTGTGCGCCGTGGCTGAGCGCCGCCGAGGTCCGTACGCTGCAGCGGCCGTTTCCGCGGGCGTGGACGGTCGCGGACCTGCCCCTGCTGGACGCGGCCCGTCGTCTGCTCGGCGACCCGCGGGCGGCCGGGGAGCAGCGCCGGCGGGCGGCCGCCGTCGAGGCCGGGCGGGCCGGGATGGACCGGGTGGTCGAGGACCTGATCGCGTCGAACGAGTACGACGACGGCGAGGGGCTGATGAGCATGCTGCGCCAGCAGGACCTGCGGGAGGTGCTGGCCGAGGGCAGCGCGCTGCCGGCCGGCGACGCGGACCCGCTGGCCGGCCCGTTCGCTCACGTGGTGGTGGACGAGGCGCAGGAGCTGACCGACGCCGAGTGGCAGATGCTGCTGGCACGCTGCCCGTCCGGCAGTTTCACCGTGGTCGGGGACCGGGCGCAGGCCCGGCACGGGTTCCGCGACTCGTGGACCGCGCGCCTGGAGCGGGCCGGCCTGGAGCGGATCTCGGTGGCGTCGCTGACGGTCAACTACCGCACCCCGGCGGAGGTGATGGCGGAGGCGGAGCCGGTGATCCGGGCGGTGCTGCCGGACGCGAACGTCCCCACGTCGATCCGGTCCAGCGGCGTCCCGGTGCACCACGGCACGGTCGCCGAGCTGGACACGATCCTGGAATCGTGGCTGGCCGGGCATGCCGAGGGCACCGCGTGCGTCATCGGCCACCGGACGTTCCGGCCGCGGGAGCGGGTGCGGGCGCTCACCCCGGAACTGGTCAAGGGCCTGGAGTTCGACCTGGTCGTGCTGATCGAGCCGGACGGGCCCGGGGCGGGCGCGGAGGGCGGGGACGGCATCGAGGCCGCTGTCGACCGGTACGTGGCGATGACCCGCGCAACGAGCCGGTTGGCGGTTCTGACCGATTAGAGTCCGGAGGCGTGACCGAACGACTGGACTGGAGCGACCCGACCGTACGCGAATGGGACTGCACGGTGGTGTGGTCCGATCCGGCCGATCCGGAGGCGGGCATCGTGCTCGACCGGTCGGCCTTCTACCCGGGTGGCGGCGGGCAGCCGCCGGACCACGGGGTGCTGCTGTGGGAGGGGGTGCGGACCCGCATCGTCGACACCCGCAAGGGCGACGAGCAGTATCTGATCCCGGCGCCGGGCGATCCGGTTCCGGCGGCCGGGACGACGGTGCGGGGCGCGCTGGACGACGAACGGCGGACCAGTCTGATGCGTACCCACTCGGGTCTGCACATCCTCTGCGGCACGGTGTTCCGGGACTTCGGGGCCCTGGTGACCGGCGGGAACATGCAGCCGGGCGAAGCCCGGATGGACTTCAACCTACCCGAGGTGCCGCCCGGTTTCAAACAGGCGCTGGAGGACGCGGTCAACGCGGAGATCGGCGCGGACCGCAAGATCGTGGCGCGGGTGCTGCCGCGGGCCGAGGCGCTGGCGATCCCGACGCTGGTCCGCACGCAGGACGCCCTCCCGCCGCTGGACCACCCGGAGATCCGGGTGATCGACATCGTGGGCCTCGACGTGCAGGCCGACGGCGGCACCCATGTGGCGTCGACCGCGCAGGTCGGCCGGGTCGAGGTGGTGAAGGTGGAAAGCAAGGGCCGGCAGAACCGCCGGGTCCGGATCAGGATCGCGGACTGAGGGCGGGCCTGCCGGCCCCGGTGTCTCGTCGTTACTCGGTGATGCCGGCGGTCTTGCAGGCCCGCTTGAACTTGGCGGTGCAGAGCTTGTCGGGCGCCACGTAGCCGGCCTCGACGACCGCCTTCACGTTGTTCTTCGTGATGGCCTGCGGCTCCAGCTTCGCGAACTGGATGTAGAGGCCGGACGCCGGGTCCTTCAGCTTGTCCGGCAGCACCGGCTTGTCGTTCTTGTACAGCTTGACGGCCAGCTCGGCGGCGGCGTCGGCCTCCAGCTTGCCGTCCTTGAAGATGGTGACGCACTGGTCGCCGGCGAGCACGTTCTGCAGGCCCTCGACGGTCGCGTCCTGGCCGGTCACCTGGACCTTGCCGTTCAGGCCCTTCTCCCGGAGCACCTCGATCGCCGCGTTGCCGAGACCGTCGTTGGCCGACAGGACGCCACCGAGGTTCGGGTACTGCTTGATCATCAAGGAGAAGATCTCGCGGGCGTTGTCCTCGTCCCAGTCGGGAACGTACTGGTCGGGGCCCTTGCGGTACTCGGTGGTGTCGTACAGCTGGTTCAGCACGCTGTCGTAGCCGTTCTTGAACAGCGTCGCGTTGTTGTCCGACAACGACCCGTTCAGGGTGGCGATCACCGGGTTAGTCACGTTCTTCTCGGCGATGCACTTCTGCAGCTCCTGCGCCTGCAGGATGCCGACCTTCTCGTTGTCGAAGCTCACGTAGTAGTCGGCGTTGCCGTTGAGGGTGAGCCGGTCGTAGTCGATCACCGGCACGTTGCGCGAGTGCGCGTCGTCGATGACCGCCTTGCCGCTGGCCGCGTCCAGGTTCGCGATGATGAGAACCTTGGCGCCCTTGTCGAGGAGCGTGTCGGCGAGCCGCTTGAACTCCTCCTTGTCGCCCTCGGCGTTGACGATCTGGGCCGGGACGTTCGCCTTCTTGAACGCCGCCTGCAGATACGCCGGGTCGGAGGTGCTCCACCGGGCGGAGCTCTTTGTGTCGGGCAGGATCACCCCGATGCCGGCGTCTCCGGTGATCTCGCTCCCACCGTTCGAACTCTTCGCACTCCCGCTACCGGTCTCGCTGGTGTCGCCCCCGTCATCACAGGCCGTGAGCGTGGCCGTCGTCAGCAGGCCGGCGGCGACCAGGGCTAGCAAAGACTTGCGCATGACGATAGATGTCCTCTCAGGGTGACCCGAGCTGCGGTGGGCGCTGAACGGTCCGCCAAGTATCGGTCAACGCACAACGTGATCATCATCGGGTGGGGGGCCGAGGAACAAGATTATTCATCTCCCCGCGGTGACTGCCAACAATCACCGTACGTAATTGGTTAGTTTCGTTTCCGTTTCGGACACCGGATTCCGGCCGTCCGGTCCCCGCACCACAGCCGTTCGGACGCCCCAATCTGATCGAAATCGGCCATCCGGTCTGTCCCGGTCGCCGGAAAGCGGGTCGTCCACCGGAGAATGGGGGACATGACGCTGACTGTCCGGCTCGCCACCCACGACGACCTGCCCGCGCTGCACCAGCTCATGGCCGCGGCCATCGCCGAACTCCAGAAGGACTTCCTCGACGACGCCCAGATCGCCGCGAGCACCGCGATCATGGGGCTGGACACGCAGCTGATCGAGGACGGCACCTACTTCGCCGTGGTCGAGGGCGACGCGATCCGCGGCTGCGGCGGCTGGAGCCGGCGGGCCACCCTCTACGGCGGCGACCACACCGCCGGGCGCGACGCCGCGCTGCTCGACCCGGAACGCGACCCGGCCAGGGTCCGGGCCATGTACACCGATCCGGCGCACGTGCGCCGCGGCATCGGGCGGATGATCCTGGCCGCCTGCGAGGAAGCGGCCGCGGCCGAGGGCTTCCGGACGTGCGAGCTGATGGGCACCATGTCCGGGCAGCCGCTCTACACCGCGGCCGGCTTCACCGTCGTCGAGCGCCTCCACGACGACCGGGGCGGCGTGCCGGTCCCGCTCGTCCGGATGCGCAAGACGCTCACCAGTTGACGGCGATGTACTTCGACTCCAGGTACTCCAGGAGGCCGTCGTGGCCGCCCTCCCGGCCGATGCCGCTCTGCTTCACCCCGCCGAACGGGGCCGCCGGGTCACTGACCAGGCCACGGTTGATGCCGACCATGCCGGCCTCGATCGCCTCGCTGACCCGCATGCCGCGTGCCAGGTCGCCGGTGTAGACGTACGCCACCAGGCCGTACTCGGTGTCGTTGGCCAGCCGGACCGCCTCCGCCTCGCCGGTGAACGTGACGATCGGCGCGACCGGGCCGAAGATCTCCTGCCGCAGGATCGGCGCGTCCGCGGGCACCCCGGTCAGCACCGTCGGCGGGTAGTAGAAGCCCGGGCCCTCCGGCCGGCGGCCGCCGGTCACCGCCTCCGCCCCGCCGTCCAGGGCGCCCTTGACCAGGTCGTCCACCTTCGCCACGGTGTCCTCGTTGACCAACGGGCCGACCTGCGTCTTCTCGTCCGTGCCGGGGCCCACCACCAGCGCCGACATCCGCTGCGCGAGCTTGCGCGCGAACTCGGCGGCCACCGGCTCCTCGACGAAGAACCGGTTCGCCGCGGTGCACGCCTCACCGCCGTTACGCATCTTCGCGATCATCGCGCCGTCCACCGCGGCGTCCAGTTCGGCGTCGGCGAACACCACGAACGGGGCGTTGCCGCCCAGCTCCATCGACGTGTTCACCACGTTCTCCGCGGCCTGGGCCAGCAGGATCCGGCCGACCTCGGTCGAGCCGGTGAACGACAGCTTGCGCACCCGGGCGTCGCGCAACATCGCCGACACCACCTTTCCCGAGCTGCGCGACGGCACCACGTTCACCACACCCTCGGGCACCCCGGCCTCGGCCAGGATCGCGGCCATCGCCAGCGCGGTCAGCGGGGTGTCGCTGGCCGGTTTCAGGATCACCGTGCAGCCGGCGGCCAGTGCCGGGCCGATCTTGCGGGTGGCCATCGCGGCCGGGAAGTTCCACGGCGTCACCAGCACACACACGCCGACCGGCTGGCGCACGACCAGGATCCGGTTGGCGCCGGACGGGGCGGTCGCGATCGCGCCCTCACCCCGGACCGCCTCCTCGGCGAACCAGCGGAAGAACTCGGCGGCATACGTCACCTCGCCCTTCGCGTCGACCAGGGCCTTGCCGTTCTCCAGGCTGATCAGCTTCGCCAGCTCCGAGGAGCGCTCGGTCATCAGCTCGAACGCCTTGCGGAGCACCTCCGACCGTACCCTCGGAGGGGTCGACGCCCACCCCGGACCCGCCGCGGCCGCCGCCTCCACCGCGGCGATCGCATCCGCCTCGCCGCCGTCGGCGACCGAGGCGACGGTGTCGCCGGTCGCCGGATCGAGCACGTCGAACCGGTTGCCCGACGACGCGGGCACCCACTTCCCGGCGATGAAAAGGTCGGTCTCCACAACGGCTCCCTCACGTTCGCGGCTCTGCTACGCCCCCAGCATTCCCCGGAACGTGACACACCGCCATGATTCCGCGGCGGGCCGGCGGGGCACATGAAGGCCATGGCTTCCATCACCCAGCGCATCCAGGCCTTCCTCACCAGCCCGCGTGGCCGGCAGCTCGTCGACCAGGGCCGCCGCCAGCTCGCCAAGCCGGAGAACCAGCAGCGGCTGCGCAGCCTCTTCGCCCGCCTGCAGAACCGCTCGCACCGCCGCTGAGAGTGTGGTGGCGCGACGGCGTCGGTGACCTGGCGGACTTCGACGCCCTGGTGGCCCGGGCCCACCACCTCGGGCTGCGGGTGATCACCGACCGGTGCCCACTCTTCCGGGCGGCGCCGGCCGGCGACCCGTCGGGACCCGGCCTGGCGCCGCTTCGGCGCCGCCGTGGCTACCGGTCCCACCCGGCTGGGCCGCCCACCTCGCGTCACCGTCGCTGCCGCTGACCCGCGAGGCCGTCAGCGTGCGCAGCCGCCTGCGCCTCTCCCCCGACGGCCCCGCCGAGGGTGGGTAGGGTGACGGGCGTGGCCGTGCTCATCGATGTCCCCGCGTTTCGTGAATCCCTCCCGGCCGCGGTCGCCGCGGCGGCCGAGCGGCTGCTGCACGACGGCGCCGTCGCCCGGCCGGAGGCGGTCGGCGGCGGGGCCCGGTCCGTGGTGACCGACGGCGGTGACCGGTTCGAGCCCTGGGTGGGCGTGGTCGACCGAGCGCTCACCGGCGACTGCGACTGCCCGGCCGGCGCCGGTGACGACGGGCTCTGCGCCCACGCGGTCGCGGTGGCGCTGGCCGCCTTCGAGGATGGCATCCGGTTCTCCGCGGCCGGCATCCCGCACGGCGACGACGGTGACGACGAACCGGACCGTGCCGACTATCGGCGGGCGGTCGAGTCCCTCGGTCCCCGGCAGCTGACCGAGCTGGTGGTGGACCAGGCACTGCGCGACCGCGGGTTCGCGGCCCGGCTGCTGGGCCGGGCCGGGCTGCTCGGCGGGCCGCCGCCGACCGGGCTGGCCGACGCCGTCCGCGACGCGTCGAACGTGACCGGCGGCGGCCGGTGGGAGATCGCCGACGTCGAGCTGGCCGGCCTTCGCCTGGTCGCCGAGACCGAGATCGTGACCGTCTGGCCGGCCACCGTGGAGATGCTGGACCTGGTCGAGGAGGCGATCGAGGTGTGGGACGAGCTCGCCGGCATCCTCGTCGACGCGTGGGAGGTTCGGCGCACCGACCCCGAGGACGTCACCGAGCCGCTGCTCGCGGCGCACCGAGCCCTCTGCGAGCGCCTCGAGCTGGACAGCGCCGAGATCGAGAGCCGCATCGGCCGGTTGGCCGACCGCTGCGACTTCGTGCCGGTGACCTGATCCGGCCCGGGAACGAACCGATATCAGGACCAGGAGCGGAACTCCGCCAGCAGCTCGGGCAGGGTGGGCGGCTCCAGGCGGTCGGGCAGCGTGGCCAGGTCGGACGAGGCGATCCAGGCGTGGGTGAGAAGTTCGCTCTGCTCGTACGGCAGCAGGCCCTCCCGGACCACCGGCGGCCGTGCGGTGGGGAACGACGCCGTGAAGAACTGCTCCGGCCCCACGAAGTGGGTGCCCTTCCAGACCGAGTCGCGCACCACCTCCAGGTAGCGATCGCCGATCGCCGCGGGGTCGAGCCCGGTCTCCTCGGCGAGCTCGCGCCGGGCCGCCTGCAGCGGGGTCTCGCCCGGGTCGATGCCGCCGCCGGGCGGCTCCCACAGGCGCCCGCCGGAGACCGGATCCTCCCAGTGCATCAGCAGGACGCGCCCGTCGGCGTCGAAACAGATGACCCGGACCGCCGGGCGGTGAACGCTCGCCATCGCCGAAGCCTAAGCTGTCGGGAGTGGCCAAGTACTTCGACGTGCACCCGGACAACCCGCAGGCGCGCAGCATCCATCAGATCGTCGAGCTGATCCGCTCCGACGGCCTGGTCGCCTACCCGACCGACTCGTGTTTCGCGCTCGGCTGCCGGATGGGCAGCAAGGACGCGCTGGACCGGATCCGGGCCATCCGTCATCTCGACGACCGGCACCACTTCACCCTGATGTGTCACGACTTCGCGCAGCTGGGCCAGTTCGTGACGATCAACAACGCGCTGTTCCGGGCGGTGAAGGCCTCGACGCCGGGGCCCTACACGTTCATCCTCCCGGCCACCAAGGAGGTGCCGCGGCGGCTTCTGCACCCCAAAAAGAAGACGGTGGGGGTACGGATCACCGCGCACACCACCGCGCAGGCGATCCTCGCCGAGCTGGGTGAGCCGCTGGTCTCGTCGACGCTGCTGCTGCCCGGCGAGACCGAGCCGATGACCCAGGGCTGGGAGATCAAGGAGACCCTCGACCACGCGATCGACGCGGTGATCGACTCCGGGGACTGCGGCACCGAGCCGACCACGGTGATCGACCTGTCCGAGGGCGAGCCGGAGATCCTGCGGGCCGGCGCGGGCGATCCGGGCCGGTTCAGTTCAGCCGCAATTTGACGCGCAGCCCGGCCGCGCCCGGGTGGTCGAGCCGTTCCAGCAGGGTTAGGGCCTGCCGCCACTGGGCGACGGCGGCCGCGGTGTCCCCGGCGGCGGCGTAGGCGTCGCCGAGGTGGTCGCGGATGTCGGCCTCGTTGGCGAGGTCCCCGGCCGACCGGTAGAGGTCGAGGGACCGCTGGTAGGCCTGGACGGCCTGCTCGTGGTCACCGAGATGGTGGTGCGCCCAGCCGATGCTGTCCCAGGTGGCGGCCTGCCCGTGCCGGTCGCCGAGCTCGTCGTGCAGGGCGAGCGCCTCCCGGCAGTGGCGCAGGGTGAGATCGTGGTGGCCGTCGCGGCCCAGGGACCAGCCGAGCGCGCTGAGGGCGCGGGCCTCGCCGACGAGGTCGCCGGCCGCCCGGTAGAGGGGCCGGGCCTGCCGGATCAGCTCCTGGCAGTCGGCGTTGCGGCCCTGCTGGTCGCGCATCCAGGCGATGCCGAACAGGATGTTGGCCCGGCCGCCCGGGTCGTCGAGCCGCTCGTAGAGGCGCACCGCCTCGGCGTAGTGCGGCTCGGCCTCGTCGAAGCGGCCGACCCGGACGAAGCCGCGGGCGAGAGCCTGGTGTGCGCCGGCCTCGGCGCGGGTCTCGCCGCGGCGGCGGGCGGCGGCGACGGCGATGCGCTCGGCGGCCGCCCCGTCGTCCCAGTGGCCCTGCCGGTCCAGGAAGTCCTTCATCGCCCACGGCAGCTGCCAGCCGTAGTCGTCGAGGTCGGCGGCCTGCCGCAGCGCCGCCATCAGCGTGGCGTGCTCGGCGGTGAACCAGCGCAGCGCCTCCGCCTCGCCGCTGAGCGGCTCGGGACGGACCCCCGCGGCCGGTGGGCGGAACGTCAGCGGGCGCCGTTTGCTGTCCAGGTTGAGCGCGGCGGTGCGCGCGGTGTGCAGCAGGTGGTCCAGGAGGCGGCGCACCGCCGGGCCGCGTTCGGTCTCGGAGAGCAGATCGGCGGCGTACGCCCGGAGCAGATCGTGCATCACGAAACGGCCCGGACGGTGTTCGCTGAGAAGGCTGGCCCGGACCAGCTCGTCGATGGCCTCCCCGACCGGCGCCGCGACGGCGGCTTCAGCGTGGGCGTCCCCGGAAGCGCCCTCGCCCGAGTTGGTGCCCTCACCCGAGGCGGCGCCCTCACCGGGGTTAGCGCCCTCACCCGAGGCGGCGCCCTCACCCAGGGTGGCGCCCTCACCCAGGGTGCCGCCCTCACCCGGGGTGGCGGCGAGGGAGGCGGCTACGGCGGCTGAGATGTCCGGGCCCTGGTGGGCGCCGAGCAGCCGGAACAGGCGGGCGGCGGCCGGGCTCAGCGAGCGGTAGGACCAGGAGAACACGGTTCGCGGGTCGGTCTCGTCGTCGTCGCCGAGGCCGTCGAGGCGGGAAGCGGCGAGTTCGGCGGCCAGGTCGCCGAGGGTCTCGCCGGACCGGATGGCGGCCCGCGCGGCGAGCGTGACCAGCGCGAGCGGCAGCCCCGCGGTGGCGGCGACGAGGGTGGCGACGGTGCACGGCTCGGCGGCCAGACGGGTCGCGCCGAGACGGCCGGCGAGCAGCTCACCTGCGGCGCCGGGGTCGAGGGCGTCGAGCGGGACCGGCGCCGCCCCGTGCGAGGCGATCAGGCCGCTGAGCCGGTCACGGCTGGTGATCAGGGTGACGGTCGCGCCGGCGCCGGGCAGCAGCGGCCGCACGTGCGCGGCGTCGCGGACGTTGTCGAGCACGAGCAGCAGCCGCCGCCCGGCGAGCAGGCCGCGCAGCAGACCGGTGCGGGCGTCGAGGCCGGGCGGCACGGGACGGCCGGGGTCGAGGACGGCGATCAGGGTGCGGGCCGCCTCGTCGGCGCTCATCACGTCGCCGGTGCGGTCGAACCCGCGCAGGTTGAGGTAGAGCTGGCCGTCCGGGAAACGGTGCCGGGCCCGGTGGCCCCAGTGCACGGCGAGGGCGGTCTTGCCGACGCCGGGTGGGCCGGTGACGACGGCGACCCGCCGGCCGCCGGTCAGCGCCCGGTCCAGCTCGCCGAGTTCGGCGCGGCGGCCGGTGAAGGCGATGGCGTCGGCGGGCAGCTGCGACAGCTCGCCGCCCCGGCGCGCCGCCGCCGGGGCGGGCGGCGGGTCGCCGCGCAGGATCCGGGTGTGCAGGGCGGTCAGTTCGGGTCCGGGTTCGCTGCCCAGACGGTCGGCGATGGCGTCCCGGGTACGCGCGAACGTCTCCAGCGCCTGCGCCGGCCGCCCCGCCGCGACCAGGGCGGACATCTGCACCGCGACGAGACCCTCGACGGTGGGGTGCTCGGCGGCGAACGGGGCGAGCCGTTCCGCGGTCTCCTCGGCGCGGCCCAGGCGCAGGGCGCTGCGGCCGAGGCGGGTGAGCACGTCGAGCCGTTCCCGGGCGAGCGCGTCACGGACCCGGGCCGCCCAGTCGCCGGGCACCCCGGTGAGGGCCTCGTCGCCCCACCCGTCGAGGGCGTCGAGCAGCAGCCGGCCGGCGTGCTCGTCGTCGCCCGCCTCCTCCGCGGCGCGGGCCTCGAAGACCTGGCGGCGGGCCCGGTGCAGGTCGACCAGGTCGGGCTCGCAGTCGATCAGGTAGCCACCGGAGGCGAACCGGAGGCTGCCAGCGCCGAGGACGGGGTCGAGGACGCGGCGCAGGCGGGTCGCGTACGGCGCGAGCGGGGTGGCCGAGCGGGGTGGCGCGTCGCCCCAGATCCGGTCGATCAGGGTGCCGGACGGCACCACCTGGCGCGGGGTGAGCAGGAGGGCGGCGAGCAGGCAGCGCTGCTTGCCGGGGCCGAGATCGACGTCCTGCCCCTGATACGACAACCGCATGGGCCCCAGCAGCCGCCAACGCATGATCGGTTGTTCTCCCGGTCGCTCCCCCGCTACGAGGTTAGAACAATTGCCGACATGCAATCGTTTTGCAAACCGGGGTCGGCACCATGATCCGGCGTCCACGGGCCACGGGGGGTCGTGGGCGCCCGGCCACGTCCATGACGGGCGATCACCGGGACCTGGCAGGCCGCCCTGATCAGGCCTGCCAGGTCTCGAAGAGCTCCAGGGGCACGGCCGCGGCCAGCGCCGCAGTGCCGAGGTCGTTGGGGTGCAGGCCGTCGCCCGAGTCGTAGCGGGGCTGCATCCGGCGTGGATCCTTCAGGTCGCGGACGGCGGCGTCGAAGTCGATCACCGCGTCGTACTGTCCGGCGGTCCGGATCCAGTGGTTGAGCTCCTGTCGCTTGGCCTCGTTGGCGGGGTTGTCGTAGCGGCGGGCCGCCCCGGCGAACGGGAGCAGCGTCCCGCCGTACACCCGGAGGCCGTTGACCCTCGCCTTGGCGATCAGCTCGCGGTGCCCGGCGATCAGCTGCGCGGCGGTCAGGCGCGGGTTGTTGCCCAGGTCGTTCACGCCGATCAGGGTGACGACGTAGCGCACACCGGGCTGGCCGAGCACGTCCCGGCCGAAGCGGCGCAGCGCGGCCGGCCCGATCGACGCCTTCGGGTGGGCGCGGCCGGTGCGGTCCTCGTATCCGAAGAGCAGCCGGTTGCCGCTGAGGCCGGCGTTGAGCAGGCCGCGCGGGCGGTGCCCGGCGCGCAGCCGGCCGGCCAGCAGGTCGGGCCAGCGGTGGTTGGCGCTGTCGGTGGTCTTCGTGCCGCAGGTGATCGAGTCGCCGAGCGCGACGACGGCGGCGGCGTCCCGGCCGGCGCGGACGCTGACACCGCTCAGCCACAGGTAGCGGCTGGTCCGGCGGCCGCGGCCCGGGGTGTCGGTGGCGGTGGCGTCGCCGCCGACGATCAGGTTGGACTGCTTGGCGCGCGGGCTGACCGTGCCGGGACGGGCCTCGCCCGGCAGATAGAGGCTGATCACCAGGTCGGCGCCGGCCTCGACGAGCAGGTCGCACGGGTCGCTGACCAGGACGCCGCCGGGAGCCAGGAGGGTGTCGGGGGCGCCGTCGAAGGTGAGCGGCCGGAGGGTGCCGGGCACCGTGTCGCAGGAGCGGCCGGCGCCGGCGCGCACGCCGATCGTGGCGGCGCCGATGCGGACCGGCTCGGCGCCGAACGTGTTGGCGAGGGTGACGCGCGGCAGGTCGCCGCCGATGCTGGTGTGCACCACCTGACGGACCGTCTCGCCGGCGAGCGTGAGAATCTTCTTGGCCGGGACCGCTGTGGACGCGGCCGCCCAGGTGCCGACGCGGGACGGGCGGTGGCGGACGGGGTCGCCCTCACCGGCCTCGCCGGGGGCGCCGATCACGACCGTCGCTCCGGCGCCGGCCAGCAGCAGGCCGCGCCGGGTCACGGCGCGATGCAGCGCCGTCCCCGATCGACCGGTAAAAGGGCTTTTCGTGAATATGCGTGTAACGTACGGATCGGTGTGGTTCGGCGTCAAGCCACCCTCCGGTGGACAGCGCCCCCGGCAGGGGGACCTTGGTCACTCTGCCGGGGGAACCGTCACCGGGGTGTCACCCCGTGGTGCAGGCCAGGTTCTGCACCGAGGGCGCGGTGGTGCCGGACGCCAGGAAGCCGAACGTGACGTGGCCGCCGGCCGGCACGTTCGCTCTCCAGCTCTCCGGCGACACCGAGACCAGTGATCCGCTGCTGGTGCCCTTGGCGCTCCAGACCTGGGCGAGCTGCTGCCCGCCGGGCCAGGTCCAGGTGATCTTCCAGTTGTTCACCGCCGAGGTGCCGGCGTGCACCATGACCTCACCCTGGAAGCCGCCGGTCCACGAGGACACGACGCTGTACATCGCGGTGCAGCCACCGGGGTTGGTCGACGTGGACGGCGACGGGCCGGGGTTGCTCGGCGACGGGCCCGGGTTGCTGGGCGAGGGGCCGGGGTTGCTCGGCGACGGGCTGGTGCCGCCGCCACCGACGCCGGTGACCTCGCCGTTGCCGCCGTCGAAGACCACGTCGGAACAGCCGTAGAAGGTCTCCGTGCTGTCCGAGCGCGACCACACCGAGTAGATCAGGTGCTTGCCGGACTTGCCGGCCGGCAGCTTCCCGTTCCAGTAGTAGTGCCCGTCGTCGGTGCCCGGGCCGCCGTTCGCCGGCGGGTTGGTCACCTGGTCGAACGGCGTCGGCTCGAGGTCGCTCCAGGCGAGCGGCTTGGTCGGGTCGTAGCCGTCCTTGGTGATGTACAGATAGAACGTGCCGGGGTGCTTGGCCCAGTCGTTGTACTTGAACTGGATGTTCGCCCCGGCGGTCAGGTGGGTGGTGGGCCAGTCGGTCCGGGCCAGGTTGAACCCGGTGAAGTTGTACGGGCCACCGGTGCCGCCGCTGCAGAGCTGGCCGTCCGGGATGAACCCGTTGACCCGCCCGGCCCCGTCGGAACGGAGCACGGCGAACCAGTTGTACAGCGAGGTCACCCCGCTCTGGGCGACCGCAGCGGCACAGGCCGCGTTCTTCGGCTCGATCGCGCCGGTGGACGGGTTACGGCCGTCCTGGTAACAGAACCAGGTGCGGCTGCCGGGCACCTGGATGGCGCCGTGGGCCAGTGCCGGGCTGCTGGGCAGGGCCAGGATCCCGGCCGCGGCGGCGAACAGGGCCACCGCGACCAAACGTAGGCGTTTCATCATCACCCCTGGGGGAAGAGGCGGGCGTATTCGGCGTAGCCGGTGGCCACGTCGACCTGCGCCCAGAACCGGTGATAGTTGAAGGTCGGCGCGGCGCCGCCCTTCAGGTACGCGTCGACCTTCGGGAAGTCCGGGTCGCTGCGGTAGAAGCTGCGGATGTCCAGGAACGAGACACCCGGCTTGATCACGTCGCCGTTCGGCATCTTGCCGGTCCAGCCCGGCGGGATGTAGATGCCCTGGCCGGTGGTGGCGTCGTAGACGTCGTCCATCCGGTTGTAGTCGGCACGGGTCTCGGTGACCGAGACACCCTTGCCGTCCTTGTGCGTCCAGATCGCGTCGAGCAGGTTCTTCGCGGCCGTCTTCGCCGCGGTGTTGCCGGACTTGGCGGCGTAGAAGGTGAGCAGCTTCGCGAACGAGCCGGCCACACCGAGGTCGGTGCCCTTGCTCTTGACCGTGACGTGCAGGCCGGTGTTCGCCGCCGGGCTCGACGGGTTCCACGTGGCCGGCGCGCCGGACCAGGTCAGGTCGGACGGGATCTCGAAGCTGGTGGCGGTGATGGTGGAGTTGGCCAGCGCCCAGGTGACCCACTTGTCCAGGACCGACTTGGCCTTGGTGTCACCGGTCGTGTAGTAGTACTCGGCCAGCCGCTCCAGCGACCAGGTCTGCATGCCGAACCACTGGTTGGACGGCGGGTCGGCGTAGACCGGGGCCTCCACGTAGGCCAGGCCGTAGAAGGTCGGCGTGCCGGCCGGCCGGGCCGAGTAGTTGCCGTTCCAGCTGTTCGTCGCGCCACCGGCGATCGCGCCCTCGGACGACTGCAGCCACTGGTAGAACTCCAGCTGCCGGGAGAGGCTGGCCTGCCAGTCGGCCTTCGCGGTCGGCGACTTCGGGGTGAAGGCGCTGACGTTGGACAGCACGTACGCGGCCATCGGGTTCTGGTAGCCGAAGTGGCTGGTGCTCGACCCGATGCGCCAGGCCCAGCCGGCGCTGGTGTCGTAGGCCCCGCCCCAGGCGTAGTACCACGACATCAGGTTGTTGGACGAGTTCTTGCCGGTGCCGGCGGCACACGAGGTGGACGCGCAGCCGGGCTGCTTGAAGTACTTGTCGTAGAAGGAGTACCGCAGGTAGTCGCCCATCTTGGCGGCGTTCGCGACGGTCGTCGAGATCTGCGACTGCTTGCCCTGCTCGGTGGCCCACTGCAGAGCCCAGTAGGCGGCCTGCACCGCGCGGGCGTCGGCGTCCGGCGCGTTGGTGTACTTCCACTGCTTGGCGTAGGACGCGTCCTTGGTGAACAGGTCCAGGTAGCCGTTCGGGCCGCCGTGCTTGAACGTGTCGCAGGAGGGCTGCGGCACGGTCTCGAAGGTCGACTCCTGCTGGCCGCGCTGGAAGGTGTTGATGTACGCGACCCGCGTGGTGCCGTCACCGCAGTGCCCGAAGCCGTAGACGTTGTCGACGTCCATCAGCCAGTGCATGCCGTAGATGTCGTCGGTGCCGTACGCGCTCTTCAGCTCGGCGGCCAGCGGGTCGGTGCCGACCGAGACGCCGCTGTCCAGCTGCGACGGGTACTGCGACGGGAGCGGGTACTCCGCCGCGTAGGTGGCCGGCTTGGACGCGTTGTAGCTCGCGTTCGTCGGCTGGTCGGCGTGCGACGGGATGATGTACTTCTCCATCGTGGTCCAGGCGCTGTTGAACGGCGCCCAGTTGCCGGTGATCCGCGAGTTCGCGGCCTCCAGCCACAGCCAGTAGGAGAACGCCTCGCTCGTGGTCTCGTGACCGTGGTCGGGCGCCTCGTCGATCAGCGTCTCGATCGAGTGGTAGGGCACACCCTCCGGGCTGAAGTAGCCGTTGGCCGGGTTCTTCAGGTCGTTGTAGAGCTGGGTGAACCGGGTGTCCACCGAGCCGGGCTCGGTGACCGTGACGCCGAGCTGGGCCGAGGTGTAGCCGGTCGCGGTGGCCGAGATGGTCGCGGTGGACCCGGCCGTCGCCGTGCTCGCCGCCGAGACGGTGACCGGCTTGCCGGTGCTCCAGTCGGACGTGCCGAAGGTGAGCGTCGCCGGGGTCACGGTGACCGCGGTGGATCCGGCGCTGCGGGCCACGTTCACCGTCACGTCGGCGGTCGGCGCCTTGCTGAGCGCCAGCTTGAACGTGCCGCTGGCACCCGGGTTGATCGCCAGCGAGGTGGCGTCGGCGACGATCGCCGGGGTGGTCGCCGCGTCCACGAAGACCGGCACGTCGGCGGTGCTGCTCTTGGTGCCGGCGTTGTCGTACGCGATGGCCTGCAGGTGGTAGGCGGCGCTCTGCGCCGGGACACCGTCCCAGGAGTACGTGTACGGCGCTGCCGTGTCGGTGCCCAGCAGCAGGCCGTCGTGGTAGAACTCGACCTTGCTGATGCTCTGCCCGCTCGCCGCCGTCGCGGTGGCGGCGATCGGGATCGACGCCGGCGCGGTGTAGCGGGTGTTCGCCGCCGGGCTGGAGATCGCCACGGTCGGCACGTTGGCGGTCTGGTTGCAGGCGGTGCCGTTGAGCGTGAACGCGGTGGGCACCGGGTTGGCCGAGCCGAAGGTCCCGTTGAAGCCGGTGCCGATGGTCGCGTTGGTGCCCAGCGAGCCGTTCCAGGCCGCGTTGTTGACGGTGACGTGCTGGCCGGACTGGCTGTAGACGCCGCTCCAGCCCTGGCCCGCCTTCTGTGCCGCGTCCGGGAAGTCGAACTCGAGCTTCCAGCTGGTCAGCGGGTCACCGGTGTTCTTGATCTGGATGTCGCCGGTGAATCCGCCGGGCCACTGGCTCTGCACCTTGTAGACCACGGTGCAGCCGGCCGCCGCGTAGGCCGGGGCGCCGGCCGCGAGAACCGCTCCGGCGCCGAGGACGGCGACGCCGGCGACGGCCACTTTGCGCCGGAGTCTTCCGGCGGGTCTGGGGGATGGGATCACGGGGATTTCCTCTCCGCCGGGTGGGCGGCGCCCGGTCGGACACCGGGCGCCGCCCACCCGGTCTACGGGGTGGTGGTGCAGGTGATCGGGGACGGAACGGGGTTGGTGGTGCCGGTGTTGCTGCCGAGGAATCCGAAGGTGGTGGAAGCCCCGGACGACAGCGCGCCGTTGTAGCCGGCGTTCCCGACGGACACGGCGGTCCCGGACTGGGTGACGGCGCCGCCCCAGCTCTGGGTGACGACCTGCCCGGCGGTGTAGGACCAGCCGACCTTCCAGCCGGTGGTGGGGGTGGTCCCGGTGTTCTTGACGGTGACCTCGCCCTGGAAGCCGCCGCCCCACTGGCCGGTCACCTGGTAGGTGGCGGTGCAGCCGGCCGAGGTTCCGGTCGAGGTGCTGGGCGAGACGGTGACCGACGGCGGGATCGAGATCGACACGGAGGCCGACGGGTGCGGGCTCGCCGACGCGGACGACGACACCGACGGGGTCGGGCTGGCCGGGCCGCCCTGCCGGTCGGCGTAGAGGATGCCCCGGCCGTTGGTGCCCAGGTAGACCCGGCCGTAGATCCGCGGGTCACCGGCCAGAGCGTCGCCGGCGTTGCCGTACTGGTGCTTGTCGTCGTTGATCCGCACCCAGTAGGCGCCGGAGTTGTCGGACCGGAAGACCCCGTCGACGCCGTCGACCGTGCCGACCAGGAAGACGGCGGGCCGGGTGGCGCCCGGGGCGGCCTTGCCGAACGCCACGTTGACGCCCTCGGAGACCCCGCCGCCGACGGTGGTGAACGTCCTGCCGGAGTCGGTGGAGCGCAGCAGCCCGGTCTTGCCGGCCAGCCACACCTCGCCGGCCACGCCGGGCACCGCCTTCAGGTTGACCCGGCCGTCGGCGGGCATCGCGGCAGCCGACGCGGTGAACGTCACGCCGCCGTCCGTGCTCGTGTAGAACTTGCCGGCGGCGTACCCGTAGAAGGTCTTGGGGTTGACCCGGTCGCTCTCCACCTTGGCCCCGGCCGGGATGCCGGTGGCGGCGCTCCACGTGCTGCCGCGGGTGGTGGAGTAGTGCACGCCGACGCTGGCCGGCGACCAGACCACCGCGTTGGCGTCGGCGCCGACCGCGACGGTGCCGCCGCCGGTCACGCCGGACGGCTCCTGTCCCTGGTACCAGCTCTTGCCGCCGTCGTTGGAGACGCCGATGTGCGGGGCCGCGTCGCCGTTGCCGACCCGGACGAAGAACGACGGGCTGAGCTCGGCGAAGTCCAGGCCCGTGTTGCTGCCCAGGGCCGGGGTGTCGTGGAAGTTCGGCTGCACCGTGTCGAGATCGGCGTGGTAGAAGCCGCCGATGTCGCCCAGGGCGCTGACCAGGGGCGCGCCGGTGGGCGGGCTGGCGAGGTCGAGGACGGCGGTCTCCTCCAGGCCCTTCGCCGTCGGCTTGATGGTGACCGTGGTGTTGCTGTCCCAGTTGGTGAGGTTCGTGGTGCCGTAGAGGGTGGCGCCGGTGCCGTAGAAAAGCCGGTTGGAGTCGAACGGGTCGATCGCGAGGGACTCGTTCATCCAGCCGAGCTTCGGGCTCTCCTCGGGAAGCTGGGCGGTGCTGTTGAAGTCCAGCCACGGGTTCGCCGAGATGTCCAGCGTGTAGCGCTTGGTCCGGCTCGGGTAGCTGCTCCAGTCCCAGGCGCGGGTCCAGGTCGCCCCGTAGTCGGTGGAGCGGAAGAAGATCGCGTCCGGCCACCAGGAGATCTGCGTGGCGACCATCAGGGTGCCCGGCTTCTTCGCGTCGACGGTCAGGCCGGAGTAGCCGTAGTAGCGGTCGGCGACCGGGGTCGGCGAGATGTCGGTCCAGACGCCGGTGGTGGTGTCCAGGCGGGCGACCTGGCCGGCCGCGCCGTCGTACGGCCCGCCGGTGTCGCTGGTCGCGATGAACAGGTACTTGCCCTGGATCACGCCCTTGTGCGCGAGATATCCGGTGGGCTGCCCGGCGACCCGCTCCCACGTCGCCCCGGAGTCGAGCGACCGGTAGACCGGGTTCGCCTTGTCCGCCACCCCTACGTATACAGCCGGTGACGCAGGGTCGAAGGTGACCCATGTCAGACCTTGGTTCTGATTCAGATAGCCGTTCGGATCGGCAGGGTCGGCGACGTAGTTACCGGCGTTCGGGAAGTTGGCCACTTTTCCCCACGTGACGCCGTAGTCGGTGCTGCGCCAGAGCCCGTTTCCGCCCTCGGCGGCGAAATAGACGTTCCGGTTGTTCCGCGGGTCGACGGCGAGCCGCTCCCCCATCCCCCGGCCCGGCATGTTGCCGCCGACCTTGAACGGCAGGTACGTCCGTGACCAGGTGTTTCCCTTGTCGGTGGAGCGCAGGATGGCGCCGTTGTTCGGGTCCCAGCTGTTCGTGTACATGCCGACGGCGGCGTAGACCCGGGTGGTGTCGACCGGGTCGGCGGCGATGCTGAGGACACCGTTGTGTCCCCAGTCGTCCTGCCCGACCCAGTCCAGCAGCGGGGTCCAGCTCTGCGCCGACTGGCTCCAGCGGTAGGCGCCGCCGATGTCGGTACGGGCGTAGACGAGATCCTTCTCGCCCGGGTTGAAGACGACGCCGGGCACGAACCCGCCACCGTCAATGCGAACGTTCTTCCAGGTGTAGGGCTCTGCGGGGGCGGCGGCGGCACCCTGGGGACCGGAGGCTACGACGACCGCCGTCGCCGCGGTGACGAGCGCCGCGACGATGGCGAAGCCGGGGGACCTTCGCATGGGGGATGACCCTTTCATTGAAAGGCATGAGTGGGAGCGCTCCCAGAAGCGTCGGTCGCTGTCATCTTCATGTCAAGAGCCGGAAACTTCGCGGTGACTTCGGGCCGGTCGTTCACCTCGTCTGAACCAAAGCGACATTCGGTGACATTTAGTCGCTGGAAGGGCTGTGTATCATTCGGCCGGAACACGCAGGTCGGCACCATCCGAGGCGCCGGCCGGCCGGCCCGGACAGAGGCCGGTTGGGCCACGTTCCGAATACGTGGCGTAACCGCGGGTACGGCATAGCGGTGGAGGAGATTGCATGAAGGTTTGCGTTATCGGGACCGGCTATGTCGGCCTGACCACGGGCGTCAGCCTGGCCTTCCTCGGCCACGAGGTGACCTGTGTCGACCTCGACCAGGCCAAGGTCGACATGCTGCGCGGCGGCAAGTGCCCGATCTACGAGCCCGGGATGGAGGATCTGCTCGCCGAGGCGGCGCAGAACCTCACCTTCACCACCTCGTACGAGGAGGCGGTGCCCGGCGCCGACGTCGTGTTCGTGGCCGTGCAGACCCCGTCGGCCGAGGACGGAAGCCCCGACCTCCGGTACCTTCGCCGCGCCGCGGAGAGCGTCGCGCAGAGCCTGAACCACGAGTTCACCGTCGTGGTCAACAAGTCCACCGTGCCGATCGGCAGCGGCAACTGGGTCGACGCCATCCTGCGCGACTCGTTCGAGCAGCGCGACGAGCGGCCCGAGGGCGTCGAGTTCGCCGTCGCGTCCAACCCGGAGTTCCTCCGTGAGGGCAACGCGATCGCCGACACCCTCTACCCGGACCGGATCGTCATCGGCTCGGACAACCCGCGCAGCCTCGAGGTGCTCAACCGCCTCTACCGGCCGATCATCAACCAGACCTTCACCGCGCCGAGCTTCCTGCCCCGGCCGGAGGACGCCAACGCGGTCCCGCTGGTCTCCACCGACCTGGCGTCGGCCGAGCTGATCAAGTATGCGGCGAACGCGTTCCTGGCCCTGAAGATCAGCTACGCGAACGAGATCGGCCAGCTCGCCGCCAAGGTCGGCGCCGACATCACCGAGGTGGCCCGGGGCATGGGCCTGGACCAGCGGATCGGCTCGCGGTTCCTGCAGCCGGGCGTCGGCTGGGGCGGCTCCTGCTTCGGCAAGGACACCAAGGCGCTGATCGCGACCGCCTCGGAGTACAACCTCGACATGCCGATCGTGAAGGCGGCGCGCGAGGTCAACAGCCGGCAGCGGGCCATCGCCGTCGAGCGGCTGCAGGACGAGCTGCGCATCCTCAAGGGCCGCAAGATCGGCCTGCTCGGCCTGGCGTTCAAGCCGAACACCGACGACCTGCGCGACGCGCCCGCGCTGGACATCGCGAACTCGCTGATCGCCCGTGGCGCCCGGGTCAAGCTGCACGACCCGGTGGCCACCGGCCGGTTCCGCGTCGAGCAGCCGGAGCTGTCGGCGTACCTGAGCGACAGCATCGACGACGTGTTCACCGACTGCGACGCCGTCGTGCTGGTCACCGAGTGGGCGCAGTACCTGGAGCTGGACTGGTCGAAGTTCGTCGGCCTGATGCGCACCCCGATCCTGCTGGACGGCCGGCACGTGCTCGACGCCGACCGGATGCGGCGGCTCGGCTACCGATACGTGGCCGTATCCGGATAGAACGCACGTAGACGCGCGTCAACCGCCGCGGTGGCCTCGGGCCGCCGCGGCGGTTTCTTTTCCCGGGTTTACCGGGCGGGGTCAACTCGAACCCAACAAAACCGGCTCACACCATACGCGAGTGCCGTTTAGTCGGGACAAAGACGGGTAAAAACCCGCGCCGCGAGTCGCGTGGCGGTAGGCTCTTCCGCCAATCTCCTTAACCGGTTAAGGTGCCCGTGGGTCGCAGCGATATCGTTACCGACTCGATCGCGCTGAAATCATTGCGCAACTTGCTGGTTACCTCTTGACTGTTGGTCAAGAAGCGCTTCGGACGGCGGCGTCGCAAGACGCCGGAGGCGCTACATGACATAGGGAGCGGTATGTTCGTTCAACGTGGGAGTTCGCGATCGCGGGTCGTGCTCGCCGGTGCCCTCAGCGCGGGCCTGGTTCTCGGCCTGAGCGCCTGCGCGGACAGTAAGGACAGCGGCGGCACCGGCACGGTCCCCGCCTCGTCCCTGGGAGCCATCGACTGCTCGCCCTACACCGCCTTCGGCGACATCAAGGGCAAGGAAGTCTCGATCTACACGGGCATCGTGACCCCGGAAGACGCCCCGCAGAAGCAGTCCTACAAGCCCTTCGAGGACTGCACCGGCGTCACCATCAAGTACGAGGGTGACAAGGCCTTCGAGACCCAGGTCCTGATCCGGGCCGAGGCCGGCAACCCGCCGGACCTCGCCTACGTGCCGCAGCCGGGCCTGCTGCAGCGTCTCGTCGCCACCGGCAAGGCCAAGGAGGCCCCCGCCGAGACGGCCGCCCTCGTCGACAAAAACTTCGGCGCCGACTGGAAGGCGTACGGGACGGTCGACGGCAAGTTCTACGCCGCGCCGCTGGGCGCCAACGTGAAGTCGCTGGTCTGGTACTCCCCCAAGGAGTTCACCGACAACGGCTACACCGTGCCCACCACGCTCGCCGACCTCAAGACCCTGACCGACAAGATCGCCGCCACCGGCAAGAAGCCGTGGTGCGCGGGCATCTCCTCCGGTGAGGCGACCGGCTGGCCGATGACCGACTGGATGGAGGACTTCTACCTCCGTCTCAACGGTGTCGAGGCCTACGACAAGTGGGTCAAGCACGAGCTGCCGTTCAACAGCCCCGAGTCCACCAAGGCGCTCGACGCCGTCGGTGACTACCTGAAGAACGACAAGTACGTCAACGGCGGTCTCGGCGACGTCAAGAGCATCGCGAGCACCACGTTCCAGGACGCCGGCCTGCAGATCATCGAGGGCAACTGCTCGCTGCACCGCCAGGCCAGCTTCTACGCGGCCAACTTCGACAAGAACACCAAGGTGGCCGAGAACGGCGACGTCTACGCCTTCTACCTGCCGGGTGAGACCGCCGACAAGAAGCCGGTTCTCGGTGGTGGCGAGTTCGTCCTCGCGTTCGCGGACCGTCCCGAGGTGAAGGCCTTCCAGACCTTCCTCGCGACCGACACCTGGGCCAACGCCAAGGCGAAGGTCTCCTCCGGCTGGGTCAGCGCCAACAAGGGCCTCAAGGTCGAGAACCTGGTGAACCCGATCGACCAGCTGTCCGCCAAGATCCTTCAGGACCCGAACGCGCAGTTCCGCTTCGACGGCTCGGACATGATGCCCGCCGCGGTCGGCTCCAACGCGTTCTGGAAGCAGGCGACCAACTGGATCACCGGTCAGGACACCAAGACGACCCTCGACAACATCGAAGCCGCCTGGCCCAAGTGACCAGATAGCTGCACCGGGGCCGGTCGGGATATCGCCCGACCGGCCCTAGCAGTCTGATCACTTCTGTTCTTCACTTAAGACCTCACACCCCTCCGTACGCATTGGGGAGGAACGGGCCGCGTGTTCACCACCGCCACCACGACATCTCAGAAGATCCTGCAGATGGGCGCGGCGATCCTTCTGTTCGCCGCTGTCATCGGCCTGATCCTGTTCATCGCCGGCCGGTTCACCGGCAAGCGTGACCGCGCGGTCGCCGCGCTGTACCTGGCCCCGACCGTGCTGATGCTCAGCGTCGGGCTGCTCTACCCCGGTCTGCGGACCATCTACCAGTCGTTCTTCGACGCGTCGCTGAAGAACTTCATCGGGTTCGACAACTACGTGACGATCCTGAGCGACTCGGAACAGCTGACAGTGCTGCGGAACACGGCGTTCTGGGTGCTGGTCACCCCGTTCGTCGCCACCGGCGTCGGCCTGCTCTACGCCATCCTGGTCGACAAGGCCCGGATGGAGTCGTTCGCCAAGGCCCTGATCTTCCTGCCGATGTCGATCTCGTTCGTCGCGGCCGGCGTGATCTGGAAGTTCATGTACGAGTACCGGCCCAACCAGGGCACGGTGAAGCAGATCGGCTTCGTCAACCAGATCATCGTCTGGCTCGGCGGGGAGCCGCAGCAGCTTCTCATCGACTCGCCGCTGAACACGTTCCTGCTGATCGCCGTCATGGTGTGGATCCAGGCCGGGTTCGCGATGACCGTGCTGTCGGCGGCCATCAAGGCGATCCCGGACGACATCGTGGAGGCCGCCCGCCTCGACGGCGTCGGGCCGTGGGGCATGTTCCGCTTCGTGACCCTCCCGGCGATCCGCCCGGCGGTCATCGTCGTGGTCACCACCATCGCGATCGGCACGCTCAAGGTCTTCGACATCGTCCAGACCATGACCGGCGGCCGCTTCGACACCAGCGTCATCGCGAACGAGTTCTACAGCCAGACCTTCCGCAGCGACAACCGGGGCCTCGGCGCCGCGCTCGCGGTCGTGCTGTTCATCCTCGTCATCCCGATCGTCGTCTACAACATCCGCCAGCTTCGCCGATCGGAGGCGTGATGACCACCGCAGCACCTCTCACCACCACGCCGGTCTCGAAGGCGGAGACCAAGAAGCTGTCCGCGGCCGCCACCGCGAAGGCGAAACTGTCCTCGCCCTGGGCGTCCCTGGCCGCTGTCGTCCTGGCCGTGATCTGGACGATCCCGACGTTCGGGCTGCTCATCACCTCCTTCCGGACGACCGAGGACATCCGGCGTACGGGCTGGTGGACCACGTTCACCAACCCGCTGTTCACGCTCGACAACTACAAGGCGGTCCTCGACCCGGAGCAGGCCGGCGCGAACCTTCCGGACTCGTTCCTGAACTCGCTGGTCATGACGATCCCGTCGGTGCTCATCCCGCTGTGCCTGGCGTCGCTCGCGGCGTACGCGTTCGCGTGGATGAACTTCCCCGGCAAGAACTTCCTGTTCATCGCGATCTTCGCGTTGCAGATCGTCCCGCTGCAGGTCACCCTCCTGCCGCTGCTCCAGCTCTTCGTCTCGTGGGACATCGACGGCACGTTCTGGACCGTCTGGCTGTCGCACTCGACGTTCGCGCTGCCACTGGCGATCTACCTGCTGCACAACTTCATCAAAGAGGTGCCGTCCAGCCTGATCGAGGCGGCCCGGATCGACGGCGCGGGCCACGTGTCGATCTTCTTCCGGGTGCTGCTGCCGCTGCTCACCCCGGCACTGGCGGCGTTCGGCATCTTCCAGTTCCTGTGGGTGTGGAACGACCTGCTGGTCTCGCTGACGTTCGCCGGCTCCCCGGCGATCTCCCCGCTGACCGTGCAGCTGTCCAACCTCACCGGAACCCGCGGCACCGCCTGGTACCTGCTGTCCGCCGGAGCGTTCGTCTCGATCATCGTGCCGGTCACGGTGTTCCTGCTGCTCCAGCGGTACTTCGTCCGAGGCCTGCTGGCCGGCAGCGTCAAGGGCTGACCCCCGGCGTCATCGCTTCACGAAAGGCCGCATCCTCCGCGGAGGGTGCGGCCTTTTCCGCGCCTCACGGTCACCTCTCCTCACCCCGGCCCTCATCCGGTACGCCCGTGACCGCCCCCGACCGCAGCCGCCCCGTCCCGCCGTCCCCTCCTGGCCCGCACCCTTCACCACGCGCCGCCCCCACCGTCCGCGCCACCGCCCGGCACCGGATCCGGATGCCCTCCTGACCCGCACTCTCACCACGCGCCGCCCCCACCGCCCACGTCACCGCCCGGCACCGGATCCGGGTGCCCTCCGAACAGCTCGGGGCCTATCGCCCGGTATCGCTCTCATCGAGCCGGAGGCCCCGCCCTCACCGCGCCGAAGCACCCGCCCTCACCGCGCCGAAACCCCCGCCCTCACCGCGCCGAAGGCCCCAGGAGAGCCATGGCGGGGGTCGGGCGCAGTGACCGGTGTGTGATCAGCCAGCTGCCGGCCAGCAGGATCACCGGCAGCAGGTAGGCGGCGCCCACCGCGGCCGCGAGGCCGGGCCGCAGCGCCTGCCGGGACGCCTCGTCGAGGGCGAGCATCACCGGCACTCCCCCGCCATCGCCCGGCAGGGCCCGCGTGACCAGGACACTGAGCGTGACCGCGGTGACGGCGCCCGCGAGCGCGTTCGACAGTTGCACGATCAGCGCGAGCAGCGTGGTGCCGCGAGGTGTCTCGGCGTGATCCAGGTCCCGCAGCGCGACCGTCATCGTCGGCATCAGCGTCGCCCCCGAACCGGCGCTGACCAGCACGGTCGCCGCCATGATCCACGGGTAGCCGGCGTCGGTGACCGTCGCCGCCAGGAGCAGGGCGCCGCCGAGGGTGCCGGCCGCGGTTCCGGTGAGCACGATCCGCCGGGCCGGGTACCGGTCGACGAGCCGGGTCGCGACCTGCGCCACCATGCCGACCGCGACCGCCGACGGCACCCCGATCACCCCGACGAGCGACGCCGGATCGCCCCGCACGCCCTGCACGAAGAGCGGCAGCACCGCCATCGACCCGAAGTAGGCGGCCCCGAAGCAGATCAGCACCCCGGCGCCGGCCCGGACCGGCCGGTACCGTAGCAGCCGCAGATCGACGATCGGCTCGGCGATCCGGCGGGCCCTCCAGGCGAACCCGCCGAGCATCCCCAGCCCGGCAACGATCAGCACGAGCCCAGCCGCGAAGCCGGCGCTCTCCGGCCGGTCCACCAGCGTGGCGCCGAGAACCACCGTCACCGCACCGCCGGAGATCAGCACCAGGCCACCCCAGTCCGGCCGGCCGTCGGCGCCACGGTCGCGCACCCGCGACAGCGCCGAGAACCGGCCGGGCCGGAACCGGACCGCGCGGGACAGGACGGGACCCGGTTCCGCACCGGCCGGGCCGGGCGCGGGATCGCGGGACAGGACGGTGCCCGATGTTGCACCGGCCGGGCCTGTCGCGGGATCGCGGGGCAGGACGCGGGCGCAGACCAGGGCAGCGAGCAGGCCGAGAGGCACATTGAGCAGGAAGATCCAGCGCCAGGACGCGGTGTCGATCAGCCAGCCGGCCAGCAGGGGGCCCAGCACCGGGCCGATCACCAGCGGCAGGACGAGCAGGCTCATCAGGCGGCCGCGGGCCTCCCGTGGGGCCGCCCGCAAGCCGATGGCCTGGCCGACCGGGTTCAGCAGGCCGCCGCCGAGGCCCTGCATCACCCGGAAGACGGCCAGTGACGTCACGTCCCCGGCGAGCCCGGTCGCTGCGGAGAACACGGTGAACACGAGCAGCGCCGCGAGGTAGACACGGCGGGCCCCGAACCGGCCCGAGAGCCACCCGGCCAGCGGGATCACCGCGACCAGGCCGAGCAGGTAGCCGGCGGTCGCCCACTGCGCGGCCGGCAGCGACGCGTGCAGGCCGGACACGATCGCGGCCAGGGCCACCGCGGTGACGGTCGTGTCGATCACGACCATCAGGCCGCCCAGGGCGAGCGCCAGTCCGATCGCTCGCACCCGCCGGTCCAGCGGCGCCCGGCGCGCCCCCGCGGCGCCGGGCACATCACCGGCAGACGAGACCGGGCCGGACGAAGAACCGGCGGGCAAGACCGGGCCGGACGAAGAACCGGCAGATGAGGCAGGGCCGGACGAAGAACCGGCAGACGAGACCGGGCCGGACGAAGAACCGGCGGACAAGACCGGGCCGGACGAAGAAGCGGCAGATGAGGCAGGGCCGGGCGGGGAGGCGGCGGTCATCGGGCGTAGGGGCGTTCGGTTCGGGCGGTGCGTAGCAGGCCCGCCCACCAGGTGAGCTCGTGCAGCGCGGCGTCGAAGGCGTCGGTGACGTCGGTGGGCGCGGTGTAGCCGGCGGGGCTGAGGTCGGCCCACGGGCGGGGCAGGCCGACGACCCTGCGGGTGGTGACGACGTGCAGCTCGGCCAGGACGCCGCGCAGGTGCTCGGTGGCGAGCAGCCCGCCGTGCACGCCGTAGGACAGGACCGTGGCCGGTTTGAACATCCACTCCCGGTAGTGCCAGTCGATCAGGCGCTTCAGGCCGGCCGGGTAGCTGTGGTTGTACTCGGGCGTCACGAACAGGAACGCGTCGGCCGCCTCCAGCCGCGACGACACCGGTGTCCCGGCGCTGGCACCGGGCCGCAGCAGCTCGTCGGAGGGCAGCTCGGTCTCGGCGCAGTCGATCAGGTCGGCCTCGGCGCCGGGTGACGCGGCGGCCCGGAAGGCGGCCCATTCGGCGAGGGTGCGGCCCATCCGGTGGTCACGGACGCTGGCGGCGATCACCGCGATGCGCAGCGGTTCGGCGGACGGGCCGCCGGTGGGGACGGTGGGCGGGTCGGCGTACGACGTCTCGGTCATGGGTTTCAGGCTCGGCCTTCAACATTGGTTGAAGTCAAGCGCATGATGGGGGCATGACCGTTGAGACTTCCGGGGCTTACACGTTGACCGTCGGCGAGGTGGCCGCCGCCGGTGGGGTCGCCGCTTCGGCGGTGCGGTTCTACGAGCAGCACGGGGTGATCCACGCCGAGCGCACCGCCGGTGACCAGCGCCGGTTCGACGACAGCGCGGCCTGCCGGATCCGGGTGGCCAAGGTCGCGCAGCGGGTCGGGCTCACCGTGCGGGAGATCGCGGAGATCTTCGACCGTCTGCCGGAGCAGCCGCGACCGGAGGATTGGGGCCAGGTCGCCGAGACGCTGATCCGGGAGGCCGAGGAGCGCACGGCCGCACTGCGCTCCTACCTTTCCCAGTTGCGCTCGGGAGGGCGTCTTTGTGAGATGTAGCGCGCGACTGCCGTACCGCTGAATGTGCTCTGAGGGTGCCGGCCTCGGCGTAGGCCGAGGCCGGCATGGTGTTACGGCTGGCTGCGCGGGCTGTCCGGAGCCAGGGTGTCGATGAACTCGTGCGGGCTGTGCAGGTCGGTGGTGCGCCGGGCCTGATCGGCCTCGGCCTTGCGGGTGGCGGCCAGGCCGGCCGCGTCGACGCCGGGGACCGAGGCGACCGTGTAGTAGGCCTTTTCGGACAGGGCGTACGCGGCGCGGTAGTCATGGGCGGCGAACGCCTTGGACGCGCCGCCGAGCAGGACGTCGGCGGCCTTGAGCGCGAGCTTGCCCTTGCCGGCCGGGACCTTGGCGGCCAGCCGGTTCGCGGCCTCCCAGTAGGCGGCGGTGAGGAACCGGTCGCTGTTGTCCCGGTCGAACTGGCTGAAGTCCCAGTTGACGTCGATGTAGCTCATCATCGAGTTGTTCTCGTCGCCGGCGTTGGCGAAGTAGAACTCGTTACCGGGGCCGTAGTCCACACCGGTGGCGCTGTCGTAGCCGTCGTGCGGGTGGCTCATGCCCAGGTGGTGGCCGACCTCGTGGATCTGTGTGGTGGTCAGGCCGTACCCGGCGGCGACCACCTCCGGCGAGACGAACGAGAACACGTAGCTCTGGGTGCCGGTGACGTAGTCGTCGTCGGCGACACCGAGGCCCGGCGTCGGGACGCCCTCGCCGACGGCGTAGTTGAACAGCGGGATCTCGTAGTCGACCTTGCCCTGATCGTCGAGGGCGCGGGCCAGGTTCTCCTTGTTGTACAGGTACAGGTTGGCGAACGCCGGGAAGCCGGTCTCCGGGTAGCAGGACTCCTCGGTGACGACCGCGCCCAGGTAGCAGGCCTCGGCCTTGGCGTCGTACGGCAGATCCTGCGTGTCGTAGGAGAACTTGTTGCGCCAGCGCAGCTCGGACAGCTCGGCCTTGAGCAGCGACGGGGTGGTGTACGCCTCGGACGCGTTGACACCGGGCCAGCCCTCGTACGTGTTGTCGTCGATGTTCAGCGTCTTCGGCGGCTCGGCCGAGGGCAGCTCCACGGGGTAGAGCGGCGACGACGTGAACAGCAGGTTCAGCGCCACGTAGCGGGTGATCTTGCCGAGGTCGCCGGCGAGCGCCGACGGGGCACGGTAGCCGCCCGCGGTGTACTCCCAGGTCGGCGGCATCCGGTAGTCCTCGACGCCGTCGCCGTCGAGGTCACGGTTGTCGACGTCGTAGTTGCTGGTCCACGACTCGGGACCGGCCGACAAGTCGTGGAACCAGACGCGGCGGGTGCTGCCGAGGCCGGTCTCCTCGTCGTCGGCGGTCGTGCCGCCCCAGGCGATGATCTTGCGGCTGGCCCGGTTGGCGCCGAAGTCGTAGCCGGTGTCCGGGTCCGGCTCGCCGATCTTCGTGTAGACGTGGTGCTTGAAGTCGGCCCGGCCGTACCAGTTGATGAAGAAGACCGTGTTGCGGCGCGTGTCCACGCCGGCCGGCGCGTTGAAGGCCAGCCACTTCTCCACGCTCGGCGCGTCGATGAAGTTGTTGTTCGCGATGTCCAGGACGTTGTTCTCCTGGTCGTTGTACGCCTGCTGGAACGTCGTCAGGTCGGCCGGCTTCGCGAGCTTGGTCAGCTGGCGGAAGAACCTGTCCTCGTACTTCCGGTCGGCGTAGGTGAGCTTGTAGTCGTACTTGTAGGTGATGCCGAGCTTCTCGGTGACGCCGTAGTTGAGGCGGGACCGGACCACCGGCTCGTATCCGCCGGCCAGCTCGCCGAGGAACGCCTTCTTCCCCACCTGCTGCGGCTCGTAGCCGATGAACACCACGTTGACCGGCACCTTCTCGACGAGGCGCGGCTGGCCGCCCGGCTTCAGATAGCCGTACGACGACCCGGCGGCCGCGGCGGATCCGGCGGGTCCCACCGAGGCTCCGACCAGGACCGCGACGGCCGCCACGGTGAAAGATCTTCTCCATCCCATGTGGTGACACGCTGCCATCAACGCAGGCCGATGGGAACCCCCGTCGATGCGACTTTGACTATCCTGTCGCGCATGTCATCGCCTGCACTCCGGATTCGACGACTCCGCAAGACCTTCGGAAGCTTCCGGGCGGTGGACAACCTGGACCTCACCGTGGCGCCGGGCACCTTCCACGGCATCGTCGGGCCCAACGGCGCGGGCAAGTCGACCACCATCGGCATGGCCGTCGGCCTGGTCGTCCCGGACGCCGGGGCGATCAGCGTCCTCGGCCACGACGCGATCCGCGACCGGGCGTCGGCACGGGCCGTCACCGGGGTCCTGCCCGACGGCCTCGACCTGCCGGAACGGCTCACCGGCGCGGAGCTCCTGCGGTACAGCGCCGGCCTGCGCGGACTGTCGCGTGCCGCCGCTGCCGAACGGGCCGGCGAGCTCATCGAGGTCCTCGGCATCACCAAGGCTGCCGCCACCCCGCTCGCCGACTGCTCCACCGGCAACCGCAAGAAGGTCGGTCTCGCCCAGGCGCTGCTGCACGCGCCCCGGCTGCTGGTGCTCGACGAGCCGTTCGAGGCCGTCGACCCGGTGTCCGCGGCGAGCATCCGGCGGGTGCTGCGGCGGTTCGTCGACGGCGGCGGCACCGTCGTACTGTCCACCCACTCGATGCTGCTGGTCGAGCAGATGTGCGACGACGTGACAGTCATCCACCAGGGCCGGGTCGTCGCGGCGGGCGCCGTCGCCGAGGTCGCCGGCGGCATCCCCCTGGAGGACCGGTTCGTCGAGCTCGTCGGCGCCGAGACCGGTGGCGGCGACGGCCTGGCGTGGCTCGTCCGATGAGCGCCGTTCTCACTCCGGCGCGGATGCGGGCCACCATGTTCCAGCGCTCGCTGCGCGAGCATCCCGGTCCGGCGGTGGCCGCGCTCACCGGTCTGCTCACGGCCGGGTGGCTCATCAGATATGGGGTGTACGGGAACCCGCACACCCTGTCCATCCTGGCCGGGACCTGGGTGCTCGGGTGGATCGTGCTGCCGCTCATGCTCGGTGGGGGCCGCGGCCGGGTCCGCCCGTCGCATCTGCGCCTGGAGCCGGTCGGCAGTGTCCCCGCCGCGGCCGGCCTGCTGCTCGCCTCGGCCGTCGGCATCGGGCCGCTGGTGTCGCTGGTCGCGCTCGCGTCCTTGCCGGTGCACGCCGCCCGCTACGGGTTCCGGGGTGTGCTGGCCGCCGGGGCCGGGGCGCTGCTGCTGTGGCTGACCGGTCTGATCGGTTCGGCGTTCGCCCTCGAGACCATCGGGCACGCGGGCGGCCCGGTCGGCGCGATCCTCACCGGCGTGTTCACCGGCGCCGTGATGGGTGTCCTGGGATCGGTGTGGGCGGTCGCCTCGTGGATCACGGCGCTGCTCGCGGGGCCGCCGCCACACGTCGTGCGGTGGCTGCCGTGGTTCCCGGGAAGCTGGCCCCTGTCCGCTGCCACCGGTTCCCCGCTCCGCACGGCGGCGTTGCTCGGTGGTCTTGTCGCGATCGTCGTGGGGTTCGCGCTGGCGTACCTCCTGCTGGTCCGCCGTTCCCTGGTGACCGGCGCGTCCTGGCGTCCCCGTCGTGCCCCGGTCTCGCCCACGCCATCCCCCTCGCCCTCGCCCGCTCGGACCGGGGGACGGCGGCTCGCCGGCGGCTGGTGGGGGCCGGGTCCGGTGTGGGCGGTCACCGGCCGGGAGCTGCGCACGTGGGGGCGGCACCCGCTCCGGTTGCAGTACCTGGCGTTCGCCGTCATCTACGGCGCCCTGCTGGCCGGGCTGCCGATGGTCGCGGACGCGAACCTGCTGGTCCCGTGGGCCGGTGTCTTCACCGCGTTGTGGGCCGCCGCGATGTCGGCCGGCCTGGTCGGGCTGGACGGCACCGCGTTGTGGATGCCGTTCACCACTCCGGACGGCGAACGGGCCGAGGTCCGCGGACGGGCACTCGCCTGGCTGCTGCTGGTCGCGCCGATCGCGCTGGCGCTCACCGTCGCCGGGATCCTGCTGACGCCGGAGGTCGACCCGCTGCCCGCGATCGCGGTGCTGCCGGCGGTGCTGGGAGCGGGCGCGACCGTACCCGTGTGGGTGTCGTTGTTGCGGGTCCGCCCCGTGCCCGACCCGCGGCATCCGACGTCCGCGGACAACCCGACCGACATCATCAGCGTGCTGGTCGCCTCCGCCGCCGGCCTGCTCGCCGCGGCCGCACCGATGGCCCTGATCATCTGGGGTCCGGACGGCCTGCGGTGGCCGGCCCCGGTGCTGGGCCTCGCCGCCGGCGCCGCGATGTGGGCCGGCGGCGCCTGGCTGGCCGACGATCGGCTGGCCACCCGCGGCGCCGAGGTGCTGACCGCGGCCGGCCGGCGGACCCGTCCCCCGGAGACCCCGATCCCGCTGACGTGGGACGCCGCCTGGTACCGCGAGAACCGGGCCACCGCCTGGGCCCTGATCCTGCTGATGGCCGGCTGGATCCCGGTGATTCCGCAAGGCCTGATGGTGCTGGTCCTCGACATCCGGGGCGGCTGGATCGTGGCATCCCACTTCACCGGCGCCACCCGAACCGGAACCGCGGTCGCGATGGTCGCCCTCGGCGGCGCCGTCCTGCTGACCGGCCTGGTCCTCTGGGGCCGCCGCCCCCGGCCCACCGCCTAGAAACCGACGGCGCCCGTCCGCTACGACAGGCCGGACCGGAATCCTGATCCGGCCTGGACGGTGGACGCCGGGCGCGATGGACGCCCTTCACCACCGGTGGATCGAGACCGCATTTCAGGAGGGTGGGGGCGGGGTGCGGCGGGCGGCCAGGATCTCGGCGCCCGGGCCCGTCAGCCGGGGCAGGGCGATCAGGCGGCCGGTCGCGACCAGCAGCAGGGCCGCGATCGGGCCGCGCGCCTCGGGGCCCTCGCCGTGGGACCACGTCACATCGGTCGCGGTCAGCCGTACGCCGGAGGTGGCCCGGACCGACGGAGGCGGTGGCGGGAATCGCATGGTGAGCACGCGGCGGGTGGCTGCGGCGGCCGCCTCCGGCGGCATCGGATGATCCAGACCGAGGGGTACGGCGATGTCCTGCCCGTGGACCAGCAGGTCGATGAGCGTCTCCATCGGGGTGACGCCGATGTTGTGACGGCGCAGGGCGGCGGTGTCGCGGATGTTCGTGACGAGCTGCTCCGGGCTCCACGCGGTGGCCCGGCGGCGTGCCGCGTCCTGAATGGTGGCGTCCATGCCGCCGCGCCAGTGCCGCAGCATGCCGGCCAGCTCGCGGAACCCGATCTGCTGCAGGGTGAGGTGGCCGGCGACGTCGCGGACCGTCCACCCCGCGCAGAGCGACGGCTGGTCCCACTGGTCGTCACGCAGCGAGTCGAGCATTGCGGCGACGGCGATCCGCTGCCGGTGGATCTCGGGCCAGGGATTCATGTCCGTCACCTCTTCGATTGGCTGGCTCCGGCGTGCCGGGACAGCTCCGGGAGCCGGCCGGACACTCAGTGGACGGGGGCGCCCAGCACGGCGGTGGTCAGGGCCCGGAACTGGGCGGACGGGTCGGCTGGGCGGTGTCGCTGGTGCCCGGCGGGGGCGGATCGCCGGAGACGGCGGAGAGCCGCGCCGCTGACGGAGCGGCCCCCAGCCCGGCCGGGACCGCCGGTTCAGCTCTTGCGCTGGCCGTGGCCGCCGTAGTCGTCGCCACCCTGCGCGTAGTCGTTGTGGCCGCCACCGGAGAAGCCGCCGCCGTAGGACCCGCCCTTGCCGTGCTTGCCGCCGTGGTGGTGGTCCCAGCCGTAGTAGACCTTGAGCGCCCAGTCCCCACTGTGGAACCCGCGGTAGACCTTGAAGCAGCTGTACCGTTCCCACCGGTTCTTCCACTGGCCGATCCGGCCGATCCGGTGGCAGGTCTGCGGGCTGTTGTAGAAGCCGTAGATCCGGTCGCGGCGCTGGTGGTCCTTCTGCTGGGTGGCGGCGGGCCGGGCGCCGGGCGCCGATGACGCGGTCGCGGGGCCGGCGGCGACCGTCACGCCGGCGGTGACGGCGACGCCGGTCATGACGAGCGCGCGGGTCATCTTGTTCATACGATCACCGATTCCATAAGAAAGGGTAATTTCTGGACAAGATGGATCGTAGAAACGAGGCGACCCCGGACCGCCGGAGACGCGCGCCCCGAAAGTATGAACTCCCCCAGCTCAGCTGCGGGAGTTCATACTTTCAGCCGGTAAGATGCTCGGCCGATCAGACAGCGATCTTGGTACGAGCCGACGGCCGCAGGTAGACGGCCCAGGTGATCACCACGCAGAGGGCGTAGAAGCCGATGAACGCCATGTACGCCGCGTCCGCGTCCTTGTAGGTCAGGAACGACTGCCGGAACGCCAGGTTGACCAGCACCCCGCCGACCGCGCCGATCGCTCCGGCGATGCCGATGACCGCGCCGGAGATCCGCCGGGCCCGGTGCTCGTCACCCGCGTACTTCTGCTTGAAGATCGCCGGGATCATCTTGTAGGTCGAGCCGTTGCCCAGTCCGCTGAGGATGAACAGGGTGATGAACCCGACCAGGTAGAGCGGCAGCGACCGCTGCTGGGCCGCGAAGAGCACGATCGACGCGCCGGCCGCCATCGCGATGAAGTTGATGAAGGTGACCTTGGAGCCGCCGAACCGGTCGGCCAGCGCCCCGCCGAAGGGCCGGATCAGCGAGCCGAGCAGCGGGCCGATGAAGGTCAGGTAGGCGGCCTTGACCGGGGTGTTGAAGGTGTCCGCGAACTGCACCTGCAGCACCTGGCCGAACGCGAACCCGAACCCGATGAACGACCCGAACGTGCCGATGTAGAGCACCGACATGATCCAGGTGTGGCCCTCCTTGGCGGCGTCGCGCATGCCGCGCTTCTCGTTGCGGGCCTGGGTCAGGTTGTCCATGTAGAACGCCGAGCCGACCGCGGCGATCACGATCAGCGGGATGTAGACGCCGGCGACCAGGCCGGGGCTGCCGGCCCCGGCGGTGGCGAGCACCAGCAGGCCGACCAGCTGCACCGCGGGGACGCCGATGTTGCCGCCGCCGGCGTTGATGCCGAGCGCCCAGCCCTTGAGCCGGTCCGGGTAGAACGCGTTGATGTTGGCCATCGACGAGGCGAAGTTGCCGCCACCGACGCCGGCGAGCGCGGCCAGGATCAGCAGGGTCGAGTACTCGACGCCCGGCTTGACCAGGAAGGCCGCCGTGATCGACGGGATGAGCAGCAGCGACGCGCTGATGATGGTCCAGTTGCGGCCGCCGAAACGGGCGACGGCGAAGGTGTACGGGATCCGCAGCGCCGCTCCGACCAGCGTCGGCACGGCGGTGAGCAGGAACTTCTGTGCCGGGTCGAAGCCGTAGGCGGGGCCGAGGAACAGCACCATGACCGACCAGAGCGACCACACCGAGAAGCCGATGTGCTCGGAGAAGATCGAGAAGATCAGGTTCCGCTTGGCGATCTGCTTGCCGCCGTTGTCCCAGAACGCGGGGTCCTCGGGCCGCCACTCGTCGATCCAGTGGCCCTTCAGCGTCTTCGCCGCCGGCCGTTCGGGAGAAATAGTAGGAAGTGTCGCAGTCATTGTCAGTCTCCCAGAATGATGTGACCGTCATCGACCCGGACCGGGTAGACGCTGATCGGGGGCTGTCCGGACTGGGAACACCCGGTGGCGAGGTCCCATGCGTACAGGTGCAAGGGGCAGACGACAACACGGTTGTCGATCTGACCGTCCGCGAGCGGGCCGCCCTTGTGGGGGCAGACCGCCGACACCGCGCGAAGGGAGCCGTCGCGGAGGCGGAAGACTGCGATCATGTCGGACCCGACGGCGTAGGTGCGTCCCTCGCCGAACGGGATCTCGTCGATGGGGCCGAGAACGGTCTCGGCGATGGGGGCGATGGTCATGAGCGCACCGGAACCTGAGGGAGAACGGTCAGGGGAAGAGAAGTGCGGAACTGGCCGGGCGTCGCCGGGACGGCACGCTCCTTCCAGGGGTCCTTGTACGACTGGACGGCCTCTTCGACGGCGGCGTCCAGGGCTTCGGCGATGCCGTCGGTGTCCTCGACGACGATCTCGCGGATCCGCTCGATGCCGATCCGGGGCACGAACGCGTAGGTGCGCTCCAGCCAGTTCGCGTTCTCGCGGTAGTACTGCAGGAAACGACCGGTCAGGCGGATCACCTCCTCCGCGGAGCCGACCGTGCAGAGCAGGTCGCCCTTGCGGATGTGGGCGCCGGCGGCGCCGCCGACATAGATCTCCCACTTGCCGCCGTCGATCGCGACGACACCGAGATCCTTGACGTACGCCTCAGCGCAGTTGCGCGGGCAGCCGGTGACCGCGAGCTTCATCTTGCCCGGGCCCTCGAGACCCTGGTAACGCTCCTCGATCGCGATGCCGAGCGCAGTCGAGTCGCCGACACCGAACCGGCAGAAGTCGGAGCCGACACACGTCTTGACGGTGCGGAAGCTCTTCGCGTAGGCGTACCCCGACGGCATGTCGAGATCCGCCCACATGGCCGGCAGCTGCTCCTTCGGGATGCCGAGCAGGTCGATCCGCTGGCCGCCGGTGAGCTTCACCATCGGCACGTTGTACTTCTCGGCGACCTCGGCGATGCGCTTCAGCTCGGCCGGGGTGGTGACGCCGCCCTTCATCTGCGGGACCACCGAGAACGTGCCGTCCTTCTGGATGTTGCCGTGCACCCGGTCGTTGATGAAGCGGGCGTCGCGCTCGTCGACGTACTGGTCGGCCCACATCATCTTGAGCAGCGAGGCCAGGCCCATCTTGCTCTTGGCGTCGTGCTCGCCGCCGGGCACCAGCTTGTCGAAGACCGCCGAGACGCTCTTCAGCTCGTGGGTGCGGATCGCGGCCATCAGCTCCGGCTTGGGCATCGGCACGCCCGGGACGTACCACGACGCGGCCGGGTCCTCCTCGGCCTCGCCGCCGGCCGCCCACTCGACGATCCGCTGCACCAGTGGTTTGCAGGTGCCGCAGCCCTTGCCCGCACGGGTCTTGTCCATCACGCCGGAGACCGTCTTGCAGCCCGCGTTGACGACACCGCAGATGG
The DNA here is from genome assembly GCF_900113015.1 of Actinoplanes philippinensis. Lineage (GTDB taxonomy): Bacteria > Actinomycetota > Actinomycetes > Mycobacteriales > Micromonosporaceae > Actinoplanes > Actinoplanes philippinensis. Next base: position 348,377 of record NZ_FONV01000007.1, read on the forward strand.
CGCCCTTGCTGACGCCGTTGCAGTTGCAGACCTGCGCGTCGTCCGACATGTCCTCCGGCTTGACCTCACCGGCCGGGCCGCCGATGTCGAAGAGCATCTCGGCCCGCTCCTCCGGCAGGGCCTGAGCGCGGTCGAACGACTGGATCAGGCTGGCGGCCTTGCTGTTGTCGCCGACCAGGATCGCGCCGGCCAGCACCCCGTCACGGATGATCAGCTGCTTGTAGACGCCCTTCTTCGGCTCGCTGTAGACGATCACCTCGTCGTCGTCGGTCTCCGGGGCGATCAGGCCCATCGAGGCGACGTCGATGCCGGCGACCTTGAGCTTGGTGGAGAGCTTCGAGCCGGTGTAGGCGGCCGCCGTGTCGCGGCCGGTGATGTGGTCGGCGAGCACCTTCGCCTGGTCCCACAGGGGCGCGACCAGGCCGTACAGGTTGCCGCGGTGCTGGGCGCACTCGCCGACCGAGTAGATGTCGTCCTCGTCCTGCACCCGCATCTGATCGTCGACCACGATGCCGCGCTCGACGGGCAGCCCGCTGTCCGCGGCGACCTGGGTGTTCGGCCGGATGCCGGCGGCGATCACCACCACGTCGCAGGGGATCACCGTGCCGTCGGCCAGCTTGACCCCGGTCACCCGGTCCTTGCCGAGGATCTCGGTCGTCATCGCTTTGGTGATCACCTTGATGCCGAGCTTGTTCTCGACGCTGGCCTGCAGCATGTGGCCGGCCTTCTCGTCGAGCTGCCGCTCCATCAGGTGGCCGGCGGCGTGCAGCAGGGTCACATCGCTCAGGTGGTTCTGCAGGCCGCGAGCCGCCTCCAGACCGAGCAGGCCGCCGCCGATCACGACCGCGCGCTCGTGATCCCGGGCGTACCGGATCATGCCGCGCGTGTCGTCGAGCGTCCGGAACGCGAAGACGCCCTGGTGGAAGCCCCGCTTCGGGTTGTGGACGTTCTTCATCGGCGGCGTCCAGGAGCTGGAGCCGGTCGCGATGATCAGCTTGTCGTACGGCGTGGCGGTGCCGTCCGTGGCGTACACCTTCTTGGCGAACCTGTCGATCCGCTCGATCTTCACGCCCGCGTTGAGGGTGATGTTGTTGTCGGCGTACCAGCTCAGGTCGTTGAGGTAGATCCCGGCCTCGTCCTCCACCCCGGCGAGCAGGTTGGACAGCATGATCCGGTTGTAGTTGCCGTAGGGCTCGTCACCGAACATCGTGATGGAGAAGTCACCGCCACGGGCGAGGATCTCCTCGACCGTGCGGGCCCCGGCCATGCCGTTGCCGATAACCACAAGTCGCTGCGTCATCAGATCTCCACCAGTCCGAGGTCCACGATCACGGTTCCGTTCAGTCCGGCCGGCGCGGCGAGCCACAGCTCCACCGTGGTGCCACCGGCGAGGTCCTCCAGCACCCGCAGCGGCACGTGGACGTCGCTCTTGGCGCCGACCGGGAAGTACCGCATGGGTGCTCCGTCGCGCACCAGCACGACGCAGATCAGTTCGTCGCTGGCGTTGCCGCCGCGGAAGTAGACAGCCTGACCGGTGTTGCCGGCCGGCACCGTCCAGCTGAGCGAGGCGCCGAGCGGGGCCGGCTCGTCGAGCCCCTTGCCCTCGAAAGCGAACACGCCCTGCAGAAAGCGAGGTGTGGAGTACATGGTCAGAAGCTCCCGTCTTCGGCTTTGGACAGGGCGATCGCGCACACCTTGAAGGCGGGCATCTTCGAGTGGGGGTCCAGCGCCGGGTTGGTCAGCGCGTTCGCGCCCGGCCAGTGGAACGGCGCGAACACCGTGTCCGGCCGGATCCCGTCACTGAGCCGGGCCCGCAACGTCGCGGCGCCCCGGCGGCTGCGCAGCTCGACCAGGTCACCGTCGGCGATCCCGTGCCGGCGGGCCAGGTCGGGATGGATCTCGGCACGCGGTTCGGGCAGCGCCACGGTGAGCGCCCGTACCCGCCGGGTCTGGTTGCCGCTCTGGTACTGCTGCATGTTGCGGCCGGTCGTCAGCACGTACGGAAAACTCCCGTCGGGAACCTCGGCCGGATCGCGGTGATCGACCCGGATGAAACGCGCCCGGCCGGAGGCCGTCGGGAACGTCTCCGCGAACAGCCGTTTCGTGCCCGGATGGGTCTCGTCCGGGCAGGGCCAGAAGACGCCCTGCTCGTCGTCGATCCGCTCGTAGCTGATGCCGGCGTAGTCGGCGATCCCGCCGGAACTGGCCCGGCGCAGCTCCTCGAACACCGCACGCGGCTCGTCGGTGAAGAACTCACCGCGGCCCAGCTGCCCGGCGAGCTCGGTGAGCACCGTCAAATCGCTCTTGACCAGCGGCGGAGGCGGCAACGCCATCTTCCGGCGGATCACCCGGCCCTCGAGGTTGGTCATCGTGCCCTCCTCCTCCGCCCATTGGGCGGTCGGCAGGACGACGTCGGCGAGGGCGGCGGTCTCCGACAGGAAGATGTCGGAGACGACCAGAAAATCAAGATCCTTGAGCTTCTGTACGACGTTGGCGCTGTGCGGGGCGGACACGACGAGGTTGCTGGCCAGGACCCAGAGGACGCGGACGCCCCCGTCGGTGCCGAGACGATCGATCATCTCGTACGCGGAGACGCCCGGCCGGGGAAGCTCGTCCGGGTCGATCCCCCACACCGCGGCCACGTGAGCGCGCGCCGCCGGGTCGTCGAGGCGGCGGTAACCGGGCAGCTGGTCGGCCTTCTGCCCGTGCTCGCGCCCGCCCTGGCCGTTGCCCTGGCCGGTGATCGTGCCGTACCCGGAGAACGGCCGGCCGACCAGGCCCAGCGCGAGCGCCAGGTTGATCCACGCCTGCGCGGTGTCGGTGCCGTTGCTGTGCTGCTCGGCGCCGCGCGCGGTGAGGATCATGCTCGGGCCCTCGGTGGCGAGCAGCCGCACCGTCTCGCGCAGCTGCGCCTCCGGGACGCCGGTCATCCGCTCCACGCGCTCCGGCCAGTAGGAATTCGTCGCCGTTCGGACGGCGGCGAAACCCTCGGTCCGTTCCTCGATGTACTTCTCGTCGACCCAGCCCTCGCGGATCGCGATGTGCAGCATCCCGTTCGCCAGCGCCAGGTCGGTGCCGGGCAGCGGCTGCAGGTGCAGGTGGGCGCCGTTGGCCGTGTTGGTGCGGCGCGGGTCGACCACGATGTGTTTCGCGCCGTTGGCCCGGCCCGCGTCCAGGTACTGCATGGACGGCGGCATCGCGTCGGCCGGGTTCGCGCCGACCAGCAGCACCGTCCGCGCCTCGGCCACGTCGGCCAGCGGGAACGGCAGGCCCCGGTCGATGCCGAGCGCCCGGTTCGCCGCGGTCGCCGCACTCGACATGCAGAACCGGCCGTTGTAGTCGATCGCCGACGACCGCAGCGCCACCCGCACGAACTTGCCGAGCGCGTACGCCTTCTCGTTGGTCAGCCCGCCACCGCCGAAAGCGCCGGCACTGTCCGGGCCGAACTCGTCCTGGCTGGTGCGGATCGCGGTCACGATCCGCTCGTACGCCTCCTCCCAGGACGCCTCCCGCAAGGGAGAGTCCCGGTTGCCGGGCTCCTTCCGGACCAGCGGCGTCAGCAGCCGGTCCGTGTGGTCCAGCAGGTCCGCCGCCGTGAAGCCCTTGGCGCACAGGCCGCCCCGGTTGACCGGGAACTCGGCCGGCTCGAGCCGGACACCCGGCATCCCCAGTCGCGTGGGAAGCTCGGGCGTCAGCGTCATCCCGCACTGCAGGGCGCAGTACGGGCAATGCGTCTGGGTCGCCGTCACAACCACGATGTTTTCGGCTCGCCGTTAACCCTTACGACGCCTCGCGGTGACACTGTTGTTCAGGAATCCCTACAACCGCTCCGCCACAGTTGTGACTACAAACCGCTACCGGCGGTTGTGAGGACTGCGCTGTCGAACCGACCCAGAACCAGGTCGGCGACCTGCGCGTCGTGGCACAGCGGAGGGGTCACCGCGTCGGCGCCGGCGCTGTGCAGGGTGCGGTAGAAGAGCCCCTCGGCCAGCAGATAGGCGGCGACGGCGACGGTCCGGGCGCCCTCGGCCCGCAACCGCGCCACCACATCGGCGACCCGCGGCCCGCTGCCGGACGTGTACCCGAGCTCGACCCGGCCCGGCAGCCCGGCGGCCACCTCACGGATCCCCCGCACCCACAGCGGATCCGACGACCCGGCGGACGCGAGCACGATCGCGTCCGCGTGGCCGGGCACGTTACGGCGCAGGCTCTCCAGGAAGACGTCATCCGGCCCGAGCGGCGCGGTGACCGGAAACCCGGTCCCGGCAACCGCTTCGGCGATGTCCACCCGAACGTGATACCCGGCGGACAGCAGAAGCGGAACGACGACCGCGCCCGGCTGCCCGCCCTGCTCACCGTTGCCGGGTTGTGCCCTCCGCTCGTCGAGCGCCCCCGGCTCCCCGCCCGGCTCACCGTTGCCGGCCAGTGCCCGCCGCTCGTCGAGCGCCCCCGGCTCCCCGCCCTGCTCACCGTTGCCGGCCTGTGCCCGCCGCTCGTCGAGCACCGTGGCCACGACGTCGGCGACCTTGGGTTCCTGCACGTCGACGTAGCAGAGGCGGACGTCGAGGCCGGGTCGGCGGCGGGCCACCGCGGCGGCCAGCTCCTGGATCTGCCGGCGGCCGGCGGGCGAGCGGGTGCCGTGGGCTACGGCGATCAGGGTGGGGTACTCGCTCATGGGACATCTCCTCAAGGCATCGCAGTTGGGGAGCGGCCCGGCATCGCATCAGGCTCGCGGTTGGGCAGCGGCCCGGCATCGCACCAGGCACGCGGTTGGGCAGCGGCCCGGCATCGCACCAGGCACGCGGTTCGATACGGCCGTGACGGTCACCGGAGAACTGTTCTGATGACCGCGTCAGCCGTTGACGTTTCGATGTCTGCGCTGGCGGCCCGGCATGAACATCGGGCGCTCCCAGCTACCCGGCCTCGTCGCCGGATCCAAGCCGGCCAAACAACAGCCAGCTCGTCGTGCTCGTTTAAACGTCTCGCTCGTGTTGACGTCTCGCTCGTGTTGACGCGTTGTTCGCGTTGACGTCTCGCTCGTGTTGACGCGTTGCTCGTGTTGACGCGTTGCTCGTGTTGACGTCCCGCTCGTGTTGACGCGTTGCTCGTGTTGACGTCTCGCTCGTGTTGACGCGTTGCTCGTGTTGAGTGGACTACTTGAGTTGATCGGGTTGATCGGGTTGATCGGGTTGAGTGCGGACTGTCAGGCGGCTTCGTCTATGCGTAGACGGTAACCGCGCTTGATCACCGTCTCGATGTGCTTGCCGGAACCCAGGGCTGCCCGCAGGCGGGCCACCGCCACGTCCACCGCGTGACCGTCGTTGCCTCGGGGCAGGGCCGCTGCCAGCTGCTCCTTCGACACGACGGCGCCGGGCTTGCGGGCCAGCGCGGACAGAATCGACATCGCCGCGGGGGCGAGCGCGTGTGGCACCTCGTCGATCAGGACGGCGTGTCCGCGTACCTCCAGGGTTGTCCCGGCGACCTGAAGCCGGACCGCGCGCCGCGGCAGCTCGTCGGTGACCGTCTTGATGAGCGCGCCCAACCGATAGCGCTCCGGCATCACCGTGGGGATCCCGCGCTCGGCGAGCGGCGCCGCAGTGACCGGGCCGACGCACGCGGCGAGGGTCCGGCGGTCGAACGCCGTCGCGACGTCCGCTTTCGCCTCCTCGGCGATCTGCAGGAACGCCTTGACCGCGGGCGCGCTGGTGAACGTCACCGCGTCGATCTGGCCGGCCGCGACCTGCTCGGCGAGACGCCGTACCGGGGCCGTGTCGGGCGGCAGCGCCCAGCGGTAGACCGGCACCTCGACGACGGCCGCACCGGCCGTACGCAGCGCCTTCACGAACTCGGTCTGCGGCTCCCCGTGCTCCTGCACCACGATCCGGAGCCCGGCGACGCCTTCGCTGAGCAGCCGTTCGAGCACCTCCTCGGAGGCCTCGGTCTTGGCCGCCCAGTCCTCGGTGAGCCCGGCCGCCCGGATCGCGCCGCACGGTTTCGGCCCGCGGGCGATGATCCGCGCGTTGCGCAGCGACTCCCGCAGTGCCTCGGCGAGCCCCCAGCCCTCGGCCGCCTCCAGCCAGCCGCGGAACCCGAAACCGGTGGTCGCGACCACCAGATGTGGTTCCAGACCGATGCAGGCCGCCGTCGCCGCGTGCAGCGCCTCGTCGTCGATCAGTGGAATGATGGTGATCGCGGGTGCGCTGATCACTCGTGCTCCGCGTCGTTCCAGCAGAGCCGCCATCTCATTCCGGCGTCGTTCCGCGGTCACCGCCACGGTGAAGCCGGCCAGTGCGCCCTCGATCATCCGGTCCCCATCCTGTGCCGCCGTCCGGTGCAAGAGTCCTAAGGCCTGGTTTCGGGACCGTCGAGTGAATGTTTCCGCCAGAATAACGGCCGATCACTTGGCCGCGAGCTGCAGTTGTGAGCTGTTGATCATGCTCCGGTGACGTCGTCGGGGCCCTCGAAGAGTGAACCCTCGACCCCGAGGATCCTTCGGATCTCCTTGATCAGATGGAACGCGGCGATCCGGCCGTCCAGCACCCCGATCCGGTAATCGGCGCCGACCTCCGGGTCCTCAGCGATCTGCGGATCCCGGTATCCGGCGGCCCCGTCCACCCGCCCGGCGTTGTAGGCGACCAGAGCGTCGTCCATCTCGTCTCCTCTCCGGCCACGTCACGGTCAGCGCCGTCCCGCGGGACAGTGCGGAACGTCGCGACAATTTCGCACACCGTGCGGCCGTCGCCCACCGGCCGACCGTCCCGAACCGGACGCCCGTCCGCCGACGCCGCCCGACCGGCCGGCGGTAGGGAACCGGCAACCTCGCCGAAACCGTCCCGCACCCCGTGCGACATGCGTCACCGCAGCTCACGAGGGTCACCCCGGGGTAGCGGATCAATCCTCGTAGAGGGGATGGTCGGCGGTGCTCGGCGGGGTCGGGTCGGTTCCGGCGGCGATCAGGTCGGCGGCGGTGAAGGTACGGCCGGCGCGATCACCCAGGAACACGGTGAGCAGCTCGTCGAGGATCAGCAGGTGATCCTCGCGGGACTCGTCGTTGCGGGACCAGATGCGGTCGCTCGCGGCCATCACCCGGGCGCCCGGGTCGCCGGTGGCCTCCAGACGCCGGTGCAGCAGGCCGGCCTCGAGGAATCCCGACCAGGGCGTGGTCAGCGCGAGCAGCGAACGAGCCGTCGACTGGAAGAGCATGAACAGCACCCGATCCGGCGCGGCCTCCCCGGTGAGACTCACTTCGAAGAGACGCTGCAGTACGCCGAACATCGCCTCGTGGTGAGCCCGGAGCGCCGCGTTGTACGCCGACGACTCCGGGTGGTAGCCGCCGTACCTCTCCCCTTCGCGCGTGGCCAGAAACGCATCGATCAGATCGCGACGGCCGTACGATCGCTCGCTCATGATCTTGAATCTAGTCGCCGTGCCCGCCGGCGGCGATTTCTGTCGTACCCGGGCGGCATGATGCCGGCCATGGATCAGTGGCGGTCGCTCGTACCCATCCGGCTCCCTTCACCGCCGATCCGGCGGGCGTGCGCGTCGACGCGCTGCAGGGGGCTGCGGCCTCCGGCCGGCGTCGTGGCACGGCCACCTCCCCACGGAGACGGCGGCGCGGTGATCCGGGTGCGAGCGCTGACCCGCGGCATTTCTCCCGGTCGCCGACGACACGATCACCGGCCCGGATCGACGGCGGGACACCAATGGGTCGCCGCCCGTGTCAGGACTCCGCGGCGCAGCCGAGATCGCTCGCGGGCATGATGCCGTCGAGGAGGAGGAAGAGGGAAAGGAGACCGCGGGCGGCGAGGTACCGGCCGTGCCGAGTCACGCCCTGGAGCGCCCGGCGCATCGCCGGCACTATCCCGCGGCGCCCCGCGGGTATCCCGCGGCGCCCCGCGGGTATCCCGCGGCGCCCCGCGGGAGCAGGCCCGAGGCGTGCCAGAGGGCGGTGCCCGGTCCGCCGATCAGGTCGAGGTCGGTGAGGAAGGCGACGATCCGCTCGCCGGCCCAGCGCATCGTCTCGCGGTGGTGGGGGTTGGCGCGGGCGGCGCGGCGGCCCTCCTCGGGGTCGAGGCCGACGGCGCGGTAGACGCGAGGGTCGATCAGGCGGGTGCCGGTGAGGTAGGCGGCCCGCCCGATCACCAGCTTGTCGAAGGCGAGGCGCCCGCGACCGGCGGCGCGGATCTGCCGGGCGAGCTCCTCACGGGCGTACCGGACGTGCCGGGCCTCCTCGACGACGTGAATGCGGGAGACCATCCGGACCAGGGGCTGCACGTTCTCGTCGTTCATCGCCTCGCGCTGCAGGGTGTCGAGGATCTCCTCGGCGATGAGGATGGCGGCGTACATGCGCGGGCCGACACCGGTGTGCGCGATCCATTTGCCGAGCCACTGGTTGACACCGGTCGGCTGGTAGAGCGGCGCGTCGAGGCGCGCGATCATGCGGCCGAACATGACGGAGTGGCGGCACTCGTCGGCGATCTCGGTCAGCGCGTACTGGGCGTGGGGTGCCGTCGGGTCCTGTTTGAAGTATTCCCGGATGAGCAACTGCATCAGGATCGTCTCGAACCAGACGCCGAGTCCGGCGATGCTCGCGACCTCGTGTTTGGTGAGCTCGATGCGCTGGTCCTCGGTCATCCGCTCCCAGAGGGCGGTGCCGTAGAGGCTGGACCGGTGCGGCGGGACGAAGTACTTGCCTCCGACGAACGGCGCCTCCCAGTCGATCTCCACCTCGGGGTCGTACGAGTGCTCGGCCGAGGAACGGAGCAGCCGGGTGGCGGTGCGGTCACGATCAGGCGGAGAGGTGGTGGTCATCCGATCCTCCGGAGCATCTTGACGTTACCGGCGGTAACAGTTACTTCTTGTACTATGAACTCCGCCACTCCACCCGTCAATCCCAGCAGGTCGGACGGCCGTCGCGGCCGCTGGGACGGTCATCGTGAACAGCGCCGGGCGGAGTTGACCACCGCGGCGATCGAGGCGATCCGGCTGCACGGCCCCGATGTCGGCATGGGCGCCATCGCCGCGCACGCCGGGGTCAGCAAGCCGGTGCTGTACCGCTACTTCGCCGACAAGTCGGAGCTGTGGCTCGCCGTCGGCCAGCAGGCGGGGGCAACACTGATCGAGGCGATGGTCCCGGCGGTCGCCGCCGTCCGGGAGGAACGGGCCGTCGTCGCCGCGGCCATCGACGTCTACCTGGCCCACATCGAGGCCGACCTCAACCTGTACCGCTTCGTGGTGCACCAGCCGGACATCGCCCGGCACCGCGACGTGGTCGCCGACGTGATGGACACCGTGGCCAGCGGCCTGGCCCGGATCTTCGGCGACCGGCTGCGGGCCCGCGGCCTCGACTCCGGGGCGGCGCTGCCCTGGGCGTACGGGGTGGTCGGCTACGTCCAGTCGGTCGGTGACTGGTGGCTGCGCCAGCAGCAGCCGATCAGCCGCGAGGCGCTCGGCGACTACCTGACCACGTTCCTCTGGGCCGGGATCGCCGGCATGCGGCGGGCCGCCGATGTGCCCGGTGGACTTGCCGCACACGAAGGGTGGGCGAGAGACCTGTGAGCACCGACCCGGGACGTGTTGACTCGCTCAACGTTGACCCGCTCAACGTTGAGGCGGTCAACGTTGAGGCGGTCAACGTTGAGGCGGTCAACGTTGAGGCGGTCAACGTTGAGGCGGTCAACGTTGAGGCGGTCAACGTTGATGCGGTCAACGTTGAGGCGGTCAACGTTGAGGCGGTCAACGTTGAGGCGGTCAATGCAGGTGATGAGGAGTATCGAGGTCCGGCCACGTTACGTCTCGACGACGGACCGGTCCCGGTGGAGATCCGGATGTCCGCCCGCTTCGAGCCGATCGAGGGCCGGTTCCGCTGGGCCGGCCGCACCCGGCCGCACGACATGCTGCGCGAACGGGTCGGCGCCGGGCTACGACAGGCGACCATCGTCGTGCCCGGCTCCCCGGAGACCGCGGTGAAACTGGGCGACCCCGACCCGTGGGGTGGCGTCCGCATCTCCGGAACCGGCACTCCCCCGTGGTTCGGGACGGTGCGGCATGGCGAGTGACCAGCACTTCGACGTGCTGATCATCGGCGCCGGCCTGTCCGGGATCGGCGCCGCGTGGCGGCTGTCCCACCAGCGGCCGCGGGACACGTATGCGATTCTCGAGGCCCGCGACGCCATCGGCGGCACCTGGGACCTGTTCCGCTATCCCGGCGTCCGATCCGATTCGGACATGTACACGCTCAGCTACCCGTTCCGGCCGTGGCGCGAGCCGGAGTCGCTGGCCTCCGGCGACAAGATCCGCCGCTACATCGAGGAGACCGCCGACGAGGCCGGCATCACCTCGCACATCCGCTTCGGCACGAAGGTGACCGGAGCCGACTGGTCGTCCGCGGATGCCCGCTGGACCGTGCACACCGCCGGCGGATCCACGCTGACCTGTCGATTCCTGTACGGGTGCGCCGGCTATTACAACTACGACGAGGGCTACCGGCCGGACTTCCCCGGTCTCGGCGACTTCACCGGCACGCTGGTGCACCCACAGTTCTGGCCGGAGAGCCTCGACCACCGCGGCAAGCGCGTGGTCGTCATCGGCAGCGGCGCCACCGCTGTCACCCTGGTGCCGGCCATGGCCGAGGACGCGGCGCACGTGACGATGCTGCAGCGCTCCCCGTCGTACGTCACTCCACTCCCGAACCGGGACGTGATCGCCGACGTCGCCCGCCGCATCCTGCCGCCGCACGCCGCGAACCGTGTGGCCCGCGCCAAGAACATCCTGGTCACGCAAGGCTTCTACCAGCTGGCGAAACGCCGGCCGCAGCTGGTCCGTCGCGCGCTGCGCGCCGTCGCCGTGCACTTCCTCAAGAATCCGGGGTACGTGGACGAGCACTTCAAACCGCACTACGACCCCTGGGACCAGCGGCTCTGCGTGATCCCGTCCGGGGATCTCTACCGGTCCATCACCAGTGGCCGCGCCTCGGTCGTCACCGACCACATCGACACGTTCGTTCCCGAGGGCATCCGCCTCAAATCGGGAACGACACTCGATGCCGACATCGTCGTCTCCGCGACCGGACTGTCGCTGCTGCCGGTCGGCGGCATCCGGCTGTCCGTCGACGGCGACCCGGTCGACGTCGGGAAGTCCGCCTCGTACCGCGGCCTGATGCTCAGCGGCGTCCCGAACTTCGCCTACTGCATCGGCTACGTCAACGCCTCCTGGACGCTGCGCGCCGACCTGTCCCACCGCTACCTGGTGAAACTCCTCGACCACATGGAGCGGCACGGCTACGCGGCGGCCGCCCCGACCGCGCCGGGCGGCACCGGCCGTCCACTGCTCGACCTCTCCTCGGGATACGTGCAGCGCGCCCTCGACCTCTTCCCCCGCCAGGGCGACCGCGATCCGTGGCTCGTCCGGCAGAACTACCTGCGCGACGTGCTCACCACACCCCGCGCCGACGTCACCCGCGACATGGAGTTCACCCGCCTACCCGCTCCCGTCCGCACCTGAAGAGGTGGTCTCATGACACGACTTCCCGAATACCGGTTCGCCGGTCGTACCGCCGTGCTCACCGGAGCGGCCGGCGGCATCGGCGAACAGCTCGCCTACGGCCTGGCCCACCGCGGCAGCGACCTGGTCCTGGCCGACGTCGACGAGGCCCGGCTCACGCCGGTCGCCGACCGTATCCGTGCCGCACATCCCGCGATCGGAGTGCAGACCGTCGTCGCCGACCTGGCCGACCGGGTCGCCGTCGAGGCCCTGGCCACGCGAGTGCTGACCGAGCACCCGGCGATCGGGCTGCTCGTCAACAACGCCGGCATCGCGCTCGGCGGCCGCTTCGACCAGGTGACGACCGACCAGTTCGAGCAGGTCATGAACGTCAACTTCCGCGCGCCGATGCTGCTCACCCACGCGCTGCTGCCGGCGCTCACCGCCACGCCCGGCGGGCACCTGGTCAACGTGTCGAGCCTGTTCGGGCTGATCGCGCCGCCCGGCCAGAGCGCGTACTGCGCGAGTAAGTTCGCCCTGCGCGGGCTGAGCGAATCGCTGCGCGGGGAACTCATCGACAACGGAGTCGGTGTGACCACTGTTCACCCCGGCGGGATAAAAACACGCATCGCCGAGTCCGCTCTGGTGGGCTCACACGTACCCCAGGATGAAATCGAGCCGAATCGCAGACTCTTCGCCGCGCTGCTCAGCTATCCCCCGGAGAAGGCCGCGGAACAGATCCTGCGGGCCGTCGCGAAGCGAAAGGCCCGGTTGCTCATCGCGTCCAGCGCCAAGGCGCCGGACATTCTCGCCCGGCTGCTGCCGGTCGGTCACGCCCGGATCGTACGCGCGGCCACCGTCGCTGCCTCCTCTCGCGGCACGCGCCCGGCGGTGATCAAGAGATGAGATTCGAGGAGGTACGGGGCACCCGCGTCCGTTTCCACGCAACAGGCGATCCGGCCGCCCCGCCGGTCGTGCTGCTGCACGGCATCGGCCGCAGCCTGGAGGACTGGGCGCTGCAGCACCCCCTACTCGACAACGAATATCGTGTCATCAGCATCGACATGCCCGGCTTCGGCCTGTCCCAGCGGATGCCCGCCCCCACCACACTCGACGTCCTCGCCGACGGGGTGTGGGCGACGCTCGACACGATCGGCGAGAACCGGCCCGTACACCTGATGGGAAACTCGCTGGGTGGCGCCGTGTCGATGCGTATGCTGGCCGACACCCCCGACCGCGTGTCCACGCTGACGCTGGTCAACAGCGCCGGCTTCGGCAAGGAGGTGACGGTGGCGCTGCGGATGCTGGCCGTGCCCGGCCTGGGCCGCCAGATGCTGCGCCGCATCGACCGGATCACCGCGCCCCGGATGGAGCGCATGATCTTCGCCGATCGTGCTCTGGTCACTCCGGAACGCGTCGCCATGGCCATCAAGATCGCCCGGCAGCCGGACTTCGCGCCCGTTTACCTGGAGATCGCCAAGGCTCTCGGCGGGCTTCGCGGTGTCGCCGCCGCCTGGCGCACCGACCTGCTGGCCCGCGTCGCCGCCAGCACCAAGCCGACAATGCTCGTCTGGGGCGACCGCGACTTGATCCTGCCGAGCAAGCATCTGGCCGCGGCCCGCGCGGCGTTCCCGCATGCGCAGTCGCACATGTTCGCCCGGACCGGCCACATGCCCCAGATCGAGCGCCCGGACGAGTTCGCCGGGCTGGTCCGCCCGATGCTGGCCCGGGTGGCCGCCTGAAATCCCACCGGCCGTCCGCAACTCAGCGACCAACCGTGGGTCACCGACCACCAGCCGCTGTCAGGCGACCGCGCGCCGGCCAACCATGGGCCACCGACCACCGGCTCCTCTCAGGCAACCGCGCGCCGGCCAACCATGGGCCACCGACCACCGGCTCCTCTCAGGCGGCCGCGCGCCGGACGGTGACCTCACTACGGGCCAGGTTGGCGGGGAGGGCGTCGCGGGTCTCGCCGCCCTGCAGGCCTCGCGCGGTCGCCGGGTCCACGACGACGGCGGTGAGCTGGAATGTGTCGTCGCCGCCGCTCTCCAGCGTCGCCGGGCCGCAGACGAAACTACGGTCTCCCCGGCAGGCTCCCTCGATCCGGTAGGCGCTCGAACCGTGGCGCGACAACAACCAGACCTGGTGGTCCTTCGGCATGTCGGCGACTCCGGTGATCGACGTCGCCGCGGTGATGCTGTCACCCTCGCGGGGCTCGCCCACGATGACCGAGGCCGTCACCGGTGTGGCCGACACGCCGGGCGGATCGACGAAGGTCCTGTTCACAGCACTGTTGGGGGTCTTCTCCGGAGGCAGCTCACGCACACCGGACAGGACGGTCGCATCGTCGCCGCCGATCGGCGTGAGCGGGGCGGGCAGCCCGCTCGGACCGAGCGACACCGAGGCACGAGGGCTGGGTGACAGCGGGCCCTCCGCGGGAGGCGGGGGCTCGTACGGCGCGAGGCCCGTGTGCTTCGCGGCGGCCGGCGCCTGGGCCGACGGGGTCGCCATGACCACGGTCGGCGGGGTCCGGAACTCCGGGGCGGCGGCTCCCGGCCCGGCGATCGAGACGACGACGGCACCGAGCCCGGCCGCCACGAGTGCCGCGCTCAGCGCCGGGCGCCGGCGTGCTTCGCGGTTCACGGCGGCCGTGGCCCGGTTCAGCACCAGTGTCACCGCCGGGTCGCTGATCATCGTGCGCGGGCGCCACGGCGGGCGGGCCGGCGGCTGCTCCGGGAGGGCCGGGTTCTCGTGCGGGCCGCCGGGTTCGGTTCCCCGGGAGGTGACAACCATCGAACGCCCTCCGCATGATCGGCATGGCCGCCGGTGAACCGCCGGCCGGAGCGCCGTGCTCGGCGGCGCCATCCGACCCGATAACCAGCCCGCCTACGGTTTGGATGCGGTTGTCCGTAGTGTCGGTATTGTGGCGAGGCTCTCGCCCGCTCGCGAACGCCGCCCCTCCCCGCCGGCCGTTCACCGGGCGGATCAGCGGGCGGCGGGCCAGCCGGCCACCAGGGCGGCGTCGCGCTCCCCGGGACCCACGTAGTCGGCCGACGGACGGATGATCTTTCCGAGACGCTTCTGCTCCAGGATGTGGGCGCTCCATCCGGCCGTCCGGGCGCAGGTGAACATGGCGGCGAACATGTCCGCCGGCACTCCCGCGAAGTCCAGGATCACCGCCGCCCAGAACTCGACGTTGGTCTCCAGGACGCGGTCGGGTTTGCGGGCGCGTAGTTCGGCGAGGGCGGCAAGCTCCAGTTCGCGGGCCACCTCGTAGCGGGGCGCGGACAGTTCGCGGGCGGCGTCGCGCAGGATCCGGGCGCGCGGGTCCTCGGCACGGTAGATGGCGTGCCCGAACCCCATCAGGCGCCGGCCGGAGTCCAGCACCTGCCGTACGTAGCGACTCGCGTCGATGCCCGACTCGACGGCCTCGATCATGCCGAGCGCCCGGGACGGCGCTCCGCCGTGCAGCGGACCGGAGAGCGCCGCGATGGCCGCGGACAGGCAGGCGGGGGCGTCCGCTCCGGTGCTGGCGACGACCCGGCCGGTGAACGTGGAGGCGTTCATGCCGTGCTCGGCCGCGCAGATCCAGTACCGGTCGATCGCCGCGACGTGCCGCGGATCCGGCTCCCCCTGCCACTCGATCATGAACCGTTCGGTGGCGGTCCGCCCGGCCTCGACGAGCCGCCGCGGCACCGCGGGCGACTCCCCGCCGGACGCGGACCGGGGCGGGAACGCGGCCCGTGCCGCCCGCGCGACATACGACAGCACCGCCGCCGACGCGCGCCCGAGGTCCTCCCGGGCCTGCTCGTCACCGATGTCGATCAACTGCCGCAGACCCCACCGGGGAGCCAGGAGCGCCACCGCGGACTGAACGTCGGCCCGGATGTCGCCGGAGTTATCCACAGGCGGGAGGTCCTCGGCTACCGGGAGGCCGCGGGTGAAGTCACCATCTACGAGCAGACCCCACACGTCGCCGTAGGAGACGGTTCCAGCGAGGGAGTCGATGTCGACACCGCGGTATCGCAGCGCCCCACCGTCCCGGTCGGGCTCGGCGATCTCGGTATCGAACGCAACGACACCGGCAAGTCCTGGATTGACTGTCAACATGACTTCAATCTGGATTCGTCAAGTGTTGATGTCAATATTGATCCAGTCAACATGAGAGGATGACGACATGACCGCGCAAACGCTGTTGACCACCGAAGAGGTCGCTATCCTGCTGGGCGTCAAGCCGGCCACCGTCTACGCGTACGTGAGCCGTGGCCTGCTCTCCAGCCGCCGCAACGCCGACGGCAAGAACAGCCTCTTCGCGAAGACCGACGTCGACGCGTTCCTGGCCGGCCGTAAACGCACCACCACACCCGGCATCCAGACCGGCATCACCCTGATCAAGGACGACAACCTGTTCTTCCGCGGCCGTGACGCGACAGTGCTGGCGCGGACCAGCACGTACGAGGCGGTCGCCACCCTGCTGTGGACCGGTGATCTCGACGACGTCCCGTTCCCGGTCAACCCGGACCTGCGCCGCCTCGTCATGGACGTGACCGCGCGACTGCCGGCGACCGCCCGCCTCACCGACCGGCTCCGCGTCACCGTCGCCGCCGCGGCCGCCGCCGACCCGTTACGTTTCGACACCACGCCGGCAGCCGTCGTCGCGACCGGCCGGCAACTGCTCGCCGCCATGGTGCAGGGCCTGCCGCCCCTCAACGGCATCCCGGTCCAGCCGGTGCCGTTCGCCGAGGCGCTGTGGCTGCGCCTCACCCGCGAGAAACCGAGCGAATCCGGATTACGCCTGCTCAACGCCGCACTCATCCTGCTGGCCGACCATGACATCGCGGCGTCGACCCTGGCCGCCCGGATCGCGGCGTCCACCCGCGCCCACCCGTACGCGGTCGTCAGCGCCGGGCTCGCCGCGCTCGACGGGCCGCTGCACGGGGCGGCGAGCGGTCTCGCGTACCCCCTGGTGGAAGAAGCGGTGAACGGCCCGGGCCCGGTCGCCACCATCTCGGACCGCCTGCGTTCGGGGGTGGCGGTGCCGGGCTTCGGGCATCCGATCTACCGCAGCGGCGATCCGCGCGCCGAGACCCTGTTCGGCCTGCTGGGCGAGGGGCCGGTCAAGGAGGCGGCGCTGGCGCTCGACGCGACCATGCGTACCCGCTCGGGCACGCCCGCCAACGTCGACCTCGCGCTGGCCGCCCTCGCCCTGCACCATGGCATGCCGGCCGACGCCGGCGAGGCGATCTTCGCGGTGGCCCGCACCGCGGGCTGGCTGGCCCACGCCCTCGAGGAGTACGGCGACCGCCCGAGCCGCTTCCGCCCGTCCGGTTCCTACGCCGGCAACCAGCCCGCGTGAGCGCCACGGGTCCCGCACACCGTTTACTACCGGCCAGTAGGCTCCGGGCATGACCTCTCCCGACCCGCACGCCCTCCCCCTGCTGGAGGCGTTGCACTCGACGCCCGCCCGCCGTTACCTGTCCACCGAGCCGATCGACGACGACGTGATCCGCGCGATCCTGGACGCTGCGATTCGCGGCCCGTCCGCGGGCAACGGCCAGTTCTGGGCCTGGATCGTGGTCCGCGACCCGGAGACGAAGAAGCAGATCGCCGGCTGGTACCGCGAGGGCTGGGAGCGCCACTACGGTTCCCGCCGCGAGCAGATCCTCGGCGCCCCCGACGGCGGCCCGATGAGCAAACGCAGCTTCCTCGCCGCCGACCACCTCGCCAACCACCTCGAAGAGGCGCCGGTCTGGATCATCCCGGTGCTGCTCGGCGCCGCGAAGTCGACGAACCCGCGGCTCGGCTCGTCGATCTACGGCGCGGTCCAGCACCTGATCCTCGCGGCCCGCGCCCACGGCCTCGGCGCGACCCTCACCACGCTGCACATCGGCCACGAGGAGGACGTCCGCACCCTGCTCGGCCTCCCCGAGGACGCCCTGACCATGGCCCTGATCCCTCTCGGTCACCCCAGCAAGGGCCGCTGGTCCGAGCCGAAACGCCGCCCGCTCGACGAGGTGGTCCATTTCGAAAAGTTCAAGAGCAACTGATCAGGTACGGCCACCCCAGTCCCGCAGCCACCCAGCAAGGTGGCTGCGGCACCGGACCGAAACGCCCCCGCCGGGCTGCGATCCCCACTCATCACCCCACTACCGGCCGTCCCCACGCACAGGCCCGCTGACAAACGCCACCACGGCAAGACGCCACCCGAACCCGGCCTCGCCCCGACGCCACCACCGGCAACCTGCCAGTTCGCAGCCGCCTACGGCGACAGGCGCACCCACGGGCCTTTCGCCGCCGTCGCCCCCCGGCGAGCTCCCCCGCCCACACCGTTCCCGGCCGCCTACGGCGACAGGCGCACCCACGAGCCTTCGCCGCCGTCGCCCCCGGCGAACCTCCCGCTCACAACTTCACGGCCGCCTACGGCGACAGGCGCACCCACGGGTCTTTCGCAGACGTGGCCGGTGGCCGACTGCCACCCGCGCATGGCCCTCACCACCGACCACCAACGAAGCGGCCCGGCGGTCGCGGTCCTCGCCGTCGTAGCGGCCGCCGCCGGCTCGACCGTCACCGGTCGCCGGTGCCGTTGCTGTCGCCGTCAGCGCCGTCGCGGTCAGTGCCGTCGCGGTCAGTGCCGTCGCGGTCAGTGCCGTCGCGGTCAGTGCCGTCGCGGTCAATCCCGTCGCGGTCAATCCCGTCGCGGTCAGTGCCGTCGCGGTCAGTGCCGTCGCGGTCAGTGCCGTCGCGGTCAATCCCGTCGCCGCTGCCCTCATCGCTGTCGTCGTCGGCGTGCGGGCCGTCGTCGGCCTCGTCACTGCTGCCCGTCGCCGAGTCCAGTCGCACCACCAGCGAAGCGGCTCCAGGACCGGCTCGGGGTGTGGTCGCCGAGGAAGCAGCTGACGACGACCTCGTAGTGAGCCAAGGCCAGCGGCCGCACGACGACCGGCAGCCCTGTCGGGGCTTCAGCGTGCCAGCGCGGCATATCGGCCCTCGGCCTCGATCAGGTCGTCGTGGGTGCCGGACTCCAGGATGCGACCGTGGTCGATGACGGCTATCTGATCGGCATTGCGAACCGTGGACAAGCGGTGGGCGATGGTCACCGTGGTGCGGCCTCGGGACAGTTCGTCGAAGGCTCGCTGCACGGCCCGCTCGGTCTCGTTGTCCAGGGCGCTCGTCGCTTCGTCGAGGACCAGGATCCGTGGGTCGCGCAGCAGCGTCCGGGCGATGGCGATGCGCTGTTTCTCGCCGCCGGAGAACCGGTGGCCGCGGGAGCCGACCATCGTGTCGTAGCCGTCTGGCAGGGCCGTGATCAGGTCGTGAATCTGCGCGGCCCGGGTGGCGCGCTCGATCTCGGCGTCGGTCGCGTCCGGTTTCGCGTAGCGCAGGTTCTCCCGGATCGTGGTGTGCAGCAGATAAGTCTCCTGGCTCACCACACCGACCGTCGCGGCCAGATCGTCGAGCGACATGTCGCGCAGGTCGACGCCGTCGATCGTCACGCGACCCGACGTGGGGTCGTGGAGGCGGGCGATCAGGGCGGCGATCGTGCTCTTGCCCGAACCGGTCTCGCCGACCAGGGCCAGTGACGTGCCCGCCGGAACGTCCAGACTCACTCCGGCGAGGGCGGCGGAGGGGCTCTCCCCGTACACAAAAGTGACGTCCTCGAACCTCAGGTGGCCCCGCACCCGATCGAGCCGGACGGGCGCCGCCGGCTCCTCGATCTCGACCGGCAGGTCGAGATACTCGAAAATACGCTGGAACAACGCGAGCGACGCGGTCAGCGTGACACCCACGTCGAGCAGGCTCATCAGCGGCCGGAACAGGCCGCCCTGCAAACCGGTGAACGCCACGAGCGTGCCGATGCTCATCGCCCCGGCGGCGAACGGCAGGCCCGCGGCCAGGTAGATCGACGCCGGAATGACCGCGAACACGATGCTCATGGTGGCCATCCGCCAGCGACCGGCCAGCTCGGACCGCAGCTCCAGATCGATCAGCCGCGCCGACGAGGCGGTGAACCGCTGGGTCAGCAGGCCGCCGGCGCCCATCGTCTTGGCGAGCTGGACGCCACTGATCGACAGGCCCTCGTCGATGATGACGTTGAGATCGGCGAGCTCACGCTGCCGCTGCGCGGTGATCGCCTGGCGCATGCGGGCGACCCGGCGGGTCCAGTAGATCGCCGGTGGCAGCGCGACCAGGGACACCAGGGTCAGCTGCCAGGACAGCGCGGTCATCGCGACCAGAGTGGCGATCACGGTGGTCAGGTTGGCGGCGACGGAGGTGGCGGTCGACGTGACGACCTGCTGCATGCCGCCGATGTCGTTGGTGATCCGCGACTGCACCTCGCCGGTGCGCGTGCGGGTGAAGAACCCGACGGACTGCCGCTGCAGGTGCGCGAACACGCGTGTGCGCAGCCGGTGCATGACCTGCTGACCGACGGTCGTGGAGATCCACGTCTGCACGACGCCGAGCGCCGACGTGGCCGCCGCGATGCCGATCATGCCGGCCACCAGCAGGGACAACAGCCGCACGTCGGATTGTGGAAGAGCAACGTCGATGACCTCGCGCAGCAGGAACGGCGAGCCCATCGCGATGACGGACGAGAGGACGATGACGGCCACGACGACGGCGAGCTGCCGCCGATGACCGATGAACAGCGCGCCGATGCGGCGCAGCGAGACGGCGCGGGCCTGCGCCTTCTCCGCGGGGGTCAATGTGCGTGCCGCGCCGCGGCCTTTTCCATCTGCCAAGAACAAACCTTCCCGGTACGGACGAGGCGCCGCCGTGGTCGCGCAAGAGGCGATCACGGGTCGCCGGAACAACACTGAGGTTACCTCATCATGAGGGTGGAACGGTAATCGCGGTAAGGTTGTTCCCGTGGAGGACGAGAACCTGCTGGAGGCGTTCTGGGCGGTGACGCGCCGCCTGCGTGTGCAAGTCCGGGTCGCCCTCGAGCCGTGGCACGTGTCGCCGTCGCAGTCGCGGGCGCTCGGCGTGCTCTCCCGGCACGGCGAGATGCGGCTCAGCGCCCTCGCCGACCACCTGCACATCGCGCCGCGCTCCGCCACTGAGGTCGTCGACGACCTGGAGAATCGTGGCCTGGCAGTCCGCAAGCCCGACCCGTCCGACCGCCGGGCCACCCTGGTCGCCCTGACCGCCGAGGGCGTCGCCACGATGCAGTCCATCAACGAGGCCCGCGCAGCCGAGGGCGAGCGTCTGTTCGCCGGTCTCGACCCAGCCGACCGCGCCGACCTGACCCGCATCCTGCGCCAGCTCCGAGACGCCCGCTGACCCCGGCCGCCGCCGAGACCGCAACAAACTCGCCGCCGGAGTCCGTCCGGTTGCGGCAGTAGGGCAGCCGCAGCCAGGCACCGCACCCGAAAAGGCCGAGCAGGCGGACCCGACGCGTTCAGCAAGCCGGAGCCGGCGGACGCGACGCGTTCAGCAAGGCCGAGCGGGCCGGACGCGACGCGCCCGGCAAGCCCGAGCAGGCGGACCCGACGCGCCCGGCAAGCCCGAGCAGGCGGACCCGACGCGCCCGGCAAGCCCGAGCAGGCGGACCCGACGCGCCCGGCAAGCCGGAGCAAGCGGACCCGACGCGCCCGGCAAGCCGGAGCAAGCGGACCCGACGCGCCCGGCAAGCCGGAGCAAGCGGACCCGACGCGTTCAGCAAGCCGGAGCAAGCCACACGCCGCGCTGAGCCTGGCTCGTCTAGGACACCGGGCGTGCGAGATTCGACATGCACCCCGCGGCGCCGGCGGCGCAGAACAACGACAGATACAGGCTGGTCGGAGCCACTAACAGCCCGGTCGCCTCCAGGATGCCGACGCCGGCGATCGCGGCCACGAACCAGATCAGCGCCACGCGAGCCACGTGACCGAGAGCATCACGTCCCGGGCGGCGGGCCTGCTGCCCGCCGGGGTGGATGCGCAGCGACTCGGCGAACTCGTCGGCCGCCAGCGCCAGCGAGGCTGCGTCGACCGCGGCGCTCATCGCCCGATCGAACTCCCGCAGCGCAGCACGAGCCCTGGCGTGACCGAAATCGATCGCCAGCGCCCGACCGAGGGCTTCCCGGGCGCTGAGCGGGCGGCCCACCGCGAACAGCGCCAGCCCGTACGTCACGTGCAGATCCGCGTCGTAGTGAGCCATGTCGACTACGCAGCGCAAACCTTCGGCGGCGTCGGTGGGCAGGCCGGCGGCGAGCTGCGCCTCGGCCAGCCGGTTGTGCAGGCGCGGGTTGCCGGGGTCCTCACGGCAGGCGGCCGACGCGGCGGCGATCGCCTCGGCGTGGTCACCGAGCCTTGACCGGGAGTGACTCAGCCAGAACAGCGACTCCGGCGAGTACGGGTCGAGATGCCACGCCGCCTGCGCCGCCAGCAGCGCGCCGGGCAGGTCGCCGAGGTCGAGACGGGCCCGGGCCATCCGATGCCAGGCGCCGACGTTCTCCGGCTCCCGCCCGACGAAGGGCGCCAGCAGCCGTTCGGCGTTGTGGGCACGGCCGCGGGCGAGCAGGGCGTCGGCCTCGGCGAGTAGGAGCTCGGTTCGCACGCCGCCTTCGATCGGCAGCCACCCGGCACGCATGTGACGGTCGCCCGGTGCACCTCCGTTGCAAACCCCCGCAACCCCGGCATTCCGTCAGGGCCCAGCCGCGCCTGCCGCAGCATCACCCTTCTCAAAACCCCGATATGGTACGGACGTCAGGCCCCCATCAAACCTGAGGCACACTCCCCGCCCCACCGAACGGCAGAGCCCACCGCCCGCACCGCGCCGGTCGCGTCAGCACTTGCGTGGGGTGGTCGTCAGTTGCGCGGACAGGGTCACGCCGGCCGGCCACCACTCCCACAACCAGCCGGTCCCCGATCCACAGCCGCCCGGATCACTGCCCTCGGTCCACGGCTCCCGATAGCGGCCGCCCGGCCTGCCACGCAGGATCACAGCCGCTGGACTACGCCCCGCCGTTGACCGCCTTCCGGATCACGGCCGAACCATCCGCAGACACCGAGCGTCGCGGCTGCCCCGTGCAAGGCAGCCCGGCTCACCGTCGCCCCGATCACCGTCGCCCGAATCACCGTGGCCCCAACCAACGTCGCCCGAATCACCGCCGTCGGGGCCACCGTCGTCGGGCTTTCGTGTGGCCACCTCACCATGAGGCCTCACCCACGCGTCCGAATGCCATCCGTCGGGGCTGGGCATGATGGGTCTCGTCTCGGCCGGGTTCAGCCCGGCGGGCGCGCTTCGGCCGGGACCACCCGGCCTGTCGCGAGGTAGGCCCGGATCGGGATCGATGCGTTTGCCGGAGGTGTGACCCGTACCGCCGCGGTGGTCTGCTCGTCAACGGGCCGTCCCGGCCGAGGCGCGCAACGACCGTCCCGGAAAGCGCTACGCCGCGGAAGGTGGCCATCAGAGGCCGCGCGGAGGGGTGCAGCGGCAGGGATCAGGACTGGCGGAGCTCGTCGCGGTAGGCGGTGAGGGCGCCGATCATGCCCTGCAGGAACTTTTCGATGGTGTGCAGCTCGTCCACGCCGAACTGGGCCATCACCTCGTCGGTGCGGGGGGCCAGCGGGGTGAAGAAGGCCAGCGCCAAGGCCATGCCGGCGTCGGCGTAGCGGAGGTGGACGACGCGGCGGTCGGCGCTCTCGCGGCTTCTGCGGAGGTGGCCGCCTCGTTCCAAGCGGTCGATCAGCGCGGTGGTGGCGCCGGAGGTCAGGCCGATGGCCTCGCCCAGGCGGCCGGGGGTGAGCGGCTCGCCGCGGCGTTCGGCGTGCATGACGGCCAGCAGCGCGTGCATGTCGGTGGCGTGCAGCCGGTGCTGGTTGGCGAACGCGTGCCCGATGTGCTGCGCCTCACTGCTGTACGTGTTCAGCAAGTCAACCAGGTCCCTGCGCAACCGCGCGCGTTCCGCGGTCTCTGTTCCTTCCACGCGGCAAGTGTTGCAGATCTGCTCACGTTGGTGAACAATCTCGATGGTAAAGATTCTCGGTCTTGAAGAAATGCCTTAGGGGGCACCAGCGATGAGAAGGGCATGGGCGACGCTTCTCTTGGCCCTGCTGCTCGGCGGACTCGTCTTCGGGTTCGCCGGGACCACGGAGACCGACAACGACCCGACGTCGTCGTTGCCCGCCTCGGCCGAGTCGACGCGGGTTGCCGAGCTGCAGAAACAGCTCCCGTCCGGGCGCACCAACCCGGCACTGGTCGTGGTGGCGAAGGGCGGGCAGGTGCTCACCGACGCCGATCTGGTCACGGTCACCGGCCTGGGCCGGCCGATCCTGTCCGACGACCGCAAGGCCGCCATCGTCACCGTGCCGCTGCCGGCCACCGGTGACGCGAACGCCACCAGCGACGCCGTCGCCGAGCTGCGCGCGAAGGTGAAGGACGGGCTGCCCGCGGGGGTGACCGCGCAGGTCACCGGTGGCGCCGGGTTCGGCGCCGACCTGTCCAACAGTTTCAGCGGGGCGAACACCAAGCTGCTGATCGTGACCGTGGTCGTCGTCACGATCCTGCTGCTGGTGACCTACCGCAGCCCGATCCTGTGGATCGTCCCGCTGTTCGTCGTCGGGTTCGCCGACCAGCTCGCCGCCAAGGTCATCGCGTTGCTGTCGCAGCACACCGACCTGGCGATCAACGGGTCCACCGCGGGCATCGTCACGGTGCTGGTGTTCGGCGCCGGCACCGACTACGCGCTGCTGCTGATCTCGCGGTACCGGGAGGAGCTGCACCGGTACGAGAACCGGTTCGAGGCGATGGGCAAGGCGCTGCGCGGCGCCGGACCGGCCATCGCGGCGAGCGCCGGCACCGTCATCCTGGCCCTGCTCACCCTGCTGCTGGCCAGCCTGAAGAGCAACACGGCGCTCGGCATCTCGGCCGCGGCCGGGGTCGCCATCGCTGCCGTCTTCGCTCTCGCCGTGCTGCCGGCGGCGCTGGTGATCTGCGGGCGCAAATTGTTCTGGCCGTTCATCCCGCGGGTCGGCGAGTCCGGGCCGGAGGACGGCAAGGGCTTCTGGGCGAGGGTCGGCCACGGCGTGGTTCGCCGTCCGGTCGTGGTCACCGCGGCGTCGATGGCCGTTCTCGGTCTGCTGGCCCTCGGCGGCCTCGGCACCAAGGTCGGCCTGTCGCAGACCGAGCAGTTCCGGGTCGAGGCCGAGTCGGTGCAGGGCCTCGAGACGCTCAGCAGGTATTTCCCGGCCGGGGCGGCGGGGCCCGCGGTGATCCTGACCGAGCCGGCCAGGGCCGAGCAGGTTCTCGCCACGGTGTCCGGCACCGCGGGCGTCGCCCAGGCCCGGGTCGCCGAGCAGACCGCCACCCAGGTCAGCATCAGCGCCGTGCTCACGGCGGCCCCGGACACCGCCGAGGCCTTCGACACCATCCGGGCGCTGCGTGCCGAGCTGGACGGCGAGGCGCTGGTCGGCGGTACGGTGGCGACCGCCCTCGACACCCGCGACGCCGCCCGGCACGACCTGGCCGTGATCGTCCCGGTGATCCTGGCCGTGGTGTTCCTGGTCCTGGTCGTGCTGCTGCGGGCGCTGGTCGCGCCGGTCCTGCTGATGATCACGGTGGTGCTCAGTTTCGCGGCGTCGCTGGGCGCCGGGTCGTGGCTGTTCCGGAACGTGCTCGACTACCCGGCGCTGGACAACTCGGTGCCGCTGTTCTCGTTCCTGTTCCTGGTCGCGCTCGGTGTCGACTACAACATCTTCCTGGTCACCCGGGCCAAGGAGGAGGCGGCGACACGCGGCACGAAGGACGGCATGGTGCACGCGCTCGCCGTGACCGGGGCCGTGATCACCAGCGCCGGGATCCTGCTGGCGGCCGTGTTCGCGGTGCTCGGCGTGCTGCCGGTGGTCACCCTCACCCAGATCGGGATCATCGTCGGGATCGGGGTGCTGCTGGACACGCTGCTCGTGCGTACCGTGCTGGTCCCGGCCCTGGCGACGCTCACCGGTGACCGATTCTGGTGGCCGGGCCGCCCGCAGGCCGCCGCCGGGAGCACCGGGACGCCGCCGGACCGGCCGCGGACCGACTGGGACGAGGTCGACCGCGCCGCGGACAAGGACGTCACTCTCCGCCAGTGAAAGGAACGCCGGGTGGTCCTCATCGGGGCCACCCGGCGTTCGTCCCCGGCCCGGCCGGACCGCCACCAGGAATTTCAGCCGCTCGGTGACCTCGGTCGGCGTCGCCGGGGGAAATCCCTGCCGCCAGGACTATCCGGTTATCCTATTCAATCGATAGGATCTCTCGGCATGAGTGAGCGTGCGTACGACGAGCGCAGACTGCGGGATTTCCTGGCCGGGCGGGCGCGTGGATTCTCCCGCCGGGAGTTGCTGGCGCTCACCGCGGCAGCCGCCCTGCTTCCGGCATCACCCGCGGCCGCCGCCTCCCCCATCGTCAAACCGCTGCCGGACGATCTCTTCCGGCCGCTGGGCACCAACGCGGAGACCCGCTGGTCGGCCCTGAAGGACCAGGGATACTACGTTCCGGTCGACCGATTCTTCGTGCGCAACCACACGGTCACGCCGACCATCGATGCCGGATCGTGGCAGCTGGAGATCTCCGGCAGCGGCACCAAGTCAGCATTTTTCGGACTTGAGGACATCAAGCGTCTGCCCAGCGTCACCGTTCCGGTCGCCATCGAGTGCGCCGGCAACGGCCGCAGCTACTACACCTCCCAGCAGGGGCAGACCGTCTCCGGCACGGCCTGGACGCTGGGCGCGATCGGCGTCGGCAAGTGGAAGGGCGTCAAGCTCTCCACCGTGCTGCGCAAAGCCGGCATCTCCCGCCATGCCGTGGACGTCCAGCCGATCGGCCTCGACCCGAACTTCGTCAGCGGCGGCGTCGACCTCGGCCCGGTCCGCCGCCCGTTCCCGGTGCGCAAGGCGTTCGACGACGTCATCCTCGCCTACGAACTCAACGGCGAGCCGCTTCCGCCGGACCACGGCTTCCCGGTGCGGGTGGTCGTACCCCATTGGATCGGGATCTCGTCGATCAAGTGGGTCGGGCGGATCGAGGTCTCCGCCGAACCGCTGTTCTCCCCGTGGAACACGCAGTTCTACCGCCTGTTCGGCCCGGACTTCCCGGCCGAGGGCCGGCCGTTCGACAGGCAGTCGATCAAGAGCGCCTTCGAGCTGGACCCCGGCGCCACGTTCCCGGCCGGCGTGCGCACCCGGCTCACCGGCCGGTCCTGGTCGGCCGACGGCCCGATCCGCGAGGTCAGGATCAGCACCGACGGGGGTACGACCTGGCGGCGCGCCCGGCCCTACGGGGCGACGCCGGGCGGGGTGTGGCAGCGCTGGGAGTACGACTGGACGCCCGCCGCCGGCGAGCACGTGCTCCTGGCCCGGGCCACCGACGTGCGCGGCAACACCCAGCCGGACGTCGCGCGGTTCAACACGCTGGGTTACCTCTTCGACGCCGCGGTCCGCGTCCCGGTGACCGCCGTGGGATAGGGTGCCGCCCATGCCGTCGGGAAGGGCCACGTCCAGTGACGTCGCGGCGGCGGCGGGCGTGTCCCGGTCGGCGGTGTCCTTCGCGTTCAACAATCCGCAGCGGATCTCGGCGGCGACCAGGGAGCGGATCCTGGCCGCCGCCGAGTCGCTGGGCTACGCGCCCAGCACGCTGGGCCGGATGCTGCAGGCCGGCACCACCCACTCGATCGGCGTGCTGCTGCCCCAGCGGCTGGCCCGGATCCTGGAGAACCCCTACTACGCACGGTTCCTGATGGGCGCCGGGCAGGTGTGCGACCAGGAGGGCTACACGCTGCTGCTGACCCCGCCCCTGCAGGACTCGGTGCTCAAGGCCATTCCGTACGCCGCGGTCGACGGTTTCATCGTCTGCGGCCTGGAGGCGGACCGTGGTGAGGTCGCGGAGCTGACCCGGCGGGGCATCCCGTTCGTGCTGATCGACAGCGATCGCCTCGACGGCGCGCCGAGCGTCGAGGTCGACGACCGGGGCGGGGCCCGCGAGGTGACCCGCTACCTGCTGGAGCTGGGGCATCGACGGCTGGCCGTGCTATCGATGGATCCCGGCGCCCACGTCCCGGAACGCGGCTACCGGGGGCCGCTGGCGCGCCGGCTGTCCGGGATCACCGACGCGCTGACCGATTTCGGTCTGACGATGGCCGACGTCCGGCTGGCCGAGGTGCCGGTGACGCGGAGCGAGGG
Source organism: Actinoplanes philippinensis (assembly GCF_900113015.1). Classification (GTDB taxonomy): domain Bacteria; phylum Actinomycetota; class Actinomycetes; order Mycobacteriales; family Micromonosporaceae; genus Actinoplanes; species Actinoplanes philippinensis. The sequence goes on from NZ_FONV01000007.1 coordinate 376,000, forward strand.
CTACCGGGCGACGCGCGAGCTGATGGCCGCCGAGCAGCGCCCGACGGCCGTGCTGGCGCTCTCCGACGTGCTGGCCTACGGGGCCGTGGATGCTTTGCAAGAACTTGCAATAAAGGTGCCCGCCGAGGTCTCCGTGACCGGGTTCGACGACCTCCAGGAGTCCTCGTGGTTCCGGCCACGGCTCACCACCGTCCGGCAGCCGATCGTGACCAAGGGCCGGATGGCCGCCGACTTCCTGATCTCGGCAATCAGGGGTGAGGCGCAGCATCCGCACCAGACTCTGGACACCTCCCTGATCGTCCGGGAATCCACCGCGAAAGCGACATAACAGCGCCCTGCAAGAACTTGCTGCAAGAAAGCAGCCGCCAGGCTATGTAACACGTGTTAGTAAGCTGCTAGCGTTCGTCGCCATGACCGATCAACTGATCGCACCGCCCACCGTGGCGGCGCCCCCCGCATCGTGGTGGCGCAACGCGGTCATCTACCAGATCTACCCGCGCAGCTTCGCCGACTCCAACGGCGACGGCATCGGTGACCTGCCCGGCATCAGCAGCCGGCTGCCGTACCTGCGGGACCTGGGTGTCGACGCGGTGTGGCTGTCCCCGTTCTACGCCTCGCCCCAGGCCGACGCGGGCTACGACGTCTCCGACTACCGCACCGTCGACCCGATCTTCGGCACCGTCGCCGACGCCGAGCAGCTGATCTCCGGCGCGCACGCCCTCGGCCTGCGGGTCATCGTCGACCTCGTCCCCAACCACTCGTCCGACCAGCACGACTGGTTCAAACGGGCGATCGCCGAAGGCCCCGGCTCCCCGTTCCGCGAGCGCTACCACTTCCGCCCCGGCCAGGGCGAGAACGGCGAGCTGCCGCCCAACGACTGGCCGTCGATCTTCGGCGGGCCGGCGTGGACCCGCGTCGCCGACGGCGAGTGGTATCTGCACCTGTTCGCCCCCGAGCAGCCCGACTTCAACTGGGAGCACCCGGCCGTCCGCGACGAGTTCAAGACGATCCTGCGGTTCTGGCTCGACCTGGGCGTCGACGGATTCCGCGTGGACGTGGCGCACGGCATGGTCAAGGAGCCGGGCCTGCCGGACATCGGCGACACCGGCGAGTGGCATCTGCTGGGCGCCGGCGAGAGCCCGTTCTTCGACCGGGACGGCGTGCACGAGATCTACCGCGACTGGCGCCGGATCCTCGACGAGTACCCCGGCGAGCGCATCGCCGTCGCCGAGGCCTGGGCGCCCACACTGGCCCGGGTCGCCAACTACGTCCGCGGTGACGAACTGCACCAGGCGTTCAACTTCAGCTACCTCGGCACCGCGTGGAACGTGCACGAGCAGCGCGAGATGATCGAGGACTCGCTCGCCGCGATGCGTGCGGTCGGCGCGCCCACCACGTGGACCCTGTCGAACCACGACGTGGTCCGGCACACCACCCGCCTCATGCAGAAGATCGAGGGCGACGCGGCCGGCCGCAAACCCGCCGCCGTCGACGAGGAAGCCGGACTGCGCCGTGGCCGCGCCGCCTCCGCCCTGATGCTCGCGCTGCCCGGGTCCGCGTACGTCTACCAGGGCGAGGAACTCGGCCTGCCCGAAGTCATCGACCTGCCGCCGGAGGTCCGCCAGGACCCGGCGTTCCACCGCGCGACCGGCCAGGACGGCTACCGCGACGGCTGCCGCGTCCCGATCCCGTGGAGCGGCGCCGAGGCCCCCTACGGCTTCGGCCCCGACGGCGGCGCCAGCTGGCTCCCCCAGCCCGCGTCATGGGCCGCCCTCAGCGTCGCCGCGCAGGCAGGCGTGCCCGGCTCCACCCTCGAGCTGTACCGCGCGGCCCTCGCGATCCGCCGCACCACCCCGGCGATGGCCCCGACCGACAACCTGACGTGGGTCCCGTCCCCGGCGGGCGTGCTCGCCTTCGACCGCCCGGCCCCCGGCGCCCCCACCTTCCGCTGCACGGTCAACATGGGCCCCGACCCGGTCGCACTCCCCCGCCCCGGCGACATCCTGCTGGCCAGCGGCCCCGTCGAAGGCGATGCCGGCACCGTCGTGCTCCCGCCCGACACCACCGTCTGGTGGTCCCTCCCCCACTGAGAAGCACCGGCACCCGGCCATCCCCCGCCGTCAACGGGGGATGGCCGGCCGGGCAGCGTCACGACCCACCTCGCGGCCGTCCGGTGACCCCAGGCCCGGCCGCGCCTGACGGTTTCCGGATTCCTTTTCCGATACGGCCACGCGTGCCAGTCCGCGCGCAAGAGGCACTCCGGCGTCCCGCTGATCACGCCGAGCCCTCTGGAGTCCCCGTTCCCGGGACAGCCCTTCAACGTCGTTTCGGCGGCCCCGGAGGGCTGGTGAGCCGCCGGTTGCGTAATCGTGCGGTGCTTCCGTGGCCACGTGAGCAATGACAGGCAAACTCAAGCGCCCCTCGTGCGACCAAGCTCTCGCCGCTACGACGGCCCGCACCCACACGAACCGGATCGCGTGCACCCACCACCGCCGGGACAACGCGCTGCCCCAGAGCCGTCGCGTGTGCTCCCCCGCCGACCCCGAAGTCCCCAAAATCAACGCCCACGAGCGCTAGAGATCTCCTTATTAGACTATAAAGCCGCTTAAGGGACATCCGCGAACGAAACGACCGAACAGGTTCCGGCCGGGATGTAACAGCGCTGGCCGGAGGAAGGCGGCCGGCGAGTCGGGCTGGATCGGTGAGGCGGAAGCGGAAGCGTATGCAGGCAGCGCGAGGTGAGGCAACGCGGGCGCGGGACGGGGCGGGCGCGGGACGGGGCGGGCGCGGGACGGCGCAAGCGCGGGACGGCGCAAGCGCAGGACGGCGCAAGCGCGGGACGGCGCAAGCGCAGGACGGCGCAAGCGCAGGACGGCACGGAGACGGGACGGGACGGGCGCGGGGACAGGGCGGGTGGGAGGGGTTCTGCGGGGCGGGGTGGGGGACGGTGGGTGGTAGAGGGGTTGCAAGGCTCATGGTGGGCGTCGGCGGGCCGAAAGGCAGCGCGTGACTTCTGAGCGTGCCGACGAGCTGCTGTACGACAGTGACCGGACCCGGGTCAGCCGTGTTCGGCTGGCGGACGGGAAACTTGTCGTTCGTAAGCAGCCGCTCGGGGGTGGGGCGGCCGGGCGGCTTCGTAACGAGATCGCGGTGCTTCGTCGGCTGGAGTCCCTGGACGGTACTCCGACGCTGGCCGGGGACGGCGCCGGCGGAGTGCTCGAGCTTGTCGACACGGGGGCGCGTACCCTCGCTGATCTTGAAATGCCCTGGGCGACCGACGCCTTGCTGGAGCTCGGGCTGAGTCTTGCCGAGGTTCTTGCCGGGATTCACCGGCGCGGTGTGGTGCATCGGGACGTCAGCCCGGCGAACGTGCTGGTCGACGCGGTGACGCGGCGGCCCATGCTGATCGACTTCGAGCTGGCCACGCTGCCGGGCGCGCATGCCGCCGAGGCCAAACCCGGGCCGGGCGGCGTCCGGGCCGGCAAAGCCAGGACCGGGGTGGCCGGCCTGCACCCCGGCGGCGGAAAGACCGGCGTGGCCGGTCCGCGCACCGGTGCGGAGACGACCGGAGCCGCCGGCACTCGCGCCGGTGACGGAAAGACGGTGGTGCTCGGCACACCCGGTGACGAGGGCAGGACTGGAGTTCCCGCCACGCGCGCCGGTGACGCAACGACCGGGGTGACCGGCACGCGCGCCGGTGACGCAACGACCAGGGTGACCGGCACGCGCGCCGGTGACGGAAAGACCGAGGCGACCGGCACGCGCGCCGGTGACGGAAAGACCGGACCGAACGGACCGATCGGCACTCGCTCCGGTGAGGGAAACACCCGGCCGGCCGGCACGATGCCGGACGCCGGCGCCATCGAGGGAACGACCGGGATCGCCGCCGGGCGCGCCGGCGAAGGACAGAGCGGGCAGGTCGGGGCGCGCGCCGCCGACAGCAAGAGCGGCCTGGTCGGCACCCTGCCGTATCTGGCGCCGGAGCAGACCGGCCGTACCGGCTGCGCCGTGGATCACCGCAGTGACCTGTACTCGCTCGGCGCCACCCTGTACGAGCTGGCCACCGGCCGGCCGCCGTTCGGCCGGGACCGGGATCCGCTGAGCCTGATCCACGATCACCTGGCGACCGTGCCGGATGCTCCTTCGGAGGTCAACCCGCTGGTCCCGGCGCTGCTGTCGGAGATCATCCTGCGGCTGCTGAGCAAGGAGCCGGAGCTTCGCTACCAGAGCGGCGAAGGGCTGGCGTACGACCTGGCGCAGCTGCGCGCCGGGCGGCTGACCGTGCTCGGTGAGCGGGACTTCCCGATCCACCTGGCGCCGCCGGCGCGGCTGATCGGCCGGGACGCGCCGCTCGCCACGCTGCACACGCTGCTCGCGGGTACGGCCGACGGCAGCGCGCTGGCGCTGGTCACCGGCCCGCCCGGGGTGGGCAAGACGGCGCTGGTGGACCGGCTGCGCCCGGCGGTCGCGGAGGCCGGTGGGCGGTTCGTGGCCGGCAAGTTCGACCAGTTCCACCACGATGCGGGTGGCGGGGCGGTACGGGAGGCGTTCGACCGGCTCGGTGAGCAGCTCCTGGCCGAGCCCGAGGAGGTGGTCGTCGAGCTGCGTGCCCGGCTGCGGGAGGCGCTCGGCGCGGACGCGGGGCTGATCGCGGCGCTGATGCCGCCGTTCCGGGCGGTACTGGACGTCGCCCCGGAGCATGACGTCGACCCGCGGGTCTTCCTGGCGCGTCTGCGCCGGGCCGGCATGACGCTGCTGCGCACGGTGGCGGACGGCGCCCCGCTGGTGTTCTTCCTGGACGACCTGCAGTGGGCGAGCGGGGCGGCGTTCAGCTACCTCGACGACGTGCTGGACAACCCGGACGTGCCGGGTCTGCTGGTGCTGGGCGCCTACCGGGAGGAGGAGGTGGACGAGGCGCACCCGCTGACCGCTGTGCTGGCCCGTCTGCGCCGGGAGCGCGGGGACGCCGGTGAGGTGCGGCTGGACAACCTGAGCGTCGGTGACCTGGGCGTGCTGATCGCCGAGATGCTGCGCCTGCCGGAGGCGGACCGGCTGGCCGAGGTGCTCGCCGAGCGTACCGATGGCAATCCGTTCGACACCGTCGAGCTGTTGAGCGCCCTGCGCCGGGAGGGTGTGCTGGTGCCGGACGGCGGCGGCTGGCGCTGGGACGCGACGGCGGTCCGCGACTTCGTCGGGCACGGTGACGTGCTGGCGATGCTCACCGCCCGGATCGCCGCGCTGCCCACCCGCACTCGGGCAGCCGTCGACATGATGGCCTGCCTCGGTGGCGACGTGCCGCTGGAGCTGCTGGCCGCGCCGCTGACGGCGGCCGTCGACGACGGCCTGGTGGTGGTGGACGGCGACACGGCACGGTTCCGGCACGACCGGGTGCAGCAGGCCGCGTACAGCCGGTTGCGCCCCGACGAGCGGGCCCGGCTGAGCCTGTCGCTGGCCCGCCGGCTGGCTCCGGCGCCCGAGGCGGCGCCGCTCTACCTCGCCGCGGCGGACCTGCTGGTGGTTCCCGGCGCGTCGGCGCCGGGCGAGCGCCGGACCGCGGCGTCGATGCTGCGCGCGTCCGCCGCGGCGGCCCGGCTGGTGGCCAACCACGCGTCGGCCGAGGCGTGTCTGGCGGTCGCGGCCCGTCTGCTGCACAAAACCGATGAGGGGTACGCCGAGACGCGCGCCGCCTGGCACGCTTCCCTCTGCGCGCTGGGCCGCTTCGGCGACGCCGACCGGGTCTTCGCCGACCTGGCCGCGACCACCGGCGACCCGGTGCGGCTGGCCGGCCCGGTGGCCGAGCAACTGGGCGCCCTCACCACCCGGCGGATGCTGGCCGAGGCCCTGGAGCTGGGCCTGAGCACGCTGTCGACGCTGGGCATCGACGTGCCGTCCGGTCCGGCCGAGATGGCCCCGCGGATCAGCGCCGGCATGGACAGGTTCTACGGCTGGCTGGCCACCGCCGGTGACACCGAACGGCCGGAGATCACCGATCCGCGGATCCTGGCTGCCGCGCACGTCATCGACCGGCTGACCGCGGCGGCGTTCTTCGCCGACCGGGTGACGATGGCGTGGCTGGTGGCGCAGGCCGCCGAGCTGTGGGCGCGGCATGGCGTGTGCGCGGCGCTGACCGGCACGCTCGGCAACATCGGGGTCGTCACGATCGCCGGCTCCGGCGACCACGAGGCCGCCTACCGGGCCACGGCGCACGTGCTGGCGATCGGGGTGGAGCACGGACACGAGCTGGCGACGGCGCAGGTCCGGTTCCTGCACGCTCTGGCGACGGTGCCGTGGTACGAGCCGCTGGAGAACGGTGTCCGGATGGCCCACGAGGCACGCGACGGGCTGCTGCGCGGCGGCGACCTGCGGACCGCGTTCTACACCTACTTCGCGTCGCTGCCGCAGATACTGGACCTGTCGGAGGACCTGGAGCCGTTCCTGCGCGAGATGCGCGCCGCCGAGGCGTTCGCGGAGCGGATCGGCGCGGGCCCCGACGCGGCTCTGTTCACCACCGTGGACATGCTGGTGCAGACCCTGCGCGGCACCGGCGACTTCGACGACACCGTGGTGGAGGCGCTGGCGGGCAACGACACGGCGTACGCGTTCGCGACGACCATGCGGGCGCTGCTGGCGGCGGTGCTCGGCGACGACGAGGCGCTGGTCCGGTTCAGCGCCGAGTCGATGCGGGTGCTGCCGGCCCTGCCCGGCAACTACCTGACCGCGCCCGCCCACCTGCTGGCCGCGCTGGCCGCGGCGGTGTCCGCGCGCACCGGCCAGGACCGGGAGGAGGCTCTCGCGACGCTGGACCGCAGCCACGACTTCCTGGCCGCGCGCGCCGCCGGGCAGCCGGCCAACTTCCGGCACCTGTACCGGCTGGCCGAGGCGACCCGGGCGGCCGCGCACGGCGACGTCGCGGCCGCGGCCGCCGCCTACGACGAGGCGATGTCGGACGCGGCGACGGCCGGCCGGTCCTGGCACACGCCGCTGATCACCGAGCTGGCGGCCCGGTTCTACCTGGACCACGGGATGGAGCACGTGGGCGCCCGGCTGCTGGCCGAGGCCCTTCCGGGGTACGCCCGGTGGGGCGCCGTGGCGAAGGTGCACGCCATGAAGCGGGCCCATCCGGCGCTCGGCTCGGCTCTCGGCTCGGCCACACCGGGCCGGTCGGCCACTCTCGGCGGCGCCAGCGTCAACCTGTCGAACGAGGTGATCGACCTGATGGCGGTGCTGGAGGCGGCCCGGGCGCTCAGCTCGGAGACCAGTGTGGACCTGCTGCGGATTCGGGTGCAGCAGGTGCTCGGCGCGATGACCGGCGCCACCGCGGTGCACGTGGTGCTGCACGACGACCGGGCCGGCTGCTGGGTGCTGCCCGGCGACGGCGACCGGCCGGACCTGACGGCCGAGGAGGCCGCGGAGCGGGGGCTGCTGCCGCTGGCCGCGATCCGGTACGCCGAGCGCACCCGCGAGCCGATGCTGGTCGACGACGTGTCGCTGGACGACCGGGTGGGACGGGATCCGTACCTGGCCGGTCTGGAGCACTGCTCGCTGCTGGTGGTCCCGGTGATCGGGCAGGGCCAGCCGCGGGCGGTGCTGGTGCTGGAGAACCGGCTCAGCCGGCGCGCGTTCTCGGCCGGGCGGCTGGACGCGGTCCTGCTGATCGCCGGGCAGCTCACCGTGTCGCTGGAGAACGCGCAGGTGTACGCGTCGCTGGAACGGGCGGTGGCGGAGCGTACCGAGGAGCTGGCCGAGGCGAATCTGCGCCTGGAGCTGCTGGCCGTCACCGACCCGCTGACCGGGCTGCCGAACCGGCGCAAGCTGACCACGTTCCTGGAGGAGGCGTGGCTGCGCGCGGAGCGGTCGGGTGAGCCGATCGGCGTCGCGATGATCGACATCGACAACTTCAAGAAGTACAACGACCATTACGGCCATCAGGGCGGTGACGAGTGTCTGCGCCTGGTCGCCGACGCGCTGCGGGTGCAGGTGCGCAGCACCGACCTGGTCGCCCGCTACGGCGGTGAGGAGTTCTGCATCGTCATGCCCGGCGCGACGGCCGCGAACGCGAAGGTCGTCGCCGAACGGGCGTGCCGGGCCGTGGCCGGGCTGCAGCAGCCGCACGCGCTCGCCGACGACGGCACCGTCACGGTCAGCGTCGGCGTCACCGCGGGCACCCCGCTCACCCACGCCGACCCCGATCAGCTGCACAAACTCGCCGACGAGGCGCTGTACGAGGCGAAGCGCGCCGGCCGCAACCGGGTCGTGGCCGGATGAGCGGCGTGGACGAGACCGGGCTGCGGCGTACCCGGCGGTGGGTGATCGGCACGCTCGTCGGGTCGCTGGCGCTGCTGTCCGGGTTCTCGCTGGTGGACAGCCGCCGGCACTCCGGCATCGTGGAGGACCTGCTGCGCGACAGCGACCGGGTGACCGCCTACCAGCAGGCCGCCTACCTCTCGGCGTACGAGATGTCGCTGATCCAGGAGGCCGCCGACAACCCGACGGGCCCGGAGCGCGGGCGGGTGCTCGCGGTCGACGACGAGATGCACCGGGCGACCCTGGCGATCGCGGTGGCCGCGCCGGACTCCGGTGACGCGGCCGAGGCCGGGACCATCGCGCAGCGGCAGATCAACCTGCGGCAGGACATCGTCTGGTTCCTGGCGATGCTGGACCGCGGCGAGACGGTCAAGGCGATCGACACCCTGGACACCCTGATCGAGCCGAGCCACCAGCGCAACACCGAACGGCTGCTGCAACTGCGTGACCGGTACCAGCAGCGGTACGAGCACAACCAGGCCGCCGCGCGGCACGACTCCGACCGGCTGGTGTGGGGCAGCGTCATCACGTTCGTGCTGAGCCTGATCGTGCTGGCCCTGTTCGGCTGGCACACCCGGGCGCACCGGCGCCAGGTCGAGTCGCTGGCCGCCACCGATCTGCTCACCGGGCTGCCCAACCGGGCCGCGTTCACCGCGCACGTGCAGCGGGCGTTGTCCGCGGCCCGGCCGGCTCGCAGCCTGCCCGGCATCACCGTGCTGACCGTCAACATCAACGGGTTCCGGCACGTCAACGACCAGCTCGGCCCGCACATCGGCGACCGGCTGCTGGCCGAGGCGGGCTGGCGGCTGGCGGCGGTGGTCCGGGACGGCGACCTGGTGGCCCGTACCGGCGGCGACGAGTTCGCGATCCTGCTGCGCGACCTGGACCCGACCCGCGCCGACGCGGTCGCCACCCGGCTGCGGGAGACCTTCGACGAGCCGTTCCACCTCGACGACATCACCGTGGACCTGGAGATCAGCATCGGGGCGGCGGCCGCCGCGGCCGACGACGACGTGAGCACCCTGCTGGGGCACGCCGACAGCGCCATGCACGACGCGAAGCAGCAGCACGACAGCTTCCGCCGGTTCAGCGGCACCACCGGGCAGGACAGCGCCGACCGGCTCACCCTGCTCGGCGATCTGCGGCGCGGCCTCACCGACGCGTCCCAGTTCACGCTGCACTACCAGCCGAAGGTGGCGCTGGCCGACGGCTCGCTCTCCGGGGTGGAGGCGCTCGCCCGCTGGCACCACCCGACGCGTGGCCCGGTGCCGCCCGACCAGTTCGTGCCGGTGCTGGAGACCACCAGCCTGATCCACCCGTTCACCGAGCGGGTCCTCACGCTGGCCCTGGAGCAGGCCCGGACCTGGCTCGACGCGGGGCACCGCGTGCCGGTGGCGGTCAACGTGTCCACCCGCAGCCTGCTCGACGACACGTTCCCCGGCCGGCTGGCGGCGCTGCTCGAGGCCGCCGGCGTGCCCGGTGAGCTGCTCTGCATCGAGATCACCGAGCACACCGTGATGTCCGACCCGACGACCACGATCGACGCGCTGCGCCGGATCCGGGGCCTGGGGGTGAAGACGTCCATCGACGACTTCGGCACCGGCTACTCGTCGCTGTCGTACCTGAAGCTCCTGCCGGTCGACGAACTCAAGATCGACCGCTCGTTCGTCGCCGACATGGTCGCCGACTCGTCCAGCCACGCGCTCGTGGCGTCGGCCGTGGACCTGGCACACAACCTGAACCTGACCGTGGTCGCCGAGGGCGTCGAGGACGACCGGACCGCGGCCGCGCTCAACGGTCTGGGCTGCGACACCGCGCAGGGCTACCACTTCGCCCGGCCGGTCCCGGCCGCCGATCTGGACGCCCGGTTCCTCAGCTCGGTGGCCGGCTGACCGGAGCGCTCCCGGCAGCGCCGGGGACCCCGACCGTCCGGTGTGGACCCGCCGGGCGGTCGGCGTATGCTCGGCGCCAACCGCGAAGCCCGCCGACGGGGAGCAGCAGCCATGACCGACAGTGACGCCACCACCAAGCTGGACACCAGCGTTCCGCACTCGGCGCGGGTGTGGAACTACTGGCTCGGCGGCAAGGACAACTTCCCGGTCGACCGGGCGGTCGGCGACGACTTCGCCGATCTCTACCCGGACATCACCGTGGTGGCGCGGCACTCGCGGGCGTTCCTCAAGCGGGCTGTCACCTTCCTGGTGACGGAGGCCGGCATCCGGCAGTTCCTGGACATCGGCACCGGTATGCCGACCGCGGAGAACACGCATCAGGTGGCGCAGGCCGCGTCCCCCGACACCCGGATCGTGTATGTGGACAACGACCCGCTGGTGCTGGTGCACGCGCGGGCCCTGCTGACCAGCACCCCCGAGGGCCGGACCGACTACGTCGACGCCGACCTGCACGACCCGGAGCGGATCCTGGAGGCGGCGAGCGCGACGCTCGACCTGACCCAGCCGGTGGGCCTGATCCTGATGAACATCCTGGGGCACGTGCCCGACATCGATCAGGCCGTCGCGATCGTCCGGAGCCTGCTCGACCGGCTGCCGTCGGGCAGTTACTTCCTCACCGCCGACGGCACCAACGTGATCGACGGCCCGGCGTTCGAGGAGGCGATCGCGGTGTGGAACGCGAATGCGCCGCTCAGCTACCACCTGCGTCACCCCGACCAGATCTCCCGTTTCCTGGAGGGCCTCGAGGTGCTGGAGCCGGGCCTGGTCCCGTGCTCGAAGTGGCGCCCGGCCCCCGACGCCGCCGGCGAGGACCTGCGCGAGGTCGACGAGTTCGGGGCGGTGGCCCGCAAGCCCTGAGGCGCGGTGGCCGGCAAGCCGTCCGGGGCCGCGGCCCCGAGCGGTGAGACAGCGGCTGCGCGGAAGATCTCATCCGGCGGGGTGGGCGGCCGATCCTAGCGGCGCCCCTCCCCCGCTACCTTCCGAGGTCACCGCATGTCCGTGCTGTCCCGTCCCGCGATCCTGCTCGCCTCCGCCGCGGTCGCCGCCGGCCTCCTGGTCGCCCCGGCCGCCGCATATGCCGCCGACACCACCACCGACCTGTCCGCGTCCGAGATGAGGACGGCGGTGGCGGCGGTGGCCGCGGCGACCGGCACGGCCGCCGAGCAGGGCTGGAAATCCGACCTCGATCTCACCGTCGCCCTCGGCGGCCGCACCGCGACCGGCCGCCAGTCGATCGTGGCGGACCCGCAGCACGGCCTGATGGGTGTGTCGTCCGCGCTGGAGGACACACCGGTGGCGAGCGTCTTCCTCGACGAGGGCAGCGGCGTCTACTCGTCGCTGCCGGAGGACAGCCGCACCGAGGCGGCGCTGACGATGATGGGCCGGCCGGCAGCGACGTTCGCGTTCACCGCGGCGCCGACGCTGACCCTGAAGAACGACGGTCCGGCTCCGATGGACGTGGTGGTGACGTCGGTCGGAGCGGGCAAGCGGACGCTGCACGACGACGGCTCGGCCGATCTGACCTTCGCCGACCCGGTGATGGGCGCGGTGACGTTGCACGTCGACGCCTCGTCGGTGCTGACGGCCGCGGAGTCCACCCTGGACGAGGAGGACGCGAACCTCTCGGTCTCGGTCGGCTACGGCTACGGTCCGCAGACCGTGACGCTGCCGACGGCCGACGAGACGGTGCAGGCGGGAACCCTGGCCAAGGCCGTCGCCTACGTCGAGATGTCCGGGCTGGTGCGGGACAGCGCGGTGACCGGCGCGGCCGACACCCGCAAGGCGGCCAAGGGCGGCAAGGTGAAGGTGGCGACGCTGCGCAAGCTGGTCCGGCGGGACGCGGACCGGGTCAACGACTCGGTCAACGTCGACGTGGTCAAGGTCAAGAACATCACCGCGGGGGTACGGGTCTCGGCGACCAACCCGTGGACGAAGAAGACGGTCGCCTACACGGTGAAGGCGTCCGGCAAGAAGGTCGTCGTCAAGAAGGTGTGATCGTGGGAGAGCCGGCCGCGGACGGTGCGGCCGGCTTCCGGTGCGGCGGCGCCGTCAGACGGTGACGCGGTCGCGGATGGCGTGCCCGACCTCGGCGCGCAGCGCGGCGAACTCGGGCAGGCCCCGCAACTCGTCGGCGGCGATGCCGGTCCGTGGCAGGTCGATCGGCAGGTCGAGCGCGATCGTGCCGGGCCGGGGGGTGAGCACCACGACGCGGCTGCCGAGGAACACCGCCTCGTCGACGCTGTGCGTGACGAAGACGCTGGTCCGGCCGGTGGAGGCGCTGACCTGACGCAGGTCGTCCTGCAGTTTCTCCCGGGTGAGCGCGTCCAGGGCGGCGAACGGCTCGTCGAGCAGCAGCAGGGGATTGTCCACGGCCAGGGCGCGGGCGATGGCGACGCGCTGCTGCTGGCCGCCGGAGATCTGCCAGACCCGGCGGTGGGCCACGTCGTGCAGGCCGACCCGGGCGAGCAGGTCGTCGACGCGTTCCGCGGTGACCGGCTGTCCGGCGTACTTGAGGGCCAGGGCGATGTTGCCGCCGACGGTCTTCCAGGGGAACAGCCGCGGCTGCTGGAAGACCAGCCCTGCCCCGCGTCCGGGCACCGGGGCCGTCCCGGCGGTGCGCACGGTTCCGCTGGTGGGCTGCTCGAAGCCGGCGATCAGCCGCAGCAGCGTGCTCTTGCCGCAGCCGGAGGCGCCGACCAGGACGAGAAACTCGCCCTGTGGCACGGTCAGGTCGATCGGGCCGACGGCGGTCACGTCACCGTAGGAGTGGGTGACCGCGTCGACAGTGATGGCGTCAGCCGAGGACACCGGGCAGCCCCTTGACGTAGATGGCCTTCTGGACGTCGGCCAGCGCCGGCACGGCGTCGATCTTCTGCTGGGACTTGAGGAACTCGGCGGCGCTGACCAGGTTGTCGGCGAGTTTGCCGGGCGCGCCGTCGGTGCCGAGCCATTCCGGCGACGACAGGTCGGCCGGCTTGAGGAACACGCCCTGCGACAGCTGCGCCTTGGCCTCGTCGGCGGAGAGGTTGAGCTCGGCGCCGACGGCCTTGCCCGCGGCGTCCGGGTCGGTGGCGATGACGGTCAGGGCCTGCGCCTCGACCTTGCGCCACGCGTCGACGGCCTCCGGGTGGGCGGTGGCGAACGCGGTGGACACGACACCCAGGTCGAGGGTGGGCTTGCCGCCGGCGGCCAGCTCGCGGCTGGTGACCAGGACCTTGCCGGTCTTCTTCAGCTCGTCGAGCGACGGCAGCCAGCTGTAGGCGGCGTCGATGTCACCGCGGGTCCAGGCGGCCAGGATGTCCTGCGGCTCCAGGTCCACGATGGTCAGGTCGGACTCCTTGAGGCCGGCCTTGTCCAGCGCGGCCAGGAGGCTGTAGTGGGCGGTGGACGCGAACGGGGTGGCCACCTTCTTGCCGCGCAGCGACGCCACGTCGGCGACGCCGGAGGCGTTGCGTGCGACCAGCGCCTCGTTGTCGCCGGCCACGTCGAGGACGAAGGCGACCTGGTACGGGATGTTCAGCGGGGCGGACAGCCCACGGGCCACCGGGCTGGAGCCGATCGCGGCGATGTCGAGGCTGCCGGCGACGAACGCGGTGTTGATGCTGGCGCCGGAGTCGAACTTGGTCCAGGTGATCTTGTAGTCGGGCAGCGCCTTCTCGAGCAGGCCCTGGTTCTTGACGATCAGATCGCCGGACGGGAAGGCCTGGTAGGCGATCCGGATCGACTTCTCCGCGGGATCGGCGCCACCACTGGCGGCGCCGTTCCCGCACGCGGCGAGGGCCCCGGCGAGGGCGACGGAGACAACGACGGCAAGGAACTTCTTCACAGGGGTTTCCTTCAGGATCAGGCGCGTCCGCGCCAGGGGATCAGCCTGTTCTCGGCGGTGAGCAACAGAGCGTCGATGAGCAGTCCGGAGAGGCCGATGGCGAAGAGGCCGAGGACGACCACGTCGGTCTGGGAGTAGCGCTGGGCGTCGCGGATCATGCCGCCGATGCCGGGCACGCCGTTGATCGTCTCGGCGGCCACGACCGACGAGTACGCGACACCGACGGCCAGCCGGACGCCGGTGAAGATCTCCGGCAGCGCGTTGGGCAGCACCACGTCGCGGATGCTCTGCCGGCGGCTCGCGCCGAGCGCCCGGGCCGCCTCGACCAGGCCGGTCGGCGCATTGTGGACGGCGGCGGCGGTGGCGACCGCGACGGGCGGCAGCGCGGCGATCGAGAGCAGCCACAGCTTCGGGGTCTCGTCGATGCCGAACCAGATGATGAACAGGCTGAAGTACGCCAGCGGCGGCAGCGCCCGGACGAACGTGATGACCGGCTCGGCGACCACGCGCAGCCAGCTGACGGTGCCGAGGAGCACGCCGATGAGCAGACCGCCGGCGACGCCGATGGCCGAGCCGATGACGATGCGCCGCAGGCTGACGCCCAGGTGCTCGATGAGCAGGTGGCCGCTGTAACCGCGTACCCCGTCGTGGGTGGTCGAGGTGGTGATCAGCTGATCCCAGACCGCGGCGGGTGAGGGGATGAAGGTCGGGTTGTGCATGACCCGGGCCGTCAGCTCCCACAGCAGGTAGAGCGCGACCAGCGCGACGAGGCGCAACACGAGGCGGCGGCGCAGGCCGCCTTCGGGCGCGAGCGCCGCCTTGGGCGACGGCGGTGCGGCCGGCGGCGCGGGGGCGAGAGTGGTGGTCACGGAATCTCCTGGCAGGGGTGCCCGACGAATGCCCGCTATTCCTATCGCATCTATGGGGTTACAGGCAATACCCGCAACAGAGGCAATGATGTGTTTAAACATATAGCACTGATAGGCATTGTGGGTCATGCGACGGGCTGCCTAGCGTTTCGGCCATGACCGTCCTGACCCCGCAACGGCGGGAGGAAAACGTCGACGACCTCGTCGTCGTCCCGGCCCGCCACCCTTGGCGATGGGCCGGGACCGCTCTGGTCCTCGTCCTGCTCGCGCAGTTCGTGCACGGGCTCGTCACCAATCCCGGCTGGGACTGGGAGACGTTCTTCGGCTACTTCCTGGAGGAGTCGGTCGTCGAGGCGCTGGGCCTGACCCTGCTGCTGACCCTCGGCGGCGCCGTCCTCGGATTCCTCGGCGGCATCCCGCTCGCCGCCATGCGCCTGTCCCCCGACCCGGTGCTGTCCACGGTCAGCTGGGCGTACATCTGGGTGTTCCGCAGTGTGCCGCTGCTGGTGCAGCTGCTGTTCTGGGCGAACCTCGGCTACCTCTACGACAGCCTGCAGATCGGCATCCCGTTCGGGCCGGGCGTGTCCTTCCCGACGGTGAGCCTGATCAGCACGTTCGGCGCCGCGCTGCTCGGCCTGGCCCTGCACGAGGCGGCCTTCGCCGGCGAGATCATCCGCGCCGGCCTGCTCTCGGTGGACCAGGGCCAGCACGAGGCCGCGTCGGCGCTGGGCATCCCGAAGTGGCGGCAGTTCAGGCGGATCGTGCTGCCGCAGGCGATGCGGGCGATCCTCCCGAACGCGGCGAACCTGCTGGTCAACCTGCTCAAGAGCACGTCCATCGTGTACATCCTGGCGATCGGCGAGCTCTTCTACCAGGTGCAGGTGATCTACGGCCGCAACGGCCGGGTGGTGCCGCTGCTGATGGTCGCGACCGTCTGGTACGTGATCCTCACCGCGCTGCTGTCGATCCTGCAGTACTACACCGAACGCCACTTCGCCCGCGGCGCGGTCCGCACCCTGCCGCCGACACCCTTCCAGAAGCTCAAGGCGGCGATCGGCAGATGATCGAGATCACCGGGGTGCACAAGTCGTTCGGCAAGGCGCACGTGCTGCGCGGCGTGTCGCTGAGCGCGAAGGCCGGCACCGTCACCGTCGTCCTCGGCCCGTCCGGCTCCGGCAAGTCGACCCTGCTGCGCTGTATCAACCACCTGGAGAAGGTCGACTCCGGCCGGGTCCGGGTGGACGGCGAGCTGATCGGTTACCGCCAGGCCGGAAACCGGCTGCACGAGCTGAGCGAGCGGCAGATCCTCAGGCAGCGCGCCGGCATCGGCTTCGTCTTCCAGAACTTCAACCTGTTCCCGCACCTCACCGCCGTGGAGAACATCGCCGAGGCGCCGATCTCGGCGCAGGGCAGACCCCGGGCACAGGTGTACGAACGCGCCCGCGAGCTGCTGACCTCTGTCGGACTCGGCGATCGGGCCGACGCCTACCCCCGTCAGCTCTCCGGTGGCCAGCAGCAGCGCGTGGCGATCGCCCGGGCCCTGGCGCTGGAGCCGAAGCTGATCCTCTTCGACGAGCCGACCTCGGCGCTCGACCCGGAGCTGGTCGGCGAGGTCCTCGACGTGCTGCGGGACCTGGCCGCCGGCGGCACCACGATGATCGTGGTGACGCACGAGATCGGCTTCGCCCGGGAAGCCGCCGACACGGTCGTCTTCATGGACGAGGGCCGCATCGTCGAGCAGGGCGCCCCGGCTCAGGTACTGGACCACCCGCGTCACGAACGCACCAGGGCCTTCCTGTCCAAGGTCCTGGTCTGACCACCCGCCTCTTTCGTGGAAACTGGAGTTGTCGTGCGTACAAAATGGATGGTTGCTCTTGCTGCGGTGACGTTGAGCCTGAGCGCCTGCGCCGCGCCGGAGGAGAAGGCGGCGGCAGCAGCCGGTCCGGCGGCGTCCGCCGCCGGTGGCTCGCTGAACCTCACGCCCGAGCAGAACCGGATCCGGCCGGCCAAGGACGACGCCGCCGCGGCGCTGCTGCCCGCCGACGTGAAGGCGTCCGGCAAGCTGATCATCGGGGTCGGCGCCGCCGGTTCCGGTTTCCCGCCGCTCGCCTTCGCCGCGACCGACAACAGGACGCTGATCGGCAACGAGCCGGACATCGCCGTCGCCATCGCGAGCACGCTGGGCCTGGAGCCGGTCCTGGAGAACACCTCCTGGGAGAACCTGTTCATCGGCCTGGACAGCGGGAAATACCAGCTCGGCGCGTCGAACATCACCGTCACCGAGGAGCGCAAGCTCAAGTACGACTTCGTCACCTACCGCCTGGACAACCTGGCCTGGCTGGCGAAGAAGGGCTCCGGCCTCTCCGTTTCCAAGCCCGCCGACATCGCCGGGAAGAGGGTGTCGGTCAGCTCCGGCACCAACCAGGAGAAGATCCTGGTGGAGTGGGCCGACGAGGTGAAGAAGGCGGGCCTGCCCGAGGTCGAGATCAAGTACTACCAGACCAACCAGGCCGTCTACCTGGCGCTCGGCTCCGGCCAGATCGACATCCACCTCGGCCCGAGCCCGTCGGCCGCCTACCACGTGGCGACCACCGGCCAGACCGAGATCGTCGGCACCTACTCCGGCGCCGGCAAGGACCTGCAGGGCCTGATCGCGCTCACCACCAAGAAGGACAACGGGCTGGTCAAGGCGTACGCCGCGGCGCTGGACAAGCTGATCGCCTCGGGTGACTACGCCAAGATCCTGCAGCGCTGGAACCTGACCAACGAGGGTGTCACCAAGGCCGAGGTCAACCCGCCGGGCCTGCCGATCGAGGGCAAGTGACCCGCGCGCTCGCCCCGGCCGCGATCCTGGACAACCCGGCCTGGAGCTCGCTGGCCGGCGCGCACGCGAAGTTCGCGGTGGCGCACGGCCGGGCCGCACGGTACGACCACGAGGTGGCCCCGTTCCACGCCCTGGCCGACCCGGCCGACCCGCGGGCCTGGACCGACCTGGCACAACTGGTCGAGCCCGGCGTCGTGGTGACGATCGCCGGGGCCGGCGCCGCCGCCCATCCGGGATGGCAGGTCGAGCACAGCGTCGCCGGTGTGCAACTGGTCGACGTGTCGCTGCGGGCGGCGCCGGCTCCGGACGCGGTCCGGCTGGGCGCCGCCGACGTGCCGGAGATCCTCGACCTGATCGACCGTACCCAGCCGGGCCCGTTCCGTCGCCGGACCGTCGAGCTCGGCGTCTACCTGGGGCTGCGCTCGGCGGACGGCCGGCTGATCGCGATGGCCGGCGAGCGTCTGCACCCGGCGGGCTGGACCGAGATCAGCGCGGTCTGCACCGACCCGGCGCACCGGAAGAAGGGCCTGGCCACGCGTCTGGTCCGGGCGGTGGCGGCGGGCATCCGGGAGCGCGGCGAGACCCCGTTCCTGCACACGTCAGCCGGAAACGTCAACGCCATCCGGCTCTACGAGTCGATCGGGTTCGTCCTGCGCCGCCGGACCGACTTCACCGCCTACCGCCGGGTCCCGGCCGGCGGCCTCGACCAGGTGGTGGCGTAGCGACTGGGCGGCGGGGCCGAGCATCCGGTCCCGCTGCCGCATCACCCCGACCGGCGGGTGCGCGGGCGGCGGATGCAGCTGGCGCACCGCGATCGCCGGGCCGGGCGACGACTCGGCCACCGTGCGCGACAGCAGGCCCACCCCGAGCCCGGCGGCGATCAGCGCACGCACCCCGTCGAGGCTGTGCGTCTCGTAGTGCACGCGCGGCAGGAATCCCGCCGACCGGGCCGCGTCCTCCAGGATCCAGCGCAGACCCGAGCCGGGCGGCATGCTCACGAACGGCTCGTCGCGGACCTCCCCCAGGGTCAGCCGGCCCCCGCGGGCCATCGCATGGCCGGGCGGCAGCGCCAGCAGCAACTGCTCGTCGGCGAGCGGCACCGCGTCGAAGCGCGGCGGCAGATCGGCGTGCACCGGGCCGACCACCAGATCCAGCTCGCCGCCGTCGCAGGCGCCGAGCAGCCCGGTGATCCGCCCCGAGCGCAGCCGCACCGCGATCCCCGGATGCCGCTCCCGGAACGACGCGAGCGCCGCCGGCAGATCGTAGGGTCCGAGGCTGGCGGTCGCGCCGACGGTCACCCGGCCGCTGACCACGGCGGTGATCTCGGCCATCTCACCGCGGGCCCCGTCCAGCTCGGCCAGGATGCGGCGGGCCCGGGCCACGAACATCTCCCCGGCCGGCGTCAGCGCGACCTTGCGGGTGGTCCGCGCGAACAGGGTCACCCCGAGCTCGATCTCCAGTGCCCTGACCTGCGCCGACACCGCCGACTGGGCGACGTGCAGCCGACCGGCCGCGCGGGTGAAGCCGCCGTACCGGGCCACCGCCTCGACGTAGCTGAGCTGCCGAATCTCCATCCGACGATGATGATCGTCTTTCTTCGGCAGAATTCTCCAAAACCGATAAATCACTCTTTTGTACGAGCCAGCCCGTTTCCGCCGAATCGTGGCCGCCCCGGGCCTACCACGCGCGGCGGGCGGGCCGCCCGGACCGTGCCGCGCCCGCCGGGCTCGAGCGGCCCGTCACCAGGACCGGCCCGGACTGCCGTAGCGGTTCCGCCCCGGACGTCCGTGGCAGCCCGTCCCCGGCTGCGGTCCCGGGCGTCCGCCGCGGCGGCCTGCGTCACCCGCTGCGGTCCCGGGCCGCGCCGGAGCCCCGCTCAGCCGGGCGGCTCCAGCACCGCTATCTCCGGCCGGGTCAGGCTGCCCGCCACCAGCAGCCCGTCCCGCTCGGCCGCCGAGGTCACGAATCCGTACCCGCCGTCGCCGGATCGCAGGTCGTGCACGATCCGCCCGTCGGTGTCGAAGGCCATCACCCACGCGATCGGCGTGGCCTTGGGCCGGACCGCCTCGGGCAGGTTCCACACCAGCAGCCGCAGGAGCCCGGGCAGCGGCAGCAGCCGGTCGAGCAGCGGGTCGCGGGGTGCGGCGATCCCGGCCCAGAGCAGCCCGTCGCCGCCGAGCAGGAGGTTGTCGGGGAAGCCGGGAAGGTTGTCGGCGAACACCGTGTCGGTGCCGTCGAGGCCGTACCGGCGGATCCGGTAGCCGGCCGTCTCGGCGACCAGCAGCGCCGTCCCGTCCGCGGTCAGGGCCAGCCCGTTGGCGAATTTCAGCCCGTCCAGCAGCACGGTGACGGCGCCGTCCGGGTCGCGGCGCAGCAGCCGCCCGGTGCCGGAGTGCTCGAACACGTCGCCGAGGTGGTCGTCGAGGCTCCACCGGGTGGTCGACGAGGTGAACCAGATGGTCCCGCCGGACCCCTCGACGACGTTGCTGGCGAAGGTGAGCGGTTCGCCGCCGACGGTGTCGACCAGCACCTCGACGGTCCCGTCCGGGGTGACGGCGAGCAGTCCCCGGTCGTGGTCGCAGACCAGCACCCCGCCGTCGGCGCGCGGATGCAGCCCGAGCGGCCGTCCCCCGGTGTGGGCGAGCACCGTCCGGTCCCCGCTGCGCGGGTCGATCCGTACGATCCGGCCGTCGGCGAGCCCGGTGATCACCTGCCCGTCGCTGTCGACGACGACGTCCTCGGGACCGTGGCCGCCGGTGGGGAGGAGCCGCCGTACCCGCAGCGGGCCGGTGGCGCCGCGGTCGTCCAGGGCGGGCGGCGACCATCGTCGCGGCCGGATCCAGCGGCGTGCCATGGGGTCTCCTATGCCTGGTGCGCCGGGGCGGGTCCGTTGGTCAGGCGGCGCACGTCGGGCAGGGCGAGCGCGGCGGCGTTGCCCGTGGCGACCACGACGGCGCCGATGATCAGCAGCGGGACCGGACCGAGGATCGGGGCGGCGAACCCGACCAGCACGAAACCGAGCGGCAGCGTCACCAGGGAGCCGAACCAGTCGTAGGCGACGACCCGGGACAGCACCTCACGGGGCACGTTGGCCTGCAGGCTGGTCTCCCACAGGGTGACGAAGGTGCCCATGCCGGCGCCGGCGGCGAACGCGCCCAGGATGACGGCCGGCAGCGGGGCGCCGAGGGCGAGGGTCAGCAGCGCCGGCACGAACCCGACGTTGGCCAGGATGCCGGTGCGCAGCGGGTACCGCGGGGTGAGGCGGGTCATCAGCAGCCCGGAGAGCAGGGCGCCCGCCCCGAAGCCGCCGAGGATGAACCCCCAGCCGCGGGCGCCGCCGAGCCCGTCGGCGGACAGTTGCGGGCCGAGCACCATGTAGGCGGGGAGCACGATCAGGTGGAACACCCCGGACTGGGCGACCAGCGCCCACAGCCATCGCCGGGAGCTGAACTCGGCCCAGCCCTCCCGCAGGTCGGCGACCACGCCCGTCGCTCCGGTCCGCGGTGCGGCGGCGTCGCGCGGGACGCCGAGCAGGAACAGGGCGCTGACCAGGTAGGAGCCGGCGTCGACGGCGAACACCGCGCCGGGGCTGAAGGCGGCCACCAGCAGGCCGCCGGTGGCCGGGCCGAGCAGGCTGCCCAGCGAGCGGCCGAACCCGATCAGCGCGTTGGCCCGCTGCAGGGTGGCCGGCTCGTTGAGCGACGGGATGATGCCGCCGAGTGCGGGCCGGAAGAAGGCGCTGCCCAGCCCGTCGATCGAGGCGAAGACCATCAGGGCGGTCAGCGGCACGTGCCCGGTGAAGATCCAGATCGCGAGGGTGGCCTGGCTGACCGCGCGGGCCACGTCGGTGATCAGCAGCAGGGTCCGCCGCGACACCCGGTCGGCCAGCACGCCGCCGATCAGGATGAAGCCGACGATCGGCAGCCGGCCGGCGCCCAGCACCAGGCCCAGCCCGGCGACGCCGTGTCCGCTGGCCAGGACCGCGAACGCGAGCGCCACCGGGGTCATCTGGGTGCCGAGAATCGACGTGTAGTAGCCCGCGAGGAGATTCCGCATCGGACGGCTGATCGCCCCCGGCCGGCTCACAACCTCATGATCTTCAATGTCCGGCACCAGCCGATCATAGGCGATCGGTCAGGCGGACCACTCCTTGGCGAGCAACTCGAAGGAGCGGACCCGGTCGGCGTGGTCGTGCGTGATGGTGGTGACCAGCAGTTCGTCGGCGCCGGTGACGCGTTGCAGAGTTTGCAGCCGTTCTGCCACGGTCTGCGGCGATCCGGCGAACTGGGTGTCGACCCGGTCGGCGACGATCGCCCGGTCCTGGTCGGTCCACGGGAACGCCTCGGCCTCCTCGATGCTCGGGAACGGGACGGCGCCGAGGCCGGTACGGATGCTGCGGACCCACACGGCGAACGGCTTCGCCAAGTGACGTGCGGTCGCGTCGTCCTCGGCCACCAGCACGTCGGCCGACACCATCACGTACGGCTCGGCGAGCGCCGGCGACGGCACGAACGACTCCCGGTACGCCTCGACGGCTTCCAGCACCTTCGCCGGCGCGACGTGGTAGTTGGCGGCGAACGGCAAACCACGCGCTCCGGCCGTGCGGGCGCTCTCCCCGCCGGAGCTGCCGAGCAGCCACACCTGCAGATCCGCGCCCGCGCCCGGGGTGGCGGTCACCTCGTTGCCCTCGTCGTCGACGACCGGCCCGGCCAGCAGCGCCTGGATCTGGTCGAGGACGTCGTTGAGGCCGAGCGGTTCGGCGCCCGGCTGGGTCAGGAAGCTGCCGGCCAACTCGGTGCGCTTGGAGGCGAAGATCGGCGCCCAGGAGAACGGCTTGGGGATGAGCAGCCCGTCGACGACGCGTTCCTGCGGTGGCGCCTGCTGCTTCTTCTCCTCGGCGACGAGCCGGGCGGCCTCCTTCTTGCCCGGCCCGGACCGGCCCAGTCCGAGGTCGAATCGGCCCGGGTAGAGCGCGTCGAGCAGCCCGAACTGCTCCACGATGGACAGCCCGGTCTGGAAGCCGGTCTGCACGGCGCCGGAGCCGAGCCGGATGTGGTCGGTGACCGCGGCGATCTGGCCGAGCAGCAGCGCCGGCTGCGAGCTGGCCACCCCGGGGGTGAAGTGGTGCTCGGCCACCCAGTAGCGGTGATAGCCGAACTGCTCGGCCCGGCGGGCCAGATCGAGCGTGCGCCGGAGGGCGTCGCGCACGTCACCGCCGGAGACCAGCGGGGCGAGGTCGAGGATGGAGAGGGGTACGGGCATGGCTACCGCCCTTTCAGTCGGCGTAACACGGGGGCGATGTCGGAGGCGAACAGCTCCAGGCTGGCCCGGTTCTGTTTCTCGGTGAGGCCTTCGGTGTCGGCGCTCAGGTGGGTGACCGAGTGGCCGAGCCGGTCGTGGTAGCGGTGAACCTTGTCGATGATCTGCTGCGGGCTGCCGACCAGCATCGAGCTGCGTTCCACGGCGTCCTCGACGCTGTGGAAGACCGGCTGCACCCCGACCTTGCGGAACGCCTCCTGCCGGGCCTCGAAGATCGGCCGGTACACGTCGATCGCCTCCTGCGAGGTGCGGGCGGCGTAGAAACCGGCGCTGCCCGCCCCGATCCGGATCGCGGCCGGGTCGTGGCCGTGGTGCGCCCACCGTTCCCGGTAGTGGTCGATCAGCTCGACGTACGGCTCGATCGGGTTGGTGACGTTGGCGGAGAACAGTGGGTCGCCGTAGGAGGCGGCCAGTTCGACCGACGCCTTGCTGGTGGCCGAGCCGTGCCAGACGGTGATCGGGTTCTGCAGCGGGCGGGGCCACGTCTCGGCGTCGGTCAGCGACGGCCGGTACTTTCCCTCCCAGGTGACCTTCTCCTCCCGCCACAGCCGTCGGAACAGGTCGTAGCTCTCCCGCAGCCGGTCCCACTGGTCGTCGACGGTCACGTGGAACAGCTGCGCCTGCGCCGCCCCGTTGCCCTTGCCGATGATCAGTTGCAGCCGCCCGCCGGACAGGTTGTCCAGGGTCGCGTAGTCCTCGAAGGCGCGGACCGGGTCGAGCAGGCTGAGCGTGGTCACCCCGGTCCACAGCTCGATGCGGCTGGTGAGAGCGGCGATGTGGCTGAGCACGACCGGCGGTGACGACGACAGGAACGGCCGCTCGTGCCGCTCCCCCACGGCGAACCCGTCGAAGCCGAGCTGCTCGCCGAGGACCGCCGCGTCGACGACCTCCCGCAGCCGCTGCTGGATGCTCTTGGACCGGTCGAGGTACGTGATCAGGCTGAGCAGCAGGAATTTCACGCCAGCCCCAGATTTTCGCGCAGCGTCGTGCCGGAATAGGCGGTCCGGAACACGCCGCGTTCCTGCAGCAACGGGACCACCTGGTCCACGAAGTCGTCGAGCCCGGCCGGGGTGAGGTGCGAGACGAGGATGAAGCCGTCGCACGCGTCGGTCTGCACGTACTCGTCGAGCTGCTCGGCGACCCGGGCCGCGGTGCCGATGAAGTTCTGCCGCCCGGTGACCTCGATGACCAGCTCCCGGATCGACAGGTTCTTGGCCTCGGCCCGGGCCCGCCACTCGGCGGCCGTCTTCAGCCGGTCCGGGTACATCCCGGCGCGGCCCTTGATGATCGTGTCGTCCTCGTCGAGGACCGGATCGATGTCCGGCAGCGGCCCCTCCGCGTCGTAGCCGGACAGGTCGGTGTTCCACAGCTGTTCCAGCAGCAGGATCGCGGTCTGCGGGCTGACCTGCTGCCGCCGGATGTGGTGCGCCTTCTCCTGCGCGTCGGCGTCGCTGTCGCCGAGCACGTAGGACACCCCCGGGATGATCTTCAGGCTGTCCTCGGTCCGGCCGTACTTCGCGAGCCGGTCCTTGACGTCGCGGTAGAACCGCCGGGCGTCGTCGATCTGGTGGTGCCGGGAGAAGATCGCGTCGGAGTGCTTCGCGGCCAGCTCCCGGCCGCCGTCGGAGTCGCCGGCCTGCAGGATGATCGGGTGGCCCTGCGGGCTGCGCGGCGCCCCGAACCGGCCCTCGATGTCGAACTGGCTGTTCCTGATCGCGAAGTCGCCGCCGTCGCTGTCCCACAGCTTCCGGGCGGTCTCGATGAACTCCCCGGCCCGGACGTAGCGGTCCGCGTGGTCGAGGAACCCGCCGCGCCGGAAGTTCTCCCCGAAGAACGCGCCCGGCGAGGTGACCACGTTCCACGCGGCCCGCCCGCCGGACAGGTGGTCGAGGGTGGCCAGCTGGCGGGCCAGCTCGTACGGCTCGTGGTAGGTGGCGTTGAGGGTTCCGGCCAGGCCGAGGTGCTCGGTGACCGCGGCCAGGGCGGTCAGCACCGTGATGGTGTCCGGCCGTCCGACCACGTCCAGGTCGTGGATGAGCCCCCGCTGCTCGCGCAGCCGCAGGCCCTCGGCCAGGAAGAAGAAGTCGAACAGCCCCCGCTCGGCGGTGCGCGCCAGGTATTCGAAGGAGTCGAAGTCGATCTGGCTGCCGGCGCGGGGGTCGCTCCAGACGGTGGTGTTGTTCACGCCCGGGAAGTGGGCGGCGAGGATGATCTGCTTAGGCAACGGGAATCTCCTCCGGGCGGGCGGCGTAGCGGTTCACGGCGACCGGCAGTCCGAGGCGTTCCCGGAGTGTCGTGTGCGCCGACGGCTGGAACAGGCCACGGCGGCGCAGTTCCGGGACGAGGCCCTCGGTGATGTCGGCGACGTCGCCGACCCGCAGCCGGAAGCCGTCCACGCCGGAGACCGTCCACCAGCTCTGGATCAGGTCGGCGAGCTGGCCGGGCGTGCCGTTGAAGGTGGCCGCGTCACCCGGGACGTGCCCACCGACGGTGAGGTCCGCGAAGATCTTCTTCTCCGGCACGATCCGGCCCACGATCCGGGCCGCGTCGTCGGCGTCGGCCGGGGTGACGAAGAAGACGTCGGCGTCCAGGGCGTCCCAGACCTGCGGGCCGTGGGCGAGCGCGGCCACCACCGGCTGGCCCTGCGGCGGCCGCGGCACGATCGACGGGCCCTTGACCGAGAAGTGCGCGCCGGCGAAGTCGATGTAGTGCAGCCGGTCCCGGTCGATGTAGCGGCCGGTGGCGACGTCCTTGATGATCGCGTCGTCCTCCCAGCTGTCCCAGAGCCGCCGCACCACCTCGATCGCGTCGCCCGCCTCGGCCAGCAGGTCCTCGACCGGCAGCGGCCTCCGGCGGCCGAGCAGCGCCGCCTCGGCCGGATCCGTGGAGATCCGCACCTGCCAGCCGGCCCGGCCCCGGCTCACCCAGTCGAGGGTGGCCAGGGCGGTGGACAGGTGGAACGGCTCGGTGTGGGTGGTGGTGGCGACCGGGACCAGGCCGACGTGCCGGGTCAGCGGCGCGACCCGGGCGGCGACCTGCACCGCGTCCGGCCCGTGCCGCCCGAACCGGTCCTCGAACGTCACGAAGTCGAGCCCGGCCTCGTCGGCCAGCCGGACCTGCCTGATCCAGTGGCCGGCGTCGAACGAGTCACCGTTCAGCGCGACCGCGAGCTGCACTGTCATCGGGAAACCTCCAAAGTGGGCACCGCGTCGAGCAGCGCCCGGGTGTACTCGTGGCCGGCATGGTCGAAGACGGCCTTGACCGGGCCCTGTTCGACCACCCGGCCGTCGTGCATGACCAGGACGCGATCGGCGATGTCACGGATCACGCCGAGGTCGTGGGAGATGAACAGCAACGCCGTCCCGTCGGCCTCGCGGATATCGGCGAGCAGGTCCAGCACCTGCGCCTGCACCGACACGTCGAGGGCCGACACCGGCTCGTCGCAGATGATCAGACTCGGTCGCGGGGCGATGGCGCGGGCCACCGCGACCCGCTGCCGCTGCCCGCCGGACAGCTGCCGCGGATACCGGTCGAGGACGTCCGCGCCGAGCCCCACCCGCTCCAGGCAAGGCTCCGGGTCCGCACCGCGCGGCAGGGCCTCGCCGACGATGCGCCGCACCGTCCAGCGCGGGTCGAACGCCGACAGCGGATCCTGGGCGATCAGCTGCAGCCGTCGCCGGATCGGGCGGCGGGCACGCTCGGGCACCCCGCTGAAGTCGGCGCCCTCGAACCGCACATGCCCCGACGTCGGCTCGGCCAGCCCGAACAGCAGCTGCGCCACGGTGGTCTTGCCGGACCCCGACTCGCCGACCAGCCCGACGATCTCGCCGCGGCGGATCGTCACGCCGAAGTCCTTCACGACGGTGCGGTCGCCGTACACCTTGCGCAGCGCGGTGGCCTCGGCGACGACGTCGCCCGGCTCGGTGGTGGTCCCGCGCCGCCTCCCGGTCGCCGCCGAGATCAATTTCCTGGTGTACGGGTGACCGGCGCTCACCAGCACGGTGCGGGTGTCGCCGCCCTCGACGACCCGGCCGTCCTTCATCACCAGCACCCGGTCGGCCAGTGTCGACACGACCGCCAGATCGTGGCTGATCAGCAGCAGTGTCTCCCCCGACGCACGGCGCTCGGCGAGCAGCCGGAGAATCTGCGCCTGCACCGTCGCGTCCAGGGCGGTGGTCGGCTCGTCGGCGATCAGCAGCCGCGGCCCGCCGGCGATGGCCGAGGCGATCAGCGCCCGCTGCCGCAGGCCACCGGACAGCTGATGCGGATACTGCCGGGCCCGCCGCTCCGGTTCGGGCACGTGCACGTCGGTGAGCAGCTGCCGGATCCGCTGCGGCCGGTCCCGGCGGTCGCCGATGCCGTGGGTCTGCAGCACCTCGCCGATCTCCGCGCCGACGGTGCGCAGCGGGTCGAGCGACACCAGGGCGTCCTGCAGGATCAGCCCGGCGAACCGGCCCCGCAGCCGGCGCCAGTCACGGGCGGCGAAGGCGCGCGCGTCCCGGCCGTCGACGGTGAACGTGTCCGCCTCGACGCGGGCGTTCGGACCGGCCAGTCCGACCAGGCTGCGGGCGGTCACGCTCTTGCCGGAGCCGCTCTCGCCGACCAGCGCGACACACTCGCCCTCGCTGATCGTGAGGTCGACCCCGCGTACCGCCTCGACCTGCCGTCTACCGGTGAAGGCGACCCGCAGGTTCTCGACGTGGATCACGCTGTGCCTCCTATGGCGTGCTCTCGCGGCCCTTGCTTCGCTGCGGTGCACTCGATCACGCTGTGCCACCTTTGGCGTGCTCTCGCGGCCCTTGCTTCGCTGCGGTGCACTCGATCACGCCGGCCGCCCCTCGAACCGGTTCTGCAGATGCCGACCGATCACGGTGAGAGAGATGACGGTGGCGGTGACGGCCGCGCCCGGCAGCACCGACGCCCACCAGGCGATGTGCAGGTAGCCGCGGCCCTCGGAGAGCATCGCGCCCCACTCCGGCGACGGCGGCTGCGGCCCGAGGCCGAGGAAACTCAGGCCGGCCGCGATCAGCACCGCCTCGCCGAGCCCGATCATCGCCAGGACCGGGATCGGGCCGAGCACGTTGGGCAGCACGTGCCGCAGCACCAGCCGGACCCGCGACCCTCCGAACGCGACGGCGTGCGTGACGTACGCCGCCTGCCGCACCACCAGGGTCTGTGCCCGCACCACCCGGGCGTAGTGCGGTGTGGTGGCGATGCCGATCGCCACGACCAGGCTGGTCGTGCCGGTGCCCGCGATCGCGATGAACAGCAACGCCAGCAGCACCAGCGGAAACGCGGCGAGCGCGTCGAAACCCCGGCTCAGGGCCTCGTCGGCGACCCGGTGCGCGAGCCCGGCGATCAGCCCGAGCAGGATGCCCGCGCCGACCGCGATCACGGTGGCCGCCACGCCGATGCTCAGCGAGTGCCGGGCGCCGTGCACCACCCGGTCGAAGACGTCACGGCCCAGCTGGTCGGTGCCGAACCAGTGCTGCGCCGACGGCGCCTCCAGCACCCGCAGCGGATCGGCGGCCAGCGGGTCGCCGGCGAACAGCGCCGGCCAGATCACCGCGGCCAGCGCCAGGAGGAGGACGAGCCCGGCGGCGGCGAGGCCCGGCCGGGGCCGTCGCAGGGAAAGCCGGCGTGCCACCGGCCTGGGCAGAGCGAGGGTCACGCGACTCAGCTCCTTCGCAACCGTGGATCGATGACCAGATAGGCGAGATCGGCCGCTGTGTTGATCACGACGAAGGCGGCCGCCGCCAGGACCACCACGGCCAGCACCACCGGCATGTCGCCGTTGCCGACGGCCTGCAGGGTCACCTGCCCCAGCCCGGGCCGGCCGAAGACCTGCTCGATGATCACCGTGCCGCCGAGCAGAACCCCGGTGAGCCAGCCGAGCATGGTGACCGCCGGCATCAGCGCGTGCCGCAGCGCGTGCCGGATCAGGACCGCCCGTTCCCGCAGGCCACGGGCCCGCGCGGTGATCGCGAACGGCTCGTCCAGCGCCCGGTCCAGGCCGTCGCGCAGCACCTGGGCCAGCACCCCGGCGATCGGCAGGCCCATCGTGACCGCCGGCAGCACCAGCGCCGCCCAGCCCCGGTCACCGGAGACCGGGAACAGTCCGAACCGGAACGAGAACACGCTCAGCAGAACGATCCCGATCAGGAACGGCGGCGTCGACACGATGACCAGCTCGGCGGCCGAGCTGGCCCGGCGTGCCCACCGGTGCCGGGTGGTGACGGCCAGCACCAGGGCCAGGGCCACCCCGAAGACGGCCGCCGCCACGGCCAGCTTCAGCGTGGGCGGCACCTGGTCGCCGATCACCTCACCGACCGGCCGCTGCAGCAGGTAGGAGCGGCCCAGGTCGCCCTGCGCGGCCCGCCACAGGTAGTCCAGGTACTGCACGACGGCGGGCCGGTCCAGGTTCCACTCGGCGATGATCTGGGCACGGATCTGCGGGGTGTCGGCGCCGTCGCCGATCAGGCTGTCGACGATGTCGCCGGGGGCGGCCAGCAGCGCCAGGTACGCCGCCGTGGCCGCCGCCCAGAGCACCACCGCACCGGAGGCCACCCGCCGGGCGATCGCCCTGATCACTTGCTCAGCCAGAGGTTGTAGGCGCTACCCGGCACCCCGGCCGTCGGTTCGAAGCCCAGTCCGCCGACACCGGTGCCGGCGGCGACCTGGTCGGCGGGGGCGTACAGCGGCAGGACCAGCGCCTGGTCGGTGACGACCAGCCTTTGCACCTGCTGGTACGCGGCCTGCCGCCGCGCCTGATCCGGGCCGGCCTGACCGGCTTCGAGCAGCTTGTCCAGAGCCGGATCCGTGAACCCGGTGCGGTTGATCGCCCCACCGGAGTGCAGCAGCAGGTTGAGCGCCGCCCCGGCGTCGGTGTCGGCACGCGAGTTGTCGAACACCTCGTACTGCCCGTCGGCCAGCGCCTGGGTGGCGGTGCCCTGGTCGACCACGGCGACGTTCAGGTCGATGCTGGCGCTCTGCTTGACCTGCGCCTGCACGGCCTGCGCCAGCACGTCACGGCGGTCCCGGACGAACGGCGCCGACTGCACCAGCCGTACCGTCAGCCGTTTGCCGTCCCTGGTCCGGAATCCGTCCGCGTCCCGCGCCGTCCAGCCCGCCTCGTCCAGCAGCCGGTTGGCCTCGGCGGCATCGCCGCCGTAGGTCTTCTCCAGGGTCTTGTCATAGAACGGGCTGGTCGGCCCGATCACGCTCCACGCCCGGGTGGCGGTGCCCCGGTAGACGCCGGAGAGCACCGCGTCCACGTCGACGGCCTCCCGGAACGCCTGCCGCACCCGGAGGTCGTCGAACGGGGCGTGCGCGGTGTTGAAGTAGTACGCGTACGCCGAGCCGGAGTTCAGCCCCCGGCTGAGCGACAGCTGCGGGTTCGCGGTGATCAGCGCCTCGTCGGTGGCCGGCACCCCCTCGACGACCTGCACCTGCCCGGAGGTGAGCGCCCCGACCCGCACCGACGACTCCTTCAGGAACCGGTAGGTGATCCGGTCGAGGTAGGCCGGCCCGGTGTGCCCCGCGTTGGCGGGCGCCCAGTTGTAGGCCGGGTTCCTCGTGAACACGACCTCCTGCCCGGCGGTGTAGTGGTCCAGCACGAACGGGCCGGTGCCGGCCAGGTCGGGGCCGCCGGCCTTGAGGTTCTTCGCCTCCTTCAGCGACTTCGGCGACACCTGTGCGCCCTGCGGCGAGGAGAGGAAGTCGAGCAGCAGCACGTCCGGCTGCCTGAGGTGGAAGGTGACGGTCGCCGGGTCCACGACCTCGACCCTGTCCAGGTTGCGCAGCTGCACGGCCAGAACGGCCGGGTTGTACCCCTCGACGGAGAACTGGTCGATGTTCGCCTTGACGGCCCCGGCGTCGAATTTCGTGCCGTCGCTGAACGTCACGTCCGTACGCAACGTGAAGGTGTAGGTCTTGCCGTCGGCCGACACCTCGTGGCCGGTGGACAGCCACGGCAGGTAACCGCCCTGGCCGTCGTGGGTGAGCAGGGCCTCGAAGGTGTTCCAGACCAGCAGGCGGGCCTTGGCCTGGGCGTACTGGTGCGGGTTGAAGGTGATCGGCTCGGTCTCGACGGCCCAGGTCAGCGATCCGCCGCTGACCGGCTGGCCGGCCTCGGCGCCCGCCTGAGGTGTTCCGGACGAGCAGGCGGTGAGGACGAGGGCGAGAGCGATGGCGGCGACGGCGGGCCGGGTACGGCGCATGGGCGGTTCCTCCTCTACCACTTTTCCTATCGTTCCTATAGGAAATTGGCAAGAGGCTGAGACCCTGGACACCCAACTTCTCGACCTTCCGCTGAACCATCCCGCGGCGGCATGCGTGTCCCATGACGTGCAGCCGACAGACCTCGCCGACCCGACACAGAACCCCGACGCGGAGGAGCCGACGCCACCGACCTCACCCGTCACCCCGGTCTCCTCGGTCGCCTCGGAGGCTCCGGACAGCTCGGATGCCTCGGAGGACTCGGTCGCCCTGGTCGACTCGGATGCCTCGGAGGACGAGCCGGCCGAGCCCGCCGTCGAGGAGCCGGCCGGCCGGGCGCCGGGACGGATCCGGCGGATCCTGCGCTCGCCGGGCATGTCGTACGCACTCAACATCCTGGCCGGCGGGCTCGTCTTCGTCGCCCTGCTCTACCCGAACGTCCTGCGCCGGCTCACCCTCGGCAACTTCGCCCGCATCCCGATCGAGGCCGCGTTCGGCATCCTCCTGCTGATCGTGCTGCCCCGCCGGCCCCGCCTGGTCGTCGGCTCGATCCTCGGCGCCGGCCTCGGCTGGCTGCTCATCCAGAAGAGCCTCGACATGGGCTGGTTCAAGACCCTCGCCCGCCCCTTCGACGTGATCCTCGACTGGGAGCTCTTCGACGACACGTTCAACTTCATCCGCGACTCGTACGGCGCGTTCGGCGCCTACGGTGCCGCGATCGGCGCCGTAGTGCTCGCCATCGGCGTCGTCGCCCTGATGATCTGGGCCGTGCTGCGCCTCGCCGCCCTGATCACCGAGCACCGCCGCCGCTCCGCCCTGGCCGCCGCCGGCATCGCGTCCGCCTGGATGCTGTCGCTGGCCCTCGGCTTCCAGCTCCTCCCGGCCGTCCCGGTCGCCGCACGCACCTCGGTCACCTACGCCTGGGACCGCGCCTGGCAGGCCAAGGAGGGCATCGCCAACGAGGCCGCGTTCGCCGACGAGATCAAGACCGACCCGTACAAGGACGTGCCCGCCGACCAGATCCTCACCGCCCTGCGCGGCAAGGACGTCATGATCACCTTCGTGGAGAGCTACGGCCGCAACGCCGTCGAGTCGCCCAGCCTGGCCGCCGGCACCGCCGCCGTGCTCGAGGACGGCGACGCCACCCTCAAGGCCGCCGGCTTCTCCGCACGCAGCGGCTGGCTCACCTCACCCACGTTCGGCGGCAACAGCTGGCTCGCCCACTCCACCACGCTGTCCGGACTGTGGATCAACAACCAGTCCCGGTACCGCAACCTCACCTCGAGCGACCGGCTCACCATCCCGTACGCCATGCAGAAGGCCGGCTGGGACACCGTCAGCGTCATGCCCGGCGCCACCCGCGCCTTCCCCGAGGGCAAGTTCTACGGCTACAACCGGATCTGGGACTCCCGCAACCTCTCCTACCAGGGTCCGCGGTTCAGCTGGGCGCAGATGCCCGACCAGTACACGCTCAAGCAGTTCACCGAGGTCGAGTACAACAAGCCCGGCCGCAAGCCGCTGATGGTCGAGATGCCGCTCATCTCCAGCCACACCCCGTGGGCCCCGATCCCCACCTTCATCGACTGGGACCAGGTCGGCGACGGCTCCGTCTACAACGCGATCGCCGCCGACGGCGCCCAGAAGGCCGACATCTGGTCCAGCGCCGCGAAGGTCCGCCGGGAGTACGGCAAGTCGATCCGCTACACCCTGACCACCCTGATCTCGTGGATCGAGAAGTACGGCAACGACAACCTGGTCCTCGTCTTCCTCGGCGACCACCAGCCGTCCAGCGTCGTCACCGGCGACAACGCCAGCCACGACGTCCCGATCACGATCGTCGCCAAGGACCCGGCCGTCCTCGACCGCATCACCGGCTGGAACTGGACCCCCAGCCTCAAGCCGGCCCCCGACGCCCCGGTCTGGCCGATGAACACCTTCCGCGACCGCTTCTTCACCGCCTTCGGCCCCAACGGCGGCAGCCACTGAGCCAGGTGTGCGGCGCCGGTCCCGGTCACTCCAGGCGCCGCACACCGCCTGCCCCGGCCAGATGCTCCCGCAGCCGCTCGTGCCGGAACTGGTACACCGCACCGTTGCGCCGCAACACTCCACGCCGCGCCGCCTCCGCCAGGAACGGCATCGACATCGCTCCTGTCGTGCGACATCGGGAACGTCGTCGTCAGATCGACGACGAGGAATCAGCGCTACCACCAGGCGGCCCCGAACCCGCCGACCACCCTCCGCAGGACACGCCGCCGTGGCCCCATCCGCTAGAACATCCTAGGAGGCTAGTTCAAAAGCGGGACCGATCAGTCTGCCGAACGGAACACCCGGTCCACCAGCGCCACCAGCGACGTGGCCAGCAGCGAGTGCACCTGCTCGCGCGTCAGCACCCCACGCTGCAGCCACTCCTGAGCGGTCCAGATCGCGAGGCCGACATACGACCGGGCCATCCCCCGCAGCGCCGGTGACGGATCGTCGCCCATTCCCACCGCACGCAGCACACCGGCCGCGGCGACATCAACCGCCTCGGCGATCACGGCGTTCACGTCGGCGTCACCGGCCATCCCGCCGGCGCCGGTGGCGGCCAGCCAGGACGTGCTGTGCCGGGAGACCACGTCGAGGAACCAGCTGACGATGGAATCGACCCGTTCGGGCAGTTCGCCCTCGGGAAGCTGCTCCAGCGCCACTTCGGGCACCGTCAGCATGACGCGCACCACTTCGAGGTAGAGGTCCTTTTTCGTACCGAAATAGTGGTTGACCAGGCCCCGGGCGACGCCGGCGTCCCGGGCGACGTCCGTGGTGGAGACGTCGGCGTAGGGTTTCGACCCGAACAGGCGGATCGCGACCGACAGGATCTGTTCGCGCCGGGCGTCCGGTTCCAGCCGGCGCCGGCGTATCGCCTCGACACTCACCCGCCCGACCTTACGGCACGTCGATCGATACCGTTCCGAGATGCCCGGGTTGTCGATGTTCCCATCGGCGCAAACGATGAATCGCGGCAATTCATACGCGGCTTGTTGACACATCGCCAATAGTGCTCGATGGTGGGTCGATGCCGACGCCTGGACTGGACGGTTATGTCGAACCGTGGCGCAAGCCGGAACACGACGACCTGGCCGAACTCGCGCGCACCTTCTTCACCAAGGAGGTGCTGCCGCACGCCGCACGCCTGGAGCAGCAGGGCCACCCGGACCGCGAGCACTACCGCCGGGCCGGCGAGCTGGGCCTGCTGGGCCTCTCCATGCCGGAGGAGTACGGCGGTGGTGGCGGCGACTTCACCCACGAGGCCACGCTGTTGCACGAGCAGACCCTGGCCGGCGAGGGTAGCCTCGGCATCGCCGTGCACAGCGGCATCGTCACCGGCTACATCAACGACTACGGCTCCGAGGAGCAGAAACGTCGCTGGCTGCCGGGCCTGGTGAGCGGCGAGCTGGTCGGCGCGATCGGCATGACCGAGCCCGACGGCGGCTCCGATGTGCAGGCGATCCGCACCCGCGCGGTCCGTGACGGCGACGATTATGTGGTGACGGGTTCGAAGACGTTCATCACCAACGGGATCCTTGCGGACCTGTTGGTCCTGGCGGTGAAGACCGACACGTCCGCACGTGCGCACGGCATCTCGCTGCTGGTGTGCGAGCTGACCGGCGACCCGGCCGGCTTCCGGCGCGGCCGCAAGATCGAGAAGATCGGCCTGCACTCCAACGACACGGCCGAGTTGTTCTTCGACGACTTCCGGGTTCCCGCCGCGAACCTCTTGGGGACCGAGGGGTCCGGTTTCATCCAGATGATGCAGCAGCTCCCGCAGGAGCGGCTGGTCATCGGGGTCGGCGCGGTGGCGGCCATGCAGCGGGCCGTCGAGCTGGCCGTCGCGTACGCCAAGGAGAGGGTCGCCTTCGGCAAGCCGCTGCTCGGCCACCAGAACACCCGCATGGTCCTGGCCGAGGTGGCGACGCGTACCCGCGTGTCCCGGGCGTTCCTGGACGACTGCATCCAGCGGCACGCCCGCGGCGAACTGGACGTGGCGACCGCCGCGATGGCGAAGCTGTACCTGACCGAGGGCCAGTGCGAGGTCGTCGACAGGTGCCTGCAGATCTTCGGCGGTTACGGGTACACCACCGAGTACCCGATCGCGAAGATGTACGCGGACGCGCGGGTCCAGAAGATCTACGGCGGCACCAACGAGATCATGAAGGAGCTGATCTCCCGTGTCCTGTGACAGCGGGCTCCCCCGATGACCGCCCTCGCCGGCATCCGGGTCGTGGAGCTGTCCGGCCTGGCGCCGGCCCCGTTCGGGTGCATGGTCCTGGCGGATCTCGGCGCCGACGTGGTGCTGGTGGAACGTCCCGGTGGCAACGGACCGGCCGGTCCGCCTCCGGGACCGCTGCAGCGCGGGCGCCGTACCGTAACGATCGATCTGAAATCCGAAGCCGGCGTCGCCGAGCTGCTCGCCCTGGCCGGGAGGGCCGACGTCCTGGTCGAGGGTTTCCGCCCCGGCGTGGCCGAGCGCCTGGGCTTCGGCCCCGACGTCTGCGAGCGGCTCAACCCCGGCCTGATCTACGCGAGGATGACCGGCTGGGGCCAGGAGGGCCCGCTGGCCGCCGCGGCCGGCCACGACATCGACTACATCGCGATCGCCGGCGCCCTCGACCCGCTGGGCCGCGCCGGCGAGAAGCCGCACGCCCCCGTCAACCTGCTCGGCGACTTCGCCGGCGGCGGCATGCTCCTGGCCGTGGGCGTCCTGGCCGCCCTGGTCGAACGCTCCCGCTCCGGCCGTGGCCAGGTCGTCGACGCCGCCATGGTCGACGGATCATCGCTGCTGATGACGTTCATCCACGGCATGTCCGCAGCCGGCCGCTGGCCCGGCCCGCGAGGCCGCAACCTGCTCGACGGCGGCGCTCCCTTCTACGACACGTACCAGGCCTCCGACGGCGGTCACCTGGCCGTCGGCTCGCTGGAACCCCAGTTCTACGCCGCGTTGCTGAAAGGCCTCGACCTGGCCGACGACCCGGACCTCCCCGGCCAGTTCGACTTCGCCGCCTGGCCGGAACTCCGGCGCCGCTTCACCGAACGCTTCCTGCAGAAGACCCGCGACGAATGGGCGGCCATCTTCG
Organism: Actinoplanes philippinensis; assembly: GCF_900113015.1. Taxonomy (GTDB): domain Bacteria; phylum Actinomycetota; class Actinomycetes; order Mycobacteriales; family Micromonosporaceae; genus Actinoplanes; species Actinoplanes philippinensis. Next base: position 412,422 of record NZ_FONV01000007.1, read on the forward strand.
AGCCCCTCGACGCGTGCGTCACCCCCGTCCTCTCCCTGACCGAGGCGCCGCTGCACCCACACAACGAGGCTCGGAAGGCGTTCATCGAGGTGGGCGGCGTGGTCCAGCCGGCGCCGGCGCCACGCTTCCAGCGCACCCCGGCCGAGATCCCGGCCCCACCGCAGGCGTCGACGGTCCAGGAGATCCTCACCTCCTGGTCCTGACCGCGACGGTACGAACCACACCTCGCCCCACCGCAGCCGGCCCGGACCCGCCCCACCACGCAAGGTGGTTGCCGGGCCCGGACCGACCCGCCTCCACCGGGCCGAATGCGGCCCAAGACGCTCCCCCACCCCAAGTCCCGTCTCCGTTGCGGCCCCACCTCCCCTTCTCCTTCGCCTCCGCCCTCCGCACCGCTTCTCCTCCGCCACCGCCTTCCTCGCCGCTTCTCCTTCGCCCTCCCCTCCGCTTCCCCTTCTCCTTCGCCCTCTCCACCGCTTCCCCTTCTCCTTCACCCTCTCCACCGCTTCCCCTTCTCCTTCACCCTCTCCACCGCTTCCCCTTCTCCTTCGCCCTCTCCACCGCCTTCCTCTCCGTCTCTCCTCCGCCACCGCCTCCCTCTCCGCTTCTTTCCCCGCTGCCTCCTTCGCCGCCACCGCCACCGCCGCCGCCGCCGCCGCCGCCGCCGAAAGATAAAAATCGAGCCATTCCGCTATCGCAAGGAAAATATCCCCCAAACAACTGACAGGACTGGAAGGTCACTACGCAAAATCGAAATCCACCCGCGCGCACAGCAATTCGACCCAGATTTGACCTCAACCACAGAAGGGTGATAGAAACGATCCCATTCCCGATCGACTTCCTCGCGTGAAACCTCAGCCACAATCCTGCACCGGCCACCCGAATCAATAACCTCCAACGCCAACACAGCCAGAGCCGTAACAACCTCCACAGCCGCGCCCCAGCGAAGCGCCCAACGCAAGCGTTCAATCCGCCTCCGGCAACACACAGAACCAGCCACCGTCGCAGAGAAGAAAACAACGGAATCTGCGCACAATCCAGCAACAAATCCGAACATCGCCCAGAAAGAAGCCGAGTCAATCTCTCAAACCGCCGAACAGTAGCAACCGGCCACATAACGCAAGCCGATCGCGCGTCAGCCCCAATCACCAGGCCAGACGCCTGCAGCACGTTAAGTACAAGCACCTTCGCCGAGGGCGACACGCCAAGAGTCGACATCTCGACGGATGGCCGCACTACAGCAGACGGTCCCGGAACGGCAGACAGCGGCGGAACAGCTGACGGCCCTGCAGAAGAAGGCGCAACCATCGCGAGACCTGCAGGTGATCGGCCCAGAGGCGACTCGCTGAACGGCACCTGATCGACCGACACCTGGCACAAGGTCAACGGGTCGCCGGACGATAAGTCCGCAGTAGACACAGGCACCGCAGACGAGCAAGCCGCAGGCCAGCGATCCGCACTCGCGCAGCCCTCAGACGAACGATCCACAGACAAGAAGCCAACGGCCAGGCGCCCCGTGAACGAGCGGTCCCCAGACGAGCAGCTCGCGGTCAAGAAGCCCGCAAGTAAGCAACCCGCCGATGAGCGGCCCACGGACGGACGGCCCACGAGCAAGCGCCCTGCGAACAGGCGTTCCACAAACGAGTGGCCCGACGGTGAGCAATCCCAAAACCAGCTGACCAAAGACGAGCGGCCCGCGGACGAGAGACTCGCAGGCAAGCTGGCGACAGACGAGCAGTCCGCGGGCGAGCGGCCTGGGGTCGAGCGGCCTGGCGACAGACGGTCAACAGACGAGCGGTCCGCAGGCAAGCGATCTACAAATGCGCAATTTGCAAGCGAGCGACCTGCAAGCGAGCGACCTGCAGGCGGGCGACCTGCAGGCGGACGAGTCAGAGAGTGAAGTACTCCGTGCGGTGCTGGTGACGGGTCCCGAGGCGGGCGCCCAGACGCCGAGGAAGGCACAGTCGGCGATGCGACGGATGGCTGCCGAGACTCCGGAACCGCGTGCGATGCAGCCGGCGAATCGGAACGCTTCGCACCTTCGGGCGTTGGCGAGCTTGCGGCCTCGCGGATGCGTCGAAGCTTCTCGGCATGGCGCCGTTGCAATCCCCACGCGCGATGACGCTCGTGCTCACGCCGAAACTCTTCTCTGGCGGCTGAATAGTTCCGCGACGCGGTTCGGTCACGCATCGTAGAAACCTCTGCCCGACTGAACAACGACATCTGCGCCATGCCTAGATTCTCTCGCGCCCCCATACGAGAATGTCAGTATTTGATCATGCCAAACCAGATTCTCATCAAAATCGGATATCGCCATGATCTCACCAGCTACCCGACCTCGAAAAAGAGTGATCCTCGGCACAACAATTATGGGTGACGACGGCCGGAGACCACGAGTTTGCGGATGAATCTGTCAATACTTTCAGCTCGTCTTAGCAAGATGGCCGACGAGGGCGTCAGCGGGACGGAAATCGGTTGCAAAGAACTGACGAAAAAGCACAACAGCATGACAGCCCAAAGAGGATCACCGACGGCGCGGCGACAAAGGGGGTGAAGGAGGCGACAAGGAGATGCTTGCTCGACGGAATTCGAAGGGAACATCCCGACAGCAGCAATGGAAACCAGCAACGCGACGGCATGGAACCCGGAAGTGGCGACCCTCGCCGTCAGCACGCCAGCCCTCCCGATGGCAGCCAACGAGGGAGCCGGCCAGCGGAATCGACGCAGGCGACGAACACCCGGCAGGAGGAGCCCGCCGACGAAAGGAGACGGCCGACAGGACGAAAGGAGACGGCCGACAGGAGAAGACAGCCGGCAGGAGGAAGGTGGCCAGTAGCAGGAGACCGCCAACAGGAGACAGCCAGCAACAGGAGACAGCCGGCAGGAGAAGACGGCCGACAGGAGAAGACGGCCGACGGGAGAAGACCACCAACAGGAGACAGCCAGCAGACGGAGGCGGCCGCCCGAGACCAGGCTCCGGAGGTATGGAAGTTCAACGGAACCGAGAGCCAGGGATACCCGGGGACGCGAGAAGGGGCGGCGACCACAGTCGCTTGGCTCAGCAAGACCGCCAGCCGCAAGCGGCTGAGGCCAAAGCGGCCGCGAACAGGCAGCACCTCAACCCAGAAGACCGCCAACCGGGAGCGGCAGGCAGGGACTGAACCGCCAGGACCGCCGACCAGGAGCGGCAGGCAGAGACTGAACCGCCAGGACCGCCGACCAGGAGCGGCAGGCAGAGACTGAACCGCCAGGACCGCCGACCAGGAGCGGCAGGCAGAGACTGAACCACGAGGACCGCCAACCGGAAGCGGCAGGCAGAGACTCAACCGCCAGGACCGCCAACCGGAAGTGGACCGAGAGGACCGCCGCCCGCCAGGCGGCAGGGGAACCGCCGGCGGGGGTGCGTGAGGGGACCAGAGTGTGGGGCCGGTCAGGGGCTCGCCGCCGTCGCCCACCCCACGTGGGGGCGGTGGTGAGCCCCTGACCGGGTGTTTCTGTGCAGGGGATGTGTTGGTAGAGAGGGTGTATCCTGCGCCGGGGCGGGCGCGCCTGCCGGACATCCTACATGGGAGCGCTCCCAAAGCAACCGGACCGGCCGGGAGAACGACCGGCCGGGCCGGTTGGGATCAGCTGGCGGCGCAGGTCAGCGTGGGTACGCTGTTGTTTCCCGTCCAGGAGCCGAGGAAACCGAAATTGGTGCTCGCGCCGGCGCCCAAGGATCCGTTCCAGGCGGCGTTGCGGGCGGTCACCGTGGTTCCGCTGCTGGTGACGGTCGCGCCCCAGGCGTTGCTCACGGTCTGGCCGTTGGCGTACGTCCAGGTCACCGTCCACCCCTTGATCGCCGCGCTGCCCGCGGTGACCTTGACGTCGCCCTGGAATCCGCCGGCCCACTGGCCGGTGACCGCATAGGTGGCGGTGCAGGCGCCGGCCGGGGTCGACGGGGACGGCGACGGGGAGGAGGGCGACGGCGCGGGCGAGCTGGGCTGCACCCCGCCGAAGATGGTGGCCTCCTTGCTGGTGGCCTTCAGACCGTTGGGTCCGTTGACGATGCGCTGCCCCCAGGTCGTGAGGGACGCCGCGTTGAAGCTGTTCGTCATGTCGAGGATCGGGTCGGTGTTGCCGGCCCACGACCACCCGAGGTATCCGATGCCGCGGGCCTGTGCCTCGGCCATCAGCGTGGTGTCGTCCACCTCGCCGGAGGCGAACTGCCAGCCGAACTCGCCGATGACGAGCGGCCAGTTGTTGTTCTGGAACACGTCGAGGTAGTTGCGGATCGACGCGGCGGTGTTGAACACGGCGTACATGTGGATGGAGAGCACCGTGTTGTCGAGGGTGTCGGCGTCCAGGACCGTCTGCGCGTTGTCGCGCATGGTGTACTGCCAGTCCTGTCCCCAGTTCGGGGCGTCGACCATGAGCAGGTGCTGGAAGCCGTTGCTGCGCATCTTCTGGACGGCGGCGACGGTGGCGGCGGTCCACTGGCCGGGGTTGGTGTTGCCGATCGGCTCGTTGCCGATGTTGATGACGACGTAGTTCTCCTGGCCCTGGAGCACGCTCTTCAGCGAGATCCAGTAGTTGACGGCCTGGTCGAGGGTGTAAGCGGCGCCGTCCTCGCCGTACCCCGTGGTGTCGTGGTCCTCCAGGACGCAGATCAGCCTGTTCGCCTTGCACAGGTTGATCACGTTGGTGACGTCGGCGGCGGTGTTGGCGGTCCAGCGGCCGCCGCTGAGGACGACCCGGACCGTGTTCGCGCCGGCCGCCTTCATGTCGGCGAACGATCCGGTCTGCCCGGCGTACCAGGTGTGCATGTGGTTGATGCCGCGCATGACGAACGTGCTGCCGTTGGCCTCGACGATGTTCCGGCCGCTGATGTGCAGGCCGGTGGCGGCGTAGGCGGGGGTGACGACGGTCAGCACTGCTGCGGTGAGGGTGACGAGGACTGCGGCGATCGTGGTCAGTCTTCTCTTCATGACCTGCCTCTTGAGGGGGGAATGTAACGGCGTTCACTGAACGCCCCGCCCCGGGCAGTTGTTAACGGCACGTTACCCGCCCACCTGTCGCATCGCAATGGATCGATGTCAGGCGGCCCGCCGGGCCTGCTTCTCCCGGTACATGGCGGCGTCGGCCTCGGCGGTGAGCGCGTCGAGCCCCGCTTCGCCGCCGGCCGGGCGCAGCGCCACGCCGATGCTGACGCCGACCGTGACCACGATGCCGTCGCCGAGGTCGGCGGGCCGGCGGATCGCGTCGCGGATGCGCTCGCAGGCGGCGGCGACCGCGCCCGCTCCGGCGCCGGGCAGCAGGATCAGGAACTCGTCGCCGCCGAGCCGCCCGGCGGTCACTCCGGGGCCGCCGGCCTCGGTGACCCGGACCGCCACCTCGTGCAGCAGCCGGTCCCCCGCCGCGTGCCCGTACGTGTCGTTGACCTGCTTGAATCCGTTGAGGTCGAGCAGCAGGACACCGAGCGCGCCACCGGTGAGCCGGGAGGCGTACTCGTCGAGGTGGGCCCGGTTGGGCAGGCCGGTGAGCCCGTCGTGGGTGGCCTGGTGCTGCAGCGCCCGCCGGGTTTCCTGCAGGGTGGTGAGCTGCCGGGCGAACGCGGTCGACTGGGAACCGGCGATGATCGCGGTCATCGCGCTGGTGCCGAGCACGAAGGCGGTGTCCGGCGAGTCCGGCACGAGCAGGACGAACGCCGCCGAGGTGGCCACGAAGGTGAGGAGGGCGCCGAGGAACTGGTGCCGGACCGCGGCGATGGAGATGCTGAGACCCAGCAGTGGCCAGGTGGTCTGGGTGAAGTCGCGTTCCGACACGGCCACGAAGGCGACGATCGTCACCGTGTCGAGCAGCACCTGCAGGGCGCTCCACAGCGGGTACCGGCGTGAGCAGGGGTTACGGGCGGCGAGGACGGCCAGCACGTTCGCCCCGGACATGAGCCCGAGCACGAGCCGGCAGACGGTGGCCATGTCGTCGCTGAGGACCAGCGGCGCGAGGTCGGTCACGCCGCTCATGTAGACCGCGGTGAGCAGCAGCCCGAGGGATCGGGAGGCCAGTCCGGCGGCTTCGACGGTACGCCGGCGCGATCGCATGGAGTCGTCGACCACCGGCACGGCCCCTCTGCCGATCACCCTCATGTGCCTCCCATCGGCGGTGACGGCCCTCACCTTGAGGAGTCAGGCCGCCCGAGATCGGCCCCGTTTGTCGCGGTACATCCCGGCATCGGCCTCGGCGGTCAGCGTGTCCAGATCGGCGGGGCAGTCCCTGGGCCGCAACGCCACGCCGGCGCTGACCCCGACGGTGACCGCACGCCCGGCGCCGATGTCGACCGGCCGGCGGATCGCGTCGTGGATGCGGACCATCACCCGGGCGGCGACGGCGCTGTCCGCGTCCGGCAGCAGCACCAGGAACTCGTCGCCGCCGAGCCGTCCGGCCAGCCCGTCGCCGCCGAGCGCGACGGTCAGCCGGGCGCCGATCTCGTGCAGCAGCAGGTCGCCGGCGGCGTGCCCGTGTTCGTCGTTGACCTGCTTGAACCCGTTGAGGTCGAGCAGCAGCACGCCGAAGGGGCGGCCGGTGTGCCGGTCGGCGTAGGCGGCGAGGTGGGCCCGGTTCGGCAGGCCGGTGAGCCCGTCGTGGGTGGCCTGGTGCTGCAGGGCGTGCCGGGTCTCGTCGAGTGCCCGGAGGTGGCGGTCCAGCGCCGACGACTGGGTGCCGGTGATCACCGCGATCATGAAGCCGACGACGATCAGGTAGAACAGATCGTGCGAGCCGGGCGCCAGCAGCGCGAAGCCCAGGGTGGTGGCCGCGAAGACCATCAGGGCGCCGACGATCCGATGCCGTACGGCGGCCACCGCGATCGCCGGGGCCAGCAGCGGCCAGGTGGTCTCGGCGGTCTCCCGCGACGCGAGGGCCACGATCGCGGTGATCGTCGCGGTTTCGATCACGCTCTGCCCGGCGCTGAGCCAGGGGTACCACCTCGATGCCGGGCGGCGCCGGCCGAGGTGGGCCAGCACGTTCGACACGCCCATCGTGACGACGCCCGCCCAGCAGACGAAGCGCATGTCGGCGCTGGCCACGGCGGCCGCTCCGGCGCCGATCCCGGCCGCGGCCACGCCGGTGGAGATCAGCCCGAAGCTGCGGGCCACGAGAGCGCCGGTCTCGATGGTGCGCCGCCGCCGCGAGAGCCCGTCGTCGTCCACCGGGGCGGCTGAGCGCTGAGGCAGCGTAGGCATGGGCCCTCCGATCGGCAGACCACCGCGGCCCCTGAGAGAAGCGGACCACCGCGGCCCCTGAGAGAAGCGAACCACCGCGGCCCCTGAGAGAAGCGAACCACCGCGGCCCCTGAGAGAAGAGGAAAGCGGACCACCGCGAGCCAGGAGGAAAGCGGCGGGGCCGGTCACCGCAATGGCGACCGGCCCCGCCGGAAGGACGAGCGAGACGTCAGAACTTGAAGGCGCCGACCAGGTTGCGCAGCTCATCGGCGGTACGGGAGACCGCCGCGCTGGCCTCGCGGGTCTGCGTGACGCCGCCGACGGTGGCCGCGCTGGCCGAGGAGACGTCGCTGATGTTGGCGGCGATCCGGCTGGAGCCGGCGGCGACCTCGGCGATGCTGCGGCTCATCTCGCCGGTGGTGGCGGTCTGCTCCTCCACCGCCGAGGCGATGGTGGTCTGGAAGTCGTTGATCTGCGCGATGACCTCGGAGATGCGGTTGATGACCTCGACCGCGCCGCCGGTGTCCTGCTGGATGGCGTTGACCCGGCTGTGGATGTCCTCGGTGGCGCGGGCGGTCTCCTGGGCCAGGTCCTTGACCTCGCTGGCGACCACGGCGAAGCCCTTGCCGGCGTCTCCGGCGCGAGCCGCCTCGATGGTGGCGTTGAGAGCGAGCAGGTTGGTCTGCTCGGCGATCGAGGTGATCAGCTTGATCACGTTGCCGATCTCGGCGGACGACTCGCCGAGCTGGCGGATCGTGTCGGTGGCGCGGGCGGCCTCGGTGACGGCGATCGACGCGATCTGGGCGGCCTCGCTGGTATTGCGGGAGATCTCCCGGATCGACAGGCCCATCTCCTCGGAGCCGGCGGCGACGGTCTGCACGTTGCGGGAGATCTCGTCGGCCTCGGTGGCGGCGGAGGAGCTCTGCCGGTCGGTGTTGTCGACGGCGTCGGCGATCTGCCCGGAGACCCCGGCGAGCTGGTTCGACGCGGTGGCGAGCTTGTCGGCGTCACCGGCGATGGTCTGCATCGAGGTGCGCAGCTTGTCGAGGGAGCGGTCCAGGCCGGCGGCCATGACACCGAACTCGTCGCGGCTGGTGATGCCGCTGCGGACGGTGAGGTCGCCCTTGTCGAGGGCGTCGATGACCTTGCCGAGCTCGCGGATCGGGCCGAGGATCGAGCGGACCAGCGGGATCGCCATGCCGATCAGCACGACCAGACCGATGCCGGCCACGATGATCGCGATGGTACGGGTGCCGGACACCGCCTTCAGCATCTCGGCCTTCTGCTCGGTGATGGCGGCCTCCACCTTCTCGGTGAGGGCGTCGAGCTGGTCGTCGGTCTTGTTGTTGGCCTCGGGGATCTCGTCGATCCGGCCGAGAACCGACTTGGGGTCGGCCACACCGTCGGTGACGAACTTGCTGATGAACTCGCCGAACGCCACGAAGTCCGGGCGGTCGCCCTGGAACTCCGTGAGCATCGCGGCAGGAAGGCCGCACTCCACGACCTTGTCCGCGGCCTCGGTCGACGACGCCACGTCGTCGACCACGTCCTGGCTGACGTCCTGGCCCAGAGCGGCCCGGTAGGCGTCGACCTTGAGCTCGCTCTGCCGGTTGTTCAGGTGGTTGATCGCGGCGAGGCAGGCCTCCAGGCTGCGCATCTCCTCGGCCTGGGTGCTCAGGGTCGACTGGCTGGTCAGGGTGATGGCGGCCAGGCCGCCGAGCGCGACGGCCCCGGTGACGACGATCACCCCCAGCCGCTTGGCCGTGCCGATGTTCTGAATCGCCCGCATCTGCCCTCCTTAGCATCCGACGCACACATCATCGGAAGTGGCGGGGCTCACCTGAGGGAAGGGCGGATTCAGCGGTTCAGACGACGCGTCCAGTCGGAAGGCACCGAGCCGGCCGGCCCGGGGACGGGCTGATCGTCCGGCCGGCTGCCCGGTGGGGCCAGTTCGGGCCCGGACAGGCCCTGCTCGGTCTCATAATTCCAGAACCAGTCCTCGCCCGGCTCGAACGACTGGACGATCGGGTGCCCGGTCTGCTTCCAGTGCGCGGTGGCGTGCTGCGAGGGCGAGCTGTCACAGCAGCCCACATGGCCGCACTCGGCACATCGGCGCAGGTGGAACCACCAGCCGCCGGCGGCGAGACACTCGGCGCAGCCGGTGCCGGAAGGAGGGACGTCGGTATGGATCGGTGCGTCGCTGGTCACGGCCAAAACCTATCAATGGGTACGGTCATACGCCTGCTGCGCCACGGCGATCTGCCCGAACTCGCCCTCGACCAGCTCGATCAGCTCGACGAACTTGGCCGCGACCTTCTCGCCGAGGGGGGTCAGGCTGTACTCCACGCGGGGCGGGATGGTGGCCTGCACCTCGCGCCGCACCAGGCCGTCGCGCTCGAGCGCCTGCAGCGTCTGGGCCAGCATCTTCTCGCTCACGCCGTCGACCCGGCGGCGCAGCGCGTTGAACCGGAACGCCCCGTCGTGCAGCGCGGCCAGCGCCAGGCCACCCCAGCGCCCGGTCACGTCGGCGAGCACGCCGCGGGAGGCGCAGTCCCGCGCGAAAACGCTGGGAATCAGCTCGTCGTCGTCCACGCGGCAGAGAATACCAGCACTGTCGTCAGGTTTGCGCTTTCGAAAAGTTAGTGCCATTGTTCTGGTCATCGCCAAAGCGGCCGGTCGGAGCTGAGCGTGGTCTCAGCGCCGGCCGGGAGGACCTTCTACAGGGAGTCGACATGACCATCGCCGTCACCGGAGCCACCGGACAGCTGGGCCGCCTCGTCGTCGAGGCGCTGATCGCCCGCGGCGCCACGCCCGGCGAGATCGTCGCCGTCGTCCGGGACACCGCCAAGGCCGGCGGCCTGCTCACGCTCGGCGTGCAGGTGCGCGAGGGCGACTACGACCGGCCGGAGACGCTGACCGCGGCGCTCGACGGTGTCGACCGGCTGCTGCTGATCTCCGGCAACGCGGTCGGCCAGCGGATCCCCCAGCACACCGCGGTGATCGACGCCGCCAAGCAGGCCGGTGTCGGCTTCCTCGCCTACACCAGCATCCTGCGCGCCGACACCAGCCCGATCGGCCTCGCGCCCGAGCACCTGGCCACCGAAAATCTGATCAAGGACAGCGGCATTCCGTACGCGTTCCTGCGCAACGGCTGGTACATCGAGAACTACGCCGGCTCGTTCGGGTCCGCGATCGCCCAGGGCGCCCTGTACGGCAGCGCCGCCGACGGCCGGATCGCCGCCGCCACCCGCGCCGACTTCGCCGAGGCCGCCGCGGTCGTCCTGCTCAGCGGCGAGACCGGCGTCTACGAGCTGGCCGGCGACGAGTCGTTCACCCTGGCCGGCCTGGCCGCCGCGGTGGCGGAGGCGTCCGGCGCCCCGGTCGCCTACACCGACCTGCCCGCCGAGCAGTACCAGGCCGCCCTGGTCGGCGCCGGCCTGCCGGAGGCCTTCGCCGGCCTCCTCGCCGACACCGACGTCAAGATCCGTGACGGCCACCTCGACGACGACACGAAGACCCTGTCCCGCCTGATCGGCCGCCCGACCACCCCGCTGTCCGACGCCGTGGCGGCCGCCCTCAAGAACTGAGGTCGGTCACGTCGGCGAACGAGCCGCCCAAGGCCTTGACCGCCGCGTCGGCCTCCACCCGTAGACCGAGGCCGCGCTCGCCCGCGCCGAGGCTGATGGTCCGGCCGCGGACCGACTCGTCGGCGATCACCGGCCACGGGCGGCGGGAACCGAACGGGGTGATGGTGCCCCGTTCGTACCCCGTGGCCTCCTTGGCGGTCGCCGCGTCGGGCATCGACAGCCGGCTCACGCCGAGCAGCGCCCGCAGTTTGGGCCACGAGATGGACCGGTCGCCGGGCACCAGGACGAACAGATAGTCATCGTCGGCGCGGCGCACCACCAGGGTTTTCACCAGGTCACGCACCTCGACCCGCTGGGCGGCGGCGGCCTCGGCCACGCTGCTGACCGGGCCGTGCCGGATCACGTCGTAATCGATTCCGGCGGCGGACACCGCATCCACGGCACTCGACAACGTTAGGCTCCTTCACATGGCCAAGCCTCGTCTGCAACCAGGCCCCGATCATCCGATCACGATCACCCCGACCGGCTCAAGGGTGACGGTCACCGCCGGTGGGCGGGTCGTCGCCGACACCACGAGCGCGCTCACGCTGCAGGAGGCGAACTATCCGCCCGTGCAGTACGTGCCGCTCAGCGACGTCGACCCGGCACTGATCTCCGCCACCGATCACCAGACCTACTGTCCGTACAAGGGTGAGGCCAGTTACTGGTCACTGCCGGAGGCGGACAATGCGGTCTGGGGATACCAGGATCCGCACGACGCGGTCGCCGAGATCAAGGGCCACGTCGCGTTCTATCCGGACAAGGCGGAGGTCCGGATCGCGGATCGCACCGCCGCCAGCTGATAGCGATCCGCCTCGTACGGCGTGTAGAGCGAGATCCGATCAATCGCGGAACCGAATCGGTCGAGCAGCCCGGCGGCCACCGCCGCCGGGTCGCCGGCCACCGCGAACGCGTCGAGCACGTCGTCGGTGATCGCGTCGGCCATCTCGTCCCACGATTGCCGGCGTGACAGCAGGTTGAGCCGGTCGGCGAGCTCACCCCACCCGTGCAGCTCCAGCACCGGCCGGTAGGACGGTGTCGACGCGTAGAAGGCGATCTGCCCGCGCACCGCCCGCTCCGCCTTCGCCCGGCCGGCCGGGTCGGCGCCGAGGACCACGAAGGCGCTCATCTCCATCGCGAATCCGTCGAGGGAGCCGCCGCGCGCCTCCCGGGCGGCCGGGATCAGCCGCTCCGCGAGATAGGCGGGGCTGGTCAGCGGGTGCACCAGCAGCCCGTCGGCGACCCGGCCGGCCGCCGCGACCATCCGCTCGCCGACCGCGGCCAGCTGCACCGGCGGGTTGCCGAACGGGTTGGGCCCCGGGTCGAAGAACGGCGTCATCAGCGTGTGCTGGTAGAACGAGCCGCGGAAAGCGAGCCGCTCGCCGGTCGCCCAGGAGTGCCAGACGGCCCGCAGCGCTGCCACGAACTCCTCCATCCGCGCGGCCGGCCGCCCCCACGGCATCGAGAACCGCCGCTCGATGTGTGGTCTCACCTGGGAACCGAGACCCAGCCGGAACCGGCCCTCGGAGATCAGCTGCAGGTCGTTGGCGAGGACCGCGACGTTCATCGGGTTGCGGGCGAACGCGACCGCGATCGACGACTGCAGCGACAGGGTGGCGGTCGCCCGGGCCACCAGGGTCAGCGTGGTGAACACGTCGTGCCGGGTCTCGGCCGCGTTGAAGCCGTCGTAGCCGACCTGCTCGGCGGAGACGGCGGCCGTCTCGGCCTCGGACGGGGAGGCCGCGATCGGGGCGGCGTAGTCGACCAGCATCCCCCAGACTTACCAGATCTTGACTCTCCCACCGTGTCAGGGTCTGAACTCGGAGCTGTCATGTTCACCATCGGAGATTTCGCCCGCCACGGCCGCGTGTCGATCCGGATGCTGCGTCACTACGACGCGACCGGGCTGCTGCGGCCGGCCCACGTCGACAGGTTCACCGGCTACCGGCACTACACGGCCGGCCAGCTGGCCCGGCTCAACCGGATCATCGCGCTCAAGGATCTCGGGCTCACCCTGCAGCAGGTCGGGGAGATCCTCGACGGCACGCTGGACGCCGGCGAGCTGCGCGGCATGCTCCGGCTGCGCCGCGCCGAGCTGGAGGCGGCGGTGGCCGAGTCGGCGGCGCGGCTGGTGCGGGTCGAGGCGCGTCTCCGGGCCATCGAGAGGGAGGGCCGCATGCCCACCGACGACGTCGTCATCAAGCCGATCCCGGCGGTCCGTGTCGCCGAGCTGACCGCGGTCGCCGACGGCTACGAGCCGGAGCACATCTCCCCGGTGATCCAGCCGCTCTACGCCGAGCTGTTCCAGCGCCTGGAGGCGGCCGGGGTGCGGCCCACCGGTCCGGGCGTCGCCTACTACGAGGACGCGGCGGACGGGCGGATCACCGTGCACGCCGCGATCCAGGTCGCCGCCGGTCCGGGTTCGGGCGATTTCGAGGTACGGGATCTGCCGGTTATCGCCGAGGCCGCGACGATCGTGCATCACGGGTCGATGGACGCCGTGGTGCCGACCGGCCAGGCCCTCGCCGAGTGGATCGACGCGAACGGCTACCGGGCCGTCGGCTACGCCCGCGAGATCAACCTGGAGTGCCCGGAGAACCGCGACGACTGGGTGACCGAGCTGCAGGTGGCGGTCACGAGGGCCTGACCACCGCGGACCGGATCGCGGCCGCCGTCACCTCGGCGGCCGCCGCCCGCAGCAGGTCCAGGTCGGCGCCCTCGACCTCGCCGGTGGCCAGCGCGACCACGGCGTCGCCGTCGTAGCGGGAGTGCGCCGGGTGCAGGGCGCGGGCGTACCCGGTGTGGCCGCTCTGGGCGAGCAGGTGACAGTCGAGCTTGCTCAGCCTGGCGTCGGTGAGCAGCACGGCGATCGTGGTGTTGGTCAGGAACCCGCCGGCCGGGGTGTCCGGCGGCGCCGGGACGGACCCGTCGGCGCCGATCACGTCACCCCAGGCGTTGACGACGGCGACCGCCTCGACGGTGGCCCGCCCGGCTCGCCCGGTGGCCACGCCGAGACCGCCGGGTTCCAGGGCGCCACGCCACTTGCCGATGGTGGCCCCGGCGCCGGCTCCGACCGTACCGCCGCCGAAGGGTTGTCCGGTGAGCGCCGCCAGCGCCGCCTCGCGCCCCGCACCCGGACCCGGCGGATCGGCCGCGACCGAGGCATCGAAGATCGACATGCCGACGACGATCGGGACCGGGCCGAAGGGCGTCGGGAAACCGCGGCCACGCTCGCGCAGCAGGCGCGCGACGCCGTCGCCGGCCGCCAGCCCGAACGCCGAGCCGCCGGACAGCACCACCGCGTCGACGTGCTCGACCAGGCGGCCCGGCTCCAGCAGGGCGAACTCGCGGGTGGCCGGGGCGCCGCCGCGGACCTCGCCGGACCCGACCGTGCCGGGCGGCGGCAGGATCACCGTGACGCCGGTGCCGGCGCCGGTCCAATGGCCCGCGTGGGCCGAAAGCAGCTGTGGTCGGCTCATGAACCGGAACCGTAGCCGCTGGGACGTTCCGCCGTGGATTGCCGGGGTATGCAGTCGGCTGTTCGGCTGAAACTGCGCACAGAAACGGAAATCCGACATGGAGCCCACTGTTCCCAGTCCCAAGGCGAAGGAAGAAGCGGAGACCAGCCCGGTCAAGGAATCCCTCGCCCCGGCGCGGGGACTGCAGACCGGCGACTACCTGACCACCGCTCAGGGCCTCCGGCTGCCGGACACCGACCACTCCCTCAAGGCCGGGCCGCGCGGGCCGTCACTGCTGGAGGACTTCCACCTCCGCGAGAAGATCACGCACTTCGACCACGAGCGGATCCCGGAACGGGTGGTCCACGCCCGCGGGTCCGGCGCCTACGGCACGTTCACCGCGTACGGGAACGCGGCGTCCGTGACGAAGGCCGGCTTCCTCGCCGAGAAGGGCCGCGAGACGGACGTGTTCGTGCGCTTCTCCACCGTGCTCGGATCGCGGGGCTCCGCCGACACGGTCCGTGACACCCGCGGGTTCGCCGTCAAGTTCTACACCGCCGAGGGCAACTTCGACCTGGTCGGCAACAACATGCCGGTCTTCTTCATCCAGGACGCGATCAAGTTCCCGGACGTCATCCACGCCGCGAAGTGGCATCCGGACCGGGAGATCCCGCAAGCACAGACCGCGCACGACACGTTCTGGGACTTCGTGTCCCTGCACACCGAGGCCACCCACCACGTGTTCTGGGCCATGTCCGACCGAGCCGTGCCGCGGTCGTACCGGACCATGGAGGGGTTCGGGGTCCACACCTTCCGCCTGGTCAACGCCGAGGGCGGGACGGCCTTGGTGAAATTCCACTGGAAGCCGGTCGCCGGGGTGCACTCGCTCGCCTGGGAGGAGGCCCAGATCACCGCGGGCGTCGACCCCGACTTCCACCGCCGCGACCTGGCCGACTCGATCGACGCCGGGCTGTTCTACGAGTTCGAGCTCGGCATCCAGGTGATGCCGGACAGCGACGACGAGACGTTCCACGGCATCGACCTGCTCGACCCCACCAAGATCGTGCCGGAGGAGCTGGCGCCGGTGCAGCCGGTCGGCAAGCTCGTGCTCAACCGCAACCCGGACAACTTCCACGCCGAGACCGAACAGATCGCCTTCCACCTCGGCCACCTGGTGCCCGGCATCGAGGTCACCAACGACCCGCTGCTGCAGGGCCGCCTCTTCTCCTACCTGGACACCCAGCTCAGCCGGCTCGGCGGCCCCAACTTCGCGCAACTGCCGATCAACCGGTCCCAGGCCCCGGTGAACGACAACCACCGCGACGGCCTGCACCAGAGCGTCGTGCACCGCGGCGTGGCGCCCTACCTGCCGAACAGCCTCAGCGGCCCGGAGGGACCGGTACCGGCCGGACCGGAGAAGGGTGGCTACGTCAACGTGCCCCGGCTGGTGCACGGTGAGAAGGTGCGCGCCAACCCGGTGTCGTTCGCCGACCACTACAGCCAGGCCGCGCTCTTCTACCACAGCCTCAGCCCGATCGAGCAGGACCACATCGTCGAGGCGTTCACGTTCGAGCTGAGCAAGTGCTACGAGCAGGCCATTCGCGTACGCATGCTGTCGGTCCTGGCCAACGTGGACGCCGGTCTGACCGCCGAGGTCGCCGCCGGACTCGGCCTCCCGGCACCCGAAGGGACACCGCCCGCCCAGGTCACGCCGTCGCCGGCGCTCGCCCAGATCACCGACCGGGCGTGGCCGATCACCGGGCGGGTGGTCGGCGTCATCGGCACACCCGACGCCGGCACGGCGGCACTGCAACAGACCCTCAAAACCCAGGGCGCGGTGGTACGGGTGATCGCGCCCGTCGGCGGCGAAGGAGTGGAACGCACGTTCCAGACCGCGCGGTCCGTCGAGTTCGACGCCGTCGTGGTAGCCATGGCGACCGACAATCCGCAGGTCACGGTCCTGTTGCAGGAGGCGTACCGGCACGCCAAGCCGATCGGTGTCCAGGGCGCCGGCGACCGGACCCTGGCCGCCGCCGGCATCGACCCGAAGGCCCCGGGCATCCTCACCGACCCGGACGCCGAGTCCCTGGCCACCGCCCTCGGCCAGCACCGTGTCTGGGACCGGGTCCCCCTCCTGAAGCCGGCCGCCGCCTCCGCCGGCTCCTGACCCATCCGCCCGCGGCGGCCCCGGTCCGCCCCGCCCGCCGCGGGCCGGTCCCGGGCCACCCACCGCGGCATGGTCCGCCTCACCCACCGCGGGCCCGGTCCGGGCCATCTACCGCGGGCCTGGCGGCCCGCGGAGATCCCGGCTGGTTCTCCGTGCTGTCGCGAGGGTCTTGGGACAGCACGGAGAACCAGCCGGAAGTCAGCGGCGGATCGAGGACAGGGCCAGGCCTGCGAGGCTGCAGCAGACGGTGAGCCAGGTGAGCGCCAGCACGGAGGTCATCAGGGTGCCGGGAAATCCGGTCGGTGAACTGTTAAGGACCATCAGGGCGGCGCCGATGAAGACGAGTGCGGCGGTGGCCGCCACCTGCAGGTATGAGCGCGGCAAGACAGGCTCCCGGGGTGTGGCTGACGGGGAGCAGCAACCCTCCCCCACCACCCTGTCCGGTCGCAACGGCTCAGTCGGCCGATCTTCCGGACGTCCGTCGACGGCGAAGAGCCGGGCCGGCGCATCGCCGACCCGGCCGGGTGAGGGAACAACTGGCTGAGCGATCGGATGACCATGGGATGGCGCGGATCCCACCGGTCGAGGGCCGGTCAACCGTGGGCCCAGAACCTGGGCCGGGCCGTCGCCGGTGGATCCACGACATCAACGGGGCAAAGACCGGCGAGGGCGCTGCTGCTGCAAAGCCCGCCTGCCGCAGGGCGCTGCAGCCGCAAAGCCCGGCCGCCGGAGAGCGCTGCACCGCACGTCGGGGCTGCCGGGGGCGCTGCGCCCGCAAGGCGCAGCGCCCGCCACGGGTCAGCCGGCGAGGGACTTCTGTGCGGTGGTGTCGCCCTCGATGGTGGTGGGGTCGGCCTGCTTCGTGAGGGCCGGCGCGCCGCCCGTGTTGATCTCGATGCGGCGCGGCTTGGCGGCCTCGGCGACCGGGATGGTCAGGGTGAGGACGCCGTCCTGCCAGGTCGCGTCGATGCGGGCGAGGTCGAGGCCGTCGCCGAGGGTGAGCCGCCGTTCGAAGGTGCCGGTGACGCGCTCGCGGCGCAGCCACTGGACGTCGGCGTCGGTGCGGGCGGAACGCTCGGCCCGGATGGTGAGCACGCGGTTGTCGACGTCCACGCTGACCGAGCCCGGGTCGATCCCGGCCAGGTCACAGTGCAGGACGAAGTGGTCACCGGACCGGTACAGGTCCATCGGCATCGCCACGGCGGCGGCGCCACCTGCGACGGCGGGGACCCCCAGCATCCGGTCGGCCAGGCGGTCGAACTCGCGGAAAGGATCGAAAGTCAGCACCACGATCAACCTCCTCGAAGCGGCCGCCGGACTGTCCGGCGGCACGTGGCGCTCGGCTGACAATTCTCGCCGAGGTCGGTGGTCATCTCTCTCTGACCAGCACCGACAAGACATTTTTTAGCACTACCCGACCTGGAGTGCCAACCGTTCCGCCAAGATTTTTTGAAGAACCGCCGGGCGCCGGACCGGAACCCGGTGGCCGTCACGAACGCGCGTGAGCCGGCGACCGTCACCGGGTGGCGTCGATGGTGAAGGCGGGCAGGCGCTCAGGTTCGGGTAACCGCTCGTACGGTGGGTAGGTTGATCTCATGAGCATTGGTTTCGGGGTTTTCGTGCCACAGGGGTGGCGGATGGATCTGGTCGAGATCGCCGACCCGGTCGAGCAGTACGAGGCGATGACGGCGGTGGCGAAGGTGGCCGACGCCGGACCCTGGGATTCGATCTGGGTGTACGACCACTTCCACACCGTGCCCGAGCCCACGATCAACACGACGTTCGAGGCCTGGACGGTCAGCTCGACACTGGCCCGGGACACCAGCCGGGTCAACATCGGGCAGATGGTCGGCTGCAACGGCTACCGGCACCCGGCCCTCTACGCCAAGATCGCGTCGACGGTCGACGTGGCCAGCCACGGCCGGCTCTACGCGGGCCTCGGCGCCGGGTGGTATGAGCACGAGTGGAAGGCGTACGGCTACGAGTGGGCCGAGGTCCCGGAGCGGATGGCCGCGTTCCGGGAGGCCGTCGAGATCGTGCACCGGATGTGGACCGAGGAGCGTCCGGTCTTCACCGGCAAGCACTACCGCATCGACCAGCCGATCAACGAGCCGAAGGGCGTGCGCAAACCACACCCGTCGTTCTGGCTGGGCGGCGGCGGCGAGAAGGTGACGCTCAAGCTGGTGGCTAAATACGCCGACGGCGCCAACTTCGGCAACGGCGACCCGGAGATCGTCAAGCAGAAGACCGCGGTGCTGCGCGAGCACTGTGACCGGCTCGAGCGCGACTACGACCGGATCAGGAAGTCGACGAGCTACCACATCGACCTGGCCCACTCCAGCGCCCAGCACATCGCGAAGATCGAGCAGCTCGCCGCGGCCGGCGCCGACTACGTGATCGCCTACTTCCCGCGGGTCGCGTACGACCACGAGCCGCTGCTGCGCTTCGCCGAGGAGGTCGTCCCGCAGTTCTCCTGAGCACTGTCGCGGGCCCGCCACGACGGGCCCGCGACAGACCGGTCAGCGCAGGCGCTCCATCGCCTTCTCGGTCAGCTCGCGGTTCTCCTCGACGGAGATGCCGGTGCCGTTGCCCTCCGGGGTGTCGCTGTCGGCGTAGAGCCGCATGCAGGTGCCGTTGCGCTCGACGGCGACCACCGAGTCGGTCTCGGTGGAGATGAACGCCGTCGGGTCCAGGTCGGGAGCCGGCACCGCGCCCGGCGGGGTGTAGCAGCCACCGTCGTTGTTCTGCGTGATGAGCCGCAGCTCCCACGAGTCACGGCCGGCAGCGGGCCGGCGCCAGCGGCACTCCCAGCCGTCGTGCAGCCCCTCGGTCCACGGGCTGCCCTGTTCGCCGATGCCGGAGGCGGCCGTGACCTCCGCGTCGGTGAGCAGCTCACAGGGTTTGTCGGGAGAGACCTTCGGTGCTTCGCCGTCGCCGCCGCAGCCGGTGAGGGCGACGAGAGCCGCGCCGATGACGAGCAGGCCGATCGATGTCCGCATCCGATCATGCTGCCCGGGCGCGACGTACCTCCACATCGGATTTTCCGGCGGAGTGTCCACGGGCGAGCCACTGAGGGAAATCGGTGTTCCGGGAAGCGAAACGCATGTGGGAGCGGTCCCAGTCCGACCAGGCATTTCTCGTACGATCGGGGCATGGCAGAATTCCGATGCCGGGCTCCGAAAGTTCCAGCCGAGATGGGCCGGCGGTAAGGAGCATCCCCGTGGTGTCTGGCAGGGGAAGAGTGACGATCGCCGCGATAGCCGAGGCAGCGGGGGTTTCCGTGCCCACGGTGTCTCGGGTGCTCAACGGTCGGTCCGACGTGTCACCAGGGACCCGGGAGCTGATCGAGCGGCTGCTGCGAGAGCATGACTACCGGCCCCGCAACTCTCGGCATTCCGGACGAGCCCGGCTTGTCGACCTCGTCTTCAACGACCTGGACAGCCCGTGGGCGCTGGAGCTGGTGCGCGGCGTCGAGGACGTGACGCACGCCGCCGGCGTCGGGACGGTGGTGTCCCAGGTGCACCGGCGCAGCACCGCGACCCGGCAGTGGCTGCAGAACCTGCGGGCCCGCGCCTCCGACGGGGTCATCTTCGTGACCTCGGACGTCGCCGAGCCGGTGCACAGCGAGCTGCACCGGCTCAAGGTGCCGGTGGTGATCATCGACCCGGCCGGCGGGGTGGCCTCGGACGTGCCGACGATCGGGGCGACGAACTGGTCCGGCGGCCGCACCGCCACGGATCATCTGCTGTCGCTGGGCCACCGGCGGATCGGGTTCGTGGCCGGCCCCAGTAACCTGTTGTGCAGCCGCGCCCGGCTGGACGGCTACCGCGCGGCGATGGAGGCGGCCGGGGTCCGGGTCGACGAGGAGCTGCTCACCACCGGTGACTTCGGCAACGAGGCGGGCTTCCTGGCCGGCAACCGGCTGCTCGACCTGCCCGACCGGCCGACCGCGATCTTCGCCTCCAGCGACCTGATGGCGCTCGGGGTGTGCGAGGCGGCCCGGCGGCGTGGCCTGCGCGTGCCCGATCAGCTGAGCGTGGTCGGCTTCGACGACCTGCCCGAGTCGCGCTGGTCGTCGCCGCCGCTGACCACGGTGCGCCAGCCGCTGGCCGAGATGGGCGGGCTCGCCGCGCGGACCGTGTTGCGGCTGTCGCGCGGCGAGGCCATCGAGACCCCCCGGGTGGAGCTGGCCACCAAGCTCATGGTGCGGGAGAGCACCAGGTCACTTGCCGAAACCGGCGGTCAGGCCGCTCAGTAGCTGACGGCGCCCGATCACGTAGAGGGTGAGGATCGGCAGCGTCGTCAGGACCACGGCGGCGAGCACGGCGGGGATGTTGACGCTGTACTGTCCCTGGAACTCCCAGAGGGCGAGCGGCAGGGTCCGCTGCTCGGGGCTCTGGGTCAGGATCAGCGGGAGCACGAAACCGTTCCACACGGTCAACCCCTGGTAGATGGTGACCGTCACCAGGGCCGGGCGGGTGAGCGGGAAGGCGAGCCGCCACAGGGTGCCCCACTCGGTGGCGCCGTCCATCCGCATCGACTCGAAGAGTTCCTTCGGCACGTCGCGGATGAAGTTCCCCAGGACGAGCACGCTCAGCGGGATGGCGAAGGCCAGCGAGGGCAGGATGATCGCGCCGAGGGTGTCGTACATCTGGATCCTGATGATGATCAGGTAGATCGGGATGATGACCGCCTGCAGCGGGATCGCCAGGCCCATCAGGAACAGGCCGTTGACCGTCCGCAGGAACCGGCTGCCGGCGCCGCCGCGGATGATCGCGTACGCCGCCATGAACGACACGAGGACCGCCGGGCCGACCGAGCCGACCGTGACGATGACACTGTTGGTGAAGTACCGGGCGAAGTCGCTCTCCAGAACGAACCGGTAGTTCTCCAGCGTCGGGTCGGTCGGCAGGGCGAGCGGGTTGGCGTCGTAGTAGTCGTCCTGCAGCTTGAGGCTGGTGACGGCGATCCAGTAGATCGGGACCACCACGATCGCCAGCCAGAGCCAGCCGGCCAGGCCACCGGCGACGTTCCACTGCAGCGGGTTGATCCGGCGACGCGCCTTGACCGGCGGCTTCTCGGCCACCGGCGCGGGGGTACGGCTGTCGAGCATCGTCGCCATGTCAGGCTCCTTCCAGCTGGCTGTCGGCCTGGTCGCGCCCGCCCAGCCGGCGCAGTCCCAGCGCCAGCAACAGTCCGACGAGCACCAGGATGACAGCGATCGCGCTGGCCGGCCCCATCAGGTTGGCCTTGAATCCGCGCTGGTACATGTCGACGGCGAGGGCCTGCGTGGCGCCGCCGGGACCGCCGGCGGTGAGCACCCAGATCAGGTCGAAGAAGGTCAGCGACCCGACGACCATCAGCGTCGACGAGGTGATGATCGTGTACTTGAGCTGCGGCAGAGTGATGCTGAAGAACTGGCGGATCCGGCCGGCCCCGTCGATCTGGGCCGCCTCGTACATCGAGGCCGGGATCTGGCGTACCCCGCCCTGGTAGATCAGCGAGTGGAACGGGATGAACTGCCAGGACACCACGAACACCACGACGCCGAGCGCCAGGGTGCCGTCGCCGAGCCAGTCCTGCTGCAGGAACGGGAAGCCGAGCCCGGCGCCGAGCCCGAAGTTGGGGTCGAGCAGCGCCTTGTAGGTGATCGAGATGGCGGCCTGGCTGAGCAGCAGCGGGATGAAGTAGAGCACCGCCAGCACCGCGCGGTAGCGGTGCCGGGCCGCGAGGAACACCCCGATCAGGATCGAGAGCGGCGTCTGCACCAGCCAGGACAACGCCATGATCAGGAAGGTGACCCAGAGCGCGTGCGGCAGGTCCGGGTCGGCCAGCACCGTACGCCAGCTGTCCAGCCCGGAGAAGGGGATGTCGGTGGTCTGGCCGGTCCACGAGCTGAAGCTGAGCACCAGCACGCCGAGCAGCGGAACCACCCCGAAGAGGGTGAACGCGATCAGGGCCGGCCAGGCCATCCACGAGACGGACCCGCTCCCCCCGGCGTTGTTGCTGCCGGGGGGAGCGGTCCGCACCACAGGCGGAGCTATCGTCATTTCCCGATGACCGCGTTCATGTTGTCGGCGAACTGCTGCGGACCGATCGACTGGGTGAACAGCTTCGAGATGTTGGACAGCAGGGTCTCCGCGGCGGTCGGGCTGAGCGCCTGGTCCCACGACTGGGCGAACACCTTGGCGTTGCTGGCCACACCGTAGACGAACTTGAGGAAGTCGGCGTCCGGCGAGGAGGCGAGCTTGGCGTCGGCGCCCTTGATGATCGGCACACCGCCGGTCTTGATCCAGTCGGACTGCTCGGTGTCGTCGAGCAGGCTGGTGAAGAACTTCTTGGCGATGTCCTTCTGCTCGGCCGAGGCCTTGGAGGAGATCGACAGGTACTGGCCGGCGTTGCCGACGGTGTCGTTCGGGTCGCCCTTGCCGCCGTCGACGCCCGGGAAGTTCATGTAGCCCAGCTTGCCGTCCTTGATGAACGAGCCGCCCTGGGCCTGGATGATGCCGTACGACCAGCTGCCGTGCAGCATCATGGCCGCCTTGCCCTTGTAGAGCAGGGCCTGGTCGGCGTTGGAGTCGGCGGTGATCGAGGAGAAGCCCTTGACGAAGCCGTCCGCCTTGATCAGGTCCTGGATCTTGGTGAGCGCGTCGATGGCGAGCGGGTTGCTCCAGGCGTTGGCCTTGCCCTCGAAGACGTCACCGAAGACCGACGGGCCGCCGATGCGGTCGAAGAGGAACTCCAGCCACATCATGTTGGTCCAGCGGGACTGCCCGCCGAGGGAGAACGGCGCGATGCCCTTGGCGTTGAACTTCGGCACCAGGTCCATGATCTCGCCCCACGACTGCGGCGGGGTGAGGTTGTTGTCGGCGAAGACCTGCTTGTTGTAGAAGAGCACGATCGGCTGCACGGTCTCGGCCGGCATCGCGTAGATCTTGCCGTTGATCGTGGCCGGCCCGAAGGAGGCCGGGAAGAGCCGGTCCTTGACCGCGGCGTTCTGCCCGAACCAGTCGGTGAGGTCCTCGACCTGGCCGCCGTCGACGTAGCTCTTCAGACCGCCGCCGCCCCAGCCCCAGATGATCGTCGGCGGCTGCCCGGCGCCCAGCGCGGTCTTGAGCTTGTCCTTGTAGGCGTCGTTCTGGAACGCCGTGGGCTTGATCGGGGAGTTCGGGTTGGCCTTGTTGAACCGCTCCACGGCCCCGGTGCGGACCGACTCACCGGGCGGGCCGCTGAGGAACCAGTAGGACGCTTCGCCCGCCTTGGCGGTGCCACCGCCACCGGCCGGACCGGACGTGCCACAGGCGGCGAGCGCGGCACTGGCGGCGGCGCCGGCGCCGAGGGTCAAGAAATTCCTGCGCTTCACGCTGATCTCCGTTGTCTGACGCAAATTAGGAGCGGAACCACTGCCGAAAGTTTCGAGTGACAGCTGCAAATTAACGCGAGGTTTCGTTAACGTAGGGTTTCGCCGTGACGAGTGTCAAGACTCTTGCCCTAACCGTGCCCGGAGCGCGAGAGTTAGCAACGCCGCCGGGCGCGTCACCGTTCGCCGCGGCCCGCCGGCCCGCCGCTTGACGGCACCGAAAGTTTCGGAGGTTTCGTTGACAACACATCCCTGGCAAGATCCGGCGCTGCCGGTTCCCGAGCGGGTCGAGGCACTGCTCGCCGCGATGACGCTCGAGGAGAAGGTGGCCCAGCTCGGCAGCCGGTGGATCGGCAAGGACAAGGGCGCCACCGGCCCGGCCGGACCCGAGCCGGAGCACGAGCACTCGGTCGCCCCGATGGAGAGCGAGTTCAGCGGGGGCCCCGCGCTTGAGGACGCCAGCCGGCACGGTCTCGGCCAGCTCACCCGGATCTACGGCAGCTACCCCATCACCGTCGCTGAGGGTACCGCCGAGCTCGTCCGCCAGCAGCGGATCGTGATGGCCTCGTCGCGGCTCGGGATCCCGGCGATGGTGCACGAGGAGTGCCTCACCGGGTTCACCATGCACGGCGCGTCGGTCTATCCGTCCGCGATCAACTGGGGCGCCACGTTCGACCCCGAGCTGATCGAGCGGATGGCCGCGGCGATCGGGCGGGACATGGCGGCGCTCGGGGTGCACCAGGCGCTCGCCCCGGTCCTCGACGTGGTCCGCGACTACCGGTGGGGCCGGGTGGAGGAGTCCATCGGCGAGGACCCCTACCTGGTCGGGCGGGTGGGGTCGGCGTACGTCCGCGGTCTGCAGAGTTCCGGGGTCCTGGCCACGCTCAAGCACTTCGCCGGTTACTCCGCCTCCCGCGGCGCCCGCAACCACGGCCCGGTGCCGATGGGCCGTCGGGAGCTGCTCGACATGATCCTCCCACCGTTCGAGGCCGCCGTCCGCGACGGCGCCGGATCGGTGATGAACTCGTACTCCGACGTCGACGGGGTGCCCGCCGGCGCCGACTCCTGGCTGCTCACCGACCTGCTGCGGGACGAGTGGGGCTTCACCGGCACGGTCGTCTCGGACTACTGGGCGGTGCCGTTCCTGGCGAGCATGCACGGCATCGCGGCCGACGACGGCGGCGCCGGGGCGCGCGCGCTGGAGGCCGGCATCGACGTGGAGCTGCCGGACACCATCGGCTACGGCGCCGAGATGGTCGCCCGGGTCCGGTCCGGCGAGCTGGACGAGTCGTACGTGGAACGCGCCGCCCGCCGGGTCCTGACCCAGAAGGCCGAGCTGGGCCTGCTCGATCCGGAGTGGACCCCGGAGGCCTCGGTGGCCACGTCGGGACAGGTGGTGCTGGACTCCGCGGCCAACCGGGAGCTGGCCCGCGAGGTGGCCGAGCGGTCGATCGTGCTGCTCGACCCGGGTGACGCGCTGCCGCTGTCCGGCACGGGGCGGATCGCGGTGGTCGGCCCGTGCGCCGACGACGCCCGTACCTTCCTGGGCTGTTACGCCTTCGCCAACCACGTGCTCCCCCGCTATCCGGGCGTCGAGCCGGAGATCGCGCTGCCGACCGCGGCCGAGTCGTTGCGGGCCGAGTTCGCCGACGCCACGTTCGCGTACGCCCGGGGCTGCGCCGTCGACGGCGACGACCGGTCCGGGTTCGCCGAGGCGGTGGACGCCGCCCGGGACGCCGACGTGTGCCTGGCGTTCGTCGGCGACCTGGCCGGCCTGTTCGGCAAGGGCACCTCGGGCGAGGGCTGCGACGCCGCCGACCTGCGGCTGCCCGGCGTCCAGGCGGACCTCGTCGAAGCGCTTCTCGCGACCGGCACTCCGGTGGTGGTGGTCGTGGTCTCCGGCCGGCCGTACGCGCTGGGCGAGTTCGCCGACCGGGCCGCCGCCCTGGTGCAGGCGTTCATGCCGGGTGAGGAGGGCGGCCCGGCGATCGCCGGCGTGCTCTCCGGCCGGGTGCAGCCCAGCGGCAAGCTGCCGGTGCAGATCCCGCGGACCCCGGGTGGCCAGCCCGGCACCTACCTGCAGCCCCGGCTCGGCGCGGTGCACACCGGCACCAGCAACCTGGACCCGACGCCGCTGTTCGCGTTCGGGCACGGCCGGTCGTACACCACGTTCGAGGTCGGCGACCTGCGCCTGTCGGACACCCGGGTGCCGACCGACGGCGAGTTCACCGCGACGGTACGGGTGCGCAACACCGGTGGCCGGGACGGCGCCGAGGTGGTGCAGCTGTACCTGTCGGACCCGGTCGCCCAGGTCACCCGTCCGGTCATTCAGCTGGCCGGCTTCCAGCGGGTGGAGCTGGCCGCCGGCGCCGCGGCGGACGTCGTCTTCCGGGTGCACACCGACCGTACGGCTTTCACCGGCCGTGATTTGAAACGTATCGTCGAGCCCGGTGAGCTGCGGGTTCTCGCCGGCACGTCGGCCGGCGACCTGCCCTGTGCGGCGACCGTCGAGCTGACCGGGCCGGTCCGCCCGGCGGGGCCCGGACGGGTCATCACCACACCGGTGGAGGTGCTGCCGGAACACTAGGCTGAGACCGTGCCCCGACGTGACCTGCTGCATGTGGACACCGCGGCGATCCTGCTGCTGGACGACCACTCCGGGCACCTGGTCGCGACCGCGGCCAAGGCCTGAAGGAGGAGGTGCGGGCCGGGTTCCGGGTGGCGGTGGGGCGCGGGTTCGCCGGCCGGATCGCGGCGGCCCGCACCGCGGTCCGGCTCGTCGACGTCCGGCCCGGCGACGTGGTCAACCCGATCCTGACGGCGAAGGGCATCCGCTCGCTGCTGGGCGTGCCGATCCTGGCGCTGCAGCGCAGCCTGCTGCCGGCCCGCCTGCCGTCGGTGCCTAGCGTCGACCTGGCCGCGCGGTATGTTCCGGGCCACGCCACCGGGATCGGCGGCGGCAGCCTCACCACCGCCCTCTACGCGATGATCAGTCCGGGCCGGGACCGGGCGGTGATCTCCACGGCCGGGCACCCGTGCCCGGTGCTGGCCGAACCGGACGGGGCGGCCGGCTGGCCGCGGTGCCGGTGGACCCGCCGCTCGGGGTGCCGCACCCGGTCCGGCCGCGGCGCAGCACCACCGTCGCGCCGGTGCCGGGCGCGCTGCTGCTGTGCTACACCGACGGGCTGGTGGAGCGGCGCGGCGAGGTGATCGACACCGGGCTGGACCGGCTGGTCGCGACGGTTCGGGCCGACACACCGGAGGTGGTCTGCGCTACCGTCATGTCGGACGCCGCCGACGCGTCGCCCTCCGACGACGTCGCGGTTCTCGCCGTTCGCCGTCACGGATGACGACCGGTGTGTCACCGTTCCATGGCAGGTTCGTTACCGGTCCCGGATCCTACGGAAATATTGCCGTGAACTCTTGTTCGCAACGGATTCAGCAGAAAAGATGGGGCCGAATTCGCTGATACCACAGCTGGAGGCGCCGGATGACCGCGAAGACGGTACTGCACAATCTCATCGGGGGCGAAGCCGTCGCGCCCGTCGAGGGGCGGTACTCCGATCTCATCGACCCGTCCACCGGTGAGGTGTTCGCCTCGGCGCCGGTCTCCGGGTCCGAGGACGTCGACCGGGCCATGACCGCCGCCTCCGCCGCGTTCCAGCAGTGGCGCGACACCACCCCCGGCGAGCGGCAGCGGGCTCTGCTGAAGTTCGCCGACGCCATCGAGGCGCGCGCCGACGAGCTGGTCGCCGCCGAGTCGAAGAACACCGGCAAGCCGCTCGGCCTGACCGCCAGCGAGGAGCTGCCGCCGGCCATCGACCACCTGCGGTTCTTCGCGGGCGCCGCCCGGGTGCTGGAGGGCCGCTCGGCCGGGCAGTACATGAACGGCTTCGAGAGCTACGTGCGCCGCGAGCCGATCGGCGTCTGCGCGCAGGTCACCCCGTGGAACTATCCGCTGCTGATGGCGATGTGGAAGATCGCGCCGGCGCTGGCCGCGGGCAACGCCGTGGTGCTCAAGCCCTCCGACACCACCCCGGTCACCAGCGTGCTGCTGGCCGAGATCGCCGCCGAGTTCCTGCCGGCCGGTCTGTTCAACGTGGTCCTCGGCGACCGCGACACCGGCCGCGCCCTGGTCACCCACCGGACTCCGCAGATGGTGTCGATCACCGGCTCGGTCCGGGCCGGCATGGAGGTGGCCGGCAGCGCCGCCGCCGACCTCAAGCGCACCCACCTGGAGCTGGGCGGCAAGGCCCCGGTCGTGGTCTTCGACGACGCCGACGTGGAGGCGGCCGCCGCGTCGATCGCCGAGGCCGGCTACTTCAACGCCGGGCAGGACTGCACCGCCGCCACCCGCGTGCTGGCCTCGGCCGGCGTCCACGACGACTTCGTGGCCGCCCTCGCCGAGCAGGCCCGCCAGACCAGGACCGGCGCCCCGGACCAGGAGGACGTGCTCTACGGCCCGGTCAACAACGCCTCGCAGCTGGAGCGGGTGGCCGGTTTCATCGACCGGCTGCCGGACCACGCCGTGCTGCAGGCCGGTGGCTCGCGGGTCGGCGACCGGGGCTTCTTCTACTCCCCCACGGTCGTCTCCGGGCTGCGGCAGGACGACGAGATCATCCAGAACGAGGTCTTCGGCCCGGTCATCACCGTGCAGAAGTTCGGTGACGAGGACGAGGCGGTCGCCTACGCCAACGGCGTCGAGTACGCCCTGGCCTCCAGCGTGTGGACGAAGGACCACGGCCGGGCCATGCGGATGACGCAGCGGCTCGACTTCGGCTGCGTCTGGGTCAACTGCCACATCCCGCTGGTCGCCGAGATGCCGCACGGCGGGTTCAAGCACTCCGGGCACGGCAAGGACCTGTCGGTGTACGGGTTCGAGGACTACACCCGCATCAAGCACGTCATGCACAACGTGGGGGCCTGACCGTGACCAGCTCGGAGGAGTTGCACAAGCGGCGGCTCGCGGCCGTCGCCAAGGGTGTCGGGTCGGTGATCCCGAGCTACGTCGCCTCGGCCGGAGGTGGCACCCTCACCGACGTCGACGGCCGGGAGTGGATCGACTTCGCGTCCGGGATCGCGGTCACCAACGTGGGCAACGCCGCCCCGCGGGTGGTCGAGGCGGTCCGCGCGCAGGTCGAGCGGTTCACCCACACCTGTTTCATGGTGGCCCCCTACGAGTCGTACGTGACGGTCTGCGAGCAGCTGATCGACCTGACGCCGGGGAGCTTCGAGAAGCGGGCCGCGCTGTTCAACTCGGGCGCCGAGGCGGTGGAAAATGCCGTCAAGATCGCCCGGCACGCGACCGGGCGGCCGGCCGTCGTCGTGTTCGACCACGCCTACCACGGCCGGACCAACCTGACGATGGCGCTGACCGCCAAGAACATGCCGTACAAGCACCGGTTCGGCCCGTTCGCCCCGGAGGTCTACCGGGCGCCGATGTCGTACCCGCTGCGCGACGGCGGACTGACCGGTCCGGAAGCCGCCCGCCGCGCGATCGACGTGATCGAGAAGCAGGTCGGCGGGTCGAACGTGGCCGCCGTGCTGATCGAGCCGATCCAGGGCGAGGGCGGTTTCGTGGTGCCGGCGCCGGGCTTCCTGCCGGCCGTCGCGGCGTGGGCGAAGGCGAACGGGGCGGTCTTCATCGCCGACGAGATCCAGACCGGGTTCGCGCGTACCGGGCAGTGGTTCGCCTCCGAGGACGAGGGCCTGGAGCCGGATCTGATCACCACGGCCAAGGGCATGGGCGGCGGGCTGCCGATCGCCGGTGTCGTCGGGCGGGCCGATCTGATGGACGCGGTGCACGCCGGTGGGCTGGGCGGCACGTACGGCGGCAACCCGGTGGCCTGCGCGGCCGCCCTCGCCGCCATCGAGACCATGCGCGAGCTGGACCTGAACGCCGCGGCCCGGCGCATCGGCGACACCATCAAGGCGGCGCTCGCCGACCTCGATCCGGGTGTCGCCGAGGTGCGTGGCCGTGGGGCGATGATCGCCATGGAGTTCGTGATCCCCGGAACGATCGAACCCGACGCGACCCGCACCGCGGCCGTGTCGAAGGCCTGCCACGAGGCCGGGCTGCTCACGCTGACCTGCGGCACCTACGGCAACGTGCTGCGTTTCCTGCCGCCGCTGGTCATTCCGGACGAGGATCTGCGCCGCGGACTCGACATCCTCCGCGCCGCTCTGCTCACCTGACGGGCGACCCCTTTGCTGACGTCAAGCGTTCCAGGGAAGAATCGCGGCGTGACGGACGTGACGCTGGACGATACGAACAAACTGATCATCGAGCATCTGCAGCGTGACGGCCGCATGTCGTACGCCACGCTGGCCAAGACGATCGGTCTCTCCGAGGCCGCGGTGCGCCAGCGCGTGCAACGGCTCCTGGACAACGGGCTGATGCAGATCGTGGCGGTCACCGACCCGCTGACGCTGGGCTTCGCCCGGCAGGCGATGGTCGGGCTGCGGGTCAACGGCAACCTGCGGACGATCGCCGACCGGATCGCCGAGATCCCCGAGGTCGACTACGTGGTGATCTGCGCCGGGCGCTACGACCTGCTCGTCGAGCTGGTCTGCACCGACGACGAGCACCTGCTCGACATCCTCAACGAGAAGGTGCGCACCATCGAGGGCGTCACCGAGGCCGACACCTTCATGTATCTGCGGCTCGCCAAACAGACCTACGCCTGGGGAACACGGTAACCACATGACAAGCCCCTCCTTCTGGCTCGACAGTCTGGGCCCGATCGAGAAGCGCCCGCCGCTCGCCGGTGACCTCGACGCCGACGTGGCCATCGCCGGCGGTGGGTACACGGGCCTGTGGACCGCGTACTACCTGGCCAAGGCCGACCCGTCGCGGCGGATCGTGATCCTCGACGCGGAGTACTGCGGGTTCGGCGCGTCCGGCCGCAACGGCGGCTGGGCCTCCGGCCTCTTCCCGGTCTCCGAGGCCAGACTCGCCCGGCGGTCCGGGCCGGACGCGGCGGCCGCCATGCACCGGGCGCTCGCCGGCGCCGTCGACGAGGTCGGCCGGGTCGCCGAGGCCGAGGGCATCGACTGCGACTACGCCAAGGGCGGCACGCTCTCGCTGGTCCGCAGCCCGGCCCAGCTGCGCCGCGCCCGCCGCGACCCGGGTTTCGTCGACGCGGCGACGGCGCGGGCCATGTGCCACGCCACCGACGTGCTCGGCGGCGTCTACAGCGAGCACTGCGCCGCCCTGCACCCGGCGAAACTGGTCCGCGGCCTCGCCGGCGCCGTCGAGCGGCTCGGCGTCACCATCCACGAGGGCACCCGGGCCGAGCAGATCAAAACCGGACAGATCAACACCATGCGGGGTACGGTCCACGCGCCCACGATCGTGCGGGCACTGGAGGGTTACACCGCCGAACTGCCGGGGCACCGCCGTGACATCGCCCCGATCTACTCCCTGATGATCGTCACCGAGCCGCTGCCCGGGGAGTTCTGGCAGCGCGTGGGCCTGGCCCGGCGGGAGACGTTCACCGACGAGCGGCGGCTGGTCATCTACGGTCAGCGGACCGCCGACGACCGGCTGGCGTTCGGCGGGCGCGGCGCCCCGTACCACTTCGGCTCCAAGGTCCGCCCGGAGTACGACCTGGTCCCCGAGGTGTTCGAGGCGCTGCGGGCGACGATCACCGAGCTGTTCGGGATCGACCCGCCGATCGCCTACCGCTGGGGTGGGCCGCTCGGCATCGCGCGGGACTGGATGCCGTCGGTCGGCCTGCGCGACGGCATCGCCTGGGCCGGGGGCTACGTGGGCGACGGTGTCGCGGCGGCCAACCTCGCCGGGCGTACCCTCGCTGATCTGATCCTCGGGGTGAACAGCGACCTGACCCGCCTGCCCTGGGTCGGGCATCGCTCGCGCCGCTGGGAGCCGGAGCCGGCCCGCTGGCTCGGCATCAACGCGGGCCTGCGGGCCACCGCCCTGCTCGACGCCCTCGACCGCCGCCGGGCGGCCTGAGACCTGAAACCGCCGGCCCGGCGAACGGCCGGCCGGTCAGCCCCTGCCACCCGTCAGCCCGGCCCGTCAGCCCGGCCCGTCAGCCCGGCCCGTCAGCCCGGCCCGTCAGTCCGGCGGGCCGGTGAGCCGGCGGCCGGTCAGCCCGGCGGGCCGGCGAGCGGCAGGCGGATGCAGACGATCGTGCCGGACGGCCGGTTGTCGGACAGCTTGATCGTTCCGCCGTGCAGCAGCACCACCGCGCGGGCCAGGCTCAGGCCCAGTCCGCTGCCGGCGCTGCCCTGGTGGCGCACGTTGCTGCCGCGGAAGAACCGGTCGAAGACCCGGGTGTGCTCGCCCGCCGGCGTGCCGATGCCGCTGTCCGCGACGCACAGCTCGGCCACCGGACCGGCCTGGCGCAGCCGGACGTGGACCGGTGAGCCGGGCGGGCTGTAGCGCACCGCATTCAGCAGCACGTCGTCGACGACCTGCCGCAGCCGGACCGCGTCGCCGGGCAGCCACAGCACCGCCGGCACCTCGGTGACCAGGGTGAGCCGGCCGCCGCCGCGCCGCAGGGACGTCACCGCGTCGGCGACCAGCGAGGCCAGGTCGACGTCGTGCAGGTCGAGCCCGACGTGGCCGGAGTCGAGGCCGGCCAGGTCGAGCAGGGTGTCGGCGATCCGCTGCAGCGACTCGGCGTTGCGGGCGATCACCCGGGCCATCTCGCGGATCTCCGGATCGAGCCCGGCGCTCTCCTCGGCGAGCAGGGTGGCGTTGGCGGTGATCGAGGTCAGCGGGGTACGCAGCTCGTGCCCGACCAGGTTCACGAAGTCACCTTGAACGCGGGCCAGCTGACGCGACAACTCCTCGGCGCGACGCTGCGCGACGAAGACGCCGATCTGGGCGGCCACCCCGTCGAGCAGCACGGTGAGCAGGTCCGGCTCGTACTCCTGGGTGCCGGCGTAACAGGTGAGCACACCGAGCAGGGTGCCGCCGTCGCGGACCGGCACGGCCAGCGCGGTCCGTACGCCGTGGCGCAGGCAGATCTTCACCCGCTCACGCTCGTACGCGGTCCGCCGGCTGGAGCTGAGCGCGATGTCCGGCACCCAGATCGGGCGGCCGCACTCCCAGACCCGCCCGGTGATGCCCTGCCCGAACTCCGGGGTGTGGCCGAAGAAGTCCTCCGGGTCGAGGCCGGCCGAGTCCCAGTGCCCGGCCGGCTGCAGCCGTCCGGTGGCCTCGTCGATGAGGAACAGCTCCGCGCAGGGCCAGCCGAGCGTGGTGGTGACGGCGCGCAGCACGCTCGGCGCCGCCTCGGCCGCGCCGGCCGAGTGCTTGAGCACGTACTCGACGGCGATGTGGCAGTTACGGAACCGTTCGACCCGGCGCAGCGCGGTGACCTCGTGGGCGACGGCGACCGCGCCGAGCGGCGTCCCGGCCGGCCCGGGGATCGGCTGCGCGCTGGTGTCGAAGATCCGGACCCGGTGACCGGGGCGGCTGACCAGGATGTCCTCGGAGATCACGTGCTCGCCGTGCAGGGCGCGCAGCAGCGGGTTCTCGGCGGGGGTCATCGGCCGCCGGTCGGGGGTGGTCAGGTGCCGGAAGGCCCGGTCCTCGAAGTCGGGCGGGAGCGGGCCGTCCGTGTCGATGCCGACGATCTCGCGCATCGCCCGGTTCGCGAAGACCACCCGCCCGTCGGCGTCACAGGCGAGCACCCCGGCGTCCATGCTCTGCAGCAGGGCGCCGAGGAAGGCCCCGTTGCCCAGCGCAGCCGCGGCCTCGTCCAGCACCACCATGACCCGCCCGATCCTGTTCAGCGAGGCCCGTGGGTCACGGGCTGCCTCACCGCCGTACCCTGTTCGGCATTTTTCATACGGAGACGGGCACGTCCGCCGGACAGCGCTTGTCGGCCGCGTCGTGGTCGTGCGGCCCGATGCTGATCAGCTCCTCCATGGTTGCGAGCAGCTGGTCGTTGGGGCACGGTTTGAGCATGATGGCGCAGACCCGCGCCGAGCCGGCCCGCGGATCGCCGGGCCGCAGGTGCCCGCTGAGCACAGCAACCGGGATGAGCCGGACATCGTCGTCCGGGTGATTACGGATCGCCTCGATCAACTCCCAGCCGTCCATCACCGGCATGCCGAGATCGGTGAGCACGAGGTCCGGCCGGTGCTCGAGGATCGCGTCGAACGCCGCCCGGCCGTCCGATGCGCGCAGCACGGTCATTCCGGTTCGCTTGAACACCCTGACCAGTACCAGGGCGATGTCCTCGTCGTCCTCAGCGATCAGCAATACGGCCATGTCAGCTCCGTGGAGAAGTCCGTCGTTCCAGCATGCGCCAGCCCGCTCCGGGCCGGGGCGAGAACCGCATATCGCCACCCCCGACTCGCGCGTTCTCCCTGGCGGAGAACCCCGATCATCCCGAGGAGCACGACATGCGACAGCACTTCCGCCTGGCCGCGCTGGGCGCTGTCGCGGCGCTCACCGTGGCGGTGGTCCCGGTGTCCGCCGGCACGTCACCGCCGGTCGTCTACCGGGACGCCACACAGCCGGTGGAACGCCGGGTCGCCGACCTGCTGTCCCGGATGACCCTGGACGACAAGATCGGGCAGATGACCCAGGCCGAACGCGCCGAGGTCACCGACGATCCGGACCTGGTCACCCGCCGGCGACTCGGGTCGGTGCTGTCCGGCGGCGGATCGGCGCCGGACCCGAACACCCCGGAGGCGTGGGCCGCCCTGGTCCGCCGGCTCCAGGACGCGGCCCTCGCCACCCCGCTGAGGATCCCGCTGCTGTACGGCATCGACGCGGTCCACGGCCACGGCAGCGTGCCCGGCGCCACCGTCTTCCCGCACAACATCGGCCTCGGCGCGGCCCGGGACCCCGCCCTGGTCGAGCGGGTGTACGCCGCCACCGCCCGGGAGATGCTGGCCACCGGCATCACGTGGGACTTCGCGCCGTGCGTGTGCGTGACCCGCGACGAGCGGTGGGGCCGTTCCTACGAGAGCTTCGGCGAGGACCCGGCCCTGGTCACCCGGCTCGGTGGCGGCGCCGTGGACGGGCTCCAGCGCAACGGGGTGATCGCCACCGTCAAGCACTTCGCCGCCGACGGCGACACCGAGAACGGCACCGGGGACAGCGGCTACGCCGTCGACCAGGGGGTGACCGTCACCAGCCGGGCCGACTTCGACCGGATCGACCTCGCGCCGTACGCCGCGGCCGTCAGCGGGCACCGGGTGCGCAGCGTCATGCCGTCGTTCTCCAGCGTCGACTGGACCGAGGACGGCGCCGGCGACGCGGTGAAGATGCACGCGAACCGGGAGCTGATCACCGGGACCCTCAAGGAGCGGCTCGGCTTCGACGGGTTCGTGATCAGCGACTGGGAGGCCATCCACCAACTGCCCTCGGGCGCCGGCGACGAGCCCAGCGCCGAGCAGGTCCGGGCCGGCGTGGCGGCGGGCGTCGACATGTTCATGGAGCCGTCCACCGCCCCTCTCTTCCAGGACCGGCTCCGTGCCGAAGTGCTGGCCGGGCGGGTGCCGATGTCCCGGATCGACGACGCCGTCACGCGGATCCTGCGGGTCAAGTTCGAGCTCGGGCTCTTCGAGAACCCGTACCCCGTCGCCGGGCCGATCGGGACCACCGCCCACCGGGACCTCGGCCGCGAAGCCGTCGCCGCGTCCCAGGTGCTGCTGAAGAACACCGGGAACCTGCTGCCGCTGCCCCGCGACACCCGGATCTACGTGGCCGGGCGGGCCGCCGACGACATCGGCATGCAGTCCGGCGGGTGGACCGTCGACTGGCAGGGTCGCGACGGCGACGTCATCCCCGGGACCACCATCCTCGACGGCCTCCGATCGATGACCTCGCGGGTCACCTACAGCGCCGACGGGTCCGCCCCGGCCGCCGCCTCGGACGTCGGCGTCGTCGTGGTCGGCGAGACTCCCTACGCCGAGGGGTTCGGCGACGTCGGCAGCGTGCCCTGGACCCGGGGCACCGACCGGCAGCGGGAACCCAAGTCGCTCACCCTCCAGCCGGGCGACCGGGCGGTCGTCGACCGGGTCTGCCGGGCGGTGGACCGGTGTGTCGTCCTGATCGTCTCCGGCCGGCCGCAGGTGATCACCGAGCAGCTCGGCGGGATCGACGCGCTCGTCGCCTCGTGGCTGCCGGGCAGCGAGGGCGGCGGGGTCGCCGACGTGCTCTTCGGCGCGAAACCGTTCACCGGACGGCTGCCGGTGTCGTGGCCGGCCGCCGCCGATCAGGTGCCGGTCAACGTCGGCGACAGGACCTATCAGCCGCTCTATCCGTACGGCTGGGGCCTGCGCCCCGGCGCGACGGACGCCCTCGCCACGGCCGTCGACCGGGTCGCCGCCGCTACGGACGCCCGCTCCACGGCCGGCGAGCGGGTGGCCGCCGGTGCGGTGCCGGACGGCTGGCAGTCGGCGATCGCCGACGCCGAGGCCGCCACCGAGTCCGGCGACCCCACCCGCGCCGCCTCCCTCCTGAGCCGCCTGAACTCCTGATCCCGGCCGGCTCCCGGGCCTCGCTCGCCGGGCTCGCCGGAGCGCCGTGCGCGCGGCCGGTGCTGATCGTCAGGCCAGGCGGCCGGTGCTGATCGTCAGGCCAGGCCCCAGTGGGCCGGGTCGTCGGCGATGTCGCGGCGGATCGCGTCGAGGACGGCGCCGGCGTCCCGCTCCGGCCAGCCGCTCAGGTGCCAGTACTGCTCGCTGTGCTCGTCGGACGGCTCGGCGGTCCGGGCGAACGTGATCAGCGCCGCGATCTCGTGCAGGCCGACCCGGGTGGCGAAGGCGACGGCCTCGTCCAGCTGCTCCGGGGTGTGCGCCTCGACGGCGTCGTGCAGGCCGTCGGCCATCGTCTTGTTGTGGATGCCGGAGAGCCAGGCCAGACCGCGCAGCCCGGGCGAGACGCCGTCCCCGGGCTCGTCGTCGAACATCATGTCCCAGTGCAGGTCGACGGCTTGCTCCCAATGGGCGTCCACCACGTCGCGCATCAGCGACGAACCGCGGTCCACCACCCACGCCGGGACCGGACGCCACGTGCACCCGGCCAGGTCGCCGGTGGTCCGCAGCAGTTCCAGGCCCCGGTCGCGGTGCACCACCGAGGCGGCCGGAACCAGCGAGGGCCAGCCGCCCAGCAGGACCTCGACATCACCCGCGGCGTCCGAGTCGATCAGGTCGTACCACCGGCCGCCCTCGCGCCGCACCACCTGGCAGCGGGTGTCGTCGACGATCCACACCTGCAGCAGCGGGTCGTCGCCGCGGAAGAACAGCGGGCAGTCGGCGGGGTCCGCGGCCCGGTAGGCCTCGGCCGGGTCGGCCGGGGTCACCGTCCGCAGGTTGTCCGGGCCCGCGTGGTTGCGCAACTGGATCATGCCCGAGGATAGCCGGGCGTCCGGATAGGATCACCGCCATGCCGCTGCTGTTCTCCTACGGGACCCTGCGTGATCCGGCCGTGCAGAGGAGCGTCTTCGGGCGCGAGCCGGCGGGGCGCGGCGACCGGATCGTCGGGTTCCGGGTCGAGCAGCTGGAGATCACCGATCCGGAGGTGCTCGCCGTGAGCGGGGAGGCCTTCCACCCGATCCTGGTGCGCACCGGCGACGACGGAGAGACGGTCGAGGGGTCGGTGTTCGAGGTGACCGAGGCGGAGCTGCTGCTCGCCGACGCCTACGAGGTCGACGACTACCACCGCGTCACGGCCCCGTTGTCCTCCGGCGACACCGCGTGGGTGTATGCGGCCCGCGCCTGAGAACCCGGTGTGGCGCTGACCGGTGTCTCCGGCGAGCCGAGACACCGGTGAGAGCCCTACCCGCAACCACCGCACACGCCCGGCGGGCGCGCTGCCGGCCGGGACCGGCGACGCGCGTCGCGGGGTAGGGAACGGTGCTGTTCGTGGCCGTACCTCTCATGGTTCAGAGGCGGTTGTGGGCCTCGGTGAGGACCGCGCGCAGGAT
Source organism: Actinoplanes philippinensis (assembly GCF_900113015.1). Taxonomy (GTDB): domain Bacteria; phylum Actinomycetota; class Actinomycetes; order Mycobacteriales; family Micromonosporaceae; genus Actinoplanes; species Actinoplanes philippinensis. The sequence goes on from NZ_FONV01000007.1 coordinate 450,151, forward strand.
CTGCTCGATCTCGGCGAACTGGGTCTCCGTCGCGGTCAGCGGCGGCGCCAGCTGGATCACCGGGTCGCCGCGGTCGTCGGCCCGGCAGTACAGGCCGGCCTCGAAGAGGGCCTGCGAGAGGAAACCGCGGAGCAGGCGCTCGGACTCGTCGGCGTTGAAGGTCTCCTTGGTGGACTTGTCCTTGACCATCTCGATGCCGAAGAAGTAGCCGTCGCCGCGGACGTCGCCGACGATCGGCAGGTCGAGCAGCTTCTCCAGGTAGGAGCGGAAGACCGGGCTGTTCTCGCGGACGTGCTGGTTGAGGCCCTCGCGCTCCATGATGTCCAGGTTGGCCAGCGCCACCGCGGAGCCGACCGGGTGGCCACCGTAGGTGATGCCGTGCGCGAACCAGTTGGTGCCGGTGAGGAACGGCTCGGCAAGGCGCTCCGACGCGATCATCGCGCCGAGCGGGACGTAACCGGAGGTCAGGCCCTTGGCGACGGTGATGATGTCGGGCTGGTAGCCGTACCGGTCGGCGCCGAACCACTCACCGAGACGGCCGAACGCGCAGATCACCTCGTCGGACACGAGCAGCACGTCGTAGCGGTCGCAGATCTCCCGGACCCGCTGGAAGTAGCCGGGCGGCGGCGGGAAGCAGCCGCCCGCGTTCTGCACCGGCTCCAGGTAGACGGCGGCGACCGTGTCCGGGCCCTCGAACTCGATCTGCTCGGCGATCCGGTCGGCGGCCCAGATCCCGAACTGCTCGGGTGTCATGCTCTCGTCGGGGCGCCGGTAGTAGTTGGTGTTCGGCACCCGCATCGTCGACGGGACGAGCGGTTCGAAGTCCTGTTTGAACGGCGGGATGCCGGTGATCGACAGGGCGCCCATCGACGAGCCGTGGTAGGCGACGGCCCGGGAGATCACCTTGGTCTTCAGCGGCTTGCCGACCCGCTTGAAGTAGGAGCGGGCCAGTTTCCACGCCGACTCGACGGCCTCCGAGCCGCCGGTGGTGAAGAAGACCCGGTTCAGGTCGCCGGGGGCCAGGTCGGCGAGGCGGGCGGCCAGCTCGATCGCCTTCGGGTGGGCGTACGACCAGATCGGGAAGTAGGCCAGCTCGGACGCCTGCTTGGCGGCGGCGTCGGCCAGCTCCTGCCGGCCGTGCCCGGTCTGCACCACGAACAGGGCGGACAGTCCGTCCAGGTAGCGGCGGCCGGTGGAGTCCCAGACATAGCAGCCGTCGCCGCGCGTGATCACCGGAACCGGGGCGCTCTGGTAGGCCGACAGGCGGGTGAAGTGCATCCAGAGGTGGTCACGGGCGGTGTCGGACAGTGTGTCCACGTCAGCGGGCGATCGGTCTGTCACGGGTATCTCTCCCACTAGTTCAGGATGTTGATCCGATACTGCCCACGGATTCCGTCGCGCACAAGACAGATGGCCACTATTTCCGCACGTTTTACAATGGCGCGATGGTGAGGATCGTGCCGCTGGAGGACGACTCGGACTGGGTGCAGGCGGTTCATCCCCGTCTCGGCAACCTCGAGGACTACCAGGACCTTCCGGAGGACGTCCGGCTCGACTTCTCCCCCGCCTCGCTCGACGCGCTGGAGCCGCTTCTCGCGGCGCGCGACGGCGACGAGACCTTCGCCGACGGCGCGCGCGCCTACATCGGTGAGACGTTGATGCGCATCGGCGGCGGGCGGTGGGTGGTCACCGACGACAACCCCGCAGCGGTACGGTTCGACGATGCGCTCGGCCTGCCCGATCTGATGCTCGCGCCCCTGCCGCACGCCGGGCTCCGGGCGACGGCGCGGAGGGTGGCCGCCGCGGTGGCCGAGCGGCAGCGCACGGACCCCGGCTGGACTCCGGCGAAGCAGGCGACACCGGGCCTGGAGAAGGCGCCGGAGCCGGCGTCCCCCGAGCTGGCGGGCTGGCTCGACGCCCAGTCGGCGGCGTTCGCCGAGTGGTCCCGTGGCCGGGTCGGGAACTGGGACTTCTCCGCGGATTCCCTGGATGCGCTGGAGGCGATCGCGCGAGCCGGTGAGGTGCCGGCCGCCGTCGCCGAGTGGTATCTCGGCGAGACCCTGGTCCGGCGCGGCGGCGGCGCGTGGACCTTCATGGCCGGGCCGCCGGTCCGCGGCAACATCTTCCGCGGCAACCGATACGTGCGCAAAGCGCCGCCGAGAACCGGAACCGTCGTCCCGGTCGTCCGGCTCGCCGCACTGGAGCGGACCGAGCCCGGCGACTTCCGGCGCGCCCTGGAGCGCTACTGCCGGTGACATCCAGGCATTCGCATGTGTTGCGTGCGAGCACTATCCTGGCAGCCGGTTCCCGCTGACGGCGAGGTGGCTCATGCGCGGATGGCGACGCTCGGCACCGGCGGCGATCCTGGCCGCTGTCCTGCTGCTGCTGACCACGCCGGTCACCACGACCCCGGCCCTGGCCGGAGCGAAGTGCCCGATCTTCGATGAAGAGCCGTTCGACCTGGACAGCCTCAAGCCCGGCGCGGTGGTCGACCCCTTCCCGGACAAACGGTTCGACTACTTCTTCTTCGCTCCCGCCATGGATCTGGCCGATCTTCCCGAACCTGCTCCGGAAGTGCTCGACGCCATCACCGAGGTCGAGGACTACAAGTTGAAGAAAGGGCTGGGCGCGGTCAACCCGAAAGAACTGCGCACGAATCGCCTCTACGCGTACTGGAAGCGGCACCAGGAGACGGACGGCTCGCTGACCTGGGAACAGTACCGGGACATGTACGTCGGGAACCAGGGCAAGCCGAACCAGGGCAACGCCTTCGACCAGGAGATCATCAAGGCCTTCCGGCTGGGCGGCGACAAGGGCTGGGTCTGCCAGGAGAAGGTCACGGCTCCCGGTTTCGACAAGAAGCGCGTGTACGACGTCTTCCGCAAGAAGGGCCGCCCGATCAGCATCGAGGGCAAGTCCGGCGAAGAGAAGTTCGTGCAGGAGCAGGTCGACAAGGACAAAGCGATCAAGAAGGCGGACACCCGGCCCGCCGGACAGGAGATCCTGCAGATCCAGGTGGTCGCCGACATGCCGTCGGAGGAAGACCTCGAGACCCTTACCGAAGCGAACATCGTCGTGGTTCTGCTCCGCGCCACCGGCACCCCGGTGCTGCCGGGAAGCGACCCCCCGGGCAATGCGGCCGCCGCCACCGAACCCACCGGGCCCGAGGACGGCGGCAGCGGTCAGGTGTTCACCACCCCGGACCAGGCGCCGTCGACCGGAACCGCCGTCACAGCGATCGCCACCTCACCCGCCACCAGGGCCGAGGCCGAACAGCTGAGGAAGGCCAGGGCCGAGTTCGCCGGCGAGTGGGACGACCCGGACGACATGCCGGACGAGACCGGGGGGATCGACTTCAGCACGCTGGAACTCCGGTACATCGCCGATCCGGTGGACGGGGACGCCGGGCTCAAGTACTCGTTCTCGGCGAAGCCGACGGCGGACGGGCAGCTGTCGTGGGGTGGGCTGGCGGCGGCACAGCAGGCGTCGGACGCGTTCTTCGTGTGGATGGCGCTGCGGCCCGAGCACTTCTGGGTCAACCTCAACCCGAACGAGCCGGACCGGATCATCGAGGAACGCCTCGGCACCACCGATGCGGGGCGGGTGCTGCTGGAGGCCGACCTGCAGATGAAGAAGACCGTGGCGAAGCTGATCCACCCGGACAGCGCGGGCGGCCGGCGGTTCTGGGACGCGCTGCGTAACACCGACGACGAGCAGACGTGCCTGTCGTTCCGGCAGTGGATCGTGCCGGACACGGCGACCGTGCACGAGCAGGACGGCGGGCTCTACATCGTGGACGCGCCGCTGATCGTCAAGTCGGAGACCGAGTACTTCGACAGCGGGGACGCCGCCGAAGGGGCCGCGGCCGGCTGCAAGCCGGGTGACGAGGCGACCGAGAAGCACAACGCCGAGGTGTTCCGCAGCCAGATCCTGGTCAAGGTCCAGGAGGCGGTGAACACCGCGCCGGAGTACGCCGAGCTGCGCCGCGTCTACCTGAGCCGGGTCGCCGCCGAGTGGTACCGGCAGCGCAGCACGAACCACAACACGGCCTTCGCCGGTGTGGTGAACAGCGGCGACGTGAGCCGCTGGCCGTCGCGGACCGGGTGGACGCCCCGGGAGGTGTTCGACAGGTACGTGAAGTCGTACACCGACGGCGAGTTCAACGTGACCCACCGGACCACCACGGGCAACGTGGTCGAGACGCGGACCTACATCTACGGCGGGGTGGACTTCTCCCGATCGCCGCGCAGCGACGTGGGGGCCGCCGCGCTGGGCGGGCTGCCGTCGACGGTCGCGAACTCGCTGGGCGGCACGGTCGAGGACGGCGGGCAGATCTGGCTGGGTGGCGTCTCCGCCGACCGGCCGGCCGTGCCGTTCAAGGTGACGTCCCTGCTCACCTGGCTGGCCGGGGCGGTGATGGCGCTGCTGGTGGCGGCGTTGTTCGTACGATCACTGTGGCGTCAGCAGCGGCGACGCCGGGAATGGAACGCGGCCCGGCGCTGACCGCGCCGGACCGCACACACCGGGTCTCTCAGGCCGCCACGGCGGCCTTACGCTTCGACCGCGACCGGACGTTGGAGACGACCGCGAACAGCACGCCGGCCGCGAAGATCATCGTCCCCATCACGTTGACCTGCGGGGGCAGGCCGACACGGGTCGCGCCCCAGATCCACAGCGGGAACGTCTCGGTGGTTCCCGCGGTGAAGTTGGTGATCACGAAGTCGTCGATGGAGAGCGCGAACGCGAGCATCACGCCGGACATGACGGCCGGCAGGATGATCGGGAAGATCACCTTCCAGAAGGTGGTCCACCCGGTCGCGCCGAGGTCGGCCGCCGCCTCCTCGAGGGACCGGTCCAGGGTGACCACCCGGGCCCGGACCACGATCGCGACGAACGAGACCGAGAACATCACGTGGGCGATCGTGATGGTCACCGTCCCGAGCGAGGCCCCCATCGACACGAACAGGCTCAGCAGCGACGAGCCCATCACCAGTTCGGGCGAGGAGATCGCGGCGAACATCAGCAGGTTGAGAGCGCCCGCCCCGCGGAACTGCCAGCGGCCCAGCGCGTAGCCGATGCCGGTGCCGAGCGCGCCGGCGATCAGCGCGGTCAGCACCGCCACCAGCAGCGAGGTGATCAGCGCGTCGGTGAGCGCCTCCAGGGCGAACACGTCCCTGTACCACTTGAGCGTGAAGCCCTGCCAGGTCTGGTTGTACCGGCCGCTCGGATTGTTGAACCCGAAGAGGATCATCACCGAGATCGGCAGGATCAGCCAGGCGATCAGCACCCAGGTGTAGACGTGCAGCAGGCGTCCGCCACGACCGTTCATCGCGCCGCCACCTTCATCACGTCCTCGGTGCCCAGCGCACGGGCGTACGCGAAGACACCGATCAACAGAACCGCCATCAGCGTGAAGGACAGCGCCGAGGCGGACGGGTAGTCGGAGTTGGACAGGAACTTGGCCTGGATGACCTGGCCGATCATGGTGGTCTCCGAACTGCCGAGCAGCTCCGAGTTGACGTAGTCGGAGCTGGCCGGCACGAAGGTCATCAGCACGCCGGCGAAGACACCCGGCAGCGCCAGCGGGAAGATCACCTTGCGGAACGAGGTCATCGGGGAGGCGTACAGATCCCGCGCCGCCTCGACCACCCGCGGGTCGATGCGCTCCAGTGCCACGTAGATCGGCAGCACCATGAACGGCAGGAAGCTGTACACCAGCCCGAAGACGACCGCGCTGGACGAGCCGAGCACCTGGAAGTCGTCGGGGAGCACTCCGGCCGACTTCAGCGGATGCAGCAGCACGCCGTCGTCGGTGAGCAGCATCCGCCACGAGATGGTGCGCAGCACGAACGACACGAAGAACGGCAGCATGATCAGGAACAGGTAGGTCGCCTTCTTCTTACCCCCGTAGAAGGCGATCCAGTAGGCGACCGGGAACGCCAGCACGATCAGGACGATCGACGTGATGGCGCCGTACACCAGCGAGCGGATCAGCTGTGTCTGATAGTCCGCCAGCGACTCCGTGTAGTTCTGCCAGTGGCCGGTGAACACGAAGCCGTTGACGATGTCGCCCTCCTGCAGCGACAGCGACAGCATGGTGACCATCGGCACCGCGAAGAACAGCAGGAGCCACAGCCCGCCGGGCAGGACGAGCAGATAGGGCGCGAGTGTACGTTTCACCCGGTCCATACGATTACCCCAGCACGATCGGTTGGAACACCCGCTCGAAGTCGTTCTTCTCCTCGGCGGTGTTGAAGTTGACGTAGTAGTGCAGCCGCTTGTACTCGGCGTCACCCGGGAAGACGAGCGGGCTGTCGGCGACCGAGAGCAGGAAGTCCTTGTCCTCGCCGGACGCGGCGGCCGCGTGCTTCTTCATCTGGGCCTGCGCGCCGGGGACTGGGCACACGTAGTTGATGTACTCGGCGAGCGTGGTGGCGTTCTCCAGGTCGTAGAGGAAGTCCATCAGCGTGATCGCGTCCACCGGGTTCTCGGCGGTGACCGGGATGGCCATGTTGTCGGTCCAGATGGTGCCGCCCTCGGACGGGATGACGAACTTGAAGTTCGTGCCGTCCGAGACGTTCTTCTGGAAGATGTCACCGGACCAGGCCTGGGTGATCCAGACCTCGCCCTTGCCGAGCGCGTCCACGTAGCTCTGGTCGTAGTAGTTGCGGACCAGGCCGCCGTCCTTCTGCTCCTTGAGCTTGGCGGCCGCCTGCTTCCACGAGGTCTCGTCCGACTTGGACGGGTCGAGGCCGGCCGCGAGCAGGCCGAAGTTGCCCAGCTCCTGGAGGTCCTTGAACATGCCGACCTTGCCCTTGTACTTCGGGTTCCACAGGTCGGCGAGGCTGGTGACCGGTTCCTTGATCTTGGACGGGTCGTAGGCGATGCCGGTGATGCCGGACGCGTACGGGATGCTGAAGACGTTGCCCGGGTCGTACGAGGAGGCGGCGTACGACTTGGCCGCGTTGGCGGCGTAGTTGGGCAGCTTCGAGTGGTCCAGCGGAGCGAGGAAGCCGGAGTCGCGGAACTGGCCGAACTGGATCGAGTTGGTGATGACCATCAGGTCGTACCCGATCGACTGCCCGGCCGACAGCTGCGGCTGGACCTTGGCGAACCAGGGGCCCATCTCCTGGATGACCTCGTCGTACTTGACCTGGATGCCGGTCTTCGTGGTGAACTTCTTGAGCTCCGGCTTCTTCGGGTCCATGTAGAGCGGCCAGTTGGCGAAGTTGAGCTTGCCGGACTGGGTCTTGCCGCTCCAGAACTTCGCGACGGCGTCGGGGGCAATACTGGCCTGCGGCTTGCCCTTGCCCTCCACGCCACACGCGGCGAGGAAGGCGCCCATCGCCGACAACCCGCCGAGGCGCAGCGCGTCACGGCGACCGAGCCGCGACTGCGTCATGCCTCGCAGGAGGGAGGGGCTCGGCTTATCGGTGGGGAACATCAGACTCCGATCGGGTACGAGTGCTGCGGGGCCCAGGTGAGGAAGACGCGCTCGCCACGAGACGCGACGTCCTCTGCATCGTGAGCATTCTGATCGAACACCACGAAGTCCGTTCCAGCGGTGGTCGCCACTGTGTAATTCGTCGAGGTCCCGTGATAGACGACCTCGGTGACGGTGCCGGAGAGAAGGCTCCCATTGACATTGCTCGGAATCGTCCGGTGCAGGTCGATCTTCTCCGGACGGACGGAGACCTCGATGTCACGGCCGACGGCGACGCCGGCCGGCACGGGCACCACGACGCGCTCGCCGGGGCCCTTCTCGAGGACCGCGTAGCCCTGATCGGACCAGGTGACCCGGCCGTCGATGATGTTGGAGGTGCCGATGAAGCCGGCCACGAAGCGGGTGGACGGGCGCTCGTAGATGTCGCGCGGCGAGCCGAGCTGCTCGATGAGGCCGCTGTTCATCACCGCGATCCGGTCGCTCATGGTGAGCGCCTCGCCCTGGTCGTGGGTGACGTAGACGAAGGTGATGCCGACCTCGCGCTGGATGCGCTTGAGCTCGATCTGCATCTGCTGGCGCAGCTTGAGGTCGAGGGCGCCGAGCGGCTCGTCGAGCAGCAGCGCCCGCGGGTGGTTGACCAGCGCCCGGGCCAGCGCGACCCGCTGCTGCTGGCCGCCGGACATCTCCTTGGGCTGCCGCCGCTCCATGCCGGTCAGCGAGACGATCTCGAGCATCTCGCCGACGCGGCGCTTGATGTCGTTCTTCGCGACCTTCTTGCGTTCGAGGCCGAACGCGACGTTCTGCTGCACCGTGAGATGCGGGAACAGCGCGTACGACTGGAAGACCATGTTGACGTCGCGCTTGTTCGGCGCGACCCCGGTCACGTCCCGGCCGTCCAGGAAGACCTTGCCGGCGGTGGGCTCCTCGAAGCCCGCGATCATCCGCATCGTGGTGGTCTTGCCGCAGCCGGACGGGCCGAGCAGTGAGAAGAACTCCCCCTGTCCGATCGCCAGGTCCAGGCTCTTGACGGCGGGCACCGCCTCACCGTGCGACAGGTAGTCCTTGCGCACGCCGGCGAACTCGATCGCCGGCGTGGAGGGAGAAGTGGTCATCCATCACCTCTGAGCGGGGGTGTCATTGAAGCTCATCACATGCTTGATACGGGTGTATTCCTCGAACCCGTACATCGAGAGATCCTTGCCGTAACCGGAGTGACCGTATCCGCCGTGCGGCATCTCGGACACGAAGGGTAGGTGCGTGTTGATCCAGACGGCGCCGAAGTCGAGACGACGGGACATCCGCATGGCCCGGCCGTGGTTCTGTGTCCAGACGCTGGCGCTCAGCCCGAACCGCACGTCGTTGGCCCACCGGACGGCCTGGTCCTCGTCGGTGAAGCTCTGCACCGTGACGACCGGTCCGAAGATCTCGTCCTGGATCATCTCGTCGCGCTGCCGCAGCCCCGCCACCACGGTCGGCGCGAAGAAGTAGCCACGGTCGCCGACGCGGTGGCCGCCGGTGACGACCTCGGCGTGGTCCGGGGTCCGGTTCAGGAAGCCGGTGACCCGGTCCAGCTGGACGGCGTTGTTGACCGGGCCGAAGAAGGCGTCGGCGTCGCTCGGCGGCCCGACCTTGGTGCCCTGGGCGGCCTCGGCGAGCGCCGCGGTGAAGTCGGCGGCGATCCGCTCGTGCACCAGCACGCGGGTGGCGGCGGTGCAGTCCTGGCCGGCGTTGAAGTATCCGGCGCCGGCGACCGCGGCGGCGACAGCGGCGACGTCGACGTCGTCGAAGACCACGACCGGGGCCTTGCCGCCCAGCTCCAGGTGCACGCGCTTGAGGTCGGGGGCGGCGGCCGCGGCGACCTCCATGCCGGCCCGGGTGGAGCCGGTGATCGACACGAACTGCGGAATCGGATCGGTGACCAGGGCCCGGCCGGTGTCCCGGTCGCCACAGACCACGTTCAGCACGCCGGGCGGCAGGAACTCGCTCGCGATCTCGGCGAGCAGCAGCGTGCTCACCGGGGTCGTGTCGGACGGCTTGAGGACTACCGAGTTGCCGGCCGCGATGGCGGGGGCGAACTTCCACACACCCATCACCATCGGATAGTTCCACGGGGTGATCTGTGCGCAGACGCCGATCGGCTCACGGCGTACGAAAGAGGTGTGGTCCCGCAGATACTCCCCCGCGGCCTTGCCCTCCAGGATCCGCGCCGCGCCGGCGAAGAACCGCAGCTCGTCGAGGATCGGTCCCATCTCCTCGGCGCGGGTCGCCTCGACCGGCTTGCCGGTGTTGCGGACCTCGGCCGCGATGATCTCGTCGGCCCGCGCCTCGATCGCGTCGGCGATGCGCAGCAGCGCCCGCTGCCGCTCGGCCGGGGTGCTGTCCCGCCAGACCTCGAAGCCCTGTGCGGCGGCCGCCACCGCCCTCTCGACGTCCCGCGCCGAGGAGACCGGCGCCTGCGCATACGTCTCCCCGGTGCTGGGGTCGATCACCGGGGACGTGACGCCGTCCTCGGTGCCGGTGAAGGCCCCGGCGACGAAATTGCGCAGCACGGGAACAGGAGTGCTCACAGGGATTTTGGCCTTCCGTCTAGGGCGATCTCACCCGGACTGGAGGGACCTTGTCACACAGACGAGTGAGCTAGCAAGGGAATCCGAAGTAATTTCCAAAACCGAAACGGAATCAGAAGATCCGACCCCGTTCCAGCTACGTAATCCGGCGTTTTAGGCGGCGTAATAGCCGTCGGCGACGGTCAGCGCCTCGTCGATGATCGCGAGGCCCTCGCGCAGATCCCCGGCCGTGATCGTGCACGGCGGAACCACGTGCAGCCGGTTGAAGTGAACGAACGGCCACAGGCCCCGTTCCTTGCAGGCCGCGGCGACCGCGTTCATCGGCGCGGCCGCGGCACCGGCGGCGTTGAACGGTACCAAAGGCGCTTTGGACTCCCGATCGGTGACCAACTCGACGGCCCAGAACACGCCGAGGCCGCGAATGTCGCCGACGCTCGGGTGCTTTTCCGACATCTCTTTCAAAAAGGGCGCGATGATGTCGTCCCCGAGCGCGCGGGCGTGCTCGACGATCCCCTCCTCCTTGAAGATCTGCATGCTCGCCACCGCCGAGGCGCAGGCCAGCGGATGCCCGGAGTAGGTGAGGCCGCCCGGGAACGGACGCTCGCGGAACGTCTCGGCGATCGCGTCGGAGATCACCACGCCACCCAGCGGCAGGTAGCCGGAGTTGACGCCCTTGGCGAAGGTGATCAGGTCGGGGGCGACACCCCAGCGGTCGACCGCGAACCACTCGCCGCACCGACCGAAGCCCGCCATCACCTCGTCGGCGATGAAGACGATGCCGAACTCGTCGCAGATCTCCCGCACCCCGGCCAGATAGCCGGGCGGCGGCACCAGGATGCCGTTGGTGCCGACCACGGTCTCCAGCAGGATCGCGGCGATCGTGGCCGGGCCCTCGAAGACGATCGTGTCGCGCAGGTGCCGCAGAGCCCGCTGCCCCTCCTCGTGCTCGTCCTTCGAGAAGAACGGCGACCGATAGGGGTACGGCCCCCAGAAGTGCACGACACCGACGGCGACCGGCTCGTTCGGCCAGCGGCGCGGGTCCCCGGTCGCGGTGATCGCGGTGGCCGTCGAGCCGTGGTAACTGCGGTAGGTCGACAGCACCTTGTGCCGGCCGGTGTGCAGCCGGGCCATCCGGATCGCGTTCTCGTTGGCCTCGGCGCCGCCGTTGGTGAAGAACACCTTGTTCAGGTTCGGCGGGGCGAGCTCGGCGATCATCCGGGCCGCCTCGCCGCGCTTGTCGTTGGCGAAGGCCGGCTGGATGGTGGCCAGTTTGCCGGCCTGCTCCTGGATGGCGGCGATCAGGCGCGGGTGCTGGTGCCCGATGTTGATGTTGACGAGCTGGGACGAGAAGTCCAGATACTTCTTACCGCTGTAGTCCCAGAAATGGCTGCCCAGCGCCCTCTCGATGGGCAGCGGGTCGATCAGGCCCTGCGCGGACCAGGAGTGGAAGACGTGCGCGCGGTCGTCGGCGCGCACCTGCGATTCAGTGCTCACGGGATCATCCTCAACGAGTCTGCGGGAAGCCGAGGTCGATCGACGAGGTTCCCGGGTCGGGCCAGCGGGACGTGACGACCTTGCTGCGGGTGAAGAAGTGGATGCCGTCCGGGCCGTACATGTGGGTGTCGCCGAACAGCGACGCCTTCCAGCCACCGAACGAGTAGTAGGCCACCGGCACCGGGATCGGCACGTTGACGCCCACCATGCCCGCGTTGACGTCGAACTGGAACTGCCGGGCCGCGCCGCCGTCCCGGGTGAAGATGGCGGTGCCGTTGCCGTACTCGTTGTTGTTGATCAGCTCCAGGGCCTCGGCGTACGTGTCGACGCGGACCACGCTCAGCACCGGGCCGAAGATCTCGTCGGTGTAGACGATCATTTCCGGGGTGACGTTGTCGAGCAGCGTGGCGCCCAGGAAGAAGCCCTCCGTCGGCAGGTCGCCGGTCCGGCCGTCGGCGACCACCGTGGCGCCCTGGGTGACCCCGGCCTCGATGTAGCCGGCCACCTTGTCCCGGTGCTGGGCGCTGATCAGCGGGCCCATCTCGGAGGCGGGGTCGGTGCCGTCGCCGATCTTGATCTTGGGGAGCCGGGCGGCGATCGCCTCGACCAGCGGGTCGGCGATCTCGCCCACCGCCACCACCACGGAGATCGCCATGCAGCGCTCGCCGGCCGCGCCGTAACCCGCGCTGATCGCCGCGTCGGCCGCCGCGTCGAGCTCGGCGTCGGGCAGCACGATCATGTGGTTCTTCGCGCCGCCGAGCGCCTGCACGCGCTTGCCGTGCGCGGTGCCGGTCTCGTAGATGTACTTGGCGATCGGGGTCGAGCCGACGAAGCTGACCGCCGCGATGTCCGGATGCGTCAGGATCGCGTCGACCGCCTCCTTGTCGCCGTTGACGACGGTGAAGACGCCGTCCGGCAGGCCCGCCTCCTTCCACAGCGTCGCCAGCCAGAGCGCGGCCGACGGATCCTTCTCGCTGGGCTTGAGCACGAACGCGTTGCCCGAGGCGATCGCCGTCGCGCACATCCACAGCGGCACCATCGCCGGGAAGTTGAACGGCGTGATGCCGGCGACCACCCCGAGCGGCTGACGGATCGAGTAGACGTCGACGCCGGTGGCGGCCTGCTCGGAGAAGCTGCCCTTCATCAGGTGCGGGATGCCGGTGGCGAACTCCACGTTCTCCAGGCCGCGGGCCACCTCGCCGGCCGCGTCGGCGAGGACCTTGCCGTGCTCGCGGGTGACGATCGCGGCGATCTCCCCGGTGCGCGAGGCGAGCAGCTCACGGAACTTGAACAGGACCGCGGAACGCTTCGAGAGCGACGCCTCCCGCCAGCCCCGGGCCGCCGCCTTCGCGTTCTTCACGGCCGCGTCGAGCTCCGCGGCGCTCGCCAGATCGACCGAGGCGATCTGCTCGCCGGTGGCGGGGTTGAAGACCGGGCCGACACGGCCCGAGGTGCCGGCGGTCTCGGCGCCGCCGATCCAGTGCGCGATGTGATTCATGCGTCGAGATTATGTGACGCCCCTAGACCGAACAATGACTCGATTGTACTGTCACATAATGTTTTACCAGGCCGTCACGGACCGGCTGTCGGTTGCCAGCGCTCGCGGACTGGCCGAAGCGGTCAGCCGCGCGGTCGGCGACGGCGCCCTCGCGGGCGGCCTCAAGCTCCCGCCGGTGCGCTCGGTCGCCACCGAGCTGCAGCTCTCCCCCAGCACCGTCAACGCCGCGTGGCAGCTCCTGCGGCGGGCCGGGACCATCCGCACCGACGGGCGGCGGGGCACCGTGGTCGCCACCCCCGGCGCCGGCGGCCCCGGTCGTTATCGGGCAGCCCTGCGGCGGACGTCCGGTTTCGCGCTGGACCTCTCCACCGGGGTGCCCGACCCCGCGCTGCTGCCGCCGCTGCCCGGGCTGCACGGCCTCTCCCCCGCCCCGAGCAGCTACCTCGACGAGCCGGTGCTGCCCGAGCTGGGGGCGCTGCTGCGAGGGCGGTGGCCGTACCCCGCCGAACGCCTGGCGATCTTCGACGGAGCGATGGACGCGGTCGACCACGTCGCCACCGCCCTGCTGCGCCTCGGTGACCTCGCGCTCGTCGAGAACCCGTGCTTCCCGCCCCTGCTCGACCTGCTCGAAACGCTCGGTGTACGGGTCGCCGGGGTGGCCACCGACGCCCACGGCATGATCCCCGACCGGCTCGCCGCCGCCCTCACCCGCCGGCCCGCCGCCGTCTTCCTCCAGCCGCGCGCCCTCAACCCCACCGGCGCGTCGTGGTCACCGTCGCGGTCCGCCGCCCTCGCCGCGGTGCTCGGTCAAACGCCGCAGGTGTACGTGGTGGAGGACGACTCGGCCGGCGACCTCTCCTCCGGGCCGCCGCTGTCGGTCGGCGCACACCTCCCCCGGCAGACCGTCCACGTGCGCAGTTTCTCCAAGTCGCACGGCCCCGACCTGCGGCTCGCCGCGATCAGCGGCCCCGCCACGGTCCTCGACCCGATCCTGGAGCGGCGGCTGCTCGGCCAGGGCTGGACCAGCCGCCTCCTGCAGCACCTGCTGCTCACCCTCCTCACCGACCCGTCCTCGATCGCCGCGGTCGCCGCCGCCCGCGACGAGTACGCCCGCCGCCGCCGGATGATCACTTCCGGTCTCGCGGCGGCGGGGATCACGCTGCCGCCCGGCGAGGGCCTCAATCTCTGGCTGCCGGTCGCCGACGAACAGGCCGCCCTGCTCAGCCTGGCCAGCGCCGGCATCGGGGCGGCGGCGGGGACCGCCTTCACGGTCGGGGCGGCCGCCGAGCCCCACCTGCGGGTGACCGTCGGGCTGGTCGCCACCGGCCACGCGGAGGTGGCCGAGCGCCTGGCCACGGCCGCGCGGGCCGCCACCCAGCCCGTCCCCCGTTGACGCATCACGACTTGCTTCATGCCAGGTAGGCGTGCGACCATGCCGGTATGAGCGCATGCGATAGTCCGTCCTCCCTCGGCGACCACATGGGCCCCTGGACCGAGGAGGAGTTCCTCGCGCTCGGTGAGACGAACCATCGGATCGAGTTGTTCGACGGGAGCCTCTGGGTGACGCCACGACCGAACGCACCGCATCAGCAGATCAGCGTTCGGCTGGCCGCCGGCCTCCTGCCCGGGGCCGACGCTGCCCGCCTCTGGATCCTCGCCGACATGAACGTCCGGCTGGCGGCCGGAACGGTGACGAGACCCGATCTCATCATTGCCCGCGGTCCACGAGTGGTGACGATGGTGGACGCTTCCGATGTCCTGCTCGCTTGCGAGATCGCCTCGCCGAGCAACACCACGACGGACCGCGTGCTGAAGAAGGAGCTTTACGCCGCCGCGAAGATCGGGTGGTACCTACTCGTCGAGCCGGAGATGACCACATACGAGTCGGTCACCCTGCATCTCTTCCGCCTGGGGCCTGACGGCTACACGACCTATGCGGTGGCCGAAGGCGACGAGACCCTGATCATCGACGATCCCTTCCCGGCGTCGATCAGCGGAAACCGCCTGCTCGGCATCCACCGGTCCTGACTCCGGCGGCCCACGACCGACCCTGCACCCCTGGCCCCGCCCCCCGGCCGTCGGCGCGGGTGGTCAGCTCTTCGCCGGGACGAAGCTGTCGAAGACCAGCTGGAGATCGTCGCGGGAGTCGTTCCACTCGGAGTCCGGGGTCTGCCAGTAGATGCCGTAGGCCTTGTCGTCCGCCACCACCGTGCCGCGGTTGTTGACGTGCCGGCGCACACCGTCGCGCATGAAGGTGAACTCCCAGTCGGCGGCCTTGATGAAGTAGTCCACCGCCTCGATGTGCACCTCCCGGTAGTCCGGGAAGTCACCACCCGCGACACGATTGTCGGCCTGGGTGCGCCAGTCCTTCACCGGGTTCGACTTCGGCTGGTCGGTCTGGTCGATGCCGAGGATCTTCCCGTCTCCCCGGAAGTACACCATCGTCCCTTCCTTGGACCGTTTCCAGCCCGCCGGGACGTACAGCGAGAACCCGGTCCGGTCCGTGTACTCGACCCACCCGGCCGGAAGCTGCGGCCGGGCGCCCTGACCGCCGTCCCCGTCCCCGTCGCCGTCGCCGCTTCCGCTCTCGGCCGGACTCGGACTGGCCGGCGGCGGAGCTTGCGCCGCATCGCCCCCCGCCGACGCCGACGGGCCGGGCGAGGCCGACACGGTCGCACCGGCGCCCGGTGCCGCGGCCGACGGTGCCGGCTGGGCCTCCGGAGTGTCCGAACGCCCGGTCAGCGCCCACACACCTCCGGCCGCGAGAACCACCGCGAGCACCGCCGCCACCACCACGATCAGCCGACGCCTGCGGTGATCGATTCCGGTCACACGCGGTTCGACTCGCCCCCGCCCAATCGCCGGCCCCACGCGGGTGTCCGCCAGTGGCGGCTCCACCACCGGCGAGCCATCCGATCCATCCGGCGCGCGCTGCCCCGGCTCCAGGCTCGCGGCCCTTCCCGGCCCGGCCTCGGACTTGTCAGCGACCGGTCCGGCGCCCGAAGCAGCCAACGCGACCTCCGACTCTCCGCGCGGCGACGCATCCGGCGCGGTTCCTAGGCCCGCCTCCGCCTCGAGCGAGTCCTTGCCGCCACCGGCCGTCTCCGATCCCTCGGCCTCGCCGCCGTCCCCAGCCACGATTCGCGAATCGGACGAGTCACCGCCAGATCCGCCGACAGCCGCCCCCAGCACGACGCGATCGGACGAGTCACCGCCAGGTCCGCCGACAGCCGCCCCCACCGCGCCGCGATCGGACGAGTCACCGCCGGGTCCGCCGACAGCCGCCCCCACCGCGCCGCCATCCGAACCCACGGCCGTGGCCGTGTCCGCCTTCGCATCCTCCGACTCCGCGGTGTCCACGGCCGCCGGCTGAGCTCTCACGTCATCCGCGTCTGCGGACTCCGCCTCCGTGCCATCTGCCGTGGCGGTTCCTGACCACTCAGCCTCCGCCGCGTCAGTAGCGACAGCCTCCGCCTTCGCGACCGCGGCACTCGCGGCGTCGGCCTCGGCGTCCCCTGCCGTTGTCCCCTCGGCCTTCGCAGCGCCCGGCTCTACTGTCTCCGCCGCGCGCGTCTTCGCAGCGTCAGCCTCAACGGACTCCGGCTTCGCAGCCTCGGTCCCCGCGACGTTCGCCCGGGCTGCCGCGGCCTCGACACCCTCGACACTCGCCGCCTCAGCCCTCGCCGAGCTCCCGCGCGCGACCCCCGCCTTCGCGGCCTCAGCCCCGACGGCCTCCGCCTTCGCGACCTCCGCCTTCACGGCATCAGCCCCGACGGCCTCCGCCTTCGCGACCTCCGCCTTCACGGCATCAGCCCCGACAGCCTCCGCCTTCGCAACACCGGCCTCGACGCCCGCCGCCTCAGCCGCCGCTTCTCCCGCCCGCGCAGCCCCGGCGTCCGCGGCGTCAGCCTCAACCGATTCGGGCTCTGCGGTCTCAGCCTTCGCAACGTTCGCCTGCGCCGCCGTCGCCGCGATCTCTTCCGGCTTCGCTACCTCAGCCCTCGCACCACTCGCCGCCCCAGCCTTCGCCGCGTCCGACTTCGCGACCGGCGCCTTCGCGTCGTCAGCGTCGACGGATTCCGACGTGGTCGCCTCAGCCTCGGCGGCGTCCGCCCGCGCTGCTGTCGCCCCGGCAGTCTCCGCCTTTGCCGCGTCTGCCGTCACGAGGTCAGCCCTCGCAGCATCCGCCTTGGCCGCCTCAGCCCTTTCAGCAGCCGCTTTCGCTGCTTCCGCCTTCGCCGTCCCCACCTGCGCGGCCTTCGCCCTGGCCGCTTCCGCCCTGGCCGCTTCCGCCCTGGCCGCTTCCGCCCTGGCCGCTTCCGCCCTGGCCGCTTCCGCCCTCGCGGCCTCCGCCCTCGCGGCCACCGCACTCGCGGCCACCGCACTCGCGGCCACCGCCTCCGCGGCCTCCGCCCTCGCGGCCACCGCCTTCGCAGCCTCCGCCTCCGCGGCCTCCGCCCTCGCGGCCACCGCCTTCGCAGCCTCCGCCTCCGCGGCCTCCGCCCTCGCGGCCACCGCCCTCGCAGCCTCCGCCTCCGCGGCCTCCGCCCTCGCGGCCACCGCCTTCGCAGCCTCCGCCCTCGCGGCCTCCGCCCTCGCCGCTTGAGCGCTCGCGGCCCGCGGCTTCGGGCGCGGGACCTGAGCACGACCGGAGGCGACGTCGGGGGCCGACGAGGGCGTACCCGTGGCGCCTTTGGAGCGGCTGCCGGAGCCGGCCGAGGGTTCGCCGGAGGACCGAGGACGCGGGATCCGGAACACCGACGGGAGGCTTGCGGCGAACCCGGCCAGGCCCGAGGGTCTTGCTTGCTGGCCCGGCGGAGCTTCGCCGGAGGCGGTCAGGTCGGCGAGGATGGCCTGGGCCACGTTCTCGGCGTCCTCGGCACTGATCCGGGCGGCGGGATCCTTCTGGAGCAGGCCGTCGAGCAGCGGCCGCAGCACGCCCGCGTGGGTCGGCGGGTCCGGTTCCTCGGTGGCGAGGGCGGCGAGTGTCGCCATCGTCGAGCCGCGCTGGTAGGGCGAGCGGCCCTCGATCGCGGCGTACAGCGTGGCGCCCAGCGACCACAGGTCGGCCTCCAGGCCGCTCGGCGCTCCCTGCGCCCGCTCCGGCGCCATGAACTGCGGGGATCCGACCAGGATGTCGGAGCGGCTGATCACTCCGTCGTCGTCGACGGCCGCGATGCCGAAGTCGGTGAGCAGCACTCGGCCGTCGTCGGCGAGCAGCACGTTCGCCGGTTTCACGTCGCGGTGCTCGACGCCGAGACGGTGCGCGGTGCGCAACGCCCCGAGCAGTTCCAGGCCGATCCGGGCGACACGATACGGGTCGAGCCGTCCCTGTTCGGCGATCTCCTCACGGAGCGATCGGCTCGGCACGTACTCCATGACGATCCAGGTGCGGTCGTCGAGCTGCAATACGTCGTACACCTGAATGACGTTGGGGTGATTGATCCGCGCCGCCGCCCGGGCCTCTCGGAGTGTGCGCCGCGCCGACGCCCCGCCGTCCGTGCCGAGCTGCTGGTCGATCTCCTTGATCGCGACGTCCCGCTCGAGCGTCTCGTCACGGGCCAGGAACACCTGGCCCATTCCACCGCGGCCCAGGCTCGCGCCCAGCCGGTACCGTCCGGCGAGCAGCACGGGCGCATCAGGCATGCGCACCGTTATACCCGTCGCGCGCACACATCAAGCGGACCCCTACTTGCACCAAGCCGCATAACGGGCATTCGCTGCCTCCGGACCTGCACTTACCGGATTCGACGGCACCGGCGGCGGGCGATTAGTCAGGATTGGGGTGGGTACGTCTCCAGAGACAACCGTGCAGGACGGAGGGATGATGACCCACACAGACGCACGAGCCGATCATTCGACCGCGGAACTGGTGAGCCGGCTCAGCGAGCAGGTGACCACTCTGGTCCGTGACGAACTGGCGCTGGCTCGCATCGAGATGACCGAGAAGGGCAAGAAAGCCGGCAAGGGCGCGGGCCTGCTCGGGGGCGCCGGGGTGATCGCCCTGTACGGCGTCGGCGCGCTGCTCGTCACCGCCGGTGCGGCATTGTCGCTGGTCATGCCGGTATGGGCGGCCGCCCTCATCGTGGCGGTGGTGCTCTTCGCCGGCGCGGGGATCGCCGCGCTCGCCGGGAAACGGGAGGTACAGCAGGCGGTGCCGCCGACCCCGGAAGCCGCGATCGCCAGCGGTCGCCGTGACGTGAACGAGTTCATGGCCGCCGCCCGTCGTGGGGCACGCTCATGAGCGTCCCGAACCGCAGCCGCTCCGAGGCCCGCCGACCGTCGCCGGGCCGCAACCGCCCGAAACCGGGCCCACCCGCGTCGAGCCGCGCCCCGGCCGAGGGCCAAACCCCGACCTCATCCGGTACGGGGCAGTCGCCCTCGCCCACGTCGGCACCGCACACCGGCGCGGCACCGCACACCGGCGCGGCACAGCCGAGGTCCGCCGCACCGGGGCCGCAGACGCCGCCGGCCGGAACGGCACAGCCTAAGCCCGGCCCGCCGTCCTCGTCCGGTCACACCGCCGACATGCCGTCCACCGGCGGCGGCCATGCCGTGAAGCCGCCGCAGCCGGCCGCGTCCGGGGGCGGTGACCGGCCAGGAACCGGGCAGCACAGTACGGTGACGCCCGGCCCTGGTTCACGCAGCACCGTGACCACGAGGTCGTCGAGCACGCCGGCGGGCGGTTCGGGGGCGCCGGGGCCAACTCCCAAGACCGTGGCCGCGGGCGCGTCGGATTCTCGGGGAACACCCACATCCGGCGCTTCGGGGATGCCGAGCGGCCCAGGGACAGCCGGGACCGCGGCTTCCGGCAACCCGCCCGGGGCAACGCCCGCCACGTCGGCGGGCTCCGGGAACCCGGACGTGCCGAAACCTACGACGATGAGCGCCGGTTCGGCACCGAAACCCTCGCCCACCTCGGGAAACGCCGCCGCATCGGAGGCCGCGGGACGGGCAACGGGCCGGGCACCGGTTCCCGCGCCGCTGTCACCTTTCGGCAACCCACCGCCCGGCAACCCACCACCCGGCAAGCCGCCGCGGCCGGCGACGGCCTCCGGCGGCACTGGAACCGGGCCGGACGCTGCGGCCGATCACCGGGAGACCGGCAGCCGTTCCGCTCCCGCACATCCGAGCGGATCCGGGGTCCGGCCCGAAATGAGTGGTGCCGAAGGCGGTGCCGGCATCTCACCGACCGAGGTGGGAGCTCAGGCGACGACGGGAGAATGGGGCGACATCCGGCCCGACAACAACACGGGGTTCGCAGCCGAAGCCGCGCACCAGGGGGGTTCTACCGGAACGGGTTCCTCCGGAGAGACGGCCACGACCGGCGGGCCCGGGACCCACACCGGTCCGAGTCGGCCCGGCCACGGTCACTCGACCACGCAGTCGGGCCCTGCCGCGGGTCGGTCTGCCTCGACATCCGCCGGCGGGACCGGCGCCGCTTCTGGGATTTCCTCAGGCGCCGCTCCCAGGACTTCTTCCGGGGCTGGTTCCGGCGCCGCTTCCGGGACTTCTCCCGGAGCCATTTCCGGGACCTCTTCCGGCGCAGTTCCCGGGGCTGTTTCGGGCGCCGCTTCCGCGACCTCTTCCCGAGCTGGTTCCGGCGCCGCGTCCGCGACTTCTTCCGGCACCTCTTCCGGGGCTGGTTCCGGCGCCACTTCCGCGACTTCTCCGGGAGCCTCTTCCGGGACCTCTTCCGGCACCTCTTCCGGGGCTGGTTCCGGCGCCACTTCCGCGACTTCTCCGGGAGCCTCTTCCGGGACCTCTTCCGGTGCCGGGACACGCATTCCGCCGGGTCCGACCGACCGCATTCGCGCGGCAACGCCGCCGGCCACTGCCGGGAAGCCCAGCAGCACCACCGGACAGAGGACCGGCACAGCGGCAACGCCAACCGCGCCGGGCTCCACCGACCACACCCACGCTGCCGAAACACCGGGCCGCACCACCGCACAGAAAACGGGCACAGCGACGACAGGCAGCACAGCCCACCACACCCACGCTGCCGAAACACCCGGCAGCACCACCGCACAGATGACCGGCGCAAGTAGCACGCCACACCCGGCTCAACACGAGCACGCTGCCGCAACGCGCGGCGGCACCACGGAACCGAGGGCGGGTACAGCGGCAAAGGGCTCGGCGGGAGACGTTCAAGCCGCAGCGGGTGCGGGAACGCCCGTCAACGCCACCGAAGGAACCGCTGCCAGCTCGGCCGACGAGGTGCATGCCGCAGCCGAACGAGCGCGCAACGGGCAAGGCGACGCCGAGGACAAGGCGGAGGCGCTGCGGGCCGAGATTGAGCAGACCCGCGCCGAGATGGGTGAGACCGCGGCCGCGCTGGTGGCCAAGATCGATGTCCCGAGCCGGGTCAAGGAGGCCGCCGTCGATAAGAAGGAGCAGCTGATCGAAGCGGCAACGGAGAAGAAGAACCAACTGACCGAAGCCGCGACCGAGAAGAAGAACCAGTTGGTCGAGGCCGCCACCGAGAAGAAGGCACACCTCGCCGAGACGGCGGCGGAGAAGAAGGCCCAGCTGACCGAAGCCACGTCCGGGACCAGGAGCAAGGTGGCCGACGCAGCGTCCGGGACGAAGAGCAAGATGACCGACGCAGCGTCCGGCG
This sequence comes from Actinoplanes philippinensis, assembly GCF_900113015.1. GTDB lineage: Bacteria > Actinomycetota > Actinomycetes > Mycobacteriales > Micromonosporaceae > Actinoplanes > Actinoplanes philippinensis. The sequence continues at coordinate 471,771 of NZ_FONV01000007.1, forward strand.
CGAAGAGCAAGGTGGCGGAGGCGGCCGGCTCGATCGCGGCCAAAGCGGAAACGGCGACCGGCGCCATCCGCGGCAAAGGCTCGGAGAGCGCCGATTCGGCACATGCCGGTTCAACGACGGCGGGCGGCCCGCGGCCTGGATCCCCGGCCCATGAGGAACAACGGTCCGCCGAGACGAAGGTCCACTTGGTCGAGGCGGCGGCCGAGGCCGCCGGACGGGCCGGCACCGCGATCAGCACACTGCCGAGCCGAGCTTCCGAAGCCATCGGTACGCTCCGCGGCCGCCCCGACGCAACCAGCACCGACATGCCACACAGCCCTGCCACGAACCGGAACCGCTACGCCTTCGTCGCCGCCGCACTCGCGGTGGCGGCAGCGATCGCCGCAGTGATCAGAAGACGCCGCTGACAGACTCCGCGAACGGCACTGGGCCCCGCCACTCTCCGGCGGGGCCCAGTGCCGTTCGCGGACGTCCGCGCTCCCGAACCACAGCCGCGAACCACGTTCCCCCGCACGTCCAACCAGACGAAACACACGGCCAGGGCCCCGGAGTTCGGAGCGCGGAACGCGGAGCATGGCGCGGCCACGGAACGCGGACCATGGCGCGGCCACGGAACGCGGACCATGGCGCGGCCACGGAACGCGGACCATGGCGCGGGCAGGGAACGCGGAGCATGGCGCGGGCACATAGCGCGGAGCACGGACGCGGAGCACGGACGCGGAGCACGGACGCGGAGCACGGACGCGGAGCACGGACGCGGAGCACGGACGCGGAGCACGGACGCGGAGCACGAGCGCGGAACGCGGAGCCCGGGCGCGGAGCACCAAGCACGAGCGCGGAACGCGAAACACGAAGCACGGAGCACGAGCGCGGAACACGGAGCGCGGGGATCGGGGCGCGGGGATCCGGGCACGGAGTACGGGCCGCGGAACGCGGAACATGGATCACCGAAACACGGGCGCGGGGTGCGGGGATCCGAGTGCGGGGATCCGGGCGCGGGGCGCGGGATCGGGATCGGAATCCGGGATCGGAATCCGGGATCGGGATCGGGATCGGGATCGGGATCGGGATCGGGCGGGAGCGTAGCGACAGTACGAAACAGGGTGACCACGTCGCATCTTGAAACGTATCAGGATGAGTCCTGAGGCGATTGGCCCACTCCGAGAAGAAATCGTGGGCACCCTGGGAATCAACTCTTGACCCTGCCCTAACAGCCTCGTAACGTGACTCACACCTCAGATAGAACGTTTCAAGAACCCTTTATCAGGAGGCGTCATGCGTCCTCGGTTTACCGCTGCCGTCGTCATGGCCACGACGGCCGCCATAGCTCTGACCGGCTGCACCAAGAAGAACGACACCGACACCGCCGCCTCGGGCGACGCGGGCAAGAAGACCTACAAGGTGGCTTTCGTCCCGAAGCTGCAGGGTGTTCCCTACTTCGAGGCGATGAACGCCGGCGGCAAGGAAGCAGCTGCCGCGCTCGGCAACGTGGAGTGGCTCTACCAGGGTCCGACCCAGGCCGACGCCGCCGCGCAGGCCGACATCGTCCGGTCGTACATCCAGCAGAAGGTCGACGCCCTGATCGTCGCGCCGAACGACCCGGACAGCATGGCGCCGCTGCTGCAGCAGGCGAAGGACGCCGGCATCCACGTGGCGACCGCCGACACCGACGCTCCGTCGAGCGTGCGGGAGGTGTTCGTCAACCAGGCCACCGCCGAGGGCATCGGCCAGGGGCTGACCGACTCGCTGCTCACCGCGATGGGCGGCAAGGGCAAGTACGCGATCGTCTCCTGCGGCCAGACCGCGGAGAACCTCAACTCCTGGATCGAGGTCCAGAAGGCGTACACCAAGGAGAAGTACCCGGAGGCCGAGATCGTCGACATCGTCTACGCCGGTGAGGACCAGGCGAAGGCGACGCAGATGGCGACCGATCTGATGAACGCGCACCCGGACCTGACCGGCCTGGTCGGCGAGTGCACGTCGTCCGCGCCGGGTGTGGCGCAGGCGGTCAAGGACGCCGGCAAGATCGGCAAGGTGTTCACGGTGGGCCTGGGCACGCCGCAGGCGATGAAGCCGTACCTGCAGGACAAGTCGTCGACCGCCGCGATCCTCTGGGACGTGGAGAACCTCGGCTACCTGACCGCGTGGGCGGGCGCCCAGATCGCGCAGAACAAGCCGTTCGCGGCGACCAACAACGTGTCGAGCGAGCTGTCCGCGGTCGCCTACACCGAGGCGAACAAGATGCTGCTCCTCGGTCCGGCGCTGGCGATCACCGACAAGAACGTCGACCAGTTCAACTACTGATGACCGACAAGATCGAAACCCCGCGGCTGCGCCTTACCGCTGTCTCGAAGCGGTTCGGCGCGGTCCGGGCCATCCAGCACGCCGATTTCACGGTACGGGCGGGCAAGGTCCACGCCCTGGTCGGTGAGAACGGCGCCGGCAAGTCCACGATGATCAAGATCGTGGCGGGGGCCGAGGTCGCCGACACCGGCGAGATCGAGTTCGAGGGCGAGCCCGTCAAGCTCGGCTCGACGACGGCGGCGATCGCGCTCGGCATCGCCACCGTCTATCAGGAGCCCCAGTTGTTCCCGGAGCTGACGGTCGCGGAGAACATCTTCCTCGGCCGCGAGCTGAAGAAGGCCGGACGGGTCGACTGGGCGGCACAGAACGCGAAGGTGGTCGAACTGCTGGAGCTGCTCGGGCTGCCGGAGCGGTACACGACCGCCGAGGTGGGCACCCTGTCGGTGGCCGAGCAGCAGCAGGTGTCGATCGCGAAGGCGCTGGCCGCGGACGCGAAGGTGCTGATCCTGGACGAGCCGTCGGCGATCCTGACCGACGCCGAGATCGAGGTGCTCTTCGACGTGGTACGCCGGCTGACGGCCGCCGGCGTGGCGGTCATCTACATCTCGCACCGGCTGGACGAGCTGTTCCGGATCGCCGACGAGGTCACGGTCATGCGCGACGGGCGGACCATCGGGACCTATCCGATCAAGGATCTGAGCGTACGGCAGATCGCCCACCTGATGGTGGGAGAGGAGTTGTCGGACTCCCGTCCACATCGCGAGGTGCCGGACGGTCCGGCGGTTCTGGAGCTCAAGAGCCTCAGCCGGGACGGCAAGTTCCGGGACGTCGACGTGAGCGTCAAGGCGGGCGAGATCGTCGCACTGTACGGACTCGTCGGCAGTGGAGTCTCCGAGATCGCGGCATGCGTGTACGGCATTGATCGCAGTACACATGGACAAATATTGATCAACTCAAGTCAAGTCAACATCAGGAATCCCGAGCATGCACAACGGCTCGGCATCGCGTTGTTGCCGGCGAACCGCAAGGTCGAGGGGATGTTCGGCTTCCAGTCGATCGCCTTCAACATCTCGGCGGGTCATCTCAAGCTGTTGTCGAAGTTCGGTGTCTGGGTGGACCGGGCGCGGGAGAAAGCCGTGGCCCTGAAGTTGATCGAACGGCTCGCGGTGAAGACGCCGCACGAGCGGCAGGCGATCAGCGCGATGTCCGGTGGCAACGCGCAGAAGGTGGTCCTGGCCCGGCAGCTCGTGGAACGGCCGAGAGTGCTGGTCCTGGCCGAGCCGACGCAGGGTGTCGACGTCGGCGCCAAGGAGGAGATCCACCGGTTGATCACCGAACTCGCCGAGGAGGGCACCGCCGTCCTGGTGGTGACGTCCGACCTGCCGGAGGCGCTGCGCATCGCCGACCGCATCCAGGTGGTCCGTGGCGGCACGACGACCGACGAGTTCGGCCCCGACGCCAGCCAGGTCGACCTGCTGGCAGCAGCCGCGGGCGGCAGCGAGACAAACCCCGCGCCCACCGCCGGAAACCGCGAGACGAACCGGACGGCCACCGAGAGCCGCGAGACGAACCGGACAGCCACCGAAAGCAGCGACACAAACCGGACGGCCGCGGGAGGTGGCGAATGACCGCGGTTGCGGAAGCGAAGATCAAGCGGCGGGTGCTGCCGAGCCCGGTCACCGGGCAGGAGATCGTGCTCGTCGGGGTCATCGTCGTGCTGTGGGCCGCCCTCGCCGTCAGCACGCCGGCCTTCCTGACGGCCGGGTCGATTCAGCCTCTGCTGGTGGCGACCGCCCCGGTGGCGCTGGTCGGTGTGGCCATGACGATCGTGATCATCACCGGCGGCATCGACGTCTCGGTCGGTGGCGCGATCATGGTGTGCTCGGTGCTGACCGCGAAGGCGCTGGTCGGGACCGACGGGGTGAGCCTCGGCGTCGCGGTGCTGCTGTCGATCGCCGCGGGTGGGCTGCTGGGCCTGGTCAACGGCGTGCTCATCGCGTACGGCAGGGTGCACGCCATCATCATCACGTTCGGCACGGCGAACCTGTTCATGTTCCTCGGCTTGCGGATCTTCGGCTCGGGCACGGTGAACGGCATCCCGGCGACGCTCGCGTTCTTCGGGCGGGGGCCGGACGGCCGTACCCTCGGCATCCCGCACGCCTTCCTGATCACCCTGGTGATCACCGCGGTGGCCTGGTGGTATCTGCGGCACACGGCCGGTGGCCGGCACTTCTTCGCGATCGGCGGCGACGCGCAGGCGGCCCGGCTCGCGGGTGTCCGGGTGCAGCGGCGGGTGCTGCTGGCGTACGTGCTGACCGGGGTGCTCGTCGGTCTCGCGTCGTGTTTCGTGATCGCGCAGGGCACGTCGACGCTCGATCAGTCGGTCGGTTCCGGCAAGGAGCTGGCGGTGATCGCGGCGGTGGTGATCGGCGGCACGAGCATCATGGGCGGCCGCGGCTCGGTTCTCGGCACTCTGCTGGGCGCGCTGCTGGTGCAGTCGGTGGCGTCCGGCGTGACCCAGCTGGGCTGGCGTTCGCAGCTGTCCGACCTGTTCGTCGGCATCTTCATCATCGTGGCGGTCGGCGCCGACCTGCTGCGGGCGCGGGCGAGGAGGAGCCGGTGACCGCCCCAACAATGAAAAAGACGGAGAGGACGGACTACCTCCGCATCCTCCTCACTCAGCGCATCGCGCTGCTGGCGTTGCTCATCGTCGTTGTGGTCGTCACGTTCTTCATCAACGACGCGGGCGGCTACCTGACCGCGCCGTACGACTTCGACTACATGTCGGCGAGCCTGATCAGCGCGGTCCCCCTGGCCATGCTGGGCCTGGCCGAGATGCTGGTGATCCTCTCCGGACGCGGCGGCATCGATCTGAGCGTGGGCGCGATGGTGAGCCTGGCCGGCATGGTGTTCGGTTTCGCGTACGGCGAATGGGGCTGGCCGTTGTGGCTGGCGATCCTGGCCACGGCCGGGTTCGGCGCGTTCCTCGGCGCGATCAACGGTTTCCTGGTCTCCTGGATCGGCTTCCCGGCGCTGATCGCCACGCTCGCGACGTTCTACGCGTACAAGAGCCTCGCGATCGTAGTCAACGACCAGCAGCCGATCAGCACGAAGCCGATCCAGGAGCTGTTCTCCCTGAGCAAGTCGGTGGAGCTGCCGCTGTTCGGCGAGTACGTCCCGAACGTGCCGCTGGGCATCTTCACGTTCCTGCTGCCCACCGTGGTGGCGGTCTGGCTGCTGCTGGCCCGCACCGCGTACGGGCGGCGTCTCTACGCGATCGGCACCAACGACGTCGCCGCTCGCTGGGCCGGCCTGCCGGTCCGGGACACGCGGTTCAAGGCGTACGTCTACGCGGGTCTGATCTCCGGCCTGGTGGCCGTGGTGACCGTGGGACAGTTCGCCTCGGCCCGCCCGGACGCGGGCGTCTCCGGCAACGGCATGGCCCTGCCCGCCATCACCATCGCCGTCCTCGGCGGTGTGGCGATCACCGGTGGCATCGGCCGGGTCGCCGGGGTCGTGCTGGCAACTCTGCTCATCGTCTGGCTCAACGCCGGCATCCTGCTGGCCTTCGTCGGCAACGAGGGCTCGCAGTACCAGCTCCTCGCGCTCGGCGCGGTGCTGGTGTTCGCCGCGCTGTTGAACGGGCTCACCAATCGACGGTACGGAGGTACCACATCATGAACCTCGACGGTCTGGACGGCTTCACGATCGAGGTCCCGAGCTGGGCGTACGGGAACTCGGGCACCCGGTTCAAGGTCTTCACCCGTCCCGGTGGGCCACGCAACCCGTACGAGAAGCTGTCCGACGCCGCGCAGGTGAACCGCCTGACCGGGCTGGCCAACCGGGTCTCGCTGCACATCCCGTGGGACCTGGTCGACGACTGGGCCGACCTGAAGGCGCACGCCGACAAGCTGGGCGTGCGGATCGGCGCGATCAACTCGAACGTCTTCCAGGACGACGACTACCGGCTGGGCTCGCTGTGCAACCCGGACCCGGCGATCCGCCGCAAGGCGATCGACCACCACCTGCAGTGCCTGGACGTGATGCGGCAGACCGGGTCGACGGATCTGAAGATCTGGCTGCCGGACGGCCTCAACTACGCGGGCCAGGACTCGCTGCGCGGCCGTCAGGAGCGGCTGGCCGAGGCGCTGCGGGAGATCTACGACGCGTCCGACGACAACCATCGGATCCTGCTGGAGTACAAGTTCTTCGAGCCGTACTTCTACTCCACCGACATCCCGGACTGGGGCACGTCGCTGCTGCACTGCCTGGCGCTGGGTGAGCGGGCGACGGTCGTGCTGGACACCGGACACCACGCGCCGGGAACGAACATCGAGTTCATCGTGATGCAGCTGCTGCGGCAGGGCCGGCTCGGCGCGTTCGACTTCAACTCGCGCTACTACGCCGACGACGACCTGATCGTGGGCTCGGCCGACCCGTTCCAGCTGTTCCGGATCATGTCGGAGATCGTGGCGGCGGACGCGCACCGGCCCGAGTCGCGGGTCAACTTCATGCTCGACCAGTGCCACAACATCGAGGAGAAGATCCCGGGCCAGATCCTGTCGGTCCTCAACGTCGAGCAGGCTCTCGCCAAGGCTCTGCAGGTGGACCAGGCGGCGCTGGCGACCGCGCAGCGCGAGGGTGACGTGCTGGGCGCGCACCAGGTGCTGATGGACGCCTACGAGACCGACGTGCGGCCGGCGCTCGCGGACCGGCGGGAGGCACGGGGGCTGCCGCGCGATCCGGTCAAGGCTTTCGGAGCATCGGGGTACGCGCAGACGGCAGCCGCCGAGCGGGTGGGCGGAACCCAGGCCGGCTGGGGGGCGTAATCCCCGCAAAATACCGCTTGTAGCCGCCGGCCGGGCGCACTATGAGCGGATGGAGACCGCTACGCAGCCGGAGGATCTCGCCCGGGTGGCCGGCGTACGGGCCCGGCTCGCCGATCTGGTCGAGCCGAAACCGTCGCCCGCCGAACTGGCTCTGGTGCTCCGGCTGCTCCGTTCGTTCGCCGCGAAGGCCCCTCTCGCGGCGGACGAGCTGGTCCGCCTGTTGCACGAGGGGGACCCGGCGCCGGTCCGGGAGCACGCGCACAGCCTGAAGGGGTCGGCCGCGAACATCGGGGCCGACGGGCTGGCGGCGATCTGCTCGCGGGTGGAGGACGCCGCCCGCGCCGGGGCCGTCACCGACCCCGGTCCGACGGGTGACCGCCTGCGCGCCGAGACCGACGGCGCGCTGCGGGCGGTCCGGGCGCTGACGGTCGAGTTCGAACGGACCTCCTGATGGGGTGCGGGTCAGGCGGCGGTGAGCACCGGCTCGATCAGACCCACCACCCGGGAGAAGTTGACCAGGCGGTCGAGCATCGCCTCGGTCACCACCGTGCCGCTGCCGATCAGCACGAGGCCGTTGGTCGCCATGACGTCCTGGGCCAGCCGCATCCCGACCTGGAGCTCGGCGATGGCGTAGGCGTGCGTGCTGTTGCTGTCCGGGCTCACCACGCCCTTGACCTGGCGCAGCGCGGCCAGCACGTGCGGCGCGCAGGTGCCCTGCTTGGTCAGCGAGTGGATGGCGATCTCCGGCGTACGGGACCGGGCGGCCGCCGTGTCGTACTCGATGGCCGTGCGTACCACGCTGATCGCGCCCTCCACCAGCGGCGACCAGCCGCCCGCCGGGGGTTTCTCGCCGGCCAGCCCGCGGACCGTGGACACCACGTCCTCGATCATCGGAATGTCCTTGATCAGCGGAAGCACCATCCCCGGCATCGCGTTGACGATCCGCTGCTCGTCCAGCGTGAGGTTGGCGCCCTCGGTGAGCTTGCTCATCACCTCGGCCGGCACGCTGACCGCGCCGATCTGCGAGGCCATCGCGGCGACCTCGATCTCCCACAGCCCGTCCAGCTCGAGGGCCGCGGTGAGCTCGCCGACCAGCTTGCGGATCCGGCCGGCCCGGGCGAAACCGAGCGGGCTGGACAGCTCGAGGATCCCGAAGAGGGCCTGCACGCTGGTCTTGAGCGTGGTGTCGACCATCTTGCGCTCGGCCATCGCGTGGTCGTGCCGGGTGACGGCGCCCTTGATCGCGTCCATGATGTCGCTGCGGGTGGCCGGTTTCGCCAGGTACCGGTAGACGCCGCCGGAGTTGATCGCGGCGATCACGGTCTTCATGTCGCCGTGGCCGCTGTGCAGGATGCGGATCACGTCCGGGTAGTCCTGCTGGATCTTCCCGAGCAGCTCGATGCCGTCCATGCCGGGCATCTTCACGTCACTGACCACCGCGGCGACGTTCTCGTTGGCGGCGAGCAGCTTCAGCGCCTGTTCGGCGTCCCCGGCCATCAGCAGCCGGTGGTCGCGGCCCAGCTGGATGGAGAGCGTCTCCAGCATCACGTCGTCGTCGTCGACGAGCAACAACGTCGGCTTCTTGATGGTGTCGGCATCGCTCGACCGGTACAGCTCGGTCCGCATCGTGGCCCTCCTTCGACTGACCGGCCTTCGGGGTACGTGGCTTCCTATCGCCTGTTCCGGGCGATGACTGAGGGTTGCCGGAACCGGATTTCGGTCCGGCGAACTCCTCAAGCCCCTCGCCGGTCCTGCCGAATGACGATCCACGAGCCACGGCGGAGATCCCGTCGGCTGCCGGCCGAGGAACGGACACCGATGTGAACGCAGTAGGGGAAGACGCCCGCCTCGCGGCGGTGCACAGCTACCGCCTGCTCGGCGGCCCGCGCCCGGTCGTGCTGGACGAGCTGACCCGGCTGGCCGGCGCCGTCCTCGGCACGCCGATGGCCACGGTGACCCTGATCGACGCCGAACGGGAGTGGTTCGCCGGCAAGACCGGGGTGCCCGGTGACGGCGGGCCGCTGACCACCTCGTTCGCCGCGCCGGTCGTCGACACCCGCGAGCCGCTGGTCGTCGAGGACACCCTCGCCGAGCCGCGGTACCGGGCGTGGGACTGCGTGCAGGGCGCCCCCAACATCCGCTTCTGGGCCGGGGTGCCGCTGGTCGACGAGGACGGGCACACCCTGGGCAGCCTGTGCGTGCTCGACGACAAGCCGGGCACCGTCGGCGACCGGCAGCTGGATCTGTTGCGGACCATGGCCGGGCAGGCCGCCGGGCACCTGGCCGCGCTGCGCAACCGGCAGCTGCTCGCCGAGATCGGCGACGAGCTGTCCCGGGCGATCAGCCGCGAGGAGGACTTCGTCGCGACCGTGTCGCACGAGCTGCGGACCCCGGTCACCACCATCCAGGGCTATCTGGAGCTGCTCGTCGACAACGAGGAGCTGGCGCCGTACCGGCGGCTGATCGATCCGATCCAGCGCAACGGCGAGCGCCTGGTCCGGATGGTCGACCACCTGCTGGCCGGCACCCGCCCGGCGGCCGCGCCGCTGCCGCTGCTGCGGGCCGGCACCGACCTGGCCGCGGTGGCCGAGGCGGCGGCCGCCTCCTGCCGGGGCCAGGCGGCGCAGCGGGACGTGCCGATCGTGATCGAGGCGGGAGCCGGACCGTACTCGGTGCCGGGCGACTTCACCCGGCTCAGCCAGGCGGCCGAGCACCTCGTACGCAATGCCGTGCTCTTCAGTGGCAGCGGGCAGACGGTGACCCTCCGGGTGACCGCGACCAGCCTGGAGGTCCTCGACTCCGGCGCCGGCATCCCGGCCGACGAGCTGCCGCATGTGGCGGAGCGGTTCTATCGCGGCCAGTTCGCCCGGGACCAGGCCGTTCCCGGTGTCGGGCTGGGCCTGAGCATCGCCGACCGGATCATGCGGGCGCACGGTGGCTCGCTCACCGTCGAGTCGGCCGGACCGGACCGGGGCACCTGTGCCCGGATGACCGTCCCGAAGTGATCATTGCCCCTCAGTGCCGCACCGGACTTGCCGATCAGAGGGTCGGAGACCGGCTACCGGGCGGGGGACTCGATGGCGATTCTGCGGCGGATGCGACTCGCCGGGCGTCTCGGTGGCGCCTTCCTGACGGTGCTGACCGTGCTCGGCGTGGCCGTCGGCATCGGCGCGTGGGGCCTGACCAGGCAGTCGGCGTCGGCGGACGAGCTGCGGGGTCTGCTGCACCTGATGCACCAGGTCGACGAGCAGAAGTACTTCAACGGTGACATCTCCGGCTGGCAGATCGCCTACGTGTGGGACACCCGCCGCCTGGGCCCGGTGCAGGCGGTCAGCCCCGACAACGACAACCGCAAGGGTTTCCAGGCCGACTTCGACCTGCTCACCAAGCTGCTGGCGGAGACCGACACGGCGGCCATGACCGACGCCGAGCGGGCCGACTTCGACAAGCTCCGCGGCCTGTGGGACAAGTTCAAGTCGACCGACGACCAGATGGTGGCCCTGTACGCCGCGGGCCGCATCACCGAGGGCGACGACCTGCTGCTCAAACAGAGCTACCAGATCTACTTCGACATCATCGGGGCGACCGGCAGCCTGGTCACGTCGGTCGTCGGACGGGCCGACCACGCGGCGCAGAGCGCTCAGGACGAGGCCGCCGAGCTGCGTACCGTGATGATCGTCGTCTTCGTCCTGGCGGTGATCGCCGCCGCCCTCTGCACGGTGGCCGTGACCCGCAGCGTCACCGGCCCGGTCGGCCGGCTGGTGGAGGTGCTGCGCGGGATGGCCCGCGGCGACCTGACCCTGCGCCCGGACACCACCGGCAACGACGAGCTCGCCGTGATGTCGCGCGCCGTGGACGAGGCCGTCGCCGGGGTGAAGACCACTGTCGCCGAGATCGTCGACAACGGCGGCCGGCTCACCGGCGCGTCGGACACCATGCGCCGGGTCAGCCGTGCGATCGACAGCGCCATCGCCGAGGCGGATCAGCAGGCCGGGATGGCCGCGGCAGCCGCGAGTGGGGTCTCCGGCAACGTGCACACGGTCGCCGCCGGCACCGAGCAGATGGGCTCGGCGATCACCGAGATCTCCCGCAACGCCGCCGACGCGGCCCAGGTCGCCACCGACGCGGTCGCCGCCGCCCGGGCCACCAGTGAGACGATCAACCGGCTCGGCGAGTCGTCGGCGCAGATCGGCGACGTCATCGAGACGATCACCGCGATCGCGTCGCAGACCAACCTGCTGGCGCTGAACGCGACCATCGAGGCGGCCCGGGCCGGCGAGTCCGGCAAGGGCTTCGCCGTGGTCGCCAGCGAGGTCAAGGACCTGGCCCAGGAGACCGCGCGGGCCACCGAGAAGATCTCCCAGCAGATCGCGGCGATCCAGAGCGACACCGGGCAGGCGGTGACCGCGATCGACGAGATCAGCCGGATCATCGAACAGATCAGCGACTTCCAGACCACCATCGCCTCGGCCGTGGAGCAGCAGAGCGCCACCACCGCCGAGATGAGCCGCGGGGTGAGCGAGGCCGCGGCCGGCGTCACCGACATCGCCGGCAACATCGCGCACGTCGCGCAGGGCACCGCGTCGAGCCGGGAGGCGGTCAGCGAGGTGGCCCGGACCGCCGAGGACGTGCAGACGCTCGCCGACCGGTTACGCGCGTCCGCCGGCCGTTTCTCGATCTGATCCCGGCTCGCCCACCAGCAGGTCGTGGACGCCGGTGACGGTCAGCGACCGCAGCACGATGCCCCGCGGCCGGTGCGCCCGGAAGGCGATGCCGGCCCGCGCCGCGGTCTCCCGCGCGGCCAGCAGCACGTCGATGCCGGACGAGTCGCAGAAGGTCAGCCCGTGCAGGTCGACGACCAGCTCCTCCGGGCGGTCGCCGAGGGCCGCCGCGACCTGCTCCTCGAACAGGTCGCCGGTGTCCAGGTCGAGCTCCCCGCGCAGCATCAGCCGGGTCACCTCGCCGTCGTCGAGCCGGACGATCCTCACGACGCGCTCCCCCGCGGGCAGGGCGCCAGCTCCACCAGCACCCGCTTGCCGCCTCGGTAGTTCTCCACGGTCCAGCTCTCGGCCAGCGCCTCGATCAGGGCGATGCCGCGGCCGCCGTCGCCGTCCGGATCACGGCGGCGCGGCACCACCGACGAGCCGTCGGCGACCGACACGATCACCCGCTCGTCGTGGGCCTCCAGGTGCAGCGCCACGCAGCCGCCGCCGTGCCGGACCGCATTGGTGACCAGCTCGCTGACGACCACGGCGGCCGCGTCGAGCCAGTCGGCATTCCGGAAGCCCCAGCCGCCCAGGACCGCCGTCACGGCACGGCGGGCGGCGGCGGGAGCACCGCGATCGAGTGGGACGTCCAGGTGGGCGGTCAGCTCGCTCATGCAAAACCCCGAGAATCGCCGATATGCGGCTGCACGGTACCCCCCTTCCGCCAGAGACGAAACCTCTGCCGGATTTATCATGATTTAGTAAATGGCATGGCATCGGTGCTGGTCGTCGAGGACAACCCGGAACATCAAGCGGTGATCGCCGAGGTGGTCCGCCGTCTCGGGCACTCCGCCACCCTGGCCGGCGACGGCCGCGAGGGTCTGGCCGCCGCCGTCGCCGCCCCGCCCGACCTGGTCGTCGCCGACGTCGACATGCCGCACCTGGACGGTATCCGGATGTGCCGGGCGCTGCGCGAGCACCCGGCCACCGCCACCGTCCCGGTCGTGCTGATCACCGCCTACCTGCCGCCCGGCGACACCTCGCTGGCCTCGGCCGAGGCCGACGCCGTGGTGCCCAAGCCGTTCAGTGTGCGGGAGCTCTCCGAGACGCTGCGGACCTGCCTGGAGTCGCCGCCGCCCCGGCACGACCCGGCGTTCACCGAGGCCCTGCTGCGCAGCCTGGACGCCGGGGTGGTGGCCTGCGACCTGGACGGCCGGCTCGTGGTGATCAACCAGGCGGTCCGCGACTTCTTCGGCGACGAGAGCCTCGGCGTGCCGGCCCGCGACTGGGCCGAGCGGTTCGGGCTGCGCCGCCACGACGGCAGCCCGCTGCCCCCCGACGAGGTGGCCCTCTACCGGGCGCTCGGCGGCGAGGAGATCCGGCACGACGGGGTGCTCGCCCACGACCGGCAGAACCGGCGCCGCTGGTTCGCGATCAACGCGCGGCCGGTCCGGGACGCGAGCGGCAACATCCTCGGGGCGGTCGCGGCCGTCCACGACGTCACCGCCGAACACCACCAGCACCAGTACGAGCGGTGTAAGACCGAGGTGCTCAAGGCGCTGGTGCACGCACCCGACGCGGACCGGGCGGGCACCGAGGTGCTGCGCGCGATCTCCACCGAGCTGGGCTGGCCGTACCTGCGGCTGTGGCTGGTCGATCCGGTCTCGGACCGGCTGCGCCCGGCCGCCACCCATCTGGCCGACGGCGCCCCGCCGATCCAGTCGCCCGCCGTGCTGGACCGCGGCGAGGGCCTGGCCGGGGCGTGCTGGGCCGGCGGCGAGCCGATCTGGGTGCCGGACCTGCGTGCCCCGGATCTGCCGGCGGCGGTGGAGGCCGAGCACTACCGGGCCGCGGTGGCGGTGCCGGTGCGCAGCGCCGACAACGTGATCGGCGTGCTCAGCTTCTTCACCGTCGAGCACCAGGAGCCCGACCCGGCGCTGACCGTCCTGCTCAGTGGCATCGCCGGGCACATCGGCGGCTATCTGGAGCGGCGCCGGGCCGAGGAGCTGTCGAACCAGCTGGCGGCGAGCATCGGCGAGTACATCGCGCTGGTCGGTCACGAGCTGCGCACCCCGCTCACCTCGATCGGCACCTACACCGACCTGATCGCCGAGGAGGACGACACCACCACCGTCGGGGAGGTCCGTGAGCTGCTCGGGGTGATCGAGCGCAACAACGCCCGGCTGCGCTCGCTGGTCGAGCGGCTGCTCGACCTGTCCGCGCTGGAGGCCGGGCACGCCCAGCTCACCGTCGGCGACGTGGACCTGGCCGCGGTGATCGCCGAGGCGCTGCCGGACGCGCCGATCCGCACCGACCTGCCGGCCCGGCTGGTGATCCCCGGCGACCGGGCCCGGCTGCGGCAGGTCGCCGAGAACCTGATCGGCAACGCGGTCAAGTACAGCCCGGACGGCGCCACCGTGCACGTGGCGCTGACCGCCGACGACGACGCCGCGGTGCTGACCGTCAGCGACTCGGGCATCGGCATCCCGTCCGGCGAACGGGACCGGCTCTTCGCCCGCCTCTACCGGGCCACCAACGCCCGGCACAGCGGTATCCCGGGCGCCGGGCTGGGGCTGGCGCTCAGCCGGGCCATCGTCGAGCTGCACCGGGGCACGATCACGCTCAGCGGCAACGAGGGCGGCGGCACGGTGGCGACGGTCCGGCTTCCCCGCCGGTCCGGGACCTCTGGCCCTGCCCGCCCGGGACGCCGGGACGAGACCCTGGGAGGGAACCACTAGGAGGGGTCATGCTGGGAGGAAAGATGGACGCGTGGCGCGGATTCGCGGGCACGACGTGGCGCACCGGGATCGACGTGGCCGGGTTCATCCACGACAACGTCCGGCCGTACGACGGTGACGCCGCCTTCCTGGCCGGGCCGACACCACGGACCACCGGGATCTGGGCGAAGCTCACCGAGATGTTCGCGGTGGAGCGGGCCAACGGCATCTACGACGCCGACGCGTCCACCCCGTCGACGATCACCGCGCACGCCCCCGGCTACATCGACCGTGACGCCGAGCTGATCGTCGGCCTGCAGACCGACGCGCCGCTGCGCCGGGCCATCATGCCGTTCGGTGGCCTCCGGATGGTCGAGGGCGGGCTCAAGGCGTACGGCCGGGAGCTGGACCCCGGCATCAAGAAGGTGTTCACCGACTACCGCAAGACCCACAACGCCGGGGTCTTCGACGCCTACCCGGCCGACGTCCTCGCAGCCCGGCGCTCGCACATCATCACCGGCCTGCCCGACGCCTACGGCCGCGGCCGGATCATCGGCGACTACCGCCGGGTCGCCCTCTACGGCGTGGACCGCCTGATCGAGGAGCGCAAGCAGATCCGGACCGCGCTGGACGCGCGCCTGTCGGTCGCCGACGTGATCCGCGACCGGGAGGAGATCTCCGAGCAGACCCGTGCGCTGGCCGAGCTGAAGACGATGGCCGCGTCCTACGGCTACGACATCTCGGGGCCGGCGACCACCGCGCAGGAGGCGGTCCAGTGGCTGTACTTCGCCTACCTGGCCGCCACCAAGGAGCAGAACGGCGCGGCCATGTCGCTCGGCCGGACCTCCACCTTCCTCGACGTCTACCTCGCCCGTGACCTCGACGAGGGCCGGATCACCGAGGAGTTCGCCCAGGAGCTGATCGACGACTTCGTGATCAAGCTGCGGATCGTCCGGTTCCTGCGCACCCCCGAGTACGACGAGCTGTTCTCCGGCGGCCCGACCTGGGTGACCGAGTCGATCGGCGGCATCGGCGCCGACGACCGCCCGCTCGTCACCCGGACCAGCTTCCGTTACCTGCAGACCCTCTACAACCTGGGCCCCGCGCCGGAGCCGAACATGACGGTCCTCTGGTCGCAGCGTCTGCCCGAGGGGTTCAAGCGGTTCTGCGCGCAGGTCAGCATCGACACGAGCAGCATCCAGTACGAGAACGACGACCTGCTGCGCCCCTACCTCAGTGACGACGCGGCGATCGCCTGCTGCGTGTCCGGCATGCGGGTGGGCAAGGACATGCAGTTCTTCGGCGCGCGGGCCAACATGGCGAAGGCGCTGCTCTACGCGATCAACGGCGGCCGTGACGAGATCAGCGGCGCGCAGGTGGCGCCCGCCTCCGCCTCGCTGGGTGGGGACGTCCTCGACTACGACGAGGTGTTCGAGGCCTACGACCGGACACTTGACTGGCTTGCCGAGATCTATGTTGATGCACTCAACGTCATCCACTACATGCACGACAAGTATGCCTATGAACGTCTGGAGATGGCGCTGCACGACTACCCCGTGCACCGTTTCCTGGCCACCGGCATCGCCGGTCTCTCGGTCGCCGTGGACAGCCTGTCGGCGATCAAGCACGCCCAGGTCAAGCCGGTCCGGGACGAGACCGGGCTGGTCATCGACTACGACGTGGACGGCGACTACCCGACCTTCGGCAACAACGACGACCGGGTGGACGCGATCGCGGTGGACCTGGTCGACCGGTTCATGGAGAAGATCCGCCGGCAGCCGATGTACCGCGGGGCCGAGCCCAGCCTGTCGGTCCTGACGATCACGTCGAACGTGGTCTACGGCAAGCACACCGGCAACACCCCGGACGGCCGTCGGCTCGGTGAGCCGTTCGCGCCCGGCGCCAACCCGATGAACGGCCGCGACAAGCACGGACTGGTGGCGGCGGCGCTGTCGGTGGCGAAACTGCCGTACCGCAGCGCCCGCGACGGCATCTCGCTGACCATCACCTCGACCCCGGACGGCCTCGGCCGCACGAAGGACGAGCAGGTCGGCAACCTGGTCGGCGTCCTCGACGGCTACACCGACGGGCACGGCTTCCACATGAACGTCAACGTCCTCGACCGGGCCACCCTGGAGGACGCGATGGAGCACCCGGAGAAGTACCCGCAGCTCACCATCCGGGTGTCCGGCTACGCGGTGAACTTCGTGCGGCTGACCAAGGCCCAGCAGCGCGACGTCATCTCCCGGACGTTCCACGGTTCGCTGTGACCGTCACCGGAAGTGTGCACTCGTTCGACGTCTCGACCGGCGTCGACGGGCCGGGAACGCGATTCGTCGCGTTCCTGGCCGGGTGCCCGCTGCGCTGCCAGTACTGCCACAGCCCGGACACCTGGTACCGGCGCAGCGGGCGGGAGATGGACGCCGACGAGCTGATGACCGAGATAACGCGATACGAGCGTTTCATCAAGGTCGCGCGGGGCGGCGTCACCCTCTCCGGAGGAGAGGCACTTCAACAGCCCGATTTCGTACGGGAGATCTTCACCCGTTGTCGCGCAAGAGGCCTCCACACCGCCCTGGACACCAGCGGCTACCTCGGCGCCAAGGCGTCCGACGAGCTGCTGGACGTGACCGACCTGGTGCTCCTGGACATCAAAGCCGGCGACGAGGAGACGTACCACCAGGTGACCCGGACCGGCACGCTGCAGCCGACGATCGACTTCGGACATCGCCTGGCCGACCGTGGCATCCCGATCTGGATCCGCTTCGTCCTGGTCCCCGGCCTGACCGACACCGTGGACAACGTGGACGCCGTGGCCCGGATCGCCGCCTCGATCCGCACCGTGGAACGCGTGGAGGTGCTGCCCTTCCACCGCCTGGGCGCCGCCAAGTACGCCGCCCTCAACCAGCCCTTCCCGCTCGCCGACACCCCCGCCCCGTCCCCCGAGCTGCTGGACCGGGTCCGGGCCCAGTTCCGCAGCCACCACCTGACCGTCTACTGACCGGGCGGGATCTGCGCCTCGACCAGGCCGGCCCGGGTCGTCCCGTGGTCCTCCAGCGGGCCGGGCAGCACCTCGACGCCGGACACCGCGGGCGCCGTGGGCGCGGTCACGGCGCCCACACCGGCAGTTCGAGGTGCGACGGGCGGGCCGGGTCGTGGGAGATCTCCTGCTCGGCGCGGTGCAGCGTGGCCGCGCTCCCGGCCGGTTCGCCGGAGCCGGGGTTGCGGGCGTACCGCGGGTGGGCGCCCGAGCTGACCTGCACGCTGATCCGGTGACCGGCCGCGAACGTGTGGAACGCCGGCCACAGCTCGATCTCGACCTCCTGGAAGTCGCCGCCGGAGACCTCGACGCGGCGGATCGCGTCGCACACGCTCATCGACCGCCCGTCCGGGTGCACGTCGCAGATGCGGACGAACACGTCGGCGCTGGGCCGCGACGACCGGAACCGGATCCGGGCGATCGGGGCGCCGGCGATCGTCACCGCCTCGGTCAGCACGTCGCCGCGGAACACGGCCACGTCGGGGCGGCTCTCGTGAGCGGTGTTGTCGACCGGGCCCTGCTTCGGCTCCAGGCTCGGGCCGCCGACCGCCGGGGTGGGGTCGGCGGGGTCGTAGACGTAACCGGTCACTCCCCCGTCGGGGACGCCGGTGTGCAGGCGGCCGCCCTCGTGCAGGTGCCAGGTCCGGCCGGTGACGGCGGGCGGCGGCCAGGACGGCAGGTCGTGCCATTGCCCGGCGCCGGTGCGGAAGGCGCGGACCGGGGCGGGCCGGGCGCTCGGCGTACCCAGGAAATGCTCTTTGAGGAACGCGGTGGCCTCGCCGACCGC
Source organism: Actinoplanes philippinensis (assembly GCF_900113015.1). Classification (GTDB taxonomy): domain Bacteria; phylum Actinomycetota; class Actinomycetes; order Mycobacteriales; family Micromonosporaceae; genus Actinoplanes; species Actinoplanes philippinensis. Next base: position 490,154 of record NZ_FONV01000007.1, read on the forward strand.
GGTGGCGCCGAGCTCGCGGGCCGAGTGCCCCCACGGGCCGATGGTGAGCCGGGGCGGGCGGCCGGCGGCGGTGAGCCGGGCGTGGTTGCGCAGCTGCCAGGGCAGGAAGATGTCGTGCCAGCCGGTGATCATGTAGATCGGCGCGGTGACGTCGGTGACCGAGGCGGTGTGTGACTGGCCGGTCCAGTAGTCGTCGGTGAGCCGTTCGTGGGCGACCCAGTCGCGGTACCAGTGGATGCGGCGGCCGGTCGCGGCGACGTCGCCGGCGGACAGCGGCAGGGTGGCGAACCCGCGGAGCAGCCTGCGGTCCGGGCGGAGCATGCCGAGCAGCAACGGGAGCATCTCGCGGTGGATCATCCGGCTCATCATCTGGCTCCAGCCGAGCGCGTTGCGCAGCGCGAACGCCCCGTTGTCCCAGGTGATGGCCCCGAAGTCGGGCATCGTGACGAGCAGGCACAGCGCGTCGGGGGCGAGGTCCGGGTCGTCGCGCTGGAGTCTGCCGGCCACCGCCCACTGGGTGTAGCCCAGGTAACTGGGCCCGAACGTCGCGACCCGGCCGGTGCACCACGGCTGGGCGCGGACCCACCGGTGGGTGGCGATGCCGTCGCGCTGCTCGTCGACCTGCGGGGTGAAGACGCCGCCCGAGCCCCACGTGCCGCGGCAGCTCTGGAACAGCACCGGGAAACCCTCCCGGGCCAGGGCTTTCGCCTCGCCGGCGACGGGACCGCTGCGGCCGTACGGCCCGCGGATGACGATCGTCGGCAGGCGCGGATCGGGGTCGCCGGTGGGCAGGATCAGGTCGGCGAGCAGCTCCACGCCGTCGTCCATGGGGACCCGGAGGTTCTTGCGGATCTCGAAGTCGTGCGGGCCGGGGGTCAGCCCGCGGAGGGTCCTGGACTGCGCCCAGCGGGACAGCCGGTTGCGGAGCGTGCGCATGGTGGCTCCTTGCGGTTCGGCGCGGCCGGGGCGCCGCGCGGGAGGTTCAGCGGGTACGGCGTGGCGCGGCCAGCGCGTCGCGCAGGCGTTCCAGGACCGGCAGGGCCGCGGCGAGGACGGCCCGGTCGTCGTCGGTGAGGGTGCCGGCCGCGGCGGCGACGAGATCGCCGCCGGCCCGGTCGAAGCGGGTGAACAGGTCGAGGGCCTTCGCGGTGACGTGGACCTCGACGTGACGGCGGTCGCCGGGGCGCGGCCGGCGTTCCACCAGCCCGTCGGCCTCCATGGCGGTGAGCAGGTTGCTGACCGTGGGGCGGCTCAGGCCGAGCCGTCCGGCGAGTTCTCCGGGCGAGCTCGCGGTGTCGCGGGGCAGCGCGCGGATGATCTCGATCTGGGCGTCCGGGATCTCCGGGAGGTCTTCGGCGTCGCGGGCCGCCGCGAGCAGGGTGCGCCGCAGCGGGGAGATGACCGACGCGAGCCGGGCGGCATCGAGGCCGCTCATCCGGCGCCCCCGATCACGATCCTCATGGGCCGATAGTTTTGTGACAAACATGTTGCGTGTCAATGGCCCCCCACCGAAGACGCCGCGGACGGAAAACGGCCCGGGCGGAGAGCCCGGGCCGTGACGCGGATGGTTGTCAGTGGTGCGAGGGGTGGTCACCGAGGAGTTTGGTGGCCAGGACGGCAGCCTGGGTACGCCGCTCCAGCCCGAGTTTCGCCAGGAGGCTGGAGACGTAGTTCTTCACGGTCTTCTCGGCGAGGAACATCCGGCCCGCGATCTCGCGGTTGGTGAGGCCCTCGGCGACGAACTCGAGGATGCGGCGCTCCTGGTCGGTGAGCGAGGCCAGCTCGCGCGGCTGCTCGACGCCGTTGCGGATGCGCTCCAGGACACGCTGGGTGACGGCCGGGTCGAGCAGCGACTGGCCGGAGGCGACCCGGCGGACCGCGTCGACCAGGTCGGTGCCGCGGATCTGCTTGAGCACGTAACCGGAGGCGCCGGCCATGATCGCGGCGAAGAGCGCCTCGTCGTCCTCGTACGAGGTGAGGATCAGGCCCTTGATCGACGAGTCGACGGCCCGGACGTCACGGCAGACGTCGATGCCGTTGCCGTCCGGCAGCCGGGCGTCGAGAACCGCGACGTCGGGGCGCAGGGCGGGAATGCGCCGGGCCGCCTCCTGGGCGGACCCGGACTCGCCGACGACCTCGATGTCGCCGCCCGCCTGGAGCAGGTCGACGAGGCCGCGGCGGACGACCTCGTGGTCGTCGAGGAGAAAGACTCGGATCATGTCTCCTTCCTACCGCCCGGAGGCCCGGTCACCAAGGGCCTAAGGTCCCGCGCCGCGGCGACGGGGTGGCCGATAGCCTTCTAGTCGTGGCCGAAGGATCTACACCGTCGCTCGGACTGTCCCCGCTGTCCCGGGTCCGCCTCGACGAGTTGCTCCAGGAGATGCAGAACCGGGTGGGCGACATCGTCACCAGCCGGGAGCGATTGCGGTCCCTGCTCGACGCGGTCGTCGGCATCGGCACCGACCTCGACCTCAACAGCACGTTGCAGCGGATCGTCGAGGCGGCGTGCGCGCTGGCCGACGCGCGGTACGGCGCGCTGGGCGTGCTCGCGCCCGACCGCAACAGCCTGTCCGACTTCGTGACGCACGGCATCGACCCGGCGGCGCACGCGAAGATCGGCGACCTGCCGCACGGCCGGGGGGTGCTGGGCCTGCTGATCACCGAGCCGAAACCGGTGCGCCTGCCGGACATCACGAAGCATCCGAACTCGTTCGGCTTCCCGCCGCACCACCCGCCGATGCACAGCTTCCTCGGGGTGCCGGTGCGGACCAGGGAGCAGATATTCGGCAACCTGTATCTGGCCGAGAAACGCTCCGCCGAGCAGTTCACCGACGACGACGAGGAGCTGGTGGTGGCGCTGGCCGCCGCGGCCGGTGTGGCGATCGACAACGCCCGGCTGTATGAGCTGGCCCAGCGCCGCCAGCGGTGGCTGTCCGCGGCGGCCGAGATCACCAGCGTGCTGCTCGGCACCGTACGGCGTACCGAGGCGCTGCGGCTGATCGCCCGGCGGGCCCGTGAGGTGGCCGACGCGGAGCTGGTGCTGGTGCTGCTCTTCGAGCCGGACGGCGACCGCTACCGGATCGAGGTGGTGGAGGGCGGCGACTCGGGTCTGACCGGTCAGGTGCTGCCGGCGTTCGACGACTCGTACCGGCTGGTGGAGAACCTGCGCGACGCCGCCGAGTGGCCCGGCCCGCTGCCCGACGGCCCGGCCCTGGTCGCGCCGTTGCAGAGCAGCCCGCAGGGTGTGCTGATCGTGAGCGGCCCGGCCAGCCCCGACGACGCGGCGCTGCTGTCGACGTTCGCCGGGCAGGCGGCGCTGGCGCTGGAGCGGGCCCGCGCGCAGGAGGAGCGGGAGTTGCTGGCCGTCCTGGAGGACCGCGAGCGGATCGCCCGTGACCTGCACGACGTGGTGATCCAGCGGCTGTTCGCGACCGGCATGCAGTTGCAGGGCGCGATGGCCCCGGGCGTGCGGCCCGAGGTGGTGCAGCGGATCAACACGGCCGTCGACGACCTGGACTCGACGATCAAGGACATCCGCCGGTCGATCTTCGAGCTGCGGGCGCCGGTGGGCGCGACGTTGCGGACCGAGTTGCGCGACACCTGTGACGCCGCGCTGGACACGCTCGGGTTCCGGCCGCTGCTGGAGACGTCCGGGCCGGTGGAGAGCGCCGTGCCGGACGACATCGTGCCGGAGCTGATCGCCGTGCTGCGCGAGGCGCTGTCCAATGTCGCCCGGCACGCGCAGGCCCGCAGCGTGCGGGTCTCGGTGCGGGTCGCCGACCGGCAGGTGATCCTGCAGGTCGAGGACGACGGGGTGGGCGTCGACCCGAGCCTGGCCCGCGGCGGCGTGGTCAACATGGGTGAGCGGGCGCAGGATCTGGGCGGCGAGTTCGAGATCGGGCCCCGGCCGGACGGCGGCGGCACGCTCGTCACGTGGCGCGTCCCGATCGGCGGCTGACCGGGACCTTCGGCCCTTATCGCCGGGCTCGGCAGAGGGCACCGTGGAGGTATGACCCGCTACGACTCGTCCGACCTGCGGCGCGCCGCTGCGGCCGGGCTTCAGGCCCCGTCCATGTACAACAGCCAGCCGTGGGCGTTCCGTCTGCGGGACGGCGCCATCGAGGTGCTCGCGGATCCGGGACGGCAGCTGACCATCGCCGACCACGGCGGCTGGGCGCTGCGGCTGGCGCTGGGCGCGGCCACGTTCAACGCCAGGCTGGCGCTCGCCTGGGCCGGCACCCCGGCCGAGGTGCGGCTGCTGCCGGACACCGACGAGCCGGACGTCGTCGCCCGGCTCACGGCGGCCCCGCACCGGCCGCCGACCTACACCGAGCGCGATCTGTACACCGCGATCGAGCGCCGGTACAGCAACCGGCACCCGTTCTGGCCGGACCCGGTGCCGGCCGACGTGCGGGTGCGGCTGATCGAGGCGGCCCGGGTCGAGGGCGCCTGGCTGGACCTGCTGGTCGGGATGACGGCGCTGACCGGGTTCTCGGAGATCGCGCACAGCGCCGACCGGGTGCTGCGGCGGGACCAGCGCTACCAGGCCGAGATGATCACGTGGACCGACACCGAGTCGGACAGCGGCGGCATCCCGGTGGCGGCGGCCGCGGCGGTGGCCGAGGCGCAGGACCTGATCCCGCAGCGCAACTTCGGCGGGCGGCGCCGGGCGCCGGGCCGGGACTACGAGCCGGAGCCGCTGGTCGGCATCCTCGGCACGGCCGGCGATCGCAAGCTCGACCAGCTGATGGCCGGGCAGGCGCTGCAGCACGTGCTGCTGACCGCCACCGACGCGGGCCTGTCCAGCTCGCTGATCTCCCAGCCGATCGAGGTGCCGACGGCCCGCGACCAGCTACGACGGTCGCTGGGACGGTCCGGGTTCCCGCAGATAGCGTTCCGGATCGGGTACGGCCAGCCGGGTCACCCGTCGCCGCGGAGGGATGTGGCCGACGTCCTGGTCGGGTGAAGATCATCACTGACCCAGTTGCCAACTATATGCAACAACCACTGGCCATGAATATGCTGGCGCCATGGACGACGTGCGGGCGATGCACATCGCCAACGGGATCATCAACGGTCCCGTCTCGGCGATCTTCATAGTGGTGGCGGTGGCCGGCCTGGCGGTCTGTGTCCGCCGCGCCAGAGTCGACCTCGACGACCGGCTCGCCCCGATGGCGGGCCTGGTCGCGGCGTTCATCTTCGCCGTGCAGATGCTCAACTTCCAGGTGCTGCCGGGCGTCTCCGGCCACCTGCTCGGCGGCACGCTGGCGGTCATCCTGGTCGGCCCGTGGGTCGGCGCTCTCTGCGTGGCCACCGTGCTGCTGGTGCAGGCGCTGGTCTTCGCCGACGGCGGGCTCACCGCGATCGGGCTCAACATCACCAACATGGCGCTGATCGGTACGGCTGCGGCGTACCTCCTGGTCGCTCTGCTCCTGAGGGTCCTCCCCCGGACGATCGCCTCGCTCGGCGCGACGGCCCTGATCGCCTCCGTCATCGGCGTGGTGGTTGCCTCCCTCGGTTTCGTCGCCGAGTACGCGCTGGGCGGCACCACCCAGCTGTCGCTCGGCGGGATCGCCGCCACGATGGCCGGCGTGCACACGCTGATCGGCGTCGGCGAGGGCCTGATCGCCGCCACCACAGTGGTCACCGTCGCGAAGGTCCGGCCCGACCTGGTGTACGCCCTGCGCGCCTTCCGCAAGCAGCCGATCGGAGCCCAGGCATGAAGAAGTTCCTGATCGCCGGCCTGTTCGTGGCGCTGCTGCTGGCCGGGGTGGTGTCCCGCTTCGCCTCCGGCAGCCCGGACGGCCTCGACTACGCCGCCCGCGAGGGCTGCACCTTCGACGCCGACGGCGATATCACCGGCGGCACGTGCATGGCCCAGCAGGAGCAGGAGCACCAGCTCGGGGACAGCCCACTCGCCGACTACGGCATCAAGGGCATCGACAACGAGACACTCTCCACCGGACTGTCCGGGGTGGCCGGGGTGCTGCTGACCTTCGCGATCGGCGGCGGCCTGTTCTGGCTGATCCGCCGCCGCACCCCGGGTCAGCCGTCCGCCGGTTCGCCCAGCGACTCGCCCGCCGGTTCACCCAGCGACTCGCCCGCCGGCTCGCCCAGCGACTCGCCGAGCGGCTCGCCGGCCGACGAGAAGGTCGCCTGAATGGGGGCGGGCCACGCCCACCCGCTCCACCTCGACCGGGACAGCCGCGTTCACCGGCTCGCCCCCGAGGTGAAGATCGTGGCGACGCTGCTCTTCACGATCGTCGTGGTGGTCACGCCGCGGGAGGAGTTCGCCGCGTTCGCCGGTTACGCCGTGCTGATCGCGCTGGTCGCCCTCCTGGCCCGGGTTCCGGCCGGCTGGCTGCTCAAACGATCCACCATCGAGCTGCCGTTCGTGCTGCTGGCGGTGGTGCTGCCGGTCCTCGGCCACGGTGAGCGGGTCGACTGGCTCGGGATGTCGCTGTCGGTCGACGGCCTCCACGGCGCGTGGAACATCTTCGCCAAGGGCACCCTCGGCGTCCTGGCGTCGCTGCTGCTCGCCGCGACCACCACCATGCGTGACCTGATCCTCGGGCTGGACCGGCTGCGCTGCCCGACCGTGATCACCCAGATCATGACGTTCATGCTGCGCTACGTCGACGTGCTGATCGACGACGCCCGCCGGATGCGGATCGCCCGGCTGTCGCGCGGCTACGACCCGCGGTTCCTCTGGCAGGTGAAGGCGTTCGCGGTCGGGGTGGGCGCGCTGTTCCTGCGCTCGTACGAGCGGGGCGAGCGGGTCTACCTGGCGATGCTGTCGCGCGGTTACGCCGGGCGGATGCCGTCGCCCGTCGAGGCCACGGCCCCGGCCCGCGAGTGGGCGCTGTCCTCGGCGCTGCCGGTGGCAGCCGCCGGGATCGCGGTGGCAGCGGCGGTCCTGGCATGAGCACGGGCACGGGGACGAGCACGGGCACGGGCACGGGCACGAGCGCGAGCACGGGCACGAGCGCGAGCACGAGCGCGGGCGCGGGCCTGCGCCGGGCCGGGGACCGTCACCGTCCTAGCATGGTCGGATGACCGCGGCGCTCAGCATCACCGGCCTCACCTTCGCCTACCCCGACGGGCGGCAGGCGCTGCACGGCATCGACCTCACCATCGCCGAGGGCGAGCGGGTCGCGCTGCTCGGCCCGAACGGCGCCGGCAAGACCACCCTGGTGCTGCACCTCAACGGCATCCTGCACGGCGGCGAGGGCCGGGTGGAGATCGCCGGCCTGCCGGTCACCCCCGGCGATCGCCGGGCGATCACCGAGATCCGCCGCCGGGTCGGCATCGTCTTCCAGGACCCCGACGACCAGCTGTTCATGCCGACGGTCGCGGAGGACGTCGCCTTCGGCCCGGCCAATCTGGGGGTACGCGGCCCCGACCTCGACGATCGCGTGACCGAGGCACTGGCGGCCGTGGGCATGCTGGAGCACCGCGACCAGGTCCCGCAGCACCTGTCGTTCGGCCAGCGGCGCCGGGTGGCCGTGGCCACGGTGCTGGCCATGCGGCCGTCGTTGCTGGTGCTCGACGAGCCGTCGTCGAACCTGGACCCGGCCAGCCGGCGCGAGCTGGCCGAGATCATCAGGTCTCTGCCGGTGACCGTGCTGATGGTGACGCACGATCTGCCGTACGCGCTGGAGCTCTGCCCCCGCTCGGTGATCCTGGACGCCGGCCGCATCGTCGCCGACGCCCCCACCGCCGGCCTGCTGGCCGATCGCGCCCTGATGGCGGGTCACCGCCTGGAGCTGCCGTTCGGCTTCGACCCCGCGACCGTCAGCCGCGGGGTCTAGCGCGTCCTCAGGCGGCCCGGGAGAGCGGGGCCGCCTCACGCAGGCCGCTCACCAGCGCCTGCCATGTCTGCGGCCCGACGACGCCGTCCACCTCGATCGCCCCGCCACCGGCCCGGATGGTGCGCTGCAGGTCACGGATGGCCGCCTCGGTCCGGGGGCCGTAGATCCCGTCGGCGCCGTCGAGGGCGAACTCCTCCTGCAGGCCGCGCACCGCGCTGCCGCGCATCCCCGGCCGGACCGGCACCAGCAGCGCCCGCCACGTGGCGGCGTCGACCACCCCGTCGTCGGGAAGGCTCTTGGCCCGCTGGACGGCGCGTACCGCATCGCCGGTCTCGGAGCCGAAAACGCCGTCAACGGTGACCGTGTGACCATGGGCGAGCAACAGGTACTGCAGCGTCTGCACCGGGTGGTCGGTGGATCCCTGCCGGGTCGTCGGCCAGGGGTTCAGGGTGGCGGTCATACGGGGGTCCCCTTCCTCATCGTCGAGCGACGGGTAGTTCCTCCCCACACTTTCGCTGCCCGGGCCGATGAATAAAAGGGTGAGACAGGTCTCGGGCGCACTTTCGCAAGAATTGATGACCGCTTGCTGTCTGATTCGCGAACTCCAATAGGCAAACCGCGCGCGAATGTGTGAATTCGCGCGCGGTATCGCTCATCTACGTGCACCCGGCAGTGGGATTTCCCACCGGCGGCTCAGCTCTCCGCCCAGTCCTCCAGCGACCAGTCCCGGACCTCCGGCATGTCCTCGAGGTGCTCGACGACGTACTTCTCGTGCTTCTCCAGCTGCGCCTCGCACCACGCCTTCACCTCGCTGGCGCCGGCCGGCAGCCGCCTGGCGTTGTTGATCGCGTCGATCACCAGGTGGTAACGGGACGCCTTGTTGCGCACCGTCATGTCGAACGGGGTGGTCGTGGTGCCCTGCTCGATGAAGCCGCGCACCCGGAACCGGTCGGCGTCCGGCCGGCCGTGCACCAGCTGGTGGATGGCGCCCGGGTAGCCGTGGAAGCTGAAGACGACGTCGACGTGGTCGGTGAACAGCTCCCGGAACATCGTCTCGCTCATGCCGTGCGGGTGGTCCTTCGGCCGCGGCAGGGTCATCAGGTTGACCACGTTGACCACCCGGACCTTGAGCTGCGGCAGCTTCTTCATCAGGATCTGCGCGGCCGCCACGGTCTCCATGGTCACCACGTCGCCGGCGCAGGCCAGCACGATGTCCGGGTCGCGGTCGCCGTCGTCGGTGCCGGCCCACTCCCAGATGCCGGCGCCCTTACGGCAGTGCTCGATCGCCTGCTCCATGTCGAGCCACTGCAGCTGCGGCTGCTTGTCGATGACGATCAGGTTGACGTACGACCGGGAGCGGAAGCAGTGGTCGGCCACCGAGAGCAGCGTGTTCGCGTCCGGCGGCAGGTAGACCCGGGCCACGTTGCCGCGCTGGTTGAGCACCACCTGGATCAGGCCGGGCCCCTGGTGCGAGAAGCCGTTGTGGTCGTTGCGCCACGCGGTCGAGGTGAGCAGGATGTTCAGGCTCGGCACCTTGGCCCGCCACGGCAGGTGCGACGCCTCCTGCAGCCACTTGCCGTGCTGGACCGTCTGCGACGCGCTGACCATGGCGAACGCCTCGTAGGTGGCGAACATGCCGTGCCGCCCGGTGAGGTTGTAGCCCTCCAGCCAGCCGTGGCAGTTGTGCTCGGAGAGCACCTCCATCACCCGGCCGGAGTTGCTCAGCTTCACGTCGTCGCCGGTGGTGCCCTCCATGAACGCCCGGTCGGAGACCTCGAAGACGGCGCCGAGCCGGTTGCTGTTCGTCTCGTCGGGGCAGAAGAGCCGGAAGCTGTCCGGGTTGCGCGTGTAGATGTCGCGCATCATCTCGCCCAGCTTGCGGGTCGACTCGGCGCGCCCCTCGGCCGGCCGCTTCACGTCGACCGCGTAGTCGCGGAAGTCGGGCAGGTCCAGGTCCTTGGTGAGCAGGCCGCCGTTGGCGTGCGGGGTGGCGCTCATCCGCAGGTCTCCGGGCGGGGCCAGGTCGCGGATGATCTGCACCGGCGCGCCGGACGCGTCGAACAGCTCCTCCGGCTTGTACGACCGCAGCCACTTCTCCAGCTCGGCCAGGTGCTCGTCGTTGCCCTTGACACCGGAGAGCGGCACCTGGTGCGAGCGCCAGGTGCCGGTCACGGTGATGCCGTCGATCTTCTCCGGGCCGGTCCAGCCCTTCGGCGTGCGCATGACGATCAGGGGCCAGCGCGGGCGGCTGCCGTCCCACGTACCGCCGCGGGCCTCGCTCTGAATGGTCCTGATCTTGTCCCACGCCTCGGCGAGCACCGCGGCGAACCGGTGGTGCATGCCCGGCAGGTCCGCGCCCTCGATCTCGATGACGTCGTAGCCGTGGCCCTCGAGCAGCTTGCGCACCTCGGCCGGGTCCTTGCGGGCCAGCACCGTCGGGCCGGCGATCTTCGCGCCGTTGAGGTGCAGGATCGGCAGGACCGCGCCGTCGTGCTCCGGGTTGATGAAGGAGATGCCCTTCCAGGAGCCCTCCAGCGGGCCGGTCTCGGCCTCACCGTCACCGACCACCGCGATGGCCAGCAGGTCCGGGTTGTCCATCACCGCGCCGAAGGCGTGCACCAGCACGTAGCCGAGCTCGCCGCCCTCGTGGATGCTGCCGGGCGTGGTCACGCTGACGTGGCTGGGGATGCCGCCGGGGCTGGAGAACTGGCGGAAGAGCCGCAGCAGGCCGCCCTCGTCCAGGCCGACCTTCGGATACACCTCGGAGTAGGTGCCCTCCAGGTAGCCGGCGGCGACCAGGGCCGGCCCGCCGTGACCCGGGCCGGCCAGGTAGATCGCCTGCTGCCCGGTCTGCTTGATCAGCCGCGACACGTGGGCATAGACGAACGACAGGCCCGGGCTGGTGCCCCAGTGGCCGAGCAGGCGCGGCTTGATGTGGTCGGAGGTGAGCTTCTCGCGCAGCAGCGGGTTGCCCTGGAGATAGATCTGCCCGACGGTGAGGTAGTTGTTGGCCCGCCACCAGGCGTCGAGGCTGGCGACCTCGGCATCGTCCGGAGCGGCGAGCTTCCGCACGAGTTCCTGCTGGTCGAGCGTGGCGGCCCGGTTGTCCGAAACGGCGGTCACGGTCATTCCTCTCGACATTGTCTTTCGAGTTCCTGACTGGTCACGATCAACTTATCGACGACGTAAACGGCCGGGATGGGTCTTTCGGCCCCTCCGGACGGGACGTTACCCGCACTGAACGTTCCGACGCGTCGACCGGAAAATGACGGTCACGTGAAGTGGCACGACGCCCGGCGCCACCCGGACCGGCGCTGCCGGGGCGAACTCCCCAGGGACACTTCTACCAGGATCTCGCGGGTCCCCGGGTCACCCCGGCAGAATGGCACCTGAACCTGTCCCTGTCGGCGGGGGCCGCCCACGGCCCGCATGGTCGGCCCGATGTCCAACCAGCGTGAGGACCGGTAACCGATGGACGACCCGCACATTCACGTCGAGGCCGGGAAACTGCACTCCCGCGCCGCCGAGCGCAACCTCCTGGCGTCGGTGTTCGGCCTGGTCGGCCAGTTGCCCGCCGAGGTGACCAGCGCCTGTGGGATGCGGGTGCCGTTCGCCATGACCTCCGCCGAGCCGGACGCCGTCACCTGCCTGCCCTGCCGCAAGCACGCCGCCGAGCGGCACCGCCGGTTCGCCGAGCAGATCGCCGAGCTGGGCGCCGGGCCGGCCTCGCCGTTCAGCGGCCTGGACGCCGCGCAGGCGGCCGCCGCCTACCGCGACATCGCCCGCCGGTTCGACGCCCCGCCGGGCGGCGCTCCCTGATGGAGTCATGGCGCTGCCCCACGTGAGCGGGTCGATGCGACCGGCCGCCGGGCCGTACCGTGATACCGATGACACTCCACAGGGGACGGGCGCCGATGCGAGCGGGGCGAGTCTGGGCGGTCGGCGCGGTGGCCGTGATCGGCGCTCTGGTCGGCTGTGCCGGGGACCAGGCGAGGACACCGGAGACGCCCGGCGCCGCCGGTGGGCGGGCCGGGCGTCCGGGGGCTGCTAACCCAGGGTGAGGGTGCAGCTGTCCTGGTCGGCGGCCAGTTCGGTCACGTCGGAGCCGATCCGGACTCGCCAGGGCAGGGCGTCGCCCATCCGGCCGACGACGATGTCCGTGCCGGAGCGGGACACCGTGAAGACCGTGTCGGCGCCGGTCGGGCCGGGGACGACGACCGCGGTACGGCCCTCGGCCGGCTCGAACAGGTGCAGGGTCACACCGTCCCGGTAGTCGTAGTCGGGGCGGTCGTGGCGGGATCCGACCGGGAGGACGGTTCCCGGCCGGACCAGCAGCGGGGCCGTGGCGAAGCCGTGGGTCTCGGTGACCCAGCGCGGGCCCTCGATCGTCGCGGCGGTTCCGGCGGCCGGCAGGTAGCGCGTCCAGCGACCCTCGGGGACGTAGTAGGAGACCTCGCCGCCGGCCGTGAAGACCGGGGCGACCAGCAGGTCGGGGCCGAGCATGTACTGCCGGTCCAGGTAGGTGGCGGCCGGGTCGTGCGGGAACGCGACCGGCATCGGGCGCATCACCGGCAGGCCGGTCAGGTGGGCCTCGCGAGCGGCGCCGTAGATGTACGGCATGAGGCGGTACTTGAGATGGGTGAAGGACCGCAGCACGTCGACGGCCTCCTCGTCGAACAGCCACGGCACCCGGTAGGAGCTGCTGCCGTGCAGGCGGCTGTGCGACGACAGCAGGCCGAACGCCACCCACCGCTTGAACACGGCCGGGTCGGGCATGCCCTCGAAACCGCCGATGTCGTGGCTCCAGAAGCCGAACCCGGACGACATCAGGGACAGGCCGCCGCGCAGGCTCTCCGCCATCGACTCGTAGGTGCTGGAGTTGTCGCCGCCCCAGTGCACCGGGAACTGCTGGCCGCCGACGGTCGCCGAGCGGGCGAACAGCACCGCCTCGCCCTCGCCCTTCGCCTCGCGCAGCACCTCGAAGACGACCTCGTTGTAGAGCTGCGTGTAGTAGTTGTGCATGCGTTCCGGGTCGGAGCCGTCGTGCCACACCACGTCGGTGGGCACGCGTTCGCCGAAGTCCGACTTGAACGCGTCGACACCCATCTCGACCAGGGCCCGGAGTTTCCCCGCATACCATTCCCGAGCGGACGGGTTGGTGAAGTCGACGAGCGCCATCCCGGCCTGCCACAGGTCCCACTGGAAGACGTCACCGTTCGGCCGGAGTACCAGGTAACCGTTGTCGCGACCCTCGGCGAACAGCGGGGACCGCTGGGCGATGTACGGGTTGATCCACAGGCACGTCCTGAGCCCGCGGTCGGCGAGGCGCTTGAGCATGCCCGGCGGGTCGGGGAAGACGCGCGGGTCCCACTCGAAGTCGCACCAGTTGAACTCGCGCATCCAGAAGCAGTCGAAGTGGAACACCGACAGCGGCAGGTCCCGGTCGGCCATCCCGCCGACGAACTTGTTGACCGTCTCCTCGTCGTAGTCGGTGGTGAACGACGTGGTCAGCCAGAGCCCGAACGACCAGGCCGGCGGGAGCGCGGGCCGGCCGGTGAGCGCGGTGTACTTGCGGATGATGTCGGCCGGGGTGGGCCCGTGGATGACCAGGTAGGACAGTTGCTGCCCGGCGACGCTGAACTGGGTGCGGGTGACCATCTCGGAGGCGACCTCGAAGGACACCTTGCCGGGGTGGTCGACGAGGACGCCGTACCCGCCGTTGGTGATGTAGAAGGGGACGTTCTTGTACGCCTGCTCGGAGCTGGTGCCGCCGTCCTCCTGCCAGACGTCGACCGTCTGGCCGTTCTTGATCAGCGGCCCGAACCGCTCGCCCAGGCCGTAGACGACGTGCCCGACGCCGAGGTCGAGCTGCTCGTGGATGTAGTCGCCGTCGGGGCTGCTGACGATGCCCATGCCCTTCCAGCCGCTGCCGGTGAGGCGGCGCCCGTCGGCGTCGAGGAAGTCGAGGGCCCAGTTGTCGCCGTCGGAGAAGCGTGCGGTCAGCGAGCCGGAGGTGATCGAGCGGGGGCCGACCGAGACGTCACCGGGTTCGCCGGAAATCGCGAAATTCGGCGATTTGGAGCGCTCTCCCTGGAAGTGCGAGACGGTGACCCGGATGACGTCGGGGGCGGGGGCCGTGCACTCGACGGTGATCAGGGCGGAGTTGAGCGTGTCACCGCGGTGCGTGATCGGGCGGGTGGCGGCCCAGGCGGTCAGCGAGTCCGGGCCGGTCGCCGTGTCCTGCAGGTGGGCAGGGTGCAGCACGGTGACGCCTGCGCGCTTTCGCCAATAGCCGTCGGTGAACTTCATCAAAAGTCCTTTACTTGATGGCGCCGGCGGCGATGCCGCGCGTGAGGGTCCGCTGGAAGATCAGGAAGAAGAGGATCGCGGGGAGGATGCCGATCAGGGCGGAGGCGCTGGTCGTGGTGGCGTCCATCATCCGGTCGCCCTGCAGGACGCCGAGGGCGACCGGAACGGTCTGGTTGTCGTTGGAGACGAGGAAGACCAGGGGCAGGAAGAACTCGTTCCAGGTCCAGATGAAGAAGAACGTGAACAGCACCGCGAGGGTGGGGCCGCTGACCGGCACGACGACCCGCCACAGGGTCCGCCATTTTCCGGCGCCGTCGACGGAGGCCGCGTCCAGCAACTCCCGGGGGAACTCGGTGTAGACCGAGGTCAGCAGGTACGTGCCGAACGCGCTCTGGATGACCGTGAAGATGATGATGATCGCGAACAGGCTGTCGTAGAGCCCCGCCTCCTTGGAGATGTAGTACAGCGGGTAGACCAGCACCTCCTGCGGGAGCAGGTTCGCGACCAGGAAGAACACCAGGAACCAGACCCGGCCCTTGACCCGGCCGATGCCGAGGGCGTACGCGTTGAGGATCGACAGCACCACGCCGAGGACGGCCACGACCAGGGCGGTGACGAAGCTGTTCCAGAGTTTCTGGCCGAAGTTCACCCGGTTCCAGAAGTCGACGATGCCGTCCCAGTAGAGGCTGCCGGGGATCGACAGCGGTCCGTTGGCGGCGTAGTCGGCGGGGCTCTTTACCGCGTTGACGGCGATCACCAGCAGCGGCCCGACCAGCAGCAGGAGCAGGACGACGAGCGCGGCCAGGACGAACCAGCGGACCGGGTTGCGGTGTTTCACAGCGAGGTCGGTCACCGGAGCTCCTCCGAGCGGTGCTGGAGACGGAGGAACAGGAAGGCGAGGGCCACGATCAGCACGGTCAGCACCGTGGAGATCGCCGACCCGTACCCGACCTGGGCCTTCTCGAAGAAGTTCTTGTAGGCGAAGTACGACGGGACGAGGGTGGCGTTGCTCGGGCCGCCCTTGGTGAGCACGAAGACCTGGCCGAAGATCTTCAGCGCGGCGATCGTGGTGGTGATCAGCACGACGTAGAACTCGGGCCGGATCATGTGGACGGTGATCTTGCGGAACCGCTGCCACCAGGTCGCGCCGTCGAGGTCGGCCGCCTCGTAGAGCGAAGGGTCGATCCGGGACAGCCCGGACATGAACATGACGACCGGGTAGCCGATCTGGAACCAGATCATCACCAGCATCACGCTGTACAGCGCGTAGTCGGGGTCACCGAGCCAGTTCCTGGTCAGCCCGCCCAGCCCGACCGCTTCGAGGATCCGGTTGAGGGCGCCGTAGCTGGGATGCAGGATCCAGCTCCAGATGATGCCGGTGACCGCGACCGGGATGACCTGCGGCAGGTAGTAGCCGGAGCGGAACAGCCCGGCCCACCGGTCGCCGAACTTCTTGCCCACGTAGTCGAAGAGCACCGCCGCCAGCACCAGGCCGAGCAGGGTCGGGATGATCGCCATCGCGAAGACGAGCAGCCCGATGTTGCCGAACGACTGCCAGAACAGGGTGTCGCCGAACAGCCGGGTGTAGTTCTCGAGACCGACCCAGCGCGGGTCGCCGACGCCGGTCCACTTGGTGAAGCTGACGTACACGGTCATCACCAGCGGCACCACGATCACCGCGATCGACGCGAGCACACCGGGAATCAGATACAGCGCGTAACCGCGTTCGCGCGACGAACGTCCGGCCATGCCGGGGCCCCTTCCCTTCGCGATGCGGGCGGCTGGTCACCGCCCGCATCGCGGCTGACGCAAGCTCACTTGCCGAGGTCGGATCGATTCTGGTCGTACGGCTTCGCGATCTCGTCGAGGAAGGCGTCCGGCGTCTTCGAACCGTTGATCAGGCCCTGGGTGCCGGCCACGAGGACGTCGTAGTAACCGGGCGCCGGCCAGTCGGGGTAGAAGGCCAGGCCGTCCGAGGTCGAGATCTTGTTGAAGGTCTCGACCAGCTCCTTGTTCTTCGGGTCGGTGATCGCCGAGGCGTCGGCCGCCACCGGGACGCCGCCGCTGTTGCCGAGCAGCGCCTGCACCTCGGGTGACATGGTGATGTCGATGAAGTCGTACGCCAGCGACTTGGCCTTGCTCTTCTCCGGGACGACCCACAGGTTGCCGCTGGAGCCCGGGTGCAGGGTGTTGCCCGGGAAGAGGAAGGTGCCCCACTCGAAGTCCTTGATCTCCGAGGCGAACCGGCCGTACCACCAGGAACCGGAGATCAGGATCGGGAACTTGCCCTGGGTGAAGGAGACGCCCATGTCCTCGGCCTTGATGCCGGCCGAGTCCTTGCCGATGTAACCCTTGCTCACCCAGTCGGCGAACGTCTGCGCGCCGTAGGTGAACTGCGGCCCCTTGAAGTCGACCTTGTTCGTGTAGAGCTGGTAGTCGTTGACGAACGCGCGGTCCGACTTCGACAGGGCCAGCTCGTAGAAGATCTGCTGGGCCGGGTATTCGGCGCCGCCGACGGCCAGCGGGGTCACCTTGTTCTGCACGAAGGTGTCCATCACCTTGGTGAACTCGTCGAACGAGGTCGGC
This sequence comes from Actinoplanes philippinensis, assembly GCF_900113015.1. Classification (GTDB taxonomy): domain Bacteria; phylum Actinomycetota; class Actinomycetes; order Mycobacteriales; family Micromonosporaceae; genus Actinoplanes; species Actinoplanes philippinensis. The sequence continues at coordinate 506,860 of NZ_FONV01000007.1, forward strand.
ACGGCCAGCTTGTACTGGTCGAACATCTTCTTGTTGTAGTAGACGGTGACGAACTCGCCGTAGTTGGGCACGCCGAAGACCTTGCCGTTGCCCATGATGCCGTCTTCGTCGTATTTCGCCGTCGTCTGCAGGCTGGAGCTCAGCTTCTTGTCCCAGCCGCGCTTGGTGAACTCGTCCGACAGGTCGGTGAGCAGCCCCTGCTTGGAGAGCAGGCCGGCGGTCGCGTTGCCCTTGTTGTATTCGAGGATGTCCGGGGCGCTGTCGGAGTTGAGGATCATCTGGGCGTTCTGCTGGATCTGCTCGAAGCCCTTCTCCTCGAACTTCACCTCGACGCCGGGGTGGCTCGCCTTGAACAGCTCGATCGCCTTGTTCCAGGCGATGCCCATGGCGCTGTTCGGGCCCTCGTAGTGCCACAGGGTCAGGGACTTGGCGTCGGCGCCCTCGGTCGAGGAGTCGTCACTGCCACAGGCGGTGAGACCGAGGGTCGCTGCCAGCAAAAGAGCACCGGCCGCGAGACCGGATCGTGATCGGAGCATAACCGTTCCTCCCGGAGGAATGAGAGCGGGAAGTCCTCGTCGTCGAAGCGCTTCGACGATCGGCCTTGTCGAGACGCTATGGAACGAGCCCACTTCATGTCAACGGTGTGACGTGGAGATTTCGCGGCAGGAGTCCCGCTCGACCAGGCTCGGCGCCAGCAGCCGTGTGTACTCGACGCGACGCCCGTCGAGCAGCCGCATCGCGGTCTCCACGGCCAGGGTGCCGACGTCGTGCGCCGGGATGTCGATCGAGGTCAGCTGGATCGGCATCGCCGTCGCCACGTCACGCGGGCAGACCGCGACGATCGAGATGTCGTCGGGCACCCGGCGCCCGGTGGCGTGCAGCAGGTCGAGCAGCGGCCGCAGCGCCTCCTCATTGTGCACCACCAGGGCGGTCAGCCCGTCGAGTTCGGCGTCGAGGTCGGCCAGGCAGGACCGCACGCCCTCGGCGCCCGGCTCGCACGGGTGCGTCACCGTGCGCAGCGAAAGCTCCGCCGACGCCTCCAGAAAACCGGTGAGGAACCGGTCGGCATACGTCGTCTGGCGCTTGTAAACCGCCGGGGACGGGCCGACCAGGCCGATCCTGCGGTGTCCGTGCCCGGCCAGGTGGGCGAGCGCCTCCCGGGCGGCGGCGCCGAAGTCGAGGTCGACACAGGCGATCCCGGTGTGGTCCTGCGGCAGGCCGATCAGCACCGACGGCTGCTTGAGCCGGCGCAGCGCCGGAATACGGAGATCGTCGCGCTCCAGGTCCATCAGTATCAACGCGTCGACCATGGTGCTGTGCGCGACCCGCTCCAGGCCGGCCGTCCCCTCGTCCTTGGTCAGCAGCAGGACGTCATGGTTGTACGACCGGGCGGCGGTCACCACAGCGGTCGCGAACTGCATGATGACCGGCACGTTGACGTCCACGCGCAGCGGCGCGACCAGGGCGATCACATTCGTCTTGCTGCTCGCCAGGGCACGGGCGCCGGCGTGCGGGTGGAAGCCGAGCTCGGCGATCGCCGCCTGCACCCGGGCGCGGGTCTCCGCCGAGATCGGGCGACGGCCGCTCAACACATACGACACCGTGCTGGGCGAGACCCCCGCCGCCTTGGCGACATCGTTGATCGTCGGCATTGCGCCTCCCCAAGTCGCCACAGCCTCTCCTTCCGCCGATCCTACTGATCAGCGCTCCTCCCACCCGATCGGTGTGCCGGCCCGCGACGCTCCGGCGCAGCGCGGGCCGGCACACGGGCGTCACGTGATCGAGAACGTGACCAGGCGTACGCCCGGGCCCGGTAGCAGGTAGACCGTCCGGCGGCCGGAGAAGCGGGCCAGGGCGGCGGTCACCGTCGCGTAGTCGTAGACGCCTGCGGTACCCACCGTGGCGGTGCCGAGCAGGCGACCGGACGGTGAGCCGAGGCGGACCTGGACGGTTCCGCTGCCGGAGGCACGCGCCGTGAAGGTGGCGCCGCCGCGCAGCCTGACCTCCTCGAACGCCAGCCAGTCCCCCGCCGTGACGCCGCCGACCACGGTGCCGGACGCCTTGGTCTCGTCGAGCAGCCGGACGCCCGAGTAGTCGTCGAACGTCTCCGCCCGGGTCGGTCTCGCCAGGTCCCGGGCCGGAATCGGCTCACCCTTCACCGCCCACGCGGTCCGCTGCCGGATGTCGCCGGACGACGAGCCGAGCAGGACGTCGTAGACCGAGGTCTCGACGATCCAGCGCTGCCGGGTCTGGTCCCAGCGGGCCAGGTCGGAGGTCTTCAGATCGAAGGTGACGGTGCTCGACCGGCCGGCGTCCAGCTGGATCTTCCGGAAGGCGCGCAACTGCTTGATCGCCGTGGCGTCGCGGGAGGTCCGCTGGTGGGTGTAGAGCTGCACCACCTCGTCACCGGCGCGCTTGCCGGTGTTGGTCACCGTCAGCGTCACCTTCCCGTCGGCGACGCGGGGCACGCCGTACCGGAACGTGGTGTAGGACAGCCCGTGGCCGAAGGCGTAGAGCGGGGTCGCGTCGCCGTACAGGTAGGTCTGCTTCGTCTTGACGATGTCGTACTGCAGCAGGTCGTCCGGCAACTGGCCGACCGACCGCGGCCAGGTCTGGGTGAGCCGGCCGGACGGGTTGACGTCGCCGTAGAGCACGTCGGCCACGGCGTGCCCGGTCTCGGCGCCGGCATGGGTGGTCCAGAGAATCCCGGGCACGTGCCGCTGCGCCCAGGTGATCGCCTGCGGATAGCTGCTCTGCAGCACCACGACGGTCCGCGGGTTGGCCGCCCGGACCGCCTTGATCAGGGCCTCCTGGCGGGCGCCGAGACCGAGCCCGGCACGGTCGTGGACCTCGCGGCCGGCGACGAACGGGTCGGTGCCGACGACGACCACCGCGGTCTGCGCCCTCTTCGCCTGCGCGGCCGCCTGTGCCACGCCGTCCACCAGGACCTCCCTGGTGAACCTGGTGGCCGCGGAGAGACCGCCGAGCGTCAGGTTGCCGTCGGCGCCCACCGTCACGTAGTCGGTGTCCGGGAACCAGGACTCCTGGGTCTCGTAGCCGGCGTAGTGCAGGACGACCGTACCGTCGCCCTGGTCCTCGATCCGGAACTGCTCCTGCACGAACCAGCCGGCCGGGTCCTGAGCCCGGGTGACGAACGGACCCCAGCCGTAACCGACCAGCTTGCCGTTGGCGACACTGCGCAGGGTGGAGACGCCGTCGCCCCAGTCGACCGTGTCGAACTGGGCGGCCGTCGTCGGGCTCGTCGCGGTCAGGCCGACGCTGCCGGTTCCGGCGGTCACGTAACGGCCGGTGGCGACGTCCTTCAGGGCGATCCGGTCGGCGCCGGTCCCGGTGGCCACGGTGGACGCGCGCTCGGTGATCCCGTCGAGGATGCTGACCCGGTACGGGAGCTGTCCGCCGTACCAGTCGCTGTAGAGCTTGTCCGCGGCAGGACCGACGACCGCGACCGATCCGCCCGCCCGCAGCGGAAGGATGCCGTCGTTCTTGAGCAGGACCGCGGCCTCGGCGGCGGTCTCGCGGGCCAGCGCGCGATGCGCCGGGCTGTCGATCACCGAGGGCGAGATCCCGGCGTACGGGCCACCGTCCGGATCGAACTCACCGAGCCGGAACCGGATGCTCAACGCGTTGCCGGCCGACTCGTCCACGTCGGCCTCGGTGATCAGGCCCCGCGCGAGCGCGTCCTTGATCGCGGTCACCGTCGGCACCGCGTCGGTGTCGTCGACCGTGAAGCTGTCCAGCCCCGCCCTCAAGGTGGCGGCGTTCGCCTCGGCCTGGGTGGCGTAGTAGGCCTGCGAGCCGGTCAGGTTGGCCGGCGCCCACGCGTCGCTGACGTTGAACAGCCGGCGGCCGCTCCAGCCGGGCAGCAGGGCGCCGAGGTCCGGGTCGACGGTCGCGGGCCGCCCGTTGATCAGGTTGTAGGAGGCCATCACCCCGGTCGCGGCATCGTTGCGCAGCGCGATCTCGAACGGCTTGCGGTCGTACTCGTTGAGCACCCGCTGCGGCACGTTCGACGAGGTCCGGTCGCGCAGCGTCTCGTTGTTGTAGGCGGCGTAGTGCTTGAGCGTCGGCGCGACCTTGAGATGATCCGGGTCGTCGCCCTGCAGGCCGTCGCCGTACGCGGTGGCGATCGCGCCGGACAGCAGCGGGTCCTCGGAGTAGCCCTCCTCGTTGCGGCCCCAGCGCGGGTCACGCAGCAGGTTGACCACCGGCGCCCAGGCGTTGAGGCCCCACGTCGCCGGGTTCTGCGCGTGGAAGCCGCGCAGCTCGTCACCGACCGCCGACCCGACCCGCTCGATCAGCGCCGGATCCCACGTGCTCGCCAGGCCGACCGCCTGCGGGAAGACCGTGGCCGTCGCGTCGATCTTCGCCGAGTTGTCGTAGTAGTCGTTGGACCAGGCGACACCGTGCAGAGCCTCGGTGCCGGATTTGAACACGTCGATCCCGAGCCGCGGAATGGCGGGCTGATATTGGTGCAGCAGCGAGATCTTCTCGTCGAGGGTGAGCCGGCCGAGAAGGTCGTCCAGGCGCTTGGCCAGCGGCAACGACGGGTCACGGAAGGGGGGTGCCGGTTCGGCCCGGGCCACTCCCGGAGCCAGGGGGAGGACCAGGACGGCGGCCGCAAGCGCGGCGAGACCGCGTCTGAGACGCATGGGAATCTCCTCTTTCGGGGAGGCGGGAATGATTCGTCGAAGCGCTTCGACGAATGGCGGGGAGAACGCCCCGGCGACAATGGGGTGCGGTGAGGTCACCATAGAGCGACGCCGATGCGCTGGGCAACCGTCCCGCGCGGCTTTCGCCGAAATCCAGCGGTAACAGAGGCAGAATGACCGGATGCGACTGATCGTCATCGGCGGCGACGCGGCCGGAATGTCCGCCGCATCCCAGGCGCGCCGTCTGCTCAAGCCCGGCGACCTCGACATCGCGGCCTTCGAACGGGGCGAGTACACCTCCTACTCGGCGTGCGGGATCCCCTACTGGGTCGGCGGGCTCGTCGACGGGCCGGACGGGCTCATCGCCCGCGACCCGGCCGCCCACCGGGCCAACGGCATCGAGGTCCACACCGGACACGAGGTCACCGGCATCGACCTCCGTTCGCGCACGGTCACGGTCCGCTCGTCCGGCGCGGACCGCACCGAGAGCTTCGACCATCTGGTGTACGCGGCCGGCGCGACCCCGGTCCGGCCGGCGTGGGCCGACACGCCCGCGAAGGGGATCTTCGGCGTACAGACCCTCGGCGACGCCGCGGCTCTGCAGGAGTGGCTGGAGCCCGGCCGGGACACCGCCGTCGTGATCGGCGCCGGCTACATCGGTGTCGAGATGGCCGAGGCCCTGCAACGCCGTGGCCTGCGCGTCACCCTCGTCGAGCGGGCCGGGCAGCCGATGTCCACGGTCGACCCGGACATGGGGGCGCTCGTCGCCGACTCCATCCGAGGGCTGGGCATCGCGTTGCGTACCGGGGTGACCGTGCAGGGACTGGAGACCGCCGACGGGCAGGTCCGCGCGGTCGTCACCGACGACGGGGTGCTGCCCGCCGACGTGGTGGTCCTCGGGCTCGGCGTGCGGCCCAACACGGCGCTCGCCGACGCGGCCGGGCTGCCGCTCGGCGTCACCGGCGCGCTCGCCACCGACCTGCGGCAGCGGGTCACCGGCCCGGACGGCATCGTCGAGGGCGTGTGGGCGGCCGGCGACTGCACGCAGGTCACCCATCTGGTCAGCGGGCGGCCCGCGCACATCCCGCTCGGCACCCACGCCAACAAGCAGGGCCGGGTCGCCGGGATCAACATCGGCGGCGGGTACGCCACGTTCCCCGGCGTGATCGGCACGGCGATCACCAAGATCTGCGACCTGGAGGTGGCGCGGACCGGGCTGTCGTCGAAGGAGGCGGAGGCGGCCGGATTCCGGTACGTGACAGCCACCGTCGAGTCCACCAACCGGGCCGGCTACTTCCCCGGGGCGGTCCCGATGACCGTCAAGGTGATCGCCGAGAAGGACACCGGGCTGCTGCTCGGCGCCCAGATCGTCGGCCGGGCCGAGGCGGCCAAGCGGATCGACGCGTTCGCGGTCGCCGTGTGGAACCGGATGACGGTCACCGAGATGACCGCCCTCGACCTCGGTTACGCCCCGCCGTACGCCCCGGTCTGGGACCCGGTCCTGATCGCCGCCCGCAAAGCGGGCGACGCCCTGTAGCCCGCACCGCCGGCGACGCCCTGTAGCCCGCACCGCCGGCCACGGTCCCCCGCGCCACCCCACCGCCCGGCTGAGACACATCACCCAGCGGCACACCAGCGCCGCATCCCACCCGGAGACAAATCACCCAGCGGCACGCCACCGCTGCTTCCGGCCCTGAGACGATCGCCCAGCGGCACGCCAACGCTGCCTCCGGCCCTGAGACGATCGCCCGGCGGCACGGCATCGCTGCTTCCGGCCTGCGACGATCGCCCGGCCGCACGGCATCGCTGCTTCCGGCCCTGGCGACGATCACCCAGCGGCACGCCAACGCTGCCTCCGGCCCTGCGACGATCACCCGGCGGCACGCCAACGCTGCCTCCGGCCCTGCGACGATCGCCCGGCGGCACGCCAACGCTGCCTCCGGCCCTGCGACGATCACCCGGCGGCACGCCAACGCTGCCTCCGGCCCTGCGACGATCGCCCGGCGGCACGGCATCGCTGCTTCCGGGCGGTTTTGGGGTTCGTGACGCGCCGCTGCGGGGCGGGGCGCTGATGTCGATCTCCGGGGGCGCCGGGTTTCTAGGTGAGGAGGGCCAGGACCGCTGACTCGCCGTCCCAGGTGCCGGTCAGGGTGGCGCCCATCGCGATCACCGGGCCGATCGTCCGGACCACGGTCAGGTCGCCGGACACGTCGCCCGGGTCGGCGGTGCTGCCGCGCAGCCGCATCGCCGGTTCCCGGGTCACCGTCAGGCCGTCGACCTCGAACTCCTCGGCGGCCTCGTGCCCACCGGAGCGGATCGTCTCGGCGACCACCGCCCGGTAGACCGGATCACCCTCGGCGTCGTAGACCCAGCGGGTGCCCAGCACCGAGTGCTCGGTGGTCCCGACCAGCCATTCGTCGGCCCCGGCCAGCGGCGCGTCCCGGTAGGTCAGCGGCACGTGCAGCAGCGGGCCGTCACCGGCGCGGACGATCAACGTCTCGATACCGACCTCGCCGGCCGGGTCGTCGAACCGGGCCGCGGCCACCCGCTCCGGCACGACGGCCGAACTGCCACTCCCGGCCGAGCCATCACTCCGGGCCGGGCCATCACTCCCGGCCGAGCCACCACTCCCGGCCGAGCCACCACTCCCGGCCGAGCCACCACTGCCGGCCGAGCCACCACTGCCGGCCGAGCCACCACTCCCGGCCGAGCCACCACTCCCGGCCGGGCTGCCGCTGCCGGCCGGGGCGCCATACCAGGGCCGGGTGGGTAGCCAGGCCGCGAGCAGTTCGAGCTTGCTGGGAACGATGGTCGCCTTGTGCAGAATCGCCATGCCCGGCAGCCTAGAGCCTCACCTCGACAGGGCCGGTCCGGTCAGTCTGGGCGGATGAGGGTCTCCTAGGCGATTCCGGCCGCCGCGCGCCGGCCGCGGTTCTGCCGCCGCTCAACGAAGGACTGAACTGGATCAACGGCGACTGTCTCCACGCCCACGAGGCGGCGGCCGGCGGGCCGGACAGAAGTCGACCTGCCGCCCCGGCCGGTGGCCAGTGCGTGCTCGTGCAGGTGGCGGGCCACCACCACGTCCTCGACGGCCAGACCCGGCGACTTGAAGACGGTGATCTCGTCCGGGGTGGTGCGCCCGGGGAGCCGGCCGGTCAGGACCTCGCCCAGTTCGCCGCGGATGTGACCGGGATCGATCAGGTGGGTGGCGCGCCGGTAGTCGCCTGACTCGTTCAGCAGCGACTCGCGGCGGTCGGTGAACAGGGCGGCCCGGGCCAGGAGTTCGGGTTCCAGTTCGGCGGCGGTGGGGATGGACGAACCGACCGCGTTGATGTGCGTGCCCGGGTCGGCCCACTTCGCGAACAGGATCGGGTCGGTGGCTGTGGTGGCGGTGACGACGATGTCCGCGCCGGCAGGGTCGGTGGTGCCACGGTCGGCCACCCGCACCTCGTCGAAGTCGGCCGCCATCGCCCGCAGATGAGCCGGCGCCTGGGTGCCGCGACGGAAAACGGTCAGGATCCGGGCGCCGACGAGCGCGGTCAGGGCCTCGCGCATCAGCTCACGGCAGGAGTGAGCAGTTCGTGCACGTCGGAGGCGGAGAGCACCAGCATGCGATCACCCTGGAACCCGGTGGGGCCGCTCTCCCCCACCGGATTCAGCCCGGCGGGCGCGTTTCGGCCCGGGCCACCGCGGACGTCGCGCGGTGGCCCGGGAACTGCGTCGGCTTCGGCGGTACGGGGACACCCGTACCGTATGAGGGTTTAAAGGCCCATGTCCTTGGCGATGATCATCTTCATCACCTCGGACGTGCCGCCGTAGATCCGGTTGACGCGGTTGTCGGCGTAGAGGCGGGCGATCGGGTACTCGTTGATGAAGCCGTAACCGCCGTGCAGCTGCAGGCAGCGGTCGATGACCCGGTGCGCGGCCTCGGTGCAGAAGAGTTTCGCCGAGGCGGCCTCGGCGGCGGTCAGCTCGCCCACGTCCAGCGCCTCCAGGGCCCGGTCGGCGACCGCCTGCGCGGCGTCCACCTCGGCCTGGCAGGCGGCCAGCTCGAACTTGGTGTTCTGGAAACTGGCGACCGGCTGGCCGAAGACCTTGCGGTCCTGCACGTACTGCTTGGCGAACCGGACCGCGGCGGCGGCCTGCGCGTACGCCCCGTAGGCAATGCTCAGGCGCTCCTTCGGCAGGTTCTTGCCGAGGTAGTAGAAGCCCTTGTTCTCCTCGCCGAGGCGGTCCTCGACCGGCACCTTCACGTCGACGAACGCCAGCTCGCCGGTGTCGGAGGTACGCAGGCCCAGCTTGTCGAGCTTGCGGCCGACCGAGTAGCCGGGCAGCGTGGTGTCGACGTTGAGCAGGGTGATGCCGTAACGGCGGTCGTCGGGTTTCGACGGGGAGGTCCGCGCGCAGACGATCACCCGGTCGGCGAGGACACCACCGGTGATGAAGGTCTTCGCGCCGTTGAGCACGTAGTGCGTGCCGTCCTCGCTCAGCTTCGCCGTGGTGCTCATGCCGGCCAGGTCGCTGCCGGTGCCCGGCTCGGTCATGGCCAGCGCGTACATCGTGTCGCCGGAGACGAAGTCGGGCAGCCAGCGCCGCTTCTGCTCCTCGGTGCCCAGGTCCAGCAGGTACGGCAGGCCCAGCGCGACGTGCGCCCCGGCCGCCCCGAACGAGACCCCGGCCCGCATGGTCTCCTCGGTCTGGACGGCGGCGAACTTGAAGCTGTCGATGCCGGCGCCGCCGTACTCCTCCGGCACCTCGATGCCGAACAGGCCCAGCTCGGCGAGCTGCTTGTAGAAGTCGCGCGGGACCTGGCCGTCGGCGAACCACTGGTCGTAGCGGGGCACCACCTCGGCCTCGATGAACTCCCGCAGGGTCTGGCGGAACGCCTCGTGGTCCTCGTTGAAAACAGTGCGGCGCATGCTCTCGCCTTGTCCTTTCTAGAGACGGCGTCCGCCGTCGACGTAGATCGTCTGCCCGGTGATGAAGGATGCCGCGTCACTGGCGAGGAACGCGACCACCCGGGCCACGTCCTCCGGCCGGCCGACCCGCCGCAGCGGGGTGATCTCGGCGGCCTTGGCCCGCATGTCGGCGGCGGAGATGCCGACCCGGGCGGCGGTCGCGTCGGTCATCTCGGTGACGATGAAGCCCGGCGCCACCGCGTTGACGTTGATGTTGAACGGCCCCAGCTCCATCGCGAGAGTCCTGGTCAGGCCCTGGATGCCCGCTTTGGCGGCGGAGTAGTTGGCCTGGCCCCGGTTGCCGAGCGCGGACACGCTCGACGTGTTCACGATCTTGCCGGAGCGTTTGGCGACCATGTGCCGCTGGGCGGCCCGGCTGCACAGGAACGCGCCGCGCAGGTGCACGTTCATCACGATGTCCCAGTCGGAGGCGGACATCTTGTGCAGCAGGTTGTCACGGAGCACGCCGGCATTGTTCACCAGCACGTCCACCCCGCCCAACTCGCCGGCGACCTTGTTGACCACGGCGTCCACCTGGGCCTCGTCCGCGACGTCGCAGCCGAACGCGATCGCGGTCCCGCCGGACGCCTTGATCCGGTCGACGACCTCGGCGCAGGCCTGCTCGTCGAGGTCGAGCACGGCGACGGACGCTCCCTCGCGGGCGAACTGGATGGCGGTGGCGGCGCCGATACCTCTCGCGGCCCCGGTGACGATGGCGACGCGACTCATTTCAACCTCCGTGGTCAGAACGCGCTGATCCCGGTCAGCGCACGGCCGATGAGCAGTTTCTGGATCTGGCTGGTGCCCTCGTAGAGGGTGGTGACCCGGGCGTCGCGCATGGCCTTGCCGACCGGGAACTCGTCGACGTAGCCATACCCCCCGAAGATCTGGATGGCCTGGTTGGCGGCCTTGACGGCGGACTCGGTGGCGAACAGCTTGGCCATCGACGCCTCGGTGCGGAACGGCAGGCCGCGGTCGACCAGGTCGGCGGCACGCCAGACGAGCAGGCGGGCGGCGTCGGTCTCGACCGCCATGTCGGCGATCATCTCCTGGACCAGCTGGTAGCCGGCGATGGGCTTGCCGAACTGGGAGCGGTCCTTGGCGTACGCGATGGACGCCTCCAGGCAGCCCCGGGCCAGGCCGACCGAACCGGCGGCCACCGCGATACGGCCCTTGTCGAGGGCGGTCATCGCGATCGTGAAACCCTCGCCCTCCGCACCGAGTCTCGCTTCGTCGCCGACCCGGACCTCGTCCAGGCTGATCGAGGCGGTGGCCTGGCCGCGCAGGCCCAGTTTGCCCTTGATTTCGTTTCGAACAAATCCGCTTTTGTCGGTCGGCACCAGGAACGCTGTGATCCCCTTCGGCCCTGGGCCGCCGGTTCGCGCGAAGATCAAAGCCACCCCGGCCCAGGTGCCGTTGGTGATGAAGATCTTTTCACCGCTCAGCACCCAGTCGTCGCCATCCCGGACTGCCCTGGTGATCAGCGAACCCGCATCGGAACCGGTGCCGGGCTCGGTCAGACCGAAGCAGCCGAGCATCTCGCCGCCGCACAGTGCGGGCAACCAGCGGGATTTTTGCTCTTCTGTGCCATATTTCTGGATGCTTTTGGAAACCAGACCCAGAGAGACCGAGACGATCCCGCGGACCGACGTGTCACCGCGGCCGAGTTCTTCCATCATCAGGCAGTACGTCAGGAAGTCACCGCCCGAGCCGCCCCACTCCTCGTCGATCCCGAGACCGAGGAAACCCAGCTCGGCGAGCTTGCCGACGATCTTCGTGTCGACCTGCTCGGCCCGGTCCCACTCGGTGGCGTGCGGCACGACCTCACGATCCACCCACTCGCGGGCCAGGTCCTGGAACTGCTGCTGTTCCGCCGTCAGGCCGAGGTCCATAGCGGCTCCCGTAATTGAACGCTGTCAGGTTTCTGGGGCCATGCTAACTTAACAGCGTTAGGCAAACCAAGGGGGTCTTCACATGCCGCGGCCGACCACACCGCTGCTCAGCCAGGCCGGCATCCGCGCCTCCGCGCTGGAGATCATCGACCGTGACGGGCTCGACGGGCTCAGCATGCGCAAACTCGCCGCCGCCCTCGGCGTCTCGGCGCCCGCGCTGTACTTCCACTACCCCACCAAGGAACAGCTGCTCGACGACGTGGCCAGCGAGATCATGGAGAGGGTGGACGTCTCCGCGTTCACCGACGGCTGGCGTGACGGGCTGCTGGCCTGGGCGCGGTCCTACCGGGCGGCGCTCGCCGAACATCCGAACATCGTGCCGTTCCTGGCCCGCGGCCCCGGCCAGCGCGACGCGTCCCTCCGCCGGGCCGACGCCATCCACGGCGGCCTGGTCGCCGCCGGCTGGCCGCCGCGCGAGGCCACCATGATCGGCGCGTCGACGAAGTATCTTGTCCTCGGCGCGGCGATGGGCAGCTTCTCCCGCGGGTTCGTCGACGACGTGCAGGTCTACCTGGACCGCTACCCGTCCCTGGGGGACGCGCACCGGCTGCGCGAGCACGCCGACAGCGTCGACCGGGACAGCTTCGAGTTCGCCCTGCTGATGTTCGTCGACGGCCTCGCCGGGCGCCTGGCGCGGGCGGTCGTACCGCCCTCCTGACGGCCCGCCGCCGGGCGGAAGCGCGATCTCGCCGCCCGCGGAACCAGCCGGGTGGAAACGCCTCACAGACGCCTGCGGGGCAGGCCCGCGTCGGCCAGCGCCCGCCGCATGGCGGCCAGCCCGGCCGTGAAGTCGCTGCTGTCCTGCAGGTAGTAGCGGCGAAAGAACCAGGACGGCACCCGCGGCGCCCGGCGCCGGGTGAGGAAGAGCTGGTCCTGGACCTGCCGGGCCATCAGCCACAGCTCCTGGCGGGTCGCCGGGTCCTGACTGGATGCGGCGGCCTGCAGGCAGCGGGCGCGCGACCACCGGGCGACCCGGCGCCGGTCGGCGTAGATGCCGCGCTGTTCGCGGAACGTGTCCCAGCCGAGCATCAGCAGACCGAGTGACGGCACGCACCACTGCACCAGGAAGTCGACCATCGTGGAGCCCCGGAGCAGTGCGCTGAGCAGGCCGAACGCGGTCCAGGCGAGGAGGCCGGCCAGGACGGCGCGAGCGTACCGGCGGCGGACCCGGCCGCCCCAGGCGAGGTTCTGCTGCTGGCGGGCGAGCACGTCGAACGGCGACGGCAGGCTCGGCATCGCGTACGACACCCGCAGCGAGTCCTCCGAGCCGCGGAACCGGCTGCTGAGCTTGTGCACGTCCTCGGCCGGAACCTCGTCCCCGGCGAGCACGTGGTTCCAGCCGAGGTGGAAGAGCCGTACCTCGAAGGTCTCCTGCAGCAGCGCGGCCCGCAGCAACTCCCGGTGCGCCCAGGACGCGAGGCCCAGCGAGTAGAGCAGCGCCCAGAGCGCACCGGCCACGGTGACGGTGATGCTCAGCGAGCGGGTGAAGGCGGTGGCGTTCAGCGAGCCGGCCAGGACGGCGAGCAGCCCGGTCCCGGCCAGCGCGACGGAGACGCCGATCCGCAGGGCGGCCAGCCGTTGCACCCGGGCGTGCGACACCGACATCGCTCGGAGATGGTGACAGAGCGTCGCGTCGAGCTGACGTTGCCGCACCACGGATCGCCGATCGGACATGCGCGCCACCGCCTGCCCAGGGAACTGATCTGATACGCCAAGATTATCCCCGAAATTCAGCTACGCTCGTCTATTTCTCCAGATGGCGGGTATGGTCACGGCGTCGACAGCGCTTCCGTGGGTGCGAGGCGTGCGGCGCGTACCGCGGGATAGAGACCGGCGGCCCCGCCGATGGCCAGTGTCGCGGCCAGACCGCCGCCGAGCGCCCACGGCGGGATCACCCACGGCCACATCTTGTACGTGGCGTAACCGGCCGTCACCGCGGCCCCGAACAGCACTCCGCCGGCCCCGCCGAGCGCCGACAGCAGCAGCGACTCGGCGAGGAACTGCAGCCGGATCGCCCCCCGGGTCGCGCCGAGCGCCCGCCGCAGGCCGATCTCCGGGCGCCGTTCCAGCACCGAGATGACCATCGTGTTGGCCACCCCGACCCCGCCGACCAGCAGCGCGACCGCCCCGACGCCGAGGAGGAGCCCGGCGAACGCCTGACCGGTGGCCTGCTTGGCGGCGAGCGCGTCGGACGGGCGGGACACCTCGACCTCGTTCGGCGCCGACGGGTTGGCGGTCGCCGCGAGCAGTCCGCGGACGGCGGCCAGGCGGGACTCGTCGGACCGGGTCCAGACGGTGGTGGCGTGCCCGTCGAAGCCCAGCCAGCGGGTCGCCGACGGCCAGCCGACCAGGGCGGCGCTGTCCAGCTCGGCGGCGAGCGGAACCGGGTCGAGGACGCCGGTCACGGTGAACCGGACGCCACCGATCACCACCTGCGTGTCCGGTCCGGCGGCGCCGATGCCGAGCCGTTCGGCGGCCGCGGAGCCGAGCACGACGGCGGGGAAGCTGCCGGTGCCGGCGGTGAGCCACCGGCCGTCGCGCAGGGTGGCGCCGACCGTGGCCGGCAGGTCCTCCCGGGCCGCGGACGCGACGATCCCGCCGGTCTGCGCGGCCGGGATCTTCTCCGAGCGGTACACCTTGGCGTCGCCGCCGATCCGGCCGATCGCCGAGACCGCCTCGACGCCGTCGATCCGCTCGATCATCGACTCGGCCTCGAGCGGCAGGTCGGCCTCCTCGCCGAGCAGGGTCTGTCCCGGCCCGACGGTCAGCAGGTCGGTGCCGAGCGCCGACAGGGTGCGGTCCAGCTCCGCCCCCGACGACGAGGAGATGCCGACGACCGCGACCATCGCCGCGATCCCGATGGCGATGCCGAGCGCGGACAGGAACGCCCGCGCCGGCCGCGCCCGCAGGCCGGCGCCGCCGACCCGGACCACGTCGGCGAATCTCACCGGACCACCTCCCCGGTCAGGACCCGGCCGTCGCGCATCCGGATCCGGCGGGGTACGGACTCCGCGATCTCCCGGTCGTGCGTGATGATCACGACCGTGGTGCCGTCCGCGTTGAGCTCGGTCAGCAGCGCCATCACCTCCTCGCCGGAGCGGGAGTCGAGAGCGCCGGTCGGCTCGTCGGCGAGCAGCAGCGGCGGGCGGCCGACGACGGCACGGGCGATCGCGACCCGCTGGCGTTCCCCGCCGGACAGCTCGTGCGGATCGTGCCGCAGCCGGTGCCCGAGTCCGACCCGGTCCAGCGCCACGGCCGCCCTGCGGCGCCGCTCCGGACGGCGTACCCCCTGGTAGAGCAGACCGTCGGCGACGTTGTCCAGGGCGCTCGTCCCGGCCGCCAGGTGGAACTGCTGGAAGACGAACCCGATCCGGGCGGCCCGCAGCGCCGCGAGCCGCCGGTCGGGCAGGCCGGCCACGTCGTGCCCGTCGATGCGGACCGTGCCCGAGGTGGGCCGGTCCAGGGTGCCGATCAGGTGCAGGACCGTCGACTTGCCGGAGCCGGACGGGCCGACCACGGCGACCATCTCGCCGGCTGCGATGTGCAGGCTGACCCGGTCCAGGGCGGTCACGCCACCCGGGTACGACTTCGTCACCTCGGTCAGCTCGATCACGCCGGCACCCCGACGGTCGCGCCCTCGGCCAGGCCGTCGCCGGTGATCTCGACCCGGCCGTCGGCGAACAGGCCCGTCCGTACCGGCACCCGCCGGCTGGTCGTGCCGTCGACGACCTCGACCGCGAAACCGCCGCCGGGGGCCGCCAGCAGCGCCGCCACCGGCACGATCAGCACGCCCTCGCGTTCCGCTGCGGTGAACGTCACGTCCACCGCAGCGTTCTCCAGAGCTACGCCGGTCACCGCGATCTGCGCCTCGATCTCGGTGGCACGCTCCTCGGTCACGATGGCCGCCTCGGTCACCTTCCCCTCGGCCCGCTCCCCGTCCGGCAGGGTCACCACCGCGATCGCGCCCACCTTCGCCACGGCGCCGTCGGCCAGGTCCAGCCGTACCGTGATCACCTTGCTCGTGCCGGTCCAGGTGAGCAGGTCACGGCCGGGCGCGACGGATCCGCCCGGCTCGGCGATCAGCGAACCGACCCGGACCGGGCCGGACGCGAACACCACCTGGCCGAGCCGCAGGACCCCGGTCCCCGGCAGGCCGTTGTCCTCCTGCCAGCGTTCGACGGCGTCGGCGGTGGCGCCCGTGTACTCGTCGTCGACGGTGAAGCCGTCGTAGCCGAGCGCCGACAGGTTGCGTTCCAGCTGGGCGACGTCCCGGCCCTCGGCGCCGGGTGACAGGTCGCGGTAGGCGGGCACCGGGCCGTACATCAGCACCGCGGGCCGCTCGTCGATGCGGTAGAGCGGCTTCCCGCGGGTCACCCGGGCGCCGCTGTCCGGTAGCCAGGTCACGGTGCCGGGGGTGCGTGCGGTGGCGGTGCGCGCCGGGCCGTACCCCAACTCGCCGTCGGCCTCCACCGACTCCCGCAACGTGCCCCGGGTGATGGTCGCGGTGGCCGGCGGCAGCCGGTCGGTGTCGCCGGCGGCGCCACCCGCGCCGGGCCGTGCCGCCAGCGCCGCCGCCGCGCCCGCCGAGGCGACCGCCACCACCCCGGCGACGATCTTCAGGGCACGGCCGCTCACCGCGGGGCCCGCATCAGCGACGCGCACGCCTTCTCGGCGGTCGTGAAGTCCGGGTCCTCGGCGGCGTCGCCGTTCAGGCGGATCAGGCCGCCCTCCGGGTCGGGGAACGCGGCGACCCCGTTGTCGCGCATGCACCGCGCGTAGTCGCGCATCGTGGCGTCGCGGGACGGGTCGGGCGCGGCGCCGCCGGCGATCCCCTGCGGCGCCCACTCGCGGCAGGCCTCCATCGCGGCCTGCACCTTCTGCTGGTCGCTGCCGGGGCCGAACTTGAGCGTCATGCCCTTGCCCGGCTCCGGGTCGGGCACGTCGAGGCCCTGCTCGCGCAGGCAGGCGGCGAACTTCAGGTTACGGGCGTCCGGGTCGGCGGAGGCGGCGGGCTCCGGCGTCCCCGCCGAGGCGCAGCCGCACAGGAGAAGGACAAGGGTCACGCAGGTCACGATTCTCATGGGGCAACAGCGAACCCGGGACGCTGTTTCCGCGGCGTTGGCTGCCACGGCATCGGCCTCCGCAGGCGTTGGCTTCCACGGGCCGCGGCTTCCACGGCATCGGCCTCCGCAGGTGTTGGCTTCCACCGGCCGCGGCCTCCACGGCATCGGCCTCCGCAGGCGTTGGCTTCCACCGGCCGCGGCCTCCACGGGCGGCGACCGAGACGCCAACACCGCGGAAACACGGCGGGTGACACGATCGGCGGATGCGGATCCTGGTGGTGGAGGACGAGCGGCTGCTCGCCGAGGCGATCGCCGAGTGGCTGCGCGAGGAGTCGCACGCCGTCGACGTGGCGGGTGACGGCGCCGCCGCCCTGGACCGCGTCGGCGTCAACGACTACGACGTGGTGATCCTCGACCGCGATCTGCCCCGCGTGCACGGCGACGAGGTGTGCCGGCGGATGGTCGCCGGCGGCAGCGAGGCCCGGGTGCTGATGCTGACCGCCGCCGCCGAGATCGGCGACCGGGTGGCCGGGCTGTCGATCGGCGCCGACGATTACCTGACGAAGCCGTTCGCCATGCCGGAGCTGGCCGCGCGGGTCCTCGCGCTGGGCCGGCGCACCCGGCCGGGCGTGCCGCCGGTGCTGCGCCGCGCCGGGATCACCCTCGACCCGGCCCGCCGTGAGGTCACCCGCGACGGACGGTACGTGTCGCTGTCGAAGAAGGAGTTCGCCGTGCTGTTCGAGCTGCTGCGCGCCGACGGGGCCGTGGTCTCCGCCGAGCATCTGCTGGAGAAGGCGTGGGACGAGCACGCCGACCCGTTCACCGGCGCGGTCCGGCTCGCGATCCTGAAACTGCGCCGCAAACTCGGCGACCCACAGATCATCGACACCCTGCCAGGCGTCGGGTACCGGATCGCATGAGGCTCCCCCGGCCCACGCTTCGCCTGCGGCTCACCCTCGTCTGGTTCGGGTTCTTCCTGGTCGCCGGCCTGGCCCTGCTCGGCGTCACCTACCTGCTGTTCCGTAACCAGCTGCCGTGGACGCTCACCCCGCCCGCCATCGACGGCGGCCGCAACCTCAAACGCGTCATCGTCAACAACGACGTGGTCCTCACCGGCGAGGCCGCCGACCAGCTGATCCAGGCTCAGGTCGAGGAGGTCAGCCGGTCATTCTTCCAGCAGGGCGCGGTCGCCTTCCTGCTGGTCGCGGTGGTCGCTTTTGCGTCCGCGTGGGTGCTGACCGGCCGGATGCTGGCGCCGCTGCACCGGGTCACCGCCACCGCTCGCAGGATCGCCGCCGAACGTGGGCTCCAGCAGCGCATCCACCTGCACGGACCGGACGACGAGGTGAAAGAACTGGCCGACACCTTCGACGGGATGGTGGAACGCCTGGAACACGCTTTCGACGGGCAGCGGCGCTTCGTCGCCAACGCGTCCCACGAACTGCGCACCCCGCTCACTCTCAACCGGGCGCTCGTCGAGCTCGCCATGCACCGCAGGACCGCGTCACCGGACGTGATCCGGCTCGGCGAGGACCTACTGAAGATCAACACCAGGCACGAACGTCTGATCAGCGGCTTGTTGCTGCTCGCCCGCTCGGAACAGGAGCTGCCCGCCGCCGGCCCCGTCGACCTGGCCGACGTGGTGTCGCACGTCGCCGAGCAGACCGCGGCCGAGGCCACCGCGGCCGGGGTGCGGGTCACCGTCGCCGCCGGCCCCGCGCCCACCTGCGGTGACGGGCTGCTGCTCGAACAGCTCGTCCGCAACCTGGTGGAGAACGGCATAAGGCACAACAACAAAGAGCCCACCGATTGGGTACGGGTGGAAAGCGGCCCGAACGCAACGATAACCGTCACCAATTCCGGGCCGGTGGTCCCCGCCTACGACGTGGCAGCCCTCTTCGAACCGTTCCGCCGCGGCGACGGCGACCGGGTGACCTCGTCCCACGGCGCCGGCCTGGGACTGTCCATCGTCCGGTCGGTGGCCCGCGCCCACGGCGGCGCCGTCGACGCCCGGCCCCGCGACGGCGGCGGGCTCGTCGTCACCGTGCGGCTGCCGGACTCCAGCCCAGAGCCGGGCCCAGACTCGTCGCCATGTCCGTGAGGATCTGCACGTAGTCGTCGTGCTCGAAGGTGAACGGCAGCGCGAACGCCACCTCGTCGATCTCGCGGAAGGCGGCGTGGCCGTTCAGCCGCTCGGCGATCTCGGTGGAGGTGCCGACGATGTCCGGGGCGAACATCATCCGGGCCCGACCCTGCGGAGTCAGCGTTCGCGGTGTCCGCTTTTCGGCATACTGTCGATATTTTGCAACCTGCTGCGGGGTGGCGCTGTCCGTGGGGATTACCACCAGACCCTGCGAGACCCGGGCCTTCTCCCCGTCCGGATGATGTGCCCGGAACTCGCGGATGTGCGACAACTGGATCTGCTCGAAATCCTCCGACTCCTCGGCTTTCACCACACTGCTGGTCAGGAAGTTCATGCCGTGCTCACCGGCCCAGCGCGCCGACCGCAGACTGCCCCCGCCATACCAGAGGCGGGACGCGAGACCCGCGGCGTGCGGCTGGACCCGGTCGGAGAACTGCTCGAACCCTTCGAAACCGGCGAACGACGTGACGGGCTCACCGCGTACCGCCGAAAGAAATCGCTCGACCCGGGTGAAGCTGAAGTCCTCCGCGTCGGCCGTGTCCGGATACAGCGCGTCCTTGACGCGGTCGAACTGCATCGGCGGCCCGACGCTGACGCCCGGGTTGAGGCGGCCGCCGGAGAGCAGGTCGACGGTGGCCAGATCCTCCGCGAGACGCAGCGGATTCTCCCAGCCCAGCGGGATGACAGCGGTGCCCAGCTCGATCCGGCTGGTCCGCTGACCGGCCGCGGCCAGCACCGCCACCGGTGACGAGATGCCGAACTGCAGATGCCGATGCCGCAGCCAGGCGCTGTCGAACCCGAGGCGCTCCCCCAGCTCGATGATCTCCAGCGTGGACTCATGCCCGAGACGCGGATCCGCCTCATCGAACAGCCCGATGGTCAGGAAACCCAGCTTCCGCAGCATGCGATCACCCTATCCCCGGAAATCCCTTCCTCCGCAGTGGGAGTTACCGACACCACTTCCCCGGCTCCCGCCCCTCTTCCTTCCTCCTTCCGGGCGCCCTGCCTCCCACGGTCCGTTCTCTCCCCCACCGGCCGGTCTTTCCGGGCCGCCCTCCTTCCGCGCCGGGGCGACTGGGGAACGACTTCTTCCTCCCGCACCGCGGAGAACGGGACGAATCCCCCCTCCCACACCGCGGAATTCCTCCTTCCGCGCCGGGGTGAATGAGGGACGAATCGCCCGGACCGTACGCCGCTACCCTGGGTTGATGCCGATCAGCCGGACCCGCCTCTACTTGACGCTGACGGTGATCGCGCTGGTTGTCGCCGTCCTCGCTGGCATCCGCCTGACCCGCGGCGGCACCGAGCCGGACGAGTCCGGCCTCGCCCAGCCGATCGTCTCCGCCGCCGCACCGACCTCCGCGACGCCGTCGGCCACCGTGCCACCGGCCGCCGAACCACCCGCCGACCTCCCGGTCATCGCCTACGCGAAGGGCCCGCGCGGCCTGCCCGCCGACCCCGACCCGACCTCCGTCGTGCCGATCACCGAGGCTCTGCGACCCGCGGAGAGGAAAGCGCTGTACGACGCACCCGGCGGCCACCCACGCGCCTACCTGCCACCCCGGATCAGCGGCTTGGCGGTAGTCGTCCCGATCGTCGCCCGGCAAAATGGCTGGGCCGCCGTCCTGACCCCGTCCTCCAACCGCACGATCGGCTGGTTGCCGGAGACCGGCTGGTCCCCGGAGCCCGTACGCGACCAGATCATCGTCAGCCTGGGCAAACGCCGGATGACCTGGCTACGCGAGGGTGCCGAACAGGACCGCTGGACCGTCGCGATCGGCACCGACAAGACGCCGACCCCACACGGGCGCACGTTCGTGCTCGGCCGCACCGGCACATCCGGCGCCGTCTACGCCGGGCTGGACGCGCTGGTGCTCGGTTCGGTCCCCGAGGAGCCGGAGAAACTGGCCCCCAGCCTGCGCGCCGCCCACACCGGCATCCACGCCTGGACGAACACGTCAGCCTTCGGCAGGGACGTGTCCAACGGTTGCGTCCGCACTCCAGCCGCCGGCATGCGCACCTTGCTGGCCCAGGTGGACCCGGGCACCCCCGTAGTGGTCACAGCCTGACAAACCGTCCCTGACCGCGCGCTCCACCTTGGCCGGCACAACCGTAACCGCACAACACGATGGTGACCGCCGAACGACGCAGCCGTCGCCGGCCTCCACGACGTGATCGTCACCGGGCGAGGGACACGGCCCCCACGGTCACCCCGGACGCACTCGCGCACACCATCCACCGCGACGCCGAACACCGTGGCCCCTGCCCCCGGGTCACGGCCAGGCTGGTGACCATCCGCGACGCCGGAACCGGGTGCCGCAACATCTCCTTACGAACCTCATCGAGCAGATCCGGCATCGGCAGACCGAGCGCCCGGCAGATCGCCGCCAGCACTTCCGACGACGCCTCCTTGGTCCCGCGCTCCACTTCCGAAAGGTAGGGCAGCGACACGCCGGCAGCCGCGGCCACCTCCCGCAGAGTGCGCCCTTGACCAAGCCTGATCCGCCGCAGAACCGCCCCGATGACCCGCCGCAACAGTGGCATCCCGGTCTCCTTCCCCGCGTGTCCGTCCGAAGCCATCATCGCCGTATTCGCCGACCGGTGCTAAGGTGGGTCCAACTCCGATCCCGGATGCTGGCGATTCCCACCGCCCCCGGTGATCATCATCAACACCGCCCCGACGGTGCTCCCGGCTTGTTCCTGGCTCCCAGCTGACAAATCATCAGCCAGCAGCGCCGGCGTCACCTTTGGTTCGACACCCGTCCCCCTTCAAGGGACCGTTTCACCGACTCAGCCGCGGCGCATCCCCAACCTTCTCCCCGGGATGGTTCCGTCAGCCAGTCCCGGTGGGCCACTCTGCCGACACCTTCAGGACGGGCCCCCAGGCAATTCTTCCGGGCGGCGCTGTCTTGGACGCTCCTCCCGGACTCCTCTCCCGGCCCCCTCCCGGACTCCTCTCACGGCCCCCTTCCGGACTCCTCTCACGGCCCCCTTCCGGACTCCCTCACGGGTGATCTTCCCGGATGGCCTCGGCGAGCCCCTCCAGGCGCCCTTGCCAGTACCTCTCCAGGTGCCCTTACCAACGCCGCTCCTACCGCTGCCCTCAGTGACGAACGCTCCTACCGGAAGACCTTCACGGTCCCGAGGCCTCAGGAAGGCCCGCGCTGACGCTCCGACAACGCCCTCCGTCAAACACACGCCGCACCCCGCACCCCGCACCAGAGTCCCTACGGCACCGCCTATCAGCCGCTCAAGCGGCACTCTCCACCTGGCGCCCTACGGCGCCCTCTACCGAATCGAGTCCCTCCCATGTCCGAACCCGTACCCGTCGACGCCCTCCTGGACATCACCGACGACCGCGCCTGCCTGCGCCCGCACGGCTACGCGCCCTCCCCCGCCGACCTGCCTCTGGCCCGAGGCGAGGTCCGCCGTCTGCGCCTACGCCGCGGCGACCGCGTCACCGGCCTCTACAGCGCCGACCGCAAACTCCACCTGACCTCGGTCAACGACCGCCCACCGACTCCACGCCCCGACTTCTACCAGGCCACGTCGGTGCACCCGCACGACCGCCTGCGCCTGGAAACCGACCCGCACCGCCTGACCACGCGGGTGATCGACCTGGTCATGCCGATCGGCAAGGGTCAGCGCGCCATCATCGCCGCGCCTCCCAAGGCCGGAAAGACGACGATCCTCCACGACATCGCCGGAGCGATCACCCGCAACCACCCCGAGTGCCACCTGATGGTGCTGCTGGTGGACGAACGCCCCGAGGAGGTGACCGACATGCGCCGCACGGTCAAGGGCGAGGTCGTCGCCTCACCGTTCGACCGGCCGCCACACGAGCACATCGCCGTGGCCGAGCTTGCCGTCGAACGCGCGAAACGCCTGGCCGAACAGGGCGACGACGTGGTCGTGCTGCTCGACTCCCTGACCCGCCTGGCCCGCGCCTACAACCTGGCCGCGCCGGCACGCGGACGCACCCTATCCGGAGGTTTGGACACGGGCGCCCTCCATCCACCGAAGCGCCTGCTGGGAGCGGCCCGAGCCCTCGACGGTGGCGGCTCGGTCACGATCATCGCCTCGGCTCTGGTCGAAACCGGGTCCGCGATGGACACCCTGATCTTCGAAGAACTGAAGAGCACCGGCAACGCCGACCTGAAACTGGACCGGACGCTCGCCGAATCGCGCGTCTTCCCCGCGATCGACGTCGCCGCCTCCGGCACCCGCCACGACGAGACATTGCTACACACCAGCAAACTCCTTCCGCTCACCCACCTACGACGGGCCCTGACCAGCACAAACCCTCGCGAGGCAATGCCCGGCTTCCTCAAACAGCTGCGCTCCAGCACCTCCAATGCGGCGTTCCTGCAAACCCTCATCCGGTACGGCCAGTAGGAGCACCCGGGCTACCCCGCAAGCCGCCACCGCCCTCACGGCCCCAGCGCGGCCGCCGGGCTTGCTGCCCGCCTCCCGCTCACCCCATCCGGGCACACCCCCAGCCGACGCCCGAGCAGAGCACTCCTTGCGTACCTCTCGTCGCCCTTTCTGGATCTACGGCCCGGTCCCCGCGGTGGAGGAATCAGAGGCCGTGCTCGGCGGCGAGCCGTTCGACGGTCGCCTTCGCGTCGGCGAGAGTGGCTCCGGTCTGATCGCGATACGCCTTGATGGCGTGGATCTTCCGCCCCTGCCGCAGGTGCTCGAGGATCTGGGGAAGCTCCGGCTCCGCGGCATCGATCCCGTGGTGCCGCAGCAGTGCGTCGAGTTTCCGCTCCACCCGCGCCAGCCGCTCGACGCTGCGGGCCCTGTCACGAGCGGCAGCCGCTTTCCCCTGCGCGAGCACAACGATGAATACGCCGAGCAATGCGACGACGGGTGCCAGAACCACCAGTGCCGGGACGAGGTCAGCCATGCCGCCCATCATCGTGGTCGTCCCCGCCGTCCGGGTGACGGGCATGGACGGTGCGCTGCCCGTTGGAAGCTTTCCACCGATAGGCTGCGCGGATGGCGGATGAGGCCGTAGTGCGGGAGCTGCTCGCCGCGATACCGGTGGGCTGCACCTGGGTGGTTCCCGTCCGCGGGCCGGACGACACGATCGTGGATTTCCGGATCGGTGCGACGAGCGACCAGATCCGTGATGTGTTCGGCCGGGGGACGCAACGAATCGACAGCCTTCTCGGCGAGCTGTATCCGCAGCTCGTCGGCAGCCCGCTGTGGAGCCTGTACGTGGAGGTCATGACCACCGGCAAGCCCGGCCGGATGGACGAGTTCCGTTTCGAGGAGAGCCGCTCGGGGGTCATCGCCGAGTCCCGCTTCGAGATCAGCGTCTACCGGGTGCTCGGCGGGCTGCTGATCTGGTGGCAGCGGGTCGACGAGTATCAGCGCCGGCTGGAGCACACCGAGGCGCTGGGCATGCTCGGCTGGTCCGAGTACGACTTGACGACCGGCCGCACCGACTGGTCCCCCGGCATGTACCCGATCTTCGACCGCGATCCGGCGGACGGCCCGCTGCCGCGAACCGATCAGGCACGGGCAATGCTGCCGGAGGACCGGGGCATCGCGGAGGCGGCCTGGCAGACTCTGGACAGCGGCGCCACCTCCGACGTGACGGTCCGTTTCCGCACCGGCGAGCGGGTGAAGCATCTGCGGATCCTGTCCGACGTGGCCCGTGACGCGTCCGGCACGCCGGTGAAGATCTACGCGGTGGTGCAGGACGTGACGGCGCGGGTCGACTCCCGTACCGAGATCGAGTCGTTGAGCGACCGCCTGCGCACCCGGGAGATGACCGCTCTCGCCGAGCATCGCCTCGCCGCGCAGCTGCAGAACATGATCCAGCCGGTGCCGCGGACCCCCTTCGTGCTCGCCGGGCTGGAGGCGATGGTCAGCTATCTGCCGGCGGAGAGCGCCGCACAGGTCGGCGGCGACTGGTACCACGCGCAGACTCTGCCGGACGGTCTGGTCGCGCTCGCGATCGGTGACGTCGCCGGTCACGGTCTGGAGGCGGCCAGCGGCATGGCGCATCTGCGGTTCGCACTGGTGGCCTGGTTGTCGATCGGCATCCGCGAACCGGGCGAGCTGCTGCGCCACATGAACCGCCTGTGTGCCCAGCTCGGCATCACCGGCACCGCGCTGGTGGCGATCTATGACCCGCGAACCCGGGAGCTCCCGTGGGCCCGGGCCGGCCACCTGCCGCCGCTGCTGGCTCGCGACGGCCTGGTCACCGAACTCAGCCGCCCGCCGGGCCTGCTGCTCGGCGCCGAACCGGAGACCGACTTCCCGACGGCGACCACCGATCTCAAGCCGGACGACCTGCTCCTTTTCTACACCGACGGCCTGATCGAACGCCGGGACGACGGCACCGACACCCGCTCCGCACAGATCCACGGCCACCTGGCGACGGTCTCCGCCATCCCCGGTGACAATCCGCTTCCCCGCATCCTTCATCTGCTGCACGCCCCCAGTCCCGACGACGACACCTGCACCCTCGCCGTCCACATCCGCGGTTGAGAACCGGCGTAACTGACCGGCCGTCTCCACCCGCACCATCGATCGCCCTGTCACCGCGACGTTCATGAACGGGCCTGCTCGGACGTGTCCACATCGGCCGCCTCCGACGGGCCACTCTGCTCCGCAGCCGGGTGTGACTCGTACGGCGCGACCGGGAAGTCGACGGTGACAACCAGCCCTCCGCCGGCTTTGGGGACCGCGGCAACCGAGGCCTGGTGAGCGTCGGCGATCGCCGCGACAATGGCCAGCCCAAGACCATGGCCACCATCCGGCACGCCGCTGCTCGACCCGCCGCTCTCGGAACCGGAGCCGATCGCACCACCATCCCCGTCTATCGTCGCGCGGCCTCCCGGATCCCCGACGACTCGCGCAATGCCACACCGCTCACCATCACTCTCACTGCGGTCTCCCGGGTCCACGCCCTGCCGGCCGACACCGACCCACTGACCGTTTCCGCTACTCGGCTCTCCCACGAACGGGCTGCTCTGGTGAGGGCTCAGGCGGTCGGGACCGAGACGCTGGAACGGCTGAAACAGGCGGCCGATCTTGGCGAGCGGAATCGTTTCGCCGGTGTTGCCGACCGACAGACGACCCGGCGCCGCAGTGGTGATTTCGACGGTCCCACCAGCAACGTTGTGGCGTACCGCATTCACGACCAGGTTGGAGATCAGGCTCGCGGCCAGGCGCGGATCCCCGGCGACGGTGACCGGCATGAGCTGGGCATGGAGCCGGATGCCGCGCGACTCCGCTTCCGCGGCGTGGTCGTTGACGACCTTTCGGGTCAGGTCGGCAAGGTCGATCTGCTCCCAGTGCTCGATGCCCTGATGACCACACGCCAGCGTCAGCAGGGCGTCTATCAGGTCCTCCTGCTGCCGGCCGAGGTCGAGCAAATCCTGGCAGGCGGAGCGCAGAGTGTCGGCAGTGGCCTCCGGATCGGCGAGCGTGAGCTGTAGCAGGGTCCGCTGCACCGTCAGCGGCGTGCGCAGCTCGTGGGAGGCGTTCGCGATGAACTGCCGCTGCGCGGTGAACGACTCGTGGAGCCGTTTCCGCAGGCCCTCAAGGGTGTCGGCCAATTCGGTGAACTCGCGATAGGCAGCGGGCACGCGCAGGCTGCTGTCCAGCGTGTTGACGGACAGCGCCCGGGCCGAGGTGGTGATCACGTCGAGTGGACGCAAGGCCCGCCCGGCGATGAGCCAGCCCACCGCGAGCGATATCCCGGCGAGGGACACAAGGATGTAGACGGAATCACGCATCAGGTCGGGAAGGTTGGTCTCACTGACCGGCTCGGCAGCCTGGCCGGGAGCAGCGACGGTGCTCCGTGCGGTCAGCAGCGGAAGCAGCGCCGTGAGCACGACCAGGATCGCGCAGCAGACGAAGGTCAACGCGGCGTGCAACAGCGTGAGCCGGGTGCGCAACCGAGGGCGGCTCACGACTCACCGATCCGGTATCCGCCCTCGCGGACGGTCTGAATCGCCGCCGGCGGCCCGAGCTTGAGGCGCAGGCGGGCCATGGTGGTCTTCACCGTGGTGGTGAACGGGTCCGTCGCCTCGTCCCACACTCTCTCCAGCAGCTCCTCGGCGGAGACCACCCGGCCGTCGGCGGCGAGAAGGCACTCCAGGACCGCGAACTCCTTGGGGCTGAGGTCGAGCCGGCGCCCGGCACGCGACGCCACCCGGTTGCCGCGATCGAGCACGATGTCTCCGTTGTCGAGCACCGGCGGCGACACCGGGCCGCTGCGCCGGGCCAACGCCCGCACCCGTGCGACGAGCTCGGCGAAGTCGAACGGTTTCGGCAGGTAGTCGTCGGCGCCCATGCCGAGGCCCTCGACCCGGTCACGGATGGCGCCGGCCGCGGTGAGCATCAGCACTCGGGCGCCGGACCCGTCAGCGACGATCCGGCGGCACACGTCGTCGCCGTGCACACCTGGCAGGTCACGGTCGAGAACCACGACGTCGTAGCGGGTGACAGCGGTCCGCTCCAGCGCGGAGCCACCGTCGAACGCCGAGTCGACGGCCATGGCCTCACGGCGCAGACCAGCGGCGATCAACGCATTCAGCTTCTGATGATCCTCGACGACCAGCACCCTCATGGCGTCCACAATGCCAGGACACAGGTGACAGGACGGTGCCAGCGGAACGCACCTTGCTGGCACCGCCCCGGGCGTAGAACATCCGGCATGACCGATACCACGATCGAGGTCGCCGGCCTGCGGAAGCGATACGGTCCGGCCACCGCCCTGGACGGGATGACGTTCACGGCGGGGCCCGGGCTCGTCACGGGCTTCGTCGGCCCCAACGGCGCGGGCAAGTCCACCACCATGCGGATCGTTCTGGGGCTGCATGCCGCCGACGCGGGGCAGGCTCTGGTCGGCCGCCGGCCGTACCGTTCGCTGGCCCGTCCGCTGATGCATCTCGGCGCGCTGTTGGATGCTTCCGCCCTGCATCCGGCACGCAGCGGGCGCAACCATCTGTTGTGGCTGGCGCAGTCGCAGGGGCTGGGCAGCCGGCGGGTCGGCGAGGTCATGGAGATGGTCGGCCTGGGCCCGGCAGCGCGACGACCGGCCGGCGGTTATTCGCTCGGCATGAGACAACGGCTCGGCATCGCGGCCGCACTGCTCGGCGATCCACCGGCGATCATGCTGGACGAGCCGTTCAACGGCATGGATCCGGAGGGCGTCGTGTGGTTGCGCGGCTTCCTGCGGGCATTGGCCGCCGAGGGCCGGTCCGTGCTGGTGTCCAGCCATCTGATGAGCGAGCTGCAAGGGATGGCCGATCACCTGGTGGTGGCCGGGCGGGGCCGGGTGATCGCCGACAGCGGCGTCGCCGAGCTGATCGCGGCCGCTTCCGGTGACAGGCTGCGCGTGCGGACCGGGAGATCTGCGCCGGTCACCGCAGCGCTGGCCGCCGCGGGTGGCCAGGTGGTCCAGGAGGGCGAGGACCTCTTGGTGGTACGAGGCCTGCCCGCTGATCAGGCAGTCGCGGTGCTGACCGCCGCCGCCCTGCCTTTCTCCGAGCTCGCTCCGCACCGGGCTTCTCTCGAGGAGGCGTATCTCGAGTTGACCAGGGACGCCGTAGACTACCGGGCGGCGTCATGAGCCTGCTGCGAGCGGAGTGGACGAAGTTCCGGTCAGTGCGCGGCTGGGTCCTGTCCAGCGTGGCCGCGGTCCTGATGATCCTGCTGTTCCCGGTGACGGGGCTGAGCGGCGGTGCGCCTGAGGAGACCGCGGAGGTTCCCACCGGGCCGGATGGGGAGCCGGTCGCCTCCGCCTACTACTTCGTGCGGCGCACACTCTCCGGCAACGGGCAGCTCACGGTCGAGGTCACCGGCCTGTCGACGCTGCGAGGAACACCATGGGCGAAAGCCGGCCTCCTGATCACGACATCGCCTGAGCCGGGCGCGCGATATGCCGCGGTCATGATCACCCGTGACCACGGTGTGCGTATGCAGCACGACTACCTTCATGATCGGCCCGGTCCCGCAGGGGGGACCCACTGGCTTCGGCTGACCCGGTCCGGCGCCGTGGTCACCGGCGAGGCGTCTGCCGACGGCACCCACTGGAGCATCGTTGACACCGTCCGGCTGCCGGAGCTGGCCACCACCGTCGAAGCCGGATTGTTCGTGGCCGCTCCCCCACGGGCCGAAGGTCTGGGAACGGCCACCGACGTGGCGACCGCGACCTTCACCAACGTGGTGTCAACCGGCCGCTGGGCCACCGTCCAGCCCGATGGAGACCCTCGCGAGGCCGGCGGATCGCCCTCGGACGATGGTGACGAATCCGCTCCGCGAGTTGACGGCGGTGCCGCCCCGGACGGCAGCGGCGACCGAGGCACGGACACCAAGGGCGGCACCATCACCAGCAGTGCCGGCGAGACAGGCACGTCTGCCGGTGGCGCCGGTTCGGACTCCGAGGGCGACAGGCGTGACGCGGGCGCCGGCAGAAAGGCGCGAGCGGTGGCCGACGGCTGGACCGGGGAGCAGGTGGGCGCCGAGACCGCCGGATTCGGTGGTTATCCGCCGGGCATGTCGGGTGGGTTCACGCTGGCCGGGCACGAGTTCACGGTGACCGGAACGGGAGACCTGGGCCCGGCGGTTCGTAGCGAGATGCCGTTCGGCGCGACGATCGGTGAGCTGCTGGCCGGAACGTTCCCGGCGATGGTCGTGATCGTCGTGGCGGCCACGCTGATGTGGACGACCGAATACCGGTACGGCCTGATCCGCAGCACGCTGGCGGTCGGCCCGCACCGGGTCAGAGTGCTCGCGGCCAAGGCGGCCGTGTTCGGTGGCGTCACCTTCGTCACCACGCTTGCCGCTACCGCCGTGGCGATACCGGTGTGGTCGTCACTGGCACGTGGGCTGAGCGTCTATCTGTTCCCGGCCGGGACGGAGGTGCTGTTCAGGGTCGCGGCCGGCACCGCCGCCGTGCTCGCCGGAGTCGGCGTGCTGGCCTTGGGCGCCGGTGTCATATTGCGGCGCAGCGCCACCGCGGTCACCGCTGTCGTCACGGTCACCGTCCTGCCTTACCTTCTGGCGCTGATCCCGTTCGTGCCGGGGCCTATGGCGCAGTGGCTGACCCGAGTGACGCCGGCCGCCGCGATGGCGGTGCAACAGACCCTAATCCGGTATCCGCAGGTCGACAGCGTGTACACGCCCACCAACGGCTACTACCCGCTGTCGCCATGGGGCGGTCTGACAGTCCTGGGCGCCTGGACGGTGGTCGTCCTGGCCGTGGCCGCTGTCCTTCTGCGCCGGAGAGACGCGTGAACCCGCCGTGCTGCGCCAGAGACGCACCATCGCGCCGCCGCACCGGGCAGGACGGACGCAGGAACCTCATCGCGCCAAAGAGACGCATGAACCCCACCGACGCGCCAAAGAGACGCATGAATCCCACCGAGGTGTGCCGGCAACAAAGCACGGCCACCGCATTCCGCGAGATGCGGGACTGGAACGGCCAGCCGGGCTTTGCACCGCAGACAAGGCCGGCATGGCGAAGCAACCGGGCGTCTCGGGAGGGTGCCTCGTCGGAGCGGCAGGGCACACGTTTCAGCGCCGCTCTGCGGAGCCGGTCCTGGGAGACGCACGACGACGCCATCGCGGTGTGGCGGAGAAAGGACAAGGTATGAACGCCACCATGGTGCGTCAGGGGGCGCAGGTGAACGCTAGTGCCGTCCTGGCCGAGTGGACGAAACTGCGCACGACGCCGGGACCGGGCTGGTTGCTCCTGGCGACCGTGGCCGTCACCGTGGCGCTCGGTTCGGCGGTCTGCGTCGACGGCTGTGATGTTCCGCGGATCGCCCTCAGCGGCGTCTATCTGGGGCAGGCCACCGTTGCGGTGCTGGGTGTGCTCGTCGTGGGTGCCGAGTTCAGTTGTGGGCTGATCCGCACCACGCTGGCGGCCGTGCCCGGCCGCGCGGTGATGCTGGCTGCGAAGGCACTGGTGCTGGCCGTTCCGGTAGCCATCGCGGCGGCTGTCGCGGTCGGCGTCTGTCTGGCGCGATTGCCGACTCACGACGGCCCCGTGTTGCGGGCGGCGTTGGGCACGACCGTATATCTGGTGCTGATCGCGGTGATGAGTGTCGGTGTCGCCGCGGTCGTGCGCGACTCAGGGGCCGCTGTCGGGACCGTGCTCGGTCTGCTCTACCTGCCGCCGATCCTGGTGCGAGCGGTGTCGGGTTCCGAGCTGCGCGAGTTCGTCGAGAGGGTGTCGCCGATGAGCGCCGGCCTGGCCGTCCAGGCCACCACGGATCTGGATCGGCTACCGATCGGTCCATGGGCCGGCCTCGGGGTGCTCGCCTGCTGGGCGGCCGCGGCGCTACTCGCCGGTTTCCTGGCTCTCCGTCTGCGCGACACGTGAAATGTGGCCAGCTCATGAAAGACCCGGGCCGCCCCAGGCGCAGGCCGGCCTGCCAGGAACGGCGGTCCGGGCGGGGACGGCTAACGCCAGGACGCCTGCCGCGATCAGTCCCCGGCGGGATCGTGATGAGGACATGGGGGGGTTTTCGCATGGGGATGCGAGGGAGGGACATCCGTGTAGATGCGGCGCCGGCCCGGGCGAGTGCAGAAATTTCAGAGATTCAGGCAGATCCGTACGAGTGTGCCGCCGGGCACCGCCGCGGTGTAGACGGCGTCGCAGACCCGTTCGACGATGGCGAGCCCACGGCCCCGGATCGCTTCGGCAGCCGGCATGGCTCGGCCGAAAGGGCGGGCCGGACCCTGGTCGACGACGTCGCAGACCAGTCGGCCCGCCTCCGCCCAGACCCGGATGTGGCCTCCGCCGCTGGTGTGCTGGAGCGTGTTGGTGGTGAGCTCGCTGACCGCGAGGGTGAGCACCTCGATGCGGGTCTCCGGCAGGCCGAGAGCGAGGGCGCGCTCGGTGACGAAGGCGCGGACGCGGCGCAGGTCGTCGGGGACCTCGTAGAACATGCCGTCGACGGCCTCGGCGGAGAGGTCAGACATGGCGGCGCTCTTCGGCCGGGGCGCGCAGCAGGGTGTCGAGGCCGGTGATCTCGAGGACCGAGGCGACCGGGCCGGCCGCGTTGATCACGTAGACGTGCCCGCCGGTCTGCTTGGCCGCGTGGTGGGCGGTGACCAGGCTGTGCAGGCCGCTGGAGTCGAGGAAGGTGAGCTGGGCCAGGTCGACGAAGACAGCCTGGGCACGGTGCACGGCGTCGAGCAGGACGGCGGTCAGGTGCTCGCGGGCCGACAGGTCGCACTCACCGGCGAGGGACACGGTGATCCGGCCGCCCACGGCGGTCGTCCTCGCCTCGAAGTTCGCCATCGATCGCCGTGCCCTTCCCGGCGGCCGCCCGCCTGCCCCGGCCATCATGTCATCCTTGCCACGAAATCGGTGCGATCGCCGGTCACCCACCCCGCGAACCGGTCACCCACCCCGCGGAGCCGGCCACCGAACCGCGAACCGGCCACCCACCCCCGCGAACCAGCCACCCGCCCGCGAGCCAGCCACCCACCCCGCGAACCAGCCACCCGACCGCGAGCCAGCCACCCACCCCGCGAACCGGGTCGCCCGCCCCGCGAAGCCCGCCACCCACCCTCGCGAACCTTTCACCCACCCCGTGGAGCCGGCCACCGAACCGCGAACCGGCCACCCACCCCCGCGAACCAGCCACCCGACCGCGAGCCAGCCGCCCACCCCGCGAACCGGGTCGCCCGCCCCGCGGAGCCGGCTACCCAACCGCGAACCGGCCGCCCCGGCCGTGAGCCCGTCACGGGAGGGGGACGGTGTCGACGAGAGTGGCCAGCGCGTGGGCGAGACGGCTCAGGCCGCTGGTGGGTGGGCCGCCGGGTTCGGTCATGTACTGGTCGCGACGGATCTCGATCATCAGTGCCCGGACGCCGGGGTTGCGGTGGTAGTGGTCGAGCGGGACATAACAGCCGGCGAACGGGCTGTTCAGGCCGGTGTCACCGAAGGCGGAGCGGGCGGCGGCGAGCAACGGCTCCGGAGTGTGATAGCTGTCCGTGCCGAGGCAGACCGGCGGTCGTGGCCCGTCACCGTGCAGTTCGTAGGGCAGTCGCACGGTCGGGTAGGAGTGCACGTCGAGCACCAGCGCCTGCCCGGTGGCGGCGAGCCGCTCCTCGACGAGGCGGGTCATCGCGGCGGCGTACGGCTGGAAGATGGTCTCCAGGAGAATCGCATCGCGGGACGGGTCGTCGGCGCGCAACCGCCGCCCCGCGTGGCCGTGGGTGTAGATCGGGCCCATGCCGACGGCGAGCATCTCGTCCTCGGCGAACCGTTCGGGGTCGACGACGAGCCGCGACAGCCGGTTCACGAAGATCCACGGGCGGGCCTCGGCCAGGTCGGCCGCGCCCAGGGCGATCAGATCGGTGTGTGCGTCGGTCAGGTGGTCCAATTCCTCATCGACCGTTTCCGGGAACAGTCCGGAATCCACGATGTGCCGCGAGGAATGGGGCACGTGCAGGATCACCGGCGACGCGGGGTCACCGGGCAGAACGTCGAAGGCCACCGCGCGAAGATAACGCGCGGTGGCCTTCTGAGGACCGGAAGGTCAGGCGAGCTCGGAGCAGATCGTGTCGATCAGCAGGCGGGTCACCACGTACGGGTCGACGTTGGCGTTCGGCCGGCGGTCCTCGATGTAGCCCTTGCCATCCTTCTCGACCTGCCACGGGATACGCACCGACGCGCCGCGGTCGGAGACGCCGTAGCTGTACTCGGTCCACGGGGCGGTCTCGTGCAGGCCGGTGAGGCGCTGCTCGATGCCGGCGCCGTAGCCGTCCACGTGCTCCTGGCGCTTCTTGCCCAGCGCCTCGGCGGCCGCGATGATCGCGTCGTAGCCCTCACGCATGGCCTTGGTGGAGAAGTTGGTGTGCGCGCCCGCGCCGTTCCAGTCGCCCTTGACCGGCTTGGGGTCGAGGGTGGCGGAGACGCCGTGCTTCTCGGCGATGCGGTAGAGCAGCCAGCGGGCCACCCACAGCTCGTCGGCCACCTGCGGCGCGGCGACCGGGCCGATCTGGAACTCCCACTGGCCGGGCATGACCTCGGCGTTGATGCCGGAGAGGTGCAGGCCGGCGGCGAGCACCGCGTCCATGTGCTCCTCGACGATCTCACGGCCGAAGACCTCGTCGGCGCCGACGCCGCAGTAGTAGCCGCCCTGCGGGGCCGGGAAGCCGCCGCCGACCGGGAAGCCGAGCGGACGACCGTCCTTGAAGAACGTGTACTCCTGCTCGATGCCGAAGATCGCCTCCTGGTCGGCGTACTTCTCGGCGACCGCGCGGAGCGGGGCGCGGGTGTTGGTGGGGTGCGGGGTGCCGTCGATCAGCTCGACCTCACACAGCACGATGATGTTGTCGCCGCCGCGGATCGGGTCGGGGCAGACGAACACCGGCTGGAGCACGCAGTCGGACTTGTCACCGGGCGCCTGGTTGGTGCTGGACCCGTCGAAGCCCCAGATGCCGGGCTTCTCACCGGCGGCGAGAATCTTGGTCTTGGAGCGCAGCTTCGCGGTGGGCTGGGTTCCGTCGACCCAGAGGTACTCGGCCTTCACAGCCATGGTGCTTCTCTCCTCAAACTGGCGATACTCGGGGCGTACTCCGCTAAGCCTGGAAAACACTGATAAACAGGTGGTAAACCCGGGCCGGCGCGTGGACACTATCCGCCGCAGATCAACTCCATGTTTCCGATCCCGCACCGTGGATGGGTGATCCCGGTAACGTTCACCGGTTACGGGCCGCCCCGCGGAGAGCCGCACGGACCTCGGCGGCGGCCGGTGTCACCCCGCGGGCGCGGCGGACGGACAGCGGTCGCCCGAACCGGGTCTGCGGGCCGCGCAGCCGACCGATGGCGGTGCGCCGGGAGAGGCCGGGTGTTTCGGCGGCCCGGGTCATCGTGCCGGTTCGGTAAACAGTCAGAAACGTGTGCGGCAGGCCGAGCGTTCCTACTCGCCGGCCTCATAGCCTGGTTGGCTGCCGATGGCTGCGCGCAGGACCCGTCGACGGCACCCCGGTCACCGGGCGGAACCCGGCGTCGTCGACGGGGTGTCGCCGCAGCCGTGGTGGCGCTATTGAAGAACTGAGTCCGACCCACGACGATCAGGGGAAGACGCAGGAGGAGGCGCTGTGGCCACTCAGAGGATCGTCGTGGGTTATGACGGGTCGCCCGACGCGCGCAAGGCCGCGCGGTGGGCCCTCGACGAGGCGCAACGCACCGGCGCCACAGTGGAGCTGCTCTACGCGTACGAGTGGCCCAGTTACGTTCCCGCCGCCGCGATGATGCCGGCCGCCGCCGTCTACCCGGATGCCGACGCCGACGACGCGGTCGGCGAGATGCTGGGCCGGGCTCTGGAGACGGCCGGCGTGACCCACCCCTGTGTCCGGTTGCGCACCCGGGTGGAGCACGGCACCGCGGCGGTGGCCCTGGCCCAGCGCAGCGCCGAGGCCGCGCTCGTGGTGGTCGGCGGTCCGCGGCACTCGCCGATGCGGACCCTGCTCGGCTCGACCAGCGCCTCGGTGAGCGCGCACGCCCGCTGCCCGGTCGTGGTGGTGCGCGGCGAACCCCGTGACACCGCTCCGGTGGTGGCCGGTGTGGACGAGTCACCGGCCGCCGCCACGGTTCTCGGGTTCGCCTTCGAGCAGGCTGCCGTCCGCGGCGTGCCGGTCCGGGCGGTGCACGGCTGGCCCCCGCCCGGAGGCGATCTGCTCTGCGACGCCAACCTGAGCGCGGTCGCGGCCCGGCGGCGCCGGCTGGAGGCCGTGGTGGAGTGCTGGCGTGGCCGGTTCCCGCAGGTCCCGGTCAGCGCGGAGGTGCTGGTCGGCGCGCCCGGCGAGGTGCTGGCCGAGGCCGCGGCCGGGGCGCAGCTGGTGGTCGCGGGGGCACGCGCGCGGCGGGCGCTGCGGGTGACCTTGCGCCCGTCGATCGGGCGGCACCTGCTGCACCGGGCGCGGTGCAGCATCGCTCTCGTACACGGCAACCGATAACCAACCTGGGCAATCTGCCGAAAATCACCCGGAATGGCTCCTACAGTGAGGCCATGCAGCCGGAGACCATCATCACGCCGACCCGGCGCACGCTGCTCGAACGGGCTCTCGGCGACCGCAGCCTGCTGCTCAAGAGCACCATCGCCGCGGTGTGCGTGGCGCTCGTCGCCGTCGCCGTCACCGCTGTCGCCCTGTCCCGGATCGCCACCCTCCGCGACAGCCTCCAGGACATGAAGGACCAGCACGTCGACAGCATGGAGCAGATCGCCGACATGCGGAACGGGCTGACCGAGTTCTTCCGCAGCGCCCTCAAGTACGACGCCGGCGTCAGCACCAAGAACCCCGATCTCACCAAGGTCGGCCTGTCCGACAAGACGGCCGCCGAGGAGAAGATCGACACCGGGGTCGCCGAATACCGCAAGATCGCCACCGCCTCGGGCGCGACCGACCGGCTCGACAAGCTGAACGCCTTCGAGGAGGCCATGCAGTATCACCGTGCCCTCAGCACCGTGATCATCTTCGGGCAGCCGCCGCCGGCCGGGTTCCAGGTGCCGGCCCCGGCCGAGATCCTCGGCGCGTTCAACACCAGCGACGCCGGCATGACCACGGCCATGAACGAGCTGCAGGTCGCCGAGGAGGCCGACGCCGACGCGATGACCAGGGAGGGCAACGACGCCTACCACCGCGCGCTCTGGATGACCCTCGGCGGCCTGGCCATCGGTTTCGTCATCGCCGGGTTCATCGGCATCGGCGTGATGCGGCTCATCAAGCGGCAGCTGGCGACCGTCTCGCGGGCGCTCGCCGCGGTCGCCGACGGCGACCTGACGGTGCCGGCCGAGGTCCGCTCCCGCGACGAGCTGGGCCGGATGGCCGAGGCGACCAACCGCGCCCGGGAGGGTCTGCTCACCAGCGTCCGCAAGCTCAACCACGGCGCCGAGGTGCTCACCGGCGTGACCCAGCGCCTCACCTCGATCACCACCCGCCTGGACGCCGAGGCCCGGGAAGCCTCCGAACAGGCCGGACTCGTCGCGGGCACCGCCGGCGAGGTGTCGGCGAGCGTCCAGTCGGTGGCCGCCGGCTCCGACGAGATGGGCGCCTCCATCCGGGAGATCTCCGAGAACGCCAACAGCGCCGCCCAGGTCGCCTCCAGCGCGGTCGGCGTGGCCCAGAGCACCAACGACACGGTCGCCAAACTCGGCACGTCGTCGGAGGAGATCGGCAACGTGGTCAAGGTGATCACCGCGATCGCCGAGCAGACCAACCTCCTGGCACTCAACGCCACCATCGAGGCGGCACGCGCCGGCGAGCTGGGCAAAGGCTTCGCGGTGGTCGCGACCGAGGTCAAGGATCTGGCCCAGGAGACCGCGAAGGCCACCGAGGACATCGCCCGGCGCGTCGAGGCCATCCAGGCCGACACATCCAGCGCCGTCGTCGCCATCCAGGAGATCTCCCGCATCATCTCCGAGATCAACGACTATCAGGTGACGATCGCCTCCGCCGTCGAGGAGCAGACCGCCACCACCAACGAGATGTCCCGCAGCATCGGCGAGGCCGCCAGTGGCAGCTCGGTCATCGCCGGCAACATCAACGCCGTCGCCAGCGCCGCGCACGCCACCACCGCCGCCCTCGGCGAGGCCGAGTCCTCCGTCAACGAGCTCACCCAGGTGGCCGGCGAACTGCGCGAGGTCGTCCAGCGCTTCCGGGTCTGACGCAGGCGGTCATCTCACCCTGGAAAACCCTCATCCTGTACGGCCACTCCTCCCGTGCCTGTGCCGGCCCGCGGCCGTCTCCCGGCGCGAGGCCCGGCACGACCGCCGGGCTGCTGCCCGCGCACCAAACTACGCCGCACGCAGCCACCACAGCCGAGTTGTCCACAGTCCGCGGTTGTCCACAGGCCGGGCCGGAAGTCGCGCCGGAGCCTCGCGCCGGGGAGGCGGCCGCGGGCCCGCACAGTCACGGGCGGCGTGGCCGTACAAAAAGGAAATCGCCTGCCCGGAGCACCGCAAAGCGGGCCGGACAGGCGAACCGGGACCGATTCTGATCAGACGTGCGTGGGGACCAGGTGCTGGACACGGCGCAGGAGTTCGGCCGGGCTGAAGGGTTTGACCAGGTAGTCCTCGGCGCCGACCATCTCGCCGAGGGCGACGTCGGCGGGGGTGCCGCGTCCGCTGATGATGATCACCGGGATGTGCGCGGTCTGCGGGGAGGAGTGCAGCTCGTAGCAGAAGCCGAGGCCGTCGAGGCCGGGCATGGAGACGTCGAGGAGCACGAGCGACGGCCGCTCGTTCACGGCGAGTGACATGGCGGTGCGCCCGTTGTCGGCTTCGAGAATGCGGTAGCCGGCGGCGCGCAGCTTGACGGCGACCAGGTCACGGATGTCACCGTCGTCGTCGGCGATGAGGACGGTGGGCGGCTGCAGGGCCGCGGCCCAGTCGTCAGCGGGCCACGGCAGAGCGTCGGCGTCACTGAACGTCAACGCCGTGGTGGTTGCGGACGAGGACTGCGGCATGTCAACTCCTTCGGGCTTGGGACCGTTCTGATCGGCGGCACAGGCCCGGACCGCAGGATGATCAAGGTTGCGATCGGGGTGCGGCGGGGGCGGTGGTGACACCGGCCCGATCACCGGTTAGGTTAGGGTTACCTAAACGAGGAGGCGACAGTGACCCAGACCGTCGTGCCGACCGAGACGTCCCCGTTCCGGTTCTTCCCGGTCGAGGTCGCCCGCGTCGTCCGGCTGAGCCCGAACTTCCTGCGGGTGACGTTCACCGGCGACGACCTGGACCGGTTCGCCGACAACGGGTGGGACCAGCGGATCAAGCTGATCCCGCCGCTCGCCGGCGCCGGCCACGATCACCTGCCGACCGGCCCCGACTGGTATGCGCAGTGGCGCTGCCTGCCCGACGAGCAGCGCAACCCGATCCGGACGTACACGGTGCGCCACGTCCGCGCCGAGCAGCGTGAGATCGACGTCGACATGGTGCTGCACGGGGTGAACGGACCGGCGTCGCGGTGGGCGGTGGCGGCCGGCCCCGGCTCGCGGATGTGCATCATGGGGCCGAACGCCGACTTCGCGGGCCTCTCCGGCGGCATCGACTTCCACCCGCCGGCCGCGACCCGGCGGATCCTGCTGGTCGGCGACGAGACGGCGGTGCCGGCGATCGCGTCGATCCTGTCCCGCCTGCCGCACGACGCGGTCGGCCACGCGCTGCTCGAGGTGCCGGAGTCCGCGGACCGGCTCGACCTGGTCAAGCCCGGCGGGTTCACCGTGACCTGGCTGCCGCGCGACGGCGCCGAGCACGGCATCCGGCTGATCCCGGCGGTCCGCGAGGTCGCCCAGCAACTGCTCGGCGACTGCCGGGGCCCGGTGGCGACGGACCTGGAGGACGTCGACGTCGACCACGACATCCTCTGGGAGGTGCCGGAGGAGTCCGCCGGCACACCGGACGGCTTCTACGCGTGGCTCGCCGGTGAGGCCGCGGTGATCAAGACGCTGCGCCGGCACCTGGTGTCCGAATGCGGCGTCGACCGGCGCGCTGTCGCGTTCATGGGCTACTGGCGGCTGGGCCGTCCCGAGTGCTGACCTCGATCTGACAGCGCCCGCGGCGGGCGGGTGACACGGTAGGAGGGTGACCCCTCGCGTACGAGCCGAGCTGCGTCGATCGGGCGGATTCCGGGACCGGTCGCTCCGCGTCGTGATGGACTCCGACACCCTCCCCCACGATCAGGCCGCCCAGCTGGCCCGGCTGGTCGAGCAGATCGACCTGAACCGGGTCGGGGCGGGCATCGGCGCCACCTCCGACGCCGACCTGACCCGGTACCAGCTGGCCGTCGAGTACGGCGGGCGGCACTGGCGCGGCACCGTCGCCGAGCCCTGCGTGCCGACGGAACTGCGCCCCCTCCTGCGGTTCCTGACCAGCGCCGCCCGCTGACCGTCACACCCGGTGCAGACCGGGCCGGCCGGCCTCGACCACGAACGACGCGTTCGTGGAGACCGCCGCACCCGGCCGGCTGACCCGCGGCAGCACCCGGAAGTCCGCCCGCATCCGGTCCCGACCGAGCGTGACCATCGTGTATCCGCGCCGCTCCGAGTAGTGCTTGAGGTGCGGGTTGACGCCGGGCCACGGCACGTCGCGCCGACCGGTGCCGTCCCCGTTCGAACTGATCGACGTGCAGATCAGCTCGGTCCCGACGGTTGCCGAACCGGGGTCGCGGTAGTCGAGCTTCAGGTCGTTGGCGAACGCGGCGTGCACGTCCCCGGTCAGCACCAGCGGATTGCGGACGCCACGTTGCAGCCAGCCACGCTGGATCCGGTCGCGGGCCGCGCCGTACCCGTCCCAGGCGTCCATGTTGGCCGCTCCGGCCTCGTCGGCGTACCGGGCGAAGAACACCTGCTGCCCGAGCACGTCCCACGTCCCGTAGTGCCGGGCAAGGCCGTCGAGCAGCCACTTCTCCTGCGCGGCGCCGGTGATCGTCCGGTTCGGCGCGTCCGCCGCCGCGCACACCTTCCAGTAGTCGCCGCACGGCTGGTCGTCGCGGAACTGCCGGGTGTCGAGCATGTGAAAGGTGGCCAGCCGGCCCCAGCCCACCCGCCGGTAGAACGTCGCCGACCGCAGCGGCATGTTCTCGTAGTACGCCCGATACGCGGCCGCCCGGCGGGCCCGCCACTGCGCCGCCGTCAACGACGGGCGGGTGTTGGCCCGTACCAGCTTCGCATAGTTGTTCTCCACCTCGTGGTCGTCCGGCACCACCAGCCACGGCGCGGCGGCGTGCGCGGCCCGCAGATCCGGATCGGTACGGTACTGCGCGTACCGCCGCCGGTAGTCGGCCAGCGTCACCGCCTCCCCACCCGCGTGCGTGCGCACCCGCCCCGGTGACCGGCTCTCCTCGTAGATGTAATCCCCGAGGAACAGCACCAGCCCCGGGTTCTCCTCGGCGATCCGCCGGTACGCCGTGTAGTAGCCGTTCTCGTAGTTGGCGCACGACGCCACGGCGATCCGCAGGTCCGGGCCGAACGTGCCGGGCGCCGGAGCGGTCCGGGTCCGCCCGACCGGCGAGATCTGCCCGTACGCCCGGAACCGGTAGTAGTACACCGCGCCCGGCTGCAGTCCCCGGGCGATGACATGGACCGCGTGCCCGTCGGCGTAGCGGGCGTTCACCGTGCCCGACGCGACGATCCGGCTGAACCGGGCGGTGGTGGCGACCTGCCACTGCACCGCGATCGGCCGGCGCGGCATGCCACCGTGCCCGTCGCCGTCGAGCGGCCGGACGGCCAGGCGCGTCCAGAGCACCACGCTGGTCGGGTACGGGTCACCGGAGGCGACCCCGAGCTTGAACGGATACAGGGGAGCCGCCGAGGCGGCGGACGACAGGACGAGCGATCCGGCGGCTGCGACCCCGCCGAGCACGAAGTAACGGCGATCGATGCGCGTCATGATGCGTACGATCGAGGCGCCGCGTGAATGCGACGACTGCCGCCCGGATACCCCCGATGACGCGAACCGCAAGAAAGCGGAAGCAATCGCCGAACGCCCGGCCGCCCCGCACCGAACGGCACTTTGCCGCCCACTTGCCGAAACCCTCAGACCCGCCGGTGGCCTGCCGAACGTCGCCGCCGTGAGCAACCCCCGCTACACCCTGCGCTCCGCCGCGTTCGTGACGGTGTACCTGGCGGCGTTCCTGATCGCCCCGATCATCCCGGCCTCCCCGCTCGCGCCGCTCGTGGCCGGGGGCGTCTGGCTGACCGCCCAGGCGGGGTACGGGCTGCGCCGCCTCGACGTGATCCTGCTCGCCACGGCCACGGCGGTCGGCGCCACCGTGCAGGGCGCCGGGCTGCTGATGTCGATCACCGTCGCGGTGTGGGCGGTGCTGCCGTCCGTGCTGTTCGCGGTGCTGCTCGAACGGCTGCTGCCCGGATACTGGCGGGGTCACGGCGACCGGTTCCGCCGGCCGGCCGTCGCCGTCGCCACGCTGGCCGGGATCGCCCTGCTGACCGCGGGCGCCGCGGCGATGATCGGGGCCGTCATCGACACCGGCTCATGGCTCGCCGTGCCGTTCGCCCGCGACGCGATCATGCTGTTCCTGGCTCCGCTCGCCGTCAACACCGTGCACCGGCTGCGCTCACCACGCCGCGCCGGCCTGACGGTGGTCCGCTGACCCGAGGCAGATCCGCCGGAATGATCGACGCGGGGAGTCACCGCCCGATGGAAGAATTCCCGCCCGGACAGTCCGGCGACGGGGAGGACCACCAGCGATGACCACCTACGGGCGGGGCGCGCGACTGCTGCGAAGGTACGGCCTCTGGACACTGGCGGTGACCGCGGCGGCCGTCACCGCCACCTGGGGTCTGCACCGGTCCCTGCCCGTCGGCTACCAGTCACGAGCCACCGTCCTGGTCGAGCCACGGTTCGCCGTCAACGGCCCCGACCTGGACACCGAACGCCAGATCATCCTCTCCGACGTGGTCTCGGTGCCGGCCGCCGCCCGAGTCGGCGTGGACACGACCCGGCTCCTGAGCGGCCTCACCGTCGAGACGGCGCCGGGCTCGAACGTGCTGCGGTTCGTCTACACCGCCGCCGACGGGGCCGCGGCACGGGGGCGGGTGCGTGCGCTCGTCGAGTCGTACGCCGCCTATCGCCCCGGGGTGTCCGTGCTCAGCGAACCCGGCCTGCCCACCACGCCGGCCACCCGCCCTCTCCCGCCCGACCTGGCCGCCGCGCTCGTCGCCGGACTGCTGCTCGGCATCGGCACCGCGTTCCTGCGTGCCCGCACCCGCGGCACGATCCGCAGCCGTGACGACTACGCCGCGCTGACCGGGGCGCCCGTGCTGGCCACCGTTCCCCGGCACCGGCGGCCCGGCGCGCCCGCCGACCCCGGCTCGCCCGCCGCCGAGGCATACCGCTACCTGCGGTCCCGGCTCCAGCCGTCGCTGCGCCCGACCGGCACGACCACGATCCTGGTGACCAGCCCGGGCCCCCGCCAGGGTCGGACCACCACCGCCGCGAACCTCGCCATCACGCTCGCCCGCGCGGGCCGTGCCGTCGTCCTCGTCGACGCCGATCTGTGCGACCCGCAGATGCACCACGTCTTCCGGACATCCGGCGAGCACGGGCTCACCACCCTGCTCGACGGCGACGCCACCGTCTCCGACGTGCTGGAGGACACCCCCGTGCCGCACCTGCGCCTCCTTCCGGCCGGCCCCCGCGACGGCGAGCACGCGGACCTGATCGGCAGCGGGCAGCTGGCCCGGGTGCTGCGGGCCGTGCAGAAACACGCCGACGTGATCGTCCTCGACTCGCCCGCGGTGCTCAGCGCCGCCGACACGATCGCGCTGGCCGCCCTCAGCGACCAGGTGCTGCTGGTCGGCGACTTCGCCCGCACCCGCCGCGGCACCGTCCGGCGCGCCCTCGCCGAACTCGCCGACGTCGTGCACGGCAACGTCCGGCCGGTGCTGGTCAACGTGCCGAAGAGCGCCGGCGCCCTGGTCCCGCTCCCCCGGCCGGCCGGGCCTGCGGTGCTCACCCGCGACCGGCTCGTCTCCGACGCCGACGACGTGGCTCCGCCGGCGGTGACCTCGCACTCCTACGTGGAGATCGACAGCACACAGGCCGACTCGCTCGCCGACTATCACGCCCGGACCGCTACCGTCGCCGTCCCGGTGATCTCCGGTGCGGTCTACGCCTCATCAGCGGCCACGATCAACGCGCCGAAACCCGTCTCCGCCGCGCCGGACAGCCCGGCGGAGGAGCCGGGCTCCGACGAGCCTGTCGGGTCGCCGACAACGCCCGCCGCGATGTCCGATTAGCGTCGGTCCTGGGACGCTCCGGACACCCCGTACCGCTCTGGAGCGTGAATGAACCATGACGCAGGGTTGGATCCCACCACACAACGGGCATACGGCCGCCAGGCCCTGCAATTCTCCGCGAGAGGTGAGCGATGACCACGAACCAGACCACGATCAGTGAGGTCCCCGCCGACATCACCGGCACATCCGAGACCAGGCGCGGTCGCGTGACCGAAACCGTACGCCGCAACCCCAAGAAGACGGCGACCGCGACCACCCTCGTCCTGGCCGCAGCGGCCGCCGCAGCCCTGCTCCTGGCCAGGCGGCGCTCGGCCAAGGCCACGGCCCGAAGCCGCAACCGCCTGGCCGCGTTACTCCACCGCTGAGCCGCGTCACTCCACCGCTGACCGAAACCGAGCTGTCCGAACCCGGCTGATCGAATCGGCGCCACCGCCCCCGTCGGGCGGTGGCGCCGTTCGTCACACCCGCTCGCCGGTGATGTAGCCGGCCAGGTTGCTCCGCTCGTCCTCGAGCTCCCCGATGCGGTTCTTCACGACGTCACCGATGCTGACGACACCGCGCAGAACGCCGTCCACCACCACCGGCACGTGCCGGAAACGCCGCTCGGTCATCAACCGCTCGACGTCCTCCAGCTGCGCTTCCGGCTCAACCGTCCGAACCTGGGCAGTCGCGATCGCACTCACCGGCTCCGTCAGCACCGCCGCCCCACGCGCCGCCAGGGCCCGCACGACGTCCCGCTCACTGACGATCCCGTCCACCACCGAGCCGTCCCGCGACACCACGGCCGCGCCGATCCCGTGTTCCGCCAGAACGGCAAGCAGCCGCTCGATACTCACCTCCGGTCGAACGGTGACCACCTGATCACCCTTGACCCGCAGAATGTCGCTGATCCGCATCGTCCCTCCCTCGCACTGATCCTGCACCGGTCGGCCCCGCGTTACCCCCTTCTATGCCGAACCGGAGCCATCCCTGTCAAGAAGGACAACCTTTTGCGGAGGTACGTGCCACTGCTCCCACAACCGCATCCACCCGGCTCCCGGCTGCGCCGCTACCGCCGGCCAGGGGGTGGCTCGCG
This sequence comes from Actinoplanes philippinensis, assembly GCF_900113015.1. Taxonomy (GTDB): domain Bacteria; phylum Actinomycetota; class Actinomycetes; order Mycobacteriales; family Micromonosporaceae; genus Actinoplanes; species Actinoplanes philippinensis. The sequence continues at coordinate 551,472 of NZ_FONV01000007.1, forward strand.
CTCGTGTCAGGGCAAAAAGAAAAGGCCCACCCAGTCACCCGGGTGGGCCTTTCCATACGTTGAGTCCGGCGGCGTCCTACTCTCCCACACCCTCCCGAGTGCAGTACCATCGGCGCTGGAGGGCTTAGCTACCGGGTTCGGAATGTAACCGGGCGTTTCCCCTCCGCTATGACCACCGAAACACCTTTCAGCAACAGCGAAGAACCAGCAACTCTCCGGCGCCGGCCACATCAGGCCGATCAACCGTCAAGGTGGTTGTTCGTTTGCTGTGAATCACACAGTGGACGCTAAGCAACAAATTTAAGGTGGTTAAGCCCTCGGCCTATTAGTACCGGTCAACTCAACACGTTACCGTGCTTACATCTCCGGCCTATCAACCCAGTCGTCTAGCTGGGA
>NZ_FONV01000021.1 GCF_900113015.1 Actinoplanes philippinensis
CCCTGCGTCCCGGCCCCTGCGTCCCGGCCCCTGCGTCCCGGCCCCTGCGTCCCGGCCCCTGCGTCCCGGCCCCTGCGTCCCGGCCCCTGCGTCCCGGCCACGGCGTCCCGGCCACGGCGTCCCGGCCACGGCGTCGCTGCACCAGGGTCCTCGCCCCGGCGTCCCGGCCCCGGTGGAATCGCCCCAGGGATGTCGCGCGGCAAGACAGCCGGGAGGCCCCGGCAGCGAGTGAGCGACAGCGCGGAAGGGCACCGCCGCATGGTTCGATGACTTCGTCCGATTCTCGACCTCGGAAGGAAGCGCGATGAGCCCTTTCGTCCTCATCCATGGGGCCGGTGATGTCGGCTGGTACTGGCATCTGGTGGAAGCCGAACTGCGGGCGCGCGGCCATCACACGGTCGCTCCCGATCTGCCCTGCGACGACGACACGGCGGGCCTGCCGGAGTACGCCGACGCTGTCGTCGCGGCGGCCGGTGACCGCGCCGGCCTCGTGGTGGTGGCACAGTCGCTGGGCGGGTTCACCGCTCCGCTCGTGTGCGAACGGCTCCCGGCGCGGCTGATGGTGCTGGTCGCCCCGATGATCCCGGCACCGGGTGAGGCGGTCACCGATTACTGGGCCGACACCGGTTGGGACCGAGAGCCGCGCGAGCAGCACGACGACCTCTTCTACCAGGACGTCGCCCCCGAACTGGCCGCCGAAGCCCGGGCTCGGGGCCGTACCCAGTCCGAGGCACGTCTGGCGGAGCCGACCCCCATGCGCGTCTGGCCGGCCGTACCCACAAAGGTGTTGATCTGTCGCGACGACCGCCTGTTGCCGCCCGCCTTTCAGCGCCGCATCGCCCGCGAGCGGCTGGGTCTCGTTCCTGACGAGATCGACGGCGGGCACACGCCGGCGCTGAGCCGGCCCGCCGCCCTCGCCGACCGCCTGGTGGGCTACCTCTAGGCTCGCCGAATGAATCTTGATGGGCTTCTGGAGGACGGTTCCTGGCAGTTCGACGGCCCTGCTTCGGCGGCGTTCCGGCTCGCCCCGGACACCACTGCTCGTCGAGGCGCGCTGGTCGAGCACATCCTGGGCCGCCCGGAGCCTGATCCGGAACTCTGGGAATCCATCCTGATCGAAACGTTCCTGAACCATCCGGCCGCCTCCGATCTTCAAAGGTTGCGCCTGGAGATGACCGATTTCCATCACTCGGCGCGCCGGGCGGCGTCCGCCATCGCGCGACAGCCACGCACCGCTCTCACTGAGCTGTGGTTCGGGCACCCTTTCCGGTACCTGTACGAGACGGCGACCACCTCGACGGGCCGCGGCTTCAATCCGCTCGACCACTACGACGAGGGTTTCGTCGGCGACGCGGGCGGCGCCATGTGGCAGGCGTTGCCCGCTCTGCGCACCCTGACCGTCGAAGGCGCGCTGCTCTTCCATGCGGTGTCCGCCCCCGCCGTCATCCACGTGCGGTCCCGGGGCGTGATCAGCTCGGACGGCTCTGTCCTCCCCGGCCCGCTGCCCACGCTGACCCACTTCGAGCTGGAGATCGCCACCGACGTCTTCGGCACCGCCTGCCCCGTCGAACAGCTGGAAGAACTGACCCCGGCGAGCTTCCCGGCTCTGATCTCCCTGGACCTGACCCGAGCCGAATTCGACGGCGAGCCCCTGCTCACACTCGCCAACCTCCCGATCCTGTCCCATCTGACCTCCCTCCGAGTGGGCCCTCACGAACTCGACGACACTGAATGGGCCGCCATCGCCCCCCACTTCGACCACTTGTCCTTGACCATCTCCGGCACCTGACCTCGCCCTGCCGCCCACGGCTCCCGGATCCAGTCACTGCCGGGCGGCCCGTGGTCGCCGCGTCCGCCCGTGCGCCGTCCGCGTGTTTCAACCGCTGCCGGCGGGCCGCGGGTTGTCGATCGTCGGTCGGCCATCCGATCGAACGCGTCCGCCAAGAGCTGGCCCATGAACTGCCGTCGCTCCGGTTCTGTATGGCCGGGCGCGGGGCCGTTGCCGGCCGGACCCGCCGGATCGCTCTCGGCTGGGCCGTTCCGGTTCTCCCTGTGTAGTCGTCCGGCCCGGGCCGTGGTCTTCGTTCGCCTTGCTGTCATGGGTATGGCTCCGCCATGGTCGGCCCGGTCGTGGTTCGCGGTGTCCTTCTTCACCACAGGCCGGGTGCGGTCGGCAGATCGGGTGTGAGCTGGAGCATCCCGGCGCGAAAGGTTCAGGTCGCTGGGCGGCCTGCCGATGCACGCCATCGCGTCACGGGAAAGAGGGAGCGGATGGTGGGAACTGGACGGTGGGTCCGGCGGACCGGAATCGGTGTGGTGGCGACGATGCTCGCCACCACACCGTTCGGGGCCGGCCCGGCGCGTGCGGCCGAGCCGGAGGTACGGCTGGCCGGCGCTGCCTGGCTCGATGCCGGCGGTGCCAACGCCGCTGTCACGGCGGTGCGTAGCGCGGCCGGAGGCACAGTACGGAACGGCACAGCCGACACGGCGTCCCTGACCGGCGCCGGCATCGGTGTGGCGCTGATCGACTCGGGAGTCGCCCCGGTCGCCGGCCTCAACCAGCCGGGCAAGGTGATCAACGGCCCGGACCTGTCGTTCGAATCGCAGACCCCCGGCCTGCAATATCTCGACACCTACGGGCACGGCACCCACATGGCCGGCATCATCGCCGGATCGGACCCGAGCAGCGGATTCCAGGGTGTAGCCCCCGGCGCGCACCTGATCAGCCTGAAGACCGCCGCCTACGACGGCGCCGTCGATGTCTCGCAGGTCATCGCAGCCATCGACTGGGTGGTCGCGCACCGCAACGACCCGGGCCTGAACATCCGGGTGCTGAACCTGTCGTTCGGCACCGACTCGATCCAGCCGTCCCTCACCGACCCCCTGTCGTTCGCGGTGGAGTCGGCCTGGAAGAAGGGCATCGTCGTGGTCACCAGCGCGGGCAACGACGGCGCTGCCCGCGTGACGATGCCGGCGGCCAACCCGTACGTCCTGGCGGTCGGCGCCGCCGACCCGAACGGAACCGACACCCGCACCGACGACACGATCGCCACGTTCAGCAACCGCGGAACCGTGGTCCGCCACCCCGACCTGCTCGCCGCCGGCCGGTCGCTGGTGTCGCTGCGGGTGCCCGGCTCGTACATCGACACCCAATACCCGACCGCGCGCGTCGGCGACAACCTGTTCCGCGGCAGCGGCACCTCGCAGGCCGCCGCCGTCGTGTCCGGCTCGGTGGCCCTGCTGCTGCAGCAGCGTCCCGGCCTGACGCCGGACCAGGTCAAGCAGCTGCTGATGAAGGCGGCCGACCCGCTGGCCAAGCCGGACCCGATCGGCTCGGGTGCCGGACAGCTGGACATCGCCGAAGCATCCACCCTGATCATGCCGCTCAACGCCACCCAGGTGTGGGCGCCGGCGACCGGCCTCGGATCGCTGGAGGCCTCCCGGGGCACCAGCCACGTGGCCGACAGCGTCTCGGGCGTCGAGCTCACCGGCGAACGCGACATCTTCGGCATGCCGTGGGTGCCGCTGACCTGGACCACCGCCGCACGCAACGGCAAGGCGTGGACGGGCGGCACCTGGAACGGCTCGGTGTGGTCCGGACCGGGCTTCACCGGCACGTCCTGGGCGTCGAGCAGCTGGGCCCTCGTCACGTGGACCGGCAGATCGTGGGCCGGGCGTTCCTGGGCGGGCGACACGTGGGCCGGCCGCTCCTGGGCGGGCGGCACATGGACCGGACGCTCCTGGGCCGGCGGCACGTGGGCCGGCCGCTCCTGGGCGGGCCGTAGCTGGGCCTGATCCAGCCGCCGACTCACCTGTTCTCTCAACCGCGGCGCAACACGGCCGACTGGGAGAACGGACAGCCGGGAGGGGAGGAACATGGCAGGCGGGGGAGTTCGTACACCCGGCGCACGTGTCCTCGCCCTCTCGGCGGCGCTGGCCGTCGTGGTCGTCGCCGTTCAGGCCGCGATGTGGCACCTCACCGGGGCACCCTCGCCACGGGGTGCCGGCCCGCTGCTGCTCGGCACACTGGTGCTGCTGTTCGCGCTGGCCGAGCGGTTCACCGTCAAGTTCCCGGTCCGTCGCGGCGCCCACACGATGACCCTGAGCGAGATCCCGCTCGTCCTCGGCCTCCTCATGATCCACCCGGCACTGCTGGTCCTGGTCCGGCTGGCCGGCGCGCTCGCCGGGCTGATCCTGCTCCGCGGCCAGCGCGGCAGCAAACTGGTCTTCAACACCATCCTGTACCTCACCCAGGCGACCATGGCCGCCGTGGTGTTCCACCTGCTCGGCGGCCCTGCCGATCCCTACGGACCGGTGGGGTGGGCGGCCGCCTTCGCGTCGACGTTCGTCGCTGATCTCGTGTCGATCGTGTTGATCAGCGCGGTCATCGCATTGCACGACGACAGCCAGGAGTGGCGGCGGCTGATGAGCGCCGACGTCAAGGAACTGCTGCAGATGCCGCTGGTCGCGGTCTCCACCACCCTCGCGCTGGTCACGGCGCTGCTGGTGCGCCAGCAGATCTGGGCGGGGCTGCTGCTCGGCGTGCTCGTCTTCGCTGCCTACCGGGTCTTCGACCGGTACGCCCAGCAGACCCGTACCCACCAGCAGGTCGAGGACCTCTACCGGTTCACCCGCTCGCTGGACGGGCTGACCGACGCCCGCGACGTGGCCCGCACCACCCTCGACCAGGCCCGCGACGTCGTCCGCGCCGAAGAGACCGCGCTCATCGTCCCGCAGGACGGCCGTCTGCTCCGCATGCGCATGCACGGCCGGGACCGTTTCGAGGTAACGCCGGTCAACGGCTCCGGCGATCCGGGATCCGGCCATCATTCCGGTCAGGCCGTCGCTGATCGGATCACGAGGGGGCACGTCGAAGGACCGACCGCCGCTGAGCCAGGGATCGCTCGTGATGCCGCCTCTGAGGTGCCTCTCGATCATCCGCCGGCGGCGGTGAACCGTGACGCTTCCGAGGACAGCGGCACGGTCGATGACGACGACTGGTGGCGGCCCGCCCGCACCGGCACGCCGGTCCTGCGGCCCCAGTCGATCGCGGTCCCGGTCCGGCTGGGAGAACTCAGCGGTGTGCTGTATGTGTCCGGCTGCCTGCCCGACACTCCCGCCTTCACCGACGACAACCTGCGGCTGCTGCAGGCGATGGCCTCGCACGCCGGTAGTGCCCTGTCCGAGGCCCGGCTGCTGGAGCGGCTTCGCCACACCGCCGCGCACGACCCGCTCACCGGTCTGCCCAACCGTCAGCGATATCTGGCCGACCTCCAGGAGGCCACCGACACCGCGGCGGCCGACGGACGGACCGTCGGAGTCCTGCTGCTCGACCTCGACCGGTTCAAGGATGTCAACGACGGCCTCGGGCACGACACCGGGGACGATCTGCTGCGCCAGATCGGCCGGCGGCTGGAGGACCGTTACGGCGCACACGGGACCGTGTCCCGTTTCGGCGGCGACGAGTTCGCCCTGATCATCCGGGACGGTGGCAGCCAGGAGGCGATCCTCGCCCTCGCCGAGGACGTGCGCCGGACCGTCGAACTGCCCGCGCCCGTCGGTGACCTCGAACTGGACGTGCAGGTCAGCATCGGTGTCTGTGTGGCGCCGGAGCACGGCGCCGACGCGGATCGCCTGCTGCGCCGCGCCGACCTGGCCATGTACGCCGCGAAGGACTCCCGCTGCGGTGTCCGCGTCTACCGGGCGGAGGACGACCACGACACGGCCCGCCGTCTCGCCCTCATGGCCGGATTGCGAGTCGCCGTCGACGCCGGCACCCTGACCGTCGTCTACCAGCCGAAGGTCGACCCGGCCGGCGGCCGCGTCCTCGGCGCCGAGGCGCTCGTGCGCTGGCAGCACGAGGGCCGCCCGGTCCCGCCGGACGAATTCATCCCCCTCGCCGAACGCGCCCGCCTGATCGGGCCACTGACCGCGCACGTGCTCGACACCGCACTCGCCGACTGTGCGACCTGGCGTGGCCTCGGGCACCCCCTGACGGTCGCCGTCAACCTGTCGCCGGACATGCTCACCGACCCGGCCCTGACCGGCCAGATCGAACAGGCGCTGAGCCGCCACGGCCTGCCCGCGGCCGCGCTGACCCTGGAGATCACCGAGAACGCCATCATGGCCGACCCGACCAACGCCCGGCGCACGCTCGACGCCCTGCACGGCCTCGGGGTGAAGCTCTCGATCGACGACTTCGGCACCGGCCATTCCTCGCTGGGCAGGCTCGCGCACCTGCCCATCCACGAGATGAAGATCGACAAGAGTTTCGTCCGGCACATCGTCACCGACCACACCCGCCGCGCCGTCACCGACGCCGCGCTGCAACTGGCCCGCGCCCTGGACCTCACCGTCGTCGCGGAAGGCGTCGAGGAACAGGACGAACTCGATTACCTGCGGCGCCACGGCTGCCACGCCATCCAGGGATACCTCATCTCGAAGCCGATCCCTCCCGTCGAGTTCCTCACCTGGCTGACCACGCACCGGTCCGCCGGGCAGCTGGCGGTGTGAGACAAGCTGCCTGCCGCCCACCTCTACGGAAGGCGGGTCAGCCATCTGCTCGATTCGTGGCGCTCGGCCGGTACCGCTACGTCCCGCCTGTTGGGCAATGGGTCGTCGGCCTGGTCCTGGACTCCGCTCACACACCGAGGCCGCAACGCCGACGGCACGTCCGCCCACCTGGTCCCCGCACATGTCGAACCCTTCATGCCCACTCTGATCGCCGGCGTCGCCACGCGGCGACACGTCAACGAGATCGGTAGTGCTGCACCGCCAGCGCCGCGGCGCAGGCGAGCGTCGCCAGCCCGAATCCCGAGGCGATGAACAGGTTGACGCCGAGACTCGACGTGACGCCGTTGGCGGCGAGACTGACGATCAGCAGCGCCCAGAGCGCCGGTCGGATCCAGGTGCGTGTCTCATTCATGCCGGCCACGCTATGAGCCGGTCGCGGGCCCGACCATCCCGCCAGGGTGAGTCTTGAAGGTATAGCCTGCGCTACTGTCGCCGCCCAGCCGGCGGCCTATCGTTCGTCGCATGCCGCAGGAGAACTGGCGCAGGTTACGCGCCGCCGTCGATGCCCTCGAACGCATCGTCGGCGGTCTGGGCACCGCGCTGCTCGCCCTCGGCGCCCTGGTGTGGACGGCTGTCGTGGTGTTGCTCTGCCCGGTCGGCATCGGGGTGCCACTGGTGCCGACGGTGTTCCGGGTCGCCCGCGCGGTCGCTGACCGGGAGCGTGCCCGGCTGACCCGCTGGGGTCCTCCGGTGGTGGACCCGCCACCGCTGCCCGCCGGCGTGCGCGACGCCTTGCATGCCCCTGATGTCCGGCGTGACATGGCGTGGCTGGCCTGGCACGGCACCGCCGGGTTCCTGCTCGGCGCCATCGGCATCAGCCTGCCCGTCTACGCGGTCGAGGACGTCACGTTCCCGCTGTGGTTCTGGGCCATCGATCCCGAGATGGGCGCACCCGGCATGATCTGGTGGCGGGTCGACGGGCTGGCCGGAGCGCTCGGCGTGGCCGTGGTCGGTGTCGGGTTCGGCGCCGTCGCCGTGGCTCTCGGGCCGGGGATCGCCCGGCTCCAGGCGATGCCCGGTCGGCGGCTGCTGCCGCCGTCGGGCGACATCGACCTGTCCCGGCGGGTGGCCGAGCTGACGGCCACCCGCGCGGCGGCCCTCGACGCGCACGCCGCCGAGCTTCGCCGGATCGAGCGTTCCCTGCACGACGGCACACAGAACAGGCTGGTCGCGCTCAACGTGCTGATCGGGGCCGCGCGCCGCGCCCAGGCCCGCAATCCGGATGCGGTCGCCGACATCCTCGACCGGGCACAGGAGGCCACCGAGCAGGCGCTCGCCGAGCTGCGGACCGTGGTGCGCGGCATCCTGCCTCCGGTGCTCGACGATCGAGGCCTGATCGGGGCTCTCGCGGGTCTGGCCGGTACGTGCGCGGTGCCGTGCGAGATCGACGTGGACGTGCCCGGCCGGTGTGCCGTCTCGGTCGAGGCGACCGCCTACTTCGTGGTCGCCGAGTCGCTCACCAACGTGGTCAAACACAGTGGCGCCACCTCGGTCCGCGTGACTGTGCGGCGCGCCGGCGACCGGCTGCACCTGCGGATCACCGACGACGGCAAGGGCGGCGCCGACGAGTCCGGCGGCTCCGGATTGGGCGGCATCCGCCGACGGGTCGAGGCTTACGATGGCCGCTTCCTGATCTCCAGCCCACCGGCTGGGCCGACGACATTGGACGTGGAGTTGCCGTGCGGATCGTGATCGCCGAGGACGATGCCCTGCTACGCGAGGGACTTGCGTTGCTGCTACGAGCCGAAGGACTGGAGGTCCTCGCCACCACCGATGGTCCCGGCACGTTCCTGGCCGCCGTCGAGGAGCATCGGCCGGACGTTGCGATCGTCGACGTCCGGATGCCGCCGACGCACACCGACGAGGGCATCGTCGCCGCCGTCGAGGCCCGCAGACGGCAGCCCGGCCTGGCCGTGCTCGTGCTCTCCGCCTACGTGGAGCAGGCCTTCGCCACCGACCTGCTGGCCGGCGGATCGTCGGGGCTCGGCTATCTGCTCAAGGAGCGTGTCGGCCGGGTCGAGGAGTTCCTCGCCGCCCTGGAACGGGTGGCGAGCGGCGGCACCGCCGTCGATCCCGAAGTGGTGGGGCAGTTGCTGGCCCGTCCACGCCCCTACGACACTCTCGGCTCCCTCAGCGCACGCGAGCGGGAGGTGCTCGCCCTGATGGCCGAGGGCCTCGGCAACTCGGCGATCGCCGAACGGCTCTTCGTCACCGACGGCGCCGTCCACAAACACATCCGCAGCATCTTCGCCAAACTCGGGCTCGCTCCCGACGACCGTGCCGATCGGAGGGTGACCGCAGTGCTGCGCTACCTCGAGAAGTAGCGCCTGCTGTACCAGGGTTGGGCAGTTCGCTTCATTTTCCGCGACTGCGCCGGCAAACAGACTTCTCCGCGAACCGAAAACACACGGAGAGGCCAGCGAATGTCCGTCCACACCGAGCCCGCGGTGCGCGTCACCGGGCTCACCCGTACGTATCACGCCGACGGCGAGCCGGTTCACGCGCTCGCCGGAGTCGACGCGTCGTTCCAGCGCGGCACCTTCACGGCCATCATGGGGCCGTCGGGCTCCGGCAAGAGCACGCTCCTGCAGGCGGCGGCCGGCCTGGACCGGCCAACCGACGGCAGCGTGTGGATCGGTGGGACCGAGTTGTCGCGGCTCTCCGAGACCAAGCTGACCGAACTGCGCCGCGGCCGGATCGGGTTCGTCTTCCAGGCGTTCAACCTCATCGGCGCGCTCACCGTCGAGGAGAACATCCTGCTGCCGTTGCGCCTGGCCGGCGCCCGCCCCGATCGCGCGTGGATCACGCAGGTGGTCGACCGGGTCGGCCTCGGACAGCGGTTGCGCCACCGGCCGTCCGCGCTGTCCGGCGGCCAGCAGCAGCGGGTCGCCATCGCGCGGGCCCTCGCCTCCCGGCCCGAGGTCATCTTCTGCGACGAGCCGACCGGTGCGCTCGACACGAACACGGCGGCCGAGGTTCTGACGCTGCTGCGGGCGATCGTCGACGAGCACGGGCAGACCGTCGTCATGGTCACCCATGATCCGGTGGCCGCCTCCTACGCGGATCGCGTCATGGTTCTCGCCGACGGGCGGATCGTGCACGACATGCCACAACCCGGTGCCGACCGGATCGCCGAGCACCTGGCCACCCTCGGCCGTAGCCGGGCGGTGACCCGATGATCTCGCTGGCCACGCGCATGCTGCGGCACCGGCCCGGCTCGTCCGTCGCCACGCTGCTGGCGCTGGCTCTGGGCGCCCTGATCCTCACCGCGATGGGCGTGCTCGTCGAATCCGGTCTCAGGTATCACCCCGCGCCGGTCCGGTATGCGGCCGCCGATCTCGTCGTGGCCCGGCCCGACACCACGTTCACCAGCAGGGAGTTCGACGGCGAGATCTATCGCAGCACAGTGGCGCTGCCCGAGGGCGGCACGGTTCCGGCTGGCTTGGCCGGGCGGATTCGCGGCATCGAGGGCGTCGCCACGGTCGCGGTCGACGAGAACATTGCGGTCCACACCGGCGCCGGCACGCCGTTGTCGGGGCGAGGCTGGGCGAGCGCCGTTCTCACACCGTATGAGCTGGTCGACGGGAGGGCGCCTGCCAATGACGACGACGTCGTGCTGAGCACGGATCCGGTCCCGGGCGGCCTCGATTCCGGTGTGGCCCCGGGCGGTGCCGCTTCTGGCGGTGTCTCGACGGGGGAGGCCGGTCGAGCGCGGGTCGGTGAGCAGGTGCGCCTGGTCGTCGGGGGAGTGCTCCGGACGTACCGGATCAGTGGTCTGGCGCGAGGGAACGGGAACGCCGCAGCGGTCTTCTTCAGCGACGCGCATGCCGCCGCTCTCGCGCCGCACCGCGGCGCTGTCAGCGCCGTCGGTGTGATCGCCGCTCCGGGGACCGATCTCGGCAGACTGGCAGACCAGGTCGGGCAGGTCGCCGGTGACACCGCGGTGCTCCGCCGCGCTGACAGCGGGCTCGCGGAGCGGTCCGCGGACGGTGCCGCGGCGGGGCTGCTGATCCAGGTCGGGGCTTCGTTCGGTGGCTATGTCATCTTGCTGATCGTGTTCGTGGTCGCGGCCACCATCGGTCTCAGCGTGCGGCACCGGCGGCGGGACCTGGCCCTGGTTCGCGCCGTCGCCGCCACGCCGGGGCAGGTACGCCGCATGATCATGGCCGAGTCGGCGCTGGTCAGCGTGTTCGCCTCGGCGATCGGTGTGCCGGCCGGCCTGGCCGCCGCTGGCTGGCTCACCGGCGAGCTCACCAGCCGAGGGTTCGTGCCGGAGGGCTTCCCGATGGCACCGGGCGTGATCGCCGCAGCGGGGGCCACGGGAGTCATCCTGGTGTCCGCGGTGCTCGCCGGCCTGCTCGCCGCGCGCCGGATCAGCGGGATCAAACCGGCCGAAGCACTCGGCGAGGCCGCGATCGAGCCGGTCTCCGCCGGGCGCGTCCGATGGATCAGCGGCCTCGTCGCTCTGACCGCCGCGGGTTCCTCCGCCTTCGCGGCGGTCGCCGCCGGCGGGCAGACCGCGCTCGGTGCCGCGCTCGGCATGCTGTACCTGTTCGTGCTCGCGGTCGCGCTGCTCGCGCCGTGGATCAACGCGGCCGCCGCACGGCTGCTCGCCCCGCTGCTCCGCGCGGCGTTCGGGACCAGCGGATACCTGGCGGCCGCCAACCTGCGTGCGAACGCCCGGGGCGCGGCGAGCGTGCTCACCTCGCTGGTCCTGGCGGTCGGGTTCGGCGGATCAGTGTGGTTCCTGCAGAACAACCTGGAACGCCAGGCGGTGGCGCAGAGCCGATCCGGGCTGATCGCCACCCGAGCGCTGGTCACCGGAGCGGGTCTGTCCGACTCCGTCGTCGCCGAGGTTCGTGCGGTTCCAGGGGTACGAGCGGCGACCCCGGTTCGTAACACCAGTGTCGTCGCGTCCGTGATGGGAGACGGCGAGGTGATCGGCGCCCGAGCCGTGGACCCCGCCGGGATCGACGCAACGCTCGATCTGGGGGTGACCAGCGGCAGCCTCGCCGACCTGCGCGACGGGACCGCGGCGGTGTCGAGGACGCAGGCGTCCACGTTCGGCTGGGATCTGGGGGAGAAGGTGGCGCTGCGGCTCGGTGACGGCACACCGGCTGACGTCCGGGTTGTCGCGATCTACGAGCATGGGCTCGGGTTCGGCGACGTGGTCCTGCCACGGTCCGCGGTGATCGGGCACACCGCCACCAACCTCGACGACCAGATCCTGATCAGTGCCCCGGCCTCGGCCGACGTCGCTCTGCGGGAGATCGCGGCCGCCCACCCCGGCGCCGCTCTCGTCGACACCGGCACGGTTACCGGTGGTCTCGCCAAGGACCTCGCGCTCAGCGCCTGGCTCAACCGGCTGCTGATCGCCGTGATGGTCGGATACACCGTGGTCGCGGCCGCCAACACGATGGTCATGGCAGCACTCGCCCGCCGCCGGGAACTCGCCGTGCTCCGCCTGACCGGAGTGACCCGGCGCCAGGTCAAACGTATGATCAACGCGGAACAGGCCGGTCTGCTCGGCGTCGCTGTGCTGCTCGGCGGCACGATCGCCGCGCTGACCCTGAGCAGCGTGGTGCGGGCGCTCACCGGAAACCTCGTGCCCTACGTGCCGCCGCTCGGTGTGGCGACCGTCCTCGGTGGCACAGCCGTCCTCGCGTTGGCCACGACCATCCTCCCGATCGCCCGGCTGCTGCGTGTGCCGCCGGTCGAACACATCGGCGTCAGGGAGTAGCAGATGTTCCTGCCGCGCCGGTCCGCCGCTGCCCGACGTCTGTCCGCCTGCCGATGGCGGCTGAGAAGTGCCGGCCGTGGTGTGCGATCAGGAGGTGAGGACGCGCTGGTGCAGAGCGGTGACCACGGCACGGGCGGACAGGAGAGCGCCGTGTTGCCAGGCGACGGCCTGGCTCAACCAGTCGCCGGCGAAGTAGACCCGGCCGGCCGGCTTCAGCAGCAAGCGGAAAGCGGTGCTGTCCTCCCACGGAGCATAGTTCCAGGCGGCCTCCAGGTGCGGCGTGCGATGCCAGGCGACCGAGAAGGCCGAGGCCAGCTCGGTGCGGTACCTGTCGCCGTGGATCTTCACGCCCTGCGCTACGGCTCGGGCCGTTCGTTCTGCGGGCGGCAGGGCGCCGTAGGCCTCGGCGGCGTCGGCGAAGTTGTAGTAACCGACAAGCAGCCCCCGCGGGGCGTGGAAGTCGTGCGACGGATACCAGATCTGGCCGATGTCCAGATCGGTCTGGGTGCTGCCGCCGTAGATCCGCAGGTCGTTCTCCCACCAGCGGCTGCGGTACTCCAGGCCGATCTTGCCGGCGGCGAACGGGAAGAAGGCCGTGAGCGCCGAGGTGATGTCCGGACCCAGGTTGTGCGGGATGCGGGCCATCAGGTTCGGCGGCAGGGTGGCTATGCAGAAGTCGGCGGTGATCGAATGCTCCCGGCCGCCCTGACGGTAGATGACGGTCACATCCGAGGCACGGCCGTTGACCTTGAGGACCTGGGCGCCCAGCCGCACGCGCTGACGGCCGACCTTCGTGGTGAGGGCGGCGGCGATCCGGTCCATGCCACCGACCGGCTGGAACATCATCATCGCCTGGTCGTAGCCGAATTCGAAGCTGATGTACCGTCCGACCTGGCTGGCGAACACGTCGGACAGCGACGGCGGTCCCGGCAGCGGTGTCCCATGGTCCTCACCCGCTCCGGGGTAAGACGCGAAGCCCCGCCGTGTGGACCCCACGTATTCGTGTTCGCTCCCGATGTCGCCGAAGTCCTCCAGGAAGGACAGCAGCCGCGCTTTGTCCTCGTCGGTCAGCACACTGTCGAGGGCGCCCTGGTCGGTGGCCTTGGCGAGCAGCTCGGACACGTACCCGTAGAGGTCGGCCTTGGCGGTCCGGAAACGGACCGGCGACCCGCCCGCCTCGTTGTAGATCAACGTGTCGGCGTTGGCGTTGACAAAAGGCTCGATCGGGACGCCCAGCTCACGGCAGTAATCGAGAGTGACCATCCACTGGGCGATCCGGGCCGGACCGGCATTGAGATAGGTGCCGGACGAGAAACCGGCCCGCTGGGTGTGACCGTCGAGGTCGGTCTCCACCCGGCCGCCCCGGATCGTCAGGTTGCGGCCGCCGGTCACGTCGCGGGCTTCGAGAATCGTGCAGTCGTAGCCGGCCTTGCCCAGCTCGTAGGCGGCCGTCAGCCCGGCGATCCCGCCACCCAGGATGACGACCTTGCGGGTGCCACGGCCGGTCAGATGGAAATCGGCGCGCTGTGGGGCCTGGAAGTCGGGTGTCGCGGTGGGTGTCGGCGCGTGCCCGAGCGCGCCCATCGTGGCGAAGAGGGCGCCGGCTCCACCGCTGACGCCCACCGAGGTAAGAAAACGACGCCGTGTGAGTTCCCCGTTACTCATCGCCTGAGCCTTTCGCCGGGGCATCACATTGACATCTATCAAGTGTTGCGGCTTGGTAACCGGCGGCGGGATGGCGCGGGGTGGCAGCAAAGATGGCCGGCGCACGCTGCTGCCGGTCTCGATGCGGGCCAACCGGCGGTTCATGGCGAAGTCGGCGGGGTTCCGGGCCGACCACTCAACGGCTTCGACCTGGTGCAGCCGGGTGTGATCCCGGTGCGCCATTGGAAGGCGGTCGGCGCCGCCAAGGATGTCGACGACGCAGCCGCGTTCATGTACGGGGAAGTGGCCTTCAAAAGGCCTGAGGGAAGGCGGAGGGGTGGACGTCTCAGGGCAGCCGTGGGTCGATCATCGTCATTCCAGCGACCGGGGCAGTGTCGAAGACCGGCAGCAACGAGGCGGCCTCGGCCAGGCCGATGGTTCGCTCGATCAGGCGTTGCGGGGCCAGCCGCCCCTCGGCGATGAGCCCCATCATCTCCGGGTAGTCGACAGCCGCCATCCCGTGGCTGCCGAGGACGTCGAGTTCCCAGCCGATCACCCGAGCCATCGGCACGCGGGGGTGCCCGTCGACCGGCGGCAGCAGGCCCACCTGCACGTGCCTGCCGCGGCGACGGAGGCTGAGGATCGCATCGGCACAGGTCTGTTCGCCCCCGACCGCGTCGACGGAGACATGACTGCCGCCCGCGGTGAGATCGGCGACCGCGGCTGGAACGTCCTCCGAGGCGAGCAGCGTGTGCTCGGCGCCGAGTTCCGCGGCCACCGCCAGGGCGGCCGGATTACGGTCGACCGCGATGACCCTGCCCCCGAGCGCACGGGCGATCATCACCGCGCTGAGGCCCACACCACCGGCGCCGATGACGGTCACCCATTCGCCCTCGGTGACATCGGCCCGGCCGGCCAGCGCCCGGTATGCCGTGGCGAACCGGCACCCCAGGCCCGCCGCCGCCTCGAACCCGACCCGGTCCGGGATCGTCACCAGGTTGGTGTCGGCGGCGTGCAGGGGCACCAGCTCGGCGAACGAGCCCCAGTGCGTGAAACCGGGCTGCTGCTGGTCCGGACAGACCTGCGCCTGGCCGGTCCGGCACCACTCGCACCGTCCGCAGCCACAGACGAACGGGACGGTCACCCGGTCGCCGGCCGTCCAGCGATCGACGCCGTCGCCCACCGACGCGATCACCCCGGCCAGTTCATGTCCGGGAACGTGCGGCAGGGTGATCTCGTCGTGGCCCGCCCAGGCGTGCCAGTCGCTGCGGCACATTCCGGTCGCCATCACCCGAACCACCACGCCCCCGGGTGGCGCGGACGGCTCCGGCACCTCCCGCACCTCGGGCTGACCCTCGATCGCATCGAACACCACCGCGCGCATCGGCACATCCTCTCAGCCACCGGCGCCCAAGTCGTAACGGATCGGGGGAGCGAGGCAGGGCCGGGTGTCTCACCGAATTTCGGCGGCGGGAAACAGTGTTCCCTTGCATGCACTGCGGCGACGACGGGTGGAAGCGGGGTTCGCCCGCAATATCGCGGGCCCGGCCCAACGCAAAAGCGCACGACGGAGTGAGGGACGTCGGATCCGGCCGCGTGAGGTTGGAGTGTCTGGGCTGGGAAGACGGGCTCGGCCACGTGAACTCGGTGTGGGAGAGGGAGAGGCGGGTTGTCTGCGTGAGTTCGCGCGATCGACACGAGAACACGGGTGTGGCGGCGCGAGTCGGTGATGGAGCGGCTGCGGCTGCGTGATTTCGGGTGTCGGGCCGAGAAGGCGGGTCGGCTGCCTGAGTTCAGGTGATGGAGTGGAAGAAGGCGGATCGGCTGCTGTCGGGGCGGCGGAACGTGAGTTCGGGCCCCGCAGGAACGGCGGCGTAAGAGAGGAGGGAATCGGCATCCGGGGGCTTGAGAATCGGGCGTTAGAGTCGCCGCATGTCGATTTCCTCGCTGGAACTGACCGAAGACGATCGGAAGCTGATCGAGCTTGCCCGCAGCATCGTCGATGCCAACACCGACGGTGAGCACGGCATCTACACGATGGGAGCGGCGGTTAGGGCCGTCGACGGGTCGATGTATGGGGGAATCAATCTCTATCACTTCCTTGGTGGTCCGTGTGCCGAGCTTGTCGCGCTGGGGCACGCCCGTGCGTCCGGCGCTCGTGAACTCACGACCATCGTCGCGGTCGGCAACCACGGACGCGGGCCGGTGGGGCCGTGCGGGCGTGACCGGCAGATCCTGTTCGACTACCACCCGGGCATCCGGGTGATCCTGCCCACCGAGAAAGGACTCCGGAGCGTACGGATCACCGACCTCATGCCACTCGCAGCACGGTGGACGCCGGACGAGGGTACGCAGGAATTCGACCCCAGCCTGTTCGAGTGAGCTGCTTATTCGCTGGTGCCGGGTGCCATGGGTGGGCGACGATCCGCCGGTGACGAACACTCCCGAAGGATTCACCTACCGCATCCGCAAGAACGGCGACGTGGAGATGCTGCACCATGGCCGCCCGGCCGGGGTGCTGCGTGGCGCCAAGGCGGCCCGTTTCCTGGCCGACGTCGACAACGAGGACCCCCAGGAGTTGATGGCCCGGCTGACCGGGAACTACCGGCACGGCAACGAGCGCACCGCCAAGAACCACCCCCGCAACCGGCGTCCGTGAACGATCAGTCTTTCCGGTCAGGTGCGGCCGGCGTTTTCGCGTAGTGGTTGTTGGTCAATGAGGCGGTCGCGTCGTCGCCGATCTGCACGTACCCGCTGCTACGAAGGTTCTTGATCGTGATCCGGCTCCCACCGGCGGGCGGCGGGTCATCCGGCCGACGGCACCGGAGCGGGACGGCCGCAGTCACCTCGAGCGCGACGACCGCAGTCACCTCGAGCGCGACCGGCGTCAACAGGAAGCTGCCCACGCTCGCGGACTGATCCGCGTCGCCCAGGGTCGCCCGCGTCAGGAAGACGACCCCGGCCACGGCGAACGCCACGAGGAAAGCTCCCGCAACCAGCCACACCTGATCACGGTCCCGGCCACCCCTCGTCGAGGCATCCCTCCGAGGACGGCCCGGAGTAACGAGGATCCTGCTAATCCGGCACCGTCCCGGACGGGGGAGACGCCGACGGGCATTCCCCTGGAGGTGAAGAGTCCAGCAGGGTCGGGCGGGGCTGCGGCGTGCTGTGAGGAGTGGCTGGTGCGAGCTGATCCGGAGGTGATGGGGTCGGGCGGGGCTGCGGCGTGCTGTGAGGAGTGGCTGGTGCGAGCCGATCCGGAAGTGAAGGGGCCGGGCGTGGTTGCGGCGTGCTGTGAGGAGTGGCCGGCGCGGGCTGATCCGGAGACGAAGGGGTCAGCGGGGCCGGGCGGGGCTGCGGGGCGGGCCGGGGAGTGGCCGGCGGGAATTGCCCTGGTTGTGCATAGGTCGGCGGGTTCGGGTGGGGTTGCGGCGTGGTGCGCGAGGTGGCAGGTGAGGGCTGATCCGGCGGCCAAGGCGTCGGTGGCGTGGTGCGCGGTTGCGGTGTGGGCCGGCGGGATGCCGGTGGCGCCGGTGCAGGACGCGCGGAAGGTGGAGAAGGCGACGACGCCGGTGGAGAAGGCGACGACGCCGGTGGAGAAGGCGGTGCGGCCCGACGCGCGAGGAACGAAGGCGGCGAGGCATCCCAAGGCGACTGAACAGTCCGGCCAGACGCCTGCGGGCGCTTGGCCCCGCCCGGTTCCGGTCGGGGTGGCGGCGCGGTCTCACCGGCGGTGGGCAGGTCCGGCGGGGGCGCGTGCGGCGCCGGCGTGGCTGAAGGACGCGATGGGGGGTGGGGCGCGGCCGGGGCGGGGCGTGGCGGCGATGCCGCGGGTGGGCGATAGAGCGGTTCGGAAACAGGCGGCGGTACGGTCGGACGCGTGCCCGTGGCAGGCGCAAGAGGTGTCGTGACCGCCGGGGGTGGCTGGGTCAGGCGGCCCGCCGGCGAGTCGTCGACGGCCGGCCGGGCGGTGGTGAGGTCGAGTTCGGTGTGCGGTTCGTCGCCGGTGCCGATCATGATGCTGGTCATGTCGTCGATCGATGTCAGGCCGAAGAGCCCCAGCAGGGTGGCGGGCCGGTGGGGCAGGCCGTCGGCGTACCCCAGAAGGTTGTCGTCCTCGGTGTTCTCCGCGGCGCCGACCAAGGCGCACAGGAAACTGGCCAGCGTGGCCGGATCGGCCGTCTCTGCGGTGACCAGCGCGACATAGCGGCGGGCCAGATCCTCGCTGCCGGCGAGCAGCGCGCCGGCCGGGATGACGGTCCGCTCCACCACGTAGCGGGAGTCGAGGCGGGTCATCGCGTCGTCACCGAGCTGGACCGACTCGCAGTCGTGGATCTCGGCCGTGCAGGTCGCCCGCGCCGGGCCGTTGTCGGAGGGCCGTTCGGCGAGGCGGGACAGGGTGGACCGCAGGGTGCGCGCCACCCGCGTGTTGTCCCGCCCGGGGACCGCCCGCGCCAGCACCCGGCGCACCCGCGGCGAGCGCAGCGCGTCGTCGTCGGCGATCACCGCCTGCCTGATGTGCACGTGGTCGGCCCGGGTGAGCTCGCAGTCGTTCCCGACCACGACCGCCGTCGAGGCGCGAGCGTGCACGGTGTGCGCCGGGAACATCAACCCCAGGCCGCGGGTACGGATCTCGTCGTGCGCGGGTGTGGCGGCCTGCAGCAGTCCCGGGCCGTGCGCACGGATCCCGTGGTGCGCGGGCGTGGCCGCCTGCAGCAGCCCGACGCCGTGGTAGTCGAGCCGCACCGGATCGGCCCGACGGCCGTCCGGCCACCGGCGCGGATAGGTCCGGTCGGGGCGGCTCTCGACCTCCAGCCGATGCTCCCGAACCTCGTCCGCGCCGACCGCCCGCAGCAGCTCGAAGATCCGCGGGTCCTCGGCGGCGCCGCCCGGCCGCTCGCGGTTGCGTTGCAGCCACGCCGCCAGGGAACTGCCCAGCCCGGTGGCGCGGACCGGCTCGGACGGGCTGTCGCGCAGCGGCCGGCCGGCGGGCGAGCCGTCCACGGTCTCCGGCGCCGTGCTGTCACGCGAGGAGGCGCCGGGGCCGGTCAGTGGCACGGACCTCCGGCTCTGCGCGGGCCGGGACTCACTCCGCTGCCGATATCCTCGGAACACCGGGCACCCCCAGACATCGACGTGTCCGCATCGAGACTGGCATTCCGCGACCGGCGTGGACAGGGGCTGGCCGTGCCACTTCGGCGCGGCTACTAGAGTGCGTCTGTGCGGGTGGTGGTCACGGGGGCGGCGGGGTTCATCGGTGGCCACCTGGCCCCGGCGCTGGCCGCCGCCGGGCACGACGTGCTGGCGGTCGACGCGCGGTCACGCGGCGCGACTCCGGCCGGCCTCGCCGAGCTGGCCCGTAGCGGCATCACGGTGACCGATTGTGATCTCGTCACGGGCGATCTGGGGCCGCTGGCTGACGCCGACGTGGTGCTGCACCTCGCGGGGCGTCCGGGCGTGCGTTCGTCCTTCGGTGCGGGAGCCGCGGACACCCGGCGGGACAACGTCACCGCCACGGCGCGTCTGCTCGACGCGTGCGCGGCCGGGAAGCCGCGGTTCGTGCTGGCCTCCAGTTCCTCGGTCTACGGGGATGCGTGCCGGCCGTGCTCCGAGGACGATCCGATCGCCCCGGGTAGCCCGTACGCCAGATCGAAATCGGACGCCGAGGCGCTCGCACAGCGAGCAGCCGACGGTGGTCTCCCGGTCGTGGTGCTGCGCTATTTCTCGGTCTACGGGCCGCGGCAGCGCCCGGACATGGCCTTTCACCGGTTCATCGAGGCGGCGCTGGACGGCTCGCCCGCGCCGCTCCACGGCGACGGCGGCCAGAGCCGCTCGTTCACCTTCGTCGACGATGTGGTCGACGCGACGATCCGGGCGGCGCTGACGCCGCTGCCGCCGGGCACGGTGCTCAACGTGGGCCATCCGGTCACGGTCCGTCTGCGCGACGCTCTCGATCGCATCGGTACGCTGCTGGGCGCCCCGCCGCCCACGGTGTCCGCCGGCGCCGCGCCCGGCGACATGACCCGCACCTGGGCCGCCACCGCCCGCGCCACCGAGCTGCTCGGCTGGACCGCGACGACCTCTCTGGACGAGGGCCTGACCGAGCAGATCGCCTGGCACCGGAAGAAAAACGCAGAAAACGGACGAGAAGCGGCCGCGGCCGGTGAGCGGCCGTGAAGAAGAAGACCCGAGAAGCAGTGGCGACCGGTGGGCGGCCGCGAAGAAGGGGACCCGGGAAGCGGCGGCGACCGGTGAGCGGCCTTGAAGAAGGCCCGGGAAGCAGTGGCGACCGGTGGGCGGCCGCGAAGAAGGGGACCCGGGAAGCGGCGACGACCGATGAGCGGCCGTGAAGAAGACCCAGGGAAGCGGCCCCGGCAAGAACACGCAGGACGGGAAACGGTGACGAGGGAGCGGGGAGACGTCGTGCAGACCGGTGACCGGCACCGAGCGGCCTACATCGCGTTCGACAGGTTCCCGTCGGCGAAGGGCTCGGCCGTGCACATCCGGCACATGGCCGCCGAGTTGTTCGAGCGTCACGGCGGCGGCCTGCTGTGTGTGCTGGGCGGCGGCGACCTGCCCGCCTACCAGTGGGAGGACGGTGTCGAGATCGTCCGCTTCACCGGCGTGGTGCCGAACCTGCTGGACCGGGCGCAGGCCTTCTCCGCGTGGGTCGCCGACCGGCTCGAACCGCACCGGGACACGCTGGAGATCTGCCACGTCCGGGACCCGTGGAGCGCCCTGCCGGCGCTGGCCACCGGCGCGCGGCTGGTCTACGAGGCGAACGGCCTGCCGTCGATCGAGCTGCCGTACGCGTGGCCGATGGCCGCCCCGTCGACGCTGGCGAAGGTTCGTGAGATCGAGGAGCACTGTCTGGGCCGGGCCGCGGCGGTGGTCGTTCCGTCGTACGTCATCGAGAGTGCCGTGACCGGCCGGGGTGTGCCGCCGGACCGCTTGCATCTGATCCCGAACGGCGCCGACCCGGTGCCCGCCGGGGTGCCGCGCCCACCGGACGCGCCCGGCCGTTATGTCGTCTATGTCGGCGCGCTGCAGCCGTGGCAGGGCGTCGACGTGCTGCTGCGGGCCTTCGCCCGCCTGGCCGACCTGACCGACCTGCGCCTGGTGGTCTGCTCGTCGGTGACGCCGGCCCGGGCGCGCCCGCTGATCCGGCTCGCCGAGCGCCTGGAGATCCCGGTTACCTGGCGTTTCCAGCTGCCGCACGAGGAGGTCGCCGGCTGGCTGGCGCACGCCGAGCTGTCGGTGGCGCCGCTGACCGCGACCGCCCGCAACCTGGATCAGGGCTGCAGCCCGATCAAGGTGTGGGAGTCGATGGCGGCAGGAACCGCGGTGGTGGCCTCGGACCTCCCGGTCATCCGCGAGGTTCTGGGTGATCTGGGCCGGTTCGTGCCGCCGGATCGCCCGGCCGAGCTGGCCCGCGCGATCCGGGTGCTGCTCGAATACCCGGACATCAGCCGTGACCTGGGTGAACGATCCCGGCAGAAGATCCTCGACGGGTTCACCTGGCAGCATGCGCGAACTCGTCTCGGCCGGGTCTATGACCTGGTCGCGGGCCACTGATAGGTTCCGGTCATGTTCTGGCGCAAGCAGAAGGCCGCGATCGCCGGTTTCCATCCGCTGCACCAGGCGCTCATCCACCAGCGCGGCTTCTCCGCGACGCAGCCGGCCGCGGGCTGGGCGGAGCTGGCCGCCAGCCTCCACCGGCACGCCGGACTGGTCCGCCGTTCGAAGTGGGAGCTGCCGCCGCGGATGCTCGGCGTGATCGTGCCGCTGATCGCCGAGATCTGCACCGACCTGGGCCGCAAGGGCGCCCTCACGGTCACCGCCGACCTGCGTGGCCACGAGGCGCCCGGCAAGACCCATCCGCCACGTGACCTGCCGGTCCGGCCGCCGGTCAAGTCGGCGACGGACACCTGGGCGGTCGACCCGTGGCTGCGGCTGCGTGCCGACCTGCGCGACGGCAGCGTGCTGGAGGTGCTCGTCGTCGACCGGGTCCGGACGCGGCGGGTGACCAAACGCAATCCGCGCGGCAAAACCAAGATCAAACGCAAGGTCAAACAGGTCCAGATCATCAAGGTACGCCGGAAGCTGCCCCCGGACGCCCCCGGCAACCGCCCGGTGTCCCCGCCGCCACGCTGGATCCGCGCGGTCGTGCAGGACGGCCCGCGCCGTAGCGTGACCGCCGCCGCCAAGGTGACCCGCAAGCCGCAGAGCCACCACGAGCAGCTCGACTGGATCCTCGCGGTGGCCACCGAACCGTTCCGTTGGAGTGCACGTTGACGCCCTGCGCGGTCACCACCGGCTTCTTCACCCTCGGCAAGTGCGGCCGCATGGCGGTGGCCGGCTGCCCCGCCTGCGGGCGGGCGATCTGCGCCGACCACATCGCCGACGGCGGCCTGTGCCCGGAGTGCGCGGCGGCCCGGGGTCAGCTCGGTCATCCGGCCGCGGTCGCCGCCCAGCGCCGTCGCGCCTACCGGCAGCGGTCGTCCGAGCAGTACGACGACACCGTCTGGTACACGAGTTTCGACACCTTCGACCGGTCCGCCTTCGACCCGGGCGCGGGCGCCTCCCAGGACTACCTCGACGACGGCGACGACGCCCTGGTGGACAGCTGATGCGCCTGCTCTGGGTGACCGAGAACTATCCACCCAGCCCCGGCGGCATGGCCAACTCGTGCGACCGGATCGTCCGCGGGCTGCGTGCCGCCGGCGTCGTGGTGGACGTGGTGCACCTGAGCCGGCGGACCACCCACCATCGTGAGAACGGGCTGCACACCGTGCCGCTCGGCGACGACCCGGAACACGCGCTACGCCTGCTCTGGACCACGCTGGAGCCGCGGATCGGCGACTACACGCACGTCGTCGCGTTCGGCGGGACCCATCCGATGCTGGCCGCCCCGGTCTACGCCCGGTGGGGCGGCCTGCCGCTGGTCACGCTGCTGCGCGGCAACGACTTCGACACCGGTGTGTTCTCGCTGCGCCGCCAGCCGGTGGTCCTGGAGGCGCTGCGCGCGTCGGCGCACGTCTGCGTCGTCGCCGCCGGCACCGCCGGTCAGGTCAGCGCACTGGCCCCGGACACCCCGGTGACGTGGGTGGCGAACGGTATCGACACCACCGAGTGGCGGATCCTGCCGTCCGAGCAGCGCGCCGCCGACGACTGGCGCACCGGGCACGTGGCCGCGGGCCATCGCACGATCGGCGTGATCGGTCAGCTCAAGAACAAGAAGGGCGTACGCCTGCTGCTCGATGCCCTCCCGGCCGACCGTTTCCACCTGATCCTGGCCGGCGACCTGGAGCCCGGCATCGGCGACTGGCTCGCCGGGCATCCGCAGGTCGCGCACACGGTGTGGCCGTTCCGGGACCGCTACCAGCTGCTTTCCGTCTACGCCTCCTGCGACCTGGTGGCGCTGCCGTCGTTCTACGACGGCCTGCCGAACGTCGCCCTGGAGGCCGCCGCCCTCGGCATCCCGCTGCTCACGTCGGACGCGGGCGGCCTCGCCGACCTGGTCGACGACGAGATCGGCTTCCGGTTCCCGGCCGGTGACCCGCACGCCTGCCGGGCCGCCGTCCACCGGGCCGCGACCGCCGGCGACGACGTGCTGAGAACGCTCGGGGAGGCGGGCGCGCGGCGGGTCCGTGACCGGTTCGGCGTCGACGGCGAGACCGACGGCTACCTGAAGGTGCTGGAATCGGTGCGGTGATCGCCTGCTACGTCCGCGGCGGCGGGCTCGGGCATCTCACCCGGATCCGGGCCTACCTGCACACCTGCCATCCCGGGGCGACGGCGACGATCCTGACCGCCTCCGCGTTCACCGCCGACCCGCGGGTCCTCGGCCCGCACCGGCTGCTGCCCGCCGAGGCGCTGCCGTCGCTGCGCCCGTCGACGCTGGTGGTCGACGCGTTCCCGGCCGGGCTCGACGGCGAGCTGTCGGCGGCCTCGGTCCCGCCCGGCGCGCGCACGGTCCACCTGGCCCGGCTGCTGCGCTGGGACGCCTACCGGCCGCTGCTGCCCGCTGAGCCGATCGCCTTCGACGAGACGTGGCTGCTGGAGGACCTCACGCCCGAGCACCGGGCGTACCTGCCGGGGACGGCCGCGCCGCTCACCCTGAGCGATCCGCCCGGCGTCACCCCGCGCGGCGTGGCCGAGGGCTCCTGGTTGATCGTGCACTCCGGCCCCGGACCGGAGATCCAGGAGCTTCTCGGGTACGCCCGTGACTGCGCCGCCGCGGAGGGAGTCCGTCCCCGGCTGGTGCTGGCCTGTCCACGCCGGCCCGGCGACCTGCCGGCGGACGTGGCGCACGTCGACCCGTACCCCGCCTGGCCGCTCTTCGCCACCGCCGCCCGGGTGATCACCGCGGCCGGGTTCAACGCCGTCCGCCAGATGCGCCCGTGGCGTGCCAAGCACCTGATGCTGCCGTTCCCGCGCCGCTTCGACGACCAGTACACCCGGGCGTCCCTCGCCCGGCGGTGATCGGGACCCAGTTCCGCAAGATCGCCCAGTTTGCGGGGATTGCCTGCTTATCGTGGTGATGTCGATGCCCGGGTACGGCCGTGAGGGGAAACCACCTTGTTCCGCAGAAGTGTCACGGCGGGTGTGCTCGCCCTCGTCCTCGGCATCCCCGCAGGCGTCCACGCCGCGCCACCGCCCGGCCGTCCCGGCGCCGGCGACGTCTACTACCCGTCCTACGGCAACGGGGGGTACGACGTCGCGCACTACGACATCCGGCTGCGCTACCAGCCGAAGACCGACCGGCTGACCGGCGTCACCACGATCCTGGCGTCGGCCACCCAGGACCTGTCCCGGTTCAACCTGGACTTCTCGCTGGCCACCACGTCGGTACGGGTCAACAACCGGCCCGCCCGGTTCACCCTGGCCCGGGACCACGAGCTGGTCGTCACCCCGGCCCGGCCACTGGTGAAGGGCGAGGCGCTGACGATCGTCGTGGAGTACGACGACATCCCGTCGAAGGCCGTCGGCGCCGGCAAGACCGCGTGGAACCGGACCCCGGACGGCGTGCTGGCCGTCGGCGAGCCGGAGATCGCCTGGTGGTGGTACCCGAGCAACGACCACCCGGCCGACAAGGCGAGCTACGACGTGTCGGTGCTGGTGCCGGACGGGGTGGAGGTGATCTCCAACGGCACGCCGACCGAGTGGGCCTCCGCGACCGTCGACGGCTGGTCCCGCTACTCGTGGCGGCAGGAGAAGCCGCAGGCCGCCTACCTGGCGTTCCTCGCGATCGGCGACTTCGACGTCAACCTGGACTTCTCCGCCGACGGCAGCCCGATCATCAACGCGTACAGCAAGCGCCTCAGCGCGGGCACGGCCGCCGCGGCGAAGGCCAGCGTGGAGCGTACCGACGAGATCATCGACTGGCTGGCCGGGAAGTTCGGCCCCTACCCGTTCGACAGCCGCGGCGGCGTGGTCACCGCCGCCTATGACCAGGCCTTCGCCCTGGAGAACCAGACCCGGCCGGTGTACGACGGAAGCTTCTTCGAGGCCGGCGCCAACAGTTCCGTGGTGGTTCACGAGCTGGCTCACCAGTGGTTCGGCGACTCGGTCTCGGTCGCCCAGTGGAAGGACATCTGGCTCAACGAGGGCTTCGCGTCCTACGCCGAATGGATGTGGTCGGAGGAGCAGGGCGAGGGAACCGCCGACGAGCTGGCGCGATACGTCTACACCACCAAGTATCCGGCCGACGACCCGTTCTGGAAGGTGAAGCCCGGCGACCCCGGCTCGGCCGACCTGTTCGCGAGCGCCGTCTACGACCGGGGCGCGCTCACCCTGCACCACCTGCGCAAACTGGTCGGCGACACGCACTTCTTCGCGATCCTGAAGGCGTGGACCGCAGCGAAGAAGTACGGTGCCGGCACGACACCCGAGTTCCAGGCTCTGGCCGAGCGCATCTCCGGCGCGGACCTGGACGCCTTCCTGACCACCTGGCTGTACACCCCGTCCCGCCCGGACCTGGCCGTCGGCGCGCGGGCCGCCGCCCCGGCCGAGCCCGCATCCTGGTCCAGGATCGCCGCCTCCCGCCACGCCGGGTCCCGGCACTCCGTACAGGGTGGTTAATAGATTCTTTTAAATGCATTGGTACGTTTGCCCGGATCGGAACCATTCCGTGAAGGGAGACACCCTTGCTCCGCAGAACCGTCATCGTGACGGCGGCCGTGATGGCCGCCGTCCTCGGCGTCGCGACCGGCTCGCAGGCCGCGCCCGCACCCGGGAGCCCCGGCGCCGGCGACGTCTACTACCCCGACTACGGCAACGGGGGATACGACGTCGCGCACTACGACATACGCCTGCGCTACTACCCGGACACCGACCGGCTGACCGGCGCCACCACGATCCTGGCGTCGGCCACCCAGGACCTGTCCCGGTTCAACCTCGACTTCGCGCTGGCCACCACGTCGGTACGGGTCAACAACCGTCCCGCCGGCTTCACCAAGCAGGGCGACCACGAACTGGTGGTCACCCCGGCCCGGTCGATCGCGAAGGGCGCCCCGCTCACGATCGTCGTCGAGTACGACGACATCCCGTCGAACGTCGTCGCCTCCGGGTTCACCTCGTGGAACCGGACGCCGGACGGCGCGCTGGCCGTCAACGAGCCGGAGATCGCCTGGTGGTGGTACCCGAGCAACGACCACCCGACCGACAAGGCGAGCTTCGACGTGTCGGTGCTGGTGCCGGACGGGGTGGAGGCGATCTCCAACGGCACGCCGACCCGGTGGGCGGCGCCCGCCTTCGACGGCTGGAGCCGCTGGTCGTGGCGGCAGGACAGGCCGCAGGCCACCTACCTGGCCTTCCTGGCGATCGGTGACTTCGAGACCTACCAGGACACCTCGGCCGACGGCAGCCCGATCGTCACGGCGTACAACACGCGCCTCGACGCGGCCACCGCCGCCGCGGCGAGGACCAGCGTGGAGCGCTCCGACGAGATCACCGACTGGCTGGCCGGGAAGTTCGGCCCCTACCCGTTCGGCGCGCGCGGCGGCGTGGTCACCGGCGCCGACGATCAGGGCTTCGCCCTGGAGACCCAGACCCGGCCGGTGTACGACGGACGCTCGTTCCTGCGGGGCTCGAACAACTCACTGATCGTCCACGAGCTGGCCCATCAGTGGTTCGGCGACTCGGTCTCGGTCGGCCAGTGGAAGGACATCTGGCTCAACGAGGGCTTCGCGTCGTACGCCCAATGGCTCTGGTCCGAGGATCAGGGCGAGGGGACCGCCGAGGAGATCGCCGACTACGTCTACTCGACGGCGTATCCGGCGGACAGCGCGTTCTGGCAGGTGCTGCCGGGCGACCCGGGGGCGGGCGACCTGTTCGACGGCGCCGTCTACGACCGGGGCGCGCTCACCCTGCACCACCTGCGCAAACTGGTCGGCGACGAAGACTTCTTCGCGATCCTGAAGGCGTGGACCGAGGCCAGGAAGTACGGCGCCGGCACGACGCCCGAGTTCCAGGCCCTGGCCGAGCGCATCTCCGGCGTCGACCTGGACGCGTTCCTGCAGGAGTGGCTCTACACCCCGGGCCGCCCCGACCTGGGCGTCAGCACCCTGGCCGTCCCGGCGCAGCCGAAGTCCTGGCCGCAGATCGTGGCCGCCCACCACTGACGGAAAACGGCCGATAAACCGCAGATCGGTTTCTCCCGGTCCTACCGTGGGCCGATGAGACGCATCGCGCTGACCTGCGCCGCCCCGGCCCTGGCGGTCGCCGTCGCCGTCACCGGCACGGCGGCCGCCACCGACGTCGTCCCCGCGCCGGCCGCCTCCCCACCGCTCGGTGACGACTTCTTCGCGGCCTCGGACATGCGGCGTGGCCTGCTCGCCCCGACCGATCTGCCGGCGGGCTGGAGCGCGGGCGAGGTGTCGTCGGGCCAGACCGACCAGATCGACCGCCTGGACACCGACGCCTGCTCGATCGACGGCGGGATGAGCGTGCAGCGTGGCGACAACGGCAGCCCCATCACCTATGCGGCGCAGAGCTTCACGCACACCGACGGCAGCAGTCTCACGATCGACCTCTACGCACTCGGAGCCGAGCCGGTCGCCGACTGGATCGCCGACACTGCCGCGCCGCCCACCGCATGCCCGGTCGTCACGGCGGACGGCGTCGTCGTCGAGCATCACCGGCTCCCGCTGCCCGGCCTCGGTAAGCCCGCTTCCGGCCTGATCCGGGTGACCCGCGACCGGCAGGAGGCGCCGCAACGCCGGCACACGGCTATCATCGGCTGGAACGCGGTGGTGGTCGCCATCGAGGAGACGAACACCAGCGAGGCCGCTCAGGCCCGATTCGTCGGCATCGTCGAGAAAGCCGCCCGGCAGGTGGAGAGGATCGCCGGCGGCCCCGCGATCGAGGATCTCCGGCGGGGCCTGCTCACCCTCGCCGACCTGCCCGAGGGTTTCCGGGTCACCGCCGACGACACCGCCGAGAGCCGCACGCTGCTCACCGAACGAGGGTGCGACGGCGCCGTGACCAACGCCGGTGACGAGCGGCTCGCGGCCGTCCGCAGCTTCGCCAGGGGCGGTGCCACCGTCTCGGTGGCGGTCGCGGTCACCGCCGACCCCTATGCGCTGATCAGCGCCATGCGGAGCCGGATCACCGACTGCCCCGCGGCGCCCGGCCAGGCCGTCGCCGAGCCCCCGTCGATCTCCACCGACATGAGTGTCGGGGGCATCGTCTACCAGGATCGGCCCGCCCGGCTGCGGGGCATCGCCAACTACCGGGACATCGTCTCCGACGTGCGGGTGACGATGACCGACGGCATCGATCTGACGGCGGCCGAGGAGATCCGCGAGGCCGCGCTCCGTGCCACCTGGCGCGTCTACGACTGACCGGCGGGTGGCCCTCCGCCGAGGGCCACCCGCCCGGGTCAGCTGTGCTCGACCGCGGCCTGCTCGACCGGGAGCGCCGCCACGTACCGCTGCATGAACGCGTTGAACCCGGCCACGTCCTCCGGCTCCGGCTCCGCGGTATCCAGCTGCGCGCCGGCGAAGACCGACGTGGTCAGGAAGTCGGCGAGGCTCTGCCCCGGCTGCCGCGCCGTCACGAACCCGGCCAGCACCGCGATGCCCCACGCGCCGCCCTCGCCGGCCAGATCGCCGACCGACACCGGCGTGTTGATCGCCGCGGCCAGCAGCTTCTGCGCCACGCCCTCGGTCTTGAACAGGCCGCCGTGCGCGAACATGCTGTCCAGCTGCACCGACTCGGCCTTCTGCAGCACGTCCATGCCGATCCGCAGGGTGGCCAGCGCCGAGTACAGCTGGGTGCGCATGAAGCTGCCCAGCGTCAGCGCGCTGCCCGGCTCGCGCAGGAACAGCGGCCGCCCCTCGTGCAGTTTGGTGATCGGCTCCCCGGACAGGTAGTTGAACGCCATCAGCCCGCCGCCGTCGGCCGCGCCGGTCAATGCCGACCGGAACAGCGTCTCGAAGATCTGCCCGCTGGAGGCGGACACGCCGAGCGCGGTGGCGAACTCGGTGAACAGCCCGGCCCACGAGTTCAGCTCGCTCGCGCCGTTGTTGCAGTGCACCATCGCCACCAGGTCACCGGCCGGCGTGGTCACCAGGTCGATCTCCGGGTGCGTCCGGCTCAGCGGCCCGTCCAGCACGATCATCGCGAAGATGCTGGTCCCGGCGCTGATGTTGCCGGTGCGGCGGGCGATCGAGTTGGTCGCCACCATGCCGGTGCCGGCGTCGCCCTCCGGCGGGCACAGCACAGCGCCCGGCTGCAGCGTGCCGCTCGGGTCGAGCAGCCGCGCGCCGGCCTCGGTCAGCGTCCCGGCGGCCTCACCGGCGGGCAGCACCGCCGGCAGCAGGCCGGCCAGCTTCACCGGCACCCGGCCGGCGGCCAGCTCGTCGAACTGCGCCAGCATCCGCGCGTCGTACCCACCGGTGGTCACGTCGATCGGGAACACGCCGCTCGCGTCGCCGACGCCCAGCACCTGCCGGCCGCTGAGCTTCCAGTGCACGTAGCCCGCGAGCGTGGTCAGGTGGGCGAGCCGGCCCACGTGCTCCTCGCCGTCGAGGACCGCCTGGTAGAGGTGGGCGATGCTCCAGCGATGCGGGATGTTGTGCCCGAACAGCTCGCTGAGCTGCTCGGACGCGTCGCCGGTGTTGGTGTTGCGCCACGTGCGGAACGGGGTGAGCAGCTCACCCTCGGCGTCGAACGCCAGGTAGCCGTGCATCATCGCGGAGACGCCGAGCGCCCCCACCGACCGCAGCTCCGTCCCGTACCGGCTGCGGACCTCCGCCGCGAGCGCGGCGAAGCAGCCCTGCAGGCCCTCCCACACCGCTTCGAGGGAGTAGGTCCAGACGCGGTCGACGAACTGGTTCTCCCAGTCGTGGCTGCCGACCGCGATCGCCGCATGATCCGGCCCGGTCAGCACGGCCTTGATCCGCGTCGACCCCAACTCGATCCCGAGAGCGGTCCGCCCCTCGTCGATCGCTGCCCGCACGTCGGCCGGCGGCCGTGCATCCGTTTCAGTCATGGTCATGTCATACCGCACGCCAACAGGTGGAACGTGACCGGCCCGGCAGGTTTTGCAGCGCTGCAAGGTCGAAATCGGGCGGCGCGGGGGCTCACCCGGCTGGTCCGGGCGCTGTCGGGTTACCGCATCGATTCGACGTAGGTCGATGGATTCGGGCACACTGCTGATCGCACTCAAGGACGACACGGGAGGCCTTGACGATGGACACGACGATGACTGCCGCCCGCGGCCGCGCGAGACGGGCGGTCCGCCGCCTCGTGCCGGCCGCCGCACTGGCCGGGCTGACCCTGGCCGCCGGGGTGGGCTCCGCGCCGGCCTCGGGCGTCACCGGCGGCACACCGGCCGAGGGGTACGCGTTCGCCGCCCACATCCAGGCCGGCGACCTGCTGCGCGGATGCTCCGGCGCCCTGATCGACCCGGAGTGGGTCGCCACCAGCGCCGCCTGCTTCACCGGCGCCGGCGCGCCCGCCGAGGTCACCACGGTCACCGTCGGCCGGCCCGACCTGAGCGTGTCCGGCGGCCAGCAGCGCCGCGTCGTCGACGTGGTGCCGCACCCGGACCGCG
This sequence comes from Actinoplanes philippinensis, assembly GCF_900113015.1. Taxonomy (GTDB): domain Bacteria; phylum Actinomycetota; class Actinomycetes; order Mycobacteriales; family Micromonosporaceae; genus Actinoplanes; species Actinoplanes philippinensis. The sequence continues at coordinate 31,020 of NZ_FONV01000021.1, forward strand.
TGCTGGCCCTGGCCAAGCTCTCCGCCCCGGTCATCGACATCACGCCGGTGCCCCTCGCCGCCGTCGCGCCGGCCGCCGGGGAAACCCTGCAGGTCCTGGGGTATGGCCGGACCGCCACCGCCTGGGTGCCGGGCCGTCTGCACCGCGGCGACCTGACCGTCCAGGCCGTCGGCGGCGCCACCATCGACCTCGCTCCGGCGGCGGGCACGTCGGCCGGCATCTGCAAGGGCGACGCCGGTGGACCCGCGCTGCGGCCGCGCGGCGCCGGATTCGAGCTCGTCGGCGTGCACGCCACGTCCGGTCAGGCCGGCTGCCTCACGGCGCCGGACGGCGCGACCGCCACGGCGACCGAGGCCCGGCTCGACGACATCGCCGGCTGGGTCCGCCAGACCGTCCGCGGCGGCACGTTCGTCCGCCTCCCCACGAGCGCGGCGGTCCTCGACACCCGCGGCTCGATCGGCGGGGCGCCGGGCGTCAAGGCCGCCGGCGCCACCACGTCGTTCCAGGTCACCGGCGTCGGCGGGGTGCCCGCCACCGGCGTGACAGCGGTGCTGCTGGACATCACCGCGGTCACCACCACCGCCGGGATGTACCTGACCGTGTTCCCCGAGGGCACCACCCGGCCGGCGGCGCTGTCCACGCTCAACGTCAGCGCCAACCAGGTCCTGTCCAACAGCGCCGTGGTGACGGTGCCCGGCAGCGGCAGGCTCTCCGTCTACAACAGCGCCGGCGGTGTGCACATCGTGGTCGACGTGCAGGGCTACTACACCCGTACCGGCACGTCCGGCGGAGGCTACGTGCCGGTCACGCCGACCCGCGTGGTGGACACCCGCAGCGGGCTCGGCGGTGGCGGCACCACCACGATCCCGAGCGGCGGCAGCCGGACGTTCCCGTTCACCGGCGGGGTGATCCCGGCCGGGGCGTCCGCCGCGTTCGTCGATCTGATCGCCACCGGCGCCACCGCGCAGGGCTGGATCGGCACGTACGCGACCGGCGGCGCCAACCGCAGTGTCATGGACTACGTCCCGGGCACCACGTCGCACGGCGTCTCGGTGCGCCTCGGCACGGACGGGCGGGCCACCTTCACCAACAACAGCGGCTCACCGATCCACCTGGTGATGACGGCGACCGGCTACTTCACCGGCGCCCCGGCCACCGGCGCCGGCCTGCGCACCCTCGCGGCACGGCGGCTGGTGGACACCCGCGGCAACGCCGCCCCGATCGCGGCGAACGGCACCGTCGACATCGCCACCGGCCTGCCGCCCGGCGCCACCGCCGTGGTCAATTTCATCGTCGTGGACAACACGACCGCCGGATACCTGCGCGCCTGGCCGGTCGGCGGCGCCGAGCCGGCCACCTCGCTGTCCAACTACCCACCTGCCGCCGACGTGGCCCGCGGCGGCCTGGCCCAGGTGCCGGTCGGCACGGACGGCAGGATCCGCGTCCGCAACGTCAGCACCGGCACCACCAACCTGGTGGTGGACCTGGAGGCGTGGTACGCGGGCTCCTGACCCCGGCGAGGCCGCGCGCGTGACCGGCGCGCGCGGCCACCGGCGGGCCCGCGGGCGCATGTGGACACTGCGATGGCGCGGAATCGATCATCGGTGTTAGATAACGGGCGTGGATGACAGGACCGCCGCCGCCCGGGGCATCGACCCCACCCAGCCGCACCCGGCCCGGCGCTACAACTACTGGCTCGGCGGCAAGGACAACTTCGCCGCCGACCGGGCCTCCGGCGACGAGCTGCAGCGGCACTTCCCGAAGGTGCGTGACGGCGCGATCGCCAACCGGGCCCTGCTGCAGCGGGCCACCCGGTTCCTCGCCGAGGAGGCCGGCATCCGGCAGTTCCTCGACATCGGCACCGGCCTGCCGACCGCCGACAACACCCACGAGGTCGCGCAGCGGCACGCCCCGGCGAGCCGGATCGTCTACGTCGACAACGATCCGCTGGTCATGGTGCACGCGCGGGCGCTGCTCAACAGCAGCCCGGAGGGGCGGACGGCGTACATCGAGGCCGATCTGAACGATCCCGAGGCGATCCTCTCCCACGAGGTGCTGCACGAGACCCTCGACCTGAAGCAGCCGGTCGGGCTGATGCTGATCGCGGTCCTGCACTTCATCCACGGCCACGGCGCCGCCCAGCCGATCGTCGGCAAACTGCTCGACGCCCTGCCGTCCGGCAGCTTCCTGGTCGCCACCCACGCCACCTCCGACTTCGGCACGCCCGAGCAGCAGGCCCTCTACCAGCAGCTGGTCGAGCAGGGCCGGTCCGACGTCTGGACCCGCCCGCGGGACGAGTTCGCCGCCCTCTTCGACGGCCTGGACCTGGTCGAGCCGGGCGTCGTCCCGGCGAGCGAGTGGCGACCCGACCCGGGCGCGGTGATCCCGGACCGTTCCGACATCAACGTGTGGACAGCCGTCGGCCGCAAACCCTGATGCGGGCTCTCAGCGGCTGAGGGCCTTCTCCCAGATCAGGCGTACGGCGGGGAGCACCTCGGAGACGGCCGGGATGCTCGGGCCCGGCTCGCGCACGCCGACGGTCAGGGCCGGTGCGGAGCGTTCCAGTGAGCCCGCCATCCGGTCGATGTCGGTGATGATCGAGCCGGTCAGCACCAGCACACCGGTGTCGTCCACCTCGGTCCGGACCTTGCGCAGTGTCCGGTGGCGTTCCTCACGCAGCCCGTTGAGCAGCTCGTGCAGGTTGCCGGTGTCCGGCCCGCTGTCGGCGTGCCGGTCGGCGACCAGGGCGGCGTGCGCCGTGAACGCGTCGGCCGCGGTGGCCAGCACCTGGCCGATCTCGCCGGGCACCCCGGGGGAGCCGGGTGTCGCGGCGGCGTCGAACATCGACCGGGCCACCGAGTTGACCTGCTGAACCCCGTGCTCCAGCGCGCGCAGCGTCTGGTCGAGCGGAGTCACCCGGGTCATCGGCGTGGTCAGCGACCAGCGAGCCTGCCGGCCCAGCTCGTCGACCGCGGCGACCGCGTCGGCCAGATCCTCGTCCAGCTCACGCGAACGGGCCAGCCACGCGGCCGCCTGGTCACGGTCGTAGCCGTCCCGGACGCCCGCGCCGAGACGGCCCAGCAGCGCGGCGATCTCGGTCGACAGGTGGGCCAGCTTCCACCGGGCCCGCTCCAGCGGCGTCATGCCGCTGACCAGCGGCGACACGATCACGCCGACGACGATGCCGAGGACGGTCGCGGCGACCCGCTGCCACACGAACGACTCCGTCACCACCGTGCCGCCGACCAGGATGCCCAGCGACGTCAGCGGCACCGTGGCCGAGCCGTCGCCCAGCCGCAGCAGCCGGCCCAGCGCCAGACCGCACCCGGCGATCACCGCGACACCCCACTCGTTGATGCCGAAGGCGCCCCACACCACCACCGCCACACCGATCCCGGCGAGCGTGCCGACCAGCCGCTGCGCGCCCTCGCGCACCGAGGCGTGCGAGCTCATCTGCACCGACAGCGTCGCGGAGATCGCCGCGGTGATCGGCCCGACCAGGTGCAGGGTGTCGGCGGCCGTCCAGGCGATCCCGGCGGCCGCCGCGGTGACCAGCACCGACCGGGCGGTGTCCGGCTCGATCCGGTCGCGGCACCGGCGGGCCAGCCGCCGCGCCGGGGCCGGCAGGTGCGGGAGCACCCGGGCCAGCAGTGCGCGGCAGGTGAGCTCGACCGCGGGTTTGACCTTGCGCCGCAACAGGGTCGCGACGACCGCGCAGAGAGTCAGGCCGACAGCGACGACCGTGATCGGATGAGTGGACGACAGGAACGACTGGAACAACGAAACAGCTTTCTTTCTCGCGTACGGGTGTCCGACGCAAAAACTATCGGCGGGCACGTCCGGCCAATCGCCGAAATCGGGCAAATGTGATCACCGTCGCCCTCGTCGGAGTGCCGCCCCGGCCGGCGTCCTCGCGACGCTCACCCGGTGCCGGACCGGGCCGGCCACCACACCGTGCTCGGCCTGGTGCTGCTCGGAACCGGCATCGGCGCCGGATCCCGGTCGGCCGCCTGCACCGTGCTCGGCCTGGTGCTGTTCGGAACCGGCATCGGCGCCGGAGTCCGGTCGGCCGCCCTGTGACGGCCGGTCAGTCGTTGTCCGGCGCCGCGGTCCGGTGGTGCTCGGTCAGCTCCAGGTCGATGAAAGCGCTGATCATCGCGCGGTAGACGCGCTCCACCACCTCGGGTGAGGCGTCCTGCTCGGTGGCCAGGGCGCGCACCCGGCTGATCACCTGCTCGACGCGCGCGGGAGCGCGGACCCCCTGCTCGTCGCTCTTGAAGGCGGCCGCCGCCCGGACCAGCCGCTCGCGCTGGGCGAGCAGGCCGACGACCTGGCTGTCGAGAGCGTCGATCCGGCGGCGGACGTCGTCCAGGGAGGTGGCCATCCGTCCATCGTGCCAGGTGGCCACCGGGCGGGTGTGGCGCGACGCCGGAGCGGGCAGAGATCGGGAATGCTGAGCAAAACGATCCGGATCGCGTCGGGTGCCGGACTTCTGGGCCTTTCGATGACGGCGTGCACCGCAGCCGAGCCCGCCGTGACCACCAGCCCGGCGGCGCAGACGAGCCCGGCGGCGAGCACGCGGGCCGCGGCCGCCGACGGGATCCCGGCCGGCGCCCTGCTCCAGCCCGCTGACGTCGGCGGGGTGCAGGCCGAGCCGCTGGACCAGGGCGAGTACGCCCATGTGCGTCCGCTGCGGCCGTGTGGCGACGACCGCTATCCCAGTGACGGCTCGCGGACCGACGCGGTGGCCGTGCAGTACGCCGTGCCCGGCGCCGAACAGGGCAGCACCCCCAGCGTGGTGATCGAGTTCGTCGGGCGGCACGAGCCCGGGGGAGCGGCCGCACAGTTCCGGGACATCGGCGCGGCCCTGGACCGGTGCCCCGGCGGACTCGGCGAGGGACAGCGCAAGTGGGAGATCGTCGAGTCCGACGACGACTCGATGCTGATCCGGATCGGACAGCGGTTCGCCTACGCCGACGAGAAGCCGGCGACCGTCAACCACTATGCGGCGCTGTCCCGGGTGAACGACGCCGTCGTCGTGGTCGCCGACCTGGGCTGGGAGAACTCCGACGGGTCGGAGAAGCTCGTCCGTGACCTGATCGCCAAGGCGGAGCAGCGGGCCGCCACCGTGTCCTGAACCGCTACCGTGCCCGATATGCGATGATCGATGCGTGCAGAGACCGGCTCTCCTGACGGCCGCGGCCGCCGGCTCCGTCGCGATCCTGGGAGCGCTGTCCGGAGCTGATCAGTTCGCGGCGCAGGCCGGAGTGCTGGCGCTCGGTTCCCTCGGCGTCGTCGTCGCCGCGCGGCACGAGGCGGCCCGCCGGGTCCGGTGGTCGCTGCTCGCGGGCATCGCCGTGCTCGCGGTCGCCGTCGCCGTACCGGACATCCTGAGCCCGCCGGTCACCGGCCCACAGTTGCTGTCGCCGGCGGCCGGCGACACCGGCACGTTCGTGCGGGACGTGGTGGACAGCGAGTGGCTCACCGTCCTCGCGGTCCTGCTGGCGTGCGCGGCCTTCACGCGGGCGGCGACCACGAGGCGGCCGGCCGGGGAGATGCCCGGGGGCGCGGAGTCCGGGATGTCGGCGGCCACCGAGCCGGGCGCCGCGGCGCCGGGGATCACGAGCCACGGCGTCCAGGGGCCGGCCGTCACGGATTCCGGTGGCGAGGGGCCGGCAGTTACGAGCCACGGCGTCCAGGGGCCGGCGGTCACGGATTCCGGTGGCGAGAAGCTGGCGGTCACGAGCCACGGCGTCCAGGGGCCGGCGGTCACGGATTCCGGTGGCGAGGGGCTGGCGGTTACGAGCCACGGCGGCGAGGGGCCGACGGTTACGAGCCACGGCGGCGAGGGGCCGGCCGTCACGGACCACGGCGGCGAGGAATCGTCGGTTGCGGGGCCTGCGGTCGGGAGGCCCGCCGGGAACGAATCGGCGGTGACCACGTCTGCCGACCACCGGAGAGCGAGACCGGCGATCGTGGCCGCGGCGGTGGGTTTCCTGCTCCTCGTCGTCGCCCTCGCTGATCTGGGAGTGGCCGCGGCCGGGCAGAGGACCGGCGAGGCGGCGCGCGAGTTGATCGTCACCGTGGCGTTTCCGATGTTGGTCGCTCTGCTGGCGATCATTTCGGCGGTCTGGGGCGCCTACCGCGTGGCCGGTGAGGCGGCGGTAGGCGATGGCGTGACGGTGTCCGATGACGCAGCGGCCACCGATGGCCCGGCGATGGCTGATGGCACAGCGCCGGATGGTGGGACTGCGATGGCTGGCGGCATGGCCTCGGATGGCGGTACGGCGTCGGATGGCGGCACGGCGTCGGATGGTGGGACTGCGGCGGCCCGCGGCACGGTGGAGGCCGGCGGGATTCTGGCGGCGGTTCGTGCGGCGGCCGGCGCCATGCTGAGCGCCGGCGGCCTGGTCGCCGCCGGTGGACTGCTGCTGGCGGTCTCCGCGCTGGCGGTGGTCTACCTAGGGGTGCTGTCGGCGCCGCTGCCCTTCGGCTACGCACGCCAACTGATCTTCGATGTGGCGACGATCCGTACCACGTGGGGTGATCTTGATCTGATCGCCGCGCTGAGGCTTGCCGGATGTCTCGGCGGTGCGGCCTGTGCCGTCCTCGGATCCATGTCCGCGGTGCGTCGGCCCGCGCCCTGATCGAAGGCGCGGCCGGGTGCGCGGAGGCCGCGGGCCGCGCGTGTCCTGAGTGACCCGCCCGCGCCCGGAGAAAGGGCACGGGCGGGCAAGGGTTCAGGACGGGCGGTCGGTGAGGGTGGCCAGGACGTCGCGGGCGAGTGGCGCCGCCAGCAGTTCCTCGACCGGTGCGGGCAGGGCGATCCGCCAGTTCGGGTATTCGTCGATGGTGCCGGGCATGTTGGGTCGTTCGCTGACGCCGGCGGCGTCGTCGAGGGTGGCGACGACGACCCGGGACGGGCTGGCGGCGAGTTCGCGGTATTCGGCGAGGACGACGGCGTGCACCTGGTCGGGGCCGAACGGGCCGGACGGGTCGACGGCGGCCTGTTCGCACAGTTCGCGGCGGGCGCCGGCGACGAAGGCCGGGTCGTACGTCTTGCCGATCCGGTCCATGTCGGTCTCGTCGGCGCCGGTCAGGATGCCGGCGATGGTGGCCTGGTCGTGGGTGCTCGCCGCGCCCATCGAGCCGGCCGGGTTGAACCGGGACATCCGGCCCATCTCGGTACGGTAGCCGAGCATCCCGATCGCGGCCATCGTCTCCCGGACCTCGGGGGCGACGGTGCCGATGTCCTCGCCGACGATCCACGCGCCGGCCCGGCACGCCTCGATGCGCAGCACGGCGAGCAGCGCGTCGACCGGGTACCGCACGTAGGCGCCGTCGGCGACGGTTCCGTCGACGGGCACCCAGAACAGCTGCCACAGCTGCATGACGTGGTCGATGCGCAGCGCCCCGGCGTGCCGCAGCCCGGCCCGGATCAGGGCGGTGAACGGCGCGAACCCGGCCGCGGTGAGCAGCTGCGGGTCGAACGGCGGGAGCGACCAGCGCTGACCCTCCCGGTTCCACGGGTCGGCGGGGCAGCCCACCTCGAAGTCGAAGGCGAGCAGGTCCTGATGCTGCCAGGCGTCGGCGGACCCGAAGTCGAAGCCGACGGCCATGTCCACGCAGACGGTGACGCCGCTGTGGCAGGCGACGGCGAACTGCCGGTCGGCGACCCACTGGCACCACATGTGGAAGCGGATCCGGTCGGCGTGCGCGCCGGTGAACACGGCGACGGCCGGGGCCTGCGGGTGCCGGTACCGCTCGGGCCACTGGCGCCAGTCGCCGCCGTACAGCTCGGCCAGCACCGACCAGGTGGCGAACGCGGTCAGGTCGTCGCCTTGCTCGCCGGCCCAGGCCTGGAACTCGGCCGGCTCGTCGCGCCGGGTCACCGCCCACACCCGTTCCAGCGCGGTGGTCTTGAGCTTGGCGACGGCGTCCCGGTCGATGCGGCGCTGCGCGTTGAGGGCGCGTCCGGCGGCGGCCAGGTCGGACAGGTCGGCACGTTCCGCGCCGGGCGCCTCGCCGGGCGCCACGTGCAGGACGTTCAGCCACTGCCGGCTGGCCGGGCTGTAGGGCGAGTTCATCGCCGGGCTGACCGGGGCCATCGCGTGGACCGGGCTGACCATCACCACCCCGGCCTTGCGGGCGGCCGCCGACCGGGCGATCAGCGCCAGGTCGCGGAAGTCGCCGATGCCCCACGAGTCGCGGCTGCGAGCGGCGTACAGCTGCACGGCGAGCCCACCGGTGCGCGGCGGCTGCGGGAGCTGCTCGGGCGCGGCCAGGAGCAGGTGCGTGGAGCCGTCGCCGGTGGTCAGCCGGTGGTACCCGGGCCGGTCGACGAAACCCTCGGCGTGGGCCACGCCGCCGTCCTCCAGGTCGATTCGGCCGTACAGCCGGGGATGCCAGCGGCCGGGTGTCGCGATGACGACGTCGGCGTCGGCCTCGCCGCGCCGGAACCGCGCGGCGAGCGTGTCACCGGTGCGGTCCGCGACACCGCGGACGATGCCGAAGGCGTCGGTCCAGCGCGGGACGACGCCCAGCGCGGCGTAGTCGCTGTCGGTGCGGGCGTGCGGCGTCAGGGTCATACCGAAGACGGTCCCGGCGCCGCGGTGCGCGCACGTTTCCGCAGGCGGTGCGTCCGGGTTGCAGACGATGGGGGTACGCCGTCCGCGCCCCCGCCGCGCGCAAGAGGCGGTCAGGCCGCGCTGACCCGGTCCCGGCCGGCGTGCTTGGCGGCGTAGAGACTCGTGTCGGCGCGCCCGAGCAGCAGATCCGGGGTGACCGGCCCGTCGGTGTGGGTGGCCACGCCGATGCTCACGGTCACCGGCAGCGTGCCGGTCAGCGGGCTCCAGTCGTTCGTCCGTACCATCGCCGCCAGGGTTTCGCAGCGGTGCTGTGCCGCGGTCGCGCCGACTCCCGGCAGGAGCAGCAGGAACTCCTCCCCACCGAGCCGGGCGGCGATCTCCGAGCCGGTGACGAACCGGTTGAGCAGCGCCCCGAGCTCGCGCAGCACGGCGTCCCCGGCGGCGTGGGTCAGCTGGTCGTTGATCCGTTTGAAGTGGTCGGCGTCGACGACCGCGACGGACAGCGGCTGACCGCTGCGGCGGGCGGCGGCGACCGCGGCGGCCAGTCGCTCGTCGGCGTAGCGGCGGTTGTACAGCCCGGTGAGCGCGTCCTGGTAGGCCAGCGCCTGGAACCGTTCGGAGGCCCGGCGCGCCTCCTCGGCCTCGAAGATCGCCTGCATGGCGTAGGCGCGGGCCTCGCGTTCGGCGGAGTGCAGCGCCTCCGAGCGGGCGTGGTAGAGCCGGTACTCCTCGTACGCCTCCCGGAACCGTCCGCCCTCGGCGTGCCACTCGGCGCGGGCGCGGTGGACGCGGGCGGCGACACCGGCGAGCCCGCGTTTGTCGCAGACCTCCCCGGCCCAGTCCAGGGTCCGGCCGGTCAGCTCGGCGCGGCCGGTGCTCTGGTAGATCTCGACCAGGGTGAGCAGGCATTCGGGCAGGCTGTCGGCCTCGCTGAGCAGCGGCCCGTACGGGTCGTCGAGGACCGGCTGCAGCGCCGCCTCGGCCTCGTCGGGGCGGCCCTGCAGGAGCGCGATCCGGGCGAGGGTGTCCAGGTAGAGGCCGTCCAGCCCGATGCCGTGGTCGGCGGCGATCGTCCGCATCTGCCGGGCCAGGTCGTTGGCGGTGTCGACGTCCTCGTTCTCGTAGGCGGTGAAGGCCATGTTGTTGATGACCGTGAGCGCCTGGTCGGCGTCGTCGTTCTTCTCGGCGATCAGCAGCGCCTCACCGAACCGGCGCTCGGCCTCGTGGAACTGCCCGTTGAGGTCGAGCAGCAGGGCCAGCGTGATGAGGTTGCTGCAGCGCAGCCGCTCGGGCAGGTTCTCGGCGTGCTGGAGTCCGGTGACCGCGTGGGCGAGGGCCTGCGCGCTGTCGCCGAGCCGCCGGTAGAAGATCGCCTGGAGCCGGTGCCCGCGGGCCAGCAGCACGTCGTGGCCGTTCTGCTCGGCCCAGAGGGTGACGGCCGCGGCGACCCGTCCCTGCTCGGCCAGGTCGCCGCGCCGGCCAGCCACGTCGGCGAGGATCAGCTGCGCCCGGTGCACCAGGTCGTCGAAGCCGTGGTGGCGGGCCTGCAGCTCCACGACCGCGGCCGGCGCCGACACCGCCTCGAAGTTCTTCGGGGTGAGCAGTTCCAGCTCCTGCAGGCGCGCGATCAACTGCTCGCGTGTCGAGGACTGATCCGGCGGGGTCGTGATCACCGCTGAAGGTTCGGCCCGCAACCCCGTCACCTGAGACGTCTCCCGGCCGGTCACGATGACCATTATCAAAGAGCCCGGCCCGAATCGGTGACGGCGTATCAGCCGATCATTCCTGTCCGAGTGGGTCGACCGGCCCTGACCTGGTGATCCTCTAGCGAACGCCGTATCAGGAAACCGCGGAATCGTTCTTTTGGACGGAAGCCGGGATCCGCTCGGCGGCCACAAGAATCGACTCCCTGGAAAGGCTGCCACTCGTGACCAGTGCCGCAAACATCGAACGTCTCGAACGCGAGGGCCGTCACCTCGAGCCCGCCCGTACCGGCGACCCGGATCTCGGCCCCTTCGCACTGCTCCCCGGCACCTGGGCGAACAAGCCGAATCTGCCCGGACGTGGCTGGAACATGATCGCCCTGCCGTTCGCCCCCGCCGACGGCCAGGGCGGGCCACCCTTCCGCCTGCTGGTGAACCAGTACAACGAGGAGCTCAAGTTCCAGCTGGTCGACAAGGCCGTGCCGAACCGCGGCGTCGACCTGGCCGGCCCGAAGAACACCGACCAGAAGATCGTGGCCATCGACTACGAGCAGGCCATCGCGCAGATCGTCGCGGACGACTTCCCGCAGAGCGGGCTGGCCGGCCGTCCCGACCTGGCGATCCACCACGAGCCGGGGCTGCTGCTGAACCTGCTCGACCAGGTCGAGATCGGCGGTCCCCGGATCGCGCGCCTGGCCACGATCCCGCACGGCGACTCGGTGCTCGCGCTCGGCGACTTCCGGACCGATCCGGGCGCGCCGAACATCCCGACCGTCAACTCGCTGCCGATCGGGGTCAGCCAGGATCTGAACAGCCCCTACCTGGCGGCGTACAAGCACTTCCACGACAACCCGTTCCAGAACCTGTTCGACCCCACCGATCCGACCGCGCTGCTCAAGTTGGCCAACCAGGGCGTGAACATCAAGCAGACCACGGTTCTGGAGTTCGACTCGACGGTCGAGCGGGCCGGGATCAGCAACATCCCGTTCGTCGTGAAGCAGGCCAACGCCTCCGAGATGAAGGCGACGTTCTTCCTGCAGGAGATCGAGGAGGCGGACGGGACCATCCGGCTGCGCCTGCAGTACGTCCAGGTGGTGCAGCTGGACTTCTTCCCGCGCCGGGACGGCGGGCCGGGCCGCATCAAGTGGCCGCACGTCAGCATCAACACCATGGAGAAGGTGTCCGACCACGTGGACACCGGCTCGTACGCCAAGATGCCCGGCTGAAACGGATGCGGGAGCCCCGTGAGGCTCCCGCATCTCCCCGTCAGACGCGCAGGCTGGCGGGGGCGAGGGACGGCCGCCTGGGGCGCGGGACGGCTCAGGTGTTCGCGCCACGGGCGTCGACCGGCCAGCGGTCGACCAGCTCCCCGCCGGAGACCACGATCAGCTCGTCGGCCAGGTTGACCGCGGCGCAGGCGTGGTTCGGCACGATCTGCAAGGTGTCGCCGAGTGCGGGCAGCGGTGTGCCGTCCGGCAGGGTGACCGTCGCGTGGTGCTCGGAGAGCGCGACTATCCGGGCGTCCGGATGGTCGGGCAACCGGCCGTGACCGGTGGCCCACGGCTGACGGTCGGCGCCGAGGATCTTGCTGCCGGCGTCCACGATCACCCGGTCGGCGCGGCGGCTGACCACAGTGGACGCGACGGTCATCGCGATCTGCGACCAGTCGGCGGTGCCCAGCTCGATCTGCTGCGCGTCGCCGAAGACGTAGAGGCCGGGACGCATCTCGGTGATCGGGCCTGCGGTGGTGAGGGCGGCCGTCGGGGTGGAGCCACCGCTGACCACGCCCGCGTCGAGTCCGGCGGCGGCGACCGAAGCGGCCGCCGTGGCCAGGGCGGTCGATTCGTCCTCTTGCGCCGATCGTTGGCGCTGTGGACCGTACGCATGCCCGGGAAACGTGAACACCCCGCGAACCCGCAGCCCGGCCGCCTGCGCCGCCACCGCGATCTCGCCGGCGCGGCCCGGCTCCGCCCCGCTGCGGTGATGCCCGCTGTCCACCTCGACCAGCACCTCCAGGCCGGGGACCGCGCGGCCGAGCGCCGCGGCGCTTTCCGCCGAGTCGACGCCGGCCCGCAGCGCCACCCGGCGCGCCAGCGCCCGCAGCCGGGCCGTCTGCTGCGGCGACGGCCACACCGGGTAGGCGATGAACAGGTCGTCGAGGCCGCCGTCGGCGAAGACCTCGGCCTCCCGCACGGTCGCCACCGTGAGGCCCTTCGCGCCGAGCGCCATCTGGCGGCGGGCGATCCGCACACATTTGTGGGTCTTCGCGTGCGGGCGCAGTGCCAGGCCACGGGCGGCGGCGCCGGCGGCCATCGCCCGCAGGTTGGCCTCCAGCACGTCGACGTCCACGCAGAGAAAGGGGGTGGGCAGGTCAACCGGCACGGCGTCCTCCTCGGGGCACTGCGGCGTGCCGGCGACTTCTCGGGCACGCCCATTGTCCCCCGCGGACCGTTCTCCACCGCGGCCCGGCGTGTCTCGACCGGGGTCCGGCGTGTCTCATTCGCGGCGCAGCGTGGCTCAAGCGCGGCCCAGCGCGGCGGTGATCAACTCGCCGAGGTCCCAGGCGGCCTCGGCGGTCCACGCCAGTGAGAACGCCGCCAGCGCCACCGGCACCAGGGCGACCACCGCGGCGACCCGGGCGCGGGGCTTCAGCAGGCTCGCCACCCGGCGTGGCACCACCCCGCCCGGCGACGCCGCGTGCAGCCCGGCCGGGGCGAGCGGGGCGGCCGCCGCGAGCGCCGCCGCGCCGATCGCCTGCGCCACCGTCCGACGGGAGCCGACCTCGGTCGCCGCGTGCTCGTCGGCGGCCCGTTCCACCAGGTAGTCGACGTGCCGCGACACCCACCACAGGGCCGGGTGCGCGGCCGCCGCCAGCTCGGCGACCCGGATCAGCCGGTGATGGTGGGCGGCCAGATGCGCCCGTTCGTGCGCCAGCAGCGCGACGAACTGCGCGGGAGACAGGGCGTCGCGCATCCCGGTGGTCACCACCACATGACCGGGCCTTCCAGGTACGGCGAAGGCGTGCGGCGCCGGGTCGGCCACCACCACGAGCGGCCCGGGCCGGTCCGTGCCCGCCCCGGCCAGCTCCAGCAGCCGCCGCTGCCGCCGCCAGGTCACGCCGATCGACACCGCCGCCGCGGCCAGCAGCGCCACACCGGCCCACGACACCCACGGATAGTGCGCGGTGTCGTCGACCACGAACTGCGCCGACCAGCCGAACCAGTGCGCGACCACGGGCCGCTCGGCGACCGCCTTGAGCGCGAAGACCAGCAGGTTGATCAGGCTGGCCGCCGCGGCGCCGGCAGCGGACCAGGCCACCACCGGCGCGGCCACCCGTGGTGACAGCCGGTCGGCGAGCAGCCGGACCAGCAGGAGCAGCACGGGCGGCACCACGACGACCGAGACGAGGAAGTGGTCGAACATGAGGGCAGGCTAACCCGCCCGGCCCCCGGAGGGCCCTGGCCGAAGGTCCCGCCCGGGTCAGGCGGCGCAGTCGTCGAGGCGGGTACGCAGCTTGCCGAGGGCCTTGGCGAGCAACCGGGACACGTGCATCTGTGAGACGCCGACCTGCTCGGCGATCTCCGACTGGGTGAGGTTGCCGTAGAAGCGCAAGCTGATGATCTTCTGCTCGCGCTCGTCGAGGGCGGCCATCGCCGGGCCCAGCGCGATCCGCAGCTCGGCCAGCGCGAAACCGGTGTCCTCGCTGCCCAGGGTGTCCCCGAGCGACATGCTGCCCTCGGCGTTCGCCGGGGTGGACAGGCTCGTCGACTGGTACGCCCGGGCGCCCTCCAGCCCTTCGAGGACGTCCTCCTCGCTGATCCCCAGGTGCTCGGCGATGTCGGCGACCGTCGGGGCGCGGCCCAGCGAATGGGTGAGGTCGTTGTTCGCCCCGGTGATGGCCAGGCGCAGCTCCTGCAGGCGGCGGGGCACCCGGACCGACCAGGTGCGGTCCCGGAAGTGCCGTTTCAGCTCGCCGACGATGGTCGGGATGGCGAACCCGGCGAACTCGATGCCCCGCTCGGCGTCGAACCGGTCGACCGCCTTGATCAGCCCTACGACGGCGACCTGGAACAGGTCGTCGACCGGCTCGCCACGGCCGGCGTACCGGTTGGCCAGGTGCCGGGCCAGCGGCATCCACGCCTCGATCGCCCGGTCCCGGACGAACGCGCGAGAGGGGTGGCCGGCCGGCATCGCCGCCAGGTCGTTGATCAGCTCACTGGCCCGGTCGGTGGTGGCAACGGCAGTCATGGGTCCTCGCCTTCGGCAATGGCGTGCAGAGATGGCAGCCGGCTGCTTGACTGCGAGTCTCACCCCATTGCCCCGTCCGCCGGGGAGGCTAAACGTGATTCACTCGCGGGAGTGACGGGGGAGCCGGATCACGATGCGCGTGCCGGGCCGGTGCGCCGGATCCAGGTGGACCGTGCCGCCGTGCGCCTCGACGAGCCCACGGACCAGCGGCAGGCCCAGGCCGTTGCCGGGGATGGCGGTGTGCCGGGCGTTGGCGCCCCGGTGGAAGCGGGTGAACAGCAGCTCCCGGTCGCCGTCGGGGATGCCGATGCCGGTGTCGGCCACCGACAGCTCCACCACGTCCGGCCCGTCGGCGGCTGCGGTGACCAGCACGTCCCCGCCGCCGGGGCAGTATTTGACGGCGTTGGACAGCAGCTGGTCGGCGATCTGGCGGAGGCGCTCCTCGTCGGCGTCGAGGACCAGCGCGGCCGGCAGCTCGGTGTGGACCCGGACCCCGGAGGGTGGCCGCAGGTCGCGGACGGCGGCCTCGACCACGGCGGTCAGGTCGGTGGGCCGTGCCCGGATCCGGTGGTGCCCGGACTCCAGCGCGGTCAGCTCCAGCAGCTCGTCGATGATCCGCTGGAGGTGGCCGACGTTACGGCGTACCGCGGCGATCATCTGCTGCCGGTCCGGGTCGTCCAGCTCGTCGGTGAGCAGCGTGGTGTAGCTGATGATCGAGGTGAGCGGGGTGCGCAGTTCGTGCCCGGCCAGCGTGAGGAAGTCGTTGCGGGCCTGGTTGAGCTGCATGGTCAGCTCGCGGCTGCGCATCCGGGTGAGGAACTGGCCGAGCTGGGCGGCCACGCCGTCGAGCAGGCCGGTGAGCAGGAACTCGTCGTACTCGGTGGTCGAGCAGAGGGTGGCCAGCACGCCGAGGACCTGGTCGCCGTCGCAGACCGGCACGGTGAGGCTGGCCCGCAGCCCCCGCCCGGCGGCGGCGTGGGCGAACGCGTACGCCTCCGGGGTCTCGGTGAACCGCGGATCGGTGAGGTCGGGGATCCACAGCGGCCGCCCGGTCGACCACACGAACCCGGGACCGGCGTCACCGCGGGGGATCCGTTCCGGCACCAGGTCGTCGACGTGCACTCCCGGCGCGCTCCAATGGCCGGCCGTGCGCAGCACGTCGGCGACGTCGTCGACCACGAACAGCGCGACGTGCGGCCAGTCCAGGGCCTCGCCGATCGCGCGCAGCAGCGGTGGCGCGACCTGCTCGAGACCGTCCGCGGCGGCCAGCAGCCGGGTCATCTCCAGCTCGCAGTCACGGAACCGTTCCCGGCGCCGCCGCTCGGTCACGTCGCGCACCGTGGAGACCGCGCCGAGCAGCTCACCGGCGACGCCGTAGACCGGCTCGGCGTTGGTCAGCGCGTACCGGTCCGGGGCGCCCGGGACCCGCAGCACCGCCTCCACGTCACGGACGCTGCGCCCGTCGAGCGCGCAGAGCACCGGGATCTCCTCCGGCAGGTACGGCCGTCCGTCCAGGTGACGCAGCCGCGACCCGGCGGCGGCCAGCGCCTGCACGGGCGGCGTCGTGTCGTCCAGTCCGCAGAACCGGCGCAGCATCCGGTTGAACAGCACCGGCCGCTGGTCCGCGCCGACCGCGAGGACACCCACCTGCAGGCTGTCCAGCAGGGCGTCGACGAAACCCCGGGTCTCGGCCAGCCGGGCCGGCGGGGAAGCGGACCCGAGCATCGCGGCGACCTCGGTGAGCGCCGCGAGATCGTGTTCCACCCAGGTCCGGGCCGAGGTGTCCAGGACCGTCACCCGGTGGGCGGGACGATCAGGGGCGGCCGGCACCGGAACGGCGGCCATCGACCGTACCCCCAGATCGGTTATCAGAGGGTGTCCGGCGAAGCCGGGCTCGGTGAGCAGGTCACCGACCGTGACCGGGCCGCCCGAGCCGAACCGCCGCACCGGGCAGGCCGCCGGCAACCCGAACGTCCCCAGCAACGCCTCGCCTGTGCTGATCACCGCCATCGGCGTGCCGACCAGACGGGCCGCCAGGCGGGCGGCGGCATCCCACGGCACCTGCACCTGAGAGGCCGTCACACCAACCACCTCGCCCCGCTCGCCGTTGAGGGAAACGACACTCTGCGCATCGGCACCGCCTGCAGGGGCATGAGCCTTTCGGGCAACTTCCCCGGCGGGACCTTCGGCCCCCACCGCGGCGGGCTGGTGGGCCCGACTACCGCCGCCGCCGGTCCCGACCTCGCCGTCAGCGCTCACGAACACCCTCGATCCGCGCGACCTTGGTGGCATGAGCACGAGAACCAGCAGCGCCGTCGCGTCGGCACGGCGCGGTCAGGACGCCAACCGGATCGTCATGGGCATCGGCGGCGCGATCATCGTCGCGCTGGTCGCCGCCATCGTCGTCGCGGTGCTCACCGCGACGAAGGACACGAAGGCGGAGGGGCCGCTCGTCACTCCGGCGGCGGCCACCGCGAACGGCGGGATCCGGGTGGGCGCCGCCGGGGCCGGCACCACCGTCGCGGTCTACCTGGACTACATGTGCCCGTTCTGCGGCCGGTTCGAGCGGGCCAACAGCGCCGACCTGGGCGCGCTGGTCGCCGAGGGCGGTGTCGCGCTGGAGCTGCACCCGATGTCGTTCCTCGACCACGCGTCCAACGGCGCCGAGTACTCCACCCGGGCCGCGAACGCCGTGGTGACCGTCGCCGACCGGGACGCCGCGCACCTGCTCGCCTTCAACAACGCGCTCTTCGAGAACCAGCCCGCCGAGGGCGGCAGTGGCCTCGACGACACCCGGATCGCCTCGCTCGCGGCCGCCGCCGGAGTGCCGGCCACGGTGATCAGCACGTTCACCGACCGTACCTATGTGCCGTGGATCCAGCAGGCCACCCGGGCGGCCTTCGACAGCGGCATCACCGGCACCCCGACCGTCAAGATCAACGGCGTCGCGACCGGCGTCGACCTCTACACCGCGGGGCCGTTGCGGGCCGCGATCACCGCGCGATGACCGACCTTCTGGTACGGGCACGCCAGGTCCGGCACAGCGACGCCTGGATCTACGGCACCATGCTGGTCTCCGCGCTGATCAGCCTGACCGCGTCGCTCGTGCTCTCCGTCGACGCGGTGGAGCTGGCCCGGAACCCGGCCGCCGACCTGTCCTGCAACCTCAACGCGGTGGTCAGCTGCGGCACGGTCGGGCTCTCCTGGCAGGCCCAGCTGTTCGGTTTCCCCAACGCGTTCCTCGGCCTGATCGCCGAACCGGTCGTGATCACCCTGGCGGTGGCGGCCCTCGGCGGTGTCCGGTTCCCGCGCTGGTTCATGATCGCGGCGCAGACCGTCTACACCCTCGGGCTGATCTTCGCGTACTGGCTGTTCTACCAGGCGCTGGTGAACATCGGCGCGCTCTGCCCGTGGTGCCTGCTCGTCACCGTCTCCACCACCCTGGTGTGGGTGTCGCTCACCCACGTGACCATCCGCGACGACTGCCTGCCGATGCCGTCGTCGTGGCGGGGCCCGGCCCGTCGCGCCCTCGCTGCCGACTGGGACGCCCTGGCCGTGACGGTGTGGCTGCTGGTCCTGGCCCTGATCATCGTGACGCACTACGGAGCAGCGCTTTTCTCCTGACGTCCAAGACCGCGATCGCGGCGACCGCGGTGATCGTGGCCACCACCGCGGCCAGGTAGCACCAGGGGGACGCCAGGTGGTTGGCCGCGGTCAGCACGGTCGGCTCCCGGTCGGTGAAGACCCGGAACACGATCGCCATCGGCCCCTCCCAGCGCGGGCCGCTGCGGGAGCCCGGCCGCGGCCGCCGGCCGGTCTACTGCTCGCGGGCCTGCCAGGTCCGCGAGGTCGCCGCCGAGGCGGGCGTGTCACCGCGGGTCGTGCAGTACCACTTCGCCGGCAAGCAGGACCTGCTGGTCACCGCCCTGCGGGAGCTGCACCGCGACAACGGGATCCGGGCTCGCGAGCGGATCGCGGCGGCCGGGCCGCGCCCCGGCATCGACCCCGCCCGCGAGGCGGACCTGCTGGTCAGCGGCGTCACCGGGCTCGGGCTCGACCTGCTGCACCACTGTCGCAGCGTCGTCGAGGTCCACCGCACCCTCGACTACCACCTCGACCGGATCCTCAGGACGTGAGCGCGGCGACCACGGCGATGAAGAGCAGCCAGCAGGTGACCATCACCCCGTAGGAGACGACCAGGCCCAGCACCGGCGTGGAGAGGGTGGGCAGGGGAGACTCGTCCGGGTCGGGGCGGCGCGGGCGGCCCGCGGTGAACAGGACGACGAGGCTGACACCGTAGGCTAGCAGCGGCAGGGCCAGCGCGCTCAGGACCGCGTCACCGACCGACGCCCGGCTCTGCGACGCCTGCACGGCGAACATGCCGAACGAGACCAGGAACGCCACCGCCCCCGTCACCCCGTGCACCACCAGGGCCCGGCCCAGCACCGACATGCCCGGCAGCAGCCGCGGCCGTCCGGCCCAGTGGTCGGCACGTTCGATCGCCTCGTCGGCCCGGTCGAGGGCGCTGCTCGCGGCGACGGCCGCCGCGGCCGCGTCGTCCCCGCCCGGCCCGGCCACCGCGGTCAGATCCGGTGCCGGGCCGCCGGTCTCCCGGGCCAGGCCCGCCAGCCGCCGCCGCTGCTCGTCGAGCCGGCCGGCGATCCCGGCGAGGCCCCGGCGGCCCTGCTCGTGCGCGTCGCGTACCTCGTCGCGCCATGCCGCGTCGTCACGGAGCTCCGCGCTCAGCTCCCGCGACAGCGCGGTGTACCCGGCCCAGTCGGTCATCGCGAGTGGTCACTCCTGGTCGAGGTCGAACGTGTCGAAGCGTCCCGGCTGGACGAACGGCACGATGAGCTGCATACGGTTGTCGTGGCGGTCGATCAGCAACGCCCGGTTCGGCCGCGGCTCCCAGGCCACCGTGTGATCGCCGAGCAGCGCGCCCAGTTCGGTGGCGACCACATTGACCACGACCAGGCAGGCGACGTCGTCGCGCCCGGCGGACCCGCCGACCGCCTCGGCGAACCGGCGTGGCAGCCGCCACCAGCTCAGCAGGTGCACGCCCCGGCCCGGTCCCTCGCGCAGCACGGTGCGCAGGTCGTCCAGGCCGGTCCGGCGGTCCGGTCCCCGCTCGGCCAGCACCGGCATCGCCGTCTCGGCCGCCAGCACCAGCAGATAGGTGGGCCGCTGCCCGGCGCCGCCCGGCGTGGCGGTCCCGGCCAGCACCGCCCGCAGTCCGTGGGCGTCGACCTCGTCGACGGCGTGCCCGGCCGCGCCGAGATCGGCCCGGATCAGGTCGCGTGTCCCGCCCGCGTCCGGCGCCAGGCAGGCGAGCACGAAACGGGCCGTGCCCGGCTCGTGCCGGTGGGCGAGCCCGAACGCCGCGGCGTGCACGATGTCGCCGCCGACCGGCGAGGTGCCCAGCGCCGCCACGTGACGCCCGGGCCGCGCGTCGAGGACGAACGAGGCGGCCGGCGAGCCGACGTCGACCGCCAAGCCGGCCAGCGCCCGCACCGGCCCGTCGGCCGGGCCGGGGACCACGTGTGCCTCGGCGTAACCGACGAACACGGCCGGCGGCTCCCCGCCCGGCGGGCGCGACTCCCACAGCAGACGGCGGCGGGCGTTCAGCACGTCCGGCTCGGCGTACGGGAAACGGACCACCCGGTTGCCACCCACGTAGCCGCCCGCGTCGTTGACCACCGCGGCGCCTACGGCCAGCCCGTCCGCGGCGGAGTTCGTCGCGTCCAGGATCCCCGACCCGCCCGGCAGCGCCACCCGCAGCGGGAACTGGCCGAAGATCGACTCCTTCTTGGTGTACAGCGCCTCGATGCCGGAGAGCGTCTGCGACGCCAGGATCAGATGGATGCCGTACGACCGCCCCTTGCGCGCCAGACTCTCCAGCGACCCGGCCGCGGACCGGGCCACCCGGTCGTTGCCCGCGAAGAGGACCTGGAACTCGTCGATCACCGCCAGGATCCGCGGCATCGGCAGGTCCGGGGCGGCCTCGCGCAACTGGGCCAGCTTGGTCACGCCGTGCCGCTTCAGCGCGGCGGCCCGGCGGTTCATCTCCCGCTCCAGCCGGCGCAGCACGGCCAGCCCGTACTCCCGGTCCGACTCGATGCCCACGGTGCGCGCGTGCGGCACCCACGACGGGTCGGTGGCGGTCGCGGTGAACTCCGCGAACGACACGCCCTCCTTGAAGTCGAGCAGGTAGAGGGTCAGCTCGCCGGGGGAGTAGCGCGACGCCAGCGCGTAGAGCAGGACCAGCAGCAGGTTCGTCTTGCCGCCACCGGAGCGCCCGGCGATCAGCGCGTGCGGCGTCGCATCGTCCAGCGACAGCGTGTACGGATCCCGGCCCGCCATACCCACCCGGGCGCTGAGCCCGTCCGCCGACGACTCCTGCCAGATCCGGTCCGGCAGCAGGCCCGCCAGATCGGTACGGGACGCGGCCGTCACGCTCTCCGCGACCCGACGGCTGATCCGGGCGGCGAACTCCGGGCCCGCGCCCGCGTCCAGCGTCAGCCAGGCCGGGAAGCCGCTGCCGTCCGGCGAGTAGGACTCGTCGCCGGCCGGCTCGGACATGCCGAACCACTCGTCCTGCTCGGTGAAGAGTTCCGTGGTGTGCGACAGGCGCGGTGGCGGGCCGGCGTGCGGCGGCGGCGCCGGCGGCCACCCGGCGATCAGAAGGAACACGCCGGACGCCGGGCCCGCGTAGGCCAGGGCGGCGAGCCGGTCGTGATCCCGCTCGCCGATGTCGCCGGGCAGCGCCGCGACCGCCAGCAGCAGAGCCTCCCGCCGCGGCTGTCCGGCCTGTGCCGCGCTCACCCGCTGCTCGGCGGTGGCCAGGGCGTCGCGGAACGCGTCCCGGTCGGTCGCCGGCGCCGCCCACTGCCCGGCGTCGATCATCGGCTGGAACGGCACGAACACCGAGCCGAGACCACCGCCGTCGACCGGCAGCACCCGCAGCGCGTCGCCCGGCAGCGCGGCCAGCACCCGCACCAGGACGCCCCGCAGCCACGCGGCGACGGCGGGATCACCGGCGTCCCGGTCGACGGTGAGGTGCCCGGCGCCCAGGAACGGCGCCACCGCCCCGAACTCCCGGTCCTCGCCGAGCGACGCGTCACCGACCTTCAGGCAGAGCGGCGCGTCCGGCGCGGCGTCCCGGCCGAGCGGGTGGTCGAGGAGGTCGTCGGTCAGCGGGCGGCTCAGCCAGGCCGGCAGACCGTCGACGACGCGCCGCAGCCCGGCGGTCAGCTCGCGTTGCCGGGCCGGGCTCGCGTCGTGGTCGAGGGCGTCGTACTGCCGGTCGAGGGCGGCCTCGGCATCGGCGATCAGGCCGGCGGCGCGGCGATGGGCGGTCACCGCCGCACGGAACCACCGTCGGTACGCCCGCACTCGCTCTCCCCCGTAGACGGCCGGTCGATCCGGGGCAGCGTAGCGGATCGATGTCCGGTCGCGGGGGCGCGTCGGGACACGCCGTCACCGGCCGGACAAACGTGACAGAGATCCGTTAGCATCCGCGGATCATCGATACATGGGGGAGGTCCGGCTGTGGCATCCATCGACGAGATCACCAGCCAATTGCGATCCGTGGTCTCCAGCGCCGATGAGGCGGTCAGCGAGGCGGGGGGCGCGATATCCGAGACCGAGCAATTCATCGCGCAGGCCAACGCGATGAACGCCGAGGGGCTCGCGGCGGACCTGGCGGTGGTCAAGTCCACCATCGAGAGCGGCTTGGCGCAGATCACCGCCGCCATCGCGACGATCGATGAGGCGATCACCCAGGCGGATCAGGCGCGCGGGCGTACTTGAATAGCAGGCGGCTCGTCCAGTGGGCCGCCAGCACAAGCATCGCCGTCGCCGTCGCGGCGCCCCGATCGCAGCCGCCGGGACGGCGACGGCCGGGGCGCTCCCCCGGCCGCGGTCCGGACCAGGGACGTCGTGGGGGTCGTCGGGAGCGTGGTGGCCGGCGCGGCCGGAGGCGCGGTGAGCACCTTCGCCGCCTATCTGCCCACCCTTCCGGTGGCGATCGCGACAGGTGTCTTCGCCACGCTCGGAACGGCGTTCGGCACGATCGGGGCCGCGGCGGTCGTGAAAGTGTGGAGAGGCGCGCGTAATGCACATCGATAGCAAGGCGGAACGGCTCGTCCGGGAGGCCCTGGACGCCGTCGTGAAGAGGGACGTCGCGCGGTTCGCGGACGCGCTCGTCGCACTGAGCGGGCCGGAGGTGGCAACTGCCGGGTACCGGCTTGCCGCCTCCGTGGTGTTCGCGGTTCTGCAGGAGCAGTACCGCGGACAGCCGCCGGCCGAGGAGATCCGTGCGGTGGCCGAGGAAGTGGCCGATGCGGAGAACTGGACCGACCTGACCGCCGACGAGATCGAGACGTTCCTCGCCACCTACTATGCCGGCGCCACGGTGGACACCGTCATGCCGATCGAGCGCGCGGTCCTGGTGGCCTATGTGCTCGCCGCCAACCTGCTCGCGTCCTACCACAACGACGGCGAGTGGTGGTTCAACTACCTCGACCGGGTCGAGCTGGCCCTGGAGACCGCCCCGTGACCGTCACGGGCTGGTGACCAGGGACGGCACGCGGCGCAGCGACGTCGCGAGCAGCCCGCCGGCCACCAGGCACGCCGCGGCCAGCAGCACCACGGCCGGCCAGGCGCCGTACGACCAGGCGGTCCCGGCCAGGTTGCCGAACAGCGACGACCCGGCGTAGTAGGCGAACAGGTAGAGCGACGCGGCCTGACCGGCCGGGACCCCGCCGGCGTGCGCGCGGACCGGGACCCAGCCGCTGGCCACGCCGTGCACGCAGAAGAACCCGGCGGTCATCACCGCGAGCCCGGCCACCGTGAGCGCCAGGTGGTCGGGCAGCGTGAGCAGCAGCCCGGCCGCGGTGAGCAGGAATCCGAACGGCAGGACGGCGCGGCGTCCGTGCCGGTCGGCGAGCCGGCCCGCGATCGACGAGCTGAGCGTGCCCGCCGGGTAGACGAGGAAGACGGCGCCGGCGGCGGCCGCCCCGAGCGTGAACGGTGCGCTGGTCAGCCGGAATCCCATGGCGTTGTAGACGGCGACGAACGATCCCATCGCGACGGCGCCGATCCCGTACAGGCTGAGCAGTGCCGGGTCGGTGAAAGCCCGGCGGGACAGGGCCACGTGCGGTCCGGCGGCGAAGTTGCGCGACGCGGGGAGCAGCGACGCGACGATCACCGCGCAGGCCAGGCCGACGGCGGCCACCGCCGCGAGGGACAGCCGCCAGCCGTACGCCTCCGCGACGACCGAGCTGATCAGCCGTCCGGTCATCCCGCCGAGCGCGGTGCCCCCGATGTACAGCCCGGCGGCCCGGCCCTGACGGTCGGCGGGCAGTTCCTCACGCAGGTAGGCGGTGGCGACCGCGGGCAGCCCGGCGAGCGTCACGCCCTGGACGAGCCGCAGGCCCAGCAGCGCGTGCCAGGTCGGTGCGAACGCGCACGCCAGCCCGGCCAGCGCGGACAGCGTGAGCGACAGATGGATCAGCGGGGTACGCCCGGTCCTCTCCGAGAGCGGGCCGGTGACCAGCAGCGCCACCCCGAGGCCGAGGGTCGCCGCCGACAGCGACCAGGAGCTCTGCGCCGGGGTCACGCCGAACGCCCGAGACAGCTCCGGCAGCAGCGCCTGAACGCTGTACAGCAGGGCGAACGTGGCCACGCCGGCGGCGAACAGGGCTAGGCAGGCCCGGTGATATCTGCTCACGGGACTCACTGTTCGCGGTGGCGGCCGCATACGTCCAATGCATGAAAATCATCGACCTCATGCGTACGGCGTATGCTGCGCGTGATGCAGCTGGAAGATCTGCGTGCCCTGCTCGCACTCGGTGATCATCAACACGTGACCGAGGCGGCCGCCGCGCTGGGCACCACCCAGCCGAGCCTGTCCCGCCTGCTCGCCCGGGTGGAGGCCGAGCTGGGGGCGCGGCTGTTCGAGCGGGACGCCCGCGGCGTGCACCCGAACCCGCTCGGTGAGCTGACCCTGACCGCGGCCCGTGACCTGGTCGGCCGCTACGACCGCCTGTGCCGTGACCTGGCCGGCCTGCTCGACCCGGACTCGGGGACGGTGCGGCTGGCGTTCCTCGACTCGATGGCCACGTCACTGGTGCCGCGGATCCTGCACGACGTGCGCGAGCGGGCTCCCCGGCTGCGGGTGGAGCTGCGCCAGGAGCCCGGCCACGTCATCCTGCCCGACCTGGAGTCGGGGGCGGCCGAGCTGGCGCTGATCTCCCCGCAGCCGCGCGGGCCGTACGGCTGGCTCCCCCTCCAGAAGCAGAAGCTGGCCTTGATCGTCCCGCCCGGCCATCGCCTGGTCCCGCGCCGCCGGGCGCGCCTGGCCGACGCCGCCGGCGAGGACTTCGTCACGGTGCCGCCCGGATTCGGGTTCCGCGTCCTGATCGACGGCCTGTTCGCGGCGGCCGGTGTAACCCCGCGCATCGCGCTGGAGATCGGAGACCTGGCGACCATCGAGGGCCTGGTCGGGGCGGGCCTCGGTGTCGCGCTGGTGCCGGAGAGCTTCGCCGGCGCCACCGGCACGGTCGGCCTGCCCCTGGCCGCCCCCGGCGCCGAACGGGTCGTCGGCCTGACCTGGCGCGCCGACCGTCCACCGGGCCCGGCCGCCGCCCGGTTCCGCGCGATCGTCGAGGCCTCGGCACCCTACACCTGACCCGGCGTCCACGCCGTTCCCGGCCGGCTCGCAGCGCTGTCTCCCGGCACGGGAAAAGGCGTGGGGAACCGGCCGGGTCTGCACTACGGTGCTCCGGATGGACGGGCTGACGGTGCCGGTGTCGTTTCTCGAGTCGCCACGATGGTGGCGCGGCGGGGGTGAGTGGCTGGCCGGGCTGCCCGAGCTGGTCCGGGCACAGTGCGCGCGATGGCGCCTGACCCTCGACGGCGAGCCGGCGCACGGCTCCACCGCGCTGGTCGTGCCGGTGCGCCGGGGCGGGGAGAGGCTGATGCTGCGGCTCGCCCCGCCGGGCCCCGACGTCACGGGGCAGGTGGCGGCGTTGCGGTTCTGGGACGGGCGCGGGACGGTCCGGCTTGTCGACGCCGATGCCGATGCCGGGGTGATGCTGCTGGAACGGCTCAGTGGCGTCTCGCTGCGGGACGTGCCGGTGGACGAGGCGATGCACGTGCTGGGCACGATGATGGGCCGTCTCGCGGTGCCCGCCCCGGACCACGTCCGCAGCACGGCCGACGCCGTCGCCGGGCGGGTGGCGGCTCTGGGCGGCGAGTGGGAGCGGCTGGGCCGGCCGTTCGACGAGCGGATCCTGCGCCGGGCGCTGACCGTCGGTGAGCGGCTGTCGCGCGGCGGCGGCGGTGACGCGGTCGACGCCGACCTGCATTCGGCACAGGTGCTGCGCGGCGGCCGGGAGCCGTGGCTCATGGTCGACCCGGTTCTGATGCGCGGCGACCGGGCCTTCGACCTGGGCCGCGTGCTGTGGACACGTCTCGACGAGATGCCCGCGCCGGTCGACGTCGTCCGCGGCTTCGACATCGCCGTCCGCGCCGCCGCCCTGGATCGGGACCACGCGCGTGACTGGGTGCTGTATCGAGCCGTCGACTACTGGCTGTGGGGCCTCGGCGCCGGGCTGACCGAGGATCCGCTCCGGTGCGAGCGCCTGGTGGCGGTCTTCGAGGGCTGACCCGTCCGGGCGCCATCGTGATGCCGTCATGGTGCCATTTGATGCCGCGATGATGCCACAGGGTTGCGCGTGGCATCACGGTGATGCCATAGTGGTGCCATGGAACTGCGCCCCTACATCGACGCCCTGCGTCATGAGCTTGCGCTCGCTGCCGCGGCCGGTGGCGAGGATGCCCGTGAGCTGGCTGAGCGCCTCACCGCGCCGCTCGAGTCGGCGACCCGCCTCGCCCTGCTGGACGCGTTGTCCGAGGCGGCCGCCGAGATCACCCGCGACCTGGCCCCCGGCTCGGTCGACCTGCGCCTGCGCAACCGCGAGCCCAGCTTCGTCGTGACACCGGCCCCGGCCGACCCGTGGACCGACGCCGCACCGGTGCCGCCCCCGCCCGACCCGGTTCCGGCGCCGGCGCCCGCACCGGGTGAGGACGAGGCGACCGTCCGGATCAGTCTGCGCCTGCCGGAGCATCTGAAGGGCCGGATCGAGCAGGCCGCCGCCCGTGACGGAGTCTCGATCAACACCTGGCTGATCCGGGCCGCGGCCGCCGCGGCCGACGGTGACCGGCAGCGACCCCCGACCGTGACCCCGACCAGTGGCGCTCAGCGCTTCACCGGCTGGGTTCGCTGACACCCCCCGACTGCGAAACGGAGACCCGCATGCCCTCCTTCGACACCCCCGGCCCCATCTCCGCCGAGATCGACATCCTCGCCGGTGACGTGCGCATCGTCGCGACCGACCGGCCGGACACGGTGGTGCACGTGCGCCCCGCCGACGAGAGCAAGGACCGCGACCGCCGGGCCGCCGAGCAGACCCGAGCCGAGCTGGTCTCCGGCACCCTCACCGTCCGCGGCCCGCGGCACCCCACGCTCGGCGTGTTCGGCAAGGTCGGCGTCATCGACCTGGTCGTCGAGCTGCCGTCGGGTTCCGGGGTGGACGCCAAGGTCGGCGCCGGCGCCATCACCTGCACCGGTGAGCTGGGCGACTGCCGGCTGCGCAGCGGCGCCGGCGACGTACAGGTCGAGCAGGCCGGCAACGTCACCCTGACGACCGGGTTCGGCCTGGTCGCCGCCGAGACGGTGAGCGGTGACGCCAAACTCACCACCGGGTCCGGCAAGCTGCACGTGCGGTCGGTGGCCGGCCCGGCGGTCCTGAAGAACGGCAACGGCCAGAGCTGGGTCGGTCACGCCGCCGGTGAGCTGCGGATCAACTCGGCCAACGGCGACATCATCGCCGACCACGCGGCGGGCGCGCTGACCGCGAACACCGCGAACGGCGACATCCGGATCGGCGAGCTGGTCCGCGGCACCGCCACGCTGCGGACCGCGGCGGGCCGCATCGACATCGGCATCCGGCGGGGCACCGCCGCCCGCCTCGACGTGCACACCACCTACGGCCGTGTCCGCAACGAGATGACCAGCACCGACGGCCCCGCCGAGACCGACGAGCAGGCCGAGGTCCGGGCCCGCACCAGCTTCGGCGACATCCTGATCCACCGAGCCTGACCCTTCCCTCCCACCCCGGCCGCGCCGTCTCCCGGCGCGTCCGGCGATGGATCCTGCCCGGAAACCGCCTGGAGGCACCGATGTCCACCACTCTTCTCGCCCGGCCCGCCGTCTCGGTGGCCGGCCTGCGCAAGACCTTCGGCACCAGGACCGTCCTCGACGGCATCGACCTGACCGTCACCGAGGGCACCGTGTTCGCGCTGCTCGGCCCGAACGGCGCCGGCAAGACCACCATGGTCCGGATCCTCGCCACCCTGCTGGCGGCGGACGGCGGCTCGGTCCGGGTCGCCGGACACGACCTGGTCCGCGAGGCGGACGCGGTGCGGGCGGCGATCGGCCTCACCGGACAGTTCGCGGCGGTCGACAAACTCCTGACGGTACGGGAGAACCTGCGCCTGATGGCCGACCTGAACCGGCTGGGCCGTGCCGGGGGACGACGAAGAGTCGACCATCTCATCCAGCGGTTCGACCTCGCCGAGTCGGCCGCCAAGCCGGTGTCCCTGCTCTCCGGCGGCCAGCAGCGCCGCGTCGACCTCGCGATGACCCTGGTCGGCAGCCCCCGGCTGATCTTCCTGGACGAGCCGACCACCGGGCTCGACCCGCGCAGCCGGGTGGAGATGTGGCGGATCGTCCGCGAGCTGGTCGCCGACGGCGTGACCGTCTTCCTCACCACGCAGTACCTGGAGGAGGCGGATCAGCTGGCCGACCGGATCGCCGTGCTCGACCACGGCCGGATCGTCGCCGAGGGCACACCCGACGAGCTCAAGCGCCGCATCCCGGGCGGCCACCTGGTGCTCCGGTTCGCCGAGCCGGGCGCTCTGCGTACCGCCGCATCGGTCCTGAATGTCACCCACAGTGATGAGAGCGCCCTGACCCTTCAGGTGCCGAGCGACGGCGGCGTGGCCGACCTGCGAGCCGTGCTGGCGACCCTCGACGGGGTGCACGTCACTCCCGACCACCTGACCGTTCACACACCCGATCTGGACGACGTGTTCTTCGCCTTCACCGGCGGCCCCGCGAGCACCGGCACCGACGAGGAGACCCGATGACCACCCTGGCGCACACCCTGAGTGACTCCGGCACCATGTTCCGCCGGCAGCTGCTGCACCTGCGGCGCTATCCGTCGCTGACGATCATGCTGATCGGCCTGCCGGTGATCTTCCTGCTGCTGTTCGTGTACGTGTTCGGCGGCGCGGTCGGCGCCGGGCTGGGCGGCGGCCGGGACGCCTACGTCGACTACCTGACCCCCGGAATCCTGCTGTTCACCGTGGCCGGGGCGGTCGCCGGCACCGCGATCTCGGTGGCCATGGACATGACCGAGGGCATCGTGGACCGGTTCCGCAGCATG
This sequence comes from Actinoplanes philippinensis, assembly GCF_900113015.1. Taxonomy (GTDB): domain Bacteria; phylum Actinomycetota; class Actinomycetes; order Mycobacteriales; family Micromonosporaceae; genus Actinoplanes; species Actinoplanes philippinensis. The sequence continues at coordinate 60,072 of NZ_FONV01000021.1, forward strand.
GCGATCGCCCGGGCGTCGGTGCTGACCGGGCACGTCCTCGGCAGTCTCGTGCAGATCTTCATCGCGGTGTTCGTGGTGCTCGGCGTGGCGCTGCTGATCGGCTTCCGGCCGACCGCGACCCCACTGGAGTGGCTGGCCGTGGCCGGGGTGCTGGCCGCCACCGCGTTCGCCCTGACCTGGCTGGCCGTGGCGCTCGGCATCGTCGCCGACAGCGTGGAGACGGCCAGCAACACCCCGATGTTCCTGAGCCTGCTGCCGTTCCTGGGCAGCGGCTTCGTCCCCACCGACACGATGCCCTCCGGCCTGCGGGTGTTCGCCGAGTACCAGCCGTTCACCCCGATCATCGAGACCCTGCGCGGCCTGCTGCTCGGCACCGGCGTGGGCACCAGCGCCTACCTCGCCCTGGCCTGGTGCGCCGTGATCTCGGGGCTGTCCTACGTGTGGGCCAAGCGCACATACAACAAGCGCGCCGCCCGCTGACCCGGCGCCCCGGTCCGGCCGTCACCCGTGACGGCCGGACCGGGGCGTTTCAGCGGGTACGGGCGGCCAGCCTGTCGCGGAGACGGGTCAGGCGGGCGATCTCGGCGTTGAGCGTGGCTATCCGGCGGGAGGCGACTCCGGCCGGCTTGGCGCAGGGGGCGGGTTTGCCGTACCCCGGAGATCTGTCGCTCTCCAGAAGGTGCAGGCGGTCGGCGCAGTCCCGCAGATCGGCGACGGTCAGGCCCAGGCCGAGCAGTTGCCGGATGACGCGCAGCCGGGTCACGTCCCGCGGGCCGTAGACCCGCTGCCCGGTGACGGTCCGCTGCGGTGGCGGGAGCAGCCCGTTCGCCTCGTAGAACCGCAGCGCCCGGGGTGTGGTTCCGGCCGCCGCAGCGGCGTCGCCGATCCGCATGTGTCCTCCTCAAACGGCCACGATCACCGTGCCGAGATGACGTCCGGTAAGGACATCGTGCAACTTGCGCGGCGAATGCGCGATCCCTTGGACGCAAGTTGCAGGAAACGATATGACCCCGTCTTGCAGCCATCCGGAGAAACGTTCTATCCACTCGGAACGGAGCGGACCGTCGCCGTGTGCCGCATCCGGTCATCGGGATCCGGCGGGGCGGTGGACCCTGACCGGTACGTCACGGCAAGCGTGAATTCGCTTGTCGGCGGCGGGACGGCGGCCCAGCATGGTCGGCATGCCGTCGCCGCTGCAGGGTGGGCTGCCACCGTCCGGAACGCTGACCGGGCCCGTCCTGGAGATCGCCTGTGACGAGTCCGGGTTCTCCGGCGCGAACCTGCTGCGTTCGACCGAGCCGGTGATCACGCACGCGAGTGTGGACCTGTCGGCGGCCGAGGCCGCCGACCTGATCGGCGCGCTGGGGCTGTCGCCGGGCGAGGTGAAGTCGGGCTGGTTCCTGCGGCGGCCGGACGCCTCCTCCGCGCTGGAACGGCTGCTCGCCGGACTGCGCGGCCGGGCCCACGTGCACCGGATCGACAAGGAGTTCTTCCTGGTCACCCAGGTCGTCGAGCTGCTTCTGGGACGGCCGTCCTATCGGTCTTTCACCCGGGATCCCCGGCCCGAGGCGGACGACCTGTTCCAGGCGCGGTCGGCCGGCGAGGACTGGGCGGTGTTCCTGGACGCGTTCGCCGAGATGGTGCGGACCCGGCGGCGCTCGCCCGGCCGTTCCGGCGCCGGGCGGTTCCTGCGCGCCCGTGACACGCTGGCCCGGGCCGGTGGCCCGGCGGGCGCCGTGCTCGACCGGATCAGCGAGGCCCGGGTCGCGGCCGTCGTGTCCCGTCTGGACGCCGGCGACCGGACGATCCCGCCGCCGCTGGAGCCGATGATCGCCGCGCTGGCCGCCACGATCCGGCACTGGAGCGACGGGCAGCGGCCGATCCTGGTGATCCACGACGAGCAGAGCGCCCTCACCGCTGCCCGGCTGACCCGCCTGCAGCGGGCGCTGGCCGACGGCGACGGGCGGTCGCCGCTGGCCGGGCTGGTGATGGCCGATTCCCGTGCCGACCCCCGGGTGCAGCTGGCGGACCTGCTGGCCGGCGTGGCCCGCCGGATGCCGGGGACGCTGGAGTCCTCCGGCTGGCTCCCGGCGCCGCGCTGACCCCGGCCGAGGCGCCGCCGCCCGGACCGCCGGGCATGACACCATCGGCCGGTGACGACGGAACCCTACGACGGCCGGCTGGCCCGCGCGGTCGCACTGCGGACCGGCGGCCGGGCGGACGAGGCCCGGGAACTACTGCTGGCCTTGCGGGCCGAGTTCCCCGACGACGCGGTCGTCGCCTACCAGACGGCGTGGACGCATGACGTGCTCGATCGGGAGGCGGAGGCGGTCGCGCACTACCGGGCGGCGATCGCCGGGGACCTGCCGGAGGCCGACCTGCGGGACGCGCTGCTCGGGCTGGGCAGCACGTTGCGGGCCCTCGGCCGGGACGACGAGGCCGCCGAGGTGTTCGCGCACGGTGTGGCCCGGTTCCCGGAGTACCGGCCGTTGCGGGTGTTCCGGGCCATGCTCCGGTACAACACCGGGGACGCGCGGGAGGCCGTCGCCGATCTGCTGCGGCTGCTCGCCGACACCACCGAGGACCCGGACGTCCGGCAGTACCGGCGGGCGATCAGCGCGTACGCCGATGATCTGGATCGGTCCTGGCTGGGGTGACTCAGGCGGGCTCGGCCATCGGGAACGGCACGTTGAGCAGGCCCGCCTTCGTCTGCACCTGGTAACGCGACCGGCCCCGCTTCACGATGGTGCCGGCCAGCCCGCCGTACTTGCCGCGACCGGTCAGCCGGACCCGGGCGCCGACCGGCAGCTCCACCACCGGCGCGACGGCGACCGGCGCGGAGCTGAGCCGGGCCAGCTCCTGGGCGTACCGCGGATGCATCGGCGCCGCCGCCCCGTTTCGTGTCCAGGAGAACAGCGCCGACCTGTCGAACGACGGCGAGCAGCGCGAACACGACCGCACCCGGACCGGGCGGCGATGCACCGTGGTCCGATGGCCGGCCGGGCAGACGCCCTCCCAGACGCCCTCGACCCGGGGCACGTCCTCCGGCACGCAGCGGGTCCCGGAACACCCGATCCGCACGGCGATCGCCCGCCACACCCGGTCGTGCCCGTGCCCCGGGCCGGCCAGGGCGTGCGCGATCTCGTGCAGCACCGTCTCGGTCACCTGGTCCGGTGAATACAGCCGGATCAACGGCCGGGACAGCCCGATCTCCTGCACCGCCAGGCGGCAGATCCCGGCGCGCGTCTTCGCATCGTCGAAGGTGAGGGCCCAATCCTCGAGGCCGTGCCGGGTCATCAGGTTGTCCGCGAGTTCCCGCGCTTCGTTCAGGTCCACAGCGCGCCGCTCCACGTCGTCACCCCCCTATCATGACGTGCCCGCCCGGCGGGGTCTCCCACGGCTTCGGTGATCACGCGCAGTGTCGCCCCATCGGACGGCGCGTGGGGTCGCTGCCGCGGTGTACCGTCCCTCCAGTGGAGAATCGGGCGCCCGCGTGACCTCGTGTCGTGGCTTCTTCCGGCGCTGACGGTCGTCCTGGCCGCGGCCTTCGTGCCGGCGCCGCCCCCGGCCGGCGGTTCCCGCGTTGTTCGCGCTGGCCTGGTGACGGCGAACGTGCAGGGCGCCGTGGCGCCGCTCGCCTCCCTGCGGTCGTCGCGCCGGCGAACGCGACCACCGCCCCGGCCCTGCCGGCCTTCCTGGACGGCGGCTGGTGACCCGCTACGCCACCTGGGGGAACGCGGCCAGCGAGTGCGCCTGACGCTCCCACTCGGCGAACGGGACGTCGGCGATCGCCGCGCCCAGGGTCGCCATCCCCGCCTGCATGGCCTCCATCGACGACCAGACCGAGATGGCGATGATCCGGCCACCCTCGGGGTCCTCGAAACCGCCGATCTCCTCCAGCCCGGCGACCCCCGACGACGCGGCCCGCAGCCGCCCCATCGCGGCGATGATGTCGTCCCGGTGCTCCGGTTTCGGGTAGTGCACCGCCTGCGCGAGAATTCGCATGATCAAACCCCTTCCACGTGTTGCACGAAGATCTCCAGAATGCGTTTCCAGCCGGCCTCGTAGCCGCCGGACACCGAGGTGGCGCCGGCCAGCTGCTCCTCGGTCAGCCGGTCCCAGCCGCGGTGCTCCAGCGCGACCCGGGTCAGCGCCGGCGCCAGCGCGGTGAACGTGAGCTCCACCTCGGTGACGGCCGGCAGGATCGTCCAGGTCATGCCGAAGCGCTCCGGCGGGGCCCAGACGATCACCTCGCCCCAGCCGACCTGGGAGCCGTCGGCCCACGTCTCGTAGACCCGGCCGCCGAGCTCACGCTCGACCGTCACCGACACCACCCGCTCCTGGCCGAGCGAATGCGGGCGGGCCGGCCACCAGACGCCGATGTCACGGACGAACACCTCGAACGTGTGCTCCCGGCCACTGCGGACCAGCGTCGACTGCCGGATCGGGGGCCGCCGCAACGGCCGGACGTTGTCGCTCATGCTCAGGCCACGTCCGTCCGCTCGTCCCCGGCGGCCTCCGCCTCGACCAGGCGTCGCCCCACGTCGAGCGCGTCACTCCACATCGCATCGAGGAACTCCCGCAGACCGTCCAGCCCCTCGGGCCGGGCCCGGTACATCCGCCGGGTCCCGGCTCGCCGCTCGCTGACCAGCCCCGCCTCGCGGAGCACGGTCAGGTGCTGACTGATCGCGGTACGAGTCACGTCGAACGCCGCGGCTATCTCCCCGGCCGCCAGCTCGTCGGTGGCGACCAGGCGCAGGATCGCGCGTCGTCGCGGCTCCGCCAGCGCCCGGAAGGCGTCGTCGGTCTCGGACTCGTCCTCGAACATCAGCTCATCCCCACAAACCCACCGGGTTGCCGTCCGGATCGGCGAACACCGCGAACCGGCCGTAGTCGCCGGGCAGGTCGGCCGGCTCGACCAGTGTCGTCCCGCCGAGCGCGACCGCCTGCTCCAGAGTCTTCTCCAGGTCGTCGACCTGTACGTAGATCTTCACACCGGCCTCGCCCGGGGACTCGGCGGGCCCGATGCCACCGCCGATCGCGCCGTCCCCGGCGCCGGTGTCGACCAGGGCGTAGCCACCGTCCTGGTCGGTGGCCGACCAGCCGAACAGGCCGGTGTAGAAGCCGCGCGCCCGCTCCGCGTCGGTGCTGATGATCTCGAAGAACGCCACTGGACGGCCCATCGCCGTACCCCCTTGTCCTGGATGTCGCCCGACCGGCCGGCCGGGTGCCGCTAACGTTAGCGATTGCTAACGTTAGCGTCAACTGACAAAAGGTTCGGGCCGTCGGTCCGCCGAGGGCGTCAGGCGTGATCCGGGAAGCGCCGGCACTCCCTGGCGGTGGCCTGGAGTGGTGGAAACCCGGAGGTGATCCGGGCGAATGCCGGAAACGGGTATTTTGCCGCTATGGGACGGGAGGGCGACGAGGGCGCCATCGCGGTTGTCGCGGCCATGATGAGCGCCGTCCTGATCTTCGGGGTCGGCGCCGTCGTCATCGACGTCGGGCTGCTCTACGCCGAGAAGGAACAGTTGCAGAGCGGCGCCGACTTCGCGTCGTGGAAGGTCGCGCAGGCCTGCATCGCCGACCCGGCCGGGTGCACCAGCGCCGGGCAGGCCGCGAACGCCCGCCTCTACGCCGAGAAGAACGCCAAGGACACCCGCGCCGACGCCCAGGTCTGCGTCAACAACCAGAACTGCCCGGTCTGGGGCACCACCACGACGTGCCCGCCGCAACCGGCGATCACCGGGACCTACGACACCGCGGAGGTACGCACCAGCACCCGCAACACCGACGACACGCGGCTCGTACCCCCCGTCTTCGCCCACGCCCTGACCGGCGGCGCCTATCAGGGCCGGCAGATGGGGGCCTGCGCGCGCGTCGTGTGGGGAGTGCCGGCCACCGCGAACGCCCTCGCGATGGGCATCTCCAAGTGCGACTGGGACCGGATGACCAGCGGCGGCAAGAAGTTCTACGCCCTGCCCGGCCTGGACCCGCTGCTGCAGCAGACCGGCCTCTACTCGATGCTCGGCCTGCAGCCGCCGGTCGACAACGCGGTCGCCATCAGCAACCCGCTGCTGTCCTGGTGCAACAACCCGCTAGACCTCACCTCGTCCAGCGGCTACGCGTGGCTGTCGTCGGTCGGCGACTGCCACCTCTCCGTGTCCACCTCGACCACCGGCGTGCAGACCTGGGTGACCGCGCCCGCCCTCAACCTGCTCTCCGCGATCACCTGCACCGGCGAACTCGCCGACGCCCGCGCCTCCGGCCGGCCCGTCATGGTGCCGATCTTCGACAGCGCGGTCGGCGCCACCAACCTGCTGCCCGCGTCGTACCGGATCGTGGGGTTCGCGCCGTTCGTCGTCACCGGGTACACCACGCTGCTCGGCACGCTCACCAGCGTGCCGTCGATCCTCACCAACACGGTGCCCGGCATCGCCTCGACCCTGTGCGGGCTGCAGCGTTGCGTGTACGGCTACTTCACCAAGTCGATCATCCCCGAGCACATGCCGACGAAGTTCGGCACCACGAAGAACTTCGGCCTGACCGTGATCGGCCGCACCGGTTGACGCCCTCAGCGTCGGCCGCTTTCGGCCGGCCGCTCTCGGCCGGTCCCTCCTGGTCGGCCGCTTCTGGCCGGCTCCTCTTGGTTGGCCGCTTTCGACTGGTTGCTTTTGGTCGGCTCCTCTTGGTTGGCTGCTTTCGACTGGTTGCTTTTGGCCGGCCGCTCCTGGTCGGCCCCTTATGACCGCCGTTTTTGATTGGCGGCTCTGGTCGGCCAATTTCTGGTCGGAAGCTTGTGATTGGCAGCTTCTGATTGTTCGTTTTCGGTCACCCGATGGAACGGCGGCCGGGCAAGCGGGGCCGGAGAACCCGGACGTTCTCGGTGCCGAGCCACAGCAGGCCGTAGTGTTCGCAGAGCCGCCGCACGTCGCCGGGAGTCAGTGAGCCATCGACGGATGACTCGACCGCCGGGGCGTCCTTGATCGTGGCCCTGTCGAACGGCACCACCAGCCGATCCCCGTCGAGGTGAGCGCCCTCCAGCGGAACAATCGACTCGGTACGGCCGAACAGTCCGGTCCGGACACCGGCCCACGCCGGCCGGCCGGCGTCGTCCTGCCGGACCCGTCCTACGGTGCCGATCCGGTCGCCGTCCCGGTCATGGACGTCGAGGCCGGTCAGCAGGCTCATCTGCGCGATGGTGATCATGGGAGCCTCCTTCGGGGGTACGTGAGGATGGCTACCCTTGGGCATTTCCGGTCATGCGGTGCAAACCGGTGAATGAACAATCCTTCACCCGCCCTCGTGAATTCACTCCCTCGCCGGTGCACGGCCGGCCCCGCTCGGGGTTCGGCCCGCGCGCGGGAACCGCCGGCCCGGGTAACCGAGCCGCCCCGGGGAGACCGGGCTGGCATCCCGGCCTGACCGGCCCGCGCCTGACCGGCCCGCGTTGGGCTTGGTCCGCGCAGGACTTGGCCCACGTTCGGTTCGCGCCCGGTTCGGCTCGCGCCCGGCCCAACCCGCGCCCGGCACGAGCGGCTCGGCCTGCGCCCGCCTGGCCCGCGATCGGCTCGGCCCGCAGACTGCGGCCTGGCTTGCACGGCCAGCCTGGCTTGCATGGCTTGGCCGTTTGAGGAGGGGCCGACCCGAGGAGGTGTCCGTGGTCGGCGCGGTTGCCGGCCATGGTTCTCGGGCGTGTGCCTGCCGGGGTGGATCAGTGGGGGAGTGGGCCGCCGGCCAGCACGATTGCCACTCCGGCTGTGGCGGCGGCCAGCAGGGTCAGGACCGGGCCGCGGCGTAGGGCCAGGGTGAGGAGGGCGGCGCCGGTGAGGATCGCGTATTGCCAGGGTTCGGTCAGGGCCCGGGCCAGTGGCACCGCGGAGCCGAGGATCGCGCCGATCGCGGCGGGGCCGGCGCCGTCCAGGAAGGCGCGGACGTATCGGTTGCCGCGCAGGCGGTCGAAGCGGTCGGCGCCGAGCAGGATGAACGTGAACGACGGGCTGAAAGCGACCGCCGCGGCGAGCAGGCCGCCGCCGAGTCCGGCCGCGGCGTAGCCGACGACGGCGACGGTGTGCACGACCGGGCCGGGCGTGATCTGGCCCAGCGCCACCGCGTTGAGGAACTCGGCCGCGGTCATCCAGTGGTGCTGATCGACGGCGTCGGCCTGCATCAACGGGATGATCACGAAGCCGCCACCGTAGGAGAGGGCGCCCACCTTCAGCGCCGTCCAGGCGAGCGCGGCCAGCACTCCGCCGCCGGCCCCGGCCGCCGCCAGCATCGGCAGTGCCGTGGCGCGCGGCGACGGTCCGGACGGCGCCCGCTGGGCGAGCACCTCGGCGATCCCGCAGGCCACCAGCAGGACGACCAGCCACGGGCCGATGGTGCCGGCCGCGACCGCGCCGAGCACCAGGTACGCCGACCAGCGCAGTCGGCTGCTCCGCTGCGGGGCGCGCTGCCAGCCGGGCGGCATGAGGCTCCACCCGGCCTGCAGGGCGATCGCCGCGACGGCCGCGCCCGCGCCCGCGCCGGCGGCCCGTACCCAGGCCGGCGGGTCGCCGAGGAACAGCGCCGCCAGCGCCAGGATCGCGACCAGTCCGGGCAGGATGAACGCGGCCCCACCGGCCAGCGCGCCGGCCCGGCCGCGGACCCGCCACGCGCAGTAGATCGCGAGTTGTGTCGACGACGGGCCGGGCAGCAGGTTGCAGGCGGCCACCGCGTCCTCGAACTCGCGGGCGTCCAGCCAGCGGCGGTCGTCGACGCACAACTTGCGCAGCAGCGCGATGTGCGCGGGCGGCCCGCCGAAGCCGATGCAGCCGATCCGGCCCCACTGGGCGAGCACGGTCCCGAGGCCGGCCTGCGGCGTCGTGACGGTCACTCAGGCACCGGCCGGTTGGAACAGCTCGACCGGGTTGCCGGCCGGGTCGTCGAGGACGATCTGGCGGCCGCCCGGGCCGGTGACCACGTCGTTGCGGAACGGGACGCCGGCCGCGCGCAGGCGGGCCACCTCGGTGTCGAGGTCGGTGACGATCAGGTGGATCCGGTTCCAGCCGCCGGGGTGCGGGACGCGGCCGTCCGGCATGGGGCGGCCGGCCGAGCTGGCCGGGCCGGAGAGCAGCAGTCGCAGGTTGCCGCGGCGCACGTCGGCGAACGCGGGCAGGACCGTGGTGATCGGCTCGAACCCCAGGTGGGTGGTGTAGAAGTCGATCGCGGACTGGACGTCGTCCACCAGGTAGCGGACGTGCACGGTGCTGTCGGTCATCACTCCTCCAGGAGGGTGTGGACGAAGAACCCGATCCGCTCGGTGAGCTGGTCGGCGAGACGGTCGAAGTCGGGAGCCGCCACGGGCTCGGGAATGCTCCAGTGCGCCTGGCGCGGGGCGTCGAACGCGGGACACACCTCCTTCACCCGGTCGCACAGCGTGATCACGTGGTCGAAACGCTCGCCGGTCAGCCGGGACACGTGCGTGGGGCCGGTCTCCGGCGGTGGGATCCCGCGTGCGGCGAGAGCGCGTACGGCGTACCCCTGAAGGGGTTTGGGGGTGACGCCCGCGCTGTGGACCTGGACCGAGCCGCCCGCCCGGTGTCGCAGGATCGCCTCGGCCATCGGTGATCGTGCGCTGTTGCCGGTGCACAGGAAGAGCACCCGGGCACGACCCGGGCGGGCCGGCGACGGTGAGCGCAGCCGCAGCGCCGGATGCAGGGCCGCGCCGGCGCCGGTGAGCAGCGCCGAGCAGCGGGCCAGGTGCAGCGTGTAGTAGGTGTCGCGGCCGTCGGCGCTGCTGCGGCGGGCGGTGACCAGCTCGGCGCGCCGCAGCTTGCCGAGGTGGTAGGAGATCAGGTTCTGTGGGTGGCCGAGCCGGGCGGTCAGCTCGTGGACGGCCAGGTCGGTGCGGGCGAGCTCGCTCAGCAGCCGCCACCGCACCGGATGGCCGGCCGCGGTGAGGAACGCCGGAGGCGCGTCGGTCCCCATGCCCGCACAATACATCAAATCGATTTGATGTATTGTGCCGACGTGTCATTGGTGAGGTCGGCCGGGCTCCAGCGGTTCCGGCAGACCGTGGAGGCGCTCGGCGGCGACGCGGATCTGTTCGCGCGTCAGGCCGGCCTGCCACCCGGCGCCCTCGACACCGACGAGCTGCTGGTCGAGGACACCGCGATCGCCGCCGTCCTGGAGACCGCTGCGGCCGCGCTGCGCTGCCCCGACCTCGGCCTGCGCGTCGCCTCGGCGCAGGAGATGAGCCTGCTCGGCCCGCTGGCCGTGGCGATCCAGAACTCGCCGTCGGTGGCCGACGCGATCGAGTGCACCTCGCGGTACATGTTCGTGCACGCCCGTGACCTGTCGCTGTCCGTGGTGCCCGACCCCGACGGTGTCGCCGGGGTGACCGGGCTGCGCTACGCGTTCCGGGCGTGGGTCCGGCCGCTGCCGCAAGCCACCGAGATGACCGTGCTGTTCCTGCACCGGGTCGTCGGGTTCCTGGTCGGTGGTGGGTACGGTCTGCGGTCGGTGGACCTGCCCCACCGGCCGGTCGCCCCGGTCGCCCGCTACACCGAGGCGTTCGGCGCGACGGTGCGGTTCGGCCGGCCCGCGGCGGTGCTGCGGGTGCCGACCAGCCTGATGCGGCAGCCGCTCGCCGGGGTCGACGCCACGCTGCGCGGGCTGGCGCTGGCGTTCCTGTCGCGACAGTCGCCCGGCCCGCGGACCGGCCCGGCCGCCCGGGTGCGCGCGGTGGTGTCGCAGTCGCTCGGCACCGGCCCGACCGAGCTGGCCGATGTGGCGCGGGCGCTGGCCGTGCATCCGCGTACCTTGCAGCGGCAGCTCGTCGCGGAGGGGCAGGGGTTCACCGAGATCGTCGACGACGTCCGCCGGGCCCGTGCCCGTGCCTACCTGACCACCACCGACATGCCGCTGGCGCAGGTCAGCCGGCTGCTGGGGTTCGCCGAGCAGGCGGTGCTCAGCCGGTGCGCCCGCCGCTGGTGGGGGATGAGCCCGACGGCGGTCCGCAGGCGGGCTCAGCGGTAGGTGAGCAGCCGCGGGTCGGCCTCGACGTGGGTGTGCTCGTTGAACGTCGACAGCGACAGGCCCCGGCTCCCGGCGATGACCTTGGTGACGCCGGTGTTGACCGACACCCGGTTCAGGGCCGCCCAGCCGGTCGACGAGCCGGTGGTGAGCAGGCTGGCGGCCATCGCGATCGGCCCGCCCGAGGTGAGCACGGCCACGTCACCGTGCTCGGACATCAGCTTCCGCGTGCTCGCCAGGGCGGTGGTGACGCGGTCCTGGAAGGCGGCGAACGATTCGGCGTACTCGGTGTCGTGCTCGCCGGAGGCCCACCGGGCCGTCGCCACCTCGAAGAGCCGCTGGAAATCCCAGGGGGTGATCGAACTCCGGGCGTCCGGCTGGTGGATCTCCAGCACGTGGTGGAAGTCGAACTCGTTCCAGTCCGGGTCGGTCACCGTCTCGACCGGTTCCTTCAGGCCGTCGAGCAGCCCGGCCGCGGTCTCGGCGTGCCGGCGCATGGCGCCCTGGACCAGCACGGCGGGCCGGATCCCACGCTCCGCGAAAGACCGTCCGAGGGTACGGGCCTGCTCGTGCCCGATCGCCGAGAGCGCGTCGTAGTCGTCGGCGCCGAACGACGCCTGGCCGTGCCGGATCAGCAGGAGACGGGGCACGTCAGTCCTTTCCGCGGATGATGCGCAGGCAGCGGCGCTCCAGCATCAGGCTGGCGATCCAGAAGTGCCGGAACGCGGGGTTGCGGGTCTGCCGATGGTGGTACCGGTAATAGATCTGCTGCACGATACCGGCGAGCCGGAACAGCCCGAAAACCTCGTGGAACGCGGTCATCCGCAGCCCGGTCCGCGCGTGGTAGTGCTCGATCACCTCGCGGCGGGTGAGCATGCCCGGCGTGTGTGTCGGCTGCCGCCGGAACGCCCGGAACAGCGGCCCGTCGTCGGCCTGCACCCAGTACGCGAGAGCGCTGCCCAGATCCATCAGCGGGTCGCCGAGGGTGGCCATCTCCCAGTCGAGCAGCGCCACCGGCCGGGCCGGATCGTCCGGGTCGAAGACCACGTTGTCGAACCGGAAGTCGTTGTGGATCAGGCAGATCCGCTGCTCGGCCGGCTGGTTCGCCTCCAGCCAGCGGATCACCTTCGCGAACGAGCCGACATTGCGGGTACGGGCCGCCCGGTACCGCTCCGACCAGCCGGACACCTGCCGGGCCACGTAGCCGGCGCCCTTGCCCAGGGTGTCCAGCCCGGCCGCGGCCGGGTCGATGCCGTGCAGGTCGATCAGCAGGTCGACGACCCCGGTGCAGAGCCGGCGCACCTGCTCCGGGGGCAGGTCGACGCCGAGTTCCCGCCGCGGGATGTGCCCGTGGACGCGTTCCATCACGTAGAACGGCGAGCCGATCACCGACTCGTCCTCGCACAGCGCGACCATCCCCGGCACGTACGGGAAGACCGGCGCCAGAGCGGACTGGATCCGGTACTCACGGGACATGTCGTGGGCGGTCGCCGCCTTCCGGCCCCGCGGCGGGCGGCGCAGGATGAGGTCCTTCTCCCCGGCGCCGCGGTGCAGCAGATAGGTCAGGTTGGACGCGCCGCCGGAGAACTGTCGTACCTCCGGCGTGGCGTCCAGACCCAGCCAGGCGGTCACCGCGCCGACATCGAAGGCGTCCTCCGCGCGGACCGGACCGGTCACGCCAGCCGCCGGACGACGGAGAGGGGGAGCAGCCGCATCGCCGCGCCGATCGGCACCCACGGCCACGCCGGGACGTAGGCCTTGGCCTTCCGCTTCTCGATCGCGGCGACCATCGCCCGGACACCGGTCACCGTGTCGACCATGAAGGGGGTCTTCTGCCGGACGTGCTCGTTCATCTCCGACCTGATGTATCCGGGGTAGATCACCGACACGTCGACCCCGGGGATCCGCTCCGACCGCAGACCCTCGGCCAGCGCGGCGACACCCGCCTTCGTCGCCGCGTAGGTGGTCATCGACCGGCGCATGCCCCGCAGCGCCGACATCGACGAGATGATCACCAGGTGGCCGCGCTGCTGCGCCCGGAAGATCTCCAGCGCCGCCTCCGTCTGGGCCAGCGCGCCGAGGAAGTTGACCCGTGCCGTCTCCCGGTTGGCGTCCGGCCGCCCGGTGCCCAGCGGCGCGCCCTTGCCGAGGCCGGCGTTGACGACCACCCGGTCGATGCGGCCCAGCTCGGCGGCGAACTCGCGGAAGACGGTGAAGACGGCATCGTCGTCGGTGACGTCGAGCGGCCTCACCACCACCCGGGTGGGCAGCTCGGCGGCCAGCTTCGCCAGGCGGTCGACGCGGCGGGCGCACAGGGCCAGGTCGTAACCCAGGGCCGCGAACTGCCGGGCCATCTCCTCACCGAGACCCGCGCTGGCCCCGGTGATCAGGACGACACCCCTACTCATGCGGCGCCTCGGCCCGTTCCTCGCGGCGGGTCTTGGCACCGAGAGCGAACATCCGCCGGTCGTAGAGGAACCGGGCGAAACGTTTCGCACGATAGGCGGTCCGCGCGTCCGAGTCCGGCAGGATCAGGAACTTGCGGGCGTCCACGTCGTGCACCACCCGGGCGGCGATCTCGTCGGCGCCCCGGCGCGCCCCGTTGATCAGCCGGATCGCGCCCTGCTCCATCTGCGGGTCGTCCCCCGAGAGCGACTGCGCCAGATTGGTACGGAAGAACGAGGGGCACACCACCGACACGGTGACACCCCACGGCCCCAACTCGTACCGCAGCGACTCGGAGAGCGCCACCACGGCCGCCTTGCTCGCGTTGTAGCTGCTCATCGACGGCGGGTGCATCAGCCCGGCGGCCGACGCCACGTTCACGATGTGACCCGACCCCTGCTCCTTGAACAGCGGCGTGAACGTCCGGCACCCGGTGACCGCGCCGAGCACGTTGACCGTCAGGACCCGCTGCCAGTGCTCGGCGCTGAGCCGGTCGATGCGCCCGCCGGCGGCGATGCCCGCGTTGTTGACCAGGATGTCGAGGCCGCCGAAATCGTCACGCACCCGCTCCAGCGCCGCCGCCCAGTCGGCCTCCGAGGTGATGTCGAGACGCTGGTCGACGCCCTCGGTGACGTCGGTGACCAGCACCCGGTCGCCGCGGGCCTGGAAACGGGCGGCCAGCGCGGCGCCCAGGCCGGAGGCGCCACCGGTGATCAGGACACGTTTCATCGGGCAGCTCCATGCTCGGCGAGTTCGATACGGGCTATCAGACCACGGTGCACCTCGTCCGGCCCGTCGGCGATCCGCACCGCGCGGGCCGCCGTCCACGCCGCCGCGAGCGGGAAGTCGCTGGACAGCCCGGCCCCGCCGTGGATCTGCATGGCGAAGTCGATCACCTGCTGGGCGACGTTCGGGGCGGCGACCTTGATCTGGCTGACCTCGGAGAGCGCCGCCAGCGGGCCGCCGGTGTCGAGTTTCCAGGCCGCGTGCTGGATCAGCAGCCGGGTCGAGTTGATCGCGATCCGCGCGTCGGCGACCCGTTCCCGGTTCCCGCCCAGGTTCATGACCGGCTTGCCGAACGCGGTCCGGGCCAGGCCCCGCTCGCACGCCAGATGCAGGGCCCGCTCGGCGAGACCGATCATCCGCATCGCGTGGTGCACCCGCCCCGGCCCGAGCCGGCCCTGCGCGATCGCGAACGCCTGACCCGGACCGGCGATGATGTTCGCGGCCGGAACCCGTACCCCGGTGAACGACACCTCGCCGTGCCCGAACGGCTCGTCCAGGAACCCCATGGTGTCCAGCATCCGTTCGACAGTCACACCGGGCGTGTCGATCGGCACGAGCACCATCGAATGCCGGGCGTGCCGGTGCGCCTCCGGGTCGGTCAGGCCCATCACGATCAGCACCCGGCAGTCCGGATGCCCGACCCCGGTGGTCCACCACTTGCGGCCGTCCAGCACCACCCCGTCACCGTCGAGCACCGCAGTGAGCTGCATGTTTGTGGCGTCCGACGAGGCCACGCCCGGCTCGGTCATGGCGAAGCCGCTGCGGATCACGCCGTCCCGCAGCGGGGTCAGCCACTGCTCCTGCTGCGCCGGCGTGCCGTATCTGGCGAGCACCTCCATGTTCCCGGTGTCGGGAGCGTTGCAGTTGAACACGTACGGCGCCAGGAACGACCAGCCCGTGGCCTCCGCGATCGGCGCGTAGTCGACATTGCTCAGCTCCTCGAACAGGTTCCACAGCCCCCGCTCCCGCGCTCGTCGCTGCAGCTCACGCACCTCGTCCGGGACCCGCCACTCGACCGGCGCGCCGGCCGGGCGCCGCAGCCGCCGCTCCACCGGCTCGATCTCCGCGGCGATGAACTCACGCACCGCCGCGGTCAGCTCCGCGGCCCGCGCCGAAGGGGAGAAATCCATGCCCACACGCTAAAACCCGGCCTCCGGCCGAACTTGATCCAAAGCGACAATCATTTGATCCGGTACGACACCAGACGCGCTGAGCCGCACGGCATGGCGACACTCTCGCCCAGTCAGCGCAGGCGGGCCGCCCGGGACTCCAGGTAGCGCTGCTCGGGGCGGCTCAGGGTCAGCCGTGCGGCCAGGCGGTACTGCTCGCAGGCGCCGGTGCGGTCGCCGAACTGCTCCAGCAGATGGGCGCGGACCGCGGCGGTGCGGTGGTGACGCGACAGGACCGGATCGCCGGCGACCCGGTCCAGGGCGGTCAGAGCCGCTTCCGGGCCGTCGACCATGGCGGTGGCGACGATCCGGTTCAGGGTGACCATCGGGCTGGGGGCGAGCGCGTGCAGCATCCCGTACAGAAGGAGGATCTGCGGCCAATCGGTCTCCTCGGGCCGCGCCGCCTCGTCGTGGATCGCGGCGATCGCGGCCTGCAGCTGGAAGGGCCCGATCGGGGCCTGCGCCAGGGTCCCGGTGACGATCGCGACGCCTTCGGCGATCATGCCGGCGTCCCATCGGCCGCGGTCCTGCTCGGCGAGCGGGATCAGGGCGCCGTCCGGGCCGGTACGCGCGGGCCGCCGCGCGTCGGTGAGCAGCATCAACGCCAGCAGCCCGGCGGTCTCCCCGTCGTCGGGCAGCCGCCGGCGCAACTGTCGGGTCAGCCGGATCGCCTCCCGGGTCAGCTCCACCCGGTTCAGCTCGTCGCCGGCGCTGGCCGTGTAGCCCTCGTTGAAGATGAGGTAGAGCACGTGCCGGACCGCGGTGAGACGCTCGGCCGGCACCGCCATCTCGAACCGGGCGCCCGCGTCCCGGATCCGCTGCTTGGCCCGGCTGATCCGCTGGCCCACGGTGGCCTCCGGCAGCAGCAGCGCCCGCGCGATCTCCGCCGTGGTCAGCCCGCCGACCGCCCGCAGGGTGAGCGTGATCTGCGCCGGCACGGTCAGCGCCGGATGGCAGCAGAGCAGCAGCAACGCCAGCTCGTCGTCGCCGCGGACCGCAGGCGGCGGCTCCTGCCCGGCCGCCTCCTCCCGGCGCCGGCGGGCCGTCTCGTTGCGCAGCATCTCCACCCGGCGGCGGCTCGCCACCGTGATCAGCCAGCTCCGCGGCCGGTCCGGGACGCCGGTCTCCGGCCACTGCCGGGCCGCCGCGATCAGCGCCTCCTGCACGGCGTCCTCGCAGGCCTCGAAGTCGCCGTAGCGGCGCGCCACCACCGCCAGGACCTGCGGCACGCACTCCCGCAGCAGCTCCGGCAGAGCGGCCGTCCCGCCGGCGCTCAGATCTCCCATGTGCTCATGTCGAGGACCGGACGGACCTCGACCCGGGTGTACGCGGCGTCCGGCGCCTTCGCGGCCCACGTCACCGCCTCGTCGAGATCCGCCACGTCGATCAGGTAGAAGCCGGCCAGATGCTCCTTGACCTCCGCGTACGGCCCGTCGGAGGTGATCGTCTCGCCGTCGCGCACCGACACCTGGGTGGCCAGCGCCGGATCACCCAGCCCCTCGCTCACCACCAGCACCCCGGCCTGCCGCATCTGTTCGGTCAGCCGCAGATGCCCGAGCCCGAAGTCGGTGCGCTGCTGCTCGGTGAGCGTCTCCCAGACGGCCAGGGACTGCGGGTTCGACTGGATCAGGATCAGATACTTCACGATGGGCTCCTACTCTCGTGACCTCTTCGTCCCGGGTGTCGAAACCGCGGCGGCCGGTTTCGACACCCGGGCATGAACGAGATCCAGGAAGTCATCGAACGCAAGGCCGCGCTGCTGGAGACCGGCGACGCCAAGGCCGTCCTGTCCCACTATGCGCCCGGTTTCGTCGAGTACAACCTCGCCCCGCCGCTGCGCCGGCCCGGCGACGGCCGGGACCCGTCCCGGCTGGAGGCCTGGATGGACACCTTCGAGGCGCCGCCCCGCCGCGAGGTGACCCGGCTGGAGATCACCACCGACGGTGACGTGGCCTTCGCGACCAGCATCGACTGCCTGAGCGCGGCCCCGCGCGGCGCGGCCGAACGGTTCCACCTGTGGTTCCGGGTGACGCTCGGCCTGCGCCGCATCGACGGCCGGTGGCTGGTCACCCACGAACACGAGTCGGTCCCCTTCGAGATGGACGGCTCCTTCCAGGCGTCGACCGGCCTGACCCCCACCGACTGACAGGGCGGTCGTCACCGGTGTCTCGCGGAGGTGGAGATACCGGTGACGGCCCCGACGATCACCGGCTGACCGGGTTGCGGTGCAGGCGCCGCAGAACCAGGGCCAGGTGGGCGCGGAACACGCCGGCCGGGTCGCGCAGGCTCCAGCCGAGCAGGTGCTCGGCCTGCACGACCCGGTCCTGCAGCGTCGAATGGTGCAGCCGCAGGCGGGCGGCGGCGGCCCGCAGGCTCGGCGTGGTGGTGATCGCGTGCACTGTCGACGGCAGCCACGGGGCGGCGGGCTGGTCCAGCATCCGGACGTCCGGCAGAGCACCGGGTTCGGGCACGTGCCTCAGCTCGACCAGCCCGTCGAAGTAGGCGATCACCTGGACCGCCGCGCTGGCGTCCGCATCCAGCGCGGCGAGGCGTACCGCGAGGTCCTTCATGGCGCCGAGGTCAGGCGTTCAGCAGACGGTTCAGCCACCGGAACCGGGCCCGCCGCGCATCCTGCGAGATCACCGCGGCCGGCGCCATCATGTCGAACCCGTGGAACGCACCCGGCCACACGTGCAGCTCGGCCCGCCCACCGGCCTGCCAGATCCGGCTCGCGTAGGCGACGTCCTCGTCCCGGAACGTCTCCGCGCTGCCCACGTCGATGAACGCGGGCGGCAGATTCCCCAGGTCGGCGGCGCGGGCCGGCGCCGCGTAGGGCGAGACGTCCGGCCCGCCGGCCGCATCACCGAGCAGCGCGCCCCAGCCGGTCCGGTTGGCGGTGCGATCCCACACCCCCAAACCCTCCATCTGTACGGCCGAAGCACTCTCGTTGCGATCATCGAGCATCGGGCAGATCAGCAGCTGGCCGAGCAACTCCGGCCCGCCCAGGTCCCGGGCCATCAGCGCCAGCGCCGCCGCCAGCCCACCACCGGCGCTGCCACCGGCGACGATCAGCCGCCCCGGGTCGAACCCGAGTTCCCCGGCGTGCGCCGCGGTCCACAGCAGCCCCGCGTAGCAGTCGTTCACCGGCCCCGGATGCGGTGTCTCGGGCGCGAGACGGTACTCCACCGACACCACGGCCAGCCCGAACTCCTCGGCGAGGTCGAGCATCAGATCGATCCCGGCCCGGTTGTCGCCGAGGATCATCCCGCCGCCGTGCGTGTGATAGAGACACCCGGCCGCCTCGGCGACGCCGGCCGGCCGGCAGATCAGCAGCGACCCGTCCGGATCCCCGTCGAGCCCCGGCACGGCCCGCTCCTCGACGGTGAACCTCCCGTCCCGCCGCAGATCGTCGTCACTGATCGTCTCCATCCCGGCGGTCCCCTGCCGCAGGATCGGGATCATCTCGGGCGTGAGCGAGGGCGGAAGCTGATCCCCGAGCGCGGCGAGCGCCGCCCCGAGCTCGGCATCGAACGGGGGAGGAGAGGGCACCACAGCGGTCACGAACGGCCTCCTAGGGTCACCACCGGATGAACGGTTTCTCCAGAATGACCCGCCACCCGACAGCGATCGAGCGCCACGCGGCGGAATCCCCCCGCCATCCGGCGGGTCGACACGCTGTCAGGCCTCCGCAGCCGGGGCCGGGGGCTCGTCCTCGCCGGCGCCGCTCAGGAGCAGGGCCAGCATGCTGAGGAAGATGGCGACCGCCACGCACGTCAGGAACTGCAGCGGCGTCAGCGGGAGGGCGCCGAGCACGTCGACGTCGCTGACGTCCGGGACGGCCGCCTTCTCGGCGAGGTAGCCGATGCCCACGAAAGCGGCGGCGATGACGACGAACGTGATGATCGCGCTGCTCGCGTGTTTGAAGCCGTGCCGGAACAGCGCTCGGACGATGGCGCCCAGCGCGAACAGGATCAGCACTCCGGTGGCGGCGAGCATGCCGTACACCAGCTGGGTCAGGCGGTTGCCGGACGCCTGGCCGGCGCCGGACGGCTCCACGGTGAGTTTCACCGGCACGTCGATGATGGTCTGCTCGTTGCGGAACGTGCCCAGACCGCCGACCGGGTGGACGACCGTTCCGGTGATCTTGCCGTCCAGGACGGTCGGCGCGGTCACCTCCGGTACGAAGTAGCGGCCGGTGGCGGTCTTGTCGTCGGAGATGTCCCGCCGGTTCGTGCGGATCTCGTCGCCCCAGGTCTGCGGCTTCGGCTGCATCAGGATGATCGGCTGCTGACCGGTGAAGGTCAGCGTCATCCCGTCCGGGGACGCCCACAACCCGCTGACCGCGCTCGGCATCCGTACGCCGAGGCTCAGCGCCTCGCCGGACGATGTCGTGACCGTGATCGCCTGTTTGTTGTCGACAACATACAGGTGATCACTGGCGTACTTGCGGGCCACCGGGGTGTAGGCGACGAATCCGGCGACCAGGGCGAGGCCGGCGAGAACCCAGACGACGGTGATCAGCTTGGAGAGAACACGCACCGGGGCAGCATAGGCGGCATCGCCACCGGTCACTGTCCCGCGGCCACCGCACCCCGGAACACGAGACGGCCGTCCTCGCAGTCCACGACGACGGTCCGGCCGGGGCGCAGGTCGTTGAAGAGGATCTGCTCGGACAGGGTGTCCTCCAGTTCACGCTGGATGGTCCGGCGCAGCGGGCGGGCGCCCAGCACCGGGTCGAAGCCCTTGGCCGCGAGGTACGCGCGGGCGCCGTCGGTGAGTTCCAGGGTGATGTCCCGGTTCCTGAGCTGGGTCTGGATGCGGGCGGTGAAGATGTCGACGATCCGCAGGATCTGCGGCTCGCGCAGCTGGTGGAAGACGATCGTGTCGTCGAGGCGGTTGAGCAGCTCCGGCCGGAAGTGCTGTTTCAGCTCGTCACCGACCCGGGACTTCATCTGCTCGTACGCCGCGGGCTGCGCCGCCGAGGCCTGGAACCCGATCGTACGGCCCACCTCACGGGTGCCGAGGTTGGTGGTGAGGATGACGACGGTGTTCTTGAAGTCGACGACCCGGCCCTGCCCGTCAGTGAGCCGGCCGTCCTCCAGGATCTGCAGCAGCGTGTTGAACACGTCCGGGTGCGCCTTCTCGATCTCGTCGAAGAGCACCACCGAGAACGGCTTGCGGCGTACCTTCTCGGTCAGCTGCCCGCCCTCGTCGTGGCCGACGTACCCGGGTGGCGCGCCGACCAGCCGGGACATGGTGTGCCGGTCGTGGAACTCGGACATGTCGAGCTGGATCAGCGCGTCCTCGGAGTCGAACAGGAACGCGGCCAGCGCCCGGCACAGCTCGGTCTTGCCGACCCCGGACGGCCCGGCGAAGACGAACGACCCGGCCGGTCGTCTCGGATCCTTCAACCCCGCGCGGGTACGCCGGATCGCCCGCGACACGGCACGCACGGCGTCGTCCTGCCCGATGACCCGGCGGTGCAGCTCGTCCTCCATGGCCGCCAGACGTGACGACTCCTCCTCGGTGAGCCGGTGCACGGGGATGCCGGTCCAGTGGCCGAGCACCTCGGCGATCTGCTCGTCGCCGATCTCCGCGGGCGGCTGTCCCTCGCCGGTGGTCAGCCGCTTCTCCCGGTCGCGCAGCCGGGCCGCCAGCTCGAAGTCCTGCGCGTCGATCGCGGCTTCCTTCTCCTGCCGCAGCGCGGCCACCCGCGGGTCGGAGGCGCGGGCCGTCGCGCGGATCCGCATCCGGGCGCCGGCCTCGTCGATCAGGTCGATCGCCTTGTCCGGCAGGAACCGGTCGGAGATGTACCGGTCGGCCAGGGTCGCCGCGGCCACCAGCGCCGCATCGGTGAACGACACCCGGTGATGCGCCTCGTAGAAGTCGCGCAGTCCCTTGAGGATCTCGATGGTGTGCGCCAGCGTCGGCTCGCCCACGTCGATCTTCTGCAGGCGCCGTTCGAGCGGCTTGTCCTTCTCGATGATCCGGTACTCGGCGATCGTGGTGGCCCCGACCAGCTGGAACTCGCCGCGGGCCAGCGCCGGCTTGAGCAGCGACGCGGCGTCGATGGCCCCCTCGGCGGCGCCCGCCCCGACCAGGGTGTGGATCTCGTCGATGAACAGGATCACGTCGCCTCTGGTGCGTACCTCCTTGAGGATCTTCTTCAGACGCTCCTCGAAGTCGCCGCGGTAGCGGGAGCCGGCCACCAGGGAACCCATGTCCAGGGTGTACAGCTGCTTGCCCCGCAGCGTCTCCGGCACGTCGCCGCTGACGATCGCCTGCGCGAGCCCTTCGACGGCCGCGGTCTTGCCGACGCCCGGCTCGCCGATCAGCACCGGATTGTTCTTGCGGCGCCGCGACAGCACCTGCACGACCCGCTCGATCTCCGGCTCCCGGCCGATCACCGGGTCGAGCCGGCCGTCGCGGGCCTTCCTGGTGAGGTTGTCGCCGTACTGGTCGAGGATGGTCTCCTTGACCGGCTCGGCGACGGTGGCCGGCGTGCTCCCGGCAAGCTGCCGGATCACCCGCTGCCGCACCGTCTCCCGGTCGGCGCCCAGCTTGACGAGCACCTGCGCGGCGACGCCCTCGCCCTCGCGGAGCAGCCCGAGCAGCAGATGCTCGGTGCCGATGTAGTTGTGGCCCAGTTGCAGCGCCTCCCGCAGCGACAGCTCGAGGACCTTCTTGGCCCGCGGTGTGAACGGGATGTGCTGCCCGCCGGGAGTCCCGTGGCCCTGGCCGACGACCTCCTCGACCGCGCGCCGGATCGCCTCCGGGGAGAGCCCGAAAGCCGCGACGCCCTCACCCTCCTGGGCCAGCCCGAGCAGCAGATGCTCGGTGCCGATGTGGTGGTGGTCGAGAATCCGGGCCTCTTCCTGGGCCAGGACGACGACTCGACGGGCACGGTCGGTGAACCGTTCGAACACGATGATCACGTCCTCGGACGCGAAGCCCCACGCACTCCGCCGAGAACAGTCCTCGCACGACACGAGGACAGGCTGAAGTCGGGTGCGCTGAGTCTGAGCCTCTTGGCGTGGGGCGGCGCCCGCGTGGGGGACGTCGCTACGCTCGTGCAGGCGCGCTGCTTCTGCGAATGTACAACGGAAACCGCACCCACGATGTGTCCGGGAGGCCCCCATGACCGGTACCCGCACCCGCCGGCCCGTCCCCGACCGCGCCCGTAAACGGGCCATCCGAGCGCTCGCCGCCCAGCTGGGGGTCTCCTACTCGGTGGCGGCACGGCTGCTCGCCGACGACCATCGCGCCTGGATTTTCGCTGCCCGCGAACAGCGCACGTTCCACGCCCGGGTGACGGATACCCGACTCGCCGTGGACCTCCCGCTGGGCCGGGCCGCGCATCTGGTCCGCCGGTTCCCGCCGATGCGGTCGTTCGGGCCGCTCTACGCGGGCGAGGCGCGCGAGACCGTCCTCGGCATGCTGTACGCCGTGGTCCTGCACGACTCGCCCGAGCTGCTGCCGCCCGCCGAGGAGCTGGCCTGGGCCGCCGAGCTCGGCGAGGAGTCGGCCGTCGACATCACCTGCGCCGCCGTCGACCGGGCCGCCCGCCTGCTGCTCGACGCCGACCGCTGGCGGCTGTGGGCCCGCGTCGACGCGGCGCTCGCCGTCTGGGAGCCGGGCGCGGACCGCCGGCTGCGGGACGCGGCGATCACCCTGGGCCGGGTGCTGCGGTCGACCAGCCTGCGCGGCTCGGTCGACGGTGCCCGGCACATCCTGGACGCGGTGCTCGTCGAGCCGTACGAGGGGGACCCGCCCGGCGCCCGGGTCAGCGTCGACGGCCGCACCCGCACGGTCACCGGCGTCCGCTGGGAGCGCACCGGGCCGCCCGCCGGTTACGACCTCGGCTAGCGCCTAGGCCAGCCCCGCGTCGTGGGCGAGCAGGGCGATCTGGGTCCGGTTGTCGAGCCCCAGCTTGGTCAGGATGTGCGACACGTGGCTCTTCACCGTGGCCAGGGTCATGTCCAGCTCGGCGCCGATCTCGGCGTTGCCGTGCCCCCGGCCGATCGCGACGACCACGTCCCGCTCGCGGGGGCTCAGCGTGGCCAGGGTGGCCCGGGCCTGGGCGTAGGCTCCCGCCTGCACGGCCACCCGGTCCATCAGCCGGCGGGTGATCCGTGGGGACAGGATCGGCTCGCCCGCCGCGACCTGGCGCACCGCCTCGGCGATCCGGGCCGGCGGGGTGTCCTTGAGCAGGAACCCGCTGGCCCCGGCCCGTAGCGCGTGCAGGATGTTCTCGTCGGTGTCGAAGGTGGTCAGCACGATCACCTCGGGCGGCCGAGGCCGGGCGCGCAGGCGTCGGGTGGCGGTGATCCCGTCGACGCGGGGCATCCGCACGTCCATCAGCACCACGTCGGGCGCGTGCGCGTCGAGGGCGGCGGGCACCTGGTCGCCGTCGGACGCCTCACCGACGACGGCGATGCCGGGCGCGCCGTCGAGCATCATCGTCAGCCCGGCACGCACCAGCGCGTCGTCGTCGACGACGAGCACACGTACCGGCCGGCTGGTCACGCCGGCCATGGTATCGACGCGTGCAGACGGAACTCGCCGTCGGCCCGCTCATGGTCGAGCGTCCCGCCGGCCAGGTGCACCCGCTCGGTGAGCCCGACCAGCCCCGCCCCGCCGGACGGCAGCGTGCCGCCGGCCGCCAGACGGTTGCGCACGTCGACCTCGAGACCCGCGCCCGGGCCGCCGCTGACCGTCACCCGGACGGCCTGCCCGGCGGCATGCTTGCGGGCGTTCGTCAGTCCTTCCTGCACCACCCGGTACGCCGTCCGCGCGACAGCGGGCGGCGCGCCCGCCGGATCGTCCACCGCCTCCCGCAGCAGCACCTCGGTCCCCGCCTCCCGCGACTCGGCCACCAGCCGCGGCACGTCGGCGAGCACCGGCTGCGGATGCACCCCGTCGCCGCCGTCGTCCTCCCGCAGCAGGCTGATCACCTCCCGCAGCTCCTCCAGCGCCTGATGCACCCCGCTGCGCACCACCCCGGCCGCCCGCGACATCTGCTCCGGCGGCGCGTCCGGCCGGAACTCCATCGCCCCCGCGAACGTCGCCAGCAGCGACAACCGGTGCGCCAGCACGTCGTGCATCTCCCGGGCGATCTGCCGGCGCTCCAGCATCCGCGCCTCCGCGACCCGGCGGCCCTGCTCGGCCTCGGCCCGCTGCGCCCGCTCCTGGAGGGTGCGGATCAGCGCCTCCCGGGCCCGCGCCCACAGACCCCAGCCGAGCAGCGCGCCGTAGGCGATCGTCACCAGGGCCAGCCACCAGCCGTACGACATGCCGCCGTTGACCCGCCACGCCCCCTGCACCGCGTGCGCCGCGATCCCGCCGCCTGCCACCACGACCGCCGCTGTCCGGTCCCGCCGCCGCGCCACCTGCAGCGCGCCCATCGTCGCCGGCGGCGTCACCGCGGGCGACAGCACGGCCAGGACGGTCAGCGCCGCCGTCCCGCCGACCGGCCACCACACCAGCAGCGGCGTCAGCAGCCAGGCCAGCACACCGGCGCCGACGTCGAGCAGCAGCAGCGGATCGCCGGGGTCGCTGCTCCACCGCCCGAGAACGGTCGCCACGATCAGCAGACCGGACCCGCCCAGCAGCGCCGCGACCCCCCACCCGTTCCTGAACCCGCCGATCCCGTCGGCGCGGCCCACCCCGTAGGCCCGGGCCCGGCCTCTGATCCCGTTCACCCGGCGAGGCTAACCATCGATCGCCGGTCGCCGACACCATCCAAAGTTGGTGGCGCCCCGTCTTCGGCCCGATGTGGGCGCCCGCCCCGGTCGGCCACGCTGATGCCCATGACGACGAACACGCATCAGCGCCTCCACTCCACCACCACCGGCCGGGCGATCACCGTCGCGGCGGGCGCCACGAGCGCGCTGCTCCTCTGGTCGGTCGACACCTGGGGCGGCATCGAGCTCGCGGTCCGCCAGGGCGACACGGTCCAGCACGTCGGCGCGGTCGCGGTTGTCACCGCCGCGCTCGTCGCCGGCGCCGCCGCCTGGGCGCTGCTCGCCCTCCTGGAACGCTCGGCGCGCAGACCGGCCCGGACCTTCCGGATCATCGCGTCGGCGGTGCTGCTGCTCTCCCTCGCCGGCCCGATGGCCGGCATCGGCCTCGGCGTCCGCCTCGCTCTGCTCGGCCTTCATCTGACCGTCGGCGCCGCGTTGATCATCGGGTTGCCGGGCCGTCACTGCCGATGACAACCCCGCGGCGGTACGGTCCACGCGCCCCGCTCACACGCAGGAGGCATCCTCGCCGGCCGGCCGTCACAGCAGGTGACGCCGGTCTTGGCGCGACCACGCCGTGCCCCTATGGTGTGTCGATGACGATCGCCGATCTTGCCCAGCCCACCTCCGCCCCGGCTCCGCGGCCGGGGCGTCGCGGCCACAGTGTGGTCATCGGCGTGTCGATCGCGCTGCTGCTCGGGGCCGGCGGCGTCACCGGAGCCACCTACTACTACGACAGCGTGCCCCTGGCCGAGAGCACCGTCACCCACCCGGTGGTCACGGTGGCCGAGCTGCCGCCCGCGGTGGCCAACGCGTTCGTCGCCGCCGTCGACCCCGGCTTCTACTCCTCCGACGACTCGCCGCTCACCCGCCGCTACGTGGAGATCGCCGCCGGCGCCGAGCCGGGCCTGCGGACGCGGATCATGGCGAGGAAGGCGGAGTCCGCGTACCCCAAGGAGGAGATCCTGGAGCGCTTCCTCAACCGCGCCGACTACGGCCGCGGCGCGATCGGCCTGGTCACCGCCGCCCGCACGTACTTCCAGAAGGCGCCCGCCCAGCTGTCCGTCCCCGAGGCGGCCCTGCTCGCGGTGCAGCTCGACCCGGACCACCCGGCGCCGAAGGACGGCTGGGAGCAGATCCTGGACACCATGGTCGACCGAGGCTGGCTGAGCCCCGGCGCCCGCGACACCTTCACCTACCCCGCCTGAGCCCTCGCCGACATCCGCCCCGGTCCGCGCCGTCTCGACCGGACACCTTGCTCACCTCCTCACCTCGGCGGCGAGCCGTTCAGACGGTCACCACGATCAGCTCGGCGGTCTTGACGAGGCGGTGTGCCTCAGCGGCCAATGCGGTCTCCGGCACCGGCCCGGCCTCGGCGAACAGGCCGACCGTCAGGGCTTCTCCGTCCCGTTCCCAGGTGCCGGCGACCCTGCCCCGGGCGACCACGACCGGTGAGATCCAGCCGCCGGTCCGGCTGATCAGGGCCCGCCGGTGCGGCGCGATGAGGTGCTCGTCGCCGGTGCCGGGGCCGAGCACGTACTGGTCGAACGCCGGCAGCAGCCGGACCGTCGGCATCGACGTGGCGGCCGCGATGTCGTCCAGGTCGGCGGTGCGGGCGTAGGCGCGCCGCCCGTCGACCGACACCTCGGTGATGACTCCCGACCGGGCCAGATCCGCGAACCAGCCCCGCAACGACGCCCGTTTCGACGCGCCCCGGATCAGCCACTGGTCGAACGTCTCCATCGTGGCCGGCCCATACGCGCCCAGATACGCCGGAACGATCCGCGCCGCCGCCTCCTCCGGCGCGGGCAGCCCCGCCCAGTCGCCGAACCACGTCCCCGGGCTGGTGAACGTGACCCGGTTGCCGTCGCCCGGCCCGTGACAGATCAGCCCCTGCCAGGCCAGCGGTTTGAGCACGGTGCCCCAGCCGGACCCGAGCAGCTCGCCCAGCGACTCGTCCCGCGTCACCCGGAGGATCTCCGCCGCCAGCTCCTCGCGGCCGAGGACCCGCCCGGGCAGGATCTCCCGAACCGCGTCCGCGAGGGCGCCGACCTGATCCACGGTCGCGAACGTCCGCTGCCACGCCCCCTTCTCCCACGTGCGCGCCGCGGCCATCAGACTCAGGCAGGCCGCCGCGTCCCCGGCGGTGAGCAGGTGCAACGTGCCCCGCATCGCCCACACCTTCATCAACTCACGCCGCTCCGGGCCGCCTCCCCGGTATCCGTGGCGGACGACCCGAGCCGCGCCGCGATGGCCTGCTCGGCGGCCGACGCCACCTGC
Organism: Actinoplanes philippinensis; assembly: GCF_900113015.1. GTDB lineage: Bacteria > Actinomycetota > Actinomycetes > Mycobacteriales > Micromonosporaceae > Actinoplanes > Actinoplanes philippinensis. The sequence continues at coordinate 87,505 of NZ_FONV01000021.1, forward strand.
GCCTGCACACCGCACAGCCGCGCGACGACCGCGCCCGCCGAGTCCGCGCCGGCCGATCCCGCGCCGGCCGATCCCGCGCGGGCCGAGTCCGCGCCGGCCGAGTCCGCGTCGGTCGATCCCCCGCCGGCCGAGTCGGTGCTGGCCGCCTCCGTGCTCGCCGTGCCGGTGCCCGTCGACGCCGCGCCGGCCGATCCCGCGTCGGCCGATCCCGCGCCGGCCGCCTCCGTGCTCGCCGTGCCGGTGACCGTCGACGCCGCGCCGGTTGAGTCCGCGTCCGGCCCGCTGAGGAACTGCCGGCTCATCCGCCAGGCCAGTACCTGATCGAGGGTGAAGTCCACAGTGCATTCTCGCGCACGGTAATCGGCTGGCGGGTCCCGTCCCGGCTCGACGATCATGGGGCGGTGCAGACAGAGGAGACGGTGACGTTGTGGCGGCCGACCGGGCCGCAGGAGCTGGCGCTGGTCGAGGAGTCGGGCCGGCGTGCCTGGCCGCCGCGGCTCCCCGATCAGCCGATCTTCTACCCGGTGCTGAACGAGGAGTACGCCACCATGATCGCCCGGGACTGGAACGTCCCGGCGTCCGGCGTCGGCTACGTGACCCGGTTCGCGGTGCGCCGCTCGTTCCTCGACCGGTACGAGGTGCACCAGGTCGGCGGCCGCACCATCCTCGAGTACTGGATCCCGGCCGAGGACCTGGACGAGTTCAACGCGAACATCGTCGGCACGATCGAGGTGGTGGCCGAGTTCCGCGGTCCGGATGCGGCATGATCGCTGCGTGAGCACGATCATCGAGTTCTTCCTCGCGGCCGATCGCGAGACGGCGGCCGCGGCTGTCGAGGCGGGGCCCGGCGGCGACGCTCTGACGTACGGCAACTTCGATGCCCTGCTGTCGATCGAGGAGTGGGAGAGCCTCCTGACCGGACGTGAGTTCGACGACGTGGAGGGTCCGGAGCCACTCGGTGACGACGACGGCGCCCTCGTGCTGATCTTCCCGGCGGTGCTGACCGAGGCGCTGGCCGGGGACGTCACCGGAGTCGCCGGCCGCTGGCTGGAGCTGCGGGCGGAGGAGGGCGAGCAGATCGACGAGGACCTCGGCGCGGAGATCGTCGCCGAGGTCGCGGCCCTCGCCGTCCGGGCCCGCCGGACCGGGGAACTGCTCTGCTGCCGGGCCTGCTGAGCGGTCCGAACACGTCAGCGCTGATGGCAGGACATACGAAACACGCCGTCGGCCGTGGTCCGGGCCGGTCAGCGCTGATCAGGGCGTGCGGCGTACGCCGTCGGCCGTGGTCCGGGCCGGTCAGCGCTGATCAGGGCGTGCGGCGTACGCCGTCGGCCGTGGTCAGGGCCGGACAGCGCTGATCAGGACGGTGTGCCGGCGGATGTGGAACACACCGTCGGCCGCGATCCGGGCCTCGATCAACTTGCGGGCGGCGGCCTCCTCGGCGGCGGTCAGCGGCTCGGCGGCGATGCTGGCCAGGAACGCGAGCACCGGCTCGGGCGACGGGACCTCGATGGCGCCGGGGTAACGCTCGGTGGTGACGGCGTCGAAATGGTCGGCCATCCACAGCGGGACGGTCTCGGCGGTGACATCATGCCGGGCGGCCGACAGGACCAGGTCGGGGCGCCCGATCGCCGGGCCGAGCGCGGTGATCTCGGTGTGGTGGTCGCGGCCGTTGACGGCGACGAGGATCCGGCCGCCCGGGCGCAGCACCCGGGCGAACCCGGCCAGCGCCGCCCGAGGATCGTCAAGGTGGTAGAGCATGTGGTTGGCGATCAGCGTGTCGAACGAGGCGGCGGGGAACGGCAGCTCAGCCGCGTCGCACTGGAGCACCGTGGCGCCGTCGACCGCACGCAGGCGCTCACACATGACGGGCGAGAAATCGGTCAGCGTCAGCCGCATGCCGCCGCGGTCCACGCGGGACCACAGCGCACCCGTGCCGGCCCCGACCTCCAGCACGTCACCGCCGGCCGGCAGCCGGGCGGCCACGAACGTGAACCAGTCCTCCGGGTTCGTCCGATAGGTGTGCAGCGCCATCCGGGCGGTCAGGTTCGCCGCGGTCGTCGCATACTGCTGGACGGCCCGCGCCGAGGGGGAGACGGTCACCGCCGGAGCATAGCGGTCCATCGGCGGTGACGGATCGCTTCAGCCCGGCGGCCGCGTCAAAGGCCTCGGGGGTACGCCGCCTCGCGCCGACTCTCGAGAACGGTGAGAACTGCGGTCGGGGAGGTTTCCGAGCGTACGAGATCAAGGAAGTTCTCGATGTTCGTCCCGATGGTCTCCAGGACGTTCGTGTAGTCGCGGATCGGGCCGGGAACGCGCAGGGCGTGGTCGGCGCCGGGGATCTCCAGGCAGGGCTTGCCGGTGGCGCGGGCCGCGGACGTGTCCCAGAACGTGTCGGCGGTGCCCCCGACGAGCAGGGCGGGCGCCGGGTTCGCGGTGATCGCGGCGGCGACCGACGGGTCGGTCAGCAGCGGGGTGAGCCAGATCGCCGGCAGCCGCCGTTCCGCGGCGAAGGCGGCGGCGCGTGTGCCGAGCGACTTCGCAATGAGCACCGGCTGCGTCGACGCGTCGATCCGGTGCAGGGCGGCCTCGGCGTGCACCCGCACGAACGGCTCCGGGTCGATGTCCAGCAGACCCTCCGGCGCCAGCCAGGTGACATGCTCGACGGCGTCGCCGCGCCCGGTGAGGACGGCGTCGGCCAGGTCGAACAGCGTGCCCGCGGTCGAGTAGAGGCGGCCCGGCAGCAGGATCCCGGTGAGTCTCACGTGCGCGGCCAGCCCTTCAGACGGTTGCGGAGTTCGGCGATCGCCGCCCGGTCCAGACCGTAGAGCGCGAACCGGGCGTCGTCGAGCCGGTCCAGGTAGCGGCCGGCGTCGGCGAGGTCCTCCGGGTCCAGCGCCGGGTCGGCGGCGTGCGCCAGCTCCAGGACCCGGTCGAGCGGGTAGCGTTCCAGCGCCGATGCCACATCGATGTAGTCGCGCACCTCCCGCCGGTTGACCAGGGCGGCGACCTTGGTGGCGACCAGGTCGTCGAGGTGCATGACCGGGCCCACGTCCATCACCACCGGCGCGCGGTGCCGATCCAGGCGGCACAGCGTCAGGCGCAGCGCCCGGTGCTCGCCGGCCACCAGGAACTCCTGGATGTCGGCGTCCATGCCGGCGAACAGCTCGTCGGCCTCCTCCCGGACCACCCGGTACCCGGCCGCGGTCAGCGCCGACGTGACCTCCCCGGCGGCGGCCGCCACCCCACCGGCCGTGTCGGTGAACAGGTCGATGTCCTCCGTCGGCCGCGCCACCAGCCCGTTCACCAGCCAGGCGACCCCGCCGCCCAGGACGAACCCGTGTTTGTCGGCGACCGCCAGGGCGATGCGGGCCACCTCCCGGTAGAAGTCGTCGACGCTCACCCGGCAAGGTTGACACACTGCCCGGCCGCCCGACGCACAGGACGCGCCTCACCGGCCGCCGGACGCACAGGACGTGCTGCACCGGCCGCCGGACGCACAGGACGCGCTGGACCGGCCGCCGCCGGGGTGACGCCGCTCGTGCGGCCCGCGTCGTGAATGCGCGTCAGGCGGCGGTGCGCAGTCGTAGCCGGGGGTGGCGGGCCTCCCAGGCGGCGCGGACGCCGCGGGGCAGGTTGAGCTCCGGCCACACCCGCACCAGGGTGGCCCCGTCGAGGTGGTGGCGCAGCTCGTCGATGCGGATGGCCTCGCGGAGCACATTCTCATACATCCACAGGAGCATGGTGTGCTGGCTCAGGTCGAACGCCCGCTGCGGATGCCACCACAGGCGCAACGGCAACTCGGCGAACCCGCTCGTCGGCCCGCACAACTCGCCGAGCGTCCCCGCCACGACCACGGGCCGGTGCGGCCGGGCGAGGTGTGTAACGGGGGCGGCACTCACAGACATGCCATCAGCGTAAACCGGCACAGCGTGCCGAAGGCAAACGCCTGGACTCCCAGGACGGTCCACCGGGTGTGATCGAGGTGGTTTCAGGCGCCGACGGCACGGATCGGGTGGTCGAAGGAAGCGGGACAGTGCAGGATGTTGAGGTCCCAGCCGCGGCCGATGCACACCCCCGTGACGTAACAGTCGGCGTCGGCGGGGTCCTGGGGTGGGCGCCAGCTCCGGCCGTCGCCCCACTCGGCGGAGGCGGCGGCCAGCAGCAGACGCATCGGCGTGCCGCACTCGGCGCAGTGCCACTCCCAGATGTCCGACACCGAGCCGCACGCGAAGCCGCCGGCCTTCCACCCGGGGGACAGGGACAGGTCGTACTCGTAGAGGGGTTCGGCCTGATCGTCGTCCCAGGCGGTGATCCGCTCGGCCAGGGAATCGGGCAGGAGCTCCTGAGGTGGATACTCGACCACCTGATCCGGGTGCACCGCGCAGACCGTCGGGAGATATTCGTTACGGACCACCGGCGGCTCGGGTGGCACGACCGGCGGGCCGGTGACGTCGGCGGAGCGCCGCCAGTGGACCTGCACCCGTGGGTTGTGATGCTCGTCGGGATGGTCGAGGGGGCACCACAGCACCTGGAGCAGGTCGCAGTCGTCCGGCCCGGCGAAATCCGGAATGTCGCGACGATACAGCTGAGCCACCGGAACCAGTGGGATCGGCTGGTCGACCAGGTCATGGGGCTCGGAGAAGTCCCAGCCGGGCAGGGCGTCGCGCTCCTCGGCGGTGAGGTCACGACCCCGTGCGGCGGCGAGGATCGCGCGGCTGCGGTGGACCGTCGCCGGCGTCTGCAGCCGGTGCACGTAGTGCCTGCCACCGTCGTGGCAGAACGGCCACGGCTCGTCGGCCGGCCACAGCAGCGGCCCGCCGACCGAGGTGTCCGTGACGCCCGGCGCACCGGGCCGCGGATGCAGCCGGGTGGCCGTGGTCGCGAAACCGCGCAGATCGGGAAAGATCGCCCCGATGTCCACCGGCCGTGACGGCGTGGTGAAGGCGCCGATCGGTGGCGCGGAGCCGACGGTGCCGGCCTGCCACGGTGGGGTCGAGTGGCCGCGGGGCTGCGGCGCGGTGGAGTGGCCGCGGGGCTGCGGCGCGGTGGAGTGGCCGCGGGGCCGCGGCGGGGTCGCGGTCATCAGGCGTCGCGGATCTGCAGGCCCAGGGACATCGCGAGCACGATGGCCTGGTCGGCGGTGATGACGGCGTCGCGGAGCTCGAGAGTGCGTGGGTCGAAGGCGTGCAGGTCGGTGCCGCGCAGGTCGCAGCCGGTGAAGTCGGCGCCGGTCAGCTGCGCGGCGGACAGATCGAGGCCGCGCATCGTGCCGTTGCGGGCCCGGACGGCGGTCAGGTCGGCCTCGCGCATGCGGACACCGGTGAACGTGGCGCTGCCCAGATCGGCGCGGGGCAGCACGGTGAACGACCAGTCGCCGCCGTCGACAGTGGTGAGGTCGAAGCTGCAGCCCTCGAAGCTGCTGCCGACCGCCTTGCAGTTGGTGAACGTGGCGTCGAAGAAGTTGCAGTTGACGAACCGGCAGTTGAGGAACGCCACGTCGACGGCCTGGGCGCAGTTGAACCGGCCGTCGCGGAAGACGCACTCGGAGAACTCGACGCCCTCCAGGTCGGTCTCGCACAGGTCCAGCCCGGAGAACTGGACCTGCTCGTGTCGCCGCTGCGTGCCGGCCCCGGCGTCCCAGTCGCGGGTGCTGATCGTCTTCACGGCCGCAGCCTAGCCACCACCTACGACAATTCCCGGCGACTCCGCGGTGACCTGGCCAGATACGCGTGCGGGTAGGGCAGGGGCTGCTCGCCGGCGGCGGTCAGCCGGTCGAGGTGTTTGTCGTCGAGGCTCCAGCCGGTCGCGCCGAGATTGTCGGTGAGCTGGTCGACGGTGCGGGCGCCGATGATCGGGGCGGTCACGCCGGGTCGTTGCAGCAGCCAGCGCAGCGCCACCTGGGCGGGGTGACGGTCGATGGTGGCGGCGACGTCGAGCAGGGCGTCGGTGACGCGCCAGACGCGCTCGTCGACGCTGTCCTCCCAGTTGCCGAGCCACGGCTGCTTGTCGCCGTCCCACCGGCTGCCGGCCGGCGCCGAGGTCATGCCGCGCCGGTACTTGCCGGTGAGCCAGCCGCCGCGCATCGGCGACCAGGGGATGATGCCGACGTTCTCGTTGCGGCAGACGGGGACGAACTCGGTCTCGATCTCCCGGTCGATGAGGTTGTAGAGCGGCTGCGCGGCCACGAACGGCTCCCAGCCGCGGAACCGGGCGACGTCCACCGACTTCTGCAGCTGCCACGCCGCGTAGTTGGACACCCCGAGATGCCGGACCTTCCCGGTACGCACGAGCGTGTCGAGCGTCGACAGGGTCTCCTCGACGGGTGTCGTCTCGTCGAAGCAGTGCAGCTGATAGAGGTCGATGTGGTCGGTGCCGAGCCGGCGCAGGCTGGCCTCCACGGCGGAGATCAGGTGCTTGCGCCCGGCGCCGTGGTCGTTGCCGGCGTCGCCGGTCGCCCAGAACCCCTTGGTCGCGATGACCAGCGAGTCCCGCCGCTGCCGGGCGAGCCAGCGCCCGATGATCTCCTCGGAGGCGCCGCCCGCATAAACGTCGGCGGTGTCGATGAAGTCACCGCCCGCCTCGACATAGCGGTCGAGGATCGCATGGGAGGTGGTCTCGTCGGACTCGTTGCCGAACGTCATCGTTCCGAGGCACAGCTCACTGACGCGAAGTCCGCTGCCCCCGACATACCGGTACTCCATGGCGTAGATCCTTTCAGTACGCCCGAAGATTCACCACCGTGACACGGAGGTTGCCGGCGACGGTTGAGCGAGGCGGGTGCGGACCACCAAGTCGTGCAGTGCGTCCACGGCCGCCGGGTCGGCGTACCCCGGAAGCGGGCTGTTGTCCCTGGCCTCCTCGAGGTCGGCGCGCAGCGCCGGGATGTCGGCGGCGAGGTGGGCCGCCGCCCGTGCCGGTAACGGACCGTGTTCGGCTTCGTGTTTGGCGGCGATGAGTTCCGGCACGTAGGCGATCGTGTCGCCGAGCACGCGGAGGTCGCACTCGAGTTCCCCGGTGCGCATCAGGTGGATGCCGGTGAGCAGCACGCGCAGGGTGTAGAGAGCGGGCTTGAGCTGCCCGATCCGGTGGTAGAGGCGTTCCTGGCCGGCGGCGAAACCGAGGTAGTGGTGGGCGTGGTTGCTGGTGATCAGCCGGGGCGCCAGCGATGTGAGCTCCTGGTGGATGTCGCTGGTGACGACCACGAGCGGTGACAGCAGCTGTTCCAGAACGTACCCGTTGCGGCTGTTCAGCAGTTTCGCGAATTTCAGCAGGTCGTGGCTGACGATGTCCAGTTCGACGCCGTCGCGGACGCTGTCGTGCTCGATCGTGTCGGGGCCGGTGCGCAGGCCGACGACCTCGTGCGGCGGCAGCGCGTGCGAGGCGCGCAGGTCGAGGTCGGAGTCGACGGAGGCGAACCCGTACAGGTGGGCGCCGCTCACGGTGGCGAAGATCAGCGGATACGGCAGGGCGGTGGCGGCGTCGGCGGCCCACTCCGGCACGACGGTGGTCATCGGAGGTTCCTTTCTCGTACGGCTACCAGCACCCGGTCGACAGCGGCCCGGTCCGGGGCCGGGGGGAGCGACGTGGCGGCGGCCGCCCCGGCGAGCTCCTCCTGGAGCCGCCCGGCCCACGCGGACACCTCGTCCCAGGGGCGTTCGCCGCGTTTGATCGACAGCAGCTCCTCGCGGTGGTCGGAGACGTCGACGAGCACCTCGCCGGTGCGCAGGACATGAACTCCGGCCATCAGTAGCCGTACCATGTGCATGGCCTGTTTGAAGTTGATCTGCCCGGTTCTCTCGTGCCGGTTGGCGACCTTGGCGAGCTGGTCGCGGGCGTAACTGCCGTAGGTCTCGGCGACCCGCCGGGACAGGAAGGCGCCGCGGACGCCGGTCAGCAGGCGGCCGTCGTCGGTGATCGACTCGACGAGCGGTGACCACAGCACTTCGAGGACCGTCGGGTTGGCCTGCAGGGCGAGCGCGCAGAACCGTTCGATCTCCCACGAGAACTGCTCCTCGGCCGGCCCGTCCAGGTGGGTGGGCGGCTTGTCGAGGGTCCAGAAGTCGCGGGTCGGCGCCACGAACACGCCTCGCCGGTCGTGGTCGGATCCGGGCCCGTGGAGTCCGTAGGCGCGTGATCCGACCACGACCGCGAGGGCCGTGTGCCGTTCAACCAGCTCGATCATGAGCCAGGAGGATACGGTCAGAGATCAAGGACGGTCGCGTCGATTTCGTCCAGCTCACTCTGGTCGAGCGTGAGGTTGCCGAGCGCGGCCACGTTGTTCTCCAGCTGCTGCACGCTGGACGCGCCGATGATCAGGCTGGTCATCCGCGGGTCGCGCAGCGCCCAGGCCAGCGCCAGCTGGGCGAGGGTCTGGCCGCGCCGCTTGGCGACATCGTCGAGCGCGTGCAGCCGGGCGAGGGTCTTGTTGTCCAGGGCGCTCTCGTTGAGGAACACGCTGGTACGGATCCGCGAGTCGTCCGGGATGCCGGTCAGGTAGCGGTCGGTGAGCAGGCCCTGCTGCAGGGGGCTGAACGCGATGCAGCCGGCGCCGGCCGCCTCCAGGGTGTCGAGGAGCCGGTCGTGCTCGATCCACCGGTTGAGGATCGAGTAGGACGGCTGATGGATCAGCAGCGGGGTGCCCAGCTCGCGCAGGATGTCGGCGGCGCGGGCGGCCTGCTCGCTCTTGTAGTTGCTGATGCCGACGTAGAGGGCCTTGCCGGAGCGGACGATCGCGTCGAGCGCGGTCATCGTCTCCTCGAGCGGGGTCTCCGGGTCGGGCCGGTGGTGGTAGAAGACGTCGACGTACTCCAGGCCCATCCGCTTCAGGGACTGGTCCAGCGACGACACCAGGTACTTGCGGGAGCCCCAGTCGCCGTACGGGCCGTCCCACATGGTGTAGCCGGCCTTGGTCGAGATGATCAGCTCGTCGCGGTGGCCGGCGAGATCGGCGGCCAGGATGCGCCCGAAGTTGGTCTCGGCGCTGCCCGGTGGGGGCCCGTAGTTGTTGGCCAGGTCGAAGTGCGTCACCCCGAGGTCGAAGGCGCGGCGCACGATGTCGCGCTGCCGGTCGGCGGGCCGGCCGTCACCGAAGTTGTGCCAGAGGCCCAGGCTGATGGCGGGAAGCTTGAGACCGCTGCGACCAGCACGCCGGTAGATCATGTCGGCGTAGCGGTCGGCGGCAGGGAAGTACGTCACAGGCACACCCTAGGACTCCCGATCTTCCCCATGGCCGCTGGTAGGTTGGTCGCAGCGCGGGAGAGTCCGCTGACGCGGCGCCGAAGAGGCAAATCCTCCCCGGAAACTTTCAGGCACAAGGGACCGCGCAGGTTGGCAACTCTGAAGTGCCCGCAAGATGGGTATGACAGAGGGGGAGGTTGCTTCTCGACCTTCTCACGCCAGGAGTCGCCCATGACGTCCCCGTTCGTTTCCCGGCACATCGGCCCGGACGCCGACGAGCAGACCACGATGCTGAAGGCGATCGGCTACGGCTCGGTCGAGCAGCTGATGGACGCCGCGATCCCCGAGTCGATCCGCTTCCACGGTGATCTCGATCTCCCGGCCGGGATCTCCGAGGAGCAGACGATCGCCGAGCTGCGGTCGATCGCCGACCGTAACGTGCTCGCCACCCCGATGATCGGCCTCGGCTACTACAACACCGTCACGCCCGCGGTGATCAAGCGGAACGTACTGGAGAACCCGGCGTGGTACACGGCGTACACGCCGTATCAGCCGGAGATCAGCCAGGGCCGTCTGGAGGCGCTGCTCAACTTCCAGACCATGGTCACCGACCTGACCGGCCTGACCACGGCGAACGCGTCGATGCTCGACGAGGCCACGGCGGTCGCCGAGGCGATGACGCTGGCCCGGCGTTCCTCCAAGAGCAAGAGCAACGTGTACGCGGTGGACGCCGACACCTTCCCGCAGACACTGTCGGTGCTGCGGACCCGCGCCGAACCGCTCGGCATCGACGTGGTTCTCGTCGACGTCGAGGGCGGCGAGCTGCCGGAGGAGTTCTTCGGCCTGCACCTGCAGTATCCGGGCGCCTCCGGTGCCGTGCGTGACCACGCCGCCCTGGTCGAGGCCGCGCACGCCAAGGGCGCCCTGGTCACGGTCGCGGCCGACCTGCTGGCCCTCACACTGCTGCGCGCCCCGGGCGAGATCGGTGCCGACATCGCCGCCGGGACCACCCAGCGCTTCGGCGTACCGCTGGGCTTCGGTGGCCCGCACGCCGGATATCTGGCCGTGCGCGCCGGCCTGGAGCGGTCGCTGCCCGGCCGTCTGGTCGGCGTCTCCAAGGACGCCGACGGCGACCAGGCCTACCGGCTCGCGTTGCAGACCCGGGAGCAGCACATCCGCCGGGAGAAGGCGACCTCGAACATCTGCACCGCACAGGTGCTGCTGGCCGTGATGGCGAGCATGTATGCGGTGTACCACGGCCCGGCCGGTCTGCGGGGCATCGCGAAGCGGGTGCACGGGCACGCGCTGACCCTGGCCGGCTCGCTGACCGCCGCCGGGATCCCGCTGACCTCGGGCGCGTTCTTCGACACGGTCACCGCCGTCGTGCCGGGCCGCGCGGCGGAGATCGTCGAGGCGGCCGCCGCCGACGGTGTCGACCTGCTCCAGGTGGACGCCGACCGGGTGTCGATCTCCGCCGACGAGACCACCACCGACGCGCACGTGGCGACCGTGCTGGCCGCTTTCGGGGCCGGGGTGTCCGCCCCGGCCGAGTGCGGCGCCCGCCCGCTCGCCCGGACGTCGGATTACCTGACGCACCCGGTGTTCAACACCCACCACTCCGAGACGAGCATGCTGCGCTACCTGCGCAAGCTCTCCGACCGTGACTACGCGCTCGACCGCGGCATGATCCCGCTGGGCTCGTGCACGATGAAGCTGAACGCCACCACCGAGATGGAGGCGGTCACCTGGCCGGAGTTCGCGAACATCCACCCGTTCGCGCCGTCCTCGCAGACCGAGGGCTACGAGCACCTGGTCGCGCAGCTGGAGGCGTGGCTCGCCGAGATCACCGGTTACGACGCGGTCAGCGTCCAGCCGAACGCGGGGTCGCAGGGTGAGCTGGCCGGTCTGCTGGCGATCCGTGGCTACCACCGTTCCCGTGGTGAGGCGCACCGAGACGTGTGCCTGATCCCGTCGTCGGCGCACGGCACCAACGCGGCGAGCGCGGTCATGGCCGGCATGCGGGTCGTCGTGGTCGCCTGTGACGCCGACGGCAACGTCGATCTCACCGATCTGGACGCGAAGATCGCGAAGCACCGTGACCAGCTGTCGGCGATCATGGTGACCTACCCGTCCACCCACGGCGTCTACGAGCAGAGCATCGCCGACCTCTGCGCGAAGGTGCACGAGGCGGGCGGCCAGGTGTATGTCGACGGCGCGAACCTGAACGCGCTGGTCGGCTACGCCCGCCCGGGGAAGTTCGGGGCCGACGTGTCCCACCTCAACCTGCACAAGACGTTCTGCATCCCGCACGGTGGCGGCGGTCCCGGGGTGGGCCCGGTCGCGGTCGGCGCGCATCTGGCCGAGTTCCTGCCGGGTGACCCGCTGCAGCAGGGTGATCACCACGCGGTGTCGGCGGCGGCGCACGGGTCCGCGGGCATTCTGCCGATCTCGTGGGCGTACATCCGGATGATGGGCCCGGACGGTCTGGCGGCGGCGACCGCGTCGGCGGTGCTGGCGGCCAACTATGTCGCGGCGCGGCTGCGCGAGCACTACCCGGTGCTGTATGCGGGGGAGAACGGCCTGGTCGCGCACGAGTGCATCCTCGACCTGCGCCCGATCACCAAGGCCACCGGCGTCAGCGTGGACGATGTGGCGAAGCGGCTGATCGACTACGGTTTCCACGCGCCGACGATGTCGTTCCCGGTCGCCGGCACCCTGATGGTGGAGCCGACCGAGAGTGAGGACCTCGCGGAGCTGGACCGTTTCATCGCCGCGATGATCGCCATCAAGGGCGAGATCGACAAGGTCGCGGCGGGGGAGTGGCCGGCGGGCGACAACCCGCTCGCCAACGCGCCGCACACGGCGTCGTCGGTCACGGCGGACGAGTGGACCCACCCGTATTCACGCTCCGTGGCCGGTTTCCCGGAGGGCGTGGACCGGACGGCGAAGTACTGGCCGCCGGTTCGGCGTATCGACGGGGCCTTCGGCGACCGGAATCTGGTGTGTTCCTGCCCGTCGCCGGAAGCTTTCGAGGACTGAGCCGTCTAGGCCCCAGTTTTTCCCGTTGCGCAGGTCGCGGTCGTCGGTGATCGCGGCCTGCGCTGCTTCCGTGGTTCTCGATTGACTACGCTGCGTCGCGTGTCGTGGGGGTTTCAGGCTGCCAGGGCGTGCACGGCCGGACCGCGGTGCGGCTCGATCGTGGTGCCGTCGGGCAGCAGCTCACCGGTGTCCTCGAAGACGATCACGCCGTTGCAGAGCAGGCTCCATCCCTGCTCCTGGAAGGTCGCGATGATGCGAGCGGCCTCACGGTCGGTGGCGTCGGCTGGGGGGCACGTGATCAGGTGCTGGCACATCGTTTTACTCCGGTTGGGGGCTGTGTGAAGGTTCACAATTGCGGTGACGAACGTTACCTCACATCGAACGACACTGGTTCAACCCGGTGACGGCGTCGGCGCGCGGATCCTCGGCTCCCATGCTCCACGCCGGAGCGGTCGTCGACCACTGTCCGCTACCTCCGATCGGCCGTCCGCCGGGTGCTCCGGCCGGCTGCCACGCTCGTCACCACGCGTTAAGCGCCTTTCGATGGCATCAGGGTGATCCCGGTGACCCTGCCGAGCTTGTGGCGGACTTCCTCGCCGACAACGGACTAACGGTGCGTAGCCTCGGCCGAACGGGTGACAAATACCAGACGATCGGCGATGGCGAGATCTGTGGGGCATCACTCTACGTATCGGCCGATGCCGGGGCCGTGATGGCAGGTGGTGTCATCGGATCGCGCTCTCCAGTGCCCGGCATTCCTGATGTATACGCCGTTGTTTACCGACATGCCCGTGATGTCACACCGACCGGTGACATGTCCGGTGACCCCTGGAACCCTGACCAGAGCAGCCCCGGGCCGTGGAGCCTCGGGCCGTGGCGGGAGAGCTGGACGCCCGAGCGGCACGCCGCCGCCGTCGACGAGGTCCGGGCCGCCATCGCCCGCGGTGACGTCTACCAGGTCAACGTCGTCGGGCACGCGTCCGCGCCGTACACCGGCGACCCCGGCCCCGCCCTGCGCCGCGTCGCCGCGCTCGCCGGCGCCCGCTACGGCGGGATCCTGGCCGGCGACGGCTGGGCCATCGCCACCGCCTCCCCGGAGACCCTCGTCGAGGTCCGGGACGGGCGGATCGTCACCCGCCCGATCAAGGGCACCCGCCCCGCCACCGCCGCCGGCCGCCGGGAACTGCTCGCCTCCGCCAAGGAACGCGCCGAGCACGTGATGATCGTCGACCTGGAACGCAACGACCTGGCCCGTCTCCCGGGGACCGGGCCGGTGCGGGTGGACGAGCTGTTCGCCGTACGCGAATGGGCCGGTCTGTGGCAGGCGGAGTCGGTGGTGTCCGCGAGCCTCGACCCCGGTGTGGGCCTGGCCGGCCTGCTGCGGGCCGTCTGTCCCGGCGGCAGCGTCACCGGCGCCCCCAAACTGGCCGCCCTCGCCGCGATCGCCGCCCTCGAACCGGTCGGCCGGGGCGTCAGCATGGGCGCGCTGGGCTGGATCGGTCACGACCACCTCGATCTGGGCCTGACCATCCGCACCGTCGCCCTCGACGGCGCCCGCGCCCACGTGTGGGCCGGCGGCGGCATCACCATCGACAGCGAGCCCGCCGCCGAAGTGGAGGAAGCCGCGGCCAAGACCGGTCCGGTCCGCGCGGCCCTCCGGGGTCAATGACCTGCACAGCGTGCTCATAGCGATCTCCGAGCCGTCTCTACCGAATGCGTGCCACTGTCGGCATCCGCCCCCGCGGACGGGGGTCGAGCGCGTACGTTGACGTCCGCGCGGCACCGAGACGGTCCACAGTGGCACCCCTGCGTGCACCGTGGCTGGCACAGAGACGAGATCGCGGACATGCTTGAACTCCTCGAACCCCCGGTCACCCCGATACGGGCGACCATCCGTCCGGTCCGGCCGGACTTCGCGGGTTTCGCCCACGCGACCACCGCCCGCCTGCACAGCAGCGCCTTCCAGCTCTGCCGCGACTGGCACCTCGCTCAGGACCTCACCCAGACCACGCTGACCAAGCTGTTCCTGAGCTGGGAGCGCGCCGTCGACAGCGACAACCTGGTGGCGTACGCCCAGAAGGTCCTGCTCCGGGTCTATCTCGACCACCGGCGCCGCCGCAGCTCCACCGAGACCGTCCCGGGTGAACTGCGCGAACCCGTCTACTCGATCAGCCCCGAACTGCGGCTCACCCTGCTCGGCGCCCTGTCCCGGCTGCCCGTGCGGGACCGCGCCATCGTCCTGCTGCGCTACTTCGCCGACCACAGCGTGGAACAGGTCGCCCAGGAACTGGACGTGCCGATCACCGTGGTCAAGTCGCAGACCCGCCGCTCGCTGATCAAACTACGCCACATGCTGCGCACCGAGCGGCCCACGCTGTTCGCCACGTAACGACCGGTTAGCCTCTGGGACATGACAGTACGGCCCATTCGGCTTTTCGGTGACCCGGTCCTGCGTACGCCCGCCGACGAGGTGACCGACTTCGGCCCGCAATTGCGTGAGCTGGTCCGCGACCTCGAGGACACCGTCCGCGAGCCCGGCCGCGCCGGCGTCGCCGCGCCGCAGATCGGCGTCAGCCTGCGCGTCTTCTCCTACAACGTCGGAGGTGTCGTCGGCCACCTCGTCAACCCGGTCCTCAGCGGCCACGCCGGCGAACAGACCGACGAGGAGGGCTGCCTGTCCCTGCCCGGCCTCGGCTACGAGACCACGCGCTACGACACTGTCGTGGCGACCGGTTTCGACCAGCACGGCGAGCCCCTCGTCATCGAGGGCGCCGGCTTCCTGGCCCGCGCCCTGCAACACGAGACCGACCACCTCGACGGCCGCCTCTATGTCGACACCCTCACCGGCGACGTCCGCCGCCAGGCCCTCCGCGAGATGCGCCGGGTCGTGCCCCGATGACCCCGTCGCCCACCGCCGGCCCGTCCCCCGAGCCGCCGCCGTCCCCCGCCCCGCCCGGCTCGCCCTCCACTTCGCCTTCCACCTCGCCTTCCGGGCCGGCTTCCGACTCGCCCTCTGGCCTGCCTTCCGGGGCATCTCCCGGATCGGCTTCTGGCTCGCTTTCTGGGCCGGCCTCTGGCTCGCCCTCGGCGGGCGATGCCCGCCGGTTCGCCGCCGCCTCGCTCGCGGCCGGCGATCCCACCGGCTGGTTCGAGCAGTTGTACGCCGAATCGCGCGCCGGCCAGGCCGAGGTCCCATGGGATCTGCCCTCGCCGAGCGCCCATCTCCGGGCGCTGGATCTGCCGGCCGGCGAGGGCCGCCAGGCGCTCGTCGTCGGGTGCGGCCCCGGCCGGGACGCCGAGTACCTTGCCGGACTCGGTTACCGGGTGACGGCTTTCGACATCTCCGGGACCGCCATCGACCTGGCCCGCGAACGGCACCCCGGCACAGCCGTGAACTACCTGGTCGCCGACCTGCTCGACCCGCCCGCCGACTGGAGGCACGCTTTCCACCTGGTTCTGGAGAGCAACAACGTCCAGGCGCTGCCCGCGCCGATCCGCGCCGCGGCGATCCCCACGGTCGGCACGTTCGTGGCGCCCGGTGGCACTCTGGTCGTCCTGGCCGCCGCGACCACGCGCATCGACAGCGACGGCGCCGGCCCGCCATGGCCGCTGACCCGGGCCGAGATCGAGGCCTTCGGCGGCGACGGCCTGCACACACTGTCCATCGACCAGGTCGCCGCCGCCGGAACCACCCTGCCCACCCGATGGAAGGCCATCTTCACCCGCGCCGCCCACCAGCAGGCGGCCCGATGACCGGCTGCGGCCGCACCGCGTGGCGGGCCGGCCGGTGCCGCCCCGCCACCGATGGACGACACGCCGCTGGACTCGTCGCGGGACGGTGACAGCGGTGTTCGCGCGGACGGGGCGCCCGGTGCGTGCGGCCCGGGAAGGGCATCGGTCGTGCTCTCGAACGAGCACCAGCGGCCGGCGCGAGGAGTTACAGGGTGACCGACTCGCCGAGGGGGATCCGGGCGTAGTCGGTGCCTCCCTTGTGCTCCATCCATGCGTCGAAGTTGCCGTAGCCGACGTCTGTCGACAGGGCACGGTCGTGAATCGGGAACGCCCGGTCCGGGGCGACCGCACGGGTCATCTCGATCGCCTCCCGATGGCGGCCCCACGGCGCCGCGGCCGGGACCAGCAGCGTGTGGACCGCGATGTCGGGGACGAAGTAGGAGTCCCCCGGGTGGTAGACGCCGTCGATCACATATCCGAGATTGGGGCAGCCCGGGAGACCGTCGTAGATCTCGGCGTGCCTGCCGCCGACCGCGGTGACCGGGAAACCGGCGGCCTCGAACACGTCACCGGCGGCCACCACGGTCACCACGTCGCCGATGCCGGCCTCGTCGGCGAGGGTCCGCACCGACGCCGGGCCGTGGATGCGCAGCGGGCGGACGCCGGCCAGCGCCACGATGCGCTCCAGATCCACGTGGTCGTCGTGCTCGTGCGTGACAAGGATGTCGGTGACCCCCTCGAACGCCTCGTCCTCGGCCAGTTCTCCCGGATCGACCAGCAGCCGCCGGTCGCCGTCCTCCAGGCGGACACAGGCGTGCGTGAACTTGATCAGTCGCATACGCCGCACTCTATGCGCCGGGAGATCCCGGGTGGCCCGGTCCTGCTCGGCGGGCGTGCGCTCCAGGGACCACGGCGGTCGACCTCGGGGAACGTCGTCTCATCCTGGTCAGGAACGGCGGACCAGCCAGAACGCGGCGGCCAGGAGGACGGCGGCGTGGGCGGTGAAGCCCGCCGCCTCGATGGCCTGAAAGGTCCAGAAGCTGCTGTCCGGGTGGTATTCGGTCCAGTGCCGCAGACCGTGGTCGATCTTGAAGCTCTCCACCCGGGTGTCGGAGCTGTACAGCGAGTCGGCGCCACCGTGGGCCTGACGGATGACGGCAGCCTCCTCGCTGTCGCTGAGGCGATGGTCGGCCGCGTCGACCCGGCTGTTCCGCACGACACCATCGGTGTCGGGGAGCCGTGCGGCGCCTGTGCCGACCTGCGGAGCGGTGATGCGTACCAGCGGCGCCCGGTGGTGAGTGCGCAGGAATCCTCGAGCGGCAGGCGCGCCGCCGGGAAGGTGGCGAGCCAGGGCGCCATGGCGACGGTGGTGCGCCACAGCGGCGCACCGGCGAAGACGCCCACGGCGTAGGCGAACAGGTGGCGGCCGGAGGGTGTCAGCCGGCGGCCGCCGCGCCCACCCGGGCGTAGCGCTCGGCGAGGTCGCCGGCGGCCGGCGAGCGCAGCAGCGCCAGCTCGTAGAAGACCGGCGCGCAGGCGGCGATCAGCACGGTGCGCGGGTCGGCGCCGGGAGCGGCGCGCTCGACGACGACGGCCGCCGTCGCGAACCGGTCCTCCCAGAAGTCGCGCAGCGCCCGGGCCGCCGCCGGTGAGCGGAACGACGCCGTGATCAGGGCGCCGGTGATCGACGGATGCTCGGTGAGAGCGGCGACGATCTGCCGGTTGATCTCGGTCAGGTCGCCCAGCAGCGAACCGGTGTCGGGCGGCTGCCACGGCTGCTCGCGGGCGGCGTCGAAGGAGTCGGCGAGCAGGGCGCCGGTGTCGCGCCAGCGCCGGTAGACGGTGGTCCGGTGCACGCCCGAACGGGCCGCGACCGCGTCCACGGTGAGCGCGTCGAAACCGCCCTCCAGCAGCAGTGATGCGACGGCGTCGAGGACCTGCGCGCGGGTGCGGGCGGTGCGGCCGCCGGGCCGGGCGGCTCCGGGAGGCGCTTGCGGATACGGGTCCATCTGGTTAATGCTACAGATGTTGCTTTAGTCGGAGAACGGAGGTCCGTGATGACCGAGGTGACACTTCCGCCGGGATGGGCGCCCTATGCGGTGGCCGGTGACCCCCGCGGCACGCTCTGGACGACGATCCTCGATCCGCCGGCGCTGGCGTGGGTGACCGCCGGCGGCGTCCGGCACGAGCCGCTCGACGGCCGCCCGATGCTGCTGGCCGTCGCCTCCGACGGCGCCGTCTGGTGCACCCGGAGTGACGACCGCCTGGTCCGGCGTGATCCCGGCGGCGCCCACACGGTGTTCGAGACGCCGGCCGGCGCCACGCCCTACGGCATCGCGCCCGCCGACGGCGGGGGAGTGTGGTTCACCGCTCCGGGGCTGAACAGGATCGGTCATGTCACGCTCGCCGGCGACCTCACCATGATCGACTTGCCGGTGCCGGACGCACGGGCGGCGATGATCACCGTGGACACCGGTGGAATCGTCTGGGTCGCGCTCAACGGCGCCGGGGCGCTCGCCCGGCTCTCCGGCGGCACGCTGGAGATCGTGGAGCTGCCGGGTGGCCGGGCGCCCGCCGCGCCGGTCGGCATCGCCGCGTCGAAGGCCGGTGTCTGGTATGCGGACATCGCCGGAGGCTGCGCCGGGCTCGTCGATTCGTCCGGCGCGGTCCGGCAGATCACCTTCGACGACCCCGCCTGCCGGCCGCATGCGGTGGCGGCCGACCCCGGCGGCGGTTGCTGGGTCACGCTGTGGGGCTCCGGCGATCTGGCCCGGATCAGCGCCGGCGGCGACGTCACGCTGCACCGGCTGCCCGGCCGGGAGCCGCACGGCCTGTGGGTCACCACCGACCGCGTGTGGGTGGCGATGGAGAGCGGCGCCCTGGTGTCCGTCGACCGGACGTAGCCGAAGCCGTCCCCGGCGGCCAGGCCGTCCCGTCGTCTCATGTCGGCTGAATCGGGCCGGCTGGAACGGCGAGATCGGGCTGGCTGAATCCGGTCGGCTGGACAGGGTTGACAGCGAGATCGGCCCGGCTGGACCGAGCCGGCTGGACCGGGGCGAACAGCGAGATCGGCCCGATCAGGCCGGCGTGACCAGGTGGCGGCAGGACGCCAGCAACTGCTCGTCCTCGGTCACCTGGGCGCTCGACCACGTGTTCTCCGAGACGTTGTGGCGCCGGTCGGCGGTGAGCTCAGCCCGGAACAGCGGTTCCAGCGCCGCCGCCGGACGGCCCGCGGCGGCCGCGGCGATCGCCGGCCTGGTGCGTGCGTTGCCGTGCCAGGCGGCGGTCAGCACCGGCGCGACGCGGTCCAGGTCGCCGGTGAGCCGCCAGAGCGCGAGAGCGGCCCGTGCCGGGGTCCACCAGTGCCGGTCCGGTGGCGCGTCCAGGTAGGTGGCGACCAGCGCCGCGGCCGGTGCGGCGTCGGCGCCCATCGCGGCGATCTCCTCGAACGCTTCGCGGGCGGCCGGACCGTCCAGGTGCGCGGTCAGCCGGGCCAGGGCGCCCGGCCAACGGTCGATACGCCACAGCGCCCCGGCCGCCGCCACCGCCAGACGCGGATCGTCACCGCCCGCCGCCGCGCGCAGTGCCGGCAGGGCCGCCCGCGCGGCGGGGCCGATGCGGCCGAGTGTGGTCGCCGACCAGTCCCGCAACGGGGACGCGAGCAGGTACGGCACGGCCGGCGCCGCGTCCGCTCGGAAGGCCCGCAGCGCGGTCTGGAACGCGTACCACTCGGTCGGCGGCCGTTCACCGGCTGCCACCACCGGGAGGTACGGGACGATCGCGGCGGTGAGCCGCCCGGCGTGGCCGGGGTAGCGGGCCAGCGCGTACCCGATGTCCTTGGGCCGTTGCGGCAGGGTCAGCCCGGTCAGCAGCAGCGGCAGGGCGCGCTCGTCGCCGAAACCGGCGAGGATCTCGAGGTACGGATGCAGCCCCGGCAGGTCGGCCGAGTACCGGACGGTCCACTCGGGCAGCCCGTCACGCCACGGCTGCGCGTCGATGAGAGCCAGCCGCCCGGCGACCGTCTCGACCGCGGGCGCGGCCACCGGGCCCCAGCTTTTCAGCATGCTCGCGGCCCATCCCGCCACCTGCGGCGGCCGTGCCAGGAGCGCGGCGATCCGGGTCACCACCTCCCGGTAGTCCCCGCGCCACCCTTCGATCAGTTTGTTCGCGGCGAACAGCGCGTCACCGGCCAGGTCGTCGTGGACCGACGCGAGCAGCGGCGTGACGATGGCGATGCGTTCGGCCACGCGCGGGCCGAGCGGGTCGGTCAGGTCCTCGATCATGCGGGTGCAGTGCGGCGCCCGGCGGCCCTCGTCGCTCTGCTCGCGCATCACCCGCAGCGAACCGATCAGCGTGTCGGTCTCGAACCCGGCCGGCCCGGCGGCGGGACCCTCCTCGGCGTAGGCGCGTTCGATGAGTTCCGGCACCCCGTCGAGCGGCGCCCGGTACGGGTCGTTGCGCGCCACCGCGATCAGGGCGGCCAGCGCTGTCGACGCGGGCGCGGACCCGGCCAGCTCCAGCAGACGCCCGATCGTGGCGTCGTCCAGGGGCAGGCTGCCCAGGGCCTCGAACAGGCCGGTCCGGACCTTCAGGTCGGTCTCGCTGCCGAGCAGGCCGAGCAGCAGCCCGGCCGGGTCGGGCACCGCGGGCGCCACGGCGACGAGAAGTTGCGGGGCGACGGCCCGGACCTCCGGATCGGCGTCGTCGGCGAGGCGCAGCAGCACCGGCGCCGCGGCCACGGCGAGCGCGTGGGCCCGCACGGCATGACGGCGCATCACGACCGCCTCGTCGTCGAGGGCCGGCTCCTCCGGCCAGTCGCCGACCTGCACGATGCTGGTGAGCAGTTCCACGATGCCGTCCCGGCCGGGCAGTCCCGGCACGGCCAGGGCTTCGAGCAGGTACGGCACCACGGCCACCGTCGAGTCGTACACGTCGCCCTGGTGGTGGACCGCGCCGTACATGGCGTCGAGGGACTCCTCCCGAACCGCCGGATCGGCGTCGACGAGCCCCCGCACCCAGCCCGGCACGTCCTCGGCCGACCCGTAGGCGTGCGTGAGTGATTCCCAGTCGATGTCATCGAGCCCCGCGAACACGCCACGACCCTAGATCACCGGCCGGCGCCTCCGGATGGCGCACGCGGGAAAGCCTCCGGAGGTCGAAGTCCTTGGCTTCCCGGGCAGTCTGCCGATAATGGGCAGGTGAACGGATCATTGAGCACCGGCTCGATCCCGTCCGCGGCGCGACCGGCCACCGTACCCCGGCCGGACCGCTCCCCGGCCGCCGTCGCCGCGGAGATCCAGTCCCTGGAGTTCCGGTTCGGCATCGACGGCGCCCACGTGCTGGCCCGCGCCGCCGAGCTCGCCGCCGAGGCCCGTGGCCTGGGCGAACACGCCCTGACCCGGTGGGCCCGCCTGCTCGAGGCCAACATGCTGCGCCGCAACGGCGACCTGGCGGCGGCCGCCGGCATCTGCTCCGAGGTCAACGCGTGGGCCCAGCAGCACCGGCACCGGCCGCTGCTGGCCCGCAGCCACCAGCAGCTGTCGATCGTCCACGACAATCTCGGCGACATCGCCGCCGGCCTCGAACACGCCGTCCGGGCGGTGGAGGCGCTCGACGACGACGCGTCGCCCCGGGCCCGCGGCGTCATCCTGCTGCGGCTCGCCGACGTCCTCGCGCAGGGCGGCTCGATCGAGGCGGCCCGCACCCGATACGGCCACGCCGAGCAGGTGGCCGTCACCGCCGAGGACGTCGACCTGCACCTGGTGGTGCTCAACAATCTGGCGTACGCCGAACACCTCTCCGGCGACCACGAGCGCGCCTGGGCGGCCGTGCAGCGCCTGCGCGCCGTCACCGAGGCCGCGGGCGGGCAGCTCTCCGCCGACGCCCTCGACACGATGGCGATGATCCAGGTGGGCCGCGGCCGGTACGCGGAGGCCGCCGAGATCGCCCGCGGCAACGTCGAGGCCTACCGGATCGCCGGCCCCGACGACGCCGACGGCCTCGCCGAATACCTGCTGACCCTGGCGATCGCCCAGCGGCATCTCGGCGAGACCGCCGCCGCGCAGGCGAGCCTGGACCGCTGCACCGCGTTGTGCCACGAGCGTGAGCTGGCCGGCGTCGAGGTCCGGGTCCTGCAGGAGCAGGCCGAACTGCACGCGGCGTGCGGCGACACCGGCCGGGCGTTCACCGTCCACAAGCGGTTCCACCAGGCCGAGCGGGAGCTCCACTCGCAGCAGCGTGACGCCCAGGCCCGGGCCCGGCACGCCGTCTTCGAGACCGCCGAGGCCCGCCGCGAGGCCGAGCGGTTCCGTGAACAGGCCCGCCGTGACCCGCTGACCGGCCTGCCCAACCGCCGCTACGTCGACGAGACCCTGCCCGGTGTGCTGGCCGGCGGCCCCGTGGTGGTCGCGCTCGTCGACCTGGACCACTTCAAACGGGTCAACGACGTCTGCTCCCACGAGATCGGCGACCGCGTCCTCGTCGCCCTGGCCGACCTGCTGCTCGCGGCCGCCCGTCCGGCCCGCTTCGCCGCCCGCCCCGCCGGGTTCGCGGCCCGCCTCGGCGGCGAGGAGTTCCTGCTGGTGCTGCCCGGCTGCGGCGCCGGCGAGGCCGCGCCGGTGCTGGAGGAGTTCCGGCGGGCCGTGCAGGACCACCCGTGGCAGCCGCTGACCGGCGACCTGCCGGTGACGGTCAGCGTCGGCGCCGCCGAGTCCGGCCCCCGCGACACCCAGAGAACCGTCCTCGGCGCTGCCGACAAGTTGCTCTACCAGGCCAAACACGAGGGTCGGAACAGGTGCGTCATCAGCCGATGACGCGACGGACCCGGTCCAGGCGGTCGGCCAGGTAGGTCCGTTCCACCGCGTTGGCGGTCAGTGCCAGCGCCTCCTCGTAGGCGAGGGCGGCCTCCGGCAGCCGGTCCAGACGGCGCAGGAAATCGGCGCGGGCGGCGCTCAGATACGGGTACGTCGCCAGCGCCGGCTCGCCGAGCAGCGGCTCCAGCGCGTCCAGACCGGCCTGCGGACCGTCGCGCATGCCGACGGCGGCGGCCCGGTTGAGGTCCACCACCGGGGACGGCCACATCGAGCGGAGTACGCCGTACAGCGCCACGATCTCGTCCCAGTCGGTGTCCGCCCAGCGGGGGGCCTCGGCGTGCACCGCGGCGACAGCGGCCTCGACCGCATACCGGGTCGGGGCGCCCCGGCGCAGCGAGTCCGCCAGCAGCGCTGTGCCCTCGGCGATCAGCGTGGCGTCCCACAGCGCACGGTCCTGCTCGGCCAGCAGCCGCAACCGGCCGTCCGGGCCGACCCGGGCCGCTGCCCGCGCCTCGTTCAGCAGCAGCAGCGCCAGGAGCCCGCCGACCGCGGTGTCGGCCGGCATCAGCAGGTGCAGCATCCGCGCCAGATCGATCGCGGACCGGCACAGGTCCCGGCGCAGCAGCTGCTCGCCGTCCGGGGCGGTGTGCCCGGTCGTGAAGATCAGGTGCACCACCTGCAGGACCGCGTCGACCCGGGCGCCGAGCTGATCGGCCGGCGGCACCCGGTACGGGATCCGCGCCGTCGCGATCTTCCGTTTCGCGCGCGTGATCCGGGCCGCCATGGTCGCCTCCCGCACCAGGAACGCCCGCGCCACCTCGGCCGTCGACAGGCCGCTGACCAGCCGCAACGTCAGCGCCACCCGGGCCGCCCGATCGAGCGCCGGATGACAGCAGGTGAAGATCAGCCGGAGGCGGTCGTCGGCGGCCGTGGCGTCCTCCGGGCCGGGCAGGCTCTCGTCGGTGACCAGCAGCGGCAGCGCCCGGCGGAACCGTGCCTCCCGGCGCAGCACGTCACGGGCCCGGTTGCGGGCCACCTCGGTCAGCCAGGCGCCCGGCCGGTCCGGCACACCGGAGAGCGCCCAGACCCGCAACGCCTGGGCGTAGGCGTCCTGGGCGCACTCCTCGGCGAGATCCAGATCGCGGGTCAGCAGCGCCGTCGTCGCCACGATCCGGGCCCACTCCCGGCGGTGCGCCTCGGCGACCGCCGCGACCGCCTCGTCGCTCACCCGCGCGACACGACGGGCCGGATCTCCACGGCGCTGTGCGTCGCCCGTACCTCCGGAAGCAGCGACACCAGCCGGATCACCTCGTCGAGGTCGTCGGCTTCCAGCAGGTAGAACCCGCCGAGCCCCTCCTTGGTGTCCAGGAACGGCCCGTCGGTGATGACCGGCTCGTCAGCGACACCGCCGCGCACGGTGGTGGCCGTCGGCGCCGGCTCCAGCTGCTCCCCGCCGACCACCCGGGATCCGGCCGCCTCCCGGAACGCCGCGTGTGCCGCGTGGTGCGCCGCCCACTCCTCGGCGGTCATCGCCTCCCACTGCGCGGCGTCACCGTGGATCAGCAGCATGTACTTCGCCATGTGAATTCGTCCTCTCTCGGGTGAGGACCGGAACGTGGCCCTCAACCCTACGACGATCGGCGCCCGCCCCGGATCGACAGCCGGCCGGCGAATCCGGGAACCGGCATCAGGGGGTCATCGACCACACCGCGGTAGGAGTTGTCCTTCCGAGGCTGAAGCACAGGATCAGTGCGGCCAGCCGGGCGCCGGCCGGTATGTCGAAAGTGAGAAGAAGCCTGAATCCGGTGCCCGCTTCCATCACCGACGGCACCAGCCAGCCGTTGAGGTTGCTCACGAACGGCGATGGATACCGCTCACCGTCGTCCATCTCCAACCACGCGCAGCCATCCGAGAAGGAACCGTCGAACGGCTGGGTTCCCGTGTTCTCGATCCGGAGCATGTACGTCGCCGCGCTGACGCGGTCGGCCTGCAGCCGTGCGTTGAATGCCGGGCCACCGGTCATGGTGACGACCTCACCCATGGGAACCGGGTCGAGCCAGGGATGAAACCGGCGCATGTACTCGTCGATGGCCGCGTGAATCCCCGCGGCTGGATCATGTGCGCCGCCGGGAACAGCACGGTCCACGGCGGCCGCCCGCCCCTCGTCGGCGGCACGGCTGGTCACAGCGACCAGGACGCCCAGGAGCGCCGCGATACCCGCGAGCGCGGTCAGGGCGCGGGCCCACGGATATCTCGGTGTCACGGACCGAGGCATCGGCAGGGGCGGCCCGGAGTTGAGCGTCGACGGCCGGCCGTCCGCCCGGTCGTCCTCACGCAGCGCAGCCTACGCTGGTTCGATGCCTCCTGCGTCTGATGACGGTCCCGGTGCGGCTCGAGCGGTTTATCCAGGAACGTTCGATCCGTTCACGCCGGGTCATCTCGATGTTGTCGACCGGTCGCGCCGCATGTTCGAGCGGGTCACCGTTCTGGTCGCCGTCAACGACGGCAAGCAGCCGGCCGGGACGACAGCTGCGCGGGCGGGGAAGATCCGGGCATTGTTGCCGGCCGGCTGGGACAACGTCGCGGTCGCCGCCTGGCATGGGCTGACCGTGGATTACTGCAGGCGGAACGGCTGCGGAGTGATCATCCGCGGGGTCCGGAACTCGACCGACTACCTGCGCGAGTACGAGCTCGCCGCGATGAATGAAGCGCTGGGTGTGACGACGTTGTTGCTGCCCGCCAGGCCGGAGCTGGTGACGATGTCATCCACGGCCGTGCGAGCTCTGCGGCCCGAGGGCTGACCCGACAGCGGCGCTGCCCTCCGCCGGCCGGCGACGGGCTATTCGGCGCGGACGTTGTCGATGTCGACGGCGCCCGGGTTGACGTAGATCCACAGGACGCGGACGTCGGCCAGGGCGGCGCTGTCGCAGGACATCGAGGACAGCAGGTCGATGGTGGCCGTGGTGGTGGTGTCCTGGCCGACCCAGGTGAAGTTCGACTGGCACCAGGCGAGACCGGAGCCGGTCTGCACCGCGATCGCCGCGTTGGTGCCGGTCGACGGGGCGGTGCGCAGGTCGTACCTGAGGGCGCTGCGGGTGGACAGGTCGATCGGCTCGGCGAAGGTGACCCCGAACCAGCCGCCGTCGGCCGCGTCGACCCGCAGGCCGTGGGTGCCGTGAGTGGCGAACTCCGTGGTCTGCGCGACGGTGCCGGCGTTGGACTGCCACGACGCCGGCGCCCAGCCCTCGGTGCCGGTCTCGAACGAGGCGAGCACCGCCACCGCGGCCGGGTCGGGTTTGACGGTGACCGTCACGGTCGCGGTGTTCGACAGCCGCCCGGCCTGGTCGCGGACCGTGTAGGACAGGGTGGCCCGGCCGGTGGAGCCGCTGTCCGGGGTGAAGGTGAGAGCGCCGGCCGCGGTCACCGTGAACGTGCCGCCGGCGACCGTCAGCGTCCGCTGCCGGCCGGCAGCGGACGGGTCGAGGTCGACACTGGCCGGCTGGATCGGGCTGCGGTAACCGATGTCGTTGGCGGTCGGCCGCAACGTCACGGCGGTGTCGAATTCGGTGACCGCGGTGTCGTGGTCGGCGACCGGCGGCAGCGACCGCTGACCCGAGGCGATCTCGTTGCTCGCGTTGCCGATGGTCGTGCACACCGGGCTCGGGCAGTAGACGGTGAAGCCGTCGTAGTCCGGATACAGCGTCCCGTCGTCCTGCGATCCGGAGAGGATCCAATACAGGAAACCAGAGCCGCCGGTACGGGTGAAGTCGTTCAGCCACTGCTGGTAGACGGGGTTGCGGGTGTTCTTGTTCCTCCACCCGAACTCACCGAGCATCACCGCCTTGCCGAGCTTCCTCGCCGCCTCGTTGTGCCGGGTGATGTAGCCGGAGCCCCACTGCGGGGTGCGGTTGCCCCAACCGTCCGGGTAGAGGTGGTACGACATCACGTCGATGGCCGGCAGTTTCGTCAGGGCGATGGTGTCCACCCCTTCGCCGCAGTTGTCGATCCAGTCCGGCGCGTCCGGCCCGTCGCAGAAGAAGCCCTCGTCGCCGACGCTGACCAGGTGTCTGGCGTCGACCGACTTGATGTGCCGGGACATCTCGTCGGCCCAGGCGGTGACCGTCGTGGTGGTGCAGGCGCTGCTCTGCGGGTAGACGCCGGAGCCCTTGCAGCGGGGTTCGTTGCCGAGTTCCCACGTCATGACGGTCGGGTCGTCCTTGTACTTGACGCCGGTGATCGTGTTGACGCGATTCAGTACATGGTTGATCCAGTCCTTGTACCAGCCCTTGATCACCGGGTCGGTGTAGAACTCGTCGTGGTACGAGCCGCCGCGCCAGCGTACGTACTGATCGATGCCGCCGAAGTCGGACCAGTTGTTGGTCAGCGGCAGCACCAGCTTGAGCCCGCGCTGCCGCGACGCGGCGATGACGTAGTCGAGCCGTTCCAGGCCGTCCGGCCCGTCGTTGACGGCGGGCTTCGTGCCGTCCCAGTACTGGAAGTGGACGCCGTCCGGGGCGGGCGCCACCGAGTTGCTGCCGTCGGCGTTGCCGATCAGCCCGAACGCCCAGGTGCGCAGCACGGTGAAGTCGGCCGCCCGCGCGTCGTCGAGCACGTCGTCGACCATCGCCCGGCTCTTGTAGAACAGGTAGTAGTTGTTGGTCCCGCCGAAGCGGAACGTCCGCCCGTCGAGCATCAGCCGGGAGCCGTCGCGGACGACGAACCCGCCCGGCGGTGGTGGGGCCGCCGTGGCCGGCGCGGTCGCGGCCAGCGCGCTGACCAGCGCCGCCAGGAGAACGACGATGCGGCTCCTCATGGACGAGCCCTCCCTGTATCGACTGTGGCCGATGTCACGGTAAGCCGGTGTCCGGCGCGGGTCAACGGCGCGCGGCCAGAAACTTAGCGAGTTTAAGTAAGGGCTTATGCAGGCTTGCCGAATCGGCAGACCGGCCACCCCGGCCGCCGGGAGAATGGCGCGGGGAGGACGGGATCGGCGCGGGGAGAGGGACGGTCGGATGGCGGTGATAGCGCAGGCGTACCCGCTGTGGTGCGCGACCCTGGACGGCGCCGAGGTGCGCGCCGGGCGGGTCTTCGGGTGGATGTCGGACCAGCCGTCCCCCGAGGTCCCGGCCGCGGAGCGGATCGCCGACGCGGCAGCCGGGGCGGACACCCGGTTCTCGCCGCTGGTGACCTGGGATCCGCCGAAGGCCGGGCTGGTGGCGGGGGTCCTGGTGCGCTGCGGCCGCGACCAGGACGGACACTTCGCGCCGCTGCGGTTCGGCGACACCCGCGAGGAGGCGATCGCCGCGGTCGCCGCCGGGCGGTAGCCCCCGATTGTCCTTTCGAGCGAAGAATGCCACCGATCAGGCAGGTTAACTGGTTAGGCATCGCCCGGTAGCTGACAGTGAGGGGAGTGAAGTCGGCCCGGTCCCGTGGAGTGGTCAGATGTCGCACGACCTTCGTCAGCAGCGCCGCCCGGTCCGCGCCGCCAGGAGCGTCTCCCCGGTCAAGGTGACGGTGGCGGTCCTGGTGTCGGCCCTCGCGGTGATCGCGCTGTTCGCCGCCGGGATCGCCGCCGAGCAGTTCAGCCACGGCCTACCCGCCGCCGGGACGGCCACCACCGGGCCGCCCGCGCAGGCGGTCCGGGCCGCCCCGTCCGGTCCGGCGCCCGGCGAGGCGGTACGCGACGGGAAGTTCGAGTTCACCGTCACCCGGATGGACTGCTCGAAGACCACCGTCGGCCTGGAACACCTGAAACGTACCGCCGAGGGCAGGTTCTGCGTGATCAGCCTGACCGTGCGCAACATCGGCGACGGCTCGAAATACTTCGTCGGACAGGCCCAGACGGCGTACGGCACCGACGGCGCCGCCTACGACAGCGACGAGCTGGCCGGCCTCTACGCCAACCGAGGCGTGGAGGCGTTCCTGCGGAAGCTCGCCCCCGGCGAGAAGGTGTCCGGCAAGCTGGTCTTCGACGTGCCGGCGAACGCCGAACTGGACACCCTCGAACTGCACGACTCCCCGCTCTCCGGCGGGGTACGGGCGCCGCTGCGCCGCGGCCGGGCCGGCTGAGCGCCGCGTCACCCGCATCGGGGACCCGCGTCCTGATCGCCGGACCGGCCGCTGCGCGCCTGGCTAGGGTCACGGCGAGCCCGGCGGTGAGAGGACGGTCCACGGTGTCGTTTCCGGTCACGATCGTCACGCCCGCACCGGCCGGCGCCTGGCGGCCGCTGGAGATGCTCGAAGCCGCCCTGGGACGGGCCGGGCTGGAGCTGCGGCGGTTCGGCGGGGACGGGCGGGACACCGGGATGCTCGCGCACGTCGCCCGGTCCAGCTCGGCCGTCGTCTACACGGTGCCGCCGGACGCCCCCGCCGTCGGGGCTGCGGCCGACTTCGTGCACACCGTCCGCGGGTACAACGACCGGGTCCCGATCCTGCTGTTCGGGGAGCAGTTGACGGCCCGCGGGATACCCCAGCCGGTGCTGGCGAGGATCGACGGGGTCGTCAACGCGTACGAGGACACGCCCGACTTCCTGGCCCGGAAGATCCACCGTGAGGTGAGCCACTATCTGGGCCAGCTGCCTCCGCCGTTCTTCGAGGCCCTTCTGCGGTACGCCGGCGACGGCGCCTACTCCTGGCACTGCCCCGGCCACTCCGGCGGCACCGCGTTCCTGAAGAGCCCGGTCGGCACCCTGTTCCACGAGTTCTTCGGCGAGAACCTGCTGCGTGCCGACGTGTGCAACGCGGTGGAGGATCTGGGGCAACTGCTCGACCACAGCGGCCCGATCGCCGACAGCGAGCGTCTCGCCGCCCGCACGTTCCGCGCCGACCACCTCTACTTCGTCACCAACGGCACCTCCACCTCCAACAAGATCGTGTGGAACTCGCTGGTGGGGCCGGGTGACATCGTGGCCGTCGACCGCAACTGTCACAAGTCGGTGCTGCACGCCATCATCCTGACCGGGGCCGTGCCGATCTATCTGATGCCGGCCCGCAACAAGGCCGGGGTGATCGGGCCGATCCCGCGACGCGAGTTCACCGCCGCGGCGTTGCAGGAGAAGATCGAGGCCAGTCCGCTGATCGCCGACAAGAGCCGGCCGATCCGGCTGCTGACGCTGACCCAGTCCACCTACGACGGGATCATCTACCGCGCCGACGAGTTGCGCCGCAGCCTCGACGGCGTGGTGGACGCGATCCACTTCGACGAGGCGTGGCTGCCGCACGCCGCCTTCCACCCGTTCTACGAGGGCATGCACGGCGTCGCCAACGACCGGGACCGCACCGGCCGCACCGTCGTCTACGCCACCCAGTCCACCCACAAGCTGCTCGCCGGGCTGTCGCAGGCGTCGCAGATCCTGGTCCAGGACACCACCGACGGCCACTTCGACGAGCGGGTGTTCGCCCAGGCGTACCGGATGCACACGTCGACCAGTCCGCAGTACGCGATCATCGCCAGCTGCGACGTGTCGGCGGAGATGATGGCCGGCCGGCGGGGCCCGGCGCTGGTCGAGGAGACGATCACCGAGGCGATGGAGTTCCGGCGCGCGATCATC
This sequence comes from Actinoplanes philippinensis, assembly GCF_900113015.1. Lineage (GTDB taxonomy): Bacteria > Actinomycetota > Actinomycetes > Mycobacteriales > Micromonosporaceae > Actinoplanes > Actinoplanes philippinensis. The sequence goes on from NZ_FONV01000021.1 coordinate 117,818, forward strand.
CGGGTCGGCGACGAACGGGCCGCGGACGGCGACTGGTGGTTCGGCGTGTGGGGCCCGGACACCCCGGCGCGCACCGGGCTGGCCGAGCGGACCGAGTGGGAGCTGACCGCGGACGCCGCCTGGCACGGCTTCGACCGGGTCGACGACGGGTTCACCATGCTCGACCCGATCAAGGTCACCCTGACGACGCCGGGCCTGACCGTGCACGGCGAGTTCAGCGCGCCCGGCTCGCCGAGCATCCCCGGCGTGGTGCTGGCCCGCTACCTCGCCGAGCACGGGGTGGTGGTGGAGAAGACCGGCCTCTACTCGCTGTTCGTGCTCTTCACCATCGGCATCACCAAGGGCCGGTGGAACTCGCTGGTCGCCGAACTGCACCGGTTCAAGAGCGCCTACGACGGCAACGCGGCGATCGAACGGCTGATGCCCGCCTTCGCGAAAGCCTTCCCGGAGTACGCCCGGCGCGGGCTGCGTGACCTGTGCGAGGCCCTGCACGGCACCTACCGGGACGCGGACCTGGCCGAACTGACCACTGCCGTCTACACCGAGCCGGTCGAGCAGGTGACCATCCCGGCCGACGCGTGGACCGCGATGGCCGCCGGACGGGTGGAGCACGTGCCGGTGGAGAAACTGGCCGGGCGTGTCACCGCGGTGCTGCTCACGCCGTACCCGCCGGGGATCCCGCTGTTGGTGCCGGGAGAACGGATCAGCGCGTCGATCGTGCGGTTCCTGCGGTACGAGCAGATCCTGGCGCACCGGTGGCCCGGCTTCACCGGCATCACTCACGGCGTCGTCGACGAGGACGGCCTGCACCGGACGGTGGCCTGTCTTGCCTGATCAGAGCCACGCCAGTGACGGACCGGTCGGCGCCGGGTTCCCCGACGTCCAGGTGCCGGTGGGCGGCGCCGCTATCGATCCGCTCGGCCCGAGCCTGTGGTCCACGACCGGCCCGGCGACGTTGCGCGGCGTGACGGTCACCTACGACCTCAAGGGCGTCAGCGGGGTACGGATCACGCCGGTCGCCCAGGGCGGCGGCGACTGCGCCACACCGTCCCCGGCCCGCGTCGTCTGCACCGATCCACGCGGCCTGTCGTTCGAGGGCGAGACCGTCGAGGCGTACCTGCCGGTCGAGGTGTCGGCGTCGCGGTCGGCCCGGCCCGGCGACACGGGCGAGGTGACCATCACCGTCACCGCCGACGGGCTGACCCCGATCACCGGCGTCAGCGAGGTCCGCGTCCTCGGCCGCCGCGACGACCTCCCGGTCACCGGCCCGGCCGCCGGCTGGTCCGGCGCGCTCCTGCTCGCCGCCGGTGTGATGTGCTTGCTCGGCACACGCCGCCGGCGGAGGATCGTCCCGGCTACCTGACGGAGGGACCATCGCCGTGCCCCAGGACCGCGTCGACCTGCCCGATTTCCAGCGTCTCACCTGGACCGACGTCGACCCCGCCGGCCGCCCCGGCTTCGACCCGGCCGCTGTCGCCGCACTGGTGCGCTCACTGCCCCCGGCCGCCGACGTTCCGCCGCCCGGCACCGACTGGCGCCTCGCCGACTTCTGGCGCGACCGGATGACCGAGGCGCTGGTCGAGCGTCTCGGCCCGTGGGCGGTCGGCTGGGCGCACACGGTGGTCCTGGAGGATTACGAGAATCGCGGCGTCATCCCGATCTGGTGCACGGTCGACCTGCCGCTGACCACGCCGGACGAGACCCTGGACCGCCTCGCACAGGCCCTGGTCGCCTGGCACGAGCTGACGGTGGAGCTCGCCACCGACTCCCGTGGCCGGTTCACGGCGACCGCGCCGGCCGCCGGCTCCGGTGGCCGGCTCACCGCGCCGGCCGCCGGCGACGGCGTCGAGGAGCCGGCGGCGTGGCGGGCCGTGAAAGCGCCCGGCATCAGCCGGTGGAACCCGGGGGACTACACCCGGAAGCTTCCCCACCCGACGACCCTGAACTGGGCCGACGTCGATCCGCACACTCACGGGTTCGACCCGGCGACCGTCGCGGATGTGGCCGCCGGACTCGTCACCGCCGAGACCCTCCCGGCACAGGGCGCGGACTGGCGGCTGCAGGATCTGTGGCTGGAGAGCGTCTCGATCGGCTTCACCGAGCGGTACGGCCGGTGGGCGCTCGGCTGGTGCTGGGCGGTCGGTGAGAGCGACCTGGACGGCTGGGAGCGAGCGGTCGCCCACCTGGTGACCGCTGTCGGCGACCGCACCGGCTACGAGTCCGGCTGGTACAGCTGCTGCACCACGGTCCTGCGCTGGTTCCTGGAAGCGGCCGGCGTCGCCGCCGACGACCACGAGAGGATGCTCGACCACGCGATCGGCGGCCGCTTCGCCAGCTGGATCGAGCCGGCGCCGGAGGTCGTCGCCTCGGTGGCGCAGCGCCTGGCCGGGCAGGTCGCCGGCTCCTGACCGGCCGTCTGCCGGACGCGACCGGGAGACCGTGCCGTGTGCCCCGGCGGCCGCACCGCCGGGGCACACGGGAACCGTCAGGCGGCCGGTTCGATCCAGATGTTGCGGTACTGGACCTTGTTGCCGTGGTCCTGCAGGCGGATGGCGCCGGTGGCCGGGCCCTCCGGGATGTTGCCGCCGGTCCCGTTCGGGATCTCGACGTTGTCGTGCACGGTACGGCCGTTCCAGACGACGGTGATCCGCGCGTTCTCGGTCTTCGTCCCGTCGGCGCCGTAGCGGGCGGCGCGGAACGTGATGTCGTACGTCTGCCACGTCTCCGGCGCGGTCGCGGCGTTGACGTCCGGCGCCTTGACCGTGTAGATCGCACCGGCCTCGTTGTTGGCCAAGGTGGTGTCCCCGAACGAGTCGAGGATCTGCACCTCGTAGCGTTCCTGCTGGTAGACGCCACTGTTGCCGCGGTTCTGGCCGGTCACGTCGTCCGGCAGCAGCGGAACCTTGAACTCGACGTGCAGCTTGTAGTCGCCGTACGCGTCCTTGGTCCGCAGGTCACCGCAGCAGACCTCGGTGGCGTCGCCGGGGATCAGCGGCCACTGGGCGCGGCGGCCGTCGGTGTGCAGCCAGTTGTCGAGATCCTTGCCGTCGAAGAGGGCGATCCGCCCGGCCGGCCGCCGGAGGCTGATCAGGTCGAGGTTGACGTGGCCGGTGTCGAGGGCGTCGACGCGGAACTGGATGGTGTTGGCGCCCTTGCGCAGGCTCACGGTCTCGGTGACGGTCGCCCACTCCTCCCAGGTGACGGTGCTCGGCAGCGACACCTGTCTGATCTTGCGGTGGTTGACGTGCAGGCTGATCGTCTTGGTGCCGCTGAACGGGTTCGGGCCGTTGGAGTAGCGCAGCCCGAGCGCGTAGTCGCCGGCCTTGTCCACGGTGACGTGCATCGTGGTGGACGCGTTGAGGCTGCCGAAGCCGGCGGCGAACCCGATGCCCGAGTAGCCGCGGTGGTCGGTCGCCAGGCCGGCGGCGCCCTCCCGGTAACCCTCCTCGGCCTCGTAGTAGACCGGTTGCGGCTGCTTGCCGGGCAGCTCGTTCATCGTGTACCACGCCTCGGTGCTCCACAGGGTCTCGCCGTCCCGGGACGCGAACGGCCGCGGCGAGCGCAGGTGCACCACCCGGTCCCGGCGCAGGCCGGGCACGGTCAGCGTGACGGTCCTGCGGTCGCCGGAGACCTTGGCGGCGGTCACCGTCAGGGTCTCGGTGTCGACCTGCGGACCGCCGTACTGCGCGGTCGGCGCGTACCGCCACTGCTCCAGCTGATAGGCGGCAGGCAGCTTGGCCACGGTCGCGTCGGACAGCGGCTCGGTGTACTCGATCTTGAAGCCGTCGTTCGTGGCCTTCATGGACTTCATGTCGAAGACCGACGTGCCGTTCGGGGTGAGCTTCTGCAGGCCGAACCGGAGCTTGCCCTCCTGGCCCCAGTTGCCGTCCGCGCCGAGCCCGCCGACGTAGATCGCGCCGTCCGGGCCGGCCGACACCCGGTTGATGCCCGCCTCCAGGCCCTGGGTGTGCCGGAAGACCGCGCCCTGCTCGACGCCTTCGACAGTCTCCAGCGCCGCGCGCTGCAGGCCGCCGTAGGTGACGTCACCGATCAGGAACTGGCCACGGTACGGGCCGGATTCCAGCAGGACGGGCGTGCTGGGGGAGTTGCCGATCTGGTTCTGCGGCAGCCACAGCACCGGGCGGGTCACCGGCTGCGCGTCGTACGGCCCGTCGGGGTTGGTGTAGTGGTTGTAGAACGCCTCGTCCTCGATCTTGATCAGCTTCGACGAGGGCAGCCAGCCGCCCTGGTTGTCGGTGACGTAGATCGAGTTGCCCGGACCCCAGCCGATGCCGTTCGGGGTGCGCAAGCCGCCGGCGACCGTGGTGACCTGGCCGCTCTTGCGGTTGACCACGATGTGGGTGCCGCGCCCGCCGACCGGCTGCGGATCGGTGGTCTCGCCGCCGAGGTTGATCGACACCGAGAGGTTGAGGTAGAAGTTGCCGTTGCGGTAGAGCAGGCCGAACGCGAACTCGTGGAAGTTGCCGCCGAAGGGCCAGACCGCGACCGTACGCCGGGTGTCGAGCACCTGGTCGCCGTCGGTGTCGCGCAGCTCGGTCAGCTCGTGCTTCTGTGACACGTAGACCATGCCGTCGACCACGGCCACGCCCATCGGCTCCTTGAGCCCGCTCGCGATCTCCTGGTACTTGACGCTGCCCGGTCCGGTCTTCCCGGTCACGTTCGAGACCAGGTAGACCTTGCCCTCGACCTTGTCGGTGCCACCCCAGGTGGTGATCACCATCTTCTTGTCGGGCCGCCAGGCGATGCCGGTGACCTGCGGCTCGAAGCCCGGCGGGCGCAGGTCGGTGAGGGTGTACCCGGGGTTCACCGCGGTCAGCGGCAGCCCGTCGCCGGGGGTGTCGGTGCCGGAGACGCACTCCTTGCGGCCGGGCGCGGTCACCCGGACCACACCGGCGTCGGTGCTCAGCGCGGTGGACGGCACGGTGGTGAAGTCGGCGGCGCCCGGGGCCTTCCAGGCCAGGCGCAGCTCCTGGCCGCCGTCGCGCTCGAAGTGCTCGACGCGCAGCGGGTGCAGGCCGGCGGTCAGCTCGACGGCGCCGTCCTTGGGCACGTTGCCGTGCAGGCCGTCGTGGTCGATGACCAGTTCGTCGTCGATCCACAGCTTCGAGCCGTCGTCGCTGGTCAGCCGGAACGTGTACGCCCCGGCGGCGGGCGCGGTCAGGTTGGCGATGGCGTGCGTGACGAAGTTGGACTGCAGCCCGAACTGCTCGTCGGTCGACCAGTCGATCGTGGGCATCAGCTTGTCCACGTTGGGCGTCTGCCCGGGTTTGAGCTCGCAGACCCGGCTCAGCGGCACCCCGATGTCGTAGGTCCGGAGCGTCACCCCCGGCTCCTGCGGCGGCGGTGGATCGACAGCGAACGCCGGTGCCGGCGCGACTATGACTGCGGAAATCATAAGGGTGACCACGGACAGACGTCTCATCTGCGCTCCCCGGTTACGGGTGTGATTCAAGGTTGTGAACATCCTGGATGAGTTCTATTAGGACGTCCAGATCTTTCAATGATTAAGGTCAAAACTTTTCTGTGTACGGACCAAAAGTTCCGTTCGCGGCATGTGTTCGAGGCCACAGCGACAGGAGTGATGTCCGGTCATATAGTTGGCAGTGCCAAGAGTTATCGCGAAGGGAAGAATCTGATGTCTCGTATCGCCACCGTCGACCCCGCCGCCGCCGAAGGCCAGGCCCGGACCCTGCTGAACCGGGTCGAGCGCGCCCTCGGCGTCACCCCCAACATGATGCGGGCGATGGCCAACTCGCCCGCCGTCCTCGACGCCTACCTGCAGTTCTCCGGCGCGCTGTCCAAGGGGCTGCTGCCGGCCCGGGTGCAGGAGCAGATCGCACTGGTCGCCGCCGTGCAGAACGAGTGCGACTACTGCCTCGCCGCACACACGGTCCTCGGCGCCCGCGCCGGTGTCTCGGAGGACGACCTGGTCGCCGGCCGGGACGCCCGCGCGTCGGACCCCAAGGTCGAGGCGGCGCTGACCTTCGCCCGGCAGATCATCGCCACCAAGGGCTTCGTCTCCGACGACGACCTCGCGGCGGTCCGCAAGGCCGGATACGGCGACGGCGAGATCGGCGAGATCGTGGCCGCCGTCGCGCTCAACACCTTCACCAACTACTTCAACTCGGTCGGCCAGACCACGCTGGACTTCCCGGCGGTCTCTTCGTGACCTAGATAATTGGCACTCCCAAGTAGTGGGTGCGGTGGTAGCCGTGCCCACTACTTGCCAGTGCCAAGCAAGTACGATGTGCGGCCGGGGGGTGAAGCTCGTGGCGGATGTGCCCGGGATGCCGCCGACCGGTCAGCTCCTCGTCGGGCTCGCCCGGCTCGGCCAGGCCGTGCGGATGGAGGCGTGGCGCAACGCCGGGCCGCACCACCTGTCCCCGCTGCAGGCCGACATCATCCTGCTGCTGCACGGCCGGGGCGGGGCGCTGCGGCAGGGCGAGATCGTCACGGCGCTCGCCTCCACCCCGCCGACCGTCTCCGACGCGGTGAAGGTGCTGCGCAAGAAGGAGCTCGTCGACGCCGGCCGCGACCCCGGCGACGCCCGGGTGATGCTGCTCGGCCTCACCCCGGCCGGCCACGACGAGGCGGCGCGGCTCGCCATCCAGTCGGAGAAACTCACCGACGCCGTGTCGGCGCTCGACCCCGCCGACTTCGCGGCCATGCTGCGCGGCATGACCCACCTCATGCGCGAGCTGCAGGACCGCCGCGCGATCCCGGTCTCGCAGATGTGCCTGACCTGCCGGTTCTTCGTGCCGCAGGCGCACGCCGACCCGCTGCGGCCGCACCACTGCGACTTCGTCGACGCCCCGTTCGGCGACGCCGAGCTACGCGTCACCTGCCCCGACCACGACCCGGCCTGACGCCGCCCGGCCTGAACGCCGCCCGCCCGCCTGACGCTGCCCGCCTGACGCTGCCCGCCTGACGCCGCCCGGCCTGACGCCGCCCGGCCTGCCCGGAGTCCGCCAGCGGCGCGGCGAGGCATACTGGAGCCATGCGGGCTCGTCCGGTTTCGATGCGACGACGGATGGACGGCGAGTTCCTCCTGTCGTGGGCCGCGAGCGAGCTGCGCCGGGAGCTGGGGCCGTATTCTCGGCCGTTCGAGATCTTCGGCCAGGGGTCGCGGGTCAACGGCACCCACCTCGGCCACGACAGCGACATCGACCTGGTCCTGATGCTCACTGAGCCGGGCCATGGGTGGGAGCGGTTCCGCGACGACGTCCTCACCGTGCTGGGGGAGTCCCACATCGTCCGGATGGGACGGCGCTGCCTCAACGTCGACGACCCCGACTCGCTCTTCGCCGAGATGGTCGACATCCTCGTCGCCACCGAGCACCGCTGGTATCCGGTGCCCGGCTCCCCGCACTACGAGCAGGGGGTGTTCTTCCGCGACCAGCAGGGCCGGCCGATCGTCAACTTCCCCAAACAGCACCGGCTGCACGGCGATGTCAAGGACCTGCGCACCGGCGGCCGCTTCAAACAGGCCGTCCGGGCGGTCAAGCGTGCCCGCCGCTGGGCCGAGGCCGAGCACCTTCTCGAGGAGGGGACCGCTCCGTCGTACCTTGTGGAGTGTCTGCTCTTCAACGTCCCCGACCCGGTCTATCTCTCGGCGCCGGGGCCGGCCCACCGGGAGGCCGTCGCCTGGCTGAGCCGCCACCACCGCGAGGATCCGGAGTCGTTCGCCGCCCTGCCCTGCCAGAACGGGATCAATCGCCTCTTCGGGCCGGGCCCGGATCAGTGGGAGCCGGGCGCTGCTGCGAGAATCATCGACGTCCTTCACCAGATCTGACGTCCGGAGGGTCCTCGCAGCATGGGGTGGACGGCCGCGCAGACCACGGCGGTGCTCGTGCCCGTCATCGCCATCGTCGGTGCGGTGCTCACCGCGCTGCTGACCTACGCCCTCAACCAGCGGGCGGCACGGCGTGAGCGGCGGGCCCGGGCGTTCGGTGAGGCGCTCAGCGTCATCGAGGACTACGCCGAGATGCCCTATCGGATCCGGCGCCGGACCGGCTCGGTCGACGGCCGTCAGCAGCTGACCGAGGAGGTGAGCCGGATCTACTCGCGGCTCGCGTTCCACCAGGCGCTGCTCGACATCGAGGCGCCCGCGGTCGCCGCCGCCTACCGTCACCTGGCCAACGAGGCGAAGTCCGAGGTCGGTGAGCAGATGAAAGCGGCCTGGCAGAAACCGCTGCGCACCAGCGACGCCGAGATGAACCTGGAGAAGCACTACGACCGCTCCCGGGTGGACACGGCCCGCGACCGGTGCGTGCTCACCATGCGGGCCGCCCTCGGCCGGGGCGCCTTCCCCGCGCCGGCCCGTCAGATCCGTCGTGGTGGGTGACCCCTCCGCCCCGCGTGCGTCTCCGTGCCCCCGTGCCGGCGGGTCTGGTCGAGGTGCACGGCACCACCGTGGAGACGGGGGCGCCGGCCACGCCGTAGCCCCGGTCGCATTCCGAAACGGACCCTACTCCGTGCGGGTGTCGACCGGAGTGCCGAGCTCGATCGTGCGCGAGACGGTGCAGAGCCGGTCGTGTGACATGCGCGCCGCGCGGGGCAGCATCTCGCGGGCCGCGTCGCCGCCGGCGCCCTCCGGGAACGTCGCCTGCAACCGGACCACCAGGTTGATCAACCGGTTGCCACCGGTCTCGTCACGGACCTTGTCGGCGGTCACGTGGACGGTGAAGTCGTCGGGCTCGGCGCGCTTGCTGGTGATGAAGTCGACATCCGCGCCGGTGCAGCCACCGAGCGCGGCGAGCAGCAACTCCACCGGGGTGAAATCCGCGCCGTCGCCGACGCCGATGGTCATCGTGCCGCCGCGGGCATTACGAACCTCATACTGCCCGAGGCTCGTGCGGTGCAGGGTCACAGCGCGCTGGGTGTCGTCCGCCATGCCGGTGAACCTATCCCACCATGATCCCGGCGCCGTCGGCGCGGAGGCCCCGAGGCCTCGCCAGGCAGGGCGACGGGGGCCATGGGGACAGCGGTGAACCTGATCAATCGCCGTGCCGGTAGCCCACCGCCGGATCACCCGAAGCGACCCGGACCGGGTAGTCCCAGCGCCGGAGGGCCTGCGCCATCTTCGCCGCCCCGGCGGGATTGGCCGAGTGGATGACGACGACGCCCACGTCGAAGGGCCGGCCGTGGAAGGCGGCGTGTTCGAGCACCTCGACCACCGGCCAGATCGTGTCGTCGCCGCCCAGGTCGTGATCGAGCCACAGCTCGTCGACGCGGTGCGCGCGGTGCCGGCCGAGCAGCGCGACGCCGTCGGTGCTGGTACGGGCCACGTGGGCCGGGCGGCCGTCGGTGAACGAGCGCAGGTCGTCGACGAGGAGGACCAGCGGCGTCAGCATGTGGCCGGTCTGCCGCCGGCGGCGATCGTCCTCAGGGCGAGCAGGGCGTCGTCGACGGTGGCGACCCGGGCCAGCGTCAGGCCGGGCGGCACGACGCCGAGCGCCTCCGCGCAGTTGGCCGCCGGGACCAGGAACCAGTCGACGTCGGCGCCGTACAGCTTCTGGGTGATGCCGCCGATCGGGCCGACCGTGCCGTCGGCGGCGATCTGCCCGGTGCCGGCGATCACGTGCCCGCCGGTGAGGTCGGCGGCGGTGAGCTTGTCGATGATGCCGAGGGTGAGCATCAGACCGGCGCTGGGGCCGCCCACCTCGTCGACCTTGATCGCCACCCGGACCCCGGCCGGGCGCCCGACCTTGCCGAGGGCCACGTCGATCGCGGTGTTCTCCGACGTCGCGAACATCTCCTGGTTGGTCTGCACCACCTGCTCGGTGCTCTGCCCGGCCGGGAAGATCGCCTCACGCGGGATCAGCGCGTCCCGGTCGTCGAACCAGATCCGGGCGGCGGCGGCCGCGTCGATCCCGTCGATGACCTCGACGGTGGTGAGCAGCAGCTGACCGGTGGAGGCGGACACGTCCGCGCCGGTCACGGTGATCACCTCCGGTCCGAGAACGTCCAGAACCGGACCGGGCTCCCGGATGACATACGGCACGGGCGCGAACCAGGCGCCGACGACGAGCAGCGCGGTGACGACAGCACCGACCCCGACCAGCACACCCCGCTTTGGCACCGCTGCACCCTACCCGTCGAGGACCGGAATTCCTTGCGCGGGTCCTGAGAGGGGCTTGAGGTTGCGTTGAGACAGCCGCCCGATCTGATCGGGCATGAACGCCACCGCAGTCGCCACCCCCGCCC
>NZ_FONV01000009.1 GCF_900113015.1 Actinoplanes philippinensis
CGCCGCGATCTGGCACAACCGCGCCACCGGCCAGCCCTTGACCAGGTCCTTGATCGCCTACGACCACTGACCTGAGTTAGGACTTACTCGTCTAGGACGTCTGCGACGAGGTGTACGCGCTGTCCGGGTGTCGCGGGTCGGCCCGCCACCTGGCGAGTGACATGGTGTTCCGTGACGACCTGGCCGCCACCCGGACCGCGGTCATGACCGGTGACCCGGCACGGGGCCTGCGGGCCGCCCTGACCGTCGATGTGCGGCGCTGGTGGCTTCACTCGGTTGACGCTTGAACCTCTTGCGCGACCCGGTTCGCGAGTGCCGTACCTAATAGCTTTAGGTTTTCGCCTTATGCCTGTAGTTTGTTGGTGTGGCACGCGCGAACCTGACCTCGGCGGCCGTCATCGCCGCGGCCGCCGACCTGGCCGACCGGGACGGCTTCGACACGATCACCCTGTCCGCCCTGGCTCGCGGTCTCGGAGTGCAGACCGCGAGCCTCTACTCCCACGTCCGTGACCGGTCGGCGCTCGTCGAGGGTGTGCACCGGCTGGCCCTCGGCGAGCTCGCCGATCGGATCGCCCTGGCGATCGGCGGCCGCGCCGGCCACGACGCGCTCACCGCCCTGGCCGGCGCGCACCGCGACTACGCCCGGGAGTTCCCCGGCCGCTGGACGGCCCTGCAACGGCCCGCCACCGAGGCGACCGTCCGGTCCGAGGCGGCCGGCCGGGTGGCCGGGCTGACCCTGGCGGTGCTGCGCGGATACCCCCTGCCGGAGAGCGAGCTGGTCCACGCCGTGCGGCTGCTCGCCGCGACCGTCAACGGGTTCCTCGCGCTGCAGGCCAACGGCAGTATCGCGCACCGCGAGCCCGACCCCGATCTCTCCTGGCGGCGGGCGCTCGACGCGCTCGACGTCGCCTTCCGATCCTGGCCGGCGCCCGCCGCCGGATCGTCGCCCGCTGAAAGGAAATCCTGATGCCAGTCCCGTCCGAGCTGCTGCGCGGCGCCGCCGAGACCGAGGTCACCGCCCGCGGGTTGCGGCCGCACCGGCTGCCCGCGTGGGTGCGCGACCAGTTCCCGGACGGGCAGCTGCTGTCGATGCAGAGCCAGCCGTCCGGTGTCCGTCTCGTCTTCGCCACCACGGCGACCCGTATCGAGCTGGTCACCCACCCGACCCGCATCGCCTATCCCGGCGTGGAGCGGCCCCGCGGCCGCGTCGACGTCCGGATCGACGGTGACCTGGCCCTGCGTGACGAGCTGACCGGCGGCGACACCATCGAGGTCGACCTCGCCACCGGCGCGACCGCCTTCCACGCCGGCCCGTCGCACACCACCACCGTCGCCGGGCTGCCCGCCGGCCGCCGCCAGGTCGAGATCTGGCTGCCGCACAACGAGAGCATCGAGCTGGTCGACCTGCGTGCCGACGCCCCGATCGAGCCCGACACCACCGTGCGCCGGCTGTGGGTGCACCACGGCAGCTCGATCAGCCATGGTTCGAACGCGACGGCGCCCAGCGAGATCTGGCCGGCCGTCGCCGCCCGCCGTGCCGGGGTGGAGCTGCGCAACCTCGGCCTGGGCGGCAGCGCGCTCGTCGACGCGTTCCTGGCCCGGGTCATCCGCGACAGCCCCGCCGACCTGATCAGCCTCAAGCTCGGCATCAACGTGGTCAACCTGGACGGGATGCGGGTCCGCACGTTCGTCCCGGCCGTCCACGGTTTCCTCGACACCATCCGCGACGGCCACCCCGACGTGCCGCTGGTGCTGATCTCGCCACTGTTCTGCGGCATCCACGAGGACACGCCCGGCCCCGGCGCGATCGACCCCGCCTCGATCGGCAGCGGCCAGGTGCGGTTCCTGGCCACCGGGACGCCCGGCGACACCGCCGGCGGCCGCCTGACGCTGCAGGTCATCCGGCGTGAGCTGCGTTCGCTGGCCGACCGCCGGGCCGCCGACAAGAACCTGCACTTCCTGGAGGGCACCTCGCTGTACGGTCCGGACGACGCCGCCGACCTGCCGCTCCCCGACGGGCTGCACCCCGGCGCGGAGGCCCACCAGCTGATCGGCGCCCGCTTCGCCGATTACGCCTTCACCGGGGCGGGCCCGTTCGCCGGCGGTTGATCCCGGCCGTCACAGCCAGCCCGCCCGGCGCAGCGAACGGTACAGGGCGGTGCCGCTGAGCAGCATGAACAGGGCAACCGTCGGGTATCCGTAGCGCCAGCCCAGCTCCGGCATGTGGGTGAAGTTCATGCCGTAGACGCCGGCGATCGTGGTGACCAGCGCGGCGATGGCGGCCCACGAGGCGATCCGGCGCATGTCGTTGTTCTGTTCCACGGTGACCTGGGTGAGGCGGGCCTGCAGCAGCACGTTGAGCACCTCGTCGAGGGCGACGACCTCCTCGACCGCCGCGGTGTGGTGGTCGGCGACGTCGCGCAGGTAGCGGTGGATCTCCTTCGGCAGGTCGGCGAACTGCTTGCCAGCCAGCGCCACCAGCGGGCGGTGCAGCGGCAGCACCGCCGCCTTGAACTTCATCAGCTGACGCTTGAGCTGGTAGATCTGCTCGATCGCCACCGTCGAGCCGGGGGTGAAGACGGCCGCCTCGGTCAGGTCGACGTCGGTCTGCATGGCGCCCGCGATGTCCACGTAGCCGTCGACGAGCCGGTCCAGGATCTCGTGCGCCACCGCCCACGGGCCGCCGGCCAGCCGCTCCGGGATGGCGGTCAGGTCCAGGCGCAGCGAGCCCAGCTCCACCACCGTGCCCTGACGGACGGCGATCACGAAGTGCGGGCCGACGAAGAGACGCACGAAACCGGTGCTGACGATCTCGCTGGTCGCGGTGAACCGCTCGTGCTCGGCGTAGTGGGCGGCCCGCACCACCAGGAACACCACGTCGTCGTACCGCTCGACCTTGACCCGCTGCTCCCGCTGCAGGATGTCCTCGATCGCGAGCGGGTGCAGCCCGAACACCGTGGCGACCCGGGTGAGCGCCGCCTCGGTGGGCTCGTGCAGGTCGAGCCAGACGAACCCGCCGTCGCGCTCGCGCGCCCGCTCGTGCAGCAGCGCCAGGTCGGCGGCCGAGCCGGGGCTCTCCACCGCCACGCCGTCGAGGAACAGGTCGCAACCCACGATCGCGGTGTGGTCGGCCCGCCGCACCGGCGGCCGGGAGCCTCGTATGTCCACCGTCGTGTCACCCCCGAGGGGCAAGCCTAGAGGGGTGCCCCGGCGCCGCGGGCACCCCTCCGATCGCGGTCAGCCCGCCATGATGGCGTCGATGATGCCCTGCTGGGTCACCGTCGCGGAGTTCCTGTCGAACAGCGCGAAACCGTACTGCCCGTTGTGGCCGTTGTCCCAGTACGCGGTGGCCGCACCGTACTTCTTGGCGGTGGACACCAGGGTTCGCGCGTAGTCGGCGCGGTACCTGTTGTTCGCCGGGTCGGCCGACGTCTTGTCGATCGAGCCGTACTCGCCGACGAAGACCGGGTAGCCCCGCACCACGAACGTGTCGTACATCTTCTTCAGCTGCGCGTCCATGAAGTCCTGCTGGCCCCACGTCGACTTCTTCGACGCGTCGGTCGCGTTCGGGCCCCACTGGGTGATGGCGCCGCTCTCGGTCCCGGTGAAGTCCCACGGGTCGTAGTAGTGGACCGAGATCATGATCCGCTGCTCGGCGGCCGGGATGGCGGACGACCGGTACTGGTCGGTGGGCAGGGCGAAGCCGTAGTTGCCGGCGGTGTAGTCGATGTTGGTGTTCCAGCCCGGCACCAGCAGCCACCGCGACGTGTTGTTGCCGCCGGTACGCCGGACGGTGTCCACGAAGATCTGGTTGTAGGCGTTGATGTTGGAGTAGCACGGCTGGGTCGGGTTGCCGTACTGGCCGTCGAAGTTCTCGTTCATCGACTCGAAGATCAGGCGCCCGCTGTAGCTCTGGAACCTCGACGCCACCTGCTGCCAGACCTTCTGGTACTTCTCCCTGATCGCCGTCTGGGAGGCCGCGTCGCAGATCAGCCAGGCGCCGCCGATCGTCTTGTAGCCGTCGCCGTGCATGTTGATCAGCACGTAGAGGCCCCGGTTGTGGGCCAGGTCGACGACCTCCTGGATCCGGGTGAGCCAGGCGGCGTCGACGGTGTAGCCGGGCGCGGCCCCGATCTTGCCCAGGTAGGAGACCGGGATGCGGATCGTCTTGAAGCCGGCCGCCTTGACCCGGTCGATGAGCGCGCCGGTGATCACCGGGTTGCCCCAGGCGGTCTCACTGGGGATCCCGTTGCTGTTGGCCTCCAGCTGGTTGCCGAGGTTCCAGCCCTTGCCCATGTCGGCGATCAGCTGGGCGGCGTTGCCGGTCACCGGCCCGGTGCCCGGGCTGGTGCTGGGGCTCGGCGGCGTGCTGGGGGAGGCCGCCGGTGAGCTGCTCGGGGTCGTGACGCCGCCGGTGCAGGCGGCGCCGTTGAGGGTGAAGGCGCCGGGCACCGGGTTGCCGGTGGTGAACGCGCCGTTGAAGCCGAACGACGCCGTGCCGTTGGTGGCGATCGCCCCGTTGTAGGAGGCGTTGCGCACGGTGACGGCGGCGCCGGACTGGGTGAAGGAGCCGTTCCACAGCTGGGTGACGGTCTGGCCGGCGCCGAAGGAGAAGCCGAGGCTCCACTGGGTGATCGGGTCGCCCAGGTTGGTGATCTTCACGGCGGCGCCGAAGCCGCCCTGCCACTGGCTGGACACCGTGTAGTCGACCTGGCAGCCGGCGGCCGCGCTCGCTTGCAGCGCGACCGCGACCGAACCGCCGGCGGCGACCACGGCCATCGCAGCCATGGACAGCACTTTTCGGGTTCGAGACATGGGGATGAATTCCTCGAGGGGTCGGGAGCGCTCCCATTTGGGGGATGGGTGGCGGCTCCGATAGGGATAGGGGTTGATGCATACTATGCCGGATCCTGCCGGGCCGGGCGGGCGGCCACCGGCCGATCGGCCGGAGCCTCGCCGGAATCGCGTTACTTCCGTTCCGGGCCGGATAGCCTCATTCGAGCGGTCCGATCAGCCGAATGGGTGTCTGTGGCTTCGTTGACGATGGTGCCGGCCCGTGGCCGATGGTGGCTGCGGGCCGCCTTCGGGCTCGGCACGGTGCTGTTGATCATCCAGTCCGCGGCGGTCTTCCCGGCGGGCCGGGCATGGCTGGAGGCCAACCTCGGCTTCCGCACCGTCGTGCAGGACGGGATCTATCTGCTGGCCGCCGGCCTCGTGCTGGCGCGGGCCCTGCTGGTGCGCCAGGACCGGGGCGCCTGGCTGCTGATGGCCGGCGGGCTGGCCTTCTACGCCGCCGGCACCGTCTACTGGGTCGCCGTCCTGGCGCACATCAGCCCGACGCCGTATCCCTCGGTCTCCGACTTCATGTGGCTGGCGTACTACCCGTTCGCCTATGCCGCGGTGCTGCGGCTGCTGCGGGCCCGGGAGTCGCGGATCAGGCTGTCCTCGTGGCTGGACGGGGTCATCGCGGCCGCCTGCGCGGCGGCGTACGCCTCCGTGGTGTTCCTCGGCGGCGTCACCGTCGACTCGTTCGGGTCGGGGCTGACCATGCTGGTCAGCATCGCCTACCCGATGGCCGACATCGTGCTGGCCGGCGTCCTGCTCGGCTCGTGGGCGCTGAGCAACTGGCGCCTGGACCGGGTGTGGACGCTGCTGCTGACCGGCATGGGGATCAACACCACGGCCAACGGGCTGCGGATGCTGCAGACGACCAGCGGGGTCTACACGCCGAGCGGCTGGGTCGACGTGCTGTGGGCGGTCGCGCTGGCCCTGATCGCGGCCGCGGCCTGGCGGTGCCCGGGGGCCGGCGCCCAGCAGCGTCCGGCGCGGGCAATGGTCGGGATGCTGCTGCCCGCCGTGCTGGCCTGGGCGTCGATGCTGCTGCTCGTCAGCGACAGCTGGCGTCACCGCGGGCTGTCCGTGATCAGCGGCGGTCTCGCGGCCACCGCCATCACCGGCGCGATCGTGCGGATGCTGCTCACCGTGCGTACCGTCGAGAAGCTCTCCGACGCTCGCAGGCAGGCCCGCACCGACGACCTGACCGGGCTGCCCAACCGGCGCCGGTTCCTGGAGATCCTGCGCCGGGAGCTGCCCGAGGGCGACGGCGGCGCGCCGATGGCCGTCGCGATCATCGACCTCGACCGGTTCAAGGAGATCAACGACAGCTTCGGCCACGACCTCGGCGACCGGCTGCTGCAGATGGTCGCCGCGCGGCTGACCGAGGCGGTCGGCGACGACGGCGAGCTGGCCCGGCTCGGCGGCGACGAGTTCGGCGTGATCATGCGTGACGCCGACACCGCGGGCGCGCAGAAGATCGCCCTCGGGCTGCTCACGGCGCTGCGCCGGCCCTTCGACCTGGACCAGATCGAGCTGCACGTCGACGCCAGCATCGGCGTGGCGGTGCACCCCGATCACGGCGCCGACCACAGCATGCTGCTGCGTCAGGCGGGCAACGCCATGTACGCCGCGAAGAACGACCACCGCGGGGTGGCCCTGGCGACCGGCGAGGCCGACGACGTCGCCGGCCGGCAGCGCCTGACCACCCTGGAGGAACTGCGGGTCGGCCTGGACCGGGGCGAGCTGACCCTGCACTACCAGCCGCAGATGCACCTCGCGTCCGGCACGGTGACCGGCGTGGAGGCGCTGGTCCGCTGGGAGCACCCGCGCCGGGGGCTGGTCTTCCCGGACGTGTTCCTGCCGCTGGCCGAGCACGCCGGGCTGATGGGCCGGCTCACCCTGCAGGTCCTCGACATCGCCCTGGCGCAGTGCCGCGACTGGCGTGCCGCCGGGCTGCACCTGGTCGTGGCGGTCAACCTGTCCGCGTCGAACCTGCAGGACACCACGCTGCCCGGGCACGTCGCCGACGCTCTGTCGCGCTACGACGTGCCGCCGGCCGCGCTGCATCTGGAGGTCACCGAGGAGATCCTGATGCGCGACGCGGCCCGGGCCACCGCCGTGCTCGCCGAGCTGCGCGCCATGGGTGTCCGGCTGGCCGTCGACGACTACGGCACCGGTTACTCCAGCCTCGCCTACCTGCACGCGCTGCCGGTGGACGACCTGAAGCTCGACCGGGCGTTCGTCACGCACTGCGACTCCGACCCGCGCAGCGCGGCCATCGTGAAGAGCACCGTCGAGCTGGCCCACAACCTCGGGATGCGGATGATCGCCGAGGGTGTGGAGTCCGAGGCGGCGCTCGACCGCCTGCGCGAGTGGGGCTGCGACCTGGTCCAGGGTTACCACCTCAGCCGCCCGCAGTCCGCCGACCGGTTCACCGCCTGGCTCGACGAGCGGTATCCCCGGCGCGGCGCCGAGGCGGAGATCGCCCTGCACTGACGGCTCAGGCCGGGCGGCGGCGCAACCCGTCGAGCACCAGCGTGACCACGCCGTCGGCGTCAGCCCGGGAACCCGGCTCGCCGCAGACCGAGCAGATCCCCTGCAGCGCCATCAGCACGGCGCCGGGGCCCACGTCGTCGCGCACGACGCCCTGCTCGACGCCCGCGGTGAGCAGCTCCGCCACGGCCTGGCTCAGCTCCCGTCCGCCCTCCGCCAGCGTCCCGGCACGGGTGGCCATCAGGGTGGCGAGCGTCCGGGCCAGCCCCTCGTTGCTGTGCAGGTGGCTGACGAACCCGCGCAGGAACGCGGCCAGCGCCTCGCCCGCGGGCCGGCTCTCCCGCAGCCGCCGCGCGTCGGCGCAGATCGCGGCGAGCTCCTCGCGGTAGACCGCCTCGGCCAGCGCCTCCCGGGTGGGAAAGTGCCGGTAGAGGGTGCCGACGCCGACGCCGGCCAGCTTGGCGAAGTCGTCGAAGCGCAGGTCGAAACAGCCGCCGGCGAACAGCTCACGGGCCTTGGCGAGCAGCGCGTCCCGGTTGCGGCGGGCGTCGGCGCGCAGCGGTTTGGGGGTGGTCACCCAGCGCCTCCTTTGACAAACGGAAACTGTCTCCATATTTTGAAGTGGAGACGATCTCCAGATTCTAGAGGGTGGACATGCGGATCCTGATGTTCGGCCGGGGCGTCATCGCCACGGCGTACGGGTGGGCGCTCGAGCGGGCCGGGCACGACGTCGAGTTCTACGTGCGCCCCGGGCGGGCCGCGGCGTACGGCGACACGATCGGCCTCGACCTGCTCGACGCGCGGCGCCGTCTGCGCGGGCGGCGCGTCACCGAGCAGTGGCCGGTGCGCTACCGCGAGACGCTGGAGCCCGGCCACGACTTCGACCTCATCGTGGTCAGCGTCCAGCACTACCACTTCGCCGAGGCCGTGGCCTGGCTGGCGCCGCGCGTGGGCAATGCGACGGTGCTCGTCTTCAACAATCTCTGGGTCGAGCCGCACGAGGCGGTCGCCGCCCTGCCGGCCGGTCAGGTGGCGTGGGGCTTCCCGGGCGCGGGCGGCGGCTTCGGCGACGACGGTGTGCTGCACGCGGCCCTGCTGCCCATGCTGTTCCTCGGCACGCTCGGCGGCCCGCCGACCGAGCGCGAGCGGGCGGTCCGCGCGGTGTTCCGGGAGGCGGGGTTCCGGGTCCAGGAAAGCGACGACTTCCGGGGCTGGCTGATGATCCACTTCATTCAGAACGCCGGGCTGCACACCCAGACCCTGCGGCAGGACTCCTTCGCCGCGCTGGCCGGGCAGCCCCGGGCCGTGCGCGAGGCGATCCTCGCCACCCGTGAGTTGCTGCCCCTCGTCCGAGCGCGGGGCGTCGACCTGCGCCGGCACCGTGGCTCGCTGCTGCCGTTCACCCTGCCGGTGTGGCTGACGGCGCCGCTGATGTCCTGGGCCTTCGGGCACTTCCCGCCGGTGCGTACCGTGATGGAGGCCCACGCCAACCCCGAGGAGCCCCGCGCGGTCTGCCGCGACACGCTCGCCGAGGCCCGCCGTCTCGGCGTGCCGGTCCCGCGGCTGGAGGCGGCCGAGCCCCATTTCGCGGCGGAGGTGATCGAATGAGGCGGTGACCGTCACCTTCAGCGCCGCCGAGGCGGCCGCCCTCCAGGCGATCGACGAGCAGGCCGTCGCCCGCGATCTCCTGGAGATCCTCGCCGTCCCCAGCATCACCGGCAGTCCCGCCGAGAGCGAGCTGCAGCACCTGCTCGCGGCCCGCCTGGACCGCCTCGGCCTCGACGTCGACCTGTGGTCGATGGACCTGCCCGCCCTGCGCGCCGACCCCGGTTTTCCCGGCACCGAGGCCCCGCGCGAGGAGGCGTGGGGGCTGGTCGCGACGACCCCGGGCGACGGGGACGGGCCGACCGTCGTCCTGCAGGGGCACGTCGACGTCGTGCCGCCGGGCGATCGCGGGCAATGGGCGGGCGACCCGTTCGTCCCGCGCGCCGACGGCGACGACATCCACGCCCGCGGCGCCTGTGACATGAAGGCCGGCGTGGTCGCCAACCTCGCGGCGATCGCCGCGATCCGGGCGTCCGGCGTCCGGCTGCACGGGCGCATCGCCGCCCACTGCGTGGTCAGCGAGGAGGACGGCGGGCTGGGCGCCTTCGGCACGCTGCGGCGCGGCCACACCGGCGACGCCTGCGTCATCACCGAGCCCACCGGCGGCACGGTGATCACCGCCAACGGCGGGGCGCTCACCTTCCGCATCGAGGTGCCCGGCCGGGCCACCCACGCCAGCACCCGGTACGCCGGGGTCAGCGCCGTCGACGCCTACCTGCCCCTGCACGCGGCGCTGGCCCGGCTGGAGACCGAGCGCAACGCCGGCGCCGACCCGCTGATGAGCGAGTACCCGATTCCGTACCCGCTGGCCGTCGGCGTCGTCCGCGCCGGCGACTGGGCCAGCACCGTGCCCGACCTGCTGGTCGCCGAGGGCCGGCTCGGGGTGCGTCTCGGCGAGGACCCGGCCGCCGCCCGCGCCGACCTGGAGCGCTGTGTCGCCGAGGCGGCGGCGGCCGACCCGTGGCTGCGGGCGCACCCGCCGGTCGTGGCCTGGACCGGCGGCCAGTTCGCCAGCGGGCGCCTGCCGGCCGGGCACGCCCTGCGCGACCTGGTCCGCGACGCGCACCAGGACGTCACCGGCGAGCCCGGCCTGCGGGAGCGCGGCGCGCCGTACGGCAGTGACCTGCGCCTGTATGCCGCGGCCGGGGTGCCGACCCTGCAGTACGGGCCGGGTGACGTACGCCTGGCGCACAGCCCGTTCGAGAAGGTGTCGGTGGCCGAGACCGTCCGGGTGGCCCGCACCCTGGTCCTCGCCACGCTGCGCAGCCTCGGATAGCTGGCGGCACCCCGTACACATTTATTAGGTTGGATTCCTTATAGGTCTTTGAGGAGTCCGCCCATGAGCCTGCGACTGCTGCTGGCCGCCGCGACCGCCGTCGTGCTCACCGCGGGGCCGGCCGCGGCCGCCGACCCGCCCGAGCCCCTGCCCACGGCCGGCCCCGGCACCGCCTTCCTCGACCGGGACGCCTTCGTCGGCGGGTTCGACGACCCCGCCTGGTACCGGGCCAACATCCCGTTCCTCGAGGTCCCCGACCGGCAGATCCAGGACGTCTACTACTACCGCTGGAAGACCTGGAAGGAGCACCTGGTCTACACCGGGCCGCAGTACGGCTGGATCTCCAGCGAGTTCCTCGACCCGGTCTCCTACGGCGCCCCCTACGGCGGCATCTCGGCCGCAGCGGGACACCACATCAACGAGGGCCGGTGGGTACGCGACAACCGGTACCTCGACGACTACATCGACTACTGGCTCACCGGCCCCGGCGCCGGCCCCAAACCGGCGGAGGAGTCGGTCAACCCGAACACCACCGACTGGGGTCACGAGTACAGCTTCTGGGCGGCGTCCGCCGTGTGGAACCGGTACCTCGCCAACGGCGACCGGGCCTTCGTGACCGCCCGCCAGTCCGTCCTGCAACGGTTCTACGACCGGTGGAACGTGCAGTACGACGCCGCTCTCGGCCTGTACTGGCAGGTGCCGGTCTGGGACGCCAGCGAACTGTCCGCCGCCTCCTACCAGTCCAGCGACCCCTACCACGGCGGCGCCGGATACCGGCCCAGCATCAACGCCTACCAGTACGGCGACGCCCGCGCGATCGCCGCCATCGCCGGCCTGCGCGGCGACACCGCCACCGCCGGCCTCTACAGCGGGCGGGCGGCGGCCCTCAAGACGGCCATGGACGCCCGGCTGTGGGACCCGCAGCGCGCCTTCTACTACCACGTCATGCGCGACCAGAACCCCGCACTGGCCAGACTCGACACCCGCGAGCACATCGGGTTCGTGCCGTGGATGTTCGACATGCCGGAGGCGAGCCGGTCGGTCGCGTGGGCACAGATCACCGACCCGCAAGGCTTCTTCTCGGCGTACGGGCCGACGACCGCCGAACGCCGCAGCCCGCAGTTCATGCGCGACGCGCTCACCGGATGCTGCCGCTGGAACGGGCCGTCCTGGCCGTACGCCACCTCGCAGGTCCTGTCCGGTCTGGCGAACCTGTTGCAGGACTACCCGGCGCAGCCGTACGCCGACGGCGCCGACTACCTGGACCTCCTGCGCAGATACGCGCTCACCCAGTACCGCGACGGCGTGCCCTACGTGGCCGAGGCGCACCACCCCGACGAGAACCGGTGGATCTACGACGGCGCCGGGCACAGCGAGGACTACAACCACTCCACCTACGTCGACAACGTCATCTCCGGCCTGATCGGCGTCGACGCGCGGGCCGACGACGCCGTCACGATCAAGCCGCTGGCCCCGGCGAGCTGGGACTACTTCCTCCTGGAGAACGCGCCCTACCACGGCCACAACCTCACGGTTCTCTGGGACCGGACCGGTTCGCGGTACGGCCGGGGCGCCGGACTGCGGATCTTCGTGGACGGCGTACCGCAGGCGGCGCAGCCCGATCTGACGCCGTTGACCGTCGCCGTCGGGAGCCCGGTCGCCCCGCCGGCCGGGGAACGGGTGAACGTCGCCGCCAACCCGCAGCGCCACGGCAACGGCTCCACCAGCCCGTTCGCGTCGTACACGTTCACCGTCGACAACGCGTGGCGGGCCATCGACGGCGCCGTCTTCGACAGCGACGTCCCGCAGAACACCCGCTGGACCACCTACAGCTCACCGAACGCCACCGACCACCTCGGCATCGACCTCGGCCGCCCGGTGACCGTCGACGACGTGCGGCTGTACTTCTACGACGACGGCGGGGGAGTACGGGTGCCCACCTCCTACGAGCTGCAGTACTGGACCGGCGCCCAGTGGCGCACCGTCGCGACCGGCGCGTCACCGCTCGCCAACGGGCTCACCCGGCACACGTTCGCCCCGGTCGCCACGTCCCGCCTGCGGGTGCTGGCGCCCAACCGCGGCGGTGGCGTCGGCTGGGGCCTGAGCGAGCTGCAGGTGTGGACCCGCCCCACCTTCAAGATCTTCAACCGGCACAGCGGCAAGCTCCTCGCCGTCCGGAACGCCTCCACCGCCGACAGCGCACCGGTCCAGCAGTACAGCGACACCGGCACCCTCGACCACCGCTGGGAGCTCGTCGACAACGGCGACGGCTGGTTCCGGATCAGGAACCTGAACAGTGGCAAGGTCCTCGGCGTGGCCGGCATGTCGACCGCCGACAGCGCCCAGGTCGTCCAGTACGCCGACAACGGCACCGCCGACCACCTGTGGCTGCCGGTGGACGCCGGGGACGGCAACTACCAGCTGCTCAACCGGCACAGCGGCAAGCTCCTGGCCGTCGACGCGATGTCCACCGCCGACAGCGCCGCCGTCCAGCAGTACCGCGACAACCACACCGACGACCAGCAGTGGCAGCTGCGGCCCAGCGTCGGCCGTTAGCGCACGCCTTCGGCGAGGATGAGCAGGCCGATGCCGATCAGCACGACCGGCAGCAGCACGTGGCCCCAGCGGCTGAGCGCCCGCGCGACGACCGGCCGGGTGGCGAAGAACCGGCCGGCGGCGACCCAGACGGCGACCAGCAGCAGGAAGACGGCCACGAACACGGTCATGCCGGCGGCTCCGGAGGTGGCGAAGACCGGCACGTAGACGCCGATGTTGTCGCCGCCGTTGGCGAACGTGACGGCGGCGACGGTCAGCACGCCGGGACCGCCGTCACCGCCCGGGCTGTCGTCGTCATCGTCGTCGTGCCGGCGCCGCCACGCCTGCACGGCGGCCTTGACACCCAGCGCCAGCGGCAGCAGGCCGAGCAGCGGGATCGCGCGGCCGGGCAGGAAGGTCGCGCCGACCGCGGCCGCCACGGCGACCGCGAGGATGCCGGCGAACCCCAGATACTGCCCGGCGCCGATGGTCCGGGTCGTGTGCGGCTTTCCCGCGCCCTGCGCGAAGAACAGCGCCAGGATCACGATGTCGTCGATGTTGGTGACGGCGAACAGGCCTGCCGCCTGCCCGATGAGGCCCGGATCCATGCGCTCCCCGCCGTGCTCCGCCGTCCACGAGAGACCGGATCATCTCATGCGGCGACCCGGCGGGCGTCCTTCGCCTGGTACATCGACCGGTCCGCCTCCTGCAGCAGGTGGTCCACGGTGGTCGTCGGGCCGCACTCGGCGGTGCCGATGCTCACCCCGATGTGCACGGCCTCGTCACCGAGCTGGAACGGCGACCCGATGGCCGTCGCGATCCGCTCGACCACGTCCTCCAGCTCCGGGCCGGCGGCGATGTCATCGAGCAGGACCAGGAACTCGTCACCGCCGAACCGGCCGATCACGTCCTCCCGGCGCAGGCAGTGCCGCAGCCGCTCGGCGACACACACCAGCAGACGGTCACCGGTGTGATGCCCCAGCGAGTCGTTGACCCGCTTGAACCCGTCGAGGTCGAGGAAGAGCACGACAGCGGGCCGGCTCTCGGTACGGCGCCGCGCGATCGCCGACTCCAGCGACGCCACGAACGACGCCCGGTTCGGCAGCCCGGTCAGCCGGTCCGACTGGGCCTCCCGTTCGAGGCGCTGCTGCTGCTCCCGCAGGTCCAGCGCGATGGTCAGCAGCGCCGCGCACTGGTTGACCATCTCCCGGCCGTCCTCGACCCGGCTCTCCACCGCGTCGACCAGGGCGAGCCACCCGCGGTCGCTGTCGCCGACCTTCGCCTTCACCACGAACACCGTCTCCCCGGGCTGCGCCGCCTCCAGCAGCTCCACCGGCGGGAACGCCGCGTCGGAGGTCGGGCCGGGCGGGATCATCGGGCCGGGCCGGCGCCGCCACCCCCGGGTCCTCGACAGCCTCCCGTCGGAGCGGCGCAACGCGATCGAACCGGCCGTCGCCGGCGTCAGCCCCAGCCACGACGGGTCCTGCGGCTCGACGTCACGGCGGTGCAGCAGCGCCCGGTTGAGCGTGTAGTTGACGCTGATCAGCGACCGCAGGTGCAGCTTGTCACCCAGCTGCGCGTGGGCGCCGGCCCGGCCCAGCGACAACACCAGCGCCTGCACCGCAGCGCCGGCCCGGGTGGCGGCCTCGGCATCGGCGGCGGGCATCTCGTCGGCGTACTCCTGGATCGCCCGGCACATCACCCGCAGCGCGTCCGGATCGGTGCTCCCGGTCAGCAGCGTCTGCAGCTCGGCCGCCGCCGCGCCGATCGCCGAGGTGTCCCCGGCCGCCGCCTGAGCCAGCGCGTGGGCGGTCAGCTCGGCGGCGCGTGCCCCCGGGCCCTCCGGCGTCACACCGGCCAGGCGCGCGCCCAGAAGCCGTACCCCGTCGTCGTCCGCCGCCGGGGTCGGCAGCTGCTCGGCGAAGTCGACGCACCCGCACGAGCTGCGCGGCACGAAACCGGTCGGCAGCACGTACGGCCCCGGCGCCACCTCCGCCCCGTCCAGCAGGCCCACCAGCAGATCCACCGCCCGCCGGCCCATCGCGTCCAGCGGCTGGCTGACACTGGCCAGCTCGGCCCGCAGCAGACGGGCCTCCTCGATGTCGTCGAACCCGGTCACCAGGATGTCGTCCGGGCAGTCCAGGCCGGCCGCCGCGAGCACCTGCAGCGCCGCGATCGCGTTCCGGTCGGTCGCCGCGACCAGGGCGTCCGGCCGGCCGTGCCGCAGCAGGTCGGCGGCGTCCCAGCCGACGCCGCTCTCCACGTTGTTGTGCGCCGGCAGGAACACGCCCGGCTCCAGGCCGTGCGCGGCCAGCACCTCCAGGTACGCGTCGTGGCGCTCACGGACGTCGCTCGCCCCGAGATGACCGGTGAACGCGAACCGGCGGCACCCGTGCTCCCGGATCAGGTGGGTGACCACGGCCCGGATGCCGGCGCCGTTGTCGGACAGCACCGCCGGCAGGTCCATTCCCGCGACCGTGTGCCCGACCAGCACCACCGGCTTGCCGGCCTGCGCCAGCCGGGCCAGATAGGCGGGGTGCACGGCGTCGGCGAGGGCGACGAACCCGCTGATGTGATCCCACGCGACCGGGTCGTCGAACCCCGGATCCCCGCCGGTGACCGCCAGGTCCGCCGCGGCGTCCAGCGTCTGGATCGCGATGAGCCGCCGCCCGTGGAGCTCGGCCGCCGCGGCGACACCGGCGACCAGACTGCCGTAGTACGTCCCACCGACGAACGGCGACAGCAGTCCCAGAGCCCCGGCATCAACCATGCCCGGGCTATCGGCCGCCCCCGGACCGACCTGAGCAGAAAGTTCACACGAGCGGTGCGCGAGAATGGGCCGGTGGCGAAGAGCGAATCCCGTACCGTGCTGCATCCGGACGTCGCCCAGGGCGACCTCGAAGGCTTCCTGCTGGTACGCCCGGACGCGTCCCTGACCGGCGAGGTCGAGCACGTGCAGTGGGAGGACAACCATCCGGCCGGCCCCGACACGCACGTGACAGTGTCGTTCGACGACGGCACGAACGTCGAGTTCCCCTTCGGCGTCCCGGTCGTGAAGGTCGCGGCGCGAGACGTGCCGTCGCTGACCCCGGCCCAGCTGACCGCTGCCGCGCCGGCGCGCTGGGGTCGCGACGCCGGCCGCTGGGACGACGCCTGACCGCGCCGGAGCACCAAACTCAGCGAGCGGGTGCTCCGGCGTACCGTCACCGGACGATCACCCGGTGGTGCCGCGCCGCCTGGTCGTGACCACCGCCGCCACGCCCGCCAGCACGAGGATCAGGCCGGCGGCCGCGAACCAGATCGTGTTCGGGCCGGTGATGGGCAGCCCGCCCCCGCCGCCGGGCACCGGAGAGGCGGTCACCGACGGTGACACCGTGGCGGACGGTGACGCCGACCGCGAGGCCGACGGGGACGCGGACGCCGCAGTGGACGCCGACGGGGACGCCGACGCCGACCGGGAGGGTGACGGCGACGCCGACGGGGGAGGGGCCGGCACGCACACGTTGACCAGGTGGAACGTCTCCGCCTCGGCCGCGTCGGCCTGGATCTGCAGGCCGCCGGCGATCAGGATCCAGTCCTCCGGGGCACGCAGCCACAGGCCACCGGGGCCGCCGTCGATCAGCGCGCCCGCCATGCCCTCGGGCAGTGGCGCGCCTTCCGGCTGCAGCCGCTGGACGCCCTCGGGGTTCACGCCGATCACCGCCTCCTCACCGGCGGGCGTCGCGAACCAGATGACGTACGCGACCCGGGCCGTGCCGCCCGCGGGCTGGTCGAACACCCAGCCCGCGGTGCCGGCGACCGCGCCGCCGGGGACCTTCGCGCAGCCGCGCAGCGACGCCGGCTGCTGCGCGGCGGTCTTGGCCGTCGGAGCCTCCTCCAGGTGCAGGATGACCGCGGCGTGGGCGGGCGGCGCGGTGAGAGCCACGAGCCCGGAGGCGAGCACGCCCGCGGTGAGCAGCCGGGCGCAAGGACGATTCATCTGTCTCTCCTGATTCGGTTGAACAGGCGGGTGGGACGGCGCTGCCGGGGCAGCAGGTCACGGATCCGGCCGGCGTGCCGCCAGGCGGTGGCGGCGTCGGCGGCGGTCGGCTGGTGGGCGGCGAACAGGCCACGGTCCAGAAGCCGGGTCAGCGCCGCCAGTTCGGTCAGCGCGGGTATCCAGCGGCGCGTCACGATCTCGGGGTCCGCGTGGGTGGACACCGCGGCGGCGCCGATGTGGACCGTGCGGTGGCTGTCGCCCGGCCCGGCCCGGTAACCGGCCCGGGCCAGGGTGTCCAGGGTGTCGGCGAAGGCGCCCGCGAGGCTGTCGGCGGGCGGGCCGGCACGCCGCCGTCGCCGCCGGAGACGAATTGCCGCCGCGACGATGATCCATCGGCCGAGGAGCAGGGCGAGCACCACTGCCGGTACGAGCCACAGCAGGTCACGGCGGCCGTCGAGCACACCGGGGCTCGGCGCCGCCGCCGGCGGGATCGCGGTGGTGATGATGTCGGGAACGGGTTCCGCCGAGACGGCCGGCGCCGCCGACGGGGCGGGCATCGTCAGCGCCGGAGGTCCGGGCCGGGGCCCCGGGGCGGCGACGCCGAGCGGGTCGAGGGCCACCCAGCCCACGCCGTCGAAACGGACCTCCGGCCAGACCGCGACGTCTCCGGCCCGGACCCGGCGGACACCGCCGGGATCCGCGGCGGGCGGGTCGAAACCGACCACGATCCGGGCCGGCAGGCCGAGCCGCCGGGCGGCGAGCACGAAGATCGGGACGATCTGCTCGGCGCTTCCGGCCCCGCCGGTGAGCACCGCTGCCAGCCGTGCGGGGCTGTGCCCGGGTTCGCCGGACGGCCGGTTCGCCAGGGTCCGCAGGCGGGCGGCGAGCAGGGTGGCGCGCCGGCCGGGGCTCGGCTCGGCCGCGATCGGGCCGGTGAGGGCGAGGACCTCCGGCGGCGTTCCCGGTGGCAACCGCAGCGCCGGATCCGTCCCGTCGTCGACACCCACGGTGAGCGCGGCGATGTCCGCGGACGAGGTGACGGCGTCCGACGGCGGCGGGAACGAGGCGACCCGGTAGGTGAACCCGGCGTGCAGTGGGTCGGTGCTCAGGACCAGGCCGGTCGACGGGTCGGCGGCGAACACGTCACCGTCACCGGTGGCCAGCCGGGCGCCGGCGGGCGCGGGAAGGGCGTGACCGCGCAGGCCGTCCACGGTGATCACGGTGGTGACGGCGCCGGGCGGGACGGCCGGTCCGGTGCGCCGATAGCGGGCCGCGCTCGACCAGCGCAATCCGTCGTACGTGTCCAGGGCGGCCAGCCGCAGCCGTCCGCCGGCGGCCGGGCCGTCCACGTGGAACAGCGGTGTCTCCGGGGCGGCCAGCCAGCCCGCGACCTGGTCAAGAGGGCTGCGACCGCCGAGCGGCAGCCCCGCCTGGGTCAGGTGATCCCGCGGATCGATCCGGTCCCGGACGGGCAGCGGCACCGCGATCAGCGCCACGGCCACGACCGCCGCGCCCGAAGCCACGGCCGCGGGCCATCGGCCGTGTCCCCGCGCGGTGAACCTTGCCGTGATCAAGGCTGCGACCAGCAATATCGCGGGTCCCGGGCCGCCCGGCGTCAGCGTTCCGGTGCTCAGGGGCACGGCGGCCAGCAGCGGTACGACCGCGGGCAGCGCCGCCCACCAGCTGCCCGTTGCGCGTAGCGCGAGGGTCGTGGCGATCCAGACCAGCCCGAACGGCACGGCCATCGCCGCCGGATCCGGGTAGGCGGGCGGTGTCGTGGCCAGCAGCCGCCCCCAGCCGTCCCAGAACCCGGCCGGCACGGCTGTCAGCGCCTGCCGGCCGAGTGAGCCGCTGAGCGTCATCGCGCCGGCCGGCACCAGCAGGGCCAGCGACAACGCCGTGCCGGCCACGGTGGCGACGAGCGGCACCGTGACTGCCACCAGGACCGGTGTCACCACGGCCGTGCCGAGCACCGGCACGAACGCCAGGCCGCTCGCGAAACACGCCACCGCGACCAGCACCCGCGCCACCACCAGCCGGATCATCGGCTGCTCCGGTGCCGCAGCGCGGCGTGCCAGCCGGCGGCGAGGTCGGCCGCGCTTCCGGCGGTGACGACCTGCCAGCGGGTGGCGGTGCCGGCCGCTCTTCCAGTGGTGACGGTCTGCGGGCCGGAGGCGGGGTCGGTCGGGTTTCCGGTGGTGGCGGGGTGCGGGCGGGCGATGAGGGGCGGGCCGGTGGTGGCGGGCGCCTCGGTCGTGCGTACCACCAAGGTCTGTTCGAAGCCCTGCGCCGCTCGGCTGAGCGCCCGCGTCCGTGGGTCGGCGTCGGAGATCACGGCGAGGATCGCGGCGCGTGTGGACGGCGGGCGTGCCGCCCACAGACCGCCCGTGCCGGCAGCGTCGGGCCCGATCCGGGCGAGCGTGTCGAGGATCCGGGTCCGGTCCGCGGGCCGCCCGGCACCGGACAGCCGCAACCCGCCGGTGGTGAGCAGCCGGAACGCGACCCCGGACGCCGCGCAGGCGCACAGCAGGGTGGCGGCCAGGTCGAGGCGCGTCTCGAAGCCGTCGTCGTCCGGGCCGGTCGTGTCGAGCAGCACCACCAGCTCGCCGGTCTCGGTGCGGGCCGGTGGCCGGACCAGCAGCGTGCCCCGATGGGCGGACGGACGCCAGGCGATGTGCCGCACGTCGTCGCCGTGGTGGTAGTCGCGTAGCGCGTCGCCGGCCGTGATGGCGGTGGAACGGCGACGGCCCAGCGGATCGGTGAGGGCCGCCGCCACCGGATGGACCAGAACGGTCACAGCCGTGCCGCCGGCGGGACCGTCGCGGCGGGCGAGGCCGAACGGGTCGGTGCGGTGGCAGCGGGCCGGGCCGACGGTGAGTTCCCCGCGCCGGGCGGTCGGCAGGGCGGCCCGCAGCGGGAGCTGTTCGCCGCCGGCGAGCCGGGGGATCACCGCGGGCGTGGCCGGGGCGAGGCCGAGCACCGCCGGGCGGGTGCGGCCGCCCCGCGCCGTCATCGTCGTCCCGACCGCCACGTCGGCGCCGCGGGGCACCCGCAGCGCGGTCGCCGACAGCGGGCCGGGGACCGGGAACCGCCCGGCGACCTGCAGGACCCCGGCGAGCGGCGCGCACACGGCGGCCGCGGCGAGCGGCACCAGCTCCGGATAGCCGAGCAGCCACGCGCCGGCGCCGACCAGCGACCCGGCGCCGAGCAGGGCCCGGCCGGCGGCGGTGAGCACGCCGGTCACCGGTCCGTGCGGTGGCGCGGCACCGGGACCGTCGCCAGCGCGTCGGTCACCACGTCGGCGGCGGTGCGCCCGTCCGCCTCCTCGGCGGGGCCGAGCAGGATCCGGTGGGTGAAGACGTACGGCGCCAGCCCACGCACGTCGTCGGGATGCACGTGGTCGCGCCCGTCGACGGCCGCCCACACCTGCACGGCCCGCTGCAGGGCGACCGCGCCGCGCGGGCTGACGCCGAGCGAGTCCCCGGCGCGTTCCCGGGTCGCCGCGGCGAGCCGCACGACGTACCGGGCCAGTTCGGCGCCGACGTGCACCCGGCGGGCCGCGGCGGTCATCGCGGCGACCTGCTCGGCGGTGAGGACGGTGCCGGCCCGGCGCTCGGCGGGCCCGCGGCCCTCCCGGTCGGCGGCGAGGATGGCCAACTCGGACGCCTCGTCGGGGTAGCCCATGGCGATCCGCATCAGGAACCGGTCGAGCTGTGCCTCGGGCAGCGGGTAGGTGCCCTCCATGCCGATCGGGTTCTGGGTGGCCAGCACCATGAACGGCCGGGCTGTCGGGCGGGCCGTGCCGTCGACCGTGACCTGCCGTTCGGCCATCACCTCCAGCAGCGCCGACTGTGTCTTGGGCGAGGCCCGGTTGACCTCGTCGGCGATGACCAGGTTGGCGAAGACCGGGCCCTCGTGGAACTGGAACAGCCCGGTGCCGGGGTGGTAGACGGTGACGCCGGTGATGTCGGCGGGCATCGAGTCCGACGTGAACTGGATCCGGGCGAGGGTTCCGTCGATCGAGTCGGCGAGCGCCCGGGCCAGCGACGTCTTGCCGACGCCCGGCACGTCCTCGATGAGCAGGTGCCCCTCGGCGAGCAGGCAGGTCACGGCGAGCCGCACCTGCTCGTGTTTGCCGGCCACCACCTGTTCGACGTTGGCGGCCAGGGCCGCGGCGAGATCCCGGAACCGTTCGAACGGCATCTCCGGCGCGGTGGTGAGGATCGTGCTCTGGGCCATCGGTCCTGCCTCGTTGCTCGATGTGGACGTGCGGGTGTGGCCTACGACGCGGCCAGCGTGACGGTGGCGGTGAACCGGTTCACCACCAGCGAGTGGAACTTCTGCCCGTTGACCTCGGCCCACGTCTCGGACCGGGCGGTGTAGGTGAGCGTCATGACGTCGGGTTCGCCGAGCCGTACGGTCCCGGTGACCTCGAGGGTGTTGTGGGCGGTGTCCGGGATGTCGAACTCGGACGAGGCGGCCCAGGTGACCCGGGAACCGTTGACCCGGTAGCCGCCGGTGGCCGGGAGCAGGGTCGAGGCGATGCCGGGCGCCCGGAAGCCGATGCCGCCGCCCCGGGTCAGCCGCCAGGTGGCGCCGCTGAGCTTGGCCCGGTCGCGGGCCGCCGATCCGGGTCCTTCGAGGTGCTGCAGGGAGCGGATCGACGCGACCCGGTAGGTGACCGGCACGGTCAGCGCCGGCCCGGTCGGCGTGGGTTTCGGTCTCGGTCTCGTCGGCTCCGGTTTCGAAGGCGCCGGTTCCGGCCGGGAGGTGGGCGGCGAGCTACGGGACGGCCTGGGGCTGGACGTCCGTGACGGCCGTGGCGAGGCGCTCGGCGACGGCGAGGCGCTCGGTGTCGGAGAGGCGCTGGGCGACGCGCTCGGTGTCGGAGAGGGCGCCGGCCGCCGCGTGTACTTCAGGATCGGCCGGACCGTCTCCCCGTCGCTGACCAGGGCGTGCGGCCCGCCCGGCTCGTTGGCCCAGAGCAGCTCGTTGACGACGGAGACCTCGACGCCGGCCGGATACCCGGTGACCACCAGCGGCGGCAGCGGCTCGCCGGTGTCCAGGTCGTGACGCAGCACCCGGCCGGAGCCGGGCACGTACACGACGGAGCCGTACACCGCCGGCGGCCCGCGGTCGCCGGGCCCGCCGTCGAGCGGGACCTGCCGGACCGGCTGGTCGCGCCGCAGCAACAGCAGGACCCCGGCGTCCACGTCCACGATCGGCAGCACCGGCCCGGCCGTCGCGGGCGGTGTCGCGAGGTCCCCGGACGTGCCCGGGGGCAGCGCCGGCCACGACGTGACCGCCCCACCGGCGTCGACCTCGACGACCATCCGTTTCGTCCGGTCGACCAGGATCGCGCCGTCCCCGTGTCCGACGAGCGCGACGTCGTCGCCGTAGAAGGCGGTGGCCACGGCCGGCCCGGCACGGCCGTCGCGGATCGGCACGACAGCGCCGAGCGGGATGCTGTACGCCCACAGGCCGCCGTCCGGACGCCCGAGGACCGCGCCGATCGGCGGCAGCAGACCGACCGGCTCCCCGCGTGGCTCCAGCGTGTCCGGGTCGACCTCGGCGACCGATCCGTCGCCCGGCGTGACGACGTAGCGCCGGTCACCGGCGACGGCGAGGAGCACCTCGGCCGGATAGTCCCGCTCGGCCGCGACGGTGAGGGTCCGGGCGCTGATCCGGCTGATCCGGCGGGCGTCGACGTCGGTGACGTACACGTCCGGGTCCGCGTGGTCCACCCGGAGGCGGTGGCCGGCGGATCCGGCCGGCTCGACGGTGGCGCCGACCCGCGCCGCGAGCCCGTTCACCTCCGACAGCACGCCGGGTACGGTGCTGGGCAGCCACGCGGTCGCGCCGGCCGGCTCCGGCTCCGGGCGGGCCGGGTCGCCGGTGCCGCTCACCACGACCGCGGCGGCCAGCGCGGCCGCCGTCGCGCCGGTGGCCACGCCGTTGCGGCGGGCCAGCCGCGCCAGGCGGGCGATCACCGGCCGGCCTCGACCGCGAGGACCACCGTCGCCGACACGTCGCTGGCCGGGCCGGTGGCCGGTACGCGCGTCCACAGCAGCCGTCCCGACGGGGGAGCGCCGCCCAGGTCGGCGTGCAGTTCCGCGGAGCCGGTCCCGCCGCCGGGCAGCGCCTCGTGGACGACCACCCGATATCCGCCGGACGACACCTTCCAGCAGGTCCCGGAGACCTGCCGGCCGGTCCGCGGGAAAAGCCACGTGGCGGTGCCCCGCTCGGGCAGCGTCCAGACGGTGCCGATCACCGTCGCGCGGATCGTCCCGGCGCTGTCCGGTCCGGCGTGCACCGCCACGTCACGCGCGTCGACGACCCGGACCACGACCGGGTCGCGGCCCGTCCGGGACGGCACGGCGGCGTCCGGCCCGGCGAACCGCTCGCCGGGCGTGAACGGATAGTCCGCACCCCAACCCTGGAGATCCGGCGCGGGACGCAGCGCCAGCAGCAGCGCGGCCGTCGTGATCATGGCCACCACGGGCGCGCCGGCCGTCGTACGGCGCGCCGGCGCCACCGTCCGGACGCCGGACCACGCGCGCGTCCACGACCTCGCGGCCAGGGGCCACACGATCAGCACCACCGCGCCGACGGCACAGATTGACGTCCCGGAGCGGATCAGCCAGCTGTAGGCGGGCCCGTACCAGTAGGCCACCCGCGGCCCGAACCCGTCCTCGGCCACCCAGGTCACGCCCGCGGCGACGGCGAGCAGCACGGCCTCCCCGGCGAGCACCACCGGGACGGCGACCGCCATGGCCGTGCCCGAGCCCGGCGCGAGAGTGCGCACCAGCCGCCGCAGCGCCTTCGGCGGGTGGGTCAGGAGATTGCGGGGGTACGATCGGCCGCTCCCGACAGCACGACCCAGATCGGCCTCACCCGCGACCGCGACGGCGAACCGGTCGGCCGCCAGCTCCGCGGCCCACAGCACCGCGACGGGTGTCACGACCGCGCCGGGCGCCGCGGCCAGCGCGAGCGGCAGGAGCCGGTTGACCGGGACGAACACGCGCCAGTCCAGATCGAGCAGCGCGGGCGGGATCAGCACCAGGATCGTGTAGAGCGGCGCCCACGCCCTGGCCAGCAGCGGATACGGTCCGAGCATGCCGAGCAGCACGTGATCACCGGCGCGCAGGTGGCCGATCTCGTGCAGCAGCAGCGCCCTGGCCGCGCCGGGATCCTCACGCCAGAGCTTGTGGAACGGCCGCAGCACGATGATCACCGGCCGCCACCCGGCTCGGATGCACACCTTGGCCGTGCCGTGCGGTGGGCGCTCGTGGGTCACGACAGTGGCCCGTGGCACGTACCGCTGAACGTAGACGGTCATCTCGCCGACGACCCCGGACGGATCCCGGTCGTCGCGGCTTCCCCGCCGGTCGGCGCGCGTGCCACGCAGGCCGGGGAGCAGGGCGAGCGCGAGCGCGGCCGCCACCGACACGCCGGGCAGGATCGCGCCGAGATCCAGCGCCGCCACCGCCAGGGCGCTGTGCCAGTCACCGTCGCGGACCAGCGCGGACAGCACCGTGCCGATCTCCGGCTGCAGGCGCAGCACCGCGGGCAGCGACCAGGCGGTGGCCGCCACGCCGGCGGCGCCGAAGATCCACGGCCACGGCGGATCGGCGTCGGGCAGCCGGTCAGCGGCGGTCACGACGGAACCATCGGGTACGCCGTGAGCCCTGCTCGGCAGCCGCGATCGCGGCGAGGAACCTGGCCGCCTCCTCCGGTGAGGACGCCAGGATGCGGACCGTCACCTCGACCCGGGCCGTCGCGATCTCCGGTGGCGTGTCCCGGCGGACCAGCTCCTGCTCCATCCGCTCGGCCCCGGCCAGCGCGTGCGCGGCCAGCTCCGGGTCGGCGCCGAGCGGCGGGCGGAACTGCTCGGCCGGCTTCGACCGCCGGTCCTGCAGGTACGCGGCGACCGAGGTGACCAGGCTCGCCACGGCCACGGTGTTGGCCAGCACCGCCGACTCGAGGAAGGCCCGCAGGTGCGGGCCGGCCGCCTCCAGCGCCTGCAGCAGCGCCACCATGTCGAGGACGGCGTCGACGCCGGACGCCCCGGTCCCCGAGGACGCGCGGCCGGTCAGCCCGGCACGCTGCGATCCGCCGGCCGCGAATCGTACGGCGACGCCGGGCGCGTCCACGGCCTCGTGCGGCAGCACCTCCGCCGCCAGCCGCGCCGCCCAGGCCTCCACCAGCTGCTGGTCGCCGGGCGTTTGGTGGGTCGTGTGTCGAGCGCTCAAAAGGGTCACCGCACTTTGTGATCGGTCGATTGCGGATAGGTGATACCACGGCCGAAATCGTGATCGGAACAACCCGCAACGGTGAACGGAACGAAGACTGGCCCACCGGTGCGGACCTCCCGCCGCCCGGACGATCGCCGATCGGATGATCGTCGGGAGGTGCCGGTCACCTACCCTCAACGACTGTCCGATGCGGTGGGTCACTCGCCGTCCCGGACGGAGTGACACTCCATTGCGGACAGACCTGGAGCGCCGTCCGGTTGCCCTGGCGGACGCTTTCTATGCTGTCCGCGTGATCGACATCGTCCCGGACCGGCATCCGGTCGCCTGCCGGCGATGCCGGACGCAACCCGTGGGCGCACACGGGTTCCACGTCGACGCGACGACCAGGTCCTGACCGTCCGACCGAGAGGGATGCCCATGTCGCGCCGTGCTTCCGGGATCCTGCTGTTCGTGCTGAGCGTCCCGCTGCTGCTGCTCGGCGTCACCGCCGGGAAGGACGCCGCCCGCGAGACCGATGTGCGTGCCTGGCAGCTGTCGCAGGCCGCCGGCACCACCGACGCCATGGAGCGCGAACGGTTCACCGAGTACGCCGAGAGCACGCAGCGGCGCATCGACGAGGCCGCCTACAACCGGACCATGCTGCTCGTGGCCGCCGCGGCCGGGATCGCCGGCGGGATCGTGGTGCTGGCCACCGGCCGGCGACGGCGGCAGACCGAGCCCGCCGATCCGGCGACCGCGCCGGTCTTCGTGGCCTGCGCGGCGTGCGGCTGGAGGATCTCGAACGCGGCGACCGCCTGCCCGCAGTGCGGCCACCCGCACCAGCTCGTCGCGCCCGCGGCGGACGCCCCGCCCACCCGCGCCGGCCAGGCGCTGCGGGTGTTCTACGCCGGCCTGATCGTCGCCGGTCTCGGCGCCGCCGTGGTGATCTACACGGTGCTGTTCGACAGCCTGTCCGAGACCACGCTGGTCCGCGTCTCGCCGTTCTGGATCTTCCCGGCCGTGTTCGGCTACTACGGCCTGGTCGCGCAGCGCATGGAGGCCCGGCTCCAGGCCACCCACCTGGACACCGTCTCCGACCAGTTGCTGCGGGTCATCCGGGAGACCGGCACGCTCGGCCAGATCTTCTCGTTCCTGGTCCACGCCCCGTTCCTGCTGGTCAAGAGCCGCCAGCCGTGGGTGACCGCACTGGTCGGCTCACTGATCTGGGCGATCGCCCTGACCCTGTTCTTCAGCGTGGTCTTCCCGACGCTCTGAGACGGCGGTCGCGGCGAGCGAGTCCCCGAGCGCGGTACGCCAGTAGAGCACCTCGCGCCCGGCCCGGCGGCGCAGCACCAGCCCGGCGTCGAGCAGCACCCGCAGATGGTTGCCGACCGCGCCGAGCGGCAGCCCGGAGAGCGCCGTGAGCTGGGTCGTCGACCGGGGATCGGCGAGCGCGTGCAGCAGGCCCGCCCGGTTCGCGCCGATCAGGCGGGCCAGCCCGGCGCCGCTCGCCGTGCCGGTCGGCGCCAGCACGCCGGTGACCGGGTAGACGATGGCGTACCGGCGGGGCTCGTTCCAGGCCACCCACGAGCCGTTGCTGTGCACCGGCACGAACAGCAGCGACTCGGCGGCGGAGAGATCGCGTTCGGGTAGGTCGTACCGATTGATCTGCAGTAATCCGTCGCCGAGCCACCTGCGTGTCGCGCCCAGGGTGGGTATCACCCCGGACCAGCCGTGCGCGGCCAGCGTCGCCGTGCGGGACACGATGTCGGCGCGCAGCACCCGCTGCCGGCGCGGCCAGTCGGCGGCCACCGTCACCGTCCACACCCACCGCAGCAGCGCGAGCAGTTCGGCCCGCAGACCCGGTCCCCGCAGCCCGGCGGCCGGCGGGCCGGGCTGTGCCGACCGCAGCTCGGCGCGGATCGTGTCGTCGTCCCACTCGTCGCCGAGCTGGGCGAGCTCCTCGTCGAACGACATCCCGGCAACCGCGGGGACGGTGCCGAGGAAGTCGGCCATCCAGCCCGGCCGGTCACCGCGGCGCGGGCGCCAGGCATGGCGCACCAGCTCCCGGCGTACCGGATGACGCGCCAGCATCTCCTCGAAGGCGTCCCGGTTCGCCGCGTGGAATGCCTGCTGCCAGGGACCCCGCGGCGCCTCCAGAAGGGTCAGCGCCGCCACCGTCTCCTGGATCGGTGACATCACGAACCGGCTCGACGCCAGCAGATCGGCCGACACGGGGTCACCACCTACGCCACCACCGGCTCCCCGGTCCTCACCGCGCTGTCGATGTTCGGCGGGCCGCTGATCACCCTGCTCGGCTCGGCCACCGTGCTGAGCATGTCGGACTCGACGGGCCCGCGCCGGGCGGCGATGGTCATGCCGATCGCGTACGTCGCCGCATACGCGTTGCAGGCGCTGCCGCACCTGGCGTGGGGATGGCGCTTCGCGATCCTGGCGATCCCGTTTCTCGCCGGATCGGCCACCGGCGGGTCGACGATGCGGCTGCTGCACGACATCGTGCCGGCCGGCGGTTTCGTGCTCGGCCGGGCCACCCTCAACATCGCCACCGGGGTCATGCAGATCGCCGGGTACGGCCTCGGCGGCCTCCTGCTGGCCGGGTTCGCCACGCCCGCCCTGTTCCTGATCGCCGCGGCCGCCTCCGCGACGGCCGTGCTGATCCTGCGCTTCGGCATCGGCGAACGGCCGGGAGTGACAGCCGGCAAGGGCGTGGTCGAGCGGACCCGCGAGGTGAACCGCACCCTGCTGGGCTCCCCGGTCACCCGCCCGCTGTACCTGGCGATGTGGGTCCCCAACGGCCTCGTCGTCGGATGCGAGGCCCTGTACGTCCCGTACGCCGGCCGGTCGGGCGCCGGATACCTGTTCGCCGCCGGCGCGGCCGGGATGCTGCTCGGCGACGTCGTCGTGGGCCGGTTCGTCGCGCCCCGGCGCCGCGACCGGATGATCGGGCCGTTGCGTCTGCTGCTGGCTCTGCCGTACCTCGGATTCTGGCTCTTCCCGCCGTTCGGGGTCGCCGTGGCGCTCGCCTTCGTCGCGGCGGCCGGGTTCGCCGCCTCGCTGCCGCTGACCGAGCGGCTCGCCACCACCATCG
Source organism: Actinoplanes philippinensis (assembly GCF_900113015.1). GTDB lineage: Bacteria > Actinomycetota > Actinomycetes > Mycobacteriales > Micromonosporaceae > Actinoplanes > Actinoplanes philippinensis. Next base: position 28,068 of record NZ_FONV01000009.1, read on the forward strand.
GGCCGGACATCCGCGGCCAGGCGTTCGGCCTCTACTCGACCGGGCTGATGCTGGGGCAGGCGATCGGCGCGGTGATCGGTGGCGCGCTCGCGACCGGGCTCGGCGCCGCGCGGGCGATGGGCGTGCTGGCGGTGGTGTCACTGGCCGTCACCCTCGCCCTGAACCCGGGGCTGCGCCGGTCCGGGCCGGCCGCGGCTCCCGTCACGGCCGGTCCCCCCGCGCCGGCGCCGCGGTGAGCCCCCGGACCGGTGCCGGAGAGCAGCCCGGCGTGGGCGGCCGGACTACCGTCGTGTGTACCGGTGCTTGACGCCCTTGGGGAAGAACTCCGGATCGTCCGCCGCCCGCAACTCGACCCGCGGAGTCTGCGATCCCTCGGGCACATAATGGGCGAACTCGCTGTTGAGCCGCACCAGCTCCGACCGGATCGACGACGCCGCGATCCGCTCCCGCTCCGCGCTGGCGCCGGCCCCCGGCGCCAGCTCCACCACCACCGACAGATGCCGGTCGCGGTCCTCGTCCTCCACGGTGCTCAGCACGAACCGCCCGGTCGTCCAGGCGCTGATGTCCGCGCGTTCCAGCCCGACGGTCACGTTCTCCGGATAGACGTTGGCACCGAAGAACGACACCGTGAACAGCGAACGCCCGAACACGTACACGAACGGCTGGTCCGGACCGTCGCCCGGATCGAACCCGTGCTCCCGGCAGAACCCGACCAGCTCCTCCTTCGGCAGCACGCCACCCTCGTCGGCGATGTGGTACCGCACCAGCGGAACGGTGCCGTCGGCACTGAACACCAGCGTGCCGTCCGGCGCCGTCTCGAACAGCCGGGTCGCCGGGTCGTACTGCACGAGCGTCGGCAGGCGGGGCTCACCGAAGACGGCCGCGGCCAGGTCGGGCCGCCCGGCGAGAAAACGCCTCAGCCGTACGCTCAAAGGTGTCTCGTTGCCGAGCACCCCCGCATCGGCCGTCCCGTACAGCGACGCGACGCCCGTCTCGGGATCGGAGATCCCGGCCCGCGCGGCGACCAGGTCACGCCACTGCTCGCTGAAGACCTCACCGGCCAGCACCAGCTTGACCCGCAGCGACGGCCAGTCCACCCCGCGGGCCACCCCGGCGTCGATCACGTTCTTGACGAACGGCGGATAGCCCAGCAGCACCGTCTGCTCGAAGTGGCCGCCGAGTTCGCCGACGACGCGCAGGATCTCGTCGATGTCGTTGCCGGGCGCCGCCACGGTGACCGGCAGCCGGCGGCACGCCGCGACCGTGTACATGCCGCCGACCCAGTTGCCGAGCGCGAAACACACCACGGCGAGGGTGCTGCGCTCGCCGGCCCGGAACCCGTCGAGGAACACCTGCGCGAACCGGTCCGTCACCGGCGCCTCGTCGGCGATCGTTCGCGGCCAGACGGTGGGCCGCCCGGACGAGCCGGACGACACCGCCACGGTCGCCGCCGCGTCCAGCCGCCCGCCCCGGCAGCGCTGCGGCAGGTCGAACCGCTGGTGATAGCCCTGCTTGGTCATCAGCGGGATCTGTGCCGGATCGGTCACCGACGCCGGGTCGACACCCTGCTCGCGAAGGAAGACCGGATAGGCGGGGACACTCTCGACCGCGTCGCGGAACAGCTCCAGCACCTGCATGCCCCCAGATTAGACGGGCCCGAGGGGTGGAGATCCCGGTCTGACAGCCTCTGTCACAACGAGCGCCCGCGTGGTGACATGGAGTCCGGAGACATCGACGAATACCGGTGTCCCGCGCTCCCGGGGAGGTGACGCGACCATGGGCGCCGTGCTCGTCCTGTTCGCAGTGATCCTGCTGATGAAGGTGGTCGGCTTGATCGCCCTGTCCTGGCTCGACCGCCCGGCCGCCACGCTCCCGCACCCCGATCCGTGCCTGGGCCCGCTGATGGACCTGCCGCTGCCCCCGCCCGACCCGGAGAGGTCACTGCTGACGAGCCTGGCCGCCGGCCGGATCACCCGGGCCGACTACCGGGCCGCCATGGCCGCGCTGGCCGCCCGTGAAGCCGCGACCCACCCCTTGCAGACCCCCGGCGGCCCGGATTCCTAGGCCGCTGCCGGGCCGGCTCGACCTGCCGTCTGCGGCCGATGGTCCCGGGCAGGCGGGTCGTTGAGTCCTGCCGTACCGGCCCGGTCCGCGCCTAGCGTCGGTGTCGGGAGGGAACGAAGATGAGGATCTGGCATGTCAGTGATGTGATGACCAGCGATGTCGTCACGGTCGGCCCGGCGACGCCCTACCGGGAGGTGGTGGCCTTGCTGGCGGCCTACCGGATCAACGCGGTGCCGGTGGTCGACGCCGACCGGCGGGTGCTCGGGGTGGTCTCCGAGTCGGACCTGCTCCGCAAGGTCGAGTATGCGGGCGCCGATCGCCCCCAGTGGTTCGAGATCCGTGGACGGGCCGCCCGCCGCAAGGCCGGCGCGCTGACCGCTGGCGAACTGATGTCCGCCCCCGCCGAGGTCGCCCTCGCCACGACCGGCATTCGCGCCGCCGCCCGCCGCATGGACGAGGCCCACGTCAAACAGCTGCCGGTGGAGGACCTGCTGGGCCGGCTGGTGGGCATGGTCAGCCGCAGCGACCTGCTGAAGGAGCACCTGCGCCACGACGACGACATCCGCGTCGACGTGCAGGAGGCCGTCCGGGAGGCAACCCTCACCGAACGCGACGCCACCGTCGAGACGACTGTGGAACGCGGCCAGGTGACCCTGTCCGGCCACGTCGAACGCTGGTCCACCGCGGTCCTCGTCGAACGCCTGGTCCGTCTGGTGGCCGGCGTGGTCTTCGTGGACTCCCGGGTCGCCTTCGACATCGACGACCACGACCTGGTGGATCCGGCCCCCGCCTATTTCGTGGCCTGACCGTACGTCGCCCGGGACTTCGGGCCTCCGAACCGGAGGCCCGAACCCGGCGGGCTCAGAAGAGCCCCACCAGCGCCGCGGCCCGCCGGATCGGCGCACTCCGGGAGGCGCGAACCACGAGCACCGGCCCGCGGGCATGATGCAGCAACGCTTGACTCACCGATCCGAGCAATCCGTGGTACGGCAACTCGCCCCGCGCCCCCACGACCACCAGGGACGCCTCCCGTGACCGCTGCCGGAGCACCGCGGCCGGATCGCCGGCCACCACGTCGAACCGGACGCCGACCCCGTAGGCGAGCGCCCGCGAGGTGATCACGTCCTCGAGCACCCGCACCCGCTGCGACACCTCGCCGACGTGCACGACATCGAGGCCGACGGCCCGTCCGGCCGCCGCCTCGCACGCGCGCGCCAGCACCGCCCCCGACATGGTCGACCCGCTCACCCCGACCAGCACCGGCCCCTGTGGAGCCGCCGGCGCCCGCACGACCAGCACGGTGCTGAACGCCCGAGCCGCCACCTGCACGGTCGTGGCCTCCCGGGGCAGGCAGACCTGCTCGCCGAGACTCCCGTCCCCGAGAACGGTCAGCGCGGCCTGCCGGGACAGGCGCAGCAGGCCCGTCACCGGATCGCCCTCGACCAGCTCGACGGTCGTCCACAGTCCCGGCGCGGTGGCGAGCGCGGTCTCTCGTGCCTGCCGCAACAGGTCACCGGCCTGCCGGGCCTGATCGATCACCCCGTGCCGATACTGCAGAGCGTGCACCAGCCGCAGCGGAAGCCCGCGAACCGCCGCTTCCCGAGCGGCCATCTCCACGGCGCGCGAGCCGGCCGCCGATCCACTCACGCCGGCGACGACCGGTGTCACTGCGGAACCGTTCATGCCTGCACCTCGGCGTTCCTGTCCCCATCGCCGGGCTCTCCCGGCGAGCTGTCCGGTTTGTCCAACCGTCAGGCTATGCCCGCGAACCGGCGGCACGACAGGGCCGAAGGGCCCGCACGACGGGACACACCGGGCATCGGCCGGCGGTCAGTGGGGCTGGACCTGGCCGGTCAGTTCGCTGATGCGGCCCAGGTGGTCGAAGGAGACGCGCATGTGGGAGCCGTCGGAGTGCCGGCCGAGCACGCCGCCCTTGCCGTCGTCGACGCGCCACCCCTGCTGGCGCAGGAACGACACGACGACCGTCCGGTGGTCGACGGCGAACGCCTGCAGCACCTGGCCGAGGACGGTGAACGCCCGCTCCGGCGACACCGCCCCCTGGACCTTCGACGGGAGGTTCTCCAGGTGGAAGAAGATCGCGCCGCCGTTGTAGGTGCCCCGGTAGTAGGGGCGCCCGGTCAGTCCCGAGGCGACCAGCGACAGCCGGTGGCCGTCGATGTGGTCGAGCCGCAGCGACGGCTCGTACAGCTCACGGATGCCCTCGCTGCGGCCGTGCTCGCGCAACCAGCCGGCCAGCTGCAGCAGGGCCGGGTCCAGGCTGCTGGCGCTGTTCGCCCACGCCCACAGCCAGGTGCGGTCGGCGTGACTCTCGGTGCCCAGTAGCTGCACGGGGTAGCGGAGGTCGTCGCCGAACGTGACCAGTCCGGCGTTCAGGTCGAGCTGCCAGCCGCGGTCGCCGAGCAGGTCGGCGAGCGCCAGCTGGCGGGCCATGCCGGTGGCGACATGGTGGGCGAACAGGTCTTCGAACGGGGACACGGACCGGCCTTTCGATCAAGGGAGCCGGTGCAGTGTGACACGCCTTTGCGCCGGTGCCGACCCCGCGGGTCGGCACCGGCGGGTCGGACTTCAGACAGCGGGGAAGGGAGCGACGTCCTGCGAGCACCGCGTGCCGGCCGGGGGCAGCTCTCCGTTGATCAGATAGCGGGTGTACCACCCGGTGACGCACGCGCTGTAGCGGCTCGTGTGGCCGAAGCCGTCCAGTGTCAGCAACCGTGCGTTACCGAGCTGGCGGGTCATCCGGACCGCGAAGTCGTACCGTGTCGCCGGGTCGAAGGTGGGGTTGACGACCAGGACCGTCTGCGCGGTACGGCGGTTCCACGGCCCGTCGTACGCCTCCTTGATGATCGGCCAGTTGGCGCAGCCGACCTCGCTGAACGCCTCGGACCGGCCGAAGGTCGGATGAGCCTTCTCGAAGGCCGCCGCGAACGCGGGGTACAGCGCCGGGTTGCGGGGCAGCGGCGCGTCCGCGCAGTTGACCGCGAAGAACGAGTCGTTGCCGTTGTACGAGTACGCGTCACCGAGCCAGCCGCGTGCGGGCGGCGCCTTCGGCAGTCCCGCGGCGGTCGAGCGCAGCGCCGCCGGGTCGCCGAAGACGGCGTCGTAGGCGTCCTGCAGGGTCTGTGCCGCGACCGGGAAGCTCGCCATGTTGTAGAGAGCCTGGCCGATGTATCCGGTCAGATCGTCGATGGTGACGGTGCCCTCGCCGGGGATCTCGGCCGGTCCCTGGCGCAGGCGGTCGCGCAGCCTGTCGAACTTGCCGCGCGCGTCACCGGAGAACGCGCACGCCGCCCCGGCCTTGTCGCACTCGGCGAGGAAGCCGGCGAGGGCGATCTCGAAGCCGCCGGCCCGGCCGAACTTGTTCGCGAGCCGGTGGTTGGTGCGCTGATCGGGGTCGACGTTGCCGTCGATGACGATCGCCCGGACCTTCGCCGGGAACAGGTTGGCGTACGTGGCGCCGATCAGCGTGCCGTAGGAGTAGCCGATGTAGCTGAGCCGGGAGTCGCCGGCGCCCTGACGGAGCAGGTCGAGGTCCTTGGCGACGTTCAGTGTGCTCATGTGGGTCAGCAGCGGGCCCATGTTCTTCTTGCAGGCCTCGGTGTACTCCCGGTTCGCCGAGAGGGTGCTGCGGATCTCCTCCTTGGTGATCGGCACGCCCTTGATCCTGCTCAGCACGGCCTCCGCCTCCGCGTCGGTCGGGTAGCACTGCACGGGATCGCTGGCCCCGATGCCGCGCGGGTCGAAACCGACGAGGTCGAACCGGGCGAGCACCTCGGGCGAGGCGATCCGGGCCGACGAGCGCACCATGCCCCGTCCGGCGCCGCCGGGGCCGCCGGGGTTCACGAAGATCGTGCCGATCTTCTGGGCCGGGTTGTCGGCGGGACGCCGGGACAGGGCGATGGTCGTGGTCGGGCCGCCTGGTCTGTCGTGATCCAGGGGCACCTCGTAGGTGGCGCAGTCGAAACCCAGCAGCGCGGTCTCGGTGCACGCGGACCAGGAGATCGACGGGGCTGCCGCGGTTGCGGCGCCGGGTACGGCCAGTGCTGCTGCGGTGAGCGCGAGAGCGGCGCCCGCCCGAACGGCGAGTCGGCGCATGGACACTCCTTCCGGTGGGAAGCAGGAACCAGCGCATGCTCTCACGTATTCAGATGCGTCGCTGCCTCATGCCGGTCGCGGGCGGGGCCCGCGACCGGGTCCGGCAGCGGATGCGGCGGCGGCCGACGGCCGTGGCGGTGGCTACGGCCGGGCGTGTCCGGTGGCGCGGCGTCGTGCCCGGACGGCCGCCCGCAGGGCCGGCCACAGGCGCAGACGGCGTGAGCTGTCGCAGGCGGCGAGCAGGCGGGCCAGCCCGTCGCGTTCGTGCGGTGGGACGAACAGCAGGACGATCACCATCGGCAGCACCGCCGCGGCGATCTCGGTCAGCACCAGCAGAGCGATCGTGGTGGCCGCGGTGACGGCGAGGGCTTGCTCGAACACGGGCTTGCTCCTGTCTTCCGCGGCGGATTCACGACGTGAACGCGACCACGGCGACCATCGCCAGGGCCGCCAGGGTGGTGAGGGTGACGACGACGGCAGCCGCTGTCGCGCGCAGCAGCGGCGCGAGCGGTGCCAGCGCCCGCTTGAGAGCCGCCAGCCCCACGAACAGGCAGGCGGCCGCGACGGCCAGGCAGACGACCGGCACGTCGGGAAGTGACATCAGAGAGGTGGAGAAAGACATGGTCGACCTCCATTCCAGCGATGCGCCGGATCCCGACGCATGTGCACCGGTGAGGGCCTGACCTCGATGTCAGAGGCCACGACGCCCCGTTGCCGTGACCTTTCCGTGACCCTCGCACTGAGAATGAGGCCTAATCCCTACAAAAGGCAATATTCATCGCTAAGGTTGAATGGACAAAAATCGGTGGGAGGCCGGAAAAATGCTGTTTCACGCACCGGCAATCGCCCGCCGGGAGCCAGACGGGGACGTACCCCTCACAGGCCTGAACGGTGGAGGGCACGCATCACGAAGCCGCGTGTGGCGCGGGACCAGCCGGGGACGTCGCGGAGGGTTTCCCGGTCGGCGGCGTCGATCAGCAGGGACACGGCCGCGGGGTGGGTGTCCGGGCCGTTGCGGTACGCGCAGGCGACCGCGGCGGTGACGGCGACGAGTTCGCCGCCGGTCGGGGACGGCGTGTCCAGCATCTCCTGGAGAGCCGCGTCGACGGAGGCGCCCGGGGAGGGGCAGCAGGCGAGGGCCAGGTTCGCCGAGGCGCGTGGGCCCTCGCGGTCGCGGGGGACCGCCAGCCAGGCGGTGACGGCCGGCGGGTTCGGCGGGAGCCAGGCGGTGAGCGCGGCCGCCCCGGCTGCCACCTCGTCGTCCGGGTCGGCCAGCCAGCCGGTGATCGTCGGCGCCAGGGCCGCGGTCCGGTGGTAGCAGTCCGACGCCCAGCGGACCGCCACCGCGTCCAGGAGGCCGGCCTCCTCGTCGGTGTACTCGTCGCCCTCGCTGTGGAAACGGGCCACCAGCGCCGTCACGTCGGCGTGGTCGAGGATCCGGGCCGCCGCGAACGCCGTGTCCGGGTCGAGCGGCGGCTCGTCGTGGTTGCCGACGGTGATCGCCGTCAGCAGGCGGAGGATCCCGGCGCGGCCGGGAGTGCCGGGGGACTCGATCAGCGCGGCCAGGAACGGGATCACCTCCCGGCTCGCCTCCCACGTCGTCCCCTGGTGGCAGACACTTCCGGCGAGGGCGTTCAGCGCCTCGCCCCGGGCGCCGGGGTCCGGCGAGCGCAGCGCGGCCAGACGGCCGGGCACGTCGGCGGCGGGGCCGTACGCGTGATGCAGCTCGCCCCACCGGACCGTGTCGAGGCCGGCCAGCGGGTCGCCGGGCTCAGTCATGGCGATCCTCCTGCCCTTCGGGGACGCCGTACGCGGCGCGGCTCAGGCGCACCAGGTCCGGCAGATGCGCCGGTGGGTCGTCGCGCCACCAGGCCAGCCACACGTCGATGCGCGGGACCCGGCGCAGGGTGCGGTAGGCGACGCCGGGACGCGGGTTCTGGTTGGCGGTCGCCTCGGACGTGACGCCGACGGCCTGGCCGGCCGCGATCAGCAGCAGCCACTCGTCGACGCCGGTGGTGTCGCGGACGTTCGACGGGCCGGGGCCGGGCGCCCACAGGTCGAGGGTGGTGGTGCCGGTACGGGCGTCGATGGCGACCGGGTAGCGGGCCAGATCGCTGACGTGCAGGGTGCGCCGGCGGGCGAGCGGGTTGTCGGTGGCGACGGCCGCGCACCGGGCCTCGGTGCCGATGTGCGCCGAGGCGAACCGCGGATCGTCGAGGGCGCGGCGCACCACCGCCACGTCGGCGGTCCCGTCGCTGAGCCCGGCGCTGGGGGTGTTGGTGTGCACGAACACGAGCGGCGTGCCCGGGTGCAGGGCCGCCCACGTGCGCTGCAGGCGGCGGGTGTGTTTGCCGAGGGCCGCCCACGCGTACCCGATGCGCAGCTCGCTGCGCTGCCGCTCGGCGAGACGGCCCAGGTGGGCGACCTCGTCGAGGATCCGGCGGGCGCCGGCCAGGACCTGCGTACCGGTCCCGGTGAGCGTGACGTGGCGGGTGGTGCGTTGCAGCACGCGTACGCCGAGCGCCCCCTCCAGCGCCGCGATCGACCGGGACACCGCGGCCTGCGAGACGCCCAGCTCGGCGGCGGCGTCGGTGAACGTGCCCGTGTCGACGACGGCGACGAGCGCGCGCAGGTGACGCAGTTGCAGATCCATGCGCCCAGCGTATAGATCGCGCACGCCGCGTATTTCCCCCCACCCCGTCACGACGCCCACACTCGAGACATGACGGCTGTGGTCGAGGAGAGAACGGTGACGGGGCGCGGCTCGCGGCTCGCCGGGCTGGCGATGATGGCGGGCGGCGCGGCCAGCAACCAGACCGGCGCGGCGATCGGCGCGCACGCGTTCGGCCTGATCGGCCCGTCCGGTGTGGTCGCGGTACGGCAGCTGGTGGCCGCATCGGTGCTGCTGCCGGTGGTCCGGCCGAACCTGCGCCGGTTCACCTGGGCCCAGTGGTGGCCGACGATCCTGCTCGGGGTGGTGTTCGTCTCGATGAACCTCACTCTCTACACGGCCATCGACCGGATCGGGCTGGGCCTCGCGGTCACCCTGGAGTTCCTCGGCCCGCTCGCGGTCGCGCTCGCCGGCTCCCGTAGCCGCCTCGACCTGCTGTGCGCGGCCGGCGCGGGCGTGGGGGTGTATGTGCTGGTCCTGCCGTCCGGCGCCAGCGACTGGACCGGCATCGGCTGCGGCCTGGTCGCGGCGTGCTGCTGGGCGTCGTACATCCTGCTCAACCGGCTGCTCGGCCGCCGTCTGCCCGGCCTGCAGGCGACCGCGGCCGCCACCACCGTCGCCGCGGTGCTCACCCTCCCGATCGTGATCATGCTCGTCGTCCAGGGCCGGATGACACCCCTGGCGCTGGTGTACGGCCTGGCCGCCGGCCTGATGGCGTCGGTCGTCCCGTACGCGATCGACCTGCTCGCGCTGCGCCGCGTGCCGACCGCCTACTTCGGTGTGGTGATGAGTGTCCACCCGGTCTTCGCGGCGCTCGCCGGGTTGATCCTTCTCGGACAGGTCCTGGCGCTGCACGAGTGGATCGGGATCGCCGTCGTGGTGGCGGTCAACGTGGTGGCCGTCCGGCAGAATGCGGGGCGTGGCGGAGCAACTGGTTCACTCGACGGCCAATGAGGTCACCGGCGGGGTGTGGCGGATCCGCCACGGCGGCGGCACGGCGATCCGCAAGATCGTCAACGCGCGCCGGGACGGGGCCGCCGCCCACCTGGCCGCCAGCGACGATCCGGGGCATTTCAACTACTGGCGGCGCGAGCCCCTCGTCTACCAGACCGGGCTGGCGGCGTCGGCGTTCGCGGCCGGCGGGCTCCGGGGTCCGTCGCTGATCGCGCTGAACGAGCTCGGCGACGGTGTGGCCGAGATGATCCTCGAGGACGTCCAGGGCACGGCCGGAATGTCCCTTGAGACCGGTGAGCTGGGCGACTGTGCGTACCGGCTGGGGGTGGCGCAGAGCGGATGGGCCGGGGACCCGCCGCGGACCGCCTGGCTGGCCCGCGATTTCCTCACCGACTACACGCTCGCCCAGCCGGTTCCGGACGATCTGCGCTGGGATCATCCGGCGGCCGAGGCCGCGCTCGCGGCGCCGCTGCGGGCCGGTCTGCTGCGGCTGTGGGAGCGGCGACGCGAGCTGATCGAGGCCTCGGCGGCGCTGCCGCGCACTCTCTGCCACCACGACGTCTGGCCGATGAATCTGATCGGTTCCGGTCGCGGACCTGTCCTTCTCGATTGGGCGTACGCGGGACCCGGCGCCCTGGGTGAGGACGCCGCCAACCTCGCGCTCGACACGTTCTGGGACGGCTACGCCGACGTGACCCGTCTGCCCGCCGTCGTCGACGCGGTGATCAGCGGATATGCGCGTGGCGTCGCGGACGTGCTGCCACCGGAGCAGGCGCGGCGGGCGATCATGGTGACCGGGGCGACGAAGTACTTCTGGCTGCTGCCGCGCATGCTGGCGTCGGCATGGAGCAGCCCCCGCGGCAAGGGTTACGACACCCGCGACTGGGAGTCGATGTTCACCGGCCGCGCCCCGATGTTCCAGCTGATCGTGGACTGGTCCGAGGCCGTGTGACCGGCTGCCGGGTGGAGGTCACCGGCCGGTGAGACGGCCGGTGGCGGCGGCGCGCACCTCGGCCGTCTCCATCGGGTCGTCGCGTAGGTACTCCAGGCGCCGGCGAAGGAGGTCGTCCATCGGTGTGTGCCGCACGGCCAGCAGACGGACGTCGGCCTCGCAGTCCCACAACCCCTCGACGATCTTGCGCTGCGCGCCGTCGGCATCCAGGGTGACCAGGGCGTCCAGGTATCCGGCGCGTTCATAGGAGTGCGGACTGAACCACAGCTGATGCAGGCGGGACACCACTGCCACGGCTGCCGGACCGCCGACACGGGCCAGGCCGCGCGCCAGATCGTGGTAGCCGCATCGATCATTCGGCCGCGCGTCGAGCCACTCCAGCCCCGCGGCCAGCGCCGGCGCGTCACCGGCGTCGCCGTGCGCGGCCAGCACCCGCAGCGCCGTCCAGGTCAACGGATGATCGGCCACCGTGACCCAGCGCCGGGCGGCGGGTACGGCGACGTCACCCATCTCCTCGATCACACCGTGCAGTCGTCCCGCGCCCCGCTCGCCCGCGAGGTCCTCGGCGATCTCCAGCACCGCCGGCTCGGGCGGGCGGCGACGCAACTCGCCCAGCGCCGCGGACCAGTCATCGGCCCGTTGGCCCTGCCGCAACAGATCCAGCAGCGTGGCCGCCGGTGTGTCGGCGAACGGGCGGCGCGGGCGTTCGTGCCTGTTGCTCGTGGCCTGGATCGCGGCGGCGATGCGCTCGTCCCGGTCTGCCCACACCGTCCACGGCGCCGCCGGCCACCAGGCGTCGTACTCGCCGATGCCGTCGATGCGGTCCGCGACCAGTGGATACAGATCTTCCCAGTACTCCGGAGGCCAGGTCCGGGCCACCGTCTCCAGCGCGTCCACCCAGCGCACGCCTCGGCGGACGTGGTCGCGTACCCCGTCGACGGCCGCACCGATCCCGGCCCGGCCCAGCGCTTCGAGCACACCGAGGGCGACCGGATACGACTTCTCACCGTCCAGCAGGCCGATGACCGGCGCGATCGGCATCCGCAGGTCACGGACGAGCCGCGCCAGATACACTTCGCGCTCGTCGACCTGCGTATCCCAGCGCCAGTCGTCCTCGAGGCAGGCGGTGACCGGGCCGGCCGCGCCGAGCGTCGACGCGGCCCCGTGGGCGCCGCGCCCGAGTCCGCGCTGCAGCGCACCGAGAACGGTGTTCGGGCTCGCGTAGTAATCCATCGACGGACAGTGTGGCGGCTGATTTTAATGATCACCATGAACATCCGGTATGACGACGTCCTCGATCCGCTGCGCCAGGCCTACGACAACCGTGCCGGCTGGCGCGACGGCCTCACCAAGGAACCGTGGAAGCTGGTGGAGCGGCAGGCCTTCCGCGACCGGCTGGCCCCCGGCGCCCGCCTGCTGGAGGTGGGGGCGGGCACCGGGCAGGACAGCCTGTTCTTCCAGGAGCAGGGCCTGACCGTGGTCGCCGCCGACCTGTCGCCGGTGATGGTGGAGCACTGCCGGGCCAAGGGCCTCGACGCGCACGTGATGGACTTCCTGCACCTGGACTTCCCGGCCGGCTCGTTCGACGCCGTCTTCGCGATGAACTGCCTGCTGCACGTGCCGAACCGGGATCTGCCGACAGTGCTGGCCGCGATCCGGTCCGTACTGCGGCCCGGGGGTCTGATGTTCGCCGGGGTCTACGGCGGTGACGGCGACAGCTGGGAGGGCACCGTCGACACCGACGAACACGTGCCGCCGCGGTTCTTCTCGTGGCGCAGCGACGAGCAGCTGATCGGATTCGCCACCGGCGCCGGGTTCGCGGTGGTCGACTTCCACCCGGTCGACACCGGCCGCGGGTTCCGGTTTCAGTCGCTGACCCTCACGGCCACGGCAGCGACTCCCACAGCCGAGGGTGACGGGTGAGGTGGATCAGCCGGTCGGCGAGGCGACGGTGAGCGGGGCTCCCGGCTGAGCCGCCCCACAGCGGGGCGCTGCTCATGCCGTCGGCGGCGGCCACCACCAGGGCCAGCACGTCCTCCGGCAGACCGTCGGCGGCCAGGGCCGCGTCGATGCGCTCGGCGTCGGCCCGGGCCACCTCGGCGACCGCGGGCAGCGTCATCAGCTGGGTGATCAGGGCCAGCGACTCGCGGGCCTCGTCGTCGCCGCCGGACAGCACCGCCCGGATGTAGGCGCGGGTCAGCCGCCCGGGCGCGGCGTCGGCCGGGTCGAGCGCGGCGTCGACGGCGGCCTGGAACGCCGCCAGCTCGGTGCGGACCAGCTCCAGGATCAGCTCGTCCTTGCTGGCGAAGTGATAGATCAGCCCGCCCTTGGAGACACCGGCGAAGCGGGCGATCTCGTCCAGGGAGGCGTGGATGCCGCGCACCCGGATCGCCTCGGCGGCGGCTGCCAGCAGCGACCGCCTCGTCTCCTCCGGTGACCGGCCGGCTGTGCGTCCCACGACCGACAACCTACCCACGGCCGGGCCGCGGACGGCGCCGGGGCCGGGTCGGGGTGGGCGACGGGCCTACGGCTGGGCCTACGGCTGGGCCGGGGTCGGCGATGGGCCTGCCGTGGGTCGGCTGGGTCTACGGCCGGGCCGGGGACGGTGACGGCGCCTGCTGCGGGCGCGACGGGATGAGGCGCCACGCCAGCAGGGCGGCCGCGAACGTCAGGGCCGCCGCGACCAGGGACGTGACCTGCATGCCGGCGATGAACGCGGCGCGGGCGGCGTCGGCGGCCGGGGACTGCGGGCCCAGCACCTGCAGGGCCGGGCCGAGCGAGTCCCGTACCGCCGCGGTGTCCTCGGCCGAAAGGCCGGAAGGGATCATCACGGTGCCGCGGTAGACGAACGACACCAGCGATCCCAGGACCGCGATGCCCAGCACGACGCCGAGCTCGTTGGCGGCCTCGGTGATCGCCGACACCGAGCCGGCCTTGCGCGGCGGCGCTGCGGAGACGATCGCGTCGCCGGTCAGCGTCATCGCCAGCCCGATGCCGAGACCGATGGGGACAAGAGCAAAACCCATCCAGAGGTACGGGCCACGCGCGGCCGCCGCGACCAGCGTGAGCCCGGCCGCGGCCGTGGCGAGACCGAAAGCGATCGCCCGGCCCCGTCCCAGGCGCGTCACCGCGACGCCGATCAGCGCGACGACGGCGATCGAGGCGACCGTCGCCGGTAGCTCGGCCAGGCCGGCCCGCAGCGGGGTGAGCCCGCGGGCGAGCTGCAGGTACTGCGAGAAGAAGAACAGCAGCCCGGTCAGCGCGAAGATCGCGATCACGTTCGCGGCGACGGCCCCGGAGAACGCGGGGCTGCGGAACAGCCGCACGTCGAGCATCGGCTGGTCCAGGCGCCGCTGCCGGCGCACGAACAGCCACCCCGCGGTCACGCCGGCCAGCACGCACCCGGCCGTCACCGCGTCGGCGCCGTGCCCCGCGACGTGCTTGATCGCGAACACCAGCGGGACGATCGCGGCCATCGACAGCGCCGCCGACAGCACGTCGAACCGGCCCGGCTGTGGATCACGCGACTCCGGCAGCAGCAGCCACCCGGAGACCAGCACCACGATCATCACCGGCACGTTGATCAGGAAGACCGACCCCCACCAGAAGTGCTCCAGCAGGAAACCGCCGGTCAGCGGGCCGATCGCGGAGCCGGCGCCGAACGCCGTCGACCAGATGGCGATGGCCCGGGCCCGCTCGGTGTCGTCGGGGAACAGGTTGCGGATCAGCGAGAGCGTCGACGGCATCAGCGTCGCCCCGGCCACCCCCAGCGCCAGCCGGGCGGCGATCAGCTGCCCCGGGCTCCCGGCGAACGCGGCCAGCAGTGACACCGCGCCGAACGTGGCCGCGCCGAGCAGCAGGACACGCTTGCGGCCGAAGCGGTCGGCCAGGTTGCCCATCAGCACCAGCAGACCGGCGAGCGCCAGGGAGTAGACGTCGCCGATCCACAGGACCTGCTCGGCGGTGGGGGAGAGGTCGGCCGTCAGGGCGGGCACGGCCAGGGCCAGCACGGTGTTGTCGATGGCGAGCAGGAGCACGGCCGCGGCCAGGACGGCGAGCGCCGCCCAGCGGTGCGGAGAAGGAAGCATGCCAAAACTTTACCGACCAGTCGGTAAAGTTTGCCAGCCGGCTGTTCAGGCCAGGTCGAGCAGGGCCGTGCCGGCGTCCGGGACCAGCCAGTCGTCCCAGAAGCCGAGGCGTCCACACTCCACGCAGCGGCTCGTCACGGCCAGGGCGCGGACCGTGTCGCGGCGCTCGCCCAGCGCGAAACCGACCGCCAGGTTGAAGTCGTCGCTGCCGCAGTCGCAGCCCAGCAGCGTCACCTCGTCGTCCGGGAAGTGCCCGGCGCCGGCGGCGATGACGTGGGTGCCCGCACAGCCCCGGCAGTCGCGCCGTGCCGCCCGCCGGGCCAGGTCGCCGCGAAGCCCGAAGACCCGGCCACCGCAGCCGGCGCAGGCACACAGGCGTACCTCGTCGATGTCGTAGCCGGCGGCGCCCTGCTCACGTGCGTACCCGATCAGGTCCTCGATGGACGTCATGGGAGACATCATGGTGCCCGGCCGCCCGCAGCGTGGCCCCTCCGGGCCATGGCCGAGAAACCTGGCTGTCTTCCTAGGATGATTTAGGGAGTGTGGCGTCGGTCGGCCGGTACTCACTCCGGCGAGTCGATGAGGTCGAGTGTCTCCAGATGGGCGCGGATCTCGGCGGCCGTGGGCATGCCGAGTTCGGTGTAGAGACCCAGGGCCACTTCGCACTGGCCCTGGGTCTCTACACCGTTACTCCTCTGCCCGGCCATTCCCGCGTGTGCCGCGGCCTGCTCGTCCCGAGCGTTCATACCGAGCGTGATCGTCGAACGGCGGTCCAGCTTCGGCGTCTGCGGCAACATGGTCGGCGCCGGTTGGCAAGGAGCGCGCGTTGTCCGGAGAAGGGCGGCGCCCGGGGAGACACGCCGATCCCACTAGTATCCTAGGATGGCCTAGAGCACGTGGCCCTGAGAACCAGAACGACGGCTTCGCCGGCTGACCCCTGTCGAGTGGTCTGTGGGGGAGGGCCGGGAGCTGTCGGGCTTTGGTGGTTAGCGTCGCGGTGGGGTGGAACGATCGGCGACTCAGGAGAGTTCACATGCGATCGCCAGCGCGTCAGCTCCTGGCGGCGGTGTCGGCGGCCGCCGGTCTGGTCCTGGTTCCGGCGCCGGTCGCCGCTCACGACCGTGGTCCGGTGCGGGGCTTTCAGGTGCCGGGGCCCTCGCCGCGCCCGGATCTCAAGGGCAAGCGGCTGCGGTGTGACGGCGGGCCGGCGACGTTCCTGATCGATCCCGAGGGCTATCGGCGGGGCATCCCGACGGCGGCGGTGGGGACGAAGCTGTTCGCCGACACGGTCAAGGTCGAGTTCAAGGGGTGTGACTCGATTCCGCTGGCCGGGTATTTCAGCCAGGACGCGTACCTGGCCCGGTTGTCCGGGACGTTCGATCTGTTCCTGGTCACCAACGGGGTCAGGTACGCGATCGCGGACGCGGCCACCTTCGACGCGTTCCACTTCGACTGGGACAAGGTCATAGTGCTGTCGGTGGGCGAGCTGCGGCGGATACCGCTCGCGGCGACCTGGCGTATCTGAGCGCCGCATCAGGCATTGCTCACCCGGGACCGGCCCGGCCCGCGCGCTGTCGTGGGCCGGGTTCGGCCCTGTGACGCTTCAGGGCTGGGGCCGCAGCCGGCTGCCCGGGCGCAGCCGGCCCTGGTCGTCGAGGTCGTCGAGCAGGGTGGGCAGTCCCTTGGACAGCATCGTGCGCCGGACCCGGGCGAGCAGCCGGGACATGACGAAGCCTTCGATGCCGCGGAAGCCGGTGTGCTGGTAGGTGAGACGGGTGCCGGTGGCGGTCTCGTCGAGGCGGCAGGTGACGAGGCTCGGGGTGTCGGTCTCCTTGTTGCGCCAGGTGAAGCGCAGCAGTGCCGGGCGGTCGGCGGTGAGGACCTCGCAGCGGACGATTCCGTCCCAGCCGGGGACCGGCTTGCCGACGAAGCGGAACCGGGTGCCGGCCACGGGCTCGAATCCTTCCGGCCGGCCGCCCTGTCCGGTCGAGGTCCACAGCGGCACCAGCGCCGGGTCGGTCAGCGCCTGCCACACCACCGGCCGTGGGCGGGGGTACTCGTTGACGATGGTGAACTCGCTCATGTGACCGTCTCTCCCTCAGGCAATTTTTTACAGTCACTGTAAACAAGTGGGTTGCTGTACGCCAGCTTCGGGAGCCGGTATCTTCGAGGCGTGCCCGATCTGCCTGCGCCCGCACGAACCTCGTCGCCGGGGCGCGACCACCTCGCCGGGAACGGGTCCGAGCCCCTGCGCGAGCGGCGCCGGCGGGAGCTGCGGCGGCAGCTGTCGGAGGTGGCGACCCGCATGTTTCTGGATCGTGGCTTCGACGCGGTGCGCGTGGCGGATGTCGCGCGGGCCTGCGGGGTGGCCGAGAAGACTGTCTTCAATCATTTCCGTACCAAGGAATCCCTGCTGGTGGACCGTTGGGAGGAGCAGACCCGGGCACTGTGCGACGGCCTGGCCGACCCGGACACCGCGCCGGTGGACGCGGCGCTGGCGGTTCTGGACGGCGAGCTGGCCTTCCTCACCTCGCCGGCCAGTCAGCGGGCGGGTGGATTCGGCGTCGACGAGCTACGCCGCTTCAGCCGGCTCGTCGCCTCCACGCCGTCGCTCGTGGCACACAACCGGGAAGCTCTGGACCGGCTGACGGCGGCGGCCGCCGCGGCGCTCGCCGGCCGTACCCGGAGCGCTCCTGAGGATCCGGAGGCGTGGATCACGGCTGTCGCGCTGGCCGGGCTCTGGCAGGTCTACACGGTCAGCCTGCACCGGCACCTGGACGGTGACGACCCGGCCGCGATCGGCCGAGCCGTCACCGTCGACCTGCGGCGCGCCGCGGGCAAGCTGCGTGGTGGCATCTGACGACGAGGTCGCGTCGTTCCATCCTAGGATGCGTTAGAGGTGGTGCGGCAAGCCGCACCCGGTCAAAACCTATAAGGACGGCTTCGCCGACACGACAAGGGATTCGGTAAGGTGTCGTTCGTGACTGCCGGGTCGGCCTTGGGCCATTACCGAGTGGGGCACCCGGCTGACGCGTGATCGCCGGGCGGCCGCCACGGTCGCCTGTTGCCCGCGCTCGTTCGCCGCCTGATCGTTCGTCTTTCTCTGCGTGTGGCCGTCTGTGTGACGGCGGATTTCTGCTGCCCGCCGGTGTGCGGGTTTTCTGGGTGGACTACCGAAAGCTGAGAATGTCGAACGATTTCAACTCTTCTGTCATCGCCGAGTTCCGGGCCAATCAGGGCCGGGTCGGTGGGATGTTCGAGGGTGGCCGGCTGTTGCTGTTGACGACGACCGGTGCCCGCAGTGGGCGGCCGCACACCGTGCCGCTGGGTTATCTGCCGGATCAGGATCGGGTTCTGGTGATCGGGTCGGCTGGTGGGTCCCGTCGTCATCCGGCGTGGTTCCACAATGTGCTCGCGGATCCGGTGGTCCGGGTCGAGGACGGTCCGTTCGTGTACGAGGCGACGGCGACCGTGCTGACCGGTGCGGAGCGGGACGAGGTGTTCGCGCGGGCTGTCGAGCAGGATTCCGGGTGGGCCGATTATGAGCGGCGTTCCGGGCGGGTGTTGCCGGTGGTGGCGTTGCGGGCGGTGCCGGTCGCGGGGCCGCCGCGGTCGAGTGGTGGGTCGCCGTCGTCGCCGGTGGAGGTGTTGCGGCTGGTGCACGGCGCGTTCCGGCGGGAGCTGGAGTTGATCCGGCGCGAGGTGGTGGCGTCGGGTGCGGTGGTGGGGGCGCAGTTGCGGGTGAACTGCTTGACGTTGTGCGCGAATCTGCACGGCCACCATGTGAAGGAGGATCAGGGGCTGTTCGCGATGCTGGAGTATGCGCATCCGGAGCTGGCTTCGGCGGTCGGGGAGTTGCGGGCCGAGCACGGTGTGGTGGCTGTGTTGCTGGAGCGGTTGCGGTCGGTGCTGGGGGAGCCGGGTGTGAGCCGGGAGGCGTTGCTGGCCGAGGTGGATGCGTTGACCGGTGATCTGATCGCGCATCTGGATCGTGAGGAAGCGGTTCTGGCCGGGGTCCGGTAGGGGCTGGGGGCTGTCCCGGAGGTTTGCTGTCAGGTCTCCGGGACAGCGTCGGCGAGGGTGCGTGCGGGTGCGCCGAAGTGGCGGGTGAGGGCGGCGCGGAGGGTGTCGTGGGTGCCGGCTGACCAGGCGGTGAAGCAGTCGGGGCGGACGAGGAGGGCGGTGGCGGTGGTGCCTTCGAGGTGGCCGGTGAAGATGTCGACGCGGTCGTTCCAGGGTGCGGCGGTGGGTGCGTAGGCGCCGGTGGAGTCGAGGAGCAGTGGCCGGGCGGTCCGGGTGAGCTCGGCGAGGGTGCGGGGGCCGTGGTCGGTGTGGATGGTGAGGTCGGGGGTGATGCGGCCGGCGAGGGGGTCGGTGGGGTCGCTGGGGTAGTGGGTGTCGGCGCCGGACATGAGGGCGGCGATGTGGGCGGTGACTTCGGGTTTGTGGAGTAGTTCGGTGAAGAGCTGGCGTAGGCCGGTGATGTCGTCGCCGGGGCTGATGAGTGCGGATTGGGCGCGGGTGGACATGACGACGCGTTCGGCGACGGGGCGGCGTTCGGTTTCGTAGGTGTCGAGCAGGTCGGGTGGTGCCCAGCCGTGGAGGGTGGCGGCGAGTTTCCAGCCGAGGTTGGCGGCGTCCTGGAGGCCGAGGTTGAGGCCGGGGCCGCCGATGGCGGGGTGGACGTGGGCGGCGTCGCCGAGCAGGAGGATGCGGCCGGTGCGGTATCGGGTGGCGATGCGGGTGTTGCCGGCGGTGAGTCGTCGGAGGAGTCCGGGGTGGTCGGGTGGGTTGATGGGGATTTCGGTGCCGAGGACGCGGGTGACGCTGGTGCGGAGTTCGTCGAGGGTCATGGGGGTGTCGTCGTCGGTGGTGGGGGTGTCGGGCCATTCGGTGGTGCCGAGGATGGCGGGGCGGCCGGGGAAGGGTGCCCAGACGATGAGGCCGTGGGGTGTGCGGGTGTGCTGGAAGGGTGGGACGGTGCCGTATCCGGGGGCGTTGATGGCGCCGGTGTGGGGGTCGAGGGCGCTGGTGGGGATGGTGACGTTTGCGGTGCGGGAGATGGTGCGGTCGTGGGTGACGCCGGGGAAGTCGATGCCGGCGAGGCGGCGTACGGTGCTGCGGCCGCCGTCGGCGCCGATGAGGTATCGGGTGGTGATCCGGGTGCCGTCGGCGAGGGTGGCTTCGATGCTGTCGGGGTGTTGGTGCAGGTCGGTGAGGTGGTGTCCGCGGCGGATGTCGGCGCCGAGTTCGAGGGCGCGGGTGGTGAGGGCGGCTTCGAGTTGGGCTTGGGGTATGCCGAGGCCGTAGTGGGGGTTGTCGTGGAGGGTGGTGAGGTCGAGGGGGAAGCCGCCGAAGGTGAAGGCGGGTTGGGGGGTGGGTGGGTCGGGGTTGCCGGTGAGTCGGCTGTGGAGGCCGCGGCGGTCGAGGAGTTTGACGACTTGGCCGATGAGGCCGTTGGCGCGGGGTTCGTGGGTGGGTGTGGGGTGGCGTTCGAGGATGACGGGGTGGATGCCGGCGAGGGCGAGTTCGCAGGCGAGCATGAGGCCGTTGGGTCCGGCGCCGATGATGAGGGCGTCGATCATGGTGTGGTCCTTTGTGGGCGTGGGTGATCGCCGCGGGGCCCGGTGGGGTCGCGGTGGTGGGTGGGTGTGGGTCAGGGGGTTGGGGTGGGGAGTCCGGCGGCGATCTGGGTGAAGGCGTCGGTGATGAGGTTTTGGATGGGGGTGGGTGTGGGGTTGTCGAGGTAGTGCTGCATGGCGACGGAGATGGCGGCGGTGGCGGCGGCGGCGACGAGCCGGGGGTACATGTCGGTGGGGTGGGTGCCGGTGCGGTCGGCGATGGCGGCGACGAGTTCGGTTTCGGCGATGGCGGTGGCGCGGAGTCGTTCGCCTTCGAGTGCGGGTTCGGCGAGCATGGCGCGGATGCCGGTGGCCCAGTGGGGGTGGGCGGGGGTGGGCATGGCGTCGACTTCGGGGCCGCGGGTGAATTGTTCGAGGGCGGCGGCGGTGAGGGCGGTCCAGAGGGGTTCGTCGGTGGGGCGTTGGCGGAGGGCGGTGGCGGTGCGGAGGCTGCGGTCGAGGTGGCGTGAGGCGATGGCTTCGGCTTTGCTGGAGAAGTAGTTGTTGAAGGTGCGGGGGGAGACGCCGGCTGCTTCGGCGATGTCTTCGACGCGGACGTTGTCGTAGCCGCGTTCGGCGGTGAGGTGGATGGCGGCCCAGCCGAGGGCTGCGCGGGTTTCGGCTTTTTTGCGTTCGCGGAGGCCGCTCATGTGTCCACCGTAGCTTGAATTGCGTGGCACGCAAAGATGCGTGCCACGCAATTTTCTTAGCCCCAGGGGTCCGTGAGGTCCATCCACGGGTCGGTGGGGCCGAGCGGGTCCGGCCACCGGTCGGGGCACGGGTCGTCGGGGTCCGGGTAGGGCCAGGTCAGGTAGTCGTACTCGGAGTAGTCGCCGACGATCGGCAGCGGTGGCGGGTCGGCGGCTCGGGCGGGGCCCGGGGTGAGCAGCAGGGCCCCGCCGGCGAGGCTGCCGATGAGGATCAGTGCGCGCATGAGATGCCTCCTGGTGATGGGTTGTCACCCAGAAGGGTGATCCGCTGTGCGTCCCGGTGTGGCGGGTTTCCGTAGCTGTCTCTGAACCGCTTCGCCGGTGAACCGCCGCCGGCCGGCGACCCACTCGAGCCCGCGTTGCAGTGCGGGCGCCTCATCGCTCGTTCACCCGGGCCGCGACGATCCGGGCGCGGCAGGCCTCTCAACTCGATCGTGAGGGAGGGGCGGGCGCTCAGGGGCGGACGAGGACGGTCCGGGTATGGGCGGGGCGGAATCCGGCGGCCTGGTAGAAGGCGGCGGCGGGGGTGTCGCGGCCGGTCAGCAGATACCAGTGGGTGACGTCGGGCAGCTGCTGGGCGAGGTCGGTGAGCAGCCGGGCGCCGAGGCCCCGGCGCTGGTGGGCGGGGTGGACGCACATCTCCTGGAGCAGGAAGTGGTCGGTGGCGCCGTAGCGTTCGCGGTGGCCGATGGCGAACCCGGTGACGGCGCCGTCGTGGCCGGTGGTGTGGGTGGCGTGGGCGCGGGGTGTGGTGAGCATGTCGTGCAGGCGCTGGGTGGCGTCGGCCGGGTGCCAGGTCTCGTTCCACGGTGGGCGGGAGAACACGTCAACGTAGAGGCGGGCGTAGGCGTCGAGGTGGTCGAGCATTCCTCAGAGGGTAAGGCTCAGGTGGACGCTGTTGGGGTCGGGGCGGTAGCCGGCGAACGGCGGGCACGGCTGGAACCCGAATCGCCGGTAGAGGGTGCGGGCGGGGTGGAAGAAGTCGCCGGCGCCGGTCTCCAGGTAGAGGTGCTGGTATCCGCGGTGGCGGGCCTCGGTGATGAGGTGGGTGAGCAGCGCGGCGGCGACACCGCGGCGCTGGGCGGTCGTGGCGGTGCGCATGGATTTGATCTCGGCGCCGGCCGGGTCGAGGTGTTTGAGGGCGGCGCAGCCGACGAGGTTGCCGTCGTCGTGGGCGGTCCAGACGGTGATGCCGGGGGCGCGGAGGCTGTCGAGGTCGAGGGCGTGTTTGCTCTCGGGTGGGGTGATGGCGCGCATCTGGTCGACGTGTTCGCGCAGGAGGGCGGCGATGGCGGGGCCGGTGAGGTCGTCGACGGTGATGTGCAGGGTCACGGCGGCTGATTTTACGGCGCCGTCACAGGTGCAGGGTCCATCCGCGGTGGTGGGTGAGGCGGATGACGGTGAGCGGGGCGACGGCGAGGCGGGGTGTGCCGGGTGGCAGGCCGAGGGCGGCGGCGACGATCAGGCGGATCACCAGGGGGTGTGCTATGGCCGTACCTCTGGTGGTGGTTTGTCGTTGCAGCCAGCCGGTGAGGCGGCCGGACGCGGTGGTGAGGGATTCGCCGCCGTGGGGTGCCGCGGTGGGATCGGTGAGGAATCGCTGGAGGGCGGCCGGGTCGATCTGGTCGAGGGGGCGGCCGGTCCAGGCGCCGAAGCCGGGTTCGGCCAGGGCCGGGTCCTCGGTGGTGGCGGGGGCGTCGAGCAGGTGTGCGGTCTGGCGGGCGGCTCGGGTGGGTGCGATGAGCCAGGGCCGGTCGTCGGGGAACAAGCGTGGCAGCAGCGCCGGGGAGTCCTTGAGGGCGCGGGTGGCGGTGCGGCCGGCGTCGTCGAGGGGGTCGTCGCCGCCGAACACGGCCCGGCGCAGGGCGGGGGTGTGTCCGGCGGCGATCAGCCGTAGTGCGGTCATGCGGCGGTGACGGTGGCTTTCTGCCGGGCGGGGGTGATCAGTCCGGCGAAGCCGATGCCGAGGGCGGTCCAGAGGATCGCCTGGGTGCCCAGTGACGAGATCCGGAAATCCCACAGCAGGGTGGCCGGGAAGTCGGCGGGGACCTCGTGGAAGGTCGGCAGCAGGGTGTAGGCGATGCCGACGACCACCAGGAACGCGGCCGTGCCGGCGGCCGCGCGGCGCCACTGGTGGCTCTGGGTGCGGGCGGCGAGGACGGCGGCCCAGACGGCGACCAGGCCCAGGGCGAGCACTGCCAGGTAGGCGGCGGTGCGCTGGTCGATGGTGTCGGGGTTGCCGACCGCGGGCGGGTTCGGCGGGTATTTCAGGAACGGGACCACGACGATGCCGGTGAGAGCGGCGGCGGCCAGGCCGAGGGCGGCCTGGGTGTCGCTGCCGGTGCGCAGGTGCCGGCGCAGCAGGGTGTAGGCGGTGGCGAGGATCCCGCCGAGCGCGACGCCGTAGAGGCCGGTGGCCAGGAACAGCCCGACGGTGCTCTGGATGTCGCGCTCGACGAGGGGCGCCTCGCCACCGGCGCCGCCGGATGCGGCTTCCTCGATGGCGATGGCGGCGTTGATGTGCGGCTCACCGGCCAGGTAGGCGAAGCCGCCGGCGAGCAGGCCGGCGGCGAGGCCGGCCAGCAGGCCGCGCAGCAGCAGCGGCAGGTAGCCGGGCCGGTTGCTCAGTGGCACGGGACACCGAGCAGGTGGCGGCCGTCGTGCATCAGCTCGTGCAGGTACATGCCGCTCTGGGAGAGCGCGCCCTGGTCGAAGGCGACGAGGTAGGCCAGCAGGAGCATGAGCCCGGTGAAGCCGGCGGCGGTGGCCAGGAGCTTGCCGGAGACCGCGGGGGTGGTGAGGGCTTGTGCCTTGGGCATGGTGGAGTGAACCTCCTACGGGATGACGCGTCCCGATCGATGGGGCCTGCGGCGCATGAGCGTCCTGACTCACGGCCCTCTGGCTGAGGCCCGTTCACAGTGGCGCGACCGCACCGGACTTGCACCGGTTTCCCTCACACACCGCAGAATTGGCTGGTCTCAACCTAACGGCCGGGGTGGCCGTGGCACAACCGGGCACGGGTAGCATCCACGCCGGTCGCTGGGGTACGGGGGTGGGTCGCGGTGCGGGTGATGGCGGCGGTCGCGGCGGGTGTCGTGGCCGGTGGGCTGGTGGCGCCGGCGCTGCCCGCGGTGGCGGCGCAGTGTCTGGGCGCGGGCACGGTGGCGGCCGGGGTGCCGGGGGAGCTGCGGGCGTATTCGCCGGAGCGGCTGGCCGGGCTGGCGACCGGCGCCGGGGTCAGGGTCGCGGTGATCGATTCGGGTGTGGATGTGCGTCATCCGCAGCTCACCGGCCGGGTGGCGGCGGGCCGGGACCTGTTGCACGGCGCCCCGGACGGGCGGCGTGACTGTGTCGGGCACGGCACGGCGGTGGCCGGGATCATCGCGGGCCTGCCGGACGGCGGGACCGGGGTGCGGGGGCTGGCGCCGGGGGCGACGATCATCCCGGTGCGGGTGACCGAGGACACCGACACCAGGGGCCAGCAGCAGATCCCGCGGTCCCGGTCGAGTGCCGACACGTTCGCCGAGGCGATCCGGTGGGCGGCCGGCCCGGCCGGCGCCGACGTGATCAACATCTCGCTGGTGATGGACGAGCCGGACCCGGCGGTGCGCGACGCGATCGCGGCGGCGGTGCGCACGGGTGCGGTGGTGGTCGCGGCGGCCGGCAACGGCGGCGCGGACGCGCCGGTGGCGTACCCGGCCGGGTTTCCCGGGGTCGTCGGCGTCGGCGCGGTCACCGCCGACGGGGTGCTGGCCGACTACTCCCAGCCGGGCACGCAGGTCGACATCGCGGCGTTCGGTGACCAGGTGACCGTGCTGTCGCCGGTCCGCGGGCACCGGGCGGTGCAGGGCACGAGTTTCGCCGCGCCGTTCGTGTCGGCGACGGCCGCGCTGCTGCGGGAACGGTATCCGGCCGACAGCGCCGAGGAGATCGTCGACCGGCTGCTGCGGTCGGCCGACCCGGCCCCCGGCGGGGCCCGCAGCGCCCGGTACGGGGTGGGGCTGCTCAACCCGTACCGGGCGCTGACCGAAGCCGCCGGCCCCGTCGTCGCCGCCGTGCCCGAGGGTCCGGTGGCGCCGGTGGCCGCGCCCGGCCGGGACACCGCCTGGCAGCGGGCCGGGGTGTTCACGGCCGGCGGCGCCGCGCTCGCGGTGCTCGCCGGGCTGGTGGCCGTGGTGGTGTCGCGGGGACGCCGGCGGGGCTGGCGGGCTGCCGCCGACACCCATCGTCATGATCAAATGCCCGGATGAAGTGGGACACCGTCACCGAAGCCCTGAGCCGCCTCTACCCCCAGGCGCACCCGTGGCACGTGACATATCCGGCCGAGGGGTTCGCGTTACCGGCCGCGTCGGCGTATCCGGCCGACGGGCACTGGCACTACGTGTCGTACGGGCTCGGCGAACGGCACGGGTTCGAGCTGACGTTCCGGGTCGCCGGCGTCGGTGAGCAGCCGCCGCAGTGGCCGTTCCTGCTGCTCAACCAGGTCGCCGCGCTGGCCGCGCTGGCCGGTGAGGCGGGCGAGCCGTTCGAGGAGGGCCAGTGGGCCGACCTCGGCGCGCCGATCACCGGGCACCCGCACACCGACGGAGCGCCGACCGGGCTGACCGTGGTGATCCTGGCCGCCGACCCGCAGCTGGGCGGCTCGTTCCTGCAACTGGTCGGGGTGACCGCGGCCGAGGCGCAGGCCGGTGAGGTCGACAGCGACGATCCGCTGCTGGTCACCGACCCGGCCCGCGCGTGAGCGGGGCTCGGCGGATGCCGGCGGCAAGCGATCTGCTCGGCCGTGCGGCGCCGCGGGACGGCGGCGCCGGGCAGCTGATTGCCGCGGCCGGCCGGGACCCGCGACGGCGGGCCGGCTGATGCGGTTCCTGATCCTCGGTGGGACCGGCGGGCTCGGTGCGGAGCTGACCCGGCAGTGCGGTCCGTCGGCCACCGCTGCGGGCAGCCGCGACGCCGACCTTCGCGACCCCGCGGCGGTACGCGACCTCGTGCGCCGCGTGCGCCCGGACGTGATCGTCAACGCCGCCTACCGGCAGGACGACTGGGCGGTCACCGCCGACGGCGCCGCTCACGTGGCCGTCGCCGCCCGCGCACACCGGGCCCGGCTGGTGCACGTGTCCAGCGACGCGGTGTTCTCCGGCCGGCCCGGCCGGTTCGACGAGACCTGCCCGCCGTGCCCGGCGACCATGTACGGGGCGGCGAAGGCAGCGGCCGAGACAGCTGTCCGGGCGATCGACCCGGCAGCTGTCGTCGCCCGGACGTCGCTGATCGTCGGCGGCCCGCAGACCGTGATCGCCGCCCGCGTCCACGCCGGCGGCGTGTTCTTCACCGACGACGTGCGCTGCCCGGTCCACGTGGCCGACCTCGCGGCGGCGCTGCTCGAGCTCGCCGTGTCCCGGTATGCGGGGGTGCATCACGTCGCCGGCGCCGATGCGGTCAGCCGGTACGAGCTGGCGCTGCTGATCGCCGCCCGGGACGGCCTGGACCCGTCCGGGGTGGTCGCCGGGACGCGGGCGGCGGCCGGGCTCAGCGGCGCCGGGGACGTGCGGCTGGACAGTGCCGCCACCCAGGCCCGCCTCACGGTGACCCTGCGTGGCGCCCGCGACTTCCTCACCCCTGGCTGAAGAACCTCCATGGCGGGGGCTTTGCCTGACGGAGAGGCTTTCCGTGGTGGATGGCGGCGGCCTTGTCGTGGATGGCGGCGGCTTTTCGTGGTGGAAGGCGGCAGGGGGCAGCGCCGACGGCGACCGGCCGGACGACCGATTCCGGCGTGCCGGCCCACGCCGGAATCCTGAGGAGGGCAGCCGTGACCTGGGCCGGGAGGTCAGCCCGACGCCCGCCACTGTGCCGGTGTGACGCCGTGTTCGGCGCGGAACCGTTTGATGAAGTACGACGCGTCGGGATACCCGCAGTGCCGCGCCACCGTGGCGACCGGCAGATCCGTTTCGGTCAGCAGGCGGCGGCCCTCCTGCAGCCGCCGCAGGGTGATCCACTGCTGGACGGTGCGGCCGGTGCGGAGGCGTACCACCGTGGTGAGGTGACCCGGGGTGAGCGCGACCGCGGCAGCCACATCAGACAGTGACAACGCCTGCGGGAACCGGTCCTCGATGACGTCGAAGACCGCCGCCAGCAGCGGGTCGCCCGCCGACCGCGGCGACAGCCGGGCCACCGCCACCAGCAGCAACGTCAGGTGGGCGAGCGCCGCCTGCGGGTAGCCGTCGCGGCGGGCCGACAACTCGGCGTCCAGGTCGGCGAACCGGCGTACCCAGCCGTCACGGTCCGCGGCCGGAATGTGGAGACGCTGGGTGCGGTCACCGCCGCCGGCGAACGGGGACAGCAGCGGATGCGCCCGCCACGACGAGCCGTGCGCGCGGACCACCTCGGCCGGGAACCACACCGCCCACCCGTCGACCGGCGCCGCCTCGAACGCCACCACCTGCCCCGGCACGAGCACGAACAGATCACCGTCGGACACCGTCCACGACCGGCCGTCGATCAGCGCCTGCGTGCCGGCGCGGTGGGCGTAGAACACCACCAGGAAGTCGTGGGCGTGGCTGCCGGCGTGGACCGGATGCCGCGGGAACCGGGCCACCTTGATCGACGGGTGGCCCGGCTGATGCGCAAACCCCACCACCGGAACCGAGGATCGTCGCATCATGCCCGAGGATCGACCATTGGACGGTGCTGCCATGGCGCTGATGCTAGAGGCATGACCAAACTTCGTCATACCCCTGAGGGTGACTACCTGCCCGGCATGGGCCGGCAGTGGCTGATGCCGCTCTACGACCCGTTCAGCCTGCTGCTCGGCGCCCGGCGGCTGCACCGCGAGCTGCTCGACACCGCCGCGGTCCGGGCCGGCCAGCGGGTCCTGGAGATCGGCTGCGGCACCGGCAACCTGCTCACGGCGCTGGCACGGCGTACCCCCGGCATCGACGCCGTCGGCATCGACCCGGACCGGGCCGCCCTGCGCCGCGCCCACCGCAAAGCGCAGCGCGGCGGGCTGCAGATCCGCTACGAGCACGCGTTCGCCGCCGGCCTGCCCCTGCCGGACGGCCACGCCGACGTGGTGCTGTCGTCGCTGATGCTGCACCACCTCGACGAACCCGGCCGTGACCGGGCGTTGCGGGAGGCGTGGCGGGTGCTCGCGCCGGGCGGGCGGCTGCACGTGCTCGACTTCGAGACCCCCGGGCTGACCGGGGACGTCTTCACCGGCGCCGGCTTCGCCGCGGTCACCGAGACCGGCCGGGGCCGGCTGCACCGGCTGCGGTACGTCATCCTGCGAGCCGACCGCGATGGCCCCGCCGTGCCCGAGGGCCGTCCTTGACCACATCGCGCCCTGAACCGCGCGCGCCAATAGTGATCACCGTCCGGAATGGATCGTCACGGCGCGGCCGGTGACTATCGCGGAACCGACAGCACGCTGACCGAAAGGGTGAGCGCGCCGAGCCCGGAAGTGCCAACGGTGAATATTGATGAACACTTTGGCAAAGAGTTATGGTGGCCGCACTGAGCATTGACGGGGGCGGCGCGACACCATTTCACACCGATTAATCAAGATCGAGGCTGCGCAGAAAGTCCCGCCGCACTTATCGGTGAAGGGACGACAATGCCATGCGGATTCAACGTGCCTTGACAGCGGTTTGCCTTTTTTCGGCGTCATTTCTGGTCGCCGTGTCCGGTCCGGCGGGACCGGCCGCCGGCAGCGCGCCGCCCCACGATCACAGCACCCACAGCCACGCCCCCGGCGCCGCGGACGACGACGAGCACCGCGCGCAGGACCTCGTCGGCGTGCCGCTGCACGAGATCGAGAAGACCACCGCCGACAACGCCGCCCGCATCGAACGCCAGACCGGCCGGCGGCCCGGCCGGGCGCAGCTCAAGGCCAGCGCCGACGCCGACCCGGGCGTCTCCGGCCAGTGGAGTCCCGTGCTGGCCACCCCGGTCGTGCCGGTGTTCACCGCGGTCCTGCCCAACGGCAGGGTGCTGATCTGGGACTCCGTCGGCGACAACGCCGCCGAGACCTACCCCACCCACAACTTCACCCGCGCGATGGTGTGGAACCCGGCCGACAACACCAGCAGACGCGTCGACCTGCAGGGCACCAACCTGTTCTGCGCCGGGTTCGCGCACCTGGCCAACGGCAACATTCTCGTCGCCGGCGGAAACGCCAACGCGCAACTGGCCGGCACGGTCCGCACGTACGTGTTCAACTGGCAGACCGAAACGTGGACCCGCGGCAACGACATGGCCGGCGCCCGCTGGTATCCGTCGGTCACGGAAATGGCCAACGGCGAAGAAGTGATCATCGGTGGCGGGCCTGCGACCGCCGAGGTGTACCAGACCAACGGTGCTATTCGCCCATTGCCGAACTTCACCAAATACAACGCCCGGATCTACCCGTTCATGATTTCCCGGCCCGATACGCAACTGGGCCTTTTCGGACCCTACAATCCGGGATACACGATCACCACCATGGGCAACGCGGCCATCACGGGCACCGCCAACCGTGACACGATCAGCCGCGAATACGGCAGTTTCTCCACCTTCGACATCGGCCGGACCCTGGTCGTCGGTGGTGGCAGCATCACCGAGGACGGCGTCGCCAAACGTCCCACCCGCACCGCGGTCATCCTCGACAGCAACAAGGGCCTCACCCCGACGGTCACCACCACCGGATCGATGTCGGTCGGCCGCCGCCAGCACAACGCCACCATCCTGGCCGACGGTACGGTCCTGGTCACCGGCGGACTCAGCAGCACCGCCAAGAACGCCCTGGTCGACCTCGACAACGCGGTCACCACCGCCGAACTGTGGAACCCGGCCACCGGGCAGTGGACCGCCCTGTCGGCCGCCGACCGGGTCCGCCAATACCACTCCACCGCCGCGCTGCTGCCCGACGGACGGATCATGACCGGCGGCGGCGGCATCTGCGCGGCCTGCATGAGCGCCGGCTACCTGGAGAAGAACGTCGAATACTTCAGCCCGCCCTACCTGTTCAAGAAGGACGGCAGCGGTGAACTCGCCGACCGGCCCGTCATCAGCGCCGCCCCCGCCACTGTCGGCATCGGCACGGCGTTCACCCTCACCAGCCCGCAGGCCGCCACCATCGGCAAGGTCGGCCTGGTCGGCCTCGGCGACGTCACCCACAGCATCGACCAGGGGCAGCGCTACGTGCCGCTCAAGTACAGCGTCAACGGCACCACCCTGACCGTCACCGGCCCGCCGACCGGCGGCGTCGCCCCGCCCGGCTGGTACATGCTGTTCGTCACCGACAACGCCGGCGTCCCCTCGATCGCCAGGCTCGTCCAGGTCGCCAAAGCGCCGGCCCCGCTGATGAGCCCGCTGAGGAACAGCACCGGCAAATGCGTCGACATCCCCAGCTCGGCGCTGACCGCCCGCACCTACCTGCAGACCTACACCTGCAACAACACCAAGGCGCAGGCGCTGACCCGGTTCACCGACGACACGCTGCGGGTGTTCGGCATGTGCGCCGACGTGCCCAGCAGCAACTTCACCAACGGCCAACGGATCTGGCAGTACGGCTGCAACGGCACCGGAGCCCAACGATGGCAGTTCCGTACCGACGGCACCGTCCGGCCGGTCAGCAACACCGCCCTGTGCCTGGCCGCGACCGCCAACACCAACGCCGCCCAGATCAAGATAGTCACCTGCACCGGGGCGGCCCTGCAGAAGTGGACCTGGTGAGCACCGGCCCGGCGAGTCAGGCGGTGAGGATCGGCGGCCGGGTGTGCCAGGTCGCCATCCGCACCACCTCGAAACCCAGCGACTCGTAGAGCGGCCGGCCCGCCTCCGTCGCGACCAGCGTGAACACCTGGTCCGGGCGGGCCGCGATCGCCGCCGACAACACCGCCCGGCCCAGCCCCCGCGACCGGTGCCCGGGCAGCGTCGCCAGCCAGTACAGTCCGGTGGCGTGCCCGTCGTCGTAGGTGTACGCCGCGGCGGCGGGCACCCCACCGTCATGGGCCAGCCACACCCGCCAGCCCGGCAGCTGCAGCACCCGCGGCGGCAGCGCCTGCGCCCGCACCCACGGCTGCAACTGCGGAAACGGGAACCCGTCGACCATCACCCGCTCCGCCGCGGCCAGCGTGTCCACGTCGCGGACCTCGACCACCGGCGCCCCGGCCGCCTTGAGACCACCCGGCGGCCGGTCCATCACCGGCATGCACACCGCCCGCGAATTCGGGAACACCGGCGGCGCGTCCGGACTGGTGAACACATCCTCCACCACCACCCGGCTCTGCAACGCCATCCCGGCGACCTCGGCCACCGTCGCCGTCGTCGGCGGCTCCCGCAGGATCACCCGGGTCGTGCCCGGCCGGTCCACCCGCAGCAGCCGCTCGTCCAGGCGCGCTGTCGGGAACAGGGCGGTCCACATGGCCGCGGCATTCCGCAGGTAGATCACGACCGGCAGGGTAGCCGATCACCGGCCGGTCAGAAGCCCGATGATCCGGTCGACATACGATTGGCGCACCCGGGCGTCGCGCGGGCCGGCCGCGCAGCCCCCGGACGGGCTGCGGCCCGCGGGCCGCACGCGACGGGCCGCACGCCTCTTGCGCGACCGGGTGCAGGCCACGGCCGTACCATCCGATGATCTCCTGCCGCACGCCTGCCCGGCGCCGCGGCCACCGCGACGCCCCACGCCTTCGCCGCGGTCACCGGCAGCCCGGATCGGGCGGATCCTGGCCGAGATCGGCGAGCCAGGCGCTGACCTCGGCGAAGTCGGCGGCGGTGAGCCCCGCGTGCGGATGCACCCGATGCACCAGCGCCGGCCGGGGATGGAAATCGCGCACCCACCGCCGGTCACGGCCGGTCACCTCGTCGTCGAGCCACACGAACGCACGATCGGCGGCCCACGCCATCACCGCGAGCGTCTTCCAGTGCAGGCCACCGCCGGCGGGCCGGTCGTCGTCCGGGAACGCCACCACCGGCAGCGGCGGCAACCCCAGACGCGGGCCGACCACCTCGTTCGCCGCCTGCATCCACGTCGTCGCCCACACCAGGTCACCGCCGAGCGCCAGCAGCCGCGGCCCGTCGGCAGGGTCGAGCCGGTGGATCAGCGGATGCCCCGACGGGTCCGCCGCCACCACCGGCGGCGTGCCCGGCCGCTCCCGCAACGGGATCAACGGCCCGTCGACGTCGACGAAGATCAGTGGCCGTACCCGGGCGCTCACGCCCAGCGGGCCCGCAGCCCGCACGTCACCATCGGCAGCACGAACTCACCGTCCGCGGTCTCCGGCCGCCCGGCCAGGAACCCGCCGATCCGCTCCAGCAGCTGATCACGCCGGGCCGCCGGCATCACCAGCACCCCGGCCCGCGTCGCCAGCGTCTGCACCAGCGACTGCGCGGTCCGCACCTGACCGTGCGCGAACACGGCCCGCTCCACCCGCGGCCCGAGCAGCCCGGCGGTCGCCGCCCGCCACGCCGCCGGGGTGTCACGCGGCCCGACCACCTCCGGCCCGGCCACCCGCGCCAGATCGGCGACCCAGCCGACCCGGTCGTCGAGGGTGTTCCACAACCCGGCCAGCACCCCGCCCGGCGCCAGCACCCGCCGGATCTGCGGCCCCGCCACCGCCATGTCGAACCAGTGCAACGCGTTACCGGCCACCGCCGCATCCACCGCCGCGTCCGCCACCGGGATCGTCTCCGCGCTCCCGGCCAGCGCCGCCACCTGCGGGAACCGGTCGCGCAGCGCGGCCAGCATCGCCGGATCCGGCTCCACCGCCGTCACCGTCGCCCCGGCGTCCAGCAGCGCACCGGTCAGTTTGCCGGTGCCCGCACCCAGATCCAGCACCCGCGACCCGGGCGCCGTCTCGATCGCCCACCGCACCGCGGCCGCCGCATAGCCGGGACGATGTCGCGCGTACGCGTGCGCCGCCGTTCCGAAGACCCGCATCCGGGCACTGTACAACTCGGTGGACGAAAACCGGCGCCTGCGGCAGGCTGCCCTGTCGTGGCGGACACCGAGGTCAGCAAACTCCACGACGACGAGGTCGACATCGACACCCACCTGGTCCGGCGGCTGCTGGCCGACCAGTTCCCGCAGTGGGCGCACCGGCCCGTGCGGTACGTCACCGGCTCCGGGACCGACAACGCCACCTTCCGCGTCGGTGACGACCTGTCGGTGCGCCTGCCCCGCACCCCGCGAACCACCGGCCAGGTCGAGAAAGACCTCGCCTGGCTGCCCCGGCTCGCCTCGCACCTGCCGCTGGCCGTCCCCGAACCGGTGGCCGCCGGCGCACCCACCGGCGACTACCCGTTCACCTGGGGCGTCTACCGGTGGCTCGACGGTGAGCCCTTCGACCTCGCCCACCTCGACGACCCGCGAACCGCCGCCCACCAGCTCGCCGGCTTCGTGCAGCGGCTGCAGCAGATCGACACCACCGGCGCGCCCACCCCACCGGACTCCCCGTACAGCCGCGGCACCCCGCTCGCCCCGCGCGACGCCCTGTTCCGCGACGCCGCCGGCCGGCTCCGCGCCGACCTCGACACCGGCCGGCTGCTCGCCGCCTGGGACCAGGCCCTGGCCGCCGACACGTGGACCGGGCCGCCCCGCTGGATCCACGGCGACCTGATGGCCGGCAACATCCTGGTCACCGGCGGGCGGCTCACCGCGATCATCGACTTCGCCACCGCCTGCGCCGGCGACCCGGCCGCCGACATCATGCCCGCCTGGTGGCTGTTCGAAGGCCCCGCACGGCAGGCGTTCCGAGACGCCCTGCAACCCGACGACCATCTGTGGGTACGGGCCAGAGGCTGGGCGTTGTCACTCGCGGTGATCGCGCTGCCGTACTACCGGGCCCGGCGCAGCCCTGACGCCGTGCGTGACAGCCTCACCTACATCGAGGCCCTGCTCGCCGACGTCTAGCACCTGTCCAGGAGCTCTTGACCTGGAGCGCGCTCCAGGTCGTAGCTTTCGCCGGCATGGAGCTCACCCGTCTGGGCCGCACCGGCCTCCAGGTCAGCCGGCTGTGCCTGGGAACCATGACGTTCGGCCGTGAGATCGACGAGCCGGACAGCCACCGGCTGCTGGACCGGTTCGCCGACGCCGGCGGCACCTTCGTCGACACCGCGGACGGCTACAGCGACGGCCGCTCGGAGCAGATCGTCGGCAGTTGGCTGGCCGGCCGCACCCGGCACGACGTGGTGCTGGCGACGAAGGTCCGCTTCGGAGGCGGCCTGAGCCGCCGGCACCTGCTGCACGCCGTTGACGCGAGCCTGCGGCGCCTGCGCACCGACCACATCGACCTCTACCAGCTGCACATGTGGGATTACGGCACTCCGCTGGAGGAGACGCTCAGCGCCCTCGACGACATCGTCCGGGCCGGCAAGGTGCGCTACCTGGGCGTCAGCAACTTCGCCGGCGCGCAACTGCAACGGGCCGTCGACCTGAGCACGGAGCCGATCGTCGCGCTGCAGCCGCTCTACAACCTGCTCGACCGGGAAGCGGAGTGGGAGCTGATCCCGGTGTGCCTGGCCGAAGGGGTGGGTGTGCTGCCGTACAGCCCGCTGCGCGGCGGCTGGCTGACCGGCAAGTTCCGCCGCGGCTCGTCCCCGATCGGCGGCACCCGGCTGGCGGCGACGGACCGCGCGGGCGAGCCGACGTGGACGGAGGCGTGGGCCAACTACGACAACGACCACACGTGGGCCGTCCTCGACGAGCTGACCGCCGTGGCCCGCGAGATCGGTCGCTCGCCGGCGCAGGTGGCACTGAACTGGCTGCTGCGACAGCCCGCCGTCACCGCCCCGATCGTGGGCGCCCGCTCACCGGCCCAACTCGACGACAACCTCGGCGCGGCCGGCTTCACCCTCGATCCGGCGCTGACGGCCCGCCTCGACCGTGCGAGCGAACGCCCGAAGCCCTACCCGTACCAGCTGCTCGCCGACCTGCACGACGCCTGACGCCGCCGCCGGCCGGTCGCCGGTTCTCGTGCGTCATATGCGCGGGACATCGACAGGGGTCGACATGTTGGGGCCGCTGAACCTAGGGTCGCGACGAGTGACGACACGGGGGGAAACAGAATGGACAGCCATGACAAGAGGCCTTCCGCTGCGCGTTTCGCGCTGACGGCCCTGCTCGCGGCCGGGCTCGCGCTGACCGGATCCGCGCAGCCGGCCGCGGCCACGCCGGTGGATCCGGTGGTCGCCGACCGTACCGCCGCCATCGATCTGATGTGCACCGGCGGACCCGTCGTCGCCCGCGCCGCCCAGGCCGCCCTGCTCGAATCGGACGCCGCCGTGCGGCGCCTCCTGGAAACCGAACTGCCCGGCCTCACCGCCCTCGACAACCGCGTCAAGGTCGCCAACCTGATGGCCCTGTCCGGCCCGTCCATGACCGCGGCCGGGCAGAACGTGCTGTCCGGCTCCGACGCCGACATCGCCGCGTTCCTCGCCGGCGGGCAGAACGCCCCGATGCGCAACGACCTGCGCGTCCGGGTCGCCCGCCTGATGGCCGTCGGCGGTCAGGCCACCCGTACCGCCGCGCAGGCCGCCCTCAACGACGGCGACGACGCCATCGCACGGTTCCTGCTCGAAGGCCAGTACAGCGCGGCACGGACCGACGACCGGATCGCGATCGCCCGGCTCATCGCCGTCGGGGGACCGGAGATGGTCCGTACCGGGCAGCTCGCCCTCAACGGCACCGCCCAGGACATCACCGACTTCCTCGCCCAGGGCCAGCACGTCGCCCGGGCCCGCGACGCCGAGATCGCCACCGTCAGCCACCTCGCCGAACTGGCCCGGCAGGCCCAGACCGAAGCGGCCACCCAGACCGAGATCGCCCGCGCCGAATCCGAACGCGCCGTCCAAGCCGCACAACTGGCCAAGGAAGCCGCGCTGCGCGCCGCCGCCGAAACCGTCGCCGCCGGCGCCTCCGCCCAACGCGCCACCGCCGCGGCGGCCCGCGCCGCCGACGCGACCCGCCGCGCCGCCGACGCCGCCCAGGACGCGATCGGCGCCGCCCGCGCCGCCAACGAAGCCGCCCGGGTAGCCTCCGCCGCGGCCAGCCGCGCCGCCACCGCCGCCGTCCTCGCCGGACAAGCCGCCACCCAGGCCAACCAGGCCGCCGCCGCGGCCGCCGGCGACGCCACCAAGGCCGCCGCCGCCCGGCAGGCCGCCGAACAGGCCCGCGCCGCCGCCCAGGCCGCCGACAGCGCCGCCGACGCCGCAGCCCAGGTCCAGGCCGCCGCCCTCGCCGCCGGAAACGCCGCCGGCGCCGCCCGGGGCGCCGTCGACAACGCCCTCGCCGCCGCGACCGCCGCCGAACAGGCCGGCGCACAGTCGAACGTGGCCGGCGCCGAAGCCGCCCGCGCCCGCGAAGCCGCCGCCCGCGCGCGAGCCCTCGCCGACCGGGCCGACCGCGCCGCGAACGCCGCCCAGAACCTGGCCGCCCAGGCCGCGGCCGCCGCACAGGAGGCCACCCGCTGGGCCCGCGACGCGGCCGGCCACGCCCGGGCGGCCGCCGCGGCCGCCGACGAAGCCGCCCAACACGCCGGAGAAGCCGCCGAGGCGGCCCGCCGTACCGCCGCCGCGGCCGACGCCGCCGACCGGGCCGCCACCGTCGCCGCCGGCGCCGCCACCGCGGCCCAGCAGGCCGAACAGACCGCACGCGCCGCCGACGCCGAACGACTGCGCACCCAGACCGACGAGGCGATGGCCGCCGCCCGCGAGGCCCGCCAGATCGCCTCCCGGCAGCCCGCCACCATCGCCTGGGACGACCCCGAATCGGTGCGCGTCGACAACCAGACCGCCGCCCTGCTCGCCACCGCCGAAGCCGCCGGCACCGACCCGCAGGTCGCCGTCCGCAGCGCACGACAGGCGGCGCTGCGGCTGATGACCGCCGGCGGGCCGTGGAGCCGTGAAGCCGCCGAATCCGCGCTCGGCGGCACCGAACAGGACCTGCGCCACTGGCTCGCCACCGGCCGGGAACTGGCCGCCGAACAGGACGACCGCAGCCGCGTCACCCAGCTCGCCGACAGCAGCGACAAACCCGCGCTCAAAACCGCGGCCGCCACCGCGCTCGGCGGCAACCACGCCCAGGTCGTCGAGTTCCTGCGGCTGCCCATGTACCCGACCAAGATCCAGGACGACCGGATCGCCGTCGCGCAGATCATCACCCGCGGCGGAACCGCCACCAAGGCCGCCGCCCAGGCCGCGCTGCGCGGCACCGCCGCCGACGTCCACGCCTTCCTGCGCACCGGCCAATACCAGGCGGCCGACACCGACGACCGGGTCGCCGTCGCCGCGGCCATCGCCGAGGGCGGAGACGAGGTCGACGCCGCCGCACAGATCGCGCTCGCCGGGCCCCGCGAATACCTGCGCCGCTTCCTGACCGTCGAGCTGCCGCGCGCCCGCCAGCGTGACCACGACGCCGCGGTGCACGTCGCCACCGTACGCCGCTATGTCGCCGAAGCCTCCGCCTCCGCCGCCACCGCCCGCAAGGACGCCGCCGAAGCCGCCCGCCTCGCGGCCGTCGCCCGCCAGGCCCAGGAGGAAGCCGCGCGCTGGGCCGAACAGGCCCGCCAGTCGGCGGCCCAGGCCGCCGACTACGCCACCCAGGCCCAGCAGGCCGCCCAGGCCGCCCAGCAGTCCGCCGACCAGGCCGCCGCCTCGGCCGCCGCCGCCCGCAAGGCCGCCACCGACGCCGCCCGCGCCGCGCAGACCGCCACCAACGCGGCCACCCGCGCCACCGCCTCCGCGGCCCAGGCCAAAGCCTCCGCCGACAGCGCCGCCACCGCCGCCGCCCAGGCCCGCGACGACGCCCTGCGCGCCGGCCAGGACGCCGCCGCGGCCGCCCAGGCGTTCCTCGACACCTACCAGATCTGGCTGCAGAAACAGCGCGCCGAGGACCTCGCCCAGCTGCGCAACGGCGAAGGCCGGGAAGTCGTCACCTACAACGACGGCGACAGCGACCCCACCACCCCCGGCGCGAACGGCCCCTACGGCGGCAAGGACATCCCCTGGGACGAACCGACCGCCGCCATGGAGATGCGTGCCCAGCTGTGGCTGACCATCCAGGGCGTCTGCCAGGTCAGCGGCCGCGACGGCCAGGCCTGCGCCCTGTGGTGGCACTACTACAACCGCAGCGGCGCCGACTTCATCGCCAGCGTCGACAACTACCTCAAGGACCGGCAGTTCAAAGCCGCCGTCGACGAGTCGCGCGAGCAGATGCTCGCCCAAGCCCGCAGCAAATGCCTCAGCAGCGGACGCTCCACCTGCGAATACTGGATGGACAGCCTCTGGTTCGGCGTCAGCATGACCGAGAACATCGACTACCGGCTCGGGGTGCGCGGCGTCCAGCTGCGCCTGCGCGGACCCATCACGGTGACCGTCGCCAACGGACAGGCCACCGTCCACGGACAGTACGGCGTCGACGTCTACAAGGACTGGAACTTCGACCACGGCGAGGAGATCTGGGGCATCTCCTTCGACGACTACGCCGACATGCACAGCTACGGCATCGCCCGCGAGTTCACCGTGCGCGGACGCAGCAGCGTGCAGACCATCTAGGGTCGGAAGCCGTGAAACAGCGTCTCGTCACGGCCGTCCTCGCCGTGCTCGTGCTGGCGGTCGGCGCGACGCTGGTGACGACCCGGGGGGCCTGGCTGCTCGACCAGCGGGCCTACCCGGGCAGCCGGCTCGGCAGCAGCCTCGACGACCTGCTCGCCCAGTTCGGGTTGCGGCTGCCCGGCTGCCCGGCCGACGACCTGCGGTACTGGTCCGGCGACAACGTCGAGGACACGTTCTATCTCACGTTCACCGCCGACCCGTCCTGCGTGGCAGCGTTCCTGGCCGACAACGCGGTGACCGCGGGGGAGCCGCTGCCGGGGGACCGGCTGGCGCTCGGCAAGGACCCCCGGGTGCAGCGGTGGGGGTGGCCGTTCACGGAGGCGGGGCTCTACGCCACCTACAGCGGCGAACCGGTACCGGACGTCGACGTGGACGTGGTCGTCGTGCCTTCAGGGCGGCGGGTGTTCGCGTACGCCTTCGAAACCGGGTAGGCCGCCGGGCCGGTTGTGTCCACGCGCAAACCTCGTCCCGTAACCGGCGCTGACGGTGGCGAGCCCTGAGGCGGCCCCGACCGCCGACCGGTCGCGGCCGTCGGTGCCGGGGTGGTCACCGCGGGCACGTCGACCTGATGACACCTGGACCATCGGGGCTGCCCGCCGAGTTGGATCGGCGGCTGGTCGCCGAAGTTCCCGGTGCGGACCAGTGAGGGGGTGTCCGAAGCCGGCCGTTGCCGTTCCGTCGGCCCGCCCCCAGGACGCGAGGGTTATCCGGACCGCCCCCTGCCTCAATTAATGGATTACTGTTATCGGCAATCCGATAATCGCGAGAGAGGCTTGAAACGGACAAAACGCCGTTACACCATAAGGTCCGTTCTGTTGTAACTCGGATTGTCGGACCCTGGGCGTACGGTCTGCGCCATGGAACAGACCGACCAGATCCGGTGCCGCTATTGCCGGAAGACGTGGCCACCGGAGCAGTTCCGAACCCGCCACGGCAAGCCGACCACCCACTGCAGTGCGTGCCTTGAGGCCAAGCGCGAGAGAAGCCGCCTGAGACGGGAGCGGATGGGACCCGCAGGAGTTCGTGCTGCGAATCTGTGGGACAAGTACCGGATCACCGTCGAGCAGTACGATGCGCTGCGTGCGGCCCAGCAGTATCGGTGCGGGATCTGTGGAACGCACGAGGACGACATCACCGCGATCCCGACCGGCAGGCCTCGCCTCGACGGCACGCCGACAGCTCCGGCTGTCCGGCTGGTCGTCGACCACTGCCATGAGAGCCACCGTGTCCGTGGTCTGCTTTGCAACAACTGCAACACGATGATCGGGCTGTCCTCGGAGAACCCGATCATCCTGCGTGCCGGAGCGGCCTACCTGGAGGGGATGCCCGTAGTTGCGGCGCAGGACCCAACAGAGGTCGCTGACCAGGGGGAACGCACGGTTGAGGTCGACTGGCCAGGGCCGCCGGGCGATGGCGGAATCGGCGGTGAAGGGAAGGTTGGACCACTGCCGGCCATGGTGCGCCGATAAGGAAGTCCGGCCGCCGAGTCAGTGGCGGACCTGGTGGAGGGCTGGGACGGATCGACGAGGCGATCGTCCTGCTGCGCACGCGAAGGACCACCTCGATCAACAACCGTGACCAGCTTGCCGACCTACCGGCCCGGCACGGCCGGATCGAAACCATGGGCGTACGCGGTCTTGGAGTGCCACGGGCACGCTGCGAAGCGTCGTGCGGACCCGCTGGGAGAACACGGCGCCGTGGCGGTGGGACGGAGGTCTTGCGGCGCTTCTGTCGACGCCACGGC
The DNA here is from genome assembly GCF_900113015.1 of Actinoplanes philippinensis. GTDB lineage: Bacteria > Actinomycetota > Actinomycetes > Mycobacteriales > Micromonosporaceae > Actinoplanes > Actinoplanes philippinensis. The sequence continues at coordinate 68,571 of NZ_FONV01000009.1, forward strand.
CGGGGCGACCAGGCCCTGGAGGCCCTGCTGATCACTCGCGGACTCCCGGTAGGTGGACGAGGCAGTCGTCCGCCTACCGGGAATCCGCGAGGGCAGAACCTCGTCACGAGATCTTCACCTCCGCGCCCGGTGTCCCGCAGCAGGGGGCGGGACCCGCCGCCCCGCTGCGGGAGGGGACCGGTCACCGGACGAAGTGGATCTCCGGGTAGCGCGGGTCCGGGGCGGCGAGCAGGCGGCCGTCGCGGCATCGCAGGTGCTGGTCGAAGAACGCGCGCAGGTAGGTGCGCTGGATCTCGACGGATCGTGGCGGGGCGAGGGTGCCGACCATGCCCGCCAGCTGTTGGGGGGTCAGGCCGATCTCGAGGGCGGCCTGGGGGTAGAGGGATACGCCGTCGTTGAACGAGCCGTGGACCGTGTCGCGCAGTCTGAGCTGCCTTTTCCAGCCCTGTTGGGCGGACCAGAACCTGGTCCACGTGGGGTCTTCGGCGTCGGGCCCGTGGTCGCTGCTGATCAGCAGGAACGGCCGGGCCGAACCGCCCGTGGCGGCGGGGCCCACGAAAGTGCCGTCCAGGTTGACGCCGGCCTTGAGGCGGGGGTCGTCGTGCATCACCGCGGCGGCGGTGCTGCCGCCCAGGGAGTGGCCGAACATGCCGATGCGGCTCAGGTCGAACGCGCCGCGCAGGCCGTCCGGCAGGCGGCGGCGGGCGGCGTCCGGATTGCGGCCGGCGTCGAGGGCGGCCAGCTGGTCGAGGACGAACCGGGTGTCGGCGTCCCGGACGGCGGCGGCCTGGACGACGACCTCGTCGGTGAGGTCGGGGGGAAGGGCCGCGACCTCGACCCGCCCGCCGGGGAACTCGACCTCGGACGCGTCATGGGTGTGATCGATGGTCACGACGATGTAGCCGTGGGCGGCCAGATCCTCGACCAGGACGGTGCCGGTGCCGCGGTCGCCGCCGAGGCCCGGCGAGTACAGCAGCACAGGGTGGCCGCCGCGCCGGGGCAGGACCGGCGCCCCGGTCCGGCCGTGCGTGCGGGTGCTGCGGATCCGGTCGGCGGGCAGGCCGAAGGTCTCGGCGAAATGGGGCACGGCGCCGGGGGACAGCCACGGCTCGGGCAGATGGCCGCACAGGTCCCGGGCCGGATACCAGATCTGGATCATGATTTCTCGCGGCGGGTGGCCCGGCGCCCACGGATCGGTGCGGGTCGTGTCGCGCAGGTGCACAGCGACGGTGCCGAGATCGGCGGGGCCGGTGGGCGCGGGCAGAACGTAGCCCGCGGCGGCCCGGCGGCCGGTGGCCGGGCCGGGATCGGACGTGCGGGCGGCGGCCGGTGCGGCGACGGCCAGGCCGGCACCGGAGGCCAGGACGGCGGTGAGCAGCGTACGGCGGCGCAGTGGCCGTACCGCGGCGGGCTTGTTCGTGATCGGTTCCAGCATGCCGATCACGCTGCCGGACGCCGGACGCGTTGTCGGTGGGGCGGCCCGCCGGTCCGGGGTGGGGTTTTCCGCACCCCGAGCCGGCGGGTAGCCCCGTCGCCGAGGCACCGGACGGTGTCTACGGTGATCGCATGACAGCGGCGCATGCGGTGAGCTCCTGGCGGGTCGTGCTGCACACGCTCGTGGGTCTGCCGCTCGGGGTGTCCGGTTTCGTGCTGACCGGTGTCCTGCCGATCGGCGCCGCCTACTGCGCGGGCTGGAGCCTGCTGTATGCCGCGCCCGGCGACCGGCCGATGACCGGCGTGTTCGTGCTGCTCGCGGTGGTGGCGCCGGGGCTGGCGCTGGCAGCCGTGGGTCGCCTGGCCGCGGTGCAGCGGCGGCGGTTCCGGGCGCTGCTCGGCGCCGGCATTCCCGCGCCGGCCCGGCCGGCCCGCGGGCGGCTGATCGCCTACCACCTGCTGGCGTTGTTCACCGCTCCGGTGTTCGCCGTGGTGGCGGTGGCGGCGCCGTGGGCGGCCGCCCGGGTGGCGCGGGCCGACACGGCGCTGGCGCGGGCGCTGCTCGGGCCCGGGCGTCGTGCGGAGCTGTCGATGCGGGTGGAGTCGCTGGCCCGCAGCCGGGCCGACATCGTCGCCGCGACCGACGCCGAGCGCCGCCGGATCGAGCGTGACCTGCACGACGGCGCCCAGCAGCGACTGGTGTCGCTGGCGATGAACCTGGGCATGGCGCGTGCCGGTCTCGCCGGGACGCCGGGGCCGGCGATGCGCGCGATCGAGGACGCCCACGACGAGGCCGTCGAGGCTCTCGCCGCGATGCGCGAGTTCGTCCGGGGGCTGCATCCCGCCGTGCTCGACGACCGTGGGCTGGACGCGGCCCTGTCCGGTGTCGCCGCCCGCGCCCCGCTGCCGGTGCGGCTTCGTGTCGACGTGCCGGTGCGCTGTTCGCCGGCGGTCGAGGCGATCGCGTACTTCGTGGTCTCCGAGGCGCTCACCAATGTCAGCAAGCACGCCGGCGCCACTCACGCCGAGGTGGCCGTGCACCGCGCGGCCGGCCGGCTGCGGGTGGTGGTCACCGACGACGGCCGGGGTGGCGCGAGCACCGGTGGTGACGGCACCGGGCTGCTCGGGCTGGCCCGGCGGGCGGCCGCTGTCGACGGGACGTTCGCGCTGCACAGCCCGGTGGGCGGGCCGACGACGATCACCGTGGAGCTGCCGTGCGGATCGTGATCGCCGAGGATTCGGTGTTGCTGCGGGCCGGGCTGACCAAACTGCTCACCGACGGCGGTTTCGAGGTCGTCGAGGCGGTCGCCGACGCTGACGCGCTGCTGCGTGCGGTCGCTGTGCACCGTCCCGATGTGGCGCTCGTCGATGTGCGGATGCCGCCGTCGCACACCGACGAGGGCATCCGGGCCGCCCTGGTCATCCATCACGAGTTCCCGCGGGTCGCCGTCGTGGTGCTGTCCCAGTTCGTCGAGGAGCGGTATGCCACCGATCTGCTGTCGGTGCGTACCAGTGGTGTCGGCTACCTGCTGAAGGACCGGGTGGCGCATGTGCCCGACTTCCTGGCCGCGGTCCGCCGGGTGGCCGCCGGCGGCACCGCTCTGGACCCGGAGGTGGTCGCTCAGCTCCTGGTCCGGCATCGGAGCGACCCGCGGGAGCGGCTCACGCCCCGGGAGTCACAGGTGTTGCGGCTGATGGCCGAGGGCCGTTCCAACAACGGCATCACCGCCGAGCTGAGGGTCAGTCACAGCGCGGTGGAGAAGTACATCAGCAGCATCTTCACCAAGCTGGATCTTCCGCATACCGACTCCGACCACCGCCGGGTCCTCGCCGTCCTGAGGTATCTGCGTCCCTGAGGCGACCGCTCGGCAGGATTGCGGTCAGGAAGTGGCCGCTGTGCGGGGCAGGCTGGCACCATGATACTTGACCGTTCAGGATCACGGATCGACCACCTCAACGTCGCGGTGCCGGATCTGGCCGCCGCGGTGGCCTTCTACGAGCCGGTGCTGGCGGCCATCGGGATCAGCAAGATGCTCGAGATCCCGCCGAACGCGACACCCCACCAGCCGACGGCGATGACCGGGTTCGGGCTGGCCGGTGTCAAGCCGTACTTCTGGCTCATCGACGGCGGCGTCGTCGGCACGAACATGCACCTGGCCTTCACCGTCGACACCCGCGCGGACGTGGCGACGTTCCACCGGGTCGCGCTGGAGGCCGGTGCCACGTCGCTGCTGGCGCCCGGCGTCCACCCGGAGTATCACGACGATTATTTCGGCGCGTTCGTGCTGGACCCGCACGGGATCAACCTGGAAGCGGTCTGCCACCGCCCCGGATGACGCGATCTGGCGTCTCCGGTGAGCAGGCCGGTCGGTCTGCTCACCGGAGACGGCTCTGCTACGGGGCGGTGCGCCAGCTGGTCGGCACGCCGGGCACGCCGATGGTGTGCTGCTGGGCGCCGGTGGCGGTCATCAGCCAGATCTGCGGGGTCAGGGACGCCGTGCTGATCGGGTCCGGCGGGCTCGGGTCCTCCGGGTCCGGCGGGGTCGGCGGGGCGGCCGGGCCGCTGCCGAAGGCGATCCACCGGCCGTCCGGTGACCAGACCGGCGACGACTCGAACACGTCCGGCGTGTCGGTCAGCTGCCGTCGCCGGCCGGTGACCGCGTCGACCAGCCACAGGTCACCGGCGGCCTCGACGGCGAACGTACGGCCGTTCGGGCTCCAGTCGAGCTGCTGGGCGCGCGGCAGGTCGCTGACGGTTCGCGTGCCGGAGCCGGTGGCCCGGTGGACGGTCACGCCGGGCGCGTTCGCGGTGGCGAACCGGTGGCCGCCGGGTGACCACGACGGTGACATCTCGGTGAGCGCGCTCTGGGTGACGTTACGGAAACCGGCCGCCGCGCCGCCCCCGTCGACGGTGTAGATGTCGCCGCAGGACTCGAACGCGACCTGCGTGCCGTCCGGTGACCAGCGTGGGGTCGACGGCACGCACGGCCCGTCGACGAGCCACCGGTCATCGGCGCCGCCCGCGGCCGTGGCGCGGACGCTGAACCCTTCGATGTAGGCGATCTGTGTTCCGTCCGGTGAGTAGTCCGGGCTGGAGTACCAGGCGAGGTCCCGGCCGTGGTCGATGGGTGCGCTGCCGTCGGGCCGGATGCTGCGCAGGTGGCCGGCCGCGTCGCTGCGCGGCAGGTCGAGGTAGAGGATGCGGCCGCCCGGGGCCGGCCCGGTCGCCGCCGCGACGGCTCCGGCCGGGGTGAGGGTCAGCAGCATCGCGGCGATCGCCCCCGTGGCGAGCATGGTGCTACTTCGGTGCATCAGGTGCTCCTTTCACCGCTCGACATCTGTCGGCCGCGACGATGTCAGGGCTGCTCGACGGTGCCGGGTCGTCGCCGTGTAGATCAGCCGAACATTGGTGGTCACCTCTTCGTGACGATGACCTTCCTGCCGGACGGGGAGCGGATCCTCGTCGCGTGGCGGGCGGACCGCACCGGGGCCACTGCGGCGATACTCCTGGCATGGGTTTCATCGACAAGATCGCCTGGATCCAGGTGGCGGACGGCGCGGTGCTGAGCACCCGCAGCGTGGGCCGGGACGTGTTCTATCTGCCCGGCGGCAAGCGCGAGCCCGGGGAGAGCGACGTCGACACGCTGGTACGTGAGGTCCGCGAGGAGCTCAGCGTCACGATCGTGGCCGGCAGCGCCGCGCATCTGGGCACGTTCGAGGCGCAGGCGCACGGCCACCCGGACGGCACGATCGTGCGGATGGCCTGCTACACCGCCGATTTCGACGGGGTGCTGCGGCCGGACAACGAGATCGAGGAGATCGTCTGGCTGACCGGTGCGGACCGGGACCGCGTGTCGCCGGTCGATCAGCTGGTCTTCGACGAGCTGCTACGGGCCGGGCTGCTGCGGCAGCGCCCGTAGCGGTCAGAGGCCCAGCGGTGTCGGCCGGTCCGGTGGCCCGGCGGTGAGCAGCGCGGTCAGCGGGGTGGTCAGGTCGCGGGGCGAGAACAGGCCGGGTCCGGTGTGGCCGGCGATCTCCGCGAGCCGCCACCACCGGAAGGCGTCCAGGTGCTCCTCGGTGGCGAGCTCGTCGGCGGTCAGCTCGCCGCGGGGCTCGAAGTGGCTGGTCCGGACCAGGTAGTAGTCGTTGACGATGCCGTCGAGACCCGGCGCGTGGCCGGGGCCGATGATCTCCTGGTGCCAGATGTGCGGGGGATCGGCCGTGACCGTCAGACCGGTCTCCTCGCGCAGCTCACGGCGCAGGGCGGTCAGCCTGTCCTCGCCGGGCTCGATGCCGCCGCCGGGCGCGGCCCAGACGGTCGTCGTGCCCGCGGGCACCGCCGGGTGGGGGAAGACGAACCGGCACAGCAGGACCCGGTCGTGCTCGTCGACGACGATCGCGCGCACCGAGCGGCGCAGGTGCAGCGTCACGGCGTGCCGGGCGCGGTGGCGGGGCGGGCGATGATCGGCACCACGGCAGCCTACCAACCGTCCTGGTAGGGCGGAGGCCGCCGATTGCACCCGGACTGCACCGGGGAAGTCCGACGATTGCGGGACGGCCGCACGATGGTTCGCGGCGTGATCAACAAGAACAGGGCCCGCCGTGCTGCGGGGATCGTCGTCGCCGCCACGGCGGCCGGGGCTGTCGGGGTGGCGGGGCCGGGCGCGAGCGCCGCGACGGCCGGAGGATCGCCGGCCACGCCGGCGTCGCTGGGTGTCGCCGGGCTGGCCGCGCCGCTGTCGGGCGCCGAGGTGCCGTTGTCCGCGTCGGCGAAGGCGATCCTCGCCGGGCACGGCATCGCCGTCGACGGGACGAGCCCGCAGGCGACGATCACCGCCACCGGCGCCGACACGTACCGCAATCAGCAGTGGGGTTTCGACGCGATCGACGCCCCGGCCGCGAACACGGTCAGCACCGGCGAGAACGTGGTCGTCGCGGTCATCGACACCGGCGTCGCGCGGGTCTCCGAGTTCGGGTCACGGGTGCTGCCCGGCACCGACCTGATCGCCTCCGGCGACGGGACCAACGACCTGGACGGCCACGGTACGGGTGTCGCCAGCATCATCGCCGCGACCACGAACAACGCCTGGGGCATCGCGGGGATCGCCCCGAACGTGAAGATCCTGCCGGTACGGGTGTGCGCGCCCGGCGGGTGCCCGCTGGACGCGGTCGCCGCCGGCATCATCTGGGCCGTCGACCACGGCGCCCAGGTGATCAACCTGAGTCTCGGTGGGGTCGGCACGCCCGCGCTGGAGTCCGCGATCACGTACGCGGAGGGCGCCGGCGTGCCGGTCGCGGCGTCGACCGGGAACTCCGCCAAGGACGGCAACCCGGTCCTCTACCCGGGTGGGTACGACAGTGTCGTCGGCACGGGCGCGGTGAACAACACGCGGGCGCGCGCCGACTTCTCCGAGTTCGGCCCGCAGGTCGACGTGGTCGCCCCTGGTGTCGGTATCGCCATGGCGTACCCCGCGGAGAAGTTCGTGCTCGGGTCGGGCACCTCGCAGGCCGCGCCGCACGTCGCCGCCGCGATGGCGCTGGCGAAGTCGGTCAAGCCGTCGGTGACCCCGGCGCAGCTGCGGGCCGCGATCGCCGCGTCCGCCGTCGACCTGGGCGTGGCCGGCCGGGACGACCAGTTCGGCGCCGGCCTGCTCAACGCGGCCGGGCTCCTCAAGGCCCTGGGCGCCGCGGCGGCGCCCGCGCCGGGACCGTCCGTCCCGGCGCCGGTGGTGTCGGCGGTCACGCCGGTCTCCGGGTCGACCGGCGGCGGCACCCTGGTGACGATCACCGGCAGCGGCTTCACCAGCGTGGACGCGTCGAACCCGGCCGCGGTGAGGTTCGGGTCGACCCCGGCTGCCTCGTTCACCGTCACGTCGAACACGGCGATCACCGCGATCGCGCCGGCCGGCGCGGACGCGCAGCAGATCACCGTCACCAACGGCGCCGGCGCGAGTGTCAACACGAAGGTGACGTTCACCTACCGGGCTCCGCTGGGCGCGTCGTTCACCAGCACGGCGGTGCCGCTGACCGGCGGCACGGTGATCCCGGTGACGGTGACCGGCGGGACCGCCGGCGCCACGGCTGCCGCGTTCGCCGGCGAGCGGATCACCGCCAGGGTCGGCGGGGTCGCCGCCACCGTGGCGTGGGTCGACGCCACCCACCTGAAGGTCACCGCGCCCGCCTCGACCCGCTCGGCGGCGCTGCGCATGCAGCTGGTCCACGACGGGGTGGCCGGACCGGAGTCGGAGTCGGCCGTCCAGTACGGGCCGGCGGTCACGGCTGTGGCGCCGCAGATCGTCAACGGTGGCGGCGGGACCACGGTGAAGATCACCGGTGCCGGGTTCGCCGGTGTCGACGCGTCGGACCCGGCCGCGGTCCGCTTCGGTGACCTGAACGCGCAGTCGTTCACGGTCGTCAACGCCACCACGATCACCGCGGTCACCCCGGCGGGCCTCAGCGGCCCGGTGCCGGTGCGGGTCACCACCGGCGGCGGATCCAGCGCGGCGACGGTCGCGGCGACGGTACGGGCACGGGCGCCGCTCGGGTTCACCGTCGCGGACGGCACGGTCGCGAAGGCCAGCGGCGGCACCGTCGTCACGCTGACCGTCACCGGCGGCACGGTCGGCGCGACGCCGAAGGAGTTCGCCGCCGAGTCGATCAGCCTGCTGCTCGGCACGACCCGGATCAGCCCGGTGTGGGTCGACGCCACCCACCTGAAGGCGACGCTGCCGCCGTCGGCGACGGCCGTCACCCTCGACCTGGTGATCGTGCACGACACCGTCACGGGCCCGGCGACGCCGATCACGTACGTGCCGGTGGTGACCGGCCTGTCGGCGAACACCGACACCACCGCCGGTGGCCGCAAGGTCGTGGTCCGGGTCGCCGGCGCCGGTTCCGGCCCCGCCGGGTTCCGGTTCGGCGACACCCCGGCCGTGTGTACGGCACAGGCGGCCGGCGCCTGGTCGTGCACCGTGCCCGCCGTCTCGTCGGCCGGGCCGACCTGGGTGTCGTTCACCACCGCGTCGGGGGCGGTCAGCCGGTTCACCGCGGCGGCCGCGTTCTCCTACACCGACCTGGACTGAGCCGCACGTCGCACCACCGGAGCCTGCACGGTCACCGCACGTGACCGTGCAGGCTCCGGTGTCTGATCCCCGGCTAGGGTGGGGGCATGGGTTGCTTCGCCTGCATGCAGATTCGCGCTGCCGCTTAGCGGCGGTGTCACGGTTCCAGTGACGTGCCCGGCCCCGGGTGGGCCGGCGTCTGGCCGTACCGCCGGATCGAGGTCCTTTCCGGCAGCCCTGCCACGTGCCCTTTTCCGTGCTGCCGGTTCGTTCACGGATGGTCCGGGGAGCATGGGGTGCACGAGATCGGCGAGTCGGCGACGGGGCGGCGGTCACCCGTATCCGGCACATTGTTCCTGATGGTGGGTCTTCCCGGCGCCGGGAAGACCACCCGGGCCCGGCAGCTGGCGGCCGCGCATCGCGCGTTGCGGTTGACCCCGGACGAATGGATGGTCGCGCTGTTCGGCGATCCGGACGCCGGCGGCCGCCGCGACGTGCTGGAAGGCCTGCTGATCACGATGGCGTTGCGGGCGCTGGTGGCGGGCACGAACGTGGTGCTCGACTTCGGGTTGTGGGGCCGCGACGAGCGGTCGGCGCTGCGGTGGCTGGCGGAATCGGCGGGCGCGCCGTGCCGGGTGGTGTATCTGCCGGTCGACCCGCGGGTGCAGGCGGCCCGGGTCGCGCACCGGCAGGCCACCGCGCCGCACACCACGTTCCCGATGAGCGGCGCCGACCTCGACGCGTGGCGGCGGATGTTCCAGGAACCGGACGCGGCCGAGCTCGATACGGCGGCGCGGGTCCCGGCGCCGCCCGCGGGATGGGCCGGGTGGCCGCAGTGGGCGGCCGGGCGGTGGCCGTCGCTGGCCGGGTGACCGGTTGGTTCGATCCTCGGCACGACCAGGTTTGGGAAGCGGCCGGTGCGGACAAGGCGGTGGCCGGGCCCACCCTCGGGCGGTAACCCAGGGTGGGTCATGCGCCGGTCGCCACGCTGGACGAGAATGAGCCTGCACGAAAGCTTCTCGACTTGAAGGGACCTCTTCCTTGAGCGCTGGACTCGCAGCCCTGCTGGACGACATCGCGGTGCTGGCGCGTGCGGCGGCCGCGTCCGTCGATGACGTGGGGGTCGCCGCCGCCAAGGCCGGGGCCAAGGCCGCCGGTGTGGTCATCGACGACGCCGCCGTCACCCCGCAGTATGTGCGCGGCCTGGCCGCCGAGCGGGAGATCCCGATCGTCAAACGCATCGCCATCGGGTCGCTGCGCAACAAGTTCCTGATCATCCTGCCGGTGATCCTGGTGCTCAGCCAGTTCCTGCCGGTGCTGCTGACGCCGCTGCTGATGGTCGGTGGCGCCTATCTGTGTTACGAGGGCGCCGAGAAGATCTGGGAGAAGATCGCCCACTCCGATCACGGCGAGGAGAAGCAGGAGCGCGTCGACGAGAAGACGCTGGTCGCCGGGGCGATCCGCACCGACCTGATCCTGTCGGCCGAGATCATGGTGATCTCGCTGAACGAGGTCGCCGCCGAGGCGTTCTGGTCGCGGCTGATCATCCTGTCGATCGTCGCGGTGATCATGACGGTGCTGGTGTACGGGGCGGTCGGCCTGATCGTCAAGATGGACGACGTCGGTCTGCGGCTGGCCGAGAAGCCCGGCAAGGGTGTCGCGAAGTTCGGCCGCGGGCTGGTCAAGGCGATGCCGAAGGTGCTGACCGGGCTGAGCGTGATCGGCACCGCGGCGATGCTGTGGGTCGGCGGGCACATCCTGCTGGTCGGGGCGGACGAGCTGGGCTGGCACGGGCCGTACTCGATCGTGCACCACATGGAGGAGGCCGTCCACGACGCGACCGGGGCGCTCGGTGGTGTGTTCGGCTGGTTCACCAACACTCTCGCGAGCGCGGTCGTGGGGCTGGTGATCGGTGCGGTGATCGTGGCGTTCATGGCGGTCACGTTCCACCGCAAGTCGCACTCCGCGCCCTCGGCTCCGGCCGCTGCCGCCCCGGCACCGTCCACGGCCTCGGATCCGGCCGCCGCCTCAGGTCCGGCCGCTGCTGTGGCGCCGTCGTCCGGTTCGGACGCGGCGGCCACCTCGGCGCCGTCGTCCTCCGCCGAGCCGTCCTCCGAATCCAAGCAGTAACAGTGTGTGGTAGGGCGGGCCCGGCACCGATCACGGTGCCGGGCCCGTCTGTCACAGGTGGCGGGCGAAGAACCGGACGGCGCTGTCCAGCTCGTGCTCCGGCAGACGGTCCGAGTGGCCGCCCGGGTTGGCGTGCAACGTCTTGTCCGGTGACGCGAACGCGTCGAACAGGGCCAGGCTCTGCTCGCGGGGCACCCGCTCGTCGTGCCACTGGACCAGGAACTCGACCGGCACGGTGATCCGGGCGGCGTCGCCGGCATTGGCCAGGCCGCTGCCCAGGCCCAGCACGGCGGCCCGGACCCGCGGCTCGGCGGCCACGAATGGCACCCCGAGCCCGCAGCCCAGCGACATGCCCCAGTAGCCGACCGGGCCGGCGCCGACATGATCGAGGGTTTGCACGGCGTCGAGCACGGCCCGCCACTCCGGGACGGTCTGCTCGGCCACCATCGCCTGGAACGCGGTGATCAGGGCGATCGGATCCTCGCCGGCGTCGATGCGGGCCTGGTTGGCGGTGGCGGCGGCGTCGAACGCGGCGTGGACCGGCCGGTCGCCGTGGCCGGGCGCGTCGATGCTGACGACCGCGGCGCCCAGATCGGCGACGAACCGGCGGGCCCGGTGCAACACGGCCGGGGCCGTCTTGTGCTGGCCACCCCCATGACCGATCACGATCAGGGGACGGGCGCCCGAGGCGCTCTGCGGGGTCCAGAGAGCGGCAGGGACGTCACCGACGGTGAGGATCAGATGTCGAACGCCATCAGCGGACGACGTGGAAAGGGAGCGCACGAGTAATCGAGGCCTTTCGGAATGCCTGGACGGGCACTCCCCGGGCCATGCGAGGCGGGGAGCCCCGATCGGTCACAGCGTTTGATCGGTCTCACCTCCCCGGGTAGTCGTGGCGCACGGCACCGGCGAACCTATCAGATCGTCTGGACGGCGACGTCGTGGCCGTCGTAGGGCTCCGGGACCCGGGTGACGATGACACCGTTGAGCATCTGCGCCTCGTGCAGCACCTGCGCGGTCATCAGCGGGCCGGCCAGCGGCGGGCGCACCGGGTGCCGGGCCAGCCGCGGCGCGGCGAGCCGGCCGATCTCGACGGCGACGTGCGGGCTCAGGTCGATGGTGAGCAGGCTGCGCACGCCGAGGATCCGGTCCCAGTGCGACTGGCGGGCGTTGAGCACGGCCTGCGCCTCGGCGATCGCCAGCGTCGGGACGATCACGAACCGGTCGCCGGCGTCGGCGTCGTCGAGCAGCCGCATCAGCCGGGGATGGCCGGAGAACAACTCGACCAGGGCGGAGGCGTCGAGGATGTGCGGGCGGACCTGGATCACGCGGCGCGTTGCCGGCGGCGGGCGAGAAGGGCCTCGACCTGCGCGTCGCCGTCGGCGAGCCACTGCTGGTAGGCGCGCTCCTCGGCCTCGTCGAACGGTTTCGGCTCGGGCAGGCCGAGCAGGGCCGCCAGCCGGCGGCTCGGCGGGACGTCGGGGTTGTCGGCGTCGTCGGTCACGCCGGGATTCTATCCGCGCCCCACGTGAACCGGATATGGGCCTCGCGGTGATAGAGGAGGTACGGGAGGTGGTGCGCATGGAGGGGGACGGGCACGCTGGGGCGTTTCCGCTCGTGCGGGGCGGGCGGTGGGGTTCGCCGGGCCGGTGGCCGTGTCTGGCGGCCCGAGCGGTCGAGCGGTGTGCAGGGCCGGCGCCTCTGGCGGGGTGGCCGTCAGGCCAGCCGCGAGGGATACCCGAGGTGGGACAGGTCGGTGCGGAGGGCGGTTGTCGACCGGTCGGCGTTCAGGCGCCGGACCAGGGTCGTGGTCAGCGGGGTCAGGCCGAAGACCTCGCGGACCGCGTCGCGATCGACGGATCGGCCGTAGTTGTCCTCGGCGAAGCGATGGTATTCCCGGCCGGTCGGATCGAGGAGCACGGCGAAGAGCCGGTCGGCGCCGTCCGGGTCGGGGCGGTCGGGGAAGTCGATGTCGCCGGCGTGCCACCGGTCGTCGCCGGGCTGCCGCCACAGGCAGATCGTCGCTTCGAGCGCGTCGTCGTAGCTCAGTGCCGGCTCGGTCAGCGCGGCGGCGAACGCCTCCGGGACCGTGTCGATCAGTCCCGGCCACGGCTGTTCGTCGTTGGCGGCCGGGCTCATCGGCGACTCGTGGTCGAATCCCAGGAGGAACGCCCCGGCCGGGGAGAACTCGATCGACCAGGCGTCACCGGAGCCGTTGTCCATCGACGCCGTCTCCGTGCCGTGCGGCCGGTCGGACCCGAACCCGTGGTGCCGCGACAGCTCCGCCGGGCTCAGGATCGCGTCCAGCACGGCCAGCGCCCGGCAGCGCTCGCGGAGGGTGGTGATGTCCGGCAGGGCAGCGGCCAGGTCGTGAGCGGTCACCGGCCCATTGAAGCGCACACGCCCGTGTATCGTCCGGTCGTCGATATTCGATCACGTCTATGCCGACGGATGTGGGAGTCGGCGGCGGGGGACCATCATGGGGGAAACATCTATGCGGCGAGTCTCGCGGCGGCGGGTCATCGGGGTGACGGTGGCAGCGGTGTCGGTGGCGGCGGTGCTGGTGCCGGTTCCGGTGGGGGCGGTGAGTGGCACGACGGTCGACGGGGCCGTTCATCCGTATCTCGCCAAGGTTGTCGTGGGCGCTCCCGGCACCGGGTTCGCCTGCACGGGCGCGCTGGTCAACACGCGTTGGGTGGTGACGGCCAAGTCGTGTTTCGAGGCCGGTGGCCAGGTGGTGACCGACGGCGCGCCGAAGGTGGCGACCACCGTGACGGTGGCCGGGGTGGGCCGGGCGGCGACGCGGGTGGTGCCGCACGCGAGCCGTGACGTGGTGCTGATCAAGCTCGCGACCTCGGCGGCCGGGGTGACGCCGGTCACGGTGGCGACCGCGGCGCCGGTGGCGGGTGAGACGGTGTCGGTCATCGGGTATGGGCGGACCGCCACCGAGTGGGTGCCGGGCCAGGCGCATCTGGGCACGTTCACGGTGGCCGGGGTCGGCGCGGCGGCGATCACCGTCGAGCCGGCCGCCGAGGGTCAGGCCGGGCCGTGCCGGGGTGACGCGGGCGGGCCGGGGCTGCGCAGCGTGGCCGGCGGGTTCGAGCTGGCTGCGATCACCTCCTCGGGCGGCCAGGGTGGGTGTCTCGGCGCGCCGGCGGACGCCACGGCGGGTGGCACGCAGACGCGGCTTGACGACATCGCCGCCTGGGTGGCGCAGACGGCCGCCGAGATCAAGCCGCGCGGCGACTTCAACAACGACGGCAACCCGGACGTCGCGGCGATCAACAACAAGCAGGATCTGCTGCTGTTCCCCGGCGACGGGGCGGGCAGGCTGCCGTCGTATGCGGCGATGTGGCCGACCGGCGGCGCGTGGACCGGGTACAAGGCGATCGCCACGGGTGACTTCGACAACGACGGCAAGGCCGACCTGGCCGGCATCAACAAGAGCAACGACCTGCTGTTCTTCCCGGGCAACGGGGCGGGCAAGCTGCTCGGGTACACGGCGATGTGGCCCGGCAGCGGCGCGTTCGCGAACTACAAGGCGATCACCGCGGGTGACTTCAACGGTGACGGCCATCTGGACCTGGCCGGCATCAACAACAACAACGACATGCTGTTCTTCCCCGGCAACGGCACGGGCAAGCTGAGCACGTATGCGGCGATGTGGCCGACCGGTGGCGCGTTCGCGAACTACAAGGCGATCACGGCCGGTGACTTCAACGGTGACGGCAAGGTCGACATCGCGGGCATCAACAACAACAACGACATGCTGTTCTTCCCGGGTAACGGGGCGGGCAAGCTGACGTCGTATGCGGCGATGTGGCCGACCGGTGGGGCGTTCGTGAACTACAAGGGCATTGCCGCTGGCGACTTCAACACCGACGGCCGGCTGGACATCGCGGCGATCAACAACAACAACGACATGCTGTTCCTCCCGGGTGACGGGGCGGGCAAGCTGACGTCGTATGCGGCGATGTGGCCCACCGGTGGGGCGTTCGCCGGTTACGGCGCGATCGGCTGATGCCCGGGCTGCGCAGCGTCACGCCAGCCCGCGCTGCGCAGCGTCACGCCAGGTCGTCGACGCTGCGCAGCGCGGCCGCGAGCAGGGCCGGTTCCGGGCCGGAGGCCAGGACGTCGGCGACCGCGTCGGCGTATTTGATCGCGTGCGCGTCGCCGATGGCCGCGGCCCGGGCGGTGAGGTCGGCGACGGTGAGGCCGGGGCGCGGCGCCGGCAGCGGGCGGGGTTCGGCCGGGGAGTAGGCGGCGGTGATCGCGGCCGTCGCGGCCCAGGCGGCGGCCAGGCTCGCCGGCCAAAGGCTCGGCGGCAGGGCGGGCAGCACCCGCTGGACGGCGTTGGGTGCGGTGACGGCGTGGACCATCATCACCGGGCTGCCGTGGCCGTATTCGCCGTGGCGCCGGGCGGCCGCGGCCACGACGGCGGCAAGCCGTTCCCGCGTGTCACCGCCGCGACCGTCATCGCCATCGCCGCGGCCTTCACCGCGGTCGCCGTCACCGCCGTCACCGCCGCGGCCGTCACCTCGGTCGCCGTCGGCGCCGCGTCCGCTGTCGCCGTCGGCGACGGGTGGGGACGGTGGTTGTGGCAGGTCGGCGAGCTGGGCCAGCCGGTGTCGGATGCCGAACCGCTGGTCGGGGATCCGTGGCACCGCGTCGAGGGCGGCTCGCGGGTCGGACGTCCGGTACGGGCCGGCGCCGGCCGGTGCGAGCGGCTGCCAGCGGGCCGCCCAGTAGGCCAGTCCCTGTCCGAGTTCGGTGATCCGGGCCGGTGTCGGTGCGGCGCGCAGTGCCCGGACCGCGTGGCCGACCCGGATGACGCCGTGGGTGGCGCCGGCGGCGATGCCCGGCAGCAGCCGCGGCCACCAGCGCGTCAGCACGTCCTGCCAGGGTGCGGCGCGCAGCTCGATGTCGAACAGGTCGAGCCAGTCGCCGGTGCGGACCGGGTCGCCGAGCGGTTCGCGCCACTCGTCGGGGTGGATGCGGGCGATGCCGCGGGGCCGTTCTTCGAGGCGGTCGGCGTAGTCGTCGATCCATCGGTGCACGCGATCGCTGTGACCTGCGTGGACCAGCGCCTCCACGGCCATCGGCGCGTGGTTGGACAGCCAGCCGTCGCGTTCCGGGCCGGTGTCGCGCAGCCGGTCGAGGGCTTCGTCGAGGATCATCACGGTCATGGTTTCCAGCCTCATCCCTCAACCGTTGTTGAGGTCAAGCATCAGTGCGGTGGATCTGTTCGCGGGGCTGGTCGACACGTCGGTGCGGCGGATCGCGGAGATCGCCGCGGACGGGCGGCGGTTCGACCGGCAGGAGGTCGCCCGGCTCGCCGACGTGTGGGACAACAACACGTCGAACTTCTTCGGGGTGCTCGGGATCCGGGGCCGGTGGCGGCGGGAACGGGCGGCGCGGGCCGCGCTGCGGTGGATGGGTGGGTTCGGCCGGGAGCGCTACGAGTGGATGGCCGGTGCCGGTGGTGACCCGATGCGGCGGCTGCTGCGGGAACCGGTGGACCGCAGGTACTCCCGCGACTATGGCGGGCGAATCCGTGCCGGTGTGCTGCCGGTGGCGGCTGCCGGGCTGGAGCGGGACTACGATCTGGCGCACGCGCAGGTCGAGACGGTGCGGATCGAGCGGTCGGGTGACGGGTTCGCCGGTTCGGTCCAGGTGCGTGCGCCGCGGACGTTCGCTGCCGGGGACGGCGAGTTCTCGCTGTTCATGCCGGTCGAGGGGGCGCGTGTCGACACGGCGGACCTGCACGGGCTCGACCTGTCGGCCGGGCACGTCCGCATCGGCGGCGGGTCGCTGCGGGGTGGGCCGGTGACGGTCTGGCCGAGCGATGACCAGTGGTATCTGTCGCGCGCGGCCGGGCAGGTCGCGGCCGGGGTTCCGCCGTGGCGTAAACAGGTCGGTCGCCGGGTCTCCGGCGTGGTGGCGCAGGCGTCGGGGGCCGCGAGTGCCGCGTCGTTGGCGTTCTTCATGTCGATGCTGCACATCCGGCGGGTGCGGTATGCGGATCATGTCGGCCGGGTGGCGCTGGAACGGCTGGTGGAGCCGCTGGCCGGGGCCGGGACGCGGGCGGTGGCGGCGTCGCGGCTGCGGGGTGCGGCACGGGAGCAGGCGTTCCGGCGGATGGCCGACGCGTGGGGTGAGGTTCCCGACCGTCCCCGCGGTGACGAGCAGGTGCCCGACGGCGCGGTTCTGACGCTGGTGTCCTGCGGCGGCGGGGTGCTGGTCAACTTTGCGGAGCCGGTGGACGGGCGGTGGCCGGTGCGGGCGGCACGCCTGCAACGACCGGGCGGGATGGTCGTCAGCTGCGTGGACGGGGTGCTGCGGCTGCAGTGACGCGACGGCCGGGAGGCCTCTTGCGCGGGTTTGGGGGCGCGTGGGCCGTACCCCCGCTTGATTATTGTCGGGTGCCGGCCGGAAGCTGGCCGAAGCCTGGCAGGACGCGCTGGGTGACGGCTCGGGTGGCGGCGAGCTGCGCCGCGGAGCGGCGGCGGCGTTCGGCGAGGACCGCGACCAGGAACAGCCACGGTGGGGTGCCGGGTGGTGGTGGCGGGGTGACCTTGGCTTTGACCTCGGCGTGCAGGTTCTGGCCGAGGACGGAGCGGTACGGTTCGGCGAAGTTGAAGGAGCGGGCGGTGAACTGGCGGATCGCCTCGGCCAGGTCGTCGTCGACGGCGGACAGGTCGGCGTCGGCGGCCCAGGGGGCGAGGCCGGCGGGCATGCCGGGCACCAGGTTCCAGGGGACCGGGCGGCGTTCGTGGACGACCAGGGTGCCGGCGGCGAGGTCGCCGAGGCGGCGGCCACGTTCGGAGGCGATCATGGTGGCGAGGCTGCCGGCCCAGGTGATCAGCGGCAGCAGCAGGCCGGGCCATTCGACGGCCAGGCCGATCAGGGCGCGGGTGAAGGCGTGCCGGGCGCGGACCGGGCCGCCGTCCTCGCGGATGACGCGCAGCCCCATGATGCGTTTGCCGACGCTGCGGCCGTTGGTGAGCGTCTCGATCGTGGTGGGGTAGCCGACGGCGACGAGCGCGATGCCGATCAGGTAGGCGGTGTCGGGGCGGATCAGGTCGCTGTACGAGGCGGGCAGCAGGTCCAGGCCGATCAGGTACACCGCGGTGAGGAAGCCGAAGACGATCGCCTGCATCAGGATGTCGAACATCAGGGCGATCGCGCGGGAGCCCAGGCGGGCGGGGCGCACGTCGATCTCGACGGCTTCGGCGGTGGTGAGCACCCCGACAGTCAACACGATGGGCCCTCTACGCTGCGAGGGTGGATCTCGATGCGTACGTGGCCGAGCACGGCGGTGAGTGGCGGCGGCTGGAGGTGCTGGTCGGGCGCCGGAGGCTGAACACGGCGGAGATCGACGAGATGGTGCTGCTGTATCAGCGGGCCGCGACGCATCTGTCGATCGTGCGCAGCCGCACCCCGGACGCGGTCGTGCTGGCCGATCTGTCGCGGCTGGTGCTGGCCGGGCGGGCGGCGATCAACCGGAGCGAGCGGTTGTCGTGGCGGCCGGTCGCGGCGTTCTTCGCGGTGCATCTGCCGGCCGCGTTGTACCGGACCCGCTGGTGGTGGCTGACCGTGATGGTGGTGATGGTCGGCGCGGCGTGGGGCCTGATCGAGTATGTGCAGGCGTATCCGGCGGTGCTGGAGGCGTGGTTCGGGGCGCATCCGGACGAGGCGCGGCTGGTGGAGCAGTTCGTCGGCTACTACAGCGAGTATCGGGCGGAGACGTTCTTCAGCGCGGTGTGGGTGAACAACGCGATGCTGGCCGCCCAGTGCCTGGCGTCGGGGGTGCTGATCCTGCCGGTGTTCTACCTGCTGGGCAGCAACCTGATCAGCATCGCGATGATGGGTGCGGCGATGTTCGACGCCGGGGCCGGTGACATCTATCTGACCTACATCGCGCCGCACGGTTTCCTGGAGCTGACGGCGATCTTCATCGGTGGCGGGGTGGGGTTGCGCATCGGCTGGGCGTGGATCGCGCCGGGTCCTTCGTCGACGCGCCGGGAGTCGCTGGTGCGGTGGGCGCGCGAGGGCATGGTCGTGGCGGTCGGGCTGGTGTTCGTGCTGCTGGTGTCGGGGCTGCTGGAGGCGTATGTGACGCCGTCGGGGCTGCCGGCGGCGGCGCGGGTCGGCATCGGGGCGGTGCTGTGGCTGCTGTTCCTGGGTTACGCGCTGGTGTGGGGCCGGGCGGTTCAGAGGCGGCCGGAGGCTTTGAGCAGCAGGTAGACGTCGGCGACCTGCCCGGCGAAGGTGTCGGCGTCGGCGTCGACGACGGTGGCCCCGGAGTGGGCGAGCACGTCGCGGACCCGGTCGCGTTCGGTGAGCACCCGCTGGGCGGCGGCGGCCCGGTGCACGTCGGCGGGGCCGGGGTCGGCGGGCAGTTCGGCGAGGCGGCTGACCAGCGGGTCGCGGACGGCGGCGACGATCACCTTGTGCCGGGCGGTGAGCCGGGGCAGCAGCGGCAGCAGCCCGGCGATCATCGGGGCGGTGTCCAGCGCCGTGAAGATCACCAGCAGGGCGCGTTTGCGGTCGCGGCGCAGCATCTCCTGGCCGAGCAGGGTGAAGTCGGTCTCGGCCAGTTGCGGGTGCAGTGACGCCATGCCGTCGATGAGCCGGGACAGTTTGCGGTTGCCGTGGCCTTCGATGCGGGTTCGTACCGTCGCGTCGAGGGCGAGCAGGTCGACGCGGTCGTCGGCGCGGGTGGCCAGCACCGACAGCAGCAGCGCGGCGTCGATCGAGGCGTCCAGGCGCGGGGCGTCGCCGATCAGCACGGCCGAGGTGCGGCCGGTGTCGAGGACGCAGAAGACGCGCCGGTCACGTTCCGGGCGCCAGGTCCGTACGACCACGTCGGAGGCGCGGGCGCTGGCCCGCCAGTCGATCGAGCGGACGTCGTCGCCGATCACGTATTCGCGCAGCGCGTCGAACTCGGTGCCGTGGCCGCGGCCGCGGGTCACCACGGTGCCGTCGACGACGCGCAGGCGGGCCAGTTTCTCCGGCAGCACCCGGCGTGACGGGAAGCGGGGCAGCACCCGCAGCGTCCACGGCGGGGTGTGGTGTTCGTTCCAGGCGCGGCCGCGCTGGCGGTAGGCCAGTCCGAGCGGGCCGGCCGAGCGCAGCGTGACCCGCACGGCGGGCCGGTCGCCGTGCCGGGTCGGGGTGAGTGTGGTGGTGACCGAGTGTTCGGTGCCTTCGCGCAGGGTGGCGGTGTGAAAGAGCGGGCCGGCGCCGGCGGACGGGACCCAGCTGTCGCGCAGGTGCAGGCGCACCGTGCGGGGGCCGGTGTTGGCGACGGTGAGGATGACCCGGGCGCCGGCGCCGAGCCACACGGTGCGGTCGCCGTCGCGGCGCAGCCGCAGCCCGGTCAGCGGTCCGGCCATCGCCACGTCCAGCAGTGCCAGCAGCACCGCGGCGGCGGTGACGGCGGCCAGCGCGTACCAGGGTTGCGGGGTGAGCGCGGTGAACGGCAGCCCGAGGGCCAGCAGCACGGCGAAGCGGTGGGTGACCATCAGCGGGGTGCGGGCACGGCGGCCAGGACCGCGGCGAGCACGCCTTCGACGGTGGCGCCGTCGAGTTCGGCGTCGGCGCGCAGCCGGACCCGGTGGCGCAGGGTGGGCACGGTGAACGCTTTCACGTCGTCGGGCAGCACGTAGTCGCGGCCGTGCAGCCAGGCGTTGGCCTTGGCGACCGCGAGCAGGGCGGTCGCGCCGCGCGGGGAGGCGCCGAGCTCCAGGGCGGGTGCGGTACGGGTGGCCCGGCACAGGTCGACGATGTAGGCGAGCACGGGTTCGGCGACGGCGACGCGCTGCACGGCGTGGCGGCCGGCGAGCAGGTCGGCGGGCCCGGCGACGGCGGTGACTCCGGCGGCTTTCAGGTCGCGGGGGTCGAAGCCGTGGTGGTGGGCGCGCAGGATGCCGAGTTCCTCGTCGCGTTGCGGCAGCGGCACCGACAGTTTCAGCAGGAACCGGTCGAGCTGGGCTTCCGGCAGCGGGTAGGTGCCCTCGTACTCGATGGGGTTCTGGGTGGCGGCGACCAGGAACGGCTGGGGCAGCGGCCGGGGGTGGCCGTCGACGGTGACCTGGCGTTCCTCCATGGCCTCCAGCAGCGCGGCCTGGGTTTTCGGCGGGGTCCGGTTGATCTCGTCGGCGAGCAGCAGGTTGGTGAAGACCGGTCCGGCGCGGAAGTTGAACGCGGCGCTGTGCGCGTCGTAGATCAGGGAGCCGGTGACGTCGCCGGGCATCAGGTCGGGGGTGAACTGGACGCGTTTGGTGTCCAGGTCCAGGGCGGTCGACAGGGCCCGGATGAGCAGGGTCTTGGCGACGCCGGGGACGCCTTCGAGCAGCACGTGGCCGCCGCAGAGCAGCGCGACGAGCACCCCGCCGACAACCGCGTCCTGGCCGACGACGGCTTTGCCGACCTCGGCGCGCAGCCGGCCCAGAGCTTCGCGGGCCTGGTGGGTGTCGGTTGTCACGACTGCTCTCCTTCGAAGGGCTGGGTGGTCACGTCGCGGACCAGGCGTTGCAGCAGGGTGGCGGCCTCGACCAGGTCGGCGTTGCTGCCGGGGGCCTCGCCGTCGAGGATGTCGCGAACGTAGCGGACCGGCAGGCCGGCGTGGGCGGCGATCTGTTCGCTGTCGGCGTGCGGGGGCAGGCCGAGGTGGGTGGTGAGCCGGCGGCGGGCCTGGGCGCGCAGGATGTCCAGCGACGCGGTGCGGGCGCGGGCGCGCTGGTAGAGGCGGGCGTGGCCGAGCATGGTCTCGTTGGCGGGGACCTTCGACGGCAGCGGCTCGCTGACCGGGGTGCCCAGCCGGCGGGCCGCGGCGGCGGCCAGGGCCAGCAGCACCAGGGCGAGCAGGATGAGGGTGGCCAGCAGGGCCGGGGGCAGGCTCTGCAGCAGCGGGTCGTCGGGCGGGCCGCCGGCCTGCTGGTCGCCGCCGCCTGGGCCGCCGTTGCCGCCGCCCGGGCCGCCGCGCCCGCCGTTGCCGTTGCCGGGATTGCCGCCGCCCTGGTCGTAGGGGTCGGTGCCGGCCGGGGCGGGGCTGCGTGACGGCGGGCCGTCGGTGGTCACCGGGGGCCGGGGCCGGGTGGTGGTGGGTGTCGGGGACGGGGTGGGCCGGTCGCGTTCGTGGACGTCGAGCCAGACGACCCGGTCGTGGCGCGACAGCAGGCCGACGGCGAGGGTGGCGTTGCCGTGTTCGGCGATCCGGTCGTCGCGGAACGGGTCGGGCGAGCCGACGAGGGTGACGGTGTGCTCGCCAGCCGGGAAGGTGGCCATCGCGCCGTCGTAGCAGACGCCGCCGCGGGTGACGGCGTACGCGGTCTTGCGGACGGCGGCGGGCCCGGCTTCGACGGCGATCCGGTCGTCGCAGGCGGGGTCGGTCACGGTGGTGTTCCAGTAGGTGGCGTCGACCTCGGCGGGCCAGCCGCTGCGGCGCAGCGCCGAGGCGGACGGGTCGACGGCCACCACGTGGCTGCCGGCCGGCAGGGTCCGCAGGCGGGGCAGGTCGGCCAGGTCGGGGGTGGCGACGAAGACGGTGACCGGCTCGTCGCCGATGGTGTCGAGCGCGGCGCGGGTGGTGGTGACCCGGTCGACGGTGACGCCGCGTTCGCGCAGCCGCTGGGCGAGCGTGCCGCCGCCGATGCCCTGCGCCTTCGCCGGGGTCAGGTAGGCGGGGTCGTCGTCGTCGGGCTGCTCGATGGCGTGGACGATCAGGGTGCCGGTGATCAGGGCGGTGAGGGCGGCGAACGGGATCGCGGCGCGCAGCCAGCGTCTCATCGGCCGCCTCCGAGCCGGTCGCGGACCTCGGTGGTCAGGTGGCGCATCCGGTCGTCCTCGGGTGGGCCGGCGGGGCGGTGGCCGTACCAGATGTCGGAGAACAGGTCGGTGGCGCCGGTGAGGGCGGGTCCGACGGCGGGGTGGCCGGTGCCGGCGGCGGTGGTCAGTTCGGCGGCGGTGGTGCCGGGGTCGGGGTCGATCAGGCCGGCGCGGGTGAGGTCGGCGACGGTGTCGCGCAGCCGTTCGCGGATGGCTTCGGCGTAGCGGCCCTCGGCGGCGAGCCGGTCGGCGAGTGTTCCGCCCGGCGCCGGCGCGGCGGTGGCGCCCGGTGTGCCGGGGGCGGCGGGGCGAGCCGGGGCGGATGTCGCCCGTTTCGGTTTGCGGCGCCGCCACCTCGGCAGGGTGAGCCGGGGCAGCCGCGGCAGCCGGGGCCGGCGGCGGGGGATCCAGGCGGGATACCAATACCACAGGGCGGCGGTCAGGGCGGTGGCGGCCAGCAGCAGGAGCAGCAGCAGCGGCGGCGACACGATCGTGAAGACCCGGCCGACCAGGTCGTCGTAGCCTCTCATCAGCGCACCACCAGGGCGGCGGCCGGGTCGGCGCCGAGGCTGCGGGCCCGGTTCACGCTGATGTCGAGCCCTTCGGTGCGGATCCTGATCTCCAGCAGCAGCACGGCGTCGAGGCAGGCCAGCGCGGCGTAGGCGACGGCGTTGGCCAGCGCCCAGGCGACCGGGACGGCGAGGCCGACCCACCAGGAGCCGCCGGTGATCGGGGTGATCATGTTGGCGGCCAGGATCCAGCCGCTGCCGAGGGCGAGCCGGATGGCCAGCCACACCAGGTAGCCGAGCAGCCGCAGGAACACCCCGCGCATGCCGCTGCGGGTGGCTCGGCCGACGGCGCGGCCCATCGCGGTGAAGGGGTTGGCGGTCCGGTCGACGGTCAGCACCGCGGTGGCCAGGCCGGCCAGCCCGTAGACGAAGATCACGCCGAGGAAACCGGCGACCGCGGCGCCGAAGGTGAGGGCGGCCAGGGTGACGGCCAGCAGCAGGGCGGGCAGCGGCCGGGCCCGGCGCAGCATGTCACGGGCGCGCAGCCGCCGGCCGAGCAGCGCGGGGCCGGCGGCTGCGCCCGCGCAGGCGCCGAGGATCGCGATGATGAACGCCTCGGCGGCCAGCCCGGCGGCCACGACCGGCACCCAGTCGATGTCCTCGGAGTTGATCCGCCAGTAGTAGATCAGGGGACTGAGCTCGGCGAACGTGCGCAGTTTGCCGAGCAGGAACTGCTCGAGCGCGGACAGGGCCAGCGACAGGCCGAGCAGCGGCGCGGCGTGCCGGCGCAGCAGCGCCACCGCCGCGTCCAGGATCTCCCCCGCGGTCATCGCCCGCAGCGGGATGATCCCCGTTTCCCCGTCCACCCGCATGGCGGGCATCCTAGGTGAACCGGGCGCGGGGCCCGGCGTCCGGTCTGGCATGGTTGCCGGCATGCGACTCTCGATCTGGCCCACCGCCGCCCAGCCGTATGCCGACATTCTGGAGGTGGCCGCGCACGCGGCGGCGACCGGCTGGGACGGGGTGTGGATCGCCGATCACTTCATGGCCAACAAGCCGGTCGGTGAGCCGGTGGATCTGCCGGTGCTGGAGGCGGGTTCGCTGGTGGCGGCGCTGGGTGCGGCGGTGCCGCGGGTGCGCATCGGCACGCTGGTGTACGGCAACACCTACCGGCATCCGGCGGTGGTGGCCAACATGGCCGCGACGGTCGATCACATCACCGGTGGCCGGTTCGTGCTCGGGGTCGGGGCGGGCTGGCAGGTCAACGAGCACGCCCAGTACGGTATCGGCCTGCCGCCGGTGTCCGAGCTGCTGGACCGGTTCGTGGAGGCGCTGCAGGTGCTGCGGGGGCTGCTGCGCACGCCGGTGACGACCTTCCACGGCGAGCACTACCGGCTCACCGACGCGACCTGCGACCCGAAGCCGGTGCAGGACCCGCTGCCGATCCTGATCGGCGCCAAGGGCGAGAAGCGGATGTTGAAGGTGGTCGCCGAGTATGCCGACGAGTGGAACACGTGGGGCCTGCCGGAGCTGATCGCGCACAAGTCGCGGGTCCTCGACGAGCACTGCGCGACGGTCGGCCGTGATCCGGGGGCGGTCAAACGCACGGCGCAGGCGCTGGTCGTGGTCGACGGGCCGGTCCCGGCGGATCTGACGGCGCCGGTCTACGGCGGGTCGCGCGCGGCGATCGCGGCCGCCGTCGAGGGTTACCGTGAGCTGGGCCTCGACGAGTTGATCATCCCGGATGGGCTGCTCGGCAAGGGTGCGGCGAAACTCAAGGCCCTCGACACCATCCGGTCGATCGTCACCACCTTCTAGGGGTACGACCCACGCCGGGAGCCGTGGCTGTCCCCGCGAGGCAGGCGGTGCGTCGCGGTCCCGGCGCGTCCGCCGGGGCGGCGGGCGGTGCGTGCCGGTCAGATCCCGAACGCCTGCGCCCAGCGGATCGTCCCGGCCGGCACGGGTTGCCGTGGATCCAGGGCGAGCGCCATCAGGGCGTCGTCGGGCACCTCGATCGGGGCGGTGATCCCGAACCCGGAGGCGCGGGTGAACCCGAACCGCGGGTAGTAGGAGGCGTGGCCGAGCACGACGACCAGGTTCTCCCGGCGGCGGGCGCGGGCGGCGTCGAGCACGGCGTGGATGGCCGCGGTGCCGGCGCCGGTGCGCTGGGCCGCGGGCAGCACGGCGCAGGGGGCCAGCGCGAGGGCGGGTGTGCCGTCGATGTGGCAGCGGGTGAGCAGCGCGTGCCCGGTGACCGTGCCGTGCTCGTCGACGGCCAGCATGGACAGCCCGTCGATCCAGGCGTCCTGGTCGGCGCGCAGCGCGTCGACCAGGTGGGCCTCGTCGGCGGTGGGGAACGCGGCGGCGACCAGGGCGTGGATCGCCGGGATGTCGGCGGGTGTCTCGGGACGGGTGGTCCAGGTCATCAGCACGGTGTCCGTTTCGCGAGGCGAGGCGGGCTGACGCTAACACGACGGTGACCGGGGGCTTGCGGAGCGCGCATGCTCTATGGTTCGTTAGTTGAGTAACGAACTGAGGGAGTCGGGGAGTGTTCGACGACCGGAGCCCGATCTACCGGCAGATCGCCGATCAGATCAAGGACGACGTGCTGCGCGGGGTGCTGAGCGCCGACGACCAGGTGATGTCGACGAATCAGTACGCCGCCTGCTACCGCATCAACCCGGCCACCGCGGCCAAGGCCTTCGCGCAGCTCGTCGACGAGGGGGTGCTCTACAAGCGCCGCGGGGTCGGCATGTTCGTGCACGCCGGCGCGCGGGAGCGCATCCGCGGTGACCGGCGGGAGCGGTTCTTCGCCGAGGTGCTCGAGCCGATGGCCGACGAGGTCCGGGCCCTGGGCATCCCGGTCGCCGACGTGGTGGCCCGCCTACAGCAGCTCATCCCGGGAGACAGCCGATGATCAGCACCAGTGCTCTGCAGGTCCGCTACGGCGACGTGGCGGCTCTGCATTCCCTCGATCTGGATCTGCCGGCCGGGCGGATCTACGGTCTGCTGGGCCGTAACGGCGCCGGCAAGACCACTCTGCTGTCCACGCTGGCCGGCCTGCGCCGGCCGTCGGCGGGCTCGGTCACCGTCGACGGCGCGCCGGTGTTCGAGAACGCGCGGGTCACCACGCGGATCTGCCTGATCCGTGACGACGGCGGCCTGGGTGACGGCACCGACACGTTGCACGACATCCTGACGATGGCGGCGATCCTGCGGCCCGGGTTCGACACCGGCTACGCCGCGTCGCTGATGGACCGGTTCGCGCTGCCGCGCCGGCGCACGCTGCGGGCCCTGTCGCGGGGGCAGCGTTCGGCGTTCGGGATCGTGGTGGGCCTGGCGTCGCGGGCCGATCTGACCATGTTCGACGAGGCGCACCTGGGGATGGACGCCGCCAACCGGCAGGTGTTCCACGACGAGCTGCTGGCCGACTACGCGAGCCGGCCGCGCACGGTGATCCTGTCGACGCATCTGATCGAGGAGCAGGGTCCGTTGTTCGAGCAGGTGCTGATCCTGCACGAGGGCCGGCTGCTGCTGCGTGCCGACACCGACGAGCTGCGCTCGCAGGGGGTCGCGGTGACCGGTCCGGCGGGGCTGGTCGACGATTTCGTGTCGGGGCTGACGGTGCTGGGTGAGCGGCGGCTGGGCCCGACCAAGCAGGTCACCGTGTTCGGCGCGCTTGACGAGCGGCGCCGGGCGCTGGCGCGCTCGCTGCAGCTGCAGCTGGGACCGGTGGCGTTGCAGGAGCTGTTCATCCATCTGACCGGAGGTGCCGCGTGAGCCGTTGGCCGATCCTGCGTTTCCTGCTGTCGCAGCATCTGGTGTTCCTGACCCTGTTCGTGGCCGGTGGTTGCCTGCTGGCGGCGGTGGTGACGCCGGTGTTCCTGCTGTTCACGCCGATCACCCTGTCCGCGGTGGACATCGGTGGGCAGGTGCTGTTCTGGCTGGCGGTGGGGTACGGCTACGGGGCTGCGGGCATGCTGGCCACGATGGTGGCCCACGGGCGCACGCGCCGGGAGTTCGCCGTGCAGTATCCGGTGTTCCAGCTGGTGACGGCGGTGGTGCTGGCCGCGTTGATCACCGGGGCGTATGCGGCCGAGGCGGTGCTGTACCGGCTGGCCGGGTGGACGCGGCATCTGCAGGATCAGCGGGTGTTCGCGGCCGGCGACTATCCGTCGATCTTCGTGGCGTACCTGTGCATGCTGGTGTTCTGCCTGATCACCGGCGCGTTCGTGGCGACGGCGTTCTACCGGTGGGAGGCCGGTGGGGTGCTGGCGCTGCTGCCGGCGGCGGCCGTGCTGGGGTGTGGCGGTGCGGCTACGGGTTTCTTCAGCCTGTCGTTCGCGCGGTTCGCGGTGGCCGGGCCGCCGGCGATGGCGGTGGTGACCGTGGCGGCGGTCGTCGTGGGGTGGACGCTGCTGTGGGTGAGCGTCCGGGACGTGGCGGTGCGCACCGGGGTTTCGGCATGATCGGTCGTCTGCTCGTCACCGGGGGTACCGGTTCGCTGGGTCGCCGGGTGGTGGCCCGTGCGGCCGCGGCCGGCTGGGAGGCGGTGGGCACCTATCTGTCGGCGCCGGCCGCGACGGCCACGGTGCGCCTGGACATCCGGGACCCGGCCGACGTGCGGCGGGTGATCGCCGCGGTGGCGCCGGACGCGATCGTGCACGCGGCGGCCGGGCGCAGCCGTGACGACTGGCCGGCCACGGCGGACGGGGCGGCGCACGTGGCGGTCGCCGCCGCGGGGATCCGTCTGGTGCACGTCTCCAGTGACGCGGTGTTCTCCGGCCGGCAGGGGGAGTACGACGAGGACGCGACCCCGGATCCGGTGTACGCCTACGGGGCGGCGAAGGCGGCGGCCGAGACCGCGGTGCGGGCGGTGGATCCGGGGGCGGCGATCGTGCGTACCTCGCTGATCCTGGGTGACGGGCGCGGAGCGCACGAGGTTCTGACCCACGACCTGGTGGCCGGGCGGGTGCGGGGCGCGTTGTTCACCGACGAGGTGCGCAAGCCGGTGCACGTCGACGATCTGGCCGATGCGCTGCTGGAGCTGGCGGCCGGTGACTACGCCGGGGTGCTCAACGTGGCGGGCGCGGACGCGATCAGCCGGTACGACCTGGGGGTGCTGGTGGCGTTGCGCGACGGGCTGGATCCGGCGGCGATCCCGGCGGGGAGCCTGGCGCAGCTGGGTTTGAGCCGGCCGCCGGATCTGCGGCTGGTCACCGATCGGGCCCGGGCACTGCTGTCGACGCGGTTGCGCGGGGCGACGGAATTCGTTCGCCCCGGGTGAGGGAGCGCACGATACTGGCGCGATGAGCACGAGCCGTACGATCCGTGTCACCGTGCGCGGGTCCTTCGACAACCTGTCCGAGCAGCAGAAGGCGGAGCTGATGGCCGCCGGTGACGCCCACGCCGACATCCTGGCGGTGCAGTACACCGAGCAGGGGCACCTGACCTACGACCTGGCGGCGCGGCCGTTCTTCACGTTCCGTTTCGCCGAGCAGGTCGACGACGAGCGGGAGGTGCCGAAGGTGACGGCGAGGTCGGAGGCCAAGGCGGCGGCGTGGATGACCGAGCGGGGGTACGGGTTCAAGCGCATCACCTCGCAGACGGTGGATCTGTCGGAGGTACCGTTGGGCAAGGCCGGCCGCAAGCGTCAACTCTGAGTTGACGATCCGCATGCCGTCAACCTAGAGTTGACGGCATGACACAGTCTTCCGTTCGTCTCGACGACCTCATCCACGCCGTCACCGCCGGCCACCCGGACAGCCCGCTCGACCGGGTGGCCGGCGCCGTCGCGCTCGGCGAGCATCTCGGCGAGCTGGCCGACCACCTGGTCGGTCACTTCGTCGACCAGGCCCGCCGCTCCGGCGCCTCGTGGACCGACATCGGCCGCAGCATGGGCGTCAGCAAGCAGGCCGCGCAGAAACGCTTCGTCCCCGCCGCCAAGGAGGACGTCTCCCAGGGGTTCTCCCGTTACTCCGACCTCGCGCGCGCCGCGGTGGTCGCCTCGATGGCGCACGCCGCCCGGCTGCGCCACGCCGAGATCAGCCCGGGCCACCTGGTGCTGGGCCTGCTGGATCAGGCCGACGGCCTGGCCGTGCAGGCGGTGCTCGCCCAGGGCCGCACCGTCGACGAGGTGCGCACGGCGATGACCGCGGCGCCGGGCGAGGCCGAGCCGGCGCCGCTGATCCCGTTCGACAGCCACGCCCGCAAGGCTCTGGAGCTCAGTTTCCGCGAGGCGTTGCGGCTGGGCCACGAGCGGGTCGGGACCGGGCACGTGCTGCTGGCGCTGCTGGAGGAGCAGGAGCCCGAGGGCGGCCCGCTGGATCTGCACAAGGCGGCGGTGGAGCAGACCGTGCTGACCGGCCCCCAGGAGTAGCCGCCGGCCGCCCCGCAGCACTTGAGGAAAAATTCTCGGTGCAACCAAGCGGCAACCGAGAGTGCCCGCCGGTTGCACCCGTAGCCGCGAAAAGTTCCCCCTGCCAGCCGGTCAGCCGACACAGGGGGAATCGCAATGACCGCTATCGTCCAGCCTCAGCCCGCCGGCCCCGCCGTTGTCGACCGGGCTCAGGAGGAGCTCATCCGCGACAACATGGCGCTGGTCGGTCACATGGTCCGCGAGATGCTGTTCAAGGTGCCGCCGCACGTGCACCGTGACGATCTCGCGTCGGCCGGCTACGCCGCCCTGGTGACGGCGGCGCAAGCCTACGACCCTGAACGCGGCATCCCGTTCGGCCGGTTCGCGGCCGTCCGGGTCCGCGGCGCCCTGCTCGACGAGTTGCGCAGCATGGACTGGGCCAGCAGGTCGGTGCGGGCCCGGGCCCGGCGCGCCGACGTGGCCCGCGAGGAGCTGACCCGCCGGCTGGGCCGTACGCCGACGCCGGAGGAGCTGGCCGAGCTGCTCGGTGTCGCCGTCGGCGAGCTGTCCAGCGTCGACGACGACGTGCAGCGGGCCGCCGTGCTGTCGCTGCAGGGGTTCGCGGCCGGCACCGCCGAGGACATGGTCACCGAGTCCGCGATGAACCCGGAGGAGATGCTGCTGCACCGGGAGCGGCTGGGGTATCTGCACGACGCGGTGGAGGTGCTGCCGGAGCGGCTGCGCTTCGTGGTGGAGGCGTCGTTCCTGCAGGAGCGTCCACTCGCCGAGGTCGCCGCCTCGCTCGGGGTGACCGAGTCGCGGGTGTCGCAGCTGCGCACCGAGGCGCTGGCGCTGCTGCGTGACGGCCTCAACACCCACATGGAGCAGAAGAAGTCGCCGGCGGCCAAGGACGGCTGCGTGGCCCGGCGGCGGGCGGCCTACGCCGCGCAGATCGCCGCCCGGTCCACGATGAGCACCCGGCTGTCGGTGACCGACGTGCACGGTCAGCGGCTCGCCGCGGCGGCGTGACGCGTCAGCCGCCGGTGGCGGGGCGCAGGTAGACGTCCTCCAGGCCGTCCTCGGGATCCCACTGTTCACCGATCTTGCGGAACCCGAAGCCGGCGATCACCTTCTTCGAACCGATGTTGTCCGGCCGGATGCTGGCCCGTACCGCGGTGACCTCAGGGTCGGCGTCGGCGCGGGCCAGCAGCTGTTCGAGCATCTGCCGGGCGTAGCCACGCAGCCGGTACTGCGGCGCCACCGTGTACGCGACCTCGACCACCCCGTCGGCGTCCGGTGGGCCGTGGAAGCCGCCGTGGCCGACGACCACCCCTTCGGGTTCGGCTATCGCCGCCCGGGCGATCCAGTCCGCGGCCCGCGGGTCGCGGCGGATGTCGTCGAGCCGGATCTCCCACAGCCAGTTCTCCTCGATGAGAAACGGGCTCAGCGGATGGCCCGCGGCGCTGCCGGCCGCGTCGAGGTCGCCGTCGAGCAGGGCGGCCAGGGCGGTGGGGGAGAGCTTCAGGAAGCGGATCGCCATGGCCGCATGATCACACAACGTGGTGACCTGCGGCACCAATCAGTTGTGCACAATTGAATTGGGCACTACTGTTCCGGGCATGCGAGAGAGCACCGCCCTCGACCGGATGATCTGCTTCCAGCTCTATGCGGCCAGCCGGGCGATGACCTCGCTCTACCGGCCACACCTCGACCCACACGGCCTCACCTACCCCCAATACCTCGTCATGCGCGTCCTCTGGCACGACGGCCCCACCACGGTCCGTGACCTCGGCCGCACCCTGCGCCTCGACTCCGGCACCCTCAGCCCCCTGCTGAAACGCCTCGAAACCCAGGGCCACATCCGCCGCGAACGCGGCACCCACGACGAACGCACCGTCTGGATCCACCCCACCCCGACCGGCACCCGCCTGCAGACCGACATCGGCGACCTCAGCCACGCCCTCGCCTGCGCCACCGGCCTGACCACCGACGAACTCCACCAACTGCACACCCTGCTGCACCGCGCCAACGGCACAGCACCGACCCCTCCCGGAGGAACCCCCGCATGAGCACCCTCTACACCGCCTCGGCCACCGCAACCGGCGACGGCCGCAACGGCCACGTCCGCTCCAGCGACGGCGTCCTCGACCTCGACCTCGCCGTCCCCAAGGAACTCGGCGGCGCCGGCGGCGCCCTGACCAACCCCGAACAACTGTTCGCCGCCGGCTACGCCGCCTGCTTCCACAGCGCCCTCAAACGCGTCGCCTCGGCCCAGAAGATCACCCTCACCGACACCGCCATCACCGTCGACGTCGGCATCGGCCCGCTGCCCTCCGGCACCGGCTTCGGCCTCGCCGTCACCATCGAAGCCGAACTGCCCGGCCTCGACGAGACCACCGCCAAAGCCGTCCTCGACGCCGCCCACCAGGTGTGCCCCTACTCCAACGCCACCCGCGGCAACATCGAGGTCCAGCTTAACCTCGCCTGACCCACACACGACGGGCCGCGCCGACACCGGCGCGGCCCGTCACCGTTTCCACCGGCACACCTCACCCGGCACATCTCACCGATGAGCGAACAGGAACACACCCTCCGACTTCGGATCCGGACGGTGCACCAGCTCACCCTCCACCGTGAAACCCGCCTCCACCAGCCAGCCCGCCACCCGCGCCGCCGACCGCCGATGCACCAGCACATTCATCGGATGACCGCCGTACCCCTCCGTCACATGCCGCACCCCCTCACCGGCATGAAACCCCAGCAGCACCACCCCACCCGGCGCCAGCACCCGGCAAAACTGCGCCAACACCCCCGGCACCGCCTCATCCGGCACATGAATCAGCGAAAACCACGCCAACACCCCACCCAGCGACCCGTCCGCCACCTCCAGAGCCGTCATCGACCCCACCTCGAACCGCAACCCCGGATGATCACGCCGCGCCTGCTCCACCATCCCCGGCGACAGATCGACACCGAACACGTCCACCCCCAGCCCCCGCAGGAACCCGGTGATCCGCCCCGGCCCACACCCCACATCCACCACCGGCCCACGCCCACGCACCAACTCCGCGAACAACCCCAGAATCCCGCGCTGGAACGGCTCCTCGGCCAACCTGCCGCGCAGCAGATCCGCATAACTCGCGGCCACCGTGTCGTACGAGATCCGCGTCTGATCGAGCCACTCCGGAACACGCATGGCCCGCACCCTAGCCCGACACACCCGGCGACCGGTGCTCCCGCATCCACGCCGTCGCGAAATCCACCACCGCCCGCTGCGACATCAACCGCGACACCGCCGCACCCACCAGCCCCACCGACACCGGCCCCACCGCATCGAACGCCACACCGATCTCCTCGAAATCCGAGGAATCACTCGCCGGCGCCGTCCACGTCACCCACCGCGCCCTACCGTCCGGATCACGCACCGCCGCACCGTTGACGTCCATCCGCGGCCGCAGCTGACGCGTCTCCGACAGATGCATCGACGTGTTGTTGCCGTGCCCACACCCGATCAGCAGCACCTTGCCGTCCACCCGGTACACCGCACCCAACGGCGACCCGTCACCCAACTCGTCCTCCACCGGATGACCAGCGACGATCTCCGCCGCCCGCGCACCCACCGCCGCGAACGACACCTGCGGATGACCACTGCGCACCGCCCCCGGCCACGTCCGCACCACCTCCGGCAGCACCCCCACCCACCGGCTCGGCGACAACACCCGATCGAACCCCGGATTCTCGTCCCGGATCACCGGCCACCACGACTGCGGCACCGGCGGATTGCTCCACCCCGCCGGATCCGAGTTGTACCCCGTGTGCGTCGGCACCACCAGCGTCCCCGCCGGCCCCAGCACCTCCAGCAACGCATGCACCACCGACTGCACATGCCCCACCACGAACCCCACCGACCGCAATGCCGAATGCACCAGCACCACATCACCGGCCGCCAACCCCAACCGCCGCAGATCGACAACCAGCGAACCGACCGTGTACGGCACATCCTGAGCGGGACTCTCCTGAATCACCGCGCAAGTATCCCGGCGCCCCCACCCGGTGTCGCCCCAATAACCACCCCACCGGTCCCGCCTGCCCCACACCCGCACCGCCGGCACCGAAGCCGTCCGCCGAACTCGGCCAGCCGTAACGGCCGCTCAACGGTGGGCCGGGTGCACGACTCGGGCACCCACACCGGCTCAGCTGCGGTCACGAAACGACGGTAAGAACGACAACGGCCACGCCCGCAGCAGGGGAGTGGCCGTCATCCGTACCCATGTCCGAACTCAATCGTCGTCGTCCTCGCCACCGTCGTCATCGTCATCGTCCTGGTCACCACCGGGACACCCGGTCAACGTCGTCAACGTCGCCACGCCCCCGGCCACCAGCAGCACCCGCCCGAACAGCGACCGCCGATTGAACCTCTCCTCACTCATACCCCCGGATTCTGGCAGACCAGAAGTCACCCCAACTCACTCAACACCCGATTAGTCCGATTAGCCTGAACCGCCGCGCGCTGCTGCTCCGCCGTCACCTCGATGTACGACTGCGACGTCGCCAACGACGCATGCCCCAGCAACCGCATGATCTCCGACGCGTTCGCCCCGTCCTCCGCCAACCGCGTCGCGAACGTATGCCGCAACGCATGCAACTGCGCACCCCGCGGCACCCGATCCCCGACACCCGCCCGCCGATAACACGACCGCACCAGATACTGCAAACCACCCCGCTGCAACGCCGCCCCGCGCCGATCCACCAGCAGGGGAGCAGTGGCGCCCACCCGCCCGAACCGCACCCGCCGGCTGTCCAGATACCGCGACACCGCCGCATCCAGCCCCGACTCGATCGGCACCGTCCGCGGCCGCCCACCCTTGCCCGCCACCTCGACCCGCCGCTCACCGGGCCGGCCACTCACCGAACCGACCCGCAACGCCAGCATCTCCGACAACCGCAGACCAGCACACAACGCCAACGCCAGCACCACCACATCCCGCTCCGGCCACGGATCACGCTGCGTGTCATCCGCCGTGCTCACCGCCCGCAACAACACCTCCGGCGTGTCCTCACCCTTCAACGGCTTCGGCACCAGCACCGACTGCCGCGGCTTGTCCACCGCCGACATCGGATTCCCCGGAATCACCTGCTCAGTGACCAGAAACGTGAAGAACGCATTCCACGACGACCAGGCCCGCGACACACTCGCGGGGGAGCGGGACGCGGCGAAACGCGCAAAAGCGCCGCGCAGCACGCGAGGGGAGAGGTCACTCACCGTTAGCGGGGCGGGCTCGACAAGCTGCACCACGAGATGCAGATCGCGACGGTACGCCGAAAGCGTGTGCACCGAGGGTTTACGAGTGGCCCGCGCCGCCAGAAACTCGTCGATCAACTCAGCGATTGACAGATCGTGCATAAGGCATATTATGCACGACTTTGCGACGTTCGTCCTGGTCCACGCATGATCATGACTGTGAGTGCCTGTTATGAACCCAAAGTCCGGTTCGCCTGCCGTCGCGGACCGGATCGTCAGGCCTCGACGCCGGGGCAGGGGCACCCGCCACCAACCTGCAGACCCTTGTCCGGGGTAGGCCTTCCGTCCGCGGCATCACACAGGTGCAGACCTCACGCCGCCCGTGTCGGCGACTCCGGCAGTCCGTCGCCCAGGCAGGCAATTCAGCACGATCCAACGCCCCTGAAGGCTCAGCCAGGTTCGCTCGGCCCGCGAGCCGTCGCCCTGAGAGGACACTTCGCACTCTTGGGGGAAGCCCCTCCCAGGCTCTACTTGACATAATATAGATTATCGACCTGAGAAATATCAGGCGTTCGGCGGCTGTCAGGCCGCGGGCGCGACGCGGAAGTTCGCCAGGAACGGTTGTGTGGGAGTTTCGTGCGCATGCGCCACGTCGCCCGCTCGGTTTCGACAGTGTCGCGAGCATGTCCTCTCACGTCCGGGTGCCGACCAGGCGCCGGCGCACCGTCGCGCCCCTGTGCACCCTGTGCGGCGGTGCGGACGAACTCCACTCCCCTCGCTGCGACCAGCGCCACCAAGATCACCTTGCCCGACCCGGGCGCGCGACGTGGGCCGGTTCGCACGGTCTTGCCGATCACCCGCGGAAGGCGGGCGGGCCACCGCATGGCCGAGACGCCCTCGGGATCGCGGTCCGCGTCGCCATGGGCGAGAGTCCCGGCCACCTCGGCATAGTGGCGCTTCGTGTCGGTGGCGCGAGCGGCTCCGGGATAGCGTCGTAACCGTTTTTGGCGATCCGCACCTTTCGTCATCTGAATACTCTCCGTGGTGACAACCGGGCGAGTGTCGCCGGCGGTGTCTACGGTTCAATCATGACCATCGATTTAATACGGTCGCCTGCTCGCCGGTCGGCGGCCCTCGCCGGCGCCCTGTGTCTCGTGCTGGCCGCGGTGTCGCCCGTCCCGGCCGCCGCGGATCCGGGGACACCGCCGGGGGCGCCGCCGGGAGTGTGCGACACCGGCACCCCCGGCGGACCGCCCCTGCCGGGCACCGCGCCGGCGGCGACGCGGCTTCTCGGCGGGTTCTCGTTTCTCGAAGGTCCGGTCTGGATCGCCGGCGCCGGGCAGCTGCTGGTCTCGGACATGAGCCCGGCCACCGGCGCGCAGCAGGTGCAGCCGTCGACGATTCACCGGCTGGTGCCGCCGGCCCGGGCGGGGACGTTTGTCGGTGCTTCGGGAAGCAACGGGCTGGCGTTGAGCCCGGACGGGCAGCAGGTGATCGCCGCGACCCACGACAGCCGTACGGTCTCGGCGTTCCGGCTCTCCGACGGTGCGCGGACCGTGGTGGCGAGCGGGTATCAGGGGCGGGCGTTCAATTCACCGAACGATGTCACGGTCCGTGGCGACGGAGTCGTCTACTTCACCGATCCGAATTTCCAGCGGGGGCGTCGCGCCGATGAGATGGGCGGCCGGACCAATGTGTTCCGGGTCGTCAACGGGCAGGTTTTTCTTGTCGACGGTACGGTGCGCCAGCCCAACGGCATCGCTCTGTCGCCCGACGGGCGGGTGCTCTACGTCGGTGCGTACGGCGAGAACAGGATCTATGCGTACGCCGTTCAGCCGGACGGCAGCACGGGGGCTCGGAGCGTGTTCGCGTCGATCGCCACGCCGGACGGGGTGACCGTGGACTGTGCGGGCAACGTCTACTGGGTGTCCAACGGCGAGGGCCGTGTTCATGTCTTCTCCCCCGCCGGTGTCGAGCTCGGCACCATCTCCTCCGGTGCGGGCGCCACGAACGTGGCGTTCGGTGGGTCCGGTAGGCGCACCTTGTTCATCACCGCGGGTCGGACCGGCGATTACGGGGTCTACGGCATCGAGCTCGGCGTTCCCGGCTACCCGTACTGAGGAAGGTGTTTTCGATGCGCTCTGTTGCGCTGTCTCTGGTTGGTCCTCTGCTGATGGTCGGCCCGGCGGCTGTGGTGTCGCCGGTGGCGGCCGATACCACGCCGCCGAGTGCGCCGGCCCGGTTGCGGGTCACGGCGGTCACCTGTGATTCGGTGAGTCTGCGCTGGTCGGCGGCGACCGACAATGTGGCGGTGACCGGTTACGACGTGTATCACGACGGGCAGTTGGTGAGGTCGGTGCAGGGTGGCAGCACGCAGGCGACCCTGCCGGCTGTCGGTGGTGCCAGTTGGGGTTGGTATGTCAACGCCCGTGACGCCGCCGGTAATGTCTCGCAGGCCGGTCCGACGGTGTCGGTCACCCCGCCGTTCTGTCAGGCGGACACTCAGGCGCCGACGGTGCCCACCGGGCTGAGCGGGGTGGCGAGCGGCACCACGGTGACGTTGTCGTGGGCGGCCGCTACCGACAACGTGGCGGTGACGGCGTATGTGGTGTATCGCGACGGTGTGGTGGCCGGGACTGTCAGCGGGTCGGGGGCGAACCCGCCGGCGACGACGTTCATCGACAGTGGGTTGCGTGCGGACACCGCGTACCGGTATGCGGTTGTGGCGCGCGATGCTCAGGGCAATTCGTCGGCGCAGAGTGCTGCGGCGGCGGTCACCACCGGTGGGGCTTGTACCAGTGGGGTGTGTGGCAGCAGTCAGGTGACCGCTGAGCGGGATCTGCCGTGGGGGTTGGTGCAGATTTCCGACGGTACGGTGCTCTACGGTCGGCGTGACGTGTTCGACATCGTCGCGATGAATCCGGACGGTAGTGGTAAGCGCAGCGTCGGCACTGTGCCGGGGGTGCAGGGCACCAATGGTGAGGGTGGGGTGCTGGGTCTGGCGGTCTCGCCTGAGTTCGCGTCCGACCGGTGGTTGTACATCTATCACACCAGCGCGACGGACAACCGGATCGTGCGGATCCGTTATGACGGCACGTTGCGTACCGAGACTCGTGAGGTGTTGCTTACCGGGATTCCGCGCAACAAGTACCACAACGGTGGCCGGTTGCGGTTCGGTCCGGATGGCATGTTGTATGCCGCGGCGGGTGACGGTCAGGATCCGGATCAGGCGCAGGATCTGGCGAGTCTGGGTGGGAAGGTGCTGCGGCTGCGGCCGGACGGTGGGGTGCCGGGTGACAATCCGTTCGCCGGTAGTTATGTGTGGAGTTACGGTCACCGGAATCCGCAGGGGCTGGCGTTCGATTCGCAGGGGCGGCTCTGGCAGCAGGAGTTCGGCAACAACGTGATGGACGAGACGAATCTCGTGGTGAAGGGTGGTAATTACGGCTGGCCGGCGTGTGAGGGCACGGTCGGTGATTGTGCGGGGTCGGTGGCGCCGGTGCGGACGTATCCGGTCGCGGCTGCCTCGTGCAGTGGTATCGCGATCGTGCGTGATGTGCTGTACATCGCCTGCTTGCGGGGTGCTCGTCTGTATCGTGCGTCGATCAGTGGCAGCTCGCTGACTGACGTGCAGCAGTATTTTGTGGGTACGTACGGTCGGTTGCGTACGGTCGAGCCGACGATCGACGGCAATCTGTGGTTGACCACGAGTAGCGGTGGTGACAAGGACAGTACGCCCAACAACAGCAATGAGCGCATCTTCAAGGTGGCCGTCGGTCTGTGACGGGTGCTGGTGGGCCGTGCCGGTGCGGACGTGGGGTTTGCGCCGGCACGGCCCGTGGGGGTCAGCGGGTCTGGAGTTTGGCGGAGCCCTGGAGCGGGGCGGTGCCGCTGCGGCAGTTGGCGTAGTTGGTGGTGGGTGCGTTCTTCCAGGTGCCCCACTGGAAGTAGGACTGTCCGCCGGAGCCGAGGATGAGGCAGGTGGCGCCGACGCGGAAGCTGCCGCTGCCGGAGCAGGTGACGCCGACCCAGTTGGCGGTGTAGTTGGGTGCGCCGCAGGCGAGTGCGGCGTGGGCGGCGGTGGGGCCGAGTGCTACTGCCCCGATGCCGGCGATGGTTGCTGCGGTGATGCCGATGATTCTGCGCATGTGTGGCCTCCTTGTGCGCCCCCCGTTGGAGCAGCATGGCCAACGTAGCGGTGGTGATCTATGGGTGGTGTCCCGTTGACGGAGACAAATATCACGGAAACTTTCCTAAGAGATGATTGCGGCGTCGTCCAGCACCCACGGTGCCCAGCTGTCGGCTCCCATGCGGCCGTGTTTCGGGTCCACCGCCACGAAACAGCCGCCGGTCAGCCGGGTGACGGTTCGTCGGGCGTCCCAGTCGGCCGTGGACCGGACCCGGATCCGTTCCTCGCACACCCAGGAACGGTGCTGGTAGTCGACCACCGCCGAGTGCCCGTGTGCCTGCGAGAACGGCATCGTCAGCCGCTCGTCGAGCCACGATCCGTAGACCTGTGCGGGCTCGGCCCACAGCGGGCCGCCGTAGCTCCACAGCAGCGTTTCGGGGCGGGTGTTGAGCAGGTCGGCGGCGGTCGAGGCGGTCACCGGCTCCCCCAGTTCCCGCCAGGCCGCGACGGTGAGTCCGGCGTGGGTGAGCAGGAACTCCTCCCCCTCGGCCGTACGTATCGCGGCGGCGACCCGGAGCCGTTCGGTCAGCCACCAGTGGCGCAGCAGTGCCGCGTCCGCGTCGTCGAGGGGTTCGGGCCAGAACGGTTCGGCGCCGAGGTAGGGCGACTCGTGGTTGCCGATCAGCTGTATCCAGCGGGGTGCGGTGGCGGCGAGTCGTCGGCTCACCAGTCGCAGCACGCCGGGTGAGTCGGGTCCGCGGTCGATCAGGTCGCCGACCTGGATCACGACGGTGTCCGGTGTGCCGATCAGGGGTTCGAGCGCGCGGGTGAGGTGGTCGGCGCAGCCGCCCACGTCGCCGATGACCACGATGCGTGTCATCGCACCGTCCAGCCGGAGGTGGTGGCCCACTGCTCGGCCACGACGGCGACGAGGTCGACGACGGGGTCCTTGACGTCGGTGTACCGGTCCGGGTCGTGGGAGACGGCGGCGGCGAGGCTCTGCTTGAAGGCCGCGTACGCCGGTACGGCTTCGGGGTGTGCCCGCAACCAGTCCCGGAACAGCAGGGCCAGCCGTTCGTTGGGTGAGCCGGCTGTGCGGCAGTGCAGGTTGACCGGCTCGGTGATGTCGGGTCCGCGCAGGTGCCAGAAGCGTTTGGCCCACCGGTGCGGTTCGTCGGGGTGTCCGGCGGGGACGTGGTCGTGCAGGTACGGCAGGCGCACGAAGCCGAGGTCGGTGAGGGGTCCGTCGAAGGCGTCGGCGGCGGTGTCCAGGTCGGTGACGCTGACCTGGATGTCGTAGACGGGTTTCGCCGCCATGGCGGGCACTGCCGTGCTGCCGATGTGGTCGACCCGCAGAGCCAGTGGTCCGAGGGCGGTGCGCAGGTGCCGGGCGATGGCGGCGCCACGGCCGGCCCATCGGGTGTCGGGCGCGGTGATCAGTGGCGGGGCGGGGGCCGTGCGGGAGTTCCGGTCCGGGGGAAGGGCGAAGAGGTCGTCGACGGGGATGACGCAGTTGCTGAGCGGGCCGGGTGCCAGCGGCCAGGGGTCGCCGGTGACCACCTCGGCGCGCCATCCGCCGGGGTCGAGGCCGTCGTCGCGGTAGGTGGCCAGCCGGTCGTCGGTGGCGTCGCCGATCAGGCCGGCGTGCTCGAGGACGACGTAGAGGGCGTCGGCGGCGCCGGTCACCATCGTGTCGGCGGTGTCGCTGCCGGCGTCGGGGTTGAGGTCGCGGTACGTGCGGCGGGCGGCGGTGAGCAGGCGGGCGGCGTCGGTGACGGTGAAGTCGCGGCGCAGCCGCAGCGACAGGTTCATGCCGTCGGCCAGTGGTTCGGCGGTGTCGTCGGTCCCCGTCATGCCGGCAGGATAGCGGGGCGTGTCCGGTGGGCGGGGCCGGTGGTTTCGCGGGGCGTGCCGGGTGGGCGGGTGGCCGTACCATCGCGGGTTTATGGATGTGGGTTTGCTGGAACGGGCGATGGCCGGGCCGGGTGGGCCGGTGCGGGTGCTGCCGGCGGAGGTGGCGCGGTTGCTGGTGGCGGGGTGTGCCGCAGCGGCTGGCGCGGTTCGCCGGGACGCACGGGTCCTGGGCGGCGCCGGAGGTCGTGGTCGAGGATCTGCTGGTCAGTGTGGCCGACAAGGTGTGGAAGGCGAAGCGGGTCGAGGATCTGGAGCAGCTGCTGACGGAGCGGATCGCTGTGGCGTCGGGGGTGGCGCCGTGGGAGGCGCTCCTGTCGCTGGAGGACTGTCTGCAGTCTCTGGCCGCGGGGGCGGACTGGCGGCTGGAGTTTCAGAACGCGTTCCCGGTGTAATGGCGCGATGCGTATCGCGGTGATCTCGGATGTGCACGGCAATCTGCCGGCGTTGACGGCGGTGCTGGCGGCGATCGACGCCGAGGGGGTTGATCTGACGGTCAATCTCGGTGATCTGTTGTCCGGTTATGTGCAGCCGGCGCAGACGGCGGACCGGTTGCTCGCGGCGGGTCTGGTGACGGTGGCGGGCAATCATGAGCGGCAGGTGCTGACGTTCGGCGCGGATCGGATCGGGATGGCCGACCGGCTGGCCCGGCAGGTGTTGTCGGATCGGCATCTTGGCTGGTTGCGGTCGCTTCCGGTGACGGTGTCGCCGGTGGCCGGGGTGCTGGCGTTCCACGGTACGCCGTCGGATGACCTGCAGTACCTGCTGCACACGGTGGAGCCGTCGGGGGTGCGGGCGGCGACGGTCGACGAGGTGGTGGCGCGGCTGGGTGACGTGTCCGGCGTCGATCTGTTGTTGTGTGGGCACACGCATCTGCCGGGGTCGATGCGGTTGCCGGGTGGGGCGCTGGTGGTGAATCCGGGCAGTGTGGGGTGGCCGGCGTACGAGGACGACGAGCCGTTTCCGCATCGGATGGAGGCGGGGTCGCCGCATGCGCGGTTCGCGGTGGTGGACGACGTGTCGGGGCGGTGGGAGGTGTCGTTGCGGGCGGTGGAGTATCCGTGGGAGCAGGCGGCTCGGGCGGCGGAGGGCTTCGGGCGACCGGATGTGGCGGCGGCGCTGCGGACGGGGCGGGTGGGGTCGTGACGGTGCGGTGGGTGACGGGGTTCCTGGATTCGCCGTCGCGGGCGGCGGAGCCGTTCTGGGTGGCGGTGACGGGCTGGTCGTTGTCGGCGCGGCGTGGTGGTGGGGTGTTCGCGACGCTGGTGCCGGCGGCCGGGGATGCGTGTCTGCGGGTGCAGGTGGTCGGGGACGGTCCGGCGCGGTCGCATCTGGATCTGCATGTCGATGACATCGGCGAGGCTGCGGTACGGGTGGTGGGGCTCGGTGCGGTCGAGGTGGCGGATCACGGTGATGTGCGGGTGCTGCGCTCCCCCGCCGGGATCGTGTTCTGTCTGGTGCCGTGGCGGGGTGAGCGGGTGCGGCCGTCCGGTGGGGTGAGTGTGGTGGATCAGTTGTGTCTGGATGTTCCGGCGGTGGCGTATGAGCGGGAGGTGGGGTTCTGGTCGGCGGTGACGGGGTGGGCGGTGCGGGCGACGGATCTGCCGGAGTTCTCGTATCTGCAGCGGCCGGCGGGGATGGGTGTGCGGTTGCTGCTGCAGCGGGTCGGCGGTGAGGTGGCGGGGGTGCATGTGGATTTCGCGTGTTCGGATGTGGATGCCGAGATGGCGCGGCATGTGGAGGCGGGGGCGAGTGTGGTGCGTCGGGTGCCGGGCGAGTGGACGACGTTGCGGGATCCGGTGGGCCGGGAGTATTGCGTGACGGGGCGGGCGCCGTTCTCGTCATGATCACTTCGGTGTGGTGTGCGGTTGTTGTCGGTGGGTGCTGGTAGAAAGAAGCCGCTCTCATACAGGCGTACGAAGGTGGTGGGGTTGTGACGGCGGCAGGCGTGCAGGCCGGTGGGCTGTCCGCGGATGAGTTGCAGCAGATCCGGGATGCGCTGGCGGCCGGGCGGAAGCCTCGGGTGCAGTTCACCGAGTCGGCGGGGCAGATCTCCGGGCAGATCGGGCAGGTGGTGGGGCTGGAGGATCCGGCGGTGTCGGATGAGTGGGTGGTGGTGAAGTTCGGGCGTGACGAGTTGCCCTTCTCCCCCGCTGATCTGCGGATCGCGCCGAAGGGTCCGGTGCCGAAGAAGGTGGCGCCCCCGGTGGCCGAGCCGGTGGAGCCGGTGTTGTCGGGTCCGGAGTTCCTGATCGACAAGCCGCTTCCGGTGAAGGCTCCGGTGCAGCGCAGGAGTGAGCCGCCGGCGCAGCGGCGCGGTGAGGAGGAGGTGCCGGTGGCTGCTCCGCGTAAGGCGGCGCGTCCGGTGAAGGCGAAGCCGGGCCCGAGTCTGACGGTGACGCTGGCCTACGGTGAGGGCGAGTGGACGATCGCCGCCAATCAGGGGGCGAAGGCTCTGGCCCGGCCGTATGTGATTCGGCCGGCGGAGGCGTTGAAGATGGTGTCGCTGATCGACGTGCCGGGGGTGCAGGAGGCGGTCGATCAGATCATGGCGGCGGAGCGGGCCGAGGCCGAGCAGCAGGCGCAGCGGTTGCGGGCGGAGCTGGCCGAGGTGGAGGCCCGCCTGGCCGAGCTCGGCGAGGCGGGCTGACCTGGGTGTGCCGGGCTCAGTGGAAGTATTTGAGCCCGGCGACGCCGGTGATGACCAGGAGCAGGCACAGGATGCGGGGCAGGGTGGCCGGCTCGTTGAGGGCGAGCATGCCGGCCAGCGCGGTGCCGACGGCGCCGATGCCGACCCAGACGGCGTATCCGGTGCCGACCGGGATGGTGCGCAGGGCGTAGCCGAGGCCGGCCATGCTCAGCACGACGGCGACGCCGAAGACGGCGGTGGGTGCGGGGCGGGTGAATCCGGCGCTGCGGTCCAGGGCGATGGCCCAGACGGTTTCGAGCAGGCCGGAGATGATCAGGACGAGCCAGGCCATGACGGGTCACCTCCAGGGCGGTCGTCTTGTCAGTCCGGGTACGACACGCAACTCGTCCGGGGCGTCCGTGGTCACGGGCCGTCTCCGAGGGTATCCAGCCGGCCGGCTGGGCGGGACGCGGCGGGGTGTGCCGGTGACCGATCACACCCCGGGCCCGCGCGGTGTGGGTCAGGGGCAGCGGATGCGGTCGTTGAGGGTGGCGAGCTGGCCGGCCGGGTTGGTGAGGTAGAGCCAGACGTGCAGGTCGTAGTGGACCGGCATGGGTGGGGCTCCGGCGGGGACCTCGTGGCCTGCCATGGGGCCGTCGAAGGGGTTGCCGAACAGGGTGGGCCGGTCGGTGTCGGTGGTGAGTCTGCCGTCGGCGTCGGGTTTGAAGTATTCGACGCCGACCAGGCGGACGGTGTCTTTCGGGCCGGGCACGTAGAGCAGCACTTCCGGCCAGACCGGGTCGATGGCGGTGTCGGCGGCGAGCTGGGGGTTGAGGTAATGCCAGCCCATGCCGGGGACGCACAGGTCGGTGGGCTGGTATCCGGCTTTGATCGCCTCGTCGACGTCCTTGAAGCGGTGGGTGGCGTCGATGAGGACTTTGCGCTGGGCGGCGCTGAGGGTGGCCGGGTCGGCGTGTGCGGGCAGGGCCGGGGTGACCGTGCAGGTCGCGGCGAGGGCGGCGGTCAGGAGACGCTTGATCATGCGGCTCAGGGTGGGTCACCGGGTCCGGGGGTGTCCCGGTTTTACGGCGGGTCCATCCGCGGGAGGTGGATCTCGACGTCGCCCTCGTAGGCGAGCTGGGTGAACCAGCCGGTTTTCGCTGTCGGCAGCCAGGTGGTCGTCGCCCGGAACCAGCGGACCGCGGTGTCCTGTGCCGGCGATGACGGCCGGCCGGTGAGCCAGACGGAGGCGTGGCGCAGGCTCGGGGCCTCGCGGGTTCGCACGTCGATCTCGGTGTCGCGGATGCAGGTGTGCTCGCCGCACGGCCGGTCGCCGGGGTCGGCCGTGTACCTGACCACCGCTTGGAGATCCCCGTAGGAGTAGATGTCGACCACCCCGTCGTCGGAGGGGCCGTCGACGGGTTCCATCGCGACCAGGCCGGGCGGCAGGTGTTGCCGCAGGATGGCGAAGTGTTCGCCGCGTCCGGCCCGGCGGGCCAGGTCGATGTCGGCGGCGGATCTCTGCAGCGGGGTACGCGCGGCGAGCCGCTCCTGACGGGCCCGTTCGGCGGCGGCCTCGCGGTGGTGGCGGCGCACCAGCCCGTAGCCGCCGAT
Organism: Actinoplanes philippinensis; assembly: GCF_900113015.1. Lineage (GTDB taxonomy): Bacteria > Actinomycetota > Actinomycetes > Mycobacteriales > Micromonosporaceae > Actinoplanes > Actinoplanes philippinensis. The sequence goes on from NZ_FONV01000009.1 coordinate 113,420, forward strand.
CCCGGCGCACAGCCCGGTCACCACCACGATCAGAGTGATCAGGACGCGTTTCACGACGCTAGCATGCCCGTCGATACGTGGCCTGCTGCCGGCCCGATGGCTCCTGTCAGGGGCGCGGGCGTACCCGCGACAGGTCGTGCGGGCGCGACGTGTCGATCACCTTCGGGGTCTGCATCTCGTCGCGGCGCAGGGGCGCGAGGGTCTCGTCGAGCGCGTCCATGATCAGCCGGGTGGCGTGCAGGGCCTGCGCGCCGGGGGTGCCGGTCTCGGCGCCGGTCAGGTCGACCGGCCGGCCGGCGAAGCGGACCTGCACGAGCGGGCGGGTCAGCAGGGCACGCAGCAGGGCCCGGCCGAGGTGTTTCGGGGCCTCCCACGGCAGGACGGCGTGGGTGCCCCACTGGGCGACCGGCAGGACGGGCGCGCCGGACATCTGCGCCATCCGGGCGGCGCCGGTCTTGCCACGTTCGGGCCACATCCACGGGTCCAGGCCGATGCGGCCTTCCGGGTAGACCAGCACCGCCGAGTTCTCGGCCAGGGCTTTCGCGGCGTTGGGCAGGGCATCGGCGACGTGGGCGGTGTTGCGGTCGACGCGGATGTGCCCGCAGTGCCGCATGATCGAACCGACGATCGGTGCACGGAACACCCCGCCGGTGGCCATGAACCGCGGGGCGATGCCGGCTTTGTGGCATGCCGCCATGACGATGACCGGGTCGAACGGGCTGACGTGGTTGGCGGCCAGGATGACCGGGCCGCCACGCAACTGCTCGGGCAGCCCGCCGGACACCCGCAGCCGGGCCAGCGGGAACACCACGATCCGGGCGACGACGAGCAGCCACCGCCACAGCCGCGGCGCCCGCCAGACAGGTGAGGTCTCCATGAGGTCTCGAATGATCGCACGGCCGCGCGAGGTCACGGCATCCGCCGGTCGGGGCGGCGAAAGTGGGATGCGCCGGTGGCCACGGCCGGTTTAGCGTCGCGGGCGTGGACCACACCTATCCCCCGCTGAACGTCACCGTCGTCACACCCCGGCTGACGCTGGCCGGCGCGAGCGACGATCTGCTGGAGCGTCTGGTGCCGCTGGTACGGGCGGGGATCGCCGACACCGAGCCGTGGCCGTTCGACGATCCGATGTCGTTCTACGCCGACAGCCCGCAACGGGAGTGGCGGTGGCTGCGCGGCATCTGGGCGGGCCGTGGGCGGGTCACCGCGGACTCGTGGCGGTTGTACTTCGTCGTGCTCGTGGACGGGCAGCCGGTCGGCATGCAGGACTTGACCGGCCGCGACTTCACCCGTTTCGGTACGGTGACCAGCTTCTCCTGGCTGGCGCCGGCCCATCGTGGGCGGGGGCTGGGCCGGCAGATGCGGGCGGCGATCCTGCATCTGGCGTTCGCCGGGCTCGGCGCGCGGGAGGCCGGCAGTGACGCGTTCGCCGACAACCACGCCTCCAACCGGGTGTCGCAGGCGCTGGGGTATGAGCGCAACGGCACCGACTGGGACACCCGCCGCGGGGAGCCGGCCCTGATCCAGCGGTGGCGGCTCACCCGGCAGGTGTGGCAGCAGCACCGCCGCGACGACATCACCCTGACCGGTGTCGAGCAGTGCCTGCCGGTGCTGGGCATCGACCGGCCGGAGTGACAGCTGTCAGTAGTGCGCGAGGATCTGCGTGACGGGGTGGCCGAGCAGGGCGGCGACGGCGCCGAGTTCGGCGGTGTCGAGTTCGTAGGCGGCGCGGACCGGGTTGGTCACGCAGATCTCGAACCGCGCGAACCCGACCGGCCAGTCGTAGCGCAGCGAGTCCAGCGCGACGGTCGCCGCGCAGCACGGCACCTGCCGGTCGAGGCTGGTGAAGGTACGGCCGCGGCCGTATCGGGCTGCCACCGTGTGTCGGTGGGGATCAGCCGGAGGTAGTCGTCGCTCACCGTGCCATCATGACCGTTCCCCGGGTCAGAGCAGCGGCGACACCTGCCTCTGCACCAGATGGCGCAGAGGCAGGTGATCCGGAGCCGGTCAGAGGTTGTTCAGGTCGAATTTCTCCCACGACCCGCCGACGGTGTCGCGGTTGGCGATCAGCGGCTCCGCGCCGGCGCTCTCCGCGGTGACGAACTTGCCGTTGACCACCGCCTTGAGGCTGACACTGCCGTCGGTGTTGCGCACGAGCAGGAACTTCTCCCACGTTCCGCCGACGTAGTCCCGGTTGGCGATCAGCGCCCGGTCGCCGGCGCCGTCAGCTGTCACGTACTTGCCGTTGACCTGCGCCCGCAGGGCGATCAGGCCGTCACCGAGTTCGAAGGAGTCGAATTTCTCCCACGACCCGCCGACGGTGTCACGGTTCGCGATCAGCGGCTCCGCGCCGGCGTTTGCCGCGGTCACGTACTTGCCGTTGACCCGGGCGCGGAGGCTGACCGCCGTGGCCGGGGTGACCGACAAGACCCGGAACGGTGTGCCCTGGGAGCACTTGGTGACCCCGGAGATCGGGTAGCCGGCGATGCTCAGCTTCGCACCCACCGTGACGACGGCCGGATCACCGCCGAACGGGCTGTAGGTCACGCCGCCGGACGACAGCAGCGAGCAGCCCTCGACGCCCTTGGTCACCGTTCCGGTCAGGGTCTGCACCGTGTACGCCTGGGTGACCTGGACCCGGACGCCCTGGGTGCAGGCGCCGGCCGGGTTCGGGGCCCGGTAGCCGTAGACGTGCACTGTCTGCCCGGCCTTGACGACAGTGGCGTCGCCGCCGGCCAGCTGGTAGGTGCCGGTGCCGTCGGTGACGACCAGGCAGCCGGTCCCGCCGGCGGCCTCCACCCGGCCGGTCACCTCGAACTCCTTGAGCTGGGCGATCCAGGCGCCGAGCCCGTCGACGCGGCTCGCGGTGGCGTCGCGGCGGGTGCCGGTCTCGCCGAGACATCCGCCCTGCCACGAGGTGCTGAGCACGGCGACCAGTTCGGCGGTGCCGTCGCTGTTCTCGCGGATCACCGGGCCGCCGGCGTCGCCCCGGCAGATCGTGGCGTCGCCGAGCGGGACGAGTCCCAGGGTGGTCGCGGTGGTGTCCTGCACCGCGATCTGGCCGGTGTGCGGCAGGTCCGGCAGCCAGTCGCGGGCGGTCCGGCCGAAGCCGAGGACCCGCAGCGTCTCACCGGCCGCCGACGCGGACGCCGACACGGGGGCGCTGCCCCGTACGCCGGTCACGGTCTTGGCCAGATGCGCGACGACCAGGTTGCGGTCGTCGCGGACGTGCAGGTAGTCGACGGTGACGGTCTGTGCGGCCACCGGCTGGTCCGAGCGGGTCGTCACGGTGCTGCCGGCCGGCGCGGGCCCGGTGACCGGCGCGGTGGCGAAGCAGTTCTTGGCGGTGGCGACCAGGTGGGGGTCCACCAGCACCCCGGTGCAGGCGCGGTCGGCGCCGACGCGCACCTTGACGACGTATCCGTAGGCGGCATCGGCGGTGGCGCCGGCGACCGCGGCCGCCTGGTCGGCGGTGACCAGCCCGGTCAGGCCGATGGCCGCGGCGGTCAGCACCGCCATGCCCCAGCCGCCGAGCAGCCGTCTTCTGTTTCGTGCCATTGCTGTCCCCCGTTGTGTATCGAGCAGATCCACACCGGACAGTAGTGGCAGTCGTCGATCCCCGGAAGAAACGGGTGTCGAAGTTGGCATCCCGTCGCCGGTCAGCGGCGGGGCCGGAGGCTCATTCCGGGGAACGCCGGCGCTGGCGCAGGTAGGCCAGGACCGCTTCGCGGGTGGTTCGTACCCCGAAAAGGGCTCTCGCCTCGGCGATGCGGCGGTTGGCGGTGCGCAGGGACAGGAATTCGGCGGCCGCCGCGGCGGCGATGGTGTCGCCGGCGGCGAGCCGGTCGAGCAGGGCCCGCTGTTCGGGGATGAGGTTGGCGATGGTGTCGGCGCCGTCGATGCCGCGGTGCACCGGGCCGAGCCGGGACAGGTCGTCGATGAGGGCCCGCCCGGCCGCCGACTCCGGGTCGCACACCGCCACGACACCGGCGCCGCGGGCCGCGGCCAGGACGGCGAGCTGCGCCGATTCGAGGTCGTCGTCGCCGACGCGGCCGTGCAGGATCAGGTGGGCGGCGCCGACGTCCCAGGAGGGGTCGGGCAGGGCGAATCCGGCCCGGGCGGTCCATCCGTCACGGGTCAGCCTCCGCAGAACGGTGTCGGCTTCGGCCGCCGTGGCAACTACGTGGCGTGGAGCATCGTCGGGCTGTCGTATCACCGGCCATCCTCGCTGATGTCGAAGGGTTCGGGCCTTGCCGGGGTGGTGGCGAAGGCCAGTGCCGCTGCCTCGGTCCGGGTACGTGCCCCGAGTTTGCGCATGCTCGCGCGGATGTGGGTGTCGACGGTCTCGGCGGAGATGCCGAGCTGCCCGGCGATCCGGCGGGTCGGCTCCCCTGCCGCGACCAGGCCCAGCACGTCCAGCTCGCGGCGGGTGAGCCGCCCGTCGGAGCGGGGGCTGCGGCTGTCGCGCTGCACCTGGTGGCGGCGCAGCCCGCGGCGGGCCCGGCCGGCCAGCACGGTCAGCCCGGCGCTGTCGGCGAGCTGCTCGGCGCGCAGCAGCGCGGTGACGGCCTGGTCCCGGTCGCCGCTGGTGAGGCCGGCGGCGATCAGGCAGCGGACCTGTTCGCGCAGGGCGACCGGCTGCCAGCTGTCGGCGGCGCTGTCCAGGCCGGAGCCGACGGCCCACGCGGTCAGGGTCCGGCGTGCGGCGACGGGCAGGTCGACGGGGATCGCCGCGGCGCCGGGCATGCCGAGGTCGTAAGCGGCCCACCGGGCGGTGATCGCGTGCAGCCCGGCGAGCAGACCGGTCCCGGCGTCGGCGGGGATCCGGGCGGCCCGGTCGGGTTGCCCGTCGAGCCAGGCCGCCTCCCGCGCGACCCACGCGGCGGCCGGATGCGCCGGAGCGCTCTCCAGGCGGGCCCGGGCGGCGGCGAGCAGCCCGGTGTCGGCCTCGATCAGCGCGGTCGCGGCGGTGGCGTAGGCGCGGGCCTGCTCCGGCAGGGACCGGTCGGTGAGGTTCGCCGCGCGGCGCAGCACCCCCTCGATGCCGTCCCACGACAGCTCGGCCGGGAAGTCGGGGCCGTGCAGCGCCAGCGCCCAGTCGGCGGCGGCCAGGAACCGGGTCTGCCAGCCGTAGGCGAGCGCTTCGCCCGCGGCGGCCGCGGCGGTCAGGGCGGCGCCGGCCGCGTCGGTGAGCCGGCCCTCCGCGGCCAGGTGCTCCACCAGCAGCCACGCCGACCAGCGGGCGATCAGCGGGTCGGCGAACCCGGCGGCGGCACGCAGCGCGGTGTCCCAGCCGGGCAGCCGGTGGGTGGCGCGGACCGCGGCCAGGGCGGCGACGATCCCCGGCGGCGGCTGCGGATGCCGCACGGCGATCTTGTCGGCCAGCTCGAGCGCGCTCATCGGTTCGGTGGCCAGCGCGCACAGCAGCAGGACCCGGTCGCGGGCGGCGACGACCCCGCCGGCGGCGGTGTCCGGCACGACGCGGACCGCGTCGCGGGCGGCGCCCGGCTCACCGGCCTGCAACAGCGCCTCCCCGCGCAGGGCGGCGCCCTCCAGGGCGAGCGGGTCGGCCGGTGCGCCGGTGCGGGCGGCGGGGTGCCCGGCCAGCGCCGCGAGCGGGCGCAGCACCTCGGCGGCGTCGGCGGCCCGGCCGGTGGCCAGGGCGGCGTCGGCGGCGGCCAGCCGCACCCGCGGGTCGACGTCGGTGGGCAGGGCGCACGCGAACAGCAGCAGCGACGCCCGTTCGGCGCCGGCGGCCCGGTCGGCGGCGGCCAGCGCCGTGCGGTAGGCGCCGGGGGCGTCACCGGCGGCGGCCCGGTGCCGGGCGGACTCCGCCGGTGGGGTCAGCTCGGCGAGCCGGGCGTGCAGGTCGGCGCGGGCCGCCGGGTCGAGCAGCCCGGCCGCGGTCTCGGCCACATACGCCGACACCGGCAGCAGCGACCCGCCCGGCTCGGCGGTGACCAGCCCGGCGGCCAGCAGGTCGGCGGCGCCGGTGCCCAGCAGCGCGGGCGCGGCGGGACGCCCGAGCAGGCCGAGCGCGGCCAGCGCGGTGCGCGCCGGGCGGGGCAGGTCGGCCAGGGCGGTGGCCATCGCGTACGCCACCTGGTCGATGTCCTCCCCGATCGGCGCGCGGCCCGCGGCAGCCTGCCGGGCCAGCGCGATGATCGCGAGGGGGTTGCCGCCGGCCCGGGCGACGACCGCGGCCGCGCTCGCCTCGTCGAGGCCGCCGGCGCTCTTGCGGACCAGGGCGTGGGCGTCGGCGGGGGTCAGCGGCGGCACCGGCAGCCACGCGGTCGCGGCCTCGCGCAAGGCGGTGGCCAGCGGCTCGGGCAGCCGGTGCGGGGTCCGCACGGCGACCAGCACCCGGCAGGTGCGGGCCAGGTGCGGCAACGCGGCCACGGTGGCCGGGTCGGCGTGCTGCAGGTCGTCGATGACCAGCAGACCGCCACGGACCCGGGAGCGGACCGCCTCGGCCAGCAACGGCACGTCGTCGGCGGGCAGCCGGGCCCGCACCGCCCGCGACAGGGCGAACGCCGGGACCTCCGACAGCATGGCCAGGCCGCCGCCGAGGTGGGCGGGGCCGGGCACGGCCGCGGCGATGCGGCGCAACAGGGTGGTACGCCCGCAGCCGGGCGGACCGGTCAGCACGACGAGGGCGGGCCCTTGACGCAGAGCGGTACGGGCGGCCACCTCTGGCTCGTCCGTCACCTGCGCCCTCCCCTTCCGGAAGCGGACATCACTGGCACGATCTCGGGATCCCGGTCACGGGGTGGACCTCCGTAGGCTCTGCGAGACTGCGGTGGACTACAGGAGGGCCCTTTCGTGACGCCGACTTCCGCGATAAGCACATTGTCGCCGACGGTGTGCTGCGCTGACGAGTCGAAGTGAACGGGCCGCTCACCTCCGGTATCGCGACTCTCTGTCACGAGATCGTCACCCGGGTTTCCTCCGATGCTGGTCAACAGGTCCAGCAGATTAGCAACCGCCTTCACGATCCGTTACGTGTGGCGATCGCGGGCCGCCTTAAAGCCGGAAAGTCGACACTAGTCAACGCACTGATCGGGCGGCGGGTCGCCCCCACCGCGGCCGGTGAGTGCACGCGCGTGGTCACCCGATTCCGTTACGGGCCCGCCGACCGCATCGACGTGGTCACCCGCGACGGTGACCGGCACAGCCTGCCGCTGGACGAGGACGGCATGGTCCCCGACCGGCTCGGCGTGCCCGCGTCGCGCATCGCCCACGTCGACGTCGCCCTCACCAGCGACCGGCTGCGGGACCTGACCGTCGTGGACACCCCGGGCCTGGCGTCGACCGACACCGCCGGCAGCGCCCGCGCCGAGGCGGCCGTCGGCATCGACGACGACTCGGCCGGGGAGATCGCCGCCGCCGAAGCCGTCGTGTACGTGTTCACCCAGGCGGTCCGCGCCGACGACGTGCGCGCGCTGCAGGCCTTCCACAACGCGTCGGCGCGGCTGGCGACCAGCCCGATCAACGCGATCGGCGTGCTGGGCCGCATCGACACCCTCGCCGGCGGGGCCGCCGATCCGTGGCCGGTCGCCGGTCCGCTGGCCCGCCAGCAGGCGCAGCTGCTGGCCCGTACGGTCGGCGACGTCGTGCCGGTGGCCGGGCTGCTGGCCGAGACCGCCGAGGCCGGCCGGCTGACCGGCGCCGACCGTGACGCGCTCGCCAAGCTGGCCGCCCTGCCCGCGGCCGACCTGGCGCTGCTGCTGATGTCGGCCGACCTGTTCCGCGGCCGGCCCGCCCCGATCAGCGCCGGCCAGCGTGAACGGCTGCTGACCCGCCTCGACCTGTACGGCATCGGGTTCGCCTGCGCGCAGCTGGCCGCCGAGCCGCGGCTGGGCACCGGCGAGCTGGTGCGCCGGCTGGCCGCCGCGTCCGGGCTGGCCCGGCTGACCGCCACCGTCGACCAGACGTTCCGCTGGCGCTCCGACGCGATCAAGGCCGGGTGGGCGCTGACCCGGCTGGAACGGCTGGCCTCCCTCGACCAGCGCAACCGCGACACCATCCGCGACGCCGTCGAGCAGGCGCTGCGTGATCCGGCCTACCATCGGCTGCGGCTGCTCGACGCCGCCCAGCGGGCCGCGACCGGCGCGGTGCCGTTGCCCGCCGACCGGGAGCAGGAGCTGATCCGCCTGGCCACCTCGTCCGACCCCCGTTTCGTCCTGGACCTGCCGGAGGCCACCGGCCCCGAGCTGGCCACCGCGGCGATCGCCGCGGCCGGCCGGTGGCGGGCCTACGCCGTCGACGGCGCCGGCCCGGCACAGGCCCGGATCGCGCACGTCGTCCACCGCGGATTCCAGCTGCTGGCCCAGGAGGCGCGCCGGTGAACGACCACGACCGGCCTGCGGGCCCGCCGGCAGGCGACCTGACCGTCACGGGGGTGCGCCGGTGAAAGACCTGACCACCGTGCTGGACACCGCCGTGCGCGACACGATCGCCTATCTGCGCACCGCCGACCCGGACGCGGCCGCCGACCTGGTCCAGCTGCGCCGCGCGCACCTGACCCGGCCCGGCGTGGTCGTCGTCGGCGAAACCAAACGCGGCAAGAGCTCCCTGGTCAACGCGCTGCTCGGGGTGCCCGGCCTGTCCCCGGTCGACGCCGCCGTCACCACCGCGGCATACCTGAGCTTCGTGCCCGGCGACACCTTCACCGCCCGGGCATGGCTGCCCGGCGGCGAGGAGATCGACATCGACGACCTGTCCGCGTGGGCCCGCGGCCACCAGCGCACCCGCAAGATCGAGGTCACCCACCCGGCGCCGCTGCTGCAGTACCTGACCCTGCTGGACACCCCGGGCGCCGGCGGCCTCGACCCGGTGCACGCCACGATCGCCCTGGACGCGGTACGCCGCGCCACCGCCCTGCTGTTCGTCGCCGACGCCTCCGCCCCGCTGTCGCAGCCGGAGCTGGACTTCCTGGCCGCCGCGACCGAACGCGTCGACGCCGTCGTCTTCGCCCTCACCAAGATCGACGCGTATCCGCAGTGGCGCACCATCGCCGAGGACAACCGGTCACTGCTGCAGGCCCACGCCCCCCGGTTCGCCGCCGCACCCTGGTTCCCGGTGTCCGCCCGGCTGGCCGAGGCCGCACTGACCGCCGACCCCGCCACCCGCGACACCCTGGCCGGCGAGTCGAAGGTGCCCGCCCTGCAGCACGCCCTGGTCGAGCTGGCCGGCCGCGGCCACCAGCTGTGCCTGGCCAACGTGCTGCGCGCCGCCCACCGCGACCTGACCCGGCTGCGCGACGTCGCCGAGGAACGCGTCGCGGCGGCCGCCGCCGGCGCCACCGCACAGGCCGCCACCCGCGCCGAACGCTCCGCGCTGGCCGCCCGCAAACGCACCGAGTCGAGGCAGTGGACCCTGAAACTCAACGCCGAGATCCAGCACGCCCGGGTCGCGGTCGTCGGCCGGCTGCGGACCCGGCTCACCGAGGTCCAGCACGACTACGCCCAGCGCATCGACGAGGCGAAGGGCGAGACGCTGACCGCGCTGCCCGACGACCTCGACACCCAGCTGCAGGCCGTCGCGGCGGAGCTGTCGGCCACCCTGGAGGACACCTACCGCGACGTGGCCGAGAAGGTCCTCGCCGACACGTTCGACCCGGCCCGCGTCAGCGCCACCCTGCGCCACACCATGTCGGCCGGGCCGCCCCGCGACGGCTCCGGCGACAACATGCTCATCGCCCTGTCCGCCGGCGGGATCGCCCTGGTCGCCGGCCGCGGCGCGATGCTCGGCGTGTCCGCGCTCGGCATCGCCGGCGCCGGGCTGCTGATGCCGTTCGCCGGCCTCGGCCTCGGCCTGGCCGCCGGCGGCTACGTCATCTACCGCCGCCGCGTGCACACCGACCGCCGGCACGCCCACACCTGGCTGCGCGATGTGCTCGCCGAGGCGCGTGCCGCGCTGACCGACGAGATCAGCGGCCGGTTCACCGACCTGCAGTACGCGCTGTCGGTCGCCCTCGACGACGCCATCGAACGCCGGCTGCGTGAACTCGACGCGCTGATCGCCGAGATCGACGCGGCCGCCGCCGAGGACGCCGCCGGACGCGCCCGCCGCCGCACGGCCGCCACCACCGACCGTGACACCGCGGCGGCCCGCCTGCGGGCCGCCGACGAAGCCCTGCTACGGGCCCGTTCCCTCACCCCCACACCCACCGACGAAGGACAGGCCTGAGATGACCGACCACTGGGACCACGACGACGACGCGTTCGGCTTCGACCTGCCCGACGACCACACGCCGCTGCACGAACCCCTCGACCCGGCCGGCCACCACGACGACCACGACACGTGGGACCTGCCCGACGCCGACGACCTCCCCCACGCCCCGGACCTGCCGGACCTGCACGAGGAGGTCGCCGCCGTCGCCGACGACACGGTCTTCCCGCCCGCGCTGGAGGTCGACCTGCCCGAACCCATCGACGGTTTCCCGTGGACCGACCCGGCCACCCTGGGCGCCGCCGACCCCACCGGCTTCCTGCCCCCGGTCGAGAACGTCACCCCGCAGGAGCTCGCCGCGTACGCCGGCATCGAGATCCCCGACGGCGCCGACCCGTGGGCGGTGCTCGCCGCCTCCGACGACCCCGCCACCGCCGCCCTGGCGAAGTGGTGGACGACGGGTGAACAGTGATCCACATCTCCCGCCGGGAGCGTACTGATGGCATCATGACCGCGCACCGACCACATTCGTAGGAGCGCACCCGATGGCCGTCGACGGCAACACCACCACTCTCGCGAGCAAGCGGGAACGCACCGGCTGGTACTTCTACGACTGGGCGAACTCGGCGTTCTCCACCACGGTCATCACCGTCTTCCTCGGCCCGTTCCTGACCAGCGTCACCGAACGCGCCGCCGGCTGCGCCATCGACGCCGACACCTGCGACGGCACGGTCCACCCGCTGGGCATCCCGGTCGCGGCGGGGTCCTACTACGCGTACCTCGTCAGCCTGTCGGTGTTGCTGACCGTCTTCGTGCTGCCGGTGATGGGCGCGATCGCCGACCGTGCCCCACGCAAGAAACCGCTGCTGGCCGGGGCCGCGTTCACCGGCGCCGCCGCCACCGTGGCGATGGCCTTCGTCACCGGCGACCGCTACCTGCTCGGCGGGCTGCTGTTCATCGTCGCGAACATCTCCTTCGGCGCGGCGATCGTCGTCTACAACTCGTTCCTGCCGCAGCTGGCCGGCCCCGACGACCGCGACCGGATCTCCAGCCGCGGGTGGGCCATCGGGTACCTCGGCGGCGGTGTCCTGCTGCTGCTCAACCTGGTCGCCGTGATGAGCCTGTCGCAGGAGGGCAACCCGCAACGCACCCTGGACCTGGCCCGCTGGTCGATCGTGTCGGCCGGCGTGTGGTGGGCGGCGTTCACCGTCGTGCCGCTGCTGTGGCTGCGCGAGCACCCCACCGTCGCCTCGGACACCGGCGCCGGCGGCAACGTGCTCACCGACGGGTTCAAACAGCTCGGCCGCACCATCAAGGGCATGCGCGCCTACCCGCTGACCCTGGCGTTCCTGGGCGCCTACCTGATCTACAACGACGGCATCCAGACCGTCATCGCCCTGGCCAGCCAGTTCGGCACCGAGGAACTCAAACTCGAGCAGTCGGCGCTGATCCTGACCATCCTCATCGTGCAGTTCCTGGCCTTCGGCGGCGCCCTCGCCCTCGGCGCGCTGGCCACCGTCATCGGCGCCCGCAAGACGATCCTGATCGCCCTGGCCCTGTGGCTGGGCGTGGTGACGGCCGCCTACTTCCTGCCCGAGGGCGAACCCGTCCCGTTCATGCTGCTCGGCGCCGGCATCGGCATCGTCATGGGCGGCAGCCAGGCCCTGTCGCGAAGCCTGTTCTCCCAGCTCATCCCGGCCGGCAAAGAAGGCGAGTACTACGGCTTCTACGAGATCAGCGACAAGGGCACCAGCTGGCTCGGCCCGCTGTTCTTCGGCCTGATCTTCCAGCTCACCAGCAGTTACCGCGCCGGCATCGTGTCGCTGGTCGTGTTCTTCCTCGCCGGTGGGGTGCTGCTGGCGTTGGTGCCGGTCCGGCGCGCCATCCTCGCCGTCGGCAACACCCCGCCCAAGCTGATCTGATGGACATCACCATCGACCCGGCGTCGGCGACCCCACCGTACGAGCAGGTCCGCCTCCGCATCGCCGCCCTCGCCGCCGACGGTGACCTGGCCGCCGGCACCCGGCTGCCCCCGGTCCGCCAGCTCGCCGGCGACCTGGGCCTGGCCGTCAACACGGTGGCCCGCGCCTACCGCGAACTCGAACAGGCCGGCCTCGTCCAGACCCGCGGCCGGCACGGCACGGTGATCACCGCGAAGGCCACCAACACCTCCGGCCAGGCCGCCCGCGCCGCCCACGCCTACGCCGAACGCATCCGGGCGCTGGGCATCCCGCCGGAGACAGCGTTGGCGCTGGTCAAGGCCGCCTTGGAAGATCAATGACCGGTTTCGGTACGCCGTCGGCCGCCCCACGCCGCACCACCCCTCCCGCCGTCGTCGACCGCGAGGCGGCCGGCCGCTCCCGCCCGCCGGCGCGCCTTTCGGGCGAAATCCCGGCGCACCACCCCACCCCTCCCGTGCCCACCGGCCCCGGCCGGACCACACCGCCGTATCCGGCCCGGTGAAACAGCGCGGGTCACTGGCCCGGGTGCAGGAGGGTCTCGGCGATCTGCCGCACCCGGTCCAGGGTGATGCCGGTGCGCTGTTCCACCGCGAGGGGATGGTCGCTCGGCTCGAGCTCGATCAGCGGACGCCGGCCCACCTCTCGATGAGCCCGCGCAGGAAGTACGTCTCGCCCTTGATCACGCACTGGTCGGAGTTCAGGCGGTTCCGGCGGCTGAACGGCAGCCGCCCGGCCCAGTGGATCGGGGCCTCCGCGTGATAGGCCATCGGGAGAGCGGGATGCCGCCGGCCGCAGCACGAGCAGACGAAGCCGTGATCATCGGGCATGGCGGCGACCCTATCGAGTCGCCCTGATCTGCCGCCGGTCGGGCCGTCGAGGGCCGCTCGCCGAGCCGCGCGACAGACCCGCGCGCGGACCGCACCCGGGACGGCTCCGGGCGTACCACAGCGGCTTGTTCTTCTGGTGTGTGGTCCGGCGGTCAGTGTGTTGCGTCGGCGGGGCAGGATGGTGCGCGTGCCCCGGAATCGCCTGATCCTGCGACAGGTTTTGTTGTCGCTCGCCGCGTTGTCGGTGTGCCTTTCGGGGTGGGTGACGGCGGCGGTGCTCACCGGTTCCGGATCGACGGCGCTGACGGTCGTGGCGGTGGCGCCGATGGTGGCCGGCCTTGTCGTGCCGGTGCTGGTGTGGTTCGCCGGTGAGGATCGGCTTGATCGGCGGCCGGTCTGGTATGCGGGGATCGGTGTGGTGACGCTGCTGTTCGCGGTGGCGGCCGGCATGGGGACGGCGGCGGCCTATCTGGATGTGGCGGGGCGGCGGGTGCCGGTGGTGGTGACCGCCGGTGACGATGCGGCGCGCGACGGCTATCAATTGGTCGTGGTGGAGACCGCGGCCGGTGGTGAGGATCTGGGTGAGCTGCTGGTCTTCGCCGACCGTGACCTTCGCGCCGGTGACCGGCTGGTGGCGGTGATCGATCCGCTGGGCTGGTTCCCGCCGGATGCCGGGCAGCCGTCGCCGGTGCTGCTGCGCTGGACCTACGGTCTGGCCGCGGCCGGGTCGGTGGTGCTGGCGGCGCTGACCGGCCTGCGGGTGCGCCGTGACCTGAACCGCTACGACTTCACCGGCAGCCGCCGTCCACCGCAGCGGCTGCGTCGCGCGCGGCAGTGACCGTGCCCGGCAGCAGGGTGAGGATCAGCAGGCCGGCGAGGCAGTAACCGGTGCCCTGGACGGTCAGGACGGCGACGATGCCGGCGTGTTCGGCGAGCGTCCCGGCGGCGACGGTGGCAGCCGGCTTGGCGGCCGATTCGAGCACGACCAGCGCGGCGTAGACACGGCCGCGGTGGCTGTCGCCGGTGGCGGTCTGGAAGACGGTCATCAGCCCGGCGAGGGTGCAAGCGCCGGGCAGCCCGGCCACCGCCATGATCACCACGGCGGGCCACGGCGACGGGCCGGCCAGCGGGTACAGGAACAGGGCCAGGTCGAGCAGGCCGAAGGCGACAGCGCCGTAGCCGAGCAGCCGCCGGGGCGCGAACCGGTGGCCGAACACGGTGGTGAGCAGGCCCCCGGCGATCCCGCCGACGGCCTGGGCGGCCATGATCGTGCCGTAACGGAGCGGTCGCCCTCCTGGGCAAGGAAATCTGGCCGAACGGGAGGCCATGGGGTCCAGCAGATCAGTCCCGTCGAGGACGCCACCGCGGGAGGTGGCCGGTTACGCCGAGGCGTACGCCGCCGGCCTCCTCCCCCGGGTGCCGTCCACCCCGCCGCCGCTCATGGTCGTCCCCACCGCGCGGGCCGCGTTCCGCAGGCTCCTCGCCACGACCGTGATCGCCTTCCTGACCGTGCTTCTGCTCGCCAAGACCTTGAGCGGCGCCGGCGCCATGGCAGCGGTCGGCCTGGGTGGCATCCTCGTGCTGGTGCTGATCCATCGGCAGCTCGCCCGTGTCGGTGATCAGCTGATCGCCGAGTTCCGGCACGGGTACGCCACCCTCGACGTGTCGTGGGGCGGCTTCTGGTTCGGTGAGGGCCACACCGGCACCACGGGCGAGGCGTGGGATCTGCGAGGACTGTGGCTGCTCGACGCCTCGACCGGGGCGGTGCGTCGTGGTCCGGCCGGACACGGCGATCCACCCGGCATGTATCCGTCGCCGCACGCTCCGGGGCGGTGGGAGCTGTGGACGGGCGTGGAGTGGCACGGCCACTTCGACGACCCCGCCGGCACGCGCCGCTGAGAACCGCGGACGGTCAGCCGGGGCTCGGGACAGAACCGTTGTCCTGGTCGCAGAACACGGACGGGCCAGGTACGGCAGCCGGCCCGCGCGGCGATCGTGTCGACCAGGTGCGGGGCGGTGTCGCCGGACCGGCCGACGAAGCCGTCGATGGTGAAGTCACTGGGCCCGGCACGGCAGGGCGACGGCATGGTGGGGAGCGGGCGGTGCTGCTCGCGGTGGATTTCGTCGGCGTTGCGGGAGCGGCCCGCATGGTGGGCGGCTGCCCCGGCGAGCCGTTTCACCGCCGACGCCGGGCCGGCAACCGAAGGTGAACGCGGTTCGGTGCGGTTCCCGCAGCCGGTTTCCGCTACACGGTCGCCGGGCGTGGCGGCATCGACGACAACCCCCGCGGGTTTCCGCCGCCGGAGGTCCGGGACAGGGCGTTCCACCAGGTGGTACGGATGGCGTGTGCGCCCCACGCGTTGGGTTCGACGACGCCGCAGAACCACAGGTCACGGTTGGCGGGCCGGGCGTCGGTCTGTGCCGGGTCGCCGGCGGTGACGCCGTGGCCGGTGAAGGCCGCGTGCACGTCGGCGAGGAGCGCGCCGTGCCGGTCGGCGAGGTCGGCCAGGGTGGTGTTGAGCGCCCGGATCCAGTGTGGCGCTGCCGGCCACGGGGTGAGGCCGGGTGCGGCGCCGGCGCCGTCGCTGGGGTCGTAGACGGTGGTGAGCACGACCCGGCAGGTGCGGGGCAGCCGGGCCAGGATCGCTTCGCCCTGGGCGGCGACACGGCCGATGACGGCTGCCGCGGCGGTGTCGTCGCCGTAGACGCTGAGCAGGTCGTTGCCGCCCATGGTGATGGTGACCAGGTCCGGGTCGTCGCCCAGGTGCGGCAGCTGACGGTGCAGGATGTCGGCGGTGACGGCGCCGTCGCGGGCCAGCACGTCGAGCGTCCATCCGCCGGTGGCGAGGTCGTGGCCGGCCCAGTCGGGGAAGTCGGCGCCGACGTTGCTGTGCAGCAGGCTCGCCGCGCCACGGCCGGGCCCGCCGGCGTAGTCGTCGATCGACATGGAGTCACCGAGGGCGACGTAGCGACGGTTCATGGTCGTCGATGATGCAGGCCGCGCTCCCCCGCCGCGACCGATTTCCGGCTGCCGCTCACCGGACCGGCCCGGAATTTCAGCGTGGCCGCCGGCTCGCGCACGACGGACGGGCCGCCCCGGCCCGGTGGGCGCGCCGGCGGCCGGGACGGGCCGCCGGCGTCGCGGGGTAGGGGACGGTTGTCCTGGTGGCCGTACCTCTTCAGGGTTTTTCGCACAGGAAGACCCGCTGCTGGGCGGGCCGGTCGGGGGCCTGGCGCACGTCGGTGATGCGGAATCCGGCGGCCGTCAGGCCGGCGTCGAGGTCGTAGCGGTCGCGGAAACGCAGGGTGGAGTCGGAGGTGAGGGTTTCGCCGTCGGGGAAGGTGTAGCGGTACCGGAACGACACCAGCGGCAGGTGTACTTCGGTGAGGGTGAAATGTTGTTCGACCGGGCCGATGCCGGGCACGTGGCGGGTCTCGGGGCGGCGCTGCGCCCATTCGTCCCAGGCCCGGTATTCGGGGCGGCGGGTCTCGAAGACCAGGTGGCCGCCGGGCCGTAGCAGGTCGTGGATGGTGTGCAGGGTGTGTGCCCAGTCGTCGTCGGTGAGGAACACCTGGGCGACGTTGCCGGTCATCAGGACGAGGTCGAAACCGGACAGGCCGGTAAGGGTGTCGCGCCAGTCGACGGTGCCGGATTTGGTGCGGGCGATGTCCAGGGAGGCCGCCGCCGGGTCGTATCCGGTGACGTCGCAGCCGGCCGGCAGGCGGGCGGTGAGGCTGCCGGTGCCGCAGCCGAAGTCGAGGATGCGGTGGGCGCCGAGGTCGGCGACGATGTCGAGGTAGGCGTCGAGGTCGCCGCGGTCGCCGTCGAAGGTGTCGTAGACGGCGGCGAGCCGGGGGTGGGCGAAGATCGCGTCGGGCACCCGCACGACGATATGGCATGGCCGCGACGACGGCAGGTATTCACGTTTGCCGTTACGCTGCCGGGGGTGACCCGTTTTCTGCTGGTGCCCGGCCGCGGGGTGCCGTTTCCGAATCACTGGTCGCGGCAGTGGGCGCGTGCGCATCGCGGTTACCGGTGGGCGCCGGAGCCGTCCGGGCCGCCGTATGTGGCCGACGATCGGGTGGCGGCGTTGCAGACGGCGGTGGCCGCGTCGCAGGAGCCGGCGGTGCTGATCGCGCACAGCGCCGGGTGTCTGACGGTGGCGTGGTGGGCGCGGCGGTTCAGCGGGCCGGTGGCGGCGGCGTTGCTGGTGACGCCGCCGGAGGGGCCGCCGGTGCCGCGGGAGCCGTTGCCGTTCCGGTCGATCGTGGTGGTCAGCCGGGATGATCCGCACGGCTCGTTCGCGTACGGCCGGCAGCTGGCGGCGGACTGGGGTGGCGAGCTGGTCGATGCCGGGCCGGTGGGGCATCTGGATTCGAGTTCCGGGTTCGGGCCGTGGCCGGACGGGCAGAAGCTGGTCGCTAGGCTGGCCGGCCCCGCATGACCAGGATGTGCCACAGGTATTTGACCAGTTGCGGCGGGTCGCCGTCGCGGGCGGCGCGGCCCAGCAGCGCCGCGTCCAGGACCGGCCGGCCGTAGCGGTCGGCGATGGCGCGGGCCAGCGGCGGGACCTCGGGGCCGCGCGGGCCGGCGTCGAAGCCGGTGGCGTCGAGGCGGAAACCGGGGTGCCAGCGCACCGGCACGCCGAGGGCCCGCAGCCCGGTTTCGGTGGCGGTGCCCTGGAACGACGGGTCGGCGACGAGTGCGGCGACGTCGGTGCTGATGGTGAGGCCGCCGTGGATCTGCGCTTCGACGTAGTCGTCGAGGGTGCGCCCGGCGTGGGTGCGGGGCGCGGTCAGTGCCGCGGCCCACTGTGCGGCGTCGGCTGCGGTGACCCCCAGGGCCTGGCCGGTACGGGTGACCTGCGCGCACAGTCCGTCCCACACGGCGGTGAAGGTGGTGGCGGTGCCGACGATCGTGGGCAGGGTGACGCTGTCGCCGAGGCTGTAGGTGGCGCGGGCGTTGACGTGGCGGTGCAGCACGAGGTGGCAGCTGCCGAAGCGGGGTGCGGCCCCGTCGGGGTGCCCGGCGAGGTTGAGGGCCCCGTAGACGGGCCGGCTGCCGCTGTCGCCGAACATGCGTCGTTCCCAGTGGGGCCGGTCGCCGCCGAGGCCGCCGTTGGAGATGCCGGTCTCGTACTGGGTGCGGTAGACGCCGTCGGTGGTGAGGTGCTCGATGACGGTGCGGCCGTCGGCGAGCAGCCGGTCGGGGTGGAAGTTGACGGTGATCGCCGCGTCCGGCATGGGGCCCGGCGACGCAGACAGCGCCCGCACGAACGCGAGCGCTTTCTGCGCGGGTGTCATTTCGCGTCGATGGTGTTGGTGGCCAGCAGCACCAGCAGCAGCGACCCGAGGGCGAGCCGGTAGAAGATGAAGATGCTGTAGGAGTGTTTGGACACGAACTTCAGCAGCCAGGTGACCGACGCGTAGGCGACCAGGAAACTGACGACGGTCGCCACGATCGTGTTGGTCCAGCCGACGCCGGAGGAGATCCGGTCGGCCTCTTCGACGCCCTGCAGGATCGACGCGCCGGTCAGGGCGGGGATGGACAGGAAGAACGACAGTTTCGTGACGGTCACCCGGTCGAGGTCGCGCAGCAGGCCGGCGGACATGGTGGCGCCGGAGCGGGAGATGCCGGGGATCAGCGCCATGCATTGGACGACACCGATGATGATGGTGTCTTTCCAGGTGACGTCCTCCTGGTGGCGGACCTGGGTGGCGGCGTGGTCGGCGAACGCCATCACCCCGGACCACAGGATCAGCGCCCCGGCGACGAACCACAGGCTGCGCAGGGTGCCTTCGATCTGGTCCTTGAACAGCAGCGCCGCGATGACGATCGGGATGGAGCCGAGCAGCACCGCCCACCCGAACCGGAAGTCCTCGTGCTCGCGGTGGGCCTTGTTGGCCAGGCCCTTGAAGAACGCCGGGACGACCCGGGCGATGTCCTTGCGCAGGAACAGGATGGTGGCCAGCACGGCACCCGACTGGATGATCACCGTGAAGGCGGTGATGTCCGGGTCGTCGATGGTGTGGCCGAACAGTTTCTCCAGGATCGTCAGGTGTCCGGTGCTCGACACCGGCAGGAACTCGGTGACACCTTCGACCGCGCCGAGGATGACTGCCTCGACGATGCTCATTTCCGCGCTCAAAACCCCGCCCGCTCTGTCGTTGCCGGGTTCAGAGCATAGGCGGCATGGTCACGGGTTGTTGCGGCGGGCACGGGCGGCGGCGATCGTGTACGCGGGGTCACGGTCGAGGTTGAACCGGTCACGGTCGTAGCGGCGGGTGGTGCGCGGGTCGGCGTGTCCCATGGCGTCCTGGACGTCTTCGAGGGCGACGCCTTCGGCGCGGGCGGTGGTGGCGAACGCGTGGCGCAGCGAGTGCGGCGACAGCCGGCCGGCTTCGGCGATGCCGGCGTCGGCGGCGAGGCGGCGTACGAGCCGGAACACGGCGTGCCGGTCGACGCGGGCGCCGGTGGCGGTGGCGAACAGCGGCCCGGGGTGCAGGCCGCGGTCGCGCAGGTAGTCGTCGAGGGCGGCGGACACGGCGGGGGTCAGCGCCCGGCGGCGGGCCTTGCCGCCTTTGCCGGTGAACCGGACGGTGCGGTGGCCGCGGTCGTGGCCGACGTCGCCGAGGTCGAGGCCGACGAGTTCGCCGACGCGCAGGCCGAGGTCGGCCAGCATGGTGATCATGGCGTGGGTGCGGGTGCCGGCGCGGGCGGCGGCGGTCAGCAGCGCGTCGACCTCGCCCGGGGTCAGGCCCAGGGTGGCGGAGTGGTCGCGGTCCAGGTGCGGCCGGTCGGCGCCACTGACCGGGTTGGTGGGCACGGCCTGCAGTTTGACCAGGAAGTCGTACCAGCTGGACACGCCGGACAGTTTCCGGGCGACCGAGGCGGGCGCGAGGGTCGTCTCGAGCCGGCGGGCGTAGGCGTTGACGTCGAGGAAGGTGGCGTGCAGCGGGTCGAGGTCACGCTCGGCGCACCAGGTGAGCCAGGTCGCGACGTCGCGGCGGTAGGCGGCGCGGGTGTGTTCCGACAGCCGCCGGTTGGCCAGCCACGCCTCGGTGAACTCGGTCGCCGAGGCGGGCGTGACCGGTGGCAGGGCCCGGTGTGGCTGCAGTGACATGCCTGCCAGTTTCTCAGTTGTCGATCACCTGACGGTCGGCGACATGCCAGTGCCGGTTGTGGCCGACGGCGTCGGCGAAGTACCGGTCGTGGCTGACGAACAGCAGCGTGCCCCGGTAGCGGCGCAGGGCTTCTTCGAGGACGTCGAGGGCGGCGAAGTCGAGGAAGTTGGTGGGTTCGTCGAGCAGCAGGATCCGGGACTCGCTGTTGACCAGCACGGCCAGCAGCAGCCGGCGCAGCTCGCCGGCGGACAGGTCGGCGACCGGCTGGTCCCACTGGTCGGCGTCGAACTGGTGGCCGGTGAGCAGGGTTTCGGCGTCGTCGACGTAGACCGGCACGCGGGCGCGGAAGAAGTCCATCACCGTGGTGGCGTCGCGCAGCCCGTCGTCGGTCTGCGGCAGCACCGCGACGCCGGGGTGCCGCTCGGCGATGGCGGTGAGCAGGGTGGTCTTGCCGGCCCCGTTGCGGCCGGTGATCAGGATCCGGTCGCCGCGGGCCACGTCCAGGTCGATGTGCGACAGCAGGTCGCGTACCGTCAGGTCGCGGATCGTCAGGACCGTCTCGGCCGCATCGCCGGTGTCGGCGGGAAACGCCAGGGTCAGCGGGGGCCGGGTCCGGGGCCGGGCGATCCAGCGCACCGACGCCATCTGCCGGCGCAACCGCCGTTCCCGCACTTTGGCCTTGCGGGCCACGAGCCGGGCGACCCGCCGGATGTGGGGGGCGGCGGCACTGGCCGGGGTGGTCAGTTCGACGGTGCGGGCGTAGCCCTTGGTTTTCTCGATGTCGGCTTCCCACCGGCGCCGGTCCTTCTCCTGCGCCTCGTAGTCGAGCAGCAGTTTCTCCCAGCGCCGCTGTTTCTCCTGCCGGTAGGCGCGGTAGCCGCCGCCGGGATAGTCGTGGGGCCGTTCGTCGATGCCGTCGAGCTCGATGATGCGGGTGACGACCTCGTCGAGGAACGCCCGGTCGTGGCTGACCGCCAGCACCCCGCCGCGGAAGTCGCGCAGCCACTGCCGCAGCCAGGCTGCGCCGTCGGCGTCGAGGTGGTTGGTGGGTTCGTCGAGCAGCAGCAGGTCCGGGTCGTCGAGCAGGGCCCGGGCGAGCATGAGCCGCGCCTGTTCGCCGCCGCTGACGGCCCGTAGCGGCAGGTCGTCGTCGAGGTGGTCGATGTCGAGACGCTGGCGGATCTCGGTGAGCCGGCTCTCGGCGGTCCACCCCCGCAGGGCGGTCCACCGTTCCTGGGCCACCGCGTAGGCGTCCAGCACATCCTCCCCGCCGGCCAGGCGTTTCTCCAGCTCACGCATGGTGGCGGTGACGTCCGCGAGCTCGCCGAGGCCGGCGGTGAGAAACGCGCCGACAGCGCCGTCGGGGTCGGGCATGCGTTGCGCGACGTACGCCACCCGGGTGCCCGGGGCGACGCTGAGGTGTCCGGCGGCAGGCGGGTGCAGGCCGGCCAGCGCCCGCAGCAGGGTGGTCTTGCCGGCGCCGTTGGGGCCGACGACCCCGATCCGGTCGCCGGGCCGCAGCACCAGGTCGACACCGGAGAACAGCAGGTCACCGTCGTAGGCGCAGGCGAGATCGACTGTTTTGACATGCACGAGCGACTCCCGGGAAGGGTGAGTGGAGAGCGACGACCACGGGCGGGGGTCTTCTCACTTCACCGGTGGGGCTCCTCGACGGTCGGCGGCAGGTGCGGGTCACCACTGTGCCCGGCTCCGGCGTGCCACGCAACGCATATCAGGCCGGTGCGGTCGCGTCGACGGTGGCGAGGGCCTGCAGCACCCGGGCGCGGGCAGCCGGCCCCAGGGGCCGCAGCCGGTCGGAGGCGGCGCGGGCGGCGGCCGGCGACCCGGCACGGGTGAGTCGTCGGTGAACGTGAACCCGGTGGTGCGCGGGTTGTCGTACACCACCAGCGGCACCGACAGTGCGGCGGTGACCTGCTCGTACAGGTGGTACACCTCGTCGTCGGTCAGTGGCTGGTAGGACACCGGGGCGAGCAGCACGGCGGCGGCGCCGGCCCGCTGGGCGTCGTCGGCGTGCTGCAGCACGTGCCGGGTCCGTAGCGCGCCGATGCCGGCGATGACGGGGGTGCCGGCCGCGTGGCGCACGGCCAGCTGCACGGCGCGGGCACGTTCGTCGCGGGTGAGGTACGCGTAGGAGCCGGTGGAGCCGAGCGCGCCGATGCTGTCGACGCCGGCGTCGGCCAGCCGGGTGACGAGGGTCGCGTAGGCGTGCTCGTCGAGCCGGTCGTCGTCGAGCGGGGTGAGCGGGAAGGCGCTCAGGCCGGTGAACACGCAGGGTCCTCCAGGTGACGGTGTCGGTCAGCGGTCGAGGCGCACGACCAGGGGCCGGTGGTCGGAGACGGCGACGCTGGGGGTGCGCACCTGCACCACGCGGCCGAGGGCGGCGGCGCCGCGCGGGTCGGCGAGCACGTGGTCGAGCTGGGTTCTCGGGGCGGGGCTGGGAAACGTCGCGGCGCGGGCCAGCGGCTGCCAGCCGGTGAACGCGCGGACCGGCCCGGCCGGCATGTTCAGGTCGCCGAGCAGCACCCGGGGGCCGGGCAGGCCCCGCAGCGCGCGGACGGCGGCGCGTAGCTGCCGCACGTTCCAGCCGGGCACGAACGACAGGTGGGTGGTGGCGACGGTCAGCGGCCCGGCGGGGGTGTCCAGGACGGCGGCCAGCAGCACCCGCGGTTCGTCGCGCAGCAGCAGCAGGCCACCGCCGGGGACGTAGACCGGTGACCGGACCGGCGCGGCGGGCAGCCGGGTGATCTGCCATCGTTGCACCGGGAATCGGCTGACCAGGGCGATGCCGTACTGGGGGTGGCCGATGTCGGCGCCGGAGTGCCAGGGTTGCCAGGTCTGGCCGGGGGTGCCGACGACGGCGGCGGCGAACCGGTGGGTGGTCGCGCCGAGGGCGTCGGCGGCCAGCGCGGTCAGGTCGAGCAGCCCGGACCGTGGCTGGGCCCGGTCGACCTCCTGCAGGCCCAGCACGTCGGCGTCGAGGTCGGTGACGGCGGCGTGGATCCGGTCGGCGTGTACGGTGCCGTCCGACAGGGATCTGCCGTGCAGCAGGTTGAAGGTGGCCAGTCGCACGTGCCGACCCTAGCCAACGGGAGGGAGCCGATGTTCTTCAAGGCCTTGTGGTGTCTGGCGTTGCTGTTCGTCGCCGGGGCGCTGTTCGGGATCTGGCTGCAGAAACAGCGCCGGCGGTGATCGCGGCACTGCTGGTGGCGGCGTGCGCGGCCGGCTGGGTCGATGCGGTCGTCGGTGGCGGCGGGCTGTTGCTGCTGCCGGCGTTGCTGGTGGTGGCGCCGCAGCTGGGCACGGCCACGGCGCTGGGCACCAACAAGCTCGCCGCGATCTGCGGCACGTCGACGGCGGCGGTCGCGTACGCGCGCCGCACGAAGATCGACTGGCCGGTGGCGGGGCCGGCGGCGGGTCTGGCGCTGCTGTGTGCCGGGTCGGGGGCGGCGCTGGCCGGGGCGGTGCCGGCGGCCGCGTACCGTCCGGTGATCATCGCCGTGCTGGTGGCGGTGGCGGTGTTCGTGACGGTGCGCCCGCAGATGGGGCTGACCGAGAACGCCGCCAGACGCACCCGGGTGCGCCGCGGTGTGGCGGTGGCCGTCGCCGGGGGCCTGATCGCCCTCTACGACGGGCTGATCGGGCCGGGCACCGGCACATTTTTGGTGCTGGCGTTCACCGCGATCGTCGGCGCCGACTTCGTGCACGGCTCGGCGATGGCGAAGATCGTGAACACGGCGACGAACCTGGGCGCGCTGGTGGTGTTCGCCGCGACCGGGCATGTGGCGTGGCTGCTCGGCGCGGCGATGGCGGTCTGCAACATCGCCGGCGCGGTGCTCGGCGCGCGGATGGCGCTGCGCCGCGGCGCCGGTTTCGTGCGGATCGTGCTGCTGGTGGTGGTGCTGGCGTTGATCGCCCGGCTCGGCTACCTGCACTGGACCGAGAGCTGACCGGGAGCAGAATGGGGCACATGAGTTCCGAGGATCTTGCGAAGCTGATCGCCGCCGTCGAGGACCAGGAGCGCCGGCTGGTGTTCCCGGCGTTCACCGAGGCCGACGCGTGGAGGCTGGGCAGCCTGCTGGTGCGCCTGGCCACCGACCGCGGCCTGCCGGTGGCCGTCGACATCCGCCGCGGTGAGCAGCAGCTGTTCCACGCCGCCCTGGCCGGGTCGGTCGCCGACAACGACACCTGGATCGAGCGCAAGGTCCGCGTCGTCTACCGCTACGGCGCCTCCTCCTACCTGGTGGGCCGGCGGCTGGCCGCCAAGGGCCGCGACCTCGACGCCTCCCAGGGCGTCGACCCGGCCCGCTACGCCGCCCACGGCGGCGCGTTCCCGGTCCGGGTGCCCGGCGCCGGCGTGATCGGCGTGGTCACCGTGTCGGGGCTGCCGCAGGCCGACGACCACGCCCTGGTCGTCGAGGCGATCGAGACGTTCCTCGCCGGCTGAGTCTGCTGACGGCAGACACCGCTGGGCGTGTCGCCGCGCGAACGGGCACGCTGGCCGCATGCGGATCCTGGTGCTGGGCGGCAGTGGTTTCGTCGGCCGGTCGATCGCCGAACTGGCGGTCGAGCGCGGCGACGACGTGACGGTGTTCAACCGCGGCCACGCGACCGCCCCGGCCGGGACCCGCACGGTCATCGGCGACCGGCAGACCCCCACCGGCCTCGACGCGCTCGGCGACAGCACCTGGGACGCCGTCGTCGACACCTGGTCGGCCGACGCGGCCGTCGTCGGCGCCGCCGCCCGCGCCCTGCACGGCCGCGCCGGGCACTACACCTACATCTCCAGCCGTTCGGTGTACGTGCTCGGCGAGGACCGGCTGGTCCCCGACGACGAACCCGGCTACGCCGGCGACAAACGGCGCGGCGAACAGGCCGCCCACGCGTTCGGCGGGCCGCTGCTGCTGGCCCGCGCCGGGCTGATCCTCGGACCGTACGAGAACATCGGCCGGCTGCCGTGGTGGCTCAACCGGCTGCGCCGCGGCGGCCCGACCCTGGCGCCCGGCCCGTACGATCTGCCGCTGCAGTACCTCGACACCCGCGACCTGGCCGCGTTCGTCCTCGACGCCGCCGCCACCGGCCGCACCGGCCCCTACGACCTGGTCAGCCCGTCCGGGCACACCACCATGGGCGAGTTCCTCGACACCGCCAACACCGTCACCGGCGGCCGGGCCGACCTGCGCTGGACCGACCCGCAGACCATCCTCGACGCCGGCATCCAGCCGTGGACCCAGCTGCCCGTGTGGCTGCCACCGGGCCCGCTGCACGCCGCCCTGCACCAGGGCGACGTCAGCCACGCCCTCGCCGCCGGCCTGCGCTGCCGGCCGGTCACCGACACCATCACCGACACGTGGGCGTGGCTGACGTCGCTGCCCGGCGGCGCACCGCAACGCGCCGACCGGCCCGTCGTCGGCCTCGACCCGCAGACCGAGGCCGGCCTGCTATAGCTGGGTGGCGGCGTGCCGGCCCGCGGCCCGCCCGGAGAACAGGCACCCACCCAAAAACGTGCCCTCCAGCGCGTTGTAGCCGTGCACACCCCCACCACCGAACCCGGCGACCTCCCCCGCCGCGTACAACCCCGGGATCGGTGTCCCGTCCACCCCCAGCGCCCGCGAATCCAGGTCGGTCTGGATCCCGCCGAGCGTCTTACGCGTCAGCACGTGCAGCCGCACCGCGATCAACGGACCCGCCGCCGGATCCAGCAGCCGATGCGGCGCCGACGTACGCCCGATCCGGTCCCCGAGGTAACGCCGCGAATTGTGGATGCCCTGGATCTGCGCGTCCTTGGTCACCGTGTTCGCGACCTGCGCGTCGCGCGCCACCACCTGCGAACGCACCGTCGCCACCTCCAGCAGCGGCTCACCGGTCAACCGGTTCATCCCGGCCACCAGATCGTCCAGGCCGTCGGCGACCACGAAGTCCGCGCCGTGCCGCTTGAACGCCTCCACCGGCCCGGGCGCACCCTTGCCGAACAGCCGCTGCCGCAGGAACCCGCGCCGGTCCGACGCGGTGATGTCCGGGTTCTGCTCCGACCCGGACAACGCGAACTCCTTCTCGATGATCCGCTGCGTCAGCACGAACCACGAATGGTCGTACCCGGCGATCTCCGGAGTCGTCCGCAGATACTCCAGCGTGCCGAGCGTGTCGTACGACGGGAAGAACGGCGCCGGCAACCGGCGCCCGAGCGCGTCCAGCCACAACGGCGACGGCGCCGACAGGATCCGGATCCCGTGCCCCGGCCAGATCGGATCCCAGTTCTGCACACCCTCGGTGTAATGCCACATCCGGTCCCGGTTGACCAGCCGCACCCCGGCATCCTCGGCGATCTGCAGCATCCGCCCGTCCACATACGCCGGCACCCCGGTCACCATCGTCGCCGGCGCCGTGCCCAGCCGCGCCGGCCAGTACCGGCGCACCAGATCATGATTCGCGCCGATCCCGCCCGTCGTCACGATCACCGCCTGCGCCCGCACCTCGAAGTCGCCGGCCTCGTCCCGGTTCGACGGCACACCCCGCGCCGCATCATCAGGGGCCAGCAGCTTCCCGCGTACGCCGACCGCCGTCCCGTTCTCCACGATCAGCTCGTCGACCCGATGCCGGTGCCGAAACGACAGCAGCCCGCTCTGCGACGCCGCCACCGCCGACGCCACGAACGGCGCCACCACCCCCGTGCCGGTGCCCCACGTGATGTGGAACCGCGGCACCGAGTTGCCGTGCCCGTCCGAACGCAGATCACCCCGCTCCGCCCAGCCCGCGAACGGCAGCCAGCTCAACCCCAGCGACGCCAGCCACGCCCGCTTCTCACCCGCCGCGAACTCCACATACGCCCGCGCCCACCGCACCGCCCACGCGTCCTCGTCACCCAGACGGTCGAACCCGGCGCTGTTGCTCCAGTCCGCCCACGCCAGCTCGACACTGTCGGCGATCCGCGCCCGTTTCTGCTCCGGGCTGCCGACGAAGAACAGGCCCCCGAACGACCAGAACGCCTGGCCCCCCAGATTCGCCGCGTTCTCCTGATCCAGCAGGGCCACCGACCGGCCCGCCCGGGTCAGCTCATGCGCGGCGGCCAGCCCGGCCAAACCCGCCCCGACCACGATGACGTCGACGTCCACGGCCACTCCCCTCGAATGAATACGAGAATTTATCGGATTCGCGGCGTGGGCGAAACACACCCCACAACCCACGATGTGACACCCACCGCCCACACCACCTCCCCCCACCGCACCCACCACCACAACCGCGACAATGAACCCGTGCCGCACCCCACCGCCGACCCCGCCGGCACCCGCACCCAACTCGCCGCCATCCGCCCCGACCTGCTCGACGCCTACGACACCGCCCTGCCCACCGCCCGCACCGCCATCCTGGCCCGCCTGCTCATCGCCACCGAAACCGAACCCCTACCCGGCCTCACCAGCCGTCACCACCACCACGGCCACACCCACGTCCGCTTCGGCGACACCCTCCTCACCTACCCCACCACCGCCGCCACCCCCTTCACCGAACCCGCCACCGGCCTGCACGTCACCGTCCACGGCCGACCCACCGACGACCCCGCCCACCTCGCCGCCACCCTCTGGCCCGGCACCCGCCTCACCACCGAACTCGCCGAAAGCGTCGCCAACCTCGCCCTCGCCCGCGCCGCCAACCCCACCCCCACCTGGCCCACCCACCCCCGCCCCGGCCAGATCGAACAAACCCTCGTCGACGGCCACCCCCTGCACCCCTGCTGCCGCACCCGCACCGGCATGACCGTCGCCGACCAACTCGCCTACGCCCCCGAACACCACCCCGTCATCACCCTGCGCCGCCTCCGCGTACCCCCCGACCGCTGGCACGGCACCGGCGAACCCGTCCTGCTCGCCCACCCCTGGCAAGCCACCCGCCTGCACCAGCAATACCCCTGGCTCACCGACGACGGCCCCACCGGACCCGCACGCCCCCTCATGTCCCTGCGCACCGTCGCCCCCCTCGACGGCGGTCCCCACATCAAAACCGCCGTCGACATCCAGATGACCTCCGCCGTCCGCACCGTCTCCCCCGCCGCCGTCCACAACGGCCCCCTGCTGTCCACCCTCCTGCACCACCTCACCCGCGACCTGCCGATCGATGTGCTCGCCGAAACCACCGCCGGCGCCGTCATCACCGACCACGGACCCGACCGGCGCCTCGCCCACCTCATCCGCCAGCCACCCCCACCCGACGCCGTCCCCCTCGGCATCCTCGCCAACCAGCCACACCGCTTCGGCGACCCACACCAACTCGTCAAAGACCTCGGCCAGACCTTCCTCGCCCCCCTGGCCCAACTCCTCGACCGCGGCATCGCCCTCGAAGCCCACGGCCAGAACAGCCTCGCCATCCTCCGCGACGGCCGCATCACCCGCATCCTCTACCGCGACCTCGGCGGCATCCGCGTCCACCCCGCACGCCTCAAAGCCGCCGGCCACGACATCCCACCCCTGCACGGCGACCTACCCACCGACGACGACACCGAACTACGCACCAAACTCGCCGCCGCCGCCCTCGCCACCGTCACCCGCCAACTCATCGCCAACGCCGGCACCGACCCCGACCCCCTGTGGCACACCACCGCCACCGCCCTGCGCCACCACCCCCACCTACTCACCGAACCCCTGCCGGTCAAAGCCACCACCGCGATGCGCCTCGCCGACAACCCCCTGCACGACCTCTGGACCCACCTGCCCAACCCCATGGCGGCACACGCATGAGCCACCCGCGGAAGGACCCCCGATGATCCGCCTCGCCACCACCGGCCGGCTCGCCACCGCCGCCGCCCACACCGAAGCCGCCCTCGCCGTCCACGCCCCCCACCTCGCCGACCGCTTCCTCCACCACCTCCCCACCGCCGCCGACACCGTCGGCCGCCGCCTCCGCGCCGCCCTCGTCCGCGAAAACCTCACCCCCGAAACCCCCGGCGGCCGCCGCCACGCCTTCCACCGCGTCGAATACCCCGACGCCGGCGTCGCCGACCCCGTCGACCTGCTCACCGGCATCGACAACACCGGCACCTTCGCCACCGAGATCCGCAACGCCGTCCTCAACCTCGCCATCGCCCTCACCCGCGCCGGCGACAACCTCCCCACCGCCACCGACCCCGACACCACCGCCGTACGCCTCGAACGCCTCGCCGTCGCCGGCCACAACCTGCACCCCTGCGGCCGCACCCGCCTCGGCTGGGACACCGGCGACGTCCTCGCCCACGACCTCGAAGCCGGCCACACCCGCATCCACTTCCTCGCCGTCCGCGACGCCACCCACCTCGGCGACGACCTCGGCCCCTGGCCCGGCATCCACCCCGCCCCCGCCGGCTACCGCCTGCAACCCGTCCACGCCTGGCAACTCGACACCGTCCGCACCCGCTACGCCGACCACTTCACCGACGGCACCCTGCGCCACCACGACGGCCACCTCGACGCCATCCCCACCGCCGCCCTACGCACCCTGCTGCTCCCCGACGGCCGCTACCTCAAACTCAGCCTCGACATCCAGGTCACCTCCACCCGCCGCAGCATCAGCGTCGCCTCCACCCGCAACGGCCCCGCCCTCTCCACCCTGCTCACCGACCTCCTCGACGACGACCGGCTACTACTCATGACCGAACCCACCGGCGCCGCCGTCCCCATCGGCACCGGCCGCGACCTGTCCGCCATCACCCGCACCGGCCTCACCACCCGCCTGCACCCCCACGAAACCGCCATCCCCGGCGGCGCCCTGCCCCTGCTCATCGGCGACCTCGTCGACCAGGCCGGCGGCAACCCCGCCACCTGGCTCACCGACTACACCCGCCTGCTCCTGCCACCACTGCTCCGACTCCTCGGCCACGGCATCGCCCTCGAAGCCCACCTGCAGAACTGCCTGCCCACCTTCATCGACGGCCACCCCCACCGCCTCGCCCTGCGCGACCTCGCCGGCCTCCGCCTGCACCCCGGCCGCCTCGCCACCGCCGGACACACCATCGACCTGTGGCCCGGCTCCGTCATCACCACCACCGACACCGAAACCCTGCGCGCCAAACTCGGCTACACCGCACTCCAAGCCCACCTCGGCGAACTCGTCATCCGCCTCGCCGACACCCACCACCTCGACGAACACCACGCCTGGCGCCTCATCCGCACCGTCATCGACGACACCCGCGACCACGGCCTCACCACCGACGACCACACCTGGCTCACCGCCAAGACCGTCCCCCACAAAGCCCTCGTCCGCATGCGCCTCGCCGGCACCGGCGACCTGCACCTCCCGGTCAGCAACCCCCTCGCATGACCGACCACCTCACCACCGCCCTGCGCCGCCTGCCCACACCCCGCTGCGCCTACCTCTACGACACCACCACCCTGCGCACCCGCACCGCCCAACTCCGCGCGGCAACACCCCCCAGAACCACCCTCCTGTACGCCGTGAAAGCCAACGGACACCCCGACGTCATCCACACCCTCGCCACCGAATGCGACGGCCTGGAGGTCGCCTCCGGCGGAGAACTCACCCTGGCAATACAGGCCGGCGCCCGACGCATCGTCTTCGGCGGCCCCGCCAAAACCGACACCGAACTCGCCGCCGCCACCACCGCCGGCGCCCTGCTCAACGTCGAAAGCCCCCACGAACTACGCCGCCTCGCCGCCCTCGGCATCACCGCCGACATCTGCCTGCGCATCAACCGCACCGGCACCCCCCTCACCGGCAGCCACACCATGACCGGCACCCCCACCCCCTTCGGCATCGACGAGAACCAACTCCCCCACGTCCTCGCCGACATCCCCGAAGGCCTGCGCGTCATCGGCTTCCACCTGCACGCCGTCTCCAACAACCTCGACGGCGCCGCCCACGCCCGCTTCCTCACCGACGCCATCGACTGGTCCACCCGCACCGCCCACACCCACGACATCCCCCTGCGCATCGTCAACGCCGGCGGCGGCCTCGGCATCGACTACCTCACCGGCAACCCCATCGACCTCACCCCACTGTCCACCGTCACCGTCCCCGACCACCTCGAACTCATCCTCGAACCAGGCCGCTACCTCACCGCCGACGCCGGCTGGTACGCCACCGAAGTCCTCGACCTCAAAACCACCCACGGCCGCACCTTCGCCATCCTCCGCGGCGGCACCCACCACTTCCGCCTACCCGCCGCCTGGGGCTACTCCCACCCCTTCACCGTCATCCCCATCGACGACTGGCCCCACCCCTACCCCCGCCTCACCATCTACGACACCCCCGTCGACGCCGTCGGCGAACTCTGCACCCCCCGCGACGTCCTCACCCGCAACCAACACGTCACCCACCTGCGCACCGGCGACCTCCTGCTCTACCCCCGCGCCGGCGCCTACGGCTGGGACATCTCCCACCACGACTTCCTCCGCCACGAACCCCCCACCTTCATCACCCTCTGAATCAGGAACCCCCCTCCGGAAACCACCCGACCCACCCCGCCCCGCCCCACAGGCCTGCCCGAAACGCCGACCCCGGCCGCAACCGAGCCTTGATACCGTCCCCGACGGTCAACAGCGGTCGACTTCGAGGAGCATCGTGCCCGGTAAACGCGGATCCCGGCCGGCAGCACGGTGACAGCCACCGAACACCGCACCAGCCCAGCCACACCGATCTCCCCCTGGGCCCGAACATGGTCGACACTCACACCCCGAACACGGGCTCTCGCCGTCTCCGCAGCCGCCGCCGCGTTCACCCTGCTGGCCATCTGGTCGATCACCTCAGCCCTGACCCGCCCGGCCTACGACCGGCTGGCCGACCTGCACGTCTACCTCGGCGCGGTACGCGCGATACGCGACGGCACACCGCTCTACTCCTACGCCGCGGAGAACGGCGACCCGTTCACCTACCCCCCGTTCGCGGCACTGCTGTTCTGGCCACTCGGCGCACTACCCGAACCAGCAGTACAGATCGCCTGGACACTGGCCACCGTGGCCGCCGTGACAGCCCTCGCCGCGGCCCTCACCCATCGCAACGGCATCACCGGCCGGCAGCGATTCCTCGTGGTGACGCTCGCAGCCGCCACCGTCCTGCTGGCCTCCGCACCCACACAGAGCAACCTGCGGTTCGGCCAGGTCAGCATCTTCATCGTGCTGCTCACCCTCATCGACGCGCTGGCACTGCTGCCACGCCGGGCCGGCGGCGTACTGATCGGGATGGCCGCCGCGATCAAGCTCACCCCCTTGCTGTTCGTGCCCTACCTGTGGGTGGTAGGCCGCCGCCGCGACGCGGTGCGAGCCACGATCACCTTCATGGCCTGCGCCGTGGCGGCCACAGCGGTGTGGCCGTCCGCCTCGGCGACATTCTGGACCCGAGCGGTGTTCACCACCTCACGCATCGGCGACCTCTCCTCCACCGGCAACCAGTCCCTCAACGGCACCCTGCTGCGGTACGCGATCCCCACGAACGAACGCCTCGCCGCCTGGGCGATCCTGGCAACGCTGGTGTGCCTGGTCGCCTTCCTCTGCGCCCGCGAATACCACCGGCGCGAACAGCCGGCCCTCGCCGCGGTGGTGATCGGATGCGCGACGGTCGCCGTGTCACCGGTCTCCTGGACCCATCACCAGATCTGGACGGTACTGGCCGGAATGCTGCTGGTCGCCGGTCCACGACGAAGCCGGATCGCCGCCGGAGCGATCGTGCTGCTCACCATGTGCGTACAGGTCGGCGCAGTCCTGCCGGCCGGCGGGTTCCTGCGCGACAACGCACGAGCACTGTGCGCGGTGGCGGTCTGCTGCGGCGGGGCGATCAGCCTCTGGACGGCAGCAGCCGGACGGGTGCGGTTGCTGCCGGGTCTCGCCGTCGTGGGACGACCACGTACAGCCCTGCTGTACTGCACAACAGCCGCCGCCGGCATCGCCGGGATGCTGGCCCTCACCCATGACCGCGCGGTCGTCGCACAGGTGTACGCGGCACAGAACGCCCACGATCCGCTCTGGTCCCGGGTGATCAGCGACAATCCGTGCGGCGGCATGGGGCTGCGCGACGGCCGGTGGATCTGCACGGACGTCACCGGCCAGGCGATGGGCGGCCTGCAACTCAACTTCTCCGTCGGCGACGACGGTGCCGGCGGCATCGGGATCGAGGGCCAGGTCGGCCCGGACGTGGCTCGGCTGGCGTACATCCCGGTGCAAGGCGCCAAACCGGTGGACGTGCCCCTGTGGCCGGAACTGCCGGCACCGCGGACCGCACCGGACATGTCGGCACCGGAGAAGATGCTGCCGGTCGTCGACCAGCGCAGCATGACCACACACCGCTTCGCGGTGAGCACGAACAACGCCACCGACGCGGTGTTGCTGGCCTACGACCGCACCGGTCACATCATCGGCGTGAGCGGCGACAAGCTACAGGACAGATGAGCTCGGGCCGGCAGCGGCGAACACGACGCCCTCAACCACCCAGCTGACCGGCTCCGGCCGTACCCCCAAGATCAAAAGAATGGGTGGTCGTCGGCGAAGCCGTCGTTCTGATCTTGTCCAGTGCGGCTTGCCGCACCACTTCTAAAGCATCCTAGGATGAAAGCTGGGCTCTATGCTGCGCCGATGTCCCGCCTCACCGAACTCCTGACCGTCCCCGACGACGACGTGGTCCCACTCCTGTGCGGCCTCACCGACGACGAACGACGATCACTGAGCCGGGACGTCGACACGATCTACGCCACCCCCCGCGACATCAGCCCCACCGACCACCACCGGCTGAAACTGTCCCGCATCGCCACCCGCAAACGCACCGACGCACCGGTCGAGGTCCTGCCCCGCACCGACGACGAGGTACGCATCGCGATCGCCCGCGGCCCCGCCCACGTCCACGCCATCGCCGCAGCAGCGATCCGCGAGATGGCCACCGTCAGCGAACTCGGCTGGTCGTTCGCCGGCGTCCGCGCCCTGGAACGACACGGCGCCGTCACCCTGCCCACCGACGACGACTACGTGCTCGCCACCATCGGCTCCTACCTGGAGAGCGGCACATGGCCGGGCGGACGATTCACCCCGAACACCGCCTCCTCCCCCCGCACCTCCGAACGCCTGCTCGCCGAACCGGACCTGCTCGACCGGATCTTCTGGCGCCTCTTCGACACCGACCGCGACCAGGCCCCCAGCCTGGCCGCCGCCGACCGCGGACTGGTCCGCCCCGGCCTCACCTGGCACGACACGGTCCTCGACCTGATCACCACCGGGTACGCCGACCGCGCCCAGGTCCTCGACGCCACCCTCACCGCCCTCGCCGACGCCACCTCCCCGTACCGCGCCGGCTGGTTCGTCCGCCTGCACCACGACCTGGCACCCACCCGCGACGACACCGCCACCCGGCAACCCGCCTACGACCTGCTGCTCCGCTCCCCGATCGGCCCGGTCGTCACCATCGGACTCGACGCCCTCCGAACCCTCGGCGTCACCGACGCGCCCAGCCTGCCCGACGCGGTGCTCTCCCCCGGCAAGACGAACGCCCTCAAAGCCCTCAAACTGGGTGGCCCGCCACTCGCCGAAACCGCCCTCGAACACCCCCATCCCGAGGTACGCGCCGCCGCCGCCCGCATGCTCGGCCGATCCGCCCCCACCCCCGTCATGCCGGTCACCACCCCCGCACCCACCACGCCCCCACCCCTGACCCCGATCACACCGATCACCGACCACACCGAACTGGCCGAGGCCTTCGCCATCCTCGTCGAGAACCCCGCCGACGCCGACCTCATGGAACGAACCCTGTGCGCCGCCGCCCGCCTCGGCCCCGACCCCACCCGCCTGCGCACCGTCGCCCAACGCCTGAAACGCCGCCTCACCAGCTACCCCCGCGAAACAGACGTCCTACTCGTCCTCGGCACCGTCCTGTACGCGGCCGCCGACCACCCGGCCCCGGCAGCGCCCGGCCACCCACCCGCCCCGAAGACGATCCACCTCACCGCCCGGGCCACCGAGATAGCCGACGCCCTCCGCACCGGCACCCGATTCACCCCCCTCGCCGAACCCACCCACACCGGCGGCTGGATCGACCCGGCCGTGCTGGCCACCCGCACGGCCACCACCCACCGGCCGGCCGACGCCGTGGCCGCCCTGCTCCGCACCGGCCCCGACCCGGCCGCCCACGGCCCCGACCTCGCCACCGCCGTCCCCGGCCCGTTCGGCGCAGCCCTGCGCTACGCCCTCGGCGGCCCGCCACCAGCCACCATCACCGCCACCGACGCCCCGCTGTGGATCGCCGCCGCCCGAGCCCGCACCCCCTACGGCGACGAGCCCACCCTGACAGCCCACGGCCTCGACACCACAGGAGCCGGCCGCGCACCCGCACTGACCCCCCGCCTGCTGACCGACGGCGGCATCGGCTTCACCGCGGCCACACCCTTCCTCCCCACCACCGACGACGACCCGCTCCTGCCCACCGTCACCCTCGGCGCCATCGAAGAACACCAGGACCGGTACCTGGCGACCGCATGGTGGCCCTGGCTCGCCACCACCTGGCCGGCCAACCGCGACGTCCCCGCCGCGCTGGCCCTCCTGCAATGGCCGGCCGGCGACACGGGCCGCATCACCGGCGACGGCGTCCTACGGCCACTGCTCGCCGCCCGGACCGCCCTGCCCCCGACGGCCCGGATCCTCATCGCCGCCGTCCTCGGCTCCGCCCGGCTCACCGACCGCACAGCCGCCGCCGACGCGGTGATCGATCTCGTCCCCCACCGCCTCCCACCCGCCGACCTGGGCGCCGCAATGGCCTGGCTCGCCCCCACCACACCCCTGCAACGCTGGGCATCGTCCCTGCGAACCGTCGCCGAAGCCGGCCGCGGCCCCGACGTGGCCGCCGTCCTGGCCGCCCTCCTGCCCACCCTCGAACGCACCCACACCGGCCTGTTCGCCCTGGTCGAACTCCTGGCAGACCTCACACCCCCGGCACCCGGCGGCACCCTGCGACAGTGGCTCACCGGCTTCACCGGAACCGGCAGAGCAGCCCGGGCCGCACACGCCACCCTCACCTGACGAAACCCCGAATCCGGCCCGTCAGCGCACACCACCACCGCGCCCCACCGCGCGCCCCGCCAAAAAACCGATCAGAACCAGTGCACGCAGTACGGGGCACGCTCCGCCCGGAACAGCGCGTCAGCACGAGCGGCCACGCCCACCCGGTGCGCCCGGATGTGCCCGGCCCGCACCAGCACGCTCGGCAGGGTGCCACCGAGACAGATCGACCCGAGATCACGCACGTCCAGCGACAGATCCGGCTCCCGGCCGGTCGGCACACACTCGGCCTTGCCGTCCCGCACGGTCAGCAGATACCGCCCCCGCTCCCCCAGGAACGAATCGTCCACGTCCAGGACCAGCTCGCCGTCGGCGAACCAGCCCCGCGCGGTCAACGCCCGCGGGACGTCCAGCAGCCGCACCCACAGCCACTCGCTGTCATCGGTCACCTGACCGGCCCGGAAATCCGCGAGCTGCCACCGCAGCGGATGATCGACCGGCATCCGCTTGAACAGCACCTGCGGCACCAGATCGTGCCCGAGCACGAACCGCACCAGCGCCGCGTCCACACCGTCATCGGCAGTGACGACCTCGTCGACGATCAGGGTGTCGGCGTCGTCGAGCGCATAGCTGACATACCCGTCGGGCACCCCGTCCGCATCCCGGTGCACGGCGACGTGCCGCGGCGCCGAGGACACCGGCGACTGCCCGGCGCCATTGGCCCACCACCGGTGCGGCCGCGACAACGCACCGGGCTGCCCGCGACGGTACCGGTCGTACACCTCCTCCAAGATCTCACCGCAATCCGCGCGCCGCAGCAGCTCGATCGACCCGGCCGAGCCACCGGCCCCCTCGGCGCGGCGAAGCCCGCCCGATGCCGTGGCACCGTCAGCCGCTGCGCGTAGGTCGCCGGCCCGTAGCCGAACCTGCCGTAGATCGTCGCCTCGGTCGCCAGCAGCACCGCGAGGAACTCGCCCCGCGCCCGGAACTCGGTGATCTGCCGTCGCATCATCGCGGTCAGCACACCCTGACGGCGGTGCGACGGCAACACGCCGACGCCGGTCACGCCGGCGGCCGGGGCGACGATCTCACCGGGCAGGGTCAACTCGAAGGAGTACGCGCCCGCGGTGCCCACCGGCCGCCCGTCACTCGTCACCGCGAGCAGGTTGCGGTCCATCTCGTATGCCGACCACAGATTCCCGGCGCCCTCGGCCGGGCCGTCCCGGAACCGCCCGAACGCCGCGAGAATCGTGTCGACGAAGACCTCAAGGTCCTGCCCGCTGGTGGAACGAATCTCCATGTGACGCTGCTGCCTCTCCGCGCTGCCGGGTCCACGAGCCGTGGTGTCCCGCCACCATGGAGTCGCCCTCGAACCAGGTCAATCGATTTAGCGGCGTTCCCTCTGTC
The DNA here is from genome assembly GCF_900113015.1 of Actinoplanes philippinensis. Lineage (GTDB taxonomy): Bacteria > Actinomycetota > Actinomycetes > Mycobacteriales > Micromonosporaceae > Actinoplanes > Actinoplanes philippinensis. The sequence goes on from NZ_FONV01000009.1 coordinate 150,884, forward strand.
CCCGGAGCCCGCACACCCGCACCTCTCCTCAAGAGGCGCCTGAATCTTTTGGTTCTGGTCGGCGAAGCCGTCGTTTCGAGGGTTGTCGTGCGGCTCGCCGCACGATCCCTAAGGCATCCTAGGAAGTTAGGATACTGGCTTGCTGCACAGCACGTCCGGATAGGTCAGGTAGCCCAGGCTCTGCCAGAACCGCAGGCCGGCCTCGTTGTCCGGCCGAACCAGCAGGTTGATCCGCGGGCAGCCGAGCGCCCGGAACCGTACCTCCAGTTCGGCGATCAGCCGGGTGGCGACCCCGCGCCGCCGGTGTCCCGGGTGGACGCCGAGCCGGAAGATCCAGCCCCGCCGCCCGTCGTAGGTGCCCAGCACCACGCCGGCGATGTCCTCCCCCGCCGCAGCCACGAGGAACAGCTCGGGATCACGGACCAGCTTCGCCTCGAGTTCGGCCCGGGACAGAACGTCGGCGCCGGACTGCCGCCACACCTCGACGACCCGGTCGTAGTCGCTCCACCGGAACTGCCGGATGTCACTCACGCGAAAACCCTCCCCCATGATCGGTCTCCGGAATTCGATCATGGGGGAGGGTTTTCCGCGAAGAGCCGGTGGTACGGGGACGCGCCGCACCACGCCTAGAGCATCCTAGGAATCCAGCCTGATATCGATCAGCTGGTGGCGTCCCTCAGCATCTTCTGGTGGCCGGCCAGGATCGGCGCGGCCTCGGCGGCGACCTGCTTGATGCTCGCGTCACTGCCCCGGGCCACCTGGGCGTCGGCGATCCGCTTCGCCTCCTGCTGAAGTTCCAGCTGGGTGGAGAGATAGAGCAAGTCGAACGACCCGGCCGACGCGGCCTGGTAACGCTCGGCGACAGCGATTTGCTCGGCGTTCGGGGTGGCGTTGAGCTTGAGCTTCAGCTTCCGGGCGGCCTCGGTGATCTCCGCGTTGAGCCGGATGTGATCGACCATGAACCGCCCGGCGATCTCCTTGACCTCGGCGTTCGTGGTCCTGGTCCAGGCGATGCGGCCCTGCGCGATGCCCGCGAGGTTGATCTCGTTGGCAGCCTGGAGGAAGGCGGTGTCCTGGGTGGACGGCTCCGCGATTCCGGTGCGGAGGGTGTCCACGGCGAGGCCGGGCGAGCCGCCCGCGACTACCCGTGCAGGTGAGACTGCGCCGGCTGCGACCGGGCCGACTGCGACTGCGGCTTCCCATGCGGGTGAGACGGCGCCGGCTGCGGCCGGGCCGACTGCGACTGCGGCCGGCCCGCCGAGGGCTGGGGTGAGGGCGGCCGCGCCGGTCAGCGCTGGGGCGCCGCCTGCCTCCGAAGCAACCGGACCGGCGGCGGGTTCGGCGAAGGCGGGTGTGGCTGCCAGAGTGGCGGCGCCGCCGGCGGCTACTGATGCGGCCGCGCCGACGGCGACCATGATTCGTCGAAACAGCATGACCCGGAGCCTAGCTACGACAAATACTCACATTCCCGTTTTGCGCCCTCGGAGAATCCGCCTCCGGACACCGCCCCGCAACACCGTTGTAATGGGAGCGCTCCCATGTAACGATGTCGCTCAATCTCCCTCTTCTCCCCCCGAAGGAGCCCGCTCGTGCGCGCTCTCCCCCGCCTGGCGTTGGCCGCTCTGACCGCCGCGGCAACCGTCGCCGTCGTCAGCGCGACCGCCGACGCCGCCGCAGATCCCGCCCCCATCACCGTACTGACCAGCGACTTCGAGGACGGCACCGTCCAGGGCTGGGCCGGTCGCTCGGCCGAGACGCTCGCGCCCAGCACCGCCGTCGCGCACGGCGGCACGAACAGCCTGCTGGTCAGCGGCCGCACCGCCACCTGGCAGGGCCCCTCCCTGGACGTGTTCGGCACCTTCGAGAAGGGCACCGCCTACACGATCTCGGTGTGGGTACGGATGGCGTCCGGCTCGGACAACGCCCGCCTGAGCGTGGAACGCCACACCGCCGGTGTCGCCTCCTACGACCAGGTCGTCGGGAACACCGCCGTGACCAGCGGCGCCTGGGTCAACCTGACCGGCCGCTACACCCTCGCGGCCGACGTGGACCTCCTGCGCGTCTACGTGGAGACCGCGTCGACGACCGAGTCGTTCCACATCGACGACGTGACCGCCGCGTATGTGCCGGCGCTGCCGGTGCAGACCGACATCCCTTCGGTGAAGGACGTCGTCACCGAGTTCCCGGTGGGCGCCGCGATCACCGGCGCGGAGACCGTCACCGAGCACGGCCGGCTTCTCACCAAGCACTTCGACTCGGTGACCCCGGGCAACGCGCTGAAGTGGGACGCCACCGAGCCGACCGAGAACACCTTCACCTACACCCAGGCCGACCCGCTGATGGCCTTCGCCAAGGCCAACGGCCTCGCCGTGCGCGGGCACACCCTGGTCTGGCACAACCAGACACCGTCGTGGGTGTTCACCGGCGCGGACGGCCAGCCGATGACGGCGACCGCCGAGAACAAGACGCTGCTGCTGGGCCGGCTGGAGAACCACATCCGCAACGTGGCCGCCCACTACGGCACCGACATCGGCGTGTGGGACGTGGTCAACGAGGTGATCGACGAGAGCCAGCCGGACGGCATGCGCCGCAGCACCTGGTACAACGTGACCGGTCTTGACTACATCCGCACCGCGTTCCGGGTGGCCCGTGAGGTGGCGCCGCACGCGAAGCTCTACATCAACGACTACAACACCAATGTGCCGGCCAAGCGGGACTTCCTGTTCACCCTGATTCAGCAGTTGAAGGCCGAGGGTGTGCCGATCGACGGCGTCGGCCACCAGATGCACATCAACATCAACTGGCCGTCACTCGTCGATACTGAATCAATGTTGACGAAGTTCATGCCACTCAACATCGATCAACAGATCACCGAGATGGACGTCAGCATCTACACCAGCAACAGCGAGACCTTCCCGACGCCGCCCGCGGACCGGCTGCTCAAGCAGGCGTACGTCTACCGCGACATGTTCGCCCTGTTCCGCCGGTACAGCAGTGAGATCACGTCGGTCACCCTGTGGGGCCTCGCCGACGACAACACGTGGCTGGACACGTTCCCGGTGACCCGCAAGGACGCGCCGCTGCTGTTCGACACCCGGTTGCAGGCCAAGCAGGCGTACTGGGGCGTGGCCGACCCGACGAAGATCGAGACCTCCGCGAGCCCCTCGCCGAGTGTGAGCGCCAGCGTGTCACCGAGCACGAGCACCAGCACCGGAACCGGATCCTGCGCCGTCACCTACCGGGTCACCGGCAGCTGGCCGGGCGGCTTCCAGGGTGACGTCAAGGTCGCCAACACCGGCGGTGTCGCGCTCGGTTCGTGGAAGCTGGCCTGGCAGTTCACCGGCGGTCAGCAGGTCAGCCAGCTGTGGGGCGGCGCCGTCACCCAGTCCGGCGCCGCGGTGACCGTCACCAACGCCACCTGGAACGGCAGCCTCCCGGCCGGCGGCTCCACCTCGCTCGGTTTCCTCGGCAGCTGGACCGGCAGCAACCCGGTCCCGGCCGCGTTCACCCTGAACGGAACCACCTGCACCGTCCTCTGACCGATCACCTCTGCACAGGCGATTGCCGAACGGCATCGCCGCTACCGGTTCGCCGACGGGCCGACCGCAAGCAAGCCCGGCGGAACAACGTCACCGCCTGGACCATCGGTTGAGGGGCCGGCCGGGAAAGCGTGCCTCAACCGCCGAGTCGCCGATTTTCGTCCCGGCGGCGGACGAGCATGATCATCCGGTACGCCCGGAGGCCGCCCCTGGTGGCCTCCGGGATGCGCCGATAGGGCACGATCGGTGAGGTGCACTACGTAACGGCGACAGCGATCGATGTGACCGGAACCTGGCCCGTGCGGGTCGAGGTGCACCTGGCCGAGTCCGACGGTTCGGCCGCCGTCATCCTGGGGCACGCGCCCCTGCTGGACATCGGTGACGTCCGCGGCTCCCGGCTGCCCACCGCGCTCGACCTGCGCTGCGACGTGGTCGGCCGGGACGACGACCACACCGTGCTGATCCGGCTCGGGCACGGCGCGACCGACCGGCGAGGCCGCGACACGTTCCGGGTGGCGGCGGAGGCCGTACGGTCGGAGACCCCGGGTGAGATCTTCGAGCGCCTGCTGCTGAACTATCACGTCGATCCGCACACCGTCACCGACGTCGAGTCGGCGTGGCTGGCGTTCACCGAGTTCGTCCAGACCGGCTTCGACGGTCTCGGTGACGACGGTTTTCGTGTTCAGTGGGGCCGCTATTCGTGGGCGGATCGTACGGCCATGCTGAGTTTCGCCCGCCAGTTCACCCTCCCGGCACCCGGCGGTCCGGCTCTCTGGCAGGTGAGCCTCGACATGCGGTTCGCCGGCTTCCACACGCTGGCCACCGGCGACACCGGCTTCGACCACACCCCACCGGGCCCGGCGCGAGCCGCCGCGCTGGCCGCCGTCCGTGCCACCGTTTCCGACAACCCCCACCTGTACGACCTGTGGCGAGCCGTCCCCCGCCATGCCGCGCTGACCTTCGACCGGGCCGCCTGACCAGGGTCACGACGCCGGCCCGGCACCCTGGCTCTCCCCGGGCCACGCGGGCGACGGGCCGGAGCCACGCCCGCCGCCCTGACCTCAACCACACCGCCGACAGAGGAGTAGGGGCCGGCGCGGCGCCCGGTTTCGAACCGCGCCTCCTGGCCGAGCACCGAGAAGCCGAGCGGCCAGCGGCGGCGGCCAGCGGCGGCGGCCAGCGGCGGCGGCCAGCGGCGAATGGCCGCAGGCGCGCTGCCCAGCAGTGGCCGGGTCAGGCCGGCAGAGCCGCGGGCCGACGAGCCGGTGACGCGGCCACGGCAGGACAGCGCGACGCGGCGGAACGGCGGCCGGGAGGGCGGCGATCAGCCCCAGGTACGGCTGTGTGCCTGGTGGGAGACGGTCACCGGATGGGGCGCCTCGATCCGGTCCCACCACCGCGACCGGGCCGTCCCGCGCACCGGACGGACTTCACCCGCCACGGCGATCAGGCGTTCGGCCGCGCGTACCGCCCGATGCCGAGGTGTGCGGACGTCGAAGACCGCTCGCACCGACGTCCGGCGAACGGGCAGCAGACGCACCCCGGCCGCGGCGGCGCGGGTGACGAACTCGCCCGGCGTGCAGGCGAGCCGGCTGACGTCGGCGTGCACGATGTTGGTGTCCGGCCGTTCGACGACGAAGTGCGGCGACTCCGCCAGCACGGACGCGAAGAAGGCGGCGCCGGCGTGGTCCTCGGCGAGGCGTGCGCTGTTGTGGCGCAGCGCCCACAGTGCGGCCGCGGCCATCGGGCCGGACTGGTGCAGGGCTCCGCCGTACCACTGGCGGTAGCGGCGGGCCGTGCCGATGAAGTCCTCGGTGCCCAGCAGCACCGCGCCCATCGGCGCGCCGAGCCCCTTGGTGAAGCTCAGCGTCATCGCGTCGTTGGTGTGGCCCCAGGCGGCGGGGGTGGTGCCGGTGGCCGCGACGGCGTGCATGATGCGGGCGCCGTCGAGGTAGACGGCGATGCCGTGGTGGGTGCTCCAGTGTTTGACGTCGGTGAGCAGCGCCAGCGGGTAGACACGGCCGCCGCGGCCGGACACCGTGTTCTCGGTCCACACCAGGCCGGTGGCCGGCTGTTCCGCGATCCAGCGGGCGCGGTCGCCGATGGCCCGGGCCGCGGTCTCCGGGCGCAGGAACCCGTCGGTGGTGGTGACGGCGTTGACGGCGACCCCGGCGAGGGCGGCGGCGGACGACGCCTGGTGGACGTTGAGGTGGTGGCCGGCCTCGCACAGCACCTCGCGGCCGTGGCCGGCGAGGATGCGCAGCGCGATCTGGTTGCTCATCGTCCCGGACGGCATGAACAGGGCGGCCTGTTTGCCGAACAGGGCCGCGCAGTGATCCTCGAGGGCCCGCGTGGCGGCGCTCTCGCCGAACCGGTCGTCGCCGTGGTCGGCGGTCATCATGGCGTGCAGCATCGCCTGTGTGGGACGGCTCATGGTGTCGCTGCGAAGATCAATCAACTCCACGGACATGTCGGCTCCCCGTTCGTACTGGCCTCCCTTGTCTGATCGGCGGGGAACGCCGCTGATACCGCGGACCACGTCGTCCTGCCGGTAGGGACTTTCTTCGTAATCCGGTATCAACCGCGGGATCGCCGTGATCCTCAGGGGGTGAACGAAAGCTTCGACGTGACCGATCTCGTGGCCGCGGCCGTGGACGGGGACGAGGCGGCCTGGAAGGACCTGGTCGCCCGGTTCACGCCGCTCGTGGCGTCGGTGGCGCACGGATTCCGGTTGCACGGCACGGACGTCGACGATGTCGCCCAGACGGTGTGGCTGCGGCTGCTGGAGCACCTCGGTGAGCTGCGCGAACCCCGCGCCCTCCCGATGTGGATCATCACGACCAGCCGGAACGAGTGCCTGCGGCAGGTCCGGGCGACACAACGGACCCGGCCGTACGATCCCCTCGCCGACACCCACGCCGGGGACGAGCCGCTCTCGGCCGCCCCGGCCGGCGACCCGGACGAGCACCTGATCCGGGTCGCCCGGCACCAGGCGCTGCTCGCGGGCCTGGCCGTGCTCCCGGACCATCAGCGTGAGCTGCTGCTCCTGCTGATCGAGGATCCGCAGCCGTCGTACGCCGAGATCAGCCGGCGGCTGAACATCAGGATCGGCAGCATCGGGCCGACCCGGGCACGGGCCCTGGAACGCCTGCGCGCATGCCCGCACATCAGCGGAATGGCATAGAACCGACAGCCGGTAACGACCAGGAAGAGGTGGCGGGTCATGAGCACGACCGACGAGGAGGCCGACGACATGCTGGTGGGCGAGCTGGCGGCGGCGATGCGGGAGTCCGGGCACCTGACGGAGAGGGTACGGGCCGCCGGCGCCGTGTGGACCTGGCGCGGCATCGACGAGGAACTGGAGCTGGCCGGGCTCACCTACGACTCGCTGATCGACGCCGGCGCCTCGGTGCGCTCCGGCACGGCCGGGAACCGGACCGTGCTGTTCACCGGCGAGAGCGCCGAGGTGCAGGTGGAACGGGACGCCGAGCAGCTGATCGGACAGCTGATCCCGCCCGGGCCGGGCCGGCTGACGGCCGAGGGGGCACAGGGGCCGACGGCCGAGGCGCAGATCGACGAGGTGGGCTGTTTCAGTGTCGACGTGCCGGTGGGCGAGCCGTTCCGGCTGCGGGTGGAGGCCGGGCCGGTACGGCTGAGGACCGACTGGATCAGGATGTGAGCGGAGCCAGCCCGGCGCCGAGGCAGACGAACCCGGCCGCCGCCGCGAGAGCCGGCCCGCCGTCGTCGCGGGTGCGTTGCTGGGCGGCGGCCAGCGCCTCGGCCGGGGACCGCCCGGCGGCCAGCCCCGCGTGGTAACCGTCCATCAGGGTGGCCGTCTCGGCGTCGGGGACCGGGATCACCGGCGCGGTCAGGGTCGGGGTGCCCTGGCCGAGCAGCGCGGTGGTGAGCCCGAGGACCTCCTCGCCGGCCACCGGCTGGCCCCGGCCGGCGTCGCAGGCGGCCAGCACCACGTGCTGCGGCGGGCGTTCCAGAAGTTCCAGGTCGTAGACGGTGAACGGGCCGTCGGCCAGCCGCAGCGCCGAGAAGAGCGGGTTGTCCGACCGCAGGTCGCCGTGCGCGGCCACGTGCACCAGCCGGGCGCCGGCCATCGACGCGGCGACCCGGTCGGCGGCGGCCGCGTCGCCGAGCAGCCGCACCGCATCCGGGTAGCGGCGGGCCACCGCCTCGGCCTCGCGGCAGGCGTCACGCAGCCCCGGTCCGGCGACCACCAGCACCGGGCCGGGCCGATCGGTACGGCGGTGGACCGCGTCCAGCCACAGGCGGGCCGACGGGACCACGGTCACCGGCCGGCCGGCGCAGGACGGCAGGATCGACCACGGCAGGGACCGCAGCTGTTCGCTGGGCGCCAGCACCAGGGGCCGGTCGCCGAGCCGCAGCGGCCGCAGCAGCGCCCGGTCGAAGGTGGCGGCGGCACGGGCCAGCACCGTCCGGGCCGCGGCGGCGCTCGCCGCGGTGGTGTGCTCGCTGGCCAGCCGGTGCAGGGCGAACGGCAGGTGGCGCAGGCAGCCGGTCACCTCGGTGAGCGGACCCAGCCGGTGCAGCCGGGTCCGCCCGGACACCACGGTCACCGCGTGCAGATGGTCGTCCAGCTCGACGTACTCGACCAGGGCCGCGTCGCCGAGCCGGGCGGCGAGTTCCGCGATCGCCGGTGGGCCGGGACGGGACGGGCCGGTCCCGCAGCCGTCGGTGCGGCGGCAGTGGTCGCGGATCTCGCGTTCGAGGGTCACCTGGCGATGGGTCAGGGCCGGGGTGGGGCCGCCCGCCTCCATCGTGGTCATCGTGGCCCGCAGTTCGGTGAGCAGCGCGGCCAGCGCCGGGTCGCGGGGCGGGCGCACCGGGCGCGGGACCGCGGTGATGCCCCGCCGCCGTTCGGCCCACCGGTACACCGCGCGGGGGCTGCCGTTCTCCAGCGCGAGGTCCACCCCGAGGCGGGCGAGCGAGCCGCGGTGGGCGGACATGTGCGCGCGCAGCTCGGTGGCGCCGAGCAGAGCCTGCTGGTCCTCGAGGATCCGCAGCCCGGCCGCCACGGCCCGCAGCGCTCCGGAGCGGTGGCCGTCGGCGCGGCGCAGCATCGCCTCGGCGAGCCAGGCCCGGGCACGCGCCTCCGCCGGGCCGGCGGACCGGGCCCGGCTCGCCTGTTCCAGATCGGCACGAGCCTCGGTACGCCGTCCGCGGTCCAGCGCCAGCAGTCCGGCCATCAGCCGCGCCTCCAGCGCCGGCACCAGCCAGCCCGCCCGGGCGAGGTCGTCGGCGCAGCGGCGCGCCTGCGCGGGCGTCACACTGCTGCGGTCGCGGACCATCCGCACCTGCAGCCGGGCGTGCCGGGCCAGGGCCAGCAGCTCCCGGCGCGCGGCCCGGTGGAACTCCCGCGCCGCCTGCCGGGCCGCCTCCTCGGCCGCCGGGAGATCCCCCTCGACCAGGGCCACCGTGGACAGCAGCAGCCGTGCCTCGGGCAGGTTGATCCGGCGCTGCTCGGCGTACGCGGCGACGGCCGCCTCGGCGGTGGCCCGGGCCTCGCCCACGAGCCGTACCGACAGCAGCAGCCGGGCCCGGTCCACCAGCAGCGACCCGACCCGCATGTCGAGCCGCCGGTAGTGCTCCTCGGCCCGGTCGAAACTGGCCAGCGCCGCCGGCACCTCACCGCGGCCGGCGCGCAGACAGCCGAGATTCTGCTCGGCGTACGCTCGCGGCAGGTCGAGCCCGTGCCGGACGCACAGCTCGATGGCGGTCAGCAGGTCGGCCTCGGCCGCGGCGAACGCCCGCCGTTCGAGGTGCAGCAGACTGCGGTTGTTGAGCGCGCGGACCTCCCACTGCACGTCACCGGCCCGGCGCAGCACCGGCAGCGCGGGCCGGACCGCGGCCAGCGCCTCGTCGACGCGGCCGAGCTCCTGCAGGATCGCCGCCTGCTGAACCCGGGCCCGCGCGGCGGCAGGCCCGTGCAACTCCCGCAGCGCGGTGGCGATCTGCCGGAACGCCGACCCGGCGGACCCGCTGAGCGCCAGCGCCGACGCGAGACTGGTCCGGGCCTCGCCGGCCAGGGTGGTCGCGCCGGAGCGCCGGGCGAGCGACACCGCCGCACGCAGCCGGGTGACGGCCTCGTCGAGGTCCCGCAGTTGCAGGGCGGCCACGCCGAGGGCGCGCTGGGCGACGCTGCGCCCGATCCGGTCGCCGGTGGCGCGGGCGGCCCGATCGGCGGCGTGGGCCAGTTGCCGCGCGCGGGCGGGCTCGACGGCGGCCAGCCGCAACGCCTCCGCGGCGTCGGCCGCCACCACGATCTCCGCTTCCACCTGTTGCCCCTTCCGGCAACGCCACGCCTCGTCCCGGTCCGGGCCGGCCCCACCGCCGGCCGGCCCTGGGAGCGGCCAGAAACCTGCCCGCCGGCTCCCCGACCAGCCGCCGTCAGAGCTGCCACCACAGTCCGCCCGACAGGCCCCAAGATCAGCCGGTTCGAGGGCCGCTCCAGCGCTCTGGGCCGGCCCGGGACGGGAGGGCCGGCCGGTTGTGGAAGTCCGGCAGCTCCCACGGCCGGCGGGTCGAGCCGGGTGGCGCCGGACCGCGGCCGTGACCGGGGCCGCGGGATGACGACCCCCCGGCGACACGATCGCGTCCGGCGGAAAAGGCCGGGCGTTAACCGTACAAAATATGTTTAATCTGGATTTTATGACTTCTGTTGCCGAGCCGACCCAGGTGGTCGTCGCGCTGCCACACCTGGGGATGGTGCTGACCGCGCTGGACGAGGCCCGCGAAAGGGCCGGGAGCGACCCGGGACGGCTGCACGCCGGCGCGCAGACCAGTGACGCGCTGGAGCTGGCCCTGGTGACGCTGCCGGATCCGGAACGGGCGGCCACGGCGCTGGAGTCCTGGGCGCAGATCGGCGGTGACCGGGGCGGGCCGCCGCTCGACCGGATCCTGGCGGCGGTGCGCGCCGGGTTCGGACGGCAGTACTGCGGCTGGTCGCCGTTGCTCGGCAAGAACCGGATGGTCGGCGAGGTGCACGGCCGCCAGAGGTCCGCAGCGGCCCCCGCGTCCGCGGCGACGCAGGACGGACGGGCTGCTGGGATCCAGGGCCGGACGGCGGGTGGATCGGGGGCGGCGCCCGCCTCCGGGGAGGTGTCGCACGGTGGCGGCGGCGCGCCGGTGGCGATCGCGCGACCGGCGTGGGCCGACCGGCCGGGCGCGACCCCGAACGGCGTCGTCGTCGGGCTGATCGACACCGCGATGGTGAACCACGACTACCTGACCGGGGCGTGGACCGGTCCCTATCCGGGCGCGGGCGACGGCCGGCCGGTGCGTGCGGAGGCCGGTCACGCCACGTTCATCGCCGGGCTGGTGCGCCGGCACGCCCCGGCGGCGACCCTGAGCGTGCATCCGGTGCTGGACGGCACCGCCGACGCCTGGACCACCGCCCATCAGATCGTCGCGGCGGGCCGGGCGGGTGCGGACGTGCTGAACCTGTCGTTCGTCTGCTACACCGACGACGGCGACGGGCCGCTGGTGCTGGCGACCGCCCTGGAGCGTCTGGGCCGGGACACCGTGGTGGTGGCCGCGGCCGGCAACCACGGCTATCTGGCGGACGGGCGGGATCATCAGCCGGCGTTCCCGGCTGCGTTCCCGAACGTCGTCGCGGTCGGGGCGGAGGGCGCCCCGTTCAGCGCGAAGGGCCCGTGGATCACCGCGCTGGCGCCCGGCACCGATCTGGAGAGCACCTATCTCAGCGGCACGGTGTCGGTCTGGGAGGATCCCGACGGCGCCGGGCCCGCTCCGGCGACCAGGCACGACAAGACCTTTCAGGGGTACGCGCGGTGGAGCGGGACATCCTTCGCGGCAGCCGTGGTCAGCGCGTTGATCGCCGAGCGCACCGTGCCGGGCCGGATCAGCGCCGCCGAGGTCGCCGCGGAACTGCTCGCGCCCGCCGCCGAGGGCAAACCCGCCCGTCTCGGCCCGGCCTGACCCGTTCGGCGACGACATCCCGGCCGGGAACACGCGTCACCCCGCGCGGACGAGATCAGCCGCCGAGGTCCGGCCCGTACCGGCCTCGCGGGGTGACCCGATAGGTTCTGCCACATGAATCGATGGTGGTTGTGGGCGGTCGGGGGCGCCGGAGTGGCCGCCCTGCTGGTGGCCGGGTGGAAGACGTTCTTCTCCCCCGATCCGGGCGCCGCGCTCGTCGTCATGCTGATCGCCGGCGGCCTGCTGCTGCTCAGCCCGTTCGTGCTGCCGCACCTGGAGGCGCTCCTGGTGGGCGCCGGCGGGTTCGAGCTGCGGCTGGTGCGGCAGATCGCCCGGCACGGCGCCCCGGGGACCGCGCGGCTGCTCGACAACACCGAGCTGGCCGAGATCGCCGAGGCGTACGGGGTGATCCACACCCAGCTCGTCGGCGGCACCTACTACACCGTCCGCAAGCAGGTCCAGGACCACCTGCTCACCCGGGCGGCCGCGTTCGCCGGCCAGCGCACCTTCGACCCGGCGGAGATCAGGGCGGTCTTCCCGGTGGCGTCCGGGCCGGTCCGGGTGCTGCTGCTCGGGCTCATGCAGGGTGACCCGCGGCTGGTCGACGCGGCGACCCTGACCAGCGCGATCAGTGTCCCGGTCACGGCCACCGAGCAGCACCAGGCGCTGGTGCTGGCCGAGGCGAACCTGCGCCGGTTCACCGAGGCCGAGCGGGCGCCGCTGCTGGCCGCCGTGGACGCCGCCGACCTCGGCGCCGACGACGGCGACCGCCGCAAGATCGTCGACCGGATCAAGGCGGCACACTGATCCCATGCCCTTTGCCGTCTTCGACGTCGACGGGGTGGTCGCCGACGTCCGGCACCGCCTGCGCCACGTCGCCCGCCCACCGAAGGACTGGGCCCGGTTCTTCCGGGCCGCCGACCGGGACCCACCCCTGACCGAGGGGACCGACCTGGTCCATCACTACGCCCGTGACCACGACCTGGTCTGGCTGACCGGGCGGCCCGAGTGGCTGCGGCCGGTCACCGAGCGCTGGTTCGCCCGGCACGGGCTGCCCGCCGGACGGCTGCTGATGCGCCCCGACGACGACCGGCGGCCCGCCCGCGACTACAAGCTCTCCCAACTGCGCCGGCTGGCCCGCGACGGCGCGATCGCGGTGATCGTCGACGACGATCCGGCGGTCGTGAAACGCCTGAAAGCCGAGGGACTGCCGGTCCGGCTGGCCGACTGGGTGCCCTACGAGCGCTCACTGCGACAGGCTCAGGAACGCGACGGCCGTACCTGAAGTTATGGTTGCGGGGTGGCGGCCGGTGGCCGCCACCGTTTCGTGAGGGGTGTGGATCGGTGAGTCAAAGCGTGCTGACATCGGCGGCGGGAGTCGCTGCCCAGGCGGCGCGACGGCGTACGTTCGCGGTGATCTCCCACCCGGACGCCGGCAAGTCGACGATGACCGAGGCGCTCGCCCTGCACGCGCGAGTGATCGGCCAGGCCGGCGCGGTGCACGGCAAGGGTGACCGCAAGGGTGTCGTCTCCGACTGGATGGCGATGGAGCAGCAGCGTGGCATCTCGGTCACGTCGGCGGCGCTGCAGTTCTCCTACGGCGACACCGTCATCAACCTGCTCGACACGCCCGGTCACGCCGACTTCTCCGAGGACACGTACCGGGTGCTCACCGCCGTCGACAGCGCCGTGATGCTGCTCGACGCGGCGAAGGGCCTGGAGCCGCAGACGCTGAAGCTGTTCGAGGTGTGCCGGCAGCGGGCCATCCCGGTGATCACGTTCATCAACAAGTGGGACCGGCCCGGCCACGAGGCGCTCGCGCTGATGGACGAGATCGAGCAGCGGATCGGGCTCAAACCGACGCCGCTGACCTGGCCGGTCGGCATCGCCGGGCACTTCCACGGCGTCATCGACCGGCGCACCGGGGTGTTCACCCGGATGCAGCGCTCCCCCGGCGGCGCCGACCTGGCCATCGAGGAGGAGATGGCCGACAGCGAGGCCGCCGAGCGGTACGGGGCGGAGTGGGTCACCGCCAACGAGGAGCTCGAGCTGCTCGAGATGACCGGCGCCGACCACGACCAGGCGACCTTCCTCGGCGCCACCAGCACGCCGGTGCTCTTCGGGGCGGCGGTCGCCAACCTGGGCGTACGGCAGCTGCTCAACATCCTGGTCGAGCTGGCGCCGCCGGCCACCGCCCGGCCCACCGTGTCCGGTACCGACCAGCCGGTGGACAGCGGGTTCTCCGGGTTCGTGTTCAAGATCCAGGCGAACATGAACAAGGCGCACCGTGACCAGGTGGCGTTCATGCGGATCTGCTCCGGCCGGTTCGAGCGCGGCATGGTCGTCACCCACGCCGGCACCGGGCGGCCGTTCACCACCAAGTACGCCCAGCAGGTCTTCGGCCAGGGCCGCGACACCATCGACGAGGCGTTCCCCGGCGACGTGGTCGGCCTGGTCAACGCGACGGCCCTGGGCATCGGCGACACCCTCTACGCCGACAAGCCCGTGCAGTATCCGCCGCTGCCGTCGTTCCCGCCGGAGCACTTCGCCGTCTGCCGTACCGACGACACCGGCGCGTACAAGCGGTTCCGCCGCGGCATCGAACAGCTCGACGGCGAGGGCGTGGTCCAGGTGCTGCGCTCCGACTCCCGCGGTGACGGCCTGCCGGTGCTGGCCGCCGTCGGGCCGATGCAGTTCGAGGTCGCCAGCTTCCGCCTGGAGTCGGAGTTCGGGGTGAAGGTGCATCTCGACCGGCTGCCGTACGAGATCGCCGCCGTCACCGACGCCGACGGCAAGGAGATGCTGCGCGGCGAGTCCCAGGTCGAGGTGATGACCCGGGTCCGCGACGGCGCGCTGCTGGCGGTGTTCGCCCACCGGTGGCGCATGCGCACGGTGGCCGGCCGCCATCCGGGCCTGAAACTCGACGCCCCGCTGGACGCCGGCCTGTAGCGGGTTCTCTCCTGCCGGAAGCGGAGCGGCTCGCCCGGATCGGCCGGGCGAGCCACTGCACCACTTACTTCTTCTTGGACTTCTTGCTCTTCTTGTCTTTCTTGTCCTTCTTCTTGTCCTTCGCCATGGCGGCACTCCCTTCACCAGGTGACCCGGGCGGGATCACACAACGCGCACGATCGGAGACCGTGAGCGACGATTGCCGACCGTAGGGCACGAAGATGAACAACCTGGCACCTCAGGGCCGGTACGCCCGGCCGCCGGCTCGCCTGACCTGGGGCCGCGAAGGTGAATGTGAGATGTACGTCACCCGAACGGCGAATGCCGCGCAGATGGACCGGACACGTGTGATCCGGATGCGCTGGCGAGCCGCGGCGACGATAGGGTTCGGCGATGGCTGACGCTCGACCGATCACCTTCTACGGCACACCGGTTCTGCACCGGCGCTGTGCCGACGTCACCGTCTTCGACCAGGCGCTCGGCGCGCTCATCGACGACATGTTCGCCTCGATGTACGCGGCCTCCGGGGTCGGCCTGGCCGCCAACCAGATCGGCGTCGACGCGCAGATCTTCGTGTACGACTGCCCGGACGCCGACGACGTGCGGCAGAAGGGTCACGTGATCAACCCGGTGATCACGTCGCTGTCGGCGGAGCTGGACGACGGCACCGAAGGATGCCTGTCGGTGCCCGGCCCGCGCGCGTCGGTGCCCCGGGCCTCGGTCGCCACCGTCACCGGCGTCGATCTGGCCGGCGAGCCGATCACGGTCACCGGGACCGGCTATTTCGCTCGCTGCCTGCAGCACGAGACCGATCACCTCAACGGCACCCTCTACGTCGACCTGCTGCCCGGCGCGCAACGCGACGACCTGCTGCGCGAGGCCGGTCTCACACCGCCGTCCTGAGATCCGATCGCGGCCGGCCGACGTGGTGGACGCCACAGGATCTGCGCCGAACTGTCACGCCGCTGTCATCTGACGGGGACAGGACCGCCACGACCGGCATGGATACTTCCGTTTCGAGGTCGTGCGGAGGCCTTGTTCACGTATCGGGTGGCGGCGTACCGGTTCGGGCGCCGTCACCCGATCGTACCGGTCGGGAAACGTGGCGGTGACGGCTGTGCGGGCAGCGAGAAACCGGGCTCCGCATCGTCGGCGCGGATCTCACACAACGCGGCCAGCAGCCGGGCCGACGGCGCGGTGAAACAGAGTTGCACTCCCTGCAGGCCGGCCCGGTGCTGGGCGGCGCTGAGCGCGCTCAAGCCGGCCCGGTCGATCGGCCCGGCCGGCGACAGATCCACAACGATCCGGTCATGGCAGGTGACCGCCCAGGCCAGCACGTCGCGCAGCAGCGGCACGGCCGCCGCGTCGACGTCTCCCCGCACGGTGACGACTGCGGCGCCGTCACGCTCGTCGATCCTGATCGTGTCCGGAAAGCCGGTGACCGGCTGTGCCATGTTCCTGGTCCTCTCGCCTGCGGTGAGGACGAGGTTCGCCGGGCCACATGGCGATGACCACACGGGTTGATGTCAGTTGTTTGACGAAAGCCGGCGCTGACGGTAGACCCCGAGGCCGATCGCGACGGCCACGGTCACGCAGGTGATGGCCACGCCGACGGCGCCCCAGACGACCATCAGGACGGAGAGGCCGGCCCAGACGAGAGCGCCGGCCACCGCGAGAATGGACAGCAGCACTCGTTTCGGGATCATCCGGACCGGGCGGGCCAGGGACGGGTCCTCCGCGGCCAGCTTTCCGACGATCTCCTCGAACTGTCGGCGTGTGTCTCTGGTGGACAACGTCGTCACCGCCCATCGTTGCGTGGACCTTGCTCATCCATGCATACCCCGTTTCGGCAACCACCCGCATGGCTCGCGGCGAACGGTTTTCACGGCGGATCGATCAGAACTCGATAGTCCGCCGCGGTCAATGGCTCCTCCGTGACGGCACCGTTACCGTCGGGCACCTGCAGCCGCTGCCCGGCCCGCAGGAACGTGACCGCGGCGATGCCGGTGCGGGAGGTGAGGGTGCAGACGATCTGGCCGTACGCGAGCGCCTCGACGACCCGGCCGGCGCCCTCCTCCGGCGCCGCGATCTCGACGGCCGCCGTGGTGCTCCCCGCCGGAACGGTCACCGTCAGCGCGGTGGCGGCCAGCGCCGTCGACAGGCCCTGCGCCCGCTCGGCCGGGGTCGGGCCGGTGACCAGCAGGTCAAGCTGGCGTTGCGGGCTCAGCGGCGTGCCGGACCGGCGAACCGTCTCGACGAGCCGCTCGTCACGGGTCAGGCAGATCACCTGCGCGACCTCCCCGGCCGGTTCGGCGGCGGTCGCGGAGACCGTCGCATTCAACGGACGCCGCGGCAGGACCACCGGATGAGGCTCGTCCTGAGCCGGCACCCCGCATCCGCCGAGCAGCACGAGGCCGGCCAGAACAGCGCCGAGCCCGCGCCCGGCGGCCCGCAACAGGCCGGCCGGCGGACCATCGGCCCCGCGCCCGGCGCACCGCACCGAGCCGGCCGACGGACCATCGGCCCCGCACCCCGCGCACCGCGACGGGGCGACCGCCGGAGCGACGAGCCAACCCGCGTCCCGGCGCGACGGGGCGGACCGGGGGCGTACCCCGGTCATGCGTCGAATCCCGGGAAGGTCATGCGGAAGCGTGCTCCGCCGCCGGGCCGCTCGGTGACGTCCGCGTCGCCGCCGTGGGCGGCCGCGTGGCCGGCGACGATGGCCAGGCCCAGGCCGGTGCCGTCGCCGTCGCCGCGGGCATTGGCGGCCCGCCCGCGGACGAACCGGTCGAAGATCGTCGGGCGATCGTTCTCGGACACTCCCGGGCCGGCGTCGTCGACCTCCAGGTAACCGGGGCCGACCCGGACGGCGATCGGGCCGCCGCCGTAGCGGACCGCGTTGTCGATCAGGTTGCCGAGCGCCTGCTCGACGCGGCGCTTGTCGACCGACCAGGTCGCCGGGGTGCCGGGAACGGTCTCGACCAGGTCGCCGGGCAGGTCGCGGGAATGGCAGATCCGCCGGGCGAGAGCCGGCACGTCGACCGGCTCGCGGTGGGCGGGCTGGTCGGTGCGGGCGAGTTCGAGCAGGTCGTTGACGAGCGCCTGGAAGCGGCTGATCTCGGCGGTGACCAGGCCGACAGCGGCGCCGGCACGCTCGTCGAGCTGGTCCCGGCGCTTGTCCAGGACGCTGGCGGCGGCCTCCAGGGTCTGCAGCGGGGAGCGCAGCTCGTGGCTGACGTCGGCGGCGAAACGGCGGTCGCGTTCCAGGCGGCGGGACAGCTGGTCGGCCATGTCGTTGAAGGCGGCGGAGAGCGGGGCGAGATCAGGTTCGGTCGCGGGGTCGAGACGGGTGGTCAGGTCGCCGCCCGCGATGCCGCGGGCGGCCTCCGCGACGGCGGTCACCGGGCGCAGCGCGTGGCGCGTCACATACCACCCGACGGCTGCTCCGGCGGCCGCCACCATGATCGCGACGGCGGTGAGGACCAGGGCCAGGGTCTGCAGCGTACGCTCCAGCTCGCCCAGCGACACGATCTCGTAGAAGACCGCCGCGCCGGCCAGGGGCACGCCCACGATCAGCGCGGGCCGGCCGTCGCGGCGGATGCGCTGCGCGCCGGCCTCACCGGAGGCGGTCATCTCCTGCAACCCCGGTGGTACGGCCGTGTCGACGGCCAGGTCGGCGCTGCGGGAGTGCCAGCGTCCGTCGAGGTGCAGCAGCACGTAGCGGTCGGTGCCGGTGTCCAGCGACTGGAGCACCTCCAGCACGTCCGGCGCGGGGCCGCCGATGCCCGCGCTGACCACGGTGGCGTCGTAGTAGGTGGCCCGGACCGCGGTCCGCTCCCGCTCGGCGAACAGCGTGTTGCGGACCGACTCGTAGGACACCAGGCTGATGCAGGCCGACAGGATCAGCGCGCCCAGGGCGAAGGCGGCGCTGACCCGGGCCCGCAGACCGATCGGCCTCATGGCTGCAGCTTGTAGCCCAGGCCGCGCACCGTGACCAGGTGCCGCGGGCTGCCGGTCTCCCGCTCGATCTTCTGCCGCAGCCGGCCGACGTGCACGTCCACCACCCGCTCGTCGCCGAACTCGTGGCCCCACACCCGCTGCAGCAACTGCTGGCGGGAGAGCACCAGGCCGGGGTGGTCGGCCAGCTCGCACAGCAGGCGGAACTCGGTGCGGGTCACGGCCACCACCTCGCCGCCCAGCCGGACCTCGCCGGCTTCCGGCCGTACCTCCAGATCGCCGAACGTCAGCACCGATGTCGCCGGCGCCGTCGTCTGACCGGCCGACCGGCCGCGGCGCCGCAGGGCCCGCAGGCGGGCCGCGAGCTCCTTGACCTTGACCGGTTTGACGACGTAGTCGTCGGCGCCGGCCTCGAGCGCCGCCACGATGTCGTGGGTGTCGTCGCGGGCGCTGACCACCACGATCGGGACGTCGTCGTCGCGGCGCATCCGCCGGATGCACTCGTAGCCGTCCATACCGGGCAGCATCAGGTCGATGAGGACCGTGTCGGCGCGGTGGCGGCGCTGCGCGGTCAGGCCCTCCTCGGCGGAGGCCACCGCGTGGGCCGTATATCCCTCGTCCTCCAGGGCCATCGCCAGGGACAGGCGGATCCGGTCGTCGTCCTCGATCAGCAGTACCGCGCTCATGCGCTCAATCCTGTCGCGCGTAACGACGATCGGCCCGTTTGTCATGGAACTGTCATGGTGGCGGGAAGGTTCCGCAGATCGGGGCGGGCAGTCTGGCGGTCGTCGAGCGAGGAGGGGGTCCACGATGACCGGGCTGAGTCTGATCGCGGCCGTGACCGTCGGCGCCGTCATCGGTGGCGCCGCGCGGATCCTGGCCGCCCGGTGCCGTACCGCGCCGTGGTGGTTGCCGCTCGCGGCCGGAGTGGCCGCCGCGGTGCTGGCCACGGTGCTGGTCCGGATGGCGGCCGCCGGCGGTCCCGGGCCGACCCTCGTCGAGTTCGTCCTGCAGGTGCTGTTCGCGGGCGCCGGGGTGACGCTCGTGGCGCTGACCGCCGACCGGCCGGCCCCCGCGTCCGGGAAGACCCGATGACCGGGCCTGCCGAGGTGATCCGGGACGTCGCGGGAGCCCGGGTGGTGGTGCTGCCGGCCGATCTGGACGAGTCGATGGCCGACCGGCTGCGGCCGGTGCTGATCGAGGCGGCCGAGGCCGGCCGGGACCTGGTGATCGACATGGGCGACGCCGCGACCATCGACCCGGCCGGGCTGGGACTGCTGGTGCGGGCCCACCGGGCGGCCCGGCAGCACGACGCGACACTGTGCCTGGTCGCGCCGTCGCGGTTCGTGCTGACCGTGCTGCACACGATGCGGCTGGACGGGGTCTTCCCGATCTTCCCGGATCAGCGGACGGCGTTGTCGGCGCCGATCCGGCCGGCCGCGGTGGCGTGACCGGCAGGGTTGTTTCAGGTCCTGGGGCCCACCCGCTAATCTTTGGCACGGGTGGCGAGCCTTCCGGCACGCTCCTCAGTGAGCGGGTGCCTGATGACGACTCTGACAGCGCAGTTCGACGTGCCGATCGGTGTGGACTCGCCGGGCACGTGCCGGCGGGCGGTTCTCGCGGTGCTCGCTGTCTGGGGTTACCAGCACGACGACTGGGTGGCCGACGCGTCGGTGGTGGTCAGTGAGCTGGTGACCAACGCCGTCCAGCACGGCGCCGGGTCGGTGCAGATCAGCCTAGAGGCGTATGGTCCGCACGTCGTCTTCTCGGTCGCCGACGGGTCGTCGGTCGTGCCGCGCCGCCGCGAGCCGGACGGGCGGGGTGGGCGCGGCCTGGTCCTGGTCGAGGCGCTGACCCGCCGGTGGCATGTCGAGGAACACGAGGGCGGCAAGCGGGTCCGGGCCGAGCTGCGGCTCTACCCCGACGCCGACGGGCCGCCCCCGCCGCCGGGCAGCGCCCGGGAGGATCCACTCCAGGCCTAGGCCCAGGGCTCGATCGCGGCGATGGCGGCCGCCTCCTCGGGGTCCGGCTCGGTGGTGTCGAGGAAGGCGCGCAGCACCTCGACCGCCACGTCCGGCGCCAGTCGTTTCAGGCTCATGGCCAGCACGTTCGCGTCGTTCCAGAGGCGGGCGCCGCGGGCGATCCACGGATCCCAGGCGAGCGCCGCGCGGACTCCGGGCACCTTGTTGGCGGCGATCGCCGTCCCGGTGCCGGTCCAGCACATCACCACGCCGTAGTCGGCGTCCCCGTCGACGACCGCCTGCCCCACGAACCGGCCGAGGTCGGGCCAGGAGGGCGACCCGTCCGGCCGGATCACCTCGTGCCCGTCCCCGGCCAGGGCGGCGGCCACGGCCCGGGTCGTCTCGTTCTCGTCGTCGGTGGCGAACGCGATCCGCATCCGGCAACCCTAAGGTCTCGGCCTCCGCCGATCCGGTGCGGGCCACGCCGGCACCTGGTCCTGACGGGACTGCGCGCGGGCGTGGTGGGCCCGGTACTTCGAGCGGTTGCCGCACGTGGCCATCGAGCACCAGCGGCGGGCGCCGGCCTTGGACACGTCGTAGAACCGCAGCACGCACTCCGGGTTGGCGCAGCGGCGCAGCCGGGACGGGTTCGTCTCGAGCAGCCGCAGGTAGTGCTCGGCGGCCTCCCACGCGGGGCGCCAGCCGGGGGTGTCGGTCTCGATCACGGTCTCCGGGCCGGCCTCGCCGAGCAGCCGCCGGAACCGGCCGTGCCGCAGCGTCGCGTTGAGCATCTCCCGCGCGTGCTCCGCGCCGGTCTCGGCCAGCTCGTGCAGCGCCGCGCGCGTGGCGAGCAGCGCGTCCAGGGTCTCCGGGGCGTCCGGCGCCACGCCGGCCAGGCCGGCGGAACGCAGCCAGATCCCGAGGCCACCGGGCATCGCCAGCAGGTCGTACGGCCCGTCGTCGCCGATCCAGCGGGTGTTCATCAGGTCCAGTGGCAGGGGCTCCCCGATCAGGGGGCGGGGGTCCACCGGTGTGCTCATCGTCGCCGTCCTCTCGTCGCGGCCCCATTTCACCACGAACAACGCTCTAACCGGTTAACTTAGTTTCACGGGTTGTCGATCCGATTGCCAACCGCTAAAGTTCCCTTCACCGGTTACCTCGGCCACCCAGTCGGAAGGACCACCATGGGGACCTCGTTCAGCACCGGCCACATCGGCCTCAACGTCACCGACCTGGACCGCTCGCTGCCCTTCTACACGCGGGCCTTCGGCCTGCAGGTCGTCGACGAGGGCCGTGACGAGGACCGGCGGTGGGCCTTCCTCGGGCACAACGGCGACCTGGTGCTGACCCTGTGGCAGCAGAGCGACAGCGGCTTCTCCCCCACCACGGCCGGGCTGCACCACCTGTCGTTCCGGGCCGGGTCACTCGACGACCTCGCGGGGGCCGAGCAGGTCCTGCGGGAGCTGGGCGCGGAGTTCGTACACCAGGGGGTCGTCGCGCACGGTGAGGGCGCCGCCTCCGGAGGCCTCTTCTTCACCGACCCGGACGGCGTACGTCTGGAGATCTTCGTCCCGAGCGGCGCCGAACGCGCCCCGGCACCGGCCGGGACCGCGCCGACCTGCGGATTCTTCTAGCCGGAAAGGCTTGTCATGTCGGTCTTCCATCGCGGTGAACTCGCCGCGCAGCAACGAGCCGGTGTGCTGGACGCGGCGGCCCACGTCTCCCAGATGATCAACGACGTCCTGCCGACGGCGGCGCGTCTCTTCCTGGCCGAGCAGCCGGCCCTCGTCGTCGGCGCGACCGACCGGCGTGGTGACGTCTGGGCCACGATGCTGACCGGAGAGCCCGGGTTCATCACCGTCACCGGACCGTCGACGATCGAGGTCGCGGCGACACCCGGCCCCGGCGATCCGCTGCACGACGTGCTCGGCGGGCCGGCCCGGGTCGGCATGATCTCGGTCGAACACGGCACCCGGCGCCGCATCCGGATGAACGGCGACGCCTGGCCGGTGCCCGGCGGCCTACGCATCGACCTGGAACAGGTGTATGCCAACTGCCCCAAATACATCCAGAAGCGGGCACCGCGACGGGAAGCCGTCACGCCCGGTGCGCCGTGGACCGGCGATCAGCTCACCGACGGTGACATGGCCTCCGTCAGCACGGCGGACACGTTCTTCGTCGCCACCGCCGACGCGGACGGGAACGCCGACGCCTCGCACCGCGGCGGCAATCCCGGGTTCGTGCAGGTGCTGAGCCCGACCCGGCTGCGGTGGCCGGACTACGCGGGCAACGCGATGTTCAACACGTTCGGCAACCTGGAGGTGAACCCGAGGGCCGGGCTGCTCCTGCCGGACTGGGCCACCGGCACCCTGCTGCATCTCACCGGAACCGGGGTCGTCGACTGGGACCCGGACCACGCGGCGGCCGTGCCGGGTGCACAACGCCTGGTCGACTTCACCGTCAGCGGGGTCACCCGGGTCGACGGGGCGTCGCCGCTGCGCTGGAGCACTGCGGAGATGTCCCGCTTCAATCCGCCGGCCCTCACTCACTGAACCCACCGCCGCTCCCCCGCTTCAAGGCGCCGGCTGCCTGACCGGCCTACTGATGCGCCGGTCTCAGCCGGGCCCCACGCCGCCGGACCCGCCCGTGGGCGGCCGGCCCCTTCATCGACCCATCTCTTCATCGGCCACCTGCTGATCGGCCCGCCTCTTCGTCAGCCTGCTTCTCGTAACCGGCCCACCTCCTGTTGACCGGCCCGCCTACTGTGCCGAGCCGTGGACGTCGCTCTTACCTTTCTCGCTGAAGCCGACGCACGTCAGCCGGGTGCGCTGACCGGACTCTTCCTGCACGGATCGCTGTGCTGGGGTGAGTTCTTCAAGGGCAGCGACGTCGACTTCGTCGGCGTGTGGGACGAGCCGCCGGACCTCACAGCGCTGGCCGAGGCCCACGAGGCGACGAGGGCCCGCCACCCGGAGGTGACCTTCGACGGGTTCCACTGCTCGCGCGCCGACCTGGCCGGCCCGGCGCGCGAGGTGGGGCCCCGCCCGGTGTTCTTCCAACACACGTTCGACCCGGCGGGGACCACCGACATCAACCCGGTCACCTGGCACGAACTGGCCGAACGCGCCGTCGTCATCCGCGGCCCGCTGCCGCCGGTCCACACCGACCGGGCCGCGCTGCGCGAGTTCACCCGGGACAACCTCGACACCTACTGGCGGGGCTGCCTCATCACGATCGAACAGGCCGGCGTCGACGCGGTCGGACGGCACGACGAGTCCGTCCTGTGGGTGGTCCTCGGTGTCGCCCGCTTGCATCACCTCCTCGCCACCGACCAGCTCACCTCCAAGAGCGGCGCGGGCCGGTACATCACGAACTCCCTGGACCCTCGCTGGCACCGCCTCGGCGCCGAAGCGCTGCGGCTACGCGAGCGCCCCAGCGACCCGACGCTCTACGACGACCCCGTGCGGCGCGGCGAGGAGACGCACGCCTTCCTGCAGTGGGCGATCGACGACGCTACCTAGGAAGCGTCGTCCAATCGGCGGTCAGATAGGTCTCGTACCCGATCACGGCCGGCACCCGGACCGCGAGTTTCCCGGCATCGGTCGTCAGCATCTGCTCGTAGCCGAGCAGCACGCCGGTGACGGGGTCGACGATGAGGGTGTGCCGGGTCGGCAGGCCGCTGTGATCGGTGGTGACGGAGAAGGCGGTGCCCGTCCGCCCGGCACGATCGGTGACCGACCCATCGAGGGTCAGGCCCGGCAGCTGCGCGACCACCCGCAGGACCGCGGCCCGGACCGCCGGAGTCAGCAGCCGCTCGCGGGCCAGGTCGGTGACCGCCACGATCGTCTCGTAGGGCCCGTTCTCCCGCGGGTGGCCGACGTGCAGCCACGCGTCGACGTCGCCGGTGGGTGGCAGGTCGGCCCACATCGCCGGGAACTGCCCGGCCCGATAGTCCTCGGATGTGGGATCCAGGCCGTCGCCGAACAGGTTCTGCGCCCGCCACAGCCACTCACGCCCGGTCGACGAGAACTGTGGCTCCTCGAACCGGGTGGCCCGCCGCCCCGAGTTGTCCGGGCCACGCCACGACTCGAGGCGCGACGGGATGACCGCCGACCTCACATACTCCCCGTCGACCTGCGTCCACAGACCCCACGACTGGATGACCAGGTGCTCGTAGTCGCCGACCCGCGCCGGGTCTGGGGCGGCGGCCGCCTTCGCCGCGATCGCGGTCAACGCGTCCCGCGCGGAGCCGTCACCCCCCGAATACCGCAACAGGGGCGGAGTCGCCGCGAAAGCCGGCTGCGGCACCGACACGAACTGCAGGCCCGCCAGCACCAGGGCCAGCAGGGCGGCGGCGGCCATCACCAGACGACGGCCGACCGGACGCGCCCGCCGGGCCTCCGTGGCCTGCGCGCCGGCGAGAATGCGATCGAGATCGGCCCGCCGGTCGTGCGGGCCGGTCAGCGGAGGCCCGCCGGCGGGGTCGGCAGGACCGAGCAGCCGGCGCACGTCACGGGTCAGGGATGGGCTCACGATGGCTCTCCTCTCAGGGTGGTCAACGGGGCCGGACCGGTGGGCGACAGCGCCTGCCGCAGCCGGGCACGGGCCCGGTGCAGCCTCATCGCGAACGCCGGCAGCGAACAGCCGGCCGCCTTCGCCGCCTGGCGCAGGGTCAGGCACTCCCACGCGACCAGGCGCAACGCCTCCGCGTAGGGCTCCGGAAGGCCGGCCAGCGCCGCCGCCAGGCTGACCCGGCCGGCCACCTCGTCGGCATGATCATCGACCTGGAACTCCCCGTGATCAGCGGCTCGCACGGTCAGCGCCGCACGACGCCCGGCGCCCCGGAACTCGTTGGCCAGCACCCGGCGCGCCGTCCCATACAGCCAGGGCAGCGCGTCGTCTGGCACCTCCGGGAGCCGCCGCCAGGCGACGAGAAACACCTCCGCGACGACGTCACGCACCGCAGCATCGTCGAGACGACGACGCACATATCGCTCAACGGCGTCGTAGTGCTGCTCATACAGCACCGTGAACCGTTCCTCTGACTTCGCCATTCGACCTCCTACCCTGCCTGTGTCCGGCACCGCGCGGATGTTCACCGCCGATTCCGGGAAGATTTCGAGCCCTCGGAGGTACGCGCCACACCTCCCCGCCGGTCCTACGCGAGGAAGGCGACCCTCACCGCCGAAACGCGCTCAGCCTCGTTTCAGCCGGTCCGGACGCAGCACTGGTTGCCGGCTCGACTCGGCCGACCAGCGCGCAAGGCCGTTTCGGGGGCCCGAATGCGGCGCTCGTCGCCGGCCCGGTTGCGTCGGCCGCCGTGCAGCGTCGTATCAACGCGGGGATACAGCGTTGGGTGTGTCGGCTCCGCCTGAAAACTGACCACGTGGTTCCGCGTGAATCGGGACCACCTCCGGAAGCATCGGGAGGTGGTGAACGTGGAGGACTGGGCAGAGATCCGGCGGCTGCGTCGGGCGGAAGGGATGACGATCCAGGCCATCGCCCGGCGGTTGAAGGTGCCACGGAACAGGGTGAAGAAAGCGCTGGCGTGCGCTCCGAGACGATCATGTGTGTGCGTGACCCCGAGGATTGGTTCGCACGACGACGATCGTGTGCCCCTGTCGGCGCCGGCCTCGGACGCGTGGGTCAGCGGCCGCCAGGTCCCACCCCGGCGACTCGTCCCGGCAAAGGCCGACGTGCATCGCACCTGGCGGACCGCCTCGGGCAGGGAGTTCGCCCACGACCGCGAACAGTCGGCAGCAGCGGCAAGCCGCCGCACCCGGCCGCGTTTTCAGCCGGCTGCGACACGCTTCACGAAGGGAGCGCGGCGGAGCATTTCACCCAGTAGACGGGCGGTTTGGGATGGTTCAGTCGTCGAAGGGCAGGGTGATGCCGCCGCCGCCGAGGCCGGCGTAGATGTGTGGGTTGCGGGTCATCACGTCGGCGCCGCACTCCAGGGCCAGCCACGCGGCCAATGCGTGCGGATAGCTGCCGACGACCCGGTGCACGCCGGCGACCATCCGCCAGTCGTCCGGGTCGTCGACCACCAGCTGAGCCGCGGCGTGGCCGATCAGGATGTCGAGCCACCCGAGCTCCTCCTCGGTGATCAGCGCGGCGGCCTCGACCAGGCACGGCAGCGGGACGAGGACACAGCCGCCCTCGATGTCGATCTCGGCGAGCAGCTCACCCACGGCGATGCTGCCGCGGGCGAAACCGGTGATGGCGCTGGTGTCGAGGATGAGAGCGACGGGACGGGGACCTGGCAGGTCGGTCACGCGGCGCGCAGGCGGGCGAGCAGAGCGGCCCGGGCACCTGGGTCACGACGGGCCCGGGCGGCGGCGAGTGAACGGCGGGCCCGGTCGAGGCCCTCGGTGGTGACGGGACGCCCGTTTTCGGCGAGCACGTCGACGAACGGCCGGCCGTCGGTGTCGGGGTTGCTCATGCCGCCAGAGTACGACCCGCCCAGGCGACGTGGCCAGTTCCGCGATTCAGCCGGCGTTCAGCATCTCCTCCAGACGAGGCTGAACGTGGAGCCGCTCGTCGAGTCGAGGGTGAGAACGTTGCGCCCGCCGGCTGCTCCCGACCGTACCCTCAACTCGATGTTGACGTTGAGGTTGCGCCTCTGGCCACACGGCTGGTAGATCAGGTCTCTCGTGGCGACCTTCTTGACGCGCTGCCAAGGGCCGCTCAGCGGGCCGGTGAACGCCTGGCTGACCCGGCCCGTGCGGCTGTCTCCGGCCCAGTAGAACGAGGTCACCTGGGTGGCGGACGCGCCGCTGCGCAGGGTCGCCGAGCCGGTGCTCGCGATCCGCGAGATCGCCCAGGTCCAGCCCTTGCGGGCGGACACGCTGAGGGCCAGCTGGCAGTTCTTCCGGAAATCGAGAGCGGAGGCGCCGCCGCCGGCGGAGGCGGTGAACGCACGGTAGGTGACCTTGAACGACGCGCCGCGGGCCGAGGCCGACACGCCGGTGGTGCCGGCCGGGCACCCGGATCCGTTGGCGGAGACGACCGTGACGGTGACCTTGCCCGGCGGCGGCGCGGACGCCAGGGACGACGACGGCACGACCGCGGTCGCGGCCAGGGAGGCCAGCAGCGCGGTTCCGGTGGCGACGGTGTGGAGCATGGCGACCTCCCAGGTCAGACGGTGGGGAGCGATGGCGGCCCATGCACTCAACGTACGTTTCGCCGCGTTTGCCCACCGTGCTCACCGCCGATTTTCGGCCGTGCGGGGGATGCCCGGATGGCCCGCGCGTCCCGGAACGGATGACAGGGACACCCTGGGCGCCGCGCTGTCACCGTGCTGACACCTTTCGTTCTCTACAACGGACTCGGCACAGTTTTTCCGACGGAGAGTCGAGGACCGGATCATGAGTGAGGCGACGATCGTCGTCGACCGGGTGCGCAAGCGCTTCGGGTCGGCGCAGGCGCTGGACGGGATGTCGTTCGCCGTCCGGGCCGGGCAGGTCACCGGGTTCATCGGGCCGAACGGCGCGGGCAAGTCCACCACCATGCGGGTGATCCTGGGGCTGGACCGGCCCGACGCGGGTGCGGCGCTGGTCGGCGGGCGGCCGTATCGGTCGTTGCGGCGGCCGCTGTGCCACCTGGGGTCGCTGCTCGACGCGGGGGCGCTCCAGCCGAGCCGGACCGCCCGTAACCACCTGCTGTGGATCGCGCACTCGCAGGGGCTCGGCGCGGCCCGGGTGGACGCGGTGCTGGAGCAGGCCGGGTTGCGGCAGGTGGCCCGGCGGGCCGCCGGCGGGTTCTCGCTCGGCATGCGGCAGCGGCTGGGCATCGCGGCGGCGCTGCTCGGCGACCCGCCGTCGCTGATGCTGGACGAGCCGTTCAACGGCATGGACCCGGAGGGCATCATCTGGATGCGCGGTTTCCTGCGGTCGATGGCCGAGCAGGGGCGGGCCGTGCTGGTGTCCAGCCATCTGATGAGCGAGCTGCAGGACTGCGCGGGGCGGGTGGTGATCGCCGGCCGGGGGCGGGTGATCGCCGACATGGCGGTGGCCGATCTGCTGCGGTCGGCGTCCGGGGGCCGGGTCACCGTGCTGACCGACGCGCCGGAGGCGGCCGGTGTTCTGCGGGCCGCGGGTTGCAAGAGGCCCGCGACGAGGTGCTGCGTCTCGGCGCTGCCCAGGAGCGACTGCTGGACGCCCTGTTCGCCCTGCCAGCGGCGAGCAGGGGGCGGCGGCCCGTCGACCGTGCGACCTCGCCGACCTGACTCGCGCGGTCCTGCAGTCCCGCTCGCCGGCCCTGAGCGCCGGATCCGCCCGCTGCCCCACGTCACTCGCACCCGAGGCCGGCACGATCACGGAGCCGCACACCGCGACGACCGACGCGAAGCAGGACCCGCACACGGACACGAACAACACGATCACGGAGCCGCACACCGCGACGACCGACGCGAGACAGGCCCCGCACACGGACACGAACAACACGTTTGCTGGGCCGCTCACCCTCACGAGCAGGCTGGGTCCGGCTCCGGTCGCGGCCGATCCGCGGCTGGTGCAGAGTCTGATCACCAACCTGATCGACAATGCGGTTCGGCACAACGTGCCCGGCGGGCGCGTCGAGGTGGAGACCACGTCGGCCGGTGGCGCGGGCCGGATCGTGGTCCGCAACCCCGGGCCGATCGTGCCGGCCGCCGAGATCGATCGGCTGTTCGAGCCGTTCCAGCAGTTGCGCCGCGAGCGGACCCGGCACGGTGACGGCCACGGGCTGGGCCTGGCCATTGTGCGGGCGATCGCTGCCGCGCACCATGCCACGCTGACGGCGGCTGCCCGGCCGGCGGGTGGCCTCGACATCACCGTGACGTTTCCCTGATCCGGGTTCGGCGCCGAGCCGACCTCGGATTCCCCGAAACCTCGAAGACCGAAGTCGCGGGAGTACTTGCGGCATCAGGGTCTGCCGGCCGCAGCAGCCATCCGGTGAGAAGATGCGGCCCGGCCGGGACGGCCCTCCCCTCACGGAGCTGATGTTCAGGACGACGCGAACACCCGCCACAGGTCGGTGTCCCGCTCACGCTTTCCGCGGCGACTCCGGCCGACGATCGGGGCCGGATCGGATGGCCGGCCTCAGGAGAAGACCGAGACGGTCCCGGTGGGCAGGTCGGGCGAAACAGGCATGGCGAGGGTGGACGGCCGGGGACGGCCTGCGGGATGGGACTCAGAGGAGATCTGCTGGAGTACCGGCGGGTTTCGTCGGCCCAACCACGGTGTCCGCATTCGCACAGCTATCTCGGATCTCGGACTCGTCCCTGGTCAGAAGCCCCGTGCGATGTAGGCCCCGAAGTCGACCGGGGGCGGCGGGACGGTCGCGTCGGGGCACGTGGGGTCGGGGACGCCGACGATCGGCGCTTGCCGTGGCCATTGCAGGAGGTAGTAAACGGTCCGGCCGGTGCTGTCGATGGCCTGCCGCAGCGCGCCGGCCGCGGTCGGGTCGTTGTTGAACACCTCGCCGATCGTCCAGCCCTGCTTGGTGTAGCCGTACTGGTTCATCATGTTGTGTGCGGTGGTGAACAGGGCGCCCTCGTCGACCCCGTTACGACGGTAGAAATGGAAGTCGAACAGGTATGGCGGATTGTTCCCGTACACCTTGGGGATGTTCTGGATCCGGCCGGCGTAGCCGATGGCGGAGAACCCGACGGTGTCTTTCTTGTCGAAGGCGTTGGTGTAGTCCTTCCACAGCCGCTGTGTGTAGGTGAGCAGGAGCGGCTGGAGGTCCGTCGGGACCGCCTCGTTGCACAGGTCGATCCGGTAGTGGATGCCGGAGGCGGCGATGATCGGGCGCAGGTTGGCGATGAGGTTCCAGTTCTCCTGGTAGATCTCGTCACTCCAGGCCGTCCAGTTGTATGCGGCGTTCTCGCCGATGGGCATGAACGCCACCTGGATCTCGACGAAGCCGGCGTCCTTGATGGCGCGCAGCAGATCGGTCAGGTTCTGCCGGTTCGCGGCGGAGATGTTGCCGCCGGTGGAGTCCATGCAGGTACCGGTGTCCGGGCGGCGCCGGTGGATGATGTGCACCCGCAGTCGTGCCTGGCCGGCCGCACGCATCGCGGCGAGCTGACTGCGGATCAGGTCGGGGGCTTTGTGGAACGAGTTGACGACGCCGTACGGTTCCCGGTTGCAGCCGTCGATCTGGTACCAGCCGTAGTTGGACCCGCCCCGGGAGGTCGCCTCGGTCGTCGCCGCCCGAGATGAGCCTGCCGGCCAGCCGACGAGCCCGGCCGCCGCCGACCCCAGCAACACCCTGCGACGCATCGCGCCACCCCTTCCGCTCGTCGCCTCGACCCGAACCGGTCGCGACCCGGTCTGGCGAACCGGCCGACCCTGCCTACGACCCGGAGAAGGACCGGCCGGCGTGGATCCCGATCAAGGTATAGCGAAGCGCCCGCTGTTGTCCGTCCCGTGCCGGGATCGCGAGGCCCGCTCGCGGGGCGGGTCCGCACAGTTCCCGATCAGCTTGCCGTACCTCTCCGGACGACCGGGGTCGGGCGGGGCCGCGAGAGGGGCGGGGTTCAGGAGAGAGCCGGCACGGTCCAGGTGTCCAGCCATGTGGGGATCTCGGCCGGGGGCAGCGGGCGGCACATCAGATACCCCTGCGCCTGTTCGCAGCCCATCTCGCCGACCGCGGCCAGTGTCGCCTCGTCCTCGATGCCCTCGGCGACCACCGTCAGGTCGACGGCGTGCGCCAGGTCGATGATCGCGCCGACGATGGCGCGGC
The DNA here is from genome assembly GCF_900113015.1 of Actinoplanes philippinensis. Lineage (GTDB taxonomy): Bacteria > Actinomycetota > Actinomycetes > Mycobacteriales > Micromonosporaceae > Actinoplanes > Actinoplanes philippinensis. The sequence goes on from NZ_FONV01000009.1 coordinate 181,989, forward strand.
CCCGGTCGGTGGTGAGGATGCCGGCGGTGAAGTTGCGGTCGATCTTCAGTTCGTCCAGGGGCATCGACTGGAGGTAGCTCATCGAGGAGTAGCCGACACCGAAGTCGTCGATGGAGATGCGTACCCCTTTGTCGCGCAGCCGGGCCAGGGCGCCGGCCGCCGCGGACGGGTCGACGATCAGGAACGACTCGGTGATCTCCAGGGTGAGCAGGCCGGCCTCGGCGTCGTGGCGGCGCAGCGCGTCCTCGACGCGGCCCGGAAATCCGCTGTCGCGCAGGCACGCCGCGCCGACGTTGACGGCGATCGGCAGGTCACGGCCGTCGGCGCGCCACCGTTTCTGGTCGCCGAGGGCCATGTCGAGGACGGCGTCGGTGAGGGCGAGCATCAGGTCGCTCTGTTCGGCCTCGGGCACGAATGCCTGCGGTCCGAGGAGCCCGCGGATGGGGTGCCGCCAGCGGACGAGGGCTTCGATGCCGGCCACCGCCCGGTCCGGCAGACTGACCTTGGGCTGGTAGTGGAGTTCGAGTTCGCCCCGGTCGATGCCGCAGCGCAGGTCGGCCAGCAGGGTGAGCTGTTCGAAACTGTTGTCGTCGTTCTCCACCTCGTATCCGGCGACGCCGAGGTGGTTGCGTTTGGCGTGGTACATGGCGACGTCGGCGTGTTGCAGGAGTTCCTCGGCGGAGCTGCTGGGCGTCGGATAGTACGAGTAGCCGATGCTGCCGCTGATGTCGACGGTGAGCCCGCCCAGCTCGGCGGGCCCGCACAGTTCGGTGAGCAGGCGTTCGGCGACCGCGCCGGCGTCGGACAGCTCCTCGACGTCGGCGAGCAGGACCGCGAACTCGTCGCCGCCGAGCCGGGCGACCAGGTCGGCGGGCCGGGTGGCGTTGCGCAGCCGGCGGGCGACCTCCATCAGCAGCAGGTCGCCGGAGTGGTGACCGAGGGTGTCGTTGACCTCCTTGAACCGGTTGAGGTCGAGCAGCAGCAGGCCCACGCCGGGCCCGCCGCGGTCGGCCTCGGCGATGGCGGCGGCGACCCGGTCGGTGAGCAGCCTGCGGTTGGCGAGCCCGGTGAGCCCGTCGTGGGAGGCGCGGTAGTCGTTGTCGGCGGCCTGCCGTTCGGTGCGTTTCTGATAGGTGAGCAGCACCAGACCGCACAGGATCACCAGCAGCAGGTCGGCGATGGAGAGGACCTTGACGGCGATCAGCTGGCGGGCGATGTCCTGTTTGGCGTCGCGCAGCACCACCGAGATGCTCAGGTTGTTGCGGGCCACGTTGACCGAGGCCTGCCGGCGCAGGCCGGAGGCGCTGAGGGCGGCCTGTTTGGCGAACTTGAGGGTGCCGGGCCGGTCGCCGGCGGAGGCGGCGTCGATCAGGTTCCGCAGCGTCCAGGTGTATCCGCCGTACGCGTTCTGCAGGGCCATCGCCTGCCGGGTGTCCTGGTCACCGCCGTTGGCCAGCAGCCAGCGCAGGTTGGGCTCCGCCGATCCGATCGAGGAGAGCAGCGGCTGCCGGTCGTTCTGATCGGGCGAGTCGAGATAGTCCTCGAGCAGCTCGTACTCGATGCTGATCTTGAGATAGATCTCGTTCCACTGCTGGCTGGCCTGCTGCGTGGCGGCCGCGGTGTCGGCGGCGCGCGCGGCGGACTGGCTGCTCACCACCGCCATCGCGGCGAGCAGGCCCAAACCCACGGTCAAAGCCACCACAGCGGTACGGGCGACCGCGCGCCGTCGTAACCAATCCCGCATGGGAACCTCCCGGCTTCATATCGGCCGGGTCACGGCGTCTTTGAGCACTCAGGCGAAGTGATCCTCTGCCGATGGGACTCCGGTGAGACTCGGAGGCGCCGCGGTGGCGGCAATGGTGCTGCTCGGAGCCTGCAGCGACGAGCCGTCGACGGCTCCCCCACCCGCGGTGCTCGTGGTGGCCGGGCGGCAGGTCGACTTCGTGGCGGAGCTGTCGGCCGGGTTCTCGGACGGCGTGCACCGGGTGTCCGGGGTCTCGTCCCAGACCACCGGCCCAGGGATCGTCGACAACGCGGCCGAGCTGCGCACCATTCAGGGCTATCTGACCGGTGAGCGCGGGTCCCTGACGCTGTTCACGTTCGCCCCGGAGTTGTTCGCCGACTCCCTGGACAAGGCGGCCGCGGCCGGGACGCCGGTGATCGCGCTGCACTCGGTGCCGGCGCCGGGCTCGCGGGTGCCCCTCTACATCGGCAACGACAACCGGCAGCTCGGGACGTGGCTGGGCGAGGCGATGGCGAACCGGATGCCGGCCGACGCGAAAGGGGTCGTGATACTCGGGTCGCCGCATCCCGGGATCAGTGTGCTCGACGATCGGGCCAGCGGCGTCCGGGAAGCGCTCCAGAGGCTGCGGCCGCAGGTGACCGTGATGGGCCCGTTCGACACCAAGCAGCCCCCGGCCCCGAACATGCAGGCCTGGCGGACGTTGCAGGCGGCCAATCCGGACGCGCTCGCCTTCGTCGGGGTGGGCGGTCAGGACGCCCACAACCTGGCCCACCTGCGCGAGCCCGGGACCACCCGGGTGGACGGCGGTTTCGGCACCGACTCGGATGCGCTGAAGCTGGCCCAGGACGGCTCGATGCTGCTGGTTTCCACCGAGCCCTATCTGCAGGGCCTGCTGGCGGGAGCGTTGCAGGCCCGGCACGCCAAGACCGGCGATCCACTGCCGACCGGCTGGCTGCCGACTCCCGGCATCCTGATCAATTCGTCGAACGCGGCGCGGGTGATCGCCCGGCAGGCGACGCCGGCGGCCAAGGAGGCCTGGTTCAAGGCGAGCGCCGACATGTTCCTCGACGATGTGGACAGCCACATGCGGTCGATGGACGACGCGCGCTGACCGGTCAGTCAACAGTGGACGGCCCGTGCGGGCGGGTCATCAGTTGACCCCGAGGGAGGCGGCGGTGGCGCGTCCTCCCTCGACCGCAGCGGTCCACGCCTGCGCGGCGGACGTCGAACCCTTCTCCACCTCGTCGAGCGCGAGGACGAACGACTCGTGGATCTTGCCGTCGGCCGGCGCCTCGTACACCCGGTGGGCTTTGCGGGCCGATTCGGCGAAGATGCCGACGGTCTTCTGCCCGCCGAAGAACGGGTCGGGCTGCAGCAGCGCCGGCATCTCGAAGGCGGCGGTGGCTGCCGGGAAGAGCCCGGCCTCGGTGAACGCGACGGCCTGGTTGTCCGGCGCCAGGATCCATTTGATGATCTCGAAGGACAGTGCGTGGTCGCTGCTGCCCTGCGGGATGGCCAGGAACGAGCCGCCGTAGTTCGCGCCGATCGCCGGGCCGGACGCGACCCGCCACTTGCCGGAGGTGTCCGGGGCCATGCTCTTCAGGTCGTAGCCGAGCCAGGACGCGCCGAGGGCGGTGGCGACCGTGCCCTCGGCCAGGGCCTTGGCCCAGCCGTCGCCGTCGGTGCCGGCGATCCGCGCGACCAGGTCGTTCTCGATCAGCTGGACGCTGAGGTCCCACGCGCGTTTGACGTGCGCCTCGCCGCCGATGTAGTGGTTGGTCTCGTCGATGTAGCGCTGGGTGCCCTGCCACAGCATGATCGTGTAGAGCTCGCTGCTGTTGCGGACCAGTTTGACCGACGGGAGCGCCTTGACCAGCTTGCGCCCCATGGCGATGTAGTCCGCCCAGGTCTGCACGGCCGCCGCCATCTTCCCCGGATCGTCGGGCAGGCCGGCACGTTCGAAGAGGTCGGCGCGGTAGAAGGTCGCGGTCGGCCCGGTGTCGATGGGGAAGCCGATCTGCCGGTTGTCCGGGGAGGCGGCCTGCTGCCACTTCCACGGCACGTACTGGCTCATCAGGTCGTCGGCGCCGAGGGTGTGCAGGTCGGCGAAGAGGTCGGCGCGCGGCACCAGGGCCGCGACCTCCTCCCCCTTGATCCCGACGATGCCGGGCAGGTCCGTGCCGGCGTTGAGGATCTCCATGAGCTTGTCGCGGTACGTGCCCTCGATCTGCACGGGGTCGAGCTCGGTGCGGTCGGCGAACTGTTTCCTCGCCCGGTCCAGCACCTCGCTGCTGAGTCCGCCCGACCAGTAGAGCAGGCGCATCCGGTTGCTCTCGGCGGTCGCCGTCTCCTGACGGCAGCCGGCCAGTCCCCCGGCCGCCCCGGCCAGCCCCAGCAGGAGTGCAGCCCGCCTGGATATAGGTAGCAAAACGGCCCCTTTCGCCTCGTTGACGGTAGCACTCAGTGACCGTCCGCTGGCCCCGGTGCGCCGTTTAGGGGCGTAGCGGCTCCCCGGCGGCTACGCGCCGGTATTGGTGGTGAAGCAACGGTGGGCAAGTCAGGGAGACCCGCAGCGCAGCGCCATGCTGAGCCGCACCGAGCTGCTCCAGCACGCCACGAGTCTCGACGCCCCGACCATGCAGCAGGTGGAGAGCACGATCGCCGAGACCGACGCCGCGCTGGCCGGGCAGATGGCGTCGTATCGGCTGAACGCGGCCGATCCCGCGCTGGTGGACGCCCTTCTCTCGGACTGGGCGTCGGTCGCCGACATCCGGGACCGGGTGATGCTGCCGCTGTCGCGGGGCAACAGGGCGGCCGAGTTCCAGAAGACCCTGGCCGAGCAGTACACGCCGGCCGTCGACAAGGCCCTGGAGAAGCTCGGCGGATCGTTCGACGCCGAGGGGACGCCAGGCCGCCGCCCGCGCCGACGGGGCACAGGCCGCCTACCGTACGGCCCGCACGATGATCGTCGTGGCGCTGCTGGCCGGCGGCCTGCTGGCGCTCGGGCTCGGCATCGTGACCGCCCGGCAGATCGTCGGCTCGGTGCACCGGGTCTCCGACGTCGCGAGAGCGCTGGCCAGCGGCGATCTGACCCGCCAGGCCGCGGTCGCGTCCCGGGACGAGCTGGGCCGGATGGCCGCCGACCTGGACCAGGCGGTGACCTCCCTGCGCTCGACGGTGACCCTGGTCGGGCAGAACGCCGTCGAGCTGGCCGCCTCCAGCGAGCAGCTGTCGGCCACGAGCACGCAGATCGCCGCGGCCGCGGAACGCACCAGCGCGCAGGCCGGCACCGTCTCGGAGGCCGCCGAACGCGTCGACGCCAACATCGCCACCGTCGCCGCCAGCTCCGAGCAGATGGGCGCGTCGATCCGGGAGATCTCCGCCAACTCCAGTGCGGCGGCGCGGGTCGCCGCCGAGGCCGTCGACGTGGCGGCCACCACGACGCGGACCATCGGCCGGCTCGGCGAGTCGTCCGCCGAGATCGGCAACGTGGTGAAGGTGATCACCGCCATCGCTGAGCAGACGAACCTGCTGGCCCTCAACGCCACCATCGAGGCGGCCCGGGCGGGCGAGGCGGGCAAGGGCTTCGCGGTGGTGGCCTCGGAGGTGAAGGACCTGGCCCAGGAGACGGCGCGGGCCACCGGCGACATCTCCCGGCGGGTGAAGACCATTCAGGCGAACACGGTCGGCGCGGTGGAGGCCATCCAGCAGATCACGAATGTGATCACCCGGATCAACGACTTCCAGACCACCATCGCGTCGGCCGTCGAGGAGCAGACCGCGACCACGGCGGAGGTGACCCGCAACATCTCCGCCGCCGCCACCGGCGCCCGCGACATCAACGAGAATGTCGCCGACGTGGCCGAGGCCGCCCAGACCACCGCCACCGCCGTGACGGAGGCCCAGGCGGCGACCGAGGAGCTGGCCCGGATGAGCAGCAGCCTGCAACGGGTCGTCGCCCGGTTCATCACCTGACCGCGGCGGCTGTCAGATCGCCGTCAGGCGCCACAGGTTGTCGGCCGTGCCGTTGTCGGGCTCCTGGACCACCTGGGCGCCCCAGGCCGTGGCGCCGTTGAGGACCGCCAGCAGCTTCCCGCTGTTCACGTTGCGGATCTTGTAGAGGCCGTTGCCCTGGTCGAGCAGCGTCCAGCGGTGGTCGGCGGTGCCGTTGTCGTCCCACTGCAGGACCACGGCGTTGTCGGCGGTCGACATGTCCTGCACGCCGAGGACCTTGCCGCTGTTGGCGTTGCGGAACCGGACCGCGTCGCCGTCGGTGATCCGCGTCCAGCTGTGGTCGAGGGTGCCGGTGTCGCCCCACGTCACGGCGAGCCCGCCGTTGGCGACCGACATGTCCTTGACGCCGAGGACCAGGCCGGTGGCGTTGTTGACCAGCTTGTACGCGGGAGTCGTCAGCCAGTAGACGGTGTAGTTGATCCCGTGCGCGTCGTAGAACGGCACCAGGCCGACCGTCGAGCCGCCGGCGGTCGCGGAGGTACGGGTCACCGACGACACGGCCAGCGACGGCGGGCTGGTCAGCGCCGTGTCCCCGTAGTTGCCGGCGAGCACCGTCGGTCCGTACGTGATGGCCTGCAGTCCGGGGTTGTCGTTGGCCGGGCGCAGCACGATCCGCATCGGCAGGCGCACCACTATCGTGTCGTTGGCCGCCCAGGTCCGGGTGATCGTGGTGTACGTGCCGGGCGCGCCGGTGGTGACCGCCGTGCCGTTGACGGTGACGGCGGCGCCGCTGGTCCAGGCCGGGATGCGCACCCGGATGCTCCACGAGCCGCTCATCGTGCCGGTGAGCTTCAGTGTGGTGGTGTCGCTCTCCGGGAACGTGGTGGTCTGGGTGACCGTGATGCCGCGCTGGGTCCAGGTCAGCACCGACGGCGCGAACAGGTTCACCGTGAGCGTGGTGCCGCTGTAGTGGTAGATCGACTCGGCGAGCCGGGTGTTGACCTCGACGCCGGTGCCCTGGCAGCACCAGAACGTGCCGTAGTCGGTGCTCCACGTGCCGCCGCCCCAGGCCGGGCCGACCCCGCGGCGGCCGCCCGGGCGCAGCGGCGTGAAGTAGGTGACGTGGCCGTAGGGCGACGCCGGGTTCTGCGCGCCGAGGACGTGGTTGAGCAGCGCCTGCTCGTAGTAGTCGAAGTAGGCGGCCCGGTCCGGCTCGGTCAGCCACAGCTCGCTGGTCAGGCGCAGCATGTTGACGGTGTTGCAGTGCTCGCAGGTGTCGTTGGTGAGGTATCCGGCGATCGCGCCGGCCGGGCGGAAGTGCTCGGCCTGGCTGTTGCCGCCGATCGCGTAGGTGTGCGCGCCGACCGTGATGTTCCAGGCGTTGCGGGCGATGTCGCGGTATCGGGTCGTGCCGGTGGCCTTGTACTCGCGGGCCGCGCCGATCCACTTCGGCACCTGCGTGTTGGCGTGCAGTCCGTTGAGGCTGTCGGTGCCGGCGGCGAGCGGGTCGAAGACGGCCGCGTGGTCGAAGCGCCGGGCCACGGTCAGCCAGCGGGAGTCACCGGTCTGCTGGTACAGGTCGGTGAGGACGGCGTTCATCCCGCCGAACTCGGTCTGCAGCATGGCCTGCATCTGCGCGGTCGTCAGCGCGGCGGTACGGGTGTCGACCCACGCGGCGAGCTTGAGGACGACGTCGCGGGCCTGGGTGCCGCCGATGAGCCGCCACACGTCGAGCAGCCCGGCGAGCGTCTTGTGGATGCAGTAGTACGGCACGTTGCCGTTGGTCAGGGTGCGGTTGTGGACGGCCGTGATGTCGGCCTCCGGGAACCCGGACAGGTACCCGTTGGCGGCCTGGCACTTGGCCAGCTCGGCGACCATGTAGGTGGCTTTGTCCCGGCAGACGGTGTCGCCGAGAACGGCCCAGGCCTGCGCCCACGCGGTGAGGAAGTGGCCCTGCACGTGGCTGCGGAACGGGAACGTGGGCGCGTCCCAGCCGCCGTTGGCGGTGGCGCCGCCGGTGGACAGGCCGTGGTTGGCGCGGAAGACGTAGAGCAGCCGGTCGACGTCGACGAAGCGGAGGTAGGCCAGGGTGCGGCTCTGGTTGTCCATGAGCCGGCCGGCGGTGAGCCGCACCTGGCCGAGCGGGAAGGAGTAGGCCGAGACGCCGGTCTCGGCGGCGGCAGCGGGGAGACCGGGCATCACGGACAGGGCGGCGCCACCGACGGCGGCGCCCAGGATGCTGCGGCGGGTGAGCGGGAGCATGGCTCTCCTCAGTGGGGGAACGGGGAGATTTCGCCTGTGTTACGCGCCACATGTTATCGATAACAATTACTGTGTCAAGGCTCCCGGATTCACCCGCCGACCGGCGATGTGATCGCTCTACCCGCCGCTCACCGTCCAATCCTGAACATCGATCTGGCTGCCGCCGTGGCGCGGGGCGAAGAAACTCAGCGTCCCCAGTGTCCGCAGGCGCTGGTGGTCGATCAGCGGGTCGGAGTAGTAGATCGCCGTCGACGTGTAACGGATCACCCAGTCGGTCCAGCCGGACGCCTTCGACGCGGTCTGGATGTGCAGCTTGCGGGTGCTGGAGTCGCCGCTGACCACGTACAGGTTGTCGCGGGCGTCGACCGCGATGTCCCCGCGGGCCGAACGCTCCAGGAACGGCGTGTACGTCTGGTGCCACACCTTGCTCGCCTTGTCCCGCCAGTAGTGCACCAGGACCGCGGACTCCCGGGCGGCGGTGAAGTCGGTGTTGTCGGCGGCCGACGCGGGCAGGTGCGAGGCGAGCACGTGCACGATCCCGGCCGCATCGACGACCTGGGACTCCTGGTTGATCAGCCCCCGGTTCTGGCCGATGCCCCAGACCCTCAGGCCGGCGGCGTTCGACGCGAGCGGGGTGCTGCCGGTGGTGGCGACCACGGTGCCCGCGTTGTTGCGCCAGGTCCGGCCCTTGTCCTTGCTGTACGCGTAGAAGATGTCGTGGTTGGTGCTAGCGTTCGAGGTCTCCCGGACCGTCCACGTGACGTGCAGCAGCGGCGCGGCCGGATCGACGTCGTCGTACTCGATGCCGAACAGGTAGGCGTTGTTGCCGGCCGTGGTGCCGTCGAGGAACTCGCCCAGATACGACCAGGCCCCGGACCGGTACTCGTAGAGGACCTCGTCGCCGGTGCCGCTGTAGCCGGTGCGGATCGCCAGTTGCAGGGTGCCGTCCGGGTGGGCGAAGAACTGCGGGTACGTGACGACGTCCATGCTCGTGCCGGTGAGTTTCGTCTGGACCGTACCGAAACTGCTCATGGACCAGACCGCGCTCGCCGGCGCGGAAGCCAGACCGGCGATCGACCGGCGATAGCGGAACTGCGACGAGTGCGTGTCGAAGGCCAGGTGGATGGTGCCGTCGGACGGGGCGATCCCGATGCTGATCGTGTTGTGCGAGTCGGTGGACGTGGTGACGTAATCGGTGAGCCGCAGGTTCGACCAGGCGCCGGAGGGCAGCCGGCGGCGGGACAGGTTGACGTAACCGGCCTGATCCCAGAAGGCCGAATACTGCCAGCCGTTGACGGTGACGATGCCGTCCTGCTGGAACGACTCGCCGTTCATGTAGCCGGTGTAGGTGAGCGCGGTCCGGCCGCTGGTGGTAAGCACAGTGGTCGAGGCCGGCACGACGGCTGGCGCGGCGGCCGCGGCCGGGACGGCGGCGAGCACGGCGGCCAGGGCGGCCGGCAACCAGGGGATGAATCGTTTCATGGATCCTCGCAGGGGGATGTGGGGAGGAGCGAGCGGTGCCCGAGACGTTAAGACCCGGTTTCACGCTCGTCAATGACCGGCCCCGGCATTGCGCCGGCTCGAAGATCGAAACCGTTGGGAGCGGTCGCCCGGGCCACTTGCGGGGACGACGGCCCTCCGGCACCATCACGCCCGTGGACGATCTTGTCGAGCTGTTGCGGCTGCCACCCCTGGACCGGTCGCGGTGGCGCTCGACCGACTGGGCCGCGACCGAGGCGGCGCTCGGGACCTCCCTGCCGGGCGACTACAAGACCTTCATCGATGCATACGGGCCGGGCGCCATCGACGATCACCTGCTCGTGTGTGCCCCGGACGCCTCCCCCGGCTGGACCGACCTGGTCGACAACAACGCGGTGGCGCAGGAGTCGTGCCGCATCTGGTTCGGCGGCGACGCGGACGGGGCGTGGCCTCTGGGCGACTCCGCACACTGGGACGGCGATGACGTCCCCGACTGGTTCGAGCCCGGCGACGACCTGGTCTCCTGGGGTGGCACCCCCGACGGCGACTTCCTGTTCTGGCACATCAGACCCGGTGTCGCCGCGGCCGACCATCCGGTGGTCCTCCGTGAGCGAGGCCCCTTCTTCGAACGGTTCGAGGCCGGTTTCGCCGCCACCCTCACGGGCCTGCTGACCGGCGCGATCTCATCCCGCTATCTGAGCCGGTGGCTGACGGCTCCCCATTCCTACGGCCTGGCCGGTTCCCGGGACTGACGGCCCGTCCCGGACACGCGGGCAACCCGCGGCATCAGGTGGCGGGCCGGTGCTCGCGGAGCCATTGCCCCGCATCGCGCTCGCGGCGGCTCACCGGCGCCGCGGCCAGCTGCAGCCGGCACCACCGGCCCAGGCCGGCGGGAAGCGCCTCGACCTGCGACGACCGCAGCCGGGGATGGTGGACGACGAGCGCGCCGTCGGCCATGGTGGCCAGCGCACGGTACTGACGCAGATCACCGGGACCGTCGGCGTGGAACCGTGTCTCGTCCGGGCGGCTCGGGCGCAGGATGTGGCGGGCGTCCGGGTGGAGGTGCTGGGCGAACGTGCCGGACTCCGGCGCGCCGGCCTGGCGGAGGAGCCGGACCAGGGCCGGAGTGTCGACGGCGGTGAAGGCGCCGACGTCCCGGGGCAGCTGCCACCGCCGCCAGGTGGGCCGGGTGGCCGGTGGCGTGGCCGGCGCGGGAAGGCGTGGCGCCTGCTCGAGGAAGGTGAGGTCGAACCCGCCCTCCTGGAGCCGGGTGCGCATCCAGTCCTGTTCGAACTCGCCGGCGGTCTGCCATGTCCAGACGAGGGGGTCGTGGTCACCGGCGGCTCGTGGCCGTTCGCCGCCCGGAAGGTTGTGGCAGACGTCGGCGATCAGCCTGATCTCGGCGAGATGACCGTCGGGGTGTCTCGACGTGCCCGGGCGGGTGGCGAGAGCCCGGATCTCGATCATGGCGTGGTAGAGCAGCAGGTCGATCGCCGCCCGCCGTTGATCCCTGGACCAGGGTGCGCCGGATCTGCCGCGAACGCCCACCCGCGCAAGATACACCGGGGCCGACAACGGGACGGCTGCCGGTTGAGGGGTCGTCCGGTTGCTGCCCGAGCCGCGGTAGCCGATCAGCCGAGGACAGGAAGGCGCCCGGTCAGCGCGGGCGCCTCGGCGCGCTGCCGGGGGCCGGCCTCGACCCGGCCCGCGCCGAGCAGGACGACGACGTCGTCGGGCCAGCCGGCCGGGGCGGCGACGGCCAGGGCCTCGACCGTCTCGCGGGCCAGGCGCAGCGCCGCCGGCGCGGGCGGCGGCACCGGCAGGTCGCGGGCCAGGTCGAGCTGGTGGACGGCCAGTTCGACGGCCCAGGTGGCCAGGAAGTCACCGGTCGACAGGACGTGCCCCTGGAACCGGACAGCGCCCGGTTCGAGACGGTCCGCCGCCGCCCGGACGCCGGCGGCGGTCGGCAGCAGGTGCCGGACCGCGCCGGACGGCCGCCGGTAGGACGAGGCCAGCAGCCGGATGAACCGCATAGCCGCGAGCTGGTCGTCCTCGTCCGCCCGGGGCGTGGACCGCCAGTAGGTGGCGGCGTCGGTGCCGGGCGTCTCCTCGGTGCGGGTCACCAGCCCGAGGAGCATCTCCTGCAGGCCGAGGTGCACATGCACGATCACGTCCCCGGCGGTCCACCCGGTGCAGCGGCTCGCCGCCATCAGGTCGAGGTCGGACAGTCCTTCGGCGACGGTGACGAAGTCGTCGAGCGCCGTGCGGAAGGCGGCCAGCGCCGGTTCGTGGTCGACGTTCATACCGTGGACGATCTCACGGGACGGGCCGGCCCTACACTGCCGGGCGTGACGTGGACGGCGTACGAGCAGGGCCGGCTGGCTGTCGACCGCCGCGACTACGGGGTGGCCCGGGAGCTGCTGCGCGAGGCCGGCGCCGATCCCGCCGCGATGCTGCTGCTGGGACAGCTGGCCGGGGCGGGTCTCGGTGGTCCGGTGGATCCGCAGGAGAAGCAGGGGTGGTACGAGCGGGCCGCCGCGACCGCGCTGCCGGCGGACATCGACGGTGATCCGGACGACGAGATCCGCGAGGCCGGCCGGCCGGCTGTCCGGGCAGCTGACCGACGCCGAGGTCTTCCTGGCCCGGCGGCGGGCGGCCTGATCACGCCGTGCGGTCGTCGAGTTCGTCGTCCCAGTGGCGGCGCAGGACGGTCGGCATGTCGTGGCGCAGCGCCTCCCGTACCCCCTCGTGCTCCTGATCGGTCAGGGCCAGCGCCGGGAAGGCCCGGCCGATCTCGGCGGCGAACGCCGACCCCCGGCGGGCCAGCGTGGGCGCGGCGGCGAGGTAGGCCGGGATGTACGGGGCGACCAGCTCGCGCTGCGACGGCGACCAGAGGCCGGCGGCCAGCGCCCGGAACCGGCGGACGGACACGCCCGGGTCCTCGGTCATCGCCGCCCACGCCTCCGCCTTCGCCGACTCGGAGGGACGGGCGGCGAGGGCGGTGAGAGCGCCGAGCGCCCCGTCGGCGGTGTCGTCGCGCCGCCGTTCGGCCTCGATCCCGGCGGCGTCGAGGCCGCCCAGCTCGGCGAGGCGGTGCACCAGCGCCCAGCGCAGCTCGGGGTCGAGGGTCAGGCCCTGGTCGGTGGCGTTCGCGGACAGCCAGCGCCGCAGCAGGGCGGTGTCGGCGGTGGACCAGGCGAGGCCGCGGGCCAGGGCGACGGCACGCTGCTCGTCCGGCTCGCCGGTGGTGGCGCAGGCGGCCGCGACGACGGCGAGGGCGTCGGGCACGGCGGCGGCCGGCAGGGTGCGGTGGATCAGGCGGTTGCGGATGCGGGTGAGGGCCGCACCGATCAGCGTCGGCGACGGCTCGTGCGGCAGTTGGCGGGCCAGCAGCGGCAGCGGGTCACGGTCGAGCAGCTCCGGCCAGAGCACGGCCCGGACCAGCGGGTCCGGCACGGTGGTCAGGCCCTCGGTGAGGGCGTCGCGGGACTGCTGGTCGAGGTCGAGGCGGGCGAAGGTCTCACCGTTGGCGTTGGGCACCACGACCAGGCCGGACCAGTCCGGCAGGACCAGCGGTTCGTCACCGAGGTCGATCAGGCGCGAGGCGACCGGTTCCAGCTCCGCGGTGTACGCCGAGACGGTGAACCGGTGCGGGCGGACACCGACACGGCTCAGGGCGGGAACGCCGTCACTGCGGGTGACCCGGATCGTGTCGTGCCCGGACCGGCGCAGCCACACGTCGGCCCAGCCGCGCACGTCACGTGGCGAGGCCGCGTCGAGGGCGGCCAGCAGGTCCTGGAGGGTGGCGTTGCCGAACCGGTGGGCCGTCAGGTGCGCGTTGACGCCGGTCAGGAAGTCGTCCTCACCCAGCCAGGTCACCAGCTGGCGCACGGTGGCGTTGCCCTTGCCGTACGAGATCTCGTCGAAGATGGTCGTGGCGGTCGCGGTGTCGGGGACGTCCGCGCTGTCCGGGGCCACCGGATGGGTCGACCGGCGCCGGTCGGCGTCGTAGGCGCCCGGTTTGTGCAGCGCCTCGAAGGACACCCTGGTCCCGGTGCAACCGGCGGCGGTCTCGGCCACCTCGAAGCCCATGTAGTCGGCGAACGACTCGTTGAGCCAGGCGTCCTCCCACCACACCGGCGACACCAGATCGCCGAACCACATGTGCGACATCTCGTGGGCGATGACCATGGCCCGGCGGCGGCGGTCGTCGTCGGTGACCCGGCCGCGGGGCAGCATGAACTCGTTGAACGTGACGCAGCCCGGATTCTCCTGGGCGCCCCAGTTGAGCTCCGGCACGAACACCTGGTCGTAGGAGTCGAACGGGAACGGCTCGGTGAAGACCCGCGCGAAGTGGTCGTAGCAGGCCTCGGTGACACGGCGCAGCTCGGCGGCGTCGCGGTCGAGCTCGGCGGCGAGCGACCGGCGGGCGTGCCAGCCCATCGGCACCCCGGCGTGCTCCCAGCGCACCGAGTGGAACGGCCCGGCCGCCACCACGAACAGGTCGCAGGCGATCGGCGGGGTGGTCGCGAAGGCGCCCGGCCCGGTGGGCACCCCGTTGGACAGCACCGTCCACGCCGGGTCGGCGGCGACGGTGAGCGTGATCGGCGCTTTCAGGTCGAGCTGGTCGAAGCAGGCGAACAGCCGCTGGGTGATGTCCAGGCCGAGGTAGCCGCCGACGTAACGCTCGCCGTCGGCCGGGTCGGTGAAGGTGTGCAGGCCCTCGCCGTCGGTGACGTAGGACAGGCGGGCGTCGACGATGACCTCGTGCTTGCCGGGCGCCAGGTCGTCGAGGACGATGCGGACGCCGTCGTACGCCGGGGTGATCGGCGTCCCGTCGAGGACGACGTCGAGTGTCCGGGCCCGGTGCAGCTCCAGGAAGGTGCCGCCGCCGGTGGTGGTGAACCCGATGACGGCACGGCTGCGGAAGTCGTCGGTGGAGGTGACGTCGAGGGCGAGATCGTAGGAGATCTCGGAGAGCGCGGCGGCCCGGGCACGAGCTTCGTCAAGAGTCAGCGACACCCGGAAAGTATCCCTAAACCGGCGCGGGATAGTCCACGTACGCGAAACGGGCCGAGTCCGGCGACCAGCTGTTGACGTTGACGGTGCCCTGGCCGCCCCGCAGCGTGACGACGGTGCGGGCCGCGCGCCAGTCGCCGTCCTCGACCAGGCGCAGCTCGACCGGCAGGCCGGCCGGGTGGCCCTGGGTGCCCGGCGGATAGCTGAGGTAGAGGGCGTGCCGGCCGTCCGGGGCGAAGTGCGGGAACCAGTTGACCCGCTCGTCGAAGGTGAGCTGCTCCACGCCGGCGCCGTCGGGCCGGATGCGGGCGATCTGGGCGTGCCCCGGGGAGAACCGCTCGGTGTTGAAGTAGAGCCACGCGCCGTCCGGGGTGTACTCGGGCCCGTCGTCGACGCCGCCGGGCTGTGTCACCCGGACCGTGCCGGACCCGTCGGTACGCACGGTGAGCAGGCTGGCGGTCGACCAGTCCGGCCGGTCGACACCGACGTACGCCAGGGTCGTGCCGTCCGGGCTGACGCCGTGCAGGAAGTGCCGCCGGTCGTCGGAGGTGATCCGCCGGGCGGCGCCGCCGCGGATCGGGGCCTCGTAGAGGTGGCCGTCGTTCGCGGACAGGAAGATCGTCTCGTGGCCGGGGGCGAGCACGTGGTCGTTGTTGAGCTCGGGGACCCCGTCGAGCGGGATCCGCCGCGGCTCCCCCGCGCCGTCGGCGGGCAGGGCCCACAGCAGGCCGTCGCCGTTGAGGACCAGCATGTCGCCGGCGGTCCAGTTCGGCGCCTCGAAGTGCACCGACGTGCTGGTGTGCACGAGGGTCCGCTCGCCGGTGGCGATGTCGTAGGTGTGGATGCGGCACAGCATCGGCGGTTACCTCCAGCGCGCGGGACAGGACCCGATCAAACCATGGACCGTGCTGCGGTATGTTCCGGCGCATGTCGACACGTCCGCGGCTGCTGGACGCTCCGGCGGAGGTCGTCGCGGCTCTCGGCGCCGCCCTGGGGTCGGCGGTGGCGCGGGAGGTCCCGGCCGCCGCCGGGTTCACGCCGGCCGTCGCGTCGGTGGTGGCGCTCGCCGACGGGCGGGAGGTGTTCGTCAAGGCGAGTGACGACCCGGGCCTGCACGAGGGCCTGCGCAACGCCGTCGACTGCGACGCCGCCCTGACCGACCGTTCGCTGGCGCCGCCAGTCTTGGCGTCCCTGGCGTGCGGCGCGTGGCGGGTCGTGGCGTGGGCCCGGCTGCCGGGCGGGCACGTCGGGCGGTGGTCGTCACGGGACGTGCCCGCCGTGCTCGATCTGGCCGCCCGTCTGGCCGCCGCCACCCGGCCGTGCCGGGTGCCGGGGACCGTGCCGTTCCCGCACGCCTTCGCCGGCCGGATCGGGACGTTCCAGGCCCTCGTGTCCGGCGGGCGGCCCGGACCGGAGGTCGATCACCTCGCCGGGACGCCGGTGTGGTCCGGCCTCGACCCGGTGCGGCTCGCCGCGCTGGAGGCCGGCTGGCCGCTGCTGGCCGAGGGCGGCCACCGGCGCCACGGCCATCTACACCACGGTCATCTGCACCACGGTCATCTGCACCACGGTGACGTGCGCCGGGACAACCTGATCCGGGGCACGGACGGCCGGCTGCGCCTGCTCGACTGGACGCACCGCTGGACCGCGCCGGGCTGGGCCGACCTGGTGCTGCTGATGCCCGACCTGATCCGGGACGGCCTCGACCCGGAGCCGATCCTGGCCGCCTCGGTGTGGGCCGGCGCCCCCGCCCACGAGGTGAACGTGCTGCTCACCGGCCTGCTCGGGTACTGGTTCAACGCCGGGCACCGCCCGGACCTGCCGCACGCGCCGGGCCTGCGTGCCCTCCAGCGCGCCCAGGGCTCGGCGTGTGCGTCGTGGCTGGCGACCCGCCTGTCGCGGTGACGTCAGCGCAGCGGCGTGTGGGCGTCGCGCCAGGTGATCCGGTCGTATCCGTAGGCGCGGCAGGCGTCCTGCAGGGTGCCGCCGACCGGGTCGTGCTCGGCCCGGATGACCAGCTCACCGTGCACGTTGAAGAGGGTCGCCAGGACCGCGACGCCCGGTGACGGCGCAACCGCGACCGGGATGCCGGCGCGGCCGCCGCCGTAGGTGCTGATCGTCAGCGCGCCCTCCAGCGGCCGGGGCGGCCCGTTCGGGGTGACGGCGAGCAGCAGCCGGTCGAGGCGGCCGATGTGCAGCAGGTCGACGAGCAGGCGCGGGGTGTCGCCGCGGTGGTCGGCGCGCAGGCCGCCGGCCGTCGCCAGTGGCGCGTCGGCCGGGGTGAGCACGTGCTGGACCCGGTCGCTGGTCTGGCAGGCGACGATCAGCCAGCCGGCCGCGGGTTGCGACCAGTGGACGACGGCCTCCAGCCTGCCGACCCCGGACTGGACACGGGTGAGGACCGCGGTGGGCATCGCGGGGGTGAGCATCACCGGCTGGTCCGGTGTGGTGCGGCGGACCGGGGCGAGCCGGCGGCGGGCGGCGGCCGGCCGTTTCACCGGGGCGGGCGGCGGTTCGGCCCGTGGCGGGCGGCGGCGGTGACGCAGGTACGGCAGGTCGGTGCGGGGCGGGCCGTACATCACAGGGTCAGCCCGTAGTCGCGGGCCAGCCCGAGGATGCCCTCGGCGTACCCGTCGCCCAGCACCCGGAACTTCCAGTCCCGCTGGTGACGGTAGAGCTCGCCGAGCGCCAGGCCGGTCTCGGCGGTGAGGGCGCCGGCGAGGTCCTCGGAGCGGATCAGCTCGGCGCCGGTGGCCAGGTCGAGCACCCGGATCTCGCAGCGCCGCAGCCGGCCGAGGCTGCGTCCCCGGCTGAGGCCGTCGTTGACGTACATGACGAACACGATGGAGGCGACCGGGTCGGGCACGGCGTGCAGGTCGATCTCGATCTGGTCGCGGTCGGCGCCGAGGGCCTCCTCGATCCGCTGCACCGACATGTCGGGGGTGGCCAGCTGGTTGAAGAAGACGAAGTGCTCGTCGGAGACGACCTTGCGATCGGGGCCGCAGAGGATCGCCGCGACCACCAGGTTGTCGGTGAGCACGGTCTCCGCGCCGGCGTCGGCCCGGATGCCGGCGACGACGCCGGTCAGGCCGGGGTTCTCCCGGGTCAGCGGCGCGTTCGCGCCGCGCTTCATCACGGCCACGGGACGATCACGGGAGGTCCAGGTCGGAGCGGGTGAACTTGGTACGCAGGAAGCTGCTCTGCGTCGACATGGCGTCGAGGTCCCGGTCGCGGACCGCGGCGAGCGCCGTCGTCACCGCCGTGTGCAGGTCGGTGAGCTGGCGCCGCAGATGCTGATCGGGGGTCCGCCCGTCGGCGCGGGGCCGGTCGCGCAGGTCGTCGCCGACGGCGAGGTAGCCGCGCAGCGTGGTCGGCAGGTAGTCGCCGGCGGTGCCGGTGACCAGGATCTCGGTGGTGACCTCCACCGGCGGGGTGGCCAGGACCGCCCGCAGCGTGTCGGTGATCCAGCGGGCCTCCACGACCGCCCAGCCGGGGAGCCCGCCGCTGCTGCGGTTGATGAACCGGTCGAGGTCGTCGACCATCGCCGCCGGGTCGGGCCGCCGCGGGACGTCCGGCGGGCCGGGGCGGCGGAACCAGCGCACGGCTAACCGCCGCCCTCGTTCCGGCGGGCCCGTTCCAGGTAGGGCTGGGCCCGCTGGATCTGTCCCTCGAGGGCGTGCACGGTCTGGGCCATCGACTCGACGGCCTGCGCCCGGAACGTGTCGACGGCGTCCATGGTGGCGAAGACGTTGTCGAAGGCGGCCTGGAGCCGGTCCACGTCGACGGTGGCCGACGCCGCGTTCTCGTGGATCGCCGCGCCCTGGGTCCGCAGCTGCTGGGAGGTGGCCTCGATCAGCTGGGAGGTGACGTCGTTGAGCGCGTTGATCTGGTCGAGGACCAGTTTCTGGGTGGACAGCGCCTGCGAGACGATGACGGCGATCCGCAGCGCCGCGACGGTGGTGGTCTGCGACCGGTCGACCCCTTTGATCAGTTCGAGGTTGTTCTTGCGGATCAGGTCGAGCGCCAGGTATCCCTGCACGCTGACGGCCATCTGGGTCATGATGTCCTGCCGCCGCTGCCGGATGGCGAAAACCGCGTCCGAGGTCAGCGTCGCGGCGTCCTCGGTACGGCCGATGGCTTCGAGGGCGGCGGCCTTCTCGGTGAGGGCGGCGTCGAGCGCGGTGGCCAGCTCGTTGTACTCGCCGAGCCGTCCCATCGAGGCCCACAGGTTGGCCTTCTCGGTCTCGATGGCGGCGTTGTCCTTGCGCAGCTCGTCCTGGCCGGAGGCGAGGGCCCGGATGATCGCGTCGAGCTGGGTCTGCGCCGACTGGTAGCGGGCGAAGTACCTGTCGATCCGGCTGCCGCCGGGAAGCCACTTGAGGACCTTCTTGACGCCGGTGAGGTCGGCGCGTTTCGGGTCCAGTTCGGTGATCTTCACGCGCAGGTCGGCGAGGGTGCCGGCGACCCGGGTCTGGGCGTCGCCACCGCCTTTGCCGAGCGCGGCGGCCGGGCGGTCGAGCATCCGGTTGGCGGCGGTCGCGGCGGCCCGCATGTCCTGTTCACCCATGCCGGTGATCGACGCGACCTTCTGGGTGAACTCCGGCGACCGGAAATCCAGCGCCGCGAGTTCGTCGGCGAAGGTTCCGGCGCGCTGTTGCAGCTCGGTCTGCCGGGGCGCGGGCAGCGGGACGGCGGCGGCCGCCTGCTGCTGGGTAACCTCGACGACGGCGGCCGGCGGGGTCAGGACGAGGGGCTCGGTCGGTGGGCCGAGATCGAGGCTGGACATCCGGGATCTCTCTCGGGCGCGGGAGGTGAACGGCCTCATCGTTCTACAGCCGCGGGGGCCTGGTGCCGGAACGACGAATCCGGGCCACCCGTGCACCGCCGCCACTAGCGTTCGACATCGTGGTTATCCGAGTGTTCGGCTGGTCCTTCGCGATCACGCTCGCCGCGCTGGCGGGCGCGCTGATCCTCGGCGGACCGCGGGCGCTGGCGCTGGTGGCCATCCTGTGCGTGCTGGAGATCTCGGTGTCGTTCGACAACGCGGTGGTCAACGCGACAGTGCTGGAGCGGATGAACGCGTACTGGCAGCGGCTCTTCCTGACCGTGGGCATCGTGATCGCGGTCTTCGGCATGCGGCTGGTGTTCCCGCTGCTGCTGGTCGGGGTCACCGCGCAGGTCGGGCCGGTGGAGGTGATCCGGCTGGCGCTGGCGGGCGGGCCGCCGGAACAGCCGGGCACCTATGCGGCGCTGCTGCACCACGCCCACCCCAGCATCGCGGCGTACGGCGGCACGTTCCTGCTGATGCTCTTCCTCGACTTCGTGTTCGAGGACCGGGCGGTCTCCTGGCTGGCGTGGCTGGAGCGGCCGCTGGCCCGGATCGGCAAGGTCGACCAGCTGTCGGTGGTGGTCGCGCTGGTGGTCCTGGTGGTCACAGCCGAGACCCTGGCGCCCGAGCCGGGGACCGTGATGGTCGCCGGCAGCCTCGGGATCATGACGTATCTGCTGGTCAACGGACTCGGCGCGCTGGCCGAGTCGAAGGGCTCGGAAGAGGACGACCGGGCGGCCGGCATCCACGGCGACGCGCTGACGGTCGAGAAGTCGCTGCAGCCCGGCGGTCGCGCCCGGCCCGCCCAGGTCGCCGGCAAGGCCGCCTTCTACCTGTTCCTCTACCTGGAGGTCCTGGACGCGTCGTTCTCGTTCGACGGGGTGATCGGCGCGTTCGCGATCAGCCAGGACATCTTCGTCATCGCGGCCGGGCTCGGGGTGGGCGCCATGTACATCCGGTCGATCACCATCTACCTGGTCCGCAAGGGCAGCCTCGACTCGTACGCCTATCTGGAGCACGGGGCGCACTGGGCGATCGGGGCGCTCGCGGCGATCATGCTGATCAGCATCCGGCACGAGGTGCCCGAGGTGATCACCGGACTGGTCGGCCTGGCGTTCATCGGCGCGGCGATGGTGTCGTCGGTGATCCGCAACCGGCACGGCGGGCTCGCCGCCGCCGCCGACGAACGCCGCAAGGTTCTCATCGACGCCTAGGAGTGCGACCAATGAGTGTGAGTCTGCGCAAGGGCGAGACGGTCTCGCTGCAGAAAGCGGCCGGTGGCGGCAGCCTGTCGGTCGTCCGGATGGGCCTGGGCTGGGACGCCGTCAAGAAGCGTGGCCTGTTCGGCGGCATGAAGGATCAGAGCATCGACCTGGACGCGTCGTGCCTGATGTTCGACGGTGGCGGGCAGCTGGTGGACCAGGTGTGGTTCCGGCAGCTGAAGAGCCGGGACGGCGCGGTCCGGCACACCGGCGACAACCTGACCGGCGCCGGGGACGGCGACGACGAGAGCATCCTCGTCGACCTGGCGGGGCTCACTCCGGCCGTACAGCAGATGGTCTTCGTGGTGAATTCGTTCACCGGCCAGAACTTCAGCCAGATCCAGAACGCGTTCTGCCGCCTCGTGGACGAGCGGGCCGCCCGGGAGCTGGCCCGCTACGAGCTGTCCGGCAGCGGCACGCACACCGCCCAGATCATGTCGAAGGTGACCCGCGGCGGCGACGGCTGGGCGATGACCGCGATCGGCGCCCCGGCGTCCGGGCGGACCTTCAACGACCTCATTCCCCTGATCTCTCCACATCTGTAGAACTCGATCGGAGGCAAACATGTCAGTCAGCCTTACCAAGGGCGGGAACGTCTCGCTGACCAAGCAGGCCGGGCCGGGTGGACTCTCCGCGGTGACCGTGGGCCTGGGCTGGGACGTGCGTACCACCACCGGCACCGACTTCGACCTCGACGCCAGCGCGATCGTCGCCGACCCGAACGGGAAGGTCATCTCCGACCAGCACTTCGTGTTCTTCGGCAACCTGGCGACGCCGGACGGGCTGGTCCAGCACACCGGCGACAACCTGACCGGCGCGGGTGACGGTGACGACGAGCAGATCAACCTGCGGCTGTCCGAGCTGCCGCCCCAGTGCGACAAGGTGGTCTTCAACGTCTCGATCTACGAGGCCGACCAGCGCGGCCAGTCGTTCGGGCAGGTCCGCAACGCGTTCATCCGGGTGATCAACCAGGCCGACGGCCGGGAGCTGGCCCGCTACGACCTGTCCGAGGACGCGTCGACCGAGACCGCCATGGTCTTCGGCGAGGTGTACCGCAACGGCCCGGAGTGGAAGTTCCGGGCGGTCGGGCAGGGCTACGCGTCCGGGCTGCGGGGCATCGCCATGGACTACGGCGTCAACGTGGCGTGATCGACGATGCCGATCGACTACACGAAACGGCCCAAGCCACCGCCGGACCCGGGCCCGGCCGGCGGTGGCGTGACCCTGACGAAGGTCAGCCTCACCAAGGCGGCGCCGACCGTGTCGCTGACCAAGCAGGGCTCGGCGAGCGGGACGCTGCGGGTCAACCTCAACTGGAACGCCCGGCCGCCGACCGGCGGCGGCATGTTCCGCAAGTCGCAGCCCGGCATCGACCTGGACCTGGCCTGCCTGTACGAGTACGCCGACGGCCAGAAGGGTGTGGTGCAGGCGCTGGGCGGCGCGTTCCGGGACCGCAACTCGTACAGCCGGGATCCGATCTGCCGCCTCGACGGTGACGACCGCTCCGGCTCGGTCAGCCAGGGCGAGAACCTGTATGTCGACCTGACGAGAACCGACGCGATCCGCCGGATCCTGGTCTTCACCTTCATCTACGAGGGGGTGCCGAACTGGGCGGCCGCGAACGGGGTCGTCACCGTCCACCCGGCGAGCGGCCCGCAGATCGAGGTGCTGCTCGACGACGCCGACGACCGGGCCTCGATGTGCGCCATCGTGATGATCGAGAACACCGGCTCCGACCTGTCGGTGCGGCGCGAGGTCAGATACATCACGGGCGGACACCGCAAACTCGATGAGACGTACGGGTGGGGAATGCGCTGGGAGGCCGGGAGCAAGTGAGGCGATCCCACCTCGTACGAGTGGTTCGCATGAATTAATTGCGGTATGCGGCACTTCGCCCATCTTGCGCCCGCGGTACGCGGGCGGCTGTTCTCACGGGAGCCGGTCCCCTTCGACCGGTCGTCCGGGACCGAGGTGCTGGCCCTGGCGCTCGGCGCCACCCTCTACATGCCGGGGACCCGGCCGAGGCTCGCCGACGACCTGCGCCGGGCCGCGGCGCGCGGTGCGGTCAGCGCGGTGCTCTGCCTGGAGGACGCGGTCGACGACGACGAGGTCGCCGCGGCCGAGGAGAACGTCGTCGCGCACCTGCGGGACCTGGCCGCCGACACCGCCCCGCTGACCTTCGTCCGGGTGCGCCGGCCCGAGCAGATCACCGCGATCGCCGCGCGGCTCGCCGGCCGGGCGCCCGCGCTGACCGGCTTCGTGCTGCCGAAGTTCACCGAGCTGACCGGCGCCGCGTACCTGGAGGCGCTCACCGCGGCCCCGGCCGGGCACGGGCCGTGGTACGGCATGCCGGTCCTGGAGTCCGCCGACGTGATCCACCGCGAGTCGCGGGACGCCGAGCTGCTCGCGGTCCGGCGGCTGGTCGACAAGTACCCGGGCACGGTCCTGGCGGTCCGGGTCGGCGCCACCGACCTGGCCGCCGCCTACGGCCTGCGCCGCACGCGGGGGCTGACCGTCTACGACGTGCGGGTGGTGGCCGAGGCGATCACCGCGATCGTGAACGTCTTCGCCCGCGCCGACGGCACCGGCCGGATCGTCACCGGCCCGGTCTGGGAGCACTTCGGCGGCACCGGGCGGCTGTTCAAACCGCAGCTGCGGCAGTCGCCGTTCGACGTGCTCAACGCCACCGGGCTGCGCCGCGAGCTGATCTCGGCCGACCTGGACGGGCTGCTGCGCGAAGTGCTGCTCGACCAGGCGAACGGGCTGACCGGCAAGACCGTCATCCACCCCACCCATGTGCCGGTGGTGCACGCGCTGATGGTGGTGTCGGCCGAGGAGTTCGCCGACGCCCGCGACGTCCTCGCCACCCGCGCCCACGGCGGGGTTCGCGCCTCCGCGTACGGCAACAAGATGAACGAGTCGAAACCGCACCGCGCGTGGGCCGAACGGACCCTGCGCCGCGCCGAGGTGTTCGGGGTGGCCGCCGAGGGTGTCGGCGCGGTGGACCTGCTCATCGCGGGATCGGCGCCGTGAGGGCGGCCGCCGTCGGCCGGGCCGTGTGGACCGGCTCGTGGGTGAGCGAACGGCTCGGCGTCACCGTCGGCGGCGGCGCCGCCACCCGGCTGCTCGCCGGGCTCGCGTTACGCGACAACCCCCGGCGGGCCCACCTGCTCGTCTCCCCCGTGCTGGGCAAACACGTACCGGCCGATCCGCGGGCGGTGCTGACCGCCGGGCGGCGGCTGGGGCATCAGGTCCGCCGCTGTCTGCGCCGCCGCGGCGTGCCCGGACGGCCCCTGGTGATCGGCCTCGCGGAGACCGCCACCGCGCTCGGGCACTGTGTCGCCGACGTGCTCGGCGAGGCGGTCTGCCTGCACTCGACCCGCCGCGACCAGCCCGGCACGGTCCCGGCGGCCGAGTTCACCGAACGGCACTCGCACGCCACCCGCCACCTGCTGGTCCCCCACGATCCGGCGCTGCTGTGCGACGGCGCGCCGGTGGTCCTGGTCGACGACGAGATCAGCACCGGCGCGACCGTCGCCGACGCGATCCGCGTCCTGCACCGGCTGAGCCCGCGCCGCCACTACGTGGTCGCCGCCCTGCTGGACACCGCCGGCCCGGCCCGCTGGCAGGCCCTGTCGGCGGAGCTCGGCGCCGACATCACCCTGGTGGCGACCGCCCGCGCCCGGGTCACGCTGCCCGCCGGCGTCCTCGACCGCGGGCGCGACCTCGGCGCCCGGCACGGCACACCGCCGCTGACGCCGCCGGCCGCGCCCGAGGTGACCCACCTGGCGCTGCCGTGGCCGGCCGGCCCGCCGCCCTCGGCCCGGCACGGGTTCCACCCCGCCGACCGGCGCCGCCTGGACGCCGCGCTGCCCCGGCTGGCCGGCGCGGTGCCGCCCGCCCGGCGACTGCTCGTGCTCGGCGCCGAGGAGCACATGTACGTGCCGCTGCGCCTGGCCGCGGCGCTGACCGGCGGGGGCGCCCGGGTGTGGTTCGCCAGCACCACCCGGTCCCCGGCGATCACCGTCGACGACCCCGGCTACGCGCTGCGCGACGCCATCCGGTTTCCGGCCGCCGGGGAGCCCGGCACCCGGTTCGCGTACAACCTGGGCGGGCTCGGCGCCGACGCCGTGCTGCTGATGACGGATCAGCCGGCCGCCCGGGTGGACGGGCTGGTCCGGGCGCTCGGCGCGGTCAGCCCGCGGGTGTGGGTGGCCGCGTCGTGAGCCGCACCGCGCAGCCCCCGGCGCCGTTGCGCGGGCCGCGGTTCGGCAGCTACCCCGCCGACGAGGTCGGATGGCTGCTCACCGACCTGTCCACGGCCGCGCTGGAGGCCCCCGCCGAGGAACGTGAGGCGGCGATCCAGGCCGGGACGGCCCACTACGCCGACTCGCTGCCGATCGAGTACCAGCCCGGCGGCGACTACCTGGCCCTGTTCCATCAGGCGCTGCGCGACGGCGCGACCCGGCTCGCCCACGACGTCGGGGTGCTCACCGAACTGGTCCGGCACCAGATCACGGCACGCCCGGTGCTGCTGTCGCTGGCCCGCGCCGGAACCCCGATCGGCGCCCTGATGCGACGGTGGGCGCTCGCCGTGCACGGGGTGGACCTGCCGCACTACGCGGTCAGCATCGTCCGCGGCCGGGGCCTCGACACGGCCGCGCTGCGCTGGGTGACCCGCCGGCACGACCCGGCCGGCCTGGTCTTCGTCGACGGCTGGACCGGCAAGGGCGCCATCTCCCGGGAACTCGCCGCCGCCCTCGGTGACGGCGACGTGCCCGCGCGCCTCGCCGTCCTGGCCGACCCGGGTGGCTGCACCGCCCTGTACGGCAGCCGCGACGACTACCTGATCCCGTCGGCCTGCCTCAACGCCACGGTCTCCGGGCTGGTGTCACGGACCGTGTGCAACCCGTCCCTGCTCGGGCCGGGCGACTTCCACGGCGCGAAGTTCTACGCCGAACTGGCCGGCGCCGACCTGTCCCGGCTGTTCCTGGACACGGTCAGCGCCCGGTTCGGGGCGGTGTCCGCGGCGGTCGCCGAGGACTGGCCGAAGCTGGCGGCCACCGACCGGGCCCCGCGCTGGACCGGCCTGGCCGTGGCCCGCCGGATCGCCGCCGAATACCGGGTCGACGACCTCAACCTGGTCAAACCCGGAATCGGCGAGACCACCCGGGTACTGCTGCGGCGGGTGCCGTGGCGGGTGCTGATCGACAGCGCCGCCGGGCCCGAGGTCGACCACGTCCGCCTGCTGGCCACCCAGCGCGGGGTGCCGGTGGAGACGGTGCACGGCCTGCCGTTCCGCAGTGTCGGCCTGGTGCGGCGCCTGGCCCGATGAGCCGCCCGCTGGTCGCCTGCGACCTGGACCGCACCCTGATCTACTCGGCCGCCGCCCTCGGGCTGACCGGTCCCGATCACGAGGCCCCGCCCCTGGTGGTCGCCGAGGTCCACGAGGGCCGCCCGATCAGCTACCTCACCCGGCGGGCGGCCGGCCTGATCGAGGACCTGGCCGGGGCCGCGCCGCTGGTCCCGGTCACCACCCGCACCCTCGGCCAGTACCGGCGGATCCGGCTGTCCGACCGCCCGCCCCGGTACGCGGTGGCCGCCAACGGCGGGCACCTGCTCGTCGACGGGCGCCCCGACCCCGGCTGGCACCGGCGGGTGGCCGGCCGGGTCCGCCGGGAGTGCGCGACGCTGGACACGGTCAGCGGCCACCTGGCCCGCGCCGCGGATCCGGCCTGGCTGCTACGGGCACACGTCGCCGACGACCTGTTCTGGTACGCGGTGATCGACCGCCCCCGGCTGCCCGCCGGCCACCTGGCCGAACTGGCCGCCTGGTGCGCCGACCGCGGCTGGACGGTGTCGGTGCAGGGCCGCAAGCTGTACTGCGTGCCGGGCCCGATCACCAAGTGGGCGGCGGTCGCCGAGATCCGCCGGCGGCTGGACTGCGGGCCGGTCTTCGCCGCCGGCGACTCCCGCCTCGACGAGGAGCTGCTGTCGAGAGCCGACACCGGGATCCGGCCGGCACACGGCGAGCTGCACGACAGCGGCTGGCGCCCCGACCGGATCACGGTCACCACGGCGTCCGGGGTGCTGGCCGGCGAGGAGATCGCCGGGCTGCTCCTCGACCACGTCCGGCAAGCCGCGGGGCTCCTCGGCCACACCCGATGAACCGCCCGACCCCGCCGCCGGGCTCCTCCCCCACCGCCCGGCGAACCGCCCGACCCTGCCCCGCCACCCGACTCCACCGCCGCCGCCCGACGAACCACCGAGGGCCGGCGTCGCGACCGCCGGGCGGCTTGTCGGTCACGTCCGGTCGGCCGCCGGGCCGGCGGCGCTGTCGCGGACGACGAGGGTGGTCGCCAGCTCGATGCCGATCCGGGAGACAGTCTCGCCACGGCCGAGGGCCAGGGCCAGCTCGGTGGCGGCGACCGTCATCTCGGTGAGCGGCTGGCGCACGGTGGTCATCGCGGGATCGAGCATCCCGGTTCGGCCACCCGCGACGGCCACCTCCGGAGCGTCGCCCGACCCGGGCCGGGGGCTACGGCGCCGGGGCCGGGCGGAAGCTCTCGCCGGACAGCAGCGGCACCACCGTGCTCGCGCCGTGCTCGGCGGCGATCTCCACGTCCTGCCGGTAGCCGCCGGAGACCAGCTCCCGGCCGCCGACGCAGTCGAGCAGCGCGGCGCGCACGTCCGGCTCGACGTGCCGGTACGCGGCCGCCGCCGCTGCCGCCTCCGGGGACAGCCCGGTGACACCCTGCTCGATCAGGCCCTGCAGGAACGCCCCGGCGCCCCACAGATCCTCCACCGCGGGCCGCAGCGAGCCGTCCGGCCAGCGTTCGCCGGAGGCGATCACGGCCACCGCGGCGCCGTCCGGCAGCCGCCCGGCGGTCCATCGAGCGGCGGCCGACGCGTTGCGCAGCGACACGCCGATCACCGTGGCGCCGGCCTCGGCGAGGCGGCGGGAGACGGTGGAGCCGTTCGGTGACGGCAGCACCAGGCGGTCCAGGCGCGCGACGGCGCGGATCGTCGCCGGCGACAGGCTGACCGGGCGGCCGGGGCTCACCTGGGAACGGCCGACGGCCAGGACGGCCCCGCGTTCGGCCGCGAACGTCTCGGCCCGTTCGTCGCGCCAGCGGTACGGGAACACCTCGGCGCCCCGGTCGGCGGCCACGGTCAGGGCCGTGGTGAAGGACAGCACGTCGACGACGGCGACGATCGCCGCCCCCGGCCCGACGGCGTCCGCGCCCGGCGGGCCCCAGTCACAGCGCACCCGGTATGTCCCCTGCGTCAGGTAGGCGTCCATGCCGGTGATCATCGCAGGAGGCTCAGCGCGGGGCCGCCCGTGCCGAACAGAGACGGCAGGCGGATGAAGGAGTCCGGGATGGCGCTGGTCGGCACGGAGCACCACCGGTCCGTTCTGCTGTCCGCTCCCGACATCGGCGAGCTGGAGCAGGAGTACGTGCTGGCGGCGCTGCGGTCCGGCTGGGTCGCGCCGGCCGGTCCCGACCTGGATCTGTTCGAGGCGGAGATCGCCCGCCGGGCCGGGGTGCCGCACGCGGTCGCCGTGAACTCCGGCACCGCCGCGCTGCATCTGGCGCTGGAGGGGGTCGGCGCCGGGCCCGGTGACGTGGTGGTCGTTCCCACGCTCACCTTCGCGGCCAGCGCGAACGCGGTCCGCTACACCGGCGCCACGCCGGTGTTCGCCGACTGTGATCCGGCGACCGGCAACCTCGACCCGGAGCTGCTGTCCGGCCTGCTCGCCACGCTCGACGCCGAGGGCGCCCGGGTGCGGGCGGTGCTGACCGTGGACGTCTACGGGTCGTGCGCCGACTACCGGCGGATCCTGCCGCTGTGCGAGCGGCACGGCGTCCCGGTGGTCGAGGACGCCGCGGAGTCGCTGGGGGCGGAACACGACGGGCGGCCGGCCGGGTCGTTCGGGCGGGCGGCGGCGTTCTCCTTCAACGGCAACAAGATCATGACGACGTCGGGTGGCGGCATGCTGGTCACCGCGGACACCGGGCTGGCCGACCGGGCGCGCTATCTGGCCGGGCAGGCGCGGCTGCCGGCGGAGCACTACGAGCACGCCGAGGTCGGCTACAACTACCGGCTCAGCAACGTGCTGGCCGCGCTGGGCCGGGCGCAGCTGTGCCGCCTGGACGCGATGATCGAGCGGCGGCGGGCGGTGCGGGCGGCGTACGCCGGGGTGTTCGCCGCGGTCGACGGGGTGCGCCTGCTCGCCACCGGCGAGCCGGGCAACTGCTGGCTGACCACTGTCGTCGTGGACCCGCGGCGGACCGGCTGGCGCGCGCGGGACCTGGCCGCCCACCTGCGGGCGCGGGACGTGGAGACCCGCCCGGTCTTCAAGCCGATGCACCTGCAGCCGCTGCACGCGGGCGCCCGCGCCTTCCTCACCGGCGCCGCCGAGGACCTGTTCACGAACGGGCTGGTGCTGCCGGGCGGTTCGGTGCTCGGCGACGACCAGATCCGCCGGGTGCTCGACGAGATCAACACCTTTCTGGGGGTACGGCGGTGAAAGGTGACCGGGTGCAACGCGTGATCGACGTGGCCGTCGCCGGGGGCCTGCTGGTGGTGACCGCCCCGGTGATGGCCGGGGTCGCGGTGCTGATCGCCCGCCGGCTGGGCCGGCCGGTGCTGTTCCGCCAGCAGCGGCCGGGGTGGCACGGGAAGCCGTTCACGCTGGTCAAGTTCCGCACCATGCGCGACGTCGACGAGCAGCGTGGCCTGGTCAGCGACGCGGACCGGATGACCGGTCTGGGCCGGGCGCTGCGGGCGGCCAGCCTGGACGAGCTGCCGACGCTGTGGAACGTGCTGCGCGGCGACATGAGCCTGGTCGGGCCGCGCCCGCTGCTGATGCACTACCTCGACCTCTACACCCCGGAGCAGGCACGGCGTCATCTGGTCCGGCCGGGCGTCACCGGCCTGGCCCAGGTGAGCGGGCGGAACCTGCTGAGCTGGGAGGACCGGCTGGCGCTGGACACCTGGTACGTGGATCACCGGTCGCTCGGCCTCAACCTGCGCATCTGTGCCCGGACCGCGCTGGTGCTGCTGCGGCGGGTGGGCATCGCCGCGCCGGGGTCGGTGACGATGCCGCAGTTCACCGGGTCGGCGGCGGCCGGTGGCTGAGCCGCTCGTCATCGTCGGCTGCGGGGGCCACGGCCGGGAGATCCTCGGGATCGTCGCGGCGGTCAACGCGAGCACCGGCGATCCGTGGAAGGTGCTGGGTTTCCTGGACGACGCGCCGGCCGGGCCGAACCTGAGCGCCCTGGACCGGCTGGGCACGGCCTGGCTCGGGCCGGTGGAGATGGTGGCGGAGCTGGACGCGTACCTCGTCATCGGCATCGGTGACCCCCGGATCCGCGCCGCGGTCGCCGCCCGCCTCGACCCCGTCGGCCGTCCGGCAGCGACGCTGGTGCATCCGGCGGCGACGGTCGGCCCGGACAACCGTCTCGCCGAGGGTGTGGTGATGTTCGCCGGCGCCCGGGTCACCACGAACGTGACGCTGGGCAGGCACGTACATCTCAATCAGAACGCGACGGTCGGCCACGACGCGGTGCTGGCCGACTTCGTGCAGGTCAACCCGCTCGCGGCGGTGTCCGGCAACTGTGTGCTGGGCCGGGCCGCGCTGGTCGGCACCACGGCGTCGGTGCTCCAGGGCCGGTCGGTGGGCGCCGGCGCGACGGTCGGCGCGGGCGCCTGCGTGGTCCGTGACGTCGCCGCCGGCCGGGTCGTCAAGGGCGTGCCGGCGAGGTAGAGGAGGCTCTGGTGCGGATCACCTACATCCATCAGTACTTCAAGACGCCGTCGATGTCCGGTGGCACCCGGTCGTACGAGTTCGCGCGCCGGCTGGTCGAGCGCGGCCACCAGGTGCACCTGATCACCGGCGACCCGCACGCCCGCCGGGCCCGGGTCACCACCGAGGCCGGGATCGTCGTGCACTGGCTGCCGGTGCCGTACGACAACGCGATGTCGTACCGTCGCCGGATCCTGGCGTTCCTCGGGTTCGTCGGCCGGTCGGCGCTGGTGGCCGGGCGTCTGCGGCACGATCTGGTGTTCGCGACCAGCACCCCCCTGACGGTGGCGGTCCCCGGCGCGTGGGCCGCGCTGCGCCGCCGGGCGCCGATGGTGCTGGAGGTGCGCGACGTGTGGCCGGAGCTGCCGATCGCGATGGGCGCGCTGCGGTCGCCGGTGAGCCGCTGGGCCGCCCGGCGACTGGAGGCGTGGGCGTACCGCCGCTCCGCGCAGGTCATCGCCCTGTCGCCGGGGATGGCCACCAGCATCCGCCGCCGCTTCCCGCGTGTGCCGGTGACCGTGGTGCCGAACAGCTGTGACCGTGACCTGTTCGCCGGCGCCGGCGAGGCGGGCGAGCGGCTGCGCCGGGACACCCCGTGGCTCGGCGACCGGCCGCTGGTCCTCTACGCGGGCACGCTCGGCCTGGCCAACGGCGTGGACTACCTGGTCCGGATGGCGGCCCGCCTGGCCGACACCGACCCCGGGGTGTGCGTCGCGATCCTCGGCGACGGCCGGATGCGCGACAGCCTCCGGAACCTGGCCGCCGAGCTGGGCGTACTGGACCGCAACCTGTTCCTGCTGGGCCCGGTGAGCAAGGCCGAGGTGGTGGCGTTCTTCGGCGCGTGCGACCTGGCCGCCTCGGTGTTCGCTGACGTCCCCGAACTGGGCGCCAACTCGCCGAACAAGGTGTTCGACGCGTTCGCCGCGGGCCGGCCGGTGGCGGTCAACCATGACGGCTGGATCGCCGACCTGATCGGCGAGCACGGCGCCGGGCTGGTGCTGCCGGCCCACGACACCGCGGCGGCGGCCGGGGCGGTGGCGGCGTTCCTGCGTGACCCGGCGGCCGGGCGGCGGGCGCGGGCGGCGGCGTACGCCCTGGCCCGTGACCGTTTCGACCGGGACCTGTTGTTCAAGGACTTCGCGCGGGTGCTGACCGGGGCGGCTCAGCGGGCGAGGACCGGCGCCGGCGCCGGGCGCACCGCGGCGAGCAGGAGCAGGATCCACATCAGCCGGGCGTCGTAGTAGTCGCCGGAGAACAGGCCGGCCGCGCCGACGAAGATGCCGCAGTAGGCCGCGACCCGGGCCTCCAGGCTGCGCTCGGCGGGTGGGACCGCGACGTACGCGCGCCACAGGCCGGCCCACGCCGCCACCAGCAGCGCCAGCCCCACGGCTCCGCCCTCGGCGGCGATCGACAGGGGCAGGTTGTGCACGTACCGCTCACCGAAGCCGAGGTCGGTGACGGTGTGGAAGCCGTTCAGGCCGGTGCCGAGGATCGGGCGTTGCAGGAAGATCCCGAGAGCCATCTGGAACAGCACGTCACGCGACGACGCGTACCCCTGCCCCAGGGTCGCCTCGACGAACCGGGACTGGACGTACCCGGCGATCGACGGGCCGGCGGTGATCACCAGGATCGTGCCGAGCACGGCGACCAGCGCGAGCGGTTTGGCGATCCGCTCGAAGTCGATCCGGGGCCGGATGGCGAGCAGCGCCACGGTGACGGTGATCGCGAGCGCCACGATGCCGCCCCGGGAGCCGGAGGCGATCGCACCGAACAGGAACGCCGGGATCGGCGCCAGCCAGATCACCTTCTCGCCGCTGCGCAGGTACAGGTAGAGGGAGGTGATCATGCCGAGGATCATGATGCGGATGAAGACGTTGGGGCCGCCGCCGAGCGCCGCCCAGCGCCCGTTCGCCTGGTGGCCGCGGCCGGACGCGGCGGCCAGGAAGTAGATCCAGGCGGTGACGTGGAACAGTTTCAGGGTGGTGGCGGTCACCCGGTCGCGGTCCCAGGCGGCCAGGTTGAAGTAGACGACGAGCAGCCCGGTGATGGCGAGCAGGTCGCCGAGCATCGGGCCGGTCACCGCGCCGGGCGGCACCCAGAGCACCGACAGCGCCTGGTACCCGATCAGCGCCAGGATGCCGAGCAGGGCCTGGCCGCCCTCGACCGGCCGGGAGCCGACGTGATGGGCCTCCAGGACCAGGGACAGGATCAACACCAGGAAGAGGGGTACGCGTACGTCGTTCACGACCGGGACGTCCAGGCCGACACGTTCCAGGGTGAACCGGCCGGCGAGCGTGACCACGAAGGCGATCAGCACGACCAGTCCGGGACGGGCCTCGGGCGCGCGGGTGGTCATCCGCGCCGGCGCAGGGCGTAGGCGGCCAGTCCCACCGCGTCCAGCCCGAGCGCCGTCCCGGCGGCGAGCAGGCCCGCCACCGCCGCCTGCGGGACGGTCAGGAGCGACTCGGCGATGACCGTCGCCAGGATCTCCAGGACCAGGCAGGCCAGCAGCAGCCGGCTCATGAACTTCGCGTCGAGCAGGGTGTCCATGGTGGGGCGGGCGGCGTAGAACATCGCGAGCGGGATCGCGGCGAGCACCCCGAGGCGCAGCACCGGAACCGCGCCGGCGAACTCCGGGCCGAGGAAGCCGCGCACCAGCGCCGGGGCGAACAGCAGGATCAGCCCGGCCGGCGCCGCGGCGAGCGCCCCGGCCAGCAGCGGCAGGACGGTCAGCAGCCGGCGGACACCCGGGTCGTCGCCGGGCCGGTGGAACAGCCGGCTCAGCCGGGGCATCAGCACCGGGGTGAGCATCGCGAAGACCGAGCAGATCAGGGTGACGGCCGAGGTGGTGAACCCGACGTAGCCGGCTTCCGGTTCGCCGGGCATCAGCACCGCGACGGCGAAGGTCGGGAAGGTGTAGAGGACGGGCAGGGCGAATTCCCCGGGCATGCGACGTATGCCGTACCCGATGAGGGTTCTGACGTCGGGCTCGACGGTCTTCTCGGTCGTGGCCGGTTGCCGCCGCACCACCCAGGTCGCCCACACGCCGACCACCGCGGTCCCGGCGCCCTGGATGATCAGGAAGTCCTCGATCCGGTCCGCCACCACGAACGCGACGAGCGGGAAGAGCCCGAAGCCCAGCGCCATGGTCAGGTTCGCGTCGACGATCTGCTGGTTGCCGCGCAGCGCGGCGAGCGAGACGGTGCACAGGCAGTTGCCGGCCAGCATGATCAGCGCGGCGGTGACCGCGGGCCGTCCGCCGGGCAGGCCGAGCAGCGCGGCGATCCCGGCACCGGCCGCCATCCCGGCCAGGCCGACGGCGGTGACCAGCACGGCCTCCACGCCGAGCGCCTGCTGGGCGAGGCGGCGGGTGGTGTGCTCGGTGCGGGGCAGGTAGCGGTGCAGGCCGACGCCGAGGCCGAGGAGCAGGATCGGCTGCAGGGTGCTCACCGTGCCGCGGGCGATCTGGTAGTAGGCGAAGCCGCTGACGCTGCCGCGGCGCGCGACCAGGTGGAACAGCAGCAGCCCGATCCCGAGGACGAACCACTGGACGATCAGGGTGGCGACGTAGTCGCGGCGGACCGCGGCGGGCACGCTGCGCAGCAGGGCCCGCAGGCGCAGACGCTCCCCGGCGGGCATGCCTCAGGCCGCCTGCATCGACCAGCCGCCCCGGCCGCGCGGCGACGGCTTCGGGCCGGACAGGTACGAGTCGTAGCGGGGCATCGCGTCGGGGCCCTTGCCGGCGACCATGTTGAGCACGCAGCCGAGCAGCGTGGCGTTGACCGCGTGCAGGGCCCGGACCGCGTCGGTGACCTGCGCCGACGTCGTGCGGCGGGCACGCACCACGAGCAGCGTGCCGTCGGCGCGGGCGGCCACCACGGCGGCGTCGGTGACCGGCAGCAGCGGCGGGCAGTCGAAGATCACCACGTCGAACCGGCGGCGTACCTCGTCGACCAGCTCGGTCATCCGTGGCGAGCTGAGCAGCTCGCTCGGGTTGGGTGGGGTCCGCCCGCCGGCCAGCAGCCACAGCCCGGCGCCCCACGGCTGCAGGACCTGCTCCAGCGGCGCGGTGCCGTCGAGCACCGTGCTGAGCCCGGCCGCGTCCTCCCGGCCGAGGAAGGCGCCCAGCCGGGGGTGGCGCAGCTCGGCGTCGACGACCAGGACCCGCTGCCCGGCCTCGGCGAAGAGCAGCGCCAGCCCGCACGCGGTGGCCGACCGGCCCTCGCCGGGGACCGCGCTGGTCACGGCAAGGGTCTTCACCGAGCCGGCGGCCGCGGCGCACTGCACCCGGGTGCGGACCTCGCGCAGCGCCTCGGTGCGCGGCGACGTGCTCGGCGAGACGAACGGCCCGGCCGGGTCGGCCGGCACCCGGGCCAGCACCGGGGCCGAGGCGAGGGTCTGCAGCGCCTCGGCGGTCCGCACGGTGTTGTCGGCGACCTCCCGGCCCACCGAGCCGATCGCGCCGACGACCAGGCCGGCCACGGTGGCGAGGGCGAGGTTGTTCAGCGGGTCCGGGGAGACCGGGTCCTCGTCCAAAGCCGGGCCGGAGACGATGGTGACCTTCACCGACGACGGCTCGGCCGGGTCGGGCCGTTCCAGCTCCTGCACCGCGGCGACGAAACTGCGGCTGAGCCGGGTGAGCAGCAGCAGCGTGCGGTTGGGGTCGCGGTCCTCGACGACCACGTTCATGATCACGGTGTCCGGGACGATCTCCGCGGTGATCGCCTCGCGGATCTCCTCCAGGTCCAGATCGACACCGGGGGTGCCGGCGAGCGGCGCGGCCACCTCGTCGCTGGTGAGCAGCGCGGCGTAGGTGGACAGGCGGTTGGTGCTGAACATGCCGGCCGCGGCGATGCCGCCGCCCCCGGAGCTGGGCGTGGAGAAGAAGAACGTGACCCGCGCCGCGTACACCGGGGTGGCGTAGAGGTTGACGCCCAGGGCCACCCCGAGCGCGACGACCACCGACGCGGCCATCAGCCACCGGTTTCGCCTGGCGACGCGGAGATAATCCCGCAGGCCCACCGAGACCCCCGTTCCGCGGCCAACCGCCACGATAGGGCTACAAATCGTGCGGTCAACCCAAATCGGAAAAGTTAGTTTTTATCATAACGGGCCGCTTGCTACGCTGCGGGACATGAGGGGCGCTCGCCTGCTGCCGCTACTCGTGGACGGCGCCGCATGGGTGGCCGGGCTCCTCGTAGCCGTCCACACCCGCTTCGACTTCATCCCCAGCCGCCGCGACCTGACCGGCACCACGGCGATGATCGCCCTCGCCGTGACGTTGCAGGCCACCGTCGGCCACGCCCGCCAGCTGTACCGGGGGCGTTACCGGTTCGCCAGCTTCGACGAGGTGCACGGCGTCGCCACCACCACCGCGGCGGTCACCTTCGTGCTGACCATCTCCAGCATGCTGATCTCCGAGCCGCCGGCGCCGGTCGGCGTCCCGGCCGCCGGCGGCGCGATCAGCCTGGTCCTGATGATGGGCGCCCGCTACCTGCGGCGCCTCCAGCTCGCCCACCGGCTGCGGCCGGACCGCCGGACCGCCGCGCCCGTGGTGCTCTTCGGCGCCGGCTCGGCCGGGGCCGTGCTGGTCCACTCGATGCTGCACGACCCGAAAGGCCGCTACCTGCCGGCCGGCCTGATCGACGACGACCCGGACAAGCGGCGCCTGCGCATCCACGGCGTGCCGGTCCTCGGCGGGCGCGACGACATCGGGCGGGCGCTCGCCGACACCGGCGCCGAACTGCTGATCTTCGCGGTCGCCAACGCGAACGCCGGGCTGGTCCGCGAGATCCGCGACCGGACGCTGGCCACCGGCGCCGCCTTCAAGGTGGTCCCGTCGGTCAGCGAGCTGATGGACCAGGCCGTCCAGGTCGGCGACATCCGCGAGGTGCAGGTCACCGACCTGCTGGGCCGCCATCAGATCGACACCGACCTGACCGCGATCGGCGGATACCTGACCGGCAAGCGGGTCCTGGTCACCGGGGCCGGCGGGTCGATCGGGTCCGAACTGTGCCGGCAGATCCACCACTTCCGGCCCGCCGAGCTGCTGATGCTCGACCGGGACGAGACCTCGCTGCTCGCCGTCCAGCTCTCCATCGACGCGCAGGCCCGCCTCGACGACCCGGCGGTGATCCTGGCCGACGTACGCGACGCCGGGCGGATGCGGGAGATCTTCCGCTCCCGGCGGCCGCAGGTGGTCTTCCACGCGGCCGCCCTCAAACACCTGGCGCTGCTGCAACGCCATCCCGGCGAGGCGATGAAGACCAACGTGATGGGTACGCTCAACGTGCTCGAGGCGTCCGGCTCGGTGGAGCGGTTCGTCAACATCTCCACCGACAAGGCGGCCGATCCGACCAGCGTCCTCGGCTATTCGAAGCGCATCACCGAGCGGCTCACCGCGTGGACCGCCCGGCGCAGCCGGGGCACGTTCCTGAGCGTCCGCTTCGGCAACGTGCTGGGCAGCCGGGGCTCGGTGTTCACCACGTTCAGCACCCAGATCGCCGAGGGCGGGCCGGTCACCGTGACCCACCCCGACGTGACCCGCTACTTCATGACCACCCAGGAGGCGGTGCACCTGGTGATCCAGGCCGCGGCGATCGGCGCGGACGGCGAGGCCCTGGTCCTGGAGATGGGCGACCCGGTCCGGATCGCCGAGGTGGCCCGGCAGATGGTGGCGCTGTCACGCAAGCCGGTCCCGATCGTCTACACCGGTCTGCGCGACGGCGAGAAGCTCTCCGAGACACTCTTCGGCGCCGGCGAGGTGGACCGGCGGCCGTTGCATCCGCTGATCTCGCACGTCGCGGTCCCGCCCGTCGACCCCAACCACCTCATCCCGCTCCCGTCCGGCGCCGATCCCCCGATCCTGATCGCCGCCCTGGCGGAGACGTGCGCCCTGCCCGCGCCCTCCGCGACGCCCCCCGCCACATCGGGCGCCACGCCCTCCACCACCGCGCCCCCGCCCCCGGCCGCACTCCCGCCTTGACTCTCGCCCGCGCCGGCCCACGCCCTCGCCCCCGGCCGCGCCCCCGCCTTGACTCTCGCCCGCGCCGGCCCACGCCCTCGCCCCCGGCCGCGCCCCCGCCTTGACTCTCGCCCGCGCCGGCCCGCGCCGGCCCGCGCCGGCGACCGGCGCCCCTTCATGGGAAAGCCGACAAACGCGAAGAATCTGATTCTCCCGCGCGAAAGGGTCGTGTACTGCTGCAATCGGGGCATGGGATCCCGGGTTGACGAGGACCGGCCCGAGCCGAGGCCGGCACGGGCCGGCGTGCACGCGGCGCTACGGGCCTGGCGTGACAGCCTGATCGATCTCGGCGACAACAACCGCCTGATCAACTTCTCCGGCGGCAACGCCGACCTCGTGGAGATCACCGCGCCGGAGCCCGACCGGGTGGTCGCCGCCCTGACCCGGGGCACGCCCTGCACGCTGACCGGGCCCGGCGGCGACCCGGACGACACGACGTTCCGCACCGAGCTGCCGGACCGTACCCTCGGCCCGCTGCTGCGGCGGTTGATGCGCCGCGCCCACCAGGAGCACCTGGACCGGGGAGTGGCCGTGCTGCATCTGGCCCTCGGGCTGCTGCACTGGCGGCTGGCCGCCGACGACGAGGACGCCGACAGCGAGACCACCAGCTACGCCAGCCCGCTGCTGCTGCTCCCGGCCGAACTGGTCGCGGGCGAACAGGGCGGCCCGCCGGGCCTGCGGCTGCGCGACGCCGAGCCGGTGCTCAACCCGGCGCTCGCGCTGCGGCTGCGGCAGGCCGGCATCACGGTCCCCGGGCCGGAACCAGGCGCCGAGCTGAACGTGGCCCGGTTCTGGCAGGATTTCACCGACACGGTGGCCCGCCGCAACGGCTGGCACATCGAGCGGTCGGTGATCCTGACCTGCCTCACCTTCCACAAGGAGGCGATCTACCGGGACCTGCAGGAGAACGAGGAACGGATCCTGGCGCACCCGGTGGTCCGCGCGCTGGCCACCACCGACCAGCGGCGGCAGACCGAGCAGTTCCGGTTCACCCCGATCCGGCCGGAGGACACCGACCGGCTCGCGCCGCCCGAGGACGTGCCGCTGGTGCTGGACGCCGACTCGTCGCAGCGGGCGTGCGTCGCGGCGGCGCTGGCCGGGCACAGCTTCGTGATGGACGGCCCGCCCGGCACCGGCAAGTCGCAGACCGTCGCCAACATGATCGGGGCGCTGCTGCACGCCGGGAAACGGGTCCTGTTCGTCTCCGAGAAGGTCGCCGCGCTCGACGTGGTCCGCAACCGGCTCGCCGAGGCCGGGCTCGACCGGTACCTGCTGGAGCTGCACGGGCAGAAGGCCGGCCGCCGGGAGGTGGCGACCCTGCTGGCCGCGGCGGTCGACGAGACGCCGGAACCGCCCGGCCACGTCCCGGCCGTGGACCGGGCGGCCCTGCGGGAGCGGCGGGAGCGGCTGACCGCCTACGCGTACGCGGTGAACGAGATCCGCCGCCCGCTCGACGTCAGCGTGCACGAGATCATCGGCCGGTGTGCCGCGCTGGCCGGGGTGCCCGCCGCCCCGGTGCCCACGATCGTCCCGGGCGCGCTCACCCCCGACGCGATGCACCGCATCCACGAGGCCGTCGACCAGTTGTCCCGCTCGTGGCGGGCGATCGCCGGCGGCGACGGGCTGCTCTGGCGTGACGTGATCATCCGGGAGCCGCTCGACCCCGCTCTGAGCCGCGCCGAGAAGGCCCTGGCCGCGCTGGCCCGGACCGCCCGGACCGCGGGCGCCGCCGCCACCGCGTTCGGGTTGCGCGGCCCGTCCGACGCGGCGACCCTGGCACGGCTCGCCGACCACGCCGGCCACCGGCCGGAACAGGTCGCCGACGCCTGGCTGACCGCCGCCGACCTCGATCCGATCCGTACCGCCGCCGACCGGCGCGGTGAGGCACTGGCCGCCGCCGCCCGCGCCGCCGACGCCGTCAAGCAGCGGGCCGGCGCGCCGTGGACCGCGCTGCCCTCCCCCGCCACGCTGCCGCCGGTGCCGTCGCTGGAGTCGCTGCCCGACCCGATCGACCTGGGCGCGCTGACCGCCGCCGACGCCGACGAGCTGGCCCTGTCGTTCACCCGCGCCGCCGAGCAGCTGGAGAAGCACCGGCGCGCCGTCGACCGGGTCACCGCCAAGCTGGGACTGCCGCCGGCCACCACCACCCGCGACATCGCCCGGGTCGCCACCGTCGTCGAGCTGGGCGCACGGCCGCACAAGCCGGAGCGGTTCTGGTTCGGGGCGGGCGTGCTGGCCACCGTGCAGACCGGGGCCGGCACGCTGCGCCGTGCCCTGGAGGTGCTGGTGGGTGCGGAGCTGCAGGCCCGGCCGTACTTCTCCGAGGCGATCCTGGCCCAGCCGGTGGAGGAGCTGGCCGACCGGTTCGCCCACGTGCACCGGGGGTGGCGCAAGCTGCTCGGGGCGTACCGGCGTGACCGGCGGCAGGTGGCCGGGTTCGTGCTGCCGACCGCGCACCTCGGCGACGCGGTCTCCCGGATCGGCGTGGCCGTCGCGTGGCGACGGGCGCTGCAGGACCTGGCGGCGGCCGAACACACGTACGCGACCGTGCTCGGCCGGTACTGGCAGGGCCGCGGCACCGACTTCGCCGCCCTCGACGACGCGATCGCGGTGGCCGGCTCGGCGATCGCGGCCGCCCCGCCGACCGCCACCGAGGCGGTGCTCGCCTACGTCTGCGCGCCGACTCCGGACCCGGCGCCGGTGCGGGTGGTCGCCGAGGCACGGGACGCCCTGCAGCGCTGGCAGGCGACGTTGCGGCCGGCGCCCTACCCGGCGGCCCGGCCGGAGCTGATGAACGGGCCGATCGACGACGCGATCACCTGGCTGACCGAGCACGGCACGGCGCTGCGGGCGGCGGCGGAGGCCGTCCGGGCGTACGACACGGCGACCGGCCGCACCCTCGACTACGCCGAGACGGTACGGCTGGCGCAGCTGCGGGCGGCCGCCGAGTCGGCGGCGGCCGCGGTCGGCGGGCGTACCGGCGAAGCGGAGACCGACCCGGCCGTACTCGCCACCGCCATCGCCTGGGCCGCGACCGCCCGGGAGTTCGCCGGTGGGCCGCTCACCGCCGCCCAGGTCGCCGCGCTGCGGGAGCTACGGCCGTTGCCGCTGCTCAGCGAACGGGCCCAGGAGTGGGAAGGGGCGAGCCAGCTGGTGCTCGCCGGGTTCGGGCCGGCACGGCAGGCAGACCTGCGGGGGTGTTTCGGCGACTACCGGCGGGCGGCGGCGCTGCTGCGTGACATCCGCGACGACAGCAGCGGCCAGGAGGAGTGGTTCGCCTGCCTCGACGCCCGCGACGTGCTCACCTTCCACGGCCTGGACGCGGCCGTCGAGTTCTGCGCCGACCAGGGACTGGACGGCGCGGCGGTGCCGGCGGTGCTGGAGCGGGCGCTGCTGCACGGCTGGGTGGACGCGGTGGTCCGCGGCGACACCCGGCTGCGGCCGTGGCGTGGTGAGGACCGGGACCGCCTGGTCGCCGAGTTCCGGCAGGCCGACGAGCGGCTCGCGGCGGCCGCGGCCCGCGACATCGTCACCGCGGTCGAGGCGGGCCGGCCGGCGGCCGACAGCGCCGGGGCGGGCCTGCTGCGGCGGGAGGCGATGAAGGCGGACCGGCAGCTTCCGGTACGCGACCTGATCGCCCGCGCCCGCGACACCGTGCTCGCCCTGCGCCCGTGCGTGCTCGCCTCCCCGCTGACGGTGAGCCAGTCACTGCCCCCGGACGTCGACTTCGACGCCGTCATCTTCGACGAGGCCTCCCAGGTCACCCCGGCCGAGGCGGTCAACTGCATCTACCGGGGCCGCTCGCTGATCACCGCGGGCGACGACCGGCAGCTGCCGCCGACGTCGTTCTTCGACCGCTCGTTCTCGGTGGCCGGCCAGGACAGCGAGGTGCTCGACTTCCAGTCGGTGCTGGAGCTGGCCAAGGCCTGCGGCGCGTTCCCCGGCATGAGCCTGACCTGGCACTACCGCAGCCGGCACCAGGCGCTGGTGGCGTTCGCCAACGACGCGTTCTACCAGGGCCGGCTGAGCACGTTCCCGGCGCCGGTGATCGGCGGCCCGGACACCGGTGTCGAGCTGTTCCCGGTGGCCGGGGTCTACCGGCGCTCGTCCGGCCGGGACAACCCGGTGGAGGCCGAGCGGGTCGCCGAGCGGATCGTGCACCACTTCGCGACCCGGCCCGGGCGCTCGCTGGGGGTCGTCACGTTCTCGGTGGCGCAGGCCGAGGCGATCGAGCGGGCCCTGGAGAAGATCGCGGCCGGTCATCCGGCCCTGGAACGAGCGGTCACCGACGACCGGCTGCACGGCTTCTTCGTGAAGAGCCTGGAGTCGGTGCAGGGCGACGAACGCGACGTGATGATCTTCTCGATCGGGTACGGGTTCGACGAGAACGGCCGGATCAGCGCCAACTTCGGGGCGCTCAACCGGCCCAACGGCTGGCGGCGGCTGAACGTGGCGATCACCCGCGCCCGGCACCGGGTGGAGATCGTGACGTCGATCCTGTCCCGCGACGTGCCGGAGTCGGACAACGGGGGGATCCGGCAGCTGGCCGCCTACCTGGACTATGTGGAGCGCGACGCGACCGGGGCCGACCGGGCGGCCGACGACGAGGCGGGCGCGTTCGTCTCCTCGGTGCTGGCGACCGTGCGGGGCTGGGGCTATCCGGCACGGACCGGCCTGGGCACGGCCGGCGGACGCGTCGACATCGCGATCCGGCACCCCGGCGACCCGGCCGGCGACTACCTGCTCGGGGTGCGCTGCGACGGCCCCGGCTATCGGGACTGCCCGGCCGCCCGGGACCGGGACCGGCTCAACGACCAGGTGCTGACCGGCCTCGGGTGGCGTCTGCACCGGGTGTGGGCGCTCGCCTGGTACCGGGACCGGGCCGGCGAGGAGGCCCGGCTGCGGGCGACGCTGGACCTCGCGGCGCGGGCACGCCCGGGACGTACCGGCGCGGTCGAGGCCCCGGCCGATCGCGCGCCGTCGGCCCACCCCCGGGTGCTGCGCTCCGAACCGGCCCGCCGCTGACCCGGTGCGGCGACGCCGGTCGCCGGGTCAGCCGCGGCGGTGGGCCATCATGCCCAGGCCCAGGCCGATCACGACACCGAGCGCGACGCCCAGGGCCAGATGGTCGGTCAGCAGGCCGAACGCTATGCCGATGGCGAGGCCCACACCGACGCCCGCGC
Source organism: Actinoplanes philippinensis (assembly GCF_900113015.1). Lineage (GTDB taxonomy): Bacteria > Actinomycetota > Actinomycetes > Mycobacteriales > Micromonosporaceae > Actinoplanes > Actinoplanes philippinensis. The sequence continues at coordinate 224,555 of NZ_FONV01000009.1, forward strand.
CCTCTTGTGCCTTCTTGTTCATCGGACTCCCCCGTACCAGCCGACATCGAGACATTCATGATCATAGAACGGATGACCACGAAGGGCGCACTCCGGGTCCGTCGTCGCGCGGCCGGGCGGGCCGGAAACTGACGTAGGGTGGCCGCCGTGATCAGGTGGGCCGCGGGTCTTCTCGCTCTTCTGGCCCTCGCCGGGTGCGGGCCGGAGGTCCCGGCGGGCGTGCTGCGGCCGGTCACGCCGTCGCCACCGGTGGGCTTCTACCCGTACGACGTGATCCGCCCGTCGGCGAGCCCGGCGCTGATGCGGGAGCGGCTGCTCGCCTACTACACCGCGTGGAAGTCGGCGTTCGTACGGCCCGGCTGCACCGCCGGGACGCTGCGGGTGCACTCTCCCGACGCGGCATACCCGGCGATCGCCGAGGGGCAGGGGTACGGCCTGGTGATCGCCGCGTCGATGGCGCCGCTCGACGGCCGGGCGCGGGAGCTGTTCGACGGGATCCTCGGATTCGTGCTGGAGCACCCGTCCCACCTCGACCCCGACCTGATGGCGGCCGAGCTCGACGCGCGCTGCGCCGCCCGCGACGGCGGCGACTCGGCGACCGACGGCGACCTGGACATCGCGTACGCGCTGCTGCTCGCCGACCGGGCCTGGGGCAGCGCCGGCCGCCACGACTACCGGGCCTTGGCGGTACGCCGGATCGCGGCGATCAAGCGCAGCACGGTGAACCGGGACAGCGGCCTGATGCTGCTCGGCGACTGGAGCACCGAGGGCACCCGCCTGCACGCGACGTCGCGCACCTCGGACTGGAATCCGTTGTACTTCCGGGCGTTCCAGGCCGCCACCGGTGACCCGGCGTGGGCGGAGATCACCCGGGCGCACCGTGCCGCGATCAGCGGTCTGCAGCGTGAGCACAGTCCCCGGACCGGGCTGCTGCCGGACTTCGTGCGCGGTGACGGGCCGGAGCCGGTCACCGGCCGGGTGCTGGAGACGGCGCACGACGGCGACTACGGGTACAACGCGTGCCGTACCCCGTGGCGTCTCGGCCTGGACGCACTGCTCACCGGCGACGCCGTCACGACGGCCGCGGCCCGCCGGATGACGGCCTGGTTCCGGTCGGTGACCGGCGACGATCCAGGCAGGATCGGTTCGGGGTACGCCCTGAGCGGCGCCCGCTACGACGCGGACCCCGACAACGCGTTCTGGGCGCCGCTGGCGGTGAGCGCGATGACCGACCCGGCGGCCCAGCCGTGGCTCGACGCGCTGTGGGAGCGGCTCGCCGCCGCACGCGTCGACCCGGGCCACTACTTCGGCGACACCCTGCAGCTGCAGGTGATGATCATCGTCTCGGGCAACTATCCCCGGCCGGACTGACGGCGCCGCTCCAGGCGGGCGTCGACCTTAGTCACCACCTGCTCGGTGACCTCCAGCCGCTCCCGGCGCAGCAGGAAGAACGAGAGCACCATGCTGACCACGAAGGCGATCAGCACCCGCAGGATCAGGTCGAGCCCGAGCGGCGCGACGGTGAGCACCCCGAAGACGAGCAGGAAGTACAGCAGCCGGAGGCCGAGCAGACGCAGGACGGGACGCATGCGGCCCAGCGTACCGGTCTGCTGCGGGCCGGACGTCTCCCGGCGTCGCGGCCCACGCCGCCGGCCGCCGCAGCGTGTCCTCGCTCAAGCCCGCCCGGCGTCCGGTCAGCGCAGCCCCGCCCGGGTCAGGATCTCCACGATCACGTCGCCCTTGTCCCGCACATAGCCGGACGTCGACAGCGGATGCCGCGCGGCCGCCGCCTGCTTGTGCGCCGCGTAGCGGTCCCGGTCGGCGGGGCAGGCGCGCAGCCAGTCGCGCAGGACGAGGTGGCGCACGCCGAGGGCCGTCCGGATGCGCGCCTCCTCCCGCCGGTAGCGGGCCGGCCAGGCCGGGTCGTACTCGCTGATCGTGATGGGTGTGGCCGGGCGGTCCGCCGGCCGGTCGCCGACGGTGCGCCGGGCCATCCGGTCCGGGGTCAGGAACGGGGGCGGCGGCGGGAGTGGGGGCAGGCGCATGGCCGGACGCTACCTGGCGGTGGCTCGGTAGAGTGCGCTGATGCTCGGGGGCTGGCACGAATGGTTCGGCACGATCACCGGGGTCGTGCTCGTCACGATCGTCCTGGCGCCGGTGGCGGGGCTGGCGGTGTGGTGGCCGGCCCGGCGGCACGGTGAGTGGCGGCGGGCGCTGGCCGAGGTGGGGATCGTCTACGGGACGGTGCCGTGGGTGTGGATGATCCTGCTGCCGGGGGACGAGGCCCGGGTGAGCCTCGTCCCGTTGCGTGACCTGCTCACCGTCCTCGCGGCGGGGCCGGTGACGATCGTGGTGCAGATCGTGGGGAACCTGCTGGTGTTCGCGGCGCTCGGGTTCTTCGGGCCGATGCGGTTCGCGGCGCTGGCGTCGGTGCCGCGGGTCCTGGCGGTCGCGGCGGCCGGGTCGGCGCTGGTCGAGGCGGCGCAGTACGTGTTGCGGCTGGACCGGGTGACGTCGGTGGACGACGTGCTGCTCAACACGGCCGGGGCCGGGCTGGCGGCGCTGGCGTCCCGGCGCTGGTGGTGTGCTCAGAGCCCGGCGGCGGCGTCGTAGCGGCTGCGCAGGTCGGTCATCTCCGGTTCGGTCAGCGCCTCGGTGAGGGCCAGCTGCGCGTACCGCTCGGGGAACATCTCGTGCAGCCGGTCGACGAATCTGACGTTCTCGGTGGCCTCGACGACCTGGATGCCGGGCGGGTCGGACATGGTGACGATGACCGGTCCGGCCAGTTTGACGGCGACGTCCCACGGCAGCTGCGGCTCGGCGACGCCGCACATGTGGAACCCGTAGACGGTGCGCACGTCGGCGAGCTCGGTGACGTCGGACGGTTCGTAGCCGTACAGCCGGATGCCGCAGACCACCGCCTGCCGTCCCGGCGGACCGCTGTGGCCGGCGTGCTGGTGGGTGGCCGGGTCGGCCTCCTCGAGGGTGGTACGCACCCGGGACACGAGCTGCTGTTGCAGGTCCGGTGGCTCGTCGGTGAGGTGGAGGGCGACGGCGCCGGCCGACACGGCGAGCAGGGTGACGGCCGCCCACACATAGCGGTGCATCGTTGTTCCTTGTCGTTGTTCCTTGTCGCCGGGGACCTCCGGCCCGGGGTTGACGAGACCCCGGGCCGGAGGTCGGGGATCAGACGAAGTTGACGTCGCTGCACCACATGTAGGCCTGGTCCAGGTGCGAGGCCTGCCAGATGACGAACAGGATGTGCTGTCCGGTGTAGCCGGAGGTGTTCACGGTGAACGAGATGTTCTGCGCCGGCGCGTACTTCCCGGTCTGCGTGATGAAGTCGAGATTGCCCCAGCCGAGGGTCTGGGTGGCCGGGTTGAAGCCCTGCTTGCTCACGTAGACACGGAAGTAGTCGGCGCCGTGGCTCGCCTGGTCGTAGAGCTGGACGGTGAAGTTGCGGGTGAGGTTGCCGGTGGTCTTCCAGGCGCCGACCTTGTTCAGGCTGTCGTTACGGGTGAGCCCGTTGCTGCACAGCTGGCCGTCGGGCGTCTTGGCCTGGAACTGAGCACCGAGGCCGTCGCGCAGGGCGCTCATCCAGTTCCACATGGTGTCGGGGTTGGCCTGGAACGCCTGCCAGCACATCGGGTCCTGGGTCTGCATGGCCGGGTTGGTGTGCTGGCTGCCCCAGGTCTTCCAGCACTGGTAGGCGCGGGACTGCGGGTTGATGATCGTGCCGTGGGCCTGTGCGGACCCGGTCCAGGGCAGGGCACTGAGCAGCAGTGTGAGCACGACGACGGCTGCCTGGACGGGCCTGCGGGATCGGCGGGACTTGTGTGGGGGCACAGTTCGTCCTTTCCGGGGGGCCTTCCGGGGAACGGAAGAGCGCTGTCATAGGGGATTGGGAGCGCTCCCGAAAGGATTACATCCAAGTTTCCGAAATATCAACCGATGTCTATCGACGTGGCACACTTCCGGTTCGGCCGGGATGCCTCTTGCGCCGATGCGGGGCGCGTCGACCGTACATTTTGATCATCGGGGTAAGCGGCGGAGAACGACCCCGATGACGTCGTCCGCGGACAGGTAGCCCATCGTCCGGGAATCAGCGCTGCGGGCGGCGTTGTCGCCGAGCACCAGCAGCCGGCCCGGAGGGACGGCCGCGTCCGGCACCGGGAAGCCGGCCGGGACCGGATCGCCGGGCAGCGCCGCGGCGCGTTTGACCATGAACGGCGGATCGGCCGAGCCGGCGCCGGGCGGCGAGGCGACCAGGACGGCCGCGCCGCGGCGGACGCCCGCCAGGCCCGCGCGCCGGACCAGCAGGCGATCGCCGGGCCGGTAGGCGGGCTCCATGCTGACGCCCTCGACCGTGACCACCAGCAACCGCCGGCGCAGCAGGACGCCCACGCATCCCACCACGCCGGCGGCCGTGAGCAGCAGGATCATTCGGCCGCCGCGTAGCCGTCGGCCTGCATCCGGAACAACCGCGCGTAACCGGCGTCGGCGGCCATCAGCTCGTCGTGGCTGCCGCGCTCGCGCACCACGCCGTCGGCCAGCACGACGATCTCGTCGGCGTCACGGATGGTGCCGAGCCGGTGCGAGATCAGCACGCTGGTCCGCCCCTCCCGGTGCCGCCGCAGCCCGCGGTGCAGCTCGTACTCGGCCTCCGGATCGAGCCCGGCCGTCGGCTCGTCGAGGATCAGCAGGTCACGCCGGTCCCGCAGGAACGCCCGGGCCAGCGCGACGCGCTGCCACTGCCCGCCGGACAGCAGCACGCCGGTCTCGTCGTTCTCCCGGTCGGCGTCGTCGTACCAGGCGTTCGTCAGCATCGTGTCGTAGCCGTTGGGCAGTGCCGCGAGCGCCTGGTGAATGCCGGCACGGCCGGCGGCCGCCTCGAGCCGCTCCCGATCGTCCATCGCGGACAGGTCGCCGACCCCGATGTTCTCGGCCGCGGAGAACTCGTACGCCATGAAGTCCTGGAAGACCACCCCGATCCGGTCACGGACCTCGGCCGGGTCGAGCTCGCGCAGGTCACGGCCGTCCCAGGTGACACTGCCGCGCGTCGGGTCGTAGAACCGGCACAGCAGCTTGACCAGGGTGCTCTTGCCGGCGCCGTTGAGGCCGACCAGCGCGATCGTGCTGCCGTGCGGGATGGTGAGATCGACGCCCTGGAGCACCCACGGCTTGTCCGGGCCGTAACGGAACCAGACGTCGCGCAGCTCGATCCCGCGCTGCAGCGGGCCGGCCGGCAGCGGGTGCGGCGGCACCGGGAGGTCCGGTTCGGCGTCGACGAGTGTCCGATAATGATCAAACAGCAGGGCGTTCTCGTGGGCCGAGGCGAATCGGTCGACCAGACCGCTGCCGGCCGACTGCACCCCGCCGACCGCGGCGACGAGCAAAGAGATGTCGCCGATCGAGAGCCGGCCGGCCGCCGCCTGGTGGATCGCCCAGATCAGCCCGCCCCCGGCGACGATCGCGCTCACCGCCGCCAGCAGCGAACGGACCGCCAGCTCACGGCCGTCCTGCCGGGCCTGCTCGCGGTTGCCGGCCGTCATCTCGCGCAGCATCCGGCCGCGGAACAGCTCGCCGAGCCCCAGCATCCGCAGCTCCTTGGCCGCGGACAGGCTGGTCAGCAGCTCGGCGTAGTGGGCCTCGCGCCGGGCCCGCCCGCTGATCCGCCACAGCATCCGGGCGTTGCGCCGGTTGAGCCACATCTGCGCGGCCAGCGCCGGGCCCGCGGCGGCCAGGGCGAGCAGCGCCAGCCACGGGTTGAGGGCGGCCAGCACCCCCACGAACCCGGACAGCATGATCGCCGACTCGACCGCGCCGAGGGTGTCGTCGACCAGCTGGCCGGGCCCGGAACGACCGGACTGCTGAGCCATCCGCAGCCGGTCGCGGAACTCCGGGCTCTCCATCACGCCGATCCCGACGATCCGGCTCATCGCCTGGTAGAGCCGGTCCATCGCGCGGACGCCGACGGCGCGCAGCATCCGGCCGTACAGGTGGCCGCGGACGGCCGGGACCACCCCGAGGATCAACCCCAGGCAGGCGAGCAGCACGGCGGGGACGGTCAGCGCGGCGATCCCCCGCCCCGCGGCCAACCCGTCGATCACGGTACGGAGAACCGCTGCCGCCGCCACCGGGGCGACCCCGGCCGCGACCGTGACCAGCACATATCCGGCGAGCACACCGGGGGCCGCGCCGGCGCCGATCCGGACGGCCGCCCACAGGTGCCCCGGGATCCGGCGCACCGGAACCGACGTCGAGCCGGTCACGCCGGAACGAACTCGGGCAGCTCCGGGAAGGCGTTGCCGCCCGCCACGACCACACCCTGGGCGTCGACCAGGCACAGCGCCGGGAAGCTGGTCACCGCGAAGACGGTGGCCAGCGGGCCCCGCTCCGGCTCGACGACCACGTCGACGTGCGGGGACAGCCGCGCCACGTACGGCCCGGAGTCGTCGGCGCCGGCGACCACCACGGCGACCGCGGCGACCCCGGTGCGCTGCTGGTAGGCGACGAACTCCGGGATCCGGTCGTCACAGGCGCCGCAGCCGACCGAGAAGAAGCCGATCAGCTGGGCGCTGCCGGGCCGCACACTCGACACCGCGCCGCCGCCGACGGTGGTCGCGCTGACCGCCGGGACCGACGTGCCGGGCGGGAGGGTGGCCTCCTGGATGACGGCGTTCCGGTCGGCCAGCTTGGCGTCATGCACCTTGAGCTTGCGGATCACGCCGAAGGTGAGCAGCAGGTTGAGCGCCGTGGCGGCGATGGCCACGGTGACCGCGACCGTCAGGTAGAGCATGTCGTTCCTTTCCGGCCGGGGTGGCGCGGGGACCGGCCGGTTCCCGCGCCACGCACCGCACGAGCAGCGTGTCAGCAGATGGTGAGGGTGTTCGACCAGGAGCCGCAGGTGGCGGAGCAGTTGCAGCTGTCGACACACCAGCGGCGCTGCTGCAGGTGACCGACACAGCGGTACTGGTAGTAGCCCTCACCTGGCCGGCACGGGCAGGCGCCGGCACGCTCCTGCGGAAGGAACGTGGCCAGCATGCGGTCGGCGATCGCGCCCAGCTTCTGTCGCATGTGTAACTCCTTCGTTTACGCTCCCGAGATCATCTCGGCGGGCCGAGACTACCCACAGTGGAGCGTCCCGCGCTGTCCCGTTCATCGATGAACGTGGCCCCTCGGTGCCGGGTACGGTGGACCACCGGGGGGATCCACGGGGAGGTCCGGAGTGAGTTATGCGTTGATCGGCGCGCGCGTGCTGATCGGTCTGGTGTTCGCCGTCTCGGCAGTCACGAAACTGCGCGGCCGCGCCGCGTTCACCGCGTTCCGGGCGTCGGTCGCCGACATGCGCGTGGTGCCGGAGCCACTGGCCGGGCCGGTCGCGGCCACCGTGGTCGCCACCGAGGCGGCGATCCCGGCGCTGCTGCTGGCGCCGGCCACCACGGCCGCCAGCCTCGTGCTGGCGGTGCTGCTGCTGGCCGCGTTCTCGGCCGGGATCGCGCGGGTGCTGGCCACCGGGACGGCCGCGTCGTGCCGGTGCTTCGGAGTGTCCGCGGCGCCGTTCGGCCGGCACCATCTCCACCGCAACGGCGCGCTCGCCCTCACCGCCGCAGCCGGCCTCGCCTGGCCCGCGTCAGCCACCGACCCGGCCGGCTCGGCGATCGTGGCGGGGGTCGCGGCGGTCGCGGCCCTGACCGTCGTCATGCTCGACGACATCGTCGACCTGTTCCGCTCCCCCGCCGTCCGGACGCCCCGCAGCGGTCGCTGAAAATAATTACCAGTCTGGATGCGTGCCCTGGCGGAGCGTCCCCTAAGATCGACCGCGCGCCTGCCGGCCGGTACCACTGAACCGGCACACAACCGAATACGCGCCGTCGAGGGAGATGCATCGCGGTGGAGGAGCGTCCGAGCGCTTCACTGTTCCGGCCCTACGTTCTCACGCCCGATGGGACGCCGCCCGCACGCAGCGACGACTCACCGACCCGCGTCCTCCCGGCCGTCGCGGCAGATCGGCCGGTCCCGCCCGCGGCGACCGCCGAGCCGGGCCGATCGCAGCCGGCGGAGCGGACACCCGCCCTGCCCGACGGCCCGTCCGACGTCGCCGATGCCGCACCGGCGCTCCGCCGGTCCCATCGCGCCTGGTTCCTCGGCACGGCCGTGGTGCTCGCCGCGGCCATCCTGGGAGCGGCGCGGATGACCGCCACCGACCGGGAAACCGGTCCGGCCGACGGGTCCGCCGCCGAATGGGTCGTGCCGAGCGCGCCGGTCCCGGCCGAGGCCACGCCCGGCAGCGTCCCGGCAGATTCCGCCGGCGGCGACACGCCCGAGCAGCCGCAAGGCGGCAACCCCCGGAGCACCGGCGCCGGCACCGCGGATCCGGGCCGGGCCCCGCGGTCGCCGGCTGCCCCGCCGCAGAACGCCACCGCCTACACCGTCATCCAGGCCGAGACGTTCGACGAACAGAACGGTGTCAAGATCGAGAAGGCGCCGACCGGCACCGGCCGGCACGTCGGCTTCATCACCAAGGGCGACTGGATCCGGTACGACGACATCGGGTTCACCGACGTGCCGGCCACCAGCCTGCAGATCAGCGCCGCCGACTGGGCCAGGAACGACGGCACCGGAGTGGTCGAGGTGCGCCTCGACGACCGCGCCGCCCCGCCGATCGGCGTGATGACCATCCCGAACAACCACTCCTGGTTCGACTTCGTCACCTACACCATGACGATCCGGCCCACCACCGGTGTGCACACCGTCTACCTGACCTTCACCAGCAGACAGCGCGAGGAGTTCGCCAACATCGACTGGTTCCGGTTCCGGCACTTAGCCCGTCGCTCGACGACCCCGGCCCGCCCGCCCCGTCGTCAACGGCGCCGAGCCCCGGGAGGCCTCCATGGGTGATCCTCCGCGAGCTGCTGGAGGATGAGGGGTGTGAATCGCTTCGAGACCTGTTGCCACCTCGACTGGTGGGCGAACCCCGTCACCTGCCTGGCCAGTGTTGCGGTCTCGCTCGTCGTCACCACCACCGAGTCGGGCTGGGCGGCGGAAGGGCGCCTGTTGGCTGCCGGCGACGAACAACGTGAAGGCTTCGCCCTCCTGTGCGACCTGGACCCGGTTTTCACTCTCAGATTCGGCGACGGCAGCGAGTTCGCCGTAACCGTGCTTCGAGGGCTGGGCGACGACTTCACGCTGACGGAGTGTGTGGAGTCGGAGGCCCGCGAGATCGACCACACGATCGACCTTCGATGAGCCGAACTTCCGTCGATGCACCGGCGGCCGGCCACGGAGCGCGTAATCCGCGGCAAATTGAGTGCACATGCGGTCGAGCGCTGGTCCTGACTCCCCGACCGCAGAGGAAAGCTCAGGCGAATGCGATGTCGGCAAGCGCGGGGTTGTGTGTGCGCCAATGCATCGTGGGCCCCTTACGCATCAGGTCCAGGTTGAGCTTTCTGGCTGCGGGGAGGACGCCACGCACTCCGAGCAGCCGAGCGAAATCCTGCGGCTCCACAGACAGCGCCGCGACGTTCGGCCGGGCTCGGTAGCCAGGCTTATCATCCGCCTTGACCTTGGGCATCCGGCGCCTGAGCGCGTCGAGAGAGCCCCCGGCCTTGCTGGCGGTGGCGGTGCTTCGGATCGTCAGGGCGATCGTCGATTTCCGCCACCTTTGCGGACCGAGGCGCCGTCAGCCAGGACTGCTGTTCCTCGGGTGTGATCAATTGGTCGAAGTCCGGAGCGTCGAGCCGGCCGTCAAGGCCGGCTACATTGCGCAGCGAGACGCCCGCCCGTTCGAGCCTGGCGATTTCGGATTGCTCCACGGCGTCGAGTTGTCCGCGTGAGACACGGCGAAATCCGAGTTCCACGATGTCGCCGGGGTGATTACGCCGGTGGGCTCCGAAGCGGCTGCTCACGTCAACGGCTTGCCCGACATACCGGTCACCGTTGCCGAACAACAACACGTAGATTCCGCATCGGCTCTTCGGATGAATTGATCTTCAGGCTGCCTTGGGTGCTGGTGGGCTACCGGCGCGAGCGACCCGATGTGTCGCCGACCCGCTGGACGTCCGTGGCCGGCGGCAGCGGGGGCGTCGCGCCCCACACCACCACCCGGTTGCGGCCGGCGCGTTTTGCGTCGTAGAGGGCCTGGTCGGCGCGGTCGACGAGGAGGTCACCGTCGGCGTGCGGGCCGGTGGCCACGCCGATCGAGGCGGTGATCGTCAGGGTCGCCCCGGTGAGATCCACGGGGGTACGGGCGATCTCCTGCCGGATCCTCTCGGCGATGTCGGCGGCGTCGGCGTCGCCGGTCCGTGGCAGCAGCACGACGAACTCCTCGCCGCCCCAGCGGGCCACCAGGTCGCCGGCCCGGCTGACCGCCGAGATCCGCGCCGCCGCCGCTCGTAGCACGATGTCGCCGGTGAGATGGCCGTACGTGTCGTTGATGCGCTTGAAATGGTCGAGGTCGATGACGAGCACCCCGGCGGGGTCGGGCCGGACGGTGTCGCGGTCGGCGAGCCGCTCGTTGACGAAACGCCGATTGTGCAGGCCGGTCAGGCTGTCGGTCACGGCCAGCCGGTGCTGTTCGGCGACCGCCGCGCGCAGCTGTTCGGCCAGGGCCGCGCGGTCGGTGGTGAACAGGTACTGCCGCAGCAGGACGGCCAGGAACAGGACCCCGCTGATCGCCAGGGTGGTGGTGTCCACGTCGCCGGTGCGGGCCTTCTGCGTCGCCAGCAGCGTGAACACGACGACGCTGGAGAGCAGCACGGGGGTGAGTGTCAAACCCCGGTCGAAGGTGCGCGGCGCGGCCGGCGGCTCGGGGACACGCACGGCGACTACCGCCGCGATGAACGAGCACACCGAGGCCGCCTCGAAACCGGCATCGATCAGGCCGCCGCTCTCGTACCCCGTCGTGATGCTCATGAAGGTGTAGCTCATGTCGCTGACCGCGTTGACGGCGCCGGCCAGACCGATCAGCCGCACGCTCACCGGCACGCCCGAGTGACCGCCCAGCCCGATGATCAGCAGGCAGCAGAGCAGTGCGGTGTCCAGGACGGGATAGGTGAGGCTGACCAGGTCACCGGGGCTCAGGGAGGCCGGGACCTGCGGCTGGACCAGCAGATGCCAGGCCGCCGCGCCGACGCCGAGCACGATGATGGCGGTGTCGGCCAGGCCGCGCAGCTGCCGGAGCCCGCTCGCGCCGCCGAACCCGACGAGGACCGCGCACAGGGTGGTCACCGACGCGACGGTGTAGCCGAGGTCGGCCACCGACGGCTCGGGCGGCCCGTTCTCGGACAGGTAGTCGTAGCCGGCCCAGATGCACTCCCCCACCAGCTGAGCGGTGTAGGCGACGGCCAGCAGCAGCCAGAAGACGCGGTGCCGGCCGGTCAGCCGGCGCACCGCGATCACGGCCACCACCACGCTGGCCACGATCGGCACCACGTAGAGGATGTCGCCGACGAAGAGGTTCGCGGCCGGCGCGTCCCGGGTCAGGAGGATCAGCAGCACGTAACCGGCCAGCCAGGTGACGGCCAGCGCCGTGCACCGGCGGACGACGGGGTCGCCGAGCGGTCGGGCTGCCATTGTCGCCTCCCGTTCGCGATGGGTCCGGCACCTGCAGCAGCTGATCGGACGGCCCCCGGCACGACTGAGGAATCGTCACCGTCATCACCCTCGTGGCCGGCACGGGACAGCATCGGATTCCGGCCGAGACCGCACGTCCGGTGTGCTGTGCTTAGCTACGTGACGAGACAGGACCGACCGGCCGGCAGCGCCCTGCTGCGCTGGTACGTCGTTCTCGGCTGCTCGCTCATGGCCGCCATCCTGCTGGTCCCGGCCCTGCGGCTGTGGCTGTACATCCTGGTCGCGTGTCTGGTGCTGGCCGGCCTGATCCTCGGGATCCGCCGGCACCGCCCGGTCTGGGCACGGCCCTGGTGGCTGCTGGTGGGCGCGGTCGGCATGTCGATGGTGGCGAGCCTGGGCTGGGCGGTCACCATCACGGAGGACGAGCTGCCGCCGTACCCGTCGATAGGCGACCTGTTCTACTGCGCCTCGATGGGACTGCTGACGGCCAGCGTCTACTGGTGGGTGCGGCCCGGCCGGTATCGCGGCGGGCTGCTCGACGCCGCGATCGCGCTGACCGGCGGCGGCGCGGTCGTCTGGGTGGCGGTGGCCGAGCCGCTGCTGTTCGGCGGCCGGTTCGAGGGGGCACACCTGGCCGGCTACCTGCTCTACGTCACCAACGATCTGCTGATCCTGGCGCTGACCGTGCGGGTCGTGGTGGTGACCCGGGTCCGCACGGTCGCCTACCGGATGATGGTGGGCGCGGCCACGGTGTGGGTGGTCACCGACACCGCCTTCTACGCCGCGCTGTTCCGCGAGCAGGGCGAGGCCGCCGCGTGGATCCAGGTGGGCTGGCTGTCGGCCTACCTGATGATCGGCGCCGCGGCGCTGCACCCCTCGATGTCACGCAGCACCGGGTCGATGCCGCGCAACGCGGCCCTGCTGACGCGCAGCCGGCTGGTGGCGTACGTCGTGCTGATCGTGCTCATCGCCGGCCTCGACGCGGTCCGGGCCGTAGCCGCCGCGCCGCCCGGCCACGGCGGCCGGATGATCGTGGTGCTGTGCCTGGGCTGCATCACCTCGGTGTTGCTGATCGGCCGGCTCGCGCAGCTCGGCGCGGCCCTCGACGAGCGGGCGCACGTCGACGCGCTGACCGGCCTCGGCAACCGGACGGTGCTGCAGAACGAGCTGAACCGGCACCAGCCGCACGACCGGGTGCTGATGATGCTGGACCTCAACGGCTTCCGCGACATCAACGCCGCGTTCGGTCACAAAGCGGGCGACGCGGTGCTGGTGGAGAGCGGCCACCGGCTGCGGGCCTCGGCGCCCAGCGACGCCACGGTGGTCCGGCTCGACGCCGACGCGTTCGCCGTGCTCACCCGCGGTGACGACGATCTGCTGCACCGGCTGGCCGGGCGGCTGCTGCCGGCGCTCGCCGAGCCGTACCCGGTGCCCGGCCTGACCAGCCGCCGGGTCGAGGCCAGCGTCGGTGCGGTGATCATCCCGGCCGGGGAGAGCGGCACGACCGCGCTGCGTGACGCGGAGCTGGCGCTGGAGGAGGCGCGCACCCAGGGTGACGGTCTGGCGGTGTTCGATTCCGGGGCGTACGCGCAGTGGCGTGCCAACCGGGACCTGATCACCGAGTTGCAGCACGCCATCGGCACCGACGAGCTGAGCATGCACTACCAGCCGATCGTCGAGCTGGCGACCGGCCGGATCGTGGCCGCCGAGGCGCTGCTGCGCTGGTTCCGGCCGGACGGCGCCCCGGTCTCGCCGGGACGTTTCATCCCGCTCGCCGAGCAGAGCGGCGACATCCTGGTGATCGGCGAGTGGGTGCTGGGACGGGTGTGCTCGGATCTGGCCGGGCTGTGGAGCGGGTACCGGCTGCCGGTGACGGTCAACGTGTCGGCGCACCAGCTTCGGGACACCGGGTTCGCAGCCCGGCTGCTGGACCGTCTCCGGGACGTCGGCCTGCCCGGGGAGGCGCTGATCGTGGAGATCACCGAGACGGTGCTGATGACCACGGTGACCGACGCGGCGACCACGATCGGTCAGCTGCAGCAGCTGCGCGAGCACGGCGTACGGATCGCGATCGACGACTTCGGGACCGGGTACTCGTCGCTGGCGTACCTGCGGGAGCTGCCGGTGGACATCCTGAAGATGGACGGGTCGTTCACGTCCGAGCAGATCGAGGCGGGCGGGCCCCGGGAGATCGCGTTCGTGCGGACGATCGTCGACCTCGGCCGCAGTCTCGATCTGTGCACGCTGGCCGAGGCGGTGGAGACCGAGGGCCAGGCGCAGCGGCTGCGTGAGCTGGGCTGCCATCTGGCGCAGGGTTACCATTTCGCCCGGCCCGCGCCGGTCACCCGGCTCCACGAGCTGCTGGCCGCGCAGCGGGCGACGTCGGCCGAGGCGGCGGTCTGACCTCTACGGGGGTGTCTCCAAGGGCAGGAGCCCGCAGCGGTACGCCCAGATGACCGTCTGGACACGATCACGAGCGCCGATCTTGGTCATCGCGCGGCTCAGGTGGCTCTTGACCGTGCTGACCTCGACCGTCAGCTCGGCGGCGATCTCGGCGTTGGACAGCCCGTGCGCCAGCAGCCGGACGATCTCCGCCTCCCGTGTGGTGAGCAGGTCCGGTCCGGCGCCCGCCGGGGTGGTGGCACGGCGGCGGCGGGCGAACTCGACGATCACCCGCCGGGTGACCGTGTGGTCGACCATGCCGTGCCCGGCGGCGAGCCGGCGGATCGCGTCGAGGAGGGTGTCGAGGTCGGCGTCCTTGAGCAGGAATCCGCTCGCGCCGGCTTCGAGCGCGCCGAACACGTAGTCGTCCAGCTCGTAGGTGGTCAGCACCAGCACGGCGGGCGCCGGGTCGAGGGTGGCGACGATGTCGCGGGTCGCGGTCAGGCCGTCGCCGCCGGGCATCCGCACGTCCATGCACACCACGTCGGGTCGCAGCAGGCGGGCCATCCGGACGGCCTCGGGCCCGTCGCCGGCCTCGCCGACCACGGTGATGTCCCCGGCCAGCTCCAGCAGCGACCGGAATCCGGCACGCAGCATCGGCTGGTCATCGGCGAGCAGCACAGTGATCATGCGTGCTCCTCGGTGGGCCGGACGGCGAGCGGGGCGGTGTGCGGGACGGTCAGCCGGACGTGCCAGCCGCCGTCGGCGGTGGGACCGGCGGAGAGGTGGCCGTCGATCAGGGACGCGCGTTCGCGCATGCCGATCAGGCCGAAGCCGCGGCGCTCGCGGTCGTGGTGGACGGGCGGGCCGGCCGGCGGGCCGTTGTGGATCTCCATGGTGGTCTCCGAGGGCCGGTAGGTGAGCGCGATCGTCACCGGCGCGCCGGGGGCGTGGGCGCGGGCGTTGGTCAGCGCCTCCTGCGCCACCCGGTAGAGCGCCAGCTCGACGGCCGGGTCCTGGACGCCGGGGGCGCCGTCGACGGTGAGCACGGCCTCGCCGCCGGACACCAGCTTGTCGATCATCGCAAGGC
This sequence comes from Actinoplanes philippinensis, assembly GCF_900113015.1. Classification (GTDB taxonomy): domain Bacteria; phylum Actinomycetota; class Actinomycetes; order Mycobacteriales; family Micromonosporaceae; genus Actinoplanes; species Actinoplanes philippinensis. The sequence continues at coordinate 239,601 of NZ_FONV01000009.1, forward strand.
CGCTGCCGTCCGGCAGGTGCGGGTCGGTCCCGTCGTCGGAGCGCAGCGCGCCGACGATCCGGCGCAGGTTGTGCAGCGTGTTGCGGCCCTCCTCGCGGACCGCGGCGGCGTGCCGGCGGGCCGCGTCGGGGTCCCGGCCGACGAGCCGTTCGACCAGGGTGGCCTGCACGATCAGGGAGGTGAGGTGGTGGGCGGCCACGTCGTGCAGCTCGCGGGCGGTCCGGGCGCGTTCGGCGGTCAGGACCGCCTCGGTGCGGGCCCGGTGCGCCTCGGCGTCGGCGGCCGCGCCCGCCGCGACGACCTCGGCGAAGCGGCGCCGCATGGCCAGGTGCGCGCCGAGCAGCGCGGCGCCGACGTGGAGCAGCAGCGACAGGACGAGGTGCGCCGCGATCCGGGTCAGCTCCAGCGACAGGTCCGGCGCGGCGGGCAGGCTCACCGCGGCGTATCCGGCGATCTCCACGACCGCGGTGATCACCGCGAGGACTATGGCGGTACGGGTGACGAGCACCGTGCCGCACGTGTAGACGGCGACGGCGAGCCCGACCCCGCGCAGGCCGGAGCCGGGTGGCACGGCCGCGGAGATCGCGCATTGCAGCGCCAGCATCAGGGCCAGGCACCACACGGGCGTGACCCGGCGCAGGCAGATGAGCAGGGTCTGCGCCGTGATCAGCGCCAGCACGGCCGGGCCGGGCAGCCGGCCGGTGTTGGTCAGCCACATCAGCACCGCGGTGAACGGCACGGCGGCCACGCCCAGTGCGGCGTCCTGGATGAGCCTCGTGCGCATCGTGGTCCCTTCTCCGGCTCCGGGCCCGGCAGTCCCCCTCAGGCTGCCGGGCCCGCCCTGCGTGCCGGTCAGCGGTGTGCGGCCAGCCAGGTGGTGATGTCGCGCAGCACCGCCGGGTCCGGGTTGCCGGGCACGGGCTGGTACTTCGGGGTGACGTTCATCAGGTGGCTGACGCCGGGGTAGGTGATCAGTGTGTGGTCGCGGTTGCCGGCGGTGGCCAGGGCGGCGTCGGTGACGATCGCGCCGCGCACCACGGTCTGGGTGTCGGTCTGGCCGTTGAGCAGCAGAACCGGGCCGTCGTAGTGCGGCAGGTCGCGCGCGGGGGCCGGGAAGCGGCCGATGTCGGTGATGTAGCGGGCGAACCGGTCGGGCAGGCCCGGCAGGTTCGGGAACCGGTCGAAGCCGGCGGCGGCGCGGACCACCGGCTCGACCTCGGTGTCGATGGCCAGCTCGCCGTCGCCGTCGGTGTCGGTGGCCGGGTCGGTCAGGACGGCCCGGAACTGCGCCGCCGTGTCGCCGGGCAGCCCGATCAGGCCGTGTGCGGTCTCGTCGGCGGTCAGCCGGCCGTCCCCGTCGACGTCGAACTCCTCGTGCAGTTGTCCCAGCGTGCGGCCCACGGCCTGGTAGTAGATCACCTGTCGCGGGGTGCCGTCGATCACGCCCATCGCGATGACGCCGGCGGGTTTCCTGATGCCCCACGCGTGCGGGTCGCCGGCCAGGTTCCCGGCGACCTGGGTGCCTTCGCTGTGGCCGAGCAGGTAGACGGCGGCCGGGTCGGCGCGCTTGGCGGTCGCGGCGAACCGGACTGCGGCGGCGGCGTCGCGTACCGTCTGCTCATAGGGTTTGGCCGGGTCGAGGACCGCCGGATCGTCGCTGAGCCGCGGTCCCACACCGACCACGCCGCGTTTGTTGAATCGCAGCACGGCGAAGCCGGCGCGGTTGGCCGTCCGGGCGACGGTCTTCAACGTGGTCACGCCCGGCGCGAGGGTCTGGTCCATGTCGTTGTACCCGCTGCCGTGCAGGAGCACGAGGATCGGCAGGCGGCCCCGGGCGCCCTTCGGGTAGGTGATCTCGCCCTCGGCCGACCAGCCGCCGTCCATCGGGATCGTCACGGACTCGCGGACGATGCCGGCCCAGTAGCTCCCCGAGCCACCGGTGGCCTCGGCGAAGGCGGGCGGGACCAGCCCGATCGTGACGGTCGCGACGGTCAGCACGGCGGTCTTCTTCCACTTCATGAACGTTCCCCCTGGTCGGTGTCGTGGTGACACCTCAGAGCCTGCCGCCGGGGCGGGGCCGGGCACATCCGGCGCGGGCGGGAACCGCGGCTTACGACTTCCGATGGAGGCCTCAGTCGCCGGTCGGGTTCAGCAGGGGGTCGAGCAGGGCGAGCAGCTGGTCGCGTTGCGCCGGCCGCAGGCGGGTGATCTCGGGGGCGAGGGCGTCGCGGACCTCGAGGTAGAGGCGCTGGGTGAGGTCGCGGCCGGCCGGGGTGAGGAAGACGTCGACGACGCGGCCGTCGGCCGGATTCTTCTCCCGGGCCAGCAGGCCACGGCGCTCGGCGCGGTCGATCAGGCCGGACATCGTGGACTTGTCGAGGCCCAGGTAGGCGGCGAGCTCGGTGACGCGGGGCCGCCGGTCACGCAGGATGCCGAACACGCGCAGCTGGGTCAGGGACAGGTCGTTGTCGGCGCCGATGCGGGTGAGCACGCCGGTGATCTGGAAGGTGCAGCGGACCAGTGCGTCGACCAGGGCGTCCACGGTGTCGTCGGCGGGCATGCGGACATCCTAGTTGACATGGTTGGGATTACGAACCATCCTTGGTTTAGTTGGTAATACAAACCATCTCTCCCGGAGGTTCACCATGTACGCCGCAGTCCTCACCGCGTTCGACACCCCGCCGGTCTACCGCGAGCACCCCGAGCCCGTCGCGACCGGCAGCGACGAGATGGTGGTCGACGTCCTCGCCGCCGGCCTGCACCACCTGACCCGCGCCAAGGCCACCGGCGCGCACTACAGCAGCACCGGCGCGCTGCCCCTGGTGCCGGGCGCCGACGCCGTCGTGCGCGACCGGACCGGGACGTTGCGGTACGCGGCGCTCGACGACACGACGCTCGGCACGTTCGCCGAGCGCACCGTCATCGACGTACGCCGCAGTGTCGCCCTCCCGGCCGGCATCGACCCGGTCCGGATCGCCGCCGCCATGAACCCGGGGATGTCCTCCTGGGTGGCGCTGCGCCGGCGCATCACCTTCACCGCCGGGCAGCGGGTCCTGGTCATCGGCGCCACCGGGAACGCCGGGCGGATGGCGGTGCAGGTCGCCAAGCTGCTCGGGGCCGCGCACGTGATCGCCGCCGGCCGTGACGAGGCCCGTCTGGCCGCGCTGCCCGCCCTCGGCGCCGACGAGACGTGCACGTTCGACGAACTCGACAGTGCCGCCGACGTCGACGTCGTGCTCGACTACGTCTGGGGCGAGCCCGCCGCCGGCGCCATGGTCCCGATGCTCACCGCCCGCGGCGACCGGTCCCGGCCGCTGACGTGGATCCAGATCGGATCGATGGGCGGGCCGACCGCGCCGGTCCCGTCGGTGGCGCTGCGCTCGTCACGGCTGCAGATCGTCGGCAGCGGCATCGGATCCGTCAGCGCCCGCGACTTCATCGCCGAGCTGCCGCACCTGGCCGCGGCGGTGACCGAGGGCACGATCAGTGTGCAGGCCCAGGCCGTGCCGCTCGCCGACATCGAGCGGGCCTGGACCACCACAACGGACCGCCGCGTCGTCCTCGTGCCCTGATCACTCCCGCGGGGTACGTCGATCGCACATCCCCGGCCGATGTTCGGACCGGTTCCCGGACCGCACCGATCCGCGGCGGCCGCGGCTGCGTGGACTGACGGTGAAGCGGGCCGTTCCGGAGCCCGCCGTCATCTGCCTCAGGGAGAAGTCGATGCTTCGTGCATCTCGTACCAGGGTCCGGGTCCTCGCGGGCGCGAGCATGGCCGGTGTCGTGGCGACGGTCGCCGCGGTGGCGCTGAACGCCTCGGCCGCCGAGGTACCGCAGTCGCCGGGCATTCCCGTGCCGCCGGTGCCGGAATCCATCGCGCCGAAGGACGGCTCCACGGCCATCGGCGTGTTCCGGGTGACCACCGGCACTCAGACCTACACGTGTGACACCGCCACCGGCACCTTCGGCGCCAAGTCGACGCCCGAGGCTCGGCTGGCCGGGGCCGGTGGGCTGGTCCACCACTTCGCCGGGCCGAGCTGGCAGTACGAACGCGACGGCTCCTCGGTCACCGGGACGATGGCGAAGCAGTCGCCGCGGGAGGGCACCATCCCCGAGCTGCTGCTCACCGTCACCGGCCACGGCGGCACGGGCCTGCTCGACCGGGCCGACCAGATCAGCCGGCTGCAGACCTCCGGCGGGCTCCGGCCCACCAGGACCTGCTCCGCCGGGGAGACGGTCGCCGTGCCGTACAAGGCGATCTACGTGTTCTGGGACGCCCCGTAGCCGGCGGCTGCCCACCGGATGATCGACGGGGCGGCGCGAGTCACGTACCCCGACTCGCGCCGCCCCCGCCGGCCGCGCGGCCACCTCGCGTCCAGCCGTCGCGGCCGGGGATTACGTTGCTAGATTTCTGCGGTGAGGGAGCAACTGCCCACCGGCGGCCACCGGCTGTCGCCGGCCGAGATCGACGCGCTCGACGCCAGATGGTCGTCGTGCTGGCGGCCGCAGGAGGTCGCACGCCGCCTGGCCGGCACGACGACGCCCTGGTGTGTGGCCGCCGGCTGGGCGCTGGACCTGTTCCGCGGCGAGCAGACACGCGAGCACGGGGACATCGAGATCGCGATCCCCGCCGCGGGTTTCGCCGACGTCCGGGCCCGCTTCCCCGGACACGCCTTCGACGCGGTGGGCAGTGGCCGGATCTGGGAGAACGCCACACCGGACGAACTCGGCGCCACCCATCAGACCTGGCTGCGCGACCCGGCCACCGGGGACTACCGGCTCGACGTGTTCCGCGAGCCGCACCAGGGCGACACCTGGATCTGCCGGCGGGACGCGACGATCCGGCTCCCCTACCGCGACATCATCCACCACACCGGGGACGCCGTCCCCTATCTCGCGCCCGAGCTGGTCCTGCTGTTCAAAGCCAAGCACGTCCGCCCGAAGGACCAGGCCGACTTCGACGGGACCGTCCCGCACCTGACCCGGGACCAGCGCGCGACCCTGGCCGGGCTGCTCGCCCGCGTGCATCCGGGACATGCCTGGCTCGCGCACCTGTGACCCCGGCGCGGCGCCGGGCGGGTGGCGGCCTCAGGCGAAGGCGGCCGCGTGATCCTCCGCGAACTGCCGGAAGGTACGGGCCGGGCGGCCCAGGACGGTGGGCACGTCGTCGGTGGTCCAGTCGGAGTCGCCTTCGGCGAACAGGCTGACGGCCTGGGCGTTCATGTGGGCGATGTGCTCGGGGACGCCGACGTCGACCATGGCCTGTCGCTGCTGCTCGAAGGTCAGGGGCCGGAACGTGACGGGCCGGCCGAGCACCCGGGACAATTCGGCGGCCGCGTCGGCGTACGACAGGCTCGCCGGGCCGCTCGGCCAGTAGGTCCTACCGGTGTGCGGCTCGGGTGCAGTGACGATCGCGGCGGCCACGGCGGCGACGTCACGGCTGTCGATCATGCCGATGCGGCCGTCGCCGGCGGCGGAGCCGAAGCCGCCCGTCGTGCTGACGGCGGGGCCGAGCATGAGCAGGTTCTGCATGTACGCGTTGTTCCTGAGCAGGGTGTACGCGAGTCCGGAGGCGATCAGCCGGTCCTCGATGGCCGCCTGGTCGCGCCGCCGGGCGATGGGCGAGTCGGCCGACGCCTTGCTGGTGACCTTCACGACGTGGGCGACGCCGGCCCGGACGGCGCTGTCGATGACGGCGATCTCCTGTGCCGGGATCGCCGGGCTGACGAGGATCACGGCGGTGACGTCGCGCATCGCCGCGTCGATGCTGTCCCGGCCGGCCAGGTCACCGGCGACGACGTCCACGCCGGCGCGCGCCAGCGCCGTGGCCCTCTCCGGATCGCGGGCGATCACCCGAACCGGCGTTCCCTGCCGGGCGAGCGTGCGGGCGGCCTCGGCGCCGACCTTGCCGGCTGTCGTCACGAGGATCGGGCCGGCACCGTGATGTGTCATGCGGACTCCTTGGTCGCACCAATGTTGGTCCGACCAACGTACTCCCGATCTGTTGGTTGAACCAACAAAGTGATTAGGATGACCGTATGACCGACCCCGGGGCGCCCGCCCTGCTCCGCAACCTGGCCAGCTGGCAGACCGGCCGGGTCGCCACCCTCGGCACCCGGTTCACCGCAGCGCGGATGCCTCTCGAGGCGCGCTCCGACTTCGCGGTCCTCGCCGCCCTGGAGGAGTACGGCGATCTCAGCCAGGCCGAGCTGGGCCGCCGGCTGGGGCTCGACCGCAACAACGTCAACGGCATCGTCACGCGCCTCGAAGAGCACGGTCACCTCGAACGGCGCACCGACCCGGTGGACCGGCGGCGCAACATCGTCGCCGTCACCGAGGCGGGCTCACGACACCTGCACGACCTGAACGAGCGCGCTCTGGCCGTACAGGACGAACTGCTCGCCGCTCTTGACCCTGGTGAGAGAGAGCAGCTCCGGGCACTGCTGTCGAAGGTCCTCGACAGCCACCCGGCCCAGCCTGCGTCCTAGTCAGACGCCGAGCAACCGGCGGGTCAGAGCCGTCGCGGTGTCCATCGGCGCCAGACTCCGCTGCACCTTGGCCATGACGCTGGCGCCCAGCCAGAGCTGGTACAGGGACTCGGCGGTCGCCCGGGCGTCCCCGGTGAACGGCGAGGAGCCGTCCTGGACGGCGCCGGTGATCGCGCGCTCGAGACGGTCGACGACCTGCGTGGTCCCCGCTTTCAGGGCCAGCCGCATGGGCTCGGACATGTCGGCGACCTCGGCGCTGAGCTTGACCGCCAGGCACTTGCCCGCACAGTCGCCGAAGCTCTGCGACGCCCGCCACGACGCGAAATAGGCCAGGATCCGGGCGGCCCAGTCCTGCCCGGCGGCGTCGAGGATCTCGTCCATCTCGGTCAGGTACTGCTCGAAGTAGCGAACGATCACGGCCTCGCCGAAGGCGTCCTTCGAGCCGAAGTAGTGGTAGAAGGAGCCCTTCGGCACGCCGGCGCCGGACAGGACCTCGTTGATCCCGACGGCGGCGTAACCCTTGTGCGCGAAGGACCTCTCGGCGGCCAGGAGCAGCTGCGTACGCGTGTCGCGGCTCTTGATCGTCATGTCTCCCACCTTACGGGCCGGGCGCCGGTCAGCCCTCGGCGAGCAGGGCGAGGAGCGCGTCGGCGGCCTCGGCGGACGAGGCCGGGTTCTGGCCGGTGATCAGCAGACCGTCACGCACCACGTAGGAGCCCCAGTCCGGGCCCTGGGAGTAGACGCCACCGTTGGCCTTGAGCATGTCCTCGACGAGGAACGGCACGACCCCGGTCAGGCCGACGCCCTCCTCCTCGGAGTTGGTGAAGCCGGTCACCCGGCGGCCCCGCACCAGCGGCGAGCCGTCCTCGGCGGTGACGTGCCGCAGCACGCCGGGCGCGTGGCAGACGAGGGCGACCGGCTTGCCCGCGCGCAGCGTGGTCTCGATGACGGTCCGCGAGTCGCCGTCCTCGGCCAGATCCCACAGCGGGCCGTGGCCGCCCGGGTAGAACACCGCGTCGTAGCCGGCCGGGTCGACCGTGCTCAGCACGACCGTCGAGTCCAGCGCGGCCGACGCCTCGGCGTCCGCCTCGAACCGGCGGGTGTCGTCGGTCTGGGAGCCGGGCTCGTTGCTCTTGGGGTCCAGCGGCGGGCGGCCGCCTTTCGGCGAGGCCAGCGTGATGGTGGCGCCCGCCTGCTTGAGCCGGTAATACGGCGCGGCGAGCTCCTCCAGCCAGAAACCGGTCTTGCGGCCCGTGTCGCCCAGCTCGTCGTGCGAGGTGAGAACAACCAGAACGTTCATGTCGGGGCCTTTCGTCACGGCGGCCGTTGTCGGCCACGTGCCGACTCTAGACGACTGGTCTACTATCGGCAAACCGTCTGCCTCGCCCGGAAACCTGCTCTCCGGCGATCAGGACTGCCCGGAGCTCGCCGCCCTGCTGGTCTTCGGCGCGCTCGTCCCGCCGGCGTTCCTCGGCGAGACCTCCTGGACCGGCCGGGTGTTCGCGATCCTGGCCATCTTCGTGGCGCGGCCGCCGGCGTTGTGGCTGTCGTTCCTGCTGCGCTCCTCCACCGGCGTGGTCGTGGCCTTCGACGAGCAGGCCGAGGTGCCGGCCTGGTACGGCGTGCTGCGCCGGCGCGGCGGCCGGGGCCGGCCCGGCGGCGGGACAGCGTAGGGTCTGCTCATGCGCGCCGCTGACGTGTCCGTGTCGATGAGCACCGTGACCGAGCAGACCAGGGCCCGGGAGGCGGCGCGGATCCTCGCGTCCCAGGATCTGCCGGGCCTCGTCGTCGTCGACGGCAAGGGCCGCCCGGTGACGGTGCTGGCCGGCACCCAGGTGCTGCGGATGGCGCTGCCGTCCTACTGCCAGGACGATCCCGCGCTGGCCCGGGTCATCGACGAGGCCGACGCCGACGTGATCCTGGCCGGGATCGGCGACCGCACGGTCGCCGATCTGCTGCCCGCACACCGGCCGGACCTACCCGCGGTGAGCGCCGACGCGACGCTGCTGGAGGTGGCGTCGGTGATGGCCCGTTCGAACGTGCCGCTGGTCGCGGTCGTCGACAGGACACGGGTGATGACCGGGGTGATCACTCTCGACGGGCTGCTGGACCGGATGCTCGGCACCTGATCCGGCCTACTCGGCTCGTCCGGTGACCGCTCCGTCGGCGTGGGCCAGGCGCGCCATCGCCGGTGCGCCGCCCGGGGCGCTGGGCAGCGCGAGCACGAACCGGCTGCCGTGGGGCACGACCGCCTCGTACCACAGAGCGCCGTGATTGGCCTCGGTGAGCAGCCTGGACAGGTACAACCCGAAACCGGCGCCGGTCCGCGCCGCTCCGGCGCCGTCGGCCTGGGTGAAGCGGTCGAACAGGTGCGCGACGAAGTCCGGTGGCACGCCGTTGCCCTCATCACTGACGGCGAACAGCACCATGGTGCCGGTGTCGTTCAGGGTCGCCGATACGTGGACGGCGCCGGGGCTGTACTTGACGGCGTTCGTGACGAAGTTGATCAGCACCTGGTGGGTGTGTACCGGGTCCGCCCAGACGGCCGCGCCGGGAGGGCCGAAGTCGGCGTCCACGCGCTGGCGCGCCTGCCGGGACAGGTTGTCGACGAGCCGGGTCAGCATCCGGTCGACCGGCAGCACCGCGGGCCGGGTCCGGATGTCGCCGCGCTCGGCACGGCAGAGCGCCAGCAGGTGCGCGGCCATGTCGAGCAGGTCGTCGACCCGTCTGCCGAGGGTCTCGGCCGAGGTGCGCCGTTCGTCGTCGGTGATGCTGTCCCAGTCGTGGGACAGCTCCTCGGCGCAGGCCGAGATCACCGCCAGCGGCTGGTTGATCTCGTGGGAGAGGGCGGCGAGGATGTCGCTCTTCCACACATCGGCGGCCTCCAGCTCGCGATTGGCGGTGGTCAGATGCTCGGCCCGCCGGCTCAGTTCGCGATGCGCCGAGTGCAGCTCGTCGTGGGCCGCCGACAGCCGGCGGTAGAGACCGGCGGTCTCGGCGATCAGCGCCGTCAGGACCACCGCCGAGGAGACCAGGAGAGCGGTGCGCGCGGCGTAGAAGCCGACCGAGTAGCGCGGCGCGACCAGGGTGAGGACCGCGGTTGCCAGTGACGCGCTGATCGCCACCACCACCCACCGCTCCACCTCCGGACGGCGGCGCAGATCCCTGGCCACGGCCAGCAGGCTGACCGCGATGACCGGCACCGCCACCCCGTAGAGGACTCGGCCGGCAGCGGTCGCGGACCCGTTCTGGTACAGCGGCGGCAGCCCGGCCGACCCGCCGGCGACGGCGCCGGCGACGGTGGCAGCCGAGGCCACCGCTGCGACGGCCATGATCGCGACCGCCGCCGGCCGGCGGCCGCGGGCCAGATCGTGGCGGCGGGCCGGAACGGCCGCGACCAGGACGGGGAACCCGGCGACGACCACCCACCCCAGCAACGGGGCGCGGACCTCCGACCAGCTCGGGCCGGCACCGGAAGCCTGCGACCGGGTGAACGCGACGGCGTACGCCGTCATCACCAGGCTGGAGAAGAGATAGATCCCGGCGAGAGTCAACGTCGTCGGCCGCCCGTGTGCCAGGAACTGTTGCGCCAGCAGATACCCGGTGAGCAGATCGGCCGCCGGCATGAGGACCAGGAACACGAGGACCAGGTTCGGGTGAACGCCCAGGCGACCGCCCGCGAACGGCACCAGCGCCACGGCGGCGGCGATCACCACGACCGCGTACACCCACGGGCCGCGGCGCACCGGCGCCTGTTCCGGCCGTCCCACTCCGCCCTCGGGGTTCACCGGCGACCGCCCCTCAACACACGGATGACCCATGTCGAGGCTATCCACAGGAACGGCCGCCTACCGGCGATTCCCGGCCTCGGCCGGGCGGGCCGTCAGAGAGCGACGAACCGCAGATAGAGGTACGGCACGGCGAGCGCGACGGTGATCGCGGTGACGATCAGCCCGTACCTGGTGAAGCCCCAGAACGTGATCGGGTGACCGGCCCGGCCGGCGATCCCGAGGACGACCACGTTCGCCGACGCGCCCACCGCTGTGGCGTTGCCGCCGAAGTCGGCGCCGATGGCCAGCGCCCACCACAGCACCTGCGCCTTGTCGAGACCGCCGGACGCGGTGACCAGCTCCGACACGATCGGGCTCATCGTCGCGACGTAGGGGATGTTGTCGACGATCGCGGACAGCCCGGCCGACGCCCACAGCAGCAGCATCGCAGCCGGCCACAGCTTGCCCTCGACCGCTCCGGTGGCGGCGTGCGCGATCTCGTCGATCACCCCGGTGGCGACCAGGCCCCCGACCATCACGAACAGACCGGCGAAGAAGATCAGCGTCGGCCATTCGACGTCCTTGGCGACCTCCTCCGGATCCAACCGGGACAGTACGAGCAGCAGCAGGCCGCCGAGCAGCGCCACCACCGACGGCTCCAGATGCAGCAGGGTGTGCAGCACGAACGCGATCAGCACCGCGCCGAGGACACTGAGGCTCATCACCACCAGGCGTGGGTCGCGGATGGCGTCGCGCTCCTTGAGCGCCATCACCCGGGCCACCCGTTCCGGGTCGTAGCGGAACGCCCGGCGGAACATGATCCGGCACAGCAGGACGAACACGATGAGCACCACGACGACGAACGGGGCGAGCACGGAGAGGAAGTCGTTGAAGCTCAGCCCGGACCGGCCGGCGATGATGATGTTGGGCGGGTCGCCGACCAGGGTGGCGGTGCCGCCGATGTTGGAGGCGAAGACCTCGGCGATCAGGAACGGCACCGGGGGTACGCCGAGCCGGTCGCAGACCAGCAGGGTGACCGGGGCGATCAGCAGCACGGTGGTCACGTTGTCGAGCGCCGCGGACACGACGCCGGTGACGGCCACCAGGATGACCATGATCGGGAAGGGCCGGCCGCGGGCCTTCTTCGCCGACCAGATCGCCACGTACTCGAACAGGCCGGTGCGTTTGAGCACGCCGACGATCAGCATCATGCCCAGCAGCAGGAAGATGACGTTCCAGTCGATGCCGGCCTCTTCGGAGAAGAAGGCGTGCTCGGCATCGGTGGCGCCCAGCGCGAGCATGATCGCCGCGCCGCCGACCGCGACCGTCACCCGATTGATCTTCTCGGTGGCGATCAGCACGTAGGCGATGGTGAACACCGCGACCGCGGTCCAGGCGATGACGCTCAACAGTGTCTCCCCCGGTTTCTGGTCAGGCTTCATCGATCGCCGACCAGACTTCCCGGCACACCGTCGATCAACCTACCAGTCGGCGCCAGGTCCGCCCGGCGGCCTCAGCGCTGGTAGACGTCCGGAACGCCGTCGCGGTCGTCGTCGACCTCCTCGGCCTGGCGAAGGCGGCGGTAGACGCGGTTGCGGGCTCGCAGCACCACGGTGGCGAGCAGGGCCGCGACCAGGGAGCCGGCCAGGACGGCGATCTTCACATGGTCGTCGCGGTCGTTGCCGGACCCGAACGCCAGCTCGCCAATCAGCAGCGACACGGTGAACCCGATCCCGGACAGCACGGCCAGCCCGGCCACGTCGATCCACGCCAGGCCGGCGTCCATCCGGGCCCGGGTGAACCGAGCGGTCAGCCACGTCGCAGCCAGAATGCCGACCGGTTTGCCGGCGACCAGGCCGAGGATCACACCGATCGCCACCGGGTCGGTCAGCGCGGACCGCAGGCCGTCGAGGCCGCCGATCGTCACGCCGGCCGAGAACAGCGCGAACACCGGCACGGCGAAGCCCGCCGACAAGGGCCGGAAGCGGTGCTCGAAATGCTCGGCCAGGCCGTGGGCGGTGTGGCCGGGCGACGCCGGGTGGGCGGGGGTGAGCACGGGGACGGCGAACCCGAGCAGGATCCCGGCGACCGTGGCGTGCACCCCGGACGCGTGCACCAGCGCCCAGGCGGTGAACGCGAGCGGCAGCAGCAGCCACCACGACCGGACCCGGCGCTGGACGAGAACCGTGAAGGCGCCCAGCGGCAGCAGCGCCGCGAGCAGCGGCAGCACGGACAGGTCCGCGGTGTAGAACACCGCGATGATCATGATGGCGAGCAGGTCGTCGACCACCGCCAGCGTCAGCAGGAAGGTCCGCAACCCCGACGGCAGGCTCCGCCCGACGACCGCGAGGACGGCCAGCGCGAAGGCGATGTCGGTAGCGGTCGGGATCGCCCACCCCTTCACCGCGCCACCCCAGTTGACCGCCAGGTAGAACACCGCCGGAACGATCACCCCGCCGGCCGCCGCGGCGACCGGCACCGCGGCCCGCCGCGGATCGCGCAGGTCGCCGGCGACGAACTCGCGTTTGAGCTCCAGACCGGCGACGAAGAAGAAGATCGCGAGGAGCCCGTCGGCCGCCCAGGTCGCCAGGGTCAGGTCGAGGTGCAGCGCGGCCGGGCCGATCCGGAACTCGGTCAGCGCGTGATATTGCCCCGACCAGGGCGAGTTGGCCCAGATCAGGGCGACGACCGCACCGGCCAGCAGCAGGATCCCGCCGATCGTCTCCTTGCGCAGCACGTCGGCGATACGGCGGGCCTCGGCCCAGGAGCCACGGCTGAGGACGGAGAAGGGAGGACGAGAGATGTCAGGCACGGCGGCTCCAGGCACGGACGGTCAGGGACTCCGCCGACCAGACTTCCCGGCACACCTGACGGCAACCCTACCCGGTGATCATGCGACGGCGAAGCGAACGGCACGGGCGGGGCTTCCCGGGCGGCGGCAGCGGGAGTACGGTGAGCCTCAGGTGTGCCGGGAAGCCTGGTCGGCGTCAGTGACGGTCGTCGACGCGAAAGGCAGTCCCGTGACCGATGTTCCCGCGCTGCGCGCTTCCGGCCTGACGAAACGCTACGGCCGGCTCACCGCTGTCGATGCGCTCACTCTGGACGTACCACCCGGTGAGGTTTTCGGTTTTCTCGGGCCGAACGGCGCCGGCAAGTCCACCACGATCCGGTTGCTGCTCGGGCTGGCCAGACCCACGGCCGGGCGGGCCGAGGTGTTCGGTGTGGACGCCGCCGACGTCACCCGCGCTCACCGGCGCGTGGCCTACGTGCCGGCCGATGTGGCGCTGTGGCCGCACCTGACCGGCGCCGAGATCCTGCACCTGCAGGAACGCACCGGCCCCGGCACAGATCGCGCCTACCGTGACGAGCTGGTCGAGCGTTTCGCGCTGGACCCGTCGAAACCGGCCCGCACCTATTCGACGGGCAACCGGCAGAAGGTGGCGCTGGTCGCCGCGTTCGCGACCCGAGCGCCGCTGCTGGTGCTGGACGAGCCGACCAGCGGCCTGGATCCGCTGATGGAGCGCGAGTTCCGGGCAGCCGTGCGCGCCGCCCGCGACCGGGGCCGGACCGTCTTCCTCAGTTCCCACCAACTCGCCGAGGTCGAGGCGGTCTGCGACCGGGTGGGGATCCTGCGGGCGGGACGCCTGGCCGAGGTCGCCGCGATCAGCCGGCTGCGGTCCCTGCACCGTGCGGAGGTGACGGTCACCCACACCGGTCCCGCGCCGGATCTCAGCACGGTCCCCGGTGTCGACGGCGTCTCCTCGGCCGGCGACGGGCAGCTGCGGTTCACGCTGACCGGGCCGCCCGCGCCGGCGCTGCGTGCCCTGGCCGCCGCGGACGTGACCGCCCTCGCCGTGCGGGAACCGAGCCTGGAGGAGATCTTCCTCGACTACTACGGCTCGGAGAACGGGCGATGACCGCCGCTGTCGTCTCCCCCGCCGCGCGCCCGGCGTCCCTGCCGGCTCCGGGCCGTGCGGTGTCGCGGCTGGCGATCCGCCAGATCCGCCGGGGCGGGCTCATCGTCGTCGCCCTGACCAGCGGGATGACCGCCATGGTCGCGGCCACCTTCGACACCGTGATGGCCGATCCGGCCGCCGCCGGCAGCCTGGCCGCACTCGCCGGCAACCCGGCCGTCCGTACCCTGTTCGGCACGCCCGCCGGCCTGGACACCTCGGGCGGCTTCACCGTGTGGCGGGTCGGCACCTTCACCGCCGTGCTCCTCGCGGCCTGGACGATCATGGCCACCACCCGCATCACCCGCGGCGAGGAGGACACCGGCCGGTGGGACGTTCTGCTGGCCGGCCGGATCACCCTGCGCGGCGCGGTCGTCCGCCACCTGACCGCCGTGATGCTGGTCCCCGTGGCCGCCGCCGCCGCGATGACCACGGTCCTCACGATGTCCGGCACCCCGGCCGGCGGGGCTCTGGTCCATGGGATCGGGACCGGGCTGATCGGGCTGTTCTTCGCCGCTGCCGCGGCCCTCGCCGCGCAGATCTTCCCGGCCCGCACACCGGCGACGGGTACGGCGTTCACGGTCCTCGGGGTCACCCTGCTGGCCCGGATGGTCGGCGACGGGATCACCGCCCTGCAGTGGCTGCGCTGGCTGTCACCGTTCGGCCTGACCGAACTCAGCGGCCCCTACCTGCACGACCGTGTCGTACCCCTGGTGGTGCTGCTCGCCGCGACCGCGGCGACCGCGCTGACGGTGCCCGTCGCCGCCGCACGGCGTGAGGTCCGCGGCGGTCTCACCGCGGCGCACACCGGCCGCCCGGCCCGGCTCGGCCTGCTCGGCGGTGTGGAGCAGTTCGCGGTACGCCGGGTGCTGCGGCCGCTGGCCGGCTGGGCTCTCGGCATCGGCGCCTACTTCCTGCTCGTCGGTCTCACCGCGGTCTCGGTGACCGAGTTCCTGGCCGCCAACCCGGCGATGGCCGGTCAGGCGGCCGAGGCCGGATTCGCCGGCCTCGGCAGTGTCACCGGATTCACCGCGACGCTGTTCGCGCTGCTCGCGATGCCGGTCGGTGGCTTCGTCACCGTCCGGCTGGGCGCTTTCGTGGCGGCCGAGACAGACCGGCGGCTGGTGCTGCTGACCGCCCAGCCGATCAGCCGGGCGAGGCTGCTGGGCGCGGAGATCGCCGCGACCACGGCCGCCGCCGTGACGCTGGTGACCGTGGCGGGCCTGGCGACCTGGACCGGTGTGACGGCGATCGGTGGCGAGCTGCCGTTGACCGCGGCTCTGCAGGGGGTCTGGAACACTCTGCCGGTCGCGGCGCTCGGCCTCGGCGTCTGTGTCCTGGCCACCGGCTGGGCGCCCCGCCTGGCCGGGACGGTCGGGGCGCTGCCGGCCGTCGGGGGCTTCCTGCTGCTGGTGATCGCCGAGAGCGTGGGCGCCCCGTCGTGGGTGCGCGAGATCTCCCCGTACGCCCATCTCGCGCCTGTGCCGCTGACCGGCGCCGACTGGACCGCCACGGCTGTCATGCTCGCCGTCGCCGCGGTCCTGACCGGTGCGGGCATCGCCGGCTTCCGGCTGCGTGACCTCCGGTCCTGACACAATTCCACTCGTGACGTCACCGAGCCCTGCCGTTGTCGTGTTCGGCGTGGCCGCGGCCGTCTCCGCGGCCGGCGCGGGCGTGGAGTCGCCGCAGGTCCGGTACGGCGCCGAGATCGTGGCGATGCTGGCGGTGTCGGCGGGCGCGGCGCTGACCGGCCGGCACCGCGCCCTGCGCCTGTTCGGGCTTCTGCTGGCCGGTGCTGGCCGTGACCCGCACCTCCGGCGGCCGGCCGCGCACCGCGGCACTCGTCGGCGGGGGCCTGCTCGCCCTGGTGCCGGCCCTGTCCGCCGTTCAAGAGATCACCACCCCCATGGTCCAGTTGCGGCATCTGACGCCCGACCCGGCACCCGGCTTTCTGACGCTACGGGGGTGCGCCTACTCGTACTGGACGCCGACCACGTCCCTGACCACGGTCGCATTGACCGCCGGCGGGGTCCTGCTGGTCCTGGCGGCCCCGGCGCTGCTGGTCTGGGCGTCACCGCGGCCGTCCCGCTGATCGGGTCTCGCGGGCGATCTCTCGTACGATGGCGCGGTGACCCGCCATGTGCTCGACGACGTGGCCGCGCTGAGCGGCAGAGCGCGGGCGTTTCTCGACGAGCACTGCCGGCGTACGCCGATCTCTCTCGCCGACCCGGGCCGGTGGTACGAGTGCACCGATGTGAACGGTGCACCGGTCCCGGGCCCCGCGGGCGGCCTGGAGCGGCTGACGTCCTTCGTCGCCCGGTACGGCGGGATGACGTTCTGCCCCGAACGACCAGGCTGCCACGGCGCCCACGACCATCCCTACGTGTTCGACAACAGCGTCTCGTCAGGATGGGACGAACTCGACGACGGTGACCACGTCGCCGTCGTCGGATCCGTGGAAGGTTTCGCCCTCACCCTGAGCTGGTCGACCGGTCGCATCGGTGCGGTGGAGCCGGATTTCTGGATCGCCGCCGGCGCCGTCAACCTGATCGAGTCCAGCGCCTTGGGGCAGAGCATCTACACCGGCGAGTCATGGTCGGAGGCCATCGAACGCGACGGGAAGGGCGCCGGCTGGGGATTGACCACCGTTGGATCGGATGCCTTCCGCGGCACGGTCGGCGAGGTCGCCGCGGCGTCGAGCGAGTGGAATCGGTGGTACCTCGACGAACACGTCGCCGTGCACGGCTGGCGCGTCACCTATGAACCGGAACGCGGCGAAGCCGTCATGGCGTGGTATCGCACCCCGGAGGGCCGCCGGCGAATCGAGACCGTGGCCGGGCCACTGCAGCCCGCTCCCTGACGGAACCGACACAATACGGTCACCGCCATGGCTCGGTGATCCTCACTCGTACGGCAGGCCCTCCTCGGAGACGACGTGCCACCCGTCGGCGCGCCTGCTCAGTACGAAGGCGGTGGGTTCCACCGCGTCGTAGTACCCGGCGTCCGGGGCGTGCCCGAAGATGAACCGGCGCGCTTCCACGCGCGCCGTGTCAGGTGTCCGGTCGACGACGGTGACCGTCTCCAGCCGCGACGTCGCACCGAACTCATCAACGGTGTCCTGGCCGTTGATCTCGGCGTATTCCGCACAGAACTCGTCGGGGTCTCGATAGGGCATGCGCGCCTCCTTCAGCCGGGCGACGACCGTTGCACCGCACAGGATCGCATCCGCACACACCGGACAGCACGAGCCGGCTGAGATCCCGGTGGGCTGAACGCCGGACCGGGAGTTGATCGGCCGTCGCGCTGCGGGGGATCATCGGCTGGTGAAGGTGCAGGCAGCGGTTTCCGGCGATGTGGACGGCTTCCTGGCGCTGGCGGCGAGCGTGGAACAGTGGTTCGGCCCGATGGCGAGCGACCCGGGTTTCCTCGAGGCGGTGCACCGGAACATCGGCCGGGGCAGCGCGTTCGTGGTCCGTGGCCGGGAGGATCGACTGCTCGGCGGGATCCTCACCGGCGGCCGGGCGCCGACGTATCGGATCAACTGGCTGGTCGTCGATGCGCTCGCCCGCCGGGGCGGGGTCGGGCAGGCTCTGGTGGCTCATGTGGTCGGCCGGTGTCAGCGCCCGTGCAGCCTCGACGTGGTGACGTTCGGCGAGGATCATCCGGCGGCCCAGGTCAGCGGCGCCCGGGCGTTCTACGAGCGTCTGGGTTTCCTCGGCGGCGACGCGGAGCCCGACGGTCCGGAGGGCGGGAGCCGGCAACGGTTCCGCCGCACTCTCGTTTAGGACGGTGGCCGACCGGGTTCCGCCGGTGGAGATCCGGGCAGATCGCGGACCGCGAGGGCGGCCTTGTCGGGTTTGCCGCTCGGCGCCGGCGGAACCTGGTCGATCACCGTGACGGTCCGGGGGACGCTGGAGGCGCCGAGCGTCGCCTCGACCAGGGCACGGAGCCGGGCCGGGTCGGGGGTGGCGCCGGTGGCCGGGACCACGAAGGCGTGGACGGCCTCGCCGGTCTCGTCGTCGGGGCGGCCGACCACATAGGCCTCGGCGACGGCCGGGTCGGTGGCGAGCCGGCGTTCGATCGGGCCGGCGTGGACCAGCGTGGCCTGGACGATGATCACGTCTCGGGCCCGGCCGTGCAGGTGCAGGTAGCCGTCGTCGTCGAGGGTGGCCAGGTCGCGGGTGCGGACCCAGCCGTCGACGAAGACCTCGGCGCTCTCCCGGGGGTCCTGCCAGTAGAAGCTCGCCTGGGCGGGCGTCCGGACGTACAACTCCTGGTCGTTGATCCTGAGGTCGGTGACCGACGGTGGCCGGCCGACGGTCTCCGGCCTCTCGCCGGGGAAGGTCATCGAGATCATGCCGGTCTCGGTCTGGCCGTATCCGTGGAAGACGATCGGCCCGAGGACGTCGAGCGCCTCCCGCAGGCGGGCGGGCCGCAGTGGCGAGCCGGAGACCATCAGCGCCTTCAGGCTGCTCAGGTCGGCGGGGTCGGTGCGCTGGGCGCGGACCAGCTGGTGGAGTTTGCCGACGGTGATGACGCTGGCGGTGGCCCGGTGGCGGACGAACGCTCCGGGGAAGTCCGGTGGGTGGGCGGCGACGAGGGTGCCGCCCGCGGTGAGCGCGAGGATGCCGTATTCGAGCATGACCTGGCTGTTCAGGGAGCCGAAGACCAGGTAGCGGTCGAGCCGGGTGGCGAGTTCGGCGATCACCGGAGGCCAGCGGCCGGGGTGGGGTGCCCAGGACGCGGACATCGCGGCGTACGTCTGGGCGCAGCCTTTGGGGTGGCCGGTGCTGCCGCTGGTGTAGATGATCCGGGCGACGTCCGGGCCACGGCCCGCCGCGCTGACCGGGCCCGGCGGGTATTTCAGCAGGTCAGCAGCGGTGGCGTCGTCGATCAGGACGGCGTCGTCGCGGTCCAGCAGATACTCCAGCTGGCCCGGGGCGAGTCCGGGTGGGATGCCGCAGACGCGCGTTCCGGCCGCGAACGCGGCGATCGTCGTGGCGAAGGCCTCGGCGTTGACACCGAGCCGCAGCGCGATCCCGCGGCCCGGGCCGAAACCGTGGTCCCGCAGGCCGGTGGTGACGCGGCGGATCATCGTGTGCATCCGGGCCGCCGTCACGACCCGGTCGCCGTCCTCGAAGACCGGGCGGTCGCCGCCGGTGGCGAGCAGGTCCAGGACCGGTTCGGGCCACATGTCAGAGCAGGCCCTTGAGGAAGCGGGCCAGGGGCTCCTGGTGTACGGACGGGATGTTCCAGTGGTTCTCCAGGTTCTCGGCCAGGTGGTGCTCGGCGACGACCTCGCCGTGGCGGCGGGCCCGGACCACCGGGTGCAGGTAGCTGGCCTGATGGGCGGTGGCGGCGTCGTTCTCGGGGATCCGCGGGACGGTGATGTCGAACGGGTCGACCTGGTCGTGGCCGGGCCCGTATTCGAGGGTGACCACGAACGAGAGCGGCTCGGGCCACAGGTGGGCGACCGGGATCTCCTCGTAGTAGCCGGCCCGGCCGTCGGCGACGGTGACCACGTCGGCGAGCACGGCGAACTGCTGCCACAGCGCGGAGGTGACGTTGATCCGGGCGATGATCGCGTCGGTGATCGCCTCCGGGGTGGCGTCGACGGGTGTGGACGGCCACGGGATGTCGTGGTGACGGCTGCGCAGGATCCGGTGGAGAGCGCGTACGGCGTACCGGAATCCGTGAATGAAGCCGTTGGTGGATTTCTTGAAGTCGCGTTGCTGCGAGAGGGTTCCGGCGAAGTAGAGGCCGGGCACGTTGACCGATTCGTAGGCGGGGGTCTGTGCCGGGAAACGGTCGTCGATCGCGAGTTCCGGGCGGGCCGACTCGTCGAAGATGGTGGCGTCGAATCGGAAGCCGGTGGCCAGGATGATCCGGTCGTAGTCGATTTCGCGGAGCCGTTCGCTGGTCCTGGCATAGCGGAAGACGATCCGGAAGCCGCCGTCGTCGCGCCGGGTGATCCGCTCGACGGTTCCGTCGAGCACCGCGTTCTGCGATTTGAGCTGATACGTGTCGAGGAAGTTGTTGTTGACCGCCCGCAGGTGCCCGACGTAATGGGTCTGCCAGGCCAGCCGGATCGAGTGCGGACCGGCGACGTGAATCGTCGACGCCGTCTCGACCAGCGCGTCGGCGGTTTCGAAGGCCGAGTTGCCCTTGCCGATGATCAGGACCCGCTGGTTCTCGAAGCCGGCCGGGTCGACGCTGACCGTGTCGTAACGTTCGCACAGGTCAGCACCGTCGATCGGGGGCACGTACAACTGCGAGACGCCGGTGGCGACGACGACCCGCCGCGCCTCCCACGAGCGGTCGCCGGCCACCACCGTGAAGACGTCGCCGTCCCGGGAGACGCGCTCCACACGAGTGCCGAAGACGATGTTCAGTCCTCGGGCGAAATCGGCCAGATAGCGCACCAGATCGTCGGCGCCGGGGAAGTATCGGCGGCTGTAGTTCTTGAACAGCAGCGCCGGGTCGTCGGTGAGCAGCGAGTTCCAGTCCGAGCGCAGATTGAACTCCGGGTCGTCGGATCCGGTGAACACCTTGTTGATGGAGATCAGCGTCCGGTGCCGCGGATAGCGGGTGAAGAAGGCGCCCGGCGCGTCCCCGGCCTCGATCACGACGTAGTCATGACCGTCGCGCTCCATCAGGGAGGCGAGCTGCAGGCCGGCGGGCCCGGCGCCGATGATGAGGTAGTCGTGCGTCATGCGCCGGAAGCTACCGGCCCGATTTCAGAGGGTTCTGAGAAGTGCGGATTAGCGTCGGCGGGCATGACGATCGAGGTGGATCTGGCGGCCCCGCTGAGCATCGCGGATCTGCGCGCGGCCCGCGAGCCGATCACCGTGCTGGTCGGACCGGCGGTCCGGGAGCGGGTGACGGCCGGGCGTGTCTTCCTGGCCAAGGTGCTCGGCGACGACCGGGCGGTCTACGGCGCGACCACCGGTTTCGGGGCGCTCGTGGGGTATGCGGGCCGCGCCGACCAGCGCGATCAGGCCGACAACACGCTCGCCCACCTGGGCGCCGGCCAGGGTCCCGACATCGAGCCGGATCTGGCGCGCGCCACCCTGCTGGTACGCGCGCACTCGCTGGCCCGTGGTGACTCGGGCGTGTCGCCGCACGTCGTCGACGCGCTGGCGGCGGCGCTGGGCACGACGTTCGCGCCGGCGATGCCGCGTCTGGGGTCGGTCGGCGCGAGCGGCGACCTCATCCCGCTGGGCGCCGCGGCGCAGGCGTTGCGAGGGCGGGGAGACGCCTATCTGGACGGGCGGCGGCTCCCCGCCGCGGAGGCTCTGGAGCGGGCCGGCCTGGAGCCGCTGCCGCTGGACGGCCGGGATGCGCTCGCACTGGTCAACGGCACGTCGCTGACGACGGCGGCGACCGCGCTGGCGCTGGACCGGGTCCGGGCCTCGCACCGGGTGATCCAGCTGCTCACCTGTGTGCTGGCCGATCTGCTCGGCTGCGATCCGCAGTTCCTCGACGCGGGCCTGCTCGACGCGTACGGCCATCCGGGCGCGATAGCGGTGGCGGCCCGGATGCGCGCGACGCTGGACGGGGTGACGCCGTCGGGGACGCGGCCGCTGCAGGAGCCGTATTCGATCCGCTGCACGCCCCAGCTGCTGGGCGCGGCCGAGGACGCGCTGCGGTACGTCGACGGGGTGGTCGCGGCCGACCTGGCCAGTGTCAGCGACAACCCGCTGTTCTTCCCGGGCGCCGATCGGGTGGTGCACGGCGGCAACTTCTTCGGTCAGCCCGCCGCCTTCGCCGCCGACCTGCTCACCATGGTTCTCGCGCAGCTCGGCAACCTGGCCGAACGCCAGCTGGACCTGCTGGTCGACCCGGTCCGCAACGGCGGCCTCCCGCCGATGCTCGCGGCCGGCCCCGGACAGCAGCACGGCCTGCAGGGCGTCCAGCTGGCGTCGACGGCGCTGATCGCCGAGATCCGCCGGGACGCGATGCCGGCGAGCATCCAATCCCTGCCGACGAACCTTCACAATCAAGACATCATTCCCTTGGGTACGCAGTCCGCGCTGCGTGCCCTGGACCAGTCCCGCCTGCTCAGCCTGATCACCGGCTCGCTGGCGCTGGGGCTGCGTCAGGCAGTGCATGTGGGCGCGCGTACCCCCACCGCCCCGGCCTGCGCGGAGTTGCTGGACGCGCTGGCCGACGCGATCGCTCCGATCGACCCGGACCGCCCGCTGGAGGCCGAGGTGCGCGTGGCCGCCGCGATCGCCGAATCCCGGAGCGGATTGAAAAATCTCTGATTTCTTGTTCGTAGCGTCGGCGGCATGGCGCTTGACTACGTGATCATCGGGGCCGGCCCGGCCGGGCTTCAGCTGGCCGCTCTGCTGGAGGCCGACGGCAAGCGTGACTACCTGCTGCTGGAGGCCGCGGACAAAGCGGGCGCCTTCTTCGAGCGGTATCCGCGCCACCGGACGCTGATCTCCATCAACAAGCCGCACACCGGCACCGACGATCCGGAGCTGAATCTGCGGCTGGACTGGAACTCGCTGCTCAGCGACGACCCGGAACTGCTGTTCACCCGCTACACCGGGCGCTATTTCCCGAGCGCCGACACGATGGTCCGCTATCTGGGCGACTTCGCCGGGCGCACCGGGGTGAAGGTGCGCTACAACGCGCGGGTGACCAGGGTCGGCAAGGTCGGGGACCTGTTCACCGTCGAGGCCGGCGGCACGTCGTACACCGCGCGAAGAGTCGTCGTGGCGACCGGGGTGTCGCAGACCTATCGGCCGGACATTCCCGGGTTCGAGCTGGCCGAGGGCTACGACACGATGTCCACCGACCCGCGCGACTACCTGGACCAGCGGGTGCTCATTCTCGGCAAGGGCAATTCCGCGTTCGAGACGGCGGACAACCTGATGGAGACGACCACGGTGATCCACGTGGCCGGCCCCAGTTCGGTTCGGCTGGCGTGGCGCACGCATTTCGTCGGCCACCTGCGCGCGGTCAACAACAACTTCCTCGACACCTATCAGCTGAAGTCGGCGAACGCGATCCTCGACGGCTCGGTGCGCCGCATCGAGCGCGACGGCGACGGTTTCCTGGTGACGTTCGCCTTCTCGCGGGTCGACGAGGTGGTCAAGGAATTGCGGTACGACCGGGTTCTGGCGTGCACCGGTTTCCGTTTCGACGCGTCGATCTTCGACGAGTCGTGCCGGCCGGAGCTGGCGATCAACGACCGTTTCCCGGCGCAGACCGAGGCGTGGGAGTCGGTGAATGTGCCCGGCCTGTTCTTCGCCGGCACGATCAGCCAGGTCCGCGATTTCAAGAAGTCCACGAGCGGTTTCATTCATGGATTTCGGTACGCCGTACGCGCGCTGCACAGGATCCTCGAGGGCGCGCCCTGGCCGGCCGAGAAGCTCGACGTCACCCCGGAGGCGGTGACCGACGCCGTGATCGCGCGGGTGAACCGGACGTCGGCGCT
The DNA here is from genome assembly GCF_900113015.1 of Actinoplanes philippinensis. Taxonomy (GTDB): domain Bacteria; phylum Actinomycetota; class Actinomycetes; order Mycobacteriales; family Micromonosporaceae; genus Actinoplanes; species Actinoplanes philippinensis. The sequence continues at coordinate 263,260 of NZ_FONV01000009.1, forward strand.
GTGGCAGCAGTTCGGGTTCCTCGCCGACGTGGTGACGGTCGGTGAGGACGGGGCGCGCTATCACGACGAGGTGCCCGTCGACTGGTTCGTCCGGCACGGTCTGGCCACCGCCGGGCACGACTACCGGGACGCGTTCGTGGTGACCCTGGAGTACGGGCCGGATCACGACAAGGTGGACCCGTTCGACATCAGCGTGGCCCGGATCGCGCAGGACACGCCAGGTCAGGCCCACGACGCCGCGTACCTGCACCCGGTCGTGCGGCACTACCGCGACGGCGTGCTCGCGGCCACCCATCATCTGGCGGAGAACCTGGAGAACCGGTGGGACCGGCCGGAGGCGCACGTCAAACCGCTGGCGGCGTTCGTGGCCCGAGCCCTGCGGTGAACCCGGTGCACGCCGACTTCTTCGCCGGCGGGGCCGGTGCGGAACGGACCCTGCGCGACAACCTCGACGCGTACCACCGGCTGCGGATCGTGCCCCGGGTGCTGCGCGCCACCGGCGACCGTGACCTGCGCACCACCCTGTTCGGCACGCGGCTGGCGACGCCGGTCCTGGTCGCGCCGACCGCGTTCCACCTGCTGGCCCATCCGGGCGGTGAGGCGGCGACCGCGGAGGGGGCGGCCGCCGCCGGGACGATCATGGTGGTGAGCATGGCCGCGACCCAGCCGGTCGAGCGGATCGCCGAGGCCGGTGGCCCGCTGTGGTTCCAGCTGTATCCGCAGCCGGATCGGGAGTTCACCGCCGCGGTGGTGAAGCGGGCCGAGGCGGCCGGCTGCCGGGCGCTGGTGGTGACGGTGGACTCGCCGGTCTTCGGCCGCCGCGAGCGGGACCTGCGCCACGGCTTCACCGACCTGCCGGCGGGGCTGGCCTGCGAGAACATGCGCGACGGCACCGGGCGGGTGCGGGACATCGCGATGGACGCGACGCTGGGCTGGGACCGGATCGGGTGGCTGCGCGAGATCACCGGGCTGCCGATCCTGCTCAAGGGCATCCTGCATCCGGCCGACGCGCGGCTCGCGGTGGAGCACGGCGTGGACGGGGTGATCGTCTCCAACCACGGCGGGCGGCAGCTGGACGGGGCGCTCGCCACGATCGACGCGCTGCCGGCGGTGGCCGAGGCGGTCGGCGGGCGGATCCCGGTGCTGGTCGACGGCGGGATCCGGCGTGGCACGGACGTGCTGATCGCGCTCGCCCGGGGCGCTGCCGCGGTCCTGGTGGGGCGGCCGGTCCTCGACGCGCTGGCACAGAACGGCGCGGACGGCGTACGAGATCAGTTGCGGACGCTGACGGCGGACCTGGACCATGCGATGGCGCTGGCCGGAGCGAAGCGACCGGCCGATCTGAGCCCGGACCTGGTGCGGGTGGCCGGATGAACGCCGTGGTCCGGCTGCGTGAGTGGATCTTCCAGCGGGTCAACGGCACCGAGGGCATCCCGGTGCCCGGGCCGCTGATCGGCGCGGAACACTTCGAGCAGGTCTACAGTCATCCGGCCGCCGACGGCCGCAGCCGCGGCGCGGGACTGTCCGACCTGTTCTGGTACTGGCTCGCGCCGGGCCCGCAGATGCACCAGGAGCACCTGGAGCCGGGTGATCGCTATCAGACAGTCGCCCGCACCACCCGCAGGGTCCTGGCGGTCCCGCACGCACGCTCCGACGAGCTGGCGACCGCGGCGACACGCCGGATCCTGGACCGGCTGCCGGCGGAGCGGCCGTCGCTCGTACGGCTGCGGGATCTGTTCATGCCGGTCTGGGCGGAGGTCTTCCACGAGCTGGTCTTCGCCGAGGCGTGTCCCGGCGAGGCGCGCGAGCTGATCGTCGCCAACGCCGACGACGTGGTGACCGCGTTGAAGGGGCTGAGCCTGCGGCACATGCGCCGCCGCGACCGGCTGACACGCTACCTGCTCGGCCGGATCGAGGCCGGGACCTGCCCGGTCGTGCTGCCGCCGCCGTTCACCGCCCAGGAGACGGCCTGGTATCTGCAGGGCGCGTTCTTCAACACCGCGGTCGTGCAGATGTCCGAGGCGATGGCGCACATCCTGCTGTGCGCCGCCGGATACCCGACCGACCTCTCCGACAGCTCGCTCGACCGGCTCATCGACGAGACGCTGCGGGTGCATCCGCTCTTCGGCATCGCCCACCGCATCACCTCGGCGCCGATCGTGGTCGGTGACGTCACCCTGCCCACCGGATCGGTGCTGCTCTTCAACTACCTGGCGTTCCAGCGCACCGGCCCGGCCGCCGACGACACCTTCGACCCCCAGCGCTGGAAGACCCTCAAACCCCGGCAGGCACATTTCATCCCGTACGGGGTGACGGCGAACCGTGCCTGCCCGGCCCGCGGCGCGGCTCCCGTGATGCTGCGCGCCGCGACCCGGGAGGTGCTGCGCCGGTTCACGCTCGCATCGACGGTCCGGCACACCCGGTCGCTGCCCAGCCGTGGCCCCGCCTACCTGACCCCGATCGGACGGCCGGGACCGACACCCGGCCGTCTGCTCGCGTTGCGCCGCGCCGATGCCGTCGCCGACGCCGGCCGCTCGGTGAAACAGCTGGTGCTCGGCACCTGGATGGTGCTCGACGCCCGCCGCCGGAAGCTCTGCGCCACCTATTTCGAGGAGGCCCGCCCGTGACCCCGACCGAGCTGGCGCCGCGGTTCTTCATCGCGGTCGCCGTGATCCTGCTCTTCTGCCGCCTGGTGTCCTGGCTGCTCGGCAAGGCCGGACAGCCACCCGTGGTCAGCGAGATGCTGGCCGGGGTGCTGCTCGGACCGTCCCTGCTCGGCCTGCTGTTCCCCCAGGTCCAGGAGGCGCTGTTCCCGGCGCCGCTGCTGCCGGTGCTGTACGTGGTCGGGCAGGTCGGCCTGGTGTTCTTCATGTTCCAGGCCGGGTACGCGTTCAAGTCGCACCGGGTCACCCGGCTGGCCGGCACCGCGGGGGCGGTGTCCCTCGCCGGGGTCACCGCTCCCCTGCTGCTCGGCGTGCTGCTGGTGATCGTCACCGCGGACACGGTCCCGCTGCGGCCCGACGGCGTGTCGGTCGGGGTGTCGGCGGCGTTCGTCGGCGTGGCCCTGGCCATCACCGCGTTCCCGATGCTGGCCCGGATCATCACCGAACGCGGGCACGCCGGCACCCGGCACGGCTCGCTCGCCCTGGCCAGCGGCGCGATCGACGACATGGTCGCCTGGATCATGCTGGCCGTGGTGCTGGCGTTCGCGTCCGGCGAGGCCGGGCCGGCGTTCGTCACCGCGGGCGGCGCGGTCCTGTTCGGTCTGGCGCTCTGGTTCGGCGGGCCGCGGGTGACCGGGGCGCTGATCCGCAGCGACCGGCTCGACGATCGCGGGCGGATGCTCGGCGTGGTGGCGCTGCTGTTCCTGGTCGCCTTCTACACCGACGAGATCGGCCTGTACGCGGTGTTCGGGGCGTTCGCGCTCGGCGTGGTGATGCCGCAGCACGAACGCAGCGACCGGGTGATCGCGGTGACCAACCCGGTGGCGTCGGCGGTGTTCCTGCCGCTGTTCTTCACGTTCTCCGGGCTGCGGACCGAGTTCGCGCTGCTCGGTGATGTACGGGTGCTGCTGTTCGCGGCGGCCTGCGTGACCCTGGCGATCGTCGGCAAGTTCGGGGCGTGCTGGGCTGCCGCCCGGCTGCGCGGCGAGCCGAACGCGGTGGCGCTGAAGGTCGGCGCGCTGATGAACGCGCGGGGGCTGATGCAGCTGATCGCGCTGAACGTCGGCCTGGAGGCGGGGATCGTGAACTCGTCGCTGTTCACCGTGCTGGTGCTGGTCGCCCTGGTCACGACCATCATGACGACGCCGGTGCTGACCTGGCTGGAGCGGCGGGAGAAGCGGGCGCCGGCGCCGGTCGAGGAGCCGGCTCTGGCCGTGCCGTAGAGCGAACGGCGGCCGGCCAGCCCCGCTCCAGGATGTCGAAGACCGCCTCGACGGCGGCGCGTGGGTCCGGCCGGCCGCGGACGAGGCCGGGGATCTCCAGGACGAATCGGGCCAGCGCCACGCAGCCGAGGTCGTCGCGGTCCACACCGCACTCCTCGGCTATGGCGGCGCCGAGACTGTCGGTGTGCCGGGTCCACATGCGTTCGGCATACGACCGCAGGGCCGGCGTGGCGTCGACCAGGGCGACGAACTCGGCCATCCGAGGATGCCGCGCGACGGGGAGGTAGGCGTCCAGGATGTGTACGCGGAGCGCGCCGACGATGTCCTGGCCGGCGGCGCGCTCGCGCACCGCGGCGATCAGCTGCGCCTCGTTGTCCTGCTCCCGGTCGAAGACCAGGGCCTCCTTGCCGGAGAAGTGTTTGAACAGCGTCGTGGTCGACACGTCGGCCGCGTCGGCGATCTCGCGCAGACTCACCCGGTCGTAACCGTGCTCGAGGAACAGGCGGAGGGCCGCGTCGGCGATCGCCTGCCGGGTGGCCGCCTTCTTGCGCTCCCGGCGGCCGACAGGTGTCTGAGTCATGAGCCGAGTATAGGCGAAGGTGGCATCAGACCAAAAGTTGACTCGTTGCACTTTTAGAATCGTTCTGCTTTTCTTGGGCCATGACCTCACCCACCAGAGAAGCGCGGATCGACATCATCGGCGCCGGGCCCGCCGGGCTCACCTGCGCCCGCATCCTGCAACGGCACGGCATCACCGTCACCGTCCACGACCGCGACGCCGGCCCGGACACCCGCGATCAGGGCGGCAGCCTCGACCTGCGCGCCGACAGCGGCCAGCTCGCCCTGCGCGAGGCCGGTCTGCTCGACGCGTTCCTCCGGCTGTCCCGCCCGGAGGGCCAGGAGATGCGCATCCTCGGCACCGACGGCGAGCTGCGGGCACGCGTCGTCCCGGAGGAGGGCGAGCCGGCCAAACCCGAGATCGACCGCGGCCGGCTGCGCGACCTTCTGCTCGACTCGCTCTCGCCCGGCACCGTCCGCTGGGGCCGGGCGCTCACCCATGTCAGCGGGGCCGCGGGCGGTCCCCGCAGACTGCACTTCACCGACAGCGCCTCCATCGAGACGGACCTGGTGATCGGCGCCGACGGCGCGTTCTCCCGGGTGCGGCCGGCGGTCTCCGCGGCGGTCCCGCAATACACCGGCGTGAGTTTCACGGAAGCCTGGTTCCACGCCGTGGACGATCGGCACACCGAGCTGTCCACCCTGATCGGCCCGGGCAGCGCCACCGCAGCCGACGGCCGGCGCGCGCTGTGGGGCCAGCGCAACGGCGGTGACCACCTTCGCGCCTACATCATCCGCCAGGTCCCTGCCGACTGGATCACCGCCGCCGGGCTACGGCCCCATGACACCGCCGGCATCCGCGCCCACCTGCTCGACGAGTTCGCCGGCTGGTCGCCCCGCCTGCGGCGGATGATCAGCGACAACGACGGCCGGTACGTCGACCGGCCGATCTTCGCGCTCCCCGCCCCGCACCTCTGGGACCACGACCCCACCGTCACCCTGCTCGGTGACGCCGCCCACCTCATGCCCCCACTCGGCGTCGGCGTCAACCTCGCCATGCTCGACGCCGCCGACCTGGCGCTCGCGCTCGCCGGCTCCGCGACCATCGACCAGGCTGTTCGCGCCTACGAGGACACCATGCTGCCCCGCTCCACGGAGACCGCCAAACTGCTCGACGGCTGCGTCGAGGACCTGCTCAGCGACGACCTGCCGCCCGAGTTCGGCGGCGATCACAGCGACTGAGGCCACCGCGGCGCCGGTCGCTTCTAAGAGTTTCATTTAGAAATCGGGCTTCTTCGTCCAGATCGCCCAGACATATGAGATCTTCGATGTCATGCGCCGGCTGCTGGTCGTCGAGGACGACGCCGAACTACGCGAGATGGTCGCCGGGACCCTGGTCGACGAGGGCTATCACGTCGACCAGGCCCCGGACGGGCAGCGCGGACTGCACCTGGGCCTGACCAGGCCGTACGACGTGCTGGTGATCGACCGCCGGTTACCGGCCGTCGACGGGCTGGACCTCATCACCAAGCTCCGCGCACGGGCCGTCGCCGCCCGCGCGCTGATGCTGACCGCGCTCGGCACCGTCGACGACCGGATCGCCGGCCTCGACGCGGGCGCCGACGACTACCTCGTCAAACCGTTCGACCTCGACGAGCTGAGCGCACGGATCCGGGCCCTGTGCCGGCGTACCTCGGACGCCACCGACGCGCTGCGCATCGGCGGCGGCCTGCTCGACCTCGGCGCCCGCGACGCGGTGCTGCCCGACGGGACCCGGGTGTCGCTGTCGGCGCGCGAGTTCGAGCTGCTGCGGGTCCTCGCCGCCCGGCCCGGCGCCGTGCACCCCCGGGCGGCGCTGCGCAGCCGGGTCTTCGACGAGGCGGCCGCGGCGTCGATCGTCGACACCTACGTCTACTACCTGCGCCGCAAACTCGGGCGCCGGGTGGTGCAGACCGTGCACGGGCTCGGATACCGGCTGGGCGCGCTGTGATCCGCGACGTCGAGCCGTGGGCGGTCCGGCGGGCGCGGGCTCGGACATCGGCAGGGCCCGCCGCGGCCCGCGACGTCGAACTGCGGGCGGTCCGGCGCGCCCGCTGGCAGATCGGGCTGCTGGTCGGGCTCGCGATCGCGACGCTGCTGGCGATGGCCGGCGCCTTCGCGTACGAGGTCATGCGGCACAGCCAGGAGGAACAGATCGGCCTGGAGCTGGACTACGGCATCCGCAACGGGATCATCGCCGGGCCGCCCACCTGCAGCTGGATCTTCTTCTACGCCCCGGACGGCCGGCTCACCCACGCCGACCGGGCCGCTCCCGCCGGGCTGCCGCTGCGCGACGACGCCGAGGAGGTGGCCGCCACCGGCGCCACCCGCGACCGGCAGGTCGACCGGGACGGCACCACCTACTGGATCCGTACCCAGGACCGCGGCGCCGGCATCGTCCAGGCCGTCTTCGACGCCCGCTTCCAGAACGCCGACCGGCGGCATCTGCTCACCGCGTTCCTGCTGGCCGCCGTGGCCGGACTGCTCGCCGCGATCCTGGCCGCGATGCTGGTCGGCCACCGGGCGGTCGCCCCGCTGGCCGAGGCTCTCAGCCGGCAGCGCCGGTTCGTCGCCGACGCCAGCCACGAGCTGCGCACCCCGATCGCGCAGGTCCACACCCGCGCCCAGCTGCTGGCCCGGCGGGCGGCGCAGAACGGCGCGGACCGCCGCGACCTGGACCGGCTCGTCGGCACCACCCGCCGGCTCGGCGAGATTGTCGACGAACTGCTGCTGTCCGCACGTCTGGGTGCCGACAACCCGCGGCCGGGCACGCCGGTCGATCTGGCGCGGCTCACCGTGGAGGAGACCGAGCGGGCGCTCACCGGCACCACGGCGGTCACCCTGAGCACACCGCCGCGGCCGGTGCCGGTCGTCGGGGTGGAGTCGGCGCTGCGCCGGGTGGTCAGCGAGCTGCTGGCCAACGCGCTCCACCACACCGCGGACGGCCGGATCACGGTGACCGTGCTGGCGCTGCCCACGACGGCGGAGCTGACCGTCACCGACACCGGCGACGGTTTCGACCCGGCCGACGCCGAACGGATCTTCGACCGCTTCCACCGCGGCCCCGGCGGCGGCGAACGCCGCTTCGGCCTGGGCCTGGCCCTGCTGCGGGAGGTGGTGACCAGCCACGGCGGCACGATCGCCGCGGACGGCCACCCGGGGATGGGCGCGACGTTCACCGTCCGCCTCCCGCTCGCCGTTCCCGCGGCGATGACCGCCGCGCCGAGGCTCTCCTTCGGGGAAGGAGTCTCCGGCGCGGCCTTCTGGCTCAGGGGCTGATCCCGGCCCCCGGACGGAAGGGCGAGCCGGGCGAGGTGGCCGCAGGTGGGGCGAGGTCTCGTCCGGATCGGAGGTGGACGGTCGGCGATCCCACCCTCGATCATGTTCGCCGGTTCGGTGACGTCCGGAGACGCGTTTCCGACGACCCAGGCCGCCTGCCGACGGGATCGGACCACACCTTGTTCGCGTTCACATCCGGACCCCCGAAGATGTCTCGACGGGACGATCGCGGCAGCCGCCCAACAGAGGTGCGGAGTCATGGCCTCGGCACGGCCGCCACCAAGGCACTGATCTGCAAAGATTGTTTAGCATTCGCAGGGTGGGGCCGGCAGCGGTCTTCGCAGCACGAAGCATCGCTCTCGGCGACGACTTCCGGCCGGAGCGATCCGAGAGCGCTAACATCCGCGTCGTTGCACAGTGGACTCCTGTCGCTATGCTGCCCGCCGTGATCATCAAAGGTATCGATCTGGCGGCTGACGAGCCGCCCGCCCGCCGTCGACGGGCGATGGTGGAAGCGGTGATCTTCGGGTTCGCCGGGCTGGTGTTCGTCTTCGCTCCGGTGGTCATAGCCGGTGAGTTCGATGATTTCGCCGACCGGGCGCGGAGGATCTCCGGCCCCGACACCGACGTCCCGGGCATGTCGCCGCTGCTGATGGCGGTGCCGATCGGGATCGGCCTGCTGCTCGTCAGCCTGTCGGTCGTCCTGATGCTGCGGATGGTGCGCTCGGCGGCCTGGCTGGACGGCACCGTCGCCTACGTCCGCGGCGCGTTTCGCACCCGCAGCATCGACCTGTCCACGGCATATGTCAGTGCGGGCACAGCGACCCGGCACGAGGCCGCCGGCCGGAGTCACACCGCGGCCGGCACCGTGCACCACGTCGCCGTGCGGGAGGTTCCCACGCTCGAAGCACACGACCCGGTCAGCGGCCGGAAGCTGACGATCCACCTGTGCCGGCCGGGCGGGGGCGCGATCCCACCGTACGCGCTGCGGGCGCTCGCCGATGCCATGGTCCGTGGGCGGGGCCGCAACGGCAACGACCACGACGTACACCAGCTCGCCCACCGGCTGCGCCGGATCGTCGACGGTGACCGCGTCACGGAGCAGCCCGCCGACGGCGGATACGGCCCGTACCGGACGGCCGCCGATCCCTGGCAGGGACACGCGCCACAGGATCCCGCCGGTTACGGTCCAGGGCCTGCCGAACCGGTGACCACCGGCCTCGGCGGGACCCCCACACCGGTCCGCCGGCAGACGGACACCGGGCTGAGGGTGATGGTGACGATGCTGGCCGTGCTCCTGCTGGCCGGACTGGGCACGGCCGGCGCCATCTACGGCAGCATGCTCGCCCGGGGCAGCGGGGGGACGCCCGCCGAGGCGGCAGGGGCCGCCTCGGCGAAACCGACCGGCGGCGGCGGCAGCCCCGCGGAGGAGAAACCCGCTCAGCAGCAGAAGCCCAGCACGCTGGCGGCCGGCAAAGCGGTGGTGGTGGAGTACGGCGGCGGCACCGTCCGGATCAAGGTCGACAAGATCGCGACGCACAAGTCGTTCTGCGGTTCGACCGGCCTCCCGCCCGACAACGGCGGGTACGTCACGGCCCGCATCAGCTACGAGGTCATCTCCGGCGCCACCACCATCAGTCCGCTCGACTTCGGGTTCGTCGACTCCGACGGGACCCCCTACGAACGGGTCGGCGCCGGATTCACCGGCTGCGGGGGCTCGGACCTCGCCGTCTCCGGTGACCAGGCGGCGGGCGCGAAGGTCAGCGGCTATGTGGGGTTCGATGCTCCGGCACACGGCCTCATCACCTTCGGCGACCGGAAACGACAGGCCGCCTGGCGGGTCGGCTGAGGGACCCGGGCCGGACGGTCGTGCGACACATTCGCACGACCGTCCGGCCCGGCCGCTTCCCGCGTACGACGACGGATTCCCTCAGATCTGTCTCGTCAGGTTGAGCATGTTGCCGTCGGGGTCCAGCACGTGGGCGACCCGCTGGCCCCATGGCATGTCGCCGGGCCGGCCGGGCACGGTGCCGCCGGCTGATTCGACCACGGGGAGCAGCGCGTCCACGTCCTCGACCTCGGCGCTGAGGATGATCCGTACCGGTGCGCCGATCTCGGTGTCCTTCTCGCTCACGAGGCCGAGGGCCGTCGTGCCGATCCGCAGTTCGATGTAGAACTCGGGGCCCTCGTCGGGTACGCGGACGGTCTGGGTGGCGCCGAGGACAGCCTGGTAGAAGGCGCGCAGCCGGGGCAGGTCGGGGGTGCTGACGATGGGCTGGATCGAGGTCATGAGCCCTCCTGGGTAGTCGGTTCACTCAGGTGGACCCGGCGCCCGCCGGAAACTCATCGGTTCAGCCGGGCTCGGGGACGCCCCGGGTCAGGGCCGCCTGGACGATGCGGACCGCCTCGGTGGTGTCGAGGCCGACGCTGGCGATGACGGCGGCGTACTCGGCGGCGGCGCGCCGGGCCCGTTCGCGGCCCTGCTCGCCGGCCGCGGAGACGAACGAGCCGGCCGCGCCGCGGGTCTCGATCAGGCCCGCCTCCTCCAGCTCACGGTAGGCGCGGCCGACCGTGTTGACCGCCAGTCCCAGGTCCGCGGCGAGGCGGCGGATGGTCGGCAGGCGGGTGCCGACAGCCAGCGTACGGTCCTGGATCTGCGCGGCGAGCTGGGCACGAAGCTGCTCGAACGGTGGGACCGGCGAGGCCGGGTCGATGACGATCATGCTGCTCATCGGGTGCCGGCGTTGCGCTGGGCGGCCAGGGCGGTGCGCCCCTCCCCCGCCGTGATCAGGACGATCGCGACGACGCTCAGCATGATGAAGGCGAGCCAGCCGGTGTTCCAGGGATCGAGGCCGGCGTCGAAGACCGACACCACGGGCAAGGACCACACCACCGTGGGTACGGCCATCTCGCGCGCGTCCTCGACACGCATGAGGTGGTCGGCCCTCAGGGAGCCCTCGTCATCGGCCACCACCGGGTGGGTGAACACGTGGCGCAGCTGGACGGCCGTGCCGGCGGCGACTCCGCAGAGCCCGATGAGCAGGATGATCGCCGCATACCTGGCGGCGCCCTCCCGCATGGTCAGGGCCACCGTGCCCAGCACCGCCGAGGCCGCGTAGGTGATCACCAGCAGGGCGGTCCGGGGCAGGCCGAGGACGCTTCGCCAGCCGGGGCGTACGGAGTGCGCCGCCCGCCGGGGCAGATCCGCGGCGGCCTTCCGGTCGACTCGCCGCACCCACCGGTTCAGCAGCGACAGGCCCAGCACCAGGCCGGCGACCAGCGCCGTGAGCACGACCAGTGACCAGCTCCGCTGCGTGCCGAATCCGTCGCCGGTGGATCGCCACGGCAGCGCGGAGACGTAGACGAGGGCGGTCGCGATCAGGAACACGGCGGGCAGGATGGCCGCGCCCAGTCGCGCCCGTCGCCGGACCGTCAGGCGAGCGGCCAGCATCGGTGTCGGCGTGACGTCGGCCAGGCCGTGCCCCTTCAGCCACAGGCGGGCGATCTCCAGTTCTGTCGGACGTGCCTTTCCCGGCATGGCGGCCTCCCCGGCTTGTCGCATCCCTTGTCTCACCATGTTGCGACAAGCCTTGAGACAAGTCAACTGTGGATCCGCCGAGGGGTGGCCGGCCCACGTCAGGGCAGGGGCTCGGCGTTACGGCTGCTGAGGCCGTCGAGGGAGATGCGCAGCAGGCGGCGCCACTGACCGGGGTGACTCTCGGCGGTGGTCAGCACGGCCTGACTCAGGGCGCCGCTGAGCAGGAACAGATCGTCGGTGGTGACGCCGGGACGCAGCACGCCGGCGTCCGCACAGCGGACGCGCAGCTGGTCGATCAGCGCATAGCAGCGCTGGACGCAGGCACTGCCGGGGCCTCCGGTGGCGGTGTAGCTCTCGACGACGGCGCGGTTGCCGGCCTGATTGCCGAGCAGCTGCTCGAAGAAGCCGGTGAGCGCCCGCCAGGGATCCTCGGTGGCCACGGCCTGCCGGTAGGCGTCGGTGAGCCACGTGTCGAGCTGCTGCTCCAGGACGGTGGCGAGCAACTCGTCCTTGGTCGGGAAGTGACGGTAGAGCGTGCCCATGCCGACACCGCTGCGCCGGGCGATCTCCCGGACGTCCACACCGCCGCCGCACTCGGCGAAGACCACGGTGGCCGCCTCGATGATGGCAGCCCGGTTGCGCTCGGCGTCGGCGCGGCGACCGGGCCGGGGCGCGGGAGCGGCGTGGTCGGCGAGCGTCACGGCGTCCAGCGTACGACATCGCCCACGCGCCGGAGCATCTGCTCCGTTTATGACGTGCGCAATAGGAGCAGCCGCTCCGTTTAGTGCTAGCTTCAGACGGAGCAGATGCTCCGCTTCGTCCGCACCATTTCGACCGCACCATTTCGTCCGCACCATGAGGAGATCAACCATGGCAACACTCGGCATCATCGGCGCCGGCGCCATCGGCACCAGACTCGCCCAGCAGGCGATCACGGCGGGCATCGACGTCGTCCTGGCGAACTCTCGCGGACCGGAGACCCTCGCCGAGACCGTGGCGCAACTCGGCGCCCGAGCCCGCGCCGCGACCCCCGCCGAAGCCGCCCGGGCCGGCGACCGGGTGGTGGTGAGCATCCCGCTCGCCGCCTACCGGCAGCTTCCGGTCGCCGAGCTGGCCGGCAAGGTGGTGCTCGACACGAGCAACTACTACGCCTCACGCGACGGGCGACTCCCCCGGCTCGACACGGGTGAACTCACCACCAGCGAACTCGTCCAGCAGCACCTGGCCGGCGCCCACCTGGTCAAGGCCTTCAACAGCATCAGCGACCATCACATCCCCGCGCTGGCCCGCCCGGCCGGCGCGCCCGACCGTACCGCGCTCCCCATCGCCGGCGACGACCCGCAGGCGAAGGCCGACGCCGCCGAACTGATCAGCCGGCTCGGCTTCGACACGGTCGACGCAGGCCCATTGTCCGAGAGCTGGCGGTTCGAACCCGAGACCGACCCCTACGTCCTGCCCTACTCCGCCGACCCCGACGCCGTCATGGCCTCCTGGGAACGCCTCGTCGAAGCGCTGCGCAACGGCAATCCCCCGCAACTGCCCGCCCCCGACCCGGGCGCCCCGCTCCCCGCGGCCCGGCTGCGCGCCCTGCTCGCCGGAGCGTCCCGCAAACTCACCGCCGACCGCATGATCGCCTGACGCTCCGGCCGGTCAGGTGTCCGGTGCTCGAACCGCGCCTCCCCCGCCGGGCACAGGACACCCGACCGGATCGGTGATCGGCTAAGGTCTGCTCCTCATGGGATCGACATACGAGACGTTGCTCGTCGCCGCGGAGTTCCAGGCGACAGTGGATGCTCTGCGGGACGCCGGGGTCACCGCGGTCGTGGTGCCGCTGGCCGACGAGCGGGTCGCGGTGGTGCCGGCGGAAGGTGACCGGGACAGCGCCCCGGTCCGGTCCATCGGCAAGGACCTGAGTGTGCGGCTCGGGCGTCCGGCGCTGGCGATGTACGTCTTCGACTCAGACCTCATCCGTCTGTATGTGGTCCGGGACGGCGAGACCGTGCACACGTACATCTCCGACGTCGAGATGACGGTGGAGATGTTCGAGGACGACGACGGTCAGTTCCACCCGATGATCGACAACGTGGTGTATCCGGTCGACTTCGAGATTCCCGAGGGTCCGATCGGTGACGACCCGGAGGCGTTCGCGCCGTTCGCGGCCGGGCCGCTCGATGTGGACGCCGTCGGCACGGCCCTACGCGACTCGCCGTATGTGATGGCCGAGACTCAGCACTGGGCGATCATCGAGGCTCTCGGCCTGCCGCCGCGGGCGCTGACCACCGCGTACCGCCATTGCGACCCGTCGGACTTCCCCGCCGCCGTCCTCGTCCACAGCTAGGCGCTCCCGAAGCGGATGCCGGAACCGCACCGGGATAATCGCGCTGTGCCGGCGTTTGTGATCACCCCACGTAGTCTCGGCGAGCTCAGTGCCATCCGGTACCGGTTCGCGACCGCCCGTCGTGGTGACGGTGACGACCTGCTGGTGGTGACCTTCGCGGGAGCGTACGGCGTGGGCAGTTCCGGCAACGGCGACGCCCTGTTCATGCGCGCGGTGATCGGCCTCGCGCTGCGGGCGTTCGCCCCGGCCGGGGTCGTGCTGGACCTGCGCGAACTCGACTACCGATGGGGCGACATGATGGCCTCGGTCCTCAACGACGCGATCGTCGGCGGCGTCGCACCGGCGGTCGTGGTGTCCGACGCCTGCCGCAAGGCCCTGACCAGCCTGGTCACCGACGAGTTGGGCGAGGACCCGGGCGATCGGTTGTTCGACGGTCTCGACGACGCGCTGCACGCCGTGCATCGATAGAGTCCGTTCCCATGGTGGAGTGGGTGAAACTCGAACCGGACATCGACGGTTTCGACGACACACGGTTCGAGCGACACCTGGATCGGGCCCGATCATCCGGCATACGGTTCACGACCATGGCCGCCCTCGGCGACGCGCCGGAGCAGCGCCGATCCCTCTACGACTCCTCGTGGCGTTCCACCATCCCCGTAACCGGGCCGCCATCGCGATAAACGGCGGCTCGGCTTCGTGGACTAGGTCGGCTGAGGACCGTCACGCCGCGTCGAGGACCAGGCCGGTGCGGCGCCGGGTGGCCTGGACGACGGTGTAGACCAGCAGCCCCGCGGCGGTGCCGAGGACACCACCGAGGACCAGCGGGGCGCCGGGTGGGGCGTCGTTCGGCGGGGCCAGCAGCACCAGGACCGGTGACGCGCAGGCGGCCAGGCGCCGCGCCCGTTCGGCGCCGGCGGCCGCGAGCGGCACGAGACCCCACAGCAGATACCACACGTGTACGACCGGACTGAGCAGAACGAACGCAACCAGCGCCGACCCGAGGGCGGCGACCATGTCCGCGCCGGTCCCGACGCGATGCAGCAGGAGCAGGGTGATCGCCCAGGCCAGCAGCAGCCCGGCGAGCCACACCGCCTCGCGGGCGCCGAGCAGCCCGCCGAGATCGGTGGTCAGGGACATCCACGTGCGGGCCCGGGTCGGGGCTCGCAGGGCGGGGATCCAGCCGAAGCCGGTTCCCGCGATCGTGGTGACGGCTACGGCCGTACCCCCGGAGATCACCAGCGTCGCACCCACGGCGCGGACCAGACGGAACCGGCCGGGAAGCCGGCCCGCCCAGAGCACGGCCAGGAACGCCAGGCTCAGCAGTGCCGGCCCCTTGACCAGCCCGGACAGGGTGATCAGCACGGCGCCGAGGACCGGCCGGTGACGCAGGGCGAGCAGCAGCCCGGCGCACATCAACGCGATCATCACCGCGTCGTTGTGGGCGTCCACCAACAGGTGCAGCAGGACCAGCGGGTTGAGCACGCCGAGCCGGAGCGCGGTGGACGGGTCGGCGCCGCATTCGCGGGCGATGCGTGGCAGGGTGACCGCGAGCAGGGCGACGCCGGCGACCGCGAGCAGGCGCATGCCGATCAGGCCGGGCCACAGTTCGTGCCGGGTGAGGGTGGTGACGGCGCCGGCCAGGCGGAGGAAGACCGGCCCGTACGGCGCCGGGGTGTCCTGCCAGATCGGCGGCACGTTGGCGGCCAGTTCGCCACCGAGAGCCGACGGCCCCCACCGGTAGGGGTCGATCCCGGCCGCCGTCATCGCGCCCTGCGCCAGGTAGCTGTAGACGTCGCGGCTGAAGATCGGCCCGCTCAGGGTGAACGGGATCGCCCACATCACCGCGGTGCGGATCACGACGGCCGGCTCGGGGCGGAGCCGCCCGATCGCCCACCAGGCCAGGATCAGCAGGCTCATGCCCAGGTAGCAGACGGCCATCGGCCACAGGATCGCCGCGACCGCGTCGTGCGGAAGCTGCACCGCGTCACCCGACGGCCCGACACCCACGAACAGCCCGCCCACGGCGACCAGCGTGCTGCCGGCGACACCCAGCCACTGCCACTCGCGCACGCTCAACGGTTCCCCTTCGTCGCCGTCCGGCGCGGGTCACCGTAGCGATCGAGGGGGAACAGCCGACACAGTCGCGGTGAACGATCAAGACCCTTCAGGGGTACGGGTGACCCGCGCCGGTTGCTGTCGCGTCAGCAGGAGGCTCCGCCGCCGAGGGCGCCCTTGGCCAGGATCACGTCCTTGCCCTCCACGTGGATCAGCAGGCCGGTGGGGGTCACCTCGACGCCCCGGTAGGTGAGGTCGGCGGGGAAGCGGGGGCCGAACATCTCGATCTGCTGCGGGGCGATGTCCAGGATGTTCCCGGTGATCTTCGGTCGGGCGTACCACCGGATCCTGGTGTCCTGGTGGGAGCCCTTCGTTGATGCGGTCAGGAAGCCGGCCGGGTCGACGGTGACCGAGCGGTAGCGCACGCCCGGCGGGAGTTCCGGGAGTTTGCGGGTCAGATCCTTCTCGTCGATCCGGGAGAGCACGATCCTGGCGAGGAAGTCGTCCGAGTCCAGGTTGCGGGCCGGGGCCGAGGCGCTGGACCGTGAGCATGCGGCGTGGTCAGTGTGCCGGGCCGGGCCGGCCGGGGTTCGCCGCCGGGAAGTAGCAGCAGCGCATTCCGGTGTGGATGCGGTGGCGCAGGTGATCGCCGACGACCGGGTCCAGGTCGTGGATGCGGGCGATCGCGCGGCGGATCGCGCGGCCGGCGGCGAGGCGGGCGCGTTCGGCCTCGTCGGTGAAGTCACGGGCCCGGCCGCCGAGCCCGACGCCGGCGGTCATCTCACGGATCAGCCAGTCGCGTTCAGCCCGCGCGCGGGCGGCCCGGTCCGGCGCGCCGCCGGCCTCCAGGTCGTCGATCTCGTCACGGAGGCGTGACAGGCGCTGCCGGTACTGCTGGATCGCCGTGCGGTCGAGCACCGGCTGCCCGGCCCGGGCCGGGCGGGGCAGGGCGGCCGCGCCGCTGACCAGGTCGATCGCCGGGATGTCGACGTTCGGATTGGCCAGCAGGACCGCGAGGTGCAGCAGGCCGACGCTGTGCGCGACCAGCAGCCGGCGGCCGTTCAGCTCGACCCGCCACAACCGGCCGTCCCGGACACACGTCGCGACTCCACCGGCCATCGTGCTGAGCATGGTTTCTCCTCGTCGCCGCGGCCCCGGATGGCGGGCCGACGCCGTCCAGCGTGGGGGCGGCCGTGTCCCGTGGTCGTGGTGCAGATGTCCCGGCCGGCCGGGACGTTCCGGCGCCGGCGTGTCCGAGTCGGATATCGGCCACGGCCGTCGTCGTCCGATGTGTGGATCATGTCGCGTGGGTGACAGCACGCTCCCGGGACACTGAGGACAATTCGTGAGGCCCTCTCATCTCTCCTCGAGGAGCCGTCATGTCTGTTGGCCTGCCCCAGGACGTCAACCTGATCGTCATCGCGACCTCCGCCACCGGGAGCCGCGCCCACTTCTACCCGGACGCGAAGTCGCTGCTCGCTGCCGTGGTCGGGCTGGGCACCACCGCGGACGCCGATGTGCGTGTGGAGTTCTTCGACAAACAGGGCGTACGGATGCATCCCGTCGTCGCCGGGAAGTGGCAGATCGTCGGCATCGCGCCCGGCGTCGACGACCCGGGGCCGGAGATCGTGCTGAGCCGGCTGCGCACCGCCGTGGGCGACGTCGAGAACTTCCTGCTCGACCCGGCCACGGAGAACGCGCTGGCGAGGATGAAGCTGTCACCGAAGGAGGCCGTCGCACGGCTGCCCCGCCTGGACGGGGTGACCGATCTGGCCGAGGCCATCCGCCGGTGCGACGGCACGTTCGGCCACGGCGACGCCGACACCGGCCACGACGGCAGTCTGCTGCACAACCTGTTCGTCCACGGAATCTTCTGACCGCCGCGGTGGCCACCGTTCTGAACGCCTCCGCGCCGATCGCGGCGAGCCCCCGGGCCCGGCGCTGGACCGTGCTGGTCACCGGGGTGGCGCTGCTGGCGCTGGCGGTGGCCGGCCAGGTCCGCGGCACCGGTGAGGTGACCGGGCCGGTGATCGGGCTGACCGCGCCGATCGCCGTCGCGTACACGATCATGGGGGCTGTGGTCCTGGCCGGTGTGCCCGGCCATCCGGTCGGCCGGCTCGCGCTGGCCGCCGGCGGGCTGGCCGCGGTCGTCACCCTGGCAGCGAGCTGGTCGCACTGGGTGGTGGCGGCGTGGCTCACGCAATGGCTGTGGTGGCCGCCGCTCGGGCTGATCTTCCTGGTGCTGCTGTACTTCCCGGACGGTCGGCTGCCGTCGCGACGGTGGCGGCCCCTGGCCGTCGGGATCGCCGCGGCGAGCGTGATCGCGAGCGCGGCTCTGGCGGCCGGCGCCGTCGACCATCCCCGCGACCTGCTCACCGTGGTGACCGTGATGACGCCACGGGCCCATCTGATGGTACGGATCGCCGGCGCCGCGATCCTGCTGGCGACGCTCGGCCTGTTCGCCGTGCTCGGCTCGCTGGTCGTCCGGTGGCGGCGGGCCGACGGGGAGACCCGCAGCCAGCTCGCCTGTCTCGTCGTGGCGGGTGCTCTGCTGGTCGCCGGCCTGGCGTGGAACGTGTTGAGCCTGCCCGGCTCGTATGCGGTGATCACCCTCGCCCTGCCCCTGGCGAT
The DNA here is from genome assembly GCF_900113015.1 of Actinoplanes philippinensis. Taxonomy (GTDB): domain Bacteria; phylum Actinomycetota; class Actinomycetes; order Mycobacteriales; family Micromonosporaceae; genus Actinoplanes; species Actinoplanes philippinensis. The sequence goes on from NZ_FONV01000009.1 coordinate 281,584, forward strand.
GACGGTGGCCGTGCTGCAGCACCGGCTGTACGGGCTGGACCAGATCGTCCACCGGGGCATCGTCTGGCTGCTGATGACGGTGCTGGTGGTCGGCGGGTACGTGGTGATCGTCGCCGGGCTGGGCGGCGAGGTCACCGGCGGCGACACGTCGATCGCCTCGCTGGTGGCCACCGGGCTGATCGCGGTGACGTTCGAGCCGTTGCGCCGGCGTGTGCAGCGCCACGTCGACCGGCTCGTCTACGGCGACCGCGACGACCCGTACGAGGTGATCGCCCGGCTCGGTGGCCTGCTCGGCTGGACCGGGGAGCCGAACGCGTTGCTGCCGCTGCTGGCCGCCTCGATCGCCGGGTCGCTGCGGGTGCCGTACGTCGCGGTGGAGATCGACGGCCGTGCCGGGCCCCGGCTGCTGGCCGAACACGGCTCGGCCGGAACCCCGATCGAGGCGTTCGACATGGCCGCCCACGGTGCACGGGTCGGCCGGCTGCTGGTGGCCACCCGCAGCCGCGGCGCCCGGTTCACCCGCCGGGAACGCCGCCTGCTGCGCGACGCCGCGCTGCACGCCGGGGTGGCCGTCGAGGCGACCCGGCTGATCCGTGACCTGCAGGACTCGCGGGAGCACCTGGTGCTGGCCCGCGAGGAGGAACGCCGCCGGCTGCGCCGCGATCTGCACGACGGGCTCGGCCCGGCCATCGCGGGCATGTCCATGCAGGTGCGCGCCGCGCAGAAGCTGCTCACCGACCCGGACCGGGCCGCCGAACGCCTGCTGGACCGGGCCGGTGGGATCCTCGGCGCCCTCGCCGCCGATCTGCGCGCCTGCACCGCCGAGCTGCGTCAGCTCGTCGACCAGCTGCGCCCCGCGGCGCTGGACCGCGGCCTGGCGGACGCGCTGCGCGCCGAGTGCCGGCGCTTCGACACCACCGATCTGACGGTACGGCTGCAGATCGCACACCCACTGGACGGGCTTCCGGCCGCCGTCGAGGTGGCCGCCTACCGGATCGTCGCCGAGTCGCTGACCAACGTGGCCCGGCACGCCCGGGCGAGCGCCTGCGAGGTCACCGTGCAGCGCGGCCGGTCGCTGCGGATCGACATCGTCGACGACGGCGTGGGACTGCCGGTGTCCCCCGGCGCCGGGGTCGGCCTGGACTCGATGCGGGAGCGGGTGGCCGAGCTCGGCGGCGACTACGACATCGGCCCGGCCGAGCCCCGCGGAACCGCCGTCCGGGTCGCTCTGGCCCTGCCCACGGGGCCGGTGTCATGATCGCCGACCAGCGTGTTCTCGTCGTCGACGACCACCCGGTGGTGCGCCGCGGTCTGCGCGCCATGCTGGAGGGCGAGCCGTGGGTGGCCACGGTCACCGAGGCGGCAACGGTCGCCGAGGCGGTACGGGAGGCGGCCGTCCACCCGGTGCACGTGGTCGCCATGGACGTGGTGCTGCCCGACGGCGACGGCATCGACGCGGCCGGCCGGATCCTGCGGGCCGCGCCCGGCACCCGGATGCTGATCCTTACCATGGACGACGACGAGAGCGTGGTGGAGCGGGCGCTGCGGGCCGGCGCCCACGGGTTCCTGCTCAAGGACACCGACCCGGAGGTGGTGGTGGACTCGTTGCGGACCGTCGCCGCCGGGGGTGTCGTGCTCGGCCCGCGGACGGCGGGGGCGCTGCTGACCGGCCTGCGGACGGCGCCGGCCCGGATTCCGGCGCCGTTCGACCGGCTGTCCGAGCGGGAACGTGAGGTGGTCGTCCGGCTCACCGCCGGGGACAGCAACGCCCAGATCGCGCGCCGGCTGGGGCTGAGCGAGAAGACCGTACGCAATCAGCTGTCCGCAATCTTCGCCAAGCTGGGCGTGACCGACCGGGTCCGTGTCGCCCTGCTGGCCCGTGACGCGGGCCTGCGGGCCTGACGTCCGCACGATGAGCGTCGAGCCGCCTGTCCTCGCGCGATTCGGCAGCGAGCTGCTCGCGCTCGGCTGGATCAGTGACCTGCTGGTGGCCGGGTCAGTCGCGACCGGCGACTACATTCCCGGGGTCAGCGATCTCGATCTCGTCGCGGTGACCAGCGGCGTGGTCGACGGCGATCGTCAGGCTGCGCTGTCGTCGCTGCACCGGCGGGTCGACCGGTCCGTCGGCGCCGGTTTGAAGCTCGGCTGCGCCTACATCGACCACGACCGGCGCCACCTGATCGAGGCGCCCCACCCGACGTGGACCCATGGGCAGCTGGTCCGGCGTGCCGTCTCGGCCGTGACCCGTGCCGAGCTCGTGCGCCACGGGTACGCCGTGTTCGGCCGTACGCCGCAAGCGCTGTTCCCGGCCGTGACCGCGGACGATGTTCGTGAGGCCGCCCGCGCCGAACTCGACGGGTACTGGGCGTGGGCGGCCCGGCGTCCCTGGATGTGGCTCGATCCGGTGATCGCCGATCTGGGGCTGACCTCGATGGCCCGGGCCCGTCACGCGCTTCGCACCGGAGAGTTGCTCACCAAGACCCGGGCGGTCGAGCAGGCCGCCGCGCCGGCGTGGCTGGTCGAGCAGCTCCGCGCCCGCCGCCGCGGCGAGGACGTCGCGTCACCCCGCTGGCGTACGGCCTGGATCGCCTGGCGCGACGCCCGCCGAACCACCCGCTGAGATCCGGGCGCCGGCGATGAGTTTCCGGCCGCACCGGAGTCTGAATGTCCGGGCGGGCGGACCGGGGACCGGGCCGGCCCGCCATGATTGACGAGAGTCGGACCGACAGGGGGCGTGGTGAGCGGTATCAGGGTGCTGGTGTCGGGAGCGAGTGTCGCGGGGCCGGCGCTGGCCCACTGGCTGCATCGGCGCGGGGCCGAGGTGACGGTGGTGGAGCGGGCCGGCGCGTTGCGTCCCGGTGGGCAGGCGGTGGACGCCCGCGGCGTGGCCAAGGAGGTCATCCGGCGCATGGGCCTGGACGCGGCGGTACGCGCGGCCCGCACCGAGACGGCCGGCGCGTACACCGTCGATGCGGACGGCACCGTGCTGGAGACCTTCCGCGCGGACGACGACGGCGGCGACGGGTACATCTCGGAGATCGAGATCCTGCGGGGGGACCTGTCCCGGGTGCTCTACGACGACACCCGCGACCGCGTCGAGTACCTCTTCGGCGACCGGATCGCCGAGCTCACCCAGAACGCGGACGACGTCGATGTCACCTTCGCCGGTGGCGACAGGAGGCGCTTCGATCTGGTGGTCGGGGCGGACGGGCTGCACTCGGCGCTCCGGGCGATGGTCTTCGGACCGCACGAGCGGTTCGTCCGGCACCTCGGGCGGGTGCTGGCCTTCTACAGCGTGCCGAACGAGTTCGGGCTGGACCGCTGGCTGATCGACTATCAGGACCCGGGGTCCGGGCGCTCCGCCGGCCTGCGACCGCTCCCCGACGCCACCCGGGCGATGGCCATGCTGTCGTTCCCCACGCCCGGCTTCGACATCGACCACCGCGACGTCGCGGCCCAGAAGGAACTGCTGCGCGAACGGATGGCCGGCCTGGGCTGGGAGACCGCGCGTATCCTCGCGCATCTCGACGACGCCCCGGACTTCTACCTCGACCAGGTCGCCCAGGTGGTGATGGATCGCTGGTCCAGCGGGCGCGTGGCGCTGCTCGGCGACGCGGCGTTCAGCTCGTCGCCGTTCTCCGGCGGGGGCACCGGAATGGCCCTGGTCGGGGCGTATCTGCTGGCCGGCGAGCTGGCCGCCGCCGGATGGGACCCGCAGACCGCATTCGCCGGGTACGAGCGGCGCATGCGCCCCTTCGTCGAGGCCAACCAGGAGATCGGCCGGCTGCACGTACAGAGCCGAGCGGTCCCCGAGCCGGGCGCCGAACCGGCCCCGGAGCCCGACATGGAGGCGCTGATGGCGGTCGTCGAGCGCGCGATCAACGGCGTCGAGCTGCCCGACTACGCGGCGGTGCCGGACTCCCGAGCACCCCGCGAACCGTGGAACGCCCGGCCCTCGGAGCCCTAGGTCCCGGGGGCGTGGAGGTCGTCCTCGGTGACGACCGGGGCGAGGTCGTCCTCCGGGCGGCCGGCACGCGCCGCCGCGCCGAACATCGCGCCGCGGGCCGGCTGCACCGGGGCGAAGGAGGCGAAGCCGCGGCGCTGCGGGATGTCGTCGTAGACCGCCTCCATGCCGCCGCGCAGCAGGTAGGTCTCGTGCCAGAAGCCGGTGCCCCCGCTGTCGCGCAGGAAGTCGCGCCACCACACGCGGTGCGGCTCGGAGCGGGCCCAGGCCAGCAGCGTGGGCAGGTCACGCCAGTACTGACGGATGCCCAGGTGCATGGGGAACAGCGACCAGAGGAACGTCTCGTGCGCGAGCAGACCGTCCGGCTGCTCGCCGGACCGGTCGATCCGCGGGCCGCGGGTCATCAGGGTGCGCAGGCCGTAGAGCCGGTTGACCCGCATACCCAGATAGATCACCACCAGGTCGGGATAGGACGACAGGTCGACGGTCTCTCGATTGACACGGCTCGCCATCGCCGGATCTCCTTCAGGTCAGGATGCTCCGATCGTAAGGCAGCGCACCGGGCATCCCGGCTGTCCGATGCGCTGCCTGTCAGAGGGTTCCCCGGCCCGTCACCTGCCGGCGCAGATCGCGGCCGGTGGCGACGGCCACGGCCGTGTGCACCAGCAGGACCACCGCACCCACCGCGAGCAGCACGGTGACGCGCGGCCGGCCGGGCAGGGGGAGGTCCGGCGGGTACGGCCCGGCGAGCGGCAGCGCCCACCCGGTGACCAGCCACGCGACCGCCCCGGCCAGCAGTCCGACAACGACGGCGACAGCGACCAGAGCCGGGTACGTCCCGAGCATCGCCTGTCCGGCCGGGCCGGGACGCAGCCCCTGGGACCGCAGCGCGGACAGGTCCTCGACCCGGCGGCGCCGGTCGACAGCTGCCGCCAGCACCAGTGCGCCCGCTCCGAGCAGCACGGCCAGAGCGCCTGCGAGCACGTGGAACCAGAGGGCCTGCGCCGGTCCCTGCTGTTCGAGGCGGCGGCGTACCTGATCGGAGCGGACGTCGGCGACGACGGTGAGGCCCTGTGCCGAGACCCGGTCCAGGATGTCCGGCGGCGCCGCCGCGTTGAGCCAGATCTGTGGCGTGTTGCCGGGCCCGGCGGTGACGGTGATCCGGTCCGCGTACTCGAGGTCGACCAGGACGGCCCGGCGGCCCAGCTGGGGCACGGCGGGCAGGGTCCCGGTGCCGGTGATCAGCGTGGGCTTGGCGTCGAGGCCGTTGATGACGTCGGCGGGGAGACGTCCGCCGGCGACGGCGACCGGGATCGGGTCCGGGGTGCTGGCCGGCTTGATCCAGACGAGCGGGGACTCGCTGACCGGCGCGGCGAAGGTGACCCGCAGGCCGTCCGGGGACCGCGCCAGCCGTACGTCGGGGCTTGTCCGCCAGCCGGACGGGTCGGCCAGCCGGTCCACCGGCAGCGCCTCGCGGTCCGGGCCGGTGGCGCGCACGCCCCGGATCACCACCTCGGCGGTGGTGGGGAACGAGCCGGTCCGGGCGAGCCCGATGCCGTCGATGCGGCATCCTTCCTGGCAGACCACGATCCTCTGGCGGTACGTGCCGGACCGGTTCTGCAGCTCGCCGAGTTCGATCACCGCGTCACCGAGGCCGGTCAGCGACGAGACCGACACCTGGAGCCGGAGGCCTTTCGTGCCCGGCGTCAGGCCGGACGCCGACACGTCGACGGCGACGTCCGGGCCGGGGAACGCCGGTGGCGCCGGCAGCTCCGGGCGCAACCGGTCGGCGACCTCGTCCGGGCCGGGTCCGTCGCCCGGCCACGCCGCGACGGCCGCCAGCCGGGTGGAGTCCACGGCCAGGCCGGGTACGTCGGTCGTGGAGCTGCCCGGGGGCAGCCGGGTGACCGCCATGGCGAAGTCACCCTCCGGGTCGATCCGGCGCACCGCGCTCAGCAGTTGCTGGGGTTGGGCCGCCTGCACGGTGAGGACCCGGTCGGCGCCGGTGCCGAGGGTCGCCTCGACAGCGCGGCCGGCGGCGGCGGTGTCGACCGCGCAGGTCGCGTACCCGGCCACGGCCACGGTTGCCACCAGCAGCGCGAACAGCCGGCCGGCGCCGGGCCGGCGGGCTAGCTGCAGACCGGCCAGGGCGACACCGAGACGGCCGCGGTGCAGGGCGCGGACCGCGTACCGGCTGATCAGGGGAAGCAGGGCACGGGCGGCGAGCAGGCCGAGGGCCAGCATCACGATGGCGGGTGCGAACAGGCCCACTCCGGTCAGCGAGCCCTGGGAGAGCACGAGCTGGACCGAGGCGGCGACGGCGAGGAGTACGGCGAGCGCCTCCGCCGCGATCGCCCACCGGCCGTTGCCGGTGGAGGGGTTGCGGCGCAGCAGCGCGGCGACCGGGCCGACGAACTGGCGGCGCTGGGCCACCATCACGGACAGCAGCGCCGCCCCGGCGGCCAGGGGCGCGTGGCGCAGTGAGCTCCACCCGGCGGGGATGCCGCCGTCCGGGAAGACGATCGCCGCGACCGCGTTGACCAGCAGTTGCCCGATCAGGCAGCCGCACAGGGCGCCGGCCAGGACCGCGATGAGGCTTTCGCCGGCCGCCAGCCACCACCGCGTCCACCATCGTGAGCCGCGCAGCGCGACGACCGCCAGCTCGCCCTGCCTGGCTTCGAGGCCGTAGCCGACGGTGAGGAAGATGGCGAAGCAGGCGAGCAGGATCAGGGGTACGGCCAGCACCGGCACGAGCAGCCGGGTCGACGACTGTCCGATGTCGATGCGGTCCAGCAGTGCCGTCATCTCGGTGTCGATCTGGACCGCCATGCCGAGGTCGGCGGTGCTCTGGTTGAGGTTCTGCAGCTCGGTCCGGAGCTGGCCGAGCCGGTCGGGGTGCAACGCGGCCGGCCCGGCCCGGCCGTCCATCGCGAGCGTGATCCGGCCGTGGTCCATCGTCTGCTGCGTCGTCGCGGCGGTGAAGATCGGTTCGCCCGGCCCGGTCTCCGGTGTCGCGGTGAAGTAGCCGCGGGCGCCCCAGTAGCCGGCGCTCGGCTCGGCCGGCCGGTAGGTGCCCGCGATCAGCAGGCGCCTCGGCTTGCCGTCCGGCAGCCAGACCTTCTTTTTCGGATCCGGGCTCGGTACGGCCGACCGCAGCTCGATCGAGTCGCCGGCCCTGAGGTTCAGCCGCTGGGCGGTGTGTTCGCCGAGCAGCACGTCGCCCTCGGCGGCCAGGCAGCGGCCGGTCAGGATCCGCAGGTGGGCGCAGACGTCCTGGCGGTAGACGAGGCGTACGGCGTTCGCCGGGTTCGGGTCGATGCCGATGACGTGGTACTCCGCCGAGTAGACGTAGGTGAAGCCGGGCAGCGCGATCAGCGCGGTGGCGACGTCGCCGAATTGCAGCCCGCCCGGCGCCGGGTTCGGGGCGCCGTCCTCGGTGGCCGCGCGCTCGTCCTGCACCGCGCTCGCCACCAGGCCGAGCTCGTTCGGCGCGGCGGTGGCGATCTGCCCGACGGCGACGGCACGGTCGGCCGCGATCAGATAGGCCGGCGCGGCGACCGCGGAGGTGACCGCCAGCAGGCCGAGCAGTGCCAGGGTGAAGGCCTGCCCGCGGCGGTGCCAGAGCATGACGAGGACCAGCGAGATCATCGGCCGTCCTCCTTCGGCGCGGCGCCGGCCCGCCGGTCGGGCGGCGCCGAGCCGGGCGCTCGCAGGCTGCGCAGCAGCGGCAGCACCGACAGCCACCCGGTCACGCCGAGCACGGCGACGGCGGCCAGCGCGGACAGCGCGAGCACAGTGCCGGTGAGCGTGGCGGGCGGCGGCAGCACCGCCCAGCCGTCGGTGAACGGTGGCACGACGATCCGGGTGAGCGGGCCGGCCAGCAGGGCGGCGAACACACCGACCGACAGGCCGGCCAGCAGGAGGGCGGCGGTCCCGGTGTACCCGGTGGCGACCGCGGCCGGGGCGGGCAGTCCCTGCACGCGCAGCGCCTCGAGTTGCCCGCGCAGCGTCGGCCGGTCGACGGCGACGGCGACGGCTGTCGTGGCCGCGGCGAGCAGCAGCGCCGCCACACCGGCCAGCAACCCGAACCGGGCGACGGCCGCCGGCCCCTGGCGTCCGAGGATCACGGATCGTTCCGCGGCGCTGTCGTCGGTGATCACGGTGAGCCCGGCCGCGGTCAGGTCGGCCACCAGGCCCGGGCGGGCGCCGCCGGAGAGCCAGACCTGGAACTCCCCGGGCGGCTCGCTCTCGCCCGCGACCCGGCGGGTGGCGTCCAGGTCGACGAGGATCCCGGCCGTTCCCAGCACGGGCAGGGCCGGCACGGTGCCGGCGACCCGTGCCGGGACCTGGCCGAACGAGTTCAGCAGCGGGTCGGTGAGCCGCCACTCGGCCGGAGCGTCGCCGGCCAGCACCACCGGAAGGGGCATCGAGGTGTCGGACGCCCAGACCTCGGTGCCACTGGCCGGCACGGCCCGCTCGGTGCGGTCGGCGGACAGCCGCAGGCCGGCGCCGCTCGTGGCGATGTCGACGGCGGCGCCCCCGACGGCGGGCCGCCACCAGCCGATGTCGCCTAACCGGGCCGGGTCCAGGACCTCCGCTGCCGGGCCGTCCTGCCGCAGGCTCTGCAGCGTCACGACGGTGTCCGGCGGGAGCGTGCCCGGCCCGCCTTTCCAGCCCGGCGCGGTCAGCCCCCAGCGGACCAGGCGACAGCCGGGCGCGGCGGCGCATCCGGGCGCCGGCGCCGAGACCGTCCCCTCCCCCGTCCTCAGCGCACCGAAGCCGACCTGAACCGGCAGGCCGGTGCCCTCGTGCTGGAGCAGCAGCTCGACGGTGACCGGGGCGGTTCCCTCGTACCGCGTCCGGAGGGTCAGCCGGTCGCCGGTGACCATCGGCAGCTGTTTCCCGCTGCCGGCCGCCGTCGCGTCGGGGAGCAGGCCGACCGGCCCGAACTCGGGGCGCCACTCGGCGACCGCGGCGAGCCGTGTGGTGTCCACGGCCAGCACCTGCGGGATGGTGGTGGTGTCGGCGACCACCGCCATCGCCTCCCGGCCGCCCGGATCGGCTCGCCGGACCGCCGCGAGCAGCGCCGTGCGGTTCGGCGCCTCCACCGTGAGCACCCGGGCGGCGCCCAGTTCGGCGGCGCTGCGATCGGCCCGGACGGTACGGTCCGCGGCCAGCCCGCCGGCCGCCGTGGCGAGACCGGCGACCGCCACCACGATCAGGGCGAACACCCGGTCGACGCCGCGTTGCCGGGAGACCTGGACGGCGGTGAGGCCGAGCCGGAGCCGCCCGCCCCGCAACGCCACGCCGACGGCCCGGTCGGCGACGCGGACCAGCAGCCGCGCGGCCAGCAGTGCCACGGCCAGCGCGGCGAGCGCGGGCGCGGCGGTCTTGAGGCCGTCCTCCGGTCCGCCGGACCGGGCCTGGTAGACCGCGGCGGCAGCGACCGCGGCGAGCACCGTGTCGACCAGGGTGGAGCGCCAGTCGGCGCGTCCCAGCGCCGAGCGCCGCAGCAGCACCGCGACCGGCTGCCGCAGCACCATCGCCTCGCCGACGATCAGCACGAGCAGGCCCCCGAGCAGTACGGCGGCGACGGCGGCTGCCACGAGCGACAGCGCGGCGCCCAGGTCGCTCGACGGCACCGTCCCGGCCAGGCCGCCGGCGAGCAGGAGCCCGGCGGGCGCGCCGGCCAGCACTCCGAGCAGCAGCGGCACCAGGTGCTGTCCCCAGGCCAGCCGCAGGATGTCGCCCCGGCTCACCCCGCGCAGTTTGAGCAGCGCCAGGTCGGTACGCCGGTCCCGGCCGGTGCAGCGTCCGGCGATCCCGATCGCGAACCAGGTGAGGATCAGCGTCTGCAGGCCCGCGGTCAGGACGCCGCGGCGTACGGTGTCCCGGTCCTCGGCGATGCGCTGCAGCACCGTACCGATGCCGGTGATCATCCGCAGCCGGTTCAGGCCGAGCCGGGCCTCGGCGCGGGCCAGCGCGACACCGAGACGCTGAGCGCCGTCGCCGCGGACCAGGTCCGGCGAGACCTGCACGTCGTAGGCGAGCGTCGGCTCCGGGAACCGGCCGGAACCGAACGTCTCGACCGGTGTGAAGAGCGGGTCCAGTCCGGGAACCTCGGCCTGGAACAGCGGATTGCCCCAGTACGCGTCCGCGGGATCACGCACCGAGTAGCGGGCGACGACCGTGAACTCGTACGGGGTGTTCAGTCGGCCCAGCAGGGTCAGTTTGTCGCCGGTCTCCAGCCCCAGGTTCTGGGCGGTGACGCTGCTGACCGCGATCTGCAGAGGGGCGGACGGACAGGGCCCGTCGAGGCGGACGTGCCGGCAGAAGTCGTCCCGGTAGGCGACGGCCATGTTCGCGTCCCCGTCAGCCCGGGTGACGCTCAGCCGTACCCGGATCCCGCGCACCGGCTCGTCCAGTGAGCGGGACAGCTCACCGGCGGCGAGGCCGGCGAACCGGTGGAGCGCGTCGGCCGCGTCCCCTGGGATGTCGGACTCGGTCTGGATCGAGACGTTGCGCTGGGCCGCGGAGGCGGCGCTCAGTTGCGCCTCGGCGGCCCGGGTCGCGGACGCGTAGGCATACCAGGGACCGGCGGCGGCGACGGCGGCGGCCAGCGCGGTCAGCACGAAGATCGCCAGCACCTGCGCGGTTCGCGCCCGCACCGCGTCGACAACGAGCGCGAACAAGCTCCACCCTCCCCCGATCAACCGGCAGGCTACGCGATGGCCACAGCTCGTGGGGGGCATGGCGGATCCGCGGCGAGCCTACGACGAACCGTGACCTCGCCGGACGATCTGATCTCTACCGGGAGATCGTCGGCGCGCGTCCGGGCGGCGCCGCGGGCGGTGGTGGGACACCGCCCGCGGCGATCGCTGGTCAGCGGGAGCTGATCAGCAGCCCCGGCACGATCGTGCGGCCGGTGCGGAACTCGGTGTAGGCCCACTGCTCCTGATCCGGTTGCGGGCCGACGGGGTTCAGGGTGACCTGGCCCGACCCGCCTCGGGTGACCTCCGGCGGCGCGGTGATGGTTGCGTTGCGACGGTTGCCGTCGGCCGCGACCGTCGTCACGCCGATCCGGTAGGGCACCTCGGCGGTGTCGGTCGACTGCGCGTGCACGTACGCCGTGTACACGCCCGGCTCGGGGAAGAACCGTGCGATCCGTTCGTTGCTGTGCCAGAACGCCCAGCTCCGCTCGACCAGTTTGCCGTCCTTGTAGAGGTACAGGTCGAGGTTCTTGCCCGGGTCGTCCGTGGCGGTCTGCACGATCAGGCCCGCCGTTCCGCGCGGCACCACGATCCGGGTGCCCTGTGTCCCGACGCCGCCGGGGGCGAAGGACCCGCCGGTCACGGTCGTGCTGAGCTGCTTGGCCGACCAGGTCACCGGGGTGTACCCGGTGGTACGCGCGGCCACCGGCCCGGTGAACCCCGGCTGCAGGAAGCCCTGCCCGAGCCCACCGGTCCGGCCGAACTCGATGCCGGTGTCGTCGTAGGGCCGCGGCGTGAAGCCCCACGGCCGGGCCGCGACGGTGAGCCGTACCCGGTGCCGGTCCCCGGTGAGGACCAGCGAGCCGGTGGTGTAGCGGTCCCAGGTGGCGGCGCCCCGGGCCAGTTTGATCGTGACGGTCGCGGTGGCGCCGGGGCGTACCGTGAAGGTCTTGGGGGTGATCGTGACGTCCATGCCGGACAGGCCCTCGACGCGCGCCCGGTAGGTCTCGGTCCGCTTGCCGACGTTGGTGAACCTGCGTACGACGGTCACGGGGTGCAGACCGTCGTACTCCCGCAGCGCGATGGAGGGCAGGTTGAGTTCCTTGCCGTCCGGCGTCGCCGCCGAGGCGAAGGCGGTCAGCGAGGCCGCGGTCGGCTCGACCACCAGGCCGGGGTCGGTGGCGCGGGAGACGAGCGGCAGGCCCGAGCCCTGCTGTAGCGGGCTGCTGGTCCCCTTCGTGTCGCCGGCTGTGGTCCGCAGCGCCGAGGCCACCGCGCCCGGCGACCAGCCGGGGTGCTGGGCGCGCAGGACGGCGGCCATCCCGGCGACGTGCGGCGCGGCCATCGAGGTGCCGGAGTAGGCGTCGAAGAGCCGTCCGCCGGCCATCGGCGACACCGCCGCGACGACGTCGACGCCGTCGGCCACGAGATCGGGCTTCTGCAGTCCGGTGTGCACCTGGTCCGGTCCGTACGACGAGAGCCCGGCCACGCTCGGCAGCCCCACCAGGCTCGACCGGTCACCGCCGGCCGTCAGGGTCGCCGTGCCGTCGTCGCGGTGCGCCCACAGGTAGTTGAAGATCTGCCCGGCCTGCTCGGCGCTCCACAGATAGACCGTGGGGAAGTCGTAGATGACGTTGAGGCGGGCGTTTCCGTTCGTCTGGAAGAGCACGACGCCCACGCCGCCCTTGGCCTTGACCTCCTCGACTGCCCCGACCGCGTTGTCGAAGTCGCAGGCCACGATCTTGCCCTTGACCTTCGTGGCGTCGAGGCTGCCGCCCCAGCAGAACTGGGCGCCGGCCTCGATCGAGCCGGCCCGGTCGGCGAAGACGATCGGGGTCCGGCCCCGTGCGGGCAGCACGTCCATCGAGGCGCCGACGATGGTGCTGCCGTCACCGAGACGCACGGTCGCCTCGTTGGCCCGTTCGACCGCCGCGCCCACGGTGGTGACCCACGGCTCGGCGTTGCTGATCATGCCGGACCAGCCGTCGTTGCCGGCCGAGGCCGCCACGAAGACGCCGGCCAGGTAGGCGTTGAGGAAGGCGTTGCCGATCGGGCTGTTCGGCTGGTAGTCGCCCATCGTGTTGCCGATGGAGTAGTTGATGACGTCGACCCCGTCGGCGACTGCCGCGTCGATCGCCGCGATGATGTCGGCGTCGGTGCCGGAGCCTCCCCACAGCGCCTTGTAGACGGCGATCTGCGCGTCCGGCGCCACGCCGGAGATCCGGCCGAGGTCGCGGCCGAGCACCATCGCGTGCGCGACCGGCAGACCGGCCGCGGTCGACGCCGTGTGGGTGCCGTGGCCCTGCATGTCACGGGCGGAGAGGATCTCCCCGTCGGGCAGCTCGCCGGCCATCGCGATCCAGCCGTCGGCGAAGTAGCGGGCGCCGACGATCTTGCCGTTGCAGGCGGTGGCCGGGAAGCCGTCGCCCACCTGGCAGGTGCCGTGCCAGCCCTTCGGCGCCGGCATGGTCGCCGCGAAGGACGCGCTCTCCGGCCAGATGCCGGTGTCGATGACGCCGACGACGACGCCGGATCCCTTGCCGGGCGCCGGCCTGACCGGTGCGCCCGTCCCGGCTGTCCGGGTGGGACCGCCGAGCGTCGCCGCGTCGGCCTTGACCAGCTGCGCCTTGCTGACGGCGGCCACGCGCGGGTCCTTGGCGAGCCTCGTCGCCTGGGCGCCGGTCAGCTGCGCGGTGAACCCGTTGAAGGCCGTCGTGTAGGTCTGCCGTGCCGTCACGTCGAGGTCGTCGAGCACGTCCCGCTGGGTCTCGCCCAGGTGTGCGCGGTATTTCTCCGCCGCGGCCGAGTGCGGCTCGAGGTCCTGCCCGGCCGGCGGCCTGGTGGCGGCAAGACCGGCCACCCCTCCGCTGTACGAGGTGACGGGCGCCTCGCGCAGCCGGACCACGTACTGGCCGTCGGTGCGGGCGGTGCCGCCGGTTCCCGGGCTGAGTGCGGCGCCGCCGGTGAGCGCCGCCGGAGTCCGTCCTTCGCGGAGAAGTCCGAGGTCGGGCAGGGGTGTGCCCGGCCTCGCCTGCGCCGGCCCACCCAGACCGGCCACGGTCAGGGTGAGAGAAAGAGTGAGCGCCGACAGCGCTCGAAGGCTCGTGGCCACGAGGCCCCTTCCCCAGTGGAGAGTCACTTGCATGGATGGCCACACCCAACCCTGAACCGGTTAAGACATTGCAACAAGATCATTAAGATCGATGGAGCCTGCCGTACGCCGTAGGCCCCGACCGGTGGTGGCGCACGGGCCACGAGGCCTACCGGCACGGCGAGGACTACCGCGGCCGGCCGGGCGACCCCACCTTCACGATCACCGACGACACCCCGGCGGTGCTCGTACGCTTCCGCGTCGTCACCGACCTCTGACGACCGGCACGCGAGCCCGATGGTCAGCCCGGCAGCAGCGGTCGCATGAAAGTCCTCTCGTATCGCAGTACGCAGCCCGACTCCTCACGGATCCGGTCCGCAGCGACGAATTCCGGGTCATGGCCGAACCGGGATCGGTAGCGCTCATAAGCGGCCAGGCTCTCGAAACTGAACAACGCCTCCGCGTGATCGCTGGCGCCCTCAGCCGGCAGGAAGTAGCCGTGGTGGATGCCGCCGTGCATCGCGACCAGGCGCATCCACTCACGGGCGAAGCGTTCGAACGCCTCGATCTGGACAGGGTCGATGGTGTAGTGCACAACACAGGTGATCATCGATCAAGCCTATGCATCACCGGCCGCCGGCCGGGATGCGGGCGCTGCCGGACCGGCAGCCTGTCGTCCCTGCTGGCGAGGCAGGCACGGATCCGGCCGTCGCCGCGGGATCCGGACCGGCGGCCGATGGCCCGCACGATCGCGCCCGGTTAATCTGCCGGGAACGCGAGAGGATTTTGATGAAGGCTGAAACAACCCGGCTGCGGGCCGACGCGCAGCGCAACCGCGACCACATCGTGTCGGTGGCTCGGGTTGTTTTCGCCGAGATCGGCCCGGGTGCGCCGATGGACGAGATCGCCCGCCGGGCCGGGGTCGGCGTCGGCACGCTCTACCGCCGCTTCCCCGACCGGGGGTCGCTGCTGCGCGCCGTGGCCCTCGAGGGATTCTCGGCGATCCTGGCCGACGCCCGCGCCGCACTCGATGAGGAGCCGGCCGCGTGGGACGCCCTCACGCGGATCGTCCGCCGAGCCGTCGACCTACGGTTCAGCACGCAGCTGACCATGCTGGACGAGCGTACGCGGCAGGCCCTCAAAGACGCGCCCGAGTTCCGGCACATCCGCGCCGCGGTGCACGACATGGTCGAGGACTTGGTCGAGCGGGCCCAGGCCGAGGGTTCGATGCGGTCCGATGTCGGCGCCGGTGACGTGCTGGCGATGGTGTCGCTCCTGCTCAAACCGCCACCGAGCCGGTCCGAGGAGATGTCCGACCTGCTGATGCGCCGCTGCTTGGGCCTCATCCTGGACGGCCTGCACTCCGGCCGGCGGAGCGCGCTTCCCGGCGAGCCGATCAGCATCGCCGGCCTCCGCCTGGATTCCTGAGAACTCACCGTCAACTCTGGACGACTGTCCGGAGCCGGGGCTAGTCTGCAAACGAAACGGAGGATTTTATTCCGCTTAGATTCGACTTTGATCGATGGAGGTTCCTCGGTGACCGCTCCCGCCTTGCAGACCACCCGCCGCTGCCCCTATGCGCCCCCGGACGAGCACACCCGCATCCGGGACAGCGATTCCGGGATCTCCCAGGTCACCCTGCCCAGCGGCCAGGTCGCCTGGGCGATGGGCCGGCTCGAACACATCCGCGCCATGCTCACCGATCCGCGGTTCAGCTCCGACCGCCGGCACCCGAACTTCCCCCGGTTCACCCGCGAGCAGCCCGCCTTCGACCTCATGCGCCCGTCGCTCATCCAGCTGGACCCGCCCGACCACGGTCCCGCCCGTAAGGCCGTGGTCGGCGAGTTCACCGTGCGCCGCATGGCCGGCCTGCGCCCGCGCATCCAGCAGATCGTCGGCGAGCACATCGACGCCCTGCTGGCCGGGCCGCGCCCCACCGACCTCGTGCAGGCCCTTTCTCTGCCGGTGCCGTCCCTTGTCATCTGCGAGCAGCTCGGTGTGCCCTACGGCGACCACGAATTCTTCCAGCGCAACAGCTCGGCCCTGCTGAGCCGCACCACCACCCCCGAGGGACGGCGGCAGGCGGTCACGAATCTGCGTGACTACCTGCGAGAGCTGATCGCGGCCAAGACCGCCGACCCGGCCGACGACCTGCTGGGCCGCCAGCTCGCCCAGGGCAGCGATCCCGAGGACGTCCTGTCGCTGGCCTTCCTGCTGCTGATCGCCGGCCACGAGACCACCGCCAACATGATCTCGCTCGGCGTGGTGACGCTGCTGGAGCGACCGGGCGAGCTGGCAGCGTTGCGCGAGGACCCGGCGCGTACGCTCCCCGCGATCGAGGAACTGCTGCGGGTCTACACCATCGCCGAGTTCGCCAACTCGCGCGTCGCCATCGAGGACGTGGAGATCGGCGGCGTGACCATCCGTGCCGGCGACCCCGTCCTGGCCCTGAGCAACGCCGCCAACCACGACCCGTCGGCCTTCGACGAGGCGGAGGAGATCAAGCTCGACCGGGGCGCCCGTAACCACGTCGCCTTCGGCTTCGGCATCCACCAGTGCCTCGGGCAGAACCTGGCTCGCATGGAACTGCAGATCGTCTTCGACACCCTCTTCCGTCGCATCCCGACGCTGCGGCTGGCCACACCCGCCGACGCGCTGCCCTACAAGAACGACGCCTTCGTCTACGGCATCCACGAGCTACCCGTCACCTGGGAGGACCCGGCATGACCGAGATCGTGGCGGACGCCGGCCGCTGCGTCGGAGCGGGCCAGTGCGTCCTGACCGACCCCGACGCGTTCGACCAGAGCGACGAGGACGGCACGGTCGTCCTCCTCCAGGCGGTCCCGGCGGACGACGAGGCCTTGAAGCGGGCGCAGATCGCCGTCGAGATCTGCCCGAGCCGCGCTCTCTCCCTGACGGATTAGCCCCGTACGCGGCGCGGCCCGTGATCCCGGTCCGCGCCGCGGTCGCGATCCCACCCGGCCGGGGTCAGGCCGCTCGAGCGAACGACGTTGCCGCGCGACGCCGCACGGTTGACCATGTGCCGCGTGAACTCCGTACTCCGTGCGACGTGCTGAAACGAGGCCAGGACGCCGGCCCGCCGCACGGTGCGTCGCCTTCGCCCATCGGAGTCCGTCACCGGGACGACGAAGCGACCGCGGGGTGTCCGGCCTCGGCCAGGCGCCCGGAGCTCAGTCGTTCTCCGCTGTCATGTCGCCCGGCATGACCGTCGCGATGAGGCCGGCCACGAACTGCGGGACATCCTCCGGAAGCAGCGTCAGGCACGGCTCGCTGAAATCCGGCCCCTGGAAGATCTCGACCGATCGCACGCCCGGATCGTCGGCCGACTCAGCGACGCCGATGATCCGCCAGCGGCGGTGACGCGGTCGGGTGTTGGCGAAGTGACTGAAGTCCGGCTCGGACATACGTGCTCCCGTCCTCGTGCTCGCGAATGAGGAACACCAGCTTGACCCCTCGCGATCATGGTGTCCTCCGGGTTCTCCCGGAGACCGACCCTGGGCTTCGACCTCCTCGGCCAGTCCCGGAGTGCCGCAGTCCACGGGCCGGATCGCGCGGGCCCACCGCCGCCGGTCGCAGCGGCAGGCCCCTGGGCTATCGGACGAGTTCGCGGCCGCCCGCAAGGGATAGCGTCTGCCCGTTGATGTGACCGTTCGCCGCTGAGGCCAGATAGGTGATCGCAGCAGCGACGTCCTCGGGAGTACAGATGCGGCCGGTGGGTGTCTTCCCGGATTCGGCGGCGATCGCTTCAGGCCCCAGGAAGGGAGCGGTCAAGGCCTTGTCGGTGAGGGTGAAACCGGGACGGATGATGTTGGTGAGGATGCCGTGGCGGGCTTCCCGGACGGCGAGCACGCGTGCGGCCGTTTCGAGCGCGCCCTTCGCTGTGGCGTAGGCGAGCGGCCCGGCCATGGGTTGCTCGACGATGTCGGTCGACACGATGACTATGCGTCCCCAGCCGGCGGTGCGCATGCCCGGCAGGGCCGCATCGATCAGAGCCGCCGGACCGACAGTGTTGACGGCCAGCGAGGTCGTGAGGCCGCTGATCTCGTCGTCGTCGAACGACGGCCATTGAACGGCGTTGGCGACGAGCACCGAGAGGTGCCCGAGGCGCCCGGTGACTTCCTCGATGACGCTCTGCGCCGCGGCCGGATCGCTGTGATCCAGCTGGACGGCATGGGCTCGACCGCCTTCTCGCGCTATGGCTTCGACGGTGTCCATGACGGCGTCGTGGTTGCTTCGCCAGGTGACCGCGACCACGGCGCCCTCGGCGGCCAGGTGCAGGGCGGCAGCCCTGCCGATGGCGCCGGAGGCGCCGGTGACCAGAGCCGTCCTGCCGGACAGACCGGTTTCCATCAAGACCTCCATAGTCGGCTATAAGTTAGCCGACTATGGTTTGTGGGACGGTGAATCGTCAACCCGTACACTGCCGAGGTGGAACTGGCTGATGTCCTGGCTACCAACAAGGCTCTGGTCAAGGTGGCCAAGCTGTATCGGAGCGCGCAAGCCGAAGTGCTGAGCGGCCTCGCCTTGCACCCTGGCCAGGACGTCCTGCTGTGGATGCTCGGCCAGGAGCCCGGCGGCGTCACCGTCTCGGAGATCGCCGCCCGTCTGGGTGTCGAACAGCCTACGGTGACACGCAGTCTCACCCGCCTTGAGCACGGCGGCTGGTTCGTCCGGCAATCGGTACCGGGCGATCGGCGTGCCACGCGTATCACGTTGACCGACAAGGGCCTGTCGACCATCCCGGAGATAGAAGCGGCCTGGCGTACGCTCGCCGAGACCGCGACCGCCGGAATCGCCACCGAACAGCAGGCCATTCTGATCGGGCTGCTGGAAAAGGTACGCGAAAATCTCCTGACCCTTACCGATGAATCTGCCGGATGACCGATATCCCTTGGCCGCGTCCCTCGCTTCCCGACCGCGTGGAGGGCGATCCGGAGCGGGTCGCTTTGCTGATCCCCGGCGGTGAGTACTCGGCCGAACGACCGTTGCTGCATTTTGCCCGAGCGGTGTTCATGAGGCACGGCTGGACGACACAGGCGGTCTGGTGGCCTCAGCAACCACCGCAGCGCGAGGGTCAGGCACTTCGCTCGTGGTTCACGCAGTTGCGCTCGTTCGTGCACGGGCACGTGAGCCGGGCGCTCGATGCGGAAACAGCGCCGAAGATCGCCTTGGTCGGGAAGTCGATGGGCGCGTTCGCTGCATCGGTGGCCGCGGACCGGAGCGTGCCCGGCATCTGGCTGACCCCGGTGCTGCGCGATACCGACGTACCCGAGGATCTACGTCGTAACTCCGCGCCGTTCCTGCTGGTAGGTGGCACCGCCGACCCCTCGTGGGACACCGAGGTGGCTCGTGGCGTCGGCCGCCCCTTCTTTGAAGCACCCGGCGCCGATCACGGCCTGGAGACCACCGATGACCCGGTGAATTCCGCAGACATTCTCCGGCGCGTAACGGCCGCCATGGACGAATTCGTCGGCCGGCTTTGAGATACGTCACGCGCTCCTATGAACAATCCCGGGTTGTGACGCACTCTCATCGGCCACAACAAGACTCCGGCCGGGCGGCGGTCGTCGACTGAGGTGCGCCGTACGCGCAAAGGGGAAGCGGCGTTGTCGACGACCGGCATGATCATCTAGCCTCGCCCCTTCGTTAAGGGGTGTCCAAGGACTGGGCCGGAAATGGCGAAGTGCCCTCTGATCAGGGAAAATAGGGCTTGTCGAGAGTCCTGTTAACCCGTCCCGGAAGGCACTTGCTGGGTGAAGACTACCCGCACACGTCCGAAGATCATCGTGACCGGGGACGGGCGGGGCGTGGTCGGTCACGCCGGCACCCGTCTGCTCGCCGATCTCGCCGACGCAACCGGTCTGACCAACGCGTTCAGCGAGGCCCTGGCCGGGCTGCGGCAGCGGCAGAGCGGCCACGACCCTGGCCGGATTGCTGTTGACCTGGCGGTACTGCTCGCTGACGGCGGCGAGGCCATAGCCGACCTGGCCGTGCTGCGTGACCAGCCCGGCCTGTTCGGGCCGGTCGCCTCCGGCCCGACAGCGTGGCGGCTGCTGTCGCAGCTCGACGCCGCGATGTTGGCCGAGCTGCGGTCCGCCCGGGCTTGCGCCCGTGAGATCGCCTGGGCCCAGCATGCCGAGGTCCGCGGCGACCTGCCGCAACCCATGGTGGCCGGGCAACGGGTCGACGGCCTGGTCCTGGACATCGACGCGACCATCGTGATCTGTCATTCCGAGAAGGAGTCGGCGACCCGCACCTGGAAGAAGACTTTCGGCTTCCACCCCTTGCTGTGCTTTCTGGACAACACCGGCGAGGCCCTCGCCGGCCTGCTGAGGGAAGGCCGGGCGGGATCCAACACCACCGCCGACCACATCACCGTGCTTGACCAGGCTCTTGCCCAGATCCCCGACGTTTTCCGGCACGGCACCCCTATTCTGCTGCGCAGTGACTCCGCCGGTTCCAGTCACGGCTTCCTCGCCCACATCCGGGCCTTGCGCGAACGCCACCTCGACATCCGATTCAGTGTCGGCGCGGCCATCACCGAACCGGTCCGGCAAGCGATTCAGGCCGCGACCGGCTGGGTCCCCGCGGTCGACACCGATGGTGACCTGCGCGACCACGCCGAGGTCTGCGAGATCACCGGCCTGTTCGACGCCACCGGCTGGCCGGAGGGCACCCGGTTCCTGGTCCGCCGGGAACGCCCGCACCCCGGCGCTCAACTGTCGCTGTTCGACACCATCGAAGGATGGCGGCACCAGGTCGTGGCCACCGACAGCCCACCCGGCACCGGCAGCATCCAGTTCCTGGAAGCCCGGCACCGGGCTCACGCCAGGGTGGAAGACAAGATCCGGACCGGCAAGAACACCGGCTTCGGCCGGTTCCCGTCCCGCGTGTTCGCGATCAACCAGGCCTGGCTGCAACTCGCGCTGACCGGCATCGACCTGCTCGCCTGGACCCAAACCCTGCTCCTGGACGGCGAGTTGGCCGCCGCCGAGCCGAAGAAGCTGCGCTACCGGCTGCTGCATGTCGCCGCCCGGTTCACCCGCACCGCCCGCCGAACCCGCCTCGCCATCGCCGCCAACTGGCCCTGGGCTGACGCCCTCACCAGCGCATTCAGCAGACTCGCCGCGCTACCGCGGCCCACCGGCTGACACCGCGGTCCACACAGCGACCAGCAATAGGGAGGAACCCGGCCCCGCGCCGGACCTTCAGCATGCCCACCAACCGAAAGCAGCTTCCGCGGACCGCACCCATCGAGCAAACACTATGAGTCAGCTGCTAAACGAAAGACCGAGGCTAGTCTACGTGGCGTGAGCGTGAATATCGGATCGATGGTGCTGTCGCTGTTGGGGGTGGCCGTACTGTATCGGGTGATCCGGACGGCCGTTGCCCACGGCATCGCCGACGCTGAGGAAAAGCGGCGCAAGGCAGGCCGGAAGGCCTGAGAACGGCAACCGCACTCATCGGCAGGGCCGTCACCATCAGGCGATCGATCGCATGGCTCCGTATCCGAGCACTGCCAGGACAATGCCGAGGCTGAGGTACGACAAGACTCGCAGCGCCGGGCGTCGCTGTGGCGCGCGGAGCAGCACCGCGGCGGTGGTGAGTTGCCCGACGAGGACGGCCAGCGGGGCATAGAACAGCAGCCCGGTCCCGGTGGAGCCGCGGAACGCGGGCACGGGGTACAGCTCCTGCACCGCGAGGTCGAGCGCGCCCGGCCACGAGCCCTGGGATGACGGGTCCCCGATGACGAAGTAGGACAGGTGATCCAGGATCTTGTATCCCAGCAGCGCCAGCAATATGAGGGCCGCGCCGCGGAGCACCGACTCGCACCATTCCAGTGGCGTGGGCCAGGATGCCGATCGAAATCCGGACAGGAATCCACCGGGTACGGCGCCGGCCGCTGCGCGCAGTTCGGCCGCGTACTCCCGGGGCTGCTCGACAGTCATCAGCTCCGGATATTGCCGGAGGTGTTCCCGCAGGTCGGCGATGAGTTCACGCCGACGACGCCACGGCACGTCCAGCAGGAGGCCGTCCACCGCTGTGACGTAGTCACGGATGGCTTCGCTTGCGCCGGCGGGTGCGACGGGTGACTCAGCGTTGCTCACAGTCATTCCTCTTCTCCAGGAGCCGGTTGACGACCCGGGCGAGCCGTGACCACTCTGCGTCAGCGTCGTCCAGGTCGGCTCGCCCTTTCGGGGTGATGCTGTAGTACTTGCGGGCGGCGCCGCCGGCCGACGGCTCCAACCGGGCGGTGACCAGCCCGTCCTGCTCGAGCCGGCGTAGCACCCCGTAGACGGAGGGGTCACCCAGCGGCGTGAGGCCTTCACTCCGCAGTCGCTCCAGCAGCTCGAGGCCGTACAACTCGCGACGGGACAGCGCGGCCATCACGGCGATGTCCAGCACGCCCTTGAGGAGCTGACTCGATCTCACTTGCTCTGTATAGCAGAGAACCCTGCATAGCAGGCAACCAGCGAGGCCCACGGAGGCGGCGTACACCGGGCGGATCGATCCACTAGCATCGACCGCGTTCATTGTTTCAGCCGGGGCTCCGGGCACCTGTCGCATCGACAGTCGTGTGCGCCGAGCCGACGGCTGTTCTCGGGGGAGGAACAGAGGAACGTGCTGATCACCCGTGCTCGAAGCGCAACCGGACGCCCGCGCGGCCGGACCGTACGTCTGGCCGGCCTGCTCACCGCCGTGGTGGCCCTGACGCTGGCCGGTGCCGCGCCCACCCTCGCTGTCGGAGGCGGGGCCGCCGCGGCCGACGGCGCCTTCCCGTTCGTGGCGAAGGTCGACATCGGCGTTCCCGGCGAAGGCCGCAGCTGCACCGGCGCTCTGATCTCGCCCGCCTGGGTGGCGACCGCCGCGGCCTGCTTCCTGGAGCCGGGACGGACGACGGTGCCGTTCGGCGCCCCGGCGACCCCGGCGAGCGTGACCGTCGGCCGCACGGACCTCACCACGACGGCCGGTCACGTCGTGCCCGTCACCGAGCTGGTCGCCCACCGCGACCGTGACATCGTCCTGGCCCGGCTCGCCACCCCGGTCACCGACATCACGCCGGTGACCGTCGCCGCCACCGCGCCCGGCCAGGCCGACGTGCTCACCGTCGCGGGCTTCGGCCGGACCAGGAACGAGTGGATCACCAGCCGGCTGCACACCGCCGCCTACACCGTGTCCACCGTGTCCGGCACGACCGTGGACATCGCCCCGCAGACCCCGGCCGACAGCAGCCTCTGCAAGGGGGACGCCGGCGGCCCGGCGCTGCGCCAGACCGGCGGCCGGTGGGAGCTCGCCGGTCTGCACCACAGCTCGGGACAGGTCGGCTGCCTGGGCTCGGCCAGCACTTCCCCGGGCGCGGTGGAGACCCGCCTCGACGACCTCCAGGGCTGGCTGGCGAACTACATCCAGGGCGGCACTGTCGCGCTGCGCAACGGCGTCAGCGGCAAGTGCCTGGAGACCAACGACAACGCCGGCGCCAACGAGGCCCCGATCCAGCAGTGGACCTGCGGCGACCAGCCGGCCGCCCGGTGGGACCTCGAGCTGGTCGGCAGCAACGGCGCCGACCCCGTCTACCGCATGCGCCACCACGCGCACCCCACCAAGTGCATCGAGATCCCGGACGGCTCGACGGCCAACGGCGCGGTGGCGCAACTGTGGGACTGCGGCGACCAGCCCACGGCCCAGTGGATCTGGCGCCCGCTCGGCGCGGGCCGCTACAACGTGGTCAACGCGCTGACCGGCAAATGCCTGGAGATGAACAACGCGACCACCGACAACGGCGCCAAGGCCCAGCAGTGGACCTGCGGGGGTCAGGCCGCCGCGACGTGGCACCGCGACGAGACCACCACGTTGCGCAACGGCGTGAGCGGCAAGTGCCTGGAGACCGACAACAACGCCGGCGCCAACGAGGCCCGCATCCAGCAGTGGGGTTGCGGGGGCCAGGCGGCCGCCCGGTGGGACCTCGAACTGGTCGGCAGCAACGGGACCGACCCCGTATACCGGATGCGCCACCACGCGCACCCCACCAAGTGCATCGAGATCCCGGACGGCTCGACGGCCAACGGCGCGGTGGCGCAACTGTGGGACTGCGGCAACCAGCCGACCGCCCAGTGGGTGTGGCGTCACCTGGGCGCCGGCCGCTACAACGTGGTCAATGCGCAGACCGGCAAGTGCCTGGAGATGAACAACGCGACCACCGAGAACGGCGCCAAGGCCCAGCAGTGGACCTGCGGGGGTCAGGCCGCCGCCACCTGGTATCGCTTCTGACCCGCCGGCCGGGGGCCACCTCCGCGAGGTGACCCCCGGCGGCCCGCTTCCCGAAACCCTTCTGGGAGTACGAGGGCCGACGCCGATACTCTGACGCGATGATGCCGCGAACCGTGCCGGGCAAAGGCGTCAGATCTGCACTCGTGAGCGTGTCCACCGTGCTGGGCCTGCTGGCCTGCCTGTGGGCATTGCGTGTGTTGCTGGTGATGAGTTGGTTCGGCGAGGACGCGATACCGCCGGAGTCCCGCATTCCTGACCTGCCGTCCGGAGCGAGGGTCATCGCACAGGGCAAGGAATGCGGCTCCGGCGGCTGCTGGTTGGAGGTCACCGTCGTGCCGGCGGCCGGGCAACTGCCGGAGGACCTGGCCCGGGAGATGGACATTTCCGAGGTGCAGCGAAGCCTGCCGACGCTCCTGGATCCCGGTTTCGTCTACGTGTGGGGTCATCCGCGAGCAGGCCGATTGGACATTGTGGTCAGCTATCGGAAGTGAACGTCGCGGACGACCGGCGCCAGCGTCGAACGGCTGGTGTTCGGCACCGATCATCCTCGGCGAATTCGAGTGTCGGCCTATCGGGGCCATCCACTCCGGACGCATACGGTGAGGCCGTTCCTCCAGGAAGAAACAGTTCTCGGAGAGGGTCGCCATGTCCGGTTCGCCGTCGTGGTTCCGCCGGAAGATCGCCGTGGCCGCCGGCGCGGTCGTGGTCGTGATCGGCGCCGGTGTGGCCGTCGCCTCCCAGATGTCCAGTTCCGGGGAATCGCCGGCCGTCGCGAGTGAGAGCACCTACACGCCCACCACGACTCCGGCCACCACGACTCCGGCGACCACGCCGACGACGACCGCTGCCGCCGGCGGTTGGGGAACCGAACCCACCACGGACGAGACGCCTACGGCAGACGAGACCGAGGAGGCGACCGACGCCGACGACGGCAGTAGCGAGGAGCAGGAGAACACCAGCGAGCAGGAGAACACCAGCGAGGCGTACGGCGAGTATCGCGGCTCTCTGGAGATCACCGTCAACGCGTTGGACACCTGCATCAACCAGGCCAGTGAATACCGGTTCAGCTACGCCGCGACCCTGGTGATCCGTGAGGGCCCCGGCTCCTCCCCGCACGTCCATCTCGCCACCGACAGCCAGTCCGGCGCCGGCACGCTGACGCTCAGCACCGGTCTCAGCGGCACCGACTACCGCGACGGCCGCGCGGTCGACGTGCGCTTCTGGGACACGTCCTATGCGAACGGCGACCTCCGGGGTGAACTCGTCAACGGTGGCGTCAGCGCGGCCGTCGCCGTCAACGGCCTGAACTTCCCGCGCAAGTTCGGCTGCGGCCCGGCCGCATTCGAGACCCCGTACACCGACGGGCTCGGGCAGGCCTCCTTCGACGGCGAGGTGAGTTCGGACAGCGCCGACGTGCGGATCACGGGCGCCGTGACCGAACAGGACCGGGTGTTCACCGCCCGATTCACGGCCTGACCACAACGGCCGGACGTAGCCGGAGGCACCGGACGTTGTCCTGGTCGAGAGCGGAGAACGCCACGGAGGTACGGGCTGTCGAAGCGGAAGCGGCCCGTCGTCATCCCCTATCTTCGGCGGCGTGGCCGGGGTCGTGCTCGCCTGGCATGACGGAACCGCCCTCCCCCGGATCGCGCCGTGGGTCACCGTGCGGGCCGTCGAGTACACCTACTTCGGCATCGTGCCCGCTGACGATGAGCCCGGGGAACCTTCGGCCGTCCTCAGGACATGGACCGATGCCGGTGGGGTCGATCACGAGCAGACCTTCACCGGGGCCTTGTCCTGGGAGCGGTCGGACACCATGTCTCCCGTGGCCGGGCCGGCGTACGATCCCGATCCGGTCGAGATCACCAGGGCGACGGTCGAGCGGTCCGTCCACCGCTTGACGGAGCGCATCCAGGCGCAGCGGCGCCGGAAGTAGGTGGGGTCATGGACGCGGAGGAGCAGCTGGAGTCGATAGCCGAGGTGGCGTCGCTCGGCCTGGAGGTGTGGCTTCGCGGCGGCTGGGCGATGGACTTCTTCCTGGGCCGGGTGACCCGCCCCCACCTGGACGTGGACTGGTTCGTCTGGGCGCCGGACGCGGGCCGGCTCTCCGCCGCGCTGACGAGCAGGGGCTACGAGTTGCTTCCCGAGCCGCCGCATGATCGGCAGCTCGACTTCGCCCGCGGCGGGCTGGATCTCAGCTTCGCGCTCATCACCCGGGACAGCGCGGGAGACGTGACCGTCGCGGGCGGGCCCTGGGCGGGTCAGCGGTGGCCCGGCGGCATGCTCGACTGGCCGGCCGGCCGCATCGGTGCGGTGCGGTGCCCGATCATCAGCCCGTTCGCCCAGATCGAGATCAAGAGGATGATGCCGGTGTGGGTGCCGGGCATGCCGAGAAGGGCGAAGGACGCCGCGGACATCGCCACTCTCGAGACGGCCCTCGGCCACCTCGGCGCGGCGGATCCGGGGACCACTGTCACGCCGACGCCGCGGCCGGCACGAGACACAGGGCGCGGGCGAGGGCCGGCCTGATCGCGGTCGTCCGGCGGCGTCCCGGCACGGCGGTGGAGACCTGCGCACGTCTGGTGGACGGCCTGCGGGAGCCGGCCGCCCGAGGAGGCCGTGATCTCGGCCACCTGTGGGCCGGTCTTGTGCCGGAGCGCCGGTAAACGAGATCATTTCGCATGCTCGATCCCTCGATTGAGGACGACGGGGCCACGCCGTTCGTTTCCACGCCGCGTTTCGTCGGTCGCGATCGGGAGCTGGCAGCTCTGCGGGGCGCCCTGGACCGGCCTCCGGCGATCGTGCTCGTGGAGGGCGAGGCCGGCATCGGCAAGAGCCGGCTGCTGCGGGAGTGGCTGGCCGCGCCGGACGACCGTACCGCGCTGGTGTCGGTGTGTCCTCCGCTGCGTGAATCGTTGACGCTGGGTCCGATCGTCGACGCGTTCCTCGGGGTCGCGGGGCCGGTGCCGCGGGTGCGGCTCACCGAGCTGGCGGGCGCGTTGCGGCCGTTGTTCCCGGAGTGGTCGTCGCAGCTGCCGCCCGCGTTGCCGCCGCTGGACGATGCGAAGGCGGCCCGGCACCGGCTGTTCCGGGCGCTGGACGAGCTGCTGCGGGCGCTGCGGGTCGAGGTGCTGGTGCTGGAGGACGCGCACTGGGCCGACGAGGTGACTCTGGAGTTCCTGCTGTTCGTGATCTCCCGGCAGCAGTCGGACGGGCTCAGCGTCGTGATCTCCTACCGGCCGGAGGAGGTGGACGACGGGTCGCTGCTGCTGCGGCTGACGTCCCGGTTGCCGGCCGGGGTGACACAGCTGCGGATCGCGCTGGCGCCGATGCGGCCGGACGGCACGGCGGCGCTGGTGTCGTCGATGCTGGACGGCAATCCGATCTCGCAGGAGTTCACGACGTTCCTGCACGACCGGACCGGCGGTGTCCCGCTGGCCCTGGAGGAGTCGGTGCGTCTCATGTGCGACCGCGCCGACCTGGTCTTCCGGGACGGGCAGTGGGTGCGGTTGAAGCTGCGGGAGCTGCAGGTTCCGCCGACGGTGCGCGACTCGACCCGGGAGCGGGTCGGCCGTCTGTCGCCGGCCGCGCAGCAGGTGTTGCGGGCGGCGGCCACGTTGGCGGAGCGTTCCCCGGTGGAGACGATCGCGATGACCGCCGGCCTGTCCCCGGCGGTGTGCCGGGGCGCCATCGCGGAGGCGGCCGGCGCCGGCGTGCTCGACGGTGACGACCGTGGCCGGTGGCGGTTCCGGCACGTGCTGGCCGCGACCGCCGTCTACGAGGCGATCCCGCTGACCGACCGCCGGCACTTCCATCTGCTGGCCGGGCGGGCCCTGGAGGCCCGGCAACCCCCGCCGGTGGCGCGGCTGGCCCATCACTTCCGCGAGGCGCGGGAGACGCAGTCCTGGGCGCGGTACGCCGAGCAGGGCGCCGAGCTGGCCATGGCGTCCGGTGACCACACCAAGGCGGTCGACCTGCTCGTCGATCTGCTGTCGTGGACCGTGCTGCCGCCGGTGGACCGGGCGCGGGTGGCGCGGATCGCCGGGGTCGCCGCGCTGGGGCGCCGGGAACCGGTCGACGAGGTCTATCACCGGGTGATCCGGACGCTGCGCGCGGTGCTGGAGACCCCGGGTCTGTCGGCTCGTGAACAGGCCGAGATCCGCAATCCCCTGGGCCGGTTACTGATCACCGGGGGCGAGGCGCAGGCCGCGCTCAGCGAGCTGGAGCAGGCCGTGGCCAATCTGGACCACGATCCGGTCGAGGCCGCCCGGGCGATGACGTACCTCGGCTGGGCGTACGCCGGACCCTGGCCCGCCTCGACCCATCGGCGGTGGCTGGATCGCGCCGCGGAACTGACCGCCGCGATCGACTCCCCCGCGCAGCGGCTGAATCTGGCCGGGAACCGGGCCGCGGCGCTGCTGATGCTGGGTGAGGAGGAGGCCTGGGAGGTCGTCGCGGGCCTGCCGGCCGACGGCGCGACGACGGCGGAGCGGCTGGATGTGGCCCGCATCCACGTCAATGTCGGGACCGGGGCGCTGATCTGGGGCCGGTACGCCGACGCGGAGCAGCATCTCGCGGTGGCGATGCGCCTGGCCGAGGCGGAGCAGGCGTCGCGGCTGCGGCACAACGTGCGGCTCGAACAGGCGAACCTGGCGTGGCACACCGGCCGGTGGGATGGTCTGGCGGAGACGAGCGCGGCACTCGCCGACGCTGATCGGGATCGGCCGGCGCACTACCTGGGCAGTATTCGTCTCGCGGCCCGGCTGGCGGCCGTGGCGGGGCGGCGGCGGGTCGCGGAGGAGCAGTTCCGGCTGGTGCTGGAGGAGTCCGCCCGGCTGGGCGCGGCCGATGACACGGTGGAGGCCGCGGCGGCGCTGGCCCGGTTGTGGCTGGCCGACGGCAACGGCCGCCGGGCGGTGCGGATCACGAACGAGCCGATCGAGACGGTACGCCGCAAGGGCATCTGGGTGTGGGCGACGGACCTGGTCCCGGCCCGGGTCGAGGCGCTGCTCGCCGCCGGTGACGCGACGGCCGCGGCGCGTCTGACCGACCAGTTCGCCAGGGGGCTGCGGGGCCGGACAGCGCCCGCGCCTCGCGCCGCGCTCGCGGTGTGCCGTGCCCTGCTGTTCGAGGCGGCCGGTGATCATTCCCGGTCGGCGGCGGCGTTCGATCGGGCGGCGCGGGCGTGGAGCGCGTTGCCGCGGCCGTACGACGCGATGCGCGCGCGGGAGCGGCAGGCCGAGGCGCTGATCGCGCTGGGCCGGAGCGGGCCGGGCCGGGAGCTGCTGGCCGGGCAGTACGAGCAGTTGTTCCGGCTGGGCGCCCGCGGGGACGCGGATCGGGTGGCGCAGCGGCTGCGCGAGCACGGCGCGGAGGTGCCGCGGTTGTGGCGTGGCGGCCGGCGTGGGTACGGCGACCAGCTGTCGCCCCGTGAGCTGGACGTGGTGCAGCTGGTGGTGGCCGGCAAGACGAACCGGCAGATCAGCCGGATCCTGGCCAAGTCGCCGGCCACGGTGGACCAGCAGTTGCGGGCGGCGATGCGCAAGCTGAAGGTCAGCTCCCGGACGGCGCTGGCGGTCAAGGCGGTGGAGGCCGGCGTGTTCGCCGACGAGGACGCCTCATGAATTTTGACGTATCCACCTGATAGCTAAGGTCCCTCGCCGAGCCCGAGCATGGCTGCATGATCCATAGCCCCGGGCCGATGCATGCCTGAGCGACCTGTCGTGCCTGACGACTCCGTCGCCGAGCCTCCGTCCCCTCTCGAGCTGTCGCGGGAGCCGCACGACAGCGCCCGCGACGACGCCGACGCCCACGACGCCGCCGGTGCCGCCGATCACCAGAGCCACGACCCCTACCAACCCCTGTAGGCGGAAGGGACCCCATGAGATTCACAGCCCTCGCGGCGACGCTGGCCGCAGTGGTCGGCCTGAGCCTGTTGCCGCAACTGCCGGCGTCCGCGGCGGAGCCGGATCCCGGCGGCAAGATCGCGCCGACGCTGAAGGACCGGTTCCGGACGCAGCCGTCCGCCGACTTCTGGATCACCTTCGAGACCGGCGCCGACCTGGCGCCGGCGAAGAAGATCACCGACTGGACCGCGCGTGGGCGGTTCGTCTACGACGCGCTGAGCGCCGCGACGACGAAGTCCGTGGCGTCGGTGTCCGCCGAGCTCGACCGGGCCGGCGTGAAGTACACCTCCTACCCGATCGCCAACGCGGTGCTGGTCAAGGGCGGCACCGAGAAGCTGGCGCTGGACGTGGCCGCTCGGGTGCAGGTCGCCGAGATCCACGCGACGCCGCAGGTCGCGCTCGTCGAGCCGGTGGAGGAGAAGATCCCCGCCGACCGGTCCGCGCGGCCGGCCGCGCCGAAGGCCGCCGGCGACGACGGCACTGTCACGTGGGGCCTGGAGGAGATCCGCGCGCCGCAGGCGTGGGCCATGGGCGCGACCGGCGCCGGGATCACGGTGTCGAACCTCGACTCGGGTGTGCAGTTCGACCACCCCGCGCTGAAGAGGCAGTACCGGGGTACGAAGCCGGACGGCACCGTCGACCACAACTACAACTGGATGGCGACGCGGGGCTCGTGCGCGAGCGCGCCGTGCGACGACAACGGGCACGGCACGCACACCATGGGCACCATGGTCGGTCTCGACGGCACCGACCACGTCGGGGTGGCGCCGGACGCGCAGTGGATCGCGACGGACGGCTGCTGTGCGAGCAACGGTGTCGAGTCGCTGCTGCGGTCCGGCTGGTGGCTGCTCGCGCCGACCGACGTGCGGGGCGAGAACCCCGATCCGTCGAAGCGGCCGCACGTGATCAACAACTCGTGGGGGCAGAACGTCGAGCACGACTTCGACGGATTCTTCCAGGCGATCGACGAGGCCTGGAGCGCCGCGGGCATCTTCAGTGTCTGGTCGTCGGGCAACACCTCGCCGTACGCGGCCTGCGACACCGTCTCCTCGCCGGGCGCCGCCGGCAGCGCGTACTCCGTCGGTGCTCTGTCGCCGGACGGCACGCTGGCGTCGTTCTCCCGCAAGGGTGAGGGTGAGGGCGGCCGGATCAAGCCGGAGATCTCCGCGCCGGGCGACGCGGTGCGGTCGTCGTACCCGAACAACGGCTACGTGGAGATGTCCGGCACGTCGATGGCGGCGCCGCACGTGGCGGGCGCCGTGGCGGCGCTGTGGAGCTACGACCCGACCCTGATCGGGCAGGTCGACGAGACCCGCCGGCTGCTGGGCGCGTCGGCCGTCGACGTCGACGACACCGAGTGCGGCGGCACCGCGGAGATCAACAACAAGTACGGCGAGGGCCGGCTCGATCTCGTACGCCTGCTGGAGCTCGCCCCGCGCAAGGGCGGAACCCTGACCGGTGTGGTCACCGCCGGCGGCGCCCCGGTCCCCGCCGCGGAGGTGACGATCAGCGGCCCGTTCAGCAGGTCGATCGGCACCGGCGCCGACGGCCGGTTCACCACGAACCTGCCGGTCGGTGACTACAAGCTCAGCACCAAGGTCTTCGGCTACCTGACGGCGACCGCGGACGTCACGATCGGTCTCGGTCAGGACACCGCGGTCACGTTGCCGCTGACCGCGGCCGCTCGGCACGACATCAGCGGCCGGGTGGTCGACGGCCAGAAGCGACCCGTCGCGAACGCCGACGTGTCGCTGCAGGGAACGCCGCTCAAGCCGGTACGCACCGGCGCCGACGGCGCGTTCACGATCGCCGCTGTCCCGGAGGGCGCCTACGGCCTGTCCGTCGAGCCCAACGCCTGCTTCTCCCCCACGACGGTTCCGCTGACCGTCGGCGCGCAGAACCAGCCGTCGGAGATCGCGGTCGGGCTCGTCGTCGACAAGGGCGGCTACCGCTGCGCCGTGACCGAGGGCGAGCACCTGCGCGGCACCGACCCGGTCACGTTCACCAGCGGGGTGTGGACCACGGTGAAGCTGCCGTTCCCGATCGCGCTCTACAACGGCAGCCACGACACCCTCGGCATCGGACTGCGCGGGGTGATCGCCCCGGACGGCAGCACCGGGCCCGGCTACGGCGGCGCGGGCATCTTCCCGTTGTACGTGGAGAGCCCGGTCGAGTTCGCCCCCGGCGGTGGTGTCTTCACCGCGGCGACCAAGGTCGACGGTGAGGACGCGTTCGTCATCGAGTACCGCAACGCCAGGATCTGGGCCTATCCGAGCCGGACGGAGTACACCGCGCCGGTGAACTTCTCGGCCACGCTCACCCGGTCCGGCACGGTGATCTTCGGGTACGGCGACGGCATCGGCTCCGACGACCCGGTGACCGCCGGCGTGCACGCGGTCACCGGCATCCAGGGCTGGGCGGGCGTCGACGGCATCCGGTTCTCCGACCACGCCCCGGTGCTGCGCGACGGCATGATCGTCACCTACGACCTGCCGGACTTCGGGTATCTCGACGCGACCGTCGCCGACCGGAACGACGGGCTGCCGGTCGCCGGCGCGAAGGTCTCCTTCAGCACCAGGGACGGGCTGGTGGAGGCCGTCACGACCAACGGCACGGGCATCGTGCACCGGCAGCTTCCGGTGGGCGAGTACACGATGACGGTCGAGGCGCCGAACTACACGACCGCGGCGTACCCCTTCTCGTTGAAGGATCTCTATGCGAAGGCCCGGATCGACGCCCGGCTGACCACCGGCGCCGCCGGGCAGAAGACCGAGGGGCTGGACGCGCTGCTGGGCGCCGGCCAGAACGGGGTGGGCTCGCTGACCCTGACCAACAACGGTTCGGCGCCGCTGACGTACAGCCTGGGTGAGGCCGCCCGGCATCCCGAGCTCGACGCCGCCGGCGCCACCGCGCGCACCGGGACGGGCGCGGCCAGCACGATCGACCTGGCCGCGTGGAAGGCCGGCGCGAGCGGGATGAAGCCGTCGGACGTCGACGGCAGGCCCGCCACGTCGAGCGGCGCTTCCGGTGTCACCGCGGCGCAGGCGTCGGCCAAGGTCGGCGCGACCTCCGGCGGCGAGGTGATCACCCGGATCTCGATCCCGGGCACGATCGCGGAGAAGGAGCCGTCCGGCATCGGCTACGACGGCGACGTGTGGATCCACGACTACGACAAGCGGACCAACACCGCCTACACGGTCACCGGCAAGAAGACCGGGAAGGTGTTCGACGCGTCGTGGAACCCCGCGTACCGGGCGTTCGACATGGCCCTGGACACCCGGACCGGCGACATGTGCCAGATGGAGGACAGCCCGGCCAGCTACATCCACTGCTTCGACCGGGCCACCGGCAAGGAGACGAGGCAGATCAAGGGTGACTGGTCGACGCTGCAGCTGACCGGTCTGGCGTACAACCCGAAGCAGGACGTCTTCTACGTCGGCGGCCGGCGCAACGGCATGATCGGGACCGTCGCCGGCACGTCGCACGACAACCCGGGCGCGCTGCTGTCGTTCTGTGCCCCGCCGCTGCCCGAGGTGATGGGCCTGGCCTACAACCAGGCGTCGGACACCATCTGGTACACCGATCTCACCTCGAACCGGCCCACCCGGCTGCTGCAGGTCGACCCGGTCGACTGTTCGCTGGTGAACGCCTGGTGGTTCCCGGGCCAGAAGGCGGGCCAGGGCGGTGGCCTGGAGACCGACGCGACCGGCGCGCTGTGGGCGGCCGACCAGATCGCCGACGACGTCGTGCTCGTCGACGTCGAGGACGACCTGCTCACCGACCTGCCGTGGCTGTCGCTCTCCTCGACCGGCGGCACGCTGGCCCCCGGCCAGTCGGCGACGGTCAAGGTGTCGATCTCCGCGAAGGGCGCCGAGCCGGGCGTACGGGGCGCGAACATCGTGGTCCGGTCCAACTCGGGACGCCAGTCGAAGAGCTACGTGCCGGTCACGCTCACGACCACGAAGTACCAGGTCGGCGTGAACGCGGGCGGTGCGAAGCTCACCGACGGCACCGGCTACACCTGGTCGGCCGATCAGGCGGCCGGGAAGAAGTCGTGGGGCTACGAGGGCAGGACGAAGGTCGCCACCACGAGGTCGCCGATCGCGGGCACGACCGACGACGCCCTGTTCCAGTCGCAGCGGACCACGGCGGACAAGCAGCTGTTCTACCGGTTCCCGGACGCGCCGAAGGGCACCTACGCGGTCGACCTCGGGTTCGCCGAGATCGACCGGGCCGGCCGGGGCCGGCGGGTGTTCGACGTGCTCGTGGACGGGACGCTGACCGACTATGCGTACGATCCGGCCGCGGCCGTGGGGCCGAACGCCGCCGACTGGCGCAGGGCGGTGGTGAAGCACGAGGGTGGCCCGCTGACCGTGGAACTGCGCGGCTCGAAGGGCCTGCAGGCCCCGAGCATCGCCGCGCTGCGGGTGACGCTCGACCCGCGCGGTGACGAGGCCGAGCCGGAGCCCCAGCCCGAACAGCCGGATCCCGGACCGGTGCCGGTGGCGCCGGCCGGCCGGTCGTACTCGATGAAGGTCTCCGAAGGGCTCTATCGGCAGGGCGCCCAGGAGTCCGGCTGGCACGGGGACGACCTGTGCGGCGTGCTGTGGTTCGACGCCGGCTACCTGCAGCCGTTCTACGACGGCGCCTGGGACGGGGTGTGCGTGACGACGAACGGCACGCTCGTCTTCGACCGTGCCAGCACGTCCGGGAGCAACACGGCGCTGCCGTCGCCGTCGCCGATCGACGCGATCCACCCGTTCTGGGACGACCTCGTCGTCGACGACGAGGCGGGCATCTACTTCGGCACGACCCGGGTGGACGGGGTGGCGGCGCAGGTCGTCGAGTGGCGCGACGTCACCTTCTACAGCGACCGGACGGCTCGGGTCAGCTTCTCGGTCACGCTGATCGCCGACGGGCGGATCCAGATCGGCTACGGCGACGGTGTCGGCGGTGACAACCCGCTCACCCGGGGGTCGTCGGCGACGGTCGGGGTGGAGAGCCTGAACCGCAACCCGGCCGGCCAGTACTCCGTCGACCAGCCCGTCCTCAAGGCCGGCCTGGGCCTGGAGTACACCCTTCCGGCGGCGGGCACGATCGAGGGCACGGTCACCGACGCCAACGACGGCAAGCCGATCGAGGGCGCGATCGTCACGCTCACCGGGCCGGCGGGTGATCGGGTCATCTCGACCGACGTGAAGGGCCGGTGGAAGGCTCAGGCGCTGGTCGGTGCGAACACCGTGCAGGTTGCGGCGCCCCACTACGTCACCGCGAGCCGTCCGGTCACCATCGCCACCAAGGACCAGGCGGAGGTACGGGACACCGCACTGACCACCGGCGTCGCCACGGTCACCACGGGGAGCCTCGACTGGCTGCTCGACAAGGACCGCCGGGCGACGGCTGACGTGACCGTGACCAACAGCGGCTCCGCCCCGCTGGAGGTACACGTCGGCGAGGCGAGCGAAATGGCGTGGCTGTCGCTCACGGGTGCGGCCGCGACCGGCACTGTCACGCTGGCGGCCGGCAGGTCCACCACCGTCACGGTGACGGCCGACAACACCGGCGTGGCACCCGGCGTGCTCACCGGGGACCTGCTCGTGACGTCGACCGCGGGCAAGGGCGACACCCAGCGCAAGCCGGTGCGCCTGGCGACGTCGGCG
Source organism: Actinoplanes philippinensis (assembly GCF_900113015.1). Taxonomy (GTDB): domain Bacteria; phylum Actinomycetota; class Actinomycetes; order Mycobacteriales; family Micromonosporaceae; genus Actinoplanes; species Actinoplanes philippinensis. The sequence goes on from NZ_FONV01000009.1 coordinate 317,205, forward strand.
TACACGAAGGCCGTCGACGCGGGCGGTCCGGGGTACGTGGGTCCCGCCGGGTTCTTCTCGCCCGACCAGGCGCTCGGCTCGAAGTCCTGGGGCCACGTCGGCGGGAAGGTGAGCACCACGAGGGCCGACATCGCCGGTACCAGGGACGACGCGCTGTTCCGTACCCAGCGCACCGGCGAGACGTTCCGCTACGTGTTCCGCGACGCCCCGGCCGGGACGTACCGGATCGGCCTCGACTTCGCCGAGATCGAGAAGGTCAAGGCCGGCAAGCGTGCCTTCGATGTGCTCGCCGACGGCAAGGTCGTGCTCTACGACCATGACGTGCAGGCGAGAGTGGGCGCGCTGACCGCGGACACGAACACGGTCACCGTCGAGCACACCGGTGGTGACCTGACGATCGTGTTCACCCGGGAGAAGGGTGAGGCCGACCCGATCCTCAACGCCCTGAAGGTGCAGGAGGATCCGAGACTCTGATCCGGCCCCCCGAAAAGGTCAGGGCCTCCCCGGCGCAGTCGCCGGGGAGGCCCTGATCGTTGCTACTTGGTGACGATGATGATGACCACCACGGTCGTGACCAGCAGGAAGTTCAGGAGGTCCTCGTCGGTGGGGTGACCCGGCCCCGGCCCGCCGGGAGCGTCGTCCGCCACGATGAGCTGGGCGACGTGGTCCGAGCTGATCTGCAGCGCGTCGGCGAACGACGGCGACGTCCTGGCCTTGGCCTGCACCTGGCGCAGGAGTTCGGGCAGGAAGCCGGGTTCCAGGTTCGCCAGCACCGCCGGCACGGGCATGCTGCGGGCGATCTTCGGCTGCGGACGGCTCTGACTCTGGGTGTAGTGCAGAAAGGCGAAGGCCAGCAGCGTACGGGTCTCCGGGATCTGCTTGACGGCGGCCTCGATCGAGTCGGTGCCGGTCAGGTTCTTGATCCGGGTCTTGAGCCAGGCGAGCAGGTCGTCCGCGTCCGGGTCACGGGGAGCGGACGCGAGATAGCCGGTCAGGCCGGCCTTGAACAGCCGGGTGGCGCCGTCGAGGTCGACCGCGCCCAGGTCGGCGTCGACGAGGTTCAGCACACGGCGGGCGTGCTGGGTGGTCGCCGTGTCGGCGGCGGCCGACGCCCCGGCCGGCAGGATGGTGGCCGCAGTCACGGCGGCCAGCGCGGCGGCGCCCCCGCCGACGATCAGTTTCCGTCGGTCCATAACGGATGTTCCCCTTGTCTCGGTCGATGATCCGCGTTCTCAGAAGTTGCGGCTGACGGTGTTCGTCCGGACGGAGACGACGTTGCCGTTGGGCTCACGCACCGCGACCTTGGCGTAGATCTCGTCCTCACGGTTGAACGGGGAGTCGTCCTCGTCCAGCGTTCCCTGGTCGACGAGCTGGCCGGGCAGGAAGTTCGCGATGAACTGGTCGAACGGCCAGTCCTCGGCGTACAGCGAAACGGTGCCCGGGCTCCCCCCGGTACAGCTCACCAGGATCCGGTAGACCTTGGTGCTGGGCCGTTCGAAGTCCAGGTGGCAGCTCGCCGCCTGCGCCGGGCCGGCGACACCGACGACGGCCGCGAGGCCGGCGCCGACGGCCAGGGCAGCCGCGGCGAGACCCGGCATCGTCCTGTTGGAGCGGTGCATGTCATTCCCCTTCTGTGCCGCACGGTTGCGGTGTTCACCGAAGAGGCGTTCCATGCCGTTCCATCGTGGCCGCCGGGTCCAGCCGCCGGGCATCCGGTGAGCCCGGCCCCACGGACGCTCAGGCGAACAGGATCTGGCGCAGCACCCGGCCCAGGTGGCGGGCCAGGTCGTCGGCGGGCATCCGGGCCAGGACCCCGGTCGGGGCGATGTAGCGCACGACGGTGATGCCGATCAGCTGGGCGCCCAGCATCGCCACCCGGGCCGGGACGTCGTCCACCGTGTCGCCGAGGACCTCCCCGTACGCCTCGATGCTGTTGGCGACCATCGCCTCCAGCAGGCCCGCCGTCACGTTCTGATCGGAGGCCATGCTGCGCAGCAGCACGACCAGCGGGTCACCGGCCGCGTTGCGCTCCATCCGCTCGACGAAGGCCTGCGCCACCCGCTCCGGCAGCGTCTCGCGATCACCCGCGATCGTCTGATCGAGCTCACGATGGCCCGGCACCGCGGCCAGGAACAGCTGCTCCTTGGTGCCGAACTGGCGCAGCACCAGGCCGTGCGTCACACCCGCCCGGGCGGCGATGTCGCGCACCGTGGCGCGGGCGAAGCCCTTCTCACCGAAGCACTCCTGCGCGGCGCTGAGGATGTCGAGGCGGTGCCCCTCGGGGTCCCGGCGCTGTGGTCGACGGCTCACGCCCCCAAATTACCACGTGGTCATTAACGTGGTTACAGTCTTGATGACCACGTGGTCAACAACCTGAGGAGCCGCACATGGGTACGTCAGTCGTCATCGGTGGCACCGCCGGCCTCGGCCGGTTCATCGCCGCACGCCACGCCGGCCGCGGCGACACCGTGATCATCGCCGGCCGTGACGCGGAGAAGGCCCGGACGGCAGCGCGGGAGCTGGGCGCGAACGTCACCGGCATCGCCGTCGACCTCGCCCGGCCGCAGACCATCGCCGACTCGCTGAAGACCGTCGAGAGCGTCGACCGCCTGGTGATCACCGCCGCCTTCCAGAAGCCCAGCACCCTCAAGGACTTCGACGTCGAGGAGGCCGTGGTCGCGGTGACCACGAAACTCGTCGGGTACACCGAGACGATCCGTGTCCTGCGGGACCGCTTCACCCCGTACGCCTCGGTGGTGATCTTCGGCGGCCTGGCCAAGGAACGGCCCTACCCCGGCTCCACCATGATCACCACGTTCAACAGCGCGATCACCGGCCTGATCAAGACCCTGGCCGTGGAGCTCGCCCCGCACCGCGTCAACGCCCTGCACCCGGCCCTGGTCGCCGACAGCCCCCGCTGGGCGGGCACCGACCTCGGCCACATGGCGGCCCGCACCCCGATCGGCCGCCTCATCACCATGGACGAGGTCGCCGACGCCACCGACTTCCTCCTCGACAACGGCGCCATGAACGCCCACGACCTCTACGTCGACGGCGGTGTGCTCGCCCAGTAGCACCAGGTCCTCCGGTCAGCCGCAGCAGCCGCCCGCCGAGCCCGCCACGGGGACCGGGTGGGCGGTGCGGCGCCGGTACGCAGCCCGCCTCTGCCGTTCCACTGCTCAGGCATGGCCGTCGGCATCGGTGGCTCGCTGAACGAGGGCGGGGAGCACGGCGAGCCGTAGTGGCTGCTCAGCCGCGGATAGGTGCCCGCGTCGGTGATGAGGCGACGGCACGGCCGTACCCGGGCACCGGATGCGGACAATGGGCTGATGCCAAAGCCGATGATTCGGATCCGGCAGGTCTCCGATCTGGATCGATGTGTGCACACCCTTCGCGCGGTGCACGACGCCGACGCCTACCCGTTGAACTGGCCGTCTGATCCGCGCTGCTGGCTCAACCCGTCCCGGTTGATTCAGGCGTGGATCGCCGAGGGACCGGAGGGGAGCGTCGACGGCCACGTCGCGGTTCACCGCCTTGCCGAGGGTGCGCCGGCCCGTCAGATCGAGTTGTCCCGCCTTTTCGTCGCTCCTGCCGCTCGCCGCCGGTCCCTTGCCCGCTCGCTCGTCGACCACGCCCGAGCCTGGGCCGCCGACCACCAGCACGACCTGACGCTGAACGTCACCGACGAAAGCCGCTCGGCTGCCGTCGCCTTCTACGAGGCCACCGGTTGGCGGCACTCCCACACCACGGACGCCGGCTGGACCACACCCGATGGCAGACCCGTGAGGCTCCGCCACTACCTCCTCACCACACCCCCGACCGACACCGGGCGACCGTCAGCTGTCCCGTAGAGCCCGTCCGGTGAGTCGATCATGGACGGCCCCATGGGTCGGCGTGGCGCTGACCGTGCTTGCCGGCTGCGCAACCGTGGAGCAGCCCGGCCCGGCGGCCGTGTCGCCGACGCCATCCGTTCCGTCGGTCCACTAAACCGGCCTGAGCGGAGAGTGCCCCGTCCTCAGGTCGGCGGAGTTCCGAAGGTTCACCGGCTCCCGGGCCGGCAATCGCACGCCGATCCCGAAGGCGACGAGAGGCTTGGAACGGATCGACTGCGACTGACATCCGGCATCGGACACTGCGCCCTGGGTGGTCGTCGCCGTCACGATCTTCCTGGATCCCGCCACCGCCCAGCAGACGGCCGAGCGCGCCTTCATCGGGGCCCGCGACTACGACACCGGTAGGGCGAAGAAGGACTCCTCACACGCGATTCAGGCGACGGAATCCACGACGCCCAGCGGTCCGGCCTACGTCGTCGCCGACGCCGGGGACGACGGGACGCCGACTGACAGAGATCAGCTTTGGCAGGGGACCCGGATCGAGAACACGCTGGTGACCGTCCAGCTCTTCGAGAAGCGGGAGGCTGGGTCGAGAGGAGCGCTCGTGCCGGCAAACTGCTGGCCGAGCTGTCAGCCACCAGCGAGGCGATCACTGCCGAGATCGCCGGGCAACTGGTGACCTGAGCGCAGGACGCCGAGGCGGCCGACGGTCTGACGCCACCGGCCGCCGATGGCGCCTCCGGACAAGCGGACTGTCAATCCGGTTGGCTAGGATCGGATCATGTCGCCGCAGCGTGCCGATGCCGTCCGCAACCGGGAGATCCTTCTGGGGACGGCTCGGCAGGCGGTCGCGTCGGGTGATCTGTCGCTGCAGCTCAACGAGATCGCTCGGCGTACGGGTATGGGCGTCGGCACCGCCTACCGGCACTTCCCCACCCGCCGGGCGCTGCTGGAGGCGCTGGCCGCTCCGGCGTTCGCCGGCGTCGTGGCGGATGCGCGCGCCGCCGCCTCGCACGACGACGCGTGGGGCGCGGTGGCGGCCCTTCTGCGCGGGCTGCTGGTCCGGCAGCTGGCCGACGCGGCGTTCGCCGAGGTCATCGCCGCCGACCGGGCTGATGACGCGCTGCCGGAGACGACGGCGCTCCGGGTCGAGTTCGCCGCGCTCGCCAGGACCGTGACGGACCGGGCCCGTGACGCGGGCGTCCTTCGCGCCGACCTCACCGACGACGATCTGCACCACCTCGCGTGCGGCGTCGTCTTCGCCCTCGGCCTCTCCCCCGACCCGGGCGCCCGGCTGGACGCCTATCTGCGAGCCCTGCTCCAGGGAGTTCGCGCTCCCGGCCCGGCCTGAGGCCACCTAAGCGGATTGACAATCCGTTTCTGCACGGAGTCTAATCGGATTACCTATCCGCTTGGAGGAAGTCATGTCCCGTGCCGTCTCGTGGAAGCTCGGCGACCAGACCGGCCGCACGTTCGTCGTCACCGGCGCCAGCAGCGGCCTCGGCCTGGCGATCACCCGTCATCTCGCCGCCGCCGGCGGCCGGGTGGTCATGGCCGTCCGCGACACCGCCAAGGGCCATCGGGTGCGCGACCTGTTGCGCGCCGGCGCCGTGAAGGCCGACCTCGCCGTACGCCGGCTGGACCTGTTCGATCTCGGCAGCGTGCGCCGGTTCGCCGCCGAGATCGAGGCCGACGGAACACCCGTCGACGTGCTGATCAACAACGCCGGCATCGGCACGGTGCCGCGACGGCTCAGCGCCGAGGGCGTGGAGAGCCAGCTGGCGACCAACCACCTCGGGCACTTCGCCCTGACCGGCCTGCTCCTCGGCCGGCTGGCCGCGGGAATCGACCCGGCCGTGGTGACCGTCGGGTCGAGCCTGTACCGGCTGGGCCGTCTCGACCTCGACGATGTGGCCGCCGAGCGCCGCTACTCGCCCGGCCGCGCCTACGCCACCTCGAAGCTCGCCAACGTGCTGTTCGCGGTGGAACTCGACCGCAGGCTGCGGGCCTCCGGGTCGCCGGTGCGCAGTCTGCTGGCCCATCCCGGCATGACCAGGACCGCTCTGGATCGTGACGCGCCGGCCTCGGCCCGCACGGTCGCCGCGGTCATGGGCACGCTGTTCCGCCGGCCGATCGACGACGCGGTCGCGCCGATCCTCTACGCGGCGACCGAGCCCGCGGCGCCCACCGGCCGGCACATCGGGCCCGGCCGCCCGCTGCGCCGGGCGCGGCCGACCGCCGAGACGCTCACCGGGGCCGCCACCGATCGCGATCTCGCCGCCCGCCTGTGGTCACGGTCCGCCGAACTCACCGGCGTCGACCCCGCATGACCGGCGGTACGGCCGGATCGCCGGCCTGATCCGGCCGGACCTGCGCGATCAGCGCCACACGCACCGCGGCGGCGGCGCCGGTGAGAGGGCCGATCCGGGCGAGACCCGTCGACCGTCCCGTCCACGCCGGATCGTCGACCTCGACGCAGACGACACCGATCCCGCCACCAGCCGGGGAACGGTGGTCACGCCGATGCCGGCGGCCACGAACCCGAACCGCGCCGACCAGTCACCCAGCTCGGCGGCCACCAGGGGCTCGGTCAGCGTCGGCCAGACGCCGAACTGCGGCTCGCCGCGCGCGCCCCGGCCGGCGATCCAGCCCTCGCCGACCAGGTCGGTGACCGGCACCCGGCCCGCGCCGGCCAGCCGGTGCCGGCGGCCCACGGCGACCAGCAGCACACCCGACGGCAGCGGCTCCACCTCGATGCCGGTCAGGTCCCAGCCGGGCAGTCCCTCCCCCGACGCCTGCAGCGCCGGGTCCAGCCGGCCCGCCCGCAGCCGACGGATCCGCACCGGTGTCGACGACTCCACGAAGTCGACGTCGATCGAGCAGTGGGCGGCGCGGACCCGGGCGATGGCCCGGGGCGCCGGCCGCAGCGCGGTCGCCGGGAACCCGCCGAGCGTCACCCGGCCCCCGAGCGGCGGACGGAGGTCGTCGACGCCGCGCGGCCCCCGCTCGAACAGCCGCACCCCGGCGGCCGCCTCCAGCGTCGCGATCTGCTTGGACAGCGCCGACCGGGTGAACCCGAGACGCTCGGAGTCGACCGTCGGCGACCCCGGGTCCAGCACCGCTCGCGGAGCCCGTAGCAGCTGCGGATGCACGTCCAGACTCATTGCAAGCGAGGGCGGCGATGGATGCCGAGAACCCGCCGCGCCGGCTACTGCCCGGCCGCGACTTCCCGGAGATCGAGCCGATCCACCAGGACCGTCTGCAGACCTGGCGCGACTGGCAGCCGGTGTCGGTGGCGGCGTTCGGCGACCGGGTGAACTGATCACCGCTTGCGTCGCCGTCCGGCGGGGAGCCGGATCGTGACGGTGGTGCCGGGGTGGCCGTCCGGTGGTGTGGTCAGGGTGATGGTGCCGTGGTGCAGCTCGGTGATCGTGCGGCACAGCGCCAGCCCCAGGCCGGTTCCGGGGATGCTGCTGTGCTGGACCTGCCGGCTGCGGAAGAAGCGCCGGAACACCTCGTCGCGTTCACCGGGGTCGATGCCGATGCGGGTGTCGGTGACGACCAGCTCGGCGACGCCACCGGAGGCGGTGAGGGCGGTGGTGACGCGTCCCCCGGAGCGGCTGTATCTGAGGGCGTTGTCGACGACGGCGTCGATCAGTTGCCGCAGCCGTGCCGCCGACCCGTCGACGACGAGGTGATCCGGCGTCGCGGTGTGCAGGGCGATCCGCTGCGCGGCGGCCGTCGTGCGGACGGCGGCGACGCTGTCGCGGACCAGCGCGGCGAGGTCGACCGGCCCGGTTGCCATCGGCAGGTAGCCGGAGTCCAGCGCGGCGAGGTCGAGCAGGTCGTCGACCACCACCTGCAGCTTGGTGGTGTTGCGGCGCAGCGCCTCGTGAAGGTCGGCGACCTGCGCCAGGGTCGTGACGCCGTCGGTGTCGGCGAGCAGGTCGGTGATGGCGGTGATCGAGGTCAGCGGCGTCCTGAGGGAGTGGCCGACCAGGGCGAGGTATTCATCCTTGGAGCGGGCGAGCTGCCGGTCGAGGTCGTCGGCGCGGTGACGCTGGAGCAGCTCGCTGATCTGGTTGGCGATGCCGGCGACCATGGTGATGATCGTCGGGTCGGTCGGCTGCGGGTGGGCGGCGAACATGACGAGCGCGCCGATGGGGTGCTCGGATCCGTGGACCGGGACGCCGAGTGCCGCGCCCCACCGGCCGGCGGCGACGGTTTCCGGGCTGAGCGGCGCCGGGTTGCCGGTGAGATCGGGGATGCAGACAGGCCGGCCGGTGTGCCAGACGGCGCCGGCGAGGCCGTGGCCACGCTCGATCACCGGGGGAACGCTGTCGTCGACCCGATGTCCGGGTTCGGTCCAGGTCGCGACGGGGCGGAGCAGATCGTCGAGCTGGTCGGCCAGCCACAGTTCGGCGTGCGCCCATTCCAGCGCGCCGGCGACGGCACGCACGATGGCGGGCGCCGCCTCGACCGGGGCGGCGGTGGCACAGGCGTCGTGGACGGCCAGGGCGGCGTCCCGGAACCGGTCGGCGCGGCGGCGCTCGGTGACATCGTGCACCGCCGCCACCGCACCGAGCACGTCGCCTCGCGGCCCGATGATCGCCTGGGCGTGGGCGCGCACTGTCGCCCGCCGCTGGTCCGGGCCGATCAGCAGGTGATCGTCATCGCGGACCCTCTCGCCGGCCAGAGCCCGAGCCAGGGGCAGCTCGTCCGGCGCGAACGCGCTCCCGCTGGGATGCAGGACGATGAACCGGGCCACCGACTCCTCAGGTGACGATCCGGGTGCGACATCGGTCATCTGACGCAGAGCACGATTCATCAGGACGATACGCCCGGACGGGTCACAGGCGACGACACCGGCGTCCAGGCTGTCGAGCAGCGCGTCGAGGAAGGCCCGCTGCCGGTCGGCGTCGTGCTGCTTCTCGGCCAGTTGCCCCGCACGCAGGACGGTGGCCACCTCGTCAGCGGCGACCGCGGCCATGTCCGCCAGGAAGCGCAGGTCACGAGCATCCCACCGGCGGGGGCGGGTGTCGGCGGCGCAGAAGCTGCCGAGCACCTCGCCGCCGGGCGCCCGCAACGGGTACCCGGCGTAGGCGATCACCCCGAGTTCAGGGATGGCGAGGTTGGTGCACCAGAGCGGATCGGCGCGCGCGTCGGCGATGATCACCGGCTGCTGGGCGTCGACCACGTACTGGCAGAAGGAGTGTGTCAGCGGGGTCTGCCGGGCCGTCGCCCACCGCTCGGGAAGTCCGAGGTGGCTGGCGAACCACTGCCGGTCGGTGTCGACCAGGCTCACCAGCGCTATCGGCGCGGGCAGCATCCGGGTGGCGATCCCGGTGAGCCGGTCCAGGCCGGGAAAGACCTGATCGCAGATCAGCCCGGTCGCGCGGAGGGCGGCCACCCGCCTCGGGTCGATCACGCCGGCCGGAATCGATCCGGTTTCTGCGACCACGATCATCATCCCTTTGGATTGCACCGCAGCAAGCTTCGGGCTGTCCCCGCCTGCTTTCCCGCGACGGGCACGGCGCCTGCTTTCCCGCGACGGGCACGGCGAAACAGGGCGCCGGATCCCGGCCGCCGCGCGGTGCGAGGTCAGCAGCGGGCGCCGCGATCGAGGGCGCTGATGACGGCGTCGAGTTCGGCCGTACGGTCGGTGTGCCCGAGCCGTTGGTGGATGTCGCGGGCCTCGCTGAAGGCGCGACGGGCGGCGACCGGGTCCGAGCGGACCTGCGCGTCACCGAGTTTGCGCAGAGCATCGGCGAGGAAGGCGGGCCAGCCACGGCGCCGCCAGAGTCGTACGGACGCCTGCAGGTGGCCGACGGCGGCGTGGTGGTTGCCCTCGGCCAGTTCGATCGCGCCGAGAACGCCGAGGGCGTCCGCGGTGTGGTGCGGGAGGTTGTATTCGCGGGCGATGGTCAGCGCCTCGGTGGCGAAGCCGCGCGCCGGGGGGTGCGGCAGGTGTGCGCGCGCCAGGGTCAGCAGGGTCAGCACCTCGGCGTAGCGGTCCCGGTAGCGGTGCAGGATCCGCAGCGACTCCTCCAGGGCGCCGATCGCCTCGGGGTTGCGGCCGGCGCGGGTGTGGAGGACCCCGATGAACTGGAGGGTGGTGGCGACGTACCGCTGGTTGCCGAGCCGGCGGGCGAGTCGCAGGGCGATGGTGAGGTGCCGTTCGGCGTCGGCCAGCGCGAGCGACTCGCCGTGGACGACGGCGCGGGCCACGTGGGCGCGGGCCTGGCCGCCGAGGTGCTCGTGCTGTTCGGCCAGCCCGATCGCGGCGTCCGCGCGGACGGCGGCCTGCTCGTAGTCGCCGGTCGCGGCCAGCGCCCAGGCCTGGTCCACCGCCGCGTCGGCCGTGCCGGGGCCGTGGCCGGCCTCGGTGAAGAGCCGGAAGAGGTGGTCGGCGTCGCGGAGCATGCGTTCCATGGCGGCGCCCGGGTGGTCGGCCTCGTGCCAGGTGGAGAGCTCGATCAGGCCGCGCAGCATGACGGCCTCGCCGAGGCGGTGCCCGGCGGCGCGGCAGGCGGTGAGCACGTGGTCGTTGATGGAACGCCAGTCGATGTAGACGCCGCGGATGTCGAAGAACTTCTCCAGGCAGCCGGCCAGCTCGAACGCGGCATCGAGCGCGCCGATGTCGCAGGCCTGCCGGATCGCGGCGAGCAGCGACGACCGTTCGAGCGCGAACCAGTCGAGCGGGTCGGGCAGCGTGCCGATGTCGTCGACGGGGGTCTCGGTGGCGGCGCCGCGCACGGCGGCGTAGCAGGGGCCGGGGATGCGTTCGCTCATCCGGCGGGCCAGCCACAGGTAGCCGCCGAGGCCGGCGTTCAGCGTCTCGGCGCCCTCGGACGGCTCCTCGTCGCGGGCGCGTTCGCGCAGGTAGAGCAGGACCAGGTCGTGGAAGCGGTAGCGGCCGGCGCCGGTGGTGTCGGTGCCGGCGTCGAGCAGCAACTGGGCGTCGACGAGCTCCTCCAGCAGGTCCTCGGCCTCCGCGGCGGGCGCCCCGGTGACGACAGCGGCCAGCCAGGACGGGAGATCCGGCAGCGCGAAGAGGCTGAGGCGGCGGGCCAGTCGCCGGGCGGGTTCGCCGATCGCCCGGTAGCTGGCGGCGATCGAGGTCCGTACCGCCAGGTCGCCCGCGACCAGATGGTCGAGGCGGCGTCGTTCGTCGCGCAGCGCGCGGGTGAGGCGGGACATCGGCCATGCGGGACGCGAGCGCAGGCGGGCGCCGACGATGCGTACGGCCAGCGGAAGACGCCCGACGAGCTGCAGGATCGTGGTGCTCTCCGCCGGGTCGTCGGCGATCCGGTGGGTGGTGGCGACCCGGCCGAGCAACGCCGCGGCCTCCTCGCCGGAGAAGACCTGCAGTTGCAGCCGCTCGGCGCCCTCCAGGCCGTGCAGGCCGGAGCGGCTGGTCACCAGGGTCGTACAGGAGTGGCCGCCGGGCAGCAGTGGCCGGATCTGCGCCTCGTCGGCGGCGTCGTCCAGCAGCACCAGGATCCGGCGTCCGGCCACGCGGGAGCGGTACGCGTCGGCGCGTTCGGTCAGGTCGATGGGGATGGCCCGCTCGTCCGTGCCGAGCGCGCGCAGGAAGCGGGCGAGCACGTCGCCCGGCTCGGCCGGGTGCGTCTCGGTGCCGTGCAGGCGGGCGTAGAGCTGGCCGTCCGGGTGGTCGCGGGCGGCCCGGTGCGCCGCGTGGACCGCGAGGGTGCTCTTGCCGACGCCGCCCATCCCGGTGATCGTGACGACCGGCCGTGGCCGGTCCCCCGGGGCGAGCACGGCGTCCAGCCAGGCGACCTCGGCAGCGCGGCCGGTGAAGTCGACGATGGCGGAGGGCAGCAGCGCCGGGACCACGGTGGCCGGGGCCGGTGGCGTCTCGTCGACGTCGTCGGCGGCCTGCAGGACGGTGCGCTCCGCGGCCACGAAGGCGCTGCCGGGCTCCAGCCCGTGCTCCTCGGCGAGGAACCGGCGCATCTCCCGGGCCGCAGCGAGCGCGTCGGCCTGGCGGCCGCACCGGTGCAGGGCGGTCATCAGCGCGATCCACAGCCGTTCGCGGGTCGGCTGGTCGCGGGCCATGCCGGCGAGTTCCGGGACGATCTCGCGGTGCCGGCCGGCCTGGAGTTCGAGATCGAAGACCTCCTCCCAGGCGGCGATCCGTTCCTCGTCCAGCCGATAGCGCGCGGCCGCCACATAGGCCCCGGCCGCGTCCGCCAAGGGTTGCCCGCGCCACAGGGCAAGAGCCTCCCGCAGGTGTACGACACGCTGGTCGGGCGGAAGGCCGGCGGAGTCTGCGGTGAGCTGCTGAAAGCGCAGGTGGTCGAGGTTGTCCGGGCCGGCTCGGAGCAGGTAGCCGCCGTGCTGGCTGAGAAGCGTCAGCCGGCCGTCGGCGGCACGGCGGATCGCGGAGATGTCGGCCTGCAGCTGGGACCGTGCGGTGGCCGGCTCGGCGCCGCCCCACATCGCGTCGGCCAGCGCTTCGACGGTGACGACCCGGCCCGCGTTGAGGAGGAGGTAGCCCAGGACGGCCCGGTGCCGCGGCCGGGCGACGACGACGTTCTCGCCGCCGAGCCGCACTTCCACGTTGCCCAGGATTCGATAGTGGACAGTCTCGGGTGGCATCGGCGCCAGGCTATCCGCGCCGTCACCGAAAGTCGATCTCATGGTGATCCTGTGACACCGCGTGGCCGGGGGCCGGTGCGATGGGCCCCGTGACCCCATCGAGACGGCCCCCGGAGTCGCGCTGCTCCCGCGGCCCTTTCACGATCGGCCACGCCGTTGACACATACGCCATCCGTACGCCATACGGGCGATTACCTGACCGGGGTCAGATAATGTCGGGGGATGGAGCCGGACCTGATCGAACAGATACGCGACTTCAACCGCTTCTACACCGAACGCCTCGGGCTGCTCACCGATCGGTATCTCGGCGGTGACCGGCCGCTCGGGCCGTCCCGGCTGCTCTGGGAGATCGGCGACCGACGCGATGTCAGCGAGCTGCGCGACCGCCTCGGCCTCGACTCGGGCTACCTGAGCCGGCTCCTGCGCGGCCTGGAGGAGCAGGACCTGATCCGGGTCCTGGCCCACCCCCGCGACGGCCGTGCCCGCATCGCCGAGCTCACCGAGGCCGGCCGGCGCGAACGCGACACGCTGGACCAGCGGTCACGCGCCGGTGTCCGGGCCCTGCTCGGCGGGCTGAGCCCCGAGCAGCAACACGAACTGGCCGCCGCCCAGGGCCGGGTCCGGCGGCTGCTGCGCCTGGCGAGCGTCACGATCACCCCCGTGGCCGCCGGCGACCCGGAGGCGTGGCGCTGCCTGCAGCGGTATGCCGCCGAGCTGGCGACGCGCTTCCCGGAGGGCTACGACGACGCGGCGTTGACCAGGCCCGAGGAGTTGACCGGCAGTCTGCTGCTGGCCCGGGAACGCGGCGAGCCGGTCGGCTGCGGCGCGTGGATCCGGCTGGACACCCGTACGGCGGAGATCCGGCATCTGTGGGTCGACGGCACAGCGCGTGGTCTCGGCCTGGGCCGGCGCCTGCTGCACCACCTGGAGGCCGACGCCGCGGCACACGGCGCCGGCACCCTCCGGCTCGGGACCCACCGATGCCTCGGCGAGGCGATCGCCCTGTATCGCGGCGCCGGGTATCACGAGATCGATGCGTACAGCGATTCGCCGTACAACCAGATCTGCTTCGAGAAACACCAGCCGGTCGCCGAGCCCGGCTGACACGCGTCAGCCGATGCCCTGCAGGGCCTCCTCGTGGACGTGCACGCCGGCCGTCAGCGCGACCATCTGCTCCCGGTCCAGGCCGAGGCCCTCCCCGAACTGGACGATCAGGTGGACGCCGTGCGGCTGCTCGACCCAGATCGTCCAGCCGGTGTCGCCGTCGGCGGGCGGCGGGCTCTGGCCGGGGATCATCGCCGGCAGGCTCTTGACCAGGACGCCGTCGCGATCGCCGACCTCCACCTCGGCGCCGGCGCGCGGCGGCCCGTTCTGGTCCCGCGACTCCAGGTAGATGACGATCTTGCCGGCGGCGCTGTCCGGGCCGGCGCCGCTCCCCTGGGGGGCGAGCAGCAGGCTGTAGCGTGCGTCGGACTGCACGAACCAGCCGGCCGGCACCGTGTCCAGGGTGAAACCCTTCGGCTGCGGGCCCTGGTAGGCGACGAGGTCGAGAGAACGGGCGACGGCCGGTGGCGCCGCCGCCGTCGGCCCGAACGGACCCGACCCGACACCGGCGGACGGGATGGTGAACGCGGCGACGATCGCCGCGACGCCGAAGATCGAGCCGGCGACCGTCTGTACGACGCGCCGCCGCCGTACCGCGCGCCGGCCGCGTACGACATCGGCCTCGACGTCGGTGGTCGCTGTCGAGGTCACCGAGTCGGCGATCTCGTCGAAGTACTCTCGCAGGTCGGTCATGACGTGGCTCCCTGGGTTCGCGAGGACATGGCGTGCTGCTGTTGCTCGTGCAGAACAGCGCGGAGACGGTCGAGGCCACGGGCGGTCTGGCTCTTGACGTTGCCCTCCGAGCAGCCGAGGGCGTGCGCGGTCTCGGCGACGTCGAGGTCGTGGAAGTAGCGCAGCACCACGGCCGCCCGCATGCGCGGCGGCAGCTCCCGCAGGGCCTGCCGGACGGCGTCGCCGCCCGCGCTGCCCGATGGGGTGGCGGCCTCCTGATCGGGCAGTTCGGCCACCGGCTGCTCCCGGCGCCGCCAGATCCGGCGGCGCTCGTCGATCAGCGCGTTGACCAGTGCCTTGCGCAGGTAGGCGTCCGGGTTGCCGGCCTTCTGGAACGTCGCCCAGTTGGCGTACACCTTGATCAGCGTCGCCTGCACCAGATCCTCCGCCAGATGGGTGTCACCGGCGGCCAGGAGCGCGGCGGTACGCAGCAGGTTCAGCCGCCGGTCGGCCACGAACTCCCGGAAGTCGTCTTCTTGGCCGGATCTGACCGAGCCCCTGTGCAGTCTCACAACCCGAAGACGGATTCATCGCCGCTCAGGTTGCAGCCCGCGGAAGGTTGTCGCCGGCCGTGGTGGTCTGACCCTCGACCACGCCGAGGTGACCGCGGGTCAGCGAGGCCGGGCGAGCAGGCGCAGCGTGCGGGTGACCTCGGCGCGGACGGCGTCGCGCCCGGGCGCCAGATACTTGCGGGGATCGGTCAGGCCCGCGTGGTCGGCGAGGACCGCCCGCACCTCGCCGGTCAGCGCCCGGTTGAGCAGGGTGCCCACGTTCACCTTGGTGATGCCGTGGGCGACGGCCCGGCGCAGTCCGTCCTCCGGCACGCCGGAGGAGCCGTGCAGCACCAGCGGCACGGGCACGGCCTGCCGCAGCCGTGCGATCAGGTCGTCGTCGAGGACCGCGTCGCGGCTGTTCATGGCATGCGACGAACCGACCGCGACGGCCAGGGCGTCGACCCCGGTGGCGGTGACGAAGGCGGCGGCCTGCGCGGGGTCGGTGCGGACCCCGGGCGCGTGGGCGCCGTCCTTGCCGCCGACCTCCCCCAGTTCGGCTTCGACCCAGCAGCCGGCGGCGTGGCAGTGGGCGACCACCGCGCGGGTACGGGCGACGTTGTCGGCGTACGGCAGGGTGGCGGCGTCGAACATGACCGACCGGATGCCCAGGTCGACGGCCTGGTGGATGAGGGTTTCGTCCTCGGCGTGGTCGAGGTGGACGATCACCGGCACGGTGGCGGCCTCGGCGAGCCGCTGGCAGGCTGCGGCGAACGGCGCCAGCGATCCGTGGTATCGCACGGCGTTCTGGGAGATCTGCAGGATCACCGGCAGCCCGGCGTCCTCGGCGCCGGCCACCACCGCTTCGGCGTGTTCCAGCATGATCGCGTTGAAGGCGCCGATGGCCCGGCCGCTGCCGCGCAGGTCACGCACGATGGCAGGGTCGGTGGCCGTCTGTCCGTTCACCACAGTTCCTCCACGGTGATGGTGTCGCGCCATCGGGCGCGTGCCGGCAGGTCGATCTCGCCGGCCACGGGCCGCAGCACGCAGGCGGCGGAGGTGGCGACGGCGTCGGCGAGGGCGTCCGCCCACGAGGGGCGGCGGGTGGCCAGGTGCAGGGCGAGCGCGGCGGCGGCCGCGTCGCCGGCGCCGGTCGGGTTGCCGGTGACGATTTCGGCCGTACGCGCGAACCAGGCTCCCGCCGGTGTCACCGCGACCGCTCCCGCGCTGCCGAGGGTGACGACGACGGCCGCCGCGCCGTCGTCGAGCAGACGCCGTCCGAGGGCGGCCGCCTCCGCGGTGCTGTCCGGCCGGTGACCGGCAAGGTCGGCGAGCTCGTCGGTGTTGGGTGTCAGGACCGCGCCGGATCCGGCGGCGGCCCGCAGCGCCGGCCCGGACACGTCGGCGATCACCGGGATGTCCCCCGCTGCCTTCACCAGCCGGGCGGGCAGGTCGTCCGGCAGCCCGGGGGGAAGGCTGCCGGAGACGACCAGGGTGTCGGCGTGCGCGAGTTCGTCGGACACGGCGGCCGTGATGGCGTGCGCGGTGTCCGGGCCCGCCGGGCTGCCGGGTTCCAGCAGCACTGTGGTCGTGCCGTCGGCGGCGACCACCGCCACCGTTCGCCGCACCTCGTCGAAGGACGGGATCAGCCGGTGTGCCAGCCCGATCCGGTCGAGCGCGGCCCGGAACGGGTCGGGGCCGGTCCGCGTGGTGGGCGCGATCGCCAGGCTGTCGCCGCCGAGCTGGCGGACCACGGCGGCGACGTTGACGCCCTTGCCGCCGGGCCGGGACCGTACCGCGCCGACACGCACACTCTCGCCGGTGGCGAGCGCCGCCACGTCGTAGGTGATGTCGAGCGCGGGGTTGAGGGTGACGGTGACGACGCGGGTCACGACGGGCTCAGCTCGGCGGTCTTCTCGGTGGTGTAGACCATCAGGGTCGATCCGGCCAGGGCGAGGACGATGCCGGCGATCTGGAAGCCGGAGGGGATGTTCTGGTAGACGGCCAGCGACAGCGCGATCGTCAGGACCGGTGCGAGGGCGTTGGTGATGGGTGCGACCACCGACGCCTTGCCCCGGCTCATCGCCATCACCAGGAAGAGCGCGCCGACGGCGTTGAGCAGCTGGGTCACCGCCGCGAGGGTCGGCGCCTGCCACGGGAACCCGGTGGGCAGGCCACCGGCCATGATCAGGGCGACCGGGACGAGGACGAGGCCGCTGATCGTCATCCAGCCGAACGTGGTCGCGTCGTTGACCCCGACCGTGGCCGCTTTGCGCATGTAGTAGGCCTGCACGCCCCAGGCGGCACAGATCAGGACGGCGAGCAGCAGGTACGGCCCGGTGGAGGCGTCGGAGTCGCCGGGTGCGACGGAGAACAGCACGATCGCGACGAGGGCCAGGACCACACCGGCCAGGGCCATCCGGGTGAGCCGTTCCCGCAGCGCGACCAGCGCCATGATCACGGTGATCGCCGGGGACAGGGCGATGATCGGGAAGATGATGTACGCCGGACCCAGGGTCAGCGCCTTGAAGAGCAGCAGCTGTCCGCCGGCGCCGGTGAGGCCGACGATCAGTCCGTAGAGGGCGGCGACCGGCCGGCGGTCGAACACGGCGCCGCGGAGGGCGGCCACCGCCGGGATGATCATGGTGATCGCCCAGACCACGTAGACCATGCCGTCGGGATAGCCGTACTCGCTGGTGGGAAGGCTGGAGAAGGCGCCCCAGACACCCCAGAAAAGAACGAGCAGCCCGGCGTACGGAATCCAGCCGGTTCGGTGGGTGGTGGTGACGGACATGGTGGTGCTCCCTTCAACGGGTGGAGGTGTGCAGCCGGGCGGCGTAGAGGGCGGCGCCGAGGTCCGGCGGGTGCAGTGGCGTCCGCAGCTCGTGCCGGTCACTCAGGGCCCGGCGGAAGGCGTCGAGCACGGGCGGGCAGGTGAACATGCCGCCGGAGTAGGAGACGGGGATCGGCTCCCCGGGGCGGAAGCCGAGCGTGGTGGTCGCGGTGTCGACGAGGGCCGCCAGCTCGTGGCCGGCGTCGTGCAGGATCGCGGCGCAGGCGGTGTCCCCGGCCTCGGCGGCGGCGCTGACGAGCGGGCTGAGCGCGGCGATCCGGGCCCGGTCGCCCTGCCAGCGGTTCAGCACGACGTCGATCACGTCGAGGTCGCCGGCCAGGCCGAGGGTCTCGCGCAGCAGCGGGACGAGCGGGCCGGCCGGCAGTCTGCCGTCGCACATCCGGGTGAAGGTGTTCAGGCCGCGCACGGCCACCCAGTAGCCGGAGCCCTCGTCGCCGAAGAGTTCACTCCAACCTCCGGCCCGTACCCTCCGATCGCCGTTCTCGCCGTAGGCGATCGATCCGGTGCCGGCCACGACGTTGATGCCGTCGACCGCGCCGAGGGATCCGGCCCAGCCGCAGATCATGTCGTTGTCGCAGCGGTACCGGCCGGTGCCGAGCACGGCGGCCGGGAGGGCGTCGAGCGCCGCGACGTCGGCGGCGACCTCGCCGTAGCAGGGGATGCCGACGAAGGAGTACGTGATGGCGTCCGGGGTGATGCCGGCGTCCGCGCAGACCCGGGTGATCCCCTCGCGCAGCAGCGGGGCGACGATGCCGATCCCGCTGGTCAGGTAGTGGATGCTCGCGGTGAGGGCGCGGGCGCGTACCACGCCGTCGTCGTCGATGAGGCAGTAGGCGGTCTTGGTGCCGCCGCCGTCCACGCCGAGGAACATGTCAGTCGCGCCTCTCGCCGAAGGGGTGGATGACCACTCCCCGCACCACCCGGTTGACCTCGCCGCCGGGGAACGGGTTGTCCGGGGTGTGGCCCAGCGCCAGCGAACACGCCAGGGCGGCGAGCTGGGCGGGAATGATCGCGGCGGCCGCCCACACGGCGTCCGGCAGGCCGGGTTCGCGGGGGACGTGCCAGTGCAGGGTGTCGAGGCCGTGGGTGGAGTCGCCGATCAGCACCACCCGGTCGGCGCCGAGTGATCCGATCAGCTCGCGGGCGAGGTCGAGATCGTACGCGCGCCGGTACGCGTCGCCGGAGACGAAGATCGCGGCGAGGGTGCCCGGGGTGAGCGCGGCCTTGGGGCCGTGCCGGAAGGCCAGCGTCGACTCGCCCCAGGCCGCCACGTCGCCGGCGGTCAGTTCCAGGCATTTCAGCGCCGCTTCGCGGGCCAGGCCGGTGAGGCTGCCCGAGCCGAGATAGACGAGACGGTCGGGCCGTGACGCGGTCACCGTCTTCTCGATGCCGGTGGTGTCGGCGAGCACGGCGGCCGCCGCCCGGGCGAGCGCGTCGACGTCGACGTCACCGGCCAGGCACAGGTGCGCGGCCAGGATCATGCTGGTGAACGACGAGGTCATGGCGAAGCCGCGGTCGTTGGTGGCCGGCGGCAGGGTGATCACCACGGCGTTGGCGGCGTGCGCGTACCGGCGGACGAGGTCGCCGTCGGCGTTGCAGGTGATCAGGAGGTGGCGGGCCGCGGGGTGCAGCCGGTCCAGCAGCGCGGCCGCCGCGACGGACTCCGGGCTGTTGCCGCTGCGGGCGAAGGAGACGAGCAGCACCGGCCGGTTGCCGGCGGTCAGGGTCTGCGGGTCGGTGACGATGTCGGTGGTCGGCACGGCTTCGACCGGGCGGTCCAGCAGGCGGGTCAGTTCCGGGGCGAGCACCTGTCCGGCGTAGGCCGAGGTGCCGGCGCCGGTCAGGACGACGCGGGTCGCCGGGTCGCGCAGGGCGGGCCCGAGGACGTCGTCCAGCCGGGTGCGGGCGGCTGTCACCAGGCGCCGGGTCGCCTGCCAGACGGAGGGCTGCTGCTCGATCTCCGCCCGGGTGAAGTCACTGTCGGTCATTCCGCTCCTCGCCATGCTTCTGGTCTGGTGCTGGAAAGCTACTGGTATGCAACTGGTCTGTCAACGGTCGTGACCGGTATGGTGCTGGTAGCGTTGCGGCATGGAAGCGAGTCCCCTGATCGGCCCCGACACGATGCCCCTCTACCTCCGGCTCGCCGACCGCATCGAGGAGGATCTCCGGCAGGGCGACGGCTCCGACGGCGCCCGCCTGCCCTCCGAACGGCAACTGGCCGACCGCTACGAGGCGTCCCGCGTGACCATCCGCGCCGCCCTCGGCGAGCTGCGGGAACGCGGCATCGTCGTGTCGCTGCCGGCGCGCGGCTGGGCGATCGCCGCCGCCCCCCGGCCGCGCGGCGCCGGCACCGACGGCCGGGTCCTGGGCTTCACCGACCTCGCCCACCAGCGCGGCCTCACCATGCACAGCCGGGTGCTCTCCACCGAGGTGCGCCCGGCCACCGTCCGCGAGGCCGAGTTGCTGCGGACCGTCGCCGGCGCCGACCTGTTCGAGATGAGACGCCTGCGCTACCTCAACGACCTGGTCATCGCCGTCGAGCACAACCGGCTCCCGCTGGCGGTCGCCCCCGCCCTGGCCGGCACGGACTTCTCCCGGCGCTCGCTGTACGAGGTGCTGCGGGAGGCGTCACCGAAACAGCAGCCGCACTACGCGGACTACTCGGTCGAGGCGCGCAACGCCACCGCCGAGGAGCTGATCCAGCTGGAGATCACCGGACCGGTCCCGATCCTGTCGGCCACCCAGCTCACCTTCAACCAGGAGGCCGTCCCCATCGAGCTGACCGTCCAGGCGTACCGGGGAGACCGTTACACCTTCCGGGCCTCCATCACCGACTGACAGCGCCGTCACTGCCGGTGGATAGCCTGGCGCCATGACCACTGCCGACTTCACCGCCGCACTGCCGCGCAAGCGGATGGGCGCCGGGCTCCTGCTCTGCGACGAACGGGGCCGGGCGCTGCTGGTCGAGCCGACCTACAAGTACCACTTCGAGATCCCGGGCGGCGCGGTCGAGGCCGACGAGTCGCCGTACACCGCGGTGGTACGCGAGCTGAAGGAGGAGCTGGGCCTGTCGGTGCGGCCGGGCCGGCTGCTGGTCACCGACTGGGTGCCGCCGCGACCGGACCGTACCGAGGGCCTGATGCTGCTCTTCGACGGCGGGATCCTCACCGCGGATCAGACAGCGCAGATCCGCCTGCCCGCCGACGAGCTGCGCAGCTGGGCCTGGTGCACGCAGCAGGAGGCCGACCAGCGGCTCTCCGGCCTGCTGGCCCGCCGCCTCGCCGCAGCGGTCCGGGCCCGGGCCGACAACACCACCGCCTACCTGGAGAACGGCTACCTCGTCGCGTGACCCAGGGTCACGAGCGGTAGCGGCCGCTGAGCACGCCCAGCACGTCGGCGTAACGGCCCTCGGCGACGGCGTTGCGCTGCCACTTCACGCGCTCGACCAGGATCTGTTCGGCCTCGGGGCCGGCTTCGAGCAGGGTCATGACCTCGTCGAGGAAGTCCTCCAGAGGCATCGCCATCTCGGAGTTCCGCTGGTTCATCAGCGCGGTCCGGGTGGCCGGCGGCACCAGCTCGATGACCTGCACGCTGCTGCCGGTCAGCTGGACCCGCAGGCTTTCGGTGTACGAGTGGACGGCGGCCTTGGTGGCGTTGTATGTCGGGGTGGCCGGCAGTGGCACGTACGCCAGACCGGAGCTGACCGTCATGACGGTCGCGGCCGGCCGGGCGAGCAGGCCGGGCAGGAAGGCGTTGATCAACCGGATCGGGCCGAGCAGGTTGACCGTGACGGTGCGCTCGGCGACGTCGAGGGACGCCGGGTCGCGCAGGTCCTCGAGCTCCATGATGCCCGCCATGGTGATCAGCGTGTCCAGCTCCGGGTAGCGGACGGCCAGGTCGTCGCGGGCCGCGATGATCGACGCCGGGTCGGTGGTGTCGATCGTGACGGCGCCGATGCCGGGGTGCTCGGTGCGGATCCGGTCGAGCAGTGCGGTGCGGCGGCCGCCGACGATGACGGCGTTTCCCCCGGCGTGCAGGCGCAGCGCCAGTCCGAGGCCGATGCCGGAGGTGGCGCCGGGGATGAAGACGGTGTTTCCGGTGATGTTCACTGGGTTCCCTACGGTGACGATTGCGGAGATGCGGACGTGTCCGCATCTCCGCGGCGATGGAGGCGAGAAAGCACGTCACGGAATGCGATGCGGACGTGCGTATCCGAGCCGGGACGGGGCCGCCATCGCTGTCGGCCCCTTCTCCCTGCCGTGCATCCAGCATCGCGGCAGAGAGAAGGGACCGGAAGGCCACGTTCAGCCTAGGTGCGCGACACCCTGGCTACCGGCCGGCCGCGGGTGATCTGCGCGGCGGCCTCGGCAAACGCGCCGGGCTGCTCGAGATGGCCGAAGTGGCCGCTGCGTTCGAGGGTGACCGACCGGGCGCCGGGAATCCCGTCGGCCAGCCGGCGCGCCCAGGACGGGCCGGCCAGGAAATCGTGGCGTCCGGCGATGACGACGGTCGGGGCGGTCAGCTCGGCGAGGCGGTCGCGGACGTCGAACGGGACCGGATCCGCGGCGCCGGCCGGTTCCGCGTACATCCGCAATCCGGCCTGGAAGGCCGCGAACTCGTCGCGCCGGGCCCAGAAGTCGGCGAAGTAGAGCGGGACGGCGGCGGCGAAGGCCCGGCTGAGCGCGTCGTCGCCGTCGGCGACGGTGGCGAGCGCGGCGCGGAACAGGCCGGGCACGGCTGCGGCTTCCGGTACGTCCGGGTGACGCTGCGGGTACGCCTCGAGCGCGGCCATCCCGTCCGCCCAGAACTCCGCTCCCCCGTACGGCGACGTCGAATACAGGATCAGCCCGGCCACCCGGTCCAGGTGTTGCAGGGCGTAGGTCTGGGCGACGAAGCCGCCGTAGGAGTGACCGAGCACGTACACCGGGCCGGCGTCCAGATGGTCGACGACGGCGCCGAGGAACCGTGCGTACGTCGCGAGCCGGTAACCGCCGCCGGGCAACCGCCCGGACTCGCCGGTGCCCACCGGTTCCGGATAGACCATCGTGAAGTGTTCTTCCAGCTCCGGTGACCGCAGATATGCCCAGTCGAGGCCGGGCCCACCGGAGTGTGCGACACAGTACGGGCCACGCCCGGCCACGTGGAACACCTGCCGGACACCGTCGATCTCAAAGCTCTCGTCTCTCACCCCGCCATCGAACCGGGGCCGGCCCGCTCTCGCCATACTGAGATCTCGCAGACACATACGCATTCACCACCGCGCCCGGGGCGGGAGCCGCCGGTATCCTCCGCGCGGTGGACAAGATCAGCGAGGCGGTCACCACCGCACGAGCCGGCCGGGCCGTGGCCGTGCGCAACCGTTACGCCGGCTCCTGGGTCACCCGTTTCCCCGCCATCAACGGCGCCGGCCTGCACATCATCCGGCAAGGGACACTGTTTCTCATCCCGGAGCACGGCGACGCGGTACGGCTGAGCCCGGGTGACGTCGTCTTCGTGCCGCACGGGCCACCGCACGGGTTCAGCGACGGACCGTGCGCGTTCCGGGATCTGCCGCCGGCCCGCACGCCGTCGCCGGACCCGGAGCCGTACGACGTCGACTTCGTCTCCTGCTGTTACCACCTCGACCGCGGGCGCGGCCATGAGCTGCTCACCGGGCTGCCCGACGTCATCACGCTGCGCGCCGACGATCCGGGGGTGCGAGGACTCGCCGATCTGCTCGGTGAACACGCGTCCGGAGAGCACCCCGGCGACGACGTGGCGCTGCCCGCGATCATGGACCTGCTGCTGGTCCGGCTGTTGCGCATCTGGCACGACGGGCAGGGAGTCGCGCCGTCGCTCGATCCGGGTGTCGCGCGAGCCCTGACATCGATCCAGGAGAATCCGGAGAAGCCCTATTCCGTACGGCAGCTGAGCGCTCTGGCGCGGATGTCGCCCGCTTCGTTCGCCCGCCGGTTCAAGGAGGTCACCGGCGACACGCCGGGGGCCTACCTCATCCGCCGGCGGCTCGGCCGGGGCGCCGAGCTGCTGCGTCACACCGACCTGCCGCTGACCGTGATAGCCGGGCGGCTGGGTTATGCGACGGAGTTCAGTTTCTCGGCCGCGTTCAGCCGCGAGTACGGTGTGGCGCCCGGCCGCTTCCGCCGCCGGCACCGCGACGAACCGGCCACCCCGATCCGGCCATCGGTCAGCGGTGCTCCCGGACGCGTGCCACCGGCCACCCGATGAAGTCCGCGACCTCGTCGTCCGGGGTCGATTCGTCGACGACCCATTCCTCCAGGGCTTTCCGCAGGGACGGGGGTACGCCCGGCGTGACGACGTCGTTCTCGTAGTCGGCCCGGTTTGCGGCCTGCGTACGGCGGGCCTGGTCGGCGAGGAAGGGCGCTTCCAGGTATCGCCGGACGTGGACACGACAGCGTTCCTCGCCGCGACCTGCCATCGGTGAACCTCCGAACGACATCCGGCTAGGAACCGTGCCGGGGGCGGGACGATTCGAGGCTGCGCACGACGTCGGCGGTGGCGAGGTTCAGCTCGTCCAGGACGGTGACGAGTTGCCGCAGCAGCTCCGGCGGGTGCTGTTTCATCAGGGCGTCCACCCGGTCGCGCAGCGGCGCGAAGAATCGCAGGGTCTGCTCCTCGACGTCCGGGGGGATCCGCAGGGTGACGACCCGCCGGTCGCGGTGCTCCCGGGAGCGGACCACCAGGCCGGCGCTCTCCAGGCGGTTGATCAGCGTCGTCGTCGCGCCGGTGCTCAACCCGATGCGGCGGGCGAGGTCCTTGGGCGAGATCGGGGTCCCGCGATCCTGGGCGTACGCCACGTGACCGAACGCCTCGGCGTCGGCGGTCCCCACCCCCAGCCATCGCGCCACGTGCTGTGTCACGTCCATGGTCGAGGTCACGTACTGATTCAGGGCGTCGATGACCTGGTCGGGCAGGGGCATCTGCCGTCGCACGCCCGGATCGATCGCGGAGTCCACCCCATCAGCTGCCGTCATCACAATCCTCTCGCGGTCGATGCGCTCCCCCAGCCTAGCAGAGTTGACTTGAAATTTAAGTAGCTTCATTATGGAGCTACTTCAGAATCGTACCTTCTCCCGCCGGGGCGACCACCTCGGCAGACCGCAGGAGCAACCGTGTCAGACACCACCTCGGAACACCGCCGGCCGCCGCGCGTGCTGATCACCGGCGCCAGCATCGCCGGCCCGGCTCTGGCCTGGGGCCTCACCAGGATCGGATACGACGTCACCCTGCTGGAACGCTCGCCACGGCAGCGCGAGACGGGTCAGAACATCGACATCCGCGGGCTGGGCCGCGAGATCCTGCGCCGGATGGGCATCGAGGACGAGGTCCGCGGAAACCTGACCGGCGAGCACGGCACCCACTACGTCGACGACGACGGTCACGCCTACGCGACCTTCCCCCGCGAGGAGGGCCGCGACGGTCCCACCGCGGAGCTGGAGATCCTGCGCGGCACGTTCGCCGGGATGCTCGTCGACCTCGTCGAGAACACCGCCGATCTGCGGTACGGCGACTTCGTCACCGCCGTGCGCCAGGACGCGGACGGGGTGGACGTCGAGTTCGACAGCGGCGCCCGTGACCGGTTCGACCTGCTCCTGGTCGCCGAGGGCCGCAGTTCCCGTACGCGGAGGCTGCTCTTCGCCGATCGGACGCGCTACCGCGACTTCGGGGCGACCATCACCTACGGCACGATCGAGCGTCTGCCCGGCGACACGGACTGGTGGGACTGGTACACCGCCGTCGGCGGCCGGGTCGCCAGCCTCCGGCCCGACAACGTCGGCTCCATGCGCGCCACCCTGTCGTTCGCGTCCGACCCGATGGGGTACGAGGACCTCCCCGTCGAGTCCCAGTTGACCGTCCTGCGGGAGCGCTTCGCCGGGGCCGGGTGGCAGACCCGGCGCATCCTCGACGGATTCACCGCCCGGCCGGAGGAGTTCTACGTCCAGCGCGTGGAACAGGTGATCATGTCGACCTGGAGCAGCGGCCGGGTCGCGCTGCTCGGCGACGCCGCCTGGGGCTCGGGCCCCACCGGCATGGGCACCACGTTGTCACTGGTCGGCGCCCACGTCCTGGCCGGTGAGCTCGCCGGGACGTACGCCGCGAACGGCAACCACCCGGGGCGGGCCTTCGCCCGCTACGAGTCGATGCTGCGGCGCTACGTCGACAGCGCGCAGGGGCTGCCGCCCGGCGGCGCACGGCTCCTGCACCCGTCCACGCGGGCCGGGGTCACGGCGATCCGGGCGCTGCACCGTCTCACCGCGACCCGGCCGTTGCGCAAACTGCTGCAGAACAGCTCGTTCACCAGCGCACGGCACGTCCCGGACCTGCCCGAATATCCCTTGTTGAGGAGCTGACGCGACCCGTCGGGCGGTGCCGGGCAGCGCCTAGACGGGCGGCCAGTTACGCAGGGCGGTGGCGGCGACCTGCTGGAGTTCCGCACGGGTCGCGCCGCCGGCGGCCTGCACCGCCATCCCGTTCGCGATCGTCATGACATACCGGGCGATCAGGTCCGGGTCGGCGCCGGCCGGCAGGTCGCCGTCGGTGACCGCCTGCCGGAAACGGTCGCGCAGCAGCCGCTGACCTCCGGCGCGCCACTCGGCCAGCACGTCACGGGCGATCCGGCCGGTCTCGCCGACGGCCAGCGCGCCCTGGACCCCCAGGCAGCCGGAGGGGCAGCCCGGCTGAGTGTTGGACTCCACCGACCCGGCCAGGAAGGTCTCGGCCACCGCCCGGGCGTCCGGGGCACGCAGGGCGCGGACGACATACGCCCCGGGGCCCTGCTCGTAGCGCCGCAGCACCTGGCGGAAGAGCGCCTCCTTGTTGCCGAAGGCGGCATACATGCTCTTGCGGGAGATGCCCATGGCCTCGGTCAGGTCGGCCAGGCTGGCGCCCTCGTAGCCCTGCGCCCAGAAGACCCTCATCGCCTTCTCGAGCGCCTCGCCGGCGTCGAAGGCCCGTGGCCGGCCGAGCTGCATCCTCTCCATGACATGGATCATACCGCTTGTGCACCGATCGGTGCCGAAGTGCTAGGTTTCCTTTCGGCACCGATCGGTGCCGAAGTTTGGGGAGGTCAGAGATGCGCAGGTTGGAAGGCAAGACAGCGGTCGTCACCGGCGGCGGCACGCGGGGCATCGGCCGGGCCACCGCCGCCCGGCTGGTGGCCGAGGGGGCACACGTGGTCATCACCGGCCGGCGGGAGGCCGAGCTGGCCGAGGCCGTCGCGGCCATCGGCGACGGGGTCACCGCGGTGCCCGGCGATGTCACCAGCCCGGCCGATCTGGACCGGGTCTACGCGGCGGTGGCGGCCCGGGGGCAGGGCCTGGACGTGCTGTTCGCCAACGCGGCCACCGCGTCGTTCGCAACCATCGAGACGATCACCGAGGAGGACCTCGACCGGATCTTCGCGGTCAACGTCAAGGGCACCATGCTGACCGTGCAGAAGGCGCTTCCACTGTTGAACGAGGGCGCCTCGGTGATCGTCAACGCGTCCACCGCGGCGGACAACGGCACCGCCGGCTTCGGCGCCTACGCCGCCTCCAAGGCGGCCCTGCGGACCTTCACGCGCTCCTGGGCCAACGAGCTCAAGGGCCGGGGAATCCGGGTCAACGCCATCTCGCCCGGGCCCACCGACACCTCCGGGATCACCGAACTCGTCGGGGAGGAGAACGCGGCCGCCTTCAAGGCGGGCGAGGGCGCCCGGATCGCCCTCGGCAGGATGGGGCGCCCCGACGAGGTCGCGGCCGCGGTGGCGTTCCTCGCCTCCGCGGACAGCAGCTTCATGCTCGGCGCGAACCTGTACGTCGACGGCGGCGAGAACCAGATCTGACCCGACACGGCAGCCCGTACCACGCTCGCCCCGGCATCATCGTCCGATCATGTCCGGGGCGTTCGTCGTGGGCCGCCCGGACCGCGGGCGCTCAGAAAGAGCCCTGGGAGTGGCCGGCGAGCAATGCCTTGGCGACATCGTCGGGGTGGGTCAGCAGGGCCTCGTGACTGCCGGGAACCAGGATCGGGTGCGCGCCGACCCGGGCGGCGAGTTCCGCACCCGGGGCGGCCAGGGCCGTGTCGTTCTCGGCCAGCACGTAGGTGATCGGCACGCCGAGGGTGTCGACGCCGGGCAGATCCTGTGCATCGAGCATGTAGCCGCCGGGCTGCGGCATCAGCTGGTCGAACACGGCCCGTTGCAGCGCCTCCGGCTGATCGGGCATCAAGCCCTGCGCGAACGTGGCGAAATCGATGCCGATGGTGCCGTCCGGGGCGGCGGCGATCGCGTCCCGGACGAAGCCCTCCAGGGGGCCCATCGCCGCGGCCATCGACTCGCCGCGCTGCGGAATGAACGCGCTGAAGTACGCGATACCGGCCAGCCGGGCGGCGAGCCGGTGTGCCGCGCCGGTGATCGGGATGCCGCCCCAACTGTGCCCGACCAGAACGACATCGCGCAGGTCACGCCGCTCGACCGCGGTCACGATGTGGTCGACCGCGTCGGCCAGGCGAAGTCCGGCCGGGTCGTCGCCCAGGCTCAGGCCGGGCATCGTGAGCGCCGTGGCGCCGTGCCCGGCGGCACGGACGCGGTGTCCCACCGGGTGCCATGACCAGCCGCCGTGCCAGGCGCCGGGAATGAAGACGTAGTGCATCGAACCTCCTCGTACCAGTCGGCCAGACCCTAACATGATCGTCAGAGTCGACTCTGATGAGAGGAGTGGTCTGCGGCTGTCCTATGATCGACGGCATGCCCGCCGCGTCCTCCCCCGTCAACCGCCGGAGCGAGTACGCGCGGATGACCCGTGAGGCGATCCTCGACACGGCGCGCTCGTTGTTCACCGCACAGGGCTACTACGCGACGAAGGTGGAGCAGATCGCCGAGGCGGCCCGGGTGGCGCCGGCTACCGTCTACGCCGTCGGCGGCGGCAAGAGCGGCCTGCTCCGTACGCTGATCGAGACGAGCGTGAACTCCGCGGACAACGCCCGGCTGCTCGCCGACATCGAGGCCGCCACCGACCCCGGCCACCTGATCCGGCTGGTCGTCTCCGCCACGCGGACCAGGTTCGGGGAGTGGTCCACCCTCATGCGCCAGGTCGTCGCCGCCGCGCCGCAGGAACCCGCCGTACGGGAAGCCATGGAGATCGCACACGAGGGCCTGCGCGGCGGCCTCCGGGTCACCGCCGATCGCCTGAGCGCCCTGGGTGCGCTCCGCGACGGCCTGGACGCCGCCGAGGCGGCGGACATCCTCTGGCTCTACCTGTGCAATGCCGCCTACTTCGTCCGCGGCGACGATCTCGGCTGGCCGCTCGACAGGTCGGAGGCATGGCTGAACGTGGTCCTGCCTCGCGAGCTTCTGGGCGGTGAGCCGGCGCGCTGAGCCGGCGGCTCACCGGCCAGGGCCTGGGGATCAGCGCGGACCTCGCCTCACGCCGGTTCGCTCCTGATGAAGGCCTCCGGCCGGCACAGTACGGTGATCCGATATGACAGGCCGACGTTGGACCAGATCCGGCCGCGCAGCGTGAGGCAGATGCCGACCCGGTCTTCGTGTTCCGGGTGCTCGAAGAAGTCCGCGCCCGGGTCCGCGATGGCGCCGACCAGCCCTTGTGAGCCCTGTGCGGTGCCCGGCACCTGGAGCAGGCCGACGACGATCTGGATCTCGGCGTCGTCGAGCTCGTCGACGGTGTACCAGTGGGTGTCGGGCAGAAACAACTGCGAGTCGAGGACACGCCGCTGGTAGTTCGGTCCCATCATCCCGGATGCGGGATCGGGGACGTCACCGATCCAGGCCGTCCCCGCGAAGTCGGTGCG
The DNA here is from genome assembly GCF_900113015.1 of Actinoplanes philippinensis. Lineage (GTDB taxonomy): Bacteria > Actinomycetota > Actinomycetes > Mycobacteriales > Micromonosporaceae > Actinoplanes > Actinoplanes philippinensis. The sequence goes on from NZ_FONV01000009.1 coordinate 346,646, forward strand.
CAGCCGCTGGGCGCCGGAGTGGAACTCCGTCACGAGCGTGTCGATACGAGGCTGGGCGGCGAGGTGCACGGATGCGTCGGTCATGATCGCACTCTATTCCGGGCCGGTGACACCTGACGTGGCCACGGTGGCCTTTCGGATCGGCCACACCCCGTCGCCGGCGAGCCCCGGGCCCGTGGCCGAGCGCGTCCGCGCCGATTCGCTGGGTGACGCGACCACAGCGGACCGGCCTACGATGGGGTCCGACGACGGGTGACAGGGGGACCACGCCATGTCCGACGAGCCGCAGCGCATGTTCACACCGGCCGAGCAGATCGACGGCGCCGCGGCCGGCCCACCGCCGCCCGCTCGCATCATCGAGCTGGCCGCCGGCTTCATGGTCTCGAAGACCCTGTTCGCGGCCATCGAGGTGGGACTGTTCGCAGCCGCCGCACCCGACGGCAGCACCCCGGCCGAGCTGGCCGAGCGATGCTCCATTCCCGAGCGCAGCGCCCGTGCGATGGCCGACCTGCTGGCCGACGCGGGCCTGCTGGTGCGCGACGGCGGCCGATTCCGCAACGCGCCCGACGCCGAGGCGTTCCTCGCCGGGCGCGGCCCGTTCGACCTACGGCCGCTGGCCCGCTACTGGGATCTGGTGAGCTACCCGACCTGGCGGCACGCCACCGAGGCGTACCGTACCCGGCAAGGTGTGCGGCCTCAGCTCGACAAGACACAGACCGAGGCGTACGAGTCCGCCGTCGAGCTGGTCACCGCAGAGACCGCCGCCGACCTGGCCCGCGGCTACGACTTCGGCCCGCACCGGCGGCTGCTCGATGTGGGCGGCGGCTACGGCACGTTCGTCAGGCCGATCCTCACCGCGTACCCCGACCTCCGCGCGACGCTGGTCGACCTGCCGGAGGTGGCATCGGCGGTCGCCACGGAGGCGGCGGACGGGCCGCTCGCCGGCCGCCTGACCGCCGTCGGGCAGGACATCTTCGCCGAGCCACTGCCCGGCGGGCACGACGCCGTGCTGATCGCCAACGTGGTGCACCTGTTTCCGCCCGAGCAGATCGCCGAGCTGTTCCGCCGGGCGCGCGCGGCGGTCGCCCCCGGCGGGCGCCTGCTGCTGGTCGACTGGTGGCGCACCGACGTGGCGCCGCACCCGTCGGCGCGGTTCGGCGCCGGCGAGTTCCTGATGATCAGCGGCGGCGACCTGTACCAGGTGGACGAGGTCGCCACCTGGCTCGCCGCGACGGGCTGGCGCTTCGCCGGCCTGCACGAACTGCCGCCGCCCTCCGGCCTCATCGTGGCCGAGCCGGCCTGACGGCGTGGTTCTGCCCCGCAAGGTCGGCGGACGGTTCGGCGCGAACGATCCCGGCCCGCTCCGATCCACCGCCGGCGGGGTGCGAAGTCTTCCCGAGCCGCCTCGCCGGCGCCGGTCCGGCGGCGGCGTTCGCCACGTGAGCGCTTCCACGACCCGACAGTCAACGTCTGCGGTGGTACGAGCGATGCACCGCGCGGCGTCGGCCGGTCAGCCTCGGCCGTGGGAGGGCGCGTCGGCCGGAATATGGGTGGCCCGTGGTCGGGCCGTCTGGGATGGTGACGGCGATGGGAGCATTGGACGCGGTGGCGGCGCGCGTGGCAGAGGGACGCTCGGTCGAGTTCCGGCCCAGCGGCACGTCCATGATCCCGCTCATCCGCAGCCGCCAGTTGGTGACCGTCGCCCCGGTCGATCCGACGAAGGTGCAGGTCGGAGACATCGTCCTGGCCCGGGTCGCGGGGACGACATATCTGCACCTGGTGTCCGCCGTCGATACGAGCCGTGGCCGTGTCCAGATCAGCAACAACCGCGGCCGGGTCAACGGCTGGACCGATCACACACGGCTGTATGGAATCTGCGTGGCCGTCGACGGCACGCCACGCCCTCGAACAGCCGGCAAGACGCGCACCCCGTGAACCGTGACACGCCGCGGCAGCCCGGCTTCCTCAAGGGCCGCGATCTCGTCACGGTCGCCTGCCGGTGCCGGCTCCTGCCGAGAACAGCGGCCGGGTTCAAACCGGTCGCGGCCTCGCGGCGGGGCGATCCGGCGGTGCCGGATTCCGGGCGCCGCCCGCCTCGGTAGTGGGACTGCTGTCGACGGTCTTCCCGGTAGCGGGCCTGCTGTCGGTGGCGAAGCCGGTCAGGATGACGTCGACGGCGCGTTCGAGCACCGCGGCCGGGACCGGCGCCGCCGCGGTGGTCTGGGCCAGGCCGCGGATCAGCAGGTAGAGCTCTTCGACACCGACGTCGGGGCGGACCGAGCCGGTGGCCTGGGCCCGGCGCAGAGCCGTGTCGACGGCGGCCTTCACCTGCCCCGAAGCGGTCACGACAGCCGGTGGCGCGTCACGGCTCAGCATGGAGGCGAGGGTGAGCTTGCTCGCGCCGCGTTCGATCATCCGGCGGATCAGCGTGTGCAGGGCGGCCGTCGGGTCGGGCGCGGTGATCGCGGCCTGTGTCTGGTCGTGCAGGTCGGTGAAGTGCCGGACCAGCGCGGCTTCGATCAGGGACTCCTTGGTCGGGAAGTGCCGGAACACGGTGGCGATCCCGACGCCGGCCAGTCGCGCCACGTCCTCGGTGGATCCGGCCTCGCCGTGGGTGCCGAAGACGTGGTCGGCGGCGGCGAGGATTCGCTGCCGGTTCTCGCGAGCATCTTGACGCATGCCAGGACTTTAACCGAAGTCTGGACTTCGTTACTGTAAACGGAGTCCAGACTTCGTTAAGGAGCATCGCCGTGCGTACCCCTGAGGAAACCGTTCGCGCCGTGGCCGCCGGCGTCTGCCGCCTGATCCGCGGCGGGCTCACCGCCGCCGAGGAGGAGCAACAGCTCGACGACCTGGCCGCCTGCTACGCCGAGCGGACCGATGTGCGGCACCCGTTCAGCCCGCTGGGCGACGTGCCGCTGGACAGCCGCGAGGCCGTGCGCAGGCATTTCGCCGCCGGTGGACGCCCGGTCGGCGTGGAGCGCTACGACGTGGTCGACGACCGTGTCCTCACCACGGCCGATCCCGAGCTGGTGATCTTCGAGTTCCGGTATGCCGGCGTGGTCGAGGGGCGGGCCGTCACCGTGCCGTGCATCTTCGTGGTCCGGGTTCGCCAGGGCGAGATCGTGGAGTCCCGCGACTACGTCCACCACCTGGCCAGCGCCCGCGCTTTCGGTCGCCTGCCGGCCCTGACGGCCGCGCTCAGCACGGCTCAGGTGTCGCCCGCCGGGTGACTTCCGGACGTTCAGCGGAGGCGACGGTTCCCCACGGGGAGACCTATGCCCCATTCGCCCGATCCTGCCGACCGGTGATCACTCGTAGAGTTCCTGCGGTGTACGCACGGCAAGGAGAAGCAGGTTATGCGATCGACACGGACGACCTCGGCACCGGCTACTGGCCGCGGTGTCCGGATACCACTGCCGGCACGGATCATCATCGCGGTCATCCTGACGGTGGCCGGCGAGTTCCTTGCCACCGCCTGCAGCCTCATAGCGTCATGGCAGTACGACGGCGGCTTCTTCTCCGACCACCCGTGGCAACTGTGGTTCGCCCTGGCCTGCGCCGGGGTCGTCGCCTGCCTGGCGGTCCCCGGCATCGCCTGGTGGCTGCTGCTGCCCCGCGTGCGCCGACTCGGACCCATCCTGCTGGTGGCCGTCCAGACCGCCTGGATCCTGTATCTCGTCCACCAGCACACGACGTCACCGAGTTGATCCACGACATCACTGCGTACCACCCCCACGGGGCGGCCGGCGTGCGAGGATCGCGAGATGGACAAGGAGCTCGACGACCGTGAGAGCGCGCGCGTTCGTGCTGCGCGCTTCGGCAAACTACCGGCGCGTATCCATCCCGACAGCACCGTGGAGACGGTCGGCACCACCTCGCCCCAGAGCCGGCCGGACGCCGCGGGCAGCGAGGAGCAGCGTCAGGTTTTCCTCGCCGGAGGCTGATCGCCCGGCACGTACCGCCTCTGCCGGGGTGGTGACGCAGCGTCAGGCGGCGAGACCCCACGACTCGACGGGCGGCGTCCGCCGAGCCGTGGAGGGGTCCGGTTACCGGCTCAGCCGACACTCTCGCGTACGAATGCGTTGATGTCGCTGTTGCTCAATCGGGCATAGACGCTCGGGAATCGAGGGTCGCCGCATCCAGGCGCGAAGCTGACGATCCCGAACTGGACGACCTGGTCGCCGGCGGTGACGAACAGTGGTCCTCCGCTGTCACCGAGGCAGTGGCCGATCTTGTTCGCGGTGCTGGTGCACAGCGACACGCTCATGTTCGGCTGCGGCTGGTCCGGGTCCTTCTGGTAGGCGGACCGGCAGGCGCTGTCGGCCACCACCGGGACGGTTGCCTGCTTCATCCCGTCCGTGGAGGACAGCTCGAACTCTTCGCCGTCCTGATGTGCCTCCAGCGAGCCCCACCCGGTGAAGGTCGCCGGGTTGCCGGCCTTCTCCAGGGACTTGTCGCCCGACGGCACCACCGTGACCGGCGCGATCCCGGTCACCGGCTTGTCGAGGGTGAGCACGGCGACGTCGTACTCGAGCGGGCGTGTGCTGTACCGGGGGTGCAGCTTGACCTCGGTGATCCGGCGCACCTGCCCTTTCTGGCTGGTGAGGGTGGTACGGCCGAGCACGACCGCGATGTCCTTCAGCGGGTCGGGCGGGCTCTCCCCCTCGACGTCGAAACAGTGACCGGCGGTCAGGACGTGGCTCTCGTCGAGCAGGCTGCCGCCGCAGGTGAACCGATCCTTGTCGTCGGCGGCGGGATTCCCCTCGTCGTCGGTGGCCTTCAGGTTCAGCAACGCGGCCTGGAACGGGAAGGCGTCCTCGGCGGCGAGTTGCACCCGTGCCACCGGAGGCGCGGACCCGGACGGACCGCCCGAGGGGCTCGCCGGGCCGGACGACCGCGCGATGGCCGGTGTGCCGGCCCCCGAGGCCGGCGTGGTGGTGGTGCCGCCAGTGCAGGCGGTGACGCTCAGGGTCAAGCCGGCGCCGGCGAGCAGGAGCGCAAGGGTGCGGGTGGACAAAGTGGTGTCTCCAACGTGCATGATGATCTTGACGTGGGACAGCGTAGAGGTACCCGCTTCCGGGGGTTATCACGGGTTTGTGCCAGTTCGGCGGCCGCCCGGCGCTGAACGGAACGGCGGTACAGCCTGCTGTACTCCGATCCGGGTGTCTGCGGGATCGATCCGGGCGCGCCCGGCTGATGGACTTCACACCGCCGGAACGAGCCGGCGGAAACAATTCCTGAAGTCCTGATCGGAGGAGCCGTGGAAACGGTTCGTGTCCTCGTACGCCGCAATCCGTTGGTGGCATTCTTCGCCCTTGCCTTCGGCATCAGCTGGATGGCCTGGACGCCTTACATCCTGGGCAACACCGGCCTCGACTGGGAGCCGGACTTCCGGCTTCCGACCGGAGTGGCGGGTCAACTGGTGGGCATGCTGCCCGGCGCCTATCTCGGCCCGCTCGGTGCCGCGTTCATCGTCACCTCGCTCGTGGAAGGGCGTGCCGGCCTGCGGCAGTGGGCGAAACGCCTGGTCCGCTGGCGGGTCGGCTGGCGCTGGTACGTCGCCGTCCTGCTGCTGGTGCCCGCCACGATCGTCCTCGCCACGCTGGTCGTTCCCGGCGCCGTCGACGGCCTGTCCGTGCCGGGATGGCAGGTCGCGGCCGCATTCCTGCCGCTGCTGGCCGTCCAGATCATCACCACCGCGGCCGCCGAGGAGCCCGGCTGGCGCGACTTCGCGCTGCCTCGTCTGCAGGAACGGTACGGCCCGCTGTTCGGCACGACCGTTCTCGGCGTTCTGTGGGGCTGCTGGCATCTGCCGCTGTTTCTCACCGAGTGGGGCGGGACGGAGAAGTCCTGGACGCATCCGGTGCTCTTCGTCCTGTCGTGCATTCCGCTCAGCTTCGTGATGACCTGGATCTTCAACCGGACCGGTCAGAGCCTGCCGATCGTCATGTTCTTCCACGCCGCGATCAACACCACGTACTCGCTGGTCTGGGCCGAGGTCTTCACGACCCTGGACGGCGGCGACGTGAACCTGGTGAACCTGATCGGCGCGACAGCCGCCTCGGTGATCCTGCTGGTCGTGACCGGCGGCCGTCTGGGGCTGCAGACGCGCCACGCCGAGCCCGAGAGTGCTCACGCCGCCTGAACGGCCCACGGAGTGAGGCGGATGGTCCCGGCATCCGTCCGCAAACCCAGACCGTCCAGCATGCGCGTCTCGGCGGTGGTGACGGGGCCGCGGCCGGTCGTCTTGCGCAGCAGCAGTGTCGGTGTCCAGAAGGCGGCGGCTTCGGCGGTGAAGGCCACGGGGGTACGGTCGTTCACGACTGCACCACGGCGGAGAACGCCTGGCCTTCGCCGATGCGCCAGGCCGCGACGACCGGGGCGCCGCTCTGCAGGCCGGGATCGCGGGCGCCGAGGTAGTAGGCGCCGTCGCTGCGGGCGGTCTGCTCGTCGCGGCAGAGGTTGCTCAGGTGCTCCCGCAGTTCGGTGTCGGGCAGAGCGGCCAGCGCCTGCTCCCATCGTGCTTCGACACCATGCACCGGCCCGGTCTCGAAGATCTCGCCAGGACCGGTCATGGTGGCGGTGGCGGCACGCATGGCGTCGTACAACGAGCCGTCGGTGTGGATCCTGAAATCGATCTCCGGGAACGTCTTGCGCAGCTTGCGGGGCTTCCACTGCCGTTCGACGAGTTCCCGGCCGAGGTCGGCGCCGGTCATCCCCTCATCGAGTTGCGGCAGCCCGAGTGCGGCGCCTTCGCCGGTGTCGCCGGCACGGAACAGCGAACGACCGAGGTCGATGCTCCAGTGCGGGGCGATGAGATCCCAGCCCTCGAGGAGTTCGCCGAGGATCGAGATGCTGGGGTACGGCGGATGCACGATCTCGCCACGCGCCAGCACCCCGGGGTCGAACTTCTCGTCGAAGAGCTCCTGTGCCAGGTCGGAACAGGAGTAGTAGAGCGCGTACGTCGCCTGCCGGTCGAAATCGCCGAGCGGCCGGCCCAGCAGAATGGCGAACCCGTCGGCGAGCGAGCCGTTCCAGTCGTACGTCATGCCCGCGGACGATAGTCGCGAGCGTGATCGGCCGGTTGAACAGGGTCACCGCATTTGGCGACCCTGCACCGTCCGGCGATCCACAGATTCCACGACCCGGTGCTCCCGGAGCCTAGGCGTTCCTCCGGGCCGGTCGGCGACCGGTTGGTCTTCGCATTCTGGGCCGGGGCCGGGATGGAGGTCCCGGGCACGGGTCGGCGGTATGCCGGCAACCGGGATGATGCCGTAATGACCATGACGATTCGTGAGGCCGGCCCGGACGACATCGAGGCGATCATTTCCGTGGGGCAGCGGACGTGGCCGGCGACGTACGGGTTCGCCGGGCCGGAATACATCGCCACGGGGCTGCAGACGTGGTGGTCGACCGAGGCGATCCGGCGAAGTCTGGAAAACACGACGGTGCTCGTCGCGGAGCAGGACGGAGCGGTGACGGGCACCGGGAACATCGATCTGCGGGGCGAGACTCCGATCATCTGGAAGCTGTACGTGGTTCCCGAGGCCCAGGGAACAGGAGTCGGCTCGGCGCTGATCAGCGAACTGCTCAGCTACGCCGGCGGCCGCCCCGTACGGCTGGAATTCACCGCCGGAAACACGCCGGCGGCCGCCTTCTACGCCGCGCGGGGATTTGTCGAGATCCGTCGTGAAGCCGGTGAACGTCCCGGGTGGCCGGAGACCGTGTGGGTGGAACGGCGCTTTGCCGAGTAGCGGTAAGGCCTTCGGCGTGGCGGTGTCGGGCTATTCGCAGCCGATGCCGTCACCGTCGCGGTCCAGGTGTTTGGCGTAGCCGGGGTCACCGCGCCGGATCGGTGCCGCGCCCGCGTGGTGGGCGCTGCGCCCGAGGGTTCAGGGCGCCAGCAGCTCGGCGACCAGTCGACGCTCGGCTGCGGAAAGGGCGAACGGGCCGGCGGGGTTGCGTGGCGCGTACTCCGTCTCAGGTGTTCCCGCCGTCCAGGGCACATGGCCCCAGAAGGCGACCTCGTCGGAGGCTGCCAGCGCGGCCAGGTCCGTGGGGTCCTCCACAGCTCCCAGCGTCCGCATCGCTTGCGAGAGAATCGACGTGGCGCCGGGGGCGCCGGTCGCCTCGTCGCCGACCGCCGGCATGAGCAGCAGGAGGACCTGAGAGCGGCGTACGTCGTCCGGCTGACGATCGGCCGCGGCGACGAGTTCGGGCCAGGAGAGGCCTGGGCCACGCTGGTGGCCCTCCACGCTGGCGATCTCGATGACGTCGCGGCCGGAGCCGGGCAGAACCAGGTAGTCCACCCCGGCGTCGTCGGCGTCGTTGCTGAACACCACAGCGAGTTCGGCGTCACCGGCGAGTTCGACCGTGAAGACCGGCCACGTGCGAGGCTCGTAGAGATCGCGCATTCTGTCGAGCACCACCTCCTCCGGCACGCCCCACGTGCGCAGCAGCAGGTCCTCATCGTCGATGAGCTGCTCTTTCCAGTGCGCCGCCCAGAAGCCCGGCCGTTCGGTGAGGTGCCACCCGTCGACGGTGAGCGCTGCAACGTCCACGTCGTCGGGCATCGTGTCGGCGTAACCGGGAAGGATCATGGGAGCAAGATAGCCGCAGGAGCCGGCCGGAGCGTCCTGGGAGACTGGCCGTATGACGCGCACGGTAGAGGGAATCCGCATCTTTCGTGGTCCGCAAGGGGTCCCGGAGGGTGCGCTTCGACGTTTCGTCGGCACGACCGATCGCGAGTCGCAGGCTGCGCTCGATCGGTGCAAGGATTTGCTGATCGCGGTCACGCACTGGGTTCCACCGCGAGGTGCGGCGTCTGCCGGCGTCGAGGGCTGGAAGGCTCGGACACCGGAGTGGTTCGTTCGCGCGTGCGCCCCGGACGTGTTCCCGGCCCGGGCGGAGGCATCGAGGGCGGACGACGGGCAGCCGTGGGCCTTCGCCGACTGGATCCGATGGTTCGACCAGTCGTCCGGCCTGCAGCGCTCGTGGCGCTGGTGGGACGGCGGGATCACCGGCGATGCCGATTTCTGGATCGAGGTCGAGGTCTTCGAGGCTCCTGCTGTCGGCGCCTTGACGTGGATGATGCGGGCCGCCGGGGCACGAAGCGTCGCCGAGGCCGCCCGCCCTGGCCGGTCGGCCGGCGTCAGCCGCTCAGGACCCGGGTCAGGGCGGTGAACGCGGCCTTGGGCGCCAGGTCCCGGTCGAAGATCAGGTCGTCACCGAGCCGGGGTGGATAGGTGCCGGACTCGGTGGTGGACCCGTACCGGTCGGTGACCCCCCAGGTGGTGTAGGAGGTGCAGTTCGGGGCGGCCAGGCAGGCGGTCAACGCGGTGGCGTACTGCTCGGCCTGGCCGGCTGCCGGATCGCCGTACACATCGATCTCGGACACCCGGGCCGACAGCCCGAGCCGGGCCAGGTCCGCGAAGTGATCCTGCAGGACGGCCGCGGTGACCCGGTCGCCGGCCTCGTGGATGTGCGCCTCGAACCCGACCCCGTCGATCGGCACTCCCCGCTTCTTGAGCCGGGCGACCAGGCTGAGCAGCGCGTCCCAGCGCTCGCCGTCGGCTTCCAGGCCGAAATCGTTGAGATACAGCTTGGCGCCGGGGTCGGCGGTCCGGGCCGCCGCGAACGCCTTGTCGATGTACGTCTCCCCCATCGCCTGCTGCCACAGGTGGCGGCGCAGCCCCGTTCCCCCGTCCTCGTAGTCCTCGCTCTCGGTGGACAGCGGTTCGTTGACGACGTCCCATTCGGCGACCCGGCCGCGGTAGTGACCGGCCACGGCGCTGATGTGATCGAGCATGATCCGCTCGCGCCGGTCAGCCGGGGCGTCCTGCATCCACCGCGGGTTGGCCTCGCCGAAGACCAGGGTGTGGGCGTGCACCGTGATGCCGTTGGCCGCCGCGAAGTCGACCAGGAGGTCGCCGCCGGTGAAGTCGTAGCGGTCCGGCTGCGGGTGCACGAACTGCGGCTTCACCGCGTTCTCCGTGGTCAGCATGGAGAAGTGGGCGGCGGTCAGGCGGCGGTAGTCGTCGTCGGCCAGCAGCGGCTCGGCGGCCACGGCGGCGCCGATGGGCAGCGCCCTGCGGGCTGCGGCGAGCACCCGCAGCGACCCGGGCGGGGGCGCCGGCTGGGCGAGCGGCGGGGCGTCGACGACGGTGACGCTGCCGCCGTCCAGCCCGGCGGCCCGCAACGAGGTCAACGTCCAGCCGGCCGTCGCGCCGTCATCGGCGTCGGCGCCGAAGAACACCCGCCCGGAGCCGAACACGCCGGGGTCGGTGACGGACAGGCCGGCGTCGCCGAGCCGGACCGTCAGCTGCCCATCGGCCCGGGTGACGGTCACCGTGGCCGCGGCCGGTGCCGTCATCGTGGCCCGGCGGCGGACCGCCGGATCGTCGCCCCGCCCGTCCCAGACCTCCAGGCGCAGCTCGCTGTCGGTGACGGTGACGGCCAGCCCGGGCGGGTTGTGCCGCCACTCGTCGTAGACCACCGGCACATCGCCGGACAGGGTGAGCACGGCCGAACGGCCGGCCGGCCGATCCACCCCGGCGGTGATCTCCACCGGGCCGCGCACCTCGAGCCGCGGCCCGCGCAGGTTGACCGGCGGGTTCGGCCGGCCACCGGAGCCGTCCTGCCGCACGATCCGCCCTCCTGTGCCGGCGATCCGCACTCCGCCGGGGCCGACGGTGGCCCCGGCGAGATGGGTCCAGTCGTGGCCGTTGAGGACATCGACGGCGGTACGGTCGTCGGGTGACGCGTCGTCGCCGGCGCTGACCGCCGCCCACCCACCGGCCGCCACCACCGTCACCACGACTGCGACCGCGAGCCAGGCCCGGGGACGCGTCCGCATGCCATTTTCCACGACTCAGAGTGTGCAGCCACGCCGCGCGGCCACCGGCGTGACCCTCGACATCCGCAAGAGTTGTTCGCTCGCACCGGGCCTGCCGGCCACCGGGAAGTCGACGCCTCTCCAGCGCCCGGCCGAGGTACCCATTCAGGTCCTGCGGATGGCCGGCACGATCAACCCCGTTCCGGCATGCGTTGTACGGGTCCAGACGGGCGCGGCGGCCTCGCGGGCGTAGTCGGCGAGGTCTTCGCCCGCTCGGAGCATCGAGACCGAGGGCACGATTCGCCGTGGCCGGAGGCTCAGGCGCCGGCCGCGTCGGTGGGCGCGGTCCAGCCGGTGGCTCGGATCCACTCGGGCAGGTCCAGGGCGGCCGGTTCGATCGAGCGCACCACCGCGAGGTCCGACGGGTCTTCCGCCGCCTCCGCGAACTGGCGGAACATCGCCCTGTCGAGTTCGCTGGGAAGCACGCTCAACGGGAGGGCCTCGTACCGTGCCGGGAGCCCGGCGCGCTCCCCGAACGCCGCGGCGATCTCGGGGCCGGTCAGTTCGTCGCCGACGAGTTCGACGGCTCCGCCGGGCGCCTGCGCGGTGGCGAGCAGAAGTGCGGCGGCGACCCTGCCGATGTCCCTGATCGAGATCATCTTGAGGGCGACGTCCTCCGGCAGCGGCAGCCTCAGCACGATCTCGCCCTGTTCGAGGCTCGGCGCCATCACGGTGGTGAAGTTCTCCATGAAGGCGGTCGGGCGGACCATCGTGGCTCGCAGGCCGGACTTCCTCAGGTGCTCCTCGATCCAGTGCTTCGAGTCGTGGTGCGGCACACCCGACTCCCGCTCGGCTCCGAAGACCGAGTTGAACACAACGTGCGGGACATCCGCCTGGACCGCCGCGTCGACCAGCGCCGTACCGATGCGGATCTCGGCCTGGACCTCTTCGAGGCTGTTCGACTCGGGGGTCATGAAGTAGAACCCCGCGACCGTCGCCAGCGCGGCGGCCAGCGACGCCGGGTCGTCGGCCCGGACGGCCGCCAGCTCGACGCCGCGAGCGGCGAGCGCCTGAGCCCGGCCGGACTCCGGGTCGCGGACCAGGGCCCGCACCCGCGCCTTCTGGTCGAGCAGGGCGTCGACCACCGCCCCGCCCTGCTGTCCCGTCGCGCCGAAGACGGCGATCGTGCCGGTTGTCTGTGTGCTCATAGCGGCCACCCCTCATTAGTTCATGACGTGAACGAAAATAGTTCACGCCATGAACTTCGTCAAGGTGGGGCTATCGCGCGCCCCTCACGGTGTGATCGGGTGGTTCGAGGTGGGCGCGGAGAGGTCCGAGGTGTCCACGATGGCGGTGGCCACGCGCTCGAAGTCACGCTGGTCGCCGGGGTCGAGGTTCCTCGCGATCTCGGGCAGGCGCTTGGCGACCTCGGCGAAGATGGCCTCGCCGAGCACCTTTCCCGTGGGCGTCGCGCTGAGCATGACGACCCGCCGGTCCTGCGCCGAGCTCGACCGGCCCACCAGCTCGCGCCGCGCGGTGCGATCGACCAGCTGGCTCAGAGCGTTCTTGGTCATGCCCAGCGACGCGGCGAGATCCGCCATCTGCCGCGGCTCGTTCCTGACCGCGCAGATCAGCGTGGCCTGCGAGGGGGTCAGGTCGAACTCGGCGCAGATCTGCGCGTACTTGCGCTGAATCACCACCGAGAGCCAGAAGAGCTTGTCGCCATAGTCCACGCCGGCCTCCCCCGTCCGAGAACGAACGATCAGCCTACTCGCCGCGGGCCGGCAGGCCGCGCCACTCACCGGGAGACGCACACCTCTGCCCCACGGGCGGGCCATGCGGACCCGGTCAGTGTGCTCAACATCCGCCCAGCCCTCTCGTGCTCGCGTAACCGGGCGACAGGGTGATCGGCCCGACCCATCCGCGGATCACGGCGCGGATCTGACCACGCCGCGGCTGAGCCGGATGAACATCGCGGATGTGCTGTGGTGCAGCGCCGCCCGGCTCGGTGTCGTCACGGGGCTGCTTCCGCCTCCTGCGTCCGGTGGACGTTCGGGTGGCTTTCGTCCCCGGTGAGAACGGCGTCGGCGGTCTCGGCATAGGCGATGAGCGAGACGGTGTTCAGCCCGGCCGCGGCATGCTCGTCGTCGGCCCCGGCAGCCAGCCACGATCGATAGTCACGGAGGAACTCGCGGAAATCCTCGACGCGCCCGTCGTCGGTCAGGAACTCGTCGGCGCCGATGCAGCTCGCGCCGTTTCCCTGATTACCGGCCGAGTACAGCCAGAACTCCCGCCACTGCAGCAGCCACGGCACCGCCGAGTACTTCGGGGCCGCCGCGACGTACCTCGCGGCGGACTCCATGAACGCGTCCTGCTGGACATCGTGCGCGAAGGCCCAATGGTTTCGGTACATCAGCATCGACCAGCTCACGGCGGTCCCTCCCCTCGCTCGGCGTCACCGTGTCCTGACCGCGAGAGCCAGCCGAGTCCGGTACTGCTTGGTGATCCGTCCGCCGTGGACGTTGTCGATCAGGTGGGCGATGCAGGCGAACAGGTCGCGCCGGGCCTGCGGCTTCATGGCTCGATGGCCGGAGTAGGTCATGAGCAGGTCCAGGTACTCGTCGGCCGTGTAGGTCTGTTGCCAGTCGTAGCGACGGAACTCGACCGGGCCGAAGCGCGCCGATCGCTCGAATTCCGCTGCCTCGTCGGCAGTCTCGTCGTGGCTGGTCAGGCGCATGCCCGGTGGTGTCGCGGGGTCGAAGCGTTCGTAGCACCGCTGGGCGTCGGCGAAGAAGGCGTTCGTCCCGCCGGCGATGTGGTGGGTCGAGACGATGCCGAGGACTCCAGCGGGACGCAACAGGTCAGCTGCTTTGATCATCCGAACGTCGGGGTCGAGCCAGTGGAACGCGGTCGCGGAGAGCACCGCGTCGAAGGGTCCGGTCGAGGGCTGCCAGTCCTCGAACGCGGAGGCGACGACAGTGACGTTCGGGAATGGTGCGAGATTGCGTCGGGCGATGGCGGCCATGTCGGGGCTGAGGTCCATCGCGACGACGGTGCATCCCCGTTGGGCCAGGGGCAGTGTCGCCTGGCCGGTGCCGCACCCGATCTCCAGCACCCGGGCGTGCGGGCCGAGACCGGCGAGTTCGGCGAGGTCGGCGAACAGCTGAGGTGGATAGCGGGGGCGGCAACGGTCGTAGAGTTCGGCGTCCTCGCCGAACGTGGTGCGCAGCATTTCTCGATCGGTGTCGGTCATGGTGGCTGGTCGTCCCTTCAGGTCCCGAGCGGCGTGTCGCTCACGAATCGGCGGGCTCGGCTGACCGGCCGCTTGTCTGCACGAAGAGGAACCCGTTGAGCAGCAGCCGGGGATCGGCCAGCGCCGCGGTGGTCGCGGTCAGGTCGTCCTCGGTCAGTCCGTGTTCCAGCAGCGCGCCCCGCAGCTGCGGGATCCCGGCCAGCAGGAGCCGGCACCCGGCGCCGCCGCCGCGCCAGCTGCCGCCGTGCAGCCGGAAGCTCACGTCGGTGAGGCCGGCGGCGGCGAACGCGGCGGGTGCCCGGTGCGGCCACTCCGGGTCGTTGCCATGGGCGGAGAGCGCCCGCACGTGCGCCGGGAGATAACGGGACAGCAGCTCGCCGGTCCGCCGGTCCGGCGCGTCCGCGACGAAGGCGCCCGGCGCCACCATGTAGTCGCCGGTGAGCAGCACCCCGCCCCGCTTGAGCGCCCCGATCATCCGCCGCAGGGCCTGCTCGCGTCGCGGCAGGTGGCCGAGCACGAGGCGGGCGTGCACGAGATCGAACCGGCCGGGCGGATCGTCGGTGACCACGTCGTGCCGGCGCACGGTCAGCCCCCGGCGGGCCGGGATGTGTTGCGGCGCGATGTCGGTGGCCAGCACCTCGGCGCCCTGATCGGCCAGCCAGACCGCGATGCTGCCGGCGCCCGCACCGATCTCGAGACAGCTCGTTCCGGGCAGGTCGATCAGGTCGCCGATGAACTGCCGGGTCTGCGCGTTCAGCAGCTGCCCGAGGGCATCGTGGTGGTCGCCGGCCTGGTCGCTGGCGTTGTCGAAGGCATATCCCTGCGCTGTCGAACCCGTCATGACACCTCTCCGGTGGTACGGCACATGCCGGGCATTGTCGCCCCTGATGTCCAGTCTCCGGGACGTTCAGAACCGCACCCTCGATCGTCCGGGGCGGCGGACAGGTGTTGATCGCCTCATCGAGGGCGAGCGCGGCGACCTCGTGGCCGACGGCCGCCTGCCGCGCACCGGTCTCACCGGCTCGGGGTGAAGATGCCCCTCACCGCCGGTCAAGGACGTGGCGACGAATGCGGGCCGCGACGCGTGAACGTCAGGTGGGTGACGCCGCTGGGCGTGGTCACGCACTCGGTGGTGAACCGTTGTTCGAGTCCTTCGAGACCGTCCCAGAGCCGTACGCCCCGGCCGAGCACGATCGGCACGATCGAGACGTGCAGGTGGTCGATGAGGTCGGCGGCGAGGAAGTCACGGACCACCGACGGTCCGCCGCCGATGCGGACGTCGAGGCCGTTCGCCGCCTCCCGGGCCATCGCCAGAGCGTCCGCCGGGGACGCATCGACGAAGTGGAAGGTGGTCCCGCCCTTCATCGTGAGCGACGGGCGCGGGTGGTGGGTCAGGACGAACACCGGGGTGTGGAACGGCGGATTGTCGCCCCACCAGCCCTGCCAGTCCTCGTCGGTCCAGGGGCCGCGCTGGGGCCCGAACTTGTTGCGCCCCATGATCTCCGCGCCGATGTCGGTGGCCCAGGTGCCCGCCAGCGCATCGTCGACACCGACGCCGCCACCACCGCCCTCGCCGTGCATCCGGCGGAACGTCCGGGTGCCGAAGAACCACTCGTGCAGACGTTGCCCAGCGTGACCGAAAGGCTCCTCCAGGCTCTGACCCTCACCGGTGCCGAAACCGTCGAGGGAGATGGAGAAGTTGTGAACCCGGACCTGTGACACGCGACGACCCCCATCGGCGACTGCGATCTGCCATCACTCTAGGCTCGCGCACCCATGAACGCTCACCACACGACGAAAGGCTCACGACACGGCGTCATCGATCAAAAGCGATCCGGGGGTACGACCCGAGCGTGCTCGACGCCGTCCGGGGGGCGACCGCGGATCCGGCCCGGCCCGCGACCGCCGGTCGCCCGGTGTCGAGGGAGGGACCGTTCCGCCTACCGCATTGTCCCGCCGTGCCGCAGATAGTGCAGGTCGCACAGCAGTTCTGAGACGATCACCGGCTCCAGGGCCGCGAAGTCCGGCGCCCCGGACAGGCGCGCGTCACGCATCGTCTGCACCGGGTCCTCGTGCGGGTACTGGACGCTGATCCCCGGGTCGAGGGGGAAAGTCAGGGCGCCCCGGCCCGGCAGGTGGCACTCCATGGTGTCCTGGATGCCCGCGTCCATCGGCGAGCTGCGCTGCCACCATCCGCGCCGTTCCAGCTTCAGCAACCGGTCGACCGCGATGTGCGCCCCGACGAACTCGGTCAGTCGCTGCTGGGCCGCCTGTTCCGCGGTCAGCCGCCGGACCGGCCGCTGGAGCTGCGGGAACGGCTGGAGGATCTCGTAGTCGGTGAACAACTGCATCCAGGAGGTCAGGTCGGACTCCAGGTGCAGCGGGTGGGCCACGCCGACCGGGACATGGTCGGCCGGAGCGAACTCCTTGTCGTCGACGTCCGCGAGACTGCCGTCCTCGGCCACCCGGAACGCGGTGCCCACCGCCCCGTCCGCGGTGAACGTCGCCCAGACCAGACGCGACACCACGTGCCGCATCAGCGGGTGCCCGACCAGTAGCCGCCGGAACTCGTCGACGGTCCACCGCCGCTGGACCACCATCGCCGTCTCCAGCCGGTGGATCAGGTCCGCGGCCACCTGGCGGACGTCCTTCTTCAGCGTGGCGAACGTCTGGTAGGCGGCCGAGGCGAGCGCCTCGTCGTCCCGGGCGCCGGGCTTCGGCAGGTCCTTGCGCCGCATGCCGTCGTCGTCGGCCACGTACGGCTTGAGCTGCTCGTCGAAGCCCACCACGAAGCGGCGCGGTCCGTAGTCGAGGGTGAGCCGGCCTCGCGCGTCCAGCCCGAGGTCGGGCACCAGCCGGTCGGCCAGTTGCTCGGCGGTGAGGCCCAGCTCCCCGGCGACGACGTCGATCCGCTCCCGCGCGGCATGCTTCAGCCCGGCGAACCTCACCTTCTGCGCGATGCTGTGCAGGTGCATGAGGGCCACCTCGGAGCCGATCTCGCGGAGCACGTCGAGGCCGGTCACGGCACGAGCGTGTCCGCCTTCGCCGGGCCAGGCGCGGATGATCGGTGCGAGCCGGCGGACCGTGTCGTCGTCACCGGTCAGTGCCAGCGCCTCCAGAGCCCAGCTCTGCTTCGACGGGCGTCCCGCCGACTCCCAGCTCTGGAACAGCGACCAGCCGAACTCGGCCAGCGAGGCCCGGTCCAGGGTCTCCCGCACGATCGTGACGCCCGGGTACGGCGTGCCGATCCGCGACAACGCCAGCATGGTGCACAGGTGCCGCACGGTCGCGGCCGGCAAAGCGTGACGGCGATCGAGCAGCAGAACCGGGGCGAGCGCCGCGGCGTCGGTGGCCCATGCCGGCAGGTCCGGCATCCGCTTCGGCAGGATCTCCACCGGATCGATGGACAGCAGCTCGTCCACGGCGGTGGCGGCGGCCGGCCCGTAGGCGAGCACGGCGTGGCGGACGACGTCCTCGTGGCCCGCTGCGGCCACCGTACGCAGGGCCTGCTCCGCGAAGCGGCGTGCCGCACCGGCCGGACCGACCGCGGCGGGCGTCAGCTCGCGGGCCGCCGACTCGGGGTGCTGGCGCAGCCAGGACACCGCGATCCGCCGCACCGGCTTCCCGCCGCCCAGCCACTCCGCCATCAGGACCGCGACGTCGAGGCCTTCGGCGGGAAGCAGCAGGGAGCCGTAGAGGTCCGGCATGTCCGTGCGGCGGGCACAGTGCACCAGCACCGGCACGGCCTCCACGTCGAAGCGGGCCGACAGGCGAGGCATGGTCCATCTCGGGGACCAGAACTCGGTAGGCCGCCAGCGTGCCAGGAACTCGTCGGTCATCGCCCGCGGCGCCTCGGCGAAGAATCTCTCCTCGTCGGCCGGATGCTGCCGGCGTCCCGCACGCAGGTTCGCCGCCGTACGCTCCCACTCCGCCGGGCCGCTCAGCGGCGCGTCCCTCTCGAACCGGGCCAGGGCCGCCTCACGCTCGCCGCCGGGCCGGCACACCCGGGTCAGGTCCGGCGGGGTGAGGCCGTCGACCACGGTCGCGGTGACCACCGTGCGCGCCCGGGTCCACGGTGGCGCCGCCAGCAGCGGATGCAGCAGCTCGGCCGGTGCGGGCGGCAGCGTGGACAGCGAGGCGAGGATCGGCTCGATCTGCCGGCGGGAGGCGTCCGGCAGTACGGGCAGCGCCGCGCGGGCGATCTCCGGGTTCGCGGTCACCCGCCGGTGCAGCAGCTCGGTGATGCGGCGGTGGCTGCCCGGAGTGCCGGACGCGAGCCCGAGCAGACGCAGGGCACGCACCGGGAACCGCTCCGCGGCCTCCAGCAGCGCGGGCTCCGTGAGGTCGTCGTCGGCGTGGCGTACCAGCGCCTCGAACGCCTCGTCGGTGGGAATCAGCGTCAGGCCGTTGAACACCGCACGCCGCTCCTCGGAACAGCCGTTCCGGCCGGCCAGTTCGAGCAGACGCGCCCCCACCGCCGCCGGCCCGATCACATCGAGGACCGTGGCCAGCAACCCGAGCGACGGCGCCAGGTCGAACGCGCGGACGCGGTGGCTGATCCGCTCCCACTCCGGCGTGGTGGACACCACGAACGCGGCCAGCGCGTCCTCGCGCAGCTCTGCGGGACAGTCCTCGCCGAGCCACCCCGGCTCGGTGGGGAGCAGGAACGCCGCGAGCAGGTGCTGCTTCGTCGACCGGTAGGCCTCGATCGCCTGCCGGGCTTGCGCGTAGGCCGCGTCGTCGGCGACGGCGAGGCGGGCCCGCACCCGCTCAGCCGCGAGCCGCCACGGGGCGCCCAGCCAGTACGAGATGCGCTCGTTGCGGCCGAGATGCTCGCCATATCCGTTCTGCAGACCGCTCAGCTCCAGGACCGCCCGCGCCGCGAAGGTCAGCCCGTGGGCCGCGATCCATCCGTCGGCGACCGCCGGCTTGACATGCGCAGAGTCGAAAACGCTCCAGGACGACCATGCGGCCGCCGCCGCGCCGAGTGGGGTGATCCGGCTCCCGTCCAGGAACGCGCGGGCGGCGGCCACCAGGTCCGGCTC
Organism: Actinoplanes philippinensis; assembly: GCF_900113015.1. Lineage (GTDB taxonomy): Bacteria > Actinomycetota > Actinomycetes > Mycobacteriales > Micromonosporaceae > Actinoplanes > Actinoplanes philippinensis. Next base: position 365,781 of record NZ_FONV01000009.1, read on the forward strand.
GCTGCGCCGGTCCGCCAGCACCCGTTCGCGATGATCGTGTGCCTCCGCGACGATGTCGCCGGCCTTGTTCACGGCGCCGGCGAGCGAGGGCAGCCGCGGACCCGGCCGGCCGCCCCGGCGCGGCCGGATCCGGCGCACCCACACGTCGGGAAGGACGAACCTGTCCTCGTCCGGAAGCTCGACCGGCTCGTCGTCACCCGGCTCCTCGTGCGCCGGGCCGATCGCGGGTGCGGGAAGGGCCGCCCGTGCCGGCGCCGCCGGTCCGGCGGTGGCGGCCACCTCCACGTACCCCTTCTTGATCTTCTCCGCGATCAGGCCGGCCATGTGCAGGCCCGCCGCCTCCTCGGTGGCGAGGTCCTTCACCCGTGTCTGCCCGGTGGCGCCGACACGTCCGAACCGGACCGTGACCGCCGTGCCCTCCCGCGACACCTGCCAGAACTTCGCCGATCCCGCGCTCCGGTGCTCGAAGATGCGCACCCTGTCTCCCCACCTCGATGGACGATGGGCGGCACCCTATCGACTGGTTACGACAAATGGATTCGACTCCTCGCCACCACGGGTTCCCGGCCTAGACGAACCGCCACCCACGCCCAGAGCGTTCACGACGCATGCTGCTGCGGTCTGCGGGATCGCACAAACCGGCCCGGCGATTCGCCGTACTGCTTGCGGTAGGCGCGGATGAAATGGCTGCTGTCGGCGAAGTGCCATCGGGCGGCCACGTCGGAGACCGTCCAGCCGCCGAGCGGGGCGGTCAGGTCCTGCCGGGCGCGCTCGAGGCGCCGGCGCCGGATGCAGGCCCCCACCGACTCGCCGGCCGTGGCGAACGCCCGGTGCAACGCGCGCACCGACACTCGCAGCTCACGTGCCACCGCTGTGGGGGACAGATCCGGGTCGTCGAGGTGCTCGTCGATGACCTGCCGTGCCGCCCGGACCAGCGGGGCCGACAGCCGCGGCTCGACGTCGTCGAAGTCGCGCCGCACCGCGCCGCGGACCAGTTCGAGCATCGCGTCCCGGGCGGCCGTCACGCCGCCCGGCCCGAGATCGTGCACCGTCTCGCCGAGCAGGTCCGCATAGGCGGTCACGAGGCGCATCTCGGGCGAGGCGACGAACCCGACGATACGCCGGTCGTCGAGCCCCGGGCCGAGCACCGAGTCGGGCAGGATCAGCACCCTGGCCGACGTGCCGGGCGCCACGCGGCGGCGCCGACGGGCATCTGGTCCTGGGCCTGATCGCGGACCGGCCCGACCTGACGGGGGTGGTGCTCGACCTGCCTCACGCGGCTGAGATCGCCCGCCGGAACGCGTCGAAGCACGGCCTGTCCGACCGCTTCACCGCAGTGGCCGGGGACTTCTTCACCGCCGTTCCGGCCGGGGATCTGCACCTGCTCAAGACGGTGCTGCACGATTGGGACGACGACCGCTGCCGCACCATCCTGGGTAACTGCCGCGCCGCGACGACGGCCGGCGGACGCGCCGTCGTCGTGGAGATGCTCCTCGGCGAACTCGGCGAGCCGGATTTCACCGCTGTCTCCGACCTGGCCATGCTGGCTCTGACCGACGGCAGGGAACGAGGCCTCGGCGAGTTCGACGCCCTCTTCGCCGCGACGGGCTGGCAGCGCGGGACGACCTATCCCGTCGGCGCCGGCTACCACGCCATGGAACTGCGAGCGGTCTGACCGCCGGACGTCGCCGAGGCGAAAGTGCCCCGGGATACCGCCGGCATTCCGGGGCAACCCCTTATGACGTACGAACCGCCGAAGACGCCGTCGACCTGCACCACCTCTTCGCCGATCCGGACACGCACACGGTCGGATCGGGACACTTCACCACCTTCGAGCAGACGGAGCGCTGGAGCGCCAACCGGGTGAAGGGGCTGATCGTCGATGCCGACGGCGGTGTCGTGGACGACGTCCAGCGCCACCTCGCCGGCGAAGGGCGGAAAGGCCTCGATCACCGTACGCAGTGCGGGCCTCGGGGAAGTCCGGCGCCCGCCCCGACGCGGTGTGGTCCACATAGGTGAGGCGGCGGACGCCGAAAGGGCCACCGAAGGCAGAACTTCGGTCTGACGAATAAAAAGATCTCGATGCTTGACTAAACCTTCCGTTCTCCGAGGATGGTGCGATGGGCCTCCTCCACCGAGTCGTCCTCGCGGTCGCTGCCGTCATCGTGCTCGTGTTCGCCGTGCCCGCGCCGGCCTCCGCCCACGGCACGCTGGGCATGTCCGTCCCGGCCGGCGGAGCGACAGTGAACACTCCACTGAACGACGTGGAGCTGTTCTTCACCGAGAAGGTGCCGGACAACGCGTACTTCGCGATCACCGCGCCCACGGGCGGGCGGGTCGACAACGGGTGGGAGCACTCCAGTCCCCGGCCGCTGGACAAGCCGGTCACCGAGTACTTCATGGAGGGTGGCAGGTTCGAGCCGCGGCAGTACACGACCGGGTTCCCGGCCCGGGTGCGGGTGGCCCACCTGCCGGCCACCGGGGAGTACCGGATCGACTACCAGTCCCGGGCTTCGGACGGGGACGATGTGCACGGCACGGTGACCTTCAAATACGCCGGGCCGGTGACGCCGGCTCCGGCGGGATGGACTCCCCCGACCGGCCAGGCCGGTCCGGCACTGAGCGGGACGGCCACGCCCGTGGCAGCCGGTTCGGCGGCAGCGTTGCCGGCAGCCGCCATTCCGGTCACGCCTGTTCCGGCCGCCCCGGTCGAAGGCGGCGCCAACTGGCTCGGCTGGCTCGGTGGGATCGCCGTCGCCCTGACCGCGGCGGCCGGAGTCAGCCTTTGGCGCCGCCGCACGTCCGCGGGATCCGGCCCACCTCGGCGCACCGTCGCGAGGGGCGCGGCAGCGAGGAGCGGCACGCCCGCAGCCGGCGCGGCGAAGGCCGGAGCGGCGAAGGCCGGAGCGGCGAAGGCCGGAGCGGCGGGCGAGACGCCGGCTCGCCGCACGGTGGCCCTGGCGCCGATCGCGTTCGGCGCCGTCGTGGTGGCACTCATCGGGGGTTACGCGCTGGGCCGGACGACCGCCGCCGCCTCGCAACGGCCACCGGCCGCCGCGCCGGTGCCGGCGGCTCCGGCAGCGGCGCAGGACATGACCGGCCACCAGCACGGCGTCGGCGGCGGGGTGGCCACGGTCGAGGCAGGTGGCACCACGGTCAGCTCCGGCGGTTACACGTTGCAGCCGGTACGGCGCTCCCAGCCGGCCGGCCGTACGGTCGACTACGCCTTCCGCATCGTCGGCGCCAACCAGCAGCCCGCCACCCGCTTCGCGGCCGTGCACGACAAGCCGCTGCACCTGGTGGTGGCCGGTCGTGACCTCGGAGGCTTCCAGCATCTACATCCCGCCATGTCGCCCGACGGCCTGTGGACGGTGCCGCTGACCCTGCCCCGCGCGGGCGCCTACCGTATCTTCGCCGACTTCACCGTGGCCACCGTCGGCGGCGCCACCACCCCGCTGGTGCTGGGCGTCGACCACCATGTGCCCGGCGACGCCGCCGAGACCGAGCTGCCCGCAGCCGCCGACCGAGCCGAGGCCGGCCCGTTCACGGTCACGATGGAGGGAACTCCCCAGGTCGGCGTGACGGTCCCGACCTCATTCCGGGTCGTCCGTTCCGGCGCCCCCGGCCCGGCTGTTCTCGAACGCTATCTGGGCGCTTACGGCCACCTGGTCGTCCTGCGCGAAGGCGACCTGGGCTACGTTCACGTGCATCCCGACCCCGAACTGGCCGATGGCGCGATCCGCTTCAACGTCTCGGCGCCCGGGGCCGGTCGCTACCGCGCGTTCCTCGAGTTCCAGATCGAGGGCCAGGTCCACCGGGCCGAGTTCACCCTGGACCTGACCTGACCGGCCGCGGCAGCCACCGAAGGGTGGCGCGGCCGCGCAGCAGGGGCCGGTACCGGTCGCCGACGCGGAGCTGGTGCTCGCTCCGGCCGGCACGCGGAGGCTTGGAGTATCACGGCGCCGGTCGAAGCCCGGCGCGTCGCGGGCCTGACCGTGTACGACCACCGGCTGGCGGGACCGCGCGACGCAACGGTAGGTTGCGGTCCGTGACTTCTCGCACCACCTCGCGCGACAGCTCGTCCGACAGCGACGGCAAAGCCACCACGCGACGCGCCCACCTGGTCGGCAGCTTCCCCGCCGACGACGCCGCCGAGGCGATGCGGATCGCCGCCACCCGGCTCGGGGCGGATCTGGACTACCTGCCCGACGGGGAGACCGGCGACCGGCGTTCCTGGATCACCACGATCATCGACGGCTTCCGGCACCACCCGGCGCTGGACCTGGTCCGCACCGGCGACTGGTCCAGCTACCAGGCGACACCCCGATACCGGGTGCGCCGCGGCGGACAGCTCACCGCGGAGACCATCGACCTGGGCATCGCCGCGGCAGCGGAGGCCTCGCTCCCGGCCTATCACGCCCAGCGCGCCACGACCGGTGGCCCCCGCTTCCAGGTCGGCGTTCCCGGAGCGCTCGATCTGGCGATGTTCACGTTCGGGCCGGCCGGCATGCTGCGGTACGCGGACCGGTTCGCCGGCGCCCTCGCCCGGGAGATGCGTGAGGTCCACGCGACGACCGGCGGCGACGTGTTGTTCCAGATCGAGATCCCGGTCGAGTTGATCCTGCTCACCCGTATGCCGGCGCCCGCTCGCAAGCCGCTCGCCCGGTGGCTCGCCACACGGGTGACCGCGCTGGCTCTCGCCGCTCCGGCGGGCGCCGAGTTCGGCGTACACCTGTGCCTGGGTGATCTCAACCACCGGGCCCTCGGCGCCCTGAAGGATGCCGGGCCGGTGGTCGATCTGGCCAACGCGCTGGCCGCCCGCTGGCCCGCCGACCGGCCGCTGCGGTACCTCCACGGCCCGCTGGCCGCCGCCGACAACCCGCCGGCCGACGATCCGGCTTTCTACCGCCCGCTGCGCGACCTGAGTCTCGGCGGCGCCCGGTTCGTCGCGGGCTACGCGCACGAGAAGCAGGACCTGCACACCCAGCAGCGCATCCGCGGCTACGTCGAGGATGCGCTGGGCGCCCCCGCGGACGTCTCCACCAGCTGCGGCCTCGGCCGCCGCGATCAGCCATCGGCCGTCGCCGCTCTGGACCGCATCAAGGAGCTGCTGTACGGCTGACCCGCGCCCGCACCACGGCGGCCCGCCTCGACCACCCGGTCGCCTCCGGCACTGCCTGACGCACGCCGTGGTGGGGCACACTGGAGTGTGCCCCACCACGCCCTGCTCCGGAGGGTTCCGAGCCGATGCCGAAGGGCGGCTGACCGGCACTACTTGCAGGACTTGGCTCCCGTCGCGTACGCCAGGCCGAACCCGGACGCCGACGAGTCCATGTAGATCACCTCGCGTCCCGTCGCCGCTGTCGCGTACATCTGCGCGCCGGGGCTGCAGGACGCCGGGCCGACGTACCTGCCCTGGAAGGTGTACTGCTTGAGTTTCGGGTTGAGCGAGTTGTCCGGGTAACCACCGTTGGCCATCCAGGCTTCCACCGGCGCCTCCTCGGTGACGGTGAGGGTCGTGTCGGACAGCGCGACGGTGACGGCCCGGATCGCCTGCGGCGAGTTCTCCTCGAACAGCAGGCGGCTGGTGCGGGTGGCGAAATCGAAGAGCCGCACCGAGTCGTGGTAGGCGCCCTTGCTCCACTGACCGTCGACGATCGTGCCGTAGTCGCGGTCGGTCATCCAGGCGACGCCGGTGCCGGACAGGTCGGGATAGCTCATCCGCTCCGCGCCGCCGTCACCGCCGGCGTAGGTCGTCTTCCCGGTCCGGACGTCGTGGACCTCGACGCCCAGCGACCACTGGTGCCCACCGGCGTCGGGCTGCTGGTAGATCTCGTAGCGCACGTACGAGATCTTCCCGCCCTTGACGCTCGGCGCCGTCGCGTTGCCGAACCACCCGGGATGGGCGAGCGTCTGCACGGCCGGCGAGTCGCCGCGCAGGTAGCGAACGACGTCGAGGTAGCCCTGCGCCGGGTCGTACTGGCTCCACGCGACGATGTCGCCGTCGAAGCCGAGGCCGTTGATGCGTTCCGGGGAGCGATAGAGCTCCTTGACCCGGCCGCCGCCGATGGGCGCCGACAGGATGCGGTTGGTCTCGTAGGTCGGTGAGGCGGGGTCGAGCGCGATCGACAGCCAGACGACCCGCTTGCCGTCGGTGTGCGGGAAGCCGTTGATGCTCCCGTCGGCCGGGGAGATCCGGTGGAGCTTGCCCTTTCCGTCGGTGCGGCCGGTCCAGATCGCTGTCGGCTCGGTGCGGTTGGCGTCCGACCGTGGCACGGCGAACCAGCCGCCCGCGGTGCCGGCCTTCATGTCGGCGTACATCCCGGTGTTGAGCCGGTCGATCAGGACCTTGGTGCCCTTGCCGTACAGGTTCGCCTTCCATTGCGCGGTGATCCCACGGGAGTCGAACGCCGTGCGTACCACCGTGAGGTCGGTTTTGCTCAGGCGGAACGACCGGGCGGAGGCGAGCACCGCCTCGCGGGCGTCGACGAAGTCCGACATGGGCGTCAGGTAGTCGGTGAGCGCCCGGTAGACGATCTTGTCGGCGGTCGTCGTGCCGAGTTTCTGGCGCAGGTCCCAGAGGGCGCCGGACACGATCGTGGAGTTGAGGTGCACACCGCCGTCGTCCATCGAGGGTGTGTCGATGAGGTGCTGGAAGTCGGCGGTGGTGGCGCCGTCGTCGAGGTCGCGCAGGGCGCAGGCGGCCGGCGCCAGGGTGCGGCAGAGGTCGCCGCCGAGCAGGCCGGCCTGGGGGTCGGACATCGGCGTGCCCGACGTGTCGACGTCGATGGCGTTGCCGAAGTAGTCGGCGAGGGCCTCGTTGAGAGCGCCGGACTGTCCGGCGTAGACGAGGTTCGCGGTGTGCTCGACCACCCCGTGGGTCATCTCGTGGCCGACGACGTCGGGGTCGGCGGCGAGCGGCAGGTACTCGTCGTCGCCGCTGCCGTACACCATCCGGGTGCCGTCCCAGTAGGCGTTGACGAACGGGTAGCCGCCGTAGGTGATCCCGACGACGGAGTCGATCGGCATGCCCTGGTCGTCCAGGCTGTCGCGGCCGAGTTTCGTCCGGTACCACTCGTACACCTGTGTGGCGTCCCAGGCGGCGTCGACGGCGCCGGCGGCGGTGAGGTCGGCGCCGAGCGTGGTGGTCGGTGACGCGAACGGCGTCATGCCCTCGGGGAACTGCCCGTCGAGCAGGTTGTAGTAGTCCCAGCCCCGGCCGTCCCAGGTGGTGATCGGCACCGTCGCGCCGCTCGGCCGGCGGTGGGTCACGTCCATCATCAGGTAGGAGCCGGCGTCGAGGAGCGCGAGCGGCACGGTGGCGCCGTGCAGGGTGGTGCCCTGGCCCGCGACCGACCCGGTCCCGTCGCCGGCCCGGCGCGGCTGCTTCGTGGCGGGCGGCACGGCGGCGGTGCCCTCGGCGGCCAGGGCGGCGGCCTGCTGGTCGGTGGCGAAGGTCTTGATCCGGCTGACGCTCAGCAGCGGCACCCCGGTCGTCGCGCCCACGTACACGTCGCGGAGCACGGGCCGGCCCGTCACGGTGTCCCTGCCCTTGACGAGCACGCGGCGGGCGAGCACGCCGGCGCCGGTCGGCATGACGAGCAGCCCCTGGTCGGTGCCGGAGAGGTCGGTGGCGGGTGTGCCGGGGCGCGGGGCGGAGCCGACGACCGCCGCGCCGGGGTGCAGGCTCCGGCGGACCTCGTCGACCGCCCGGGACACGGCGACCGCGGCGGGGATCGTGGTCACGCCGGTGTCGACGTCCAGCTCGGTGAAGTAGGTGCCGGACGTTCCGGTCACCGTGCGTTTTCCGGCGGTCTTCTCGGTACGCACGACGTACTGGGCGCCGAACACGGGCAGGCCCTTGTACTTCTGGTCGAGCCGGACGGTCTCCCGGACGCCTTCGGTCTCGACGCTCGCGGTGGTGAGCGTGCCGGCCGGATCATCGATGCGATAGCGATCCTTGTGCCCGGTGAGGTGGGTCTTGGCGGCCTGGTCCGGTGCGATCGTGGCGTCCACCGGGTCGGCGACGTCGTCCACGAGGGCGGGGGTGTCCGTCGGCGGCGCCACGGTGACCGGGACGGATCCCTCCGGCGCCGGGGGTGCCGCGGTCGCGGCCCGGGCGGTGGTTCCGAGGATGGCGGCCGAGGCCAGAACGGCGATCACGGGGAGTGCCCTGGATCTGCGCAACTGATGCTCCTGCGGGGTTGTGAACAGGCTCAGCCCACCTCACCGCGATATCGGCGACGGCCACAAGAACGACGTTGTGCACTTGCGCAAGTGAGCAGTTCCGCCCGTTGTCCACACCGGAGCCGCTTCTTACAGATCCGTAATCGCCGATTCATTCGGGCGAGAGAAGCCGTGCGCATGCTCGACCCGGAGGGACGTAGAACCTATGGGCGAGACGAATGTGCCGTGGTCGGCGACCGGTCTGGATCCACTGGCCGGCCGGGTGCTGGAGCACCTGGTGTCGGTGCGGTCGGCGGACCGTGACGAGGTGGCGTCCGCGGCCGGGGTGTCGCCGTCGGAGGCGGAGCGCGCGCTGGGGCATCTCGCGGAGTCGGCCCTGGCGTCGCGGATCGGCGGCACGGGACCGCGATGGGCGGCCGCGCCGCCGCGTTCGTCGCTCGGCGCCCTGCTGGCCCGCCGCCGGGCCGAGCTGGCCCGTGTCGAGGATCTGGTGGAGCGGCTCTCCGAGGCGCACGAGGCGGTGTCCGGGCCGCGCGCGACCGACATGGTGGAGGTGCTGAAGAGCGAGGACCAGGTGCCGGCGCGCTATCGCCAGCTGCTGATGGGCAGCTCGGTCGAGGTGCTGCATCTGGCGAAGCCACCGTATGTGACGGGTGCGGCGGCGTCGGCCGAGGCGGTCGAGGTGATGCCCGGCGTGCGGATGCGATCGGTGTACGAGACCGACGGCTTCTCCGACGCGACATCGCTCGTGACGGCGCTGCACGGGACAGGCCGGGGCGGCAAACTACGGCTGACCTCGCAGATCCCGGTCAAGCTGGTGATCTTCGACCGGGCCGCGGCGATGCTGCCGGTCTGGCTGGACCGTCCGTCGTCGGGTTCCCTGGTGGTCCACTCCCCCGCCCTCGTGATGGCGCTGGTCGCCCTGTTCGAGAGCGTGTGGCAGCGCGCCGAGCCGGTGTCGCTGGCGAGACGCTCCGAGCTGCCGGCGTCGGGGCGGGAGCTGCGGACGCGGGAGATCCTGCGGATGATGGCGGTCGGCATGAAGGACGAGACGATCGCCCGGATCCTCGACGTGAGCCGCCGTACCGTTCAGCAGCACATCAGCGATGCGGGCGCCCTGCTCGGCGCCCGGACCCGCTTCCAGATGGCCGTGCTGGCGGCGAAGCGGGGCTGGCTGAGCGACCAGGACGACAGCGTGGAGCAGCCGGAGCCGCTGCCGTCGCGTTGACGGCTCGCGCCGGTCAGGACCCGGCGCCGCCGAACAGGCGGGCGTGCACGCCGTCGAGGACGATCTCGAGCCCGCTGTCGAAGCGGTCCTCGGTGAACCGGTGCCGCAGGCCGGCCACCGACAGCAGGCCGTCCAGCCCGTTGCCGAGCACGGTGTCGCGCAGGTACTGGTCGATCTGCGGATGCCCGGCGTAGGGGGTGAGCACCGCGGTGGCCGGGTTGAGAGCGTAGCCGGTGACGAAGCTCTTGATCGTGCCGACGGCGAGGGTGACGTCCTGCGGGGCCAGGCGCGGGGTGATCGCCGGGTCGGTCAGCGCACGCACATGGTCGTTCCAGTGGCGTAGCTGTCCCGGGCCGGGCAGCGGCCCTGGACGGCCGAGGGCGTGCACGAACCAGGGGTGTGCGCGGTAGAGCTCCAGGGTGTCGCGGCCGATCGACCGTAGCCGGGATCGCCAGTCGTCGCCGGAGGTCGGGCGCTGCTCCGCGAACACGCGGTCGACCATGAGCTCCAGCAGCTGATCCTTGGTGTCGATGTACCAGTAGAGCGACATCGCGGTGATGCCGAGGTCCGCGGCGACCCGGCGCATCGACACCACCTCCAGGCCGTCCCGGTCGGCGAGCGCGACGGCGCTGCTCGCCAGGTCGTCACGGGTGAAGGCCTGTCCCTTGGCGGCTCGCGGCGTGCGCGCCGGTCGCAGCCACACCGACCCGTGGGTGTGCTCACCGGTCGACATGGCTCACCACTCTAGTGAGCCTGCCGTCCCGCCTGGCCACCGCACCCCCGAGCCATTCTTGTCATACGTCGTATGTCTACCTGGGCGACCGGCCACAGACTTATCATACGGCGTATGATAAGAATGGTGTCCCCCTATTCCGAGGACATCTTCATGAGTGACTCCACCCCGCCGCTGCGCGCCGAACGGCTGACCTTCTTCAGTGATGCCGTCGCCGCAATCGCGCTGACCCTGCTGGTCCTGCCGCTGGTCGAACTGGTGCCCGAGGCGATCGAGGACGGCGAGACCCCGGCCGAGTTGGTGGGCCATCACGTCGTGCCGTTCGCCAGCTTCCTGCTCAGCTTCTTCGTCATCTGGCGTATCTGGACGGTGCATCACCAGCTGTTCGACCGGGTGGAATCCATCGACCACCGCGTCGTGCGGATCAACTCGCTGTGGCTGTTGTGCGTGGTCGTCCTGCCCTTTCCCGCCGAAATGGTCGGCGCGTACGGCGACGAACCCCTGGTGATCGCGCTCTACATCGGTGTGCTGCTGGCGAGCAGCATCACGCTCACCGTGCTCGCGACCGCCCTTCGCCGGATCAACCCGGCCGAGTCATCTCCGCCCCGGACGTCCCTCGAGCAGCTGGTCGGCAATGCCGTGTGCCTGGCGCTGGCCTTGGTGCTCGCCATGGCCATACCCGGCGCCGGCTATTGGCCACTGCTGCTGCTTCTGGCCGACGGCCCCGTGCTGGCCCTCGTGCGGCGGCGGAGATCTCGACCGTCATGAGAAGGCCGCCCACGGCGCGGCTTTCCCGGCGAACGCACCGGCCACGCGTTCCGGCTGGTCGCGGAGGTCCCGGGCCGCTGCCGGGTCAGTCGGCATTGAGCAGGCCGGCGCCCAGCCCGGTGAGGGTGTGGCGGACCGTGTTGCGGTGCCGCCGGCTCACCACCAGGCCCGCCTCGCGCAGCACCGAGGCGTGCTGGCTGGCGCCGCCGGGTGAGATGCCGATCCGCTGGGCGAGTTCGGTGGTGGTGCAGCCGTCGGCGATCACCCGCAGCGCGGCAGCCCGGGTCACGCCGAGCAGGCCGGCCAGCGCCCGTTCGCCGGGTTCGCCGGGGCGGCGCCACAACCGCAGGGCGGTCGCCGGGTCGAGGGGCGCCGGGTAGATCAGCACGGCCGGCTCGTCGTTCCAGGGTATGTAGAGCCCGGGGTCGGCGTCGTTGAACAGCGACGGGGCCAAGAGCAGACCACGACCCCGCAGGTGTACGTCGAGGACCGCGGCCGGTCCGGACGCGCTGACGCCGAACGAGGCCGGCACCTCCAGGACCGGCGGCTTCCACTGCAGTGTCGGTGCGAGCCCGGCCAGCATCGCGTCCAGTCCGTGGCGGGCCATCACGTCGATGCGGGCGGCGCGTTCGTTGTCGAGCAGCGCCCGGATGCGTGGCCAGTACGGTCCGATCGCCGCGTCGTGAAAATCGGTCAAGGCGTGCGTCATCCGGATCCGGGCCGCGCGGTCGCCGTGCGCGAAGTCGGAGACCCACCCAATCTGGACACCCGCGTCGAGCGGGGTGAAGGCGAATTCGTCCCGTAGCGGTCCGGCCGGTGCGTGGCACAGCCGGTCGATGCCCTCGGCGAGGCTGTCGGAGGCCCCGAGCAGGGTGAACAGGTCGACGAAGCCGGGCGCGGGCGCCAGATGGCGGGCGATGTCGGCCACGTCCGGCGGCAGCCTGCGCGTGGCGGCCAGGGCCGGGTGGCGCCAGCCGTCGAGCAGTGTGCGCTTCTGCGGTCGTTGCAGCACGGACATGCTCAGCTGCAGTTCGGCCAGCGGACCCAGGACGGCCATCCGGACCCGGGCGACGTCGGCGACCGTGAAATGGATTCGCAGCACCTCGTCATCGTGCCGTCCACTGTGGTGTTTTAGCCAGGCCGGAATGTCGTTGATCGGGTTCCCGATAGTGCCGGAATCTGTGGCCAGCCATTCACGCCGCCCGATCCGTGCGGCGACGTTCGACACACGGGAGAAACGTGATGAAACTGCAGACAGCGATCCGGTCGACGGTCGCTATCGTCGTGCTGCTGTTCGGGCTGCTCGTCGCGGGCGGGTCACCGGCGACGGCCGCGCCGTCCGGCCCGTCGCAGGTGGCGGCCGCCTCGTACGCCGACTGCCCCTCGGGCAATGTCTGCTTCTACACCGGCAACGGCGGCACCGGCTCGATGTGCCGATGGAGCGACGCCGACCCCGACTGGTCGGCGGGCTCGGTGCGGTGCAGCTGGGCGCAGACCCAGCCGGCCCGGTCGGTGTACAACCACGGCCAGTCGACGGCCTACACCGCCGTCGCGTTCTACATCGGCCGTAACTACACGAGCTACAACGGGTGCATGGGCCGCGGCTGGATGGGCGACATCGGCCCGGTGTTCCTGCTGTCGCACAGGTGGTACAACGGCGCCTGCTGACCTTCCCGGGGGCAGGACCGCAGCGGCGTCCGCACGGGGGACGCCGCTGCGATCCGTCTCGACCGCGCCCGCGCCGGACTCCGGCAGGCGCAGCACCCGTCAGGGTTTGAGGACTACTTTCTCGCAGTTGTCCTGCTTGTTCTTGAACATCTCGAAGCCCCGTTCCGCCTCGTCGAGCGGCAGGGTGTGGGTGATGATCCGGGTCGGGTCGAGCTCGCCGCGTTCGATGCGCTGCAGCAGGGGCTTCATGTAGCGCTGGACGTGGCATTGGCCGGTCCGCAGGGTCAGGGACCGGTTCATCCAGGCGCCGGCCGGGAACTTGTCGAGGAACCCGCCGTAGACGCCGATGACCGAGACCACGCCGCCGCTGCGGCAGGACATGATCGCCTGGCGCAGCGCGTGCGGACGTTCGGTCTCCGAGCGTACGGCCTGCTTGACCCGGTCGTAGGCGGCGATGTGCGCGCTGCCGTGGGTGGCTTCCATCCCGACGGCGTCGATGCACTTGTCCGGTCCCCGCCCGCCGGTCAGTTCTAGCAGCCTCGACCGTACGTCGACCTCGTCGAAGTCGACCGGGATGTGGCCGGCCTGTTCGGCCATCCGCAGCCGGTACGGCTCCTTGTCGATGGCGATGACCTTCGCGGCGCCGAGCACCCGGGCGCTGTCCATGGCGAACTGCCCTACCGGGCCGGCGCCCCACACCGCGACCACGTCGCTGGGCTGGATGTCGCACATCTCGGCGCCCATGTAACCGGTGGGCAGGATGTCGGACAGGAACAGCACCTGCTCGTCGGTCAGCTCGGATTCGATCTTCAGCGGGCCGACGTCGGCGAACGGCACCCGCGCGTACTGGGCCTGACCGCCCGCGAAGCCACCGGTCAGGTGCGAGTAGCCGAAGATTCCGGCGACCGGATGGCCGAACATCTTCTCCGCGATGCCGGCGTTGGGGTTGGTGTTCTCGCAGCAGGAGTACAGCTCGGCGGCGCAGGCGGCACACGCGCCGCAGGCGATGGGGAACGGGACCACCACCCGGTCGCCGACGCGTAGCCGGTCCGCGGACACGCCGGAGCCGACCTCGATCACCTCGCCCATGAACTCGTGGCCCATGACGTCGCCGTCCTGCATCGTGGGGACGTACCCGTCGACCAGGTGCAGGTCCGAGCCGCAGATGGCGGTGGAGGTGATCCGTACGATCGCGTCGCGTTTGTTCAGGATCTTCGGGTCCGGCACGTCACGGACCTCGACCTTGTTACGGCCGGCCCAGGTGTTCGCCCTCACTGGTCGGCTCCCTTCGCGAGTTCGGCGTCCGACAGCGGTTGCGCCGGGCGTTGCGGGAACTCCTTGCGGGCGCGTTTGCCCCAGGGGGCGCCGTCGGAGCGCACCACCTCGCCGGTCTCCAGGACCTGCTTGAGCCGGCGCAGGTCGTCGTCGAGCTGCTGGTGCGGTTCTTCACCGAAGTACTTGGCGACCGCCTTGCCGATGACGCCGCCGGGGATGTCGTAGATCAGCACCACGTGGACCTCGGTGCTGACGCCGTCCGGGGCGGGCAGGAAGCGGACCGTGCCGGCGTTGGGCACGTCGGCGTTCCCGGTCGAGCGCCACGCGATCTTCTCGCCGGGATCCTCGTCGAGAATCTCCGCGTCCCAGGTGACGTTCTTGCCGAAGGGGGCGGCGGCCGACCAGTGGCTCGTCCGGCTGCCGGTCGTACGAACCTGTTCGACATGCGCCATGAACGTCGGCAGGTTCTCCAGGTCACGCCAGTAGGCGTACACCTCGGAGGCGGGTTTGCGGATGGTCGTCGTTGCCGTCAACTCCATGGATCCTCCTTTGCGTCCGCCGCGCGCCGTCGATGCGGCTGCCGATTCGTCGACCCGGGAGGCCTGCCCGGCGATCAGCAGGTCCGGCACGCCCCGCCCACCGTTGACCGGGAACGGGTCTGGTCATCGCCCCGCCTTCCCGCGAGGAAAACGCCTAAACCGGCCCAGCGACCCCTGGCCCCGTCGGCCCGGTGACATAGGGAAAGAGCCGGGGCATGTAGGCGCACCGATGGGGAAAGCTCGGCCACGGCCCGGGCCGCCGCGTGCGGCCACCATCCCTCGCCCTCCGACCGGGCCGGCGACCGCCGGTGATCCGGCACCCTGCCGACCCGGATCGGAACCGGGTCCAGGCTCACCGTCTAGGAGCGCGTGCCCGCCACCGCAGCGCCTGAGAGCTGCGGGCTCTTGGCGAACTCCCGCACGATCCGTTCACAGAAGGCCGGCAGGTCGTCGGGTGACCGGCTCGTGGTGATGTTGCCGTCGGTGACGACCGGCTCGTCGACCACCTCGGCTCCGGCGTTGCGCAGGTCGGTGCGAACACTGGGCCACGAGGTCAGCCGGCGCCCACGTGCGACGTCGGCCTCGACGAAGTTCCACGGGCCGTGACAGATCGACGCGACCGGCTTGCCCGACCGGACGAAATCCCGGACGAACCGCACCGCGGCGGGATCCATCCGCAGCTTGTCCGGGTTCACCGTCCCGCCCGGCAGCAGCAGCGCCTCGTAGTCGTCGACCGCCGCCTCGCCGACGAGCCGGTCGACCGGGAAGGCGCCGGCGTCGTCGAGGTCGTGGTCGCGGGCCTGGATCTCGCCGCCGCGGAGGGAGACCACGACGGTACGGGCGCCGGCGTCGTCCAGCGCTTTGCGCGGCTGTTCCAGTTCGACCCGTTCCACTCCGTCGGCGGCGAGGATAGCGATCCGGCGTCCGCTCAGCTCCGTGGCCATGTCAGGCACCCGCCCCCGCCATCGCCGGATGCAGGACGACCTTCGTCCAGCCGTCGTCGCGCTTGTCGAAGTGCTCGTAGGCCTCCGGCGCACTGTCGAGTGGCAGCTCGTGGCTGACGATGAACGACGGCTCGGCCTTGCCGCCGGCGATCAGGTCGCGCAGCTGCCGGTTGTATTTCTTGACAGGGGCCTGGCCGGTGCCGAGATGCTGGCCCTTGAACCAGAACATGCCGTAGTCGAAGGCGAGTTTACCCTGCTTCGCCAGCTCGTCACCGGCCCCCGGATCCTCGGGCACGAAGACGCCGACGTTGCCGATCCTGCCGGTGAAGCGCACCGAGGCGACCAGCCGGTTCATCGTCAGGTTGGCCTGCTCCCGGCCGTCGGGCTCGTGCGCCTGATAGCCGACGCACTCGCAGCCGTTGTCCGCCCCGAGCCCCATCGTCTGCTCGAGAACGGCCTGCACCGGGTCGACCGTCGAGTCGTCGATGGCGATCGCGCCGATCGCCTCGGCCAGCCGCAGGCGGTCGGGGTGCCGGTCGACGACCATCACCTTGCTCGCGCCCCGGATCGTCGCCGACAGGGCGGCCATCAGACCGACCGGGCCGGCGCCGTAGATGACCGTCTGATCGCCGGGCCGCACACCGGCCATCTCGGTGGCGTGATAGCCGGTCGGGAAGATGTCGGCGAGCATCACATAGTCGGTCTGGCGCTGCTCGGCGTCCTCCCCCAGCCGCAGACAGTTGAAGTCGCCCCACGGCACACGCAACAACTCGGCCTGCCCGCCGCCGTACGGGCCCATGTCGGCGAAGCCGTACGCGGCACCGGCCATCTTGGACTCAGGCTGGGCGGTCAGACAATAGTTCGTCAGCTGACGCTCGCAGTTCTTGCAATGCCCGCACGAGATGTTGAACGGCAGGACGACCCAGTCCCCCGCACGGATCTTGTCGACGCCGTCGCCGACCTCGACCACCTGCCCCAGATTCTCGTGCCCGAACCAGCGGCCGGGCTCGAAATCGGTGCGGCCCTCGTACATGTGCAGATCCGACCCACAGATGTTCGCCGACGTGATCCGCACCAGCACATCGGTCGGCCGCTCGATCCGCGCATCCGGAACATCCTTGACGCTGACCTTTCTCGGCCCCTCATAGACCACTGCTTTCATCACGATCTCCTCGTCTCGGGCTCTCGTTTCGCCCACGATCGGGCCTACGCTCTCTACTGAAAACACTCGACCGAACGCTGCGAGCAGATACGAGGTTCGCGCCGGTTCGGCCTCGGCGTGCCGGATCCAGCGCCCGCGACACACCGGCCCATCGGCGCCGCCGGCGACATCGCCGGCACCTTGATGACAATTCCGAACACACCCCGGCGCGGGAAACGTCCATGACGCTCGGCCGGGCCGCAGCCGCGCATTTTCGTCAATATCTCCCGCCGCGACGAAATCTGCGCGCACTTCTGATTCTGCAGGCCGTTCCGGGTCATCACAGATCTTCCCGGTCGGCGGCGCCGGAAATGACATCTCCGCGCGAACTCAGGAGTCGGCGCACGCCGGAGACCTGGAGGCCGGACCGGAGCGGTCCGGGGCGACGCACGGCCTTTCCCCGGCCGGGCCACGGTCCTCGCGTGAACGGCTGCTCAAGTCCGGGCCGGGCCGGCCGATGGTGCAGATCATGAGAACCGGCCGGCAACGTGGTGCCCGTGTGCACCGCAATCTGGTGCACGGCGGGTTCATCGTGCTGGTTCTCGTCGCGGTGGCCGCGTGGGCGTTCGGTGGACTGGCCGTACGACTCGGTGTGGTGGCAGTCATCGGTGCGATCCCGGCAGCCGGGATCGTCGTGGGAATGCGGATCAACCGGATCGTCAGCCGCACCTCCTGGTATCTGCTGCTCGCGGCGTCGGCGCTGTTCACGATCTTCAACTACCTGTGGTTCGTACAGCTCGGTCTCGGCCGGGACGTCGGGGCCGCCGGGCCGGCGAACCTGGTGCTCCAGGTCCTCGCCTACGGCAGCATCATGCTGTCGGCCTTGCAGGTGATCCGCAAACACAGTGAGGGTGACCGTGGCGGCATCATCGACGCGGCTCTGCTCGGCGTCGGCCTGATCACGCCGGTGTGGGAGTTCGTGCTGCGCCCCCACCTGCTCGGTCTGGAGGTGTCGGGCGCCAGCCAGGGGATCTATCTGCTGAAGATGCTGTTGCTGACGGGCACGCTGGGCGCGCTGCTGCGGATCGCCCGCACCGCCGGCACCGCCCGCACGTCGTTGATCTACTTCTTCATCAGCATCGGCGCGACCGTCGTCAGTGTGGTGTCGTCGTTGCTGTCGACCCGGCCGGGAAGTGACTACTACTCGCCGTTCGTGGATCTGTTCGCGATGATCGGCTATCTGGGACTGGCAGCGGCGGCGCTGCACCCGAGTTCCACCGAGTTCACGCAGCCCGCAGGGTGGCGCCGGAGCCGTCTCCGGCCGGTCCGGCTGTCGCATCTCGGGCTGGTGCTGGCGATGGTGCCGGTCGTCGGCAGCATGCCCGCAATGGTCGGCGGCTCCACCGACAACATGCTGCTGACCTTCGGCACGCTGCTGGTGATCCCGCTGGTCGTCGCCCGCATCGGCCTGCTGATGGCGGAACGGGCCGCCGACCAGGAGACGCTGCGCTATCAGGCGCACCATGACGAGTTGACCGGGCTGGTCAACCGCCGCCGGTTCTTCGCCCTGCTGGAGGAGGCGGTCAGGTCCGGCGACGGGGTGGCGGTTCTCTACTGCGACCTCGACAGGTTCAAGGCGATCAATGACGTGTACGGCCACGAGGCGGGTGACGAGGTGCTGCGTGTCTTCGCCGACCGGCTGCGCGGCACGCTGCGCAGCGAGGACATCGCGGCCCGGATCGGCGGCGACGAGTTCCTGATCCTGGGCACCGGAACGACCGCCGGTGACGCGGACGCGCTGAGGCGCCGGATCGAGGACGCGACGGCGGCGCCGGCCGTGTGGCGAGGGCATGAACTGTCGTTCGGAGTGACCGTCGGCGCCGCTCACGGTGGTGGCGCGGACACGACCGCGGACGGGCTGATGTCGGCCGCCGACGCCGACATGTATCGGCGCAAGGCCGTACGGCGGGACTCGGTGCCTCAAGCCCCGCGCCACCCCACGGCGGCCGAGGCCTCTCGACGACCGTAGGCCGACGATCGCTCCTGGCGGTGACCAGGGTGCCGGGCATCGGACGACGGCGGTGATGGCCGCCGCCCCATGCCGGGTCGACGAGGTTCCGCGTCCGTCACTCGTAGATGTCGACGTTCATTTTCGGGTGCTGGCCGTCCGGAGATCCTTGGGTGAGGCAGGTCCATCCGGACGGCGGGTCGCAGGTGAATTCGTTGTCGGTGTAGGTATCCGGATCATTCCAATAGATGACGACATCGCCATAGTCCGACGAATAGGTGACCGTGCCGCCGGTGCCGCCCTCGTCCTCGGTCGACGCCGTGGCCATACGGCCGACTCCGTTGGCCGATATCGTGTACGGCGGATCTTGCGTCCATTCCCCGTCGATCACCTGGGAATGCTTGAGGGTCAGTTCATAACTGGTCCGGTTCTTGACGACGACTTTGGTGGTGTAGTCACCGGGAGAGGACGGTGCGGCGAATGCCGCGCTCGGCACCCCGGCGGCGAGCGTTCCGATCGTCAGTGCCGCAGCACCGGCGGCGCGCAGCTGCGAGGCACGGAGAGTGGGCAGGTTCATACGATCCTCCTGAATCGTTGGATTTCCGACCGCTGATTTCGGATGCGGCAGGCATCATCGGCAGGGCCGCTGCCCAGTATCACGGACAAGGATCGGACGCCCTGCCGAAATCGCAGAACTGGACGGGCCGTCCGAGATCGGTGCCGGCAGGCCACGGTGATCGCCATTATGCTCGGACCATTCCCGCCGAATCGAAGAGTCGGTCCATTGAGCGAAAGCGCTGGACGACCTATTCAACGCTCCGTGGCCGCCCGCAGGAGCTCAGCGGCGAACGCGGCCGCACGTTCGATGTGCGGGAGGTGACCGCAGTCACCGTAGACGATCTCCCGATAGCTGCCACCGGCGCCCGCATACCGCTGCAGCACTGCGCGGGTCTGGCCGACCATGGGCTGCGGCGGAGCGACGTCGGCGCCGGGCCAGTCCGGCATCTCGCCGATCGAGCCGCGGTACGCCCGGTCGAGCAGCGACGTGTCCGACATGATCAGATCGCGGTCGCCGCGAATCCAGACGATCGGTGGTTTCGGCTCCGCGCCGGCCAGCGCGTCCGCGACATCGAAGTGCTTGGGTGACATGGCGTTGAGCACGCCACGATCACCGGGCCCGAACCACGGCCAGTTGGTCGCCGGCCCGCTGTCACCCGGATAGTTGTCGTCGCCGACCTGGGCGCTGAGCATCGCCGTGAGCAGAAGCTCCTCGTCGTCGCCGAGTGATGCCGGGTCCGCCACGTACCAGGAGCGCAGCACCGACCGGGGGCTGGTCCGCGCCTCGGCGGTACGGTCGCCCGCATCGAGGCGGGCCACGAAGTCGGGATGAACGGTGCCGCCCCCGGTGCCGGCGAAGTCCGCGCTCGTCGGGGTTCCGTCGAGGTCGCGGGTGCCGCCGAAGCCGTACGGGCTCATCGGCGCCGCCAGCAGCACCGACGTGAACCGGCCCGGGTGGTCGGCGATCATCCGCATGACCACGCCGCAGCCCATCGCGTGCGCCGCCACCACCACCGGCCCGCCCCGCGGGAACAGCACACGGTCGTCGAGCAGCGCGGCCACGTCGTCGGCGAAGTCGCGCAGACCTCGGGTGGCGTCCACCGGCGCCGCCTCACTGCGGCCGTATCCGCGTAGGTGCGGGGCGACGACCCGCAGGCTGTCCGGGAGCCGGCGGATCAGCGGCAGCCAGGACTCCGCGGACGAGCAGTCGCCGTGCACCAGCAGGACCGGCACACCGTCCTCCGGTCCGCCGACTAGCACGTCATAGGTCACGCCACGGGCCGGGCGAAGCCACTCGACATGTTCTTCGATCAGGCGTACGCCCAAGGCTGTGGGTCGGAATGTCTCGTCATGCCGGCGAGCCGCCACGACATACGTCTCGCCGGTCTCCGCCATCCGCGCCCGGATCGCGCGCTGACGTGCCCGGCGCCCCGAGTTGGCTGATCGGCCGTCGTCGACCATGGTCATCTTCTTCCCGCGGATCACCCATGCCACCGCGCGGTCGAAAATGATCACGGAGGGGCTCCACGCTGCGTCATCGACGGCTTGTCCTCGGTCGTTCGGCGTGCTGACGGCATGGGCGTCGAGCCGAACTCGGAGTCAGGCAGAGCGTGGCTGCCGCCGACGACTGTACCCGCCCGGCGGCGGAGGCGGGAGACCCGGTGTTTCGGGGTACGGACCGGAGAACTCGATCACCATCCCGCCGGTCCAGGTTCGACGCGGCGATCAAGCACGGGTATCGGCTGTCAGGGACGGCGTCTTGCGGACGCGATCAGCGAGCCGCCGAGGCCGGGCATCAGCTTGGCCGGCCGGCGCCATTCCCGCCAACGGTCACCCAGTTGCCATCCGACATAGTTGGACCGGATTTCTGTCGTCTCGAATCCGGAGGCCTTCAGAAGCCGGCGCAGAGACTTCACCGTGAAAGGCCGGATGTGCGCGCTCAGATACGGGTGAAGGGCATCTGTTTGCCGCGGCGAAGCACCGAACAGGATACTAGCCATTCTCGAAGAGATGCCGGAAGCAATCGTGAGCCGGCCGGCCAAGCCGCCCAGCAGGCTCGCGGAGCCGCTGCCAATTGCTGACGGCCTCCGGGCGGCAGGTGGACGCGCCGGCGGTGAACGCCGATGACCGATAGTTCCGGGATATGCCCGACGTGATCACTTTGTGCCGCCTAGTGTCGCTGGCATGAAGGTGTGTTTTCGTCTGCTCGCGCCGGCGCTGAGTGCCGTCATCGTGTCGTTGATGGCGGCCACTCCGGCCCTGGCGATCGCATCGGCTCGTGTGGCCAGGCTCTATGTCACCAACGATTCGTATTGCAGCCTGATCGGGGAAGGCTACGGCGGGACCATGCCTCTGGAATGGATCGACGACCCGACCGACGTCATCGCGGCCAACAGTTCCGGGGAAGGCATCGTCACCACGACGGCGAGCCGGCTGGACGCCAACGCCGTGTACCGGATCACCTGCGGCGGCTCGGATGCGGGGACGATCACCTGGTACATGCACGACAACGTGAACGCGCAGGAGGTCAGCTCCACCTACGACCTGGAAGGGAACGGCTTTCTCTGCGTCAGCAAGGACATCTCTGGCGATTCCGAAGCCAGGAGCTTCTCCTTCACACTGCGGGACTGCTGACCGCCTCCAGGGCGGCAGCGCGTCATCGACCTCCCGGGCGGCCCGTAGACGATCGCCCTCCGGTCGCGGCGAGGACCCGGACCGGGCAGCATCGTGGCAGTGCCGGGTCGGGGCCTTCCCTCTTGATCAGGAACTCCGCTGCTCCGGTTTCCGTCTTCGAGGCGAACCCAGCCGGGTCGCACCAGTCACCGGATGTGCCGCCGGCGCCGTTGCGGCTGGTGTCTTTCAGGTACCGCTTGCCCACCACGGCCCGGACGGCGTCGCCGTAGTCGCTGGACTGTGCGCGTGGTGCAGAAGTTCGACACGCTGATCCCCACGCCGGGCGAGCCCGGCAACTGTCGCCCTCTCCGGCTGGAAAATTTCCGGGCTGATGTCCGAACCGGGCGTCTCCGTTCGAGGTCCAGGCGAGGATCACGAACGAAGGAGCCCACGATGACCGCACAGACCACTCCCACCGGCGGCGCTGCCGCCCGGCAGTGCTCGCCGGCCGCCCGGATCACCCGCTCGCTGCTCGGGTACGGCGTGATCGCCGGACCGTTCTACGTGACGGTGAGCCTGGCGCAGGCGCTGACCCGCGACGGGTTCCGGCTGGACAGGCACGCGTGGAGCCTGCTGGAGAACGGCAGCCTCGGCTGGATCCAGATCACCAACCTGATCGTCACCGGTCTGATGACCGTCGCCGCGGCCGTCGGCCTGCGCCGGGCGATGACGGCCGGTCGCGGTCGCCGGTGGGCGCCGTCGCTGATCGCGGGGTACGGGGCGGGCATGCTGGGCGGCGCGGTGTTCACCGCCGACCCGGCCCAGGGTTTCCCGCTCGGCACACCGGAGGTCACCCCCGTGAGCTGGCACGGCATGCTGCACCTGGTGACCGGCGGGATCGGTTTCCTCTGCCTGATCGCCGCCTGCCTGGTGCTCGGCTCCCGCTTCGCCGGCGCCGGGCGGCCCGGTCTGGCCTGGTTCTCCCGGCTCACCGGTGTGGCGTTCCTGGCCGCCTTCGCCGGGATCGCCGGCGGCTCGCACGGGCCGGCCACTCTCGCCTTCGTCGCCGCGATCCTGCTCGTCTGGGCCTGGCTGGCGATCGTCTGCGTCCACTTCTCCCGCGCGGCGTCCTGACGCGGCCACCCGTACCCGGAAGGATCCGATCGTGCGATTCCTGATGATTCTGAAAGCCGCTCCGCCCGCGACCGAACCCCCGCCCGGCCTGATGGACGCGATCATGAAACTGGGCGCCGACGCCACCGCCGCCGGGGCGCTGCTGGACACCGCGGGGCTCGCGCCGAGCGTCGCGGGCGCCAGGGTGTCGCTCGCCGACGGCCGGCTCAGCGTGACCGACGGCCCGTTCGCCGAGGCGAAGGAGACCATCAGCTACGCCCTGTACGAGGTGCGCTCCAGGCAGGAGGCGGTCGAGTGGGCGTCCCGGTTCCTCGCCGTGCACCGTGACATGTGGCCCGGCTGGGAGGGCGACACCGAGATCCTGAAGGTGTTCGGGCCCGAGGACTTCGCCTGATGGGAGGATCGGTGACCGTGGCGGTCACCGATCCTCGCACCGTGGTGGAGACGGTCTGGCAGATGGAGTCGGCCCGGATCATCGCCGGGCTGGCCCGGATGGTCGGTGACATCGGGCTGGCCGAGGAGCTGGCCCAGGACACCCTGGTCATCGCGCTCGAGCAGTGGCCGGCCCACGGCGTGCCGCAGCATCCGGCCTCGTGGCTGACGGCCACCGCCAAGCACCGCGCCGTCGATCTTCTCCGGCGGCAGAGCCGTTACCGGGAGAAACTGGCCGAGATCGGCCGGGCCGCGCCGCACGCGGTCGACCCCGACGTCGCCGCCGGCCTGGACGACTACATCGGCGACGACCTGCTGCGGCTGATCTTCACCACCTGCCATCCGATCCTGTCCACCGAGTCACGGGTGGCGCTGACGCTGCGGTTGCTGGGCGGCCTCACCACCGAGGAGATCGCACGTGCCTATCTGGTGCCCGAGGCGACCGTAGGCAAGCGGATCACCCGCGCCAAACGGACCCTCGCCGGCAGCGGCGTGCCGATCGAGCTGCCGCCACCGGCCGAGGCGTCGCAGCGGCTGGCCTCGGTCCTCGAGGTCATCTATCTGATCTTCAACGAGGGGTACGCCGCGACCAGCGGCGACGACTGGATGCGGCCGGCGTTGTGCACCGAGGCGATGCGTCTCGGCCGGGTCCTGGCCGGTCTCGCGCCGCAGGAGCCCGAGGTGCACGGGCTGGTGGCGCTGATGGAGTTGCAGGCGTCGCGGATGCCGGCGCGGACCGCCGCCGACGGGTCACCGGTGCTGTTGCAGGATCAGGACCGGGGCCGCTGGGATCGCCTGCTGATCCGGCGCGGGCTGCAGGCGCTGGCCCGGACCGAGGGGACCTTCGGGCCGTACGTCCTGCAGGCGTCGATAGCGGCCTGCCACGCCCGGGCGCTGCGGCCGGAGGACACCGACTGGGTACGCATCGCGGCACTGTACGAGGTGCTGGCCTACGTGGCGCCGTCGCCGGTGGTGGACCTGAACCGGGCCGTGGCCGTCGGTCACGCCGACGGCCCGGCACGGGCGCTCGCCATCGTCGACGCCCTGACGCTCCCGCACTATCCGCTGCTGCCCGCGGTCCGCGGCGACCTGCTCGCCAGGCTGGGCCGCACCGCCGAGGCCCGCGACGAGTTCCGCCGGGCCGCCGCGATGACCCGCAATGCCCGGGAGCGGCACGTCTTCGAGTCCCGGGCCGCCGAGCTGGACTGACGAGCCGCCGCGGTCTGATCGTCTACAGTGCGTACCCGTGGCCGTACCCGCCGGCGGTGTTCCGGCTGTCGATCCCTTCGACATCGAGGAGATCTTCCCCGACGTCGACACCGGCTCCGTGTTGCCGCGCCGGCAGGCCGGCGGTTCCCCGCAGGGGCTGGCGGTCACCCTGGTGGCCGACTACACCCTGAGCACCCTGGCCTGGCTGCCGTCCGCCGCGATCGTGGCGCTGCTCGGCGAGTCCGGGGTGAGCAGCGCCGGCGCCCGGACCGCGGTGAGCCGGTTGGCACGCCGCGGGGTCCTGGAGGGCAGCCGGCACGGGCGGCACAGCTCCTACCGGCTGACCCCGGCCGCCGCCGCCGGGCTGTCGGCCGGCGGGGCCCGTATCGCGGCGTTCGCGGCGCCGGCGGACTCCTGGGACGGCTTCTGGACGCTGGTCGCGTTCTCCCTGCCCAAGGAGGAGGGCACCCGGCGGCGTGCCCTGCGGGGCCGGTTGCGGTGGCTGGGCTATGCGCCGCTGTACGACGGGCTCTGGGTGTCCCCGCACGCTCCGGGCCCGACCGCGCAGAGCCAGCTGGCCGCCGTGGGCACGGGCGCGATGACGGTGTTCCGTGCCCGCCATGTGGAGCTGGGCGCCACCGCCGGCCGTGACCCCATCGCCGCCTGGGATCTCGACGCGGTCGCCCGGCAGTACGACGCCTTCCTGGCCCGGTGGCAGCCGTTGCTGCCGCGGATCCGGTCCGGCGTCATCGTCGGCGCCGAGGCGGTACGGGCACGCACCGAGGTGATGGACACCTACCGGCGTTTTCCCGTGCTGGATCCGCTGCTGCCCACCCGGCTGCTGCCGCCGGGCTGGCTGCGCGCCGGTGCGCGGGAGACGTTCACGGCGGTGTACGACGGTCTGGCCGAGCCGGCCGAGCAGCATGTGCGGGCCGTGGTCGCCGGGTCCGCCGACGGTTTCGGCGATGGGGTCCGGGCCCACACCGTCGCGCAGTTGAACGCCGTCTCCGGCATCGCATAACCATCGACTTATCTCGATTGACAGTTCGAGTCCCTGCGGGGAGTCTATGTGTCATACATCGGTCGGCCGGCCCACCCCCATCCCCCACGCAAGGGAGTCGGCACATGAGAATCCGGCGCCTGCTGCTGATCGCAGCGGCCACCTCGCTGGCCACGGCGGCCTTCGTCGTCCCGGCGTTACGGCCCGCCTACGCGGCATCCCTCGTCGAGGTCACCGACTTCGGCGCCAACCCGGGCGGCATGCGCATGCATCTGTACGCGCCCGACAACCGCCCCGCCCACCCGGCCGTCGTCGTGGCCATGCACGGCTGCGGCGGCTCCGGCCCCGGCTTCTACCAGCAGAGCGAGTTCGCCCGCCTCGCCGACCAGCGCGGCTTCCTCGTGATCTACCCGAGCGCGCAGCAGGAGGCCGGGTTCGGCAAATGCTTCGACACCTGGTCCGATGCCGCCAAGCGGCGCGGCGGCGGCAGCGACCCGGTCTCCATCGTCTCGATGGTCACCTACGCCCAGCAGCGGTACGGCGCGGACCCGGCCCGGGTGTACGCCACCGGCAGCTCCTCCGGCGGCATGATGACCCAGCACATGCTCGCTGTCTACCCGGACGTGTTCAAGGCGGGCGCGTCCTTCATGGGCGTGCCGTTCACCTGTTTCGCCAACGCCGCGGACTACCCGCCCGGCAACAGCCGGTGCACCGGCGGCAGCATGGACCGTACCCCGCAGCAATGGGGTGACGCTGTGCGCCAGGCGTACCCCGGTTACACCGGCCCCCGCCCCCGCATCCAGCTGTGGCACGGCACCAACGACACCCTCGTGCCGTACTCGTTGCTCCAGGAATCGATCGAACAGTGGACCAACGTGTTCGGACTCGCTCAGACGCCCACCGGCACCGACACCCCGCAGCAGGGCTGGAACCGCAGCCGCTACGCCGACGCGTCCGGCGCCGTGCAGGTCGAGGCGTACCGCATCCAGGGCGCCGGGCACACCCTGCCGTCCACCGGCATGGCGGCGTACGCCCTCGCGTTCTTCGGCCTCACCGGCGGCGAGCCCAGTTCCCCGCCCAGCAACCCGCCGAGCAGCCCGGCCAGTCCCCCGCCGGCCGGCGCCACCTGCCGGGTCACGTCGACGGTCAGCGCCTGGAACACCGGCCTCACCGAGAACCTGACCATCACCAACACCGGCGCCACGGCGGTCAACGGCTGGTCGCTGGGCTTCACCCTGCCCACCGGGCAGACCATCACCTCCGGCTGGAGCGCCACCTACGCCCCCGCCTCCGGGCAGGTGACGGCCCGCAACGTCGGCTACAACACCACCATCGCGCCCGGCGCCTCGGTGGGCATCGGCTTCCAGGCCACGCACACCGGTGACACCGCGAAGGCGTCGGCGTTCACGCTCAACGGCACGCCCTGCACGACCGCCTGACCCGCCCCGTTCCGGCGGCCGGCGCCGCGGACTCGTCACACCGTCCGCGCCGGCCGCCGGATGTGGCTTACCTCATCGTGAGGTGTGGATGCGTTCGCGGGTGGATAGGCTGGCGTCCATGGCGACGATCCGGCACCTCGGTGTGGCGACCCGGACGCTGCCCGTCGTGCTGGCCCTGGTCCTGTCCGGTGTGCTCGGTGCCCACCTGCCCTCCCGCGCCACCGCCGCCCGGCCCGCCGCCGACGCCGTCGCCGTCCATCACGGGCAGCACGCCGACTCCGCCGCCGAGGTTCCCGCCCGCCCGGAGGCGACGGCCACCGCTGAGGCGACCTCGCAGGTCCCCGCGTTGACGGCCCAGCACATCGCCGACGTCCGGGTGTCCCGGGCGCCTCCGGCCGCCGTCGCCTGACCCGCGCCCGCCCGCGGTCTCCGACGCCTCACCGGCACGGCACCTGTCTGCCGTACGCATCCTCCCTCGCCCTCGGCGAGCGCCTTCGCGGACCCGATCCCGGACAGGAACCTCGACATGGACCTGGCACAGCTCCTTCTGCGTGAACCCGTGATGTGGGCCATCTGGCTCCTGTTGTTCGTGCTGGCCGTACCCGGCTTGGTGGTGCTGGCCTCGCCCGAGGGGGTCCGCCGGCCCCGGCAGGCGCTGCGCGAGGCGGCCGAGGCGCTGCGCGGCTACCGCGACCACCGGCGGCAGCGCCGGCAGCAGGCCCTCGACACCGTGCGGTACGCCCAGGAGCTCGCCGCCGCGGCCGAGCACGCGGCGGCGACCGCGCAACGCTGGCGCGACCGGTGGCATCACAGCCGGGTGCGTCTCGACGAGGCCTGGCAGGCGTGGCAGGACGCCGAGGGCCGCCGGGACCGCAGCCGGGCCGCCGCCGCGTTCGCGGCGCCCGAGACCGATCTGACACCCGAGGGGTACGCCGAGCGGGAGCGCGCCCTGGCCCGGCAGGTGCTCGCCGCGGCCCGGCACGGTCACCTGCCCATCGCCACGGTCGCCGACGCCCTCGCCGGCCGCGACGGCTGGGACCCGCGGCTGCATCCGGCCGACCAGGAGCTGCACGTGCATCGCGCCATCGCCGCACATCTGGCGCACCGCTACCGGCAGGCCGCCACCGCCGAACGCCTCACCTGGCACGACACCCAGCTCGCCGCCGCCACCCGCGACAGCCTGCGCGCCGAGGCCGGCGCCGCCGCGACCCGGGCCGCCGGCCTCCGGCACCTGGTTCCCGGGGCACCCACCCGTCAGTCGGCCATGGCCCGGCCCGGTCGGCAGTGGGCCGTTCGGTCGGAACTTTCCGCATGAGTTCCGCTCGCGTGATCCGCCGACAGGTTCCTAAAACCATTCTTTGACCCCGTAAGCCTTAAAACTCACGAAAGGTGCATTGAGCGCATCGCGGGTGTGAGCGTACGTTTCGGCGGCAGTCGAACGCTTCACAACCGAAGGGGATCCCTGTCATGCGTAAAGGCCGTAAAGCTCTCATCGCCACGGTGGCTCTGTTCACCTCGCTCGCCGGGGTCGCCACGGCCATGTCGGCGGGCGCCTCGACCAGTCCCGCGGCGCCTCAGCCGCCGGTGCCCAAGCAGGACATGGTCATCGACGTGGTCTCCGCCAACGGCTCGGGCTGCCCGCTGGGCACCGCCGCGGTGACGGTCTCCCCCGACAACAAGGCATTCACCGTCAGCTACAGCGAATTCACCGCCCAGGTCGGCGCCGATGCCGCCGCCACCGCCTTCCGGAAGAACTGTCAGCTCGCCCTGAACGTCAAGGTCCCGCAGGGCTACACCTACGCCGTCGCGAGCGTGGACTATCGCGGCTTCGCCCACCTGGAACGGGGCGCCTCGGCGACCCATTCGTCGCTCTACTACTTCCAGGGCGAACGCAACACCGGCCGGACCAAGCGCACCTTCAACGGCCCGTTCGACGGCGACTGGCAGCGCACCGACGCGTTCGGCGTCAGTTCCCTGTCCTTCCTGCCCTGCGGGGAGATGCGCTATCTCAATGTGAACAACGAACTGCGAGTCAGCTCCGGCTGGTCGGACAAGCACAAGGCCAGCTTCCTGACCATGGACTCCACCGACGGCAATCTCGACACCGTTTACCACGTCGCCTGGAAACGCTGCTGACCCGACCGGCAACGGCCCGGCATCATTCCCCCGTGATGCCGGACCGCACCGGCCTCCGCCTCACCGGCCGGTCAGCCGGCGCGCCGCACGCTGTCCAGGATCCGGGTCAGGGTCGGCTTCCACCGTGCCCAGTCACGGTCCAGCGCCGCCCGGGTGTCGGCATCCACGAACACGGTGAACAGGTAGATCTCCCCGTTGGGGAGGGCGACCGCTCTGGTGATGCTGTGCCCGTACCCCAGCGCGGAGTAGTTGGTGTGCGTCGTGGTGTATTCCCATTCGGCCGCGCTGGCTCCACCGGCCGGCGCGGTGGTCGCGGCCAACCTGATCCGCCGGTGGTAGTAGTACTCCGCCTGACCTTCGTCCTGCCGGGTCACATGGGTAAGCGCCGACTCGCCGGCGCCCACCCGTTCCTGGGTGATGAGCATCTTCGCCGTTGCGGCGCCGCTGCCGTCGCCGTTCCAGTGGTCGTCGCGGCCGGTCCATTTCTCCGGTACGGCGAAGGTGAAGGCGCCCCGGAACTGCACTGTCCTGAATCCGGCCGGCGGCGACGGTGTGACGGCTGCCGACGGCGGGACGGAAGCGGAGGCCGGTGCCCGGCTCGCGGAGGACGGACCCGGCGTGGACACCGCGTCGCCGGTGCGATCGCGGTCCGTCCTGGCCAGATACTCCCCCGCGAACGCCCCGGCGACGACCAGGCAGAAGAGCGCCGCACCGGCGATCCATGACGTTCTCCGGCCTCGCCTCGTGGGCGCCTGCCGCTCCAGCGTCGTCCCGGTGTCGGGATCAGCCGTTTCTCCCGGCGACAGCGGTACGACCGGCCCGGAGGCGCGGCCGGTCCGGACAGGCGGCGACGGCTCAGCCGCGGGCTTCGCGGTCATCCGTCGGCCGGGATCTTTGGCCAGCAGGCCTCGGATGACCGGCCACAGCCGATCGGCGCCGTCCGGCCGGGCGGGTTCGGTGGTCAGCACCGCCCCGAATGTCGCGAGCACGTCGTCTCGCTGGAACGGGGAGCGGCCGGTCACCGCGGCGTACAGAGTCACCCCCAGCGCCCACAGGTCTCCGGCGGCCGACGCCGCAGCACCGTTGATCCGCTCCGGCGCCAGGTACGCCGGGGATCCGATCATCTGACCGGTAGCGGTCAGCGCGGTGGCCCCGCGGATCGCGGCGATACCGAAATCGGTCAGCACCACCCGGTCACCGTCGAGCAGAATGTTCGGCGGCTTCACATCCCGGTGCAGGACCCCGTTCCGGTGCGCGGCCCCGAGCGCGTCGAGGACCCGCAGCCCGATCAGGGCGGCCCGCCGCTCGGACACCACACCGTCGTCGATGACCTGGCTCAGCGAACTCCCGCCGACCAACTCCATGACGATCCACGGCCGGCCGTCGTCGACCACGACGTCGTGCACGGTGATGATGCCGGGATGCTTGAGCTGGGCCGCGGCCCGCGCCTCCCGCAGCACCCGCGGCGCGGACGGGTCGGCGGAGTCAGCCGTCGCGCCGAGCAGATGGATCTCCTTGACTGCCACGTCCCGCCCGAGCAGCTCGTCGTGGGCGTGCCACACCGCACCCATCCCGCCGCGCCCCAGCTCCCGGACCAGGCGGTAGCGACCGGCAACCGTCCTCGCCACACCCGCAGACATGAACGGAATCTACCGCTCACCGGTGTCGATGCCGACCACCCGTGTTCCGCAACGGTCAGCGCGGCCGACGTCCGGACCTCAATCGCGGTGACCGGGAGTGGTCTGCTCCGCTCCCCGGCGCCACTTGGTCAGCACGAACCGCGGCCGGTACCTGGTCAACGCGATCACGCCGAGGACGAAGGACAGCAGAACCAGCACCGCCTGGACGCCCCAGGAGAAGAGGTCGAATTGGACGCCGGCATTGCCGACCGCTTGCAGCAGAAGAAATCCGCTGACGAGGATGTAGAACACCCCGAACTTCCGGATCTGCTCAGGGTCCTTCACACGGCCACCGGGAACTCTTCCGGCGGCCAGGACATAGAGCCCCAGGAACAACTCCCCCAGGCCCATGGCCGCCAGAACGATGGTCACTCCATCCATCAACTCCACCGCCTGAGGCTACCCAGCGCGGGCAACAGGGGGTCGCGGCGAGCCGTCCACGGACACTTCAACCGGACCATCGCATATCACCCCACCGACCTCGGCGAGTTACCGAACCGTTACACGATGAACTCTTGCTGGACATTCGGCGGGTGGCCCTAATTTGTATAGGGAATCAACAAATATCGATGTCCACTCAGGACAAGGAGAAGCGCGTGCCCCGTCCACGCCGTGCTCACCCCCGACGAAGCCTGCTCACCGCCGCCCTGCTCGCGTGCAGCCTGATCGTGACCGTCCTCAGCGGCGCCCCGGCCACGGCCGCCCCCGCCGGCCCGCAGCCCGCGGCGGCCCGGGCAGCGGCAGGCGCGGAGCCGTACTCCGTCCTGGTCTTCTCCAAGACCGCGGCCTTCCGGCACGACGCCATCCCGGCCGGCATCGCCGCCATCAAGCAGCTCGGCGCCGACAACGGGTTCACCGTCGACGCCACCGAGGACGGCGCCGCCTTCACCGACGCCAACCTGGCCAAGTACCGCGCCGTGGTCTGGCTCTCCACCACCGGCGACGTCCTCGACCCCGACCAGCAGGCGGCCTTCGAGCGCTACATCAAGGCCGGCGGCGGATACGCCGGCGTCCACGCCGCCTCCGACACCGAGTACAACTGGCCGTGGTACGGCGAACTGGTCGGCGCGTACTTCGCCAGCCACCCCGCCAACCAGCAGGCGACCGTGAAGGTGGAGGACCACGCCCACCCGTCGACGGCCGGCCTGCCGGAGCGCTGGTCGCGTTTCGACGAGTGGTACAACTTCCGGTCCAACCCCCGCAGCGACGTGCACGTGCTGGCCAGCCTTGACGAGACCAGCTACACCCCGGGCGCCGGTGCGATGGGCGCCGACCACCCGACCGCGTGGTGCCAGGACTACGACGGCGGACGCGCCTGGTACACCGGTGGCGGCCACACGATCGAGTCGTACACCGATCCGGCTTTCCTCGCTCACCTGCTGGGCGGCATTCAGACCGCGGCCGGGCAGCTGGACGCCGACTGCGGCGCCTCGCTGACCGAGAGCTTCGAGAAGATCACGCTGGACAGCAACACCAGCAATCCGATGGAGCTGGACATCGCCGACGACGGCCGGGTGTTCTACGTCGAGCGCGACGGCCGGGTACGGATCATCAAACCGGGCACCGGCACCACGGTGACCGCGGCCGACCTGGATGTCTTCACCGGCAACGAGGACGGCCTGATCGGCATCCGGCTCGACCCGGACTTCGCCGACAACGGCTGGGTCTACCTCTACTACGCCCGCAACGACGGTGTGGCCCGCAACCTGCTGTCCCGGTTCACCGTCACCGGCGACACCATCGACCCGGCCACCGAGAAGGTCGTTCTGCAGGTCAACACCCAGCGCAACACCTGCTGCCACGCCGGCGGGAGCATGACCTTCGACAGCGCCGGCAACCTCTACCTGGCCACCGGCGACAACACCAACCCGTTCGAGTCGGACGCGTTCACCCCGATCGACGAGCGGTCCGGCCGGCAGGACTACGACGCCCAGCGCACCGCCGGCAACACCAACGATCTGCGCGGCAAGGTGCTGCGGATCCATCCGGAGGACGACGGGTCGTACACGATCCCGGCGGGCAACCTCTTCCCGGCGGGCACCGCGCAGACCCGCCCGGAGATCTACGGCATGGGCTTCCGTAACCCGTTCCGCATCGGCGTCGATCCGGCCACCAACGTCCTCTACGTCGCCGACTACGGGCCGGACGCCAGTACCACCAATCCCGACCGCGGCCCGGAGGGGACCGTGGAGTGGAACATCGTCACCGGCCCGGGCAACTTCGGCTGGCCGTACTGCATCGGGGCGAACTACGCCTACAACGACTACCAGTTCCCGTCCGGCCCGAGCGGGGCGAAGTTCAACTGCGCGGCGCCGGTGAACAACTCGCCCAACAACACCGGCCTCACCACGC
This sequence comes from Actinoplanes philippinensis, assembly GCF_900113015.1. GTDB lineage: Bacteria > Actinomycetota > Actinomycetes > Mycobacteriales > Micromonosporaceae > Actinoplanes > Actinoplanes philippinensis. The sequence continues at coordinate 398,824 of NZ_FONV01000009.1, forward strand.
TCCCGCCGGCCGTCAGCGCCACCGTCGACTACGACTACGGCGGCAACCCGCGGTTCCCGGAGATCGGCGGGGGTGGCGCGCCGATGGGCGGCCCGGTCTACCGCTACGACGCCGGCCTGAACTCCACCCGCAAATGGCCCGCCTACTACGACGGCAAGGCGCTGCTGGGCGAGTGGAACCAGTCGAAGATGTACACCATGCAGGTGACCGCCGACGGCCGGTCCCTGGTCGACATCAACCAGCTGCTGGCCGGGATGAAGTTCATCCGCCCGATGGACTTCGAGTTCGGCCCGGACGGCGCGTTGTACATGATCGAGTGGGGCACCGGCTTCGGCGGCAACAACGACGACTCCGGCATCTACCGGATCGACTACATCGCCGGTGAACGGGCTCCGATCGCCGCGGCCGCCGCCACCCCGACCTCCGGGGCGGCGCCGCTGACCGTGCGGTTCTCCAGCGCGGGATCCCGCGATCCGGACGGCGGCGCGCTGACCTACGCCTGGACGTTCGGCGACGGCGCGACCTCCACCGAGGCCGACCCCACTCACACGTACGCCACGGCGGGCGACTACACCGCGCAGCTGACCGTCACCAATCCCAAGGGCCGCAGCGCGGTGGCGAACGTACCGATCACCGTCGGCAACACCGCACCGACGGTGAGCATCGAGTTCCCGCCGGACGGCGGCTTCTTCGAGTGGGGCGACCAGGTCCGGTACACGATCAAGGTCACCGACCCGGAGGACGGCGAGATCGACTGCGACCGGGTACGCCTGCAGGTGCTGCTCGGCCACGACGAGCACGCCCACCCGCTGGAGCAGCACACCGGCTGCACCGGCACCGTGCAGACCACCCTCGCGTCGGGGCACGGCGCGGAGGCCAACGTCTTCGCCGTCTTCGAGGCCACCTACACCGACGACGGCGGCTCGGGCGGCGCCGGACCGCTGACCGGCCGGGCGATCGAGCGTCTGCAGCCCAAACGCAAGCAGGCCGAGTACTACACCGGCACCGGCCGGGCACCCGGCGGCGTGGGTGGCGGCGATCCGGGCGTGGCCCGAGAGACCGGCAGCGACCCGGCCGGCGGCGGCCAGAACATCGGCTTCATCGAGGACGGCGACTGGTGGTCGCTGAGCCCGGCCAGCCTGACCGGCATCGAGTCGATCCGCTTCCGGGTCGCGTCCGCTGCCGCCGGCGGCCGGATCGAGGTACGCGCCGACGCCGTCGACGGCCCACTGGTCGCCGCGGCCGACGTGCCGGGCACCGGCGGCTGGCAGACGTGGACCGACGTCACCGCCCCGGTCACCGGCGCCAACGACGGCACCCTGTTCTTCGTCGCCCGGGACCCGGCCGGCGGGACGGCATCGCTGTTCAACGTGAACTGGCTCGACTTCCTGGGCCGGGGCGTCACCGAGAACGCGCCGCCGACGGTCAGCGCGGTCGCGACACCGGCCACCGGCACCGCGCCGGTCACCGTCGCCTTCGACGGTACGGCCACCGACAGCGAGGGTGACACCCCGCTGACGTACGCCTGGGACTTCGGCGACGGCGGCACGGCGACCACCCTGGACGCCAGCCACACGTACCGGGCGCCCGGCACCTTCACCGCCACTCTGACCGTCACCGACAGTCGCGGCGCCCGGTCGTACGCCAATGTCCCGGTCAAGGTCGAGGCCCCGAACACCTCGTGTTTCGGGGCGCGCTCGGACGACTTCCTCGGCAGCGCGCTGAACCGTGACCGCTGGACGGTGGTCCGGGAGAACCAGCTCTACTCGGTCGCCGACGGGATGCTGCGGCTGCCCACCGGCGTGGGTGATCTCTACGGCACCCGTAACGACGCCACCAACCTCGTCCTGCAGCCCGCGCCCGCCGGCGCCTGGCAGGCCACCACCAAGCTGACCGTGCCGATCACCGCGACCTACCAGCAGGCCGGTCTGCTCGTGTACGGCGACGACGACAACTACGCCAAGCTCGACCTGCTCTACAACGGGGCACGCACGGTCGAGTTCATCCGGGAGACCGCCGCGAGTCCCCGCAACGAGAGCGGGGACAGCACGCCGGCGCCCGCCGGCGACGTGATCTACCTGCGGCTGACCAGCGACGGGACGAACCTGACCGCGGAGGCCTCCGCCGACGGCCGGACCTTCACACCCGTCGGCCGGTCCGCCGCCCTGGCCGGTATCGCGAACCCGCGCGTCGGGGTCTTCGCCCTCAACGGGGGCACCACCGCACCGGTGGTGGACGCGACGTTCGACTGGTTCCAGTTCACGCCGGACGCCCCGGCCGAACCGGTCACCCCGTCGGACGAGTTCACCGGCGCCACGCTGGACAAGTGCCGGTGGAACGCGATCGTGCGGGAGGACGCGGCGACCTACCGGGTCACCGACGGAGCCCTGCGCATCGACGTGCCCAACGGCGACATCTACACCGCCGACAACACCGGGCCGACGAACTTCGTCCTGCAGACGGCGCCCACCGGCGACTGGACCCTGCAGACGAAGGTCGACGGCAGCCTGCTCGACGAGCAGTACCAGCAGGCCGGGCTGCTCGTGTACGGCGACGACGACAACTACCTGAAGCTGGACTTCGTCGCCGACAACACCGCGGGCCAGCCGGTCAGCCGGCGGATCGAGTTCCGCAGCGAGATCGGCGCCGTGGTGCAGGACCCACAACCGCAGGCCGGCAGTCTGACCTCGGCGGTGTGGCATCTGCGGCTGACCCGGGCCGGCAACACCTACACCGCCGCGTACTCGGCCGACGGCACGGAATGGACGACGTTCGACCCGCTGACCAACGCCGCCGTCGGGGCCGCCCCGAAGGTGGGGCTGTACAGCCTCGGCGCCGCCCAGACCGCCTCGAAGACGGTCGCGTTCGACTACTTCCGGATCAGCACCGGAAACGCCGACACGACGGCGCCGGTGACCAGCGCCAAGGCGTCCGGCACCCCGGTCGAGGGCTGGTACCCCGGCAACGTCACGGTCACCCTGACCGCGACGGACGGGACCGGTGGCAGTGGGGTGGCGGGCACCGAGTACCAGCTTGACGGCGCCACCACCTGGACCGCCTACACCACCGGCGTCGCGGTCAGCGGCGACGGCGCCCACGAGGTACGGTTCCGCTCGACCGACACGGCCGGCAACGTGGAGCAGACGAAGTCGATCACGATCAAGATCGACGGTACGGCTCCGGTCACCTCGGCCCGGTTCGCGCCGGCCAACGACGACGGCTGGCACAACGGCACCGTGCCGGTGGTGCTCACCTCGGCGGACGCCGGTTCCGGGGTGGGGCTGCTGGAGTGGTCGCTGGACGGTGGCGCCTGGACGCCGTACACCGCACCGGTGGACGTCACCGGGGACGGCCGGCACGAACTGCTCTACCGGGCCAAGGACAAGGCCGGCAACGCCGAGACGCTCAAGTCGGCGGTGGTACGGATCGACGGCGCCAAACCGACCCTGCTGGTCTCCGGGCTGGCCAACGGCCAGCTGTACGGCGACAGCCAGGACATCCGGACCTCGTGGCAGGCGGTCGATCCGACCTCCGGCATCAGGACCACCACCGGCACGCTCAACGGGCGGCCGTACGTCAACGGTTCTCTCCAGGCGCTGTACGAGCTGCCACTCGGCCTGCACGAGCTGACCGTGACCGCGACCGACAAGGCGGACAACAGCACCTCGACGACGATCCGGTTCTTCGTCACCACCTCGTTCCGGGACATGCAGAACCTGCTGGACCGGTTCAAGGCGACCGGACGGCTCTCCACCAAGGCACACCGGCAGCTGTCCACCAGACTGGACACGGTCCGCGCCTCGGAGGCGGCAGGCGAGGACGAGCGGGCGGTACGGCAGCTGGGCACCTTCCGGACGCTCGTCAACGACGCCGCTCTCGTCACGGACACCGACGTCCGCGACACCCTGCTGCGTGACGCCGACGCGATGATCGAACGGCTCGGCGGCACCGCGAGCCGGGCCGGAACGCGGGCCAACGACGGCAAGCCGCTCACCCGCGCCGGCCGGCTCGCCGAGGATCCCACCCGGGTCTCCCCGGACCGCGGGCTCTGACGACAACGGCCCCGTCCCGCCACCCGGCGGGGCGGGGCCTCCCGATGCAGGAAGGAACAGCGTGATACGTCGTACCCGTGGAGCAGCCGCCGTCCTGGCCGGCCTGCTGCTGGCGCTCCTGCCGGCGGCCGGTCCGGCGTGGGCGCACAACGGAAAACTCAAACTGGAGGTCGCGGGCGACGGCGCCGTCGGGATCACCGTGCAGGCCAGCCACGCCGACGGGCACCGCCTGGAGACGCTGGTCCGGCTGGCGCTCACCGCCACCGCCGCCGACGGGCGCGCGGTCGGACCGGTACAGCTCGAACCGACCGGCGAGGGCCAGGGCTTCTACGCCACCGGCCCGATCCTGACCCCCGGAAAATGGCAGGTGACGGTCCGTGCCCCCGCGCCCAACGCCAGCGAGGTGACCGTCGACGTGGAGGCCAGGTCGGCGCAGTCGGCCCCGGCGCAGGTGCCGGCGGTCTCAGCGGCGAAGCGGGCCGAGTCGCCGCCCACCACACGTGCGTCGTGGTGGCCGTTCGCCCTGGGCGGCCTTGCCGTCCTGGCGATCATCGCGATGGCGTTGCCGGCGCTGCGCAGGCGCAGAGCCCGGGAGAGCACCGGCAACCCGTGACCCGTCCGGCGCTGCCGATGCCTCACCCCGCGCTTCAGGTCGCCGACGCGATGCCTCTGATCCGATCCAGGATGTATGCGGCCAGCGCGTCCGGCGCCTGTTCGGGGATCCAGTGGGAGACGCCTTCGAGGACCTTGAAGTCGAACGGCCCGGTCACCCACCGGCCGGTCGACTCGGCGGCGCGGCGGCCGATGGCGATGTCGTCGGTGCTCCAGACGTAGGTCGTCGGAACGGTGACCGCGCCGGCGCTGAGCCCGACGCGGGTGTCGAGCGGCATGGCGCGGTACCAGCGCAACGCGGCGGCGAGGCCGTCCGGGTCGGCGACGAGCCGGTCGGCGTACGCCCTGGCCCGGCCGGCATCGAGACCGGAACGCTCGAGCATCGCCACCGCGAGCCGGCCACCCCGCGCCCGGATCGCAGCCTCGGGAAGCCACGGCAGTTGAAAGAACCCGACATGCCACGCCTGCCAGGCCTGCCCGCTGGTCAGCATGGCTGTCACCACCGCCCGCGGGTGCGGCGCGGAAACGGCGGTGAGGGTGTGCAGGCGATCCGGTCTCGTGGCGGCGACCATCCACGCCACCCCGCCGCCCCAGTCGTGGCCCACCAGGTGCACCCGTCCGGCCCCGGCGGCATCGATGAGAGCCACGACGTCCGCCACGAGCTCGTGAAGCCGGTACGCCCGCCGGGACCGGGGCCGGGCCTGCGGGGTGTAACCGCGCTGGTCCGGCGCGATGACCCGGTAGCCGGCCGCGAGCAACGGCCGGGACACGCCGCTCCACGATCGCGCGCTCTGCGGAAACCCGTGCAGGAGCACGACCGTCTCCGCGCCCACCGGCCCCTCGTCCACCACGGCGAACCGCATGCCGTCGCGCGAAAACGACTCCACGGCATCGAAGTTACTCTTTCCCGTTCCGCCGCACCGGAATCAGCGGCCGGAAACGCGCAAAACACCTGGCTGACAGGACCCGCCGTGGGACACGCTGAGCGTATGAGGGTGAGTGGTCTTCATCGTGACGGGACGATTGCGCGGGAGGGCCGGCTCGATCGAGTCCCGGCCGTTTTCGGTCCGGTGGTCGAGGCGGCACGGGTCGAGGTCACCTCGGCCTTCGGGGCTCATCGGCTGCACAGCGCCTACCTGTACGGCAGCATCCCCCGCGGCACGGCGATCCCCGGAGTCTCCGACCTCGACGTGCTGCTCGCGTTCCGGGACGAGCCCGGCGACGCCGATCACGCCCGCGCCCGCGCCGTCGAGGACGCACTCGATCAGCGCTTCGAGCAGATCAACGGCGTCGGCATTCTCCTGTGCGGCACCCGGAAGTTGCTCAGCGACCTCGAGCGTCACGACCTCGGATTCTTCGTCGCCTGCCTCTGCACGTCGTGGATCGGTGACGACCTCGCCGCACACCTGCCGTCCTACCGGCCGACCTCGCTGCTGGCGCGCGAGACCAACGGAGACCTGGATGCAGCCCTCGTACGCTGGTCGCACCAGGCCGCCGAAGCCACCACCAGCACGGATGCCGAGGTCCTGACGCGGGGCATCGGGCGGCGGCTCGTTCGTACCGGCTTCACCCTGATCATGCCCCGCTGGGGCGGCTGGACCAGCGACCTCGGGCAGGAAGCGGCACTCTTCGGCGACTACTACCCCCATCGAGCCGCCCAGATGACGATCGCGGCCGACGTCGCCCGCCGGCCGTCGGCTGATCTGTCGGTGGCAGGGATGCTCATCGACGACCTGGGGCGGTGGCTCGCCGACGAATACACGGCCGTGCACGGCAAGAAGGCACCTCGCCCGTGAAGAAACGTCGGGCCCATTCCGGCTTCCACGAGCGACCCGGGCGGCGACGAGGCCCTCGGAACCCGGCGGATCCGACCGCGACATCACCCGGCGGTCGACAAGACGCTTCGGTACCCCTCGGCCGGCATCCATCGCCCGAAGCCGCGGTGGTCGACGGTAGAAAACGTGTGGCTCACCGGCGTACCCGAACCGATCATGGCTGAATGAGACAGTACCGGGACCTCGGTGACCCACTCGACGGCGCCGACGTCGTGCTCATCGGTCTGTTCTCGGCCAAGGACAAGCAGTACGAGGCCACGCTCGACGAGTTCGCTGCTCTGGTCGAGGGCCGCGGCGGGCGGGTGGTGGCCCGGTATGTCCAGCGTCGCGGTGCGTCCGACCGGTGGAAGCAGCGCCCAGGCGGATCGCGGCGAATGTCGCAGCCCTTTTCCCGTCGCACGTTGCTGACACATGGCAAGCTGCGCGAGATCGCCCAGGCGTGCCGAGAAGCGAACATCGACGCCGCGGTCTTCGTGAACGTCCTGACGCAACGCCAGCGGAGCGTCCTCTCCGAAATCCTCGGCTGCCTCATTCTGAGCGGCGAGGACGCGTGAACCACATGCGACGTCACCGGTCCCCGATAGGCACCTCGCTGCCGCACGGTGGCACGAAGTGCTGGAGAGTGCGCCATGTGGCAGATGAGGGCGGAACTCGGCACCTCGACGAGGATTCGCCGTTTGATGCCGGGTGATAACTTGCGAAGGGTGACGGTGGCGTATTCAACACGGTGAGCCGCCGGATCGTCCACCTTTCCGCTCGACGTCCTGGGAGAGATCCGATGACGAGCAACGATGGGCCCCGGGGCGCTGCACGTCTCGGGATCTGGTCAAATATCGAGTTCTGGATCGCCTTCGGTGCTGCCTTCGGCGCTGCCTTCGGCGTCGTCGCCGGGATCCTGCTCAACAACGTCGGTCTCGGTGTCGCGCTGGGTGCGGCCCTGGGTACGGCCCTGGGTGTGACCGCCGGCGTCGTCGTCATCGCGCGAGCGACCAACCGCAGCAGATCCTGAGCGTCACCCCTCTCATCGGCACGACACGACTCCCGGGAACGGAACTCAGTCGCCGAACTCCTCACCTTCGTCGTCGTCCGGAACCATCAGCCACTCGCCGGACAGCCGTTCCCGCACCGCTTGCACCGCCGCCGGGGTCCGGCCATGGACCCACAGCCACGTCTCGCCGTCATTTCGCAGCAGCACATCAGGCCCGGCGAACCAGCGGACTCCCGGCCCGTCCATCCCCGCCCAGAATGGGAAGACCGGCAGCGGCAGGCGCTCGAATGCGGCGCTCACCAGCGCATTCGCGGTGTCGTCCAGCTCCCGGTCATCGACGTTACGATCGTCGGCGGAGAACATCGCCTCCGACATCACCATTTCGACAAGCGCCACCGAAAGCCGATCCGAGTAGGGCACCCAGCCGTCTCCGACGTTCACCACGACCGGCGGGTCGTCCTGACCGATCGCCGGGACCGGAACACCCCACGATGCGCAGCCCTGCGACTCGACCCGAAACACCAGGACACCATGAGGGTCGACCTCGAGGCTCTGGGGCCGAATCAGGTTGTCCTGGGCAGCGGTCAGGTCCCGCCGGCGGCCGAACAGCAGATAAGCCTCACGCAGAGCAGCCGGCAACGCGAACCCGACCCGATCCTCGCCCACCTGCACCAGGGCCGGATCGACACCATCACCCTCGACGACTGGACGGCCGAACGCCGCAGTCAGCGCTCGAACGAACTCCCACCCTTGATGGCGATCGCCGGCGACCAGTCGGTCCAGACCTCCGAGCATGTCGATGACCTTACAGATATCCGACTCGCCGATCTTGACGCGTCAGCCCTCGAAAGAGGTGGACTCCCGGCTGTGTGTCGCAGGCGGCAAGGCGAAGTACATCGGTGACTTCGGACGTCGATCTGCAACGGCCTCCGAACGGAAGTTCGTCGACCGGCTTGGATGTCAAGGAACAGCGGCGCGCACGTCGCCCTGAAGCATGGGGCAGGCTCACCTCCGAGTTTCGAGGGACCTCGACCGGCTGATTCACGCCGGCACGGTCGCACGCGTTACGGCCGAGCAGTACGTAGTGATCGAGGCAGGATCGAATATCCTCTCTTCGGCACGACAAGACGCCAGGCTGGTACAGCAGCCGCCGGCCGTGCCGGCGGCGCCCGGTGGCTCCTCGATGAGACGACACCCATCACGCGAAGGGATCCCAGTGCGCCGCGTACCGCAACAGTGAGCGGGCTAGGCCGGAGTGGGCCGCCGCCCATCGGCTGTCGAAGAGAAACCACTGGTCGAAGCCGAAGAAGGTGTCGATGTAGCGGGCCGCCTGAACGATATGTGTGTCGAGGTGGACCAGCGATTCGGTGGGCTGCGGCGAAAGCGGGGCCACCATGGAAGGTAACGGGTCGGCAGCCGGCACCGGCACGAGGTCGGCGAGGGCGGGGCTGTATCCGGGCAACCGGGCGTAGCGCTGCAGCGCCGGGCCGATATCGTGCTCACCGGATACGATCAGCGCCCGCAGCAGCCGAACGTCATAGGGCACATCATCCACTCGGGAAGCTTCCACGCTTTGAAGGTGGGCGCTGAGCTGCGGCAAGCCAAGCCCGACGAACTCGACAGCACCGACAAGGTCGAGGTTACGGTCAGTGTCGGGCGACTCCCAGGACAGCCGGACAGAGAAGACCGACTCCGGCCCGGCGGCCCCTGCGACCCGAACGGTACGAACGGGCACGTCGTTGTCGAACAGCGCACCCGCACGGGCGGCGTTTGCCGGCAGCGGCCAGGAGCCGTACAGCGGGAACGCGAGCCGGTCGGGTGACGAGGCGGCCGCCTCGTCGTCGATGAAGTAGTAAGCCAGGTCGACCTCATCGTCGTCAGTCCGAACCCGCAGTGCGTGTTCGCCGAGCCGGATGTAGTCGTCCTTGTCGTCGCCTTCCACCCACAGGTGCTCATGGAGCAGCGCTCGCAACTGATCCACCGACCCAGGTGGGGGAAGGTTCTGTCTCCGGGCCTCGTCGAAGATCGAGTCCAGGCCGTAGACGTCGCCACCGAGTTCGTTGCTGATCCATTCCTCGGGTGTGTCGTGGCCCCACCCTCGACGGAACCAGTCCAGCACGGTGCTGTCAGGCAGGGCGACTACCCGTTTGCTGAACGGCGATTCCTCTCGCCATCGACACACGAAGTACATGGGCCGACCTTAGGCGGCGCGACTGCCTGGCTGCAGGAACACCGGCCAAAGGCCGAGACCATCGCAGTCCCCCACCGCATTCACATCATGGTGAACTCGGGCACGAAGCTGAAGCGGCCATGCGCCACCAGCCGGCGATCACCTTGGCCGGCATGTCCGGCGCGTCGAAGTGGACAACGTCATCGGGCGCGAAGTCGAACCGACCGTCCTCCGGCCGGCAGGATGCGGGTCCCGCGCCGGAGGCCGGCAGCGGGTACGGCCTGACGTGGCAACCCAGGTCCGCCTCCGGTCAGGAGGCGGCATTCCTCCTGCTCGCGGCCATCAGCGAGACGGCCCGTCACCAGTGCCTGAACCCATCGACGTTGATGTTCGTCTCGAAACCCATGTCGTAGATCCCTGAGCGCCATGGGCGGACCGACCTCGGCAGGTCCTCGGGGCGAGCCCTTTCAGAACGCACTCGACTCGGCATGACGAGGCACCGGGCCGTCACAGCTGATCACAAACCGTGACGGCCGCCGCCGGCCCGGGCGCGGACAGCGGCAAATCCGGATGGTGGCGGCGGGGACGGCCGCTTAAAGATCGTAAGCGTCGCGGTTGTCCGTCGCGGCGGGCAGTGCTTCTCGGCCGCCGTCGTCGAGGAGAAGTTGAAGCAGTTCGACGACGTTGGTTGCGACGACCGGCATCTCTCCGACGAGCCCGTAGGTATCCCAGGCAACGGCATAGACGCGTCCCGCCCGTTCCGGTGCCAGGTCGATGACCAGGTGCGGCTCAGTGGAATTGCCATTTCCCCCGTCCACGAGGACGTAACAGCCGTTGGTGAGGTCTCCTGGCTCGTCATGCGCGACCTGCTGGGCGACGTCCTCCCCGAGCAACCGCGGACTCGCCGGCACGAAACTGTCCGGGCCACAAACACGTCGAGGGAAAGGGCTGTCGGAGAACAGGAAGGCACCGCCGCACAGGTCGTACAGCCGTCGTAAGTCCTCGGGAAGCGTGGGAGTCTCCGGCACACCGGCGGCTCCGCGAGGCGCGAGCACCTCGCAGTCCGTTCGGGCTGCGATGTCACCGAGCAGCCGGGCCAGGCTTCCGGGGGAAGCGTCTTGTGGTTGCACGACATGAGCGTACGGACCGCGCGCATCTGGTGACAGGAGTCGTTTCAGGTGTCGTAGCAGCCGTCCCAGGGTGGGTCGAAGCCCAAGTCGTCCGGTACGAATTCTGCGTGATCCTCTCCGTCATAGTCCTCGGAGCGGTCGATCAGCCCGAAGGTGTGGCCCTCGAACTCGACGTGGAACAGCTTGATGGCGATGTCACCGAACACCCGCCCTGGCAGTGCGTCGAGCCAGACGCCGAGGCACGCCTGGGCGCGATCGATGGAGGCGTCCTCGTCCTCGCTGGTGCCGGCGCACCAGATCTGCGAACCGGTATGGGCGCCGTCCGCGTCGAATCGATGCAGTACGGCATACCACCGCTTGTGGCGAAACCAGGAGGCGGCTGCTCCGGCGCCGTCCTCGAGGGTGGCCGTCACCGACCCGAAAAACTGTCCGCCCTGGTAGGAGCCGATCGAACTGGTGCGGTGGTCGGGCTCATACGCGATGGGAACACGCAGCGGGATTGCCATGACCGGGATGTTAGGCCAGGGGTATGACAACGAGGACCATACGACAGCGCCCGCCGGCACGAGACCCTCCGCGTCGCCTGATCAGTGGTCACCGAACTCATCGCCGACGGGACGGGGCCGATCGCGGAGGCGGCCGCGCAGCTCGTCGGCCTCCGGCATCCCCAGACCGGCGTAGATGTCCAGGGCACGTTCGAAATTCTCGCGCGCGAGCTCGGGGGCGCCCTGCCCGGCGTAGACATGGCCCAGTCCGGCGTACGCCCGGGCCTGTTGTTCCTCGGCCCCGATCGCGGCGGCGATAGCCAGGGCGGCCTCGTGGTGATCCCGCGCAGCGCCGAACTGGTCGAGGGCACGGGCGCATTCGGCGAGACCGTTGAGCGCCCACGCCTCGTTGCCGCGGTTGCCGATCTCGCGGGTCAGGACGAGCGACTGCCGGTGGTAGTCGCCGGCCGTCTCCGGCTGGCCGAGGCGCAGGTGCAGCAGGCCCAGCCCGTCGAGAGCCCCGGCCTCCCCGTTGCGGCTGCCGAGCTGCCGGTACAACTGCACCGCCTCGCGCAGGTGCGCGCCGGCGGCGTCGTATCGGCCGGTGATCGTCTCGGCGTGGCCGATGCCGTTGAGCGCGTCCGCGGTGCCCGCTCCGTCGCCGGCGTCGCGGTGCAGGGCGAGCCCACGGGTGAGATATCCGATCGCCGAGTCGAGGTCGCCGAGCCGCCGATGGCTGACGCCGAGATTGATCAGGGCGCGCGCTTCCCCGGTACGATCGCCCGCCTCGACGAAGAGCGTAAGCGCCCGCTGGTGATGCGCCGCGGCAGCCGCGAGGCTGCTCAGCTGCAACGCGACGTTGCCGAGATGGATCTCCGCGCCGGCCTGGCCGCCCGGGTCGCCGAGGCGCCGGAACAGCTCGATCGCCTGCTCGCAGGCGCTGACGGCCGCGGTGGCCTCGCCGAGTCTCAGGTGCGCGCCGCCGACGTCGGTCAGGGCCTTGGCCTGGGCGCGCAGATCTCCGGCGAGCCGGGCGGCCCGGACGGCTTGCTCGTGTATCGCCACGCCCACGCGGTTGTGCGCACCGGACAGATACCTGCTCAGCGTGCGCGCGAGATCGAGGGCGTGGGTGGGCCACCCGTGCTCGGCCGCGTAGGCGGCGACGCCGACGAGCGTGGACTGTTCGCCGTCCAGCCAGGCCACGGCCGCCTCCGGAGTCGACAGGCCGGGCGCCTCGGCGGCCGGGGCGGGTGTGCCCTGTCGATGGCTCTCGCCGCCCGGGTGCAGGACGTTCACGGCCGCCGCGACGGTGCTCAGGTAGTAGTCGAAGAGTCTGGTGAGCGCGGCTCGGATCTCGTGCGGTCGCTCGTGGTCGTGGGCGCGGACCATGGCATGTACCCGGATCAGGTCGTGGAGCGTGTAGCGTCCGTGGCCGGCGGCCTGGATCAGGTGGTCGTCGCAGAGCCGCCGCAGTCCGGCGCGGGCGCCGTCGAGGTCGCTGCCGATCAGAGCGGCGGCGGCGTACGCGTCGAGGTCCTCAGCCGGATGCAGGGCGAGCAGCCGCAGCAGCCGCTGTCGTTCGGCGTCCAGGCGCTGGTAGGACAGGTCGATGGCGAGTTCGACGCCGTCTTCGAGGCGCTGCCCCCGGTGCCGCTGCCGTAGCCGCTCCGCGTGGTCGGTGAGCGTCCAGTCGGGCCGGCCCGCGATCTGTGCCGCGACCAGCCCGAGCGCCAGCGGCAGCCGTCCGCAGAGCTCCACGATGCGCGTCGCCGCCTCGGGGTCCTCACCCGTGGCGACCGCACTCGCGCCGCGCCGCAGGAACCGCAGTGCCTCGGGCCGGCTGAACACGTCCACGGCGATCGAGGCGGACGGCTGCAGGGCGGCGAGGCTGCGGCGACTGGTGATCAGCACGGGACCGGCCGGCAGCAGTGGCCGCACCTGATCGACGTCGGCCGCGTTGTCCAGCACCACCAGGGATCTCTCGTCCGCGAGCAACTCCCGGTAGAGGCGCGTCCGAGACGGCAGGTCGTACGGGATCTTCGGTCCGGGAACGCCGAGCAGCCGCAGAAAGCCGTCCAGCACGGCCGCGGGATCGGCGGGCGGCTGACGTGGGTCGTGGTGGAAGCCGCGGAGATTGACGAAGAGCACCTTCCGGTACGGCTTCTCCGCGTGCAGGAGATGGGCGACGTGTACGGCCAGCCAGGTCTTGCCGACCCCTGCCATTCCCTCGATCGTGCCGACCACGGCGTGAGTTGCGGTCAGCGCTCGCCGGAGCCGGCGCACGTCGGAGGTGCGGCCGGTGAAACCCGGCAGATCCGGCGGGAGTTCGTCGTCCACCCGCACCTGCGCGGCCGCTCGCTGCTCCCCGCCGGCCACCAGCAGCGCCTGGTGCCATTGCGCCACATAACCCGGTTCGCTGTGCAGCGCCCGTACGATCGCCACGACCAGATCCGTGTTGAGGCGACGCCGGCCCATCCGGAAGCAGTCGACCACTGTCGTCCTACCCACCAGCTCGTTGCCCGGGCGCCCGGCCTTCGTCCACGCGTCGTTGACCCGGCTGGTGATCGTCGTGAACGAGGGCTCGCCCGCCCACTCTCGCAGCAACCGCAGCCGGAGGGCGATGTCGTCCGCCGTCGCCACCCCGCCCGGATCCGGGGGCCTTGCGTACGGCCGCCCCGTGCCGGCGCGTCGCGTCCTCGGTGTCGCCCGCCGCACTGCGCGCTGGAGCGTGGCCAGGCTCGGCACGGGTTGACCGCCGGCATCGGCGACCATGTCCCGGTGCAGTGCGGACACGTTGCCCCGCCAGTGCGCCAGCCGTTCGAGCAGCGCGTCGTCGACGACGAAGCGGACCATTCGAGCAGACCCGTCCGGTAGATCCACCATGGAGCGTTCGAGAAGTCAACTATGCGGAGCCCACAGCTCGGAGGGCAAGAGCGAGGCTGCGAGTTCTCACTGGAGCTGATCTCTTCTCATTTGGTTCTGATCTGATCTTCCCCGGCTTCCGTGGAGTCGTGACAGCTGGTTCTATGCGACCGACAGGGTGGTATGGAGCCTTTCATATTCATTGGGTGTGAGCATGTCGAGCTTGGATCCCCGGGGCGGCATCGCCCTGCGCGCGGGGGCGGGCGGTAACGCCGACGCTGCGGCCGCGCTCACCGTCCGCCGCCCGACCCGGTACTTCTCCTCGATCGCCCCGCCGGACGTCCCCGCAGCGAGTTCGCGGCGGATCGCCGCGATCAACTCGATCTTCGACATCCGGGGCATCAGCCAGCCTCCGTCTATGGTCAGCCGATGCTCCCACCGATCCGCCTGGTGTCGAAACTCATGGACATCGAACCCACCCGATCGAGCGTCCACCTTCCGTGGCGTCGAAATTGACGGACAAACGGCACGTAGGACGGTGGCTGAGCGTCCCCGGCGGGCACGGACGCGTTGCGGCAGTGAGTTTCTCAGCGAGGGACACCGGTGGCGCGCAGGATGAGGGTGTCGAAGGCCAGGTCGGACATGACACGCCGCGACGCGATCAGCGGTCGGGCGCCGAAGCCGACGGCGTAGCGGGTCTTCGGGCGGCGGGCGGTGACAGCTTTGCCGATGGCGTCGGCGATGACCGACGGCGGAGAGTTGCGGCGGCTGTTGGCCTCCGAGCCCAGGGCTGCCGCGACCGCCTCGGCCTGCTTGGCATAAGCACCGTGGCCGGAGGCGTCGCGGAGTTTGTCCGCAGCGATGCCGCCCCATTCGGTCGCAATACCGCCGGGTTCGATGACCACGACGTTGACACCGAACGGTTTGGCCTCCAGGCGCAGGCAGTCGCTGATCGCCTCGAGGGCGAACTTGGTGCCGTGATACCAACCGCCAAGCGGGGTGTAGATCTTGCCGCCCATCGAGGTGATGTTGACGATGGTGCCGGAGTGCTGGGCCCGCATGTGCGGCAGCACCAGTTGCGCCAGCCGAGCGGCGCCGAACACGTTGACCTCGAACTGCGCGCGGGCCTCGGCCAAGGGAACGTCTTCGATCGATCCGTAGGAGCCGTAGCCGGCGTTGTTGACCAGCACGTCGACACGACCGGTCTCGGCGATGATCCGCTTGACGCCGGCCTGCATCGACTCGTCGTCGGTCACATCCATCGCCAGCGGGCGGATCCCGGCGGCGGCGAGCTTCTCCAGCCGATCGACCCGGCGGGCGGCTCCGTAGACGGTGAAGCCGAGTTCGTGCAGTTTCTGGGCCGTGGCCTCGCCGATGCCCGATGACGCCCCGGTGACCAGTGCGGTCTTGGTCATGTCAAAACCTCCAGTAAGATGAACTCAGGTTCACAATCATCATGAACCATGGTTCACCTTCCGGCAAGTCGCACCGGCCGCTGCAACCGAGGAGCAACCGAATGACATCAAGCCGCCCCCTGCGTGCCGACGCGATTCGCAACCGAGCCAAGATCTTGACCGCGGCCAGCGAGCAGATATCCAGGCACGGGATCGAGATCGGGATGGACGAGATCGCCGCCGCCGCCGGCGTCGCGGTCGGCACCCTGTACCGGCACTTTCCCAACAAGACCGAACTCGTCGCCGCCGTCGTCGTCGACTTCTTCCACCGCGTCGCCGACGACGCCGAAGCCGCGAACCAGCGCGTCGTCGAAGGCGCGAGCGCCCTCGACGAGATCACCAACTTCCTCCGCCGGGTCATCGAGGCTGCCGCCATCAACCACGCCGCCAAAGCCGCCGCCAGCGCCATGGGCACCCACCCCGGCGACCCGGCCGCCGAACAACGCTCAGCAGCCGCCGTAACCAGCATGATCAAAGCAGGCCAGACGGCCGGCGACATCCACCCCGACGTCACCGTCGACGACATCTACCTATTGGTCAACTCCGCCCCCACCGACCAACCGCCAGCGGCCCGCCGCCGATGGCTGGCCCTCGTCCTTCCCGGCCTCACCACCCACCCTCGCCGCTGACCCACGGCGTTGTCGACGCCAGCCAGGCCCCCGCTGACCCACGAGAGTCCCACTGTCAGCGCCCTGCCGAGTGGTGTCGAAGCTTCCAGACACGAAATCCACCGACGATCATGCGGTGTTCAAGGTGACCGTCAAACGGTGTCGGGAACCGCGGAGACAATCAGCGCCTGCTCCTTGCAAGCTTCGCTGCCGCCGTCGCGGTGCTTCACCTCGGCCAGAGCATCAGCTGACCACCTGTCTGCGGATCAGAATCGGTGCGAGATGCACATGTCGCCTTGTCTCACCGAATTCGATCCGGCGCAGCCCGGCTACCCTCAGCCCGGATCAGATCCATTGAGAGCCCACAGAGGCCGTGCCTGCATCGGTGAGCAATCGTTCGGGATCGGTCGGGTTCAGAGTCTCGGTCGGTGAAGGTTGACACCGTTTCCCTTGGCCGGCGGAGACCGGCGAATCCACGAACATCGAGGGAGAACGACGTGAAGAGCTTCACACGAGCCGTGGTGTCGGCCGCGGGGGCATTCGCCGTGGCCGCGATCGCCGTGGCGGCGCCCGCGCAGGCGAGTGCCGTGTCCCCGTCGTCGCCAGGGTTGAGGGGAACCGACGCGGCGGGCAACGCGGTGACCGTGACGGAGGTGGCCGGGACCGGTGAAAGGCAGGCCATGGCCGCGCCGGTCGGCGGCAACATCGTCAACGTGAATAGCGGCAGGTGCCTCGACGTCGCCAACGCCCAGGTCGGCAACGGCGTGCCGATCCAGCAGTGGGACTGTCTCGGCAGCGGCCAGAAGAATCAGATCTGGTGGTTCGCCAACGAGACCCACATCGGCGAGTACTACTGGTACAACGTGGTGACCACGCTCGACGGGCAGTGCCTCGACGTGACCGGCGGAAGCGGCGCCACCGGCAACGGCGTGCCCGTCCAGCAGTGGAACTGCCTGACCGGCCAGACCAACCAGCAATGGCGGCTGGAGATCGTCGGCTACGGCATCAGACTCATCGCCCGGCACAGCGGCAAGTGCCTCGACGTCGTCAACGCCTCGAAGGCCAACGGGGCACGACTGCAACAGTGGAGCTGCCTCGGCACGGCCAACCAGGCCTGGGATCTCTACTGATTAGCCGATGCCCGGCCGCTGACGGCGAGACCCGCCGGCAGCGGCCGAGCAGAAGATGGCGCTTTCAGCTGCAGCAGCTGGTTCAGCAGTTGCGCGGGTGCCGCCGGCCGGCCGCTACGGCGTCGTCACACCGCCGGCGGCCGGTGGCACTCGCTCGAAGCGCACCCGGCTCAGGAATCCCGGCAGGTCGCTGAGCACGTACAACTCTCCCTGCACATCGACGCCGAAGGCGGTCGGCTGGGTGGGGAGGTGGCCGATGGTGGCGGACTCGTAGCCGCCACCGGCCTTGGGGCGTACGGCGAAGGCAGCGGTCGAGCAGTAGTCGCTCGCGAGGTAGACGCCCCGCGCCTCGGGGGTACGCGATCCGCGGTACACCACGCCGCCGGTGACCGAGCAGCCCTCGGTCATGAAGTGTTCGTACTCGAAGACGGGATCGACATACCGCACGCCCGGACGGCACTGGTCCGGGTCGAACACCGGGGTGCCCTCCCTGCAGGACCAGCCGAGGTTGGCGCCGCCCTGCCACGGGCGGACGTGGTCGACCTCCTCGACCAGGCCCTGACCGACGTCTCCGATCCACAGGGAGTTGTCGATGTCGATGGAGAACCGCCACGGGTTGCGCAGCCCGTAGAGCCAGATCTCCGGCCGGGCGCCCGGCTTGCGGACGAACGGGTTGCCGGCGGGCACGCAATAGGGTTTGGCCCCGCAGGCCCGGGCGACGTCGATCCGTACGATCTTGCCGAGCAGCGTGCCGAGGTCCTGACCGGCCTTGTACGGGTCGTTCGCGTAGCCGCCGTCACCGGTGGACCAGTAGAGGTAGCCGTCACGGCCGAACGCCACCTGCCCGCCGTTGTGGTTGCCGTACTCCGCGTGCTCCTGGGTGAGCAGCACCTGCAGCCGGTCCGGGGCGCCGATCGGCAGTCGCGCCAGGGTCAGCGCGCCGGCCGGAAGGCTCGTGTAGGACACGTAGAGCATGCCGGTCCGGACGAAGTCCGGGGCGGGCGTGATGCCGAGCAGGCCGCGCTCGTTGTCCGACGTGTCGATGCGGGCGGTGAGGTCCAGGATCGGTGCGGCCGCCAGCCCGGTGTCGGGATGATAGGACCGGACGGTGCCGTCCTTCTCCGCGATCAGCATCCGGCCGTCGGGCAGGCCGGTGATGGCGACGGGCCGCTGCAGACCGAAGGCCACCTGCTCGGAGACGACGGTCAGCTCGGTGAGCGGCACCGGGGCGGCACGGTCGGCGCCGGGCGTGGCAGCGCCGGCGGCCGGACCGGAGGCGGACATCAGCGCTGACGAGACGAGAGCGAGCAGGCCGGCCGTCATGGCGGCCGTACGACCGCGCCATCGCACCATCTTCGGCTCCTAAGCAGAGTGACGGAGGATTGTCGGGAGCGCTCCCACACCTTACATCGATCAGTAACGATTGATAAGGGTTCGATGACGGCGGGCTCAGCAGCCTTGTTGCAGGGCTTGGCCGGAGAGTGTGCTCAGGTCCACGAACCGCAGCCGAGGAAACGTCTGTCGCCGGATCACATCCACGGCAGCCTCCGGCAGGTGGCCGAGGTCGATCGCGACTTCGGGCGCGGCGACCATGCGGTAGGGGCCACCGTCGATGTCAGCGTCGTAGGCGAACAGTCCGCGTTCCGCGGCCAGCTTCCACGTGTTCTCGCACTTGGCGGCCAGGACAGGCGCGAACCGGGCAGTGGTGGTGGCCGGGCGGGCCAGGACGGCCTCGATCGCGGCCACATAGGCATCGGTGTCTCGCAGGAACGCGTCGGGCGCGTAACCACCGCCGGCGGTGCTGAACAGGGCCACATGGCCCTCATCATCACCGGCAAGCCAGTCGTACTCGGCGCCCAGGATGTCGTCCGCGGACTTCGCGCCCATACCGCTGCCCCTATTGTCGCTCACACCCATCCACCGGCCGCGTGTCGCCCATCATCACATCATTCTGAGACGGGCGGCGCGGAGAGAGGTGCGCCTCAGCAATACGCCGTCCGATCCGACTGGTGTGGATGACACATCCAGCGACAGACAAGGTCTTGCGATGGGTGCTCGACTACGAGCAGTTCTCTCGCTTCTGTTGTGGCCCGCCGCCGCGCTGATCGGGCGTCTCCGGTACGCGCAGAAGTTCCTTCTCGTCGGCCTGGTGCTGCTGGTGCCTCTGGTGGTGACGGCGAACTCGTACATCGCTGTGCAACGGGAGCAGATCGACGCGACCGTACGGGAGCAGCAGGGGCTCCGTTACCTGCGGACGTTGCTGGTGCTGGCCGGGGACATGGTGCAGGCACGACGCTCCGCGGTGTCCGCCGGTTTCGACCTGTCCGTCAACCTCGACGCCGCTCTGGCCAGGGTCGATGAAGTCGATCGTCAGGTGAGCGGATCGTGGCAGGTGCACGCGGAGTGGGGCAAGACCCGGGAAGCGATCGTCACCACCATGGAGATGGCCACCCAGGCCAAGTCGGTCCAGTTCACGAAGTATCAGGAGGCGTCCGACTCGATCCTGGCGCTGATTGTCACGCTGGGTGACCGGTCGGGGTTGATCCATGATCCCGATCTCGACTCGAACTACATCGCCCGGATGTTGCAGGACTGGCTGCCGTCGCTGGGCGACATCGCCGGCCGGATCGCCGACCTGCTGGAGCTGAACAGCCAAGGGCAGGGTGACGAGCAGCTGAAGGTCTTCATGGAGCTGGGCAAGTACTTCGGTGTCGTCTCCAACAGCGGTCAGCACCTGGCGCGGGCCGCGGACGCGGTGGCGGCGTCCGGCGGCGACGACGGCGTGGTCGCCGCCATCCGCAGCCAGTCGCGCGAGCTGCACACGGTGACCGAGGCCATGGGAGGCCGTCTGGCGCTCGCCGTGAAACACCAATCGTTGCAGCAGTTCCCGTCCCATTCGGCGGACGCGGTACGGGTCGCCACCAACAACTACGCCTCGGTCGCGGTTTCCAGTCTCGACCGGCTGCTGCAGATCCGGATCGAGCGGTCCACCGACCGTATCGAGCGGGTGCAGGGCTGGCTCGGGATGGGCGCGTTGCTGGCCGTGTACCTGTTCGCGGGCTTCTACATCTCCGTCGCCACCCCGGTACGCCGGATCGTCGAGGCGCTGCGCGCGGTGGCCGGCGGCGACCTCAGCCGACGCGTCGAGATCAGCACGAAGGACGAGATCAGCTTCATCGCCGAGGTGCTGAACGAGACGATCATGACCACCGAGGCCGCGACCGGGCGCCTGGCGTTGCTGGCCAGCAGCGACCCGTTGACGAGTCTGCCGAACCGGGCCGCCGTGCTCGAACGCCTGGACGCCGCCCTGCTGCGCGTGCAGCAGGGTTCCTCCCTGCTCGCCGTGCTCTTCATCGACCTCGACCGGTTCAAGCTCGTCAACGACTCGTTCGGGCACGAAGCGGGCGACACCGTCCTGCGTGCGGTGGCCGAGCGCCTCATCACCGGGATGCGGCGCACGGACATGGTGGCCCGGCTCGCCGGTGACGAGTTCGTGGTGATCAGCGAGGAGATATCGGAGATCGGCTCGGCCGTGTCGGTCGCCGAACGAATCGTCGCGAGCATCAGCGAGCCGATCCGCATCGCCGTCAACGACACCCACCGTGACGTCGCCATCGGCGCGAGCATCGGCATCGCCTTCGTGGCGACCGGGAATCCGGTGTCGGCCGATGACCTGCTACGCGACGCCGATGTCGCGATGTACCAGGCCAAACAGAAGGGCCGCGGCCGTGTGGAGATCTTCGACGAGAGCCTCAGCGCGGCCCTCGAACATCGCGTGCGTACCGAGCAGGACCTGCGGAACGCCATCCAGTGCGACGAACTGGTCGTCTTCTACCAACCGATCGTCGAGGCGGACACGCGGAGCATCGTCGGGTTCGAGGCGCTGGTCCGCTGGCAGCATCCGACCCGCGGGCTGCTGGCCCCGGACGCCTTCATCCCGGTCGCCGAGGAGAGCGGTTTGATCGTCCCGCTCGGCGCAGCGGTCCTGTTGCAGGCGTGCAGCCAGTTGTCGCAGTGGCAGCGTGAGCGGCCCGGCTGCGAGCGGCTGCGGATGTCGGTGAACGTGTCCGCTCTGCAACTCGATCATCCGTCGTTCATCCCGACGGTGGCGGCCGTCATCGAGACGACGGACATCGACCCGGCATCGCTCTGGCTGGAGATCACCGAGACCAGCCTCGTGGCCGACGTCGAGCGGGCGACCGCAGCCTTCGAGGCGTTGCACGATCTCGGGGTGGGTCTCGCCCTGGACGATTTCGGCACCGGCTATTCGTCGCTGGCCTACCTGCAGAAGTTCCCCATGCAGGCTCTCAAGATCGACCGATCGTTCGTCGACCGGCTGGGCCGCGACCCGGAAGCCGCCGTCATCGTCGAGATGATCATCGGGGTGGCGAGGACCCTGCGCCTTCTGGTGATCGCTGAGGGAGTGGAGAACGAGGAACAGGCAGACGAGCTGTACGGGCTGGGCTGCACCCTCTACCAGGGTTACCACTTCGGCAGGCCGGCCCCCGCGGAGAAGCAGTGGCAGGAGAGCGGCACATCGATCGTCGCGGTCTGAGGTGGGTTTGCCCGCTTTCCGAATGGCGGCCGACCAGTCTTGTGACACTGGACGTACCAGCCACGGGGGAGAACATGTCAGTCAGACGCTTTCGCATGTTGTCGCTGATCACCACGCTCGTCATGGCCGCCACGGTCGCCGCCTGCGCTGATGACGGCGCGCCGGAGGAGGCGGCGAAGGACCAGACGCTCACCGTCTGGCACTACGAACGCCCGGAGAGCGCGATGGCGATCGCCTGGGCCGAAGCGATCAGATTGTTCAAGGAAGCACATCCCGGCGTGACGGTCCGGTTCGAGCAGAAGACGTTCGAGCAGATCCGGCAGAACGCGGCCATGGCGCTGAACGCCGACGACCCACCCACGGTGGTGGAGTACAACAAGGGCAACTCGACCGCCGGCCTGCTGGCCAAGCAGGGCGTGCTCACCGACTTCACCGGTGAGTCCACGAAGCGCGGCTGGGACAGGATGCTCACACCGAGCCTGCAGACCACCACCCGCTACGACACCGACGGCATCATGGGCAGCGGTGCCGTGTACGGCATCCCGAACTACAGCGAATTCGTTCTCGTCTATTACAACAAGGACATGTTCGCCAAACACGGCGTCGCTGTGCCGCAGACCCTCAGCGCGTTCGAGGCCGCGATGGACGTCTTTGTCAAGGCAGGCATCACGCCGTTGTCGGTCGGCGGCGCCGAATACCCGGCTCAGCAGATCTTCTACGAACTCGTGCTCTCCAAGGCCGATCGGGCGTTCGTCGACGCGTATCAGCGGTACATGGGGAACGTGGATTTCACCGGACCCGCGTTCCAGTTCGGTGCGACCACCTTTGCCTCCTGGGTGCGCAAGGGTTACATCGCCAAGGACTCCGCCCGGGTCAAGGCCGAGGACATGAACCTGGCGTTCATGAAACAGCGCTTCCCGATCGTGATCGTCGGCAGCTGGATGTACGGCGACTTCGTCCGTGGCATCAAGGACTTCGAGTGGGGCACCTTCCTCTTTCCCGGCAACCGGCTGCACCCCGGTTCGAGTGGCAACCTGTGGGTGGTGCCGGCAAAGGCGAAGGACAAATCCTTGGCCTACGACTTCATCGACATCACGATGAAGCCGGAGATCCAGCGCCTGCTCGCCGAATCAGGCGGTGTGCCGGTGCACGGCGACGCGTCCGCCGCCCCCACCGGCAAGAACACCGACCTGCTCGCGCATTTCGCCACGATCGAGGCGGCGGACGGGCTGGCGTTCTACCCCGATTGGCCGGCGGCCGGATATTACGACGTGCTCGGGGTGGCGATCCAAGATCTGATCAACGGCACCAAGAAGCCCGACGAAGTCCTTGCCGACATCGCGAAGCCGTACCACGACAATGTCGTTCGCCTGGGCAAATAGGCAGTCTCCGGACGGCGTGTCAGGCGGCGGCAAGGGCCTCGCCGAAGAGCCGGCCAGCCAGCTCCACACAGCGCATCCGGGCAGGCGAGAAGTCATACGGCATCTTGGTGACCGCCGTGGCGGCACTCATCACCTTGCCCTCCTCCCCCGTCAGGCCGGCGTCATAGATCTCGAAGATCTTCTCCTCGTCCGCGTCGAGGCCCGCCGCCTCGATGGCCTGTTTCACGGCCATCAGATGAGCACATCGCTGGACGGCGAGCTCTTCGACACGCGGGTCGGCGGGATCGACGCCGTCGTCGAGGGCGGCCTCGGCAGTCTCCAGACGGTCCTCCTCGGCTCGCAGCCCGGGGTGGGTGGCGAGCACGATGAACGTGCCGGCCTGGATGGCGGCGCCCAGCGGCCCGAAGATCCGTTCGGTGACCAGCAGGGCGTTCAGATCGGAGGGGCGCAACGCACCCGGAGGCAGGTGGCTGAGCCGGTCCGTGACCAGCTCGGAGAGCAACCCCAGCGGGCTGCCCACCGCTTGCAGGCGCTGGACGGCCGCACGCCGGCGTCTGATGGCGGCCTCCTGCGCCGCCAAGGTCTCCTCCAGCCGGCCCAGGACCGACTCGATGGCCGGGGCCTGGTCCAGGGTTTCGTCCCGGGCTTCGCCGAAGGCGGTCCGCATGTCGTCCAGGCTGATACCGGCATCGGCCATCTTGCGGATCCACAGCAGGCGCGTCATGTCGTCGTAGCCGTAGCGGCGGCGGCCGTCACCGCCACGCTCGGGCTCGGGCAGCAGACCGATCTCGTGGTAGTGGCGGATGGCGCGTGGGGTGGTCCCGGCGAACGCGGCGGCATCACCGATCTTGACCTGCCGGGGAGGTGTGAAGGAGGGGTGCATCGCAGACAGAGCCTTTCGTGCTGTGGTGCCCCGACCTCATCACATGCCGCTACGGCATGTGCAACATCCCGGGCGGGCGCCACCGGTTGCCGAGCGCCCGGCCCGTGCCTACGGTGTTCGTCGTGACGGCGGACCTGTTCGATGCGACAGCGATGTACGACGAGGACTACCTGCACTTCTTCGCATCACCGGACGACGGTGCCGCGCCGACGCACGGCCCGGTGGTGGGTACGGCGTACACCGCCGCGTCCGCCATCGCTGACATCGTCTGGCGGCTGCTGGATCTGCGGCCCGGCATGAGCGTGCTCGATCTGGCCTGTGGCCATGGAGCGCTGGCCAACATCCTGGCGAGCCGCGGGTGTGCGGTCACCGGCCTCGACTCGTCAGCGGTGTTCCTGGACCGGGCCCGCGCCGACGCCACGGCCATGGGCGTCGACGTGGACTACGTCCAGGGCGACATGCGACGCCTTCCGGGCTGGACCGGCCGGTTCGACCGCCTGGTCAACTGGACGACGGCCTTCGGCTACTTCGACGACCCCACCAACCGCACCGTCCTGGCCGAGATGGCCCGAGTCCTGCGTCCCGGCGGGCTGATGGCGATGGACCTGGACAACCTGCCGAGGTTCCTGGCGTCGTACACCCCATCGCGGATCACCGCGACCCGGCGCAACGGTGACATGCTCGTCGACCGCCACCACCTCGACCCGCTGACCGGCCGGTTCGAGGTGGAGCGCACCGTGCTTCGCGACGGTCACGTCCGCCGGCTGACCTTCCTCAAGCGTCTGTTCGGATTTCCCGAACTGCGCGACTGGTGCACGGCCGCGGGCTTCACCACCGTTTCCGGGTACGGCGAAGACGCTGAACCACTGACCATCCACCACCATCGGATGATCGTCATCGCACAGGTCCGGTAAGGCCGGCGCTGCGCATTCCGGAGGCGTTCGACGCGTTCGACCCGGTCACCGTGGTCAGGCGGGTCAGGATCTCGGTCAGCACCGCCGGGCTGGTGGCGAAGTTCAGCCGTACCCTCGATGCGGTGTTGATCGCCGTGTGCTGGGCGAACTCGGCGCCCGCGCTCAGCTTGACCCGGGCCCGGTCGAGCAGCGTGGCGGCCGGATCCGGGCCGAACCGGTCGCCGCAGTCCAGCCAGGCCAGATAGGTCGCCTCCGGCGGGCGGTAACCGGCCGCCCACGGCAGTGTCGCGGCCCACTCGGTGACCTGGTCGCGGTTGGCGGCCAGGGTGGCCAGCAGGCCGTCGAGCCAGTCGTCGGCCTCGGTCCAGGCGGCCACGGTGGCGGCCCGGCCCAGCACGCCGGGCTGACCGAAATAGTCCAGCGGCATCCGGGACAGGGCGTCGCGGATGCGGCGCGGGCCGAGGTGCGCGACCGCACACCGCAGTCCGGCGATGTTGAAGGCCTTGGTGGCCGAGGTCGCGGTCACGGTACGGGCCGCGGCCTCGGGACCGAGCGACGCGAACGGCACGTGCCGGTGCGGCGCGAAGACGAGGTCGGCGTGGATCTCGTCGGCCAGGACCACCACGTCGTGGTTCGCCGCTTCGCCGGCAAGAGCAGCCAATTCGGTACGGGTGAACACCCGGCCGCTCGGGTTGTGCGGGTTGACCAGAACCAGCATCGCGCAGCCCCGCAGATCGGCCGGCCCGTCGCCGGGCAGTGGCAGCGGGACGACCCGGCGCCCGGCGCGGACGATGCTCGCCAGGAACGGCGGATAGGTCGGCACGTGGACGGCGACGGCGTCGCCGGGCTCGGTGGCGTGCTCGATCATCACCTGCAGGATCTGGATCAGGTCGCTGAACACCCGGGCCTGGCCGGGCGCGGGCGTCCACCCGTGCCGGGCCGTCATGCGCTGCTCGAACGCGGTGATCACCGGATCGCCGGCCGGCCAGTGCGGATATCCGAAGTCGGCGACCTCGTGGATCCGCCGCCGGATCACCGGCGCCACCGGGAAGTCCATGTCGGCCACCCAGGCGCCGAGCACGTCCGGCTCGAGCGAGCCCCACTTGACGCCGTACCCGGCTCGCAGTGCACCGGGGTCCGCGCTCGCGTCGAAGACGCCGCGGGCGCTCATGCCCGCCCGCCGGCGTGGAGGGCGTCGCGCAGGATCTCCATCTGACCGTGGTGCTGGGCGAGTTCCTCCAGTACGTGCAGCAGCGCGCCGCCGCGGGTCAGAGGACGGTCCGGACCCTGGAACGACCGGGGTGGCTCGGCTCGCAGCGGGCCGTCGAGATCCGCGTCCCGGGCGTCGGCGTCGAGCCGTGCACGCAGGGCGCGGACCTCGGCGAGCAGCGGGCCCACCGGTCCGGCGGCGGTGAACTCGGCGTCCCGGTCGCGGGCCACGGTCCGGCCGGCGACCAGCGCGCCGGACCAGTAGTCGGCGACTCCCACACAGTGGGTGAGCAGCGCGTACGGCGAATTCGCCCCGGGCAGTGCGGGCCGGGCGGTGGCCAGGTCGTCGCCCAGCCCGGCGACGATGCCGGACATCCCGTCGAGCGCTCGCCCGACGAAGTAGAGGTAGTCGTCCACGGATATCACCAGCAGCCTCCCGCACGTGTTGTCACCACCTGAGCCGGTGACGCCACCTGACCTTGCGGGATCCTGGCGTCACCTGTCAAGGTGGTGACGTGACCTTCGTCTTCGTCGGCGGCAACCTCGCCCTGGACCTGCTCGGCACCCTGAAATGGCGCCGCACCGCCGGCGAGGAGTGCCTGGGATCACCCGCCGACGCGGCCCGGTGGGCGGTCGCCTCCGGGACGATGACCAGCGAGCCCCGCTTCTCCCCCACCGACCTGACCGCGCTCCTGGAGTTGCGCGAGGCGATCTACCGGCTGTTCCGCGCCGCCATGGCGGGCGACCCGCCGCCCCCCGCCGACCTGCGCCTGGTCAACGCGGCCGCGTCCCGGCCGGGCGTGGCGCTCGAACTCACCCCGGCCGGCACCACCCGCGTCGGTGATGCCACGGCTGTCGCCGCCGAGGTGGCACGGGCGGCCGCCGGACTGCTCGGGGAGATCTTCGCCGGCGGCGGCCCGCGGCTGCGCGAGTGCGAACGCCCGGCCTGCACCCGCCTGTTCGTCGACCGGTCCCGCGGCGGCACCCGCGCCTGGTGCGGCATGGCCGAGTGCGGCAACCGGGTCAAGGCCGCCGACTACCGCGCCCGGAAGGCCGCGGCCCGGCGCCCCGGATGAGCCCGCGCCCCCGGCGTCTCCTCTGGACACCCGCTGTCACCATGGCGGGCACAGTTGAGATGCGGCGCGGGGGCGACATGCAGATCATCGAGGTGACCGAACTCGGGGTACGGTCGGCGGCAATCCGGCTGCGACGGCGTGACTCAGCGCTGCAGTTCGTGCTGTATCCGATGGTCCACATCGGGAAGCCCGAGTTCTACACGGCGGTGACCACCCGGCTCAAGCGGGCGGACGTCGTCGTGATCGAGGGTGTGGGCGGCGGCCGGCGGAAGCACTCGGTCCTGGTCAGCGCGCTGACGCTCAGCTATTCGGTGCTTCGGTTCAATCGGCGGACAAAGCTGGTGGAGCAGAACATCGACTACGCCGCTCTCGGCATTCCGGTGATACACCCGGATGTCAGCTTCGAGGAATTCACGGTCGGCTGGCGGCGCGTGCCCCTCCTGCACCGGCTGCTGATGTGGTGCGTTCTTCCCTTCGTCGTGGTGACACGCCTGTTCGGCGGCACCCGGATGATCTGGTCACGGTCGATGGAGCTGAACGACCAGCCGTCGATCGGGGAGGAGGCCCTCGACGACTGGTCGCCACGACTCATGACCGCCCTCGGTGGTGACCGCGACGATCGGCTCCTGTCCGCGCTCTGCCGTCTGCACGAGGAGCGCAGCGCGGAGAACATCGAGGTCGCGGTCGTCTACGGCGCCGCTCACGTGTCCCCCATCGTGCACGGTCTGGCGAAACGGTACGGCTACCGGCCACGCTCCGCCGAATGGCTGACCGTCGCCGACCTGTGACCCGGCACCCGCCGCCGTACGGCAGTTCCACCGGCTGCGGCACCGCCAGGTCCCGGTCGGTGCGCGGAAACAACCACCGACAGGGTCGGCCGCGCGGCCGGCTCCGTCTACGCGCTTCGCCACAGCTGTATTGCGGTCGGCAACGGACAACCGGCGCCGGCCCGGGGCTCACTCCCCCGGCAGCAGCGCCGGGCCGGCCCCCGCGAAGACGGTGTTCGCACCGGTCAGGAACAGCTTCGCGGTCGCGACGCCCAGACGTCGCACGGTCCGGCCGTCATCGAAGCCCCGATGGTCACAGCCGGAGTAGCGCACCACGACCTCGCCACCGCCGGCCAGCAACACGACCACCTCGTCACCGTAGGAGACGTCCGGCGTGCAAGTCCGGGGCTCGTCCGGCCCGCCGCCGACCGGCTCGGCACGGACCGCGTCCAGCGACCGCTGGGCGGCCGCGCCGTCCAGCCGCAACGACGAGATGATCGATTTGCTGCCCAGCAGCGAGTACCGGCACGCCGACACCGACGTGACCGCGCCCTCGGCGGGCGCCCGCACCGGCCGGTACGCCGGGTTGTCCGTGATCGGGTGCCGCACCAGGCAACCCTGATGGTCGGCGCCCTCGACCACCCGCACGGTGCCCACGATCTGTTCCCGCAGGTCCGCCCCCACCTGCACGATCACCGCCACGCCATGCAACCGTACGGTGGTCCGGTCACCGCGCCGCGTCACCCCGTCGGCGGGCTCGCCCAGCTCCGGCCCCAGGGACACCACCGGCCCGGTGTCGGCGACGTCCACGCTCTCCATACACCCCGCCGCGGTGGAGATCCCGGGGCGGCCCACCACCGGCGGCGAATCGGCATCCTTTGGCCGCGGCCCGACGCACCACTGGCCCAGCCGCTGGCTGCCGTTGTCGTACCCGAAGTCGGCGGGCACTCCCACCTCGATCCCGCCGTACGACTCCCATCGCCACCCCGCGGGAAGCGCAGCCGCCGACGGAACCGGCCCCGTGGCAGGCTCCCCGGCGGCCCAGGCACACGCCGCTACCGACAGCCCCGCCGCCAGCGCCACCGCGATCCCGGGCGCCCTCATCCGTACAGTCTCGCCCCGCCCGGGCGGGAGAACCGGCGTTCGGTGAAACCGGGCGCCGTCACCGCAGTTCCACCTTCACGCCCTCCTCGATAAGGAACTGAACCAGGTAGTCGAAGGTGAGAGCGGCCCGCCAGGTGAACCGGTCGTAACCGGGAACCAGATGGGCCCGCGCCACCGAGGAGTCGTGCCAGATCAGCCGGAAGCCGGGGGTGGCGCCGCCGTCGCCGGTGGCACACTCGTGCACCCAGAACAAGTCGGTGCCGAACCAGCCTCCCGGACCGTTGATCGCCTCGCCGAGCGCGCAGTAGAACGCGTCCTCGTCGGTCACATGACGTCCGTCCAGGTGGTACACGGTGCCGGCGGGCTTGTCGGGCTCGTGTGAGCGGTGCAGCGCGGCGGCCCGCACCCACCGCCGGCGGCCACCGCGGTCGAGGGCCGCCCACAGATGGGGCCGGGTCGGGCCGCCGGAACGCCACATGTCCCAGAGAGCACGGTCGACGCCGGCCAGCGGCTCCATGATCGGCCCGTCGAGGGTGAGGTCGACGAGGCCGTCTCCGTGGGCCGACGGACGGGTGGCGACGATCTTTCCCCTCACGTTGTGCTCCCCCGGCATGCTGCTCACCGTGCCGTCGGTACGGACGTGCGCCAACTCGGCCTCGATCGAGCCGGTCGGGCCGGGGCGGCAGCCGAGCAACGTGACCGGTGGCCCCGGTGGCCAGGGGTCCGCCCGTTGCCGGAACAGCCCGGTGATGTCACCGCAGTCACCGGCCCGCTCGTCCGCCCGGTCGTCGATGCCCGTGACGAGCAGCCGGTATCCGAAGGCTTCCGGTGCGGTGGTGCCGTGCCGGTTGTTGTGGCCGTCGAAGCGGTGACCGGTCAGGTCGACGTCGAGCCGGTCGGAGCCGTCAGCGGCGGGCCGGTGACCGACGAGGCGGACGTCGAGAAGCTCCTCCACGCTGAAGCCGCACTCGTGGCAGGCGCCGGGATCGCAGGGCTCATCGGCCGGGCGTCCGGGAACGTGCACGGGCTCGACGACGAGGATGCCGAGCCAGTCCGGGCCGGTGCCGTCGATCGCGGCCCGCAACGGGCCGGTGGGCCGGCAGCCGACCAGCGTGTAGTGCTCGTACACCGGCGGGGCCGGAAACACCCGGTCGGTGAAGAGACCGTCGATGTCGCTGCACTCGGTGACAGTCTCGCCGGACTCGATGTCGAGCAGGCGCCAGCGGAGGGGAATCGGCACGACCCGAGCTTAACGACCTTGACGGCCGCCTATAGGTAGTCGAAGAACCGCCAGTACCACGATGCTTCGGCAGACCCGAAAACCCATTGATTCGGGCCCTCGTACGGCATCTTCAGGATGTGCCCGGGGACGAGCCAGAGCTGCGCCTGCGCTGACACCTGCTCGATGAGGCGGTAATCCTCCTGATGCACCGGCGGCGTCCGGGCGGCATCGGAGGCAGGCCCCACCCGGTACGGCAGGCAAGCGGTCAGGGCGCCGAAATTGCTGAGAACGACCGCCAGCCCGCTTCCTCGGTCGTACGTGCGGGTGACCTCGGCCGGGATCCGGATGACCCCGAAAAAGGCGGCGTCCTCCCGTGGACCCTGCCCTCCGGGCAACGGACAACCGAAGGCCGCGCTCAATCCCTCGGCCAACTGATCGAATCGAGTTTGCGTCGTCGCAGGATCGAAGTCGCTCGGGAACTCCAAGCCGACGGCCGAGCCCATTCTCCCCGGCTCGTCCAGGGCACGCAGTATCGACAGCCAGTCCGTTTCACCTTCCGCCGGCGCATCCGGCGCGATGCCGGCGACATCCTCCGGGAGCCGGGAGGTGCCCGGCTTTTCCTGCTCGGCGTACGGGCTACCGCCTCCACGGCGACAGAAGAACTCGGCTCTCCTTACGAGTTCGGCCGGTATGCCACAGAGACGCCCCGGACAGACACCGGCCGCAATCAGCTCATCACGCAGTGGCAGCGGCGTATTCGGATGGTGAGCGACGACGTGACGTTTGTGGGTCGTCGCATTCGGGAGTTCGGCTGCCTCCGCTTCCCGGCGGGCCAGAACCTCCAGTGCCGCCGCGGGAGCCCGCAGGTGATAGAGAGCCTCATTCCGTACGCCGCGATCCGCATCCTGCAGGAGGATCGCGACGGCATTCGGAGGGGTGTTCGGGTTCCGGGCGGTCCACAGTCTCACCGGTCGGATCGGGTCGGTCGCCAGTTCCCGTAGGCGCTGCTCCGTCGTATCGATCGACCGGGCTTCATTCACCCTGAGGAGCCCGAGCTCGCGCTCAGCAACCGATCGAGTGTGCTGATCCACCATCGCGGCATGGTCTCAGCCGCGGGCCCGCGACGCACCTGCAATTCCGCTCGCGGCAACCACCCCACCCGGTACGACGAGCAACCACTCCGCAGCCTTCGACCACCGGCCGCCCCAGTCTGTTGAGACTGTGGGGCTCAAGCCCGCAGCCATCTTTTAGTCCTCGCGGAATGTTGTTACGGCACCCCGCTTCGCGCTTTTACCGTCTCCGCATGGCCATCGGCGAACAGGAGATTGTGATGCGGAAAGCATTGGCCAAGATCATGGTGGCTGTGGCGGTCGTCGGCGGCGGCGTCCTCACCGCGTCCAGCCCGGCCTCGGCTGCCATCGGTGGTTGCAGTCAGGGCTACGGTGGTTTGCACACCACCGGATACCTCGTCTGCTACACGGGAAGTGGTCAGTACCAGGTCCGGGTGACGTGCGACAACGAGAACCCGTTCGGTAGGGACTACTACCGGTACGGCGCGTGGGTGCCGGTGACGCAGACCAGCACAGCGGCTTGCAGCAACGGCGACTACGCCTACAACCTCTACACGCGTCTCCTCACCGACCTGTGAGGCCTGTGCCGATGTCGGCCACAGCCGTTCGCTGATCGCGGCGACCGGCACGATGGCTTCGCAGCGGAACGGCCGGCTTGTCGTACCGGATAGCGGCTGCGCGGGTTCACTGAGCCGGTCGAGGCCCTGCAGCAGCTCACCCGGCGCCTCGATGCCGCCTGCGGAAGCGCCGAAGCCATCGCGTCGCCGCCGTCGGGATGCCGGGAGGGTACGGACCTCAGCCGTCGCCCGCGTGTGCCGGCCGAGCCGCAGCCGGTCACCGTTCGAACAGGTCGTCCGGGTCGCTCACCCAGGCGGAGAAGACCGGCACCCCGTGCCACGGTCCGGGCTGCGTCGTGCCGCCGGTTCCGGACGTCTGCGAGGCCACCGCGACCACGGCGTACGGATGAGCGAACCGCAACTCGGCCTCCCGCGCGAGCATCCGGCCGAGTCCCACGGACTTGTACGACACCGTCGAGGTCAGCGCGGCCGCCTCGAACCCGTACTGCCCGTACCGGGCCACCGCCGTCTGCTGCGCCTGATGGGCGAGCCCGTCGACCCCGAGCAGGCCCGCGAGGACCTTCGCCGCGGCGGGGAACCCCGGACCCGTCACGGACAGGTCGAGCGTGGAATGAGCCGACCAGCAGGGCAGCACCGCGGAGTAGCGCTCGCTGTCGCCGTGCACCTCGGTCTCCCGGATGGTCCACAACGGGGTCTCACCGAGCGGCAGTCCGGCGAGCGAGACCTGGCTCCTCGGCCGACGGCCCGAGACACATGCGGGAGCGATCTCGTACGCCGCGGCCAGCACCCGGGCCGGATCGACGCCGGGCGCCGCGGCCACCGACACCACCTGAAGCCCACCCGTCTGGTCGTAGTCGTCGTCGGGGTCCTCGGCGGGCACGCCGGACGCCACGTGCACGATGATCTCGCCGGCGTGCTCCGACCGGGCGATGAACATCCGGTGGCCCGAGTGCGGTGTCCGCAGCGCCTGGCTCAGCCGGGACGCCCACGGCGAGTCAGGGCCGAGGTCCGCCGCCGGGGTGGCCGTGAACGGCTCCCGCCAGGAGACCTTCGTCGCGAGCACGGTCGCCAATACGAGCAGCGCCTGGGGTGAGACGTCCGGCATGGATTCGATGAGACCGAGGCTGTGCTCCCGCACCCATCGGTCCAGCTCCGGCCGGCCCGGCAGCGGCCCGAAACTCGTCGTCGGTGGCAGCCCGGCCCACCAGCCGGCCGGCCCGGAGACGTCGGCATCCGGGCCGTACCACACCGCGGAGGCGGCCCCCACCATGCTGTGCGGCTGTTCGAGCAGGGCGCCGGCCAGCGTGGCCGCCTCGTCCGGGTCCATCCCGAGGTCCTCGGCCAGGTCGTGACCGGGTGGCGCCGCCTTCGCGACGAGCGCCAGCAGCAGCCAGGCGCCCAGCGGGGAGGCCACATGGTGCTGCGTCCCGGCAACCCGGTGAAACCGCTCCGCGTACCGCCCCAGCGCCGGGATCAACTCCATCGCCACGTCCCTCCCTCGGATGTGGCTCCACCTTCGCAGGCGTGATCAAGAGCCATCGGCCGACCCGGCAGCGGCCGGTGTTCCGGTCTCGTCAGATCCAGTCGTGTTCGCGGGCGTACCGTGCCGCCTCGTGGCGGGTCTGGGTCTGGGTCTTCTGCATGGCGCTCGACAGGTAGTTACGCACCGTTCCCTGCGCGAGGTGCAGCCGGGCGGCGATCTCCGCGACCGAGTAGCCCTCCCCCGTCACCCGCAGCACGTCGAGTTCGCGGTCGGTGAGCGGGCAGTCGTCCATCACGGCGAGCGCGGACACGTCCGGGTCGATCCATCGGCGCCCGGCGCGCAGCGTGCCGATCACCGTCGCGATGTGCGCCGGCTCCGCGGATTTGCTGACGAAACCCTGCACCCCCAACTTCAAGGCCCTG
The DNA here is from genome assembly GCF_900113015.1 of Actinoplanes philippinensis. Classification (GTDB taxonomy): domain Bacteria; phylum Actinomycetota; class Actinomycetes; order Mycobacteriales; family Micromonosporaceae; genus Actinoplanes; species Actinoplanes philippinensis. The sequence continues at coordinate 432,815 of NZ_FONV01000009.1, forward strand.
CGGAGTACGCCGGGACGCGCGTGCCGGGTCAACATGAGGATGACCTGGTCCGGCCGGGTCGCCCGGATGGACGCGACAGCGGCCAGCCCGTCCACCCCGGGCATCTCCAGGTCGATGACGAGCACGTCGGGCCGGTGCAGCAGGGTCGCCTCGACCGCGGCGGCGCCGTCGGCGGCCTCGGCGAGCACGGTGATGTCGGACTCCAGCGGCAGCAGCGCGGCCAGGGCCTTGCGCAGCAGCGCCTCGTCGTCGGCGAGCACCACTGTCGTCATCGCTGCGCCACCGCCGGGAAGGCCGCGGCCGTGACGAACTCCCCGTCGCCGGCGGTGACGGTCAGCGTGCCGCCGTCGTCGGCCAGCCGTTGCCGCAGCGCCGACAGGCCGCGCAGCTCCGGCACCGTGTCCCCGGCGAACCCGTCGTTGCCGATGCTGATCCCGGACGGTGACACCACGATGCGTACGCGGGTCGCCTCGGAGTGGCGCAGGATGTTCGTCGTGGTCTCGCGCAGCACCTGCCCGAGCAGCTCCCCGGCACGCGCGTCCACCTCGCCCTCGCGGGTGACCCGCACCCGGATCCCGGCCGCCTCGAACAGGTTCTTCGCGTTCTCCAGTTCCGCGGACAGGTTGAGCCGGTGCTGGGCGTACGCGAGCTTCCTGGTCTGTTCGATGGTGTCGCTGACCAGGGCGTGGATCTCGCGCAGCTCCTCCTCGGCGCGGGCCGGGTCGCGCTGCACCAGCTTGCCGGCGAGCACCGCCTTCAGTTTCACCACGTGCAGCGTGTGGCCCTGGATGTCGTGCAGGTCGCCGGCGAAGCGAACCCGTTCCCGGATGACGGCCAGCTCGGCCTCCCGCTCTCTGCTCATCTCCAGCTCCTGGACGATGTCGTAGAACCGCTCCCCGACGAACGACAGCACCATGACCACCGCGCTGACGACGGCCGGGATCAGCACGTAACCGACCAGCGCCGCGGAGTCGACCAGCAGCCGGGCCGCGCCCACCGCCGTGACATAGCCGACCAGTGCGGCCGCCGCCGTGTGCCGCAGGCGCGGCAACCGGGGCACGACCAGCGAGGCGACGCTGGAGATTCCCCAGTACGCGTTGGGGGCGCCGATCACCAGCGACCCGACCGGCCAGACCGCGGCCGCGACGATCACGCACGGCAGGGCCACCCGGGCGACGTCGTTGGCCGTCCACCGCTCGAAGGCCACCAGCGCCGCGACGACAGCGGGCGCCAGCACCAGCACGTGCCACCAGGTGCGCGCGTCGACCGCCACCACGACCACCGCGGCGAGCACCAGGGGCGGCAGCGCGGAAGCCAGGTTCAGCCTGCGCAGCCGGCCCTGCGTCGCCTCGGTGATGCGCAACGATCTTGCGTTCATCCGTCCAGTATTCGGGTGCCGCCGCCCGCCGGACAGTGACACCACGTCACCTGTCGCCGTGACGTGACGGCACTGACCGTACCCCGGAGAAATTGATGGTGTTGTGTCATGCCAACTCCGGTCATCGCAGTCGAGAAACTGAATCTGCGGTACGGCGACTTCCACGCCGTCCGTGACCTGTCCTTCGAGGTACGCCCCGGCGAGCTGTACGCCCTGCTCGGCACCAACGGCGCCGGGAAGACCTCGACGCTGGAGATCGTCGAGGGCCACCGGACACCGACGTCGGGTGCGGTACGGGTGTTCGGCCACAGCCCCCGCGACCGTGCCGCGGTCCGCCCCCGGATGGGGATCATGCTGCAGGAGAGCGGCTTCTCCCCGGACCTGACGGTGGCCGAGTCGGTCCGCCTGATCGGCGCGCTCACCCGCCGTGACGACGACGCCGGCCGGGTCCTCGACATCGTCGGCCTCACCCGTAAGGCGGACACGGTGGTGGCGCAGCTGTCCGGCGGCGAGAAGCGGCGCCTCGACTTCGCCACCGCGGTGTACGGCAACCCGGAGCTGCTGTTCCTGGACGAGCCGACCACCGGCCTCGACATCCAGTCACGCGACGCGCTCTGGGAGGCGGTCGACCGGCTCCGCGAGAACGGCACGACGATCGTGCTGACCACGCACTACCTGGAGGAGGCGCAGCAGCGCGCCGACCGGATCGGGCTCATGCACCGGGGCGTCCTGCACCGCGAGGGCACGGTCGGTGAGCTTACCCGCTCGCTGCCGTCGCACATCCGGTTCCGGCTGCCCGCCGCCTCCCCGGCACTGCCGCTGCCGTCCGCCGCCGCCGGTGACGGCACGGTCGTCGTCGAGACGTTCACCCTGCAGAAAGACCTGCACCTGCTGCTCGGCTGGGCACACGACCACGCCGTCGAGTTCGAGGACCTGTCCGCCGGTGCGACAGGGCTCGACGACGTCTTCCGTACCCTCGACCGTTAAGGAGACCCGCACCGTGCTCGCCATCGCTCGTAGTGAGCTCATCCAGATCTTCCGCAACCGTCTCGTGCTGGTCACCAGCCTCATCATGCCGGTCGCGGTCAGTGCGTTCTTCATCTACCGCCACGAGGTCTTCGCCGCCCTCGGCAGCCTCGGCTACATCGCGGCCGTCATCATGGTGACCGTCGGCGCGTTCGGCCTCTACACCTCCACCGTCACGACCCTGGCGTCACGCCGGCAGAACCTGTTCCTCAAACGGCTGCGCTCGACCGCCGCCGGCGACGCCGGCATCCTCGCCGGCCTGATCCTGCCCGCCACGATTCTGGCCGCCGTGCAGGTCACCGCGATCCTGGCCGCCCTGGCCGCGGTGTCCGGCCGCCCGGCCGACATCGCGCTGCTGGCCGCGGCGGTCGTCGCCACCCTGGCCATGATGATCGGTCTCGCCCTCGCCACGGCCGGCCTGACGAACTCCCCCGAACACGCCCAGGTGACCACGCTGCCGGTCAGCCTCGGCGTCATCGCCGTGGCAAGCTGGGTCGGCATCAGCGGCACCGAGGAGCTGACCCTGCTCAAGCGCCTGCTGCCCGGCGGTTCGGCCACCGAGCTGGTGCTGAACGCCTGGAACGGCGGCGTCGCTCTCGGCGACTCCCTGATCCTGCTGGCCCCGACCGCCGCGTGGGTCGTCGTGGCGGGCGCCCTGGCCGGCCGCTTGTTCCGCTGGGAGCCGCGCCGCTGACGCCCGCCCGGCATCTGCGGGGCCGGACCGGCGACGCCCCCGGGCTGCCGGTCCGGCCCGCCGCACCTCGACTGCCGGCGGCTTCCCTCGATCAGGATGGATGCGCGTCATACGCCCAGACGACGGCGACGTCCGGCTTCATGCGCAGCCACAGCGTCGCCGCGGGCGCGTCGTCCGGGAAGTCGACCCGGAGCAGCTCACGGCCTCCTGGTCCACGCTCGACCCCGACGGTCCGTACACCCGCGATTTCCAGATCGAGAAGCTCCGAGCCACCGTTCTCGGCTCGCAGCCGGAGCCGGACGACCTCGTATCCGGGCTCGATGTCCATTGTGACCTCGTAACCGGCCCGGGTCGTCCGAAAGGTCACCGACGTGTACGGCCACAGCTGTCGCCAGCCGTACTCGTAGCCGGTTGCCTTCTCGTCCTGGGCGTACGGATAGGTCGGCTCCTCCTCGAACAACCAGATCAGATCGTCGTAGTCGGGCACCGGTTCCATGACCATCGGAGGATGATCGCACCCGGGCGCCCGCATCACGCCTTCGAGGCAGTCTGCAGAGCCGGCCCGCCGCCACCGGCCCTGACCGATATCGGCGACACCGCGCCGGCGCTGCGGCCCGCCCGGCGAAGTGGAAAGTCGGCGATCCGTCGCTTCCGCGAACCGCACGCATGGAGAAGCATGCATGTCATGCGAAGACTTCTCGCGTTGATGACGGCGGTGGCCGTCCTGGTGTCCGCGTCACCGGTGGCGGCCGCCGCCCGGTCCGGCACTCCCCCGCTGGTCCGGGTGCGTTCGGCGTCGCGATCGCTGCCGATCCTCGCGGCCCTGGCGAACGGATTCTTCACCGACGAGCACCTGAACGTCGACTACGCCCAGTTCGTCTCCTCGCGGCCGACGTTCATCCAGATCGACCAGCAAGAGATCGAGTTCATCGTCTCCTCCATGGACAACGCCATCAACTACCAGCTCAACCCGGGGAACCCGGCCGGCCGCATCCTCGACAACGTGATCGTGGGCGCCCACGATCAGGGACTCGGACTGGCCCTGACCGGAGCCGCGGGCCATCCGGACGCGTCGAGCCTGCGCGGCAAGCGCGTCGGCGTCGATGTGCCGCACTCCGGGTTCGGGCTGCCCGCCGAGAAGATCCTGCTGGAGAAGGGCCTGACCGCCGGCGCCGACTACACCCTCGTCGCGGCGGGCAGCACCCCCGCGCGTTTCCAGGGCCTGCTCGACGGCTCCTGGGAGGCGGCGATCATCAACGCCGAGGGCGTCGTCCGGGCCCGTGAGGCGGGACTCCCGGTGATCGGCAGGGTGAGCGACCTGTTCGACGCCTACCAGGGCGGTGTGCTGGCCGCCAATCGTGAGTGGCTCGCCGCCCATCCGGCAACAGCGATCAAATTCATCCGGGGGTACGTACGGGGCGTGTCGTGGGTTCTCGACCCACGCCACCGGGACGCGGCGATCGCGCTCCTGATCGACGCCGAGACGCCACCCGCGCTGGCCGCGAAGATCTACGACCTCAACGTGGCCACGGACGGTCTCGCCCGATGCGGCGCCCTGAGCCCGGCCGGTTTCCGTGCCGTCCTGGAACTGCGCGACGAGTTCCACGGCTTCGAAATCCCACAGGACATCGACCACCTGACATCACCCGAGGGCGGCCTGTACGACCTGTCCTATCACCATCGCGCGGTCCGCGGCTGCGGGCCCTGCCGTTGACGCGCCGAAGGGTGCTCATCGAGTGGCGGACCACCGCTCCGCGAGGCGCGTCGTCAACAGCGCCTCGCGGTCGGACGCCGGGATGCTGCCGTCGCTCAACTCAGGGAACTCCCCGATCAGCCGGACCTTCAACTCGAACCTCAGATCGGCCTCGGCGGGCCCGGGAGACACCTGCGCGTCACCGGCCGTCGGCGCCACGCCGGGTCCGGCATGAGCGGCGTGCGGATCCAGCATCGTGACGGCGAAGGCGGCGAGCACGCCGGCCATCAAGCCACGACGCCACGACTCCATCCGGTCGACGGCGGGCACAACGACCTCCCTCGGCCTGTGTCAGGAGTAGATCCAGGCAGGTCACAGTACGTGCGACAGCGGTCTTCGGATCATCCTTCCAACGATCACGACCCGGTACCGCTCCGAAGCCCGCAACGTCGCGGAGGCCCGCGTGCGCCTGCCGGAGGCCGGTCGATCAGCAGCACCGCTTCCAGCCCCCGTCGCCGGCAGCGCGTTCGACGATGCGGAAACGGACCGGCTCATGGGTGACGCAGCGGCAGGCACGGCCCGCTCGTCGGGAGGACCGCTTCGGGAACCGGCCTGGCCTATGGCCGTGAGGATGCGCGCGAGCAGGCCGCGATCGCGGTGGCCGCGGCGGCGCAGCAGATCGCGATGGCCACGAGCACCGGGGTGTACGAATGGGTTGCGGTGTGCAGTGCGGCCGCGGCCAGTGGGGCGCCGGCCTTGGCGAGGGTCATCGGCGCGACCAGGATGCCGGCGAGGGTGGCGTAGCGGCGGGTGTCGTAGCGCTCGGCGAGGATGACGGGTTTGGCGATGGTGGCCACGCCCAATCCGAGCCCGAACCCGGCGACCGCCAGGACCGCGCCGCCCGCGCCGGCGCCGACGGCCGGGAGCAGCAGGGTCGCGGCGGCCTGGACCGCGAAGACGCCCGCGGTGACGGTGGTGGTCCGGCAGCGGCGTCGCAGGCCGGTGGTGATCAGCCGCCCGGCGACGGACAGCACGCCGAGCAGCCCGGCGACGGTGGCGGCGAAGGCGGGCGGGTGGCCCCAGCCGATGAGGGCGGCGATCAGCAGCACGGTGTAGGCGCTGGTCGCCGTCGTGTGGGCGGTGAACCCGGCCGCCAGGAGCCAGAATCCCCGATCGGCCAGCGCGGCCCGGACAGCCCGCATGCCGGTGTCGCGGTCCCGCGTCGTGGCGTGGCCGCCCGCTGGTGGAGGCCGGACGACGGCGGCGTGCAGCGGTGCCGTGACGGCGTGGATGCCGGCGAGGATCAGCAGCGCGGTGCGCCAGCCGTGCTGGGCGGTGAGCCAGCCGGTCAGCGGCAGGAAGACGGTGCTGGCGAAGCCGGCGACCACGGTCAGCGCGAGCAGCGCCGGCGAGCGGCTGTCCGGCCGGTGCCAGGCGATGATCACGGCGAACGCGGCTTCGTAGAGGCTGGCCGCCGACGCGGCGCCGACACCGATCTGCACCGCGTACAGCTGCCACAGCTGGCCGGCCTGCGACCACGCCACCAGCATCACTGTCCCGAGCAGCGACCCCGCGGCCATCAGCGCCCGGCCGCCGTGACGGTCCAGCCGGCGGCCGATCGGCACGGCCAGGACCGCTGAGGTGAGCACGGAGGCGGTGAACGCGCCGGTCACGGCGGTGGTTGAGGTGTGCAGGTCGGCGGCGATCGGGACGAGGAACACGGCGAAGGCGTAGTAGAGGGTGCCGTAGCCGATGGTCTGAGTGATCGCCAGCGCGGCCACCAGGGTCCGGTTGCCGTGTTCCGACGGGCGGTGCCCGCCGGCCGTGGGGCCGGCGGGCACCGGGGCGCCGGTCGGGCGGTTCACGAGCAGCAGCCGCCGCCGGTGGAGCTGGTGAGGCTGATCAGGCCGGTGACGCTGGGCAGGGCGCCGGGCCGGTCGGCCAGTGCGGCGATCTGCAGGGCGGTCTCGTGGTCGAGGCCGATCCGGTCGGCGGCCGCGCGGACGGCGTCGCCGGGGCCGGACGCGGTGGGCAGCAGCGACATGGTGGCGTCGGCCAGCGCGACCGGAACGTCCGGGCTGAGGCCGAAACGGGCGGCGACCTCGCGGGCGGCGTTCTCGGCGACGAGGCTGGAGCTGCACACGCCGGTCTCGGGCAGGTCGAGCCGTACGTCGTCGGCGGCGTCGAAGTCCCCGGCGAGCGCGGCGGCGATGGATCGGACCTGCTCGTATCCGGTGGCCATCAGGAAGGTCGGCGCGCGGCCGTAGGACTTCATGCCGACGGCGTAGTAGTTCGGCTCGGGCTGGCCGAGCTCGCGGTGACCGTGCGGGGCGACGGTGCCGCAGGAGTGCTGGTTGGGGTCGATCAGCTCGGCCAGGGTGCGGGTGCAGCCGAGGATCGGGTCCAGGTCCAGGCGCAGCTCGCCGGTGATGCCGTGGTCCGGGCGGAACCCGGTCGCCGACACGACACGGTCGGCGGTGAGGGTGCGCCCGTCGGCGGCGACCAGCGTGATGCCGCCGGTCCCGCGACGCACGGTGTGCACGCCGAACCCGGTGACCAGGGTGAGTCTGCCGGTGTCGACCAGGGCGTGCAGGCCGGAGCCGAGGGCGCCGCGGGCGGGCAACTGGTCGGCGTCCTCCCCGCCGAAGGCTCGCTGGGCGGAGCCGCCGCGCACTGCCCAGGTGATGCGGGTGCCGGGTTCGGTCTCGGCCAGGCGGGCCAGGTCGAGCAGGGTGTTGGCGGCCGAGTGCCCGGCGCCGACGACGATGGTGTGCTTGCCGGCGTGCTGCTCGCGGGCGGCGCCGAGCACGTCGGGCAGGGCATGGTCGATGCTGTCGGCGGCCTCCGGCTCGCCGTGGGAGGGCAGTCCGTTGGCGCCGAGCGGGTTCGGGGTGCGCCAGGTGCCGGACGCGTCGATGATCGCGCTCGCGGTGACCTCGGTGCCGTCGGCGAGACGGACGACGAAGGGCAGGTCGGCGCGGCCGGGGGTACGCACGCGGTCGGCGCCGACGCGGCTGATCGCGGTCACCCGGGCCCCGAGGCGCAGGTGCGCGGCGATGGCGGGCAACGTGGCCAGCGGCTGCAGATAGGCGTCGACCAGCTCGGCGCCGGTGGGCAGACCTTCGTCGTCGGGCGCGGCCCAGCCGGCGGCGTCGAGCAGGCGGCGCGCCGCGGCGTCGATGTCGTAGCGCCACGGGCTGAACAGGCCGACGTGGGCCCACTGCCGGACCGAGGCGCCGACCTGGTCACCGGCCTCCAGGACCAGGAAGGCGACAGCCCGCTCGTGCAGGTGCGCCGCGGCGGCCAGCCCGACCGGCCCGGCGCCGATCACCACCACCGGCAGGCCCTCCGGCCGGCCCCCGGTCACGACGGCCGGGGCCGGCAGTGGTCCCCCCGCGCCGGTCGTGTCGGCGCGTCCGCTGCGGCCGGCCTGCCGGGGTGGGGCCTGCTGGTCGGGCGGGCCGTCAGCGCCGCAGCACCCGGCGCCGCCGGTGACCGCCTGCTCCTTGGCGTGCGGGGCGCAGCAGGCGTCGGCTGCCGCGGCCTCTTCGGCGGTGCCGCAACACGGGTGCTGCCCGGCAGCCGGGATGGTGCTCGAAGCGTCGCCACTCATCGCGGGCCCTCCTCGTGAGGTCAAGGTCGTTCCGGGTGCGGGAGATCCGATGTCACGCCACCCGGATTCGACAATCTTCGAATCCGATGTCTGTCGAAACCACGCTTGCACGCGAATTCGATATCTGTCAACCTCGACGCATGTCGAAACCACCGACCGTGTCATCCACCGCCGAAGACGTCCCGTGCTGCACGCCGATGGCGTTCGAGCGCATCCCGGCGGAGATGTCCGGCACGCTCGCGCAGGCGTTCAAGGCGCTCGGCGACCCGATCCGGCTGCAGCTCATGTCGATGATCGCGTCCGCGCCGGGCGGCGAGATCTGCGTCTGCGACCTGACCCCGGCATTCACCGTCTCCGGGACGACCATCTCGCATCACCTCAAGGTGCTGCGAGAGGCCGGCCTGGTCGACGCCGAGCGCCGCGCCAGCTGGGTCTACTACCGGCCCCGGCCCGCACTGATGCGACAGCTGTCGGCGCTGCTGGCCGTCGACCAGCCCGCGAACGCCTGACCGTTTCCCGCCCGCAGGCCCTTGCCCCGGCACGATAGGTCAGCAATTATTGAGTCAATGAACGCTGAGGCTTCTTCCCTGCATGTGCGGGCCCGGGTCCACGCCGCCCTCGGTGACCCTGCCCGCCTCGCGATCGTCGACGCGCTCACCCTCGGTGACGCGTCCCCCGGCGAGATCGCCGCGGACCTCGGCATGCCGACCAATCTGGTGGCCCACCACGTGTCGGTGCTGCAGGACGCCGGCCTGCTCGTCCGCGCCCGCTCCGAGGGCGACCGCCGCCGGACGTATCTGCGGCTGGTGCCCGGCGTGCTGTCCTCGCTGACCGGGCCACGACTCGAGGGCGCCGAGCGGGTGGTGTTCGTCTGCACCCACAACTCGGCCCGCTCGCAACTGGCCGCCGCCCTGTGGCGTGACCGCATCGGCGGCGAGGTCGCCTCCGCCGGGACCGTCCCGGCCCAGCGAGTACACCCCCGCGCGGTGCGGGTCGCCCACGAGCACGGCCTGGCCCTGGACCCCGGCGGCACCCGGCACGTCGACGACGTCCTGCATCAGGGGGACCTGGTCATCGCCGTCTGCGACAACGCCCACGAGGACCTCACCGGCCCGATCCGCCCGCGACTGCACTGGTCGGTGCCCGACCCCGCCCGCGTCGACACCGACGAGGCGTTCGAGGCCACCTACACCGATCTCGCCGACCGCATCGACCGGATCGCGCCCGTCCTCACCACCGCAGCCGACCATGGCTGACCTCATCCACGCCGACACGACCCGGAGTCACCTGTCCATGCGCCCGATCACCCTGTGGCGGCGGCTGCTCGCCGAGTTCCTCGGCACCGCGCTGCTGGTCACCGCCGTCGTCGGCTCCGGGATCATGGCGGTCCGGCTGTCCCCGGACGACGTGGGCCTGCAACTGCTGGAGAACTCGGTCGCCACCGCGTTCGCCCTGGGCGCGCTGATCCTCACCTTCGGCCCGGCCTCCGGCGCCCACTTCAACCCGGTCGTCTCCGCCGCCGACTGGCTCCTCGGCCGCCGCACCGGCACCGGGCTGACGATCGGAGACCTCTGCGGGTACGCCGTGGCGCAGACCCTGGGAGCGATCGCCGGGTCGGTCCTCGCGAACCTCATGTACGGCTTGGCGCCGGTCACCCTGTCGACGAAGGACCGCGCGGCGGGGAACCTGTGGCTCGGCGAGGTCGTCGCCACCACCGGCCTGCTGCTGCTGATCTTCGCGCTCGGCAGGTCCGGCAGAGCCGCTGTCGCCCCGGCCGCGGTCGGGGCGTACATCGGCGCCGCCTACTGGTTCACGTCGTCGACGAGCTTCGCGAACCCGGCCGTCACCGTGGGCCGGGCGTTCACCGACACGTTCGCCGGGATCGCCCCGGCGTCGGTGCCGGGCTTCGTCGGCTTCCAGCTCGTCGGCCTGTTCGTCGGCGTCGGACTGCTGCTGGCGCTGTACCCCGACGCCGGCAGGTCGCCGGACGACATCGTCGTCGAGCACCCCGCAGCCAACTCCTGATCAGCCCTTCCCCTCTCCAGCATCGCGAAGGATCCCTCATGAGCGACACCAGGCCCACCGTCCTGTTCGTCTGCGTCCACAACGCGGGCCGTTCCCAGATGGCCGCCGGCTGGCTACGCCACCTCGCGGGCGATCGCGTCGAGGTCCGCTCCGCGGGCTCCGCACCCGCCGAGACGATCAACCCGGCAGCGGTCGAGGCGATGAACGAGGTCGGCATCGACATCACCGGCCAGACCCCCACCAGGCTGACCTGGGACGCCGCGCGGGAGTCCGACGTGATCATCACGATGGGCTGCGGCGACGCCTGCCCGGTCTTCCCCGGCAAGCGCTACGAGGACTGGAAGCTCGACGACCCGGCGGGCAAAGGGGTGGACGCCGTGCGCCCGATCCGCGACGAGATCAGGACCCGCATCGAGGCGCTGCTCGCCGACCTGCTCCCCGCATCCTGACCGGCCTTCGGAGGGCTCGACAGCGCCCACGCGGACGGGCCGGCCGGCGTCCTCGGCCGCGTCAGCCGGCGTCGTCGATGCGTTCGAGCCAGCGGTCGAGCAGCGCCACCTCGACCGGTTCCAGGGCGTCGGTGCCGGTGAGGGCCAGCTGTGAGCGCATCTGGCGGGCGGTTGCCCGGATCGGGTCCGGCTCGCTCGGCCGGGCCGGGCCGGTCAGCACCGCGGCGAAGACGGCATCGCGGGTCCGGTCCGGCAGACCGGGGTCGTCGAACAGGTGCGGCTGGGCGATCCGGCTCAGGGTAACCCCGATATTGGCCGGCAGGATCATCCGGGCGGCCTGCCGGGGGGTGACGGCCAGCGCGCCCGCGGCGGCGCACCGCATCAGCGTCGCTTCGAGCAATTCCAGGATCCGGTGGTACGTGGTGGCGGCGGCGTGTGCTCGGGGGGCGAACATCAGCTGGTAGACGGCGGGATTCTCGGCGGCGAAGGCCATGTGGTCGGTCCAGCCGGCGTGCAGGTCGGCGACGGGATCATCGGTGACCTCCAGCTCCTGCTTGCGCTGGGCGTAGCGCTCGAAGGCGTCATCGGCGACGGCGTCCAGCAGGCCGTTCTTGTCGCCGAAGAGCCGGTACAGCACGGGCTGGGTGACGCCGACCTCCTCACACACGGCCCGGGTGGCGATGTCGCCGCCGGGCGCGGAGGCCAGTTGCCGGCGGGCCGCCTCGATCAGGGCCGCGCGCAGCGCCGCGTCGTCGGCGGCGCCGGTGGCCCCGCGCCGCCGCACCCGCCCCTGGTCGGCCCGGCCGTCACCCTCACTCATGAGATCGATGCTACGCCAGGGCGCTAGCGATGCTCGGAAGCGTGTCCCGGCCGACCGGCTGCGGTACCGGCCCAGGCGGACAGGGGCTTACGCGTCGCAGGCCGGCCGCGGTGTGGCGACACCCAACGCGGGCAGGAGCACGCTGTCGACCAGCGCCACGGCGGTCTCCTCGTCGAGCCCCTGACGCAGGAGCGCCACCCGGTGGAACGCCATCGACGGGACGATCGAGGCGACGAGGCCGGCCGGCACCGCCGGGTCGACGGCTCCGCCGGCGATCCAGCGGTCGATCACCGTGCGCAGCGCCTGGGCGGCCGGCCGGGCGATCGACGCGATGGCGGCCTCGCGGACATCGTCGTCGTGGGGCATCTCGTTCAGCACGTTCGCCAGGACGAGCGCTGCCCGGGCGGTCGGTGTCACATAGTGCCTCACGCAGACCAGCAGGTCGTCGCGCAGCGAGCCCTCGTCCGGAAGCGTCACCTCGGCCTGCAGGCTCTGCGCCGCGGCGATGACCAGGTCGGTCTTGCTGGCCCATCGACGGTAGATCGCCGCCTTGCCGGTCCCCGCCCGTCGCGCGATCTCGTCCAGTTTCGTGGCCGAGTAGCCTCGCTGCAGGATCACCTCGACCGTCGCGTCCAGAATCGCCTGCTCCAAATCGGGGTCACGCGGGCGTCCGAGCGTTGCGGGGGTCTCGGGTTCACCAGTCGTCACCCCCGGCATTTTACGGGACCACCGAGTACCGTAAGAGGTCGGGGCCCCGGCTTCAGAAAACGCCGGGACCGACACGTCCCCCGACCACCAGGGCCGCGCCGGCCGCGATCACCCGGTTCTCCTTGCCACCGGGGCCGCTCACTCCACAACGGCGACGACGTCGAAGTAGTCGTTCCGGAAGGTGGCGAGACCCTTCCAGTACTTCTCGCCATCGGCGAAGCCGGGCTGGTCGAGCAGGACATGGAACCGGTCGAAGCTGGACCACGTGCCGAAGTTGATCAGGCGTTGCCCGTCCTGGCTGCGATGGAAGTTGACGGTGCGCAGGCCCGGCGTCACCAGAGATGCCGGGGCACTGTCGGCGACCCGCTCCAGCAGAGCCTCCGACTGATCGTCGAGCACGGTGAACAGGCCGAAGTGCACAACCGGCGTGTGCGCCAGGGAGACTGTCGTCGTGGCCTCGTTGCCGTCGCGCCACACCAGGTCGTACACCCGCCGGTCGAGCACGCGGGCCGGGACGCCGAGCGCCTCGGCGCTGTCCAGCACCTGGCATGCGGCGCCGGCGCCGGCGTCGAACCGGCTGTACACGGTGACCCGGTTGTGGTCACGGCTGGCGAGCACGACGGCCCCGCGGAAGCCCTGCTCCCACCGCCAGCCCCGCACCTTGGTGATGATCAGCGGCAGCGCCAGCGACTGCTCCTCGGTCCGGCGTGGCGTGCGGTTGGGCGGCTGAGCACCGGCGGCAGGCCCGGCCTCCTCCGGTACGCCGAGTTCGAGTCGTTCGATGACGGCGACGACACCCGAGTCGGCGGTGGGCTGCAACGTGATGGCCATGGGTCATCCTTCCAGGGTTTACGGGACTGATCAGTTCCGTAAGACTTACGGTACCCCGAAGTTCCGTAAAGAGCCAAGCGGCAAATCAGCGCTACGTCACATCGCTAGCGAAGATACGGGTTGCGTGTTACGTTCGTCGTATCAGTGAAACGCCAATCGGCTATCACCACTAGGGACAGGGATGTGAACGTCATGGCAGATCAACGGGTCGCCGTCGTCACCGGCGCATCACGGGGCATCGGCCGCGCCATCGCGACCACCCTCGCCGCCGCCGGTCAGGCCGTGGTCGTCGGCTATGCGGGCAACGACGTGGCGGCAAAAGCGGTCGTCGAGGAGATCACCGCCGCCGGAGGGCGCGCGGTCGCCGTACGGGCCGACGTGGCCACCGAAAGCGAGGTGTCGGCGATGTTCGACACCGCGGTCGACACGTTCGGTGGCGTCGACGTGGTGGTCAACTCGGCCGGGCGGCTGGCGCTCTCGCCGATCGCCGACCTGGACCTCGACGTGCTCGACGAGTTGCACCGCACCAACATCCGCGGATCCTTCGTGGTCGCCCGCGAGGCGGCGCGCCGTGTCCGTACCGGTGGCGCGATCGTGATGCTGTCGACCTCGGTGGTCGGCCTGCAATTGCCCAACTACGGCGCCTACGCCGCCAGCAAGGGAGCGGTGGAGGCGATGACGCTGATCCTCGCCCGGGAGCTTCGTGGCCGGGACGTCACGGTGAACACGGTCGCGCCCGGCCCCACCGCCACGGACCTGTTCCTCGACGGCAAGGACGAGGCGACCATCGCGCGGCTGGCCGCCCAGCCGCCCCTGGAGCGGCTGGGCGCCCCGGCCGACATCGCCCGCGTCGTCGCCTTCCTCGCCGGTCCGGGTGGACGGTGGGTCAACGGCCAGACCCTGCGCGCCAACGGGGGGATCGTCTGATGGCCACCGCGACGAAGGTCATTCTGGTCACCGGCGCGTCCAGCGGCTTCGGCCGGCTCACCGCCCGGACGCTGGCACGACACGGTCACGTGGTCATCGCCGGCATGCGCGCGACGCGGGACCGCAATGCCGGGGCGGTCCGAGAGCTGGAGGAGCTGGCCGCCGCGGAGAGCCTGTCGCTGTCCGCCGTGGATCTGGACGTGCAGTCACCGTCCTCGGCCGACGCGGCGATCGCCGAGATCGCCGCGCGTCACGACCGCCTCGACGTGGTGGTGCACAACGCCGGCCACATGGTTCTCGGGCCCACGGAGGCGTTCACACCCGAGCAGCTCGCCGCCGTGTACGACGTCAACGTGCTGGGCACCCAGCGGGTCAACCGGGCCGCCCTGCCGATCCTGCGCCGCCAGGGCTCCGGGCTGCTGGTCTGGGTCGGCAGCTCGTCGACCCGGGGCGGGCACCCGCCGTTCCTGGCGCCCTACTTCGCGGCCAAGGCGGCGATGGACGCCCTGGCCGAGAGTTACGCCGCCGAGCTGATCCGCTTCGGCATCGGCACCACGATCGTGGTTCCGGGCGCCTTCACGTCCGGCACCAACCACTTCGCGCATGCCGGCCGCCCGGACGACGAGGCCACCGCGGCCGCCTACGACACCCACTACGGCGAGATCCGCGCCTCCATCGACCAGCGTCTGGCCGATCTCGTGCCACCGGATGCCGACGTGCAGTCGGTGGCCGACGAGATCGCCCGCGTGGTCGGCCTTCCCGACGACCGGCGGCCCTTCCGGACCCACGTCGATCCGAGCCGTGACGGCAGCGAGGTCGTCTCCGTCGTCGCCGACCGGATCCGGGTGGAGTTCTACCGCCGGCTCGGCATCGAGGAGCTGCTGCCCTCGCATGCCGCCCTGTGACAACCACTACCAGCCAGGAGAGACTCATGCCGTTCGCCAACCTCAAGGTTCCCGCCGACACCCTGACCCCCGAGTCCAAGAAGAAGCTCATCGACGCCGTGACAGACGCGTACGCCGACGTGTACGGCGAGCGCGCCCGGGCGACCACCCTGGTGCTGGTCGATGAGGTCGTCGAGGGCGGCTGGGGACTCGGCGGCAACGTCCTGACCGCCGAGATGCTCGGCCGCAGCTGACTCGGACCGGAGCGCGGCCGGGCCGTACCCGCCTCGCCGCGCTCCGGCGGCTGAGACCGCGCTATCGGGGCGCGTCGGCGACGGCGCGGCGGGCGTGGTCGATGAAAGCGCCGGTGGCCGGATGTGTGGGCACGCGCGGCCAGAGCAGCCACACCGCAACGGTGCCGCCGTCGATGATGGGCAGATAACGAACTCCGGGGTACGGGTGGGTCCGCTCGGTGCCCTGGGCGGTGACACCGACGGCCTCACCGGTGGCGATCGTGGTCAGCCACTCGTCGACGTTCGCCACGTCGAAGGTCTGCGGCCGCTGGTCGCGTGGCCACAGGTCCCCCGTGGTCGCGGAGGTGGAGCACAACACCACCCGCTGGCCGCGGAGGTCCGCCAGCCGTACCGAGGACCGGCCGGCAAGAGGGTGACCGTCGGGGACCGCGGCGAGGCGGGGCTCCCGGTACAGCTCGGCGGCGAGCAGGTCGCCGGGCGGCGACGGCATCAGGCGTACGATCGCCGCGTTCAATTCCCCGCGGCGCAACGCGGTCTCCGGATCGTCACGGCGGTGCACCCGGACAGGCGCGGCCGGGTGCTGGTCACGCCACGTCCGCAGCAGGCTGACCGTGTGGTCGCCGAGCGCGGCCCAGGCGAAGCCGATGTGCAACGGCTGCGGGCCGGTGGCGGCTTCGGCGAGCGCGTCGTCGAGCTGGTTGAGGATCAGGTGGGCGCGCTCGTGCAGTCGCCGACCGGCGTCGGTGAGGGAAAGCCGGCGGGTGGTGCGTTCGACCAGCGTCGTGCCGATCCGTCGTTCCAGCTGGTCCAGGGTGCGGGAGAGGGCCGGCTGGCTGATCCGGAGCACCGCCGCGGCGCCGCTGATGGTGCCGTGGTCGCCGATGGCCGCCAGCGCCCGCAGGTGCCGCAACTCCACATTCATAACTGTCGAGCATAGATGGCTGCGTGAACAGCATTTCCCTGCCCGGCGGCTGCACGCCTAGCGTCGTGGGGCATGAGAATCCTGCTCACCGGAGCCACCGGCACCCTCGGGTCGTACCTGCACAAGCGACTGTCGTCCCGTGGCCACGAGATCGTGTCCGTCGCCCGCCGCAACGCCGACCTGAACCACGACATCACCGACCCGGCTGAGGTCACCGCCGTGTACCGGGCCGCGGGCCCGCTCGACGCCGTGGTCAGCGCCGCCGGCCACGTGCCGTTCAAACCGGTCGCCGAGATGACCCCGGAGGACTACCTGTCGGCGTTCCACGGCAAGGTGCTCAGCCAGATCGAACTGGTCCGCCAGGGTCTCCCCCACGTCACCGGCCGCGGATCGTTCACGCTGATCACCGGCATCCTCGCGCGCGAGCCCATCGTGACCGGAACCGCCGCCTCGATGGCCAACGCCGCGGTGGAAGCGTTCGTGCGCGCCGCCGCCATCGAGATCGCCCCGCAGCGGATCAACGCGATCAGCCCCAACGTCTTCACCGAAAGCCTTCCGGGGTACGGCAACCTGTTCCCCGGGATGGGCTCGGTGGACCTCGCCGACGTGGCGCAGGCGTACGTGCGCTCCGTCGAAGGCGCCCAGACCGGCCAGATCTACGTCCCCTGACACCGGTCTGTCCGACTAGCTGGCATACGACTATACTGTTCGTGTGACATCTAGCTCTAGCGTCAGGCTCATGGGAGCCCACGAGATCCGGGAACGCCTCGGCGGAGTCTCCCGCCAGCGCGCCTACCAGATCACCTCCCGCCCGGACTTCCCACCACCGGTCGCCAACCTGGCGCAGGGCAAGATCTGGCACGCCAAGGACGTCGAGGCCTGGATGATCGCCCACGACCGCCCACTCACCGACACCCGGCCGCTGCCACGATGAGCGCCGGACCGGCCGAGCGGGACCAGCGCCGGTCGGTAACCTGGCCGCATGAGCGACTTTGACCAGGATCGAATCGACAGGCGTTATGCCTTCTGGGCCACCTACTACGGCGGCGACCCGACGGAGATAGACAAAATGCGGTGGATCACCTTCGCCAACGGGACCGGTGGGTGCCTGCGGCACGTGGATGCCAGGGCGGAGATCCTGCGTCGCTTCGACCGGGAAGCCAGTCAGCGCGGCATCCACCCGGCCGGGACAGCGTTCGACAGGAGTGCCGGGGTGTGGCGCGAGTCAGAGGGCGCCTACCGCAACTATCACCGCGGCGGCGACTACGGCGACGACGTCTCGGCAGCCGAGGCGACCGAGATCCTGATCGGGTTCGGCTACCCGGCAGAGGCCTTGATCGCCGATCCCGTACACGAGCCTCGCTCACAGTCCCGTTGACCCGGTGGCCGCCGGGCGCCACTCAGTCGCCGATGACGTCCGGGCTGGAGAACTTCTCGCTGTGGGCGACCCGGAACCTGCCGTTCACCTTCACCAGCAGCCGGATCTGGTATGTGCCGTAGGTCTTGTTGCGCAGGTTGAACACGACACCGCTCCTCTTGCCGGCCTTCGTGCTGCGCACCACCCACGTCGAGGAGCCCTCGGCCTTGAAGCGGACCTGAACCTTGGTGCTCTTCGTGTAACTCTTCACGCCGGCGGCGTAGGGCGTGACCGAGAGCTTGAAGGTCGTGTCGTAGTAGGTGACGGACTCCCACTCCGCCCCGATGCACGCCTCCTTCCCGGTTGCCGGACTCTTGACGCAGGAGTCACCACCGGCGGCGAGGGCAGGTGCGGGGACACCCACCATTCCCGCCAGCACGGCGCAGACGGCGAGCAGCAGGGTTGCGAGGCGCCGAGCCATCGAGTCTCCCGTCGAGATGAAGCAATTCGGTGCGGTCGGCCGGCAGCGATGCGCGACGGAACGGCCCTCCTGATCGTTCAGGCCAGGGCTCGATCTGAGGACTCCCGGGGAAGCAAACGGGATCTACCCAGGGCGCGATTGACACCACCTCTCTTGACCACCTCGTACATGCGCGGAGGGACCGCGGGCACGAAAGGCATGCCACCCCTCCCCCATGGCGGTCGATGCCGCCTCGCCGGCGGCCAGGGCTGGGCGGCAACTGAGGGCGGCGACCCGACGGGAGGCGGTGGCCGAGCAGGCGGCGCCCGGTCACCGCCTGCGATGGTCGACAACACGGCATCCTTCACCGCTGCCCGCATCCGGCAGGTCCGGGCAGGGCGCAGAGCGACGAGGGATGCCTGGACCGCCAGCCCGTCACGGACGTGGATCTCCGCGGCCCGATCGTCGATGGGCCTGCCAGGCGACGACCTCACTGGCCAGCCACACCTTGCCCTGCGCGAGATCCGCCACCGGCCGCGGGAAATCAGGACGGCTGGTGATCTGAAAAACACGCTGCCGACTGATGAATCCGAACAACTCGCGAATCTCGTGCGCGCCGACGAGGCCGGCGTCGCCCAGATCTTGCCTAATGCTAATAGACATAGGGCAACTGTACAGACGACCCCTTCTGACCGGAAGTCGAACCACCCACCGACCACCTGATCAGGCGCACCGCACCGCCACACGTCGGCCTGACAGTCCAGCGCCGCCAGGTCATTCGAAGTCGAGGGCTGTCAGTCGAACCAGGCGACGAGGCGTACGCCTTCTTCTCCGAAACGCTCTGCCAGGGATCGCATGACGGCGAAAACGTGATCCCATCCGGTGCCGGCGCCGAGCACGTCGTTGCGGGTCACCCTCTTGTACGTCAAGTTGATGGCGCCGTGCTGCCATCTGCCGTATGCGGCGGTGGCCGGAGACGTCCCGACCACGGGGATTCCGTATTCAGCCACGACGTCGGAGGGCCATTCGTCCTCCACGCGGTAGTAGCGGTTCTCGTTGATCTCGAGTACGCCCCGGGCCCGGGGCGTAACGGTCATGTCGAGGTCGCGCAGTTCCGGCCAAGAAACCCAGGTGCTGCCGCCGATCGCGTCATCGATTCGGGCGTCGTGTTCGTATTCGTTTCGGACGGCTTCCGA
Organism: Actinoplanes philippinensis; assembly: GCF_900113015.1. Lineage (GTDB taxonomy): Bacteria > Actinomycetota > Actinomycetes > Mycobacteriales > Micromonosporaceae > Actinoplanes > Actinoplanes philippinensis. Next base: position 452,052 of record NZ_FONV01000009.1, read on the forward strand.
CACGTCGGGCGGCAGTCCACGCCCTTCGGCGACCGGCTCCCAACCGTTCCAGTTGCGGATGCCGAACAGGCAGCCCAGCGGTTGGTAGTCGCCGCCGGGATAGAGCGGGTAGAGATTCATGCAGTGCACCCACGACACGTCATGGTGGGAATCGGCGCCGAGTGCGGCAGCCCTTTTCAGGTCACGCACTTCGATCACACCGTAGATGTCGGTTCCCACGTCACGGCATCGTACGTGGGCGGCAGACGACGCCGGCGCTTCAGGCGACGCGGCGACGGCGGGCGTTCATGGTGGACGGCAGCAGGCAGCCGACGATGATGGCCAGGATCGGCAGGAGCGACAGGATGGCCAGCGGCTGGGCGCCGAAGAAGACGAAGCCACCCCAGTAGACAGACGGGCCGGTGCCGTTGCGGTGGGTGCTGGCCAGCAGCGAACCGGTGCCGGTCGGGATGTTGCCCAGGCAGGCCGGGGTGAGCAGCAGCAGCGTGGCGAGACAGAGCCGTGAGTACATCCGCTGACGGCGGGCGCTGTGGCGGCTCATCCGCTGCGCGGTGCCGAAGCCGAGCAGCGCGCCCAGCAGCGCGCCGGTGAGGCCGCCGAGGATGGTGTCGCGCAGGTGGCCGGGCGGCTCGGCCCACATGATGTCGACACTCAGCGTCGGAGGGTTGGCCTCGTCGGCGGCGACGGCCTGCACGGTGGCCAGATACCCGTCGCGGGTGCCGGTCACCTCGGCCTGCGCCGGAGGCGAGACATTCGGACCGTACCCCTCGATGGTTGTCCGCACCTCCCGCCACCCCTGGGTGCGCATCCGCTGCTCAACGGCGGCGGCGATCTCCCGGTGGTCGCCCTGCGGGGTCGTGGCGCTGGTGACGGTGGCCCGTCCGGCCCGGAGGCCGGTGCCGCCGGCGAGGCTGTCGTTGCTGTTCGGGTTCCAGAAGGTGTGCCTGCCGTAGTAGCTGACCTTGTCGTCGACGGGGACCGGAAGGACGGTCGTCGCGAGACTCATCGCGGTGGTCCTGCCGGGCGCCCACGCATCCACGCCCCGCCATGCCAGCCACGACCCGAGCGCGATGCCGCTCAGCCCGCCGAGCACTGCCGCGACCGCCGCGACGACGACCGCCCGGCGCCCGGCCTCGGCGGCGCGCCGGCCGAGACCGTGCCGCAGCAGGTGGACGACCTCGCGGGCGGACGGCCGGGACCGGCCGGGACCGGCCGTGTCGAGCAGTGTCGCGAGCAGCTCCGGGCCGCGCTCGTGCCGGTACGCCCGGGGGTAGGCGAACAGCCAGCGACGATACCTGCGTTCCAGGCTCGTGGTGTCGGTGTCGTCGGGCATCGGCGTTCCTTCGATGGTCGAGGTCAGGCGGGCTCGGGGGCGCCGGCCGGGCCCGCCCGGCGCAGCCGCTGGGTGACCATCCGCGCGTCGCGCCGCATCTGCTCGGCCTCGGCGGCCAGTGCGGAAACGCCCGGGGTGGTGAGCCGGTAGTAGCGGCGGAGCCTGCCGTCGATGGTCTCCTCGCGGTCGACCTCGATCAGGCCCTCGTCGGTGAGGCGGTCGAGCGCCGCATACAGCGTGCCGGCGGCGAGGCGGACCGTGTCGTCGGACAGCCGCGTCACCTCCCGGATCACCGCGTAGCCGTGCAGTGGTTCGACAGCGAGCGCCGACAGGATCAGAAAGCTCGGCCGCCGCATGCCCGTCATGGCGACCAATATACAGTTCATCGACCTATAGGCAAGCTGCTCAACCCGGCTTTGAGGCGCCGATAGAGTGGCTGAGAGCAAACACCTCAAAACCGGTGGGGGTACGCCGGCCCCGGCCCCGCCATCAGTAGTCTTTCCGAGCGGCGTGTCCCGGAGGCGGCCGAGCCGGGCGTCGCATGGAAGGAGTCCGATGAAGCTGACGATTCTCGGGGGCGGCGGTTTCCGGGTTCCGCTGGTCTACCGCGCGCTGCTCGCCGACCACGATCCCGGCCGGGTCACCCGGGTCACCCTGCATGACCTGGACGCGCGGCGGCTGGACGCGATCGGCCGGGTGCTCGCCGAACAGGCCGGCGGGGTGCCCGACGCGCCGGTCGTCGACGCCACCACCGATCTCGACGAGGCGCTCCGCGACGCCGACTTCGTGTTCTCCGCGATCCGGGTGCACGGTCTCGAGGGCCGGGTGATCGACGAGCGGGTGGCGCTCGCCGAGGGGGTGCTCGGGCAGGAGACGGTCGGCGCCGGCGGTGTCGCGTACGGCCTGCGGACCCTGCCTGTCGCCCTGCACATCGCCGAGCGGATCGCCGCGGTGGCGCCGCAGGCCTGGGTCATCAACTTCACCAACCCGGCCGGCATGGTCACCGAGGCGATGTCCCGCCGTCTCGGCGACCGGGTGATCGGCATCTGCGACTCCCCCGCCGGCCTGGGCAAACGCGTGGCCCGGGCGCTCGGCGCCGACCCGCGGACGGTCCGCCTCGACTACGCCGGGCTGAACCATCTCGGCTGGCTGCGGCGCGTCGAGATCGACGGCGTCGACCGGCTGCCCGGCCTGCTCGCCGACGACACGGCGCTGCTGTCGCTGGAGGAGGGCAGACTGTTCGGCGCCGACTGGATCCGCACCCTCGGCGCGATCCCGAACGAGTATCTGCACTACTACTACTTCGGCCGCGAGGGTGTGGCCGCCGCCGGGGGCGCCGCGCAGACGCGGGGCGCGTTCCTGCTCGACCAGCAGAGCCGGTTCTACGCGTCGGTGGCCGGCTGCGACACCGGCGCCCTGTCCGCCTGGCGGGCCACCCTGCTGGAGCGGGAGACCACCTACATGGCGGAGAACCGGGAGGCGGCCGGAGCGGGCGACCGGCACGAGGGCGACCTGGAGTCCGGTGGGTACGAGCAGATCGCCTTGGCGCTGATGCGGGCCATCGCGCTGGACCAGCGGGCCACCCTGATCCTGAATGTCCGGAACCGGGGCGCCCTGGCCGGCCTCGACGACGACGCCGTGGTCGAGGTGCCTTGCACGGTCGGCGCCGGCGGGGCCCGGGCCACCGCCGTCGGCCCGCTGGCGGATCACGCGGCCGCGCTGGTCGCCAGTGTGAAGGCGGTCGACCGCGCGGTCATCGAGGCGGCGGCCACCGGCAGCCGGCAGGCGGCGCTACGGGCGTTCGCCGTGCACCCGCTGGTCGATTCGGTCGCCGTGGCCCGGCGGCTGCTCGACGAATACCGGAATCGGCTGCCGCAACTCGGCTACCTGAGTCAGGAACCGTGAAAAGACCCCGGAAATGTGAAACAAAAGTCTCGTCAAAATTCTGTTATGCAAGTGCCGCCTTCCTGGTCCGAACCTTTAGGAATCGGTGATTTATCGCAGCGGAACAATCGTTGCGGAAATGGTTCGTTTCTGCGAGGGTATGCATTCGATGAACGCGCCTCGATCATTGACGGGCGCCGGTGTTCAGCCTGACGCCATCCCCCATGGCGACGTAATGGACGGCGCCGGCCGGCTCGATGGGTCCGCGGAGGCGCGGACGGGCATCCCCAGCAGGAGGACGAGCACCATGCAGCAGGATCAGGGCAAACCAGTGGGCGGCAGGTCGGGTGTGCTGCGCCGTCGAGCCGTTCTGGCGGCGATGGGAGCGGTTCCGGTCGCGACGGTGGCGGCGTCGGTCGTCCGGGCCACCGACGCCTCGGCGGCGGCGGCGAACATCAATCCCTCGGTGCCGAAGCAGACGATCCGGGGCTTCGGCGCCATGTCGCACGCGGCCTGGATCGGTGACCTGACGGCCGCCCAGCGCACCACGGCGTTCAGCTCCGGCAACGGCCAGCTGGGATTCTCCATCCTGAGGATCCCGGTCGGCGAGACCCAGGCGGACTGGAGCCGTGACCTCGCGACGGCCAAACGCGCCGTCGAGCTGGGCGCCACCGTCTTCGCGTCGCCGTGGAATCCTCCCGCCGGCATGATCGAGACCTTCACCCGCAACGGCCAGGCCGGCCAGAAGCGTCTCAAGGCCGGCTCCTACAGCGCCTACGCCAAACATCTCGACGACTTCACCGCGTACATGCGGAACAACGGGGTGAACCTGTACGGCATCTCGGTGCAGAACGAACCCGACTACGCGTCCGAATGGACGTGGTGGACGCCCGCCGAGATGACGAAGTTCCTGCGGGAGAACGCCGGCTCGATCAGCACCAGGGTCATCGCGCCCGAGTCGTTCCAGTACGTCAAGTCGGTGTCGGACCCGATCCTCAACGACGCCGCGGCACTGGCCAACGTCGACATCATCGGAGCGCATCTCTACGGCACCCAGTACTCCCAGTTCGCGTACCCGCTGTTCAAGCAGAAGGGCGCCGGCAAGGAACTCTGGATGACCGAGGTGTACTACCCCAACAGCAACACCAACTCCGGGGACGCCTGGCCCGAGGCCCTCGATGTGGGCGAGCACATTCACCGCGCCATGGTCGACGCCGAGTTCCAGGCCTACGTCTGGTGGTATCTGCGGCGCAGCTACGGCCCGATGCGCGAGGACGGCCAGATCAGCAAACGTGGCGCCGTGATGGCGCAGTTCGCCCGGTTCGTCCGCCCCGGATACGTGCGTGTCGACGCGACGGCGAACCCCGCGTCGAACGTCTACGTCTCGGCGTACCGCGGAGGCAACACCGTCGTCATCGTCGCGGTCAACAAGAGCACCTCGCCGGTCGGTCAGCAGTTCACCCTGGCCGGCACGACCGCGTCCGGCAGCGTGGCGAACTGGGTGACCGACGGCAGCCGCAACGTCGCGCCCCAGACCGCGATGACCATGGCGAACGGCTCGCTCACCGTCACACTGCCCGCCCGCAGCGTGACGACGTTCGTGCTGCCGGTGACCGGGACCGGCGCGGACACCGGCGGGAGCACCGTGAAACTGGTCCACGTCAGCTCCGGCCTGGTCCTCGGCGTGCAGAGCATGTCCACCGCCGACGGCGGTCTGGCCGTCGTCTGGGACGACAACGGCAGCGCCGACCACAAGTGGGTCAGGGTCACCGACGGCGACGCCGTCCGGTTCCGCAACGTCAACAGCGGCAAGGTGCTCGGCGTCGACAGCATGTCGACCACCGACAACGCGAAGGTGCTGCAGTGGGGTGACACCGGCACCGCCGACCACCGGTGGACCCTGGCGGCCAACAGCGACGGCTCCTACCGGATCCGCAACGTCCACAGCGGCAAGGTCCTCGCCCTGCTCAACGGCGCCGGCACGCGGGGCACCCAGGTCGTCCAGTTCGCCGACAACGGCAGCGCCAAGAACAACTGGCGCCTGGTCCAGGTCAGCTGACACGACGGACTCCGGGCCGGCCGGGATCAGCCGGCCGGCCCGGGGACGTGGCCGCCGCTACGCCGGGGTGGCCTGCGAGACCGCTCCGGCGACCCGGCCGCGGCCCTGGCGCTTGGCGTCGTAGAGGCCGCGGTCCGCCTCGGACAACATGGCCGAGAGCTCCCGGGTGCCGCCGTACTCGACGCCGATGCTGACCGACACCGTCAGACCGGGGGCGATGGTCTCCCACGGATGCGTGAGGATCGCGTCGAGCACCTGCTGTGCTCTCGCGTAGGCCACCGGACGCTGAACCTCGCAGAGGATCATGATGAACTCGTCACCGCCGAGCCGAGCCGCCAGATCGACCGGGCGGATCTGATCGGACAGGATCGCGCCCAGACGCGTGAGCACCAGGTCGCCGACCTCGTGCCCGAAGCCGTCGTTGACCGCCTTGAAGTGGTCGACATCGATCATGAACACCGCGCACGCCGACTCCTCGGACCGCGCGTCACCGAGCGAGGAGCAGAACGCGTTCAGGCCGCGCCGGTTGGACAGTCCGGTGAGCTCGTCCACGACGATGTCGCGTGCCAGCCTCTCGTGGTCGCGGCGGCGACGCTCCACGGCGACGGCCTCCTGCATGCCGGCCATCCGGTCCAGCCGGTCGTTCCACCGCAGCAACGCCAGCTCGGCGCCGTACCGCAGCGCAGCGGGGTTCGTCCCTGGACGTTGAGCCGCGAGGCTGAGCATCAACAGACGAGTGCTCGACGGCAGGAAGAATCCCACACCCTGGGTGGCCTCATCGGCCAGCAGAGCGGCACGTTCGGCGTCACCGGCACGCGCCGCGCCGATCGCCTCGCCCGCGGATCCGTCGACCGGTGGCTCCACGGTCCCCGCGGTGAACGCCGCGAGCAGACCACGGTGGCCGCGGTACTGCTCGACCCATGGCGGCGGCCACTCCGGCCCGACCGGAACGGGAACCTCGGCGAGAGCCTGCGCCGCCCGGCCGGCGGCGCCCTCCCAGTCGCCGACAGCGGCCAGGGCACACGCCCAGTCCAGCGCCAGCTCGGTGGTGTTGAGCGCGACGACCAACCGCTGTCGTCGCCTCGTCGCCGACCAGCGGTCGTCCGTGCACCGCGCCAGCACCGTCTCGGTGAGGGTGTAGTTCTCCATCGCGAGTTCCCAGAGCCCGAGTTCGTGCGCGACGCAGCCGACCTCGATCAGGGCCGCCGCGCGATGCACCACCGGCGCTGACGAGTCCTCGTCGTCGAGCAGCACCACCGCCCGCACCAGCAGGCTGGCCGCCGAAGGGGTGCAGGCGGCGTCACGCCGGCGGTCCGCGGCCCGCGACGCCTTGGCCGCGATGGCCAGAGCCATCAGGACCTGATTCCCGATCGATCCGGCAGTTTCGAGCATCGCGTCCAGATGCGCGGAGTCGTCGACCCGGGCCGCGCGGCCGGCCAGCGAGCGGGCGAAGTGCAGGAGGACGACGACGTCGGCCCAGCCCCGGGCCACGGCGGCACGCGACAGGCGTTCCACAGCGGCCGGATCGTGCTGCACCTGGGCGCGTTCGATCAGCAGGTACGCCTCTTCGACGGACGCCTCGTGGCCCGTGTCCGGCCGATCGTCGTTCGTCACCTGGCCTCACCAACAAACGCCGACCCGTCACTTGCCCCTACCAGTCGACCACGAAGGCGGGGAACTGAGTGTTCGGCGGTGCGGGCGACGCGAGCCGGCGGCTCTCAGTCGCCGTCGGATCCTCCGGGGCCGTTCTGAGCGGGCGCCGAGCTGACGGTGCCGCTCCACGAGGCCTTGGCGCCGGAATCACCGATCCGGTAGATGTCGTAGACGGCGAAGCCCGCGATGACAACGGCGAGCGCCATGACGGCCCTGGTGATCGCCGCGGACCCGGCCGCCAGGTAGGTGCGCCGGCGGGCAGTGCCGTCCGCCTCGCGCCCGCGCCACCAGATCGCCACGGCCAGCAGCGCGACCGGCAGCGCCGCGACGATGGCGGTGTCACCCAGTTCGGTGTGCTCGTGCAGCAGAGCGGACCCGGTGACGCGGTGCTCGAGCCACTCGCCGGCGCTGGTCGTGACGGGCACGAGAGCGACGACGAGCAGCGACAGAAGGGCGTTCGGGCCGGCCAGGCGGCGGCGGATCGACGGCGAGACGGCGGTCAGCACCAGCAGCAGCGCGGCGAGCGGCAGCAGCACCACGACGGCGTGCACGAGCAGGATGTGGGCCGGCAGGCCGTTGATGGTGCCCATAGGATTCCTTCCGAACGGCAGGGAGAGGCGACGTGGTCCCGGTACGGCCCGGGTCGGCCACGGCATGCCGTAACGCTAGGCACCGAATCTTCACGTTCTCCCATTTTTGACGAGGACGCTTGCCTGGTGACCGAACGGGAAGCAGGAGTGAATCCAGAGTGACGCCATGACCGACGCCGCCCGGCCGGCGGCACGACTGCTGGTGGTCGAGGACGACCGTGAGGTGGGTCCCCTGCTGGTGCGGTTGTTCCGCGGCGCCGGCTACGAGACCGATCTGGCCGCCGACGGCCAGGCCGGGCTGCATCATGCCATGACCCGGCCCTACGACGCGCTCATTCTCGACCGGGGTCTGCCCGCCATCGAGGGCCTGGACCTGCTCGCCAGGCTACGGCGCTCCGGGATCACGGCGCCGGTGCTCGTGCTGACCGCCCTGGGCACCGTGGCCGACCGGGTCGCCGGCCTCGACGGCGGCGCCGAGGACTACCTGGTCAAACCATTCGAGGTCGACGAACTTCTGGCCCGCGTACGAGTCCTGCTGCGCCCTCGGCCCGCGACGGCACGGCAACTGGCCGTCGGGCAGGCGCGATTCGACCTCGTCTCCCGGACGGTCACCGGCCCGGACGGTTCGACGGTGGCGCTGTCCGGCCGCGAGAGCGACCTGTTACGGCTGCTGGCGCAGCATCCGTCCCGGGTGTTCACCCGTGAGCAGATCGTCGCCGAGGTCTTCCCCGACGCCGGCGGCGTCACACTGGCCGACACCTACGTGCACTACCTGCGACGCAAACTCGGCCCCGGGGTGATCGCCACCGTGCGAGGTGTGGGCTACCGGCTCGGACGGGGTACGCCCTGATGAGACCTGATCCCGATGAGGTGCTGGTGACGCGGGCACGGCGGGTCATCGCCCTGCAGACCGCCGCCGCGATCACCGTGAGCCTGCTGGTGCTCGGCGTGCTGGTGTTCGTCGTGGTGATCCACAGCCAGAACACCGCGGCCACCAAACTGTTGCAGCAGACCGCGGCGAACGCCGACGACGTGATCGATCCGCCCCCTGACGTGTGGATCTTCATACAGGCGGCTGACGGCGGCTGGGACGCGACCGAGAACGCCCCCGCCGGATTACCGGACCGCAGCGTGGTGGACCGGGTACGCGCCGACGGGGCCAGCCGGACGACGGTGATCGACGGCCGCGAAGGCGGCCACCTCGCCGTGACCACACGGCGTGACGGCCGGGTGGTGCAGGTCGTGATGAGCCGGCACGAACAGCACGACGAACGGGAACGCCTGCTCGGTGCCCTCGCCGTCGGTGAACTGGTGGGACTGCTCGTCGCGCTGCTGTCGGCGGCGTTGCTCGCACGTCGTGCGACGGCCCCGCTGGCCGACGCGCTGGCCCGCCAGCGGCATTTCGTCGCCGACGCCAGTCATGAGCTGCGCACTCCCCTGACCCAGCTGCACACCCGCGCCCAGCTGCTGCAGATGGACCTGCGGGGCGGCGCGGACCCCGCGAGCGTCGTCACCGACGTCGACCATCTCGTCGCCGGAACCCGCCACCTCGGTGAGGTCGTCGACGATCTGTTGCTCTCCAGCCAGCTCGGCCGCCGCGACGACATCCGCGTGCCCGTCGACATCCGGGCCGTCGCCGACGACGTCCTGGCGAGCCAGACCGGCCGCGCCGGAGCACAGGGGGTGGAACTCGCCCGGCACGCCGACTCGGCCGGAACCTTCGTCGTGCTCGGTCACCGCGCGGCGCTGCAGCGGGTGCTCACCGCGCTGGTCGACAACGCGCTGAGCCACACCCCGGCGGGTGGGCACGTCCACGTCGAACTCGGCGCCGCCGGCGCCACGGTCACTGTCGTCGTCCGTGACGACGGCACCGGGTTCGACGAGGCCGACGCCGAGCGGCTGTTCGCCCGCTTCGCCCGCGGCGGCCACGACGATCAGCGCCGATTCGGTCTCGGGCTCGCGCTGGCCCGCGAGGTGATCACCGGACACGGCGGCACCATCGAGGCGGCGGGACGCCCGGGAGAAGGGGCGGCCTTCACCATCCGCCTGCCCGCGGCGGAGGACGGCCGGCTCGAACCCACCTGACGGATCATGGTCCAGCTCGGCGACCACGATCCGCCGGGTGGATGTGCCGGCTCAGACGGGACTGTGCTGGGCGGTCTCGAACAGCGGGCGGGTGATCGCGGTGGTGAACTGCGGGCCCACCAGGTGACGCCTACCGGGGGTGTAGCCCCACGAGTTGTCGCCGACCACGGTGCCGAGCCCCGTCCGTACCTCGAAATCGGTCATTCTCGGTCCTCCGCTGGAGCCTCCGCCCATCACGCAGGCGGCGCCCCACTGGCCGCGCGGCTCCCCGGCCTCCTGGACCTCGACGGCGGTGCCCGTGCAGTACGCGAGACGCTGCCCGGTGTACTCGGGCAGCCCCTCACGCGCCGGATCGGCGCTGGCCCGCGGATATCCGAACTGATGGACGGTGCGTCCGCCGGGCACGTCGTAGCCGATCCGCTGGGCCGCGCCGACCGCGTCCTGCACGCGCCGGCCGGCAGCGTTCGGGTTGAGCACCACGAACGCCTGGTCGTAGGCGGAGTAGCCGGGGTCGATCTGATCGTTGCGCAGCCACGTGGCGGAGGCCACGGAGATCCGGCCGACGAACCTGCCGTACGGCGCCCGACCGTCGCGATAGCCGGGGATGAACAGCACGTTGGCCGACCACTGGTTGTCCTCACCGAGGAGGTCGGTGTTGTTCACGCAGTGGGCGGCGGTGACCACGGTGCTGCGGTTGGCGCTGTCGAGAACCGTGGCGGTGCAGCTGGAGTCCTCGCCGTGATCGGTGAAGAACAGCCGGCCGACGGTACGCGGGAGGGCGTTGGCCCGGGTCCAGGGAGCGCCGTCCGGTTCGCTCACGGCCGGCACGTCGGCGGACGGGCTGGTCAGGGCCGAGATCCGGTCCGGGGTCCAGTAGTCGAGAACGGCTTGGCGGGCCGCCGGGGTGATGGCTGCGGCATGGGTGTCCACGGGACGTGGGCCCGCGTCCGCCGGCTGCTGCACGCCGATCGTCGCGAGGGCGGCAACAACTCCGGCGACGCCGATCGCCAATGGCTTCGCAATCATGGCACGAACGCTAGGAACCGAATGTCAGGAAGTGGTTGGACCGGTCGGCGGCCTGACGAGGCGGGGCCGCCGAAGCGCCGCTGTGGACAACGTCCTCACCGTCACCGGCGCCAAGGACCGTACCGACCTCTTGATCCCCGGTCACGGTGCCGCGAAGCGCGGAGCGTGTCAGCGAATAGGCCATCGCCGATGGCGGCCGGGCACGCTATCGTCTTTTGTCACCAGCAAGCGGTGACGGGTTCCACGGCAGAGTGTTCCGGTCGATTCGGGGTCGAGTTTGGCTTCTCCTGCACCCTCCCCTCCACCGGCCGACGGTGATGGCCTCAAGATTCAGATCCTCGGTCCCTTGCGGGTACGGCGTGACGGTGTCGAGTTGGACCCGGGTCCTCCGCAACAGGCGCTGCTTCTCGCCGTCCTTCTGGCCCGCTGCGGCCACCCGGTCGGGGTGCACGAGCTGATCTCGGTGATCTGGGGCGACGACATCCCCAGCAGCGCACGCAACATCATCCAGAAGTACATCGGGGCGCTTCGGCGTCTGATCGAGCCCGGGCTGCCGTTTCGCGATCACGGTTCGTTCCTGCGCCGGCACGGCGACTCCTACTCGTTCACCGGTGCTCCCGACATCCTCGATCTCGTGCTGTTCCGGCAGCTCGTCGCGACAGCGAGAGCCGAGACGGCCGGGCATCGGCCGAAGGCGGCGCTCGACAGCTACGTCGAAGCCCTTGCACTGTGGCACGGCCCGGCAGGTGACGGCGTCGTGTACGGCACCGGCGCGACGCCGATCTTCGCAGCCATCGACGACGATTACTACGACGCCTGTGTCGCGGCGGCCGACCTCGCGGTGTCGCTGCGGCGGCCCGAACCGGTGCTGCGGGCACTCCAGACGGCCGCGTCGGCAGCGCCGTTCCACGAGCCGGTGCAGGCCGCTCTCATCCGCGTGCTCGGCGCCGCCGGCCGTCAGGCCGACGCGCTGTCGGTGTACCGCACGGTCCGTGACCGCCTCGCCGAGGAGCTGGGCATCGACCCGGGCCGGCCGCTGGAGGAGGCACACCGTTCCGTGCTGGGGCGGCCGACCGCAGCGCCGGCCGAACCACCGGTGACAGCCGCGTCCGCCCTGGTGGGGCGGGCGAGAGAGCTGGCCGTACTGCGCGGCGTCGTCGGTGAGGCGCGAGGGGGACGGACGGCGGTGGGCGTCGTCGAGGGCGAACCCGGCGTGGGCAAGACCATGCTGGTCGAGGAGGCCGCGGCCGAAGCCGCCGGGCACGGCGCCCTGACCGTCTGGGGCGCCTGCCTGCCGGGCGACGGGACACCGGCGCTGTGGCCCTGGGAGCAGGCCCTCGGTACGGTCGTCGACAGCCTGCCCCCGTCGTCGCAGGAGAAGTGGCGGGCCAGCGACCTCGGCCGTCTGCTGGAGCCGCGCGACGACGACGCCCCGGCCGGCCCGGGTGGGAGCAGCCAGTTCCGGTTGTTCGAACTCGTCGTGGCCGTCGTCGCCCAGGCAGCGGCTCAACGCCCGATGCTGCTGGTGCTCGACGACCTCCAGTGGGCCGACACCGCGTCCCTCCGCCTTTTCGGGCATCTGGCCGGCCGGCTGCCCGGCGGCTGCGCCGTCATCGGGATCCTGCGTGACCGTGCGCCGCTGCCCGGCTCGGATCTGGCCGGCGTGCTCGCCGTGGCGGGGCGGGTGCCCGGCCATCGGAGGATCCGTCTGGGACCGCTGCCGGCGGCCGACGTGGCCGAGCTCGTACGGCGTGAGACCGGCCGCGACGCCGACGCCGAGGTGGCGCGCACCATCCACGCCCGTACCGCCGGCAATCCCTTCTTCGCCCGGGAACTGGCCCGGATGTTCGTCGATGATGCCGCCTCGGTCGCGGCCGGAGTGCCGTCCACCGTCCGCGACGTGGTGCGCGACCGGGTGGAGAGCCTCGACGATTCCGCACGTGACCTGCTGTATCTCGGGGCGGTCGTGGGTCGTGACATCGATCTCGGCCTGCTCGCCCGGGCGGCCGCGGTGGAGATGCCGGACTGCCTGCGGCGGCTGCAGCCGTCGTTGGCGCTGGGCCTGATCGAGTCCCGGCGCGACGATCCGGCTGCCGTCCGGTTCGCCCACGACCTGGTCCGTGAGTCCGTCCTGGAGACGACTCCGGCCGAGCGGGTGCCCCGGCTGCACCTGGCGGTCGCTGACGCGTGGGAGCTGACCCACGCCGACGACGAGTCCGCCGTCGAGCCGCTCGCCTATCACCTGTGGGCGGCGGGGCCGCTGGTCGATCCGGGCCGCGCCGCCACGGCCCTGATCCGGGCCGGTCACCGCGCGGCGGTCAAGTTCGCGTTCGAGGCAGCGGCCGGGCATCTGCGGTCGGCGGCGCGGATCGCGCGCGCGGCCGGTCTGCCGGAGCTGGAGCTGTCCGCTCTGTCGACGTTCACGGTGGTGGCCCGCCGGCAGGCGTCGTACGTCGGCCCCACTGTCGATCTGGTGGAGCGGGCCGCGCATCTGGCCACCCGGCTCGGCCGGTACGCCGAGGCCGCCGACCACATGTACGTCCGGCTCAACGCCGCGTACTTCTCCGGCGAACGCGACCGCAGCCGGTGGGCGCATCAGCTGGCCGATCTGGGCCGGTCGTCCGACGACCCGGTCGTGCAGGTGACGGCCCGCCAGGCGATGGGGTTGCACCACTGGGATCAGGGCGCCATCGGGCAGGCCTACCTGTCGTTCAGTGGCAACGACTACTACACGATCGCCGACGGCGTGGTCTCCCGGCGCTCGGAGCTGGCGTTGCGCCGCGACATCCCGCCCGGCGGCGGCCCCGGATGGCATGCGGTGGTGACGGCGCTGCACGGCGATCCCGGCACGGCCTTCTCCTTCCTCGACGCCTGGGACGAGCCGGGCAACGAGGTGGTGGCGTCGATCTGGGTCTACTACACCGCGATGATCGCCACGATGGCCGGTGATCTTCCCGCGGCACGGCGCGCCGTCGAACGGTGGACCGGGGAGAACCTGGCGGAGGTCAACGCCGAACGCTCCCACTACGTCCGGCAGTACTGGCACTGGGTGCGAGCACACGCCCACGGTGACCCCGCATCGGCTGCGGCCGACGCGGAGCGGCACCTGGCGGCGACGCTGCTAGACCCGCCGCGGTGGGGCATCGCCTATCACCAGAGTCTGATCGCGGAGATGTGGCTGACGGCGCAGCGACCGCACGAGGCCGCGGCGGCGCTCGGGAGGGCCACCGCCGCCCTGGACGAGCACGGGCAACGCTATGCCGAAGGACACGTCCTGCTCATGCGGGCACGGCTGCTCCTGGCCAGTGGCGAGCCCGGCACCGCCGTCCGTGCCGCGGCACAGCGGGCACGTGACCGATCGGCGGCACGCGGGGCGCACCTGTTCGCCCGCCGCGCCGAGCGCCTGCTCGACGGACTCGGCCCCGATCACGGGCGGTAGGGCCACCTCACGTCGCGGCCGGGGACCGCCGGGGCGTCTCGCCGGAGAGCGCGGTGAAGACCTGGTCCGCCGGGCCGTGCCGCACCAGGCGGCCGTGGTCCAGGACCGCGACCCGGTGGGCCAACCGGGCGACGACGGCGAGATCGTGCGAGATCAACAGGTAGCTGAGTCCCCGCTCGCGTTGCAGACCCGCCAGCAGCGCCAGGATCTGGTCCTGCACGGCCACGTCGAGGGCGGAGACCGGCTCGTCGAGCAGCAGCAGAGCAGGCTGCAGGGCCAGCGCCCGCGCGATCGCCACCCGCTGGATCTGCCCGCCGGACAGCTCGCCCGGCCGGCGATCCAGGTACGACCGCGGCAGACCCACGCGGTCCAGCAGTTCGCGGGCGGCGGCCCGGCGGGTCACCCGGTCGCCGATCCGGAAACTCAGGAGCGGCTCGGTGATCGTCTGCGCGACGGTGAACGAGGGGTCGAGTGACGCCTGCGGGTTCTGGTGCACGAGCTGGAATCCTCGCCGCAACGGCCGCAGGCGGCGCTGACTCCACCCGGTGATGTCGGCGCCGCCGACGATCACCCGGCCGGTGTCCGGGCGTTCGAGCCCGCAGCAGATCCGCAGAGTGGTCGTCTTGCCGGAGCCCGACGGGCCGACCAGGCCGAGCGTCTGCCCACGCTCCACCGACAGCGTCAGCCGCTGCACGGCCCGCACCGACCGGCCGCCGCCGGGCCCGCGGAAGGTCTTGCTCACGTCCTCCAGCCGCAGGATCGGCGGCGCCACCGCGGGCCCGGCGCTGCGCGGACCGGTGGGCGGCGCGATCAGCAGCCGGCGAGAGCGGTCCCGGCCCGGGCCGGGCGTGACTCCCGGCGCGACGTCCTGCTCGATGACCCGGCCCGCGTGGATCGTCGCGGTCCGCTGGGCGTACTCGGCCGCCACCGCCGGGTCGTGCGTGATCAGCAGCAGCGACAGTTCGCGCCGCGCCGTCAGCCGGCGGAGATGATCGAGGATGCGCCGGCGGCTTCCGGCGTCCAGAGCGCTGGTGGGCTCGTCGGCGATGAGCAGCCGTGGACCACCGGCCAGCGCGACGGCGATGAGCACGCGCTGGCGCATGCCGCCCGACAGTTCGTGCGGATACTGCCGTGCCCGCCGTGCGCTGTCGTCCAGGCCGGCGGCCTCCAGCAGGGCGAGGACCTCGGCGCGCACTGATCGCCCGGCGACGCCCGGCCGGCGGCGGACCGCCTCGGCGACCTGCGCGCCGATGCGCATGGTGGGGTCCAGGCCGGTGGCCGGGTCCTGCGCGACGAAACCGGCGACAGTCCCGCGGATCGCCTGAAACGCCCGGTCGCCGGCGTTCGTCAGGTCGTGCCCGGCCACCTCGATCGTGTCGGCGGCCACGACCGCCGAGCCGGGCAGCAGACCGAGGAGGGCGCGGGCCAGGGTGGACTTGCCGCAACCCGACGCGCCCACCAGAGCGACCGTCTCCCCCTGCCGGACGGTCAGATCGCAGTCGGTCAGCACGTCGCGGCGCCGGCGCCCGACGGTGTAGGCGACCGACAGCCGGCGTACCCGGACGAGCGCGGTCACGGCACGTCTCGTCCCAGGGACCGGACGAGGTGGTCGAGACTGAGCAGGACCAGCCCGACGAAGACACCGGGCAGCAGGGTCAGCCAGGGCGCGGCGACGAGATGGTCGCGGCCCTGCGCGATCAGGCCGCCCCACTCGGCGGCCGGCGGCGGCGGGCCCAGGCCCAGGAAACTCATGGTGGAGATCACCAGTATGGCGGTGCCTGCGTCGAGGAGGGCCAGCGCCAGCACCGGCGCCCACGAGTGGGGCAGAACGTGGCGCACCGCCGATCGCAGCCACGACGCGCCACCGGCTCGCGCCGCCTCGACGTACGGCAAAGTCCTGATCTTGAGGGTTTCGGCGCGGGCCACCCTGGCCAGCCCGGGGAAGATGCCGGCCGCCACGGCCACGGTGGTGGGCACCGCGCCGAACCCGAACGCCGTCACGATCAGCAGCGCGAGCAGCAGGCGGGGCAGACTGACCAGGACGTCGACCGCGCGCATCACGACGATGTCGGGCCATCCGCCGGTCAGGCCCGACAGCACCCCGACGACGAGACCGGCGATGAGGGCCAGGCCGACCGCCGCGGCGGTGATCCCGATGGTGTGTGTCGCTCCGTACAGGACCCGGGTGAACTGATCGCGTCCGAGCTCGTCGGTGCCGAACACGTGTGCGGCACTGGGCGCGAGAAGCTTCTCCGCCGGCACGGTGGCGTACGGGTCGTACGGGGTGAACAGATCCGGTGTGACAGCCGAGATCGCGACCAGCAGCAGGAAGAAGCCGGCCGGCAGCGTGCCGGCCCGGCGCCGTACCGCCACGGCGGCGGTCACCCGGCCCGGCGCATCGCGGTGACGCGCGGATCCAGCATCGGATGGATCAGGTCCACGACCAGGTTGATCGCCACGACCGCCGCACCGGCCACCAGCACGACCGCCTGGACGACCGGGACGTCCTGGTCGAGCACGGCCTCCTGGACCAGCCGGCCGAGCCCGTCCCGGCTGAACAGGGTCTCCGCGACGACCGCCTCCGCGACTGTCGCGCCGAGCAGGAGGCCGAGCACATTCACCGCCGCCGGCGCGGCGTTGCGCAGTCCGTGCCGGGTCACCACGGCGAACCGGGACAGCCCGGTGGCGCGCACGGTGACCACCCAGGGCTCGGCCAATGTCCTGTCCAGACTGCGGGTCAGCACCTGAGCTAGCATGGCCGCCGCCGGCGCCGCCATCGTCACCGCGGGCAGGACGAGGGTGCGCCAGCCGTCCGAGCCGACCGCCGGGAACCAGCCGAGCCGGAACGCGAAGATCTGGATCAGCAGCAGGCCGACGAAGAACGGCGGGAACGACACGCCCGCCGCGGGCAGCCGCCGCAGCAGGAACCGGGCCACGCCGGACCGCGCCGACACCGCCATGACCGCGATGGCGCCGCCGCCCGCCACCGCCAGCAGGACCGCCAGCGCGCCGAGGGCGAGGGTCGGGCCGAGACGGTCCGCCAGCAGCCCGGACACCGGCACGTTACGGGTGAAGGACTCGCCGAGATCCAGATGGGCCAGCCGCCACAGGTGATGGGCGTACTGGTCGTGGATCGGTCGGTCCAGGCCGTACCTCGCCTGAAGGTCCGCCAGTTGCCCGGCGCTGAGGCTCTCGGCCGCGACGTCGCCGGCCGCCAGCAACTGTGTGACCGGATCACCGGGCAACAGGTACAACACCACGAACGTGACGGTGTAGACGGCCCACAGCGTGCCGAGCGCGGTCGCGATCCGGCCGAGAACGTAGCGCGTCACCTCAGCCGTCCGCTCCGGACAGCCACACGTCGTTCGCCCGGAGGAAGGACTCGCTGGTGAAGGCGAAACCCTGAACCCGGCGGGACAGACCGACGGCCTGGACCCGCTCACAGATCGGGAACGAGACGGCCTGCTCGACGACGTAGCGCTGCAAATCGGCGTACGCCCGGCCACGCTGAGCCGGATCGATGGCCCGCAGGCCCTGCGCGAACAGCGCGCTGATCCGTTCACCGGTGCCGGCATCCTGGCTGTACCGGGCGGTGCCCTGTCGGCTGACGGCCTGATCGAGGGCGGAACCGAGCACGCTGGGGTCCGCCCGGGTCAGGAAGGCGAGCGCCAGGTCGAAGTCACCGGCGGCGAACATGTCGACCCGCTGCGCGGCGGTGACCACCCTGAGCTGCAGGTCGATACCGGCCTGGCGCAACTGGTCCTGCAGCAGCTGGTCGCCGGGCAGTGCCGCCGTGACCGGATCGACAAGGCTCAACCGCCGGCCGTCCCGGTAGCGGTATCCGTCCGGCTCACGCCGCCAGCCGGCCTCGTCGAGCAGCCGGCCGGCGCCGTCCGGATCGTGTGCCAGGGCCGGGGCCTGCGGGGCGAAGTACGGTGTGGTCGAGTCGAACACACCCGCCACGACCGGATAGCCGGGCCAGTAGATTGTGTCGGCGTAGGTCCGGCGATCGATGAGTTTCTGCAACGCCTGGCGCACCCGCCGATCGGCCAGCGGCCGCCCGTCGGTGACGTTCGGCACCAGCTGGTAACTGACCCCTGGCAACGGCCGTGACTCGACGCGTCCACCGGTGGCACGGATGAGCTTCTGATCCGGTTCGGAGATCGGCTCACGGGGCCAGGCGACGTCGATGGCCCCGCTGGTCAGGCTGCCCACCCGGACGCTGTCCTCCTTGATGTAGCTGAACGTGATGGCGTCGAGGTGGGCGGCGCCACGGTTGCGGACCAGCGACGACGGCCAGGCGTAGTCCTTGCGCCGGGTCAGGTGCACCCTCGTGCCGGCGGTGAACTCGTCCATGACGAACGGGCCGGACCCGGCGATCCGGCCGGCACAGCGGCGCTCGGGCGTCTCCCGATAGGTGGCGGGCGACAGGATTGCCAGCGTCGTCGTCGAAGTGGCCTGCAGGAATGCCGCGTTGGGCTGGTTGAAACGCACGGTCACGGTGTCCGGGTCGACCACCGTCGCCGAGGCGTACCCGGCGAGGTAGGTCAGGCCCAGCACCGACTTCGCACCCAGGGCGACGGTGGCGTCGAGCGCGGTCTTGACGGCCGCGGCGTCCAGCGGGGCGCCATCGCTGAACGTCACGCCGCCTCGGAGGTTGAAGGTGTACTCGCGCGCGTCGCCGGAGACCGTCCAGTCGGTGGCCAGCCACGGCACGATGGCACCGGTCGCCGGGTCCTGGTCGGTGAGGGAGTCGGCGACCTGCCGGTTCACCGACCGGGTCTCGATCCAGTAGACCTGATTGGGGTCGGCGCAGCGTTGCGCATCGTCCCAGAAGGCGACGCGTAACGTGCCACCGGCAGCGGGCGAGCCGTCGCGGTCGGCTCCCCCGGCATTCGCGTCGCAGGCGGCGAGGCCGAGGACGGCGAGGAGCAACAGCGTAAGAAGATGTCCGAGCTTCTTCATGGCGGTACCACCAGAGTTCACGGTCACGGCCCTTCCGGAGTCCGGCCCAGATTAGGAATCCGCTCTTGACGCCGACGGAAGGCGTCCAGCGTGGCAGCGGGACGGCGTTCCGGAACTGTTCCGTCCACGTCAAGTGCGACACCGCGTCCACCCACGACGGTCTCCCCCACCGGCGAGCCGCTGCCCTACAGTGCTAACCGGGCGGTCCGGGGACGGACGGTCGAGGGCAGGAGCGGTACGAGGTGGGAGCGCAACGGTGGACGCGTCATCGCCGGCCCGGCACGACGGTCTTCGTTTGCAGATCCTCGGCCCGTTACGGATCTGGCGCGACGGCGCCGAACTGGATCCCGGGCCTCCACAACAGGCCTACCTGCTGGCCCTGCTGCTCGTCCGGGCCGGGCGACCGGTCAGCGCGACCGAGTTGATCGACCTCATCTGGGCCGACGACGTCCCCCCGTCGGCGCTCAACATCCTGCAGAAGTACGTCGGGTCGCTGCGGCGGCTGCTGGAACCGTGGCTCGAACCCCGCGAGACCGGTTCCTACCTGCAACGCCGTGGCGCCTTCTATCTCTTCACCGCGGGGCCGCACGTGCTCGACGTGGTCCGGTTCCGTCAGCTGGCCGAGGCGGCCCGGACCGACGACCGGCCCGATGTGGCGCTCGATCAGTACGTACAGGCCTTGAGACTCTGGCACGGACCCTCCGGTGACGGTGCCGGACGCCGGCCGGATGCCGGCTTCGAGGCCCTGGACCTGGAATATCTCGGTGCCGCGGTGGCCGCCGCCGAACTCGCCGTCACGCAGGGCCGGGCCGAACAGGTCCTCCCCGCGCTGATGCGGGCCGCGGAGATGGCGCCGCTGGACGAGCTGGTCCAGGCCGCGCTGGTCGTCAACCTGCACACCGCCGGCCGGCCGGCGGCTGCGCTGACGGTGTTCCAGCGGGCACGATCCCGCCTGGCGGAGGAGCTCGGCATCGAGCCCGGGCCGGCGCTGCGGTCGGCCCATGAGCGTCTGCTGGGCCGGCCCTCCGTCGCCGACACCGGCGGGTCGACGCCGGAACCGCCGGTCGACAGACTGGTCGGGCGAACGCGGGAACTGGCCGATCTGCGGCAGATCATGGACACGACGTTCGCCGGCGGGTCGGGCCTGGTGATCGTCGAGGGTGAGCCCGGCGTCGGCAAGACGCGGTTGCTCCTGCAGGCGGACGCCGAGATGGCGGCCAGAGGTGGCCTCGTCGCCTGGGGCAGGTGCGCGGAGAGTGCCGGGGCGCCGTCGATGTGGCCGTGGATCCAGGTGATCACCACGCTTCTGCGGCGTCTGCCCGCCGGTTCGCGCCGTCCATGGCACACCGGCGAGCTCGGCCGGCTGGTGGGGTCACCGGCCGAGGTGACCGAGACGCCGGTGCTGCCGGACAGCGGTGCCCGTTTCCGCCTCTTCGAACAGGCCGTCGCGCTGATCGCGGAAGTCTCGGCGCGGCAGCCGGCGCTGCTGCTCGTCGACGACCTCCAGTGGGCCGACATCGCATCGCTGGACCTGCTCGGCCACCTCGCGGCCAGGCTGCCGAGGGGCGCAGCCGTCATCGGCACCCTCCGCGATCGCGCTCCACTGGCCGGCCCGGCTGTCGCGCGTACCCTCGCCGCACTGAGCCGGCGGCCCGGGATGCGCCGCATCCACCTCAGCGGGTTCAGTCAGGCAGAGGTCGCCGAACTGATCCGGCACGAGACCGGGCAACAGCCCGATGCCATGGCCGCGCACCGCATCCACGCCCGGACCGGCGGCAACGCGTTCTTCGTCCGCGAACTGGCCCGCCATCTGCGCGCCGGCGGCCGGCCCGCCGGCGCGGCCCTCGACGCCGGCGTGCCCGAAACCGTGCTGGACGTCGTCCGCGACCGCGTGACCGACCTCGGTGACGTGGCGATCGACCTGCTCAGGACCGCCGCGCTGATCGGCCAGGACATCGACCTCGCCCTTCTGGCCTCCGCCGCCGGCGTCGACGTGCAGGCCTGCCTCGACCGTCTGGGACGCCTGCATGCGCTCGGCCTGGTCGAGCCGGTGGCCGGCGATCCCTACTCGTTCCGCTTCACCCACGACCTGCTTCGCGAGTCGGTCACCGCCACGACACCGCCGGCGCAGACCCCGGGGCTGCACCTGCGCATCGCGGAGGCGATCGAGGCGACGACCTCCGACGACAGCGCGATGGTGGAACGCCTGGCGCACCACCGGTGGGCCGCGGGACCGCTCGCCGAACCGGCCCACACCGGGCGAGCGCTGCTGGAGGCGGGCCGCTGCGCGGCGAGCAAGTCGGCGCTGGAGGCGGCCACCGGCCATCTGCGGCTGGCGGCACAGGTGGCCCGCGACGCCGGTCTGGCCGATCTGGAGCTGTCCGCCCTGTCGCTGTTCATCGCGGTGGACGGCATGCGGGCCGGGTACGTCGGCTCGGCGCTGGACCTGCTGGAGCGTGCCGAGGAACTGGCCCGCGAACTCGGCCGGGAGCGGGACGCGGCGGACTTCCTGTTCTCCCGCTGGGCGGCGTTCTCCCAGGGCATCCAACTGGAACGGGCCGGCCGGCTGGCCCGGCGCCTGCTCGATCAGGGCGAGAACTCGGCCGATCCGACGGTCCGTGCCTACGGGCGGCACGCGTGGGGCATCCACAACTGGGACATCGGGAACATCGCCGAGTCGTACCGATATCTCAGCCTGTCCGTCCCCCCGATGCGCACCGGCACGATCCGGCGCGAGCAGGCGCCGCTGCGCCACGATCTGCAACTGCTCTCACCGGTGATGCTCGGCCTGATGACGGCGTTGCACGGCGATGTCGACGGCGCCCGGGAGCAACTCGACGCCGTCGAGGACGCCGCCGGTGACGACCCGTACGCGATCACGGTGTGGTCCGCCTTCTCGGTCACCGTCGCCGCGCTGGCCGGTGATCCGGTCTGGGCTCGCCGCGCCGCGCAGCGTGGCATCGCCCAGGACCCGGAGTTCTCGTTCGTCTTCCTCGGCAGCTACCAGCGTCTCGCGCTCCACTGGGCACGGGCCATGTCCGAACCCGGCGGTGACCTGGACGCCGCCGCGGCCGCCGAACGGCTCATCGCCGCCGCCCTGCTCGACCCGCCACGCTCGGGGCTGGCCACCTGGTACGGACTGCTCGGGGAGATGTGGCTGCGAGCCGGCCGCCTGAACGACGCCGCCGAGGCTCTCGACCGCGCCGACCGGTTCGTCTCCGTCCACGGGCAGCGCTACGCCGAGGGTTTCCTGCTGGTGCTGCGGGCGATGCTGATGCGAGCCCGCGGCCTGCCGCCCGCCGTGGTCCGGGCAGCCCTCGAACGAGCCCGGGTGCTGTCGGAGGATCGCGGCGCACACCTGTTTGCGCGCCGCGCCGAGCAGATGCTCCGCTCAGACCCGCCGGGAACGCGCCCCGACGGGCCGTGACGGTCGTAGCACGTGCGACGTCACTGCTGTGCCGCCTTCTCGATCAGGGCGACGGTCGCGCCCGGCCGGGACACGAAGATCATGTGTGACGCCCCCTCCACCACCTGGATCTCGCCACCGGTGCGCCGGGCCATGAACTCCTGGGCCATCGGCGGGATGATCAGGTCCGCCCCACTGATCAGGTGATAGCAGGGGATGCTGTGCCAGGCCGGGACACCGGTCGCCGGCTCCCCGAGGGCGGCCCCGGTGGCGGGCCGCTGGGTAATCGCGTACACCTGGGCATCGGCGGCGGGAACGTCGCCGGCGAAATGGGGATGGAAGACGCGGGGATCCACGTAGAGGTCGACCTGCCCGTCGGCCAGCGCGACGGGCTTCAGCGACTCGCCGATGGTGCTCCCGGGGAACTTCTCGACCAGGGACTGCGCGCTCTCGCCCTCTTCCGGCACGAACGCCGCCAGGTACACCAGCGCGCGGACGTGCGGGTTGCCGGCCGCGGCGGCGGAGATCACCGCGCCGCCGTACGAGTGTCCGACAAGCACGATCGGCCCGCTGACATCCTGCAGCAGGGCCCGCACCTGTGCCGCGTCGGAGGCGAGCCCGCGCAGCGGATTCGGTGCGGCCACCACGGGATGCCCGTCGGAGACGAGCCGTCTGATGATCGCGGCGAAACCGCTGCTGTCGGCGAAAGCACCGTGCACCAGCACGATGGTGGGTTTCTCGGGGTCCATGCGTCACCTCTTCTGCCGTGGTGACGGAAAGCTATGCCGGCCTACTTGACGGCGACTGGACGGCGCTTCGGCGGCGCGTTCCGTTGCCGTCAAGTCGGTTGGCCGGCCGCGAGCTCCCGCAGCATCCGGGCAGCGCGGTGTGCGTAGAGGTGTGCTTCGCGGTCGACGGACAGTGCGTGGGCTCGCTCGGCAGCGGCCCGGACCTCGTCGAGGGGCGCTCCGGACGCCTGCACCAACTTCGCGCGGATCAGCAGGATCAGTCCTTCGGGATAGCGTTGCCCGAACGTGTCGAGCGCCCGATCCGCGCAGTCGAGCGCCGTGGCGGCCTGCTCCAGTTGCCCGGCCCGCAGCCGTGCCTCACCGAGCAGCCCGAACCAGGTGGCCACGCACGAACGCGGCGTGTCGAGCAGATTCGCCCGGATCAACCGCTCCGCACGGTCCGCGGCCCCGGCCGGGTCCCGGCCGGCCATCGCCAGCGCCCACAGCCGGGCCAGCCGCAGATAGGAGCCCTGGAAGACGAAGGTGAACCCGGGGTCCACGGCGATTCCCCGTTGCGCCACGCGCAGCGCCTCCGCGGCGTCGCCGACGTTCGCAGCGGTACGTGCGGCCATCGACGCCCAGACCGTGATCATGTACGGGTCGTCGCCGGCCAGTTCCTCCAGGGCGCCGAGCAGCGCCCTGGCGGTGCTCAGGTCACCGTGCTGTGCCGTCATCTCGGCGAAGATCGCAGCCGGCAGCATCTGCAGGTCGTGCCGCAACGGGTCGTCACCGCGGCGGGCGGCGTGGCCACGAAGGACCTCACCGGCTTGCCGCAGGTGCCGGACGCCCTCGCCGACGTTGCCGATGTCCCACTGGTGAATGCCCCAGGCGTTCAGGCCGTACGCGCGGATGGTGGGATCGGCGGCGGCCCGCCCCTGCTCGAACAGCCGGCGCGCCAGTGGTGCCGCCCGGTCCAGCTCGATGGCCTGCGCGTGGCCGGCCCACCGGGAGAACAGGAAGTCGGCGGCCTCACGGTCCCGGCCGAGGCGGCGGGCGAGGTCCTCGGCCCGTTCCAGCAGGTCGAGCGCCGCGGCACCGCCGTACAACGATCGCATCCCCACCACGGCCGCGAGTTGTTTGAGCGCGGACAGTTCGTGCTCGGCCAGGCCGGCCGCCCGGGCGACGGACGCGGCGGTACGCAGCTGCCGTTCCGCGACGTCGAACGCCGACTTCGCCGCCGTGATGCCGCCCGCGCGGGCCAGCGCGGTCGTCGTGCGCGCCGGATCAGCGAGCGGTCCCGCGGTCCAGAGGTGATGGGCGAGGCGCTCGGCGACGGATCCGGTGTCCACGGTCAGCTGTTCCAGAGCGTCGGCGACGCGCAGGTGCAGCCGGGGAACCTCGGAGGGCAGGGTCACGGCGACGACGGACTCGCGGATGAGGTCGTGCGGGAAACGCACCGAGAACGGATCACCGGTGGAGAACGTGAGCAGACCCAGAGCGTCCACGGTGTCCAGCAGCAGCAGACACGCCCGGATCTGCAGACCGGCCGCATGAGCGAGCACGCGGACCTCCACGTCCCGGCCGATCACGGCGGCGATCTGCAGCACGGCGCGGGCCTCCGGGGCGAGCCGCCCGGCGCGTTCCTGGACCACATCGCGGACGGTGGCCGGCACCCCGGCCCGTTCCACCGCCGCCGCGGTGATGACTCCCGCGTCCGTGGCCAGCAGGCACGACAACTGGTGCACGAAGAACGGATTGCCGCCGGTACGGGCATGAATGCGCTGGGCCACGCCGGCGCCCGGATCATGACCGATCCGATCGCGGACCAGTTCGCCCACCTCGTCCGGCACCAGTGGCACCAGGCGGACCCTGCGGTGGGCGGGGATCCGGCCGGCGGTCGCGAGGAACCGGGTCAGCTGTGAGCCGGGGACCGGCACCCGGTTGCGCAGCGCCGCGATCAGCGCTGTCCCCAGCGGGAGCCGGGCCGTGAGATGGCCCAGCACCTGCAGGGACGAGGGGTCGGCCCACTGCAGGTCGTCCACCACCAGCACCACCGGCCGCCGCGCGGCGACCTGCCCGATCAGGGCGGTGATCTGCTCGAACAGACGGAACGGGGCGCCGCTGTCCGGCATCCCCGAGCTGTCCGGCATCTCACCGCGCGGCTGGACGAGGCGGCCGAGTTCGCCGTCGAGGCTTTTCCGGCGAGCCGGGGCGGCCACGTTCTCGAGCAGCCTGCCGACGATCTGCGTCCAGGGCCACATCGCGGGTGTCCCGTCGCCCTCCAGGCAACGCCCCCACACGACCAGCACATCGGACAGGTCCGTGGCGGCCTCTTCGAGCAGACGGGTCTTGCCGATCCCCGGTTCGCCCTCGACCAGCACCAGACCGGTCTCCCCGGATCTGGCGGCGGTCACGGCCTGCCGCAGGATCTCTAGCTCACCGGCCCGGCCGACCATGCTGCCCGGCGTCGCCGACGCCGGGCCGGCCCTGCGCGGTTCGCCCACCGGTCCCCGGCCCGCGTCGTGGCTCCGGCGCGGCCGGCGGACCGGCCCCAGCACCTGGTCGTAGGCGTCGAGCACGGCCGGCCCCGGGTCGGCGCCGAGGTCCTCGGCAAGCCGGGCGCGGAACGTCGCGAACGTCGACATCGCCTCGGCCTGCCGCCCCGCGGCAGCCAGCATGACGATCAGACAGCCGTGCAGCGTTTCGTGGAACGGCGCCATCGCGGCGGCAAGTCGCAGAGGGGTGAGCAGGCGGTCGGCCCGTCCGCACGCGACCGCGAGGTGGGTCGCCGCGACACAGGCGTCGAAGAACTCGTTGTCGAGGGCGGCGAACAGCGTCCTCATCGTCCCGGTATGCCCCAGGCCGTCTCCCGCGTGGCCACGCCACAGTTGCAGAGCCGAGAGGTACGCGTTCAGAGCGCTCTCCCCCGTGGACCGCTTCGCCGAGGCCACCAGCCGCCGGAACTCGACCACATCGAGCGTGCCGGCGCCGGCGTCGAAGAGGTAGCCCCGCTCGGATCGCCGCAGGTAGGACCCGCTCTCGCGGGTGGACAGCGCGGGTTCGAGCAGCCGGCGCAGCGCGCCGACGTACTTGTGGACGATGTTGACCGCGGTCGCCGGGACGTCGGCCTCCCACACCATGCCGATCAGCTCGTTGGTGGTGACCTGCTGGTCCGCGGAGGCCAGCAGCGCGGCCAGCAGGCCGGCCTGCTGGGGCGGTCCCGGGTCGATCTCGACACCGTCTCGCCAGACCCGCAGGGGGCCGAGGATCTCCAGGTGCAGTGAGGAGCGCGAACGCCGGTCCATGTCGCGGAACGATATAGCGCGGACGGAACACCGACTTGACGAGTCCGGACGGTGATCTCGAGAACCGTTCAGTTCGCATCAAGTGCGCGGCGCGAGGCTTCGGTTTCCGCATCGTCTTCTGAGACAAGGACTCCGCTATGAACTCGACGCACCCGGTCCGGAGAGTGGTGACCGGCCATGACGCCGCCGCACAAGGCGTGATCCTCCAGGACGGATCGCCGACCCGGGTGATCCCGGTCGGCGGCCCCGGCGGCCCGACCTTCTACGAGGTGTGGAGCACCCGCGAGACGCCCGCGGTGATCGACCGGCAGTCCGGTGAACCGGCCGAGGAGGGCCTGGTGCTCGCGCCTCCGGCCAACGGCACCCGTATCCGCGTGATGGACTTTCCGCCGGAGGACGACCGGATTCGCAACCTGACCAGCGCGGGGGCCGCCGAGAAGTTCGCCGAGATGGGCGGTGCCGACGCCGCCGTCTCCACGGCGAGCGCGCCGCATCCGCTGATGCATCGCACCCAGACCGTCGACTACGCGATCGTCATCGACGGGGAGATCACCCTGGTCCTCGACGGCGGGGAGACCACTCTGCGGGCCGGGGACATCGTGGTTCAGCGCGGTACGGGCCACGCCTGGGCCAACCGGTCGTCGGCGAACTGCCGGGTCGCGTTCATCCTGATCGACGGCCAGTACACCGACGGGCTGTGAACCGGTGGAGCCTCCTTCGCGCATCTCCCCCATTCCACCCGGCGACCTGAGCCCCGAACTGCGTGAGGTGCACGACGGCATCGCCGGCCTCGTCGCGCACGAGCAGGAGCGCATCGTCATCCTGGACGACGACGGCGCTCTGATCGGGCCGTTCGCGCCGATGCTCACCTTCCCCACCTTCGGGGTGCCGGCGCTGATGCTGCAGCGGGCGGTCGCGGCCGAGGCCCGCCTCGACCCCGCCGTCCGCGAGGTGGCGATCCTCACCGTGGGCGCCGCCTACGGTGCCCGCTATCTGTTGTACGCCCACGAGCAGACCGCTGATCAGGTCGGACTGCACGCGGCCCAGGTCGCGACGCTGGCGTCCGGAGGCCGTCCGCCGGACCTGACCGACGATCAGGCCGTCGCCCACGACGTCGCCCGGGCGTTGACCGCCGGCCGCATCCTGCCGGGTTCCACCTACGACCGGGCCGTCCGGTCGCTGGGCCGGGAGGGCGTCGGCGAGCTGGTGTTCCTCATCGGCAGCTACTGCCTGACCGCGGTCGTGCTGAACTGTTTCGACGTGCCGGTCCCGGTGGGTCACCGGGGACCGTCGACGTAACACGTCGCTCGGCCGGAAGGGTGCCGGCGTCAGCGGTCACGCGCCGACGACGGCACCCTTCCGGGCCCGGCTGTCACGGCGGACGATCGTCACGACGTACAGCAACAGACCACCCGCGGTGAGCACGAACCCCGCCCAGACCGTGGACAGGGTGCCCCAGCCGGCGGCGAGGGTCAGCGCGCCACCGATCGCGCCGAGCGAGTTGGCGAGATTGAGGGCGGCCAGGTTGACCGCCCCCATCAGGGTCGGCGCGTCCGGGGCGAAGCCGGTCAGCCGGACCTGCACCGTGGGGATCGCGACCATCATGCTCGCGCCGACACCGAACAGGCAGGGCAGCAGCACGATCAGGTTGTCGCCGGCGATGCCGATCGGCACGAGCAGGACCAGTGTCGCGGCGTACCCACCGATCAGGCCGCCGCTGGCGAAACGATCGGCGACGCGTCCGCCGAGCTGGTTCCCGGCCGCCATGCCGACACCGAAGACGGCGAGCGCGACCGGGACGAGCCCGGCGTCACGACCGGCGGCGTCGGTGATGAAGGGCCCGATGAACGTGTAGACGGCGAAGATGCTCGAGATGCCGAGCGCGGCCACCGCGAACATCACCCAGACGCCGGTACGGCGCAGGCCGCGCAGTTCACCGACGATCGAGCCGCCGTGCAGGTCACCGGTGCGCGGTAGCCAGGTGATCAGAGCGAATCCGGCGAGCACACCGAGGGCGACAACCGTCCAGTACATGGCGCGCCAGCCCGCGCTCTGACCGACCGCGGTGCCCAGCGGGGAGCCGACGACGGTGGCGACGGTGAGGCCGCCCATCACGGTGGCGAACGCCTTGCCACCCCGGCCCGGACCGTACACGTAGGCGGCGACGACCGCCCCGGCACCGAAGAACGCGCCCTGGACGCTTCCGGCGGCGAACCGGGCGACGACCAGCGATGCCAGATTCGACGCGAGCGCGGACAGGGCGTTACCGGCGAGCAACAGCCCGATCAGGCCGAGCAGCAGGGTGCGCCGGTTGGCCCGGGCGGCGAGCAGGGTGATCGCCGGGGAGCCGATGACGACACCGACGGCGTAGGCGGTGATCGCGTACGTGGCGGTGGGCACGGGAACCCCGAGGTCGGCGGCGAACAGCTGGATGATGCCGTTGCTGCCGAACTCACCGGTGCCGATGGCGAAGGTGCCCAGCGCCAGAGCGAACAGGGTCAGTCCCGGCGCTCTGACTGCTCGGTGCCGGTTCTCCTCGGCTGCACATTGAGCTTCGTAGGCACGCTGATGCATCGTCGGGCCGGCTTCAGCAGGCGGCGAGCTTGATGAGGTCGGTGACCGCGGCCGGCTGGGAGATCATCGCGACGTGTGAGGCGCCGATCTCCCGGATCCGCGCGCCGGCCCGCCCTGCCATGAAACGCTGTGCGGCGACCGGTAGCACCTGGTCGTCGCGGGCCGCGAGGTACCAGGAGGGGATGCCGGCCCAGGCCGGGGCGGCGGACGGCTCGCCGAGGGCGCGCAGATCAGCCGGTCGCTGGCCGGCCCACAGCAGCCGGGCGGCGGTGGCGGGCACGTCGCCGGCGAAGACGCCCGGGAACGCGCCGCGCTTGATGTAGGCGTCGACGAGTCCCTCGCCGTAGGGGCGGAAGTCGAGGGCCGCTTCGGTCAGCCGGGTTCCGGGGTACCGGTTCTGCAGGTCGATCAGGCTCTCCCCGCGGTCCGGCGCGAAGGCGGCCACGTAGACCAGCGCTCGTACGTCCGGGTTGCCGCCGGCCGCGTTCGTGATCACCATCCCGCCGTAGGAGTGCCCGACGAGCACGACCGGGCCGTCGATGGTGGCGAGCAGGCTGGCCAGGTAGGCGGCGTCGGCGGACACGCCGCGCAGCGGATTCGCCGGTGCGATCACCGGATACCCGGCGCGCAGGAGCCGGTCGGCGACACCGTTCCAGCCGCCCGCGTCGGCGAACGCCCCGTGCACCAGCACCACGGTCGGCGTGGCCCGGGCCGGAGCGGTTCCGGCCTGCGCGGCCGGGGCGCCGAGCACGGCGCCGGCGGTGATCGCGGCGGAACCGGCGAGAAGAGAACGGCGGGTGGTGGTCATCGGATTTCCTCCATGGTCGAGGTGGATTCGGCGGTGATGGTGATGTCGCCGGTCGGCAGGGTCTGGCAGGCCAGCAGCCAGCCGTCGGCCAGTTCGGCGGTCGAGAACATGCCCCGGCTGTCGGTCTCGAAGGTGCCGCCGAGGACCCGCACCCGGCAGGTCCCGCAGGAGCCCTCACCGCAGGACTGAGGCAGCCGGACACCGGCGGCATTGGCCGCGTCGAGCACCGATTGCCCCGGCCGGCACGTCACGGCCGGTCCGCCACCGGCAAGGGCGATGGTGTACGCCGTGACGCCGCTCGCCGCCGCGGCGAGAGCCACCGCGTGGGCCCGTTCCCGCCGGGTCCGGCTGCTGCTACCGGACACGAACGCCTCGGTGTGGATGGCCTGCCTCGGCACCCGGAGCGAGGTCAGGACCCCGATCAGGTCCTGCATCATCGGCGCGGGCCCGCACAGATGGACACGGGTGTCGCCGTCGACAAGGGGAGCCAGGTCGGCCTCGCCGACGCGGCCGTACCAGTCGGTGACGACCACCTTCACCACCAGGCCCGGCAACCGCCGGCGCAGTGCTGTCAGCTCCCGGCTGAACAGGACCTCGTGCTCGTCCCGGAAGCTGGCCAGCAACACGATCCGGCCGCGGTGGCCGGCGTCGGCGGCCGCGGTCAGCACGCTCAGCAGCGGAGTGATCCCGACGCCGCCGCTGATCAGCAGCAGGGTCTCGGTCTCCACGCCGCCGGTCCAGGTGAATTCGCCGTACGGGCCACTCACCCGCAGTGCCTGACCGGTCGTCACCTCCTGGTGGAGAAAGGCCGAACCCAGCCCCTCCGGCTCGCGCCGGACCGCGATCTCCAGGAAGGCGGTCTGCTGCGGGCCGGTGCAGATCGAGTACGACCGCTCGATCGGCTCCACGGCGACCGGCAGCTCGACCTTCACGTACTGCCCGGCGGTGAAGGTGAACGGCAGGGGCCCGGAGCCGAGCGGTTCGAGACGCAACCGCCGTACGGTCGGGGTGAGTGATTCGATCGCGGCCACCCGGAGGTAACCCTGCCACGGCGTGCCGGGATCCGGCGGCGGCGGCCCCTTCCGGACGGCGCGCCACAGAGCGCCCACCTGCCGCGGTCTCAGCACCGCGTTGGCCGCCATCAGACCGCCCGCCAACGCCCCCACCACGCCGGAACCCCAGGCGTCCTGCCCCGCCACGAACAGACCCTTGATCGGGGTACGGCAGCCGGCCACCGGCGAGCGCAGCCGCTGCGGGGTCGCCGCGAGGCCGTAGAAGGACCCCCGGACGCTGTTCTGGTAGTTCTCGAACGACAGCGGGGTCGCGAGTTCGGTGAAGGCGATCATCTTGCGCAGGCCGGGCCACTGCCGGTCCAGGCGGGTGATCAGCCGTTCCGCCAGCAGCTGTTTGAATTCGCGGTAGCTCTCCGGCCGGTCGTCGGCCACGCTGCCGCGCCACTGCTCGACCACCGCCGGGTCGACCAGTTCGAGCGCCTCCATGGTGTGGCGGTGGGCCGCCGGATTGTTGAGCGACGGGAGCGAGACGTACAGGGTGCCCTCGCCGTCGAGATCCGGCATGAGCCAGTGGTTCTCGCCGCGCAGCCCGAAGTCCGCGGGTGACCCTTTCAGCCCGATGAACAGCATCACGGCCGACATCTCCGCCGGCAGGTCGGTCAGCCGTCGGTCCTGCCCGCTGAGCGCGTACGTGTTGCGGACGCCGGCCGCCGAGACGACGGTGCCGGTCCGGACCCGGTATCGGCGCCCGGTGGCTGTGTCCTCGACGTCCACACCGGTCACCCGGCCCCGGTCGGTGAGGATCTCGAGGACCCGTTGCCGGGGGCGCAGTTGCACGCCGTACCGCTGGAGGATCTCGGTGATGATCCGGCCCAGCTCGGCCGGGCCGCCGACCGGATGGGCGGTGCCGTCCATGAAGAACGTCAGCGGAACCGCGGCGTGATAGCCGAACGCGCTCGATCGCGGCGCCGTTCCGTAAAGACCCCATCGGGCGGCGAAGATCGCTCGGAGCCGGGGGTCACGGAAGCTGCGTGCGACCTGGTCCGACACGGATCGGTACGTCTTCGGGAACAGCGCCCGGACCATCGGGGCGCCGACGTTGCGCACACCGGCCGGAAACGAGGCGAGGACATTGCGCGCTGCCAGCCCGATCATCGCCCGGCGGATGGTCCGGAAGAATGCGTCGATCGCGGCGGCCTCGTCCGGGAACGATTCGACCAGGCGCTCGCGGAATCGATCCCGGGTGGCCGGCACGGCGAAATCGAATTCGGGGAAGTGCAGCACGTCGTAGTCGTCGGGCAGGGGCGACAGTTGCGCCCGGCCGTCGGTCATGAACTCCAGGAACGGTCCCGCGTTCGCGCTCATGTAGTGCAGGCCGGTTCCGAAACGGTATTGCCCGGCCCGGGAGAACTCGTGGGTCATCCCGCCGATCGTGTAGTGCTGTTCGAGCACCAGGACGCGCCGCTCGCCGAACTGCGCGACAGCCCGGGCCGCCGCCAGCCCGCCCATTCCCGAGCCGATGACGACGACGTCGGCTTCCTCGTTGTTGTCATTCATGTTCGCTCCCTTTTGGCCAAGGGTGGCGAGACCGACTTGACAACGACTGAATGAAATCGTCCAGGCTTCGTTCAGTGCCGCGCCATAACGTCCGCCGGTGACGACGCCGAAAATGGCTCGAATGTGGCCCTCAACCGGAAGGCGGCAACCGACATGCACAAGGACGCGAACGCGGTGCGCTGGGGCGTACGCATCCACCTGATCTGCTACCTCGCCGCCAACCTGATCCAGGTGCTGGTGTGGTGGCTGTTCACACCGGACCTGCATTTCTGGCCGATCTGGTCGATCGTCGGCTGGGGCGCGGGCCTGGCCATCCACATCTGGGCGGCCCGCACGACGACCCGGCGGCTGCTCGACACCTGAGCCGGCCGCCGCGAGGATTACCGACTTCTTACGCCTCCACGGCGGCGTGATCCCCGTGCTGTGCGACCGACGTATCCGGGGCCACGAAACGTCGCCGAACCGGAGGTACGACAGTGCGCAGGAGAACAGGCATCGCCATCGCCGCCGCCTCGCTCATGGCGGCCGGAGCCGTCTCCACAGGAATCGCGTCGGCACACCAGAACCCGGACCCGGGGCATCGCCAACCGGCCGCGCCGCCTCGCGGCTCCGACAGCGCGGGCATGGTGCTCGTCCAGTCGAACCGGCTACCTGCTCATGACCGAAGCCGCCAAGTCCGGGGTCACCTCGTACGAGCTGCGCAAGGACGGCCGGCTACGCGTCATCACCCGCTCGGTCGAGTCCGGCCAGCAGGTCCTGTGCTGGATCGTCCGTGCCGGGAGGTTCTTCTACGGCACCAACCCCGGAAGCTCCACCATCAGCCTCTACACCGTCGACGGGAAGGGCCGGGTGAGTATCGGCGGCAAGGACGGCGTCATCGCCACAGCCGGCGGCGACGCGGCCGCCGAGCAGGTCGCCACTGCCGACCCGAACGCCGGCCGGGCCCCCGGCGCCGGGCCGATCGACATGGCCGCCGCCGCCGACGGCCGGCTGCTCTACGTCCAGAACACCCTCGCCGGCACCGTCGAGGGCTTCCGCGTCGGCCACGACGGCGCCCTCACCCTGGTGAGCACGTTGCGCGAGGGGCTGCCCGTCTTCTCCGGCGGCGCGGGCATGGAAGGCATCATCGCGTGGTGAGGCCGCAACGATCAGGCGCGTAGCCGGGTGGCGGCCGCTCGCCGCCCGGCGCAGCCCCGGCCCCCGGCAGACTCGGTGGCTCCCATCAGGCGGGGCTCTGCTCGATGAGCTGCCACTGCTGCTGGCCGGCCGCGTTGTAGGTCCACTGGTCGATGTCCGCGCCGTCGGCGGTGCCGGCGCCGGCGACGTTGAGCGCCAGCCCACTGAGCCGGTTGACCAGCACGTGGTGGCCGTCTCCGATCGGGGTGACGGCCCAGTGCTGCTGGGGCAGGTCCTCGTCGGGTCCCAGGACCACGTTGCCGCCGTTGCTTCGAGACAGGCCCGCGACCTGCATCAGCGTGCCGGTCGCGACGTTGCGGATCCGGCAGTAGCCGTCGACGGCGGCGAGGAGCTGCCACCTCTCACTCGCGGCACCGGTCGTCGGGCCCTGGACTACGTCCGTGCCGACACCGACGGCGGCCTTGCCGCTGTGCCGGGCGACGAGCCGGTAGGTGCCGCCGGTCGGCGCGGGCGGGGAGACCGGCCGGGGCGCGGCACGGCGGGCGCCGATGTGCAGGCCGCTCACGTTGGCGTAGCCGCCGGTTCCGGAGTGCACCTCCAGGCGTACGAAACCGGCGTTCCGAGCGGGCCACTCGGCGATCTTGGTGGTCCGGTCCGGGGCCCAGGTCCCCGAGGCCGCCTCGGTGAACACGACGCCGTCCACACTGGTGGCGATGGTGTACGAGGTGATGTCGCCGTCGGTGAGGTAGTGCCGGTCCCACTGTTTCGGCAAGTATTCCAGGGTCGAGACGCCGTTCCAGACGCCGCCCAGGTCGACGGTGAGAGTGTGCGGCAGCGGCAGGCTCCAGGTCGACCAGCAGGTCTCGTAGTCCTTGTCGCTGAAGCCGTCGATCGCGCGCAGCGGTCCCTCACCGGTGTGGAAGCCGGTGGCGTAGGCGTTGACCGGGGTGATCTGGTGTTCGCAGCGCAGCGGCTGGGCCGGCAGAGCGGGCCGGGTCGCGGGTTTCCACGCCGCGCCCACCTCGGCGAGCCGGTTGACGATGTTGGTGTCCAGGCGGCCGTCGCGGTTGGGCGGGCAGTTGAGGACCAGCGAGGTCCACTTGGGTTCGAGGTCGGCCAGGTGGTGCAGGATGGCGTCGCGGCCCATCGGCTCGGTGGACGGGGTGTCGGGGTGCCAGAACCAGCCGTTGCTGATGGTCTGCCCCTGGATGCCGGCGTACCTGTTGCCGTCCGGGGCGGTGATGCCCAGCGGCTCCTCGAAGTAGATGGCGTCGCCGAGCCACGGCTGGGAGAGGCCGCCGTGGTCGATCATCACGATGCCCGGCTGCAGCGATCGGACCAGCTCCTGCACCCGCTGGTACGGCACCTGCTGCTGGCCGGTCTGCCAGGCGTACCCGTCGGTGATGAACATGTCGATCGGGCCGTAGCCGGTCAGCAGCTCGCGGATCTGGTCGAGCACGTAGGTGACGTCGGCGGGCGTGACCGTCTCGGTGGCCGGAACCCCGTGCCGGCCGTACGCCTGCACGCCGTGGCTACGGTCCCAGATCGAGAAGTACAGGCCGACCTTCAGGCCGCGAGCCCGGAAGGCCCGCACGTACCGGGCGACGATGTCCTGCCGGTAGCCGCTGGCGGCCACGTTGTACGAGTTGGTCTTCGTGGGCCACAGGCAGAACCCGTCATGGTGTTTGGTGGTGAGGACGCCGTAGCTCATCCGCGCCGCCACGGCCGCCGCCGCCCACTGCTCGCAGTCGACCTGCGGTGGGGCGAAGGTGAGCGGGTTCTGGTTCGGCGCCGCCCACTCCTCGCCGGTGAACGTACCCATGTTGAAGTGGTTGAACATGCCGAACCGCAGGTCCGCCAGCCGCGCGAGATTCGCCGGCGACGGGCTCGCGTGCGCCGCTGCGGCGTCGGCGCTCACGCCGACGGCTCCGGCGACGGTCGCCATCGCGGCCGTCGACATCAGGGTACGGCGGGACACTCCGGAACCGGACATGAGACTCCTCGAAGCACGCGATGGCAGCAGCCGCACGACGATGTCGATACCGGCGTGTTAGCGATTTGTTAACGCTAACCGGCACATGTTCGCACAGCGGATCACAGAAATCGATGGATTCGAAAAGGGCCGGATGGCGGGGTCGTGCATCCACGACCGAGGCGGGTGGCGCCGGTTCACATCCGAGCTGCCGGTCCCCGGGTGGGGACGACCCGGAACCGCCACCGTCGCCAGGGTGTGGGCGGGTGGCTCACTCGTACCGCAGGTCCTCGGTCGATGTGATCCGGCGGGCCGCCGGGAGCAGCACCGCGACCGTGGTTGCCAGGACGAGGGTGAAGCCCAGGGCGACCGGGGTGAGGACGGCGGGGACGTCGAAGCGGATCGGCACCTGCGACATGCGCATGAGGGCCGCACCGAGCCCGATGCCGATGCCGGTGGCCAGAGCCAGACCCGCCAGCAGGGGCACGATCGCCTGCAGCAGCACCGACCAGACCACCGTGGAGCGGCGGGCGCCGACCGCGGTGAGCACGCCGAGCAGCCGCCGCCGCTCGTGCAGGCGGGCCGCCACGTCGAGCAGCAGGCCCAGGCCCATCATCAGCAGGATCACCGTCGACCCGACGTTGAGCGCGGTCCGCAGGCCGGCGAACTTGTCATACTCCGGGGCGAAGGCGGTGAAGTGGGCGATCGGATCGATCTCGGCGGCGACGCCCCGGATCTGCCGGGAGACGGCGACCGGCGCGTCCGGGCCGGTGAAGACGCGGGTCTCGATCAGCCACCGGCCGGTGCCGGTCAGGACCGCGGGGGCCGCTGCGGAGGTCATCAGGACGCTGCGCGAGACGTTCTGCGCGTCGGAGCCGACCAGTACGGCGGGGCGGGCCGACCGGGGGATCGGGATCCGCCGGCCGGGCACCGGATCGATGTCACCCTCCTGCAGGGTGACCGATCGGCCGACGTCACCGAAGACGAAGACGTCGCCGTCGGCGCACCGGTCGAGGGTGGCGAGCCGGCTCAATGCCGCGCAGTCGCCGACGACGAGGTAGCCGATTCCCCACTCGGTGTCCTTACTCGTCACCGGGCGCCTGGCGATGGTGCCGGCGTGGACGCCCGCCACCGTTTCGAACATCGCGCTGCGAGTACGCATGGCAGCCGGATCGAGGGCGCCGTCGGCCTGGAGCATGTAGGCGGGGTCGGCCGGGGCGTCGGGCCGTGCCCGGTTGACGGTGGCCGCGGCGAGGAAGGTGTGCAGGGCGATCGCTCCGGTGACCGCGACGGCGATGCCGGTGACGGCGCGGGTCGAGGCCGCCGGGTTGCGCCGCAGTTGCTGCGACGCGAGCTGCCAGGACGCCGGGCCGCCCGGCAGCAGCCGCGACACCAGCGGCACCAGGTAAGGCAGCAGCGGAACCAGGGCGACGACGAGCAGCACGACCCCGAGCCCGGTCTGCTCCTCGCCGGCCGCACCGGCGTCGCCGGCGAGCGGGTAGAGCAGGGCCAGGCTCGCCGCGAGCGGGATGAGACGCCACCACAGCCGGCCTTGCCAGGTCGTCGAGCTGCGGAACACCCCGAGCGGCTCGACCGTCGCGCCGCGGAATCCGGCCAGGGTCATCGCGGCCGCCAGCCCCACCACGAGCAGGACCGCCGACGCCGCCAGGGCCGGAACCGGGCGGATGTCGCCGGGAAAGGCGCTGAAGCCGAACAGGGGCAGGTCGGCGGCCCACATCCGGGCGAGCAGGTAGAGCGTCAGGCCGGCGACCGATCCGAGGACGGCCGGGGCCAGGCTCTCCCCCACGGCGATCCGCAGCACCGCCCGGCGGTCCGCGCCGACCAGCCGGATCGCGGCCAGACGCCGGTCCCGGGTGTCGGTGCCGAAGCGGAACGCGGCGCCGATGAAGATGGCGATCGGCAGCAGCAGGGTGGCGACCAGCGCGGCCACGGTCACGTAGGTGCCCGCGTCGTCCGGCTGGTCCGCGGCGGGGCGGCCGAAGGTGTCCACCCGTTGGGCACCGTTGCCCAGCAATTGCCCGACCTCCCGATAGCCGGCGTAGTAAGTCAGCTCGGCGGGGCCGGAGAGCCCTGCCGGCTCGATGGTGCCGACCACCTCGTACGGCATCTGGCGTCGCAGGACATCGCCGTCCGGGCCGGCCAGGGCGGCGTGCAGAGCGGGCGACACGTACATCTGACGGTCCGCCGGGAACGCCCGGACGCCCGGCGGCAGTGGGGCCGCCGGCGACTCGGGCCAGATCAGCCGGCCCCGGATGGCGTCGCCGCCCCACTGGCCCTCCGCGCCCGCGACGATCAGGGTGTCTCCGGCGGGCACCTCCGGCGCGCCCGGCGCGAAGTCGGTGCGGGCCGCCTCCCGTGCCTCCCGGGCCTGGATCATGACCGGCACCGACGCCGCGAGCAGGAGCACCGCGAAGCCGATCGCCACCCCGGCGGCCGCCATCGCCGTCCGGACCCAGGCGCGCCGGCCACCGGCGAACGACAGCCGCAGGCCGAGCAGGATCTCGGCCGGGATCCGCCTCACCACGGCCGGGCCGTGCGGAGGCTCTCGACCCCGGCCGGTAACGCCGTTGCGATCATCATGCCGGCGCACTATACACCCACGTTGATAGTGTCGGGATTCCCGACCAACCGGGATGAAGCTGGTGATCTTCGACCGATCGGCCGCCTGCCGTGCCCGGGCCTGGCCGATCGCGATCCGCCGGTCCGGTACGACAGCTCGGCGCCGGTACTCCCCGCGACCGCGCCGCATCGGGCGATGGGTTCCGCAGATCCATGCGCTGCTCCACGAGCGTGCGGCTCGTCACGCCTCGGGGGTGTGTTCGGTCGCGGCCGTCTGATCCGACACCAGGACGGGAGCGACATCGGCCACTGGTGTCGGCACGTCTCAGGTCTCGCGTGTCGTTGCGGGCCGGGGTTGAATGGCCGCCATGCCGAAGATGAAGATCAGCGCCGCCGACCTCGAGACGTTCACCGCACCCGCCGCCCGCGCCGGGGTTCCGGTCGCCGATTGGCTCGCCGCCGCCGGCCGGCAGCAGGCCCTCATCGACACGGTCACATCAGCTCAGCCCGGGTCCCGGATCCTGTTCGTTCCCGTCGACGCGCCGACCTCCGCGGCACTGGACAGGGAGACCGAGCGGACCGGGGCCCGGGACTGGGTGTATGCGGCCCGGCTGGTGCGTGACGTCGTCTGCGCACCCACGCTGGATCCCGACCAGTTGTGGGCGGACGTGGTCACCGACCTGTCCATGGTGATCGCGTCGGCGCAGCAGCGCGCCTACATCGAACGGTCCCGGATCGAGACGATCGTCGGGGACACGGTGCTGCTGGCCGTCCCGGACTCCTACACCCGCGACATCGTCGAGTCCCGCCTGCGGCCCTCGCTGGCGGAGTCCCTGTCCCGCCTGCTGGGCCGGCGTGTGCAGGTGGCGGTCCGCATCGACACGCTGGAGCAGCATCCGGTCCGGCAGCCGGCGCCCGCGGTGAGGAGTTCGAGCAGCCGGGACGAGGCGCTGCGCGAGGCGCTGGAGATCATTCGGGGGCTGCAGGGCCGCTTCGTATCCACGCCGGCCTGACCCTCGCTGCCGCCGACCGGCTGCTCCCTCGGCTCCGACTGACAGCGATGATGTCCGGCGCCACCGGGTCAGCAGCCGGGAGATCGATTCTGATAACGTCCGGCGGCGCTACGGGGACTCCGCGGGGGCGGGGCGGCGCACGACACCTGTGAGGCACCTCGTGGGACTGCTCATCAAACTCCTGATCCTGCCGTTTCGCCGCCCGGTCCTGGCGATCGTCATCGGCCTGGTGATCCTCGGGGGTGTCTTCGCCTACGACTGGGACGGCGCTCCGACATGCGGCGGCGCCACGATGGAGCAGGGGGACGTCTGCCGTGAGGTCGGCGACTCGACCGGCTCCTCCGACCGGACGTTCGAGCAGGCCAAGTCGAACCAGGCGGCCGCACCGTACATCTGGGGGTCCCTGGGCGGAGCCCTCGTGGTCCTCGGCGGCGTGAGCCGGCCCATCCGCCGCCGTCGCGAGGCCGCCCGCCAGGCGGCGGCCGCCTCGGCGCCGGCCGCTGCCTGACCAGGGTTCCAGGTCGTGCGGTTGTCCGCCTACGAGCCGTGGATGACCCGCACGTTCGTGACGACTGCACCGGCCTGCGCGACAGCTGATCCGTTCAGAGGGCCCAGGTCCAGACGGTGCCGTCGTAGTGGCCGGACACGACGGTGGGGCGGCCGGCGAGGTTGCTGATCGCGAGGGCCTCGGCGGCGTGCTCCGGACCGGTGAGGCCGGGGCCGTACGGCACACCCGCTGCGAGATCCCAGAGGCGGACACCGCTGTCGTCGCAGCCGGAGACGGCGACCGCCCGTCCGGCCACCTCGCCGATCGCGATGGTCCTGATGGCCTTCGGCAGCTCCATCAGCGTCTCCCCCGCCGAATCCGCGGCCGTGAGATCCCATCGGCGCATCGCCCCGTCCTCACTGCCGGAGACAGCGATCGGCGTGCCGTTCACGACGCCGACGGCAACGGCCCACACCGTCGTGGTGTGCTCGCCGAGCACGCGCACCAGACGTTCACCGGTCACGTCCCAGAGCCTGACCACGCCGTTCCTGCTGCCGGTGACCGCGATCACGCGTCCGCCGGCGGTGCCCGTCGCGATGCAGGTGACCGGCGCGCCGAGCGTGGTCCCCAGGACCTGACCGACGCGGCGAGGGTTGGCCGGATCCCAGACCCGGACCGTCCCCTCATGGCACGCGGACACCGCGACGACCTTGCCCGCGACAGTGCCGAACGCGACCCCGTTGATACCGCCGCCGATCGGTGCGGCCGGGGTCGCGCTCCGCGGTGGATCCGACGTCAGATCCCAGACCCGAAGAGTGCCGTCGACGCTCGTGGACACGGCCGTGTCGCCGTGCAGCGCGAGGCCGTACACCTCCTGGTGGTGACCGGTGAGCAGGCCGCTGCGAGCCTTGCCCACGACCGGGTTCCACAGTTGGATCGTGCCCTTCGCGTGCCCGACCACGGCCAGAGGCTCGCCCCGGAGCATGCCGAGAGCGACGGACCAGATCGTGTCGTCCCCCGCGCTGACCTGCCGGCCGGCCGACTGGTAGGAGTGCGTCCCGGCGCGG
This sequence comes from Actinoplanes philippinensis, assembly GCF_900113015.1. Lineage (GTDB taxonomy): Bacteria > Actinomycetota > Actinomycetes > Mycobacteriales > Micromonosporaceae > Actinoplanes > Actinoplanes philippinensis. Next base: position 492,733 of record NZ_FONV01000009.1, read on the forward strand.
TCCCGCGAGGTTCCGTACCACCAGGCGGCGGCCGCGGCCGACACGCCGAGTCCCATCCCCGCGGCCGCTCTGATCAGCTGCCGCCGCGACAGCGGCCGATGCGGCCGGGGCGGGCCTTCCCGCGACGGATAGTGGTGGTGCACGTGGACGGAGTTGACGCCGCCGTTGATGACGCCGGTGTTGGCGATGCCGCCCTGCTCGGCCCGGCCGTTGCCGGATCCGGACACGGCCGATCCCGGTGGCGGCGTCTCGTCGACGGTCACGCCCGCGGCATTCGGGAGATGCCCGTGTTGGCCACCGATCCCGGCCCCCTCGCGGTGGCGCTCCCGGACCGGTTCACCTCAGCGGTACGGCCGTCGCCGCCCGCCTCGATCCCGGTGTTGGCCCGCCCGCCCTCACCGGCGTACGCCGCACCGCTGCCAGCCACCCGGTCCGTGGTCGCCGGTCGTGCCGGACCGGGCGACCGCGACGCCGGCCACGCCGCGGCGACGGCTCCGGCGGCGAGCGCCGTGCTGACGAAGAACCCGACGACCGTCACCCACCGGTCGGCGTTCTCCAGGCCCTGACCAGACAGGAACACCGCCCAGCCGCCGAGGGCCACCAGGGACAGGACCGCCGCGGCGATCACCAACTGTGTACGGGACACCGACGCATCATGGCCGCCAGCCACGATCACGGCATCGGCGCGCCCGGCCCCGTCCGCAGCGGCCCTCGACCGGGTTTCACCTGCGGTTCGGCCCCGTACCGGACACGGTCGGCGGACGGGCGTGCGGCGCGGGCCGTACCTCGATCGGCGACCCGGATTCCCCCTCCCGATACCGAGGGCTCACGTCTGTCGTACGGCGACCGGGTGGCGTGCCTCGTCGAGGACGGCGTCGATCCGATCCGCCTCGGCGGTCAGGCGCAGGCGGGTGATCTCGGGGAGCAGCCCCAGGGTGTGCAGCGCGCGGGCCATGCGGTAATGCAGGTCGGCCAGCCGCCGGCAGGCGTCGAGGATGCCGGCCAGGTCGTCGTCAGCGGTGGGCATGGTGGTCGTCCTGTCCTCCGGCGGCTCGGCCGGTGCGCAGTCCCGGCGACAATTGCGCTGGTGAAGGGAGCAATCCTGCCGCTCAGATTACCGTGAAACCCGCGACGGTTCGCCGAGTCGGAGGATGGCGAAACCATGGCGGACATTGCCGGTCGCGTCCGGTTCTCACCAGCGACAACGGGGCCGGTGCGTCAAGATCCGGCCGGCCGTGACAACCGGTCGGGCCGTCGGGTCCCTGGCCGGGCTCGGCACCGCCGGCGAGCCCGCGCGTGGCCGGCTGCCCGGACCGACGAGATCGATCCGGCGATCACCGCAGCGCCGGGCTGCCCTTCGGGGACAGCCCGGCGAGCTGGGCCGAGCGGTGGTCTGGCGGCGGCTCCCGGGTCACCGGATCGGGATCACGTCCACCAGTCGGTGCAGACGAGGCCGGCGTCCTGAGTGGTCATGCAGGCGCGGAACGTGAGGGTGTTGCCGTTCGGGCGGCGTAGCGCCGCGCCGCTGGTATTGGGCCGGTGGTCGGTGGAGACGGTGAAGGGTCCGCACTGCGCCCAGCCGTTGCCGCCCGTGTACGACCAGTCGAGCCAGACCTGATCGCCCTGCCGGGTCTGGCCCTGGATCCGGGCGAACACGCGCTCCACGCCCGGCTGGAACTGCTTGATCTTCAGCCTGATCGCGACGCCCGGCCACACCACCACCTCCCTCAGCGTGGTGTTGGCGTCCTGATCGAACGGGATGCCGATGAACTCGTCACCGCATCGATGGGCGGCTTCGGCCGGCGTGGCGCCGGCCAGTGTCCCGCCGGCCGTCACCAGGACCGCCGTGGCCACGCTCGCGACGATCTTCTTTCGTAGATTCATGAGCTTCCCCGTCGTACCTCGAAGGTTGTCGGGTCTTGTCTAGTGGCGTGTGGATTGTCTGGCCAGGGCTCGGCGGTGCCTGGACAACAACCCTGGACAAGGCAGCGACAATCGACGATGGATGTCGCAGCAAGACGGGGGTGGGCGATGCCGAGGCCGGAGCGGCCCTTGGACAATCTCGACGACCCGGCCGCCCAGCTGGCGGCCGGGTTGCGCAGACTGCGGGAGAAGGCGGGCAATCCGTCGTACCGGTCGCTGGCCGTGCTGACGAACTTCTCGGCGGCGACGCTCGCCGCGGCGGCGTCCGGGCGGAAGCTGCCGACGCTGCCGGTGACGTGCGCGTATGTCCGGGCGTGCGGGGGTGACGTCGCCGAGTGGGAGGGCCGCTGGCGGGAGCTGGCGGGGTCACGTCCGCCGGAGCCGGGTGTGCCTGTCGAGGGCGTTTCGCCGTACGTCGGACTGGCCCCCTTTCAAACGGATGACGCCGACCACTTCTTCGGACGGGGTCTGCTCGTCGACGATCTGGTGCGGCGGGTGTCGCAGCGCCGGCTGGTCGTGGTGTTCGGGCCGTCGGGTGTCGGCAAGTCGTCGCTGGTGCGGGCCGGGTTGATGGCGTCGATGCCGGAGCCGGCCGTGCTGATCGTCCCGGGCGAGCATCCGCTGACCGACCTGGCGTTGCAGCTGGCGGTCCTGGCCCGGATCCCGGCCGGTGCGCTGCTCGACGACCTGGCCGGCGATCCGTCCCATGCCGAGCTGGTGGCGCGGCAGGCGATGCTCGCCGAGAGCGGCGAGCTGCTGCTGGTCGTCGACCAGTTCGAGAACGTGTTCTCGGCCTCCGTGCCGGACGCCGAGCGGGCGGCGTTCATCGGCGCGCTGGTGTCCCTGTGCCGGGAGGGCAGCGGGACACGCGTGGTCCTCGCGGTGCGCGCCGATCACTATTCGCGGTTCGTGGAGTTCCCGGACCTGCTGGCGGCGATGCAGGACGGGCAGTTGCTGGTCGGCGCGATGAGCCCCGCCGAGCTGCGCGAGGCCGTCGTGCGGCCCGCCGACCGGGTCGGGTTACGGGTCGAGGGCGCGCTGGTCTCCGCGATCGTCGCCGAGGTGGCGGGCCGGCCGGGTGCGCTTCCGCTCGCCTCGCACGCGCTGCTGGAGGCGTGGCGACGGCGTCGCGGCACCACCGTCACGCTGGGCGGTTACCAGGCGGCGGGTGGGGTGGACGGCGCGGTCGCGGCGACCGCCGAGGGCATCTACCGCGATCTCGACGACGAGCAGCGGCTGGCGCTTCGCAGGCTGCTGCTCCGGATGATCGATCTGGACGATCTCGCGGGGGTACGGGGCAGACGGGTCCCGCGGTCGCAGATCAACGCGGCCGATCTGGTCGACCGGCTGGTCGACGCGCGGCTGCTCACCACCGACCACGGCAGTGTGGAGCTGGCGCACGAGTCGCTGATCCGGGCGTGGCCGCGGCTGCGGCGGTGGGTCGACGAGGACCGTGCCACGCTGCGCGCACACCGGCACCTGGCGGACTCCGCTGTCGTCTGGGAGGAGCTCGGGTACGACCAGGACACTCTCTACCGGGGCAGCCGGCTGGCGCTGACCCGGCGGTGGACCGCGTCGCCGTCGTGGCGGTCGGCGCTGAGTCCGCTGGAGCGCCGGTTCGTCGACGAGAGCGTCCGCCACGAGGCGGCCGAGACGCGGCGCCGGGACCGCCGCCGGTCGGTGCGGCGCTGGGCGTCGACGGTTCTGGCCGGTCTGCTGCCGCTGGCGACCGTCGCGGGCGCGGCGTCGATGGTGGACCCGCTGGTGTGCGAGCGGGAGGCCGTGGGGCTGGCCGACGTGCGTACCGGTCTGCTGGTGGCGGCGGAGGACGGTTATCAGGGCCTGGACGCGGGCTTGTTGCGGGCCAGGACACGCCCGGACACCTACGGCACGTGGGAGCAGTTCCAGCGGTGCCGTCTCCCCCGGTTGCCGGACAACTTCCTGCTGAGAGGGTTCGCCGCGCACCGGCGTTTCGTGTCGGCGCGCCCGCGTCAGGCGGAGGACACGGTGCTGCGGCTGTCGCAGGCGTCCAAGGGGCCGTACGAGTGGTTGCGGGCCGTCCCGGTCGCCGACGGCCAGGTGGCGCTCTACTCGATCGGCCGCAGCCGCTACCTGTCGATCCGCCGCGAGGGCCCGTCCCGGTACACCGGCATGCTGCAGGCCTCCGCCACCTCGACCGGCGACGCCGGCCGTTTCCGTTTCACCGCCCTGCCGTGAGGGCGGGTCACCGGCCGCCGGCGAACGCGACGATCTCGTCGAGGCCCGGCCGGTGCGCGAGGGTGGTCTTGCCGGCGCCGGGCGGTCCGCTGACGACGACCAGGGTGGGCTTCTGCACCAGGCGTTTATAGCCCATCCGGCGGGCCGGGCTCAGACGCGTCCCCGGCACGCCGATCAAAGATGGGTCGGCGGAGAGGGAGAACATGATCAGCCGTTCTGGTCTGGCGCGGTACGCCCGTACCGTCGCGTTCCTGCTCGGTCTGCTCGTGCTGATCTTCAGCGTGGTGACCAGCGTGCTGGGGACCCGCAGCCGGCAGATCGCCGACCAGGATCATGCTCTCGCCCTGACGCTGCAGCAGCAGGTGGCGGCGCTGGACAACTACTTCGAGCGGGCCCGGGCGATCGACGCCGTCCTCGCCGACAATCCGGTGTTCACCGACTTCTACCGGGCGCCCGGCACCGACCAGGAGAAGATCGCCGCGGGCGGCCCGCTGCTGGACCGGGTCAACGACGCGCTGGCGTACCTGACGCAGCTGTTCCCGGGCCGGGTCGGTGAGGCGTGTTTCATCGACGGCAGCGGCGCCGAGATCGCGCGGGTGGTCAACGGCGTGCCGGCCGCGCCGGCGGACCTGTCGCAGGACGAGGACGACAACGCGTTCTTCGCGCCGACCCTGGCGCTCGGCGCCGGCGAGGTCTACCAGGCCAAGGAGTACGAGTCCCCCGACACCCACAACGCGGTCATCTCCAACTCGACCGCCGTGCGCGCCGCCGGGCACACCGGCATCGTGCACTACGAGATCGCCCTGGACAGCTTCCGGATGACCGCCACGCCCGGCCGGATCGCCGCCTCGATCGTCGACGCCGGCTCCGCCCGGGTCATCGTCGACACCCGTGCCGGGACGGCCGACGATCCGGCTGTCAGCACCGTCGTCCGGTCCGGCCGCGATCACGGCGTCACCACCGTCGACGGCCGGCGCATCGCCTTCCAGCGCATCGCCGCGACCGAGGGCAACGCCAACGACTGGTACGTCGCCGCTCACGCCCCGGCCTTCGGGGCGGGCTGGACCCGCGGTCTGAGTGTCGGCTCGCTGGCGCTGTTGCTGGGCGCGCTGCTGACACTGCTCGTCTCCGGCGTCAGCTGGTCGTTGCACCTGCGGGCGGTGCGGCGCGCCGCGGCGTACGACTCGCTCACCGGCCTGCCCAACCGCACGCTGCTCACCGAACGTGTCGGCGCCGCCCTGCGCGGCGGCCGGGACGCGTCCGTGGTCTTCATCGACCTGCGCGGGTTCAAGGAGGTCAACGACGTCGTCGGCTACCACCACGGCGACCTGCTGCTGACCGACGTCGCGGGCCGCCTGGTGCAGGCCGCTCCCCCGGACGCCACGGTCGCCCGGGTCGGCGCCGACGACTTCGCCGTGCTGCTGCCCGGATACCGGCCCGCGGCGGCCGAGGATCTGGCACGCACCCTGCAGACGGCGCTGCACCACACCTTCCTCATCAAGGACATCACGCTGGACGTGGAGACCGCCGCCGGGGTGGCGGGCGGACCGGTACACGGCGACGACCCGGAGACGCTGCTGCGGCACGCCGAGACCGCCATGCACCTGGCAGCCGCCGACGCGACGGGGGTCCAGCAGTACGACCCGGCCCACGACACGAACGCGGCGCACCGGCTCGAACTCCTCGGCGACCTGCGCCGGGCGATCGGCGCCGACGACCAGATCATCCTGCACTACCAGCCGAAGATCGACCTGGTCACCGGGCGGCCGGCCGGTGTGGAGGCGCTCGTGCGCTGGAACCACCCGGTCAAGGGACGGATGGCGCCGGACACGTTCATCCCGATGGCCGAGTCCACCAGCCTGATCCGGCCGCTCACCGACCACGTCCTGCAGATCGCGGCCCGCCAGGCACGACAATGGCAACAGGGGGGTACGCCGATCCCGGTCGCGGTCAATCTCTCCACCCGCTGCCTGCTCGACCCGCACTTCGCCGACCACGTCTTCGACCTGCTGCAGCGCACCGGGCTGCCGGTGGAGCTGCTGGAGCTGGAAGTCACCGAGAGCATGGTGATGGCCGACCCCGACCGGGCTCTCGCCGTGCTGCGCGCCCTCCACGACGGCGGGATCCGCCTGTCCGTCGACGACTTCGGCACCGGCCACTCGTCGATGACGTACCTCCAGCGGCTGCCCGTCCAAGAACTCAAGATCGACCGGTCGTTCGTGCAGCAGATGACCGATGTCGACGGCGACGCCGTCCTGGTGCGTACCGCCATCACGCTCGGCCACAACCTGGGCCTGTCGGTGGTCGCCGAGGGCATCGAGGACGAGGAGACCGCGGCGGCTCTGCGCGAGCTGGGCTGCGACATCGCGCAGGGCTACCACTTCGCCCGGCCGATGCCGGCCGACGAGTTCGACCGCTGGCTCGCCGGCACGGCCGTGCAGCCGCCGGTCAGGTGTTGAGGTCGCGCCGGTTGAACACGACTGTCCCGGCGGCGGTCAGCAGCAGCGCGGCGACGGCGAGGACCGCGGCGTGGCCCCACGGCATGCCGTGTCGCAGCGGCTCGGCGCCGATGTAGTAGTAGAACGGCGACAGGTACTTCCCCGCGTCGAGGCCCAGTTGGCCGGCGAAGGCGTGCAGGGCGTAGGAGAGGATGCCGACGGCCGCGGTGACGGTGAAGACGAGGCCGCGCCTGCCGGTGGCGGCGCCGATGCCGATGGCCACGGCGCCGAAGACCGTGGCCAGCAGTGCCAGGGTGGCGCATTGGGCCGCGAACTCACCGACGGAGATCTCCCGGAGCTGGGCGGCGCCGCGGATGGTGAGCATCCCGGCCCAGACCGCGACAGCGATGACGACGGCGCCGGCGGTGAGCGCCGCGAAGCGTTGCACGACCAGGCCGGTCCGGCTCACCGGGTGGGCCAGCACGAGATCGAGGCGGCCGGCCTCCTCGTCGCCGGCCAGGGTCCGGGCGCCGGTGGCGGCCCCGTAGAACATCGCGATCAGCGGCAGGATGAGGCCGAACACCGAGGAGCCGAGATAGCCGGCCGGAGAGCTGAGGTCGTCGAGGCGCAACGCCTGGCGCATGGCCTGGGGGTAGGCGGCGACGGCTTCGGCCATCTGCCCGCCGGCCAGTTGCGGATAGAAGGCGGCATACATGCAGCCGGCGAGGGTGGCGCCGATCGCCCAGCCGGCCAGGACACGGCGATCATCGGTGAGGGTACGGATGAGGACGTCAGGCCGCACTGTCGGCTCCGGTGTAGTAGGCGTGGAACAGGTCCTCGAGGGCGGGTTCGGTGGCCGTCAGGCTCGTGACGGTGTGGCGGGTGGCCGCCCGCAGCAGCGCGTCGGGGCTGCCGGTGAGCCGGCAGCGCAGGGTGGTGGCGGTGACCCGCAGGTCGGTGACGCCGGGCAGGCCGGCGAAGTCGGCGGCCGTGACCGGGGTGGTGAAGGTGAGTTCGATGTCGCGGACCGCCTGGTGGCGTAGCCCGGCGACGGTGTCGAGCGCGGCCAGGGCGCCGTCGCGGATGATCGCGACCCGGTCGGCGACGGCCTCGACCTCGGCCATGATGTGGCTGGACATGAAGACGGTCCGGCCGTCCGCGCGGGCCTCGGTGACCAGGTCGAGGAAGGTCTGCTGGACCAGCGGGTCGAGTCCGCTGGTGGGCTCGTCGAGGATGAGCAGTTCGGGCCGGTGCATGAACGCCTGCACGATGCCGAGTTTCTGCCGGTTGCCCTTGGACAGGCCGGTGATCCTGGCAGTGGTGTCGAGGTCGAGGCGTTCGGTCAGCGCGGTGATCCGCCGCGCGGGGATGCCACCGCGCAGCGCCGCGAGGAAGCGCAGGCAGGACGCGACCGTCTGACGGCCGTCGACGATGAAGTCGCCGGCCAGGTAGCCGACTCTGCGGTGCAGCGCCACCGCGTCGGCGCGCGGGTCGAGGCCGAGGACGCGCAGGGTGCCGCTGGTGGGGCGGATCAGGTCGAGCAGCAGGCGGATGGTGGTGGACTTGCCGGCCCCGTTCGGGCCGAGGAAACCGAGGACCTCCCCGGCGTGCACGCGCAGGGTGAGGCCGGCCAGACCACGGCGGCGGCCGTAGGTCTTGGTGAGCTGGTCGAGCACGATGACGTCGTCCATGCCCGTCACTCTACTGAAGTTTCAGAGATCCGTGAACATTCGGATTGTTCTGATGGCGCTTATGATGGGCGGGTGACTGATCAACTCCTCGCGGCCGCGGAGCGCTTCGCCCTCACTCTCAGCCAGTACGGCCTGCAGCGCATGACAGCGCGGGTCATGGCGGCCCTGCTCTTCACCCAGCAGCCCACGATGACCGCCGGGGAGATCAGCGAACAGCTCGGCGTCAGCTCGGGTGCGATGTCCGGCGCGCTCAAGACCCTCATCAGCCTGGGCATGATCGAGAAGGTTCCGGCGCCGGGCAGCCGCCGCGAGCACTTCCGGTTCCGCGACGGCGCCTGGGCCACGCTGATGTCCCAGCAGAACGCGGTCCTGGCGCTGATGACCGACGCCGCGGACGACGGCATCGAGGTCGCCGGCGAGCAGACCCCCGCGGGGCGGCGCCTGGAGGAGATGCGGGACTTCTACGGTTACATGCTGCGGGAGATGCCCGGCCTCATCGACCGGTGGCAGCGTACCCGCAATCCATGATCATTCCGCGCTGACCTGCGCCTGAGGGGCTGTTCGCGGCGGTACCGTCACGGGAGAGGATGCGGCCGGACCGTCATCCGTACGCCCAGAAGGATCCGACGACGATGGTCAGGACCACCGAGGAACCGCAGCCGTGGGCCGCCCCGACCGCGAGCGCGTCACTCGGCGGTGGCCCGGCCCGCGCCTGCCGGGTGTGGCGGGAGAGCGACGGCACGCTCCGGCTGAACCTCACCGGGTTCGCCATGATCGGTGTCGACGTGGCGCTGCTCTGGACGCAGAACGGCACCGGCTTCAGCATCGTCGGCACGGTGGTGCCCCCGCCCGACGGCGGCATGCCCGGCGTGTACATGCGGGTGGACCAGACCGTCGGCGCCGTCGACCGGCGACGCTCCCGGCGTGTCTCGGTGCAGGTGCCGGTCGTGCTGATCCTGCCCTCGGGGCAGATGTTCCCCGGCCTGGCGATCGACCTGTCGCTGGGCGGGGCTCGCGTCATCGTCGACCTCGACGTCGACGACCTGGGCGAGGAGGCGATCCTCGACCTGGTCGACGGCCTGGCTCCCGGCCAGTCGGTCACCCTCGAGGTGGCGCTGCCGGACGGCCCCGCGGACTTCGACTGCCACGTGCGCGGCAGCGACGAGCCCGGCGACGTCCGTCTGCTGTTCGTGGACATGGAGGCCGGGGTCCGCGACCGGCTCGCCGCCTTCGAGCGCAGCCAGTGACGCCGTGCCCACCGAGCCGGGACGGCCAGAGCGCGGCGCCGGAGCACTGCCACCGACCCCGGGCGTGTACATTCCCCGAGCCGATGCCGGAGGCGTGACGACTGAGGACTCGGGAATGACGGACGGACGAAGCCCCACCTACCTCGGGTTCCGTGACTACCTGTGGGATGTGCTCCCGGAGGCCCGGGAGCACATCCTCACCGAGGAGTTGTACCAGGTCGGAGATGGCGGTGAGATCGATCTGACCGCATACCGATACATGTCCAACGCCTTCCGTCAGGTCATGGAGGACGCCGCCGGGAACGGCGATCGGGATCTGGTACGGCGGTGTATCGCTCTGATCGAGACGATGCTCGCGTCGGGCGACCGGAACCTGGTCGACGTGGTGCAGATCAGGGTCATCGAGAAGACCGGTCACACGCCCGGTCTGACGGATCTGGTCCGTGCCTACGCGGGCCCGTTGACGTGGCCGAGGATGGCGAACACCGAGGGCCTGCCGGGACCCGCCGCGCCGGGACCGGCCGAGGCGCCGGTCGCCGACGGCCGGCCGGGCCCCGAGGCCGCGGCGGTGCGATCGTGGTTGTGGGAGAGGGTGCCGTCCGTCCGCTATTTCGTGATCCTCACCGAGCGTGAAGAGACTCGGGCGACGATGTCGTTGTCCGCGATGACGGCCCAGCGTTATGTCGCCGAGGCGATCGTGCGGGAGATGGGCCAGGATGCCCTGGAACATGCGCTGGGCAGCGGCGACCCCCGGCCGACCGAACAGTTCGCGGCCACCCTGGAACTGCTGCTTGCCGAACCCGGCCTAGTCGCTCTCGTCCGCTCGCAGGCCGCTGAGATCGTCGCCGCGGCCGACCGGAACCCGCTGTTGCGTGAGCACGCCGCTCCGGGGCTCCAGAAGCTTCTCGGCGATCAGGAACCGCAACCGGACTCGGTACGCGTCCGGCTCGAGGACCTCGGCTGAGCCCATCCGGTCCCGACCTCCGAGGTGCGGATGATCCGAGGCCCGGAGCCGGCGCGCGTAGGCTTTCCGGAATGCGGATCGGTGAGTTGTCCAGGCGTACGGGCGTGAGCCCCCGCTCCCTGCGGTACTACGAGGACCAGGGCCTGCTGACCAGTTCCCGTTCCGACGCCGGGCAGCGTCACTACGCCGATGCCGACGTCGAGCGCGTGGCGTTGATCCGGCAGCTGTTCGACGCTGGTCTGTCCAGCCGTGTGATCGCCTTGGTGCTGCCGTGTGTGGACACCCCGGCCGATCCGGCCATCACCGAGTCGGCGTTCGTGACGATGACGCACGAGCGCGACCGGATCGACGCCGACATCGCGCAGCTGCTCAGGAGCCGGGACGCGCTCGACGAGCTGATCGGGATCAACCGCAGGTACTGGGCGCAGCTGACCTCGGCCCCGGTCCCGGGGTGACCCCGCGAGCGTGAGGCTGTGAGCCGCGCCTCAGCCGGTTGCCCTTCACACCGATGTCAACGGTGAGGATTCCCGTGACGCCCGGAACGCCCGGGCCGGTCACACCGGAGGCGGCAGAACATGGCACAGGCATGGGGTTTCAGCAGGTACGGCGGGCCTGAGGTCCAGGAGTTCTTCGATCGTCCCGATCCGGTCCCCGGTCCCGGCGAGGTGCTCGTCCGGGTCGAGGTCGCCGGCGTCAATCCGATGGACCACGTCATGCGCTCGGCTCCGGTGCCCGGGCTGGACAGCGGGCGTCCGTTCCCCCGCGTTCTCGGCATGGAGGCGGCGGGAACCGTCCTGGCCTCGGGCGAGGGCGTCGACGGGCTCGACGTGGGTGACCCGGTCTTCGGCTTCGCGCTCACCGGTGGCGGCACGTACGCGGAGACGACGGTGCTGTCCGCGCCGCACACCGCTCGTATCCCGGCGGGACTGTCACCGACAGTGGCGGCGACGCTGCCGGTGGCCGGGACCACCGCGGTCGATGCGCTCGACCAACTCGGTCTCCCCGCCAGCGCCACGGTCCTGATCAACGGGGTCGGTGGTGGAGTCGGGCTGCTCGTCGCCCGGCTGGCCGTCGCGCGCGGGCTGCGGGTGATCGGCACCGGGAGCAGCGCCAAACGTGAGGCCGCCGAGTCGATCGGGGTGCGGTTCGTCGACTACACCGCCGGGGATGTCCTGGCCGCGGCACGCGAGCTGATTCCGGACGGCGCCGACGGGATCGTCGACCTGGTCGGCGGCGTCTCGCTGCGTACGGTCGCCCCGTTGGCCAGGGATCCCCGCAATGTCATCGCCGTCAATGACATGTCGGTGTCCGGCGTCGGTGGGCGTTTCATCGAACGGCGTATCGACCGCGAGAGCCTCGAGCGGGCCGCCCGGCTGGCCCTCGACGGACTCCTCACTCCCGTCATCACCGCGGTCCATCCCCTCGCCGACGCTCCGGCCGCCCTTGCCGCCGTCGAGAACGGTGACACCGCGGGCAAGGCTGTGATCAAGGTGGCCTGAGACGCGTCGGTCCGCCGACGCCGCAGACCATCGGTCCCGGCGGCATGCGCCGATCTCGGCACGAGATCGACTGCGCCTCCATGGAGATGCTCTTCGGCAGTGCCGAGCGGCCGGGCCGTTGCCGGCCCGGCCTACAGCCGGAACCGTTCGACGATCTGGCGCAGGTCCGTCGACATTCCGGCCAGCTGGGTGGCGGCGCGGTCGGCCTCGGTCACGCCGACCGTGGTGAGCTGCACCGAATGCGCGACCCCGGTGATCGTCTCGGCGACTCGGGAACCGGCCTGAGCGGCCTCGCTGACGTTGCGGCTCATCTCGTTGGTGGTGACCGTCTGCTCCTCGACGGCCGAGGCGATGGTGGTCTGGAACTCGTTGATCCGGGCGATGATCTCGCTGATCTCCTCGATCGCGGCGACCGCGCCGGCCGTGTCGGCCTGGATCGTGGTCACCCGCCGGCCGATGTCCTCGGTGGCCCGAGCGGTCTCCTGGGCGAGTTCCTTGACCTCGCTGGCCACGACGGCGAAGCCCTTGCCCAGCTCGCCGGCGCGGGCGGCCTCGATGGTGGCGTTCAGCGCGAGCAGGTTGGTCTGCTCGGCGATCGCGGTGATCGTCTTGATCACGTCCCCGATCTGCGCCGACGACTCACCGAGCTTGGCCATGACGGCGCTGGTGTTCGCGGTGACCTCGACGGCCCGGTTGGCCACCTGCACGGCCTGGGTCGCGCTCTCGCTGATCTCCCGGATCGAGGCGCCCATCTCCTCCGAACCGGCCGCCACGGTCTGGATGTTGTGCGACATGGTCGCGGCCGAGTCGGCCACCGTCGACGCCTGCCGGGCGCCCTCCTCCGCGCTCGCCGAACTCTGTCTGCTGGTGGTGGCCAGGGAACCGGCTTCCCGGGCCAGCGATTCGGAGTGTGCGGTGAGGTCGGCGACGGTCTGCCGCAGCGAACCGGTGGCGGCCCGCAGCGAGCCGGCCATGTGCCCCAGCTCGTCGCGCTGGTAAACGTCCACGTCGCCGGTCAGGTCACCCGCGGCGACCCGGTCCAGCACACCGCTGACCCGGCGCAGCGGCACGATGATCAGCCGGGACACGACGAGCGCGCAACCCACGCAGAGCAGCAGCGCCGTACTCAACGCGACGATGACCAGCGTCCTGGTCCGGGTCATCGTGTGGTCGAATCCGCGCCCGGCGACCATCGCCTGGTTGGCGGCGGTGATCTCCTCGGTGAGCAGCCCCTCGTACGCCTTGCGCAGATCCCGGTTGGCGCCCAGGGCGAGCGTGACCGCCGCCGCCGGGTCGGTCCGGTACAGCTGGAACTCGTCCTTGACCGCGGCGAACCACTTGTCGCTCGCGGCCTTGATCTCGTCGACCTCGGCGCCCTGGCCGCCGGACAGCTGCCGGGCCGCCGTGAACGACGCGTCGACCTTCTCCTGCCGCCCGAGCGACTCGGTGGCGAACTTCTCGTCGCCCTTGAGCAGGTAGCCGCGCTCGTCGTTGGCGGCGGCCTTCAACGACAGGGCGGCATCGTTGAGATCACTGATGTACGGCGCCATCTGCCCGATCTCGGCGTTACGGGTGGCGGCCATGTCGTTGATGCCGATGACGCTCAGCGCGCCGGTCACCATCGTCCCGGCGATCGCCACTCCGGCGACCGTGAGCACCTTCGTCGAGACCTTCCGGTCCCGGGCCCACTGTCCTACACCATGCCCTGCAGTCACGATCGTCCCCTCGCGACGTCCCCGTTGATCGGCTATGGGTGTGCCCTGGATGTCTGGTCACCGATCCTACGGAGAGCGTCCGGGAAGCGTGTGCGATGCACGGAAGTCGTCCGGCCGGCGAAGTGCGCGGCCGTCGGGGCGAAGCCCAGCGTGCCGTCGGGGCGGATGTCCCCGAACCAGCTGCTGACGCCCGGGGTCAAGCCGGTCCGGTTCGGTGGTCAGGCGGCCACGATCGGCGACATGGGAGAGTGGAGCGACAAGGTGCCGGTGGAGCTCGGTCACGTATCGGCTGCGTAGCCGCTCGCCGGCGCCGGCGGTCGAAGCCACCCCGGCCGGGCGGAGGAGCACGGTGACGATTGAGCGAGTGCTGCTCGTGGAAGAGGACGAGGGCGACGCGTTCCTCGTGCGGGAGCTGCTGGCCGAGGAAGGACTGGCCGCCGATGTCGTCCGGGTCGACAACGTCCGGCAGGCTTTGAAACACCTCGACGGCGTTTCCGTGATTCTTCTCGATATCGAACTTCCGGATTCTTCCGGACTCGATGGACTGGAGCGAATCAAGCAGCACCGGCCAGATGTTCCCGTCATCATCCTCACCGGACGAGCGGGCCGGGGCCTGGCCGAAGCCGCTTTACAGGCCGGCGCCGACAACTATCTGGTGAAAGGCCAGGTGGACGGAGTTCTGCTGACGCAGGTCCTGCAGTTCGCGGTCGAGCGCGCCGGGCTGCAACGCGAGCTGAGTGCGCTCCGCCAGGCGCAAGCCGATCTTCGCCACGACCAGCACCGCGGCACGTCCGTACGGCTACCGCGCAAAGAGCAGTCCCGATGCCTGCTGATCGGCTCCTCCCGCTATGACGACTCCGCCACGTATCCGAATCTGCCCGCGGTCGAGCACAACCTACGCCGGCTTGCCGAGGTCCTGGCCGATCCGGAGTTGGGCGGGTTCGCGCCTGACCGGGTGCATGTCGAGCTCAACCCGACAGAGTCGATCGGCGCACGCCTCGCCGATCTGGCCGAGCGCACCGAGGACGTCTTTCTCGTCTACTACGCCGGCCACGGCCTGGTGGACGAGGATGGCGAGCTGTACTACGGCCTGCCGTCCATGCGCCCTGGCCGGATATGGTGCACCGCCCTCCCGCACCAATGGATCCGCCGTGCCATGCTGAACACTCCCGCGACGTCCCGAGTCCTCGTCCTCGACTGCTGCTTCTCCGGACGTGCCATCGAGGCCATGACCGACGCCGACGCGACCATCACCGGGCAGCTCGACATCAGCGGCGCCTACACGCTGACCGCCACCAGCAGGAGCCGCGTGGCACGCGCACCCGGCGGCGAGTTGCACACCGCGTTCACCGGCGAGCTGCTCACTCTGCTGCGCTCAGGGCTGCCCGGCGAGGGCCCTCTCCTGCCGGTCACCGCGATCTTCTCGCCGCTGGTCAAGGCATTACTGGCGAAAGACCTACCGCGCCCCCAGCAGCGCGGCACCGGAACCATTGGTGATCTTGCATTGATTCGTAACGCCGCCGGCTGACCACGGCCTGGCGTTACCCGATGTTCTCCGAGACGTCGGTACGCGCGAGCATGCCGAGCAGCCGCACCGCGTCCGCGTCGCGGGTGTCCGGCGCCGCCCGGTAGACGATCAGCTGCTGACCTGACGCGCCACGGACGTCGAACGCCCGATACGTCAGCGTCATCTCCCCGACGGCACTGTGCCTGAACGTCTTGGCCTCACGCGTCTTGCCCCGCACATCGTGCTGCTCCCACATCCGGCGGAAGTCGTCGTCGGCGGTTGTCAGCTCCTCGGTCAGCGCGAGGGTGCGCCGGTCGCCCGGATGGTGCCCGAGGGCGAGGCGAAGATTCGCCACGCACGCGTGCGCGGAGCGTTCCCAGTCGGTGAAGAAGACCCGGCCCACCGGATCCAGGAACGTCATGCGAGCCAGGTTGTCGGTTGCGGTGAAGTCGGAATACAGCGCCGCCGCGATCGGGTTGCGGGCGAGCAGGTCCAGGCGCCGGTTGACGATGACGGCGGGCAGGTGCGGCCACTCGGCGAGCAGGTCCCGCAACTCGTCGTCCACCCGGTCCGGGGCGGACGGCCGATCGCCGAGGGCCACGTCCGCGAGGCGGAACAGGTGCTCGCGGGCCTCCGGTCCGAGGTCGAGAGCGCGGGCGATGCCGTCCAGCACCGAGGCGGACGGGGCTCGTTCCCGTCCTTGTTCGAGCCGGGTGTAGTAGTCGGCGCTCACCCCGGCGAGCACGGCGACCTCCTCCCGGCGTAGCCCGGCCACCCGGCGCCGGCCGTGCGAGGGCAGGCCGACATCGTCGGGGCTGAGCCGGGCCCGGCGGGCGGCGAGGAACCTGCCAAGATCGGTGACAGTCACGTGACCACGCTAATCGGCGGTGTCGTGAGGTATCCAGGGTGCGCCGCACCCAGGGACGACGCACGCTGGCTACCGGCTGCCCCAGCCGCGACGGTGGGTCCATGACCACACACCGAATCGACAGTGCCGCGCTGGACGAGGCGTCCGGGCCGCTGCTGTTCGTCAACGCGACGATCCACACCCTGGACCCCGCCCTCGGCGACCTGGAGCACGCCGGCCTGCTGCTCGACGGGGCCACTGTCGTCAGCGTCGGTCCCGGACGGCACTCCGCGGCCGAGGACGGCCGGACCACCGTCATCGACTGCACCGGGCTGCGCGTCGTCCCGATCGCCGGGCTCAGCAGCCTCGCCCCGGGAAGCCCGGCCACCTTCGCGGTCATCGCGACCGGCACTCCCACCCCCTGGGAACACCTTCTCTGGCGTCCCGGGCAGGCCGTCCTGGTGATGGTCGACGGACGGCCCCGCACGTCCGCGGCGGCACCCGCCGTCCCCGTCACCCGGCCCGAGGCATCCGACAGCCCGTACGTCGGCATGTGGATCGACGAGTCCGGGTTCCTCCACCAGGAGCTCACCGCCGCCGGCCGGTACGACGAGACCCGCGGCGGCCGCCCGCACGCCTACCAGGGCAGCTTCTGGATCGACGGCGACCGCATCGTCTACCTCGACGACCAGGGCTTCTGGGCGTACGGCCGGTTCGACGACGGAGTGCTGCACCACGCCGGATACGTCCTGCGCCGCGCCGAGGAGAACTGATGAGCATGCTTTTCACCGGCGGCCACGTCGTCACCATGGATCCCGCCCTGGGCGACCTGCCCCGCGGTGACGTCCTGGTCAGCGGCGAGCACATCGTGGCTGTCGGACCCGACCTCAGCAACCATCCTTCGGCTCTCGGCGCGGACGTCGTCGACACCACCGGCCGGATCGTCGGCCCGGGGTTCGTCGACACCCACCGGCACGCCTGGCAGACGCAGCTCCGGCGCAGCACACCCGACGTCACCGACCTCGGCGCGTACGTCATGAACACCCTCGCCCGCATCGCCCCCGCCTACCGGGCCGAGGACATCTACGTCGGCACCCGGCTCGCCGCCCTGTCGGCCCTGGACGCCGGCATCACCACGATGCTCGACTTCTCGCACAACTCACGTACGGCCGCACACTCCGACGCCGCGATCCGGGCGCTGGTGGACACCGGTGTCCGGGGCATCCACGCGTCGATGGCCCCGCACTTCGGCGACTGGGACGAGCAGTGGCCGCAGGACGTGGAACGGCTCCACGCGGCGCATTCCTCGGGGCTGGTCACGGTGCGGCTCGCCACGCTGGCCACCGACGAGGTCGCCGGGCCGTTGCCGGCGTACGGTCCGCGGCTCGCGGCGGTCGCGCGGGATCTCGGGATCGGGGTCAGCGTCGACGCGGTGTTCGGCACGTCGTCGTCCGCGGCGATCCTGGGCTGGGAACGCGACGGCCTGCTCGGCCCCGAGGTGACGCTGATCCACGCGACCGGGCTGACGTCGCAGGCGTGGCGGGCGATCGGCGACACCGGGACGACCGTCTCGCTCGCGCCGACCTCCGAGGCGCAGATCGGGCTGGAGACCGCGGTCCCGGCCGTCGACGAGGCGCTCGCGGCCGGGGTGCGCCCCGGTTTGAGCATCGACGTCGAGGTCGCGCTGGCGAGCGACATGTTCACCCAGATGCGGGCGCTGCACGCCATTCAGCGGATGCGGGCGGTCAACGCCGGGTACGGCACCGGCGCCGTACCGCACCGGATCACCACCCGGGACGTGCTGGACTTCGCCACGCTCCAGGGCGCCCGGACCAACGGGCTGGGCTCGGTCACCGGCTCACTCACCCCGGGCAAACAGGCGGACCTGATTGTCGTCAACGCCACCGACGTCAACAACATGCCGCTCAACGACGCGGTCGGCACCCTGGTCCTGGGCGCCGACCCTCGCAACATCGAAACGGTCGTGGTGGCGGGTCAGGTCCGTAAGTCCGGCGGCGTACTCGTCGGGGTCGACGTGGCCCGGCTCCACGAGCAGGTCGTCGCGTCCAGGGACGCGATCCTCGCCGCCGCGGCCCGGTGACGTCCCTCCGTCAGAGGCGCAGCCGACCTGCTGGTCACGTTCGGGAACCCTGATCGGCGACCCGGTGTGAACCGCTCAGCCGAGGATCCGGCGCGGGCGCCCCGGCGGGGTGCCGCGCCGGGGCCACTCCCGCGGATAGCCGACCGACGCCTCCTCGAAGCGCACCCCCGTCGTAGTAGGTGGTCCGCGGGATGTGCAGGTGTCCGTAGACGGAGGCCGCCGCCCGGTACCGGACGTGCCAGTCGGCGGTCAGCTCGGTGCCGCAGCACTGGGCGAACTCGGGGAACCGCAGGATCCGGGTCGGCTCGCGCACCATCGGCCAGTGGTTGATCAGCACCGTCGGCAGGCCGGCCGGGACCGCGTCGAGCCGCTTCCCGGTCAGCGCCACCCGCTCCCAGCACCACTGCACCGGATCCTCCCGGGGCGTCCACAACTCGTGGTTGCCCGGCGCCCAGATCACCTTCGCGAACCGGCCGGCGAGCAGCCGCAACGCCCACACCACGTCGGCGAACATCTCCCCCACGTCACCGGCGACGATCAGCCGGTCGCCGTCACCGTCCGGGTGCAGGCTCTCGACGATCTCCCGGTTCTCCGGATGGCCGACGTGCAGGTCACTGATCGCGAACAGCGTCGATGCGGGCACCCGACCAGGCTAGCCAGCGCCGGGCGGGACCGCCGGCACCACGGGCGACCACGGTGGATCAGCGTGCTGACGTCGGGTTTTCAGCGTGACGTCAGCGCCGCCTCCGCGCCCCCCGCCACGATGCCGTCGACCCGCAACAGCGAGGCAGGTCGATGGAATCGAAAGGACGGGGCGCGTGAGAATCCCAGCAACATCCCCCAGGCCGTGGAGCCGTACGGTCGCCGCGGCGGCCGTGGCGGCGGTGTCAGCCCTGGCGCCGGCCACCTCCGCCGTCGCGGCGGAGGCCGACCCTGCGCCGTTGATCGCGGCATCGGGTGAACCGGTCGCCGCCGACAGCTACATCGTCGTCCTGCGAGCGTCCGCCGACAGCTCCCGGGCGGTGGCCCGCTCCCGCACCAGCGGCGTGCGGGTCCACCGCGAGTACCGGCACGCTCTGCACGGCTACGCCGCCACCCTCACCGCCGGTCAGCTCGCCGCCGTACGGCGTGATCCGGCCGTCGCCTACGTGGCCGCCGACCAGATCGTCACCCTCGACAGTGTGCAGACCTCGGCGACCTGGGGCCTGGACCGCGTGGACCAGCACGGGTCCACCCTGAACAGCACCTTCGCCACCAAGGCGACCGGCGCCGGCGTGACCGCGTACGTGATCGACACCGGCATCCGGGCCGGTCACACCGAGTTCGCCGGCCGGGTCGCCGACGGCGCGGACTTCGTCGGCGACGGCCGCGGCACCGACGACTGCCGGGGCCACGGCACCCATGTCGCGGGGACCATCGGCGGCACCGGGTACGGGGTGGCCAAAGCCGTGACTCTGGTCCCGGTCCGGGTCTTCGGCTGCAGCGGCGGCGCCCCGACCTCGACGCTCGTCGCCGCCGTCGACTGGGTGACCGGCCGTCACACCGGCCCGTCGGTGGCCAACATGAGCCTGGGCGGCCCGGTCAACCCGGCGCTGGACGACGCGGTGGCCCGCTCGATCGCCTCCGGGGTGACGTACACCGTCGCCGCCGGCAACGAGACCACCGATGCCTGCACCCGCAGTCCGGCGCGTACCCCGGCCGCCATCACCGTGGCCGCCAGCACCCGCGAGGACAGCCGCGACACCGGCTACTCCAACTACGGATCGTGCGTCACCGTGTTCGCGCCGGGAACCGGCATCACCTCGGCCTGGAACACCTCCGACACCGCCACCGAAACCATCGACGGGACCTCGATGGCCGCACCGCACGCCGCCGGTGTCGCGGCCCTCTACCTGGAGAGCCACCCGACGGCCGCACCGGCGACGATCAAGTCGATGATCGTAAACACCGCCACGGCCGACGCCCTGAGCCAGATCGGCACGGGCTCGCCGAACCGGCTGCTGTTCGCCGCCGCCGACGGGACCGCCCCGGTGCTCGCCGGCGGCGACCTGGACGCCGACGGCCGTACCGACCTGGCGCTGACCGGCGGCGCGGGCTGGACCACGGTGCCGGCCGCGTTCTCCGCCGGCGACGGCACCTTCCGGGTCACCAACACCGGCGTCGGCGACTTCGCCGGCTGGGCCCAGGTCCCCGGCGTCCGGCTCACCACCGGAGACTTCAACGGCGACGGGCGTACGGACGTCGCGCTGACGCCCGGCCCCAACACGCCGTGGTGGTTCACCCAGCCGGTGGCGTTCTCCAACGGCGACGGCACGTTCCGGATCACCAACACCGCGCTCAACGACTTCGCGGCCTGGGCGCAGGTCCCGGGAACCACGGTGGTGCCCGGCGACTTCAACAACGACGGCCGTACCGACCTGGCGCTGACCGCAGGCCCGGAGACGCCGTGGTGGTACACGCAACCGGTGGCGTTCTCCAACGGCGACGGCACGTTCCGGGTCACCAACACGGCGCTCAACGAGTTCGCGAGCTGGGCGCAGGTCCCCGGCGCGTCCACGGTCGCCGGTGACTTCAACCGCGACGGCCGTACCGATCTGGCTCTGGTCGGCGGGTCCGGCTGGTCGACCGTCCCGGTGGCCCTCTCCAACGGCGACGGCACGTTCCGGGTCTCCAACAGCGGCGTCGGCGACTTCGCGGGCTGGGCCCAGGTCCCCGGCGCCCGGCTCACCACCGGAGACTTCAATGCCGATGGGCGTACGGACATCGCGCTGACGCCGGGTCCGAACACCTCGTGGTGGTACACCCAGCCGGTGGCGTTCTCGAACGGCGACGGATCCTTCCGGATCACCAACACGCCGCTGAACGACTTCGCCGGCTGGTCAC
This sequence comes from Actinoplanes philippinensis, assembly GCF_900113015.1. Taxonomy (GTDB): domain Bacteria; phylum Actinomycetota; class Actinomycetes; order Mycobacteriales; family Micromonosporaceae; genus Actinoplanes; species Actinoplanes philippinensis. Next base: position 513,765 of record NZ_FONV01000009.1, read on the forward strand.
AGGCCGCGGGCGCCCGTACGGTCACCGGCGACTTCAACCGTGACGGCCGTACCGACCTGGCGCTGACAGGCGGCGCCGGCTGGACGACGGTGCCGGTGGCGTTCTCCACCGGCGACGGCACGTTCCGGGTCACCAACACCGGCGTCGGCGATTTCGCCGGCTGGGCGCGGGTCCCCGGAGCCACCGTGGTCACCGGCGACTACAACCGCGACGGCCGTACGGACGTGGCGCTGACCCCCGGCCCGAACAGCCCGTGGTGGTACACGCAGCCGGTCGCGTTCGCCAACGACGACGGCACCTTCCGCATCACGAACACTCCGCTGAACGACTTCGCCGCCTGGTCGCAGTCGTCCGGCGCCACCGTGGCCGGCCGCCGGACAACCGGCTGACCGCACCGTTCCGGGGAGGGCGCCCACGCGCTCTCCCCGGAACGACGACATCCCCGAATGCCTCGGGAGATTGGCAAAGTCATTTACTTGAATCGATATTTACTGCGGTGAAGCCTGGTGTGGGCACATCGGACCAGACATGGAGGATCAATGATCCGATCACGACTGCTGCGCTCCGCCGTCATCGTCCTGCTCGCCGCCGGAGCCGGGCTCGTCGCCACGCCCGGCGCATCGTTCGCCGCGCCGTACGACGGGCAGAATCCCGAGACATCCGGCTGCGCCAACACCGCCACCACGCCCCGCTCGGCATCGATCTACGCGGGCAGCGTGAAGGTGGGTGTCGTCCAACTGCGATACAGCACGGCCTGCCGCACCGTGTGGGGGCGGACCATCGCGTACTACTCGACCAAGGGCCTCACCCAGGTCTACCGCAACAGCGACGGCGCCTACCAGAGCTGTCTGCCGTTCACCTGGGTCGCCAGCCTGGGTGGCTACTCCTGCTACACGCCGATGCTCAACGACGCGGGCGTGACGTCGTACGCCACCGGCTGGGCATGGACCTCGGGCAACACCGACGTGGGATCGGCCAGCACCGGCAGCTACCTGCAATTGCAGCCGTAGCGGCTCTCACGTTCCCCGGTGGGCGGAGATCGCCATCTCCGCCCACCGGGAAACCAGGCGCCCGTCCGGAAGCCCTGAACAGTCGAGCGGCGTCCACCGAGCTTCCGCCACCTCGCGATTCGGCCGAAGGTCAGCCGTCGACGCGGTGCCCCGGAAAATGGTGAGCCGGTCGCGTTTGCCTTCGAGTTCGGTCACGGTCTCCACCAGCACCGTGACCACGGGGGCCAACACGATCCCCAGTTCTTCCCGGCACTCCCGACGAACGGCGTCCTCAGCCGGCTCCCGCCGAGGACGATAGCCACCACCAGGCAGTCCCCAACGCTGCTGGTCGGTGTAGGAGTGCCTGATCATCAGGCACAGCCCCGGATCGGACGGGTGCAGGATCAGCGCCTTGACACCGAAGGTGCTGGGCTTGAAAACCTTCCAGTAGGTTTGCAGAGCCGTGCTCACAATACGGGTGACCAAACGGGAAACGCTGTTCAAGAATTGTCTTCCGATCTCATTCGTCCGCCGGTGCGAACCATCGTAGGGAAAGCTCGCCTCGACGGCGTCGGTCGAAATGCGTCGAGGGATTCCCCGCGCCGGCTTCAGCGACGGCGGACCCACCGGCCGTCCACGCGTCCGCCACCCAGGGCCCTGCCCGCCCGGACGGCACGACCGCCGCCTGCGCTCACCGATCGCTGAGCGCCGGCGGCGTGATCACCGACAACTCCAGCACCGCGGGCAGCTCGGCCACCCCCGGCCCACCGGAGCGGATCCAGGCCACCAGGTCGCCGACCACCGCGTCGTCGAGCATCAGCCCGAACCAGACCGGCCGCGCACCGCGCCGCCGGGCCGCCGAGCCGGCTGCACCACCATCACGTTCGACTGTGAGCACACGTCCAGGCACAGGCTGGGCCGCACCCGGTGAACCGGTTCCAGCGCCGCCCGCAGCCCGTCGAGCTGGGCGTCGTGATCGACCGCCGGATGTTTGGTCCGGCTACCGCAACAACAATCCCGGCACACCGTCACCGTGCAGCCGTCGACCACCGATCCTCCTTCTCCGTACGGTCCACCACCGTAACCGCAGCCGATCACCACCAAGATCACGGGGCATCCGGAGATCCGCGCCCTCATCCTCTCGGACAGGAAGCCCGTGGTGGCCTACCGCGACGGTGCGGCCCGCCGTGTCTCCGCCGGCCTTGCCTCCCCGTCACACCGCAGCGGCATCCATCGCCAGTTGTCTCCGTGTTGTCCGGAGTTGTTGTCCGACCACCGCGTGCGGATGCCAGACAACTCTCAAGCCGCTAGACAGAGACCTCACCGACAGGCTGCACGGGTGGTCGACGGTAATCCCATCGATCCGGGCGCGCCTTCCGCTGCCCGCACGTGTGTCAGCGGAGAAGAGCCGAGTGGATCGTCTTGAGAGGACACGGGGAAGGACCATGAAGAAGCGAGCACTGCACATGGTGATGGCAGGTGTGTGCGCTGTCGTTGCCTCATTGGTGGCGGCAACGCCGGCGCACGCCGACTGGTATCCCAACAGGTACTGGATCCAGGCATTCCATTCGGACAGGTGCCTGGACGTCATTGACGGCAGCGCCAACGAGGGCGCCCGGGTTCAGCAGTGGGATTGCAATTCCAACTGGCAGCAGCAGTGGGCGTTCAATCAGGTGGGCACATATCAGGGCATGCCGTTGTTCCAGATCGCCTCCCGGCACACCAACTACGGGAAGTGCCTGGACGTCCTCGACGGAATCATGACCAACGGGCAGCCGATCCAGCAGTGGACCTGCGACACCACGCCGCAGCAGCGGTGGATCCAGGAACGAATGCCCTATGTCCACACCCGCGGCGGATACGACTACCCGGTGTTTCGGTATCGCTCGATGAAGAACTCGACCATGTGCTTGGACATCAGCGGCGTCAGTCCGAACAATGGTGCGCGGCTTCATATCTGGGGATGCCACAACGGCTTCAATCAGATGTTCGACAACTGGGATCTGGGCTCGAAATACTGAGGCGGGCCGAGTCGAGCGTGGGGGCATGCACCGCCCGGCACAGGCGCTGCGTGCCCTACCGTAGAGACGTGGTGGTCACCGTGCCGGACGAATCCTGCACTTCAGGCCTGGTCAGGGTTGACGGCTGCCGTCGGCGAGGCGGATGGCCAGCTCGATGCGCCAGCGGGTCTTCATCCGCTCGGTCCGCGGGTCGGTCAGGTATGCCTCGTACCGGCACGCGAACCCGTCGCCGCCCGGGTCCTCCGCGCAGTCGAACGACAGGCCCCTGTCGTGGGCCCAGTCGATGAGGGTGCCGTTGGCGCGGCGGCCGTGATTGACGTAGGTGAGGGCGGCATAGCGACCAGCCGGCAGGATTCCCGGGCGTATCCGGTCGTCGCCGCGGACCGGTTCGGCGGTGACGGCACCGACCTCGACGTCCATGGCGCCCTGCATGTTCACCACATGCAGGCGGAAGAAGACCGGGCCGAAGCCGACACCCCAGTCGTCGAGGCGTTCGAAGAGCTCGTCCATGAGCCTGTCACGGACGGCGAACATGCCGCGGAACGGGGTGATCGTCCGGATGCCGGCGGTGTGGCGCTCCGGTTTCGTGACCACGGCCGGACCCTCGACGATCTCCACAGGCGCCTCCTGTCGTGCGGCTCCGATCCTATGTGCTCGACGTTCCGCCCGCCGCAACGCGCCGGCCGGCCCGTGAGCCCGATCCGGCTGCGCCCCTTGCGTGCGTCCGACGCCGAGGTGATCGCCGGCTGGGCCTCGGACCCGCAGTTCCGCGCCGCCGCCGCATGGACCGACCGGTCCCCCGCCGAGCACCTGAGCTTCCACCGGACGCTGATCGTGACGCCACCGCCGGGGCTGTTACGGCTCGGGGTGGTCCACGACGGGGTCCTGGTCGGCTACGTCGATCTGCACGGCACCGACCCGGACCGGCGTGAGCTGGGCTTCGTCATCGGAGAGCGGTCGCGCTGGGGCGCCGGCCTGGGCCGGGCCGCCGCCGCGGCCGGCATCGCCCACGGTTTCGAGAAGCTCGCCCTGCGGGAGATCCGGGCCGAGGCCGACGACCACAACCGGCGTTCCATCCGCATCCTGGAAAGCCTGGGCATGACCCGCTACGACCGGTCCGGGTCGATGCACCGGTTCGTCCTGCGAGCCCCGCTCCCGGGCCGCTGACGGTTCCGGCGTCGTGCGTGGACAACTACGAGACCGTCACGGGTGCGCTCGGGCCGGTAGGTGTTCGAGGTCCTGGTGACGCGAACGATCGTTGCCGGAGGTTCGAGTCCCCGGGACGGCACGGTGGCGTCCCCGACCGGCGCGGCGCGGGGACGGGTCAGCCGGAAGCGGGATGTGGCGCCAACCGGGCGGCACGGATTTCCAGGTAGCGGCATTCGGCCAGGCTGGTGGTGCCGCGGGCGGCGCGGTGGTAGTGCTCGCGGGCCGCCGGATGGTCGCCGGCCATCTCCAGAAGGTGTGCGCGGACCGCGTGCAGCCGGTGGTGGTCGGTGATCCGCTCGTCGGCGGCCAGCTCGTCCACCAGGGCCAGGCCGGCCCGCGGCCCGTCGATCATGGCGACCGCCACCGCCCGGTTCAGGCTGGCCATCGGGTTCGGCGAGAGCCGCACCAGGATCTTGTAAAGGATGTTGATCTGCCGCCAGTCGGTCTCGCCGGTGCTGGGCGCCTCGTCGTGCAGCGCGGCGATGGCGGCCTGCAGCTGGTAGGGGCCGAGCGTCGAGCGGCTCATCGCGTCGGTGACCAGCGCGACGCCCTCGGCGATGCGCCCGCGGTCCCAGCGCGAGCGGTCCTGCTCGTCGAGCGGGATCAGCTCGCCGTGCGGGCCGGTGCGGGCTGCCCGGCGGGCGTCGGTGAGCAGCATCAGCGCCAGCAGGCCGGCCACCGCGCCGTCGTCCGGCAGCAGACGGTGCAGCAGACGGGTCAGCCGGATCGCCTCGGCGGCCAGGTCGTCGCGCCGCAGCCGGTCTCCGGAGCTGGCGGTGTAGCCCTCGTTGAAGATCACGTACAGCACGTGCAGCACGACCCGCAGACGCTCCGCCCGATCCTGCCCGACCGGCATGGTGAACGCGCCGCCGGTGGCCCTGATCCGTTGCTTGGCCCGGCTGATCCGGGCCGCCATGGTCGATTCGGGCACGAAGTAGGCGCGGGCGATCTCCGCGGTGGTCAGGCCGCCGACCGCGCGCAGCGTCAGTGCGACCTGCGAGGCCGGGCTCAACGCCGGGTGGCAACACAGGAACAGCAGGGTGAGCGTGTCGTCCCGGTCGGCCGGGGTGTCCTCGCCGGGGCCGGGCGATGTCGGCTCCGGCTCCAGGGCGGTCACCTCGTCCTCGCGCCGGCGCCGAGCCTGTTCGCTGCGGATCTGGTCGACCAGGCGGCGGCCGGCGACCGTGACCAGCCAGCCGCGCGGGTTGTCGGGGACGCCCTCGGCCGGCCAGCGTGTCGCCGCGGCGAACAGCGCTTCCTGCACGGCGTCCTCGCTGAGGTCGAACTGCCCGTACCGACGTACCAGCGCGCCGAGGGCCTGCGGCGCGAGCGCGCGCAGCAGGCCCTCGACGGTGGCGCGGTCGGCGCTCACGCGGTCGGGCCGCCGGAGAAGATCACCTGGCGGACCTCGATGCCCAGGCCGTCGAACCGGGCGTCCGGGATCATGGCGGCCAGCTCCAGCGCCCGGTCCCTGCTCGCGACGTCGACCAGGTAGTAGCCGCCCAGGAACTCCTTGGCCTCCAGGTACGGGCCGTCGGTGACGACCGGCACACCGTCGCGGACACGGACCACCGCGCTCTGGGACGGGTCAGCCAGCGCCTCGGTGTCGATCATCTCGCCGGACTCGCGGATCGTCGTCATGAACTCGCCATGGCCGGCCATGATCTCCTGGCGCTCGGCCTCGGTCAGCGCCTCCATGATGACGGGGTTGATGTGCATGATGAGCAGGAACTTCATTGCCGTCTCCTGACGTCGCGGCGCCCAGCCGGGCCCCTTCACCAGGTGGTCGTCGCGGACCGCCCGCCCTTGACATCCCGGCGGCAGGTTCAACAGATCAGTTCATTTTGCCGGTACGGGTCAAGATCCGTCGACCGGCTCCGACCTCACGATGACGATCCCCGTCTCACCACCGTCATCGCCATCACCGGAGGAACACGTGGCTCAGCTACTGAAAGTCCAGAATTTCAACGTCTCGAGTGACGGCATCGGCGCCGGGGAGGACCAGACCCTCGAGAGGCCCTTCGGTCATGTCGAGCCCGAGAGGCTGTTCGCCTGGGCCGGCGCCACAGCGAGCTGGCCCATGCGCACCGACCCCGGGGGCAGCCGGGGTCTCGACGACTACTTCACCCGGGACTACGCCTGCAACATCGGCGCCGAGATCATGGGCCGCAACAAGTTCGGTCCCCAGCGCGGCCCCTGGCAGAACCACGAGTGGCGCGGCTGGTGGGGTGACGAGCCTCCGTTCCGTACCCCGGTGTTCGTCATGACCCACCACCGGCGTCCTTCATTCACGCTCTCCGACACCACGTTCCACTTCGTCGACGATGACCCGGCAACGGTCCTCGAACAGGCCCGGGAGGCGGCCCAGGGCAAGGACGTCCGACTGGGCGGCGGGGCCACCACCATCCGGCAGTTCCTGGACGCCGACCTCGTCGACACCCTGCACGTGGCGGTCTCGCCGGTGAAACTCGGGTCCGGGGTACGGCTCTGGGAGTCCCCCGACGAGCTGCTCGACCGGTTCCACCTGGAGGTCGTTCCCAGCCCGAGCGGGGTGACACACCACCTCTTCTGGCGAAGGTGACCGATCCTCAGGGTGGCCCTGGCCTGCTGTTGCCGCCTGGGCTGCCCTGAGGCCGGCCGGACAGCGGCGGCGTCTGGTCGAGCACGTCAACCGCCGATGGGCGGGCAGCCGCCGCAGTGCGGGCTGGTGGCGCCCCAGGTCGCGTCAGCGGGCGACCGGTGGAGGCCCGGAGACCCTCACCCGCCACGTATGAGGCTCCTGCCGTTCAGCGGCTCCGGCAGTCCGACGCCGACGACGGCATCGTGCCGCCCGCCGTCGGGGCAGGCGCTGCGCGCGGTGCCCCAGACCGTGACGGTGACCGTCCCCGGCGTGGACGTCACCTCGGCGCCGATGGGTGTGCGGCAGTCGGCACCGGGCACGACGACGAGCAGTTGCCGTCCCGGCGGCTCGCCGCCTTCGAGCCGCCACGGCAGCGCCACCGCGCCCGGGATCGGACCGGACACCGCGCGCAGCGGGGACAGCGGTACGGGCGTCTCGGTCTCCCACGGCTCGCTTCGCACGCATCCGCCGGCCAGGCCGACGGCGAGCACTGCCGAGCAGAGACGGCTCAGTGGCACATGCATGTCTCTCCCTCCCCACCGCTGGGACGAACCCGTCCGGCGGCCCGGTTCCGTCGAGCGGGGGTCACCTTCCGGCGGCTCTGCCGCGATCGGAGCCCGTCGGCTACCGGCTTCGGCAGCGCCTGCCGGAACCGGCTCAGGGGCCGCCACCGGGCCGGTCCGACCTGCCGATCCCGACGGAGCCCACGCGGCCGCACGCTTCTCGCCGAGCATTCGACCGGCGAAGAGCCCGTGCCGGTCGCGGCCCGCCTGCCGAACCCCGAGCAGGTTTGACAGGCTGTTTCTGCGAAGGTCATCGCTCTCGCGCCGGCGGCGGTCGGATCGTGCGGCGAGCCCGGCGGTGGCGTCGCCGGGGATCGTGGACGAGAGACGGCCGGCCCGGGCGATGGCCGTACCCCGGTCGCCGGCGGTCGCTGCGAGCGAGATCCGGTTGGCGAGCCGGCCACCGGGCCACCCGCCCGGGAGAGGCGGCCGCGCCGCATCGCCACCATCAGTCATCCGGGCCGTGCCGGGCGCATGCCGGGACGCGCTCGACGATGCAAGACGGCCCTGATCAGGTCCCGCTTGCGGCGCCGGTGAGGACGGCCAGGCGCAGTCTGGTCTCGTCGTCGCTGTCCGGCGCGGCGCTCATGATGACGATCTTCAGCTCGGCGTCGCCGTCGGTGAGCACGTCGCAGTCCACCGCGATCGGCCCGACTTCGGGATGGTCGATGATCTTCTGGTCGCTGCGGTGGGCGCCGACGGTGCCGTCGGCCCAGAGCGCCGCGAACCGGTCACTGCCCGCGGTCAGCTCCGCGATCAACGTGAGGAGCCGGCGGCTGCCCGGGAACCTGCCGGTCGCCCGGCGCAGGTCGCCGACCAGGGCGGCCTCGGGCGTCCCGGCCACCAGCGACGTCACAGCGTGCCGGCTAAGCCGTGGCGCGCCGGCGAGGAACGTGTCGCGGGCGAAGTTGCGCAAGTGGGGTGGAGCCTCCGAGGGGTCGCCGCAGAGTGCGGCCCAGCTCCGGTTCCACCAGATCAACTGCCAGTCGGCCGCGAAAACGGCCACTGCCGCGTCGCCGAGCCGCCGGACCACCCGCTGGACGCTCGCCGGGACATGATCGGTGATCTCGGCGGCGTCCGGGGGGTTCAGGCCGGCCAGCCGGTAAAGATGGTCGCGCTCGGCGACGGACAGCTGCAACGCTCGGGCCAGTGCGGCCGCCACCTGCGACGACGGGTTGGTGAACCGGCCCTGCTCGAGCCGGACCAGGTAATCCACCGAGATGCCGCTGAGCTCGGCAAGCTCTTCCCGGCGCAAGCCCTTGGCCCGGCGCGATCGGCCCGGCGGGAGGCCCACCGCGGCCGGCGACAACCGGCCACGCCATGCACGAAGAGTGTTCCCGAGCTCGTTCATGCCCCGATTCTTCCGCGTCCAGCGAGGATCAGGGTGGTAGCGCTGTTCCCTGGATGCCGGCGCGGGCGCCGGGCACGGTGGTCGGCATGACGATCACCTTCATCACCGGGGCCAACCGGAGCCTCGGCTACGAGACGGCTCGCCGGTTGATCGCGGCCGGCCACACCGTGCTGCTGGGCGCCCGCGACGAGCGGGCCGGCAAGCCGGCGGCCGACGAGCTCGGCGCACGTTTCGTCCGTATCGACGTCACCGACGACGCCTCGGTGGCCGCGGCGGCCGCCGACGTCGAGGCCCACGAGGGCGCGGTCGACGTCCTGATCAACAATGCCGGGGTCCACGGTCCGGCGGGCGACCCGAGCACCCTGACCGGCGCCGACGTGCTCGCCGTCATGGACGTCAACGTCGCCGGGGTGGTCCGTACGACGACCACGTTCCTGCCGTTGCTGCGACGCTCCGCCGATCCCGTGATCATCAACGTGAGCAGTGGCATGGGCTCGCTGGAGGCCACGCACGACCCGTCCCGGCCCGAGTCGACATATCTGGCGCCGGTCTACACCGCGTCCAAGGCGGCGCTGACCATGCTGACCACACAGTACGCGAAAGCCCTCCCGGGGATCCGCGTCAACGCAGCCGACCCGGGCTACACAGCGACCGACTTCAACGGCCACTCCGGCCCGCAAACGGTCACCGAGGGAACCGACGCGGTCGTGGCGCTGGCCACCGAGGGCCCGGGCCACAGGTCGGGCCGCTTCGTCGACCGTCACCGGGAGATCACCTGGTCGTGATGCCGGCGGTGGGCCGCCCCGTACGGGTCGGCCCACCGCGGTTCGCACGTACCTCGCCCGACATCTGAGCCACTCGCCGGCGGGCGGACCGCATGATCAACCGCCCGTTCGGGCATCAGGAGCGAGTGACCGAACTTCTGACCTCGCCACCGCCACCACAGGCCGACGGGCTGCACGCCTGGGCACTGAGCGACAGCACCGAACTGCGAAGCCTCCGGGCGCGCCTGCGGCAGGCGGTGAACGCCTTCGCCGCGACTGACGGTGCGGCGCTGGACGAGATAGCGGAGAACATGGTGCTGGTCGCCACCGAACTGGCCACCAACGCCATCAGGCACGGCCTGCCACCCGTCACGGTGCGGCTGCTGCACACCGCGGACCAGTTCGTCATCGACGTGGCCGACCACGACCTGAGTGCCGTACCCGAACTCGCCGGCACCCGCCCGCCCGGCGCAGGCGGCCGCGGACTGCACCTGGCCCGAGCCCTGTCACTGCAGGTCGGCTGGTACGCCACCGACACGACCAAACACGTGTGGGCCTGCTTCCCCATCCATCCGTGACCGGCCGCACCTCACAGACTCGCTTCGGAGTTCGGCGGCTCCACCGGGCGAGGCGCGGTCATGACTGCGCGACGGCATGACGTGCCGCGAGCAACTGCGGATCGTCAGGCTCCGCCACTCAGGATCTTCCGCCGCGAACGCCACGCCCGCGCGGGCAGCGGCTACGGCCTGCTCAGTGGACGGGCCGCCGCCGGCCGACGTCCGTACCGCGAGTCGTTCAGGGGTCTGCCGGTTTCGTACTCGCATCCGCGCGCCGGCGTGGGACGCACCCGGAACCCGGCGCGTCGGGCCCGCAGCGCCGGCTGGGTGAACCGGGTCCGGCGGGAGTCAGCACCCGATGACGAGGTGGCCGCCTGGCCCACCGAAACCACCGGGCCAGGCCCCGGACGCCCGAAGGGCTCCCGGCCCACACCCGCGAAGCGCTGGCCCGCCATCAAGAAGAAGCAGGTCAAGAACCTGGAAGCGGAAAAACGACGTGGAACGCGAAGCCACGACTGCCGCGGACGACCCCGGACCACCGCGGCCGATGACGCGAGCCTTTCCGGCGTGGAGTTCTCAACTTCCCTGTCGTGTCGGCACCAGGAGAGCTGACAGGATCGCGGATGTCGCCGCGGCGGTGGCGACGACGAACGCGGTGGTGTAGCCATCGCCCGGCGGCGTGCCGGCCGATCCGGCATGGGCTGCCAGGACCGTGGTGGCGATGGCCGAGCCGAACGCGCCTCCGACCGTACGGACCACGGTGTTGATGCCGGTGACGACCCCGACTTCGCTGCCCTGCACGGACTGGACGATGAGGTTGGCCATCGAGCCGAAGGCGAAGGACGCCCCGGCGCCCATGGTGAAGCCGCCCAGCAGGAGATGCCAGGGTACCGAGTGGAATACGGTGAGCTGTGCAAACGACCCGCTGGTGAGGGCGGCCCCCAGTACCAGGGTGCGGCGGAAGCCCAGCGCAACGCCGAGCCGCCCGGCGAAGGTGCCCACCAGAAGTTGGCCGATGGCGCTCGGCAGCAACAGCAGGCCCGCGACCGTCGCGGTCGTACCCAGTCCGGGCCCGTCACCGGCTGGGGCCTGAGCGAGTTGAGGCAGGAGCAGAAAACCGGCGAAGATCGCCAAGCCGATGAGGAAGGCGGTCACGTTCGTCATCGCGACGGTGCGCTGAGCAAGGACATCGAGGCGGATCAACGGCCTGGCGGTGCGCGATTCCAGCCGGATCCAGAGCAGCAGCAGCACTGATCCGCCGCACAGCAGGGCCACGTCGGCCGGTGAACCCCAGCCCAGGGACGGTGCTTGCGTCACCCCGAGCAGCAGTGATGCCAGGACCGCCGCCAGCAGGAGCGCCCCGGCCCAGTCGATGCCGTTGCCATCGCCGCGTGGGGACGGCGGTACCCAGCGGTGGGCGGCGACAGCGACCGGCAGCGCGACCAGGCCGAGCCAGAAGAGCCAGGAGACGTCGAGGTGGTCGACGATCACTCCGGACAGCGGCAGCGCGATGCCGGAGCCGACGCCGAAGATGGCACTGATGAGGCTGATCGCTCCTGGCACCTGTGGTTGCGGGAAGGAGTCGCGGACCACTCCGAAAGCCAGCGGGAACACGCCACCGGCCACTCCCTGCAGCACCCGGCCGGCAATCAGGACTCCCACGCTGGGTGCCAGGGCGTTGACGACCGCGCCGAGGCAGAACATCAGCAGTACGGCGGTGAGCATCCGGGCTTTGCCGTACCGCTCGCCCAGCTTGCCGACGACGGGTGTCGCGATGGAGGCGGACAGAAGGAAACCGGTGAGGATCCACGACGTGGTCGTAGGGCTCGCGTTGTAGTTTCGCGCGAGGGCCGGCAGTGCGGGAAGCACCAGGACCTGCGACAGCGCGAAGCTGACGCAGGCGGCGAGCAGAACGGCCAGGACCCGGTTCGGGTGGCTGGTCAGCGGTTGCGCTTCCGGTGCCGCGGGAGCGGGATCGTTCTCCGGGGTCTTCATGGGGGGTCCTTCGACGGCTTGCTCGGGGGCGTACATCGATGGGGTGCACGCCACCGATCGGGCCGTGCGATGCGGATGTGCGGGGTCAGCCGACCGGCGGCGGCCCTCCGCTGCAGCGCTGGAAACGAGCTGCCCTCCGATCGGGTCGGGGATGTGGGGCGCGGCGAAGGCGATCCCGCGGGCCCGGATGTCGGCGCCGAGCCGGGTCACTCATGCGGCGGCCCGCCCGTTGAGGCTGGAGTTGAAGTGATGAACCGCGGAGGCGGCGCTGAGGCCGAGTTCGGCGAGACCGCGAAGACCGGGCCGGTCGAGACGGTCGACACGGGACAGCCACCGCAACGGCAGCATGGAGAAGCGGATCGCGGCCGGCGCATAGCCGGCCATCTCGCGGTGGAAACGATGGGTCGCCAGGGCGATGGTGCTGTGCCCGTCGCGAGCGGCGAACAGTTCGCGCGCGAGGTGGTCCGCGTCGATGATCGCGGTGGCGGCGGCGCGTCCGCCGGTGGGCGGCATGGCGTGCACCGCGTCGCCGAGTGCGGTGACCGGTCCGGCCGGCCACGGCGTCAGGTCCGCATCGGGGTCGGCGGCGTAGAACCGGAACCCGGCTGCGGAGCCGGGGTCGGCGGCGGCGATGAGTTCGAGCACGGCCGGGGGCCAGCCACGAACTGTCGACAGCGTGAACTCGATCAGCTCCGGCCCGGTCATCGCCTGCACGGTGGCGGGCGGCAACACCTTCTCGGTGGCACTCAGTCCCCACACCAGGGAGGGCGCCTCCGTGATGGCCGGGACGGTCGTGCAGGAGGCCGGATCGATTGCCGGGCCGCCGCTCGGGTCGTGGACCTGCATGAACACCGACGCTCCCGCGAGGCCCAAGGAGAGCACCGGCCCGTCGCCGACGATGGTGGGCAGCAGGGCCCGGGTGCGGTCGGTGAGCGGGGTACGGGCAGCGATGCCCCCGAAGCCGATGGGGCCGGCCAGGTCCCGGCCGGCGAGCGAGGCCGCCACCCGGGAGCGGGTGCCGTCGGCGCCGACGAGGACGTCTGCGGTGTCGGTGCTGCCGTCGGCGAAGTGGGCGGTGATCCGGCCGTCGGACAGAACCTCGTGGGAGACATATTCGGCCCCGAACCGCACCTGATCGTCCAGGCCGTGGGTGAGCAGGGTTCGTAGCGGCACGCGTCCGATCATGAGAGTGTCGGTGCCCTGATCGGAGGGGCGGGTGACCAGCGGGCGCAGGTGGTGATCGGTCCAGGTTTGACATCCTCTCCGCCCTAATGGACGGAGATTCCCTCCACGCTGCGCGTGGAACACGCAACGTCCGGGTGGGTTCCCGCTTCTCTGCGCGCCGCCGGGACGAGTCCCGGTCTTACG
>NZ_FONV01000023.1 GCF_900113015.1 Actinoplanes philippinensis
AGAAGGTCACCTTCAACAGCGACGACACCCCCGATCTGGGTACGCCCGACAAGCTCGCCACCACCCTGACCGCCCCGTCGGGCGACCCGGGCGGCGCGGTCACCTTCCCGGTGGGCGGCACGAGATACCGGCTGGTCAGCCAGGCCACCGGCAAGGCGCTCGACGCGAAGGACTGCGGCACGTCCGACGGCACCGCGATCCGGCAGTGGTCCTCGCTGGGCAACGCCTGCCAGCAGTGGACGTTCACCAGGACGACGAGCAACTACTACCGGATCACCAACGTCAACTCCGGGACCGTCCTCGACTCGGTCAACTGCGGCACCGGCAACGGCACGGCGGTCCACCTGTGGGCGTCGCTCGGCAACTTCTGCCAGGAGTGGAGCCTCACCCCGGTCGGTGGCGGATACCTGATCGCCAACCGGGGCAACGGCATGGTCCTCGACGTCACCGACTGCGGCGCCGCCGACGGTGTGGCGGTCCGCCAGTGGACGGCGCTGGGCAACACCTGCCAGCAGTGGAAGATCACCGCCTGACGGCTCCGGGTCACGGCCCCGGTCGCGCCGAGCGGCCGGGGTCAGCCGCCCCCGCAACCCCGCGGCCCACCCCCGCAACCCCGCGACCCACCCCCGCAACCCCGCGACCCGCACTCGCGAACGCCGCAGTCAGCCGCCGCTAACCCGCGACCCGCCGCCGCAAACCCGCGACCCGCCCTCGCGAACGCCGCAGTCAGCCGCCGCAAACCCGCGACCCGCCGCCGCAACCCTGCGGCCCGCCCTCGCGAACGCCGCGGTCAGCCGCCGGAATCGTCGGTCTCGGCACCCTCCGGCACCGTCTCGTCGTCGCGGCTGTCCAGCCAGCCGTGCGGCAGCGACACCTTGCCGGGGGCGTTGACCCGGCCGCGGGGCTGACCCAGCGCCTCCACCGGGAACGGCACCGCCGGGTCGAGCTTGGCCAGCAGATCGTCCAGCTCGGCCAGCGAGGAGATCATCGCCAAGCTGCGGCGCAGCTCGCCCCCGACCGGGAAGCCCTTCAGATACCACGCCACGTGCTTGCGGAAGTCGGCGCAGCCGTGCCGCTCGTCCTCCAGCGCCTCGACCAGCAGCTGCGCGTGCCGGGCGATGATCTTGGAGACCTCGCCGAGGGTCGGCAGCACCGGCCGATAGTCCGCGCCCTGCGTGAACGCCGCCTCCAGATCGGCGAAGAGCCACGGACGGCCCAGGCAGCCACGGCCCACCACGACACCGTCACAGCCGGTGTGCTCGACCATGCGCAGAGCGTCCGACCCCTCCCAGATGTCGCCGTTGCCGAGCACCGGCACGTCCAGCGCCTGCTTCAGGGTGGCGATCGCATCCCAGTCAGCCTGGCCGGAGTAGCGCTGCTCGGCGGTCCGGGCGTGCAGGGCCACCGCGGTGACTCCGGCCTCCTGGGCGGCGAGGCCGGCCTCCACGTACGTCAGATGGTCGTCGTCGATGCCCTTACGCATCTTGATCGTCAGCGGAATCCCGAAGGGCTTCGCCGCCGCCACCGCCTGACTCACGATCCGCCCGAACAGGCGACGCCGCCACGGCAGGGCCGAACCACCGCCCCGACGGGTCACCTTGGGGACCGGGCACCCGAAGTTGAGGTCGATGTGATCGGCCAGATTGTCCTCGCCGACCATCCGCACCGCGGCCGCTGTCACGTCCGGATCCACGCCGTAGAGCTGCAGGCTGCGGAAACCCTCGTCCTCAGCGAACGCGATCATCTTCAGCGTCTTCGGGATCCGCTCCACCAGCGCCCGCGTCGTGATCATCTCGCAGACGTAGACGCCACCACCCTGCTCCCGACAAAGCCGCCGAAACGCCACATTGGTGATGCCGGCCATCGGCGCGAGCACGACGGGCGGATTAACGGCATGGTCGCCGAACATGAGCGGTGCAGTCACGCGCTCTAGCGTGACACGCCAGGCCCGGCGACCCCGAATCGCCCGCTCCCTACTGCTCGCCGCCCCGCGCGATCAACGTGTCCAGCATCCCGACGATCTGCTCCATGCTGTTCTTCAGACCGAAGATGTCGAGGGTGAGCTTCGCGAGACCTCCCGCGGTCTCCTTGTGCATCGCCGTGTGCCTGTCGAGGATCGCGGTGTGCCGGTCGAGCGTCGCGGTGTGCCGGTCGAGGATCGCGGTGTGCCGGTCGAGGATCGCGGTGTGCCGGTCGAGGATCGCGGTGTGCCGGTCGAGCGTCGCGGTGTGCTGGTCGAGCGTCGCGGTGTGTTTCGCGAGCGTCGCGGTGTGTTCGGCCTGCGTCTGAGCGATGGCTTGAATAGAACCGGTCTGGGCCCGAAGTTTCTCGCCGAAGTCGGCCAAGTCTCGGTCCAGCATGGCACGGAGTCTCGCTTCGTCATCCACGCGTTGCTCCAGTCGGGTGACACGTTCTTCGAGGGTTGGCAACGGTGCCTCCAGGGGTGAAGGGTAGCCGGTCAGAAGCGCCGGCGCAGGGCTTTGCTCTTGCCCTGTAACTATAGTCCTTGACCTAGTAGATGTGCGACACCCGATCGAGTGCCCGGCGAGGGATTTTCTGACAGTGTCGGCGGGGTGAGTGATGAGCAGAGCCCACGGCGTCTGATCGCCGTCTTCGAGTCGCCGGTGTCGGAGATGCTGTTCCGGTTCGGGGTGGAACTCGGTTTCCGCACCGTGCTCGTCGAGCCCGACCCGGGCCGCCTGGCCGGAGCGCCCCGGCCGCACGGCGACACCTTCGTCGGCGACCTGGCCGCGGCCGCGCCCGACGAGCACACCGACATCCTGCTGACCGACCATCACCGGCCGGAGATCGGCGCCCTGCTCGAGGAGGCGCTGACCGGGCGGTCCCGCTGGATCGGCATCCTCGGCAACCCGCGCGCCGAGGGGCCGCACGTGGCGGCGTTGCGGGAGCGGGGCGTGGGCGAGAACGAGATCGGCCGCGTGCGTCGTCCGGTCGGGTTGAACATCGGTAGCCGTACGCCCGCCGAGATCGCCGTGGCGGTGCTGGCCGGACTGATCGCCGACCGCAACGACCGCCCCGGCGGTTTCGTCTTCTGACCGCCGTCAGGCGTCAGAGAAGGTGGGCGCGACCGCCGCGAGCCGCAGGCAAGGCCCGCGCAACCGCCTCAAGCGTCAGGCAAGGCCCACGCAACCGCCTCAAGCGTCAGGCAAGGCCCGCGCAACCGCCGCCAGCCGCCAGGCAACGCCCGCGCAACCGCCGCCAGCCGTCAGGGAAGGCGGGTGACGACGGCCTGGAGCAGTCTGGCGTGGACGGTGCCGTGCCAGATCTTCCCGTTGGAGACGCCCTTCTTGCGGCCCTCGAAGTTGAAGCCGTCCCGCAGGACCGGCGCCCGGCCGCGCAGTTCGCCCGCGACGCCGTTCTTCAGGAACGTCCACGCGTTGCCGTCGTCGGTGCAGGCGTCCATCCCGGACGCGGTGACGAGCTCGGGCGGGCAGGTCGTCCGCTTGTCGCCGGCGGTCACCGCGATGTTCTCGTCGTAGGTCTTCCGGGCCAGCTCCGGCGTGCCGACCATCCAGAGTGTGAGCTGGATCCGGACCGGCACCTTGCCCGAGGCGGCGGGTTTCGCGTCGGCGAGGTCGACGCCGATCTGGCACTCCGCGTCACCAGGGAGGACCAGCTCCTTCTCGGCGAAATCGCCGGTCGGCGCGAGCCGGTTGATCACGATCGTGGTGGCGGCCGGCAGCACCTCCCGGACCGTCGGCTCGGGAAGCAGGTCGCAGGCGGCCGGCCATGCGGTGAACGGCACCATCCCGGACCGGTCCGGCGCCGCCAGGGTGACCGGTGTCAGGGGCCTGGCCTCGCCCACCGGGATCCGTGGTTTGTCCTCTGTGGCGCAACCACCGGTGAGGGCGGCCACGCTCACCATCGTCAGTGCGATAGCTCCCCGTCGTGCCATGATCGGCGAGCATAGGCCCTCGTGTAAACCGCCGGGCGCCCGAGCGGGCGACCCGGCGGTTCGTGTCACGGGGGCTCAGCAGCCGGGCAGCCGCTTGATCAGGTAGTCCTCGATCTGGTCGAGGGAGACCCGCTCCTGTTTCATGGTGTCGCGGTCGCGGACGGTCACCGCATTGTCGGTGAGGGTGTCGAAGTCCACAGTGACGCAGAACGGCGTGCCGATCTCGTCCTGGCGGCGGTAGCGGCGGCCGATCGCCTGCGAGTCGTCGAACTCGACGATCCAGCGCTTGCGCAGGGTCGCGGAGAGCTCGCGCGCCTTGGGCGACAGCTCCGGGTTACGCGACAGCGGCAGGACGGCGACCTTGACCGGCGCGAGCCGGGGGTCGAACCGCATGACGGTGCGCTTGTCGACGCCGCCCTTGGTGTTCGGCGCCTCGTCCTCGTCGTAGGCCTCGAGCAGGAAGGCCAGCACCGCGCGGGTGAGGCCGGCGGCCGGCTCGATGACGTAGGGCACCCAGCGCTCGCCCTTCTCCTGGTCGAAGAAGGACAGGTCCACACCGGAGTGCTTCGAGTGCGTGGTCAGGTCGAAGTCGGTGCGGTTGGCGACACCCTCGAGCTCGGCGAACTCGGTGCCGCCGAACTGGAAGCGATACTCGATGTCGACGGTCCGCTTCGAGTAGTGCGAGAGCTTCTCCTGGGGGTGCTCGTAGAACCGCAGGTTGCTCTCCGACAGGCCCAGGTCGCGGTACCAGTTCCAGCGCTCCTGCAGCCAGTACTCGTGCCACTCCTCGTCGGCGCCCGGCGGGACGAAGAACTCCATCTCCATCTGCTCGAACTCACGCGTACGGAAGATGAAGTTGCCCGGGGTGATCTCGTTGCGGAAGCTCTTGCCGACCTGCGCGATGCCGAACGGCGGCTTCTTGCGGGCCGCCGTGGCCACGTTGTTGTAGTTGACGAAGATGCCCTGGGCGGTCTCCGGGCGCAGGTAGTGCAGGCCGTCGGCGCTCTCGGTCGGGCCGAGGTAGGTCTTCATCAGGCCGTTGAACATCTTCGGCTCGGTGAAGGTGCCCTTGTTGCCGCAGTTCGGGCAGTTCAACTCCTGCAGCGACTCCGGGAGCTTGCCGTGCTTGGCCTCGAACGCCTCCTCCAGGTGGTCGGCCCGGAAGCGCTTGTGGCAGGACTGGCACTCGGTCAGCGGGTCGACGAACGCGTCGAGGTGACCGGAGGCGGCCCACACGTCACGCGACAGGATGACCGCCGAGTCCAGGCCGACGATGTCGTCGCGCTGCTGGACCATGGTCCTCCACCACTGCCGGCGGACGTTCTCCTTGAGCTCCACGCCGAGCGGACCGTAGTCCCAGGCCGAACGGGTCCCTCCGTAGATCTCGCTGGAAGGGAAGACGAAGCCCCGGCGCTTGGCCAGGCTGACGACGCTGTCGATACGGTCGGCAGGCATGTGCGGTTTTCCTCCTACGCCGGCTGGGTGTCGGCGGGGAAATCAGAGAGTTACAGGACGAAAAGCGAGATTACTCCCCGAGGTCACAGACCTCGAACTTGCCCGTCGACCTGTTCTGCACGAGGTCGGCCCGCAGCCGCGTCGAGTCGCCGTCGGGATAGACGATCACCACCGGGACCGTCAACCGCACCCCCATGGACAGATCACCCACACGGTACGACTCGAAGGGCTCGGTGTCGGCCATCCGGGCGGTGAAGTCGGCGAGTGACTCGGTGTCCTGCGCGTCCTGGCAGAGCAACCCGTACGCCCCGTCGAAGTCTCGCTCGCGCAGCTCGTCGAGGTAGCGGCTGACCACCACGTCGGCCTGCTCGTCGAGCGCGCTGCCGACCGAGGTCGCGAACCCGATGCCGGCGACCGCGCCGACGCCGCAGACCAGCGCGACGATGCCGGCGGCGATGCCCACGCTCGTCCCGATCCGCTTGCCGCGCCCCTCGAACGGGGGAGCCGGGAACGGCGGGTGCACACCCGGGCCCGGTGGCGGCGGGGGCGGAGGAAGACTCATGATTTCAGCCTAGTGCTCAGCGCCAGGGTTCGGCCGCCCGGTCGCTCGCGGTCACCACGACATCGGCGCCCGGCTCGGCGGAGGCGAGCGTCTCGAAGGCCGACGGCTCGTCGAGGGAGAGCGCGAGCAGCGGCGTGGCGTGCACCTTGACGTCGAAGGCGCCGAGCGCGCGCCGGTAGGCTCCCACCGACTCCCACTCGGTCACCAGGATCCAGCCGGCCGGGTCCTCGATGGCCCGGGTGAGGCGGCCGGAGCGGTATCCGGGGGTGCGCGCCAGGGCGGCGAGCGCGGCGTGCGCCTGATCCCGGAATCCGTCCTGTGTTTCGGTGGGCACCGTGAAGCGGTTGAGCACGAGCATGTGACGAGGGTACGCACACGCGACAGGAGCGACAGGTGACGCGCACATTCCTGCACCGGCTGGCCCGGGTGAATCCGACCGCGGCGTTCGCCGGGACGCTCGCCGTGCTGCTGGCGGGCCTGTTCCTGCCGGGCATCGTGGGCGCGCTGCTGCTCGGTCTGCTGGCGGCCGGCCTGGCCGGTCTGACCGCGACGACCTGGCCGGTGCAGGCGCCGGTGACCCGGGTGGTGCGGGTGGTGCTGCTCACTCTGCTCGTGGTGGCCGCGGTGTCGAAGACCCTGTGAACCCATGCGGCTTTGACAATCATTGTCATTATCGACCAGAGTTGCTGTCATGATGCGCCGCCTGCTCCCCGCCCTGCTCCTGCTGCCCGCCCTGACCGGCTGCGGAGGAGACTCCGCCGGCGCCGACGGGAAGCTCTCCGTCGTCACCGCCTTCTACCCGCTGCAGTTCGTCAGCGAGCGGGTCGGCGGCGACGCGGTCAGCGTCTCCACCCTGACCAAGCCGGGCGCCGAGCCGCACGACGTCGAGCTGACCGCCCGCCAGGTCGGTGAGGTCTCCGGCGCCGGCGTGATCGTCTACCTGGGTGGCTTCCAGCCGGCCGTGGACGACGCCGTGAAGCAGAACGGCGGGGACCGGGCCCTCGACGCCACCACCGCGGTCGAGACGCTCAGCGCGCAGGAGGCCGACGACCACGCCGGGGAGGGCGACGCGCACGCCGAGGAGGAGCACGGCGGCACCGACCCGCACGTCTGGCTCGACCCGGTCCGTCTCGCGGCCATCGCCGACAAGGTGGCCGAGCGCCTCGGCAAGGCCGACCCGGCCCACGCCGCCGACTTCACCGCGCGCGCGGCCACGTTGCGTGCCGAGCTGACCGCTCTGGACGGCGAGTACCGGGCGGGCCTGGCCAACTGCGCCCGCCGCGAGCTGGTGACCAGCCACACCGCGTTCGGCTACCTGGCGAACCGCTACGACCTGGCCCAGATCGGCATCACCGGCATCGACCCGGAGACCGAGCCGTCGCCGCAGCGCCTCGCCGCCGTGGCCGCCGAGGCCAAGGAGCACGGCACCACCACGATCTTCTTCGAGACGCTGGTCAGCCCCAAGGTGGCCGAGACGATCGCCAAGGAGGTCGGCGCCAAGACCGCGGTGCTGGACCCGATCGAGGGCCTCACCGACGACTCGGCAGACTACTTCTCGGTGATGCGCGCCAACCTGACCGCATTGAAACTGGGCCTGGAGTGTTCATGAGCGTTGTGGAGGTCAGTCACCTCGCGACCGGGTATGACGGGCGGGAGGTCCTGCGGGACGTCTCGCTGAGCGTGGCGGCCGGTGACGTCGTCGCGATCCTCGGCGCCAACGGGTCCGGCAAGTCGACGCTGATCCGGACGATCCTCGGCCTGGTGCCGGCCCGGCGGGGCGAGATCCGGCTGTTCGGGACGCCGCAGCAGCGGTTCCGGCACTGGGACCGGATCGGGTATGTGCCGCAGCGGCTGGGCGCCGGCAGCGGCGTGCCGGCCACGGTCGGCGAGGTCGTCGCGTCCGGGTTGCTGGCCCGGCGCGGCGTTCTCCGTTTCCCCGGGCGGAGCGACAAGGCGGCGGTACGGGACGCGCTGACCGCTGTCGGCCTGCTGGACCGGATCGGCGACCCGGTGTCGACGCTCTCCGGCGGTCAGCAGCAGCGCACCCTGATCGCCCGTGCGCTGGCCGGCAAACCGGGCCTGCTGGTGCTGGACGAGCCGAACGCCGGGGTGGACGCGACGAGCCAGGAGGCGTTCGCCGCGGCGCTGACCCGGTTCGCCGGTGACGGCGGGACGATCCTGCTGGTCCTGCACGAGCTGGGCCCGCTGCGGCCGCTGATCGGGCGGGCCGTGGTGGTGCACGACGGGCGGATCGCGTATGAGGGGACGCCTCCCGAGCCGGCCGGGCACCACGCCGAGCCGGACCACGAGCATCTGCACCCGCACGCCGACGAGGTCAAGGCCGGCATCTGCGAGTGGGCGCCGACCGACGGGACGAAGGCGTACTGATGGAACTGCTCACCCAGCCGTTCATGCAGCGGGCCCTGATCGCCGCGATGATCATCGGGCTGGCCGCCCCGTCGCTCGGCATCTACCTGGTGCAGCGCCGCCTGTCGCTGATCGGCGACGGGATCGGGCACGTGGCGCTCACCGGCGTCGGCCTGGGCCTGCTCACCGGCAACGACCCGGTCTACACGGCGGTCATCGTGTCGGCGCTCGGCGCGGTCGGTGTCGAGCTGATCCGTGAGCGTGGCCGTACCTCCGGGGATCTGGCCCTGGCCATGCTCTTCTACGGCGGGATCGCCGGTGGTGTGCTGCTGGTCGGGCTCTCCGACGGCAGCGGCAACAGCAGCCTCATGAAGTACCTGTTCGGCTCGCCGCTGACCACCTCGCCGGAGGACCTGGCAGTGATCGGCGGGCTGGGCGCGGCAGTGCTGGCCGTGATGTTCTTCTTCCGCCCGGCCCTGTTCGCGCTCTGCAACGACGAGGAGTATGCGCGGGTCAGCGGCCTGCCGGTGCGGACCCTCAACATCCTGCTGGCGGTGACGACAGCGGTGACCGTGACGATCGCCATGCGTACCGTCGGCCTGCTGCTGGTGTCCGCGATGATGGTCGTCCCGGTCGCCGCCGCGCAGCAGGTGACCCGCGGTTTCGTCACCACGATGACGCTGGCCGTGGTGATCGGCGTGAGCGCGGCCGGCGGGGGCATCCTCGTCTCGGCCGAGGCGAACACCGCTCCCGGCGCGACCACGGTGCTGCTGGCGCTGGCGGTCTTCGTGGCCACCGCGGTGTTCGCTGCGGCTCGTCATCGGCTGCGCCGGGCCGCGCCGCAGCCGGTGGCGTCGGAACCCCCGGATGTCGTGTTGCATGGCTGACCCCGGCCTGCCTGTACCGTTGTCGCAACGATGACGACGACCACCGGTTACGAAGCGTACGAATCGGCGGGGGCGCTGCTGCGTGCCCTCTCCGCGCCGATCCGTGTCGCCATCGTGGTCGAGCTGGGCGTGGGCGAGCGCTGTGTGCACGATCTCGTGGAGAAGCTCGGCGCCCCGCAGCCACTGGTGTCGCAGCACCTGCGCGTGCTGCGCGGCGCCGGCGTGGTGCGCGGGGTGCGCCGGGGCCGGGAGATCGCATACTCCCTGGTGGACGAACACGTCGCCCACATCGTCGCCGACGCCGTGAGCCACGCCAGGGAGAGCCGACAGTGAACCCCGAGAGCCAGATCCGCAACACCAAGCAGCGCAGCGCGGTCAGCGCCGTCCTCGCCCAGACCGAGGGTTTCCACAGCGCCCAGGACCTGCATGCGATGCTGCGTGACCGCGGCGAGCGGGTGGGCCTGACCACGGTGTACCGGACGTTGCAGGGGCTCGCCGACGCCGGCGAGATCGATGTCATGCGGCCGCCGGGCGGGGAGCACCTCTACCGCCGGTGCAGCCAGGGCCACCACCACCATCTGGTGTGCCGGTCGTGCGGGCGGACCGTCGAGGTGCTGGGCCCGGCCGTCGAGTCGTGGGCCGACCGGGTGGCCGGGGAGCACGGCTTCGTCGACGTCGCGCACACCCTGGAGATCTTCGGGACATGCCCGGAGTGCGCCGCGAAGGGCTGAGTGCGACCCTTCGGGGTGTGAAGCTCTATGCGGACCGTGTCCCCGTCGCCCTTCGCCAACTCGTCACCGACATCCTCGTCGTCATCTGGGTCTACCTGTGGATCAAGGTGGCCCTGTGGATCCACGACGTGGTGGAGAAACTCGCCGTCCCCGGGCAGAAACTGGAGAGCGCCGGCAGCGGCATCGCCGACAATCTGGCCGACGCGGGCGGCAAGGTGGGCCGGGTCCCGCTCGTCGGCGACGAGCTGACGCAGCCGTTCAACGGCGCCGCCGACGCCGCCCGGTCGATCGCCGACGCCGGCCACCAGCAGCAGGAGTTCGTGGCGCAGCTGGCGCTGATCCTGCCCGCGCTGGCTCTGTCGGTGCCGCTGGCCCTGGTGCTCTTCCTCTGGCTGCCGCTGCGGCTGCGCTGGGTGCGCCGGGCCGGGGTCGCCGCGGCGGTCCGTGCCGACCCGGCCGGTCAGGATCTGCTGGCGCTGCGGGCGCTGGCCTCCCAACCGCTGACCGAGCTGGCGAAGCTGGGCCCGGACATCGCGCAGAGCTGGCGGGCCGGCGACCCGGACGCGGTCGCCGCCCTGGCCGGCCTGGAGCTGCGCCGGCTGGGCCTGAGACGGCGTTAGGCCCAGCCGGACCGGGTGACCACCCGGAGAGGCGGCGGCGCTGTCAGTCGGTGGCGGACGCCGAGTCCTCGTCGTCCTCGCCCCACTCCCGGTGGGCGAACGGCAGGATCGCCCAGTAGGTGAGGAACCAGCCGCCGGTGACGACGGTCAGCGGGATCGCCCACTTCCAGTCCAGCAGGTAGTCGGTGATCAGCAGGACGCTGGCCGTCATCGCGATCAGCATGAACACCAGGCCGCCGGTGGCCATCTTGTGGGCGTACCGGACCAGCTCGGGTTTGCGGCCCTGCCGGAACAGCGCACGGTGGAAAGCGACCGGCGAGATGATCATCGCGGTGGCGAAGGCCGCACTGATCAGCGCGACCACATAGGTGTCCTTCTGGAAGTCGCTGGTGTTCGGGAAGCCGCTGCTGAACGGCAGGGTCAGCAGGAACGCGAAGAGGATCTGCACGCCGGTCTGCGCGACCCGCAGCTCCTGGAGCAGGTCCGCGAAGTTGCGGTCCCAGCGCTGCTTCTCGGTTTCTCGGGGAGTGTGTGTATCGACCGCCATGCCGCGCCGATTTCCCCGTCGGGACCCTTGATCAAACGCCGATACGTGCCAGGACCGCGTCGGCCAGCTCGCGGGGCGCCTGTTCGGGCACCCAGTGGCTGACTCCGCGCATCGCCACCAGCTGGTAGTCGGCCCGCACCCAGTCCCGGGTACGCAGTGCCGCGGTCAGCCCGACCACCCCGTCCTTGTCGCTCCACACGTAGGTGGTCGGCACCGTGACCACACCCAGGCTCGCGACCTGCGAGCTGTCGTAGGCGCGGTACCAGTTGAGGCCCCCGGTGAGCCGGCCCGGCTCGCGCATCGCCGCCACGTACTGCTCGGCGCGCATGCCGATCGGCCGCAGCATCAGCCGCAGCGCGAGGGCGTGCTGGGCGAGCAGCATCCGCTCGGCGAACGGGCGGCGGAACACCTCGAAGTAGGCGAGCCGGGCCTTCTGGCTGGGCCGGACCCGGAGGGCGAGCATCAGGGCCCGCGGGTGCGGCACGGAGATCGCGGTGAGGGTGCGGACCCGGTCCGGGTGGCGGGCGGCCAGCTGCCAGCCGACCTGCGCGCCCCAGTCGTGGCCGACGAGGTGGGCGCTGTCGACGCCGAGCGCGTCGAGGACGGCGATCGCGTCGGCGGCCACCGCGGTCAGGGTGTAGGCGGAGACGTCGGCCGGCCGGGCGCCGGGGGAACATCCGCGCTGGTCCATTGCGTACGTCCGGAGCCCGGCCTCGTGCAGCCGGGGCAGGATCAGGTCGAACTCCCGGGAGTCCTGGGGGAATCCGTGCAGCAGCAGGACCGGCTCACCGTCCTCCGGGCCTCCTTCGTGCACGTCGAACGTCAGTCCCCGAGCTTTGACCTCGATCACGTGTTCCCCTCCCTGTGCTGCCCCGCTACCAGGTGTTACGGTCATCGAAGCACATCCAATCCGACAGGGGAGCGCACAGCGCTGAGAGTGCGGGATTTCCGCAGACCCTAGTACCTGATCTGGGTAATGCCAGCGCAGGAAGCTCGGTCTCTCCAGCCGCGTCGTGCCCTGGGCACCGTCGCCCGGGGATGCACGGCGTGCGTCTCCTCCCGGTGCCCACTGGGAGGCAGTTCATGACATCCACCACCCACCGCTGGCGGACGATAGACATCGTCATCGCCTCCGTCATCGCCGTCGCGTTCGGCGTGATCTTCTGGGCCTGGAACACGGTCTGGGCGACCACCGAGGCTGCCTTCGCCTTCTTCCCCCCGGCACAGACCGTGATCTACGGCGTCTGGCTGATCCCGGCCGTCCTCGGTGGCCTGATCATCCGTAAGCCGGGCGCCGCGCTCTACACCGAGACGGTCGCCGCCGTCGTGTCCGCGCTGCTCGGCAGCCAGTGGGGCGCCCCGGTCATCCTGCAGGGCCTGATCCAGGGGCTCGGCGCGGAGCTGGTGTTCGCGGCGCTGTTCTACCGCAACTTCAAGCTCCCGGTCGCGATCCTGGCCGGCGCCCTGACCGGCGTCGGCGCGGCGATCTACGACTTCGTCCGGTACACCGCCGGGACCGACCTGTGGTCGTACCGCATCCCGTACGCGCTGATCACCGTGATCAGTGGCGCGGTGCTGGCCGGGATCGGCTCGTGGGCGCTGGTCCGGGCGCTCGCTCCGACCGGCGTGCTGGACCGGTTCGAAGCGGGCCGGGAACGGGCATCCGTCTGACGACATGAGTGACGTTCAGCTCCGCGGGTTCGGGTGGCGGCACGCCGGTCGGCGCGCCTGGGCGGTCCGCGGGCTGGACCTGGAGGTCCGGCACGGCGAGCGGGTGCTCCTGCTGGGTCCCTCGGGGGCCGGCAAGAGCACCCTGCTGGCGGCGCTCGCCGGGCTGCTGCCCGAGGACTCCGGCGAGTCCGAGGGCACGATCCGCATCGACGGGCTCGAGCCGCGCAAGGCCCGCGAGCGCGTCGGCATCCTCTTCCAGGACCCGCAGACCCAGATCGTGATGGCCCGCAGCGGCGACGACGTGGCGTTCGGCCCGGAGAACCGGGGCGTGCCGGCCGGTGAGATCTGGCCACGGGTGTCCGATGTGCTGGATCGCGTCGGTTTCCCGTACCCCATCAATCGCCCGACCTCGGCCCTCTCCGGCGGCGAGGCGCAACGCCTCGCCCTCGCCGGGGTCCTCGCGTTGCGGCCCGGTCTGCTGCTGCTCGACGAGCCGACCGCCAACCTGGACCCGCCGGGCGCCGCGCTCATCCGGGAGGCGGTGGGCCGGGCCACCGGCCCGGAGACCACGCTGATCATCGTGGAACACCGGGTCGCCGAGGCCCTTCCGCTGGTCGATCGGGTGGTGGTCCTGGAGCCGGGCGGCGGCGTCCGCGCCGACGGCGCGCCCGAGGTGATCTTCGCCGCCTACGGCGACAAACTCGCTGACGAGGGCGTCTGGGTGCCGGGTTTCCACGCCCCGCCGCTCAAAGCCGGATCAAAAGCCCGAAACGATGTGGTACGCGCTACGTGCGCCGCCGTGACCGGACGCCTGCGCCCCGTCTCGATAGCTGTCGGAGCGGGCGAGGTGCTGGCCGTGACCGGGCCGAACGGGGCCGGCAAGTCCACCCTGGCTCTGCTGCTCGGCGGGCTGCTCGCGCCCACGTCGGGCCGGGTCGAGGCGTTCGGTGACCGACGGCCGCCGCACCGGTGGCGGGCCACGACCCTGGCCGGCCGGATCGGGTCGGTCTTCCAGAACCCGGAGCACCAGTTCGTCACCTCCCGGGTCCGCGACGAGCTGGCGCTCGGCCCGCGACGCGCCCGCCGCTCCCCCGCCGAGGTCGACCGGATCGTCACCGAGCTGCTCGGGCGACTGCGGCTGGACCGTCTCGCGGACGCCAACCCGTACACCCTGTCCGGCGGGGAGGCCCGGCGGCTGAGCGTGGCCACCGCGCTGGCGACCGCGCCCCGGCTGCTCGTGCTCGACGAGCCGACCTTCGGCCAGGACCGGCGCACCTGGCGGGAACTCGTCGACCTGCTCGCCGGCCTGCGTGACGAAGGGCACGGGATCGTCGCCGTCACGCATGATGACGCGTTCGTGCGTACCCTCGCTGATCGGACCGTGCCCCTCGGCTCGCCGGAACCGGACCCGCTGCCGCGGAGGTCGCGACCGTGACCCTGTCCTTCGCGCCGGTCGCCGACCCGTCGGCGCCGCTCGCCCGCCGCAACCCGGTCGCCAAGGCCGGCGCCGCGCTGCTCTTCTCGCTGCCGCTGATCGCCACGATGGATCCGTTCACCCCGGCCGTCGCGCTGGCCGTCGAGCTGATCGTGCTGCCGTTCTTCGGGGTCCGGCTCGGGGTGCTCGCCCGGCGGGCCGCGCCGCTGCTGCTCGCCGCCGTCGGCGTGCTGATCACGATGGTGCTGTTCGCCGCCGACCGGAGCGGCGCGCTGCTGTTCTCGCTCGGGCCGGTCGACGTCACCACCGGCGTGCTGTCCACGGCGGGCGCGCTGGTCCTGCGGATCTTCGCGGTGGCGCTGCCCGGCATCGTGGTGTTCGCCACCACCGACCCGACCGACCTGGCCGACGCGCTGGTGCAAAATGCGAAGGCGCCGGCCCGGTTCGCGATCGGGGCGCTCGCCGCACTCCGTCTGGTGCCGCTGCTCGGCGACGAGTGGCGGTCGCTCAGCCTGGCCCGCCGCGCCCGCGGGATCGACGCCGGCCGCAACCCGGTCGCCAAGGTACGGCTCTTCGCGTCGACGGCGTTCGCGTTGCTGGTCGGGGCGCTGCGGCGCGGGGTGCGGCTGGCGGTCGCGATGGACGCGCGCGGCTTCGACGCGGACACCCCCCGGACGTACGCCCGGCGGCAGCATTTCACCGCCGCTGACACCGCCCTGCTCGTCCTGTCCCTGCTGGTGGCGCTGCTCATCCTCGCCGCGTCGGCCGCTCTCGGCTTCTTCCGCCCGGTCGTCTGAATACTCTTCGCTTTCAGGTAACTGTGGTGACAGCGGGTGTTGTCCTGTTCGGACGAGGGTGTCCGCCATGGGTCACGGCCACGATCATCTTCACGACCACTCGCACGCCACAGCCGCCGGGGACGACCTCCCCGAGGCTCTCGATCTCTCGATCCCCACCGCCGAACTGTCGTCGTCCGACGCGTCCCGCCGCCGCTTCCTGCTCGGCGCGGGCCTGCTCGGCGCCGGAGCGGCCGCCTCCGTGCTCGCCCAGCCGGGCGCCGCCGAGGCCGCCGGGCTCCCGCACACCCACGACCCGGTGGGCGGCGGCACCGCCAAGGGCGGCTTCCGCTGGCTCGCCGGCGACCACCACATCCACACCCAGTACAGCTCCGACGGCCAGTACCGGGTCCTCGACCAGGCGCTGAAGGGCCACGCCTACGGCCTCGACTGGCTGGTCATCACCGACCACGGCAGCGCCACCCACGCCAAGATCGGTGTGGACAAGGTCAACCCGGACATCGTCAAGACGCGCTCCGAGCTGCCCGGCCTGCTGACCTTCCAGGGTCTGGAGTGGAACATCCCGGCCGCCGAGCACGCCACCGTGTTCGTGCACCCGGGCCGCAACGAGGTCGACGTCCTCAAACGGTTCGAGAACGCGTACGACGGCTCGCTGCTGCCCGC
Source organism: Actinoplanes philippinensis (assembly GCF_900113015.1). GTDB lineage: Bacteria > Actinomycetota > Actinomycetes > Mycobacteriales > Micromonosporaceae > Actinoplanes > Actinoplanes philippinensis. Next base: position 15,652 of record NZ_FONV01000023.1, read on the forward strand.
CACCAACACCGCCGCCCAGAACGAGGCCATGGCCATCGCCGGCATCCAGTTCCTCGGCGAGCAGGTCCGCAAGCGCAAGATCGACGGCGCGCTGTTCTTCGCCAACCACCCGGCCCGGCGCGGCATCGACTCCCCGCACGAGATCCGCAACTGGCGCGACGCCGACCCCACTGTCGCCGTCGGCTTCGAGGGCGCGCCCGGCCACCAGGCCGCCGGCATCCCCGCCCCGAACGGCCGCGGCGGCGCCCGCGGCTACTACGACAACAACCCGTCGGCGGCGTCGTTCCCCGGCTACCCGCTGGAGAGCTACCGCACGTGGGGCGGCTTCGACTGGATGACCGCCACCGTCGGCGGCCTCTGGGACAGCCTTCTCGCCGAGGGCAAGGCGTGGTGGATCACCGTCAACTCGGACAGCCACGTCAACTACCTCGACCAGACCGGCCGCGGCCCGGACAGCAACTTCGACGCCAACGGCAAGTACAACGACCCGGTCTACACCGGCACCGTCAACACGTCGGCCGGCGACTTCTGGCCCGGCTACTACGGCCGGACCAACGTGGGCGCGTCGTCGTTCTCGTACAAGGCGGTCATGGACGGGCTGCGCGCCGGCCGGATCTGGGTCGACCACGGCCGCCTGATCAAGAACCTGGACGCCCGGGTACGCGTCACCGGCGACCGCCGCGACCACACCGGAACCCCGCTCGGCGGCGTCCTCCAGGTCAAACGCGGCACCTCCACCGAACTGGTCCTCGACATCGACCTGCAGGACGTGCCGAACTGGGCCGGTTTCGTGGCCGCCCTCAAGCGCGTCGACGTGATCGTCGGCACGGTCACCGGCCCGGTCGCCGACAAGGACACCTACACCACCCCGAACACCCGGGTGGTCAAGTCGTTCGAGGTGTCCCGGACCAGCGGGCGGGTGTCGTTCACCTACCAGCTCGGCCGCCTGGACAAGCCGTTCTACCTGCGGGTCCGCGGCACCGACGGGAACCGCACCCAGCCCGGCCTGCTCGGCTCCTCCGTCGACCCGTACGGCCCGCAGCTCGACGTCGTCGGCGCCGCCGACCCGTGGGGCGATCTGTGGTTCTACACCAACCCCATCTGGGTCCTGCCCCGATGACGCCACACCTGGCAACCGGAGCGCCGGCCGCTGACGCGGCCGGCGCCCCCGCCCCCTCCCACCCGGCCGCCTCTTCCGCCGGCGCCCCCGGCTCCCCCTACCCGACCTCGTCGCCCGCCGGCGCCTCCGGCTCCCCCTACTCAGCCGCTTCTTCCGACCGCGCCCCCGGCTCCTCCTACCCGGACGGCACCCGGCCGGCTTCGTCCGCCGGGGCCGCGCGGATCGTCGGCGTCAGCCGGGGGCACGCCACGCTGGCCGAGGCGGACCACTGGATCCAGGCGCTGACCCCGGCGCCGGTGCTGGCTTGCACCCACCTGATCAGCGAACCGTTCCCGCACGTCGCGATCAGCCTGCTCACCGCGCACACGTTCGAGACGGATCCGGAGCTCGCGACCGCCGTCGCCACGGCCGAAGCCGGGAAGTCCGGGCGGGCGGTCCGCTTCCCCGGCGTCGAACGTCTGACCGGCGCCCTCACCGTCAGCGAGATCCTGCAGCGCAGCTCGATAGCCCGGGTCGAAATCCTCGGCGGCGGCCAGGCCACCCCGGACACCGTCGTCGAGACCGGCGATTTCGTCCGCCCCCAGTTCCGCGACGGCGAACTGATCCTGATCACCACCCCGGCCGCCGGCGGAACCCTGGTTCCCTTCGAGACCCGCACCCCCACCCCGTGCTGCGCCGACCACTGACCCTCGCCGTAACCCCTCGCACCCGACATCCGTAGCTGCAAGCTCACAGACGCGCCAGTCCCGGCCAGACCCCAGCGCTGTGTCCGGGCCGCGGATACAGCGCCGGCCGCTGGCCGAACCCACACAGCCAGACCTCAGCGACGTCTCGCAGCCACCGATACAGGGCTGAGCGCCAGCCGGGCCCCAGCCAGAAACACAGCGCTGCTTCCCGGGCGCTCATACGACGCTGAGGGCCGGCCGGGGCTGGGGCGATGATCATCGTGGCGCTGGGGGAGGGCGACGACGCTGAGGCAGGGACAAGCACCGGGGGCGGGAGGATGCCTCTTGCGCTGGGTGGGGCCTGTCGGGCGTACCGTCGAAGCTCGCTCTTCGGGATGGGGTGTGTGCGGTGACCGGGCCGCATTGCCGGGCCATAAGGTTGTCGGATGTCTCGTCACCCCCTGCCGCAGCTTCTGGCGGAGTCGCGGAGCGGTGTGCTGGTGTTCAGCATCACGCCGCCGCGGCGCAGCGCCCCCGAGGAGCGGATCAAGGAGATCGCCGAGGTCACTTTGGACCGGCTTGCCGCGCTCGACCTTGATGGCCTGATCTTGTACGACATCGACGACGAGTCGGACCGGAATCCGGATGATCGGCCGTTCCCGTATCTGCCGACGCTCGACCCTGGTCGCTACTACGCCGAGCACCTGACCGGCTGGCGGCAGCCGGTGATCATCTACCGCTGTGTCGGCAAGTACTCCGAGGACGAGCTACGCGACTGGATGTCCGGGGCCGACTCGCGGGTTCTGACCGTTTTCGTCGGTGCGTCGTCGGGTGGCAAGGAGGTCCGCACCGGGTTGCGCCGCGCCCAGGAGTTGCGCGCCGAGGTGCGGCCGGATCTCCCGCTCGGCGCCGTCGCGATCGGTGAGCGCCCGGACGAGCACCTGCGGATGCTGGCGAAGCAGGAGCGGGGCGCGTCGTTCTTCGTGAGCCAGGTCGTCTATCACGCCAACGAGACGAAGAACCTGCTCAGCGACTATTACTACGAGTGCCTGGCCCGCGGCGCCGACCCCCGGACGGTGATCTTCACCCTGTCGTTGTGCGGTTCGCTGAAGACGCTCGAGTTCGTCCGCTGGCTGGGTGTGGACGTTCCGCGCTGGCTGGAGAACTCGATCAGGCACGCGGTCGACCCGCTCGCCGAGTCGTACCGGCAGTGTGTGGCGATCGCCCGCGACCTGATCGATTTCTGCGAGCACCTGGGCCTGCCCTACGGCTTCAACATCGAGAGCGTGTCGATCCGTAAGGCCGAGATCGAGGCCAGCATCGATCTCGCGGCCGAGGTGTCCGGGATGCTCCGCTACCGGCGCTGATCGATTGCGGCCATCTCGTCAGCGGTCAGCCGTAGCGCGCCGGCGGCGATGTTCTCCTCCAGGTGAGCGACGTCGCCGGTGCCCGGGATCGCGAGCACGTGCGCGCCCTGCTGCAAGGTCCAGGCCAGCCGCACCTGATGCCCGGTGACCCCGCGCGCGGCGGCGATTCGCCATTCCGGCCCGTTCTCGCCGTCGTATTCCGTCGGCGTTTTCGAGGAGTCCGGGCCGTCTTCGCGCGCGGTGCCGGCGATCGCGAAGAACGGCACGAAGGCGATCCCCTCCTCACCGCATTTCCGCAGTAGGTCGAAATGCCGGCGAAGGTCCGTGGCGAACGCATTCTGCACACATACGACCGGCGCGATCCGCCGCGCCGCTTCGACGTGCTCCCAGCGCACATTGGAAAGTCCGAGATGACGGATCAGCCCTTCGGCCCGCATGTCAGCGAGCGCCCCGAATCGTTCGGCGACCTCTTCCGGCCCGACCGGCCGCACGATCCGAAGATTGACCAGGTCGAGTGCCTCCACACCGAGCCGGCACAGATTGTCCTCCACCTGATGACGTAGCCGCCCCGCGGTGACCGCTTCCCCCCAGCTGCCATCCGGCAGGCGATCCGGTCCGACTTTGGTCGCGATCAAAAGCCCTTCCGGGTACGGCCGGAGCCCGTCCCGAATCAGTTCGGCCGCATACCGGGTTTCCCCTGCCTCCCCATCCAGAATCCCACCCGGCGAAAAGTAGAAGGCCGCCGTGTCGATGTGATCGACCCCCAGCTCAACGGCCCGCCGCAGAACCGCAACGGCACGTTCCCGATCGTTCCGAACGGTGAGCCGCATCGACCCGAACCCCATCCGGTTGACGACCCGATCCCCGAGCCGCCACCGCCCCGCCACTGACGCATCGATTCGCTCCACTGCCACCCGGCGAACCTACGCAGCCCTCCCGCCGGCCGCACTCCCCCGCCGACCCGATACCGACAAACGCCGATCACTGATAGTTTTCAGGCATAGGGTGATCGCCTCGTCGCCGCGCCAACTCGTCGTCGTGCTCCCGCACTCGCCGGTGAAGAGTGGCCATCTCGGCCAAGGCCGCGGCCACCGTCTCCTGAACGCCGTTCGTGCCCAGAATCGCTGCGGCCTCGGCGAGAGCCTCCCTGTCGACCTCCACCAGTCGCTTGACCATTCAACTCACCGTCCCTGGCGTCGTGACCCACTCGACCGACTGACCGGTGACTCTGGCGAGATTCGCAAAGTCACGGTCGTAATGCAGAACCGTCATGTGGTGCTCTTCCGCTGTGGCTGCAACGAGGAGATCGACGACCCCGGCGGAGCGCTGCATCCCCAGTTTCGTCATGTCGGCCTGAACGACCGCCGCTCGATCGATGGCACGGTCGGAGATCGGCACCCAGACGTAGAAGGCCGCAAAAGTCTGCTCCAACCGGCGCCGATGCTCCATGGATTGCGCCGTGTAGAGGATCTCCAATTCGGTCAGAGGGCAGAGGGCCAACCGCCCCGCGGCCATCTGGGAAATCCACTCCTGTTTCAGGTGTGGCTGGGACGACAGACGTATGAAGGCGCTCGTGTCCACGAGATAGGTGGCGCTCACCGGCGATAGCTCCGCTTGTCCAGGAACTCGTCGAAGTCGCCCGCGGCTCCCATCTCACCCAGAAGCTCGAAAGCCGCCAGACGCCGCCGGATCTTGCCGATCTCCCACAACGCCGCATTTATCGTGTCGCTCCACCCGGACGTCCCGAGGAGCGCGGCCGCGTCGGCGAACGCCTCCTCGTCGATCTCCACGATGCTGCCCTCGCGCATCAGCACCCCCATACGGTCACCAGCCTCTCCAGACTATGCCCCTAGTCTCACACCAGGTGCGCATGCGACAAGTCTAGTCATGAGCGTTGATCGACTCAAGTGGGGTCGGGCTGGGAGGATGAGGTCATGCTGGTTGCCTTCTCCGTCACGCCCATCGGGGCCGGTGAGTCCGTGGGGGACGCCGTCGCCGAGGCGGTCCGGGTCGTCCGGGCCTCCGGTCTGCCGAACCGGACCGATGCCATGTTCACCACGATCGAGGGCGAGTGGGACGAGGTGATGGCCGTGGTCAAGCAGGCCGTCGATGCCGTCGCGCGGGTCTCCCCTCGGGTCAGCCTGTCGTTGAAGGCAGATGTCCGGCCGGGTGTCACCGGCGCGCTGACCGCCAAGGTCGAGCACATCGAGCGGGTGCTGGCCGAGTGAGGCGGCTGGTGATGTGGGACATCGACTACACCCTGCTGCGCGGCGGCGGGGTGACCACCAAGGCGTGGAAGGCGGCGTTCACCGAGGTGACCGGGGTGGAGTGGCGGGCCACGCCGAACTTCGGCGGGCGCACCGACACCGACATCTGCACCGAGGTGTTCGCCGTGCACGGGGTGACCGACTGCACGCACGAGCGGTTCTTCGCCCGCTATGTGGAGGCGATCCACGAGATCAAGCACGAGTTCGCGGTGCACGGATATCTGATGCCGGGGGTCCGCGAGGTGCTGGCCCGTCTGGACGCCGACCCTCAGGTGGTGCAGACGCTGGTGACGGGCAACCATCCGGAGGTGGCGGCGATCAAGGTGGCGGCGTTCGGTCTGGAGGGCTCGTTCGACGCGGAGATCGGTGGTTACGGCACCGACGACAGCGTGCGGGCCACGCTGGTGCGCCGCTGCATGGAGCGGGCCCGCGCGAAGTACGGCGAGGACTTCCACCCGGTGGTGATCGGCGACACCGAGCACGACGTGACCGCCGCGCTGGCCAACGGCGCACAGGCGATCGCGGTGGCGACGGGCGCGCCGACGGCTGCCGACCTGACCGCCGCGGGCGCCCACGTGGTGCTCCCGGACCTGAGCGACCTGGACGCCGCGATAACGGCCCTGACCACCTGAGATCCCCGGCACAGCCGCCGGACCAGACCGGCGGCGGCGCCGCAGGCGGATCTCCGGCAGCGGGCGCCAAAGCCTGAACTCAGACGACGGGCTTCAAAGGCGGAGCCCAAGCGGCGGGCGCCAAAGCCTGAACTCAGACGGCGGGCGCCAAAGGCCGAGCCCAGGCGGAGGGCGCCAAAGGCGGAGCCGAGGCGGCAGGCGTCAAAGGCGGAGCTCCGGCGGCGACCCGGTCCACCGCAACGCCTCAGGCAGATGCGACAGGTCATTGAAGACGATCACCCGGGTACGCCCGCCCGGAAAGTAGCGGATCACCGTGAGCCCGGTGTTGGCCGGAATGACGTCCCGCCAGCGTGACTCGGGTGTCTCCAGCGCGTCCCGGACGAACCACGCGACCTGGAAGGCATGCGTGACGACCAGCTCGTGGGTCTCCGTGGGAGCCGGACCGGTGAAGCGGGCGATCATCGCGGCGGACGCGGCCGGCTCGTCGGCCGGGAAGCGGTCGTCGAGCTCGTCGGCGACCCGCACCGGCACGCCCGGCAGGTGGCCGGAGACGATCGCGGCGGTACGCACCGCGCGGGCCTGCGGGCTGTGGCTGATCGCCGTGAGAGGGACGCCGCTCAGCCGTTCACCGAGGAGCGCCGCCTGCTGCTCACCGGTGGCGCTGAGCCCGGTCTCGTCGTCGGTGGCCTCGGCGTGGCGGGCGATCCAGAGGTGACGGACGCCGCTCACGTGGGGCTGACCGGGTTGGGCAGGGCGCCGCCGAAGCGCCGGTCCCGCTGGGCGAAGAGCTCGCACGCATACCACAGGTGGCGCCGGTCGAAGTCGGGCCAGAGAGTGTCCAGATAGACCATCTCGGCGTACGCCGACTGCCAGAGCAGGAAGTTCGACGTACGCTGCTCGCCGGACGGCCGCAGGAACATGTCCACCTCGGGGATCTCCGGGTGGTACAGGTATTTCGCGATGGTCTTCTCGGTGATCTTGTCGGCTTTGAGCTTGCCGGCCGCCACGTCCCGCGCGATGGCCGCGGCCGCGTCGGCGATCTCCGCCTGGCCGCCGTAGTTGACGCAGAACTGCAGGGTCAGCTTCGTGTTGTGGCGGCTCATCTCCTCGGCGGTCTGCAGCTCGGAGATGACGCTCTTCCACAGCCGGCCGGCCCGCCCGGACCAGACGACCCGCACACCGAGGTCGACGAGCTGGTCACGGCGGCGGCGGATGACGTCGCGGTTGAAGCCCATCAGGAAGCGCACCTCCTCGGGCGAGCGCTTCCAGTTCTCGGTGGAGAACGCGTACGCCGAGAGGTAGGGGATGCCGATCTCGATGGCGCCCTCGATGGTGTCGAAGAGCGAGTGCTCCCCCTGCTCGTGCCCCTTGGTCCGGGAGAGCCCGCGGTCCTTGGCCCAGCGGCCGTTGCCGTCCATGACGATCGCCACGTGTTTGGGCAGCGCCGCGGCGGGCAGCTGGGGTGGCCGGGCGCCGGAGATGTGCGGGGTGGGCGGACGCGGGCTCACAGGTTCAACTCCCGTCGATCGACAAGCGGGAGCGAGCGCAGTGCCCGCTCCATGTGCCATTGCAGGTGGGCGGCGACGAGCCCGCTGCACTCACGGCGCACCGACGGCGCGGACGCGTCCGCCACCGCCCAGTCGCCGGAGGTGAGGGCGGACATCAGGCCGAGGGTGTCGGGGCTGGGGTGGGCGGAGCCGGGTGGCCGGCAGTCGGGGCAGACCGAGCCGCCGGCCGGCACCGAGAACGCCGCGTGCTGCCCGGCGGTGCCGCAGACCGCGCACTCGGTGATCGCGGGCGCCCAGCCGGCGAAGGCCATCGCGCGCAGCAGGTAGGCGTCGAGCACCAGGCTCCCCGCGTGCTCGCCGGCGGAGAGCGCCTTGAGCGCCCCGAGGGTGAGCTGGAAGAGGCGCAGCGCGGGCTCCCGCTCGACCGGGGTGAGCCGCTCGGCGGTCTCGCAGATGGCGCTGGCCGCGGTGTAGCGGGGATAGTCGGTGAGGAAGCTCTTGCCGTAGAGGGTGACCGCCTCGACCTGGCTGACCGAGTGCAGTGAGCTGCCCAGCCCCTCGGGGGAGCCGGCGAGCTGCAGGTCGATGTGGCCGAACGGCTCGAGCCGGGCGCCGAAACGCGAGCTGGTCCGCCGCACGCCGCGGGCCACCGCTCGGAGCCGGCCGTGGCGGCGGGTCAGCAGCGTGACGATCCGGTCGCTCTCGCCGAGTTTCTGCACACGCAGGACCACCGCGTCGTCGCGGTAGAGCTGGCGGCGGTATCCGGCGGGCACCCCGCCATTCTGCCCCCTGCCTACGACAGACCCTGACCCGGATCTCAGGGTCGTCTAGGGGACGGGACCGATGGCCAACCGATGCCCGGCGGAAATAGCGTCAGGGCATGACCCGCAGAGTTGCCCTGATCCTCGCCGCCGTCTCGGTGGGCGCCCTGGCCGGCTGTGACGGCGTGGTGGGAGCTCGGATGACGTTCGATGACACCGAGAAGGCCAAGGTCACCGAGATCACACTGGCCGGTGGCGCGAGCAACGTCTCCGTGGAGACCGACGCGTCGGCGACCGAGACCCGGATCCGGCGGGTGATCTACGGCGGCACCGATCCGGGCGGCTCCTACCAGCTGACCGGTGGCGTGCTCACTCTGGACGGCGACTGCGGCCGCGACTGCCGGGTCGACTTCGTGATCACCGCGCCCCCGGGGGTGGCGGTGAAAGGTGAGCTGCGGTCCGGCGACGTGATGCTGCGCGGGACGGGCCCGGTGGATCTGAAGGTGACGTCCGGCGACGTGATGGTGGAGAACGGGTCGGGTCCGGTGAAGGTGCGGGCGACCTCGGGTGACCTCAGCGTGATCGGCGGCTCCGAGGTGAGCCTCGAGGCGCATGACGGCGACCTGTCGGTGCTGGACGTGACCGGCCCGGTGACGGCCAAGGCCTCGTCCGGCGACATCAATCTCAAGCTGTCCGGGGCGGCGTCGGTGACCGCCTCGGCGAGCAGCGGTGACATCGACCTGATGGTGCCCTCCGGGGACTACCGGGTGCGCGCCGTGAGCGGCTCCGGCGATCACGAGGTCTTCGGGATCACCGACAACCCGACTTCCGACAAGGTCCTGGAGTTGCGGACCGGCAGCGGCGACGTGCGGGTCAACGGAGGCTGACGGCCGGCTCCGGCTCGCGTCTGCCGGCCGGAGCGGGCGAAACGGGGACGGGGATCCGCCGGCCGGGCAGCAGCACCGGGGGCCGGCCGGCGGCCACGTCCTCGATCCAGCCGACGGCGGCGATCACCCCGGCCAGCAGGACGGTGACGACGACGAGCCGCCAGCTGACGCCGACCCAGCCGATGAGTGGCAGGCCGTGCCGTTCGGCGAACTGGGTGACCGCCACGACCACCGGCACGTGCCACAGGTAGATCGTGAGGGCGCGGGCGTTGAGCACGGTGAGGACGCGGTTCCCGCTGATCACCGGCCGCACGCAGCCGAGCGCCACCAGGATGAAGGCGGCCGACCAGAGGGCGTTGCCGAGCGGGATGTCGTTGAGGTCCCAGCCACGCGGGCCGGGGTGGGTGACGATCCACGCGACGGCCGGGACGGCGACGGCGGCGGCGATGCCGAGGAGCCTGCGGCGGCCGAGGCGGTCCAGGTGGCCGTCGTGGTGGGCGAAGCCGAGCAGCCACGCCCCGCCGTAGAGGGCGAGGCTTTGCGCGACCGGCGGCACGGTCAGCCCGGCCACCGTGATCACGATCAGGGCGAGGTACGGCGTGAGGACCGTCGCCAGGGGAAACCGGCGGTAGACGGGCAGCGCCAGCGGCGACAGCAGCACCATCCAGAGGAAGTCACGCAGGTACCAGGTGTGGCCGAGCCCCTGGATCCACCAGCCGGTGGCCTCCGGCGTGTCGATCGGGAAGCCCCAGAGCAGCAGCCTCGGGTTTCCGTGGGAGGTGCCGGTGGCCAGCATGACGGTGACCGCGACCGCGGCGATCACCCACAGCGACGGCAGCAGGCGACGGATCCGGCGCTCGACCGCCCACACCCCGAACCGGTCCAGCGAGGCCGCCATGAGCGACCCCGCCAGTGCGAACATCAGCGACATCGCCGGCAGGACCACGGTGAGCGCGGCCCAGCCGGTGATGTGATAGATCACGACCCGGACGGTCGCCACGGCACGCAGCAGGTCCAGGTACCGATTTCGCATGGACCAAGGTGTTACCCGCGCCGAGTCAACCTGTGCAAACTATGGTGAAGTTCACCATAGTCAGAGAATGTCCAAGTTTCGATCAAAAACCGAGCTTACGCAGCTGTTTGGGGTCTCGCTGCCATTCCTTCGCCACTCGAACGTGCAGGTCCAGGTAGACCCGGCGACCGAGCAACTGTTCGATCTCCGTGCGGGCCCGGGTGCCGACCTCCTTGAGTCGCGCGCCCCGGGCGCCGATCACGATCGACTTCTGGCTGTCACGTTCCACGTAGATGTCCGCGAAGATCCGGGTGAGGTTGCCCTCGACCAGCATCTCCTCGACGAGCACCGCGATCGAGTGCGGCAGCTCGTCGCGGACGCCCTCCAGCGCGGCCTCACGGATCAGCTCGCCGATCAGCACCTGCTCCGGCTCGTCGGTGAGCACGTCGTCCGGGTAGAGCTGCGGCGACTCCGGCATGTGCTTGACCATGACGTCGGTCAGGATCTCCACCTGGTGCCCGGAGACCGCGCTGACCGGGACGATGTCGGCGAAGTCGTACAGCTCGGCGACGGCGAGCAGCCGCTGCGCCAGGGTCTGCGGGTCGACCAGGTCCACCTTGGTCACCACGGCGATGACCTTGGCCTTGAGCTCGCTGATCTCCGAGGAGATGAACCGGTCGCCACGCCCGATCGGCTCGTCCGCCGGGAAGCAGACCCCGATCACGTCGACCTCGCTCCACACCTCGCGGACCAGGTCGTTCAGCCGCTCGCCGAGCAGGGTCCGGGGCCGGTGCAGACCCGGCGTGTCGACCAGCACGAGCTGCGCGTCCGGCCGGTGCAGGATGCCGCGGATCACGTGCCGGGTGGTCTGCGGCTTGTTCGAGGTGATCGCGATCTTCTGCCCGACGATGGCGTTGGTCAGGGTCGACTTGCCGGCGTTCGGCCGGCCGACGAAACAGGCGAAACCCGCACGGTAGACGTCGTCTTGCGGTGCGACAGCGCGTGCGGCTTTGTGCCGGTGCTTCTTGACCCTTTGCGGGGTACGGACGTCGCCGTCCCCCGAAGCACCACCCCGTTCCCGGAAGCCGCCCGTGCCGCCGGCCTTACCCGTAGGCCCGGCCGGTGATCCGTTTCCACGGGGCGCCGGTCCGCCTCGGCCCGTGGCGGCGCCGCCATTGCGCGTACCGGATGAGGGGTTTGCTCTGCCGCCGGCGGGCCCGCCGGGTTTGCGTCCGCCCTGACCCGTGCCCTGCTGCTCCTCGGCCCGCCGGGCCGCCCTGCGTTCCTGCCGCCGCTGCTCGTTGCGCTCCCCGGCGGTGAGACGCCGCTCACCCGGCGCGGGCCGCTGCTGATCGTTCTCGGCCATCAGAGAACCGTGCCGGACAGCGAGCCGTCCGGGCCCGCCAGGTGCACCGGCGCGTCGGCCGCGAGGTCACGGACCGCCGCGAGGCCCGCGCTCTCCAGTGCGGACGCCTCGGTGACGACCGCGGCCGCCTCCAGTTTCGTGGCGCCGGACGACACCGCCTGCGCCACGGCGAGCTGCAGCGCCGTCACGGTCAGGCTGGGCAGGCTCACCGAAGCGGCCGCGTAGGTGCGGCCGTCCTGGTCGCGGACCGCCGCGCCCTCGGCCGCACCCACCCGGGTCCGGGAGTGACGCGCGAGGGTCACCAGCTTGGCGTCCTCGGCGCTCAGCGCATTGTCGGCAACGGTCTGATCAGGCATCGGCGGGTTGTCTTTCCTCGTTCTCGGCAACGTTCTCATCGGTCTGCTCGGCCCCGGGCTCCGGACGGATCCGGCGCACCAGCACCGAATCGATCCGGTTCCGCCGGCCGGTGGTCCCCTCAGCGGTCAGGTGCAGGCCCCTGACCTCGGCCTTCGCGCCGGGGATCGGCACCCGGCCCAGTGTCTGCGCGAGCAGGCCACCCACCGTCTCGACCTCCTCGGCGGGCAACTCGACGCCGAAGACGTCGCCGAGGTCCTCGATCGGCAGGCGTGCGGTCACCCGGACCGCCCCGTCGTCGAGGTGCTCGATCGGTGGCCGCTCGACGTCGTACTCGTCGGTGATCTCACCGACGATCTCCTCCAGGATGTCCTCGATGGTGACCAGGCCGGCGGTGCCACCGTACTCGTCGACCACGATGACCAGGTGGTTGCGGGCGGCCTGCATCTCGGAGAGGAGGTCGTCGACCGGTTTCGACTCGGGCACGAAGTTCGCCGGGCGCATCGCGTCGGCGACCGGCTGCGCGGTAGCGGCGGGATCGCCGTTCTGCGTGCGCCGGATCACGTCCTTGAGATAGAGCACGCCCAGCACGTCGTCGACGCTCTCGCCGATCACCGGGATCCGGGAGAACCCGGACCGCAGGAACAGGTAGAGCGCCTGCTGCAGGGTCTTGGGCGCCTCGATCCACACCATCTCGGTCCGCGGGACCATCACCTCGCGGGCGATCGTGTCACCCAGCGTGAACACCGAGTGGATCATCTCGCGCTCGCCGTGCTCCACCACGCCGCGCTGCTCGGCCAGGTCGACCAGTTCGCGCAGCTCCACCTGGCTGCCGAACGGCCCCTCGGGGAACCCCTTGCCGGGGGTCACCGCGTTACCGATCAGGATCAGCAGCTTGGCGAGCGGGTTGAGGACCTTGCCCAGCCAGCGCACCAGCGGGGCGGTCGCCCGGCCCACCGCATACGCGTGCTGGCGCCCCAGAGTACGCGGGGCCACCCCCACCACGACGAAGCTGACCAGCGTCATCGCGCCCGCCGACACCAGCGCGGCCTGCCAGCCGATGCCGTACGTGTCGACGGCCACCAGCGCCACCAGCGTGGTTGCGGTCAGCTCGCAGAGCAGGCGCAGCAGGAGCAGCAGGTTGACGTAGCGCACCACGTCGGAGGCGACCGCGGCCAGCGCGCCGGCGCCCCGTTTCCCCTCCCGGGCCAGCTCGGTGGCGCGGGCGTGGGAGACGGTCGCCAGCGCGGCATCCGTCATCGAGGCCAGGCCGGCGAGGAGCACCAGCACGACCGCGAGAGTGATCAGTTGCAGATCCGGTAGGCCGGCCGACGCGGGGTCCACGATCAGCCGGCTTTACGTCCGGCACGCCAGCTCTGCAGAAGCTTGTTCTGCAGAGCGAACATCTCCCGCTCCTCCTCCGGCTCGGCGTGGTCGTAGCCGAGCAGGTGCAGCGCGCCGTGCACGGTGAGCAGGTGCAGCTCGTCGGCGGCGGCGTGCCCGGCGACGGTCGCCTGCTTGGCGGCCACCTCCGGGGAGAGCACGATGTCGCCGAGCAGCGCTGGCTCCCCGGCCCCGGACTCGCCCGGGCCGTGGTCGACGCTGCCCTCGTCCATCGGGAACGCGAGCACGTCGGTCGGGCCGTCGCTGCCCATCCACCGATGGTTCAGCTCGGCCATGTAGTCGATGTCGACGAGCAGGATCGACAGCTCGGCGAGGGGGTTGACCCCCATCTCGTCCAGGGCGTGCCGGGCAACCGCGAGAATCGCGTCGGTGTCGACCTCGACTCCCGACTCGTTGGCGATCTCGATGGACATAGTGGTGCGATTACCCCTTGTGTATCAGCGCCGTCGGCCCGGTGTCCGGCCACCGCTGGCGGCCCGGCCCGGCACGGCGTGGACGGATTGTGCGGCCTGCTGCTCCTGCGCCGCGTCGAACCGGGCGTAGGCGTCGACGATCTCGGCGACCAGGCGGTGACGCACCACGTCGGAGCTGGACAGCTCCGCGAAGTGCACGTCCTCGACGTCGCGCAGGATCTCCCGCACGACCCGGAGGCCGCTGGTGGTGCCGCCGGGCAGGTCGACCTGGGTGACGTCGCCGGTGACCACGATCTTCGCCCCGAACCCGAGACGGGTCAGGAACATCTTCATCTGCTCGGGCGTGGTGTTCTGCGCCTCGTCCAGGATGATGAAGGCGTCGTTGAGAGTACGGCCACGCATGTACGCCAACGGCGCGACCTCGATCGTCCCGGCCGCCATCAGGCGCGGGATGGTCTCCGGGTCGAGCATGTCGTGCAGGGCGTCGTAGAGCGGCCGCAGATACGGGTCGATCTTCTCGGTCAGCGTGCCGGGCAGGAAGCCGAGCCGCTCCCCCGCCTCGACGGCCGGCCGGGTCAGGATGATCCGGTTGATCTGCTTGGCCTGCAGCGCCTGCACGGCCTTGGCCATCGCCAGATACGTCTTACCGGTGCCGGCGGGGCCGATGCCGAAGACGATCGTGTTCTTGTCGATGGCGTCGACATAGTGTTTCTGCCCCAGCGTCTTGGGCCGGATGGTGCGCCCGCGGCGGGACAGGATGTTGAGGGTGAGCACCTCGGCCGGCCGCTCGGAGGTGTTCTCCTCGAGCATCCGGAGGGTGCGGCGGACGGCGTCGACGCTGAGCGTCTCGCCTTTCTCGATCAGCTCGATCAGCTCGGAGAAGAGACGCTCCGCGGTCGCGTTCTCGGCGGGATCGCCGGTGATGGTGATCTCGTTGCCGCGGACGTGCACGTCACTGTCGAGGGTGCGCTCGATGAGCCGGAGGATCTCGTCCTTGGCGCCGAGCAGGTTCACCATGATCTTCGGATCGCTCACCGAGATCTTGGTCTGCGCCCGCACCGGGCTGGTCGAGCCAGTGCTGGATTCGTTCGGCGTACCGGTCATAGGGTGGCCCGAAGGGCCTCCGCCACCTGCTCTCTTCTTCATCGCCGTCCGGGTCGGGCGGCTCGCTCAAGGATCGTGCCATCCTATCCGCTCGCCCGCCCGCCCGCCGATGCCATTATCGCCGGTCCGCTATTCGGGGCCGTCCGACGCGCGACCGCCGTCGAAGGCCTCCTGGGCCCTGGTGAAGCGGTAGGTCGCCCAGTGCATGCGGGCCACCCCGCCCCGGTCGTCGCGGGTCAGCCGCAGCAGCTCGCCCGCCTCCCGCCCGGAGATCGTCCGGAGCACGTCGACCTCGTCCGGCAGCGGCTCGAAGATCGCCGGCGGGCGGCTCGCCGGCGCCTCCACCAGGCGCGCCTGCAACTGCCCGTCGTGCCAGGCGAAGACGAACTCCATCCCCTCGCTCCACCAGCGGCCCAGCACCGGGCGGTAGGCGGCCGGGGCGGGCGGCGCCGGGCGCCACGGGCGGATGTCCGCCGGGTCCGACTCGACCGCGATCCGCAGCAGCTCGTGCACCAGCTCGTTGGTCTGCCCGGCGGTCCCGGAGGAGCCGAGCACCGCGCAGCCCAGCGCTCCCGGGTTGCCGTCGCCGCCGCGCCGGCCGTAGACGCCGGCCAGGAAGCCGGGCATCGCCCCGTCGTGGCCGACGTGCATGACGCGCTTGCCCTCCGGGGCCAGGATCAGGCCGAGACCGAACCCGAGCGCCCACAGGTTCTCGTCGGTGGTGGTCGCCGGCCAGCGCATCTCGTCGACGGTCGCGGCGGCGAGCACCCGGCCGTCCGGGTCGACGATCTCCGGGCTCGCCAGGAACGCCGCCCACCGCGCCATGTCGCCGGCGGTGCTCCAGATCTGGGCCGCGGGCGCGAGCCCGGCCACGTCCACCGGGGGCTCCGGGCGGGCCGCGTCGGAGTACGCGTCGACCAGGTAGCCGACCGCGGCCTGGGCCGGCCGGGCGACGGTGGTGGCGGCCAGCCCGAGCGGGCCGAGGATCCGTTCCGCGACGATCTCCGCCCAGGTGCCGCCGCGCAGCTTGGCGACGAGCTGCCCGAGGACGGCGAGGCCCAGGTTGGAGTAGTGGAAGCGGCGGGCGTTCGGCAGCACCCGCTCGGCCCGGTCCAGCTCGGCGAGCATCCGGCCGGCGTCGGGGGCGAGCAGGCTGTCCCAGACGTCGCCGTACGGCTCCCGCTGGAACCCGGCCGTGTGCGACAGCAGCCGCCGGATCGTGGCGTCGCCGTGCGCCGGCACGTCGAGGTACGCCGAGAGGGGCCGGTCCAGGTCGAGCAGGCGATCGTCGCGCGCCTGCATGACCAGCGCCGCGGTGAAGGTCTTGGTGACCGAGCCGATCCGGAACCGGGTGTCCGGCCCGAGCGGGTGCTCCGGGTTGCCGGAGTCGCCGACGGTGAAGACCCACGGCTCCCGGTCGGCGCGGTGCAGCGCGACGGAGAGCGCGGGGATCCGGCCGTCGGCCTGGGCCTGGCGTGCGGCCCGCTCGTAGCGCGGGGCGGGCGTGCTCACTGTCCGGCCAGCATCGGGCCGAGCGGCGCGCCGCCGACGACGTGCGCGTGCACGTGGAAGACCTCCTGGCCGCCGTGGGCCCCGGTGTTGAAGATGACCCGGAAGCCGTCGTCCAGCCCCTCGATCTCGGCGACCCTCGCGGCGGTGGCCAGCACGTCGGCGGCCGCGGCGGGATCGGCGGCGAGCTCGACCACGTTCGCGTGGTGGGCGACCGGGATCACCAGGACGTGGGTGGGCGCCTTGGGGTCGATGTCCCGGAACGCCACCGTCGTCCCGGTCCGATGCACGATGCTCGCGGGGATCTCGCCGGCCACGATCCGGCAGAACAGGCAGGAGTTTTCCACCTGATGGATCTTATGGGCCGGACGTGGGCTTAGATGGTCGACGGATCCTCCGACACACCCCTGGGAGCGCTCTCATGATCGACCTCGACCCGTTGCTCCGGCAGCTCAGCCTGGAGGAGAAGGTCTCGCTGCTGACCGGACAGGACTTCTGGTCGCTGCCGGCGATCCCCCGGATCGGGCTGAGCTCGCTCGTCATGTCGGACGGCCCGGTCGGCGTCCGCGGCACCGGGTACACCCCGGACGACCCGTCGGTCGCCCTGCCCAGCCCCACCGCGCTCGCCGCCACGTGGGACGTGGCGCTGGCCCGCCGGGCCGGCCGGCTGCTCGGCCAGGAGTCCCGGCGCAAGGGCGTGCACGTGCTGCTCGGCCCGACCGTCAACCTGCACCGCACCCCGCTCGGCGGCCGGCACTTCGAGTGCTACTCCGAGGACCCGCTGCTGACCGGCGAGATCGCCGTCGGCTTCGTCGAGGGCGTCCAGCAGCACCACGTCGGCACCACGGTGAAACACCTGGTCGGCAACGACTTCGAGACCGACCGGATGACCGTGGACGTGCGGATCCCGGAGCGGGCCCTGCGCGAGCTGTACCTGGCGCCGTTCGAGCGGGTCGCGGCGTCCGGCGGGTGGGGCGTGATGAGCGCGTACAACGGGGTCAACGGCGCGTCGATGGCCGCCAACGGGCGCATCCAGGACGAGATCCTCAAGCGTGAGTGGGGCTTCGACGGGGTCGTCGTCTCCGACTGGCGGGCGGCCCGCGACACGGTGGCCTCCGCGCTCGGCGGCCTCGACATCGCCATGCCCGCGATGGACAACCCGTGGGGCCCGGCGCTGGTCGAGGCGGTCCGGTCCGGCGCCGTCGATGAGGACGTGATCGACGAGAAGGTACGCCGTGTGCTGCTCCTCGCCGCGCGGACCGGCGCGCTGGACCTGCTGGAGACGCCCGCCCTCCCCCTCGACGAGGACGGCGACGACGTGGCGCACGACGTGGCCGTGGGCTCGTTCGTGCTGGCCCGCAACGTCGACGGCGCGCTCCCGCTGGAGCCGGCCGAACTGACCCGGGTCGCGGTGATCGGCGCCCTGGCCACCGACGCCCGGGTGCTCGGCGGCGGCAGCGCCCAGGTCACCCCGCGGCACGTGATCTCCCCGCTCGACGGGCTGCGTCACGACCTGCCCGGGGTCGACGTGGCGTACGCGATCGGCGCCGACCCGCGCCCGTTCCTGCCGGCCGCGCAGGGCCCCGGCTGGGCGCCGTTCCGGTTCGTGATCCACGAGCACGACGTGCCGGTCGAGACGGCCACCATCCGCTGGATCGGCGACCCGCCCGCCGGGCTCGACGTGGCCGGGATCACCACCCTGGAGCTGCGCACCGAGCTGACGCCCGAGGCCGGCGGCGAGCACGTCCTGGCCGTCTCCGGATTCGGCGCGTTCGAGCTGATCGTCGGCGGGGAGAAGCTCTACCAGGGCTCGCTGCACCCGCCCGGCACCGGCCGCGCCGACCTGCTGCTGCACCCGCGGGAGCAGCGATTCACGGTCACGCTGGAGGCCGGCGTGCCGGTTCCGGTGCTGCTGCGGCAGACCTTCGAGCCGGGTGCCGCCCACTCGGTGTCGACCACGCTGGGTCACCGGGCGCCGGGGCCGGACGAGGAGGGGCTGATCGCCGAGGCGGTCGAGCTGGCCGCCCGGTCGGATGTCGCGGTGGTCGTGGTCGGCACCACCGAGCAGGTCGAGTCGGAGGGCTTCGACCGTACCTCGCTGGCTCTGCCCGGTCGTCAGGACGAGCTGGTGTCCCGGGTCGCGGCGGCCAACCCGCGGACGATCGTCGTGGTCAACGCCGGTTCGCCGGTGCTGCTGCCGTGGTCCGGGGAGGTGGCGGCGGTGCTGCTGACCTGGTTCCCCGGCCAGGAGGCGGGCGCCGCGCTCGCCGACGTGCTGCTCGGGGTCGCCGAGCCGGGCGGACGGCTGCCGACCACCTGGCCGCGCAGCGAGAAGGACTGCCCGGTGCTCGAGGTCCAGCCCTCGGACGGCACGCTCGGTTACGACGAGGGCATCTTCATCGGCTACCGCGGGTGGTTGCGGCAGGCGACCGAGCCACTGTTCGCCTTCGGTCACGGCTTCGGATACACCGATTGGTCGTACGACCATCTGGCGCACTCCGGGTCCGAGGTGCGGGTGACCGTCACGAACACCGGCTGGCGCGCCGGCCGTGAGGTCGTGCAGGTCTACCTGGCGCCCGGCGCCGACACCCTGACCGCCTCCCCCGACCCGGACGGCGACTCGCCGGTGGAGCGGCCGGAGCGCTGGCTGGCCGGTTTCGCGACGGTCGACGCCGAGCCGGGCGAGTCCGTCACCGTGACGATCCCGATTCCGGAGCGTGCCTTCCAGGTGTGGAACGACGGCTGGCAGACGGTCCCCGGCGCCTACACGGTGATCGCCGCCCACGCCCTGGACGACCCCCGCCGGTCCGTCGAGATCACGATCTGACCCGTCCCCGGGGCGGGGCCGTCCGGTCCCGTCCCGGCTAGGTTGGCGGTCATGACGACGCGTGAACGGGCACAGGTCTTCGGGGAACTGGCCGAGGAGTACGACCGGGTCCGCCCGAGCTACCCGGCCGACCTGGCCACCGAGATCCTGGAGCTGGCCGGTCCCGGACCGGTGCTGGAGGTGGGCGCCGGCACCGGCAAGGCGTCGGCGCTGTTCGCGGCCCACGACATCGACCTCACCTGCCTGGAACCGGATCCTCGGATGGCGGCCGTGCTGCGGCGCACCGTTCCCGGCGTGCCGGTGGTCGAGTCCACGTTCGAGCAGTGGTGCCCGGACCGCCCCTACCAGCTGGTGATCAGCGCTCAGGCCTGGCACTGGGTCGATCGGGCACACCGCCACGCGCTGGCGTTCGAGGCGCTGGCCCCCGGCGGCCTGCTGGCCCCGTTCTGGAACGTCTTCCTGCTCCCCGACCGCGAGCTGTACACCGCCCTGGCCGAGGTCGACGCCCGGCACGGCCTGACCGGTGAGCAGTCCCCGCACTCACTGCACGCCGACGACCTTCCGGACACCCCGCGCCCGTTCGCCGAGCAGTGGCCGGAGTTGGGCGGCATCGAGGAGCTGTTCACCGATCTGCGCACCCTGCGCTACCGCTCGGCCCGCTCCTACACCCCCGCCGAGTACCGTGCCCACCTGCACTCGATCTCCCTGTACCGGATGCTCGACGAGCCCCGCCGCCACACCGTGATCGACGAGACCGTCGCCGTCGTCGAGGCCCACGGCGCCACGATCGACTTCGCCCTCCACACCTACGTGGCCCTGGCCCGCCGCCCGTCCTGAGGCCCGCTGCCGGATCCCACCGTCACCAGCGGCCGAGGCGGGTGGCGAGCACCGACAGGGCGGCGACGCCGGCGGTGGAGGTACGCAACACCTCGGTCCCCAGACGCACCGGCACCGCGCCGGCCGCCCGGAAGACCGCCAGCTCCGCGTCGCTGACACCGCCCTCCGGGCCGACGACCAGCACCACCTCCCCGGAGGCGGGCAGCTCCGCCACGGTCAGCCGCTCGGTGGCCTCCTCGTGCAGCACGAACGCCGCAGCGGCCCCCGCCAGCCGGGCCGCGACCTGCTTCGTCGAGCAGTCCGGGTCACCGGCGACGGCCGGCAGCCAGGAGCGCCGCGCCTGCTTGGCGGCCTCCCGGGCGGTCGCCGCCCACTTGTCGCGCGCCTTGGCCCCGCGGTCACCCCGCCACTGGGCCACCGATCGGGACGCCGCCCACGGCACGATCTCGTCGACGCCGACCTCGGTCATCGCCTGCACGGCCAGCTCACCCCGGTCACCTTTGGCGATGCCCTGCACGACGACCAGGCGCGGGTCGGCGGACGGCTCCTCGGCGACGCTCAGAACGGCCACCTCGACGCTGCCCCGGCCGACCGCGGTCACCTCGGCCCGGGCGGTGCCGCCGCGCCCGTCGGCGAGGATCAGCGCCTCACCGGCGCGCAGCCGCTGCACGGTGGCGGCGTGGTGCCCCTCCGGCCCGTCGAGAGTGAACGACGATCCGGTGGGCAGGCTCTCGACCAGGAACAGCGGCGCGGACATTCCCGGAACGCTACCGAACCACGGCCCGCACCGTTGCAGCGCGCCGCTGGAGCAGCCGGCGGGCCGTCCGCGCGCCCCTTGCCGGGCCGGACGCTCCCCGTCCCGGACCGGACGCTCCCCGTCCCGGACCGGACGCTCCCCGTCCCGGACCGGACGCTTCCCCGTCCCGGATCGGGCACAAAAAGACGCCGGGTGCGCGAGAGGGCACACCCGGCGTTTCGTCACGGACCGGATCAGTGGCCGTTGAAGGCGTCCCGCATCCGGCTGAAGAACCCGCCCTGCTTGCTCAGCTCGGCGACGTCCTCCCCGCGGGTCTTGGCGAACTCGCGGAGCATCCGCTCCTGGTCGGCGGTGAGCTTGGTCGGCGTCTTGACGTCGAGGTGCACGAACAGCTCGCCACGGCCCTGGCCGCGCAGGTGCGGGACGCCCTTGCCCCGGATACGCAGCGTGCTGGCCGGCTGGGTGCCCGGCTTGACCTCGATGTTCTCCTCGCCGTCGAGGGTCTTGATGGTCATCCTGGTGCCGAGGGCCGCCGCCGTCATCGGCAGGGTGACCCGGCAGTGCAGGTCGTCGCCCTTGCGGGAGTAGACGTCGTGCGGCCGCTCGTGAATCTCCACATACAGGTCGCCGGCGGTGCCGCCGCCCGGGCCGACCTCACCCTGCTGGGCCAGACGGATCCGCATGCCGTCCTCGACGCCCGCCGGGATCTTGACGGTCAGCGAGCGGCGAGTCCTTATCCGGCCGTCACCGGCGCAGGTCGGGCACGGGCTGGGGATGACCGTGCCGTGACCCTGGCAGTTCTGACACGGACGGGACGAGACGACCTGGCCGAGGAAGGTGCGCTGCACCGACTGGACCTCGCCACGGCCGGAGCAGACCTCGCACGTCGACAGGTGGGTGCCGGGCGCGGTGCCGGCGCCGGAGCACTGGGTGCAGAGGACCGCGGTGTCGACGGTGATCGGCGCTTCCACCCCGAAGGCGGTCTCGACCAGGTCGAGCTCGAGCCGGAGGATCGCGTCGGCGCCGGGACGCGTGCGCGGGCGCGGGCCACGGGAGCCGCCACCGGCCGCCGTGCCGAAGAACGCGTCCATGATGTCCTGGAAGCCGACGAACGGGCCGGCGCCACCGGCTCCACCGGGCATGCCGCCGCCCGGCGCGAGCGGGTCGCCACCGAGGTCGACGATCTGCCGCTTCTGGTCGTCGGAGAGGACCTCATACGCCGCGTTGATCTCTTTGAACTTGTCGTGCGCCTCCGGGTCCGGATTGACGTCCGGATGGTACTGCCGTGCCAGTTTGCGGTAGGCGCGCTTGATCTCGTCGTCGGTTGCCTCCCGGCTCACACCGAGAATTCCGTAATAGTCCTTGGCCACGGGGTTTGGAGTCCTCAATGTCTGCGCGAATCCGTCAATTCTGTGCCAACAGGTCGCCAACGTAGCGTGCCACTGCACGAACGGTAGCGATAGTGCCGGGGTAGTCCATCCGGGTGGGGCCCAGCACGCCGAGCCCCCCAACGATCGTGGTGCCCGGCCCGTAACCGCTGCTCACCACGGACGCCGATCGCAGGTTGTCGATCTGATTCTCGTCGCCGATCAGGACCCGGGTGGTCCGGGGCTCCAGATCGCCGATGAGCTTCAGAAGGATGACCTCCTCCTCGAGAGCCTCGAGGACGGGCCGCAGCGTGCCCTGGAAGTCCAGCACACCCCCGCGTGTCAAGTTGGCCGTACCCGCGAGGGCGAGGCGCTCCTCACTCCGCTCGACCAGAGTCTCCAGCAGAACCGACGCCAAACAGGTCATCGCCGCGCGCCTCTCGGGGACCGACTCCTCGACCAGTTTCTGCACGAGGGGCGGGGCGTCGGAGAGCCGCTGACCGGCCAGTTTCTCGTTGACCCGGAGCCGCAGCTCCCACACCTCGCCGTCGCCGACCGGGCCGGGCATCTCCACGAGGCGCTGCTCGACCCGGCCGGTGTCGGTGATCATCACCAGCATCAGGCGGGTGGTGGAGATCGGCACCAGCTCCAGATGGCGGACCGCGGAGCGGGACAGGCTCGGATATTGCACGACGGCGACCTGGCGGGTGAGCTGGGCCAGGAGCCGGACGGTGCGGTGCACCACGTCGTCGAGGTCGACCGCGCCGACCATGAACCGCTCGATGGCGCGGCGCTCGGCCGGGCTCAGCGGTTTTATCTTGGTGAGCCGGTCGACGAAGAGCCGGTAGCCGGCGTCGGTGGGCACCCGGCCGGCGCTGGTGTGCGGCTGCCGGATGTAGCCCTCCTCCTCCAGCACCGCCATGTCGTTGCGCACGGTGGCCGGGGAGACGCCGAGCTTGTGCCGGTCGACCAGCGCCTTGCTGCCCACCGGCTCCTGGGTCTCGACGTAGTCCTCGACGATCGCCCGGAGCACCTCGAGCTTGCGGTCATCCAGACTCATATGACCCCTCCCCCTGCTGGCACTCCCGCTAATAGAGTGCCAGTCTACGTCGCGGGCGGTCACAACGCGATGATCGAAAGTACGTACCGGGCTCGGATATTGGGCCCGGAGGCGTCAGACCGGCTGTTACAGCACGTCGCGGACGACCGCGTCGGCCAGCAGGCGGCCCCGCAGGGTGAGCACGAGCCGCCCCCGCTCGTAGGCGTCCGGCTCGAGCAGCCCGTCCGCCAGGGCCTGCGCCGCGCCGGTGGCGTCGACCCGGTCCAGGGGGATGCCCTCGCGCAGCCGCACCCGGAGCATCACGTCCTCCAGGTGCCGGTCGGCGTCGGTGAGCAGCTCCCGCGCGTGTCCCGGGGACGCCCCCGCGGCAAGGCGTCCGGCGTACGCCGAAGGGTGTTTGACGTTCCACCAGCGCACCCCGCCGACGTGGCTGTGCGCGCCCGGCCCGAGACCCCACCAGTCGGCGCCGGTCCAGTAGAGCAGGTTGTGCCGGCACTCCCCGCCCGGCCGTGCCCAGTTGGACACCTCATACCACCCGAAGCCGGCCTCGGTCAGCGCCGCCTCGGCGGCCAGATACCGGTCGGCGGCCACGTCGTCGGACGGGTAGGGCAGCTCGCCCCGCCGCATCCGCCCGGCCATCCGGGTGCCGTCCTCGACGATCAGCGCGTAGGCGCTCACGTGGTCCACGCCGGCGTCGACGACGGTCCGCAGGGAGCGCGCGAAGTCGTCCGCGCTCTCCCCCGGCGTGCCGTAGATCAGATCCAGGTTGACGTGCTCGAAGCCGGCCTCGCGCGCCTCGGTCGCGGCCTGCGGGGCGCGACCCGCGGTGTGTTTGCGGTCGAGGACCCGCAGCACGTTGTCGGCGGCCGACTGCATGCCCAGCGAGATCCGGGTGAACCCGGCCGCGCGCAGCTGCCGCAGGTAGGCCGGGTCGACCGACTCCGGGTTGGCCTCGGTGGTCACCTCGGCGCCCGGGGCCAGCCCCCACGTACGGTCGATGCCCTCCAGGACCCGGCCCAGGTCACCGGCGCTGAGCAGGGTGGGTGTGCCGCCGCCGACGAAGACGGTGCCGACCGGGCCGGGCTCGATCACCCGGGCCGCGAGGGCCAGCTCGGCCAGGACGGTCTCCGCGTACTCGTCGCGGCTCGCCCCGCCGCCCAGCTCAGCCGCCGTGTAGGTGTTGAAGTCGCAGTACCCGCAGCGGCTGGCGCAGAACGGGACGTGCACGTAGACGGCGAACCCGTTCTTGCCGACCTCACGGGTGGCGTCGTCGGGGAGCGACCCGTCGGTGGGTACGGGTTCGCCATCGGGGAGTGCGCCGGCCATGCGTCAAGTGTGCACGTCTTACAGTTCCGGGATGGATCTGGTCCGTACCGTCACCGCCGCCGGCGTGACCACGATGACAATCGACAATCCCGCCAACCGCAACGCGCTCTCCACCGCCCTGCTCGGGCAGCTGCTGGACGCGCTCGCCGCCTCGGCCGCCGACCCGGACAGCCGTGTGGTGGTGCTCACCCACGAGGGCCCGGTCTTCTCCTCCGGCGTCGACCTGAAGGAGACCGCCGCGGCCGGTCCCGGCGACCGGCTGCCCGCCGAGATGCTCGCCGACGTGCTGGCCGTGCTCTGGGAGTTCGGCAAGCCGGTGGTCGCCCGGATCGCCGGGCCGGCCCGGGCCGGCGGCCTCGGCCTGATCGGCGCCGCCGACATCGCGGTCTGTGTGCGATCGGCCACCTTCGCCTTCACCGAGGTCCGGCTCGGCGTGATCCCGGCGGTGATCAGCTCGACCGTGCTGCCGCGGCTGGCGCCCCGGGCCGCCGCCGATCTCTATCTGACCGGTGACGTCTTCGACGGGGCCCGGGCGGCCGAGATCGGCCTGGTCACCGCGGCCGTCGCGGAGGACGATCTGGACGACGCGGTACGGCGTTACTGCGACTCGCTGGTCCGGGGCGGTCCGCTCGCGCTCGCCGGCACCAAACAACTTCTGCGGCGTACGCGTGCCGACTCGATCCGGGCCGACCTGGCCGATCTCGCGCACCGCTCGGCCGGATACTTCAAGTCCGCCGAGGGGCGGGAGGGCGTGGCCGCGGCGCGGGAGAAGCGTGACCCGAGCTGGATCCGATGATCGCCCCGGTCGGGTGCCACGGCGCACAGTGACGCCGGGTCGCAAGCGCTCGTTGTCTAGGCTTGGCGTCCGGCGTCAGAGGAGGTGTGGGTGCGCGCGAAGCCGATCGTGGGCCTGATCGCCCTGCTGTCCGTCGCCGTGATGGCCGGTGTGGTCGTCCTGGTCAACACCCTGGCCGGCACCATCAAGCTGCCGCAACTCGGTCCCGAGTGCACGGTCCGGGCCGACGGACAGGTCACGCTGGACACCGCGCAGATGGCCAACGCGGCGACCATCGCCGCGGTCGGGGTCCGGCGCAACATGCCGGAGCAGGCGATCGTCGTGGCGCTCGCCACCGCCTTCCAGGAGTCGAAACTGGAGAATCTGGACAGTGGCGACCGCGACTCGGTCGGCCTCTTCCAGCAGCGGCCCAGCCAGGGGTGGGGCACGGTCGAGCAGATCAGCGACCCGCGCTATGCGGCCGGCAAGTTCTACGCGGCCCTGAAGAAGGTCAAGGGCTGGGAGGAGATGCGGGTCACCGACGCCGCCCAGCGGGTGCAGCGGTCGGCCTACCCGGAGGCCTACGAGAAGTGGGCCGACGAGTCGAAAGTGCTGGCCGCCGCGCTGACCGGCCGGGCCACCGGCGCCGTCGAGTGCGTCGTGCCGGACATCCCGGCGGTGCGTGGCGCCGAGGCGGCCGCCGCGCTGCTGAGCAGTCTCCAGCTCGACTGGGGCAAGAAACTCACCGGTCAGGCTCGCAGCGCCGAGGCGGCCGGGCTCACCGTCGAGGTCGCCGACGCGAGCGTCGGATGGCGGTTCGCGCACTGGCTGGTCTCGCACGCCTCGGCGACCGGTCTCGAACGGGTACGTTTCGGTGGCCTGGAGTGGCACGCGCCGGAGGGAAAGTGGCAGCCGGTAACCGACGGCGGTGGGGCCGGCCCGGCGCAGGTCGTCGCGGAGGTCTTTCATTGAGACAACGCCGGAAGTATCGGTGACTAGCCGTAATGTCTCGCTTGCCGGATAACGGTTGCGCTGCGTATACATCCACATGGACAGTGCGCAACCACGCTGGTACTAAGTAGGTCGTGCTGAGGGCGATCGAATGGATCCTGCTGGGATCGGGCAGCGTCGGCGCCATTCTCTGGGGCGTTCACCGGCACCGCCCCGCCCGGCGTGCGCCCTGGCTGCTGCTGGCCGGGGCGGTCGCCACCCTGGCGATCGGGGACGTCTTCTACGCGTACCAGCGCATGGCCGTCGCCGACACCGCCTACCTGGCGATGTTCGCCCTCGTCGCGCTGAGCCTGCTGCAGTTCACCCGGGGTGGCGCGTTGCTGGTCGACCGGGCCCGCCTGATCGATCTGGTGGCGTTCGCCTGCTCCGGCATGCTCGTCGTCTGGGTCTTCGTGATCAGCGTGGACAGCCGGTTCGACCTCGTCTCCCCCGCCGACGTGATCGGTGACCTGCTGCTGCTCGGCGTCGCCGTGCGCCTGGTTGCCGCCGACCGCACCAATGTCGCCGCGATCCTGCTGGTCGCCGGCTCGGCGGGGATGCTGACCGGCGACGTGTTCTATCCGCTCAGCGGCGAGAGCCCGGCCGCCGAGTCCGCGTATGTGCTGCTCTACCTCGCGTGGGGGCTGTCCGCGCTGCACCCGTCGATGATCCGGCTGACCGAGCCTCGGCCGGCCCGGATGTCGCCGTGGCGCTTCCGCGACACCGTCCTGCTCGCGCTCTCCGCCGCCACCCCGCCGTGCGTGCTGATCATCGAGGCCGTCTCCGGGCCGGTTCGCAACGGGTTGGTGATCGCGGTCACCGGGGCGATCACGCTGCTGCTCACCATCACCCGGCTCGCGGACGCCGTACACCAGCACAGTCAGGCCCTGAGCCGGGAGCGTGGCCTGCGGGCCGCCAACACCGCGCTCGTCGCCGCCGCCGACGCGCCGGCCGTCGAGCGGGCGGTCCGCGCCGCTGTCACCCGGCTGTTGCCGCCCGGCAGCGTCCGCCGGGTGATCCTCGCCACCGACGACGGGCGGTTGTCCCTCGAAGGCCTGCCGGCCGCACCCTCCGACGCCGGGACACACAGCTGGTGGACCGGCACGGCCACGCCCTCCGAAGCCGGAACGCACAGCTGGTGGACCGGCACGGCCGGCGGTGACGAGCGCACGCTGATCTGCCCGCTCCGCCTCGAACCGCTCGCGGTGGCCCGGCCCAGCGGCGGCGCCCTCGTCATCACCGGGCGGCGGGAGGCCCTCACGGCCGGCCGCGACGCGCTCGAGGTGCTGGCCGGCGAGACCGCCCTGGCCCTGGACCGGATCACCCTGGTCGAGGCGGTCGGGCGCCGGGACAGCGATCTCTACCTGCGGGCCGTCACCGGCAACACCGCGGAGATCATGGCCGTCGTCGACTCCGACCACCGGATCCGCTATGCGAGCCCGGGCCTGCGACGTCTGATCGGCGGCGGCGACCTGCCGCCGCTCACCGCCCTCGACGATCTCATTCACTCCGACGACCAGGAGGCGGTACGCCGTGCCCTGCGCGCCGAGGGCGACGGCACGGTGTATTGCGCGCTGCCCCGGCCGGACGGCACCCACGTCTTCGTCGCCATGTCCTACCGTGATCTACGCCACGATCGGCTCGTGCAGGGTCTGGTCGTCACGTTGCGGCCGGTCGGCAACAGCGGCGCCGTGACCGACCCCGCCCCGCACCACGAGCACCAGGGCGAGTTGCCCGCCTGGGTCAACCGGCGCAGCGCCCGCGACAAGTTCCGCTACTGAGACCGTTCGCCCGGCCCTTTCACCGAGGCCCTTTCACCAGGGAACGCGAGAAGCCGGCCCCACCGTTGGGGCCGGCTTCTCGCGTTTTGGGTCAGACCGCGTGTCAGCGGGTCAGGTGGCGACGGCCACGGGTACCCGCGACCAGCGCGACACCGATGGCGGCCAGAACGACCTGGAAGAAGAACTCGATCCAGTCGAAGCCACGGGTGTCAGCGACGCCCAGCGCCCGGGCAAGCACCGTGCCCAGCAGCGCGGCGACAACACCGACGACCATGGTCAGCCACAGCGGGATGTTCTGCTTGCCCGGCACGACGAGGCGGCCGAGCGCACCGATGATGAGACCGACGATCAGGGCGACGATGATGCCGGTGAGCGTGAATTCCATCGAATCCTCCTCGGGGGTGGAGCTTGTTGGTTGCGTCCGTCGAGCCCCTGATTTCCCGACCCCCCGAGAACTCAAACCGCCCTATTTTTTGGTCGTCCCCTTGGTGTCAGCGCTGTCCGACGTCGACAGCGCGGCGATGAAGGCCTCCTGCGGCACCTCCACACGACCGACCATCTTCATCCGCTTCTTGCCTTCCTTCTGCTTCTCCAGGAGCTTCCGCTTCCGGCTGATGTCACCGCCGTAGCACTTCGCGAGCACGTCCTTGCGAATCGCCCGGATGGTCTCGCGGGCGATGATCCGGCTGCCGATGGCCGCCTGGATCGGCACCTCGAACTGCTGCCGCGGGATCAGTTTCTGCAGCTTGGCCGCGATGGTGGTGCCATAGCTGTACGCCTTGTCCTTGTGCACGATCGCACTGAAGGCGTCGACCGGCTCGCCGTGCAGCAGGATGTCCACCTTCACCAGGTCGGCCGCCTGCTCGCCGGAGGGCTCGTAGTCGAGTGACGCGTACCCCTTGGTCTTGCTCTTGAGCTGGTCGAAGAAGTCGAAGATGATCTCCGCGAGCGGGAGCGTGTAGCGCAGCTCCACCCGTTCGGAGGACAGGTACTCCATGCCGAGCAGGCTGCCCCGGCGGCTCTGGCACAGCTCCATGACGGCGCCCACGTACTCGTTCGGCACCAGAACCGTGGCCCGGACCACCGGCTCGTGGATCTCGGCGATCTTCCCGCTCGGGAATTCGCTCGGATTGGTGACCACCGTCTCCTTCGCGTCCTCGGTGATCACCTGGTAGACCACGTTCGGCGCGGTGGAGATCAGGTCCAGGCCGAACTCGCGCTCCAGCCGCTCGCCGATGATCTCCAGGTGCAGCAGGCCCAGGTAGCCGACGCGGAACCCGAAACCGAGCGCCGCCGACGTCTCCGGCTCGTAGGTGAGCGCCGCGTCGTTCAGCTTCAGCTTGTCGAGGGCGTCACGCAGCGCCGGATAGTCCGAGCCGTCGATCGGGTAGAGACCCGAGTAGACCATCGGCTTGGGGTCCTTGTAGCCGCCGAGCGCGTCCTTCGCCGGCCGGTTGTTGCCGGTGACGGTGTCGCCGACCTTCGACTGGCGGACGTCCTTCACCCCGGTGATCAGGTAACCGACCTCACCGACGCCGAGCGCTCCCGCCTTCTCCATCTCCGGCGAGGCGACACCCAGCTCCAGAAGCTCGTGCACGGCCCCGGTGGACATCATCTTGATCCGGTCGCGGGCCTCGATCCGGCCGTCGACGACCCGGACGTAGGTGACCACACCGCGATACACGTCGTAGACCGAGTCGAAGATCATCGCGCGGGCCGGGGCGGCCGGGTCACCGACCGGCGGCTGGAACTGCCGGACGATCTCGTCGAGCAGATGGTCCACACCCACACCGGTCTTGCCGGAGACCCGCAGCACGTCGGTCGGCTCGACACCGATGAGCTTGGCCAGCTCCTCGGCATACTTCTCGGGCTGCGCCGCCGGCAGGTCGATCTTGTTGAGCACCGGGATGATGTGCAGGTCGTTCTCCATCGCCAGATACAGGTTGGCGAGGGTCTGCGCCTCGATCCCCTGCGCGGCGTCGACCAGCAGGATCGCACCCTCACAGGCCGCCAGGCTGCGGGAGACCTCATAGGTGAAGTCGACGTGCCCCGGGGTGTCGATCATGTTGAGGACCGCGGACTCGCCCTGCTTGTCGCCCTCCCGGACGACCCACGGCATGCGCACGGCCTGCGACTTGATGGTGATGCCGCGCTCACGTTCGATGTCCATCCGGTCGAGATACTGCGCACGCATCTGGCGCGGGTCGACCACCCCGGTGATCTGCAGCATCCGGTCGGCCAGCGTCGACTTGCCGTGGTCGATGTGGGCGATGATGCAGAAGTTGCGGATGCGGCTGGGATCGGTCGATCCGATCACGTTCACGCCGGGGTCGAGCGGTCCAGGCACGGTCTTCCGTTCTTCTCGGGCTTGGCTGCGGACGCCGGCTCAACCGCCGGCGTCCCCTATCGTCCCACGCCCGGAAGGGCAGGTCCGATCACACCCGTTCCAGCGGCACGGGCGAACCCGGCGGCGGCTCGGCCACAACCGGATCCCCCGGGCGAATCACCCCACCCCGCAGCACGACCGCCATCACCCCGGCCCGGCGAACCACGTCACCACCGGCGTCCCGCCCGAGAACCTCCTTCAACAGCCCACTCCGGAACCTGTCGATCTGCACACACGGATTACGCAGCCCGGCCAGCACGATCGCCGGCCGCGGATCGTCACCGCCGTCCCGCCCGGCGGCCGCCGCCACCGCCGCCGCGGCCCGCGCCGTGGCCTCGTCGAGGGTGGCCGCCTCCGCCGCCGCCAGCACCCCGGCGAGAGCCGCCCGCCCGCCGCCGCCGCCCGACTTGCCGTCCCCGCCGCCGCCCGACTTGCCGTCCCCGCCGCCGCCCGCCTTGCCGTCCCCGCCGCCGCCCGCCTCGCTGTTCCCGCCGCTCCCGCCGCCGCTCGACTCGAAGTCCCCGCCGCCGCCCGGCCCGCTGTTCCCGCCGCTCCCCACGCCCGGTCCGCCGTTCCCGCCGCTCCCGCCGCCCGGTCCGCCGCTCCCGCCGCCCGGTCCGCCGCTCCCAACGCCCGGTCCGTCGCTCCCGCCGCCCGACTCGCTGTCCCGCGCGCCGAAGCGCAGAATCGTGCCCGGCGACAAGGCGAGCAGGTCGAGGCCGCGGGTCGTCACGTTCTCCCCGAGCCCGCCGGCCGGCACGTCGAAGCCCTTCTCGGCCACCTCCGCGAAGAGCTCCGCCTGGATGAGATGCACCTGCCGGAGATTCGGCTGGGCCGGATCCGCCCGAACCCGGCTGCGGTGCCGCACGTTCACCCCCGCATGCACGTCACCCTCGACGCCGAGGCCCGCCACGAGCACGATCTCGTCCCGGTTGGGCTTGGTGAAGGTGAAGGCATCGTTCCGGCTGACCGCGACGACCGTCCCCGATTCATCACTCATGACCCGATTCTGGCCAGCCCGGCCACCCCGCCTCGACCCGTTTCCCAGCAGGCGGCCGCCCTCGGCGAAGAACCTGACGCCAGGAGGGTCAGTCGGGTGGCTCCAGGAACAGGGCGGACAGCCGGGGCAGACGACGGCGCATCTCGTCCTCGTTGTCGAAGTCCCACAGATCGGCCACCGGAGGCCGGTGTGGTGGCTGATCCTCCGCCGGCAGCGGCTGACCGGTCGCCTCCTCGTAGGCCCGGGCGGCGATGCCGAGCACCTCCTCGGCCTCGAAGACCGCGCCGGTGTCCGCCGCCTCCTTGATCACCACCACGTTGGCCAGCACGTCCGGTTTCTGCACGGCGGCGGCCACGGCCTTGCGCCCGTGCGCGATGAGCCAGCCCCGGAAGGCGTCGAAACCCGCCTCGTCGGCGCCACTGTTGATCAGATAGGCCGCCGCCCAGAGATCCTCCGTCCCGGAGGCGGCCATCACCTTGTCGAGGTGACGGCCCCACGCGACGATCTCCTCCGGATCGCGCGAGGCCAGCTCGGCGACGGCGCGCTCGGCCACCTCGGCGGGCGAGGCCGGCCGGTCGGCGGTCGCGCGGTCGATGACCGCCCAGAAATCGTCGGTTCGCATGCTGCGATCCTGCCAGTGGGGTACGACGTTTTCGCGGGCGGCAGGATGGTGTCATGCGGCCGATCACTCTGCCCGACGTTCCGTACGACGCGACCGCCGTACGCCCGCACTGGTCTGACCTGCCGGACGGTTTGCGGAAAGCGATCAGCCTGCGTCTCGGATCGCCGGTCTCGGCCGCGCGCAGCGCCGGCGGCGGTTTCACCCGATCCTTCGCCGCGGTGCTCGACACCGAGGCCGGGACCAGTGTGTTCGCGAAGGCAGCGCCCCTGAGCGACCCAGTGTCCCAGTGGTACGCCCGCGAGGCAGCCCTCACCACGGCATTGCCCCCGGAGGTGACCGCCGCCCGCCCGCTCTGGACGATGACCGATTCCGATTGGTTCGTGCTGTGCCTGCCCGCGATCGACGGGCGGATCCCGGCGTTGCCCTGGTCACCGGAGGATCTGGACACCACGCTGCGGACCTGGTCGGCGGCGGCGACCGCGCTGGCCCACCCGTCGCCGCAGCTACTGGAGATCGGCATGCCGTCGCTCCCGGAGATCCTGCGCGACGAGATGTCCTGGTGGTCGCTGATCGCCGCCCGCCGCGCGCCGATGCCCGAGCCGGCCCTCGCCACGATCGCCCCGCAACGGCTCGCCGACCTGGCGAGACTCGAACGCGCGCTGCCCCCGCTGGCCGCCGGCGACGGGATGTGCCACGGCGACCTGCGGGTCGACAACGTGCTGGTCGACCGGGACGGCCGGGCCTGGCTGTGTGACTGGACGTGGCCGTGCCTCGGCGCGCCCTGGTTCGACACGGTGACGCTGCTGGTCAGCGCCTACGCCAGCGGCCTGGACACCGACGCCGTGCTGCGCGCGTGGGGCGCTCCCGACGAGGGGGTGGACGGGGCGCTGGCCGCACTGGCCGGATACTGGCTGACACGCGCCGGCGACGGTCCGAGCAGCGCGTCGCCGCACAGCCGGCAGCACCAGCGGTTCAGTGGTGAGCAGGCGCTGGCCTGGCTGGCCGACCGCCGCGGCTGGGACGGCGAGCCGGGCAGACGCCGCTGGTTCCGTCGTTGAGACCGGAGCCGTTTTGGCGGCTCGTTGGCGTGCTGGTAACCTGGTTCCTCGCGTGTGGTGACACGCTGTTGTTTCCTGCACCGGCCTCGCCGGGATCCGAGACGGCCGCGCGGTGACCACTCGTTGAGACCATTTTTCCGAACTAGTCAGGACAAGGCTGTCGCGTGGCGAACATCAAGTCCCAGATCAAGCGCAACCGGCAGAACGAGAAGGCCCGTCTGCGCAACAAGTCGGTCAAGTCTTCGCTGAAGACCGTGATCCGCAAGCTGCACGAGGCGAGTGACTCGGGCAACGTCGAGTCGGCCACCGCGCTGCTGCGTGACGCTTCGCGCCAGCTGGACAAGGCCGTCAGCAAGGGCGTCATTCACAAGAACCAGGCGGCCAACCGCAAGTCGGCCATCGCCAAGAAGATCGCCTCGCTGTCCGCCTGATCCGCTCGTTCTGGATCAGGTCATGGCCGCACGGACGCGGCCGATGACCCGCGCCCGCCTCTGAGGCGGGTCGGCTCGGACAAACCCGGGCACCGCCGGACCTCACGGTTCGCGACGGTGCCCGGTTTCGTTTTCCCAGACGTTTTCCTTAATCCGGTACGCCCGAAGCGGTCCCCAAAGCCACCGGCCACCGGCACGCCGCCATCGCACCGCCCCGTGCGGCACGCCGCCCCGCCCGACACACGCCCCCGCAGCGCCCAACCCCGCACACGGCCCTCGCTATGCCGCCCAGAGGCTCACCGGCCACCGCTACCGCCGCCCGGAGGCCACCGGCCACCGGCACGCCGCCCACTCAGCTTTTTCGCACGGCGTGTCGAAGGTCTCTACCCGTGAGATCACGCCTCACGGACGCCACCATGCGACCGGACCGCAGCACCAGATCAAGTCGGCTTCCCGGCAGCGTCAGCCGCTCAAGCAGGCAAGACATTGGGGCAGCCGATGCGGCCGAGCAGTATCCCTGGAGCGACAGCCCACAGCCGATGGCGACACCCCAGCCTTCGCACAACGGCCAAGGTCACTCGTAGCGGCGAGACGCCGCCTGCCGAGCCATCTGCTGCCGAACGTCCCGCTCGTCAGTCCACGCCCGTCGAATCGGCGCGTGATTGCCCCGGTGTTCCTCCACCACTGGTTCCGCAGCCGAGCGCACCTGCCGCTGCCCCTCGTCCCCGTGCCATCCAGCGCTGGACGAGGAGCTCGGCGACGATCCGGCCGATGAACCGGTCCCGGACAGGCCTCGCGAATAAGACCCCGGATACCCCACCGCCGGCACCTCGGACATGCCGTCTAGCGAGGTGGCCGGGTCATACCCGAGCGCAGACGGCTCCGGCGAGACGATCGGCGCACAGCCGCCCCCGAGCGGCATGACCGCAGGCGTGAACCCGCCGGTCACCGGCGCGGGGCTCGGCGTGTACTCACCGGGCTGCCCCACCTCGGCGTGCCGGGCCGGCCCGTAGGAAGCGAACCGATCGTCGGCCATCCGCCCCGCCCCCGCGGAACGCACGCCCAAGCCATCACCCCGCCCGGCAGAAGACCCGTAGGCGCCATAGCCGTGTGGTCGCTCCCCCTCGAAACCCGGCCGCTCGGCGGAGGACCCACCATGAAAACCCGAGGTGAAGCCCCCCTGCCCGCCGTGGTGGCCACGCCCGGCAGAGACCGACCCGTAAACCCCGGCCCCTTCGGCCGAAGGCATCCGCGCCCCGCCCGCGGAGGTGAAGCCATCGGCAGAAGCCGCCGGCATGGCGGCCGGCATGGCGGCCGGCCGCAACACAGCGGTCCGCCCCGGCGCCGCCTCGGTGGCGACCGGACGGGGCACGACAGCCCCCGCGACCAGATCGTTGAACTTGACCATCAACGCAACGGTCACCGGCAGGACGACCACACCCCACCAGCTGACCAGCTCGGCAAGGGCCAGCAGGATCCCGAGGACCACGGCGCCCTCGAGGAAGACGAAGCAGAGCAGCCCGCTGGGCGCGAGGTGGCGAAGGCGCAGCATGCGCGCGTACAGCGGCTGATGCGCCGGCCCGGATCGGCCCGCCCGGTTGGTCCGCGTCATCGTGCCCCTCCGTCCCGGCGGGCGGCGGCGATCGCGAACACCGTCTGTTCGAGCGCGTAGCCCCGGTCCTCGGCGCCGCCCTTGACCGCGGCGTTGCAGTCGGCGGCCGCGCGCATCGCGTCGACCAGGCCCTCCGGGGTCCAGCCGCGGCTGCGGGCCTGCGCCTTCTCGATCTTCCAGGCGGGCATGCCGAGGCTGCTCGCCAGCTGGTACGGGTTGCCGCGCCCCGCCGACGCGACCTTCGCCACCGTCCGCACCCCGTCGGCCAGCGCGTCCGCGATCGGCACCGGGTCGACGCCGACGTGCAGCGCCCACCGCAGCGCCTCCAGCGCGCCGGGCAGGTCACCGACCATGGCGGCGTCCGCGACGGCGAAGCCGGTGACCTCGGCGCGGCCCTTGTAGTACCGCGCGACCACCGCCTCGGTGATCTTGCCGTCGGTGTCGGCGAGCAGCTGGGAGCAGGCGGCGGCGATCTCGCGCAGGTCGGTGCCGACGGCCTGGAGCAGGGCGGCCGCGGCGGAGTCGTCGCACCGGGCGCCGTGGCGGCGGAACTCGTTGCGGACGAACGCGATCCGCTCGGAGTCCTTCTTGAGCTTCATCACGGGCACGACGGTGGCCCCGGCGGCACGCAGCCCGTCGGCGAACGCCTTGCCCTTGGCCCCGCCGACGTGGGTGACGACGAGGGTGACCTCGGGGTCGGGACTCTTCGCGTAGGCCAGGAGCGCGGCGGTGAGGTCCTTTCGCGCATCCTGGCCACTCCTGATCACCAGAACGCGCCGGCCGCCGAAGAGTGACGGGCTCAGCATCTCGGCGACCTCACCGGCGGCGAGCGCCCCGCCCTCATACTCCCGGACGTCGGCGCCCGGATCGGCGGCTCGCGCGGCCTCGACCGCCTCGGCGACGGCACGGGCGGCGAGAAGCTCCTCGTCGCCTTGGACGAGCAGCAACGAGGGGGGTGGCGCGGCATTCACGTGCAACATCGTCGCACGGAGGACCGACAGTTCCGCGAGCCTCACTCGTTAGCGCAGGCCGCTGATCACCGAACGCGAAACCAGACATATCGGCGACCGAACATGCCCTGACCGCCGTACAGTCGCTGAACCCAGGCCCAACATGCCACCCATCCGATTTGCGCGTTTCGCATCTAATTGAGGGCGATAGGCATAAGATTCGCCAACCCTCATGCCTCACCCGGGCGTGTCACGATTCCGCCCCGCGCGCCGCGACCGCGAGCCCCCCGTCGACCACCATGACGGCCACGTCCCCCGACTCGTCGGTGCGCAGGACCCGTGCCCCGTTCCCGGCGATCCGCCGCAGCAGCATCGCGTTCGGGTGCCCGTAGTCGTTGTCCCGCCCGACCGACACCAGCGCCACCGCCGGCCGTGCCGCATCCAGCAGTGACGTCGCCTGCAGCGCGCTCCCGTGGTGGGCCACCTTCAGCACGTCCGCCCGCAGCGCCGGCGCGCCGAGCACGCTCACCAGGTCCTCCTGCTCCTCGGTCTCCGCGTCGCCGAGCAGCAGCACCGACCGGCCCCCGGTGACGGCCCGTACGATCAGTGAGTTGTTGTTGGGGTCGGAGTTGGTGCCTCGCATCGGGGTGATCGGCCCGAGCACCTCGAGGCTCAGGCCGCCGACCGGATGGGACCAGCCCGGCCCGACCGGCTGCACGACAGTCCCGGCGGCGGCTGCGGCGTCCTCCACCGCGGAGCGCCCGCTCGCCGGCTCCGGCCAGTCCGGCCCGATGACGGCGGCCACCTCCCGCCCGCGGAAGACTCCGGCGACGCCGCCGACGTGGTCGGCGTGGAAGTGGCTGACCACCAGCACGGCGACCTGCTCGACGCCGAGACGCCGCAGGCACCGGTCCACCGCGTCCGGCTCGGGCCCGGCGTCGACGACCACGGCCCGCCCCGGACCGGCGGCGAGCACCACGGCGTCGCCCTGACCGACGGCGCACGCCACCACGAGCCAGTCCGGCGGCGGCCAGCCGGGCGCGAGCAGCCGGACCGGCAGGGCCCCGAGGATCGCGCCGAGGGCGACCACGGTGGCCAGGCGGCGCACGACGACCCGCCGCGCGGCGACCAGGAAGGCGACGGTCAGCACCGCGAGCAGCACCCCGCCGAAGGCGCCGCCCGGCCAGGGCAGCGCGCCGGCCGGCACCCGCGCCCCGGTGTGCGCGACCAGCACCAGCCACTCGGTGGGCCAGTGCCCGGCCCACGCCGCGAACTCGGCGCCCGCCGGCCAGAACGGCGACAGCACGGCCGCCGCGACGCCGCACAGCGTGGCCGGGGCGATCGCCGGGACCGCGACCAGGTTGGCCGGGACCGCGACCAGGCTGACCGTCCCGGAGATGGCCGCGACCACCGGCCCGCAGGCGACGTGGGCGGCGGCCGGCACGGCGAGCGCCTCGGCCACCCCGGCCGGGCAGCCGCGGCGGCGCAGCCCGTCCCGCCAGACCGGGGCGATCAGCAGCAGACCGGCCGTGGCCATCACCGACAGCGCGAACCCGGCGTCGGCGGCGAGCTCCGGATCGGCGACCAGCAGCGCCGCCGCACCCGCCGCCAGCGCCGGAACCGCCGCCCGGCTGCGCCCGGTGGCCAGCCCAAGCAGCCCGATGGCGCCCATCGCCCCGGCCCGGATCACGCTCGGCGACGGGCGGGCCAGGATGATGAACCCGGCCAGCGCCACCGCGCACAGCACCGCGCAGACCAGCGGCCCGGCCCGGGCACGCCGCACCACGAAGAGCACCACCCCCAGGACGATCGCGACGTTGGTGCCCGACACCGCGGTCAGATGCGTGAGCCCGGTGGTGCGGAAGTCCTCGTCCAGCGCCGGGTCGAGACGGCTGGTGTCGCCCACGACCAGGCCGGGGAGCAGGCCGCCGGAGTCGTCCGGGAGCGGATCGCAGGCCCGTTGCAGACCGGTGCGCAGCACGCCCGCACCCTGCTGCGCCCAGGACGGCTCCCCGAGCAGCCGGGGTGGTGTCCGCGCCGACACGACGGCGGCCCGCAGGTCACCCGGTCGTGGCGGCAGGAGCCGTCCGGTGGTCGCCACCCGCTGGCCCGGGAGCAGCCCCCGCCAGGCCGGATCAGCGCCGAGCACGAGCGCCCGTGCCGACAGACGGATCGTGGCGGCGTCCTCGGGTGTCACCGACTCCAGGTCAACCGCGACCAGATAGGTGGGCGGCCCGGACGACTTCGCCAGTGGCCGCGGATCGTCCCGGACCACCACCTCCACCCGTACGGCCGCGTCCGCACCGACCAGCGCCGCCAGCGCGGGAGCCTCCCGCACCGAGATCCGGGCCGCCGTGGCCACCGCCCCGCACCCGGCCCCCAGCGCCACGGCCACCCCGATCCACAGCGCCGCCTCACCCCACCACGGGCCGACGGGCCCGGCCCGCAGGAGCCCGCCGAGGACCCCGGCGACCGCCAGTCCCCCGAGACCGACCGCGAGACCCCACCCGGCCGACAGATGGAGAGCGCCGAGAGCCGCCAGCCAGAGCCCCACCGTGAATCCCGCCAGCCGCAGATCGGGCGCCCCGGCCATCAGACCGTCACCAGGTCTTTCAGCTGCTCGTACCGCGACTCCCCGATCCCGTCGACCTTGCGCAGATCGGTGACGGCCCGGAAGCCGCCCTGCGCGTCCCGCGCGTCGAGGATCCGCTGGGCGAGCACCGGCCCCACCCCCGGCAGCGAGTCCAGCTGCCCGAGAGTCGCCGTGTTGAGGTTGATCAGCCCGCCCGCTGTCGCGCCGGGGGTGGCCGGCCCGGCGATCGCTCCGGGCGGCGGCGTGACCCCCACCATGATCAGCTCGCCGTCGACGACCTTCCGGGCGAGGTTGAGCATCGCCACGTCCACGCCGGGCTCCGCTCCCCCGGCCGCGTCCAGCGCGTCGGCCACGCGAGCCCCCGAGGCGAGCCGCACCAGCCCTGGTTTGCGCACCTTGCCGCCGACCGCGACGACGAGGTCACCCGCCGCGGAGGCCGGGACCCGGCCGGTGACCACGCCGGTCGTGGACACCGGCGCGGCCGGGGTCACGACCTCGTCGACCTTTGGCCGGGACTTCCAGGCGAGGAACCCGGCCACCAGCACGACCACGACCGCCACCGCGGCCATCGCCCGGACCCCCGGCCGCCCCGGATCGAAGGCGTGCAGCCACTGCCGCCGCCCGTCCGCGAACGCCCCGTCCCCGCTGAGCCCGGCCTCCGGCGGCCGCACCGAAGACGCCCGCGAACCGCCGCCGCCCCGACCGGAGGGGGCGCCGTCCCCTAAAGGGGAGACATCGTCCTCCTCATCCGACCACGCGGGAACGATGTCCGCCCAGTCCAGCGGCCCCTCCGCGGGCACCGCACGGCGGACCGGACCCCCGTCGAGCACCGCCCGGAGCCGCGCTCCCACGACGTCACCGCTATCCTTCGCCTCTCGCACGGCCCGACCGTAGGAACTCCCCCGCCTTCGTGCTCGCGGCCCTGTGGACGAACCAGCGTTGTGGACAACCCGGGAGGGACGGCGTGTGACACGAGAGCAGGCGATCTCCCGGTTACGGGCGGCGGGCTGCGTGTTCGCCGAGGACGAGGCGGACGTGCTGATCGAGGCCGCGGCGGCCGGCCCGCCCCTGGCCGCGATGGTCGAGCGCCGGGCCGCGGGCGAGCCGCTGGAGCAGGTCGTCGGTTACGCCGACTTCGCCGGGGTACGCGTCCGCCTGCGCCCGGGAGTGTTCGTCCCCCGGGTCCGCAGTGAGCTGCTGGTCCGCCTGGGCGCCGCCGGGATCGGCCAGGAAGCCGTGGTGGTGGACCTGTGCTGCGGCTCGGGCGCGCTGGGCCTGGCGGTGCGGCGCCGCGTCCCGGGCATCGTCCTGCACGCCGCCGACGTCGACCCGGCAGCGGTCGCCTGCGCCCGGGACAACCTGGGCGCGAACGTGTACGAGGGCGACCTGTTCCACGCCCTCCCGGAGTCGCTGCGCGGCCGGATCGACCTGCTCCTGGCCAACGTGCCCTACGTGGCGACCGGCCACCTGCCGTTCCTGCCCGCCGAGGCACGCGACCACGAGCCCCGTGCCGCGCTGGACGGCGGTGACGACGGCCTGGCCGTGTTCCGGGCGGTCGCCGCGGGCGCCCGCGACTGGCTGGCCCCGGGCGGTCTGCTGATCTCCGAGATCACCGAGGCACAGACCCCGGTCGCGTCGGCGATCGCCGCGGGGAACGGATTGACGCCCACCGTCGCCACCGACGATGATCTCGACGCCCGCGCGATCCTGGCGCGCCGGCCCCGATAACGCCGAAGAGAATCCCCGAGGACCCCGTGGGCCTGCTGCGTAGGATCGCCCGCGCCCGGCTTGCCGGGCGTGTGCTCCGCCGTCTGCGCCGCACCGGTGTCCGGGACGCCCGCTACCACTCCGGGCCGTTCGAGGTCAGGTTCACCGCGCCGGGTGACGACGAGCCCACCATCCTGCCGCTGGCGCCCCTGCTGGGCCGCCGGAAAGCCCTGGACGACCTGGTGGCCGGGCTGCTGCGGGTGCCGCCGGCCTGGGCGGACGCCGCACCGCTGCTGCGGCCGGTGCTGCGCGGCGCCGCGCCCGGAGCGCCGCTGCGCCGTCCGGTTCTGCCGTTCCTGTCCGAGTTCGTGGTGGTCGACCAGCCGGACACGATGACCTACGTGACAGCGGCGCAGGCCACCGCCTGGAAGACGCCGGGCGACGAGATCTTCGCGACCGCCCGCGCCAACCTGACCGGCGCGGTCCTGCACGGCGTGGCCGACGGCCCGGTGGTGGTGCGGTTCGTCGACGACGGCAACGCGTACTGGACGTCACATCTGCTGTTGCAGGGCTGGCTGGACAGGCTCGCCGGCCAGGTCGGCGGCGCCCCGGTGGCGTTCGCCCCGGAACGCGGAACCCTGCTGGTCACCGCCGACGACAGCCCCCTGCTGACGGCTCTGTTCGCCGAGGCGGAGACGATCTTCGTGACGTCACCGCACCCGCTGAGCCCGATGGCGTACCGCAGCGACGACAACGGCTGCACGATCCCCTACACGGCCCCGCCGGCCCACCCGCTGCACCAGACCGTCCGCCGCGCCGAACGCCTGCTGGCCATGCACGAA
This sequence comes from Actinoplanes philippinensis, assembly GCF_900113015.1. Classification (GTDB taxonomy): domain Bacteria; phylum Actinomycetota; class Actinomycetes; order Mycobacteriales; family Micromonosporaceae; genus Actinoplanes; species Actinoplanes philippinensis. The sequence goes on from NZ_FONV01000023.1 coordinate 56,942, forward strand.
TACCACCGGCAGCCCCCCGATCGGTCCCTCCCGTCCGCCGCGTTGCACCTGCTCGGCGACGCGTCCGAGGGCTGGCGCACCCGCGCCGTCTGGCCGGAGGACACCCCGACGCTCCTCCCGGAGGCCGACGAGGTCCAGGTCGGCGACCGTACCCTCCCCTGGCACACGCTCGCCCCGCACCTGACCCCCACCACCCACACACCACCGCGCTGGCTGGCCACCTCCTGGCCACCCTGACCCCATGCGCCTGCCGCGGCCGCCGCGATCCCCTCCCCCTCAATACCGATGTGGTACGGCCACCAAAGTCCCCCGGCCACACCGCGAGGTGGCTGCCCGCTCCCGACCGACAGCGCGCCCGCCGGGCTGATGCGCCGCCCACCCTCACCCCGGACAACCACCCCCAGATCCCCAGCCCGCTGCCTCCAGAGCTGCCACCCCACACCGAAAGCAGCCCCCACGATCAGCCGGGCCGTCTCGAGCGGGATGGGGCAGCTCTGCGAGCCCGCTACGAGTGGGTGGTTCACCGCGATGAGGACCGGTCGGGGCCGGGACGGCGGGGGTGCGTACCGCGATCAGCGTTTGTGGACGACGACTCCCGCCAGACCCGGACCGGTGTGCGCCGCCACCACCGCGCCCACCTCGGTGAGGTAGCAATCGCGCAAGCGATCGCCGAGCCGCGCGCTCAGATCGTCGACCAGCGCCGACGCCCGGTCCGGCGTGCCCAGGTGGTGGACCGCGACGTCGGCCTCGCCGTCCCCGGCCGCCGCGACGGCGAGGTCGACGAGCCGGGTGAGGGCCCGCCCGGCCGTGCGGACCTTGTCGCGGACGACGACCGCGCCGTTGTCCACGTGCAGGATCGGTTTGACCGACAGCGCCGTCCCGAGCAGCGCCTCGGCCGCGCCGATCCGGCCGCCGCGGCGCAGGAACTCGAGGGTGTCGACGTAGAAGAGGGTGGTCACCCGGGCCGCGTGGTCGGTGGCGGCGGCGGTGACCGTCTCCAGGTCGCCACCCCGGCGGGCGGCCGCCGCGGCGGCGAGCGCGGGGAAGCCGAGCCCCATCGCGGCGGTCCCGCTGTCGACGACCCGGACGCGGGGGCCGACCTCGGCGGCGGCGAGCTGGGCGGCCTCGTAGGTGCCGGACAGCTTGGCCGACAGGTGCACCGAGACGACGCCGTCGGCGCCCGCGTCGAGCAGGCGCCGATACTCGCCGGCGAACTGCGACGGCGCCGGCCGGGAGGTGCTGACGGCGGCCCGGCGCGCGGTGAGCGCCCGGGCCACCTCGGCCGGCGCGACCTCGAGGCCCTCCAGGCCGGCCCAGCCGTTGATCACGACGGTGAGCGGCACGATGGTCAGCTCATACGTGCCGTTCAGCTCGGCCGGCAGGTACGCGGTGGAGTCGGTGACGACCGCGATGGTCATGCAGGCAAGGTACTTGATTCAGAGGGACGTCAGCTGCCGGCCACCGAGGAGACCACGAACGGTTTGCCCTGCATGCACGTGGTCATCAGCTCCGGCTCGGACCTGCCGACCACGGTGACCTCGGCTCCGGGCTGGAGCGCCGCCTTCAGGCCGGCGTCCTTGGTGATCAGCAGGTGGTCGCCGGAGCCGTCCTTCAGCAGCAGACAATTCGGCTCGACTCCGGCGGTGACGGTGCCGGTGAGGGTGGTCTCCCCGGGGCCGGCGGAGACCGGTCCGGAGGAGACCGCCGGGGCGACGGGGGACGCGACGGCGGACTCGGGGATCGGGCCGCCGGCGTCGATGGGGGTGTTGGTACCGGTGTTGTTCGCGCAGCCGGCGGAGAGCGCCAGAAACAGCGCGGCGGGGACGACGGTTCTACGGATCAGCATGATGTTCCGACGTTACCGGACATATCCGGGTTCCCTACACCGGCGGCGGGACCGGGCGCCCGGCTTGGACACCGACGTTGTACGCCGCCATCTGCCAGCCCCTGGCCTCGTCGTGGGTCAGCTCCACCCAGTGACAGTTCTGCAGGGCACGCAGCGTACGCATCTGCTCGCGCCGCCAGCCGAGCAGGTGGCCGACACCCTGGCGGGCCGCGGCGCCGTGGGTGGCGACGACGACGGTTCCACCGGCCGGAGCCAGGCGGGCCGCGTCCTGCAGGGCGTCGCAGACCCGCTTGCCCAGGTCGTCCAGGGTCTCGACACCGCCGCCGACGACGTCCTCCCCGGCCGTCCAGCGGGCGTGCTCCTCGGGCCGCTCGGCGGCGACCTCGGCCATGGTGTGGCCCTGCCACTCGCCGAAGTGCCGCTCGCGGAGCCGCTCGTCGATGCTGACGGTGAGGCCGGTCAGGGCGGCGAGCGCGGCCGCGGTGTCGGCGGCCCGGCTCAGGTCGCTGGCCACGATCGCGGCCGGTCTCAGGCGGACGAGCAGCTCAGCGGCGTCGGCTGCCTGCCGGCGGCCGAGCTCGTTGAGCGGCACGTCGGTCTGCCCCTGCACGCGTGAGCCCGCGTTCCAGTCGGTGTTGCCGTGCCGCCAGACGATGAGGCGCGTCACGGCGCCTCGGCGCCGGCCTCGGCCAGATCGCGGTCGACGAACGGGATGATCGGGCAGTCCTTCCAGAGCCGGTCGAGGGCGTAGAACTCGCGCTCCTCGTCGTGCTGGACGTGCACCACGATGTCGACGAAGTCGAGGAGCACCCAGCGGCCCTGCTGGTGGCCCTCGCGGCGCTCCGGCTTGGCCTTCTCCGGAAGGTTGAGCAGCGCCTCCTCGATGGCGTCGACGACGGCCATGACCTGGCGCTCGTTGGACGCCGAGGCGATGACGAAGGCGTCGGTGATGTAGAGCTGCTCGCCGACGTCGATGACGGAGATGTCGTGCGCCTTCTTGTCCGCGGCGGCCTGGGCGGCCGTCAGGGCTAGTTCGAGAGCGCGTTCGGTGACGGGCAAAAGAGGGTCCCCTCGGTCGGGTTACAGGACATCAAGCGTCTCACACCGGCCCGGCAATACCCGAGTCCCGATACAGGCCCCGCTTGTTGATGTACTGCACGACACCGTCGGGTACCAGGTACCAGACCGGGAGGCCGGTCGCCACCCGATTACGGCAGTCGCTCGAGGAGATGGCCATGGCCGGGACCTCGACGAGGGTCACGCTGTCGGCCGGCAGGTGCTCGTTGGAGAGCTCGAATCCGGGCCGGGTCACGCCGATGAAGTGGGCCAGCCCGAGCATGGTCATGGCGTCCTTCCACGACATGATCCGGGCCAGCGCGTCCGCGCCGGTGATGAAGTAGAGCTCCGCCGACTGTCCGTAGACCGCGCGCATGTCACGCAGCGTGTCGACGGTGTAGGTGGGGCCGTCCCGGTCGATGTCGGCACGGCTCACGTGGAACCTCGGGTTCGACGCGGTGGCCACCACTGTCATCAGGTAACGGTCCTCGGCGGGTGAGACGCGGCCCTTCTCATACGGCTGACCGGTCGGGACGAACATCACCTCGTCCAGATCGAAGCGGGCCTGCACCTCGCTCGCCGCGACAAGGTGACCATGATGGATGGGGTCGAACGTCCCACCCATGATCCCTACACGCCGTCCGGACATCCGAGAAGGATAATCGGCGTGAAGATCAGCCGTCGAGGCGGCGGCGAACCGCGGTGAGCAGGTCTCCCGCGGTGAAGGGCTTCTCCAGCAGGGCCACTCCGGGGTCGAGGGTGCCCTGGGAGGCGAGGACCGGCTGGGCGTAGCCGGACATGTAGAGGACACGTGTGCCCGGCCGGGCCACGACCAGCCGCTCGGCCAGCTCCTTGCCCAGCATCCCGGGCATCACCACGTCACTGACCAGCAGGTCGATCTCGCCGTCGTGCCGGGCGGCCAGCTCCAGGGCCTGGGCGCCGCCCTCGGCCAGCAGCACCCGGTAGCCGGCGCCGGTGAGGATCCGGCCGGCCACGTCGCGCAGGGCGTCCTCGTCCTCGGCGACCAGCAGTGTCTCGCCGCCGCCGACGGTCCCGGCCGGCTCGCCGCGGGTCTCCGGCTCGGCGGGCGCGGCCCCGGCGGGCAGCAGCACGGTGATCGTGGTGCCGAGGCCGACCTCGCTGGTCAGGGTGACCTCGCCGCCGGCCTGGGTGACGATGCCGTAGACGGTGGCCAGGCCCAGGCCGGTCCCCTCGCCGCTGCCCTTGGTGGTGTAGAAGGGTTCGAAGGCCCGCTCGGCCACCTCGATCGGCATGCCTCGGCCGGAGTCGCAGACCCGCAGCCGGACCCGGGCGTCGAGCAGCCCGGTGTCGATCACCAGCTGACCGCCCGACGGCATCGCGTCGTGGGCGTTCAGGGCCAGGTTGACCAGCATCTGCTCGATCTGGTTGGGGTCGCAGGTGACGGTCGGCAGGTCCGGGCCGGGCCGGAAGATCAGGGTGATGTGCTCGCCGAGGGTCCGCCGCAGCAGCTCCAGCGACCGGTCGATCAGCGCGTTCAGGTCGACCGGCTGAGGGCGGACCACCTCGCGCCGGGCGAAGGCGAGCAGCTGGTGGGTGAGGTCGGTGCCACGCCGCCCGGCCCGGATCACCTGCCGGGCGTCGGAGGCGATCATCGCGACGTCCGGTTCGTCCGCCTCCGCCTCCTCGATGACGAAGCCGGCGTAGTTGAGGATCACACCGAGCATGTTGTTGAAGTCGTGGGCGATGCCGCCGGCCAGCTGGCCCAGGCTCTCCAGACGCTGGTTGCGGTGCGCCTGGGCCTCGGCGCGCAGCCGTTCCTTCTCCTCCTCGGCGAGCACCCGCCCGGTGATGTCACGCACCACGGCGACGGCCACCCGGCCCTTCGCGGTGTCGACCAGGGTGGTGGACGACTCGCAGGGGAACTCGGTGCCGTCGCGCCGCCGGGCGGTGGTGACGATCCGGCCGATCAAGCCGGGCTCGGCCTCCTCGATCAGGCGCTGCCGTTCCGGGAGGAGGGTCCGGGAGTCGTCGGTCAGCAGGACGTCGACGGGCCGGCCGACGAGTTCGGCGACGGGCCAGCCGTACATCTGCCCGGCCCGGTCGTTGGCCAGCACGATCCGGCCGTTTTCCAGGACCAGGATGGCGTCCGGTGCGGCCTGCAGCAGGCCACTGGACAGCTCCTCGGACCACTCCACGCATCCACCCCCGTAGCCCACAGGCTACGAGGAGCGTGCGGGCACGGGGGTGGAGTCGAGCGAATAGGTCAGCCGCGGGCGATCAGTGCCCGGCCCATGTCGTCGTCGGCGTCCTGGACCACGCGGGACAGGATCTGGTTGAGGCCGGGAGTGGCCAGCAGGTCGGCCGCCAGCTGCCGGGTGCGCTCCGAGACGGCCACCGACGGGTACGCCATCGCGGCGATGTGCTCGGCGCTCATGCCGCCCCGGATCCGCATCATCTCCGGCATGTCGGCGAAGTAGCGCTTCACGTACGGCTCCAGCAGGTCCAGCTGCTCGGGCTGCCAGAATCCGCTCGCGGTGCGCTCGGCCAGCCGGTTGGACAACTCGGCGTCGCCGACGATCGCGGCCCAGGCGGCCTCCTTCGCCTCGGCGTCGGGCCGGGCCGCCCGGCAGGCGGCGGCCCACTGCTCGCCGGCGGCGCTGCGGTCCCCGGCCAGCTCGGCGTCGATCTCGGCGGCGCCGGCCGCGCCCAGCACGGACAGCCGGTAGAGGATCAGCCAGCGCAGGTCGGCGTCGACGGCCAGGCCGTCGGGCACGTCCTCGCCGGCCAGCCAGCCACGCAGCCGGGCGGTGTCGACGGTGGCGCCGATCAGGCCGCGGGCGGCGGCGAGCCGCCGGGAGTCGCCGGGGCCGGTGACCGCGAGCAGGCGGTCGGCGGCCTGGGCGAGCAGCTCCAGGGCGGCCGGGCGGGTCTCCGGGCCGGCGTAGCGGTCGACCAGCCCGCGGGTGGCGCGCAGCACGTCCTCGACGACGACCACCTCGGTCTCCACCGGCAGCGCGGCGAGAACCAGGGTGACCAGTTCGGCGACCGGGCGCTCGCCGTCGACCACGGCGTCCAGCGTGGCGGCCCAGACGACCGCGCGGGCCAGCGAGTCGCCGAGGCGGGGCAGCAGCAGCGGCACGGCGGCGGCCGACTCGTCGTCGAGACGGACCTTGGCGTACGTCAGATCGCCGTCGTTGAGCAGCAGGAGGTCGGCGGCGGGCACCCCGGCGAGAGCGGACAGCACGGTACGCCCGGACGCGTCCACCTCCACGTCGAGGCGTTGCCGCAGGGTCACGGCGCCGTCGGCGGACCTGTCGTAGAGGCCCACGCCTATCCGGTGCGGCCGCAGGGTCGGGTGCCCGTCCGGGGCGGTCTGGACCACTGCCACCTCGGCGTAGCTCGCCCCGTCCCGGGTGATCTCGGCGCGCAGCGTGTTGACCTGCGCGCGGCGCAGCCACACCTCGGCCCAGCCGGACAGGTCGCGCCCGCTCGACTCCGACAGGGCGCCGAGCAGGTCGGCCAGGGTGGCGTTGCCGTACGCGTGGGCCTCGAAGTGGGCGTTCAGCCCGCTCAGGAACGCCTCGTCGCCGAGCCAGGCGACCAGTTGCTTGAGGACGGCGGCGCCCTTGGCGTACGAGATGCCGTCGAAGTTGAGAAGCGCCTGCTCGGTGTCGTCGACCACGGACGGGGCGACCGGATGGGTGGAGGGCCGCTGGTCGGCGCGCAGTCCCCACGCCTTGCGCTGCATCGCGAAGGTGGTCCACGCGTCGGTGAAGCGGGTGGCCTCGGCGGTGACCCGGGACCCCAGGTACTCGGCGAACGACTCGTTCAGCCACAGGTCGTCCCACCAGGCCATGGTGACCAGGTCGCCGAACCACATGTGGGCCATCTCGTGGGCGATGATGTTGGCCCGGCGCTCCCGGTCGGCGTCGGTGACCGCCGAGCGCGGGATCATCTCGTCGCGGAAGACGACGATCCCCGGGTACTCCATGGCGCCGAAGTTGAACTCGGGCGCGAACGCCTGCTGGTAGTGCCCGAAGGGATAACGGATCCGGAACATCTCGTGGAACCGGTCCAGCGACCGGCGGGTGATCTCGAAGATCTCCGGCGCCTGCGCGTCCAGGTGCTCGGCGAGGGCGGCCCGGGCGTAGAGCGCCAGCGGGATGCCGTCGTGCTCGCCGGTGACCACGTGGTACGGCCCGGCGACCAGGCTGGCCAGGTAGGTGGAGATCCGCTTCGTGGGCGCGAACTCCCACCGGCCGCCGTCGCGGGAGACCAGCTCGCCGTTGGTGGCGACCACCCAGTCCGCCGGCGCGGTCACGGCCACCCGGAAGACCGCCTTCAGGTCGGGCTGGTCGAAGCTGGGCAGCACCCGCCCGGCGTTGTTGATGAACAGGTGCTGGTAGAGGTACGTGTTGCCGTCACCCGGGTCGGTGTAGCGGTGCAGGCCCTCGCCGTCGTTCGAATACCGCATCAGGGCGTCGACGACCAGTGTGTTCTCCTCGGCCAGGCCGGTCAGCTCGAGCCGCGCGCCGGTGGCGGCGGCCGGGTCGACCGGCGCGCCGTTCAGCGTCATCGAGGCGACCTCGGCCGGCTCGAACTCCAGGAACGTCGCGGCGCCGGCCCGGGCGCGGAAGCGCACCGTCACCAGGGATCGGAAGGTGTCGCCGGAACCGGTCAGGTCCAGGTCGACATGGTATTCCTCGACGTCGACGAGGGATGCTCGTTCGACAGCCTCGGCACGGGTCAGGGTCGGCATGACGACAATCATGCCGGTAGGGGACGCGGGCCGCGCGACGGGCGGGCTACTCTGGGATCATGCGCGTCTCTCGTAGCGAGTGGTGGCTGCCCTGACGGGGCGGCACACCCACACGCGCGTTCATCATTCCGCGGCCGCCCACACCGGGCGGCCGTTTTTCGTGATCCTGGTCTCCCGGAGCGGGCGGTCTCCCGTACCCCCTCCAAGGAGATCGACATGACGACGACCCGCCGCCTGACCGGCTTCAAGCCCACCGGCCACCTGCATCTCGGCAATCTGCTGGGCGCTCTGCGCCCGCTGCTCGCGGTGCAGGGGCACACCGACTCCATCGCGCTCATCGCGGACCTGCACGCGTTGACCATCGAGCACGACCCCGAGCGGGTACGCGCTCTCACGCTCGAACAGGCGACGGTGATGCTGGCCGCCGGGGTCGACCCGGAACGCACCCCGATCGTCGTGCAGTCGCACGTCCCCGAGCACACCGAACTGCACTACCTGCTGGAGTGTGTGACCGGCTTCGGCGAGGCGGCCCGCATGATCCAGTTCAAGGAGAAGTCGGCCGGCGGCGGTCACGTGCGGCTGAGCCTGCTCACCTATCCGGTGCTGATGGCCGCCGACATCCTGCTGCACGACACGCTCCAGGTGCCGGTCGGTGAGGACCAGAACCAGCATCTGGAGCTGGCTCGCACGCTCGCGACCAGGTTCAACAGCCGTTACGGGCCGACCTTCACGGTGCCCGAGGGGGTGCGCCCGGAGGCTGCCGCGCGGGTGATGGATCTCGCCGACCCGACCGCCAAGATGGGCAAGAGCACCGGAACCGGACGGATCGCGCTGCTCGACCCGCCGGAGGTGGTGCGCCGGACCATCGCACGGGCGGTCACCGACGAGATCGGGGTGGTCCGCCGCGACCCGGAGAACCAGCCCGGCGTCACCAACCTGATCGACGTCCTGGCCGCCTGCACGGGCCGGCAGCCGGCCGACCCGCACTCCTACGGAGCGCTGAAACGCGAGGTCACCGAGGCGGTCGAGGCGCTTCTCGCGCCCATCCGGGCGCGGCACGCGGAACTCGCCGAGGACCCCGGGCACGTTCGGAAGATCTTGGCGGAGGGCGCGGCGCGGGTCCGGCCACGAGCACAGGAGACGGTACGCCGTACGCGTACCGCCCTGGGCCTATTGGACTAACGCCGCCAGGCGCTTCTCGAACCGCACCCGGCCCGGTGTGATCGACGTGACCTGCCGGTACCCGGACGACTGATAGAGGGCGATCGCCGCGGACAGCCCCGCCGCCAGCTCCAGCCGGAGCAGGGGCCGTCCCGCGGCGAGCGCCTCCTCCTCGATCGCGACGATCATCTGGCGGGCCAGGCCGCGGCCGCGGAAGGCCGGGCGGACATACATCCGCCGTAGCTCGGCCGCGCCCGATCCGACCGCCTGCCAGGCGCCGCACGCCACCGCCCGGCCGTTCACGACACCGATCAGATACTCGACGTCATCGCCCGGCGCGAATATCCGGTCTCCCGCCGGGATGCCGGACTCGGCCAGTTCCCGCTGCTGAGCGGTGATCAAGGCGGCGAGTTCCGGATCCAGGGAGGGGCGGATTTCGATCATCACGGGGGTGACTCTAGGTGACGACCGTTTCCGGCGGGTTGCGATGATCTGGCCGGATGCCTATTCGTCGGTGTCGCCCTCGATGTCATCCTCGTCACTCACCAGCACCGGGAGCTTGGAGTTCGAGATGGTGCTGACCGTGCCGTCGGCCGCCATGTGCACCATCTCGTCCTCGTTGCGGACCCGCCGGGCCTTGCGGGCCGCGAGCCGCTGCGCCGCCGAGGGCCGGGTGTCCAGCTCCTCCAGACGCGAGTCGGTGCCGCGGGGGCCGGAGACGTACTCACCGGCGTTGGGCTGCCAGTCGAACTCCCGCGCGCCGATGCGCACCGGGTCGCCGGCCTGCGCGCCCTTCTTGGCCAGCTCCGTCTCGACGCCGAGCCGCTCCAGACGGTCGGCCAGGTAGCCGACGGCCTCGTCGTTGTCGAAGTTGGTCTGCTTGATCCAGCGCTCCACCTGGGTGCCGCGGATCACGAAGACGCCGTCCTCGTCCTGCTCGATCGTGAAGCCGGTGTCGTCGACCGCCCGCGGGCGGATCACGATCCGGGTGGCCTCCTCGACCGGCTTGGCCGCGCGGTTCTCGGCGACCAGCTTGGCCAGGGCGAAGCCGAACTCGCGCAGGCCCTCCCGGGTCATCGCGCTGACCTCGAACACCTGGTAGCCACGGGCCTCCAGGTCGGGCCGCACCATCTCGGCCAGGTCGCGGCCGTCCGGGATGTCGATCTTGTTGAGCACCACGATCCGGGGCCGGTCCTCCAGCCCGCCGTACGCCGCCAGCTCGGCCTCGATCGCGTCCAGGTCGGCCAGCGGGTCACGCTCGATCTCCGGCGCCGCCGCGTCCAGCACGTGCACCAGCACCGAGGTCCGCTCGATGTGCCGCAGGAACTGCATGCCCAGGCCCTTGCCGGTGGCCGCGCCCGGGATCAGGCCGGGCACGTCGGCGATGGTGTAGGTCTCCTCGCCCGCCTGCACCACGCCGAGGTTGGGCACCAGCGTGGTGAACGGGTAGTCGGCGATCTTCGGCTTGGCCGCCGACATCACCGAGATCAGCGACGACTTGCCGGCCGACGGGAAGCCGACCAGGCCCACATCGGCGACGCTCTTCAGCTCCAGCACCACGTCCAGCCGGTCGCCGGGCTCGCCCAGCTCGGCGAAGCCGGGAACCTTGCGCCGGGCGTTGGCCAGCGACGCGTTGCCCCGGCCACCACGGCCGCCGCGGGCCACGGTGAACTCGGTGCCGGCGCCGACCATGTCGGCCAGCACCTCGCCGTCCTCGGTCTGCACGACCGTGCCGTCCGGCACCTTGAGGATCAGGTCACGGCCGGTCGCGCCGTCCCGGTTCGACCCGGCGCCACCGCCGCCGTTGTTGGCCTTGATGTGCGGGTGGAAGTGGAAGTCCAGCAGGGTGTGCTGCTGCGGGTCCACCACCAGGGTGATGCTGCCGCCGTGGCCACCGTTGCCGCCGTCCGGCCCGCCGAGCGGCTTGAACTTCTCCCGGTGCACGGAGGCACAGCCGTGGCCGCCGTCACCCGCCTGCAGGTGCAGCACTACCCGGTCGACGAACGTGGTCACTTCCAGCTCCTACTGCTTGCCGAGAAAAAACGACAGCGGGCCGCGGACCCGAGGGTCCACGGCCCGCTGTAGAGGAAAACTACTCCGCGACCGGCACGATGCTGACGGTCTTGCGACCGCGAGCGGTGCCGAACTGGACGTTGCCGGCGGCGAGCGCGAACAGTGTGTCGTCGCCGCCACGGCCGACCAGGTCGCCGGGGTGGAACTTCGTGCCCCGCTGGCGGATCAGGATCTCACCGGCGTTGACGAGCTGGCCACCGAACCGCTTGACACCGAGTCGCTGGGCAGCGGACTCACGGCCGTTACGCGAGCTGGATGCACCCTTTTTATGAGCCATGGCGCGCCTACTTCCCGGTCTTGATGCCGGTCACCTTGACGCGGGTCAGCGGCTGACGGTGCCCCTGGCGCTTGTGGTAGCCGGTCTTGTTCTTGAACTTGTGGATCCGGATCTTCGGACCCTTGGTGTGCTCGGCGATCTCGCCGGACACCGTAACGTTGGCAAGCTTGGCCGCTTCGGTCACCAGGTTGTCACCGTCGACGAGGAGGACCGCGGCGAGGGTCAGGGCGTCGCCGGGCTGACCCGCGAGCTTCTCGACCTCGATCACGTCGCCCTCGGCAACCTTGTACTGCTTGCCGCCGGTCTTGACGATCGCGTACATGGGACGCGGACTCCCTGAGACTTACGCAGCCAAATGACTGCTGGCGGATGGTGCTTCGATTCCGGCAAGCGCTCAAGTGACCCAGTTGTTGCGATCATGGAGCGCGCACGGAGCTAGCGCCGAAAAGGCGCCGTCGGAAAGACTACTTCATCGCAGGGCCGAGACCCAAACCGGGCTGTCACCCCCGGCCGCAGGCCTTGTCCAGCACGGCGTGCAGCTCGGTCAGCTTCTTCTCGTTCAGCTTGGTGACATCGCCCTTGAGGGCCGTGACCTGCGCTCCCATCGTGCTCAGTGCCTTCTTGACCTCGGCGTCGGCGGCCAGCTTCGACATGTCGAGCAGAGCGAAGGAGAAGTTCTGCAGGTCACGTGTGACCTTCTCCTGCGCCTTGGCCTTCGCCTCCTTGCTCTCCGCGGCCGCCCTGATCAGCAGCTGGTAGTCCTCGGCGAAGGTCTTGCCGAAGTCGTTGCTGGTCCGGCCGGCCTGGGCGCAGATGGCCTCGGTGTCCGCGGAGAGCGCGGCGTCGGTCGGTTTCTCGGTCTGCTGGGCCGCGGGCGCACTGCCGTCCGCCGCGGCGGGAGCGGGCGCCTGGGCGGCCGGGGACGCCGGCTCGTCGCCGCCGGAGCAGCCGGTCAGAAGCACCGCGGAGATCGCCACCGCGGCGAGGGCAGGGATACGCATGAGACTCGGTCTCCTCGGGGGACAGGGATCGATCCGCCGAGGGTAACGGAAAACCCGGCACGGCAGTTAACTTTCTTTACAAGTAACTGCCGTGCCGGGTTCGCACAGGTCAGGGACGTGTACGCCGCCGGGCGCCACCGCGCCTCGACCGCCGGCGGGTGCCCGTGCCGGCGCCCACCGCGTCGTCGTCCTCGTCCTCGTCGTCGTCGGCCGCGTCCGGGTCGTCCGCGCCGGCCAGCCGCATCGGCTCCTCGTCCGCCGGGTACGTGCCGTTCGACTCGGCCGGCGTCTCGTAGCGGGACAGGTCGTAGCCGCTGATGTCGTAGTCGTCGTCAGCGTCCGACGCGGTCAGCGCGGGCTTGGGCGCGCGCCGGACGATGCCCGAACCGGAGATCGGAGCGGCCGGCGGCACCTCGGCCACCTCCGCGGCCGGACCCGGCTCCACGACCGTCACCGGCTCGGCGACCGCCACCTGCTCGGGGGCCACGGGCTCGGCGATCGCCGTCTCGGTGACCGTCCCGACCGGCTGCTCCACCGGAGCGCTGTCCCCGCCACGACGCCGCCGCTGGCGAGCCGGAGGCTGCTGCTGCACCGGCGCCTCGGCACGCGGCGCGGCCGCCGCCACCGCCTTCACCTGAGTGCTCGCGCCGCCGCCATTGGACCGCTTCTCCGGCACCGGCTCCGGGTGGATCACCACGCCCCGGCCCTTGCAGTGGTCACAGGTCTCGCTGAAGGCCTCCAGCAGGCCCGCGCCGATCCGCTTCCGGGTCATCTGGACCAGGCCCAGCGAGGTGATCTCGGTGACCTGGTGCTTGGTCCGGTCGCGGCCCAGGCACTCGGTGAGCCGGCGCAGCACCAGCTCGCGGTTGCTCTCCAGCACCATGTCGATGAAGTCGATCACCACGATGCCACCGAGGTCGCGCAGCCGCAGCTGGCGCACGATCTCCTCGGCCGCCTCCAGGTTGTTGCGGGTGACCGTCTCCTCCAGGTTGCCGCCCGCGCCGGTGTACTTGCCGGTGTTGACGTCGACGACGGTCATCGCCTCGGTCCGGTCGATCACCAGGTGACCACCGGACGGCAGGAAGACCTTGCGGTCCAGGCCCTTGAGGATCTGCTCGTCGATGCGCCACTCGGCGAAGACGTCGGCCACGCCGGTGTGCCGCCGCAGCCGCTCCACCAGGTCCGGGGAGACCGAGTCGAGGTAGTTCTCCACCTCGGCGTACGCCTGCTCGCCCTGCACCACCAGCTCGCGGAAGTCCTCGTTGAAGAGATCCCGGACCACCCGGATGACCAGGTCGGGCTCCTCGGAGAGCGCGCGCGGCGCGTTGCCCTCGGTGGCCCGGGCCTGGATGTCCTCCCACTGCGCCTGCAGCCGCTTGACGTCGCGGGCCAGCTCGTCCTCGCTCGCGCCCTCGGCCGCGGTCCGGACGATCACGCCCGCACCGTCCGGCACCAGCTTCTTCAGGATGTCGCGCAGCCGCTTGCGCTCGGTGTCCGGCAGCTTGCGGCTGATGCCCGAGGCGTTGCCGTTCGGCACGTAGACCAGGTGCCGGCCGGAGAGCGCGATGTGGCTGGTCAGCCGGGCGCCCTTGTGGCCGATCGGGTCCTTGGTGACCTGCACCAGCACCGAGTCGCCGGAGCGCAGCGCCTGCTCGATCGAGCGGGCGCGCCCCTCCAGTCCGGTGGCGTCCCAGTTGACCTCACCGGCGTAGAGCACGGCGTTACGGCCGCGGCCCACGTCGACGAACGCCGCTTCCATGCTGGGCAGCACGTTCTGGACCTTGCCCAGGTACACGTTGCCGACCATGGTGCCGGACGTCGCCCGGGCCACGTAGTGCTCGACCAGGATCCCGTCCTCCAGGACCGCGATCTGGGTACGGTCCTGCTTCTGCCGGACCACCATGACGCGGTCGACGGCCTCACGACGGGCCAGGAACTCCGACTCGCTCAGGATCGGCGGGCGGGTGCGACGCTGCTCACGGCCGTCCCGGCGGCGCTGGCGCTTGGCCTCCAGCCGGGTCGAGCCGGAGACGCCCTGCACCTCGTCGGTACGCCGGGGCTCGCGGACACGGACCACGGTGTGCACGCCGTCCTCGATGCCACCGGTCTCGGCGTCACCGGAGCCCTTGCGGCGGCGGCGACGCCGGCGGCGGGTGACGCCGTCGCCCTCGCTCTCGCCGTCCTCCGGCTCCTCCTCGTCCTCGCCCTCGTCGGCGGACGCCTCGGCGCCCTCCTCCGCATCGGACTCGGCGTCGGCGTCGCCGTCCTCGGCGTCGTCGGACGGGCCCTTGCCCCGGCCGCGGCCACGACGGCCCCGGCGGCGGCGGCGGCGACGGCCCAGGCCGCCGTCCTCGTCGTCGTCGCCCTCGTCGCCGTCCTCGATGTCGTCGGCGCTCTCGTCGGCCTCGTCCACCGCCGGCTCGGCCTCGGTGACCGCGACCTCGGCGGGCTCCTCGGCCGCGCCACGACGGCGGCGACGGCTGCGGCGGACACCCTCGGCGGGCTCCTCCGCGACGGTCTCGACCTCGGCCGTCACCTCGGCGGCGACCGGTTCGGCGGTGACCTCCGGCACGGCGGCCGGACGGCGGCGACGGGTCGCCGGAGCGGCCGGCTCGGTCTGGGTGGCCTCCGGCGGCATGAACAGCACAGCGGGCGGCAGGGCGGCACGGCGGCCACGGGCGGCCGGCTGCTCCTCCACGAAGTCGTCGTCGAGCGGGAGGATGCCGACGACCGGGACACCGGCGGCGCGGGCCGCGGAGGCGGCCTGCACGGCGGCCTCCTCGATGAGGGCGGCCTCGTCCTCCTCGGAGAGCTCCTCGGCCACCGGCGCGGGCGGGGTCACCGCCACCTCGACCGGGACGTCGGCGGGGGTCGGGTCCTCGGCCGGGACCTCCAGGAGAGCGGGCTGCTCGGCGGCCGGCTCGACCTTCTTCCGGCGGGCGCGGGTGGCCTTCTTCACCGGCGGGGGCGGCTCCTCGGCGGGCGCCTCAGCCGCGGGGGTCTCGGACGCCGGCGTGGGCGTTTCCTCGGCGGCCGGCTCGACCTTCTTCCGGCGGGCCCGCGTCGCCTTCTTCACCGGCGCGACCGGCGCCTCCGGGGCGGTGGCCTCCGCGGCGGCGGCCTCCGGGGCCACGGTGGCCTCCGGGGCGGCGGCCGCATCGCCGGCGGCCGCTGCCTCGATCGCGGCGCCGGGCTCGGCGGCGCCCTCCGCACCCGGCGTCTCCGCAGGCTCTGCGGGCGGGGCGGCGGCTTTACGGCGCGGGGCGCGCGTCCGGCGGACCGGGGTGGTGCTTGCGGCGGTATCGCCGGAAGGAGCTGCCGCTCCGGCCGGTTCGCCGCCCTGATCTCCCAGGTTGACTGGGGGCTCGTTATCGAGCATGGGGCGCTCTCCAGTTCTCGGCGACCCCGGGCGCGGGTGAGCGCTGCCACGCAGGGTCGCTGCAAAGTTTTTCGGGCCCGGCCTTCACAAGTCGGGCTTGCCGAAGTCTGCCAGCGAACATTTTTCAACCTGGCATCAGCCGAAGACCACCGGTCCGATGTCCGGCTCCGGGTGTTGCCCGCCTCGCCACGTTGAAAACGTTCTCGTCGAACGCCGACCGGCCTCCCGGCTAGCGTTCTCCGATGCCGACGTCCACGCGATCCGCGTCCAACGGATCAGCGATCTCCCCCTGCGCGGTGAGTGTGCCCTGGGCCAGCCGGGTCACCCGTGGGGGCACCGGCGGCTCCAGGCCGGCCACCACGCGCAGGCCGGAGAGGACGTCATCGGGTCGAACGGCGGGAGTCACCTGCCGTACGACAAGGTCGATTATCGCACACGGTACCGCAACGGCCTCGGAAGGTAGGTCCGGCGCACCGGCCACCTCGCATCGCGTGACCGCCTGCCGCGCGTCGAAACTGCGGCGGCCCTGTTTGGTCATGCGTTCCACCAGGACTTCCGAGGAGTCGAGGAACGCGCCGACGGCCTTCTCCGCCTCCGCCGGCTCGACACCGGGCAGCTCCAGCCGCCAGTGGGAGGCGTCGATCCGGTCGGCGAGGCTGCCCGGCCCGGCGATCACCGCCTCCAGCACGTCCAGCCCCGGAGAGAGCGCGGCGTCCAGCGCGACACGCAGCTCCTCCGGGTCGACCGGGGCCTGCAGGCCGATCTCCAGATACTCCGCCTCACTGCCGACCCCGGTGGGGGCGGCGCTGGCGTACGAGATCTTGGGGTGTGGGGTGAAGCCCTGCGAGAACGCGATCGGCACGTTCGCACGGCGCAGCGCCCGCTCGAACGCGCGGGCGAAGTCACGGTGCGAGGTGAAGCGCAGCGGGCCACGCTTCGCATACCGGAGGCGGATCCGCTGGACGACCGGGGCCTGGCCGCCGACGGGCTGGTTCTTCGGGGGAATGTCTATCTCCTAAGCGGGGACCCGCAGATTGTTCACGGGGGTCAGGGGCAGCAGTTTCTTGCCGGTCGGGCCGATCTGGATCTCGGTGTCCATCGACGGGCAGACGCCACAGTCGAAGCACGGGGTCCAGCGGCAGTCGTCCTGCTCGTACTCGCTCTTGGAGTCCTGCCAGTCCTGCCAGAGCCAGTCCTTGTCGAGGCCGGAGTCGAGGTGGTCCCAGGGCAGGACCTCCAGCTCCTCGCGCTCGCGGGTGGTGAACCAGTCCAGGTCCACACCGAAGCCGGGCAGCACCTCGTCGGCGGCCTCGACCCACCGCGCGTACGAGAAGTGCTCGGACCAGCCGTCGAAGCGTCCGCCCTTCTCCCAGACCCGGCGGATGACCTGGCCGACCCGGCGGTCGCCGCGGGACAGCAGGCCCTCGATCAGCGACGGCTCGCCGTCGTGGTAGCGGAACCCGATGGCCCGGCCGAGCGAACGGTCGCTGTTGATCGCGTTCTTGAGCATCTTGAGCCGGCCGTCGATGGTCTCCGGCCGGTCCATCGGCGCCCACTGGAACGGGGTGTGCGGCTTGGGCACGAACCCGCCGATCGACACCGTGCAGCGGATGTCCTTGGTGCCGGCGGCCTCCCGGCCGGCCCGGATCACCTCGTGCGCCATCTCGGCGATCTCCAGCACGTCCTCGTCGGTCTCGCTGGGCAGGCCGCACATGAAGTACAGCTTGACCTGGCGCCAGCCGTTCGAATACGCGGTGACGACCGTCCGGATCAGATCCTCCTTGGTCACCATCTTGTTGATGACCTTGCGGATCCGCTCCGAGCCGCCCTCGGGCGCGAACGTGAGACCGGTCCGCCGCCCGTTGCGGGACAGCTCCTGCGCCAGGTCGATGTTGAACGCGTCGACCCGGGTGGACGGCAGGGACAGCGAGACGTTGGTGTCCGCATACTGCTCGGCCAGGCCGGAGCACATGTCGCCGATCTCCGAGTGGTCGGCGCTGGAGAGCGAGAGCAGGCCGACCTCGCTGTAGCCGGAGAACTCCAGGCCCTCCTTGACCATCTGGCCGACCGTGGTGATCGACCGCTCCCGGACCGGGCGGGTGATCATGCCGGCCTGGCAGAACCGGCAGCCACGGGTGCAGCCGCGGAAGATCTCCACCGCATAGCGCTCGTGGACCGTCTCGGCGAGCGGGACGAGGGGCTTCTTCGGGTACGGCCAGGCGTCGAGATCCATCGTGGTCCGCTTGGCCACCCGGAACGGCACGTCCGGCCGGTTCGGCACGACCCGCTGGATACGGCCGTCGGGCAGGTAGTCGACGTCGTAGAACCGGGGCACGTAGATGCTCTCGGTACGGGCCAGGCGCAGCAGCAGCTCGTCGCGGCCGCCGGGGCGCCCCTCCGCCTTCCACTCCCGGATGATCCCGGTGATCTCCAGGACCGCTTCCTCGCCATCACCGAGCACCGCGGCGTCGATGAAGTCGGCGATCGGCTCCGGGTTGAAGCTGGCGTGCCCGCCGGCCAGGACGATCGGGTGGCTCTCGTCACGGTCGGCGCTGTCCAGCGGGATGCCGGCCAGGTCGAGCGCGCTGAGCATGTTGGTGTAGCCCAGCTCGGTGGCGAACGACAGCCCGAACACGTCGAACGCGGTCACCGGGCGGTGCGCGTCGACGGTGAACTGCGGGACGCCGTGCTCCTTCATGAGCGCCTCGAGGTCGGGCCAGACCGAGTAGGTGCGCTCGGCGAGCACGTCCTCCTGCTCGTTGAGCACCTCGTAGAGGATCTGGACACCCTGGTTGGGCAGGCCGACCTCGTAGGCGTCCGGGTACATCAGAGCCCACCGCACGGTGGTCGTGTCCCAGTCCTTGACGACGGCGCCGAGCTCGCCGCCCACATACTGGATCGGTTTGCTGACCCGGGGCAGCAGCTGCTCAAGCTGCGGGAAGACGGAACTCACGCTCATGGGTGTCCAGCGTACGCGGACTACCCGCCCAGTTCCGTCGCGGCCCGGTCCAGGTCGGTGGCGAGCAGGTCGGCCCGGAAGGCGCAGAGCTGCAACGTCATCCGGGCGGCCCCGCGCTCGCCGACGACCAGGCGGATCGGCTTCCCCCGGTCGTCCAGGTCCCCGACGATGTAGTCGAGCAGCCGCACCCCGGCGCTGTCCAGGAACGAGACCGCGGTCAGGTCGATCAGCACCGCGCTCGCCGACGTGGTCCGTGCCACGATGGCCCGGCCGATGTCGTTGGCGTTGGCCAGGTCGATCTCACCCTTCAGATGGACCAGTTCGGCGGCTCCACGCCGGGAGAAACTCACCCACTGGTCCGTCATGGCGCACCCCGATGGCGGCGCATGATCACTGTTGTGCCCTCTCCGGCCCGGTCGAAGGCCACCTCGTCCATCGACTGGTAGATCAGTTGGAGCCCGCGCCCGTGGGCCGTCTCGGCGTCCTCCCCGCGCCACCGGCCCCGATCGGCGACCCGGATCTCGACCGCGTCGGCGCTGATCGTGGCGGTCACGTCGACCACTCCGAACGGGTCGTCGTCGTAACCGTGCTCGATCGAGTTGGCCACCGCCTCGGAGCAGGCCAGCAGCACCGCGTTCAGGCAGTCCGGGTCGACGCCGTGACCGGCCAGCCAG
Source organism: Actinoplanes philippinensis (assembly GCF_900113015.1). GTDB lineage: Bacteria > Actinomycetota > Actinomycetes > Mycobacteriales > Micromonosporaceae > Actinoplanes > Actinoplanes philippinensis. The sequence goes on from NZ_FONV01000023.1 coordinate 76,109, forward strand.
CCGCGCATGTCGGCGCGGAGCAGCGCTATCTGCAGCGGGTCGGCGCCGATCGAGCGCTCCAGCCGCTCCTCGGCGCCGAGCGTGAGGCAGAGCAGGCACACGTCGTCGGCGTGATCGCGGCCGACGAGGGTGTCGGCGAGCCCGGCGGTCAGGCCCTTGAGCGGGGCGTCGCGGCGGCGGGCGTACTCCCGGGCGAGGATCTCGAAGCCGCGGTCGATGCCCCGGCTCCGGCGCTCGATCAGGCCGTCGGTGTAGAGCAGCAGGCGGCTGCCCGGGGCCGGCCGCAGCCGGTGCTCGACCCGGCGGACGTCACCGGCCCGGGAGCCGAGCGGCGCCGAGCGGCCCTGCAACAGGTACTGCGGGGAGCCGGCCGGCTCGTGCAGCAGCGGCGGCAGGTGACCGGCGCAGGCGAACGCCATCTCACTGCTGAGCAGGTCGACCTCGACGTAGACGACGGTGGCCATCCGGGCCGAGTCGACCCGGTCACAGAACCGGTCCAGGCCCTCCAGCAGGCGGGCCGGCCCGTTCTCGGCCGAGGCCAGCGCCCGGATCGCGCTGCGCAGCTGGCCCATCGTGGTGGCCGCCTCGATGCCCCGCCCCACCACGTCGCCGACCACCACGGCCAGCTTGTTCGCGGTGATCAGGAACGCGTCGTACCAGTCGCCACCGACCTCCATGTCCTGGGCCGCGGCCTGGTAGTGGGTCTCCACCACGAACCGCGGATCGGCGCCCGGCACGTCCGCGGCGAGCAGGCTGCGCTGCAGGGTCCGGGCGATGGCCCGCTCCTGCTCGTAGAGGCGGGCGTTCTCACAGGCCAGGGCAGCCCGGTCGGCCAGGTCGACGAGGAACATCTGCTCGGCCCGGCCACCCCGGCGGTCCGGCGCCATCCGCAGCGCGAGCGTGCCGAGCACCCGGCCACGGACGATCAGCGGCAGCACGGTGCAGCCCAGCCCGTCGCCGTCGGTGGCGAAGACCGGCGCCGCGGTCTCGATCGCCTCGCTGGTCCGGGCCTCGATCCGGGCCGGGTCCGGCGCCGGGCCGCCGTGGTGCTCGACCAGGCCGGCCGGGCCCACCTGCAGCCGCACCAGCGCCCAGTCGGCGATCTCCGGCACCACCCGCTCGACGAGTCGGCGGGCCCGCTGGAGCAGGCGGTGCTCCTCGTCGAGCGCCCGGGTGGTCCGGGCCAGGAACGAGGACCGCTCCTCCCGCCGGCGGGCGTCGTCGTAGAGGCGGGCCCGGTCCAGCGCCTGCCCGGCCTGCTGCCCGAGCAGCCGGATGACCCGCAGCTCGCCGTCGGTGAGGGCGCGCTCGTCGCGGAAGCTGAACGCGAGCACCCCCAGCACCACCGGGCCGCCCTGGTCGTCGGCCGGGCCGGTGGTCAGCGGCAGCAGGACCACGGTGCCGCGCTCGGACCGGCGCATCGACTCGGCCAGGTCCGGGAAGTGCGCCTCGGCCTCGGCCACCGAGCCGATCACGTGCAGGTCGCCGCGCCGCGCCACCTCGGCCACCGCCCGGGTCGACGAGCGGGGCATGTCGTCCCAGTTGCCGGTCGTCGGGTCGGTCGAGGCCACCGCGACCAGTTGGTCACCCTCGGCGTCGAACAGGTAGATGCTGGTGCTGGTGGCCTGGAAGGCCGGCTCCGGCGCGCGGACCACCGCCTCCGCGACCTCGGCCTCGGTCGGGGCCGCCGCCAGGTCGGCCACTATCTGCTGCAACACCCGGACCCGCTGCTCGGACGACTCCGCGGCCCGGCGGGCGGCCAGCAGCTCCCGCTCGTAGCTGCGCCGCTCGGAGGCGTTGAAGACCATCGTGCGGATGATCCGGGGCGCCCCGCCGGGACCACGCTCCAGCACCGAGTTGACCAGGGTGGGCAGCCGCCGGCCGTCGGCGCCGACCACCTCCAGGGCGATCTCGTGCACCTCGCCCTGCATCGCCAGCAACGGCGCGTAGTGGGTCTCGTGGAAGATCTGGTCACCAGCGGTCAGCAGGTCACGGAACCGCCGGTGGCCGATCAGGTCGGCGCGCGCGTGACCGGTCCACGTCAGGAACGTCTCGTTGACCCGGACGATCGTGCCGTCCGGAAGCGTCGTCAGGTAGCCACAGGGCGCGTGCTCGTACAGGTCCTCGGGATCGTCGTCCCAGGGCAGTCGCAACTCCTGTGTCACGTCCGGCCCACCAGATTCACTCACGCCAATGCTCCGCCGATCATGCCCGCTGTCTACAACCAGGACTTGATGGCGTCAACCGTTTCCTCCGGCGCGCTCAGATTCGGACAGTGGCCGGTCGCGTTCAGCGCCACGAAGGTGCTGTCCGGTGTGTTCTTGTGGACGTACTCGCCGACCACGGTGGGGGCGATGACGTCGTCGGAACACTGCAGGATCAGCGACGGGACCCGCAGGTCCGGCAGGTCGGCACGGTTGTCGGAGAGGAACGTGACCCGGGCGAACTTCTTCGCGATCTCCGGATCGGTCGCGCAGAAGCTGTTGGTCAGCTCCTCCCCCAGCTCGGGACGCTCCGGATTGCCCATGATGACCGGGGCCATCGCGCTGGACCAGCCCAGATAGTTGCTGTCCAGCGACTCCAGCAGGCCGTCGATGTCCGCCCGGGTGAACCCGCCGACGTAACCGGCCGCCTCGTCGTCGATGTAGCGCGGGGACGGGCCGACCATCACGATCCCGCCGAACCGCTCCGGCTCGCGGACCGCGGCCAGCACACCGATCATCGCGCTCACCGAGTGGCCGACGAAGACCACGTCACGCAGATCGTGCTCGCGGAGAATGTCCAGGACGTCCTCCGCATACCCCGTCAGCGAGCCGTGCCGGGAGTCCCGGTAGGCCGAGAGATCAGACCGTCCGTTACCGACATGGTCGAACAGGACGATCCGGTGGGTGTCCCGGAACGCCGGGGTGACGAACCGCCACATGTTCTGGTCGCAGCCGTACCCGTGAGCGAACACCATCGGGCGGCCGGACTCGGCGCCCGAGATCGTCACCGCGTTTCTCTCCGTCGTACCCATGCGATGTGCGGCACGCCGTGCGGGACCGGCGCGCCCCTCCCTCCTGCCTGCAGCGAATGAGGTGTCGCATGCCCGGGTGACCCCGGACACCATCCGGCCCGGAGAGCCGGCTCGAAGCCAAGTCCGGGTAACCATACGACTCCGGAGCGTTTCGCACATCGCCCTCGTTGTCCGGCATTCATGTCCGGGGTCCGGATCCCGACCTCCCGTCCCACTGGCGCACCCGGCCTAACCTGGGACGCGAGTGCTGCCTCCCGGCGCGCGTGAGGAGATCGAACCCATGGCCGACCAGCAGCCGGGTGACACCACCCCGGCCGCCGGAATGCCCGACCCCACCCGGTTCGCCGGGCCCGGCGAGCCACCGACCGCGGACGTGCCCGGCTGGTGGAGCGGCGCCGCGCCGGTGCCCGAGGCCGTGCCCCGGCGGTCACTGTGGTCCCGCATGGTGGACCGGGTCAACGGCGCCGAGCCCGCCGACCCGGCCGACGACCGCACCGCGATCCCGGCCGTCGATCCCTGGGCCGATCAGGACACTCCGGTCTGGCCGGACGCGTACACGACCCCAGCGGCGCCACTCCCCCCGACCCGCATCGAGAACCCGGCGCCTCCGGCGACCCGCATCACCGGACCGGCGCCGTCCCACCCCGCGCCGTCCCACCCGGCCCCGACCGGCCTCACGGAGCCGGCGCCGCCTCGTCCGGCCGCGACCCCGGCATCGGCCTCCGCAGCGAATCCGGCGGCGACCCGCATCGAGAACCCGGCGGCCCACGGCACGGCGGCGGCGCCCGGCACCACACCGTCGTCCCTCCCGGCGCCCGGCACCTATCCGCCGCCCGCGGGCGGCACCGGCCTGCCGCCGCTGATCCCGCCGAAGATCCGCGCGTGGGGACGGCGCGCCGCAGCCGCCGCCCCCGACCGATTGCGATCACTCGGCCAGCAGGCCGCGGCCAAGGGCCAGCAGGTCGCCGCGGAAACTCCCGACCGCCTGCGATCACTCGGCCAGCAGGCTGCCGCGAAAAGCCAGCAGGCCGCCGCAATGGGCCACCAGATCGCCGCAAAAGGCCAGCAGGCCGCCGTGCGGGGTCAGCAGGCCGCCGCGGGCGCGCCGGGCCGGTTCCGGCTGCTGACCCGTCGCCGCGCCCCGTCCGGCCCGCCGCCGCGGATCCCGGTCCAGCCCCGGCCGGTCCCACCCCGGCCGGTCCCGCCCCGCGCGCCGCTCGCCATCCCGAGACCGCGCCGCCGACGGCGGTTCCGCAGGCTGGGCCTGTTCCTGACGGTGCTCCTGGCCCTGGCCGGCGCCTACTGGTATGTCCCCGGCCTCCGCCAGTACCCGGTGACGGCAGTGCTGCCGGAATCCTTCTCCGACCTCAATCTGCGCGACACCGAGGCCGGCCGCCGGGCCGCACAGCGTCTCGCCGATCAGTTGCAGGGCGCCGAGGGCAACACGTTCGCCGGCATCTACACCGACGACCGCGGCAAACGGGTCACCGTCTTCGGCGTCACCGGCCTGCGCCTGACCCCCGCCACCGATGTGGACGCCCAGCTCAGCCGCTTGGCCGACACGCTGAAGCTGAAGGACGTGGAGTCTTTCGACCTCGGCGAGTTCGGCGCACATCAGCGCTGCGGCACCGGCCGCCTCGACGACACCTCGGTCGTAGCCTGCACCTGGGCCGACCACGGCAGCCTCGCCACGGTCCTGCTGACCCGCCGGTCCCTCAGCGAGAGCGCCATCCTGGTGGCCGGCCTCCGCAAGACGGTCCTGGCACCAGCCTGATCTCACCGTCAGCGATCAGGTCCCGCTCAAGGCACTTCATCGGGTACGGCTACCCGCCCCGCCTCCTGCCGGCCCGCGACGCAGGCCCCGCCTCCCGGCCGACAGCGCCCCGCCGGGCTCATGCGTCCCTCACCGGGGCCGCGGCGAGGGACACCGGGCGGTGAGTGGGGACTCAGCCCGTGAGGCGCCTTGGCGGCCGGGAGTCTCGCCCGCGTCGCGGGTCGGCACGAGGCGGGACGCGTGGCCGTACCGCCGAGGGGTTTGACCGAGAACGATCAGCTGGAGGCGCGGCTGAGGCGGATCACTCGGACTCGTCGCGCTTGGGGGCGTAGCGGGGGATGTATTCCTGGCCCGTCAGCTTCTGGATCTCGGTCATCACGTAATCGGTGAGTTCGCGGAGGGCGGTCCGGTCGTCGGAGCGGCCGATCGTGTCGATGGGCTTGCCGAACTTGACCGAGATCACACCACGCTCCAGCTTGGGCACCAGGCGGCCGATCGGCTGGACCTTGTCCGTGCCGAGGACGCCGACCGGGATGATCGGGACTCCGGCGGCGACGGCGAGACGGGCGACGCCGGTGCGGCCACGGTAGAGGCGGCCGTCGGGTGACCGGGTGCCCTCGGGGTAGACGGCGACCAGGTCACCGGCGCGCAGGGCCGGGATCGCGGCGTCGAAGGCGGTGAGGGCGGCGCGGCCACCGGCACGCTCGACGCGGATGGCGCCCACGCCCTCCATCAGCTTGCGATTGAGGAAACCCTTGACGCCGGTGCCGGTGAAGTAGTCGGACTTGGCCCAGAACGCCAGGTGGCGGGGAACCACGGTGCCGAGGAGCAGCTCGTCGGCGACGGAGAGGTGGTTACCCGCGAAGATCGCGCCGCCGCTCTGCGGGATGTGCTCGATGCCTTCGACGTGCGGCCGCCAGCCGACGTCGAGGACCCTGCCCACCGTGGCTTTGGCGATCGAATACAGCAGGGGCAACTCGTCCTCCGGGACGCGTGGGGGGTGTGTGGTGCTGTGAGGTTAGCTGACAGTGGCCGATAAGTACCTAGTGATCTTGGACTGGCCCGGATGCTCGCCCCCTTGAAGGCGAACATCCGGGCCAATCGGCTGAATCACACTGCGGTGACCGTCACCGTCACCTGCTCGCCGTCGCCGACCTCGCCGGTGAACCCGCCGGCCGGGTCGGCGAACTCCACCGTGGTGGCGAGCGTCTCACCGGCGACGAAGTCCCGGAACGTCTCGACCGCCGCCCGGACCGCCGGCGAGGCCGACAGCACGAGGGTGATGCGGTCGCTGACGTCCAGGCCGGCGTCGCGACGGGCCTGCTGCACGACGCGGATCACGTCGCGGGCCAGGCCCTCGGTGGCCAGTTCATCGGTGACGACCGTGTCGAGGACCACGACACCACCGCCGGCCGGCAGCGGCGCGGAGTTCTCCACGTCGGAGGCGACCAGCTTCAGCTCGTACTCCCCGTCGGCCAGGGTGACGCCGGCCGCGACCGGCGCACCGTCGACGAGCTGCCACTCCCCGGCCTTGACCGCCTTGATCACCTGCTGGACCTGCTTGCCGACCCGGGGGCCGAGCGCCCGCGGAACGACGGTGAGGACCTGCTGGCAGTACGCGGCGACGTCGTCGGTGAAGACCACGTCCTTGACGTTGACCTCGTCCTTGACCAGGTCACCGAGGCCGGCCAGCCGGCTTCCGTCGGCCGTGGCCACGGTGAGCGAGGCCAGCGGCAGCCGGACCCGGAGGCCCTTCGCCTTGCGCAGCGACAGGGCCGCCGAGGCGACGTCCCGGATCGCGTCCATCGAGGCGACCAGCTCGTGGTCGGCCGGGAACGCGTCCGCCGAGGGCCAGTCGGTCAGGTGCACCGAACGGCCGCCGGTCAGGCCGCGCCAGATCTCCTCGGTGGTCAGCGGCGCGAGCGGCGCCACCACCCGGGTGACCGTCTCCAGCACGGTGGCGAGGGTGTCGAAGGCGTCCTCGTCCCCCTCCCAGAACCGGTCCCGCGAGCGGCGCACATACCAGTTGGTGAGTGCGTCGAGGTAGCTGCGGACGCTCGCCGCCGCACCCGAGATGTCGTAGTCGTCCATCTGCCGTTGCACGTCGCTGACCAGCTCGCCGGTCTTGGCGAGGATGTACCGGTCGAGCAGGTGCTGGGAGTCGGTGCGCAGGCGTGCCTCGTGACCCGAGGCGTTCGCGTACAGGCTGAAGAAGTACCAGACGTTCCACAGCGGCAGCAGGACCTGGCGCACCGAGTCGCGGATGGCCGGCTCGGTGACCGGCATGTCGCCACCCCGGAGCACCGGCGACGACATCAGCATCCAGCGCATGGCGTCCGAGCCGTACGTGTCGAACACCCGGTACACGTCCGGATAGTTCCGCAGCGACTTGGACATCTTGCGCCCGTCCTCGCCCAGCAGGATGCCGTGGCTCAGGCAGTTGCGGAACGCGGGCCGGTCGAACAGCGCCGTGGCCAGCACGTGCATGGTGTAGAACCAGCCGCGGGTCTGCCCGATGTACTCGACGATGAAGTCGCCCGGGTAGTGGTGCTCGAACCAGTCCTTGTTCTCGAACGGGTAGTGCACCTGGGCGAACGGCATCGACCCGGACTCGAACCAGCAGTCCAGCACCTCGGGGACCCGGCGCATGACCGACTTCCCGGTCGGGTCGTCCGGGTTGGGCCGGGTCAGCTCGTCCACGTACGGCCGGTGCAGGTCGGTGACCTTGACCCCGAAGTCGCGCTCCAGCTCCTCGTACGAGCCGTACACGTCGACGCGCGGGTACTGCGGGTCGTCCGACTTCCAGACCGGGATCGGCGAGCCCCAGAACCGGTTGCGGGAGATCGACCAGTCGCGGGCGTTCGCCAGCCACTTGCCGAACGAGCCGTCCTTGATGTGGCCCGGGGTCCAGTTGATCTGCTGGTTCAGCTCGACCATCCGGTCCCGGAACTTCGTCACCGCGACGAACCAGGACGACACCGCCTTGTAGACGAGCGGGGTGTCGCAGCGCCAGCAGTGCGGGTACGAGTGGACGTACGCGTCGTGGCGCAGCACCACGCCACGCTCCTTCAGCACGGCGATCACCGGCTTGTTCGCGTCGAAGACCTGCAGGCCCTGGAAGTCCGGGACCAGCGAGGTGAAGCGGGTGTGCTCGTCGACGGTCACCACGGTCGGGATGCCGGCCGCGTTGCAGGCGTTCTGGTCGTCCTCACCGAAGGCCGGGGCCATGTGGACGACGCCGGTGCCGTCCTCGGTGGTGACGAAATCGGCGCCGAGCACCTGGAAGGCGTTCTCCCCGGCCGGCTCGACGAGGAAGTCGAACAGCGGCGTGTAGCGGCGGCCGACCAGGTCCGCGCCCTGCACGGTGCCGACCTGCTCATAACCTTCGAGCTCCTTGGCGTACGCGCCGACGCGCCCCGCACCCAGCAGCAGCCTCTGCCCGTCCTTCTCGAGCACGGCGTACTCGATGTCCGGTCCGACGGCCAGCGCCAGGTTCGACGGCAGGGTCCACGGCGTGGTGGTCCAGACCGCGATGTCCTCGCCCGTGTCCAGGCGGAACTTCACGGTCAGCGCCGGGTCGGTCCGGTCCCGGTAGACGTCGTCCATCCGGGTCTCGGTGTTCGACAGCGGGGTCTCACAGCGCCAGCAGTACGCCAGCACCCGGAAACCCTCGTACACCAGGCCCTTGTCGTGCAGGGTCTTGAAGGCCCACATGACCGATTCCATGTAGGCCGGGTCGAGGGTCTTGTAGTCGTTCTCGAAGTCCACCCACCGGGCCTGCCGGGTGACGTACTTCTCCCAGTCCTTGGTGTAGGCGAGCACCGACGCCCGGCAGGCCTCGTTGAACTTCTCGATGCCCAGGTCGACGATCTGCGCCTTGCTGGTGATGCCGAGCTGCTTCTCGGTCTCCACCTCGGCGGGCATGCCGTGGGTGTCCCAGCCGAAGCGCCGCTCGACGTGCCGGCCCCGCATCGTCTGGTAGCGGGGGACCAGGTCCTTCACGTACCCGGTGAAGAGGTGCCCGTAGTGCGGCAGGCCGTTGGCGAACGGCGGGCCGTCGTAGAAGACGTACTCGTTGGAGCCGTTCTCCCCGGCCGGGTTCCGGTCGACGGACGCCTCGAAGGTCTTGTCGGCCGCCCAGTGGTCGAGGACGGCACGCTCGACCGCCGGCAGATCCGGGCTCGCCGGAACGCCGGTGGCGTCGGTGTGTTTCGGGTAGGCCATTCTGGTGTTCCCCTCAAGCAGTTCACATGACGTGACTGCGAGGACGAGCCTTCGACGAAGACCCGCGGTACCACCTCGCTTGGCGGTTCTTGGAGACCCGCCCGCTCATTCGCCGGATGATCTGCGCGGTCCGGTGTCCGCCCGGTTCTACTCGGATCCGAGGATCTTTTCTTCCGGAGGCTCCCCGGTGATGGCCGGTTCAAAGCCTGCGTGCAGACAACGATACCGGCCACCCTCGGATTCCCTCATCCGCATTACCGCTCGGGGCGCAGCGTCCTCGACCAGAGCGCCACACCGTCCCGATCGCGCAGGTGAACGGTCAGGTCACCGGACCGGCCGTCGATCTCCACCTCGCCGAAATGCTGGAAGCCCTGTGCCGGCGACGTGTTCGCGACCGGCGGGGCGTTGACGAAGACGGCCTCCGGCCCGAAGGTGCCGTCCAGCGCGTTCGGCCCGAAGGCGCCGGCGTGCGCGGGCCCGGAGACGAACTCCCAGAACGGGGTGAAGTCCTGCACCGCCGCCCGGGCCGGGTCGTAGTGGTGTGCGGCGGTGTAGTGCACGTCGGCGGTGAGGAAGACGATGTTGCTCACCCGGTGCCGGTGGGCGGCCCGCAGCACCTCGGCGAACTCCAGCTCACGGCCCTTCGGCGCGCCCGGGTCGCCCTGGGCCACCCCCTCCTGCGCGGTCGCGCCGTCCGGGACCACCAGTCCGAGCGGCAGGTCGGCGGCGATCACCTTCCAGGTGGCGCGGCTGCGGCGCAGACCCTCGATCAGCCATTCGCGCTGCTCCCGGCCGAGCAGGCCACGGGACGGGTCGGCGTACGTGTTGCCGTCGTTGGGGTCCTTGACGGTCCGCATGTCCAGCACGAAGACGTCGAGCAGCGGGCCGTACGGGATCCGCCGGTGAAGGGGCGCCGCAACCGGGCCGAGCGGCAGCCATTCGAGGTACGCCTGTCGCGCCCGGGCCGCGAGGACGTCCACCCGCTTCTCGGTGTAGCGGGCGTCGGCCAGGATCTCGCCCGGATACCAGTTGTTGGTGACCTCGTGGTCGTCCCACTGGTTGATCTGCGGCACCTCGGCGGCGAACCGGCGGTAGTGCTCGTCCAGCAGGTTGTAGGCGTACTGGCCACGGAACTCGTCGAGGGTCTCGGCGACCTTCAGCTTCGCGTCGGTGAGCACGTTGCGCCACATCCGGCCGTCGGGGAGGGCCACGGTCTCGGCGAGCGGGCCGTCGGCGTACACCGTGTCCCCGCTGTGCAGCAGGAAGTCGGGCTGCCGCAGCCGCATCGACTCGAAGATCCGCATCCCGCCGAAGGCGGGGTCGATGCCCCAGCCCTGCCCGGCCACGTCGCCGGTCCACAGGAACCGGATGTCGCGGCGGCGGTCCGGCGCGGTGGTCAGCTCGCCGCTCACCGGCGCGCCGAACAGCCCGGGCCGTTCCAGGCTCTCCACCCGCACCCGGTAGAAGATCCGCTCCCCGGCGGGCAGGTTGCGCAGCCGCACCCGGCCGGTGAAGTCGGTGGCCGGGGTGACGATCGGACCGCGGAGCACCCGGGAGCCGCGGAAGTCGGGCCGGCGGCTGGTCTGCACCCAGAGCCGGCCGGGGCGGTCGGCCCGGCTCCAGACGACGGCGGCGTCCGCTGTCGCGTCGCCGCTCTGCACGCCGTGGGTGAGCATCGGGCGGGTGCCGCCCAGGGAGAAGGCGGGAGCGCTCGCGGAGAAGGCGGGGGCTTCCAGGGCCAGGCCCGCAACACCGCCGGCCACGCCGGCCCGCAGCAGGTTCCGCCGGGAGATCGAGGTCATAGGGTGATGACTATCGATCGAAGGTGGCGTTCGGGTGGCCGTTCCCTAAACTCCGAGCTGTGATTCGGATCGAGCTGGACGAACCGACGCTCTCGCGGACCCGGATCGCGATCAGCCCGCTGCTCGAGACGGTGTGCAGTCTCTGGCTGGTGGCCCGCGATCCGGCCGGGCTGCCGTGGCCGTTCGCCGACTGGGTGCGGCAGGCGCGCGCGATCCCGCTGCCCGCTCCGGCGCAGCTCTACCTGCACCTGCCCCGGCGGATGCCCGACTTCGTCGCGCCGATCCCGCTGACCTCGGCCCCGGCCATCGACGAGCAACTGGAGCTGCTTCGCCGTACCCCGCCCGAGGTGATCGACGCGCAGCTCGCGACCCATCACCGGGACGGCCGGCTGCCCGAGCACCTGCGGCCGTTCCGGGACGATCCGGAGACCGCGCTGGACCGGCTCGCCGACGGCCTCGCCACCTGGTGGGACGCGGCGCTGGCGCCACGCTGGCCGGCCATGCGGGCGGCGCTCGACGAGGAGGTGCTGCTCCGGGCCCGGGCGCTCGCCGCCGACGGCCCGGACGCGCTGCTCTCCCGGCTGCACGAGCGGATCATCTGGGAGCGGCCGGTGCTCACCCTGATCAAGCGGCTGGACGCCGGTTTCACGGTCAGCGGCAGCCGGGTGCTGCTGGTGCCGCTGATCTTCTCCCGCGGCGGGATGCTCTGCTCCACCGACGACCCCGGGACGCAGATGGTCACCTACCAGTCCCGCGGCGCGGCGGTGCTCGCCGACAGCCCCGCGCCGGCGCCGGACGACCGGCTCGCGCTGCTCATCGGCCGGGGCCGGGCCACGGTGCTGCGCGCCCTCACCACGCCGTCGACCACCACCGCGCTGGCGGCCGTGCTGGGACTGGCGATGAGCACCGTCTCCGAGCACCTGGCCCATCTGCAGGCGGCCGGCGTGGTGCACCGGCGGCGGGCCGGGCGGCGGGTCCTCTACGGCCTGGAACCGGCCGGTCTGGCCCTGGTGAATCTGCTCGGCGAGGATTCGGCCCGCGCCGAATTCGTTTCCTGAGATCGGCGGAGTTCTCTAGCTTTCGAGGCATGGAAAGCGACTACGCCATCGAGGCGGAGGGTCTGCGCCGCGCCTACCGGTCCCGGACCGGCTGGCTGCGGCCACGCCTCACCACGGTCGAGGCGGTCCGCGGCGTCGACTTCACGGTCCGCCGCGGTGAGCTGTTCGGCCTGCTCGGCCCGAACGGCGCCGGCAAGACCACCACCATCAAAATGCTCAACACCCTGCTCATCCCGACCGGCGGTACGGCCCGGATCTGCGGTTTCGACGTCGAGAAACAGACCCGGGAGGTACGACGGCGCATCGGGTACGTGTTCGGCGGCGACCGTGGCCTCTACGACCGTCTCTCCGCGCTGGACAACCTGCGATACTTCGCCGAGCTGTACGGGGTGCCCGCCCGCGACCAGCGGAAGCGCATCGCCGAGCTGCTCGAACTGGTCCGGCTCGCCGGCCGGGAGCACGAGCGGGTCGAGGGCTACTCGCGGGGCATGCGGCAGCGCCTGCACATCGCCCGGGGACTGCTGCACGCGCCGGAGGTGCTGTTCCTCGACGAGCCGTCGATCGGCGTCGACCCGGTCGCCGCCCGCGAACTGCGCCAGACCGTGGCCAACCTGGCCGCCACCGGCACCACGGTCCTGCTCACCACCCACTACATGGCCGAGGCCGACGAGCTCTGCGACCGGATCGCGGTGATCGCCGACGGCCGGATCCAGGCCCTGGGCACGCCGGCCGAGCTGCGCAGCCGGGCGGACGGGCGCCGGATCGTCGAGGTGGAGGCGTACGGGGTGCCGGACACCGCCCTCGCGGCGCTGCGGGACCTGCCGGGCGTACGGGAGACGGCCGTGGAGACCCGCGGGGCGCTGCAGGTGCTGACCGTGCAGTCGGACGCGCACGTGGACATCCAGGGTGACGTGCTGCGTGAGCTGGCCGGGATCCGCCTGGGCCGGGTGGACAGCCGGGAGCCGACCCTGGAGGACGCGTACGTCACGATCGTGGGCGCCTCATGAGGACCTTGCGGATGCTGATGGTGGGCACGCTGATGCACGCCAAGCACCTCAGCCGGTCGCCCTTCGAGATCGCCATCTCGCTCGTCGTGCCGGTGGTGCAGGCGGTGCTCGCGGTCTACCTGTTCCGCTCCGGCGGTGAACAGGACCGGCTGCTGCAGGCCGCGGTCGGCGCCGGGCTGATGGGCGTGTGGTCGTCGGTGCTCTTCGGCTCCGGCGGCGCCATCCAGAACCAGCGCTGGCAGGGCACCCTGGAGATGATCATGATGGCGCCGAGGCGGCCGGTCGTGGTGATCCTCCCGCTGACCATCGCCACCGGGATCACCGGCACCTACTCGCTGCTGGCCACCCTCATCTGGGGGCGGGTGCTCTTCGGCATCCGGCTCGACTTCGCCCACCCGTACGCCTTCCCGGTCGCCGCCGCCGTCTGCATCGTCGCGCTCGGCATGTTCGGGCTGCTGCTCGCGTCCACGTTCGTGCTGATGCGCAACGCCAACGCGCTCGCCAACGTCCTCGAATACCCGGTGTGGCTGGTCTCCGGCATGCTCGTGCCGCTCACCGTGCTGCCCACGTGGACCGGGCCGATCGCCGCGGCGCTGCCCACCACCTGGGGCGCCCGCGCCCTGCACGAGGCGACCACCGGCGGCCCGGTCTGGCCGTCGGTCGCGATGTGCCTGGCGATCAGCGGCCTGTGCCTGGCGCTCGGCGCGGCCGCCCTCACCGTCGTCGAGCGGCGCGCCCGCGTCACCGCCACCCTGGCGCTGGCATGAGCGAGCGCGCGAGCGAATCATCAAAAGACGCCTGTAACTCATGGCGACGCCGGAGCGAAGCGGAGGTGGCGGCATGAGCGGGCTGAGGCTGGTGACGGTGGGCGGCATGATCGCCTACCGAGCCCTGTTCAACTGGACCCGTCCGGCGCTGTTCGTCGGCACCCTCTTCATCGGGCCGCTGTTCCAGCTGCTGTTCTTCGCCTACCTGGGACGGCAACTGCGCGTCGGCGACGACCAGTTCTTCCTCGTCGGCAACGCGGTGCTGACCGCCTCACTGGCCTGTGTGTTCGGCGGGACCATGGCGGTCGCCAACGAACGCCGCTTCGGCACCCTCGGGCACGTGCTGCTGTCGCCGCGCAGCCGCACCGCGATCTTCTGGGGGCGCGTTCTGCCGTACGCCGGAAACGGGCTCTTGATCTCGGTCTTCACCCTGACCGTGGCGTCGCTGATGCTCGGCCTGCGGATCCCGCCCGCCGCCCTGCCCGGTCTCGCGCTGGCCATGGCGGCCGGCTCGCTGGCCTGCGGCTTCTTCGGGCTGACGCTGGGCGCGCTGGGACTGCGGTTCCGCGACGTCTTCGTGATCTCGAACGTGGCGGTGGCGGTCCTCCTGCTGCTCACCGGGGTGAACGTGCCGCCCGGCGACCTGCCGCAGTGGATGGTCACCGTCGGGCAGGGCCTGCCGATCACCCACGCGGCAGAGGCGGCCCGGATGCTGGCGGCCGGGCGCGGCCTCGATGCGGCCGCGCCCATGATCGGCCGGGAACTGCTGGTCGGAGCGGTCTACGCGATCGTGGCCGCGGTCCTGCTCAAGTTCTTCGAGGCCGAATCCCGTCGCCGGGCCAGTCTCGACACCCTCTAGCTCTAGAGCTTGGGGAACCAGAGAGCCAGCTCACGCTCGGCGCTCTCCGGCGAGTCGGAGGCGTGCACCAGGTTCTCCCGGTTGGAGAGAGCGAGATCACCACGGATCGTGCCGGCGGCCGCCTTGCGGCCGTCGGTCGCGCCGATCATCGCCCGGACCACCTCGATCACCGAGTCACCGGAGAGGACCAGGGCGGCCAGCGGGCCACTGGTCATGAAGTCCTTCAGCGGCGGGTAGAACGCCTTGTCCACGTGCTCCGCGTAGTGGGCGTCGGCCAGCGACGCGTCCATCGTGCGCAACTCCAGCGCCTCGACGACCAGGCCCTTACGCTCGAAACGGGACAGAATCTCGCCGAGCAGACCGCGGCGCACCGCGTCCGGCTTGATCAGGACGAGTGAACGCTCGGTGGTGCTGGACACGCAGTTCCTCCGTTACACAGTGCAGGCAGACACGCGAGGTTCAGCCTATCGGTACCGGGAACCAGGCGAGCGGCGATGTCGGGACTGCCGCACTTTCGCGGATGCGCTGCCGGGTCATAACCTGACGGGAACTACCGGGAGGTCCACAGTGGCGAACCAGACCGGCCGACCCATCGCCCCGGCGCGAAAGCTGGTGGCCTGGATCATCGGCACGATTGCGGTCTTCGTGATCGCGCTCGGTCTCGGCATGTCCAGTTCACCGGTCGCGTTCTTCGGCGTGGCGGTCCTGGCCATAGCCATAGCGGTGGCCTTCATGCCGGCGCCGCGCCGGGGCGGCCGCGCCACGGTCGCCGGCACCGCCGAGGTCCGGTCGATCACGCCGCCCCCGGTCGCCGGCGCCTACGGCCGCGCCACCATCCAGCTGATCGTGGTCGCGCCCGGGCTCGGCGCCTTCGAGACGACGGTCCGCGAGCCACGGATCCCGGTCGAGAAATGGCCGCTGCCCGGCGCCACCGTGCCCATCACCGTCGACGTCGACGACACCCGCCGGGTCCGGGTGAGCTGGCGCGACGCCCCCGCCCGCCTGGAGGGCGACGACCCGCCACCCCCACCGGCCCCCGCCGGTCGCCCCGAGCCGGACGACCTCGACGACGAGGTGTTCGGCAGCGTCGACGAGCCCTGGCAGGGCCGCGACGACGACTGGGAGGTCGACACCGACGGTCCCGGGCCGTCCTCGGGTTCCCGCGGCACGGCCACCGCTTACGCCCGGCGTACGGGCGCGCCCGTCGTGGTCCGGGAGACCGCGGCCGGCACGATCGTCGAGGGCCAGGTCGTCGACACCGACGAGGAGCCGGGGCCCCTTCCGCGGCGGGCCCGGCCGGCCCAGCCGGAGACCACCTAAGCGGCCGAGCAGGAGACCCGTTACGCGGCCGAACCGGAGACCACCTACGCGGCCGAACCGGAGACCACCTACGCGGCCGAACCGGAAACCCGTTACGCGGCCGAACCGGAGACCACCTACGCGGCCGAACCGGAGACCGTGACCCGCCCGGCCCAGCCGGAGACCGCCGCCTACGCCGCAGAGACCGAGACTGCCGACCGCCCGGCTCAGCCGGAGGGCCACGCCCGGGCCGCGGCCACCACACACCCGGCTCAACCGAACACCACCGCCCCCGCGGCGGCCGCCCCTGGGACCGCTTCCCAGGCGGCCGCCCCTGGGACCGCTTCCCACGCGGCCGACGACGCCGACGAGCCGCCGGTGCGGCCGGCGCCCACGGCCCGGACCGCCCCCGACCCGGAGATCGACCTCGACATCGACGGGGACGACGACCCGGACTGGTCCGACCCCGAGCCACCCTGGAAGTCCCGGAGCACCGACCCGGTCTCCGGAAGCACTGTCACCACCGAACCCGTGCCCGGCCCCGTCACGCACGAGGCCTCCTCCGGCCCGGCGTTCTTCGGGGCGGCATCCTCCGGAACCACCCGTGCGGCGACTTCCGGCCCGGCCGGCGGGTCGGACCCGGAGACCGCGCCCCGGAGCAGCACCACCGCGTTCGTCGCGACGCCCCGGGCCGACCCCACCCCGGGCCCGGCATCCGCCGTCCGGTCACCGTCCTCCCGCCCACCGGGCTCCCGCCCGAGTCCACGCCCACGAGCCACCCCGGCAGACCTCTCATCCGGTACGACCGAAGCGCCCCCCACCGCAACCACGACCACCACGACACACGCGCCCGGCACGGTGCCCCCGGCCCAGCGAACGTCCACCGAGTCCCGCCCGGACCCGGCCATCGACATCGACCTGGACGGCCCACCCACCACCCCGGTGACCCCCGTCCCGTCCGCGGCGTCGGCCACCGGCATCCCCGCCCAGGGCACCCACGGCCGTGCCACCCCCACCCCGGAGCGCACCACCGCAACCGGCACAGCCGCCGACGCTCGAACAACGGACGAACAGGAACGCACCGATACGGCCACCGCCGCCCGTTCCACGGCCGCGGCCGACCCCGGAGACCGTTCCACCAGCACCCGTTCCGCCGACCCGGCCGATCCGGTCTCGCCCGCGCGCCCCCTCGCCGAGCCATCCGACCCGGCAGCCCGTTCCACAGACCCGGTCCCACCCGCCGGCCGTCCCACGGACCCCGTCTCACCCGCCGGCCGCCCCACGGACCCCGTCTCACCCGCCGGCCGCCCCACGGACCCCGTCTCACCCGCCGGCCGCCCCACGGACCCCGTCTCACCCGCCGGCCGCCCCACGGACCCCGTCTCACCCGCCGGCCGCCCCACGGACCCCGTCTCACCCGCCGGCCGCCCCACGGACCCCGTCTCACCCGCCGGCCGCCCCACGGACCCCGTCTCACCCGCCGGCCGCCGCACCGACCCGATCGACCCGGTTTCTCCGGCGGGCAGGTCGACACGAACCGGTTCCCGCGTCCCCGGCCTCACCCCGCCTCCCCCACCGGCGGCACGCCGCCCGGACGCACCGGCACCGCCACCTCCGCCGGTCGCACGCCCGAGGGACGCCGCTCCGCCTCCCCCGCCACCGGCCCGGCCGGCCCGTTCCGGCCCCACCGCCCGTGAGCAGAACGCGTGGGCCCGCCCAGCAGAGCCCACCGCCCCGGCTCCGACGGCCCAGCCGGCCCCGGCGCCACGGTCTCCCGCTTCCGCCGACGACCGCTGGGCGGCCCCGGCACGTCCGGTCTCCCCGGCCCCGCAACAGACGTCCGCGTCCCCCGAGCCGACCCCGGCACCGACCGGCCCGCCCCGCCGGCAGCCCAGCCCGAGACCGTCCGAGGCCTCCCGCCCGCAGCCCGGCACTGCGCCTTCGAACCTCCGGCAGCCGGGTCCCGCCCAGCCGCAGAGCGACGCGCTACCGGCGAACGCTCAGCAACCGCAGGCGACCGGCCCGCGATCCGCCGCGACGTCCTCCGGCTCGGCCTGGGCGCAGCCCACCCCGGCTCCCGCCCCGGCCTCGACGATCCCGCCGAACGTGGAGACCCGTCCGCTCGGCAGCCGGACGAGATTCTTCGGCCAGCCCGGCGACGAGACGGAGTCATTCGAGACGGCAGGCACGGAGCAGGCGGAGCAACCACGGCAGGCCCCGCCCCGCCGCGAGCCCACGCCCACGTCGGCCTCCGCCTCGCCGTCTCCGGTGGGGCTCCCGCCGACCGCCCCCGAGCCGGATCGCCCGTTCCCGAGCGCCCCACCCCCGGCCACCCCGCGCCCGTCGGAGCCGCGCCCCGGCATCGACCAGATCGACATCCCGCTCGACAACTTCCCGTTGCGCGGCCACAACCTGCCGATCGACACGGACCCGGCGCCCGCCCCGGAGGACGGGCCACGGGCCACGGCAGCCCGGGCTGACGGCATCGTGGCACCGCCCGCCGACGACACGCCACGCCCGTCAGCGCTGCGTGACGGCATTCTCGGCGTCGCCGTGGGCCGTGCCGCGGTGTCCCCCGACGCGTTCCCCGCCCCGAACCTGGACGATGTCCCGCCGCCGGGCCCGGATCCGGCCGCCGAGGGCGGGGAGCAGCGGCGGAACGGCCCGTGGGGCGACTTCAGCGGACGCCCCGACGAGCACGCCGGCGATGTGATCACCGGTTACCCGAGTGCGCGTCCGGCCACCGCCGGCGCGATCCACGGGGTGGGT
The DNA here is from genome assembly GCF_900113015.1 of Actinoplanes philippinensis. Lineage (GTDB taxonomy): Bacteria > Actinomycetota > Actinomycetes > Mycobacteriales > Micromonosporaceae > Actinoplanes > Actinoplanes philippinensis. The sequence goes on from NZ_FONV01000023.1 coordinate 94,684, forward strand.
ATCACGGTGCTGGTCACCGATCTGGAGCGGTCGACCGAGTTCTACCGGGACGTTCTCGGCTTCCACGAGATCGACAACGGCGACGGCAGCGCGGTGCTGGCGTCCGGCGACACCCGCCTGGTGCTGCGGACCGTCCACAACCTGACCGCCGAGGCGGGCCGCCTGATCTACCTGAACCTGGAGGTCGGCGACATCGAGGCGGTGCACGCCGAGTTGCGGGAGAAGGGCGTCAAGTTCGTCCACTCGCCGCGACCGGTGAATCGGGGCGACAAGCTGGAGCTGTGGTCGGCCACGTTCCGCGACCCGGACAACCACAACATCGCGATAACGCAGTGGCGGGCGATCCACTGAGAGACGACGGAAAGGGCGGCCGGGGACAACCCGGCCGCCCTTTCTCGTGTTTTGACCATCGGGGGGATTTGTGGTGGTCGAGGTCTAGTGAAACAGGGAGGACCCTGTCCATGATCTGAGTTCTCACACAAAGATCAT
>NZ_FONV01000056.1 GCF_900113015.1 Actinoplanes philippinensis
ATTCGCCGTCAAGGCGAACTCGGCGTCCACCCTCAGACTGCCCGCAGAAGTGGTGGCAAACAAGCGTGCTAACTTGTGAAGCATGTCCGGGCGCGTCGTGAAGCGGGCTTTCAAGTTCCGCTTCCACCCGAGTCCGGAGCAGGCCGACCTGCTGAACCGGACGTTCGGGTGCGTGCGCAAGGTCTACAACCTGGCGTTGCAAGCCCGGACCGAGGGCTGGTACCAGCGGCACGAGCGGATCAACTACAACGCCACCAGCGCCATGCTGACCGCCTGGAAGAAGTCCGAGGACCTGGCCTTCCTCAACGAGGTCTCCTCGGTGCCGCTGCAGCAGTGCCTGCGACACCTTCAGGGCGCGTTCACCGCCTTCTGGGAGAAACGGGCCAGGTATCCGCGTTTCAAGTCCAAACGCAAGTCCCGGGCCTCGGCCGAGTTCACCCCGTCCGCGTTCCGCTGGACGAACGGCGAGCTGACCCTGGCCAAGATGGCCGCCCCGCTGGACATCGTCTGGTCGAGGGCGCTGCCGGCCGGGCAGTCGCCGTCCACCGTGACGGTGTCGCGGGACTCCGCCGGCCGCTGGTTCGTGTCCCTGCTCTGCGAAGACACCATCGAACCGGGGCCGGTCACCACGGCCGCCGTCGGTATCGACGCCGGTCTCGACCACCTGGTCACCCTGTCGACCGGGGAGAAGATCGCCAACCCGCGCCACGAGCGCGCCGACCGTAATCGGCTGGCCCGTGCGCAGCGCGAGATGGCCCGCAAGGACAAGGGCTCCGCCAACCGGGCAAAGGCCCGGCTCAAGATCGCCCGCGTTCACGCCCGTATCAGCGACCGCAGACGGGACACCCTGCACAAACTCACCACTCGACTCGTTCGTGAGAACCAAACGATCGTGATCGAGGACCTGGCCGTACGCAATATGGTCAAGAACCACACGCTGGCCCGCGCCATCAGCGACGCGGCCTGGCACGACTTCCGCTCCCTGCTGACCTACAAGGCCGACTGGTACGGCCGGGACCTGATCGTGATCGACCGCTGGTACCCGTCGTCCAAGGTCTGCTCGCAGTGTGGAGCCATCGCTGACAAGATGCCGCTGAACATCCGGACGTGGACCTGTCCCTGCGGGGCCAGCCACGATCGCGACGTCAACGCGGCGAAGAACATCCTGGCCGCCGGGCTGGCGGTGTCTGCCTGTGGAGCCGGCGTAAGACCTCAACGGGGGAACCTCCGTGCGGGGCAGCAGGCGATGAAGCAGGAAACCC
>NZ_FONV01000025.1 GCF_900113015.1 Actinoplanes philippinensis
AGTCATCCGCCGCAACGCCATCCACAAGGGCAAATGACAGCCCTCACCCCGCACCACGAACACACCCACACCACACCGCCAGACCACCCTGCCCAAAGAACGGTCAAAACACGAGGAGGCCGGGCCGGTGGTTTCCCACCGGCCCGGCTTTCTCTTGTCCAGCCGGCTCTTACTCACGTGGGACGACGCAGCAGCGCCCGGTCAGCGGAGGGCTGCGGCGATCGCCTCCGCCGGGGTCGTCGTCGGCCGTCCGATCAGGCGCCGCAGGTCGCCGGAGCCGGTGAACATCTCGTCCTGGCTCATGGCGCGGTCGGCGTCCGCGAGGACCTGCGCCAGCTCGGCGGGCACGCCCGCGTCGACCAGCACCTGGGCGAACTCGTCGACCGGCAGATCGGTGTAGCCGATCCGCCTGCCCGTCGCGGCCGAGATCGCCGCGGCCAGCTGCGTCAGGGTGAAGGCCTCGTCGCCACCCAGCTCGTACGCCTTGCCGGTGTGCCCCTCGGTGCTCAGCACGACCGCTGCGGCGTCGGCGTAGTCGGCTCGGGCCGCAGCGCTGATCCGGCCCTGGCCGGCGGCCCCGACGAGCGCTCCGCCCTGCAGCACCTGAGAGAGCTGGTCGGTGTAGTTCTCCAGGTACCAGCCGTTGCGCAGCATCACGCCGGGGAGGCGCTCGCGCAGGTACTCCTCGGTGGCCCAGTGGGTGGAAGCCAGACTGGTGGTGGACGTGTCCGCGTGCAGCATGCTGGTGAACGCGACCAGCGACGCGCCCGCCGCCGCCGCGGCGTCGATGGCGCGGCGATGGTTGGCGACGCGCTCGCTCGGGGTCGTGGTGGAGATCAGCAGAAGCTTGTCCACACCCTCGAAGGCTGCGGGGAGGCTGTCGGGCTCCGCGAAGTCGGCCCGGCGGATCTCGACACCGCGGTCGGCGAAGTCCTTGATCCTGCTGATGTCACGGCTGGTCGCGACGATCTGCGAGGCCGGCACCCCACGGGTCAGCAGCGCTTCGACGGTGAGCCGGCCCAGATTTCCGGAGGCTGCGGTGACGACGATCGACATGGCGGTCACACCTTTCTGCCGCGGGACTTCCGCGTTGTGGACCCACGATGACCTGGTCGCTCTCCTTTGGTAAGGGCGAACTTTCGGGTAAGGTGCGCACCGGGGCGAAAGGATCCAGGTGAGGTTTGTGGCGACGGTCCGGGAAGTGAGCGAGTCCACACCCTCGTGGGACCCGTATACGCGGGGCTGCCCGTCGCGTGACGTGCTCGACCAGATCGGCAGCAAGTGGGCGGTCCTGGTGATGGGTGAGCTCGGCAGGCACGGGGCGCGTCGGTTCACGCAGCTGCGCCAGCAGCTCGGGGGGATCAGCGAGAAGATGCTCACCCAGACGCTGCGCACGCTCGAACGTGACGGGCTGATCCGGCGGACGGTGTTTCCGGAGGCCCCGATCCGTGTGGAGTACGATCTGACGCCGCTCGGTCAGACCCTGCGCGGTCCCCTGAAGGCGCTCACCGAGTGGTCGACGCAGCACATCGAGGAAGTCGTCGACGCCCGCAAGAGGTACGACGAGCGCGCCGGGAATTAGCGGACGGACTCGCGGGCGAAGCGCTTACGGCTGTCCTCTCCGGCCCGTCTCCTCGGCGCCGGCCGCCGCCTCGCCGGTCAGGTAGTGCTGGATGGTCGGGGCGAGCCAGGCGGCGGCCTCGTCCGGGCTCAGAGTCACCACCGGCGGCAGCCGCAGGATGTAGCGGCACAGGGCGAAGCCCAGCATCTGGGTGGCGATCATGCCGGCCCGGGTGGCGGCCTGCCCGGGATCCGGAGCGAGCCGGGCGGCGACCGGCCCGACCTGCTGGGCGAAGACCGATCGCATCCGCTCGGCCGCGGCCTCCTTGGTGACCGCCGTGCGCAGCAGGGCCATCAGCGTGTCGTCGCCCTCCCAGCGATCCAGGAAATGCCGGGCCAGCGCGGTGCCGACCCGGTCGGCGGCGATGTCGCCCAGGTCGGGCAGGCGCAGGTCGAAATCGGCCGCGGCGGCGAACAACCCCTCCTTGTTGCCGTAGTAGCGCATCACCATCGACGGGTCGATGCGTGCGTCGGCGGCGATGGCGCGGATCGTGGCGCGCTCGAATCCGTCAGCGGCGAAGCGCTCCCGGGCGGCGACCAGGATGGCGGCCCGGGTGGCGTCGGAACGGCGGGCTGTCATGGTCACCACCCTAATGCCAACACCCGTTTGCCAACAACCGTTGACTTGATCTTCCGGGCGTGCCTATGGTCGTGCCAACAAGTGTTGGCAAACGAATGGGGAGTCGTCATGCACACCACCGTCGCGATCATCGGAGCCGGCCCGACCGGCTTGCTCCTCGCCGGAGACCTGGCCCGGACCGGAGTGCCCGTCACCCTGTTCGAGCGCCGGTCGGAGACGTCCAACCTGACCCGCGCGTTCGGCGTCCACGCCCGGACCCTCGAGATGCTCGACGCCCGCGGTCTCGCCGACGGCATCGTGTCCGGTGGAGCGCGGGTCGAGCATCTGCGCCTGTTCGACCGGATCCGGCTGGACCTGACCGGGCTGCCGTCGCGCTACCCGTACCTGCTGATCACCCCGCAGTACCGGGTGGAGGCGGCGCTCGAGGAGCGGGCCCTGGCCGCGGGCGCGCGGATCGAGCGCGGCGCGCGCCTGGACTCCCTGCGGCAGGACGGCGAGCGCGTCGTCCTGGAGTTCGGCGACCGCGCCGTCACCGCCGACTGGGTGGTCGGGACCGACGGCGCCCACAGCACCGTGCGCCGCTCGCTCGGCCTGCCCTTCCCCGGCCGTTCCGTGCTCACCTCGATCATGCTGGCCGACGTGCGCCTGGCCACCCCGCCCGACGACGTCCTGGCCGTCAACGCCGTCGGCGACGCGTTCGCGATGGTCGCGCCGTTCGGCGACGGGTGGTATCGGATCTTCGCCTGGGACCGCCGCCACCAGGTCACCGACGACGTCCCGGTCACCCTGGACGAGATGCGCGAGGTCACCCGGCGCGTCCACGGCACCGACTTCGGCATCACCGAGGCCCGCTGGCTGTCCCGCTTCCACAGCGACGAACGGCAGGCGCCGCGCTACCGGGTCGGCCGCGTGTTCCTCGCCGGCGACGCCGCCCACGTGCACTCACCCGCCGGCGGCCAGGGCATGAACACCGGCCTCCAGGACGCCGCGAACCTCTCCTGGAAACTCGCCGCCACCATCCACGGATGGGCGCCGGCCGGCCTCCTCGACACCTACCAGTCCGAACGCCACCCGGTCGGGCGGCTCGTCCTGCGCAGCAGCGGCGCCCTCATCCGGCTCGCGATGATCCGGTCCGTGGCCGCCCGGCACCTGCGCAACACCGCCGGGGCGGCGCTGCTCGCCCTTCCGCCGGTCGTGCGGCGCGCCACCGGCGTCATCTCCGGCGTCGGCATCGGATATCCGGGCGCGCCCCGGGCCGGGGACGTCACCCTCCGCGGTGGGGGCCGCCTCTACGAGGCGCTGCGATCGGGGCGGCACGTGCTGGTCACCCCGCAACCCTTCCCGGGGTACGCCGAACGCCTCCTCGTGGCCACGCCCGATTCCGGCACGACCGAGGCGGTGCTGGTACGCCCCGACGGTTACGTGGCCTGGCGCGGCCCCGCCACGGCGGCGGCCACCGAGGTCTCCCGCTTCCTCGGCCCGGAGCGGGTCACCTCGTCGGGCCCGGCCGGCGTCGCCTGATGCGCTGAGGCCGGCGGTGTCAGGGCAGTTTCAGCACGTCGGCGATGACCGCGCCGTCCGGTTCCAGTCGCACCGCCGCCGGGCTGTCGTAGACCACCAGCACCCGGTCCGTACCCATCAGGCTCAGACCCTCGGCGTGGTCGTCGCCCTCGCCGTAGGTCAGCTCCATCACCCGGCTGATCAGGTGGTGCCGCACGATCGTCGGGATCTCCGCCACACAGGCGTCGTGCCAGCGGTAGATGCGCACCGGCCCGTCCAGGTCCATCGTGGGTCCGGCCAGCACCAGCAGGTCGTTCCCGGCCGGGCAGAGGTCGCGGACACCCAGACCATCAAGATCAAGGACATGTTTGCGGTACGGCAACCCGTCCTCGAATCGGTGCAGGCGCAGTCTCCCCGGCTCGTCGGCCAGCACGTACGGCCGCAACTCCAGCACGAACGCCCACCCGCGCAGCACCGGCCCACGCAGCCCGAGGAAGACCCGGTCCTCGCGGACCGCGATGCCCTCGATGTCGAGCCCGTTGTCCTTGCCCGGGATCGGCAGGAACGGCGCCAGGTGCTCGTCGTCACGCAGCAGCCGCCGCAGGTCGTCGCGGGCGCTCAGCGCGGCGGCCCGGTGCCGCACCCCGTCGACGGTGATCTCCCGCACCGGGGTGGGCACGCCGTCCACGTCGGTCACCGGCAGCCGGACCAGGATCTGCCGGTTGTCCTGCCCCTCGATCCGGGCCAGCCGGCGCAGCGCCTTCGGCCCGTCGTGGCGGTCCTTGATCTGCTTGCGGCGCAGACTGTGCGAACCGATCGCCCAGAGGAAGTGACCGGTCCGGGCCAGCCCCTCCACGTCGGCCTCCTCGTCGGCGTCGGCGCCGGGCAGGTCGACGAAGTCGGCCAGCCGGAACCGTGTCTCCTGCCCGAACTCGGCCGGCCGCTCCGCGTCGTCGGCGAGCAGCCGCTCGATCGTCGCGGTCTCGTCGCCGGCGATCCAGAGCGCCCGGCCGTCGAGCCGGACCGCCGAGAGGTTGGTGTGGGTGGCCGCGGCCTGCGACTCGTCGGAGAACCGCAGCCGCACCGTGTCGTCGACCGTCATGGCCACATCGTCGCACCGCCGCGCATCGGACCAGGTCGAACATAGAGTCCTGTCCACATGGACTTTCGGATCGATCATGGCCGGTCACGGCCGGCCCGGGACGGACCGGCCGTTTCGCGGCCCGGGGGTCAGATCTCCCGCGAGATGTACAGGCGGTGACCAGCTGGGACATAACCCACCCGCTCGTAGACCCGCCACGAGTCGTCGCCCGAAGCCTCCAGCCAGGCGACCTCCACGCCACGGTCGAAGAGACGGCGGGTGACGCTCGCGCTGATCGCCGCGCCCAGCCCGCGACGCCGGAACGGCGCGCGCACCGCGATCCCGGCGACCTCGCTGACGTCGTCGCTCGGCGGCGCGGCCTGGCCGCCGCCGACCCACTCGCCATCGGTGGTGCGTGCGCCGAGGACCACCCCGCCGCGTTCCTGGTTACGCCGCATCCGGGCGACCGCGGCCGCCGGATCCTCGGGTGGCAGGTCGCCGAAGGCGTCGTTCTGTGCGATGACCACCGCGGCCCGGTCCGGGTCGGTCGACGGCTCCTCCAAGGTCAGGCCCGCCGGCGCGGGGAACACGGTCAGCCGCTCCGGTGGGCAGATCAGGTACTGGTTGCGCTCCTCGACGGCGAACCCGGCCGTGACCAGCAGGTCCTCCAGCTGTGGGGCGCAGCTCGTGACATATTCCAGGCGTGGCTTGCGGCCCGCCTCGGTGAACGCGCTGATCAGCTCGGTGATGTCCGCCGCGGTGATCGGGGCGCCCGGCTGCGGTGACGCGTAGTTGATGAAGGGACTTTCGGTGTCCGGGTCGAGGCCGAGCACGAACGGGCCGACCTCGATGACCTTCGGACGGGTACGGAGATGGGACACGACGGAGCGCTGGATGCGCAGATCCATGGTGAAGTAAGCCTTTTCGAGAGAACGATGAGGAAACCCCTGCGAGGGGACACACGTGACTACGCAGGACCGCCGCTGGCGGAGAACGCTCAGCGACGGCCGACTGGCCGGGCGGCGATCACAGGCTTCACTTCTCTCGAATGCATCGGGATCGTGCTCTGTCGCACGATCGCCCGACGAGGCTTTCACGAACCGGCCGTCGCGCGCAACCCGGCCCGGCGGCGAGCATCGGCGCGGGCCGGCCGCCTGCGCGGCCCGCGCCGACGACCCTCACTCTGGTCCATCGAGGACAGTAAGTCCATCGCCGTCCATGCGTGCGGGAGCCGTCCCGAATTTTGTCGGTGGGGGTCGTTAGGGTTCAGCCGTCGTCCTGGAACGAGATCGGGGGAGTGGTCCGGTGACCGAAGCGGTGGGCTCCGGCGCGTTCGTCGTGCCGTCGGCGTGGAAGCGGTTCGTGCTGCCCCGGCGGGGTGCCGCGCCGTCAGCCCCGAGACCCCGGGCGGCCGACGTCCGAGCCGTCGAGGAGCTGTTGACCGCGTTCGACGGCGACGTGCGTTCGGCCCTGCGCCACCGCCTCATCGCGGGCGATCTGGCCGAGGCGGGGCACGGTTGGCTCGAGGGCGGCCCGGCGGCCACCCCGCTCGGCGCGGCGGTGGTGGCCCGTGGCGTGGGTGGCGCGCTCCCGTGGCTCCGGCGTGACGAGCTGACCGCTTTCGCCGACTTCTGGCGAGCCCGGCACGGTCTGGCGTTCGCCGCGGCCGCCACCGTCGAGCTGGCCGGGTTCCACCTCGGCTCATCGCCTTCGGAGGCCGCGATCACCCGCTCGGTGCCTGACGCCGACGCCAACGGCTTCGGCACCCGGGTCGCGATCCGGATGGCGTATCACCTGCGCCGGGCCGTCGTGGCCGCCGCGCCGGAGGAGTATGCGGCGGTCGTCGCCGCGCTCGGCCGCTCGCGTGGCCCGTCGCTGTCCCAGCAGGCGCTCGTGTCGGTGATCGCGCCGGACGAGAGCGCCTGGGCCGACGAGATCTGCGCCACCGTGTCGGCCCTGGGCGGCCGGGAGTCGCTGAAGGGCCTGCTGCTGACCGTGGTGTCGGCCGAGCCGCTCGCCTCCGCTCTCGCCGGGCAGCTGTCACCCTGGGCGGCCCTCTCCGAGAGCGAGCGGATCCACACCTTCACCGCGACGCTCGGCCCGGCCGCCGCCCCGTCGCTGGCCACCTGGCTCGACTCGCCGTCCCTCGACGCACAGGACCGGCGGAAACTGCTGGCGCTGCTCGCCGCGGTCGGCGGCGACACGGCGTTCACCGCCCTCGTCGAGCGCGCCGGTCACCCCGGCGTCCCGGCGGCCCTCGCCGAGGCGGCCGGCCGTGACCCGGCCCGTGCCCTGCGCCTGTTCGCCGAGACGCCGGGCGCCGACCGGCTCCTGCACCGGCACCTGGCCAACCATCGGCCCCTGGCGGCCGAGGTCCGTCCCGTGCTGTCCGAGGCGGCCGCCGTCCGCTTCGACGCCGCGCACGCCGTGCTGCTCGCCGCCGACGCCGGCGCGGCCGCCCCCGAGGATCTGCCGCCGATCCTGGTGAGCCCGCCCTGGCTGGCCCCGGCGCCCCGCAAACCGCTCGTCGTCACCGGCCTGACCAGCGACGTCCCGGTCACCGTCGAGTGGGCGCCGGGCGAGCGTGCGGCCTGGGCGGCCGGCACCTGGGCGGCCCGGCACGGCGGCGCCCACGACTGGGCCGCCGTCGCGCGGCGGCTCGGCACCAGCGCCTCCAACGGGTGGGACGAGATCGACCTCTTCGTCCGCGGCCCCGACGAGGTGACGCTGCCCCTGGTGGCCGCCTGGCGGCCGACCCACCACTACGACGCCGCCGAGTGGGGAGCGGAGGTGCTGGCCCGCTACGGCGCGGCGGCTGTCCCGCCGCTCGTCGACGTCGCCCGCCGGGCCCCGACGGCGGCCGCCCACCTGCTGGCCCCGGTCGCCGGGCCGGAGGTCGCGCTGCTGATGGCCGGCTGGCTCGCGCGGGTGCGCTCGGTCCGGCCGGTCGCCCTGACCTGGCTCACCCGGCACCCCGCCGTCGCGGCCCGTGTCCTGGTGCCGGTCGCGGTGGGCAGGATCGGCCAGGCGCGCTCCGACGCCGAGGGCGCGCTGCGGGCGATGGCCCGGGCCGGGCACGCGGCCGCGGTGCGCGCTGCCGCCGCCGGGTCCGGGCCGGAGACGTCAGCCGCGGTCGAGGAGATCCTGGCCGTCGACCCACTGGACCTGCTGCCCTCGCCGATGCCGCCGCTGCCCGACTGGGCCAACCCGGCCGTGATGCCCCCGGTCCGGCTCACCGGCGACCGCGGCCGGCTGCCCGTCGAGTCGGTCCGGCACGTTCTGACCATCCTCGCCATCTCCCGGATGGACAGCCCGTATCCGGGACTTGCCCTGGTCACCGCCGCGTGCGAGCCCACCGATCTGGCCGAGCTGGGCTGGGCGCTGTTCACCGAGTGGCGCGAGGCCGGCCACCCGGCGAAGCAGAACTGGGCGCTCGACGCCCTCGGCCTGCTCGGCGACGACGAGACGGTCCGCAGGCTGGCCCCGGTGATCCGCGCGTGGCCCGGCGAGGGCGGCCACACCCGCGCGGTCGCCGGCCTCGACGTGCTGGCCACCATCGGCACCGACGTCGCTCTGATGTATCTCCACGGCATCGCACAGAAGGTGAAGTTCCGGGCGCTCAAGGAACGCGCCGGGGAGAAGATCGCCGAGCTGGCGGCCGAGCTCGGGCTCACCACCGACGAGCTGGCCGACCGGCTGGTGCCCGACCTCGGGCTGGACAGCGCCGGCAACCTGGTCCTCGACTACGGGCGGCGCACCTTCACGGTCGGCTTCGACGAGCAGCTCAGGCCGTTCGTCGCCGACGCCGGCGGCAAGCGCCTCAAGGCCCTGCCCAAACCGGGCGCCCAGGACGATCCGGTGCTCGCCCCCGAGGCGTTCCAGCGGTTCACCGCGCTGAAGAAGGACGTCCGGGCGATCGCGACCGACCAGGTCCGCCGGCTCGAGCAGGCGATGGTCACCCAGCGCCGCTGGACCGGCTCGGACTTCCGCCGGCTCCTCGCCGGCCACCCGCTGCTGCGGCACCTGGTCCGCCGGCTCGTCTGGGTCCGCTTCGACGCGACCGGCCGGCCGGGCGCGGGGCTGCGCCTGGCCGAGGACGGCAGCCTCGCCGATGTCACCGACGAGACGGTCACCCTCGGCGACGGCGACCAGGTCGGGATCGCCCACCCGCTGCACCTCGGCGACGACCTGGCCGCGTGGGCGGAGGTCTTCGCCGACTACGAGATCCTCCAGCCGTTCCCGCAGCTCGGCCGCGGTGTCGAGCCGCTCACCCCGGAGCGCGCGGCGGCGCTGATCGGGCGGACGGCGCCGACCACCGCCCTGCTCGGCCTGGAACGGCGCGGCTGGCGGCGCGGCAGCCCACAGGACGGCGGGGTCCAGGGCTGGTTCGAGCGTGACCTGCCGGGCGACCGGCAGCTCGTGCTCGCCATCGACCCGGGCATCGCCGTCGGCGCGATCGACGTCCTGGGCGACCAGACCGTCGAGGCGATCTTCGTGGCCGCCGCCGGCGCCCACCACTGGTTCCGTCCGGACCAGGACGACCGTCTCCGTGAACTCGACCCCATCACCGCGGCCGAGGCGCTGCGCGATCTGACCGAGGTGCTCGCATGACCGTCACCACCACCGACCACGTCCAGCGTCCGCCCGCCGAGGTGCGGTATGCCGACGAGCTGGCCCGCCTGCGGGCGGCCGACGACGCGCCCACCCCGCCGGGCTGGGCGCTCAGCCTGCGGGCTGCCCGCGCCTTCATCGTCGGCGACGAGCGGCTCGGCGTCACCCGCAAGTTCGTCGGCGATCCGTCCCTCATCGACCGGGCCCTGGTCAGCCTCGCCACCAGCCGCGGCCTGCTGCTCGTCGGCGATCCCGGCACCGCGAAATCGCTGCTCTCCGAGCTGCTCGCGGCCGCCGTGAGCGGTGACTCGACGCTCACCATCCAGGGCGGCGCGGCCACCACCGAGGACCAGATCAAGTATTCGTGGAACTATGCGCTCCTGGTCGCCGAGGGCCCCACCGAGCGGTCGCTGGTCCCCGCTCCGCTGCTGCGCGGCATGGCCCAGGGGCAGGTGGTCCGCTTCGAGGAGATCACCCGGTGCCCACTGGAGGTGCAGGACTGTCTGCTCTCCCCGCTCTCCGACCGGGTGCTTGCCGTCCCGGAGCTGCCCGGCGACGGCGGCATGGTGTTCGCCAAGGAGGGCTTCAACATCATCGCCACGGCCAACACCCGCGACCGTGGTGTCAACGACATGAGCTCGGCGCTGAAACGGCGGTTCAACTTCGAGACGGTCTTCCCGATCGCCGACTTCGACACCGAGCTGTCCCTGGTCGAAGCGGAGGCCGGCACCCTGCTGCGCCGGTCCGGGGTGACCGCGCCACCCCGGCGTGACGTGCTGGAGGTGCTGGTCACGGCGTTCCGGGAGCTGCGGGCCGGGCGGACCTCGCGGGGCGACGAGATGGAACGGCTGTCCGCGGTGATGAGCACCGCCGAGGCGGTCTCCGTCGCGCACGCCGTCGGCCTGCGTGGCTGGTTCCTCCGCGGCGACACCGGCAACGCCGCCGACCTGGTGTCCTGCCTGGCCGGCACCGCCGCCAAGGACAGCCCGGAGGACCTGGCGAAACTGCGCCGCTACCTGGAGCAGCACACCTCGTGGCGTACCGGACCGCAGTGGCGTGAGCTGCGGGACGCACGCCGGGAACTGCCCGGCGGATGAGCCTCACCGTCATCGGGGTCCGGCATCACAGCCCCGCCTGCGCCCGCCTCGTCGGCTCGACGATCGCCGCTCTGCGGCCCGCCCACGTGCTGATCGAGGGCCCCGCCGACATGAACGCGCGGATCGGCGAGCTGCTGCTCGGGCACGACCTGCCGGTGGCGGTCTTCACCAGCTACCTCGACGAGCACCGGCGGCACGGCTCGTGGGCGCCGTTCTGCGAGTACTCACCCGAGTGGGAGGCGCTGCGGGCCGGCCGCGAGTGCGGCGCCGAGCTGCGGTTCATCGACCTGCCGGCATGGCACGAGGCGTTCGCCGACCGGGACAACCGGTATGCCGACGCCGAGCTGCGTTACGCCGAGGCGGTGGAACGGCTGTGCGCCGAGTTCGGCGTCGACAACAGCGACGCCCTCTGGGATCACGTCATCGAGATGGGGCCGGCCGAGGAGGTCGGGCCACGGCTGGAAGCCTATTTCGACCTGATCCGCGGCGACTCGGCGGCGGGGGCCTCGGACACGGCGCGTGAGGCGTACATGGCCCGGTGGATCCGCGCCGCTCAGGTGGCGGCCGAGGGCCGCCCGGTCGTGGCCGTGGTCGGAGGCTTTCACCGGCCGGCCCTGCTCCGTCTCGCCACCGGGTCCGACAGTGCCGGCACCGGTGCGGGGCCGGCGGGGTGGCCCGAGGTGCCGGCGCCACCGGCCGGAGCGACAGCGGGCAGCTACCTCGTGCCGTACTCGTTCCGCCGCCTCGACGCGTTCGGCGGCTACCAGTCCGGGATGCCGTCCCCCGAGTTCTACCAGCGGCTCTGGGAGAGCGGCCCGGAGGAGGCCGCCCGCTACCTGATCACCGCGGTCGCCGGGCGGCTGCGCGGGCGCGGCCAGCCGGTCTCCACCGCTGACCTGATCGCTGCCCGGACCGGTGCCCAGGCCCTCGCCCGGCTCCGTGGCCACGACTGCCCGTCCCGGGTCGACGTCCTCGACGGCTTGGCCTCCGCCCTGGTCAACGAGGCGCTCGACGTGCCGCTGCCGTGGGCGGTGCGGGGCGCCGTCAGCGCCGGGCAGCATCCGGCGGTCGTCGAGATGACCGCCGCCCTCAGCGGCGACCGGGTCGGCCGGCTGCACCCGGACACCCCGCTGCCGCCGCTGGTGCACGCCGCCACCGCCGACATCGAGCGGTACGGCCTCGACCGGCCGGGCGAGCACACCGCCGACCTGACCGACCCGCACGGCCGGACCGTCAGCCGGGTCCTGCACCGGCTGCGCGTCCTGGAGATCCCCGGGTTCCGGCGCGACTCCGGGCCCGCCACCGGCATCGACCCGGTGCTGCGCGAGCAGTGGACCGTCCAGCGGCACCAGCATCGGCTCGCCGCGCTCATCGAGGCCGGCGGCTACGGCCCGACCCTGGAGGCCGCGGCCACCACCCGGATCGCCCAGCGGATCGACGAGGCCGGCGGCGACCTCGGCGGCATCGCCGACGCGCTGTTCGACGCGGCGCTGTGCGGGGTCACCGACCTCGGCTCCGACGTGCCCGCCCGGCTCGAACGCGGCATCGCCACCGCCGGCGACCTGTCCGTCCTCGGCCGGGTCCTGGCCGTCACGCTGGCGCTCTGGCGGCACGACCGGCTCCTCGGCACCGCCGGAAGCGTGGCCCTCGGCGTCGTCGTGGCCGCCGGCGCCCGCCGGATCCTGTGGCTCGCCGAGGGCTGGCACGCGCCGGGAGCAGCGGCCGACCGGACACGGATCGCGGCAGTCGTGGCGGTGCGGGACGCGGTGCTGCACGCGGCGGTGCTGGGCGTGGACCGTACCGCCGCTGTCGAGATCGCCGGCCGCATCGCGGCCGACCGCGCCGCACCGCCCGACCTGCGCGGCGCGTTCTACGGTCTCGGGCGCTCGCTGCTCGGTGACGACGACCCCGCCGGGCTCTTCCCCGAGCCGGACGAAGCGGTGCGCGGCGCGTTCACCGGCGGCGCCGCGGGGGACTGGCTGGCCGGGTTGTTCGGCGTCGCCCGCGAGCACGTGCTCTCGCCCGGCGGCATCCTCGCTCTGCTCGACGACCTGGTCGGCGGGCTCGGGGCGGACGACTTCCTGGTCGCCCTGCCCGCGCTGCGGCAGGCCTTCGAGTACTTCCCGCCCCGCGAGCGGGAGACGATCGCCGAAGAGCTGCTGGCCCGGCGAGGGCTGGCCGGCTCGGGCCGCGACCTGCTCCGCACGACCGTCGCGCCGCAGACGGTGGCGGCCGGGATGGCGCTGGACGAGACCGTCGAAGAACGCCTGGTCCGAGCCGGGCTGATCACCATGGGGAGGACCGATGACTGATGTCGGCCTGGAACGATGGCGGCTCATCCTGGGCACGCCGGCGGGCGGTTGCCTGGGCGGCCTCGACGGCGCGAACAGCCGGCGCGACGCGGCCCTCGACTGGCTCTACGGCCGCGACGAGGAGTTGAGCCGCCGGGACATCCGGCGTGAGGGCGGCAGCGGCCCGTCCCAGCTCACCACCGTCGACTGGCTCGACGACATCACCCGGCTGTTCCCCAAGGAGACGGTCGAACGGCTGCAGCAGGACGCCGTCGAGCGGTACCAGATCGACGACATCGTCACCGATCCCGGCGTCCTCGAACGGATCGAGCCCAACCCGGCGCTGCTGCGGGCCGTGCTGCGTACCAAACACCTGATGAACCCCGAGGTGCTCCGCCTCGCCCGGCGGCTGGTCGAAGCCGTCGTCCGTGACCTGATGCGACGGCTCGCCACCGAGGTGCAGCAGAGCTTCTCCGGCGCGCGGTCCCGGCGGGCCAGCCGGTTCCGTCAGGCCCGCGACTTCGACGCCCGGCGGACTCTGCGGGCCAACCTCGGCAACTACCGGCCCGACGAGCGGCGGGTGTATGTGCAGACGCCGTACTTCGCGTCGCGGACCCGGCGGCAGCTCAACCAGTGGCAGGTCATTCTGCTCGTCGACCAGTCCGGGTCGATGCTGTCGTCGGTCATCCACTCGGCGATCACCGCGGCGTGCCTGTGGGGGCTCCCGGGCGTCCGGACCCATCTGATCGCCTTCGACACCGAGGTCGTCGACCTCACCTCCGACGTCAGCGATCCGGTCGAGCTGCTGATGAAGACCCAGCTCGGCGGCGGCACCGACATCGCCCGCGCCGTGCGGTATGCGGCCCAGCTCGTCGAGCAGCCACGACGCACGATCGTGGCGGTGGTCAGCGACTTCTTCGAGGGCGGCTCGGAGGCCGGGCTGGTGCGGGCGGTTCGTGAGCTCGTCGAGCAGGGCAGCATCGTGCTCGGGCTCGCCGCCCTCGACGAGAACGCGGATCCGGCGTACGACCGGGCCTGCGCGCAGAGACTCGCGGACGTGGGCGCCTGGGTCGGCGCCATGACCCCCGGCGAGCTCGCCGGATTCGTCGCGGAACGGGTGGGACGATGAACACCGGTACCCTGCCCGTCCGGGCCGACCTACGTGCCCTCGACGCCGACGCCCTGGCCGCGCTCGCCAACCGTGGCCTGGTCAAGCGAGCCACCCGGGAGGTCGAGCGGGAACCACCCGCGCTCTCCGCCGACGGCTCGGCGATCATCGCCGAGTTCAGCGACGGCGTCCGGGCCACGCTGCCGCAGGGCGGTCTCGAACAAGGAGGCTGCACCTGCGGGGCTACGGGCGTCTGCCGCCACCTCATCGGCCTGATCCTGGCATATCAGACAGCGCCCGCTGCCGCACCCTCGGCCTCTACTCCTCCCGCCTCGTCCTCCGCTCCTTCGTCCTCCGGCCCCTCCGCCGTGGTCTCCGACTCTTCGTCCTCGGGTCTCGCTGCCTCCCGAGACGCGGCCGGTTCGCCTGCCGGGGCGGGGCCGCGGGGCGGTTCGGTCGCGGCTCCGGTGCGAGCATCGGAACGAATTGCCTGGTCACCGGGCGCCTTCACCGATGACCAGGTGACCGCTCGGATCGGGGCCCGCCTTGTCACGGCGGCCCGCCGGGCCGAGCGAGCCGGCTACACGGCGCGGGTGCGGCGTGGCCCGGTGCCGGTGGTCGAGTTGCCCGCGGCGACCGTGCGGTTCCTGGTTCCCGGCGACCTCGGCTACGTGCACACCGATGCCCGGGCCGGGGTACGTGACGACGTGATCGCGCTCGCCGTCTGGGCGTTCCGGGTGGCCGACGAGCAGCAACCGGACGCCACCGACTGTGTGATCGACGTCGGGGGCGCCGGGACCGGCCCGAACGCGGGTTCCGGGTTGGAGGCGCTCGTCGAGTTCGCCGCCGAGGTGCTGCGGGGCGGCGCGGTCCACTCGGGCGCCGGTCTCGCCGCCACCGCCGCGGGCCAGCTGACCGCGCTGGAGCGGGCCGGCCTTCGGTGGCCGCTCGACGCCGCCACCGAACTGGCCGGGCAGCTCACCGCCTATCGGGACCGCAGCGCCCGCTATTCCCCGGAACTGTTCGCCGACCTGCTCGCGGAACTCTTCGCCCGGCACCGGGCGGCCGGCGCCGACGGCGGGGCCGCGGCCCGGGCCCGGGTGCTCGGCTCCGAGGAGGCGGCCGAGACGCCACTTCGCCGGGTACGGCTGGACGGCCTCGGCGCCCGGGTCACCGCGATCGACGACGAGCGGCGTGTCGAGATCTTCCACGGTCAGCCGGCCAGCGGCGTCGTCCTCGTCTCCCAACGGCAGTGGACGACACCGGACGACGGCCCCGCCCTGGCCCGCCGCCGGATCGCCGGGACAACCGTCGCCGCGGTGGCCGCCGGAACGCTGGTGACCGAGTCCGCGGTCCGCAGCGCCAGCCGGGCGGTGCGGCTGAGCGCCAGCCGTGTCGCGAAGTCCACCGTCACGGCCTCGCACGGCGCCTGGGACGGCCTGCCCGACGGTCTGCTCGTGCGCGACTACGCCCGCCTCGCCGCCGACCTGGACGCCATGCCGCCCCGCCCGGTCCGGGCCCGCGTCCGCGCCGAACTGGTCCGGGTCCTGGCGATCGCCCAGGTCGGCGCGACCCACTACTCACCCGGCGCGCAGCGGCTCACCGTGGAGATCCTGGACGTCCACGGCAACCCGGCCACCGTTGTCGCCACCCACGCCGCGGTCGCTCCGGGCCGCTTGGACGCGGTCGCCGCCGCCCTGGGCGGCCGGCGGGGCAAGCCCCGCTATGTGGCCGGCAGTGTCCACCGCAGCGGCGGCCGAGTCGTGATCGACCCCTACGCGATCGCCGCCGACGGCCCGCCGGTCATCCCTGACCTGGCCACCGCCGCCGATTTCGCGACGACGCCCGCCGCCCTGACCTCCACCACCGCTCCGGCTGACGGTGGGCCTGCCACTGCTCCGGCTGACGGTGGGCCTGCCACCGTTTCGGCTGTTGTCCCCGAAGGTGATCCCGGCGTCTCGGACTCAGCGGGTCGGTCAGGCGTTCCGGATTCGGGGGATGGCCGGGGAGTTCCGGACGCAGCGGGTCGCCTCGATGCTGTGGATTCCGAGGGCCGGTTGGGCGCTTCGGACGCTGGAGGGGACTCGGATGCTTCGGGGCCGGTCGTCGTTGACGTCTCGGAGCCGACTTTCGGGACCGCCGGTGGCGCGGCCGGTGTCGAGGTGTGGGACAGCGATGACGGGACGGACGTGCTGGCGGAGGCCGTGGCAGCAGCACGGGATCTGCTGGCGGAAGCGGCCCACAGCGGCCTCGCGCATCTGCCGCCCACGTTCGCGGCCCGGCTGAGCAGTACCCGAGGCCTGCTCGCCAGGGTCGGACTGCATCGGGTGGCGTCCGCGCTCGATGAGGTCTCCGCCAAGCTGAGCCCTGACCCAGGCATCGATGCGGCTAACGCCTGGGCCGATGCCTACCTGCGGGTGAGCCTTGCCGCGGACCTCCTCTGACATGGCGAGCGTCGAAGGGGCCGACCCGGCCGGAGCGGCTGACCCGGCCGGAGCGGCTGACCCGGCCGAAGCGGCCGACCCGGCCGGAGCGGCTGACCCGGCCGAAGGGGCCGACCCGGCCGGAGCGGCCGGAGCGGCCGGACTCCAGGGCGGGGCTCCTGCCGTGTTCCGGGACGCTGTCTCCGCGGATCGGGAGGCGGTTCTGGAGTTCTGGCCTCATCCCGAGCGTCTGGACCGCCGGTTCGCGGCGGCCGCCGAGGGGTCGGAGACGTTCGTGGTGGCCGTCGGTCCCGGTGCGGCAGTGGTGGTCGGCGCGGCCGGCGTCCGGTGGGGCGGCGGTTGCGACGACACCGCCCGGCCGATGCTCTACGGCGTGGAGGTCCGCCCGGACCTTCGAGGCCGTGGAGTGGGCAGCGCCATGATCAGGCATGTCGCACAGCTGGTCGCCGACCGGGGATTCGCCGAGTTCAGCCTCGAGGTCGAGGTGGGAAACGCGGGCGCCATCCGGCTCTACCGCCGGCTCGGCTTCGTGACGGTCGGGCCGCACCGGCACGTCTGGCGATCCGGCAACGCCACGGGCAGCACCGACGTCCTGATCATGCACGGCCGGGCCGCGACGGTTCGGGCGACGCCACTGTCCTGACGAAGCCGGGCCGCTGCGGTCGTTCCGATGACAGCGCGGTTCGTGCGCGTTTCCGGGCGTGGAGAAATGTCAGCGATGCCCGCCGGGAACCGGACTCACGGCGGCGCGGCGCGGCTGAGAGGCCTGAGGCCGTGCGGATCGGGGAGGAGGTGGCTGACCGGGTAGGGACTTCAGCCGCGGCTGACGGCTTCCTCGACGCCTGTCTCGTGCGGGCCCAGGAAGACCGGGTCTCGGGCGGTCAGCACGTCGGCGGCGGCCTTGACGGCGGCGCCGTATTCGCGGACCTCGCCTCGCAGCCACATCGCCTCGAAGACGCGGACGCTGTCGTCGCCCACACCGGTGGCCTCGATGCCCTGCTCCCGGCACAGGGTCACGGCCCGGGGGAGGTGGAAGGCCTGCGTCACGACGATCGCCTTGTTCACGCCGAAGATCTTGTGGGCGCGGACGCACGAGTCGTAGGTGTCGAATCCGGCGTGGTCGAGGACCACCCGGTCGGCGGGTACGCCGTGATCGACCAGCCAGGACTGCATGGCGCCCGGCTCGTCGTAGGTCCACCGGCCGTGGTCGCCGGAGACGAGGATCGCCTTCACCCTGCCGTTGGCCAGCAGCTGGCGGGCGATCTCCAGGCGGGCGGCCAGGAACGCGGAAGGCTGGCCGTCGTCGCCGACCTGGGCGCCGAGCACCAGCGCCACCGGGGCGTCGGGCACCGATGACACGTCGTAGATGTGGCCGTCGGCGGAGGTCCGTACCCAATGGGCGCAGGCGAGAGCGACGGCGACCGCGACCACACCGCCGACCGTGCCCATCGCCATCAGGCGGCGTAGCCGCCGCCAGGGGAAAAGCGTGCGCAGACGTGCCTTGAGCTGGGCCGGGAGAACGGGGCGGATCCGCATCGGTCCGAGGATGGCAGACGGCGTCAACGGGCCGGGGAGGCTCGGTGGCAGCATGTGGCCATGATCGATATCGCGCCTGATCGGGATCCGCTGGTTCGATGGGCGTTGCCGGCGCCGGGCGCCCGGGTGTGGCGGCGGCCGGAGGCGGTCGTCGTGGCCTGCGCTGCTCTGTCGCGGTGGGACCGGCTGGTGATCAACGGCGAGCCGGAGGCGGTGGCCGGGCTTCTGCGGCAGGTCCTGGCGGAGACCGGAGAGACATTTCGCCCATTCGGTACGGAAGAACTGGTCACCGAAGTCGTCGCCCGGATCCCGGAGCTGGAGGTCAGCGCCACGTTCGCGTGGATGGAGACCACGGAGCCGGTCAAGCGTGCCCGCACGGGAGCGGACGGACCCGGCAGAGGGCGCGCGCACGCGGGCGGATCCGAGAGCGGGCGCTCGCGTGGCGACGGATCCGAGAGCGGGCGGGCGTGCGGCGACGGATCCGACAGGGGGCGGGCGCGTGGCGACGGACTCGAGAGCGGAGGGGCGCACGCGGCAGGCGGTGCCGTGCAGGCGAACGCGGCCGAGGTCCTCGAAGGCTCTGCCACGCAGGCGGATGAGGCCGGCGTCGTCGGAGGCAGTGCCACCGAGGCGGATGAGCGTGCGGGCACAGGAGCCGCGGGGCTTCGGCCGGTTTGGCTCGGGAAGCAGGAATGGCCCGAGGTGACCGCGCTGATCCGGGAGGCCTATCCGGAGTCCTATGCGTGGCCCGGCGACCCCGCGGTGCGGCGCTGGGCGGGTATCCGCGGCCTCGACGGTGAGCTGCTGACGGTCGCCGCCGAGGCGTGGTCGACGCCGGAGATCGGGTTCATGTCGGGGGTGGCCACCCGCCCAGCGGCGCGCGGGCGGGGCCTCGGGGCGGACATCTGCGCGTTCGTCGCCGACGAGCTGCTGCCCGGCCGGGAGCGGGTGGCTCTGCTGGTGGACTACTGGAACACGGCGGCGGTGGCCACGTACACCGGCTTGGGGTTTGCGACCCGGCGGGTTGCCGCCGCCCGCCGCCGCTGACCCCGGCGAGTGACACGACCGGCGGTGGGTGGGGGAACTATCCGGCCCGGCGGGCCGTGTAGAGCAGGTACTCCCAGTCCATGGCGCCGTCGCCGGTGTCGTGGCGTTCGGCGAGGGCGACGAGTTCGGCGTCCAGGGCGGCGACGCGGGCCGGATCGTCGGCGATGTTGCGGTAGACGGCGATCGTCGGGCCGTAGTTGCTCTTGAAGTAGTCGCGGAACGCGGCGGCCGTGCGGAAGTGGTCGACGCGCAGGGAGCGGCGTTCCACGGTCACGCCGGTGACGTGATCACCGAACAGGGACGCGAGGTGGGCCGGGTCACCCCACAGCGGCGGCGGCTGCGCGCCGGGCGGGGGCGGGGCGGCGTACGGCTTCATGGTCGCGAACATCTGCCCGATGAAGCCTTCCGGGGTCCAGTTGGCGAGCCCGATGGTGCCGCCGGGCCGGCACACCCGGACCAGTTCCCCGGCGGCCGCGGTGTGGAACGGCGCGAACATGACGCCGATGCACGAGATCACCGTGTCGAAGGCGGCGGTCTCGAAGGGCAGGTCCTCGGCGTCGGCTTCGGTCCAGGTCAGGCCGACGGGGGAGTTCTTCTCGCCGACGGCCAGCAGTTCGGGGGTGAGATCACTGGCCGTGACGGTGGCGCCGGTCCTGGCCGCGGGAACGGCGGCGTTCCCGGTGCCCGCGCCGACGTCGAGGACTTTCTGGCCGGGGCCGATGCCGGCGGCTTCGACCAGCGCCGGTCCGAGGGGTGCGACGAGTTCGGAGGCGACCGCTGGGTAGTCGCCGGAGGCCCACATGGCACGGTGCTTGGTCTTCACAGTTGTCGTCATGTCACCGACAGTAGGGATCCGCGGGTGGCCCGGCCTAGTACACGATGTGTACCGGCGAGAGGAGACCACCGGAATGGGTGCGTCGTACGGGCAGTTCTGCCCGGTTGCGAAGGCGATGGAGCTGCTCGACGAGCGGTGGACGATGCTGGTGATCCGGGAGCTGATGGCCGGGAGCCGCCGGTTCAACGATCTGCGGCGGGGGCTGCCACGGATGTCGCCCACGCTGCTGTCGCGGCGGCTGCAGCAGCTGTCCGCGGCCGGTGTGGTCGAGCGGCGGGAGTCGGGCGCCGAGGTGGAGTACGAGCTGACCACGGCGGGCCTGGAGTTGCGGCCGATCGTGGTGGCCCTGGGCGAGTGGGGCACCCGGTGGATTCCCGAACTCGGCGACCGTGACCTGGATCCGAAGCTGCTGCTGTGGGACATGCACCGGTCGGTGGATCACGGCGCGGTGCCGGCCCGGCGCACGGTGCTGCAGTTCCGGTTCCCGGCGGCGCCGGCGAGGGTACGCGACTGGTGGCTGGTGATCACGCCGGCCGAGGCCGACATCTGTGATGTCGACCCCGGTCACGACGTGGACGTGCTGGTGACCGCCGACCTGCGCTGCCTGACCGACGTGTGGCGCGGGGAGCGTACGTGGGCGTCCGGCCTGCGGTCGGGTGAGCTGGCGTTCCAGGGGCCGGAGGAGCTGCGCCGCGCCCTGCCCGCGTGGTTCCGGCAGTTCGCTTTCGCCGCCGTCCCCCGGCCGCAACCGGTCAGCTGATCCGGAACTTGGCGGCGAGCAGCGCCGACGGCCGTGAGTTCGGCCCGACCAGCAGCTCGAAGTCACCGGCTTCGACGACCCGCTTCCCGTCGGCGTCGACGAGCGTGATGTCCGCGGCCGCCACCTCGACGGCGACCGTGACGCTCTCCCCGGCCGGCACGGTGACCTGCCGGTACGCCTTCAGCTCGCGGCTCGCCCAGGTGACGCTGGTGACCAGGTCGCTGACGTAGACCTGCACGGTCTCCAGCGCCGGCCGGGTCCCGGTGTTGCTGAGCCGCACGGTGGCCCGGACCACTCCGTCGGCGGCCACGTCCGGCTCCTCGATGCTGAGCCCGTCGTAGGTGATGGTCGTGTAGCTGAGCCCCTCACCGAAGGCGAACAGCGGGTCCTGCGTGAGGTCCGCGTACCGGGAGCCGTGCTGGCCGCGGGTCTGGTTGTAGAAGACCGGCTGCTGTCCGGCGTGCCGGGCGGCCGAGATCGGCATCCGCCCGGTCGGCTCGATCAGGCCGAGCAGGAGTTCCGCGATCGCCTGCCCGCCGCGCATGCCCGGGTTGAACGCCTGCACGATCGCGGCCGCGCCGAGCGCCGACTCCGGCAGCGCGTGCGGTTTGCCGTCGATCAGCACGACGATCATCGGGGTGCCGGTGGTGGCGACCGCGTCGAGCAGCGCGATCTGCCC
Organism: Actinoplanes philippinensis; assembly: GCF_900113015.1. Classification (GTDB taxonomy): domain Bacteria; phylum Actinomycetota; class Actinomycetes; order Mycobacteriales; family Micromonosporaceae; genus Actinoplanes; species Actinoplanes philippinensis. The sequence continues at coordinate 21,190 of NZ_FONV01000025.1, forward strand.
GCCCTGGAGTTCCAGGGTGGCTGTCGACTTGTGCTCGCCGTTGAGGTTGACGGTGTCGCCGACGACCACGATCGCGTAGTCGGCGGCGGCTGCGGTGGCCGCCGCGGCGGCGATGCGGGCCGGGTCGGCGGGCACGCCCACCGAGATCGGCGGGCGGGGCTGGCCGTCCGGGAACGTCTCACCCTCCGGGTCGGGGACGAGCTTCTCGATCTCCACGGCCGGGTCGAAGTCCAGCTGCCAGCCGTCGGGCAGCAGCTCACGCAGGCCGTCGAGGACGGTGGTGGTCAGCTCCCGCGGGTGGCCGTCGGGCAGCCAGTCGACCTGTCCGGAGTCGCCGGCCCAGTCGCCGAGCTGGGTGGACACGTCGTCGGCGTTGGGGCCGAGCAGCGCGATGCGCTTCGACGGGGCGGCCGCGAGGGGCAGCACGCCGTCGTTGCGCAGCAGAACCAGGGATCGGCGGGCGATCTCCAGGTTGAGGGCCACGTGTGCGGGGTTGCCGATGACCTCGGCCTGGCGGGCGGCGTCCGGGGTGCGGGGGTTCTCGAAGAGGCCCAGCTCGAACTTCAGGCGCAGGATCCGCCGTACCGCCGCATCGATGTCGTCCTCACCGAGGATGCCGCGCCGGATCGCCTCCTGAGCGCCTTCGAAGAAGGCCGGCGTCGTCATGATCAGGTCGTTGCCGGCCTTGACGGCGACCGCTGCGGCCTCGGCGTAGTCGGCGCAGACCTTCTGCTCCCAGACCATCCGGCCGACGTTGTCCCAGTCGGTGACGAGGGTGCCGGTGAAGCCCCACTCCTCCTTGAGGACGTCGTTGAGCAGCCACTTGTTGGCGGTGATGGGGACGCCGTCCATTGACTGGTAGCCGAGCATGAAGACCCGGCAGCCCTCGGCGGCGGCCCGCTCGAACGGCGGGAGGAACCAGGAGCGCAGCTTGCGGCGGCTGATGTCGGCCTCGCTGGCGTCGCGGCCGCCCTGGGTCTCGGAGTATCCGGCGAAGTGCTTGGCGGTGGCCAGGATCGCGGTCGGGTCGGTGAGGCCGTCGCCCTGGTATCCGCGGATCATGGCGGCGCCCAGCTCGGAGATCAGGTACGGGTCTTCGCCGAACGTCTCGTCGACGCGGCCCCACCGCAGGTCACGGGCGATGCAGAGGACCGGTGAGAAGGTCCAGTGGACGCCGGTGGCGGCGGCTTCCACAGCGGTGGCCCGGGCGACCCGTTCGACGAGCGTAGAGTCCCAGGAGGCCGCCATGGCGAGCTGAGTGGGGAAGACCGTGGCGCCGGGCCAGAAGGCGTGCCCGTGGATGCAGTCCTCGGCGGTGATCAGCGGGATCCGCAGCCGCGTCCGGGAGACCAGCTCGGCGGCCTCGACGAGTTTGGCGGGGGAGGTGTGCAGGATCGATCCGGCCAGTTTCTCCAGGACGATCTCGCCGATGTCCTGCCGGGCGTCGAGCTGGAGCATCTGGCCGACCTTCTCGGGAAGAGTCATCCGGCCCAGCAGATCCTCGACACGCTCTCGCACCGGGAGCGAGGAGTCCTGATATGGCAAGGGCATGAGTTTCTCCGATGGGTCTGCCGAACGCGAACGGTTCGGAGTCTTCCACGTACGGAACCGGTTCCGGCACCCCGCTACGGTTCCGGAACTTCATCCGCCGGGAAGGCTTTGTGGGAGGCGATTGTTAGGAGGTGTCGGTAAGGTCCTAAGCGGATCGGACGCAGTGAAGTCTATTGATTACGCACGGTGAAAGTGGAGGACCATGGGTTCGGCTGACCGGGTTCTGCGGCGGACCGCCGACGCGATCGAGCACATAACCGGCATCTGCTTCAAGACCGGCCCGCCGCGGCAGATCGGTGTCGAGCTGGAGTGGACCACGCATCCGGCCGCCGACCCGTCCGCGTACCTGACGGCCGGCGACCTCGTCGAGGCTCTGGGTGTGCATACCCCGGCGGCCCTCGGCAATCCACATCCCGTGCCGCTGCCCGGCGGTGGCACGGTCACCGTCGAGCCGGGCCTGCAGATCGAGATCTCCTCGGCGCCCGCCGGCTCGCTCGCCGAGCTGCACGCCGCGGTCACCGCCGACCGGGAGATCCTCGCGGGGCTGCTGGCGAGCCGGGGGATCATCCTCGGCGACCACGGCCTGGACCCGTTCCGGGAGCCCCGCCGCACCCTGGACACCCCGCGTTACGCGGCCATGGACCGCGCCTTCGACAGCGCCGGCCGCACCATGATGGGCTCCACCGCGGGGCTCCAGGTGTGCTTCGACGCCGGCGAGGCCGGTCAGATCCCGATCCGCTGGGCGGCCCTGCACGAGGTCGGTCCGGCGATGCTGGCCCTGTTCGCCAACTCACCACGGCACGGCTGGGCGTCCGCCCGGACGGCGACCTGGCACGGCATCGACGCACGGCGCTCCGGGCCGGTCCCGTCGTCCGCCGATCCGGCGGTGAGCTGGGCTCACTACGCGGTTCAGGCGCCACTGCTCTGCGTGCGGCGCGACCACGGCCGGTGGGACGTGCCACCCGGCGTGACGATGGCCGACTGGATCGAGGCGGGCGGCATCGAGGGTGGCCCGGCCGGTTCCGGCCGGATCGGCGGGCGGCGCATCGGCCCGCGACGGCAACGGCCACCGCAGCTCATCGACCCGGTCACCCGGCCACCGACGATCGCGGATCTCGACTATCACCTCAACACCCTCTTTCCGCCGGTACGGCCACGCGGCTACCTGGAGGTCCGCTACCTCGACACCCAGCCCGGCGACGAGTGGATCGCCCCGGCCGCGGTGCTGGCCGCGCTGCTGTCCGACGACACGCTCACCGACCGTGCCCGCGAGCTGGCCGCCCCGGCCGCCGGCCGCTGGCACGCCGCCGCCCGGTCCGGTCTCGCCGACCGGCCGGTGCGCCGGGCCGCCGCCGGTCTGGCCGACCTGGCCTGCCGCAACCTCGACCGGACCGGCCTGCCCCCGGCGGTCCGCGACACCGTGACCGGCATCGTCTCCCGCCGCCTGCGGGAGGCCGTGTCCGGACGACCCCGAGAGGACATTTGGGTATGACCGACGATCTTCGGCTGTCCATCGCTGCCGACCTGGAGCGCGCCCGGGCCCGGACGGCGCTGCTCACCGACTCCGTCGACGACGACGACCTCACCCGGCAGCACTCCCCGCTGATGTCCCCGCTGGTCTGGGACCTGGCGCACGTCGGCAATCAGGAGGAGCTGTGGCTGGTCCGCGACGTGGGCGGCCGTGACCCGCTCCGGCAGGACATCGACGAGCTCTACGACGCGTTCAAGCACTCCCGCCGCGACCGGCCGGCGTTGCCCCTGCTCAGCCCGGCCGAGGCCCGCGCCTACACCGCGCAGGTGCGCGACAAGGTGTTCGACGTGCTGGACCGGACCAGGTTCGGCCCGGAGAGCCGGCTGCTCGACGGCGGGTTCGCGTTCGGCATGATCGTCCAGCACGAGCAGCAGCACGACGAGACCATGCTGGCCACGCACCAGCTGCGGTCCGGCGCGCCGGTGCTGTCCGCGCCGGCGCCGCCCCCGGCCGCGGCCCCGGTCTCCGGCGAGGTTCTCGTCCCCTCGGGCAGATTCCAGATGGGTACGGACATCGAGCCCTGGGCCCTCGACAACGAACGCCCCGCCCACCCGGTCGACGTGGACGCCTTCTGGATCGACGCCGCCCCGGTCACCAACGGCGACTACCTGGCGTTCATGGACGCCGGTGGCTACGACGACCCCCGCTGGTGGAGCGAGCGCGGCTGGGCCCACCGCAACCAGGCCGGCCTGGACAGCCCGCTGCACTGGATCCGCGACCGTGACGGCTGGCTGCGTGACCGGTTCGGTCACGTCGAGCCGGTGAACCCGGCCGAGCCGGTCGTCCACGTCTGCTTCTTCGAGGCCGAGGCCTACGCCGCGTGGGCCGGGAAACGCCTGCCCACCGAGGCCGAGTGGGAGAAGGCCGCCCGCTGGGACCCGGCGACCGGCCGCTCCCGCCGCTACCCGTGGGGCGACGACCCGCCCGCGGCCCGGCACGCCAATCTCGGCCAGCGGCACCTCGGTCCGGCCCCGGTCGGCGCCTACCCGGACGGCGCGTCGCCACAGGGCGTGCACCAGCTGATCGGTGACGTCTGGGAGTGGACCTCCTCCGGCTTCCACGGTTACCCGGGGTTCGCGGCGTTCCCTTACCGCGAGTATTCGGAGGTGTTCTTCGGCGGCGACTACCGGGTGCTGCGCGGCGGGTCGTTCGGCACCGACGCGGCCGCCTGCCGGGGCACCTTCCGCAACTGGGACCACCCGATCCGGCGGCAGATCTTCAGCGGGTTCCGCTGCGCACGGGACGCCTGATGTGCCGGCACCTCGGCTACCTCGGTCCGCCCGTACCGCTGAAGGATCTGCTCTTCGACCCGCCGCACGCCCTGGCCACGCAAGCCTGGGCGCCCCGCGACATGCGCGGCGGGGGAACCGTCAACGCCGACGGCTTCGGCGTCGGCTGGTGGCCGCCCGGCGCCGCCGCGCCGGTCCGGCATCGCAGCGCCATGCCGATCTGGACGGACGCGTCGCTGCCGCTGCTCGCGGCCGCGACCTCGGCCGGCGCGGTCCTCGCCGCGGTCCGCTCGGCCACCGTCGGCATGCCGGTGGTCGAGACGGCGGCGGCGCCGTTCACCGACGGCCGGTGGCTCTTCAGCCACAACGGCGTCGTCCGCGGCTGGCCTTCGGCCGTCGCCGCACAGGCCCGTGACCTCCCGGTGGAGGATCTGCTCACCCTTGACGCGCCCACCGACTCGGCAATTCTCTGGGCGATGGTACGAGCGAGGCTGCGCGCCGGGGAGCCGCCGGCGAAGGCGGTCGCCACCGTGGTGACCGAGGTCGCCGCCGCGGCGCCCGGCTCCCGGCTGAACCTGCTTCTCAGTGACGGCCGGCAGATGATCGCGACCACGCTCGGTCACGCTCTGTCGGCGCGGTCCCTGCGCGACTCCACCCTGATCAGCTCCGAACCGCTCGACCCCGGACCGGCGTGGCAGCCCGTTCCCGACGGCCGTCTGGTCGTCGCCACCGCCGGCCGGCTGGAGATCACTTCCCTCTAGAAAGGTGTGCGCCATGCTCCTGGACAGGCACCTCGACGACGACGATCTCGCCCGTGAACTGCGCGCCGACGTGCGCGCCGGACTCACCGCCGACCCCCGGTGGATGCCGCCGAAGTGGTTCTACGACGCCCGTGGCAGCGAGCTCTTCGAGGACATCACCCGGCTTCCGGAGTACTACCCGACCCGTACCGAACGGGCCCTGCTCGAAACGCACGCCGCCGCGATCGCCCGGATCACCGAGGCGAAGACCCTCGTCGAGCTCGGCTCCGGCTCGTCGGAGAAGACACGGCTGCTGCTCGACGCCCTGGTCGCCCGGGGCACGCTCGGCGCGTTCGTCCCGCTCGACGTCTCCGGCTCGGCGCTGGCCGCCGCCGTCGAGTCGCTGACCGCCGCCTATCCCGGCCTCGGCATCCGCGGCGTCGTCGGCGACATGACCCGCCACCTGCGGCACCTGCCGGAAGGCGACAACCGTCTGGTCGCCTTCCTCGGCAGCACCATCGGCAACCTGGTGCCCGCCGAACGGGCCACGTTCCTGTCGTCGCTGCGCTCGGTCCTGCACGAGGGCGAGTGGCTGCTGCTCGGCGCCGACCTGGTCAAGGACCCGGCCGTGCTGGTGCCCGCCTACGACGACGCCGCCGGGGTGACGGCCGAGTTCAACCGCAACGTCCTGCACGTCATCAACCGTGAGCTGGCCGCCGACTTCGACGTGGCCGCCTTCGAGCACGTCGCCGTCTGGGAGCCACGGCACGAGTGGATCGAGATGCGCCTGCGGTCCAGCCGTGACCAGGTCGTCCACATCGGCGACCTGGAACTGGACGTCCCGTTCGCCGCGGGCGAGGAGATGCGTACCGAGATCTCCGCCAAATTCCGCCGCGACGGCCTCACCGCCGAGCTCGCCGCCGCGGGCTTCACCGCGCGCCACTGGTGGACCGATCCGAACGACTGGTTCGGAATCACCCTCGCCCAGGCGGGGTAAAGGTTGACGCTTCGTGTTTTCCTAGCGGTGTCGTCTCACCGTCAGGGGCCGTCCCGCGAGTCCGCGCGGGACGGCGGCACGAGGCGTCGACCAAGGGGGTCCCGCATGGAGTCCGACCACGCGGACGCTGTACCGCCACCCGGCGAGAAACCGCCCGCCGAACCGTCGCCGGACGCCGTCCCGGCCTCCGGCGACACCCCATCGCCCACCGCCGCCTCCCCGCCCACCGCTTCGCCGGCCGCGGGTTCCCGGGCACAGGACATCAAGGCGGTCCTCGCCGGCGACGACCGGGCGTCAGCCGGGGACCGGCCGGACGGCGACGACGTGGAGTCCGGCCGTGAGCCACACGTCCTGCTGGTCCATGCGGTGATCAAGGCCTCCCGGGAACACGACGTGTGGTCGGCGTCCGGCGGCCCGCGCCCCCAGCTCCCCCGCACCTGGACCGAACTCTGGCGCAACGCCGTCCGCCGCCAGACCGACCTGGCCGGCGAACCCGAGGAGGCCGCCCGCCGCTCCGTCCAGGCGATGCTGGACCAGCTCACCCGCCTCGACCGGGAGGCCGCCTGGTTCCGCACCGACCCGGCGCTGCGGGACCGGGCGATCGCCGAGACCCTGCTGTACGGCACCGGCCTCGGCCCCGGCGTGCCCAGCCGCCCGGCACAGCTCGCGTGGGACCGCCAGCGAGGCCTCCGGCCCGTCGACTACGCCAAGATCACCGCCATCGCCGCCGCCCAGGACGACTGGCTGGCCGCCTGGAACGAGTGGGCCCTCACCCGCTGACACCACCCGTTCCCAGCACACCCCAGGAGCACCCGGTCCCCCGATCGGGTGCTCCTGTTCGTCACCCCGGCCGTGTTCCGCGTGCGCGGGGACAGCTCGCTGGGCCGGCCGGTGAGGGACGCCTACGCCCGTGAGGCGCCCTGGAGAGTGGGGCGGGCCACCCTCGTCGCGGGGTGCGCGGGGACGGGGTGGCGTGTGGCGGGACGGAGTTCGCTCGTACCGAAGCACGGGTCTTTTCCGGCGAAAGTGACCGAGACCGCATCGCATCGCTCAGCATGCGGGATGGGCGCGTTCGTGGTTGCTGCGACCGGGTGGGAGTTGATACGTTCTTCTGCATAGTCATACGGAGGTAGGTATGGGAATCAGGGTCGCGGTCGCGGGAGCCAGTGGCTACGCGGGCGGTGAGTTGCTGCGCCTGATCGCCGGGCACCCCGAGTTCGACCTGGTCGCGGCGACCGCGCACAGCCAGGCCGGTTCACCGGTCGCCGCGGTGCACCCGCAGCTGACCGGGCTCGACCTGACGCTCGGTTCCACCGACGCCGCCTCGCTCAGTGGCGCTGACCTGGTCTTCCTCGCTCTGCCGCACGGGCAGTCGGCGGCCGTCGCGGCCCAGCTCGACGCCGGGGTCAAGGTCGTCGACCTGGGCGCCGACTTCCGGCTGGAGAGCGCCGAGCAGTGGACTCGTTACTACGGCGGCGGCCATGCCGGCACCTGGACCTACGGCCTGCCGGAGCTGCCGGGCGCGCGGGCCGCGATCGCCGCCTCCGACCGGGTGGCCAACACGGGTTGTTATGCGGCGACGATCACGCTGGCGCTGGCGCCGCTGATCGCCTCCGGCGTGGCCGACCCGGAGGATGTCGTCGTGGTGGCCGGCTCGGGCACCTCCGGCGCCGGGCGCAACGCCAAGGTGCACCTGCTGGGCAGCGAGGTCATGGGCGACCTGTCGCCCTACAAGGTCGGCGCCCACCAGCACGTCGCCGAGATCAAGCAGGCCACCGGGGCCGCCTCGCTGTCGATGACCCCGATCCTGGCGCCGATGCCGCGCGGCATCCTGGCGACGGTGACGGCCCGCCGGCTCAACGGCGGCGACCCGCGGGAGGCGCTCGAGGCGGCCTATGCCGACGCGCCGTTCGTGCACGTGCTGCCGGAGGGCGCCTGGCCGCACACGGCGGCCACCGCGGGTTCCAACTCCTGCCACCTGCAGGCCACTGTCGACATCGACTCGGGCCGCATCATCGTCGTGAGCGCTCTGGACAACCTGGGCAAGGGCGCCGCGGGCCAGGCCGTGCAAAACGCCAACATCATGTTCGGCCTGCCCGAGACCACGGGCTTGAGCGTCTTCGGAGTGGCACCATGACCGTCACCCATCCCAAGGGCTTCCGCGCCTCCGGTGTCGCCGCCGGGCTCAAGGCCAGCGGCAACGCCGACGTCGCCCTGGTCGTCAACGACGGCCCCGACTACACGGCGGCGGGCGTGTTCACCGGCAACCGGGTGAAGGCGGCGCCGGTCCTGTGGAGCCAGCAGGTGCTCAAGGGCGGCATAGTCCGCGCGGTGATCCTCAACTCCGGCGGCGCCAACGCGTGCACCGGTTCGCAGGGCTTCCGTGACACGCACGCGACCGCCGAGCACACCGCCACGGTGCTGCGCGGCGGCGCCCACCGCATGATGATCGGCGCCGGCGACGTCGCGGTCTGCTCGACCGGCCTGATCGGCGAGCTGCTGCCGATGGACAGGCTGCTCCCCGGTGTCAGCGCCGCGGCCAAGGCGCTCGCCGCCGACGGCGGGGCCAGGGCCGCCGAGGCCATCATGACCACCGACACGGTGGCGAAGAATGCGGTCGCCCAGCGTGACGGCTGGTCGGTCGGCGGCATCGCGAAAGGCGCCGGCATGCTGGCCCCCGCGCTCGCGACCATGCTCGTGGTGATCACCACCGACGCGTCCGCCGACAACGAGGTGCTGAATGCGGCGTTGCGTGCCGCGACCAGGGTCACCTTCGACCGCATCGACGCCGACGGCTGCATGTCGACGAATGACACGGTGCTGCTGCTGGCGAGCGGCGCGTCGAACCGGCAGCCGACCCTCGAGGAGCTGACCGCCGCGGTCACCGAGGTCTGCCACGACCTGGCCCAGCAGCTGATCGCCGACGCCGAGGGCGCCACCAAGCACATCGCGATCGAGGTGCAGGGCGCGGCCAGCGAGGCCGACGCGGTGCAGGTCGGCCGGACGGTCGCCGGAAACAACCTGGTGAAGACGGCCTTCTTCGGCAACGACCCCAACTGGGGGCGGATCCTCGCGGCGATCGGCACGACGAGCGCGGCCTTCGAGCCGGATCGCATCGACGTGGCGATCAACGGGGTGTGGATCTGCAAGGGCGGGGCGGCGGCGGAGGATCGCAGCAAGGTCGACCTGTCCGGGCGGGACGTGAGCGTGACGATCAACCTGCGCGAGGGGGAGATGAGCGCGACGATCTGGACCACCGATCTCTCTCACGCCTATGTTCACGAGAATTCGGCGTACTCGTCGTGAAGGCGCAGAAGAAGGCCGAGATCCTCATCGAGGCGCTGCCCTGGCTGGAGCGGTTCCACGGCGCCACCGTCGTGATCAAGTATGGCGGCAACGCCATGATCGACCCGGAGCTGCAGGCGGCGTTCGCGGCCGACATGGTGTTCCTGCGCCTGGTCGGCATCAAGCCGGTCGTCGTGCACGGTGGCGGCCCGCAGATCAACCGGATGCTGAAGCGGGTCGGGATCGAGTCGGAGTTCCGCGGCGGCCTGCGGGTCACCACCCCGGAGACGATGGAGATCGTCCGGATGGTGCTCACCGGCCAGGTCGGGCGCGAGCTGGTGGGCCTGATCAACCAGCACGGGCCGTATGCGGTGGGCCTCTCCGGTGAGGACGCCGGGCTGTTCACGGCGGTCCGCCGGGGCGCGACGATCGACGGCGAGGAGGTCGACATCGGCCAGGTCGGCGACGTCGACCAGGTGAACACGTCGGCCGTCGACGACCTGATCGCGGCCGGCCGGATCCCGGTGATCGCCACGGTCGCGCCGGACGCCGCGGGCGTGCTGCACAACGTGAACGCCGACACCGCCGCCTCCGCGCTGGCGGTCGCGCTCGGCGCCCGCAAGCTGGTGGTGCTCACCGACGTGCCCGGCCTCTACACCAACTGGCCTGACAAGTCGTCGCTGACCAGCGAGATCGACGCCGATGCGCTGGAGAAGCTGCTGCCTTCCCTGGAGTCGGGGATGGTGCCCAAGATGGAGGCCTGCCTGCGGGCGGTCCGCGGTGGAGTGCCGGCCGCCCACGTCGTCGACGGCCGGGTCGCCCACTCGACGCTGCTCGAAGTCTTCACGGAAGAAGGATTCGGAACGATGGTGGTCCCCTCATGAGCCTCGTGCAGCGCTGGCAAGAGTCGATGATGAACAACTACGGCACCCCGGCGATCGCCCTGGTCAAGGGCCAGGGCGCGGTGCTGACCGGCGAGGACGGCAAGGAGTATGTCGACTTCCTCGGCGGCATCGCGGTGAACGCGCTCGGCCACGCCCACCCGGCCGTCGTCGCCGCCGTCACGTCTCAGATCCAGCAGCTGGGGCACGTCTCCAACCTGTTCATCTCGGAGCCGCCGGTGGCGCTGGCCGACCTGCTGCTGGCGCTGGCCGGCCGGGCCGGGCGGGTGCTGTTCTGCAACTCGGGCGCCGAGGCCAACGAGGCCGCCTTCAAGATCTCCCGGCTCACCGGGCGCACCCATGTCGTCGCCACGCACGGCGCCTTCCACGGCCGGACGATGGGCGCTCTCGCGCTGACCGGCCAGCCGGCGAAACAGGACCCGTTCCGGCCGCTCCCGGGCGACGTGACCCACGTCGACTACGGTGACGTCGCCGCGCTGGAGGCCGCGGTCACCCCCGAGACCGCCATGGTCATCCTGGAGCCGATCCAGGGTGAGAACGGCGTGGTCGTCCCGCCCGCCGGCTACCTGACGTCCGCCCGGGAGATCTGCACGCGCAACAACGCGCTGCTGGTGCTCGACGAGGTGCAGACCGGCATCGGCCGCACCGGCCACTGGTTCCACCACCAGAGCGAGGGTGTCGAGCCGGACATCGTCACCCTGGCCAAGGGCCTCGGCGGCGGTCTGCCCCTGGGCGCCTGCATGGCCTTCGGCCGGGCCGCCGACCTGCTCACTCCCGGGTCGCACGGCACCACCTTCGGCGGCAACCCGGTCTCCTGCGCGGCCGGGCTCGCGGTGATCCGCACGATCGCCAACGAGGGCCTGCTCGACCACGTGAAGCGGGTCGGCGAGCAGATCCGGCTCGGCATCGAGGGCCTGAACCATCCGCTGGTGAAGTATGTCCGGGGCGCCGGCCTGCTGCTCGGCATCGTGCTCAACGAGCCCGTCTCCGCCGACGTGGCCGCCCGGCTGCGTGACGCCGGTTTCCTGGTCAACCCGGCCAAGCCGGACGTCATCCGGCTCGCCCCGCCCCTGATCATCTCCTCCGATCAGGCGGACGCCCTGATCGCTGCCCTGGACGGTATCCGGTGACCACCCGACATTTCCTCCGTGACGACGACCTGACCCCGCAGGAGCAGGGCGAGGTCCTCGATCTGGCCGCCGAGATGAAGGCGGACCGGTTCAGCTACACCCCTCTGGCCGGTCCGCGCAGTGTGGCCGTCTTCTTCGACAAGGCGAGCCTGCGGACCCGGCTGTCGTTCGAGGCCGGCATCGCCGAGCTGGGCGGCCAGCCGATCATCGTGGACACCCAGAACACCCACTTCGGCCGCGGTGAGACGCTCGCCGACGCCGGGCGGGTGGTGGCCCGGTACGTGTCGGCGATGGTCTACCGCACGCACGGCGACGAGCGGCTGGCCGAGCTGGCGTCCGGCGTGCGCGTCCCGGTGATCAACGCGCTGAGCGACGGCTACCACCCGTGCCAGCTCCTCGCCGACCTGCTGACGATCCGCGAGCGGTTCGGCTCGACGGCCGGGCGGACGCTGGCGTATGTGGGGGACGCGGCCAACAACATGGCGCACTCCTACCTGATCGCGGGCGCGATGGCGGGGATGAACGTGCGGGTGGCCGGCCCGTCCGGGTTCGATCCGGCGGCGCCGGTGGTCAGCCGGGCAGCGGAGATCGCGGCGTGGACCGGCGGCTCGGTCGAGGTGCTGCGTGACCCGCGGGAGGCGGCCGACGGCGCGCACGTGATCGCCACCGACACGTGGACGTCGATGGGCCAGGAGGGCGACGGCAAGGACCGGCTCACCCCGTTCTGGCCGTACCAGGTGAACAAGGAGCTGCTGGCCGCCGCCGACCCGGAGGCGATCGTGCTGCACTGCCTGCCGGCGCACCGCAACGAGGAGATCACCGACGAGGTGATCGACGGGCCGCAGAGCGCCGTCTTCGACCAGGCGGAGAACCGGCTGCACGCGCAGAAGGCGCTGCTGACCTGGCTGCTGGCGGTCAACCAGCCATGAACAACCCGACGACCCGCGCGGGCCGGCACGCCCGGCTCGTCGACCTGATCCGTTCCCGTCGGGTCAAGTCGCAGACCGAGCTGACAGTGATCCTCGCCAACGAGGGCGTCCACGTCACCCAGGCCACGCTTTCTCGTGACCTGGAGGAGCTGAACGCGGTGAAGGTCAGCGGCGTCTACTACATTCCCGAGGACGGGCACAAGCCGCTGCGGGAGACCACGGAGCACGGCCCGGCCCGGCTGATCCGCCTGCTGCGCGAGCTGCTCACCGGAGTCGACCACAGCGGCAACATCGCGGTCCTGCGTACGCCGCCGGGGGCGGCGCAGTTCCTGGCCAGCGCTCTGGACCGGTCCGGGCTCGCCGATGTGGTCGGCACGATCGCCGGTGACGACACCATCTTCGTGGTGGCCCGGGACGGCGGGCCCACGTCGGGCGCGGAGCTGGCCCTGAAACTCAGTCTGTGGAGCCAGTCGGAATCCGAGGAGAGCCGCTCATGACGTTCCCACCAGCGGTGGAGGCCCGGTTCCCGGACTTCGCCGACCACACCGACAGCCTGGTCGGGCACGGCGTGGAGTTCTTCCTCGCCTCCAACGAGACGTTGCGGCCGCACCTCAACGAGACGCCGTACGGCCACAAGCTGACCTGGCTCGACTTCACCGACACGGCGGAGAAGGACTGGTCGATCCGCGACTTCCTGAACTTCTTCAACATCATCAACGGCATCGCCTTCGGTGACCGGGGCATCCCGATGCCCCAGTGGGTCATGGTCGACCTGATCCTGATGCCGGCCGCGGCTCTGATCGCCGGTCTGCCGCAGGCCGAGTTCGCGGACATGGTCGAGCGGTCCACGTTCCGCTTCGACACCGACGTGAAGCAGCTGCTGCGCAAGGTTCAGCAGGACATGCGGGACAGCGGCTACCGGGGCCCGGTCCCGGTCGGCGGCTACTGTGCGGCCCCGTCCGCCGAGCCGGGCCGCTGGGTGGGCTGGTCGCTGTGGTCGCTGATGCCGGCGGTCGGCCTGGGCAAGGCGGCGAAGGCGCTGGCCCTGTCGGCGTACCGGGCGCAGAAGCTGGACGGCGTCACCCAGTACGACAACAGCGCGCTCAAGGTGCACACCGAGTTCGGCGCGCTGAAGATCCTGGTCGCGACGGTCCCGTTCCACACCTCGCCGGGCTCGTTCGTCTACCAGAGCGACCTGACCCTCCCGGCCGGGGGAGTGCTGCCCGAGCCGACGTTCCTGCTCGACCCGTTCGACTACAGCCGCCAGCGCGCGATGCAGAAGGACATCGAAGCGGGCCGCTGTGAGTTCTACGTCCTGCCGCCGGGTCACGTCCGCCGGGACGGTAAGACTTATGTGCCGATTCTCGAGAAGGAACTGTCCCGATGACCAAGCGCAAGATCGTCCTCGCTTTCTCCGGTGGTCTGGACACCTCGTACGCCCTCGTGGACTTCCGCGAGAAGGGCTGGGACGTGGTGACCGCCAACATCGACACCGGTGGCCTGCACAGCGGTGAGGCCGAGGTGGTCAAGGCGCGCGCCGAGGAGCTGGGCGCCGTCGAGCACCATGTCGTCGACGCCCGCGCGGAGCTCTACGACCGGGTGATCACCTACGCGATCAAGGCGAATTACCTGCGCAACGGCGCCTACCCGTCGTGTGTCGGCGCGGAGCGGCTGATCCAGGCGGAGAAGGTCGTCCAGGTCGCACTGGAGGTCGGCGCGGACGCGGTGGCGCACGGCTCGACCGGCGCGGGCGCCGACCACGTCCGTTACGACGCGGTGATCCGGGCGCTGGCCCCGCATCTGGAGATCGTCACCCCGATCCGCGACGAGCGGCTCACCCGCGAGGGCGAGACCGAGTTCCTCCGGTCGCGGGGTTACGAGGTCAGCGAGAAGGTCAAGCTCTACTCGATCAACGAGGGCCTGATCGGCACGTCGATCGGCGGCGAGGAGACCTACGGCTCCTGGGAGTATCTGCCGGAGTCGGCCTGGACCTACACCAAGTCGATCGACGAGGCCCCGGAGAAGGGCGTCGAGCTGCTGATCAGCTTCGACAAGGGCGAGGTCGTCTCGGCGGTCACGGCGGACGGCACGCCGCTGCCGAACGAGAACAACTACGACATCCTGTCCGCCCTCAACGTCCTCGGCGGCGAGCACGGCGTCGGCCGGGGCATCCACATGGGCTCCACCATGGTCGGCAACCTGGCCCGTGTCGGTTTCGAGGCGCCGGGCATGCTGATCCTCATCGCGGCGCACCGCGAGCTGGAGAAACTGGTCCTGTCGAACCGGCAGCAGGCCACCAAGGCCACGCTCGGCAACACCTACGGCGACCTGCTGCACGAGGCCGTCTACTTCGACCCGATCATGGACGACTTCCGCGCCTTCCTGGACTCCAGCCAGACCCGGGTCACCGGCACCGTGCGGGTCCTGCTGCACAAGGGCAACATCGTGCTCCTCGGCAGCAGGAGCCCGCACAGCCTGCTGGACGCGGCGACCCGCTCGGGTGTCGTCTACGGCCACGGGTCGTCGCTGTGGACCGGCGAGCAGGCCCGCGCGTTCGCCCACATGTACTCGGTGCCGGGCGCCATCCAGCGCGCCGCGGCGAACCCGGCCGAGTAGTCAGCTGAGCCAGGTGGTGAGCACGTGCAGGGCCTGCCGGATCTCCGGCACCAGCACGTGCTCGCCGTCGGTGTGCGCCTGCAGCGGGTCGCCGGGCCCGAAGTTGACCGCCGGCACGCCCAGCGCGGCGAACCGTGACACGTCGGTCCACCCCAGCTTGGCCTGCGGCTCCCGGCCGACCAGCTCGACGAACTCCTTGGCGGCCGGCCGGTCCAGCCCGGGCCGCGACCCCGGCGCCGCGTCGGTCACCTCCAGCTCGAACCCGGCGAACACCTCCCGTAGGTGCGCCTCGGCCTGGGCCACGTCACGGTCCGGAGCGAAGCGGTGGTTGATGTGCACCGTGCACAGGTCGGGGATCACGTTGCCGGCGATGCCGCCCTCGATCTTCACCGCGTTGAGCCCCTCGTGATACTGCAACCCGTCAACGATCGGCTGCCGCGGCACGTAGGCGCGCAGCACGTCGAGCACTGCGCCCGCGCTGTGGATGGCGTTGCTGCCCTTCCACGAGCGCGCCGAGTGCGCCGCCACACCGGGCACGGTGATCTTCACCCGCATGGTGCCCTGGCAGCCGCCCTCGACCGTGCCGTCGGACGGCTCACCGAGGATCGCGAAATCGCCGACGAGCCACTCCGGGTGGTTGCGCACGAGCCGGCCGAGCCCGTTGAGCCGGGCCGCGACCTCCTCGTGGTCGTAGAAGACGTAGGTCACGTCATAGCGCGGCTCGGTCAGCGTCGCCGCCAGGTGCAGCGCCATCGCGACGCCGGCTTTCATGTCGACGGTGCCGCGCCCGCGCAGCACGTCGCCGTCGACGACGACCGGCAGGTTGTCGGCGATCGGCACGGTGTCGAGATGCCCGGCGATCACCACCCGGGTCGGCCGGCCCAGCGACGTCCGCGCCACCACCGCGTCACCGTCACGCAGCACCTCGAGGTGCGGACAGGCGCGCAGGGCGCTCTCCACGGCGTCGGCCAGGGCCTTCTCGTCGCCGCTGACGGACGGAATGTCACAGATGGTCCGAGTGAGATCTACTACATCACCGGTCAGATCGAGGCTGGTCATGTTGCAAACTTATCAGATCAACGGCATTTTTATGCGTACGGCTATGTGAGCCGCCGCCGGCCGGCACGCGACGCGGGCGGCCGGCTCGATCACCGCGCGGCCGCCGGGCTCGTGCGAGCGAGACGGCCACGTGTCCCACCCAGCGCGATGCCGCCGGGCCGGGACCCGGCGTGCACGGCTCAGCGATAGGGTCAGGAAGGTAACGAAATGAACGGACGAGGAGAAGGTGTGTCGGAGAGCGACGAGCCGACGAGGCTGTGGGGTGGCCGTTTCGCCGGTGGTCCGGCGGAGGCGCTGGCCCGGCTGAGCGTCAGCGTCCAGTTCGACTGGCGGCTCGCGCCGTATGATCTGCTGGCCTCCCGCGCGCACGCCCGGGTGCTGGCCAACGCGGGTCTGCTCGACGCCGACGAGCTGGGCCGGATCCTCGCGGCGCTGGACGATCTGGCCTCGGCCTGCGCGGCCGGCGAGTTCCGTCCGACGATCGAGGACGAGGACGTCCACACCGCCCTGGAGCGCGGCCTGCTGGAGCGTCTCGGCACGCTCGGCGGCAAGCTGCGGGCCGGCCGCTCCCGCAACGATCAGGTCGCCACCGATCTGCGGCTCTACCTGCGTGATCACGCCCGCGGCGTGGCCGTCGCGCTGATCGAGCTGGCCGACGCGCTGACCGAGCAGGCGGCCCGCAACGTCGACACCCCGGCGCCCGGCATGACCCACGTGCAGCACGCGCAGCCGGTCAGCTTCGGTCACTGGCTGCTCGCCCACGTGCAGCCGCTGCTGCGTGACCTGGAGCGGCTGCGCGACTGGGACACCCGGACCGCGATCAGCCCGCTCGGCTCCGGCGCCCTGGCCGGTTCGTCGCTGCCGCTCGACCCGGCGGCCGTCGCCAAGGAGCTGGGTTTCACCGCGCCCGCGGCCAACTCGATGGACGCCGTCGCCGACCGTGACTTCGTGGCCGAGTTCCTCTTCGTGACCGCGCTGATCGGCGTGCACCTCTCCCGCCTCGGCGAGGAGGTCGTCCTCTGGACGTCGACCGAGTTCGGCTGGGTCGAGCTGGACGACGCGTTCGCCACCGGGTCGTCGATCATGCCGCAGAAGAAGAACGCGGACATCGCCGAGCTGGCGCGGGGCAAGAGCGGCCGGCTCGTCGGCGGTCTCGTCGCGGTGCTGACCATGCTCAAGGGCCTGCCCCTGACGTATGACCGCGACATGCAGGAGGACAAGGAGCCCGCCTTCGACGCGGTCGACACCCTGGAGCTGCTGCTGCCCGCGCTGGCCGGGATGATCTCGACGATGACGGTCCGGGTGGACCGGCTGGCCGCGGCCGCCCCGGTCGGCTTCTCGCTCGCCACCGAGGTCGCCGACTGGCTGGTCCGCAAGGGCGTGCCGTTCCGCGAGGCGCACGAAATCACCGGCAAGCTGGTGGCGCTCTGCTCGGCCCGCGAGTGCGAGCTGGAGGACGTGACCGACGACGATCTGAAGACGATCAGCGAGCACCTGGACCCGTCGGTGCGCGAGGTGCTGTCCGTGTCGTCGGCGCTCGCGGCCCGTACCACTCCGGGCTCGACCGGTCCCGGCCCGGTCGCCGACCAGCTCGCCACCGTGCAGCACAAGCTCGACAACTGGCGTCAGTGGGCCGTCGAGAAGGTCGTGCCCCGATAATCCCTCTCCTCGTCCGGCAGCAAGTGTGGCCGGCGGGTGCTCGGTGGTAATCCGTGTCACTGTTCGACGGGAGCGGCTCCGGCCGCTCCCGTTTCTGTCGGGGGTCGCCGGTAGCGTGCCGGCATGCCGTTCGAGTTGCCCGAGCCCTGGCTTTCCCAGCTGCACCCGCGACGCGGTGGGGCTGGCGTCCGCCCGGTCCAGCCCGACCCGCGGGCCCGGGAGGTCGTCGACAGGCAGACCCGTGAGCTGCCCGGGTTCGTGCCCGGCGTGCTCGCCAGCGAGTTCACCGACCCGGAGTTGCGTGCGGCGGCCCAGGCTCCGGCGTCGGTCACCGGCGCGGCCGTCGTCGCGTTCGCAACGAGGGCGCTGGACTGGCAGGAAAATCTGCGGCATCCGTGGTTCGCCGACCTGTGGCTCGCCGAGCGGGGCCTGCGGTTCGCCGCCGAGGCAGCCGTGGAGCTCTACACGCTGACCCTGGCGGCCGAGGGCGATCGGCCGCCCCGCCGGGCGCTCCGGCGCGACGGCACGGAGACCGTGGGTGTGCGCCGCCGCCGGCCCGACGACGACGGGCTCGCGGTCGGGCTCTTCTTCGACCCCGATTTCCTGGTGCTGCTGAGGGTCCGGGCCGCCCTGGCGGCCGCGCCCGACGACGTGCACGCGGAGATCGTCGACGTTCTCGCCGGCTACCGCGGAAAGGGTCGCCACGCCCGCTGCGCCACCTCGGTCCTCGTCCCGTCCCGCACCGACTGGGTGGAGCAGGATTGGGTGGAGGCACTCACCGAGCGCGACTTCCGTCGCGCCGGGATGCTGCTGACCGCGATCACCACCGCGGACCAGGCTGCCGCCGCACGTCGTGCCGC
The DNA here is from genome assembly GCF_900113015.1 of Actinoplanes philippinensis. GTDB lineage: Bacteria > Actinomycetota > Actinomycetes > Mycobacteriales > Micromonosporaceae > Actinoplanes > Actinoplanes philippinensis. The sequence continues at coordinate 39,678 of NZ_FONV01000025.1, forward strand.
CGACGCCATGTCCATCGGGTGGCGTGGCCGGGATGCCACCGTCGTCGAGGGCCTCGGCCCGGCCCTCGCGTCGGGCCTGCTGCTGGACTGGTTCGACCGGGTCCGCGCGACCCGTGCCGACACCCGCCGCGACCTGTTGAGCCTGATCGCCGTGCTGCCGGTCGACGAGGCGATGCGCGGCCTCCTCGACCGTCTCGGCCAGCGGCACGTGCGCGAGGCGCTGCTCGACGCCGCCGCCCGCTTCCCGGAGCGGGCGCTACGGCTGCTCTCCGCCCAGGCCGTCAAGCCCGCGGTCACCGACCTGCTGTCCGCCCGGGTGCGGGCGGACCCGGCGCTCGCCGAGCGGGTCGCGGCCGAGTTGACAGGGGCTCAGGCGGCCCGCATCCGGGAGCACCTGACCGGCATGACCGCCGTCGTGCCGGCCCCACCGGAGGCGCTGCCACCGCTGCTCGCCGATCCGCCCTGGCGCGGGCGGCGACCGGCCCCGGTAATCCTCGACCTGACGGCGCCCGAGTCACCGACCATCGCGAATTGGCTACCCGGCGAGCGCGAGAAGTGGCTGTCGACCCCGATCGACCTGCCGGACGCAACGTCCCCCACCACCACGGTCGGCCCCGCCGAAGAGGCCGCCGCCCCCAGTTCGGGGGTGCCGGCCCCGCCAACCGGCCCCGCGGGTGCTGTGTCTGCCGTGGGTGCGGGGGAGTCGGGCACTTCTGCTGGTCTGGCGGGTGGCGTGTCTGCCGTGGGTGCGGGGGAGTCGGGCACTTCTGCTGGTCTGGCGGGTGGTGCGTCTGCCGTGAGTTCGGGGGTGGAGGTCACGCTCGTCGGTCTGGCGGGCAGGGCGTCTGCCGTCGATTCCGGGGAGAGGTTCGCTGTGGCCCCGATGGACTGGGACGCCATCGCCGACCGGCTGCGGCGTGGAGAGCCGGTGGACCCGCCGGCTGCGGCCGCGTTCTTCGTCGCCGCGCCGGAGGAACTGGCCCGGCCTCTGCTCGCCGACTGGCATCCGGCGCCCGTGCCCGGGTGCGGTTCATGGATGCGGCGGATCGTCGCCCGGTTCGAGGCGTACGCGTTGTTGCCTCTGCGGCGTCTGGCCTTCCACGACTCGGCGGTGGCCATGCCGCTGATGCTGCCGTTCGCGTCCGGGGACATTCCGTGGCGCATGCAGGTGCGTCTGCATGATCAGGGGCAGTCCGGTTCAGTGGCGAGAGCCTGGCTGGGGCGGCATCCCGAGTGTGCCGCCCGCTATCTGGTGCCCCGTGCGTTCGGCACCAGCGACCTGGTCCGGCGTTCGGCACAGCACACACTGGTGTACATGGTGGCCGCCGGTCACGCGGAGACCCTCCGTGCGGTCGCCGCCTCCTACGGCCCGGAGGCCGCGACCGCTGTGGAGACGCTGATCGACACCGATCCGCTGGCGATCCTGCCCACGAAACTCCCCGCCATTCCGAAGTGGTTCGATCCCGCCGCCCTGCCACCGGTCCGCCTTCGACGACCATCCATCCTGCCGCCGCCCCCTGACGAGATCGCGCGGGCCGGTTCGGCTGTGGGTGACGGGATTGCGCGGGCTGGTTCGGCTGTGGGTGACGGGATTGCGCGGGCTGGTTCGGCTGTGGGTGACGGGATTGCGCGGGCTGGTTCGGCTGCGGGTGACGGGATTGCGCGGGCTGGTTCGGCTGCGGGGTCCGAGATGGTGCGGGCCGGTTCGGCTGTGGGTGACGGGATTGCGCGGGCTGGTTCGGCTGTGGGATCCGAGATGGTGCGGGCCGGTTCGGCTGTGAGTGACGGGGTCGCGCGGGCTGGTTCGGCTGTGGGTGACGGGGTCGCGCGGGCTGGTTCGGCTGAGGGCCAGGAGCCGACGCGGCCCACGGCGGCACTGGGTGATGGCGGGACGGACGGGGGCCGGGTGGCTCTCGTTCTGCCGACGAAGGTGTTGCGTGAGCTGGCGATGGTGTTCGCACTGCACAGGCCGCTCGAGCCGTATGCGGGACTGGAGGTCGTCCGGGAGGCTTGTGAGCCGGTGGATCTCGCGCGGTTCGCATGGGGGGTGTTCGAGGCCTGGCTGGCCGCCGGCGCGAGCGGCAGGCAGGGCTGGGCGCTGGAGGTGCTCGGTGCGGTCGGGGACGACGAGACCGTGCGACGGCTCACGCCGCTGATCATGGAATGGCCGGGGCAGAGCGGGCACGCCCGTGCGGTGACCGGTCTGAGTGTCCTCACCGAGATCGGCACCGAGGTCGCGTTGGTGCACCTCAACCGTATCGCCGAGCGTTCGCGATATGCGGGTCTGCGCACTGCCGCCCAGCGCCAGGTCGGCCTGGTGGCCGGGCAGCTGGGCCTCACCGCCGAGCAACTCGCCGACCGCCTGGTGCCGGGTTTCGGGCTGGATGACGACGGGAGCCTGACGCTCGACTACGGAGCACGGAGCTTCGCCGTGCGGTTCGACGAGGAGCTGAGACCGTGCGTCGTGGACGGTGCCGGGAAGCCTCTCAAGAACCTGCCGAAACCGGGGGCGAAGGACGATGCCGAGCGGGCGGCCGCCGCCTATCAACGTTTCGCGGTCCTGAAGAAGGATGTCCGGAGGGTCGCCGCCGATCAGATCCGCCGTCTGGAACGCGCCATGGTCACCGGCCGTCGCTGGCCGGAGGAGGAGTTCCGGCGTTTCTTCGCCGAGCATCCGCTGCTGCGCCACCCGGCCCGGCGGTTGCTCTGGGGCCGTTTCGACACGACGAGTGCGTTCGACCCGAAGGGTGGGCTGGTCGGCGCCTTCCGGGTGGCCGAGGACGGCACGTTCGCCGACGTGCACGACGAGGCCGTTGAGATCGGTACCGGCGAGGTGGTCGGTGTGGTCCATCCGGTTCATCTGGGTGAGACGCTGCCGCTCTGGTCGGAGATCTTCGCCGACTACCGGATCCTTCAGCCGTTCCCGCAGGTCGGGCGGGAGACCGCAGCCTTCACCGAGGCCGAGGTGGCGGGCGGTGTGCTCACTCGCTTCCAGGGGCGGACGGTGTCGTCCCGCGCCCTTCTGGGCCTGGAGAGCCGCGGCTGGCGACGGGGGACAATGCGTGACGATCGCGTCCAGGTCAGCGTGACGCCGGCTCTTGCCGACGGGCTCGAGCTGGAGCTGAACCCCGGCATCGTCCACGGCGCCGTGGACATCTTTCCGGAGCAGACACTCGGCCCGCTCCGGTTCAGCGGTGGCGCGGCGAGGCTGGATGACTTGGATCCGGTGGTGGTCTCCGAGGTGATCCGCGATCTGGAGCAGCTGACCAGCGGCCACTGACCAGCGGCCACGAACAAGAGCCGGGAAAGGCGGTGACGGGCACTCGCCCGTCACCGCCTTTTTACATTGCGGCCCCCTTCGGTCAAGCCACACCACAGACCACGACGCAATCCAGCATGGTTTTTCAGTTCACCGTGCAAGAAGTTTCATCGAGGACGCGCCGCAAATCACCGGGCAAGGACTATAGCTGTAAGTTCCTGTAACCCACTTGCATGTCCCCGACGTGCCGGCACAGCGGTCCACAGGTAACAGAACGGCTGCTGGAGACCGCTTTCTCGCCCGCGATGCCGGAATCGTGCGGGTTCGAGCGTCCGCCCTTGTTGCAAGTTGATTCGCAAGGGGTTTCTAAGCACGAAACTTCTTGCTACGGTCCGGTCGTCACCAAGCAGGTCTTCAAGGAGCGCATCATGCGTCGCATAACCAAGGGACTGGCCGCTCTCTCCTCCGTGGCCCTCGCCTTCACCCTCGTCGCGTGCAGCGGCGACAAGGAGCCGGCCGCCGGCGACAACAAGGCTGCCGACCCGGCTTCGCTCGCCGCGGAGCTGACGTGGTGGGACACGTCGGACGCGAAGAACGAGGGTCCGGTCTTCCAGGACCTGATCAAGCAGTTCAACGCGAAGTACCCGAACGTCAAGATCAACTACCAGTCGGTGCCGTTCGCCGACGCGCAGAACAAGTTCAAGACCGCCGCCGCGGCCAAGACCGGCGCCCCGGACATCCTGCGCGCCGAGGTCGCCTGGGTGCCCGAGTTCGCGTCGCTGGGCTACCTCTACTCGCTGGACGGCTCCGAGCTGCTCGCCGACGAGTCGGACTACAACAAGACCGCGCTGGCCTCGAACAAGTTCGACGGCAAGACGTACGGCGTACCGCAGGTCACCGACAGCCTCGCCCTGCTCTACAACAAGGAGCTCGTCGAGAAGGCCGGCGTGAGCGTGCCGAAGACGTGGGCCGAGCTGAAGACCGCCGCCCAGACCGTCAAGCAGAAGACCGGCGCCGAGGGTCTCTACGTGAACCCGGCCGGCTACTTCACCCTGCCGTTCCTCTACGGCGAGGGCGGTGACCTGGTCGACACCGCGAGCAAGAAGATCGTGGTGAACTCGGAGCAGAACGTTGCCGGGCTCAAGGTCGCCAAGGACCTGATCGACAGCGGCGCCGCGGTGAAGCCGTCGGCCACCGACTCGTACGGCACGATGATGACCCTCTTCAAGGAGAAGAAGGTCGCCTTCATCATCAACGGCCCGTGGGAGGTCGCGAACGTCAAGGCCGCTCCGGGCTTCGGTGGTCTGGAGAACCTCGGCATCGCGCCGGTCCCGGCCGGTTCCGCCAAGGCGGGCGCCCCGGTCGGCGGCCACAACTACGTCGTCTACTCGGGTGTCCCGCAGGAGAAGGCGGCCGCCGCCGTCGCGTTCATCAAGTTCATGAACTCCGCCGAGTCGCAGGCCGCCCTGGCCGACAAGCTGGGTGTGCTCCCGACCCGTACCTCGGCCTACGACATCGCGTCGGTCAAGAGCAACGCCGTGATCTCGGCCTTCAAGCCGGTCGTCGAGTCGGCCGTGAACCGCCCGTGGATCCCGGAGGGCGGCCAGTTCTTCGGCCCGCTCGACACGCTCGCCACCGAGGTCCTGGTCCAGAACAAGGACGCGAAAACGTCCCTCGACGCCGTGGCCCAGAAGTACAAGGCCGAGGTCGTTCCCTCGTACGCCACCAACTGACGGTTCTGAACGCAGGCGCCGGCTCCGCGTGGGCCGGCGCCCGCTTCGCTTCCTCTCTGGAGCACAGCTGATGAGCACTGTGACTGCCGGCGCGGCGCCGAGGAGCACCTCGCTGCGGCGGAGCTGGGACAAGCACTGGGCGGCCTGGGCGATGGTCGTGCCGGTCGTGGCGGTTCTGGCGGTTCTGATCTTCTATCCCCTGGTCAACGGCATCTGGCTGACCTTCACCAACCAGACCGAGGCCAACCAGCTCGCCGAGATCTGCACGAAGTCGATCACCGGGGGCGAGGTCTGCAAGGAGAACCCGAACGCCTGGTCGTTCGTGGGCCTCGACAACTACGTCAACGTCCTCACCGGCCGGATCGGCGAGTTCTGGCAGTGGACCGGGACCACCCTGATCTGGACCGCCGCGGGTGTCGCCTTCCACTACGGCCTGGGCCTCGGCCTGGCCGTCATGATCCACCGCGAGATGCGGTTCCGCGGCCTCTACCGCGTCCTGCTGGTGCTGCCGTGGGCGGTGCCGGCGTTCATCAGCGCCTTCGCCTGGAAGTTCCTCTTCAACGAGCAGCTCGGCCTGGTCAACTCGCTGCTCAACGCGGTCGGCATCGACTCGGTCGCCTGGTTCGCCGACAGATGGACGGCACTGTTCGTCGCGGTGATCACCAACATCTGGCTGGGTGTGCCGTTCATGATGGTGGCCCTGCTCGGCGGCCTGCAGAGCATCCCGGAGGAGCTCTACGAGTCGGCCGAGATCGACGGCGCGACGCCGTGGCAGCGGTTCCGCAACATCACCCTGCCGGGTCTGCGGCCGGTCAGCATGACGGTGATCCTGCTCGGCACGATCTGGACCTTCAACATGTTCCCGATCATCTTCCTGGTGACCGAGGGCCAGCCGGCCGGGTCGACCGAGATCCTGGTGACCGGTGCCTTCCGGGCCGCTTTCGAGGGCATCCGGAACTACTCGCTCGCCTCCACCTACGGCGTGCTGATCCTCTCGATCCTGCTCATCTTCTCGGTGTTCTACCGGCGGGTGCTGCGTAAGCAAGGCGAGGTTTGGTGACATGGCCCAGATGACGACGACCCCACCGATCGCGGCGCCGACCGGCGCGCCGGCGCGGGTCAACAAGCCCCGGCGTGGCCGCCGCAGTGTCGGCGCGTCGATCGGCCTGCACGCCACGCTGATCGTGGCCTCGCTGATCGCGATCGGTCCGATCCTCTGGGTGGTGCTCTCCTCGTTCAAGCCGGGGTACGCCGTCCAGAGCACCGAGATCACCCTGATCAAGGACCCGACGCTCGCCAACTACGAGTACGTGCTGTTCGACACGAACTTCCGGTCCTGGTTCCTCAACTCGGTGATCGTGGCGAGCCTGACGATGCTGATCGGCATCTTCTTCTCGGCGACCACCGGCTACGCGCTGTCCCGGTTCAACTTCCCGGGCCGGCGCTCGCTGATGATGGTCTTCCTGGTCACGCAGATGTTCCCGGTGTCGATCCTGATCGTCCCGATCTACGCGATCATGGCCAATCTCGGGCTGATCAACACGTTGCCGTCGCTGGTCATCGCGTACCTGACGATCGCCGTGCCGTTCTGCGCGTGGATGCTCAAGGGCTACTTCGACTCGGTCCCGACCTCGCTGGACGAGGCGGCGGCACTGGACGGCTGCGGCCCGTTCCGGATCTTCTGGCGGGTCATCCTGCCGCTGGCCCGCCCGGCGATCGCGGTCACCGGTTTCTACGCGTTCCTCACCGCGTGGGGGGAGGTCGCGTACGCGTCGGCGTTCATCCAGACCGACGACAAATACACCCTGGCGTACGGTCTGCAGCAGTTCGTGCCCCAGTTCAATCCGCAGTGGGAATATCTCACCGCGGCCGCCGTCCTCGTGACGATCCCGGCCGGAATCGTATTCCTCTTCGCGCAGAAGCATCTCGTGTCCGGTCTTACCGCCGGCGGCACGAAGGGCTGAATGGAATCAGGCGTGCGGATATCCGCACGCCTGTTTCCGGAACATCGAGAGACCGCTCTCACAAAGTACGGATTCGGTCACGCGGCGGGAGTGGCGACCGGAATCTCGGAGCGCATCGGCGCGATCGCGGTCGAGTTACGGACCACCAGCTCGGGATGGAAGAGGTATTCCGAGTGCGGCGCGCCGTGCCCGTTGATCTCGTCGACCAGCGACCGCACCGCGGCCACCGCCATCGAGGCCACCGGCTGGCGCAGCGTGGTCAGCGGCGGGTCGGTGAACGGGATCAGCGCCGAGTCGTCGAAGCCGATCACCGAGACGTCCTCGGGAACTCGCAGGCCACGGCGCCGCGCGGCCCGGATCGCGCCGAGCGCCATCATGTCGGAGGCGCAGATGATGCCGGTCGCGCCCCGGGCCAGCAGCCGGTCGGCGGCCACCTCACCGCCCTCGACGCCGAAGAGCGTGAGCGAGACCAGGTCGTCCACCTCGGCGTCGGAGAGGCCCACCTCGCGCTTCATCGCCGCGCGGTAGCCCTCCAGCTTGCGCTGGGTGTTGATGAACCGGTTGGGGCCGGAGATCATGCCGATCCGCCGGTGCCCGAGCGCCACCAGATGGGTCACCCCGAGATCGCCGGCGACCCGGTCGTCGCACGAGACGAACGGCGCCTCCAGCTCCTTGGCGTAGCCGTTGACCAGCACGATCGGCAGCGGCCGGTCGAGCAGCCGCTGGTATCGGGATCGGTCGGAGGTGGTGTCGGCGGAGAGCGACGAGATGAAGACGATGCCCGAGACCTGCCGGTCGAGGAGCATCTCCACATACTCGTCCTCGGTGACGCCGCCGGGGGACTGGGTGCAGAGCACCGGCGTGTAACCGTGCTGCGCCAGCGTCGACTCGATCACCTGAGCGAAGGCGGGGAAGATCGGATTGTCCAGCTCGGGGACGACCAGGCCGACCAGGCCGGCGCTGCGCTTGCGCAATCTTTCCGGTCGTTCGTAACCGAGGACGTCGAGTGCGGTCAGGACCGCTTGTCGGGTTTCAGCGGAGACGCCGGGGCGGTCGTTAATGACACGCGACACCGTCGCCTCACTGACCTGAGCCTGTTTGGCGATATCGGCCATTCGCGCACGCATGGTCTCACTCTAGTCGTCTGTAGTGTGCTCGGCATGGTCCTGAAAGGTCTTCCATTCCATGCAAGACCTTGCTAACGTCCCGGCAACAGGAGCGATACAGGCCGATAGGTCGATGGAACGCGCCCTGAACGGCTTTTCGGTTTGTCGCCGCGGCGCGTCGTCGAGCCTGTCCTGGAGCACTCTACTCCGAGGGCGTCCAACGGCTTCCGCGCCGGGGTGACGTGACGAAATATATAACTGTCAATCCGATACCACTGAATCGGAAGGGTGCGCAGTGGCACTCAACAGACCAATGCACCGCCGTCTCATGCTGGGCGCCGCGCTGCTCAGCCTCGTCCTCCCACTCCTCGCCGTGCCGGCCTCCGCGGCGGCCGGTGGCGAGAAGACACCCAGCGACGCGATCATCGCCAACTGGGGGTCGGACAACCCCACATCGGGGGAGCAGTTCTACTTCGTGCTGCCCGACCGGTTCGCCAACGGAGACCGGAAGAACGACAGGGGCGGGCTCTCCGGGGACCGTCTCTCCACCGGGTACGACCCCGCTGACAAGGGCTTCTACCACGGCGGCGACCTCAAGGGCGTGATCGACCGGCTGGACTACATCCAGGGGCTCGGCACCACCGCGATCTGGCTCGCGCCGGTCTTCAAGAACCGTCCCGTGCAGGGGACCGGCGCCGACGTGAGCGCCGGCTACCACGGGTACTGGATCACCGACTTCACCCAGGTGGACCCGCACTTCGGCACCAACGCCGACCTGAAGCGGCTGGTCCGGCTCGCCCACCAGCGCGGTCTCAAGATCTACCTGGACATCATCGTCAACCACACCGCCGACGTCATCAAGTATGCCGAGAACACCTACACCTACGTCGACAAGGCGGACTCCCCGTACACCGACGCCGACGGGCAGCCGTTCGAGGACCGCAACTACGCGACCTCGGACGAGTTCCCGAAGACGGACGCGACGTCGTACCCGTACACCCCGGTCTTCGGATCGAAAGCGGACTCGACCGTCAAGAAACCGTCGTGGCTGAACGACGTGAACATGTACCACAACCGCGGTGACTCCACCTTCGCCGGTGAGAACAGCGAGTACGGCGACTTCTACGGTCTCGACGACCTCTTCACCGAGCGCCCCGAGGTGGTCGAGGGCATGTCGAAGATCTACGGCGACTGGGTCAGGGACACCGGGATCGACGGCTACCGCCTCGACACCGTCAAGCACTCCAACCTGGAGTTCTGGCAGCAGTGGCAGCCGGCCGTGGAGAAGGCCGCCAGGCAGGCCGGCAAGAAGGACTTCTTCACCTTCGGCGAGGTGTACAGCGCCGACCAGGAGATCGAGTCGACCTACGTGCGCGAGGGCGGTCTCCCGGCCACCCTGGACTTCTCGTTCCAGGAGGCGGCGCGCGGCTTCGTCACCGGCAACAGCGGCGCGGACGCGCTGGCCGGCCTGTACGCCAAGGACGACCTCTACACCGCCCGCAACACCGGCGCGGACCGGCTGCCGACCTTCCTCGGCAACCACGACATGGGCCGGATCGGCTCGTTCATCGCCGCCGCGGCCACCGCCGACACCCAGCTCAAGCGCGACCAGCTGGCGCACGAGCTGATGTTCCTGACCCGGGGCCAGCCGGTCGTCTACTCCGGTGACGAGCAGGGCTTCACCGGGCCGGGCGGCGACAAGGACGCCCGCCAGGACCTCTTCGCCAGCAAGAGCGCCGACTACCTGGACGACGACCTGATCGGCACCGACCGCACCCACGCGGTCGACAACTACGACACGTCGCACCCGGTCTACCGGACGATCGCCGCGCTCGCGAAGCTCCGCAAGGAGAACCCGGCGCTGGTCACCGGCATCCAGCAGACCCGCTACGCGGCCGACGGCCCGGGCGTCTTCGCCGCCTCCCGGATCGCCCGCGACGGCAGCCGCAAGGAGTACGTGGTCGCGGTCAACAACGCCACCACGGCGCAGACCGTCTCGTTCGCCACGTCCACACCGAACGTGATCTTCACCGGGATCTACGGTGGCGCGGCCGCGGCGAACTCGGACGCGGACGGGCGGATCACCGTCACGGTTCCGGCGCTGTCCTCCGTCGTCCTGCGGGCCGGGGGAGGAGTGGCCGTACCGAAGAACGGTCCGACCGTGACCCTCAGCAGCCCGCAGGCGGGCGCATCGGTGGCCGGCCGCACCGAGATCGTCGCCGACGTCGTCGGTGACCCGCTCGCGACGGTGACCTTCGCGGCCCAGGCCGGCAACGGCCCCTGGAAGCTGCTCGGCACCGCCGACCGCGCGCCCTACCGCGTCTACCACGACCTGACCGGCCTGGCCGGGAAGACGCCGGTGCGGTACAAGGCGGTGGTGCGCGACAGCAAGGGGCGGCTCGCCTCGGCGACCTCCGCCATCACGGTCGGCACCCCGGTGGCCGAGTCGACCGCGGGTTACGCGGTCGTGCACTACCAGCGGCCGGACGGCAAATACGACGACCAGAACCTGTACGTCTGGGGCGACATCGACCCGTCGATGTCCACCACCTGGCCGAACGGGCAGCAGTTCACCGGCGAGGACTCGTACGGCCGTTTCGCCTGGGTGAAGCTCAAGCCGGGGGCCAAGAGCGTCGGGTTCATCGTGGTCGACGACAACGGCAACAAGGACACCGACGCCGATCGTACGATCAACATCGGCGCCGACCCGGAGATCTGGATCAAGCAGGGTGACACGACCGTCTACTCCTCACGGCAGGCGGCCACCGGCCAGCCCGACCCGGCGCAGGACGAGACCAGGGCGATCATCCACTGGAAGCGGGCCGACGGGAACTACGACGGCTGGGGCCTGCACGTCTGGTCCGGTGCGGCCGCCCCGACCGACTGGTCCAGCCCACTGCTTCCGGCCCGGATCGACAGTTACGGCGCGGTCTTCGAGGTGCCGCTGGCGGCCGGGGCGACCTCGCTGAGCTACATCATCCACCGCGGTGACGAGAAGGACCTGCCCACCGACCAGTCCCTGGACTTCGCCAAGGCGAGCCGTGAGGTCTGGCTCCTGGCCGGCCAGGAGACTCGCCTGCTGCCGCTGGTGAAGACCAGTGCCGGTGGTGGCGTCGTGGACGTCACCAAGTCGGCCGCGGTGTGGCTGGACCGCGGCACGATCGCCTGGAGGACCGGGACCGGGACCACCCTGGAACCGGTCGGCGCGGGCACCGACGGCAAGGTCTACGACCTGGTCTGGTCGCCGACGGGCGGTATCGGGGTCGCGGATGGCGAGCTTACCGGGACATATCGGACGACAGCGCTCGCCGCGGTCCGGAGTGGCCTCAGCGAGGCGCAGCGCGAGAAGTTCCCGCACCTTTGGCAATACGGCGCCTTCAGGCTATCAAGTCATGAAATTTCGGACATCTTGCGTGGCCAGGTCGTCGTCACCGAACGCGACGCCGCCGGCAAGCTCCTCTCGGCCACCGGTGTACAGGTGGCGGGCGTCCTCGATGACTTGTACAAGACCGACGCCACCCTCGGCCCGGTGATCAGCGGCCGGAAGGCGAGCGTCGCCGTCTGGGCGCCGACCGCCCGCAGCGTCGAACTCGAGATCTACGACACCGCCGGCCAGGTCTCCCCGGCTCTGATCGAGCTGACCCGCGACAACCGCACCGGCGTCTGGTCCGGCCGGGGCGACTGGGCCGGCAAGTTCTACCGGTTCCGGGTGACCGCGTGGCAGCCGGCCACGCAGAAGGTCGTCACGGCGTCGGTGACCGACCCGTACTCGGTGGCGCTCAGCACCGACTCCACCCGCAGCCGGTTCGTCAGCCTGTCCGACCCGGCCCTCATGCCGGCCGGCTGGAGCACCCTGAAGAAACCGGCCGCCGTCGCTCCCGCGAGGATCCAGATCTCGGAGCTGTCGGTGCGGGACTTCTCGATCGCCGATAATTCCGTCAAAACCGGGAGCCGGGGTACGTTCAGCGCCTTCACCGACCCGGCCACGGCGGGCATGAAGCACCTGCGTGAGCTGGCCGGCGCCGGTGTCACCCACCTGCACCTGCTCCCGGCGTTCGACTTCGCCACCATCCCGGAGAAACGCGCCGACCAGCGGCAGCCCGCCTGTGATCTGGCGTCGCTGCCGCCGGACTCGGAGGAACAGCAGGCCTGCGTCGCCGCGGTCGCCGCCACCGACGGTTACAACTGGGGCTACGACCCGCTGCACTACACGGTCCCGGAGGGTGGCTACGCGGCCGACCCCGACTCCCGTACCAAGGAGTTCCGGTCGATGGTCGCCGGGATCAACCAGGCCGGCCTGCGCGTGGTGATGGACGTCGTCTACAACCACACCTCGGCCGCCGGGACCGACCCGAAGTCGGTGCTCGACCAGATCGTGCCCGGCTACTACCACCGCCTTCTCCCCGACGGCACGATCGCCGACTCCACCTGCTGCGCCAACACCGCCCCGGAGAACGCGATGATGGGCCGGCTCGTGGTCGACTCGATCGTCACGTGGGCCAAGCAGTACAAGGTCGACGGCTTCCGCTTCGACCTGATGGGCCACCACCCGAAGGAGAACATCCTGGCGGTGCGCAAGGCCCTCGACCGGCTCACGGTCGCGAAGGACGGCGTCGACGGCAGGAGCATCAACGTGTACGGCGAGGGCTGGAACTTCGGTGAGGTGGCGAACAACGCGCGCTTCGTCCAGGCGAGCCAGACCGAGCTGGCCGGCACCGGGATCGGCACGTTCAACGACCGGCTCCGGGACGCGGTCCGTGGTGGCGGCCCGTTCGACGGCAACCCGCGCATCCAGGGCTTCGCGTCCGGTCTGGCCGGCGCCCCCAACGGCGACCCGGTCAACGGCACCGAGGCCGAGCAGAAGGCGCGCCTGCTGCACTACCAGGATCTGATCAAGGTCGGTCTGACCGGCAACCTGGCGGACTACACGTTCACCTCGTCGGCCGGGCAGACGGTCACGGGCTCGCAGATCGACTACAACGGCGCGCAGGCCGGCTACACGAAGGACCCGGGCGAGTCGATCACCTACGTCGACGCGCACGACAACGAGATCCTGTACGACGCGTTCGCCTACAAGCTGCCGCAGTCGACCACCGCCGCCCAGCGGGCCCGCGCCCAGGCGGTGGCGCTCGCCACCACCGTGCTCGGCCAGGGCGCCGGTTTCGTCACGGCCGGCAGTGAGCGGCTGCGCTCCAAGTCCCTGGACCGGAACTCGTTCAACTCCGGTGACTGGTTCAACCAGATCGTCTGGGACTGCGCGCAGGGCAACGGCTTCGGTCGCGGCCTGCCGCCCAAGGCGGACAACGAGTCGAAGTACGCGTACGCCAAGCCGCTGCTCGCCGACCCCGCGCTGGTCCCGGACTGCGCCGCGATCGGCCTGGCCGACAGCACCTACCAGGAGCTGCTGAGGATCCGGAAGTCCACGCCGGCGTTCGGGCTGGCCACCGGCCGGCAGGTGCAGCAGCGTGTCGCCTTCCCGCTCTCCGGCGTCGACGAGACCGCCGGCGTCATCACCATGACCATCGACGCCCGCGGCATCGACAGCCGCTGGAAGAGCATCACCGTCGTCTTCAACGCCGGCACGGCCACCGCCACCCAGACGGTGCCCGCGCTCGCCGGCAAGAAGGTGACACTCCACCCGGTCCAGCAGGCCTCGGCCGACCCGGTGACCCGTACCGCCTCGTTCGCGGCCGCCACCGGGACGCTGACCGTCCCCGCGCGAACCGTCTCGGTCTTCGTGCAGGGCTGAGACCACCGGACCGGCGTGGGGCCCTTCCACCCCCTGCGCCGGTCCGGTTCTCTCATCAGGGCTGCAGCGCCGGCACGGTGAGGTGGGCGCGCAGCTCGTCGGCGGGCTCCGGGCGGCCCAGGTGGTATCCCTGCGCGTATTTGCAACCCATCACGGTGAGCAGGGTGAGCTGCTCGGCCTCCTCGACGCCCTCGGCGACGACCCGCAGCCCGAGCGTGTGCCCCAGCTGCACGATCGCGCTGACCAGCTCCTGCTGGCGCCCGTTGCCGACCAGCCCGGTGATGAACGAGCGGTCGATCTTGAGCACGTCGACCGGGATGTCGCGCAGATAGCCGAGCGACGAGTAGCCGGTCCCGAAGTCGTCAATCGCGATCTTGACGCCCAGCTCGCGCAGCTCCTCCAGCCGGGCCGAGGTGACCGCCAGGTCGCGCATCATCACCGTCTCGGTCAGCTCCAGCACCAGGCAGTGCGGCGACAGGCCGGTGGTGGCCAGGGCGTACGCCACATGATCGGTGAGGTCGGGCAGGTCGAGGTGGATCGCGGACAGGTTGACGCTGACCCACGCCGGGGCGCTCTCCGGGCTCTCCTCCTGCCAGCGGCGGATGGTCCGGCACGCCTCGAGCAGGATCCACCGGTCGATCTCGATGATCATCCCGGTCTCCTCGGCGAGCGGGATGAACGAGCCGGGCTGCTGCAGCCCGCGTTCCGGGTCCTGCCAGCGGACCAGCGCCTCCGCCCCGGACACCTGGCCGTCCGGCAGCGCGACCACCGGCTGCAGGTGCAGGCGCAGCTCGCCGCGGTGCACCGCCTCACGCAGCCGGGACTCCTGGTCGAGCCGGCTGAGCAACTGCTCGTGCATCCGGGTCTCGAAGATCAGGAACCGGTTCTTGCCCTGGTCCTTGGCCGCGTACATGGCCACGTCGGCGTTGCGGACCACCTCGTCGGCGTCGGCGAACCGGCCGGCCTCCGGCACCACGCCGATGCTGACCGTGACGAGCGCCTCCCGGCCGTGCACCACGAACGGCCGGCCGAGCGCCGCGAGACAGCCGCCGGCCATCTCCTCGACGGTCGCCGCGTCGGCGCCCTCCAGCAGCACGGCGAACTCGTCGCCACCGAGCCGGGCCACCGTGTCCTGCGGGCGCAGCACCGCGCTGAGCCGTTCCGCAGCGGTCCGCAGCAGCAGGTCGCCGGCGTTGTGCCCGAGGCTGTCGTTGACCCGTTTGAAGCCGTCCAGGTCCAGGTAGAACAGGGCGATCCGTTCACCGGAGGCCCGTGACCGGGTGAGCGCGTGGTCCAGCCGGTCGAGCAGCAGCTTGCGGTTGGGCAGGCCGGTCAGCCCGTCGTGCAGAGCCTGGTGGCGCAGGTCGCGCTCCAGGTCCCGCTGCCGGGTGACGTCGCGCAGCAGGATGACCGCGCCGATCCGGTGGCCCTCCTTCTCCAGCGCGCTGATCGTGTACTCGACCCGGACCTCGGTGCCGTCCGGCCGCTGCAGCCGACCCTCCCGGGTGCCGTTGACCAGGCTCTCGCCCGCCTCCGGCAGCAGCACGCCCGCCTCACGCTGGAGCAGGCCCGCGACGCCGAGCCCGGTGATCCGCCCGGCCGCCTCGTTGGCGAAGGCGATCCGGCCGGCCGCGTCGACGCCGCAGATGCCCTCGCCGGCGCCGGCCAGGATGCTGTCGGTGTACTCCTTGGCGAGGATCTCCCGAGCCGAACGTTCCAGCTGCTCGGCCATCGAGTTGAAGGCGCGGGCCAGGCGGCCGATCTCGTCCTTGCCGTCGTGCGGGACCCGATGGGTGTAGTCGCCGGTGCGGATGGTGCGCACCGCGGTGGTGAGCGAGGTGATCCGCCGGACCAGCGAGCCGGAGAGCCCCAGCCCGAGGGCGAGGACCAGCACGATCACCACAGCGGCGCTGACCAGGGTGACGTACTGCGCCGGCCGGGTCGCGGCCATCATCTGGTCGTAGAGCGGCGTGTACTCGTTGATCACCGCGCCGATCCGGATGCCCGCCCGGTTGTGCATCGGCACGACGACCTGCATGATGCCGTCCGGGTAGTCCTCACTCTTCTCGACGAACACCCGGGACCGGCCGTCCTCGATCGTCCTGCCGACCTCGTCGCCGCGGTCCTCGTCGAAGACCGTGCCGATGTGCTCCCGGATCACGTCGCCGAGCACGTACTGCAGGGCGTCGACGACCACCACGTCCCGGTGCTGGATGTCGTGCATCCGCTGCAGGTAGTTGTCGAGCGCCCGCGGGCTGAAGTAGAGCGGCTGGACGATCTCGTTCTCGCTGTCCGCCGGGAGCCCGAGGGTGACGTCCAGTGCGATGCCCTGGGCGATGCGGACGGCCTCGTCCTTGGCCGCCTGCTCGGCCGACCGGGTGGACGACTGCCAGGCGATCCCGCCGGTCACCGCGACGAGCATGGCGACCAGCAGATACCCACCCAGCAGCTTCTGCCGTACGTTCATTCCCACCCCCACTCCGACGTTGCCCTAGATCGGCCTGCAGGATGCGGAGATGAGCCGAATCAGGTCAGCTGAACCGGCCGGGCCGTGATCATCAGTGCGATGTCGGTCTCCGGCAGCGGGCGCGCGAAGTGGTATCCCTGGGCGTAGCGGTATCCGGCCCGGTGCAGCCGCTCGGCCTGCTCGGCGGTCTCCACGCCCTCGGCGACGGCCTGCATCCGCAGTCCCTCGGTGATCCCGATCAGGCTGTCCACGATGACGGCCTGCGGGCTGTCGGTGGTCACCCCGTCGACGAACGACTTGTCCACCTTCAGCCAGTCGACCGGGCAGTCCACCAGCAGGCTGAGCGACGACTGGCCGGTGCCGAAGTCGTCGAGCGCGATGGTCAGCCCCTGCGCGGCCAGCGCCCGCAGCACCTCCAGCGCCACCCCGGTGCCGAGGACCGCGGTCTCGGTGACCTCCACGGTCAGCCGGGACGGGTCGACCCCGGCCGCCGACAGCATCTCCGCCACCTCCGCCGGGAAGCCGGGCTCGCCCAGCTGGCGGGCCGACACGTTGACGCTGACCTTGGCCGGCGCGTCCGGCCCGAGCTCGCGCTCCCACCGGGCGGCCTGCCCGACGGCCTGCTCCAGGACCCAGCGGCCCAGCTCGACGATCTGCCCGTTGCGCTCGGCCAGCGGGATGAACACGGCCGGCGAGACCAGGCCGTGCGCCGGGTGCCGCCAGCGGACCAGGGCCTCCACCCCGGCGAGCCGGCCGTGCGGCAGCTCGACGATCGGCTGGTAGACCAGGAACAACTCGTCGCGGGCGATGGCCTGGCGCAGGTCGGCGGCGAGCCGGGCGTCGTCGTCGGCGAGCCGGTCCATGATCGGGTCGAACCAGGTCCACCGGCCGCCACCCGCGGTCTTCGCGGCGTACATCGCCACGTCGGCGCGGCGCAGCAGCTCCCCGGCGGTGTCGTCGGGACGGCTCGCGGTCACGCCGAGGCTGATCCGGGGTGTCATCTCCAGGTCGCCGGCCAGCACCGGCCTCTGCACCACGGCGAGCAGCTCGTGCAGCAGCGCGTCGGTGTCCGCCTCGGTCCGGCCGGGCAGGAGCAGGGTGAACTCGTCGCCGCCGAGGCGGGCCACGGTGTCGCCGGGAAGCAGCCGGTCCCGCAGGCGGTGGCTGATCGTCTGCAGCAGGGCGTCGCCGGTGGTGTGGCCGTACCGGTCGTTCACCTCCTTGAAGTCGTCCAGGTCGAGCAGCGCCACCACGAACGGCTCACCGCCGGACAGCCGCGCCGACAGCTCCCCGGTGTACGCCGCCCGGCTCCCGATCCCGGTGAGCGCGTCGTGGGTCACCTGGTGGTCGACGGCTTCCAGCAGACGCCTGTTCTCGTGCATGGTGGTGAGCTGCCGCAGCACCACGAGCAGGGTGACCACGGTGGCGGCGATCGCCATCCGCGCCTCCTCGCCGCTCTGCGGGATCTCCGTCTCCAGGACCGCGAACAGGAGAAGACCGACGGAGAGGTACGGCGCGAGGCTGAGCCGCCGCGACACGGGCCGGGCCGGTGGCCGGCGCCGGCCGCGGGACTGCCGGCGGGCCGCGAGGATCGCGGTGATCTGGGACATCGGGAAGGCGATCAGGGCGGTGTGCAGGTACGGCCGGTCGACGATGAACGGCGCCATCGTCCCGCTCGCCGCGGCCAGGGCCACCCCGGCCGAGAGGATGTGCAGCGAGCCCCGGTCCAGGCCGCCGGCTCCCGCGAAGGCCACCTTCACGAAGGTGATCAGGGAGACCGCCGCCACCATGAGGATCACCAGCATCGACGCCGGTTTGGCGTTGGGGGAGCCGGTGAAGTCGATCCGGCTCAGCGACCAGTGCCAGATCAGCACTCCGGTGGTGACCACGACGATGCCGGAGTCCAGGCCGAACCGGATCCAGTCGGCGCTGCTGCGCTGCCAGGTGGGCAGCCGCAGCAGCGCCCAGAGCACCACGGCCAGCGCGCACCCGAAGATCAGCTGGGTCCGGACGCTGTTCTGCTGGGACAGCGCCGGCCCGGCCAGGGCGTCGTACATGCAGCTGAGCGAGGCCGGGATGAGCAGCGCGCAGCCGAGGCCGAGCCGGCCCCAGAACGCGCGGGTGGGGTGGTCCAGGGCGGCGCACCGGGCGGTCCGCCGGCACTCCAGGACGACCAGCAGTGACATCACCGGCATCACCAGCCAGGCGATCGCCGGATGACTCCAGGTGTGGCCCAGGCCGATGAGGAACCAGCCGACCTGGACGGCGAACAGGCCGAGGGCGGTGATCAGGACGAGATCGGGGCGGTGCCGGACGTACATGGTCCGCTGATCGGATCGGCGCCGGACGGGTGTAGGAAATGTCAGCTCTATCCCAGCCGTTCGGTCCCCTCAGGGTCAGCCGACCTCGGCCGATCAGGACCGTTCGAACGGCGGCTGTCCGGCCGCCCGCGCCCGGAGGTGACCGCTGGTGGATCCGCTGCTGCTGCTCCTGCGTGAAGAGATGTCCCGCAAGCTGTCGGAGGCGGCCGGCACGATGGCCGCGACCATGGAGGTGCTCAGCGCGACCCGGACGATCGCCGGTGACGTGCGCGGCACCGAGTCGCTGCGCGCCGCCATCGAGGAGTTGGGCACCACCCGCGACCACCTGCTCCAGCAGGCCCGCACCCTGGAGGCGTTCGCGCCGCGGGGCTGACCTGGGCCGGGCGGGATAACGGCGGCCCGGCGTGGGTAAGGCCCCGGCATGGAGCAACTGCACTGGCTGGCGGTGGTGCGGCACGGTCTCAGCACCGGCAACGTCACCGCCCAGGACGCCGAGACGTCCGGCGCCGAGCTGATCGACATCCCGGAGCGCGACGCCGACGTGCCGCTCGCCCCGGCCGGCCGGGAGCAGGCCGAGGCCGTCGGCCGCCACCTGGCCGGGCGCCGGCTCGATCTGGCGGTGGTCTCGCCCTATCGGCGCACCCGGCAGACCGCGGAGATCGCGCTCGCCGGCAGCGGCGTCCCGGTCGTCGTCGACGAGCGCCTGCGCGACCGGGAGCTGGGCGTGCTGGACCTGCTGACCGCCCGCGGGGTGCGGGCCCGCCTGCCGGACGAGGCCCGCCGGCGGGAGCGGCTCGGCAAGTTCTACTACCGCCCGCCGGGCGGCGAGTCCTGGGCCGACGTGCTGCTGCGGCTGCGCGCCGTGCTCCGCGAGATCCGCGAGGACCACCCCGGCGGCCGGGTCGTCCTGTTCGCCCACGAGGCGACCGTGCTGATGGTCCGCTACCTGGCCGAGCACCTGAGCGAGCCCGAACTGATGGAGCTGGCCCGCGGCAGCACGATCGCGAACTGCTCGATCAGCAGCTGGCGGCTCACCGCCGGCCGGCTCGAACCGGAGCTGTTCAACGCGGTCGACCACCTGCACCGGCACGACGCCCCGCCGACCACGCAGGAGGACGTCAATGCCGAACCGGTCTGAGGAACGGGTCGTCACACCCGGGCTGCTGCGCGACTGGCCGCTGCCGAGCCCGACGGGTGACAAGACGTCGCGGGGCACCGTGCTGGTGATCGGCGGCGCCCGGTGCACGCCGGGCGCGGTGCTGCTGGCCGGGGTCGCGGCGATGCGGGCCGGCGCCGGGCGGCTGCAACTGGCGGTCGCGGAGGAGTCGGCGGTGCCGTTGAGCATCAGCGTCCCGGAGGCGAAGGTGGTGGGCCTGACACCGGACGGCGCGCCCTCCGACGAGGTGCTGGAGATGTCCGCCGCGGCCGACGTGATCGCGCTCGGGCCGGGGCTCGACGACGTCGACCGGACGACCCGGCTGATGACGGCGGTTCTCGGCGCGGCCGGCCGGGACACCGCGGTGGTGCTCGACGCGTACGCCCTCGGCGCCCTCAGCAAGGACGCCGGCCTGCTGCGCCAGTCCCGGGCCGTGCTCACCCCCAACCTGGTCGAGGCCGGCCACCTCCTGGGCCGCGACCCCGGCGACGACCTGGCCGGGGCCGCTCACGAACTGGCCGTCCGCCACGACGCGGTGGTCTCCGTCCACGGCCACATCGCCGCGCCGGACGGGTCGGCCTGGCGGGAGGAGAGCGGCGACGCCGGCCTGGGCACCTCCGGCAGCGGGGACGTCCGCGCCGGGATCGTGGCCGGGCTGCTGGCCCGTGGGGCCGAGCCGGCGCAGGCCGCCTGCTGGGCCGCGTTCGCGCACGCGGTCAGCGGCCAGCGGCTGGCTCCCCGGTTCGGCCGGGTGGGCTTCCTGGCCCGTGAGCTCGTCGACCAGGTGGCATCGACGATCGCCTCGGTCTGACCGTTCGTGATCAGGTCTCGAACGACGCCCAGTCCAGGCCGATGCGGCGCAGACGGCGTAGTGCGGCCGGGTCGCGGGCGGCGACGTACACCTCGAACCAGTCGGCGTCGTCCTCACCGACCAGCGCCACCGTGTCCGGCCCGGCGTAGATCCGGGTCCGCGCGCACGGCCAGCGCAGCGGCCGCAGCGGCACCCGTTTCAGCGGCGCGACGATCCGCCGGGCCTGCGCCCGGTCGGCGAAGGCCATCCCACCCGGTGCGAGACCTTCCGGCGGCCGGTCCATCGCCACCCGGGTCAGGGTCAGCAGCAGGAGGTACGCCGACAGCCGTTCCCGCTCGCGCAGGGGCTGGTCGCTGAGCCCTCGGTAGTAGACGTGCGGGTCCTCGGCGCCCGCCTCGATCAGCAGCTCGAACGTGCCGTCCCCGGACTCGCCGAAGACCCGTGGGTCACCCGGCCCGGGTTCGGGGTGGATCTGCAGCGCCCCGTCGTACAGCTCCGGTCGTCCGCCGGCCAGCAGGTGGAAGGCCCGCAGCGGCTCCGGCTGCCCGCCGGCCGGTGGCGGGGCGCCGGCCGGGACGTGGCCGTACCAGTCGCCGACGAACCCTTCGAGGGCCTTGATCGGGTCCTCCGGCAGCAGGTCGAGCCAGTCCGCGCCGGCGGTGGCGCCGGCCGTGCCGGCGACGGTCAGCAGATGCTCCGGCAGGGGCGTATCCAGCCGCAGGTCAAGCCGTTTGAGCAGGCCACGGCGTCGGGCAGCCTCGGTGACCCGGGCGGTGCCGAGCGCCAGGCAGCCGTCCGGCAGCCGGGCGAAGGTGTGCAGCGCGGGCCCGTCGCCGCCGGTGAGCCGGCCCTCGACCAACCGGGGGAACGGGCCGTCGACCCGCAGGTCCTCCGCGTTGCGCAGCCCGGTGGCGATCACGACGGTGCCGTCCGGACCGGCCGCGAAGACGGCGTCAGCGGTCTCGTGGACCCGCGCGCCCGGCCCGGCCACGGCGAGCGCCGCGCTCTCGGCGACGACGGACCAGAGGCGGATCTCCACCGGCCCACCGTAGATCCCGCCGGCCAGCGGCGCCGCGCCGGTGGCCGGGACCGCCGAGCCCTGTCGACGCACGTCGGGACGGTGCGCGCGGGTGGCCTCCCCCTCGGCGGCCACCCGCGCGCGAGTCTCCGACGGTATCCGGTGCCGGCGGCTTCTGCCCCGCGCCTGACGAGACCCGTACCGGATCCGTACACGTACGGCGGACGATGCGCCCATGCCCCGCCTGCTGCCGCTCGCGCTCACGCTGCTGTTCCTGCTGCCCGCCGGATGCTCCCGCGACGACGACCCGATCGGTCCCGGAAGCACCACGCACACCCTGGGAGAACGGACCTTCCGTACCTACCGTCCGCCGTCGCTGCCGTCCGGGCGGGCGGTCCCGCTGGTGCTGGTGCTGCACGGCGGGGCGGGTTCCGGGACACAGGCGGAGCGGGCGTACGGCTGGGACGCCGCCGCCGACCGCGACGGTTTCCTGGTCGCCTACCCCGACGGCGCCGGCCGCTCGTGGAACGCCGGCCCCGGCTGCTGCGGCCCGGCCACCCGGGACGGCGTCGACGACGTCGCGTTCCTCGAGGCCGTGGTGGCGGCGGTGTCCCGGGGCGCGCCGGTCGACGCGTCCCGGGTCCGGGTCACCGGCATGTCCAACGGGGCGATGATGGCGTACCGGCTGGCCTGCGACAGCACCGTCTTCTCCGCGATCGCCCCGGTCGCCGGCACCGTCATCGGCGACTGCCCGCACCCCGCGCCGGTCGCGGTCCTGCACGTCCACGGCACCGCCGACGGGAGCGTCCCGTGGGCGGGCGGCCCCGGCAGACGCGACAACGGCGGCGCCGGCCGTGTCCCGATCCGCATCGACGGCCCGGCCGTGCCCGACATGATCGCCGCGTGGCGTTCCGCCGCCTCCTGCGCCGCACCGGCCGAAACCGTCGACGGCCCGGTGACCAGGTCGATCGCTGCCTGTCCGGGCGGCCGCACGGTCGAACTGATCAGCATCGCCGGCGCGGGCCACCAGTGGCCCGGCGCCACCCCGGCCAACCCGGCCGTCACCGCGGCTCTCGGCCTCGACCCGCCGTCCACCGCCGTGGACGCCACCACCGAGATAGCCCGCTTCTTCGCCGCCGCCCCCTGAAGTTCGCCGCTCCTGAAGCTCGCCGCTCCTGAAGCCCGCCGCTCCTGAAGCCCGCCGCTCCTGAAGCCCGCCGCTTTTAGAACGGCCCCTGGAGCGCGCCGCCCTCTGGAAACGCGGGACCGGCCGTGGGGTTCAGCCCTCCTCGTGGTCGGTGGCTCGGGCGGCGCACAGGAACGTGCCGCCGACCGCGAACGCGCCGAGCACCGCGAGCGAGATCTGGGTCTCGTGGTCGAGCTGCCGGTCGTAGGCGGGCCTGTCGACGACGGTCTCCCGATCGTGGTCGACGAGCAGGTACTCGGCGCCGCGCCGTTGTGGTGTGCCGTCGAGCGCGGCGAACGCCAGCACCAGCGCCAGCCAGAAGCCGAAGAACGTCAGCGCCGCCGCTATCGCCGCCCACAGCGGCACATGCGGCGGGACCCATGACGCGAGACGCCACAGCCGCCGGGGCTGCCGGGTCTGGTAGCCGCGCCGGTTGGCGAGGATGCCGGCCGCGAACCCCGGCACGGTCAGGAGGGCGGCGAACCCCACGGCGACCGGCATGATCACCGGGCGGGCGGCGAACGCGTACGCGATGATGAGCGCCGCCGCCCACAGCACGCCGGCCCCGCACACCAGACTCAACCCGATCAGGCCTCGACGTGAGAACATCACCGTCGACGCTAATGTCCCGCATGCCCCGCAGGAGTGCTTTTCGCGCTATCCGCCGAGCGCGGTCCGACCGTTGCGGCGATTCGTCAGCGCTGCTCCCGCCGCGTTCCTACAGTCGGGAGATGCTGACCAGCCGGGTGCTCCTCTCCGTCGCGGCGGCTCTCCTGGTCGCCGTCCCCGTCGTGCCGGCGGTCGCCGTGCCCTCGCCGCCGCCGCTGCACCAGGGCTGGATCGTCACCGAGAAGACCCCGCACCGCTGTCTCACCGGCGGCCCGGCCGGCACGGTCCTGCACACCGGCGTCTGCGACCGGGCGAACCGGGACCAGGACTTCTATCAGACCAGCGAGGGCCACTTCACCCAGGGCGAGAACTGTGTGCAGCCGAACCCGACCGGCTCGCGGGTGGTGGTGGCCCGCTGCACCTACCAGGCGAACCAGAACTGGTGGTACACCACGACGCTGCAGGCCGGCGGTTCGCGGGGCCGCTGCCTCACCGAGCTGTCGGTGGACGCCGCAGGCTTGGGCAAGGTACGCCTCCGTGACTGCACCGGCGCGGTGACGCAGCGCTGGCGGTCGGTGAACCCCGGGTAGTTCCCGCCCCGTACAGGGATCGAGGATCGTTTATGGTTCTCGGGTGCGCGCGGACGGTGCGGGGGATGACGGGTGCCGCTGGTGCGGTGACCGCCGGGACGAGACCGAGTTCGGCCTGCGGGTCTGGTCGGGGCGGGTCACCGACACGTATGTGCCGAGGCGGTCGTTCGTCCGGGGGTACGCGATCGTGGTGTGGCGCGGCCGGCACGTGGTCGAGCCGATCGATCTGAGCCCGGTCGAGTCCGATCTGTATCACCGCGAGGTGCTGACCGTGGCCCGGGCGATCCGGGATTGTTTCCGCCCGGCCAAGCTCAACTATCTGACCCTGGGTGACCGGCGGTCGCACCTGCACACCCACGTGGCCGCCCGCTATCCGGACGACGTGGGCGGGTCGGGGCCGCTGCCCGCGGGCGAGCCGCCGGTGCTGGCCGAGGAGACGTGGCGCGCGGATGCCGCGGCCGTGAAGATCCTGTTGTCCTGAGAACAGGCGTGTACTCTGGACGCTCGCACGTCTAAGAATCGCGTGCGGCAGAAAGTCCCACCATTAGATTACGCCTGGGGGCTCAGAGTGTCAAGTCTGTCAAGCGTTTCCGGCACGGAATCCGCATTCGTCCAGGAGCAGTTCGTCCAGGAGCAGTTCGCCGAGGAGCAGGAGTACGTCTCGATGCTCTACACCCGGCTGGACGAGATGCGGGAGCGGGCCCGCGATCACCTGACCGGCACGTGGCGGCAGTCCGGCGGCACACCGCAGGCACGGTCGCACCGGGACGCGTCGGCCCGGGCGTATGCCGAGCGGGTGGCCCGCTACGACGCCGTCGAGGCCGGCCTGTGCTTCGGACGCCTCGATCCCCGCGACGGCGGCGCCCTCCACATCGGCCGGATCGGCATCCACGACGCCGACGAGCCGCTGCTGGTCGACTGGCGGGCGCCGGCGGCCCGTCCGTTCTATGTGGCGACGGCCGTCACCTCGTACGGCATCAGCCGCCGCCGCCACATCCGGACCCGCGACCGTACCGTCGTGGATCTCGACGACGAGGTCCTGGACGCCGATGTCGCCGCGGCCGCCGAGGGCCGGGCGCTGGTCGGCGAGGCCGCGCTGCTCGCCGCCCTGGACGCGCGCCGCACCGGCTGGATGCGTGACATCGTGGCGACCATCCAGGCCGAGCAGGACCGGGTGATCCGGTCGGAGTCCGGCGGTGTGCTGGTGGTGCAGGGCGGCCCGGGCACCGGCAAGACGGCGGTGGCCCTGCACCGGGCGGCGTACCTGCTCTACACCCACCGCGAGCAGCTGAGCGCCCGGGGCGTGCTGATCGTCGGCCCGAACCCGACGTTCCTGCGCTACATCTCGCAGGTGCTGCCGTCGCTGGCGGAGACCGGCGTGCTGCTGGCGACGCCGGGCGACCTGTTCCCGGGCGTGTCCGGGACCCGGCCGGAGCCGCCGGAGGCGGCCGAGCTGAAGGGCCGGGCCGAGATGGTGGACTTCCTGATCGAGGCGGTGGCCGCGCGGCAGCGTGTCCCGCAGTCGCCGATCGAGATCGAGGTGGACCGGCACGTGGTACGGCTGGACCGGTACGACACCGAGGTGGTGCGCCGCCGGGCCCGGGCGTCGGGGCTGCCGCACAACCTGGCCCGGCCGATCTTCGTGGCCGGGGTGCTGGACGTGCTGGCCCGCCAGGTGGCCGACCGGATCGGCGCGGACCCGTTCTGGGACGACCCGCTCGGCGCGGACGACGCGCTGACCTCGCCGAACGTGCTGGACGACGCGGATCTGGCGGACATCCGCGCCGACCTGGCCGCACTGCCCGGGGTGCGGGCGGCGCTGGACGAGCTGTGGCCGGCGCTCACCCCGGAGCGGTTCCTCAGCGATCTGTGGGCGACGACCGGCAGCGACCCGCTGCGACGGGCGCCGGGCGGCGGCTGGAGCGCGGCCGACGTGCCGCTGCTCGACGAGGCGGCCGAACTGCTCGGGGAGGACGACTCGGCGCGCCGGGCCCGGGCCGCCCGGGATCTGCGGCGGCGGCTCGACTACGCGCAGGGTGTCCTGGACATCTCGGCGGGCTCGATGTCGTACGAGGCCGAGGACGACGAGGAGGCCGAGATCCCGAACGCGGCCGACGTTCTGGAGGCCGCCGTGCTCGCCGAGCGCTACGCCGACCGGGACTCACGGTCGGCCGCCGAGCGGGCGGCGGCCGACCGGCGGTGGGCGTTCGGGCACGTGATCGTGGACGAGGCGCAGGAGCTGAGCCCGATGGCGTGGCGGATGCTGATGCGGCGATGCCCGAGCCGGTCCATGACGATCGTCGGTGACCTGGCCCAGACCGGGGCGCGCGGGGGTGCGGACACCTGGTCGGCGGTGCTCTCGCCGTACGTCGCCGATCGCTGGCGTCTCGCGGCGCTGACCGTGAGTTACCGGACCCCGGCCGAGATCATGGCGTACGCCGGCCGCCTGCTCGCCGACGCCGACCCGCCGATCGACCTGCCGCACCCGGTCCGCTCGTCCGGCGTCGAGCCCCGCGAGGTGACCGGCACTGTCTCCGACCTGGCCACGCTGGTCGCCCAGGCGTCGGGCAGTCTCGCGGTGATCGTCCCCCGGGCGCGGCTGGCCGAGGTCGCCGCCGCGGTGCCCACGCTCGGCCGGGACCTGGACGAGCCGGCCGTGCTGCTGACCGTGACGCAGAGCAAGGGCCTGGAGTTCGACGACGTGATCCTGGTCGACCCGGAGCTGATCCGCGCGGAGTCGCCCCGGGGCGTCAACGACCTGTACGTGGCCCTGACCCGCGCCACCCAGCGCCTCACCGTCCTCCGGCCGGCCCGCTGACGACCGGCCGGGCTCACGACCGGACGCGTGGCGTGTGCCGGCGGTACGCGCTGACCGTCGGGTCGCCGGTGATCCAGAACCGCCACGGCACGTCGTGGGCCGAGGTCACGCCGACCCGTGGCCCCGCCGAGACCGGTCCGGCCGGCTGGTCCGGCGGGGTGAGGGTGGCCGGGCCGCCGCCGAGCACCGAGGTGTCGTTGGCGGCCCGGTTCAGGTCGAGCACCTGCATGAGCTTGGCCGGCCCGGCGGCCAGGTCGCTGTCCCGCCGGGCCGCGGGGCGCCGGGCGCGGGCGGTCTCGACGCCGTCGACTACAGCGCCGGCGCGCAGCAGCACGGCGGCGGCCCGGCCGGACTCCCCGCAGACGACATTGGCGCAGAAGTGCATGCCGTAGATCTGGTAGACGTACAGCCGGCCGGCCGGGCCGAACATCACCCGGTTGCGGTCGGTGACGCCGCGGTGGGCGTGGCTGGCCGGGTCCTCGCCGAGCCCGCTGTACGCCTCCACCTCGGTCAGCCGCACGGTCACGCCGTTGGCGGTGAGCCGCCAGCCGAGCAGCAGCCGGGCCGCTTCGTCGACGCGGGACGCGGGCAGTTCCAGCCAGGGGAAGGTCACCCGGCAAGCCAAGCACACCCGGTTGCGGTCAGTGGCGCTGGTTCCATCGATCGGCTTGCCGCTGGGCCTCCGCGCGGCTCGGCCAGACGGCGGGAGCCAGGTTCGCGGCGGGCCGCTCGATGGCACGCAGCACGGCCCGGTTGTAGATCATCCGTACCCGGAAGGCGGTGAGATGACGGCGGGGCACCGCGATCCGGATGAGCCGGCGGTCGCGGCCGTGATGGTGCCCGACGGCGAGCACCCGGTCGCCGCCCTCGGCCGGGCGTGGCGGCAGCACCCACAGGCGGGCACGCGGATTGAAGTGTTTGATGCCGGCGACGTCCGCGACGACGCACCAGCCCAGAGGTTCGGCTTCGGTCTCCGTCGACATGGGCTAGATGATCTCCGCAGGTCAGCGGGGTGGCAATAGGTCTAACGGGTGGGACAGGAGCCGCCGGGATCGGTGGCGCCGAGGATCCGCCGCCCGATTTCCTGGAGCTGGCGGACCTGGGCCTTGGTGAGGGTGTCGAAGACCAGCGTCCGCACGTTGTCCACATGGCCCGGCGCGCTCGCGACGACCTTGTCCCAGCCCTCGTCGGTGAGGCTGGCGAGGGTGTAGCGGCCGTCGGTCGGGTCGGGGGCGCGGCGCACCCAGCCGCGTTTCTCCAGCCGGCCGACGGCCTGGGAGAGGCGGGCCAGCGAGCCCTCGGCGAGGACCGCGAGGTGGCTCATCCGCAGGGTCCGCCCGGGCGCCTCGGAGAGGCCGGCGAGGATCCCGTACTCGAAATGGCTGAGGCCGGCGTCGCGCAGCAACTGCGCGTCGAGGGCCGCGGGCAGTCGCATCAGGACACCCATCAGGGTCATCCAGGTGGCGAGTTCGTCACTGGTCAGCCAGCGTGGCTCAGGTGTCTCCACGACCGCATCCTACCCGTTCAGATCACTTGCATGTTTAAGTCATCGGGCCTACCGTTCACTCAATCGTTTAACTGAACTAGTGAGTCGAGGACTTATGAACATCGTCCTGTGGGTCATCGCCGGCCTGCTCGCCGCCGCCTTCCTGGGCGCCGGCGTGATGAAGCTGAGCCAGCCGAAGGAGAAGCTGGCCGCCTCCGGCATGACCTGGACCGAGGACTTCAGCGCGGCCGCGGTCAAGGGCATCGGCGCGGTGGAGCTGCTGGGCGCGATCGGCCTGATCCTCCCGGCCGCCCTCGACGTGGCCCCGATCCTGGTGCCGCTCGCCGCCACCGGCCTGGCGCTGGCCATGATCGGCGCGATGGTGGTGCACGTGCGGCGCAAGGAGCTCGCGACGATCGCCCCGAGCGTGGTGCTGTTCCTGCTCTCCGCGATCGTCGCCTGGGGCCGTTTCGGGCCGTATTCGTTCTGACACCGACCGTGCGAATCCCTGTTCACATCGATATAGTTCGTCGCCTTGGGCAGCGGAGCCGGGGCGGGGAGCGGCGGCGGGCGGGGAGCGGGTCATGGAACGGGCAGGGGAGAGGCCGGAGCTGCCGGACGAGACGGGACTCGGCGCGCGGCTGGTCGCGCTCGGCGGGCTCGAGCTGGGGGAGTTCGACGCCGGCCGCTCCGGCCCCGCCGGCGTCTCCGCCGCGGCCGGCGCGCCCGTCGTGCGTACCACGTCCGATGAGCGAGCCGCGCGGCGCCGGACCCGCCTGATCTCCGCGGCCGTCGCGGTGGCCGTGCTCGGCTTCTTCGGCGCCGCCGCCCATCTGTTCGTCAACGTCGGCGGCACGTCGCCGGCGGCGCCGCCGCCTCCCCGCAGGCCGTTGCCCGCGGTCTCGGTTCCGGCCGCGGCCGGTCCGCAGCCTGTCGATCAGGGGGTACGCGTCGAGGACGACCTGCATCGGGTCTGCGAGGACCGGTTCTACCCGTCCGCGCCGAAGCTGCGCGGCGACACCCCGCATCCGATTCTGATCAGTGAGGACGGCGGCCCCGAGGTCGGCTACCGGACCACCCGCACCCTCAATCAGGCGGCCTTCGCGGGTTCCGCCGCCCAACGCCGCGCGTGGGCGCCGGAGCCGGTCCGTGCCCAGATGGTGGCCTGCCTGGACCTGACCGGCCCGGGCGGCCGGATCCGGGACTGCAAGGCCGGCTCGCGCTCGTTGCCGCTGGTCGAGGGGAAGTACCGGCTGACCGTCTACGAGGTGTCCACCCACCGCAAGGTGGCCGAGCGGACGCTGACCGGCGCCGACCGGGCCTGTCCGTTCGTGATCCTGAGCAGCGCCGGTGACACCCTCTTCAGCGCGGTGCGCGACCGGCAGTTGTACGACGTGCTGCGCGAGCGCGTCGAGGGCTGAGCCGTTCAGCGGGCCGTGGTGTCCGCCCAGCCGAGGAATCGCTCGTAGAGGTCGGCGGGCGGTCCGCCGGTGCCCGCGGCGAGGTCGTCGATCGCCTCCAGCATGCACGAGCCCAGGTAGATCGCGAGGCCGTGCGGGAAGTTCTGATACTGCTCGGCCAGCTCGACCTTGGCGGTGGCGCACGGCCACGGTTCGCCGCAGACCCGGCAGTCCCAGGACGGGCGCTCGCCGACGTGCTCGGTCCGCGGTACCAACATGCCAAACCTCACCATGTGCGATTCGTCGACTACACAGTGGAGCCTTGCGTGCCTTAGGCTCGGTCTCAAGCCGGTTCGGCGAGAATCCCAGAAATGGATTCCCGCTGTCTCGCACGGGGCGTTCCGATCGTCTCGTTCGAGACGACCGGACAGTCGGCGGACGGTGCGGGGGACGGCAGAGCATGACCGAGACGGGTTCCACCGTTCCACGACGGCAGGTCGGCCGGCTGCTCCGGCAGCTGCGCGAGCAGGCCGGCATCTCGCTGATGGCCGCGGCCGGCGAACTGGAGTTCTCCCGCGCCCGGATGTACCGGATCGAGAACGGCGAGGTCCCGGTCCGCAAGCACGACGTGATCGCGATGTGCGGCGTCTACTCCGCGCCCGGCCACATGACCGAGGTGCTCATCGGGCTGGCCGCCGAGTCCAAGGCGAAAGGCTGGTGGCACGCGTACGGCGACGTCGTCCCCGCCTGGTTCGAGCTCTACGTCGGCATGGAGCAGGCCGCCTCCCGCCTGCGGTCCTATGCGCCGGGCGTGATCCCCGGACTGCTGCAGACCAGGGAGTACGCGGAGGCGGTTTTCCGCAGCTGGCATGCCGACGACGACGCGGTCGGCAGCGCCGTGGCCGTCCGGCTGGAACGCCAGTCGCTGCTCAGCCGCCGCCTGCCCGAGGCGCCCCGGCTCGACGTGATCGTCGACGAGGGGGTGCTGCGCCGGGCCATCCCGGACACCCTGGGCATGCAGAAACAGCTGGCCCACCTGGTCAACATGTCGACCCGGCGCAACATCGGGGTCCGGGTCGTCCCGTTCGCGGCCGGCCCGCACAAGGCGGCCAGCTCCGGGCAGTTCACCATCCTGGAGTTCCCGGCCGTGGGCACCGCGTCCCCCGAGCCGGCCACCATCTACTGCGAGAACCTCACCGGCGCTCTCTACCTCGATAAGCTCACGGAGGTGGAGACGTATGAGTCGATCTGGGACGGGCTGGAGGCGGTCGCGCTCGACCAGCCCGGTTCCGACGACCTCATCCGCACGATCATCGAGGAGAGCGATGGCTGACCTGACGGGTGCCGTCTGGCACAAGAGCACTCGCAGCGGAGGCAACGGCGGCGACTGCGTCGAGGTGGCGGTCAATCTCCCCGGCATCGTGGCGATCCGCGACACCAAGGATCCCGGCGGCGCCACCCTCATCGTCGGGCGGGCCGGGTGGGCCGCGTTCCTGGCCGGGGTGCGCGACGGCGAGTTCGACTCTTAGAAGTCGGTGAGCCGAACCTTAAGGAATCCTTTCCGGTGCTGCCGGCGGCCGGGCCCTCGCTCATAGTGATGGGGCGTCGTCCTGCCCCTGCTCACCGAGGTGAATATCCGTGTCGCTCTCCGCCGCTGCCCGATTCCGTTACACCCTGGCAGCGGGGTCGACAGCCGTCGTCATCGGCGCCGGATTCATGGTGGTGGGGCTCACCCGCGACGACGCCGAGACGCCCGCCCCCACCTCCGTCAGCGCACCGCTCGCCGCCGCGCCGTCCCCCGGCGAGAGCACCGACGACGTGCTGACCGACCCGGCCGCCACCGGCCCGGCCGGATCACCGAGCGTGAGCGCTCCGGCGTCGCCGTCACCGTCCCGGTCGGCCAGTCCCAAGGTCACCGTCAAGAAGACGACCAGCCCGTCGGCGAGCAAGAAGGCGACAGCGGGCGCGGCGAGCAAGAAGACGACCGCGCCGGTCACCTCCGGGTCGGTCGCCGAGCAGGTGCTCGCCCACATCAACGACGCCCGCGCCGACGCCGGGCTCGAGGCGCTCACCCTCGACGCCGACCTGTCCAAGGCCGCGGCCCTGCACACCCAGCTGATGATCGACGGGTGCGGGCTGTCCCACCGGTGCTCCGGCGAGGCGGACCTGGGCGACCGGTTCACCGCCCAGGGCGTCTCGTGGCGTGGCGCCGCCGAGAACATCGGCTACGGCTCCAGCGGCAGCAGTGACGCGGCGAAGGTGCAGGCCGCCAACGGGCTCACCGACTCGATGCTGGCCGAGGTGCCGCCGAACGACGGGCACCGCAAGAACCTGCTGAACGGCTCCTACACCCGGATCGGGCTGAGCATCGTCCGCGACGCCAAGGGCATCACCTGGATGACCCAGGACTTCGTGGGGTAGGGGATCACGGCCCTGTCGCCGGTGGGCGCATCGGCCCGTAGGGTGGCCCGGTGCTCGAAATCCTGAAGGCCTTCCTCCGGCGGCTCCTCGGCCAGGCGGAGCGGCCGGCATCCCCCTCGTCGCGGCCGGACGCTCCGGCCGTACCCAAGAAAATCGCTCCGAAGCCGCCGGCGCCGAAGCCCGCCCCACCCCCGGCGAAGGCCGCGCCCGCCCCCGAGGCGCCTCCGGCGAAGCCGAAGCCGGCCGCCCCGAAGCCCGCCGCCCCGAAGGCCGCCGCCCCGAAGGCTGCCGCGCCGAAGCCCGCGGTGGTCAAGCGGGCCGTGCCGAAGCAGGGCCGGCACCTCGCCTACGCGCCCGACCTGGACGGCGACGCGGACCCGGGCGAGATCGTCTGGACCTGGGTGCCCTATGAGGACGACCCGGCGCAGGGCAAGGACCGGCCGGTCCTGGTGGTGGGCCGGGACGCCCGGACGCTGCTCGGCCTGATGCTCTCCAGCCAGAGCGAACGGGACGGTCAGCGGCACTGGCTGGCGCTGGGCCCCGGCGAGTGGGACCGCGACGCGCGGCCCAGCTGGGTGCGCCTGGACCGGGTGCTGGAGGTCGACGAGGACGGCATCCGCCGGGAGGGCGCGATCCTGGACCGGC
The DNA here is from genome assembly GCF_900113015.1 of Actinoplanes philippinensis. GTDB lineage: Bacteria > Actinomycetota > Actinomycetes > Mycobacteriales > Micromonosporaceae > Actinoplanes > Actinoplanes philippinensis. The sequence goes on from NZ_FONV01000025.1 coordinate 72,417, forward strand.
CCCGTTTCGACCGGATCGCGGCGATCCTGCGGCGCAACTACGGCTGGCCGTGAGGCCCGGATAGCGTTGGGCCATGAATGACGTCATGACCGGTTTCGGTGGCAAGCAGGCGTGGCTGGCGGTCGCCGGCGACGATCCCGGCGCGGTGCTCACGGCGCTCGGCCTGCGTGATCTCGGGACCGTGCCGTGGCGCGACGGGCTGGACCTGGCGCATCTCACCGACGACCGGGTCGCGGTGACCCCGTCGCTGCCCGGCGCCCGGGGCCCGTGGGTGCTCGCCGTCGGCCGCGCGCTGATGACCCCGCCGGACGTGGTGGCGCTCTCCGCGCGGCTCGGCGCCGAGGTGCAGTTCTTCGCCACTCACCGGGTCACCGAGCTGCACCGGTGGCAGCGTGCCGAGTCGGGTGACCTGCTTCGCGCGTTCGGGTATGTGGGGCAGACCGGTGAGGTGACGTCCTGGTTCGGCGAGCCGGACGCGGCCGAGCGTGCCGCCGGGCTGCCGGCCGAGCTCGACGAGGAGACCTCGGTGCTGGTCGCCGAGGGTGACGTGTTCCGGGTGGCCGGCGCCTGGAGCATCGATCCGACCATGTTGTCCGGGCGCGCGCCCGGCCCGCTGCGCCTCGGCGCGACGGACTGAGCTTGTTGGAGGCGACGTGCGCAAGTACGTGATCATGGGCGTGCAGGGCAGCGGCAAGGGCACCCAGGCCAAGATGCTGCGGGAGGACCTCGACCTGGTGCACATCAGTGTGGGGGACATCTTCCGCTGGCACGTGCGCCAGCACACCAAGATGGGCGCCCAGGTCAAACGCATCATGGCGGCCGGCGAGCTGGTCAGTGACGAGCTGGTCGAGGAGGTGGTGCGCCGCCGGATGGGCATCCACGACTGGAACTACGGCTTCATCATCGACGGGTTCCCCCGTAACGGGCGGCAGGCCGAGTTCTTCATGGAGAGCTACGACATCGACGCGGTCATCCACCTGGAGCTGCCGGACGACGAGGTGCGCCGTCGGGTGCTCAGCCGCCGGCTCTGCCCGAGCTGCGGCATGGACTACAACCTGATCGCCGACCGCCCGGAGCAGGAGGGCCGCTGCGACATCTGCGGCCACGAGCTGATCACCCGGGCCGACGACACCCCGGAGGCGCTGGAGTCGCGGCTCACCGACTACCACGAGAAGACCCGGCCGGTGCTGGAGCTGTTCCGGCGCAAGGAGGTCGTGCACGACGTGGACGGCCGTCCCCCGGTCGACGAGGTGCAGCAGGCCATCCGCAAGACCCTGGGGCTGCCCGCGTACCGCGGTTAGCGCTCGCCGGTTCCCCGCCGGCATGAAGGACCCCTCGCCCGGGTAGGGGCGATCGATCAGACGGGCGCGGCCCCACCGAGAGGTGGGGCCGCGCCCGTCTGCGTTGTGGGGCTCAACCCAAAGCGGACGGAACCGGAAACCAACACAACCGGACTTTCCTATTTGGGCCCGTTTTGAAGCCAAAGATCCTGCGAATTTAAGAGACCGAAATCTCTTCGACATATTGCGCTCGGGCAGAACCGGGCGTAAACAAAGACAAAGCCAAAACGAACCAGGCGGGTGAGCAAGGATGTACGCGGAGGAACGCCAGCAGGAGATAGTCCGGCGGGCCCGTGCCGAGGGCCGGGTGGACGTCGTGGCGCTGGCCGAGACCTTCGGGGTGACGGCCGAGACGATCCGCCGCGACCTGACGGTGCTGGAGCGCTCCGGTGTTCTGCGCCGGGTGCACGGCGGCGCGATCCCGGTCGAGCGGCTCGGCTTCGAGCCGGCTCTGGCCGCCCGCGACGCGGTCCTGATCAGTGAGAAGGAGCGGATCGCCAAGGCCGCGCTCGCCGAGGTCCCGGAGGACGGGGCGATCATCCTGGACGCCGGGACGACCACGGCCCGGCTGTCCCAGCTGCTGCCGGCCGACCGCGAGCTCACCGTCGTGGTGAACTCGCCGGTGCTGGCCGCCGCGCTCGGTGTCAAGCCCAACCTGACGGTCCTGCTGCTCGGCGGCCGGGTCCGGGGCAAGACGCTGGCCACGGTGGACGACTGGGCGCTGCGGCCGCTCGCCGACATGTATGTGGACGTCGCGTTCATGGGCACCAACGGGTGCACCGTCGAGCGTGGCATGACCACTCCCGACCCGGCCGAGGCGGCGGTCAAGCGGGCGATGATCGCCGCGGCCCGCCGGGTGGTGCTGCTCGCCGATCACACCAAGATCGGCAATGATTACCTGGCGAAGTTCGGTGCGCTCACCGACCTCGACCTGCTGATCACCGACAACGGGCTCGACCACGACCTCGCCGCCGAGGTGGAGGCCACCGGCGTCCGGGTGGTGAAGGCATGATCCTCACTGTCACTCTCAACCCCAGCGTCGACCGGGCGCTCGAGGTCGACGTCCTGGTCCGCGGCGAGGTGCTGCGAGCCGCCGACTCCCACATCGACCCGGGCGGCAAGGGCGTCAACGTGTCCCGGGCGCTGCTCGCCAACGGGGTCCGTTCCACCGCTGTCGTGCCGACCGGCGGCGCCGAGGGCGAGCAGCTCGTCGACCTGCTCAACGCCGAGGGCGTCGACCTGCTGTCCGTGCCGATCGCCGGCCGGACCCGTTCCAACATCACCGTGGCCGAGCCGGACGGCACGGTCACCAAGATCAACGAGGCCGGCCCGGTCCTCTCCGACGCCGAGTTCGCCCAGGTCAGCAAGGCCGTCCTGGACGCCGCGGCGCAGGCCGACTGGGTGGTCATCTGCGGCAGCCTGCCGCCCGGCCCGGGCATCGACGCCTTCACCGACCTGTGTTCCCGGCTGGTCGGCGCAGGCTACCGGCTGGCCGTCGACAGCAGCGGCCCGGCCCTGCTGGCCGGCGTCGCCGCCGGGGCCGCCCTGGTCAAGCCCAACCGCGAGGAGCTCGCCGAGGCGGTCGGCGCGGAGCCGGCCACCCTCGGCGACGTGATCGAGGCCTGCCGCCGGCTGCGCGCGGCGGGCGCCGGCGCGGTCCTGGCCAGCCTCGGCGCCGACGGCGCGGTCCTGGTCGACGCGGACGGCGTCCTGGCCGGCGCCTCCCCGGTCAGCGTGCCGCGGAGCACTGTCGGCGCGGGCGACGCGATGCTCGCCGGCTTCCTGGCGGCGGGTGCGCGCGGCGCCGAGGCGCTCACCGAAGGGCTGGCGTGGGGCGCGGCCGCGGTCTCGCTGCCGGGCAGCCGGATGCCCACCCCCGCAGACCTCGACCGTACGCAGGTACGCGTCACCCCCGACCCCGACCCGTCCCGTCCCCTCCACTCCTGATCCCCCGGCCGGTGCGTCAGCGCCGATCGGCCAAACCCCCTCAATCAACTCTCCACACCGAAATGGAGATCCTCATGGCCTCTTCGTACACACCCGAGGTCAGCGGAACCGGATTCCGGGCCCGCGTCCAGAAGCTCGGCGGATACCTCGCCGGGATGGTGATGCCCAACATCGGGGCCATCATCGCCTGGGGTCTGATCACGGCGCTGTTCATCCCGGTCGGCTGGCTGCCGAACGAGAGCCTGGCCGAGCTCGTCGGCCCGATGATCACCTACCTGCTGCCGGTCCTGATCGGTTACACCGGCGGCCGGATGGTCCACGGTCAGCGCGGCGCTGTCGTCGGCGCCACCGCGACCATGGGTGTCGTCGTCGGCGCCGACGTGCCGATGTTCCTCGGCGCGATGATCATCGCCCCGCTCACCGCCTACGTCCTGAAGCTGTTCGACAACGCCATCGAGGGCAAGATCAAGCCCGGCTTCGAGATGCTCGTCGACAACTTCTCGGCCGGCATCATCGGCGGTGGCTTCGCGATCCTCGGCAAACTGGCCATCGGCCCGGTCGTCAACTCGCTGACCACGGCGGCCGGCAACGGCGTCGACTGGCTGCTCGACCACAGCCTGATGCCGCTGGTGTCGATCCTGGTCGAGCCGGCCAAGGTGCTGTTCCTCAACAACGCCATCAACCACGGCGTGTTCAGCCCGCTCGGTGTGCAGCAGGTGGCGGAGAGCGGCAAGTCGATCCTGTTCATGATCGAGTCGAACCCCGGCCCCGGCCTGGGCCTGCTCCTCGCGTACTTCTTCTTCGGCCCGAAGTCGCTGCGCCCGACCACCCCGGCCGCGATGATCATCCACTTCTTCGGCGGCATCCACGAGATCTACTTCCCGTACGTGCTGATGAAGCCGCGCCTGATCCTGGCCATGATGGCCGGCGGCATGGCCGGTGTGGCCACCTTCATGATCACCGGCGCGGGCACCGTCGCCTCCCCGGCTCCGGGCAGCATCTTCGCCTTCTTCGCGGTCACCGCGAAGGGCAGCCACTTCGGGATGATCCTCGGCGTCATCATCGCCGCCGCGGTCACCTTCGGGGTCGCCTCCCTGCTGCTCGGTTTCGGCAAGCTCAAGTCCGACCAGGAGCCGGAGGAGAGCATCGACGGCGTCGAGGCAAGCCACAAGGAAAACGCGTAACCACCGCGTAACCACCACAGGAGAGAAGCGATGGCAACCATCAACGGCAAGGACATCCACAAGCTCGTCGTCGCCTGCGACGCGGGAATGGGCAGCAGCGTGATGCTGGCCAGCACCCTGCGCAAGCAGCTCGGCAAGAGCGGGGTAACGGTCGAGCACACCCCGGTGAACTCGATCCCGGCCGACGCCGACGTGGTGGTCTGCCACAGCGGCCTCGCCGCCCGGGCGCGGTTGGTGGCGCCGGACAAGCCGATCGTCCCGTTCCAGATCTTCCTCGGCGACCCGGCCGTGACCCGCGTGGTCAAGGCCATCCAGCAGGGGACCGATCTCAATGTCTGACCAGTTGCTCGACCCCCGGGCCATCCGGCTCGGGGAGACGGCCGCGGGCCGTGACGACGCGATCCGTCGCTGCGGCGAGGTCCTGGTCGAGATCGGGGCCGCGGAACCGGGCTACATCGACACGATGCTCGCCCGGGAGCAGTCGATCTCCACCTATGTCGGCGAGGGGGTCGCCATCCCGCACGGCACCCTCGCCGGCAAGGACCTGGTGAAGCGGGACGCCCTCGCGGTGCTGCGCTTCCCGGAGACCGTCGACTGGGACGGCGAGCCGGTCACCCTGTGCGTGGCCATCGCCGCCCAGGGCGACGGCCACGTCGAGCTCCTCGCCGCTCTCGCCGAGATCCTGCTCGACGAGGACCAGGCCCGCGAACTGCGCGAGGCCACCGAACCCGAGACCGTGATCCGGCTGCTCGGGAGCATCCAGGAGGAAGCGAAACAATGAAGGTCGTACGATTCCACGCCCCCGGCGACGTCCGTTTCGAGGACGCGCCGGAGCCCGAGGCCGGCCCCGGTGAGGTCAAGATCCGGGTCCGGAACTGCTCCACCTGCGGCACCGACGTGAAGATCTCGAAGTTCGGCCACCACCACATCCACCCGCCGCGGGTGATGGGCCACGAGATCGCCGGTGAGATCGTGCAGGTCGGTGAGGGTGTAGACGGCTGGTCCGCCGGCGACCGGGTGCAGGTCATCGCCGCGATCCCGTGCGGCGACTGCCCCGAGTGCGTGCGTGGCCGGATGACCATCTGCCCCAACCAGGTCTCGATGGGCTACCACTTCGAGGGCGGCTTCGCCCAGTTCATGGTGGTGCCCAAGGAGGTCCTGAAGGTCGACGGCCTGAACCGGATCCCGGAGGGCGTCTCGTTCGCCGAGGCCTCCGTGGCCGAGCCGCTCGCCTGCGCCCTGAACGCGCAGAACCTGGCCCGCGTCGGCGAGGGCGACGACGTCGTCGTCATCGGCTCCGGCCCGATCGGCTGCCTGCACGTCCGGCTGGCCCGGGCCCGCGGCGCCGCCCGCGTCTTCCTGGTCGAGCTCAGCCGGCAGCGCCTGGAGATGGCCGCCAACCTGGTCAAGCCGGACGCCGCGATCTGCGCCGGCGAGGTCGACCCGGTCGAGGAGGTCCTCAAGCTCACCGACGGCCGCGGCGCCGACGTGATCATCACGGCGGCCGCCTCCGGCAAGGCGCAGGAGCAGGCCATCCAGATGGCCGCCCGGCAGGGCCGGATCAGCTTCTTCGGCGGCCTGCCGAAGGACAACCCGACCATCACCTGCGACTCCAACCTGGTGCACTACCGGGAGCTGACGATCGTCGGCGCCAACGGGTCCAGCCCCGCGCACAACGCGGAGGCCCTCAACCTGGTCGCCACCGGCGCCGTGCCGGTCGCCGACCTGATCACCCACCGCCTCCCGCTGGAGAGCGCGATCGACGCCTTCGGCATCGTCGCCCGCGGCGAGGCCATCAAGGTCACCATCGAGCCCTAGTTAGGAGATCTCCATGCCCACGCGCACGGTGACCGTCGGTTCCAGCAGCGGCCTGCACGCCCGCCCCGCGAAGATCTTCGTCGAGGCGGCCGCCAAGGCCCCGGTCAAGGTCACGATCCGGTCCGGCGACCGCAAGCCGGTACCCGCCAAGAGCATGCTGTCGGTGCTCGCCCTCGGCGCCAAACAGGGCACCGAGGTGATCCTCGAGGCCGAGGGCGAGGGCGCCGACGAGGCCCTGGACAGCCTGGCCGAGCTGCTGGCGAAGGACCTGGACGCCGATGCCTGAGGTGCTCACCGGCATCGGGGTGTGCGCCGGGACGGCCGCCGGTCCGCTGTTGCGGATCGCGGCCGCTCCGGCCCTTCCGGCCCCCGTCCCGGTCACCGACGCCGCCGCCGAGTACGGCCGGGCCGAGGCCGCGCTCGCCGAGGTGGTCGCCGAGCTGGGCCGCCGCGCCGACCGGGCCACCGACGCCACGGTCGCCGAGGTGCTGCGGGCCGAGGCGCTGATGGCCGACGACGAGGAGCTGCGCGACGGCGTCCGCGAGCTGATCGACGAGGGGCACGACGCCCCGCACGCCATCGACGGCGCCTTCGCCACCTTCCGGGAGGCCTTCGCGGCGGCCGGCGGCTACCTCGCCGAACGCGTCGCGGACCTGGACGACCTGCGCGACCGCGCGGTGGCGGTGCTGCTCGGCCTGCCGATGCCGGGCGTGCCCTCGCCCGGCCACCCCTACGTCCTCGCGGCCCGCGACCTGGCCCCGGCCGACACCGCGGACCTCGACCCCGACCAGGTGATCGGCCTGGTCACCGAGGTCGGCGGCCCGACCAGCCACACCGCGATCCTGGCCCGCGCGCTCGGCCTGCCCGCGGTGGTGGCCTGCCCCGGAGTGCTGGCCGTGCCGGACGGCACGCTGGTGCTGCTCGACGGCGCGTCCGGGCAGCTGCGGGTGGGCGTCTCCGAGGCCGAGGCGACGGCCGCGGCACAGAGCGCGGCCGAGGTGGCTGCCGCGGCGTCCACGCTGACCGGTCCGGGCGAGACCTCGGACGGGTACGCCGTGAAGCTCCTCGCCAATGTCGGTTCGGCCAAGAACGTCCCGGCCGCTGACGAGGCGCACGCGGAGGGGATCGGCCTGTTCCGTACCGAGCTGCTCTTCCTCGACCGGGCCCAGGAGCCCACCCTGGACGAGCAGATCGCCGCCTACCGGGACGTGTTCACGGCTATGGCCGGGCGGCGCGTCGTCATCCGTACCCTCGATGCCGGCGCCGACAAACCGCTGCCGTTCCTCAACCAGGACGGTGAGCCCAATCCCGCGCTGGGGGTTCGTGGCCTGCGGGTGGCGCGGCAGCGCCCGGACGTGCTGACCACGCAGCTCGCCGCGATCGCCGAGGCCCGGTCGCAGACCGGCGCCGACGTGTGGGTGATGGCGCCGATGGTGTCCACCCTGGACGAGGCGACCGGTTTCGCGGCCGCGGTGCGCGAAGCGGGCCTGCCCAAGGCCGGCGTCATGATCGAGGTTCCGGCCGCCGCGCTGCGGGCCGCCGACCTGCTCCGGGTGGTCGACTTCCTGAGCATCGGCACGAACGACCTGAGCCAGTACACGTTCGCCGCCGACCGGATGTGCGGCGATCTGGCCGACCTGCTCGACCCCTGGCAGCCGGCGCTGCTCCAGTTGATCGGCGTCTGCGGTGCGGCCGGCCGGGCGGCCGGCAAACCGGTCGGCGTGTGCGGGGAGGCGGCCGCCGATCCGCTGCTCGCCCCGGTGCTGGTCGGGCTCGGGGTGACCAGCCTGTCGATGTCCCCGCGGGCGATCGGCCCGGTCCGGGCGGCTCTCGCCGCGCGCACCGAGGCGGAGTGCCGGCGGCTCGCCGAGCTGGCCGTGGCCGCCCCGGACGCGGCCGAGGCCCGCAAGCGGGCGATGTGAGATCAGGGCCTCCCCCTCCCCCCGGGGGAGGCCCTCCTCGTCAGCTGAACGGGAAGCCCGGCGGGAACACCGGGGTGGGAAACGTCTCGGTCTTGCGGATGACCTCGAACAGCAGCGGCGGCGCGCCCGGGGTGTCCGAGTAGGTGACGATCCGCTTGTGGCCGCCGTCGCGGTAGGTCACCGTCACCTCGTACCGGTAGCGGCCGGACCGGTCGGCCGGCACGTAGCGGGGCCGCAGCCCCCGGAACGCCCGGCTGGAGGCCATCCGCAGCACCTCGACCGCCTCCCGGATGCCGCCGGACACCTGGAAGACCGACATGTTCCACCCGCCGCGGGTACGCTCGACCGACACCTGAACGGCCTGATGGCCCAGCGTGGCGCCGGCGGCGGACGGATGCGCCGTGACCGCGGCGAGACCCAGCAGCAGGGCCACGCCACGCGAAATGATCATCCGGCCACTTTATCCGTAATGTCCCATTTCGACCGGTCAAAACGCGTTCAAGTCGTACCCTCGTTTCTCCAGCTTCGACTCCAGCACGTGACACACCTGCTCCACCACGGCGAACCGGGCATACGGCTTGTCGTCCCCGGCGATCACGTGCCAGCGCGCCTTCGGCCGGTCGGTCCGGTCGATCATCTCCTCGACCGCGGCCTCGTACTCCGCACGCTTCTCCCGGTTGCGCCAGTCCTCGTCGGTCAGCTTCCACTGCCGCAACGGATCGTCACGCCGGCTCTCGAACCGCTTCAGCTGCTCCGCGTCCGACACGTGCATCCAGAACTTGATCAGGATCATGCCCTCCGCGGTCAGCGTCCGCTCGAACTCGGCGATCTCGTCGTACGCCCGCCGCCACTGCTCGTCCGTCGCGAAACCCTCGACCCGCTCCACCAGCACCCGGCCGTACCAGGACCGGTCCAGCACCGCCATCCCGCCCTTGCCGGGCAGCACGTTCCAGAACCGCTGCAGGAAGTGGTGCCGCTTCTCGTCATACGTCGGCGCGGCGAACTGCGCCACCCGTACGTGCCGGGGATCCAGCGGCGCCACCAGCCGCTTGATCGCGCCGCCCTTGCCGGACGCGTCCCAGCCCTCGAAGACCACACACAACGGCGGCCCGATCCTCTTCTCCCCGATCTGACCGCCCAGCAGCAGCCGCAACCGCAGCAACCGCTCCTGCGCCGCCTCCAGCCGCGCCTCGGCCTTCTTCTTGGAGATCTCGAACGGTGGATTGGCGGAACCCAGATGACCCATCCGCCCAGCATGGCCAATCCACTTGTGATCCGCACCGGGGGATGCGGGAGAATCCGGGTGTGACTTTCGTAGACGACCTGCTGTGGCGCGGACTGATCCAGGACTCGACCGACCCCGACGAGCTGCGCAAGAAGCTCGACGGCGGCTCGATCACGTTCTATGTGGGCTTCGACCCCACCGCCGCCTCGCTGCACGTCGGTCACCTCATGCAGGTGTGCACCGCCCGCCGCCTCCAGCTCGCCGGCCACCGCCCGCTGCTGCTCGTCGGTGGCGCCACCGGGCAGATCGGCGACCCGCGCGAGTCCAGCGAGCGCAGCCTCAACCCGCCCGAGGTGGTCGAGGGCTGGGTGCAGCGCATCCGCACTCAGCTGTCCCCGTTCGTCAGCTACGACGGCGACAACGCGGCCACCCTCGTCAACAACCTCGACTGGACCGGCCCGATGTCGGTCGTCGACTTCCTGCGCGACGTCGGCAAGCACTTCCCGGTCAACAAGATGCTGGCCCGCGACGTGGTGCGTAACCGGCTCGAGAGCGGCATCAGCTTCACCGAGTTCAGCTACCAGCTGCTGCAGTCCAACGACTTCTACCAGCTGCACGTCCAGCACGGCTGCGAGCTGCAGTTCGGCGGCTCCGACCAGTGGGGCAACATCACCGCCGGCGTCGACTTCGTCCGGCGCCGGGGCGCCGGCCCGGTCCACGCCTTCGTCACCCCGCTCGTCCTGAAGTCCGACGGCACCAAGTTCGGCAAGACCGAGGGCGGCGCCGTCTGGCTCGACCCGACCATGACCACGCCGTACAGCTTCTACCAGTTCTGGATCAACAGCGACGACCGCGACGTCAACCAGTACCTTCGCTACTTCAGCTTCAAGTCCCGCGAGGAGCTGGAGGAGCTGGAGAAGGCGACGGCCGAGCGGCCGCAGGCACGGCTCGCGCAGCGAGCCCTCGCCGAGGAGCTCACCGCCCTGGTGCACGGTCCCGAGGAGGCCCGGCAGGCGATCGCCGCCAGCCAGGCCCTCTTCGGGCGAGGTTCGCTGGACGAGCTGTCCGCGGACACGTTGCGCGCCGCGTTGTCCGAGGCAGGCCTTCTGGAGGTACGAGGTGAGCTCCCGGCCGTGGGAGTGCTGCTGAAGGACGCCGGTCTCGTGGCCTCCGCCAACGAGGCCCGCCGCACGATCGCCGAGGGCGGCGCCTACCTGAACAACGAGCGCATCACCGACTCCGAGGCCGTCGTCCCGGCGTCCGCGCTGCTGCACGGCCGCTTCCTGGTCCTGCGGCGCGGCAAGCGCACCTTCGCCGGCGTCGAACTGCTGCCCTGACCTGCTGTTTCGTGGCCCCGGTGCTCGTCGTCGAGCACCGGGGCCACAGCTTTTCCGGGTGTGACCGGGGTCGCGGGACCCCGATTTGGAGTTGCCGGGGTGGACGAGTAATGTTTACCGAGCCGCCAGGGAGACGGGCGAGCGAGCGGGACCCGGTTCAGGGGCCCGGCGCGGCCGTCCTGGAGGAACCCAAAGCATT
>NZ_FONV01000026.1 GCF_900113015.1 Actinoplanes philippinensis
GGCCGCCGGGCTGGCGGTGTCTGCCTGTGGAGCCGGCGTAAGACCTCAACGGGGGAACCTCCGTGCGGGGCAGCAGGCGATGAAGCAGGAAACCCGGCGGACGACCGCTGGAATCCCCGTCCATTAGGGCGGGGAGAAGTCAACTTCTCCCCTACCGATCTTCAGGCCATAGTGGATGCTCACGGTTCGCCTGTCGATGGGCCACCCGGGTCGCGTTCACCGAATCACCCGGCCGGTCCGCGTCGACAGGTTGACGGGCTATCCTCGGCCGCATGCCCAAGCGTCGCTGGATCATCGCCGGGGTGGTGGCCGGCCTGCTCGGCCTGGCCGTCGGCGCGACGGCGGTGGCCGCCCCGTCGATCGCCGCGATCGCCTGCCCCCAGTGTTACGGCCTGTCCAGCCTGGGCGACGGCGTCTACGCCGAGCGCGACGACGCGGCGTATCACCGGACCGTCGACGCGGCGGAGCAGCGGATCAGCGCCTTCTACGGCGAGCGGACCTCGGACGCCCGGGTGCTCATCTGCGCCACCGCGGAGTGCTATCGGAGCATCGGCGGGGGCGGCGAGAAGGGGCAGGCGTTCGGCCGGTGGGCGCTGCGGCTCTCGCCCGACGGCGCCAACGAGACCATCGCGACCCACGAGCTGGCCCACATCGAGCTGCACCAACGGCTCGGTTCGGAGTACGAGTCGGTGCCCGACTGGTTCGACGAGGGTCTGGCCGTGCTGATCTCCGACGACCCCCGCTACCTGGACCCGGCGAACGGCGGCAACCGGTGCCGCGTCCCCTACGAGGAGGCGGCGCCGATCGTCGACGCGGACTGGGCGACGTTCGGCGAGCCCGGGTCCGATCGCAAATATCTGCTGGCGGCGTGCGTGGTGAGCCACTGGGTGGACGAGCACGGCGGAGCGGCCGGCGTCCTGATCATGATCAGCGACATGCGCTCCGGCAAGAGGTTCAGCGAACTCCAGTGACCGCCGTAGGGCGGCAGGGTTCAGGCGGCCGTCCCGGACGCGGCAAGGTGCGGTGAGGCGCTTTCGGGGTGCGGCCGGACAGAAGGCCGGCCATCCGGCTCGGCGGATGTGCCGGCGCGCGGACCGGCAACCGGGCGTGATCAACCCGGCGGCACTGTTGCAAACTTGTGGCAACTGCAGCAGGATGTGCGGAGGAATGCCGACGAAAGGGCGTCCCGCCGCGATGATCCAGCAGCTGGGGCGCCCTTTCGACGGTCAGGCCCGGGCGTACTTCGGCACGTACTCCTGTCCGGAGATCTTGCCGATCGCCGCCATGATCGCCTCGGTGGCCGCGCGCCGCTCCCGGGCGTTCTCCGGGTCGCTCGCGATCGCCGCGAGCTGCACCGGCTTGCCGAAGACGACGCGCACCCGGGCCGGCCGCGGGATGACCGAGCCGGGCGGCAGCACCCGGTCGGTGCCGAACATCGCCACCGGCACCACCGGCGCCCCCGACTTCAGCGCCAGCCAGGCCACCCCGGTCCGCCCCCGGTAGAGCCGCCCGTCCGGCGAGCGGGTGCCCTCCGGGTAGATCGCGAAGGCGTTGCCCTGGCGCAGCACGTCGAGACAGGTGTCCAGCGACGCGACAGCGGCCCGCTTGTCGTCACGGTCGACAGCGACCTGTCCGTCACGCGACATGAACCAGGAGACGAACCGCCCGAACGGCCCGCGCCCGGTGAAGTACTCGGCTTTCGCCATGAAGGTGACGTGCCGTGCCACCGCCATCGGCAGGAACGTCGAGTCCGTGATGGAGAGGTGGTTCGACGCCAGCAGCACCGGGCCGTCGGCCGGCACGTGCTCGGCCCCTTCCACCCGCAATCGGACGACCCTCTTGACCAGTTCGTACACGTCCGCCCTCTCGATGAGCCCCGCTGACCCATGCCATTCTCGTCGGCTCGGACAACCATGCGGGGTCGTACGCCTTACCAACTCCTACACGCCACCGATGGCCTGGGTGATCGCCTGGATGAGGTGCGTGGCGACGACCGGCCGGTCGGTCTCGACGACGATGGTCGGGCCGATGTCGAGCGGCCGTGCCTCGGCGGCCCAGCGCGGCCAGTCCTCGGCGAGCCGCCGGTCGTCCTCGTGGACGGTGTGCCGGCCGCGCGCCCGGTAGCGTTCGACGGCCACCCCGGGCGGCACCGAGCACCAGATCTCGACAGTGCTGACCGCCCCCGAGCGGGCCACGCCCTCGGCGACGAACCCCAGGTCACGCGGGCGGAACCACCAGCTCTCCAGGATCACCACGCCCGGTGTGGCGGCCGCCAGCTCCCACATCACCTGCGAGGCGACCGGCCCGAGAGCGCCCGGCGGGACACCGGGCACGGCGGCGGCCATCGCCTCCTTCAGGGCGTCCTTGCCGATCAGGGGTACGCGTAACGCGGGCGCGAGCCGTCCGGCGAGGGTGCTCTTGCCCGACCCGGGAAGCCCGTTGATCAGAATCAGCCGCTGCGCCACAGACTGCATGCTGTCACCCGGGTGCTCGCCCCGGCACTCGTCACGCGGACAGGATCCGGTCCTCCCCCGCCTCGAGGCCCCGCCAGACCGGCCGGCTGCGGCACTCGGCCATCACCGCCCAGCGGGCGACGACACGCCCCAGGTCGGCGACGAACTCGTCGACGACCTCCTTGGTCACCCCGGGCATGCAGATGATGTGGCAGAAGTCGCCGTCGGTGGACAGCACCCAGCCGAACTCGGCGGTCAGGGCCGCCGGCGGGGTCTGCAGCACGACGGTGAACGCGTCCGGGTGACGGTAGACCGGCCAGCCGAGCGCGCTGATCCGCTCCACGGCGTACGCGGCGATCCGCCGGGCCCGCAGCGCCCGCGCCTGGTGGCCGTTGCGGCCGTAGGTGGCGATCGCCGTCCACAACAGGGCCGCCGCCTGCCCGCAGCGCGAGCCGAGGACCGTGCTGTCCAGGGTGGCGGTGTAGTTGATGTGCTCGCCCCGCTCCACCCGGACGCTGTCGCGCATCACCACCACACCGCACGGGATCGGCGTGCCCAGGAACTTGTGCCCGGAGATGGCGATGCTGTCGATCGGGCTGCCGGCGCCCAGTCCGAGCATCCCGTCGAGGGCGAGCGGGATGCCCGACAGCGCGGCGTCGACGTGCACGTGGCGGCGGGTCACGCCGTACTCGTCGAGGATCGTCTCGATCCGGTCCGGCTGGTCGACGGCCTCCCACAGGGTGGTGCCGGCGGTGGCGACCACGATCGCGGGACGGCCGCTGTGCCGGGCCACCAGCTGCTCGAAGTGGCCGTAGTCCATCTCCCCGTACCAGCTGTCGCGAACCATGGCGACGTCGTGCGGGTGGATGCCGAGCAGCCCGGCGGTCTTGCGGATCGAGTAGTGGCTGGCGTGGGTCAGGTAGAGCACCGCGTCCGGGTAGCGGTCACGGGCCACCCGGAGCGCGGCGATGTTGCTCTCGGTGCCGCCGGAGGTCACATACCCCCAGCGGTCGTTCTGCGGCAGCCCGACGACGTCGGCGAACCACCGGATGACCTCGACCTCCAGCGCGTTGGTGTGCGCGGCGCCGGACGGGGCCGTGCCGGGGTCGCCGACGTTGTTGAAGAGGCGGGTGAACAGCCCGAGGGTGCGGCTCCAGTCGATGTCGGTGGCCGCCGGGAACCCGATGGTCCGGCGCTGGGCCTGGGCGGCGCGGGCGACCATCATGGTCAGCACCGCGTCGATGTCGATCAGGCCGGGGGCCCGGTCCAGTCGCAGGGCCTCGGACCAGTCCCCCGGCCATATCGCAGGCGCGTCCACCGCATTCACCAGACCTGACCGCTTGGGTTCAGGTGGCCGGCCAGTGTCCGGGCCAGCTCCTGGAACGCCGGCCAGGCCTGGCGCAGCTGCGCGCCGAGCTTCTCCGGCACGTTCTGGGTGGTGGAGTAGACCTGGGTCGCGTCGAGCGGGTTGTTGCAGACCAGGTCGTTGCCCCGGCCCCGGCGGTTGTCGTCACGGACCACCCGGATCTCCGAGCCGTCGACGAGCAGCGCCGCCCCCTCCCCGGGGACGTAACTCATCGCCTGGAGGCTGCTGATGCCCGAGCTGAGCAGGACCGGCACCACGTCGTACCACTGCCGGCTCTCGGTGTTGAGGGTCTCCATGCCGATCCCGACGTAGCGGGTCGGCGTCGACGGGCGCTGTATGTCGCCGACGTTGACCATCAGGTAGTCGGGGTCACGCGGGTCCCACACGCGGCCGGCCTTCTCGTGCTGGGCGATGAAGGTCTCGGCGGTGGCGTTCAGACCGGTCAGGAACGCGACCAGGTTGTCGTACTCGGGGCCGGCGTAACCCCAGCGGGAGGCGCTGAGCACCTGGTAGCCCAGGTGCTGGGTGGGCGCCTCGGTGACGAAGAACAGGGTCACGCCGTGCGGGGCCAGCGGCTGGTCCCGGGAGTGCAGCCGCTCCAGCGCCCGGGTGACGTGGATGGCATTGATCCCGCGCAGGCTGGTGCCGGCGCTGTGCCGCAGGTACGCCCAGCGCCGGTCCTCCTGGGTGGGACCGCCCTGCGGCTGCCACTGCGGGGGCGGCGGCGGTGGGGCGGCGTGCTGGTGCCACGACGGCTGCTGCGGGTAGGCGGGCTGCTGCGGGTACTGCTGCGGCGGGTACTGCTGGGACTGCTGCGGCGAGACGGGCGGCCCCCAGGGCGGGGTCGGGGAGCCGTCGTCCCAGGAGGGCTGAGCATGTCGGCCGGGGACGTTGTACGACATGGGATCTCGGTTTCCCTTCGCGGGGCTCAGAGGTCGATGCGGTCGGGAACCGCGTACACGCTGGGCACGCCGTGGCTGATGCCCTCGTAGACCTGTGGCCGGGAGCGGCGCAGGCTGATCGCCCGCCACACGCCGGCGAGCGCGGCGACGACGAGCAGGGCGGGCAGGGCGTACGGAGCCAGTGAGCCGGGCTCGGCGCCGACCAGGACGTCGAGCTGAAGGAGCATGGTGACCAGGATGGCGATGCCGAAGGCCAGTCCGAACAGGGGCGCGACCGTGGTGGCCCAGCCGCTCTCGCCCGAGTCGCTGTTGCGGGCGAAGTAGCGCAGCGCGGCCGCCGCCGAGACGATCAGCAGGGCGAGCAGGCCCATCGCGCCGACGGTGCTGGCCCAGCCGAACAGGGTGGTCTGCGGGTCGGCGCCGGAGATCGCCCATCCCAGCACCACCAGGGCGGCGAGCGCGTTCTGGGCGCGGCTCGCGCCGACCGGGGCGTCGGCCGCGGTGCCGGCGCCGGTGCGGTACAGGAACTGGTGCAGGACCTGCTCCCGGCTCATCGCGAACGCGTACCGGTTGATGATGTTGTGGAAGCTGATCAGCGAGGTGAGGATCGCCAGGACCAGGACGATCACACCGAGGATGCCGAACACCGGGTGCACGCGGTCGGACAGCAGCGTCACCGGCAGGTTGTCGTCGGCCTTGGCGGCGGCGGCCACCTCGCCGGAGCCGGTCGCGGCCTGCATCGCCCAGGCCGCCGCGGTGTAGACGCCGATCAGGCTGAGCGCACAGATCATCATGCCGCGGCTGATCGCCCGGCCACGCCGGCCCTCGCCGCTGTCCTCCTCCTCGATGAAGGCGGCCATGCCCTCCGGGCCGGTGTAGGCGGCCAGGGTGAGGGCGACGGCGAGGCCGAGACCGGGGACGCTCAGGCCGGCCGGGTCGAAGGCGGCGACCGGGATGCCGTGCTGCGCGTCGACGAACCCGACGATGACGAACAGGCCGACCACCACCAGCGACGCGACCAGCACGCCCATCACGATCTGGGTGGAGAGCACGATGCGGCGGGTGCCGAGGACCGACACGACGCCGATCGCCAGCGCCGCGAACAGCCACCACGCGTCGAGGCCGGTGATCCCGGACATGATCGCGCCGAACAGTCCGTAGAGGCTGATCTGGAGAGCGTTGTAGGCGAGCAGGGCGACGAAGCCGGCCGCGACACCGCTCGTCGCGCCGAGCCCGCGGGCGGCGATGGCGTAGTAGGGGGCCGAGTGCGGCACGGCGCGGAC
This sequence comes from Actinoplanes philippinensis, assembly GCF_900113015.1. Taxonomy (GTDB): domain Bacteria; phylum Actinomycetota; class Actinomycetes; order Mycobacteriales; family Micromonosporaceae; genus Actinoplanes; species Actinoplanes philippinensis. The sequence continues at coordinate 6,005 of NZ_FONV01000026.1, forward strand.
CATCGCGGCATAGCCGACCAGGAGCAGCGTGACCACGGCGCCGACGAGGACGAACAGCAGCGGGAGCGCGGTCACCGCGGAACCGGCGTAGGTCGCGACGATACCGCCGACGAGAACGACCATGGGGGCGGACGTGGTGGCGCCCAGTGCCCAGGCAGCGCGCGCGGTGACCGTACGGCGGGCCATGGCCGCGGCTACTGTAGCCATGATTATCTATCTCCTTGAGGGGGAAGGAGTCAGCAGGAGAGATGTCCGATGTGGACGAAGCCAGAAGAGTAGTTGGTCCCTATCGGTCTCCTTCGCCAGGGTCGTGCCCACAGTTGATCAACTGAGCCGGAAGAACCTTACGCGGTGAAGAACGGGTATGGCTATCAGTGACGTTCAATGCACTCCATGCACCGCAATCACCTTCGGTGACCGTCTTCCGGCGCAACCGCGCAGCCAGCGGCGATCCCGTTCGCACACACGTCGGATCGCCGGAGAATTCAGGCGCGTCACCGCCCGCCGGGAAATGGAATCCGTCGACGGCGTCGGGCCGCGCGAAGGAAACCGATCTTCAGCGCTGAACCATTCCTCCACCACAGACGGTGACATCACAGGGGGATCACAGCGCATAGGATTCCCGGCACCTGATCCGACGAATGGGAAACGGGGGCGGCCGATGCGGGTCCACCACCTCAACTGCGGCACCATGCGGCCCGCGCTGACGCCCGGCGGGCTGGTCTGCCACGTGCTGCTCGTCGAGACCGGCGACGGCCTGCTGCTCGTCGACTCGGGGTTCGGTCTGCGCGACGCCGCCGATCCGGCACGCCGCATCGGCGGCGCGCGCCACCTCATCCGGCCGGTCCTCGACGCCTCCGAGACCGCGTCACGGCAGGTGCGGCGTCTGGGTCACGACCCCGCGGCGGTACGGGACATCGTGCTCACCCACGGCGACGCCGACCACACGGGCGGCCTGGCCGACTTCCCGCACGCCCGGGTCCACCTGACCGCCGCCGAGTCGGACGCCGTGCAGCGCACTGGTCCGCGCCAACCACGCCCGTCTGGCCGAGCTGTGGGCGTCGGCCGACCCGTCGCTGACCATCGTCAACGCCCACGACCCGGAGCTGCTGCGCCGCGCCCGCGCACGCTGACCCCGGGAACCGCTCCGCCACCCGCCCGCACACCGGCCCCGGAAACGGCTTCGCGCACCCGCACACCGACCCCGGCAACTGCTTCGCCGCGCCCGCGCACCTCGACCCCCGGAAACGGGAGAGCCCGGCCCGCCGGAAGGCGGGCCGGGCTCTGCCGGATGTGGAACGTCAGCAGGCGGCCGCGACGACCTTGGCCTTGCCGCTGGCCGTCGCCGGGACGGTCACGCAGGCGACGGTGCTGCCCGAGTTGACCTGGGCGACGCCACTGCGGACGACCTTGATCTGGACGCCGCCGAAGGCGACCTCCTTGGCGGCCTTCGGCAGGTACTTGGCGGGCTTGCCGCCCTCGGCGAGCGCGGACAGCACGGCCTGCTGGCCGACCAGATCCGCCCACACCTTCGCGTCGCCGCCGCCGGCGCCCTCGGTGCCGAGGCCCGCGCCGGCGAGACCCGCGCCGGCCTGGCTGATCGCCTCGAAGATCGGGGCGATGTCGAGCTTGGTGGCACCCTCCGGCGCGGTGATCTCGGTGCTGGTGGAGATCTCCACACGCACCGAGGCACGGCCGGTGTTGCCCTCGACGAACTGCAGGAAGTTGATCTCGAACGCCTTGAACTTGCCGTTGTCGATCCACAGGTCGAGCACGATCGGCTTGTCGGCCGGCGGCGTGTCGAAGCTGTCGCCGACGGCCTCCTTCAGGATCTCGCCCTGCTCCTTGGTCGCCAGCTTCTCGATCGCCTCGACCAGCCGCTTCGCCTCGGCGTGCGCCTTGACGGTCGACGAGGTCACGGTGAGGTGGGTCTGGTCGTTGGCGTCACGGACCACGTCCGCGCCGTTGAGCAGGTTCTCCGCGCTGGTCTTGAACTCGGCGGCGAGCTTCTCGCTCTCCTCCTGCGTCGTCGGGGTGGCAGCGCCCGCCCCGCCCAGCTCCTTGGTGAACTTCTCCACGTCGGTCGCGGCGATGGACACCCAGCCGCCGTCGATCAGCTTGTCGATGCCCGGAATCTCTTTACCGACCTCGGCGGCCATCTGGTCGATCTCGTCGGCCGGAGCGCCGAACTTCGCGGCGATCTCCTTGACCGGCACCTTGATGTAGGCGACCTGGTCCACGACCCGGATCTCCGCGCCGGTGAGGCCGTCGATGGTCGCGTTGATCAGCGCCTTGTCGTCGTTCACACCCTCGGCGGCCTTGTCCCAGGCGACGGTGAACGACGAGTTGTAGATCTTGCGGAGGATGTCCGCGTCCTCGTCGGTGAAGCCCTCGTCGCCGGACTCCTTCTTCGCCAGGGCGATCAGGTCGTCGACGCTGCCGCCGGCCTTGATGGTGAAGCCCAGCTTGTCAGCCGCGCCGAGGTCCTCCGCGGCCTTCTTCAGCTCGAGCTTCGGCTCCAGCTGCTGAATCTGGTTCGCACACCCGACCATGAGGGCCGCGGCGGCGACGCCGGCGACCGCGCCGGCCACAAAGCGCTTCATGCGCAGAGATCTCCATTCGAGAGGTAGAACGACACTCCCCCGGTGCCGCGATCTGGCAGTGTACGAGCACCCACCAAGACGATGCGCGTCAATTCCCCCGGTCAGGGTCGTCCGCACCGGATCGCCTCCTCCTCCCGGGCAGGTCGCGTGACCCGGGCGGAGGAGGGGATCCGTCCGGGACAACTGACGAATCGGGCATCCTGCCGTACTTCGGAGATCAATTCGCGTGCTCTATCTCACGACACGAAATGGTGTCGAAACTGTTCAGGCGCCGACGTAGTCGGCCAGGTGCTCGCCGGTCAGCGTGGAACGGGCCGCGACCAGGTCGGCCGGGGTGCCCTCGAAGACCACCCGCCCGCCGTCGTGACCGGCGCCCGGGCCCAGGTCGACGATCCAGTCGGCGTGCGCCATGACGGCCTGGTGGTGCTCGATGACGATCACCGACTTGCCGGCGTCGACCAGGCGGTCCAGCAGGCCCAGCAACTGCTCGACGTCGGCCAGGTGCAGGCCGGTGGTCGGCTCGTCGAGCACGTAGACGCCGCCCTTGTCGCCCATGTGGGTGGCCAGCTTGATCCGCTGCCGCTCACCGCCGGACAGCGTGGTCAGCGGCTGGCCCAGCGTCAGGTAGCCGAGACCCACGTCGACCAGGCGCTTCAAGATGGCGTGCGCGGCCGGGATCCGGGCCTCGCCCTCGGCGAAGAACCGCTCGGCCTCGGTCACCGGCATGGCCAGGACCTCGCTGATGTCCTTCCCGCCGAGCCGGTAGTCGAGCACCGACGCCTCGAAGCGCTTGCCCTCGCACTCCTCGCACGGCGTGGCCACCCCGGCCATCATGCCCAGGTCGGTGTAGATCACGCCGGCGCCCTTGCAGGTCGGGCAGGCGCCCTCGGAGTTGGCGCTGAACAGCGCCGGTTTCACCCCGTTGACCTTGGCGAAGGCCTTGCGGATCGGTTCGAGCAGGCCGGTGTACGTGGCCGGGTTGCTTCGCCGGGAGCCGCGGATCGCCGTCTGGTCGATCGCGACCACGCCGTCGCGCCTGGCGACCGAGCCGTGGATCAGCGAGCTCTTGCCGGAGCCGGCCACCCCGGTCACCACGACCAGCACGCCGAGCGGGATGTCGACGTCGACGCTCCGCAGGTTGTGGGTGGCGGCGCCGCGGATCTCCAGCTTCTCCGCCGAGGTACGGACCGTGGCCTTCAGCTTCGACCGATCGTCCAGGTGACGGCCGGTGATGGTCCCGCTGGCGCGGAGGCCTTCGACCGTACCCTCGAAGCAGATCTGCCCTCCGGAGGTGCCCGCGCCCGGACCGAGGTCGACCACCCGGTCCGCGATGGCGATGGCCTCGGGTTTGTGCTCCACCACGAGCACCGTGTTGCCCTTGTCGCGCAGGCGCAGGAGCAGCTCGTTCATCCGTTGGATGTCGTGCGGGTGCAGGCCGATGGTGGGCTCGTCGAAGACGTAGGTGACGTCGGTGAGCGCCGACCCGAGGTGCCGGATCATCTTGGTGCGCTGCGCCTCGCCGCCGGAGAGCGTGCCGGCCGGGCGGTCCAGCGACAGGTAGCCGAGGCCGATCTCGACGAACGAGTCGAGGGTGTGCTGCAGCTTCTCCAGCAGCGGGGCGACCGACGGCTCGTCCAGGCCGCGCACCCACCCGGCCAGATCGCTGATCTGCATCGCGCACGCGTCGGCGATGCTGACCCCGTTGATCTTCGAGTTGCGGGCGTGCTCGGCGAGCCGGGTGCCGTCGCACTCCGGGCAGGTGGTGAACGTGATGACCCGCTCCACGAAGGCCCGGATGTGCGGCTGCATCGCGTCGACGTCCTTGGACAGGAACGACTTCTGGATGCCGGGGATCAGACCCTGGTAGGTCAGGTTGATCCCCTCCACCTTGATCTTGGTGGGCTCCTTGTAGAGCAGATCGTTCAGCTCACGCTTGGTGAACTTGCCGATCGGCTTGTCCACGTCGAAGAAGCCGCAGCCCCGGAGGATCCGGCCCATCCACCCTTCCATGCTGTAACCGGGGATCGCGATGGCGCCCTCGTTGATCGACCTGGTGTCGTCGTACAGCTGGGTCAGATCGAAGTCGTTGACGTTGCCGCGGCCCTCGCAGCGCGGGCACATGCCGCCGGTGATGCTGAAGCTGCGCCGCTCCTTGACCTGGGCGCCGTGTTTCGCCACGGTCACCGCGCCGGCCCCGGAGATCGAGGCGACATTGAAGGAGTACGCCTGCGGGGAGCCGATGTGCGGATCGCCGAGTCGGCTGAACAGGATCCGCAGCATCGCGTTGGCGTCGGTGGCGGTGCCGACCGTGGAGCGCGGGTCGGACCCCATCCGCTCCTGGTCGACGATGATCGCCGTGGTCAAGCCCTCCAGCACGTCCACGTCCGGCCGGGCCAGGGTCGGCATGAACCCCTGAACGAACGCGCTGTACGTCTCGTTGATCAGCCGTTGCGACTCGGCCGCGATCGTGCCGAACACCAGCGAGCTCTTGCCCGAGCCGGACACCCCGGTGAAGACGGTGAGCTGGTGTTTCGGGATCTCGACGCTGACGTCCTTGAGGTTGTTGACCCGGGCTCCGTGCACACGGATCGAGCGGTGGGCGGTCATCGAGGTCCTCTCTCAGCCGAGCTGGTTGATACGCACCAGGTTGCCCGCGGGGTCGCGGAACGCGCAGTCCCGGACACCGTACGGCTGATCGGCCGGCTCCTGGACCACGTCAGCGCCGGTGGCCTGGAGCTTGTCGAAGGTCTCCGCCAGGTCGGAGGCGCCCAGGATGATGGCGGCGTAGCTGCCCTTGGCCATCAGCTCGGCGATGACCCGGCGCTCGTCGTCGGTGATGCCCGGGTCGGTGACCGGCGGGTGCAGGACGATCGAGGTCTGCGGCTGGCCGGGCGGCCCGACCGTGATCCAGCGCATGTCGCCGTAACCGACGTCGTTGCGCACCTCGAAGCCGAGGCCGTCGCGGTAGAACTCGAGGGATTTCTCCGGGTCGTCGGCGGGCAGGAACGTGGAGTGAATGACCAGGCTGCTCATGCACTCGATGCTAGAGACGGGCGGTCGCCGGGGACTTCTCTATTCCTGACCGGTCGGGTCACCTGTTTGGTGACACATCCGGGCAGTCCCCGCCACTCGTCCGCGCCGAGTTTGCGGTAGGCGCCCGGCGAGATGCCGACCAGCTCGGTGAACCGGGTGGTGAACGTACCGAGCGACGAGCAGCCGACCGCGAAGCACACGTCGGTGACGCTCAGGTCGCCCCGGCGCAGCAGGGTCATCGCCCGCTCGATCCGGCGGGTCATCAGATAGCTGTACGGCGACTCGCCGAACGCCGCCTTGAACTGCCGGCTCAGGTGCCCCGCGGACACGTGCACATAACGCGCGAGCGCCTCGACGTCGAGCGGCTGGGCGTAGTCACGGTCGATCCGGTCGCGGACACGCCGCATCAGCACGAGTTCGCGCAGCCGGGCGTCAGTCACCGGCCCAGACTAGTTCACCTGTCCTCCACCTCTTTTCGTGAAGAACCTTTTATATTCACGTCCACCGATAATTGGAGGACGTGTGCGAATCATCCGCTCCCTGGCGGCCGGCGCCCTGATCGCCACCGCGCTGACCACTCCCGCGCACGCGGCGCCCGGCCGGGCCGAGATCGCGCTGCGCTGGGCGCCCATCCACTACCAGGACGTCGACACCACCGGGTCGCACGCGCTGGCGGGCAAGAGCGACTACATCACGCGGTACGACTTCGACGGGAACCTGAACGGCCGGGACAACTGGGACAACACCGGGACGAACACCGACGCCGCCGTCTACTACTCGGTCGTCGAGACCAGCACCCACTGGTACCTGACGTACCTGTTCTTCCACCCGCGCGACTGGATCGACCACCCGTTCTTCGAGACCGAGCACGAGAACGACGGCGAGGGCGTGCTGGAGATCGTCGAGAAGGACGGCTCGGAGTACGGCAGCCTCAAGGGCGCGGTCACGGTGGCACACAGCGACTTCTACTCGTACAAGCCGTCGGCCAGCGGATGGGCCAACGGGGCCGAGACCATCGACGGGACCCTGCAACTGCAGTCGTCGCCGCACGACGCGTTCCAGCACCCGGTCACCGCCCAGGAGCGGGGCGGGCACGGGCTCAAGGCGTGGCCGCAGTACGACATCGACGGCGACGGGATCGTCTACTACCCGTCACTGAGCGTCTCCGAGTCCCCGGGCAACGCCAACGACCGGGACGTCCGCTACCGGCTGATCGACATCTTCGCCGACGGCGGACTGTGGGCGCAGCGCACCAACGCGAGCCTGTTCGCGTCGCTCGGCACCTTCGCCGGGGACACCACCGGCGGCTGCGGCACCGGCACCTTCTCCTGCGGCACCAACTCCGCCAACGCGCCGTGGGGCTGGGACGACGGCAACGACGTGCCCGGGCGCGGCGAGATCGCCACCGATCCGGCCAAGCTCGCCGCCTCCTACTTCACCGTCACCGGCACCCTGTCGCGCAGCTACACGTACAACCCGTACCAGGCCGCGGCCGCCGCCCTGAAGGCCGCCCGGTCCCTGCCGCCGGTCACCGACTGACAGCGCGACGCCGCCGCCCGAAGCCGTGAAGAGGCTGCGGGCGGCGGCGGGGTGGCTGAGCATGGGGGGATGGCCGAAGTCGTCGTCGAGATCCACGTCCCGATGGTCCCGGTGTCCGGCCCGCACCTCTGGATCGACCGGATCGAGGAGTTCCTCACCGAACTCGAGGAGGGCGGAGACGTCGAGGTGCCCGACGACGGGGAGGAGTTCGGGGACGTCTACGTCTTCCTCCTGGGCGGGGCCGGCGAGGAGGAACTGCTCGCCGCCGCCTCCCGGGCGGTCTCACTCCCCGATGTGCCGGCCGGGGCGTTCGCGATGGTCACCGACGACGAGGCCCCGGAGTGGGGCCTCGGCCGCCGCGTCGACCTGCCGCTCCGCTGAGCCCTTCGCAGGCCCACGGCCGGCTGCGTCGTCAGCCGACCTGATCGGGCAGGACCGCGAGGCCGGCCCGGGCCACGATCTCCTGCAGGGCGGCCACGTGGCCGGCGAACGCCTCGTGACCGGGAGCGGTCAGCTTCACCGACGTCCGGGGCCGTTTCGCGATGAACGACTTGCGGATCTCCACGTAGCCGGCCTCCTCCAGCGTGGTGAGCTGCTTCGACAGGGCCGAGTCGGACATCGCCAGGCTGTCGCGGAGGAACTTGAACTCGGCCCAGTCGGTCGCCGCCAGCAGGCTCACCAGCGACAGCCGGGTCGGCGCGTGGATCAGCTCGTCGAACCGGGGCGTCACCGGGAACCCGCCAGCGGGCGTGACAGCATCAGCCGCCGCAGGTAGGACATCAGCGCCGGGCCGCCCACGGTCAGGCCGACGGACACCGGCAGCGTGGCCAGCAACGCCGGGAACGGGACCGACAGCGCCTCCAGCCCGAATCCCAGGCCGACACCGATCACGACCAGGACGGCGGCGAAGCCGAGGATCGCGCCGATGCCCCGTGCGCCGAGTAGCTCGAACCGCACCTGGACCCGGGCCTTGCGGACCACGGCGAGGATCACCGCGGCCAGGCCCAGCGTGTAGACGATCGTGCCCACCGCCATCACCCAGGACACACCGGTCTCCATCGCGCCGACGAACAGCAGCATCAGGCCGCCGACCGAGGGCCAGAACCAGGTGGGCACCAGATTGGTGTCGACGACCTGCTCGCGGCGGGCCTGCACCTCGGCCAGGGCGAACTCGGCATCGGTCGGGGGGATGTCCATTACTTCCTCCTCCGGAATCAACTTTCCTAGCAGGAAAGTACACAAGCACTTTCCAGTCAGGCAAGTACTTTCCCGATCGGTCGGCGAGTGGCGCGTAGAGTCGACGAGTGGACGACAGTGCGGCGGTGCGGCTTCGCCCGGTCGAGGCCGGCGACATCGAGGTCTTCTTCGCGCAGCAGAACGATCCCGAGGCCCAGCGGCGGGCCGACTTCCCCGGCCGCGAGCGCGACGCGTTCGTCGAGCACTGGCAGCGGCGGGTGCTCGGCGACCCGACCGGGCGCGCTCGGGCGATCGTCGTCGACGGCGCCGTGGCCGGCAACATCGTGGCCTGGTGGCAGGACGGCCGGCGGCTCGTCGGGTTCTGGCTGGGCCGCGAGTTCTGGGGGCGCGGGCTCGGCACCCGCGCGCTGACGGCCTTCATCGGCCCCGGGCAGGAGGAGACCCGCCCGCTGTACGCCGAGGCCGCGGTCCACAATGTGGCGTCGATCCGGGCGCTGAAACGCTGCGGGTTCGACGAGATCGAGGTGGTCCAGGAGGGGCCCGACGAGTTCGTGGTCCTGAAACTCGGCTAGCCGCCGGCCACCGTGGTCGCCACCCCCGGGTGGAGCGGGCGGACCGGCGGGTGTCGGCGGTGCGCCGGACCGGATGGTCATCGACCACCATCACCCGGTCGGGGAGTCGTTCGCATCGGTCACGGCGTCACCCTGACGGCCGCCGCCGAGTCGTGGGCCGGGCCGCGGGGCCGCCGTGTACGGTCGGGGTCATGCGCGTACCGACCGCGGTCATCACCGCCGGCTCCCTGATCGGCGGATGGCAGATCGCCCGCCGCACCGGCATCCGCCCGCTGGGTGGCGCCGTCCTCGCCGCCGGTGGCCTGGCCGCCGGCCGTGAGTGGGCGCGCCGCACCGGTCCGGTCACCACCGGCGCCCTGGTCGCGACGTACCTCGGCGCGTTCGCCGTCTCGCACCCGCTGGCCAAGCGCATCGGCTCCTGGCCGTCGGTGATCGCGGTCTCCGCCGTCACCGCCGCCGTCTCCTACGCCGCCGCCGACCGGCGCTGACGACACCGTCGTTGCGGGCCGCGATCCGGCCGAGGCGCCTGGGGCCCGGCGACCTCGTGGCCCTGGTGGCGCCGGCCGGCCCGGTCACCGAGACGCAGGCCGCCGACGCGGCCGGCATTCTGGCGGCCTGGGGGCTGCGCACCAGGCCGGGCAGGCACACTCTCGGCAGGCGATTTTTCCTTTCCGGTACGGACGACGAGCGCCGCTTCGATCTGGAGGAGGCGTTCCGCGATCCGGAGGTCCGTGGCGTCCTGTGCCTGCGGGGCGGCTACGGCACCCAGCGCATCGTCGACGACCTCGACTACGGGGCCGTGCGCGCCGACCCGAAGCTGGTGATCGGCTTCTCCGACATCACCGCCCTGCACCTGGCCCTGTGGCACGAGGCCGGCCTGGCCACCGTCCACGGCCCCACCGGAAGCACCCTGCTCAACGATCCGCCGACCACGGCCGCGGCGCGCCAGGCGCTGATGACGCCCGTGCCGCTGACCGTCAGCGCCGCCCCGGCCGCCGAGGGCACGCCCGTCCACCGTCCCGGCCAGGCCGAGGGCACCCTGCTCGGCGGCAACCTGACCCTGCTGGCGGCCACCGCCGGCACCCCGCACCAGCCCGACCTGACCGGCGCGATCCTGCTGATCGAAGAGGTGAACGAGGCCGCGTACCGCGTGGATCGCATGATCGTCCAGCTGCGGCGCTCCCGCATGCTCGACGGCCTCGCGGGAGTGGCGGTGGGCGCGTTCACCGCCTGCCCCGATGCCGACCGCGTCCTCGCCGAACACCTCACCCTGCTGAACATCCCGGTCCTGTCCGGCCTCCCGATCGGTCACGGCCCCACCCAGCTGGCGGTCCCTCTGGGCGTCCCCGCCCACCTGAACGCCGACACAGCCACCCTGACCGTCCAGCCCGCGGTCCACTGACCCCCGGCCGACCCTCGGTGCTGTCCCGGTGGCACCGGGACAGCCGCACCAACCAGCGGGAACGGCACGGTCGGCTGGTCACCGGGGTGGCGCTCGGACAGCCGCACCAACCAGCCGAAACGGCAGGATCGGCTGGTCACCAGAGTTGCCAGGGCCGGCGTTCGGAGAGCACTGGGGCCAGCCGGGAACGGCCTGGTCGGCCGGGAACGGCCTGGTCGGCCGGGAACCGCCTGGTCGGCTGGACGTCAGCGCCGTCTCGGCGGTGCCTGGACAGCACCGGGGAGCCGCCGGGTTTCCGGGACCACCGCATTCGGCCCGGCGGGCGCGCTTCGGCCGGGAGTGGCGCATCGGTCGCGGGGACCGGCACGGTTCCGGGGTGGACCGTACAAGCAAAGGTTGTTGGGTCGCGGCAGGATGAGACGGTGACGGAATCGGTGTGGGTGGTCTGGCGGCAGGATGACAACGGGAACCGTTTCGTGGTGACGAAGCGGGCTTCCCGGGCGGAGGCCGAGGAAGTGGCGTCCGAGATGGAAGCGCGTGGCCACAAGCAGCTCTACTGGGTCGCGGCGGCGTCGGCTCCGCCCGCCCCCTGAGCTTCGCCGTCACCGCAGCCCTCAGCTGATTCGCCACACCCATGCATCGTCGTCGGCCCTGAACATCGCCCGTGGCCTCGCCGCCCGGCCGGACTCTCCTACGTCCTCGCCACGACGGTCGCCTTGACCTCGCCGTCCCGGCCGGACTCGCCACGTCCTCGCCACGACGGTCGCCTTGACCTCGCCGCCCCGGCCGGGCTCGCTCTCCCTCTGCCCTCGCCGCGACGGTCGCCTTGGCCTCGCCGCCCCCTCTCCCTCGCCGCGACGGTCGCCTTGGCGCGCCTCGGTGGCTTTGGCTCGCTTCGCCGCACTTGCCCGTCGCCGGCGCGGGCGTCGCTGGGGTGGCCTCGAACGGACAATAGGTAGGCGAAGCAGAAAGACGACATAACTGCCTATGTCAGGATGTTTTTATGGTGCTGTCCCGTCGTGCGGTGTTGGGGGCCGGCCTTGCCGGGATGATGGGAAGGCGAGTGCCAAGGCCGAATGTGATCACTCCCGGGCTCGTGCGGGCGACGCCGGCGCCCGGCCCCGCCGAGGCGGAGTGGCAGGCGCTCGCCGCCGGGCTCGACGGTGGGCTGGAGCGGCCCGGCAGCGCCTCCTACGACCAGGCGCGGTTGCTGTTCTCGCCGAGGTTCGACGGGGTGCGGCCGGCGGCGGTGGTGCGTTGCGCCGGGCCGGGTGACGTGGTGGAGGCGCTGCGGTTCGCGGTCCGGGCCGGGCTGCCGATCGTGCCGCGTGGGGGCGGGCACTCCTATGTCGGCGCCTCCACCACGGCGACCGGGATCGTGCTGGATCTGCGGCCGATGCGGACGGTCGGCCTCGACGCGGCGACCGGGACCGCGACGATCGGCGGGGGCGCAACGCTGCTGGAGGTCTACACCGGCCTGGGCGGCCATGGCGTGTCGGTTCCGGCGGGGACCTGCGGGAGCGTCGGGATCAGCGGGCTCACGTGTGGCGGAGGGATCGGGGTGACCGCTTCTGCACATGGCTTGACGTGTGACTCCGTGGTGGCGGCGGACGTGGTGACGCCGGACGGCAACCACCGGACCGTGGACGCGGAGCGGGAGCCGGAGCTGTTCTGGGGGCTGCGCGGTGGTGGCGGCGGCCGGTTCGGGGTGGTCACGTCGTGGCGGATGCGGACCCATCCGGCCGGGACCGCCGGGACGTACCAGCTGGGCTATCCGTGGGCGGACGCGGCCGCAGCCGTCGCGGGCTGGCAGGCGCGGAACGCGGTGGCGCCGGACGCCGCCTGGTCGTCGTGCCAGTTCGCCTCGGACGCGACGGGCGCGCTGTCGGTCCGGGTCGCCGGGTGCGTCGTCGACGGCGACGCGCGGGCGGAGGCGGCCGCGATGGTCCGGGCGATCGGGCGGGAGCCGGCCACCACGACGGTCGAGAGCCGGCCGCACGTGCGGATGCTGCAGGACCGGGCGGCCGGCGCGGCGCGGGGCACGCACGTGATCGGCAGTGAGATCTTTCCCGCGGCGGTGCCTCCGGCCGGTGTGGACGCGCTGATCGCCGTGCTGCGGGCGCGGGCCGCGAGCCGCCGGCCGGGACTGGCCAAGATCAAGCGGATGACCGGCGCGCCGGCCCGGGTCGGGGCGGAGGCGACGGCGTTCCCGTGGCACGGCGCGTACGCCATGATGCAGTGGCTGGTGGATCTGCCGGCGGCCGATCCGGCGGCGGTGGCCGACGGGTACGCGTGGATCGAGTCGGGGCATCGTGCGATGGCGCCGTGGTCGTCCGGCCGCTACGTGAACTATCTGGAGCCGGGTCCCGTCGATCCGGCCCGCTATCACGGCCCGCACGTCGAGCGGCTGCGCCGGCTCCAGGCCGCCACCGACCCGACCGGGGTGTTCCGGGTCGCGTACCCCCTATGATCGGTGCCCATGGCTTCTGATCTCGTCGAGCGTCTCGGGCTGGAACCGCACCCCGAGGGCGGCTGGTATCGGGAGACGTGGCGCTCCCCCGTGACGTTCGAGCCGGACGGCTACGGCGGTCCCCGGCACGCTGCCACGGCCATCTACTTCCTGCTGCACCCGGGCGAGCGGTCCGCGTGGCACGTGGTGCGATCGGCGGAGCTGTGGTTCTGGCACTCGGGCGGGCCGCTGCTGCTGCGGCGCGGTGGCGGCGGCGACCGGCCCGCCGACGGCGACGAGGTCCTGCTCGGCCCGGACGTCGCGGCCGGCCAGGAGCCGCAGGTGCTGATCCCGCCGGGTGTGTGGCAGGCCGCCGAGCCGGCCGGCGATGAGCCGGTCCTGGTCAGTTGTGTGGTCGCGCCGGGCTTCGACTTCGCCGATTTCCGTATGGAGGACTGAGGACCGGCGGTCAGCGGGCCAGGCGCAGGTTGCCCGGCTGGTAGGCGACGATCCCCGCATGGTCCAGCTCGTAGGTGACCGCGGGCCCGTCGCCGGTGATCCGCAGCCGGTGCGGGCTGAGCAGCTGGTATGTCGCCGTTCCGGGCACCACTGTCAGGGACGGCGTGAGGACCCGCACCGACGGCACCCGGACCGGTCCGGTCTTGACGGTCAGCCCGAGCCGCCGCAGCGCCCAGGTCACGAAGATCGGTGAGTCGGCGAGGCGGACCACGGCGCCGGGGTCGATCGTGGCGGGCGCGCCGGGCGCCTCGCACTCCCAGCCGTCGCCGTTGTGCCGCAGCCGGGCCGTACGGCTCCAGTCGGCGCCACTGCAGATGACGGTCAGGTCGCGGACCGCCGCGTCGGCGCCGATCTCGGCCTGCCAGTCGATCGCATGTGGCGAGACGCCGGTGACGACGGCGGTCCCGTGCGCGCCGGGCCGCTCGCCGGCGTGCGGGAACACCAGCTCGGTCCCGATCGCCGCGGTCCGCTGCCAGGCCAGTGGACCGCTGGGAAGTGACTGGTGAGCGGGGGTGTCTGCCCGCGTCAACAGGGTCTCGGACATGACGCCTCCTTTGCCGCCCGTGCCGTTTTCCCATGTTCGCACCCGGCAAACACCGATCTCCCCGGTTCGCCGGAGTTCAGCGGTTCCAGAACCAGCGGCGGTTGCGGCGGTGACGCCAGGTCATCTCGTCGGCGATCATCGACCGGACGCTGGCCACCGCGACGGTGAGCGCGTCACGCAGCCCCGCGCAGGTCCGGCAGTCCACGTCGCCGTCGCATTCGGTCCGGTGGTCGAAGGCGATGTCGGTGATCACCCGGTCGAGGGCGGCGCACGCGTAGGTGCCGCGGTCGTTGGGATGCTGCCGCGACAGGATCTCCCGGAACGCCGCTATCTCGTCCTCGCCGGACGCATACAGCCGGGCGGCGCTCTCCACCTGCTGCAACGCGTCCCGCGCCGGATCGTTCACCTGCAAGGCACTCCCCCAAGGCCAGGTGACGTGTGGACGGTGACCCTACCGCCACACCGGTGTCGCTCACATGGGCCGGACAGCCGATCATCCTCATCGAACTCACGACTCCTTCCGGGTGAGCGCCCGGAACCGTATCAGCACGTCGGGACCGCTGTCGTCCCCGGTTGCACCGAACCCCCGGGCCGCCTGGCGGGCCGGGGGTTCCTCGGGGGCGATCAGCGGGTCGACTTGACCGTCTCGCCGTCGACGGCCTGCTTGCTCTCCTCGATGCTGACGACGAGCGCGTCCACGTCCTGGCAGATGGTCTGGAACTTCAGCATCGCGGTGCGCAGCTCGGCGAGGTGGGTGGCCTCCTCGGGCTGGCCGGCGGAGGCCTGCGCCTGCCGGGTCGACACCGAGAGCACGTTCGCGGCGGCGGTGATGATGGTGCTCTTGGAGTTCTTACCGAGCGTCACGATCTGGGTGGCGGTGGGGACGTCGAAGTCGTATCCGCCCTCACCGAGAGTGGCCTGCTGGGCGATCCCGCAGACGGACGCGGTGGCTTCGTCCAAGCCGCTGATGCTCACGGCGGGGGCCGCGGTGGCGGCCGGCTCGACGGACTGGCCGCTGGTGGCGCAGCCGGAGATCGCCAGAAGGGTGCTGGTGACGACGGCCACGGTGGTCATTGCTCGCATGAGCCGGAGGCTACCTGCCATCGGGCGGGCCGACGGCGTGGCCCCCGCTCGGGTGTGACGCAGTCGTCCGCATTCTGGGAGTCACGCACCGTCATTGCAACCCGGGAGGCGATGACGTTGCGTCATCAGAAACGATGGGGTGTGACCTTTGACGAGTTGCCCGCGCCGCCGTCGTGCGCGCCCGACCTCGCCGACGACTTCACCGGCCCGGCGCTGCGCGAGGACCTCTGGATCGATCATTATCTGCCGCACTGGAGCACTCCGGAACGGTCCCGGGCGCGGTACGACCTCGACGGCGACGGGCTGCGGCTGCGGATCGACGCCGACCAGCCGGACTGGCGGCCCGAGGACGCCCCGCTGCGGGTGTCCAACGTGCAGACCGGCGACTTCTGCGGGGCGGCCGGCGCGGACCGGGGCACCCACCGGCACCGGCCGGACGGGCTGACCGTCCGCACCCCGGGCACGACCCGCCTGCTCTGGACGCCGTCGGCCGGCCGGGTCGACGTGACGGTGACCGCCACCGCCGACCCGGGCGCCATGCTCGCCGTCTGGCTGGTCGGCAGCGAGCACCGTGACCCTCGCGACAGCGGCGAGATCTGCGTCTTCGAGATCGACGCCGAGGCGGTGGGCGGCGACGCCACGACCGCCCGGATCGGGATCAAGGCGCATCACGACGACCGGTTGCGTACCGACATGACCGAGGTGTCCGTGCCGGCCGGCGCGGGCCGCCCGCACACGTGGACGGCGATCTGGGGTCCGGGCGGCACCGTGATCGGCTGCGAGGGCCGCGTCGCCGGGCGGTTCGCGCAGGCGCCGGACTACCCGCTGATCCTGATGATCGACATCTTCGAGACCGGTGGACGGTCCGCGGACGCCGCCTATCCGAAGACGGCCCGCGTGCACCGGGTCCGGGGCTGGGACCTGACCTGATTTAAGGTTCAGGGTGACGGACGTGACGCAGTGTGCGCTGACACGTTTGCGGGTTCCAGCCGCGTCGTAGTGCTGGAGTGGTTATGGGGACGGCACTCTCGGCGAAGGCGGATCGCGCATGCAGGACGAGGATCTGGTCAGGGCGGTCACCGCGGCGGTGGCGTTCGCGGTGATGCTCGCCGGGCACTACATCGGCGACCACTGGGTGCAGACCAGTGGCCAGGCGTATGGCAAGGGCCTCGACAACGAGGGTTGCGTACGGTCGGTGGCGCTGTGGCACTGCGCGAAGCACGTCATGTCGTGGACCGCGACGACCACGATCTTCCTGCTCGGCGCCGGCTGGTGGCTGCGCCTGCCGCTGGAGCCGGGCTGGCTCGTGGCGGGGATCGCCCTCAACGCGGTCACGCATTTCGTCGCCGATCTGCGGACCCCGCTGATCCGGCTGGGCCGGCTGCTGGGCCGCGGCGGCTACCTCGACCACGTCGGGGTGGTCCGGCCGTCCGGCGCGGCGACCAGCGGCCCGGGCACCGGCCTGTTCGAGCTGGATCAGGCCTGGCACATCGGGTGGCTCGCGGTGTCCGCCCTGCTCATCGCGGGTCCGCCGGTCTAGCGGCGACGCTTGAGCGTGCGGGTGTAATCCTGGAAGCGGGCCTTGGCGATCACCGACCGGTCGGCGGTCCGCAGCACCACGCCCTCGGCGGCGCCGTGGCCGGAGTCGTCGAGCGGCACGAGCGTCCGGGGCAGCCGCTCACCGAGCAGCGCGTGCATCCCCTCGATCGTCTGCGGGAGCTCGGCGGCGTCGACGGTGAAGAGCCGCGGTGTCAGGTCGAGGCCGACCTTGTGCAGCTCGTCCTCGTGCAGGTATGTCTGGCCACCGCCCTCGCGCCACGCGGAGATCCGCTGCGGCGCCCAGCCGAGCCGCTCGTCGAGGTCGTCGATGACGGCCACGTCGAAGAGCCGCCAGCCGGTCGCGCCGAGCGTCGAGTACTGCTTGGCCTGGCCGCCGATCTTCCCGCCGTACAGCTCCAGGTAGTGGACGCGGATGGTGTCGCCGCGGGCGCCGGCCAGGGTCTCGGCGAGGGGCCGCAGGTTCTGCACGATGCCCAGGGCCGGGTTGCCGATCAGGTCGCCCTGGGCGTAGAGCAGCTCCTCGCGGGAGCCCAGCAGGTAGGAGCCGTCCGGCAGCACGATGATCCGTGAGTTGGTGCCGTCGACCTTCTCGGTGCCGATGACCGTCCCGGTGAACGGGACCGGCTGCTCGGTGAGGCTGCCGTTGGCCGGGTCGAGGGCGTGGTAGGTGGGAATCGACGGGTACTTGGTGAGGGAGTTGAGCGCGGCCAGATCCACCGCGCGCACATCGAAGCCGGACATGCCGACGATGGTGGCAGGCCACCGAGGGGCGGGGCGACCGATTTCGGCGCGCGGACACTATCCTCTGTGGATGAGTGAGAGCCTGGACACCGGGCGGCCGCATCCGGCGCGCGTCTACGACTACATGCTGGGCGGCAAGGACAACTTCGCCGCCGACCGGGCCGCCGCGGCGAAGGGCCTCGAGGTCAACCCGAACGCGGCCACCGCGCCCCGGCAGAACCGGGCGTTCCTGCAGCGGACCGTGCGGTTCCTCGCCGAGTCGGGGGTCCACCAGTTCCTGGACATCGGGACGGGCCTGCCGACCTCGCCGAACGTGCACGAGGTCGCGCAGGGTGTGCACCCGTCGGCGCGGATCGTCTATGCCGACAACGACCCGCTCGTGCTGGCTCACGCCCGGGGGCTGCTGACCAGCTCGCCGGAGGGGCGGACCGCCTACGTCGACGGCGATCTGCGGGATCCGGCGACGATCCTGGCCGGCGCGCGTGAGGTGCTCGACTTCGATCAGCCGGTCGGGTTGCTGCTCTTCGCCGTCCTGCACTTCC
Organism: Actinoplanes philippinensis; assembly: GCF_900113015.1. Lineage (GTDB taxonomy): Bacteria > Actinomycetota > Actinomycetes > Mycobacteriales > Micromonosporaceae > Actinoplanes > Actinoplanes philippinensis. The sequence continues at coordinate 23,789 of NZ_FONV01000026.1, forward strand.
TCGACGACACCGACGAGCCGTACCGGATCGTCGACGAGCTGACGGCCGCGCTGCCGGCCGGCAGTCACCTGGTGATCTCGCACATCACCGCCGACCACGACCCGGAGTCGTGGGAGCGGTTCGTCACGGTGATGCGCAGCCAGGGGATCACCAGCCGGCTGCGCAGTCACGCCGAGGTGTCGCGGTTCTTCACCGGCCTGGAGCTCGTCGACCCGGGTGTGCTGCCGATCGCCCGCTGGCGGCCGGACACGGTGGTCGAGTTCACCGACGCCCAGGTCGCCCTCTACGGCGGTGTGGGCCACAAGCCCTGACGGGTGTCACCTCAACTGGGCCGGTGTGTAGAAGCCGCTGTCGACCAGCGCCTTCTGGTAGTTGTCCCGGTTCACGATCGTGGTGTCGAGCAGCATCGACGGCACCACCTTCACGCCGTTGTCGTAGTCCTTGTCGTTGTTGGTGACCGGCTTGCGGCCCTTGATGATGGCGTCGGCCATCTGGGCGCTCGTCCTCGCCAGGTCCCGATAGTCCTTGAAGACGGTGGAGTACTGCTCTCCGGCGATGATCGACTTCACCGAGGTGACCTCGGCGTCCTGCCCGGTGATCACCGGGTAGGGCTGCCCGGCGGTGCCGTACCCGCTGCTGCGGAGCGCCGAGACGATGCCGATGGACAGGCCGTCGTAGGGCGACAGCACCCCGTCGACCTTCAGCCCGGTCCGATAGGTGGAGGTCAGCAGGTTCTCCATCCGGTTCTGGGCCTCCCGGGCCTGCCACCGCAGGATGGCGATCGTCTTGAAGTCGGTCTGTTTGCTGGGCACCTTCAGCACACCCTTGTCCAGGTACGGCTGGAGCACCGACATCGCGCCGTTGTAGAAGAACGTGGCGTTGTTGTCGTCCGGTGAGCCGGCGAACAGCTCGACGTTGAACGGGCCCTTCGCGGCGCCCGGCGTGCCGTCGGGGTTGAGCAGCTTGAGCCCGATCAGCAGGGACGTCGCCTGCTGCACGCCGACCTTGTAGTTGTCGAAGGTCGCGTAGTAGTCGACGTTCGGCGATTTGAGGATCAGACGGTCGTACGCGATGACCGGGATCTTGGCGTCCGCGGCGGTCTGCAGCTGCGAGTCCAGCGCGGTGCCGTCGATGGAGGCGATGATCAGCAGCCGGACGCCCTTGGTGATCTGGGCGTCGATCTGGTTCACCTGGGTCGGGATGTCGTCCTCGGCGTACTGGAGGTCGACCCGGTAGCCGAGCGCCTCGAGCTCCTTCTTGACGTTCTCGCCGTCCCCGTTCCACCGCTGTGACGCCCGCGTCGGCATGGTGACGCCGATCAGGGCTCCGGCGTTGTCGGCGGCGCCGGTGGACGTCCCTTTGTCGGCGGTCTTCGCGCTGGAACCGCAGCCGGCCGGGAGAGCGGCCAGCAGAGCGGCCACCGCCGCCACGACGACACGGGTTTTTCGCATGCCCAGCTCCTTCTACTGTGGAAAGGCCGGTTTCCGACCGTAGGCGAGCGAAGGGTGTTCAGGATCGGCCCGGAAAACCGAACAACAAACACCGGACACGGCTCGGCAGTACGGACGAGTGAGGGAGGTGACGTGCCCCGAGAGGAACGTCCGCTGGAGTCCGAGGACACGCCCCTGCTTCAGCTCGCCGGTGACCTGCGGCGACTTCGACTCGGATCGGGCCGGCTCTCGTACCGGGAGCTGGGGCGGCGGACGAACTACTCGGCGGCGGCGCTGTCCGACGCGCTGTCCGGCCGTCGTCTGCCCAGCCTCGCCATCACCCTGGCGGTGGCCGGGGCCTGCGGTGGCGACGTCGGCGAGTGGACAGAGCGGTGGCGACGCGTCGCCGCGACGCAGCGGGGGACGAACGCCGGCGCGCCCAGCCCGTACGCCGGGCTCGCCGCCTATGGGATCGGTGACGCCGATCGGTTCTTCGGTCGCGAGGCGGTGACCGCGACCCTGATGACGCTTGTCGGCGAGCGCCCGTTCGTCGGTGTCTTCGGCCCCTCCGGCGCGGGCAAGTCGTCGCTGCTGCAGGCCGGGTTGATCGCCGGCACCGAGCGCACCGCGATACTGATCACGCCGGGAGCCGACCCGGTCACCGAGCTGGCCGCGACCGTGGCGCACCTCGCCGACGAGCCCGTCGACCGCGTCCGCGGCGACCTGGCCGCCGGCCCGGAGGCGTTACGCGGGTGGCTCGCGAAGGCCGCCGACGACGTGTTGCTGGTTGTCGACCAGTTCGAGGAGGTGTTCACCCTCTGCGGCGAGACCGAACGGCACTGGCTGATCCGGGCGCTGACCTGTGCCGCGGGGCCCCGGGCGCGCATCGTGATCGGCGTGCGCGCCGACTTCTACGGTCACTGCGCACGGCACCCCGAGCTGGTCACCGCGCTGTACCGGGCACAGGTGCTGGTCGGGCCGATGTCCACGGAGGAGCTCCGATCGGCGATCACCGAGCCGGCCGTACGCGCGGGGGCGACGATCGAGACGGCGCTGGTCGCCCGGGTCGTCGCGGACGTCGCCGGTCAGCCGAACGCGCTGCCGCTGGTGTCGCACGCGCTCGCCGAGAGCTGGCAGCGCCGCCGGGGAGTGGTGCTGACGCTGGCCGGCTACGAGGAGGTCGGCGGTATCGGGCACGCTCTCGCCCGTACCGCCGAACGCACCTACGAACAGCTCGACGAGGACGACCGCCGGGCGGCCCGGTTGCTGTTCACGCGTCTGGTGGTGCCGGGCGAGGGCGTCGAGGACACCAAGCGGCGGGTCCGGCGCGCCGACCTGCCCGTGCCGGACGCCCTCCTCGATCGTCTCGCCGCCGCCCGGCTGATCACCATCGGCCGGGACAGCGTCGAGCTGATCCACGAGGCGCTGCTGCGGGCCTGGCCGCGGCTGGCCGGCTGGATCGACCAGGACCGGGACGTCCTGCGCCGCCAGCATCGGCTCGCCGAGGCCGCGGCGCTCTGGGCGGCGCAGGATCGCGACCCGGACGTCCTCTACCGGGGCGCCTCCCTCGACCAGGCGGCGCCGTTGCGGGACCGGGCCAACGATCTCGAACGCGAGTTCCTCGACGCCGCCCTCCAGGTCGACCGGACTCGCACCGAGGCTGCCCGGCGCGCGGCACGCCGGTTGCGCCGGCTCGCCGCCGGGATGACCGTGCTGGCGGTTCTGCTGGCCGGCGCGGCGCTGGTCGCGGCCGGCGCGCAGCAGAGGGCGGCCCGGCAGCGCAACGACGCGCTGTCGCTGCGTGCCGCCGGGACCGCCCGGGACATGATCGGCGGCCGGCCCCGCGAGGCGGCCGTGCTCGCCCTCGCCGCCTACCGGCTCGCGCCCACCGCCGAGGCACGCGACGCGCTGCTGCTGGCGCATGCCGCCGGCGGCGCCACCACGCTCGGACGCGGGTACACCTACCCGCCCGGGCGGTTCGCGGTGACCTACGCCGATGAGGACGACGGCCAGCAGCTCTGGCGGCACGACGGCCGGAGGTGGCAGCCGGCGGGCCGGATGGCCGTCGCCGACAGCTACCTGCACCGGGCCGCCGTCGACGACGGCCGGGCGATCTACTGGACCGGCCGGACCAGCTCCGCTCTGTGGGACCTGACCGATCTCGATCATCCCCACACGATCGCGGCGCCGACCGGTCTCGGAATGCTGGACGGCCTGGACCGGGCGGGCTCCCTGCTCAGTGCCGTGGGGACGGACGGCACGGCCCGGGTCTGGCGCCCGGGTGATCGCGTCTTCCTCCGCCTGCCGCCCGGCGGCGTCGTCGGGACGGCCGTGCTCGCCGACGGCTCCGGCGTGATCCTCAGCCGCCGCGAGGGCGACCAGGACGTCATCGAGAGCTGGACGCCGGACGGCCGCCTGATCGCGCCCCTGCTGCAGGTCCCCCATCCGGCGGTCGTCGAGGCCGGGGGTGGCGGGCTGATCGCCGTGAACTCCTACCTGGGCAACGCCACGGTGACGATCATGGATGTCGCCGACCCGCTGGCTCCGCGTGTGGTGGCCCGGGTCGACGGCCTGGACGAGACGACCGCCGTCGCCTTCGACACCGCCGGGCGCACCGTCGCCGTCGTCGACGGGGCCGGGGCGACGATCTGGGACGCCCGCAGCGGCGTACGGACACTGTCGTTGCGCACCCAGGGCCTGCGGCTGAACGCGCCCCGGCTCGACGGCGACCACCTGTATCTGCTGGACGGGAAGTCGGCGCTGTGGAGCATCGACACCGACCTCGACGCGGTGATCAGTCAGATCTGCGCTCGGCCGGCCGACGTCGACTGGGACCGGGATTTCCCCGGCGCGGACCCCGTCGAGCTGTGCCCGGCGCCGTGACGACACTTTAGGAAGATGTTTTAACTATTAGGACTGTTAACCTTGCGGGGCTGGGCATCGATACCTGAGGATGAACGCCAAGCGGCGCCGCCTCCCCCGCCCCTCCGTCCTCGCGAGGTATCCACGTTGGCCAGAAAGCTGCTCGAACGCGCCCTGGTGGCGTCGTTGGCCCTGCTCACCGCGATCGCGACAGGCCTGCTCGCGCACACCGCCCCGGCGTCCGCGGCGGCGCCGTTCAAGGTGCTCGCCTTCTACAACGGCACCTGGGACGCCGCCCACATCGACTTCGACAAGGAGGCCCGGGACTGGTTCCCCAAGGCCGCCGCCCAGAACGGCTTCACCTGGGAGGCCACCACCGACTGGAGCCGGCTGAGCGCCACCGGCCTGGCCGGATACCAGGTGATCATGTTCCTGGACGACGGGCCGCCGGCCGAGCGCCGCGCCGCGTTCCAGACGTACGTGCAGAACGGCGGCGGCTTCCTGGGCTTCCACGTGAGCGCGTTCACCACCAGCGCGAACTCGTGGAGCTGGTACTACAACACGTTCCTGGGGTCGGGGAACTTCGCCACCAACACCTGGGGCCCGACCGCCGAGACGCTGCGCATCGACAACCGGAACCACCCGTCCACGGCCGGACTGCCCGCCACCATCCAGTCGTCGGTCAGCGAGTGGTACTCGTGGAGCAACGACCTGCGCCAGAACCCGGACATCGACATCCTGGCGTCGCTCGACGCGTCCACCTTCCCGGTCGGCACCGACCCGAACCAGCAGTGGCGCAGCGGCTACTACCCGATCCTGTGGACCAACAAGAACTACAAGATGCTGTACGCCAACTTCGGCCACAACGGCATGAACTACGAGACCAACACGCGGACGTCGTCGACCTTCGACAGCGCGCAGCAGAACCAGTGGCTGATCCAGGGCCTGCTGTGGCTGGGCGGCCAGAGCCCGACCACCCCGCCGCCCGGTGACAGCCCGATCGACCCGGCCGCCTGGTATCCGGTGACCAACAAGAACAGCGGCAAGTGCGTCGACGCGCGTGCGGCCGGAACCGTCAACGGGACCGTCGTCCAGCAGTACGCCTGCAACGGCTCGACCGCCCAGCAGTACCAGTTCGCGAGCGCCGGCAGCGGTTACGTCCGGATCAACAACCGGGGCAACGCGGCCCAGGCCCTCGACGTGACCGGGATGTCCACCGCCGACAACGCCAAGATCCAGACCTGGGCGTACGGCAGCACCGCCAACCAGCAGTGGCAGCCCGTCGCCGAGGGCGGCGGCTACTACCACTTCGTCAACCGCAACAGCGGCAAGTGCCTGGACGTGCCCGCCGCGAGCACGGCGGACAGCGTCCAGTTGGTCCAGTACACCTGCAACGGAACCGCGGCCCAGAGCTTCCGCCTCGGCTGACCTCCGGGTGGCCCGGGGCGACCGGGCCACCCGGCTCAGAGGTTCTTCAGCATGTCCTCGAAGTTGGCGGTCAGCGCGAACGGGTCGGTGACCACGGCCGCCTCGCGGCGCTCGACCTCGCGGGCCAGCTCGGCCGCGGCCCGGTCGATGCGGGCACGCAGCGGGCCCTCGACCGAGTTGGCGCCCCAGTCGTCACTGGCGGCGAAGACCGACGTCGGGATGATCGCCGCCCGCAGGTAGGAGAAGAGCGGCCGCAGGGCGTGCTCCAGCACCAGCGAGTGCCGGGCGGTGCCGGCGGTGGCGGCGAGCAGGACCGGCTTGTCGATCAGGGCGTCCTTGTCGAGGACGTCGAAGAACGACTTGAACAGTCCGCTGTAGCTGGCCGAGAACACCGGGGTGACGGTGATCAGCGCGTCGGCGGCGGTGACCGCCTCCTGGGCCTGCTTGAGTGCGGTGCCCGGGAAGCCGGTGAGCATGTTGTCGGTGATCTCGTGGGCCAGGTCGCGCAGCTCGATGAACTGCACGTCGAGGTGCACGCCGAGCCGGGCGGCCGCGCCGCCCGCCGCCGCCGACAGCTGGTCGGCGAGCAGGCGGGTCGACGACGGCTGGCTCAGGCCCGCGCTGATCACGACGAGCTTGCGCTGTTTCATGCCGGCACCTCTTCCTTGGCGTCCCGGGCGGCGAGCAGGGACGCGTGGGTGGGCGCGTCCGGCACGTGCGCGGGCTTCAGCGAGGCGAACTCCTTGCGCAGCACCGGGACGACCTCCTCACCGAGCAGGTCGAGCTGCTCGAGGACGGTCTTGAGCGGCAGGCCGGCGTGGTCGAGCAGGAACAGCTGGCGCTGGTAGTCGCCGACGTACTCGCGGAAGCCGAGGGTCTTGTCGATGACCTGCTGCGGGCTGCCGACGGTCAGCGGCGTCTCGCGGGTGAAGTCCTCCAGCGACGGGCCGTGGCCGTAGACCGGGGCGTTGTCGAAGTACGGCCGGAACTCCTTCACGGCGTCCTGACTGTTCTTGCGCATGAACACCTGCCCGCCGAGCCCGACGATGGCCTGGTCGGCCGAGCCGTGGCCGTAGTGCTCGAACCGCTGCCGGTAGAGCCCGACCATCCGCTGGGTGTGCGACGCCGGCCAGAAGATGTGGTTGGCGAAGAACCCGTCACCGTAGTAGGCCGCCTGCTCGGCGATCTCAGGGCTCCTGATGGAGCCGTGCCAGACGAACGGCGGGATCTCGTCGAGCGGGCGCGGGGTGGAGGTGAAGCCCTGCAGCGGGGTGCGGAACTTGCCCTGCCAGTCGACGACGTGCTCGCGCCACAGCTTGTGCAGCAGCGAGTAGTTCTCGATGGCCAGCGGGATGCCGGCGCGGATGTCCTTGCCGAACCACGGGTAGACCGGGCCGGTGTTGCCGCGGCCGAGCATCAGGTCGACGCGGCCGTCGGCCAGGTGCTGCAGCATCGCGAAGTCCTCGGCGATCTTCACCGGGTCGTTGGTGGTGATCAGCGTGGTCGCGGTGGACAGCTGCAGGGTGGAGGTCTGCGCCGCGATGTAGGCCAGCGTGGTGGTCGGCGACGACGAGAAGAACGGCTCGTTGTGGTGCTCGCCGAGCGCGAAGACGTCGAGGCCGACCTCCTCCGCGTGCTTGGCGATCGTGACGATGTCCTTGATCCGCTCGGCCTCGCTGGGGGTCCGGCCGGTGGTCGGGTCCGTCGTGATGTCGCTGACGCTGAAGATTCCGAACTGCATGACCGGCTCCTGGACTGATCGGCCGGGAATCTGACTTCCCGGACTGCCCCGCACAACGCGTTTGACTGCGCAACTATTTCAGATTCAAACAACTTCGGCTGCGGCGGGGGTCACAGGCGCCCCCGAAGCCTCAGGTCTGTGACGACCGTCACTCCGGGAAGTGATCCGTACATGATCGCGGCAGCGACTATGTGGCTGTGAGAGCAAGCGCGCAGGACGACAGACGGCTGCTGTGCCGCGTCGCGAAGGGCGATCTCGAAGCGTTCGAGCAGCTGTACCGGAACACCTCGCCGTGGCTGGCGATGCGGTTGCGGCTGCGGTGCTCCGACGACGGCCTGGTGGCCGAGGTCGTGCAGGACACCTACCTGACGGTGTGGCGGGCAGCCGGGTCGTTCGCCGCGATGTCCCCGCGCGGCGATGCGCCGGGCAATGGCGCTGCCGGCTGGTTGTGGACCATCGCCGCGCGCCGCCTGGTCGACGCGCAACGCAAGCAGGGCCGGCGCCGGGAACGACCGGCCGAGGTGCTGCCCACCCTCAGTGTGCCGGCGGCCGAGGACGACGCGCTCGCCGGAACGGTGGGCGACGAACTCGGCACGGCCCTGGCGCGGCTGGCGCCGGAGCTGCGGGCGGTGCTGCGCGCCATGGTCCTCGACGGGCACACCGTCCAGGAGACGTCGGTGCTGCTCGGGATCCCGGAAGGCACGGTCAAGAGCCGGGCACGCCGCGCCCGCAACGCGATGAGGGAGGCGCTGTCATGACCGCGCACGTCTCGGCCGAGCTGCTGGCGCGGTACGCCGCGGGAGAGCTCCGCGTGGACGACGCTTCGACCTGGCCGGTGGAGGCGCACCTGGAGGCCTGCGCCGGGTGCCGCGACCGGCTCGGGCGGCTCACTCCCGCGCCGGTGCTGGCGATGCTCGACGACACCCGCGCCGGCATCCTGGCGATCGCGGCGAACGGCCCGCTCCCGGTACGCCGCCGCCGGCTCCGCCGCCTCGTCCATCGGTGGGCGACCTGGTCGATGCTGTCCTGGGCGGTCATGACGGCCACCGCCATCGCCGCGGCGTTCCTGATGGACCGGGCGTTCCCGGCGCGGCCGTCCCTGGTGCTGCTGCTCGCCCCGGTGGCGCCGCTGGCCGGGTTGACCATCGCGTGGTCCCGGCACGGCGACCCGGCCTGGGAGACGATCGCCGGCACGGCACGGGCCGGGGTGGACCTGCTGCTACGCCGTACGGTCGTGGTCCTCGCGGTGGTGTTCGTGCCGTTGACCGCGGCCGGCGGGCTGCTCGGCACCGACCCCGCGTTGTGGCTGCTGCCCTGTCTGGCCTTCACCGCCGCGACCCTGCTGCTCGGCGGCCTCATCGGGGTGGGCCGGTCGGCGGCCGTCCTCGGCGGCGCATGGGTGCTGGTCGTCGTGGCTCCGGCCCTCGTCACCGTACGGCTGCCCGTGCTCGTGCAGACCGGCAGCCTGCCCGGCTGGATCGCGGCCGCGGTGATCCTCACCGGGCTGGCGCTGGTGCGCGCCGGTGACCACCAGCGCCTCAGCAGCTGGAACTGACCCCTCAGGCCCCCGATCGTCAAGGAGAACACGATGGTTCGAACGGTCAGCTCGCACGAGATGTCGCCGAGCACCGAGGCCTGGGCCGTGCACGCCACCGGCCTGCGGGTCAAGGTCGGCAAGCGGTTCGCCGTGGACGGGCTCGACCTCGCCCTCGGCCCCGGCGTGCACGGCCTGCTCGGCCCGAACGGCGCCGGCAAGACCACCCTCATGCGCACGCTGGCGACGGTGATCAGGCCGGAGGAGGGCCGGCTGCGGCTGCTCGGCCATGACGTCCGGGGCCGGGGCTCGTTACGGGGCCTGCGCAGCCGGCTGGGATATCTGCCGCAGCAGTTCGGCTACTACCCGGGCTTCACCGTGCGGGAGTACGTCGAGTACATGGCGTGGCTACGGGAGATGCGGCCGGATGCGATCCCCGAGGCCACCCAGAGCGCCATCGACCGGGTGGGACTGACCGACCGCGCCGGCTCCCGGCTCAAGACCCTGTCCGGGGGCATGCTGCGCCGAGCCGGTATCGCCCAGGCCATCGTCAACAGCCCGGACATGCTGCTGCTCGACGAGCCGACCGTGGGCCTCGACCCCGAGCAGCGCATCGAGTTCCGCGATCTGCTGCGCGAGCTCGGCCTGGACCGCTGCGTGCTGGTCTCCACCCATCTGGTCGAGGACGTGGCCGCCGCGTGCAGCGACGTCGTGCTCGTCGACGCCGGCCGGCTCGTCTTCCAGGGCCTCCCCGCCGACCTGGCCCGGCTCGGCGAACACGACGGCGTCGGCGACAACCCGACCGAACGCGGCTACTCCGTGCTGCTGCGCGACCACCGGAGCGCCGCATGATCCGCCGTATCGGCACCGAACTGCGCCGCTCGAACGCCCGCGTCCTGGCGATCCTGCTGCTGGTGGGCAGCCTGGGCACGCTGGCCGTCAGCCAGGACTGGGGCCGCCAGTGGTGGCAGTTCTCCTACTACCTGGCCGCCAACCTGTTCCTCCAGGTGCCACTGGCCCTGGCCGCCGGCGCCATGCTCGGCCGGCGGGAACGGCGTACCGGCGCCGCCGAGCTTCTCGCCAGCACGGGACGGCCCCGGTGGCAGAAGATCACGCCCACGGCCGCCGCACTGGCGATCACCGTCGTCGTGGTCCAGTTGTCGACGCTTGCGGCCGGCGCGGCCCGGATCGGCGCGGCCGGCGGCTTCCTCAGCCTCGCCGGGGCCGCGCCCGCGCTGGCCGACGTCACCATCCTGATCGGAGCGGCCTGGACCGGTCTCGCCGCCGGCCGCGCCTGGGCGTCGCCGCTGCTGCCGCCGATGCTGGCCGGGGCGGCCCTGGTGGCCCAGGTCCTGGCCAGCACGAGCAACGATCCGCTGAGCGGCGAGACCAGCAGATGGGAGAGCCTGTCGCTGCTGCCGCAGCCACCGAACGCCTACTGGGAGTCGGCCACGGCCGAGGCCGTCCTGGGGCGCCTCGGACTGGGTCTCGGGCTCGCCCTCGGCGGATGGCTGCTCGTGGTGGGCGCCCGCTGGCCGTCGCGTCTCGCGGGCGTCGGCGCGGTGCTGGCGGGCCTGGCGCTGATCACCCAGCTCACCCCGACCGGCGGGCCGTACGCGCGCTATCGCATCGACACCGCGGCGCAGCAGCTGGTCTGCTCCGACGGCACGCCGCAGGTGTGCGTGACAGCGGTACGCGCCTACGAGCTGAACGAGGTGACGGCGGCGGCACGCCGGGCCCTCACCATGCTGGCCAGACTGCCGGGAGCACCGGCCCGGGCCGTCGAGTGGCGCGCCGACCGGGTGGGCAACGGCGACCCCGCCCAGTTCTGGGGCCCGGATCCGAGGACCGACCCCGGCACGGTGATGTTCGCCCTGGGCGGCTGGGGCGCGCCCTCGGCCGCCGACGTGACGGCCAGCATCCTCAACGGCGCCGGCACGACGATGAACGGCTGCGAACCGGGTGACGAGGTGGCGCTGGGCGCGGCCGGAGCGTGGCTGATGGGCGCCGACGGGCTACCCCTGCGCGACGGCGGATCGACCTACTCCGACGAGGTCAGCGCCCGGATCGGGGCAACCGTCAGGGCGCTGCGACAGCTGCCCGGGCCGGAGCAGGTCCGCCGGGTGACGGCCCTCCGCGACGCGGCGGCCGACTGCCGCAACGACGACCTGCTCGCCATCCTCACCGACGGGACAGCATCATGATCACCGGGTGGCTTCCGCTGTACCTACGGGCGCGGCGTGTCACGATCGCCGCGCCCGTCTCGCTCGCCGCCATCGTCGCCGTCATGATCTTCTGGTCCTTCTGGAGCGACAACCCCCGGGTGCACCCGAGCCTGGCCACGCTCACGCTGATGTTCGCGCTGTCGCCGCTGATCCCGACGCTGGCGGGCCACGACGACGAGCTGGACCGGACCGCGGCGATGCCCTGGCCACCACGACGGGCCCTGCACCTCGTCGCGATCGGCGCGGTCGTCGCCGGCGGGCTGCTCGGCGCCCACCTGGCCGGGATCCACTTCGGCACCGCCGGGCAGATCGCGCGCAACAGCATCGGCCTGGCCGGCCTGATCGGACTCGGCGCCGCGCTGCTCGGCACCCTCCACGCCGCCGTCGTCCCGATCATCTGGACCGCCTGGCAGGCGATCGCCGGTGGTCCCGGCGGACCGGCCTGGCAGCAGTCCCTGCTCTGGCTGGCCCAGCCGGCCGGCAGCGTGCCCGCGGCGGTCACGGCCGCGACCCTGGTCATCGCCGGGACCACCGCCTACGCGATACGTGTCGGCCCGCCCAGGCCGCCGAGCGAGAACGCCCTCGGCCATTGACCCGGCCCGGCGAAACGGCGGAAGGACCCGCTGACCCCGGCCGCGGCCCGGCTCACCGGCGCCTAACCCGGGGCCGCGATCGCTCGCCCGCGGCATAGGCGATCACCACGCAGGTGGCCACGACGGCCAGGATCCCGACCGCGACCACACCCGACCCGGGGTCCGTCAGCATCAGACCGGCGGCCGCCACCTGCGGGGCGAACAACCACCCCCAGCCCTTGCCGAGCCGCCGGATCAGGAAAGCCGTCACCGACAGGCCGCCGAACAGGATCCCGATCGAGACACCCGTGTAGTCGCCCGCCTCCACCGGGGCCGGGATCGCGGCGGCGGGCGGCGCCGGCGCCGGGCTCGCGGCCGTCGCTCGGCCGCCGGGGAACCCGATGCGCGTCCACAGCCCGTCGACGTCGCGCATCGCGAAGCCGTCCAGGCCGTTCGCGACGACCACCACATGGCCGCCCGGCACGTCCGCGACCGTCAGCATCACCGAGGCCAGGCGATCGGTGCCGTGCTCGTGGAGCAGCGCCTCCCGCTGCGGCCCGTCGATCCGCCAGCTGTCCGGCCAGCGGGCGTCGCCGGTGTCGCTCTGCACCGCGAGCTGCCCCGGCACCACCCGGTAGCAGACCACCGGGACCGAACGGGAACACGGCGAGACCGACCCGGCAGGTGAGGCCGACCGCACCGGCGACGGCTCGTCGAGATGCTGCCACGTGCGGCCGCCGTCCCTGCTGACCGCGTCCGGCTCCGGGCCGTCCTGGTAGTTCAGGTAGATCGCGCCGTCAGCGCCGACCGCCACCGCGTCCGCGCGCGCCGGGCCAGGGGAACTGTTGCTGGTCGCCGCCACGCCGAACAACGCCGCCGGCAGCATCACGGCCAGCCGCAGCGCCCGCATCCAGCGCCGGGCGGGCACCACCCCCAGCGGCCGATCCGCGGTCCACCAGGCCAGCGACAGGAACGGGCACGCCATCAGGTCGGACGGGTCGGCTCGCACGAGCGAGGGGGTGATCAGACTCCAGGCCGCGGACGCGAGCTGCGCCCCGTACCCCCAGAGTTTGACCACGAGGAACCCGGCGCCCACCGTGACGATCGCCGCGATCGCGAGCCGCCGGAACGGCAACCGCGGCGCGAGGAGGCCCGTCAGGGCCGCGAGCAGCGGCGGCGCCAGAACCATGCCGGCCGCATCGCTGAGCTTGCCGGTCACCCAGCCCGGCCAGGCGGATTTCAGCAGGTGGTCATTGATGATGAGCAGCGCCAGCGCGGTCACCGTCACCGGGTGACACAGCCACGCGAGCGCCTTCCCCCGGGCACCGTTCACACGCGACACACTGTCAGCCGTAGATCACGGATCAAACTCGTCGGAGGTACGGCCACGAGGAGCACCGGGGCCACCCGGCGACGGCGGCGGCAGTGCAGGCCGCGCGGCGGCGCCGGGCTGCTGCCGTCCCCGGCGATAATGACGCGCGTGGACGTCCGTTTCGCACGTGCCCGGGACGGTGTGACGCTCGGCTACCAGATGTTCGGGCAGGGGCCGCCGCTGGTGTGGCTGCCGTCGCTGAGCAACATCGTGGCGCAGTGGCGGATCCCGGCGCTGCGGGCCGCCTACGAGGGTCTGGCCGGGTCGCTGACGGTGGTCCTCTACGACGGCCGCGGGACCGGCGTCTCCGACCGCCGGATCGACCTCGGTGATCTCGGGCTCGACGCGCACCTGCGGGACCTGCACGCCGTCCTCGACGACGCCGGCCTGCACCGGGTGTCGCTGCTCGGGTATTACCACTCGGTGCCGACCGCGCTCGCCTTCGCCGCCCGCAACCCGGGCCGCGTCGACCGGCTGGTGCTGTTCGGCGGCACGGCCCGGCTGCGGGAGGCGATGCTGCCGGCCCAGACGCAGGCGCTGTTGTCGCTCGTCGACCAGGACTGGGGGCTGTTCGCCGACGCGGCCGCGACCGCGTGGCTCGGCTGGGACGCGGCGTCCTCCGGCCGGTGGACCGCGGAGGCGTTCCGGACGGCGACCAGCGCGCCGATCGCGAAGGCGTGGTTCGAGGCGGCCCGCGACATCGACGTCACCGGGGAGCTGTCCGCGGTCCGGGCGCCGGCGCTGGTCCTGCACCGGCAGGGCGAGCAGCGGATCCCGGCCGAGACGTCCCGGCGGCTGGCCGACGCCCTGCCGGACGGCCGTTTCGTGGAGCTGCCCGGCGCCACACCCACCCTGTTCATCGAGAACCAGGACGCCGACCTGCGCCTGGTCACCGGTTTCGTGACCGCGGGCTGGCCAACCGCGGCCGGTCCGGCGGGCTTCCCGGGCGCCGGTGGTCCGGCGGGTTCGCCCGGCGCCGCCGGACGGTCCGCGGCCGGCCGGCTGACGCCGCGGGAGACCGAGGTGCTGGGGCTGCTCGCCTCCGGTGACTCGAACGCCGAGATCGCCCGGCGGCTGGGGATCGCCGTGCACACCGTCGAGCGGCATCTGTCCTCGATCTACCGCAAGCTCGGGGCGCGGGGCCGCAGCGACGCGGTCCGTCTCATGCTGGATTTCCGTCATCCCGGGTGACGGATCGCCGGGACGCGGAACACCCGGTGACCGGCGAAGAATCGGGGCATGACAGCTCCCGCGAACACCTCCTGGCGTTTCGCCCGTGCCACCGCTCCGGCCGTGGCGCGGCTGGCCGGGCGACGCTGGTTCCCGCTGTGGGCCCGCGTCCACCATCGTGGCCGCAAATCCGGGCGGGACCTGACCGTGCCGGTCGCCGTCCTGGTCACCCCGGACGGCTTCCTGATCAACCTGCCGTGGGGCGCGCACACCAACTGGGTCCGCAACGTCCTCGCCGCCGAGGGTTGCACGCTGCGCTGGAAGGGCGCGGACCACCCGGTCGGACGGCCGCGGATCCTCGACGCCGGGCAGGCCCGGCCCTACTATCCACGGCTCACCTGGGTGATCGCCCAGCGTCTCTTCCCGGCCGACGCCTGGCTGCTGCTGCGCCCGATCACCACATGAACCACGAGGCCGACGGCTCTGCCGGGCCCGATCGCGACAGCACCCACGACCCGGCCCACGTTCTCGTCGCGCCCGGTCAGGACATGAGCCACCAGGCCGCGGCCGAGGCCACGGCGGTGAGCACGGCCGCGACTGCGGTGGGCCGTGACCAGGCGCGGCTGGTGGGGGCGTGGCGGGCCGCGGCGGACAGCGCGATGACCACACCGGACGCGGCCGCGGTTACGGCCAGGACCGGGATGACGAAGCTGGGCGGCGTCAGGACCGACGCGGGACTGCGCCAGGCGATCACCGCGATCGGGATCAGCACCACGGCGGCCGGCGGGAAGATGCCGGGCAGCAACCACCAGTACCGGCGGCCGCCCGAGCGGCGCAGCGACACCACCCCGGCGACGGTCAGCAGGAAGCCGGCGAGCAGGGCGATGACGGTGATCCTCAGGGGGCGGCCGAGCGTGTGCGGCGAGGTGGACAGCGGCAGCGGGGCGACGTCATCCGGGAAGGCCGGGAACCCGATGCGTGTCCACCGGCCGGCCGGGTCGCGGACGGCGAACCCGTCCCGGTCGTTGGCGACCACCACCACGTGGCCACCGGCCACGTCCTGGACGGCCAGCTTCCGCGCGCTCAGCATCGAGACCATCTCGATGTCGCCGTAGTCCCGCAACAGCGCCTGCCGCTGGTCCTCGCCGACGCGCCAGCTGTCCGTCCACGGGCCGCCACCGGTGCTGCTCTGCACGGCGAGTTCCTCCTCCACCACCCGGTAGCAGACCCGGTCCCGGGAGCACACCGGCTGGTCCGGCGGCTGCGGCGACACCGGCTCCGAGGACGGCGCCGGCTGCGGCCAGGACGCCGGTTCCGCGCTGTCGGTCCAGGTCACGCCACCGTCCCGGCTGACCGACCAGGCTTCCCGGTAGGGGCGTGCGGCGGTGGCGCGGAGGTAGACGGCGTCGCCTTCCACGAGAACCAGGTCGGCGCTGGTGTGCGGGAGTGGGCTGGTGGCGGCCACACCGGCCAGGGCCAACGGCAGCAGCACGGCCACCCGGACCGCCCGGGTCACCCGGCCGGCCCGGCCCGCCCGGCTGCGCCGCAACGTCCACCACGAACCGGCGAGCAACGGCAGGACGATCAGGTCGGCCGGGTCCGCTCGGATCAGCGACGGGGTGACCAGGCTCCACGTGGCGGACGCCAGCTCTGCCCCGTACCCCCAGAGCTTGACGAACGTGAAACCGGCGCCGACGGTGACGATCGCGGTGACCGCGACCGGGCGCAGCGGCAGTCGTGGAGCGATGAGGCCCGTCAGGGCCGCGAGCAGCGGCGGCGCGAGCAGCATGCCGGCCGCGTCGCTGAGTTTGCCGGTCACCCAGCCGGGGTGCGCGGCCTTGAGCACATGGTCGTTGATCACCAGCACCGCGAGCGCGGCCATCGTCACCGGATGGCCGAGCCAGGCCAGTGTGGTCCCCCGTGTCCCCGTCATGATAGACACCGTGGCAACCGGTGGTAACGGGATCGACACGGCGAGATTCCTATTGGGATCCCGCGCCACCACCGGCACGATGTGTGCATGTGCACTAAACACACCGTGACCCGCCGCGCCGCGATCGCCGGAGCCGCCGCTCTCGCCGGAGTCGCCATGACCGCCCAACCCGCCGCCGCCCGCGCCGGCCGCGGCCTTCGTGACCTCACCCATCCGCTGTCCGAGACGTTCCCGGCGTTCAGCCCGGGTGAGGAGGCGTTCCGCCGGACCGTGACGACGGTCGAGGACGACGGCTACTACATGCAGGAGTGGCGGATCATCGAGCACATCGGCACCCACGTCGACGCGCCGGGCCACTTCACCGCGGGCGGGCGGCTCGCCACCGAGCTGCGGCCCGACGAGCTGATCCGGCCGGCCGTCGTCGTCGACATCGCCCGGCGGGCCGCCCACGACCCGGACACCGAGGTGACCGTGGACGATCTGCTGGCGTTCGAGCGGCGGCACGGGCGGATCCCGGACGGGGCGGCGGTCCTGATGTACTCGGGGTGGGGCGCGCGGATCGGCGACGCGGACGCGTACCGGGGCACCGACGCCGCGGGCACACTGCACTTCCCCGGGTTCGGCGCGGACGCCTGCGAGTGGCTGCTGCGCCGCCGCAAGATCTGCAGCCTCGGCGTCGACACGCTCAGCATCGACCCGGGGATCTCCGAGACGTTCGACACCCACCTGACGCTGACCGGCGCCGACCGGTACGGCCTGGAGAACCTGGCCGGGCTGGACCGCCTGCCACGGACCGGCGCGACGATCTTCGTGGGCCTCATCCCCTACGAGGGCGGCTCCGGCGGACAGGCCCGGGTCCTCGCCACCTGGTAGGTCACCAGCTGACCCCGATGGTGGTGAAGAACCACAGCGCCGACGTCAGCCACAACCCGGCCACCGCGGTCAGCACCAGCCCACCGGCCACCGGCAGACCCCAGCCACGCCCGTCGCCGGGCCGGCTGAGCAGCAGCATCTTCGTCACGAACACGCCGTAGAGCAGACAGCCGAGCAGCGAGTGCGCCACCACCCGGGGCGTGTCGAACCGCAGGCCGAACGTGTAGAGGCAGTGCACCGCCACCGGCATCGACAGCAGCAGCGCGATCCGGCCGCTCCAGCGGTGCACCGCCCCCACCCACGCCGCGCCCGGGATCACCCCGTAGATCGCCAGCGCCGTCAGCAGCTGCACCGCCAGCAACGCCGCCACCCCGCTGGCCAGCCACACCTTCAGCGTCTGGATCCGCAGGAGCGTGTCCACGTCCGACGTGCCGACCGGCTCGTGCAGGCGCCCGTAGACGCCGAGTCCCACCGCGATCCCGACACCGGCGACCACGGGCAGCCACACGCGCGGCCTCAGAACCCCTCCCCGGTGTCCACGTCGATGGTGGTCGCCCCGCTGACGGTCCGGCCGTCGATCGTCGTGGTCCGCGCGGCCGGGTCGAGCACCGGCGCCGGCCCGGGTGTCTCGCCGCGCAGCAGCACCCCGACCTGACGGCCGTCCGGCAGCACGATCCACGAGCCGTTGACACGGGCGCCGCCCACCTGGCTGCTGAGCCGGTAGAGCCCCGACGGTTTGCGGACCACACCGATCTCGAACCGGTGCGTCCGGCCCTCCAGACTGACCTCACCGGCCGCGCGGCGGGCGTCGAACAGGCCGGTGATCTTCGTGTCGTTCTTGCCGGTGAGGTTGAGCAGCCCGTTCTTGGCGGTGCCCTTCAGCCACGCCTCGAGCCGGTCGCCGTCGCAGATGTACGCGATCGCCTGCCCGTCCCGGATCGAGATGGCCAGCGTGCCCGCCCCGTCGTCGACCTTGCCGGCCATCGTGACGCGCAGCCGTTCGGCGGCCGGCGTGTTCAGCGGCGGCAGGGCCACGTCGTTCGTCGGCGGCAGGGTCCCGACGCCCCTCTCCATCGGGGTGACCGCGGGCGGGATGCTGACCTGGGTCACCAGGTCGCCGGTGCGCGCGTCGGCCGAGGTGGCCAGGTTGAGCCCGGTCACCACGGCGGCGACCACGACGGCCGCGGCCAGGGTGACCAGCGGCCCACGGCTCCAGCGCTCGCGCCGGCGGGACGGCGGCGGCGGGGGCGGGGGCGGCTGCGGGGGCAGCTGGCCGGCCCAGCTGCCGATGGTGTCCCGCGGCCCGCCCGGGTGGCCGACGAAGGCGGCCCTCGGCGGCTGCGGCGGCGCGGGCGGCGGAAAGGTCGGCTGGGGCAGTTGCGGCGGCGGGAAGCCCAGCGCCAGCGTGGTCGGCTCGCCGTCACCGATCGGGTGCCCCGACACCGGCGCGACCGGCGGGATGCCCCGCGCCTGCGCCGCGAACTGCCGCAGGTAGGCGGCCACCCGGGCGGCCGGCGGGCGGCGGCGCGGATCGGCCGCCAGGCAGTCACGGGCCACCGGGCCGAGCGGGCCGGGCAGCGCCGACGGGTCGCCGTGCGGCCGGCCGGTGGTCAGCTCCAGCAGCAGCACGCCGAGCGACCACACGTCCGCGGCCGGGGTCGGCGGGCCGCCCTGGAAGATCTCCGGCGCCGTGTAGCCGGGCGTGCCACCGGCCACCGACGGGTGCGCGCCACCGAGCAGGACGGCCACCCCGAAGTCGGTGATCCGCACCTCCGGCGGCGTCGACCCCCGCACGACCAGCAGGTTCTCCGGTTTCAGGTCGAGGTGGACGACACGCCGCTCGTGGGCGAAGGCCAGCGCGGCGGCGGTCTGCGCGGCCACCACGACGACCTCCGGCGGGGTCAGCCGGCCGCCCCGCATCGACAGGTAGCGGCGCAGGTTGGGACCGTCCACGTACTCCATCACCAGGGCCAGCGTGCCGCCCTCGACGATCAGGTCACGCAACCCGACGATCGCCGGATGGCTCAGAGCCCGCAGCGCCGCGTCCTCACGGAGGAACAGCTCCCGGACCCGGCGGTCACCGGCCAGCTCCGGCCGCAGCAGCTTGGCCGCGAGCGGCGGGCCACCGTGCCGGCTCGTCGCGCGCCGCACCACCGCCACGGCGCCGCGACCGATCTCCTCGTGCAGCAGGTACTCCCTGCCGAGCGGTTCGTGAGCGGCCATCCCCGTACCCCTTGCCAATAGATCAGCCAAGCCCCACCGACTGTCATAACCACGTCGATCTTCCTGCGGTTCAGCGCTCCACTCGCGAATCGCATTCTTCTATAAGACGCTGATCGATGGCGAGAGTTCACTACGGTGAGTTGGTGCTGTTGGACGGACCGTTCACGTATCCCGAGGTCGGCGCGACCCGGGACGCCCGGCTACCCACCGGGTACCGGCACGTGCTGCGCGACGTCGACGTGGGCGCCGGCCGTGACGTCTTCGCCCGGGCCGCCGAGGCGCTGCTGACCTTCGGGATGCACCGGGGCGCCGGGCTGGCCGTCGGCACCCGTGCGCCCGCCGTGCCCGGGCTGCCGGTGGTGATCCGGGTCGGCGCCGGGCCGCTGCGGCTCACCGCGCCGTGCCGGGTCGTCTACCGGATCGACCAGCCCGACCGGCAGGGGTTCGCCTACGGCACGCTGGACGGGCACCCGGAGCGCGGGGAGGAGGCGTTCGTCCTGCACCTGACCGGGACCGGGCGGATCCGGTTCCGGATCACCGCGTTCTCCCGGCCGGCGAGCGCCCTGGCCCGGCTCGGCGGCCCGCTGACCACCCTCGCCCAGGAGTTCGCCACCCAGCGATACCTCCGGTCGATGCGGCGGCTGTCACGCCCGTGACTGCAGGCCCCGCAGCAGCTCCATGGCGGGGCGTCGACCGAGCGGGCCGTGTCGCTGACGATAATGTGCACTTGGCGGACCGGCGGCCGCACGACGGGGAGCAGCATGGACGACCATCGGTGGATGCGCCGCGCGATCGAGCTGGCCGGCCGTTGCCCCGCCTCCCCGTCGGCCTTCTCGGTCGGCGCGGTCATCGTCGGCGGCGCCGGCGCCGAACTGGCGCACGGCTGGTCCCGCGACTCCGACCCGCGGGTCCACGCCGAGGAGTCGGCCCTGCTGCGGGTCGCGGACCGCGCCGGCCTGCGGACCGCCACCATGTACAGCACCCTCGAACCCTGCTCCGAACGCGCCAGCCGCCCGCACGCCACCTGCACCGCCCTGATCATCGCGGCGGGCATCCCGAGGGTGGTCATCGCCTGGCGCGAACCCGACCTCTTCGTCACCTGCGAGGGCGTCGCGCTGCTCGTCGCGGCGGGCATCGAGGTGGTCGAGCTTCCCGGCCACGCTGCGGCGGCGCGGGCGGCGAACACCCATCTGGACCTTTGAGGGGTACGGCCACCGCTCCCCGACCGCAGCCCACCCCGTCCCGCCGCTCCCCGGCGACCACCGCGGCCCGTCCCGGCCAGGAGGCGCTTCCGGGCCGGAGCGGCCCGTCACCGTCTCCCCCGCCTTCGGGTCCGGACCACCGCCCTCAGCCCGGCGGCGCCCTTCGGCCGGGTCCGCCGCGGACGTCGCTTCGTGGCCGACGGGACGACCGTGGTGCGGTGGCGGGCGGGCCGGACCGTACCGCACAAAAATTCGGACTCCGGGGGCTGAACGCCTCACCGGCCCCATGCGTACTCACTGTTACCAGGATCGGTCCTGGTTCGTGAGGAGGGCATCATGACGGTCCAGGCGCTGCAGCCCCGGGAAGCCCGGCATCACACCGGCGCGATCGTGCGCAGCCGACGGTTCGCGACGCAGTTCGAGATGGACGGACATGTGCTGACCCTCGGCGTCGAGCCTGGTGTACGCGGTGGCCTCTACTATCTGCCGTCCACGCCGACGTTCGACGACGGCACCCCGGTGCCCCGCGAGATCGCCGCCGGACTGCAGTCGGTCATCGAGGAGGTCGAGCGTTTCTGGGGCCACTGGCCGGAGTTCCGCGCCACACTGTGATCACTCACGGTGATCGCTCCAGGGGCGGCGGGCGGGTCAGAGCTGGGACCGGAGCCGGTTGACGACCGTGGTGGCGGTGCCGGCGGGGATGGCGAAGCCCAGGCCCACGCTGCCGCTGCTGTCGCCCGCGGTGGCGATGGCCACGTTGATGCCGACGACCCGGCCGGACGTGTCGACCAGCGCGCCGCCGGAGTTGCCCTGGTTGATGGCGGCGTCGGTCTGGAGCAGGCCGGTCAGTTTCTCGTCGCCGGTGTCCACGCTGCGGTTCAGGGCGGAGACGATACCCGAGGTCACGGTGCCTTCCAGGCCGAGCGGCGCGCCGAACGCCAGGACCGTGTCGCCGACCGCGATGCTGTCGTCGGTGGCGAACGTGACCGGGGTCAGGCCGGTCACGCCGGTGGCCTGCACCAGCGCCAGGTCGTGGGTGGTGTCGGCGGCGACCACCTTGGCCGGGACGGTCCGGCCGTCGGCGAGGCGCACGCTGACCGTGCCGTCCGCTTCGATGACGTGGTTGTTGGTGAGGATCAGGCCGTCCGCGGTGAGGACCACGCCGGAGCCGAGCGACGACGAGCGGGAGCCGTCGACGAGGACCGTCACGATGCCGGGCTGGACCTTCGCCACGATCGGCGCCAGGTCAGAGGTCTCGGTGATCGTCGTGGCGGCGGTCGCGGCCTGCGCGGGCGCGGAGTTCAGGTAGTCCTCGGTGAGGAAGGCTCCGGTGGCGCCACCGCCGGCGATCAGGGCGAGGACCGCGGCGCCGCCGGCGATCCGCCGCATCCACCGTGGATCGCGCGGGGCGTGCACGAGCGTCGGCGGGAAGTGGGTCGGGGGCAGATCGTAGGAGACCCGATGCCGCCCGTACGGGGCGCGTGTCTCGTGGCCGCCGTAGGCCTGGTCGTCGTTGCCGGTGGGGCGCGTCATCAGGTCCGTCATGTCATCGAGACTGCTCCCCGAGGTTGTTGCGCAGCGGTGAGCCGTCTGTGACTTCGCTGTGCCCGGCGGTCGCCCGTCCGGGTGGCTCCGGCGCGGCACCGCCGAACCCCCGGTCCGCCGTCTAGGGTCGGCCGGGTGTTTCTCCCCCAGTCGTTCCCGGATGATCCGGGACCCGTCACCAGCCCTGATCACACCGGATCCGACGCCCCGCCGCCGGCGGACAGCAGCGGCATCGCCCCGCCGTCCGTCGTGCACCCCGGGCGGCCGCGGATGTCGTCGGCGTCCGAGGGGGCTCGCGTCGTGGGCCGGGCCGGGCGGGCACGGCCCGTGGTGGAGCGGCGACCGTTCGGGCCGACGATCAGCGAACCGGCGGCAGCGCTGCGGCGGGGACGGCCGGCGGCTCTGCGGGAGACCCGATGACGAGGACGGCCGCCGCAAGGGCGCGCAGGGCCGGGGCCGTCGCGGCGATGGGGGCGGCCGTCGCGGTGGCGGCCGGATGCGCGAGTGCTCCGCCCGTACCCCGATGGAAAGATCCGGAGCCGTGGGGCGCCTCGCCTGCGGTGAGTGACGCGGTGGGTGCGCCGGCGGCGAGCGTGACGCCGTCGGACCAGCGGTTTGTCGCCGCGGTGCGCGGGAAGCTGCCCGAGGTGACGGTGGATCTGCGGAACGAGGAGATCACCGAGATCGGTGGGCAGGCGTGTGCGTCGCTCGCCGCCGGGCGTCCGCGGCGGGCGGTCGCGGCGGAGGTCGCCGAGTACGGCCTCGCGGCCGCCGACGCCCGCGCGCTGGTCGCCCTGGCCCGTCGCACTCTCTGCGGAAGCTGACCGCCGGCACGGACCAGCCGTGCGCTTCGACCGTTCAGGTTTTCCGGAATGTCCGGAAAGCCGACGGCGGAAGTGGGATTGATGCCCGCCACAGTGCCCTCGTCGAAAGTACCCGCGTTAACCGCGATGACGACTCCGGGATCGGCCGAAAGTCGCAGTGGTGCACAGGGTTTGGAGACGGTGGGCAGATGTTCGGCACAGGTCATGCCGAGATGCTGGGATCACCCACGATTCGGGAGGTCACGATGTCGGCACGAGGAATGCTCAGCCTGGTCGGTAACGCCGTCGGCGGCCTGATCGGCTGGTCGGAGCCGGTCCCGCCGGCGGACCCGGAGGTGCTGCGGGCGCTGTTCGCGGACCTCGGGGTGCGGGTCGGGCCGGACGACGCGGAGCTCGCCGAGGCGGTCCGCTACTTCCAGACGCGGACCGGGCTGCCGGCCGACGGCGACGCGGGGCCGCGCACGGTGCATCTGCTGGCGCGGTACGCGGCCGAGGCTCGCGAGATCAATCGCATCCAGGCCGCCTGAGATCCCTTCGGATGATTCTCCGTTTCCCAGGCGATTTGTCAGGGGTTGTCAGCGGTGGAGGCGTCGACCGGCGACGCCGGACAACCGGAGGACGCCATGGATCGCCGTGCCATCACCCGCAAGCGCTTCGCCACGCTGGTCGCCGCGTGCGCCGTCGCCACGCTGGCCCCGGCCGCGCCCGCGAGCGCCGCGCCGGCCGTCGCCACCTCGATCACGCTGGACCGGTCCGGCGGTTTCGCGGGACAGCACCAGACCTTCCTGGTGAACCGTTCGACGCCCGACGGCCGGCCGGTGCTGCGCCTGGCCGGCCGCGGTGACTTCCTGCGGCTGCGCGCGTCGTACCTGCCGAAGAACCCGTGCTGCGACCGCTTCGAATACCGGCTGACCGTCACCTATCGCGGCGGCTTCCGCAAGACGGTCTCCACGGTTCAGGGCACCAGCGGCGTCCCGGAGATCCTCTGGACGGTCATCGGCGACGTCGAGCGGGTCGGCGCCCAGCCCTGAGCACCGGCGACCGGTTCGGGACCTTGGTCCCGACCTGACCGGCGAAGCCTCAGCACCGGGGTACGAACGGCGATGGTCCGGCCATGACCGTTTCTGTTCAGCTAGCGGGTGCCGGTCGTGTGCTCGCCCGGGTCGTGCGTGAAGGATTCCAGGCGTACGACGCCGTGATCCACCTGTCCGGCGCGGGCCGACCGGACTGCCAAGGTCACGACATCACCGAGGCGTCACTGCGGCTCGACGGCTATCCGGCCGGTGTCCTGGCGCTGCATCACGAGCGGCCTCTCACCGCCGCCCAACGGCAGTTGCTGACGGACGTCGCCGTCCAGGTCGGCCGTCTGCTCAGCGGCGACCACCCGGCCGATGACCGCTTCTACACGCTGATGGCGCGGGCTTCCCGGGCCGCCTGCGCGTGAGACCGTGAGGCGCGATGACCGACCAGTTGATCACCTTCTACGACGACGCCACCGGTGAACGCACCGGCCTCACCGCCGCCGGCCTGGGTGACTGGGTGGCCGCCACGGCGGACCTGCTCACCACCGGGTGCGGGCTGCGGGCCGGCAGCCGGGCCGGGGTGCTGCTGCCACCGCACTGGCAGACGGCGGTGGTGCTGCTGGGGGCGTGGGCGGCCGGGATCGAGGTGTCGTTCCGGAGCTGGGGCGCGGCCGGGCTCACACCGGACACCGGGCCCGCGCTGGACGTGACCTTCGTCGAACGCCGGCGGGTCGGCAGCTGGCTCGACGACGTGCCGGCGGCGTCGCACCGGTTCGTCCTCGGGCTGGCGGCCGGCGGTGGGCCGACGTCGGACGTACCCCCTGGGTATCAGGATTTCGCGCCGGCGGCGCGGGCCCGCCTCGGCGCGCCGCCACCCTCGGACGGCGTCCGGGCGGGCGCGGCGGCCACCGTCGACGGCACGACCTTCGGGGAGTACGGGTCGACAGCGGCCGCCGTGGCCGCAGCCCGCGGAATCAGACCCGGAGACCGCATCCTGATCGACACGGCGGCGTGCGAGGAGCCCCTGACCTGGTTGATGGCGCCCCTGACGGCGGGCGCGTCGATCGTGCTGTGCGCCAACCTGGACCGATCCCGCCTCGACTCGCGCCTGGCCGCCGAAGGGGTCACCCGGTCGCTCTGACCCGCTCCGATCCTGACATCGGCGGTGCAGCGCCCGGACGTCTTCCGGGCCGACCATGGGCTGACGCCCGTGTCGCCCGCATCCAGCGTCGCCCACACACGCCGACGATCATGGCCACGTCACGATCATGGCTCGACGGTCGTACGGCCGTCGGAGCGTCACGTGGCCACCCGGAAGCTCCTTCGGCGACCGGCGTCCCGGTCCACCGGATTGCGACGCCGCTCTCTGCCGATGCCGCAACCCGTCGCCGGCCTCAGGCGCCACTCTCCGCCCGCGCCGCAACCCGCTGCGGTCTCAGGCGCCTCGCGACGGATTACGGTGCCGACTCTCCGCCGGTGCCGCAACCCGCTGCGGCCTCAGGCGCCTCACGACGGATTACGGCGCCGACTCTCCGCCCGTGCCGCAACCCGCCGCCGGCCTCAGGCACCTCACGACGGATTACGGCGCCGACTCTCCGCCCGTGCCGCAACCCGCCGCCGGTCCCAGACGCCTCACGACGGATTGCGGCGCCACTCTCCGCCCGCGCCGCAACCCGCCGCCGGTCTCAGGCGCCTCGCGGCGGGACGAAGTCGTCGCAGTCGACGCCTTCGGCCAGGCCGAGGCTGTCACCGTTGCAGAGGCGGATCGACGGAAGCGACCGGCTGCCCCAGAGGCGATTGACCGAGGTACGGAAGGTCGCGGTTCCCGGGCTGCACAAAGCCCCGACGGTGTGCCATTCGATGCCGTCGGCGGGCCCGTTGCGGGTCGACTGGAACACGCCGCATGGCGCCCGCCCGGTGACCTTGAGCGTGACGGTGATCTGCGAGGAGCCCTTCGCCGTGGTGTAGACACCGGAGGCGACGGCACCGGGAACGGCCACCCGGAACGGCAGGTTCGCCGCCCGCGCAAGCCGCCCCGCGTCTGCTGACGCAGGCGTCCCCGCAGCAGCGCCCTGACCGCCGGCATCCTTGCCGGCAACGCCCGATCCGGCCACTCTCCGACCAGCAACGTCTCGGCCACCAACGTCCCGGCCGGCCACACCCTGGCCACCAACGACGTCCCGGCCGGCCACACCTTTGCCGGCACCAGCCCGGCCGGCGATGCCCTTGGCGCCGGCGCCCTGATCGGCGGCGCTCTTGCTGACGGCGGTCGCCGTTCCCTGCCCGGCGAAGGCGTCGTTCTCCGGCGGCTCGCCGTCGGCCTGGGCGGAACGGGTCAGTTCCTGAACCGCGGCGGTCGCGGTCGCGGGAAGGATGAGCAGGGTCGAAGCGACGATGACGCCGCTCATGACGCGAAAGGTCAGGGACTTCTTCATCGCCTTCTCCCGGTGCCGGCTGTTTTTCCGGCACCATCGTGGCGACAGCCCGTACCTATAAATCAGCAAATCGCCGTCAGTTTCGGACATTTCACCCGAAGGAGGTCGCGTCCACCCACCGTCTCATGCAGACCCGCGGCCACCGGTCGAGCCCCAGCGCACCCTCATGCTCCCGAACCGCCCGAAGCTCCGGCATGATCACCGCATCGTCCATCACCTCGAACCCGCACCGCCCGTAGTACGGCGCGTTCCAGGCCACGTCGGCAAAGGTCGTGAGAGTGAGCGCGGGAGCACCGACCTCCACGGCATAATTCGCCGCCCGATCGAGCAGCAGCCGCCCGATCCCCCGCCGCGAGAACTGTGGATCGACCGAGACCTGCTCGATGTGGACGTTCCCGTCGACCATGTCCGCGATCAGATACCCCAGCAGAACCCCGTCCGCGGGCACACGCTCCTCAGCGACCCAGGCCCGGCCCGCGGTCACATAGCCGGACAGCACCTCGATCGAGAACGGCTCGTCGTCGGCGATCTCCGGCATACCGACCTCACGGAAGAGAACACCGGCGGCCCGCTCGATCTCCTGCAGCGCCGGCAGTTCGCCGAGGCGCGCTTCCCTGATCCGCATCCGCCCGATTCTGCTCCGCCCGCCCGCAGCCGTAACCCGATTTTCGGCTGCGCAGGACCCGCGCACCCTCACTGGTCGAAGTCGATCACCACCTTGGGCGAGGCGGGCAGGGACTGGCAGGTCAGGACGAACCCGGCGTCGACTTCGGCCTGCTCCAGGGCGAAGTTGCGCCGCATCGTCACCTCGCCGTCGGTGACGCGCGCCCGGCACGTCCCGCAGACCCCGCCCTTGCAGGCGAACGGCAGGTCCGGCCGCGACTTCTGGGCTCCGTCGAGCAGGGTCACACCGTCCGGCACCGGTACGGTCGTCCGCCGCCCGTCGAGCACCACGGTGACGTCACTGGTCGGCCCGTCCACGAGCGCTTCCGGCCGCACCGGCGGAGGTGGCGCCTCGTCCACCCAGAAGAGTTCCCGATGGACCCGCCCGGCCGGCACCCCGAGCTCGCCGAGCACCGTGGTCGCATCGGTGACCATCCCGAACGGCCCGCACAGCCACCAATGGTCGACCGCCGGCACGTCCACCAGCAGCGGCACCAGCTCCCGCAGTCGTTGCGCGTCGAGCCGCCCGCTGAACAGCTCGGACTCCCGCGCCTCCCGGGACAGCACGTGCACCAGCTCGAGCCGATCCGGATACCGGTCCTTCAGGTCGGCCAGCTCCTCCGCGAACATGACCGTGTCGGCCCGCCGATTGCCGTAGAAGAGGGTGACCTCGGCCCCGCCGAGCACCGCAACCCCGGCGGACGGGCGCCGCCCGGCGCGCCCCAGCCAACCCGCCGGCGGCGAGGCACCGGCACGGGATCGCTCCAGGAGGGACGCCGCGATGGACAGGACCGGAGTGATGCCCGACCCGGCGGCGATCAGCACATGCCGGCCACCGGCGGCGAGGTCGGGTGTGAACGTCCCCGTCGGCGGGGCGACGTCGACCAGGTCACCGGGCCGAAGATCGTGCACGATCCACCGGGAGATCACGCCGCCCGGCACCTCCCGCACACCGATCCGCGGCGCGGCCCCGGCCGGCGCGCAGATCGAGTAGGTACGCCGTTCGCCGTCGCGGCGCACGGTCAGCGACTGCCCCGGCCCGAACCGGAACGCCGACGACAACTCGGGCGGGACCTCGAACGTGACGGCGACCGCGTCCGCGCACAACCGGTCGATCCCGGCGACCCGCAGTGGATGAAAGGGCATCTCAGATCTCCCGCACGTGTTCGAACGGTTCCCGGCACGCGGGGCATCGGCGCAGCTCACGGCACGCGGTGGCCCCGAACGCGGCGAGCACCTCGGTGGACGGCTGCCCGCATCGGGGGCAGGCGACCGCGGTCCGCACGCCGAGGGTGAGCGGGATCGGCCCCGCCGCACGTGCGGGCGCGGCGCCGGGCGGGGCGATCCCGGCCTCGGCGAGTTTGCGCCGGCCGGTCTCGCTGATCCAGTCGGTGGTCCAGGCGGGCGCCAGCACGGTGCGCACTTCGGCCCGCCCGAACCCGGCCCGCCGCAACGCCACGTGGATGTCGCCGCGGATCGTCTCCATGGCCGGGCACCCCGAATAGGTCGGCGTGATGGTCACCACGACACCGTCGCCGTCCTGCTGGACATCCCGCACGATCCCCAGCTCGGCGAGCGTCAGCATGGGCAGCTCCGGGTCGACCACCGCCGCGACCACGTCGGCCGCCGTCGCCGTCACCAGGCACCCCCGGGAACCGACCGGGCCAGCCCCTGCATCTCGTCGAGGATCTCCCCCAGCTCCGGCCCGTGCACCCCGTCCCGCCCGCCCGCGGGAGCACCGGTGGAGGACGTGACAGCCGGAGCGGCGGCCGGGTCCAGGGTCGCGGTGGTCAGGACATACGCCCAGATGTCGTCGAAGGTGGCCCGCAACCCGGCCGGGTCCACGGCGACGCCCTCCGCGGCGAGCCGGGTCTCCACCGGATGTGGCTGGAACAGTTCGCCGAGCACTGGCGTCAGCGCGTCGACGGCCGCCGCCATCCGCTGCCGGGACACGCCGGTCCCGTCACCGAGGCGGACCACCCACTGGGCCGCGTAGTCCCGGTGATAGGTCACCTCCTTGACGCCCTTGGCCGCGATCGCCGCCAGCATCGGATCCCGGGAGCCGGTGAGCTGCTGCAACAGCTCGAGCCGCCACACCGAGAAGGCGCAGAGCCGGGCCACGAGATGCGCGAAGTCGTCGTCGCCGCGCTCGGCGAGCCGCACGTTACGGAACTCGGCCACCTCCCGGCGCATGGCCAGCGCGTCCTCGTCACGGCCGCGGCCCTCGGCGGCGCCGGCCCGGGTGAGCAGCAGGCGGGCCTGGCCGAGCAGGTCGAGGCCGATGTTGGCGAGGGCCAGCTCGTCCTCCAGCTCCGGCGCACGGGTGATCCACTGCTGCAGGCGGTGCGACAGGATGAGGGCGTCGTCGCCGAGCATCAGGCAGTACGCGGCGAGGTCTTCCCGGTCCACCCCGTCGGGCAGGTCGCCGGGCACGCCGGCCAGCGGATCGCTGAACCCGGTCCCGTACGCCCAGCGGGCATCGTCCTCATGATCGGTGAGCGCGTCGTACGCGTCGTCGAATGCCATGCCCGCCCCTCAGATGTGCGGTACGGAGTCGGGGATCGCGTAGTGCGTGGGATGCCGATACGCCTTGTCGCCGCTGGGCTCGAAGAACGACTCCTTGGCGGCCGGGTCGCTGGCCACGACGGCGTCGGACCGGACCACCCAGATGCTGACGCCCTCGTTGCGCCGCGTGTAGAGGTCGCGGGCGTGGTGCAGCGCCATCTCGTGGTCGGCGGCCCGCAGCGAACCGACGTGCACATGGTTGAGACCGCGCTTGGCTCGCACGAACACCTCGAACAGCGGCCACTCGTGACTGGTCATGACATCCCTTTCGCCGCGTGTGCCGCGGCCGCCTCGCGCACCCATGCGCCGTCGGTGTCGGCCTCCCGCCGGCGGCGGATGCGCTGCTCGTTCATCGGGCCGTCGCCGGAGATGACCCGTTTCAGCTCGGCCCAGTCGGGCTCCCCGAAGTCGTGGTGGCCTCGCGCGGCGTTCCACCGCAGCTGGGGATCGGGCAGCGTGACGCCGAGGGCGGCGGCCTGCGGCACCGACATGTCGACGAACCGTTGCCGCAGCTCGTCGTTGGTGTGGCGTTTGATCTTCCAGGCCATCGACTGCGCCGTGTTCGGCGACTCGGCGTCGGGCGGCCCGAACATCATCAGCGACGGCCACCACCAGCGGTCGACCGCGTCCTGCACCATGGCCCGCTGCTCATCGGTGCCGCGCATCATGGTCATCAGCAGCTCGTAGCCCTGCCGCTGATGGAACGACTCCTCCTTGCAGATCCGGATCATCGCCCGCGCGTAGGGACCGTAGGAGCTGCGGCAGAGCGGAACCTGGTTGCAGATGGCGGCGCCGTCGACGAGCCAGCCGATCACGCCGACGTCGGCGAACGACAGCGTCGGATAGTTGAAGATCGACGAGTACTTCTGCCGGCCCTCGATGAGCCGCCGCGTCAGGTCACCGCGGTCGGCGCCGAGGGTCTCGGCCGCCGAGTACAGATACAGCCCGTGGCCGGCCTCGTCCTGGACCTTGGCGAGCAGGATCGCCTTGCGGCGCAGGGTGGGCGCCCGGGTGATCCACTCCCCCTCCGGCTGCATGCCGATGATCTCGGAGTGCGCATGCTGCGCGATCTGCCGGATCATCGTCTTGCGGTAGCCCTCCGGCATCTCATCGGCCGGCTCGATCCGCTGATCCCGCGCGATCGCCTCGTCGAAGGTGGAGATGACCGTCATGACGACGACGCCACGTGACGACGGGACTGGAGGGTGAAGAAGCGCCCCGCCACGAACCAGTCGTCGGTCAGCGAGGCGGTGGCCGCCGGGTTGGCCCCGGTGCCGTGCAGGTCGCTGAATGCCGCCGTCTGGTTGACGAACACCCCGCCGGTCAGGTTTTCCGACAGGTGCACCCCGGCGTCCAGAGCGGCCGACCGCGCGGCCTCGACAACGGCCGGCGAGGTGGAGTGGACCAGCGCGCTGAGAGCGCCGTGCGCCCGCACGGTCTCGGTGAAGACGGCGAGGCTGTGCGCGGTGGAGTCGGTGGTGATCAGATACGACACCGGCCCGAAGCACTCCCGGGTGTAGGTCTTCTCGTCGGCCGCGTCGAGCCGCACCACCACGGGGGTCCGGATGGTCGCCCCGGGGAACTGCTCGTCGCTGACGGCGGCCGACGGGTGCAGGACACCGGGCCCCGAGGCGGCCTCCTCGAGCCGCCCGAGCACGTGATCGTTGACGATCGCCCCGAGCGTCCCGGCGGCGCGGCGCGGGTCGCCGAGCAGCTTGTCGAGCGCGGCGGACAGGTCGGCGCCGAACGCGTCGGGGTCACGGTGGCCGGCGTCGGTCTCGATGCCGTCGCGCGGGACCAGGATGTTCTGCGGGGTGGTGCACATCTGCCCGCTGTAGAGCGAGAGTGAGAAGGCCAGGTTGCGCAGCAGGCCCTGGTAGTCGTCGGTGGAGTCGACGACGACCGTGTTGAGCCCCGATTTCTCGGTGTAGACGACGGCCTGCCGGGCGTTGGCCTCCAGCCAGTCGCCGAACTCGCTGGACCCGGTGAAGTCGACGATCCGCACGTCGGGGTGGGTGGCGAGGGTGCCGGCGATGTGGTCGCCCGGCTCCTCGGCGGCCAGGGTCACGACGTCGGGGTTGAGCCCGGCCTCGGCGAGGACCTGGCGGCAGACCTGCACGGTGATGGCGAGCGGCAGGACCGCCCCGGGGTGGGGCTTGACGATGACCGGGTTGCCGGTGACGAGGCTGGCGAACAGGCCGGGAAAACCGTTCCACGTGGGGAAGGTGGTGCACCCGATGACGAGGCCGACGCCGCGGCCGACCACGGTCGCCGTCTTCTCCATGGCGAGGTCGCCCTTGGTCCACGAGGTCGTCGCGGGCAGCCGGGTGGTGGCCGACAGGGCGCAGGCGACGGCCTCGAGGCCGCGGTCGAGGGCGTGGGTGCCGCCGGCCTGGAACGCCATCACGAACGCCTGGCCGGTGGTGTGCTGCACGGCGTGGGCCAGCTCGAAGACGCGGGCGTGCAGGCGGGTGAGGATCTCGGCGGCGACCCCGGCCCGCCCGGCGGGCCCGGCGTCACGCCAGCCGGGGACGGCGGCGCGCGCGGCCGCGATCAGCGCGAGCGGGTCGGCCTTGGGATAGCTGACGCCCAGCTCGACATCATACGGCGAGCGCTCGGTGGCGACCGTGCCGACGGCGCCGGGCACGTCGACCGGGAACGGCTTGCCGAGCAGGGCGGTGAAGGCCCGGTCACCGGCGGGCGCCGCCTCCTCGCCGTAGATCTTCTTGCTCGGCGACTCGGGGAACGCCGACCAGTAGTCACGTGCGGCGGCCGCCGAGACCGCGCGGTCCAGCAACTCGCGATGGGTCTGGTAGAGCTCAGCGGGACTCGTCATGCCCTCCATTAACCGCCCGATCGGTCGGTAAATCAAGCCGCTAGATTCTGCCTGTGGAGAACAGCCGACGCCGGGGCCGCCCGGGCCATGATCAGAGCGCGGTGCTGACCGCCGCCGTCCGGCTCTTCAACACCCACGGGTATGACGCGACCAGCATGTTCGACATCGCCGAGTCGCTCGGGATCACCAAGTCGACGCTCTACCACCACGTCAGCGGCAAGGAGCAGCTGCTGACGATGGCCGTGGACCGGGCGCTCGGCGCGCTGGAGGAGGCCGCACGGGAGGCGCTCGACAGCCCCGACCCGGCGACCGTCCGCCTCCGGCGCCTGATCCGGCGCAGCGTCCTGGTGCTCGCCGAGCGTCTGGAGTTCGTCACCCTGCTGTTGCGGGTGCACGGCAACACAGCGGCCGAGCAGCAGGCCGTGGACCGCCGCCGCGCCTTCGACCGGATCGTCACCGATCTGGTGAAGCAGGCGCAGGCCGAGGGCGGGGTGCGCGCCGACGTGGACGCGGCGACCGCCGCCCGCCTGATCTTCGGCATGGTGAATTCGCTGATCGAATGGTACAAACCGGATCGCGGCGCCCCGGAATCGATTGCCGACACCGTTTCCGATCTCGCTTTCGACGGATTGCGCACGCACTGACCCCCGTGCGGGGGATCGCCTGACACAGGTTTCTGTTGGCACCATCTGCGAACAACAGCGACGCTCTCTGTCGGACAGTTGTCCTCGCCGTGTCCGGCCACTGCCTAGGGTGGCCGCTGAGAGACAGCCAGCGATGCGCTATTTCGCGGTCCAGCATGCACAGAATGCGCCGAAAACAGGCTAACGAAAGCATAGGTGATCACCATGCCTCGTCTCGGACACGGCCGATCGATCTCCGACGAAGACATCGACAAGGCGAAACGGGAGCTCGCCGAGTTCGCCGCCCGCTCCCCGCTGGCGTTCGCTCTGGCGCCGCCGGTGGCCACCCATCCGTTCGACCTGCTCTTCCCGGCGTTGCAGGAGGACGAGGCGAACCTGCTGCCACGGTTGCCGGACACCCCGGCCAAACTGAAGCGGCTCGGCCAGGCGATGACCGACGACGACAGCCGGGCGGACGACAGCCCGATCCCGGCCGCCTACACCTACCTGGGCCAGTTCATCGACCACGACATCACCCTCGAGGTCGACGACAAGAAGGCCGGCCTGGGCTCCGGCGACATGGCGGTGCTGCTCGACCCGGGGATGACCCCGCTGTCGCCGGACCAGATCCGCAAGGTGCTGCGCAACCAGCGGACCGCTCAGCTGGACCTGGACAGCCTCTACGGCCCGCCGGCCCCGCGCGACCCGGACGACGACGACCGGATGCTGATCGGCCACGTCCACCGGATCACGCTGCAGAACCCGCCGAACCCGAACCCGCCGCCGCTGGCCCGGCCGAAGGGCAAGGGCGACGACAACGACCTGCCCCGCGAGCCGCGCAACGCCGATCCGCGATTCGACCGGGCGGCCCTGATCGGCGACCCCCGCAACGACGAGAACACGATCATCTCGCAACTGCACGTGGCCTTCCTGAAAGCGCACAACAAACTGGTCGACCAGGGCCTGTCGTTCCGGGACGCGCGCCGGGTGCTGCGTCAGCACTATCAGCACATCGTGGTGCAGGACTTCCTCAAGAGGATCGCCGACAAGAGAATCGTCGACGACGTCGTGGTGCACGGGAACAAATGGTTCAACCCGCACGCCGAGCCGTTCTTCATGCCGATCGAGTTCGCCGTCGCGGCGTACCGTTTCGGGCATTCGATGGTCCGTAGCCTCTACAACTTCAATTCCAATTTCGGGGCCGACACCCGGCCGCCGGGCAGCCTGGACCTGCTGTTCGTGTTCACCGCCCTGAGCGGCCGGCTGGGTGAGGACATCGGCCTGGAGCCGGCCGACAGTCTGCCGGAGAACTGGATCATCGAGTGGCAGAACATCGTCGGCTCGGGTGACGGTGTGATGAAGACCCGCAAGATCGACACGAATCTGGCGGCGCTCAACGGCGGGGCGCTGTTCCGCCTGAAGACGACCACGGGCGAGCCGGAGGCGCCGGCCGACGCGGGCCGGCTGGCGGTGCGCAACCTGCTGCGCGGCTACCGGCTGCGGCTGCCCACCGGTCAGGCGGTCGCCGACCTGCTCGGCGTGCCGGTGCTCAGCAAGGACCAGATCCGGGCGGCGGCCGGCAACGACGCCCAGCGCGCCGCCCTGGACGAGAGCGAGTTCCTGACCCGTACGCCGCTCTGGTATTACGTGCTGGCCGAGGCGAAGGCCCTGCACGACGGCGCGCATCTGGGCCCGGTCGGCAGCACGATCGTCGCCGAGGTGCTGGTCGGCCTGGTGCGCCGCAGCGAGGACTCGATCCTCAAGCAGCCGGGCTGGAAACCGACTCTGCCGTCGGAGAAGCCGGGCACGTTCGAGCTGGCCGACCTGCTGCGCCTGGCCGGGGTGCTGCCCGGCGGCCAGGCGCCCCGCACGTACACGGTGCAGCGCGGGGACAGCCTCGCCAAGATCGCCCGCGAGCGGCTGGGCAACGAGGCCCGCTGGCCGGAGATCTTCGTGCTGAACCGGGCCACGATCCCGAACCCGAACCGGATCTTCCCCGGTCAGGTGCTGTTCCTGCCGCCGGCCCAGCCGACCGGCCCGGTGCCGAAGCTCTACACGGTCAAATCCGGCGACTCCCTGTCGAAGATCGCCCGCGAGCAGCTCGGCGCCGAGAACCGCTGGCGCGACATCTTCACCCTCAACCGCGACGTCGTCTCCGACCCGGACCGGATCTTCCCGGGCCAGATCCTGGTCCTGCCCCACTGACGGAGCTCGCCGAACACCGCCGGGCCGTCGATCGGCGCGCGGAGGCGCCCGGTGTTCCGCCGCCGCGGATGCCGTGCGATCCGGGCGCCGATCCGGCGGGAGGCTGCGATCACCGGCTTCGGAAAATCATTTCGATGGTACGGCCGTCGCCTCCCCCGGCATCGCAAGAGGCCTCCTCGCGCCCCGGCGGGATCACGTTCCCCCCGGTCGCAGATGGTGCCGCTGGTCCCGTTTCCCGGCCAGGTACTCGGCCCGCGCGTCCCGGGTGCTGTGCAGGGTGGCCACCTCGGCGACCGGCACCTCCCACCACGACTCGGACGGTGGCGCCGACGGGGCCGGGTCGGTCGCGATGTGCAGCACGGTCAGCCGTTCCGCCTCGCGGGCCTGTTTGATCCCCTCGACCAGGTCGGCGATGCCCCGGCAGCGGATCACCGACGCGCCCAGGCTCTCCGCGTTGGCGGCCAGGTCGACCGGCAGGCGCGGCCCGTCGTAGTCGCCGCTGCGCTGGTTGCGGTACCGGTACTCGGTGCCGAACCGCTGGGACCCGACCTGCTCGGAGAGCCCGCCGATCGACGCGTGCCCGTGGTTCTCCACGATGATCACGATGAGCTTGACGCCCTCGGCGACCGCGGTGACGATCTCCTGCGCCATCATCAGGTACGACCCGTCGCCGACCAGCGCGAACACCTCGCGCCCCGGTTCGGCGAGCTTGATCCCGAGCGCGCCGGCGATCTCGAAGCCCATGCAGGAGTATCCGTACTCGACGTGGTACTGCTTCGGGTCCCGGGCCCGCCACAGCCGCTGCAGGTCGCCGGGCAGACTCCCGGCCGCCTGCACGACCACGTCCCGCGCGCCGCACGCCTCGTTGACGACCCCGATCACCTCGGCCTGGGTGGGCAGCTCCCCCGGTGTGCCGCGGCCCCGGAGCGCGTGGTCGACCGCCGCCCGCCACGCCGCCACGTCGTCGTGGAAGTCACCGGTGAAGCGGCGGCCGTGCAGGGCGGGCAGCAGCGCGTTCAGCCCCGCGCGGGCGTCGCCGACCAGCGGCAGCGCGGACAGTTTCCCGGCGTCGAAACCGGTCACGTTGAGGTTGACGAACCGCACGTCCGGCCGTTGGAAGGCGGTCTGTGACGCGGTGGTGACGTCGCTGTAGCGGGTGCCGACGCCGATCACCACGTCGGCGTTGCGGGCCAGCCGGTTGGCCACCGGGTTGCCGGTCGCGCCGACCCCGCCGACCGCGTTCGGGTGGTCCCAGTCGAGCGCTCCCTTGCCGGCCTGGGTGTCGGCGACCGGGATGCCGGTCTCGCGGGCGAACCGGTCGAGGGCGGCCGACGCCTCGGAGTAGATCACTCCCCCGCCGGCGATGATCAGCGGCCGTTGCGCGCCACGGATCACGGCGGCCGCCCGCTCCACGGCCAGCGGATCCGGCGCCTGCCGGGGCACGTGCCAGACCCTCTTGACGAAAAGCTCGTCCGGGAAGTCGTACGCCTCCGTCTGAAGATCCTGGGGTAAGCAGAGGGTGACCGCCCCCGTCTCCACCGGATCGGTGAGCACGCGCATCGCGCCGAGCAGCGCGGACGGGAGTTGCTCGGGCCGCTGGACACGGTCGAAGAACCGCGACAGCGGGCGGAAGGCGTCGTTGACCGAGACGTCGCCGGCCCGGGGGTCCTCGAGCTCCTGCAGGACCGGGTTGCTCGCGCGCGAGGCGAAGACGTCCGACGGCAGCAGCAGCACGGGCAGCCGGCTCACCGTCGCCAGGGCCGCCCCGGTGAGCATGTTCGTCGAGCCGGGCCCGATCGAGGCGGTGCACGCCATCGTGGACAGGCGGTTGCGCATCCGGGTGTATCCGACGGCCGTGTGCACCATGGCCTGCTCGTTGCGGGCCACCCGGAACGGCATGTCGGGCGCGCCGGTGCGCTGCGCCTGCAGGAGCGCCTGACCGATTCCGGCCACGTTGCCGTGCCCCAGGATCCCGAGGAAGCCGGCCACCGCCCGCTGCTGGACACCATCGCGCTCGGTCCACTGAGCAGCCAGGAAACGCACCACCGCTTGCCCGACGGTGAGCCGCTGTTTCACGCTCGCCTCTTTTCGCGGATCGAGGTGAGGGGCAGCCGGGAGTCGATCCGCTCGGCGGCCCAGCGCCCGCGCACCCAGCCGTGGGCCGGGTCGTCACGGACCAGCCGGCGCCGCTCACCGGGGCCGGCCATCACGTTCAGGTGGTACAGGTCGTAGCCGGGCGCGGCCATCGACGGGCCGTGCCAGCCGTACGGGATCAGCACGACGTCGCCGCTGCGCACCTCGGCGCACACGTCGATGGGGCGGTCCGGGTGGCCGTACACCCGCTGGTATCCGCAGCCGTGACCACCCGCCGGGGAGGCAGCCACCTCGAAGTAGTAGATCTCCTCCAGGCAGCTCTCGCCGTCACCCTGCTCGTCGTGCTTGTGCGGCGGGTACGACGACCAGTTCCCGCCCGGGGTGAGCACCTCGCGGGCGATCAGCCGGTCGGTCTCGAACGCGTCGGGGGCGCAGAAGTCGTTCACCTGCCGGCTGGCCTGCCCGGCGCCGCGCAGGCGCACCGGGACGTCCTCGGCCGGGCCGTAGCGGAACGGCAGCGTCCGGTCCGCGCGCGCGGCCGGCAGCGCGAACCGGCCCCCGTTCGGGGCGCGCAGCGTGACCTGCGTCCGGCGTGGCAGGTAGGCGAAGTCGGTGACGCGGGAGAAGACCGACCGGCGGCCGGTCAGGGTGAGACGTTCGTCGTCGCAGGCCACGTCGCAGCCGCCGGACAGCGGCAGGACCAGCATCTCGTCGCAGCCGGTGGGGAACCGGACCCGGCCGCCGACCGGCAGGCGCACCACGCGCAGGCCGCTGAAGCGCCAGCCGGCGTTCTCCGGGGTGATGCTGACGTCGAACGGCCGGTCGGCCGAGCTGCCCCGCGGGACCAGCGGGTTGACCCTCGTCATGGGGTGGCCGCTGCCGCGAGGCGGCGATCGCTCCGGCAACGCTGACGGAGCGCATCGCCGCCTCGAGGGGTCATGCGCGGTCCCTTCGCCGTGGTGCCCAGCGGTGACGGACCGGCGACGCTGGGTTCGGGCCTGTTTCGATGTAATTACGTGGCCCCCGTCGCGTCAATACCGGGTTTAGTTGCACAGTCAACTAAGCCGGCGTACGCTTGCCTCGTAATTAGTTGAAGCTTCAACGGAGGTTGTCATGCGGATGCCCGCCCTCTTCCTCAGCCACGGCGCCCCACCCCTGGTCGACGACCCCACCTGGGTGGCACAGCTGCAGGAGCTCGCCGCCGGCCTCCCGCGACCGAAAGCGATCCTCGTCGCCTCGGCACACTGGGAGTCCGCGCCGCTGATGCTCGGCGCCACCTCGACGGTCCCGCTGGTCTACGACTTCGGCGGTTTCGCCCAGCGCTACTACGAGGTGCAGTATCGGGCGCCCGGCGCGCCCGCCCTGGCCGAGTCGGTGCGCAAGCTCATGCCCGACCACCGGACCGTCGCCCAGACCGACCGCGGGCTCGATCACGGCGCGTATGTGCCGTTGACCGTCATGTATCCCGACGCCGACATCCCCGTCCTGCAGATGTCGCTGCCCACCCTGGAGCCCGACGCGCTGCTCGACCTGGGCCGCCGGCTCGCCCCGCTGCGCGACGAGGGCGTGCTGATCATCGGTTCCGGGTTCACCACCCACGGCCTGCCGTTCCTGCGCGACTGGCGTCCCGACGCGGCGGCGCCCGGCTGGTCCCGCGAGTTCGACGCGTGGGCCGCCGAGGCCCTGTCCCGCGGCGCCGTCGACGAACTCGCCGACTTCCGCGAGCGCGCGCCCGGCATGCCCTACGCGCACCCGACGATCGAGCACTTCGCGCCGATGTTCCTCACTCTCGGTGCATCCGAGGACCCGGCGCAGGCGCCCGCGCAGCCCATCGACGGCTTCTGGATGGGCCTCGCGAAACGTTCCTTCCTCGCAGGTTGATGCGGTTTCTCAGCATGTTTGCAGAATCTTTGGAGATCCTGTGAAGCATGCTTGAGGTCTCCGCGCTCGGGTGGATCGTCACCATCGGTGTCATCGTCGCCCTGCTCGCCCTCGATTTGACTCTCGGGGTGCTCCGTCCACACGTCGTCGGCTTCCGCGAGGCCGCCGGCTGGTCGATCTTCTACATCGCCGTCGCCATCGTCTTCGGCATCGTCTTCGGGAGTGTCTACGGCTGGGGCTTCGGCACCGAGTACTTCGCCGGATACATCGTCGAGAAAAGCCTGTCGGTCGACAATCTCTTCGTCTTCGTCATCATCATGACCACGTTCGCGGTGCCGGAGAAATACCAGCAGGAGGTGCTGACCTTCGGCATCATCATCGCGCTGGTGCTCCGGGTCATCTTCATCGCGCTCGGCGCCGCCCTGCTCAGCGCGTTCTCGTTCATGTTCCTGGTCTTCGGCGCGATCCTGCTCTTCACCGCGGTGCAGCTGTTCCGGCACCGCGACGAGGATCCCGACGTCGGCGAGAACGCGCTGGTCAAGGCCGGCCGCCGGTTCCTGCCGGTGACCGACGACTACGTCGAGGGCAAGATGATCACCCGGGTCGACGGCAAGCGCATGGTCACGCCGCTGTTCCTGGTGCTCCTCGCCATCGGCGGCACCGACCTGCTCTTCGCCCTCGACTCGATCCCCGCGGTCTTCGGCGTGACCGAGTCGGCGTACATCGTCTTCGTCGCCAACGCCTTCGCCCTGCTCGGCCTGCGCGCCCTGTTCTTCCTGGTCAAGGGCCTGCTCGACCGGCTCGTCTACCTCTCCACGGGCCTGTCGCTGATTCTCGCCTTCATCGGCGTCAAACTGGTCCTGCACTGGGCGCACAAGGACATCAGCGCCTCCGTCCCCGAGGTCGCCACACCGGTGTCGCTCGGCGTCATCATCGGCATCCTGATCATCACCACGGTCGCCAGCCTGATCAAATCCAGCCGCGACCCGTCCCTCAAGGCCCACCCCGGCAGCCTCCGCGCCAAGTCCGGCGACCAGCAGCACGCCGACAACTGACCACCATGCGGGGGTCGCCGCAGGCGGCCCCCGCACTCTTCATTCTCTTCCCCGGTACGGCTACGCGCCCCGCTACCAGCAGGACACCGTCCGGCACTCAGGGTGATCACTCAGACAGCCCGCCGACCGCCCGTCACATCCTGCAACCGCAGCCAAGCGTTGGGCGAGTGTGCCAACCACAACCGTTACCGATGATCGGTTGCGCGCTGACGCAGGCAGCGGGAAAACGATCTTCATGAATGATGCATTCCGGACCGCACCGCGCCGGTCCCGCCCGTCGAGCGAACTCACCGATCGTGAAGTCCAGGTCCTCACCCTGGTATCGCACGGCAAAACCAACAAGCAGATCGGCGCCGTCCTCTACCTGAGCCCGGCGACCATTCACAGCCACCTGAAGAAGGTGTTCCGCAAACTGGACGCCAACGACCGCGCCCACGCGGTGGCGCAGGCGTTCCGCGCGGGGATGCTGCAATGACCGCCGGCCCGGTTCCCCCCGCCGGCACCCACACCCGTCCGGGCAGTTCCTCGGAGCCGTAGCTTCGCCGACCGTTCCCCACCCGACACCGACCGAGGCGGACCGCGGGCGCCCGAAGCGCCTGCGGTCACCCCGGCCCCGCCCCACCGGCGGCGGACCGGCCGCCGGCCGGCACGTTTCCGGAAAAGCGCCGGGAGAACGCGGACAAAACCATTGTGGGCCGGGAAGGGCCGGGGCGAGATCCGGCCGGGATCGGTGATGACGTCGTGACAATCCGCAATTGACAACGGACGATCGGTTCATGTCCGAGTATCGCTTCCCTGAGCATTCAGCCCTGGTCGCCGACCTGCGTAAGGTGCGCGAGCGAGGCATAACCCAGATCCGCGAGTTGGATCTACCGGCGTTGCGGCTGGCCGCAACGGTCATCGGCAGTGCCGTGCGCGGTGATGCCGCGCTGGCGGTGGAAGGCGTCCTTCGTCAGGCGGTCGAGGCCCGTGCCGGAACATTGGTCGGCAATACCGCCGCCATCCTTTTCGGTCTCGGCTCCGGGCTGCGCGGGAAGAGCCCGACCGAGTTGCGGTCCCAGGCCGCCCGGCTGCACGGTCTCAAGCCGGACTCGTTCCGGCGTGACCCCGAGCGACGGGTCCTGACCGATGTCGCGCACGCCGTACTGGAAGCCTGCGCGGCCCGGCGTCCGGTGTCGGGCACACCCCCCGTGGCGGTGATCACCACCACGTCGACCGGAACCACCGGCTCGGGCAATGCTCCACACAAAGTGCTGCAGCTACCGGTGGGCGCGACGGTGGGCAACAACGACGACTACACCATCCTGAACCGCACCGGCACGACGGATCCCGGGCTCGACGGCTTCGCCACCGCGGTCGGCGTAGGTGGTTCCGGAACCGTCTACCGCGCCAGCTTCCGGGGCATTCAGGAACGAGCGATCAAATTCCTGACCTACAACTACCGAGCGTCGGAGACAGGGCGCCGAAGCAAGGACTTCGAGAAAACTTTCGCCCGGGAGAAGGGCTTCCTGTCCAACCTGACGCATGGCAACATCGCCCGTTTCTATGACTACGGGGACGCTGACGTGGACGGGCTTGGCGACAGCTGGAAATTTCTCGTCACCGAATACGTCGACGGCGAGGATCTGCTGACCACGCTCAAAAGCCCGGACACATCCGCCGAGCAGGCGTTCGGTCTGCTCAGTGAAGTACTGGACGCCATGGGCTACATGCATTCGCTGGAGGTCTACCACGGCGACATCAAGTACGAGAACATCCGCTGCCGAAGGTCGCGGGCCGGCTACGAGGCAGTGCTGCTGGACCTGGGCGCCGCGCATTGGCTGGCCAACCGTGGCGACGACGAACCGGCCGGACTCCTACCGGTGAACGAGGACAAGACCCGCTTCATCACCACCGAACGCATCACCCACAAGGTCCACCGGGAATTCAAGGACCGGCTGGTCAGCAAGGAGACACTCCGGGGCATCTTCCCGGCGCACGACATCCACGCCTTCGGCGTGCTGCTCGGCGAACTTCTCGACGAAGAGCTGGTACGGCCCAAACTCGGCCAGGTCTTCGGCGCTCACGGGCTACGGGCGTTGAACCTGCTGGTGGAACGGATCAAGGGCACGCCGGAAACCGGGGCGTACGAGTCGGTGCAGGACGTGAACCGCGACTGGCTCAAGCTGCGCAGCGGCTACCTCGCGCCGGCCGGTGTGCCGGAGCTGAGCCTGGCGGCCGAGTTCAAGTACTCAGCGATCACCTCCGCGGGACGAGCCAACATCACGCCTCGGCTCGGCAAGGTGATCAACCATCGACTGTTCCAGCGGCTGCGGCGCGTACCGCAGTTGGAGATGACTCTGCTCTCCCTCACCGGCGCCACGCACACCCGCCTCGGGCACTCGATGAGCGTCCTGCGCAACGCCCGGTACTACGTCGCGCACCTGCTCAACGATCCGGTCTTCCGGCTGATCACCGAACAGCACGATCTGGAAGCGGTGCTGCTGCTGGCGTTGCTGCACGACGTCGGCCACTTCCAGCTCAGCCACATGTTCGAGGACTACGCCAGTGACCAGCGCAGACACCGGAACAAGGCGTTGTGGACATCGCTGGCCTACGAGATCCCGACCGATGACGACCTCTTCTGGGCGGTTGTCGACCCGTCGGAGGAGTCCACGCTCAGGGGCGGCTACAACCGGGTCATCGAGACCGCATGGCGGGCCAGCGAGACATACTGCGGAGTCAAGGCCGGGCCTTCGCTCGCCGAGATCGTCGCCTCGGACTTCGGCCTGCCGACGCTGAACGCGATGAAGAGCATCCACCGGGCCGTCTACGAACGCCCGGACGGTGACGTCGCGCCGGCCCACCTCGTCCTCGGCGCGGTGCTCTCCTCCGAGATCGACGTGGACAAGGTCTCCTACTTGCGGGAGGACTCCGACCGGACGGGCGTGCGGTTCGGTGACGGTGTGGATCTGGACGGCATTCTGGCAGCGCTGCGTTCGCCGTCCCTCAAAGCACTCGACAACCGGCCGACGCTCGGCCTGACGCGTAAGGGCGTCGCCGCAGCCCAATCGGTGGCCATGAATCGCAACCTGATGGTCGGAAAGGTCTACTGGCAGCACACCAACCGGGCCGCCACCGCGATGGTCAAGTACGTCATCGCGCGCCTGCTGGACCGCGGCGAGATGGAGTTCCCGCAGTACCTCCACGACACGTTCTTCGCCGAGTACGAAGTGGCCCTCAAGTATCTCTACGACCGTTTCAACACCGTCCGTGCGGACGACCAGCGCAACCCGATCGGCAACCTCCTCGAGGGTGGACGGGAGATCTACAAAACCGTGTTCGCCACCGACCGGCTCGACCGCGAGGAGGGCGCCGACATCGCCAATCAACTCACCGGCAAAGGCTATGAGGAGATCATCGCTGAGGAGGACCGGCTGACCGACCTGTTGCGGAGCGAACTCGGGCTCACCGAACTCCGGCGCGGGGACGTCCTGCTGGACGTACCGCTCAAGGACCGCTCGCGTCCGAGCGGCGAGCGTGGCGGCAGGGTCCTGGTCTACCAGAGCATCGGCGACGACGACGGCAAGCCGCTGACGACCTACGCGCCGCTGATGGAAGGCCTCAATCGACAGCACGAGCAGGAGAACAAAGTGTGCCGCGTCTTCGTGGCTCCATGGGTGATCGACGACGAGGTGGTCGCCGAGCGCGCAAGGAATGTCATCCGCAGACACATGCTCGGCATGCGGTCATAGCCATGCGAATTATGGAGGTTCCCATGTCCGGAGTTCATTCGCTGGTAGAGGCGGTCAAGACCGGCCGCGTGCTCATCAGGAGCGTCGACGGGAGTGAGGTTGAACTCTGGGACCCTCATGAGCTGCAATGGGGCGAGCACGTCGCCATGGTGCGCCTGGCCTTGACCGCCTCATTCCCGACTCGTGTGCCGGTGCCCAAGGCGCCGCAGGCCCGGATCTACTACGACGACCAGCTGGCTCTCGGCAGGCCGTTCCAAATAGTGATAACCCAGCACGGATGCATCACCG
The DNA here is from genome assembly GCF_900113015.1 of Actinoplanes philippinensis. Lineage (GTDB taxonomy): Bacteria > Actinomycetota > Actinomycetes > Mycobacteriales > Micromonosporaceae > Actinoplanes > Actinoplanes philippinensis. The sequence goes on from NZ_FONV01000026.1 coordinate 68,124, forward strand.
CGCGGCTGAAGTTCGCGGCGGTGGCCACCTGGGAGGTCCGGCCCACCCTTTTTCCTGCTCCGGAGAGCCCGACGCGGTAAGTAGCAGGGCGCATTCTGCGGAGGCACATCCCCTTTTCCTGCTCCGGAAAGCCCGAAGCGGTAAGTAGCAGGGCCGCATCCTGCGAAGGCACATCCGACCTGTCGAAGCGGTGCGGGTTTGTCCGTGGACAGCAGGCAGCCGACGGTGGGAGCCGCCGACCGCGGAGTCGACGCTGACCGTCGGTCCACGCTGTTCGCCAAGTCGAGGAACACGATCGGCGCGCGGCTGCGGCACTTCGTCGCCGGCCCGGCAGGAGCGATCGCCGCTCCGGACCTGCCGACGATCTCCGGACACGCCGGGAATGATGGGCCGGGCGGTTCGCAGAACCTGATCGGCAGGGACGGCTCGAACGACATCGGAGTCGATGGCTGAACACCGGACACCCGCACCCGTTGCGGATCGGCGCACCGCGCATGAACGCGGATCGGCGCACCGCGCATGAACGCGGATCGGTCGGCGCCAACCAGCTCGGCTGAACGGCGGCGGCGCGCTGGCCGCCGCCGTTCAGCTCCGTGAGGACCACATCCGGGGAAAAGCCCGCTGGGACCGCAGCTTCGGCGGTGATCGTTCGGCTGTTCCCGTGACGAGTCGGGCTGCGGAGCCGCGGCCGAGATCCGTTGCCCATCGCCGCGATGGTCGGTATCGGTCTCGCTGCTGGACCCGCGCTCCGGGTCAGCGTTCGTCGGGGCTCTCCGACTCGGCGGAAATCGCGGAGTCGGAGGCCTGTGGACGGCGCGGACGCGGGGCCGGGCGCCGGGCGGTGCGAGGGCGCGGAGCCGTGCCGTCGGCGGCCGGCGGGACAGGTTCGGAGGTGTCGGCGGCGCCCTTCGCTGACGGGGCTCGGCCGGCGGAGGTGGCCCTGCGGCGCGGGCTCGGCGGAGTGGCGGGGGCGCGTTTGCCAGGTGCGGATGCTCCCGTCGTACTCCCGTTGTCGTTGACCGCATCGGACAGGTCCGGCCGGCCGATGGTTGTCTCATTCGCCGTCGTCGTGTCGCCGTCGACCGCGGTAGCGGAGCCGGCGGGCGTGTTCGCCTCCGCTGTGCGCCGTTCGGCGGTGCTCGACGCGGGAACGCCCTCGTCATCGGCCGTCGCCGTGACGGCGGATTCCGTCATGGCAGCCGTGGCGCTGTTCGTCTTGTCGCCGGTTTCGGCGGACGCAGGCCCGGTGGTGTCGTCGGCATCCGCGCCGGACTCGCCGGCTCCGGCCGACAGCGCGGACGCCCGCCCGGTCGTGTCACCGACATCCGCGCCCGACTCGCCGGCTCCGGCCGACAGCGCGGACACCCGCCCGGTCGTGTCACCGACATCCGCGCCGGGCTCGCCGGGTCCGGCCGTCAGCGTTGATTCACCGGCACCCGGAAGGGGCTCGCCGATCTTCACGGGGTCGGCGCTGGGGGCACTCGCTGCGGGGACGGATCGGCTGCCGGTCGTGGTGGGCGCGGGCTCGTCGGTGATCACCGGGGGCGCGGACTCGCCCGGGGCCAGGGGTGGGTGGCCCGTGCCGATGACGGCGTAGACGTCGGGGCGTTCGCGGCGGAGTTTGCGGCCCCAGATGATGCCGGCGATCAGCGCGGCCAGGAACGACAGGATCGGCGACCAGATCTTGGCGATGTTGTCGGTGTCCAGCAGCACGCTGAAGAAGGCGATCGTGAGCAGCAGGACCAGGGAGAGGAAGACCACCGAGATCCACGGCGCGATCGCTCGGCGCCAGCGGGTCTCGCCGTGCTCGCCGCGGCGGAAGAAGCGGACCACGGCGACGGCCGCGATGGTCATCAGGACCAGGACGCCGAGGCCGCCGGAGACGGTGCCGAAGAAGAAGAGGTCAGTCGTCGGGTCCCACGTGGCGATGGCGAAGACGATCAGCACGACGAACGCCAGCGCGGACTGGGCGATCGAGGCGGCGACCGGCACGCCGTCGCGGGTGCGGGCCAGCCCGGCCGGCAGGACGCCCTCACGGGCCACGGTCAGCGCGTAGCGGGCGACGGTGTGGTGGAAGGCGAGCATTGCGGCGAACAGGCTGGTCGCGAAGAATACCCGGCCGAGGTCGACGAGAACGGCCGGAAGGTACGGGTCGGGCAGGAAGAAGAACAGGTCGTCGAGGTGCTGCCCGGCGATGGCGACGATGTTGTCCGGGCCGGCGACGACCGACATCGCCCATGCGGTGCCGCCGTAGAGGAACGCCGCGACCAGCAGTGTGAAGCCGATGGCACGGGCGATCGTGCGGCGTGGGTCGCGGGCCTCGGCGGCGTAGACCAGGGGCGCTTCGAATCCGACCATGCCGGCGATCGCGGCGACCAGGAGCGAGACACCGCCCGCCGTGGCGATCAGGCCGGGATTGAGAGTGTCGAAAGTGATCGTGCCGCCGTACGGATTTCCGAGCATGGCGGCGTCGAAGATCAGAACAATGAGCACCTCGGCGCAGACCAGGACCGTGAGGATACGGGCGTTGAGATCGATGTCGAGACGGCCGAGAAACGCGATCACCGCCCAGCCGATCAATGCGCAGATGATCCACGAGATGTCGATGCCGAAGATCGACAATGCGTTGTGGGCGGCGACCCCGAATGCGCCGTAGAGACCGATCTGCATCGCGTTGTAGGCGACCAGCGCCACGAAGGCGGTGCCGACACCGACCGGACGGGAGATGCCGATCGATGCGTACGCATAGAAGGCGCCGCTGTTGGGAACATGCCTGGCCATCGCGGCGAGCCCGACCGCGAACACTCCGAGAACGGCGGCGACCAGCATGTACGCCACCGGAATGCCCTTCTCCTGCACCTCGCCGTAGCCGAGCGGCAACGCCCCGGCGACCACGGTGAGCGGAGTCATCGCGGAGACCGCGATCACGAAGATCGGCCAGGTGCCGAGCTTCCTTTCCGGTTGGGACATGGCGCCTCCCGTGTCGAATCGACTGAGAATCGATGACCGGCCTCCATCATGGCCCTCACGACGGGTTAACGATATAGAAAAATGTCGATCATGAATGGTTCGGGTGAATTGGATCATCACTGCGACGCTCGTTCCGGTTGCCGGGCAGTATCCGATGCCCCCGCACGGGTGCCGGGCGGCCCGTCGTTTCCGGCGGGCCGGGTGGGGTAGGTTCCCGGCATGCCACTCCAGGGCCATTGCGTTCTCGCAGGCGGAGGCTCTGAGCTGGGATGGTGTCGAGTGATCGGCCTATATGGAGGCGGATGGAGCGGGTGAAGTCCTCA
>NZ_FONV01000006.1 GCF_900113015.1 Actinoplanes philippinensis
TTGACGACGTCCCAGGCGGCGAGTTTGCCCTTGTAGTGGGCCATCACACCGTTGATGTGGTCGATCATCGCCTGCCGCAGGCCGCTGCCGCTGAGACTTCCCCAGAACCGCGGCTGCTGCGCGTGCCAGGCCAGCGTGTGCCCGCGGACCCGCATGCCGTGCTGGACGGCCCAGTTGTAGATCGCGTCACCGGCGCTGAAATTGAACTGGCCGCGGTTGGGCTCGGTCGCGTCGGGTTTCATCTCGTTGACCGCGGTCATCATGTCGAACTCGCGGTTCGCGATGGTGAGGAAACCGTTGTCGCTGAGCCGGTCACGGCCCATGGCGGCGCCGAAGTACCGGCCGCTGCGCTCGGCGGCCGCCTTGAGCGTGGTGCCGGGCGGGCCGCTGGGTTCGGCGTGGGCCAGGGTGGCCACCGCCACCGACGCGATCACGGTCGCCGCGGCGAGAGCGCCGGCGAGCAGACCGGTACGGCGCTTGGGCCGTACGGAATCGTCTGTCATCTCTGCTTTTCCTTCAGCCTGGAGGGATCGGCCGTCAGCCGGCCTGGACGAGTCGCCAGTTGTTGTCGGCGCTGCCGTTGTCGGATTCCTGGACGATCTGGGCGCCCCAGGTGCTCGACGCGTTGAGGATCGCGAGGACCTTGCCGCTGTTGACGTTGCGGATGCGGTAGGAGCCGTCGCTGTTGGCCACCAGGGTCCACCGGTGGTCGGCGGTGCCGGTGTCGCCCCACTGCAGGACGCGGGCGTTGTCGGCGGTCGACATGTTCTCGACACCGAGGACCTTGCCGCTGTTGACGTTGCGGAACCGGACCGCGGAGCCGTCGGTGATCCGGGCCCAGAGGTGGTCGGCGGTGCCGGTGTCGCCCCAGGCCACGGCGAGGCCGCCGTCGGCGGTGGACATGTTCTGCACGCCGAGCACCAGGCCGGTGCCGACGTTGACCAGCTTGACGGTGGGGTCGTTGCCGGTGCCGGTGCCGGTGGCGTTCCAGTAGACGACGTAGTTGAAGCCCTGGGCGTCGTGGAAGGGGCCGACGTTCACCGAGGTGCCGTTCGCGGTCGCCGAGAAGGAAAGGCTGCCGGCGCCGGTACGGGTGATCGAGGAGACCGTCAGCGACGGCGCCGTGGACAGCGTCGTGTTGCCGTAGTTGCCGCACAGCACGGCGGGTCCGTACGTGATGGCCTGGAGGTTGGCGTTGTCGGGCGCGGCGCTCATGATCACGCGCATCGGCAGGCGCAGCGTCACGGTGTCGCCGGCGGCCCAGTCGCGGGTGATCGTCGCGTAGCTGCCCGGTGTCGCGGTGACGTTCTGAACCGTGCCGTTGACGCTGATCACCGGGCCGGCGGTCCAGGACGGGATGCGCAGCCGCAGGCTCCACGAGCCGCTCATCGCACCGGTCAGCGTCAGCGTGGTGGTGTCACTGACCGGGTAGGTGGTGGCCTGGGTGACGGTGATCCCGCGCTGGGCCCAGGTCAGCACCGACGGCACGTAGAGGTTCACCGTGAGCGTGGTGCCGTTGTAGAAGTAGACCGAGTCCATCAGCTTCGTGTTGGTCTCGATGCCGGTGCCCTGGCAGCACCAGAAGCTGTTGTAGTCGGTGGACCACGTGCCGCCGCCCCAGGCCGGTCCGACACCGCGGCGCCCGCCGGGACGCAGCGGCGTGAAGTAGGTGACGTGGCCGTGGCTGTCGGCCGGATTCTGCGCGCCCACCAGGTGATTGAGCAGGGCGCGTTCGTAGTAGTCGAAGTAGTCGGCCCGGTTCGGGTCGAGCAGCCACAGCTCGCGGGTGAGCTTGAGCATGTTGTACGTGTTGCAGTGCTCGCAGGTGTCGTTGGCGAGGTAACCGGCGATCGCGTTCGGCGGACGGAAGTGCTCGGCCTGACTGTTGCCGCCGATGACGTACGTGTGTGCCCGGGTGATCATGTTCCAGGAGTTGGCGGCGATGTCGCGGTAGCGGGTGGTGCCGGTGGCCTTGTACTCCCGTGCGGCGCCGATCACCTTCGGGATGGTGGTGTTGGCGTGCTTGCCGTTGAGCTGGTCCTGATTGGCGGCCAGCGGGTCGAAGACCGACGCGTGGTCGAAGCGTTTCGCCGTGGCCAGCCAGCGCGCGTCGCCGGTCTGCTGGTAGACGTCGGTGAGGACCTCGTTCATCCCGCCGAACTCGGTGTTCAGGACGGCCTGCATCTGGGCGTAGCTGAGCCGGCCGGTGCGCCAGTCCACCCAGCCGGCGAGGTTCAGCAGCACGTCGCGGGCCTGGGTGTTGCCGGTGTGCCGCCACACGTCGAGCAGACCGGCGAGGGTCTTGTGGATGCAGTAGTAGGAGACGGAGACGGCGTTGCCCGCCTCCAGGGCGGTGAAGTCGGACTCCGGGAAACCCGACAGGTAACCGGCGGTGAATCCGGCGGCAGCGTTGTTGGCCTGGCACTTGGCGAGTTCGGCGACCATCTGGTTCGCTTTGTCACGGCAGGTGGTGTCACCCAGTACGGCGTACGCCTGCGCCCACGCGGTCAGGAAGTGGCCCTGCATGTGGCTGCGGAAGGGGAAGTTCGGCGCGTCCCACCCGCCGTTGGCGGCGGCGCCGTTGGTGGACAGCCGATGGTTGGCGCGGAACACGTACAGCAGGCGGTTGACGTCGACGAATCGCAGGTAGTTCAGGGTGCGGGTCTGGTTGTCCATGAACCGGCCGGCCGTGAGCCGGACCTGGCCCAGCTCGAACGGATACGCCGACACACCGATGTCGGACCGGGCGGGCGGGACGACTGCCGCGGCGGCCGGTCCGGGCCGCAGGACGGCAGCGCCACCGGCGGCTGAGGCCGCACCGAGGCCGGCGGCTTGCAGCAGGCGACGGCGGCTCAGGGATGAGGACATGGGGAACTCCAGCGCATGGGGGATGACGGGGCTGGCCGGTCGGCTCGGCACCGGATCGCACGTCGGCGAGACGGTGCGACGTCACCGCAGTGGGGATGGCGAGACAGCCGGCGCGACCGCCCCAACCCTGCATATGACGTATGACCTTTGCCCGGCCGACGTTATGGCGGCGTTTCCGTCATGTCAAGCGAAGGCGGTCAATCCCTGTTTTACGTGATTCGGGCAATGTGATGCCCGGAAAACTGTGACAACGCCGGCCCGGGAATGGTCGGGCGGCGATGGGGAATGCGCATTCACGACATCAGCAGCGGCGCCGGTGATCCTCGGCCAGGACGAGGTACACGGCGGCGGTCCAGGTGTAGGCCCGGTCCCGCAGACCGGCTCCGGTGCCGGCGTCGAAGTTCTCGGCGAAGCCCGACGCCTCGCACAGCGCCCGGAACCGGCTGCTGACGTCGTCGGCGAGGTCGTCGTGACCGGCCCGGCGCAGGCCGTCCTCGATCAGCAGGGTGACCGGCGCCCAGATCGGGCCACGCCAGTAGCCGTCGGCGACGTGTCGGGGCGAGTCGAGCGGCTCGGTGGCCGGCCCGTACGGCGTGAGGTGTGCCTTGAGGCCCGCGGCCAGCGCCGTGCGGACCTCCTCGGGCAGATCGGCGCCGAGGCAGAGCGGCATGAGCGCGAGCAGGCTGGTGCTGCTCGTGGTCGCCCCGGTCTCCGGGTCCCGGGCCAGGAAGCGGCTGCCGTCCCACAGGGTGTCCAGCAACGCGGTGTGGAGCTGCTCGGCGGTCGCCGACCATCCGCTCGCCGCCCGGGCGTCGCCGAGCTCGGCGGCGAGGGCGGCGACCTCCCGTAGCTGCATGATCAGGAAGGCGGCGAGATCGGCGGTCTCCAGCACGCGCCCGGCGTCGAAGGTGGTGGCGTTGTCCCAGCCGCTGTCGTTGCCGTGCTGGTAATGCGGGAGCGGCTGACCGGGGGCACGGCGCTGGGTGAGCCAGAACGTGGTCCAGTCGCTCAGCCGCCGGTAGGTCTCGGCCAGCCGGTCCCGGCTCAGCGGCTCGGGCAGCCGCTCCCGCAGGCGACGGAACGCCCAGCCGTGGATCGGTGGTTTGACGAAGTTGCAGAGCACCTCCGAATGGGCCACCGAGTCCGGCAGCGCCCCGGTCGGATCCTGGTGATCGAACGGGAGGGTGAACTGGTGCCAGGCCAGCTCGGGATCGCCGCCGGCGAGCGCGAGCGCGGTGAAGCAGTGGTCCCAGCTCCACACCTTGTCCATCCAGTGCTTGGACATCAGCACGGCCGGCCGGCGCAGGAATCCACCCGGCGCCACGGTCGCGGACCACAGCACGTAGGTGGCGAGTTCCGCGGCCGGGGTGCCGGCGTCACGCCAGGGCGCGATCGCCTCGACGTAGTCGTGGAAGGCGTCGGCGGCGGCGCGGGCCACCTCCTCGAACGAAGCCACCGCACGGTACGGATCACGGCTGGTCGTGTACTCCTCGACGGCCAGCTCCCAGGACGCCTCGCCGGACAGTTCGAGATGCCGGTCGCCGGAGCCGAGGAGGCCGGCCCCGGCCGGGGTCCGCGGGGTCCCGGACAGGACGGTGATCCGGTAGCGCCGGCCGGTCTCGTACGAGGTGAACACGGGCGACCCGTCACGCGGGTCCCGGTAGAGGTAGGTGCCGGCGAACGGTGTCAGGGTCGTCGCCGCGGCCCCGATGCGCATGCCCAGGCCGGCGCCGCGCAAGCGGATCGTGTCGGCGCTCTCGTAGACCATTTCGACATGACCGGACGGGTGCTCCCACCGCAGCCTCTCCGGCCGCGCCGTCACCCGGGTCTCGGCGCGGCCGTCGGCGTGCCGGGGCTCGAAACGCAGGATCGCGTGCATGCCCCGCTGGTGCGAGACCAGGTGCAGGTCGTCGGCGTAGCTCGCCTCCGCCACCACCGGGGAGATGCCGAACCACGATCCCGGGAAGCTGAACGGGATCTCCCGCACGGAGAAGGGTGTGGTCACGGGGTGCCGCCTCTCGTCGGGAGTCGAATCGATTCGACCACTCGATGGGCCGAATCTAGGACCGCCGTCGCAGGAGAGTCAACCGGCTATTGACATTCTTCAATCTGGATGCCTAGCCTCGGCCTCGAACCGATTCGACACCCTGGCAAGGCCGAGGCAGGAGGTGCCCGTGAACATCGGGGAGATCGCCCGCCGGGCCGGCGTGTCACGCAGCACCGTGTCGTACGCGCTGACCGGCCGGCGTCCGGTCAGCGCGGAGACCCGGCAACGGATCCAGGCGGTGATCGACGAACTCGGCTACCGGCCCAACGCCGCCGCCCGCGCACTGAAGGAGGGCCGCACCCGTACCCTCGGACTGGTCATCCCCCCGGCCAGCGCACGGCTGACCGACATGCAACTCGGCTTCGTCGCCAGCGTCGTCGAGGCGGCCGCACAAGCCGATCTGGACGTGCTGCTCAGCCCCTCCGGCGGCGACCACGACCGGTCGTTCGAGCGCCTGATCTCCGGCAACCGTGTCGACGGCGTCATCCTCATGGAGATCAGGCTCGAGGACGAACGCGTCACCCGGCTGCACCGCGAAGGGCTCCCCTTCGTCACCATCGGCCACACCGCCCACCCGCACGGCACCTGCTGGGTCGACGTCGACTACGGCACGCTGGTGGCCCGCTGCGTGCACCACCTCGCCGACCTCGGGCACCGCGGCATCGCCCTGCTCAACCGTTCCACCGAGCTGATCGCCGCCGGATACGGCCCGGCCCATCGCGCCCAGGCCGCCTTCGCCGAGGCGATCCACCAGCGCGGCCTGACCGGCGTCGACCTGCCGTGCGCCGACGACCCCGCCGCCGGCGAGGAGTGGTTCGAGCAGCTCCGCGACCGGCACCCCGGGGTCACCGCCATCACCACGATCAACGAGGCGGCGCTGCCCGGCCTGCAGCGCGGCATCGAGCGGCTCGACGTCGCCGTCCCCCGCGAGATGTCGATCGCCGGGGTCGCCGCCCGGCACTGGGCCGAGGGCTTCCGCCCCCAGCTCACCGCGGCCGACGTCCCCACCCTGGAGATGGGCGCGCACGCCGTCGCCCTGCTCCTCGAACGGATCGCCACACCCACCGCACCGCCGCGCCACCTGCTGCTCACACCCCCCATCTCGTTGCGAGACAGCACCGGGCCCGCCCGGACCACCTGAACCGTCCGTCCTCCCGCTGTCCTTTCCCCGACCGGAGGCACCGTGAGACCCGCATCCCCCACCCCGGCCCGCCCCGGCCTCCTGCTGTCAGCCGCGCTGGCAGCCCTCGGCCTGCTCGTCGCCGCGTCACCGGCACGCGCCGACGACCAGAGCATCAGCGTCGACTTCGCCGCCCCCACGACCACGCCGGCCCACCGGGCGTCCGGCTGGATCTACGGGATGACCGAGAACGGCGCGGCACCCCCGGACCACTTCTTCACCGACGTCGGGTACCGCGCCATGCGGGCCGGCGGCGCCCAGCTGGCCGGCGGCGGCTGGGTCGGCGGCGGATACGACCGACGATGGAACGCCACCCGCGCGCAGATGCTGCGCACCAAGGCCCTCGGCGGCACGTTCGTCCTGCTGCCCCACGACCTGTGGGGCGCCGACGGGGCTCCGATCTCCCGGTTCCCCGGCGACAACGGCGACTGGCGCGACTACGACGCCTTCCTCACCCGGGTGATCGCCGACGTGAAAGCCACCGGCGTCCCGGTGCAGTGGGACATCTGGAACGAACCCAACATCACCCTGTTCTGGAACCGCCCCCAGGCGCAGTACCTCGAACTCTGGCGCCGCACCCATCAGCGGCTGCGGGCCGACATGCCGGGCACCCTGATCGTCGGCCCGAGCCTGGCCGGCGTGCCCACCACCACCGGCGCCTGGTGGAACCAGTACCTCGACCACGTCAAGGCCACCGCCACAGTGCCGGACATCATCAGCTGGCACGCCCTGCCCAGCGACCCGGTGGCCAACGTCGCCGCGGCGACCACAACACTCGACTCCCGCGGCATCGCGCACCCCAGGCCGTACCAGATCAACGAGTACGGCGCCGCCGACGAGCAGAACCCGGCCGACGGCGCCTGGTACATCACCCGGCTGGAACGCGCCGGCGCGGACGGCCTGCGCGCCAACTGGGCCAGCGGCGGCAACCTGCACAACGACCTCGGCAACCTGCTCACCCACAACGCCGCCGGGCAGTACCAGCCCAAGGGCGAATGGTGGGTCTACCGCTTCTACGCGGGACAGACCGGCACGGGCGTGGCCACCACACCGTCCGCGGGCTACGACGCCTACGCCACCATGACCACCGGCACCGCCAGGATCCTCGTCGGCGGCGGCCGCACCACCGGCACCGTCACCGTCAACCTGCGCAACCTCGGCAGCACCAGCGGCGTCGTCGTCGGCAACCAGGTCCGCGTGCGGGTGCAGCGCATCCCGCACAACGGCGGCGGTGCGGTGGCCGGCCCGGTCACCGTCCAGGACCGGATCGTCACCCTCACCGGCAACGCCACGGCGGTCACCGTCACCAACACCACGATCACCGACGCCTACACCATCACGCTGCTGCCGCCCACCGACACGAGCGTCACGACCGTCGCCGTGGCCCAGCACAGCGGCCAATGCCTCGACAACACCGACCTGCGCACCACCGACGGCAACCGGCAGCAGCAGTTCCCCTGCGAGGGCGGTGACCAGCAGCAGTGGGTCCTGCGGCCGGTGGCCGGCGTCGCCGACACCTACACGATCGTCAACCAGCAGAGCGGCAAGTGCCTCGACGTCAGCGGGGTGTCCACCGCCGACGGCGCCGCCGTGCACCAGTGGACCTGCGGCACCGGGCAGAACCAGCAGTTCACCCTGCGCCGGGTCACCTACCCCGGCAACGATCCGCACGACTACCAGCTCGTCGCCCGGCACAGCGGCAAATGCGTCGACGTCAGCGGCGTCTCCACCGCCACGCGGGCGCTGATCCACCAGTGGGCCTGCAACCCGCCCGCCCAGGCGAGCCCGCTCAACCAGACGTGGCGGCTGCTCGGCCGCTGATCCCCCGGAGGACACCATGACCGGCAGAACGCGCCGCGGCCTCGTCGTCACCGCGGTCCTGACTCTCCTGTTCACCGGCGGCGCCGTCAGTGCCGCCCAGGCCGCCACCGTCGGCACCCCCACCCGCATCACCGGCGGCCAGTCGGGCCGCTGCCTCGACATCGCGAACTCCGCCACCACCAACGGCCTGCAGGCCCAGCTGTACGACTGCTCGGGCGCGGCCGGCCAGCAGTGGACGTACACCAGCGGCAAGCAACTGACGGTGTACGGCACCAAGTGCCTGGACGCCTCCGGCCGGGGCACCACCAACGGCACCGCCGTCGTCATCTGGGACTGCAACGGCCAGTCCAACCAGCAGTGGAACGTCAACGACAACGGCACCGTCACGGGCGTGCAGTCCGAACTGTGCCTCGACGCCAGCGGAGCGGCCACCGCCAACGGGACCAGAATCCACCTGTGGGCCTGCAACGGCCAGTCCAACCAGCAGTGGGCGCAGCTCACCCCGGGCGGCGCCGGCAACCGGCCCTGTGACCTCTACGCCGCCGGCGGCACACCCTGCGTGGCGGCGCACAGCACCGTACGAGCGCTCTACGGCTCGTACCGCGGCAACCTCTACCAGGTCCGGCGCAGCTCCGACAACAGCACCCGCAACATCGGCGCCCTCGCCGGCGGCACGGCCGACGCCGCCGGCCAGGACGCGTTCTGCGCCGGCGCCACCTGCGTCGTCACCGTCCTCTACGACCAGTCCGGCCGCGGCAACGACCTGTGGTATCAGGGCTCGACCGTCGTGCCCGGATCACCGCAGAGCCGGCCCGCGGTCGCCACCACCGAGTCCCTCACCGTCGGCGGCGCGAAGGCGTACTCGCTCTACATCAATCCGGGCAACAGCTACTGGCGCGACGGGCACCTGACCGGAGTCCCGACCGGCAGCGCACCCCAGGGCGTGTACATGGTCACCAGCGGCACGCACGTCAACAGCGGCTGCTGCTTCGACTACGGCAACAGCGAGACCACCCGCAAAGCCGACGCCGCCGGGGCCATGGACGCCATCTACTTCGGCACCAGCTGCTGGTTCGGCGGCTGTTCCGGAGCCGGGCCGTGGGTGCAGGCCGATCTGGAATGGGGCCTGTTCCCCGGCGGCAGCAGCGCCTGGAACACCAACCAGCGCGCCTTCACCAGCAAGTTCGTCACCGCCACGCTGAAGAACAACGGGACCTCCCGGTTCGCCATCAAAGGCAGCAACGCCCAGACCGGCAACCTGTACACGCTCTGGGACGGCTCGCTGCCGGCCGGCTACAGCCCGATGCGCAAGCAGGGCGCCATCGTGCTCGGCAGCGGCGGTGACTGCTGCAAACCCGACGGCGGCGCCAACCAGAGCGCCGGCACGTTCTACGAGGGCGCCGTCGTCGCCGGCTACCCCTCGGACGCGACCGAGAACGCCGTACAGGCCGACATCGTCGCGGCCGGATATCGCTGAACGACGCAACGTCCGGCGACCGCCACCGGGCCGGTGGCGGTCGCCGGCCGCCGGCGCGTTCGCGGGCGTCGCGTCAGGTCCACTCCGCCGTGCCCAGCGCGATGAGGGCCAGCAGTGTGTCCCGGCAGTCCTCGGCGTCGGTCATCACCACGGCCGCCGTCGAGGCCGCCGGCCACATGAACGAGAAACAACTGAACCCGGTGTTCTGGCCGGTGTGCCCGTAGAACCCGGCGCCGAGTTCGACCCCGAGGCCGAACCCGCCCGGCACCTGCGCCGTCACCATCTGCCCGGCCAGGTCCCGCGGCAGCAGCGGCGACTCACCGGCGACAGCACGGGCGATCTCCAGCTCCAGCCGCACCAGATCCGCCGGGGTGCTCCACAGCCCGGCGCCGGCCCGCTCCGGCTGGGTGTGCCAGCCGCCCGGCACGGGCACCCCGTCACGGTGCCCGCGTGCGGCCCGCCGCCGATGCGCATGCGGGAACCCCTGGTCGAAGCTGCTGTCCACCATGCCGGCCGGTGCGAGCACGAGCTGGTCCATCAACTCGTCGAACGGCGTCCCGGTCACATCCTCGAGCAGCTTCTCCAGAACGGCGTAGTGGCCGCCCGAATACCGGAACACCGCGCCGGGGGTCAGCTCCCGTCGCACGGCAGGCGTGTTCGCCGGCGGCTCACCCCGCAAGATCTGATCCAGCGACGGTACGGGTGACCCGGCGGCGTATCCGGGAAGCCAGTACTCGGTCAGCCCCGCGGTATGCGACAGCAGCTGGCGTACGGTGACCGTCCCCTCCCCCGGCAGCCGCCACCCGCGCAAATGCTCGTTGATGTCGTCGTCGAGGCCGAGCACCGCGTCGGCGACGAGCCGCAGCGTCCCGAAGGCGGCGACATGCTTACTGACCGAGCAGGCCGGAAACAGCAGGTCGTCCCCGTCGGTCCACAGGTCCCCACCGATCCGGCCGACCGCGATCGCGGCACGCGAGATCCGATTGTCGCCCGCCACCACGTCCCGCCAGCTCTCTCGCGTGCCCACGATCTTCCCGTACCCACCGGCGGTCACCGGCAAGCCCTAACCGCGCTGGAGCTGGAAACGCTGGTTGGCGCCGGTGCCGGGAGTCCACTGGGAGATGCGCGCGCCGTCGGTGGTGGCCGCCTGCCACACGTCCATGGCGAGGCCGCTCAGCCGGTTGATCAGCGCGACGACCCCGCCGCCGCGGTCCTCCACCCGCCACTGCTGGCCGGTGGCATCGGTGTCGGGCTGCTGGGTGATGTCGGCGCCGGTGGCGGTGCCGGCGACCTGCAGCACCAGGCCACTGTGCCGGGCCCGGATCCGGTGGAAGCCGCCGCCGGAGCTCACGAAGTCGAACTGCTGGTTGGCGGCGGTGCCGGCCTGCCACTGGATCAGTTGCGCGCCCGCGGCGGTCGAGGCGCCGCTGATGTCGGCGGCCTTCCCGCTGTGCTGGGCCACCAGCCGGTAGTACACGCCGGTCTCCACCGGCCCGGACGCCGTGGCCGACGCGCGGTAGGTGTGGCCGGCCTGGCCCGCGAACTCGACGACGTCGGTCTCGGGTCGCGCCGGTTGCAGCACGGCTCCGGTCGTGTCGTCGCGCAGCTCGAAGGCGCCCGCGAAGATCCGGTTGCGGACCCGGACCGTGCCGGCGCGGTCCGGGGTGATGACGAGTTCGGTGCGGGTGCTGCTCCAGGAGGCGCCGACGGTGTGTCCGCCCCGGCCGCGCAGGCCGGTGACGCTGCCGGACGGCCAGGCCGGCGGCAGCGCGGGCAGCACGTGCAGCTCGCCGTTGTGGCTGTGCAACAGCATCTCGGCGATGCCCGAGGTGGCGCCGAAGTTGCCGTCGATCTGGAACGGCGGGTGCAGGTCGAACATGTTCGGCGCGAGCCGGTCGGTACGGACCAGGTCGCGCAGCAGCTTGTGGGCCCGCGCGCCGTCCTCCAGCCGCGCCCAGAAGTTGATTTTCCAGGCGAGTGACCAGCCGGTCCCGTCGTCGCCGCGCAGCTCCAGGGTCTGGCGTGCGGCCTGGTACAGGGCGGGTGTGCCCCGGCGGGTGATCTGGTTGCCGGGGTGCAGGCCGTACAGGTGCGAGACGTGCCGGTGCGTGCGCTCGGTCTCCACCCAGTCGGCGAGCCACTCCTGGATGTTGCCCCGCGAGCCGACCTTGGTCGGGGCCAGCCGGTCCCGGGCCGCCAGCACCTGGGAGCGAAGCGTGGCGTCCGTCCCCAGCACGTCGGCGGCCCGCGCGACAGCGTTGAACAGGTCGCGCAGGATCTGGTTGTCCATGGTCGGGCCGGCGCACACGCTGGCGTTCGCGTGGTGGGGCAGCTCGGGCGAGTTCGACGGGTTGGTGACCAGATATCCGAGTGCGGGATGGGTCACCAGCGAGTCGAGGAAGAACTGTGCGGCGCCCCTCATCGCGGGATAGTTCGCGCGGAGGAACTCGACGTCGCCGGTGAACAGGTAGTGGTCCCAGATCATCGTGGCGAGCCAGGCGCCGCCGGTCTGCCACATGCCCCACAGCGCGCCGTCGACGACCGACGATCCACGCCAGGCGTCGGTGTTGTGGTGGGTGACCCAGCCCCGGGCGCCGTACTGCACGGTGGCGGTGCGGGCCCCGGTCACCGTCAGGTCATCGATCATGTCGAAGACCGGCAGCAGGCACTCGGCGAGATTGGTGGTGTCGGCGGGCCAGTAGTTCATCGGCAGGTTGGCGTTGAGGGTGTACTTGGAATCCCAGGACGGCGCCATCTCCTGGTTCCAGATGCCCTGCAGGTTCGCCGGTTGCGTGCCCGGCCGGGAGGAGGCGATCAGCAGGTACCGGCCGTACTGGAACAGCAGCGCCGAGAACTGCGGATCGTCGGCGCTCGCATGCTGGGCGATGCGCACGTCGGTGGTCTGATCGGCGGCCGCGGTACGTCCGAGGTCGATCGTGACCCGGTTGAACAGCGCCTGGTGATCGGCCACGTGCCGGGCCCGGAGCTGGTCGAATCCGACGGTACGGGCAGCGGTGAGGTGACGTCGCGCGATGTCCTGGTAGTCGCCGGTGACCGTACGGTAGTCGACGTAGCTGGAGCCGATGGACACTAGCACGGTGACGCTGGTGGCTCCGGAGACCCGTAACGTGCCGCCGGAGCTGCTGACCGTCCCCCCGGTGGCGCTCACCCCGGCCAGGGCCAGGAACCGTACCGAGCCGGTGATGCCCTCCATCGAGCCGGAGATCCCGTCGAGGGCGATCGTCGCGGAGTCCGGGCTGGACACGGTGGTCCGTTGCGGGCTGCCGAACGTGGCGGTGAAGGAGATCGCACCGTCCCGGTCGGCCGTCAGCCGGGTCACCACCACCTGGTCCGGTGCGCTCGCGAACACCTCCCGCTGATAGCGCACACCGTTCTGCACGTACGTGGTGGTGGCGGTGGCGGTGGTCAGGTCGAGAGCCCGCTGGTACTGCGTCGCCCCGGTGGCGCTGCCGACGGCGAGCCGGAGATCACCGACCGGCTGGTACGCCAGTTGCCCGACGGGGGTGCCGAGCATCGTCTGGTTGATCAGGTCCTGGGCCGGGACCCACTGGTCGGCGAAGACTCGCCGCCGGATCTCGGCCAGGTTGCCGGCGCCCCGGGTGTTCGCCGAGTCGTAGGGTCCGCCGGCCCACACGGTGTCCTCGTTGAGCTGCAGCCGTTCGGTGTCGACGTTGCCGAACACCATGGCGCCGAGGCGTCCGTTGCCCAGGGGCAGGGCACGCAGCCAGTCGGTGCCGGCGGGCTCGTCGTACCAGAGCCGCAGGTCTCCGGCGGCCCGCGTGCCCGCCGGTGGCGCCGCCGCCACGGGATCGGCGGTCCACCGGGCCGGCAGCAGCGTGGATCCGGCTCCGGCCGTGCCGGCGGCGAGCAGTCTCCGGCGTGTCGTCTCAGACATCAGCGGTCTCCCAGCGGTGTCTCACGGCAGGGTCCAGCGCTGGTTGGCGCCGCCGTGACAGGTCCAGATGATCAAGGGGGTTCCGTCGGCGGTGCCGGCGCCGTTGGCGTCCAGGCACTTGCCCGACTGCGGGTTCACCAGGGAGCCGTTGGCCGCCGGGGTCCAGGTCTGGGCGGCGGACCCGGTGCAGGCCGACAGTTGGATCTGGGCGCCGTTCGCGGTGCTGCCGCCGGCGACGCTCATGCACTTGCCGAGCGAGCGCAGGGTGTTCGCGTCGGCCGTCCACTGCTGGTTGGTGCTGCCGGTGCAGCGCCACAGCTGGATCCTGGTGCCGTCGGCGGAGCTGGCGCCGCTGACGTCGACGCACTTGCCGGCCGCGCCGGTGATCGCGCCGGTGCGGGGTGTCGTGCCACCCGTCTCCTTGATCCGGATGTTGCGGAACGAGACGTCGTCGCCGGCGCCCGGGTTCTGGATGCCGATGTGGCCCGACGCCAGCGACCGTACCGGATCGGTGTTGGTGAAGTCGTTGATCTTGACGCCGTTGAGGAAGACCTGGAGCCGCTCCCCCTCGACCAGCAACTCGTAGGTGTTCCATTCGCCGGGCGGGTTCAGCGCCGCGTCCCGGGCGGTGATGTCGGCCGACTTGAACCCGTACACCGAGCCGGTCGTCCGGTCCGTGGCGTCGGTGGCGTCGATCTGCACCTCGTACCCACCGGCCAGGGCCGCGTCCGGGTCGCTGCCGGCCGGGAAGCCGATCACCACGCCGGAGTTGTCGTCGCCCGGCATCATCCAGTCGAGTTTCAGCGAGTAGGAGCGGAACTCCTTGGCGCTGTACCACAGCAGGCCCGGTCCGCCGGAGGACGTCAGCGTCGCGTTGCCGTTGGCGAACCCACCCGTGCCCGCCTGCGACCAACCTGTGGTGGAGCCGTTGTAGAGCGTGGTGTAGCCGGTCTCCGGACGGCAGTCGGCCCGGGTACGGCCGGCGGCGTACCGGATGCCGCCGAGCACCTGCGCCCGGAAGCCCGCCTCGGTGTAGGAGGCCTGGGTGTGACCGCCGCCGGTGTAGAACGACCGCCCGCCCTGGAGGGTCTTGCACCAGGTGTGCGGGTGGTCGGCGCCCATCGTGCCGCCGGAGTAGGTCGACTCGTCGAGCACCGACAGGATCCGGGCCGACGAGCGCGGATTGGTCCGGAAGTTGTACCACTCGTCGGTACGCGCGACCGTCGGCGGCAGTCCGGCGGTGGCCGCGTGCGCCCGGTTCTCCACCCGTACCGTCGCCTGCTGGATCGCCGGATGCGAGGCGAAGTAGGCCCCGACCAGTTCGCCGTAGAACGGCCAGTCGTATTCGGTGTCCGAGGCCGAGTGGATGCCCACGTACCCGCCACCGGCCCGGATGTAGTTCTCGAAGGCGCTCTGCTGGGTGTTGTCGAGCACGTCGCCGGTGGTGTTGAGGAAGACGACAGCCTCGAACCGGGACAGGTTGGTGGCGGTGAACTGGCCGGAGTCCTCGGTGGTGGTCACCGTGAAGCTGTTGGCCGCCCCGAGGTCGCGGATCAGCTGGATGCCGGCCGGGATGGCGTCGTGCCGGAAGCCGGCGGTCTTGGAGAACACGAGCACGTCGTACGGTGTGTCGGCCGCGCTCGCCGGGGTGCCGCCGAGGCTCGCGATGCTCAGCAGCACCGCGGCCGTGGCGCCGAGGACGGTGCGGGTCAGTGATCGCATGGCCGGGGTTCCTCTCATGGCGTGGTCCAGCGCTGGTTGGTGCCGCCGTGACAGCTCCAGATGATCAGCTGAGTGCCGTTGGCCGAGCTGCTGCCGTTGGCGTCGAGGCACTTGCCCGACGGGGTGTTGACCAGCGAACCGTTGGATCCGGCGGTCCAGTTCTGCGCCCCGGAGCCGTTGCAGGCCGACAGTTGCACCAGGCTGCCGTCGGTCGTCGCGCCGCCGGCGACGGTCATGCACTTGCCCAGCGCCCGCCAGGTGGCGCCGGTCCGGGTCCACTGCTGGTTGGTCCCGTTGTTGCAGGTCCACAGCTGGATCTTCGTGCCGTCGGCCGAACTCGCCCCGTTGACGTCGACGCAGGCGCCGCTCGCGCCGACGATGCGGCCGGTGGCGCCGCCGCTGGGGGCGGCGCCGAACGTGAACGCGTCGACGTCGAACAGTGTTCCGGCGCCGCCCTGGAAGGTCAGGTACAGCGTGGTGGTGCCGGCCGGGACCCCGGACAGTGTCGTCGACACCTCGGTGAAGGTCTCGTAGCTGCCGGTCACCGGCACCGTGACCGTGCCGAGCACCGTGCCGGTGGCCGAACCGGCGCGGACCGAGAGGGTGCCGCCGGCGCCGCCGGACGAGACCCGGGCCGTGAAGCGGCTCTCGCCGGCGAGGGCGTAGCGCTGGAAGGCGATCCAGTCGCCGTTCTGGATGTCGCCGACGGTCCGGCCGCCCTCCGCTGTCGTCTTGTCGTAGAGGCCGGTGCCCGACTGGCTGCTGCGGTGCTCCGCCTGCCGGTGCCGGGGCTGCAGGATCTGCTGCGTGTGGGTGGTCAGAGCGGGCTGGTCACCGGCGCCCCGGTCGGTGTACTCCGCGTCGAACACCGCGTACAGGTTCGCCGCCGTGTCGTGCTCGCCGTCCACCGGGATCTGCAACGTTCCCGAGCATCCGGTGCTCGAGGTGATCGCATGCGCGTGCTCGTCGTGACCGAGGTAGTAGCTGACCTTCACCCGGCTGCAGTCCACGGTGCCGTCCTCGGGGTCCGAGACCGTGACCGTGTACGGCACGTTGTCACCGAAGTCGAACAGCGCTCCGTCCACCGGCGTGTTCAGGGTGACCGTGGGTGCGGTGTTGCCGACGGTGATCGTCACCGAGGCGTTGGCGGTCAGTCCGGCGGGATCGGTCACGGTGAGCGTCACCGTGCGCTGGCCGTCGCCGGTGAAGGTGTGGCTGGGGTTGGCCGCGGAGGAGGTGCCGCCGTCGCCGAAGTTCCACGCGTAGCTCAGGGCGCCACCCTCGGGGTCCGACGAACCACTGGAGGAGAAGCCGACGGTCAGCGGCGCGGTGCCCGAGGTCCGGTCGGCGGCGATGCGGGCGATCGGGGTCTGGTTGTTGCCGGCCTGGTTGTACTCGATGCGGTACAGGGCGGAGCTGGCGTCACCGCTGCCCCAGCCGGTGCCGTAGTCCAGCACGTACAGGGCTCCGTCGGGCCCGAAGGCGCTGTCCATGATCTGGGTGCCGCGCCACGGGAAGTCGCTGATCTGCCCGGCCGAGCCGTCCGCGTTCACGTCGATGCTCTTGATCCAGCGCCGGCCGAACTCCATGGCGAAGTAGTGGCCGTCGAGGGCCGCCGGGAACTTGACGGTGGAGGGGTTCGCCGCGTCGTAGCGGTACACCGCGCCGCCCATCGGCGACTCCGAGCCGCACCCGAACGCGGCCAGCGAGCAGTTGTCGTACTTGATCCACGCCGGCCGGGCGGCCGGCAGGTTGGTCAGCCCGGTGTTGCGCGGGGAGTTGTTGACCGGCGCGGCGCAGTTGAACCGGCTCCCCGAGGGCCCGGACGGGAAGGTGTAGTCCACGTACGTCTCGTTTGTCGTGTTCGTGCCGGTGCAGTAGGGCCAGCCGTAGTTGCCGGCGGAGGTGATCCGGTTGAACTCGACCTGGCCGGCCGGACCGCGCGTCGAGGTGGTGGTGCCGGCGTCGGGACCGTAGTCGGCGACGTACACCGCACCGGTCGGCTTGTCGACGCTGAGCCGGAACGGGTTGCGCAACCCCATCGCGTAGATCTCCGGCCGCGTGCGGGCGGTGCCCGGCGGGAACAGGTTGCCCGAGGGGATCGAGTACGACCCGTCCGCGTTCACCTTGATCCGCAGCACCTTGCCGCGCAGGTCGTTGGTGTTGCCGGCGCTGCGCTGCGCGTCGTAGACCGGGTTGCGGTTGCTGCGCTCGTCGATGGGGGTGTAGCCACCGGAGTCGAACGGGTTCGAGTCGTCGCCCGTGGACAGGTAGAGGTTGCCGGCCGCGTCGAAGTCAATGTCGCCGCCGACATGGCAGCACATGCCCCGGTTGGTCGCGACCTCCAGCACTGTCACCTGACTGCTCACGTTCAGGGTGAAGTCGGCGTTGAGCGTGAACCGGGACAGCCGGTTCACGCCGTTCCACGCGGAGAAGTCCGTACCGGTGGCCGGCGCGTCGCCGCTGGGCGTGGAGAGGGGTGGCGCGTGGAAGAGATAGATGAACCGGTTGCCGGCGAAGCCGGGGTCGACCCCCACCCCCTGCAGACCCTCCTCGTCGTGGGTGTACACCGGCAGCGTGCCGATCACGCTGGTGACACCGGCGGCGGTGGTACGGCGCAGGACACCGTTGCGGGCGGTGTGCAGGACCGAGCGGTCGGGCAGCACGGCCATCGACATCGGCTCGCCCATCTCCGCGACTCCGCGGGCGAGCTCGACCTGCTGGAAGTCGGCGGCGTTGACCGGGTGGGCGGCGGCCGGCGACGCCGGGCCGGCGATGGCCGCGCTGATGCCGACGGCCAGAAGGACGGCGGACGCCGCCGCTCCCATGCGGATGGTGCGGCGGGACGGTCGGCGGTGGCGGCTTCGTGGGAAAGAAGGCATGGCGAACTCCAGTGCCCGGGGGGATGTCGGGGACCGTGCGGTCGTCAGCGCAGCGAAGATGGCGGGACGGCTCGGCGAGGCCGCCCGGACTGCATATGACGTATTACCTTTGCCCGGCCGACGTTAAGACGGTGTTTCCACCATGTCAAGCGACGGCCGTCAATCGATAAATCTCGGAATGCGAGCAAGATAAAACCCGGAAAAGTGTCACGCGGGCCGCCCGTGAATGGTCGCATTGACATCGAGCGATGCGCCTCCCATGCTGGCCGAGTCGACCACAGGACAGGACGGCGCCTGCAGCCCGTGGACGAACCCGGCCGGCACCGCGTCTCCGGCGACCAGCCGTTTCCGTGCTGCCGCGCCACCGGGCTCTCACTCTCGCTGTCACCATCGACGGAAGGTCGATCATGGTCGTTTCACCACGCCCGCGCGGCATCCTGCCGGCCGTCGTCGCGGCACTGGTCCTCATCGCCGCCGGCCTCCTCGGCGTCACCCCGCCGGCATCGGCACAGGCGGCCGTCGCGCTCGCGCCGAGCGGTGGATGCGGCACGGCGCCGACGCTGACCAGCGGCACCCGGACCATCCAGTCCAACGGGCGGACCCGTACCTACATCCTGCGGATCCCCGACGGCTACGACTCCGGCCGCCCGTACCGCCTGATCTTCGGTTTCCATTGGAACGGCGGCACCGCCGGCGACGTCGACTCCGGCGGCACCAGCGGCTACCCCTGGTCGTACTACGGGCTCCGGGCACTGTCCGGCAACAGCGCGATCTTCGTCGCCCCGCAGGGGCTCAACAACGGATGGGCCAACTCCGGCGGCGAGGACCTGGCCTTCGTCGACGCCATGGTGAGCCAGATCCAGGCCGGACTGTGTGTCGACACGGCCCAGGTCTTCGCCGGCGGTTTCAGCTACGGCGGCGCGATGAGCTACGCCCTCGCCTGCGCCCGCCCCACCGTGTTCCGGGCCGTCGCGGTCTACTCCGGCGGGCAGCTCAGCGGCTGCACCGGCGGAACCCAGCCGGTCGCCTACATCGGACTGCACGGGCTGCGGGACCCGGTGCTCAACATCGCCCAGGGCCGGTCACTGCGGGACCGGTTCGTCAGGAACAACGGGTGTACGCCGCAGAACCCGCCGGAACCCACGCAGGGCAGCCTCACCCACACCGTCACCACCTACGCCGGCTGCCGCAGCGGATATCCGGTCACGTGGGCCGCGTTCGACGCCGGTCACACCCCGGGACCCGTCGACGGGTCGGCCGGCGACTACGAGCCCGGCGAACGCTCCTGGACCCGGCAGGTGGTGTGGAACTTCTTCGCCCAGTTCGCCACCACCGACCCGGGCCCCGGACCGGCCACGTTCCGGCTGCGCAGCGAGTCGGCCGGCCGCTGCCTGGACGTCAGCGGGGCCAGCCCGGCCAACGGCGCCCTGACGCAGCTCTGGGACTGTCACACCGACGCCAACCAGCAGTTCAGCCAGAACGGCCGCGAGCTGCGGGTACTCGGCAAATGCCTGGACGTGGCGCCGAACGCCGCCGCCGGCGCCCGCGCCCAGATCTGGGACTGCAACGGCGGCGCCAACCAGCAGTGGAACGTCAACGGCAACGGCTCGATCAGCAACGCCCAGACCGGCCTGTGCCTGGACGTCAGCGGCGCCGCGACCGCGAACGGAACGTCCGTCGTCGTCTGGGGCTGCCACAACGGCGCCAACCAGCGCTGGGCACGCGCCTGAACCCACCGGCCCGCGATCCTGCCCGGCACGGCTTCCGGCGGCAGCAGCGACGTTCCGGCCGGCGACGACTTGTGAGCGACCGTGATCCGGGCGACGCTGTGCGGGTGGACCTGATCGAGCGGGCCCGGCCGTACCTCCGCGAGTTGATGCGGGCGCCGGTGTGGTCGGCGGCAGCCAAACGGCGCCTGTACCTCCCCGAGGAGGGGCCGAAACCGCCTCCCCGGCCCCGGCCCAAGGACTGCGGGCTGCCACCACAGCGTGCCGAGCGTGTGCTTCCGCCGGAGCGGACCGCCCAGGCACGGGCGGCGCTGCTGCTCAACGACTGGGAGCAGAACCGGCTCGATGCGATGCTCGCCGCGCCCGGCGTCGACGACGAGGGTGAGGAGGTCGGCAGCGGTCCGATCATGACGGCGCTCGAACACCTCGCCATCCCGGCGGCCGAGGCCGAGGCGTGGATCCGAGGACCGTTCGGCGGCAACATCGCCGCTGTCGACCATCTGAATTCCTGGTGGATCTCGTACGCGCGGACGGCCCACCCGGGCGGCGCTGCCGTCGCGGTCGTCAGCGCGGCCCTCGGCGACCCGGAACCGGCCGAGAACCTGCGTTACCACCCGCGGAACAGATCGCTGCCCGAAGAAGCGTGGAGGCCGCTGATCGAGGCCGGTGGGCAGCGGGTCACGGCGGAGTATCCGGAGGCCGGCAGTCAGCGTCTGATCGCGGCCGAGCTGCTGAGCAGAGGCTGGACGGTGGCCGAACTCCGGCGGCAGACCGACGGCCTCGACGGACCCGACCGCAACAGGCTGCTGCACTGCATCGACGGGCTGCGATTCATTCCGTACGACGAGATCCTGACCTGGCTCGAAGCGATGACCCCGGCGGACCTTTCGCGGCCGGACCGGTGGCGGCGCCTCAGCGCCGTGCCGCAGTTGCGCACCCTGGTCGGGATCTGGCGCAGCACCGGCCTCCCACCGGCCACGCGGGCATGGTGCGCCGCCGCAGGCCTTGCCCCCGAGGAGGCGATCACCGCGGACGATCTCGACCTGGACGAACTGAAGGCACAGTCATCATCCCATTCGTCCCGTCAGCCTTTCGAGCACCCGGTCGATCGCATCGCGGGCCCTGCCGCGCCAGGCGACCACCTGATCGGGGCGGACCACCATGACCTCGTCGTGGTCCAGGCCGAGCATGGGATGCGCCTCAAATCCGGGGACATCGGCGCCGCCGGAGAACACGGTGAAGCCGGTACCGCATAGGTCCAGGGTGGACAGGCCGGGTTGTAGCCAGAGGTGCGGCACCCGGGTGCCGGGCCGGCCGACGAGTTCCAGGCGGTCGGTCGGGAACGGTGGCCCGCCGTCGGGCACGAGAGCGCCGTCGGTGTAGCCGTAACTGAGCATCAGGACGAACGGATGGACGAGTTCCGGTCGTTCCGAGCCGAAGCCGGTCGGCGCCCGCAGGTCGCCGCTGCGCAGGCTGGACTGCTCGGCGGCGAGGAGCCCGATCGGGTGGCGCTCGGTGTGATAGCTGTCCAGCAGTCCGGGGCCGGCGTCCCCACGCAGCACCATCGCCAGCTTCCAGGCGAGATTGTGCGCGTCCTGAATGCCGGTGTTGGCGCCCTGGGCCGCGAACGGCGGCATCACGTGCGCGGCGTCGCCGGCGAGGAAGACGCGGCCGGCCCGGTATCGGTCGGCGACCTTCATCGTCGGTTCCCAGTCCTGCACGGTGATCAGCTCGATGCCGAGGTCCGGCAGTCCGATGACGCGTCGCAGATGGGCGGGCCAGTCGGCCTCCGCAACGCCGACGACGTCGGTCATGAACTGCCACCGGTCGGTGCCGTTGATGGAGACCAGGGCGCCGGGCGTACGGGCGTCGTCGAGCTGGCACAGGTTGAACTCCCGGCCATGGACGGCCGCGCCGAGGTCGGCCCGGAAGTAGACGGTCGTCGCCCGGCCGAGGGTGCCGCGTCCGGTACGGGTGATGCCGAGCGCCTCCCGGATCGGGCTCCGCGCGCCGTCGGCGGCGACGAGGTAGTCGGCGTCGACCCGGTAGGGGCCGTCGGGTCCGGTGACGGTGGCGGTGACTCCCCGCGCGTCCTGCGTGAAGCCGGCGAGCTCGTGGCCGAATCGCAGGTCGGCGCCTCGTTGTGCGGCCAGCTCACGCAGCACCGGTTCGAGGGCGTCCTGGGCGCACAAACAGGGCAGCATCGGCGAGGCGGCGACGAGATCGCTGACGTCACCGGCCGGGGGGCCGGGCAGGACCTGCGACTCGATCAGCGTCGGCCCGGCCCGCATGGCCTGGAAGTCGGCGAGATCGGCAGCGGCCCGTTCCACCTCGTCAGCGATGCCGAGCTGCCGATACACCTCCATCGTCCGGGTGTTGAACCGGCGTGCCTTGGGCAACGGCGACGTGCCGCCGTGCCGCTCGACCAGCAGCACCTCGACGTCGTGGGCTCGCAGGAGCAGGGCGGCGGTGAGCCCGACCAGGCCACCACCACTGATGATCACCGGAATTCGCACGAACCACCTCCGTGTACGTCGTACAGTGAGTGTACGTTGTACACGCGTCGGTAGAGTGACGTCAACAGTCACCACAGGAGGCGCGATGGCGGAGGCCCCAGGCTCGCTGGTCTGGTCACTGCCCGAGCCGCCGGGCGGGCAACAGCCGAACCTCAGCCGCGACCGCATCGTCCGCGCCGCGCTGAAGATCGCCGACGCCGAGGGCGCGCCGGCCGCGACCATGCGGCGAGTGGCCACCGCCCTCGGCTCGAGCACCCCCATGTCCCTCTATCGGTATGTGGGCAGCAAGGACGGCCTGGTCGACCTGATGCTCGACGCCGCGTGCGGCGAGGTGTCCACCCCCGCCCCGAGCGGCGACTGGCGGGCCGACCTGCGGGCGCTGGCGCTGGCGAACTGGGACATGATGCAGCGCCACCAGTGGTTCGCGGAGCTGGTGCACACCCGTCCGCCACTGGGCCCGAACGCGTTACGGCTGACCGACTACGGCCTCGGTGCCCTGTCGTTCCTCGACCCGGCCACGGCGATGACCTACCTCGGCATGGTCAACAGCTTGACCATCGGCACGGCCCTGCAACTCGCCGAGGAGCTCAAGATGCGCCGGCGCGTCGGCCTGCCCACCGACGACGATCTGCGCGCCGCGGTCAAACCGATCCACGACGAGATCGTCGCGACCGGCCGCTACCCGAACTACAACCGCTGGGCCGCCGACGGTGGCCGCTTCCACAACGCCGCCGGTTTCCCCCTGATGCTCGACATCCTCCTCGACGGGCTGGCCGCCCGCATGCCCTGAGCCGAGAGCCTCCGCCGACGAAGCCGCGGTGAGTTCACCACCCCTCCGGCCCGCGACACACCTACCTGTCATGCCGCCGGCCGTGGGCCCCAGCCGCCCATCAGCGGATCCGGCTGAGAAGGAGCAGGTGCTGCTTGCCGCCGGGTTGGCCCATGTCGATCACGTCTCCGTCCCCTGAGGACCCGTCCTGCTGCGTGCCGACCGTGTTGGTGTTCCGGTCCCACAGGTAAACCCCGGACCTGAGCCGGAGCTGAAGGAACCGGCCGTAACTGTCGTCGTAGAACACGTTGATCTGTGACGGGCACGAGTCGCACGTGTCGGCGCCGGCGGGATCCACCGCGTCGTCGCTCGTCCGCAACGGCCGGCTGCCGTCGATGCCGTAGCTGACCAGGCTGCCTCCGGCCCGTCCGACACAGACGCGGGGATTGCAATCGATCAGGGTGACCCCGCTCAGGGCGCGCGGTGTGCGACGCTCGCCGGTGGCGACGTTCCAGAACCCGGGAGTTTCCACCGGCGCCACCGCCGCGTTGCCGGCATTCGACCGCGCCGAGCGATGCACGGCCCACGGCCCGTACCGAAGGGTGTACCCCTCACTGCCGGGCACCTTCTGCGGTTCGCCGGCATCCGGGATCCGGTAGACCGCCCCCTCCCCCGCGAAGGGCTCGATGCCGGCGTAGAAGACCCCGCCGACCTCGGCGACCGACACGCTGATGTCACCCGGGCCGAACATCGCCCGGCGCACGGCTGCGCCGCCGTCCCGAGGCGCGCTCCACACCTCGACATACCTGGCGCCGTGGCTGTCCTGCGCCGCCACCACCCACGCGATGTGGTGCTCGGTCAGATAGGTGCCGGCCAGGTCGTACCCGAGGAAGCCGGGCGTGCGAGCCGTTCCCAGCTCACGCGCCACACCGGTCCGGGCGTCGAACACCACCGGCGGGAACCGTTTCTGATCATCCCACGGCACGACGAGGTACGCGTCGCCGCCCAGTTCCGCCTGAACGGAATACCGCCGTCCGTCCGGGAGCCGCAGAGGCAGCTCGACGAACGCGTCCGGCCACAGGTCCCGAATCGGCCTGGACAGGGACAGGTCGACGGTGGGCAACGACCCGGTCGGCAACGGCGCAGGGCCGAGAGGCTGTGCCAGATCCGGCTGCCGTACCAGGGGGTCCGGCTGCCGTACCAGGGGTGAGGCGAGGACAGCCATCCCGGCCGCGACCGCGACGACCGCCGCGAAGGCGCCGGCCATCCTGGTCCGTGCCCGCCGGCGCCGGCGGGCGGTCAGGGCCACCGAGAAACCCGGCTCGGCGTTCGGGGCCACGAGACCGGCAGCCCGGAACGTACGGGTCAGATCTTCCTCCAAGTCGCGCATGCGCGGCTACCTCCCCAAGACTTGTGCCGCCACCGGCGACTCGGCAACCTCGCGCAGCTTGTCCAGGCCACGAGCGGCCTGACTGCGCACCGTTCCTCGGGAAACCCCCAGCAAGCGGGCGATCTCCTCGTCGCTGAGCTGCTCGTGATAGCGCAGCATGAGCACCGCTCGCTGCCGGGGCGGCAGGGCGGTCACCGCACGCCACAGACCGAGATCACCCTCGGCTTCGGCGATACCGGCGTCGACGTAGCCCTGCTCGGGCAGCACCACCACCGGATGCTCCCGCCGACGCCGCCGCCACCAGCTGATGTGCAGCCGCGCCATGGTCGTGCGAACGTAGCCCTCCGGGTCGCCCCGCGCGGAGACCCGCGACCACCGCTCCCCCAACCGGACCAGCGCCTCCTGCGCCAGATCAGCGGCATCATGGGGATTGCCCGACAGTACGAAGCCATAGCGCAGCAGCGCAGACGTACGGTCACGGACGAACGACCCGAAGTCCTCGACCATTCCCACCTCCCGACGTACCAACACGCTCGGCAGGCACGAACTGTTGCACGAATCCGACCACCGATCTCCTCGGCACGAACCGGGAGCAGAGAGACGTCAGCCGGTGTGCGTCAGCCGGTGTGCGTCAGCCGGTACGCGTCGGCCGGTCGCTGATGAGCAGCCGCTGATCCAGGCGATCCGCGACCGGCCGCCCAGCTCGCCCCGGAGGCGCTGACCTGCCCGGCCCACTACTTGCCCGACCATTCGGAGGCTAGGTCGGTGACGGTTGGGGTGCCGTTGGCGGCGCGAAGGGCGCTGTTGTGGCGGGAGTCGGCTGGCAGCAGTTTCGGTCCCACTCCTCTTCGTCCCTCAACGCCAGCCACCACGGGAGCACGAAGACAAGGTAGGCAAGGACCGCCACACCGGTCAGGCCAAGCACCCCGAATACGACGTAATGGAGGCCACTGCCCCTGGGGGCACCAGGCCCGATGCCTGACTGCGGCGGGTTCGGCATAGATCCGAGGCTAGTAACGAGGGGCCCCGGCCCTCTTGCCTTTGCCGTTTGAAGTGCCTTTCACGCGACGTTCTCCTCGGCCGCGATCCGTTGTTGCTGGCGACTGCTGCCGGCGGCGCCCGCCCACGCCGATGGGCGCGCACCTGATCACAAGACGATCAAGTGAAGCGATGGACGATGTTGTGGATGTAGGGATCGCCACCGGCTTGTCAGGGCCGTGCCATCATGCTGCCGTGGCTGAGGATCGAGCTGACCTTCGCACCATGGTCGACGACATCGTGAGGGCCGGCCAGGCGGAGGAAGACCGGCGCCCGGCCCCGGACATGTGGTCGCTGTTGCATGGCCTGGGCACCGACGATCCACAGTCGGTGACGAGGGGCCTGTCGTACCTGTGGGACGCGTTCCTCGAGTATCCGAACGTGTTCGAGCCGGCGGTGCCGGCCGTCCGGTACGTGCTGGCGCTCCTGGATCGCAAAGCGGGCGGCGATACGGTGATCCGGAGCCCGGACGGCAGGCTCCGGCCGTTGCGAGGGCACCTGCTGACGTGGCTGTCGCGGGTCGCCGACGCGGTCGGCGACGTCCGAGTCCGCGAGTTCGTCGAGCTCGCCGGATTCTCGCCGCTGGAGTCTGCGACGTCGACGTGGCGCGCGGTCCGGCAGCTCCGTCCTCAGATGTACGAGGCCGCCGCCGCGTTTCTGGACGATCCGCACCCCGGAGTTCGGCAGGAGGCGATCACCGTGGCGGTCGTGCTCGTACGGGATCCGGCCCTGGCCGTCCACCGCCGGCACATCGCCGCCGCCGCGCGTGTATTTCTGGACACCTGCACGGACCCGATGTGCCGGCGATGGGCGGCTGAGGCATTCGACGAGATCAGACCGAGCCGACCGTGATCAGGTCGCCCGCGCTCTGTCGATGGCGGCGCGGCCGAAGTCGTTGACGATCGTGTAGTCGCCGGCGCCCACCACGGGATCGGTCACGAGAACGACCACCACATACCGTCCCACCGCGGCCACGAGATAGGCGGCCCACCGGTCGCCTTCGTCGTACTGCCGGATGAACAGCACCGTGTCCGGTCCAGCGGTGTCTTCGGCGATCCCGCGAAAGCCTGTCTCGTCGCCGCCGGCCCGGCACCGGGCCAGCTGGTCCTTCAGCGCGGCCAGGTAGGCCTGGGCGCCACCGGGCCGGTAGCGGCCCACGTTTTCGTACACCCGGTGTCGCGGGTCGTAGTCTGCCACCAGACTCCGCTGTGCGATGGGCTGCGGCACCGGCGCGTCCGCGCATGGCTGCGGCAGCAACGGGTGGATCAGATCGGGCTCGACCGGACCGGGCTGTGCCCCACCAAGATCCGCCGACTGCAACATCACGGCCTCGGGTACGGGACGAGGTGCGGCCTGGGCTGGGGAAACAGCCAAAGCTGCGCCGGCCAGCCCGGCCACGAGACTCGAAAGGTATCGATTCATGGCCGCATTCTGCCAATGCCTCGCAAAAAGGGAGTGCCAGCGACAACGTGGAGCCCGGCTCGCGCCGATGCGCCGGCGCGGTGATCGCGAAGGCCGTTGTGCCCCGCGGTCAAGGAGCTGTCCGTGTCAGCCGCTACGGCCGGTCCGCCAGGATCACCAAGCGGACATCGGCGCCCAGTTTCGATCTTGATCGTCCATACTGGCGTCCATGAAACTTGCCGAGGCTCTTGCGCTGCGGGCAGCGGCGTCGCGGCGTGCGGAACAGCTTCGTTCCCGGGTTGCCGGTAGTGCGCGCTATCAGGAAGGCGAGACGCCGGCCGAGGATGCCGCGTCGCTGCTGGCGGAGGCCGGTGCGGTGCTCGATGAGCTCGAGTCGCTGATCCGGCGCATCAATCGGACCAACGCCGCCACCGTTGTCGAGGGCGGCACCCTCACCGACGCGCTCGCCCGCCGTGACGTCCTGCGTCTGCGGCACGGGATTCTCACCTCGGCGGCCGACGCGGCGGCCGGTGACGGTCAGCGCGGGTTCCGGCAGTTGCGCTCCGAGTTGAAGATGCTTCCGGCGCTGCCGGTGGCCGACCTGCGACGCCAGGCGGACGACGTCGCCCGGCAGCTGCGTGAGGTGGACACGCTGATTCAGCGGACCAACTGGGAGGCCGACCTGATCGATTGACGGGCGCGGAGCAGGTAGCCGACGTGGAGGCGTGCACGACCCGAGAGCCGGCGGGCAAATCGGCTCCTTTCTTGGCGCGCCGAGGGCAGGCGCAGGGGTTCGATTCCCTGGCTCACATCGCATGCCCAGCACGGAGCACAAGAGACGGCGCACCGGGCACGGCACATCACCGGGTGCAGATCCACGACGGCGAGGGCGGGAAACGGGGAACTCCGCGCCCGTGGGAAAGGTGGCCGTGACAGGCCGCGGCCGGACATGCGAGGCTACCCGTCGGTAACGTCGTCGGATGGGGGTGGCGCCATGTCGGTTCCGGTAGAGGGTGCTTGGCAGGAGCCGTCCGTGCTCGATCCGGCGCTGGTGCGCCGGACGTGGCGGTCGGCCGAGGCTCTGCACGGGCTGATCTATTTCGCGCCCGAGGCGCACCAGCGCTACGCGGCGCTGGGTATCGATCCGCGGGCGGGGTATTTCGCGTCCCGGGCGGCGGCCATGGGGCCGGTCGGATCCGGGGCGGTGACGGGCGCCTTCTTCAACTTCAACCCGGCGCTGGTCTCCCAGGCGCTGCCGGCCGTGTGGGAGCGGGCCACACCGCAGGCGGTGCTCGCGGCCCGGCTGGACGCCGCCGACGCCGCTCTGACGCGTGTGCTCGGCGACATGGTGGACTCGTACGAGATGCGGGAGGCCGCCGGGCTGGCCCGGGCCGCCGCCGAGTCCGTCGGCGAACGTCCGGAGGGGCGGGCCCTGTTCGCCGCGCACGTCGCTCTGCCGTGGCCGGACCGGCCGCATCTGGTTCTCTGGCACGCCCAGACGGTGCTACGCGAGTTCCGTGGCGACGGGCACGTGGCCGCCCTGCTGGTGGCCGGGCTGACCGGGCTGGAGGCGCTGGTCCTGCACGTCGCGTCGGGTGAGGTGCCGCGCCGGTTCCTGCAGCGCAGCCGTGGATGGAGCGACGAGCGGTGGGACGAGGCGGCCGGCCGGCTCCGGGCGCGCGGGCTGGTCGAGGGTGACGAGCCGGCGCTGACCGACGCGGGGCGATCACAGCGGGCGTGGATCGAGGCGGCCACCGACCGGCTCGCCGCTCCCGCCTATGCGGTGCTCGGTGCGCGGGGGTGCGCCCGGTTCGCCGAGCTGGCACAGCCGATGAGCCGGGCCGTCGTCGAGTCCGGTGCGCTGAGTGCCGCCGCCCGGAGTCCGCGCGACCGGTCGACGCCGGCGTGACCGGCCGTGGCGGTAGCCGGGACGCGGTCATGCCACCCGGCGTCGTCGCGCGCGGATGAGGCTTCCGGCGATCACCACGCCACCGACGAGGAGCACGATCAGGACGGCGAACTGCACGTCCTCGCCGTATCGGTTGCCGGTGAACCGGAGGATCCGCGACACGATGCCGAGGCCGAAGATCACGGCCAGCACGTAACCGGCCCGGATCCGGCGCGCCTCCCGCTTTTCGGCGCGGGTGGGCGGGGGTTCCGGGCGCGGCCGGCCGGACTGTGGCGCCGGGATCTGGTCCGGGCGGCGGGCGGGTTGGTCCACACGCAGG
This sequence comes from Actinoplanes philippinensis, assembly GCF_900113015.1. GTDB lineage: Bacteria > Actinomycetota > Actinomycetes > Mycobacteriales > Micromonosporaceae > Actinoplanes > Actinoplanes philippinensis. Next base: position 28,983 of record NZ_FONV01000006.1, read on the forward strand.
CCGGGCGGGATCCGGGCGTCCAGGAACGCCACCGCGTCGTGACCGTCGCGGAACAGGGTCGGCTCGACCCGTACCATGATCCCGTCGTGCCCGACGAACAGCCGGCCGCCGTCCGGCCAGGCCTGCACGATCGAGCAGGCATCGAACCGTACCGTCTGATGATCGTCTCCATCGGCCAGCGTGACGCCGTCCTCGCCGGTGATGAGATGCACGTCCGGGTCGGAATGGGCGGCGTGAGCCGTCCCGAGGATCATCTTCTCGGACCGGTCCGGCGCCGGCTGAAACCCCGCCCACCTGGCGTCGACGCCTCTCGGCGTCATCAGCAGACCGCTGTCTTGGGCCTTACCGGCAACCGCTGTGACGTCACCGACGGTGACCGCCATGATCTCGGCGATCTCGTCCTCCACCTGCCGCACCCGGCGCCCGGCGAGCAGTGCGGCTGCTTCGCCGGCGACGCGGGTGCCCTGCTGGTCGGCATTCCACAGGGTCTCGCCGCGCTGCCGGACCACGATCGCCAGATCCGCCTGGTCGATCCGGCCGACCTGCAGCGTGGTCAGCACGTCGACGAGGCCGCCGAAGACCGCCTCCTGCTTCTCCGGCAACGCGTCGGCGACGGCGACGACCATCGCCGTGTCAGCGCCGAACTCCCGGTACGAGCTGCCGGCGGTGTACGACAGCCCGGCCTCCTGCCGCAGCGCCCGGAACATCTCGCGTTCCAGCAGGTCGGAGAAGACCTGGGAGGCGGGGTTCCGGGGCACCGTGGCGTTCCAGGCGACCACCCCGGGCGCTCCGCGGAAGAAGGCGGGCGTGACCGGCAGCGTGTTCGACGGTGTCGGCAGGGGTTCCCGGCGACCGGCCGGAAGCGGCAGCCGCAGCCCGGCCGGCACCCGGTCACCGGCGATCCAGAGCACCGCGTTGTCGCGGGTGAAGTAGCGGGCCGCCCAGGCGCGCAACTCGTCGGCGGTGATCGCGGGCAACCCGAACTCCGGATAGGAGGACACCCCGTAGTCACGGGCGCCGTGCCGCCACAGCGGCATCGCGTCCAGCGCGCCGTCGCCGCGGCCGTTCGCCTCGGTCCGCAGCAGCTCCTTCTCCACGTCGAGGCGGTGCATCGGCAGGTCCTGCAGCGACGCGCAGACGCCGGCCAGGAATCGGGCCACGTCGTCCGGCGGGCCCTGCATGTGGAACGAGGTGTGCTCGACCCCGGTGGTTCCGTTGACGTGGTGGTCGCTGAGCCCCAGCGGGTACAGCGCCAGGTGTTCGAGCAGGTGGGTGATGCCGTGCCGGGCCAGCGGCTCGTCGGCGAAACCGACCCGGAAGACCAGTCCCGCCCGCATCAGGCCGGGCGCCGGGCTGAGCAGCACCGGAACGCCGTCGAGCTCGCTCTGGGTGATCATCGGCCACCTCCGGTGAGAGCCGACGCCGAGCGGCGGCGGTAACGGCGGATCACCACGAGCTCGTCGTGCTCGTCGTAGTAGCTCCAGGGCCATCGGCTGGCCAGCGGGCCCAGCATCGCGAACACCCGGGCCGCCGACTGCTGATCGCCGGCCTGGGCGAAGACCATGGCGAAGGCGCTCGCCGCTGACACCCAGCCGGGGTCGCGGCGGAAGGCGGGATGCCAGATCGAACGGTTCGCGGCGTCGTGCAGGCTGTCGCGGGCGCCGACCAGGTGGGCGGTGGCGGCCCTCTTGTACTCACCGCCGAGGTCCAGCCACTGTTCGATGTGCGCCTCGGCGACGAGGGAACCCTGCGGTGCTCCGGGCGGGGCGGCGGTCATCGCCTCGTGTGCGAAGGCGTGCGCCTGCGGCCAGCTGCCGTACCACTTGGGGCACAGACTCTGCAGGTACTGCCGCTGCCCCGGCAGGTGGTGCGGGTCGGCGGCGACCATCCGGTCGTGCCGGCGGCGGATCTCGGCGAGGTCCACCTGCAGGCCACGGGCGGTGGTCAGCCGGGCCGCCCACACGGCCGGGTCGTGCGGCGCCCGCGCGGCGGCGTCGATCAGCACCGCCTCGGCCCTGCGCAGCCACTCGCGGAACTGTCTGAACTGGTCGGCGCTGACGTGCTCGGCCGTCGCCGAGCTGCGGATCCGCCAGCCGACCTTGGTCAGGTGCATGCCGAGCAGCGCCGCGGCCGTGCTGTCCCAGGGATCGGCCTGCAGCAGGCGCCGGAGCCACTCCTCCAGGTCCGGGCTCTCGGCAGCCGCCTGGAGCAGCACGGTCCGCCCGCTCGGCGAGGCGGCGTCGAGCGCCGCCCGGCAGCCCGCCCAGTCCCGGCGGGCGACCGCCGCGTCGAGCACACCGAACTCGGGGTACGCCGCCGGTTCCAGCAGCACTTCGTCGTCAGCCCTGTCGAACACCCCGCCATGTTCTGCACATCCGGTTGCGGGCCGGTTGCGGACGGGCTGCCGCTCGGGTGCGCGCGGAGGCTCCCCGACCTACCGGGCCGTGGAGACGGCGTCCAGGTCGCGCGGCAGCCAGACCGGTTGCAGCACGTGCCAGTCGTGGGGATGCCGGCGGACGGCGGCGGTGAAGACGTCGGCCAGCTCCTGCGTCATCGCCGCGACCGACCAGGCACACCACCTCCCCGGCACGCAGCCGCCCGGCGAGCGTGGTGACCGTCCGCCGGGTCTCGTCGGCGGGCAGCACCGTCGCGCCGAGAGCTGCCCGGTGACTGACGAACCGCTGGTAGAGCGACTCCGGGCGCAGTCGTTGCGCGACAGTGGTGAAGGGGTACCCGTGCACCACGAGCCCGGCCCCGGCCAGGTCCCAGTTCGCGCTGTGCGGCAACGCCAGCACCACACCGCGACCGGCGGCACGGGCGGCGGCCACCCGCTCCAGCGACTCGAACACCACAGTGTCGCGGATCCGGTCCCGGCTCCACCCGGTGAGCCCGAAGAACTCCCGCCAATACCGCAGATACGAATGCACACCCAGCCCGGCCGCCGCGGTCACCGCGGGACTGTCCACGGCCTGACCGAGCACCTGGGCCAGGTTGACCCGCAACTGCCGCACGCCACCCGCGCCCGACCAGCGCATCCCGGTGGCGATGCCGTCGAACACGAAGGCGGCGACCGGATCCGGCAGCCGTGGCGTGACCCGCCAGGCAAGGCCGTACAGCAGGCTGGTCAGGTCCTCTCCCACGCCGGGGATGGTAGCGGCTCGCCGAGCGCCCGCAGGTGCGCCGCGAACGACTCGACCAGGCTGCCGAGGACGGCGGCGCCCTTCGCGGCGGTCCCGGCGGACGGCCGCCCGACGACGCCGTGCGAGGTGTAGGCGGCCATCCCGTCGACGAGCAGGAACCGCCGGTCGTCAGCAACATGATCAAGAGATGAGGCCCCATCGCGTACGGCGGACGGCGCCACCGCCGACAGGATCGACACCTCGAGCTCCCCGGCGTGCATGTCCTCGTGGTCGCCGGTGGCGAGACCGGCGCTGCGGCGGGCCCGCGTCCAGTCGTCACGGGACGGGAAGAGCGTCATGGACCGTGGCCTCGCCGCATTCGCCGTCTGCACCACGTTGCCGAGGAAATAGTTCCCGCCGTGCCCGTTGACGACGGCGAGCTTCTCGATGCCCTGGGCAGCCAGTGAGGCCACGACATCGCCGATGATCGCCGTCACCGTCGTATGGCTGAGACTCACCGTTCCCGGCCAGGCGGCATGCTCGTGGGAGCACGACATCGTCACGGCGGGCAGCAGAAGCACGTCGTGGGCCGCCGCCACCCGGCCCGCGACGGCCGCCGCCACGATCGTGTCCGTGGCCAGCGGCAGGAACGGTCCGTGCTGCTCGAAACTGCCCACGGGCAGCACGGCGACAGCGGGCCGTTTCGCCCGAACATCCGCCGTCGTCGTCAGAGGGAGGAGATCCATGGTGCCGATGGTGGCATTTCACCGGCCCCACCGCGGTCCAACGTCGTCTCGCCGGCCCGCGACCGCCTGCCGGGCGGGGGTTGACCAGTAGCCCTGACCAACCCCCCTCCCCTGTCAGCCGGCCAGGGAGGGCAGGCCTCCCACCTGCGTGTTCAGCCACGGGCGGATGGACGGCAGGTCGCCGTAGACGGACGGGCCGGTCGCGCAGACGGAGCTGTTGTTGCCGGCACGGCTGGTCACGCCGATGAGTGCCCAGCGGTCGTCGATCAGGCGTACCTGGGGTCCACCGGAATCGCCGTAGCAGGCGCCGGCGACGTTCCCGGGGTTGCTGGTGCAGATCTCGTGCGGGCCGTCGATGCCGCTGCAACGCTTGTCGGCGAGGATCGTGGTGTCCAGCTCGTTGGCGATCCGGGGCACCGGCCCGCATCCCGGCTCGGCACAGGTCTGGCCCCAGCCGATGATGCGGGTGACGGTGCCGACAGGGCCGGAGTCGGCCGGGACCGGCGCCGGGGCGTAGGGCACCGGCGCGGCGAGTTCGAGCAGCTTGACGTCGATGCGCGGGTGGCTGACCGCACGGCGGACCCCGACGACAGTGCCACCCTGGGTACGGTCGATGCTGCCCACCCGTACCGTGCCGGGGGTCGGGCAGTGGCCGGCGGTGACCACCCAGTTGTCCTTGATCAGCGTGCCGGTGCATCCGGGCAGGTAGGCCATGAACGAGTAGTCCTGGCTGGCCCGCCCACCGCCGACAACCGGCGGCGCCGCCGCGGCGGAGACCGGCGCGAACAGGCCACTCAGAGTGATCGCGGCGAGGAGAAGTCGGGCAGGGGTGCGCATACGAGGGTCCTTTCAGAGGTGGAACGGAGGACTGCCGGGAGTCGCCGGCCATCGACAGGCGGCGCTACGAACGGCAGGAGGAGGAAGTGATGGCCCGATCGGGCCGGTCATGTCCCCGGGCAGTGGCCCGTGGGCGAACAGGGTGAAGACTTTGCGGCGGCTTGTTGTGGGCAGCGGACGACGATCGGGTCAGCCGGCGAGGTCGCAGCCCTCCCCCGGCTCGCCGTGGCGCCGGTCGCCGTCCACTTCCTCGCCGGCCGGCCACGGGCGGCCGGACGATCCGCTGAGCGGCGAGCGCCGGTGACAGCCCGCCAGGGGCAGGAGCGGCCGTAGCTCAGCCGTCCGATAGGGAAATACGTCGGCGAGCCAGCTGTCACCCGTACACAAGAAGGTCTTCATGTCTTTCTCCCTCGGTCCGGCGCCGGGCCGGTCAGCCGCGGCGACGGGATCGAGGTTGCCGCGCCCACCATCTCGGGCGCATGGGGCCGGCGTCCCGCCCCATCCGGGCGATCCGCCCGGAGAATCCGGTACGCGAACCGGGTATCAAGCGGCGCGGCTTTGCCGGGCCGGGCCGCCGCTCCTCGCTCGGTCGCGATGCCGGCGGCGCGGACGGCCCGGATCACGCCCGCACCGCCGGCGAGTACTTACCGATTCCATCGCCCGCGACCCGTCCGCCAGGCCTTCGCTTCACTGGCCAGCCAGACCTTGCCCTGAGCCAGGTCCGCGATCGGCCGGGGGAAGTCGGAACGGTGGGTGATCTGATAGACCCTCTGACGGCTGATGCCGCCGAACAACATGCGAATCTCGTGGGCGCCCACGTAAACCATGTCGACCAGATCTTGCTTAGCGCCTACTGTCATGAGTCGACTGTACACACGACAATCTCGGCCTGGCAGACGGCACTCAGCGAGCCACCCGATCCGGCGTACCGCCCCGAACGCCACGGCGAGCCCGCCACGCTTCGACCTCGACTTCTCGACCACACCCGCCCCCGACCCGACTCCGCCGCCGGGAGATCAGCCCGGCGGGTGAGCAGCACAGCACACCGACGACCGACTCTCGGCTCCCTTCCTCACACGGCTCCCCGATCCTTCCGGGGCTGCGGCTACGCTCGCCGGATGCGCCACCTCACCCGGCAGTTCGCCGTCAACGCACTGCGCCGCGGGATCGGCATCGAGCAGTTCCTCGGCGGCGCCGAGATCGACGGCGAGCCGGCCATCCGGTGGGTGGAGATCAGTCCCGCGGACGGGCGGTACCGCATCTCGCTTCACACCGTGCAGGACCCGGATGATGACCGGTTCGGCGACCTGCCGAACCTCGTGTCAATCGATCCGGTCGACGAGGCCTACATCGGCGAGGGGCGACAACTGGGCATCAGCGAGGACGAGGCAGGCGCGATATCGCTCGCCGAAGGTCTCACGGGCGCCCACCGGGACCGCTGGGTCAACCATGCGATGGCCGGCGAGGAATACATCGACTTCGTCAGGAGCCGGCGCGATTCCGCTCCCAAGCCGGGGTGACCGGGCCGGGCCGGCCAGGCGGCTCACACGAGGCGCCACCCCAGCACAACGACCGCGGCGGCGAGCAGGGGACAATCGACGAACCTCGCCGTCCACCGGGTCCCATGGAGGCCGGCTTCGGTCATCCCAGGCAGACCCGAGCCGTGAACACCCTTTCCGTGGGATCGCGGCCGGACACAAACAGGTCCGTGACCACGGTGGGCAGAGCCACACGTACTCAGAAAAGGTCGATGACCAGGCCCAGATCCCGGGCGGCGACGCCGCGGCAGTGGTCGGCCCAGGCGCGCAGATCCCCCAGGGCCCTGGTGAAACTCTCGGTGTCGTCATCCTCCGGGTGCACCTTGTACAGCCCCAGCTCCAGCATGTCGGCCACCGAGAACTCGCGGCGCACCGCCGCCACGTCCAGCTCGTCGATCAGCCGCGCCGCGGCGGTCAGCTCGGCCGGCGACGAGCACCGCCACGGGGTGACACAGCCGTCCGAGGTGTATAGGGCGAATCGCTGCGCACCGAAGATCGCCCGGTAGGTGGCCATCCGTTCCCGCTGCGGCCAGGACTTGATCGTCCGGGTGGCGATCGGGTCGAGCAGATACTCAGCCTGGTCGAAATTGCGGCTCTCGAAGAAGTCGAGGCTCCACTTCGTGTCGTCCGGGACGACGGCGAGCAGCTGCTCACTGATCCGGGGTAGCACCTCGTCCGGCCACCGCCGGGTGAACGGTGGCTGATCCTCGGCGAGGCGCTGCAACGCCGGATCAGCCCGCAGCGCCCGGACCGGACCGGACTCCAGCGGCAAGGCAATGCATCTCATGTCGCGCCCCATGCCCTGATCACAACACACCCGCGCGACCGTTATCGCACGTGGCAGTCGACCTCGATGCCGTCGAGCCGGGTGTCCGCGACGACGACCGGCGCCGTCGCCCGGCAGGAGGCCTGCCCGGCGCCCGCCGGGGTGCCGGTGACGACATACCGGCCGGCGGGAACGGCGACGGTGAAGCGTCCGTCCGCCGCGACCTCAGCGGTCACGGTGGTCCCGCCGGCATCCTCGAACCGGACCGTGCCGCCCACGCCGAGCGGCGCGGCGCCCATCGGGCCACCGATCCGCCGCATCGATCCGGTGACCTCGACGGCGACCTGCGGCACCCGGCCGCTCGGCTCCTGAGGGACGGGTCCCGGCCGCCACGTCACCGCGTTCGCGCTCAGGGCCAGGACGACGACGGCGGCCGCCGAGCCGGTCACCCTCCGCTGCCGGCGGCGTCGGCTCGCCCGCACGAGCTGCCCGAACTCCGGCTGACGCACCGGCTGGAACTCTGTCGCGGCCGAGGCCAGCAGGTCTCCGAGGTCAGGCATGGGAGGCCTCCTGCGGCAGCAACTCGGCGAGAACGGCACGTCCCCGGCTGAGGCGGGATTTCACGGTGCCGGGAGCGATCTGCAGGGCGCCGGCGATCTCCTCGACGCCCAGGCCGAGCAGGTGGTGCATGACGACCACCTGCCGCTGCCCCAGCGACAGCCGCCGCAGGGCGTGCGCCACGTCGACGCGGTCGGCGCTGGGCTCGGGCTCAGCCGGCGCCGGACCGTGCCGCAGCAGCGCGCGCACGGCGTTGCGGGCTTTCCGCCGCCTGTTCGACAGCAACCGGAACGCGACGGTCCGCACCCAGATCTCGGGAGACTCCAGTCGCGAGACGTGGTCCCAACGGCCCAGAAGCTTCAGGAACGCCTCCTGTACGCATTCCTCGCCGTCGACCCGGCTCTGGGCGGCCAGCGCCACGACGCCGACCAGTCGCGCGTAGCAGGAGCGGTAAAGCTCCGACACCGCGTCCTCGGCGGCCGATCCCTTGCTCATACCCACCATCACCCCCGAGCGGGCCCGCCGGTTCCCGGCTTCGACGACAAAGTTCGGCACCCATCGCCGAGCGGCGAGGAAACCGGCTCAGCCGCCCGGACAGGTGTGGCGTCCCCCGCTGTAGGCCACGCACGTGTTCTCCGGAACCGGACTCCTGCCCGCCGGGCCGGTCGCGAACGCATACACCCCGCACAGCAGCGCGCCGGTGACCAGGACCGTGATGACAGTGCCGCGCAGCCACCGGACCGGGCCGCGCCGCACAGCCACGACCACGGCGAGGGCGGCGCTGAGCCCGGCGACGAGCCACACGGCACTCGAGGTGGAACCGTCCTTCGCGAGCCATCCCGGCATCAGGCTCACGAACGAGGCGGGACTCACCAGCAGCACAAGGACCAGGACGGCCAGCGCCCCGAACCCGAGAAGGACCACGCCGCCGAAGACAGCGCCGACACCCGGCCGCCGGATCACCGTGCTTGCCCGTTTCGTCACAACCGGACATCGTGCCATGCCTATGCACCCTGCCAGCCGAGCAGGTTCCACTGCCACAGGAACCAGGTCAGAGCGACCATCCCGGTCAGCAGGGCGACCTGGTGGACCCGGGCGATGACGCCGGCGCCGCTGCCGCGCCAGCTCCTGACCGTCAGACCGGTCGCGGCCACGGCCGCTGCCAGCGCCACGATCGGCACACCCAGCAGAAGACGGAAAGCCGGCGGTACGGCATACAGGAACTCGCCGGACAGCGACACCACGGTGACCATCAGCCCGCCCAGGAAGACCACGCCCAGCAGGCCCGCACCGACCGCCAGCCGGCGCGCCAGCCGCCAGGCGGGCGTGGTCACGGCCGGCCGTCGCCGGATGCGGCGCACCAGCCGGATGACCGGCAGTGCGAGCGCGCCGAGGACCGGCACGAGAAGGACCAGCAGCACACCCAGGTTGACGGGGAGGGTCTCGGCCGGGGGCATCAGCTCGGCGGCCGATCCGTCGGTGGCCACATAGCGCCGGCCGTCGGTTCCGGTGAGGAACACGAGCCGGTCACCGTCGTCGGCCTGATAGCGGCCGTCGTCCTGCCGTACCCACGTCCTGCCCTTGAAAGAGATCTTGCCCGCGTCGTCGATGGTCAGTCGCGCCGGCGAGAGCAGAGTGCTGAACTTCTCGAACGACGTCGTGTTGTGCCGGGTCGGCTTGTAGAACCCGGCCACCGGGGTGGCCGGTGAGGCCGGCCCGGCGGCCCGCGCCCCGGCGTCGGCGGTGTCCTGCTGCGGGGCGAACCGGTCGAAGAAGCCGTCGACGAGTTTCTGCATCTCCGGGCTGCCGCCGGTGAGGCTGTTCAGGGTGAGGAACAGGCCGAGGTCGCAGTCCGGCACGAGCATCATGATGCTGGCGAAGCCCTCCCAGCCGCCGTCGTGCATCAGGACCCGATGGCCGTTCATCGTGCGTTCCTTGAAACCGTGGGCGTATCCGTCCACCCGCGGGTCGGCGGTGAACGAGCGCTGATGCATCAGTGCCGTGGCCTGCGGGGAGAGGATCCGCCCGGCGCCGAACCGGCCCTCGTGCAGGTGCGCGATCATGAAGTGGGCCATGTCCGCGGCGGTGGTCGTCACCGAGCCGTCCGGTGGCATCCGGTCGAAGGTGAACGGGTACACCTTCGGCGGGGTGAGCTCGGTGTCGTAGCTGCGGGCGAGGTCGGGCGCCAGGGCGGCGGGCACCGGCTCGGCGGCGGTGCTGCGGGTCATGGCGAGCGGGTCGAGCAGGTGGCGCTGGAGGTACGTGTCGTACGGCTCGCCGCTGACCTCGCTGACGATGTGCCCGGCCAGCGCGGCGCCGAAGTTGGAGTAGGCGGAGATCTCCCCCGGCGGGCGGATCCGGGCGGGCATGTGCGCGGCGAGATAATCACCGAGCGGCGGAACCTCCGCGGCGTCACGTGCGCCGGTGCCGGTGACGAAGTCCTCGAACCCGGCGGTGTGGTTCATCAGGTGTCGCAGCGTGACCGGCTGATCGTAGGTGGCCGGCACCTGGAAGCCGGTCAGATAGCGGTTCACGTCGGTGTCCAGGTCGAGACGGCCGGCCTCGACCTGCTGCATCACCGCGGTCCACGTGAACAGCTTCGAGATCGACGCGATCCGGACCAGCGACCGGGAGGCGTCGAAGGGCACCGCACGATCGGTGTCGGCCGACCCGTACCCCTTGGTGAAGGCTGTCGCGCCGCCGGCCACGACCGACACCGCGGCGCCGGGCACCCGGTCTGCCGCCAAGCGGCCCGGCAGGGCGCTGTCGAAGAAGCCGGACACCGCGGCCTGCGTGGCCGGGGCACACGAGACCGAGGCCGCGGCCGCCGGTCGCGCGGGGATGACGGCGGGGACCGCCGCACAACCCACGAGCAGACCGAGCAGCGTACGGCGGGTCAGGGCGTTCATGAGAAGCTCCTCGGAAGGCATCGCTGGCGGACGATGCCCAGCTTCCCGCCGGCCGGTGGTCCGGCACATCGGCGCAAGGTCGGCGACGCGGCCCCACCAAAGACGCAGCCGCCTTGCCGGCATCGTCGACGAAAGTCGCAGTGGCCGGGCGACCGGCGTTGCCTACGCTGCGTCCATGCGGATACGACCTTCGCCCGGGCCCGAGCTCGTCGACGCCGGGCTGGTGCTGGCGTGCCTGGTGCTGAGCCTCCTGGCGGTCAAGACGCCGTGGTCGCCGTTGCCGTGGCCGGTCGTGGCGGCGGCCGGGGTGCTGGGCAGCGCTGCCATGTGGCGTCGCCGCCGGTGGCCGGTGGCCGCCGCGGTGGCCGGGGCGGTCGCGTTCGCGCTGGGCGGCAACCCCGGTCCGCTGCTGATCGGCCTCTACAGCGGCGCCCGCTACGCCTCCCGTCGCCACGCGTGGCTGTGCGGGATCGCCGGATGGGCCGGTTTCGTGGGCTGGTCCTGGTTCGACTCGGGGAAGCTGACCGTCGACAACATCGTCTTCCCGCCGCTGGGCATCGCCCTGGTGGCCCTGGCGGGGGTCAATCTCGCCACCCGCGACGCTCTGCTGGTGTCGCTACGGGAGCAGGGCCGCCGTGCGGAGGCCGAGCAGTCGCTGCGTGACGAGCAGGCGCGCGCCGCCGAACGCACCCGCATCGCCCGGGAGATGCACGACGTGCTGGCCCACAAGATGTCGCTGATCGCCCTGTACGCCGGCGCGCTCGAACTGCAGACCACGGCTGATCCGAAGCTGCGCGACGGCACGGTGCTGATCCGGACCACGGCCCGGGAGGCGCTCGTCGAGCTGCGGGAGGTGCTGGGTGTGCTGCGCGCCGACGTGGCGCCAGCAGCGGCATCGGCATCGGCATCGGCGGATGACACCGGGGCCGGGCAGTTCCCGGACCTGGGCGCGCTGGTCGGGGCGTCCCGCCGCGCCGGGCATCCGGTCGAGCTGCGCGATGAGGTCGGTGACCTGCCGGCCGCCACCGCCCGGGTCGTGTACCGCGTCGTCCAGGAAGGGCTGACCAACGCCCACAAGCACGCGCCCGAAGCGCCGACGACCGTGTCGGTGGGCCGCACCGAGGACGGCGGTGTCGCCGTGGCCGTCCACAATCGGGCGGGCGCCGCGCCGATGGATCTGCCCGGCTCCGGGTCGGGGCTGGTGGGCCTGGCCGAGCGGATCCGGCTGGTCGGCGGGACCCTGCGCAGTGGCCCGGTCCCCGGGGACGGCTGGCAGCTGTCCGCCGTCGTACCCTGGCTGGACCCCCGACCGGAGGTTTCATGATCTCGGTACTGCTCGTCGACGACGAGGCGCTGATCCGGGCCGGGCTGCGGATGATCCTGGAGACGACCGACGATCTGAGCGTCGTCGGCGAGGCCGAGGACGGGCACGCGGCGGTGGCGGCCGTCGACCGGCACCGGCCCGACGTCGTCCTGATGGACATCCGGATGCCACGGCTCGACGGGATCGCCGCGACCGCGCAGATCCGGACCAGGCCGCAGCCGCCGTCGGTGATCGTGCTGACGACCTTCAACACCGACGAGGACGTGTTCCGGGCACTCGGGGCGGGCGCCACCGGCTTCCTGCTGAAGGACACGCCGCCGGCGGATCTGCTGCGGGCGGTGCGCCTCGCCGTCTCCGGCGACGCCATGCTGTCGCCGAGCGTGACCCGCCAGGTGATCCACCGCCTCACCGCGGAGGACCGGTCGCGGACCCGGGTCGAGGCCCTCGGCAAGCTCGGACCGCTGACCGATCGGGAGCGGGAAGTGCTCGTCCAGATCGGGCTCGGCCACGCCAACGCCGTCATCGCCCGCACCCTGCACATGAGCGAGGCCACGGTGAAGAGCCACATCACCCGCCTGTTCGAGAAGCTCGCGGCCACCAACCGGGTCCAGTTGGCCATCGCCGCGTTCCGTGCCGGCCTGGTCGAATAGCCGCCTCAACCGGTCACGCCTCGTTCGGAGACCCGGACCCGGATGGCGTCGCTGATCGGGCGGACGGCCTCGACGCCCTGGCCGGCGGGCGCCCGGTCCTCGGAGGGCGGCGGCTGCCCCCGCGAGACGGCCACGACTAACCTCTGTGGACATGAGCTTCGCGGGGAGAATCAGACCGGTCATCGACCGGGTCTATGTCGGGGCCCGGGCCGCCGGCCGGGATCGTGTGCTCGCCGTCTATGCCCGCCACGGGCTGCGGCCCGGCTTCGAGAGCAGCTTCTACTTCGGTCTGCTGGCCCGGCCGATGACGGCGGAGGCCTTCGCGGCGGCGACCACCTATCTGGGCGGGGACATGTCCGCCGAGTTGGAGCAGGGCATCGCGGTGGTCGACTCCGCCGGCACGTGGCGGCTCACCGACCGCGGGCGCGACATCGCTCTGGGCGTGCAACTGGCGATCGGCGAAGCCGCTGCCGAGCGATGGACTCCCGGACCTCCGCTGGACGCCATGCTCCCCGGACCGGCCGCGTTGCCTCGCCTCGTCGACCTGGTGGGGCGCCTGCTGGAGGCCGGGCACGCCACCGGTGGCCCGGCTTTCACTGCGATGGCTCCGGTGTCCGAGCCGGAGGGCGCGTCCGCGGCCGTGCGCCTGACGAGCCGGCTGGGCGCGCTGCGGCACCATCGCGGGGATGCCCATCGCGCCGCCTGGCAGGGCGCGGGTTTGACGCTGGAGCAGCTCCGGGCACTGCCCGAGGGCCCACAGCGGCGGGCCGTCGAGGCCGAGACCGACCGTCGTGACGAGCCGCTCTACCAGGTCCTCGATGATGAGGAGAGGATCGAGCTGCTGGCCGGGCTCGGCGCCCTGCCCTGACATGACGTGACCGACGACTCCGCCGCCGACCGGCTGCTCACCGACGACGTGCCGGCCATCTGCGTCATGTGCGGCCCTCGGCGTCCGCCCACCGCTGATCGGCGGGGCGGGGCGCTCCCACGCCCGCCTCGCGCAGCGACGCCCACGCTCGCCGGACCGCGGCCGGCACCGGCACGTGGGCGATGAAACCGCGCCCGGCCGGCCCGTAGCCGCCGGGGTCATCGGTGAGGCGAGGGATCTCCCCCATCAGCAGGGAGACATACCGGTCCAGCGGCCACATGCCCTCCGGCGGTGACCGGAAGCCGAGCCTGCCGTCGATCAGGTCGACGGGCGTGCGGTGAGCGGCGAAGTTCACGATCCGCGCGGCCGGGGCGGACAACCGGAAGCCGGCGTCCATGCGCCGCTGCATCGAGGCGTCCTGGATCAGCAGGATCCGCCGGTGGGGGACGCCCTTCGCGGCGAGCAGCGCCAGAGCGTTACGGACGTTGTTGCCGCAGTTCGTCGACTCCTGCTCCAGGAAGGTGGCGTGAACGCCGTACCTCTCCCGCAGGTAACGATCGAAGAGGGCGGCCTCGGTCAGGTCCGCGACGTCGTGCCACCCCATCCGGCGCCGCATCGCGGTGCGCAGGACATCGGTGGAGTGGCCCTGACCGCCGACGATCAGGAAGCAGGCGGCGAGATCGTCGGCGACGGCCCGGGCGAACAGGTCACCGCCCGCCAGGATGCTGCCGCCGAAGAGGATGGCGACGTCCAGGTCGCCACCGACGGCGTCGCGGGTCAGCGCGCCGACATCACGCTGAGCGCAGAAGTCGACGAGAGTGTTGAGATCCGCGACGACGCCGGCTCCGATCACGGATCCGAGCATAGGCCGGCGGCGGCGCCCACCCGGCCTGGGCTTCCTCGTCGTTCTCGACGATCTCAGGCACGGACGAGGGTGGCGAGGAGGCCCGCGAACTGGTCCAGGCTCGCACGGGCACGGGCGTCGTCGCGGTGGGAGAGCCACGACCAGGTCACCCCGTTGAGGGTGGCCAGGAGCAGGTCGGCGAGGACTCCCTCCTCGCGCAGGTAGGTGAGGCCCGCCTCCTTGGCGAGACGGCTGATGTAGCCGGTCGCCTTCTCCACCGACTCCCGGTGCTCGATCTGGGGAAGGTCCTGCAGCTCCGGATCGCGCAGCGCGACCGTGCCGAGCTCGTAGAGCACCAGTTGGGCGCCCGGGTCGGCTTCGACCTGCGACCAGTACGCGGACAGCAACGTGCGGACGTTCTCCTCGGGGCTCGCGTCGGGCCGGATCTCGGGCCAGGCGTCGTCGAGGTCGATCTCCCGGTCGCTGGCCAGCACGGCCGCATACAGGTCTTTCTTGGTGTGGAAGCAGTAGTGGAACGCGCCGTGCGGCATGCCGGCCTCGGCGCAGATCGCCCGGGTGGTGGCCGCCGCGATGCCGTCGCGTTTCATCACCCGCAGCGCTGCCGCGACCAGTTGGCGGCGGCGCTCGTCCGCGCTGATGTTGCGGCGGGCGGCTTTCACGCCCGTGCTGTCTCCCATGGGAAGGGATCCTAACATTGGCCACAGGACTTGGTCACTTGACCAAGTCCTGTGGCCAAGTTAGCGTTCGCCCATGCTCAACCACCCCGTTGCACGTCAACGATGGGCGCTGGCCGCGCTGACCCTCCCGGTACTGCTGCTCAGCGTCGACCTCACCGTGCTGTCGATGGCCCTGCCCCATCTGAGCGGCGACCTGACGCCGACCGGCACCCAACTGCTCTGGATCATCGACATCTACGGGGTGTTCCTGGCCGGCCTGCTGATCCCGATGGGCTCCCTGGGCGACCGGATCGGCCGGCGCCGGCTGCTGCTGATCGGCGGGGCGGCGTTCGGGGCGGCCTCGATCCTGGCCGCCTTCGCACCGACCGCCGAGGTCCTGATCGCCGCCCGGGCACTGCTGGGCATCGGCGGCGCCACCCTGATGCCGTCGACCCTGTCGCTGATCCGCACGATCTTCCGGCGCCCGGCACCACGGCGGCGAGCACTGGCGGTGTGGATGGCGGCCTACGCCGGCGGTGCGGGGCTGGGACCGGTGATCGGCGGGCTGCTGCTGGAGCACTTCTGGTGGGGCTCGGTCTTCCTCATCAACGTACCGATCATGGCGTTGTTGCTGATCCTCGGACCACTGGTGCTGCCGGAGGCCAGGGACCCGGCGCCGGGCCGGTTCGACGTCCCCTCGGTGCTGCTGCTCATCACCGCCGTCCTGGTGACGGTCTTCGGGTTCAAGAGCGGCACCGTCGTGCTCCTGCTCGCCGGCGCCGCCGTCGCCGTGGTCTTCACGGTCCGCCAGCGACGGCTGGCCACACCACTGATCGACGTGGCCCTGTTCCGGTCGCTGCCGTTCACGACAGCCGTGCTGTCCAACATCGCCGGTGTGTTCGCCCTGACCGGAGTGCTCTACTTCTACCCGCAGTACGTGCAGACCGTGCTCGGCCGGACCCCGTTCGAA
This sequence comes from Actinoplanes philippinensis, assembly GCF_900113015.1. Lineage (GTDB taxonomy): Bacteria > Actinomycetota > Actinomycetes > Mycobacteriales > Micromonosporaceae > Actinoplanes > Actinoplanes philippinensis. Next base: position 44,789 of record NZ_FONV01000006.1, read on the forward strand.
GCCGGCCTGTGGTCGATCCCCATCGCCGCCGGCGCCGTCATCGGGGCTCTGCTCGCCCCGCGGATCGCCCGCCGCCTGCCGACGGGAGTCGTCATCGGCCTCGGCCTGACCGCCGCAGCCGTCGGGTACCTGCTGCTCAGCCTCCTCGGCGTCAATGCAGCCATGATCCTCACCTTCGTTGCCGGGGCGCTGCTCGGCGCCGGCGCGGGACTGTCCGACACGCTGACCAACGACGTCATCCTCGGCACCGCCCCGGTCGACAAGGCGGGCGCCGCGGCCGGCATCAGCGAGACCGCCTACCACCTGGGCGCGGTGATGGGCACCGCGATCCTGGGCACCGTCGGCGCCCGTCTCTACGCGAGCAACGTGCTGGCCGGCCTGCCCGCGGGAACACCGGCCGACGTCGCCACCACGGCCTCCCAGACCGTCGGAGCCGCGAGCCGCCTCGCCGGCCCGTTTCGCGCGATCGCCAACGACGCGTTCGTCGACGCGATGTCACGCACCTTCCTGACCGGCGCGGCCGTCGTCGGCGTCGCCGGCCTCGCCGCGGCCCTCGTCCTCCGCCATCACCGGCCGGCTCCGTCCGCCGACCACTGACCACCGGCCACCGACCACCGACCACCGAGAAGGAGATCCCATGAGCAAGCCCGGCATCCCCGGCCCGACACCGCTGCCGATCGTCGGCAACCTGTTCGAGCTGATCGGCGCGGCGCACGAGACCAGCGCCGACTTCGCCGAGGCCTACCACGCGAGGTACGGCGGGGTCTTCGCCCTCGACGTCGGCGGCAAACGCATGATCTTCGCCTCCCACCACGCGCTCGTGACCGAGATGTGCACCGACCCGCGCTGGTCCAAGGCCGTCCACGACCCCCTCGAGCAGCTACGCGACCTCGGCGGCGACGGACTGTTCACGGCCTACAACGACGAGCCGAACTGGGGCCGGGCACACCGGCTGCTGATGCCGGCGTTCGGCACCGCGGCGATCAAGGACTACTTCCCGCAGATGCTCGACATCGCGGAACAGATGATGCTGCGCTGGGAACGGTTCGGCCCCGGCCACGACATCGACGTGGCCGACGACATGACCCGGCTGACACTGGACACCATCGCGCTGTGCGCCTTCGACACCCGCTTCAACTCGTTCTACGCGGAACGGCACCACCCGTTCGTCGGCGCGATGGTCCGCGCCCTGGTCGAAGCGGGCGCCCGCGGCGACCGGCTGCCCGGCGTCCAGCCGTTCCTGGTCGGCGCCAACCGGCAGTACCGGGAGGACATCGCGCTGATGCACCGCCTCGCCGACGACATCGTCACCGCACGCATCGCCAAGCCGCCCGCACAACGGCCCGGCGACCTGCTCGAACGCATGCTCACCGCGGCCGACCCGCTCACCGGTGAACGCCTGTCCGAGGAGAACATCCGCTACCAGCTGGCGACGTTCCTCATCGCCGGACACGAGACCACGTCGGGGCTGCTGTCCTTCGCCACCCACCTGCTGCTGGCCCATCCCGAGGTGATGACCCGCGCCCGGCACCGGGTCGACGCGGTGCTCGGGGACCGTACCCCCGCGTTCGAAGATCTTGCGCAGTTGGGTTTTCTCGGGCAGATCCTGCGCGAGACGCTGCGTCTCTATCCGACCGCGCCCGGCTTCGCGCTCACCCCGGACGAGGCGACGACCCTCGGCGGCTACCCGGTCGAGGCCGGTGAGCACGTCCTGGTGATGCTGCCGGTGCTGCACCGCGACCCGGCGGTGTGGACCGAACCGGACAGGTTCGACCCGGACCGGTTCGCGCCGGACCGGATGGGTGAGATCCCGGAGTACGCCTGGATGCCGTTCGGGCACGGCGCCCGCGCCTGCATCGGCCGGCCCTTCGCCCTGCAGGAGGCCACCCTGGTGCTGGCCATGATGCTGCAACGCTTCGACCTCGCCCTGGCCGACCCCGGCTACCGCATGACCGTCAGCGAAACCCTCACCCTCAAACCCAAGGGCCTGATCATCCGTACGGCGGCCCGGCGCCCCGCCGCCACCCTGCAACCGGCGACGGCGCCCGGTGCGGCAACGGCTCCGCCCGGCGGCGACACCCACGGCACCCCGCTGCTGGTGCTCTACGGCTCCAACGGCGGCAGCAGCGAAAGCCTCGCCCGGACCATCGCCGCCGACGGCAGGACCCGCGGCTGGACCACCAGGACGGCCCCGCTCGACGAGCACGCGCACACGCTGCCGACCACCGGCCCCGTGATCATCGTCAGCTCCTCCTACAACGGCACTCCCCCGGACAACGCGAAACGCTTCACCGACTGGCTCACCCACGACCGGCCCGACCTGACCGGGGTCGGCTACCTCGTACTGGGCTGCGGAAGCCTGGACTGGCCCACCACCTACCAGCGCATCCCGACGATCCTCGACGAGGCCATGCACGACGCGGGCGCCCGGCGGTTGCGCGAGCGCGGCGCCGTCGACGCCCGCACCGACTTCTTCGGCGAGTTCGAGCGCTGGTATCAGAACCTCTGGGCAGACCTCGCCGCGACCTACGACCTGCCGCTCGTGGAAGCCGGCGGCCCCCGGTATCGCGTCGGCATCTCCGCCGCCGGCACGCCCGCCGCAACCGCCGTCGTCCTGGAGAACCGCGAACTGGTCAGGGGATCGTCGGCCGGCTCGAAACGCCACCTGGAGCTGCGCCTGCCCGACGGCTGGAGCTACCGCACCGGCGACTACCTGTCGGTGCTGCCGCAGAACCATCCGAGCCTGGTCACCCGCATGATCACCCGCCTGGGCCTGACCGCCGGCCACCTTGTCACGATCGAGTCCGACACCCCGGCCGGACGCATCCCCACCGGCACGCCGACCAGGATCGACGACCTGCTCACCCGGTACGTCGACCTGTCCGCGCCGGCCACCGCCGGTGTGATCGGCCGGCTGGCGCGGACCACCACGTGCCCGCCGGAACGCGCGGAGCTGGAACGCCTGGCCGGTGCGGACCGGGAACGCCCGGCCGGTGACGGCAGGCGGCTGTCGCTGCTGGACCTGCTGGAGATGTTCGCCTCCTGCCAGGTCGATCTGGCGTGGGTGCTGGAGACGCTGCCGGAGCCGCGGATGCGCCAGTACTCGATCAGCTCGGCCGCCGAGGTCCAGCCCGAGGCCGCGCTCACCGTCTCGGTCGTCCACCACGGCGCCGCATCCACCTATCTGCGGCACGTCCTGCCCGGTGACCGGCTCACCGTCGCCCTGGCGTCGCCCTCGGAGACCTTCCGGCCACCCGCCGACACCTCCGTCCCGGTCGTCATGGTCGCCGCCGGCTCGGGCATCGCCCCGTTCCGCGCGTTCATCCACGCCCGCATGGCCGCCGAGTCTCCCGGTGAGACGGTGCTGTTCTTCGGATGCCGGCACCCCGACACCGACGACCTCTACGCCGACGAGTTCGCCCGGTACGTCGCGGCGGGCCGCCTGACGGTGTATCGCGCGTACTCCCGGCAGCCCGACGGCGACATCCGCCACGTCCATCACCGGCTCCGGCAGCAGGCTCGCCTCGTGCTCGAACTGGCCGGCCGCGGCGCGCACCTCTACGTCTGCGGCGACGTCCGCGGCATGGGCCCGGCCGTCGAGAGCACGCTGCGCGACATCGGACCGGCCCGCTGGCTCGACGACCTCACCGCCGCCGGCCGCTACGCCACCGACCTGTTCTGACAGTGCCCTTCGCCCGCGCCGCCGACCCGTCGTGGCGCGCCATCGGCGCCGGCTTGATCAACGCGGTCGAGGGCCTCTACCGGCCTCCGGCCTGAGGTTGCCGCCCCGGCTTCTGGAAAGAACGTTCACAGTCGACACTTTTCGATGTCTTGTCAAGCGTTCGGATCATGGAAGTCGGGGCGGAAGCCCTACTTTCGCAGGGGGCGATGAAAGTTCCGTCCGGACACATTGAACATCTGGACCGGCAAGCGAAACGAGTCCTACGGTGACGCGCACCACACCTCCATCCCCTGAGGAGTACGGATGCCCGTACGGCCGTACCGGAAGATCCTCTCTTTGGTCCTGACCTTCGGCCTGACCACGGCGACCGGCGTGCTCACCGGCCCACCCGCCCACGCCGCGCCACCCCCGCAGGAACCGGGCGTGACACTGCGGGTCTTCGACGTGCAGACCGCCCTGGACAAGCTCTGCACCCTGAAGCCCGCCCAGACCCCGAACATCGACAAGCTGATGCCGACGGTCGCCTGGACCGGCGGCGACTTCGGCATCGAGGACCGCTTCGTCGCCCAGGTGCTCGGCAACGTGACGGTCCCGGCCGCCGGCGCCTACACCTTCCGGCTGACCAGCGACGACGGCTCCCGCCTGACCGTCGCCGACAACCTGGTGATCAACCACGACGGCCTGCACGGCGCGACGGCCAAGGAGGGCACGATCACCCTGGCCGCCGGCATCCACCCGCTGCGCATCGACTACTTCGAACGCGACGGCGGCCAGACGCTCACCCTGGAGTGGCGGACGCCGGGCGCCGGCGCCTTCACCGTGGTGCCGAACTCGGCGCTGAGCACCGACGCCGGCGTCGTCCGGGTGACCGCGCCCGGCCGCAAGGAGTGCGAGGCCGTCGGCGACAGCCCCGGTGACGGCCTGCCGCTGACCGGGGTGCACCCCAGCTACGACCTGACCAACCTGCGGCCCGGCTCCTTCCAGCCCAAGGTCACCGGCATGGACTGGTTCCCCGACGGCCGGCTCGCCGTGCTGACCTGGGGCGGCTCGGACGACTCGGGCACGTCGTCGGCGGGCGAGGTCTACATCCTCGGCAACGCGACCGGCAGCACCGGCCCCGGCACCGTGACGACCAAGAAGGTCGCGGGCGGGCTCAAGGAGCCGATGGGCCTCAAGATCGTCGACGGCGTGATCTACGTGTCCGAGAAGGCCCGGCTGACCCGGCTCGTCGACACCACCGGCGACGGGGTGACCGATCAATACCAGACGGTCGCGACCTGGCCGTACGGCGGCAACTTCCACGAGTTCGCGTTCGGCCTGCTCTACGACGCCCCGAACTTCTACCTCAACCTGTCGGTGTCGATCAACCTGGGCGGCAACACCACCAACCCGCAGCCCGCCGCCAACCGCGGCACCACCATCAAGGTCAACAAGGACACCGGCGCGGTCTCGTACGTCGCCGGCGGCCTGCGCACCCCGCACGGCATCGGCTGGGGCCCGGAGAACGGCCTGTTCGTCACCGACAACCAGGGCGGCTGGCTGCCCTCGTCGAAACTGCTGCACATCAAGCAGGACCGGTTCTTCAACCACTACACGACCCCGCCCGGCCCGTTCGACGCCAAACCGGTGACCGCGCCGGTGCTGTGGATGCCGCAGAACGAGATCGCCAACTCCCCCAGCACACCGGTGCTCGTCAAGGACGGCGTCTTCGCGGGGCAGATGCTGATCGGCGACGTCACCTACGGCGGCATCCAGCGCGCTTACCTGGAGAAGGTCAACGGCGAGTACCAGGGCGCGCTGTTCCGGCTCACCCAGGGCCTCGAAGCGGGCATCGCGGAACTCAGCTTGGGACCCGACGGGGCGATCTACGCCGGCGGGCTCGGCGCGGGCGGCAACTGGGGACAGACCGGCAAGCTGACGTACGGCCTGCAGAAGCTCAGCCCCAACGGCAAGAGCACCTTCGACATCCTCGCCATGCGCGCGAAGAACGGCGGCTTCGAACTCGAATACACCAAACCGCTGTCCACCGAGACGGCCAACGCGCTGGCCACCCGCTACACCGTCAAGCAGTGGCGTTACCAGCCCACCGCCACCTACGGCGGGCCGAAGGTCGACGAGCAGACGCTCAACGTCACGGCGGCCACCCTGTCGTCCGACCGCAAGAAGGTCACGCTCGCCATCGACGGTCTCCAGGCGGGGCACGTGGTGTACGTACGATCGCCGCGCCCCTTCTCCGCCGACACCGGCGAGTCGCTCTGGAGCACCGAGGCATGGTACACCCTCAACTCGCTGACCAGCGGCCGGCCGCCGATCGCGACCACGTACCAGGCGGAGCACGCGGGCCTCTCCGGCACCGCGGGCGTGGCCAGCGAGCACGCCGGATACACCGGCTCCGGGTTCGTGGCCGGTTACGGCACCGCCGGCGCGACCACCACGTTCACCGTCAACGTCGCCTCGGCCGGCGCCTACGACGTGGCGCTGCGCTACGCCAACGGCCCCAACCCCTTCACCGGCACGAAGAAGATCAGTGTGTACGCCAACGGCGTCAAGATCGGACAGACCAGCCTCGCCGACACCGGCGCCTGGGCGAACTGGGCCACCAAGTCCGAGAGCATCCCGCTCAACGCCGGCGCCAACACCATCGCTTACCGGTACGACACCGGCGACGACGGCAACGTCAACCTCGACGCCATCACCATCGGCGGCAGCGGTGGCCCGATCGTCGGCATCGCCGGCAAGTGCGTGGACGTCGACAACGCCGGAACCGCCGACGGCACCAAGATCCAGCTCTGGACGTGCAACAACAGCAGCGCCCAGAGCTGGAGCCGGGTCGGCAGCACCTTCCGTGCCCTCGGCAAGTGCCTGGACATCGACAACGGCGGCACCACCAACGGCACCAAGGTGCAGCTGTGGACCTGCAACGGCTCCGCGGCCCAGGTGTGGCAGCCGCAACCCAACGGCTCGATCCTGAACCCGCAGTCCGGCAAGGTCCTCGACGCCGCCACCGCCAGCTCCGCCGACGGCACCCAGATCCACATCTGGGAGTACGTGGGCGGCGCCAACCAGCACTGGACGATCCCCGGCTCCGGCTCGGCCGTCCTGTTCGACGGCGACGACCTCAACTCCTGGCAGAAGACCGACGGCACCGCGGCGACGTGGCCACTGTCCGGCGGCTCGGCGGAAGCCCTCGGCGGCGACATCCGTACCCGGCAGAGTTTCACCGACTTCAAGCTGCACGTCGAATGGTGGGAACCCACCCTGCCGTCCGACGTGACCGGCCAGCAGCGCGGCAACAGCGGCATCTACCTGCAGGACCGTTACGAACTGCAGGTCCTCGACTCGTACGGCGACACCACCCTCGCCAACGACGAGGCCGGAAGCATCTACCAGAAGAAGGCGCCGGACAGCAACGCCGCCCGGGCGCCCGAGACGTGGCAGACCTACGACATCACCTTCCGGGCGGCCCGTTACAACAGCGCGGGCGCCAAGACCGAGAACGCCCGCGTGACCGTCGTCTGGAACGGCGTCACGGTCCACAACAACGTCGCCATCGACGGCCCCACCGGCGGCGGCGCGGCCGAGGCCGCCACCCCGGGTCCCATCCGCCTGCAGGACCACGGCGACGCGGGCGCCAACGTCCGCTACCGCAACATCCGCATCGAACCCCTCGCCTAGCGCACAGCCAGACGTCCGGTACGCAACCCGCCCGGTCAGAGGACGCACCGACACCAAGACCTCGTCGTGGGGTCCGATCAGTTTCCCCACCAGAAACGACACCACGACGAGGTCGGTGCCCGATCCGACGGTAACGGCCCCTTCGACCAGGACCGGGGCCGGCCAGATGCTCAGATGTCGTCGAAGGGAACCGACTCCCACGCCTCCCGCAACAGCGACACCAGCTTGTCAGTGGCGGGAAACGGGACGCCGTCGATGTCGGCCAGGGGCTGAGCGGGGCAGATCGAGTTGACGGCCGCCGCGCCGGTCAGCAGCGGCAACTCGATCGCGTCGACGGGGCGCAGGGTCCACGGTGTCCCGTTCATGCTCAGCGCCAATTGCAGCAGCACCATGGTCACGCCCTTGAGCATCGGCGCCTCCGGCCAGATCACCCGGTCGCCGTCGAAGAACGCCACGTTCCACGTCGTGCCCTCGCTGACCAGGTTGCCCGCGCCGACGAAGAGCGCGTCGTCGTAACCCGCCAGGCGAGCACGGCGCGCGGCGTACGTCGATCCCATCGTCGCCGTGCTCTTCTGCGCCGGCCAGTCCCGCTGATAGTGGTCGAGCCGGACGTGACGTGGCCGTGTGGGTGCGTCGTCGACCGGATCGTTCACCGAGACCAGGATGTCCGGCGCCGCCTCGCCGGTGACCGGTGGGAGGAAACCGACCCGCACCGAGGCGTCCCTCTCGTTGCCGAGCGCGTGCCGGATGAGGCCGAGCAGCCGCTGCTCGTCGTCGATGCCCATCCGGTAGTCGAAGAACTCCTCGTTGCCGTCGGACAGCCGGGCCAGGTGCAGTGCGAGACCGCGTACCGCCCGGTCACGCACCTGCATCGAGGTGAAGTGCCCGTAGTTGCCGGTCGCCAGCCGCTGGATGTCGGCGATGTCCGACGGCACCCGGCCGTTCAGCTCGATGTTCAACACGCCGTTCAGCGTAGGGCCCCATCCGCGCTCACCGCTGAGGCAGGATCACCGGGTCCCGAGGCGGCAGGCCCGGTTGTTGCCTCCGTCTATACCTAGATCTACTATGCATTGCACTTCTAGGTATGAACGGAGGCGGGTACCGCCATGCGGGTCGCCAAAGATCTGGTCGCCGCGTCAGCCACGCCGATCGTGCTCGGCATTCTGGCGGACGGCGACAACTACGGCTACGCCATCCTGCAGCGCATCAACGAGGTGTCCGGTGGCGAGCTGGACTGGACCGAGGGCTTCCTCTATCCCCTGCTGCACCGTCTCGAACGGCTCGGCCACGTCGAGTCGGACTGGCGGGCGGCGACCGGCGAACGCCGGCGCAAGTACTACCGGCTGACCGAGCAGGGCCTCGCCGAACTGGCCGAGCAACGCCGCCAGTGGGCGACCGTGGTCGAGGCACTCAAGCAGATCTGGCCCGGCGCCGGCGACTTCAGCCCGCTGATGATCCCCCGAGAGGGCACCGCATGACCGTGACGAACGATCCGGACGAGCTGGAGGCACAGTTCGCGCAGTGGCGGCAGTACGTTCGCCGCCGCCCCGAGTTGAGCGAGAGCGACGCCGACGAGCTCGAGGACCACCTGCGCGGCTCGGTCGACCAGCTCACCGCTCTGGGCCTGCACAGCGACGAGGCGTTCCTCGTCGCCGTGAAACGGATGGGTGGCCTCGACGAGCTGTCGCGCGAGTTCGCCCGGGAGCACTCCGAGCGGCTGTGGAAGCAGCTGGTCCTCACCGGCGACTCCGGGCCGCGGAGCCGGTCCCGGCACGACCTGGTCGTCATGCTGGTCTGCGCGATCGGCGCCGCCGTCTCGATCAAGATTCCCGAGCTGTTCGGGCACGACGTCGACTTCGACGAGGACGGCTTCTACAGCCTCAACTACTCGCTGTTCGCCCTGCCCTGGCTGGCCGGTTTCCTGCTGTGGCGGCGGCGCGCCACCCGGCTGGTGTGCGCGGTCGTGGCCGCGTTGTTCCTGGTCGGCGCCGCCGCGGCGAACCTCTACCCGGTGCGCACCGAATCGCAGTCGATCGATGTGATCGCGAGCCACCTGCCGATCGCGCTGTGGTTCGTCGTCGGCGTGGCCTACGTCTCCGATGGTCTGCGATCGGCCCGGCGCCGGATGGACTTCATCCGATTCACCGGGGAGTGGTTCGTCTACCTCACCCTCATCGGGCTGGGCGGCGGCGTGCTGATCGCCTTCGCGGTCGGGGCGTTCAACGCCATCGACATCTACATCGACGACATCGTCGACGAGTGGCTGCTGCCGTGCGGCCTGGTCGCCGGGGTGGTGGTCGCCGGCTGGCTGGTCGAGGCCAAGCAGGGCGTCATCGAGAACATCGCACCGGTCCTGACCCGGCTGTTCACGCCACTGTTCACCATCGGCCTGCTGTCCTTCCTGGTCACCATCGGCTGGAACGGCCGGCGCATCGACGTCAACCGGGGCAACCTGGTGATCTTCGACCTGCTCCTGGTGCTGGTGCTGGGCCTGCTGCTGTACTCGATGTCGGCCCGGGACCCACTGGCCCCGGCCGGCAGGTTCGACGTCATGCAGCTGGTGCTGGTGGCCGCCGCCCTGGTGATGGACGCGCTGGTGCTGTTCACGATGACGGGCCGGATCGCCCAGTACGGCAGCACGCCGAACAACATGACAGCGCTCGGCGCGAACATCGTGCTGCTGGTCAACCTGATCTGGACGGCCTGGCTGCTGCTGCGTTTCGTGCGGCGCCGGCAGCCGTTCGCGGTGATCGAGCGCTGGCAGACCACGTACCTCCCGGTCTACGCCGGATGGATGTGGATCGTCGTCCTGATCCTGCCCCCGGTCTTCGCCTTCCGCTGACGCGGCGGCCGGGGTGGGCGGCGACGCTGCGGCCCACCCCGGCGCCGGGAGATCAGGAGACGGGGTACGGGTAGTTGGCGCCGAAGTCGGAGTCGTAGGCCGTACATCCACTGTGCCGGCCGGTCACCCGGAACCACAGCTCCACCCGGCCGGTGCCCGGCGCGATGTCGACGATCGTGGGGACGGACTCTCCGTCGGGCCCGGTCACTGCCTGCGACTGCGCCGGCCCGCCGTCGAAGCGGGAGAACACATCGATGCGCCAGGCGGGTACGCCGTCGTAGGTCTCCCGGCACTGCGGCAGGCGAGCCGGGTCGTAACGGACGACGAGGCCACGCCCGGCACGGATCGGCCCGCTGACCGTCTCCGACCAGTCGGCGCGGAACGTCACGACCGGGGGCTGCTCGATCGCGTAGTGGTAGTTGGCCCCGTACCGCGAGTCGTACTCGCTGCAACCGGCCCGGTCGCCGGCGTGAAACCAGAGCTCCAGGTCGTGGGCGCCGAGCGGCAGGTCGATGCGGGCGGGCGCCTTGACGTTGTGCCGGTTCTCGTCGAGCCGCGTGACCTGCTGGACGCTGATCGGCCCGCCGTCGACGCGATAGTGCACGCCGATGCTCCAGGCGTCGCCGCCCGCGTACCGGCTGCGGCACTTCGGGAGCCGCTCCAGGTCGAAGTCGACCAGGACGGGCCGGCCGGCTTCGAGGACGCCGTCGACGCGCTCACTGCCGTCGGCGGCGAAGTGCAGCACGGGACCCGGCTCGGCACTGGCGGCCACGGCCGGCGCCGGCCGGGCGGCCATGCTCAGGAGGAGGATGCCGGCGATGACTGCCAGGGCGCGCCGGCTCGGAATGATCCCAGGGTTGCGATGCATCGCTTCCTTCTCACCGATCGCTGTGAAGGTGCCGCACTTGCCACGGCACTCTCCACGACCCTGCAAGTTCTTCCAGAATCAGTCAACCAAAGTCATCGCTCTACGTGTTCACATACACCCTCGAAATGGCCGGCCGAAGCGATTCGATACAGGCCAGACGTGTTCAAAGTTGGAAAACGTGTTCCCCGTGTGCTTCGTCACGCTCTGAAGTGACCATCGCCATCTCGGGCGAGCACTGCAAGATCTTGCAGGCAGACCGGGCCAGCGGAGCACCAGCGCAGGCGTACACCTGAAGGATTTGCTCGGCGATCCGGCGGATGTGCTCACGGGCCTCGGCGGGGCCGGTGACGGTGATGCCGTTGCCGAACGGCAGGAGCATGCGCACGTCCTCGACGTCGCGACCGGTGACCGTGATGCTCACCTGCCGCGCTCCGGCGGGGCCGCGGATGGTCAGCCGGCGGCCGAGGATGCGTCTCGCTCGGGTGAGCTGGCCGGCGTCGAGGTCGGTGGGCTCGCTCTCCGCGGACCGGCGGTAGCGAATCCGCAGCCGCACACCGCGCCGCAGGTCGCCCACTAGCGCGACCGGCGGCAGCCCCTCGGCGTCCCGGGAGTACCAGGATCGGTTGTCGGTGGTGACGACCGCGCTCAGCGGCAGCACGTCGATGTTCGGCGGGCGTAGGGCCGAATGCATCTTCTGGCGTGCCCGCCGGGTTCCGGCTGCGGCGCCCAGTTGCGCGCGCTGCACGTCGTCGAGGCCGTAGAGCGCGAGATGGTCCCGCTCCTCGGCGGTGAGCCGTGACGTGTCGAGCGAACCGCCGGGCAGCAGTGTCACCCCTCCCCAGCGACCGCGCCGGATCAGCAGGGGGAAACCGGCTTCCTGCAGCCATTGCAGATCCCGCAGGACGGTACGGACCGACACGCCCAGGTACGCCGCCAGGTCCGCTGTCGTCGTGGTCTCCCGGGACTGCAGCGCCAGCAGCAGCGCGAAGAAGCGATCCGCGTTCATCGGATCAGAATTTCAAACACGACGGAATCCGTCAGGTATGACCGGCAGGCTCCGGTGCATGGCTCACTCCGCACACGCGATCCTGTTCATCGTCTACGTCAACGACGCCCCGGCGGCCGCCCGCTTCTACGCGGATCTGCTCGACATCGAACCCACCCTGGAAACCCCCGGGTACGTGTCCTTCGATCTCGGTGGCGGCGCGGGTCTCTCGCTCTGGAGCGGGCGGATCGACGGTCTGACACCGGCGATGCCGCGTACCAGCGAGATCTGTCTCGCGTTGCCGGGCGGGTCCGAGGCGCCGATCGACCGTCAGTTCGAGCGGTGGGCAGCCAAAGGGGTTCGCGTCGTCAGCGAGCCGCGCGACGAAGGATTCGGGCGCACCTTCGTCGTCGCGGATCCCGACGGCAACCTGATCCGGGTCGCTCCCGTCGACTGACCGGACGGTTACAGCTCGCGCAGGTCGCTGGACCGCGCCAACTGCAGGGTGGGTACGTCGAGCACTTCCGGCGCGAGCAGCAGGGGGCCGACGGTGATGGCGGCCTCGGCGTCGACGGTGACCCGGTCGGCCCGCACCACGTCCGGGCGGCCGCTGCGCAGCAGGGCGGTCATGCGTTCGTGCAGGTCGGGGTCGGCAGCCAGCGCGGCCCCGATCGTCTTGTTGCGCTGCAGCAGGTCCCGCACGTAGTGGGCGGAGCCCTGCGAGGCGCGAACCCAGGGCCCGGCCGGCTCGGGATGCGGCGGCACGATCCGGCTGCCGGTGCGGCCGGTCGGTCCGACATGAGACCAGACGCGGATGTGCGGGTCGTCGCCGTCGACGTACAGAACCCGGTCGAGGAAGTACTCGCCGGCGTAGTCGGCGGTCGGGCGGTGGTCGGCGGCGCGGGCCGGCACGGCGACCGTGCGGGCGGTCGGATGGTCCTGGGCGATCAGGAAGGTGGCGACCGCCTCGTGCATCGGGATGTCGGCCAGGCGCAGGGCGACGTCGGCCGCGCCGCGCTCGTGTTCGTCGCCGAGGATCGGCAGCACGAAGTTGTCGTGCTCCAGAACGTTGAACGCGCTGACGTCGAGATCGGCGGGCGACTTGATCGCGATGACCTCACGCAGCACGCCGGTGATCAGCCGGGCGGCGGCGTCGAAGAAGTCGCGGTAGGGCCGCCAGTGCAGGTCCTGGGTCCACATCGGGCCGAATCCGCGGCCGGGGCCGCTCCAGCCGGCGGCGGCCAGCGTCTCACGCTGCCGAGCCGTCAGTGGGAGGTCGTCGTTGTCGCTCACCTCGACGTGGAGGTAGTCGTCGCCGTGATGGACCTGCACGAAGCCGAGTCTGTGCCAGGCGAGGATCGCCGCGTCCTCGACGCAGGCGCGGGCGATGCCCAGCGCCAGGCCCTGCTCGAAGGTGTCCCAGTCGTGCGTGCCGATCGTGTCCCCCATGAGTTGATCATCCCATGGAAGGGGTCGTTCACCGGCGGCAGTGCGGCCGGACGGTGGCCGCCGGGGATAGTTTGTTGCGGTGAGCATCACCGAGGCCGCCGTACGGGGCTGGCGCATCGCCCGCCGCTACGCGGTGCCCGCACCGATGATCGACAGGGCGACCGAGCGCCGCCTCGCCGGCGATTGGCGGGGCGCCTGCTCCGCCGCCGACGTCGCCGTCGACCTCGATCTTTCCGAGATCAACCGCCGCTTCGGTACGGCGGCCGCCGCCCGCATCGAGGAGGATCTCCGGCACTTCGCCCCCGACCTGCTGCGCTGGCACCTGCCCCGCCTGCCGAGCACCGGCAGCACCGCCCTGTCACCCCGGCGCCTGTCGGTCCTCGCCCGCTACGACGACGACCTGGTCCTCGCCGTCGGCAGCCCCCGCACCGGTTACGGCCGTCAGCAACTACGCCTCCTCGTCGCCGCCGAGCCGCTGGAGACAGCCGAGCCGCGGATCGCCGCCCGCTGGAACCTCAACCACCAGCCCTGCACCTGGTATCAGACCGTGGACCGCGATCTGCCCCGCCACCGGTGGGACGTCCGCCACTGCGGCGAGCTGCTGACCTGGCACGGCCTGGAACCGGCACCCCACGACCATCTCATCTGGGACCTGCACGACACCGAGAGCTTCCTGCAGGCGTGGGCGGAACAGGGAGTCGACATCCCGGAGCAGCAGGTGCGAGTCAATCCCCGCCTGGCTCTCGGCTACTGGTACCGGCTGCCGGAGATCGTCCGTGCGGTCCGCGACGCCGCTCCTGGGCGGGTCGGCGTCGACTCGCCGGGCCGGCCCAGCCTGTTGTTCACCCCGGCCGGACAGGGCCGGCTCGCCATGAGCTTTCACTGCTATCCGCCGTACGACGCACACCTCCACCTCGATCGTCTCGACGTGCCGCTGGACGTGCTGCTGATCCAGCTCGGGCTCCTGGACCCGGACCATCTGCACCCGCTGATCCACGCGGCGCTGTTCCCGTCCGCGACGCGGCCTCCGGCCGGGCCACCGCGTCCCGGCCGGCCGGCGACGGACCCGGTGCGGGTGCGCTGCGGCGGCGAGTGGCACGAGGTCCACTGGCAGGACGGGCGGGTCCGGATCCCGCACAGCGAGCAGGAGGAACAGCGGGAGACCGCGCTGGTCGCGTTCGGCGGCAGCCGCAGTGGTTGCTTCGCCGCCAAGACCGCGATGGAGAACGGTCCCGCCGGACGGCCCCGCCGGCGGCGGAACGCCACCGACTTTCCGGATCCCTGGGCGGCCGCCGCCACGCCGTCGAACGCCCCTCCCCCACCGCCACCGCCACCGCCACCGCCCGCCCGCCGTGCCCGGCTGCCGCGGCGGCTGCGCGACCAACGCCGCGAACTGATGCGGCTCGCCCTGCACGGCGACACCGAAGGCGTGGTGTCACTGCTCGACGCCGGTGTCTCCACCCACGTACGCGACCATCGAAGCCGCACCCTGCTCCACTTCATGGCACACCTGCGTGATCTCGCCCTGCTGGCACGGCTGCTCGCCGAAGGCCTCGACATCGAACACGCCGACGTGGCCGGGGTGACCCCGCTGGTCGCCGCCGCTCACGGCATGGGCGACATCGCGGTGATCCGCGCCCTGATCGCGGCCGGCGCCCGCCTGGACGTGGTCTTCGCAACCACCGGCGAGCCGCTCACGGCCTGGCTGGAGAAGGCCCGGCCGGACGTCTACGCCGCGATCAGCGACCTGGAAGACCCCGCGGCCCGCACCGCCCGCCTCGCCTGGAACCAGCAACTGGCCGAGTGGGCACGCGCTCACGACGAGTGGCAGAGCCGCAGCCCCTGAGCTTCGCCCGGATGATCGCGAACGGCGTCGACGCGAATCTCGAGACAGCCGTCGAGGAGCTGGCCGATTTCCCGGCGGCCTGAACTCGGGGCGATCAGCTCACCAGGCCGTTGCGGTAGGCGTAGACGACGGCCTGGACACGGTCTCGCAGGTCGAGTTTGGTGAGGATCCGGGAGACGTACGTCTTGACGGTCTCGTGGCTGATCACCAGGGTCGCCGCGATCTCGGTGTTGGACAGGCCGTTGGCGATCAGGCGCAGCACCTCCAGCTCGCGGGCGCTCAGCGGCGTGTCTCCCGCGGCTCGTTGGGACGGCAGGATCCGGGACGCGTAACGGCCGACCAGCTGGCGGGTCACCTCCGGCGCGAGCAGCGCCGCCCCGGTCGCGACCGTCCGGATGCCGTGCAGCAGGTGCGCCGGTGGCGCGTCCTTGAGCAGGAAACCGCTGGCGCCGGCGCGCAGCGACTCGTACACGTACTCATCGAGGTTGAAGGTCGTCACCACCAGCACCTTGATCGGATGCGGTACGCCGGCGCCGGCCAGCCGGGCGGTGGCCTCGATGCCGTTGAGGCCGGGCATGCGCACGTCCATGACCACCACGTCCGGCGACAGGTCGTGCGCGAGTGCGACAGCGGTGTGGCCGTCCCCGCACTCGCCGGCCACCGCCATGTCCGGCTGGGCGTCGATGATGGTGGCGAACCCGGTCCGGATCAGCGGCTGGTCGTCGCAGACCAGCACCCTGATCATGACGGGATCCGCGCGGTCACCACGAAACCGCCCCCGGCCCGCGGCCCGGCGCTGAAGTCGCCGCCGAGTGTCCGGACACGGTCACGCAGCCCGGTCAGGCCGCGCCCGCTGCCACCGGGCGTATCCGTGGCCGACCCTGATCCGTCCGTACAGATGCGCATGTCCGTCTCCCCCGGCCCGTATCGGACGGTGACGCTGGTCCGGGCGCCGTGGTCGTATTTCAAAGCGTTCGTCAACGCCTCCTGCGCCACCCGGTAGACGGTGGCCGACGCGCCGCCCGCGGTGTCCGGCGAGGCGCCCTGCTCGATCAGCTCCACCGGCTGGCCGGCTCGCCGGGTCCGCTCGACCAGTGCCCGCAGTTCGCCGCCGTGACCGGGATCGAGCAGGTCGAGCACGTGCCGCAGGTCGGTGATCGCCTGCCGTCCGGTGTCCGAGACCGCGGCCAGCGCCTCGTCGAGCCGTTCCGGCGCCGCGGTCAGATAGCGTGCGGCCTCGGCCTGGACCACCATCGCTGTCACGTGATGGGTGACCACGTCGTGCAGTTCCCGGGCGATCCGGGTGCGCTCGGCGACCCGGGTGGCCTCCTCCAGGTGCCGCCGGTGCTCCAGCTCGGCGCGCCGGCTGCGCCGCAGCGTCGCCCCGACCGCCCACATCGCACCGAGGATCACGTAGAACAGCCCGACCGCGTCCGGCCCGAGCTGTCCGATTCCGGCCAGAGCGGCGGCCAGCGCGAGGAAGGCGACGGTAGCGGTGATCACGATGGCCCGCCGGTGCCGTGAGGCGTACAGGCCGGCGCTGATCAGGGCTATCGCCAGGGCGATGCCGCCCAGGGTGTTGTAGCCGCACAGCTGGTCGGCGGCGAACCCGGCGAACACCAGCGCGAGGGTCACCGTCGGCCGGGTGCGGCGCAGCGCCAGCGGCAGGCACTCGACGACGATGATCAGCACACCCCAGGCGTCGAACGGCCGGGCCGGCACCGCCTCGGCGAGCCGGGTGCCGTGCCGGTGCCAGTCCGGAACCAGCGCCAGCGCCGTCAGCAGCAGCGCGAAGGGAAGGTCCTGGACCGCGACGTCGTAGCGGCGCCACCGGTCCCGCAGGCCGGCGAAGTCGATCACCCCGCGATCCTAGACGGCCGGGAAGAGACGAACTCCACGGTACGGGCGGAGCGCCGCATCGGCACCAGATGACCGCGGCGACGGGCGAGCCACAGGAACACCGCCGTCACCAGGACGCCCGCGATCAGGGTGAACACACTCGCCTCCGGCCCGAACTGCCCGCCGCTGACCAGGGTGTTGCCGGTCGACTCCGACTCCAGGATGCCGCGCCGCAGCCCGTTGCCGGAGACCGTCGAGCTGAAGATCGCCGACTGGGCGTAGTTCCACCCGAAATGCAGGCCGATCGGCAGCCACAGGGTACGGCTGGCGATGTACGCCGCGGTCAGCATGCCTCCGCCGGCGATCGCCACACACAGCGCGCCCCACCAGGTGGCGTCCGGGTTGAGCATGTGCACACCACCGAACACCAGCGCCGACACCGCGAACGCCGGCCAGGTGCCGGTCAGTTTCTCCAGGTGCCGGAACAGCACACCGCGATAGAGCAGCTCCTCGGTCGTCGCGGCTCCGGCCATGAACCCGATCAGCCCCACCGCGTCGATCGGGCTGTCACTGACGCCGGTGACCCGGTAGCCGCCGTTGAAGGCGATGTCACCGATCACCACCGCGAAGATCGCCACCCCCAACAGCACACCCCGGATCAAACCCGAGGCAGCGGTACGGCCGGAAGCCTCGGTGACCTGCCGTTTCTCCGTGGCCCGCACCACCCCGTGGTAGACGAGCGTGGCGATCACCGCGGCCACCACCCCGACCGCCAGTGACAGCCAGGCGTTGCCGTCGACGAGGGTGATCGCCTGCCCGGCCAGCGCCGACACCGCCAGCACCGCGACGAGCTGAAGTACAAACCGCATGCCACACCTTCCGTAGGCCTCGCGACACCCCGCCGCGACTGCGGAGAAACCTACGGAGATGTACGCCGGAAAATGTCCCCGTACAGCGGACACTTTTCCTGTAGCTCGCCCGAGCTACAGGACGTGCCTCGCCCTCGTGTTGTCCGAACCTCGATTGTCCGATCCGCACCGTGGTGGCAAGACAATTCGCCGGTTGTTAGGCAGGGGGTCCACACCGACAACGGGAGGACTCGCATGCGTCGATGGGACATTCCGAGACGGGCGGCGCTCGCCGTGGCCACGGTTTTCACCGTGCTGCTGACGGCGGTCTCGCCGGCCGTGGCGGGCGATGATCCGGGGAAGAGGAACAGCGCCCGGGCCGCCGCCACGTTCTGCGACGGCTGGCACCGGCTCGACCATGGGGTCAGCGGCAGCCACGCCGTGGTCGAGCCGGGTGCGCCCTGGCACGTCCGCCTGGGTGGCGACACCGACGGCTACCAGAACTTCATGTTCTGCGACTACGGTTACAACGCGGGCGCCGGAAAGCGGAAGGTCGCCTTCTACTCCAACGCCTCGAAGCAGTATCTGACCTGGCGCAACGGCGAGGTCGTGGCCAGCGGCACGGAGCCGGACGGCCCGGACTACTGGTGGGTGTGCGCGCTGGACACGACCTGGGTGGAGATCAGTTACTTCACGCGGGACGCGTACCTGACCCGCAACTCCGCCAACTACCTGACCACCGTGAGCGGCCCGCCGGGCGGCGAGGTGCTGTGGCAGCGCTACCAGTTCGGCCCGATCAGCGACATCCTGCCCTACTGCTGACAAGCGTCGGTGCCCGGAGCAAGGCAGCCGGAGGACGATTCGACGGTCACTTCACTTTCGCCGGAATTCGTTCTCCGGTGTCACACCGGCGGTCCCCTTCCGGGATGGACCGCCGGTGTGACACCGGATCAGGCCGGCTGGTCATCGTCGTCGACGACCTTGGCGGCGAGCGTCGAGGCGAGCGCCACCATCCGGCGGATCGTCGGCTCGTCGGCGTCGCGCACCTCGATCACGTCCCGGTCGTGGAAGAACGGTATCGGCCGGCCGGACGTATGGCCGCTCCAGCATGCGACCGGCGGGCAGGTGATCCAGCGGGCGCCGGAGGGCAGCGTCGCCTCGATCCGCGTCATCATCTCGAAGTCCGGTTGCGCCGCAACCGCCTGCGCCCACTCCTCGGCCCGGATCGGCGCCCGCGCGTTCATGCCGCTCGCCCACGTTCCGCGGGTGAGGAAGCGCTGGTTCCACTCGAAGGCCTCCGGCCCGCGTTCCCCGTCGACGACCTGCTCGCCGTCCCACTCGTACACCACTGTCGAACCAACTGATCGCCCGGGTGATGTGCAGTTCGTAGCCCATATCGGTGATCCTGGCAGGCTCAGCGGGCGATCAGCTCGTCGATCAGGCTGTCGGCGAGCCTCTGGGTACGGGCCTCCGCATGGTCCAACGCGATCACGACCATGCCGGCGCGCTGTGCGGGCAGCCGGGCGATCTGGGCGCTCAGACCCGCCCACACGCCGCCGTGGCGGTGCACCGGGTGACCGGCCCGGGTCAGGACGTCGATGCCCCAGCCGTACGGGAGGGGCGTGCCGTCGTCGAGCCGGCCCGCGGTGTGCAGCAGGCCGGAGACACCCAGCTCGTCGTTCGCCAGAGCCTCGTTCCAGCGCATCAGATCGGCCGCCGTCGACCAGACGCCGCAGTCGCCCAGCGACAGCGGTGCCGGGGAGCCCGGCTCGGTCGGCGTGGCCCCCGGCGGGAACGGTGCCGGACCGGGCCAGTAGCGGGTGGCGGCCATGCCGAGTGGCTCGAACAGACGCGAGCGCGCGAAGTCGGGGAACGGCTCGCCGGCGACCCGTTCGACGATGACCGACAGGCAGGTGTAGCCCGGGTTGCGGTAGCTGAAGGTGGTTCCCGGCGTGCTCTCCAGGGTCTCGTGCCCGCGCAGCTCGGCCAGCACGCCGGGGACGGTCCGGTGCCGCCCGGCCTCCTTGAGCGCGAAGAACTCGCCGGCCTCGGGCAGCCCGCCGGTGTGGTGGATCAGGTGCCGCACGCGGACGGTGGCCGCCCAGCCGGGAAGCTCGGGGATCCACTCGGCCAGCGGCGACTCGACGTCGAGCTTCCCCTGCCGTACGAGCAGCGCCACGCACGCGGCCGTGATCTGCTTCGACACCGACGCCACGCAGGCCGTCGTGAATCGCTCGCCGTGGCTCACATACACCGGCGGCGCGTCCCCGTGCCGCAGACCGACCACGACCCGGTCGCCGTCGCCGTACCCCGCCGACTCGATGAGAGCGGCGGCCCGCTCGCGAAGCCCTCGATCCACCGGCCCAGTATCGGGAGCCGCCGCCACCGGGTACATCGAATTCTGCCGGCCCTCGACCTCGGGCCGCAGCGAGGTCTCGCTTGTGGCGGTTACCGAGCCGCGAACCAGGCCCGCCTGGACCCGGTTGCACCGGTGCCGGGCGCGGCCGGCTCTGCGGCGGCGGTCAGGGCCGCCGATCGCCCTCCGGGTCCCACCAGCGGCCTTCGAACCCGTAGTAGATTCCCGCAGCCCCATAGGCGGGCTCCTCGTGATACTCGAGGGCTTTGCCGACGATCCACATACGAGGCATTTCTCCACCCGCGCTGTCCGGTTCAGACCAGTGGCGGTTGACACGCGCTACCGCCTCGGTCCGGGAGATGCCGGCAGCGGCGGGCCGGAGGTGACGAAACGGCCCGGCGCCGGAAGCTCGCGGCAGAGCTTCTCCGGGAAGGCGGGAGCGGCCTTGACCACGTCCGCGCACCCGCCGTCCCTGGTACGGGTGACGAGCCGCCAGCCGGTGTCCGCCGGACTCAGGAAGTAACGCCAGACCGCCGTGTCGACCGTGCAACCCGCCCGGGGCTGAGCGCCGCACGCCGTCGGATCGTCGGGCACCGTCATGACCAGCCAGTCCTCGTCGCAGGACTCGACGGTGCCCGGCGAATGGCGGGAGACGTCCAGCCCACGCACGACCGCCCGGGTCCACGTGTCGTCGCAGTGGTCGGCCGGCGGTTTGCAGCCGAGCTCGTTGTCGCACTGCACGTAGACGCCGTCCCGCAGCGTCCACACCTTCTGGCTGAAGTTGATGTTCCGGTCGCCGATCGCGGTCTTCGAGGTCAGCTTCACGTCGACCGTCTCGTACTCCGGGCAGTCCCCGTGCTGCGCCGCCGAGTCACCGACGATGTCCGCGAAGATCGTCCCGTTCTCCTCGGTCACGTTGGTGAGCCGCACATTCCGTGCGCAGACGTCCTTCCCGGCGGGCAGCTGGACGTGCGCGGTCACCTCCGTGGCGCCCGGACCGGGAGTCAGCCCGCTCACATCCGCCGCGAACGTGTGCCACTCCGGCGCGGCGCTCATCTCGGCCTCCGGCCGGGCGCCCGGCTCGGCACAGCCGCCCAGGGCAGCGACCACCAGACAGAGACCGACGGCTATCTGACGCATGACGGGCATTCTGCCCCAGACATCGCTTTCCTGCCGTACCTGCCCGGCCGTAGAACCCGGCTGGCCCTCCCTGGTGTCCAGCGCCGCCGCCGGTGTCCGAGGTCACGGCCTGCGCCACCCCGCCGGCCGTTCGCCAGACATCCCTCACGGGCGGGAAGGCGTTACGACCGCGGACAGCCTGCCGTCGGTCGTCAGCCGATTCCAGCTGGCCGGCTGACACATCGCAGTCTCCCTGATCGCCGCCGGGGTCCGGGTTCCCCGGCGGCGCTAGGCCGCGGTGTACACCGCCACCCGTAGGTCGCCCGGGTTGAGCGTGAGCACGTCCAGGTCCAGGTAGAGATCGCCGTGCGCCGGGTTCGGCACGCGCAGCCGGTCCGCGTGGCCGCCGGGGGCCGGTGGCGCGTCCCAGAGCAACGCGAAGTCCGGGCTCAGGGCACGCAGGTCCGTGATCATCGAGGTCAGCTCGGTGTCCGCCGGGTACCGGCGGGCCGTGTCGCGCAGCTCGGCCACGACGGTGGCGCGGAATCCGTCGAGCCGTTTCGGGGCCAGGAAGACGGACGGGCCGGTCTCGGTGAACGCGCGCCAGACCACGTTCCGCCCGCGGCCGGCCTCCGGCACCGTGCACACGTTGGTGTGCCACAACTTGTTGGCCTCCAGCACGGTCCAGCTCGCGTCGCAGACGCAGACCGCGACCTCGGTCAGCCGGTCCAGCATGCGGCGGGCCGTATCGGTGACCTCGCGCGGGACCCGGCGTTCCGGCTGCGGCGTCACGGCGAATCCGGCCAGCGCGCGCAGCCGGGCGTGCTCCTCCGCACCCAGCCGCAGCGCCCGGGCGAGCGCGTCGACCACGCCAGGCGACGGGCGGCGCCGGCCCTGCTCCAGGCGTTTCAGATGTTCCTCGGAGACTCCCGCGAGCCCGGCCAGCTCGTCCCGGCGCAGGCCCGGCACGCGCCGCACGGCGGGCAGCGATGCGGGCACGCCTGCCTCGCCAGGGGTGATCCGCTGCCGCAGGGATCGCAACACTGTTCCGAAGTCGTCGTCCCGCCGCACCGGCCCATTCTGACAGGCGTGGCCGGAACCCCGTTGGTGACAGGCTCCCGGCCACGGCGTGCGTCAGTCGCGGGCGAGGCGCGGGCCGCCCGGTACCGCAGCGCCGACCGCGTCGACCGGCTCCATGTAGAAGCGGGACCGGCGGATCTGTCCGTCACGTACCGTGATGATGATCACGCCGCGTAGGTCCTGGCCCGCAGCCTTGGTGTAGTGCCACTCGCCCCACACCTCGTCGCCGACCTCGACTGCGTTCGTCATCGCGATCGTGATGTCCGGCGACGTTTCGAAGATCATCTCCCAGTTCCGGCGCACCCGGGCCGGGCCGTGCACCTCCCGGGCCGGATGCGCCGGCCATTCACCCACGAAATCCTCGCTGAAGCAGCTCTCCACCGCGTCGAGATCTTGCCCGTTCAACGCGCCGATCAGGCGCTGCACCACATTGTTGCTCATGCCGACCGAAGCTATCCGCGCCGCCGCTCGCCTGCCGGGGCCAGGATGTACCACCCGGAGGCCTGACCCGCCCGAGTGATGAGCGGCTTCGGGGTCCGGCACGGGTCACGGCTCCCCCACCGGGACACATCGGGCGCTGCCGCATCGAGGCATCACCAAATCCTCGGCCGCACAAGCTCCTGCATGGCCACTCACGGTCCGCTGTCGGCAAGCGGAAGGGCGAGCATCACGACATCATCGTCCGGGACGCCACTTCGGAGTCAGTCGGTGCCGGGCGGCCCGCCGGCGTCCGATGCCGAACCGGTCAGCCACCGGTGAGGTGGCGGGCCAGACGCAGGCTCAGCGCGGCCAGCGTGAGTGTGGGGTTGGCGGCCGGTGAGGTCGGGAAGACCGAGTTGTCGCAGGCGTACAGGTTGTCGTATCCGAGGAACCGCAGGTCGGCGTCGACCACCCCGGTCCCGTCATCGGCCATCCGCAGCGTGCCGACCTCGTGGGCGACCCCGCCGAGTCTGGCCGTGGCCAGGTCGAGGTTCTCGCCGGTGACGGCCTCGGCGCCGAAGCTGTCCAGGAGCTGCTTGCCGATGCCGCGTATCTCGTCCAGCACCCCGGGGCCGAGCGGCGCCGGCTGCACGTCGACCAGCACCGGCAGGTGCGGAGGCCCGGACAGGGCGACGCGGTTGCCCGGCACCAGCGGGGTGTTGAGCAGGAAGACGACCTCGCCGAGCATGGCGTCGCCCTTCAGCTCGCGGTGCCGGCGCAGGTTGTCCGGGTCGATGTAGCGGCCCTGGTTGAAGTCGGCGCCCAACTCCAGCACCACGTTGTACGGGTGGCGCCCGGCCGAGGCGTCCCGGTGCCGGGACCAGACCTTCGCCGAGGACTGGGTACGAGACCAGGGGGAGCCGGCCGGGATCGAGAAGTGCGTGAACAGGATCGGGTGATCGGTGATGCCGTGCCCGATGCGGCCGGCCGGCACGTCGAGGCCGGACTGCAGGGCGATCTTCGCCGACTCGATGGTGCCGGCGCTGAGCACGACCGTCGCCGCCAGGTACTGCCTCTGGCGGCGGGCCAGCAGGTCGAAGCATTCGACGCCGATGGCGCGGCCGTCGGCGTGCAGGACCCGCTGGACGGCGTGGTTCAGGTTGATCGTCGGCAGGCGGGCGCCGGGGTCGTCGGCCAGCCGGTCCTCGGTGAGCAGGTCGGCGGTGGAGAACATGCCACCCGGGATGGAGAGCGGGGTGTAGCCCTCGTACTGCACGGCTACCGGCGCGTCCAGGTGGTCGAAGTCGGGAAGCACGGCGCCCAGATGTTGTTTGACGTCCTGCTGGTAGGCCGAGCCGAGCGGACCGTTGCGGTTGAGAGCATCCTCGGCCAGCCGGTACCCCGTGGTCAGCAGGTAGTCCCGGACCGGCTGCGGCCAGCCGGTCAGCTCCCAGGCGCCCATCCGGGGGATCAGACCGCCCCAGAACACCGAACGGCCGCCGAGGTTGAACGCCTGCGCGCCGGCGAAGAACGAGCCGGGGGCGTTGACATAGTTGGCGAAGCTGAAATCGGGGAACAGTCCCCACACGTTCTTGTCGAACCTGCCGATCCGCAGCCGGCGGGGCAGATTCGCCACGTGGGTGGGGAACAGGTAGGAGCCGGCCTCCAGGACCAGCACGTCCGCGCCTGCGTCGCTCAGCTGGTCGGCGAGCAGGCCACCGCCCATTCCCGAGCCGACGACGATCACGTCGTACACGTGCTCCTGGTCGTGGTTCGGCGGAAAGAACAGTTGCTGTACCCGGGAGTTCTCGGTCACGACGGCCGGGACCGGATCGAAGCGCACGGCGTCGTCGCCGAAGTCGAACGGGCCGGGGCCGGCCGGCAGTACGAGGTTCGGGCCGGACATCCAGGTGCCGTCCAGCACGAACTTGAACTCGGCGGGACCGTCCGGCACGACGAACCGCCATGCTCCGTCCTCGAACACGCCGGGGTGGTCCCGGCTCCAGCCGTCACTCGCGGAGCGGACGACCACCGACTCGTCGGGCGGATGGATCTCGGTGAAGTAGCGCACTTGGGCCATGACTTCAGTGCACCCCGGGAGCGGTCGGCCGCGCAGTCGTTGATCCGAACTTCGGCGGACCGGATCAGGACGGCTCAGGTCCGCCGTGCCGCTTGCCACGGGCCTTCCGGCGGAGAGCCGGCGGCCCGGAGGAAGCGAAGTCGTGATCCGGCCGGCTCCCGCCCGGAACGCGCATCGGGTCTCGCCGTCGATACGGCCGAGGAACCCGGCCATACCGACCGCTGGTCAGCTGGTGACGTGGGCGATCAGCCGGTAGTAGTTCATCGCCATCATGGTGAGCAGCATGATCAGGAAGGCGGTGCTGACGAATCCGTACGTGAGGTACAGCCGGCGGCGGGCCGGGGAGACCGATCGGTGGGCCGCGGACAGTGGGATCCGTAGCAGCACGTGTGCCATGTAGGCGTTCGCCCGGTGCCGCAGGTTGAGTTCGCCGATCGCCGCCTCCAGGGCGTGGTTGCCGTCGGTGGGCAGCAGCGGGTTGAGGTTGTTGATGATGACGAACAGCTGGAATCCGAGCAGCCAGCGCACCCCGCCGAAGCCGACCGGGTCGATCAGGATCAGCGTGGCGGACAGTCCCGCCGCGGTGAGGTCGATGATCGGCCCGACGAGCGCCACGCCGATCCGCCCGGCCCGGGACCGGACCCGGTACGCGTCCGTCCGGTCCACGTACGTCAGCGGGATCAGCAGGCAGAACAGCTTCACGCCGGCCTCGCGTACCGGCACGCCGAGCGCCTGGCACACGGTGGCGTGTCCCATCTCGTGCACGGTGGCCTGCACCAGCAGCGCCGTGATCATCATCGTCCAGTCGGGGCCGGTGAAGACGAACGGCGCCGGCAGCACGTACGCCAGCACGACCGCGGTCGCCGCTGCCACGGCCACCAGCAGCGCGATGATCGCGGCGGTCCGGGGGAAGCGGGCCAGCAGCCTGCCCGGGGGGCCGAGCAGCCGGTTGAGGTGGTGTGCCGGGAACCGTACCCGCGGGGTGAGCCGGCCGAGCAGGGTCAGCACCCGCCGGCGGCCGCGTATCTGTTCCGGCGGCAGGGACAGCACCCCGGCGGCGCGCAGGTCCCGCAGGAACGTGACCAGGGCCGGCCCGCGGTCGCGGGGACCGTCCGGCCCGCGTGCCCGGCCCGCCGCGGCCAGCAGGGTCGTTCCGGTCCGGGTGCCGTCCAGCAGTGGCACCAGTCGTGCGCCGGTCCGGCTCAGCCGTACGTACGTGCCGGTGGCGGCGTTGAACAGCAGAGCGTGCCCGTCCGCCCCGTCGACCAGGCTCACCTGCGGAGCGAGCGCGAGAGGTTCGCCGAGCCAGTCCGGCACGTCGAGGTCCGGGGGCGGCGCGGTGCGGCCGACCGGGGGCGTGCTCATGGCACGCCCCCGGATGTGATCAGTGCCGACACCCGTGGCACCCGCCGTGCCCGCCACAGCCGTGACAGCCACCGTGCCCACCGCAGCCGTGGCAACCGCCGTGCCCACCGCAGCCGTGGCAACCGCCGTGCCCGCCACAGCCGTGACAGCCACCGTGCCCACCGCAGCCATGGCAGCCGCCGTGGCCACCGCAGCCGCCGCAACCGTGGCAGCCGCCGGTTCCCAGCAGGGACGCGCTGACGACGGTCGGCAGCTGCTCGACGGTCAGGTCGTCTTCCAGCCAGAGGTCGAGTTCCTCGGCGGTCTCGGGTTTCATCAGCTCACTGCTCATTACCCCAACTCCTTTACGGTCCCGTGACCGTGTTCTCGCCGGTCGGCGGTCTGCCGCCGGCCTGAGCCCGTGACCTGTTCAGGCCGGGCCCAAGTCTGTGGACCGTCCGGGCGGCGCCGGTTCGGTGGCGGGTGGGCGCCCGACGGCGAACGCGAACAGCGCGGCCCGGTGGTATCCGTCAGCGCTCGCGCGTTCCCGCAGGACGTGCGGCAGCAGGCCGGCGAAGACCGTGCCGACGAGGCCGAGGCGCAGCGCTGTCAGCCACGCGGCGTGCCCGGCGGCTCCGGCCCGGGTCAGCAGCAGCCGGTGGCCGTGGCCGCCGTGGCGTTCGAGCGCCGCGGCCAGGTTCCCGGTGATCACCACCAGAGCGGCGGCCTGGGCGAACTCGCGTTGCAGCACCAGCTCCTCGGCCTGCGGGCCGTCCGGCAGGCTCGCCACCCGGCACAGCTGCGACCGGTCCGGCAGGTACCGGTGCAGACCGATGTCCACCCCGGTCACCCGCCACGCCGCGCAGTACAGCTCCAGGTCGACGCCGGCCTCCCGCTCGGCGGCCCACCCGCGGGCGTCCATCCGGTCGGCGGCGGCGAGCAGGGCCGACAGCTCGGCGCCGGAGATCGCTGCCGGTGCGAAGTCGTGAGCCGCGCCGCGTTCCGGCAGCACGTCGGCGAGCCCGGCGCGCGGGGACGCCGGCAGGGGCAGCCGGGTCAGCGGCCCGTCGTCCGGCGGCCGGCGCAGGTGCCCGGGGACGGGTGCGGGCAGCCGGGCGGCGGCCTCGGCGTCCAGCAGGGTGTCGGCCAGCAGTTGTTCGAGCAGCCGCGCCCGGTCGGTCTCGTCGCGGGCCGGGCGGGTCTCAGTGGTGGAGGTCATCGTGGTTCCTCGGGTCGAGGGCGAGCACCGTGGTCACCGGCTCGTCGGCGGGCTCGATGCGCAGCGCCCGGCTCACGGCGGTGTCGTCCCACCGGTCGGCGATGCGGATCGTCACGCGGTGGTCGTCGGCGAGGGCGGTCAGCTGGGCGAGGGCGACGCCGGCGTCGAGGCAGAGGATGCGGTAGGCGAAGTCCTGGTACTTGGCGGCGACCACGCCGAGCGCGCCGGTGAGGGCGATCAGGGCGGCCGGGCGCTGGGCGGCGAGCTGCGGGCAGACCGCCGCGGCGTCGGTCTCCGGCGCGCCCGCCCGGATGCGGGCCAGGCTGTGGTCGCCGCGCTGGTAGAAGTAGCAGCCGGGCGGCAGGCCGGGCACGTCCAGCGCCAGCAGGTAGGCCTGTACGGAGCCGAGGTTCCCACCGGTCGGCGCCCACCGGTTGACCTTGCCGGAGGCGGTCGCCGGTTCGTCCTCGCGCAGGCCGGCGGTACGCCGGAGCAGCACGGCCAGGGTGCCGAGGGTCAATCGTGGCCCGGTGGCCGGCGGTTCGCCGTCGAGCGGGATGCGCGGCGCCGCCAGGTATTCCTTGTTGTATCGCTGCAGGGACAGGTTCGCCGGGCGGTAGTGCGCCTGGTGGTCCTTGAGGTTGAGCCATTCCCGGGGCGGGGCCGCCACGGCCTGCTCGTAGAGGTGGGCAGACGCCGTCGGGGCCGGGGCGCGGGCAGGCAGGCACTGCGGGCAGCCGGGCCGGCGGTAGGCGCCGACCATCGACTGGGTCCAGTCGCCGAGGTCGAAGACGGTGCAGCCGGACGTCGACGGGGTGGAGCCGACCCGGGACAGCAGGTGCACGATCTCGGTCGCGGTCAGCGCCGCCCAGATCGCCGCGCGGGCCGGTGACGGGGTGCCGTCGGGATGCGGCCGGTGGCCGGCGAAGCACTCGTGGCAGCCGGTGTACCGGGCGTTGAACAGTGGCCCGATCTCGGCCGTACGCTCTCCGGCCGCGGTGCGCAGCCAGCTGATGCCGGAGCGGCGGCAGGCCTGGTCCACCGCCGCCATCGCGGCGGTGTCGCCGTCGTCGACGGCGACCAGGAGATCACCGTCGCCGACGGTCTGGCCGGGGCCGGTCCAGCCGTGCGCGTCGACGCCGGCCCCGGCGAGCTCGGCGCGCAGCCGGCCGGCGAGCGGTTCCGGTCCGGCGATCAGCACGCGGGTACGGGCGAGCCGGTCGCAGGCCTCGCCGCGGCTGTGGTTGATCCGGGTGGTGTCCAGGTTGCGGCCCAGGTAGTCGGCCACCTCAGCCGGGATGAGCCCGCTGCCCAGGCCGTCGGGGCCGTCCTGCAGCAGCCCGCTGACGTACAGCAGGGAGATGCAGGCGCGCAGGGCGGTCGCGGTCACGTCGGGGTGTGCCGCGGCCAGTTCGTCCATGGTGTGGGCGCCGTCGAGCGCGGGCAGCAGCCGCGGGATGAGGGTCAGTGCGGCGCGGCCGCGCAGCACGGTCTGGCGGTTGGCGGTGCCGGCGAAGGCCAGGCCGTCGTCGAGCGGGACGCACACCAGGCCGGGCGCCAGGCAGGGCCGGACCGGCATGCTGAACTGGGGGTCGACGGCGACCGCGTAGGCCATGGCGGCGGCGGAGAGCCGCCCGTTCTGCCGGGTGGTGTCGTCGACCTCGATCATGACCACACCCCCTGGAGCAGGGCGGGCAGCCGGTCGTACGAGCGGGTGGTCTCGTCGCGGCCCGACCCGCAGCGTGGGCAGCCGTGCACGCCGACGACCCGGCCGGAGCGCAGTTGCTGGGTGGGCACGTCGATCTGGCGTACCCGGCCGGCCTCGTCGCCCGGCGCGGCCCGGAACCGGTCCACGATCTCGGCCACGCTGGCCGCCGCGAACAGCGCGGTCGCCGTCAGGTATCCGGCCGGCCCGGCCTGCGGGTCGGTGTCGTAGTGCCGGTCGACGGCGGCGCGGATCGTGCGGGCGGTGTCGTGCTGCGCGATCCGGCGGCGGTAGCAGCCGTGGCAGGCGCCCTCGCCGGGGACCACCAGCGGGCCGATCTCCAGGACCGGGTGGTCCAGGACGACCGGCAGCCACGGCCGGCCGGTCCGGAACGCCACGTCGTCGAACTCCTGCTCGATCGCGGGCGCGCGCCGCCACGCCACGAGCACGTCGAGCCGGTCCTCGCGGTCGGGCGCCGGGCGTACGGCGGTCACCGCGCCGGTGGCGTCGATCCCGGCGATGTCGACGTCGCGGCACAGGTCACGCAGCCGCTCGGCGACCGCGTAGCCGAAGGGGCCGAGCGGGGAAACGATCAGATGACACATGCGTGCTCCCGGTGGGTGGCGTCAGGCGAACGGCTGTGGCCAGGCGTTGAGCTCGGCTTCCGGTCTGCTCGGGTGGCCCATCCGCAGCGGCGCCCGGTAGAGCCGGGGGTGGCCCAGGTAGCGGGCGCGGTAGCTGAAGGACAGGGGCTGCAGGCCGGGGACGACCGCCCGCACAACGCTCATCCCGGTCCGCAGCGCCTCGTCCGGGGTGAGATCCACGACGTACGCGTCGAGGTCGCACGCGGCCAGGCGCTCGGCCACCAGGCGCAGGTCGGCGACCGGATCGCCGGTGGACAGCGCCGGCATCTCGGACAGCCGCCGGCGTGCCGGGCTGTCGAGCAGGAAGTCGAAGGCGCCGGCCCGCTGCGGGTCGGACATGTAGGCGGCGCCGTCGGCCACCCCGGTGAACTCGCGCACGTCGTCGCCCGGTGGCGGGGTGCCGTGCAGCGCGACCCGTTCCGACACCGTCTCGCAGATCGCCTTGGCGGCCGCCACCTGCGGGTCGAGGCTGGTGGCGCAGGCGACGACGGTGTGACAGGTGGGGTGGTGCGGTGCGACCGAGACGGCGTACACGGTCGGGATGCCGACGTCGGTGGTGGCGTCGAAGAGGTGGATCGTGAGGTCGCGCCCGGCGGTGAGGTCGAGGTAGCGCTGCAGTTCGGGGCCGACGGTGTCGAGCTCCAGCCGTGGCAGGGCGAGCTGTTGCAGCCAGGTGATGCTGATCGCGTCCCGCTCGATCACCTCGCAGAGCCCTCCGCGGACCGCGACGGCCGGGTCGGGGTGCGCGGCGGAGCCGGTGGAGATGGAACGGGTGAAGCGCTCCCCCGCGTGCGGCGGGAGGTGCATGTACACCAGCACGGCCGGCACCCAGCGCGGCTCGCCGGTGCCCAGGTGCAGTCCCCGGACCCAGCGCATCGGCGCGGTGCGGTCGGGCAGGGTGACCGGGCAGTCCGGGTCGGCCAGCTCGGTCGCCGAACAGCGGGGCACGCTGTCCAGGTCGAGCGCCTCGGCGCCCAGCTCGGCGGCGGTCGCCCAGCGGAACTGCCGCTCGTCGTAGACGCAGTTGGCGTAGCGTTCGAGCGCCTCGGCGACCGCGACGAGCGCGGACCGTTCCGGGTCCACCCCGGTTCCGGTGCCGTCGAGGTTGCCCAGGCACTCCGGTCCGCACAGTCCCGGCAGCACCGCCGAGACCTCGCCGAGCTCGGCCGAGAAGACCGCGAGGGGCGGCTCCGACGGCTCGACCGGCAGCCGGGGTACGTGACTGACCAGGCCACCGAGCGGCGACACCAGTTCCGCCAGCCGGGCGGATCCGGTCGTCTCGGTTTTCGGGTTCGTTGCTGCTGCAGCGATTGCGCTCATGCGCATGTTCGTTCCTGTCCGGTCAGATCCGGCGAAAGATGTCTGAGGGGCGGCCCGCGAGGCTCACCGCGACGGTTCCAACTATGGACCTGCCGACGCCGATTCGCTGTGGTTTGCGGGAGCTACGGCCGGGTAATGTAATTCATCCATTCTGGAGATTAATGTCCGACCTTCCCGCCCGCGGTCCATACACGACCGATAGGCGATGCAGGGAAAACGCCGGGATCCTGCCAGAGGTCTGACGTGGCCGGGCACGTCCCGGGCCGCGGCGGGCACCGTGGCTCGGGACCCCGGGCCGGGCATCCGCGGCGCTGCCCGCGATCAACACCCCGCCGGAAGCGGGGAGGCCTCCTCGATCAGGCGGGCGGGGCGCAGTCCCGGGCGATCTTCGCGAGGCGGGCCGCGGTGTCCGGGCTGATCCGGTGACCGCCGGAGGTGAGCAGCTTGTCCAGCTCGCGGTCGGTGGCGACCAGGCAGGTGGTGGGCACGCCGTTGGTGCTCATGGCGCCCGCCCCGGTGAACGCGAGGACCGGGACGACCGGCACGGTGACGCCGGCCGCGGCGGACAGCGCGTCCGCGGCACGGCTCGCGGCACGGCGCGCCTCCGCGACATAGGACAGTCGCCGCCCGTTGATCTGCACCACGTCACCGACGATCAGGACCCGGAAGAGCCCCTGGTCGGCGACGGTGACCGCATACACCCCGCCGGGCCCGACGGCCAGGAACCCGGCGCGGGCGCCCAGCGGGTCGGCCGGGTCGTGCCGGCGGGACAGGCCGGTCTCCGACCAGTCCACGATGTGCCAGCTCTCGCCGAGGCTGTCGAGCCGGCCGAACGCCCGGGCGCCGGCGACCTCGAGACGCCGGTCGACGAGGTCCGCGCGACGCCGCCGGACCCATTCCGCAGGGGACAGTCGGGGAGACATCCGACCACGGTAGCCCGTTCGCGCACAGCGGTCCCGGACCTCCGCGCGCCGTGTCAGCCGACGGGGGGCCGCAGGCCGATCGCCGAGGCCCAGAGGCGGGAGAGGTGGTCGACCATCTTCTCGGTGTCGAGCGGTTCGCGCAGCTCGTTGATGATCACGGCGACCTGCTCGACCATGCCGCCGAGGGCGATCGCGGTCAGGTGCGGGTCGAGGCCGGGGTCGGCCAGCCCGGCGGTCTGCAGCCGGCGGATGCCCTCCTCGCTGCGGCGCACGTAGAACTCGCGGATCTCCAGGAGCAGGCCGCGCAGGTTGTCGTCGAGGTAGGCGCCGTGCTCGACCATCCGCAACACCTTGGCGGCCTTGCCGGTGGCCGCCAGGTAGCGGCGGTTGGCCTCGACGATCCGCGCATACGGGTCGTCGAGGTCGGGCACCCGGCTCGCGGCGATCATCTCGTCCGCGGCGGCTTTGACGATCTTGCGGAGCAGGTCGTCCTTGGACTCGAAGTAGGTGTAGAAGGTCCCGTACGACACGCCGGCGGCCTGGGTGACGGCCTCGGGCGTGAACCCGGCCCACCCCTGCTCCTCGATGATCTCCCGGCCGGCGGCGATCAGCGCGTCGTGGGTGCGCCGGCCCCGGGCGGTCGCCGGCGCGGTGGGCGCGGGGTTCGTTCGGGCACGTCCCATCGGGCCCCCTCTCGTTACTTGACTACTTTGTCAGAAAGTCTAGGGTGACGGTGTGTTGAGCCGCACCCTGCGTACGATCCGCATCGGGAACTGCTCGGGCTTCTACGGCGACCGCTTCTCGGCGATGGCGCAGATGCTCGACGGCGGCCCGCTGGACTACCTGACCGGCGACTACCTGGCCGAGCTGACCATGCTCATCCTGGGCCGCGACCGGCAGAAGGACCCGTCGCTCGGCTACGCGAAGACGTTCCTGCGCCAGCTGGCCGGCAGCCTGGCCGTGGCCCGCGAGCGCGGGGTCCGGATCGTGACCAACGCGGGCGGCCTCAACCCGGCCGGGCTCGCCCAGGCCGTCCGCGCCCTGGCCGCGGAGCAGGGCGTCGAGGTCGCGGTCGCCCACGTGCAGGGCGACGACCTGATCGGGCAGGCCACGGCGCACGGCTGGGCGGGGGCGCTGACCGCCAACGCGTATCTCGGCGCCTTCGGCATCGCCGAGGCGCTCACCGCGGGCGCCGACATCGTCGTGACCGGCCGGGTCACCGACGCGGCGCTCACGCTCGGGCCGGCGATCGCCGAGTTCGGCTGGGGGCGCACCGACTTCGACCTGCTGGCCGCCGGGGTCGTCGCCGGGCACGTCCTGGAGTGCGGCACGCAGGCCACCGGCGGCAACTTCTCCGGCTTCGCCACGATCGACACCAGCCGGCCGCTGGGCTTCCCGCTGGCCGAGCTGAGCGCCGACGGCACCGCCGTGATCACCAAACATCCCGGCACCGGCGGCGCGGTCACCGTCGACACGGTCACCGCGCAGTTGGTGTACGAGGTGGGCGGCCCCTACTACGCCAATCCCGATGTGACCGCACGCCTGGACACCGTCGAGCTACGGCAGGACGGACCCGACCGGGTGACGATCACGTCGGTCCGCGGCGCCGCCCCGCCCCCGGCGACGAAGATCGCCCTCAACAGCGCCGGTGGATGGCGCAACAGCGTCGAGTTCGTCCTGACCGGCCTGGACATCGAGGAGAAGGCCGACTGGGTGCGCCGGCAGATGACCGAGGCGCTCAGCGCACGGCCGCCCGCCCAGCTGGTATGGGATCTGGCGCGCACCGATCATGACGATCCGGCCACCGAGGCGGCGGCGTCGGCGGTGCTGCGCTGCCACGTCAAGGACCCGGATCCGGCCGTCGTGGGCCGCGCGTTCAGCAGCGCCGCCGTGGAGCTGGCGCTGGCGTCCTACCCGGGGTTCCACGTGCCCGCGCCACCGGGCGCCGGCACCCCGTTCGGGATCTACCGCGCCGCCTATCTGCCGCAGGAGTCGGTGCCGCATGTGGTGGTCCACCCGGACGGGACGCGGGTCGACATCGGGCCGCCACCGGTCACCGCGGACGTGCCGGACGAGACGGCGCCCCGGCCGGATGCGGCGCGCTCCGACCGTACAACCAAGGAATTGCCGTTGGGTCGTCTGGTTTTCGCCCGGTCCGGAGACAAGGGCGGCACCGCGAACGTCGGGGTCTGGATCCCGTCGGGCCACCCCCGGCGCGCCGAGGCGTACGCGTGGTTGCGGCAGTGGCTGACGCCGGAGGTCGTCGCCCAGCTGCTTCCGGAGGCGGCCGCGCTCGGCGTCGAGGTCTTCGCGCTGCCGAACCTGAGCGCCGTCAACATCGTGATCGACGGACTCCTCGGTGCCGGTGTCGCCTCGTCCACCCGTTTCGATCCGCAGGCCAAAGCCGTCGGCGAGTGGCTGCGCGCGCGTGTCGTGACCCTGCCTGAGGAGCTTGTCCCGTGAGAACCAGCGTCGATGCCACGTCGCCCGGCTACGCCGCCAACCGGGAGGTGATGCTGGAACGCGTCGCCGACCTCGCGGCGCAGCAGGCCGCGGCCCTGGCCGGCGGCGGGCCCAAGGCCGTCGAGCGGCATCACCGGCGGGGCAAGCTGACCGCCCGGGAGCGCGTCGAGCTGCTGATCGATCCCGACTCGCCGTTCCTGGAGCTGGGCGTCCTGGCCGGCTGGGGCACCGACTTCGCCGTCGGTGGCTCGGTGGTCACCGGCCTGGGCGTGATCGAGGGCGTCGAGTGCCTGATCATCGCCCACGACCCGACGGTCAAGGGCGGCGCGTCCAACCCGGTGACCGTCCGCAAGATCTTCCGCGCCAACCAGATCGCCGCCGAGAACCGGCTGCCCACCGTCACGCTCGTCGAGTCCGGCGGGGCGGACCTGCAGACCCAGAAGGACATCTTCATCCCCGGTGGCGCGGTGTTCCGCAATCTCACCGCCGCCAGCGCCGACCGCCGGCCCACCATCGCGCTGGTGTTCGGCAACTCCACGGCCGGTGGCGCGTACGTGCCGGGCATGAGCGACTACACCGTCATGGTCAAGGACGGCGCCAAGGTCTTCCTCGGCGGGCCGCCGCTGGTCAAGATGGCCACCGGCGAGGAGTCCGACGACGAGTCGCTCGGCGGGGCCGAGATGCACGCGCGCACGTCCGGGCTCGCCGACTACCTGGCCGCCGACGAGCTGGACGCGCTGCGGATCGGGCGTTCCATCGTGCGCCGGCTCAACTGGCGAAAGCTCGGGCCACCACCCCGCCGGGGGTACGCCGAACCGCTGCTCGACACCGAGGAACTGCTCGGCATCGTCCCGTCCGACCTCAAGGTCCCGTTCGATCCGCGCGAGGTCATCGGCCGCATCGTCGACGGCAGCGAGTTCGACGAGTTCAAACCGCTCTACGGCACGTCCCTGGTGACCGGCTGGGCGCAGTTGCACGGCTACCCGATCGGCATTCTCGCCAACGCCCAGGGCGTGCTGTTCAGCCAGGAGGCGCAGAAGGCGGCCCAGTTCATCCAGCTGGCCAACCAGAGCGACACACCGCTGCTGTTCCTGCACAACACCACGGGCTACATGGTCGGCGCCCAGTACGAGCAGGGCGGCATCATCAAACACGGCGCCCAGATGATCAACGCGGTGTCGAACTCCACCGTCCCGCACCTGTCGGTGGTGATGGGCGCGTCGTACGGGGCCGGCAACTACGGCATGAGCGGCCGCGCGTACGACCCGCGGTTCATGTTCAGCTGGGCCGGCGCCAAGTCGGCGGTGATGGGCCCGGCACAGCTCGCCGGCGTCATCTCGATCGTGTCGCAGCAGGCCGCCGCGGCCCGCGGGGCGCCGTTCGACGAACAAGCCGACGCCGCGATGCGGGCCCTGGTGGAGAAGCAGGTCGAGGAGCAGTCGCTGGCCTACTTCACCTCCGGCCTCGGCTACGACGACGGTGTCATCGACCCGCGCGACACCCGCACGATCCTCGGCATCTGCCTGTCCGCGATCCACAGCGCGCCGGTGGCGGGCGCCCGCGGCTACGGCGTCTTCCGGCTGTGAAGGAGCTCCAGTGATCCGCAAGCTCGTGGTCGCCAACCGTGGGGAGATCGCGCGCCGGGTGTTCCGTACCTGCCGCGAACTCGGCATCGCGACCGTCGCCGTCCACTCCGACGCCGACGCCACCGCCCCGTTCGTCACCGAGGCCGACCAGGCGATCCGGCTGCCCGGCAACGCGCCCGCCGACACCTACCTGCGCGGTGACCTGATCATCGAGGCGGCCCGCGCGGCCGGCGCCGACGCCATCCATCCCGGGTACGGTTTCCTCTCCGAGAACGCCGCTTTCGCCGGCGCCGTCGAGGCGGCCGGCCTCACCTGGATCGGCCCGGCGCCCGAGTCCATCGCGACGATGGGCAGCAAGATCGACGCGAAACGGCTCATGGCCGCGGCCGGGGTGCCGGTCCTGGCGGCCGACCTCGCCACCGTCACCGCGTCCGACCTGCCGCTGCTGGTCAAGGCGTCCGCGGGCGGCGGCGGGCGGGGCATGCGGATCGTGGACTCCCTCGACCGGCTCGCCGACCAGGTCGCGCGCGCCGAGGCGGAGGCGGCGTCGGCGTTCGGGGACGGCACCGTGTTCGCCGAGCCCTACCTGCCCACGGCACGGCACGTCGAGGTGCAGATCCTCGCCGACACCCACGGCACGACCTGGGTGCTGGGCGACCGCGACTGCTCCCTGCAGCGCCGCCATCAGAAGGTGGTCGAGGAGGCCCCCGCGCCACTGCTCGCGCACGAGACCCGTACCTCCTTGCATGCCTTTGCCCTGGCCGCCGCGCAAGCGGTGGGATACCGCGGCGCCGGCACCGTCGAGTTCCTCGTCGACGGCGACCGGATCTTCTTCCTCGAGATGAACACCCGCCTGCAGGTCGAACACCCGGTCACCGAATGCGTCACCGGCCTCGACCTGGTCGCCCTGCAGATCGCCGTCGCCGAGGGCCGGCCGCTGCCCGCGCAGGCGCCTCCGATCACGGGTCACGCCATCGAGGTGCGGCTCTACGCCGAGGACCCGGCCGCCGCCTTCGCGCCACAGACCGGCCACGTCCGCGCCTTCGACATTCCCCACCATCCGGGGGTACGGATGGACTCCGCCGTCGAGGCCGGAAGCGAGGTGGGCGTCCACTACGACGCCATGCTCGCCAAGGTGATCGCCCACGCCGCCGACCGTGACGCGGCGATCCGCCTGCTCGACGGCGTCCTGCGCCGCGCCCGGCTGCACGGTGTCACCACCAACCTCGACCTGCTCCGGGCCGTGCTCTCCGACGACGAGTTCATCGCCGGGCGCGTGCACACCACCCTGCTCGACGAACGCCTCGACCGGTGGACCGCCGGCCCCGACCCGCGCTCGCTGGCCAAGGCCGCGCTCGCCGCCGCCATCGGCCAGGCCACCCGGGCCGCCGCGACGTCCACCGTGCTCGACCGGATCCCCGCCGCGTGGCGCAACGCCGCCGCCCAGCCCCGCCGGCGTGTCTACCGGCGCGGCCCCGACCGGTACACGGTCACCTACTCGTCGGCCGGACGCCGCCTGGTGTCCGACTTCGTCACCGGAGTCACCGTCGCCGACGCCCACGGCGACCTGGTCGTCCTGAGCGACGGCCCGATCCGGGAGACCTACCGGGTCACCACCTCCGGACAGTCGGTCGACGTCGACGGTCCCGCCGGCTCGGTGAGTTTCGAGCTGATCCCCACCTTCGTCGACCCCGCCGACACGGTCGCCCCCGGCTCGCTGGTCGCGCCGATGCCCGCCGCCGTCACCGACGTCGCCGTCGAGCTCGGCACGGTGGTCGCCAAGGGCGACCCGATCGTCGTGCTGGAAGCCATGAAGATGCAGCACACCGTCACCGCGCCCACCGACGGCACGGTCACCGGACTCACCGCGACGGTGGGCCGGCAGGTCGTCGCGGGCGCCGTGCTCGCCGTCATCGAGGAGAAGCCTTGACCAGTTTCGTCGAGTCCCAGGAACGCCGCGACCTGCGCGCCGCGGTGTTCCAGCTGGGCAGCAGGTACGGCGAGTCGTACTTCTACTCGGCCGCGGCCCGCGGCGCCAAGACCACCGAACTCTGGGGCGAGGCAGCCAAGGCCGGATACCTGGGTGTCTCGATCCCCGAGGAGTACGGCGGAGGCGGCGGCGACATCGGCGACCTCGCCGCCGTCGTGGAGGAACTGGCCACCGCCGGCTGCCCCCTGCTCCTGCTCGTCGTCTCGCCCGCCATCGTCGGCACGATCATCGCCCGCTCCGGCACCGACGAGCAGCGACGGCGGTGGCTGCCCGGCCTGGCCACCGGCGAGGCACGCTACGCCTTCGGCATCACCGAACCCGACGCCGGCTCGAACTCCCACCAGATCATCACCCGCGCCCGCCGCGACGGCGACGACTGGATCCTCAACGGCCGCAAGACCTACATCAGCGGCGTCGACGAAGCCGGGCACGTCCTCGTCGTCGGCCGCACCGAGGACGCCCGGACCGGCAAACTCAAGCCCGCCCTGTTCATGGTGCCCACCGGCGCCGCCGGGTTCGAGTACCAGCCGATCGAGACCGGGCTCGTCTCCCCGGAGAAACAGTTCAGCCTCTTCTTCGACGACGTCCGGCTGCCCGCCGACGCGCTCGTCGGCCGCGAGGACGCCGGCCTCGACCAGCTGTTCGCCGGCCTCAACCCGGAACGCATCATGGCCGCCTCCCAGGCCACCGGCACCGCGCGATGGGCACTGCGCAAGGCCGTCGACTACGCCGGGCAGCGGAAGGTCTGGGACACCCCGATCGGCGCCCACCAGGCGATCGCCCACCCGCTGGCCCAGATCCACGTCGAGGTCGAGGCGGCCCGGCTGCTCACCCAGAAGGCCGCCGCGCTCGACGCCGCCGGAGACCTGCTCGCCGCCGGAGAAGCCGCCAACATGGC
Organism: Actinoplanes philippinensis; assembly: GCF_900113015.1. Taxonomy (GTDB): domain Bacteria; phylum Actinomycetota; class Actinomycetes; order Mycobacteriales; family Micromonosporaceae; genus Actinoplanes; species Actinoplanes philippinensis. The sequence goes on from NZ_FONV01000006.1 coordinate 83,970, forward strand.
CAAATACGCCGCCGCCGAGGCCGCGTGCAAAGCCGTCGACCAGGCCATCCAGACCCACGGCGGCAACGGGCTCGCCACCGAGTACGGGCTGGTCCAGGCCCTCGCCAACGTCCGGCTGTCCCGGATCGCCCCGGTCAGCCGCGAGATGGCGCTCAACTTCATCGCCCAGTTCTCCCTCAAGCTGCCCCGCTCGTACTGACAGGGATCCCGCGCATGACCACCTCGCTCGTTCACCGGGACACCACCGGCGGCCTCGCCACGATCACGCTGGACAGCCCGCACAACCGCAACGCGCTGAGCAGCCGGCTGACCGCCGAGCTCGGCGAGCACCTGACCGCCGCCGGGCAGGACGCCGGCGTCCACGTCGTGCTGCTGCGCTCCAGCGGCCGGGTGTTCTGCTCGGGCGCCGACCTCGCCGAGGCACGACAGGGCCGGGCCGATGACGGACCGCGCGCGATCGTCGGCCTGCAGCACCAGATCGCCACCCTGCCCAAGCCGGTGGTCGTCGAACTGGCCGGACCGGTCCGCGCCGGCGGGCTCGGCCTGGTCGGCGCGGCCGACATCGTGATCGCGGCCGCCTCGGTCACGTTCGCGCTCACCGAGGTCCGCCTCGGACTCGCCCCGTCCGTGATCTCGCTGAGCCTGCTGGCGCGGCTGTCACCCCGGGCCGTCGCCGACGTCTTCCTGTCCGGGCGCACGTTCGACGCCGCCGAGGCCGCCGCCGTCGGCCTGGTCACCCGCTGCGTGCCGGACGACGAGTTGGCGGCCGCCGTCGGCGACACCATCACCGAGCTGCGCAAAGGCAGCCCGCAGGGCCTCGCCGAAACCAAACGGCTGGTCAACGGCGACCTGGTCGCCCGCATCGACCGCGACGGCGAGGAGGCCGCGCGACGGTCGGCGGCGCTCTTCGCCAGCCCGGAGGCCCAGCACGCGGTGCAGGCGTTCCTGAGCCGGTCACGTTCCTGAGCCGGCCGCCTTCCTGAGCCGGCCGCCTTCCCGGGCCGACCCTCTTCCTCAGCCGGCCGCCTTCCCGGGCCGGCACTCTTCCTCAGCCGGCCGCCTTCCCGGGCCGGCCTCTAGAACGACAGCATGCCGCTGACCAGTGCCTGCCACGTCATCGGGCCGACAATGCCATCGACTGCCATCGACGGGACGTCGGCGTGAATGGCAGACTGGAAACCCCGTACCGCCGCATCGGTCTGCGGGCCGAAGATGCCGTCCACCGCCAGGCCCCGCGCCGGTTCACCGGAAAGGTTGCGGAACTGGAACTCCTCCTGCACACCGCGGACCGCGTCACCCTCGGCGCCCCGCTTCACCTGGACGATCAGCGCGTTCCAGGTGTTCGGGCCGACGATTCCATCGACCGTCAGACTCCTCTCGGCCTGGAAGGCACGCACCGCGGCGTCGGTCCTCGGCCCGAAGATGCCGTCGACCGTCACCGTCGTCCGGCCGCGTGCTCGCAGCAGGTATTGCAGAGTCGGTACCGGATGTTCCTTGGCGCCCTGCCTGATCTGCGGCCACGGGCTCAATGTCCCTGTCATCGTCAATCGCCTCCCTCACGCCCGTCATACCGCCGGCCCGGGCACGCGTCGCCACAACTGTCCTTGATCTGCGCTCCTCGAATCACGCGATCTTCATCGATCCGGTACGAGGTCGTCATCCGTACTCCGTGTCGCCGAGGAATGCGTCCCGGCGGGTGGAGGTGCGATGGCTGAGCAGCGGGGCGGACCGTCCTCGGATCGACGACGCCCACCCGTCGAGCTTCGCTTCCTGTCCCCGAGCGGTTCCGAGCCGCCCTCGGCCGGAAGGGCGCCGGCCTGGCCCGACCCACAGCCCGGCCCGGCCGGGGCGTCGCCCGGCTGGTCGCCGCCACCTGGACCCGCCGAGGCGTCGGCCGGCCGGACGCCACCTGGAACCGCCGAGGTGTCGGCCGCCTGGACGCCGCCACCCGGACCGGCCGGAGCGTCGCCGGGCTGGCCATCGCCGCCACCTGCACCGGCCGAGGCGTCGCCCGGCTGGTCGCCGCCGCGAGCCGGGACGGCCGGGATGTCGCCGGCGCAAGGGTCGCCGTCGCCGGGCGGGGAGCAGCCGGTGGCCGGGCGGCGGGTGGACACGCCGTCGCGGGGGAAACGGCTGATCGGCAGGGCGACCATTGCCCGGCTGCGGGGCGGTCCGCCGGCGAGGACACCGGCGGCCCCCGAACCGGTCGTGATCATCCAGGAGCAGCAGGTTCTGAAGCCATGGCGACTGTGGTTCTTCACCGGCATGCTGGTGTCGCTGACCGTCGGCGTGCTGCTGGGCCAGGCCGAGGCCTACCGGGCGAACCCGCCGCGCGTGCTCCCCACCGTGGTCGAGGGGCCGCCGTCCGCCGGACCCTCGGTCGCGCCGCTGACCGCCCCGCTGGGCACGGCCCGCCGGCGAACCCTGGAGATCACCGGCGCCACGACGACCCTGCGCATCCGCACGGCTGCGATGGGCGATCAGTTGTACAGCATCCTGGGCCTCGATCCGGGCATCCCTCCCCGGATCACCGACACCGGTGCCGGCTCGGTGCTCACCCTGTCCCCCGACGCGGTCGTCACCGGCGGCGCCGAGGTGGTGCTCAACTCCACGGTCCAGTGGACGGTGAAACTCACCGGCAGCGCCAACGAACTCGACGTCGACGCCAGGCCCGGCGGCCTCGCCACCGTCGAATCGACCTCGGCGGTCGCCCGCGGCCTGCTCCAGCTGCCCAAACCGAAGACCTCGATCCCGCTGAAGATCACCGGCCCGGTCGGCGACCTCACGGTACGCACCGAGGCCGGCGCGCCGGTCCGGGTCCGCGCGGCAAAGGGCGCCGGCAGCGCCACCGTCGCCGGCAAGGCCCAGCGAGACATCAAGGAGGGCGCAACGCTGCAGGAGACCGGTTGGCGCACCGCACAGGGGAGGTACGACCTACGCCTCACCACCAGAGCCAACAGCATCGTGGTCGAACGCCTGACACCGTGATCGGCGACCCTCAACCCGGCACGCGCGCCTCCGATGATGCACGGCAGTGCACACCATCCGAAGCGCTGAAGGAGTCCGATTTTGCGGAAGATCCTCGTCTCCGTCTCGACGGCATTCGTCGCCCTGGGTCTCATCGGTGCCCCAGCGCCGGCGCAGGCCAAGCCCGCCGCAGCTCACACCGTCGTCACGGCCTCGTACTCCGCGGCCGGGGAGTCGGTCGCCCAGCAGAACGCCCGCCGGATGGCGGCGGCCTACCTGAAGTCCATGCCGTTCTCCCGCAAAGGCCTCATCGCGCAGCTGAAATACGAGGGCTTCAGCACGAAGCTCGCCACCTACGGCGTGGACAAGCAGCACGCGAACTGGAAGAAGCAGGCCGCGAGGATGGCCGAGCGGTACCTGAAGTCGATGCCGTTCTCCCGCCAGGGCCTCATCGATCAACTGGTGTACGAGGGCTTCACCCTGGCCCAGGCCAAGTACGGGGTGACGAAGGCCGGCCTCTAGGCTTCGCGTCTCGTTCCGTTGCGGGACGCCCGTACGCTCAGATCCCCTACCGCCTGGAGGTTCCCATGGGGTTGTCTGGCCGGGACTGTCCCGACTGCGGTCGCAGCATCCGTGAACCGTTCGAGAGGACGATCACCGGGCGTGAGGTCTGCCCGGACTGCGCCAACGCGCTGTCCACCGGCACGGCCGCCGCGGTGGTCACCGGCGACATCGGATCCGGCTACGGCGTCTGGGCGATGCTCATGCGCAAGATCCGGCGCTCCGGTTGAGCACCGGAGTCACTGTCGAAGGCGACCTCGACCATGCCGCCGAGGTCGGCAGGTGGCTGTAGACGTTCAGCCGAGTTGATCTTCTCGGTGAAGAGGACGCCGGGGCAGTACGCCAGAAGATTCCGTTCGATCGCATCGACTGTGGCTGGCGTCCGTCGTCGGGCGAAGCGCCCTGGGTCACCGTTACCGTCTCGCTCTATCTTGACCCGGCGACCGCTCACGAGAAGGCCAGAAACTGGTTCGCCCAGGCGCTCGACTTTTCCGTGGACCGAGCGGCGGGAATTCCATCACAGGCGGTACGAGTGGCCGAACGAGCGACTCCGTACGACTCGGCCTACGTGGTCGCCGACGCCAGCGACGCCGAGGTGACAGGCAGCACCGATGACCTTTCGCAGACGACCCTCGTCGGCAACGCCGTCATCACGGTGAAGCTCATCGAGAAGAGGGATCCCGCCCACGGCGGGAGCGCCCGAGCCGACGAGCTGATGACGAGCCTCACTGCCACGGGCGAGGCGATCACGGCCGAGGTGGCAGCGCAATTGGTGAGCCGGCCGTAGTGCCGGGCCGGTTCGGGGAACAGGAGTCGATATCAACATGGAAAGATCGGTAGAACTGATACTAGTACCAGGTACCGCTGGCCTCATCGCGAATCGGCTTCGTTCGGATCACCAGAGGTCCGACCATTTCGTCAACCTCCGGATCCGTCAGGACCCCGCCATCCCCGAAGCCTCTCCATCGTTCAATTTGCCGAAGTGAGAACAAACTGTTTTCGAAGGCGAGGAACATGCAACTCAAGTTCCAGAACATTCCTTTCCCTTGACCGGCGTCGCTGGTGAGCCACGTCAAGACATCTGAGGCGGTTCGGCCGTCCGAGGCCATCTGCCGGATGTGAGCTACCACCGGTTGACGCTCATCCATGCGGCAGAAGATACCCCGTACGAATCACCAGGCGCCTCGCCTTTCCGGTGTCGACAGCGACACCTGCAGATCCGATGCCGCAAACACCGGGTCCGCGACGAGGGGCAGCGCCGAACAGCCCAGCGCACCCGCCATCGGCCACCGCCGGACCCTTCCCACGGGCCGGACCGAGGCACCAGCACCCACGCCGCGCCCCGAGGCGTACTCGGCCGGTCTGCCGTCGCGACGATACGATCTTGGCCGATCTGGAGGCGATGGAAGACTTTGCGTACGCTGCAATGCCGCCGGATGGCGAAGCTGCCGGTTCTGAACGCAGTGGAAGAACTGGTCGCGTTGAACGCGACGGTCGACGGCAGGCTGGTGGCCGTCTCGGCGTCGGGTGGCCGCCGCGGCAGACTTCCCGACTTGCGGGTACGCGTTCACCTGCACGAGGCCGGCGACGACTGGCGTTCGATGGAACTGACCGGGGTGACGGTGGCGCCGACCGAGGTGGGCCTGCTGGCTGACGGAAGTCTGCTGCTGGTTCAGGGGCGATCCGTACGCAGGCCGTTCGAGCCGGCGCAACACAACGCGCAGGTTTTCAGCCCGTCCGGGAAGGCGTTGCGGTCGTTCCGGGTCGGTGACGGCGTGGAGCACCTCGCCGTCGACGAGCCGGGCACCATCTGGGTCAGCTACTTCGATGAGGGCGTCTACGGCGGAGATCCGCTCAGCGCCGGCGGTCTCACCCGGTTCGACGAGTACGGCCGGCAGCTGTGGACCTACTGGCCGCAACCCGGATTCGGTCACATCGCCGGCTGCTACGCATTGAACGTGAGCAGCCGTACCACGTGGGCCTACTACTACAGCGACTTCCCACTGGTCCGGATCACCGATACGACAACCCGCCCCTTTCCACCGGGCCCGGTCCGCGGTGCGCGGGGCGTGCTCGTCCACGACGACGTGGTGATCTTCATCGGCGGGTACGGCAAGCCCCACCAGCTCACCGAGTGCCGGCTGCACGACGCGGCCATCGTCGAGCACGGCCCGGCCGCCCTGACGCCGCTGCAGAGGATCAACCTCGTCAGCACCCGCGGAAGCCGCCTCTACGCGCGAACCGCCCATGCGGTCTTCGAAGCCGACCTGGCCGAATCCTGATCACCCACCTGTTGTTCACTCAGGCGAGCCGATTCGATCCTCACCGCCGGCGCCGGACGGTCACCCGTCAGGCGCCGAGCAGTCCGGGTGTGCGGCCCGTCAGCACGCGTGACCGCTGCCGCCGTCTTCCAGTTCGCTGTCCTGCACCCAGCCGCGCACGACCTGGGTGTCGTCGGACGCTTCCAGGTGTGTCCAGCTGGTGCCGTCCGAGCCCACGAGGTAGCAGTGATAGACCACCGAGTCGGTGGCCTCCCCCCAGGCGATCGTGTGGCAGTCGGCGCTGGGGCCGGTGTGGATGGCGACACTGTCGCTGGTGAATCCGCCGGACTGCAACGTCGTTGTCCACGAAGGCCGGGTGCACCCCATACGGGCCGAGGCGTCGTGCCCCGCGGCGCCCGTGGCCGCCTGGGCGGGCGCCGCCACGAACGCAAGCGGTATCGCGGTTATCCAAACATTGATACGACGCATTGAAGTGACTCCTTGGTCTGATTTATTTCTGGCTCTGATGGCATGTCGCGATAGTCGCCAAAACGATTCTACGATTCATCAGCCGAAGAGCGGATCACCAGAAAATGTCGCGCACCGAGTAGTCCGCCCCGGGCAGATGAAGCTCGACACCAAAGGTGCCGGAAAATCGATTCGAAAAGTGCCCCACCGGACGCCGGGAACACCATTGCCGGCGACCGGACACGTTCTACAAGCAGGCTAGAGCATACTCGCGCAACCACCGAAGAATCGGGTTATGGAGAGACCCGGTCAAGATCGGTTTTCGATCAATTCGATCATTCGGTGGCGGACCGGCGAACCCGCCGTGCACACCGGCGCGGCAGCCCAGCGCCGACGGGACAAGGATCAGTCGAACCAAGCTACGAGGCGTACGCCGTCGTCACCGAACCGTCCGGCCAACGCCCGCATCACCCCGAAGACGTGCTCCCATCCCGAGCCTGGCCCCAGCACGTCGTTGCGGGTCATGACCAGGAAATCGATCCGTACGTCCTTCACTTGCCAACTGCCGTACGCCGCCTCCGCCGGCACTGGCCCCAGCGGGGGGACACCGTACTCGGTGACGATCTCCGCGGGCCATTCGTCGTCGACGCGCGTATACCGGCATCCGCCTCCGGACAACCGCACACGCAGCACACCGCGACCTCCCGGCGTCACTGTCATGTCCAAGTTCTTCAACTCGGCCCACGACACCCATGTCTGATCCCCGACCGCCTCGTTACCGCGAGAGTGGTTCTCGAATTCCGTACGGATTGAAGCGGAGACGTCGGCGGGGAGACCTCGTCGCGCGGCTACCGGCTCCCAGCCGATCCGGTTCCGCACGCCGAACAGACATCCGAAGGCCAGGTAGACGTTGTAGGGGTACAGCGGATACAGGTCAATGGCGCGGGTCCACGGCTCGATGTCCGCCGGATCGTCGTGCGGCGCCAGCTGGTAGACCTCGATGGCACCGTATATGTCAGTCGACACGGCCGGCCAATTCGAGTCCTGCATCCATTTTGGCCCGGCCCGCGTAGGCGAGGTCGGTCAGAGAACACACGGCAGCACACTATCTTCACCGGTTGCGTGCCTCTCGCCGGGCCGACCAGCCGGCGAGAGCGGAGCAACTCAGCAAGCGCTTCCTTCCGGCCGGCGTCCGTGTGATGATCCGGGCGATGTCGGCCGGGCTACCGGGGATCCGCGGTGTCCCAGGCGTACTCGAACCGGTGCGGGCCGAGGCGCCATTCCCGCAGAACGGTCAACAGTTCTGACTCGTCGGCGGCGACGGCGCTGCGCAGCAATATCGAACCGATGTCGTAGTCGTATCCGTCGAGCAGGTCGGCGTCGTACTCCCAATGCTCTATCCGGAAGGATCGGGCATCGCTTTTGTGGGTCCATTTCTCGTGGCGGGCCTGTGCGTCTCCGGCGACGGCGCGCGGCGTGATGTCGACGAAGGCGCGCCGCCCCGGCCCCGTTGCGGGCACCTCGACCGCCAGACGGCGGCCGAGCCGGAGCGCCGACAGTTTCGCGAGCGGCCACACCGGCTCGCTGGTCATGATCGCTCTCGATGCCGTTCGGACACGGCATCACCGTAGACCACGAGCCCGCGCGGGCGGTCGACAGTGGCGCAGCCCTCAGATCGGCGCGACGGATTGACTCAGGGCGGGCCGCCGGATCAGCATGCCATCTGTGAGACATGATGTATCAGAGATGGCGGGCAAGCCCATGCGGGTCGCTGTTGCGGGAGCCAACGGCTCCACCGGCCGCGCGCTCGTCGACCGGGCTCTGAGCGCCGGACACCAGGTCACCGCGCTGGTGCGGCGGAGCGACGGACTTCCCGAGCACCCCGGGCTTCGCATCGGCCTGCTCGACGTGACGTCGGATCACGACCGGGCCGCCGCCCTCCTGGAAGGGCACGACGCGGTGATCTCCACGCTCGGCAACGCGCTGTTCTACCGCTCCGGCCCCGCGCCGAAGTTCCTGGCCGCGGCCCATCGCACCCTGGTCGCCGCCGCACAGCGGGCCGGCGTCCCCCGGGTGGCGACCATGCTGGCGTACGGCAGCGCCGCCACCACCGCACCCGCGCCCCCGATCATCCGGCTGCTGGCGGGCACTCTGCTGCGCAGGGACTTCCGCGACCTGGCCGGCGCTGACGCCGCCCTGGCGGAATCCGGGCTGGCGTGGACGGTCGTGCACTTCGGAGCCCTCACCGACGGCGAGCACACCGGCGCCTGGCAGCTCAGCACCGACCTGCGCCGCCCGGCGCGGTACCGGATAGCCCGGGCCGACGTCGCCGACGCCCTGCTCACCGTCGTGTCCCGGCCCGGATACGAGCAGCGCCGCGCCGTGGTGAGCGGGGCGCCGCGATGACGATCACCTCAGGCCGATCGGTTCGCTGAACCACGGGTCCGCGTCGCCGGCCAGGGCGAGGGACAGGCAGCGCTCCTGGTGCGGGGGCAGCGGCGGCATGGCGTCCGGGTCGAACCAGGCGACCTCGATGGACTCGTCGTCGTTCACCCGCGCGTCGCCGGCCACGGCTCGGCAGCGGAACCCGATGGCGAGCCAGTGGACCTGGTCGCCGTTGGGGGCGACGGACAGGTCCAAGGCCTCGATCGACAGCAGGCGCTCCACCTGCACGGTCACGCCGGTCTCCTCGAGGACCTCTCGTCTCGCGCCCTCGGCCGGCTGCTCGCCGGGCTCCAGGCAGCCCGTGATGAGAGCCCAGTCACTGGTGTCCGAGCGGCGGCCCAGGAGCACCCGGTTCCGGTCGTCGAGGACCACCGCGACGACGCCGTTCAGCGGGAGCGGGGCATGCCCGATCTTGGCACGTAGGGCGACGACGAACTCGGGTATCGGCATGCGTGCACCCTACGCAGCACGCGCCGGCTGCCCTCAGGCCGCGGGGGCCAGGAAGCCGGCGACGAGGTGGGCGATGAAGTCGTCGCTCACCTCGTGGCCACGAGCCAGGGCCAGATACAGCAGGGGGCCGATCAGCACGGCGGCCCGTTCCGCCGGCGGCGATGCCCCGGGCGCGAGCGGCAACGAGGTCATCGCCGCCTGCAGGCGTTGCTCCAGGACGCTGAAGAGGCGATCGCGGCGCACGTCCGTCCGGTCTCGACGGATCAGGGACGTGGTCAGCTGCACCACCGTGGGGGTCAGCAGCTCGTCGGCCAGGCGGCGGAGCTCCTGGTGCAGCCAGGCAGCCAGGGGCTCCCGCGGATCGCGGAAGAACGGCAGGGAGAACTCGTTCATGACCTCGTCGGCCAGGGCGTCGACGGTGGGCCAGTGCCGGTAGACGGTGGCCCGGCCGACGCCGGCCCGCTCGGCGACCACGGCGAAGGTCAGCGACTCGGGGCCGCTCTCGCTCATCAGGGCGACGGCCGCATCGACGATGCGGGCACGGCTGCGAGCGGCGCGGGGGTCGAGCGAGTCGGTCACGTCACGGATTCTACGAGACAACTTGACTCAGAGAGTACGGCCACGGCACGCTGCCACTGTGAGACAACATGTATCGCAGTTTGGGCTGAGTGTCGTCACCGGCGCCAGTTCGGGAACCGGCGCGGCCCTGGCGCGGCGACTGCACGCCGAGGGCGTGGAGCTGATCGTCGTCGGACGCGACCCGGACCGCACCGCTCGTGTCGGCGCCGAGCTCGGCGTGCCCCATCTGGTCGCCGACTTCAGCCGCCTCGGCGATGTCCGCCGGCTGGCGGCCGACATCCTGGCGCGGACGCCGGCGGTCGACATCCTGTTCGCCAACGCCGGCGGCGCGACCACGAGCGTCGCCCTCACCGAGGACGGCAACGAGCCGAATTACCAGATCAACGCGCTCGCGCCATTCCTGCTGGAGACGCTTCTGCGGCCCGCCCTCGGCAAGCGCATCGTCGCCACCTCGTCGCGGTCGCACGACGCCGCGGTTCTGGCCGCCGACTCGGTCACCGCCCAGCTCGACGATCCGGGCCGCCTGTCGGCCCATCAGCGGTACGCGCGTGCCAAACTCGCCGCCCTGCTGTTGCACGAGGAACTGCGCCGGCGGCATCCGGACGTGCCGATCGTCGACGTGCATCCCGGGCTCGTGGCCACCGACTTCGGCCGCTACCTCGGCCGTACCGGAGCTGTCTTGAAGGTCCTCGCCCGGCCCGTGCTCAGCTCGCCGTGGACCGCCGCCGGCCACCTGCTGCGCGCCGCCACCGCCGATCTGACCGGTGGCGCCTACTTTCATCGCGACCGTCCGGGCAGGCCGTCCCAGCTTCTTCAGGATCGGCGACTGTCCGACGCCGTGTGGCAGGACGCCGTCGCGCGCCTCGAATCCTCCGCCGTGGAGGGGGCGTGATCGCCCGGGCGGTGATGCGCGGGGTCTTCGCGCTGCCCCGGCCGCTGAAACGCCGCCTCGCCGGGCCTCCGGTGACCAGTGGACCGGCCCCGCTCGCGCTGGACGCGCAACTGCTGCTGGCCCTCACCCGGCGCGGCGGGCAGACCCTCGTGGTCGACGACTCCGCCACCGCGTCACGGGCCGCCCTGCGCACCGGCGCGACCGCGCTGCGCGGACGGCGGCTGCCGGTGACCACGCGGGACCTCACCATTCCCGGCGATCATCCGGTTGCGGCGCGGCTCTGCACGCCGGCGGTCGAGGCGGTGCCCGGGGCGCTGCTGCTGTTCCTGCACGGGGGCGGCTGGGTGATCGGTGACCTCGACGTCTACGACTATCCGAGCCGATTCCTCGCCCATCACGCGCAGGTCCGGGTGCTGACCGTCGACTACCGCCTGGCCCCGGAGCATCCGTTCCCCGCCGCCCTCGACGACGCGCGTGCCGCGTACGACCATGCGGTGCGCACCGGGCCGTCCTGGGGTGTCGATCCCGGCCGGATCGCGGTGGGCGGGGACAGCGCCGGGGCCACACTGGCCGCGGCGCTGTGCAACGACCCGGCCGTCACAGCGGCCTTCCAGCTGCTGCTGTATCCGGCGACCGACCTCGCCACGGTGTCGGCGTCGCGGCGCGAGCTGAGCGACGATTTCATGCTCACCGACCGCGACATCACGTTCTTCTACGACGCCTACACCGGAACCACCGATCGGACCGATCCGCGGCTCTCCCCGCTGTATCAGCGCCTGTCCCCCACACTGCCGCCGACCTACCTCGCCACCGCGGGCTACGACCCGCTGCGCGACGAGGGCGTGGCCTATGCCCGGGCCCTGGCCGGCGCGGGCGTCGCCGTCGAGCATCGTGCCGTCGACGACATGATCCATGGGTTCCTGGTCTTCGCCGGGATCAGCGCGGAGTTCCGGCAGGCCACCCTGCACGCCGCCCACGCCCTGCGCGCGGGCCTGCGGGCATGAGGTCAGGATCCGCTCCGGGCGGTATTCCCGACCTCGTCGACGACGTGCCGGACCGTACCGCTCAGATCGTCCTTGATCTTGTCGGTGAGGTCGCCGTCGCCCTCCTTGAGCTGTTGCCCATCACCTTCATCGCGGTCCACCCCATTCGGAGGATCCAGGCAAGGCGGACAGCCGTTTTGGCGGGGTTCGCGGTGGGAACCAACGGGGCATGCAGCCGATTGATCAGTTCGAGACCGCCGAACCCACCGACACCCCTCTGATCGCCCGCGTCGATGTGGGCATGGCCGTCGTGGACTCCGCCGGCGACGACGCCGGCACGGTGAGCGCCGTCCAGGCACCCGGCACCGGCGTACGCCCGGACACCGTGGCGGGTGTCGCCGAAGCACTGATGGGCGCCGGATACCTGCGCGTCGACGGCACCGGGGCACTGTCGAACGACACCTACGCGGCCGGCGACCAGATCGCCGACGTGGTCGACGGCGAGCCCGGCACGGTACGGCTGAACGTGCCCCGCGACGACCTGTCCCGCGCCGCGTCCTGAGTCCGGTCGCGCCTCAGACCGAGCGCAGCCGGTCCAGGGTGTGGCCGGTGGCGCGTTTGCACAGGTAGGCGGCACGTTCGTAGGACAGCCGCCGGCGCCCGGTCTCGGGACAGAGGTCGGCCGGTGCGGGTGGGCGGCCGGGTCCGGGCCGCCGGTCGGAGAGGAAGAGCGGGCCACGGGTACGACCGGAGATCAGCTCCGGGAGCAGCCGGGCCGTCGCGGAGCGCCAGACGATCGTCGCGTCCCGGGCGCTGCGGTCGTCGAGGTCCAGGTCCTCGACGTTGAGGGTGAGCACCGCGCCGACCTTGGCGCCGGACTCGCGCAGCAACGACCAGAGCGCCCGCTCCCGCAACGGCGTCTCACCACGCCTCTCGACATCCGAGCGCGGCGCAGAAGCCGCGGCGGACACGACCGGGCGCGGCGCAGAAGCCGCGGCGGTGATCGGGCGCGGGTGGAGGGCGGCGGCCAGGGACGGCGAGCCGGACCAGGTGGCGAAGGAGCGGATCGCGGCCACGTGCCGGTTCCAGGTGCGCGGCGAGACGTCCGGCCAGCTCACGGCGAAGATCTCGGCGATGCGGGCGGCGGTCAGGCCGGTCAACGGGGTGCGGTCGCCGGCGAGGCGGGCGATGCGGTGCAGGGTCTGGCCGTACGCGCGGGCGGTCGCCGGACCCAGCGGGGCGAGGAACGCGGTCACCGCCGCACCGAGGAGACGGCTACGCTCGTCGGGCACGTCCAGGGCGGCCGCCCGTCGCAGCAGGAACTCGCGCTCGGCCGTGTTGCGGGCCAGTGTCGCCGCCCGCTGCAGCTCGTGGCGGGCCTCGGCGGGCCGGCCGACTTTGATCAGCAGGTCCCCGCGCACGCCGGGCAGCAGGTGGTAGGCGGCCATCTGCGGATCGGTCCGCAGGTCGTCGAGCAGGTCGAGGCCGGCCTGCGGACCGTACGCGAAAGCCACCGCGACGGCCCGGTTCAGCCGGACGACCGGGGTCGCCACCAGGCGCTCCAGGGCTTCGTAGAGGGCTGTCACCCGTACCCAATCGGTGTTTTCCTCGGTGTGACAGACCGCGATGGCCGCCTGCAGCACATAGGGCCCGGGTGGGCCGCCCGCCTCGCGGGCGCGCAGCATCGCCGCGAAGCCGCGGCGGATGAGCAGCTGATCCCAGCGCCCGCGGTTCTGTTCGTGCAGCGGGATCGGCTCCCCGGCCGGGCCGGTGCGGGCCGCGGATCGCGACTGCTGGATCTCCAGGAGCGCCACCAGGCCGTGGACCTCGGCCTCGTCGGGGGCGAGCACGGCGAGCATCCGGCCGAGCCGCAGCGCTTCGAGGCAGAGGTCGGCACGGATCAGGTCGGTGCCGGAGGTGGCCGCGTAGCCCTCATTGAAGATCAGGTAGACCACTTCGAGTACGGACGACAGCTGCGCCGACGGCTCGTAGGCGACCCCGGACTCGGCGAGGGTGCGTTTGGCCGCGGCGATCCGCCGGGCGATGACCTGTTCGCCGACGAGGAAGGCGCGGGCGATCTCCGCGGTGCTCAGCCCGGCGACGACACGCAGGGTGAGGGCGACCCGGGCCTCGGCCGGGAGCACCGGGTGGCAGGAGGTGAACATCAGCCGCAGGACGTCGTCCTCGGCCGGTTCCGGCGGCCGGGCCAGGTCGGGGGCGAGCCGCTCGCGGGTGCGGGAGCGGCGGATGTGGTCGACGGCCCGGCGTTTGGCGGTGGTCGTCAGCCACGCGCCGGGGTTGTCGGGGATCCCGGTCGCCGGCCATTGTTCGAGGGCCGCGACCAGGGCGTCCTGGGCCAGTTCCTCGGCCAGGCCGACGTCGTGGACCAGCCGCAGGAGCCCGCCGACGATGCGCGCGGACTCCTGCTTCCAGACGGCGCCGACAGTGGCCGAGAGGTCGCTCACGGACCGTAGACCTGATGGATCAGGCTCTCCCCGTCACCGACGATCTTGCGGAAGCGGCGGCCCAGCTCGATCGCCTCCTCCCGGGAGCGGACCTCGATCAGCGCGAACCCGCCGATCGCCTCCTTGGCCTCGGTGAACGGCCCGTCGGTCACGGTGATCTCGTCGCCCACCGAGGTCATCTTGAAGCCGGCCGGGTCGAGACCGCCGGTGGCGAGCAGGACACCGGCGGCGGTCAGCTCCTCGACGAACGCGGCCATGTCGGCGTAGAGCTGGGCGTCCGGTTCGGCTCCGCCGGCCTTCTGCATCATCAGGTAACGCATGGTGTCTCTCCGTTTCGTGATGCCTGCTTCCGCCCTCGCGTCGAGCCAGCCGATGTGACAGGTAATTCCAGCATTACCTGTCATCTCACGGGATCCGACGTGGCGGCATGAAGAAGAACATCGCACTCGCCGTCGCCGGGCCGCTCTGGGCGGCGGTGTCGCTCGTCCAGGTCGCCACGCGTGCCGGGTTCGATCTGATGCGTCATCCGCTCAGCCTGCTCAGCACCGGTTCGCTCGGCTGGCTGCAGATCGCGAACTTTGTGGTGGCCGGCCTGTTCCTGGTGACGGGCGCGGGCAGCCTCGGTGGCCGGTGGGCGCCCCGGCTCGCCCGGGTCGCCGGGTTCGGGATGATCGCCGCGGGGCTGCTGGTGATGGATCCGGGCGGCGGATTCCCGGTGGGTCACGACGCGGTGCCGACGACGATGACCTGGCACGCGGTCGGGCACATGGCGGCCGGCACGGTGACGTTCACCGCGCTGATCGCCGTCTGTTACGTGCTGGCGAGACGGGCCACCACCCGCGCCGCAGCGGTGGCCGGGGTGCTCTCGGGAACGGCTCTGCTGGCCGGCTGGCTGTGGGCGATGGCGGGCGGCACGGCGGGCACGCTGACGCTGGCGGTGGGCGCGATCGCCGCGATGCTGTTCCTCTCCGCGGCCGCGATGCGCGAGCGGTGAGGCGTGGGGTCCCGGGCGCGCGGCGCGGCCGGGACCCCACGCCTCCGTCAGGCGACGGTCAGGGCGGTGTCGTCGATGGCGAAGGTCGTCTTCAGCGACGAGTCCTCGGTGCCGGTGAAGCCGAGGGTCACGGTCTGCCCGGCGAAGGCGGCCAGATCATAGGAGCGCAGGGTGTACGACGCTCCGGCGTTGAGATTCGAGAAGGTCGCCAGCGTGGTGCTGCCGATCTTGACCGTCAGCTTGTCGTACTGGGTGCTGGAGGTCGTCTCCGAGGTGACGATCTTCAGGTAGAACGACAGCGTGTACGCGCTGCACCCGGTGGGCAGGGTGACCGACTGGGTCAGCGTGTCGGTGTGGGTCGAGCCGTATCCGCCGAGCTTGGCGTCCCGGGTGCCGGTGCGCGGCGCCGCGTCGCCGGTGTTCGCGCCGATCACCCCGGTGGTGGCGGTCCACGGTGTCGTCCCGCTCTCGAAGCCGTTGTTGCCGAGCTTCTGGCCGGCGCCGGCGCAGCCGCCGGTCGTGCTGACGGTGAGCGTGTACGTGGCGGTGCGGGTCGCCGAGCCGGTCCCGGTGACCGTGATGGTGTAGGTGCCGGACGCCGCGGCCGTGGTGGTGGCGACGGTCATGGTGGAGGTCGCGCCGGAGGTGACCGACGCGGGGCTGAAGGTCACCGACACGCCGGTGGGCGCTCCGGTGCTGGTCAGGGCCACGGTCTGCGCGCTGCCGGAGGTGGTCGCGGTGCTGACGGTGGCGGTGGCCGAGGCGCCGGGCGTGACAGTGCCGGTGCCCGGGCTCAGCGACACCGAGAAGTCGTTGCCGGTGGACGTGCCGGTGGTCAGGTTCCAGGCGGCGTACAGCTCGGCGTTGGCCCAGCGGCCCAGCGAGGTGGTGTTGATGTTCGAGGGGTACGTGTCGCAGGCCTTGTGGTAGCAGGGGTCGTACGCCTGCCCGGCCGTGCCGCCCCACTTGGTCACCTGGGCGCTGGTCTTGGTGTAGCTCGCCCCGGTCGAGTTGATCGACGACGGGATGCCGGCGTTACGGAACGAGCCGTCGTCGCTGCAGCACTCGGTCGACGTCTCGGTGGGCACGCTGATCGACGTGAAGTACTCGCGCAGCTTCACGGCGACGGCGTCGGTGCCGGTCACGAAGTAGCCGCCGTTGGTGGAGGCGATCATGTCGAACGTGCCGTACGCCTTGATCGCGCTCTTCTGGGCCGTGGTCAGCGAGTTGACGTAGAACTTGGAGCCGATCAGCCCCTGCTCCTCGCCGGCCCACCAGCCGAACCGCAGGTGGTTGGTCATGGTCGGGTTGTTCGCGGCGAGCTGGAGCGCGGCTTCGAGCAGGGTGGCCGTACCGGAGCCGTCGTCGTTGATGCCCGGCCCGGCGGACACGCCGTCGGAGTGGGCGCCGAACATGTAGGTGTTGGCGGTGTCGCCGCCCGGCCAGTCGGCGATGATGTTCTTGGCCGAGCCGGAGCAGGTCGTGCAGGTCTGCACGGTGACGGTGTATCCGGCCGCCTGCAGTTTCTGCTGCAGGTAGGTCGTCGTCGCGGTGTGGCCCGCCGTGCCGGTGGCCCGGTTGCCGCCGTTGCTGGTGGCGAAGTTCTGCAGTTGCTGCAGGTGGGCGTTGACATTGGCGACGTTGACGGTCGGCGCGGCGGCGGCCAGCGGGGCGGCGGTGCGGGCCGGCGTGGTCGCGCCGGGCGACGCGGACGCCGGCAGGGCGCCGAGCGCCAGCGTCACCGCGGCGAAAACAGCTACGGCAGGTCGTGCCGTCACCGTTCTGAGGCTCATGGAGGTTCCTAGGGTCGGGGGGCCGTTTCTGGGCTGGCCGTGAATTCGCGGCTGGCCGTAGGAGAACAGCAACGCCCCACCAGGCACAAGATATCGAAACATCTATATCCCTGAGGAAGCCCGCCCGCGCTGCCGGCACCGGCGTCCATGTCAGCGGCCGATCACGGCTCCCCGGGCCCCGGTTCCACGCTGACGCGCAGGTACAGCAGACTCCGCAGCTCATCCGGGCCGAGGCGGACGCCGGTCAGGTAGTCGGCGAAGGCCAGTGACAGCGCCGCCGGCGACTCGCCGTGGCCGTCGGCGTCCATCGGGAACCCGACCTCGGCCATCACCCCGACCTGCGAGTCCGCCGACCGGCCGGTGCGCCGCCATGGCCGGGCCGGATCGAAGGCCAGCTCCTCCGTCGCGTCGTGCATCCACAGGAACGAGCTCACCGGCCCGGCCACCCCGTGCGCCACCAGGGTGGTCCCGCGTGACAGGCCGGCCACCGGCAGCGCGGCGGCACCCGGGGACACGGCGGTCTCCAGCAGCAGCGCCCAGCCGGGCGTCTCGGTCACCGCGACGGTGTGAGCGGGCGCCGCCCCGTCGACGATCGAGCTGCCGGGAAGCACCTCCGGATCAGTCCCGCCGATCCGCAGCGCCGCCTCCGCGACCGAGAGATCCGCAACCAGGGTCAGGCGGTACGAGCGGCTCAGGCGCCCGTACCGCTCGTCGAACCACGCGTAATCGGCGGCAGTGCAGACCACCGGCTGATCGTCACCCGCACACCCGTTCTGTGCTGCGATTCGCACTCTGTTGAGCGGTCGCTCAAACTGTCGTACGCTCGGGTTGAGCAACTGCTCAAACACGGTGAGGAAGAGTCATGAAGATCGTCATTCCCGGGGGAAGCGGCCAGATCGGCACGATCCTGGACCGAGCGCTGACCGCCGACGGCCACGACGTCGTCGTGCTGACCCGCACCCCGAAGACAGCACGGCAGGTCTACTGGGACGGCGCGACCCTCGGCGACTGGGCGGCCGAGATCGACGGCAGCGACGTCGTCATCAACCTGGCCGGCCGCAGCGTGAGCTGCCGATACACCAGTGAGAACCTCCGCGCCATGATGAACTCCCGCGTCGACTCGGCACGTGCCGTCGGCAACGCCGTCACCGCCGCGACCCGGCCACCGCGGGTGTGGCTGCAGATGAGCACCGCGACGATCTACACACACCGATTCGACGCGCCCAACGACGAGCACGACGGCCTGATCGGCGGCGCCGAGCCGGGCGTGCCCGGCTACTGGGGCTACAGCGTGCAGATCGCGCGGAACTGGGAGGCCGCCCAGGAGCGAGCGGTGACCCCGTACACCCGGAAGGTCGCCTTGCGGTCGGCCATGGTGATGAGCCCCGACCGCGCAGGCGTCTTCGACGTCCTCAGCCGGCTGGCACGCCTCGGCCTCGGCGGACCGGTGGCCGGCGGCCGGCAGTACGTCTCCTGGATCCACGACCACGACTTCGTCCGCGCCGTCCGGTTCCTGATCGCGCGCGACGACCTCACCGGGCCCGTCAACCTGGCCGCGCCCCACCCCCTGCCGCACCGCGACTTCATGCGTGATCTGCGGTCGGCATGGCGGATGCCGTTCGGCCTGCCCGCCACCCGGCACATGGCCGAGATCGGCGCCTTCGCGCTGCGGTCCGACACCGAGCTGCTGCTGAAAAGCCGGCGCGTCGTTCCGGCCCGCCTCACCGACGCCGGATTCACCTTCACCTTTCCGAGATGGCGTACGGCTGCCGCAGACCTCGCCGGACGACGTACCACTCCGTACCGTCGGATACGTGGAAGAAGCTGAACTCGTCGGAGTGCAGAAGACCCTCAACCCGGTCCTCAAGGCGAAAGCCCTGGACAACCGGCTGCCCGACCCGGTCCTCGGCGACGAGTGGGCCGAGCGGGTGATGCGCCGCCTCGATCCCGACTACGACAAGGGCCGATTCGGCACCAGCCAGATGGGCCTGGTCGCGGTCATCCGCACCAAGGTCCACGACGACTGGGCGCGCGATTTCCTCGCCGGCCATCCGGACGCGGTGGTGCTGCATCTGGGCTGCGGTCTCGACGCGCGCGTCCTCCGGATCGATCCACCGGAGACGGTCGACTGGTACGACCTGGACTATCCCGCCGTCATCGCGTTGCGGCGGCGGCTTCTGCCGGCCCGCGCACATTGCACCCTGCTCGGCTCCAGCGTCACCGAACTGTCCTGGCTGGAGCGGATACCCCGCGGGCGTCCGGTGCTGATGATCGCCGAGGGGATGATTCCCTATCTGACCGAGCCCGACGTCCGGCGGCTGCTGACCACCATCGTGGACGCGTTCCCTGCCGGGCAGATGCAGTTCGACACGGTTCCGGTGTGGGCCTGGCGCACCTCACGGTGGGATCCGACACTGCGCAAGTACGACGCCGAGTTCCACTGCGGTTTCGACGACCCGGCGAAGCTGGCCGGCTGGCACCGGCGCCTGGAGTACGTCGAGGAGGCTCCCATGTACGGGTCGCCCCTGCTGATGGCCAAGGCTCCGGCGAGCACCCGCCGCCTGTACCGGCTGCTCACTCTGCTGCCAGGGCTGAAGCGTTCGATCAGGATAGTGCGATTCCGGTTCTGACACCGACCGGCGCTGATCAGTAGCTGCCGGAAGCGTCGACACCCAGGATTCCCAGAGCGCCGGCCAGCAGGTACGCGATCACGATGGCGGCGCCCAGCAGAGCGACGGCCCCGATTCCGGAGATCAGCGTGGTACGCCCCAGGATCCGCGCACTGTCGACAACAGACCGGACGAGAGTGGGATGGGTGACCCGGCAGGCGAATTCGGGGGCCACAGTCGACTTCGGCTCGTTACGGATGATGTTCATGCCGAAAAGCATCACCGCGCTCCCTCAAGGCAACCTCTACCGAGGATCAATCCGCCCGCAAGAAGGCCGTGCGGAGCCGGGATGCCGGTCACGTGTGCGGCACCCGGAACACCGCGAGATCCAGCCGTTCGACGATCGGGCCGGTGAGCGCGCCACTGGCCGCGTCGCTGCGCAGCTCCGCCAGACCCTGCTCGAAAGCCTCATCAGGCAGGGCGGCCAGCGGGCTCAGCGACCGGGCCCGCACCCTCTCCACCAGCTCGTCGGCGGTCTCGGCGAAGGTCTGCTCCACCTGGACCTGGTCCACCGGCACGAAACCGGCGTCGGCCAGCACGCCGGCTATGCGCTCCAGCGGAAGCAGCGCCGCGCTCCCCGGGGCCCACGCGAGCGGGAAGTAGCGGTACAACGGCAGCTCCTGCGCCGGGCCGAAGCCGCCACGCAGCAGCACATGGCCTTCCGGCCGCAGAACATGGCGCAGGCCGGCGGCGAACGCCGGCAGATCCCGGATGTGGTGGACGACCTGGGAGGCCCACACCGCGTCGAAGACCCCGGCACGAAACGGGACGGCCTCGGCCGCACCGGCGACGGCCCGCGCACCGGGACGGTTCGCGTGGAGGACCGCCCGCATGGCCGCCGACGGCTCACACGCGATGACGCTCGCTCCACTGGCCCGGGTCAGGGCGTCGCTGAACCGTCCGGTTCCGGCGCCGAGATCGAGGATCCGGCCCCCGGCCGACGGCAGGTACGGCCGCGCCGCGACCATCCACCGCTCCAGATCCCGGGACCGAAGACCCCGCCCTCGGTCGTAGCCTGCCGCCATCGCGAACCCGTACGTCATCGTCCCTCCCCCACTCACGCCTGCGGGTCGAGGCGGTAACCGGCTCCGCGCATCGTCTGGATGGTGCTGCGCCCGAACGGACGGTCCACCTTGTCCCGCAGGTAACGGACATACACGTCGACCACGTTGGAGCCGCCGTCGTAGGCGAAGTCCCACACGTGCTCGATCAGATGGGTACGGCTCAGCGTCTCACCCGCCCGGCGCATCAGCTCGTGCAGCAACGCGAACTCCTTGGCCGACAACGCGATCCGGGTGTCACCGCGCTGCACGGTCCGGCCGGCCGGGTCGAGTTCGAGATCACCGACGCGCAGGGTGGCCGGGCGCTGGGCGGGCTCGCGGCGCAGCAGGGCCCGCACTCTGGCCATCAGCTCGTCCAGGACGAACGGCTTCGTCAGGTAGTCGTCGGCGCCGGCGTCGAGGCCCCGCACCTTGTCGCCGGTGCCGTCGCGGGCGGTCAGCAACAGCACCGGCGCCCACCGCCCGGCGGCCCGGATCCGCCGGCACACCTCGATGCCGTCGGGGGCGGGGATCATCACGTCCAGCACCACCGCGTCGAAGTCGGTCTCGGTGATCGCCCACACCGCGTCCGCGCCGGTCCCGACCGTGTCGACGGCGTAACCGGCGCGCCGGAACGCCCGCTCCAGCATGACGGCCATGGCCGGGTCGTCCTCGGCGATCAGGATCCGCATCAGCCCACCCTAGGGGCCGACGCGGCGATCGCGGTCTGGGCGGCGACCCGGGCCAGCTCACGGTGCAGCAGGGCCAACTCGTCGCGCAGATCCAGGGCCAGGGCGGCGGCGGTGTGTTCGTACCCGATCTGACGCCGTGCGATCTCGGCGGTGATCCGGTCCGCCCGGCGCAGCGCCATCAGCACCACCGCCCACTCGGCCACCGACAGCACCGACAGTGCCAGCACCGCCGGCATCGCACCGCCGGACTGCCGGAAGCACACCAGCACCACCACTGCTCCGGTGAGCAGCGTGCCCAGGACCAGCAGGTCGGCCGGGCGCCGCCGCGCGGGGATCGACGTCATGCCCCCGATCCTCGGCCACCGATGATGAGAGCATGATGAAGAACGACGGAGGTGACGGTGGCACGGCTTGTTCCCTCCTCGCTGCGCGCCCGCCTGGCCCTCGTGTTCGGTGTCGGCACTTCGCTCGTACTCCTCGTGGCTCTTTCTCTGCTCTATGTCGCGCTGGAGCGGCAGCTCGACGCCGCGGTGGATGCCGACCTCTCGGGCCGTGCCGACGATCTGATCGCCGGGATGAGGGCGCAGGACCTCGACGCGGTACGGGCTGACCCGCTGGCCGAGCTCTACGCCGCCGACGGCACACCCCTGGCGTCCTCGGCCGGGCTGAACGGCCAGGTCCTGTTGCGTCCGGAACAGATCAGTGCCGTGGGCGGCGGGGCCGTCCGTAGCGTCGTGCTGCTGGCGCCGCGCCCGGGTGAGACGCCCGAGCGGGTCCGGCTGCTGGCCCGCCCGGCCGGCCGCGACGGCGAGGTCCTCGCGGTGGGGCAGCCGCTGAGCACCGTCGAGGGCGCCGGCGACCGGCAGCTGGTCGTGCTGGCCGTCGCCACGCCGCTGCTCGTCGCCGCGCTGTGTGTGCTCGGCGGGTTGCTGGTGCGGGCCGCGTTACGGCCGGTCGACGAACTCACCCGGGAGGCGGCGGCGATCTCCACGCTCGACAGTGACCGGCGGCTGCCCGCTGTCGCCGGTGACGACGAGATCGCCCGGCTGGCCGCGACGCTGGACGGCATGCTGTCGCGGCTGGCGGTCGCGTTCGCCCGGGAGCGGGCTTTCGTCGACGACGCCAGCCACGAATTGCGTACCCCGATCGCGATCATGCGGGGTGAGATCGACCTGGCGTTGCAGGCGGTCGACGACCCGGAGGAGGTTCGCCGTTCGCTGTCGGCCGCGCAGCGCCAGGCGGCCCGGCTGGGCCGGCTGGCCGAGGACATGCTGCTGCTGGCCCGGGAACGTGCCGGGGCGCTGGCGGTGCTGCGGGAGCCGGTCGATCTGACCGATCTGGCCCATGCCGAGGCTCGCGCTCTGGGCCCGGTCACCGACGTCCGTATCGAGGTCCGCGGTGATCCGGTGATCGTCGACGCCGACGCCGGGCGGATCCGTCAGGTGCTGGCCAATCTGGCCGCCAACAGCGCCGCCGCGGGGGCGCGCACGGCCCGGGTCACGGTCGGCGCCGACGGCGCCGGCGTGCGCATCGAGTGGGCCGACGACGGCCCCGGCTTTCCGCCGGACCTGCTGGACCGGGCTTTCGAACGGTTCGTCCGCGGTGATCCGTCGCGCACCTCGTCGACCGGAGCGGGGCTGGGCCTGTCGATCGTCCGGGCGGTCGTGACCGCGCACGGCGGCAGCGCGGAGCTGCGCAACGGGCCGCCGCTGGGTGGTGCGGTGGTCACCGTCCGCCTCCCGGCGGCCTGAGGGCTGTCGTTTCCTTCGGTGGTACGGCCACCCGCCCCATCTCCGGCCCGGCCGGGCGGCCCAGTGACGTCGACAGCCAGTCGAAGGCGGGCGCCTCCATCGCCTGCCAGCTGCGCAGATTGTGCCCGCCACCACCCAGGTAGGACGTGGTGACCGACAGTGGCGCCCGCGCGGCGGCGGCCAGCGCCTGGGTGTCACGCATCGGTGCCCGGTCGGTGCGCGCGCAGCTCAGATAGAGCGACACCGCCGGCGGCGGCAGATGCGCGAGCCGCCACAGCGCGTTGTACCCGGTGTTCTCGGCGCCGTCGCCGACCCGGATACCGGGTGTGGCATACCCGGACAGGGCGGCGCCCGCCGCGTACTCCATCGGGTGCCGTAGCAGCAGGTCGGTGGCGCAGTAGCCGCCCGCCGAGTAGCCGATCAGGCCCCACCCGGCCGCGTCGGTGCGGAGGT
This sequence comes from Actinoplanes philippinensis, assembly GCF_900113015.1. GTDB lineage: Bacteria > Actinomycetota > Actinomycetes > Mycobacteriales > Micromonosporaceae > Actinoplanes > Actinoplanes philippinensis. The sequence goes on from NZ_FONV01000006.1 coordinate 107,433, forward strand.
GGAGCCGGGCCTTCGCGGCGGCCGGCACGTCGACGGTCAGGAACGTCTCCGCCCGGGGCCCGCCCGCCAGGTCGGTGCATTCGGTGTCCAGTGCCGGGTCGGGCGTCTGGTACGGGAACAGCACCACCGTGGGCGCCATCCGCCCGGCGTCGATCTCCTCGTCGAGGACGGCGGCGGCATGCAGCCCGCTCAGCCACTGCGCGGGCGATCCCGGGTATCCGTGCAGCGCCTCGACGACCGGGTAGCGGGTGGCGGGCTGCCGGTCGTAGCCGGGCGGCAGGTAGACGTACATCGGAAGGGTGAGTCCGCTGGCCGGGCCGGTGACCGTCATCGTGGTCACCGTGCCGGTTCCCGCACCGCCGGCGCTCGCGGCGGGCACCGCCGTGGCCGGTTCGGAGCCCAGCAGCCCGGCCCAGGTCGGGTAGGCCTCCACCTGGCGGTTCACCCACAGGAGCGCGGTCGCCGCGGCGGTGATCAGGCAGGCGGCCACGGCGGCCGTGCGGACGGCGAGGCGACGGCCGGGCCGGGCGGCCCGGTTCCAGAGCGGGCTCACCAGAACGGCGGCGAGCACCGTGGCGGCGAGGGCGAGCAGTTCAGGGCCGAGGCTGTCCGGGGACACGGCTTCCTCCTGTACGGGCCGGGGCCGGCGAGGCGGGCCGGTGCGGGCGGTGGTGGTGGACGGGGATCCAGGCGACCGGCGGCTCGGCGGCGGCCAGCGGCGGCGGTGTCTGCAGGGCGGCCCAGGCGACGGCGGCGGCCAGCCCGTCACTGTGCCCGACCGTCACGCCCACCGGCACGGCCGCGACGTCGGTGACCGGCGTGGCGGTGACCGGCCGGCGTGACCCGGCTGGTGGCGGCCCGTCGCGTACCACGGCGATCGCCGGATACTGTCCGGCCGCCGCCGCGGCCCGCCCGGCGAGCCCGATCGCCGATGCCGGTGACACCAGGGCCCAGTGCCGTGCGGTGACCCGCAGGTCGTGGCTGAGCTGCGCGGGGATCGCCGCGGTGAGGGTCGCCGCGGTGGTCGCCGCCGTCGTGCGGGCGACGACCACCACGGTCTGGTCGGCGCCCACGGGCGGGCCGGTCCAGCCGTCCCCGACGACCACGACCACGGAGTACCGCCGGTCGGGGTGCTCCAGGTATCCCGGCGGGACCACGACGGTCGGCGCCGCGGCCAGTCCCCAGCCGTCCCAGCCCGCCGGGCGCCAGGCGAACGTGTGATCACCGGCTGCCCGGGATCGCAGCCAGTCGTCCAGCGCCCCGGCCCGCACGACGGGCATGGCCGCCGGGGTGTCCGTCTGCTGGAGCAGGTCACCCCACGACGAGTAGAACAGCTCCGACCGGTTGACGATCAGACCGACCGCGACCAGCAGCAGAGCCTCGGTGAGCAGAATCCCGGCGGGCCGCACCAGCAGCCGTGGCCGCCACTCCCGCCGCCAGGCCAGCACGGTGACAGCCGCACCGACGGCCACCCCGAGCACCACCACGAGGATCAGGGGTATGCCGGTCAGGGACATGGACGCTCATCTCGTCGGCAGCACGGTGACGAAAGGCAATCTGCGCCACCGTCGATGAGAGACCGGTGAGAGAGGAACCGTTTCCGCGCCGGTTTTGGTTCACATGCTCCGCAGCGGGCGGTCGTCGTCGCCGTGGAAGTAGCGGACCTCCACGTCGGGCAGCTCCCGCTGAAGTTCGTGTGCCAGCGCCAGGCCCTCCTCGGCCCACGCGGCACTCGCCCACTCCTCGCCGCCGAGCCCGTGCCGCTCGTACGTCTCGTTCCAGGCCCGCAACCGCCGCCCCAGGGATTCCGAGACACCGAGCTCCTCGAGTGACACCGGTGAACCGCTGCCCCGGGGCCGTTCCCACACCGGATCCCCGGCGAAGTACTCCGCCATGACCAGCAGCGTCGCCGGCCGATCGTCGACACCGTCCAGCGGAAACGCGCGCCACTCGAACTCGAAACCCCTGCGCCGCTTGCCCTCGATCGCGGCGAGCAGGTCGACCAGAGCCGAACTGTCCCGCGCGAGCCCGGCCGGACCGGCGTCACGGGCCGCGTACTGCTTCAGGAACTCCCCGGCCGCGGCCATCGCCCGTGGTCCCAGCAGACGGCCGACATGGTCCTGGAGGTAGCTGAGCACCTCATCGGGCACTCCACCGCGGGCATAGGCGTCTTCCGCGAGCAACCAGGCCTGCAGCGCTCCCAGCGCGTCACCCGTCTCCCGGCCGGCCTCGGCGGCCTCTCTGAGCGACGATTCGTCATCCACACCCCGATCCTGGCAGCCTCCGAAGCATCCGGCCGGAAGATCACCACAGGTGTGACCGGCCCGAGCCGCCTGTCCCGATGCCGCGCGGCGGTCAGCAGGTGAGCCGGGGTGGATTCGGTCCGTAGGCGTTGGCCCGGGCGGTGCGGCGGCGCACGCCGGGAACGGCGGTGACCAGGCGCAGGATCGCGGGCGGGCTGATCGAGCGGCCGGCCGCGCGGGCTGTCGCCACCCGCCGTTCGAGGCGTACCTGCTGGTGCTGGACCTTGCGGATGGCGGGTTCCCGGTCGGCCTGGATCGCGGCCAGCACGGCGTCCGGCACGGGACCGGCGCCCAGGGGGATCAGGTGGTTGGCGGCGGTGACGGCGTCCTGGACGGCCATCAGGATGCCGTTGCCGCCGACCGGGGAGATGACGTGGGCGGCGTCTCCGAGCAGCAGCAGTCCGGGCCGCCACCAGCGGTCGGCGCGGGCGATCGCGACCGACAGCAGGGTGATCTGGTCGAAGCTGGTGAGCCGGCCGGCCCGGTCGGCGAGCCAGGGGATGTGCCCGGCGATGAAACGCCGGATCGGGTCGACCCCGGCCTCGCGGGCCGCGGGGAAGCCGCCCTTGGGCACCGTGTAGCCGACCTGCCAGCCCTGGGTGCCGGTCAGCAGCCCGGCGTAGTTGTCCCGGCCGAAGTACAGGTCGAGGTCGGCGTCGGCGGGGTCCTGCTCGTGGCGGGGCAGGCGGAACCACAGCAGATCGCTGGCGGCGCCGAGGGGACGCACCGGCAGGTCGGCGAGGCGCCGGAGGCGGGAGAACCGGCCGTCGGAGCCGATGACGAGGCGTGCGGGCACGTCCTCGTCGCCGGCGCCGGTGCGGATCCGGGCGCCGGTGACCCGATCGTGGTCCTGGACCAGGCCGGTGACCTTGCACCCGGTGCGGACCGAGCAGCCGGGCAGGGCGGCCACCTTCGCGGCGAGGAAGTCCAGGAAGCGGGCCTGCGGCATGAGCGCTATGTACGGGTACGGGGAGTCGATCTTCCCGTAGTCGGCGACGGTGATCGCCCCGGCCCGGGTGTGGAAACGGAAGTGGCGGGCGGTCACGTGGGGCAGCGCGAGCAGGTCGCCGGCGAGCCCCAGCTCCGCGAACAGCTCGAGGGTGTACGGATGGAGCGAGTCGCCCCGGAAATCCCGGTCGAAGTCGCGGGCCGCTTCGAGCACGGTCACCGGGATGCCGGCCCGGCCGAGCAGGTAGGCGAGCATCATGCCGCCCGGCCCGCCGCCGGCGACGACGACCGGGTCAGCCATCGACGCGAGCCGGACGGGGCACGGCGATACGGTCGGGGCGGGCGCTGGTCTCATCGCGAGGACGGGGCATCTCGCCACGGTAGCCCAACCCACAGCGCGGGTGGCCGATGACGAACCGGCTGGTCAGTCGAGGGTGCTGAGCCAGGCGGCGATCTGGGCGCGCCGGGAGACGCCGAGCTTCGTGCGGATGTGTTCGACGTGTGCCGCCGCCGTCTTGGGCGCGATCACCAAGTGCGCGGCGATCTCCCGGTTGGTCATCCCGGCCGTGACCAGCCGTGCGACTTCGAGTTCGCGGGGCGACAGGACCGTCCGCGGTGGGGCCGCGCCGCGCGGTGACCGGGACGGGGCAGCCGTGCCCGAGTGGTCCGCCACCGGCCGGGGCGTGGCCACGTCGTCCGGCGACAGGTGCGCCGGCAGCGGAGCGCCGACTCGCTCGTACCTCGCCCGGGCCGCGGTGAGGAAACCCGCCGCGTCCCCGGACCGGCGGCTGCGCACAGCGCACCGTGCCTGGTCCAGCAGCACCGCCGTCCCTTCCCAGAACCGGCGCCGGTGTTCCCAGAACTCGCCCGCCTCGGCCAGCTCCACCCGGGCCTTTCCGGTCCGCCCCTCGTGGAGGTGGATCAGCCCTCGCGCGTGCGGCAGCACACCGAGGGTCCCCGGTATCCCCCGCTCCTCGATCAGTTCTCCGGCCCGGCGCAGCCACTCACGCGCGGCGGACGCTCCGGACAGCGCCAGGTGCGCCCGTACCCCGGTCAGCAGGTAGGGGAACAGGTAGGCGGCGTCGCGGACCCGGGCCGACGCCTCGAATCCCTCCTCGCACCGCCCGATCGCGGTCGTCAGATCGCCGGCCGCGACGGCGATCTCGGCCAGTCCCCACCAGGCCGGGGACAGCCGCTGCAACTCCCCCATGCCCGAGGCGAGCGCCACCGCCTCGTCGAGGTGGTCCCCCGCGACGGCGTGTTCCCCACGGCCCATCGCCAGGTAGCCGAGCACGTGCAGCGCCGTGATGCGGGTGGTGATCCCGCCGCCGTCGGCCAACGCCTGCCGGGCCGCCGTCTCCGCGCCGGACCAGTCCCCCATCGCCCATCGCACGTGCGCGAGGTGGGCGGCCAGATAGTTGCGGTCGTTGATCTGCTCGACCCGTTCGGCGTACCCGATGCCCTCCGGCAGCCAGCGCAGCGCCGGACCGTACTCGACGAGCACCGACATGCTGGTGCCGATCATGCGGTAGCCGCGGGCCGCCTGTCCCTCGAGACGCCAGCCTCGGGCCCGTGTGATGGACTCCTCGAGCAGTACCGTCCCCTCGTCCGGGCGGCCGGCGAACAGCAGCACCGCGCCGAGCGTGGCGTCGAGATGGCAGCGCATCGCCCGATCGCAGTCCTCGGCCGCGAGGGAGCGCGCGAGATTGCCGTCCTCGATCGCCTCCGCGAGCCGCCGGTCCAGCATGTACGCGGCGGCCAGCGCGGCGTGGATGTTCGCCCGGACCTCCTGCGCCGGCGGGTCGGTGCGTGACTCGATCAGCGGCAGCGCGCCCCGCAGCGCCGTGGTGCGTTCCGGCAGGCTCGCGCCGAGCAGATGCCGGACGGCGACCCAGTCGGGCAGCAGGGCGGCCGCGGCCAGCCGATCGCCGAGCCGTAGCCGCAGCCGGTAGGCCTCCGTATAGCAGGCGGCCGCCGCCGTGTTGTCGTCCACCGCGGCCAGCTCCGCGGCGAGCGCCGTCAGCAGATCGGCCCGGGCCGCGTCCGGCAGCGTCTCCGGTGCGGTCCGGCGGGCCCGCTCGTACAGTTCGGACGCCTCCCGATGCGCCGATATCTCCGCCGCCTCGCCCGCGGCGGACATCGCGTAGTGGAAGGCCGGCTCGGTCAGTGCCGCACGTTCGTACTGATCGCTCACGAAGGCGGCCGGAAATCCCGCCGCGACGGCCGCCGCCGCGGCTCGCGCGTGCAGCGACCGGCGCCGGTGCGGGGTGAGATCGGCATAGAGCGCGTCGCGGATCAGCGCGTGCCGGAAGTCGAAGGTCGACCGGTCCGGGTGGGCCTGCACGAAGAACCGCTCGCCGAGTTCCCGCAGTCCGTCGTCGACGGAGGCCGGCCCGTCCCCGGTGATCGCCGTCAGCAGGTCCAGGTCGAACGACCGGCCCAGCACCGACGCCACCTCGGCGAGCCGGCGGGCCCCCGCCGACAACGCCGACGCGCGGGCCAGCACCGCGTCGGCCAGCGTGTCGGGCACGCTGTCGCGCGCCGCCAGGAACTCCTCGACGTGCAGGGGGATGCCGTCGCTGCGCGCGAACACGTCCCCGGTGATCGCGCCGGGCAGCGCGCTGCCGGCGATGGCCGCGGCCATCGCCGCCGTGTCGGCCCGGCTCAACCGGCCGAGCCGGACCTCCTCGGCATGCCGCTGGGTCAGCAGCCGGGCCCGCCAGGCGCGTAACGGCACCCGCGGATACAACTCGTCGCTGCGGTACGTGCACACCAGCAACAGCGGCAGGTCGGGCGCCCGCCGGCCGAGGCGGGCCAGCACATCCAGCGTCAGGTCGTCGGCCCAGTGCAGGTCCTCGATCGTCACCAGCAGCGGCCCGCGAGCGGCGCCGGCGATCAGCTCGGTCAGATCGGTCACCAGCAGCCGGCGCTGCCGGTCCGCGTCACCGTCGGCGGATTCCCGCAGCCGTCGCGACACCCCCTCGCCCTCCGCCGCGGTGGCCGGGTTCCGCCGCAGCTCCGCCCCGAGATCGGCGAGTACGGCCCCGGCCACCTCGGCGTCACCCGGCGACGCCCCGGCGGAGAACACGGTGAATGCCGGCGCCTGCCGCACGATCTCGGCCAGCAGCCGGGTCTTGCCGATGCCCGCCTCCCCGGCGAGCAGCAGCAGCTCCCCGCGGCCCTCGGCGGCGGCGGCCAGCCGCCGCCCGGCGAGCGCCGTCAGATCGGCCCGTCCGATCAGCACCGGACTGCTCAGTGCGCTGTCCACGCCGGTGACTTTAGGTCACCGGGGAGGCGCTTCCTAGGTGCGATGACCGATGTCCGACTGCGCGGGCTCGGACATTGTTTCCCTGTCAGCAACACCCCACCGCAAGGAGCGAAGTCCCCGATGGCCAAGTTCATGGACGTGCACAGTGGATTCGTCGGTGTCACCCCGGAGCAGCTCGCCGAGGCTCACGACGCCGACCTGAAGATCGAGGCCGAGGAGGGGGTGCACTTCGAGCGCGCCTGGCTGGACCCCGAGTCGGGGAAGGTCTTCTGCCTCAGCACCGGGCCCAGCAAGGAGGCGGTCATGCGGATCCACGAGCGGGCCGGCCACCCGACGACGGAGATCTACGAGTTGACCACCGAGGTCTGAGGCGGGTCACGCAGCCGGCGGCGGCCACGGTGGCCGAGGGGGTCCACCGGGGCCGCCGCCGTGAGGCGTCGCACGCCGCTGAGTCTCATCGTTCTCTCATCACGGCGCTTCTAGGTTCGGGCCGGAACGACGCGGTCCGGCCGCGACGGCGAAGGAGCAAGTGATGTCTGCACGCGTGTGGCGGCCCCGGCCGCCGCTGTCCCGGGCCGCTGTCGCCCGGCTGGTCCAGCTCAACGGCGTGTTCAATGTGATCACCGCGGTGGTGCCGGCGCACCACGGGCGGATGGCCGCGCTGGCGCCCTTCGTGCCGGCCGCCGGGATCCTCTCCGCCCGGGCCGCCACCGCCGCGGCCGGGGCGCTGCTCATCCATCTCGGCGCGGGGCTGCGGCGGGGCCGGCTGCGGGCGTGGCAGCTGGCGGTCGTCGTGGCCGGGGCCGCGATCGGACTGCATCTGGTCAAGGGGCTGGACGTCGCGGCGGCGGTCGTGTCGGCGGCGCTGTTGACGATGCTGGTGGCCGTACGCCAGGAATTCAAAGCCCTTCCCGGGCCGCGCAGCCGGTGGCGCGCGCCGGCCGCGCTGATCGGATTCGCCGGCGCGGGGTTTCTTCTCGGGCTGTTCGAGATCGCCGTCCGGGCCGACCATCTGATCGGCACACCCGGGGTGCGCGCCTGGGCCGAACACGCCGCGCTCGGGCTGATCGGCGTCACCGGGCCGGTGGAGTTCGCCCGGCCGTGGGCCGCCGACACGGTCAGCTACACCACCGGGACGTTCGGGCTGCTCGCGGTGCTCGCGGCGGTCGTGCTGCACCTGCGTCCGGGTGAGCCGCGCACGGTGCGCAGCGACGACGAGGAGCAGCGGCTGCGGCGGCTGCTCGCGCGGTACGGCGGCGGCGACTCGCTCGGCTACTTCGCGTTGCGCTCCGACAAGGCCCTGATCTGGACGCCGTCGGGCAACGCCGCGGTGGCGTACCGCGTGGTCCGCGGTGTCAGTCTCGCGGCCGGTGACCCGATCGGCGCCGAGTCGGCGTGGCCGGAAGCGATCGCCGCGTGGCTGGCCGACGGGGAACGCCACGGCTGGACGCCGGCGGTCCTCGGCTGCGGGCGGGCGGGCGCGGCGGCGTACGCCCGAGCCGGTCTCGATGTCATCGAACTGGGCGACGAGGCGGTCCTCGACGTCGGCACGTTCAGCCTGGACGGCCGGGCCATGCGGTCGGTACGGCAGGCGGTCAACCGCATCCGGCGGGCCGGATACACGTGCACCGCGGTACGCCAGCGGGACCTGTCCGCGACTGATCTCGCCGCCGTGGTGCACGCCGCCGACCGGTTCCGCGACGGCACCGTGGAGCGGGGCTTCTCGATGGCGCTGTCCCGGCTCGGCGACCCCGCCGACGGGGACTGCCTGATGGTGCTCGCCCACGACGAGAGCGGGGAGCTTCGCGGGGTTCTCCAGTTCGTGCCGTGGGGCGCCGACGGGATCTCGCTCGATCTGATGCGCGGCGACCGTACCGCGCCGAACGGTCTGACCGAACTGATGGTCGTCACCGCCGTCGAGGCCGGACCGGCTCTCGGCATCCGCCGCGTGTCGCTGAACTTCGCGGTGCTCCGGTCGGTCTTCGCCCGCGCCGAGCAACTGGGCGCCGGCCCGGTGCTGCGACTGTGGCACCGCTTGTTGCGGCTGTTCTCCCGGGTGTGGCAGATCGAGTCGCTGTACCGGGCGAACGCGAAGTACCTGCCGATGTGGCAACCTCGCTATCTGTGTTTCCCCACCGCCCGCGACCTGCCGCGGATCGCCGTCGCGGCGCTGACCGCGGAGGCGTTCCTGCCCGTCCGCCGGTCCGCCGCCCCGGTCGCCGAGCTCGCTCTCAGCAGCTGTTGAGCCGCTGGCCGCTCGCGGTGGTGGCCCTGCTGACGCTGAACGCGTGCGCCACGCCGGAACCGGAACCCCGGCCGGAGGAGCCGGTGGTGGTCACCCTGGGCGACTCGGTTCCGGCCGGCACCGGTTGCGATTGCCGGCCCTTTCCCGATCTGTACGCACGGCTGCTCTCGTCGCATGCCGCGTCGATCAACCTGGCCCAGCCGGGATTCACCACCGCCGACGTGCGGGAACAGGTCGGCACGAGCGACATCCGCGACGACATCAGATCGGCGAGCCTGGTGGTCGTGATGGCCGGGGCGAACGACATGGCCGAGGCGTTCGAAAACGGCGACGACTATCCGGGGACGGCGCGGGCCGTACAGGACGCGGTGTCGTCGATCGTCGACACGGTGCGCAGCGAACACGGCAGCCCGGTCACCGTCCTGGTGCTGGGCTACTGGAACGTGGTCCGCGACGGCGAGGTGGGTCTGAGCGCGTACGGCGCGGACGGCCTCGAGGAGGCGAGACGCGCCACCCGATACTGCAACGACGCGCTGCGGCAGGCCGCCGAACACAGCGGGGCCGCGTACCTCGACACGTCGGCGGCCTTCACCGGCGACCCGACCGCCTTCCTGACACCGGACGGCGACCACCCGAACGCGGCCGGCCACGAGGCGATCGCCGCCCTGCTCCGCGGCCGTCACTGACGGCTCATCTGCTGACCGCAGATCCGCTTGGCCGGCGGGCGTCGTCGCGTCGAAGGTGGAGACGGCACGCAGGGCCGAGCCGGAGGAGAGAACCATGCATCCATTCACTGCCGCGACACCGGGCGGGACCGGGTCCGTCGACGACCAGTTGTCCGTCCAGTTGCTGCACCAGCGCATCATCGTGCTCGGCGCCGAGGTCGACGACCCGATCGCCAACCGGATCTGCGGGCAGCTGCTGCTGTTGTCCGCGGAGGACCCGCTGAGCACCATCAACCTGTACATCAACTCGCCGGGCGGGTCGGTCACCGCGGGCCTGGCGATCTACGACACCATGCGGCTGATCCCCAACGACGTCAGCACGCTGGCGCTCGGGCTGGCCGGGAGCATGGGGCAGTTCCTGCTCACCGCCGGCACCCCCGGCAAGCGGTACGCGCTGCCGCACGCCCAGATCCTGATGCACCAGGGCTCGGCCGGGTTCGGCGGCACCGCCGCGGACGTGGAGATCTACGCCAACCAGTTGGAGCGGCTCGGGCGTACCCTGCTGCGCCTGACCGCCGAGCACACCGGGCAGCCGATCGACACCGTCGAACGCGACAGCCGCCGCGACCGCTGGTTCACCGCCGACGAAGCCGTCGAGTACGGCCTCATCGACCGTGTCCTCGACAGCGTCGACGACGTACGCCCCGACATGGCCCGCCACCCGATGGGACTGACCGCATGAGCCACTACACCATCCCGACCGTCGTGGAGAAGACGCCGAGCGGGGAACGTGCCTTCGACATCTACTCCCGGCTGCTGTCGGACCGCATCATCTTCCTCGGCACCGAGATCGACGACGGGGTCGCCAACGTCGTGATCGCCCAGCTGATCCACCTGGAATCGGCGGGGGAACAGGAGATCGGGATGTACATCAACTCCCCCGGCGGCTCGTTCAGCGCGCTGACCGCGATCTACGACACCATGAACTTCATCAGGTGCGACATCGCCACCACCTGTGTCGGCCAGGCCTCGCAGGCGGCCGCGGCGCTGCTGGCGGCCGGCACCCCGGGCAAGCGGGCGGTGCTGCGGCACGCGAAGGTCACCCTGCACCAGCCGTCCGGCCAGGCCCGCGGCACCCTGCCGGACCTGGCCGTGGAGGCCAAGGAGGTGGCCAAGGTCCGCGCCGAGATGGATCAGATCCTGGCCGAGCACACCGGTCACTCGGTCGCCAGGATCCGGGAGGACACCGACCGGCGGATGACCCTGACGGCTCCCGAGGCGGTCGCCTACGGGCTCGCCGACCGGGTCATCACCCGCCGCGAGCGGCCCGGTTACCGGCTCAACGCCGCCTGATCGCCGCCTGATCAGGCGGCCAGCAGCACCACATCGCCGGACCGGAAGCCGCGCGGCGCCTGTTCCGCGCGGCGCAGCCGGGCCGTCTCCAGCCGCAGGACCGGGGCGCGACGCACGGTGAGGTCGCGCCCCACCTCGGCGAGCAGGTCGGCCAGCCCGATGCCCAGCGAGTCGCAGACGGCGGCCACGATCTCCGAGCTCGCCTCCTTGCGGCCGCGTTCGACCTCGGACAGGTACTGCACCGAGACGCACGCGTCCCGGGCGACCTCGGCCAGGGTCCGTTCCTGCTCCAGCCGGCGGCGCCGCAGCACCTCACCGAGCAGGGTGCGCAACAGAGGCCGGTGGTGATACGTCACGTCTGCCATGCGCCGACGGTAGTGAGCCGCCGCTGCCGCCGACACCCGATCCGGCCGTGTTCTGCCAGCAGCAGAGCGGCCGTCCGGCCCGAACCGTCACCTGAAGAGTTGTCCGGCCCGGGCCGATTGCCGATGGGCACGTGACCGGCCGGGCGTTACGGTCGGCGCCGTGCCGATCACGACCTCCCCACCAGTCGACCGCGGACTCGTCGCCGCCGCTGTGCGGTTCCAGGCCAGAAGGGTGTTCTGGCTGCTCCGGGGCCTGGGGATCCTGCTGCTGGTGGTCGTCCTGATCGACTCGGTCGCTTCCCGGTCGATCGATGCGGCCGGCTTCGCCGGTGGTTTTCTGGCCGTCTTCGGTGTCCCGTGGCTGCTGGCCAAGCGGGCCAGCGACCGCTGCTGGCGGCTGCTGGGAACGCCCGGCACGTACACCGTCAGCGACTGGGGGATCCAGCGTTCCAGCGCCCTCGCTCAGCACGGCTACGCCTGGTCGGCTCTCCGCCACATCCACGAGATCCCCGGTCAGATGATCTTCACGAGCAGAAGTGCCGGCTTCCTGCCGATGCCCACTGCCGCGTTGCTGCCCGGGGAGCGGGAACACATCCTCGCCACGGCGGCCCGCAACGGCGTGGGTCTCAGGTGACGACCGCGACGACACCGCTGGATCCAGGTGATCGTGCGGCCGTGGACGCTGTCTAGGCTGAGGCCGGTGAGTCCGACACACGGTGGCAGGGCGGTGGAACCGGGTACGGTCCTCGCCGCCCGCGTCGACCGGTGGTCACGCGCGCGTCCCCTGCTGGTGGACGGTCTTCTGGCCGGGGTGATGTGGCTGGTGTTCGGGGTGTCCAGCCTGCTCGGCGGGCTGCCCGGGCTGGTCGTGGGCACTCTGACCGTTCTGCCGCTGGCGCTGCGGCGCCGATGGCCGGCCGCCCTGCTGGTGTGGTCGGCGGCCATCTTCGTGGTCCAGCTCGTCGTGCTGCCCATTCCGCTGCCGGCCAACATCGGCCAGGCCTTCGTGATCTACACGGTCGCCGCGCACGTGCCGTCGCTGCTGGTCCGGTGGAGTGCGCTCGGAGCCGGGCTGGCCGGGAGCCTGGTGGCCGGCTTCCGGTGGAGCACCGAGCCCGACCGCACCCGCAACGCACTGGTCATCGCCGCGTTCCTCGCGCTGTCCGCCGGGCTGATCTGGCTGATCGGGAACATCGTCCGGGGTCGCGAGACCAACCTGAGAGCGCTGAGCGAGGCCTACGCGCGTCTGGACGAGAACACACGGCAACGCGAGCGGTTCCTGGCCCAGCAGGAGCGGGTCGCCGCCGCCCGGGAGATCCACGACATCGTCGCGCACTCGCTCACCGTCGTCATCGTGCAGGCCGACGGGGCCGAGTATGCGGCCGGGCATGCGCAGCCCTGGGACCGTGCGCAGGCCCGGACGGTCCTCGCCACGATCGCCCGGACGGCCCGGACCGCGCTCACCGAGGTGCGTGGCGTGATCGACGTGCTCCGCGACCCCGAGTCGGCCGACGACCCGGACGGGCCGCCGGTGGGCCTCACCGACCTGGGTCAACTCGTCGCCGCGGTCCGGTCCGCCGGTCTGCCGGTCGAGGTTCACGTCGATCCCGCCGCGTTCGACCGTACGCCCGCGGCGGTGGGCTTCGTCGTGCTCCGGGTGGTCCGCGAATCGCTGACCAATGTCCTGAAACACGCCGGAGCGCACGCCGTGGCGCGGGTGGCCGTCGAGCGGACACCGCGGGCCGTGGAGGTGAGCGTCGAGGACGACGGCGTCGGACACCCCGTCTGCGGCCCGGCCGGCACGGCGGGTCACGGGCTCGACGGGATGCGGGAACGACTGCGCGCCGTCGACGGCACCTTGACCGCCGGCCCACGCCCGGACGGCGGATTCGGTGTACGGGCCACCATCCCGCTCGCGGTCCGGGGCGGCCGCCGATGAGCCGGCCCCAGCCGATCCGGGTGTTCCTGGTCGACGATCAGGAACTGGTCCGCGCCGGCTTCGAGATGCTGCTGAGCGCGACCCCGGACCTGCTCGTGGTGGGGTCGGCCGGCGACGGGCAGGCGGCGCTCGACGCCCTCCGCCGACCGGAGCACCGCGCCGACGTCGTGCTGATGGACATCCGGCTCCCCGGCATCGACGGGGTCGAGACGACCAGACAACTGCTCGCCACCGCGGATCCGCCGCGTGTCGTGATGCTGACGACGTTCGACTCCGACGATCTGCTCGTCGCCGCCCTGCGTGCCGGCGCGTGCGGATATCTGGTCAAGGACGCCGGACCGACCGAGTTGCTGGCGGCGATCCGGGCCGCGGCGGCCGGTGAGTCACCCGTCTCGCCGCGGCTCGTCCGTCGCCTGATCGACTCGTTCGTCCTCGTGACACCGGCGATGCCCAGCGAGGACCGGCCGGCCGTCGCACCGTCCACTCTGGCGAGGCTCACCGCCCGTGAGCGCGAGATCCTCGCGGCGATCGGGCTCGGCCTGACCAACGCCGAGATCGCCGTGCGGCTGCACGTGGCCGAGTCCACCGTCAAGACCCACGTCGGCTCGGTGTTGCGCAAACTGGAGCTTCGTGACCGGGTTCAGGCGGTCATACTCGCGCAGACGCTGGAATCGGCCGACGGTTCGCCCGCGCCCGGCTGACACCGATCGCGGCAGCGCACGCGGCGGTGCCGAGCAGCACGAGAAATCCGGTGTCACCACTGAGGTACTCGTTGACCGCCACGGGGTGCTCGGTCACGATCGGAATGGTCAGCGCGGCGAACGTGGCGTTGTGCGCGAAATGGGCCACCACAGCCGGCCAGACGCTGGCGGAAATGATCCGCAGATAGCCGAACAGGAACGAGAATGCGATCACGGAACCACCGAACAGCGTGAGCACCAGGACCCGGTTCCCGTCGTTGTGGTAAAAGGGCGTGAAAAGGATGTACGGCAGATGCCATCCGATCCAGACGAGCCCGATGACCAGCATCGCCGCCCGTTCACCCAGAAAGGCCAGTCTCGGCTGCAGATAGCCGCGCCAGCCGATCTCCTCGGCGAACGCCAGAACCGGGCCGGCGATGCACAACGCCAGCACATCGGGCAGCCACGGCCGTTCCGGGGCGGCGAACCGGGCGAGCCCGAACGCGACCACTCCCACCGTCGCGAGCACGGAAACACCGGCGGTGGTGACGATCGCCAGAGGCCAGTGCCGCAACCCGAGCCGGCCCGTGCCCAGCCGCGCCCATCCGTCCCGCGTGTATCCGGCACGGGTGACGACCAGGAGCATCACCAGCACCACCAGCAGCGGGGACAGGGCAAGGATCAGCCCGCCCGCGACGTCGGCGGTGCCCAGCGAACACCCCAGAACCAGCAGAACGAAGACGATCGACGCGGTGCGATCGGACAGCGTGGCGAACACGGACGGACCCGCTTTCAGTAGGTTGCGCCCAGTGTCGGCCGATGTCCGTGCGCCGCCATCCACCCACGATCGGAACATCGACGGCCCCCATCGGCGGCCTCCACCCACGGTGCTAGCACCACGGTCGTACGGACGACAGCCCTCGCACCGCCGCCGGGTGCTCGCCGTCCCCGCTATGCGGGTTCCTCGGCATCGTTCTCGAAGAATTCCGACAGGAATGCGATGATCTCGCGGCGGCCGGGATCCTCGACCACCTCGAGGGCCGCCCGTAGCCGCTCCTCGAGCGGCAACCAGGTGTCGGTGGACACCACCTCGATCTCGGTGATCAGGTAACCCGCTTCGCGTGCCGCCTCCCACGAGTCGCCGATGACCAGGTCCACCAGCAGCGGCAGGATCGGCGTGCAGTCGAACGGCCGCAAGGCGTACAGGAGGGTCCCGCGGAAGCCGCGGGTACGCTCCTGCCGCAGCAGCTCCACGACGACCTCGAACATCTCCGGAACGCGCATCGCCGACAACGCATACGCGATGCCGTTGCGAACCCTCGCATCGGACGTGGCGCCGAGGATCTCCAGCATCAGCGGGGCGGCACCGTACTCGCGGCGGTCGCCGAGTTCCAGGGCGGCCTCACGCGCCGCCTCCGGGTCCTCTCCGGCGAGCCGCGCCAGCAGGTCCGTCACCGGGTGCCCGATCTCCGTCACCCACCTTCCGATCGCACCGGCTACACGAATGAGCCGCCGGGCGCGCGAACGGAACACACCGCGTCGGGCGCGCCCGGCTCGCCGTGCTCGATCTCGTAACCGCACTCACCGCAGCCGCGGTCAGGATGGTGCTCGCGCCAGTCGTGGCGGCACCGGTCGCACACGCCGTAGAAGGCGGGGGTTGCCGGGTGCCGCACAAGCTCCCGGCAACGCTCCGCCACCCGGTTCATCCACGTCATTCGACCACGTTAACGGGCACTCCGAAGCCGATCGGCGCCATCACACCGAACGCGGCTCAGAGCGGCGGGTCATAGGCGAAACAGCTGAGCCCTGGCGCGGGCTTGTACGGCAGGACCCGGTAGTTGTAATTGCGTGAGGTCCACTGCGTGCCCGTGGTGTAGACCACCACCGGTTCGCCCCAGCTGTCGTTCTCGGCCCAGCGCTTCCACTCCCAGGCGCAATAGCCGGCACCGATGTAGTAGCCCTCCGAGTACTTCCACGTCGGAAAGTAGCTGTTGGTCTTCTGATACTGCGGCAGCAACTGGTCGTAGTTGCCGTGGGTGTACACACCGTCGAGCAGGTGCATGACGCCGAGGTCACCCGCGCCGATGTTCCAGATGTAGTTGTTGCCGTCGGTGGCGTGCGCGGGAGTCGCCGCGAGCGCCACAGCGGTCATCGCGGCGGCCGCGACCGCCGCGACGCGCCTGAGGACTGAAGCCATGCCGTTCTCCTTGATCCAGTGAGAGGAGCTGGACTGTGCCGATCGGTGAGTGACCGCCCGGAACGGCGCTGCCGCGGACGTGCCTGAGCGAACTCGCCGGATCAGCGATGACGAGGACGGTAGGCCGACGAGACTCGCTCCGACCAGGGCGAACTGTCCCCCGCTCGACACCAACTGTCCCCTCGGGACAGATGACTCGACGCTGATTGGCATAATCCGTGTCGATGGATACCGCATCGACGGAGCCTCTGCCGCCGTGGTGGCAAGAGGTCCACGACGCCGCCCGGCTGCTGGCCTCCACGCTCAACGCGGCCGTGGTGCGGGCCGCGCGGGACGGTGTCTACACCCCGCCACCGGGTGCACTGCCGCCGAAGCGACGCCGGCAGCCCGCCTCGCTGCGCCACCTGGCCGAGGTGATCCGAAGCCAACGCCTCGCCCCCGGGCTCTCGGTCGACAAGGACGACGTCGCGGCGGTCCTCGCCGGCGAGCCGCGCCGGATCGCCAATCCCGTCCTGGTGGCCGCCGTCGCCCGCGCCGCGCATCAGATCGCCGGCGTGCCGTTCACCGACGACGACGCCGACCGGCTCACGGCCGGCAGCGCCCACATCGCCGCGCTCCACGAAGCGGCGCGGCAAGCGGACGAGAAGGCGCCGAGTACCGTGCCGGTCCGCGACGAGCCCGCCGAGGCCCCGGTCGTCGACGCGCCCGTCACCGCCCGCCGCCCCCGGAAGCGCTGGCCGCTGGCCGTCGGCGTCGTCGGCTCGGTGGTGCTGGCCGGCGTCGGCGCCTTCTTCGTCGTGGACGGCCGGAAGGACGAGGTCGCCGACGGCCGGAAGGGTGCGCAACTGATCGCCGCCGATGCCGAGTGCGGCCTGGGGGCCACCGGCGACGACGTCATCACCGACACCCCGGCGCTCTTCGACGACGACCAGGCCACCCGGCTCAGCCCCACCCTCGACTTCGACCAGATGAACGGCTCCGCCCGCTACGCGCGACACGACGGCCGCACCTACTACTGGGGACGGGCCGGGTCCGACGACCACGACCCGCACGCCGGCGGTGCCCGCATCCGGTGGAGCACCCCTGACGGCCGCTGGCGCAGCTGCGCCACAGCGCTGGCCAGGACCGAGCGAGGGTACGTGCACACGCCCGCGGTCGCCACCACCATCGGCGGACAGCCGATCACCGTGCAGATCTGCCTCTGGCGCGACGAGCCGCGCCGGGAGAACTGCACCCAGGAGATCTCCAACGGCCGCTGAGCCACGCACACCACCGGCCGAGGGCTTGCGTGTGGGCGACGGCGAACGGGCGTACAACCGGAAATGCGTTTCTCTGATCGTGCCCGCTCCATAGAATCTCCGGGGACCAAGGGGGATGGCACAGTGGCCGATTTTCAGCAGTTCGTGGCAGACGTGGGGACGCGTCTGTCCGCAATGTCAAAGGGTGAGTTGTTCGTTGTCGGCGACGGGCTCGATCGGGACTCGCTCTGGCTCACCTTTCTCGAATCCTTCCCCGCCGGCACCAATCTGCGGTTTCGGGAGCGGTCCGAGTACGACTGCTCGACCTGTCGCGGATTCGTCAAGAACTTCGGCAATGTCGTCGAGATCCAGGACGGACACGTCCGTACCCTCTGGTCGGGGGTTTCCGCCTTTGATCCTGTCTTTTCCGTGGTCGCCGCGGCAATGGACGAATTCGTCGGCACGCTGCCGTTGTCCGGCATTTTCCGGTCCACCGAGGCGCAGTACGGCACGAAGACGACCCGCACGCTGCGTGACGGCCAGGTCGAGGTGTGGCACCACCTGCACGGCCGGGTGGCGGACCGGCACCGGACCACCGACGTCGGCCCGGCACGGGGCGCCTTCGACGCCGCGGTGCAGGTGTTCCAGCGTGGCCTGGCCGAGCTGACCCCGCACGCCCTGGACACCGTGGTCGACCTCATCGACGACAACGCCCTCTACCGCGGGGAGGAGCACCGGCGGGCGGTGACCGAGTTCCGGTCGCTGCGCAACCAGTGGGCGCAGGCGGCCGACGGGCGGGTCTTCGTGTTCGCCAACGCGATGAACCCGGCGGCGCGGTTCCGCAACACGGTGATCGGCACCCTCGTGCAGGACCTGTCCGAGGGCGTCGACCTGGAGCAGGCGGTCCGGTCGTTCGAGACGAAGGTGGCGCCGCAGAACTATCAGCGTCCCACGGCGCTGATCACGCCGGCGATGGTGAAGGCCGCCATGAAGACCATCGGCGAGCTGGGTCTCGAGGAGTCGCTGCAGCGACGGTTCGCGCGGCTGTCCGACGTGTCGGTCAACAACGTGCTGTGGGTCGACAACGACACCCGGTCGCGGATGAAGGACGGCATCGAAGGGCTGCTCATGCAGGCGGCCACCACGCGGCCGTCCGGTGCGGGCGGGCGGGACGCGAAGCCGGAGGAGGTCCCCGTCGTCGCCTTCATGAAGGACATCCTTCCCGGCGCCGCGAGCATCGACCTGTGGGTCGGCAACAGTCACGAGCCGCACTTCGTCAGCCTCACCACCGGCCGGAACCCGGCCGCGCCGCCGTTGTTCACCTGGGACAACGACTTCGCCTGGTCGTACGGCGGCAACGTCACCGACTCGATCAGGGAGAAGGTCAAGCGGGCCGGCGGCAACGTCACCGGCAAGCTGCGGGTGAGCCTGTCCTGGTTCAACCACGACGATCTCGACCTGCACGTGTACGAACCCGACGGCACCCACATCTGGTATCAGGACAAGCGCCACAAGCTGGACGTCGACATGAACGCGAGCAGCCCGCTCTCGGACGAGCCGGTGGAGAACGTCACCTGGGCCGGCAAGATCGCCGACGGTGAGTACCGGATCGAGGTGAACCAGTTCCGCAAGCGGGACAGCAGCCGGGGCGGCTTCGTGATCGAGACGGAGAGCGCGGGGAAGGTCGAGCACTACAGCTACGAGCGGGCGGTCGCCCAGAAGGAGACGGTCGAGGTGGGCCGGATGACGGTCGCCGGCGAGGTGATCACCGCATTCCGGCCGGGGAAGGACATGCGGTCGGGCAGCGCCGGAAAGGACCTGTGGGGCATCACCACCGAACAGTTCGTGCCGGTGTCCACGATCATGTATTCGCCGAACTACTTCGACGACAACGAGGTCGGCAACCGCCACTACTTCTTCATGCTGAAGGACTGCGTGAACGACCAGCCGACCCGCGGCATCTACAACGAGTTCCTCCGCCGCGACCTGCAGCCGCACCGCAAGGTGTTCGAGGTCCTCGGGGACCGTACGAAGTGTGAACCGACCTCCGACCAGTTGTCCGGGCTCGGTTTCAGCTCGACGGTCCGCAACTCGGTGGTCGCCAAGGTGACCATGAACGGCGGCCGGCGCCGCCTCATCAGCATCCAGTTCTGATTTTCCTGTCCCTCATGTACGAGAGAGGCATCGTGACCATTTTCGAGAAGGCCACGCGGGAGAAGTTCCGCTACCCGTCGGCCAAGGGCCTGCTCACCACCGAACAGCTGTGGGAGCTTCCGCTGACCGCCAAGTCCGGCTTCAGCCTCGACGACGTGGCCAAGGCGGTCAACGCCGAGCTCAAGGCTGTCGACACCGAGTCGTTCGTGGCCACCGAGGCGAACCCGGCCAAGGCGACGCTGGAGACCAAGCTGGAGGTCGTCAAGCACGTCATCGCCGTACGCATCGCCGAGGAGCAGGCGGCGAAGGCGGCGGCGGCCAAGAAGCTGGAGAAGGAGAAGCTGATCGCAGTCCTGGGCCGCAAGCAGGACGCGGTCCTGGAGAACCTGACCGAGGCGGAGCTGCTGGCCCGGATCAACAACCTGTGACCCGCCGGGCCGACCACCTACAGCGCCCGGCCGGGATCACCGGCCGGGCGCCACGTCTGGAGGTTCGTCAGCCCACCGGAGGTGGCAGTGTCGCCTTTCCCTTGTCGGGGATGACGAACGGGGTGTCGATGTCGGGGGTGCCCTCCCCGATGCTCACCGCGGCCACCCCGGTTCCGGTCCCGGCGATGTCACCGTTCGGATCCTGGATGATGTACGTGCCGGAGCCGGTCCGGATCGTGTAGGTGGGTTTGCCGTTCGACTCGCCCGTACGCCGGAACCGGAACAGCTGATCCCCGGCCGCCGCGTCGCAGCCGGTCGTCACGACGGCGCCCGGCTTGCCACCGGCCCCGAGTTTCGCCGACACGCACAGCGCCTCACCACCGGCCCGCAGTTTCGCGGTCCGGATCCGGTACCGGTCGCCGCCGGCCGGGGTGAGCACGAACAGCGCGTTGTCGTCGAACGCCTCGGACAGCCCGATCCTGCCGCCGCCCACCACGCCGAGGGTGGCCTCGCTGTTCTCGGGCAGCAGGTAGACCTGCCGGGTGCCGCTGAACACGTCCCCGCCGCCGGAGCCGGAGCCGGTGTCCGGCTGGGACGTCGCGGCCGGCGGGCTCGAGGCCGGACCGGCAGCGGTGGTGGTCGCCGCGGCCGGCGGGGACGCGGCGCTCGGGGACGTGCCCGGCGTCCCGGCCGGTGACGGCTGTGCCTCGCCGCCGCCGGAGCAGGCCGTGTTCAGCAGCAGCCCGGCGACGACCAGCCCGGCGGCGGGCAGACGCGGCATCCTCACTCGCCGACGTGCGTGGCGGCGGCCAGGATCGCCTCGACGGTGACCGACGGCTGCGACACCAGCGACACGTGTGAGGCGGCCACGTCAAGGATCTTGGAGCCGGCCCGCTCCGCCATCGACCGCTGGGTGGCCGCCGGGATCACCAGGTCGTCGGTGCCGACGACGGCCCAGCTCGGCAGGGTCCGCCAGGCCGCGGTGACGGTCGCGCCCGCGTTGGCGCCGAGGGTGATCGGCCGCTGACCGGCGACGATGAGCCAGCCGTCGTCCTCGGACAGGTCCTGGGCGAAGTAGCGGTGCACGGTGCCGGGCTTGAGGAAGGCCTCCGCGTCACCCTCCGGGGCGCCCGGGTAGCCGGCGATGTCGAGCACCGTCGTCGGGTCCGGCACGTCCAGCGCCGACCCGGAGCCGCCGAGGATCTGGAAGATGCTCTCCCCCTCGGCCGGGATGAACGCGTTCACGTACACCAGTGCCCGCACGTCACCACCGTTGCCGGCGGCGTTGCTGATCACCACACCGCCGTACGAGTGGCCGACGAGCACCACCGGCCCGCTGGTGCGCTGCGCGACGAACGACGACAGGTACGCGGCGTCCGACTCCACCCCACGCAGCGGGTTCGGCGGCGCCAGCACGGTGAAGCCCTGGCCGCGCAGCTGCGTCGCGACGGCGTTCCAGCTGGACGCGTCGGCCCAGGCGCCGTGGACGAGGACGATCGTGGGCTTGGTCATTGTCGAAACTCCGATCACCGATGGGAAACGTTCGGTGCTCACCCTGACAGGCCCCACTGGATAGTTTGTGAACGCGCTCCGGAGTCGAGCGTACGGTCAACAAATCGTCCACTGATAGACAAGTGGGCGTCTCTACCGTGATCGTGGACGACACCGGAGAAGACCGAAAAGGGAGAAATCCGTGACACGGAGACTGATGCTCGCCGGTGGGCTGGCGGCCACCGCCACCGCGGCGGCGCTCACCGTCGGGGCGCCGGCGCAGGCGACCCCGCCCGGCCCGGGCGTGAGCGGCACCATCATCTCGCAGAAGACAGTCGGCGACACCGACTACATCCTGCGTGAGATCACCATCCCGGCCGGTCAGGCGACCGGCTGGCACTGGCACAAGGGCGAGCTGTACGGCTGGGTCAAGCAGGGCACACTCAGCCACTTCGCCTCGACGTGCGAGTCCGACGGCGTGTACCGGCGCGGCAGCTTCATCCAGGAGCCCAGCGGCGACGGCAACGTGCACATCGGCGTCAACCGCGGCACGGTGCCGGTGATCCTCGAGGTCCTGTACGTCCTGCCGACAGGTTCACCGCTGTCGGTCGACGCCCCCAACCCGGGCTGCGACTTCCAGTAGGACGTGCCGACGCGGCGCCCGGCAACGACGCCGGGCGCCGTGATCACCCGCCGGATCGTTGCGTCAAGTGACGATGAACAGTTTCTCAAGTGCGTCCTCCTAGGCTTTTCGCGGCACACCACAGTGCTTCAAGGAGGATCAGTGAAAATGTTCAACAGGCGTATCGCGGCTGCCGGGGCGGGAATCGCCATGGCCGTGCCGGGCTCGATTCTGGCGATTTCCTCGCCCGCTTCCGCCGACTACGCCTGCCCGGCCCGGCAGGTGTGCTTCTACCAGGACCTCAACCTGGCGGGCAGCCCGGCGACGCTGGCCGGCCTGGCCCAGGGCGGCGCCGGCGTCAAGGTGTTCTCGCAGCACAAGTTCCACAACGGAGTGAACCTCAACGACCAGGCGTCGTCGGTGCACAACAACACCGACCAGTATCTGATCGTCTTCGAGAACACCAATTACGGCGGCCGTCACCAGGTCATCGAGCCATGGGCCAAGGTCAATTTCGGTGGCCAGGTCCGCAACGACAAGGCCTCCTCGGCCTACCTCGACTCCTGCGACCCGGGCGAGCCCTGGTGCGTCTGAGTGTGAAATAGGCGCGGGGGTCGCGTCGCCGCGGCCCCCGCAGTTCCACGGGCTTCTTCCGGATCCACCGGCCGCCGACGCTGACTCTGTAGGGCCGGAACGACTACATTCGTCACGCCGTGCCGATCGCCGCGGACGCCGTACCGCGGGAAGGTCTTTGAATCTGATCAGTCCGGACGCCGGTCGGCTGAACCGCGGCCCAGCGCCGCCCAGATCTCGGTGACGGTGTGGAACTGCACGCCGTCGGGCAGGCGGTCCAGGTCGCCGAGGACGTCGTCCGGCGCGCCCAGTGTCTCGGCGCCGCGCCGCAGGGCCTCGCGGTCGCCCGGCATGCTGGACAGTCCGATGTAACGGCCGAAGCGGCTGAGGTCGGCGCCGGCGTCCGCGTTCGGCACCCGGCTGACCTCCGGCTCGTCCTCCCCGGCCGGTTCGGGAACCCGCCACTCCTCGGCCCGGCCGCCGGCGATGCCCTGCTCGTGACCGCGCACCTCGTGCTTCAACTCCTCGTCGAGACGCCGGCCGTGTTTGCTGCTCACTCGCTCCATGCCGGCCGCATACCCTCGCGCGGGCGGACCAATCGGCCCGTCCGGGACACTCCGGTGGCTCAGACGGCGCAGTCGCGGAGGAAGTCGTGGGCCAGGGCCCGGGTGTCGAGCTGCGCCGGGTCGCGGCCGGTCATGATCCAGAAGAAGGTGGGGCCGATCAAGCGGGCCGTGGCGTGGTCCAGGCCGGTCACGCCGGGGGTGATCCGGGTCAGGACGGTTCTCGCGCTGGCACCCAGCACGTCGCGCGAGGTGATCAGCTGGTGGACCGCGGTGTCGTGCTGCGCGGCGGCCAGCAACGCCCGGTAGGCGGCGCCCGCCGGTGAGCGGGTCAGGAAGGCGACGAGGGCGTCCAGGTAGTTGGTGATCTCAGCCGTCGGGGTGTCCGCCGGTGCGATCGTGAGCTCCTCCTCGGCGTCGGTCACGCACGCCTCGAACAGGATCTCCGCCTTCGTGGACCACCAGCGGTAGACGGTCTGCCGGCCGACGCCGGCGCGTTCGGCGATGCCCTTCATGGTCAGGGCCGCGTAGCCGACCTCGAGCAGCAGATCGTCCACGGCGTGCAGGACGGCGTCGCGTGCCTGTTCGCTGCGGGGGCGGCCGCCGCGACCCTTCGGTTCGATCATGCGGACATCGTACGAGACAGCGTGCCTCGTTTCTTCGGCACAAATAACGAGGCACCATGCCTCGTTATCGTCTACAGTTTCGGTACACCGTGAACCGGAACTCTCCGAGGAGGAGAAACCGCATGAATGTCTTCGTCACCGGAGCCACCGGCTGGATCGGCTCGGCCACCACCGACGAGCTGCTCGCCGCCGGTCACCGCGTCGTCGGCCTGGCCCGCTCCGACGAGTCCGCCGCGAAACTGGCGGCCAAGGGCGCCACCGCCCTGCGCGGTGATCTCGACGACCTCGACGCGCTGCGACGCGGCGCCACCGAGGCCGACGCCGTGGTGCACCTGGCCAACAAGCACGACTGGAGTGACCCGGAGGAGAGCGACCGTGCCGAGCGGGCCGCCGTCCACGCGATGGCCGAGGCGCTCACCGGCACCGGCCGCCCGTTCGTCGTCGCCAACGGGCTGTCCGGCGTGGTCGAGGGCCGGGCGGCGCTGGAGACCGACCGCGGGCCGGCGGACTCCCGTGGTGACAGCGAGAACCTCGCCCTGAGCTACGCCGGGCGCGGCGTCCGTACCGTCATCGTGCGTTTCGCCCCGTCGGTGCACGGCGCCGGTGACTGGGGTTTCGTCACGTTCCTGGTCGAGGCCGCCCGCCGCAGCGGTGTCTCCGCCTATCTCGGCGACGGGTCCACCGCCTGGTCGGCCGTCCACCGTTCCGACGCGGCGCGCCTCATCCGGCTCGGCATCGAGCGGGCCCCGGCCGGCGTACGCCTGCATGCCGTCGCCGAGGAGTCGATCAGCACCCGGGCCATCGCCGAGGCGCTCGGCAAGGCGCTGCAACTGCCGGTGACCTCGGTCGACCCCGCCCGCGCCGAGGAGCACTTCGGGGTCGTGGGCTTCTTCTTCGGCCTGGGCATGGCGGCGTCGAGTGCCCGGACGCGCGCGTTGCTGGGCTGGCATCCGACCGGCCCGGCCCTGGAGGAGGAGATCCTGGCCGGCGTCTACGGGCAACCGCTCCGGTAAGGCAACCCGCGCCTGCCTCAACGGCGGCCCCGTGGCACCGAAGAAGGCCGTATGCCCCAGCTGCTCCGCCGGTTCCGCCTGATCGAGGCACTCTTCGGTGTCGCCTCGCTGACGGCGCTGCACGCGTTCGGCCTCGCCGTGCCGGGCAACATCTGGCACTTCAACGCGTTCCTGATCATCGGTACGGTCGTGGTGACGGCTCTGGCGACGGCCCGGCCCGGGCTGGCGACCACGGCACTGCAACTGGCGCTGACCGCGGCGGTGCTGTATCTGACCGGCTGGGGCCCGGTGATGACGTTCGACTTCGTGATCGTCGGCTGGCTGGTCTGCGACGACTTCGCCCGGCGCTGGCGTGCGGTGGTGGCCCTGGTGATCGTGGCGATCGCGGCCGGGCAGGCGGCCGTGTGGGCCGGGCTCGCGCCGTCGTATCTGGACAACCGGTCGGCGCAGCTTGCCGGGCTGGTCGGCGGTGCCGCGGTGCTGACCGCGATGGTGCTGATCGGGCGGGAGTCGCAGGCGCGCGCCGCCGCCGAACAGGACCGGACCAGCAGCGAGGAGCGGTTCCGCGCGGTGCTGCAGGACTCGCACGACGTCACGGTCATCACCGACGCGAAGGGCACGCCGGTCTTCGTGAGCTCGGCCGTCGAACGGGTCATGGGCACCACCGTCGAGGAGCACCTGGCCCGGCAGGCGGAGCTGATCCACCCCGACGACGCCGAGGTCACCGAGACGATGTTCAAGAAGCTGCTCGGCGGCGACGGGGAGCACGTGGTCGAGGCGCGGCTGCGGCACGCCGACGGCACCTGGCGCTGGCACGAGATCTCCGCCCGCAACCTGCTGGACAACCCGGCCGTCCGCGGTCTGGTCTTCAACCACCGCGACATCACCGCCCGCAAGACCTACCAGGAGAAGCTCGCCTACGAGGCGACCCACGACGCGCTCACCGGACTGGCCAACCCGGCCGCGCTGCGTACCGGGCTGACCTCGTGGTGTTCCGGCGAGAGCCGCTCGGCGCTGGGCGCGGTGCTCTACTTCGACCTGGACGGTTTCAAACAGGTCAACGACGAGCTGGGCCACGCGGCCGGCGACGAGCTGCTGGTGTTCACCGCCCGCACGTTGCGCGCCAGCGTGCTGGGCCGGGACCTGGTGGCCCGGCTCGGCGGTGACGAGTTCGCGGTGCTGCTCACCGAGATCGGCGACCCGCACGACGCGATCACCGTGGCCGAGCGGATCATCGCCCGCCTCGCCGAGCCGGAGCCGCTGGCCGGGCACATGCTGCGGATCCGGGCGAGCGTGGGCATCGCGGTCGCCCGGCCCGGCGAGCACGGCGCGGCCGAGCTGCTGCGCCGCGCCGACACCGCCATGTACGAGGCCAAGCGGGCCGGCTCGCACGGCTGGCGCCTGCACTCCGCGGTCAGCTGATCTGCCGCCGGGTCTGCTGGATCACGTCGTCACCTCGCCCTCCGACATACGAAGCGTGACGGTCCGGCCGCCGAAGCCGAGGTCGAGACCGACCACCTCGCCGACCTCGTCACGCACCGGCTCCAGGGCGGCGAGTCTCTCGGCGATCACCGCCGCGAACGGCGCCTCGCCGGACGCGTCCCGTAACACCCACCGGGACCCGTGCCAGTCGTAGTCGTAGGCGGTCAGCCACGCCGAATCCCCCGGCGCGGTCTCGACCACCTCGAGCGACCAGTCACTTCGCCCGCTGACAAAGAGGCCACGGCCCCCGTCGAACACGAGATGCACCGGCCCGACGGCGCGCTCGGCCAACGCGCCGCTCTCGCACCAGCCCAGCCGTTCCACCTTCACCAGCCCGCGCCCGATCAACGCGCTCCCCCACTCCCGGTTGGCTAGCCTCTGACGCGTGGAGGATAACGACCTGGCCGGCGTACGCACCGTGGTCAGCGCCCTGGGGGAGGCGTTCGGCCGCTGCGCCGACTCCATGAGCCGCCCCACCACGACCGACCTCGACCGCTGCCGTGCGCTCTGCGAGAAGCTGCGCGCGATGCCGATCGCCGATGACCGTGTCGTTTCCCTGGTGGGACAACTGGAGACCTGCCTCCACGGCCAGGACCCGGCCTGGAGCACCGTGAGCGCGATCGCCCTGCTGCTCGGCGACCTCGACGCCACCCTCCGGCCCACCTGACGACCGGCTGCCCTTGAGCCGAAACCCGCCGACGACAGCCTGCGTAATGATCAGCGGCGCAAGATCCTGCCGGCGGCATCTGCGTGGGGCGAGACCGTCTGTGCTGTCCGCGTCCATGTCGGCACCGTACATCTATATCGGTGGACATCATTGTCTTGTCGGGTCGATGATCCGGCTCATGACGGATGCCTGGATCGAAGTGTTCGATCGTGTCGCGGAGTCCTACGACACCGTCGTCCCGTTCTTCAGCTCCTTCGGCCGGCTCATGATCGCCGCATTGCCGCCACCGGCGGAGGGCGCACGGCTGCTCGACGTGGGAGCGGGAGCCGGGGCGGTGGCTCTGGCCGCCCGGCAGCACGGGTACGAGGTGTCGGCCGTCGACGGATCCACCGCGATGGTGGCCCGTCTCGCCGCCACGCTCCCGGCCGTCCAGGTGGCCGACGCGGCGGCCCTGCCGTTCGACGACGCCACGTTCGACGTGGTCACCGCCGGGTTCGTGGTCCATCTACTGACCGACTCGCACGCCGCGCTGCGTGAGATCAAGCGGGTCCTCACCCCGGGAGGTCTCCTGGCGTTCACCGTGCCGGGGCCGCTGTCCGAGGGCTCGGAGCCCGGCGATCGCAGCCAAGAGCTCTTCAACGAGTTCTTTCGCCACCTGCCCGCCGAGAACACCGTCGTCCCGCCGTTCGATGCGGACGCCGCCCTCGCCGGCGTGGGCTTCCGCGACGTGACCCGGAGACATCTGGAGGTGGAACTCGAACTGGAGGATCCCGAGGCGTTGTGGCGGTGGTACGCCACGCACGGCGCCCGGCGGTTCTTCGACGCGCTCGACGAACAGCGCCGCAAGGAGTTCCACGACCGTCTGGTCGCCGGCCTCGCCGACCGGCCCGGGGTGGTGCTGCGCCGGGCGGCGTGGCTGTTCACGGCTCGCGCGTGATCAGCTCCCCGGGCACATCCTGGGTCCAGACGCCCGGCGCGTGCTCGGCGGGCGGGAGCCAGAGGTGTGGCTGGGTCAGGCTGCCGGTCTCCCACGGAAAGGCCCCGTCCCGATCCGGCCAGACGACCTCCAGGAAGGGAATGGGCGGCTGCCGGTAGAACCAGATCGCCTGACCGAAGAAGGCCTTGAACCACCCCGGCTCGACGGTCCGCAGTTGCAGCGGGTAGCCCTTGACGACATCATCCTGGGACTGCCCGTCGGCGAGGCCCTCCCGTTGGCCGAGAGTGTTCAGGCACGACTGCATGACACGCAGATCGAGGCCGAACATGGCCAGCTCCGGCTCGCCCCGGCTGTGCCAACGGCCGATGGTGTACGACCAGCCGGGCCCCTGCTCGTCCGCGGCGACGCCGGTGACGCTCCACCCGAACTCGTTGACGTTGCCGATCACGCCCTGGTCGGCAGCGTCGTAGTCGTCGCGATCGCCGTGGTCGTGACAGATGACGCAGCGGCAGATCCGCGAAGCCTCGTACACACCGCAGAGCCTAAGCGATCACCCCTGCCGGCTGCGGCGACGCCCTCCGCCGAGTGATGTCGGACTCGGTCGGCGCATCTTCGGCGGATTGACCCGCCGGACTCCTTGTCTGGGGTGCCCGACCTACCGACATTCCTGGTGAACCGACGCGCACGTCACCCCGGGAGCAGCACATGTCGAGTCGCCAGTTCGTCACCTTCGAGGTCGCCGGCCAGTTCTTCGGCGTGGACGTGGACGCCGTCCAGGAGGTGTTGTCGTACAGCGAGTACACCCCGGTGCCGATGGCGCCGAACGCGGTCGGTGGCCTGTTCAACCTGCGCGGGCAGGTGATCGCCGCGGTCGACCTGCGCGTCCAGTTCGGGCTGCCCCGCCGCGACATGTCCGGTCTGGTGATGAACGTGATCGTCCGGTACGCCGGTGAGCCGGTGAGCCTCCTGGTGGACCGGATCGGCCAGGTCGCGTACCTCGATGCGCAGATGTTCGAGGAGCCGCCGGCGACCCTGACCGGCCCGTCCCGTGCGCTGGTCACCGGCGCGTACAAGACCGAAGGCCGGCTCCTGCTGGTGCTGGACGTCGCCGAGTGCGTGAACACCTCCCGCGTGCCGGCCTGACCACCCGTTCGGCGGGCCGTCGCTCAGCGACTAGGCCGGAAGCTTGACACCCGTGAGATCCGCACAGAGGGCCAGCAGCTGCTCCTGCAGGCTCTCGTCGTACGCCTGCGGGTTGGCCCGCAGCGACGCGCGTCGCTTGAAGTAGTGGCCGGTCACCACGGCCGCCGGCTCATCCGAGGTGGCGAGCCACACCTGGGTGTCGGCGCCCTCCGGCAGGTCGTCGGTGGCGTCCGGCCCGCCCAGCCGGGTGCGGATCCAGCCCGGGTCGACCGCGTTGCTCAGGGTTCCGGGCCGAAGCCGCGCCACCGCGAAAGCGAGCATCACGTCGTACAGCTTGGAGTCGCTGTAGGCCTGCATCCCGTCCCACGGCCGGCCCCGCCACTGCGGATCGTCGAGGCGTGCCCGGCCGTCCGCCTCCAGCCCCGAGGTCAGATAGATCAGCCGGCCCGGCGACGGCATCAGAGCGGTCAACAGGTACGGCGCGAGCGTGTTGACCTGGAAAATGCGCTCCAGCCCGTCCTCGGTGACCGCCGGGGCGGCTTGCCCACCACCGACGCCGGCGTTGTGGATCACCACGTCGAACGGCCCGGCCCCGACCGCCTGGGCGGCCAGCTCCCGCGTCTGCGCCAGGGACGCCAGGTCACCGACGATCACACCGCGCGCCTGCGGCACGGCCCGCCGGGCGTCCTCGGCACGGCGCTCACTGCGAGCGTGCAACGTCACCTGATGCCCGTCCGCCGCCAGGACCTCCGCCGTGTGCCGCCCGATGCCGTCGCTGGAGCCGGTAACCAGAATCGTCGCCATGCCACCATCCTGCCGGACGGCGATCCGGCTGCCGGATCAGACCACCTCCTCCCGGACCGATCGGGCAGGAGCAGCAGTCACTACTGTGCGGTGGTGCGCATATCACTCCTCGGAATCACCGCCGTCACCGTCGCCCTCGCTGCCGGCTGCTCAAACGGCACTGCCCCAGCCGGCGCCCCACCGGCGCCGGCAACCTCCGCGGCTGTCGCTGCCACAGCGCCGTCACCGACCCCGGCGGAGGCGGTGGATGCGGCTGCCACCATCGACAGGCTGAAGGCGGCGGATCTCGGCCTCACCAGGTTCGCCGTGCAGGACGAGGACACCGACCCGAACAAACTGTTCGGCCGGCCCAACGGCTACACCAGCCGCGCATCCGCGGACCTGCCCGGAGGCGACACCGGCGCCGAGCCGTACACCATCGCCCGCGGCCTCGTCGTCGAGGGATTCCCGGACGCCGACAGCCTGCAGCGCCGCTCGAAATACATTCTCGGCCTGCTCAAGGACAGCCCGGCGCTGGGCACCGAATGGCACTACACGACCGGAACCACCCTGGTCCGGGTCTCCGGCAACGTGAAGCCGTCCCTGGCGAAGAAGATCGAGGCCGCACTGTAGAAACCACTTTGGCAGACTCGCGGCATGACTGATGAACCGTCGGTGCCGGCCGTGGTGGTGCGGGCCGCGGATGGTGAGCCGATTTCGGCGGCCGGGGTCCGGCACCTTTTCAAGCTCACCGGTGAGCACACCGGCGGCCGTTTCGGCCTGGAGGAGTTCACCGTGCCGCCGGCCACGCTGGGGGCGCGGCCGCATGTCCACCGCGCCCACGACGAGTATTTCTACGTCCTGTCGGGTGAACTCACGGTGGCGACCGAGAACGGTGAGATCGTCCTCGGCCCCTCCGATCTGGTGGCGGCATGCCGTGGCTCGGTGCACGGCTTCCGCAACGCCAGTGACGACACGCCGGTCCGGGCGCTCTGCATGTACACCCCGCCGGGCTACGAACAATACTTCCGTGACGTTCACGCCGCGGTCGCCGCCGGCACCGAACTCACCGTCGATCTGCTTTCGGAGCTGCGCGGCCGATATGAGACCGACAGTCTCTAGAAACGGGGACGGAGCCGGGCCACGGAAACCGTTCTCGTCACGGTGAAGCCGCTGGCGCCGATCAGCAGATAGACCGCCGCGACCAGCCAGAAGGCGGCGAACAGGAAGCCCTGCTCGACCACTGCCGCGACCATGACCGCCGCGCCGGCGAATGCGGTCAGGGCGTAGCCCACCCGCATGCCCCACACGCACAGTGCCGCCAGAGCGATTGGCGCCACAACCCAGAGCACCACCGCGATCCAGACGATCCCGGAATCGTCGCTGAAAATCGCAGACCCGGCCGGCAGAGCCGGCAGCACAAGGAATGCCGCGGCGACGAGACGCCAGACGAGGGCGGCACTACGGCCAATGCCACGATCAAGCACGAGGGGTACGATCGTGGCCGCCCAGAGCAGCATCGCAACCGGAAAGTAGTACAGACCGAGGTTGCCCGCGCTGACGGCGAAAACGGTCAGCACCGCCGCGCTACCGGCGCCAGCCCAGCCCTGTGCCCGGGCCGGGAATGTCATCGGAATCGCTGCGACGAGCGCCGGCAGCAGGCTCAGCAACGCGAAGAACGGCCCGAACCGCTGCACAACGCTCTGACCCTCGGGATCGATCGGGCTCACGTCCGTGGGCACATAGCCGACCGGCATCCAGAAACTCACGTACACGGCGATCGCCACGCCGACCGCAACGGTGATGATCCGCAGCGTCCGGCCCGCCGGCAGGCCAGGACGCAGCGTTGTGTCAGGCGTACTCGCCTGGGCATCCGCCGCCCCGGAAAGGTCCCCGTTGATCATGATTGCGCTCGGCCTCCGCATGGTCGTGAGCCGGTCAGCGTAGTGATCATGTATCACCGTCGGTGATCAGCCGGGGCGACAGTTCGCTTCACTGAACGGGTGACCGAAGTATCGCCGTCTCTCCTGATCAGAGTGGCTGTGCGGCGCGGACGCGGGCGGCGAGGTCCGTCGCCGGTGTCTCGACGACGATGGCCGTCCGTACCGGCTCGAAACCGACGCGCTGGTTCATCCGGCGTGCCGGGGCCTGTTCGGCGTCGGTCGAGGTCACCAATCGCCGGGTCGCGGGCCTTTCCGCGCTGATCAACCGCAGCATCGCCGCTTTGACGACGGCGCCCAGCCCCAGCCCCCGGTGTCCGGCCAGCACCGCGGTGTCGTGCTGATAGCCGAGCGGCGCGTCCGGGCTGTAGAACTGCAATGCGGTCAGGCCGGCCACCCGGTTGCTCTGCTCATGGACGGCCACGACGACATGCTGCTCGACGTTGCGGTCGCGGAGGACGGCCTCCTCACGTCGGACGCGGTCCACGGTCCATTGTGGGATCTGGAGGGTCAGGTCACCTATCGGCGTGTCGTTGATGGCGTTACGTGCCGCCGCGAACGATTCGACGAGGTGTTCCGGTGCGCTGTCACGCCAATGCGCCAGCCGATATCCGGCCGGAGCCGGAAGCTCCCAGAGACCGCGGTCGACCGTTTCCAGGTCCAACGCCTGCACCACCACACGCTTGGTCACCCGGAAACCGAGATGCCGCGCCCAATGGGCCGCGGGAGTGTCCTCGATCGTTGTCCAGCTCGCCACGGTGACCCGGCCGGGCGTCGTGATCGTGGGCATCATCCGCTGCAGCAGACCCGTACCGATTCCTCGCCGCCGGTGCTCCGGATGGACCTGTACGTCGATCAGCGACAGGTCGGTGTTCTCGTCGGCGGGAAGGCTGACGATTCCCTTTCCCACCAGATGTTCGCCCCGATGGGCGGTCCAGACGTTCGGTCTTCCGCGGCCGCTCATTCCGGTGGACAGGGAGACCACAACGCTGTCGTACGTGGGCGCGGGTTCCGAGGGACGGTCGGCCGCCGCACACGCACGCGCCAAGTTCACATGGGCCGCGATCTCGCTGCTGGTCGCACCGGCCGGGTCGAACAGCTGGAAACGGAAAGACACAGCTGACTCCTGCCCCGTGGGATTCGCGGCGATCATCATAAGGGGAGGCGCATCGGGGTCGCGGTAGTTGATCACGGGGCGGCATACTCTCCCGGTGCGCCGCTCGACGAATCTTGCCGTCTCCGCCGGTGTCGCGGTCGCCTGCGGGCTGGCTGCCGTCGCCGCCACCTCCACCATGGGTTCCGGCGAGCCCGTGGCCGGCGCGGCAGTGGTCGCCGCCACCACCACCAGCGCGCCCGCCCGTACCAGTCCCCCGGTCCGGCCGGCCCTCTGCGACGCCGAGCGGCCGGCCTCGCTGGACCCGTTCCCGTTCAACCGGGACGCCGCCGCCCGCGACCGGCTGCTCTCCTTCATCGACTTTCTCGGCAACGGCGAGACCTTCACCGGCGGCGCCGGATTCTTCGGCCCGGTGGACGCCGCCGAGCTGGCCACGCTGTTCGACGGGAAGTGGCTGGACCCGGACGACCGGCAGAACGCGGCCCCGCCGGCCTGGGAGATCTTCCAGTTCGTCTGCGACCACCCGGGCACCTACGCGCAGGGTTACGCGGTCACCCCGGACCGGGAGGACTATCGGGTGTCGCTGGAAACCGTCTGGGCGCCGGAGATCGACGACAAGCTGCGGGCCGATGCCCTCGCATTCTGCGTCGAGGCGGACGCGGTCGAGACGTCCGATCACCTGGAATGCTTCTGGGACTGACCGCGCCGGGCGGTTCGACGCCGGACCGGCAGCGGGCGAGAATAGCCGGAATGTTGCCGCGTATCGATGCGATCCGGACCGCCCGGCTGGTGCTGCGGCCCTTCGACGCCGACGACGTCGAGGACGTCTGGGATTACCAGCGCGAGGCGGTGGTCGCGCGTTACATGCCGTGGCGGGAGCGCGATCGCGACGAGGTGGCCGCGGCGGTACGGCAGATGGTCACCGAGGACGCCCTGTCCGGCGAGGGTGACTGCTTGAGCCTCGCGGTGACCGACCCGGGCAGCGGCACCGTCATCGGCCAGGTGGAACTCGTATGGCTCAGCGAAACCGGCGGCCTGGGCGAGATCGGATTCGTGTTCAGTCCTCGGTTCCAGGGACAGGGAATGGCAACCGAGGCGGTACGCGAACTGTTGCGCCTCGCGTTCGAGCGGCTCGGCCTGCACCGTGTCGTCGGTCGCTGCGTCGCCGGAAACAGCGCGTCAGCGGCACTGCTCCGGCGGGTGGGCATGCGTCAGGAGGCCCATTTCGTCGAAGGTTGCCTCCTGAAAGGCCGCCGGGAGGACGAACTCGTCTTCGCCGTCCTCCGCAGCGAATGGCGCCGGCCTCAGAAGTAGTCGTGCAGCGTCGGCACGGGACCGGCGGTGGCGGTGCGCAGCAAGTCGTCGGTGCCGGTGTCCCCGCCGCTCAGGAAACCGCTGCGACGTAGCTGCTGCGGGGTGGCGGCGCCCGCATACCAGGAGGCCAGACCGCGTGGTGTCAGCCGTACGGTGCCCGCGCCGCCCGGCTCCAGCCGGCCGTACCCCTGGGAAAGCTTCAACCGGTAGCGGCCCTGATGCCAGGGGCAGACGTCGTCGGTGAGTTCCAGATCCACCTCGCCGGTGAGGTGCCGCGGCCAGCCGCGGGCGGCGACCGCGGCGGGAGCGTCGACGACGCGCAGCATCCACGGGTGCGTGGATTCGGGTGTGGCGTCGCCCCGGGCCAGCAGCGACCAGACCGGGTCGGCCGTGCCCAGCCGGATCAGCACGGTCGGCGCAACGCTGGCCCAGCCGCCGAGCATGGCCAGCAACGTACGCGTCGCCTCGGGCGTCAGCCCGATCAGATCGTCCACGGTGAGTTTGCCGCTCGCGTCGTAGCCGGGACCGCGATCCCACGTGGCGTACCCGACGACGGCGCCGGCCTCGTCGACGGCGACGGTGAAGCCGTCGTGCCCGGCCAGCAACTCCGCGGGCGGCGTGACGAAAGCGGGCCCGGAACGGTCCATCATGGCGGTGCTCGTCCGCGCCACCTCGCGGTACACGTCGCCGACGGCGGGGATGTCGGCCTCGGTCGCCGGCCGCAGCGTGATCCCGGCGCCGGGGCGGATCTCGGCCAGCACCCGGGTCCGCACCGTGTAGTGGACCAGCGCGCCGACCTCCTCCCAGCCGAGTGCCCGGTACGGTCCCGGCGTGGTGTCGAACAGGGTGCTGATCACGGCGCCGCGCTCCCGGGCGCCCCGCAGCAGCTCGGTCAGCACGAGCCGGCCCAGGCCACGCCCGCGCAGCTCGGCCGCGGTCGCCACGCCGGCGATGCCGCTGGTCGGCACGATCCGGCCGCCGAACCACTGGCCCTGCTCGCGGTCCACCGCCTTGGCGACCATCCGCCCGGCCGGGTCGAAGACACCGAGCGTCCGGCGGCCGGCCCCATCGGAGGCCCAGCCCTCCGGCATGGGCCGCTCGTGATAGCCGAACGTGAGGCTCCCGAGATCCCATGCGAGCTGCTGATCCCCCGGCCCCAGCGGCCGCACCTGATACGTCACGCCGACCATCCTGCCAGTTGACGCCACTCCCCCACGGTCACGAGCGGCCGGTCGACCCGGACGCCGTCGCACCGGGGTGGTGTGCCCGGTCTCGCCGGCACACCACCCGGAGCTGAGCTGCAGTTATCTGCGGTACCAGGTGCGGGTGCCGGTGTAGGTGACGTTGCCGAGCCTGTCGTACGCGCGGACCCGTACCTTCATGGTCCTCAGCCGTGCGGTGTTGACGCGCAGCACATAGCCGGCGCTGGTGTCCGTCGCGACGACCTTGCCGTTCACGAGCAGCTCGACCCGCGCGACGCCGGAGGCGTCGGACGCCTTCACCGACACCTTCACGGTGCCCTTGACCTTCGCCTTGTTGCCCGGCGCGGCGGTGATCGAGAGCGAGGGCGCCTTGTTGTCGGCGACCACGGTCCGGGTGTGGCTGCGGGTGTTGCCGAGTTTGTCGGTCAGCTTCCAGACGAGCGTGACGTTGCCGCTGCTCTTACCGGTCGCGACCTTCTTGGTGTATCCGGCGCCCAGATACTTCCCGTTCGCCCACAGCTCCGCCTTGGCCACGCCGGAAGCGTCCGCCACGGCGGTGACCGAGGTGGTGAAGGTGCCGCGGACGCGGGTGTTCTGCTTCGGGTTCACGGTCGCGGCCGGGCCGTCGTTGTCGACCACCACGGTCTGGGTGAACCGGCTGCGGTAGCCGTCGCTGTCGGCGGCTTCGACCACGAGCCGGCCGCCGCTCGGTTCGACTGTCGCCGACCAATCGTTGCCCGCCCGCTTCATCGCCACGCCGTTGACCTCGGCGGAGGCGACATCGAACCCACCACGGAAGACGACCTTGACCGAGCCCCTGACACGCGCGCCGGGCGCCGGGGACACGATGCTGCCCGCCGGACCGGCCGTGCCGACCCGGACGGTCGTGGTCGTGCTGGTGGCCGGCCACCAGCCGATCAGGCCTGCCGGGTACGACACGCGGTAGGCCGTCGTCACGGTGGGGTTCACCGTGAGGCTCCACGCCCCCGCCGCATCCGCGGTGAGCGCGGAGACCCGCGTCCAGGTGCCCACCGCGGGGGCCTGCTGCTCCAGGAAGAGCCGGCCGAGGGTGGGCGGACCCGTGACCGTTCCGGTCAGGGTGACCGGGCCGCCGGGGTCGACGGTCGCCGACGACGGCGACAGCGTCAGCTGGGCCGGTTTCATCGTCCCGACCTTCTCGGCGCTGTCGATCGCGGTGCGGCGGGCACGAACCCCGATCTCGTACGCCCGCGCCGGGTCGAGACCGGTCAGGGTGACCGATCGGGTCGTCGCCGGCACCACCCGCTCCGAGCCGGGCGTGACTCTGACGACGTAGCCGGTGACCTGAGGGCTTCCGGTGGCCGGCTCGCTCCAGTTCACGATCGCGGTGCCGGCGGCGTCGCCGGAGCGCACGGACGCGGACGCGGGCGCCGGCGGCGGTCCAACCGTATACGGCAGGTCGAACGTCGCCGTCTCACCGTCGGGATCGGTCGCGGTGAACCGGATCGTCCCGGTGCCCGCCGTGGTGGGGGTGCCCGCCACGGTCACCTTGGTCATCCACGTGAGGTCGGGGTCGGCGACGGCGGTGGCGGTCAGGCCGTCGGGCAGCCCGCTGGTCTCCACGGTCACCAACGTCGTCTGGCCGAGGACGCGGAAGTCCGGGTAGTCCTCGAAGCGCACCCGCAACGAGGCCGGGACACCGACGTTGAAGGTCGGCGGCGTGGGCATCAGCCCTGGCACGGTCGGCGGCCCGGTGACGTACCACATCGTGTTCGTCGCGTTGGCCCAGTTGCCGTCCGGATCGGTGGCGTGGATCCGTACCGTCCATCCGCCCTTGTCCGTCGGCACGCCGCTGATCAGGCCGTCCGGCGCGATCGTCAGGCCGGGCGGCAGATCCTCCGCCGCCCAGAGAAGGGGCTGCCCCTGCGGGTCGCGGCCGGTCAGCTGATGCCGCACCGGTGTGCCGAGGTGCGCCGGGGTGAACGTCACGGGGTCGACAACGGGCGCGGCGTCCGACGGCGGCACGGTGCCCGACCCGTCCACGCCCACCGCGAGCCACGCGGCCTGCACCGCGGATCGCTCGGCGCTGGTCGAGCCGTACAGGTCGGTCGCCGCCTGCAGCGTGGCCTGCCGCGCCCCGATGAAGTCGGTGCTCGAAACCATGTAGGTGGTCAGGGCGCGGTACCAGATGGCGCCGGCCGCGTCGTTGCCGATGCCGGTCACCGGGGCCGCGCCACCGCACGGGGTGCTGGTGCCCCACCGCGTCGTGCCGCTGCCCACGGCCAGGGTGTAGAAGAACTTGTTGGCCACACCGGACGAGCGGTGCACGTCGAGGTTCCGGACCGCCGGGGTCCAGCACGATGCCGACTTGCGGTCGCGGGTGGGCTCGTCCATCCAGCGCAGCGGCTGCGGGCCGGTCCTCTCACTGATCAGGTAGTCGGGCTCGTCGCTCGGGTTGCCCGCCGCGAACTCGACCAGGGTGGCGAAGATGTCGCTGGTGGCCTCGTTGAGCGCCCCGGACTCGCCCTCGTAGACGAGGTCGGCGGTGCGGAAGGTGAGCCCGTGCGTCATCTCGTGCGCGACGTCGTCGATCGACGTGAACGCTTGCCGGGCGGCGTCACCGTCGCCGAACGACATGCAGAGGCAGGCGTCGCTCCAGGACGCGTTCGCCCAGTCGACGTCGCGATGAACGTACGCGGTGACGCCCTTGCCGTCGCCGTTGATGCCCGCCCGACCGAAGGTGTCCTTGAAGTAGTCCCAGGTCCGGGCCACTCCGTAGTGCACGTCGACGGCCGCGGTGACCCGATCGGCCGTCGTGCCGTCGCCCCACACGTCGTCGGCGTCGACGAACGCCCGGGAGCTGGCCTCGGTCGGCCGGTCGGGGATGTTCAGCGCGTCGCGGGTGGCGTTGCCGCCCCGGTCCGCGTCGATCAGGGTGAAGGAGCCGTCCGCGGTACGGGTGGTGGACAGCTTCACCTCGCCGTTGTAATGCCCGTGCCCGCTCGCGGTGTCAGCAGCCTTGATCAGGTCGTACGAGCGCCGCGCGCGGCCCGTGGTGGCGTCCACGATCACGACGAGGTGGCCCGCGATCGTCACCTTCCACGCCAGCGCCGGCTTGCCCTGGTGGGCGTCGACGACCAGTCGCGCCTCCGCCGGCCCGGTCAGCTGCTTCCCGGCCGTCGCGATCGCGTCGCGCTCGGCCACCGCGGGTGTGCGGGACACGTCGACGGCGGCGTCCTGGGCCACCGTGGCGCCGGCGAATCTGCCCGTGCCGGTGGTGTGCACCACGAAGTCGCCGCCGAGCACCTCGAGCCCGTTCCAGGTGCGGCCGAAGCGCACGTGCCGAGCGCCGCCGCTGTCGACGACGATGCCCTTGGGCTGGTACTTCTCGCCGGCGACGGCGTGCACGGCCCTGCTGTTGTCCCGGACCGCGTCACGTGCCGCCGCGACCAGGGCGGGCTTCTCGGCCGGCCGGACGGACCGGCCGACCTGGACGGGACGCCGGACATGCAGGTCGTCCTGATCCGCGTCGGGCTCGCGTGCCGCCGGCGACGTGGGCGCCTCGGACCCGGGCCCGGCCACGACCGTCCCGGAGGCTCCGGGCGGCGAGGACGCCGCGGCATGGGCGCCCGCTCCGATCAGAGCTGACGCGGCAACCATCGCGATGAACTTCCGGGCATGGCTTCGCCTGACCCTCACTGTCCCTGTCCCCCGTTGTCATTGACGAAGGCGAATAGTAGCGACCGGATGGCGCGGGCGGGGAACGCCCGGGGATGATCGACTGATGCGCCTACGTATGGAGCTGTTCGTCGATGACCTGGAGGTGAGCGTCGCCTTCTACACCGGGATGCTGGGCTTCCAGGTGGATCGGCGTTCGGACGGGTATGCCGCCCTCCGGAGAGGGGAGGTCGTCCTGGGTTTCGGGCCGGCCGCGGACCACCCGGCCCGGCAGCCGCCCGGCCAGGCCAAGGGCGCGGGCGTGGAGATCGTCCTCGAACTCGACACCGCCGAGGAGGTGTCGGTCCTGTACGACCACTGCCGCTCCCGGCTGTCCACCGTCGAGGCGTTACAGCTGCGCCCGTGGGGTCTGCACGACTTCCGCCTGTTCGACCCGGACGGCTACTACTGGCGCGTGACTCACGCGGGCCCGCCGCCGCGCGGCGCCGTGGTCCGGGGCACCGTCTCGGAGGTCCACAATTTCGGGGTCTTCGTCCGCCTCGACGGGGATCTCCCGTCCGACTCCACCGGCACCGGTTTCATCCGGGTCCCGGAGGTGACCTGGGATCACATCGACAACGTGGCCGACGTGGTGCACGCGGGTCAGCGGATCTCCGCCGAGGTGCTCGACTTCGACGCCGATCGCGGGCAGGTCCAGCTGTCGTTGAAGGCGTTGCAGCCGGACCCGCTCGTCGCGTTCGCCGAACGGGTCGGTGAGGTGCTGCGCGGACCCGTCGTCAAGGTGGCGCCCTTCGGTGTCTTCGTCCGCGTCATGCCGGGCATCGCGGGTCTGGTGCACGGGTCGGTCCTGCCCCGGATGCCGGCGATGGGTGAGGTCGTCACCGTCCGGATCGCCGAGGTCGACCGGACCCGTCGCCAGGTCCGGCTGGAGCCGGCCGGCGAGCCCGGCGACGAGTAGCCGGACGTCCGGGCCACGGGGTGGCGTATCGTTCCCCGGCCGGTCCGGCCGAGACTGTCGGCGGACTCCACCGACCCGGAAGGAACCAGGAATGGCCGCCACCACCGCCGACCTGTACGACGAGCACGGCGAGAACCTGCAGTCCTGCGACACCCAGCTACGGCAGTACGGCGGTGTGGCCCAGTTCAGCGGCCCCGCCGTCACCGTCTCCTGCTTCCAGGACAACGCGCTGCTCAAGTCGGTCCTCAGCGAACCCGGCGACGGCCGTGTCCTGGTCGTCGACGGCGGCGGCTCGCTGCACACCGCGCTGATGGGCGACCTCATCGCCGGTCTGGCCGTCGGCAACGGCTGGTCGGGCGTCATCATCAACGGCGCCGTCCGCGACGTCGCCGCCCTGCGCGAGCTGCCGGTCGGCATCAAGGCCCTCGGCTCCAACCCGCGCAAGAGCGGCAAGACCGGAGCCGGTGACCGTGACGTCGTCGTCGAGTTCGGAGGCTGCCGTTTCACCCCGGGCGCCCGCGTGGTCAGCGACGACGACGGCATCGTCGTGCTGCCGGCCACCGGCGAGGACTGATCCGCCGGACACCACCACGGCGCTGGTCCGGGCCGCCGCAGCAGGCGATCGCTGTCACTCGTACCCCCTGGTCGGATTGATCCTGGGGTGTGGGGGTATAGGTGATCGCTGTCACGGGGACAACGGGGAAGCCGATGTGGTCAGCGAATTGAATGCCGAGATCGAACTGCCGGACGGCCACGGCGCGGCGTCGGCGGCACGTCGCGCGTTGCGGACGCTGCTGGCCGGTTGGGGCCTCACCGATGAGGATTGGTTGTACGACGCCACGCTGATCGTCAGCGAGCTGGTCACCAACGCCGTCCGGCACGGCGGTGGCTGCCCGGCGCTGCGGGTGCACGCCGAGGACGGGCGGGTCCGGCTGTCGGTCGCGGACCGTTCCAGCCGGGTCCCGCACCGCCGGGACATCGACGAGCACAGCGCCGGTGGCCGGGGGCTGGTGTTCGTCGACGCGTTCGCGCACACCTGGGGCGTGCGCCGGGAGGGCGAGGGCAAACAGGTCTGGGTACGGCTCGCGCCCTACCCCGCCGGATAGGTGTCCAGCAGGGCGCCGGCCGGTGGGACCACCAGCTCGGCGGCCGAGTCCGGGGGCGCCGGGCTGCGATACTCCACGAGCAGCACGGTGGCGTCGTCCTGCAGTTCGTCGCCCTGGTGGTCGAGGATCGCGTGGACCAGGCGGCGGGTGGTCTCCGGGGCGGACAGCTGGTCGGCCATCGCCCGGATCGTGAAGTCGGTGAGCCGGTCCAGGCCGAACTGCTCCCCCGCGGCCGAGCGTGCCTCGACGATCCCGTCGGTGTACAGCAGCAGCCGGTCACCGGGCTCCAGGGCCTCCTGCACCACGACCGGCGGCCGTTGATCACCCAGCGGCACCGGCAGCGCCGTCGGGGTCGGCATGATCTTGACGACCTTGCCGCCCCGCACCACGATGCCGCCCGGATGCCCGGCGGAGATGACCCGGAGCATGCCGGTGCGCTGATCGATCTCGGCCAGCACCGCGGTGATCAGGCCCGGCCGGTCGTAGGCACGGACCGCGGCGTTGATGTGGTGGTAGGTGGCGACCAGGTCCAGCCCGGCCCGACGGGCGTTGCGGTAGCCGGCCAGCGCCAGGCTCGCCAGGATGACCGCCCGCATCCCGCCGGCCGAGCCGTGCCCGACCGCGTCGAAGAGCGCCAGGTGCGCGATGTCGCCGTTGACCGCGTAGTCGAACGCGTCGCCGCCGACGTCGTAACACGGCTCCAGCACACCGCTGATCATCAGGTGGCCGGTGGAGAACGTCAGCGGGGGCAGTTGCGCGCGCAGCATCTCGGCCGCCAGCCGCATCGGCTCGCGACGGCGCACCCGCTCGACGACGTCGCTGTACAGCCCGCGGGTCACCAGCAGCTCGGCCAGCAGCGAGGACACCGCCACGCAGTGGTCGAACCCCGGCTCGTCCAGCTCGGCGGCCGCCGCGACCTCGAGGACCCCGAGCCGCTCCGCGCCGTCGAGCAGGGGCAGCCACAGCCGTACGCCACCGCCGTCGCCCTCGCCGGTGCAGGGGTGCACCTGGGTGAACGCCCGGCCGGGCAGGGTCCCGTCGACCGCGATCGGCTCGCGGTGCGGCACGTCGGGGCCGCTCAGCGGCAGCAGCACCCGCTGCTGGTGGTCGACGACGAAGATGACCATCGCCGTGACGCCGAGACGCTCGGCGGCCCGCATCGCCATGTACGGCAGATCGTCGGGGCGTGCGTGGTGCGACACCCGTAACAGGTGCAGCAGCGGCTCGACCGGTGGTGTCGGCGCCGCGATGCCGCTCAACTGAACCCACCTTCCGCGAGTCACGCCCTCGCCAGCAACCTACCCCCTGATCGGGCGTTCCACCCGGTGGTCGCCGGTTACCGGGCCCTGACGAGCGTCGCCGGCGCCGGACCTCGCCAGCGCCGGGCGCCGCTCCTCCGGGCACGACGCGGCCGTCCGTCCACATGGACCGGGCCGGGCGGCCGCTGGCGCACCCGGACTAGGCTCGGCGGGATGCGGCTTCCGAAGATCGTGCGCAGACACCACGAAGCAGTGAAGTTCCTGCTGGTCGGTGGGGTCTGCTTCCTCGTCACGACAGTCATCAACTACGCGCTGAAGCTGACCGTCCTCAGCGACAAGCCGGTGACCGCGCTCGCGCTCGCGACGATCATCGCCACGATCCTGTCCTATGTGCTCAACCGGGAGTGGTCCTTCCGTACCCGCGGCGGCCGCGAACGCCATCACGAGGCGGCGCTGTTCTTCTCGGTCAGCGCGGTCGGCGTGGTCCTCAACTCGGTGCCGCTCTACGTCTCCCGCTACGTGTTCCTGCTCCAGGAGCCCGACGTGAGCCGGCCGGTACAGGAGATCGCCGACTTCGTCAGCGGCATCGTCATCGGCACGCTGATCGCCATGTGCTTCCGGTTGTGGGCCTTCAAGCGGTTCGTCTTCCCGCACTCGGACGCCCGCCCGCACCGCCGCCGCAGCCGGGGGCGAACCGGTCCGCGCCGCGCCGTCGTCCAGCACGAGCCGCCGGCCCGCGACCGCGAGGCCCCGTCCCGCGACCTTTCCTGACCCCCGCGCCTCCGCCCCGCGGCCCGATCCGGTGTCAACCGTGCTCGGAGGTGTCGATGACGAGGTCGGCGCGGTCGCGGGCGCCGTCGGCGGCGAAGAAGTCCGCTTCTTGAGCCATCCATCTCCGCCAGAGCTGCTCGGCGCCGGCGAGGGAGCCGTCACGGGCGAGGCCGCGTGCCAGCCGTAGCGGCGCCGGCGCGTCGACCCAGATGGCGTAGGTGAGGCGGCCGATCGTCTCCCGGCGGGTGCAGGTGACGCCTTCGAGGACGACGGTGGGCGCCCACGGCTGGGTCCGCCACTCACCGATGGTGCTGCCGTACCAGTCCGTCCAGTCCCTGGCCTGGTAGTGGGCATCCTCGCCGCGAAGCAGCGGCGCGAGCACCTGGGTGTCGAACCGCGGCCACCATCCGGCGAAGTCGTCCCACGAGACGAAGTCGTCGATCTCGATGATCGGCGCTCGCAGCGCCGCGGCGAGACCGCGGGCGAGGTGGCTCTTGCCCGAGCCGCTCGGCCCGTCGACGCCGACGATGCGGATCCCGTTGACCGGCTCCCGAGCGGTGACGGCGGCGGCCACCTCACCCACGACGTCGACACCCATGGGCGCAGCTTAGTCAGCACCTCACCAGGGCACGGTCGTCGGCGGAGTCGTCGCCCTGACTATTCCCGGAGCTGCGGGAATGTCCCGAACGGGCCGACCGGACCGCTGGCCATCGTCAGGTCGACCACTCCCCCGGGCACCAGCGACAGCGGCGGCCGCGACGGTGGCGCAGCGGTCATACCCAGGGTGATGTGGGGCCGGTAGTCCTCGCCCACCAAGCCCAGCGGCGGGTGCCCGAGCCGGAGGAACTCCTGGTGGAGGGCATCCAGCGTGGGGTTGCGGACCACCTCCAGGCCGAAGTAGTAACCGCCCGTCGGCACGTAATAGTCGCCGGGCGGGACGACCGAGTACAGCAAGCCGATGATCCGCGCCGGAAAGACCCTGCCACGGTACGGCTCCGTCGCCGCGACGATGCCGGCCACCTGTTCCTCGGCGCAGTCGACGTGCAGGACGGACACATGCGGCGGCGCCTTCTCACCGAGCGCCATGAGCGGCTCGTGACCATCCGCGATGGCGTACGACAGCTCGACCAGCGAGCGTGACGTCTCCGCGTCCGGCCGCAGCACCACTCCGTAGGCCATCGGGATCCCGCCCTTTCCGGCGTCGTGTGTGCCGACCAGTGTGCCAGCCGGCGCCGGCCAGACCGGCGTCGATGATCAGTGTCGGCCGCTGTCCATGTGGTTTACCTCTATCCGGGGATCGACGCTAAGAGGCATAACTGCGACGCTTCTTTCCGCCGCACAGAAGCCGCAAGGCGCACCTTCGATCCGAAAAGTGAGAAAACCACATGAGCCTGCACGTGTCCGACGCTGCCGTCACCGCCCAAGCCAAGCAGATGGCCAAGAAGCGGTCCCGCAAGTACGTGGTGGCCGCCGCCGGCCTCGCCACCGTTCTCGCCGCGGGCGGCGCCTGGGCTGCCATGCA
Organism: Actinoplanes philippinensis; assembly: GCF_900113015.1. GTDB lineage: Bacteria > Actinomycetota > Actinomycetes > Mycobacteriales > Micromonosporaceae > Actinoplanes > Actinoplanes philippinensis. The sequence goes on from NZ_FONV01000006.1 coordinate 151,959, forward strand.
GGTCACCGGCGACGGCACCGCTTCCGCGACCGCCTACCAGGAGCAGCAGCTCACCATCACGGACGCCGCGTTCTCGGGGCCGCTGTTCCCGGGCGGGAAGATCGATCTCACCTTCAAGGTGACCAACCCGAACCCGTTCAAGGTCAAGGTCAGGACCATCGGCCTCAAGCAGGGCTCCCCGCCCGCCATCACCTGCAAGCAGGGTGAGGACAAGTACCTGTCCGGACCGATCGGCGCCGCGGGTACGTCGTTCACGATCCCGGCCGCGGACCAGACGGTCATCGACGCCAACGGCGCCACCGGCACGGTCACGATCAAGAACGCGGTGCAGTTGTCGAACGACGCCACGAAGGGCTGCGCCCTGACGCTGCCGTTCACGATCACCGGTGAGTCGCTGCCGAGCTGACCGGCGAACCGAGGGGGCGGGAGCCGCCGGCCTTCCCGGGCCGGCGGCTCGTTCCCGCTCCGGACGGCCAGGTGCTTCGAGGTCACCGCCGACGTAAGCTGACTTTGTGAGTGCCCGTGCAGCAGTGACGCGATCCGACCGGCTGAGCCGGCCGGGTCGCCGTGCGCTCGTCGTCGCCGACCTGGGCACGCTGCGCGGCCCGACGACGGGTGTCGTCACGTTGCCGCACCGGCTGGTGTGGGCGCCGCCGCCGGCGGGCCGGTTCGACCTGGCCGACGCCTACGACCGTGCGCGGCTGTATGAGATCGTGCTGCGCGAGGCGGTCCGGGCCGCCGAACTGCAGACGTGGCTCAGCGGTGACCTGCTGGTCGAGCTGTGGCCCCGGCTGTATCTGCCTCGCGGCGTGCGCCAGGCGTGGGAAGAGGTTCATCAGCGTCTCGCGGCGGTGCCGGTCGTTTGACGGGCGCCATCGACGAGTTCCACCTGCAGGTCGCGAAGATCGCGTTGTCCGTCGCCGACCGGTTCGGATTCGTTCTCGGCGGTGGTCTGGCGCTGATCCTGCACGGCATCGTCGACCGGCCCACCGAGGACGTCGACGTGTTCGGTGACGAGGGCGCCAGCGTCGCCTCCGCCTCCCACGCGGTGATCGAGGCGCTGGCGGCCGCGGGCATCCCGGTCGAGCAGGTGGACACCGGCTCCGACGTGGTCGACGGCCTCGACTACCTGATGGCCGAGCTGGTGGCCTTCCGCCCGGCCGGCGGGGCGGTCCGGTTGAGCCTGGGCCACCTGCAGCGGACCAGGGAGCCGGTGGTGCTCGACATCGGCCGCGTGATGGCTCTCGACGACCTGATCGCGTGGAAGGTCGCCGCCCTGGTGAATCGGGCGGAGGTCCGTGACTTCGTGGACGTGGCGGCGTTCCTCGCCGAGCACACCCCGGCCGCTCTGGTCGGCCTGGCGAGGGTGGTCGATCCGGGCCTGTTCAGCGAGGACGTCGCCGCGGCGGGACGCCGGCTCGACCAGACACCGGACCGCGCGTTCGCAGCCTACGGTCTCGACACCGGCCAGGTGGCCCAGTTGCGCGACCGATTCCGGGCCTGGCCCCGCTGATCCGCTGCCGGAGCCTCACCACACGGCGCCGAGCAGCAGCACCGAACCGGCCCCGGCCGCGGCCATCAGCCACACCACCACCGTCTCGGCCGGCGAACCGGTCCGGAACCGCATCCACCGCGGCGTGCCGACCGGCGTCCACCGGCAGCCCCTGATCCGGGCCGGCCACAGCAACGGCACCGCGGAGAAGGTGAGCGCGTCGCCGAGCGAATGGGCCAGGCAGCCCCAGAACACCGCAAGTCCCAGCCACCACCAGGAGCCCGCCCTGTCCTGGATGGCGGCGACGAACACCACCGCGACCAGCACCGCGCCGACCGCGGCCGCGAACCGGTGAGCGCCCTTGCCGAGACGACGGAACCGGCCCGGCAGCAGCATGTCCCCGATCCGGGCGCGGGTACGTGACGACAGGGCGGCGTGGGCGGCCAGCCACACGGACAGCCCGACCACCCACAGCCCCACCGACGGCACGGTCAGCGCGCACAGGACACCGACGGCCAGCCCGAGAACGACGGCGCCGACGGCGGTGTGGGTGATGCCGCGGTGCCCGCCCCGGCCGCGGCCGGTGAGGCAGTGGCGGCAGGAGGCCGACCGCAGGGACGCGGCGCCGATCGACACCGCGCCGGCCAGGATCCGGGTGAGCGGTCCCAGGGTGCGGGCGACGGTGGATTCCGGATGGTCCAGGTCGGGAAGCAGAGCCATCCCGGTGGACACCGCCGCACCGGCGACGACAGCGACGGCGGGCGGGGCATGTCCGGCGGCGGCCGCCAGAGCTGATCCGGCCAGCCAGCCGACCCCGCCGGACAGGGCGTGAGACTTACCGAGCATCGATGGTCACCACTTCATGCTCGCCCTTGGACGCAACCCCGATCACTTCAGGAACTGCTGGCCCACCCCGGCGGTCGCGATGGCCGCGGTGATTCCCGCGAAGACACCCTCGGCCCGATATCCAAGTACGCCCACGAGCGCCGCGGCGAACACGACGACGAGCCAGTGCCACGACGCCGTACCGTCGTGGTGCTCGTGCTCCTCACACCTGCCATCCGGTTTCGTCACAGCGCACCTCTCTCGCAGGAGTGGGATCAAGGCGCCGAAGGCATTCCGACCTGTCTCCACGATGCGCGTCCGGGCCGCCGACGCGACATGGGCACCAGTTGGAATCCGGAAAGGAATCGGTCACCGTTTGCCGTGGCGGCAGCCGGGAACACGGGGGCATGGACGTCAATACTTCCGCGCCGGAGCGGGATCGGTCGTTCTTCGGCCAGCCGCGCCCGCTGGCCACCCTGTTCGGCGTCGAGCTGTGGGAACGGTTCTCGTTCTACGGCATGCAGGGCATCCTGCTGATCTACCTGTACTACTCGGCCGCCGACGGTGGCCTGGGCATCAGTGAGAGCACCGCCGCCGGCATCGTCGGCGCGTACGGTGGCGCCGTCTATCTGTCCACGATTCTCGGCGCGTGGACCGCCGACCGGCTGCTCGGCCCGGAACGGGTGCTGTTCTTCAGCGCGGTCCTGGTGATGTGCGGGCACATCGCCCTCGCGCTCCTGCCGGGCCTGCTCGGCGTGACCGTCGGCCTGATCCTGATCGCGATCGGCAGCGGCGGGGTCAAGGCGAACGCCACCTCGCTGGTCGGATCCCTGTACGACGAGCACGACGAACGCCGCGACGCCGGCTTCTCCCTCTTCTATCTGGGCATCAACCTGGGCGCTCTGGCCGGGCCGCTGCTGACCGGCCTGCTGCAGAAGAACGCCGGATTCCATTTCGGGTTCGCCCTGGCCGCGATCGGTATGGCCGTCGGGCTGGTGCAGTACTCGGTCGGCCGACGCCGCCTGCCGCCGTCCGCGCGCGAGGTGCCCAATCCCCTGCCGGCCCGGTCCCGTCCGCCGGTGGCCGCGGCCGCCGCGGCCGTCGTCGTGCTGCTGGCCGTGCTCGCGGTCACCGGGGTGCTGGCCGCCGACCGTCTCGACACCATCGTGGTGATCGTCAGCGCGGCCGCCGCGGTCTGCTACTTCGTGGTCATCCTGGCCAGCCGCCGGATCACCGGCATCGAGCGGCGCCGGGTGCTCGCGTTCATCCCGATGTTCCTGGCCAGCGCCGCGTTCTGGTCGCTGTACCAGCAGCAGTTCACGGTCGTGACGATCTACTCCGACCAGCGCCTGGACCGTACCCTGTTCGGCTGGGAGATGCCGGTGTCGTGGGTGCAGTCGATCAACCCGGTCTTCATCATCGTGCTGTCCGGGGTCTTCGCCGCCCTGTGGACCCGGCTCGGTGACCGCCAGCCGAGCACACCGATCAAGTTCGCCGCCGGAACCGTCACCATGGGCGTGGCGTTCCTGCTGTTCCTGCCGCTGGCCGGCGGCGGCCCGAACAGTGCGCCGCTGCTGGGCCTGGCCGGGATCCTGCTCGTCTTCACCATCGCGGAGCTGCTGCTGTCACCGGTCGGTCTGTCCCTGTCGACCAAGCTGGCGCCACGGGTCTTCCACACCCAGATGGTGGCCCTGTTCTTCCTGTCGGTCGCCCTGGGCACCGCCCTGTCCGGCACCCTGGCCGGCTATTACAGCCCCGACCGGGAGACCGCCTACTTCGGGATCCTCGGGGCGATCGCGATCGTGCTGGGCCTCGCGCTGGCCGCGGCGGCCAGGCCGATCAGCCGCCTGATGAGCGGAGTCCGGTGACCGACGACCCGGACACGGTGATTCCGGCGATCGTCGCCGGATCGCAGGTGACCGGGGCCGCCGGTGACCGGCTCTCGGGCAGCCCACGTGCCGTCAATGCCGGCTCAGGGCCGCGGCGACGGCGGCCTGGGGAGAGGGCAGGGCGTGCAGGTGGAAGCCCTCCAGGCTCTCCGTGAAGGCGTCCGGGTCGAGGGACGCCTGCCGGAGCACCGCGGCGGCGGCCGCACTGCCGGCGCAGTCCGGGGCGAGAGCGGCACAGACGCGAACCGCGAAAGCCGGGTCCGTGAGCCACTCAGCCGTCGGGGCGCCCAGTTCGCCGAGGCCGAGCACCATGGCGGCCCGGTATCGCGGTGATCCGCGACGTGCCTCAGCGGCCTGGTAAGTGATCATCTCCTCCCGATGCCGGCTCAGCTCGGGATGCCCGGTCAGGGCCGTGACGGCACCCGCGGCCGCCGACCTCAGCTCCTCCGGGCTATCGGGGGCGAGCAGCGAGAACAGTGGGTCACAGCAGTCGGTGAGCAGGTCGAAGCAGTCGACCTGAGCCGCCGCCAGCAGCACTCGTCCCGGTTCGTCCCGGTCGCCCCATGCGAAGATCGAACGCTCCCGGCTCAGGTGATCATCGAGCCAGGCGGCCACGATCGGCTCGTCCCGGCGGGCCGCCGCCAACCGCATGTCGTCCAGGTCCGCACCGCCGAGAGCGGCCCGGGCGAAAGTGTCCTGGGCGGGGAAGGCGGATGCAAGGGTGTCCTGGGCAAAGGCATCCTGGGCAAAGGAGGCCGGGGCGAAGGTGTCCTGGACAAGGGCGGCCGGGGCGAGGACGGACCCGGCGCGGGCCGGCCGGGCGAGGGCGGCGCGGGCCACATCCCGGATCCACGACACCGCCGACCACCGCAGCGTGGGATCCGCACCACCGAAGTCGTCGGCGGTGACGGTGTCCACGAGATACCGCAGGCCGAGAACCGTTGCCGGAGTGATCCAGCCGCCGCAGTACAGAGCCGACCACAGAAAGGTGTACGGCTGCCAGTTCGCGTCCGGGTGCTCCTCGATGTAGCGCACCTCGTCGCCGGTGCGCAGCGCGTCCAGCAGGTCCTTGCCGTCGCGCGCCGGTCCGTATGCGTGGAAGGCCCGGTCCCATTCGGTCACGACCGGTAGGTTACGTCGCCGGCGCGATCCGGCGGCTCGGCGACGGCTGACCGGCCGACGCCGGCCGACAGGGAAAGGGCGCGGTCAGAGGTGGTCGCGAAGTCACGGCTCCTGGCGGAGGAGTGCCGCGATCCGGCGCTGCCACGCCGGCAGGAACCGCGGCGGACGGGTGGCCGGGTGATGCTGGTGGTTACGCGTGGGATGAGTCCGGGCTCGGTGCCCGGCCGGGTGGTGGTGCCGGTGTTCGCGCGCGGGGTGGAGCCGGACTCGGTGCCCGGCGGGGTGGTCGGTGTGGGCCGGAACACCGGGAATCCGATGGGTCGCCCGGTGCAGCAGACCGCGAAGGGTCATCGCCAAACTCCGTTCTCTATCACTGATAGAGAAACTCTAGCACTGATAGAGTGCTTCGCGGAGGTGTCCGAATTGGCGCTGGATCGACAGCGGATCGTCGCCGAGGCCGTGGCACTGCTCGACGCGGAGGGCCTCGATGGCGTGACGACGCGCAAGCTCGCCGCGCGGCTCGGTGTGCAGTCACCGACCCTCTACTGGCATCTGCCCAACAAGGCGGCCCTGGTCACGGCACTCGCCGACGCGATCCTGGATCAGGAGTTCGGCGACATGTCACCGCCTGCCGCGGATCAGCCGTGGCCGGAGTGGCTCGCCGAGCTGGCCGGGCGCCTGCGCCGGGCCCTGCTCGCTCACCCGGACGGCGCGCGGGTCGTCTCGGCGTCGCAGCTCTCCGTCACCATGGCCGCGATCTCCGAGCTGGCGATGAGCACACTGGTCGCCCGCGGCGTCCCGCTGCGCCGGGCCCGCGTGATCGTGCTGACCGTCGAGCGGTTCACGGTGGGTCATGTCCTGGAGGAGCAGGCGCCGCGCCCGGACGCGGCGGCGCTCAAGGACTTCGACATGGCCGCGTTCACCCAGCGTCACCCGACCGCGATGGCGGCCATCACCGAGTATTTCGCGCCCGGCCGCACCGTGGACGACCTGTTCCGCGAGTGCCTCGACGTGGTGATCGCCGGCGCCGCGCCACGGTAAGGCCGTCACCCGGCCCGCATGATCCGCGGCGCCTCGACGTCCGCGTTGTCGATCAGGATGTCGGCCCGCCGCTGTGGCGAACAGGCCGCGAAGTAGATTTTCTGCGCCTCGACATAGCGTCGCATCGCCGGATGACCGGGGTCAGGATTCGTGCCGTCACGACCGGCCATCCGCCGCGCCGTCACCGCGAACGGCACCTCGAGAAAGACCGACAGATCCCACACGTCCCCGATCTCGTCGCGATGCAGGAACAACCCGTCGACGATCAGGACGCTCCCCGGCGATGCGGTCCGGAACGGCGGATCGAGAACCGCGTCGGTCACCAGATCGTGCGCGGCCGACCGATAACGGCGTCCACCGCCGGGAGCGAACGGTTCCAGAACGTCCTCCCGGAACCGCTGATAGTCGTACGAATCAAGCCAGAAACCCTCCGGCGATTCGCGCCCCCGCCGATAACGCACGGCCCGGACGTGGTGGAAATCGTCCAGCGAAATCCGGACAACCGGCCGGCCGAGCGCACGCACCGCATCGGCGAGCTCGTCGGCGAACGTGGTCTTCCCGGAGCCGTCCGCACCGTCGACGGCAACCCGGAGGCAGAAACCGTCCCGGCGTACGGGAATCCGGCGCGCCACCTGCCCGATGACATCCTGTCGTTGCACAGATCCTGACACCGGGCAAGGCTCTCAGGTCAGCCGTGACCCGACGTGATCGGCGAACCACGCGAAGAACCCGCCAGCCGGATCGGGGCCGTCACGGACGGTGGCACGCCACTCGGGCCGGCCGAGCACGGCGAGGTACTGCCGTACGACGCGGTCCCGTTGCTCGACGGTGCAGCCACTGCGGTCCGGCGGCTGGGCCGTCAGACGGTCCGCGATCATCGCGGCATCGGCATACCGGTTCACCGCCGGCCGCTGCCGGGCGAGGTGCGAGGCATGCGCGCTCAGCACGGCCGGCGCCGGCGGGTACTCCGCCAGGGTCATACCCGTGCCGCCGCAGCCGGTCATGGTCCTCAGCAGCCGGCCGGTGTGATCGATCAGCTCGTCGTCGGCATCGTCCCGGGTGATCGCTTCGTGCAGGTGCACCGCGGTGGCGACCGCGCCGGCGAAGTGGCCGTTGAGGTGATCGCCGTCGCAGGCGTGCCGCAGCAGCCACGCCCGGGAGTCCACCGTGCTCAGCCGGCACAGCGCCTCGACGACGTGCACGCGGCCCCAGCCGGCGACCCGCTCGGCGAGCCAGAGCAGCGCTGCCGTGCCTCCCCGGCGACGTTGCAGCGCCTCCGCGGCGAGCGGCCCGAAGTGATTCGACAGCAGGCCGATGGTCTGGATCAGCGGGATGTCGTCCTCGGCCCGGTCGGCGGCCAGCAACGCGAGCCCGACCGTGGCGGCGTTGCGGTCGGGGCTGTGCCGTACCAGCCATCGGCCGGTCTGCCGCATGAGCTGCCGATCCGCGCGCAGCGCCGCGGCGGCGATGTGGTCGTTGCGCTGGTGCGGGACGTGGACGTCGCGGAGGACGTCCACGAGTTCGCCGGGCTGCGCGCCGGGCCGGCTGAAGTGCCTGTCGAGGAGGACAGCCACGTCGGCTCCGTAGAGGCGCCGGGCGGTCGGCCGGGAGCGGTGACGGGCCTCGTCCGGATACGGCTCGCCGCCGTGCGGCAGCGGACCGTCGGGATGGCGCCGGTGAAGGCGCAGCGCATGGACGAACAGGGTGCTCGGGGCGCTCACCGGCGGGTGGCGGACTCGATTCTCTCGATCATGGCCGCGATCGTGCCATCCCGTGCACGCTTCGGCAAACGGTGGCGGCCGGGTTCCGTACCCGGCCGCCGCCGTTGTCAGAGAGGAATCTCGCCGGCCACCGCAGCGGACCAGCGGCGGTAGCCGAGGGACGACGGGTGGAACCCGTCGGGCGAGAAGTACGCGGGCACGAACGGCAACAGGAGTTTCCCGGGGACCCAGGTCGCGGCCGGGCGTTCGTCGCAGACCCGCTGGGAGACCTCGTCCAGGGCGACGGCCCGGGCGGCCAGGTGGCGGCCCAGGGTGCGGGGCATGCACGGCAGGTGTTCGAACGGCGGGATCCCGGCCACCATCACCCGGCCGGCACGGCGGCTCGACTCGTCGGCCACCGCGGCCAGGTCCTCGCCCCACTCGTGCGGCTGCCGGCCGCCGAGCACGTCGTTGGCGCCGCCGACGATCACCACGATGTCGGCCTTGTCGGGGATCTGCGGCAGCAGGCGGTACCGGATCCGCCGGGCGGTGGCGCCGTACTGCCCGACGGCCGTCCACTCGACCGTCCGGCCGGTGCGTTCGACCAGGTCACGGGCGAGCGAGCCACCGAAGCCCTCGTCGTGGGTGTGGACCCCGTAGCCGGCGGCGAGCGAGTCGCCCAGGATGACGACGCGCAGCGGGTGCCGGGGGGTCATGCCCGGTACGACACCCGTGGCCGGGCCCTCGGCCGACGGGATCGACACCGTGCGGCGGCGTTTCCACATCGCCTGAGCGGCGACGACCGGCAGAAGCAGTGCATTCATGTGTACGCCAATCAACTGTTCAGGTCAGCGGAAATCGATACGGGGACCGGCAGCGGCGCCGGTCGCCGGGTCAGCAGGAGTCCGCAGGCGACGGCGGCGGCGAGGGCGGCTGCTCCGCTGATCAGGAAGACCGTCGACACCGCGTCGTTGGTGGCCGACCTCGCGATCTCGGCGGCTGTCTCCCGTACCCCGGCCGGCAGGTATCGCCCGGTGTGCCGGCCGAGGCCGGCGCCGATCTCGGCGATCAGCCGGTCCTTCGGGAGGGGCTGGCTCACCGTGTCGAGCAGCGGCTGCGCGTTCTGCTTCGCCTGGAACTGCACGACGGCGCCCAGTACGGCCACTCCGGCGGCGGTGCCGATCTGACGCATGGTGTTGACGGTTCCGGTGGCCATTCCGGCGTCGGCCGGCTCGACCGCGGCCAGACCGGCGGACGCGGTGGCGGCGGCCCCGACGCCGAGGCCGGCGCCGGCCAGGACGAAACCGGGGGCCAGCACCGCCATCGATCCGCTCTCGTCGATCAGTGAGGCGGCCAGCAGGCCCGCGCCGGCCAGCACCAGGCCGAGGACCAGCAGCGGGGTGGCGCCGAACCGGCGCAGCAGCGCCGCCGCGACCGGCGCGGCCACCAGCGCCGTCGCGGTCAGCGGCAGCACCCGCAGGCCGGTCTCCAGTGGCGAGTAGCCGGCCACGTTCTGCAGATGCAACGCCAGGTAGTAGGTCGCCGCGACCAGGGTGGCGGCCGTCGCGAACGACTGCAGCGCGACGCCGGCGAAGGCCGGCCGGACGAGCAGCCGCAGCGACAGCATCGGGTCGGCGGTCCGGCGTTCCCACCCGACGAAGGCGACCAGCAGCACGGCGCTCGCGGTGCACAGGCCGAGGATCGGCCCGCTGGCCCAGCCGTCGTCGTTGCCCCGGATCAGCGCGGTCAGCAGCGCCAGCAGGCCGCCGCTGAGCAGGGCCGCGCCGGTCCAGTCGTTGCGGGGCGCCCGGTCCGGCCGGGATTCCCGCAGGCGCAGGCAGCCGGCCACCGCGAGCAGGCCGATCGGCACGTTGATCAGGAAGATCCAGCGCCAGCCGGGCCCGTCGACGAGCACGCCGCCGATGAGCGGCCCGGCGGCGGTCGCGGCCGCGTAGCTGGCGCCGAACACGCCGACCGCCCGGGCCCGCTGGGCCGGCTCGGGGTAGGCCGCGCCGAGCAGCGGCAGCGCGGTGCCGAACAGCAGGGCCGCTCCCCCGCCCTGCACGGCGCGGGCGGCGATGAGCGTGGCGGCCGAGCCGGCCAGGGCGCAGGCGAGCGACGCCGCGGTGAAGACGAACAGCCCGGCGACGAAGACGCGGCGCCGGCCGATCCGGTCACCGAGGACGGCCGCGCTGAGCAGTCCGCAGGCGAGCGGCAGGGTGTAGCCGTCGACGACCCACTGCAGCGACGAGAGGGACGCGGTCAGCTCATCCTGGATCCCGGCGAGCGCGACGGAGACGATCGTGACGTCCAGGGTCAGCATGAAAATGGCGGAACAGACCACGACAAGCGTCCATGGCGCTCTCGACGGTGGCGTCGGCATCAGATCTCCTCGGTAGGGAGTGACCATGATGTGGACCGCCACTTGGCAAAAACTTGGCCTTGCCGGGCTCCCCTAGGCTTCCGCCTCATGTTGAACGTGCGCGTGCTGGGCCCGATCACCGCCGACATCGACGGGCGGCCGGTTGACCTCGGGCGCCGTCACCAGCGGGCGATCGTCGGGATCCTGGTCGCCGCGCGCGGTGACACGGTGTCCGCCGACCGCCTGATCGAGGAGTTGTGGAACGGCCGGCCACCGGCCCGCGCGACCGTGTCGCTGCAGGTCTACGTGTCGAATCTGCGGCGGGCGCTCGAACCCGCGAGGGCCAGCCGTGGCCCGGCGACCACGCTGGTCCGCCGATCGTCGGGTTACGCGTTGTCGCTGCCGGAGAACGCCGTCGACGCGTGGCGTTTCGAGCAGTCGCTGGCCCAGGCCCGCAGCCTGCCCGCCGACCAGGCGCGCCCGCTGCTGCTCGACATCCTGCGGTGGTGGCGGGGGCCGGTGTTCGGCGAGTCCCGCGACCAGACGTGGGCGATCGCGGAGGCATCCCGCCTCGACGAGCTGCGGCTGCTGGCCCGGGAGCAGGCGATCCAGGCCGCTCTGCGGATCGGCGACCCCGCCACGGCGATGCTGGAGGCCCAGCAGCTCGTTCGCGACGAGCCGTTGCGTACCGAGGCCTGCCGGCTGGCCGCGCTCACCCTGTGGGCCGTCGGTCGGGAATCCGACGCTCTGGAGACGCTGCGGCACCACCGCGACGCCGTACGCGACGAGTTCGGTCTCGATCCGACGCCCGCACTGTCCGTTCTGGAACAGGCCATCCTCAACCAGCGCACCGAGGTCCTGCACGCCGAGACCGAACCGGACCGGATCCGACCGGCGCAGCTGCCGTTGCAACTGGCCGCCTTCACCGGCCGGGACGCCGAACTGGCCGAGCTGACCGCGCTGGCTCAGGCGTCGGCCGCGACGGTGCCGGTCGCCGTGATCACCGGGATGGGCGGGGTCGGCAAGACGGCGCTGGCGCTGCGCTGGGCCCACCAGCACCAGGACGAGTATCCGGACGGTCAGCTGTACATCGATCTGCTCGGTTTCGCCCCCGCCGGTGAGCCGCTGCCGGCCGCGGAGGCTCTGCGTAGCTTTCTGACCTCGCTCGGAGTCCCGTACGACGCGGTCCCGGTCTCCGTCCCGGATCGCGCCGCTCTGCTGCGCAGCATGCTGAGCGGGCGGCGGATGCTGTTCGTCCTGGACAACGCCCGGGACGCGGATCAGGTGCGCGACCTGATCCCGGGGTCGGCGGGCTGTGCCGTGCTGATCACCAGCCGTGCCCTGCTGAACGACCTGATCACCATGCATCACGCGCACCCGGTCAGCCTGTCCGCCTTCGTCGCCGAGGACGCCGGCCGCTACCTGACCCGCCGGGTCGGGGCGGCCCGGACGACCGCCGAGCCGGACGCGGTGGGCGAGATCGTCGCGGTCTGCGGCGGCCTGCCCCTCGCCCTGGCGGTCGTCGCCGCCCGGATCGCCACCAACCCCACCTTCACGCTCGCCGCGATCGCCAAGGAACTGCGGGGAAGCGGCGGCTTGGACGGCTTCGCGGCGCCCGGTGTCACCCGTGATCCGCGCAGCGTCTTCTCCTGGTCCTACCGGCACCTGCCGGCCGAGGCCGCGGCGCTCTTCCGCCACCTGGCGCTGCACCCCGGACCGGACGTCACCGTGGCCACCGCCGCCAGTCTCACCGGCGCCGCCCCGGCCACGGTCCGTACCTGGATGAACCATCTCGTCGAGGCGCACCTGATCCGCGAGCACCGGCCCGGCCGGTTCCGGTTCCATGACCTGCTCCGCGCCTACGCCGCCGAACTCGCCGGCAGCGACGACGACGACGCGGCCCGGACGGCCGTCGTGCGCCGCGGCCTCGACCACTACCTGCACTCGGCGATGGCGGCGACCGCTCTGCTGCTGCCCCAGCGATACCCGATCACGGTCCTCCCACCGGCGCCCGGGGTCCGGCCGGAGGCCGTCACGACCGAGGCGGAGGCGCTCGACTGGTTCGACAGCGAGTACCGGAATCTGCTCGCCGCGCTCGCCGTCGCCGAGGAGAACGACGACGGCCCGTACTGCTGGCAGTTCAACTGGGCGATCGCCCACTACGTGCAGGACCGCCGCGCCCGGCTCGACGACTCCATCACCCACCTGCGCCGGGCCCTGGCGCTCGCCGAGAGCCATCAGGACGACTGGTGGATCACGACCCTGACGCTCAACCTCGCCCGCTCCTACTACCGATTCGACCAGCGAGGGGAGAGCCGGGCGTGGTACGAGCGGGGCGTCGAGCTGGCGCGCGGGTCCGGAGACCGGTTCCGGTTGACGCAGGCCCTGCTCGGGATGGCGGGCGTCATCAACGGCGAGCACCGGGTCCCGACGCGGGAGGCGGCCGAGACGGCTCACCCGTACGCCCGCGAAGCCCTGGAGATCTGCCGGGAACTCCCCCTCGACAACGGCCGGGTGCTGAACGAGGCCGTCGCCCTCGGGCACATCGCCTGGTACGAGTCCCACCAACCAGACGGCTATCGGGCCGCCGTCGGCCACTTCGCGACCATCGTCGACACCCTGCTGCGCATCGACTACCGGATCGGCGCGGCCGGCACCCTGCTGGAATGGGGCCACCTGAGCCAGCACGCCGGCGCGACCGGCGACGCGATCGCGGCCTACCACCGCAGCCTGGAACTCGCCGGCGAGGTACGCGAACTCCAGGCGGAGGCCCTCACCGGGCTCGTCTACTGCCACCGTGACCTCGGCGACGACACCGGGGCCGACGAGTTCCGCCAGGCGGCGCTGGCCATCATCGAGCACCGGCGGCACCCGGGGATGCAGCGGATCCGGGCGACCCTGGAGGCCGCGTCACGCCCGGATTGACGTTCGCCCGATCCACGGGCGCCACCACGGGCCACGGTCTCCGCCGATCGGCTGATCGTTCGACCGAACCGCCGTGGACTCCTACCGCATGATCACCGTAGGTTGCGTCGGTGATCGGTTCTTTGCGGCGAGGGGTCCGGCCGGTGGTGGTGGCGGTGCCCCCGCCGACGGCTGGCGATCGGACGGCGAGGATCCGGCGCCCGTACCGTCGGATGCCCTGGTCGTCTCCGGCGCCGCCGCATGTTTCAGCAAGGAGATCGACGGTGCCACCGTTCATCTCGCGGTGTGGTTCCCCAGCGACTTCAACGTCCCCGGCGAGCCCGGACTGCAGTCACCCGCCGACGTCTTCGGCCTGGCGGTGAAAGGCTCCCACGACGGCGCCGCCTGGTGCTGATCTCCCTGCCGTCCCGGCCGATGTGCCCGGGACGGCAGAGAGATCTCACAACCGGTTGAAGCCTGGATCGACGACCTCCGGCGTCGGTGTGGATACGCACACCAACTCGCCGGACGCCGCTACGCCGACCCGCACCGCCGCTGCCCGCAGCAGGCGGGCCGGCTCGGCCGCGCCCAGCCACACCGTGGTCAGACCGGCGTGGTGCGAGATGCCGAGCTCCGCACTGCGGTCCAGGGTCCGCTTGGCCACCTCGCGGTAGTCCGGCGTGACCTTCCACTCCCAGATGTCGCGGTCCACCTCGGCCGCCTGTCCCGAGTCCTCCGGCAGGGCGACCGGCAGGTCACGTCGTACCGTCGGCAGCTCGTCCACCACCACCAGCTCGAAGAGCGCACCGGAGGCTCCGTCGACCCTCAGCTCGACGAGGCCGCCACCGGTCCCGGTGAGGTTGACATACAGCGCGCCGTCCAGCCGGGGCACCTCCCAGCTGACCTTGAGCGGGACCCAGGGATCCGCTTCGGCCGTCGAGGAGCTGCAGGGCAAGGAACCTCGGATGGGTACGGAAATCGGCCCGGTCAACTGGTCGGCTTCCCATGAACGAGAGCGGGCAACTTGTCCGTGTCCCGCTTGCTGAACTTCAACTCCCAGCCACCAACCTTGATCAACTCATTCAACGGCACACCGTTCTTGGTAGCCTCGGCCACCGCAGCCTGCATGCTCGTCAGCATCTGCTGGACGTTCAGATTAACGCGTTCCGGGGACAGGCCCTGACGCTGCCAGCCCTTGATCGCCTCCGCGTAGTGGTCGGTGACGTTCCCGTGTACCCAGATCTGGGTGTTGCCCGCCTTCAGCTCGAAGGACTTCGGCAGGCCGCCCGAGTTGGGCAGCGGCGGCTGGGTGCCCTTGACGCTGTCCCAGACGGTACCGCTGGCCTTCTCGCCCTTGCGGAAGTTCTTCAACTTACGGAAGAGGTCGAGGCCCTTCTTGGCGCCCGGAAGCCAGCCGACGCCCGGAATCATGGCCAGCATGCCGGCCGCCGCTCCGGTCTTGTCCCCCTCGATGAACGAGATCATGGCGTCCAGCGCGTCGCACGGCTCTCCGACCACCGGAATGAACCCGCACACCGTCAGCACGATGTGCATGATCAGGACAGTCTGCTCCGAGTCCCGCTTGAGCTTGTCGAGGTACAGCGGCATGACCTGTTCACAGGCCGCGGCGTCATCCCCGAACGTGAGGGTGCAGAAGTTGGTGTCCTTGTCGATCGCCTCCAGAAGCTCGTCGCCTTCGCAGCGAATCCCCATCATGTACAGGCGGATGTCACCACAGTGCTGCTGGATGGCTTCGCGGGACTCGGCCCGGCGCTTCTCCTCCTCCTGCTGACGCAGCGTGACCGCGATCCGCAAAGCGTCGAGCGCCGCCTTCGCTGCCTCCTCCTTGCTCTTCAGCGCGGCCTCGGCGGACTTCTTGGCGTCCGCGGCCCGTCGCTGCGCGAAGTCGGCGCTGGCCTGCGCCGCCGATGCGGAAGCACGGGCCCGCCGTGCCGAGGCTGTCGCCTCGTTGGCGGCCTGCTGGGCGCGGGCCGCAGCCGCCTTCGCCGTCTGCGCCGACGCGGCAGCCTGCTCGGCGGACTTCTTGGCCGCGTCGGCCGACCGCTGCGCGTTCTCCGCATACGTCTTGGCGTCGGCCGCGGCCTGCTTCGCCATGGCCTCGTAGGTCTTGGCCGCGTCACTGGCGTTACGGGCCTGAGCTGCGGCCTGTGCCGCACTGGCCGCCTGCTGGCGGGCGGTCGCGGCGTTCTTCGCGGCGTCGGAGATCAGTGCTTCGATCTTGGCGACGTGTGCCGCAGCCTCCTCGTCGCGCTGCTGTGCCTTGAACCGCGTGGAGCCCAGGAAGTGCTTGGCGTACGACCGTGGCCCGGAAAGGGCGACCTGCCCGGCTGCCTTGACCTCGGGTCCCCCCGCGGTCATGATCCGGCCGATCTCGATCCGATTGTCCTGATCCGCGGCCACGTACTGGCCGGTGCGCAGGAATGCGGCCAATTCTTGCGGGGTGCCGTTGAGCGCGGCCTGGCCGGCCGCCTGCATGGCCGGCCCTCCAGCGGTCATCAGCTGGCCCACCTGCACGCGGTCGTCGCGTACCTTGTCCGGGTAGTTCTGCGTACGCAGGAACTCCCGCACCTGGTCGATCGAGCCCGCGGCGGCGGTGGCGGCCGCGGCGCGCAGCCCGGGGCGGTCGCCGGTGTCGGCGATGACCCCGACGGTCTCCCGGTCGTCCTGCTCGGTGGCCATCGGCAGGCCCGAGTTCAGGAATTCGAGCACGTCCGCGTCGGTTCCGGCCAGTGCGGTACGCGCGGCGGCGCTGCTCCAGGCGCCGCCCGTGCTGACCAGCCGGACCGCTGCCTGCCTGCCTTTCGTGACAGCCGTCTCCGCCGGCGTGCCCGGTGCGCGGGCGTCGGCCAGCAGCTGCTGCGTCGCCGCGTCCCGCTGCGCGGATTCGGCCGTGTCCCAGCGCTCCTGCGCGAGCTGGGCCTGCTCCTCCTCGCGGGCGTCCTCGGCAGCCAGCATGTTCTGCGTCATCTGGGCGTCGATGCGAGCCTGGTCGGCAACGCGTGCGAGGTCAGCCACCCGGCGAGCCTCGGTCGCCGCCGCGACGGCCACCTCCGAGGCCTTGATCGCATTGCTCGCGTGCTTCTCCGCCTCGGCCGACGCCTTGCTGCTCTTACCCGCGTTGCGGGCCGCCTCCTCGGCAGCGGCCGCCGCCCGCTCTGCGTGGGTGGCGGCGTCGTTGGCGAACTGCTGGGCCTTGCCCGCCGCGTCGGCCGCCTGCCGGGCGAACGACTGGGCCGCGGCCGAGGCCTTCCGGGCCTCCGCCGCCTTACGGCGTGCCTTGGCTGCGGCCTGCTCCGCGATCGTGGCGTCCGCGCCGGCCGCCGCGGCGTGCCCGGCGGCCTCGGTCGCGGCGGCAGCAGCAGCGTCGGAGTTGTTCACCGCGCCGTCCGCGTACCGGGCCGCCTCCGCGGAGGCCTCCGCGGCGATCTTCGCCTGACCGGCGGCGGCAGCGGCCACTCGTGCGCTGGCCGCCACCGCGCGGGCGTTCTGCGCGGCCTGGTTCGCGGCCTCGCCCTTGGTCGCGTCGGTGGCCGCGTCGAAAGCGGCCCGGTCGGCTCGGCTGGCCGCGTCACCGGCGCGAGCCGCCGCGGTCGCCGCGCGAGACGCCGCCGACGATGCCGTACGCGCTGCCGCGTTGGCCGCGTTGGCCGCCCGCACCGCGGTCTGCGCGGCTTCAGCGGCGCGACCGGCCGACTTGGCGGCCCGCTGGGCGGCGCTGGCCGCCTTGATCGCGGAGTCCTTGGCCGCGGCCGTCTCCCGCGCCGCCAGCTCGGCAGCCGCCTTCGCCAGGCGTGCCGTCTCCACCGCGGTGGCCGCGGCGTCCTTGGCCAGTTGCGTCTCACGCGCGGCCAGCTGGCTGGCCTCCTTGGCCTGCTGTGCGAGCTGAGACACCGTCTGCAGCTCGGCGTCGCGCGCACGAGCCACGTTCTGGCCGTAGTCCAGGAACTCCTGCAGGTCCTCATCGGTACCGGACAGTGCGGCCTGGATGGCCGCGGTCAGGTTCGGACCGGCACCGGCCGACATCTGTCCGACCAGGACCCTGTCGTCGTGGCGCTGCGCGACATACTGGTCCTGGTCGAGGAACTTGCTGACGTCGGCGGGCGTGCCGCTGAGCGCCACCTGCGCGAGCCTCTGCACCTCGGGCCCGCCGTTGGCGGACACCTGCCCGACCCGGACCCGCTCGTCACGTTCCCAGGCCTTGCGCCATCCGGAGACCAGGAACGCATGCCGATCGGCGGGGGTACCGGCCAATGCGGCCTCGCCGGCCGAACGCATCGCCGAGCCGCCGAGACCGATGTATCGGGCGATCTCCGCCTGCTCGTCAAGGTCCTGCGCGGCCGACAGTCCGTTCGGCATGAAGTCGCGGATCGCGTCGTCGCCGCCGACAAGTGCCAGTTCGGCGGCCCTGGCGACGTTCGTCTCGTCGAAAAGCAGCAGATCCGTGGCGTACGCACGGACCTCGCTGATGCTGATGTCAGCCGACTCCTCCTCCGCGCGTGCCGCCGGCGGCGAGATCAGCTCCGCCGCCAGCACCACGACTGCCGTGGTAGCCAGCAATCGCGACCATCTGCCAGGCCTGTTTCGGCCATGACGAACCAAGGACATGTGTTGCACCCCCGTAGAAAAGTGACCTGAGTGGTCGATCCGCGAAGCAGGCCGGGACTTCGAGCAATGCCGCCGAACAGCATGCTCCCGGCTCATCGACCAGAACCGCGTTGTCCTACTCGACGTCCTCGAACATCCCGCCCGAGACACCGGAGTAGCTCACAGCCGCCTCGACAGGCTCATCGCCGCTCTGCGGACGCGCCGCTCACCGCGATCGCCGCAGTCGCACCCGTGACGGCCATTGCCGACACACTCCGAACCTGTCGCACGCCAAAGCCCCCGTTGCCCTGTTTCACATCGTGCGGCTCAGATCATAGACAACGATGATTAACCCGTGGGGCCGCGGCAGTCGGAGCACTGCCCGGCGAGGCAAGCGCCCTAATGATGACGCAGTCGTCCATCCGTTGACGGATGGCAGGCACGACGATCCCGGAAACGATGTGGAGGCGGCCCTACATCGGAGGCGGACACCATGAACCGGTCGTCAGCGGCGGCCGGCATCACCGAACGGCGGGGATGCGGTGCTCCCGGCGGATGACCAACCGGAGGCCCGACCAGATCTCGTCGATCGCGCACACCTTGTTGTCGACCAATCCGGTCGGCAGCGCGACCTCGCGGACGACGTCCTCGGTGACGTCGGTGGGCACCTTCGACGCCCGTTTCGGCCAGGCGACCCAGAAGCCGCCGTCCTGTGCCATGCCGCGCCGGACCTCGTCGAGGCGGGTCTGCAGCACGTGGCGCTCGGTGACGAACAGCACGATCACGTCGGTCGGGGCGCCGGCGGCCAGACCGGGCCGGACGGCCACTCCCTCGGGCAGGCCATCGAGATTGCCCGCGAAGCCCGCCGGCGCGTCGAGCAGGGCGACCCGGTGACCCGGTTTGATGCCGAGCTTGCGGTACAGCGGAGTGTTCGAGTAGCCGGCCATGATGCCTTCGCAGTCGTCGGTGTGCGTGAATGGTAGCCGTGCGTCCGGCCGCGGGTGTCCGGCGATCGGTCAGAGTGAGGTCACGACGAGGAAGGGTGTCGCGGCGACGAGGGCGCACGCCGGCCAGAACCAGCGTGCGGGGACGTCCGCGTTTCGCCACAGCAGGTAGTTGACGCCCACCCAGATGAGCGCGGACCCCAGGATGACCGGCACCAGGGTCAGCGACAGGGCGAGCAGGCCGTCGTTCTCGGTCGGCTCCCGGACCGGCCAGTGGAGTCCGGCCAGGGGTCCGTTGCCCAGGTAGTAGTAGGTCAGGAAGATCGAGACGATCCCCGGCACACCCAGCACCAGGTTCGTGCCGACAGCGATCCACAATCTCCGCATCTCGCCCATCCCTCGTGTCCGTCGCCAGGCTCGGGGTGAGGCTAGCCCTACCGGGATCACGGTGTTCTGCCGTAGTGCCCGCGCGGCATCGCCGTTGATCTACTCAGACGCATGCGACCTTCCGCCGTGTCCACTGTGGGCGCCCTCTGCTGGGCGGCCGCCGCCCCTCTGTTCCTGGCCGCGAATGTCGTCGTCGGGCTCGCCTGGGACGATCCGGGCTTCAGCTGGGCGACGAACAACATCAGTGATCTGGGGAACGTGTCCTGCGGTGTCTGGGACACCAACCCGTCCCCGGTACGTGTGCTCGCCCTGGCACGACGTCATGAATGCGGCGTTCGTGCTGACGGCGGCACTGCTGATCGCCGGGCTGGTGCTGAGCCGGCGGGTGCGGGGGCCGGGGAGGGCGGTCCGCTGGGGCTGGTGGCTGATGGCGTTCGGGGCGGCCGGGCTGGGCCTGGCCGGGGCTTTCCCCGCGGACAGCAACGAGAATCTGCACCTGCTCGGCGCGGTGCTGGTCTTCGGGTGCGGTAATGCGGGCCTGCTGGTCGCCGGGTGTGCCCGTGAGGGGACTCTGCCGGCGCGGCTGCGGCCGGCCACCGCGGCTCTCGGCCTGCTGGGCCTCGCCGGGAGTGTCCTGTTCCTCGTACAGCAGGGAATGGGCCTGGGTGTCGGCGGCATGGAACGTGTCGCGGTGTTCCCGCTGCCGGTCTGGGCCTGCTACGCCGGGTGTTCCCTGTACCTGAGCAGCCGCCTCTCCCGCGCCTAGAACGGGGTGCCGGCGAGCGGGCCGGGCAGGGGTTCGTCGTGGATGACGTCAGAACGACGTACGGCCGGTGCAGTCCCCCGGGTTTCGGCGGTGACGATCTCGGCGGACTCGACCACCCGGCGGCGGCACCGTGCCCCGTGGCGTCCGCGGGGCCGACCGAGCGTTCGATCAGCTGCGGACCTGCCTGCGGCTCAGCTGACGCCGGAGGTCAGGACGGGGCGTATCCGCGCAGGATGAAGGCGATCGTCTCGTCGACGCCGGCCTCGATCTGGTCGGCGGGGAAACCGCCGCTGGTCGCCAGCTGGGTGAGCCCCTGCAGGGCGACGAAGAGCGGCAGCGACATCAGGTCGAGTGGCCCCGGACGGACCTCGCCCCGGCGCTGACCGTCGGCGATCAGGTCGGTGGCCAGGTCTTTCAGCCGGTGCATGGCGGTGATCAGCTCGGTGCTGGCGTCGGGGTCGTGCTTGCGCCCATACATCAACTCGAGCAGGGCGCCGTTGGCGGCGGCGAAGCCCAGATAGGTACGGGCGACAGCGGTCAGCCGGGCGCCGAAGCTCTCCCCGACCCGGTCGAGGGACGCGTCCATGGCCGAGGTGAGGCGCTGGAATCCCTCGATCGCGAGGGCGTCGAGCAGCGCCTGTTTGGTCTTGAAGTGCCGGCTGGGGGCGGCCGGGCTGACCCCCGCCTCACGGGCCAGTTCGCGCAGCGACAGCTCGGCCGGGCCGCGGGCGCGCAGGGTGTCCTCGGCGAGCGTGAGCAGGGCGGCGCGGAGGTCTCCGTGATGGTACGGCCGAGCTTTCATGATCCCATCCTAGCGTGATGTAGGCGACGAACACATTGTGTGCGTTGACTACATTGTTATCGCTGCCTACATTTGGAGCAGCCTACAGGCCTCGCCATCGCGGCCGATTGACGGACAGGCCCAGCAGAAGGAGTCGCCGCTCATGGACAACCGGTTCAACATCGCCGCACAGATCGGCGGAAAGGCCACCGGAGCCCGCCGCGCCCGCATGGAGGCCTCCCCGCAGTACTCCGGCGGGCGGTTCCGCAACAACGTCCCCACCAGCACCGGCATCTCGCTGTCGGCCGTACCCCGCGTCGCTGTCGCCGCCTTCACCGGCGGCGACGCCCGGCGGCCGCACCACCCGGTCCCGCTGGTCGAGGCCCCTCCCGGCGGCGACGCTCAGGGACTGCACATCACGTGGTACGGGCATTCGACCGCCCTGGTCGAGATCGAGGGTCATCGTGTCCTGCTCGACCCGGTGTGGAGCGACCGCTGCTCCCCCACCCCGCTGGCCGGGCCGCGCCGCCTGCACCAGCCGCCGGTCGCGCTGCGTGACCTGCCGCCGATCGACGCCGTGGTGATCTCGCACGACCACTACGACCACCTCGACATGCCCAGCATCCAGATCCTGGCCGACCTGCAGACCACCATGTTCGTGGTGCCGCTCGGCATCGGGGCCCACCTGGAGCGCTGGGGCGTGCCGGAGTCGCGCATCACCGAGCTGGACTGGAACGAGTCGACCCGGGTCGCCGGCCTGGAACTGATCGCCACCCCGGCCCGGCACTTCTCCGGCCGCGGGCTGAGCCGCGACGAGACCCTCTGGGCCAGCTGGGTGATCAACGGGCCGACGCGCAAGGTCTTCTACTCCGGCGACACCGGCTACTTCCCCGGCTTCGCCGCCATCGGGCAGGAGCACGGCCCGTTCGACGCCACCCTCGTGCAGGTCGGGGCGTACGGCCAGGACTGGTCGGACATCCACATGGTGCCCGAGGACGGGGTCGCCACCCACGTCGACGTGCGCGGCGGACTGATGGTGCCGGTGCACTGGGCGACCTTCGACCTGGCGCCGCACCAGTGGTCGGAGCCGGCCGACCGCACCTGGCGTGAGGCGAAGGCCCGGGGCGTCCGGCTGGCGATCCCCCGGCCCGGCGAGCGCGTCGACGTGGACAACCCGCCCGAGATCGACGCCTGGTGGCAGCAGGTCGCCTGAGCCGTCGACGGCCTAGCGGGCGGCGCCGGCCGGCGCCGCCCGGCGGTCGAGCAGGTCGGTCACGGCCGACTCCAGGTCGGCGTGGGTGAACGTGAAGCCCGCGTCGAGCAGCCGCCGCGGGACACAGCGGCGGCCGGTCAGCGCCAGCATCGGGTCGGCGCCGAGGAACACTGATCCGAAACGGACCACCGGCGCCGGGCTCGGCAAGCCGAACGGCCGGTGCAGCGCCCGCCGCAACGTCGTCATCAGATCGCGGTTACGCACCGGGAACGGCGCGGTCGCGTGCACGATCCCGGACATCTCCGGATCGTCGACGCAGTGCCGCACGATCGCGCACAGGTCGTCGGCGTGCAGCCAGCTGACCCACTGGCGGCCACTGCCCATCCGCCCGCCGAGCCCCCACCGCACGAACCCGGCCATCCGGTCGAACGCGGGCGTGCCCGGATCGAGGACGATGCCGGTGCGCAAGGTGACCCGGCGCTGCGCGGTGATCCCGGCGGCGGCCTCCTCCCAGGCGCGGGCGACGCCGGCCATCTGCGGCGGGCCGTCGGCGGGCCGCGCCCTCTCGTCGAGCACCGGCTCACCGGCGTCGCCGTAGATCGCCAGGGTGCTCATCTGCAGCAGCAGCGGCAGCGGCCGATCCAGGGTCGCGCACGCGGCGGCCAGGGCCCGGGCCGGCTCGGTGCGGGAGGTGGTGAGCAGCGCGATGTTCGCCGGTGTCGCCCGCCGGAACACCAGCTCACCGCAGAGGTTGATGAGCACGGCATCGGTCAGCTCGGCGGCCCAGGACCCGGCGGTACGCCCGTCCCAGCGCACGTGGCGGCCCCAGCGGACCGGCGTCGCCGACCGGCTGAGCACCACCACGTCGTGGCCGCGGCCGATCAGGTCACGGGCGATCCGCTGCCCGAGCGCGCCGGAGCCCCCGGCGATGACCGCCCTCATCGGCTCGCGACGGCGGCCGGGCGCACCGCCATCGGCGGCAGCGCGCTCCACTCGGCGGCGAGGTCGCGCATGACCAGGCCACAGTCGAGGATCGCCGTCCCGTGCGGGAAGTTGACCGGGTCGTCGAAGAAGCTGGACCGCACCGACACCGGCTCGACCGGTGTGACGCGCCACTCCCCGCTGCTCAGCCGCACGCCGTCGAGACGGTCCGGGTCGGGCGTGGCGGAGAAGCCGTCGCAGCCACGGCGGAAGAACTCCGACGCCTCGGCCGCGCCGGTGAACAGGTGGCTGCCGGTGAGGGCCCGGGTGGTACGGACGTGAGCTTCCACCCGTACCCCCTGGGTGTCGTCGTTGATGTTGATCTGCAGCTCGTCGGCGGTCTCGCGCACGTCGAAGCGGGCGCGGGAGTGGTGACCCGGGAAGATCCGGCCGCCAGCCCAGGTGGTGAGCAGCGAGCCGGTGTCGCGGCGTGGGATGTAGACGCCGTGCGCGACGCCGTCCGCGGTGTCCCACTCGACGGCGATCCGGTGAGCGGCATTCTCGCTGCGCACGCCGAACGGCATCGGGACCGTGGCCGGACGGACGCCGCTCAGCCGGATCAGGCAGATGCCGGAGACGGCCCAGCCGTTGACCACCTGCGGGCGCAGTGGCGCGGGCAACAGGCGCGCGGTGACCTCCGGGTCGGTGCGGTAGTTCACGAGCAGGCGTCGCTCGATGACGCTCGCCATGCGTGGGGTTCTCATCCGGCTGCCTCCGCTAGGTGTTGAGCGGTCGCTCAAACAGCAGATTACACCGTTTGAGCGACCGCTCAAGCCCCTACCCGAACCAGTGGCCCAGCCGGGCATCGAGTTCGCGCTGATCGTCACCGGCCCAGGCGACGTAGCCGTCCGGCCGCAGCAGGACCGCCGGCGCGTCGAACTCCGCGGTGGCGTCGGCGTGATGGTCGACGCGGTCCGACCAGACGCCGGCGGTCAGCCTTCCGGTGCGGTCCAGCAGCAGGCCACGGCCCTGATGCAGCAGGTCGTAGAGGCGGCCGCCCCGCACCGCGACGTCCGGCAGGCGGCGGCCGACCGGATCCGGGCCCGGCCCGAGGTCGTAGCGGATGCCGATCCCGGAAGTACGCTCGATCAGGCGCCGGTTCACCTCCTCCACGTCCATCAGCTCGGCGAACAGCCGCAGCGCCGCCCGCGGGCCCGGCTCGTCGGCCAGCAGAGCCGTCTGGGCCCGGGTGAGATCGAGCACGTCCTCCGCGACCGGCCGCCGCTCGGCCTGATAGGTGTCCAGCAGGCCGTCCGGCGCCCAGCCACGGACCTGAGCGGCCAGTTTCCAGCCGAGGTTGACCGCGTCCTGAACACCCAGGTTGAGGCCCTGCCCCCCGATCGGCGGGTGGATGTGGGCCGCGTCGCCGGCCAGCAGGACCCGCCCCACCCGGTACCGGTCGGCCAGCCGGGTCGCGTCACCGAAACTCGACAGCCAGCGCGGCGAGTGCACCCCCAGATCGGAGCCGGTGATCGCCCGCAACGCCCGCCGGAAGTCGTCCAGCGTCGGCGGCTCCGTACGATCGACGACCCCGACGCCCGGGACGATCACCCGGTGGAGCCCGTCCGCGGACGGGCGGACCATGAACCGCCGGTCCGCCACCCCGGCCGGGATCTCCGCCACCGCCATCTCGCCCATCAGCGTCTCGTTCCGCGCCGGCTCGCCGGGAAAACCGACACCCAGCAGCTTGCGGACGGCGCTGCGGGCGCCGTCACAGCCGACGAGCCAGCGGGTACGCAGCCGCTCGCCACCGGACGTCTCGACGGTCACCCCGTCGTCGTCCTGATCGAGACCGGTCAGCGCCACCCCACGCCGGACCTGGCCACCCCGGTCGGCCACGTGTTCCTCCAGCAGGCGGACGATCACCGGCTGCGGGATGCCCAGCAGGTAGGCGTACGCCGAGTCGAAGCCCGCCGGCGCGGGTTTGTCGATCGCGGCGAAGTAGGCGCCGGCCGGACGCCGCCGCCCGTGCGCCAGCAGACGCTCCAGCAGCCCGCGCATCGCCATCAGCTCGATGCTGCGGATCTGCAGGCTGACGATGCGGGCCGGGGAGAAGGGCTCGGTGTCGCGCTCCAGGACGAGCACGCTGACGTCGTGCAGCCGCAACTCGGCGGCGAGCATCGCGCCGGCCGGGCCGCACCCGGCGATGATCACGTCGAAATCCATCGGTGTTGCCTCTCGGGAGTGCGGGGCGCTCCCGGCGACAACTACGTCAATCGCCCGACCGGGACAGGACGGGGAGCACCCACATCGATACAACGGTCATGGGTCTCACCTCCCCGGGTGGTGTCGCGGTCAGCAGCAAATTAGGGGGCTGCTCCTGAGCTGTCAATAATTGCAGGCACCTGAAAACTTGCAGATGTCTGCAAGTTCGGCGTACGGTGGCCGCATGACGGACGACCCAGGGCTGCGCGAACGCAAGAAGCAGGCGACCAAGGAAGCGTTACGGCAGGCGGCGCTGCGGCTGGCCACCACCCGGGAGTGGGATCAGGTGCGGGTCGAGGACATCGCGGCCGAGGCCGGGGTCTCCACCCGGACGTTCAACAACTACTTCGCCACCAAGGAGGAGGTCTTCCTCGCCTCCGCCGAGGAGCGGGCCATGCAGACGGTGGCCGCGCTCGACGCCCGGCCCGCCTCCGAGCCGCTGTGGACCGCGGTGATCACGGCGGTTGTCGACACCTTTGCGGGGCGGCCGTCCCCTGACGTGGCGGCGGCCCGGGAGATGGTCGCTCCCCGGGCGCTCTTCGGCGAGCAACTGAAGGCGTTCGCCGTGGTGGAGCGGGCGCTCGGTGAAGCGGTCGGCCTTCGGATCGGGCGTCAGGACATCTATCCGCGTCTTGTCGCCGCCGCGGCTGTGGGGACGGTTCGGGTGGCGTTCACCCACTGGCTGCGGTCGGGGGCGCGGGAGGCGTTTCCGGCAGTCCTTCGGGACGCGCTTGAACAGGTCGCGGCCGGCCTTCCCGAACCGGCCGGGCCTGTCTCACCAGCCGGGCCTGCCGGCCCGTCCAGGCCTCCCGGTCCGGCCGGGCCTGCCGGACCCGTGCGGCTTTCCGAACCGGCCGGGCCTGCCTCACCAGCCGGGCCTGCCGGCCCGTCCAGGCCTCCCGGTCCGGCCGGGCCTGCCGGATCCGTGCGACTTTCCGAACCGGCCGGGCCTGCCGAACCAGCCGAACCAGCCGGACTTCCCGGACCTCCCGGACCGGGGCGACTTTCCGGATAGATCGGGTCTTCCGAGCCGGCTGAGGCTTCCGAATCGACTGGACGGGGTGTGGTGTGACCGTTGACGTGGTGGTTGTCGGGGGTGGGCCGACGGGTCTGATGCTTGCCTGCGAGCTGCGGCTCGGTGGGGCTGAGGTCGTCCTGCTGGAGCAGCGGCCCGCCCCGAGCGGGTTGTCCAAGGCACTCGGGCTCTCCGGGCGGGCCGTGCAGATCCTGCAGTCCCGAGGGCTGCTCGACCGATTCGATCCGGGACCCGTGCCGGCGAGCGGCTTCGCGCGATACGCCCATCTCGGGGGCATTCCGCTCGATGTGGGGCGGCTTCTGGACTCTGCTCCGGAAGGGCGTTATCCGCCGTATCTACCGGTACGGCAGGCCGAGGTGGAGCGGGTGCTGGAGGACCGCGCGCGGGAACTCGGCGTGGACATCCGGCGCGGTCACGAGGTCACCGGTCTCGCCCAGAGCGCCGTCGCCCTCCACGGCACCGGCGGCGACGGCCTCGACGGCGGCCGGTCCGGCCCCGACGGCGGCCGGGACGGTTCCGACGCCGGCCGGCACGGTTCCGACGGCGGCCGGCACGGTCTCCACAGCGCTCGGGAGGGTCTCCACAGCGGTCGGACCGGCCTCGACAGTGGCCGAGATGGTATCGGCGGCGGCCGGGACGAGGGGGTCGTGACCATCGACGTCCGCGCGGATGATGGTGGGGCCTACCGCATGAGCGCCCGCTACGTCGTCGGTTGTGACGGGGCCCGCAGCGTCGTGCGCAAGCAGGCCGGTATCGGGTTTCCCGGCACACCGGCCCGTCAGTTGTCGCGGTTCGGTGATGTGGTCCTGGCCGCGCCGCCCGGTGTCGCGCCCGGCATGACCCGCACCGAAAACGGCCATTTCGCCCTGATCCCGCTGGGTGACGGCGTGCACCGGGTGGTCACCACCGAGTGGGGGCGGGACGTCGACCACGACACGCCGCTCACGCTCGACGAACTCGATGCCAGCGTGCGCCGTGTCATCGGCGCCGACCTCGCCATGACCGAGCCGCGCTGGTTGTCGCGGTTCACCGATGCCGCCCGCCAGGCCGACCGGTATCGGGCGGGTCGCGTGTTCGTCGCCGGCGACGCCGCCCACATCCAGCTTCCGGCAGGCGGGCCCGGTGTGACCACCGGCCTGCAGGACGCCGTGAACCTGGGCTGGAAACTCGCCGCCGAGATCACCGGGTGGGCGCCACCCGGGCTACTCGACACCTACCACACCGAACGCCACCCGGCCGGCGCCCGCATGCTGGCGTTCACCCGGGCCCAGGGCCTGCTCCTGTCCCCCGGCGACGACGCGGGGGCGCTGCGCGACGTGATCGGCGAACTCGTCGGAGCCCACGACGACACGCTGCGCCACGTCCTCGACCGGATCCTGCATCTCGACGTGCGCTACGAGGCCGGCCCGTACGCGCATCCACTCACCGGCACGTGGGCGCCCGATCTCGGCGGCCTGTCCACACTGCTGAACGACGCCCGCCCCGTCCTCATCGACCTCACCCCAGACCAGCGGCTGCACGGCATCCCAGCGGGCTGGGCCAACCGCATCCACCTGACCTCCGCCCAGCCCGACCTGGCTCTTTCCCAGGCCGATCCGGTTTCGGTCCGGACCGGCCTGCCTTCGACCGGGACCGATACGGCAGCGGCGCAGAGCGGACAGGGGTTCGACGGGATGCTGGTACGGCCGGACGGTCATC
The DNA here is from genome assembly GCF_900113015.1 of Actinoplanes philippinensis. GTDB lineage: Bacteria > Actinomycetota > Actinomycetes > Mycobacteriales > Micromonosporaceae > Actinoplanes > Actinoplanes philippinensis. The sequence goes on from NZ_FONV01000006.1 coordinate 179,910, forward strand.
TCGCCTGGGCCGGCACGCATGGTCTTTCCGAGGCACTGACGAGCTGGTTCGGCGAGCCTTCGGCCGTTGACTGACGGCCGGGATTTCGCCGGACGTCTATCGTCGGCTGTCGTGACGGACACACGTGAGCTGATCGAACGATTCAACGCGGCCTGGCAGCGCGGTGACCTGGCCACGCTGTCGGAGCTGCTCGACGAGGACGTCGTGTATTGCCCGAACGCCTGGGACGGCCCGGCCCGGACGGCGCACGGCCGGAACGCGGTCATCGCCGTCTTCGCCGAGCAGATCGGCCCCACCCGGACCGAGCAGATCAGTCACTCCCCCACCGAGCGGGTCGGCTCGGGCGTAACCGGGCAGGGCAGCGCCGGGGACAGCGACGCCGAGGAGGGCGGTTTCGGTGAGGGGCCGGTCCTCGGGGACGTCTTCGCCAGCGGCGAGCGGGCCGTCTGTGAGTGGCAGTGGCAGCCGGCCGGGGACGGCACGGTGCTGCGTGGGGTCGACGTCTATCGGGTACGGGACGGGCGCATCGTGGCCAAGGACGTCTACGGCAAGATCACGGCACCGCCTCCGCGGTGACACGGGATCGGCCGAGGGCCGCGGCCGCCACCACGATGATCGGGACCAGGGTCAGGTGGCACAGCGCCAGGCTGACCGTGCTGATCGTGTCGAAGTCGGCCGGCAGGGTCATCCCCGCGATGGTGGCGACCGCCAGCAGCGGCCCGGCGATCTGTGCGGCCCGGACCACCCAGCCCGCGCGGGGTGCCAGCAGCGCGGCCACGGCTAGCCCGGCGACCAGCGGGATCACGCTGAACCCGGCGACGGTCACCGCGTCCACCCGGGCCGGGCCCGACGGCGTGGTGAACCGGAAGTCGCCGCCGGCCAGCCGCCCGCCCAGGTGGACGACCAGGTTGACGGCCGCCGCGACGCCGGCGGCCGCGGCGACGACCGCGACCCTAGACATCGGCGGCGGCCCGGCGGCTCAGGAACGCCTCGATGCGGGCGAGCGCTCCGGCCCACACCTCGGCGGCGAAGAAGTCACGGACCTCGGGCGCCGGGAATCCGCTCTGCACCACCGTCATCAGCGTTCCCCCGTCGGCGGCCTCGAAGGACACCTCGATGCGGGTGGTCATCGTCTGCCCGTCGGGGCTGACGCCGACCGACTCGGTGACCAGCCGATGTGGCCGGTCGATCTCCAGGAACGTCTGGGTCTCCCGGAACAGCACGTCGGGGCTGGGACCCCACACCGCGGTCTGCACACCGCCGACGCGCAGGTCGACCTCGATCTCGACGATGCCGGGTGTCTCGTCGAGGATGCTGAACCAGATCTTCTGCTTCTCGGCGTCGGTGTACGCGTCGAACACCTCTTCCGGTGTGGCGGGCAGTCGTCGTGCCGTACGCATCTCCAAGGTCATTTCTTGTCCCCCTCAGGTTCGGTACACATGGTGAAGTAGGCGTCGAGTCCGTCCAGGCGTCGTGCCCAGAGCCGCTGGTAGAAGCTGATCCAGGCCATCGCGTCGTCGAGTGGCGCCGCGCTGAGGCGGCACTGCCGGGTGCGGCCGACCTTCTCGGTGACGACGAGGCCGGCGTCCTCGAGGACCTGGACGTGTTTCTTCATGCCGGTCAGGGTCATGCCGGTGGGTTCGGCTAGCTCGCCGACGGTGGCCGGGCCCTCGCCGAGCCGCACGAGCACGCCGCGGCGGGTGGGGTCGGACAGGGCGGCAAACACCCGGTCCAGGACCGCTTGCTGAACCATGTGGTTCACCTTATGACACTGAACCCAGGAGTTCAATGTCGCGGTCACACCAGTGCGCCGGGCGACCAGGACGTCCACATCGGTGTCCGGCAGCCGCACCCCTGTGCGATCGCCGCCGCCCCGGGCGGCCGCTACCCGATCGGCAACCGGGTCACCCCGTGGATCGAACCAACGTCCCGCGCCGCGCGCCGAACTGGATGAGTGACCGGCACGGATCGCACTGATCCGGCCTCTCGACAGGAGGACCCCGTATGACGAACCTGCACACCGACGTGATCGAGACCGCCGCCGCCCGCCTCCGCCGTCTGCTGACCCGGTCGCTCGCGCTGGGAGCCGTCGCCGCGGGTGCAGCCGTCAGCTTCGCCGTTCCCGCGCAGGCCGCCGGCATCACCGGTTACCACGTGGCCGGGACGGGTGGGAACGGAACCCGCGTCGTCAGCGACCCGCGCACCACCGCTCCGACCCAGGGGACCAGGCTCGCCGACGGCACCGCGATCACCATCGACTGCGGCGTCGTCGTGCGCAGCGGCCGCCGCGAGACCGTCTGGCACCACATCACGGCCCCGGTCAAGGGCTATGTTCCCGGCTACCACACCGACATCCGGCGCTCCGGCTGGTTCCTGCGTGGTGAGGCGACCTGCTCCACCACGACGCCGCCCGCCCCGTCCACGCCCGCCCCGTCCACGCCCGTTCCGTCCACGCCCGTTCCGTCCACGCCGGCCCCGACCTCTCCGGCGCCTTCCACGCCGCCGGCGACGCGTGGTGCCACGATCGACTACAACGAGGGGTACGAGGGGTCCTGCGTCTACTACGTGCTGGACCGCTTCAAGAAGCTGACCGGCGTGTACCCGAAGGCGTTCGGTGACGCGCAGCACCTCGCCGACAGCGCGGCCGCCAACGGCTGGGCCACCGGCTCCACCCCCCGCGTCAACAGCATCGTGACCTTCGAGGGTGGCCAGAACGGCGCCGGCTACCAGTACGGCCACGCCGCCTGGGTCGAGAAGATCGACGGCAACCGGATCTACGTCTCGGAGTGGAACTTCCCGGACCCGTCCACCACCACGTACCGCTGGCTCACCCCGGTCGCCGGTGTGAAGTACATCTACGCCCAGTGATCCGACGCGGCCCGGACCCGGCACAGTGGATGCCGGGTCCGGGCCGCGCCCGTCACGCCCGGATCCCGGCTCGCGCCTGCTCGATCTGATCCACGACGGCGTACGCCTCTCGCGGCGCCGCGATGGCGTACGCCTCTCGCGGCGCCGCGATGGCGTACGCCTCGTCGAGGATCGCCATCGCATCGGTCACGCGGCCCTGCGCCGCGGCGATGTACGCCAGCCCGACCATGTTGGCCGCCACCCCCTCCGGGGTTCCCGCCTCCCGCCAGAGCCGTGCCGACTCCTCCAGCCGGGAGCGTGCGTCGTCGAGCCGGCCGGCCGCGTGCGCCGCGATGCCGAGATGCCGCAGCGCCTCCGCCTCGACGGCCTGGTCACCGGTCTCTGCGGCGAGCCGCTGGGACCGCTCCAGATACGGAACCGCCACGTCGTCGTCGCGCCGGATCACCTGGTGCAGGCATCCGGTCCAGAACAGCGCCGCGCCCTCGCCGCGCACGTCCCCGGCCCGCCGGTAAAGCTCCGCCGCACGCTCGAACAGCGGCAGCTCCGCCGGGTCCTCGGCCGGTGACGAGCCCGCGGCACGCGCGGCCAGGTAGCGGGCGTGCAGGATCCGGCCACGGGCCAGCGCGACGTCGGCCTCCACCACGTCCAGCCCGCGCTCGGCGGCGGCCAGCCGGCTGATGTCACCGCCGAAGACCGCCCGCTCGTACGCCGCCCCAACCTCACCGAGCCGTCCGTCCACACTCATCGCCCGCCCCCCGTCCGCAGTCACACGACAGCGGGGCAGCCTAGCGGGTCACGCCCGGATCCGTGGGCGCACCGCGTAGGTCAGGTGCGTGACGCGCTCGGACGGCTCGGAGCGGATCTGCTCCAGCTCGACCCGTGAGGTGTCGATGCCCTCGAAGAGGCGGGTGCCGGCGCCGAGGAGCACCGGCGACAGCGCGAGGGTGAACTCGTCGACGAGGCCCGCGTTCAGGTACTGCAGGATCGTCTCGCCGCCGCCCGCGATGCGCACGTCACGGTCACCGGCGGCCGCGCGGGCCTGGTCGAGCGCCGACTCGATGCCGTCGGTGACGAAGTGGAAGGTCGTGCCGCCCGGCCGCTCCCACGGGTCGCGCCGGTGGTGCGTGACGACGTGGACCGGGGTGTGGAACGGCGCGTTCTCCGGCCACGACTGCTCGCCGAGGTCGAACATCCGCCGGCCCATGACGCTCGCGCCGGTCCGCACTGCGCCATCCACCGCCGTACCTCCGGATGGTCTTGATTGTCCTTGGCGAAGATGTTGTCGACCGGCGCCGGGACGGGCGCGACATAACCGTCCAGTGAGATCGACACGCTGAAGAAGACCTTGCCGCGCGTCACAGCAGACTCCCGGTGACGTAGGCCGCCAGGTGTTCGAGGGTCTGCCGCCCGCCCTCGATCGCGTGGTATTTCTCGACCGCCCGGTCACGCTGCTCCCGGGTGGGGAAGACGGTGCGCATCTCGAGGCGGGTCGCGGCGCCCTCACCGAACTGGAAGGACTGCGTGGTGGTGCTGAAACCCTCCGGCCCCCACCATCGCGACAGGTGCCGGACCTCGGTGAACGCCGTGAACACCAGCTCTCGTGGTGCGTCGATGAGCCGGGAGATCACGATCTCCCGGTCGTGCTGTGCGCCTGTCACTCCGCCTCCTGTTTGAGGTCCTGCACGTATGCGTCCAGCCGGTCGAAGCTGCCGGCCCAGAACCGTTCGAATCCGCCGAGCCACTCGTGGACCGGCCGGAGGCCGCGGGCGTCCAGCCCGTACCACCGCTGCTTTCCGGCCTCGCGGACCCGGACCAGACCGACCTCCCGCAGCACCCGCAGGTGTTTGGAGGCCCGCGGCTGGCTCATGCCCAGCTCGCGGGCCAGGTCGGTGACCGGCCACTCCCCCGCCCGCAGCAGCGCCAGGATGTCCCGGCGCTGCGGCTCGGCGATTGCGTTGAACGCGTCCGACGTCGTCGCTGCTCGTGCCACGGCGGCCATCATATTCCCATAACGGCATGCGTCAAGGACGGAATCGGCGAATCGGCGACGCGACCGCCGGGTCATCACCCAGTCTGGTGCCGTGCCGGTGCCCGACAGCGACGACGACGGCCCGGGCGGCTGGGCCGGATTCCGGATCGGCGCCGCCCTCGGCATCGCCCTGCTCGCCGGATTCGTCGGTGGCCGGTTCACCGCGCCCGCCCCGTCGCCGCCGGCCGCCGGGACCGCGCCGACGCCGGACTCGGTCTTCTACGTGCCCAGCGCGCCGGCCCACCAGCACGGCGCAGCCGGCACCGGGGCCGGGGAGACGGCCGGTCTCGCACGCACCGCGGCCGGACTGACCCTCGCCACCGACACGACCGCCTTCCGGCCCGGCCGCGCCGGCTCGTTCCGGTTCCGGATCGTCGCCGCCGGCGGCGCCCCGATCACCACCTACACGATGGCGCACGAGCGGCTCCTGCACCTGATCGTGATCCGCCGCGACCTGACCGGCTTCCAGCACCTGCACCCCACGATGGCCCCGGACGGCACGTGGAGCGTCGGCCTGACCCTGCCGGAGCCGGGCAGTTACCGGGCGATCGCCGATTTCACCGCGGTCGTCGGCGGCAATCCGCTGCCGGTCGCCGTGGGCGTCGACCTGACGGTCGCCGGCGATCAGGCCCCGCTCCCCCTCCCGGCGCCGGCAACGCGGGTGGAGATCGACGATCTGACGGTACGGCTGGACGGCGCCACGGTACGGGTCACCACCGCCGACGGCGCTCCGGCAACCCTCGAACCGTACCTGGGCGCGGCCGGTCACCTGGTGTCGTTCCGCGAGGGCGACGTGGCGTACCAGCACACCCACGCCGAACCGGACTCCCCGGCCGGCGCCGCCGTCTTCGCCTTCACCCCGCCGGGTCCCGGCCGCTACCGCCTGTTCGCCGAGTTCCAGATCGCCGGCCGGGTCCACGTGGCCGCCTTCACCGTCGCCCTGCGCTGATACTCCACCGATCGGGTGCATTCTTGAACCGATAATGCGAGAAATATTCGGTTCCCACGAACATTCTCCGACCGGCAGCAGTATCGTCAGGCATCCGCACGCCTCCGGAGCGCCTCATGCATACCATCGCTGATCCGCCGCTGCTTTTGACCGACAATCCGGTGACCGGCCGGAGAGACGACCAATTCGGGTTCAGTACGCACGGCCGGGTACTCTGCGACGCCGTTCAGGCTGCCGTCCACCTGCCGCTGACCGTCGGTGTCTTCGGCCCTTGGGGAACAGGCAAGTCCAGCTTTCTGAACATTTGCCGCGACATGCTGGAGCAGCGCGGCATCCCCACGATCGCCTTCAACCCGTGGAAGTACGACGACAAAGAGGCCATCTGGCACGCGCTGATCCAGACGATTCTCACCGAGGTCGCCGGCGAGCCGGACGGCCGGCGCCACGATCTCGCCGCCAAGGCCCGCCGCCTGAGCAGCACCGCCACCTGGTTGCTGCTACGGCACGCTGCCGGGCCTCTGACCGCGGGCCTTGTCGACGGCGACGACCTGACGAACGTCCGCGACGCCTGGCAGAGCCGGGGCGTCGAGAACTACCGGCACATCAATCACTTCGAGACGGACTTCGCCGAGGTGGTGCAGACCTTCCTCGGTGACCGTGGTCGTCTCGTCGTGTTCGTCGACGACCTGGACCGGTGCCATGGCGACACCGCCATCGCGGTCCTCGACGCCCTCAAACTCTTTCTCGGCGAGGCCTCCTGCGTTTTTGTCCTCGCCATGGATTTCGACGTGATTTCGGCGGCGGCCGCGAAACGCGTCGACGGCGACCAGGCTCGCGGCCGTCAATATCTCGAAAAGCTGATCCATTTTCCGTATCACCTGCCGGAAGTGCGGTTCGAGGCAGTGTTCCGGCAACTGCAGGATTCCGTGGTGACCGAACTCAGCGGCGACCCCGCTCTGTGGCAACTCGCCGAGAGCGCGTTCGGCGACAATCCGCGGCGGATCCGGCGGTTCGTGTCAGCGCTCAATCTCACCGCGGCGACCCTGCGGCTCCATTCACAACCCAGCCGGGACCGGCTGATGCAGGTCGCGATCCTGCTGGCGTTGCGGATGCGTTTCCCCGACTTCTTCCGGCGGCTGCAGGCGAACCCGGCGGTGTGGGTACGGCTCGACGAGGCCGCCCGTACCCAGAACAACGCCGGGCTGCGCCAGGACGAGGTGGAACTGGCCACGGCCGAGCCCGCCCTGTCCGACCTGCTGCTCACCATCACGCCTGGCGAACGCAGCGGATGCTCGTTTCCGGCCATTCCGACGAAGGCACAGATCGAGGTTGTCACCCAGGTGTTGACGGTGACCGGCGGATCGGGAGACCAGCCATGACGACTGAGCTCGGTCATGTGATCGGACTTGACATCGGCGACGGTGAGAGTTGCCTGGCCTGGGCGCCGGCCGACCGCTCCGAACCGATGCAGATCTATACGCGGCCACGCTCTCGCGAACGCAGCATCGTGACGGCCATGGTTCGGTCACCAACCGGCACCGGCCGGCGGCTCATCGGGGACGAGGCCGTCACCAGCCACGGGGCGACCCATTTCGGCGTCAATTTCAAGACCGTGCCGGACGTGCAGTCGCCGCATGCCCCGGATGCCGTCCTGTTCGCACAGGCCTTGCTCACCGAGTTCCAGGAGCAGCATCCGGATGTGGTACGCGACGGTGTGGTGTTCGTCGGGCACCCGGCGGGCTGGCCGGCCGAGGTCGTCGACGCGTACGGCCGTCACCTCAACCGGCTGGAAGTGCCGGTGCACCTGATGCCGGAATCGCAGTCGGCCCTCCTGCACGTCCGCGACCGTGGCCGTGACCAGCGGCAACTCGAACGGGTCCTGATCGTCGACATCGGCTCCTCCACCACCGACTTCACCATCGTCGAGGACCTCTCCCCACGGAACCTTCCGGTCGGCGCCGCCCTCGGCTGCAGACAGATCGACGAGCAACTCGCCGAACTGGTCCGGGCCGCTCTGCCCCACGACACCGCGCTGGCCGAGGCGCTGGCCTGCGACGGTGGACCGGACTTCCTCCTGCTGGCCTGCCGATGGGCCAAAGAGGCTCAGTTCTCCGGCATTCCGCGCCGGATCATGGATCTGCGTGAGTCGTGCGAGGAACGATTCCGGCCGATCGTCGCCAGCGCATGGACGTGGCTGCTCAATCTGGAGATCGCGCAGACGGTGGCAGCGCCCGGTGGGTGGGGTGACCACTTCCGTGCCGTGCTCATCGAGGTCGCCGACCAGCTCGGCGAACTCCCGCACCTGCTGGTGCTCACCGGTGGCGGATCGCGCATGCCACTCGCCGACCGTCTGTGCCGTGAGGTCTTCTCCACCTCGATCGTCGAGCACGACGACGAGCCGGCGTTCGCGGTCGCCCGCGGGCTGGTGAGCAACGGTCAGCACCGGGCCGGGGTGCGTCGCTTCCGGCGTGAGGTCACCGAGCTGATCGAGGATCCGGCGACTAGAGAGCTGGTCCGGGCCGAGGCGGTGCAGGCCCTCAGCACCTTGAAGGACAAGGTCGCCGGGCAGATGTTGGAGGCGCACAGCTCAGCCGCCGCTCTCACCAGCCACATCAAATTCGGGATGTACGAGGCGACACGTGCCCTTGCCGATGCGCTCGCCTACTACCTGTCGATGCGCGTGGAGAGGATCTGCCGGCGCCACGGAATCCCCGCCGACCGTGTACGGCTGGACCTGATACTGCCGGATCTGTTCTCCGACCGCCTGGACCTGATCGTCGATCGCGTCGACCGAGCCGAGCGTCTCACCGAGCACAGCGCACCGGGGCTGCTGACCCCGTTCGGCGTTCCGCAGGACGCGATGAGCCAGGCCTTCAGCTCGGCCATGGAACGAGCCAGGAGCAGGTTCGCCCCATCCCTGGACCCGCAGCTGGCGAGCCTCGCGATCGGCGCGCTCACCAGCAGCTCCGGCCTGGCCGCCGACCGCCTCGCGCGAAGGTGGATCCAGCGGCTGGTCCGTCTCGGCGAGTACACCCCGGACGAACTCGACCGGATCACCGCCACGGTGATGGCGGCAGTCATCGAGCAGACCGAGGACCGGGCTCGCGACCTCGAGCGCTGGCTGGTCTGACCGTCGACCGTCAGTCCACCACGTAGGCGGTGGGGTAACCGAGAACCGGGCCCTCGCCGAACGACGTCAGGGTGCGGGCGCCCCAGCAGGTCACCGCGCCGTCGGTGCGGGCCGCGCACGTCGTCGTGCCGTTGGTGGCCAGGTGGGCGACCAGCAGGATGCCCTCGCGGTCGTAGAGCACCTGCGCCAGCGGCTCGCCGGCGCGCAGCAGGCCGTTGCCGGTCTGGCCGCCGCCGCCCGCGCCGAAGCACCAGCCCTGCGGGTTGGGGCTCTTCACGCAGGTCAGGTCACCGGCGACGGCCAGGCGGGACGCCTTCACGTCCTCGACCAGGGTGGGCGAGGTACGGCCCTTCAGGTCACCGAGGCCGAGCTGGCCGGACTCGTTGGCGCCGAAGCACCACAGCGCACGGCTCGGCAGCAGCGCCACGGCGCACGTGTGGGCGCGGCCGACGCCGAGGGCGATCACCCCGTACAGGCCGGGCACCCGCCGGGCGACCGCGGCGCCGTCGCCGGCGCTGCCGAGCTGGCCGTCGGTGTTGGCGCCGAAGCACCACATGCCGCCGGAGGTGGGGGTGGTCTCGACGTACCGCTCGGTGGCGCAGACGTGCCCGGGGCCGACCGTGACCTGGGAGATCCCGGCGAGCGGCTGGCCGGTGTCGTCGACGACCTGCACCGGCTCCGGGTGGGGGGCCTTCTCGGTCAGGCCGGCGCCGAGCAGGTCGGCACGGCCGAAGCACCACAGGGTGCCGTTGGCCCGCCGTACGCAGGTCAGCTGGTCGCCGACGGAGATCTCGCTGGCGCCCTTGATCGGCACCAGGGCGGGGGTGACGGTACGGGCCGCCGGCTGACCGGCCTGCCCGACGTCGTTGGCGCCCCAGCAGTAGACCTCGTTGGCCTCGGACAGCACACACGTGGTGGCGGCGCCGACGGCGACCGTGCGGGCCTTGACGCCCTCGGGCAGCGGCACCCGCGCCGGGTGCGGGACCGGGATCCCGGCCACGCCGCCGGCGGCGCCCCACCGGTTGTCGCCCCAGCACCACACCTCGGTGCCGCGGACGACACAGCCGGCGTCGGCGCCGAGGGCGATGCGGGTGGTGCCGCCCAGACCGGCGATCGGCTGGCTGGGCCGCGACGAGCGGCTGTCGGCGCCGGTGCCGAGCTGTCCGGAGCCGTTGGCGCCGAAGCACCACAGGGAGGCGTCGCGGGTCAGGGCGCACGTGGTGGCGCCGGTTCCGCCGGCCGCGGACACGGCCATGGCGGTGTCCAGGTTGAGGACGGTCATCGGGACGGCCCAGTCCAGGCCGGCGCCGTCGCCGAGCTGCCCGGAACGGCCGGCGCCGAAGCACCGGGCCTGCCCGGAGAGCAGGGTCACGCAGGTGTAGTGGTTGCCGGCGCTGACCGCGGTGGCGGCGGGCACGGTGACCGCGGCGGGGCCGCCGGTCGCGGCGACGGTACGGCCCAGCTGGCCGACGTCGTTGCCGCCGAAGCAGGACACCGCGATGCCGGTGAGCACACAGGTGTGGTCGGCGCCGGCGGACACCGCCGACGCACCGGTCACCCCGGCGACCCGGACCGGCGTGTGCGTGGTGGACGGCGTGCCGGAGCGCTGGCCGTGGTCGTCGGCGCCCCAGCAGGCGATCGAGCCGCCGGTGAGCAGCGCGCAGGCGTGGCCGCCGCCGACCGTGACGGCGGTGGCGGTGCCACCGTCGGGCAGTGTGACCTTGACCGGGACGGTGCTGGAGGCGGGGCCGCCGAGCTGGCCGCGGGAGCCGTCGCCGAGGCACCAGACCGCGCCACCGGCGGCGACGGCGCAGGCGGCGCCGCCGTCGGTGTCCACGGCGGTGACCCCGGACACGCCGGGGACCACGACCGGACGGGTGGTCTGCTCCGGTTTGCCGAGCACCGCTCCCCAGCACCACAGCACCCCGCGGCCGGTGACCGCGCAGGCCTGGCGGGTGCCCGCCGCGACCTGGGTGACCCCGGTGGGCCCGGTCACCGTGACCGGCGCGGCGGCCGAGTTGACAGTGGACAGGTCGCCGAGCTGGCGGCTCTCGTTGGCGCCCCAGCAGCGGGCGGTCCCGTTGACGTGCACGGCGCAGGTGAACGCGCTGCCGACCGACACGGACTGCCACGGCGCGCGGGGCGCCGCCACGGCGACCACGGACAGCGGCGAGACGGTGCCGTCGTCGTACACGCTCTGCACCTGGTAGCGGTAGGTCCGGCCGTCGGTGAGCTGGCGGTCGGTGCTGGCCGGCAGGGCGGTCCGGGCGATCTCGACGCCGTCGCGCAGCACCCGCCACTCAGCTACCGTACGGCCCTGCGCGGGGGTGAAGGTCAGTTGCGCGGCCTCGTGCAGCCCGGTCGCGGTGACCGTGGGGACGTCCTCGGCCGGCGGGGTGGGCCGGGCGGTGACGGTGGCCGTGGGCGCCGACTCGACACCACGCGCGTCCAGGGCGGTGACCCGGTACTCGTAGGTGGTGTCGTTGTCGAGGGCGCCGTCACGAGCCGGGGAGGCGGCCACCTCGGCGACCCGGGCGCCGTCGCGGTAGACCCGGTAGCGTGCCGCGGCGGGCAGCGGCATGTCCCAGGTCAGCGTCACCTCGGTGTTGCCCGCGACGGCGCGCAGGCCGGTCGGCGCGTTCGGCGGGATGGCCCGCGGGGTGGCCGCGACGGCGGTGGACGGCGGTGACCACTGCTGGTCGGCGCCGACGGCCACCAGCGCGTACCGGTAGGTGATGTCGTTGATCGCCGACGTGTCGACGAAGCCGGTGCCGGTGAGGACGCCGCCGAGGGCGTTGCCGTCCCGCAGCAGCACCCAGCGGCCGGTGCCGCCGCCGGTCCAGGACAGGGTGACCTTGCTGTCGCCGGCGACGACGGCGGGCGCGGCCGGGGCGCCCGGGGCGGGGCCGGGGACGGCCGAGACCGTGGCCGAACGCGGCCCGGCGGACTTGTTGGCGTTGTACGCGACCATCTGGTACTGGTACGTCTTCTTGTTGACCAGCCCGGTGTCGGTGTAGGTGAGCGCGGTTCCGGGGATCTCGGTGACCTTGGTGTTGTTGCGGTAGACCTCGTAGGCGGCGACCGGGTCGTCCGGCTCCGGCCAGCTCAGCAGGACCGCGCCGTCGCGGGGCTGTGCGGTGACCGGGCCGGGTGTGGCCGGGATCGCGAGCGGGGTGGCGACCTTGATCGGTGAGGGCCCGGACAGCTGCCCGGAGACCACGACACGGACCTGGTACTTGTAGGTGACGGTGTTGGTGAGGTTGACGTCGGCCGCGGTGACCGCCGGAGCGGCGACGGTGGAGAGCATCTCGCCGTTGCGGTAGACGTGGTAACGCTGGGCGCCGGCGACCGGGTTCCAGCTCAGGTCCACCCGGGCCGCTCCGCCGGTGGCGGTGAGCCCGAACGGGGAGCGCTGCTCCTCCTCGCTGGGGATGGCGGTGACCTGCACCGACTTGCCGGCGCTGCCGTTCTTGTTCAGCGCTTCGAGGCTGATCAGGTACGACTTGTCGTTGGTGAGCCCGCCGATGGTCAGCACCTGGTCGGCGACCTTGGCGGTGCCCCGGACGGCGCCGTCCACCCGGGCGCGGACCGTAGCGGCGATGGTGTTGTTCGGTTTCTGCCAGGTCAGCGCGACCTGCCCGTTCTGGTTGCGGACCGCGACGCCGTTGAGGGCGGGCGGCGGCGCCTGCGGGGTGACCGTCTTGGTGGCGCTCTTGGCCGAGCGGCGGCCCTTGGCGTCGACGCTGCGCAGCGCGTACTTGTAGGTGACGCCGTTGCGGACCGTGTGGGTGGTCCACCTGCTGCCGGTGACCTGCTTGGCGAAGACGGTCCCGTTGCGGATGACGTCGACACTCACCGCCCCGGACGCCCGGGTCCAGGTGAGGGTGACGGTCCCGTCGCCGGCGACCGCGGTGAGCTTGGTCGGCGCGGCGATGCCGGAGCCGGCCGCCATCGCCTCGGCGGTCACCCCGAAGACAGCGAGAAGGATCAGGACGACGAGGTACGCCGTGGGCCGCCGATAGCCGGCGCGGATCAGTGACATGTCCCGGTCCCCGCGTCGTGGAAGTCGATCGGGGCGGGCTGGGCCTGGACGAACTCCCAGGAGTACCCGCCTTCGGCCAGGCGCATGAACAGCATCCCGAACAGCGCGACGGACGTGTCGGCGTACTTCGCCGCGATCCGCCCGGCCAGGTCGGGACGTTCGTGCTCGTCGGCGACGTCGTAGTTGTTGGCGCCACCGGTGCCGACGATGAACTGCCGCATGCCCTCGTTCTCGGGGACCACCACGGGCGGGGCCATCGACGTGCCGTTCACCGTGTCGGCCCGGCCGATCGGCACGAACCGCTGATAGTTGTGGTCGTGGCTGACCAGCACCACGTCGACGCCGCCGTCGAGCAGCGCGTTCCACACCGGGGTGAGCGGCGCGTAGTCACCGTGGTGGCCGGCCGACCACAGCGGGTGGTGCCAGTAGGCGAGCGTGCACCGGTTCGGGTGGGCTTCCATGTCCGACTTCAGCCAGTTCATCATCTTGCTGCCGGGACCGCAGGGGGTGAGCGGGCCGCAAAGGTTCGAGTTGATCGCGATCATGTGCCAGCTGCCGATGTCGTAGCTGTACGCGCCCGGCACGCCGTAGGAGTTCTCCTGCTCGGCCTGCTTGCCGAAGTAGCCGTAGTAGCCGCCGCCCTCGGAGGTCTGGTACTCGTGGTTGCCCGGCACCGGACGGCTGATCGCCTTGTACGGGCCGAAGAACTGGTCGTACACGTTGGTGAACTCCTCGGCCCGGCCCTTCTCGTACTGCAGGTCGCCCAGCGGCAGGAACGCGGCCAGGCGCTGACCGGCGAGCAGGGCGGCGACGCTGTTCTCCCGGCAGCCGGCCGGGCTGCCCTCACCACCGCGGTAGACCAGGTTGGTGGGCGCGCAGGCGATGTCGCCGACAGCGGCGATCAGCTCCCCGTCGGCGTCCGCGGCGACCTGCGGCACGGCGGTCCGGGTCGGGCCGGTCTTGGCGCTGTCGTCACCGCCCAGCGCGGCGTAGCCCGCGGTCGGCAGCAGCACGGCGGCCAGCATCCCGGCGATCAGCCCGGTTTGGCGCCGGCGGCGCCGGCTCAGTGAGAAACCCACCCCAGCACGATCGCCGGTCCCGGTGGCCGTCCGGTCGCGGGCACGGGTGCGAACCGGTTGCCGCCCGCCCGCTCCGGCCCGGCAACCCGGAGGCGACCCGGGGCACACCGGCGGCGCGGGAGAGTCGGGATTCCAGACGACCGGGGGGTTGACGATGACGATCGGTACGGGCCGGGTCCGCCTGCTGGCTTTCGTGGTGTTCACCGCGGTCGCCCTGACCGGGTCGATCGCCTACGTCGCCGACGCGTACGCCGATCGGACCGCCGCCACCCGGAACACCGCCGACACCGCGGCCGACCTGACGACGATCGCCGCCGAGCCGCACGTGGTGTTCCGCAACACCGCGGCCGGCCCGGACGAGGGGCACGTGGCGCTGACGCCGCTGCGAGCGCCGGGCGGGGCACGGGCGATCACCCCGGCGAGCTGCGACCGGGTGTACGCGACACGCGTGCGCGCCGTCTGCCTGGCCGCCCGGTCCACCGCGGTCAGCCGCACCTACCAGGTACACCTGCTCACCCCCGCCTGGACCGCCGAACGTGAGCTGGACAGCTTCCCCGGCCTGTCCAGCCGCACCCGGATGGCCCGCGACTCGGCACGCGTGGCGACCACCGCGTTCATCTACGGCGACTCGTACAACTCGCCGGGCCGGTTCTCCACCCGGACCACGATCAGCGACGTGGCCGGCGGTGGCCGGGCCGCCCTGGAGGACTTCGAGTTCCGTGTCGGCGGCCGGGTGAACCGGCGCGCCGACCGCAACTTCTGGGGCGTCACGTTCGCCCCGGACGGCGACACGTTCTACGCCACCGGCGCGTCCGAGGGGCGCACGTGGCTGGTCCGGGGCAGCGTGTCGGCGCGTACCCTGACCGCCCTGCACCCGGACGTCGAGTGCCCGTCGCTGTCACCGGACGGCACTCGCGTCGCCTACAAACGGCACGGCGACCTGCCCGACGGGCAGTGGCGGCTGGCCGTGCTAGACCTGGCGACCGGGCACGAGACCCTGCTGGCCGAGACCCGCAGCGTCGACGACCAGGCGGAGTGGCTCGACGACGACCGTGTCCTCTACGGGCTGCGTACCGGCAAGGTCGGCGCGCAGCGTTCGGACGTGTGGGTGGCCGACGCGGACGGCGGCGGGTCGCCCGAGGTGTTCATCGAGAACGCCTGGTCGCCCGCCGTCGTCCGGTGAGCCGTCAGCTGGGGACGGCGTTGAGCTTGATCCTGCCGTCCTGGCGGGTGCAGGTGCCCCAGCCGTTGGCGGTGCTGACCTTCACGTAGTAGGCCCGCTTGGGGTCGAGACCGGTGAAGATCTTGGAGAACTTGGCGTTGGTCCAGCCGGTCTGGGTGGCGCTGACGGTGGTGATGACCTTCTTGTCGATGATCCGGACCAGCTGCAGGTTGAGGGTCACGCCGATGGTCGGGGCCTTGAGGTTGTCCTGGGTGGCGCCGCCGGTCGGGCCGCCGAGGTAGCCCTTCCACTGCGGCGAGGACATCTCGAAGGTGGCCCGGGTCCGGTCGGCGGCCCGGTAGGCGCGGGCCTTGGTGACGATGGTCGGCGCCAGCGTCTTCTCGGTGACCGTCACCGACGCGCCCTGGCCGAGGCTGTCCTCGGCGCGGACCGTGATCCGGTAGGTGGCGCACTTGTCGGCGGTGGCCACGGTCAGCTTGTACCGGCCGTTGACCTGGGCCTGCGTCGCCGGCACCAGGTAGTTGGTGATCGTGCTGCCGTCGGTGACCTTGACCCGGTACCGGGTGGCGTGGGTGGCCGGTTTCCAGTAGACGTCGGTCTGTGACGCGTTGACGGTGGAACGGATCTGCTGCACACCCATCGGCGTGCTGGGCACCTCGGCGACGCTGACGGGCGCCGCCGAGGCCGCCTGCGGCACGGCGAGAAGACCGCCGGCGACGGCGAGGCCCAGCATTGCGGTGTGACGCCAAAACTTCATGATCGAAAACCCCGTTTGCTTGGTGCGTGGTGACTCGTCAAATCTGACGGCCGAAGCTCAAGTCCTGATCAAGCGGCGTTCTTGTTACGTCATGGCTTCACCGCCCGGGCCGCCGCGACCGCGCCGAGGTCACCGTTCGGCTGGTAGGCGACGACGTGGTACGCCGCCCCGGCCACCGTGGCCGGGTCGGTCCAGCCCTGGGTCCGCACACCGGCCACCAGGCCGATGCGGTCCACCAGGTGCACGTCGCCCCTGGCGGTGTCGTCGACCGAGACGTACACCTTGGCGTAGGCCGCCCCGGGCGGCGCGACACCGGTGTACGCGCTGGTGATCCAGAGGCCGGCGGTCTCCACCGAGCCGATGTTCGCGGTGGTCGTCCGGGTGATCCGGACCTTGCGGCTGTCGTAGAACTCGATGCCGGTCCGGGCCCGCTGCCCCCGCCCGGCCGAGGCCTGGTAGGACGCGACCGCCGTGTAGTCGCGGCCCGCGACGACCGGGACCAGCCGGCCGGCGGCGGCGACGGTCCCGTCGGCAGTGGCGGTCAGGGACAGCGTCTCGCCCTGCCGGCCGACGGTCACGGCGGTGACCGGCGTGTACGACCCGAGGTCGCCGGCGGGCAGCAGGTTGCCGGGGATCGCGCCGCCGGTGCGCAGGTCGACGATCATCCGGCCGTCACGGAACACCCGGTAACCGGCGATCGGCAGGCCGCCCTGCGGTTCGCTCTCCGCCCAGGTGAGGGTGCCGGCGGTCAGGACCGGGTCGCCGGGCGCGGACGCGACCGAGGCGCCGCGGACGGCGTGGCCGATCACGCCGGTGACGGTGTTCACCGATCCGTTCGCGCTGCTCAGCACGGTGCCGCGGACCGTGGTCGGCGCGTTGCGGCCACCCAGCTGGACCCCGAACCAGGTCGTCGGGCGGCGGTGCTTGTCGTCGACGCGGTCGGTGATCGTGTTGCCGTAGACCCGGTCGCCGGCGCCGATGCCGATCGCGATGCCGCTGGTGTCGAACGTTCCGGCGCCGGTGTTGTACTCGTACGCCCCACCGGCCCCCGCGTTCTCGACGAGGTTGCCGGTGACCGTGTCCGCCGACGTCTTCTGCCGGTCCGCCTGTCCGATGATCATCACACCGGACTGGGCCGGCCGCACGATCGTGTTGCCGTGCACCAGGTTGCCGCCGCCGGCACGCATCACGTGGTCCTGGCCGGTGTAGTCGCCGTAGCTGATGGTGACGCCCGCGTCGAACGAGTCGACGATCCGGTTGGCGGTGACCGTCGAGGCCCGCGGGTTGGTGATGTCCCGGTTGTTGCCGACGTGCTCGTAGCCGCTGTTGGACTGCAGCACGATGTGCGCGCCGTAGAGCAGGTTCGCGGTGATGGTGGCCTCCGGCACGCCCTCCAGATAGAAGGTGCCGTAGTCGGCGACGTCCCGGGCGTCCGCGACGGCCCGGTCGGTGAAGACGGTGTTGTTGCGGATCATCGGGCGCACCGCGTTGGTGAAGTCGATGCCGTTGCCGCGGATGGTCCGGTCGAACTGGTTGTACTCGACGACCACGTTCTCGTTGCGGCCACCGCCGATGTTGTCCTCGTCGCCGGACTCCGCACCACCCCAGTTGTCGAACCGGTTGTCGACGATGCGGACGTCCTTGGCGTCGTACACCCAGATCTTGAAGTATTCGACGTTGGTGATCCGAACCTGCCGCACCGTCCAGCCGTCGCCGACCGCCACGCCCCCGCCCATGTTGGTGGTGGCGCCGCGCAGCCCGCGGAAGTCGCAGTCCTGACCGGGCCGGGCCGGCATCGTCGCCGGCGCCGGCGCGCCGGCCCCGGCCCGGCAGTCGCCGTTGACGGTGAGGTCGGCGACCAGCTGGGTGCTGCCCGGCGTCTTGACGTCGTTGTGCCGGATGATGCTGCTGTACTGCCAGTTCGCGGTGGTCGTGGGGTCCATCCGCAGCACGGTCGCGGTGATCCCGGCGCCGCGCAGGCTGACGTACGGCGGCAGCCGCAGACCCTTGCTGAGCAGCCACTCCCCGGCCGGCAGGAACACCGTCACCGGCACCGGGCCGGACCGCACGACCCCGTCCGCGCTCAGGCCGGTACGCGCCCGGGCCACCTCGATCAGGTCGGTGAGCCGGGTGTGGTTGACCCGGCTGTCGGCGACCGGGGCGGGCGCGGTGAGACAGTTCGGGTCGGCGGAGCACCCGGCCGCCGTCAGCGCGGCCGGGCTCACCGTCGAGGCCAGCGAGTAGGTCAGGGGATAGCCGCCGGGAGGCGGGTCGTCACCCGAGATCGCCGGTGCGGCCAGCATCGGAACAGACAGCAGTGACAGCACCGGCACGGCCAAAACGGACATCCTGGACAACACCATGGCCGTACAGTCGGCAGCCGACCTCCAGATCTGCTCAAACTCGACGCAAATTCCGGTCAGGTCCCGTAGGGCCGTTCGCCGTGGTCCGGACCGCCGGGTGCTGGCGACCTTGCCCGTGCCGCTGATAACGTCGATGGCGGCGTGGCCCACGCCCAACCTCCTCGACCGTCCCCGACGCGCGGTCTCCTACGGAGGCAAAGGGATTCTGATCTCGGGTCGTCGTCGCTGTTCGCTGGTTCCGGACGTCTTGATCGCGCGGGGGTCGACGCACGGGACAGCGGAGGGTCCGATGACAGCAAACCGGAGTTTCAAGCGCCGGGTGCGCGCCCGCGCCGCCAAGACCGGCGAGTCCTACACCGCTGCGCTGCGGCACCTCCGCACGGCTCCGCGAGGAGAATCGATGCCGGAGAACACCACCATGCGACTGTCGGCCGCCCAGCTCACCGTCCAGCCGGATCCCGGCGACACCGCGGCGCTGCACGACAGCGGCCGCCGCATCCGCGCCCTCATGCGTCAGGCCCACCAGGCCGGGGCACGGCTGCTGCACCTGCCCGAGGGGGCACTGGCCTGCCCCGACAAGCGGATCATGTCGGCCACCGGGCCGGACCACATCGGCCCGGCCGACTGGGACCGCGCCGACTGGCCGACGCTCACCGAGGAGTTGCGGGCGATCAGCGGTCTCGCCGCCGAACTCCGGCTGTGGACCGTCCTGGGCTCGCTGCACCCGCTGACGCCACCGCACCGCCCGCACCTGAGCCTCTACGTCATCCGGGATGACGGCGCCGTGGTCACCCGCTACGACGAGCGGATGCTGTCGAACACCAAGGTCAGCCACCTGTACACGCCGGGGTCGGCGCCGGTGGTGTTCACCGTCGACGGCGTCCGGTTCGGCTGCGCGATGGGCATGGAGGCGATGTTCCCAGAGATCTTCCTGGAGTACGAACGCCTCGACGTCGACTGCGTGCTGTTCTCCACCCACGGCCCGGGAACCCCGGTCAACAACGGCCCGTTCGCACTGCAGGCACAGGCGCTGGCCGCCGCCAACAGCTACCCGGTCAGCTATGCCGGCACCGCCCAGGACGCCCCGAACGCGCCGTCCGGCATCATCAGCCCGTACGGCGACTGGCTGACCCGCTGCCCACCCGAGCCGGCGTCGGCGATCGCCACCGCCGACCTGGACCTGGTCACCGACAACCCGGCCCGCCCGTGGCGCCGGGTGGCCCGCAGCGGCCTGTACGCCCGTTACCAGGCCCCCGACGACCCGCGAAGCCTCGACCGGGCCCACCTCTGACACACCGACGGCCGGCCGGCGCACGCCGGCCGGCCCGCACGGCACCCTGTCTATGCTTCCGGCGTGCTCTCCACGATTCCCGGCCCGCAGCGGCTCGACCGTGTCCGTGACCTGCTGGAAACCGGTGCCGACGACGTCCTGGCGACGGAGCTGATCGCGCTCGGCGCGGCGAACGAGGACTCGTGGCGGTACGACGACGCCATGGTGCTGCGCCATCTGGAAGCCCTCCCGGCCCGCCGCCGGCACACCCTGATCCTCGCCATCGGCGACCGCGCGACCGCACCGGCGGCGGTGTGCGAACTGCAGCGGGTGATCGCCCGCAACCTCACCCCGGACGAGATGCCCTGGCCGGTCGCCCGGCACCTGATCGACGCGGCGTGCGCCCAGATCACCGGCCTCGGCCCCGACCTGGACGTGCTGGCGGCCGTCGCCGAGCGGGAGACCGGCACGGTGCCGCCCGGATTGATCGCTGTCATGCGGCGTACGGCGCACTACGGCCATCCGCCGGCACTGCTGCGGCCGTGGATAGCGAAGGCCGACGGCCTGCTCAACGCCGGTGAGCCGTGGGCGGAGGCCGCCGACGCCGACCCGGGGGCGCGTCCGATGCTCGTGCACGCGCTGCGCGTGACCGGCTCACGTCCGCTGGTGCGGTGGAGCCGCGAGGCTCGCGCCCTCGACCTGCCCGCCGGATGGCGTCAGCGGGTCCACGACTGGTTCGCGCTGGTTCCCCTGCCCCGAACGATCGGTCTCTGCCGATTCGACTACTTCGACGCCGACGAGCTGATCGACTCCTACAACGCGTCGGCGCTGCGCGGGCTGCTGTTCCTGCTCGCCGTCACCGACCCCGTGCCGGCAGACGCGGCGGCGGTCGGCGCCCTCGCCGAGTACGCGGCCGTGAAGGTACGCGGCCAGGGCTCCCGTGACACCGTCGTGGCGAACGCCGCGATCCTCACCCTGGAACTGCTCGGCACGCAGCAGTCGCTCGACGAGCTGGAGCGGCTCCGGGCGGCACGCCTGCCGGCGGGGATGATCGCCCGGGTGATCAAGGCCGCGGCCCGCTGCCGGGCGGTCCTGAGTCACGTCTGACGGTCCGCGACCACGCGAAAGGGCGCCCACCCGATGGTGGGGCGCCCTTTTCAGCGTCGTTCGTCAGCCGAGGCTAGAACCAGACTTTTCGACCACCGACCGGCCGGCCGACGGCTCCGAGGATCCACAGCACGGCACCGATGATCAGGAGAATGATGCCGATCGTGTACAGGATGGACACCTTCAGGAGGATGCCCAGCAGCAAGAGGATGAGTCCAAAAACCAGCATGACCTGCTCCGTTTCACCGGCGGGCGTCTCCCGCCGACCGCCTTGTACCCGACTCGTCAGAAAACTAATCCGGTCGCCGGGCCACACGGGCGGGAGGAGAACGGGTGACCATTGCTGACCGGGGCACTGTGGACTACGAACTCGAGATGTGGGCTCGCACGGTTCTGATCGGATCGTCCGAGCCGCGGCCCTACGACAAGGTCAGGGCGTATCGGATTCTGGCTCGGGTCAACCCGCACGCCTACCAGGCTCACCTGGTGAAGGCGCTGCTTGAACTCAGCTACCGGGATGGCCGGCGCTCCTCGGCCCCGGGCCGGCTGACGTTGCTGGAGGAGACGGCGACCGCCGTCCGTGCCGTGCCGGCCGGCGAGCAGCGGCGCGGTGAGCTGGTCGTCCATGCCCTCGGCGCCTACCAGCGTGACCTGTACGCGTTGGGCCGGCGCGCCGAGGGACTCGCCGTTCGTGCGGAGATGGCCACGGCGAGCCGTCTCGCGCTCGCCGCCGGCGAACGCGGCTGGGTCGAATGGGGATTACGGGCCTGGGCGCACGGCCTGGCCGAGGAGGGCCGGCACGACGAAGCGGCGGCCGTCCTCACCGAACTCCTCGACATCACCTTGCCGGAGGACAGCTGGGGCACGACCGTCTGGGACCGGCTGGCCCTGATCGCCGCACTCGAGGCGGCCGGCCGGACCGGCGAAGCGATCACCGGGCTGAGCACACTCCTCGACGAGGACCGCGTCAAGATGGCCACCGATCGGACGTCGCTGAGCGGTGTCTTCCACACGCTGATCTGGCATGCTCGACTTCTCGACCGGGCGGGCCGCCGCGACGACGCCGTCGCTGCCCGCCATGAGGCGCTCGGCCTGCTCCGGCGGCTGGCCACCACCGGCGAGCCCAAGAACTGGAGCGGAGGCCAGTACTCCTCCGCCGGCGTGCTCCTGGCCGTTCAGGCCCGTGACGCCGAGCCGCACACCGCCGGCCGGCCGCGTCCCGCCCTCGGTTTGGACCCCACCGACTGGTCGCCCGATCTGCGGGAGCGCTACTTCGACGAGTCCGGGCTCACCCGGTGCGGCGCACCCGCCGTCGACCGTCCCGGCACGCTGCTCGATCGTGCCCGCCGGGCGCCGGACCTGGCTGAGCGGGCCGCGCTGCGCCGCCGCGTGGCGATCCGCACCGGGGTGTACGGGCTGTGGCACCACGGCCACCGATTCCTCGAACCGGCCCTGCCCGCCTTCCACGACAGCGTCGACGCGGCCCGGCAACTGCACACCCACGCTCCCGGCGGCCGGCCGGCGCTGGTGCACGCGCTGACCGACCGCACCATGATCCTCACCGCGGGCCGCCGCCACACCGAAGCCCTCGACGACTACCAGGAGGCCCTGTCCCTCGCCTGACCGGCGTGGCGGCACGACGTCCGACAGGGCCCCTATGATCCGTGGGTGTCCGATCTTGACGTACGGTTCGCCCGGCTCGCCGACGAGCGGGACTCCCGCCGGTCCTCGGCGCGCGCGCTCGTCGGACGATGGGACTGGTACACGTGGCCGGGCCTTGATCCTCGCCCGCTGCATTTCGAGCGTGACCTGCTCGCGCCCGGCCGCCGACTGGATACCCGGCCGCCGGCGGATCAGGGTGTGCTGCGCATCGGGTTCGACGCCGACGGCCGGCCGGTGGTGATCGAGGAGTACAGCGGGTTCCTGCACGGCCGCCTCCACTACGAGACCTTCCTGCGGTACGACGGCGACCTGGCCGAGGCCGCGCACTACGACCCCGACCGGCCGATCTACCTGCACGAGTACCACTTCGAGGGCGGGCTGATGCGGTCGGCCGAGATGGTGGCGCGCGGCGGGTCCGGACGGGAGACCTACACGTACGCCGACGGGCGGATCAGCCGCGTCGCGATCGAGGACGACAGGCGCTCACGGTCGGTGCTGACGGCCGAGCACGACGACGCGGGGCTGTTCCGGCTCGTCGAGACCGCGGGCGGCCGGTCCGAGGTGCGCTACGAGCGGCCGCCGACCGGATTCGACCTCGGCGCGGCCTGCCGGGACATCGAGGACACGCTGGTACGGCTGATCCCGGCCGCGGCGGCGGGGCTGGCGGCCGACGGGCCCGTCGACTGTATCGCCCTGTCCTACCATCTGCCGGCCGAGCTGTCCGTCGAGATCTGCGCGGCCACCGCGGAGGAACGTGCCGCGTTGCGTTCGATCGACGCGCCGGCCGCGTGGGCGCCGGCGGACTTCACGGCCGTCGCCGAGGTGGCCGCCGACGACACGGCGGCGCTGCGGCTGGTGCGGCAGGAACTCACGCTGCTCGACACGCGTGACCATGACGTGGCGGCCGGGTCCGAGGCCGGCCGGCGGCTGCTGTGCGCGGTGGCGGCCCGCCTCAACGATCACGATTGGCCCGGCACGCTGCCGGTCACCGACGACTTCCTGGTGTACGCCGTGGACCTCGAACTGGCGGACCTGCACCGGAACCTGACCGACTGCCTCACGCCGGATCAACTGGCCCGGGCACGTGAGCGGGGTCTGCTGTGAGCGGGTCGGGGCTCACCGAGGCCCGGATCCGCCGGGAACTCGACGACGCCTGGTCGCGGACGGTGCTGGTGCAGGTCGTCGCGGGCGGTGAGAACGGTGGCCCGATCGACGATCGTGAGCTGCTGGCCGAGATCGACGAGCCCGGCGCCGTCGGCGAGGTACGGGCGCTGACGACGACGGGACGGTTCAGCGGGGACATCTGCCGCTGCCACGGCGGCCCGACCATCGTGCTGCGCGACGGCGAGGGGGAGGTGGTTCTCCACGCGGGCATTCACGGTTTCGGGTCGATCAGCTGGGATCGGTCCCGGTTCCGCAACGACCTCGACGTGAGCGATCCGACGGCTCTGCATCTGTTGCTGGCGCGGCACGGCGTACCCCATCAACTGGCTCTGTTCTGGGCCCCGCTCACCGCTCACCTGAAGTCGCGTAGGGCGGGCAAGGCCGACCCTGCCGCGCAGCCCGTGCTGGCGGAGTTCAGCGGGCGGCGGGCCGGGGACGTCCCGGCCGACCGGATCGAGGATGCCCGGCAGCGGCTGGCGGCGGCGATCCCGGCACCCGCCGATCGGGCGGCGGCGCTGCTGTCGTGGCTGGGCGGGCTGCCGGCGCCCGGGGAGGCGCTACTGGGCGGTGGGGCGGTGGCGCGCGCCCTGCTGGCCGACTTCTCCCCCGCCGACCTCGTCGCTGCCGTCACCGGCGCAGACTCGGCGCACGCCGTGATGGGCGTGATCAACCTGGCCATGCACGGCGACGACGACCCGGCCCTCGCCGCAGCGGTGGCCCCGATCCTTCGCCGTCTGCTGCGCCGATGAGGGACGTCTGGCCGGCCGCGCTGGCCGCGGCGTTCTCGGCGCTGCGGGGCCGGAGCATCGAGGCGTGGCAGGGCGTGGAGATGTCGGTCCGGGGCGGCGACGAGGGCGTGCCCGAGTACGCCACCGAGCCCTGCCTGCAGCTGTTCCTGCTGGAGATGGTGTGCGCGTCCGGTCCGGCCGTGACCATCGGCACCTGTCAGGATGACCTCGGCTTCGGGCTGAGGGCGGAGCCGGGCACGATCCGCGCGGGCGACGACTGGGGCCGCGGGTTCCGGCGCCGCACCCTGACCGAACTGCCCACCGGCCTGGTGCAGGACGTGGAGGTCTACCGCGACGGCGATGTTCTCGCCGAGGTGCGGATCCGGTTCGCGGAGCGGGAGCTGCTTCTCATGGCCGGCGAGTCGGACGAGGGCTGGGCGGGTGAGCTCACCTGGCGGCGGCTCGACGAGTCGGTGCTGGTCTTCACCGATCCGGGCGAAGCCGAGCGGGTGTCGTGGATGCCGAGCCGTGGACCGCTGCACCGGATGTGACGAACCGCCGGCGCAAGAACATCACCAAGCGGCCGGACGGCCGTTAGCCAGGGCAAGTTACCGGCCCGGCGGAAGGGGCGACCCGATGACGGTCGCGAAAGCGAACCACCTCACGGCGCGGCGTCTGCTGCTGGAGCACCTCGACCGGCATCCCGGCCGTACCGTGCATGATGATCTTGATCCGCTGGAGGCCGGGATCGTCGGGGACGCAACACATGCGGGCGGCGGAGACTCCTACCACCTGGGCCGGGACGATCTGCGGGCCGGCCGGGACCGGTATTCGGTCGACGAGTCGCGCCGGGACCGCGACGGGCTCGACGAGCACGCGTCGGCGCTGGACATCGGCTACTTCAAGGTCCGCACCCCGCGCGGCGCCTTCGACCTGTACGACTTCAACGCCTGGCTGGTCCCGCTGTGCCGGGCCGACGACCCGGACACCCGTGACCTGCGAGAAGTGATCTACAGCCCGGACGGCGAGACGGTCCGGCGCTGGGACCGGCTGGGCCGGCGCACCACCGGCGACGACAGCCACCGGACGCACACGCACCTGTCCGAGCACCGCGACGCCGACGGCCACCGCATGGTCCGCCTGGTCACGCGGTGGCTGACACACATCGGGCTGATCCCTGAGGAGGGCACCATGACGAAGACCGAGTTCCTGACGATGCTCAAGGACAAGGACGTACGGGCCGCTCTGGCGGGCGCCATGTTGCAGACCGACGGCTTGATCCCGGCGCCGCCCGGCAACCGCAGCAGGGACGGCAGCGTCAACACCCACTGGTCGCTGGCGTCGTACGCCCAGTGGACGTACCGCCATCTGCTCGACGCCCGTGCCGCGATCGTCACCCTCGCCACCAGGGACGGCGTGGACGAGGTGGCGCTGGCGCGGGCGCTGGCCCCGATGCTGGTCGCCGCGCTGCCCGACGACCGGGACGACCTGACCCCGGCTGAGCTGCAGCAGGCCATCGTGGGAGCGCTCCGGGAACTCGCCGCCTGATCGACACCGGTACCATCCTGAGGCATCAATGGGATGGGAAGGACGAAGTGGTGACGGACAGTGCAGCCGAGGCGAGACCACCATCTATCGACTCGAGCCGGCCGCATCCCGCCCGCCGCTACAACTACTGGCTCGGCGGCAAGGACCACTTCGCCGCGGATCGGGAGTCGGGTGACCAGATCGCCGCGGTGATGCCGTCGATCCGGACCGCCGCGCTGGCGAACCGGGCCTTCCTCGGCCGTGCCGCCCGGCACATCGCGTTGCAGGGGGTTCGACAGTTCCTGGACATCGGCACCGGCATCCCGGCGCCCGGCAACACCCACGAGATCGTCCAGGCCGTCGACCCGAGGGCCCGGATCGTGTATGTCGACAACGACCCGCTCGTGCTGACACATGCGCGGGCGCTGATGTCCGGGACGCCGGGCACGATCACGTACCTCGACGCCGACCTGCGGGATCCGGCCGCGATCCTGGATCACAAGGACCTGCACGCGCTGCTGGACCTGACCGAGCCGGTCGGGTTGCTGCTGGTCGCGGTGCTGCATTTCGTCCGCGACGACGAGGATCCCGACGGTGTCGTGGCGACGCTGCTCGACCGGCTGCCGGCCGGCAGCTGGGTCGCCGCCAGCCACGCCACCTGGGAGCACACGCCCGCCGAGGTCGTCGCCGAGCTGCAGAAATCCAACCGCGACGGCCGGTTCGTCCCGCGCGACGGCGACCGGTTCCGGGCCCTGTTCGACTCCCGGGTGCAGATCGCCGAGCCGGGCGTGGTGTCGGTGGCCGACTGGCACAACGACGACCCGGGCCGCGCGCCGGCCGCCGACGTGATGTGCAACGCGCTGGTCGGCCGCAAACGCTAGGAGGCGACGCTCGGAACCAGGAATCCGGTTCACACAGTGACTTCCGAGACTACGGTGGCTGGACGGATCTCTGAAGAGAACGTCGTCCGATTCCTTGAACACTCGAGCCGATACGTCCTGGAAGCACGGATCGATACCATGCTTGACCTGCTGTAGAAATCGATCATCGATGGGTACCGCCACACTTCCAGCGACAGAACCCCGGTCTCGCGAACGAAGCCACCTGCCTTCATCGCCAGTCCCCTGGCCGCCGTTACCGGGGGACGGCGGCGGCCGGGAGCCGGATCGGAGCGTATCGGGTGCGGTCCGCGCCGGTCGTGAACGCCCAGTACCGCTCGCCGAAGGACCAGTGCCACCACTCGGTCGGATAGTTGATCATCCCCACCGAGGTCAGCGCCGTGATCAGGATCTCCCGGTGCCGCCGCGCCGTGCCGGAGATGTTGCCGGCGCCGGTGAAGCACGCGTTGGCGCTGGCCACCGGTGTGGCGTCGACCTCGGTGCCCATGTCGACCTCGGCGCCGTCCTCGGCGCACAGGGTGAGGTCGACCGCGCCGCCGGTGCTGTGCGGGGCCACGTGCACCGGCGAGACGAACTTGGTGGCCTCGACATACACCCGCTCGGGATCCCACTCGGGGTGCCGCTCGCCCAGCTCCCGCAGGTAGCCGTCGAAGATCGACTGCTGCCGGTCCAGCGGGCGGTAACCTTCGATCACCAGGAACCGCAGGCCACCGGGCAGGGTGGCCTGCGCGTCCAGCAGCCGCGACACCACCCCGTCACGCAGGTGGCCGAAAGCCCCGTCGGCGTCGGCGTAACGCCGGTCGAGCCGCAGCTCCGGGACCGCACCCACATCCACCAGGGGCTCACCGGACTCGCCCGCCACCACGGCGTCGATCCGGCGGTCGGACAGCAGAACGAAGGGTTCGGGCGGCATGCGGCTCCATCCGTGGGCTGACTCCTGCAGTACCTTGCGGCACTTGATCTGTTCGGCGCAACCCGCCGCTGGGTAAGGGAGGCGACCGTGACGGATGGGCGGGTACGGGCGTGGGCCGCCCATGTGGTCCGGGCAGCGCGGCGCTACGACGAGGCCGACGGTGGACGGCTCGCGGCGGCGGTGACGTACTACGCGTTCTTCGGCACCTTCGCGGCGTGGCTGGCCGGCTTCGCGGTCTTCGGGTTCGTCCTGGACGACCCGGAGGTGCTGCGCGCGGTGGAACACTACCTGGCCCAGGACCTGCCGAGTGTCGACGTGCAGGCGCTGCGCGATGCCCGTACCACCGTCGGGGTCGTCGCTTTCGTGGGGTTGCCGGTCACCGGATGGTTCTGGACCGACGCGTTCCGGTCGTCGATCCGCCGCATCTGGGAGCTGCCCGAATATCCGGGCCGGCTGATCGGACGGATCCTCGCCGACCTGGCCGTTCTCGCCGGGCTGGCGGTGCTGCTGGTCGTGTCGGTGTCGGTGGCCTACGCGACGACCGTCGTCGCCGGGCGGATCGCCGAGGTCGCCGACGCCGGCGACACCCTGTCGCGGGTGGCGCTCGAGGTGGTCGGGTTCGTGGCCGCCGGCGGCGTGACCACCGTTCTGGCGTGCGGCGCGCTGGCCGGGCTGCCCCGGGTGCGGATGTCGTGGCGCCGTCTGATCGGGCCCGCCCTGCTGACCGGCGTGGCCGTCGAACTGCTCAAGACGATCGGCGGCTTCTACGTCCGGGCGGTCGAGGCCAATCCGGTGTACGCGCTGGTCGCCGGCTCGGTCGGCCTGCTGGTCTTCCTCAACGCCGTCAACCAGGTGCTGCTGTTCGCCGCCGCCCTCACCGCCACCAGCACCGTCGGCCGCACGACCGACCTGGCCGCCCGACGATGATCGACGCGTTCATGTGCCGATCGTGTCCCGCTCACCGGCAGTTCTCCTGCGGCCGCCACCGTAGGTGCCATGACCGTCACCACCGGGTCCGCGCTGCTGGAGCGCACGCTACGACACTTCGGCGTCAGCCTGGGACACCTCACCGAACGTTCCGCCGAGGCGTGGATCCGCGCGCTGCGGCTGCCCACCGCCGCCCAGGCCTGCACCCACCCCGCTGAACTGCCGTTCCCGCACGTCGCGATCAGTGTGGCCCTGCCCGCCGGGCTCGCCCTCCCGGCCGAGGTCGCCGGCACGGCCTTCATGCAGGCCGCCATCGCGGCCGGTTCCGCCCACGCCGCCGGCCGGTCCGGCCGGGCGATCCATTACCGCGGGTGGTCGGCGATCACCGGCGACGTCACCGTGGGTGAGAT
The DNA here is from genome assembly GCF_900113015.1 of Actinoplanes philippinensis. GTDB lineage: Bacteria > Actinomycetota > Actinomycetes > Mycobacteriales > Micromonosporaceae > Actinoplanes > Actinoplanes philippinensis. Next base: position 208,917 of record NZ_FONV01000006.1, read on the forward strand.
CTTTTCCCAGACCGATATCGTACGGGTGATCGCGCGCGACACCCCCGCGGACACGGGCGACGTGCTGGCGGCGGGCCGTGGCCTCACCCCGCACTGGATCGCCGGCGACCTCACCGTCCTGGCCGAGCCCCGCCCCGACGGCGTGCTGGTCCCCCTGCCCGGCTTCACCCGCTGACAGCCGTCCGCGGCGTCCGGCTCACCGCGCCCGCCGCGGCATCCCGCTCACCGCGCCCGCCGCGGCGTCCGGTTCACCCCGCCGGCCTCACCCGCTGGCACCGGGGCGGCACAATGGCGCGGTGAACCGGCGCCGGCGCAAGAAACTGCAGCGGAACCTGGTCGAGGCGGCCATGTGGGGAACCCCGCTCGACGTGATCAGGCTGCTCCGGGCCGGCGCCCACCCCGACCTGCCGGACGCGGCCGGGACCACCCCGCTGTACCGGGCCGCCGTGCACGGCGTGGCCGAGAACGTCCGGGTGCTCACCGCGGCGGGCGCCGACCCCGACCGGGAGAGCGGCACCGGCGACGAGGGGCTGCCCCTGTGCGCCGCCGCCTGCTGGGGTCACGACGCGGCAGTCCGGGAACTGCTGGCGGCCGGCGCGGACCCCCGGCTGCGCGAGGACGGCGGACACGGGATGACGGCGCTGGATTGGGCGCGAGCCGGCAGCCACCAGCAATCACTCGACCTGATGTCAGGCACGCAGGGCCTTCAGCAGCCGCGCTGACCGGGTGTCGTCGTTCGCGGTGAGGCGGGCCAGCAGATCGGTGGTCGTGCGGGGCCAGTCGTCGCGGGTCAGCAGGGCCTTCGCGCTGACCGCGTCGTCACCCAGGTCGAGGGTGGTAGCGGCCTCCGCCAGCCGCCGATGGTCCAGGCCCGCTTCGGCGAGGGCGCGGCTGCCGTCGTACCCCTGCTCGTTGTTCCTGGTCAGATGCGGGTAGGCGGCGGCCACCCGGTATGTCGCGAGCATCGCGATCAGCACGTCGTCGGTGCGCCGGGCGCCACCCCGTTGCCGGGCGATCTGCTCCGACTCCAGCGAGATCCACAGGGTCGGCGCGGCCGCGTACGGATAGGGATTCTTGAAGATCTTCTGGAAGAGGAAGGCGCGCAGGCCGTTGCCACGGAACCGGTCGCGGCCGATCATCCGGTCCCGGACCGGCCGCAGGTCGGCGCTCACCGGATCGGTCCGCGCCGGCAGGTCCCCGCCGGCCGCGACCCGGCGAACCGTGGCGGGGTCGATGCCGCACGCCCGCAGAATCGCCGCGGCCCGCGCCTGGTCGTCGTCGAGAATCGCCTGCAGCAGGGTCTCCGGCCGGCATTCCTGATCGGGGGCGAGGCGGGCGGCGTGCAGCAGGGCGGCCCGCGCGCCGTCGGTGAGATTCAGGGCCTTCGGGAGTACGAGTTCAGCGTCCGGCCGTGCGGCGCCGTCCGTCCCGTCCCACTCCTTGTCGTCCTCCCGGACCACATGAACGGCAACGGTGGGCGTCACGTCGAAGACGTCGAGGATCCGCGCCACGGCCGGCGCCGCGGTGACCAGCCCGGCCAGCAGATGCGCGGTGCTGATCACGTCGTGGAAAGCGGCCGCGAAATCGAGGGCGCTGGCGGTACGAATGGTGGGACTGAATTCGAGGGCCATGCCGAAAATGCTAGATCCGAACCGCTTTCCACCGACTCTGCTCACGGTTCGACATTCACGGCCGCCCACCTATACCCGCGGATATACCGGCGGTACGACCGGCCCTCGTGCCGGGTCGCCGGAGACCATGCCACGGACTCGAGCAAGCCGGCCGCCCCCAAAGCGACGCGCGACGGCGGGCAGACCGAGCCCTGACACGCGAGCGCGAACGGGAGCCGACATGTCGCACCAATCCAGGCGTCAGCGGCACTGCCAGCCGCCCCACGTCCCAGGTTCACCGTCGGCGAGGCCGGAGGAGCGCTGAACCACACGGATCTGCGGAGTTGAGGTCGTCCGCCCGGTCCCCAATTTGCTAGGTTGCGGGCATGGCTCGATTGACGGAAATCGCATTCTGCCTGCCTGCCACCCCCTTATCCGAAAAATTCATCAGCGACCTCCGCACGCTTCTCGCTGACGTCGCCTATGCCACGAGCAGCCCCACTGACTCCTTGACATTGACCCCGCCTGCGCCGTCAGCCGCTCTCCCGGTGACTGTGTTCCGCCTGGTCGATCGGTCAGCGCCGGAGGTGACCCTCGACATCGGCCGCACCATCGGCGTGCTGGGAAGCGACCTCGTCCCCGACCGGGACCGGGTGGAACTGGCCGACCTCGCGGAGCGTCTCGCTGGGAGCGTCAAGCGCATCGACCACACCGGCGTCAACCTGCCGGCCCAGGTGGTCCTCACCCAGGAGTGGGACTGCTTGGTGCAGGACATCGCTGCCTCCGCGGCTATGTACCGCTACCCCGGAGAGCCGTGGCCGTTCGTCCTGCCGTCGACCGGTATGGAACTGGAAAATGACATACATGATTTCGTCGTCGGCCGGGAACCACGCTTCGAACTCGTGCACGACACCTGGAACCCGTACACCACATGGCAAATCGCGCTTTGGACGACTCTGACCCGTACCGAACTGGAGCAGTTGTTCCCGGACCCCGTCGGCATCGCCATTCCCGGCCTTGAGGAATTCTTCCGGACAGTATTCGTCCAGCACAGCTGGCCGAACCTGGAAATCCGTTTCGACCTCTGCTTCCGCGTTGACGACGGCCCATCGGACTGGGAGACCGGTGAGTGGCTGGTCACCCAAGGCGGCCGGATCAGGTGACGTCCTCACATGCAGCGATCCGGGCGCCGTCTCACGTTCAGCGATTACTTCTCGTGAGTGGCGGACGTGGCTTGCCGGATCCGTCGCCGTCATGTCGATCCGCCGTCGTTCACCTCGTTCGGATTCTGATCTACCCTGTGCCGGCGCGCAGTGCCGCCAGGTCGCGGACCGCGTAGCGGTGGTGTTCGGCTTCCTCCTTCAGCACCACGCTGAGGCAGCGGCGTAGGACGTATTCCCGGTCGGGGTACAGGTCGCCTGGCTTGCGGGCGCACACCCGGTCGAGGTCGGTCTCGGTGAGCCCGTCGACAATGGCGCGCAGCGTGGCCATCCGGGCGCGCCGCGCCGCGAGCACCTCGTCGAGGGTGGGGGTGGCGTCGAGGGTGAGCCCGAGTTTCGCCGCCTCCTCGGGTGGCGTCCCGCCGGCCGGCAGGCCCAGGGGGTGGTACGGCGCCGGTTCTTCGAGGACGGCGTTGCCGAGCCAGGCGTCGCCGGCGAACAGCAGGTGCCGGTGCGTTTCGACGAATGACCATTCGCCGTTGACCCGTTCGTGCAGGGTGGCTTCGGGCAGCTGCCGGGCGCGCTCCAGGGTCGCCGCCCACTGTGTTTCGATGGCCCGCCAGGCGGCCCGGTAGTCGTCGGGGGTCGTGGCGTCGCGGGCCAGCACCCTGGCCGGGTGCTGCCGGTCGAGTTCGGCTTCGACGTAGGCGGTCACGTCGACATCGTTGACGACGAGCCGGGTGAAGTCGCCGCCGAGGTAGACGTCGCTGCCGTAACAGTCGACGATCTTCAGGCCGGTGACGGCGCAGTCGCGGATCTCCAGGCCGGCCAGGTCGGACAGGTGGATACGGGCACCACGGAACTGCTCACTGTTGGTGTAGTCGGCGGGCATCGCAGCAGTCTGGCGTAGTCGTCTCGTCCGCGTCTATCCCGTGCCCACGTTCGGGACGACCCAGTGCGGGGGCCAGGTGCGGGGGCTGTCGGGGCCGGTCTGCCGTTGATCGCGCCTGCTATGCGGAAAGGCGCGGATCGTTGTAGTGATGGTTGACTTTGGTGCGGTGGCCGGCCGGGGAGGGGTGTGCGTGGTCAACGTCGTTGTACGACGTCCCCCGCGTCGAGCTTCGATGAGCGTGGTGGCGGGGGCGGTGCTCGGTCTGCTGGCGTTCTCGGTCGACGCCGTTGACGGCACGGCCCGGCAGGTCATGATCGCTTTGGTCAGCGCAGCGGCCTCGCCTGGGGCTCAGCGGCATTGGTGGCGGGAAGCACGGCCCCGGATCGCCGCAGTGCGGTGAGGGATGCGACGGCACTGCTGGTCTCGGCCACTCTCGTCTACTACCTCTTGATTCTCGTGATCAGCCGGCGTTGGGGCGGCGGCACGCCGGCGGACGGATCATCGGCAGATTGGTACGGGCTGCGTTCGCTGGCGGTCATGACCGCGGCCTGGCTGCTGGTGTCGATGGCCGCCGGACCGCTATTGGGCGTGCTGGGCCGGCTGGCGCGCATCGCGCCGATGCCGAACGCCGCGTTGGCCGCCGGTGCCGCCTGCGGGTTGCTGTCCGGCGAGGGCTGGCTGCAGATCGTCGCAGCACCACCCTGGCGACTGTGGGCTGTCGACGGACCGGATGCCTCCTTCGCCCGCGGAGTCCTTGTCACAGAAGTGGTCGAGATCCTCGTTCCGCTCGCCGTACTCGCGTGGTTGGTGTCGGCCCGACGCCTTCGGCACGTGTGGCCCCAGGTACTGCTCGCGATGGCGGTCACCGCGACGCTGAGCGCCGGGCTGTGGCACCTGGTCCGCATCACCGCGAACCAGCTCGGCTGATCACCCCACCCGCCGGGCAGCACGGCGGCGTAGCGCCGGAATCTTCCGAATCGCTGGGATCTTGACGCAACCGACGTGCGACATCGACAAGCTGCTGTCGCAGGTTGGCGAACGTGTCGCCTTGGATGTGCACGCCGGGGAATGCCCGTCCGGCGAGATGAGTCACGGCGATGTTCCCACCGCTCGCTAGAACTTGCCCCTGCTCGTCGCCCACTCGGCGATGATCCCACCCCGCCGAACCCAGGCGGCCAGCCGAGCTGCTTCCCGATACCGAGCGGAATGCTGAACTGCCGAATTGAGTGCGGCCGCCCCTCTCCTTGGGATGCAGCCGTCATCCTCACACCGATGCTTCCAGCCTCGGAGCCCATTGCGATGATCAACGCATTGAACGGTCCTCCGGCAGAGGACAGAAAAATCCGCGCGGCGTGTACCGGGACGGGGTTCAGGGAATGGGCGGAGGGTCGGCGGACCCGGAACGGGATACCTGCTCAGCGGCCATGTCGACGGTCAAAAGGTCCGGTAGGCGAAGGTCGGCCCAGAAGGCGCCCGGGTCCGCGAGGGCGACAGTCGCGGCCAGCCACACGGTCATGGCCATGCCATGACTCGCGATGACCAGCGGTCGTTCCTCGGCCCGAGCGGCCCAGAAGCTCACCGCTTCGGCGAATCGGGCCGCCACCCGCTCGCGGGGCTCCCAGCCGGGGTAGTCCGTGCCGGTCACATATGCACGCCGACGTGCCCGGAAATCACCCTCGTACGGCTCGTCGCGTGCCACCTCATCAAACCGGGCGTCGGTGTACACCGAGCCGGCCGGCTCCAACGTCTGCCGCGCCTTCGGCTCACGGCTCGCGACCAGCAGCGCATCCGGCGGCAACACCCGCGCGAGCGCCCTGGCCTCGCACCGGCCCTCGCTGCTCAACTCCCACTCCGGAGCGGGAACGTCGGGACCGAATGCCGGCATCGCATGCCGCACCAGAAGCAGGTTCACTCCAGCATGATCCGACATGCTGAACACATCACCGTCATCGCTACCTTCGCGCATAAAATTCGCGCAGACCAGGCCAAGATCAACTGACTCACATGCTGCCTGGGCGGACACATGCCGGAGAGGCGGGTACGACGAAAAAGTCGCCGGCTCGGCATCGTGGTCACCGGGCTCGGGCTTGTTCCTCTGCTTGCTTGAGCCATCCGCGGTACCAGGTTGCGAAACCCGTCGGGCTGCCGTCGGGCTCGCGCAGAGGGCGGAGTCCGCCGTCGCCGGCGGTGTCATCCGCCCACATCTGCCCACGCGCCGGCCCGCTGATCACGAGCGCCTCACGGTAGGCGCAACCGAGGTGGCACAGGTAGAGCAACCCGATGTAGTGCTCGGGCGCGCAGACCACGGCGTCGTGCCGCTCCCAATAGGCGTCCTCGGCGGCGTTGAACTGCTCTTCGGATTCGAAGTCGTCCTCGTCCGGTGGTTCGGGCAGGCCCTCCGCCGGGTTGAACGCCTCGGTGTGCGGAAACGGCCGGCTCAACGTACCCATGTCGGTCATGTCCGCGCCGTCTCCCTCCCAGCGCCAACGGCCTTCGACGCGGCGCAGCGGGAACAGTCCGTATGCGGGCCCGGCGCCGCCACGGCTGACCTGCAGGAGAAATGTCCGGTACTCGGCGGGCAGCTCGACACCCAGCTGCGACTCCAATTCGGCCAGCTCGTTCTCGGTGATCGGAGGTTCCCGTCGCCATTGATGGTCGTTGGCTCCGAAAAGCGTTCCCGCATGGGATTGGGTGGACAGTGAGGCCAGGCGATCGGGCACGTCCGACCAGTCCGAGATGATCACCGCGACACCATAGACCTCAAGACGGACCTCTCGGCCGGAGGTGCATCAACCACTCGCGCGTGCAGTCATGAACGCCGGTTGAGAGGCGTGACCGCCGAGGCCGCGAGCCGTGCGTCTGGCAACCAGCAGCGCTCGGGCGGCGAGCGAGTCCGGCCGGGAGCCGGTAGCCGTAGGGTGTCGGCATGGTTGATCGATCCCTCACCTTGATGGCGGTACACGCCCATCCCGACGACGAAGCTTCGAGCACCGGCGGGGTCCTCGCCCGCTGTGCCGCGGAGGGGATCACGACAGTGCTCGTGACGTGCACCGACGGGCGTTGCGGGGACGGTCCGGGCGGCATCAAGCCGGGTGCGCCGGGGCACGATCCGGTGGCGGTCGCCGCGATGCGCCGCGAGGAGCTCGAGGCGAGCTGTGCCGCGCTCAAGGTCACGCACCTCGAACTTCTCGGCTACGCCGACTCCGGGATGATGGGGTGGCCGAGCAACGACGCACCCGGCTCGTTCTGGGGCGTGCCGGTCGCCGAGGCGGCAGACCGGCTCGCCGGCCTCATCCGGCGGTACCGACCCGACGTCGTCGTCACCTACGACGAGAACGGCTTCTACGGCCATCCCGACCACATCCAGGCGCACCGCGTCACCATGGCCGCGGTCGCGCTGACCGACGTGCCGGCCAAGGTGTACTGGACCACCGCGCCGCACTCGGGGATGGCCGCGCTCGGCGAGGCGCTGCGCGAACTGGGGGTCGACTGGGCGGAGACCGAGATGACCGAGGACGCCCCACCCCCGCAGATCGGCTTGCCGGATGCGGAGATCACCACCTGGGTGGACACGCGGGCGTTCGGCGCCCAGAAGTACGACGCGCTTGCGGCGCACGCCAGTCAGAGCGAGAACATCGCATTCCTGCGCATGGGCAAGGAGCGCTTCACCGACCTGATGGGGGTCGAGACATTCGTGCGGGTACGGGACACCACCGGCGCGCCGCTACCCGAGGACGATCTGTTCGCTGGACTGCGCTGAGCGGTCCGACCGCCGGGAGGACCCCGGCCCGCTAGGGTGCGGCGTTCTCAGTCTGGCGGGGTCCAGTCGTAATGCGTTGATGTGGTGATCCTGTGGAAGCCGCAGCGCTGCAGGATCGGGGCGCTCGCCGGGGAGGCGTCGACGTGCAGCAGGGGGTAACCGCGGGTCACGGCTTCCCGGGCCCGGGCGGCGATCATCGCGCGATACAGGCCGCGGCCCCGCCAGGCGGGCAGGGTGGCGCCGCCGAGGAGGGCCGCGAAGTCGATGCCGGGGTCGAAGACGGCGATCGCGGCGCAGACGACCCGATCGTCGGCTTCGGCGACCAGGATGCTGATGTGGCCGGGATCCGCCGCCACCCGCGCGCCCAGGTCGCCGGCGACCCAGGAGCAGTCGACGCCGAAGACCGCGGTCTGCAGGTCGGCGATGCGGCGCAGATCCTCGGGCTCGCGGACCTGCCGCAGCGCCACCCCGGCGGGCAGGGCCGGGTCGGCGGCCACCTCGCGGGCGACACCGATCAGGACCGTCGACGGCTGCTGGGGTACGAACCCGGCCGCGACCAGGCGTTGCGGGAGTTCGGCAGGCAGGTCGTGGGCGCGGACCTTCCACTCGACGCCCTCACCGCGCGCCTCGAAGTAGTCGCGCTGGCGACGGATCAGCGTGTCCAGGGCCACGCCGGTGACGCCGATGTCGCGGGGCGCCCGGATCCGGCCCACGTGGCCGCCGACGATGCGCAGGACCGGGCCGTCGTGCTCGTACGCCATGCCGGACGGGACGGGGCCGGACGGCAGGCGCATCTGTGCGTCGTAGGCGGCCAGGAACGCGGCGATGTCTGCCATGGGGCACATCGTGCCCGGTGCGGGCAACGAGCCCGATTCGGTGGCCTGCCCGGGACGGTCGCCACGCTCAGCGGGCCCGCAGACCTGACGATGGGTACTGGGTGACGGCAACGAACGCGGTGGCGGCGCGGTTGCGCTCCGCGGGGGCGTTGACCGTCGCGGTCATCGTAGTGACTGTTCTGATCGCCGGGGCGACGTTCGCGGCGATGACCCGTGGTGACGACGACACGGCGGGACGGCTGCTGCAGCGGCGGACCAGTCAGGTCACGGCGGCGGTGCAGGCCGAGGTCAAACGGTATGTCGACGCGGTGACCACGGTGGCCGCCGCGACCGGCGCGCACGATGTGCTGACCGAGGCGAAGTTCCAGCAGCTGAGCGCCCCGCTCGCGGAGATGCGGCTGTCCGGGGCGACCGCCGTCTCCTATCTGTTGCCGGTCGCCGACGATCAGATCGCCGCGGCACAGGCGCTGTGGCGGTCACGGGGTGCCGTCGGTCTGCGGTTGCAGCCGGTCGGGTCGGGTGAGCACATCTTCGCGATGATGGTGCGTTCGCTGGACCAGGCGCCGGCGACCCGTACCGGCGTGGACGCCACCCAGTCGCAGCCGCTGCTGGACACGCTGCGCACCGCACACGACACCGGGCAGCCGGCGGTCTCCGAGCCGTACCGGCTGGTGGTCGATCAGTCGGTGCCCGCGCCGCTGCGACAGTTGTCGTTCACCATGGCGGCGCCGGTGCTCGGGCTGCCGGGGCGGTCCGGGGAACGCGAGTTCCGCGGGTGGGTGGTGATGGGCCTGCGCAGCGAGGACTTCCTCGGCACCGTGCTGCCGAACCTGAGCGACGGGCTGCGCGGGGTCAGCCTGCTCACCGCGGCCGAGGAGCGTGTGCCGAACGTCGCGTCCCACCCGCGCGGCGGCGCCGGGGATCCGGGCATGACCCGGTTCGGCACCGTACAGGTCGCCGACCGGACCTGGTATCTGCGGATCGACGCGTCCCGGCGGGACCTGATCGGGTCCACCGCGCTGCCCCGGGTCGTGGCGGTGGCCGTACTCGCGCTCGGGTTCGTCCTTGCCGCTCTGGTGCATGTGCTGGCGACCGGTCAGGCCCGGGCCCGGCGCGCGGTCCTGCAGGCGACAGCTGATCTGGCGGCGGCCGAGACCCGCGCCCGGGAGCAGGCGTTCCTGTTGACCACGATCCTCGACGCGATGAGCGACGGCGTCGGTGTGGTCGATGACAGCGGTGACTTCCTGCTGCACAATCCGGCGGCCCGGAGCATGCTGGGGATCGCCGAGGACCGCAACGGCGCGGAGAACTGGCAGGCGCACTACGGCATGTTCCTGCCCGACGGCAGCGGCCCGTTCCCCACCGAGCGGTTGCCGCTGGTCCGGGCGCTGGCCGGGGAGCAGTGCGATCTCGTCGACATGCTGATCCGCAACGACACCCATCCGGACGGCATCATGATCAGCGTGTCCGCCCGGCCGATCCGGTTGCGGGGTGGGCTGGCCGCGGCGGTCGCGGTGTTCCACGACGTGACGGCCCGGCGGGCGGACACCGCGGCGATCGAGGCCGCCCGCGACGAGCTGGCCGCCCAGAAGGACTACCTGACGCAGGTCCTGGACGCGCTGCAGATCACCGTGATCACCTGTGACACCGGGGGCATGCTGGTGCACACCAACGCCACCGGTGGCGCGCGGGTCGGGCAGCCCAGCCTCAGCGGCCGGCACATCAACGAGGTCAGCGTGGGGATCACGGTCACCGATCTGGAGGGGCACGTGATCGAGCCCGACGACATGCCGGTGCCGCGGGTGTTGCGGGGCGCGGACGACGTACGCCTGGAGGCCATGATCCGGTTTGCGACCGGCAAGACCCGGGCCGTGGTGCTGAACGCGCAGCCGCTGCTGGACCGTACCGGCGCGCGCATCGGCGCGGTCGGCTCCTCCTACGACATCACCGCTCTGCGCGAGCGTGAGGCCGATCTGGCCGCGTTCGCCGGTGTCGCCGCGCACGACCTGCGGGCGCCGCTGATGGTCGTCGCCGGCTACGCCGACCTGCTCCAGCAGGATCTCGCCGACGGTGTCGCGCCGGAGTCGATGCTGCCGACCATGGCCCGGATCCGGGTGGGGGTGCACCGGATGCAGCAGCTCATCGACGACCTGCTCGCCTACGCCACCGCCCGCGACGCGCGGATCAACCTGCAGCCGGTCGACCTGCAGGCGGTGGTGGCCGACATCATCGCCGAGCGGACCACCCATCTGCGGATCGCCGGGCGTGGTTCGGCGCCGCCGCCGCGGTTCCGGGTCGGCCCGCTGCCGGTCGTCGCCGCGGACGCCAGCATGATCCGGCAGGTGTTCGACAACCTGATCGGCAACGCCCTGAAGTACACGCGGGCGGGTGAGGCGGCCCGGGTCGACATCGACGCGCATCACCCCGGCGGCGATCCGGCGGCGGTCTGCGTCACCATCGCCGACCGCGGCATCGGCATCCCCGCCGAGGAGCAGCCCCACGTCTTCGACCAGTTCCACCGCGTCGCGGCACACACCAAGGCCTACACGGGTACGGGGCTGGGGCTGGCGATCTGCAAGCGGGTGCTGGAACGGCACGAGGGCACCATCCGGGCCGCCGACAATCCGGGCGGCGGCACCCGCATGATCATCACCTTGCCGTACGCCGGCCTGCCGTTGCCCGACGCCGCCGACACCGGCCGGCCCGCCGCCCTGCCGCTGAGCTGAACGCGATCGTGAGCGCCTCCCGCGACGTGGCGGGAGGCGCTGTGCCGGCAGAGCGGACCTGGAACGCGAGACCCCGCGGGTTCCGCGCGCAGGGCCAGCACCACGCTTCGGCTCTCGACTGCGGCGCAGGCGGTGTTCGCGACGGCTGACAGCGCCGGCCCGCCGATCCCCGGCAGCCCGGTGGCCTGGGCCGCAGTGGCGCCGTCGAAGTTGAGCGGGAGCGGCCGGCCGTCGGTCGGGTCACCGACCAGCACGTGCCGCCGTGCCCTGTCGACGACCAGCCGGTCGATCGAGTTGAACCCCGCTACGCCCACGTCTCCACGCCGAGGACCCGCAGCAGCTCCAGGCGCTCGCGGGTCTCGGTGTCGGCCGGGGTGAGCACCAGCAGCTTCTGCCCGAGATCCGGGGTGAGCAGCGTCTCGCAGTCCATGGTCAGGCGGCCGACCCGCGGATGCTGGAACGTCTTGCGGTCGGCGCGGCGCACCGCGACCTCGTGCTCGGCCCAGAGCCGCCGGAACTCCGGGCTCGCCGCCAGCAGCCGCTCGATCAGGCCGGTCACCTCCGGGTCGCCGGCCCGGCGGCCGGCGACCGCGCGCAGGTCGGCGACGTGCTGCCGGGCGTGCCGGTCCTGGTCCTCGGGGACGGCTACGTCACGGGCGCCGGGCTCGGTGAACCAGCGGTAGATCAGGTAGCGGCGGTCGCCGGCGAACCCGGTGTGGTCGCCGCTGAGCAGCACCGACGCCCGGTTCTGGGCGAGCACCTCACCGAGATCGGAGATGACCATGGCGCTGGTGTCGCCGAGCAGGTCGAGCATTCGGATCAGGCCGGCCCGGGCCAGCACGGCCGGGCCGGCGACCGGCGGCGGCTGGTGGCCGGCCAGCCGGAACAGGTGGGCGCGTTCGTCGTCGGACAGCCGCAGCGCCCGGGCCAGGGCGGCCAGCAGCTGGGTCGACGGCTGGCTGCTGCGGCCCTGCTCCAGCCGGACCACGTAGTCGACGGACATGCCGGCGAGCATGGCCACCTCTTCCCGGCGCAGCCCCGCGGTCCGGCGGCGGGGCCCGTCGGCCAGGCCGGCCTCGGCGGGGCGGATCGCGGCCCGCCGCCGGCGCAGGAAGTCGGCCAGTTCGTCACGTCGCATGCCTCCATGCTGCCCCGCCGGCGGCCCGCCAGACAGGGAGCGCCACTCCCACGATGAACGCTCCTCTCCCCCGCCGGCCGCCGCCGGCGCACTCTCGGTGGCATGCAGAAACGAACTCTTGGCAGCACCGGGCCCGTGGTCTCCGCACTGGGGCTGGGCGCGATGGGCATGACCGGCGGGGCGTACGGGGCGGCCGACCGGGCGGAGAGCATCGCCACCGTGCACGCCGCCCTCGACGCCGGTGTCACGCTGATCGACACCAGCGACCACTACGGGACCGGGCACAACGAGATGCTGCTGGCCGAGGCGCTGCGCGGCCGGCGCCGTGACGACTATCAGCTGAGCGTGAAGTTCGGGGCGCTGGTCTCCCCGGACGGCGCGTTCCTCGGGCAGGACAACCGGCCGGTCGCGGTGAAGAGCCGGCTGGCGCAGTCGCTGACCCGGCTCGGTGTCGACCACATCGACGTGTACCGGCCGGCGCGGCTGGATCCGGCGGTGCCGGTCGAGGACACGATCGGGGCGATCAAGGAGATGGTCGAGGCCGGGTACGTGCGGCACATCGGCCTGTCCGAGGTCGGCGCCGACACGATCCGCCGGGCCCACGCCGTGCACCCGATCGCCGACCTGCAGATCGAGTACTCACTGATCTCCCGCGCGGTGGAGGCCGAGGTGCTGCCGGCGCTGCGGGAACTGGGCATCGGGATGACCGCGTACGGGGTGCTGAGCCGGGGCCTGATCTCCGGGCACTGGGATCCGGCGGCGGTGCGTCCGGGCGACCACCGGGCGATGATGCCGCGGTTCTCCGGTGACAACGCCGCCCACAACCTGGCCCTGGTCGAGGCACTGCGGCGGGTCGCGGCGACGAAGGGCTGCACGGTGGCGCAGCTGGCCATCGCCTGGGTGGCCGCGCAGGATCCCGGCATCGTCACGGTGGTCGGAGCCCGTACCCGCAAGCGTCTGTCGGAAGCCCTGCCCGCGCTGGACCTGGAGCTGACCGCGAGTGATCTCGCCGTGATCGAGCAGGCCGTCCCGGCCGGCTCGGCCCGCGGCGACCGGTACCCGGCGGCCATGATGGCGTCCGTCGGCGTCGGCAACTGATCGCGCCCGATACTCACCGTTCGGGTCGGGGTGATCCGGCGGTCGCCGGATCGAGTCGCGATCTGCCGCACGCCGTGGCAGCCGCGTGGAACCCCCGCGGCCGGGAGCGACGGTGCTCCCTCCCGGTCGACACCCATTCGACATTGACGTCTATCACCGCGCTCTGACCGTTTACGATCATTTTCAAGATCAATCGTAATATGTTCGGTACGTCGATTCGTGTAACGCCGGCGCAACGCGATTGTCGTGTTCGGTTACCGTATCGGAATGCCTGCCAGCCATGATTCCGGCGATCCGTCCCCAGTGGAGATCGTCCTCACCGGCGACGACCCCGAGGCGGCCCTGCGCGAGCTGCACGCCTGGCTGCGCGACGACGAGGACCTCGCCGGCGTCCGGGTGCGGCCGGTGACCGCGGCGCCGGGGCCGGGCGAGATGTCCGGCGGCCTCGTCGAGGCGCTGGTCGCGACGGTCGCCGACCCGGGCATGCTCGGGGCGCTGTTCGCCGGGCTGGGCGGGTGGGCCGCCGCACGGGCGTCCACCCGCCGCACCCGGATCCGGGTCCGGACGGGCGACCGCGAGGTCGAGCTGGAGGGACCGCAGCTGAAGGATCCGGAGGGCGTGGTCCGCCGCCTCATCAGCGGCCTGAGCGAGACGCCGTGACATGCGGCTCCCCGATTTCGACAGGTCGCGCGCCGTGCTCATCGGCGCCGCCGAGTACACCAGCCCCGGCCTCGGTGACATGCCGGCGGTCGCCAACAACGTCGCCGCATTGCAGAGGTTGCTGACCGATTCCGCACTGTCCGGCTTCGCGCCCGGGCACTGCAGCGTCACCCTGAACCCCACCGAGCCGGGCGACGTGCTGCGGCCGGTGCAGACGGCAGCCGACGAGGCCACCGACGTGCTGCTGGTCTATTACGCGGGGCACGGCATCCTGGACCACGACGGGCATCTGCATCTGGGCCTGCGAGCCACCGACACCACCGAGGACTGGACCGTCCTCAAATTCGAGGAGCTCGCCAAACACATCCGGCGCAGCGCCGCCCGCAGCAAGGTCATCATTCTGGACTGCTGCTACAGCGGCCGGGCGATCAGATACATGTTCATGTCCGGCGGCCGGCTGGCCACCCGCGCCATCGCCAAACGCGACATCAGCGGCCTCTATGTGCTCACCTCCAGCGCCGCCGGCAAACCGTCGCTGGCCCCGGAGGGCGGCGAGTTCACCGCGTTCACCGGGCAGCTGCTCGAACACATCGGCGCCGGGATCCGCGGCGAGCGGAGACTGCTGACGATGCGGGCGCTGTTCGACGCCGTCCGCGGCAGCATGAAACAGCGCGGGCTGCCCCTGCCGCAGCAGCACATCGGCAACAACGCCGGAGACGTGGCGCTGGTCCGCAACCGGGCGTACACACCGGGCGCGCACGCCGTATCCCTGATCCCGAAGAAACCGGCCCTGCCCCTCGCCCTCCCGGCCGTCCCGCCGCGCTGGCGGCGGGCCGTCGGCGGTGGCCTCGGCCTGGTCGTGCTCACCGTCACGGTGAGCACCGCGGCCGGGCCCGCCCCCGCGGCGTGCGCCGCGCCCACCGCGATCCGGATGCTGGTCCCGCCGGACACCGTCGACATGTTCACCGACATCGCAGGCGCCTACGAGTACGCCACCCGCGGCCCCGACCACTGCCAGCGTGTCCGCGTCGACCTGTCCAGCGCCTCCCGCGACGACGTGGCCCGGGCCTTCCAGCTCTCCTGGCGGACACCGCCCGACGCCACCGACGAGGACCGGCGGCTGCTCGACCGGGTCGGCCTCGCCCCGGACGTGTGGATCGCCGACCTCGGCGCCGACATGACGGCGGTGCAGTCCGCGGTCGCCGCGATCGACGGCGCCGCGGTCCGGATCCCGGGCGGCCCCGACGACTGGCCGATCGCCGAGTCCCCGCTCGTGCTGGCCGAGCCGGGCGACCCCACCAGCGCCCCGATCGCCCGGCTCGCCCCCTCCTGGAACACCGTGATCGGCGGCCGGGCCGGCGAGCCACGGCTGCGGGTCACCGGCGTGGTCCGCCCCGACCCGGACACCACCACCGTCGGCCGGCTCGCCGACGTGGCGCTCTACCCACCCGGCCAGAGCACCACGACCGCCCGGAACCGGGTGCAGCGGCCCCTGGACGTCGCCGCGGCCGACGCCGGCCAGGGCATCGGCACACCCGACATCGCCGGGCTGCTGTGCGGATCGTTCGGCGACGCCCAGCGCGGCACCGGCCTGATCGTCGCGGAGTGGCAGCTGGTCCGGCACAACCTGCAGCACCGGGCCGGCCGGCGATGCGGGCCCGCCCGCACGTGGAACAGCTGGTACCCGGCGGACACCCGGTGGCTCGACTACCCCATGGCGCAGCCCCAGTGGGCCCATGCGCCCGGCCCGCGGGTCCGCCGTACCGCCGACGCCTTCACCGCCTGGATCCGCTCCCCCGCCGGCGGCAAGGCGATGGCCGACCACGGCCTGCGTCCCCGCACCACCGGCCCGGACACCGGGCCGATCAGCGAGAACGGCGCGCTCGCGAACTGGTTCGCCAAGGACGGCTACCAGACCGCGCCCACCGACCTGGCCCGCGCCGACAAGGCATACCAGACGGCGAAGAAACCGGCGACGGTCCTGGTCGCCGTCGACGGATCCGGCTCGATGACCGCCCGCAGCGGCGGGCGGTCCCGCTTCGACGCCGCCCTCGACGGGATCGCCGCGTCGGTCGCCACGATGGGCGCGCGCGACGACTTCGGGCTGTTCATCTTCTCCACCGCGATCAAGGGCGGCATCACCGACGTCGACGGTGACGCCACCGCCGTCGCCCAGCGGGCCCGCGACTACCGGCCGGCCGGCGGCACACCCCTCTACCAGGCCGTGGACCACGGCGTCGGCAGGCTGCGCGACGACCGGACAGCCGGCGACCGGCACCGGATCCTGCTGGTGCTCACCGACGGCCAGAACACCACCGGGCACCGGCTGCCCCGCCTCGACGACGACTCCATCCAGGTCGTCGTGGTCAACGTCGGCGTGCCCGGCTGCCCCGACCCCCGGCTGGCCGCCCTCACCAGCCGGCACGGCGACTGCGTCGGGGTGCCGTCCGGAACTGTCGACGTCGACGTCGCCGAACAGATCGAACGACTGTGGCAGAAGGAAACGACGTGATCAGTGAGGTGACCCGGCGACCGTGGGTGGTCCTCGTCATCGGGCTCGCGACCGGCCTGGCACTCGGCCTCACCGTGCCGATCCTGGTGCGCCCGTCCGGCGGCACGCCCGGCGAGCTGGTGATCGTCAGCGGTGACGAGGACGGCCGGGCCGGCTCCCGGCAGATCCTCATCGACCTGTGGAACCAGCAGCACCCCGACAAGCGGGCCCGGATCGAACCGGTCTCCGGCGGCGCCGACGAGGAGCACAGCGCCATGGAGCGCTACGCCAAGGGCGAGGAGGAGGTGAAAGCCGACATCCTCAACCTCGACATGACCTCGATCGCCGAGTTCGCGGCATTCGGATACATCGCCGAGTGGCCGGCCGACCGGACGCCCGGCCAGTTGCTCGGCGAACTGCTGGAGAAACCCCGCGCCAGCTGCTACTACCAGAACCGGCTGTGGGCGCTGCCGTTCAACACCGACGTCGGGGTGATGTTCGCCCGGCGGAGCCAGCTCAAGTCGGCGCCACCGACCCCACCCCTCGCCTTCACCTGGAACGACGTGCTCGACCACGAGCCCCCCGACAAATCGACCACCCCCGAGTGGGCGTACGCCGGACAGCTCGACGCCTACGAGGGACTCACCGTCAACGCGGTCGAGGCGCTCTGGGCGGTGCAGAAGGAGATCGGCGGGCCGGCCGCGTCCGCACCGTCCCCGCTGGGAGTGCCGACCGACCCGGCGATCTGGACCGCGGCGGTGAACCGTCTCTACGGGCCGCCCGGCAAGCCCCGCGTCGTCGACACCGACTCGACCTCCTACCGGGAGGAGACGACCACCGCACAGTTCCTCAACAGCCGCATCGTGTTCATGCGCAACTGGCCGACCGCGTTCCGGACCCTCGTCGAGGCCAGCGACCAGCAGGTCACCGTCGCCGCCGCCGACATCGTGATGACTCCGCTGCCCGGCCCGGCCGTCCTCGGCGGGCAGAACCTGGCCGTGGTGGCCGGCTCCCCGCGCGGCGACGACGCCCGCGAACTGATCGCGTTCCTGGCGAGCGAGGCGTCCCAGCGGCTGCTGATGCAGGTCGGCGGGTTCGCCGCGGCCACCGCCGCCACCTACGACCGGCCGGAGATCAAAGCCGCCCATCCGTACGCGCCGACGATCCGCTCCGCCCTCGAGGACAGCCGGCAGCGGCTGCAGACCCCCTACTACCCGCTGTTCAGCCAGGAGATCCGGACCGTCATCGGCGAGATCCGCGCCGGCGCCGTCCCGTCCGCCGCCGACCTGCAACAGCGGCTCACCGACGCGGCGGCCGGCAAACTGCGACGCCGATGACCCACCACGGAGGCCGGGATGGGACGTAGCTGCCGGCAGTGCGTGGCCCGGTACGCCGGATCACCCGGCACCGGCGGATGCCTCGGTCACGTCGACGGGATGCGCCTGTTCGACGCCCGTTGCGGGGTGCGGGGCGTCACCTACGGGCCGCCCGCCCACGAGACGGCACACCGGCTCGTGCTGCCCCGATCCGGCGCCTACCTGGTACGGATCAACGGGCGGGAGGTGTTCGTCGACAGCGCGACCGCGATCCTGACCCGGCCCGGTGACGAACTGCGCGTGGCGCACCCGCTGGGCTGCGGCGACACGTTCACCGCAGTGCACCTCGACGACGGCGACGGCGACCGGTGGCCGCGAGCCGCCTGCCACTTCCGGATCGACGACACCACCGACCTACACCACCGGATCCTGGTGTCGGCCTGCCGGCGTGGCACCGACGCGCTCACCGCCGGCGAATGGCTCGGCACACTCCTGCAACGGCTCAACCCCGACACCGGCGGGTACGGCCCACGCCGCCCGGCCACCGCGGTCGCCCACCGGCGGCTGGTCGCCGACACCCGCGAACTCCTCGCCGACGGCCGCCACACGGCCGGCCTGACCGCCCTGGCCGCGCAGGTCAACGCCTCCCCGCACCACCTGAGCCGGATCTTCCGGGCGGTCACCGGGCAGACGCTCACCGAATACCGCAACCGGATGCGGGTCCGCGCGGTCCTCGCCGACCTGCAGGACGGCGAGGACTGCCTGCGCACCCTGGCCGCCCGTTACGGCTTCGCCGACCAGTCCCATCTGACCCGGGTGGTGCGCCGCCATCTGGGCCGGCCGCCGAGCACCGTCCGGAGCCTGCTGCGCTGACCGGATCGAGCACGGATGTCCAACGCCGCGGCGGCCGGGCTGGTGTGCCATCGAGGGAGTCGTTCGCCCCATCTTCCGACGCCGTCGTTCGCTTTTGGAGTCGCCATGCGCGCGTTTGCCCGTACCACCCTTGTTGCGGCTTTGACGTTGACCTTGACCTTGAACGCCGCTGCCGCGCCGGGAGCCGCCGCCCGTGCGCCCCGGCTGACCGACGCCGCGCCATGCGCGGAGATCACCACCTTCACCTGCTCCTATCTGACCGTGCCGCTGGACCGCAACGGCGGGCGGCCGGGGAAACTGCGGTTGCGGGTCGCGGTCGCCGGCAACAGCGACGCGCCCCGGGGTGTGCTGCTGGTGCTCTCCGGCGGGCCGGGCCAACCCGGGCCGTCGCTGGTGCCGCGGATCTCCCAGCGGCTGTCCTACCTGCTCACCGACTACCGCATGGTCATGATCGACCAGCGGGGCACCGGCGAAGGCGCGATCGACTGCCCGCGGCTGCAGTCGGAGACCGGATCGTCCGATGTCACCCCGCCCACGGCGGACGCGGTCCGCGAGTGCGCCCAGGTGCTCGGCCGCGACCGTGACGACTACACCACCGCCGACACCGTCGCCGACCTCGACGACCTGCGCCGGGCGCTCGGCGTGAGCCGGTGGACGCTCGACGGTGTCTCCTACGGCAGTTTCGTGGCCGCCCACTACGGGCTGACCCACCCGCAGCGGGTGCACCGGATGGTCCTGGACTCGGTCGTACCGCAGAACGACCTCGACCCGCTGTACCGCAGCGGGCTGCGCCGCGCCGGTGACGTGCTGCGCAAGGCGTGCGAGGAGCAGCGGTGCGGCTACGATCCGGCCGCCGAACTCGCCGAGGTGGTACGCCGCCACGGCAACGCGGTCGGGGTGTTCGACCTGCTGGTGACGGCCAGCATCGTCGACCCGCGACTGACCGGCGCCGGGTTCTATCCGGTGCTGCCGCTGCTGCACCTGGCCGCCCAGGGTGATCCGGGCCCGCTCGACGCCGCCGTCAAAGACCTCCAGGACAGTGCCCCGCCGCCGGCCGACTACAGCTCCGGGCTGCACGTGGCGACCCTCTGCGCCGATGTGCGATCGATGCCGTGGGGTGACGCGAGCGCGCCGACGCGGGTCCGGGACGCGGCCGTCGCACGGGCCCTGGCCGGGATCACCGACGACGAGGTGTGGCCCTTCGAACCCCGGACAGCTGTCGAGCAGGGCATCGTCCAGGGTTGCCGGCACTGGCCGGTGACCAGGCCCAACCCGCGCCCGCCGTACGCCCGGCTGACGATGCCGGTCCTGATGATCAACGGCGACCGTGACCTGTCCACCCCGGTCGAGTGGGCCCGGCAGCAGGCGGCGATCACCCCACACGGGCGGCTGGTCGTGATCGAGGGCATGGGCCACTCCATCCAGGGCCGCAACCCCGAGGGCGACCGGGTTGTGGCGGAGTTCCTCATCGGTCCTTCGGCGGTCCCTTCCCGCTGATCGCCGCCGAACTGATCCCGCCGGCCGCCGACGCCCCCTCCTCGGACGGCGACAGCGGCCGGCCGGTGGCAGCGCGGCTCCAGCGGAAACGGCCTGGTCAGTCGGTTCTCTTCCCTGGAACTGAGTCGATACCGCCTCGGAGTTGGCCGGGGCGGCTGGCGAACTCGACAACGGTTCCTGCATGATTTCGGCCGGGACGGCCCTTCGCCCCATGTCTCACCGGGTCGCACGATCGGTTTCTCTCTGCGAAGTTGAGTGCGTCGTGCATCGGCGTCTAAATCACCGGCTCGGGATCGGAACTGCCCGCCTCGGACCGAAGCCGCCGGAGTCTCCACCGGGCGTGAACGTCGGTTACGGAGTACTCCGTCAGCTGCTGTAGGCGGCCAGATCTCGCAAGCAGATCGATGTGCCACAGGTGCGCGTTGTGCCGGTGAGGATCCTGGCTGTAGCACTCCGCATAAGCGCCCACCAGGGCAATCGCGGTAGACCATTCGCCGGCAGCCTCTGCCGCCTCAGCTGCCGCCTGGTCAAACAGGTCATTCACAGTCCCGAGTATGACTTGCAGTAGACCAACAGCACCCGACCGCCTGGTCGCAAGACGGCCGCCTCCGGCAGAGGACCTGCGATCGGCGACCCGTCGAACCGCCGAGATGGGTGCATCTGATTGTCTTCAGAATGCGTAGGATCGGGCAGACACGACCGAACGCAATAAAGAACCCCGAGTGGCGACCAATGCTCCATCTCAGCCCGACGCATCCCTTGAATCTACTTACCCGTCTCAGCTGAGTTGACCCTCGGCCCCTCCAGGGAAATCTTCTCTGCCAGTTCCACGGCAGGTTCGATGACAGCCTCGGGAGGGTTCTCCACAACTCGCTGAAATGTCAGCATCACCCAAGATGACATAATGAAGGTTGGCACTATCGCCACATAGGCCGGCCAGATCGGGACGGTTGCATTCTGTGCCAAAGCCGCGAGGATGCAAACCGCGAGAGATGGTGCGGAAGAAAAAGCAAGGCCGACAAGCGAGAGTGTCGAGTGCGACCATATTGAACTGGACTTCAAGCTATCACCAGACGCCTTCAGGTGAGGCGCAATTGATGCCACCGCAAGGGTGACCAAAACTACACAGAGGCCGAATACAGCGGCACCGTATCCATCAACCAGATAAAGCCCAAGAACTTGGTAACCCGTTATCAGAACCGGCACAAGGCTTCCGGCGACGATCCCGATCTCTCGCTCAATTCGCAAGCCGGAACACAGGACCAACTGATGGATGCCCAGTAGCCCCATAAGACCCGCAACGCCAAATCCCGTACCAGCAACAACATGACCCACATTCAGGGCAAGCGCAAAATCTTTCATCCCCGAAAGGACCGAGTAAGCCAAGGATGAGGTCGTCATCCCTATGAAGCAAGAAAAGAATAGCAGCAATGCACTCTGCATTCTTCGATCAAGGAGGGCACCTTTACTTGATGCGCCGAAACGATAAGCAAGAAGGCCCACAAGGCAGCTGAATGAGAATCCTGCAATGACGGCGGTTAGCTGGGAATAAGCGTCGGCCACCTGCGCATTATCAAATGCGGCCATGTCAGGAATCGAATCGCAACTGGAAAGGTTTTTCGAACCTCGCCGTCGGCCCTGACTCAATCAATTGAGACACAGGGGCCATCGTAGCTAATTGAAGCCTGCCAGTTAAGTCTGTAAAAATCGTGGAGAACAGTGCCGCAAGCCACGGCGAGGCGTCTATCGCCGAATTGCAGATGGTCGTCCAGACACCGGCTTCATAAAGATACCCTTTGAGATGGTCCGCCATGGAACAACCTTTCGCCGCAGTGGCTGCGAATACATGCCAGAGCGAGATCTTAGCAAGCAGTAATATCAACTCGCCGCAATCGATCTTTCGCCTGGAGTCGGAAATCTTACAGGTACGTATTTGAACTTTTAGAGTAAGCCTTCGGCCTGATCCCCTGAGGCTTTGCCTACCTGCCGCGGTCCGCTCGCAGTCCCGCGTCAGGCCCGGCGACGGCGGGCGGTGCCCGCTCAAGCCGAGAACAGTACGTCCAGCCGTCGGCCCATCGCCTTACCCCACGTTCATCACACAAGTGCGGCCAGGAGCGTCGTTCGATTTCGCCTGATAAGGGCGCCGTCATTCTCGGCCCAGGCGACGGCCTCGTCGGCGCTCCGTCCACGGACAGGATCCAACGCGAGATTCCGTGCGTTGGCAGCCTCGTTCGCGGCAATCCCGGCCTGCCTCGGCAGCATCATGTCGATCAGCAGCTCGGTCTCCCCCGAACCGTAGCCATCTCGCAGCTCCCGCAAGTGCTTCGCCTGGTGCTCGATGGGAACATTGCCCATTCGAGGTGCATACGCAAATTCCATCGATTCCAGAAACGTCAGCACGCATGCTCAAGGCCGCGCCACCGCGTCGCCAGCCGCGTCTGGCAGGCTGGTGCGGTGCAGCTTTGCGTCTGGATGGCCGCCTGGCAGATGGAGTGCTGCGGTACTTCGTTCCGAGAGGGCGACAAGGTGTCGTGGCGGTTGCGGCATCCTCACTCCGCCGAGTTGGCGTGGCTCGACACCGTACTCCACGACGGCGCCGCCGCGACCGTCAACGCGATTGAAGACCATCACGGGGATCCGGACGCTCCGCTGACTGAGGGAACCGTGATCTCGATCGCCACGTTGCATTGCCGCTTCGAGCCCGAGCCGGTTGCCGGATCCGGGCTCGTGACGGCCGTCGTCACGGCTGAGAAGTGGAACGACGACCTGGACGAGCGACACCTCGCCGGCTTCCTCATTCGCATCCTCGCCCTGGACTCGGCCGGGAGTCAGGACGGGTTCTCCATCAACGCGTTGTCCAGTGCCAGGGTGAGGTCGGCGATCCGCCATCCGCTGTCGGTCCGGCGCAGTCCGAACGTGTAGACGCCGGTCGAGATCACCTGGGCGTTCTCGCCGGTGTTCTTCGTCTGCGACAGATAGGCCCGCACCTCAGCACTGTTGGCATCCGCCGTCGTGACCACGATGTTGCTCAGGTGGTGCCGCACCGTTCCGGTCTGGGCCGCGTGCCCGTCACGGATGAAGGCGAGAACCGCCGGGCGTCCGGCGACGGGGCCGAGGACTCCCTGTCCCGGCACCGTGAAGGTCCATGTGGTGTCCTGGGCCAGGATCGCTTCCAGCGCGGGTACGTTCAGCTCGTCCAGAGCGTGAGCGAAGTTCGCCACCACCTGCTGCGGTTCGGTGGTCACGAGACCACCGTCAGCACGATCTTGCCCTGGATGTGGCCCTGCGCGGCCCGCGTGTGTGCGGTACGGGCCTCGGACAGCGGATACGTGCTGTCCACCCCGACCTGAAGTTTGCCCTCGTCGAACAGGCGCCCGATCTCGGCGAGCTGGGAGCCGCTGGACCGTACCTGGATGTTGGAGACCGAGATGCCCAGACGCGCCGTCTCGTCCGGGTCGTAGTGGGCGAAGAACACCGGAAGCATGGTGCCGCCATGCTTGAGCACGGTCAGGAAACGCGAGCTGTCCGGGCCGCCGACCGTGTCGATCACGAGGTCGACATCGCCGGCCACGTCCGCGGCCCGCGTTGTCGTGTAGTCGATGAACTCGTCGGCGCCGAGCTTGCGCAGGAACTGTTCGTGGCGGCCGGAGGCCACCGCGATCACGCGGGCGCCTTTCCATTTCGCCAGCTGCACCGCGAAGTGGCCCACTCCGCCGGCGGCCCCGTTGACCAGCAGCGTCATCCCCGGTGTGATCGGCACCGACTGATGCACCTGACCGGTGAACGGAGACGGCACGTCGTGGCCGAGATCAACCAGGTACTGCCAGGCCGTGAGTACGGCCATCGGCGCTCCGGCGGCCTGTACGTGGTCGATACCGGCGGGCTTGCGGGCCAGGTCCGACGCCGGCGCGGCCACATACTCGGCGTACGTCCGGCCGTCGAACCCGGGGAACCGCAGCATGCCGAAGACCTCGTCACCGGCGGCGAACTCCGTCACGTCCGCAGCGACCGCCTCGACCACGCCGGACATGTCCGTTCCGGGAGTCAGCGGGTACTCCAGCGCCGGCCGCATCTCGGCCGGCATGACCTTCAGCCCCTCCCGCAGGTACCAGTCCGGCGGGTTGATGCCCGCCGCGTACACCCGGACGAGGACCTCGCCCGGTCCGATCTCGGGCACCGGCACCTCGTCGTACCGCAAAACTTCCGGGCCACCGGCCTGGTGGAACTGGATCGCCTTCATCACGCCTGTGCTTTCTCCGGGGATCGTTGCTCCCTCAGTCAAGGCCGGGACGCGGCAGGCTGTCCAAGACCGGTTCGGCAACCCGGCCATTCCGAAAAGGCATGACGGGTACGCTTGGCCGGGTGAACGATCCCGGTCAGGACCTGGAACTGCGGCTGGTGCGCTACTTCACGGTGGTCGCGGCGCACCAGAACTTCGGGCGGGCCGCCGCCGACCTGCATGTCGCCCAGCCGGCGCTGAGCCGGCAGATCCAACGGCTGGAGAAACACCTCGGGGTACGGCTGCTGGACCGGGGACCTCACGGCACCCGGCTCACCGCGGCCGGCGAGGCGTTCCTGCCCCGGGCACACACCCTGCTGCACGCCGCCAGGCAGGCCGAACTGGCCGTACGCGCTCAGGCGGAGACCGAACGAATCACCCTCGGCTATGTCGAAGACCTGGTGATCACCGCAGCGGTCCGGGAACTGCGCCGCCGCCACCCGCACGCCGAGATCACCACCCGGCACCTGAGCTGCCGCGACGTGGGGGCGCTGGCCGACAAGCGCGTCGATGCCCTGATCGGGCGAGCCCCGCTGCCGCTGGCCGCCGACGAGGTCCTCATCACCCCGCTGTACGAGGAACCCCGGATGGTGGTGGTCCCGCGCGGTCATCCGTGGGCCGGCCGCGCGTCGGTGACCTCCCGGGAACTGGCCGGCGAAAGGGCGGCACCCTGCGCTTTCGAGACCGAGGGCTGGACCTCGTACCAGCTCCTCGGCTCCGGTGTGCCACCGATGGAGAGCTACGAGGACAAGCTGGAACTGGTCGCGAGCCGCCGGGCGATCGCCGTGCTGCCAGCCGGCGACCTGCGCAGCTCACTGCATCCCGACCTGGTCACCGTCCCGATCACCGATGCTCCTCCCAGCCGTGTCGTCGTGGTCAGCCGCAAGGGCGACCCGAATCCGATGATCAGAGGTTTCCGGCTGGCGGCCGAGGCCGTCGTGACCGCCCCGGCAGCCTGACCAGCTCGGCCCTCGACTGATTCGGGGGCCGCGTCAACGTACGTCCCGCAGTCTCGTCGCGGCATTCGGCGCCTTCTCGATGTGGCAGCCGATTTCGTAACGCCGGTGGAAATCATCTTTCACCGACAGACGGCCGGCGCCAGCCCATCGGAGAAGCCGCAATGATGATCAACATTCCCACCGGGCCCCATAGGCTGGGGACGAACCACGGCCGGTGATCAAGGCCTTTACGCCGAACGAGCCGCTGGTTGAGCGGGTAGAAGACCGCGACCGCCGCCAACCACATCAGCCAGGCGGTCGCGCGGTTGATCGCGCGGTCGACGACCGAACGTCCGCGGTTGCCGCGATCACGTCTGCCGGGAGCGGTGCGCGAGGGTTCAGCGGCGAGCCGGCGACGCATGACGGATGATCACCCCTCGCCAAGGTGCGACGTCCGATCAGGGAATCCATCCGCTACATGACGTCACGGCCGACGACGGGACACCCTCTCGTGCCTCGCGGACACGTGGCCGGATGGGGCAGGATCGGCCGGTGACCTTCGATGCCCAGCGGCCTCATCAAGCCTTCGACGCTGCGGAGTTGCACGGCGACATCGACGCCCTGCAGACCTTGCTGGCTGACGATTTCAAGTCCATCGGCGAGCAGGGGTACGTCCTCGACAAAACGCAGTGGATCGGCAAGTTCGCCGAGTTCTCGTATTCCGTCCTGGACAGCAGCGATGTCCAGGTGTCCTGTTACGACCGTGCCGCGATCGTCCGATGCGTTCAGAACACCCGCTCGACCTGGCGGGGGCAGGACATGGCCTTGACGGTACGTGTCAGCCAGACGTGGATCGAACAGGACGAGCGCTGGCAGCTCGCCGGGATCCAGTTCAGTTCGCTCCCCCAGACGTGACCGCACCCTCCCAGGCCGGCGGGGTTGGCCCCGCCCGGAACCGCGACGTCTCACCGGTCCGTGAGCAGCCGCCGCAATCCGTGTCCGGTGACCGTCGCCGTGGTGGCGGCCATCAGCAGCCCGCCGGCCATGCCGATCAGGGCGATCACCGGGGTGGACTGGCCGGGCTGCCACAGGGGTGTCGCGAACGCGAGGAAGACGCCGAGCCCGGCGATCCAGGCCAGCGCGGTGATCGGGATCCAGGCCGCCGCCCGGTCGATGAACGGTCTCAGCACCAGCCACTGCGCCACCCCGATCGACGACACCAGCGCCACCCCGCCGGCGATCACCAGCAGCGGCGGCAGCGGCCCGCCGACGCGGCTGGGTGTCAGCCCGATCAGGTACGCGATCGTCGCGGCGACGGCAGTGGCCACGATCCACCGCCACGGCCGTAGACCTGGGATCGCCCGGCGCAGCACGAGCGCCTGCGACGCGCCCAGCAGCGTGCCCTCGATCGCCCCGGCGGCCAGCAGCGCGGCGGCGTTGGCGGTCAGGGCGCCGGTCAGCGCAGGCACGCAGAAACCGGCGAACTCGCCCAGTGTCACCGCTGCTGTCCAGCGGCGCCGTAATCGCGTACCCCGCAGCAGGACCGGTCCCCGCGGCAGACCGCACCCGCGGATCGCGACCAGGACCTCGGTGCCGTCGAGGCGGTGGAACCGCCGGCGGTACGCCTGGGCGGCCGGTTCTGCGGTGGTCACCTCGGCGATCGCGGCGTGCCAGGAGCCGGCCCGCCACACCTGGACCGGGGCCGGGCGCCGGAAGTGGCGCCACCAGCGTTTGCGGCCGGGCTGGGCGGCGGCGACGACCAGGCCGTCGGCGGTGCGGGCCGCCTGGACCGGCAGGGTGATCTCGTGTCCGGCCGACGAGCGGTAGCGCAGCAGCACAAGACTGTCCGGCAGCAGGTCGCCGGCCGGGGACTGCAGCAGCCGGGCCAGCACACCCGGCGAGTGGACCACTGTGGTCATGTCCCGAGCTTCGCTCTCGCGAGCCGGGCCGTGCAGTGCCGTTGGACCTATGTCCCGGTGAACAGCAGGATGACCGCTACCACGACGGCGAACGCGACGATGGTCCAGCGCAGGATCGGTGCGGGCAGCCGGCGGGCGAGGCGGGCGCCGAGGAAACCGCCGGCTATCGTGCCCGGGGCCAGCACCGCGACGACCGCCCAGTTCACCGGCCCGAACACGCTGTAGACGAGCACCGTGGTCACGCCGACGACCGCGGAGAACACGTTCTTCAGAGCGTTGAGCCGTTGCAGGGTCTCGTCGAGGACCAGGGCCAGGGCGGCGACCAGCAGGACACCCATGGCGGCGTTGAAGTAGCCGCCGTAGACACCGCAGGCGAACACCGCCACCTGCACCAGCAGCGCGGTCTTACGTGGCGAGTTCACCTTCAGGCCGTCCGGCGACCGTTGGGGCATCTCGTTCCCGTGCGCGGCGGGGTTTCCGGTGAGGGCGCGCAGCCGGTCCTGGAAGGCCAGCATGCCGCCGGCGGCGAGCAGCAGGAACGGCACGACGAAGTCGAACACCGACCGTGGGGTGAGCAGCAGGATGGCGCTGCCGCACAGCGAGCCGACGATGATCGTCGGGATGATGGCGCGGATGCGGTGGCCCTGGCCGGCCAGTTCGGGGCGGCTGCCCAGCGCTCCGGCGGCGTAGCCCGGCGCCACCGACAGCGCGTTGCTGACGTTGGCGGCGACGCCGGGCAGGCCCAGCCACACCAGCAGTGGGAAGGTGATCAGTGAGCCGCCGCCCGCGATGGCGTTGATGGCGCCCGCCACCAGGCCGCCGCCCAGCAGGATCAGGCCCTCCCCGGGGGTCACCGAGCGTCCTGGTAGCGCTCCACCTTCTCGGCCGTCCAGCCGATG
Organism: Actinoplanes philippinensis; assembly: GCF_900113015.1. GTDB lineage: Bacteria > Actinomycetota > Actinomycetes > Mycobacteriales > Micromonosporaceae > Actinoplanes > Actinoplanes philippinensis. Next base: position 237,009 of record NZ_FONV01000006.1, read on the forward strand.
AACCCGGCGATCTCCTCGGTGTCCCCGGACAGCGCCCAGTCCTCGACCACGGCGGCGAGCCCGTCGGGCAGGTCGGTGTCGACCTCGGTCAGTTCGACGTCCTCGACGACCCGGTCGTAGTGGATCCACTTGTCGTCGGGGTCGAGCTCCTGCCCGGCGGCCACGAACCCGTCGAGACCGTCGTCGCCGGCCGCGAGGATCTCGTTGGTCCGCCAGTCGACGATGTCCCAGGCGGTCTCACCGATCTGGCCGCCGTCGACGATCCGGTGGCCCTCGCTCTCGAGCTGCTCGATCCGCTCGTCGATCCGCTCGTTGTCGGCGTGGTTGGCTTCCAGCACGTTCTGGATGTAGGTCTTGAGGTCGCTCACGACAGTCCCCTGATGATCACTCGGTCGGCGCCGTGGAGCATACGGTGAACCACCCGCCCGCACGGGAACGGGCGGCGGCCACCAGATGGCAGGATCGACAACGCGGTACGGCTCCTGGCCAGGTTACCCAGCCGCCGGCCGGTCTCCACCGGGGCCTGGCCGGGACTGCGGTCCGGCCGGTGCCCGGACCGTTCGGGCCGGTTCGGCGGGAGGTGGGGGTATGCGGTCGCGGATCGAACGGCTCAAGGCGTGTCTCAACGGCGGCCGGCGCAGCGACGAGCATCCGGCGGTGCCGATCACTGCCGGTGAGCTGGCCGCTGAGGCGGTCGCCGCCGTGGCCGCCGGGGCGGAGGCGTTGCACGTGCATCCACGGGACCGTGCCGGCGCCGAGTCGCTGGCAGCCGTGGAGGTGGCGGCGGCCGTCGGCGCCGTACGCCGAGCTTGCCGGGGTGTGCCGGTGGGGGTGACCACCGGTCTGTGGATCGCCGGCGGTGACCCGGGGCGGCGTCTCGCGGCGGTGGCCGCGTGGGCCGGGCTGCCCGCGACGGCGCGCCCCGACTTCGCCTCGGTCAACGTCGGCGAACCGGGTTTCGCCGCCCTCGCCGAGGTTCTGCAGGGGGTCGGCGTCGAGGTGGAGGCCGGGGTGTGGTCGGTCGCCGATGCCCGGGCCCTGGCCGCCGCCGGTCTTCCCGGCGGCGCGGCGACGCCGACCGGCCGTCCGGCGTGGGCACGCGTGCTGGTCGAGGTCATCGGTGCGCCCGCCGGTGCCGCCGTCGCGGTGGCCGACGCGATTCTCGCCGAGCTCGACGCGCTGGGCGTGGCCGGTCCGCGGCTGCTGCACGGTGAGGACGCGGGTTGCTGGCCGCTGGTGGCTCACGCGGCCCGGCGGGGGCTGCCGACGCGCATCGGTCTGGAGGACACGCTGACCGGCCCTCGCGGCGAGCCGGTCACCGGCAACGCCGACCTGGTCCGGCATGCCCTGACCGTCCGGGCCGCCGGGTGACCGCTCGACACCGGTGGTAAGCCTCGGCGTATCCCCGTACGCCGAGCACCTTGTCGACCAGCACATGCGGGCCGCCGGGCGATGGTTCGTCGGCGGTGCCGGTCATCTCGTCGGTGCGCCGGATCTCGATCCCGGCGCGGAAAAGGATCGCCGGGCGATGGTTCGTCGGCGGTGCCGGTCATCTCGTCGGTGCGCCGGATCTCGATCCCGGCGCGGAAAGGGGTCGCCGGGCGGCTGAGCGGCTTCGCGAGTCAGCGGCAGAGTCGTCATCGAGGCGCCGGCGGCGCGGGCCACGTGCTGTCGAGGCTAGGGGGACGGCAGGGGCCGCGTCTGCGCGCCGGCGACGTGGGCGCGCAGTTCGCGGACGACGGTGGGCCAGATCTCGCGGGGCAGGTCGTGGCCGACGCCGGGCAGGGCGAGGTATCGGGCGCCGGGCACGGCGGCGGCGATGCGGCGGCCGGCGGCGGGGCGCAGCAGCGGGTCGGCTTCGCCGTGCAGGACCAGGGTGGGTACGCGCAGGGTGCGCAGCCGTGGCCCGTGCCAGGTGGCGCCGGTCTGGCGGGCCTGGGCGCGGCTGTCGCGGACGCCGCTGGGCAGGCCGGCGTCGAGTTCGCGGGTCACGCGCCGGCGGGCGTCGTCCTCGTCGAAGGGGTAGGCGGGTGAGGCGACGGCACGGGCCAGGTCGAGGCCGGCCGCCACGTCGCCGGCGCGCCCGGCCGGGTGGCGCTTGCGGGCGAGCCGGGCCACGAACGGCAGCCGCACGTAGCGCAGGACGGCGGCGCCGCGGGCATCGCTGGGCACGGCGGCGTACGAGGTGAGGGTGTGCACCCGGCCGGGGTGGCGCAGGGCGGTGCGCTGGGCGACCAGGCCGCCCTGGGAGACGCCGAACAGGTGGGCACGTTGCCAGCCGAGGGCGTCGAGGACGGCGACGGTGTCGTCGGCCATGTCCTCGGCGGTGTAGGCGGGCGGCCGCCGGCGCAGCAGCCCGGTGAGGGCATTGCCGGGGGTGTCGTCGTCGAAGCGGGTGGAGCCGCCGGCGTCGCGGCCGTCGAAGCGGGCGACGCTGAAGCCGGCCTCGAGGAGGGCGGCGACGAAGCCGTCGGGCCACCAGAAGCGGGACACGCCGAGGCCCATGAGCAGCAGCAGCGGGTCGCCGCCGGCGCCGCCGAGGTCGTCGACGGCCAGGTGCACGTCGCCGTGGTGTGCGGTGTACGCCGTGGGGGTCATCGCCGCTCCCTCATTCGAGAACACTGTTCGCGAACACCGTATCGGGCGGTTAGGGTGGGCGCAACGAGAAAGGGGTGGCATGGACGCGGTGCCGGTGTGGCTGCGGGAGCGGCGTACGGGGGTGGGCCGTCCCGCCGAGCGGTCGCGGGCGGAGGTGACGGCGGCGGCGATCGCGCTGGCCGACCGGGAGGGCCTGGCCGCGGTCTCGATGCGCCGGGTCGCCGCCGAGCTGGGCACCGGCGCGGCGTCGCTGTACCGCTATGTCGACAGCCGCGACGATCTGCTCGATCTGATGACCGACGAGGTGGCGGCCGGGTATCGGCTGCCGGAGCCGGGCGGGCCGTGGCTGGCCGGGCTGCTGGAGGTGTGCCGGCAGGGCCGCGAGCTGATGCGCCGGCACGGCTGGCTGCCGGAGTTGGTGCTCACCCGGCCGGCCCTGGGACCGCACGGCGCGGACCTGCTGGAGCACGTGCTGGCGGTGCTGGCCGGGCATCCGGCGGGCGCGGGCCGCAAGCTGGAGGCGTTCGGGGTGATGACCACGCTCACCGCGGCGCTGGCTCTGCACGAGCGCGGGCCGGGCGCCGGGCAACGGCAGGGCGCCTACCTGGGGCATGTGGTCGCGGCGGGCCGGCACCCGCACCTGACGGCGGCGCTGGCCGGCGGCCCGCTCGCGCCGGCGCCGGATTTCGAGGACACCGTGGCGCGGGTGCTCACCGGCCTGCTGGGCAGCCGATGAGCGGGCCATGCGGCCGCGCGCCGTGGGGCCGGGGACGAGTGCGCCAGCCGGTGTCCGCCACTCAGGTCCGGTTCACCAGCCGGCCGTGCCCGGTCCGCCCTTGAACGGCCCGGCGATGTCCGCGGTGATCCAGCCGCCGTAGAAGTCGCCCTCCTGCGCCCGGACCAGTTCGCCGTCGACCCGGCACTCACCGGCCCGGCTCGGGTAGAAGGCGACCGCCCCGGCGAGATCGGTGTAGCCGGGGGCGGGCCGCTCGTAGGACCAGCCCGCCCGCGGCACCCGGACGTCGCCGACGACCAGGTCCCAATAGGTGGCGACGCCCTTGAACTCGCAGTACGACCGGCCGTCGCCGGGCTGCAGGACGCCGTCGGCGATGTCGTCGCGGGGCACGTAGTAGACCGGTGGGTGCGAGGTCTCCAGCACCCGCAGGCAGCGGTCGCTGTCGACGATCACCCGGCCGGCGTGCACGATGGTCACCCTTGCCGCGGCGCGCTCCACCCGAGGCGGGCGCGGGTAGTCCCAGACGGATTCCATCACCCCAGCTTGCCAGCATCCGTGCGGTTTCAGGCCTCACCCGCGTCGTCGCTGTCGCCGTCACCGTGGCCGCCGCCGAGAGCCAGGCCGATGACGACCACGACGATCACGGCCAGCACGAACACGCCGGCGACGATGATCCAGAACATCGGCGCACCTCATTGACCAGACAATGTGTACATCGATGCTGGCAGCTGCCCGGCACACCGTCAACGGGCAATGCTTAGATTGACCAGACATTGGCAGCGAGACGGCGGAGGCGGCCTGTGGAAGCTCACCCCCACCCCAGCACTCCCGCCTACCAGCGGATCGCCGCGACGTTCCGGGCCCTGATCACCTCCGGCGAGCTGCGCGCCGGCGACCAGCTGCCCACCGAGCACACGATCGCGGAGCAGTTCGGGGTGGCGCGCCAGACCGTGCGTACGGGGCTGAGCCTGCTGGTCACCGAGGGGCTGATCGTCGCGCGGCGTCCGCACGGCCATTTCGTGCGCCGGCGTGAGCACATGATCTACCGGCCGCAGGAGAGGTCACGGCCGCGGCCGGTGACCCCGGAGATGATGGATCGGTTCTCGCAGCAGATCGCCGCCGAGGGCCGGGTGCCCAGCCAGCGCATCGAGGTGGCGCTCGTGCAGGCCGGCGCCGATCTGGCCGACCGGCTGCGGGTCGAGCCGGGCGTCACGGTCGTGGCCCGGCGGCGGGTGCGGTTCATCAACGGCGAGCCGATCAACATCAACGACTCGCACTTCCCGCTGGAGCTGGTCAAGGAATCGGCGATCATGTCGCCGGCCTACATCCCGCGCGGCACCGATCAGGTGCTGGCCGACCTCGGTCACCGGCAGGACCGGGCGATCGACGAGATCCTGATCCGGATGCCCACCCCCGAGGAGATCCACCGGCTCAGCCTGGGCCCGGGCACACCGGTCGCGGTGCACTACGACACCGGCTACACCGCCGGCGGCCGCCCGGTGCGCTGCACGGTCAACATCCTGCCCGGCGACCGCCACAAGATCGTCTTCGAGCGCAGCTGGCTCAGTTGACCTGCCGGTCGCGGTCGCGCCAGAACGGCTCGCGCAGCTTGAACTTCTGGACCTTGCCGGTGGCGGTACGCGGCAGCGCGTCCAGGAACTCCACCCGCTTGGGGCACTTGTATCCGGCGAGATGCGCACGGCAGTGGGTGATCAGCTGCTCGGCGGTCACCGGGGTGCCGTCGGTGACGACCAGCGCGGTCACCAGCTCGCCCCATTTCTCGTCGGGGATGCCGATCACCGCCGCTTCCCGGACCGCGGGGTACGAGCTGAGCGCGTCCTCGACCTCGATGGAGGAGATGTTCTCGCCCCCGCTGATGATGACGTCCTTCTTCCGGTCGGAGATCGTCAGGTAGCCGTCGGTGAGGGTTCCGCCGTCTCCGGTGTGGAACCAGCCGCCCTCCTGTACGCGGGCCGTCTCGGCCGGGTTGTCCCAGTAGCCGTCGAGGTTGTGGTTGGAGCGGGCCAGCACCTCGCCACTGTCGTCGACCGACAGCCGTACCCCCAGCGCCGCGGTCCCGGCACGGCCCAGCAGCCGGGCCTGTTCGCGGGCGGGCGCGCCGGCCCATTCGGTGCGCATCCGGTTGACCGTGAGCAGTGGTGACGTCTCGGTGAGCCCGTAGATCTGGATGAACTCCCAGCCCAGTTCGGCGCGGACACGTTCGATGGTGCGCGTCGGCGGCGGCGCGCCGGCCACCACGATGCGCACCCGGTCGCGGCCGGGGATCTCGCCGTCCCACGTGCGGGCCGCGTCGAGGGCCGCGTTGACCACCGCCGGCGCCGCGCACAGCAGCGTCACGTGGTGCTGTGCGATGCGCCGCAGGATCTGCGTGCCGTCGATCTTGCGCAGCACGACGTGCCGGCCGCCGAGGCCGGTGACGATGTACGGCATGCCCCACCCGTTGGCATGGAACATCGGCAGCGTGTGCAGCAGCACGTCGTTGTCGGTAACCGTGGTGTGCAGCCCGAACACGGCCGCGTTCAGCCACAGGTTGCGGTGGGTGAGCTGCACCCCTTTGGGCCGGGCGGTGGTGCCCGACGTGTAGTTCAGCGTCGCGGTCGCCGCCTCGTCGCCGTCCCACGGCCGCGGTTGCTCACGGTTGCCGAAAACCGCCTGATCGTCTTCCCCGAGGACGAACACATGCTTGGTACGGACGGTGTCGAGCAGTCCCCGAAGCTCCGGGTCGACCAGCAGCACGTCGGCGCCGGAGTGCTCCACGATGTAGCCGACCTCGGCGGCGGCCAGCCGGAAGTTGACCGGCACCAGGATCCGCCCCCACCCGGACACCCCGAAGAACGAGGTCAGCATCCGCGCCGAGTTGTGCGACACGATCGCCACCCGCCCGCCGACCGGCACCCCGAGCGCGTCCAGGCCGGCGGCCTGTCCCCGGGCCTGCTGCGCGACCTGCCGGTAGGTGAGCTCGCCCCACGACGCGGCGGGCTGCTCCGGCTCGTCGACGACCGCGACCCGGTCGCCGTAGACGAGCTCCGCGCGGTCTAGGAAGTCACGAACACCGAGGTTGAAGAACATCCACAGCTCCTTCCGTCGCGGCCCGGCCCGTCACGGTCGGGTCCGGTTCACGCCACGGGCGTCGATCCGCTCGCGGCGCGGTCGATGACGAGTGGGAATCGCACGCTCATTGCGCCGACCCTAACCCGGTCATCGCCGCGAGCGGGTGCCCGGCCACAGCAGCCGGCCGCCCGTGAGCGTGCCGGCGACCTCCGGCACCCGGAGGTGGGCGCGCCCGGCTCTCGAGGTGCCCGGGCTCGTGGAACGACAGGGACGGATCTTGACATCCGTGATCCGAATGATCATTTGCGATCGTTTCTGCTCGTTCGAGCATTGACGTGTCTTGTTGTGAGCGGTTTACTCCCGTAACAGGTTCGTCACTGATCACCTCGGGAGTGGCAGCGTGGGCGCACAGCGCAGGAGACGGTGGATGGCAGGCTGCGCCGCGGTGGCGGTGGCCCTCGCCCCGGGATTCGCGGTGTCCCCGGCGGCGGCCGCCGCGGACACCGTCGACGTGCTCGTCGACGGCGACGACGTCCGGGCCGGCAACGTGCACGGCCTGCCCTACAAGGGCCTCGGCCTGATCAGCGCCAACAGCACCAGCAACCTGCTGATGGACTACAAGGCCGAGCAGCCCGCCCGCTACTGGCAGCTCATCGACGTGCTCTTCGGCGGCGGCCACCCGCTGATCAACCACGTCAAGATCGAGATGGGGTCGGACACCAACAACTCCACCGGCGCCGACGCCGCGACCATGCGCACCGCCACCGAGCTCGCCGACGCCTCCCGCTCCCCCGGCTTCCAGCTCGCCGCCGACGCCAAAACGGTCAATCCCGATCTGAAAGTGTCGATCCTGCGCTGGACCATGCCCTCCTGGGTCCAGACCGCCTGGAACGCCGGCACCGGCCGCGACGAGATGTACCGGTGGTACAAGGAGACGATCCTCGACGCGTACGAGAAGTACGGCTACCTCGTCGACTACGTCAACCCGGACACCAACGAGACGACCAGCCCGGACATCGCGTTCCTCAAGTACTACAAGAACGCCCTGGTCACCGACACCGACTTCGCCGATCCGCGGTACGCGATCCCCGCGTCGGAGCAGGCGGCGGTCGGTACGGCGTACCGCAGGATCAAGATTGTCGCCTCGGACGAGAACCAGACCAAGAACATCGGACCGGCGCTGCTCGACGACCAGTCGCTGTTCGAGATCGTCGACGCGGTCGGGTACCACTACAACACCGACGACCGTTACGACGGCGCTGCCACCAGCAACACCTACGAGCCCTACACCAAGCTGGCGACCGTCCGCGACAAGGAGGTCTGGTACAGCGAGGGCGTCGGCTCGTTCGGGTTCACCGACTACCGGGTCAACAACACCGAGGGCCCGGGCGGCGCGAGCACCGGCATCGGCGGCCTGCAGAGCGCTCTGGATCTCGCCAACCGCAGCGTCAAGGGCTACTACCGGTCCAAACGCACCCACTACCTGTTCCAGCCGGCGATCGGCTCGTTCTACGAGGGTGCCCAGTACAGCCACAAGGAGCTGCTCAGCGCCCGCGACCCCTGGTCGGGCAGCATCCACTACGACGCGGCGATCTACGTGATGCAGCACTTCACCCGGTTCGCCACCACCGGCTGGGAGAACGACACCAACACCGCCGGCATCTGGCGCACCGTGCCGGAGGCCAGCTACAGCGGGGTCAGCGGCACCGAGAACCTGGACGGCTCCAACGGCGCGCCCAGCTATCTGACCCTCGCCGATCCACAGCGACGGGACTTCTCCACGATCGCCGTCAACGACAGCGATCAGATCAAGATGTACAGAATCAATGTTGACAACATGGATCTCGGTGACGATCCGGTCGTCAACGTGTGGGAGACGCGGGCCGCTCACTACATGCGCCGCACCGCCACCCTGCGGCCCGACGGCGATGGTTACTACACCTACCCGGTGCAGCCGCGCTCGATCGTCACCTTCACCACCGTCGACACCAGCGCCGGCGAGCCGCTGCCGCCGCCGCTGCCGCGCACGGTCCTGGACACCGACGCGACCGGCAAGAACCACGACACCGGCGACACGATCCTGTACGCCGACGACTTCGCCTACGCCGAGGAAGGTGACGTCCGCGTCGGCGACACCACCCGGCCGTACCTGGCCTCACGCGGCGGTGAACCCCGCTACCTGGTCGACCAGACCGGCGCCTGGCAGGTCGGCGACCACATGCTGTACCAGCTGATGGACCAGTCGATGAAGGACACCGCCGCCTGGAACCGCACCACCCCCAACACGCTGGTCGGCGACTTCCGCTGGCACAACTACACCGCGAGCGTCGACGTGTCGTTCCCCGACCCGGCGGGCGGCTCCGCCGGGATCGGCGTGCGCCAGCAGACCGGCATGACCGCCGACAGCGCCGCCTACCAGCTGCGCATCACCCGCGCCGGCGCCTGGACCTTCGCCCGGCACGGCGCCACCATCGCCACCGGCGCCCGCCCCGCCGCCGGCGGCTACACCCTCGCGCTGCAGGCCAAGGGCGCCACCGTCACCGCCTTCGTCGACGGCGCCGCGGTCCACACCTTCACCGACCCCACCCCGGAACTGGCCGGGCGGGTCAACCTGTCCAGCGACTTCTACCGCACCGGCTTCGACAACCTCAAGATCGAGAAGATCAAGGGCTTCGCGCCGTACGCCGTATCGCTGGTCGACAACATGGACAGCGCCGTCGGCTACACGGGCACGTGGAGTCACCGGGCGGCCTCCGGTGACGCGATGGACTGGCACCGCACGACCTCAACCAGCAGCACCGCCGGGTCCACGGTCACCGTCGGGTTCAACGGCACCGGCCTCGACCTGATCGGCGGCAACACCGGCGCCGCCACCCTCGACGTCACCGTCGACGGGCTGCCTCTCGCCGCCGGCGCCCCCACCGGCAGCACCGGCAAACGCCAGTCGACGTACACCCTGCGCGGTCTCGCCGACGGCCCGCACACCGCAACCGTCACGCTCAGGTCGGGCACGCTGGTCCTCGACGCGGTCACCGCGATCTCCGGCGACGTCGACGGGCCGGTCGACACCACCCCGATCCGGCAGGCCCTGACGGCGGCCGGCAGCCCGGCGCCCGGCGACTGGTCACCAGCGACGTGGGCGGTGTTCGCCGCCACCCGCGACCAGGCCGACGCCGCCCTGGCCGGCCTGCCCGGCCTGGACACCATCGGTGTCGCGCAGATCGCGGCCCGCCTCACCGCCGCAGCGGACGGCCTGCGGCCGGCCGACGTCACCGACACCCGCCGCGACCTGGGCCTGGCCGGGGCCGTACGGACCAGCGGCGACCTGCCGGCCACAGTGGTCATCGACGGCCGCCCGCACGAGGTCACCTGGACCGCCGCCAGCCGCGCCACCGCCCGCACCGCCTACACCACGCTCACCGTCGAAGGGTGGACCAACGACGCCTACGCCGACGGCAAGCGGCAGGCGTTCACCGCCGCCTACGAGACCGTCCCGCCGTCGCTGATCTACTACATCGACGCGGGCCTCGCCGCCGGGCAGAGCTCCCCGCAGTACCAGGCCGTCGCCGGGCTCGTGGTCAACACCACCGCCGACCAGGTGTCGGCCGCCGCCGACCAGTGGGGCTACGTCAACGACGGGATCACCGTCAAGGGCGGCACCGACCCGGCCGACAAGTTCTCCACCGGGAACTGGGCCGGCAGCAACAAGACCATCCGCTACCGGCTGCCGCTGGATCCCGGACAGTACGTGCTGACCGCCGGGTTCACCGAGTGGTGGGGCCAGACCCGGCCGATGTCGCAGACCGTCACGGTCGGCGCGGCCACGGTCACCGGCACCCCGATCAGCCTCAACGCCACCACCACCCGCGCCACCGGCGCCGTGGCCTTCACCGTCACCACCCCCACGGTGATCACCTACACCGTCGCCAGGACCGGCTCGCAGGACCCGGTGATCAGCTGGCTCGCCGTGCACCGCACCACCCCCGACGCCCCGGCCCGGGTCACCGCGGTCGCCGGCGACACCACCGCCCAGGTGAGCTGGGACGCCCCGGGCTCCGACGGCGGCTCGCCGATCACCGGTTACACCGTGACCGCCACGCCGGACGGGCGCGGATGCACGGCCACGGGCGCCGGTGGTTGCCGCGTCACCGGACTCGACAACGGCACGGCGTACACCTTCACCGTCGTCGCCCACACCGCCGCCGGCACGTCGCCGGCCTCCGCACCGTCCGCACCGGTCACACCGTTCTGGCTGCCCACCGCCGCCACCGTTACCGGGCCCGCCGAGGTCACCCCCGGCCGGCAGGTCACCCTGAACGCCGCGATCACCCCCGGGCAGGCCGTCCAGGACGTCACCTGGCAGTCCTCCGACCCGTCGGTCGCCACCGTCTCGGCCGGCGGTGTCGTGACCGGCGCCGGTTACGGCACGGCGCTGATCACGGCCACGTCGGTCGCGGCGCCGCGAATCACGGCCACCCACCGGGTCACCGTCGTCCCGGCGGACTGGTCGGCGGCCACCGTCTACCCCACCGGCGCCCTCGTCCGCCACGACGGCCACACCTACCAGGCACAGTGGTGGTCTCTCGGGCAGACGCCCGGCGCCTCGACGTGGGGCGCGTGGGCACAGGCCGGCACACCGGTCAGCTGCGGCGACACCACCGCCCTCACGTGGACCCCGTCGTGGATCTACACCGGCGGCGAGGTCGCGCACCACGACGGCCACCGGTGGCGGGCCGCGTGGTGGACCCGCAACCAGGAGCCCGGCGACCCGTACGGCCCGTGGCGCGACCAGGGCGCCTGTTGAGACGGCTCCACCGGATCACCTGACAGCCGGTGATCGTACGACGACGGGTGCGTCACCACGACGGTGACGCACACCACCTCGCAGCGCCCCTTCACCGCGGCTTCACATCACACCCACCAGGATCGCGCGGTGCGTTACGCGAAGATTGTTCAGGTGATGACGGCCGCGGCGACGGTCGTGGCGCTGGCCGCCTGCACCGCGAACCCGGCCCCCGTGACCAGCGCGTCACCCGCGGCGCCGTCCGGGACGCCCGCGGCCTCACCGGCGCCGGCCGGCCCCGACCCCGCCGCCGCACTGTCCGCCCGGCGCGCCCGCTACGGCATCCCCGACTTCGCGCCCGCCCCGCCCCCGCAGCCGATCGCCCTGCCCGGCGGCGACGCTGTCGAATACCTGCACCGCATCCCCACCGACCAGAAGGTCGCGTTCCTCACCATCGACGACGGCTACCTCAAACTCCCCGAAGGCCAGGAGCTGGTCGCCGCCGCCGGCGTGCCGGTCACCCTGTTCCTCACCACCGACGCCGTCCGCGACGACCCCGGCTACTTCCGGCCGATGATCGACGCCGGCGCGGTCGTCGAGGCACACACCGTCACCCACACCGGCTTGCGCGGCAAGTCCTACGAATTCCAGAAACGCGAGATCTGCGACTCCGCCGACGAACTCGCCACCTGGTTCGTACGCCGCCCCACCCTGTTCCGGCCGCCCTACGGCGAGAAGGACGCCACCACCCTGCGCGCCGCCAAGGACTGCGGCATGACCGCCGCGTTCATGTGGACCGAGACCGTGCACAAGGGCAAGGTCCGCTACCAGGTCGGCAAGCCGGTCAAACCAGGCGACATCCTCCTGATGCACTTCCGTGAGGCGTTCCGCGACGACTTCGTCGGCGCCCTCAAGGCCATCCACAAAGCCGGCCTCACCCCCGCCCTGCTGGAGGACTACATGCCCGCGGCCGGGCAGCCGCCCGCCTCGGCCGGCCCGCCCAGCGCCGGCCCACGGCCGTAGCACGCCGGCCACCACCGCAAGCCGGACGACCCGGATGAGCAACTACGATGGAACCGTGTTCCGCGAAGACCACCGCACCGAACGCGAGCAGGAACTCGACGCCCGCGAGCAGGCGCTCGATGCCCGCGAGCAGGCACTCGACGACCGGGAGCGCCGACTCACCCGCCTCGAAGAGGAACTCACCATCCTGCGCGAAGCCGTGGAACAACGGGCCCGGCTGTTCGCCGAACGAGAGGTCGCCGCCGAACACCGCGAACGCCTCGCCGACGAACGCGACACCATCGCCAACATCCGCGAGGCCCACGCCACCGCACGCGAACACGACCTCGACGAACGCCACACCCGCAGCACCAACGGCACCGACCCGCGCCCGGACCCGATGAGACAGGTCCAAGGCGCCTTCGCCCGCGAGGTGTCGCGCCTCGACCGCAGCGACGCGTTCCTCGAACGCTCCCGGGCCGCCGTCCAGCGCGCCCAGGCACGCCTCGACGAACTGCGCGCCGGCCGCGAATCCCACAACGGCCCCGACACGCAATAACCCCGTCGACCTGGTTTCAGCCTCCCGCCCTCAGGGGGAAAGAGGGCACGGCACCCGGTGGAAGCGCTCCCACGAGCGTTCACCACCGCACCCCGGACCAGGAACCGACCGCAAGGAGCACCCCCATGACCGTCATCGCCGAGACCACCACCAGCGCGACCACCGACCAGGCCGGCGAGCTGATCACCACGATGGCGGCACTCCCCGCCGGCCACCCCTCACGCCCCGCCCTCCGCGACCGGACCATCGAAGCCTGGCTGCCACTGGCACGACACCTGTCGAACCGCTACGCCAACCGCGGCGAACCCCGCGACGACCTCTACCAGGTCGCCGTCATCGGCCTGATCAAAGCCATCGATCGCTACGACGCCAGCCGCGGCATCGACTTCCCCGGATTCGCCGTCCCCACCATCGTCGGCGAACTCAAACGACACTTCCGCGACCGGACCTGGTCGGTACGCGTACCCCGCCGCCTGCAAGAACTGCGACTCGCCATCACCGACGCCAACAGCACCCTCAGCCACCGCCTCGGCCGCTCCCCCACCGTCACCGACATCGCCGCCCACCTCGACATCACCGAGGACGAGGTGATCGAAGGCCTCGAAGGCGCCCGCGCCTACACCTCCACCAGCCTGTCCACCCCGGTCAGCGACACCGGCACCGAACTCGCCGAAACCCTCGGCAGCCCCGACGACGGCTACGAATTCGCCGAACTCCGCGCCGCCTTAGGCCCCGCCCTCGCCACCCTCGACGACCGCGAACGCACCATCGTCACCCTGCGCTTCCACGGCAACCTCACCCAGCAGCAGATCGCCGAACGCATCGGCGTCTCCCAGATGCACATCTCCCGGCTGCTCACCCGGGCCCTCACCAAACTGCGCCGCCACCTCGGCGCCCCCGACCTCTGAACGCCTCCGCACGAGTCAGACGCCGCCGGACGCGGAGGAGACTCCCAGCCTCACCCGCGCCGGACCATCCGCAACCGGATGATCGTGAAACCCCCATCGGTGAGCGACGTGACCTCATCACACAACCGCTCCACGATCGCCAGCCCACGCCCCCGCTCAGCGGTCGGCTCCGGCATGACCGCACCCAGCCGCCGCTGCGGACCACCGTCGATCACATCGCAATACAGCGACGACCCGTCCCCCCAGATACGCAACCGGCCACCCGCACGAGTGTGCTGCAGAGTATTGGTGACCAGCTCACTGACCGCGATGGTCAGCCCGTCCACCTGATCCGCGGCCAACCCATACGCCCTCGCCCTCGCCCGCGCCAGCGCCCGAACCCCCGGCAGATCCCCCGCATCGCCGTAGGCGACCGTCGCGACACCATCCGTCGCCTGCTCAGAAGGCCCGCTCATACCGCATCCGAGCACGGCGCCACAACCGAACCGACCGAAGCGGGCGGCTGCAACAACCGCAGAATGCCGGTCATCCGCAACACCGACGCCACCGAGCCCACCGCACCGACCACATACACGTTCCCCGACCGCCGCCGCGCCGCCCGATGAGCCGTCACCAGCGCGTGCAACCCACTGGAATCAAGAAACTCCACCGCCGCCAGATCCACCACCACCAGCGGCGACGCATCCGCCGCCCCGGTCAGCGCAACCGTCAGCTCCTCACGATGACGCAGATCGCAGACACCGGCCACATGAACCACCACCCGGCCCGGCTCCGGCGCGACACGTACCTGAAAGTCCGACATGACAGGCCGCGGAACCCTCCAGGAGACAGAGACCGGCACGACACAGCCCGATCCACGTGAGGCCCGCCGAGCGTACTACGGCCCCGGCCGAACCGCCGGACCCGGGACCGGCCCCACCCCACCGGCGGCATCCACCGGCACGAACCGGATACACATCACCGCCGTGTCATCGGTGAGCGCCCCCGCACCGACCATGTGCCCCATCAGACGATCACACAACCCCTGCGCGTCCGCCGGACCACACCGCCCCGCCTCCTCGGCCAGCCGCCGCATCGCATCACCGACAGCCTCACCCCGACGCTCCACCAGACCGTCGGTGTACCACACCAGAACAGCCGGCTCCGCCACCACCACCTCACCCTGACACCACCGGCTCTCACCCACCCCCAACGGCATCGACCGCCCCTCCCACAGGAAGCGGGCACCACCGGCGGTGACCAGCAACGGCGGCGGATGACCCGCACACGCATACCGCAACACACCCGTGGCCGGCTGATAGTCACCGAACCCGACAGTCGTCATCATCGAATCGGCGATCAACGCGCTCGCCCCGTCCAACCGCTCCAACACCCGCGCCGGCCCGTCGGCGTCCTGCGCCACGATCCGCAACGCCGACTGCAACCGTGCCATCGCCGCCGCGGCCGTCACCTGATGACCCACCACATCACCCACCGCGAACCCCGCACGACCACCCGGCAGCGCGAACATGTCATACCAGTCACCGCCCACCTGATGCCCCACATCAGCGGGCCGATAACCGGCGCCGAAACTCACCCCCGGCAACCCGTCCGCAACCGGCGGCAACAGCGCCCGCTGCAACTGCTGAGCCGCATCCCGCTCCTGCTCGTACGCCCGCGCCCGCCGCAACGCCTGCCCACACAACGTCGCCAGCGCCGCAGCCGTCGCCAGCACGTCATCCTCGACCCGGCCCGGCGACTCGAAACTGAACGCCAACGACCCCAGCGTCTCCCCACCGTCCCGGATCGGCATGCACACACTGCTGGAAATACCCGACAACCGATAATGCTCAGCCAACGCCGGGTATGCCCCCACCAGCTCCTCCTGCGACTGGAACACCACCGGCCGCCCCGACCGCACCGCATCCGTGTGCGGCGTCGCCGCCCCCAACGGCACCCGCCGATACCGCCGCACCAGATCCACCGGCAGATCCGACGACGCCCACACCAGAATCTCCGCACCGTCCGGCGACACCACAGCGGCACTGCCGTGATCGGCCAGCAACCCGATCCCGTCCCGCACCACCGCCTCGGCGATCGCCTCCGACGTCACCGCCCTCGACAGATCCCGCGTCAACACCTGCAACGCATGCAGCCGCAACCGCGCCCGCCGCTCCACCGTCGTGTCCGACCGCGCCCGATCCCGCTCGGCCACCCCCAGCGACAACCCCCACGCACCGAGGACCATCGTCGCCAGAAACGCCTGCAACGTCAGCGCCCGCCACTGATCCTGCGTGTCCAGCGCCGCCCACGGCCCATGCCCGGTATTGGTCATCAGGTTCGCCACCACGGTCGTCACCGCACCGGCGGTCAGCGTCACCGCGAACGGCTGCGTGAACGCCAACCCGAACAACACCACCAGCGGCAGATAGAACACCGGCCGCTCCTGAGGCCAGAACCCGGCCCCCGTCACGGCGACCGCCAGACCCACGACCGCCACCGACCGCCGCACCGGCGGGCGACCGTCACCCAGCCACCACGCCAGCACACACCCGCCGACCACCAGCACACCGGTCGCGTCCCCGGTCCAGAACGACACGAACGACGGCCACCACGACCTGCCCATGTTCACCGCGATCGAGGTGGCACCGACCACCGCGCCGGCCAGCGGGCCACCCACGACACAGCACAGCAGGAAAGCCAGCACATGACGACGCCGCAGCAGATCCACCCGGCCCGGCACGACCCGCCGCAACAACACCGCGCCCACCACCGGCTCCACCGTGTTGGCCAGCGCAAACCCGCACGCCCATCGCACCGGCATCCCGTGCGACACGTCCACCGCGAGCTCGGCCCCGGCCACCACCAGCAGAATCCACGGCCACCGCCGCAACGGATTGAGCACCAGAGCCGCCAGCGTGACACCCGCCGGCAGGAACAACACCACCATCGACGGCGCACCGAAACCCACGAAAGCCAGCGACGCGCCTGCCACATACGCGACCGCCACCGCGACAAGCACCGGCACCAACCGCCAGGACCGCACCGCAGCGGACACCGATACCCCACCTCGCCGACGCCGCCGGTAGACGAACACCCACGCTACACCCGGGTGAACCCCGCTTCGCGATCACCTCCGCGGGGTACGACAGCCGTACCCACCACCGCCAACGAGGAGAACACGTGCCCCGGACCGTCGTGCTGCTGACCGTCTACCGCCCCCAGCCCGAACTGATCGACCTGGCCGCACACCTACGCTCCGACATGCCCGCCGGCACCCGCCTCGTCGTGGTCGACGACGGCAACGACACCACCGGCCAGAAGACCTTCACCGCCGTACGCGACCTCGGCGCCACCGTCCTGCGGCACCCCGCCAACCTCGGCAAGGGCGCCGCCCTGAAAACCGGATTCGCCCACATCCGCGCCACCCACCCGGACGCCGACGTGGTCTGCGCCGACGCCGACGGCCAGCACCACACCACCGACATCCGCCGCGTCGCCGACCGCATCCGGCCCGGCCACATCGTCCTCGGCGTCCGAAAGCTCGACCGGATGCCCGCCGCCAGCCGCCTCGGCAACACCGTCACCGGCGCACTCTTCCGCGCCGCCACCGGCTACCCGGTCGACGACACCCAGACCGGACTGCGCGGCTTCTCCGCCGGACTGCTCGACTGGCTGTGCACCGTGCCCGGCGACGGCTTCGACTACGAGATGAACACCCTGCTCGACGCCGCCTCGACCGGCCGCCCCATCACCACCGTCGACATCGCCACCCGCTACCTCGACGGCAACAGCGCCTCCAACTTCAGCGGCGTCACCGACTCGATGCGCGTGTACCGCCCACTGCTGCGATACACCGCCGCGTCACTGACCGGCCAGATCCGCCGGCGGCGCACCCCCACGGCCGGGCCGGCCCCGCACTGACCCGGGCCGGTCAGCCGGCGAGCAGGACGTCGATCTGGCCGATCGCCGCCGACGCGCCCTCCACCACACCCATGTCCAGCACCTGCTGCAACGCCTCCGCCGACGCGTACGCGCTCACATACGTCGCCCGCGTGCCACCGTCGTGCTCGGCGAACGTGTAGACACAGCGCGACACCGGCAGACCCGGCAGCGGATTGAAGTCGGCATCGGCGAACCCGTCCTCGAACGTGAACGACCGCGGCTCGTCCACCTCGCCGACCACCCAGTAACCGGCGTGCTTCTCCCCCGTCGGGCTGGTCATGTAATACGTCATCCGCCCACCGGGCGTCAGGTCGTGATCGACGACGGTGGCGGGGTAGGTCGGCGGACCCCACACCTTCTCCAGCTGGCGCGGGTCCGCATACACCTGCCAGACCCGCTCCACCGGCGCCGCGAAGTCCGCGGTGATCGTCAAGGTCAGAGCGTCGAGGTCGTGCTGGACATCGGTCACAGGCATGGGTCAGTCCTCCTGGTCGGAGTCGGAGTCGGGATCGGAGGAGAGCAGCAGATCGATGCGGGCGATCCGGCCGCGCCAGATCTGTTCGAGCTCGGTGAGCATGGACGCCACCGACCGCACCGCCGCCACGTCGCCGCTGGCCAGCTGCTCGCGGCCACTGCGCCGCTTGATCAGCAGACCGGCCCTCTCCAGCACGGCGACGTGTTTCTGCACCGCCGCGAAGGACATGTCGTACTTCGCGGCGAGCGCCGAGACCGAGTGCTCCCCGGCCAGCACACGGCGCAGGATGTCGCGTCGGGTGCGGTCGGCGAGCGCGTGGAACAGGGCGTCCGCCCGGTCGGCATCCTCGGTCACCACCTCATCGTACAACCAATCGGTTGTAGGTTGTCAAGGAGGCGCGGACGGCGCGTGAAATCATGATCGGCATGACACCCGAGGAACACGCCGCCCGCGCTGCCGAACTCGTCGCCGAAGCCGAGCGCCTCTACCAGATCTGCCTGGTCGACTACGAGACCAACGTCAACGAGGACGACCACTCCGAGGAGCCGTACGTGCCGGCCGCCGACCTCGCGATGCTGACCGCGACCGCCCAGCTCGCCCAGGCCCACGCCGCGCTCGCTCAGCTGAAGCCGTAGCAGTCGTCTGCTGCTGGTGCAGCCGTCACACGCTCTATGGCATCCTAGGAGGCTGGGCTGACTTCCTCCCGCCGGATGTGGAATCATCCGAAGTCGATACGCCAAACGGGGAGATTTCATGACCAAGCTCAGCCGACGCAGCATGCTGGCCGCCGTGAGCGCAGCCGCGATTCCGCCGGTCGTCGCCGCCGGGGCCCGCCCGGCGCTCGCCGCCGACGACGTCTATCCGTCGAACACGGCGCTCTACGCCGACCCGGCCCGTACCGAGGGCGTCCACTACGCGCGTCGTTTCCGCCGGCACGCCGCGTTCGACGACAGTGATGCCCCCGGCGACAGCTTCCCCGACACCGCCGTCATCGCGCTGCACGGCGGCGGCATCGAGCCCGGCACGTCCGAGCTGTGCCTGGCCGTGGCGGGCTATCACCCGGCCGGCGGCGCCACCGGCGGCCCGGTCCACGACTACTGGATGTTCGAGGGCCTGCTGTCGGCGGGCAACGGCGACCTGCACGTCACCTCCTCGCACTGCGACGACCCGGTGGCGCTGGCGACGGTCGCGGGAAGCCGCCGTGCGGTGTCGCTGCACGGCTGCTCCACCGACGCCGCGGGGCTGCCCAGCGGCACGGCGGCAGTGCTGGTCGGCGGGCGCGACACCACCCTCAAGACGGCGCTGCTGCGGGCCTACGCGGCCGCCGGCGTCCCGGCGATCGACGCGGCCGGGGTGCCCGACCTCAACGGCGACGACCCGGCCAACATCGTCAACCGCACCCTGCGGGGCGCCGGCGCGCAGCTGGAGCTGACCACCCCGCTACGCACCCAGATGTTCGGGGTGAACACGCGGGCCGGCCGCAAGTCCTCGACACTGCCGCCGTTCTGGACGTTCACCGACGCCACCCGCCAGGCGCTGGCCGCCTGACCGCAGCCGCCGGGCCGGCCACCCGAGCCCTCTCAACGGGCGGCCGGCAAACACCGATGCAACCATCGGGCCGGTCGTCAGAGCCCTCCCACCGGGCGGCCGGCAAACACCGATGCGACCGTCGGGCCGGTCGTCAGGGCTGTCCCGGCGGGCGCGCGACAGCCCTGACGATCAGCCGGGCAGTGACCGCCGCCCCGGGCGCCGACTCCGCTTTCCGGAGATGGTTGTCGGCTGTTCGGCCAGCGAAAACGCGCCGTGTGCCTACCGGTGGCGGTGGCCGCACGAGAGGATGCTGAGCTGGTCCGCCCCGAATCCCCGTGCGGGGCGGACACCCCCTCCCCCGCCAGGCAGTGTCAGTTCCCGCCGTCCTGTGGTCGGGCGGTGAGCGTCAGAGACGAGAGTCACGCCGGGTCCGGACCTCCCCCGCGTACGTCGGGAACACCCGGCTCGACGTGCTCGCCGCCAACCCGCTGGGCCGGGCCCTGTTCGCGCAGCTCTTCGACGGCCCGCACCAGCCGGTCGACCAGGCCCGGTTCCGCGCCCCGGCGGCCCGCGAGTTCTTTCCCGAGTGGACGCGGACGGCGCACGACGCGGTCGCACCGACAAGGGCCACGAGCCCGGCGATGAGAATCTGTCCGCCCTGGCCGGTGAGCTTCTCACGGCGAGTGGGACGTTCCGCTCGCTCCGGCAGGCGTACGACCTACGCCATCGCGGGCCGTACCGCCATGTTGGTCATGGACGTCCAGCCCGCCGTCGTCGCCCGCTATCCGGACCCCGGCCATCAGTCGCGTCTGGCCGCCGTCGACGCCGCCCGCACCGCCGCGCTGCCGATGATCTTCGTCGGGTGGGGTTCCGCGCAGGCGCCCCCGAGGTCAACCCCGGCAACCGCATGTTCGGCGGCCTGGCCGGCGACCCGGCACCGAGTTGCGTCCCGCGGTGTCGCCGCTGCCCGGCGAGCCGGTCGTCGTCAAGCGCCGGGTGTCCGTGTTCGCCGGCAGCGACCTGGACATGCTGCTGCGCGCCCAGCGCATCGGCCACCCGGTCCTGACCGGCATCGCCACCGGCGGCGTGGTGCTGTCCACCGAGCGCCGGGCCGCCGACCTCGACCACCGCCTGACCGTCCTGTCCGCCGGCTGTCCGGACGACGATCCGGCGGTGCACGAGGTGCTCACCACCAAGGTCTTCCCCGCCCAGGCCGAGATCCGCACCGTCGCCGGCCGGCTCGCGGGGTGGCAGCGGGTCACGCGATGCTCGACACCCGCCGCGGCTGGCGGTCGGTGAGCGGCCAGGAGCGACGCGACGCCGGGGGCACGCCGAGCGTGTCGAGCCGGTGCAGGATCACCCCCTCCCGCAGCGCCCACGGGCAGATCTGCAGCTCACCGATCTCCAGAGCCCGCATCGCGGCCCCGGCCACCAGCGCGCCCGCCACCAGCTGATGGGCGCGGCCGGGGCTCACCCCGTCCAGCGCGGCCAGACCGGCCGACGGCATCCGGCTGATGAAGGCGAACACCTGGCGCAGCCCGGGCTCGGTGAGCACCCGCCGGACGCGCGGCCCGTCACCGGACGGGGCCGCGCCGGCGAGCCGGGCCAGGGAACGGAAGGTCTTGGAGGTGCCGACGGCGAGGTCGGACGGCCCCGCCTGCCGCAGCCGCGCGGCGATCGGGGCGAGCGTCGCGTCCAGGTCGGCGGCCAGGGCCTCGACGTCACGCCGGGCGGGCGGGTCGCCGGTCAGCCGCTGCCGGGTGAGCCGGCCGGCGCCCAGCGGCACCGACAGCGCCACGTCGGGGTCCTCGTCGCGGCCGGTCGCCAGCTCCAGCGATCCGCCGCCGATGTCGAGGACCAGCAGCCGGCCGGCGGACCAGCCGTACCAGCGGCGCACCGCGAGGAAGGTGTAGCGGGCCTCGTCCTGGCCGGACAACAGTTGCAGGTCCACACCGGTCTCGGCCCGCACCCGGGCCAGCACGGCCGGCGCGTTCTCCGCGTCGCGCAGCGCCGAGGTCGCGAAGGCGAGCAGCTCGTCACAGCCGGCGAGGGCCGCGGTCGCCTTCGCCCGGGCCACGGCACGCACCAGGCGGCTCGTCCCCGTATCGGTCAGCCGGCCCGCTTCGATCTGCTCGGCCAGTCGCAGCTGTGTCTTCTCCGAGCGCATCGGATCGGGGTGGCCTCCCCGGTGCGCGTCGACCACGAGGAGGTGCACGGTGTTCGATCCGACATCCAGCACGCCGAGCCGCATTACCAAACGGTAACTCAGGGAAAACGCGGGCGACCCGGTCGGCGGAGGGGTTCACCGAAAGTTCAACAGGGCGGAAAATCGGGTGCGCGGAGTCCACCGACGCGGAAAAGATTCACCGGTGACGGTGCTTGAGGACGGGTTGATCGCGCTCCGCCGGGAGATCCACCGGCATCCGGAGCTGGCCGGCGAGGAGCGGCGGACGGCCGGGCTGGTCGCCGAGCAGCTACGGGCGGCGGGTCTGGAGGTCACCACCGGGGTCGGCGGCCACGGGGTCCTCGCGGTGCTCGACGGCTCCGCGGACGGCCCGACGGTGATGTACCGGGCCGACATGGACGCCGTCGACGTGCGCTACAACTCGCTGGACTTCCCCCGGACGTCGCCGGTCTTCGACGAGGGGTTCGCCTCGCTCGTCCCCGACGTCGCGCACCTGTGCGGCCACGACCTGCACACCGCGATCGGGGTCGGCGTCGCCCGCGCCCTGGCACGCGACTCCGGGCGGGTACGAGGCCGGCTGGCGTTCGTCTTCCAGCCGGCCGAGGAGCCGCTGCAGGGCGCGCGGGCGATGCTGGCGACCGGGCTGGTGCAGAAGCTCGCGCCGCGGGAGAGCTATGCGCTGCACTGTGCGCCGTTCCCGGCCGGGACCGTCACGGTGTCGCCGGGCCACGGCCTGCCCGGCGTCGACAACATCCGGATCATGCTGCCCGGCGGCGACGCGGCGGCCGGCGCCGTCGTGTCCGAGGTGGCGCGGCTCGGCACCGTCGCCTTCCCGCAGAGCGTCGCCGATTACCACGCCCGCTTCCGCGCCGTGCTGGACCCGCGGGCCGCCGCCACGATCCAGGAGTCGGTGAGCGTCGCCCAGTGGACCGAGCAGACACCCGAAGGGCGCCCGGTCGTCAGCGTCATGCTGAAGGTCTGGCCGCAGGAGCGGTTCCCCGAGCTGCGCGCGCGAATCGAGGCGATCGCGGCGCGGGCGGGCGGCCACGTCGAGTACCCGTACGGTGACGCGTTCCCCGCCATGGTGAACTCGGTGGACCTCAGCACCGCGGCCGGGCGGCATCTGAGCGCGGAGTTCGGGCCGGAGTCCGTGCTCTGGGGCCGGGCGTCCTGGCCGCACAACTGCGAGGACTTCGCCCTGTTCCTCAGGGAGGCGCCGGGCGCGATGTTCTATCTGGGCGTCGCCGACGCGGAGACGGGGATGAACGGCGCACCGCACACTCGCGACTTCGCCGCCGACGAACGGGCGATCGGTCACGGCGTACGCGCCATGGCCGCCCTGCTGACCCACCGGCTCCACCAGGCCGGCGCGTCGCCCGCGACCTCGCCGTGAGCGACAGTGGCCGCCCGCCCGGGAGAGCGACACCCGCGTGTCGAAAAACGGACTAAAACTGACAGTAGCGCATCCTTCGGTACGTGTTGACAACGCAAGAGAATCCGGATCCGCCCACCAACGCGATCCAGAGGAACCAGCTGCGCGTCGCCCGATGGGCCACGCTCCTGGCCGTGCCCGGGGTGCTGATCGCCGGCATCACCTACTACGAGCAGCACTCCAAGGACCTCGAGCAGGACGCCGACCGGGTCGTCTACTGGGAGGACGGCCCCTATGTGGACAAGGCCGACCCGAACAAGCACGTGACCCGGATCACGGTACGCAACACGTCGTCGCAGCCGGTGACCGATGTGGTCCTGCAGGCGATCGGGGACGACACCGCGTACCGGCCGCAGGTCGTCGTCGCGACCGTCCCGCCGTGCCGGGAGATGGTTATCTGGGTGCAACGCGACACCCTCCAGGAGGCCTGGCGGCGGATGGGCAAGCCGATCGCCCTCGCCGACGTGCCGCTCTGGCGTACCGCCCGGATGGACTTCACCGTCGGCGGGGAGAGCTGGGAGCGCACCAGGGCCGGCCTGGCCCCGCGCCCGGCCCGCCCGTACGACACGTGGCCCCCGCAGGGACTCACCGCCGCCCGGATCGTCAAAAACCCGGAGGCGACGGCGATCCCGTGCGGCAACGCCTGACCCCGGGCGCCCGGCTACGATCTGCGCCGTGAGCAACCCGATCGGACCCCTGCGCTGGTACGCCGTCCTCGCCGTCCTGTTCTTCGGCATCCTGCCGGCCGTGCTGGTGGCCCTGCTGGTGGCCGGCGGCAACACGCCGTGGCAGGTCGGGCTGCTGCTGGTCGGCGGGGTCCCGCTGGTGCTGTGCGCGATCATCCTGGTGGTCCGCGGCTTCCGCGCCGCCGAGCCGGAGCTCGCCGAGGCCCTGCTCAAGCGGGGCATGGCGTTCGTCGCCGGCGCCGACGTGCTGATGCTCGGCGGCAACGCGCTGATCCGGATGGCCACCGGGGCCTGACCACCGAATAGCAACGCCACTGCCCTCACCAACCACTGCCGTCGGCGTGACGTACGCCGATCAGTAGGCCATTCCACTTTCGTGAGAAGGGCCTACACCGACAATGCGCAGCACTCGTTTGCGCGCTGCCGTCCTGGCGTGCGCGCTCTCCCTCGGCGTGGCCGTCCCGACGGCTCCGGCCACCGCCGACCAGGTGACCGGGGTGTCCTCCGCCGCCCTGCCGACCCTGGCCGCCCGGATGGCGTCGGTGCGCGCGGCGAAGAGCCTCAACTACTACCCGTCGAACGCCGCCTGGTCGTCGATGTGGACCGCCTTCGACGCCCCGCGCATCGAGGCGGATCTCGCCAAGGCCGCCGCGCTGGGCGCGGACAACGTGCGGGTCATCGTCTTCCCGCAGGCTTTCGGCTACCCCAAACCCCTCAGTGGGTACGCCGAGCGCCTGAGCACCTTCATCGGCATCGCCGCGAAGAACCGGATGACCGTCAAGCTCACCCTGTTCGACTGGTGGGACGGCTACACCGAGACCGGCCGCAGCATCAACTGGGCCAAGGGCATCCTCGCGCCGTACGCCAACGATCCCCGCGTGATCGCCGTCGAGCTGAAGAACGAGTTCCAGCCGGACAACGCCGCCGCCGTGGCCTGGGTGCGCAAGGTGATCCCGGCGGTCCGCGCGGTCGCCCCGGCGATGCCGCTGACCCTCTCGGTCGACGGCCAGACCGGCGCCCCCGGCCTCGCGAAGATCAAGAAGGCGCTGGCCGGCACCCCGCTCGACTACTACGACTTCCACTTCTACGGCAGCTCGGAACGGTCGCTCGCGGAGATCCGCAAGGCGCAGGCCGCGGTGGCGCCGTCCCCGATCGTCATCGGCGAGACCGGGCTGAGCAGCGTCTCCGACAGCGAGGGCGAGCAGGCCGCGTTCCTGGCCCGGGTGTTCCGGGCGGCCCGGGAGGCCGGGGTCGGCTCGGTGTCGCCGTGGACGTTCACCGACTTCCTGCCCGGCGCGATCCCCAACCACTCGGCGGTGTCGGAGAAGCCCGCCCAGTACCGGTTCGGCCTGCACCACACCGACGGCAGCCCGAAGGCGGCGGCCGCCGTGGTCAAGGACGCCTGGACCACCGGCGCCACCCCGAACAGCGTGCTCAACCTGAGCTTCGAGGCGACCGCGGAGGACTCGCCCTGGCGGTCCAACCTGCCGAAGGCCGGCATCGCCAAGGTCGCCACCGGCACCGCCCGCACCGGCCGGGCCGCGGCCCGGTTCAGCGGCACCACCCGCACCTCGGCGGGCCTGCCGTCGCTGGTCACCTCGCCGATCACCCCGGTGCAGCCGGGCCACCGCTGGCGGGCCGAGGCGTACGCCAAGGGCGCCGCCGCCACCGGCATCACCGAGATCACCCTCAGCTGGTTCGACGGCAACGGCCGATGGCTCAGCCAGCACAACTCCAACCGGCTGCCGCACGGCACCACGAACTGGACGAAACTGGCCGTCGAGGCGACCGCCCCGCCCGGCGCCGCCGGTGTCCAGCTGCACCTGAAGTCCGGCGACAACAGCGGCACCGTCTGGTTCGACGACGTCGCGATGTCCTGACTCACCACCCGGAAGGTCCGCAGGGCCGGATCGGCGGCCGGGCCGCGCCGGCGGCCGCGGGACCTGGCCGTCAGGTGGCGAGCGTCCGCAGCAGCGCGATCAGCGCCGGCACCGCCGGATGGGTCGGTGGCTCCCGCCACGCCACGTACAGGCGCAGCGGCGGGGCATCGGTCAGCGGGACGTAGGCGACGGCCGGATGCGGATACATGGCGGCGGTCGCGACGCTCGTCACCCCGACGGCCCGGCCCGCGCTGATCGCGGCCAGCCAGTCGTCGGTGTTCGCCACCTCGACCGTCACCGCCGGGGCGGCGTCGGACGGCCACAGATCCAGAGTGGTCGTGCCGGTCACCGTGTTGATCGCGATCGGACGGCCGGCCAGGTCGGCGAGGCTCAGCCGCGGACGGCGGGCCAGTTCACCGTCCGCCGGAACCGCCGCCAGCCTCGCCTCGGTCAGAAGACATTCCGTGCGTACCCTCGGAATCTCTCCCGGATCCCGCAACACGGCCGCATCGGTCCGGTCATCGGTGAGCCCCGCCGTGCGATCGTCGATGCGCAGCAGCCGCAACGGAACGTCCGGATACGCCTCGTCCCACGCCCGCAGCAGCGGGCCGGTGTGCTCGCCCAGCGCCGACCAGGCGTGGCCGAGCCGCAGCGGCCAGGTGCCCGCCCGCGCCGGATCCAGCACGTCGTCGACGGCGGCCACCGCGGCCGCCGCCCGCTCCCGCAACGCCGTCCCCGCCGCGGTCAGCTCCAGATGATGGGTGGACCGGTCGGCGAGGGTGACCCCGAGATGCGCCTCCAACTGTTGCAGGGTGCGCGACAGCGCGGGCTGGGTGACGTGCAGCCGAGCCGCCGCCCGGGTGACGCTGCCCTCCGCGGCGATCGCCAGGAACACCCGTAGGTGCCGCAGGTCCACGGTCATGACCCCAGAGCATAACCCCAGATCAAAACAGCATTTCCGGTACGGACGACGCGCTCGATAGCGTCCCGGTGTGAATCTCGCAGGAACCGGCCTCGTCCTCGGAGCGGCCCTGTCGGTGCAGTTCGGCTCGGCCGTCGCGACACTGCTGTTCCCCCGGGCCGGCGCCGCCGGAATCGTCGCCCTGCGCCTGGCCCTCGCCGCGATCGTGCTGCTGGCGGTGTGCCGCCCCCGGCTCCGGGGCCTCCGGCGCGGCGACTGGCTGGTGGCGGCCGGCTTCGGGGTGGCCATGGCCGGCATGAACGGCCTGTTCTACCAGGCCATCGACCGGATCCCGCTGGGCCCCGCGGTCACCCTGGAGGTGCTGGGCCCGCTCACCCTGGCCGTCGTCACCGCCCGCCGCCGCTCCGGCTGGCTGTGGGCCGGACTCGCCCTGACCGGCGTGCTCCTGCTCGGCTACCAGGGCTTCGACAGCCTCACCGCGGCCGGCACGGCCTTCGCCCTCGGCGCCGGCGCGATGTGGGCGGCGTACATCGTCTTCAGCGCCCGCGCAGGCCGCCGTTTCCCCAAGGCGGACGGGCTGGCCCTGGCCCTGGCGGCAGGCGCCCTGCTGACCCTCCCGTTCGGCATCGCCGACGCCGGAGCCGCCCTGCTGAACCCGGCAACCCTCGCCCTGGGCGCCGTGGTGGCCCTGCTGTCGTCGGTCCTGCCGTACACGATGGAGCTGCTGGCCCTCCGCCGCCTCCCCACATCGACGTTCGCCGTCCTGATGAGCCTGGGCCCGGCGATTGCGGCGCTCGCCGGTTTCCTGATCCTCGACCAGCGCCTCTCCCCACCGGAACTCCTCGCCGTAGCGTTGGTCGTCGCGGCCAGCGCCGGCGCCGTCCGTACCCCGCCCCCACCCGTCA
Organism: Actinoplanes philippinensis; assembly: GCF_900113015.1. Classification (GTDB taxonomy): domain Bacteria; phylum Actinomycetota; class Actinomycetes; order Mycobacteriales; family Micromonosporaceae; genus Actinoplanes; species Actinoplanes philippinensis. The sequence goes on from NZ_FONV01000006.1 coordinate 264,606, forward strand.
CCGCCTCGTCCGCGCCTCCACCCGTCACCGCGGCCACCCGCTTTCGCTGATTCGGGCGCGCCGATGCCTCGACCCGAAGGCAGCCACGCCCGAACCGCCTACCGATCGGTGGCCCAGAGTTCTGCCCGCGTGCCGCAGCCGAAGGCACGCTCCCGAAACAATGCCGAGCCGTCCGCGCCTCAGATGTGCCGTGCCCCAAAACGGCCGCGCCCCGACCGAGCCGCGCCCCAAACGGCCGCGCCCCCAAAGCGCCGCGTTTTAGACCGGCCGCGCCCCCGAACGCGCCGCGCCCCAAACGGCCGCTTCTCAAGACCGGCCGCGCCCCGACCTGGCCGCGCCTCGGACGGGCCACGTCGGCGGAGCCCGAAAGTGTCATACCCGCGAGGCATGATGGCGGCGTGACAGCTTCCGCCGGGGACCTCCTCGCCGCCGTGGTGGCGCGTGCCATGGCCGACTTCGCCGGCCGTAACGCCTATGTGCACGGCGGCAACGCGGTCCACGCGGTCGCTACCGTGCGCTGGCTGGGTGAGCTGGAGGTGCCGGCCCCGCTGTGTCACGTCGGCGTCAGCGGCGGCGAGCTGGCGGCGCTGCGGCCGACCACCCGCGCCGTCACCTGCCGCCGGTGCCTGCGACGACAGGGTGCCGACGAGCTGGCCGCCCTGCCGTCGACCGAGCAGCTCACCCTGTTCCCCGCCCGCCGTTGACAGCCCTACCGGAAAGGTCAGCCATGGTGCCGATAACCGAACCCTGCGATCCCGTCGACCTGCCACCATCCGGCGGCGTGGTGATCCCGCTCCGCGACCGCGAGCCGGCCAGATCCGCCGGCGCGCCCGCTGACACCGTTCTCCGGCCCGGCCACCCCACGGCGCCGACCGAAACAACCGGGTGACCGCCGCCTCGATCATCGGCACCGGGCACGGCGCGATCATCGTCCAGACGCTGCGGGTCACCGTGGCCGCAGGCGGTCACGCCCGCGACGCGCGGTCGACCCGGGGTTTCGGCTGCGCGTCAGCATCGCGGCGGAGCGCGGCCGGCGCAAGGGTGTTCGACCGGCGCAAGGGTGTTCGACCGGAGATTGGTTTCAACGGGCGCAAGGGTGTTCGACCGGCGCAAGGTGTTCGGCCGGCGCAAGGTGTTCGGCCGCGCGACAGCATCGCGGCAGAATGCGACCGGCTCGGCGGAGCGCGACAGGCTCGGCGGAGCGCGACAGGCTCGGCGGAGCGCGACAGGCTCGGCGGAATGCGACCGGGGCGGCGGCGGTCTCCGGGTGCATCCGTCTCGTCGAGAGCGGCGACACCGCGCCGACGCTGATCCTGACACCGGACGGGCCGACCGCCGCCCGGTGCCTGGACGGCTCGCCTCGCCGCGACCGCTGCAGGGCTGCCACGGGCCCGTGTTGACAACCCGAGGACCAGCCGGACGTGAACGATGACCTACCGGCCTTCGCGAGCGTCACCGTCCCGTGCGGAAGCCGTAGTCGTGTCCTTGACACATTGGCTGCCGCCGATCCCCGATGCGGGGACTCTGACAGCGTGCGGAGAATCCTGGTAGTGATCCTGTCGGCGCTGCTCGGCGCCGGCCTCGCATCCCCCGCGGCGCAAGCGACGGCCTCGGAGCCGGACCTTCACGTGGTGTCCGGCTGGAACGCGCTGGCCCTGGACGCGGCCCGGCTGACCCGGGCGTCCGACGCCGACGCCGCCCGCCTGTACGCGCTGGTCAACGTGGCCATCTACGACGCGGTCAACGGCATCGGGGGCACACACGCCCCGGCCCTGATCACCGAGCGCGGCCCCCGGCACGCCGACCCGCAGGCCGCCGCGGCTGCAGCCGCGCACGCCGTGCTGGTCCGTGCCGACGCTGTCCGCGTCCCGCTCTACGACACCCGCCTGGCCGCCGACCTCGCCGCGCTGCGCCGAGGCCCGGCAAGCGCCACCCGGGAGCGCGACACCGCCGGCACGGCCCAGCGCCTCGGGGCGTCCGACGAGCGCCTCGGGGCGTCCGACGCCGGACGGAGCCACGAGGCGTCCGACGCCGGACGGAACCACGAGACATCCAACGCCGGACGGAGCCACGAAGCGTCTGGCGCCGGATGGGGCCACGGGGTGGACAGCGGCGCGGCGTGGGGCGCCCGGGTCGGGGCCGCCGTGGTCGATGCGCGGGCCGACGACGGATCCACCCCCGGGGAACAGCAGCCGGCCGGTTCCGGGCCGGGGGTGTTCCGGGCCGCGTGGTCGGGCGTCCAGTACCGGAATGTCCGCCCGTTCGCGATCACCGACCCGGCCCGCTACGTCCCCGCACCTCAGCCCGCGCTGGACTCGGCCGTCTACGCCACCGCGTACGCCGAGGTCGCGGAGCTGGGTGACGCCACCGTGGACCGTCCCGATCTGCTGGCCACCTACCAGTTCTGGTCGTTGCCGGCCGGGTCGAGCCAGCCGCCCGGTGAGTGGCTGCGTATCGCCTTGACCGTGGCCGGGGAGCGGCATCTGCGACTGGCCGACGAGGCGCGGCTCGGCGCTCTGCTCACGATGGCGCTGGCCGACACGACGGTGGTGACGGTGGCGACGAAGTTCACGTACCGGCATTGGCGTCCGACGACGGCGATCCGCGAGACCACCGATCCGGCATGGACGGCGCGTGCCGGCAGTGTGGGCAGTTCACCGGAGTACGTTTCGGGGCACAGTTCGTACAGTGGCGCGGCCGCGACCGTGCTGGCCGGTTTTTTCCACTCCGACCGGATCGCGTTCACCCACGCCACCGATTCCGCGCCCGGTGGTGTCGCGCGGTCTTATCCCGGTTTCTGGGCGGCGGCGACCGAGGCGGGTCGTTCGCGGGTCTACGGCGGGCTGCATTTCGACTTCAGCAATCGCGCGGGCCTGTCGGCGGGCAGCGCGGTGGGCCGTGAGGTTCTGACCAGGAGCGCCAGGTCGGTGTCGACCACCTCGGCCACTTCGCGCTGACCGGGCCGCTGCTGCCCGCCCTGGAGGAGAGCGGCGCCGGCCGGGTCGTCACCGTCACCAGCGGGCAGCACCGGCGCGGCCGCATCGACTTCGGCGACCTGATGGGCGAGCGGCGCCACCGGCAGTTCGACGTGAGCGACGGGCTGTGGCAGAACCTCCAGCAGGTGGCGCCCGATACGACAACCCGGCTCCGCCGGCGTCGCGATGGTCCGCCGGCCGCCCGCACCGCCAGCCGATCCCGGCATCGTATCGCCGCCGACCCTCCGCTGCCGGCGCCCCCGGTTCCGGTTCCTCCCCCGCCGGCGCGGCCGGCAGCCCCGTCCCGCGAAGGGCAGCGGCCGCCCTGCTGGTAGGTGCGACGTTGGCCGCAGGCGCGGCAACCGGCCTCCGCTTCCTCCCCCGCCGGCGCGGCCGGCAGCCCCATCCCCGCGAAGGGCAGCGGCCGCCCTGCTGGCGGGTGCGACGTTGGCCGCAGGCTCGGCAACCGGCCTCCGCTTCCTCCCCCGCCGGCGCGCCCGGCAGCCCCATCCCCGCGAAGGGCAGCGGCCGCCCTGCTGGTAGGTGCGGTGTTGGCCGCAGGCGCGGCAACCGGCCTCCGCGGGGACGGCGTTGCCGGCCGCGCCGGCGGAGTACCGCACACCCTGGGATCGGACGCCCCGTTCGGACGGGAGGACGAGCGACCCGCGGCAGGGGGTCAGCCGTGAGCGGGAAGGGGAACGGGAAAACAGGCGGGGCATCGTCCACCGGGGAGCCGGCCGGCGCCACGGACCGGCTCCCGGAGTGGTGGTGACGAGCACCGGTCAGCGGGCGGCGCCGATCGTGGTCAGGTGGGCCTCGAAGGCGGCGACCATGTCGAAGCCGGGATCGAGCAGCCACTGGGTCTGCAGCCCGTCCATCACCGCGAGCAGATCGGCCGCGACCAGGTCCGCGGGTGGCCCCGGGGGCAGGACGCCCTGTTCGCGAGCGGTCTCGACGCCTTCGGTGGCGGCGCGGCGCACTGCGGCGTACCGCTCCCGGAAGAACCGATGGGCGGGATGACCGGAAGCGGTCGCCTCGGCGGCGAGGGTGCTGAAGAGATGGACCATGCCGCGGTCCGCCGCGTTGCGGCGGACCAGGTCGCGCAGGCCGGCGACGAAGCCGTCGGAGGTCGCCCGCAGCTCCCGGCTGTTGCCCAGGTCGCGCTCCTCGAGCAGCGCCACCAGCAGCCGCTCCTTGGAGCCGAAGTGGTGGATGATGTTGGCGGCGCTGACGCCGGCCCGGTCGGCGACGTCGCGGAGGACGCCGCCGCGGAAACCGTGCTCGGCGAAGACGTCGCGGGCGGCGTCGAGGATGGCCCGCTGGGCCTCGCGACCGGAGACGTACGGGCCACGCGGACCGCGTTTACGGGAGTCGGCGGCGTTCGTCACCCGTCGACCGTACTGGGTGCGTTGCGACGGTTCGTCCGGGGCCGGGCCGACGCGGGGACGCCGTGGCGCGGGCGGCCCGGCCGGGTTCGTCAGCGCAGCCCGGTGAGCGCCTGGCGGGTCAGGTCCGTGGCGGTGGTCAGGGCCTGACGTCCGTCGCCGGCATCCGCGTAGTCGAGCTGGACCAGGGCGTTGGCGCTGCGGGCGTAGACCCGGACGCCCATCTCGGGGACGACGCGGGCGAACGCGTGGTCCCCGAGGTCCTTGATCGGCTCGGTCTGGACGGGCGCCGACGGTGACGCGGACGGCGCCGGGGCGCTGGGGACGACGGTGTTCGCGGCCCGGTCCCGCTCCATGGTGGCGACGGCGAGCTGCTCGGCCGTGCTGCCCCCGCCGGCGGCACGGTAGACGGTCACGCTCAGCGCCACGTTCTGCTGTTTGACGCCGGTGGTCGTGTACTGGCACCGGAGGCTGAACAGTCTCGCCCCGTCGTAGGGGGCGGCGGTGCGCTTGCCGGGCCCGGCGCCGGTGAGAGCAGGGCAGTCCTTGCCGAATCCGGTCCAGCGGACGGCGGCGCTCGGCTCGCCGGCGGCGGACGGCGGGTCGCCGTCACAGGCGGCGACGGTCAGCAGGACGGTCCCGAGAAGTACCGGGACCAGGGGCCGTACGGCTATGTTCACCGGCGGAATGGTAGAGATCCGGACCTGGCGCCGCCGTCCCGGAAAGCGTGTGGATCACCACATGTGACGTTGCGCCTCCGTCAGCCGGCGATCCGCCCGGAACCTCCCGGTGACTGTTTTGACCGTTTGCTACCTCGACGCCCTGACCGTAGGCTGCCAAGTAATCAGACGTTTACTCGAGGAGACGGCATGCCGGATCAGGAGAACGTGCTCGATTACCCGTTCACACCCCCGACGGCGGTGGATCCGCCCGCGGAGTGGCAGGAGCTGCGCGCCACCTGCCCGGTGGCCCACGTGCGCACCGCCGCCGGCACCGACGCGCTGCTGCTCACCCGCTACGACGACGTCCGCACGACGATCACCGACCGCCGGTTCGTCCGCAACACCCCGGCCGGCGGCAACGCCATGGGCGCCGGGCCGGCGTTCCTCGACGACGAGGCCCGGCACCAGCGCTGGCGGCGGCTGCTGACCCGCTCGTTCACCGCCCGGCGGATGACCGCCCTGGAGCCGGGCATCACCCGCATCGCCCACCAGCTCGTCGACGACATGGTCGCCGGCGGGCCACCCGCCGATCTGCGGACCGCGCTCGGCTTCCCGCTGCCGGTCTACGTCATCTGCGACCTGCTCGGGGTGCCGGCCGCCGACCGGGAGCGGTTCGCCCACTGGTCCGACCGGTTCCTCAACATCACCCGGTTCACCGCCGAGGAGACGCAGGCGTCCGGGCGGGAGCTGTGGGCGTACATGCAGGCCCACGTCGAGGCCAAACGCGAGCGCCCCGGCGACGACCTGCTCTCCGAGCTGGTCACCGTGGTCGACGCCGAGGACGGCCGGCTCTCCGAGCCCGAGCTGGTCTTCACCGGGCAGGCGCTGCTCGTCGCGGGCCACGAGACCACCGCCAACATGATCGGCAAGATGGCCGCCATGCTGCTGGCCCGGCGCGAGCGCTGGGAACGGCTGCTCGCCGACCCCGGCCTGGTGCCGACCGCCGTCGAGGAGGTCCTGCGTTTCGACGCCAACCTCGGTTTCGGTACGCACCGGCTGGTCACCGAGCGCGTCGAGATCGCCGGCACGGTCGTCGAGGCGGGCACCACCGTGCTGTCGGCGATGCCGTCGGCCAATCGTGACGAACGGATCTTCGCCGACCCCGACGAGATGGACCTGGCCCGCTCCCCCAACCCGCACCTGACCTTCGGCGCCGGCCCGCACTCCTGCCTCGGCCAGTCGCTGGCCCGCGTCGAGCTGCGGACCGTGCTGAGCGTGCTGCTCGAACGGCTGCCGGCCCTGGAGCTGGCCGTGCCCGTCGAGGAGCTGCGCCGGCGCCAGGGCCTGCTCGTCGGCGGCCTGGAGGAGGTGCCGGTGCGCTGGTGACCGCCCCCTCACGATCCGGGCGAACCGGCCGATCGGGAACGTGTGCATGTCGGGATCCTCGAACGCGTCGACGGCCAGCCTCTCGAGCTGCTGGTGGGAGCGTTCACCGCCAGCCCGGTGCCGAAGGTGGTGCTCACCCTGGCCGAGGGCGAGGTCGGCCGGTTCGTCGCCACCAACCAGGCCTTCGGCGACCTGCTCGGCTACGACCGGCACGAGCTGATCGGGCAGTCGTCGCAGATCGTGGTCGCCCCCGAGGACCGGGACGTGGTCAGCGACCTGTTCGAGGGCATGATCGCCGGCCGGGTCCGGGAGGCCGTCGTCGAGCGGGTGCTGGTCCGCCGGGACGGCTCGCGGGTGTGGATCTCCAGCCGCAACTTCCTGGCCCACGACCGGTCCGGCGCGCCGTTCCTGATCGCCGAGGTGGTCGACAGCAGCAGCCGGGAGGCGCTCGCCGACAGCGAGGCCTGGTTCCGGTCGCTGGTCGAGGCGTCGCCGATCGGCATGGCGGTCCTCGACGAGGACGGCCGCTGGACGCGGGTCAACCCGGCCGTGCCGGCGCTGCTCGGCTACACCTCCGACGAGCTGGCCGGGCTCAGCCTGGCCGACGTCACGCACCCCGGCGACCGGGACGCCGACGGCCCCGACGACCTCGCCTCCGGGGCCGGCCGGCACACCCGGCGCCTGCTGCGCAAGGACGGGCAGGTGGTGCACTGCCTGGTCACGGTCACCGTGCTGACCGCCGAGTCCGGTGTGCCGGTGCGGTTCCTGGCGCAGATCGTCGACGTGACCGCGGGGCGGCGCAGCCAGGACCTGCTCGACGTGATGATCACCGCGAGCCCGGACCTGCTCGCCGTCACCACCCTCGACGGGACCGTGCTGCGCGTCAACCCGGCCTGGCGGGGGCTGCTCGGCTGGAGCGAGGAGGAGCTGACCGGCACCCGGCTGGCCGCGCTGCGTCACCCCGACGACCCCGACGGGGACGTGCCGTTCCGGGAGGGCACCGCCCGCTGCCGGGCCAAGGACGGCGGATACCGATGGGTGGACTGGTCCGCCCGGGTGGTCGCCGACCAGCAGGTGATCATGGCGACCGGGCGGGACGTCACCGACGCGATCGTGGCCGAGCAGTCCGCCGCCCGCGAAGCCGACCGCCTGCGCACCACGATCCGGGTGCAGCGGGAGATCACCGCGGTCGCCGCCGACCGGGAAGCGGTGATCCGGCTCATCGCCGACCGTACCCTCGAAGTGATCCCGACCGGCGAAGCCGCGTCGGTCCATCTGATCGACCCCGACGGCCGCAGCATGCGGATGGTCGCCGGCACCGGCGGCCTGGCCGGGCGGGACGTGCCCGCCGTCGCCCTCTCCGGAACGCTCGTCGGCGCCGCCGCGGCCAGCGGAACCACCGTGCGCTGCGACGACACCGCCGTCGACGAGCGAGCCAGCCACGCCCTCCACCGCACGATCGGCATGCGCTCGCTCGTGGTGGCGCCGCTGCACACCCCCGCCGGGGCGGTGTTCGGGGCGCTGCTGGTCGCCAGCACCCGTGCCGCCGCGTTCGACGACGGCGACGAACAGCTGCTCACCCTGCTCGCCGACGCCCTCACCGGCGCGTTGCGGCACGCCGAGGACACCGCGGCCCGCGCCGAGCTGACCGACGCGCAGGTGCGCCGGCTCAAGGACACGCTGCAGGTGCAGCGGGAGGTGACGGCAGCGGCCGCCGACCGGCAGACGGCCATGCACACCGTCGCGCGGCGTGCGGTCGACCTGTTCCCCGCCGCCGACGGCTCCGCCGTCGAACTTCTCGAGGACGACCATCTGTCGTACGTGGCAGCCTCCGGCACGCTCGCACAGTTCTCCGGAACGTCGATCCCGCTCGACGGATCGCTCAGCGGCACGGCCCTCACCGACGACTCGCCGGCACACTCCCGGGACACCGTCACCGACGCCCGGGTCGACCAGGAGGCCTGCCGGCGCCTCGGGATCGGCTCGATGATGGTGGCGCCGCTGCACGCCGAAGGCACCCCGATCGGCATCCTGAAGATCGCCGCGAGCCGCACCGGCGCCTTCGACGACAGCGACGAACAGCAGTTGCAGCTGCTCGCCGACAGTCTCAGCTCGGCGCTGCGGCACGCCGACGACGCCGCACACACCGCCCGGGCGCTGGCCGAGCTCGCCGACAGCGAGAACCGGTTCCGGCTCACCTTCGACAACAGCCCGGTCGGGCTCACCCTGTCCAGCCTGCGGCCCGGCGAACTGGGCCGTTACCTGCACGCCAACGCGGCCATGTCGGCGATCACCGGATACTCGGCCGACGAGCTGAGCCGCATGACGTACGCCGACCTGCAGCACCCCGACGACGTGGCCGCCACCGCCGAGCTGGTCCGCCGCCTGCGCGACGGCGAGATCGACACGGCCGCCGTGGAACGCCGCTACCGGCACCGGCAGGGCCACACCATCTGGGTCGCGATCCGCGTGGCCGTGGTCCGCGACGACGACGGCAACGCCCGGTACGTGGTCAACCAGGTCGAGGACATCACCGCCCGGCGCACCGCGGACGCCGAGCTGCGCCGCCAGGCCCGCCTGCTGGAGCTGATCCCGGCGGCGGTCATCGTCCGCGACCTGGACGGGACGATCCGCTGGTGGAACGCGCGCGCCACCGAGCTGTACGGCTGGCCGCTCACCGCCGCCACCGGCAAACCCGCCGACCGGCTGCTGGCCACCGCCTACCCGGCCCACGGCACCGCCGCCGGACAGCGTGAGCGCCTCGAACACGACGGCCGCTGGGAGGGCCGCCTGCAGCATGTCACGGCCGACGGCCGGCTGCTCACCGTGATGAGCCGGCAGGTGCTGCACCAGCCGGAGCCGGGCGCCGACGGCCACCACGAGCCGGTCCAGGTCCTGGAGATCAACACCGATGTGACAGCGGCCCGCGCCGCCGAGCTCGCCCTCGCCGACAGTGAGCAGCGGCTGCGCGCCCAGTTCGACAACTCGGCCGCCGGGCAGGTGATCCGCGCCCTCGACGGCACCCTCACCGCGGTGAACCGCGCCTACGCCCGGATGCTCGGGCACACCGTCGACGAGCTCACCGGCCGGTCCGAGGCCGACCTGCTCGACCCGGCCGAGGCCGCCGGCAACCGCCATCTGCTCGCCGGGTTGTTCGCGGGCGACGCCGAGTCGTACACCCGGGAGGGCCGGCTGCGGCACGCCGACGGGCGCTGGGTCGACGTCGAGGCCACCGTGTCGCTGGTCCGCGACGACACCGGCCGGCCCAAACACCTCATCGGCGTGGTCACCGACATCGGCAGCCGGCGCGCCGCCGAACGCGCCCGCGACAACGCGGCCGCCGCCCTCGCCGACCGCAACACCGAACTCGAAGCCGCCAACCAGCTCAAACTCGACATCATCGGGATGCTTGGGCACGAGATCGGCAACCCGCTCACCACCATCCAGGGCCAGGCCGAGATCCTCGCCGACGACTGGGCGCGCCTCGACGACAACCGCCGCGGCCGGGCCGTCGACGCCATCGCCCGCCAGGCGTCCCGGCTCGACGACATCGTCCGCGAGGTGCTCGCCATGGTCACCATCGACGCCGGCAGCATCCGCGCCGACCGGCGGGAGCTGTCGGTGCGGGCCCAGATCGACAGCGCGCTCGCCCAGATGGATCTGGCAACCCTTCCGGTGTACGGCGACGACGCCCGTGTCCTGTTCGCCCCCGGCCATCTGGCGCAGATCCTGGTGAACCTGCTGTCCAACGCGGGCAAGTACGGCGGGGGCGCGACCGCCGTCCGGATCACCGGTGGCGACGGCCGGGTGCACGTCACCGTCGAGGACAGCGGGCCGGGCGTGCCGGATCAGTTCCGCGACCGCCTCTTCGACCGTCTCACCCGCGCCGAACGCGACGCCGCCACCGTCAAGGGCACGGGTCTCGGCCTCTACATCGTGCGCGGCCTGGCCCGCGCCAACCACGGCGAGGTCCACCACGAGCCGAATCCGGGCGGCGGCTCCCGTTTCATCCTCGACCTGGAGCCCGCCGCCTAGCGTCCCGGGTGGTCAGCCGCGGACCACCACCGGACAGCGGGCACGCTGAACGCGCTGACTGCTGGCCGACCCGAGCAGCGCCCCGCGGAAGGCGCCGTTCCCCCGGACGCCGTTTCCCCGGACGCCGTTTCCCCCGGACGCCGTTCCCCCGGACGCCGTTCCCCCGGACGCCGACGACGAGCAGACCACCCCGGCTCGACAGGTCTGTCAGGACCAGCGCGGGGTGGCCCGGCACGACCGTCTCCACCAGCCTGGGTGGAGGACACACGGATGGCGCCGACGCCGGCGGGGACGACAGGAGAGGTGGCTTGACGAGCGGGACGGCCTGTCCGGCCTCTTGCGCGACCGGTGGACTTCCGGGGCGTACCTCAAAGGAGGTTTTCGACCTCGTCGGCGGCAGCGGCAGCCCCGGGAGCCGCCCTGATCTCGGCGCCCAGCCGGGCGGCCGCCGCCCGGTGCGGGCCGGGTGACAGCAGGGCGTCGATGGCGGCCCGGATGGTCGCCGGGCCGGCGTCGCGAGGCACGACACGGGCGGCGCCGGCCCGCTGGAGGGCCTCGCCGACCAGCGGCTGGTCGCTGCGGTCGAAGGCCGGCAGGATCACCAGGGGCAGGTCGTGGGCGAGCGCCTGCATCGATGTCCCGTGGCCGCCGTGGCCGACCAGCAGGGACATCTCCGGCATGAGCCGGGCGTGCGGGACGTGGCCGCGGACCTCGACGGCGGCGGGCGCCCGGATCTCGTCGGGGCGCACCGCGCCGCCGGTGGTGACGACCACCGGGACCGGCAGGCCCTCGACGGCGTCCATGATGGCCTGGAGCGCTTCCACCTGGCCGGGATAATAGAGCGAGCTGAGGCTCACCAGGACGCGGCCCGGAGAGCGGGCGGGGGCTGCGGCCGGCACGATCGGGCCGACGACGCGGGTGTTGGCGGGCAGGGCGGCGGGCGGCTCGAGCGACGGCGCGGTGGTGACGACGACCCGGTCGGCGCGGTCCCAGAGGCGCAGGGGGCGCAGGCCCGTCAGGGCGGCGGCCGCGCCGAACGGGCCGGTGGCCAGCTCCTGCCGCATGTAACGGTACAGCGTGTGGACCAGCGACACGTGCGGCACTCCGGCGCGGCGGACCGCGGCGAGAGCGCCGAGCAGCATGCAGTCGACGACGGCGACGTGGCACCGGTGGTCGCGCAGGACGGCGGTGACGTCGCGGCCGATGCCCCGGTCGAGGCAGGTGGCGAGGTAGGCGAGTCCGGCCCGGCCGGCGCCGCGCCGGGTGTGCGGCTGCCAGGGGCGGGCCTCGCGGTACGGGTGGGCGATCAGGCCGTGGGACTCGATCAGGTGACACATCGACGGGTGGCCGAGGACGTGGACGCGGTGGCCGCGGGCGCGCAGCTCGGTGGCGACGCCGAGGGCGGGGGCGACGGCGCCGCCACCGTCCCACGTGACGACCAGGATGTCGCTCATCGCAGGATCCGGTCGACGAGCTGCTCGACGCGTGACTCGGCGCGGCGCCGGCTGAGCCCGCGGTCGCGGCGCAACAGTTTCCACGTGTAGACGTCGGTGGCGACGACGAGCAGGTCGAGCAGCGCCTCCCGCTCCTCGGCGGGGTGGGCGCCGAGCGCCGGGGCGAAGGCCCGCTCGACCCAGTCACGGTGCCGGGCGCGGCCGTGGTCCATCAGGCGCCTGACGTGCGGGTCGGCGTCCTCACCGGCGAGCAGCCGCAGGTTGGCGTCGCCGCGCTGCTCATACTGCCCGTAGAGGGCCCGGATCGCGCGGGCCGGGTCGCCGGGCGGGACCTCCCGCTCGGCGGCGAGCGCGGTCGCCGCCTCGGCGATCAGCGCGGCCCGGGTGCCGAACCGGCGCAGCACCGTCTGCACGCTGACCTCGGCGCGAGCGGCGACGTCGGCGAGGGTCACCTCGGGCGACTCGCCGAGGGCGGCGATCGCCGCCGCGACGATCCGCTGCCGGGTGGCGGCGGCCGACTCGGCCCGGCCGGTCTGGGTGTACGCCCGCGTTTTCATGTCAGTCGACGTTAACACGAAATACGGAGGCCACCCCTAGGGATGGGTCGTCTAGTCTACGGACTATAGTCGTGCGCATGGTCCGGCGCTCTCTGTACCTCGTGGGCAACTACGAGATCCGCATGCTTCTCGGCGGCCTCAGCCGCCAACGCGCATACCTGATCACCCGCCGACCCGGCTTCCCGGAGCCGATCGCGGAGCTGGGTCAGGGCAAGGTGTGGCTCGGCGAGCAGGTCGAGGAGTGGATCAAGAAGCATCGACCGAGAGGGGTGGCACGCAAGCGACTCGAACCAGGTTCTCCGCCAGCAACCGGCCGGCCCGGTTCCCCGGATGACTGACCAGCACGCCCAGCAGGGCACTGGTGTCCTCCGGCCAGTCCGCGCCCGGCTTCAGCAGCTCCCGCACCGGGACCCGGTCCTCCTCGCCGCAGTCCCATCCGGCGAGGCGCCGCCAGTCCACACCGACCTCGACCAGCGCACGAACGCCCTCGTATCGTTCGTGCGCCGGGCCGGGCAGGTGGGGGTAAGCGCACACCACCTCGTAGGTCATCAGCATCGCCCGCAGCACGTCGTCGGTCCGTTTCGGGCCACCCCGTGCCTTCGCGATCAGATCGGCCTCGAGCGACGCCCACAGCACCGGCGTCTCGGCGTAGTTGACGCGGGCCCGCACGATCGCGGTCCGCAGATAGCCGCGCACACCCCGGCCGCGGTATCGGGTGCGCCCGATCAGCCGGTTCCGGACCGCCACCAGGTCCGCGGGCACCCGCTCCACCCGGACGGGTGTCCGCCCGGAGATCAGCGCCTCCCGCACCGCGTCCACGTCGGCTCCGCACTCCCGCAGCAGCTCCCCCGCATGCGACAGCGGGTCCTCCAGCAGCGTCACCAGCAGCTGCTCCGCGGTCGGCTCGCCGTGGGCGAGGCGCGCGCGGTCGATCGCGGCCGGCACGTCGTCCGGTGTCGCCCATCGCTCCGCCCGCGATCGAAGGACGGCGTGGACCACCACCGGCGTGACGTCGTGGGCGTCGAGGACCCGCCGGACCCGGCTGCCGGCTCTCAGTGTGCCGGCCAGCAGGTGTGCGGTGCCTGTCCGCTCACCGCCGAGGGCCTTCGCGACGGTCATCACCGCGGAAACCTTGTCAGTCATGTCCAGAGACTAGAAATCGACCGCCATAGTCCGCGTCGGCCCGCAGACCGATATCGACTACGACTCCGGTAGTACCGGCGGCCGGTATCGTGCGGTGCGTGAGCAGCAGCCCGCGGGTACTGGTCGCCGGTCTGGGCGGCACCATCGCGATGACCGGCGACGCCGCGGGTGGGGTCAGCCCGACGTTGTCGGCCCGCGATCTCGTCGACGCGGTTCCCGGCCTCGACGGCAGCGGCGCCGATCTGGAGGTCGTCACGTTCCGCAATCGGCCGGGCGCGGCGCTGACCCTCGGTGACCTGGTGGAGCTGTCCGGGCTGCTCGCCCGCGGCTTCGCCGACGGGGTGGTGGGCGCGGTGGTCACGCAGGGCACGGACACGATCGAGGAGACGGCGTACGTGCTGGGCCTGCTCCATCCCGGCGACGAGCCGATCGTCGTCACCGGCCGCGCCCTGCCGCTCCCACCGGTGGGGCTGTCACCGACAGTCGGCCTCTACACCGCGACGCTCGGTGACGACGGCGGTCTGCTGCCGGTGCTGGCCGGTTCTCTGGACGGTCTGGTGATCGCCGGCTTCGGGGTGGGTCACGTCCCCGAGTCGTGGGTGCCGCACCTGGCGGCGATCGCCCGCCGGATCCCCGTGGTCCTGACGTCACGCACCGGCGCGGGCTTCACGGCCACCAGCACGTACGGCTATCCCGGCGCGGAACGTGACCTGCTCGCCCGCGGGCTGATCACCGGCGGGGCGCTGGACCCGTACAAGTGCCGTCTGCTCCTGCAGTTGCTTCTCGCCACCACCCCGAGCGCCGGCGAGGCCCGGGAGGCGTTCATCGACATCACTCGGGCGGCGGATCGAAGGTGAGCGTCAGCGTGCTGCCACAGGCGCCGGAGCCACCTTCCCGGACGGTCCGGGCGGCCGGCTCGGTGTCGCCCGTCCACACCTTCACCGCGCGGAAGGCGTACCCGTCCTGCTCGGCCTCCTCGGCCCGGTAGGAGACCCGCTGCCCCGGGGTGAGCGCGCGGTACCCGTCGGCGGCGATGTCCGAGAAGTGCACCCAGCAGCCACCGGGCACGTCGGGTCCGTCGATCACGCCCCAGCCCTCGTCCTCGTAGTAGCTGCGGACCGTCCCGATGCTCGTCATGGACCCAGTCTGCCGCCCCCGAACCAGGACGCGACTTCTTCGGACGCTCCGGCATAACGTTTTTCCGCCGTCGAATCCGGAAACGCGGAAAGATGACGCGAAATAGATCGGAAACCTTGCGTACACGTACCGCGCTCGGTAAATCTCATCGACGGAATACCCCGTTGCCACCGAGGCGGACATGCGAGCTACCCGATTGGACGGCACCGGTCTGGTGCGGGCTGCTCAGACCGGTGACCGGTCCGCGCGGGACGAGCTCGTCGCGGCGCATCTGCCGATGGTCTACACGATCGTCCGGCAGGTGCTGGGCGCGCATCCGGACGCCGACGACGTCACGCAGGACGTCATGTTGCGGGCCCTGCGGCAGCTTCCGGCGCTGCGGTCGCCGGAGAGTTTCCGCCCGTGGCTGGCGTCGATCGCGCTGCGGCACGTCAGCACCCATCAGCACCGGATCAGCCGGGCGGCCGCGCACACGGCGCCGCTCGACGAGGCCGCGGGTCTCGCCGACGAGGCCGCGGCGTTCGAGGGCGTGACGGTCCTCGAGGTGGAGCTGTCGGCGCAGCGGCGTCAGGTGCAGCGGGCCGCGCGCTGGCTGAACCCGGAGGACCGGGCGCTGCTGTCGCTGTGGTGGCTGGAGGTGGCGGGACACCTGTCGCGGCCGGAGCTGGCCGAGGCGCTGGGCGTTTCGGTGATCCACGCGGGGGTCCGGGTCCAGCGGATGCGTGCCCAGCTGGACCTGAGCCGGACCATCGTGGCGGCTCTGGACGCGCGGCCGCTCTGCCCCGGGCTGGCCGCCGAGATCGCCGGCTGGGACGGCGTGCCCGGCCCGCTGTGGCGCAAACGCCTGGCCCGGCATCTGCGCGGCTGCCCGATGTGCGCGATGGCCGCCGTCGAACTGGTGGAGACCGACCGGCTGCTGCCGAACCTGGTGCTGGTGCCGGCACCGGCGGCGCTGGCCGCGGCGGTGCTGGCGCACGCGGACTCGGCCGGGGCGCCCGGCGCCGGGCCGATCGGGACGACGCCGGTGGCGCACCCGGTGGCGGCGACGGTGGCCGCGGTGGCCCTGGCCGGCGCGGTCACGGCCGCCGTGGTGACGGCGGCCCGGCCGGATCCCCCGGCCCCGCCGGCCGCCGCGCCCACGGCGGGGGCGGCCACCGGCACGCTGCGGACCGGGTCGTTCTCGCTGGAGTCGGCGAACGAGGCCGGCCGGTTCGTCACGGCGAGCGGTGATCTGGGCATGCTGACGCAGGTCGGCCCGGCCAACACCGTCACGGCGCGCCGGCAGGCGACGTTCCAGGTGGTCGCGGGGCTGGCCGACCCGACCTGCTTCTCGTTCCGGGTCGCAGACGGCCGCTATCTGCGGCACGCGTCGTGGCGGCTCCGGCTGGACCCGGACAACGGCACCAACCTCTTCCACGGCGACGCCACGTTCTGCCCGTGGCCCGGTGACCTCGCGGGCACGGTGACGCTGGAGGCGTCCAACTATCCGGGCTGGTTCCTGCGCCACCGCGGCGACGAGCTGTGGGTCGACCAGTCCAAGGGCGCCGCCGCCTTCGGCGCGGACGATTCCTTTCTGGTACGGCCACCGCTCGCCGGCTGACCACAGGCCCGCAAATCGCTCGGCGAAAAACGTTATAAGCGCCGGGCCGAGAAAGTCGGACGAGTATTCAATATCGACAACTTGATGCGCCGGAAATCGTCTGGCAATATCACTGCCACGAATGTTAGCGTTCTCAATCCGATTGCCGGGCCATTCCCCTAGTTCCGGTGATCACCCGTTCCCTTCACCACAAGTCCCCGGGAGAACCTCATGTCGATGGGTGAGCTCACACCCGTACGATCAACGAGTCGGCGACCCTGGCGCCATGCTCTCGCCGCGCTGGTCGTGCTCGCCGCGGGCGGCGCCGTCGCGATCACCGCGACCGCCGCGTCCGCCGCCACGATCGACACCAGCGCGTCGTATGTGCTGGTCAACCGCACCAGCGGCAAGGCCTTGGACGTCTACAACCTGGCCACCAACGACGGCGCCCGCATCACCCAGTGGACCCGTAACGACCAGGCCCAGCAGCAGTGGCAGTTCGTCGACTCCGGCGGCGGCTACTACCGCCTCAAATCGCGGCACTCCGGCAAGGTCCTCGACGTCTACAACCTCTCGACCGCCGACGGCGGCGCGATCGTGCAGTGGACCGACAACAACACCACCAATCAGCAATTCAGCATCCAGGACATCGACGGCTACATCCAGCTGATCAACCGCAACAGCGGCAAGGCCGTCGAGGTGCAGGGCGCGTCCACCGCGGACAACGCCAACATCGTGCAGTACTCCGACTGGAACGGCGCCAACCAGCAGTGGCAGCTGGTGCGGGTCGGCGGCGGCACCACGTCCCCGTCCCCGTCGAACCCGGGCGGCACCTGCACCCTGCCGTCGAGCTACCGCTGGTCGTCGACCGGCGCGCTGGCGCAGCCGAAGTCGGGCTGGGCGTCGCTGAAGGACTTCACCGTCGCGCCCTACAACGGCAAGCAGCTCGTCTACGCCACCACCCACGGCGTGGGCACCGGCAGCGACTGGGGCTCGATGAACTTCGGCCTCTTCACGAACTGGTCGGAGATGGGCTCGGCGTCGCAGAACGCGATGAGCCAGCGAGCGGTGGCGCCGTCGCTGTTCTACTTCGCGCCGAAGAACATCTGGGTGCTGACCTACCAGTGGGGCGCGGCGCCGTTCATGTACCGCACGACGAGCGACCCGACCAACCCGAACGGCTGGTCCGCGGGGCAGCCGCTGTTCACCGGTTCGATCACCGGCTCGGGCACCGGCCCGATCGACCAGACGGTGATCGGTGACGGCCAGAACATGTACCTGTTCTTCGCCGGCGACAACGGCAAGATCTACCGGGCGAGCATGCCGATCGGGAACTTCCCCGGCAACTTCGGCTCCTCGTACACCACGATCATGAGCGACACCCCGGAGAACATCTTCGAGGCGCCGCAGGTCTACAAGGTGCAGGGCCAGAACCAGTACCTGATGATCCTCGAGGCTCAGGGCTCCAACGGCCGCTTCTTCCGCTCGTTCACCGCCACCAGTCTGAACGGCTCGTGGACGCCGAACGCGGCCACTCAGAGCAACCCGTTCGCCGGCAAGGCCAACAGCGGGGCCACCTGGACCAACGACATCAGCCACGGTGAGCTGCTGCGCACCAGCGCCGACCAGACCATGACCGTCGACCCGTGCAACCTGCAGCTGCTGTACCAGGGCCGCGCGCCCGGCTCCGGTGGCGACTACGGGCAGTGGCCGTACCGGCCGGGCCTGCTGACCCGCCAGCGCTGATCACGCGACGAGCCGCCCCTCCCGGCCGGGAGGGGCGGTTCGTCCTGTGGTGCTAGCAGTCGAACAGCGACTCGCCGTCGGCGTTCTGGACACAGACGTCGTCGTAGTCGCCGCCGTCCAGGAAGTCGACTACTCCGTCCTGCTCGCCGTCCAGCTTGTCGTAGCCGCCCTCACCCTCCAGGCGGTCGGCGCCCGGGCCGCCGAAGAGCGTGTCGTCGCCCCAGTGGCCGTTGAGGTAGTCGTCACCGGCCAGGCCGTAGAGGTAGTCGTGGCCGTCGGTGCCGAGCAGGGTGTCGTTGCCCAGGCCGCCGACGATGCGCTCGATGCCGAGCACGGTGTCGCCCTCGCCCTTGCGGCCGTCGTCCTTCTTGCCGTTGTCGGAGTCGACGCTGACACCCTTCTTACGGCCGGAGTACGAGACCTGGTCCTTGCCGGCGCCACCGGAGATCAGGTCCGCGTCCGCCCAGGTGCCGTCGTAGCCCTGACCGTGACTGTCGTTGCCGGCGCCGCCGTACTCCCGGTCGTTGCCCTTGCCGCCGATCAGGTTGTCGTCGCCGTCGCCGCGCGCGAGAGCGTCGTTGCCGTCCTCCCCCGCGAGGAAGTCACGGCCGCCGTTGCCCCAGATGCGGTCGGCGCCGCTGCCGCCGAACAGCGAGTCCTCGGCGGACCCGCCGCTCAGGTCGTCGTTGCCCGAGCCGCCCTTGGCGAACAGCCGCAGGCCGGTCCGGTTGGTGACCTTGTCGTTGCCGGAGCCGAGATTGACGTCGAGCTGACCGAAGTCCGTCCCGATGGCGCAGCGCACCCGGGTCTTGTCACCCTTGACCTGCTTGCAGCCCTTGCCCGCGCGGAGCGTGACCCGGTCGTCGACCGTGACCGTGTTGCCCGAGCGGGTGATCACCACCGAGTTCCGCTTGCCGGAACCGGCCGTGAACACCAGGTCGACCGCCTCGTGCGGTTGAACCCGCAGGTAGGCGACCCCGGTGCTCGCCGCCTCGGCGGGCAGGGCCACCGCGCCGACCACGGCTGTCGCGCTGACCAGGGTTACCCCTAATCTGCGCAGCCACACGTATGTGGACATAGAAATTCCTCCCCCGTTCGCCGAACTGTTCACCGAACGTGCCCGGATGGTAGATCACCCCAGGCAAGCCCCACGTGCCGATTACATAGTTACAGCGTTGCACCGTCTATGGTGGACGTATGACGGTCGAGTACATCCGGTATCGCATCCCCGGCGACACGGCGGAGTTCGAAGCGGCGTACGGTCGCGCGGCCCGCTTCCTGACCCTGGCGCCGCAGTGCGTCGACTACGAGTTGAGCCGCTGCGCCGACGAGCCGGGCGTCTACATTCTGCGGATCACGTGGACCTCGGCCGAGGACCACCTGAAGGGCTTCCGGGGCGGTGACCTGTTCCCCGGCTTCCTGGCCGAGATCCGCCCCTACATCGAGGCCATCGAGGAGATGCGCCACTACGAGCGCACCGTGGTGGCCGGGGCCGGCGGGTCGGTGCCCAGCCTCTACGACTGGGCCGGCGGCGCCGACGCGCTGGAGCGGCTCACCGAGCGCTTCTACCAGCTGGTCACCGCCGACGACGTGGTCGGGCCGCTCTTCGCCCACATGGATCCGGGCCATCCCCGGCACGTCGCGATGTGGCTGGCCGAGGTGTTCGGCGGCCCGGCCCGCTACACCGGCGAGCGCGGCGGATACCCCGCGATGCTCAGCCACCACCTCGGCAAGGCGATCACCGAGCGGCAGCGGCGCCGCTGGGTCGACCTGCTCGCCGACGCCGCCGACGAGGTGGGACTGCCCGCCGACCCCGAGTTCCGGGCCGCGTTCATGGGCTACATCGAGTGGGGCACCCGCCTGGCGCTCGCCAACTCCCAGCCCGGCGCCACCCCGCCGCGGCAGGCCCCGGTGCCGCACTGGGGCTGGGGTGTCGCGCCGCCGTACCAGGGCTGACGGATTATCTGAATCTCCCTCACGTGGTCGTTCCGGGCGGGATAGTGAAGCTTCGTGCTCTGTTCTCCGCCGCTGTGAGGGGCCTGTCGTGGCGACATCGTTCTTCGACGACCTGAGCGTCAACGTCAAGATCCTCACGGCGGTCGTGGCCGGCGTGGTGGTCGCCGTGGTCGTCGGCGTGTTCGGCCTGGTCGAGCTGCGCACCAGCAGCCAGGCCGCGGAGCTGATCCTGACCAGCAACGTGGCCAGCATCAAGGCGGTCGGCGAGATCAAGACCGCCTTCTACCGGGCACGCCTGTCGACCGCCAACCAGGCGATCTCGCAGAACCAGGGCGAGGTCGACTCCTACACCAAGGAGTTCGACACCCGGATCGAGCAGTTCGACGCGGCGATGACCGCCTACCGGGCGAGCAACCCGGCCGCCCCGGCCGACCTCATCGACGCCGTGCAGGCGTCCTGGGACTCGTATGTGACCATCGCCCACGGCGAATTGCTCCCCGCCGGCGCGCGCAACGAGCTCGCCGATTGGGCGCGGATCCGCAACGACAGGGTAGCGCCGATCATGAAGACGGTCGACGGCCAGCTGGTCGAGTTGGACGCCGCCGAGACCGCCGACGCCGTCCGCAACGGCGACCGGGCGCACAGCGGCTACGAGAACGGCCGGCGCGCCTCGATCCTCATGATCGTCGCGGGCGCGCTGCTGGCCCTGGCCTTGGGCGTTGCCGTGGCCCGGCGCATCGTCCGGTCGCTGACCAGGGTCCGCGGGGTGTGCGAGGCGCTGGCCGACGGCGACCTGACCCGGACCAGCGGGGTGACCTCGCGCGACGAGCCGGGACAGATGGCCCGGGCGCTGGACCGCGCGGTGGAGAACCTGCGGCGTACCGTGCAGACCATCGACGGCTCGGCCACGGCGCTGGCCGGCGCCGCCGAGCAGATGTCCGGCACCGCGCTGCAGATGGCCGCCTCCGCCGAGCAGGCGTCGTCGCAGGCGCAGACGGTGTCGGCGGCGGCCGAGGAGGTGTCGCGCAGCGTCGAGACGGTGTCGGCCGGCAGCGAGGAGATGGGCGCGTCGATCCGCGAGATCTCGCAGAACGCCGCAGAGGCCGCCCGGGTCGCGTCCGAGGCCGTCGACATCACCACCGCCACGTCGGCGACGATGAGCAAGCTGGGCGAGTCGTCGGCGGAGATCGGCAACGTCATCAAGGTGATCACGATGATCGCCGAGCAGACCAACCTCCTGGCGCTGAACGCGACCATCGAGGCGGCCCGGGCCGGTGACGCGGGCAAGGGCTTCGCGGTCGTCGCCTCGGAGGTCAAGGACCTGGCCCAGGAGACGGCCCGGGCCACCGAGGACATCTCCCGCCGCATCGAGACCATCCAGGCCGACACCACCGGCGCGGTCTCCGCGATCGAGGAGGTCTCCCACGTGATCGCCCGGATCAGCGATTTCCAGACCACCATCGCCTCCGCGGTCGAGGAGCAGACCGCCACCACCGCGGAGATGAACCGCAGCGTCGCCGAGGCCGCGACCGGCACCACCGAGATCGCCCAGAACATCACCATGGTCGCCACTGCCGCCCAGAGCACCAGCCGGGGCGTCAGCGAGACCCGGCAGGCGACCGAGGACCTGGCCCGCATGTCCAGCGAGCTGAACGTCCTGGTCGGCGCCTTCCGCTACTGACGACCCGGCCGGGCCGGGCGGCGCTCAGAGTGTCGGGGTGACCGGCCGGATCGTGCCGTCGGTGTTGAACTCGAGACGGTCGACGGCGGTCTCCCGGTTGGTGCCGTCCCCGGCCGGCACGGCGAACCGGTGGTAGGCGATGTACCAGGTGTCGGTGCCGGGGGCCTGCACCACCGAATGGTGGCCGGTGCCCTTGATGCCCAGGTCGAGGCGCTTCTGCAGGATCACGCCGCGGTTGGTCCACGGGCCCAGGGGCGAGGTGCCGGTGGCGTACGCGACCCGGTAGTCCTCGCTGCGGGTGTCGTTCTCCGACCACATCAGGTAGTAGACGCCGTTGCGTTTGATGACGAACGGCGCCTCGTTGTAGCCGGCCGGCGTGATCGTGCGTACCTGCGTGGTGTCGAAGGACGTCATGTCGGCGTTGAGCCGCACCGCCCGGCACACGCCCTGCCCCCAGTAGAGGTAGGACTGGCCGTCGGTGTCGGTGAAGACCGCCGGGTCGATGGCCTGCCCGCCGGAGAACTGGCCACTGGTCACCAGCGGCCGGCCCAGCGCGTCCTTGAACGGCCCGGTCGGCGAGTCGGCCACCGCCACGCCCAGCTGCTTGGCCGTGTTGCCACTGGCCGGACCGCCGGAGAAGTACAGGTAGTACCGGCCGTTGCGGGTGGCGACGGCGGGCGCCCACGCCGAGTTGTCGGCCCACGACACGTCCGGCCCGTGGTCGAGGATCACTCCGTGGTCGGTCCAGTTCACCAGGTCGGTGGAGGAGAACGCCTTGTAGTACGTGCCGCCCCAGCCGGCGTACCCGTCGGTGGTCGGATAGAGGTAGTAGCGACCGTTGAAGTTGACGATCTGCGGGTCGGCGAAGAGGCCGGGCAGCACGGGGTTCCGGGCGGTCTTCGGCGCCCACGGGCTGACGAGCCGGAAGGAGCTGTCCGCCTTGAACGCCGCGGTGTCCTGGTAGGTGTCGAGCCACAGCTCGTGGTCGCGGTGCCGGATCCGCCGGTCCGGATAGTTGTACGACACGAGCGCGACCGACCCGCTGACCGAGCCGTCGACGGCACAGAAGGTGGCGTCGGAGCGGAACGTGGCGTCGCCGGTGTTGGTGTCCAGCCGCAGCCGGTAGTCACGGTGCCGCAGGAACTGGCCGTTCTTCGCCTGGAACGAGTAGCACGACGGCGCTGCGAGCCCGTTCACCACGGTGAAGCTGGCGTCGAGTTTGGCCTGCGCCGTGCTGCTCGCGGTGATCGGGTCGATCCGGCCGAGGCTGTCGAGGTGCCGGACGTACCGGCCCGGGTAGTTGACCGCCTCCAGCGACCGGGCGCCGGTGGCCAGGGCGGCCGCCTGCGCCGGGGCGCCGGAGAGCACCACGGCGAACCCCGTCGTCAGCAGGGACGCGGCGAGCAGCGAGCGGGCGGACATGGGCGTTCCTCCTGGTCTGGGAGCCGACACAGAGGACGTTAACGATCACAGATGCGGAGTCAACGATTCGAACATGTTCGATCACAGGCGTTCGCCGGTCATCGTGTGATCGATAACAACGACCACTCCGGAGGGCACCGGCGGCGGCCACTACGATCGATCGCGCCGCTGTTCAGACCGTCCGCTGCCGGAGAAGGGCCGCCCGGAGAGGTGCTGCACGATGACCGACTTCACGGAGGCGCTGATGGCGCCGGCCCGGCGGGAGCTGCTACGGATGCGTGCGTCCGAGGACGCGTGGGAGGAGCTGCGCCACGAGGGTGACGCCGCCGCCCGGTTGCGGGCCCGGGTGCTGTGGGCGCTGCAGTTCGACCGCCGGCCGGAGGATCGCGCGCTGGTGCGGTGCCTGGCCGGGCAGGAGGCGCGGACCGGTGACCTGACCGAGGAGGTCAAGCTGGCCGGGTTCCTGCTCGCCGAGTTCCGGCAGCCGGAGGACGTGTGGCTGCAGTGGCGGATCAAGCGGGCCGGTCAGGACACCTGGTGCGGCTACGACAGCGAATACCTGTTCGCCGCCGGGGTGGAGCGGACCGTCGCGCTCGTCCGGGCCGGTGACCACCCCGACCGGGACGAGATCCTCCGGCTGGCCCCGGAGTCGGAGCAGGATCTCGACGACTGGTGGGACGAGACGCGGTCGTGGTTTCCCGCCGACCCGGCCGACGAGGAGCTGGCCACCTGGCTGGAACGGGCCGAGCTGGTCGGCGACCCCGGCCTGGTCCGGGAGCTGCTCGACCGGTGGGCGGCGGACCGGCCGCGTGACCGGGACACGCTGGACATGCTCCTGCACCACCTTCCCGGGCTGGGGGCGTTCGCGGAGGCGGCGGCCGCGCAACGGGAGCGGCAGGCGTTCAGCCGCGGCCCGATCGAGCACGCCGCCGGGTTCCGGAGGCTGGCCGAGCTGGAGCGCCGGGCCGGCGATCACGTCGCGGCGGGGGCGGCGCTGCGCGACTGCGCGGTGGCGTTGCGGGCGGTGCCCGGCTGGACCGGCATCGGCCTGGGCCACTCGTATGTGGAGGAGCTGTTCCTGCTGGCCGGCGTGGCGGACCCCGAGGTGGCCGGTCCGGCGTTCGCCGAGGGCGACCGGCACGCACGGGCGATGCCGGGCCTGGCGCCGTCGGTGTCGGAGGCCGCCGTGGCCGCCGCCGAACGCCTGGGCGAGCGCAGCAGCGCCGAGCACTACCGCGCCCGCCTGGACGGGTGAGCACGGGCCGGCCGGGCTCAGAAGGTGAGCACGCGCCGGCCCGGGTCGTCCCGTTCCCAGGCGTCCTCGGTGGCGGTGACGGGGATCGCCTCGTGGGTCACGGTGAGGCGGCCCGCCGTGGCGTGGGCGGCGATCTCGGTGATCATGTCGGCCCGCCGTCGTGGTGACAGCGCGTTGTTGGTGTAACCGAGGATCTGCAGCGAGCCGCTGCGCAGCGTGGCCGAGTCGATCGGGGCGGTCGCGCCGGCCGCGGAACCGAGGTTGACCAGGCTTCCGCCCGGACGCAGCACGCGCAGCGCCGCCGCCGCGGGAGCGCCGAAGACCGGGTCGACGACCAGATCGACCGGCTCGTCGAGCGCCTCGATCGGGACGGCTGTCGCGCCGAGGCTCGCGGCGTGCCGCCGGGCGGCCTCGGAACGGGCCACGGCGATCACCCGGCGTGCTCCGGAGAGCAACGCCAGCTGGATCGCCGCCTGCCCGACCGTGCCACCGGCGCCGAGCACCAGCACGGTGCGTCCCTCCGGGCTGCCGGCGGCCCGCAGCGCGCCCAGCGCGGCGACCGCGGACAGCCCGAGCGCGGCCACCAGGATCAGGGGCGTGCCGCCGGGCAGCGGGACGAGGTCGTCCTCGGGCACCGCCACGACCGACGCCATGCTCCCGTCACCGGGGCGCATCCCGGCCGGCGTCGCGAACCACACGGCGGTGCCGTCGGCGAGATGCCCGACACCCTGCACACCGGGCACGTAGGGTGTCGCCGGCGCGCCGAAGTAGCTGGTGCCGGAGGCGCAGAGCAGGTCCAGCGGAGTGATCGGCGCCGCCACGACGTCGACCAGCACCGAGCCGTCACCGGGAACCGGAGCGGCCCGCCGTTCGAGGACCGGCGGCCGCCCGCACTCCCGCAGAACCACGGCGTCGATCATGTCGCGATGTCCGGGTACGGCAGCGAGAACCCGGCCAGCGCCGCCCCGTACGCCTTCTGGTATTCGAGGGGCCCGGTGTTGTCCCGCTCGAACATGGCGATGAACAGTGTCAAGGTCAGGAACGGGTGGGAGCCCATCGCGAACAGCCGCACATGGTCGTGGGCGATCAGCGCCTCCCGTTCCTCCGGGGTGAACCCCAGCCACGTGCTCGCCTCACCGGAATGGCAGTTGAGCAGCGAGTTGGCCATCGTCGACTCCCACCAGGTGACCAGCTCGCGCGGATCCTCGCGGTAGCGTTCGACGAGTTCCGGGTCGCGGTCGACGGTGAAGAGGAACTTGTTCAGCAGGTATTTGCTCATCGTGCCCCTCCCCGCGCGGACGGGTACCAGGTGAAGTAGGCCTCCATCGTGTGGAACAGGTCGAACGTGTCGACGTAGTCGGCTTTCACCCCGGCCCCGGCGACACCCATCATCAGCATGAAGTCCATGAATCCGTGGGTGGCGTTCCCGGGCGCGTGCAGGCTGTCCAGGGTCACCTCCCGCAGGCACCCGTCGAGGTCGCCGTCGGCGATCCAGCCGACGGCCTTCTCGTCGAACGCCGGGTCCGGCCCGTGCGGCCCGAACTGCCGCGGCCCGCCCAGCTCCAGCGAGAGGTGACCGGTTCCGATCACGGCGACCCGCAGGTGCGACGGCCACTGCTCGATGATCGTGCGGATGGCCGCGCCGAGCTGCACGAACCGGGTCGGCCGGGGCAGCGGCGGCGCGAAGATGTTGGTGTAGATCGGCACGATCGGCAGGTCCGCCTCCGGCCGCAGCGTGATGATCGGGCAGGTGATGCTGTGGTCGATCCGCAGCTCGTTGCTGAAGGCCAGGTCGAAGCCCTCGTCGAGGCCGGCCCGCAGGATGTGCGCCGACAGGTCCTCCTGCCCCTTCAGCGTCATCCGCGGCAGCCCGAACTCGCGCTCCTCGTTGTACCAGTTCGCGTCGTAGAAGGGCGCCTTGCCGACCAGGAACTGCGGCATGTTGTCGAGCCACAGCTGATGGAAGTGATCAGAGCCGACCATGACCAGGACGTCCGGGTCGGCACGGGTCAGCGTCTCCCGGAAGGCGAGGATCTTGCGGGTCCACTCGTCGGCGAACGGTGGACGGTCCTCACCGGTCGACGTGCTGGCCCGGTAGTAGAAGGGGTGATGCGTCGAGGCGATGACCGCGACGATGCTGGCCATGAATCGATCCTTCCTATGCCTCGTAGACGGCGTTGCGGTCGACGGTCAGATAGATGTCGTTGGCGATCGGGCGGCGGCGTTCCTCGGCGATCTGCCCGAGCAGGCCGGCGGCACGGGCCAGCAGCGCGAATCCGCGCAACATCTCCACCGGCAACCCCAGATCGGCGAGGGCGGCGCCGCAGACTCCGGCGCCGTTGAGCGGCAGCTTCCGGTTCAGGACCTGCGGGTGTACGCGGCCGATCGCCTCGAACAGACGCAGGTGCGGCCCGTAGATCCCCTCCTCGGTGGCGATCCGGATCAGCACCGGGGTCCGCGGGTCCTCGACCTTGTGCACGGGGTGACCGAGCCCCGGCACGAATCGTTTCTCCGCCTTGGCCGTGGTGACCGCGTCGAGGGCGATCGCGTCCACGTCGTCACCCTCGGCGGAGGCCAGAACCGTCGCCAGGAATCGGCCGCAGTCCTCGGTGACCCCGAGAAATCGTGAGCCGCCGCCGAGCAGCCCGGCCGCGAGGGCGCCCTGCAGGGAATCCGGCGCGGAGAGGTACGTGAGCCGTGCCGCGATGGCGGTCGGCGTGAACCCGTGATCGGCGAGCGCGACGAGCACCGCCTCGAACAGCCGCACCTCCCCCGCGCTCGGGCGGCGTCCGGCGACCAGCCAGAACGCCAGTTCCCCGAACCCCACCCGCCCCATCAGGTCGGCCGCGAGATCCTGCCCGAGCAGCGAGATGCTGTCCGCGTCGGAGGTGCCGAGGCCGGTGGGGAACCTCAGTTCGTCAGCCATGCGCGGATCTCCTCGCCGTGTTCGTCGAGTCCGGGCGGCGGAAGCTCGTACCGCGCCGGGGTCTGGGAGAACGTGATGGGATTGCGGACGCCGGGCACACCGCCCACGGTGACCACCGGATCCAGGCCGAGCTCCTCGGCCAGGGCGACGCCGCCGTCGATGGTGTTGATCGGCGCGCACGGCACCCCGGCCGCCATCAGGTCGCGGAACCACTCGTCGCGGGTCCTCGTGCGGAGGCGTTCCACCAGGATCGGGCGCAACTCTTCGCGATTGGCCGTACGGTCCTGGTTGCGGCCGAATCGTGGGTCCTCCGGGAGCCCGTCGAGCCCGAGGACCTGGCACAGCTTGCGGAACTGCCCGTCGTTGCCGGCGATGACGATCAGCTCGCCGTCGGCCACCGGCAGCGGCTCGTACGGAAAGAGGCTCGGGTGCGCGTTGCCCATCCGGTAGGGCACGGTGCCGCCGGCCACGTACCCGCTGGAGTGGTTGACCAGGCCGGAGAGCGCCGAGCTGAGCAGGTTGACCTCGATGTGCTGGCCGCGCCCGGTGTCGGCGCGCCGGTGCAGGGCGGCCAGGATGCCGATGTTCGCGTGCAGGCCCGCCATCACGTCGAAGACCGAGATCCCGGCGCGGTAGGGCGAGCCGTCCGGGTCGCCGGTGAGGCTCATCAGCCCGGAGATCGCCTGGACCATCAGGTCGTACCCGGGCAGGGCCGCGCCCGCGCCGGAGCCGAATCCGCTGATGCTGGCGTAGACGATCCGCTCGTTGGCCGCGGCGACGGTGTCGTAGTCGAGACCGAACCGGGCCAGGCCGCCGGGCCGCATGTTCTCGATCAGCACGTCCGCGCGGCGGGCCAGCTCCTGGGCGGCGGCCCGGTCCCCGGGGTCCTTGAGGTCCAGCACGATCGACCGCTTGTTGCGGTTGATGCCCAGATAGTAGGTGGAGACGCCGTCGCGGACCGGTGGCATCCAGGTGCGGGTGTCGTCCCCGCCCGGCCCCTCCACCTTGATCACCTGCGCGCCCAGGTCGGCCAGGAGCATCGTCGCGTACGGCCCGGCGAGGATCCGCGAGAAGTCGGCGACGAGCAGGCCGTCCAGTGGGCCCTTGGGTTGCTGAGCCATCAGTTACCGCCCGTTCTACGGACACCTGTCCGCTCGATCAGAGTGCTCGCCGTCACGCACCCTGTCAACCACCTCGTCATCGCGCCGAAACAAATCCTTGACAACGCAAGTGACCGGGAACACGCTGGCCTGACCAAGCTGACCGCCATGCGGACAGCAGTCCGAAAGGAGCGCAGATGAGCGTCGCAAGACCGGTGATCTTCCGCAACGGACTGGTCCTGACCATGGACGACACCCACACGGTGCTGCCCGGCGCCGACGTGCTCGCCGTCGACGGACGGATCGCCGCGATCGGCCACCACCTCACCGCCCCGGACGACGCCGACGAGATCGACGCCTCCGGCGGCATCGTCATGCCCGGCATGATCGACACCCACCGGCATCTGTGGCAGACCGCCATGCGCGGCTACGGCGCCGACTGGACCCTCACCCAGTACTTCGTCTGGTACTACCTCGAATCCGGAAAGCACTTCCGGCCCGAGGACATCCACGCCGGCAACCTGCTCGGCGCGATCGAGGCCCTCGACGCCGGCGTCACCACCACCGTCGACTGGTCCCACGGCCTGCAGACCCCGCAACACGCCGACGCCGCCGTCGACGCCCTCGAGTCGGTGCCCGGACGATTCGTCCTCGCCTACGGCAACATCCAGCAGGGCCCGTGGGAGTGGTCGGCCTCCGACGGCTTCCGCGACTTCCACCGCCGCCGCATCGACGGCGGCCGGCTCGAAGGCTTCCAGCTCGCCTTCGACGTCACCGGCGACCCCGCGTTCCCGGAGAAGGCGGCCTTCGAGGTGGCCCGCGAGCTCGGCGTCCCGGTCACCACCCACGCCGGCGTGTGGGGCGCCACCAACGACGACGGCATCCGGCTGATGTACGAGAACGGCTTCATGACCCCCGGCACCGTGTACGTCCACGCCGCCACGCTCAGCGCCGACTCGTACCACCGGATCGCCGCGACCGGCGGCTCGGTCAGCGTGTCCACCGAGAGCGAGCAGAGCGCCGGCCAGGGCTACCCACCCACCTGGGCGCTGCGCCGCTACGGCATCCCGGTGTCGCTGTCGATGGACACCAGCGTCTGGTGGAGCGGCGACCTGTTCACCGCCATGCGCACCACACTCAGCGCCGACCGGTCCCGCGAGCACCTGGAGGCCCACGCGAAACAGGAGACCGTCACCCACCACCACCTGCGCGCCGAGCAGGTCGTCGACTGGGCCACCCGCGGCGGCGCCAGGGCGCTCGGCCTGGACGCGCGGCTCGGCTCGCTCACCCCCGGGCGGCAGGCCGACATCGTGCTGCTCAAGAACGACGCCTCGCCCGCGATGTTCCCGATCCTGCACCCGTACGGCCACGTCGCCTTCCAGGCCCAGCGCGGCGACGTGCACACCGTCGTGGTCGGCGGGGCGGTCGTCAAACGTGACGGCAGGCTCGTCGGGATCGATCTGGCGGCCGCCCGCAACGGCGTCGACGCGACCGTGTCCCACCTGCGCGAGACGCTCGGCGAGGAGGCGTGGCTGCGCGGCCAGAACCCGGACCTGCCGCAGGCCGAGCTGTTCGACAACCCGTACCAGTACACCGACTACGGCTCGGGAACGTCCGAATGAAAGC
This sequence comes from Actinoplanes philippinensis, assembly GCF_900113015.1. Taxonomy (GTDB): domain Bacteria; phylum Actinomycetota; class Actinomycetes; order Mycobacteriales; family Micromonosporaceae; genus Actinoplanes; species Actinoplanes philippinensis. The sequence goes on from NZ_FONV01000006.1 coordinate 294,631, forward strand.
ATTGGCGGGATGACTGACACCGGAAGGGGCACGGGTCCCGACTTCATCGAGGCGCTCGCCCGCGGCCTCGACGTCCTGCGCACCTTCCGGCCCGGCACCCCGTCGATGACGCTCAGCGAGATCGCCGGGCTGACCGGGCTGGCCCGCCCGACGGTCCGGAGGATCCTGATCACCCTGGAGACCCTGGGGTACGTGCGGGGCGCCGGCCGCGGCTACGCCCTCACCCCGCGGGTGCTCGACCTCGGCATGGCCTATGTCCATTCGCTGAGCATGTGGGACGTGGCCCGGCCGCACATGGAGAAACTGGTCGCGCAGACCGGCGAGTCGACGTCGATGGCGCAGCTCGACGGGTCCGACATCGTGTATGTGGCGCGGGTGGCCGTACCGAAGATCGTGACCCTGGCGGTGAGCATCGGCACCCGTTTCCCCGCGGCAGCCACCTCGATGGGCAAGGTCCTGCTCGCGGCCCTGCCGCCGGCGGCGGTGCCCGGTGTCCTCGCCGAGCCGTCCCGGTCCGGGATCGCCGCCCGCTGGCAGCCCGCCGACAGCGAGCTGGAGACGGCGCTGCGCGAGGTCCGCGCGAAGGGGTGGGCGCTCGCCGACCAGGACCTGGCGCCCGGCATCCGGTCGGTGGCCACCGGTGTGCGCGACGGCGACGGCAACGTCATCGCCGCCCTCAACGTGACGGTGCACGCGGCGGAGACGTCGGTGGAGACACTTCTCGACGACCACCTGCCGAGACTGCTGCGCACCGCGGCCGACATCGGCCACGACTGGGCGCTGACGGCCACCATCCCGTCGGTCACGGCGTAGACTGCGGCGTCCCACCGGCTCGGAACACTCGAAAGTGGTTGCACATGCCCGTCTACGGCACCCAGCGTCTGCGCGGACTGCGCATGATCGTCACCGGTGGCGGCACCGGCGGACACACCTACCCCGCTCTGACCACTGTCAACGCGCTCCAGGCCCGGCTCGCCGAGACCGGCGCCGAGCCCGAGCTGCTGTGGGTCGGTGTCGCCGACGGCCTGGAGGCGAAGATCGCCGTCCGTAACCACATCCCGTTCAAGGCGGTCACCACCGGCAAGCTGCGCCGCTCGGTCAGCCCCCGCGACCTGCTGCGCAACGTCGTCGACGCGTTCCGGATCCCGCTCGGCATCCTGCAGGCCGCGTTCACCGTCGCCCGGACCCGTCCGGCGGTCGTGCTCAGCACCGGCGGGTTCGTGTCGGTGCCGATCGGGCTGGCCGCCGCCCTGTTCCGGGTGCCCTACCTGATGCACGAGCAGACCCTGAGTCTCGGGCTGGCCAACCGCATCCTGGCCCGGTTCGCCACCCGCATCCTGCTCAGCCACGAGGCGTCCCTGGAGCACCTGCCGGCCCGGTCGCGGTCGCGGGCGGTCGTCACCGGCAACCCGATCCGTCCCGCCGTCCTCGCCGGCGACCCCGAGAAGGGCCTCGCGGCGTACGGGCTGGACCCGGCCGTCCCCCTGGTGCTGGTGACCGGTGGCGCCGCCGGGGCGCAGCAGATCAACCGGATGCTCACCGGCGCGCTGCCCGAGCTGCTGGAGCACTGCCAGATCGTGCACCAGTGCGGCAGCCTCAGCCACGCCGAGATGCAGCAGGTCGCCGCCGGCCTGCCCGCCCACCTGGCACACCGTTACCACGTCCTCGACTTCATCCACGAGGAGCTGCCCGACCTGCTCGCCGCGGCCGCCGTCGTGGTGGCCCGCAGCGGCGCCGGCACGGTCGCCGAGCTGACCGCCCTGGGCAAGGCGTGCGTGCTCGTGCCGTACCCGCACGCGGCCGGCGACGAGCAGCGCATCACCGCCCGGCACCTGGCCCAGCAGGACGCGGCGGTCATGCTCGACGGCGCCGACGCCACCCCCGAGCGGCTCCGCGAGACCCTGACCACGCTGCTCGCCGACCCCCAGCGCCGGGCCGCGCTGGCTCACCACGCGGCCGGCCACGGCAAACCAGGCGCCGCCGACCAGGTCGTCACCGAGATCCTCACCGCCGCGGCCGGCGCCTTGTCCCGGTAGGGTGCACTGTCCTGATGGGATGGGGACGGGCACGCCGGATCGCGGGCCGGGCGCATCGGGGCCAGCTCTTCGGCGACGGGCTCTTCACCGGTCACCTGGAGCGGGTGGCCGGGCATGTCGCGGCGGCCGGGGGCAGCACCGCCCAGGTGCAGGCGGCCTGGCTGTATGCGACGCCGGATCGCGGTGTGACGTCGCTCGACCTCTATCGGGCCGGGGTGCCCGCGGCGGTGGTGCGGCTCGTCGAAGCCGTCCAGCAGGGCCCGTCGTTCCTGCTGGAGGCATTCACCGCACGCCTTCTCCGTGACCCGGAGGCGGCCCTGATCCGGTACGCCGTACTCACCGAGAACGGCACCCGCCACCCGCACCTGTACCGGGAGCAGCATCTGCGCCTGGCCAAGGCCCTTGGGCTGACCGTCGCGCCCGGCCCGGGCCCACGGGCGGCGCCGTCCATCACCGTGGCTCCCGGTGAGCATCTCGGCCCGTATGCGCGTGCCCTCAGCGAGATCGGGGATGCCGAGGCGGCGGCAGCGCTGCTGGCCGGCTATCAGGCGGAGATCGCAGGGGCGGAGCAGCAGTCGGCCGTCCATGGGGCGGAGACCGCGCGGCCGCCCCGGCAGTGCTGTCTCACGGCGATCCGGGGCGCGATCCACGCGCTCGCGTCGAAGCCGGACACCAGCGCTCTGGAGCCGATCCGGCGCATGTCCGCGCAGTGGTGGGAGGCGGCCGACGACTGGGAGCGGATGGTCGCGGTCGTGGCGCGGGCCGCGGCGCGGGACCCCGCCGACCGGACGCTGCTGCTCGGCCGGGTCGACCTCGACGATCCGGACGTGACGACGATGGCGATCCATGGCCTGGCCGGCCCGGGCGACGACGCGGAGATCGCTGTCCTCCGGCCGCTGGTCACCGGTACCGAGCCGCGGCTGCGGTGGGCACGTCTCGCGGCGGTGCGGCGTTTGCGAGCCATCGGTGGCCCGCTGGCCCGAGCAGCCCTGCTGGCCCGTCCCCTGGATTCGGTGGACCCGCCGTGGCGGGACGACCGCGGCTGGCTAGCCGAGCACGGCAGCGCCGTCCTCCCGGTCCTGCTCGACGAGGTCACCGAGCCACGGTGGTGGCACGACGGGCCGTTGGCGCTGGGTGAGCTGCGGTCCGTGGCCGCCGTGCCGGTGCTGTGCCGGCTGGCCCGGTTGGGGTCCGCGCCGATCCCGGCCGTCGACGCGCTCGGCAAGATCGGCTCCCGCGAGGCCGTGCCCACGCTGCTCGATCTGACCGCCCACCCGGCGCCGGACGTCCGCGACCACGCGCTCCGGGCGTTGCACCGGATCGGGGGCCCCGAGGTGACCGACGCCGCCGTCACCGCGTGCGACGATCCGGATCCGACGGTTCGTGACCGCGCGGCCCGGGTCCTGGCCCGGCACGGCGACGAGCGGGCGGTCACCGCGCTGATCCGGCTCTGCGACACCGGTCACGCCGGCCGGGCCGCGGCGGCGCTGGCCCGCATCGGCGACCCGCGGGCGCTGCCCGCCCTGTGGCACCTGTTCCGGACCGCGCCGGACCGCCGTGCCCGGCACGCCGCCGGCCGGGGGCTGGCCGCCATCGAGGGCCCGAGGCAGTACGTGTCCCTCGACTATTCCGGCTTGCACGTGGCGCGCGCGTATGTCTGGCTGCTGGGCCACAAGCCCGCCTGGGCATCGGGTGACGACCTCCTGAAGGCCCTCACCCATGCGGATCCCCTGGTACGGGCGAACGCGGCCACCGCCCTGGCGCGCCTCGGGAACCGTTCCGCCGCCGAACGGGTCCGCGCTCTCCTCGACGACCCGGACCCCCGGGTCCGCGCGGCGGCCGGGCCGGCGGCGCGGCGCCTCGGCACCCGGATCAGCGGCCCGTGACCCCGGCACGGCGGCGCTGGCATCCCGGCGACCGGATCAGCGGCCGGTGAGCCCGGCACGGCGGCTCGGCGTCCCGGCGACCGGATCAGCGGCCGGTGAGCCGGCGCGGGGCCGCCGGTGGGACAGGCCCCGGTACAGACGGGTCAGGGCGAGCACCGCGCAGAGGGCGGCCACCGCGAGGATCGCGTGCCCGACGTCCGGCGCCCACAGCCGGAGTTTCGCGAGGTCGGCGCCGTTCCAGAGGGAGGGGGTCAGCCACCCGGCGGCGCCGGCGAGGGCGGCGCACCCGGCGACCGGCGCCAGGACCCGGCGGACCGGGCGGATCCACGACCGGACCACGGCGGCGGCCAGCAGCGCGGCCGCCCCGAGCAGCCCGATGAGCGCCCACCGGTGCATCGGGTCCTCGGCGGCGTCGGCGGGCACGCCACCGAGCAGCAGGCGCGCGACATTGAACGCCCCGGAGCTGAGCGGCCCGTCCATCGGCAGGCCGTAGATGTTGGTCAGGACGACCACGGCCAGGCCCGCGTCGGGGGCCAGGACGATGTGGCTGAAGTAGTTCGGGGTCGCGCCGGCGTGCCAGACGATGCGGGCGCCGACGCCGTCGAGGGTGCTGTTCTGCCAGCCGAAGCCGTATGTGCCGTGGCCGGTGTCGGCGGTTCCGGTGTGCATCCGGGTCAGGGCGTCCGCGCCGAGGATCCGGGGGTCGCCGTTGAGCTGGAACATCGTGTACCGCGTCAGGTCGTCGAGTCCGGCGGCGAGGAACCCGTACGGCACTCCGGCGGTGTCGAAGGGTGTGGCGAAGCGCTGTGGCCGGCCCAGGTAGTAGCGGTGGCCGGCGGGCAGTCCCACGGCGGTGGCCTCGGCGGCGGTGGCCGCGGCGTGGGTCATGCCGAGCGGGTCGAGGACGTGACGGCGCAGGTAGCCGCCGAAACTGTCGCCGGTGACGTTCTCCACCAGCGCGCCGAGGATCATGTAGTTGGCATCGCTGTAGGCGTACCCCTGACCGAGGGGTTTGATCGGCCGTAGGCCGGCCAGGTCGCGCACCGATCTCGCCAGGCCGCCGGGATCGTTGTCGTAGCGGTCGGTCAGGTCGCTGCTCCAGACCTGCGGCAGTCCGCTGGTGTGCGTCAGCAGGTGACGGACGGTGACCGTCCGCGCGGTGGTCTCGTCACCGAGGCGCAGCCACGGCAGGTAGGTGACGGCCGCCGTGTCGAGGTCGATCCGGCCGCTGTCGGCGAGCTGGGTGACCGCGAGGGCGGTGAACGACTTGCTGGTCGACCCGAGCATGAACGGCGTCGTGGTGGTGATCGGCCGTCCGTCGCCGTCGACGCCCCAGGCGCCACGCTGGATCACCCGGTCGCCGCGGATCACCGCGAACGCCAGGCCGGGCGCCTTGATCCTCGCCATGTACTCGTGCAGGTATCTCTCGGTGGCCGGCTCACCGCCGGCCGCCGCGACCGGCGAGGCCGGCAGCAGCGAGGCCAGGCAGGCGATCATCGCGCCCGCCGTCCGGATCCAGGTTCTTCCCATCTCGTACGCCTCCCCCGCGTCCGGAACGTGTCAGCCGATCTGGGTCAGCAGTTTCTCCAGCGCGGCCAGGCGCTGACGGACCTCGCCGAGCTCGGTGCGCACACCGGTCAGGTCGTCGGCCACCCGGCCGGCCAGCTGCCGGTAGTTGTCCTCGCGGGCCGCGGCGAACCGGGCCCGGTAGACGCCGAACGCGATGAGCCCGATCGTGGCGGCCACCGCCACGACGATCACGGCGACGGCGATGACGGAGGTCTGGGCGATGTCCATGGCTCACTTCCCCTTGTCTGCGGCCGGGCCCGGAAGGGTCACCGTCGGGGCGGCCGCTGCGATCGCGTCGAGGTCGAGGGTCACCACGAACGGGACAGCCTCGACATACTTCACCGAGCTGCCGTCGGCGGCGGTCACCAGCTCGCCGGTGACCAGGCCGGCCGCCTCCAGCTTCTGCAGGTGCATGTAGAGCAGTGGCCGGTTCATCCGCAGCCGCCGGGCCAGCTCGCTGACGTAGGTGCGGCCGTCGGTGAGGGCGGCGAGGATCCGCAGCCGATGCGGGCTGGCGAGCGCGGCCAGCAGAGACACCAGCTCGTCCCCGGTCATCGGCTGCCCCTCTCCTCCGGCCGTCAGATTTCTCTGACACCCCCCTGTCGCAAAAGACTGACAGGGGTGGGCCGGAGGTGTCAAGTCCACTGCGGAGACAGCGTCAGGGCGGGATCAGCCCGGCTCACCACCCGCCGCCGTCCGCCGGTGGCACGGCGGCTCGCCCGGAGGGCCGGGACGGCGGGCCGGCTCGGCCGGGCACGGCGCGCGATGGGCTGCCGAGCCGAGCCTGTCCGCTCGCCTAGGCCGGCCGGCGCCACATCAGGTAGGCGACGCCGGCCCAGCCCGACAGCACCGCCACCACCCCGATCATCAGGGCGTCCCGGCCGACGGTGTCCACCAGGTGCAGCACCGCCCAGGTCAGGGCCCAGGTGATCAGTATCGCCGGGGTGAGCAGGACACTGGCTCCCACGGTCGCGGCGGCCACCTTGCGCAGCGGCTTCTCCAGCCAGCCCGCGACGGCGATCCCGGCGCCCCACGGCAGCGACCAGACCAGCGCGGCCTGCCCCAGGAACGTCACCTCCTCGCCGAGCAGCACGAGCGGGACGGGCAGCACCACCGCGACCAGCAGTCCCGCCACGACCCAGCGCACCCGCTCCGGCCGCCACCGCAACCCTCGATGCCAGAGCACCGCGGCCGCCACACAGCAGGCGACCGTCATCGCGGCGACCAGCACGGCGGTCAAGGGCATCAACACCACCAGGAGGTACGTCGGAAACCCGCTCCCACCGCGAATGTTGAACCAGTCCCGCGACGCCGCGATCCCGCCACCGACCAGTTGCAGCGAACAGACGAACGTCACCACCGCCGCGACCCGCGCGTGCCGGGGGCTGAGGAGCAGCACCACCGAACAGACCAGGACGGCGCTGAGCAGCGGCCACAGCGCCGGAATCGTCGACCACCCGAACAGCTCGGTGCCCCGCGCCACCCGGCGCGCCGCCCACAGAGCCGCCAGCAGGGCCACCAGCCCAGATCCCATGATCACAACCCCGGCCGCGAACGCCGGTCTGCGAGCGAGCTGTCGTTCCACACCCTCCCCAACGCCCGCACCCCGCGGCCGACATCGGTCCGATACCGGATACCCCGCCGACGGACACCGACCCGGAGATTCAGTCCACCGAGCGATGGCCGACGCATTTCCGCGGCATTAGTATCGGCCCCGTGGAACCAGCCTGGAGAAAGAGTTCGTATTCTGTCGCGAACAGCGCATGTGTGGAGATCGCCGTTTCCGGCGACCGGGAATCAATCATGGTGCGGGACTCGAAGAACCCGGACGCCGGCATCCTGACCTACCCGGCGGAGTCCTGGCGCTCCTTCCTGACCGGCCTTCGCACCGGCGCAATCCGTCGTCCGCAGAGATAGCCGAGACCGATAGCAGCTACGCCAACCAGCACATACCCCTGCATTGAGGCACCGATGGCCGGCACGGGCGGCCGCGGTTGCACCCGGCGGACGGATTCCGCACTCTCGAATTCACTGTTGACGATCGCGAGAAACCGACGCCGTCGCGGCCTCGCGTGAGTGCCGATCCATTCCTCGCGCACCCGGGCCCACCATTGCAATGAAATAGGGCTCTCGAACATGCTCGACGTCATGGACCGCAGTTCCTCGTCATCAATTTCGCCGAGTTCCCAGATGGTGAGCCAATACATCATCGTCAGGTTGGCATAGGTCTCCTGCTTCCAGTGCGGACTGTCGGCCGCCTTCACATCAAGAACCTCCATCAGGCCGGGGTTCTCGATCGCCATTCTCATCAGCTCCATGTGGTGCTGACGCTCGATGTCGGCCAGCTCCTGCCGCGTCTGCCGCTGCTGATAGAGCAACGAAGCGCCGACACCGCAGAGTGCGACCGCGGACAGCACGGCCGAGATCCCGCCGAAGGCTTCTCCGATGTCGGCCAGCCGGTCCCATGGCAGAGCCGTGCCCACCAGTCCGGCCATCACCAACGGACCGGCCAGCACGAGAACAGCCAGCACCAGCAGACCTGCGCACAGAACGATGCGGGCTTCACGGAATCCACGGGTCTCCGTGACCCTGCGCCAGCGAACCACCATGGCAACCCTCCACGACAATCCATCCCAGGGTGAATGCACAGCGCAATCGCATCATCACTAAGGGCAACTATCGCTGGGGTTTTGACTCTCCCACCGTGTCAGAGGGGAGCTTCGAGGCATGCATCCATTTGTCGGCTCGGGGCCCTACTGTTATGCCAACTCGCTGGTCATGGTTCTCGGGGCGGGCGCTCCGCCGCCGTCCGTGGTGGAGGTTCTGACCGGGTCGCCGTTCGGGTTCGAGTTGCTCGGGGGGCGGCTGCCGCTTTTCGACCCGTACGGCTGGGACCCCCGATCAAGGGCTCGACCTGGCGATCGGGCTGCTGGGGTGGGAGTGCCGGCGGGACTGGGCCGAGGACGAGCAGACCGCTCTCGGGAGACTTCGGGACGCGGACGGGCCGGTGCTCGTCGGGCCGGTGGAGTTCGGGCTGCTGCGCCACATTCCGGGGATGACCGGGCCGATCAGGTCGGATCACTTCGTGGTCGTGCTCGGTGTCGACGGAGATCTGGTCCGATTCCACGATCCGCACGGATTCCCCTACGCGACGCTGCCCGTTTCCCACTTCCTCGCCGCCTGGCGCGCCGACACGATCGGGTACCGGGCCCACCCGTACACGATGCGCAGTGGTTTTGTGAACGTCGATGCGGTGACCGGCGATGACGCGCTACGCGCCGCACTGCCGGGAGCCGCCGCCTGGCTTCGCGGTCGTGATCTCCCGGTGCCGCCCGGCACGATCGGTGGCGCGGACGGGCTGCACCGGCTGGCCGAGCAGGTCACCGACGGGCTGGAACCGGAGGCACGCGATCATCTGATCCATTTCGCGGTACGGGTCGGCGCACGGCGGCTGGCCGACGCGGCCACCGCACTGGCCGGGCTGGGCCTCGGCCGCGCGGCGGCGATCGCGACCCGGCAGGCGCGGTTCGTCGGCAGTCTCCAGTACGACCTGGTCAGCGGAGACGACAAGGCCGTCGCCGGAACGTTGCGCCGGCTGGCGCCTACCTACCCGGAACTGGCGGACACGCTGGGCTGACCTGGGGCGCGTCCGGGACCGCGGCCTCGTCGGCGGTCCCGGACGTCCTCATGAGGTTCCGGACTCGCTCATGAGCCGAAGGCCTTCACCTCCAGGAGGCAGAATCTTTCACCCGATAGACCCGCGGTCTATGGCAGGTCACCCTGACGTACGAAAACGTTATCGGCAAGGTTCCAGGAACATGAACTGTGAACGGAGGGCAACCCCCGAACCCGTCAGGACACCCGGGCGACCTTGATCGACGAGGTCGTCGCCCCCGCCGCCGGATAGGCGGCGCTGCCGTCGGCGTACGCCTTGAAGGCCTGGTAGGAGTGGTCCTTGACGGCGATGCTCAACCGGCCGCCGACCGCCTTGCCGGTGCCCGAGTCGTACAGCTGCGCCGCGATCCCGGATCCCGACTGCCAGGACAGCAGCATCCGCCCCGTCCCGTACGACACCAGGTGCGGATGGGCCGACGCGATCCCGGTGTCGATCGTGGACGTCGACTTGCCGGTGGTGAACCTCTCCAGCCGGATCTTGCCGCCCTGGCTCCACGCGGTCCAGTAGCCGCTCGATCTCGCCAGCACCAGGTCGCCGCCGAACAGCGTGCCGTCACAGGTCCCGGCCGCGACCGTCCGGTACGGGTTGGGCTGCGCGATCCGGCACGAGTTGTCGGTGGCGCACACCGCCACGAACCGTTTCGTCCGTGGATCCCACACCACCCGCGAGGTCCACGCGTGGCTGCAGCCGACCTCGAACGCGTCCCTGTGCCCGGTCAGCAGTTTGCCGCTCGCGTCGACCACCTGCAGCCGGTCGCCCTCGTGGACGTCGACGCAGTTGCCGTTCTGCACGGTGATCGCCACACCGAAGTAGGCGGCCCAGTCCGACCCGTTGGTCGCCAGCCGGCCGTGGTGCTGGTACCACCAGATGAACCGGGCGCCGTCGTCGTAACCGGTACGGCTTCCGGTCAGGTTGGTGACCTGCCGCTCCCAGACCGGTTTGCCGTTCAGGTCGAACCGGATCATGTGCATCGTGTTGCACGGGCTGGACGTGCCCCCGCAGAGCGCCCCGCCACCGCAGTTGCCCTTACGCGTCAGCAGGACGACCCCGCCCTCGGCGTCGGCCTGGACATCCTGCAGATCGATGCCGGTGAAGCTGGTGGGGGTGCCGACGAGCTTGTCGTCGCAGCCCAGCCTGCCGAGGTAGACCTTCCCGTTCGTGCCGAGCCACGCCAGCCACGACCCGCCGTCGGGCCGGGCCGCGATCGCCATCGGCAGGTTCTCGGTGTCGCCTTCCTGCCCGTAGCCGGCGACCTTCGCCGGCAGCGACACCTGCGTCACCTTGGCCGACGGCGTGGCCGACACCGTGCGGGCGCAGCCACCGGCGGTGGTGGCGGCCGCCGGCGGGGCGCTGGGCGCGGCGGCGCCCGGCGCGGAGGATCCGGCGGACGGCACGGCGCCCGACGGCGGCACGACTCCGGTGGACGGGCCGGCCGCCGATGCCGGGGCCGCGGCCTGCTGACCGGGCACCGGACCGGCCGCCTCTTCCTGCGCCGGATCCGTGCCCGTGCCGGTCGAGCAGGCGGCCAGGGCGACGACCGTGAAGGCCCCCGCCCACAGAGCCCGCCACCGTCCCGCGAATGGTTTCATCGTGTACTCCCAGATCCGAACGTCCTGACACCGGATATGGCGAGCCCCGCACCGGCGGCATAACAAGAAATCCGGAGAGAGATCTCCGGGCGGAACCGGCGGCCGTGCGGTAACAGGATTTCGGGGAGACATTCGTCAACCTCGCGGGCCGGCCGTCCGGCGGTACCCTGCCTGACGCCATGACCATCACTGATCAGATCCAGACCGACGTCGTCGTCGCCGCGCGCTCCGGGGACCGGCGGGCGATCGGCGCGCTCGTCACCGACCACCTGCCGCTGGTCTACAACTTCGTGGGCCGCATGCTGGGCCGTCACCCCGATGTCGACGACGTGGTGCAGGAGACGATGCTGCGCGCGGTGCGGGACCTGCCGGCGTTGCGGGAGCCGTCCCGGTTCCGGCCGTGGCTGATGGCGATCGCCCGCCACCAGGTCACCGAACGCCACCGCACCCGGCACGCGCTCGTCAGCCGGACCGCGCCGTTCGACGAGGAGTCGCACGAGCCGGACCCGGCGACCGACTTCGCGGGCGTGACCGTGCTGCGGCTGGACATGTCGGTGCAGCGGCGGCAGACCGCCGAGGCCACCCTCTGGCTCGACGACGATCACCGCGAGACGCTCGCGCTGTGGTGGCTGGAGGCGGCCGGTGTCCTCACCCGCGCGGAGGTCGCCGAGTCGATGGGGCTGTCGGTGGCGCACGCGGGTGTCCGGATCCAGCGCATGCGGGAACAGCTCGATGTGGCCCGTACCATCGTGGCCGCTCTCGCCGCCCCCGCCCGCTGCCCGGGCCTGACCGCGGCGCTGGCCGGATGGGACGATGTGCCGGGCGCGCTGTGGCGCAAACGCATCGCCCGCCACCTGCGTGAGTGCGACGTGTGCGGCGCGGCCGGGAAGTCGCTGGTGCCCACCGAGCGGCTGCTCGCGGGCGCGGCCCTGATCGCCGTCCCGATCGATCTGCAGTCCCGGATCGCGGTGCTGGGCAAGGCGCCGTCGGCCGGGTTGCCGGTGGCCAAGCTCGCCGCGGCCGGCGCCGCTGTCGTCACGGCGGCGGCCGCGCTCCTGTTCCTTCTCGACAGTGATCCGGAACAGCCATCGGCCGTGGTGGCCGCGCCGCCGTCGCCGGTGGTGGCGCCGAGCGCGACATCGCCGCCGTCGCCGTCACCGTCCGTGGCGGCGAAGGGCATCACCACGACGACGATCACGCTGCCGGTGCCGTTCGCCTACCGGATCCCGGGCTACAGCGGCAAGCAGCACAGCCGCCGTACGCCGTTCGCCGTCGCGCCGAACGGCACCGCCTGGCTCGCCTGGCTGGCCGCCGATGGCGCGAACGTGCACGTCACACCGCTGGGCAAGGACTTCGAGCGCAGCGGCGACGACATCGTGGTGCCCGGCCGGGAGGCGAGCGGCCTGATCGCGCACGACGACGGGTTCGCCCTGCTGACCCGGCGCGCCGACCCGAACGGCAACACGTTCGGTGACAGCGGCGCCTATCTGATCCGTTACCGCGACGGCAAGCAGGCGTGGACGTCGCTGCTGACCGACGCCGGCACGTCGACGCCGATGCTCGTCGGTGACCTGGCGTGGAACGGCACGGTCTACGGCGCGTACTTCGCCGTCCGCGACGAGTCCGGCCACTTCGGCGACCGGCTCGCCTACCGCAGCGCCGCCGGGAAACCGGTACCCGGCGGCTGGGACTGGGGCTGCAGCCACAACACCGGCATCGCGCTGGCCGCCGAGAAGAAGACGCCGTTCGCGTCGGTCTGCGCCAACGACTGGAAGGACGGCCTGTTCCTCAACACCGGCATCGGCTTCCCCCGGCCGGGCGCGGCGCGTCTCGACCACGAGGAATGCGTGGCCGGTTACTGCGGCGAGCCGTTCGGCGGCGACGGCGGCGGCTACAGCAACCTGGTCCGCTTCCCCGATGGCCGGTACCTGCTGGCCTGGCAGTCCCGCGGCTGGTCCAGGGCCTCCCCCGACCCGGCCGACGACTACGGGTATCTGGTCACCGCCCGCTGGGAGAACCACAACGTCGCGGTCACCTCCCTCGCCGGCAAGGACTCTCCGGCCGTACCCCTGACGACCGATCCGTCGACGCGGGCGATCCGCTACCTGACCAGCACCGCGGCGACAGATCACGTCAACGTCCGGATCGGCCGTCTCGGCACGGCGGCGTTCGTGGTGTGGGACCAGGTCGCGGTCAGCGGCTGCAGCGCCGGGGTCTGCGACGGCCGCTACACCGGCACCTACGGCCAGGTCCTGACCGCCGCGGGCGCCCCCGGCGGCAAGGCCCGCAAACTGGATGTCCAGGTGGGCGGCGATCTGGCGCCGCTGGCCGACGGCTCGCTGGCCTGGCCGTTCGTCGACAAGGCCCCCGATTACCGCAGCCGCGGCAAGGCCTCACCGACGACGAGAACGATCACCATCGCGATCATGAAGAGCTGAACCGCTATTCGGTGCAGGTGGTCGTAGAGGGCGGCGATCCGACACCGCGGCCGGGATTTCGTGCCGCCGATCGCGGGTACGCCTTCCTCCGTGACCCAGCTGGATGAGAAGACGATCGCGTTCGCCCACCGTATGTTCGATCTCGCGCGTTTCGGGGACGCCCCGGAGCTGATCGCCAACGTGGCGGCCGGTCTGCCGCCGAACCTGACCAACGACAAGGGCGACACCCTGCTGATCCTCGCCGCCTACCACGACCACCCGGAGACGGTGGCGGCGCTGCTGGAGCACGGGGCCGACCCGAACCGGGTCAACGACCGGGGCCAGACCGCCCTGTCCGCGGCGGTGTTCCGGCAGAACCCGATCACGGTGCGGACGCTGCTGGCCGCCGGCGCCGACCCGGACGGCGGCGCCCCGTCGGCGCTGGCCATCGCCGACTACTTCCGGCTCCCGGAGATGGCCGCCCTGCTGCGGTAGGACAGGGGCTAGCTGTTGCGCGGGCGGCGGGCCACCACGAGCAGGTGGGTGTCCGGCCAGTCGAGCGGTGTGCCGTCCGGTGCGGTCAGGGTGGCGACCGGCGCGATCCGGTTGTCGATGATCCACTCGTTGCGGATCGGCGTGGACGCGGCGTCCAGCTCGAACCCGGCCTCGGCCAGCAGTTGCGCCCACTCGCTGAACGACAGTCCGCAGAACTGCTCCTTGGTCTCGGAGAGCCAGTTGTCGACGTAGTCCTTGCGGGTCAGGAAGTCCATGGCCGCGCCCAGTTCGAGACGGACCGTGTCGTCGCCGACGGCCTCGAAGGTGAACGGGAACGCGAAGTCGGCGGCGAACTGGTCCAGCCGCGCCCGGGTGGACAGGCTCGACACGTACCCCTTGATCTCGCCGGAATCGAGAGTCGCCAGATCACGCCGCGGCCCGGCGGGGTTGTCGCCGTCGTCGGCGGCCAGGCGCAGCAGCACCGGCCGGCGGCGGTCGGCGGGCCCGCACACGTCGCTGTTGATCCAGACGCCGCCGGGCGCGGTGTGGTCGAAGATGCGCCGGGCGAACTGGAGGAGCGAGTCGCGCTGCCGGCCGTACGACCAGATCTCGTGGGTCAGCGCGAAGGTGAGCGTGGTGTCCACCGATCGGTCGGCGAAGATCGCGCCGCCGAGGACGTTGCGCTGGTAGAAGTACACGTTGGCGTTGCGGAAGACGCCCTGCGCCTTCTTGTGCACGCATTCGGAGTACAGGTGACGGGCCACCTCGACGCCGATCAGGTCGCTCTCGTGCAGGCCGGGCTCGCGGTCGGCGAGTTCGAGGACCGCGCCGGCGCCACAGCCGATGTCGACGATCCGGCCGGGCCGCACATGCTGCCGGACCGCGGCCCACTTGCGGTCGGCGGCGTCGGCGAAGGCCTCCACGTACGTCCGGTAGTCGCGGGTGGCGGTGAGCCCGCCCTCGTCGCCGACGAGCGGGTCGTTGACCACGGTGCGGACCGTGTCGACCAGCCGGTACCGCTCGAAGACGTCGATGGTGGCGGGGTGTGCCAGTTTGCGCCACGTCTCGTCGCCGGCGGCCAGGCGCAGCAGCACGTCCCAGGGGCGCTCGGGTGTGATGCGCAGATCGGGGTCGGCCTCGACCGGGGCGATCGGGAAGCCGAGCCGCTCGTAGAGTTTCGCCACCTCGGGCGTGGAGCAGGCGACCACGGTGTCGGCCGGGGTGAGGTCGAGGCCGGTGGCCACCGCGATGCTCTTGAGCGTCACCTCGGCGAAGGTGTCGGTCGGCGCCGTGTCGAAGACCGGCACGACGAGTGAACGCAGCCCGCTGACCAGGCTGAACCGTTCGATCGCCGCCTCGCGGCGGTGGTACGGGACGGGGTTGCGCCGGGTGTTGTCGTGGTTGGCCGACGTCACCGCCCACACGATCGTGGCCCCGCTGCCGGCCGCGAGCCGGTGCAGGTACTCGGCCTGGAAGGCGGTCAGCAGGTGGTGGCGGCCGGGGAACAGCACGAACTCGATGTGGATCACCCCATGTCTCGGACGACCTAGGAGCATACCCGCCCACGGGTTCGGGACGGCAGAAATGAGCAACGGATCGTAACTTCCGATAATTATCGGTAGCCGTACGTCATCACCCTCGTGCCACTTCTCCCCGCGCCCACGTCTTGACATCCACGTTTGCCGCTCCATATTTTGGGCGACATCTTCCGGAAACACTCCGAAACTTTCGATAGTGATGAGGTGGGCTTCGTGGCACCTAAAAAGACCCTCGCGATGGCCGTCGCGGTGGCGTTGAGCGCCCTGGGCATGGCCGCATGCACAGGCGGGGACGACGAGGGCGGCAGCGGCGGCGGCAACGTCGAGATGCAGCTGTGGCACAACGCCACCACCGGCCCGGGCAAGGCCTTCTGGGACAAGACGGTCGCCGACTTCCAGACCGCCCACCCGAACGTCAAGATCAAGATCCAGCAGGTGCAGAACGAGGACCTCGACGGCAAGCTGCAGACGGCGCTCAACTCGGGCTCCGCGCCGGACATCTTCCTGCAGCGCGGCGGCGGCAAGATGGCCGCGATGGTCGAGGCCGGCCAGCTCAAGGACATCACCGCGGACATCACCGACGCCACCAAGCAGGCGGTCGGCGAGGCGGCGCTGAAGACCGGGCAGGTCGACGGCAAGGCGTACTCCGTACCCGTCTCGATCCTGCCCGGTGGTCTCTGGTACTCCAAGGATCTCTTCAGCAAGGCCGGCGTCACCGCCCCGCCGACCACCCTCGAGGAGCTCAACACCGCGGTGACCAAGCTCAAGGCCAACGGCACGCCGATCGCCCTCGGCGCCAAGGACGCGTGGCCCGCCGCCCACTGGTACTACTTCTTCGCCCTCCGCGCGTGCAGCCCGGCCGCCCTCGACGCGGCGGCCAAGGACAAGACGTTCACCGACGCCTGCTGGACCAAGGCGGGCGAGGACCTCAAGGCGTTCGCCGACACCAAGCCGTTCAACGAGGGCTTCCTGACCACCTCGGCGCAGCAGGGCGCGGGCAGCTCGGCCGGCCTGGTGGCCAACTACAAGGCCAGCATGGAGCTGATGGGCGCCTGGGACCCGGGTGTCATCGCCTCGCTCACCAAGGACACCAAGCCGCTGCCCGACCTGGGCTACTTCCCGTTCCCGGCGGTGCCGGGCGGCCAGGGCGACCCGGCCGCGATCATGGGCGGCGCGGACGGCTACTCGTGCTCGGCGCAGGCGCCGAAGGAGTGCGCCGACTTCCTGAACTACATCCTCACCAAGGACGTGCAGGAGGGCTACTACAAGGCGTTCAACGCGCTGCCGGTCAGCAAGGAGGCGCAGGGCGCGGTCACCGAGGACTACCTGAAGGCGGTTCTCGAGGCCTACAACAAGGCGCCGTACGTGTCGCAGTGGCTGGACACGATCTACGGCCAGAACGTCGGCAACGCGCTCAACGTCGGCGTGGTGAACCTGCTCGCCGGCAAGGGTGACGTCGCCGGGATCCTGCAGGCCGTCAACGACGCGGCCAAGAAGGGCTGAGTGTCTCGGTGTCCCTGACAACCGACAGTCGAGTCCGGGACGGGGGTGGCGTCACGGCGCCGCCTCCGGCCCGGCCCCGCCGGCGTGGCATCGGCTGGGCCCAGCGCCTCGAGATCGCGGTGCTGTCCGGCCCGGCCGTCCTGATGTTCGTCGGCTTCGTGATCACCCCGGTCCTGCTGGCCGGCTACTACGGGTTCTACCGGTGGAAGGGCTTCGGCCCGCCGACGAACTTCGTGGGGTTCGACAACTACGTCACCATCCTGCAGGACAAGCTGTTCCACGAGGCGCTGTGGCACAACGCCCAGATCGTGGTGCTGTCGCTGGTGCTGCAGGGGCCGATCGCGCTGGTCTTCGCGCTGCTGCTCAACCAGAAGCTGCGCGGCCAGTCGATCATCCGGGTGCTGATCTTCGTTCCGTACGTGATCTCCGAGGTGATCGTCGGCACGGCGTGGGCCCTGCTGCTGCAGACCGAGGGCGCGGTCAACGGCATCCTGCGGTCGATCGGCCTGGACGGGCTGGCCAAGGACTGGCTGGCGAACCCGTCCATCGCCATCTGGACGCTGATGCTCATCCTGACCTGGAAGTACGTCGGGTTCGCGGTGATCCTGTTCCTGGCCGGCATGCAGAACATCCCGGAGGAGCTGTCCGAGGCCGCCGCGATGGACGGCGCCTCCTACTGGCAGACCCAGTGGCGGATCACCCTGCCGCTGCTCGGGCCGACCATCCGGATCTGGGGCTTCCTGTCGATCATCGGCGCGCTGCAGCTGTTCGACCTGGTCTACATCATCTGGGGCCAGTACGTCGCGTCGACCGCCGGCACCTCGACCATGGCGACGTACATGGTCTCCGAGGGCCGCAACGCCGGCAACTACGGGTACGGCAACGCGGTGGCGGTCGTGCTCTTCTTCATCTCGATGATCATCGCGCTCGTGTACCAGCGTTTCGTGCTGCGCCGGGACACCCAGGGCGCGCTCACCGGAGGACGGTAGACATGGCCACGGCCACCCACGCCCGGCGCGGCAACCCGGTCGTCTACGCCGCCGCGCTCGCCCTCATCGGTGTCATGCTCGGCCCGGTCGTCTACATCATCATCGGGGGCTTCCGGACCAACTCGCAGATCACCACCGACCCCGCCGGCCTGCCCGACCCGTGGCAGTTCGGCAACTACGCCGACGTCCTGACCGGTGACACGTTCTGGCTCCAGGTCACCAACTCGACGATCGTCGCCGTGATCACCACGGCCGGGGTGGTCGCCCTGGGAGTGATGGCGAGCTACGTGCTGGCCCGCTATCACTTCCGGGGGCGGGGTGCGATGTACGCGCTGTTCGCCGCCGGCCTGATGTTCCCGCCGACGGTCGCGATCACCCCGCTGTACGTCCTGATCAAGAACCTGGGACTGGTGAACACGCTGCCCGGCATCATCCTGCCGCAGATCGCCTTCACCCTCCCGACCACGGTGATCATCCTGGTGCCGTTCCTGCAGGCGATCCCGAAGGAGCTGGAGGAGGCCGCCGCGATCGACCGCTGCAGCCGGCTCGGCTTCTTCTGGCGGATGGTGCTGCCACTGTCGGTGCCGGGCCTGATCACGGTCGGCATCCTGGCGTTCGTCAACAGCTGGAACAGCTACCTGCTGCCGCTGTTCATCCTCAACGACCAGGAGGCGTTCACGCTGCCGCTGGGCGTGCAGGCGTTCGCCTCGCAGTACTCGGTGGACACCGCGAAGGTGCTCGCCTTCACGTCGCTGTCGATGATCCCGGCGCTGGTGTTCTTCAGCCTCTTCGAGCGCCGCATCGTCGGCGGCCTCACCGGAGCGGTGAAGGGCTGAGGAGGACGGACTCACCGCGGGAGTCACCCCCACGACGCCCCGCGCTCGCCCGGATGCCCCGCGTCAGGCACGCATCCGGGCGAGCGCGCGAGACACCTCGTCGCGGTTCTTCGCCGCCCCCATCCGGGCCGGCAGCCGGGCGATCATCCCGCTGTCCGCCCGCGTCATCGCCCAGCCTGGGCCGACGGTCCATCAGCGGGCATCACCTGCGGTCCGTCGGGAGCATCCCTGAAGATCAGCCTGCCCTCGCGTTCGATGATGGCCGCCCACTCGCGAACCAGGGCGTCGGCGGCTCTGCGGCCCTTCACCTTCTGGCGGATCTCCGGGCGTTCGAGCGGGTCGCCGAGTTCGTAGGCGATTACCGTCCAGCGGTCGCGGAGGTAGCGGAACGGCAGGACGAGCATCGTCACCAGAAGGCAGCTGAGGAAGGTGACCAGGATCCAGGCCAGGCCCAGCAGCGCCAGGGGCAACAGGAAGGAGATCTCCAAACCGATCTCGAGCAGCACCAGCCCTGGAGTGATGGTGCCGAACCACACCATGCGCCGCCGGCCGACGCGCCATTTGATCCACTGGCCGGACTGCGAGCGGCACAGAACCTTCATGCCTCGAGCGTGATCCACTGTGTCAACCGGAGACCTCGACGGTCGGAGGCACGTCGATTTCGATGTGGACCCGATTGGTGTGCAGGTTACGCCCGGTGACGGCCGGGTGCGCCTTTCCGGCCACGCACGGTGACCGGACCGTGGCGGCGCCGTCCTGCAGCAAGGGTCGTTGCCGGGCATCCGGCGGATTCACCTCTCGGGGGTCAGGGGGATCCAGACGCGCATGGTGGACGGGCCGCGGCGCGCCCACCGGTGGTAGGGGTGCAGGGCGACCTGGACCGGCTCCGCGTCACCGGACGGCGCCGGCGGCCGGTACGGCCAGTCGTGGTCGGCGTTCACCGACGGGCGGCAGGTGACCAGGACGGTGCCGTCGGCGTCCACCGGCACGGCGTCGCGCTCCAGGTGCAGGGCGTCGAAGGCCACGTGCGGCGGCACGTCCACCGACTCCAGGCAGTAGACGACCGGCCCGCGTTCGACGGCGGCGGCGCCGCGTACCGCATCGATCCGCTCGTCTGCGGTGACCAGCCGCGGCTGGACCGGGAGCCGCAGCCGCAGGGTCTGGCCCGCGGTGAAGGCGCGGCGCAGCTGCACGAGGCCGCGGCTGATCGGCAGCCCGTCGAGGGTGGCGCCGGACGCCCAGTCCGGGACGCGCAGGCTCAGCGTCCAGGGGGTGTCCGGGCCGGCGACGATCCGGATCGTGATCAGGCCGTCGGCCGGGTACGCGGTGTCGATCTCCAGGTGGTGGTCGCCGGTCCGGATGGTCGCCGGCGTGTACTGGTGGATCTGCAGGCCGTCGTCGTCGACGGTCGCCACGTAGGCGGCCAGGCTGGCGAAGGTGCGGGCCAGGTTCGTCGGGCAGCACGACACGTCGAACCACGGGGCGCGCAGGTTGGACGCGGCCCGCGGTACCTGCACGTCGGCGGGCGGCTCGGCGCCGAGGGTCCGCTGGTGCAGCGTGTTGGTGTAGAAGAACCGGTCGCCGCCGTCGCCGGGCGAGGTGGCGATGACGTTGAACAGGGTCCGCTCGATCAGGTCGGCGTACCGGGGATCGCCGTGCGCCAGCAGCAGCCGCCAGGACAGCAGCACCGAGCCGACACCGGCACAGGTCTCGCTGTACGACCGGTCCGGCGGCAGCACGAAGTCGTCACCGAACGCCTCGTCCTGGTGGCGGGAGCCCATACCCCCCGTGAGGTACGTACGACGGGCGACCGTGTTGCGCCACTGCCGGGTGACCGCGTCGAGCAGCCCGCTGTCACCGGTCTCCACCGCCACGTCGACCGCCCCGGCCGCCAGATAGGTGGCGCGCACCGCGTGCCCGCGGAACACGTCGGCGTCACGGACCGGGATGTCGTCCTGGAAGTAGGACCGGCCGAACTCGATGTCGGCCAGCGTCCCGTGCCCGTGCCGCTCCACGAACAGCCGGGCCTGGTCGAGGTAACGGCGTACCCCGGTCAGCCGGTAAAGCTCGACCAGCGCGATCTCGATCTCGGCGTGCCCGCAGATCCCGTTGCGTCCCTCCGGGCCGAACTCGGCGCACACGTGGTCGGCGGCCCGGAGCGCCGCGTCCAGCAGCTCGTCCGGCCCGTAGGTGCGGGCCCGGGCCACGGCGGCCTGGATCAGGTAACCGAACGAGTAGAGCTCGTGACCCCACTCCAGGTCGCTGTAGCGCGGTGCCTGGCCGGGGCGGCCGTAGTTGGTGTTGAGGTAGCCGTCCGGCTCCTGCGCGGCGACCACCCGGCGCACGATCGCCCGGTAACGGTCGTCGATCCCCGGGTCACGGGTCCGGCCGTACTCCCAGGCCAGCGCCTCCAGATACTTGTAGACCTCGGTGTCGGCGAACTCCCGCCCCCGCCGCTCCGCCGGGTTCCCGGTCAGCCCGAAATTCGCGAGCCAGCCGGCTTTCTCCAGCCAGTGCTCGATGTGCGCCAGCGTCCGCGCCGCGTTGGTGTCCTGCCGCTGCTGCCAGAAACCGGGCCGCAGCGTCACCTCGCCCACGCCCAGCGGCCGCAGCCGGCCCCGGGTGGGCGCCACCGGCATGCCGGACACGGTGGTGGCCAGCGTTTCGTCGATCGTCATGAAAATCATCAGCCCTTGAGTGCGCCGGACATGAAACCGCGGACGTAGTGCCGTTGCAGTGCGAGGAACAGGACGACGCAGGGCAGCGCGAGCACCACCACGCCGGCCTCGGTCGCGCCGTAGTCGACGATCCCCATCACCTGCTGGCGCATGTTCGCCACGGCCAGCGGGAGCGGCATCTTCGCCGAGTCGCTGATCAGCACGAGCGGGGTGATGAAGTCGTTCCAGGCGGCGAGGAACGCGAACAGGCCGACCGTGATCAGGCCCGGTCTGACCGCCGGGACCAGCACGTGGCCCAGGGTGCGCAGGCTGCCGCAGCCGTCGACCTGCGCCGACTCGGCCAGATCCTTCGGCACCGCCTCGAACGAGATGCGCATCATGAACGTGGCGAACGGCAGCTGGAACATGGTGAGCACCAGTGCCAGGCCGAGCAGCGAGTCCTGCAGGCCGAGCCGGTTGAGCAGCACGTAGAGCGGGATGAGCAGGGTCGCGTAGGGCACCATCAGGATCGCCAGCGTGACCAGGAAGAGCACGTCCCGGCCGGGGAACCGGAACTGGGCGAACGCATACCCGCCGAGCAGCGACACGATCAGCGTGAACAGCACCGTCATCAGCGACACCGCTGTCGAGTTGAGCAGGTACTGACCGATGCCGGCCTGGTAGTTCGCGAGGGTCCGGTAGTTGCCGAACCCCCAGCCGCCGATCTGGGCCGAGCCGGCCTGCGGGCTCACCGAGGCGACGCTCGCCCAGACGAGCGGGAACAGGAACAGCAGGGCGAGACCGCCGGTGAAAACCTTCTGAGGGGTACGGAACACGCGTCACCCTTCCTTCCCGCGCAGTCCCCGGAACTGCAGGACGTTGGCGATGAGCAGGGCGGCCAGCACCATGATCGACAGCGCGGCGGCACGGCCGAGGTGGTTGCCGCCGAAGAACGCGAAGTTGTAGATCAGCTGGACGATGGTCAGCGTGCTGTTGTCCGGGCCGCCCTTGGTGAGCAGGTAGAACTGGTCGAAGGCGAGCATCGACCCGGTGACGCAGAGGATCGTGCACAGCGCGATCGACGACCGCAGCAGCGGCAGCGTCACGTAACGGAACGTCTGCCGGCGGCCGGCGCCGTCGAGCCGGGCCGCCTCGTACACGTCGGCCGAGATGCCCTGCAGACCGACCAGGAGCAGCAACATGTAGAAGCCGGCGAACCGCCACACGATCAGCGCCACCGTCGACCACAGGGCCGCGGTCGGCGTGCCGAGAAAGGACACGCCGAGGAACCCGAACGGGCTGCTCTGCGGCGAGTAGAGCGCGTAGAACAGCAGCGACGCCGACGCCAGGCCCAGCGCGCTCGGCACCAGGAACGACGTGCGCAGGAAGCCGGTCCAGCGGCTCGACTCCTGCACGATCAGCGCCATCAGCAGGGCCAGGCCGAGCAGGATGACCGTGGTGACCACCGTGTACTTGACGGTGAACCAGACCGCCGGCCAGAACAGCCGGTACTCGACGACGTCGGTGAAGTTCTCCGGCGCGTTCAGGCCGCGGTCACCGGTGAACAGGCCCCAGTCGGACACCGACATCCGGCCCACCAGCAGGATCGGCGTCACGAAGAAGATCGCCACGAACAGGGCGGTGGGTGCGGCGTACGCCCAGCCGGTCAACGCCGGTCTGCGGCGCCGGGCACGGGAGCCGGCGGCCGGCCCGGAGTCCAGGCCGGACCGCTCGGGAACGGTTGTCAGCGTCACTGGCCGAGAACCTGGGTGACGGCCTCGTTGTCCTTCTCCAGGCTGGACGCGTCGCCGTACACCTGATTGCGCAGGAGGGTGACCCACGGGCTGCCCGGCGCGTTGAACGCCTGCTGGAAGTTGACAGCGACCGGGGTCTTGCTCTGCGGCACGCCGGCGACCTTGTTGATGGTGGCCACGCGCGGATCCTTCTGCGAATACCGGTTGTCGGCCAGGTCGGTGCGGGCCACCGTGCTGTTGCCGGCGGCGAGCACGTCGACCTGGGCTTTCTCGGACATCAGCCAGGACAGGAAGTTCCACGCCTGCTGGGTCTTCTTCGCGTCCTTGGAGATGCCGATGCCGTCGCCGCCGACGAACGTCGACTGGCCGCCGGTGGCCCCGGGGATGCCGGTGACCCCGACGTCCACGCTCTGCGAGGCGGTCGGCAACAGCGTCGCGGGGTACGGCATCACGCCGATCCTGCCCTCCTGGAACGCGGCGACCCAGGTGGCGCCGGTCTCGTCCTTCGACCCGGGCGCGACGGCGCCGGCCGTCTGCAGCTCACGCCAGGTGCTGTAGACCTTCTGCGAGGCGGGGCCGTTGAGCAGCGACTTCGTGCCCTCGGGGTCCATCACCTCCGCGCCGCTGGCCCACACCATCGGGAACCAGGTGAAGACGTTGCAGCCGCCGCAGTTGCCGCCGAAGTAGGTGCCGTAGGTGTCCTTCTTGTTCAGCTTCTGCACGGCCAGGGCCTGCTGCTTGAACTCGTCGAGGGTGGTCGGGCCCTTCTCCGGATCGAGGCCGGCCTCCTTGTAGAGCCCCTTGTTCCAGAAGATCACCGACAGGTCCAGGACGAACGGGAGCACGTACTTCCTGCCCTCGTGCGTGCCGGCGGCCAGGTGCCCTTGGTTGATCTTGTCGGCGTACGGCAGCTTGCCGATGCTCGCGGTCAGATCGCTGAACAGCCCCGCCTCGGTCCAGTTCGGCACGTAGACGATGTCGGCGGCGAACAGGTCGGGCAGGTCGCCGCTGCCGGCCGCCGCGCCGACCTTCGCCACGTAGTCGTCGTTCGGGACGATGGTGAGCTTGACCTGGTTCTTGTGGGACCTGTTGTAGGCGGCGACCAGAGCGTTGGCCTGCAGCTCCAGCGGCGCCCGGGTCCACAGGGTCAGCTCGGAGCCGTCGTCGACGCCCTCGACGCCCGCGCCCACCGGGTCTTTCGCCTCGCCCTGACCGCTATCGGACGAGCAGGCCGCCAGTGGGCCGGCCATCAGGGCCGCCACCGCGGTCCACACCAGCAATCTCCGCACGGATCACCTCCATGAAGCGCTTTCAGAAAGTTTCGGAAGATTTCAGCAGCCGCTACACAAACTGGCGGCTCACCTGGAATATCTGGCGTCCACGCTGGACCGAAAAGGTTTTCAGGAACGTAATACTCCAGCAAACGCCCTGTCAAGGCTTCGCGGCGCGGCGCGGGCTCACATGGATCTATTTCGTAACGCGCGGGACATCTTGCCGAAAACGGTTTCGTAAGGCAGCGTGACCCGGACATCGAACCGCTTCGATGCTATGTCCTCGAAGGAGGGACCCATGCGACGGAAACTGATCGCCATCCTCCTGGCGATCTTCCTGACTCCGGCCTCCGCGGCCCTGGCCGCACCGGCCACCTGGAACCCGCCCGCCAACCTGGTCACCCCGCTCAACCAGGTCTGGCAACACCAGGAACAGACCTACAACAACGGCAACCTGTACGGGTTCCGCAACTACGGCTGGGACCAGATCATGGCCAACCGCGGGTACATCAACTACTGCGTCCGCTGGGACTCGACGGCGACCGTGACCGCCGCCCAGCGCGACCAGATCCACGCCGCCGTGACCCGGCAGTACAAGAAGTGGACCGACGAGCTCGTCGGGCACAACGCCTGGCCGTACGGCGACGTCCCGGTCAAGGTCGTCGGCTGGGCCGTGCGCAACCGCTCGCAACTGCAGTGGACCGACACGTCCGTCGACATCTACGTCAACGACATCCGCGAGAACGCCCCGCAGTGCTCCGCGCCGTGCGGGCGGTTCTTCCAGCAGAACGGGCAGTACCCCAGCTGCCCCGGCGGCTACGCCCGCCACTACGACCAGTCACTGTGGCTGACCGACGGTTTCGGCGGCGGCGCGGGCGGCGACTGGGGCCAGCGGATGGGCCGCGAGTACTTCATGAACAACATCAACGCGGCCGACATGACGATCCTGCTGCACGAGATCGGCCACACGTGGGGTCTCGACGACTTCTACGACTGGACCCCGTCCGGCGTCAGCAGCTTCATCATGAAGGCCGGCAGCTCGGCGTCCATCACCGAGTTCGACGCCTGGATGTTCCGCGACTGGTGGCGTCACCTGAAGAGCCGCTACGGGTACTGACAGCGCCGTCCCCCCTCTCGTCCCGGCCGGCTTCCCCGCCGGCCGGGCGTCATGATGGACCCATGCCGTACGCGATCGAACTCTTCCTCGACGAGCGGGCCGACCGCCGGGTCCGGCAGATGTGGGCCGCTCTCGACGCCGCCGGGGTCGTGTCGCTCGGCGGCCGGCCCGGGGCCGATCACCACCCGCACGTGACCCTGTCGGTCTACCAGCACGGCGACCCGGATCAGGTCGCCGACGTGCTGCGGCCCGTCCTCGCCACCGCCACCGGGCTGCCGCTGCCGCTGGCCGGTCTCGGCTTCTTCCTCACCGACGAGGCGGTCGCCTTCCTCGCCGTCATCCCGTCCGGCCGTCTGCTGGCCCTGCACCGGCAGGTCCACGAAGCCGTCGCGCCCATCGCCGAAGGCATCTGGCCCTACTACCGGCCCGACGCCCTGCTGCCGCACTGCACACTGGCGACCGGGGTGACCGACCGCGCGACGGTCGTCGACGTGGTGGCGGGCTTCCCGATCCCGATCCCCGCTCTCGCCTCCGCCGCCCACCTCGTCGAGGTGCCGGGCGGCCACAGGCGGATCGCGCTCACCCCGATCACGCGGATCGGTCCACGATGATCCGCTGCATCCGCGTCGCTGCCCTCGGTCCGCGGTAGGCGCCGGGCGGCGTCAGGGGAGTTCGCGCGATTCCCGGTCCCAGACGTGGACGGCGTTGCCGGCGCAGGAGGCCACCATGACCCGGCCGTCGACGGCGAGGGCCGCCGTCCGGATCGGGTCGGCGAACCCGTGGCCGGTGTACGTCTCCCCGATCTTCGCGCCGGTCCGCAGATCGATCACGTGGACGCCCCGCTCGATGCTGTCCGTCACCGAGAGCAGAGCGACCGCGCCGGTTGCCGACACGTGCGCGTTCCAGGCGGAGACGGCGTCGAACCGGGCCAGAACGGTACGCGTCGCGGCGTCGTACACGGTGAGGTGCCCGCCGTTCTCCGGCCAGTAGCTCTCACCCTCGCCGTTGTCGTTCTCGGCGTCGATGCCCTGCACGATCACCGGCCGGCCGTCGACCGTGCCGAACGCGCCGACCGCGGCGGAGAACTCCGGCACCAGGACGGCATCGTGCAACGGCTTGCCCGCCGACACGTCCCACACCGTCACCGCGCCCATGAACCCCTCGGGATGAGGACTCACCGCCAGCGCCACCAGCCGTCCGCCGAGCGTGGTCAGGTCGAGGTGATGCAGCGGGCCGGTGTCCAGGGTGGCGTACGGCCTGGTGGCCTCCACCTCCCAGAACTCGGCGCCGTGCGCGGCAGCGATCCCGAGGATGCCCCGGCCGTCGACGACCGTCGCGGCCAGGCACGCGACCGGCCCGGCCGTCCGGGTCAGCACCCGTGACCGCGGCTCGTCATGGTCCGGCGACCAGCACAGCACCACGCCGTCGGCGCCGGCGGTCACGAGCACGTCCCGGCCGTGCCCGGCGAACACCGCCCCCGTCACCGCCGCCTCGTGCCCGGCCAGGGCGGCCCCCACCGGCGCACCGGTGACGGCGTCCCACAGTCGTACGCTGCGGTCCGCGGAAGCCGACGCGAAGACCGGCACGCCCGCCCAGAATCCGGCGCACACCGCGTTCACCGTGTCGGTGTGCCCGGAGGCGGCGGCCGGGCTGCGCAGCATCCACATCCGCGGGGCGCCCCGGCGCGAGGTGGAGACCACCACCGGCACATCGTCGACCTCGGTGAGCTGCACCGAGGTGATCTCGGTCCGGTGACCGTCGAACGGATGCCCGACCGGCTCGCCGGTGGTCGCGTCCCACACCCGCACTGTCGAGTCGGCGCCGCCGGTCACCAGCACGGCACGCCCGTCCACCCGCCCGTACACGAGTGCGGTCACGCCTTCGCCGTACCGGGTGATCGGGGGTTTCGCCTCCTCGCCGGTGGCCGGGTCGATCGCCAGGATCCCGGTGGAGCCGGCGGCGAACACCACCGGCCGCTCCCCCAGACGGCCGGCGGCCATCCGGCGCACGAAGGTGTCGGCGGGGTACGGCCGGCCGGCCGGCTCACCGGTCCGGGCGTCCCACGACCGGGGCGTCCGCCCGGAGATCCCGTCGCTCTCGGCCCGGGCGGTCACCACGGCACGCCCGTCGATCTCGGTGAAGACGACACCGCTGCCCGGTTCGAAGGACGCGCGCACCTCGGCGATCAGATCGGTGGTGGCGAGATCCCGGATCTTCAGCGTGTCCGCGCGCAGCAGGGCGATCACCGGGCGGCCGTCGAGCCGGCTGATCGCCGACTTCTGCGGCTGCAGGGCGAACCGGCCCTGGTCGGCCAGCGGGACGCCGGTCCGCAGGTCCACGAGTTTGGACGGCCGGCGCCGGAGGAGCACGACCCGGTCCCCGTCGAGTCTCACGAACTCCGCGTCGTGTTCCTCGTCGGAGAACGACGGAACCCCGGCACGACCGGCCCGGAGGGTCGCGCGCAGCAACCGGTGCGGCGCGAATTCGGTGTCTTCGACCCAGCTGAACGAGGATTCCATGTGCGGCAGGGTACGGCCAGGCGAACGTCCGCACCGTCGACCTGGCCATTTCTCGCATGTGGGAACGCCCCCGTCCGGCACCAGGACTCCGGCGTTTCCCTGGTCATCCGAACCGACTTCGCGCATCCGCGGGCACGGGAGGAGTTCGCCGACGGCGTCTTCCGCGGCTTCGAACAGCACCGGGCGGGAGCCGGGCTGACACGCGGCCCCGGGATGGTTCATGATCAGCTGCCATGGGGTTCTGGGGAAGTATCGTCGTTCATCGGGGCCGGGCGCTCGCCAGAGAGCTGCTGCCGGAGATCCCCGAGCTGCGGGACGCCGAGCTGGAGCATGACCAGGTGTCCGGCGGATGGCAGGTGACCCGGATCCGGGCGACGATCGACGACCTGCCGGACACCTTTCTCACCGGCCTGCGTGACGCGACGAAGGCTCCGGTGCTGGCGGCGAGTGTGCTCGACAGCTCCGCCGCCTACCTGGCCGCTGTCGGTGTGGAGACGCCGTTCTGGGACACCTGGCTCAACATCGACAGCGCGGTCGGCTACACCGTCCTGCCGTCGTCACCCTTCGACGAGGACGGCAACTACCTCGGTGCCGGCTGGGTCGACCCGGAGTACGAAGCCGAGGTGGCCGCGACCAGGCAGAGCATGCTGAACGAGACGCTGCACGGCACGCCGGCCGCGAGCGCCGCGGTGGCGTGGGCGCGCGAGGCAGGCCTGGACCCGGCACCGATCCCGGAGGTCGAGGCGGCACTGGCCACGACCGAGACCTTCGTCGAGGAGCAGCTTTTCGCGCTGATCGGCCTGCTCGGCATCGACACCCGCTCCGGGCCGGTCCCGCCGACCGCCGCCGAGCCGACCGTCGCCGAGCTGCTGACCACGCTGATCGGCCACCGGCTGGAGGGCATCGACGTCGTCGGCCACCAGCCCGTCCGGGGTGAGCCCCTGGACTTCACCCGGGCGTCCGACCTGCTCTGGCGCTTCGCCGACCGGCCGCCCCTGATCTCCTGCGGCTGCCACGACGAGGTGCTGGTACGGGCGGCGTCCGTCTCGCCGGAACAGTCCTTTGCGTACCACCCGGCGGTTCCGTTCGCCGGCGCCGCGCTGACCGGCGCCGTACTCCTGCTGGGGATCTACGCTCAAATCGAGGGCATGGTGCTGCGTTTCGGCGAACGCGACCTGATCGTCCGCGCCGGGGAGGGCGGCTGGATCACGACGCTGGACGACAGCGTCCGGCTCGGTCTCCGGCTGCCGTGACGAGGGGTGGCGCTTCCGGACAGGTGGGCTGGAGGTATGTCCCCGATGGCCCGCATCGGGGTTTCGACGGCGCGCCGTCCCGCTGCGACGGGCGGATCTACCACCACACCTACCGGATACATCCGGTACGGGACAGCGGCTACGAGCGGTGCATGTCCACGTCGTGGTGTGCGCTGTGCGGCGAATGCACGGACAGCATCGTGTTCGTCAGCCGGGACACGGTCCTCCCGGACCCTCTCGCGGACTTGCCGGAACACGAACGCGAACAGGTGGAACGCAGCGCCCGGAAGATCCGCACCCACCTCAACGCCCTCATCCAGCGCGATCTCTGGCCTCCGCCGTCACCGGACCCGCCGGCCGAACCGGCACGCAAGACACGGCCCGCCCGCAAAACGCGCCGCCGTCACCCGCCACCGCCGTCACCCGCCGAGTGGGACTGACCCCGGCGCCGGGCCCGAACGACGTCCCACGCTCGGTCCCGGCGAGCGGGAGCGCAGCACCGCGCGGTCCTGGTCGACGGCGCGGCGCCGCACGACTGGCTCGACGACGCGAGGGCGGTCCGTATCCGGACGATGTTCGAACGGACGGCCTGGCTGCTGCCGCTGCTGCGCCCCACCGGCCCGGCGCCCCGCCTGAACGCCGACGAGCAGGCCGCCGTGCAGCCACGCCCGCCTGAGGCGGACGACAGAGGACGGACCTCCTGCCGGCTGTCAGCCGAAAGATCACGCCCTGCCCAAACCGGGCGTTGAGGGGTGCCGGCCCGCCCGGGCGGTAAGGGGGCCACCCGCCCGGGCCGTAAGGATGCCACCCACCCGGGCGTTGAGGAGGCCACCCGCCCGGACGGTAAGGGGCCGGCCCACCCAGGCGGCAAGGAGCCGACCCGCCCAAGCGGCAAGGAGCCGACCCGCCCAGGCGGCAAGGAGCCGACCCGCCCAGGCGGCAAGGAGCCGACCCGCCCAGGCGGCAAGGAGCCGACCCGCCCAGGCGGCAAGGAGCCGACCCGCCCAGGCGGCAAGGGGCCGGCCCGCCTGGCCGGCCCCTTACGCGTCTTTTCAGCTGCACTGCCAGCGGACCGAGCGGCGCGCGGCGGAGGCGTCGACGATCGAACCGGTGATGTTACGGCCGTCGGCGCTGATCGTGAACGTGGAGCCGGCCATCGTCATGCTGCCCGCGGGCAGCGGAAGCCGCAGGGTGGTGGCGCCCGCGACGAGCACCGGGCCGCCGTCGGCGTCGACGCCGGCCAGCCATCCGTCCGCGCTCACCGCGGCCGGCTCGGCCCGGGCCGGCTCGATGACACGCATGGTCCCGGTGCGCACATTCCACAGCACCGACACGGACTGCACGACGGAGGGCACCAGGTCGCCGACCGGTGGGCGCTCGGTGGTGTGCGCCGACCCGGCCACCCAGCCGTTGCGGATGCCGAACGCCATGGTCATCGTGGCGGTGACGCCGCCGATCTCGGGGCTGGGCAGCTCGAGCGTCGTGCCGTCGGGCAGCCAGGCGAACGCCTTGCCGTCGATGGAGCCGACGATCGTGCCGTCGTCGTCGATGCCGATCGCGGAGCCCTGCCTCGTCCCGGGCGGCACCGGCAACCGCACCGCGTCCTGGGTCGCCGACGGCCATCGCACCGGAAAACCACCGGACGTGCCGACGATCGTCCCGGCGTCGTTGATCCCCTGCGGAGTGCCATACGCCACCCCGGGCAGCGCCGACGCGGTGCCCTGCCGATACACGAACGGCACCGGCGCGGCGTCGCCGTCCGTCGCGAACCGCCAGCCGACCGCCGTCCCGTCGGCGGCGACCGCGGTCAACGCCGATCTCCCGGCGCCGGGCAGCTCCACAGCGGTGCTGCGGCCGTCGTGCACGAGCACCGCCCCGGCGCCCGGGTCGGTGCTCCCGGCCAGATGACGGCCGGTCGCGTCGGCGCCCCGCACCAGCGACGACGGCACCCCGGTCAGGTCGCGCACCACACACGAGGCCGGCACTGCGGCCGGGCCGGCGGCGTCGGTCGGGGCCGGGCTCGGGGCGAACAGGGTGCCGTTGACAGTGGCCACGGCGGCGACGGCCAGCGCGATCGTGGCGGCGCCGGCCCAACCGGCGCGGTGCACCGTCCGCCGGCGGCGGCCGGCGGCGATGGCGCCCCGGACGTCGACGGCGGACGGGGTGGGTGGCTCGTCGTCGAGCAGCTGGATCAGATCGTGATCGGTACGCATCGTCGCTCCTAGGGTCAGCTCGCGAACTGGAAAGCGGCGGCGTCGGAGTCACCGAGCAGGCGCCGGAGCGTGGCCAGGCCACGTGAGGTGTGTGTCTTGACCGTGCCGGAGGTGCAGCCGAGCATCGCGGCGACCTCGTCGACCGGCAGGTCGTAGTAGAAACGCAGCACCAGAACGGCCTGCTGGCGCCGGGGCAGGCGGCTCAGCGCACCCCGTACCACATGGCGGTCCTCTGCCCCCGCATCGCTGATCGGGGCCGGCTCGGGCGCCTCCCGGAACAGGCCCACCCGGGCCCAGGCCAGGCGTTTCTCGTCGACATAGGTGCGCACGAGCATCTTGCGCACATAGGCGTCCAGATGGTCGGCGGAGCGTGCGCGCTGCCATTTCACATACAGCGTGGTGATCGTCTGCTGGACCAGATCGTCGGCCCGGTGACCGTCACCGGTCAGGAGATACGCCAGGCGCCGCAACGCGGGAATCCGCGCCGAGACATATTCGGTGTACTCAGCATCCGTGCCGGACTCCATCGTCGTGCCCTCCCCGTCATGACTTTCGCGACTGAGACGGGCCCGGCGGATCAGCCGGTTGACACGTCCGGCGAGAAATTCTCGGCGAGCGACTCGGCGATCATCCGGTGGCCCTGAGCCTCGAAAGCCTCCTCACCGTGCGCAAACGCCCAGCAGACGGTGCCGATCGCCTCACGCAGGCGGCCACGCTGCCATCCGGCGGCCGTGCGCGGGTCCGAACCGTACCCCTCGAAGAACGCCTTCTCCAAGGTGGGATCGTCGCGGAAGTCCTGCGCCTGCAGCCGGGAGAGGTCGGTGTAGGCGGGGCGCAGCGCCGCGCGGCCGAAGTCGATGATGCTGACCACGCCCTCGTGGACGAGCCAGTTGCGGGGCTGCCAGTCACCGTGCGTCGGCACGACCGGCTCCGCGGCGGCCGGCCATCCGGCGAGGAGGGTACGCAACCGGCGCTCGGTGGCCGGGTCGACACGGTGCGGGCCGTCGAGCAGGGTGAGACATTTCGCGTTCTCGCGGCGCTCGTAGTCGTCGGCGCCGCACGGCCGGCTGTGCAGCAGGGCCAGCAGCTCGCCCGCCTGGCGGAAGACTCCGGGGCTCGGTGCCGTCACCAGCTCGCCCGGCAGGTAGGTGGTGACCAGCAGTTTCGCCTCGGCGTCGCCGTGCACGAGGGAAGGTGCCCGGCCGCGGTCGGTCCACGGGGTCAGCCATTCGCGGTGGGCGCGTAGCTCGCGGGCGATGTGGTGATCGGTGGCGCCGCCCGCCTTCAGGATCAGCCGCCGGCCGTCGTGCACCAGCTCCAGAACGGTGGTCTCGACGATGCCCCAGCTGTGGTCCTTGATCACCGTGGCGCCGGGGAGCCAGGTGTCCAGCAGGACGCGTTGCGCGGGCGCGAGCTTACCGAGCGGATCGGGCACAGCTGCGAATTCTAGATTGGACTGTGCGGTATTTGTAGCAATGTGCAGGGTTGCTTGATTCGCCGTCGCGCCGGCACGGAGGATCCATAGGTCAATTTCGATCTGACCACGGGGGTTCCGATGCGAAATCGAACGATGCTGCGCGCCCCTGTCCGTCGCCGCGGTCGCCACCGGCGGCCTGATGGTTCCGGCAGCCGCGCAGGCCGCTCCCTCCAACTGCTGGAGCAGGTACTGGGAGGGCACCTCCATCCAGACCGGATGGCAGGCCGGCTGCAACACGACGACCCGGCCGGGCAACGACCAGTGGCGTGCGATCGCCTACTGCGTACGGGAGAACAACCCGAGCGTCCGGGTCACCGTCTACGGCGGCTGGGTCGGCGGGGCGGGCGGCGTGACGTCGATCGCCCGGTGCGCCCTCAATTATTCGCCGAGCAGCGGCACCTACCAGACCCGGATCATCTGACCGGAGAGTCCCCGCCGGGACGGGTGTCCCGTCCCGGCGGAACCGGCAACCGGGACGCGGTCCATATCGGAACTCCTCGGCTCCCGAGTCGTATCACTCGTTGAACGATGCGGTCTGGTCGTGGCGACAGCATGACCGAAAGCAGGACAGGTGGCTCCCTGGTGCGTTGATACGGTCGGTCGGCCGCTCGACCACTGAGGAATGACCCGTGGCCTACCGATTCAGCACCCCTCCGAATTGGCCCGCTCCGCCTGCCGGATGGATTCCCCCGAACGGATGGAAGCCGGATCCGGCATGGGGTCCCGCTCCCGCCGGATGGCAATTCTGGGTGCCGGACGTTCCCGTCGCCCCGGCACCCCCGCCGGCGATCACCAATGCGCCGGCCGATCCGGGAAGAGGTTTCTTCGGCGCACGCGGCAAGGCCCGCGAACTGGCCGGTGAGGTCGAGCAACGCAATGCGGAGCTGCACGCGTTACGGGCGGACATGCAGCGCCTGGGCATCCTGTCCGCGGTAGAGCTGGAGCAGCATCGGGAACGGGTGCGCCGGGAGACCGCCGAACAGGTCGCCGAGGGACAGCGCCTCCTGAGTGAGCTGGCCCGTCAGCAGTCGGAGGCGGCCGTCAGGCTGGCGCAGACCCGCCAGCAGATCGTCGTCACCGAGGAGACCGCCCTGTTGCAGGAGGCGGGTGTCTATCAGTACCAGCATCCGCTCTCCGACGCCGTGGCATATCAGGCGGCGCTGGCCGTGCTTCAGGAGCGGATCAAGGCGATGGCGCGGGCCGACGGCGGCGCGGTGCAGGCGGCGCAGGGCTGGACGGTCAACGGATCCGAGGCACAGGGCCGGACGAACGAGGCGTACCACCGGGTGCGGATCCAGGAGCTGCAACTGACCGCCGACTATGTGCAGAAGGTGGCGGAGGAGAAGGAACGGGAACGCGAGGAGAAGGCGCGCCTTCGGGAGGAACGCAAGGTTCAGCAGGAGATCGAACGGGAACGCGCCCGCCTCGACAAAGAGCGTGCTCATTACCTGAACGCGCTGGCGGCGTTACAAGCCAAAGGTGATGCCGACGGCGCCGCGCAGTTGCAGGAGCGGCTGGCCCAGATCGACACGGCGATCCAGGACGTCGATTATCGGGCGGCGAACATCCGGGCCGGTTACGTGTATGTCATCTCGAACATCGGCGCGTTCGGCGAATCGATGATCAAGGTGGGCCTGACCCGGCGGCTCGACCCGATGGACCGGGTCCGGGAACTGAGTGACGCGTCGGTGCCGTTCAACTTCGACGTGCACGCCCTGTTCTTCTCCGAGAACGCCGTCGGCATCGAGGCCGCCATGCACGCCCGTCTGGCTGATCGACGGGTCAACCGTGTCAACCATCGGCGGGAGTTCTTCCACGCGACCCCGGCCGAGGCGAAGACGTTGCTCGCCGACCTGGCCGGGAACCTGCTGCAGTACGAGGAGGTTCCACAGGCCCTCGAATTCCGGCAATCCCTGACGCAGGCGCAGCAGTGATCGCGACGTAGAGCCCTGTCCGGCCGGCCTGCTCGGCGAGGGATCTCAGTCGGTGGTGGCTTTCAGGAAGTAGGCACGAGCCGGCCAGCGGTCCGGGGCGTCCTCCTCGGCGAACAGGACCCGGCCCTCGGCCAGGGCGGCCAACTGGACCCGCCACCCGTAACCCTGGACGGCGGCCACCTGGTGGACCGGCTCGGGCCACAGGCACACCCAGTCGCCCCGGCCGGGGCGGACCCACAGGCCGCTGTCGGCGGCGACCGCCAGCAGCAGGCCGGTCCGCAGGCACAGGCCCGCCACGCCGCGGATGCCGGGGCGGCCGGGGATCGGGCGGCGGCTCGCGCGGTGGTCGGCGCCGGGGTCGGTGATCTCGGTCAGTTCGGACGAGCCGGCCTGGGCGGCGATCAGCACCGGCTCGTCGTGGTTGTTGACGCAGAGCGCGGCCGTGTCGACGTCGGCCAGGCCGGCCGGGCGCAGGTCGCCGGGCGGGCCGCAGAGCACCTGTCCGGTGTGGTCCTCGACGGCCAGGTGCGGGTCGCCGGCCGGGCCGGGCGCCACCGCGAGGACCCGCCGGACACCGTCGGTGAGCGGGTTCACGGTGGGTTCGCCGTCGAGGGGAACGGTGATCCCGGTCAGTCCGGCGTCCCCGGCCAGGTAGGCGCTGACGCTGCCGTCCGCCCCGGTGGCGGCCAGGATCGGGCCGTGGCCGGTCACGCCGGTCAGGGGGCGCCAGCGGCCGTCGACACGTACCGTCACGGATCGGTCGGCGCCTCGGGCGAAGAGCGCCACGTCGCCGTTGCCGCGGCGGGCGAGGGCGACCGCGCGTACCCCCTGGGGCGCCGGAAACGGCAACGGATCGAGCAGCGGCTGGTGGCGGCTCCCGGCCCGGGCCACCGCGATGCCGCGGCCACCGGCGGCGGCGATGCGCGCGGTTCCGGCGGCGTCGACGGCCAGGGCCAGATCTTCGAGACCATCGGAGTGGTACGCCCCACCGAGGAGCCGTCCCAGGTCGGCCGCCCACTCGCCGAGCCGGGGACGCTGCCGCGGCTCGGGGTGCAGCAGGGCGGCGACGTGCTGGGCGAGCGCCTCCGGACACCCGTAGCGGGGCAGTTGCCGCCGGACCGTGGACGCGGCGTCGTGCTGGGGCGGGTCGACCCCGGTGAGCAGGAAGCAGGCGACGGCTCCGACGGCGTACCGGTCGACGGCGGGATCGACACGCACACCGGGACGGCTCAGCTCGGGGGCCATGTAGCCACGGGTGCCTCCGGGCAGCACGGGGGTCGCGTCGGTGTGGGTGAGCCGGGTGAAGTCGATCAGGCGTACCTCGTCGTGCTCGATCATGATGTTGCCCGGGGTGAGGTCGCCGTGCACCATCCCCTCGTCGCCGAGACTCTCGACCAGGGCGCAGATCTGTTCGAGGACACGCCGGCAGCCGGCCGGGTCGAAATGCCGGGTCCGCCAGCGGTCGAGGTCGCGGCCACCGTCGACCCAGCGGCTGATCATGTACAGGGCACGGCCGGCGGTGTCGTCGGGGCCGCCGCCGGTGTAGGGGCGCGGGCCGGTGAAGACGCCGGCCGGGAAGACGATCCCGGGCAGGTGCAGCGCGCCGACCCGCATCATCGTCTGCTGCCAGCGGCGCATCCACTCGTTGAGGACGCGGCGGGGGTTGCGGTCCGGCGCGATCCGTTCCGGCAGCAGGATCTTGACCGCCCACCGGGCCGTGACGTCGTTGTCGGTGCGCTCGGCCTGCCACACCTCACCCTCGCCGCCGTTGCGGACGAGCCGGACCAGCCGGAACTCCCGGCGGCCCAGCGGCCCGTCGACCCAGCCGCTCACGACAGGAACGCCCGGCTGCCGGTGCGCTCCAGGGCCCGCACCGCGCCGCCCGGGCGAGCCGGACCGCGGGCGGCCGGCGCCCCGGCCGGCCGGGTGGGCAGTTTCCGCAGGCCACGGTCGACGTCCCGGAGCTGCTCGCACAGGGCGCCGAACACGGCGACGGCGACGTCCGGGATCTCCCGGGACGCGCACCGGCAGACGCGGGACAGCTCGCTGAGGTCCCGTTCGGCGACGAGCGCCTGGTTGAGCCGCTTCATCAGGGCGGTCCACTCGCGGACGCACTCGTGGCCGGCCGCGCCGGGCGGCAGCGGGCTGAGCCGTCGCAGGTGGGCGGTGAGCTGCCGGCCGAACTCCGCGGTGTCCTGCGGCACCTCGCGCAGCAGCAGGTACTCGACCTGGGGCAGCACTCCCCGCTGGAACAGGGCCCCGCCGAGCGCCCGTTCGCTGCGCTCGTTGACCGAGCGGACCAGGCCGGCGAACTCGTCGGCGAGCTTGTCGCGGTCCGGGCCGGCCGGGCGGCGTACGGTCAGCTTCTGCAGTGTCCGGCGGTCCAGGCGCAGCTCGGGCCGGGCGGTCAGCCGGCCGGTCACCGGGTAGCGCAGGCCGGTGCCGACCTCGGAGAAGTAGTCGCCGACGTCGTCGACGCCACCGATCGTGGGCCGCCCGCCACCCGCCACGGCCAGCAGTTTCTGCAGCAGGCGATGGTCGGGGACGAGGCGTGGATGGGGTTCGCAGCGGCGGAGGAACCACTCCTCGGTGCTGATCCCGACGGCGTGCAGCCGGACCTTCATGTCGCGGTGCAGGTGCTCCATCAGGCTGACCGGCTCCTCCAGCGCCCCGAAGACCCGGCCGGTGTCCTCCGGCCGTCGCGGCGGGCAGTCGGCACCGTCGCTGACCAGCACGATCACACGTTCGTTGGCGGGCCGGCCGTGCCGGTTGAGCAGCTCGGCGGCGGCGTGCAGGGCCCGCTGGATGTCGGTGTGGCTGCCGGGACGCGGCGCGAGCTGGTCGACCGCCTTGCGGAAACTCTCGGTGACCGCCTTCGGGGACGCGGCGTCGAGGGTCGCCATGCCACCGGCGGCCGGGAACCTGGCCCGCGCGCGGGAGTCGAAGGCGAGCAGCGCCACCTGCGACGCCGGCCCGAGCGCCGCGGCACGCACCGTGAGCAGCGCCCGCAGCGAGCGTTTCAGCACGTCGATGCGTTTCAGGTAGCCACCGGACGGCTTCGGGACGTCGGCGACGTCCATCGACTCGCTGACGTCGGCGAGGATCACCATGTCGACGCCGGCGCGGGCGCCGGGCGCGAAGATCTCCACCCGGGTCTCCGGGCCGATGCGGACGACGGCGTCCCGGCCCGCGCCCCGGACCTCCTTGATCTCGTACGTGGAACCGCCGACCACCAGCGGCTCCCAGCCCCCGCGAACGGGCGTGAGCAGCGCGCCGGCCAGTCCACCGGCGGCGATCTCCCGGGTCATCCGGTCGGGTTCCCGCACCGTGGCGGGCTCCAGCACCAGGCCATGCGCCTGAACCGCGGGCCGCTGCCGCAGCGTCCACCGGGCGTCGCCGAGGCCCAGCTCGTCGTACAGGTCCTGCGGCACGACCAGCGCCGAGTCCGGGACCCCGTCGACACGCTGCACGTCGACGGCCACCGCCGTGCGTCGCCCGCCGTCCTCGACCTCCAGCAGGGCGGGCCCGTGCGGTCCTCGCAAAGACACCGCCAGTTGTACGGACACGCCGGTCCCCAGTCCCGGCACGGCGACCGTGCGGTGGGTGGTGGAGTCGACAGTCATCGGGTGCCCCCGCTCCCCCGGTCCGGCAGGACCACGATCTCGCTGCCGTTGCGCCGGGTCAGGTCGCGGCTCATCGCGGCCTGCCACGTGCGGAACAGGTCCCGGCGCGCGCGGGGCACGAGCACGTAGAGCTGGCCCGGCCGGTCCTCGCCGCCGATCCGGCGGGGCGCGATGTACCCGCCGAGGCTCAGCTCGCCGGCCATCCGCGCGCCGTCCCGGCCGCCCTGTGCCCGCAGCACCGCCCGTGCCTGGTCGAGCAGCTTCTCGCCGCTGCCCCGGTCACCGTCGAGCTCCTCGATCTCGCGCTGCCACGGCCGCGCGGTTCCGGTGTCCCGCAGCCGCACGAAGTCGCGTACCTTCGCCGCGGCCGGGCCGAACGCGTCGCCGGACGCGGTCAGGGTTTTGCGGATCCAGTGCGGGTCGTTGGCCTGCGTGAAGTGTTTGAAGTTGCGCAGCGTGTAGCCGAACGCGCGCAGGCTGGGCAGCGGGTCGGCGCGCCGGTCGCTCTGGTGCCGGGCCCAGGTGCCGCCGACGATCCGGCGGATCAGCTCGGCCGCCGGGACCGTCCCGAGCGCGGTCTCGTGGCGGGCGCACAGGGCCAGGCCGAGACGTTCCGGACCGTACACCTGCCAGCGCCGCAGATGCTCCGGGCACAGCCGCTGCCCGCAGCCGCGCAGCCGGTCGTCGGTGAACTCGCAGCCCGCCGAGCCGACGTTGCCGCACTTGGCGATCGCGCAGTCCGGGAAGAGCGTGCCGTGACAGCCCGGGCAGTACGCCCAGCCGGTGGCCCCGGCCCGGCTGCGCCGATGCCTGTCGCAGTGCGCGGACCGGCCCCGGCAGCCGGGCCCGGTGCAGCGGTAGGTGGCGGTCGCGCCGCACTCGGCGCAGGCCGGCCGGTGCCGGCGGCAGGTGCCGATCAGCGCGCCGTCGAGCACCTGGGCGTGGCCCGCGCACAGCCGGCCGCCGTCGTCGCAGCCGGGGCAGCGGAAGACGCCCTCGCTCTCCCGGCCGGGCGTGACGCAGGCCCGGCACGGGTGGCGCAGGCGGGGCTTCTCCAGCACGTTCACCACGCG
This sequence comes from Actinoplanes philippinensis, assembly GCF_900113015.1. Taxonomy (GTDB): domain Bacteria; phylum Actinomycetota; class Actinomycetes; order Mycobacteriales; family Micromonosporaceae; genus Actinoplanes; species Actinoplanes philippinensis. The sequence goes on from NZ_FONV01000006.1 coordinate 334,056, forward strand.
GACCGCGGTGTCCCGGCGGATCACGGCGGCCGCCTCGGCGCGGGCCAGGCGCACGGCCACCACCCCGCGGGCCAGGGTGACCCGGTTCTCCGGGCGGCGCCGCAGATCGGTGCCGTCCAGGGCCCGTTCCACCTGGTCCCACAGGGCGGTCAGACCGGCCGGGTCACGCACCCGGTCCGGCCACTGCCGCAGGTCGAGGATCACGTCCACGGCTGTCATCGGCGCGCTCCGGTCGTACCCCTCGATGGTGGTGCGCCTCCGCCGCGGGCCGCGATGACGCCCGCCCACCTCTCCACCAGCAACCAGGTGCGGTCCTCGGCCGCGCGCCGCGCGGCGGCGAGGCAGGGGCCGCCCGCTGCCGTGTCGACGAGCGCGCGGGCCGCGGTGTCCGGGTTGCCGGTGAGCAGGCTGTCGTCGTCGGCGAGCCGTTCGATCGGCGCGAGGATCGGGAACAGCTCCTCCGGCTGGGTCTCCAGATTGTCCAGCTCGATCGCGAGCTGGTCGGTGAGCAGGTGACGGGTGCGGTGGCGCAGCGTCGAGCGGGCGTCGTCGGCGGGGCGGGCGCGCAGGCCGGTGGCGACGGCGCGGGCCCGGTTCTCGTCGACGACCCGCTGCGCCACCGGCTCCACCGCGGCGCCCTCCTGAACCAGGCGGCGGGCGCGCAACGCGAACGCCGCCAGCAGCAGCGCGTGCGCGCGGACCGCCGCGAGGGTGGCCGCGGCGTCGATGCACTGCACGACCACGGTCGGGGTACCGTCCGGTTCGGCCGACGGATGCACGTCGGTACGGTCGATCGCCTCGAACCCCTCGACCCGGCGCAGGTGGGCCTCCAGCAGCGTGCGGAACTCGGCGTCGGCGGCGTCCAGATGACGCGCGGCCACCTGGCCCCGGGCCGCGCCGAGCCGCCGGGCGCCCGCCGACGGCCGGCCGGTCAGCGCGATGAGCAGCGGCGAGTGCCGGCGTACCAGATTGCACAGCACCGTCTGCTCGGCCGCCGACCCGACCTCCAGGACGTGCCGGTCGACCGCCGGGGCGACCCCGGCGGTGCCCGGCGGCAGCGGGCGGCCGGCCGCCGTCAGGGTCGCCGCCATCGCCGACACCCAGTCCTGCCGGGCGGCCGGGCTGCCCAGCCAGGTCAGCGGCGGCCGCAGCACCGACATCCCGGCGCCGGCCGCGGCCAGCTCGACCGGGCCGCGGCTCGTGGCCGGGCGGGCGCCGTGCCAGCCGACGGCCTTCTCCACCCGCTGGCGCAGGGCGCCGACCAGGATCACACCGTCCAGCATGTCGTCACCGCCTCAGGCGTTCCGGGTGACCCGGTCGTCGGCGGACGGGCCCAGGCTGCCCCGGGCCGTCGGCACGAACCGGCGGGCCGACCGGACCAGGCACACCGCGCCGGCCAGCACGATCCAGCCCCGCTCCCGGACCGGACGCGACTCGTCGGGCGCCAGAACCGCCGACTGGCGGGTGCTGTCGTGGACGATCGTGCGCTGCTTCCAGCTCAGGTCGGTGGCGGTCAGTTCGCCGGAGTCGTCGAGGCTCAGCAGGACATGCTGGCGGCTCACCGCCCGCAGCCGCTCCGGGTCGGCGGTCACGTCGGCGAGCAGGTCGAGGCTGATGCCGTCGGCGGTCAGGCCGCGGCCCACCACCACCGGGTCGCCGCTCTCGACCAGGAATCGGTGCCAGACGACCGTACGGCTGAGGTCGGTGACCTTGATCTCGGCCCATGCCAGCCGAGGCTGTCCGTCGTGCAGCGGCCCGCCGCACTCCCAGCACGCCGGGCGGCCGTCACGGCCCGGCACCGGGATCATCTGCCGCTCCCGGTCCGGGTTGCGCGCCGTCCAGCAGCGGGGGTTGCGACACTGCCAGCGGAACCGGAACCACGCCAGCCGATGATCGTGGCGATCCGACGAGAAGCCGAACCCGCGCAGCAGGTCGGCCTCCTCGCTGTGCGTCTTGACGTGGTCGTCCTCCGGCTTCACCCCGGACGGCACGAACCGCATCGCGTCGCCGGTCAGGCGCGGCTTCAGGAATCGTTGCGGGTCGTCCTCGATCCAGCGGGCGCTGCGCCGGTGGCCCCGGAAAAGATCGCCGCTCAGCACGAAACGGCGTTCGGCGGCGGCGAGATCAAGAATCCACGGATCGGCGTACGACTCGACGATGAAATCGAATTCACGATTGAGGGAATCCCATTCGCCGGAGGCGTCACAATCGTCGAAACGGTGCCGCAGACTGCGGTCGGCGACCAGCACGAGATCGGCGGCCTTACCGTGCTGACGGCGCCACTCCGCGATCACCCGCCGCAGCCGGGACGCCGCCGGACGGCCACCGGACCGGCCTTCCACCGGCAGGTCCGCCATCCGGCAGACATTCGACGCATCGATCACCACCCGGCCGCGGACCGCGCTCCGCACCGTGTCGTCCCCGTTCTCCACGGAGTCGTCCCCGTTCTCCACGGACGAGAACAATAGTTGAGGAACACCGCCGGACGCGGTCACTCAATCGGGTCATACATTTCCATTCGACGAAACGGCATCATTAGGCTCCGTCGTCGTGAAAACCGCTTCCACCGGCGCGGCCGGCTGCCTGTCGCTGGTCGCCTTCTGCCTGTCGCCGGTGGCGGGGTCCACGCTGGCCATGCCGGCCACCGCCCTGTACGTGTCCCGCCACTACCCGGCCGAGCTGGACAAATCGGATCACTGGTTGTTGTTCGCGTGCCTGTCGCTGCCGCTCGCCGGGCTGATCGCGTGGTGGACCGCTCGCCGCCGGGAACGGGTGGCGCTGACCGTCACCGTGCGAGCCGTCACCCTCCTGGTCGCCGCCTTCGCCGTCACGATGTGGACGCTGGAGCACTACGCCGTCCCCGTCGAACTGCTCAGCTTCGTGCCGATCCTCACCGGCTGGGCCGCGATCCTGCTCCTGCTCGTGCTGCTGCCACTGCTCAACAGGATGTTCCCCGCGCCCCTGCGACCGTCGGCGGCCGGCGCGCCGGTCTCGTACCGCCGTCCGTCCCCGGGCTCCCGCTCCTCGTCCGGTCACCGACCCGGTTCGCGATCCCGCTCCGCTTCCCGTTCGGCCTCCGGCTCCGGCGGCGGGCAACAGCGCGGGCCACGCCACACCGACTCCCCGCGCCGCTCCCAGGACGGCCAGCCTCAGTACCGCTCCCGCGACGGCCAGCCTCAGTACCGTTCCCGCGACGGCCAGCCGGACCATCGGAAGGCTCGTCCCACACCCCCGCGCAGCGACGGCACACCGCGATACCGCAGCGCCCCCACCGACCGGCCCGGTCACCAGGCGGCCCGGCCCCGGCAGGGCGACGGCAGACCCCAGTACCGCGCCGAGCCACCGGCACCGCCACCGCGCCGCCCCTCCGGCGACGGAAAGCCCGTCTACCGCGACGACTGACCACACCGGTCACCGGCCGGCGCCGTCCCGGGGCGGGGTCGACGGCGCCGGCCACCGAGGAGCCGGACTGCCGCCTCCGGAAGGCACACTGGACGGCATGCCGACGACCACGATTGCCGCGCTCGCCGCCGACCCGTCACCGCTGGCCCGGGCGATCACCGTGGACGGGGTGCGGCTCACCGTCCGGGGGCTGCTGCCCGGGGACGAGGCGGCGCTGGTCGCGTTCCTGGGCGGGCTGTCGGCGACGAGCCGGCGGTTCTGGCACGGGGACACCGGCCATGCGGCCGCCGCGGCCGACTGGATCGAGGCGATCGGCCGCTACGACAAGCTGCGGCTGGTCGCGGTGGACGGCGACGGCCTGGCCGGGGTCGTCGATCTTAGTCTGTCACTGCCGGAGGGGCACGAGATCACGCGGTACGCCGAGCACGGCATCCGACTCGACGAGGAGCGGACCGCCCGCTGGGGCCCGTGTGTGGCCGACGCGTGGCAGGGCCGTGGCCTGGCCGACGCCCTGATCGCGCCGGCGTGGGAGGCGGTCCGCCTGCTCGGCCGGGACGTGGTGGTGCTGTTCGGCGGGGTGCACGAGGACAATGTCCGGGCCCGGCGCTTCTATCGGCGTCACGGCTTCACCGAGGTCGGCGCCGTGGACATGTGGCGGCGGCTATGACGGCCCGGTGCTCTCCCGCCGCAGGACGCGGATCGGCGGGCCCGGGTATTCGGCGGGTTCGGCGCCGTCGAGGGCGGCGATCACGGCCCGTCCGACGGTGAGCCCGTGCTCGTGCACGTCGATGCTGAGCGCCGACAGTGGCGGCACGGCCAGTTCGCACAGCGGCGAGTCGTCGTGGACGAGCAGGCTGACACCACCGGGCACGCTGACCCCGGAGCGGATCAGCTCGTGCTCGGCGGCGACGGCCATCACGTCGTTGTCGAACACCACGGCGGTGGGTGGCGGGTCCCGGTCGAGCAGGGCGCGCACTCCGCGTACCCCCGACTCGGGTCCGTAGTCTCCCTCGACGATGTGGACGAGCACGTCGTGGCGGGTGGCGGCGGCGTGCATGCCGGCGGTCCGGTCGGCGGTGTGCACCAGGTCGGCCGGGCCGCTGACCCGGCCGATGACCCGGTGGCCGAGTCCGGCGAGCATCTCGACGGCGATGGTGGCGGCGCCCGCGTCGTCGGTGACGACGCGGGGGAACGACGGGGCGTCGGCCCGGCCGGCGAGCACCGCGGGCAGCCCGAGCCCGGCCAGGCAGGCGGGCCGGGTGTCGCCGTGGACGAGGTTGACGACGACGACCGCCTGCACGGTCCGGTCGCCGGCCCACCGCCGGTAGGTGTCGAGCTCGGCGTCGAGGTCGGGCACGACCAGGAGCAGGACGGTGGCGCCGTGCGGGGACAGAGCCTCCTCCATCCCGGCGATGAGCTCCATGATGAACGGCTCGACGCCGATCCGGGCGGCGCTGCCGGTGAGGACGAGCCCGATCAGGCCACCCGGTGCGGGCATCAGCCGACCTCGGCCGGCAGGGTGAGAGCGTTCGCCGAGCGCAGCACCTCGGGCGCGCTGAACGCCTCGCCGTCGACGGTGGCCGTGGTGCGGACGGTGAACGTGTGGGTCTCGCCGGGCAGCAGGTCGATCAGCATGTCGTCGACGAGGGCGTCGGGGGCGACCCGGTCGGCGAGGACCGCGATGTCGCGGGCGAACGATGCGGCGGTCACGGTCACCGAGTATCCGCCGTCGACGGCGACGGTGTGCGCCCGGACCGCGGCGGGGTCGTAGCGCAGGTCGGAGTCCTCGGCGAACAGGTGGATCGCACGCAGCCCACCGGCGTCGGCGACCAGCACCTCACGATCGGTCTCGGACACGTCGAGCAGTGCGGGGCCGAGATCGATCAGCGCCACCGAGCGTGCGGCCACGTCGAGGCCGGTGACGGTCTCGGCGAGGACGGCGCCGTCGAAACGGACACGCCGCAGGCGGGCGCTCTCGCGCCAGGGCTCCTCCCGGTCGTTGATCACGGCCAGGACGGTCCGTCCGTCCCGCTCCCGGATCGAGAGCACCACCGGGGCGTACGCCCGGCGCAGCGCGAACCACGAGGGCTTGAGCCGCCCGGCCGAGTCCACGACGGCCCACGAGGTGACCGGCCAGCAGTCGTTGAGCTGCCAGATGATGCTGCCCATGGTCCGCGGGGCGTGGCTGCGCAGGTGCTCGACCGCGTACGCGGTGGCCCGCGCCTGGTTGAGCTGGGTGGCCCAGTGCCAGTCGGAGAAGCCGGCCGGCACCCGCATGTGGTGGGCGAGCCCGCGGTCGAGTTTGCCGTTGCCGTCCTCGGCCTTCTGGTGCAGCAGGAACACCGGCGAGTCCTTGCGCAGGTCCTCCGGGGCGATCGCCGAGGTCAGCGTGGCCCAGGTGGGCGGCGCCTGCCAGCCGAACTCGGAGCAGAACCGGGGCACGAAGTTGTCGTGGTACGTGTAGTCCTCCCGGTTCCAGGCCTCCCACTCGTGCCTGGTCCCGTACCGGTCGTCGTTGGGGTGGACCACCTCGGGGTCGTGACCGGGGCTCGACGGGCTGCCCGGGTGGTAGGGGCGGGTCGGGTCCAGCTCGGCCAGCAGCGCCGGGAAGTCCTCGTAGTAGTAGCGAGCGCCCCACGTGCGCCCGGCCAGCTCGGCCTTCCAGCCCCAGTCCTCGTGGCCCCAGATGTTCTCGTTGCCGCCGTTCCACAGGATCAGCGACGGGTGCGGGGCGAGCCGGGCCACGTTCTCCCGGGCCTCGGCGAGGATCTCGGAGCGGATCGGCTCCTCCTCGCTGTAGGCGGCGCAGGCCAGCGGGAAGTCCTGCCAGACCAGCACGCCCCGTTCGTCGCAGACCTGGTAGAAGTCGTCGGACTCCCAGATGCCGCCGCCCCAGATGCGCAGCAGGTTCGCGTTCGCGGCGACCGCCCGGTCGACGGCGGCGGTGAGGCTCGCGCGGGTGATCCGGGTGAGCAGGTGGTCCTCGGGGATCCAGTTGAGGCCGCGGACGAAGATCTCCCGCCCGTTGACGACCAGGGTGAACCTGCTGCCGTACGCATCGGGGGTCTCGTCGAGACGGACGGACCGGAAACCGACCCGCGCCGCGTGCGTGTCGAGGGTCCCGGATCCGCTGGAGAGGGTGACGGCGACGTCGGTGAGCGGTTGGTCACCGTGGCCGGCCGGCCACCAGACCGGCGCGCCGGGGACTTCCAGTTCGAGGAGGGTACGGTCGGCGCCGGGCTCGATGACCGCCTCGGCGCGCAGGAAACCGGCGGTCAGCTCGACGCGCAGCTGCTCGTCGGTGGCACGCTCGACGGTGACGTGGACGGTCAGCCGGCCGGTGCGCCCGTCGGTGTCGAGGGTGGCCAGCGGGCGGACCTCGGCGAGCCGGGCGGTGTGCCAGCGCTCCAGGCGCACGCCCTTCCAGATGCCGGCGGTCTGCAGGTCGGGGCCCCAGTCCCAGCCGAACGAGCAGGCCATCTTGCGGACCGCGTTGAACGGATGGGGGTACGGCCGGGGCCGGCTGCCGACCTGCTCCTCGATGCGCTCGGCATGGTCGAGCGCCGAGTCGAAGCGCACGCTGAGCGGGACGCCGCCGCCGGTCAGCAGGTGCCGCACGTCGAAGCGGTAGCCGCGGTGCATGTTCGCGGTACGGCCCAGCTCCTGGTCGCCGAAGGTGACGGTGGCGACCGTGTCGAGGCCGTCGAAGACGAGGTCGACGCGCTCGCCGGGCCCGGCCGGGGCCGCGGTCACGGTGGTGTCGTACCGCCAGGCGCTGCGGTGGAACCAGGCGAGATCGGCCTCGTTGCCGCCCAGGTACGGGTCGGGGATCAGGCCGGCGTCGAGCAGGTCGGTGTGCACGGTGCCGGGGACGGTGGCGGGCAGCGGGGCGGCGGCGATCTCCGGCGGGACCGGTCCACCGGCGGCCCGGACGGTCCAGCCGGTGTGCAGGTCGGTCTTGTGCATGTCGGGAGACTCCCTGTCGAGTGGGTGCGGGGTTGCCGCCGCGCCGGGGCTCCCACATTCTTAAGCAACTGAACGAAGTCCGTCAACGCGGGTGGAGCGGAGGTACGGGTGGCTGATTTCGTCCATCTGAGCAGGGACGGCGTGAGTGTGGTGCTGGACTGCCGAGGGCCGTCACTGCCCGCGATCGTGCACTGGGGAGCGGCCCTCGGCCCGGTCGACGAGGCGGAGCTGGCGCTCGCCGCGGCGCCGCAGCCGATCGGGTTCTCCGCGGACGGGACGGTCCGGGTGTCGATCCTGCCCGAGCAGTCGGCCGGCTGGCTGGGGCGGCCGGGACTCGCCGGGCACCGGGACGGCCGCGCATGGTCCAGCGCCTTCGTCGTGTCCGGCATCGATCGGAGCGGAGTGGCCGTACGCATCCATGCTCGTGATCGGGAAGCCGGCCTGGAGCTGACCGCCGACCTGGAGTTGGCGCCCGGCGGGGTGTTGCGCGCTCGCGCGCGGTTGCGCAGCGTGGCGCCCGGGACGTACTGGCTGGAGCATCTGATGGTGTTCCTGCCGGTGCCGGACCACGCCGTGGAACTGCTCGACTTCACCGGTCACCACCTGCGCGAACGTTCGCCGCAGCGGACCGCGTTCACGCACGGGCTGCGGGTGCGGGAGAACCGGACCGGGCGCACCGGATACGACTCGGCGTATGTGCTGTGCGCCGGGACCGCGGGCTTCGCGAACCGGTCGGGGCAGGTCTGGGGAGTGCACACGGCGTTCTCCGGTGGGGCGCGGACCATTGCGGAACGTGACTATCACGGGCATGCGGCGCTGGGCGGCGGGGAGTTGCTGCTGCCCGGCGAGGTGGGGCTCGGCGAGGGCGAGTCATACACGTCACCGTGGGTGTACGGCGTGTTCGGGGCGGCCGGGCTGGACTCGGTGTCCGGGCGGTTCCACACCTGGCTGCGGTCCCGTCCGCATCATCCCACGCGGCCGCGGCCGGTCGTGGTCAACACGTGGGAGGCCGTCTACTTCGATCACGACCTGCGGCGGCTGACCGCTCTGGCCCAGGCCGCGGGCGAGGTCGGGGCGGAGCGGTTCGTGCTCGACGACGGCTGGTTCGGGTCGCGGCGCGACGACACGTCCGGGCTCGGGGACTGGCAGGTGTCGGCCGACGTGTGGCCGGACGGGCTCGGTCCGCTGATCGCGGTGGTGCGGGGGCTGGGGATGGAGTTCGGGCTGTGGGTGGAGCCGGAGATGGTCAACCCGGACTCGGACCTGGCCCGCGCCCACCCGGACTGGATCATGGGGGTCGGTCACCGTCTGCCACCGGCGGCGCGGTCACAGCAGGTCCTGGACCTGCACCACCCCGACGCCTTTCGATACGTGCTCGGGCGTCTCGACGCGCTGCTGACCGAGAACGACATCGCCTGTCTGAAGTGGGACCACAACCGGGATCTGGTCGAAGCCGGGCATCCCGGCAGTGGGCGGCCCGGCGTCCACGACCAGACCCTCGCCGTGTACCGGCTGCTCGATGAGCTGCGGGCGCGGCATCCCGGGGTGGAGATCGAGTCGTGCTCGTCCGGCGGCGGACGGGTCGATCTGGAGATCCTGGAACGCACCGACCGGATCTGGGCATCGGACTGCATCGACGCGCACGAGCGGGTGGCGATCCAGCGATGGACCTCGCTGCTGGTGCCCCTGGAGCTGATCGGGTCGCACGTGGGCGCGGCGACCTCGCACGCCACGCACCGCACCCTGCCGCTGGCCACGCGTGCGGCGAGCGCCCTGTTCGGGCACTTCGGCATCGAGTGGGACCTGTCGGCGGCCACGGCGGAGGAACGGGCCGAACTGGCCGCGTGGATCGCCCTCTACAAGGAGGTACGCGGGCTGCTGCACACCGGCACGCTGGTGCACGGCGATGTGGCCGACCCCGCGTACACGCTGACCGGCGTGGTCGGCGCGTCCGACGCGCTGTTCGCCCTGACCGCGACGGCGACCAGTGTGTCGTACCCACCCGGCGTCCTGACCCTGCCCGGCCTCGACCCGGACCGCCTCTACCACGTCCGCCCGCAGCCACCCGGCGACGTCCCCGACGGCAACGCCGCAGCCTGGGGCGCTGCGCTACCCTGGTGCACGCCGCAAGGCGTCCGCCTCAGCGGGCGCGCGCTCGGCGCCTCCGGGCTCCGGCCGCCGGTGCTCTACCCCGACCGTGTCCTGCTCGTCCGTGTGACCCCGACCGAGGTGGCTGAGTGAGGGAAACGGTCGGCGAGCCGGCGCCGAGCCGTCCGGGCCGTGGCCGCCGGCCCGCCGCCCGGGAGAGCATCCTCGACGCCATCCGCGCCTCCGAGCAGCTCAGCCGCGTCGAGCTCGCCGCCGTGACCGGCCTGACCGAGGCCGCCGTGTCGATGACCGTGCGCCGCCTGCTCGACGAGGGCCTGGTCGTCGAGACCGGCCGCACCCCCACCGGCGGCAAACCACGCACCCTGCTGCGCCTCGACCCGGCCGCCCGCCTGGCCGTCGGCGTCCACCTCGACCGGGACGTGACCACGTTCGTCCTGACCGGCCAGACCGGTGGCGTGATCTCCCGCCTGACCCGCCCGGCCCCTGGCGCCGCGGACGGCGGCCTGCTCGCCCACCTTGCCGCGGGCATCGCGACGCTGCTCGCCGCCTCCGGAGTGGACCATGCCCGCTGCCTCGGCGTCGGCGTCGTCTGGCCGGCTCCCGCCGGTGGCCTGCCGCCCGGCTGGGACTCGCCGCCGCACCTGCGCGACTGGGACGCCGACGGTCTCGGCCGCCGCCTCGCCGAGGAGACCGGCTGGCCGGTGCTGGTGGAGAACGACGCGACCGCCGCCGCCGTCGGTGAGTACTGGGTGGCCCGCGTCGGACCGGAACGCGCGTTCGCCGCCCTCTACATGGGCAGCGGCATCGGCGCGGGCATCGTCGCCGAGGGTCGCGCCGTCCGCGGCGGCCACGGCGCGGCCGGCGAGTTCGGTCACGTCTGCGTCCAGGTCGACGGGCCGCCCTGCTGGTGCGGCAGCCGCGGCTGCCTGGAGGCGCTGGCCGGCCCGCGCACCTTGGTCGTCGCCGCCCGCTCCGACCCGGCCGCGCTGGCCGAGGCGGGCCTGGGCAACACCACCGGCCGCGGCGTGGCCGCGGATTTCGCCGCGGTGGCCCGGGCCGCGCGCGCGGGCGCACCCCGGTGCCTGGCCCTTCTCGAGAATTCCGCGCGGTACGTGGCAGCCGCCGCCGAATCGGTCGTCAACCTCCTCGACGTGGACCTGGTGGTGCTGACCGGCCCCGGTTTCGCCGCGGCGTCGTTCGTCTACGGCCCGGCCATCATGCGCCGGGTGGCCCCGGCCGACACGAAGACGTGGCGCCGATCGGTGACGGTCACCGTCTCGCTGGCCGCCGCCACCGCCTCGGCCACCGGCGCCGCAGCCCTGGTCCTGCAGTCCCACCTGCGCCGCTGAGCCCCGTGACGATCATCGACATCGGACGATCGACGCCCCACCGTGCTGATCATCGTCGATAGGATCGGCGACCATGACGGGGACTCGACGGCCTGACGGCCTGATGATCGGATCGCTGATCGCGATCTCGTTCGGCACGGTGTTCGTGATGGTGAACAGTGCGGGACTGCCCGCGCCGTGGCCGCTGGTCATCCGCGTGACCGGCGCGGTGGTCGCGGCAGCCCTGCTGGTCGCACTGTTCCGGACGGCCCGCACCGGTCCGGCGGGCCCGCCCGCAGGCGGCGGCTTCCAGGACCGGCGCTACTGGGCGATCGTCGCGGTCGAAGTGGTCGCCCTCTTCGGCGGCCTCTACGTGATCAACGGGGTCCTGCACCGCTCAGAGATCGCGATCGCCTGGGTCGCGGTCGTCGTCGGCATCCACTTCTTCGCCCTGGCGTGGGCCTGGCGACTGCCGCTGTTCCACTGGCTGGGCACCGGGATGACCGCCCTGGGCGTGCTCGGCTTCGTCGTCGACGCGCTCGGCGCCACCCCGGCCACCGTCGCCCTGATCGCCGGCGTCGGCTCCGGGCTGTGCCTTTACGGCATGGTCCTGGCCGCCCTGCTCCAGGCACGCGGCCTGACACCGGGACAATAGCCGCCGTGACGGGTGTGCTCATCATCGTCTGCGGGCTGCCCGGAAGCGGCAAGACCACCACGGCGAAGCAACTGGCCGCCCAGCGGGGTGGTCTGCGGCTCGGGCCGGACGACTGGATGACGATGCTCGGCGTCAACCTGTGGGACTCCGGCATGCGCGACCGGGTGGAGGCATTGCAATGGTCGGTGGCGCGGGAGATCCTGGCCCACGGCGGGACGGTGATCCTCGAATGGGGGACCTGGGCCCGTTCCGAGCGCGACACCCTGCGGGAGCAGGCACGGGGGCTGGGCGCTGCCGTACATCTGCTGCATCTCGACGCCCCCGACGACGAACTGTGGCGACGCATAAGGGCCCGCGACGCCGAGGACCCGCCGATCCGCCGCGCCGACCTCGACCAGTGGCGACGCCTGTTCCAGCCACCCGACGAGCAGGAGCTGAGCCTGTACGACCCGTTCTAGCCGAGTCCGCAGCGAGCGACCGTCGCCCTCCGGCGAGAGCCGTTGCTTGATTCGAGCGGGGGTTCGCCGATAGATGTGGGCATGCCGAAGAAGAACCAAGCCCAGGCGTTGTACGGACTGGCGACCGCGAACGCCACCGAGACCTTGGTGGTCGGCACCCTTCGCAACAACACTCTCGTCCCGGCGACCCAGCTGGTGGCCCTGCTGCACAAGGCGCCGTCCGACGCATACGTGACCATGGTGAAACTCAGTGACGGGAGTTACTCATGGGGCACCACGGCCTACCCGTCAGGGCTGGACATCGTGCAGTCCGCCGGCGTGTGCGTCAACCCGGCGGCTCTCAACGGGCCCACGGACAAGGAGGTGCTCCTCGGAGCGCTGGCGGCTGTGATCGTCCTGGCGTTCATGGCGCTGATGTTCAGCTTGACGTAACTGCGTGCCCACACCTGCGCCGTGACCTCAACCGCTTGACCTTGACACTGTGACAACGTCTTCACTGGGGCGCGGAGGTGATCCCGGTGATCATGCAGGCTCTCCAGGCACTGGAGAATTCGAGCTCGTCGGTGCGGTTGCAGGCGGTCATGGCGATCGGCACCGCCCCGGATGTCGCCTATCTGGACCGGCTGGTCGCGCGGTGCTCGGCCGAGCCCGACTTCTACGTGCGGGACATGCTGACCTGGGCGATCACCCGGCATCCGGCGGCCGAGACGGTTCCGCGGCTGGTCGCCGAGCTGACGTCGGCCGATCCGCGGGCGCGGAGCCAGGCGCTGCACACGCTGTCCAAGATCGGGGACCGGCGGGCGTGGCCGGCGATCACCCGCGAGCTGCTGACCGACGCCGACGACGAGGTGGCCCGGACCGCGTGGCGTACCGCAGTCGTTCTCGTACCGGATGAGGATGTCGAAAGGCTCACGGCGGTGCTTGTCACCCAGCTCGGGCGCGGCGACCGGGCGACGCGGCTGAGCCTGAGCCGGGCGCTGGTCGGGCTCGGTGAGACAATCGGCTCGGCCTTGGCGGCCGCGAAAACCGACACCGATCCGGCGGTACGCGACCACGCGCTCGCCACGGAACGGCTGCTCCGCGACCCGGACGCCGGCTTCGAGCTGGCGGTCGAGGAGGCGAAACGCATCGTGGCCCTCGGCCCGGAGCGGTGACAGGCGGGAGTAGTGACGGGCGGTGCTGATCGGTGAGGTGGCGCGGCGGTCCGGGGTGAGTGCCCGGATGCTGCGCCACTACGAGTCGCTGGGCCTCGTGCAGCCGACCGGCCGCAGCCACGCCGGCTACCGGGAGTACACCGGTGAGGACATCCGGCGGATCTTCCACGTGGAGAGCCTGCGGTCGCTGGGCCTGTCGCTGCGCGACGTCAAACGCGCACTGGAGGACCCCGCTTTCACGCCCTCGAAACTCGTCGACGATCTGATCCGGCGGACCAGGGAGCGCATCGCCCGCGAGACGGAGCTGCTCACCCGGCTGCGCCTGATCGGTGACACGGAGCCGTCCGGCTGGCCGGACGTGCTGCAGGTCGTCGCGCTGCTGCACGCCCTCGGCTCGGACAGCCCGGAGCGCCGCCAGCGGGCGGCCCTCGCCACGGACACCACCGCCGCGCCGGTGGAGGCGCTGGTCGAGGCGGCGCTGAACGAGACCGACCCGAACGTGGCCGGCGCGCTGCGCTGGGCGCTGGCCCAGGCCGGCGACACCGGTCCGGCGCTGCTCGCCGACGGCCTGGCCGCCGCCCGTCCCGAGGTGCGCCGGCGTGCCGTGCGGGCGCTCGCCGAGATTCCCACCGACACCGCGACCGAGCTGCTGCGAACCGCCCTCACCAACGACGACCTGGCGGTACGGCAGCACGCGGCCCTGGCTCTCGGCCCCCGCGGTGTGGCCGAGACCGTACCCACGCTGATCGACATGGTCGTCGACGCCGTGAACGACGTGGACGCCGCCGACGCCCTGGGGGCTCTCGCGGCCGACCCGGAACTGGCCGAGCGGATCGCCACCGGGCTGACCGCCCGCCTCTCCCCCGGCTTCGCCGCAGCACCGGTGCGCCGCCGCCTCGCCCAGGCGCTGGCCGACATCCCCGGCGCCACGGCGACACGCACGCTGGAGACCCTGTCCGACGACGAGGACCGGGGGGTCGCGCTGACCGCCGCCTATGTCCTCACCCTGCGTGTCACCGTTAATCCGTAGGGCCACCGGCCGTCCTGCGCTTAGATGCGTCTATGCCTGATCTGCGCGGCCGCCTGCTCGCCCTCCTCACCGACGGAAAGTCCGGCGACGGCCGCGGCTGGCACAGCGAGGTACGGGGAAGCCTCGAACGCATCAGCGCCGTCGGGGGCGGCCTCCTCATCTTCGGCACCGTCGCCAGCCTGCTCGATGTGACCGGCTGGGCGGCCCTGGCGCTGGTCGTCGCCGGTGGAATCGGCTTCGCGACGGCGGTCGGCCGGTGGCGGTCGTCCCCGCGACAGGCGGTGACCGGCGGCGCCGTCGCCCTGGTGAGCCTGCTGTGGATCGGGTTCCTGCAAGCCGACGCCGACCCCGACTTCAGCCTGCAGGTCGCGGTGCAGGCGTCCGGTACGGAGTGCGGGGGCGGCTACGTCGTGCCCGGCGAGCCCGGCGACCTCGACGAGGTTCCCGGCACGGGCCTGGCGGGCTGGGCGGCCGAGAACGGCGGGATTCCGGCTGAGCTGCTCGGGATCACCTTGACCATCGACACGGAGAACGAGGAGAAGGTCACCCTCCACGACATCCGTCCCGTCGTGACCAAGAGGTCCCGCCCGTCCACCGGGACGCAGGTCTCCGTCGCGGGCTGCGGAGGTGATCTGGTCTACCGATGGATGAGCCTCGACTTCGACTCCGATCCGCCCAAGCGAAGTGTCCAGGTCGACGAGATCGCGGAGCAGGATTCCCCGCCGGCCGAGAGGAAGCCGATCGCGTTTCCCTATTCGGTGTCCAGCACCGACCCGGAGAACTTCTACCTCTTCAGCTCGACGTCCCGGGACGATGTCGAGTTCCACCTGGAGATCGACTGGGCCTTCCACGGTCGCCGGGGCACGCTGCGCGTGGACGACAACGGTTCCCCGTTCCGCATCAACGCCGTCGGCCCGGACACCCTGAAATGCATCTACCCCGCGGACCGGAACTTCCCCGCGGACACCCCCGCCGGCTGCCCCGGACGCCGCTAGGGGCGGCGGGTCAGGACCTGGGGGCCGGTGGGGGTGATGGCGACGGTGTGTTCGGAATGGGCCGTACGGGAACCGTCGGCGGAGCGGATCGTCCAGCCGTCCTCATCGAACTTGATCTTGTCGGTGGACCGGCAGAACCACGGCTCGATGGCGATCGTGAGGCCCGGGTCGAGCCGCATGCCGCGGCGGGCCCGGCCGCTGTTGGGGACGTGCGGGTCCTCGTGCATGGTGCGGCCGATGCCGTGGCCGCCGAACTCGCCGTTGACGCCGTAACCGTAGGAGCGGGCGACCTCGCCGATCGCCGCGGACACGTCGCCGAGACGGCCGCCGGGCTGGGCGGCGGCGATGCCCGCCTCGAGGGCGACCTCGGTGGCCTCGATGAGTTTGACGTCCTCCGGGTCGGGGGCGCCGACGATCACCGAGAGCGCGGAGTCGGCGACCCAGCCGTCGATGCCGACCGCCATGTCGATGCTGAGCAGGTCGCCGTCGCGCAGCACGTAGTCGTGCGGCAGGCCGTGCAGGACCGCGTCGTTGACCGACAGGCACAGCACGTTGCGGAACGGGCCGCGGCCGAACGACGGGGCATAGTCCCAGTAGCAGGACTCGGCGCCGCGCTCCTTGATCCGGCCGCGGGCGTGGTGCTCGATGTCCATCAGGTTGACGCCGACGGCGGCGACACCCTTCAGCTCGGCGAGCAACTCGCCGACGAACTGGCCGGCCACCCCCATCCGGCCGATCTCCTCGGCGGACTTCAGCTCGATCACGACAGCCTCCCTCTCCGTGTGCGGTATTTTTATACCACGCAGCCGGGGCGGCTATCCTGCGGGCATGGTTCGGCAACCACTCACTCCCGAGCAGATCGCCGCGGGCCGGCGTCTCGGGGCGGCGCTCCGGGCCGCGCGGGGCGGGCGCAGCCTGGCCGAGGTGGCCCTGGCGGCCGGCATCTCCCCGGAGACCCTGCGCAAGATCGAGACGGGCCGGCTGCCCGCTCCGGCGTTCGGCACCGTCGTCTGCCTCAGCCAGGCCCTGGACATCCCGCTGGCCGATCTGGCCGACGTCTGGCTGGCCGGCGCCCTGCTCCCCCAGGCCTCCTGAGCGGGCGGTGAGCCGCACGGGCCGGCGCCTCACCGAGTTCCACCGGACCGAGCAGGAGCGGCCGAATCCGGTTGCCCGCGCCGCGGGCCGATCCCTACGGTGCCGGCATGACGGTGATCCGGACGGCAGAGACCGATGCCGACCTGGCGGCCTGGCGTCAGGTGCGCCAGGAGGTCGTGCCGGGCGAGCGCAACCCGACCGTCGCGGAGTTGCGGGCGATGGCGTCGCCGCGGCGCCTGCTGCTGCTGGCCGAGTCGCCCGAGGGACATGTCACCGGCTCGGGCGTCGCCGACGAGTCCAGCCTGGGCGGCGGTTACGTCAGCGTCCGGGTGATCCCGGCGGCCCGCCGGCGCGGCATCGGCACGGCGCTGCTGCTGGCCCTGGCCCGGTGGTGTGCCGCCGACGGGCACGCCACCGTCTCGGCCGGCGTCCAGGACCCGGGCTCGCTGGCCTTCGCCACCCGGTTCGGGTTCGCCGAGATCGACCGTGAGGTGGAGCAGGTCCGCACGGTGGGCGCCGAGCCCGACCCGGTGATCCCGGCCGGGATCACGATCGTGACCGTCGCCGAGCGCCCGGAGCTGTGGGAGCAGGCCTACCACGACGTCTACGACACGTTCGGGGACATGGCGCTGACGTCGACACCGACGGTCCCGCTCGCGGAGTGGACGACCGAGTGGATCACCACGCCGGAGGCGTCGTTCCTCGCCCTGGCCGGCAGCGCCGTGGTCGGGGTGGCGTCGCTGCTGCTGGATCCGGACGATCCGGGCCGCGCCGAGAACGGTTACACGGCGGTCCGCCGGGCGTGGCGCGGCCGGGGCATCGCGGGCGCCCTCAAACGCACGGCTCTCACGTGGGCGGCCCGGCACGGCATCCGCGAGGTCTACACCTGGACGCAGCAGGGCAACGACGACATGCGCGCGGTGAACGAGAGGCTCGGCTACCGCTACGGCGAGGTGAGCATCCGGGTCCGGGCACCGCTTCCGCTGCCGGGATCACCCCTGCCGGGACAGCACGGCTAGCGCGGAGCCGGGCCGAAGCGGCGCTCCGGGTCGGGGGTGGCGTCGGCGAGCAGGCGGGTGTATTCGTGTTTCGGGTTCAGGATCACCTCGTCGGCGGGCCCGTGCTCGACGATCCGTCCGCGGTACATGACCAGGATGTCGTCGGAGAAGTGCCGGGCCGTCGCCAGGTCGTGGGTGATGTAGAGGACACCCAGGTCCTCCTCCCGCTGCAGGGTGGCCAGCAGGTTGAGCACGCCCAGGCGGATCGACACGTCCAGCATGGAGACCGGCTCGTCGGCGATCAGGATGCCCGGCGACGGGGCCAGGGCCCGGGCGATGGCGACCCGCTGGCGTTGCCCACCGGACAGCTCGTGCGGGCGGCGCCCGGCCATGGCGGGGTCGAGCTGGACGCGTTCCAGCAGGTGACGGATCCGCGCGTCGACGTCGGCGCGGCTCAGCTCCGGGTGGTGCAGGCGCAGCGGGCGGGCCAGGTGGTGGGCGACGTCGTGGTGCGGGTTCAGCGACGCGAACGGGTCCTGGAAGACCATCTGCACCAGCCGCCGGTAGCGGATCAGCCCGGCGCCGCGACGCGCGACCGGCCGCCCGTCCAGCCGGATCTCGCCCGCCGTCGGGCGTTCCAGCTGCAGCAGCAGGCGGGCGATCGTCGACTTGCCGCTGCCGCTCTGGCCGACCAGCGCGACGGTGCGCCCGTGGTCGAGGGTGAACCCGACGTCGTCGACGGCCCGCAGCCGGGTGGACCGCAGCCCGTCGCGCAGCCGGTAGTCCTTGACCAGCCCGCGCACCTCCAGACTGGTCATGACGCGACACCTCGGACGAACGAGCCGCGGTCGCCGGTGAGGCTGGGGAACGATGCCAGCAGCGTCCGTGTGTACTCGTGCCGCGGCGCGGTGTAGAGCTGCGCCGCGTCGCCGAGCTCGACGATCCGGCCGTCGCGCATGACCGCGATCCGGTCGCTGATCTCCAGCAGCAGAGGCAGGTCGTGGGTGATGAAGACGACGGCGAACCCGAGCTCGTCGCGCAACCGGCTGATCTCGCGCAGGATGTCGCGCTGCACCACCACGTCCAGGGCGGTGGTCGGCTCGTCCATGATCATGATCTGTGGCTCCAGGGCCATGGCCATCGCGATCATCACCCTCTGCCGCATGCCGCCGGAGAGCTCGTGGGGATAAGACCTCAGCCTGGTACGGTCCACGCCAACCCGTTCCAGCAGGTCACCGCAGCGCCGCCGGCGGTCGGCACGCGACATCCCCGGCCGGTGCGTCAGGAACACGTCCTCGAACTGGTCACGGATCGAGATCACCGGGTTGAGCGAGTTCATCGCGCCCTGGAAGACCATCGAGATCCGGTCCCAGCGCGCGGCCCGCAGCTGTTCGGTGCTCAGTTCCCCCCAGTCGACGCCGGTGCCGTCCTCGGCATGGAAGACAGCCCGCCCCGCCGTGACGGCCGCCGGTGGTTTGAGGAGACGGACCAGTCCGTACGCAAGAGTGCTCTTGCCGCAACCGCTCTCGCCGGCCAGGCCGAGGATCTCGCCCCGCCGCAGCGTGAAGGAGACGTCGCGGACCGCATGCACGACCGGGTCCACCAGATAGTCGACGCTGAGGTTCTCGACGGTCAGCACCGGACGGCTCACAGCGTCACCTCCCTGGCCCGGCGCAGCTGCTCGCGCGACATCCGCCAGCCACGGCGGGCCGCCCGTGTCTGGTTGCGCAGCTTCGGGTCGATGATCTCGTCGATCGAGAAGTTGATCAGCGCGAGGGCCGCGCCGAACAGGGCGAGGAGCAGGCCGGGTGGTACGAACCACCACCACGCGCCGAGTCGCAGGGCGAGCCCGTTCTGCGCGTAGTACAGCATGGTCCCCCAGGTGAACGACTCACTGGCGCCCAGTCCCAGGTAGGACAGGCCGGCCTCGCCGAGGATCGCGAAGATGACCGCGAACACCACCTGGGAGGCGAGCAGCGGGACCAGGTTGGGCAGGATCTCGACCAGGATGATGCGCCACCGCTTCTCCCCGGCCACCCGGCTCGCCAGCACGTAGTCACGGTTGCGCAGGCTCAGGGTGGAGCCGCGCAGCACCCGCGCCGATCCGGCCCAGCCGGTGATCGCCAGCACCAGCGAGACCAGCAGCAGGCTGCGGTCCGGCAGGTACGCCGAGATCACGATCACCACCGGCAGCCCCGGGATGACCAGCATGACGTTGATGAACAGCGAGAACGCCTCGTCCAGCCAGCCGCCCGCGTACGCGCCGACGATGCCGAAGAACCCGGACAGCAGCAGCGTGAGCACCCCGACGACGGCGCCGACGATCAGCGAGCCGCGGGTGGCGTACGCCAGCTGGGCCAGGACGTCCTGCCCGGTCTGGGTGGTGCCGAGCAGATGCCCGGCCGCGGGCGCGGTCAGCCCGATGTCGTCGACCCGGGACGGGTCCTGCACGACCAGCGGGCCGAGCAGCCCGAACAGCGCGATCGGCACGGCGATGACCAGCCCGGCGGTCAGCTTGCCGGTCACGACGTGACCCGGGTGCGCGGGTCGATGACCGAGTAGAGCAGGTCGACGATCAGGTTGGCGCCCAGCACCGACAGCGTGATGATCAGGAAGACGCCCTGCATGAGCGCGTAGTCGTTGCCGCCGACCGCCTGCAGCAGCGCGGACCCGATGCCGGGGTAGGAGAAGACCGCCTCGGTGACGATCGAGCCGGCGACCACGAAGCCGAGCGAGATGGCGAACCCGGAGATCGACGGCAGGATCGCGTTGCGTGCGGCGTACCGTCTCATGATCCGTCCGGGTCTGAGGCCCTTGGCCTCGGCGGTGATCATGTAGTCCTCGGAGAGCGTGGAGACCATCATGTTGCGCATGCCGAGCATCCAGCCGCCGATCGACGAGATGATGATGGTGAGCGCCGGCAGGGTGCCGTAGTAGACGACCGAGCCGAGGAACCGCCCGTTCCAGCCGGGCGTGACGTCGTAGACGTCGTAGCCGCCGTTGAGCGGGAAGACCGGCCAGATGCTGCCGAAGACGAAGAGCAGGATCAGGGCGAGCCAGAAGTACGGCACCGACTGGAACATCGTGGTGACCGGGATGAGGTTGTCCGTCCACGATCCCCGTTTCCAGCCGGCGAGCGTGCCCAGGCCCACGCCGGTCAGGAACGAGATGATCGTGGCCAGGCCGATCAGCCCGATCGTCCAGGGCAGCGTCTGACCGATGATCGAGCTGACCGGGGCCGGGAAGAAGACCAGTGACACACCCAGGTCGCCGTGGGCCAGCCCGGCCAGGTAGTCGGCGTACTGCGACCAGATCGGCCGGCTGGAGTCGGAGCCGAGCAGAGCCTCGATGGCGCGG
The DNA here is from genome assembly GCF_900113015.1 of Actinoplanes philippinensis. Taxonomy (GTDB): domain Bacteria; phylum Actinomycetota; class Actinomycetes; order Mycobacteriales; family Micromonosporaceae; genus Actinoplanes; species Actinoplanes philippinensis. The sequence continues at coordinate 354,603 of NZ_FONV01000006.1, forward strand.
CGGGTCTCCACGGTCACCGGGCCCTTCTGGCCCATCTTCGACAGCATGATCTCCACGGGGTCGCCCGGCATCATCCGCGGGATCGCGAAGTTGACGGTCAGCGCCGCCCACAGGGCGACCGCGTAGAAACCGAGCTTGCGCAGCAGGTGACGCACGCCGGCGCTACTTGGCGGGCCGGAGGTTGGCCAGCACGATGCCGTTGTCCCAGATCTTCCAGGAGGCGGGCAGCGCGTACTTGTCGTCGTTTGTCGGCCAGCCGGTCGCGCGGCTCGTGTTGAACTCGGTGAGGAGCGAGTTCACATAGATCGGGATGTACGGCAGATCCCGCACGATCTCCCTCTGGATGATCGTGTACTGCTCCTTCTGCACGGCCTCGTCGTTGGTGCCGCCGGCGACGTCGAGCGCCTTGTCGACCGTGGCGTTGCTGTAGCGGGCGAAGTTGCCGCTGGTCTGCGCCGCCTCACCGACCTTCGCCGTGGTGACCGTGGCGTATTTGGCCTGGTAGGTGTGGTACGGGTTGGAGTTGGCGCCGAGGCCGATCGAGTCCAGCGAGAGCTGGTAACGGCCCTGCACCTGGTTGTTGTTCCACTCGTTCCAGGACAGCTGGGTCGGCTTCAGCTCGATGCCGGCCTCCTTGAGCTGCTGCGCCATCGCGTCGTTGAGCGAGATGAAGTCGCTCCACCCGCTGACCGTCTGGATGGTCAGCGACAGCCGCTGCCCGTCCTTGGCCCGGATGCCGTCGGCGCCCTTGGCCCAGCCGGCCGCGTCGAGGATCCGGTCGGCCTGCGCCACGTCGGGCGTGCCCGGGACGGTCACCTGGGCCGGGTCGGCGATCCACTTCCGGTCCCGCTCGGGCAGCAGCAGCGTGGGCGAGGCGACTCCGGCGTAGCCGCCCCCGGCCAGCTTGTTGAGCTGATCCCGGTTGAGCGCGTGATGGATGGCCTGGCGTACGGCGGTGTCGGTCTGCGGGCCGGAGCATCCGTAGGCGGTGCTCGAACACGTGAAGATCGACGCGGTCAGGACCGGCGTGTTCACGTACGACAGATCCTTGTGGTTCTTGAGCAGTTGATCCAGACCGGGCAGGAAGGAGCTCATCCAGTCGACCTGGCCGGCGGTGAGCGCCGCGCTCGCGGCGTCGGCGGTGGCCAGCGAGATGTAGCGGACGTTCTGGATCTGCGGCTTGCCCGGCTGCCAGTATTTCGGGTTCTTCTCCAGGACATAGCTCTGGGAGGAGAAGGACTTCAGCTTGTACGGCCCGGTGCCGACCGGGTTCGGGTTGATCGTCTTCGCCGGGTCGTCGATCTTGCTCCAGACGTGCTCCGGGACGATCGGGGTGTGCCCGATGATCGACGCCTCGTCGGTGTACGACTTGGTGTTGAAGGTGAGGACCGCGGTCTTGTCGTCCCTGGCGACCGAGGACTTGAGGTCCAGGCCGGTCGCGTTGATCGCCTTGGTGCGCCGGATCAGGTCGAAGGTGAACGCCACGTCCCTGGCGCTGAACGGCTGCCCGTCGTTCCAGCTGACGCCCTCGCGGGTGGTGACGGTCAGCTCGGTGCCGTCGGCGTTCCACCGGTAGGCGGTGCCGAGCATCGGCGCGGGCGGCGCCTCGGACGCCACGTTGTACCAGAAGAGGGCCTCGTGCATGGTGCCGTTCGTCGGCTGCAGCTGGGTCGGCGAGAACGGGTTCCAGTTCTCCACGATGGTGCCGTTCGCGCCGTTGAAGATGGTGATCGAGCTGTTCGCGGCGCTCGGTTTCGCCTCACCGCCGGAGCTGGAGCATCCGGCGAGAGCGAGCATCACCGCGGCGGCCGCCGCGACGGTCTTCTTCATCGGCGGGTTCCTCGTTCCATGCAGGGATCAACTTCGATGTGGCTCATAATTAAGCGGCTTAAGTTTGCGATGTCAAGCGCCGCTTCCCATTGAAGATCATTAGCGGCTACCCACTTGACCGGCTTAGTTAAGCCATTTTAGATTCTCGTCGACCGTCCCCCGACGACTGTCCGTCACCGTCCCCGACGGACAGGGAGGAATCCCCATGAAAGCCAAATGGTGGGGCGGCCTCGCGGCCGTCCTGACCGCCGCCGCGGCGGTCGTCACCCTCGCGCAGCCGGCACAGGCCGCCGCCGGATTCACCGTCTCCGGCACCCGCATCCTCGACGCCAACGGCAACGCGTTCCTGATGCGCGGCGTGAACCACGCCCACACCTGGTACGCGAGCCAGACCGGCAAGTCGCTCGCCGACATCAAGGCGCTCGGCGCCAACACCGTCCGCGTGGTCCTGGCCAGCGGCCAGCGCTGGACCGCGAACGCCGCCTCCGACGTCGCCAACGTGATCGCCCAGTGCAAGGCCAACCGGCTGATCTGCGTGCTGGAGGTGCACGACACCACCGGCTACGGCGAACAGTCCGGCGCCGCCACCCTGGCCCAGGCCGTCGACTACTGGATCTCCGTCAAGAGCGCCCTCACCGGCCAGGAGAGCTACGTCATCCTCAACATCGGCAACGAGCCGTACGGCAACGGCACCGCCTCGACCGGCTGGACCGCCGACACCAAGTCCGCGATCAGCCGGCTGCGGGCCGCCGGATTCCAGCACCAGATCATGGTCGACGCGCCGAACTGGGGCCAGGACTGGCAGTTCATCATGCGCGACAACGCCGCCTCGGTGTTCGCCGCCGACCCCAACCGCAACACCGTCTTCTCGATCCACATGTACGGGGTGTTCGACACCGCCGCGGAGATCAACGACTACCTGGGCCGCTTCCAGAGCGCCGGCCTGCCGATCGTGGTCGGCGAGTTCGGCCACAACCACTCCGACGGCAACCCCGACGAGGACACCATCCTGGCCACCAGCCAGCAGCTCGGCATCGGATACCTCGGCTGGTCCTGGTCCGGCAACGGCGGCGGCGTCGAATACCTCGACCTGGTCACCAACTTCGACCCGGCCCAGCTGACGTCCTGGGGCCAGCGGCTGTTCAACGGCGCCAACGGCATCAAGGCCACCGCCAAGGAGGCCAGCGTCTACGGCGGGGTGAACCCCTCGCCGAGCAGCCCGTCGCCCAGCGGCCCGTCACCGTCGGCCCCGCCGTCGCCCTCGCCCAGCAACCCGCAGACCGGGGCCTGCACCGCCACCTACGCGGTCACCAACTCGTGGACCGGCGGCTTCCAGGGCAACGTCACCGTCAAAGCCGGCGGCAGCGCGATCACCGCGTGGACCGTCACCTGGACGTGGCCGAACGGGCAGCGGTTCACCAACACGTGGAACGCCACCGTCAGCACCTCCGGTGAGACGGTCACCGCCCGCAACGCCTCCTACAACGGGCGGCTCGCCGCCGGCGCCGAGACCAGCTGGGGCTTCACCGCCTCCCGCGGCGCAACCAACAACAACCCGGCTGTGACCTGCGCCGCAGCCTGAGCGTGGCAGGCGCCGCGGGCCGGCCACCCGCGGCGCCTTTCACTCAGACCGATCCACTCACCGCCGAGAGTCAGGCACCCACTCTTCATAGGAGAAGACTCCGGTGCGCATCGGTGACATCAGTGTCGGCGTACGTCTCGCCGTCTCGTACTGCTCCCTGACGGCTCTCATCATCACCTCCGCCGGAGCCGGATGGTGGGGACTGCGCGAACAGGCCGCCGCCGAACGCGACCTGGCCGTCCTGGAACAGCTGCGCGACGACATCCAGTCCGCCAAGTACGACGCCGCCGACGTGACCGGCTGGCAGGGATTGTGGATCTCCGACGTCGCGGCCTTCGGATACGCGTACGCCACCGGCCCGGAAGGCTACAACCGGCAGGGCGAGATGAAGTCCAAGAAGGCGCTCTACGAGAACCTGGCGAAGACCGACACCGGCGGCATGACCGACGCCGAGCGGGCCCGGTTCGCGGAGCTCGAACCGGCCTGGGACGACTTCTTCACCTGGGACGACACCGTCGACGAGTGGCTCTCCGCGGACAACCGGCCGGCCCTGGCCAAAGCCATGACCAGCGTCAACGGCGGTGAGGCGTCGGAGGCGTACGGCAAGGTGCTGGAGATCACCGCCGCGCTGGACGAATCCGTCAACGCCCGGGCCGAAGCGCTGCGGGCCGAGGTCGACCAGGTCCGCCGGACCGCGGTGACCATGCTCGGCGTGACGCTCGCGCTGGCCGTCGTGGTCGCCGTGCTGATGGGCATCGGCGTCACCCGGTCGGTGGTCGGCCCGCTGGCCACCATCGTCGGCGCGCTGCGGCGGCTGGCCGGCCGTGACCTGACCGTCAGCGTCGACCTGAACCGCCGTGACGAGCTGGGCCGGCTCGGCGAGGCCGTCAACCAGACCGCCTCGTCGCTGCGGGCGACCGTCGCGGCGATCGCCGGCCACGCCGGGGCGGTCGCCACCGCCTCGCACGAGCTGTCGGCCGTCTCCGAGCGGATCGCCGACGCCAGCACCGAGATGGACGCGCAGGCCGCGACGGTCGCCTCGTCCGCCGGCCACGTCTCCGGCAACGTGCAGACCCTGCAGGCCGGCAGCGCCGAGATGAGCAAGGCGATCGACGAGATCGCCCGCAACGCCGGCGAGGCGGCCCGGGTCGCCGGCGAGGCGGTGACCGTTGTCGACCGGACCAACCGGACCGTCGGCAAGCTCGGCGCCTCGTCCGCGGAGATCAGCACTGTGGTCGCGATGATCACGGCGATCGCCGAGCAGACCAACCTGCTCGCGCTCAACGCCACCATCGAGGCCGCCCGCGCCGGGGAGCTGGGCAAGGGCTTCGCGGTGGTGGCCGGCGAGGTCAAGGAGCTGTCCCAGGAGACCGCCCGGGCCACCTCCGAGATCGCCCGGCTGGTCCAGGCCATCCAGACCGACTCGCACGAGGCGGTCGGCGCGATCGGCCAGATCGGCGAGGTCGTCGCCCGGATCAGCGGCCTCCAGACGCTGATCGCCGCGGCCGTCGAGGAACAGACCGCCACCACCAGCGAGATGAGCCGCAACGTGGCCGAGGTCGCGGACAGCAGCGCCGACATCGCCGCCAACATCGCCGGAGTGGCCGGGGCGGTCGGCGACACCACGACGATCGCGACCAAGGCCCGCGAGAACGCCGGCACCCTCAGCCGCACCAGCGACGAACTACGCGAACTGGTCGCCGGCTTCACCCTGTGAATTGACGAGCCACCGGCTCACCTCTCACCGGCTTCACCCGCCCCGGCCCCTCCGGCTCCCCGATTCCCGGTTCCCCGGCAACCCGGTTCCCCGGCAACCCGGCTCTTCCGGCCCCCCGGCTCCTTGGCTTCACCCGGTGAGACCCCGAACCGGGGCGTGGGCTCACTCCTCGCCGGAGAAGCGCTCCCAGGCCGACTGGCGGGTCATCTGCAGCGCGGCCCCGATCCGCGCCCAGGTGACCCGCCGCTCGCGCAGGATGGTGACCAGCCGCTGCAGGCTGGCCTCGGTCTGGGCGCCGACCGCGGCGATGCGGGGCAGCACCTCGAGGATCTGCTCGTCGGTCATCGACTCCTCCCACACCGGCAGCGGCGTGGCCGGCTCGTCCGGTGCGCGCCGCTGCTCGATGCCGAGCACGTCGTTGCAGAGCCCGACGCACTCGTTGCAGATGTAGACCCCTGGGCCGGCGATCAGCTTCTCGACCGCGTCGGCGGCCTTGGCACAGAACGAACAGTTGAGCTTGACGTCGGTCATGGCCCCTCCCGAAGACTGTCAGGCGCACCCTGACATCGTCAGGCTACGCCTGACAGCCCGCGGTGGGAAGCCGGGACCTCGTGCCCTAGCCCCGCGGCCCTCCGGCGAGTACGACTGGGGAGTGAGGAGGGCGGACGAGATGATGTATTCACATGGTTCCGGCATGGGCTGGCTGTCCTTGCTGCTGGTGGCCCTGCTGGTCGCCCCGGCGCTGACCGCGCTGTTCGCGTTCCGGCCGTGGGCCGGAGGGTTCCAGCCGTGGGCCGGAGAGTTCCAGCCGTGGCCCGCAGAGTCCGCCGAGAGGGTCCTGGCCGACCGCTTCGCCCACGGCGAGATCGACGCCGACGAGTATCGGCAACGATTGGCGACGTTGCGTTCGGCAGCCGGCTGATCAGCCCCGGCCGACCAGGAGCCGACAGTCGGCCGACCAGCCCCGGCCGACCACGAGCCCGCAGCCGCCCGACCGGCCCCGGCCGGTGTTACCGGCCGTGAAACGACCGGTAACGGGACGCGACATCGACACGCGCCGCGATTTAGGCTGGCCGGATGATCGACGGCCGGCGCACGACCCGGCGCGACGACCTGCCGCTGACCGGGTCACGCCGGTCGCGTGACTCGGCCGGGGCGGTGCTGCGCGCCGTTCTGGACCACGGGCCGATCGCGCGCAGCTCGGTGGCCCGGGCGACCCGGTTGTCCGCGGCGGCGGTGAGCGGGGTGGTCGGGTCGCTGCTGGAGCGCGGCCTGGTGCGCGAGGCCCCGGAGGCGGCCGGCCCGCCGGGGATCGGGCGGCCGCACGTGCCGCTGGACCTGCCGGCCGACGGTCCCGCGGTGATCGGCGTGCACATCGCGGTCCCGAGGATCACGGTGTCGTTGCTGGACCTGCGAGGACGGGTCGTCGCGCGGGCCGAGGAGCCGCACGGGCGTACCGATCCGGCGAGTGTGATCGCGGCGGTCGCGGCGCGGATCACGGCGATCCGGCGGCGGCACGGGGCGCGGCGCCGGATCCTGGGGCTGGGCGTGGCGTCCGGCGGCTGGGTGGACTCCCCTCACGGCACGATCGTCGAGCATCGGGCGCTGGGCTGGCGCGACGTGCCGATCGCGGCGGCGCTGGCCGAGGCGACCGGGCTGCCGGTGCGGGCGGACAACCACTCGCGGGCCCTGCTGCGCGGGGAGCTGCTGTTCGGCGAGGTGGCCGGCCGGGCCCGGGAGAGTGCGGTGCACCTGTTCGTGGGCAATGTCGTGGACGTGGCCTTCGCCACCGGCGGCGCCGTCCATCAGGGACCGCGGTCGGCGTCCGGGGCGGTCGCGCACCTGCAGGTCGAGGGCTGCCGGGAGGCGTGCTCGTGCGGGCGGGTCGGCTGTCTGCAGGCGGCGGTGTCGGAGCGGGTTCTGATCCGGCGGGCGATGGCGGCCGGGCTGATCGACCGGCCGGGGATCCCGGCGCTGGTGGAGGCGGCGGCCGCGGGCAGCGCCGGTGCGGCCGAGCTGTTGCGGGAGCGGGCCCGGCTGGTGGGCCGGGCGGCGGCGCTGCTGCTGGACCTCTTCGACCCGGAGGTGCTGATCGTCGCCGAGGCGGGCGCCAACCAGCTGCCGGAGTCCCTGTCGACGCTGCGGTCGGAGATCGCCGCGTGGTCGTCGGCGGGCGCCGACGTGGAGCACGTGGTGCGGCCGTCGAGCTTCCCGGGCGCGGTGCTGGCGGTGGCCGGCGGGGCCGTCGCTCTGGATCAGGTTTTCGCGTCCCCACTGGATCTCGAAGTCCGCCTCCGAGCCTCCTGAACAGCGCTTATTTAATTCATTGTGGCGCATTGTTGCCTTCTAATCCTAGCTTCATAGTATGAATTCAGCCGCAGGACAGGAGCACACCGATGACCACCACTGTCTCCGTCGACGCCACCCTCTTCCGTCAGGTCTTCCGCCGCCACGCCGCCGGGGTCGCCGTCGTCACCACCGACGCCGGGCGTGGCGCCGCCGGCGTCACCGTCACCTCGCTCGCCTCGCTCTCCGCCGAGCCGCCGCTGCTGTCGTTCAGCATCCTGGCGACCGCCTCGGCCTGGCCGCATCTGCGCGACGCCTCGACCGCCGTGGTGCACCTGCTGGGCGCCGGGGACACCGAGCTGGCCCGGACCTTCGCGACCAGCGGCATCGAGCGATTCGGCGCGCCGACCCGCTGGCGGCGGCTGCCCACCGGGGAGCCCGTCCTGGAGGACGCCGCGGCCTGGCTGCGGGTCGCCATCGAGCACCGGCACCCGGCCGGCGGCGCGCACCTGGTCATCGGCCGGGTCGAGGAGGCCGGGCTGGCCGGCCACAGCTCCCCGCTGCTGTACCACGACGGCGGCTTCCACACCCTCTGACACCCGCAAAGAAGGAAAATCATGATCAAACACCCTCGGGGTACGGTCGTAGCCGCGCTCGCCGTCGTCCTGGCGCTGGCCGCGGGCTGTTCGGAGGAGCAGGCCGCGACGAAACTGGAGTTGACGGCCGCCCTGCCGGACCAGGTTCCCAGCGGCACCGTGCTGCGCCTCGGCGACCCGCAGATCCAGGCCATCGTGGGCGCGTCCGGGCTGGACAAGGAGCTCAGCAACGTCACGATCGAGTGGGCGAACATCAGCGGCGGCCCGCAGAGCATCCAGGCGTTCCGGGCCGACAAGCTGGACTGCAGCGCGGTCGCCGACATCCCGTCGCTGTTCGCCGCGTGGACCGGCACCGCCACGAAGATCGTCTTCCAGTCGGTCACCGTCGACCCGCTGGAGCACCCGATCTACAAGCTCGGGGTGGCGCCCGGGGTGAGCGTGACGTCCCTGGCCGACCTGCGCGGCAAGAAGATCGCCTACAGCGCCGGGCAGGCGCAGGGCGCGCTGGTGCTGCGGGTGCTGCAGAAGGCCGGGCTGAGCCAGAAGGACGTCCAGCTGGTCGAGCTGACCAGCACCGGCGACTCCTACGTGACGGCGCTGGGCAGCAAGGCCGTCGACGTGGCCCCGATCGGCGCGCAGAACATCAAGCTCTACGAGACGAAATACCCCGGCGCCAGCTCGATCTTCACCGGTATCCGGGACGACGCGTCCACCCTGTACTGCCTGACCTCGGCGGTCGAGGACGCGAACAAGGCGGCGGCGCTGAAGGCCTACATCGCGGTACGCACCAAGGCGCTGCTGTGGGCCAACGACCACCCCGCCGAGTACGCGAAGGCCTACTACCAGGACACCCAGGGGCTCAGCGAGGCGGACGCCAAGGCCGTCGTCGAGATCGGCGGGACGAAGGCCATCCCGGCGAACTGGGACGCCGCGGTCACCCGGCTGCAGGAGACCGCCGACCTGCTGGCCACCGAGCAGAACCACGACAAGCTGGACGTGACCACGCTCGTCGACCGCCGGTTCGAGAAGGTGCAGGCGGCCGCCGCCGGCGACAAGGTCGTCACGGGTGATGCCGCATGACCACCACACTGCACACTCCCCCGGTCAGCACCTCCGGTGACAAGGCCGACGCACGGGTCGTACGCCGCAGGCTCGGTCCCGGCCGTCGCATCCGTTTCGCCTTCTGGATCGGCCCGGCCCTGGCTCTCGCCCTCTGGGCGGTGGGCTCCGCGTCCGGCGTCATCAAGCCGGCGATCCTGTCCGCCCCGTGGGACGTGGTGATCGCCTTCGAGGACCAGTGGGTCAACCACGACCTGCTCGGCAACATCCTCTCCTCGCTGGAGCGGTCGCTGATCGGCCTGAGCATCGGCGTGGTCACCGGCGCGGTCCTGGCGGTCTTCTCCGGTCTGTCACGTGCCGGCGAGTCGCTCATCGACGGGCCGATCCAGATCAAGCGGTCGGTGCCGACGCTCGCGCTGATCCCGCTGTTCATCGCCTGGTTCGGCATCGGCCACGAGATGAAGATCATCACGATCGCGCTGATCAGCATGGTGCCGATCTACATCCACACGCACAACGGGCTACGCGGCATCGACGGCCGGTACGCCGAGCTGGCCGAGACGATCGGCATCAGCCGCGGTGAGTTCGTGCGGCATGTGGTGCTGCCCGGCGCGCTGCCCGGGTTCCTGCTCGGCATGCGGTTCGCGGTCACGTCGTCGCTGCTGGGCCTGGTGGTCGTGGAGCAGTACAACGCGGTCGCCGGCATCGGCCACATGATCACGCTGGCCGAGCAGTACGGCCAGACCGACGTGATCGTGGTCGGCCTGGTCATCTACGGCGTCTTCGGCTACTGCGCCGACAGCGCCGTCCGTCTCATCGCGAGGAGGGTGCTGTCATGGCGGCAGACTCTGGAGGGCTGACCACCGCGGCCGCGGTCCGCGTCCGTAACCTGCACCGCAGCTTCAACAAGGACGGCGGGGTGCTCAACGGGCTGGATCTCGACATCGCGCCGGGCGAGTTCGTGGCGCTGATCGGGCGCTCCGGCACCGGCAAGAGCACCCTGCTACGGGCCCTGGCCGGGCTCGACCGGGACGTCGCCGGGCACGGGCGGATCGAGGTCCCGGCGTCGGTGTCGGTGGTGTTCCAGGACTCCCGCCTGCTGCCGTGGAAGCGGATCCTCGACAACGTGATCTTCGGGCTGCGCGGCGCGGACGCGGCCGACCGGGGACGTCAGGCGCTGGCCGAGGTGGGCCTCGCCGGGCGGGAGCGCGCCTGGCCGTACCAACTCTCCGGGGGTGAGCAACAGCGAGCCGCCTTGGCGCGCTCGCTGGTCCGCGAACCGCAACTGCTGCTCGCCGACGAGCCCTTCGGGGCTCTCGACGCCCTGACCCGCATCCGCATGCACGCCCTGCTGCGCAAGCTCTGCGAGGCGCACCGGCCGGCGGTGCTGCTGGTCACCCACGACGTCGACGAGGCCATCGTGCTCGCCGACCGGGTGATCCTGCTGGACGCCGGCGTGGTCGACACCGACGTGCGGGTGGAGCTGACCAGCCGGTCCCGCTCCGACGCCGGTTTCGCCGGGCTGCGGACCCTGCTGCTCGACCGGCTGGGGGTGGCCGCCGATGCCGGATGAGCGGAAACTGCACCTCAACGCGTTCCTGATGAGCGTCGGCCACCACGAGGCGTCGTGGCGGCTGCCGGAGAGCGACCCGTACGCCGGCTGGGACGTCAAGCACTACCAGGAGCTGGCCCGGATCGCCGAGCGCGGAAAGCTGGACTCGCTGTTCCTGGCCGACAGCCCGGTCCAGCAGGGCGACCCCGGCCGCCGCCCGACCGGCAAGCTGGAGCCGACCGTCCTGCTCACCGCGCTGGCCGGGGTCACGTCCCGGATCGGGCTGATCGCCACCGCGTCCACGTCGTACAACGAGCCGTACAACCTGGCCCGTCGTCTCTCGTCGCTCGACCACGTGTCGGACGGCCGCGCCGGGTGGAACATCGTCACCACCGCCGGCGCCGACGCGGCCCGCAATTTCGGCCTCGACGACGTGCCGCTGCACCGGGAGCGCTACGAGCGGGCCGACGAGTTCCTCGACGTGTCCACGAAACTGTGGGACAGCTGGGCCGACGACGCGATCCTCGCCGACAAGGCCGCGGGGGTGCACGCCGACGCCACGAAGGTCCGCGCGATCAACCATCGGGGGCGGTTCTTCCGGGTCGACGGGCCGCTCAACGTGCCCCGCTCGCCGCAGGGCTGGCCACTGCTCGTGCAGGCCGGATCCTCCGAGGACGGCAAGGGCTTCGCCGCGAAGTGGGCCGAGGCCGTCTTCACCGCCCAGCAGACGCTCGCCGACGCGCAGGCGTTCTACCGCGACCTCAAGCAGCGGGCCGCGACGCTCGGCCGCGACCCGGACGGCATCAAGATCCTGCCCGGCATCGTGCCGGTCATCGGCGACACCCTCGACGAGGCGCGGGAGCAGGAAGCCGAGCTGGAACGGCTGATCAGCCCGGAGTACGCCCGCGCGCAGCTCGCCGAGCGCTTCCACCTGACCCCGGCCGACCTGCCGCTGGACGAGCCGCTGCCGGACGACCTGCCGACCGAGGACCAGATCGAGGGCGCGAAGAGCCGCTTCACCCTGATCGTCGACCTGGCCCGCCGGGAGAACCTGACGGTCCGGCAGCTCATCGGGCGGCTCGGTGGCGGACGCGGGCACCGCACCTTCGCCGGCACCCCGGAGCAGGTCGCCGACACGATCGAGGAGTGGGCCGACAACGGCGCCGCCGACGGATTCAACATCATGCCGGCGGTGCTGCCGTCCGGCCTGGTCGCCTTCGTCGACAAGGTGGTGCCGATCCTGCAGGAACGCGGCCGGTTCCGCACCGAGTACGAGGGCGCCACCCTGCGCTCGCACTACGACCTGGAGTTGATCAAACAGTGACCCGGCAACTGCACTTCAACCTGTTCCTGCACGACACCGGGCACCACGAGGCGTCGTGGCGGCTGCCCGAGTCCGACCCGCACGCCAACCTGTCGCTCGCCGCGCACCAGCACCTCACCCGGATCGCCGAGGACGCCCGGTTCGACTCGGTGTTCCTCGCCGACAGCCCGGTGCTGTGGAGCGACCCCGGCCGGCGGCCCGCCGGGAAACTCGAACCCACGCTGCTGCTCGCGTCCCTGGCCGCCACCACCACCCGCATCGGGCTGATCGCGACCGCGTCCACCTCGTACAACGAGCCCTTCAACCTCGCCCGCCGGTTCGCCTCGCTGGACCATCTGTCCGGTGGCCGGGCCGGCTGGAACATCGTCACCACCGCCGGGGAGGCGGCCGCCCGCAACTTCGGCCTCGACGAGCAGCCGCAGCACCGCACCCGCTACGAGCGCGCCGACGAGTTCCTCGAGGTGTCCACGAAACTGTGGGACAGCTGGGCCGACGACGCGATCGTGGCCGACAAGCGGGCCGGCGTGCACGCGGTGAAGGAGCGGGTCCGCGCGATCGGCCACCGCGGCCGGTTCTTCCGGGTCGACGGGCCGCTCAACGTGCCCCGCCCGCCGCAGGGCTGGCCGCTGCTGGTGCAGGCCGGATCCTCGGAGAACGGTAGAGAGTTCGCCGCCCGGTGGGCCGAGGCGATCTTCGTGGCCCAGCCGACGCTGGCGGAGAGCCAGGCCTTCTACACCGACATCAAGCGCCGGGCCGCGGCGGCCGGCCGCGACCCGGACCACGTCGTCGTCCTGCCCGGCATCGTCCCGGTCATCGGCGACACCCCGGAGCAGGCGCGGGAACTGGAGGCCGAGCTGGAACGCCTGATCGCGCCGGAGTTCGCGGTCGCCACCCTGGCCACCGTCCTCGGCGTGGACCCGGAGCGGCTGAAACTCGACGAGCCGTTGCCGGCCGACCTGCCGGCCGAGGACGAGATCGAGGGCCACAAGAGCCGCCGCACGCTGATCGTCGACTGGGGACGGCGGGAGAACCTGACGGTCCGCCGGCTGATCGGCAAACTCGGCGGGGGCCGTGGGCACCGCACCTTCACCGGTACGCCCGTCCAGGTCGCCGACACGATCCAGCACTACTTCGAGAACGGCGCGGCCGACGGGTTCAACATCATGCCCGCGGTGCTGCCGTCCGGGATCGAGGCGTTCGCCGGCAAGGTCGTGCCGATCCTGCAGGAGCGCGGCCTGTTCCGTACCGAGTACACCGGCGCCACGCTGCGAGAGCACTACGGGCTTCCGCGGCCCGCGAACTCGCTTCTCTCCCTGGAAAGCGCCAGATGAGCATTCCGCCGCCGCCGGAGCGTGTCATGACCCGGACCTTCCTCTGGTACATCCCGAACACCGTCGAGCCGGGACACCGCGGCGACGACACCGTGGCCGGGTACGGGACCCTCGACCACAGCGTCGACCTGGCCCGTACCGCCGAGGAGCACGGCTGGGCCGGCGCGCTCATAGGCACCGGCTGGGGACGGCCGGACACGTTCACCGTCGCCACCGCGATCGCCGCGCGGACCAGCACGTTCCGGCCGCTCGCGGCGATCCGGCCGGGCTACTGGCAACCCGCGCACTTCGCCGGCGCGGCGGCCACCCTCGACCACCTCAGCGGCGGGCGCCTGCTGGTCAACATCGTCAGCGGGCGGGACAACCTCGCCGCCTACGGCGACATCGAAGGCGATCAGGCGCAGCGGTACGCCCGGACCAGGGAGTTCATGCGGCTCGTCCGGCGGCTGTGGACCGAGGAGAACGTGACGTACGCCGGGGAGCACTTCCAGGTCACCGGATCGACCGTCGTGCCCCGGCCGTACGCCGGTGGTCCCCGCCTCTATTTCGGTGGCGCCTCCCCCGCCGCCGAGAGGGTCGCGGCGACCGAGGCCGACGTGCAGCTGTTCTGGGGTGAGCCGCTCGACGGCATCGCCGAACGTGTCGACCGGCTCCGCGGCCTGACCCGGGACCTCGACCGCGACCTGCCGCCACTGGAGTTCGGGCTGCGGGTCACCACGCTGATCCGCGACACCCGCGAGGAGGCATGGCGCGACGCCGAGGCCAAGGTCGCCGACATGGCGCGGCGGCACAACGCCGACCTGCTCCGCGGGCCCGCCGTGGGACAGCAGCGGCTCCTCGACCTGGCCGGCCGCGGCGACGTCCTGGACACCTGCCTCTACACGGCCCCGGGACGGCACGGCGGGGGCGGTGCCGGGACGACGTGGCTGGTCGGATCGGCCGACGACGTGGCGGCGGCCCTCCAGAAGTACGCCGACCTGGGCATCAGCCACTTCGTGCTCTCCGACACCCCGTACCGGCGGGAGACCGCCCGGGTCGGCGACGCGCTGATCGGACGCGGCGCTCACTTCGGCCCACCCGCCCCCGGCCCGGCGTCCGTGCCGGGCCTTGGCGCGGGTAGGTCATCATGAAGCGGTGCGCTTGATCCTCAACATCCTGTGGTTCATCTTCGGCAGCGGCTTCCTGCTGGGCATCGGCTACGGCATCGCCGCCCTGCTCTGCTTCGCCCTGGTCGTGACCATCCCGTTCGGTGTCGCCGCGATGCGGCTCGCGGTGTACTCGCTGTGGCCGTTCGGGCGGACCGTCGTCGACCGCCGGGACGCGGGCGTCGCCTCCGGCATCGCCAACATCCTGTGGCTCGTGCTCTTCGGCTGGTGGATCGCCCTGGCCCACGTCACCGCCGGCATCGCCCAGTGCGTCACCATCATCGGCATCCCGTTCGGCATCGCCAACTTCAAGCTCGTGCCCGCCGCGCTGTGGCCGCTCGGCAGGGAGATCGTCGACCTCGACTGACCGGCCCGGTTGCGCTCCCCTGCTTGCATGGAACGCATGGCAGAGAGCGCCTGGCTCACCTTCCACTGCGAGACCGGCAAGCAGGCCCGCGTCGCCACTTTCCGCCACACCGGCGGGGAGTGGCAGCTGGCCGAGGTGTCCGCCGACGCGCTGCCGGAGGGCGGCACGATCCCCGGGCGGATCACGAAGACCGGCCCCTTCGGCATCGCATCCGATTACACCGGCTGCCCCGGCTGCGGGGCGGACAGCTACGTCCGGTGCGGCGAATGCGGCGAGATGTGCTGCTGGCGCACCAGCACCAGCCACCACACCTGCCCCGGGTGCGGCAACCACGGCCAGGTCTCCGGGCGCATCCGGTCGGCCGAGGCGATGGACGTCGCCTGATCCCCGTCCGGGCGGTCGCTATCCTGAACCGGTGACCGCCCGCCCACACCCGACAGTGCGCGGGTTCGCGGTCCTGATCATGCTGGTGGCCCTGCTGGCCGCGTCCGCCCTCTTCTCCGTGCCGGCCGGGCACCACCACCCCGGCGCCGGCACCTCGGCGACGTCCGCCCTCCTCTCCGTGCCGGGCAAGCACCACCACCCCGGCGCCGGCACCTCCGCGACGTGCGTCGACCGGCTGCAGTCCGACGAGGCCGCACACGACCACCGGCACGGCAACGACTGGACGCCACGGCTCAGCCAGCGGGGCCGGGCCGTGATCGTCGCGGCTGTGCCGTACCCTCGCTGTGCGCTCGTTCTTCCCACCCCCACATCAACGGCGCCCGGCGTCGTGCTGAGCAGGCTGGGCGTGCTGCGCGTGTAGGAGCCGGGCTCCTCCCCACGACGTCACCCCCCGCCTGCTTCTCAGGAAGTTGACCCGACGTGCACCCACAACCTCCCCGGCGTACCGCCCACACCTACCGTGACCTGCTCGCCTACGACCGCTGGGGGCGCACCGGCCGGCCCGTCCTGCTGCTGCACGGGCTCGGCTACGACCGCACCATGTGGTGGCCGATGGCCGCCGAACTCGGCGACGACATCACCGCCGTCGCCGTCGACCTGCCCGGCCACGGCCAGTCACCGGCGCGCGGCCGGTGCGATGTCGACGAACTCGCCGAGGACCTCGCCATGCTGATCCACGGCCTCGGCCTGCGGCGCGCGCCGGTACTGATCGCCCACGCCGAAGCCGCCCACGTGGCCGGGCGATTCGCGGCCGGCTACAGCACCCACCGGGTGATCACGGTGGGCTGCGACGGGCCCGGACGCCTCGACGGGGTGCCCTCGCCGTACCGGCAGTTCGCCGTACGCCGCTCTCTTCCCGACGCCTACGCGGACTGGCCGGCCGGCGACCTTCCCCGGTCGAACCACCCGGACGCGGAGGACTTCCCGCACCTGCGGGATCCCGCAGGGTTCGCCGCTCTCCTCAACACGCTGCGCTGAGCGGGGGCCGCCTTTCACGGCTTCCCGCCTTCGCCGCGAGCGCCACCGCCTTCCTTCGCCGCGGCCGCCGTCGGCCTCCTTCACCGCGGCCGCCCATCAGCGTCCCCCACCGGGGCGTCAGCCGTCGACCTCCTTCGCCACGGCCATCAGCCGTCTGCCTCGTTCGCCGCGGCGTCAGCCCTCGACCTCATCTGCCGCGGCATCAGCCGCCGCGGCATCAGCCCTCGACCTCATCCGCCGCCGGCTCAGTCGTCGACGCGGAAGCCGAGCTTGAGGCGGACCTGGAAGTGGGCGACGTCGCCGTCGACGACCTGGCCGCGGATCTCCTTCGCCTCGAACCACTCGATGTTGCGAACCGTCTCGGCTGCCTTCTTCACCGCGGTCCGGATGGCGTCGTCGATGCTCTCCGGGCTGCTGCCGACCACCTCGGTGAGCCGGTACACGTGGTGCGTCACGACGATCTCCTCGCTTCTCCATTGATGTCCGGTTCCGACCCTATGCCAGGATCGGCGCCCCACAACCCCGCAGCGCCCCATCGGCCCGGCGCACCTTTCAAGGTGCCGCGACGGGAATCGCGGCCGCCTCAGCCGTGGCCCCGCCGTGCCGATACTGCTGGTGTGCCCGGTCCGCGCTGGAGAGCATGGCAGGCCGTCATCGGCGTATCCGCCGTGCTGGCGGCCCCGGCCGTCATCCTGCCGGGCACCGCGGCGGCCACCGTCTGCTATCTCGCCGCGCTGGCGGTGATCGCCGCAGGCCTGATCGCGGCCGCGCGATCGCTGCCGGTGGATCAACGCCGGATCTGGATGCCGTGGATCGCCGGGGTGGGCTGCGCGATCACCGGTTCGGCCGTGTGGCAGGTGCGCATGGACGTGGCCCTGGTCTGCTGGCTCGTCTTCTACCTCCCGATCACGGTGGCCGTGGTGCGGATGATCGAGGCGCGTGCGCTGCCTCGCCCGGTACGCCACGCGATCGCCAAGGACGTCGCGGTGGCGACGGTCGCGATGACGGTCTTCGCCTGGTACGTACTGATCCAGCCGACGCTGGCGAAGTCGGCCGGGGGCGGCGGCTGGAGCACCGTCGCCGCCTTCTGCTTCCCGCTCGGCGACGTGGTCATCGTCGGCCTCGCTCTGACCGTGCTGCTCGCTCCCGGGCGGCGCACGGCCTCCGAACATCTGATCGTCACGGGCCTCACCCTCTCCCTCCTGGCCGACCTGGGAAACGCGCTGCTGCCGCCGACGGCCCGGGCGGACATCTGGTACACGCCGACATACCTGCTGGTCAACGGGATGCTGACCGCTGCCGTCCTGCACCGGAGCCGAGCCACGCCGGCCGAGCCGGCGGTCCGCGCCGCGACAGCACCGGGCATGCGTGGCTGGCGGATGGCGCTCCTCGGCACCGCCCTGTGCGCCGTGGGCCTGAGCACGATCGCCCTGCCCAACCGCGGCTGGGACCGGGCGCCCGCCACCGCGGCGATGATCACCATGATCGCCGTCATCCTCTCCCGGCTGCGGCGCGCCGTCACCGACCTGGAGAACGCCGAGCGGATGCTGCGCCACCAGGCCACCCACGACCAGCTCACCGGTCTGGCCAACCGTGCTCGCCTGCTGCACGAGATGCGGGACGCCGTCCGCGCGTCGCCCACCCTCTTCTTCGTCGACCTCGACGGATTCAAGGCTGTCAACGACACCCACGGCCACCACTGCGGCGACATCGTGCTCAAGGTGGTCGCCAAACGCCTCACCGGCATCGTGCGACGCAGCGACACCGTGGCCCGGCTCGGCGGCGACGAGTTCGTGGTCTGCTGCACCGGCCTGACCGGCGCCGACGTCACGGCGCTGACGGCACGGATCGAGGGAGCCCTCGCCGAGCCGATCGACGTCGGCGCCGGCCCGGTCACCATCGGCGCCTCGATCGGCGTTCTGACCCTGCCGCCGGCCGACCCGCTCACCGAGCAGAGCGCCGAGGACCTGATCAGCAACCTGTTGAGCACAGCCGACGCCGCCATGTACGAGGCGAAGCGCGCGGGCGGCGGCACCCGCGTCGTCGACTATGTGTTGACCGCCTGACCAGTATGGTCGGATGACCATGGAAGTCGTCGCATACGACCCGTCATGGCCCGATCTGGCGGCGGCCGCGATAGCCGAGCTGACCCCCGTCCTGCGGGGCACGGTGACCGAGATCGAGCACATCGGCTCCACCGCCGTCCCAGGGCTCGCCGCGAAACCGACGATCGACCTGATGGCGGCCGTCACCGGATTCGCCGCGGTGGAAGCACGCGAGGACGCGCTGGCCGGCCTCGGATATCAGCGGCACACCAACGGGATGACCGACCGGCTGCTCTACGCACGACTCCACCGGGGCCGGCGGACCCACCTGCTGCACGTGGTGACCGTCGAGACATGGCCGACCCGCAACCAGCGCATCCTGCGTGACTATCTGCGGGCACACCCGGACGAGGCCGAACGCTACGCCACCCTGAAGCGCGGCCTGGCCGCGGCGGGCACCCACCCCGGCGACTACGCACGGGCGAAGACCGCGCTCGTCCAGGAACTGACCGATCGGGCGCGGGCCGAGCGTGGCCTGCCACCGGTGCCCGTCTGGGAGAAGGGAGGCCGCTGAGCTGCGTATGCACACGGTTTATACATGGTGTGTATAGTAGCGCGCATGTCAGTCTCCTTCGCGCTGCTGGGCCTGTTGGAAAACGGGCCACGCCACGGCTATGACCTCAAGCGCACCTACGACGACACGTTCGGGCGTGACCGGTCCCTGCACTACGGCCAGGTCTACTCGACCATGGCCCGCCTGTTGAAGAACGGTCTGGTCGAGGTCGAGTCGGAGCCGGGCGACGGCCCCGACCGCAAGCGCTACGCGATCACCCACGCCGGGATCACCGACGTGGCGGAGTGGATCGGCCGCCCGGAGAAGCCGGAGCCGTATCTGCAGAGCACCCTCTACACCAAGGTCGTGCTGGCCCTGCTGACCGGGCGCGACGCCAACGAGGTCCTCGACGCCCAGCGCGCCGAGCACCTGCGGCTGATGCGGGAGCTGACCCGCCGTAAGAACGACGGCGACCTCGCCGATGAGCTGATCTGCGACCACGCCCTGTTCCACCTCGAGGCCGACCTGCGCTGGCTGGAGCTCACCGCCGCCCGCCTGGACCGCCTGGCCGCCCGCGTCCGCCCGTGAATCCCCAGGGAGACCCCCCGATGACCGATCAACCGCTGCTGGTCGCCGACAGTCTGCGACTCAATTTCGGCGAGACCAAGGCGCTCGACGACGCCTCGCTGCACATCTGGCCCGGCGAGATCGTCGCGCTGATGGGGCCGTCCGGGTCCGGCAAGTCGACCCTGCTGCACTGCCTGGCCGGCATCCTGCAGCCCGAGTCGGGGCGCGTTTCGTATGACGGCCGCGACCTGACGGCGATGTCCGACAGTGAGCGCAGCGCCCTGCGCCGCGGCGAGTTCGGGTTCGTGTTCCAGTTCGGGCAGCTCGTCCCGGAGCTGACCTGTGTGGAAAATGTGGCGCTGCCACTGCGGCTCTCCGGCGCCGGCCGCCGCGAGGCCCACCGCACCGCCACCGACTGGCTGGAGCGCCTGGAGGTCGGCGACGTGGGCGCAAAACGGCCCGGCCAGGTGTCCGGCGGCCAGGGCCAGCGGGTCGCCGTCGCGCGGGCGCTGGTCAGCCGCCCCCGCGTGGTGTTCGCCGACGAGCCGACCGGCGCGCTCGACTCGCTCAACGGCGAGCTGGTGATGAAACTGTTCATCGCCGCCGCCCGCGACACCGGGGCCGCGGTCGTGCTGGTCACCCACGAGGCGCGGGTCGCGGCCTACTCCGACCGTGAGGCCGTCGTCCGTGACGGCCGGGTGCGTGAGCAGGAGTATGCACGGTGACCGGCCGTTCTCTGCGCCGGTGGATCTTCGAGCTCGGGCTCGGCGCCCGGATGAGCGTGGCGGGCGGCCGGGCCGGCTGGGCCCGGCTCGCACTGATCGCCGCAGGCACCGGTGTCGGTGTCGCCCTGCTGCTGTGCCTGGCCATCCTGCCGTCGGCGCTGGAGGCCAGCGGCGCCCGCGAGACCGCCCGTACCGAGGCGATCGACAGCGAGCGTGAGATCGCCCGTGGCGACGGCACGATGCTGATCGGCATCGCCACGACCACCTTCGGCGACGACTCGATCCACGGCCGGATGCTGCAGCCCGAGGGCTCCCGGCCGCCGGTTCCGCCCGGTGTCGCCACCCTGCCGAAACCGGGCGAGATGCTGGTCTCCCCTGCCCTGCAGCGGCTGATCGAGCGCAATCCGGTGCTGGCTCAGCGGTGGGATGCCCGGATCGTCGGCACGATCGGCGACGAGGGTCTGACCGGCCCCGCCGACCTAGCCTTCTATCTGGGCACCGACACCCTGGACGAGGAGACCGGCTTCCGGATCGACGCCTTCGGCCACCGGTCTGAGGACGCCGGCGTCGACCCGTTCATGGTGCTGCTCACCGCTGTCGGCATGGTCGTGCTGCTCACCCCGGTCGTGGTGTTCATGGCGAGCGCGGTCCGGTTCGGCGGCGAGGCCCGCGATCGACGGCTCGCGGCGTTGCGGCTGGTCGGTTCGGACGCCGCGATGACCCGGCGGATCGCGGCCGGTGAGACGCTCGCCGGCGCGGTGCTCGGCCTCCTGGTCGGCGCGGTCCTCGCCGTCGGCGCGGTGCTGCTGGCCCATCGGTACGGGACCGGCGCTCTGAGCTTCTTCCTCGCCGACATGCGCCCGGTCCCGGTGCTGGTCGCGCTCATCGCGGTCGGTGTCCCGGCGGTCGCGATCCTGGTGACCCTGTCGGCGATGCGGCGGGTCGTCGTCGAGCCGCTCGGCGTGGTCCGGCTCAGCCACACCGTCCGGCGGCGCCTCTGGTGGCGGCTGATCATGCCCGTGGGCGGGATCCTGCTGCTCTGGCCGCTGACCGGTGGTCTCGGCGACTCGCCGGGGTCCGGCACGATCGAGTTCCAGGCGGCCACGGGGGTCGCCCTGCTGCTGATCGGCCTGGCCCTGCTGCTGCCGTGGCTGGTCGACGCGGTCGTGCACCGGCTCGGTGGCGGCGGTGTCGCGTGGGAGCTGGCCGTCCGCCGGTTGCAGCTCGACAGCGGCACGGCCGTGCGCGCGGTGTCCGGCATCGCCGTCTCGGTCGCCGGTGTGATCGCGATCCAGGGGCTGGTGAGCGGCATCGAGACACAGATCAGCTCGCCCGGCGCGTCCTCGTCGGCCCAGTCCTGGCACCAGATCCTGCCGAAGACGGAGCTGCCCGTCACCACCTGGACCGGCGCGCTGCGGGAGACCCCCGGCATCCAGAACGTCGAGACGGTGCGCCTGGCACGGGCCACCCGGGAGGGCGTGGAGACGATCGTCCGCATCGGAGGCTGCAAGGCGCTCGTGACCTACGCTGTGCTGCCCGCCTGCACCGACGGCGACGCCTTCACCGTCAACGTCGCGAGCACCGGAGTCTTCGACATCGCCGGCGGCGGCCAGTGGACGGCGCCCGCCTCCACCCGCGACGTGACAGCCATCGATCAACTGGTCGACTACGGCCCGATGCTCCTGATCACCCCCGCGGCGGCGGCCGACAAATTCCCGCCCGGCGAGACGCGATACACGGTCACCCTCGACAGGAGCAGGCCGGACGCTCTCGAGCAGCTGCGCAACGCAGCGGCCCGCCTGGACCCTCAGGCCCTGGTGATCGACCCCGACAACACCGCCGTCGCCGACGTGCTGCGAACCATGCGGCAGAGCCTGCTGATCGGCACGATCGCGATGCTCGCGCTGATCGGCGCCAGCCTGGTGATCAACATGGCCGAGCAGATGCGCGAACGACGCCGCGTGATGGCAGTGCTGGTCGCCTTCGGCACGAGGCGGCGCACCCTGTCCGGTTCGGTCCTGCTGCAGGCGGCTGTGCCGGTCCTGCTCGGCATGACGCTGGCGATCGGTTTCGGCAGCGGCTTGGCGGCGCTGCTGATGGCGGCGGTGGAGGCCCCGATCACGGTCGACTGGTTCGGCATCGGCACCACATCCGGGATGGCCGCCTTGGTGGTCCTCGGGACGACGGCCGCAGCCCTGCCGACACTGCTGCGCCTGACCCGACCAGGCAACCTACGCAGCGAGTAGGCCTCCGGCAGACCACGCCGTCCAGCCGCGACAAGCAGGCTGATCCAGCAAGCGGCGCGCCGCACGGCCCCGCTGACCCCGACAAGCGGGCCCTCCCGGCAAACGGCGCGGGAGCCGAT
Source organism: Actinoplanes philippinensis (assembly GCF_900113015.1). Lineage (GTDB taxonomy): Bacteria > Actinomycetota > Actinomycetes > Mycobacteriales > Micromonosporaceae > Actinoplanes > Actinoplanes philippinensis. The sequence continues at coordinate 377,069 of NZ_FONV01000006.1, forward strand.
CTGGTGATGCCGCCGGCAGTGCGGCGTGCGAACCTGCGGCACTACACGTCGAGTATCCCGGATACGCCCGTCTCCTCCCGGCCCGGAAGGGCTGGGAGGAGATCGCCGACCACGTTCTCGACCGGGCGTTGCGGCAGGCGCGGGTCAGGCGGGAACCGGCGCCGGCCGGCGGGTGGCCAGGAAACGGGCGTTCCAGCCGATCAGCGCCGCGAAGGTGAGCACGGTCAGGGCGGTCGAGACGCCGACCATCACCTCGATCGGCAGGACGCAGACGAGCGCCACCCGGATCAGGGCCTCGGTGAGCAGGCCGCCGCCCCAGACCAGGGAGGCGAGACGGTGCCCGCGGCGTACGGCCGGCTCGGTGGCGTACGCCTCGGCCAGTTCGCCGGCCTTGCCGGGCATGAAGCTCTGCTGCGCCGCCAGGGTCAGCGGCCGTCCGCCGTACCGGGCGCTGACCAGGAAGGCCAGGCCGACCGCGCCGGCCATCGCGGAGTGCTTGATGATCAGGAACCGCGGGTCGCCGGTCAGCACCGTGAAGAGCAGCCCGACCCCGAAGACGGCCGCCATGACCATCGAGAAGGGACTGATCGTACGGCTGCGCACCGCCACCCAGGCCATCCGCAGCGCCGCGCCGACGGTGCCGGCCAGCAGCGCCGTGGTGTCCGGCGCCCCGGCGGCGTGCAGCCCGTAGTAGGTGACGAGCGGCAGTCCCAGATCCCAGGCCAGTCCACGGATCATCTCGCGCATCCCGTCGTGCTGCATCACGGTCCCCCTCGGTGGTGGCCCCCGGTTCCGGCGGCGATGCAGTAAATGCTGCCGCTCGGGGCGCCTTCGCCGGGACGACCGAGCCGTGGAGGGTGGTTGTCCGTCAAACGGTGGACAGCGAGACGTCCGTGACGACCCTGTTGCGGCCCTGTTCCTTGGCGGCGTAAAGGGCCCGGTCGGCGCGCCGCAGCAGGTCCTCGACGTCGGCGCCGGCGGCGAGTTCGGCCACGCCCGCGCTGAACGTGACGCGCAGCGGGCCGCGGGCGGTGGCGACGGTGGCGCCGGCGCTGCGGTCGCGCCACTGTTCGGCCAGGTCTGCGGCGGTGCGGGCGCCGGCACCGGGCAGAATGATCGCGAACTCCTCGCCGCCGTAGCGGGCGACCGTGCCGGTGTCGCCGACCGCCGTGCCGAGTTCCTGGGCCAGGCGGATCAGCACCTGGTCGCCGACGGCGTGGCCGTACGTGTCGTTGATGCTCTTGAAGTGGTCGACGTCGAGCATCACCACCGCGAGCGGGCCCTCGCCGGCCTGTTCCCGCAGCGTCGTGGTCAGGTGGCGGCGGTTGTACACGCCGGTGAGGCCGTCGCGGACCGCCTGGTCGGTCAGTTCGGCGCGCAACCGTTCCAGCTCGGTGACGTCGCGAACCACCACGACCGCGCCCGGGGTGCTGCCGTCGGCGTTGCGCATCCGGACCACCCGTACGTCGTACGTCGTGCCGCCGTCGGTCAGGGTCTGCTGCGCGTTCCCACCGCCGAACGCCGCGGTGAGCTGCGGCCCGACCACCTCGAACCACCTCCGGCCGACCACGGCGCCGTCCGGCACGTGACCGAGCGAGGCGAGCATCGCGGCGGCGGCCGGGTTGACGTCCAGGACCCGCCCGTCCGGGTCGAGCACCATCACCGCGTCGCTGAGGGCGGCGATGACCTGCTCGTACGCGACCGGGGTGCGCCGTGCCGGTGTGCCGAACCGTTCCGCCCACAGCCATACCGTCGCGGTGACCAGGAACAGGGCGGGGGTGAGGTCCACCTGGCGGTCGGTGAGGCCGGTGAAGATGCTCAGCCCGTTGCCGGCCAGGGGGGCGAGCGCACCGGCCAGGAAGAGGACGAACACCTGCCGGTGCCCGCGGACCGCCCGGCGCATGGCGGCGACCGCACGGACGAAACCGGCCGCGATCACCGTGTAGCAGTACGCCGTGTGCAGCCAGTAGAGCGGGCCGAACTGCACCGTCACGCCGCCGTCCGGATGGGCGTCGACGGCGCTGAAGAACAGGTGGTGCCACGGGTCGCTGACCACGGCGGCCATCAGCAGCGCCGGGTGCACGAGCAGCAGGCCGCGGCGGGTGATCGGGCGGCCGGTGAAGACGGCCGTGTGCCAGAGGAAGCCGGCGACGAGCATGGCGACGCCGGGGAACATGGCGTACGTGGCGGCGAGTCCCGTGGACGGCGAGCCGGCGGCGGCGGCGACCGCCTCGGCCAGCGACCACTCGGCGGCGCCCGCGGTGATCAGCGCCAGCGACGACGCGAGCGGGCCGCGCTGCCGTCGCCGCCAGGACAGCACGGCACACGTCGCCGCCACGAGAGCCGCGGCGACGTACAGCGTGACCAGTGCGGCTCGCATCCCACTCTCCTTCGCTCCGGAGAGGGGCATCGGCCGGTGGCCGGGGCATCTGAGTCACTGAGGCGCCGGTCACCGGCCAGAGGCTTTGGGCCTGATAGCCCCGCTATATGCCGGGTAAGCGACGCCGGCAACGACGCGGATCTCGGGGGCGGCACAGATGCGGACCACCTCTACCGCGGCAGGACGACGCCCTGGTAAAGGCGGTCCAGCACCCGGTGCAGGGGACGGTCGTAGGCGCGCAGGGCGTTCCGGCCCCCGATGTGGTTGCGGACGCCGTCACCGCCGATCGGGCCGCGGCCCGCGACGTCGAAGTAGATCTGCAGGCCGTGGGCGAAGTAGTCGTCGATGTCGCCCCCGCCACGGGTGTTGAGCCACCGCCCGAGTCGTTGCGCGGCCCGGCGGGCCCCGGCCAGCTCCTCGCTGACGGCGGGGGCGATGTGCCGCAGCGCCATCCGGTGCAGGGTGTGGCCGAACCCGTCGACGAAACCGCTCTCCGTGGACACGATCAGCGGAAACGTGTCGGTGGCGCCGCGCGGCGGGCCGCCGGGGAGTCCGGCCGCCTCGGGGACGGCGGTGACCGGCTCGCCGTCGGGGACGACGACCACGCGGACGTCCCGCCGGTCGAGTTCGGCGATCGGTGTCCGCGGGTGGGTGCGCAGCAGGCTGCCGAGCCGGTCGCGCACCCGTTCCAGCACGGCGTCGCCGGCGTGGTGCGGGGCGAGCACCGGCAGGCCCCAGGCGTCGGCGTGCCGGCCGTACCACCGGGTGTCCAGGCCGTAACGGTCGACGAGACGGGCCGGAACCGGCCCGGCGACAGGCCTCACCGCGGACCCCCTCGCCGGTCTACCCTGTTAGCGTGAACAATGCGCGGGCGGTGGCCGAGCGAGGCCGCGAGCTGTATGGCGGCCGGTCCCGCGAGGAGCGGGAGGCCGAGCGGCGTGAGCGTATCGTCGCGGCCGCCGTGCACCTGTTCGCCACCCGCGACTACGACGAGGTGACGGTCGCCGACGTGTGCGCCGAGGCGAAGGTGTCGAAACGCTACTTCTACGACCATTTCCTCGACCGCGCCGACCTGCTCTTCCGGGTGCACACCGAGCAGAACACCTGGCTGCTCGACGCCCTCGTGGCGGCCGGCCCGCCGTCGGGGACGGTCGAGGAGCTGGTGACGCCGGTGATGCACACGCTGACCCGGCTGCTGCGCGATCATCCGGACCGGGCCCGGGTCATCTACATCAACGCACCGCGGATGGAGCTGCGCCGCCGTGGCCTGCTGCGCGAGGAGGCGGTGCTGCTCGGCGACCTGATCCTGCGTTCCGGCGGCGCCCCGCCCGACCGGCGGCTGTTCGAGCGGGCGGTGCTGGCGCTGGTGGCCGGCGCGACCGAGCTGATCATCGAGTGGGTGGTCGAGGGCTTCACCGAGCCGGCCGAGGAGCTGGCCGGCCACCTCAGCGCGATCGCCGTCGCGACGCTGACCGGCGCCCTGGGCTGAGGCCGCCGTCGTCATTGCACGCGGCGCAGGCGGTTCAGGACGGTCTGGGCGACCACCACGACGGCCAGGAACGATCCGCTGATCACCTGCTGCCAGTTGCTGTTCAGATCACCCACCTGGTTGATCATGTTCTGGATGACGCCGAGCAGCAGCACCCCGGCGACGGTGCCGGCGATGCTTCCGGCTCCGCCGGTCAGCAGGGTCCCGCCGATCACCACGGCGGCGATGGCGTCCAGCTCCATGCCCGCGCCGAGCACTGTCACCCCGGACCCCAGTTTGGCGGCGTTGACGGCCCCGGCCAGGCCGGCGAGCAATCCGGAGAGGACATAAACCAACACTTTGGTACGGCGTACCGAAACACCCATGAGAGCTGAGGCATCCTCACTCCCGCCGATCGCGTACACCGACTGCCCGAACCCGGTCCGGGCGAGCACCAGCATCCCGATCAGCACCAGGCCCACGGCGAGCCACACCTGATACCCGACACCGAGCAGCGAGCCGGTCCCGAGCCGTCCGAAGGTGTCGCTCTCCACGAGGTAGGTGGTGGACCCCTCGTCACTGAGCGCACGCATGAGCCCCCGGGCGCCGAGCAGCGCCGCGAGCGTGACGATGAACGGCGCCATCCGCGTCCGGGCGATGAGCACCCCGTTGAGCAGCCCGATCCCGCCGCAGACGACGAGCGGCACGAGCACCGCGGCGACCGCTCCGTGGCGGGACGCCCACGCCGCGAGCACCCCGCCGAGCACGTAGAGCGACCCCACCGACAGGTCGATGCCGCCGGTGAGGATCACGAAGGTCATGCCGAGCGCGATCAGCATCGGCGGCGCGGCCGCGACCAGGATGGTGCCGGTGTTGTCGAGGCTGCGGAAGTCCGGGAACACCGCGAGGGCGACCGCCACCACCGCCACCAGCACGGCGAGCGCCCCTTGACGCTGCACGACCCCGACGATCCGGTCGGTGCGGTCGCCGCCCCGCGGTCCGGCGCCGGTCGCGGGCGGGGTGAGCAGGGCCGGGGTCATCGGGTCTTCCTCTCCCGGGCCACGTAGACGGCGACGAGGATGATGACGGCCTGCGCCATCTCGGCCGTCGACGGGCCCAGATCGTGCTTGATCATGGTGGCGGTCACGAGTTGCATGAGCAGCGCGCCGGCCACGGTGCCGAGGATCCGGACCCGGCCGCCGGTGAGCGGGGTGCCGCCGACGACGACGGCGGTGATCGCGGACAGTTCGATGAGCAGGCCGACCGCGGAGGCGTCGCTGGACTGGATCCGGGCCACCGACAGCAGCCCGGCGATCGAGGCGAGCACGGCGCAGGCCACGTACACGGTGATCAGCACCCGGGCGACCGGCACGCCGGCCAGCTCGGTGGCCCGCCGGTTGCCGCCGACGGCGAGCAGGCGGCGGCCGAAGACGGTACGGCGCAGCACGAACGCGACCACACCGGCCAGCACCGCGGTGATCCACACCAGCACCGGCACGCCGAGCAGGTCACCCGAGCCGAGGTTGATCAGGCCGGGGTTGCGGATCTCCTTGAGCTGCCCGTCGGAGATCACCACGGCCAGCCCTCGGCCGCCGACGAAGACGGCCAGCGTGGCCACGATCGGCTGCAGGCCGACCCGGGCCACCAGCACCCCGTTGACCAGGCCGACCACGACTCCGGCGAGCAGCGACACGACGATCGCCGCGGCCACGCCGTAGCCGAGGTAGAGCGGGATGAGGGCGGCGGCGAGCGCCATCACCGAGCCGACCGACAGGTCGATGCCCTCGGTGCCGATGACCAGCGCCATGCCGAGCGCGACGATCACGATCGGCGCGACCTGCACGAGCTGGATGCGCAGGTTGCTCCACTCCAGGAAGTACGGGGTGAAGGCCACGTTGTACAGGATCAGCAGGGCGATGGCGAGGTAGACGCCGTAGTCGGGCAGCCACGACCGGACGGCGGGCCGCGTGGCGAGGGCGAGTGGAGTCATGCGGGGTCCTCGGAGGGTGCTGCCGCGGCGGCGATGCCGGCCATCAGGTCTTCGGTGGTCACCCGGTCGCCGGTGAGGTGGCCGACCACGGCGCCGTCGCGGAGGACGACGACCCGGTCGGCGCCCTCGACCAGTTCCTCGGCGTCGGAGGAGACCAGCACGACGCCGAGCCCCTCGCCGGCCAGTTCGTCGATCAGGCTCTGCACCTCGGCCTTGGCGCCGACGTCGATGCCGCGGGTGGGCTCGTCGAGCAGCAGGATCTTCGGGTCGGTGGCGAGCAGCCGGGCCAGCAGGACCTTCTGCTGGTTGCCGCCGGACAGATCGCCGACGAGCTGGCCGGGGCTGGACGCCTTGATCCGCAGCCGGGTCATGTAGCGCTGCACGATCGCGTCGATCCTCGCTTCCGAGACGATGCCGAGGCGTGACATCCGGGGCAGCACGGCGAGGGCGATGTTGTCGCGGACCGACAGCCCGGCCACGATGCCCTCGGCTTTACGGTCCTCCGGCTGCACGGCGATCCCGGCGGCGACCGCCCGTACCGTGGAAGGCCGTCCCAGATCTTCGCCGTCGACCCGGATCGTGCCGCCGTCGATCGGGTAGGCGCCGCCGATCGCCTTGATCGTCTCGCTGCGCCCGGCGCCGAGCAGCCCGCCCAGCCCGACGACCTCGCCGGGCCGCACGTCGAAGCTGACGTCGTGCAGCCGGTTGCGGCTGGTCAGGCCGGTGACCGCGAGGATCGGCGGGGCGGTGTCGTCGGCGTCGTGGTCGCCGGCGAAGGCGGTGAAGCCCTGCCGCCGGGCCGGCGACATCTCGCGGCCGAGCATCATCGACACGAGCTCGATGCGTTCCAGGCCGGCGAGCTCTCCGGTGTGGACGAGCCGGCCGTCGCGCAGGATGGTGACCGCGTCGCAGATCTCGTAGAGCTCGTCCATCCGGTGCGAGACGTAGACGATGCCGATGCCGCGGGCGTGCAGGCGGCGGATCACGCCGAACAGGGTCTGCACCTCGCGCGGCTCCAGCGAGGAGGTGGGCTCGTCCATGATGACGACCTGCGCGTCGATCATGACGGCCCGGGCCAGGGCGACCATCTGCTGCGCACCGAGCGGCAGGGCGCCGAGCCGGCGGCGTACGTCGGTGGTCACGCCGTAGTCGGCGAGGATGTCGCGGGCCTCGCGCTCCATCCGGCCGCGGTCGACGAGCCCGAGGCGGTTGCGGGGCTCGCGGCCGAGGAAGAGGTTCTGCGCCACGCTCATCAGCGGGACGAGGTTGACCTCCTGGTAGATCGTGGAGATCCCGGCGCGCTGGGCGTCCATCGGCGCGGCGAACGACACCGGCTCGCCGCGGTACCGCAGCTCGCCGGAGTCCGGCCGGTACACCCCGGTGAGCACTTTGATCAGGGTGGACTTGCCGGCGCCGTTCTCCCCGACGAGGGCGTGCACCTCGCCGGGCCGCAGGGTGAAGGACACGTCGTCGAGCGCACGGACCCCGGGGAAACTCTTGGACACGCCGGCGACTTCGAGCAGCGTCACGCGTACCTCTCAAGGGGTGGGGAAAGGGCGCCCGGCCGCGAAGCCGGACGCCCTCGCGGTCAGTAGGCGCTGCCGACGTCGGTCTTGGCGTTGGTGGTGTCGTACGCGCGGTCGGCGATGATGATGTCCTGGCCGACCGGCTGGCCCGCGAAGAACTTGGTGGCCGTGTCGAAGGCGAGCGGCCCGAAGCGCGGGTTGGACTCGATGACCGCGGAGATCCAGCCGTTCACGATGCCCTCGACCGCGCCCTGGGTGCCGTCGATCGACACGATCTTGACGTCGCCGGCCTTCTTGCCCGCGCCCTTGAGCGCCGTGACCGCGCCGAGCGCCATCTCGTCGTTCTCGCCGTAGATGCCGTTGATGCCAGGGTTGGACTGCAGCAGCTGCTCGGCGACCTTCTGGCCCTCCTCGCGGGAGAAGTTGCCGGTCTGCTCGAAGGTGACCTTGATGTCCGGCGCGACCTTGGCGATCTGTTCCTTGAAGCCGCTGGTGCGCAGCGTGGTGACGTTGTTGCCGGGCGCGCCGAGCAGGATCGCCACCTCGCCCTTGTTACCGAGCGCCTTGGCCATCTCGTCGGCCGCGCGCTTGCCCTGCTCGGCGAAGTCGGAGCCGATGAAGGTGAGGTAGTCCTTGCACGGCGTGGCGTTGATCTTGCGGTCGATGGTGATGATCGGGACCTTCTTGGCCGACGCCTTGGCGAAGACCGAGTCCCAGCCGTCGGAGTTGAGCGGCGCGATCACCAGCAGCTGCACGCCCGAGTCGATCATCTGCTCGACGTCGCTGATCTGCTTGTTGAACTGTGAGTTCGCGTTCGCTGTTGTGAGGTTGGCGATGCCCAGCTTGGCGGCCTCGTCCTGGATGGACTTGGTCTCGGCGATCCGGAACGGGTTGGCCTCCTTCTCCGACTGGGAGAAGCCGACCTTGGCCGTCTTGAGATCGATCTTCGTGCCGCCGTACTGGTCGAGGGTGCAGGTGGCGGCCCCGGGCGCGGCCGACTGGACCACCTGCGACGCGGCCGGAGCGGGGCCGGCGGCGCTGCTCGCCGGGGTCTCCTCGGACTTGGCGCAGGCGCCCGCGCCGGCCAGCACCACGGCGGTGCCGAGCACGACGGCCACGGGCCGCCACCTGTTCGACCGAACACTCATCGCGTGAACTCCTTGCCAGAGAAAAGCGGCTGCCCGCCGCAGTGATGTCCAGGGGTGACCGCCGAGTGACTCGCGGTGGAACACATTCACACACCATCGAACTTTTCTGTCAAGGACTTGCGCGGAAAACTAACTGAAACGAACATGTTCCAGATGACAGCCTGGCGCATCCCGCTCCACCCGGCAACCAGGCGGCCGTAAGACATCGACATATTTTGTTGAACCTTGTTGACAGTCACCTTAGCGGTCACGAGACTCTGCCGGTGAGAGCGCTCTCTTCCCCAGTCACGTGCGAGCAAGAAAGGACGAGACATGATCCGTCCCGCACTGTTCGGCGCCGCTCTCCTCCTGGCCGCGACCCTGAGCCCCGCCCCCGGCTTCGCCGCGCCACCGGCACCGCAACCCCCGGCCATCTCCCCCGGCATGCTCGACGCCATGCAGCGCGACCTCGGCCTGGACCCCGGCGAGATCGCCCAGCGGCTGACCGTCGAGGCCGCCGCGCCGGTCGTCGAGAAACGACTGCGCGCCAAGCTCGGCACACGCTTCGCCGGCGCGTGGATCCCGGACGGCGCGACCCGCCTGACCGTCGCCGTCACCAGCCCGGCCGACGCCGCGGCCGTCCGCGCCGAAGGAGCCGTCCCCACCGTCGTCGCGCGCGGCGAGAGCGACCTCGCCGCCACCCGGGCCAAGCTCGACAAACGTGGCGACGCCGCCCCCGACGCCGTGCACGGCTGGTATGTCGACCCCGCGTCCAACAGCGTCGTGGTCACCGCCGCCACCGGCGCCGAGGCACAGGCCCGCCGGTTCGCCGCCGACAGCGGCGCGAGCGCCGTCACCGTCCGGACCGTCACCACGGCCCGCCCACGACCCATGTACGACATCCGCGGCGGCGACCAGTACGTGATCAACGGCAACACGCTGTGCTCGGTCGGGTTCGCGGTGGCCGGCGGTTTCGTCACGGCCGGACACTGCGGCGGGACCGGCAGCCCCACGCTCGGCTTCAACAACGTGGCCCAGGGGACGTTCGCCGGCTCGTCCTTCCCCGGCAACGACTACGCGTGGGTGCGGACCAACGGCAACTGGGCCTCCCAGCCGTGGGTCAACAACTACTCCGGCGGCAACGTGATCGTCGCCGGCTCGCAGGAGGCCGCGATCGGCAGCTCGATCTGCCGCTCCGGGCGGACCACCGGCTGGCGCTGCGGCACCCTGCTCGGCAAGAACGAGACGATCAACTACGCGCAGGGCGCCGTCTCCGGCCTCAGCCGCAGCAACGCCTGCGCGCAGCCCGGCGACTCCGGCGGCTCGTGGATCTCCGGCAACCAGGCACAGGGCGTCACCTCCGGCGGCAACGGCGACTGCACCAGCGGCGGCACCATGTGGTTCCAGCCGGTCAACGAGATCCTCTCGGTGTACGGCCTGTCCCTGACCACCTCGGGCGGGGGCGGCGGCAGCGCGGTCGTCAGCAACTGGAACAACAAGTGCCTCGACGTGCCCAACGGCGACTTCTCCGACGGCGTGCTGGTGCAGATGTGGAACTGCAACGGCTCGGCCGCCCAGCGGTGGGAGGCCGTCGGCGGGGCGCTGCGCACCGGCAACAACAAGTGCCTGGACGTGCCGTGGGGATCCACCGCCAGCGGCGTGATCCTGCAGATCGTCACGTGCAGCGGCAACCCGGCCCAGCAGTGGGTGCTCAGCGCCGCCGGTGACCTGGTGAACCCGCAGGCGAACAAGTGCATCGACATCAAGGACTGGAACGACGCCGAGGGCGCCCGGGTGCAGTTGTGGGACTGCGCCGGGACCCTGAACCAGAAGTGGCGCCGCGGCTGATCCCAGCTGCTCAGGTATCCCCCCGGGCTGCCGACCTTCTGCACGATGAAGCGGACCGGGTGGTGGGCGTACATCGTGTTCGCCGTGGGAGTGCTCACGGCGTACACGATCGCTCTGGTGACCGCCACCCCCGTCGCCGTCACCGGCGTCCTGTCGCTGACGGCGATGGTCGGCGGCATCACCGCCATGCTGCACGGCATCCGCCGGTACGGGTCGGCGTCCTGGTGGCCGTGGCTGCTGATCGCGGCACAGCTGCTGGTCACCGCCACGCCGCTGCTGCCGCCCAGTGTGCTCGCCGGCGCGCCGCACCCGGGCGCCGCCGACGCGCTGCTGCTGGCCAGCACCGCGGTCGGCGCGCTCAGCCTGCTGCTGGTCCTGCGGCGGCGCACCCCCGGATGGGATCTGCCGGGGGTCGTGGACGCCGCGATCCTGACGGTCGCCGCCGGGCTCGTCTCCTGGGTGTACGTGATCGCTCCCGCGGTCGGTGGCGCCGTCGACCTGACCGCGCGGACGGTCGTCGCCGCGTACCCTCTCTCCGATCTGCTCCTCGCCACGCTCGGCGCGCGGCTGCTGCTGGACGCCGGGCCCAAACCGGTCGCCGTCCGCTGCATGACCGGGTACCTGGCGCTGATCATCGTCCCGGACACGATCAGCAGCATCGCCGCGTTCTCCGGCGACCACCGGTGGATGCCGGTGGCCTACTTCCTGTGGACCGCCTCCACGCTGCTGCTCGGCCTGACCGGCATGCACCCGTCACTGCGTGACGTGGACGCCCGGGCGGCGACCACCACCCCCGACCTGAGCGCCACCCGCCTGGTCGCGCTCGCACTGGCCTCCCTGGTCGCGCCGGCCACCCTGCTGATCCAGTACCTGCGGGGCGCGCCGCTGCACGTTCCCGTGGTGGTGGCCTGCTGCAGCCTGCTGTTCCTGCTGGTCATCGCCCGCCTGGCGGGGCTCGTGGTGACCCAGCGGCGAATGGCGGCGACCGACGAGCTGACCGGCCTGCGGACCCGTCGCCACTTCCGGGCGGCGCTGAACAGCCCGGCACGGCAGCGATCGGCCACCGCGGTGCTGCTGCTCGACATCGACCACTTCAAGAGCGTCAACGACACGTACGGCCACGACGGCGGCGACCGGGTGCTGCGCGAGGTGGCCCACCGGCTCTCCGTCGCGGTCGGCAGCGAGGGTGTGCTCGCCCGTTACGGCGGGGAGGAGTTCGCGGTCCTGCTGCCGAACGCCTCCCCCGAGCAGGCCCGCGCCGTCGCCGACCGGATCCACACCGCCGTACGGGACACGCCCGTCCTGGTCGGGCCGGACACGGCCATCACCGTCACCGCCTCGGTCGGCGTCGCCTGCTGCCCGGCCGACGGCACCGAGCCACGCCAGCTCACGATCCTCGCCGACCAGCGCCTCTACCAGGCGAAAGCGGCCGGACGCGACCGGGTCGCCGACTACTCCACGCCGGTCGTGGCGGTGGCCGCCTGATGCTGCGCGGCCAGCTCCACGTAGACCGCGGCGTTCGCGGCGATGGCGGCATGCTCGTCGGCGGTCGTCTCCCGGCGCACCTTGCCCGGCGCGCCGAGCACCAGTGACCCGGCCGGGATCGTCGCCCCCTCCGGGATCAGCGCGCCCGCCGCGATGATCGACCGGGTGCCGACGTGCGCGCCGTTCATCACGATCGCGCCCATGCCGATCAGCACCTCGTCCTCCACGGTGCAGCCGTGCAGCACCGCACGGTGGCCGACGCTGACGTTGGCGCCGACGCTCACCGGATGCCCCGGGTCGGCGTGCACGACCACCCCGTCCTGCAGGTTCGTGCCCGCGCCGACGGTGACCGCGTCCAGATCGGCGCGGATCACCGTGTGATACCAGACGCTGCTGTCCGCCCCGAGCGTGACCCGCCCGGCGACGACAGCGCCCGGCGCGATCCAGGCGGTGGGCGCGGCATGCGGGACGTGCCCGCCGATCTCGATCACAGCGGGGAGCCTAGCCTGCCGTTCACCGTCCCGCCCGCGTGGACCGAGCTGCGGACCTCGGCTGCGAGATGAGGACGCACGACGTTGCCGCAAGTATCCCGGTCCGCCGTCCGGGATCGCCGGAGGAAGCCCGACCGGCAATTCCGTGCTGACAGAACGCCGCAATCCCCAGCAACTCGGACGAGGTTGGAACCAAAGTGCAACAGCGTGGCCGGATGCAGCTCACGGGTTCGTGGGCCAGCTGATCACATGTTCTTCGAGGGCTCCGAAGACTTCTCGCTCCCGGGCGAAGACCGCCTCGTTCTGATCGTGGAACCCGCCGGTCGCCAACCGCATGCCCGGCATCCACATCGGATCGACGAACAATCGGACACCGCCGCGAACTTCGAGCTCGGCGTAACGGACCACAGCCTGACCGACGTCCGGCAGGTGATGCGTCCAGTAACGCACCCGCGTCAACGGCGCCGGGCCACCGTCGAAGAGGAAGAGAGAGCCCAGTGATGCGACAGCGAATTCGTCGTCCTCGTCCAACTGTGGCGGCACAGTGATGCGATCGGTCCTCGCGAGAACAAGCACACCCTGGTCCGCGTCCAGTCGCAAGAACCCTTGGTTCAGCTCGAGGTAAAGAACGCTGCTCCACGGCACGAACTGCGGATGCCCGCCGCCACGCTCCAGCCACCCAGGGACGATGACGTCGTGCACCTGCTCGCCGGACAACGCGTGCAACGCCCCGAACAGAGCCGCCATTGCCTGCCTTGGATAGTCGCGGGACGTTTCTCCGCGATCCTATGAAAGCGGTCAAGAGGGATTCAGCCGTGCCGTCAGCACATACCGCGGGCGCGACCGTCGGCTCCCGACGAGCGGATCGGGGCTAATTGGGTGTCCATGAAGCGACCATCAAGTCTGGAGTGATCTACGCCAAGTCGTCGGGGAACCCGCCATCGATGATCCCCGCATCGTTGTAGACAGCGAAGCGCCACGACCCCTCCGGGTTGTAGAGCACCAGCGTGCGAGCGGTCGCCTTCCAAGCAGACCGTTTACGGTCGGGCGTGCGCTTCATGGCGCCAGAGCCATCCATACGGCCCGTCTGTCGCCATGGATGCGGGCACGGCTCCGAGTCCGAGCCGCCGAGCGTTGCGCCTGACCTGGGAGCCCGGCACGATCGGCGGCAGGAGAGTGAGTCGGCCAGAGGGCAGCGCTACGGCGTGAAGCGGTTGTGTCAGATACTGGGCGTGGCCCGGTCGAGCTACTACTACTGGACGGGCGCTCTCAAATCCGCGATCGACTGCGTTCTTGTACAGGTCAAGGCTGTATCTCTTCGTCCTCGGCCAAGGTCAAGTCCTCCGGAGCGACGGTGAGCTGCCCCTCTCCGTCAGGATGCTCCACGGTGTATTCCAGTGGTGGGCCGATTATCTTGCCCAACGGATGCTTGTGGCTGATGACAGTCGTTACGGCGCCTGCGAAGTCGCCGGCAACCAGTCGCACCCGGATGCCCGGCGTGTAGCCGGTCGAGCCGGCCAGCGGGGGTACGGCGCGATCTCGCCAATGCGGTCCGGGAGCGCGCGTTCTCACCAGAAGGCCCTCCTCCCTGTAGTCGTCCACATCCCGCAGGACTGCGTATCCGAGGGATTGCAGAATCTCCTCCAGAGCACTGCTCATGGCAGCTCGGACGACGAACAAATGCCGGAGGGCCGGATGCCACTCAGTGCCCCCGGCACCGTCGCGACGCCAGGCCCCGACCCGCCGCGCACGCAATGCTGCCTCGGCCAACGGACTGTTGATCCACCAAGACACCCACACGCCACCCTGGCCCGGCTCGAAGTCATCGGCCAGCTCGACCAAAACGCCGCTGACCTCATCACCGCGCTGGTCCTCGTGGCCAGGGTGGATCGGCAGACCGGCGGCCGCAAGCTCGGCACGCACCTCGTCAGCAAAGGCAGACAGCTCGGCTCGGTGACTTTCAGGCATGGGCGGAGGCAACAACGGCATCCCTCCATGATCCGTCCTACGTTCGCCGTTCCTGACTATCGCCGGCCTGGTGAGAATCAGGTTCGCTTGACCAACATCGCCACCCGAGGCGCTGACCACCCCGCCGATCTGGTCAGGGCGGCGAGCGGATCACGGCATGACAGTGCGTTGCGGGCCGAAGGGGATTTGAACCCCTGGTGGGGCATGGCACGCCAGCGGCCCCACGCGCTTTCAGGTCGCCGTGCGTACCCGGCTGTCGGCTTGTCGGCGCTGCAATAACCCGGCTCTGCCACCGGCCCGCCGCAGTATCGCGGCGACGGTGCCCACCCCGCACCCGAATAACCTCGGCGCCGGAGCGCTATCGGCGGCATGACAGTGCGTTCAACTTACCTGCCGCACGTGGCGTAGAACATCTATTCCCTCAGGATCAACGGACCACAATGAGGTGCGTAGATCGGACAACGGCAGTACGGCCGATGCCTCTTCTTGCAGCGCGATGACGGTCTGTGCGGAGATGAACCAGTCACATTGACCTCGGCACTCCCAGAGCATGATCATCGCGCCGTTTCGCTCCCACCGATGGACGGTATGACCCGGCCAACCTGTCGTATATCGGCGCTGTAGCGCGTTGAGCGTGACATCGTCGAGTTCGGCGCCTGCGCCTGCAACAACGGGCCTTGCGAGAAGCAGGACTCGTCCCATCGCCGTGTCGCCGCGAACTCAGCCGCGTCACGGCAGTACCGCGTGGTGCCGCGCGTCCAGCCACCAGCGTTTTTGATATCACCACCGACAAGGATCTCAGGGTTCTCACCCCCGAGAGGAACACCCCAGGCGCAGACGCCCTGGTTCTCGACGGAGAGGACCAGAACGGGACCTGCCCAACCGGGGAACCTTCGATCGACCGACTCCGGCAGGTCAATCATCACCGTCTCGGGAAATACGACCTGATCGGTGTACGGAACAGCGATCTCCCGTGCAACCTCGGCAGTGATCACGGACCGGACACCATCCGGTACGGCCGACAGGTTCATGCGCGATGTCTAACATACGGCCGGGCCGCCAGGTCGCGACGCCACGAACCTCCCGCGCGAACGCGGCGGTATGAGCGACCAGGTATAACTACCTGCCGAACGGCCCTGCGATCTGACGGGGAAACGGAAGTCATCGCTGGAGTTCCGGACGCCGGCCGCCCTGCCCCGGAATCCGGCGCGTACGACCTTGGCTCACTCGAAGCCTCGGAAGACGCCGTCACCGTCCGTGTTGTCGACAAATTCTTCCCAATCCATATTCGAGATGGTCAGATTGTTCTGAACAGACCACATTTCGGATGGCACGACGCGAAATGTGGTGCCGTACTGCGGTCCCTTGCCCTGGTCCGTCAGGCCTTCGACATAGTCGTAGAGGTTGACTACCAGGATCGGCATGTCGGGGTGAGTCAGGGCCTTCGCGTCGACGAGGAAGGCAACGCCATGGTCCGAGTCTGCGGGCACCAGTTCCAGGAGCTGCGACAGTGTGATCCCTTCGTACGCACGATCATCGACGAATTCAACGAAGGCAGTGAAGCCCTCCTCTGTCTGTGGCTCAACGATCGCGGCTTGGATCTCCACCCATTCCTGCAGATGGGCGAAGTCGGTCCGGACGACCAGAGAGACATCGGAACGCTGGTGCCACACGCGCTTGTCCACGAGCGCGAGGGTAGGCCAGACCGTGGGCCTGGCCGCGCGTACTCGGCTGCGCCTCGCCCCACCGCGGAAACGCCCGACGGACCCGGATCGACTCACCCCGCCGGGGTACGACGCAGGTTCGGACCCTCCGCGTGCGGCGAAACCGAGCCATAGCGGCCCCGGACACCCCACCCGGCACGCCACGGTCACCAAGCCCCGCCGCACTGTTTCGAACGGCAGGGCCAGTGCCTGTTTCGGAAGGGGAACGGGAGCGGGGCCGAGGTCCGGGCGAGCGGCTCGGCCGGGCCATGCCGCGCCCCGGCCTTTCCGGAGAACGGCGCCGGCCGCCTCAGGGCATCAGCGGCAGCGCCGCGCAGTTCGACGACGTCTTCGCGCCGGCGAGGCGCTGGGCCAGCCAGTCGACCGCCGGGCCCTGGTCGGACAGCAGCGGCCCGAAGTGGTTGAGCAGCGGGCTCACCGTCCACGGCAGCGCGACCGGGGCGTAGACGACCGAGCCGCCGAGACGGCACCAGGCGGCGGCCATCGTCCGGGCCTGGCCGTGCGGCACCAGGTTGTCGAATACGCCGGTCGCCACCCGGACCACGCCGGCGGGCTTGCGGCTGCCGATCAACTGCTTGCCGAGGTACGCCCGGAGCGTCGGCTCGGCACTGACGATGTCGGAGACGGACTGCCCGTTCGTCGTCCAGGCGGTGCTGCGCCGGCCCGCGTACGCGAAGATCGCGTCCCCCACGCACATGGTCGACAGGTCCTCCAGCACGGCCCGGCCGGACGCGCTCAGGTAGCGGTCGAGCAGCGGCCGCAGATCGGGCTCGGACTGCGCGAACCCGTTGACCGACCAGCCCAGCGCGCCGAGCAGCTCACTGCCGTCGATGGCTTTCATGACCGCGGTGAGGTCGGCCGGGGGCGCGCCCGCGTAGGTGGCGGTCACCTGGACGTCCGGCGCGTACGCCGCCTGCAGCTCCGCCGCCGCTGCCACCGCGCCGCCGCCCTGGCTGTAGCCGTAGAGCCCGACCGGCGACGCCCCGGTGATCGACGTGCCGGGCAGCGCCCGGGCGGCACGGGCCGCGTCGAGCACGGCGTGCCCCGAGTCGACCCGGTTGACGTAGGTGTGCAGCCGGTCGGTGGCGCCGAGCCCCGGATAGTCGGTCTGCACGACGGCGATGCCCTTCGCCAGCAGCCGGTAGATGGCCAGCACCTCGTAGCCGATCGACACCGTCGTCTGCCCGTCGCCGGCGCCGAGGACCAGCCCGCGCTGCAGGGCGAGGGAGGTGGAGCACTGGTCGCCCTGTCCCATCGTGCCGGGCGCGAGGACCACGAGCGGGCGGACTCCCCGGTACGACGCGGCCGGCTCCAGGTAGGCGCCGGTCACCGCGACCGGGTTGCCGGTCGAGTCGGTGGATTTGTACATGATCCGGGTGGCCCGTCCCGGCAGGGTGCCGTCGATGCCGGGCAGGGACAGCGCGAGTGGCAGCGGCTCGGTGCGGATCAGGGCGCCGTCGGCCGCCGGCAGCGTCGCGGGCGGCGTGTAGAAGCCGGGGACGGTGACGCCGCGGGAGGTGACGGCGGCGCGGGCCGGGCCGGCGGGAAGACCCACCGCGAGCAGGGTGGCGGCGATCAGAGCGGCGGAGAGACGGGTGCGTACGGACATGTACGGCCTCCGGGGACTCAGCATCGAATCCACTCATAGGTGTCGATGAGCGAAGCTGTGTTACCGGACGGTAACCAGGCGAAACGAGAGACTCCAGAGCCTTCATTTCTCGTCTCGCCGGACCCGGTGACCGCGCCCTCCCCCTCCGGCGGCGCGATCACCGGGCCGGGCCCACCATGACGGACTCCGCTGAGGCGCGGCTGAAGTCCCGCTGAGCCGATGATCTCGGCTGCGGAAATCCGACAACGTCGCCGTTTCTGCGGCATGTCCCCTTCGTGCCAGAGTGGACGGCATGCGGATCAACCTGCTCGGTCCGGTCGAGGTGGTCCGCGACGGCGTGTCCCACCCGGTGACCGGTCTGCGCCGCAAGGCGGTGCTCGCCGTGCTGGCGCTGCGCCGGGGCGAGGTGGTCGGCGTGGAGCGCCTGGTGGACAGCGTGTGGGCGGGCGGCGCCCCGTCCACCGTGGCCAACTCGCTGCAGCAGCACGTGTCCCAGCTCCGCCAGCTGCTGGGCGACCGCGGCGCGATCGTGGCCCGCTCCCCCGGCTATCTGCTGCCGGTCGACGCGGCCGACACCGATGTCGCCGCCGCCGAGCGGCTGATCCGCGCGGCCGGCACGAGCACCGATCCGGCCGAGCGCGCCGGTCTGCTGCGCTCGGCGCTGGCGTTGTGGCGCGGCGCCTCGCTCGCCGACGTGGCCACCCTGCCGTGGCTCGACGATCAGGCGCGCCGCCTCGACGAGCTGCGCCTGCGGGCACGCCGTGACCTGGCCGCGGCCGAGCAGGCGACCGGCAACGACGCGGCGCTGCTGCCGGAGCTGGCCGACCTGGCCGCCGCGCACCCGTTCGACGAGCAGTTGCACGCCCGGCTGATCCTCGCGCTGTACCGGGCGGGCCGGCAGGCCGACGCGCTGCACGCCTACCAGCGGTTGCGCGAGCGGCTGCGCGGCGAGCTCGGCATCGACCCGAGCCCGCCGCTGCGCGAGCTGGAGACCGCCATCCTCCGGCAGGACTCCGCTCTGGCCGCCCGGCCGGCCCCGCCGCCGGACACCGCGCCGGCCCGCTCCCACGCCACCCGCGTGCCCGCGCAGCTGCCCGCCGCGGTGCCCGCGTTCACCGGCCGTGACCTGGAGCTGCACGAGCTCGGCTCGGCGGCCGAGGACACCGGCGACGCCACGGTGGTGATCGTGGCGGTGTCCGGCAGCGGCGGCGTCGGCAAGACCGCCCTCGCCGTCCACTGGGCACAGCGGGCCGCCCCGCGCTTCCCGGACGGCCAGCTCTACGCCGACCTGCGGGGGTTCGCCCCGGAGGGGTCCGCCGCCGACCCGGGCGAGGTGGTGCGCGGTTTCCTGGACGCGTTCGGCGTCCCGGCGTCGTCGGTCCCGGCCGGGCCGGCCGCCCAGACCGCCCTCTACCGCAGCCTGGTGGCCGGCCGCCGGGTGCTGGTCGTGCTCGACAACGCCCGCGACGCCGCCCAGGTGCGCCCGCTGCTGCCCGGCGCGCCCGGCTGCATGGTGGTGGTGACCAGCCGCAACCTGCTCACCCCGCTGATCGCCGGCGAGGGCGCCCGGCCGGTGCCGCTCGGCCCGCTGACCGCCGAGGAGGCGTCGGCGCTGCTGGCCCGGCGGCTGGGCGCGGCCCGGACCGCCGCCGAGCCGGCCGCCGTCGCCGAGATCGTCGCCTGCTGCGCGCGGCTGCCGCTGCCGCTGGTGGTGGTCGCCGCGCAGGCCGCGACCCGGCCGGCCCTGACACTCACCACTCTCGCCGCCCAGCTGCGCGAGCGCCGGGGCGACCTGGGCGCGTTCGACGCCGGCGACGACAGCACCGACGTGAGCGCGGTGTTCTCCTGGTCGTACCGTCGGCTGACCGAGCCCGCCGCCCGCCTGTTCCGGCTGCTGGGCCTGCACCCCGGGCCGGACGCCGGCGTCACCACGGCGGCCGCGCTCTGCGGCGCCTCACCGGCCGCCACCCGGCGGCTGCTGGCCGAGCTGGCCGAGGCCAGCCTGATCAGCGAGACGGTCACCGACCGTTTCACCATGCACGACCTTCTCCGGGTGTACGCGACCGCCCGCGCCGTGGAGCACGACGAGGCGGCCGACCGGCTGGCCGCGCAGCGGCGTCTGCTGGAGCACCTGCTGCACTCGGTGCAGGCGTGCGCCCGTGTGCAGTACGGCGCGTGGCAGAGCCTGGACCTGCCGCCAGCCGCCGAGGACCTGCCGGTGGAGCGGTTCGGCGATCCGACCGCCGCCAATGTGTGGTACCGGGCGGAGCAGCGGGTGCTGATCGCCGCGATCGGGCTGGCCGCGGGCGTTCCCGGCCTCGAGGGGTATGCGTGGCGGCTCGCCTGGAGCCAGAGTTTGATCATGGAGGCGCACGCGCTGTGGCGGGACGCGGTCACGGTGCAGCGGATCGGGCTGGACGCGGCGACCCGTACCGGCGACCGGATCGGCTGTGCCCACGCCGAGCACGGGCTCGGCATGGCGTATTCGTGGATGGGCCGGGACGCCGACGCGCTGCGGCACCTGGACCGGGCCGCGTGGGAGTTCGCGGCCCTCGGCGACCGATGGCATCACGCGCAGGTCTGCTTCGGCATCGGCCTGGTGCACGACCGGCGCGGCGAGGACGCCGAGGCCCGCGACCAGTCGATGCGGGCGCTGGAGCTGTACCGGGAGATCGGTGACCGGCGCGGCCAGGCCATCGCGCTGGGCAACATCGGCTGGTCGATGGCGAAACTCGGCGACCTGGAACCGGCCCTCGCCGCCTGCCGCGAGTCGCTCGAGGCGCACCAGGAGCTCGGTGACGTGCAGGGCATCGCCGGTTCCTGGGACAGCCTGGGCCTGGTCCACCAGCGTTCCGGCCGCCTCGGCGACGCGACGACCTGTTACCGGGCCGCCGTCGAGCTGTGGGGCCGGATCGAGAACGACTTCCAGCGGGCCGCCACGCTGACCCGGCTCGGCGACGTGCACGCCGCGGCGGGCGAGGACGACGAGGCCCGGGCGTGCTGGGAGCTTTCGCTGACCATCCTGGACGAGCTGGAGCACGCCGACGCCGAGGCGGTCCGCGGCCGGCTGGCACCGGTCCCGATCCACACGGCGTCCCGGATCGACGGCTGACAAAGCCGCCGCGCGTGGCGGGGTCACATGCGGTTGGCCAGGCCGTCGAGGATGCACTCCAGGCCGAAGGCGAACCCGTCGCCGCCGGGACCGAACGCGCCGTCGGTGGCCGCCCCGGTCAGCGCCGGGAAGTCGCCGGCCCGCTCCCGCAGCGACTCGGCCAGCGCGGTGGCCAGGTGCACCCCGTCGTCGGCGGCGATGCCGGCCTCGGCCTGCACCTGGTTGCGGATGTGACCGGTGAGGACCACCACCGCGTCCACCCGCTCGGCGCCGGACAGCCCGGAGCCGTCCAGCAGGGCGACGGCGCGCTCCAGCCAGCTCACCTCGTTGGGGCCGACCGGCCGGGCCTGGACGGTGGCCTGCGCGATCCAGGGATGACTCCGGAACACCTCGCGCAGGCTCTCCGCCCACCGCCGTAGCGCGGGCCGCCACCCCTCGGGGCCGTCGACGGCGGGCGCGACGCCGAGCGCGCTGTCGATCATCAGGGCGACCAGCTCCGCGCGGCCGGGCACGTACCGGTACAGCGACATGGCGGTGAACCCGAACCGGTCCGCCACCCGCTGCATGGTGACCGCGGGCAGCCCCTCGGCGTCGGCGATCGCGACGGCGGCCTCGGCGATCTGGGCGACGGTGAGCACCGGCCGCGGACCCCGGCTGCCCCGAGCGCCGCGTCCCCACAGCAGATCCATCGCACTGACCTGAGCCTTCATCGGCACCTCTCGTTTCGTTGACGCCGCCACGCAGAACTGTGTATAACATAAACGTGACTGCTTACGGCATAAACAGTTTGAACGCCTCCCTCGCCGGTCGCACCGCTCTGGTCACCGGCGGCTCCCGCGGCATCGGCCGGGGCATCTGCGAGCGCCTCGCCGCCGGCGGCGTCCTGGTCGCAGTCCACTACGCGAGCAACGACGCCGCCGCCAAGGACACCGTCGACACCATCGAGGCGGCCGGTGGCCGGGCCTTCCCGATCCGGGCCGAGCTCGGGGCCGACGGCGACGCCGACACCGTGATCCAGGCCGTCGCCGCCGGGCTGCGCGCCCGCACCGGGCAGGACCGGCTCGACATCCTGGTCAACAACGCGGCCGTCGCCGACTCCGCCGGCGGCATCGACACCGAGACCCCGGAGGCGTTCGACCGGCTCTTCGCGGTCAACGTGCGGGCGCCGTTCTTCCTCATCCAGAAGGCGCTGCCGCTGATGGGCGACGGCGGCCGCATCATCAACATCGGCTCCGGCGTCACCCGCATCGCCCTGCCCGGCGAGCTGGCGTACGCGATGACCAAGGCCGCGATCGCCACCCTCACCCGCAACGTCGCCAACCAGGTCGGCGCCCGCGGCATCACCGTCAACGCGGTCGCCCCCGGCCCGACCCGCACCGAGCGGACCGCGGTCTTCTACGACCGGCCGGAGGCCCGGACGATGATCGCGGCCGCCCAGGCGCTCGAACGGGTCGGCACCCCCGCCGACATCGCCGAGGTCGTCGCCTTCCTGGCCGGCCCCGGCAGCGGCTGGCTCACCGCCAACGTCATCGACGCCACCGGCGGCAGCTACCTGGGCCCGAAACGGCTCGGCTGAGGCCACCCCCACCCACGCGGTACGGTTTCGCGGTGATCGACACGCCGTACCGATGGGTGGCCCGCGTCGCCGGCGAGGGTGGCCCGCTGCTGGTCTGCGAGGCCGGCGCGTTCGCCGACTGGACCGGCGCGGTCCACGACGAGGACTGGCGGCTCGACCCGGCCTGCGACCTCGCCCGCGCCGAGGCCGTGCTGTATGCGGATGACGACGAGGCCGAGGCGGGGCTGCTGCCCTTCGGCCCGTCCGGCCGGCACACCGGGCTGATCTGGGAGATGGAGGGCGGCGGTGTCGCCGAGATCGCGACGGCCGGCGGCGCGAGCCTGCTGATCATGCGGTCCTGGGTCGACCGCGACGACGACGGCCCGCGTGACCACGTGACAGGCGCCGCCGCCCGTGACCAGGAGCGGCCGCTGCCCGGCGATCTCGACCTGCCGTCCGGCCGGGTCGCCGTGGTCTGGGCCGCGGCGCCGGCCGCCGAGGTCGCGGCCCCGCCCGCGGATGCGGCGCTGGATCCGCCGGTCCGGCTGAGCCTGCCCGGCATCCTGGGCGTGGGCGCGATGCTCGCGTTGCGCCCCGGCCGCTACCGGGTGAGTCACGGCTCCCACGACGGCGCGGCCGGCCGGTTCGCCCCGGCCGGCCGGCCCGGCGACGGCGACCGGAGCTGCCGCTGGGTCCGCCTCGACCGCCACGCGGACGGCTGAGCGATGACCGGGACGGATCAGGTGCGGGCGGCGTACTCGGCCGTCGCCCCGCTCTACATCGACCTGTTCGGCGCCGAGGACCGGGTGGCGGCCGACGACCTCGCCCTGATCGGCCGCCATCTGGCCGGCGTGCGCGGGCCGGTGCTGGACCTGGGCTGCGGCCCCGGCCACCTCACCGCCTACCTGCGGTCGCTGGGCGCCGCCGCGATCGGTGTCGACCTGGTGCCGGAGTTCGTCGCGCACGCGCGGGCCACCCACCCGGACGGTGACTACCGGCTGGGCTCGCTGACCGATCCGGATCTCCCGGCGGCCGGCGGTGTCCTGGCCTGGTACTCGCTGATCCACCTGCCACCGCCCGAGCTGGACGCGGCACTCGCCGGATTCGCCCGCCTGCTGTCCCCGGGCGGCCGGCTGGTGATCGGCTTCTTCACCGCCGGCAGCGGCGAGCCCGCAGTCAACGGCGAGCCCGCAGGCAACGCCGGGACGGCCGACAGCGGCGGAACGGTCGAGGCCTTCGATCACAAGGTCACCACCGCCTACCGATGGCCGCCCGCGGAGCTGTCCGCCCGCCTGGCCGCCGCCGGGTTCACCGAGACCGAGCGCCTGCTGCGCCCGGTCGATCCCGCGCACCGCCCGCACGGCGCGATCGCCGCGGTGCACCGCGGTCGCGGTACGCCTGATCACCACGCCTCGCTGCCGCTGCGCCCCTGACCCGGCCGTCCCGTCAGCCGGCGCGGGGCCGCATGTCAGCCCGCGGTGGCGTGGAGGGCCCGGTACGTGACCGCGCGGATCTTCTCCGACCTCGCCGTGACCCGGAGCAGGTCACCCGCCTCCATCAGCAGTTCGGTCATCCGGACCAGGTCGTCCGGGCTGCACGGGCGGCCCAGCCGCGCCTTCCGGGCGGTGATCTCGACCAGCGCCCGCGCCAGGTCACCGCCGAGGACCTCGGCCAGCGCGTCGATGAGCGTCGAGTCGGTCGGCTGCTCGTACTGGTGTCCACGATTGGCAGGCATGCGGTCAGCTCCTGTTCGCGCCGGGCGGTGCCGGACTCGGGGCACGTCGACTACTTCATCGGCCGAACCATTCAGCCGATGAAGTAGTCGTGGCGAAGACGATTCCCGACACCGCCGAGGCGCCGCCGTCGCTGGCCGTGTCCGCGGGTGGTTACGAACTCGGCTATCTGATGTTGCTCGCGGGCCGGGCGGTGCAGAGCGCTGTCGACGAGGCCGCCGCCGAAGGCGGCCTGCCGGCGGTGGATCTGATCGCCCTGTACGCCCTGCGGGTGCACGACGGGCTGACCGCCGGCATGGTCGCGCGTCTGCTGCACCTGCAGCAGTCGTCGATCACCGCCCTCGCCGACCGGTTGGAGCGGTCCGGCCTGATCACGCGGGAACGGGACCGCGAGGATCGGCGGCGCGTCTGGCTGCGCCTGACCGACGAGGGCCACGACCTGCTGGATCGCTGCGGCACGCGGATCCGGCTCACCGTACGCGACCGGTTCGCCTCGCTCACCCCGGATCGTGCCGCCGCGATGGCCGGCCTGCTCAGCAGCGTCGTCGAGCCGTGGCTCACCGACATCGTGGCGGGAGCACGGCGGTGAACGCCCTGCGGAGGCTCCCGAAGAGCGCCGAGCTGTCCGGCGAGATCTTCCGGGTCCGGCACCGGATCCTCTGGGGTGTGCTGGCGGTGCAGACCGTCGTCCTGCTGGTCGTCCTGGGCGTGCGGCAGGCCGCCCACCTCGGCGGCCATCACGGCTCCGTCGTTCTGTGGGGCAGCTATGCCGCCTCCGTGGTGTGCCTGGTCGGCGCGCGGACCGCCGGGTCACACCGTGCCCGACGCATGCTGGTCAGCCTCGGGCTGCTGCTGGGCTGCTCGGTGACCCTGCACACGTTCGACGGGCGTACCGATCTGC
Source organism: Actinoplanes philippinensis (assembly GCF_900113015.1). Lineage (GTDB taxonomy): Bacteria > Actinomycetota > Actinomycetes > Mycobacteriales > Micromonosporaceae > Actinoplanes > Actinoplanes philippinensis. Next base: position 401,986 of record NZ_FONV01000006.1, read on the forward strand.
ACATGCAGTTCCTGGTCGTCGTCATCATGATCGCCTGGTACCAGGCGTGGCCGCCGCTGCTCATGGCGATCGGATTCGTCGGACTCCACCACTTCGTGGCGGGCGTGGTCGACACCGACTCGGTCTTCTCCGACCCGGCTGCGGCGGCGAACCCGCTGCCCTGGGCTCTGCTGCACGCCGCCTACATCGGCGCGGAGGTGGTCGTCCTCGTCGGGTTCTGGTCCAGCATGGAGGACACCGCGACACGCGAACTGGCCGCCGTACGACGTACCCACGAGCTGGCCGACGCCGAGCAACGCGCCCACCGCGAGCTGACCGAGGCGCAGGAGGCCGCCCGCCGCGAGGCCGAACACGCGGCCGAGGTCGCGGCGATGTCCCAGCAGCTGGCCCAGACCGTCGACGCGCTCAGCACCGCCAGCACCTCGGTGGTCGAGAACACCCGCCGGGCCCAGCAGGTGATGAACGAGTTCATGCAGGCCACCGTGTCGATCGAGTACTCGGTGCAGCAGTCACAGGCGACCTGGGGCACCGCCCAGCACCACACCGCGAACACGGTCTCCACCATCGCGTCGCTGACCGGCACCTCCGCCGACATCGCCGACCTGGCCCAGGAGATCGACGACGTCGCCCGGCAGACCAGGCTGCTCGCCCTGAACGCCACCATCGAGGCCGAACGTGCGGGCGAGGCCGGGCGCGGGTTCGGCGTCGTGGCCGAGGAGGTCAAGCAGCTCGCCGCCAAGGTGTCCGCGTCGACCCAGCGGATCGCCACGGTCGTCGAGCAGATCACCCGCAACGCCACCGACGCCGGCGCCGCGCTCCGGGAGATCGACACGGTGCTGGAGCAGGCCCGAGAGGCGCAGGACACGGTGATGACCGCCGTCCAGATGCAGGGCGTCGCGGCGAAGGACGCGCACGAGGCGATCAGCGCGCTGAGCGCCGAGGCCCGCCTCATGTCACAGGACGCCGCACCCGCCGCCGAGCCCGCCGCGGGCCCCGTGATCGATCTCTGGTGAGGGGCGAGCAGAATCCGGGTACGGCCGACCCGGGCCGGGTGTGACATCGAGGAGTGACCCGTGGTCCTGCATCCTGGCGAGCCGCACGACGCGGGGCTGTCCGGGCGGCTCAACCGGCTGCGCGCCGGGGTGCTCGGCGCCAACGACGGCATCGTGTCCACGGCGGGGCTGGTGATCGGGGTGGCCGGGGCGACCACGGCGACCGGGCCGATCGCGACGGCGGGGCTGGCCGGTCTGGTGGCCGGCGCGGTGTCGATGGCGCTGGGTGAGTACGTGTCGGTCAGCAGCCAGCGCGACACCGAGCGGGCCCTGCTCGACAAGGAGCGCGACGAGCTGGCCCGTTTCCCGGAGCAGGAGCTCGAGGAGCTCGCCGCGCTCTACGAGGCGAAGGGCCTGAGCGCGGAGACCGCCCAGCGGGTGGCGCGGGAGCTCACCGACCGGGACGCGTTCGCCGCGCACGCCGACGTCGAGCTGCACCTGGACCCGGACGAGCTGGCCAGCCCGTGGCAGGCGGCCGTGGCATCGGCGGTGGCCTTCACCGGCGGCTCGCTGCTACCGCTCGCCGCGATCCTGCTGCCGCCGCCGGGGCTGCGGGCCGGCACGGCGTTCCTGGTGGTGCTGCTGGCGCTCGCCGCCACCGGCTACCTGAGCGCCCGGCTCGGCGGCGCCCGCCCGGCCCGGGCGGTGGCCCGGCTGGTGCTCGGCGGCGCGGCGGGCATGGCGGTCACCTACGCGGTCGGCGTGCTGACCGGCGCGGCGATCGGCTGACCGCCCGCTCGCGGACGCCAGGGTGGTATTGGCGGTCCTACCGAGGAGCGTTCTCTGGATGGGCGGCCCGGACCGGCGCAGAGTCGAGGCATGTCGAAGAACATCTTCATCACCGGCGCCAACAAGGGACTCGGACTCGAAGCGGCCCGCCGCCTCGTCCAGCAGGGGCACACCGTCCTGGTCGGGGCGCGCGACGCCGACCGGGGACGCAAGGCCGCCGCCGAGGTGGGCGGCCGGTTCGTGGCCATCGACGTCACCGACGAGGCCTCGGTCGCCGCGGCCGCCGCCGACGTCGCCGCACACGAGGGCCACCTCGACGTGCTGATCAACAACGCCGGCATCGCCGGGCCGCTCACCCAGGGCACGGAGCTGCGCGGCGAGGACGCCACAGCGGTGTTCGACACCAACGTCATCGGCATCGTCCGGGTGACCGGCGCCTTCCTGCCGCTGCTGCAGGCGGGCACCGACCCGGCCGTCGTCAACGTCAGCAGTGGCCTCGGATCACAGGCGATCACCCACGACCCGGGCCGGGTGGAGTCGACGGTGGTGGCGCCGCTCTACAACGCGTCGAAGGCGGCCGTCACCATGATGACCACGCAGTACGCGAAAGCGTTCCCCGGCATCCGGTTCAACGCCGTCGACCCCGGCTACACCGCCACCGACCTGAACGGCAACAGCGGGCCGCAGACGGTCACCGAGGGGACCGACGCGATCGTCACGCTGGCGACCGAGGACCCGGGCGCGGGCACCGGCCGCTATCTGGACCGGTTCGGGCCGCTGCCCTGGTGAGCTTCCGGCCGTACCTCTGACGGGTATGGCATTTTCCCGGGACATCGAAGAGTGGCATCGGTGATCTAGGGTCCCCCGAGTGACCCCCGTACTCGAGATATCAGGACTGCGAAAGACATATCGCAGCCGTAAAGGTGTCCGGAACGCTCTGGACGGCTTCGACATGATCGTCGAAGCCGGCCAGGTGCACGGATTCCTCGGGCCCAACGGCTCGGGCAAGACCACCACCCTGCGTACGCTGCTCGGGCTGATCGAGCCCAACGGCGGCCGCATGGCGATCCTCGGCAAGGAGGTGCCCCACCACCTGCCGGAGGTGGCCGGGCAGGTCGGCGCGATCGTGGAGAGCCCCCAGTTCTTCCCGCACTTCACCGCCGAGCTGACGCTGAGCCTGCTCGCCGACGCCGGCGGCGTGAACCGGGCCCGGGTGCCCGCGGTGCTCGACCTGGTGGGCCTGCGGGACCGCGCCAAGGAGCGGGTGAAGACCTACTCGCTCGGCATGAAGCAGCGTCTGGCGGTCGCGTCGGCGCTGCTCAAGGAGCCGAAGCTGCTGATCCTGGACGAGCCGGCGAACGGCCTCGACCCGGGCGGCATCCGGGAGATGCGCACCCTGATGCGCGACCTGTCCGACTCCGGAATGACGGTGCTGCTGTCCAGCCACATCCTCGGCGAGATCCAGCTGATCTGCGACTCCGTCACGATCATCTCGGCCGGCCGCCGGGTGACCTCCGGCTCGGTGGCCGAGGTGCTGGCCTCGCACCGGTCCGGCATGGTCCGGGTGCGGCTGGAGACGGGCGTGGACCTGCTGGACGCGGCGAATGCGCTGCGCGAGGCGGGCGCCCAGGTGACGCTGGAGAACGACCACTTCACCGTGGCGAACGCGTCCAACCCGGCCCTGATCACCAGGGTCCTGGCCCAGCGGGGCGTCTATGTCAGTGAGCTGACCCCGGTCTCCGCCGACCTCGAGGACGTCTTCCTCGAGCTGACCGGCACCGCGCCGGTCGCCGGGCAGAACCGGCAGGTCGACGAGTCCGCCATCAGCGGCGCCAAGAACGGATGGGGCCAATGAGCCTGGCACGTGCGGAGACCCGGCGGCTGTTCCGGCGCCGCTTCACCTCGGTGATCCTGATCAGTGTGCTGCTGATCCTGGCCGCGACCGCGGTGGGCAGCTTCTTCAGCACCGAGAAGGTCGGCGAGACGCAGATCGCGGCGGCGAAGGCCGAGGCGGAGGCGAACTACCAGGAGGCGGTGAAGACCGTCGCCGCGGACAAGCAGAGGTGCCTGACCGAGAACCCGGGCAACGCCGCCGCCTGCGATTGGCCCGACCCGTCGCCGAGCGACTACGACTACACCTGGTACATGCCGGAGACCTTCAACCTGCGGGCCGAGTACCCGACGATGATCACGCTGCTGGCGGTGGTGCTCGCCGGGGCGGCGTTCCTGATCGGCGCGTCCTTCGTCGGCTCCGAGTGGAACAGCGGCGGCATGATGAACCTGCTGCTGTGGCGGCCGCGGCGGCTGCAGGTGCTGGGCACCAAGCTGGCCGTCCTGCTGGGCTGGTTCACCGGCCTGACGCTGCTGCTCGGCGCGCTGTGGACCGGCATCTTCACGTTCATCGCCACGTCCCGCGGCACCACCGAGAAGATGACCGGTGGGGTGTGGCAGTCGTTCGGCCTGACCGGGCTGCGCGGCCTGGCCCTGGTCGTGGTGGCCGGCGCCGTCGGGTTCGCGATGGCGTCGCTGGGCCGGCACACCGGCATGGCGCTGGGCGCGCTCGTCGGGCTCGGCGCCCTGCAGATCGGCGTCTACATCATGGCGCAGCTGGCCGGGGCGAAGTATCCGGAGGCGTGGCTCGCGCCGATGTGGGCGTACGCGTGGATGTTCAAGGAGTTCGAGGTCTTCGACTACAACTCCTGCAACTTCTCCGCCGACTCGGGCTGCGAACCGGACAAGTTCGTCCTCACGTGGCAGGTGACGGGCGTCAGCCTGGCGGTCGTCACGGTGCTGATCGTGGGCGCCTCGCTGTGGGCGATGCGCCGCCGCGACATCACCTGAGCCGGGGGCACTCCCCGCTCAGTCGTGACCACAGGTGACGATCATGCACAGATGGGTGCGGGCCAGATGGGTCCGCACCCACGGCAGGAAACAGCACAGGTCCGGCTCGACGTGGTGCAGGTGGTCCATGAGCCGGCCGGGCGCCGGGCGGGCCCGTCGCGGACGGCGGCTGAGCGCCTCCACCGAGCAGTTCGACATGGCCCGGCCCTCCCCCACGCGCTGTTCTCCCCCGTGAATCGTAGGCAGCCCGGCACCTCCGGGGAGAACGAACGGGTGAACCACGGCCCGCCGTCAGCCCGGCCGGACCTTCCCGGAACGGCGGGCGAGGACAGCGGTCAGGCTCATCGCCGTCGCGGCGAGGGCGGCGAGAACCAGGACCATGATGTACGGGTCGACGATCTCGATCCGGCTCTCGGCGATCCGGCGTGCGGCCGGGGCCTGCGGGGTGACGTCCGGGATCAGGGCGTCCGGCCCCCAGTGCGCCAGCACGAGCACCGTGACGAAGATCGACAGCATCGTCCCGGCGACGGCGAGCAGGCCCGCGATCAGGGTGCCCGCCGTCGTCCCGGACGGCCCGGCGGCGAGCGGCACCGCGACGATCGCGGCCAGTCCGGCCGCCGTCAGCGCCCACCCGATCGTGGCCGGGATCGGCGGAGCCGCCACCACGACCAGCAGCCACACCACGACGCCGGCCAGGCTGCCGCCGGCCGCGGCACGCCGGGCCCGGGCCGGCACCACGGCGCTGAACGTCAGCACCGCGGCGCCCAGGATCGCGGCCCCGACGACCGCCAGGATCAGGACGGCGGCGCCGCTGTCGGCCGCTTCGAGCAGACGGACGACCGGCAACCGGGGGCTGGTCAGCGGCATGAGATCTCCTCGGCGGGGGCGGCGGGTGCGGGTGGGCTGGAGGGGCTGCTGAGCCCGAGTCGGCCGAGGTCGAGGGGCCGGCGGGTGCGGGTGGGCTGGAGACTACCGCGCACGGTAGGGTCGGGGACAGCGTCGCGTGCCGGTGGCAGACCGTGTCAGGCATGGAGGCGCCGGACCGAAGGAGATCGGCGATGTCGTCGTCGTGCCCTTCGTCTTCGCGTGTCTGAGCGCGAGACGACCCGGCTGGTGGCCTGGGCTAAGGAGATGCGTGCGGTGCACGCCCGTCTACGTGCGGCTCTGCGTCTGACGCTGGAGTCGGACGATCTTGCCGTCGACGACCTGCTGCTCTACTGCCGCGGGTTCTGCTCGGCCCTCGACGGCCATCACCGCGGCGAGGACCGCACCCTGTTCCCGGCGATCGCCGCCGCCCATCCGGACCTGCGTCCGGTGCTGCGGAAACTGGAGCAGGACCATTCCATGATCGGCTATCTGCTCGGCGGCCTGCAGGCGGCCGTCGACAGCTCCGCCGGGCCGGACGAGCTGGAGCGGCACCTGCAGGGCGTCGGCGCGCTCATGGAGAACCACTTCCGGTACGAGGAGCGCATGCTCCTGACCGTGCTGGAGACCCTCGACCTGCACGTCACCCCGCGGGAGGCGCTGGGTCCGCTGTGACGGCGTCCTCCAGCACCAGGTGCGGCAGGGTCTCGTACCGCGGCTGTCGCGGCAGCCCCGGCGGCAGGACCGGCCGCAGCGCCTCGAAGACACGGCGGACCGCGTCGTCGTCGTAGTCGACGGTCGTCCGGGTGGCCCGCAGCAGCAGGCCACCCGTCGCCAGCTCGACGACCTCGGTGAACGCGCCGCCGGCACGCATCGCGGCGGCACCGCCGAGCGCCGCCGCGATCGCCGCCGGGCAGACCGTCACCCAGCCGTATCCGCGCAGGTGGCGGTGGCTGTCGCGGAGGCTGTCCTCGTCGTCGCGCAGCAACGCGTAGTCGAGATCCGTCGACGGCCCCAGACGGACCCGATCGGCGATCTCCCCGTACCCCGGATCGATGCGGTCGCCGATCTGCCGGACGACACCGATCACCGCGTCGGCGAGCGCCGGCATCACGGACGGCTCCAGGAGCCGGACGCCGAGGTCCAGCTGGAGGTACGAGTCGTAGTCCCGCGACACGTGGAGACGCACGTCGTCGGCCGGGCCGGGCGGCCGCTCGTCACCGTGGCCCCAGGTCACGTAGGCGCTCTCCAGACTCGGATGCATCATGTCGGCCCACGAGCGGCGTCGCACCCGCACCCCGTGCCGGCCACCGTGGTGACGCCGGAAACGTGGCGCCCCGGCCGGCCGGAGCAGCGGCCCGAGCGCCGCCTCGGCCGCGTCGTGCCACAGCTGCGCGATCTCCAGGTCCACCTCGTCGAGGTGGACGACCGCCCACAGCACCGGCGGCTCCGGCTCGCCGTTGAGCACCCAGTACGGCGCCCGCGCCACCCCCCACGATCAGTTCCCTTCCGAGACGAGCTGATCGCCGAGCGTGGTGCGTTCGTAGAGCACCCGCCGGCCGGCCCGGGCGGCCGCGGCCAGTCCCGCGTCACGCAGCGTGGTGAGATGGTGGGAGGCTGTGCCGGCGGACAGGCCCAGCCGGGTGGCGACCTCACCGGTGCTGTGCGGGGCGGCGAGCAGCGTCAGCACGGCCGCGCGGGTCGGGCCGAGCAGCGCCGTCAACCGTTCCCCGGCGGCCGGGACCGGCCCGGTGGCCCACACGTTGCCGAAGCCGCGCGGACCGTACCAGAGGGTCCGCCCCGCTGGTGAGTCCGGCATCGCGTAGACCTGGCCGCCGGCGAAACCTGTCGGCAGCAGGGTCAGATGGTGCCCGTCGAGGCTCCACCGGCCGGACTTGTGCGGGTAGCGCAGCTGCAGGGCGGCCCCGTCCCAGCCGAGTCGCGGGTGCAGGCCGTCGACGAGCCGCCGGGCGCCGTGCTCGGCGGCGATCCGGCCCCGGCCGGCGATCTCGGTGGCCGCCGCCGCCCGCAGCCGCGGCCACCACGGACGGATCGCGACGGCGGCGTAGGCACGGATCTCCGCGCCGAGACGGGCCAGACCGGCCGCCGGGTCGCGGCCGAAACGGTCGATCTCCGGTGGCGGCGGATGCCCGGCCCAACCGGCGGCCACCTGCGCGGCGACCACGTCGAGCGGGGTCGCGGCCACCTCGGCCAGCTCGTCGGCGAGCCCCGGCCGGCCGGTCCGCGGAGGCGGGGTGAGGAAGTCCGGCGCGTAGCCGAGCGGCCCGCACAGCACGGCGCGGAAGGTCGGCCACCGGGGCAGCTCGGGGTCGACCCGGCGGCGCCACGACTCGTGCGGCCCGCCCTCGCCGCGCAGGGCGAAGACGCTGGACACCACCTCGGCCATAGGGGAATGGGCGAACCGCAGCCCGGCCACGTCCGCCGGCCCGAACTCCCACTCGATCACGGCAGCATTCGAGCACAGTCGAACGGATTCCGCCACGACGGGCACGTGCCTACCGTTGCTCGGCATGGAATACACCCGTCTGGGCCGTACCGGCCTGACCGTGAGCCGGCTGTGCGTCGGAACGATGAATTTCGGCTGGCAGATCGGCGAGCCGGAGAGCCACGCCGTTCTCGACCGGGCCGCCGACGCCGGAATCAATTTCGTGGACACCGCGAACATGTACGGCCGGGAGACCGGCGACGGGCTCAGCGAACGGTTCGTCGGCAGCTGGCTCGACGGTCCCGGCCGCCGCGACCGCATGGTGCTGGCGACCAAGGTGTACGCGCCGATGAGCGACGACCCCAACGACCGTGGCCTGTCCGCGCGGCACATCATCGCCTCCTGTGAGGCGTCGCTGCGGCGGTTGCGTACCGAATGGATCGATCTCCTCCAGATGCACCACGTCGATCGCCGGACACCGTGGGAGGAGATCTGGCAGGCGATGGAGACCCTGGTCGCACAGGGCAAGGTGCGCTATGTCGGCTCGTCGAACTTCGCCGGCTGGCATCTGGCCCGCGCGCAGGCCGTCGCCGACCGCCGCCATTTCCTCGGCATCGTCTCCGAACAATGCAAATACAACCTGGTGACGCGACATGTGGAGATGGAGGTGCTGCCGGCCGCCGCCGACCTCGGCATCGGGATCCTGCCCTACTCGCCGCTGCATTTCGGCGCGCTCTCCGGCGCGCTGCGCAAACAACGCGACGGGGTGCCGGGCCGCGCGGTGCTGCACGCGCCCGAGCGGGTCGCCCCGCACCGCGAGGCCATCGAGCGGTACGAACAGTGGTGCGCCGGCATCGGCCAGGACCCGACGACGATCGCCCTGGCGTGGCTGCTGTCGCGCCCCGAGGTGACCGCCCCCGTGCTGGGCCCGCGCACGGCCGGCCAGCTCGACCTGCCGATCACCGCCCTCTCCACCGAGCTGGACGCCGAGGCGCTGGCCGTCCTCGACGACATCTTCCCGCCGGTCGGCAACGGCGGGCCCGCCCCCGAGGCGTGGGCCTGGTGACGTCGCGGCACACCGGCCCGGCGGCTAGCTCCCGGGTGACGTCTGTCGCCCGTCAGGGTGGCTCGGCCGGATCCGCACCGGACCGGCCGGGACGCCACCGGCTGGTCGTGGTGGGACGATGTGCTCGGCGGTCCGCAGCCGGCCGGCCAGCCACGACCGCAGATACGCCTCGTCGGCGCGGCCCCATCGCACGCCCATCGCGGTGATGCCGACGAAGGAGGCCATGAATCCCAGGGGTACGAGACACGCCGCCAGCGCCGGGCTGACCTCGCCGTGCAGAGCCCGGTCCAGCCCGACGGCGAGCAGGCCCACGAAGGCGGCGCCCGCCGCGCAGAGCCACACCGTGCTGAAGATCCGCACGAACGGCGACCAGCCGATGCTGCCGACCAGCCGGGATCCCGTCGCCGCCGGTTCGAGCCGGCCCCGCAGCTCCGGCCGCCACGAGTTCTGCGCCCCGGCCCGGACGGCCGCCAGCGACACCGACCGCTCACCCACCCGGCCGATGACCCGATACCCGCCCGCTCCGCTGCGCAGGGCCCGCCAGAACGTCGTCCGCCCCGCGCGCAGCCGCTCCCGGGCCACCGGCAGAGGCAGCGCCGACATCAGGGTCACCGGCTCGGTCCGCCACGCGCGTCGCCAGTTCGACAGCCATTCCGTCACATCGCGATTATGGTCCGGTCACGACCTGCGGCGTCACCGCCCGATGCCGGGCCACCGATTCGCGGCCCGGCCGGGTTGTTGCGGCGGGACCCGCCCCGGGCGGGGAAGGACCGTGGACGCCGGGGTCAGGCGGGGTCGGCCGAGCGGTCCTGCTGGAGGCGGCGGTTCTCCTCGAGAGCTTCCTCGAGCTGGTCCTCGAGGATGATGATCCGGCAGGCGGCCTCCAGGGCGGTGCCGGCGTCGACCATCTCGCGGGCCCGCACGGCGAGGCGCAGCTGGTAACGGGAGTAGCGACGGTGGCCGCCGGCCGAACGGAACGGGGTAAACAGCTTCTCCTCGTCCAGCCGGCGGAGGAAGTCCTGGGTGGCGCCGACGATCTCCGCGGCGCGGCCCATCGTGTAGGCGGGGTAGTTCTCGTCCTCGAACATGGCTTCCGAACGTGCCATTGACGCCTTTCTCGCGTTTGCGCGCGACGAGGGCCCCGGCGCTCAGCGCCGGGGCCCAGGGTTTACGGGTCAAACACCATTCACCGAAAGGTTCATCGGTTTTGTCTTGTCCGCACGTGCCGTCGATGACGGCTCAGGGTGCGGGGATCGCTTAAGCGTGACCGGAGACCACCTCTCAATCAAAGGCAACTGCGGTGTCCGCTCCTGGGCCCGAACACGGCCTGGTGGCGGGCGATCCAACGGTGTCCAGCCCTCCCTTTCCTCTACTTACCGATACATCTCTTGCTGCTGCTCGCCGGTGTGGGAACCCCACGCGACTTCATGGCCCCCACACGTGCGACGAGCTGTTCTGACCGGGGAGCCCCGAAAACCACATCAGCTCCCCGCGCCCTGACCTGGACTTACGTCAGGGTCTTCTGGTGCCACTGCCTTACTCGATCACTTGACGGCGGAGATCGGTCTCCACCGGGGTGCCGGGCGAGCCACGAGGATCCGGGCCCTGCTTGACGCTCGGCACGTCGTCTGCGTCTTCAACGACTCTCTGCTGTCAACGAGGAGAACATTACCCCCACCAAAGCAGAAAATCTAGTTCCTTCGGCCCAGACTTTTTGTACCCAACGACCGAGGCCGACGGGACGCAGAGGACTGGTGGCACGCGGGAGTCCGCAAACCGGGTTGCCAGGTGGCCGATGATGATCGCGATGACAACGAAACGAGAGGGAAGAGACCACGCCAGCCTTCAGCGACGGCTGGAGGTCTTGAAGCTGCCCGTGGTACCGCTGGAGCACCATGGTTTTCTGGCTCCCGCAGACCGCGCGGAGATGAAGCGCGAGCCGGAAACGGTCGGCGTGGGGCCCGACGGCACGGCGTTCGCCGTTTGGTCACACCGGCAGAACTCCCGGCACAAGCAGGTGACATGGCACCTCGGCGGCAAGGGGATCCGGATCCTCGGCGCCATCGACGTGGAGACGGACCTCCGGGTGTCGTTCGTGCAGCCGCTGCCGGAGGGGCGGGTCCTGCTGGCGGCGGCTCGCGCGGGACGTGGCGAACTCAACGGTGAGGTCTGGACCCACGACGGCGATCTGGAACACCGAGGCCACCTCGGCGACGCCATCGAGGAACTCCAGACGACAGCGTCGGGGAAGGTCTGGGCCGGCTATAAGGTCACGGACTGGGGGGCGTCTCCCTGTCGGTCTGCGCACAGCATGCTGGTCAGTGGCGCAGATCGTGCCCTGCTGGGGGGCTGGGGCTCCGAGTACGACGTCATGACCCTGCTACGTGTCGACCGCGATGGTGTGCGCCGCATCGGCGGACAGTGCCGCGTCGTGCTGCCCGACGGCATCGAGGCACAGCGGCTCCGTTACACCTGCCGCGGCGGTGACCTGCACGGCTTCATCCGAGGGCGTTGGTACCGCACCGACGTGGACGCCATCAGCGCGGCCGCCGGCTCCACCGGCACATGACGGCGGTCCTCCAGCGGGACCAGGCGCCGCCACGTGACGGGGAGAGCGGGTGACGGGAATCGAACCCGCAGGTTCAGCTCAGGAAGCTGACGTTCTGGGCCAGGGCCAGGGCGCTGGAGTAGTTGACCGTGTTGGTGGCCCGCCGCATGTAGGCGCGCCACGCGTCGGAACCCGACTCGCGGCCGCCGCCGGTCTCCTTCTCGCCGCCGAACGCGCCGCCGATCTCGGCGCCGGACGTGCCGATGTTGACGTTGGCGATACCGCAGTCGGAGCCGTCGGCGGCCAGGAAACGCTCGGCCTCCTGCTGGTCTCGGGTGAAGATGGACGACGACAGGCCCTGCGGCACGTCGTTGTGCAGGGCGACCGCCTCCTCGAACGTGTCGTAGGTGAGCACGTACAGGATCGGGGCGAACGTCTCCTCCCGGACGATCGCGGTCTGCCGGGGCATCCGCACGATCGCCGGCTCCACGTAGGCGCCGCCGAGGCCGTCCAGGCGGCGGCCCCCGGCGACGATCTTGCCGCCGTCGGCCTGGGCGCGTTCCAGCGCGGCGGCCATCGCGTCGGCGGCGGCGTCCGAGATCAGCGGGCCGACCAGGGTGCCGTCGGCGAACGGGTCGCCGATCGGCAGCCGGCCGTAGACGCCGGCGAGCCGCTCCACCAGCTGGTCGGCGATGTCGCGGTGGACGATCAGCCGGCGCAGTGTGGTGCAGCGCTGGCCGGCGGTCCCGGCCGCGGCGAACACGATGCCCTGCAGCGCCAGGTCCAGGTCGGCGGAGGGGGCGACCACCGTCGCGTTGTTGCCGCCGAGCTCCAGCAGCACCCGGCCGAACCGGGCGGCGACCCGCGGGCCGACCTCGCGGCCCATCCGGGTGGAGCCGGTGGCGCTGATCAGGGCCACCCGCGGGTCGTCGACCAGCTGCTCGCCGACGTCGCGGCCGGCGAGCAGCAGCCGGTGCAGCTCGCGGGGCGCGCGGGTCTGCTCGATCGCGCGGTCCAGCAGGTGGCCGGCGGCGAGCGACACCAGCGGGGTCAGCTCGCTGGGCTTCCACACCACGGCGTCGCCGCAGACGAGCGCCACGGCAGTGTTCCACGACCAGACGGCCGCGGGGAAGTTGAAGGCCGAGATCACTCCGACCACACCGAGGGGATGCCAGGTCTCGGCGAGGCGGTGGCCGGGCCTTTCCGAGGCGATCGTACGGCCGTAGAGCTGCCGTGACAGTCCGACCGCGAACTCACAGATGTCGATCATCTCCTGCACCTCGCCGAGCGCCTCGGAGCGGATCTTCCCGGCTTCGACGGTGATCAGGTCGGCGAGGTCGGATTTGTGGGCACGCAGCAGTTCGCCCAGCGTGCGCACGAGGTCGCCACGAGCGGGCGGGGGTGTGACACGCCAGGTGCGGAACGCCTCGGCGGCCTGGCCGATCGCCTCCCGCGCCTGCTCGGCGGTGGTGGCCCGCAGCCCGAACAGCCGCTCGCCGGTGATCGGGGACCGCGCGTGCAGGTCGTCGCCCTCGGGCACGCTCACCCCGATCCGGTCGAGGGCGGCCCGGGCCCGGTCTCGCAGCTGCGGGGTGGTCGGCAGGTTGCTCGCGGGCTCGCTCATGGCACGTCCTTCAGCGTCGTCAGGTTCAGGGTGGTGGCGACCGTTTCGAGGGAGGCGGCCTGCTCCCGTGCGTACAGATGGAAGGGGTTGTGAATGTCCCGGCCGATGGCCCCGGCAAGCCAGTCCTGGTCGTATTCGACGGCCTCGGCGCGGGTGTCGCGGCTGCCTTCGCCGCTGAGGTTGGACTGGAAGATCCCGGCCGCCGAACGGGGCAGGAAGTCCTCGTAGACGATCGGTGTGGCCGTCACCCAGCCCTGTTCGACAAGATCGGAAAGGCTTTCCGGGGGTACGCCGCCCGCGTGCCCGTGACCGGCGGCGTAGGTGAAGTAGGCGAGCCCGCGCTCACGCAGGCCGGCCTCGGTGTCGGGCAGGCCCCGCTCCCAGACGTCGACGGCCACGTCCGTGCGGCTGCGCCCGGGACTGCCGGCGAGTGTCCGGTCGATCTCGGTGAGGAGCCGATCGTACAAGGAACGGCCTTCCGGGGTGAGGGCGACGCCGCGTGCCTCGACCTCGCCGAACCGGACGCGCAGTGCGCCGGTGTTGATCGTGCCGTCGGCCTCGCGCATCGCGCGGGGTTCGGCGAGGGCCCGGAAGGACGTCTGGCGCAGCAGGACGTCGGGGCCCCGCCAGCGGGGCGGGCCCTGGATGGTGTCGATCATCTCGATGCCGCGCTCGGTCATCCGGCGGTAGAGGTCGTCGATGTCGAGGACGCGCGGGGTGAGGTGGTTGATGTGGGTGCTGCGCACTCCCCCGATGTCGGCGGCGACCGCGGAGACCGCCTCCAGTTCGGCGTACCAGGCGCGGTCGACGGGTTCCGCTGACAGTTCGAAGGCTCCGACGGCGAGGTCGAGGAAGCGTTCGGCGTCGGCCTCGGGCAGGCCCCGCCCGGCTTCGGCGCGGTCGGCGAGGGCGAGCAGCTCGGGGCCGAACAGTTCCCGGCCGGCGAGGAACGTCTCCAGGCGGGCGCGCAGGTCCGGGCTGAAGAACCGCGGGTCAGCGGGGGTGAGCATCGAGGTGAAGACGCGGAACGGGTTGCGGGCCAGCTCGTCGGCGTCGATCGGGCGGAACGCCGTGGAGATCACCGGGACGGCGCTGCTCGCGGCCTCGCGCAGGTCGTAGAAGCCGACCGGGCGCATGCCGAGCGCGCCGAAGATCCGGGCCACCTGGGCCAGCTCGGCCGGGGTGCCGACGCGGATGGCGCCGTGGCGTTCGGCGGTGATCCGGCCGATCGTGCCGAGGCGCTGCGCCCGGTCGCCGTCGCGGCCGACGACGTCCCGGTTCACCTCCTCGGAGACCTCGACGAGGGTGGTGTAGGCGGGCACCTCCCGGCCGTACATCGTGGAGAGACGCCGGGCGAACCGGGCCCGCAGCCTCCATTGCTCGATGATGCTCATCGGGTCCTCTCAGACGATGTGCGTTTCCGGGCGGCCGGACGCGCCGCCGGCGAAACGGTCGGTGGACAGCGGTGACACGTCGACGAACGGGGTCCGGTCCAGGTACAGGTCGCGGATCACCTCGCCGACCGCGGGCGCCTGCAGGAAGCCGTGGCCGGAGAAGCCGGTGGCGTAGAGGAAAGTTCGCGGACCGGCCGATGATCGCGTTGTGGTCGGGGCTCACCTCGTACAGCCCGGCCCACCCGTCGCACAGGCCGACGTCGAGCAGGCCCGGCGCCCGGCGGCCCATCGCCGCGCCGAAGCGGGGCAGCCACGCGTCGGAGTACTCGAGGTGGAAGCCGGGCTCCTCGTCCGGGTCGGACATGCCCATCAGCAGACCACGGCCCTCCCGGTGGAAGTAGAAGGTCGACGCGAAATCGATGGTGAACGGCACGACCCCGGTCAGCTCCGGCATCGGCTCGGTGAAGATGATCTGCCGGCGCAGCGGGGTGACCGGCAGGTCCACGCCGGCCATCGCGCCGATCGCCGCGGACCAGGCGCCGGCCGCGCAGATCACCGCGTCGGCGTCGATCGGGCCGCGGTCGGTGTGCACCGTACGGACCTCGCCGCCGGCCGTGTCGATGCCGGTGACCGTGACCCCGGTCCGCACCGTCACGCCGTGCCGCCGGGCGCCGGTCGCGTAGCCGAGCACCACCGACTCCGGGGTGCAGTGCCCGTCGTCCGGTGACCAGGCGGCCGCCAGCAGCCCGTCGGTGTCGATCAGCGGGGACAGCGCCTTCGCCTCGGCGACGTCGATCATGCGGCTGCCGACGCCCAGCTCGTTCTGGAGGCGCACGTCGGCCTCGAACGACGTCACGTCCTCGGGCGTCGACAGCAGGAACAGGTAGCCGACCCGGTGCAGGTCGATCTCCTGCCCCGGGCGCTCGCCGAACCGCCCGAAAGCGGCCAGGCTGCGGGCGCCCAGCTCGATGTTGATCCGGTCGGAGAACTGTGCCCGGACACCGCCCGCGGCCCTGCAGGTGGAGCCGGCGCCGAGCTCGCCGCGGTCCAGGAGCACGACGTCGCGTACGCCCGCCTCGGCCAGATGGAAGGCGATGCTGACGCCGATCGCGCCGCCGCCGATGATCACGACCTTGCCCATGTCTCATGGTCGGTCCCGAGTTTCGTTGACGTCCATTCCTGATTTGCCGACGAAATCCTTTAGCTTTTCTATATGGACTGGAGCAGCGTGCAGCTGCGGTCGCTGGTCGAGTTGCGCCGCCGCGGCACGGTCACCGCTGTCGCGGCCGCGCTCGGCTACACCGCCGGAGCCATCTCGCAGCAGCTCGGCGCGCTGGAGCGGGCGGCCGGGGTGCCGCTGCTGCGCCGGGTCGGGCGGCGGGTGGAGCTGACCGACGCCGGGCTGGCGTTCGCCGGTCACGCCCAGCAGATCCTCGACATCGAGGCGTCCGCCACGGCCGCTCTCGAACGCAGCGCCGGCCGGGTCGCCGGGGAGCTGCAGATGGCGCTGTTCGCCACCGCGGCGGCGGAGATCCTGCCGGTGATGCTCGCCCGGGTCGCCCGGCGGCACCCGGACCTGGTGGTGCGCAGCCGGGAGCTGGTCGTCGACGACGTCTACGACGTGGTGGCGTCCGGGACGGCCGACCTCGCGGTGGGGCTGGAGTATCCGGACGTGCCGATCCGCCGCGACCCGTCGCTGCGGGTGATGCCGCTGCACCGGGAGCGGTTCTCGCTGGCGGCGCCGGCGGGCGCGCTGCCGCCGGGACCGGTCGGCCTCGCCGCGACCGGCCCGCCGCTCGGCTGGATCCTGCCGCCCGAGGACACCCACTACGGGCTGGCGATCCGCACCGTCTGCCGGCGCGCCGGCATCGAGCCGGCGCTGCGGCACGAGGTCGTCGACACGGCGGTGTCGCTGGCCCTGGTCGAGGCCGGCATCGGCGTCAGCACGGTCACCGACCTGATGCTGCGCCTGCGGCCGTCACGGTTCGACGTGCTGCCGCTGGTGGAGACGTTCGAACGGCACATCGTCGCGGTGGTCCGCTCCTCGGCCGAGCACCGCCCCAACGTCGCCGCCGTCCTGCGGGTGCTGCGCGAGCTGCGCCTGGAGACCGTCACCTGAGCTACCTGCGCCAGGCGCGGTGGCTGATCACTCCCTGCCGGTGCAGGCCCGGGCAGTACTCCGGCGCGGGCGGCTCGGGCAGCTGGAACCGCCGGTTGCGGCGGTTGGCGAGCATCAGCAGGACACCGCCCGCGCCGAGCAGGACCATGCCGCCGGCCAGCAGGGGAAGGTGGTCGCCGCCGGTGATCGGGTTCTCGCCGGGATGCCCGCCACCGCCCGGGCTCGGCGACACCGCGGTCGGTGAACGCGACGGGGTCCGCGACGCCGGGGCGGTGCGCGACGGCGTCCGGCTCGGCGTCGCCGACCGGGACGGGGCCGGCGACGGTGTACGGCTGGGAGTGGCCGACGGCGACGAAACAGGCGAGACCGGCGGCGTGGGCGTGGACGGCGCAGCCGGAGCGGACGGGTCGATCGAGGCGGGCGCGTCGGCGAGCACCGGCGGCACGTTGCCGGGCGGGGTCGCGGTGGCCCGTACCAGGAAACTGCCGTGGCCCGCGGCGATGTCGTCGGCGGTCAGATGGTAGGTGTCGGAGACGCACACCATGCTCTCGCCCGGCGCCAGGGTCGTCCTGGGGCAGGTGACACCGACCGGCAGCCCGGTCAGCGCGACGTCCCGCAGGGTCACGTTGCCGTTGTTGGTGACCACGATCGTGGACGTCACGTTGTCGCTGGTGCCGAGGATCCCGTCGCCGTCGGTGTCGGTCCATCCGACGGTCTGCTCGGCGCCGACCGCGGGCGCCGGTGGTTCGACCGGGGTGTCGGCGGCGGCCGGGCCGGAGCCGGTCGGTGTGGTGGCGCCCGGTTCGAGTCCGGCGGCGCTCGCGTGGGTGGTGATCGGGAGGTTCGCGTCGATGTCGGCCTGGGTGACGATGTACAGCTCCGGCGCGACGCAGGTCATCATCTCCCCCACCAGCAGGGTGGTCCGCGGGCACGGGATGATCCCCATCCGCACGTCGGCCACGGTCACCGACGACATCGTCACGTTGCCGTTGTTGAGGACCTGGTAGCGGTACCGGATGCCGTCGCCGACCGCCGGCCTGCCGTTGGTGGAGGCGATGTCCGCGGGGCGTACCCCCCGCTCCTCGATGGTGGCCTCGATGCCGATGGCGAGGCTGCCGTGCCCGACGATCAGCCGGACCGTCGCCGCGTCGGTGTCGTAGGTGGTGTCGGCGAGCACGCCGGGCCGGTGCCCGGTCACCGTGGACGGCTCGCGGATGGCCCGGTCGGCGTCGATGTCGGCCTGGGTGATGGTGTACGCCGTCCCGCTGCTGCAGATCATCGACGCGCCCACGGTGAGGGTGTCGCCGGGGCACTGGGCGGCGCCGACGAGCGCGTCGTCGACGGCGATGCCGGTGACCTCCACATCACCGTCGTTGGTGACCGTGTACCGGAACCGCACGGTGTCGTCGGCCTGCGCGGCGAGCTGCCGGGAGGCCGGGGTGACGACAGCGGTGACGGCCAGGTCCAGCGAGTCGGCGGCCACGGCCATCTGCTCGCTGTCGGTGGCCGGCCCGAACGTGAGGTCGCCGCCCGCGCCGGGCGGCCGCGCGGTGACCGACACGGACTCCACGATCGGCTGACCGGCCTCCACGTCGGGCTGGACGACGCGGTACGGCGTGCCGGCCGAACAGGTGGTGGTGGCGCCCGGGGCGAGCGTGCCGGCCGGGCAGTTCGCGGCGCCGGTCCGGGCGCCGGTGACGACGATCCCGGTCATCGTCACGTTGCCGGTGTTGCGCACGGTGAACCGGTAGTCGACGAGGTCGCCCCGGACCAGCTGGTCGCGGTGCCCGCCGGGGGTGACGGTGGACTCGGCGGTGAGGCTCAGCTGCGGCGCGGCGGCGATCACCGGGAAGCTCGCGGGCGGGGTGAGCAGGGTGCCGGCGGCGGTGTCGCCCGGCCGGCGTCCGGCGACCGTGACGGTGGTGGTGACCGGCACGTTCGCGTCGATGTCGGCGGTGGTGACCGTGTACGAGGACGCGCTGGTGCAGGTCATCGACGCGCCCGGGGCGAGGCTGGTGCCGGGGCAGCCGGCGGTCCCGGCCCGCGGGTCGGCGACGGTGATGCCGGTGATCGTCTGGTTGCCGTTGTTGGTCAGCACGGTGCGGTACTTCACCGTGTCACCGGCCTCGGCGGCGCTCTGGTGCCCGGCCGGGGTGGTCACCGCGTCGACGGTCGCGGTCAGTGACGGCTGCCCGGCGGCGACCACGGTGGAGACGGTGGCCGGCCCGTACGAGTGGGGGTCGGGCTGCCCGGCCTGCCGGCTGATCACGTACGCGTCGGAGACGACGGTCCGGCCGCCGTCCACGTCGGACTGGGTGACCGTGTAGGGCGGACCACCCGTGCAGACCAGTGTCCCGGCCGGCGCGACCGCCATGCTGGGGCAGGTCACCACGCCGATCAGGCTGTCGGTGACGGAGAACCCGTCCATCGTCACGTTGCCGTTGTTGGTGATCGTGTACGCGTACGTGATCGTGTCGCCGGCCGCGGGCGCCGGCCGCGACGGGTCGGAGACGGTGGCGACGCTGGTGATCGTCAGGGACGGCGCGGCCGGGGCGACCGGGGCGCTCGCGGTCTGCGGCCCGAACGTGAGGTCGATGATCGTGCCGGTCCGGCGGGCCACCGCCTGTGACGTGTCGCTGATCGCCAGCCCGGTGTCGACGTCGTTCTGCGTGATGGTCGCCGCGGCGCCGCCCGCGCACGTCGTGGTGCCGCCCGGCGCCAGCGTGGTCAGCACACACGTGGCGGCGCCCGAGGTGGTGCCGTTGACCGCCAGGGTGTCCATGGTGACGTTGCCGATGTTGCGGACCGTGAAGGTGAACGCGACGGTGCTGCCGACGGCCGCGCCGGACGGCACGGCGGTGGATGTGAGCTGCAGCAGCGGGTTGGCGGGGGCGACCGGGACGGAGGCGGCGAAGGTGCCGTAGCCGACCGCGGCCCCGTCCGACGGGCTCTTCGCGGCGACGGCGAAGCTCGACGTGACCGGGAGGCCGGAGTCGACGTCGGACTGCGCGACGGCGTAGGCGTGGCCGCCGGCGCAGGTCATCGAGTCGCCGGCGGCCAGCGAGGCGCCGGGGCAGACGGCCGTGCCGGTGAGCGGGTCGGTGAGGCTGATCAGGTCCATCGGCTGGTTGCCGTTGTTGGTGACCACGATGCTGTGCGTGACGCTGTTGCCGGCCGCCACGGCGTACCGGTTGGCGGCCGGGTTGACCGCCGGGGTGACGGTGACGGTGAGCGACGCGGTCGCGACGGCCAGGGCGACCGTGTCGGCGCCGGTGGCGTAGGTGCCCGGCGAGGCGTCGCCGGGCGCGCGGGCGGTGAGGACGGCGGCGTCGGTGATCGGCGTCCCGGCGGTGAACTCGGCCGGGGTGACGGCCCGCGGCGACGCGCTGTGGCAGGTCATCGACGCGCCGACGGCCAGGGTGGCGAACGGGCAGACGCCGTCGCCGGCGCTCGGGTCGGCCACCGCGATCGACGACATCGTCACGTTGCCGGTGTTGCTGACGTCGTAGGTGTACGCGATCGCGTCACCGGCCAGCGCCTGGCTCTGCCGTGACGACGGCGTCACGAACGCGGTGACCAGCATGTTCAGGGCGGGCACGGCCGGGGCGACACCGACCGTGACGGCGAACGGCCCGAGCGGCGGCGTGACGCCGGCCGGCGTGGTGGCGGCGACGGCGATGCTCGCCGTGATCGGCTGACCGGCGTCGATCCGGGCCTGGGTGACGGTGTACGGCGAGGCGCCGGCGCACGTCATCGACGCGCCCACCGCCAGTGACGTGAACGGGCAGCTCACGGCGCCGCCGAGGCCGCCGGTCAGGCTGATCCCGCTCATCGACACGTTGCCGTCGTTGACCACCGTGTACGTGTAGGTGATGGTGTCCCCGACCCGGACGGCGCTCTGGTGCGCGGCCGGTGACACGGTCGCCACCGGGGTCACCGACAGCGACGGCGCGGCCCCGGCCACCGGCACGGTCACGGTGTTCGACCCGTACAGCGTGCTGCTGCCGGCGCCGGGCGGCCGTCCTGACACCGACGCGGTCGCCGCCACCCCGGTCGCCGCGTCCACGTCGCTCTGGGTGACGGTGTAGGAGCCGGGGGCCGTGCAGGTGGCGGTCGCGCCGGCGGCGAGCGCGGTGGCCGGGCAGGTGGCGGCGCCGAGACGGGTGTCGGTGACGGCGATGGTCGACATGGTCACGTTGCCGTTGTTGGTGACGGTGTAGGTGTAGGCGATGGTGTCGCCGGCCCGGACCGCGTTCTGCCGGGCGATCGGGGTCACGGCCGGGACGACGGTGACGGCGAGCGCGGGGGCGGCCACGGCCACCGGCACGCCGGCCGTGAACGGGCCGTAGGAGCCGGCGGAGGCGCCGGGAGCCCGGCCGGTGACGGTGGCGCTGTCGGTGATCACGGCCCCGGCGTCCACGTCGGACGGCGTCACCCGGTACGAGGCGGAGCTGGTGCAGGTCATCGTCGCGTTCACGGCCAGCGAGGCGGACGGGCAGGCGGCGGTGCCGACCCGGGTGTCGGTGACCGCGATCGAGGACATCGTGACGTTGCCGTTGTTCGTCACCGCGTACGCGTAGGTGATCGTGTCGCCGGGGGCCGCGGCGCTCTGCCGGGCCGGTGGGGTCACGGTGGCGGTGACCACCGCGGTCAGCGACGGCGCGGCCGGGGTCACCGGGACGCCGGTGGAGAACGGCCCGAAGGTGCGGGTGGTGGCCGAGCCGACGAGCCGGCCGCCGAGGGTCGCCGAGTCCCGGATCGACCCGCCGTCGTCGACGTCGCTCTGCGTCACCACGTACGGGTTGCTGCTGGTGCAGGTCATCGACGCGCCGACGGCGAGCGTGGTGCCGGGACAGGTGACCGGTCCGCCCTTGGTGTCCGTGACGGCGACCTGGTTGAGGGCCGCGTTGCCGCCGTTGGTGACCACGTAGGAGTACGTGATCGCGTCGCCGGTCTGTGCGGCGCCGGTGTGCCCGGCCGGGCTGACCGCCGCGGACACCGTGGCCCGCAGCGACGCGGTCCCGCCGGCGAGCTGCACGGTGACCGGGGCCGGGCCGAAGCTGACCGCCGCGACACCGCCGGGCGGGCGGGCGGTGACCGTGGCGTTGTTGTAGACGGGCTGCTGCGCGTCGAAGTCGGACTGGGTGATCGTGTACGGGGCGGGGCCGGTGCAGATCATCTGCGCGCCGGCCGCGAGGGTGGTGCCCGGGCAGTCGGCGGTGCCGGTCAGCGCGTCGCGGACGACGATCTGGCTCATCGTCACGTTGCCGTCGTTGGCCACGGTGAACCGGTAGGTGACCGGGTCGCCGGTCAGCGCCGCGTTCTGCCGGCTCGACGGTGTGACGGTGGCGGCGCCGGTGATCTTCAGCGAGGCGGTGCTGGGGCTGATGGTGACAGCGGTCTGTGCGGTGTCGTTGCCGGAGGCCGGGTCGGTGCTGTCCGACGACACCACCCGTACCACGTTGCTGGGGGTGCCGGCGCTGAGCGCGGTGCCGGACAGGGTGAGGGTGGCCGTGCCGCCGGCCGCCAGCGACGGGATCGACCAGCGGCCGGTGCTCGCGTCGTAGCCACCGGCCCCGGATCCGGCGCTGATCAGCAGGCCGGTCTGCGGTGACACCTGGATCACCACGTTGGACACGTCGGACGGCCCGGCGTTGCGGGCGGTGACGGTGAACTGCACCGGGTCGGTGGCCACCACCTGCGGGGTGCTGGTGCTCTGCGTCAGGTCGAGGTCGGAGATGTGCTGGACGGTCGCGGTCGTGGTGACGCCGTCGTTGCCGGCGTCCGGGTCGGGCGAGGTCGCCGACACCGTCACCGTGCGGGCGAAGGTGGTTGCGCTGTACCCCGGTTTCAGCAGCGTGTCGAAGGTGATGGCCCAGGTCGTGGCGGCATCCATCAGCGCCCGGGTGCAGATGAACACACCGCCGTCGGGGGTGATGCCGTTGAGGTCGACAGTGCCCTGGAAGGAGCATGTGCCGGCCGAGGTGGCGGCGGCCGGCACGGTCTGCCCGGCCGGGACGGGCCGCTGGACCAGGACGCCCTCGGCGCGGGTGGGGCCGGCGTTGGCGACCGTCACGACGCTGCGGATGCGTTCGCCGGGCACCAGGGTGGTGCCGCCGCGGTCGGAGTTGACCATCGTCTGCGTCACCGACAGGTCGCCCTTGAGCAGCACCGTGAAGTTGGCGGTCTGCTTGTCGTTGGCGGCGTTCGGGTCGGTGGTGGTGGTGACCACCGTGACGGTCGCGGTGCCGGGCCCGGCCTGCGCGTCGGGGCCGAGGACCACGGTTCCGGAGAGCGGGATCGTCGCCCCGGGCGGCAGGTGCGGGATGGTGCAGGCGGTCGGTGTGCAGTACGCGGCGAGCGGCCCGGTGGTCGGCCGGACGATGCTCACGCCGGGCGGCAGCACCGGGATGAACGAGACGTTGTCGGCCATCGACGGGCCGTTGTTCTTCACCGCGAGCGTGTAGGTGGTGGTCTCCCCCGCGTACGCCGTGTACGTGCCGAGCGTCAGGGTGATCCCGACGTCGGCGACCAGGGCGCCCGCGCCGGTCACGGTGACGATGTTGTTGTTGACGTCCGGGTCCGGTGTCGCCGCCTTCAGCGAGACCGCGTTGTTGACCACGGGATTCGACACCGACAGGGTCATCGTGATGGTGGCCGTCACGGTCGCCCCGGACGCCAGGGAGGCCAGGGAGCACTCGATGGTGCCGGTCGCGGTGGTGGCGCAGGTGCCGCCCGGCACGGTCGCCTGCGCGCCGGTCGAGCCGACCGGGATCGGGTCGGACAGCACGATGGTCCGCGCGGTCGAGGGGCCGCGGTTGGTGACGGTCACCGTGTAGGTGATGGTGTCGCCGCCGGCCGGCGCGGACGGCGAGTAGGTCATGGTGACGGCGAGGTCGGCGCTGGCGGTGGCCGAGTTGCTCACCGACGCCGAGTTGTCCGACTGGTTGGTCTCGTACGTGGCGCTGGTGATCGCCGCGCCGAGAGTGTAGGCGGTGCCCGGGGTCTCGCCGGACGGCACGTTGCCGGTGACGGTCATGGTGCGGTTGTCACCGGCGGCGATGCTCGGGTAGGCGCAGGTCGCCTTGGTTCCGCTGACCGAGCACGTGCCGCCGGCCGACGTGGCCGTCACCCCGGTGAGCCCGGACGGCACCGTGCCGGTGAGCACCACCGTCGCCGCGGTGCTGGGACCGGCGTTCGCCGCGGTGAGGGTGTAGCTCGCCGACTGGCCCGCGACGACCGCCGTGCCGGCCAGCGCCGCGGTCACCGACAGGTCGGCGGCCGGGTTCACGGTCATCGCGGCGGTGTTCGACGTCGACGTGGGCGAGGTGTTGGTGACCACCTCGGTGTAGGTGGCGGTCGCGTCGTTGTCGAGGGTGGTGTTGGCGATCGACGAGCCGGCCACCACCTGGTAGGTCAGCGTCTGTGACTCGCCGGGCGCGAGGGTGCCGCCGGCCGCGCCGGTGGCGCCGGCGCCGACCCGCAGTTTCACGGTCCGGGTGCCGCTGACGTACTCGCCGGTGTCGTCCCCGGCCGCGTCGGTCGGCTTGGTGGTCGTCGCCCCGGTCACCGACCGCAGCGACCCCGGGACGTAGGTGGTCCCGGCCGGCAGCGTGTCGGTGATCGCCGCCAGGGTGGCCGGGGTGCCGCCGTCGTTGCGGGTGGTCACCGTGTAGGTGAGGGTGTCACCGACGTTCGCGGTGCTGGCGCCGGAGGTGTTGACCACCGAGGTGTTCGTGGTCAGGCAGGCGGCCGAGCCGAACGACACCGCGTCCAGGAAGTTGCCGATGCTCGGATCGGCGCTCGCCGAGGAGACCGACTTGAACGCGAACCGGGTCTTGGTCTGCCCCGCCGGAACCGTGTAGGTGCCGGTGTAGGAGCCCCACGAGTTCTTGTTGTCGGAGATGTTGGCGCCCTGCTGCACCAGCGTCCCGGTGGGCGGGCCGATGATCACCGCCATCGTGTCGGTGCCGGTCCGGCCGCGGTGGTTGAGCTGCCATCGCAGGATCTGCCCGGGGATCGTGGTCAGATCCTGATACAGCGTCGACACCATGTTGGCGTTGAGCTCGGCGTGCTGGCTCCCGGACGACGACGTGACACCGCCGTAGCCGCGCCACAGCTCGATCATCTTGTCGGTCGCCGTGGTCAGCCAGCCCGGCACCAGCGTCTGCAGCATGATCGACACTTGCCCGGCGGCGATCACCGGCTCCTCGAAATCGCCGTTCGTCAGCGACACCGCCGTCGGGCAGACCGACTGCGCGGCCACCGCCGGCGCCTCCCGGAAAGGGAGAGCCAGAGTGAGCGCCAGAATCATCGCGAATGCGCCGGCGGTAATCCCGACACGCCTGACTAGCCCACGCACGGACTCCCCCGTTGGTGCTGGTGACGCAGGCTTCACGCCCGGGCCCTACCGGGCCTTTGCAGGCTAATACGACATCAGGACCGCAAAAAACAAAACCTCATATTTTTGTACGGCCACCCGCCCCCGATACAGAAGGTGCAATTGTCGGGCAATTAACCGGAATCATTTTGAGAACCATTCTTCGCAGCGGTCCCGGCAGCACCGTGACCACCCGCCCGTCCCACGGCGTCTCAGGAGATCAGGCTCCGCCGGCGTCTCAGGAGATCAGGCTCCGCCGGCGTCTCAGGAGATCAGGCTCCGCCGGCGTCTCAGGAGATCAGGCTCCGCGTGGCGGTGAACGCCGGCTCGGCCTCCGGACGCCCGAAGTGGTAACCCTGCAGCAGCCGGTAGCCGATACGGGTGAGGGCCTCGGCCTGCTCGGCGGTCTCCACGCCCTCGGCCACCGCGTCCAGGCCGAGGCCGTGACTGACCTGGATCATCGCCTCGGCGATGACGGCGTGCCGCCCGGCCTCGGTGATCCGGTCCACGAACGACTTGTCGATCTTCAGGACGTCGACCGGGACGGCCTGCAGCAGACCCAGCGACGAGTGCCCGGTCCCGAAGTCGTCGAGGGCGATCCGCACGCCCAGCGCTCGCAGCTCGTGCAGCGCCGTGACGGCCGGGCCGCCGTCGAACACCGCCGTCTCGGTGACCTCGACGGTCAGCCGCCGCGCCGGCAGCCCGGTCCGGGCCAGCACGTCAGCGACCGTCCCGGCGAACCCCGGCCGGGCCAGCTGGCGGGCCGACACGTTGACGCTGACCCGGTCCGGCGCGCCCGGCCCCAGCTCGGCGGTCCACCGGACCAGCTGCTCACAGGCGGTCTCCAGGATCCACGCGCCGAGCTCGACGATCAGCCCGTTGCGCTCGGCGACCGGGATGAACCGGGCCGGGCTGACCGTGCCGAGCCTCGGATGATGCCAGCGGACCAGCGCCTCGACGGCGGCGACCCGCTGCTCGGGCATCGCGACGATCGGCTGGTACACCACCTGGAACTGGCGTTCGCCGAGCGCGTGCCGCATCTGCGCGCCGAGCCGGGCCTCCTCCACCGACCGTTCGTCGAGTCCCGCCGACCACCGCCGGTACGGCTCGCCGCTCTGCTTCGCCGCGAACATCGCGACACCGGCACGGCGCAGCACCTCCGCCGGGTCGGCCGCGTCCGCCCCGCCGGCCACCCCTACACCGGCGCCGACCAGCACCTCGTACCCCGCGGTGTGGATCGGATCGTGCACCGCGTCGGCGAGCCGCGCGGCAACCGCGTCCGCCTCGCCCTCGTCGGCGTCACACAGCAGCACGGCGAACTCGTCGCCACTGAGCCGCGCGACGGTGACGTCCGGCCCGGCGAGCGCCCGCACCCGGTCGGCGATCCGCACGATGACGTCGTCGCCGGCCCGATGCCCGAGCTCGTCGTTGATGGCGCGCAGCCGGTTCAGGCCCATCAGGACCACCTGCGGGCGGCCCCCGGCCAGCGCGTCACCGAGCGCCCGGTAGAGGTGCCGCCGGTTGTGCAGCCCGGTGAGGTCGTCGGAGTTGGCGAGCCGCTCCAGCGCGACGGCCTGCCCACGGACCTCGGTCGTCACGCCCGCCATCCGCGCCACCCCGAGAACGAACAGCAGCACCGCGCCGGCCCCGATGACGATCCGGTCCACGGTGTCGGCGCCGACCGACGGGATGAACAGCATGATCGGCGCCAGCACCGAGCTGCCGCCCAGGACGACCAGCCGGCCCCGATCGAGCCGGCCCGGGGCGCCGGACGTGTCCGGGACCGGCGCCTTCATCGACGGGTGCAGCGCCGCGGCGGCCCACAGCACGTACGCCATCAGCCAGCCCCAGTCGATGGCCCGGCCCTCGTAGTCGAAATACAGCGTCGCCACCGAGAACGCGACATCCGCCAGCAGCAGCAGGACCGCCGCGACGGCCAGCAGATCGGTGCTCGGGGTGCGCGCCCGCCGGTCGATCAGCAGCCGGGCCACCATTGCCAGCAGCAGCGCGTCCAGCGACGGATAGGCGGTGCTGACCGCGCGTTCCAGCATCGACGCCGCGTCCTCGGCAGCGACCGGATGCAGGACGAACACCCACAGCACCAAGCCCAGGCCGGTGGCCACCATGGCCGCGTCGATCAGCCCGGCCAGGTCCCGGCCACGCCGGCGGTGCAGCAGGAACAGGCCACCGATCAGCGGCGGATAGGAGGCGAGATAGAACACGTCGGCCACCGAGGGATACGGCTCCACGTGCCGGACGTGATCCAGATACCACCACGTGAAGTCGCCGGTCACCGACAGGATCATGCCGGCGCCGAACAGGATCCAGGCCCACGGCCGCTCCGGACGGTGCCAGCGCACCGCGGCGAGGATGGTCAGGCCGGCGATCAGCCCGATCGTGTTGTACCCGGCGCTCGCCAGCGCGGTTCCCTCGGGCAGCAGGTAGTAGACGACGGTCGCCAGCAGGCCGGCCGCCGTGCACCAACGCCACGGGTTGCCGGCACGCACGAGAGCACCCATCGGCGTCGTTGAGCCGGACTTGAGCCGATGAATAAATAGGAGACGCTCGCGACACCGACCGCCTAGGGTCGACGCCCATGAGGACTACCAGCGACATCCCCGCCGCCCTGTTCGCCGCTGGAAAGGTCCTCCGTGTTCTTCTCGAACCCCGTCAACCCGTTCCCCTCCGGTAACCTCCCCACCCCCGCTGCCGGCGTCCGGCGGTTCCTCTTCCAGGAGTTCCGGCCGCTGCGCGCCGTCGTGGTGATCGCCGTCGCGGTCACGATCCTGGGCGCCCTCGCCGAGGTCTGGCTGATCGGTTACGCCGGCCGTCTCGTCGACCTGCTCGCCGCCACCGACCCGGCCACCCTGTGGTCCGACCGTGGCCCCGAGCTGCTCACCGTCGCCGCGTTCGTGCTGCTCGTCCGCCCGGCGCTGATGCTGCTCGGCGAGGTCCTCGACGACATCACGTTCCGCGCCAACGCCCGGCCGCTGGCCCGCTGGCGGGCACACCGCTACGTGTCCCGGCAGTCGGTCGGCTGGTTCCGCGACGACCTGGCCGGCCGGATCGCCACGTGGGTCCGCGACGGCGGCGACGCGGCAGCCACGGCCGCCTACTCGGTGATCCACACGCTGGTGTTCGTGACGGCCTACATCGCCGGCTCGGTGTGGGTCATGTCGGCCATCGACGTGCGGCTGCTTCTTCCGCTGGGCGCCTGGATCGCGGCGTACCTCCTGCTCATGGCCTTGATCGTCCCCCGTTTCCGGCGCGCCTCGGAAAACCTGCAGGCCGCCGAGTCGGCGCTGACCGGCCTGCTCGTCGACTCCTACGCCAACATCGACACGCTGGCCCTGCTCGGCGGCACGGACGCCCGCACCGACCACGACCGGCGCGTGTTCGCCGAGGCCAGGCAGGCCCACCTGCGCCTGCAGCGGGTGGAGGTGACGATCAACAGCAGCATGATGGCGCTGGGCAGCGCGCTGCTGGTCGGCCTCGTCGGTTACGGCATCGTGCTGTGGCGCTCGGACGCCGCGCCGCTCGGCCTGGTCGCGGCCGCGCTGGCGCTCAGCTTCCGGATCACGTCGATGGCGGAGTGGCTGCTCGACGCGGTGTCGTCGCTGTTCGGCGCCGCCGGCGCCCTGAGGCAGGCGTTGCGCACGATCGCGCAGCCGCTCACGGTGGCCGACAAACCCGAGGCACAACCCTTGGTGGTACGCACCGGAGCCATCCGATTCCACCAGGTCAGCCACCACTACGGCCGTGGCGCCGGCGGCCTGGACCGGCTGGACCTGGAGATCGCCCCCGGCGAGCGCGTCGGTCTGGTCGGCCGTTCCGGCGCGGGCAAGTCGACACTGGTCGGCCTGCTGCTGCGCTTCCACGACCCGGAACACGGCACCATCACCATCGACGGAACCGACATCACCGACGTCACCCAGGACAGCCTCCGCGACCAGATCGCCATGGTCGCCCAGGAGGCGACACTGCTGCACCGCTCCGTCCGCGAAAACATCGCCGGTCCCGCTGCCTCCCCAGGCCTCGCCGCCGCGACCACCCCTTCTCCCTCGGCTCCCATCTCTCCACCCGCCACCAGCGCCCCCTCGGCCCCCATGTCTCCCCCGGCCCCCATCTCTCCATCAGCCGCCGCCTCAACCACCACCGCTTCCTCCGCCGCCAGCTCCCCCTCGGCCACCGCCTCCCCCTCGGCCTCGTCCGACGACGTGCGGATCGGGCTGGCGCTGGCTCGGGCGTCCGCCGATTTCGTCGGATCGCTGCGGGACGCGGACGGGCGTACCGGCCTCGACGCCCACGTCGGTGAACGCGGCGTCCGCCTCTCCGGAGGCCAGAGGCAACGGATCGCCCTGGCCCGGGCCTTCTACCGCAACGCCCCGATCCTGGTCCTCGACGAGGCCACGTCCGCGCTCGACTCCGAGTCGGAGGCGGTCATCCACGAAACCCTCAGTGACGTGATGGCCGGCCGTACGGTGATCGCGATCGCCCACCGCCTGTCGACGATCGCAGGCATGGACCGCATCGTGGTCCTCGACGACGGCCGCATCGCCGAACAGGGCACCCACGAGTCACTGCTGGCTCGGGGAGGCCTCTACGCCGACCTGTGGTCCCGCCAGTCCGGCGGTTTCCTGGGCGCCTCCGCCGGCCTTTCCGTGGCTGAAGACCCACGCCGGGGGTAGTACTGGGGATACACGTACCACCAGGGACTCCCTGCGCGCCGGCGCCTGTGGTGCCCTGAACCCCACACATCGTTCGTCATCGGAGGCCGTCATCGCTACCGTCAACGCCATCGCCGCGCCCTCGGCCACCGATCCGCTCGTCCGCAGCACCATCGAGCGGCGTGCCGTGGGCCCCCGTGATGTTCTGATCGAGATCCGCTACGCGGGCATCTGCCACTCCGACATTCACACGGTGCGCGGCGAGTGGGGCAAGGTGCCCTACCCGCTGACCGTGGGCCACGAGATCGTCGGCGAAGTCACCGAGGTCGGCGCCGAGGTGACCCGGCACAGCGTCGGCGACCGGGTCGGCGTCGGCTGCATGGTCAACTCGTGCCGCGAGTGCGACAACTGCAAGGCCGGCCAGGAGCAGTACTGCCTCAACGGCAACGTCGGCACCTACGCCGGAACCGACCGGGACGGCACCGTCACCCAGGGCGGCTACTCCACCCACATCGTCGTCGACGAGGATTTCGTGCTCCGGGTGCCGGAGTCCATCCCGTACGAGACGGCCGCCCCGCTGCTGTGCGCCGGCATCACCACATACTCGCCGCTCGCCCACTGGAAGGCCGGTCCGGGCCGCAACGTCGCTGTGGTCGGCATGGGCGGCCTGGGTCACATGGCCGTGAAGATCGCCGCCGCGATGGGCGCCGAGGTCACTGTCCTGTCGCAGACCCTCGGCAAGAAGGACGACGGCCTGGCCTTCGGCGCCAGGCACTACCACGCCACCAGCGACCCGGCCACCTTCAAGGATCTGGCCAACACCTTCGACCTGATCATCAACACGGTGAGCGCCCCGATCGACATGGGCGCCTACCTGCGACTGCTCCGCCTCGACGGCACTCTCGTAGCCGTCGGCGCCCCGCCGGAGCCGTTGCCGGTCCAGGTGTTCGCCCTGTTCGGGGCCCGTCGCTCGTTCGCAGGCTCCAGCATCGGTGGCATCGCCGAAACCCAGGAGATGCTCGGCTTCTGCGCCGACCACGGCATCGCCCCACAGGTGGAGGTCATCCCCGCCGACGAGGTGAACGAGGCCTACGACCGAGTCCTCAAATCCGACGTCCGCTACCGCTTCGTGATCGACATCAACACGCTCCGCTAGCCACGTCATGGGCGCGCTCCCTCGCATCGGGGCGCGCCTTGTCGCGTTCGATTCGCCTTCTCGGCGGGCACCACGCTCTCGCCACATCTCACGGTGTGCCCCGCCGTCTGTCAATCGTTCCAGGGCCAGGCCGGCTCGGCGTGGACCTGCCACGCGTAAGCGCACCCGGGTTCGCCCGTCACCTCCCGCCTTCGCCACTGCTGCCTCCGGCGGACGAGCGGCGCTGCCCCCGCCGGACGAACGGCGCTGCCCTCCCCGGACGAACGGCGCTGCCCTCGCCCAGGTCGTCGGGACCGTCCACGCCTGAAGATCGTCTGTTCTGCCCGGCATCATTCGACCGTCGTGGGGAAGTAGGCGGGTCATGAGACTCGCACCGCTCGCCGGAGCCGGGATCGCCGTTGCCGTCGGCCTCCGGGTGGCACGCTCGCGCAGGCAGCGGGCTCTCCATCCGGTCGGCCGCTCGATGAACGGCGAACTCCACGTGTGGGGCTGCCTCGAGCCGACCGGCTCCGACCTCCTCGACCACCCGGCACGTCACGCGGTCATCGTCCGCGTCTCGAAGGGCGCCGGAACCCGCCGCGCCCGGGCCGATGTGCGCGGCCTCGCCATCCGTGTCCCCGGACCGGACCGCCCCACCGATCTCCTCCTGTCCACCGTCGGCCACGGCCGTCTGGGCCGTCGCCTGCCGATGCCCCGCCGCACGTTCGATGCCGTCTACGGCTCGATCGCCCCCTACCGGGCCTCGCGCCGCCTCTACCTGGCCGCCGGCCCCGATCCGGAGGGCACTCCGGTCGGAACCGACATCGACCAGGTCGGCCGCCACCCCGCCGAACTCCTCCTGCACGTCATCCGGTCCGGCAACGTGGAAACGGTCGGCCGACTTCATCTCGGCGACCTGCTACCCGCGGACACCGACGCGGCCCTGGCCTTCGACCCGATACGCAATGCCTCCCCCGATCTGCGTCCCACCGGGCTCCTGCACGGAGCCCGAGCCCTCGCCTACCGCGCCGGCCAACGCTGGCGCGGAGCAACCCCGGCCCCCGACAACCCTTCCGCGACAGCCGCAACCGCCGCGGGCCAGCGCGTCGCCTGACCCGGCCTCGTCTCCGGTTCCGGACGCGCTTTCGCCGCGTCTCCCCGGCCCGCGCCCGATCCCGCACCGTTGCTCGTCTCCGGCCTCGGTCGCATCCCGCCCGGGGGTTCCTCTCCTGCCCTGGCCGGATCTCCCGTCCCGGCCCGGCCGTGAGGGAGGCTCTGTTGATAGGGGTAAAAGCAGGGCCACCCTCCGGGCCTGCGGGCGGCATAACCTCGGCTCATGGGCATGGACAACCGCAGCGAGGTCCGCGCGTTCCTCACTTCCCGCCGGGCGAAGATCAGTCCCGAGCGGGCCGGCATCCCGGCTTATGGCAGCCGTCGCGTGGCGGGGCTCCGCCGTGGTGAGGTCGCCGCCCTGGCCGGTGTGAGCGTGGAGTATTACATCCGGCTGGAGCGCGGCAACCTGACCGGAGTCTCCGACAGCGTCCTCGACGCCGTCTCCCGTGCGCTGCAGCTCGACGAGACCGAGAGCGCCCATCTGCGGCATCTGGCTCGAGCAGCCGGGGCACGGCCGGCCCGACCACGATCGCGCCGCAGCGGTGCCCCGGAGATCAGGCCGGCGGTCCGTCGCCTGCTCGACGCGATGACCGGGATGCCGGCGATTCTACGAGACTTCCGGTTCGACATCCTGGCCGTCAACCCGCTCGGGCGGGCACTGTATGCGCCGATGTTCGCGGGCGCGCCGGCGCAGCCGGTCAACACGATGCGGTTCACGTTTCTCGCCCCGCAGGCGCAGGCGTTCTATCCCGAGTGGGCGCAGATGGCGCGGTCGGCGGTGGGCGCCCTGCACATCGCGGCGGCACAGCACCCGCACGACCAGCAGCTGATGAACCTGATCGGCGAGCTGTCAATGCGCAGTGACAACTTCCGCACCTGGTGGGCGGCTCAGGACGTGTTCGTGCACCGTCACGGCGTCAAACGGTTCCGGCATCCGGGTGTCGGCGACCTGGAGCTCACCTACGAGGGGCTGGAGCTGTCCGGCGAGCGCGACCTGACCATCGTCACCTACTCTGCCGAGCCGGGCACCTCGTCCAGCGACGGGCTGCAGTTGCTGGCCGCCTGGGCCGCGACACAGGAGGCGATCACGAGCTGATCCGGACCCGTCGGTGGTGACATTGGCGAGGAGAGATGGCAGCGGCGCGACCGGGTCAGGCGAGGTCGAGAGTCCAGGTCTGGCCCACCAGGTCGTGGCCGAAGCTTCGGTGCGGGTTCTCCTCGACCAGGGTGAATCCGTATGACTGATAGATCTTGCGGGCGGAGGTGAGGTTGTCGTTGGTCCACAGAGTGACCGTTCGGTAACCGGCACGGCGGGCGAAGGCCAGGCACTCGTCGACCAGGCGGGTTCCCAGGCCGAGGCCTCGGGCGGCCGGCGTGACCAGCAGGATGCGGAGCTTCGCCACCGCCGGCTCGTCGCCGGCGACCAGGAAGATGCTGCCCGCGCGGACGCCGTCGACCTCGGCGATCCAGGCGGCCTCGCGGCTGGGGTCGTGGTCGGTGGCGTAATCGGCGACGATGCGGGCCACCAGGGTCTCGAAGTCGGTGTTCCAGCCGAACTGCTCGTCGTAGACCTCGCCATGGGCCATCACGACCCAGCCGAGGTCGCCGGGACGGTCGGCTCGGCGGATTTCGATGTGCGGTTGCTTCGTTGACGTCATGTGACCCTCCGAGTTCACTGAAACGACTGTTTCAGTGAACTGTAGGCTAGCCCGATGAGCGAAGAACCGCCCAGCCCTTCCGTCCGACAGGTGGAACTTCTGGAGGCGGCCTATCGATATGCGCTCGAGCATGGGCTGGCCGATCTCTCGCTGCGACCGCTGGCGGCGGCGATCGGATCCAGTCCGCGCGTGCTGATCTACCTGTTCGGCAGCAAGGACGGGCTGGTCAAAGCCCTTCTGGCGCGAGCGCGCGTCGATGAGCTGGCCGTCCTCGGCAGCCTCGGGGAAGCAGGCCCGCCGGCCGGCCTGACGACGGCGGCCGAGCAGATCTGGCTCTGGTTGCGCGAACCCCGGCACCGCCCGCTGCTGCGGCTGTGGGCGGAGGCGTACACCCGGTCGCTGATCGAACCCGACGGCGCCTGGGCGGGATTCGCCGCATCGACCGTGACGGACTGGCTCGCGCTGCTCGCGGCGCACCAGCCGCAACCGGAGCGGGACACCGCGCAAGGCGCCGCCGTGCGGACCGCGGTTCTGGCCGCGCTTCGTGGCTGCCTGCTGGATCTGCTGGCCACCGGTGATCGGGACCGTGTTGACGCGGCCTTGCGCCACCAGCTCGGCCTGATCGAAAACGACCGGTCGGCGCGGGACCTGCCGTGAGCCGCGCCTACTGTGCTGACCAGGCTCACCGGGTTCGGGCTGCGGCCCCGGCCGCAAGCCGGGCCGCGGGTGACCTCGAGCCGGACTCGGAGCCCTCGATGGCCGGCCGGGGAAGCCGAGCCTCGTCGATGCCGTGCGGCGCCCGGTGACAACCTCCCGGCCCCTGCCCAATGCAACTGTGGAGACCGGGACGGCGGTGGAGTTCGCCGATGAGCCGTTCATGGAGAGCCGCCGACAGGGCCACGATATCGACTCGACGACCGGGCCGATTTCTGACACAGTGGCGCGCACCATGACGAACCTCGACCTTCTGACGGCCGCGGACGTGCAGCTCATGCAGGGTCTGGCCCAGCGTGTCACCGCGACCCATCCACACCTGGTCAATGCCGAGGCGACGTACGGCGAACTGGCCTGGAACTGGGGCAAGAGCCATGCCGCTCACGGGGCGACCTGGCCGCGCCGCCTGTGGTTCGCCGGTGGGCGGCTGGTGGCGTGGGGCTGGGCGCAGCTCCCCCATCGGGTGTTTCGCAGCGACGGCCGATCGAAGGACGTCACCAACGCGAACCTGGTCTATCAGATCCACCCCGATCACGCCGATCTGATCGACGAGATCATCGAGTGGTACGGACAGGTCGCCGCCGGCCTGGAGCGGACCGTGGTGCCGACGGCCGCCGACGAGCTCGCGTTGAAGCAGTGGGCGGCGCACGGCTACGAGACGGATCCCTCGTCGCTGGGTGACACCGGCTTCTGGACCCAGCTCAACCAGCGTGACCTGGTCGACGTGGCGGAGCCGGTGCTGCCGCCGGGTTTCCGGTTCCGCACCGCCGACGAGGCCGGGCCGGAGGCGGCGGTACGGGCGCATGTGGACGCGTGGGCGCCGTCGACGTTCACGGCGGAGGGCTTCCAGGGGGTTCGCCAGACCGCCGGGTATCGCGGTGACCTGCATCTTCTGGTGGAGGCGCCGGACTCGACGATGGCCTCGTCGACGATCATGTGGCTGGACGAGGTGAACCGTACGGCGGAGTTCGAGCCGGTCGGCACCCATCCGGGCTTCCGGCGGCAGGGTCTGGCGAGGGCGATGCTGTTGTACGGCATGCGGCGGGTGCGGTCGCTGGGCGCCACCCACGCGACGGTCGCCTGCCTGGGCGCGCCGGGTCATCCGCGGGCCCGCGGCCTCTATCACAGCGTCGGCTTCCGGGAGATCTCACGCGACGCCCCGCTGGTGAGCCGTCAGGCGTAACTCACGTAGACCACGACGCTGCCCTGCCGGATGTGGGCGCCGCGGACCACGTACCCCGGATCGGTGAGGGTCGGCCCCAGCCTCTCCTCCGCCTCCAGGCCCATCCGGCGCCGCAACTCCTCGGGGGTCTGCCCGGGCGCCGGTTTCACGGTGAGGCCCCACCAGCAGCCGCCGGACGCGCACTGCACACCCTCCTCGACGACGGTCGCGCCGGCCGGCACCGCGGGGATCCGCCAGTCCGGGGGCGTCGCTCCCTCGTCACCGAAGAGGTACAGCCAGGCGAAACAGAGGCTCCACAGGAAACCGGCCGCGATCACCAGGAGTATCGCCGCACGGGTGACTCGCAGCGCGGTCCGGGTCGTCATTCCGGCGAGGGTAGCGGCGGCGGTCAAGATCCTCCGGCGTCGAACTGTGCGCCCCCTGTGGGCGTATCCCATGGGCGAGGGTAGTGCTAACCCCACCAGTGGCGGCGTGGTGGCACCATTCAGTGGCTTCTCCGGGACCCGTACGGTCAAGGACAGGCTCAACGGGGAGGACGACGACGCATGATGGATCACCTGATGCCACTGATCTGCTCACCGTGGCTCTACGTGATCGTCTTCGTGGCCGTGACGGTCGACGGGTTCTTCCCGATCGTGCCGTCCGAGACGGTCGTGATCAGCCTGGGCGCCCTGTCGGCGACCGGCTCGCCGCATCTCCTGTCTCTCATGGCGGTCGTGGTGGCCGGTGGCGTCGCCGGCGACCGGGTGTCCTGTGTGCTCGGGCGCAAGGCGGGCAGCCGGATGAGCAGCGGCAAGCTGGCCGCCGCACGGCAGCGGGCGGAGCGGGCGCTGCGGCGCTACGGGGCGGTGACGATCCTGGTCGGACGGTTTCTGCCGTATGGGCGGACGGCCACCGGCATGATGTCGGGTTCGGTGCGGATGCCGGTGGGCCGGTTCTCGCTCTACAGCGCTCTCGCGAGCCTCGGCTGGGCGATCTACGTGATCGGGCTGGGCCGGCTGGGCGGGATGGCGTTCTCCCACTCGCCGCTTCTCGGGACAGCGTGCGGGCTGCTGATCGGGATGACCCTGGCCGCGGTGTGCGCGCTCGTGGAGAAACGGTGGACGGCGGCTCGGCGTCGGCGGACCACGGTTCCGGCGAGTCGACCAGTCCCGGCCAGTTTGCGATAACATCGACGGCGGTCTAACCGGGAGCGCTCCCAGGAGGGAAGTCGATGAAGCACCTCGCCGTCCTCATCGCCGCCACCGCACTGGTCATCGTCGCTCCGACCCCCGCCACCGCGGGCCGGGCCTGTGCCGGATATGTCGGGCTCACCTTCGACGACGGGCCGACTCCCGGCAACACCACGGCCCTGCTCGACGCGCTGCGGCAGGCGGGGCTGCGGGCCACCATGTTCAACACCGGCAAGAACGTCGAGGCCAACCCGGCGCTCGCCAGGTCACAGGTCGCGGCCGGCATGTGGATCGGCAACCACAGCTGGGACCACCCGTTCATGACGCAGCTGCCGGAAGCCGAGCAGGCCGCCCAGATCTCCCGCACGCAGGAGGTGATCCGCCAGGTCACCGGCGTGACACCGGCCCTGTTCCGCCCGCCGTATCTGGACACGAACGACGCCTTGCGCGCGGTCGAGCGGCGGTTCGGCCTCACCGAGATCAACGCCGACGTCGACGCGAAGGACTGGGACAACGCCTCGGTCGACGAGATCGTCGCGGCCGTCGGCCGACTCGGTGACGGCGACGTCATCCTGCTGCACGACTGGCCGCCGAACACGGTGGCGGCCATTCCACGGATCGCCGCCGACCTGCGCGAGCGAGGCCTCTGCGCCGGCAAGATCTCGCCGGTCACCGGCCGGGCCGTCGCCCCGCACACTCGCGCGCTCACCGGCGTGCACACCGTCGGCCGGCTCGACGACCGCGGCGCCGGCGTGCGGTATACCTGGCCGGGCGTCTACTTCGAGGGCCGCTTCCGGGGCACCAGCGTCGGCATCGTGCTCGACGACGCCGTCAACGACTACGACGTGCAGATCGACGGCAAGGCCGCGGCCACGCTCGTCACGCCGGGTCGTACCACCCACTGGATCCGTGACCTGCGCCCCGGGACGCACACGGTGCGGCTCGCCAAGCGGACCGAGAGCCCGTGGACCCCGGGCCAGTTCGGCGGATTCACCGGCGACCTGCTGGGCAGACCGGCCGCGCGCAGCCGGCAGATCGAGTTCATCGGCGACTCCTGGACGGCCGGCTACGGCAACACGTCGACGAACCGCGACTGCAGCGCCACCGGCATCGACCGCAACACCAACGCCGACCAGTCCTTCGGCGCGCTCACCGCCCGCGCGCTGGGCGCCGACTACCAGCTCAACGCCTGGTCCGGCATGGGCCTGGTGCGCAACTACGACGGCGGCAACCCGACCGTCGACTACCGCACCTACTACGACCGCGCCCTGCAGGCCGCCGACGAGTCCGGCTGGGACCGCCCCGCGACCTGGCGACCGCAAACCGTGGTGATCGGGCTGGGCATCAACGACTTCTCCACGCCGGTGCACCCGGGCGAGCGGTGGCCCGACGAGGCGGCACTCGCCGCCGACTTCCGGGCCGCCTACCTCGCTTTCCTCGACAAGATCCGGCAGCAGTACGGCCACCGCACCCAGATCGTGCTGACCTATCCGTCGCTGTGGAACACCACAGCGCTGGCCGACTCGGTCCAGCAGGTGGTCGCCGAGCGCACCGCCGACGGCGACCACCGGATCACCGCACTGCACTACGACAACGACGCCTTGGGCCTCGACCTGCAGGGCTGCGACTGGCATCCGTCAGCTCACGACCACCAGTTGCTGGCCGGCGCGCTGACAGCCCACTTGACGACGCTGCGGTAGGAGGCGCGAGCCAGCGACGACTGCGGCGAGCGGAGGCGGTCAGCCGAAGCGGCCCAGACAGGGCGGTGGTCAGCGGAGGCGGCCGGCCACGACGCCCCAGACAGCGGGTAGTCGGCCGAGGCGGTCAGCGGAGGCGACTCAGCCACGGCGGTAGTCGGCCGAGGCGGCCAGCCACGACGCCCCAGACAGGGCGGCGGCCAGCGGAGGCGGTCGGCGACGGCGCCCCAAGCCACGGCGGCGGCCAGCGGAGGCGGTCGGCGACGGCGCCCCAAGCCACGGCGGCGGTCAGCGGAGGCGGTCGGCGACGGCGCCCCAAGCCACGGCGGCGGCCAGCGGAGGCGGTCGGCGACGGCGCCCCAAGCCACGGCGGCGGCCAGCGGAGGCGGCCGGCGACGGCGCCCCAAGCCACGGCGGCGGCCAGCGGAGGCGGCCGGCCACGACGCCCCAGCCACGGCGGCGGTCAGCCGAGGCGGCCGGCCACGACGCCCCAGCCACGGCGGCAGTCAACCGAGGCGGTCAGCGGAGGCGACTCAGCCACGGCGGTCGTCGGCCGAGGCGGCCGGCCACGGCGCCCCAGACAGGGCGGCGGTCAGCGGAGGCGGTCGGCGACGGCGGTGATCGTGGCGCGGACGAGGTCTCGGTTCAGGGGCTCGCGCTCCCAGGCCTGGTGCATGGGCCAGCCCTCGATCAGCGCGTCGATGGCTCGGCATGCCGGCTCGGAGAAATGCCGGGCCAGGCTGGCTCGGCTTCGGCGCAACCATTGGCGGAGGCTCTCGGCGACGGTGGTGTTGTGGTTGGCGTAGGCGTACATCTCGTGCAGCAGGACCAGCTCGCGGGGTGTCGCGTACTCGTCGCCGCAGATCAGGTCGGTCACCGCGGCGCAAGCGGCCGGCTCGTCGGGGGCCGCCGTCAGGGCCGCGTGGTAGCGCTCGGACATCGACTCGGCCATCCGGGCGAACGCCTGCTCGATGATGTCGCCCAGCGAACCGAAATGGTAGGTGAGCGAGCCGAGCGGCACCCCGGCCTCGGCGGCGATCCGGCGGTGGGTGGTGCCGTGCACCCCGTGCTCGGCGATGACGGCCAGCGTCGCGTCGAGAATGCGCTGCTTGCGTAGTGGATCGTTGGCGACCTTGCGCGGTCCGCCCATGTGATCCTCCTCGCCCGGCGGTTCGGCCCATTCTAGGGAGCCCACAGATGTGTGTACGTTCGTACACACTCAGAAGGGTTAATCATGGACCACAGCACCGCCCGCCGCCGAACCGCTCTCTTCGCCCTCTTCTTCCTGCCGGGCCTCGGCATCTCGTCGTGGGTGACGCGCACCCCCGACATCCGTGACCTGCTCGCCGCGTCGACCGCCGAGATGGGGCTGATCCTGTTCGGCATCTCGGTCGGTTCGATGATCGGCATCCTCGGCTCGGGCACGCTGGTCACCCGCTTCGGCACGCGGCCGGTGGCGACCGTCGGGATCGTCGCGACCACGCTGAGCATCCCGGTCATCGGGGTGGGCGCCGCCCTGCATCAGAGTCCGTTCGTCGCGGCGGGGTTGTTCCTGTTCGGCATCGGCATGGGCGGCGGCGAGGTCGCGATGAACATCGAGGGCGCCGACGTCGAGCGTCTTCTCGGGCGCCCGGTGCTGCCGACCATGCACGGGTTCTTCAGCTTCGGCACGGTCGTCGGAGCGGTCATCGGCATGGTCCTCACCGCGGCCGAGGTCCCGGTGCTCTGGCATCTGCTCGCGATCGGCCTGGTCAGCGTCCCGGTGGCGTTGATCGCCGCGAGCCGTCTGCCGTCCGGTGTGGGGCGGCAGGCCCGTGCCGAGTCCGGGGGCGGGCCGGTCTGGCGCGACCCGGTGCTGCTGCTGATCGGCACGATCGTGCTGGCCATGGCGCTGGCCGAGGGCGCCGCGAACGACTGGCTGCCGCTGATCATGGTGGACGGTCACGGCGTCGACCCGGCGCTCGGCTCAGGTGTGTACGTGGTGTTCGCCGCCGCCATGACGATCGGCCGGTTCACCGGCAACCGGTTCCTCGACCGGTACGGCCGGGCCACCGTCCTGGCCGCCAGCGCGGTGATCGGCGCGATCGGCGTGGCCCTGGTCGTCTTCGTCGACAACCAGATCGTGGCGGGCGCCGCGGTGCTGCTCTGGGGTCTGGGTTCGGCGCTCGGTTTCCCGGTCGCGCTGTCGGCCGCCGGCGATTCGGGCGACAACCCGACCGCCCGGGTGTCGCTGGTCGCCACCGCCGGTTATGTCGCGTTCCTGGTGGGGCCGCCGGCGCTGGGCTTCCTCGGCGAGCACTACGGGCTGCGCGCCGCCATGATCACGGTCCTGGCCCTGCTGGCGATCGCCACCGTGGCCGCGACGACGTTGCGCCGCTCGACAACCCCAGCCCTGTCCCGCTGACCTGACCGCACCGCAACAGAGCCGCTCACCCCGACCCACGGCGGGACCTCGCAAGCGGCCACGCCTCCCAGACGGCCACGCCCCCCAAGCGACAGCGCCGCCAACCCCAGCCCGGCCACGCCTCCCCGCAAGGGCAGCACCCGGCCCCCGGCCGGGCCGTGCGGGCGGAGCCGGGCCGCGCAAGCGGGTCGAGGCAGCGGGGCCGGGTGGGCCGGGCCGAGCCGCGCCAGCGGGTCGAGGCAGCGGGGCCGGGTGGGCCGGACCGAGCCGCGCCAGCGGGTCGAGGCAGCGGGGCCGGGTGGGCCGGACCGAGCCGCGCCAGCGGGTCGAGGCAGCGGGGCCGGGTGGGCCGGACCGAGCCGCGCCAGCGGGTCGAGGCAGCGGGGCCGGGTGGGCCGGACCGAGCCGCGCCAGCGGGTCGAGGCAGCGGGGCCGGGTGGGCCGGACCGAGCCGCGCCAGCGGGTCGAGGCAGCGGGGCCGGGTGGGCCGGACCGAGCCGCGCCAGCGGGTCGAGGCAGCGGGGCCGGAGGGGCGGCTCGGCTGCGATCAACCGTGGCCGGGCCGGGTGGCCAGATTCGGCGGGGCTGGCTGGCCGGAGTTGGCGACCTTGTTTCCGGGCGGCATGGGCGGGTCGTTCGACCAGGGTGGGCGCTGCCGGTGCGGTGAGGCGTGGGCGGGTCGTTCGACCAGGATTTGCGCCGCCGGTGCGATGAGGCGCGAGCGGGCAGTCTGGCCAGGATGGGCGCCGCCGGTGCGGTGAGGCGTGGGCGGGCGGTTCGGCCACCACAGCATGGCCACCACGGTACGGCCCGGACCCGTCGGCACGGCTATGCCCGTACCGCGCCCCAACGACCCCGACATCCAGTCTTGCCGATGGATGCCGGGGTCGCTATGTTAATGGGAAATCACATACCGGCGACCGTTGAAACATGCCAGTAGCCCAGCAATTGCCACCCTCCGGGAAGTGGGTAAGCGAATGCAAAATCTCAGCAGAAGAGGCGTTCTCACTCTGGGTGCCGCGCTCGGACTGGCCGGCGTGGCGGCACCGTCCCCGGCGTGGGCATGGTCGTCGGCGGGCTCGATCGCCGGGACCGACACGATCACCGACCCGTGGGGTGTGTGGGACGACGCGACCGACCCGCTGCTCGCCTCGCTCCTGCAGAACGGGCAGATCCCGGCCGTCAACACCGCCTTCGAGACGTGGGTGAACAACGGTGACGCGCTGCCCGGCGGCGTCCCGGCCGCGCTGACCGCCTGGCTGCAGACCCACAACCGGCTGCCGTCCTGGGCGGACCAGGCGAAACTCGACCGGGCCGCCCAGTTCAACAAGCGCATGAGCATGTATCTGTTCCTGCTCTACGGCCTCGGCAGCGGCATCATGAGCACGGTCATCCCCCGCGAGGCCCGCAACGTCTACTGGTCCGAGGGCGGCGCGGTGATGAAATCAAGAGCCGCCAAAACCTTCACCTATGGGTACGACCTGAGCGCCCTCGACGCGTTCAAGCCGACCGGCCACTTCGTCGTCACGTCGAACAAGACGCGCTTGACCCACGCCGCGGTCCGGCACCTCCTGCCCCAGTCGTCGCACTGGCGGGCGGTCACCGACGACCAGGACTTCATCCCGATCAGCAACGGCGACATCCTGATCACGTTCCACAGTCTCGGCACGTTCGTACACGGGAAGTTGAAGTCCTGGGGTATTCGCATGTCAGCCGCCGAGGAGGAGGCCTTCCTGCACATGTGGCAGGTGGCGCTGCATCTGCTGGGCGTGCGCGACGACTTCATCCCGGCGACGTGGGCGGCCGCGAAGGCGCAGTCGGCGTATGCGCTGACGCCGCTGATGGCGCCGACCCCGGAGGGCATCGACCTGGCCGACATCCTGCTCAACCTGACGTCCGCCGTCGATCTGGGGGTCACCCGCGGATTCCAGCGCGAGTTCGCCCGTTACCTGCTCGGTGACAGGGTCGGCGACTGGCTGAGGCTGCCCCGCGACTACGCCTCCCGCACGGTCATCGAGGTCGGCTGGCCGGCGTATGTGGCGTTCCGTGAGGGCCTGTCCCCGATCATCCCGACCACGTTCTCGCTGTTCGACCAGTTCATCCGCGGGCTGGCGATGCTGTTCCTCAACAACGGGACGTCCCCGACGTACACCCCGATCACGATCCCCACCGGCAACCGTGCCGGGACCTGATCCGTCACCACCGGCGTCGCCGCCCGACCAGCCGGACACCGGGCGGGGTCAGGCGCCCAGGGCGCCGATGACCAGGGCCGTCACGGCGTCGCGATGGGCCGGGGTGTCGCGCCATCGCAGCGCCCGCCCCGCCTCGACCACCACACCGAACCCGGCATGTGCCAGCAACCGGGCCTGGCGGCGGTCGAGGTCCGGGCGGGCCAGGCGCAACTGCTGCTCCCAGACGGCGATGTGCTCGCGTTGGGCGAGGATCAGCGGCCCCCGCAGGGCGGGCGGCAGGCCGACGATCTCCGCCTCGGCGACGCTGGTCAGCGCGTTGTGCTCGAAGCTGTAGGCGACGTACGCCGCGGTCAGCG
Organism: Actinoplanes philippinensis; assembly: GCF_900113015.1. GTDB lineage: Bacteria > Actinomycetota > Actinomycetes > Mycobacteriales > Micromonosporaceae > Actinoplanes > Actinoplanes philippinensis. Next base: position 445,340 of record NZ_FONV01000006.1, read on the forward strand.
CCGCGACCGCCTGGCGCGGGCCGGCCGCCTGGTGCAGGCTGCGGTCGACGGCCTGGGCGAGCAGCCCGGCCGCCTGCAGGCACGCCGCCACCAGGATGTCGACCTTGCCGGGATAGTGCCGGTAGAGGGCCGACGGGGCGAGACCGACCGCCTGGGCGATCTGCCCGTTGGTGACGTTCGCGAACCCGTCCCGCGCGAACAGCGGGATCGCCGCCGCCAGGATCTCGGCGCGCCGGGTCCGCGGCACCGGCGGCCCGGGCAGGTCGACGGGGCCGGCGTGTCCGGCGGGCGCCGCCGGGTCGGTCGCGGCGACCCGCAGCGCGGACGCGACGAGCATCTCCTCGACGCGGCGCTGCGCGATCGACGTGTGATGCATGGTGATCGACCCGATCGCGCCGAGCGCCGCCACCGCCCGCAGTCTCTCCTCGGGCAGCGGGAACTCGCGGGCCACCAGCTCGGTGACCCGCCCGACGAGCCGTGCGAACTTGGCCCGCAGCAGCCGCCGGTCGTCGCGGTCGAGGTAGCGGGCCTCCCACCGGTAGAGCCCGCCGGACGCCCGGTGCGCGACGGTGACCCGGGCCAGGGCGGCCAGCACGTCGGGGAGCGGGGTCTCGGGCGGGCAGTCGCCGAGCACCGCGACCAGCCGGTCGATCATGACGTTGGCGCACTCGGCGAACAGCGCGTACTTGTTCGGGAAGTGGCGGTAGAGCGCGGCGGCGCTGATGCCGACCCCGGCGGCGATCTCCTCCATCGACGCGGCGTGGTAGCCACGCTCGCTGAAGACCTGCCCGGCGGCCTCGACGATCAACTGCTTGCGGTTGTGCGGCCGGGTGGCGGAGGCGGACCCAGCGGTCACCGGATCACCCGGGCGGACGAGGGCACGCACAAGACCATGCGCGCTAGTCAACCACAACGCCGGTCAGTGGCGGGCGAGGCGGAGCGGCAGGTGGGCGTAGGACGGGATGAGCACGTTGCGCCGGTAGCCGCGACGGTGGATGCGCCAGGCCCGGCCGGGGGCGAGCAGCGTCTGCAGCAGACCGGTGATCTCGGCGCGGGCGACCGGCGCGCCGAGGCACAGGTGCCGGCCCGCGCCGAACCACAGCTGCCGCTGGTCCGGCTGGTAGCCGCGGTCCAGGTCGAAGGCGCCGGCCGCGTTGTTGGCGGTCCAGGTCAGCATCAGCACCCGCTCGCCCGCCCGCAGCCGGCGCCCTTCGACGTCGACGTCGGCGGCTACCGCCCGGCCGATCACCGGCGCCGGGGAGGTGACCCGCAAACCTTCCCGGACCGCGTCGGGCAGCCTTTCCGGTTCGGCGCGGAGCCGGTGCTGGGCCCCGGTGTCGTGCAGGATCGCGACGGTACGGGCCATCGCGCTCGCCGCCGTCTCGGTGCCCGCGACCATGAGCAGCGTCGACAGCCCTTCGGCCTGGCGTTTGTCGAGTCCCAGGTCACGGCATCGGCCGAGCACCGTCTCGGGGGCCGCGGTCCGCCACGCCTCGGCCACGTTGACGGTGAGCCGGGCGACGATCGCCTTGGCCCGGGTGACGGTCTCCGGCGCGAGGTGGGTGGAGGTGGTGGTGCCGATTGCGAGGGCGGCGAGTTCCTCCCCGACGGCGAAGATCTCCCGGTACGCGTCGTCGCGATCAGCGACCCGTAGTTGCAGCAGGTCAGCGACGATCCGTCCGACGAGCACCCGGCCCAGGTCGGCGACGTCGACGGCGCGCCCGGCGGCGAGTTCGGCGCCGGCCTGCGCGAGCCGTGGCCCGATCACCCGGTCGGTGAGCTGCCGGGCGTTGTCGTCGGTGAACAGGTCGCGGGTCCGCTTCCGCAGCCGGTGGTGGCCGGGGCCGTCGAAGATCTCCTTGACCCAGTCGCCGAGCACCTGCGCCCACAGGTGTCCGACGCCGCCTTCGCCGAGCAGGGTGAAGTGGGCCGGGTCGTTGAGGATGCGCCGGGCCACCACCGGGTCGCAGGTGACCCAGCCGATGCGGGGCACCCGGCTCAGCCGGCCGGCCAGTCGACCGGCGGTCAGCAGGACGGGCAGACTCGGCTTCGCGGCGGCGAGGACCCGGAACTCGTGGCGGCGTGCAGTGTCCAGCATCCCGTCATCCTCACCCCAGACCACCACCGTCCGCTGCGCCTTCCGCACTCCGCGTGAGCATTCTGCGGTGATGTGACCACATCCGCCCGCCATCCGGTCATACCCGTAGACGAACGACGAGGCAGGAGAGTGACTGTGGACGGACACCTACGTGACCGGTTCGACGAGGCGGTCGCCGGCGACCCGGGTCTGGCGCCCGGCGCGCTGGCGAGGGCCGCCATGGCCGAGGGCGGGCGGATCCGCCGGCGTCGCACCGGGCTGACCGCGGCGGGAGCGGCGGTGCTCGTCGTGGCGGCCGGCGGCCTGGCGGTGGCGAACCTCCCCCGGGACGCGGGGCCGCCGCCGGTGACGATCGCCGCGGCGATGCTGCCGGCGCCGGCCTCGTCGTGCTCGGTGGAGCCGGTCGAGGAGGGCGCCACCGATCTGGCCGTCTTCCTGGGCACCGCCGCGACCGAGCGGCAGCGGGCCGCGGTGGAGGCGGCGGTGCACGGCGACACCCGGATCGGCGCGGTGGTCTTCGAGAGCCGGCAGAGCGCCCACCAGCGGTTCGTCAGTCTGTGGGCGGACAACCCGGAGCTCGTGGCGGCGATCGACGCCAGCCAGTTCCCGGACTCGTTCCGGCTGCGGCTGGTGGCCGCCGAGCAGGACGCGGCGGTGCGGGCCCGGCTCGCGGCGATGCCCGGGGTCGAGCAGATCATCGGCCACCGCTGCCCGGTGGACGCCCCGGTCGGGGGGCTCTGGTGACGGACACCTCCACCGCGGCGCCGGCGGCCTGGAGCCGGGCCCGGCGGCGCGCGAAGGAGGCCCGTGACGAGGAGTTCACCGCGTTCGTGGAGGCGGCCGGCACCCGGTTGCGGCGCAGCGCCTATCTGATGTGCCGGGACTGGCATCTGGCCCAGGATCTGACCCAGCACACCCTGGCCAAGATGTACGCGGCGTGGGATCGCGTCCGCACGAAGGCGAGCGTGGAAGCGTACAGCCGCAGGGTCTTGATGAACGTGGTCTTCGATCAGCAGAGCCGGCGCAGTGGCTCCGAGATCGTGCTGGCCGACCTGCCGGACCGCGCCGGTGGAGAGCCTGCGGGGGCGCCGGAGCTGCGGGTCACGCTGGTGGACGCGCTGGCCCGCCTCGACGTGCGCGACCGTGCGGTGCTGGTGCTGCGGCACGCCGAGGACCACAGCGTCGAGACGGTCGCGTCGATCCTGGGTCTGTCGGTGTCGGCGGTGAAGATGCGCAACGCCCGCGCCCTGGAGCGGCTGCGCACTCTGCTCGGTGACGAGTTCCGGCAGCTCTGCGGCTGATGGACAGGCCGGCGAGGGTCGGCGATCATTGCCGAACCCTGCCGGCCTCAATCGATTGCGATGTGCTTCTTCATGTATTTGGCGCTTGGTGCCGGGATCGTCATGGTTCTGGCTACTCCGGTGGCGACCTCGTTCCTGGTGGGCGATCAGACCGATGCCGAGGCGCTCGCGCTGGCGGCTCAGGGTGAACGGCTCGACTACGGACTCCGGCCGGTCACCCTCGGCCCGGCCGGCGACCTGATCCTCGGGATCGTCGCCTGCGCGCTGGTGCTGCTGGCGCTCGGGGTGCTCCTGCGCGAGTCGGTCGCCGGGCGACTCGACCGGGGATGGTGGTGGGTGCTGGCGCAGCTCATGACCATCGCGGTCATCGTCGGGTTCTCATGGCGGGTGGTGACGGCCGGCGGCATCGGCGCGAACATCGGCGAGGGCCTCGTGATCATCTTCTTCGGGCCGATCGCGCTGGGGCTCCTGATCGGCTCCGCCGTGCAGGCCGACCGGCTGGTGAAGCGGCACTGGGGCGTGGACGTCGGCTGAGTCGGTTCCGGAACCAGGAAAGGCCTTGCTTATATAGCGGAATCTGTTGATCAAGTTTACAGTGCGGAAACGTCAACTTCGCGGAAGTTGATCTTTCGGCTGTACCGGGGGTTCACGTGGGTAACGCGCTGCTGGAGATGCGATCGATCTCCAAGGAGTTTCCCGGGGTCAAGGCACTGTCCGATGTGAGCCTGGTGGTCAACTCCGGCGAGATCCACGCCATCTGCGGGGAGAACGGAGCGGGCAAATCGACGCTGATGAAGGTGCTCAGCGGCGTCCACCCGTACGGCTCCTACTCGGGCGAGATCGTCTACCAGGGACTCCCGTGCCGGTTCGGTGACATCCGGGCCAGCGAGCACGCCGGGATCGTGATCATCCACCAGGAGCTCGCGCTGATCCCGGGCATGTCGATCACCGAGAACATCTTTCTCGGCAACGAGCCCCGCCGCTGGGGCCGCATCGACTGGAAGGCCGCCAACCACCAGGCGCTCGAGCTGATGCGCCTGGTCGGGCTGAACGAGGACCCGGACACCCTGGTCAAGGACATCGGCGTCGGCAAGCAGCAGCTCGTCGAGATCGCCAAGGCCTTCGCCAAGGACGTCAAGCTGCTGATCCTGGACGAGCCGACGGCCGCGCTCAACGAGAACGACTCCCGTCACCTGCTCGACCTGCTGCGCGGGTTCAAGCAGCGGGGCATCACCTCGATCATGATCTCGCACAAGCTCAACGAGGTGGAGGCGATCGCCGACGCGATCACCATCCTGCGCGACGGGCGGACCATCGAGACGATCAGGGTCGCCGGTGGGGACGTCGACGAGGACCGGATCGTACGCGGCATGGTCGGCCGTGACCTGCAGAGCCGGTTCCCCGAGCACGAGCCGAAGATCGGCGAGGTGTTCTTCGAGGTTCGCGACTGGACGGTGCGGCACCCGATCTCGGCCGAGCGGCTGGTCTGCAAGAACTCCAGCTTCACGGTCCGCCGTGGCGAGATCGTCGGGTTCGCCGGGCTGATGGGCGCGGGACGGACCGAGCTGGCGATGAGTGTCTTCGGGCGCTCGTACGGCGTACACCTCGGCGGAAAGATCTTCAAAGACGGTCGTGAGGTGGAGATCAGGTCGGTCGCCGAGGCGATCAGGAACGGTCTCGCCTACGTGAGCGAGGACCGAAAGGCGATCGGCCTGAACCTGCTCGACGACGTCAAGACCTCGGTCGTCGCCGCGAAGCTGTCGAAGATCACCCGGCACGGCGTGCTCGACGAGGCCGCCCAGTACCACGAGGCCGAGGGCTACCGGCAGAGCCTGCGGATCAAGACGCCGACCGTGGACGAGCCGGTCACCCGGCTCTCCGGCGGCAACCAGCAGAAGGTGGTCCTCGCGAAGTGGATGTTCACCGACCCGGACCTGCTGATCCTCGACGAGCCGACCCGGGGCATCGACGTCGGCGCCAAGTACGAGATCTACGGGATCATCCAGCGGCTCGCCGACGAGGGCAAAGGCGTGGTGCTGATCTCCAGTGAACTGCCCGAGCTGATCGGCCTCTGCGACCGGATCTACACGGTCGCCGAGGGCACGATCACCGGTGAGGTCGCCCGGCGCGACGCCGACCCGGAACTCCTGATGAAGCGGATGACCTCGACCCGGAGCAACGCATGAGCCGCATACGAGACCTGCAGAAGAACCTCTTCGGGGGTACGACCTCCAACGCCCGTCAATTCGGGATGATCTTCACCCTGGTGGCGATCATCGTGTACTTCCAGATCGCCACGAACGGGCTGACCCTCACCTCGGGCAACCTGATCGCGCTGACCCAGCAGTACGCGTACATCTCGATCCTGTCCATCGGCATGCTGATGGTGATCGTCGCCGGGCACATCGACCTGTCGGTCGGCTCGGTCGCCGCGTTCGTCGGCATCGTCGTGGCCAAGGCCATCCAGGAGTACGACGTGCCCTGGCCGGCCGGGATCGTCCTCGGCCTGGCCGTCGGCGCGCTGATCGGCGCCTGGCAGGGCTTCTGGGTCGCCTACATCGGAGTGCCGGCGTTCATCGTCACGCTCGCCGGGATGCTGCTGTTCCGCGGCGGCAACCAGTACATCGGCAACGCCGACACCGTCCCCGTGCCGGAGGGCTTCCGCACCATCGGCGCCGGATACCTGCCCGAGGTCGGCCCGGCCACCGGCTACAACAATCTGACGCTGCTGCTCGGCCTGCTGCTGTGCGCCGCGGTGATCTGGCGGGAGTGGCGCTCCCGGCAGGTCCGGCTGCAGATGGAGGGCGCCGAGCCGGCTCCGCTGTGGATCTCGGTGCTCCGGCTGGTGATCATGCTCGGCGTCATCGTCTTCGCCACGCTGCGGTTCGCCGGCGGACGGGTCGGCACCAGCTTCCCGGTCTCCGGCATCATCCTCGCCGTCCTGGTGATCGCCTATTCTTTCTACACCCGCAACACCGCCGGCGGCCGGCACATCTACGCCGTCGGCGGCAACGCCCGCGCCGCCGAGCTGTCCGGCGTCCAGCTGCGCCGGGTCAACTTCCTGGTGATGACCAACATGGGCGTGCTCGCCGCGCTCGCCGGGATGATCTTCGTGGCGCGGTCCGCGGCGTCCGGTCCGCAGGACGGGCTGAGCTGGGAACTCGACGCCATCGCGGCCGTCTTCATCGGCGGCGCCGCGGTCTCCGGTGGTCTCGGCACGGTCAGCGGCTCGATCGTCGGCGGTCTCGTCATGGCCGTGCTCAACAACGGGCTCCAGCTCATCGGCACCGGCTCCGACAAGGTCCAGATCATCAAGGGACTGTTCCTGCTCGGGGCGGTCGCCCTCGACGTCTACAACAAGCAACAGGGCCGCTTCTCGATCGTCGCGTCGCTCACGCGGCCGTTCCGTCGCGAGGATCCGCCCGCCCCCGCCGCTCCCCCGGCCCCCAGCCCCACCGGTTCCCTTTCGAGAAAGTGAGCTGTTTGATGCGTACCTCTTTGGCCAAGATCTTTGCAGTCGGCCTTGCCGCCGCCCTGGTGGCGAGCGGGTGCAACAACGACCGGGAAGGGTCGGCCCCGGCCGGCGGCTCGTCCGGGGCGCCGGCCGCCGGCTTCGCGAAGGACGCGCTGATCGGCGTGGCCCTGCCGTCGAAGACGTCGGAGAACTGGGTGCTCGCCGGTGACCTGTTCACCAACGGGCTCAAGGAGGCCGGCTTCCAGTCCGACGTCCAGTACGCCGGCGCCTCCACCACCGTCGCCGACCAGCAGGCCCAGATCACCGCCATGGTGACCAAGGGCGCCAAGGTCATCGTGATCGGCGCGACCGACGCGGCCCAGCTGTCCACCCAGGTCGAGCAGGCCAAACAGTCCGGCGCCGTGGTCATCGCCTACGACCGGCTGATCACCAACACCACGAACGTCGACTACTACATCGCCTTCGACAACTTCAAGGTCGGCCAGTTGCAGGGCCAGGCGCTGCTCGACGGCATGAAGGCCAAGAAGGCGACCGGCCCGTGGACCATCGAGCTGTTCTCCGGCTCGCCGGACGACAACAACTCGGGTGTCTTCTTCAACGGCGCCATGGAGGTCCTCAAGCCGGCCATCGAGAAGGGTGACGTGATCGTCGGCTCCGGCCAGACCGACGTGAAGCAGACCGCCACCCAGGGCTGGAAGGCGGAGAACGCGCAGAGCCGGATGGACTCCCTGCTCACCTCCACCTACACCAGCAAGACCCTGGACGGCGTGCTCTCCCCCAACGACACCCTGGCCCGCGCGATCATCACCTCGGTGAAGGGCGCCGGCAAGCCGATCCCGGTCGTCACCGGCCAGGACTCCGAGGTCGAGTCGGTCAAGTCGATCATGGCCGGTGAGCAGTACTCGACGATCAACAAGGACACCCGCAAGCTCGTCGCCGAGACCATCAACATGGTCAAGACGCTGCAGACCGGGGCCACCCCGCAGGTCAACGACACCAAGTCGTACAACAACGGCGTCAAGGTCGTCCCGGCCTACCTGCTGCCGCCGGTCATCGTGACCAAGGCCAACGCGGCCGAGGCGTACACCGACGACCCGAAGCTCGCCCCGCTCACCAAGTAACCCCCCACCGCGACGGCCCGGCCTCCCCGTTCAGGGGCCGGGCCGTCGCCGTTCCCCGGCCGGCAGGTCCCGGGTGCTGTCGCCCGGCCGTCGGGACAGCTCCCACGACCAGCCGGACGGGTCTGCCGGTCAGGGGCGGGGACGCAGCCCGTCCAGGGCGATGTCGAGCACCCGGCGGCGCTGGCCGTCGTCGACGAAGGCGGCCGAGCTCAGGCCGGAGACCAGGCGCAGGACGTCGTCGAAGACCGCGTCGGGGCGGACCTCGCCGGACTGCTGGGCGCGGGCGAAGAGGGGTTCACCGGCCGCATACATGACGGCCCGGCAGGCGCTGAACATCTCCGAATCGCGGTTGAGCAGGTCGACGATCGCGCGTTTGGTGGCGACGTAGTCGACGAAACGCTCCAGCCAGGCCCGCAGCGCCGGCCACGGCGCCTGGTCGGCGACCGCTTCGGCGGCCGCGCTGAGCTGGGTGACCTCCTCCACATACACGGCCTCGATCAGATCCTGCCGGGTCGGGAAGTTGCGGTAGAGCGTGCCGACGCCGACGCCGGCCGTCTTCGCGATCTCCTCGAGGGAGGTGTCGGCGCCGTTGGCGGCGAACGCGGCGCGGGCGGCGGTCAGGAGCGCGTCGAAGTTGCGCCGGGCGTCGGCCCGCTGAGGCCGGCGCACCGTGATCGGCGTCTCGGTCATCCGTAAACCCCTTGCGAATCGGAGGCTAGCCTCCGGTAATGTGGAGGCATGCCTCGACTTTACCAGGCCACGCCACGGACGACCTTCGCGGTTCTGGCCGCGGCCGCCGCCGCGTTCGCGCTGATGCAGAGCCTGCTCACCCCGGTCCTGCCGACCATCCAGCAGGACCTGCACACCTCCACCGGCACGGTCACCTGGGTGCTCACCGCCTGGCTGCTCGCCGCCTCGGTCGCCACCCCGTTGATGGGCCGGGTCGCCGACATCATCGGCAAGGACCGGACCCTGCTCGTCGCGCTCGCCGCCATCGCCCTCGGCTGCCTGATCGCCGCGCTCGCCCCGAGCATCGGCGTGCTGATCGCCGCCCGGGTGCTGCAGGGCCTCGGCGCCGCCGTCTTCCCCGTCTCGTTCGGGATCATCCGCGACGAGTTCCCGCCGGACCGGGTGGCCTCCGCCATCGGCACCCTCGCCGCGGTCATCGCCACCGGCAGCGGCGTCGGCATCGTGCTGGCCGGGCCGATCGTCGGGTTCCTCGACTGGCGGTGGCTCTTCTGGATCCCGATGGCTGTGGTCACCGTGGTCGGCTTCGTGGCCTGGCGGGTCATCCCCGCGTCACCGGTGCGCAGCCCCGGGCGGATCAACATCGTGTCGGCGGTGCTGCTGGCCGGGTGGCTCGTCGCCCTGCTGCTGCCACTGAGCAAGGGCGCCGTCTGGGGATGGGGCTCCGGGCGTACCATCGCGTTGTTCGCCCTGGCCATCGCCCTGCTGGCCGGATGGATGGCGGCCGAGTTGCGCGCCGCCGAGCCGTTGATCGACATGCGGATGATGCGTCTGCCCGCGGTCTGGACCACCAACCTCGCCGCCATGCTCTTCGGCGCCGCGATGTTCGGCGTGTTCGCGTTCCTGCCCCAGCTCATGCAGGTCCCGGCGGCTTCCGGGTACGGGTTCGGCGCGTCCGTGACCGGCGCCGGCCTGCTGATGGCCCCGATGCTGGTGGCGATGGCGGTGTTCGGTTCGCTCAGCGGCCCGCTGACCCGGTGGGTGAGCAACAAGGCGCAGCTGCTGTGGGGCTCGGCGATGGGCACCGCGGCCTGTCTCGTGCTGGCGCTGGCCCATGGTCACAAGTGGACGGTCTCGCTGGCCGCCGGGGTGTTCGGCATCGGTCTCGGGCTCATCTACTCCTCGATGATCAACCTGATCGTGCAGGCCGTCCCGCGGCACCAGACCGGTGCGGCCAGCGGCATGAACACCAACATCCGCACCATCGGCGCGTCGATCGGCACGGCCCTGGTCAGCGCCATCGTCACCGCGCATCCGGGCGCACACGGCCTGCCCGCGGAGACCGGCTACACGATGGCGTTCCTGCTGCTGGCGGCGGCGAGCGCGGCCGCCTTCGGGGTGTCGCTGCTCGTGCCGGGCCGCGCGACGGCCGCGGTCGAGGCCGCTCCGGCGCTGGTCCGGGCCTGATGCGGCGCTGCTAGCCTACGTCGTGCGGACGTTGAAGATCATCTTTGCGGCTCTGGTCACCCTGGCCGTGGTGACGGGGTGCGGCCTGTTCAAGGACACGCCCGAGGAGAAGTTCCAGAAGGAGATCGAGGAGATCCTGGAGAAGCCCGCCGTCTTCACCGTGTTCCTCGACGACGAGGCGACCGAGCCGGAAAGGACCGCCCTGCGGAGCTGGCTGGAGAAGCAGCCGGATGTCGTCGCGGTCGCCTTCGAGGACAAGGCCGCGGCCTACGAGCGATTCAAGCAGCTCTGGCCCGACGACCCGGATTTCATGAAGAACGTCGAGCAGGAGTATCTTCCCGAGTCGTTCCGCACGACGGTGTCCGACTACACCGCCGTCCGGGAGCTTCGCGACAGCCAGGCCGCCAAGGACCTGGAGGCGATGCCCGGCGTCCGGAAGGTGGTGTTTCCCTGCACCACCGTGGAGGAGTGCCGGGACAAGGCGCCCTCCGCCGTTCCGCGTCCCTCATGAGCGAGGAGCGGCCGTGCTCGCCGGGGCCGGGGCCGGCGCCGCCGCACGGTCGATGCTCTCCCACATCGCCTCGTCGGACCAGTAGCCGGTGTGGCGGCGCAGCGGCGGCATCGGCTCGCCGGCGACGTACCAGGAGGTCGCCGGGTCCGGCAGGGGCACGTCGACGTCGCGATGGCCGATCGGGCCGCCGATGTAGTCGGTCCGATAGGAGAAGTTGAGCCAGCGGCACTTCAGCCGGTCGAACAGGGCCGTGTCGATGTAGGCGGGGAAGCCCCAGCCGTACAGGGTGGTCAGCGGCGAGCCGAAGGTGATCAGCACGGTGCCGGACGGGTCGCGGAGCTGGGCCAGGGCGGCCGCCGCCAGGACACTGCCCTGGCTGTGGCCGACCAGCAGGACCCGGGCGCCGCTGTCGCGCAGCCACCGGATCCGGCGTTGCAGGTCGGGGACGGCGCGTTCGGCGTAGCAGGGCGGGGCGTACGGGTGGAAGGCGCGCGGCCAGAACGTGCCGACATCCCACAGGACACCGACCCAGCGGCGGGCGTACGGGTGACGCCAGCCCCATCGCAGCAACGCGACACCGGTGGTCGGGATCAGCACGGCCAGCCACACCGCCAGTTCGTCGTCGGCCCGGGACAGATCCCGCACGCTCGCGGGCAGCACGGCGACGACCAGGATGCTCACCGCCATCCCGGTGAGCAGGTACCGGATGTCGGGGGTGAAGCGGGCCAGCTCCCGTGCCCGCGTGATCGACCGGACCCACGCCCACGTCTGCCGTCGGCAGGCCGGCGTCAGGTTCTCGGACGGCAGCGCGCTGCGACGCCACGTGTCGAACGGCGGTGGTGGCGCCGGCTCGGCGGCGGCCCGTCCGGCGTACTCCCCGATGACCGGCGCGGTCCGGTCCCCGAGTCCCGCGGCGACCCAGCGCGCCGCCTGGACCAGCAGGAACAGCACGAGCACCGCACCCGGAGCCAGCGTGAGCCACGGCGTCACCTCACGCAGCGCCGCGAACATCGCGATCCGGCCGCCGGCGCCCTGGCCGGCGGCGGCGAGCGAGCCGTCGAGAAATTTGACGGCGCCGAGGGACTTGCCGACGGCGATCAGGGAGCCCAGTCCCACGCCGTTGGTGCTGAGGAGACTGAGCACGGCCACCACGAACGGCGCCGCCTGCCAGGTCGAACCCGCCTGCCGGAAACCGAGCCGCCGGACCAGCACGATCAGCGGCATGAGAAGCACCCGCGCGAACACCGAGGCGACAACCAGGGCGAGGGTGACGACAGCGACCAGACCCATGCCGGGCAGGTGACCGGGGACCGTGGGGGGAGGCTCCGCGAACCAGACGCACGCCGCCACGACGGCCAGCGGCACCGGCGCCGCCACGGTCAGCGGCAGCACCAGCCGGTCGCCCGCCGCCTCGCACGCCAGCAGCACCGTCGCGGCGGCGAGCACCACCGCCGCGCCGGCCGCGCCGGCCGTGAGCGCCGTGCCCGCGTGACCGGGGACGAACCCGCCGACGTAGGCCAGCAGGAGGGTCAGCCAGGCCACCCCGGCGCAGAGGTGCAGCCGCCCGAGCCGCCGTACCGTCGCCTCGCCGTCGAAGAACCGGGGGTCGGCCACACCGTCCGGCAGGGCGGCCGCACTGCCCCGCGCCGGGGCCCGGCCGACCGCCCCGACCGGGGTGACGTCCTCGTAGCGGCTCCGCGTGCGGCGGGCCAGCAGTCCGATCACCAGCAGGTTCGCCAGCACCAGCAGCGCGCCGGCGACGACCCGCCGCCCCGTCGGGCCGGGCACGTGCAGCACCCGCTTGGGCCAGAGCCACGACGGGTCGCGCTCCTGGCCGCAGAACTGGTACGCCCACACGTCCATGGCGATCATCGCGGTGATCAGCAGCAGGTTGAGGGTGACCGCGAGCGCCGCCAGCCGGGCGCAGGCACGGTGCACCGGGAACGCCCACCGGTCCCGCCGCACCCGGGCCGAGCAGGTCCAGCCGGCGACGTTGGCCAGCATGAACGGAAAGAGCAGCAGCCACAGCACCCGGGAGCTGCTGCGTGAGGTCATGCCACCCCAGCAGTACGCCTCGACCTCGCGGCCCCGGACCGGGTCGGTGGCCACGTAGAACCCGGCGATCCGGTCACCCCACACCTGACGGAACCGGGTGGTGCCCAGCAGGGCGGCCGGAGAGGCGCCACCCACACCGTGCACCCGCAACTCAATCGTCCGCACATTCCACACTTTATCGGTGTAAAGCGGAACAATCGGCCAGACCGGCGGTCGCTCGCGCCTCCGCGCAGGGCTGCCGCCGCTCCGGGGCCACCGCCAGCGACCGCTCGTACTCCGCCCGCGCCGCCGTCCCCTCGCCGGACCGCAGCAGCGCGGTCGCGAAGTCGTACCGCAAATCGGCCTCGAAGTTGACCTCCCCCGCCCGCCGGGTCACGTCGAGCGCCCGCCGGCTGCGCTGAATGCCGACCGGCGCGCTCGCCCGCAAGTGCTCGTCGCCCGGCCGCAACGCCCGGGTGGAAATCGGCACGCCGGTCGGTCCGGCTACGCCGCCACGCCGACCGGGTTCGCCGCGGTCGCGTAGTCCGGACCGGTCACCGCATACCGCACGAGGAAGTTGCGGTCCTGCTTGCCCTCGTTGTTCAGCCGACCCGGCTCGACCCGCAGCGTGATGGTGAACGAGTCCTCGGCGGTATCGGTCTGCATGGCGATCACCTCACGGGCCATCCCGTCGGCCTCGGACAGCCGCCGGGCCTGGGTGGCGCAGAACCTCAGTCCGGGCACCTTCAAGAACCACCACTTGCCGGAACGCCTCGCCACCACCTCATGGTTGATCATCGAACCAGGCTACTGACCAGCGCCCTTCGGCCCGCAAGACCCGAGGCCATCCCGTCCGCTGGGCACCGCGGGCGATATGCGTCATCCACCGCCGCACGGTGAGTGTTTTCAGTACGCATCTCAGATCGGCGCTGTGCTCTCCCGGATCACCAGCTGCGTGTCGAGGACCCCGCCACCGGCCAGTCCCAGGACGGTACGCGTCGCCAGCGCCCCCATCTCGCGCAGCGGCTGCCGCACCGTGGTCAACGGCGGCGCCGCCCACCGCGCACCGGGCAGATCGTCGAAACCGACCACGCTCAGCTGATCAGGAACGGACACTCCACGGCGCCGCGCCGCCTCGTAGACACCGATCGCCATGAGGTCGCTCATCGCGAAGATCGCGGTCGGCGGCGTGCCACGATCGAGCAGCCGCCCGCCCGCGACGACCCCGGACGGGAAGTCGAACCCGCCACGCTCCACCAGACCGGGGTCCGGTGGGACGCCGGCGTCGTCGTGCGCGGCCAGGAACCCGTCGCGGCGCGCACGGCTGCACATCAGCTCGTCGAGCCCGGCGATCAGCCCGATCCGCCGATGCCCCAGCGCCAGCAGATGCGCGGCCGCCGCCCGGGCGCCGGCGAAGTTCGCGGCGTCCACACTGAGCATGTCCCCGGCTGTCCGCGACGCCGGATCGAGCGCCACCACCGGCACGTTCATCCTGTTCAGAGCCTTGACGAGCGGGCCTGCGGCGGTCACCGTCGCGAGGATCGCCCCGTCGGTGCGCCCGGCCCGCAGCCGCTGCACCAGCTGCCGCCGCGCGGTCTCGCCCCGGTCCAGCGAGGACACCACGATCCGCACGCCGGCGGCATGCCCGGCCGCCTCGATGCCGCGCAGGTGCTCGCCCTCCCACGCGCAGTCGATCTCCGGGAAGATCACGTCGACGGTGCCGGCCGAGTCGGGCCGCCACTGCCGCCGGCCCCGATACCCATGAAGGCGCAGCAGCTCGTCGACCCGCTGCCGGGTGTGCTCGGAGACGTCGGCACGCCCGTTCCACACCTTCGACACGGTCGGCAGCGACACCCCCGCGGCATGGGCGATCTCGGCCATCGTGGCGCGGTCACTCGAGGTGGACCCCATCCGACCCCCTTCACCGTACGCCCGGAGCCGTCCCGCCGGACCCGGGCCGCCCCGTGGCTGCCACGCGAGAGGCTGCCCACTCCCGGCCGACAGCGCGCCCGCCGGGCGGCGATCCCGGCGCGGCGGTCCTGGCCTCACCCTACTCCCGGAAGCCATCGATCGATCGGCAGATTTCACCGCCCACCCGGCCGTGGTCCGGCGCCGCTGTCACCGGGCCGCCCGGGGTTTGATCCACCACCAGACGGCGGGCGCCAGGACGGCTGTGACCAGCGCGGACGCCGCGATCCCGCCGCGGGCGCCGAGCAGCGTGACCACCGGCCCGCCGACGCCGAGGCCGAGGGGCGCGGCCAGGGCGATCCCCGCGGCGTAGATGGTCAGCACCGGCTGCTGGTCCTCGTCGTCCAGGTTGTCCTGCAGGAACGTGTAGGCGACCGCCAGGAACGGCCCGTACACGACACCGCCCACGATCAGCGCCACCGCCGCGACCGGGACGGCCGCCGCGACCGCGAGCAGCACCATCGCCGCCGCCCAGCCGCCGATGATCACGACGACCGTGGCCTGCGGCGGGAACCGGCGCAACTGCCCGGTCAGCACCGCCCCGGTGAGCGCGCCCGCCCCGAAACACGTCCACAGTGTGCCGAGCGCGCCCGCCCCCGCGCCCAGGTCGGCCGTCACGAGCAGCGGCAACGCCACCTCGACCGGCCCGTAGAACAGGTTGAACAGGAAATCCACGACGAGCAGCCGGTAGGCGACGGCGTTGCGGCGCAGCACCGACCAGCCGGACCGGGTCGGCGCGGACGTGTCCGCCGAGGCGTTGCGGGCCAGCGCCGCACAGACGATCAGCGACAGGTAGGCGCACCCGCCGACGGCCACCGCGATCCCGGGACGGGTGACCGCGGCCAGCACACCGCCGAGAGCCGGGCCGACCACGTACATGGCAAGGCTGTCGGAGGTGCCGAGCAGTCCGTTCACCGAAAGGCGGGCGCGTTCCCCGGCCATCCCGGTGGCCAGCAGGCGCCGCCCGCTCGTCGACATCAGCCGCAGCCCCGACCCCACGGCCAGCGCCGTGACCAGCCAGCCGAACGAGATCCGCCCGGCGTCGGCGACCAGCCCGAGCACCCCGAACGCGACGGCCCGGAGCACTCCGTCGACGGCCACGACGAGTCGCGCGTCGAACCGCCGTCGTCCCGCGCCGAAATACAGCGACAGGGCCATGGCCAGCACGTACGGCGCCGAGATGACGATCGAGACGGCCGCGGCCGGGCGCAGGCTTCCGTGCATCTGCAGGGCGAGCAGCGGCAGCGCCACGAAGAGCATGCCGTCGCCGAGTTTGCCGGCAGCGTCGCCGGCGATCACTCCGGCGAGCCGGCCACTACGCAGAACCTGCAGGTAGGAGACGCCCGTCACCGCGCGTCGAGGATCTTTTGCAGGGCGACGGCGATGGTACGCGACTCCTCCCCCGTGATCAGGCTGGTGAAGTGCCGGCGGATCCCGTCGAGGTAGACCGGCGCGGCGGCCCGGAATCGTTCCCGTCCCGCCTCGGTGAGCGTCGCATACGCGGACCGCCGATCGTCCGGATTGCTCTCCCGGGTGACGAGCCCCGCCTCGGCGAGCGCGTCGACGACCCGGCTGACCCGGGTACGGCTGACCACCGCGCGCTGTCCGAGCTCGCCCATGCTGAGCCGCCGACCGGGCGCGTAGTTCAGTTCGAGCAGCACGTCATACCAGGTGAGAGGCAGGTTGCAGGCGGCCTGCAGCTCCCGGTCGAGGGCCGGGACCACCGCGGCGTGCACCCGCAGCAGTGCCGCCCACGCGGCCACGTCGGTGTCGCTCATCACTGGAGCCTACCGAATTCTTGTGCGTGCGCACGCAACAGGATGAGAATGTGCGTGCGCACGCATTCAAACCGTCCTGGAGGACCATCATGAAGCTCCTGCACCTCGCCGCCTCCCCGCGCGGCCCGCGGTCGGAGTCCCTGGCCGTCGCCGCCACCTTCCTCGACACGGTGCGGGAGGTGAAGCCGGACGTGACCGTCGACGAGTGGAATCTGTGGGACGGCACACTCCCGCCCTTCGGGCCGGACGCCGTCAGCGCGAAGATGACGGTCTTCGCCGGCGAGCAGCCGTCCGGTCCGGCCGCCGAGGCGTGGCAGGCCGCGATCGCCACGTT
This sequence comes from Actinoplanes philippinensis, assembly GCF_900113015.1. Taxonomy (GTDB): domain Bacteria; phylum Actinomycetota; class Actinomycetes; order Mycobacteriales; family Micromonosporaceae; genus Actinoplanes; species Actinoplanes philippinensis. Next base: position 462,114 of record NZ_FONV01000006.1, read on the forward strand.
CCGCCGGTTCGACGAGGCCGACACCTACCTGTTCAGCGTTCCCATGTGGAACGCCGGAGTCCCGTACATCCTGAAGCAGTTCATCGACGTCGTCAGCCAGCCCGGCCTGGCCTTCGGCTTCGACCCGGAGACCGGCTACACCGGTCTGCTGCGCGGCAAACGCGCCGTCGTCGTCTACACCAGCGCGGTGTACGGCCCGTCCCGCCCGCCCGCTTTCGGCGCCGACTTCCAGGCCCCGTACTTCGAGGACTGGCTCCGCTGGGCCGGCGTCACCGACATCAGCCCCATCCACTTGCGTCCCAACCTGGCCACCGCCGACGCCGACGCCGCCCGCCAGGCCGCCCACACCCGGGCCCGCGAGGTGGCGAAGCTGCTGACCGCGGACCGCTGACCTCCCGCCGCCCGGTCGCGGACCGCTGCTCCGCCGAGCCGGAGCAGCGGTCCGGCCCGCAGTGACCGCAGGCGCTGCGGCCGGAAAGTGCGTCCCCCGGCGCAGTCCGGCCCGTCAGTGGGGCATGAAACTGTTTTCGGATCGGGCCGGGCGCCGGCCGGCGATCGGCGGCCTGCTGCTCGTGGCAGTGGCCGGGGTGATCGCCGTGACCCCACCGGCCACCGCCGAGACGGCCTCGGCGGTCGACGATCGGCCCGTCATGATGCCGCGGAGGCAACCGGTGAACGCCGTCGACCCGGGCGTCCCGGGGACGCTCGGCACGGTCGAGGGTGAGTACGACCTGCCGGCCGTCACCCTCCCCGGGCTGCGGGCACCGGTGGAGATGCAGGCGCTGGTGATCGCGCCGAAGGGCGGCGCGCCGGAGCGGCCGATGGTCGTCTTCCTGCACGGCAGGCAGGACGCCTGTTACACGCCGCAGGAGGGCTTCCGGGACGGCTGGCCCTGCCCGGAGGGTTCCCGGACGGTGCCCAGCCATCGGGGGTTCCGGTCGATGCAGCAACTGCTCGCCTCGCAGGGCTACGTGACCGTGTCGATCGCCGCGAACGGCGTGAACGCCCAGGACGGGCTCGACGACGGTGGCGCGCAGGCCAGGTCCTCACTGGTCCGGCTCCACCTGGGAAAGTGGGCGGACTGGGCCGGCCGGCATGCGGACGCGGCGCCGGCCATCGTGCGGCAGGCGGCTCCGGCCGACCTGTCCCGGGTGATGCTGGTCGGCCATTCACGCGGAGGCGAGGGCGCCAACCGGGCGGTCATGGACACGATCACACCACCACCGGCAGCGGTGGACGGATATCGGGGCAGGGTCCGCTGGACGATCCGCGGACTGGTCGGCATCGGCCCCACCAGCGGCGGCCAGAATCCGGTGCCGGACGTGCCCTCGATGATGCTGCTGGGCGGGTGTGACGGCGACGCCGCCCTGGAGGGCCAGATGTACGTGGACGCCACCCGTGGCGTGAGCACCGGCCGGGCCCTGCACAGCGCGCTGTACGTGATCGGCGCGAACCACAACTTCTACAACACCGAGTGGACACCGGGTCAGTCGGCCGCCCCGTCGGACGACGACTGGTGGGCCACCGACGATCCGGTCTGCGGGCCGGGCCGGCCGACCCGGCTGACCGCGGCGCAGCAGCAGCGAGCCGGGGCCACCTACGTCGCCGCCGCGGCGCGGGTGTTCCTGCTCGACGACGACGCCGTGCTGCCGCTGATCGACGGGACCGGTGTCTCCGCCCCGTCGGCCGGCCCGGCCCACGTGCTCAGCCACGCCATCGGCGCCGCGCGCACGCCGGTGATCATTCCCGGCCCGGCGCTGCGCCTCGGCGGGGCCCGTCTGTGCGAGCAGGTCAACCACAACGACGCGGGCAAGGAGTGCCTGCCGTACGCCGAGGGCGAGTCGATGGGCTCGCCGCACTTCACCGGGTTCAACTACATGGACGTCGAGCCCGGGCGCTGGGCCGTCCGCCTGAACGCGGGCGAGGCCGCTGTGCTCACCCCTCCGCGCGCGGCCGACGTCGCGGGTGAGCTGGCGATGCGGCTGATCGTGCCGCCGAACACGAGCGGCAACACGTTCGGCGTCGCCGCCACCGACCGCTCGGGACGCCGGGTGGGCCTGGGTGACGTGAGCGTCGACGGGCTGCCCGGCACCCGGAACACCTTCGGCTACTGGGCGCGCGAGGTGCGTGTGCCCCTCAAGGGCCTGTCGTCGATCGCCGCACTGGAGATCGAACCGCGCGGTTCGGCCACCGGATGGCTGCTGGACGCCTGGGGACATCAGCCGGGCACGCCGGACCCGCAGGCCCGGCCGCTCCCACGCATCGATGTGGGCGCCGTACGCGCCAGGGAGGGCGACGCCGGCACCACCACCGTCGACCTGCCGCTCACGGTGACCGGCAGCGGAACGGGTCAGGTGCGGGTGTTCCTCGACAACAGGGCCTCGGCCGTGCTGACGGTCAAGCCGGGCGACCGCCGGCTGACGGTGCCGTTCCAGGTGCCCGCCAACACGCGGTACGGCGACGACAGCCGGGTGCTGGTGCACGCCAAGGCGGTACGGGGACTGGTCGTCGGCAATTTCTTCGACACCTCGGTCATCGAGAACGACGATCCTGCGCCGGCCGTGGAGATCGACGCGCAATCCGAGGTCACCGAGGGCGCGACGCTGCGATGGGGCATCCACCTGTCCGAGCCGGCCGACACGACGATCTGCCTGGACGGCGCGGTCGTGGGCGCCTCCAGCGGCCCCGAGGTGTCGACCACCGACCTGGATCCGCGGTGGCTGGGCGATCAGGGACTCGACCCGGAACCGTCCCGGCCGTTGTCCACCGCCGGGGTGTACGTGTTCACCTGCGTGGAGGCTGGGCAGGACACCGGCGTTCTGGAGATCCCGACGGTCACCGACGATCTGGCCGAGAACCCGGAGCAGATCCGGATCGAGGCGAGGGTCGAGCTGGGTTCCACGACACACTCGTATGCTCTGACCGGTCGGGTCACCGATGGGCGCTCTGCCCGGTAGCGCGGCGGGGCCCGGACCCTCGTGGGTGGGCGGGCGCCGGGATGCGGATTGACGGCCCGGTGTGCGGGTACTGCCTGCGCCCCGGGCCGATTCCGGGACCTGCTAGGTTACGGAACGTGTCTGATCGTTGGAGCGGTGACTGTTCGTGCTGATCACGATCGGCATTGTGGCCATCGTCCTGTTGACCGCGGCGACCGGCTATTTCGTGGCGCAGGAGTTCGCCTACGTGGCCGTCGACCGGGAGCGTCTGCGGGTGCTCGCCGACGAGGGTGACGTCGCCGCCCGCCGGGCGCTGGACGTGACGCAGCGGCTGTCGTTCGTGCTGTCCGGCTCCCAGGTGGGCATCACGGTGACGGCGCTGCTCGCCGGCTACGTGGCCGAGCCCTATCTCGGTGAGGGCACCGCCGACCTGCTCGGGGCCACCGGCCTGCCGGAGGCGGCGACCACGTCGATCTCGATGGTGGTCGCGCTGCTGTTCGCCACGGTGGTGCAGATGGTGCTGGGCGAGCTGGCGCCGAAGAACCTGGCGATCGCCGAGCCGGAGGCGGTGGCGCGGGCGCTGTCCAGGTCCACGGTGATCTACCTGACCGTGGTGGGGCCGCTGATCCGGGTGTTCGACGCGACCGCGACCCGGCTGCTGCGGGCGGTCGGCATCGAGCCGGTGGAGGAGCTGCCGCAGGGCGCCACCGCGGAGGATCTGGACCGGATCATCGAGACGTCCCGGTCGCACGGGGCGCTGGACGCGGAGGCGGCCCGGCTGCTCGATCACGGGCTGGACTTCCGTAACCGGACGGCGGCCGAGGTGATGCGCCCGCGGGTGGACGTCATGTCGATCGGCGCGGCCGAGCCCGCCTCCCGCGTGGTGGAGCTGCTGGACACCGGGCACTCCCGGTTCCCGGTGATCGGCGACGGGCTGGACGACGTGATCGGCGTGGTGTCGATCAACGACGTGGTCGCCCTGGATCCGGCGGTACGGGACAGCACACCGGTGCGGGAGCTGGCGTCCGACGCGGTGGCGCTGCCCGAGTCGTGCACGCTGCCGGTGGTGCTGGACCGGCTGAAGGCGGCGCACCGGCAGATGGCGGTGGTGGTCGACGAGTTCGGGGGGTTCGCCGGGATCGTCACCCTGGAGGACGTGGCCGAGGAACTGGTCGGTGAGATCCGCGACGAGGACGACCTGCCGGAGCCGGTGATCGAGCGCGACGGCGAGGGCTGGCTGGTGCCGGGCCGGGCACGGATCGACGAGGTCGCCGAGGCCACCGGGGTCCGGCTGCCGGAGGACGACCACTACGACACGGTGTCGGGGCTGCTGATGACCGTGCTCGGCCGGCTGCCCGCGGTCCGGGCGAGCATCGAGCTGGAGCTGGCGCCCGGAATCGACGACGACGGCGAGCCGGTGCCGCAGGGCGTGGCCGCGCTGACCGTGCTGGCGGTCCGGCGGCGGGTGCCCGATCGGATCCACCTGATCGTGAAGGACCAGGCATGAGCGAGCCTGCGAGCGAATCATCGAGCAACGCCTGTAACTCATGCCGACGCCGGAGCGCAGCGGAGGTGGCGGCATGAGCACCACACCGGCCTTGTTGATCTCGCTGGCGCTGCTGGTGTTCAACGGGTTCTTCGTGGCCGCCGAGTTCGCGCTGGTCGCGGCGAAACGGCACCGGCTGGAGACGGCCGCGGCCGAGGGGTCGCGCGGCGCCCGGGCGGCCCTGGCCGGCACCCGGCGGCTGTCGCTGATGCTGGCCGGCGCGCAGCTCGGCATCACCCTGTGCACGCTGGGCCTGGGCGCGCTGGCGAAACCGGCGGTCGCGCACCTGCTGCAGCCGGTCTTCACCATGGCCAGGCTGCCGGCGGACGCCGCCTACGCGGTGGCGTTCGTGCTGGCGGTGGCGCTGGTCGGCTTCCTGCACGTGGTGGTCGGCGAGATGGCCCCGAAGTCGTGGGCGATCAGCCATCCGGAGTCGTCGGCGCAGCTGCTGGCGATCCCGTTCGTCGGGTTCACCACGATGCTGCGGCCGGTGCTGGCGGCGCTGAACGGGCTGGCCAACGCCTGCCTCAAGCTGGTCAAGGTGACCCCGCAGGACGAGCTGGCCCAGGTGCACAGCGCCGAGCAGCTGCGGATGCTGCTGGAGACGTCGAAGGAGCACGGGACGCTTCCGGACGCCGAGCACGAGCTGCTGACCGCGATGCTCGCGGTGGAGTCGACGACGGTGGGCGACGTGATGACCCCGACCGCACGGATCGTGTCGGTGCCGGCCGCGGCGGGCGCCCGTGACGTGGAGCTGCGCAGCGTCGAGGCCGGGCGGTCCCGGCTGGCGGTCACGTCGGCGGACGGGGCGATCGCCGGGATCGTGCACGTGCGGGAGGCGGCGAAGGCGGTCGGCGCCGGCGGTGACGCCACGGCCGGGCAGCTGATGACGTCGCCGCTGCGGCTGGCCGCCGGGACCAGCGGGCTGGACGCGATCGCGGCGATGCGCCGGGAACGCAACCAGGTCGCGCTGGTCACCGAGGCGGACGCGGTGGTCGGGCTGGTCGCCCTGGAGGACCTGCTGGAGCAGGTGATCGGACAGTTCGACGACGAGACCGATCCGGTGATCGACGCCGCGCGCCGGGCCGGTCGGACGTCGCGCTCAGGGGCGTAGCCACTCGCCGTCCGGGGTGCGGACCTCGAAGCTGTCGCCGTCGAGACGCACGTCGGGGCAGCCGTCGGCGACCGCGCTCCAGCCGTGCACGGAGCGGACGGCGTGCTGGCGGCAGTGTTTCTCGTCGGTGTAGCCCCAGGCCATCAGCACGTCGCGGCCACGGTAGGAGTAGCGGCCCACCGAGGCGATGCGGTCGCCGTCGGCCCGGCGGTAGAAGTCGGCGCGCAGCCCGGGGACGATCGTGCCCTCGAACTCGGCGTCCAGCGCCGACCGATGTGGGGCATAGGTGGTCAAATCAGGAAGAGACACGCCGGTTGGTCGATCATGCGGGCCGGGAAGTTCCCGAGATCAGTCCTTCAGGTGACTGCGGATCTTCGACCGCAGCGCCCGCCGGGCCAGCGGGCCCAGCTCGTCCACCACCTCGACCAGCACCGCCAGCTGGTCGAGCGCCGCCAGAGCCTGCTGTCCGCCGTCGTGATCGACGCCCTCGTAGAGCTCCAGACCGACGAACGCCGCCGCCACCGCCTTCGCCAGCCCCGGCAGATCGGCGACCTCGGCCACCGGCGAACCCGCCAGCAGCCGCCGCAACACCGACTCGATCTCGTCCGACCACATCCGCAGCGCCGCCGCCGTCGGCGGGGCCAGCCGCTCCCCGGTCTGCGCGGCCGCCAGCATCTGCGCCAGCACCGACACGTTGCCCGCCGCCAGCTCCGCCTCGTGCAGCTCCCGGCCCACCGACAGCAGCTCCCGCAACGAGCCGACCGCCGCGAACCGGTCCGCATACGCCGCCACGCGCTCCCGGGTGGCCCGCTCACAGGCGGTGCCGAGCAGCTCGTCGACCGAGCCGTAGTGGTAGAACACCAGCGCCTGGTTGACCCCGGCGGCGGCCGCGATGGTCCGGGCCGACACACCGGTGACACCGTGTTCGCGCAGCGCCGCCAGGGCGCCGTCGAGCAGTCGCTGCTTGGTGTCGCTCATGACCGGACATTCTGCCGGGCGCGCCGCCGGAGGCACGGCACGGGGTGCGGCGGCACCAGGACGCAGCGGCCGGGGGTACGGCAGCGGGCGGCACGGGGTACGGCGACACCGGGATGCGGCGGCGGGGGTATGGCGGGGGCGCCACGGGCCGCGGCGGCACCAGGACGCAGCGGCCGGGGGTACGGCGGCGGACCCGCCGGGGGCTCGGCGGCACGGGGACACGGCGGCACGGGTGCGGCCGACCTGATGGTCGTCAGGACTGGAAGCGGCCGTCCTTCGGCAGGCCGGCCGCCGCCAGCAGCGACACCACGTAGGGCCCGTCGCCCCACGCGTCGGCCTCGATGAGCGCCCGCACCACGGCCAGCTGCAGGTCGGTGAAGCGGCTGATCAGCGTGGTGGTGCGGGGGAACACCGCGTCGACCAGCGCGCCGATCAGGGTGGTGCGCTCCTGGCCGGGGCGGGTCTTGCGCAGCCGCCGGATCAGCAGCTCGACCCGGTCGGCGGCGGTCGCCGGGTCGAGGCGGGACAGGCTGAGGGCCGCGAGGGTCCGCATGTCGCCCTCGAGGAACGGCCAGTTCGGCACCGGGTCGCCGGCTTCCAGGAGACACTCGTAGACCTGGTCGATCACCTCGCGGGGCGGCCGGGTGTAGAGCGTGGCCACCGCGATCGCCGCGGCCCACCGCTCGGTCGGCACCGGACCGGCCAGGCGCATGGCGAGCGCCCCGGTCAGGGCCCGGTCGGCGGCCACCCCTCCGGCGAGGGCGGCGGCGACCGCGGCGACGGCGGCGACCTCCACGTGCGCGCCGGGCTCGGACTCGATCACCCGGGTGAGGGCGGGCACGACGACGTGGCGTTCCTCCGGGAACCAGGCCAGCAGGTGCGCCGTGTGCATCCGCACGGCCGGTTCGGGGTCGGTCAGCGCTGTCAGGAATGCCGGAATCCGCGCGCGAACCGCATCATAGGCGGCCATGTCCCATTGTTCGGGCGAGGGGACGGCCCGCAACGCCGCCGGGTCGGGGCGCTCGATCAGCCAGTACGTCTCGTCGCCGATCGCGATCAGGCGCAGCAGCTGGCAGGCGCCGAACCGGTCGCCGGCCGCCGGGTCGGCGATGACGTCGATCAGGAACGGGATCGCCGCGATGCTGGTCGGGAAGCGGCTGCCCTGCTGGACGAGCGTGCCGGCCAGGTAGTTGTAGGCGCTGCGGCGCAGGAACTCGTCGGCGGACCAGAGCGCGTGCAGGGCCGCGGGCACCCCGGTGGAGGCGCGGGGGTCGCGCGTCAGGGAGGCCCAGTTGACGGCGTCGACCATGTGCGTGCGCTCGGGCATACCCCGGAATCTAGACGATCATCTCCCCAGACACCGCCCGCCCCCGACGTCGTCCGCATCGATCGCCGCGCGGGTGGCCGTACCGAATCGGGTTATTGATCGAGAATGCGGGCGGCGACCGCCTCGCCCATCCGGATGGCGCCGTCGACGTGCTGGAATCCGAGGCCGGCGATGTCGCTGCTGGCGAAGGCCAGCGGGCCGACGTCGGACCGCAGGTGGCGGCCGTATCGGGTGAGCGAGCCGATGTCGAAGGAGGTGCCGAAGGCGCCGACCGTCCACTCGTCGGCCATCCACGGGCTCTCGTAGTAGTGGACCGGGGTGAGCGCCTGCTCGCCGTAGTAGGCGGCGAGCGCCTCCAGGACCCGGCGCTTGCGGGTCTCCGGGTCGAGGGCGAGCAGGGCGTCGGCCTTGACGTCGGAGACGAACCCGACGAGGGTGCCGCGGGTCTCGCCCTCGACGTCCTCGTTGGTGTTGTCGTAGGCCTCGTGGACCAGGGAGTACGGGCTGAACGCCGTCCCGGACAGCCCGAGCTCGCGCCAGAACGGCGTCTCGTAGGTGACGTGCAGCTTGATCACCAGGCCGAACGAGATGTGCTGGCGCATCTGGGCCTGCACCGGCGGCAGCGCCGGAACGTACTGCACGCGGCTGACCAGGGTGGGCGGCACGGCCAGCACCACGTGGCGGCCCTGGTAGCTGCCGCGGCCGGTGAGGACGGTCGCCCCGCCGTCGGTCCACTCGACCTTGGTGACCGCCTCGTCCAGGTGGACGGCGCCGTCCGGCAGCCGGGCGGCGAGCGCCAGCGGCACCCGCTGCAGGCCGCCGACGACCCGCCGGTCCAGGATGAAGTCGGCGTCGACCAGGTGGCTGAACCCGCCCGCGCTGGCCGCCATCAGCACCGCCGACAGCGCCGAGAACGAGTGCGCCGGCTTGGTCAGCATCGCCGGGCCGACGTAGAGGCCGACGTTGTCGCGGGCCTCCGGGTCGTCGGTCTGCCCGGCGAGCCACGCGGCGAACGAGATCCGGTCGAGCTCCTCGGCGTCCGGGTGCTCCCACGGCTCCAGCGGGTCCATCTGGGCGGCGAGCCGGTCCATCTCCTTGACCAGGCGTTCCACCTCGGCGGCGGTGCCCGCGGAGACCGGGAACTTCTCCCCTTCGAAGGTACGGCGTACGCCGTCGCGGCCGATGTAGATCGACTCCCCGGCCCGGTAGCGGGAGTACATCTCCAGGCCCAGCTCGTCGAGCAGCGCGAGCAGGGCGGTCTGGTCCGGGGAGACCCACTGGCCGCCGACCTCGAGACGGACGCCCTCGTGGTCCTCGGTGAGCAGGCGGCCACCGACGCGGTCGCGGGCCTCCAGGACCACCACGCGGCGGCCGGCCGCGTGCAGGCGGTTCGCGACGGTGAGCCCGGTGACACCGGCCCCGACCACCACGACGTCGACGTCGGTCACGACTCTCCTCCAGGTATTGCGGGTTCCTGCTGGGTGATGCAGTGGATGCCACCACCGAGCGCGAAGATCGCCCGGGCGTCGACGCCGACGACCCGGCGGCCGGGGTAGGCGGCGGCCAGGATCTCCAGCGCCTGGTCGTCCCGGGGATCGTCGAACGTGCAGGCGACGACACCGGCGTTGCACACTAGGTGATTGACGTACGAGTGATCAACTGGGCCGTTCCCGTCCTCGACCCCCTCCGGCGCGGGTAGATCGATGATCTTCCAGTCGTCAGGCAGGGCGGCCCGGATCTCAGCCGTGACGAGGTGATCCGGGTGCCCCGGATCGGGCTGGACGTGCAGCAACACGGTTCCCGGCGCGGGGAACGTGGCCACGATGTCGACGTGCCCGCGAGTGCCGAACTCCTCGTAGTCACGGGTCAGGCCGCGCGGCAGCCACACCACCTCGCGGACGCCCAGGGTGCGGCGCAGCTCACCCTCGACCCGCCCCCTGGTCCACCCGGGGTTACGGCCCGGATCCCGCTGCACCGTCTCGGTGACCAGCACCGTCCCCCGGCCGTCGACGTGGATGCCACCGCCCTCGTTGACCATCTCCGAGCCGATGATCGTGGCGCCGGCCCACTCGGCGACCCGGCGGGCGATCCGCGCGTCCTTCTCCCACGTCGCCCAGCTCTGCCCGCCCCAGCCGTTGAACACCCAGTCGACGGCGCCCAGCCCGTCCGGGCCGACCACGAACGTCGGGCCGATGTCCCGCATCCACGCGTCGTCGAGCGGGGCCTGGAAGTACTCGACGGCGTCACCGAGCCAGTCCGTGGCGTCGCGGATCGCGGACGGGTCGACGACCAGGCGGACCGGCTCGAACTCGGCGACCGCGAGCGCCACCGAGGCCCACGCCCGGCGGGCCTCGTCACCGTCGGCGTATCCGGAGGAGGGCCAGGCCATCCAGGTGCAGGTGTGCGGCTCGGTCTCGGCCGGCATGCGCCATGCGGTCACGAGAGGCCACCGTACGTGTCCGGGCGCCGGGTGCGCAGGAACGGGAACAGGGTCAGCCAGTCCCGGCGCTGGTCGAGGTCGAGGTCGGCGACCAGCACGGCCTCGCTGTCGCGAGGGGCACGGGCGAGGATCCGGCCGTACGGGTCGACGATGAACGAGGAGCCGTAGAAGGTGATCCGCCCCTCGTCGCCGGTGCGGTTGGGAACCACGATGAACAGGCCGTTGGCGATCGCGTGGCCGACGATGACCTGCTGCCACAGCGGCTGGGTGTCGAAGTCGGGATGGTCCGGCTCGGAGCCGATCGCGGTGGGGTAGGCGAGAATGTCGGCCCCCTTGAGCGCATAGCAGCGGGCCACCTCCGGGAACCATTCGTCCCAGCAGGTCGGCAGCCCCACCTTCGCGCCGGGCAGCTGGTGGACCGGGTAGGCGTCGTCGGCCGGGCCGGGCCGGAAATACCTGTCCTCGACGTAGCCCTCGGTGACCGGGATGTGCGTCTTGCGGGTCCGGCCGACGACGGTCCCGGTCCGGTCGACCAGGACCGCGGTGTTGAAGCCCAGCCCGTCGCCCAGGTCGACGTTCTCGTAGAGCGAGGCGTGCACCAGGATCCCGTGCCGCCGGGCCGCCTCGGCCGCGAGCGCCACGGTGGGACCGGTGAGGAGGTCCTCGGCCAGGTCGACCGGTCTGCCGGCCGGCTCCTCGAACGCCGGATACCTCGACAGGGTCAGCTCCGGCAGGAACACCACCTCGGCCCCGGCGCCGGCGGCCTGCGCGATCCCGCCGAGCAGCACCTCGCGCAGCTCCGCGGGGTCGGGCCGCCAGTGGTGCTGGACCAGGCCCACCCGCAACGGCGGACGGGCCGGCGCGTCGACACGGGCGGGCGAGTCGTGGGCCGCGGACCGGATCAGTTCCATGGCAACCTCATGTCAGACTTTAACGAACGGCATTCGTTTTACTATGGTGGTCCACCTCAGCCGAGCGCAAGGGGGTTCGCCGATGGCCCGGCCCGTCACACCGAAACTGTCGGTCGACAAGATCGCCGCGGCGGCGCTCGCGCTGGTCGACGCCAAGGGCGAGTTCACGCTCGGCGAGGTCGCGGCGGCGCTGTCGGTGCGCCCGTCGTCGATCTACAACCACCTGAGCGGCAAGACCGAGATCATCGAGGCGATGCGGGCGCTGATCTTCCGCGAGGAGCCGCCGGCCGACCTCACCGGCACGTGGGCCGAGGCGCTACGGGCGCTGCTGCTGCGCTATCGGGACGCGTTCGCCCGCCACCCGCGGCTCATCCCGATGCTGACCGCGCACACCGTCTCCTCCCCCGACGTGGTGCACATGTACGACGACATCGCCACGGTGCTGCACTCGGCGGGCATCCCGGCCGCACGGCTGCTCGACGTGATCACGGTGCTGGACAGCTTCGTCATCGGGTCGGCGCTCGACATCGCCGCGCCCGACCAGGTCTGGGACCCGGCGCAGGCCCGCACGCCGGTGCTGGTCGCCGCGATCGAGGCCGCCGGGCACGGCCGGGAGCGCGCCGACCGTGCCTTCGAGCTGGGCCTCGGGCTGATCCTCGGCTCGCTCGCCGCCTTCGCCGCCGATCAGGGGCGCGGCGATCAGGGGCGCGGATAGAGCAGGCAGGGCTCGCGCCCGCGGGCGAAGGCGGCCGGGCTCGGCATCAACACCGGCGGAGTGGTTCGCGGGTCCGCCCGCATGCCCTCGTCGCCGCCGACCGGCGCCGAGCCGCGGAAGCCGTGCTCAGGCCCGAAGACAGGTCACCCGAACACCAGCTTCGTCAGGCGCTCGCTGCTCGTGCGGAAGACCCCGGGACCGTCCGACACCTCGGCCAGGATGCGGCGGCAGCCGTCGGCCTCGATGTTGAGCGTGCCACCCGGCTCCAACTGGACCAGCGCGAACCGGCTGGCCGGCTGGTCACAGGCGGGCGAGGCCGGCTCGGACGCGGCGACCTCGGCGCGGATCGCCGTCCAGTCGGCCGCCGACAGCGGCCCGCCCGCGCGGAAGCCACCGGCCGGCTTCCCGCTGCCACGCTCGCTCGCCGGGACGTCGTAGACGCAACGACGGGCCGAGGCAGTCTCCGGCAGCGGGCCGAGCGTGCCCTTGTTCTCGCTGCCCATGGCGCCCGTCGTCCAGGTCATGTCGGCGTACGTCTGCGAGCATCCGGCGGTCGCGGCCTCGTCCGACTCGATCTGGCCGGTCACCCGGCTCGAGACGGTGACGGTCACCAGCCCGTCGTAGGCCTTTCGGAACTCGGTGCGGGGCTTGACGCAGGCGTCGACCGGAACGCCGGGGCGGACCCAGCGGTTGTCCCGGTCGACCAGCACCACCCAGGGCACCCCGGGCAGGTCGGCGGTGCAGATCTCCGCGGTCGACGCCTCGTCGGGCAACCGCAACGCCGACAGGAGCGCGGTGAGATCGTCGGCGCGGGCCTCCTCGGCGGTCTGCTCACTCCCGCCTCCCGGGCGCTGCCGGATGCCGACCCGGCACACGACCGCGGCGACCGGCTGGAACGAGTCGTCGAGAAGCGGCATCGTCAGCGCCTCGTGCGCGGCGGTGAACTGGTCCATCTGGTCCTTCGGCAGCGCCGCGTCACAGGACTCCCAGCGGTCGTGCACCACGGGCGCGGCCGGCCCGCTGCGCTGCGGGCCGGGGACCGCCGCTCCGGGACCGTCGCCGGGGCGGGCGCACCCACCGGCGAGCAGAGCGATCAGGGCAACGGTCGTCGTGGTCGCGCGCATGCGCATGGCGTGCTCCTCCGTGTCACCGAGTGGCTTGCCGGGTCAGACGGCGCGACGGCCCGCGCGGTTGCCGTCATCGCCCGCCGGAGTCGAGGTGGACCGCCACGTCGTAGAGAAGCTGGACCGGCTCACCGTTGGTGACACCCACGAAAACCGGGTCACCCGCGGGGGTACGGCCGTGGCGCCACACCTCGGCGCGGGCCGCGTCGGCCGACTCCCGGTGGACCCGGCCGGCCAGGTGCAGGTCCATGACTTTACGCGCGGTCGTGCGGTCACTGGGCAGCCGCACGCGGAACAGCGGCACGATCCACCTCCTTGAACGCCGGTAACCTGACTTACCAACGTTAACCTAAGATGGTGGGGTGACCTCGATCTGGCTGCGTTCCGAACCGGACCGCCCTCGCCGCTCCCCGCAACTGACCAGGGCGCGGATCGTCGCGGCGGCCGTGGACCTGCTCGACGCCGACGGTGTCGACGCGCTCACCATGCGCCGGCTGGCCGGGCGCCTGTCGGTCACGTCGACCGCGCTCTACTGGCATGTCCGCACCAAGGACGACGTCCTCGACCTGGCCGTCGACGAGGTCTTCGGCGAGGTGACGCTGCCCGCCCCGACCGCCGACTGGCGGGCCGACGTCCGTGCCCTGGTGCTCGGCTGGCGCGCGGCGATGCTCGCCCACCCGTGGACGCCCGCGCTGATCGGCCGCCCGCTGATCGGGCCGAACGTGCTGGCCCGGACCGAGTTCCTGCAGGCGGCGCTGGTGCGCGGCGGGCACACCGGCGAGACGCTGGCGGTCACCACCCGGCTGGTGGCCAACTTCGTGATCGGCGCCGCGGTCACCGAGGCGGCCGGGCAGCCGGGCGCCCGCGGCCGGATCACCGAGGCCGCCGGCGCCTACCCCACCCTCGCCGGCTCGGGCCACCTCGACACCACGCGATGGCCCGACGACCTGCTCTTCCGGCGCGGCCTCGACGTCCTGCTGGCTTAGGGTCCGTTTCGGAATGCCACCGGGGCTACGGCGTGGCCCAGCCGGCGCCTGACGGCATCCGGGCAAAGGCCACATACAACACCGGTATGCGACCTTTGCCCGGCTGACGCCAGCCACCACCTGGACCTCGCCTCGCACTCGGCCGCATTCCGAAACGGACCCTAGGCCCCGCTGCCGGGCGGGCAGTTGCGGCTGGTGCGGCGCACCTCGTACTCCCGGTCGTCGGTGGTGATGCCGGAGGGCTCGCCGGCGAAGACGGCCTCCCGCTTCTCGCCGGCGACACGTTGCTCGTAGTGCAGGTGCGGGGCGCCCGACTTGCCGGTGCTGCCGACCCGGCCCAGCTGCCGCCCCTGCTCGACCCGGTCGCCCTCGCGGACCAGGGGCGGCTCCAGCATGTGCAGGTACTGGGTCTCCCACAGGCCGCCGTGGTCGATCTTCACCCAGTAGCCGGCGCCGGTGCCGTACGGGCCCTTCGGGTTGTCGGGGGTTCGCGAGCCGAGGGTGCCGTTGACACCCGCCTCGACCACGGTGCCGGCGAACGAGGCGTGGATCGGGCGGCCCCACGCCTCACCCGACGACGGGAAGAAGTCGATGTCGAAGTCGTCGTGACCGGGATAGGTGCCGAGGATCCACGTCTCCCCGCACGCCACCGGCATCTGGAAGTCGGGGCGCGGGCCGGGCGTGCGCAGCCGCGGGACGGTCACGACGATGAGCCCGACGAGCGCGACGAGCGTGACGGCCACGGCGATTCCGGTACGGGCACGGGCTGTCATCCGGCTGATCCTGGCAGAGCGTGTCAACCCGTACCCCGGCGGCCTGCGGCTGGCTGACCGCGACCGTCCTCGCCCGGGTGACGCTGACCGCCTCTTGCGTGGTGGCGGGGCGGGTGGACCGTACCCCTGAATGGTTTGAGGCCGTCGGCAGGGGCAAAATCGTGACCATGAAGCGGGGTCTTTGGGCGGCGGGCGCCGCCGCAGCGGCGGTGGCGGCCGTCGCCGTGCGGGATCTGACGCAGCGCCGGCATGCGCTGCTGCGCAACTTCCCGGTGATCGGCCACGGTCGCTATCTGATCGAGGCGATCGGTCCGGAGCTGCGGCAGTATGTGGTGGCGGCCAACGACGAGGAGCGGCCGTTCACCCGTGACCAGCGACGATGGGTCTACGCGTCGGCGAAGAAGGAGAACAACTACTTCGGGTTCGGCACCGACAACGACATCGAGTTCACCGCCGGTTATCCGATCATCAAGCACCGCACGTTCGGGCGGGCGGTGCCGCGGTCGCATCCGGAGGCCGGTTATGAGGCGTCGGTGCCGTGCGCGAAGGTGCTCGGGGCGGCGCGCGGGCGGGCCAAGGCGTTCCGGCCCGGCTCGGTCGTCAACATCTCCGGGATGAGTTTCGGGTCGCTGTCCGGAGCGGCCGTGGAGGCGCTGAACCGGGGCGCCGCGATCGCCGGCTGCCTGCAGAACACCGGCGAGGGCGCGCTGTCCCCGCACCACCGGCACGGTGGTGAGCTGGTCTTCCAGATCGGCACGTCGTATTTCGGGTGCCGTGACGAGCAGGGCCGCTTCGACCTCGCCAGGCTCAAGGACGTGGTCGCGGCCAACCCGATCCGGGCGCTGGAGATCAAACTCAGTCAGGGCGCGAAACCGAGCCTCGGCGGGCTGCTGCCCGGAGCGAAGGTGTCCGCCGAGATCGCCGCGACCCGGGGCATTCCGCAGGGCGTCGACTGTGTGAGCCCGTCGCGGCACGCCGAGTTCTCCGACACCGACAGCCTGCTCGACTGGGTGGAGCTGCTGGCCGCCGAGACCGGGCTGCCGGTCGGCATCAAGTCGGCCGTCGGCGACCTCGACTTCTGGGACGAGCTGACCACCCTGATGGCGACCACCGGCCGCGGCGTCGACTTCGTGACCATCGACGGCGGCGAGGGCGGCACCGGCGCCGCCCCGATGATCTTCTCCGACTCGGTGTCGCTGCCGTTCCAGGTCGGCTTCGCCCGCGTCTACCGGCTGTTCGCCGAGCGTGACCTGCACGAGAAGGTCGTCTTCATCGGCGCCGGCAAGCTCGGCCTGCCGGACAACGCGATCGTCGCGTTCGCGCTCGGCTGCGACATGGTCAACGTGGCGCGCGAGGCGATGCTGGCGATCGGCTGCATCCAGGCGCAGAAATGCCACACCGACACCTGCCCCACCGGCGTCGCCACCCAGAACAAGTGGCTGACCAGGGGCCTCGACCCGGGCCTGAAGTCGGTGCGCGCCGCCAACTACGTCAAGACGCTGCGCCGTGACCTGCTCAAGGTCGCCGAGGCGTGCGGCGTCGAGCATCCCGGCCTGATCGAGACGTCGTCGGTGGAGATCCTCGACGGCCGCACCACGGCGACCCCGCTGGACCGGGTCTACGACTACCAGCCCGGCTGGGGCCTGCCGTCGAAGGCCGACCAGGAGGCCGTGATCGCCCTGATGCTCGACGAGCCCCAGGGCGGCAGCGCGCCACCGTCACCGTAGATTCACGGTGATGTATCCGTCTGCTCCCCGCCGGGCCGCGCGCCCGGCGGAGGCTGGCGGCCATGTGGGCAGTAGCGCTTCTGGTCGCCGGCACGCTCGCCGTGCCCGCGCCGGCACACCATGAACGGTTCGACCTGCAGGCCCATCGCGGTGGCCTGGGGCTGCGGGTGGAGAACACGCTCGCGTCGTTCGGCAACGCGCTGCAGCTGGGCGTGTCGACGCTCGAACTCGACGTGCAGATCACCGAGGACGGGCAAGCGGTGGTCACCCACGACCGCCGGGTCAGCGCCGCCAAATGCGCCGACACCGGGCCGGTGGTGGCCGGGGACCCGGAGTTCCCCTACGTCGGCAGGTACGTCAACACGCTGAGCCTCGCCCAGGTCCGCACGCTCGACTGCGGGTCGCGCCCGCTCGCCGACCGGCCCGGCCAGCGCGCCGTGCCCGGCGCCCGGATGCCGCTGCTGAGCGAGGTGTTCGCGCTGGTCAAACGCTACCGCGCGGACGGCGTGACGCTGAACGTGGAGACCAAGGTGGAGGCCGGGGCGCCGGCCGAGACCGCGCCGCGCGAGCAGTTCGTGCGGGTCACCGCGGCGGAGATCCGGCGGGCCGGGCTGCTGCGGCAGGTGACGATCCAGAGCTTCGACTGGGGCGCGCTGCGGCTGATGCGCCGGGTCGAGCCGCGGCTGCCGCTGGTGGCGCTCTGCAACTACGACTTCCTGCAGGTGGGGCAGCCGGGCGCCTCGCCGTGGCTGGGCGGCCTCGACATCGACGACTTCGGTGGCGACCCGATCGCGGCGATCACGAGCTTCGGGGCCGGCACCTACTCGCCGGTGCACGGGTTCCCGCAGAACGGCACCGTCGACCACCCCGCCTACCGGCCGTACGTGACCGCGGCGATGGTCCGGCACGCGCACGCCCACGGCGTCAAGGTGGTGCCGTGGACCGTCGACGACCTGCCCACGCTGGGCAAACTTCTCGACGACGGCGTGGACGGCATCATCACCGACTATCCGGACCGGTTGCGGTCGCTGCTGGCGCAGCGTGGGCATGCACTTCCCCGGCGGTACGCGTCACCCTTCGACATCCAGGCCCGGGCCGGCTCCGCTGCCGCCGCCACCGAGGCGCTGCGCGATCCGGCGGTTTCGACGCTCGTGGTGGACGCCCCGCTGGTCGCCGCGGTGGTGCCGGTTCTGCGGCCGGACGTCCGGCTCGCCGTCGAGGTCGGCAGCCGTCCGGTCGCGCGCTCGGTGGCCCGCCGGGTGCGCCACGTCCGGGCCGCGGTCCGCTCCTCCGATCCGGCCGTGCTGCGGCTCGTCCACGCGCTCGACCCGCGGATCGAGACGGTCGCCGTGCTCGATCGGCCCGGCCCGTGTCTCCGGTTCGCCGACACGGTGTCGCCGGACGCCGCCGTCGTGCGATGCGGGCCGCGGGTCGTGCCGTACGGCGCCGACGATCCGGCGACCATGCAGCGCCTCGTCGACCTCGGCGCCGGCGGCCTGGTCACCCGCGACCCCGGCGCGCTCGTCGAGGTGGCCATCCGCAACGGCCTGCGCTGAGACGGGGGCATACCGTCGTCGCGTGACGATCAGCTCGTGGGCCCCGCTGCGGGAGCCGGTGTTCCGGAGTCTGTGGCTGGCGGTGCTCGCCGGGAACGTGGGCACCTGGATGCACACCGTCGGCGCGCAGTGGCTGGTGGTCCCGGAGGCGGACGCCGCGACCTGGGTGAGCCTGGTGCAGGCCGCCACCACGCTGCCGGTGCTGGTGTTCGCGCTGCCGTCCGGGGCGCTCGCGGACAACCTCGACCGGCGGCGGCTGCTGCTCGGCGTACAACTGGGGCTGACGTGTGTGGCCGCGACGCTGGCCGCGCTCGCGGCGCTGGACCTGGTGCGGCCCCCGGTGTTGTTGATCTTCACGTTTCTGCTCGGCGCCGGGCAGGCGCTGACGCTGCCGTCGTGGCAGGCGGTGATCCCGGAGATCGTGCCGCGGGAGCAGTTGCCGGCCGCGTCGGCGCTGGGCGCGGTGAACACCAACCTGGCGCGTTCGGCCGGTCCCGCCGTCGGCGGCCTGCTGGTGGCGCAGTTCGGCCCGGCCGTCGTGTTCGCCCTCAACGCCGTCTCGTTCGCGGTGTTCGCGCTGGCCCTGGCCGGCTGGCGGCGCCCGCCGCAGCCGCCGCCGGCCCGCCCGGAACGGTTCGGGACGGCGGTCCACGACGGCGGCCACTTCGTCCGCTACTCGCCGGACGTGCGGCGGATCCTCGGCCGGGTGCTGCTGTTCGTGCTGCCCGGCAGCGTCGTCTGGAGCCTGCTGCCGCTGGTCGCCCGCGATCGGGGTCTCGGCGCCGGCGGCTACGGCGGCCTGCTCGCCGCGCTCGGGGCCGGCGCGGTGCTCGGCGCGCTGCTGATGCCGCGGGTCCGCGCCCGGCTCACCGCGAACCGGACGGTGCTGGCGACCGGGGCGGCCTACGGCGCGGCGCTGGCCGTGATCGCGCTGGTCGCGGACGTCACCGCGGTCGCCGTCGCGCTCGCCGCCGCCGGGCTCGCCTGGATGATGCTGGTCTCGCGGATGAACGCGGCCATGCAGCTCGTGCTGCCGAACTGGGTCCGCGCCCGGGCGCTCGCCGTCTACCAGGTCGTCTTCGCCGGCGCCCAGGCGGTCGGCGCGGTGGTCTGGGGCCAGGTCGCGGCGGCCTTCGGCCTCGCCGCGACGTTCGGCACGGCGGCGGCGATGATGGTCGCGGGCACTCTGACGGTACGCGCGCTGCCGGTCCGCACCCACGAGGACACCGACACGAGCCCCGCCGTCTTCTGGCCGGAACCACACCTGATGCTGCAACCCCACCTCGACCACGGACCGGTCCTGGTGCAGGCGTCCTACCGGGTCGCCGAGCCGAACACGTCCGCCTTCGTCGCCGCCATGCACGAGCTGCGTGACTCGCGGCTGCGGACCGGCGCATCCCGGTGGGGCCTGTTCCGGGACGGCGCCGACCCACAGATCTTCGTCGAGACGTACCTGGTCCCGACGTGGGAGGAGCACCTGCGCCAGCACGAGGGCCGGCTGACCGGCAGCGACGAGCGGGCCGAGCGGCAGGCGGCGGCTCTCGCCGAGGGCCCGCCGGTCATTCGGCACCTCCTCGACGCCGAATCACTCTGACCAGCGCCTCCGGGCTGTTTCAATGACCTGGTGAGGCCACTGTGGGGCTGGTACGTGGTGATGCTGTTTTTAGCAGTTATCGGTTATTTCCGGACACCTGACACCTGGGTGCAGACGATCGTCTACGACTCGATCGCGGTGTCCGGCGTCATCGCCATGGTCGTCGGCGTGATCCGCAACCGCGCCGCGGCCGCCCGGTTGTGGATCATGTTCGCCGGCTGCCAGCTGCTCGTGGTCGGCGGCGACTTCACCTACGCCTGGTACGCCCGGCACCTCAACCAGTCCCCGTACCCCGCGCCCGCCGACGGCTTCTACCTGGCCGCCGGCGTCCTGGAGGTGCTGGTCCTGGTACGCATCCTGCGACGACGGCTGCCCGCACGGGACGCGGCCGGCGTGATCGAGGCCGTCATCCTCACCGGCTCGTTCGCGCTGATCGCCTGGGTCTACCTGATGAAACCGGTCGCCCAGGACACCGAGCTGACCACCGCCGGGAAACTGGTCGCCATCGGCTACCCGGTGATCGACCTGCTGCTGCTCACCCTGCTGGCCCGCATGCTCGTCGGCGGCGGCGCCCGCAACGGCGCGTTCCGGCTGCTCGCGCTCGGCATGACCAGCTATCTCGCGGCCGACTACGCGTGGGCCTTCACCGACCACTTCGAGTTCGAGGCCGGCACCTTCACCAGCCACCTGATGGACGCCGGCTACCTGATCGCCTTCGGCCTCTACGGCGCGGCCGGCCTGCACCCGGGAATCCGCGACCTGGCCGAACCCGTCGAGATCACCGATCGCCGGTTCTCCCGGTGGCGGCTGGGGCTGCTCACCACGGCCACCATGATCGCGCCGGCGCTGCTCATCGAACAGGCGTGGTTCGCCGACAACCACGTGGCCGACGCCCAGGCCATCGCGGCCGGGTGCGTCGGCATGTTCCTGCTGGTGGTGGCACGGATGACGGTCCTCATCCGGCAGGTCGAACGGCAGGCCTCAGTCCTGGAGAGCCAGGCCGAGGAACTCACCGAACTCGCCCAGCGCGACACCCTCACCGGCCTGGCCAACCGGCGGGCCTGGGAACAGGCGCTGCCGCTGGCGCTCGACCACGCCCGCCGCGACGGCAACCTGCTGGCCCTCGCCGTCCTCGACCTCGACCACTTCAAACGGTTCAACGACCAGTACGGCCATCAGGCCGGCGACCGTCTCCTCAAGGAGGCCGCGGCGGCGTGGGCGGGCGGGCTACGCTCCGACGACCTGCTGGCCCGCTACGGCGGCGAGGAGTTCGCGCTGATCATCCCGAACGGTGGCGCCACCCTCGCCGGTGAACTGCTCGACCGCCTGCGGCCGCTGACCCCGCACGGGCAGACATTTTCCGCGGGGGTCGCGGTGTGGGACGGTCAGGAGTCGTCGGAGATGCTGTTCGCGCGCGCGGATGCGGCCCTCTACGAGGCCAAGGGGGCCGGGCGCAATCGGGTGGCGCTCGCCGCCTGACCCGAGTCGGCTGCGGTGGTGGCCGCTGCTGCGTGGCGGCGGCCCAGGTTGTTTGCAAGGCGGCAGCTCAGGCCGATTGCGTTGCGGCGACGAACTCCGTCACCACGCTGGTCAGCGCCTCCGGTGTCTCGATCTGCGGCAGGTGGCCGGTTTCCGGGAGCAGGGTGAACCGGGCGCCGGGAATCGCGGCGGCGTAGGCCCGGCCGAACTCGGGGTCACCGATCCGGTCCGCCTCACCCCAGACGACCAGGGCCGGCGTGGCCACCGCGCCCAAGCGGGCGGCCAGTGTCGGGTCGGTCACCGAACGGCCCGCATACACCTCGATGGCGGCACGGTTGGCGGCCATCACCGCCCGGGCCTCCGGGGACAGCCGGGACGGGTCGATGCCGTACGCCTCCGGGTCGTGATAGCTGAGCCGCGCCAGCTCGGCCGGGGTGAGCGCGAAGAAGTCGGCGACCGGATGGCCGGGAACCTCGATGCCGACCGCGTCGACCAGCACGTAGCCGGTGACCCGCTCCGATCCCAGCAGGGCCATCTCGGCGGCGATCCAGCCACCGATCGAGTTGCCCACCACGGTGACACCGGCCAGGTCCAGATCGTCGAGCAGATCCACGTACGTCGCGGCGAGCCCGGCGATGGAGTCGAGCGCCTCCGGTCGCGGCGTGCCCTGGAACCCCGGGTGGGTCGGCGTCAGCACACGCGCCGGCGCGGTGGCGGCCAGGTGGTCGGCCCACGCGGCGACGGTGAGCGGACCACCTCCGCCGTGCAGCACCAGGATCGGACGGCCTTCGCCGCGCTCGCTGAGGGTGAGGTTCGTCTTCATATAAGGAACCTTAGATCAGGTTCCTTATATACGCAACCTGCGATAGCCTGGCTGCCATGAGCGCGTCGTTGCAGCAGGTCGGACTGGCGGTCAAACGCCTCCAATGGCGGCACCACCGGGAGGCCAACCGCCGGCTGGCCCCGCTCGGCCTGTCCCTGGTCCAGTGGGACACCCTGCGTCACCTGCACGCCGAGCACGAGCCGTCCCTGCACCGGCTCGCCGAGCTCACCTTCCAGACCGACCAGTCGATGGGCGAACTCGCCCGCCGCATGGTTGACCGCGGCCTCATCGAGCGCGTCGAGGGCCCCGGCCGCAAGGTCCAGCACCGCCTGACCCCCGCCGGCGACGACCTGCGCCGGGCCGGCTCGGCAGCGGTCGACGAGGTGCTCCGCGAATCCCTCGGCCACCTCAGCGCCGACGAGCGGGAGACGCTGCACACGCTGCTCCGCAAGGCAGCCGAAGCCCCCTGAGCCCGGCCGCCGTCACTCACCGCGCGGCGCCGTCACCCACCGCGCGGCGCCGCAACCCCACGACGGCCGGCCCGGCCAGCACTCGCCGTCACCCACCGCTCGCCGCCGCCCCGCGACGGCCGGTCCTGCCAGCCCGCGCCGTCACCCACCGCTCGGCGCCGCAACCCCGCGACGGCCGGCCCCATCGGCGCCTTCCGCCTCGTTACCGCGCCTCGGCGCGCAAAATCCCCACCGAGCCGACCGTGGCGTAACCGCGCCACTCGAGGGCGGCAGCCGCACTGTAGACCGGAAAATCGACGGTCCATCCGCCGTCACCCTGCTGGCCCGCGGCGAGCCGGTCCAGGTCGGCGGCGATCGCCTCCTTGCTGAACAGCGCCCGCGACGGCCCGTCGGCATGCGGGGTGAAGGCGAGCGGATGCAACACCTCACCGTCGGCGCCACCGACCGGCGTCGGCCCGTCGGTGCGGACAAAACCCGCCATCCGCTCCAGCAGCACGCCGGGCTCCGGGACGACGTCGAGAAACTGCATGACGAACATCAGCTCGTACGCGCTGGGCGCCCCGGCCAGGCCGTCGATCACGGTCAGGCAGTACCCGGTGGCGCCGGTCAGCCACGGATGCCCGGCCAGGTCGGGCCGCCGGCGGGCGAGGCGATGCGCCTGGGCGGCGAGCTGCGTGGTCATCTGCAGCGACGACGCATCCGGATCGGCGGTCGTCCAGTGCGGGGCGCTGCCGTCGACGTCAGCGAACGGCAGCGCGAACGGGATGCCACCGTCACCCAGCGAATGCTCGCCCAGCCAGTCGAACAGCCGCGGCGCCCGCTCGCTCGTGTCACCGACCTCGGCCATCACCTCGAGCGCGTGCATCGCGGCGACCGGCTGACTGGTGACCGACCGCAGATCGGGCTCCAGCGCCCAGCCGTAGCCGCCGTCGGGATTACGGTACGCATCGAGCGCGGTCAGCACCTGCTCGCCGGTGGCCGCGCCGAGGAGATGCCGCATGCGCCGCCAGTCGAGGGCGCGGCCGGTCATCGCGACGAACCTGGCCGCGGCGTCGAGATCGAAGCTCATGCCCCGATCCTGCCCGGTCACGGCTGTGGCCGCACGGCGCCGGACACGCATCGCAGGACGAGCCGGAGCGCGTCATGACGGGACGCCCCGTGCTCGGACTGGTAGCTCCACCCCGCATACAGCTGCGACCACACCAGATTCTGCACCCACACGGGTGGCAGCTCCGGGTCGATGCTGCCGTCGGCGTGGCCACGCCGCACCATCGCGTCGAAATCCTCGTCGCAGCTGCCGGCCTCGTCCTCGACCTGCTCCCGGAAGAGCAGCGACAGCACGTCACCGAGATCGAAATACTCCTGGCAGAGGCGCACCAGAGCC
This sequence comes from Actinoplanes philippinensis, assembly GCF_900113015.1. Taxonomy (GTDB): domain Bacteria; phylum Actinomycetota; class Actinomycetes; order Mycobacteriales; family Micromonosporaceae; genus Actinoplanes; species Actinoplanes philippinensis. The sequence continues at coordinate 485,997 of NZ_FONV01000006.1, forward strand.
GTCCCGCCGGGGCCCTCCCCGAGCCGGGCCCGGTCGCCCGCACGATCGAGGCGGGCGGTGGCCTCGGCACGCAGAGCAGCGATCAGATCGCCGCGCTCCGGAAAATACCGATGCAGCGTCGTACGCCCCACGTCGGCCGCCTCGGCGACATCACCGAGCGAGGCGGCCGGGTTGCGGGCCAGCACCTCGATCGCCGCGTCGAGGATCGCCTGCCGGGTGCGGGCCCGGCTCCCGGAGGGGACGCTCATCACGGGGGGGAGAATAACACTTGCCCAGAACGGAACAGTGGTGTTCCATTGCGGGCATGCCGGATTCCACGCGCCTGAGAACTCTCCTCACCGTGCTCCGCCCCCATCGCCGCACCATGCTGCTCGGCCTCGTCCTCGGCCTGGCCGCCAACGCCGCCGGGCTGGCCACCCCGATGGTCACCAAGTGGGTGCTCGACAGCTTCTCCGGCGGCCTCGACCTGGCCCGCCCGGTGGCCGTCCTGGCCGGTCTCGTCGTCATCGGCGCGGCCATCGGCCTCTGGCAGTGGATCCTCATGGGCACGCTCGCCGAGCAGATCGTGCTCGACGCCCGCACCTCGATCATCCGGCGCTACTTCCAGGCCCGCGTGCTCGACCTCCAGCGCCGCCCGACCGGCGAGCTGGTCACCCGCGTCACCTCCGACACCGGCCTGCTGCACGCCGCCTCGGGCAGCCTGATCGGCCTGATCAACGCCGGGGTCGGCCTGATCGGCACGCTGATCCTGATGGGCGTGCTCGACCTGACCCTGCTCGGCTGCACGCTGGGCGCCGTCATCGTGGTCGGCGCGCTGATGAGCCGACTGCTGCCCCGCATCGGGGTCGCGCAGACCGCCGCGCAGGAGTCGGTGGGCCGCCTCGGCGCCACCCTGGAGGGCTCGTTGCGCGCCATCCGGACGGTGAAGGCGAGCCGCGCCGAGACCCGCCAGGGCGACGAGATCATCGGCAACGCCCGCGACGCCGCCACCCACAGCGTGCGTGCCGCCCGGGTCGCCGCCACCGTCTGGACGATCTCGTGGTCCGGCATCCAGCTGGCGGTGATGCTGATCCTCGCCGTCGGCGCCTGGCGGGCAAACCTGGGCCTGCTCGAGGTGTCGACGCTGGTGGCGTTCCTGCTCTACGTGTTCCAGTTGATGGGCCCCATCAGCGAGCTCACCCAGAACCTGACGGCCCTCCAGTCCGGCATGGCCGCCGCCGGCCGGATCAACGAGCTCGAGTCGATCGCCCTGGAGCCGGCCGGCCCTCTCCCCCACCCGCCGGCGGTTCCACCGTCCGCCTCCGAGCCCGCATCCACATCACCCCACGGCGGGCCGCCCGTCCCCGGCTCTCCGCCCGGTGTGCCGCACGCCCGCACCTCACCGCCCGATCCCACACCCGGCCCGCCTCCGGCCCCCACCGCACCGTCCATGACGCCGCTCGGCCGGTCGCCCGTGCCCGGCTCCCGAGCGTCGACCCCGTTCGGCCCACACGCCGCGAGCGAGCCGCCACCCGTGTCGCCCATCGGCCGTGGCGGGCCCGGCTCGCCGGCCTCCGCGGCAGGCCCGATCCTGGTGATGCAGGGCGTCACCGCTCGCTACGGCCCCGATGCGGCGCCCGTGGTCCGCGGGATCGACCTGGAGATCCCACGGCGCGGCCACACCGCGATCGTCGGCCCGTCCGGCGCCGGTAAGACAACCTTGTTCTCCCTGCTCCTGCGCTTCCTGGAGCCGGAGACGGGGCGCATCCTGCTCGACGGCCGCCCCTACACCGAGTGGAGCAACTCCGACGTCCGGGGCAGGCTCGCCTACGTCGAGCAGGAAACCCCGGTGCTGCCGGGCACGATCGCGGACAACCTACGGTTCACCCATCCCGACGCCACCGACGACGAGGTACGAGCCGTGCTGTCCGCAGTCCGGCTGGAAGGCATCGACCCAGCGCTGGGCGCCACGGACGTCTCCGGCGGCCAGCGTCAGCGGATCGCCCTGGCCCGCGCCCTGCTCCGCACCCCCGACGTGCTCCTGCTCGACGAGGCGACAGCCCAGGTCGACGGCTTGACCGAGGCCGCCGTGCAGGACTGCATCCGCGAGCGGGCCGCCGTCGGCGCGGTGGTGACGATCGCCCACCGCCTGTCCACAGTCCTGGACGCCGACCGCATCATCGTCCTGGAGGACGGCCGGATCCGCGCCCAGGGCACCCACGCCGACCTGTACTCCTCCGACGACCTGTACCGCCGCTTGGTAGAGGCCCTACGCATAGCCGCCGACGACACGTCCTACGTCTGACCCACCACACACCAAACCGACGCGGATGACCACCGGGTGGCCGATGCGCTGACCGCGGCCGGCCCGACCCCACCCACGGTTGGTCCGAACCGCCACGCCGCACGGAGACGATGCCCGCCGCCGATGACCCACGCGCCATGACCACGACCTACCTCCAACCACGCCACACGGACAGCGGGCCGACCCGCGGGTGGCCCCCGCGCCATGACCGCGGCCTACCTCAGTCGACCCCGGCCGGCAACACCGAAAGCGGGACCACCGGCGGTGACCGATGCTCCATGGACACCGGCCCACCTCTGGTCCATCCCGCCGATCGGATCGGACTACAGGAAACCGCTGGCGGCCGATTCGGTGGACACGGTCTCCGTCGACGGCTGATCGACGGCATCGGAGTGCGGCCGATACGCCATGAACACGGCCTCGCCGGCAGCGAGGATCACGAGGTCTCCGAGAGAGGTCGCTGCCAAGCCGGTCACCGGTGTCCCCACCTGCAGCGATTCGAGGGGCTGCCGCTCCGCGACATCCCAGATCACCACGTCGTGGTTGTGGACGACGGCGGCCAGCAGGCGACCGCCGGCCTGGAAACAGACCACCGGCGTCGACCGGGCGGCGGGCGCCGAGGTAGCAACAGGTGGAGTGCCGTCGAACGTGACGCCGTCCGTCGGCCCGGCGGTAACGGACGCAGCACCAGCCGACACGGCGACGGGCAGACAGCCGGCGCCGGCCGGCGTAGCAGGGAACGGCGCGGCCGGCGCAACAGGAAGGGGCGCGGCAGGGAGACGCGCGGCCGGCGTGGCAGGGAGAGGCGCGACAGGGAGACGCGCGGGCGGCGCGGCGGAGAACGGCGCTGCCGGATCCGGCGCGCCGGCAGGGGTTATGCGGAGGTCGCCGCCCGGATCGGCGGTCACCGTGACGGGATCACCGTTGAGGTAGGTCACCGGGTGGCCGTCGAACTCGTCCCGGGCGGTTTTCCGGCCGGAGGCCAGGTCGATCAGCACTCCGCGCCAGCGGTCTCCCGTGATGGAGGCGATCAATCGGCCGCCGATCGAGAGCAGGGCCAGGTTCGCACCACGGCGGCCGGTCAGTTTGAGGGCCGTCAACGGGGTGGCGTCGGTGGCGTCCCACAGTTGGAGGACGTTGCCGCGGTCGAGGGACGCCACATACGGCCGGCCCATATGGCAGGCGAATGCCAGCTCCATCAGATCCGCTCGGCGCTCGGTGCCGCACTCCGCGACGAGCTCGCCGCTGCCGCGGTGCAGGCGCAGACGACCGCCTCGGCAGGCGACCGCGATCAGGTCGGCGCCGACAGCGCAGGCGACCGCAGTGACAGAACCGCCGGCGGCGTAGGCGACCCCGACCGAGTCAGCGCCGACAGCGCAGGCAGCCGCCGCGACAGAACCGCCGGCGGCGTAAGCGGCCCCGCCCGGGTCAGCGCCGGTGGTGCGGGCGACCGCCGTGGCGGAGCCGCCGCCGGTGGACCATGATCGCCGCCATCGGCCGGTGGACGAGGCCGGGTCCGGCCCGGGGGAATCCGTGATGAGCGTCTGCCACACCGGTGCCGCCCTTTCCCCAGCGAATGGACGAGGCCCATCGTAGACCTCACCGGCTGTCCACAGTTGATCTCGACGGGACCACCGGCACGACCGGGCGGCGGGGACGGAGCTGGACCACGGCGACCGACGCGAGCACGAGGGCGCCGCCGGCGAGCTGGGCCGGGGTGAGGAACTCGCCGAGCAGGACGGCGGCGAGGGTGGTGGTGATGACGGGTTCGACGGTGGAGAGGATGGCGGCCGTCGACGGGCCTGTGCGGCGCAGGCCGGCGAAGAACGTCAGGGACGCCAGCACCGTGGAGACGACCGCGATGCACGCCGTCCAGAACCAGCCGGCCGCGCTGAAACCGAGGTTCACTCCCCCGGTGACCAGGGACTTCCCGGCGAGGGCGAGGGCCGCCCCGGTCATCACGAGGGTCGCCAGCAGCATCGGGGACACGCGGTGCAGGACACGGTCGGAGACGAGGATGTAGACGGTGTAGGTGAGCGCCGACCCGAACCCGAGGGCCGCGCCGGCCGGGCTGAGGGTGCCGGCCCCGGCGCCGAGCAGGACGAGCAGTGTTCCGGCGGAGGCGATGCCGAGGGCGAGCGCCCGGCTGCGGGTCATGCGCTCCCGGCGCAGCAGGACCGCGGCGGCGGTCACCATCAGGGGGTACGTGTAGAGGATCAGCGACAGCAGCGACGCGTCCATCACGCGCAGCGCCTCGAAGTAGAGCGTCGCCTGCGTCGCGAATCCGAGCGCCCCGAGCGCCAGCGCGGTGATCACGGTCCGGGTGCCCGGCCGGGCCGCGGGACGGATCGCCAGGAGTCCGGCGAGCAGCAGCGCGGCCATCGTGAACCGGACCAGGAGCAGCGCGGACGGGGTGACTCCGGCGTCGTACGCGAACTTGCCGAAGATCGACATGGCGCCGAATCCGGCGGCCGAGAGCAGGCAGAGCAGTGGACCCATACCGGAGAGCATCGGCCCTACGACTATGCAGGTCCAGTGACGATTCCTGGAGGTGAATGGTTAGGATTCGTGCATGGTCACGCTGGATCTGCGCCGCCTCCGGTTCCTCCGGGAGTTCGAGGAGCGGGGCACGCTCGGCGCGGTCGCGACGGCTCTCGGCTACAGCCCGTCGGCGGTCTCCCAGCAGTTGACCGTCCTGGAGAGAGAGGTCGGCACGCCACTGCTGGAGCGGGCCGGGCGCGGGGTGCGGCTCACCGACGCGGGGCGGCTGCTGGCGCAGCACGCCCGGGTGCTGCTGGCCGCGGCGGAGGCGGCCACGTCCGACTTGGCGGCGATCGGCGAGCAGGTCAGGGGTACGGTCCGGGCCGGCGGCGTCCAGTCGGCCGCCCGTCACCTGCTCGTCCCGTCCCTGGGCCGGATGGCGACGGAGCATCCCCTGGTCCGGATGGAGGTGTCCGAGCTGGAGCTGGAGCAGGCGCTGCCCGGTCTGCGCCTGGGTTCGGTCGACCTGGTGATCAGCGACGACTACGACGGCCACCCACGGCCACGCCCGGCCGGCATGCGGTTCGAGCCGCTGCTGTCCGAGCGGCTGCTGATCGTGCTCCCGGCCGATCATCCACTCGCCGCGCCGGGTGGTCCGGTGGCGCTGGCCGACCTGCGCGACACGGTGTGGGTGTCGTCCGACGAGACCACCGGCCACCACGCGATGATCGTCGGCAACTGCCGGGCGCTCGGCGGCTACGAGCCGGACGTCCGGCACCACTCCAACGACGCCGACGTCCAGCTCGCCGTCGTCCGGCACGCGGCCGCGGTGGCCCTGTTGCCGCTGCTCAACCTGCCGCCGGAGGACCCGACGCTGGCGTACCGCCCGGTGGCCGAGACGGATCTGGGGCGGCGGCTGTTCACCGTGACCCGCGACGGCCCGCTGTCACCGGCGCTGACCGCTTTCCTGCAGGTGGTGACCGATCAGGCGGCCGGCCTCGGCGACGGATTCCCGCGTGGCGGGCAGCAGCGGTAGCCGTACCGCCGCGGTGGGAATGCGGCCCCGCGCGTGCAGGACCCCCTTGATCACCGTCGGGTTGGGCTCGGCGAACAGCGCCCGCGACAGATCCGCGAGCGGCCCGCCGAGAGTCCGGGCCCGGGCCACGTCACCGTCGCGCCACGCCGCCGCGAGATCGGCGAACGACCGGGTCGCCACGTGCGCCGAGGCGAGGATCCCGCCGTGCGCGCCGATCGCGAGCATCGGCGAGATCACCGGATCATCACCGCCGAGCAGCGAGAACCCGGCCGGCAGGTCGCCGAGCACATCGACGGTCCCCGTTGCGTACTTCATCCCGATCACTCCCGGGATCGCGGCCAGCCGCCGGATCGCGGCGACCGACAGCTCCTGCCCGGTCCGATACGGGACGTGATAGATCACCAGCGGAACCTCCCCGGCCAGCGCCTCGAAGTGCGCGACCACCCCGGCCTCCCCCGGCCGCACGAACGGCGGCACCAGGCTCAGCGCCGCCGTCACTTCGGGCCGCCGCGCCAGGTCCGCCCGGGCCCCGACGATCAACGGCGCATCCCGCTCCCGCGCCACCCGCGCCGCCACCTCGACGACGGCCTCCTGCTCGTCGGCGGTCAGCGATCCGGGCTCCCCGGTCGTCCCGAGCGCCACCAGCCCGGCCGCGCCGTCGTCGAGGACCTCGTGCGCGAGCCGCTCCAGCGTGGCCAGGTCGACTTCTCGATCAGGACCAAAGGGCGTGATCAGGGGTACGAAGATCCCGTGCAGTTCCATGCCGACAGCCTCGGCCCCTTCGAGCATCAGGTCCAGTTCACGATTCTGAGGTAATGCGTAAGCTGAGCTGATGCTCGACGTGCGCCGCCTCCGCCTGCTCTGCGACCTGGCCCGCCTCGGCACCATCGCGGCCGTCGCGACCGCGCACACGTACACCCCCTCGGCGGTGTCCCAGCAGCTGTCCGCCCTGGAGCGCGAGGCCGGCCTGCCACTGCTCGAACGCACCGGCCGCCGGGTCGCGCTGACCGCTGCCGGCCGCCTGCTGGTCCGGCACGCCGAGACGGTCCTGGCCGCCCTGGAGCACACCGACGCCGCGCTGGCCGCCGCCCGCGCCGGGCTCACCGGGGAGCTGCGCATCGGAGCGTTCCCGTCGGCGATCCGCATCCTCACCCCGGCCCTGATCACGCTCGGCGACCGGCACGCCGCCCTCGACCTGCAGCTCACCGAGCTGGACCCGGCCGACGTCCCGGCCACCCTGCTCGACCGGCGGCTCGACGTGGGCCTGATCCAGGACTACGACGTGGTGCCGCTGGAGACCGGGCCGGGCCTGCGAAGCGTCCCGCTGCTCGACGAGACCGTCCACCTGGCCGTCCCCACCGGCTCCGCGGCGGACGGGCTGCGCGACGTCAGCGGGGACGGCTGGATCCTGGCCGGCGCCGGCACCCTCTGCCACACCGCCACGCTGCGGCTCTGCGCGGCGGCCGGGTTCACCCCACGGGCCCGGCACCGGGTGGACGACTTCGGCACCGTCCTCGCCCTGGTCGCCGCGGGTCAGGGGGTCGCGCTCGTGCCGCAGCTGGCCACCGGCGGGCTGCCCTCCGGCGTACGGCTGCTGCCCCTGCCGACCCGCCGCCGCACCCGCGTCGCCTTCCGGGAGGGCGCCGCCGCCCACCCCGCGGTCCGGGCCTTCCTCGCCGCGCTGCCGCCACTAACCTGATCACCGTGAATGGCGTCCAGCTTCTTCTCATCATCGGTGTCGGGATCGCCGTGACTGCGGTGGCCCGGCGGCACCGCTTCGAGCCGGGCTGGGCGATCGTGGTCCTCGCCGCCGGGGCCTCGTTCCTTCCCGGCATGCCGCGCCTGGAGCTGGACCACGAGCTGATCCTGGCCCTGGTGATCCCGCCGCTGCTCTACTCGGCGACCCGGGGCGCGTCGTTCGCGGCGTTCGGCGCCAACCTGCGCGGCATCATCTATCTCGGTGTCGTCACGGTGGTCCTCACCGCCGGGTTCCTCGGCTGGCTGTCGTCGCTGCTGCTGCCGTCGATCGGGCTGTCCGCCGCGTTCGTGCTCGGGGCGGTGCTCGCGCCGCCGGACACCATCACCACCGTCTCGCACGGCCACGAGATCGGCCTGCCCCGCCGGGCGACCTCGATCCTCACCGGGGAGAGCCTGGTCAACGACGCGACCGCGCTCACCCTGTTCACGATCGCGGTCGCCGCCGTCAACGGGGCGCACACCACCTGGCAGGGCGGTTTCCGGGACCTGGTGCGCGCCGCCGCGATCGGGCTGGGGATCGGCGCGGCGTACGCGCTGGCCGGCCTGATCATCCGTAAACGGCTCGGCAACCCGACACTGGAGACGTCGCTGGTGCTGCTGCTGCCGTTCACCGCGTTCCTGACCGCCGAGCAGGTGCACGCGTCCGGCATCCTCGCCGTCGTCATGGCCGCCTTCTCGATGAGCATCAACCTGACACTCGACCCGAAACACCAGTATCCCGGCGGCTATCTCACCCGGCTCCAGGAGGAGCAGGTGTGGCGGGTGCTGGACTTCCTTCTGGAGACCTTCGTCTTCGCGTACATCGGACTGCAGTTGAGGTTCGTCCTCGACGACCTCACCGAGCACGGCGATCCCGGGCTCGGCCGCACCCTGATCGCGGCCGGGGTGCTGCTCGTGGCCGCGATCGTGTTCCGGTTCGTGGCGGTGTTCGCCCTGTTCGGCCGGTGGCGGCTGCGGCACCGGATGGCCGAGCGCCGCGCCGGGCGTGACCCCCGCTACCGGCAGGCCCATGAGGCACGGCTCCAGCGCCGCCGCAGCCGGCCGCTGCCGCCGCCGTCCATCAAGGAGACGGTGCTGGTCAGCTGGACCGGCATGCGCGGCATCCTCACCCTCGCCGCCGCGGCCGGTGTTCCCGCGCTCACCGACGCCGGCCGGCCCTTCCCCGGCCGTGACGCGATCCAGGTCATCGCCCTGATCGTCACCCTCGGCACCCTGCTCGTGCAGGGCACCACCGTCGGCCGGCTGGCCCGCCTGCTGCGGTTCGACCTCGCCGCCGAGCACGCCGAGCAGGAACGCCTGCGCGCCGCCGGCCGCGCGGTCATGGCCGAGGCCGCCGCCGAACCGGACTCCGACGCCGCGTTCGAGGCGCAGCGGCTGGCCCTCGGCCGAGCGGTCCACGACCAGCGGCTCAGCGAGGACGTCGCCCGCGAACTGATCGAGGAGATCGACCTGCGTCAGGCCGCCCGCCACACCATCCCCACCTGACGCGACCCGGCCCTGCGCCGTGATCCTCGTCTCCGGGACGGTGGTCGCGGTCAGGGCCGCCCGCTGGGGGCCGTACGGGACGCATTTCGGCCCGGCGGTCGCGGGGCGACCGGGACGGGCCGCCCGCGTCGTGTGGTAGGTCCGGGACCGACTCGGCTTCGGCGGGAGCGGTGGCCGTACGAGCAGAGGGGTTTGATCCTCAGACTCGGGCGGCGAGGGCCCGGCCTGCCTCGATGGCGGCCTCGTGGGCGGACTTGCGCATGACGGCGGCGGTCTCGGTGAACGCGTCCAGCGCCGGGTTGACGCCGACGAGGGTGAATTCGCGCTCGATCAGGGTCAGGTCGGCACCCCAGATGTCGCCCACGACGCGGCGCAGGTAGTCGGTGTTGTGGTCCCAGCCGTGCCGCGGGGCGCCCGGGCCGTAGGAGCCGCCGCGGGTGGTCAGGACGACGACGGGCTTGCCGTCGAGGAACTTCTCACCGTTCTCGCCGCCGGCCATGGCCAGGTCGAACCAGGTCTTGACGTGCTGGGAGACGCCGTAGTTGTAGAACGGCAGGGCCAGGATCGCGGCGTCCGCGGCGCGCAGCTCGCCGGCCAGTTCGCCGGCCAGGGCGACGGCGCTGTGATGGGCGTCGCTGCGCTGGTCGGCGGGTACGTAGGCGGCCTGGACGGCTGTGGCCCAGGCGTCCGAGGGCAGCGGGGACGCGCCGATGTGACGACGGACGATCGGGGCGCCGCCGAGCTCCTTCTCGACGAGGTCGGCGAGCTCGGTGCTCGCGGAGTTCGGGCCGAGGATGCTGGCGTCGACACGCAGAATGGCCATCGAATTCTCCAAATATCGTGTCAAGTCCTGATCATGTGGACTTGAACGTTCAAGACGAAGCATGACACCGCAAGTGTTGAACGTTCAAGAGCCTGATCGCGTATTCTTTCGTTCCGTGAGCGATCCCACAGCCGCCCCCTGGCTCTCCGACACCGAGCGCGCCGCCTGGACGGCGCTCAGCGCGGTGCTCACGGCCCTGCCGCCGGCTATCGACGCCCAGCTCAAAAGGGATGTCGGGATCAACTACTTCGAGTACACGATTCTGTCGTCGCTGTCCGAGGCGCCCGGCCGTGCCGTCCGCATGGGAAGCCTCGCCCACCTCGCCGCCGGCTCGCCCTCGCGGCTGTCGCACGCCGTGTCCCGCCTGGAGAAACACGGCTGGGTCGCCCGCCGCGTCTCGGTCGACGGCGCCGAGAACCGCTGCGTCGAAGCGGTGCTCACCGACGCCGGCTGGGACGCGGTGATGGCCGCCGCTCCCGATCATGTCCGTGAGGCGCGCCGTCTGGTCTTCGACGTCCTCACACCGGAACAGGTCGCCCAGCTCGCGGCGATCGGCCGCAAACTGCTCACCGCCGCCGCGCCACACCTGGTCTCCTGCCTCGGCGACAAGCCCGCCGACGCCTGCTGACCACTCGGATCCCCGCGGTCCGGACCGCCGCCTCCCAGGCCGGGCCGGACCGCCACTTCCGGGGCGGGCCGCCTCCCGCGCCGGGCCGGGCCGGACCGCCTCCCGCGCCGGGCCGGGCCGGACCGCCTCCCGCGCCGGGCCGGGCCGGACCACCGCTTGCAGTGCCGGGCCGGGCCGCCGCTTCCCGTGTCGGCCGGACCGGGACGCCTTCCAGGCGGGAGCGTCGCCTTTCCGGCGGGATCGCCGGGGGTCAGGCGGCGATGGCCCGCAGGGTTTCGACGACCTTGCGGACCGCTGCCCGGTGCAGGCTCTCCGGCCTGGTCAGGATGTCGATGTGGCGGGCCGCGGGGATGCCGTCGAGGGGCCGCAGCGCAAGCCGCGGATCCGGGGTCGTGGTCCGGCCCGGGAGCAGCGCGAGCACCTCGCCCGCCGCGACCACCGACGCGGCGACGGTGAACTCGTTGATCCGGTGCCGGATCTCCAGCGGCCGCCCGGCCGTCGCGGCGATCGCCGCCAGCACCCCCTCCAGAGGGTAGCCCTCGTGCACGCTGACCCACGGCCGGCGGGCGGCCTCGGCGGCGGTGAGCGACTCCCGCGCGGCCAGGGGATGATCGGCGGACATCGCGACGTACAGCGGTTCCTCGATCAGCGGGATCACCGTGAGGCGGTCGGCGGGCCAGGGCGGGCTGTACGCCAACCGATGCGCCACCACCAGGTCGTAGTCGCCGACGAGCGCCGGGAAGTCGGCGTGCGCCACATCTTCGTCGGCGCAGCGGACCGGCGGGCCACCGATCTCGGCGAGGCGGGTGATCAGCGGCGCGAACCAGGTCAGCCCGGCACTGTGGAACGCCGCCACGCGGACCGGGTCGTCCGGCGCGTCGAGATGGTCGCCGACCGCCCGGGCAGCCCGATCAAGAGCGGTCATCACGTCGACGGCGGCGGCCGCGAGAGCACGGCCCGCCCCGGTCAGCACCAGCCGCCGACCCCGGCGCTCGGTGAGCGGCACCCGGGCGGTGCGCTGCAGAGTGTTCAGCTGCTGGGACACCGCGGACGGCGTGATGTGCATCGCACGGGCGACGGCGGCGACACTGCCGCGCTCGCCGAGTTCCCGCAACAGCCTCAGGTGGTGCGGATCCACAAGTCTCCACTACATCGTCGGTTCACCAGTTGGCGTCTTGTCTACCGTATCGGCGCGCCGGATGCTTCCAGCTGTGACCGGAGACCTCCTTCTGCTGGCTGTCGCCGCCGTCTGGGGCAGCAGCTATCTCGCCGCCAAGACCCTGGCCGCCGTGGCCGGGGTGCTCGTCGTCCTGGCGTTGCGCTACCTCGTGTCGATGCTCGCGATGCTGCCGCTGATGATCGGGCGGCGCCGGCCGCAACGGCGGGAACTCGCCGTCGGCCTGCTGCTCGGCTGCACCCAGGCGTCGGTGCTGGTGCTCGAGACGTACGGGGTGTCGATGACCAGCGCCACCAACGCCGGCGTGCTGATCAGCCTGACCATCCTGCTCACCCCTGTCGTGCAGGGCGGGCTGCCGGGACGGTTCCTGCTGGCCGCGTCGGTGGCGACGCTCGGGGTGGTCCTGCTGGTGGCGGGGCCGGGGTTGCGTACCCCCTCGGTCGGCGATCTGCTGATGCTGGCTGCGGCGGTGGTCCGGGCCGCGCACGTCAACCTGTCCGCACGCCTGGCGCGACCGTCGTTCGACACGGTGACGCTCACCACGGCGCAGACGGTGGTCGGTGCGTTCGTGTTCACGGTCGCGGCGTGGCCGCTGACCACCGACGGGCTCGGCGCCGGCGAATGGCTCGGGGTCCTGTACCTGGCGCTGGGCTGCAGCGTTTTCGCGTTCCTGGTCCAGCTGTGGGCGATCCGCCGCACGTCACCCGCCCGGGCAAGTCTGCTCCTCGGCACCGAGCCGGTGTGGGCCGTACTGATCGGAATCGGTCTCGGTGGTGAGCACCTGACCGTTCTAGCAGGCGTCGGTATCGCGTTGGTCCTGGCCGGCACCTACTGGGGCCAGCGGGTCGAACGCCACCACCGCACCGCACCGCTCGCCGCAGCCACGGCTTGAGACCGGCACCACCGCCCAGAAGCAGCCACGGCTTGAGACCGGCACCACCGTCCAGAACCGGCCGTCGCCTGAAACCAGCCACCGGAAACCAGCCGCCACTCGAAAGCAGCCGCCGGCCGAGCCGGGCCGCCGCCCGAAACCGGCCGCCGTCTGTAAGGAACGCCACCCGAAGCAGGCCACCAACCGAAACCGGCCACCGCCTGAAAGCAACCGCCACCCGAAGCAGGCCACCAACCGAAACCGGCCACCGCCTGAAAGCAACCGCCACCCGAAGCAGGCCACCAACCGAAACCGGCCACCGCCTGAAAGCAACCGCCACCCGAAGCAGGCCACCAACCGAAACCGGCCACCGCCTGAAAGCAACCGCCACCCGAAGCAGGCCACCAACCGAAACCGGCCACCGCCTGAAAGCAACCGCCACCCGAAGCAGGCCACCAACCGAAACCGGCCACCGCCTGAAAGCAACCGCCACCCGAAGCAGGCCGTCGCCCGCACCGGGCCACCGCAAGACCGGCCGGCTTCCAGAGCTGCCCCGAGACCGCTGTGACCGCTCCGAGAGTCAGCCGCCAAGGTCATCGCGCCTGCAGTGCCCGGATCACCGCCGCCATGTCGTCGCCACCATGACCCGCCAGGTCGGTCTCCGTGTAGAGGTCCCGGCACACCTCCAGCAGCGGCGACACGAACCCCGCCTCCCGGGCCGCTGCCACGATCAGCTCGTTGTTGTAGAGCACGTCGCGAATCGCGGCCTGCACCGCGAAGTCACGGTCGACCAGTTTGCGCGCCTTGACCCGGGACACCACGCTGGCCATCGGCCCGGCGTCGAGCGCCGCCAGCAGCGTCTGCTGGTCGAGGCCGTGCCGTTCGGCGAAGTGGAACGCTTCCGCCAGCCCCGTCACCATGCTGATCAGGAACGTATTGACGGCCAGCTTCATCAGCAGCGCCCCGGGCACGTCGCCGCAGCGGACGATCTCCCGGCACATCGGACGCAGCAGGCCCTCAAGTTCCGTGTCCCCGCCGGAGGAGGCGGAGGAGGCGGAGGAGGCGGAAGCGGCGGAGACGGAGGAGGAGGAGGAGACGGAGGCGGCGGAGACGGAGGAGGCGGAGGCGAAGGGCGTGGAGGCCGTGGCGAGCATCACCACCAGGTCGCCGGTCTCCGCCGGGCCGCGGGATCCAGAGACCGGAGCTTCGGCGTACGCCCCACCGGCCGCGAGGACGTCGGCGGCGAGCCCGGCCGAGTACGCCGGAGCGGTGGTGCCCATGTGCACGAGCGTCCGTCCGGCCACCAGTTTCGCGAAGGTTCCGGTGCCCCGGCCCAGGACGGCGTCGATGACCCGATCGTTGGCCAGCATCAGGATGACGGTCTCCGCCTCCGCGAACACCTCCGCCGGGTCGGTGGCCACCACCGCCCCGGCCTCGCGCAATGGCCCGGCTCGCTCCGGGGTCCGGTTCCACACGATCAGCTCGGTCCCGGCGCGGGCGAGATTGAGCGCCATCGGCTGCCCCATCACCCCGAGCCCGACGAATCCCACGGTCACGCCCCGACGGTACGGCCGCCGCCGCCCACCGGAGCGGGCCAATCCGCACGTGCTGGCTCCGGCTTCAGGCACTCCACCATGCGTCGGTCCCACAGCCGACCTCGTAATGCCACCAGCCCTGCTCCGCGCCCTCGTCGAGCTGCCGCTTGATGCCGCCGAGGTCCGCGTCCGCCGGCACATCGAACGCGACCAGCGGAAACTCCGAACTGAACACCTCGCCCCCGAGCCCGAACCGCACAAACGCCCCGTGCACCGCAGCCGCCGGACCACCGGCCGGGGCCGAACCACCGCTCGCCGCCCGGCCGAACGTGGCCGAACCACCGCTCGCCGCCCGGCCGATCGGAGCCGGACCACCGGTCTCCGCCCGGCCGAGGGGGCCGCCGGGGACGGCGATCACCCGGACCACGCAGTGACCGGAGGCGGTGACCCGGCCGGTGGCCCAGTGTCTGCCGTCCGATCCGGTACGGAAGGCGACCACGTCGTCCTGGGCGACCCCGTCCTGGAGGAAGGGCACGTTGTCGATGCGCGCGGTGTCCGGGGTGAGCCGGGTCGCCCACAGTCCTTCGGTGTCGTGGGGCAGCCAGCCGTCCCGCGGCACGAACCGGAACCAGATCTTGATCCGGTCGCCGCCGGGCTGATCATGCTCGACACTCATGCCGAGCATGATGCCCGAGGTCAGGCGAAGTAGGCCTGGATGGTGGCGGACTCGCTGGTGACGGTGTCGGTACTGATCAGGTCGCTCGCCTTCGCGGTCAGCACGGCGGCCCGGTTCTGCAGGATCGACGCGGCCTTCCCGCTGGTGTAGAGGGATGCCTTGAGGTCGGTGAGCGCTTTGTCGTACGACGCCTTGAAGGTCTTGTCGGCGTTGAACCGGGTGACGAGGATGTTGCTGCGCCCCCCGGGACCACCGCCCCCGTTGCGGCGGCCCTGGCCGCCGCCCGGATTCTGCCCGCCCGCCGGCGGCTGTCCGCCGCCCGGAGCGCCCCCTCCACCACGGTTGCCGCCGCCACCCATGCCGCCGAATGCCAGGTTGTGGTCCCACGCGACCACGGTGAACTGATCCTTGTCGGTCGTGTAGCGCAGATACGAGTTGTTGCCCGGCCCGTCGATGTCGTCCGAGTTCTTGATCAGCTCCTGGACCGCCAGGTAGTCGGCGAACGCGGCGACGTCGAGGTGCTTGCCGAGGTCGGCGGCGAACGTGGCGTCGTCGGATTCGTTGATGAACTTGAGGAACGCGGCCAGCGGCGCCAGGTTGGGGTTGTCGGAATCGGTCTCCTGGTCGAAGACGTCCTTGTAGCTGTCGGCGTCGTCACCGCGGTACGAGTAGTCGCCGCCGCTCTCCGCCTTGTAGAGGATGCCGGCCGACGGGAAGTTGTCGGCGTCCCATTTGTCGCCCGGGTTCTCGATGACGAGCCGCAGCACCTCGCTGCCGCCGTTGACGCTGAGCCGGGTGGAGACCGACTTCTGGGTGGCGAGCCCGGCGAGCGCGAGCAGCTCCAGGGCGACCGCCTCGTTCAGGGCGCTGTCGGTGTTGTTGGAGCGGACCACGAACTCGCTGTAACCGCCGAGCGCCTGCCCCGCGGTGTACTTGTCGAGCCGGACCAGCCACGGTAGATCCTGTGGGTTCTCCGCCGAGATGCTGCCGCCCGGCCCGCCACCCCGGTTGCCGGTGCTCGCGGTGGCGCCCGACTTGGTGAGCCCGCGCAGCGTCGAGTTGCCCTTGAGGCGCAGCCCCGCCTTCTCGAAGGTCGTCCCGTCGATGGTGACGGTCGCCTCCAGCCACTCCTTCGACTGGTCGTTGAGGTAGGCGTCGATCACCTTGTCGTAGGCGTCCTGGTCGAAGGTGAACGCGATGTCGTGCACCTGGGTGGCGTCGAAGAGCCCGCTGCCCGCGGTGGCGGTGGTCGACGAGGCGGAGGCGGAGCCACGCGAGCATCCGGCGGCGACGGCCAGGCCGACGGCCCCGAGCAGGGCCGCGCCGAACGACCGGCGGGACAGGGTGTGAGCGGGCATGCGGGCCATCCTTCGTCGCCATGGGAGCTGGACGACTCAAGGAAAGGCCGCTTGCTGAGGATCCTGTTGTGCCACGGCTGTGCGTCGCCTGTAAAACCGGACCGCCAGCACGATCAGCAGAACGGTCATCAGCGGCGCGCCCGGGAACTTCACGAACCGTGGCAGACCACCGCCGTCGGGCAGGACCGTGAACGCCGCCACGATGCTGATCCACATGAACGCGCTGGTCCGCACGGTGACGGCGGCGAGCAGGGTGAGCGGCCACATCACATACCACGGGTGGAAGACCGGCGACAGCAGCACCACGGCGGCCATCCCGAAGGCGGCTCCCCGCAGGGCGGCCCGCTCCCGGTCCGCGTCACGCAAGGCCGCGACGAAGAGCATGAGGAGTACGGTCGTGAGCGCCACGAGCGCGAGCGCCCGCACCGCCGGCACCGCGTCGAACCCGGGGAACAGTGCCTGGCCGGCGTAGGTGAGGGTCATGCCGATCGCGGTCGGTGGCGAGGTGAACTGGATGATCGTGGTGCTGCCCTGCATGGCCGGCACCCAGCCGAAGCCGAGGCCGCTGGCCGCTGTCACCGCCAGCAGCGCGGCCACCGACGAGCCGCCGACCAGCGCCGTCGCGCGCGTGAGCGGGCCGATCTCGGCACGCCAGCCCTGCCAGCCGGCCGGGGGCGGCACTTCACCCTGGGCGGAGACGAGGCCCCGGCCGGAGACGAGGCCATTGTCGGAGACGAGGCCATTGTTGGAGACGGCGGCCTGGCCCGAGACGGCGGCCTGGCCGGGAACGATCACGCGGCGCATGGCGATCAGGGCGGCGAACGGGATCACCACGACCGCGGTGGCCTTCACGGCGACGGCGAGTCCGAGCAGGGCGCCCCCGGCGAGCAGCGGGACCGGGCGGGCGTTCCCGCGTACCACCAGGAAGAGCCCCGCCACCAGCAACCCGATCATGACCGCGTCGTTGTGCGGGGCGGCCAGCAGATGCGCGCCGATCAGCGGCCCGGCGAGCGCCACCCAGATCGCGCGCTCCGGCGCGATGCCACAGCGGCGCGCCAGCGCCGGCAGGCAGGCCGCGACCATGACGATCGAGGCCAGGGTGATCAGGCGGAACACGACGATGATGCCGGTCAGCGACTTGCCGATGGCGACCGCGGCGCCGGCGATCAGCAGGAACAGCGGGCCGTACGGGGTGATGGTGTCCCGCCAGATCTCGGCGACCGTGCCGAGCCAGGTGCACGGCAGCGCGGACACTCCCTGCCGGTACGGGTCGAGCCCGTGCGTGAACATCTCACCCTGACAGGCGTACGAATAAACGTCGCGGCTGCCCATCGGTGGCACGAACAGGAACGGCAGCAGCCACAGCGACGCGGTCACGATCGCCCATCGCAGGGACGGCAGCCGGTCGCGGCCGGACCACCAGGCATACGCCATGAGGCCCGTCCCGACGATCCAGAGACCGAGAATGATCGGCCCGTAGGTGCTCCGGGCGACGCTGAGCGGGGTGGCCTCCAGATCGGCGCCGGGCAGCGCGCCGCCGAGCCATCCGGCACCCGCCAGCATCAACGCGCCGGCCAGTCCCAGCCACCGCAGAAAACTCAGCCCCATAGCCGTCGAGCTTCGCGCATCGGGGCGAGCCGTGGCGCACCAGGGTCGTCAGCGGACCACGCGATACCTGATGTGGGTGGTCAGCGACGCGGTCCGGGCGTCGAGCCGTTCCGGCCGAAGAGCCGCCGCCCCGCGCCGGCGGCGACCGGCGAGATCTGCCGGCGCGGCTCGTCGATCAGGCCCGCGGCGAGGAACCGGGTGACCGTGGCCGCCGGCAGGTGAGGACGCGCGATCCTCTCCAGGTGGGTCTCAGGAAGCGGCCGCCACGTCGTCCAGGGCGGCCGGGTCGAAGTCCGGGTTCAGCGCGCGGACCACCTCGGCGGTGACCGGCCGGCCCTCGACGACGTGCTCGACGGCCGCCCGGTCGACGGTGCGGCCGTAGTAGGTGGAGGCGAACGCCACGAACCGGTCGGTGGTGCCGTCGAGCAGGATCTCCAGCATGTCGCTGCCGTCGATCGCGCCGTCCGGGATCCGCAGGCTCGCCCCGGTGTGCCAGCGGTCGTCGCCGTGCCGTCGCCAGAGCACCGCGGTGGCGATGAACCGGCCTTCCTCGGTGAACATGTCGTGCTCCAGCAGCTCCCGGAACTCCTCCGGCAGACCGTCGACCAGGCCCGGCCAGGACTCCAGGTCGTCGTCGAGGTAAGGCGACATGTCCGACTCGTGGTCGAAGACCCGGATGAACGCGCCCGCCTCGGGAAAGACGACCTCCCACTCGTTGCCGCTGTTGTCGTCCATCTGCGCCCAGCCGCCCGCGAAGGTGTAGCGGTCCCAGCGGCCGCCGCCGACGATGTGGTCCAGCAGGGCGATCGCTCGGCACCGGGCCCGCAGCTCGGCGATCGGGGGCAGCTGGGCGGCGATCCTGGGGGCGTCCACCCCGGTCACGGTAGACGAGCCGCCGCGGCGAGGATCCCGGCATGGCCGAACGGTCACCGACCGGGCAGCGCGAGCCGGCGGGCCCGTGGGTGGAGCGTGCGGCGGAGCGTCTGCGGCCGGCGCGGACCGGCCGGCCGCGCCGCTCGGCCGGTGACTACACGACGGCGGCGACCTCGTCGCGGGTCAGCCGGCCGTCGGCGACCAGCACGGTGATCTCCCTGGTCAGCGGGACGCCCGGCTTGATGGTGAGCGTGTCCTCCCAGGCCAGGGCGGCGCAGACGCCGTTGTAGTCGCCGGTGCGGGCGAACCAGCGGTCGTCGCCGTCGAGGCCGGTGAAGATCAGGGTGTACGCGTCCTCGACGGACAGTGCCAGCCAGGGATCGACGGCGCCGTGCGGCTCGCCGCCGGACGGGGTGAACGCCGTCGCCTCGCCCTCGGTGGCGCGCCAGAAGAAGCCGCCGTAGCCCGCTCCCCCGGTCCGTCCGTTCGTCGCCGGGCTGCCGATCGTCACCTCCGACTGGGCGGGGGCCGCCAGCGCGTACCGGAAGAAGAGCCGCCAGCCGCGCGGGGCCGGGCGGGCCGTGACCGAACGCTGCTCCCTGAGCAGGAGCCGGCCGCCCCCGTCGACCCACCGCAGATCCTCGGCGAAGCCGCCGGGCAGCGGCGTGCGGCCGTCGGAGATGACGCGCCCGTGGTCGTCGCGCCAGATGTAGCCTTGATCGCGCACGTAGGTGCGCCCGCCCCAGACGTTGACGCCGTCGACGTCCTGCATGGTGACCGAGACCCCGAGATGCCAGGGGTGGTCCTGCGGCAGCTCGTCGGTGACGACCGAGCCGCCCAGCGTGCGGACCGGGTGCAGGTAGGGGCGGGGCGCGAGACGGATGTCGAGTTCGGGAGTGTCCACATAGGTGGCCACCCGGGTCCCGTCCACGTGCAGCTCGGTCATTCGTTCCCTCACCCTCAGGAAAGCGCTTTCCGGCAGCCTAGTCGGCCCGGTCGGGGACGGGCAAGCGGGGGATGTTCTCCACCATCGGAGTGATCTGGCCCGGAAACGGCCCCCGGTGCCGGAGAATCAGGGCTTCGACGGAGGGAAGGTAGCGATGACCGGCCCGTTCATGGTGTGCAAGCACGACGACGGTGACGGCGGCGTGCGGATCATGGTCAGCGGCGAGATCGACCACGACGTCAGCGAGGCGCTCAGCCTCATCCTGATCAACGCCGCCGAGCAGTCCGGCGTCCGGCACGTCGTCGTGGACCTCGCGACAGTGCCGTTCCTCGGCGCGGCCGGTGTGCGGAGCCTGCTCACCGGCCGTCAGGTGGCGGTGCGGCACGGCCGCGCGTTCGCCGTGGCGAACGCGCACGGCGTGGTGCGCGACACGCTGCGCGCCGCCGGTGTGGCCGGGATCCTGGCCGTGGCGACGGACACCGTCACGGCCTGAGCATCCGGGCCAGCTCCCCGGCCGGGAACGGGGTGCGTTTGCTGACGTGCCACAGGTCCTCGAAGAAACCGCCGACGAGCAGCGCGACCGGCAGGTGACGCCGCAGCACACGCAGCGCCGGCTCCGGCAGGCCGAGGCCGGACGGGTCCGCCGCGTGCAGCCTCAGCCGCTCCGTCACCTCCGGCCAGGGGACGTCCAGCAGCTTGCTGACCAGCCAGCGGACCAGGTGGGCGGCCGTGTAGCCGCGGTCGTAGTCGTGGTGCCGCCGGTGGAAGGCCGCCTCGGCGGCGTCCAGCTCGAACCCGGCGTGGGCGGCCAGCCCGAAATCGGCGAAGTAGATCCGGCGGCCGTCGGTCAGCAGGTTGCGGAAGTGCGCGTCGAAGTGGATCAGGCCGCGCGACTCCAGGAACGCCACCCCCTCCCGCACGGCCCGGTCGACGAACTCGTACGCCCCGTCGTCGCCGGCGGCGGCCCGCTCGGTCAGCCACGCGTCGACGGTCAGCGGGATGCTCTCCATGAACAGCACCACGGCGGCCGACGACGCGCCGATCGCCTCCAGCCGGGCCCGGACCGCGTCGTCGCCCTCCCAGTGCGTCACCCAGCGTTCCAGCTCGGCCGGGTCGACGGGCTCCGGCGTACGCGGCAGCACCCGCCAGTGGTGCACCAGCGGGAACCCGGCGTACGCGCCGTCCAGCACCCACTGCGTCGTCATGGTGTGCGCGGCCAGCTCCCGCCACGCGCCGAATCCGGCCGAACCGATGCCGTACTGGTAGAACGGGGGCAGCCGGAAGAGGTTCGCGGTGGAGCCGACGTGCTCGGGGCGGCGCTCCAGGTCGGTCAGCGGCACCAGCTTCACGAAGACCGGCTCCCCGTCGACCGCCACCGACGCCGTGCTCCCGCCGAAGCCGCTGGTCGTCTCCCCCACCAGGGCCGCGATCCCGGCGTCGTCGAGTGCCGCCAGCCGCGCCGACAGCGCCCGGTGCCGGGCCGACCGCTCGAGATCCACTTCCACTGTCCACACTCTAGTCAGCCCTGCGGTCGCTGCGGCGGCCAGCGGCATCGGCGACTGCACTGTGTTTCGGAGTTGCGACGGCTGGGCTAGTCTGACCAGACGGTCAGCGGGCCGAAAAGGTTTTCACGAACGTCACGCGGGAGATTTATCTTTGTCCAGGGCCACTCTTCGCGACGTCGCCAAACTCGCCGGGGTCTCGGTCGCGACCGCGTCCAAGGCGCTCAACGGGCAGCCGCAGGTTCGCGCCGAGACCCGGGAACGCGTCATCCGCGCCGCCGAGCAGCTCTCCTTCTCGCCCAACACGCTCGCCCAGGGGCTGATCACGCAGCGCAGCGGCACGGTCGGGCTGCTCACGTCCGACCTGGAGGGCCGGTTCTCGATCCCGATCCTGATGGGCGCCGAGGACGCGTTCGGCTCGGATCAGACGTCGGTGTTCCTGTGCGACGCCCGCGGCGACACGATCCGGGAGAAGCATCATCTCCGTGCGCTGCTGTCCCGGCGGGTCGACGGGTTGATAGTGGTCGGCGCCCGGCCGGACACCCGGCCCTCCCTCGGTGACCTGCCCGTTCCGGTGGTTTATGCGTACGCGCCGTCCGACGATCCGGCCGACCTGTCGCTGATCACCGACAACACCGGCGGCGGACGGACCGCGGTGGACCATCTGATCCGCTGTGGACGCCGCCGGATCGCGCACATCACCGGCGACCCCGGCTACAGCGCCGCGCAGGACCGGGCCCGCGGCGCTGTCGACCGGCTCACCGAGGAGGGGCTCACCCTGGCCGGCGGGGAGGTCTGGTTCGGCATGTGGTCGGAGGCGTGGGGCCGCGGCGCGACGCGGATGCTGCTGGAGCGCTGCCCCGACGTCGACGCGATCTTCGCCGGCTCCGACGAGATCGCCCGGGGTGTCCTCGACGTGCTGCACGAGGAGCGCATCGACGTGCCGTCCCGGGTCGCCGTCATCGGTTTCGACAACTGGAGCGTCCTGGCCGTCAACTCGCGGCCGCCGCTGACCACGATCGACCTCAACCTGGAGCATCTCGGCCGGATAGCGGCCCAGCGTCTGTCGGCCGCCATGGACGGGACGGCGGCCTCCGGCGTGGAGACGTTCCCGGTGCGGCTGATCACCCGCGAGTCCACCGCGCCGCTGCGCTGACCGGCCGGCGGCCACCCGGCGGCCCGGGTCAGCGGCGGGCGTAGAACGGCGCGGTCTCGGCGAGCATCCACGCGCTCACCGAGGACTGCTCGTCCAGGAGCACGATCTCGATGTCGTGGGCGACCGGGGTGAGGCGGGCGGCGTACTCGACGGCGGCGCGGACCTCGCCGGGCCAGGTGGGGACCTGCCGGTTGGGGCGGATGCCGATCATCAGCGTCTCCGGTCCGTCGTCGATGCGGCGCAGCGCCCGGCGGGCCTCCAGGACTCCCCGCACGGCCTGGAATCCCCCGGCCAAGGCCTGGAGCAGGTGGTACGGCTCCGGATGCGGGACACCGAGCAGGACGGCCGGCGCCCGGTCGGCGCGGAGGCTGTGCACCCGTTCGGCGGCGACCGGCAGGCTGGACGCGGACCCCGGGTTCACGGCGAAACCCAGATCGCCGGGGAGCCGTTCGGCCAGCTGGCGGCCGGTGAGCCGGATCTGCCGGCGGTGCCCGGCGCCGGACTTGGCCAGTTGCTCGGCGGAGGTGTAGACGGTCACGTAGGTGCGGCCGTCGATCGTGGTCAGCGGGAGCGGGCCGCCGGCCGGCAGCGGCACCCAGACCGGATGGTCGGCGAGGGCGGCCAGCAGCGCCTCGGGTGGTGACTGACCGCGCCGGACGTGCAGGAGCGTGGTCTCCAGAGTATTCGCGGGAAACATGGTCGACTCCGTCCTGTCGGCGTCCCCACCAGGAGGTACGCGGCATCGGCCGAGTCGGTTCACGTTTTCGGATGGCGGGAGTGAAGGCGTTTCGGGTTGCGGGCCGGGAACGCTTCCCCAGCCCGCCGCCCGCGACGGGCACGGCCGCACTACGACCCGGCGACCGCCGCAAGAATCGTCTCGGTGACCGCCGCCGGCTGCGACACCGTCAGGGCATGCCCCGCGCCGGGAATCTCGCGCAGCTCACGGCCCTTGGCCCGCTCGGCCATGAAACGCAGCGCCTGAGCAGGGATGTTACGGTCCGCGTCGCCCCAGATGAACCAGCTCGGCAGGGTGCTCCAGGCCGGCTCACCGGTCAGCCCGGCGGTCAGCGCCCGCTCGGCGACCGGCCGCTGGGTCACGGCCATCAGCGCCGCCACCGCCGGGTCGGCGTCGGCGGCGAACTGGCGTGCGAACGCCTCGACGCTGATCGACAGCTCGGCGCCGCCGGTGGTCAGCGCACGGGCGACGACCGCCGCGCCGAGGGTGCTGCCGGGAAATCTCCCGGACAGCTCGAGCGCGCTCTCCCCGGTCTGCGGGGCGAAGGCCGAGACGAAGACCAGGGCCTGCACGTACGGGTTCCCGGCCGCCGCCTGCGTGATCACCTGGCCGCCGTAGGAGTGCCCGGCCAGCACCACCGGACGGGCCAGGGAGGCGATCACGTCGCGTACGTAGTCGGCGTCCCCGGCCAGGTCACGCAGCGGATTCGCGACCGCCACCGACGTCAGGCCCCGCGCGGACAGCCGCTCGACGACTCCGTTCCAGCTGGCCGATTCCGCGAAGGCCCCATGGACCAGCACGATCGTCGGCTCGTTCTCGTTGTCCGGCATGTTCGGTTCCTCTCCTCGGCCGGAGCTGAGGCTAGGACGCCGGTTGTGGGCAAACAGTGGTCGCCGATGCAGTGGCCGCGTCAGATCCCGCCGATCACGTCCCGCAGCGCGCCACGGCCGGTGACGCCCAGCTTCGGATAGATGCGGTACAGGTGAGCGGCGACCGTACGATGCGACAGGAACAGGTGGTCGGCGATCTCCTTGTTGGTGCGACCCTCGGCGGCGAGGCGGGCGATCTGCAGCTCCTGAGCGGTCAGCACGCCACGGCGGACCTCACCCGTGCCGGTGACGGCCCCCGAGGCGCGCGCCTCGCTCTCGGCACGCGCCAGCCACGGCCGGGCCCCCGCCTCGCCGAACGCCCGGGCCGCCGCCGCGAACTGGGCACGGGCCTCGCCGATGCGCCGCTGCCGGCGCAGCCACTCGCCGTAGGCCAGGCGGGAGCGGGCCAGCTGCAACGGATAGCCGGCCGCGCCGGGCACCGCGAGCGCCGCGGTGAACAGTGGCTCGGCGTCGTCGGCGAGCAGGGCTCCGGCACGCAGCAGCAGCATCCGGATCAGCGGGCTGTCGAAGGTCGCGGCGTACTCCTCGGCGGCCCGCAGACGTTCGGCGAAGGACGCCGCGTAGCCCGCCCTGGTCGCCGCCTCGGCCAGGTCGGCGATCGCCAGCAGGCCCGGCTCCGGGCGGTCGCAGACGGCCGACAACTCGATGTACGCGTTCCAGTGCCGTCCGGCGGCGAGCTCGGTCAGGCCGGTGGTCCATCGCTGCCACACGGTGATCTCCACCCGGGCCGGTGTGCCGAGTTCCCTGCTGCGGGCCAGGGCCGCGGTGGAGTCGCCGGTGTCCCCGCGCCAGGCGTGCAGGTGGGCGATGACGGCGTCGCCCAGTGAGGCGAGCAGGTGCTCGCCGAGATCCGCGGCGAGGCGGCGGCCCTCCTCGGCCGCGGCGAACGCGTCGTCGAGGCGTCCCTGCACGGCGAGCGCCCGCCCGAGCATCACGCCGGCGGTGGCGAGATCGCCGATCGCGCTGTCCGCACGGGCGCGGTCGGCGCCGGCCCGGTGATACCGGACGGCCAGCGCCCAGTCGTGGGCCGGCTCGGCGCCGATGCCCAGACTGACCGCTTCGAGCGCCGTCCGCAGCGGCGGCATGTCGCGGAGCGCCTCCAGGGCCGCCTGGCCGTCCTGGACCGGGTCCAGCAGCGCCCGGATGGCGGCGGTCAGCCGTCCTTCCCGCGATCCGGTGACCGCCCGGAGGTCGGCGGCGATGCGCCGGCGTACGTCGAGGCCGACCCCGTAGGCCGCGCAGTGGGCGGCGGTGTTCATCAGCAGCGCCACCGGGAGGAAGGCGTCCGCGGGCGGCAACGGCGGCCCGGTCCCGGCCCGGCGCGCGATCGAGCCGACCTGGAGGGGATCGCGGGTGACGACACCGGTGGTGAGGCCGAGGATCTCCTCGACGAGCGCCGCCCGGGCCAGCACCAGCGGATCGGTCGAGGCGTGCATCGCGTCGTCCGCCAGTCGCAGCGCGGTGGCGGTGAGCCCGGCACGGCGGGCCGCTTCGGCGGCGAAGGCGAGCCGGCGTGCCCGGTTCTCGCCGGTCGCCGACAGCTCGGCGGCGCGCACCCACGAACGCATCGCCGTCCCGGTGTCGCCGCGGGCCTGGAGCACCGTGGCCGCCCGGTCGAGGTCGGCGGCGACCGACTCGTCGGCCCCGGTGGCGGCGGCCGCCCGATGCCACGCCGCCCGCGGCTGATCACCGGAGTCGCTGAGCACGCCGGCGATCGTCTCGTGCGCGGCGATCCGCTGCGCCCCGGTCGCCGTCGCGTAGACGGCCGAGCGGATCAGCGGGTGGCGGAACCGCAGCTGGGCCGCGTCGGCCCGGACCAGGCCGGCCCGTTCGGCCGGGGCGAGCGCCTCCAGCCCGAGCCCGCGCCGCTGGGCGCCGAGTGCCAATTCGTCCAGCCGGGAGCCGGTGCCGGCCGCGGCGATCAGCAGCAGATCCCGGGTCGCCGCGGGCTGGCCGGCGATCTGGGCGGCGAAGACCCGTTCGAGGCGCTCGGGCAGCGGCAGGCGCGGGTGGGCGGCGACCACCTGTATCGGGTCGTGCCCGGCCAGGCCACGGGCCAGCTCGATCAGCGCGAGCGGATTGCCCTCGGCTTCGTCGAGAACCAGAGCGCGGGTCTGCGGATCCAGCCCGGGATTCGTCTCGGCGAGGAGCCGGTCGGCGGCCTCACCGGGCAACCGGGGCAGCACCATCTCCGGCAGGCGCAGCGTGCCGAGCGGGGCGGGCGCCTCGTCCCGGCAGCTGGCGACGACCAGGATCGGGATCTCACGCAGCCGCCGCACCACGAACGCGATCATGCCGAGGGTCGGCTCGTCCATCCACTGGACGTCCTCGAGCACCAGCAGCAGGGGCCGGTCGCCGGCGAGATCCTCCAGCAGGCTCAGAACCGCCACCGACAGCAGCAGCCGATCCGGTGCGACATCCGGGCCGATGCCGAAAGCGCTGCGCAAGGCGTCGCGCTGCTGCGGGGGCAGGCCGTCGATGCGGTCGCCGGCGCCGTGCAGCAGCTGATGCAGGCCGGCCATGCCGATCGACGCCTCGCTCTGCACACCGGCGCAGACCAGCGCCCGGAAGCCGGCTTCGGCCGCGGCCTGTTCGAGGGCGGCGAGCAGGGTCGACTTGCCGATGCCGGCCTCGCCCCGCAGCAGCACCGTGGTGGTGTCGCCGGCCCGGGCCGTGTCCAGCATCCCCCGAAGCGCGGCCAGTTCCCGCTCACGACCGATCACGATCGATGAACCTACCGGGTCAGGTGGCCTCGCCGAGCGCCCCGGCCAGGGCGGCCCGGCTGGTGATGCCGAGTTTCGGGAAGACCCGGTAGAGGTGTGCCCCGACCGTGCGGTGCGACAGGAACAGCTGGTCGGCGATCTCCTTGTTGGTGCGGCCCTGCGCGGCGAGCCGGGCGATCTGCAGCTCCTGGGCGGTGAGCAGGGCGGCAGCGGGTTGCCCGGCCGCCGCGTCGACCGCCACCCCGGTGGCGCGCAGCTCGGCCCGGGCACGCGCCGCCCAGGGCAGGGCGCCGGCCAGGTCGAAGGCGGCCGCCGCGGCGGCGAACTCGTCCCTGGCGGCGGATGTGCGGCGCCGGCGGCGCAGCCACTCGCCGTGGACCAGACGGGTACGGGCCACCTGCAGCGGGAAGTCAGCGGCCACCGCGGGCGGGCCGATCGCGGCGCGGAAGTGCTCCTCGGCGTGGTCGCCGTCGCCGGCCAGCAGGCCCCGGCCGCACTCGACGAGGATCTCCAGCAAAGCGGACCGGAACGGCCGGACCTGATCGGCGAGCGCCTCCAGCCGGAGTGCGGCCCGCCCGGTGTCACCCGCACGGGACGCGGCCTCGGCCAGATCCGCCACCACCAGTGGGCCCAGGTCGGGATGGTCGGCGGCGATCAGCAACTCGGCGAGCGCCTCGGCCGGCCGGCTCGCCGACAGCGCTGACAGCCCGCGTGCCCAGCCGAGGTGGAACCGCAGGTCGGCACGGTCGGAGTGGACGGCGGCGACGGACTCGGCGTCGCCGCGCCAGACCGCCACCTGCGCCGCCACCACCTCGGCGGAGGTGGCGATCAGCGGCAGGCCGAGGTCAGCGCCGTGCCGCCGGGCCTCGTCGGCGGTCAGCGCGGCGTCCGCCAGCCGGCCGCGCATCATCAGGTTGCGGGCCAGCTGGATCTGGATGCTGGCGAGGTCGGCGAGCGCTCCCGCCCGCCGGTAGCCCTCCACCGCGACGGTCCAGCAGGCGCCCGCGAGGACCCAGTCGTGGAGCGCGTCCGCGGCCGCGCCCAGCCCGTTCGCGTACACCAGCGGCAGAACGGACATGTCGCCGGCGGCCGCCCGGACGGCGGCCAGCAGGCTCTCGGGGTCGCGGGTGGGCGCGAGATACGCGGTCGCCATCGTCATGCTCGGATCGGCGGCGGTCAGCCCGAGCTCGCGCAGACGGTCGAGGATGCGCTCGCCGTCGGCCGAGGCCGGGGCCTCATGGCGGCAGCGGATCGCCGCGAACAGGAGCAGGGTGACCGCGAGGTCCCGGTCCACCGCCGCGGTCCGCCGCGCGATCTCGATCAGCCGGTCGATCGGGAGCACCTCGCCGCCGACGTAGAACGCGAGAAACGACTCGGTGACCGCCAGCTCGGCGGCGACCAGCGGGTCGGCGACCTTGCGGGCGGCCGCGATCAGCCGCGCCGCCGCGTCCGGCACGCCGCTCTGCCGGGCGGCATCCGCGGCCCGCGCGAGGCGGCGGGCCGCCTGCCCCGGATCCGGTGAGAGCTCGGCGGCGCGTTCCAGGTAACGCATGGCGCTGCCCGGCACGCCCCGGGCGGCGGCCAGGCCGGCGGCCGTCTCCAGGTCGCGGGCGACGGTCTCGTCACGGCCGACGGTTCCGGCCGAGCGGTGCCACGCTGACCGTTCCGGATCACCCGCGAACACTTCGGCCAGAGCCCGGTGCGCGGCGATCCGGCGGGGGAACGGCGCGGCCCCGTAGACGGCGGAGCGGATCAGCGGGTGCCGGAACGTCAGCTCGTCACCGGCCGGGCGGACCAGCCCCGCCTCCGCCGCCTCGCGCATCCGCTGTTCGGGCGCGTCGATGCCGAGCAGGCGGGCGGCCTTTCCGATCTCGGTGAGGGTGGCCGCGTCCCCGGCCGCGGCGAGCAGCAGCAGGTCCTGCGCCGGCCGCGGCAGTTGGGCTGCCTGGTCGGCGAAGACGTTCTCCAGACGGGCGCCGATCGGCAGCCGGGCGGGCAGGCCGGCCGTGTCGTGGAGTCCGCGTTCCATCAGGCCGCGGGACAGTTCCACCAGCGCCAGCGGGTTGCCCTCGGCCTCGTCGAGGATCCGGTCGCGAACCTCCCGGCGCATCCCCGGGTCGAGCGCGGCCAGCAGGGCCGTGGCGTCCCCGTCGGCGAGACGGCCGACCGGCATCTCGGGCAGTCCCAGCTCGGTGACCGCGTCCGCCTCGTCGGATCGGCAGGTGACCAGCATGACGATCGCGGTGTCGCGGACCCGCCGGCCGACGAAACCGATGAGGCCCGCCGTCGGCCCGTCCATCCACTGGACGTCCTCGACGATCAGCAGGAGCGGCTGCTGCTGGGCCAGGTCCTCCAGCAGGCCCAGCACGGCCAGGGAGAGCACGAGCCGGTCCGGTGCGGTGGCCGGGCCCAGCCCGAACACGCTGTGCAACGCCTCGCGCTGCCGGTCCGGGAGGTCATCGGCCCGGTCGACCACGACGTGCAGCAGCTGTTGCAGACCGGCCAGCCCGGAGCTGCTCTCCCGCTGGACTCCGGCGCAGGTCAGCACCCGGAAGCCGCGCTCGATGGCGGTGGCGCGCGCGTCGTCGACGAGCGTCGACTTGCCGATGCCGGCGGGTCCCCGGATGATCAGAGCGCTGCCCCGCTCGCCCACGTCCCGCAGCAGCCCCCGCAATGTGGCCTGTTCCCGTGCCCGCCCCTGCATGCGCAGACCATAACGCCCGATGGCTTAGGTCATCCGGGCTCCGGTCGCGCGGTGGCGTAGTCACGTAACTGATGCCCTGCTCACGGCCGCGGCGAATACTTCGTGGCGAGTACGGGAGGTGGGGCATCTTGTCTCGGGGACAGACACGCCGGCGGTTGTGGTTCACGGTGCTCGGCCCGGTGCGCGCGTGGCGCGGCGACCAGGAGATCGATCTCGGCAGCCCGCAGGCGCGGTCACTGCTCGCGGTGCTGCTGGCGCACGGGGGCCAGTCGGTGAGCCTGGCCCGGCTGGTCGACACGATGTGGGGCCCGGATTCGCCGCGGACGGCGGTCAACGCCATTCACCGCAACATCGGTCTGCTGCGCCGCAGGATCGAGCCGGATCTGCCGGCCCGGCGCGCGGGTGGCTGGCTGGTCCGCTCGGCCGGCGGGTACCGGGTGGACGCCGACGGCGACAGCCTGGACCTGCTGCGCTTCCGCGGTCTCGTGATGCGGGCCAGGGCCGGCGGCGGCCGGGGCGCGATCGAGCTCTACCACGAGGCGCTGGGGCTGTGGAGCGGCGCCGGTGGTGAGGGCATCGACCCGCGGGTACGTGCCGACGCCGTCTTCACCCGGCTGGAGCAGGAGTTGTCCACGGTGGCCCGGGACGCCGCCGACGTGGCGCTGGCCGTCGGCGGCGCCGGGGTGCTGGCCGACGCGGTCGAGCAGGTGGCCGGGCGGGCGCCGTTCGACGAGCCGCTGCACGAGCGGCTGATCCGCCTGCTCGGCGCGGCCGGTCAGCAGGCCCGGGCGCTGCAGTCCTACCAGGATCTGCGGCGCCGGCTCGGTGCGGAGCTGGGCCTGTCGCCGGCCGCGTCGGTCGACGCCGCCCGTGACGCGGTGCTGCGCTCGCCGCGGCGGGCCCGGCAGCTGCGTTCGGCGACGCTCCTGTCGTACCGTCGCATGGGGTGTCCCCTGAACCAACGACCCGGCGGAGTTTCGCCGCATTGAGCCCGAATTGATCCGGGTGCCGTCCGTCAGGTGACGTACGCGCCCCTCGCCGCCCCGGACCTACGGTTCGATGGTGAACGAGATGGTCGGCCGCGCGGGACCGCTGTCCCGCCTCACCGGGCTGATCGACCGGGCGCCGGTGAGCGGCGGCGCCGTCCTGATCACCGGCGAGACCGGGGTGGGCAAGTCGACACTGGTCCAGGCGGCCGCGGCGACCGCCCGGAAGGCCGGCTTCCGCGTCCTGACCTGCACCGGCGTGGAGGGCGAGACACAGATCGGGCTGGCCGGCCTGCACGAGCTGCTCCGGGTGATCATCGATCGTGCCGAGATCCTGCCGCCGCAGCACCGGGACGCGCTGTTCAGCGTCTTCGGGATCGGCCCGCGGACCGCTCCGGACCGGGCGCGGCTCGCGGCGGCGGTCCTCGGTCTGCTCACCGCCCTGGCCGCCGAGCAGCCGCTGATGATCGTGCTCGACGACGCGCAGTGGATGGACCAGCCGACCATCAACATGATCGGCTTCCTGACCCGGCGGATCGCCCCCGCCCCGATCGTGATGGTGGTGGCCCGCCGTCCGGAGGGCGCCGCGGCGCTGGACGAGCTGGGCCTGGAGGAGATCACCCTCGGCCGGCTCACCGCCGCCGACTCCCGTGCGCTGGTGTCCCGGCGGCACCCCGGGATGCCCGGTCATGTCCTACGGCAGGTTCTCGGCGAGGCCGAAGGCAACCCGCTCGCGCTGATCGAGCTGGCCGCGGAGGCCGCCGGCGGCCGTCACGAGACGCCGGTGACGTCGTTGCGTGCCCGGCTGGAACGCGGGTTCGCCGAGCGGGTGTCCGCTCTCTCCCCCGCCGGTCAGGACCTGCTCCTGCTCGCCGCCGCCGCCGGACCGGTGCCGCTCGCCGAGCTGACCGACGCGGCCGACCGGCTCGGCGTCGGCCCCGGCGCGGTGGCGGAGGCCGAGGAGAACGGACTCGTCACGGTCACCGGAACGGCCCTGTCCTTCCGCCATCCGCTCATCAGGTCGGCCGTCTACCAGTCGGCCGGCCTGCACAGCCGGGTCCGGGTCCATCAGGCGCTCGCCGCGATGCTCACGGCACGCGACCAGCCGTCGCCGGCGGCCTGGCACCGGGCCGCCGCGACGATCGGCCACGACGACGACGTGGCGAAGGAGCTGGCGGACGCCGCCGACGGCGACAGCCGGCGCGGCCTGCACGGCGCGGCGATGCGCGCTCTCGAACGGGCCGCCGGTCTCAGCCGGGACGCCGGTGAGCGGGGCCGCCTGCTGATCCGGGCGGCGCAGGCGGCGCGGCTGGCCGGGCTGGCCGGCGAGAGCCGGCGACTGGCCGACCTGGCCACCGGGGCGACCGGCGACGACACGATCCGCGGCGAACGGGCGATGATCCTGTTCGCGCTCGACCTCAACTCCGGCGTCCGCACGTGCGAGCCCGAGGAGCTGCTGGCGCTCGGCGAGCAGACCGGCCGGCCGGACATGGCCGTGCACCTGCTCAGCGCCGCCGCCTTCCTGAGCCGTCGCCGGGCCGCCCCCACGGAGCTGATGGACCGGATCGGGCGGGCGCTGGCCGCGCTCGACGTGCCGGACACCGACCCGCGACTGGTCATCGCGCACGCGTGCCTGGCGCCCGCACGGCACGCCGCGGCGCTGCTTCCCCGCCTGCGGGCCTACGCCGACGACGTGGCGAACGTGGCGACGGACTTCGTGTCCGGGCTGGCGACCGCCGCTCAGGCTCTGCAGGACTGGGAGGCGGTCACGCTCTTCTTCGCCACGTCGGCCGGCCGGTACCGGGACCGCGGGGCGCTCGCCGACTCCATCGCCAACCGGGCGGAGCTGGCGCTCGCGTACGCCGTCCGGGACCGCCTCGACGACGCGCTCGCCGAGGCGGAGTCGGTGGGCCGCGACGCCCGGGACGGGGACCTGCCGGTCGCGGCCGCCTTCGCGGACACGGTGATCGCGTTCGTGCACGCCTGGCAGGGCCGTCCGGTCCGCGACGCGCCCGCGATCCGCGCCGACATCGACGCCCTGCGCGCCTGGGCCGCCGGGCTGTCCGCGTTGGCCGGAGGCGATCCGGCGACGGCGTACGAGGCGTTGCGGGCGGCGGCCGCGCATCCGGACATCGCACCCCCGTCGATCGCCGACCTGGCCGAGGCCGCGGTCGGCGCCGGCCGGCGAGACGCGATGCGCGACGCCCTCGACGATGCCGCCCGGCTCGCCGACGCCACCGCGTCACCGCTGGTCACCAGCCTGGTCCACCGCGCCCGGGCGGTGCTCGGCGAGGATCCCGAGGGCAACTTCCGCCGCGCGCTGCTGGTCCCGGGCGCCGAGTCGTTCCCGTTGCAGATCGCCCGGACCCGTCTGGCGTACGGCCGGTGGCTGCACCGCGCCGGCCGCGACACCGAGGCCCGTGCCGTCCTCGCCATGGCCGCCGCCGGATTCGAGCGAGCCGGGGCGCCGCCCTGGGCGGCCCGGGCCCGCACGGCTCCCGGGCACGTATGATCGGCGCGCAGCACACGATGTGGACTGAGGTGAAGCGCCCCGATGGCGGCTCTGTTCGGCCGCACGACCGAGGTTCGCAGAATCGACGCGCTGGTCGCCGACCTGCCGCAGCGTGGCGCCGCGCTCGTCGTCCGCGGTGACGCCGGCATCGGCAAGTCCGCCCTGCTGGCCCGGGCGGTCTCCGTCGCCCGCGAGGGCGGCATGCAGGTGCTCGGCACGACCGGCACGGAGGCGGAGAGCCACCTCGACTTCGCCGGCCTGCATCAACTGCTGGCGCCGGTCCTGTCGCTGTCCGGCGCTCTCGCGGGTCCGCAGCGTGCCGCGGTCCTGACCGCGTTCGGGCTGGCCGACGGCCCCCCGCCGGATCTGTTCCTGATCGCGCTGGCCTCGCTGAACCTGCTGGCCGAGGCCGGCAGCGCGGCGCCGGTGCTGGTCACGGTCGATGACGCGCACTGGCTGGACCCGGCGAGCGCGGCGGTGCTCGCCTTCGTCGCCCGGCGTATCGCCGCCGAGCCGATCGGGCTGGTGGCATCGGCCCGCGAGGGGTTCGAGACGGCATTCGACGCGGTCGGCCCGGCGGTGCTGCGGCCCGGCCCGCTCGCACCGGAGGATGCCGAGGCGCTGCTCGACGAGCAGGCCCCGGATCTGCCGCCGGCCGCGAGAGCGACGATCCTGGCGAGCGCCGAGGGCAACCCGCTCGCGCTGACCGAGCTTCCGGCGATGGCCGGGCGGCTCGATCCGTCCGGCCCCTGGCTGCCGTTGACCACCCGGCTGGAGCAGGCGTTCGCGGGCCGGCTCGGCGACCTGCCGGCGACGACGGTCACGGCCCTGGAGGTGGCCGCGCTCAACGACGGCGACGGCCTGGCCGAGACGCTCACGGCGGCCGGGACGGTGGCGGCGGATCTGCAGCCCGCCATCATCGCCCGGCTGGTCACCGTCGCCGAGGGCCGGATCCGGTTCCGCCATCCGCTGATCCGGTCCGCGGTCCATCACCGGATCGACGGGGTACGCCGCCTGGCCGTGCACACCGCTCTGGCGAGAGTGCTGGCCGGTTCCCCGGAACGTCATCTGTGGCACCGGGCCGCCGCGAGCGAGGGCCCGGACGAGCGGATCGCCGTCGAACTGGACGATGCCGCCCAGCAGGCCCAGCGGCGTGGCGCGGCGGCCGGCGCGGTCCGTGCCCTGGAACTGGCCGCACGCCTGAGCACCGACCCGCACCGGCGTGTGCAGCGACTGCTGCGGGCCGCGACCTGGGCCACCGAGCTGGGCCGGCGCGACGACGTGGACCGGCTGCTCGCCGGGATCGGGCCGGCCCGGCTCACCCCCGCACAGCAGGCCCGGACGGCGTGGGTGCGCGGCCGGTTCGACAATCACCTCGCGGAGAGCATCACCGGCGTTCGGGCCCTGGTCGCGTTCGCGCGGGAGGCGATCGGCCGCGGCGAGAGCGACCTGGCCCTCGACCTGCTGTACGCGGTGGGGCTGGCCAGCGCGTACACCGAGCCGGGCCGGGAGATCCGGGAGTCGGTGGTGACCGCGGCCCGGCAGGTCGGGGTGCCCGCCGACGACCCGCGACTGCTGCTGGTCCTGGCGTTCGCGCATCCGGTCGCCTGTGGCGCCGAGGTCCTGGCCCGGCTGCGGCAGTGGGCGGCCCGCGGAGTCGCCGACGAGTCGCTCTGCCGGGCGCTGGCCACCAGCGCGAACGCGATCGGCGAGTACGAGCTGTGCCTGTCCTTCGCCGCGCCGGCGCTGGCCCACCTGCGCGGGCAGGGACGGCTCGGCCTGCTGGCCCGGGCGCTCGCCGTGCAGGGCCGGGCGGCGGCCAACCTGGCGAATCTGAGCATCGCCGTCCCGGCCGCCGAGGAGACGGTCCGGCTGTCCCGGGAGACCTCGGTGCCGCCGGTCGAGGCCCTGGGATGGGCGCAGAACGCGCAGATCGCGGCGCTGCGCGGCCGGTTCCGCGAGTTCGAGGAGTGTGCCGCGCAAGCCGAGATGCTGGCCACGCCGCTGCACGCGGCGGCGGCGCTGGCGACCGTGCAGCACGCCCGAGGGCTTGCCGCCCTGGTCAGCGGCCGGTCAGCGGAGGCGGCCGAGCTGTTGCTGCGCATCTTCACGCCCGGTGATCCGGCGTACCACCTGCTGCACGGCTGGGATTCGATCGGCGACCTCGCCGAGGCTGCCGCCCGTGGGCCGGCCCGGCAGCGGGTCACCGAGATCGTCGCCGGTCTGGAGCGGGTCGCCGAGCAGATGCCGACCACGGCGCTGCGGGTGGGGCTCGGCTACGCCCGCGCCGTGCTGGCCGCCGACGACCGCGCCGAGGCGGCGCTGCTGGAGTTCCTGGCCACCGGCCTGACCGGATGGCCGTTCGTGCGAGCCCGCGCGCAGCTGATGCACGGGGCATGGTTGCGCCGCCATCGGCGTCGCGCCGAGTCGCGGGTGGTGCTGCGGGCCGCACGCGACGCGTTCGACGCGCTCGGCACCGCGCCGTGGGGCGAACGCGCCCGCCAGGAGCTGCGGGCCTCCGGTGAGACCAGCACCCGGCGGGCTCCGGACGCGCTGGACCGGCTGACTCCGCAGGAGCTGCAGATCGCCCAGCTGGCAGCGGACGGGCTGACCAATCGGGAGATCGGTCAGCGCCTCTACGTCTCGCATCGCACGGTCAGCACCCACCTGCACCGGATCTTCCCCAAGCTCGGGATCACGTCCCGGGCCGAGCTGAGGGAGGCGCTGGCCGGCGTCTGAGGGTCAGCCGCCGGGTGCGATGTTGTGGTTGATCCGGAACAGGTTGGCCGGGTCGTACCGTCGTTTGACCGCCACCAGGCGATCCCACGACTCCGGCGCGAAGGCGAGGGCCGCCGCCTGCGGGCTCGCGTCGCCGGCGAACATGAAGTTCAGGTATCGCCGGCCGGTGGACCAGGGCGCCAGCGCGTCGATCAGCCGCTGCTCGTACGCGTGCAGCGCCGCGGCGTCCGGCGGTCCCCCGGCGGCCACCAGGAACACGTTGTACAGCGTGTCGTCCCGGTTGCCGACCGCGCTGGGCGTCTCGGGCGCCCGGCTCAGGGCACCGCCCATGTGCCGGATCTCGGCCAGCACCAGCGGTGACGCGGCGTCCGGCCCGGCCAGCTCGAGGATCGTGTCGACAGCCTCCTTCGGCAGTTCCCGCAGCAGGGCCCCGTGCTCGTACAACGGCAGCGGGTCCACCGGATCGCTGTGCACCGAGGCGATCGCCGCGTACGGCAGCAGCCCGACGGTGTCGATGATCGGTGTGCCCAGCTCCCGGAACGGCTGCACCAGCACCGCGCCGTCCGACGGGCTGCCCAGATGGGTGATCCGTAGATGGGCGACGAGCCGGTCGCGCAGCGGCTCCGGCACGAAGGGCGCCGGCGGCAGGTGCAGCAGGCCCACCGAGGCCGACATCTCCTCCGGCAGGTCCCGGCTCCACTCCCGGAACAGGTGCAGCACGTCGCCGGCGAGTTCGCCCGGGAAGAAGATGCCGCCGCCGTAGAAGGCCCGGATCGGGAAGAGGGTGAACTCGATCGCCACGACGACGCCGAAGTTGCCCTTGCCGCCGCGCAGCGCCCAGAACAGGTCGGGCTCGGTGTCCGCGGTGACATGACGCAGCTCACCGTCGGCGGTCACCACGTCCAGCGCGGTCACGTGGTCGGCGGCGTAGCCGTGTTTGCGGCCGAACGGCCCAAGCCCGCCACCGAGCGTGTAGCTCACCACGGTCACCGTCGGTGAGGAGCCGTTGAGCCCGGCCAGCCCGGCTTTCGCGGTCTCCTCGACCAGCTCGGCCCAGCGCACCCCGGCCTCGACCCGGGCCGTGCGGGCGTCCTCGTCGACGGCCAGCCCGGTCAGGCGCCGGGTGGTGATCAGCACCGACCCGGCGTCGGAGACCGAGCTGCCGTGCCCGGCGCCGAGGACCGCGACCGGCAGGCCGTTCGCGGCGGCGTAGCGCACGGCCGCCTGCACGTCGCCCGCGCCGGCCGCGCCGACCACTACCGCCGGTGAGCGCACGACCGTCAGGTTGTAGCCGGCGAGCTCGTCCGCCCAGCCCTCGTCGCCGGGCAGCAGAACCGGACCGGTGACGGCGGCTCGCAGAGTGTCGAGATTCAAGATCAAAAGTTTTTCCTGGAGGTACGGCGTGAGCCGGTCACAGCGTGGAGATGAGCCCGCCGTCGATCACGATGTCGGCGCCCGTGACGTTGCCGGCGCGATCGCCGGCCAGCAGCAGGACCAGGTCGGCCACCTCGTCGGGGCGGGTGAACCGCCCGGTGGCGGTGCCGCCGACCGCGCCCTTGACGACGTCCTCGGGCGCGAGGCCGCCGGCGCCGCCCACGGTCTCGGCGACCCCGCCGGCGCCGAGCCACAGGTCGGTCTCGACCGGTCCGGGGCTGATCGTGTTGACCCGCACCCCGCGCGGCCCGATCTCCTTGGACAGCGACTTGGAGAAGTTCGCGAGCGCGGCCTTGGCGGCGCTGTAGTCGATGACCAGCGGATCCGGCAGCGACGAGTTGACCGAGTTGATCGTCACGATCGTGCCGCCACCGTCCAGCAGCAGCGGCAGCGCGGCCCGGGTGACCCGTACGGCGCTGAGCAGGTTGATGGTCAGCGTGTCCAGCCACTGCTCGTCGGTGACCGACAGGAAGCCGC
This sequence comes from Actinoplanes philippinensis, assembly GCF_900113015.1. Lineage (GTDB taxonomy): Bacteria > Actinomycetota > Actinomycetes > Mycobacteriales > Micromonosporaceae > Actinoplanes > Actinoplanes philippinensis. The sequence goes on from NZ_FONV01000006.1 coordinate 523,395, forward strand.
CGATCCTCGGGTGGGCCGCGCCGACGTTGTTGACCAGGATGTCGAGGCGGCCACCGAGCGCGGCGGTGGTCTGCTCCACCAGCGTGGCGGCGCCCTCGGCGGTCCTCAGGTCGACGGTGACCGGGTGGACCAGGCCGTCCGCGGCCAGGGCCGCGAGCTCCGGAGTGGTGGTCCGGGCGCCGGCGGCCACCCGTACGCCCTCACCGGCCAGAGCCCGCACGATCGCCAGCCCGATGCCCCGGCTCGCACCGGTGACCAGGGCGGTCCTGCCCGACAGACGGAGATCCATCAGGACCTCCCGCCGAGGAAGGACAGCAGGATCCCGGTCATCTCGTCCGGGTGCTCCTCGTAGATCCAGTGGCCGGAGCCGGCGATCACCGCCCCCTTGACGTTCACGGCGTACTGGCGGACCTGGCCCTCGATGTTCCCGCCGAGGCTGCCGTCGGCGCCGATCGCCAGGACGGGCATCGGCAGCTTGGTCTTGATGTTCGTCTCGTTGTCCCGGACGTCCTTCGGGAACGCACGGAACCACTCGTAGCTGGCACGCAGGTGCGCGTCGTCCTTCAGGTACTTCGCGTAGACCTTGACGTCCTCCGGGCCGATCGCGCCCTTGACGTCCATGAGCTGGTCGGTGAACAGCTTCACCCACAGCTCCTCGCGGCCGTCCACCATCTGCTCGGGCAGCCCGTTGGTCAGCGAGAAGAAGCCGAAGTTCCACACGCCCCGGCCGGTCTTCGGCAGCGCCGGGAACGAATAGATCGACTCGTCCGGGATCGGGGCCTCGCTGAGCACGAGCTTCTTCACCTCGGTCGGGTTCGCCGCGGCGTACGCGTAGGCGACCATCGTGCCGATGTCGTGCCCGACCAGGCGGATGTCACGGTTGAGGCCGAGCTTGACGAGCAGGCCGTGGATGTCGGCGGCCATCGTCTTCTTGTCGTAGCCGCCGGCCGGGGCGTCGCTCTTGCCCGCGCCGCGCAGGTCCGGCGCGACGACCGTGTAGTGCTCGGCCAGCGCCGGCATGATCTCGTGCCACTCGTACCAGGTCTGCGGATAGCCGTGCACCAGCACGAGCACCGGACCGCGGCCGCCGCGCACGTAGTTGATGCCGACGTCGCCGACCCGGACCTTCTGCTCGGTGAAACCCTTCGGCAGGCGCGCGTCGGCGGTGTCCCGGTCGTGGGCGCCGGCGCCGGCCGGTCCGCTGAGGGCGACGACGGCGACCAGCGTCGCCACCGCGGCCCGGATCATCGCCCGCCTCACAGGCCCTGCTCCTTCAGCCAGGTCAGCGCGGTCTCGGCGACATCGCGCCAGCCGGCGTCGATGGTCAGGGAGTGCGCCTTGTCCGGGAAGTCGACGATGTCGGTGACCGCGTGCGAGTGCCGGTACTGCTTGAGGGTGGCGCGCACGACGACCTCGGGCACCGTGTGGTCCTTACCGCCGGCGATCAGCAGCAGCGGGCCACGGGACTCGTTTGCCGTGTCGACCTTGGCCGGCGAGTGCGGGTTGAAGTTGGCCGCCGCGGCCTCGAACAGCGGCTTGCCGGGCGCCGGGATCGACCAGCGGTCGAACAGCTCCCGGGACTCCTGCTCGGTGACGGCGTTGCCGAAGGCGTACCGGAACTGCTCCGGGGTCAGCGAGACCGCCTTGTTGCGGTTGGCGGGATTGCCGAGCACCGGGAATCCCGATCGCAGGGTCGACAGCGGCAGCGGCAGGACCCCCTTGATCTGCGCGGCGTCGATGGCGACCGCGGCGGCGCCCAGGTCCAGGCCGAGCAGCTTCTGCGCGATCATGCCGCCGAACGAGTGACCGATCAGGATCGGCCGGGCGTCCAGGCCCTCGATGATCCGCGCGTAGTGCTCGACGACGTCGTCGATGCCGTGCCCGGCGATGGCGTCCGGGTTGGCCCGGCTCGCCTCCACGGTGTCGGCGTCGCCCGGCCAGCCGGGTGCGGTGGCGCGGTAGCCGCGCTCGGTGAACAGGTCGATCCACGGCTGCCACGATGATCCGTGCAGCCACAGACCGTGGATGAAGATGACGGGTACGGACACTTCTCCGGCCCTCCGTTGCCTTGATGCGTCGGGAACGCCATCAGGCTAGGAAGACTCCAGTGGACAAACAGTGGACGTGCGCCGCGACCGGCCGCCCGTCGCGCACGGCGTTGACACTCCCGCAACATTCAACCTGTGAATCCGTTCAGGTTCGCCCCGCACGTCACGAACCGGGCGCTCGATCGTTTGTGCAGGTGAGGGCGCGCGGGTCGGGACCGGGCGGAACCCGGCCCAGCCTCCTCCAAGCCTTTTCACAGCCTGCGGTTCGCGGGCCGAGACGAGACACTCTCGTAACGTAGTCAATGTTCTTGTAAAGTGCCCCCAACGCACGACGGCGTGCGCGGACGCCGGCGTGCCGTTCCCCCGTGGCGAGGAATGGACTTTGGCGATGCTCAATCGATCGGTGATGTTCGCAAAGCAGCACACCCCCGATTCCGTACGCGTGCTCGGCCGCCGCATCCTCCTCGAGGCACACAATGCGAAACTGCGGATCACCGTCCCGGTCGAGGACCGATCACCATTCGTCAACGTCTACCACTGCGCGGTTCGCAAGACCGCCAGCCAGTGGGTGAAATCGGTCTTCAGCGACCCGATCGTGTACCGCCGTTCCGGCCTGGTCACCTACGATCCCCGCTACTACGGCTGGAAAGACCCGCGGATCGTCCCGCCGCAGCGGATCGGCCTGTCGCTGTACCTGCCGTACAAGCGTTACCGAAAGATGCCGAAACCCGGCGCGCACCGCACCTTCTTCATCTACCGCGACCCGCGTGACCTGCTGGTCTCCAGCTACTTCTCGACCCGCGACTCGCACACGCCGATGGGTGACGTGCTCGCGGTCCGGGCCGCTCTGCGGGAGCGCTCGCAGAAGGACGGAATGTTGTACCTCATCGAGCACCTGACCCGGAAAGGGATGTTCAACGCGGTCCGTTCCTGGGTCGAGGCGCCACCCTCGGAGACGGTCCGGCTGGTCCGGTACGAGGATCTCACCGGCGACGACCAATTCGCCGAGATGGACGCGCTGATGCGCCATTGCGGAATCGACATCCCGCCCACGGAACTCACCACCCTGCTCGAGAAGTACAGCTTCTCCCGGATGGCCGAGCGCAAGAAGGCCGGCGAGATCTCGCACTACCGCAAGGGCAAGTGCGGCGACTGGCGCAATCATTTCGACGACGACATCGAGCAGGCATTCCGCAATGCCACCGGCGACCTGTTGGACATCCTCGGTTACGCGGAGCCGGCCGTGGCGCGCGCCCGGTCGACCGGCCCGCAGAGCGGCTAGGCGCCCCGGAGCGGGCGGAAAATGTCGGGCCCGGGTCCTACGATGCGGGGCATGACGATCGATTACTCGTCCGGTGGTCCGCTGACCGACCTCTCCTCGGTCGGGCGCGGCGCGCTCGCGGACCTTCCGGACGATCCGGTCGACATCTGCCGCCTGGTGCACCGGCTCGTCATCCAGCCGCACGACGCCGGGCGGATCGAGCTGCCACCGGGCCGCTTCGACGAGAATCAGATCCGCCCCGCCGCCCGTCTGGTCCGCACGCTTCTCGCTCTCGACCCGTCCCCGCTGACCGTGCCCCGGCCACCCGAGCGGCGGGTCGTCGGCACCTGCCGGCACTTCGCCGTCCTGGCCTGCGCCCTGCTGCGGCACCGGGGGATCGCGGCGCGCGCCCGGTGCGGGTTCGCCACCTACTTCCAGCCCGGCCTGGGCCTCGACCACTGGGTGATCGAGTTCTCGGTCGACGGTGCGCCGTGGGTCCGCGCCGACCCGGAGGCGATGGGCCTGACGGTGCTGCCGACGCCCGAGGCGCTGGCCCCGGGCCAGTTCCTGACCGGCGGCGAGGCGTGGATCGAGTTCCGCGCCGGCCGCATCGACGCGTCGAGATTCGGCGTGTGGGGCACCGAGAATTTCGGCCCCGCCGAGATCCGCGGCAACGCCATCCGAGACCTGGCCGCCTTGAACCGCGCCGAGACACTTCCGTGGGACGAGTGGGGCCGGATGGACGCCTCCTACCAGGGCCACACCGGCGCCGACTACGACGCCCTGCTCGACACCGTGGCCGCCACATGCGCCGCCGACGATCCCGCCGCCGTGGCGGCCCTCTACAGGACCGAGGACCTGGAGGTGCCGCCGACCCTGCTGACCTGACCTCGCCCCACCGGCAGCTCCGTTCCCCGGCCGGCGCCGCGCCCTTGGCCCGTTCCACGCCTACAGCCCGGTCTCGTCCTGCCCGGCGGCCCTTCGGTCTCGTCCTGCCCGCAGCGACGGGCGCCCTGCCTGCCGCCTCAGCCCCTCACTGCCCTCAGCGCCGTGCGGCCTTACCCGCCGCCTCGCCCCTCCGTGCCCTCAGCGCCGTGCGGCCTTACCCGCCGCCTCGCCCCTCCGTGCCCTCAGCGCCGTGCGGCCTTACCCACCACCTCGGGCTCCCTGCCCCCAACGCCACGCGGCCCCGCCCACAGCCTCGGCCTCTTCCTGGTCGCGACTCGGCCCGCGAGGGTCACGGGCTGAGGGGGACGGTGAGGGCGCGGGCGGCCTCCGCGGCGCGGTTGGCGATGTCGTCGACCTGGCGGGCGAAGAAGCCTTCGGAGAGCAGGGCCGCGTAACCGTGCGCGACCGCGATGGTGGCCTCGACCAGCAGCACCGTGTCCTGGTAACTGCGCGTGCCGGTGGCGCCGGCCAGGTCGAGCATGGTGTCCATCAGCGCGCGGGTCTGGTCGCGGCGGGCCTCGTCGTGGATGCGGGACAGCTCGGCGGCGTAGATGACCGGCAGGCCGGCGCCGGTGCGGGTGACATACCGCACGTAGGCGCCCGCCGCGGCGGCCAGGCGGTCGGCCGGGTCGGGGCCGGCTGTGTCGGCGGCGGTCAGGATCGCGGCGTTCAGGTCGCGGGCGGCGACGGTGGAGACGGCCGCGAGCAGGTGGCCGCGGTCGGCGAAGTGACGATACGGCGCGGCGGAGCTGACCTGGAGCCGGCGGGCGACGGCCGCGACCGAGAAGCGCTGCAGGCCACACTCGGCGAGCAGGTCGAAGCTGGCCGCGATCAGCGCGGCGCGCAGATCGCCGTGATGATAGGCCCGTTTCGACGACACGCTTGCCTCCGTGTAAGTAGGCTCTTACATTAGCAAGTGAGAGCCCTCTTACATCAACATCGGAGGCGTACGTGAGCATCAAGCTCGGCTACCAGATCCCGAATTTCACGTACCCCGGCATCGAAGTGGAGAACCTCTTCGACACCGTCGTCGCGCAGGCCCGCGAGGCGGAGGCCAACGGTTTCGACACCGTGCTCGTGATGGACCACCTGTATCAGCTGCCCGGCATCGGCCCGGCGGAGAACGCGATGCTGGAGGCCTACACGACGCTGGGCGCGCTGGCCTCGGCGACCTCCACGATCCAGCTGTCGACGCTGGTCACCGGCAACACTTACCGTAACCCCGCTCTTCTCGCCAAGACCGTGACAACGCTGGACGTGGTCTCCAAGGGCCGCGCGATCCTCGGCATCGGGGCCGGCTGGTTCGAGCTGGAGCACGACGCGTACGGCTTCGAGTTCGGCACGTTCGGCCAGCGGTTCGAGCGGCTCGAGGAGGCGCTGCAGATCATCACGCCGATGCTGAAGGGTGAGCCGGCCTCGCTCGACGGCAAGTGGTACACGGCGCGGTCGGCGATGAACAACCCCCGGCTGCGGCCGTCGGTCCCGGTGATGCTGGGCGGGTCGGGCGAGCAGAAGACGTTCCGGCTGGCGGCCCGTTTCGCCGACCACATGAACATCATCTGCGACGTCGACGACCTGGCTCGCAAGGTGTCGGTGCTGCGCGAGCGGTGCGAGGAGATCGGCCGTGACCCGGCGACGCTGGCGACCAGCTTCCTGGTGATGGGCATGGTCGGCGAGAACGAGCAGGAGGCGAAGCAACTCGGCGAGACGATCCCGGAGGATCGCCGCAACCGGGCCTTCGTCGGTACGCCGGAGCAGGTGGCCGATCAGATCCAGGAGCGGGTGCTGAGCGCCGGTATCGACGGCATCACCATCAACCTGATCCGCAACGGTCACCGCCCCGGCGTCGTCGCCTCGGTAGGCGCGGCCCTGAAGCCGCTGGTCAAGTAAAGCGTCCGGTCAAGTACAGGCGTCCAGTCAAGACGTGAGGTGCAGTCGTCAAGTCAAGGCGTCAAGTACAGACGTCAAGTCAAGGCGTCAAGTACAGACGTCTAATCGAGACGTGAAGTGGAGACGTCAAGTCAAGACGTGAAGTACAGACGTCGAGTCGAGGCGTCAAGTCAAGTCGGACAGGTTTACCGGCAGGCCGGTTCGTGCGGATCGGTCTGCCGCTACACCCGTCAGGACGCTGCGGATACCGTCGGCGTAACCGGCCTGACGAGCCAGTGGATCATCAATGACCCCGCGGAACACGTCGTCCAGCAACAGCCGGTCACCGCCGCCGTGGCCGCCGGCCCCGTTGACGATCGGCACCTCCTCGGCCTTCTGCCAGTGCTCCTGTACGGTGAGCCGTTCGAAACCGCCGGTGTCGTCGAGCGCGCTCGGGTCGACCGCCCCGTGCGGCGGCGTCCATTCCCGCTCGCAGACCTCCAGCTCGATGCGGCCGCGGGTGCCGTTGAACGCGACCCGGTACCCCTCCCGCGGCGAGTACGCGGTGAGCGAGTAGGTCATCGCCGTCCGGTCCGCGTAGCGGATCAGCACCGACATGGTGTCGTCGATGTCGATCCCGTCGCCGAAGACGTCCTGGTCACGGACGTATCCGTCCTCGTGCTCGGCGTCCAGGTAGAGCGCCTTCAGCCGCGGGTCGGCCGTCATGTCGAGCAGGAACGGATCGGTGCCGAGACCGGGCGCCCCGTAGGCCCGCGCCGGGCGGGGCAGTCCGGCCGCCGCAGCCCCGGACGGGCCGTAGAACCGCAGCCCGGTCTGCGCGAAAACGGTCTCCGGGCTGCTGCCGAGCCACCAGTTGACCAGGTCGAAGTGGTGGGTGGACTTGTGCACGAGCAGGCCGCCGGAGTTCTTCTTCTGACGGTGCCAGCGCCGGAAGTAGTCGGCGCCGTGGAGGGTGTCGAGCAGCCACTCGAAGTGCACCGACGTGACCCGGCCTATGCGCCCGGCGGCGAGCAGTTCGCGTACGGCGCTGTTGCGCGGTGAGTAGCGGTAGTTGAACGTGACGATCAGGCGGGCGGTGCTGCGCCCGGCCGCGGCGGCGATCCGGCGGCAGCCGTCGGCGTCGACGGTGAGCGGCTTCTCGACGATCACGTCGACCCCGGCGTCGAGGGCGGCGCACACGTGGTCGGCGTGCCGCGCGTCGATCGTGGTGATCACCACGGCGTCGGCCAGGGACAGCAACTCGGCGAAGCGGTCCGGGTGGAAGACGGGCACGGGCTCGCGGCCGGCGGCCGTCACCCGGAGATTGTGGTACGCCATCCGCGTCCGGTTGGTGTCACAGAAAGCGACGATCTCCCCGGTGTCACTCCACTCCCCCAGGAGGGCGTCGATGTAGAGCTGCGCGCGGTGGCCGAGTCCCACGACGGCATAGCGGCGGGTCATGGCGCCCCTTCCGAGAGGATGACCGGGTGGTGGACGTCGTGGGCGCCGAGCCGCCCGCACATGCCCCATCGGGGCGGGTCGGAGGGTGGCGACCCGAGGACTGCCGACGAGCCGAGGTGCCGTCCGTCGCCGGTCTCGAGCGCGTCGAGGATCTCGGCGGTCCGCCGGGTGGCCTTCTCGACGGTCGACTGCCAGAGGTCACGCCACCCGGCCACGCGCGGCCGGACCAGGGCGACCGCGGCCTGGTGGAACTCCCGCAACGGCTTCGGGTCGCCGGCCTCGGCCGCGGCGACCAGCTGCTCGAACCCTTCGAGTGCCAGGTCGCGCCTGCGGCGTACCGCCTGATCGGGGTCTCCGGAAAGGTGTGCAGCGGCCCGGTAGCGGTCCGGGTCGGCGACGACAGCGGTGGGGAAGGTCATCACCGCGTCGCCGGCCTCGGGCAGCCCGGCGTTCGACATGATCACGAGAACCCGCAGGTCGTCGAGGTTGACGGCACGGTGGATGGTGCCCGGCGTGAACCAGATGGTGGACCCGGTGGCCAGCGGCGTCTCCCGCAGGCCGTTCGTGTCCAGGGTCAGCAGGGTCCCGGTGCCGCCGGTCACCACGTAGGCCTCGGTCGAGACGGTGTGCAGGTGCGGTGTGCCGCCGTCGTCGTAGACGGCCAGCCGGCTCACCGAGGTGCCGCCGGGGAACGCCGTCACGTCAGGGCCTTCGCGCCGAGCGCGGCCAGCTTCTCGGTGCCGGCGTCGCCGTGGTCACCGTCGGCGATGACGACGGCGTAGCGGAAGGTGACGGAATCCCCGGCGGCCAGGTCGAGCTCCTCGCTGAAGAAGGGCGCGGGGTTGAGGCAGGCGAATTGCTCGGTACGGGCGAACCACTGCGGCGGATGATGCGGATTGGCGGTGTCGTCCACGACCACGACCGTCGACGAGCGGTCCACCTCGTCGTGCCGCCCGCGGAACGCGAACCACGGCCCTCGCCGCCCGCGCAGTTCGTCGCCCCCGGTTCCGTCCGGTGACTGGAGCAGCCCGTTGGTGAACGAACGCGGCCCCCGCCAGAACAGTCCGCCGTACCCGGCGTTGTCCCGGCCCTTGGTGGTCGGTGATCCGAACGCCAGGGTCGCCCCGGACACGTTCGTCATCGAGCTGGCGAAGGTGAGCACCCAGCTGACGTCGTCGGCGATCGCCCAGCTCAGGGCCCGCTGCTCGGTGATGACCGGGTCGCCCTGCTCGGAGACCCAGTCGAGGGTGTGCGTCAGCGAGGTGTCGGTGAGCGCGTCGAGCGTACGGTGCAGGGCGCTGCCGTTGTTGGGTTTCTGCACGTAGGACCGGCCGTGCACGTAGGTGGGGCCGCCCCAGAAGTTGTGCTCGCCGACATACGGCAGCGACCAGGCGATGCCCTTGTGCCAGACGTGGTCGTGCGGCCGGTACAGCGACACCGGGTCGCCACCCAGGGTGCGGATCGGATGCAGGTACGGCTTCGGCGACTCCCGCTGCGGGGTGTCCGGCCGGTACACGTACGTGAAGAGGGCAACCCGCCCGGCGGAGACGGTGACCGCGCCGCCCAGCCGGTGATCGACCTGGATGCTCATCGGGTCGCTCCGTTCATGGCCGCCGCGAACGGGTGCCCGGGGCCGATCTCGCCGCTGCGGACCTGCTGCCCGGTGGCCGCCGAGGCGTAGAGGGCGGCGATGAATTCCATGGTGGTACGGGTGTCCGCCGGCGACACCGGCGGGGCGGTGCCCGCGTCCAGCGCGTCGAGGACCGCCGCGAGCTGGTCGGTGTGCCCGCTGACCGTCTCCGAACGGTCCCGGTTCCAGCGCTCGGTCAAGGCCTCGTGACCGGGTACGGGGGTGATCGTCCAGTCGGCGTCGCGGTAGCCGTACAGGTGGGTCAGCTCGACGGTGGCGTGCTCGAAGTCGAACCGTAGCGACGAGGTCTGCCGGGGTGACACGACCGAGTTGACCACCGAGGCGAGGGTGCCGTCGGCGAACGTGACCAGCGCCATCGACACGTCCTCGGTCTCCACGGCCCGGGCCCGGGTGGCGGTGACCGCGCTGACCCGCTCCCACCGGCCGAGGATGGAGAGCAGCAGGTCGAACTGGTGGATGCCGTGGCCCATGGTCGGGCCGCCGCCCTCGGTCTCCCATTTGCCGCGCCACGGGACCCGGAAGTAGTCGTCGTCGCGGTACCACTGGGTCTCGCAGGTGGCCAGCAGCGGCCGGCCCAGCTCACCGGCGGCGATCATCTCGCGCAGCCGGTGCGCGCCGGCTCCGAACCGGTGCTGGAAGACGGTGGCGACGTGCGCCCCGGTGCGGCGGGACGTCTCGGCGAGGGTGTCGAGTTCGGCGAGGGACAGTGTCGGGGGCTTCTCCACCAGCACGTTCGATCCGGCTTCGAGGCATCTCACGGCGAGCGGGGCGTGGGTGGCCGGCGGGGTGCACAGGTGTACGAGGTCGACCTGGTCCAGGGTGGCGAGGTCGGTGTGGACCCGCGGGATATTCCACTTCGCGGCGAAGTGGCGGGCCAGGTCGTGGTCGACGTCGACGACGGCGGTGAGGGCGACACGGTCGGAGTGGTGCTGCAGGGCCTGGGCGTGCGCGGTGGCGATGGCTCCGGCGCCGACGATCGCCGCACGATATCGAGGTTGAGGCATGGCTCCCTCATGTGCCGGCCCGCGCCGCCGCGGCGGCGCGGGCGTGGATCATGGTCAGGCGGCGTCGATGCCGGCCTGGAGTTCCTTGATGAAGGCTTCGGCGGCCTGCTGCGGGGTCTGCCGCTCGAAGAGGACCTCCTCGGTGTGGCGCTTGAGGATGGCCTCGACGTCGCTGGCGCCGTTCGGGGTGACCCGTGGGGCCTCACCGACCTTGACCGAGTCGAGGAACTCGGCGGCGGCCTTGTCGGTGCCCTGCAGCTTGCCGGTGAGCGCGGCACGGATCTTGGTGTTGGCCGGGATGCCACGGTCGGTGAGCAGCACGTCGGCGGCCTCCTGGCTGTTGGCGAGGAAGTTCACGAACGCGGCGGCCTCGGCCTGGTGCTTGGAGCGCGACGAGATCGACCAGAACATCGACGGCTTGTAGTAGGCGCCGGTGGCCGTACCCTCGCCGGGGATCTTGAGAAGTTTGAGGTTTTGGCCGGAAGCCTTGGCAAGCGAGGTGAGCTGGCTGTTCCACCAGGTGGCGAGGGCCGACTTGTTGGTGGCGGTGCCGGACTGGTCGAGGCCGGCGCCGGCGCGTTCGACGCTGACCGACGCGGCCGGGGCGATGCCCTGCTTGGAGAGGTCGAGGAGGTACTGCCAGTACTTGGCGAGCACGTCGGCGGGGATGGCGACCTTGCCGTCCGGCGAGTAGAGCGACGCGCCGTTCTGCCGGGCCCAGATGTTGACGCCGCCGATGTCGAAGCCCCACGACTGGACGCCGGTGACCTCACCGCCGCTGGCCTTGGAGATCTGGTCGCCGACGCGTTTGAAGTCGTCCCAGGTCCAGGACGCGTCGTCGGGCAGCGTGACGTTGTACTTGGCGAGCAGGTCGGTGTTGGCCACGATGGAGTACGTGGTCACGCCGGTGGGCAGGCCGTACTGCTTGCCGTCGATGGCGCCGGTGGCCAGGGCCTTGGCGTCGAAGTCGGTGATCGCCAGGTTCTTGCCGGCGGTGCCGAGGTCGAGCAGGGCGCCGCGCTCGGCGTAGGACGCGAGGTACAGCTCGTCCATCTGGATCACGTCCGGCGCGTCGTTGGCGGCGACCGTGGTGGCCAGGCTGTCCCAGTACCCGTTCCACTCCTTGAACTCGCCCTTGACCGTGATGTTCGGGTGGGCTTTCTGCCACAGGTCGATGACCTGCTGGGTGCGCTGGTGGCGGGCGTCCGAGCCCCACCAGGTGAAGCGCAGCTCGATCTTGTCGGCGGTCAGATCGCCGTCGGCCTTGCCGCCGCCACTGCCGCCGCAGCCGGCCAGCAGCAACGCCGCCAAGACCCCTGCAAGAATTTTTTTCATCCTGTTTCCTCCGGGGGGAGTTCCCTTGATACCGGGTGGATCACTTGATGCCGGTGGTCGCGATGCCCTTGATCAAGAAGCGCTGGCCGACCAGGAAGGCGAGGAAGATCGGCAGCAGTGACACGACGCTCATGGCGAACATCGAGCCCCACGACGTCGAGACCGTGGCGTCGACATAGGAGCGCAGGGCGACCGGAACGGTGTACATCTCCGGGTCGGTGAGGTAGATGAGCTGGCTGAAGAAGTCGTTCCACGTCCAGATGAACGTGAAGATCGTGGTGGTGGCCAGGGCCGGCAGCATCAGCGGCAGGATCACCTGCCGGAAGATCCGCGGGTGCCCGGCGCCGTCGATCCGGGCCGCCTCGTCCAGCTCGCGCGGCAGGCCACGGATGAACTGGACCATCAGGAAGACGAAGAACGCGTCGGTGGCGAGCAGCTTCGGGACGATCAGCGGCAGGAACGTGTTGACCCATCCGAACTGGGAGAACATCACGTACTGCGGGACGATGATCACGTGGATCGGCAGCATGATCGTGCCGAGCATGATCGCGAACCACAGTTTCTTGCCGCGGAACTCCAGCCGGGCGAAGGCGTACGCCGCCATCGAGCAGGAGACCAGGTTGCCGATGATGCAGCCGAGCACCACGATCGCCGAGTTGATCAAGTAGTGGCCGAACGGCGAGGACAGGGCGTTCCAGCCCTCGCTGTAGTTCTCGAACCGGAAGCTGTCGGGGATCACGCCCGGCGAGCGGAAGATCTCCTCGTTGGGCCGCAGTGAGCTGACCACCATCCAGATCACCGGGTAGAGCATCACCAGGGTGAGCAGGATCAGGCCGGTGTGCTTGGCGATGCTCCGCCACGGGCCGGGAGTCCTGACCGCTTGATCGACCTTCGCGGTCGGCGCCGCCACGCGCTCAGCCAGGTCAGTCATCGTAGAAGACCCATCGCTTGGCGGCCCAGAAATTGACAGCGGTGAACGCGGCGATGATCAGCAGGAGCAGCCAGGCCAGCGCCGAGGCGTAACCCATGTCGAAGCTGTGGAATCCGCGCTGGTAGAGGTAGAGCGTGTAGAACATGGTCGAGTCGGACGGGCCGCCGGTGCCGCCGGAGACCACGAACGCCTGGGTGAACGACTGGAAGGCGTGGATGATCTGCAGCACCAGGTTGAAGAAGATGATCGGCGACAGCAGCGGCACGGTGATCCGGCGGAACTGGGTCCACCGGCCGGCGCCGTCGATCGAGGCCGCCTCGTAATACATCACCGGGATCTGCCGCAGACCGGCCAGGAAGATCACCATCGGGGCGCCGAAGGTCCACACGTTCAGCACGATCAGCGTGGACAGCGCGGTGTCCGGGTCGGAGATCCAGCCGGTGCCCTCGATGCCGACGTAGCCGAGCGCCTGGTTGATCAGGCCCTCGGCGCCGAAGATCTGCCGCCACAGCACCGCGATCGCGACGCTGGAGCCGAGCAGCGACGGCAGGTAGAACGCCGACCGGTAGAACGCGAGACCGCGCATGCCCCGGTCGAGCAGCATCGCCAGCCCGAGCGCCGCGGCGAGCTGCAGCGGGACGGAGACGAAGACGTACGTGAAGGTGACGCCGAGCGAGTGGTGCAGCCGCTCGTCGGTGAGCATCCGCTGGATGTTCTCCAGGCCGTTGAACTCCGGCGGCTGGATCAGGTTGTAGTCGGTGAAACCCAGGACGAACGACGCCGCGACGGGGCCCGCGGTGATCAGCAGGAGCCCGGCGAACCAGGGCAGAAGGAACAGCAGGGCGGCCTTGGTGTCCCGCTTACGCGGCGGGCCGCCGGTGGAGGTGTTGAGCCGTTGGAGTTCGCCGATGGCGCTCACCCGACCCCCCTTCGTGGCTTGGAAACCGTATTCCGGAGTCTGCGGCGTTACGACGGGACGGTCAAGTGTTTCGGGTCGATGAATTCGCCGTGAGGAAAGCGCTTACCCCGAGGTGCTGTCACGTACGGTGAGCGTGCCCCGGAACGTCTCCCGCGCCGGCTCGTCCGCGCGCGGCCGCATCGCCAGCTCGATCGCCCGGATGCCGATGTCGGTGAACGGCAACGCCACAGTGGTCAGCCGCGGCGTCAGGTCACGAGCCAGCGGCACGTCGTCGAAACCGGTCACCGACACCTGACCCGGCACGTCGATGCCGGCCGCCCGGCACGCCGACAACACCCCGATCGCCACCGTGTCGTTGATCGCCACCAGCACGTCCGTGCCGCCCAGGCCCTCCCGGATCAGCTGCGCCGTCGCGTCGAACCCGCCCTGCCGGGAGACCTCGCAGTTCACGATCCGGATGTCCTGCACGTCGGCGCCCGCGGCGAGCAGGCCCTCGACATAACCCGAGGTGCGCGCGGCAGCGTACGCCCGCTCCCGGGTCCCGGCCAGAATGATCGCCCGCCGATGCCCGGTCCGGGCCAGATGCTCCCCCATCAGGCGTGCCGAGCCCCGGTCGTCGACGGCGATCGCGTCGAACGGCAGGTGCACGCTGCCACTGCCGTAGAGAATCACCCGGCCGCCATTGCGCTCGAACGCCAGCAACTCGTCGAGAACCCGGGTCTCCGACGGATCCTGGCTGATCCGGGTGCTGGTCAGCACCAGCGCCCGCGGCCGGAACCCGGACAGGTTGCGGATCGTCGCCGCCTGCAACTCAGGCAGACCCCGGGTCGACGACACGGTCACGAACGCGTCGACAGTACGGGCCCGGCGCTCCATCGCGGCCACCACGGCCGCCACCGCCGGCGTCGCCAGATCGTCGGCGAGCAGGGCGATCGCGTCGCTGCCCCGGTTCATCGCCCGGGCCGCCGCGTCCACCGTGTACCTCAGGCGGGTCGCCGCCTCCAGCACCTTGCGCGCGTTCTCCGGAGCGACCGACCGGCCGCCGCCCAGAGCCCGGGACGCGGTCGCCAGCGACACACCCGCCTCCGCGGCGACATCACGGAGGGTCACAGTGTCCCTGGCTCGGTGCGGCAATCCGGGCGTCCTCTCCCCTGGCGACTCCCTGGCGGCTTGCCTCGCGGCTCACCGTGCGACTGTGCCTGCGGCTCACCTGCGACTTTCCCAGCGGCTCGCCTTGCGACCTCCGTTGCGGCTTTCGTCACGGCTTCCGCTGCGGTATCCCGGCGGCGAGCACGCCGTGTGAGCCTTCGTGCGCCGAAAGGATAGCGCGGGCCACGGAAACCGTATCCCGTCATGCCAGAATCACGGATGTGACTGACCAGAAGCGGACCGCGGTGACACTGCACGACGTGGCCCGCGAGGCCGGTGTCTCGTATGCGACCGCATCCCGTGCGCTCAACGGCAGCGACCGCAGTGTCCGCGCGGAAAATCTGGCCCGCGTCCGTGCGGCCGCCACCCGTCTCGGATACACGCCGCACGTCTCCGCACAGGCCATCGCCCGCGGCTTCAGCAACACCGTCGCGCTCGTCGTCGGCGCGGTCGACGACCCCTACTTCGCGTCCATCGCCGACGGCGTGGCCGAGGGCGCCTACGCAGCGGGCCTCACCCTGACCGCGGCGGTCACCGACCGTTCTCCCGACATGGGCCTCCAGATCGTACGGACCCTGCGCGGCCGCCGGCCACAGGTGATCCTGATCGCCGGAAGCCGCGTCGACGACGACGGTGTCTACGCGGCCCTCGCCGAGGAACTCGACCAGTACCGGCGGGCCGGCGGCCGGGTGGCCCTGCTCAGCCGCAACGAACTCGACTTCCCGACGTTGACCGTCGACCATCACGGCGGCGCGTTCCGGCTGGCCCAGGCGCTGGCCGGACTCGGCTACCGGCGGTTCGCGGTACTGCACGGCGACGACCGCATCCGGATGTCCCACGACCGCGGACGCGGCTTCCTCGACGGCCTCCGCCAGGCCGGCATCCACGTCGAGGACCGGCACGTGATCGCCACCGACCTCAACCGCGACGGCGGCCACCGCGCCGCGGCCGCCCTGCTCCGAGACGACACCTCCCGCTACACCCTCCCCGGCCGTGCGGGCGCGCCCGGCGGTGCCGGCTCTCCCGTCGCTGCCGGTTTCCCGGGCGGCGGGTCCCCCGACGGCATCGGTTCCCCGGGCGGCGGGTCCCGCCACCGCACCGGTTCCCCGGGCGGCGGGTCTCCCCACGGCACCGGCTCCCCAGGCAGCGGGTACTCCAACGGCGCCGACTTCCCGAGCGGCGGGTACTCCGATGGCGCCGGCATCCCGAGCGGAGGGTCTCCCAATGGTGCCGGCTCTCCCAGCAGTGCCGGCATTCTCAGCGGTGCCGGCATTTCCCGCGGTACCGGCATTCCCAGCGGTACCGGCTATCCCAGCGGCCTGGGCGAGCCCGAGCGTCTTGGCAATGCCGGCGGGTCCGCCGGGTCCGCCGGGTCCGCCGGTGGTGTGGAGGTGATCTTCGCGGTGAACGACGTCATGGCGATCGGAGCGATGACCGCCATCCGGGAGGCGGGCCTGCAGCCCGGCCGCGACGTGGCGGTCGCCGGATTCGACGACATCGACGCGGCACGCGACGTCACCCCGATGCTCACCTCGGTCCGGGTGCCCCTGCGCGAACTGGGCCGCCGGGCCGTGGAACTGGCCCTGGCCGGTGACCCGGCCGTCGTCGAGATCCCGGTCGAGGTGGTCCTCCGGAACAGCACCCCACCCCGCTGACCCCGGCTTGCGCGCGCTCCGGTCAAGGTCCACCCCCAGCTAGCTTTCAGCGCTGTCGAAAGGCGCTCAGAACAGCGCTGACGTCTGGCCGGACCAGTTGACAGCGCTCCTCCAGGAGACCGGAAACAGCGCTGCACGCTGGCCGGCGCCGCCTCGCGGCATCCGAAACAGCACCCACAACCAGCCAGCCACCACGGCGGTGACACGACACCCGAACAGCGCCGCACACCAGCGTCGACGTAGCAGGTGAGCGCGGCCCGGCGCGGACATCGAGCCGGCGGCCAGGACGACGGCCACGGCTACAGCGGTGAAACGTCTCAGAAGAGAGGAGCACTCCAGACATCGGCGTAATTCAATGAATTGACATCGAGACCAGTCCCGCTGGCAGGGCAGATGCGAGACGAGGCCCGACGGACAGCGCGGACAGCAGGCGCACCGACGAACCCACCGCATCGGAAACCGTATTCCACAGCGTTCCGCCGCGGTTCCGGCCGCCAGGAGCGTCAGGACACGCATGATGAAACCGTGCATAAACACTATTGCGCCCGAATCGGAGTCGCGGCCGCGCTGGTCGCCGCCCTCACCGGCCCCCTGCCCGCCCACGCCGCCGGTGGCGTCCGGCTGGTCATGAATCAGCTGTCGAAGAAGTGCCTGATCCCCGCGAGCGGCCCCGACTACCGGGTGGCCCAGGCAGCCTGTGACCGTTCGGACCGGCGGCAACTGTGGCACTTCGACGGCGAACACGAGGACCAGCAGATCGTCAACACGGCCACCGGCCGGTGCCTGACCGTGTTCTCCTCCGCCGATGAGCAGCCCGTCCACGCCGCCGCCTGCGGCCTGATCGGCGCCTACAACCATTGGACTTGGGTGTGGACCGATGAGGATTACGTGTTCGAGCTGGAGCCTCTCGACGCCCGCGGCCACTGTCTCGCCCTGCGGCCGGGCGACGCCATCATGCTGCGCACCTGCAACGGCTCCGGCGACCGGAGCCGTTACTGGGCGTTCGAACTCCAGACCTAGGCGAGGCCCGGACGGGCGCTACCGGCGGACCTCCAGAGGCAGGCGGTTGACGCTCATCATCACGAAGGGGTTGCGCTCCTCGGCCGGGGCCGCCACGGTGATGTCGCGGTAGCGGTCCAGCAGGATGCGCAGCGCCAGCCGGGCCTCCAGGCGGGCCAGCGGGGCGCCGAGGCAGAAGTGGATGCCGTGGCCGAAGCTCAGGTGCGGGTTGGGGCTGCGGTGGATGTCGAACCGGCCGGGGTCGGCGAAGACTCGGCCGTCCCGGTTGGCGGCGGTGATCCACAGCTGCAGGACGGCCCCGGCCGGCACCGCTGTCTCCCCGATCCGGGTGGCGGTGGTGGCGCGCCGGGCGAGCCGCGGGAACGGCGTACGGAATCGCAGGCTCTCCTCGATCGCGCCGGGCAGCAGGCCCGGATCGGCGCGCAACTCGGCTGCCACGCCGGGGTGTTCGTCGAGGCTGAGGACCGTGTTGCCGAGTGTGGCGGTGGTGGTGATGTGCCCGGCGATCAGCAGCACACCGACGAAGCCGATGATCTCCTGGTCGTCGAGTCGTACGCCGTCGACCTCGGCGGTGAGCAGCCGGCCGGTCAGGTCGTCGCCGGGCGCGGACCGGTGGGCGCGGATGTGGTCGAGCAGGTAGCCGTTCATCTCCCGGATCGTCGGGGCGACCCGTGCCATCGTCTCGCGGCCGGCTTCCAGCACGGGGGCCGACGGGTCGACGTCGGTCTGGTCGAACAGCACGTCCGCCCAGCGGCGGAAGATCGGCCGGTCGGCGGCGGGGATGCCGAGCAGCTCGGCGATCACGATCACCGGCAGCGGGTACGCGAGCGAGTCGATCAGGTCGAGCCGGCCGTCGCCGTCGGCCGCGTCGAGCAGTTCCGTGGTCACCTGGACGATGCGCGGTTCCAGCCCGGCGACCATGCGCGGGGTGAACGCCTGGCTGACCAGGGCGCGCAGCTGGCGATGGCGGGGCGGGTCCATCCGGACGATGTTGCCCCGCTGGAACAGCGCGAAGTCGTCCTGGGCGGGCATCAGGCCGGTGAGGTCCGAGGAGAAGACGCCCGGGTCGGACAGGACGGCGCCGGCCTCGGGATGGCCGAGCACCTGCCACACCCGCTGCCGGTCATCGAAGTGGACCGGCCCGTGGGCGCGCTGCTCCGCCAGCCAGTCGAGGAACGTGGGAAGGGTGTCAACAGCCATAAGAGCGACTATTCCACCGTACGGCCAAGGTCGCCCGTGGTCCCGCCGGAGGTGACCGGCGGGACCACGCCGCCGGTCAGGCGGCCAGGGTCGGGTAGTCGGTGTAGCCGCGGTGGTCGCCGCCGAAGGCCGCCGAGAAGTCCGGGGTGTTGAACGGGCCCTCGGTGGCGAGCCGGGCCGGCAGGTCCGGGTTGGCCAGGAAGAGCGCGCCGAAGGAGACCAGGTCGGCGGTGCCGTCCTCGATCAGGGCGAGCGCGTCCGGGCCGGTCGGCTGCGGGTGGGTGGCCGGGTTGAGGATGAACGTGCCGGGCCATCCGGCGCGCAGCGTGCGGGTCAGCTCGCGGTCGCCCTCGACCAGGTGCAGGTAGGCGAGGCCGAGCGGGGCGAGCGCCGCGACCAGGGCCGGGTAGACCTCGCCGGCGTTGGTCTCGGTGATGTCGTTGTACGGGTTGGCCGGGGAGAGCCGGATGCCGGTCCGCTCGGCGCCGACGGCCTCGGACACGGCGGTGGCCACCTCGACGGCGAACCGGATCCGGCCCTCGACCGAGCCGCCCCACTCGTCGGTGCGCTGGTTGACGTTGTCGGAGAGGAACTGGTGGACCAGGTAGCCGTTGGCGCCGTGGATCTCCACGCCGTCGAACCCGGCCGCGATCGCGTTGCGGGCGGCGGCGGCGAAGTCGGCGACGGTGGCCCGCACCTCCTCCGCGGTGAGCTCCCTGGGCTCGACGAAGTCCTGCATGCCGTCGTGGGTGTGCAGCTGCCCGGCGGCCTTCACGCTGGACGGGGCGACCGGGATCAGGTCGTCCGGCAGCAGGCTGGGGTGGCCGATCCGGCCGCTGTGCATGAGCTGCGCGAAGATAACGCCGCCCTCGGCGTGCACGGCGTCGGTGACCTTGCGCCAGGCCTCGACCTGCTCGTCGGAGTGCAGGCCGGGCGTGTTGGTGTAACCCTGGCCGACCACCGACGGCTGGGTGCCCTCGGTGATGATCAGGCCGGCCGACGCGCGCTGGGCGTAATAGGTGGCCATCAGGTCGGTGGGGGTGTTTCCGGCGCCGTACGCGCGGCTGCGGGTCATCGGGGCCATCACGATGCGGTTGGCGAGCTTGGCGCCGGCCAGGTCGTACGAGTCGAAGGCGTCAGCCATCAGAATGCCCCTCCAGGTAAGTTCGCGGCACGAACGAAACTAGTTCGCGGCACGAACTTACGCAAGTTAGGATGGCGGCATGACGGCGACCCCGGGCTTCGGCAACAACCTGGTGTATCTGTCCGTCCTGATCCAGCGTCGCTTCACCCAGCTCTGCGCCGAGCACGATCTGACGAATGCCCAGGCGCACCTGTTGTGCCTGGTCAAGGACCGGCCGCACGGGATGTCCGAGCTGGGCCCGCTGCTCGGCCTGGCCAAACCCGGCCTGAGCGGCCTGGTCGACCGCACCGAGCGGCGCGGCCTGGTGCAGCGGTGCTCCGCCGAGCACGACCGGCGCGCGTGCACGGTCTCCAGCACCCCGCTGGGCAAGGAGATCGGCGACGCGCTCTACGCCGACGTGGCGGCCCGGCTGCCCGGCATCGTCGACCAGCTGTCCCCCGCCGACCGCCGGCTCCTGGAGGAGCTGGTCGCCGCCGTCATCGGCGCGACGGCTTCGGATCCATGCCGCGCAGACGGTGACCCAGCTCCGTGACGAGCGCGGCCTGCCGCTCGCGGGCCTCGGCACACAGCGCCTCGATCCGGGCCAGGGCGTCGTTGCGCTTGGTGACCAGGCCGGCGATCCGCTCGGCATGGGCGTGCCGGGCGTCGGCCACCGTCGTCGACGCCCGCAGCTCGGCGTCGCTGGTCACACGGGCCGCCTCGACGGACGCCTTGTACAGCAGCTCCTCGGCCACCCGGCGCGCCTCGGCCATGTGCTCCCCGGCCGTCTGCTCGGCGAGCTCCAGCAGGCGCGGCGCCTCGGTCGCCGGCGTGTCGGCCCGCGCCTTCTCCAGCTCGGCCCGCAGCACCTCGACGCGCTCCAGAGCCTGGTCGCGGTCCGCCTCCAGGCGCTGCAGACGCTCGGCCAGCTGCCCGGTCAACGCCTTGTTCTCGGCCTCCAGCCGCCGCATCTCGTCGGCCACCCGGACCAGGAAGGCATCGACCTCGCCGTCGTGATAACCGAGCGCACCCTCGGCCGGCTCCCCGAACGCGATGCTGCCGACCTGAGCTGCGGTAAGTGACATCGCGGTACCTGAGACCTTCCCGGGCGGCTCGGACGGGCGGACTGTGCACGTTCTCACAGGGCCCGGAAGGCTTGCTGACACGGGCCTGACGGAACGGTCCGATCGACGTCAGGAAGTAGACGTTAAACACCCTTTCAATGTCAACACCGCGCGACGGCCCCGGCCGCCGACAGTAATCAGACACCCGGATCAGGAGAGCCGGAACGAGCTCACCAGCGCCCGCAGCTCCTCCGCCGTACGGGCCACCTCGTTGCTCGCCAGGTTCGTCTGGCTGGTGCCGGCCACCGAGATCGAGCTGGCCCGGGCCACCTCGGCGATGCTCACCGCGATACGGCCGCTGCCCGCCGCCACCTCGCTGATGCTCCGGCTCATCTCCGCCGTCGTCGCGGTCTGCTCCTCGACCGCGCTCGCGATCGTCGTCTGATAGTCGTTGATCTTCGCGATGACCTCACTGATCCGGCTGATCACCTCGACCACGCCACCGGTCTCCTGCTGGATCGCCGCCACCCGGCTGCTGATGTCCTCGGTCGCCCGGGCGGTCTCCTGCGCCAGGTCCTTCACCTCGCTGGCCACGACCGCGAAGCCCTTGCCCATCTCCCCGGCCCGCGCCGCCTCGATCGTGGCGTTCAGGGCCAGCAGGTTGGTCTGCTCGGCGATCGACGTGATCAGCTTGACCACGTTGCCGATCTCCTCCGACGACACCCCCAGCTGCTCGATCTGCTTGGTGGCGAGCGCCGCCTCGGACACCGCCTCGCTGGCGATCTGCGCGGCCCGGTTCGTGTTCTCCGAGATCTCCCGGATCGAGACGCCCATCTCCTCGCTGCCCGCCGCGACCGTCTGCACGTTGCGGGAGATCTCCTCCGCCTCGGTCGACGCCGTCGACGTCTGATGGCCGGTCTGGTCCACGGCTCCGGCGATCTCCTGGCTCGTCGCGGCCAGCTCGGTGGCGGCGCCGGCCAGCGTGCCCGCGTTCTCCGCGATCCGCTGCATGGTGGTGTTGATGCTGTCGACCGCCGCGTCCAGCTCGGCCGCCATCACCCCCAGCTCGTCGCGGGCCACGATCCCGGTCCGCTGCGTCAGGTCGCCCCTCGCCAGTGAGCCGACCACTCCGGCGACCCGGCGCACCGGCCCCAGGATCGACCGGACCAGCGGCACCGACAGCGCCACCAGCAGCACCAGGCCGATCCCGGCGACCGCCAGCATCCACCACAGGGCCGCCGACTTGGTCGCCGTCATCTCCTTCTCCCGCTCCGCGATCTGGGCGTCCAGCGTTTCGTGGATCGCGCCGATCGCGTCGTCGACGACACCGTTCTGCTCGGCGATCGACTCGTACTCCTCCGCCGACACGCTCCGCGGATCCTTCACCGCGGCCGCCACGAAGTCGGTGACGAAGACGTTGAACGCCTCCACCTTGCTGCCGAGCGCGTCGATCGCCTCGCTGACCGCGCCGATCTCCCGGGCGCTCGCCGCCTCCAGTGCCTCGTTCGCCGACACCACGTCGTCGGCCACGTCCCCGGTCACGTCGTCACCGTGCGTCGACCGATAGGCGTCCACCTTCAGCTCCGCCTCGCGGGTGTCCAGGTGGTTGAGCGCCGCCTTGGTGAGCGTGCAGTCGTTGAGGCTCTCCTGCTTGTCGCTCAACTGGTCCTGGGACCAGAGCCCGATCCCGGTCAGAGCGCCGGCGACGAGCACACCGGTCACCACGATCGACGACAGCCGCTGGGCGACACCGAGGTCAGCTAGACGAGACATGAACACTTCCCGGGCAGGTTGAATACGGCCTTCACCACACGCATCGGCCCGAAACCGCCCGGACTGAGGGACAGCTCATCCCGCCGATCCCGGCCACCACCGCTGCACCAGCCGTACCTCGTCCAGAACCTCCCGGTGCGCCCTCGGCCCGGCGATCCGTTCCAGCAGGTCGCCGGCGGACGCCAGCACGGCGAAGCAGTCGTCCAGGTCGGTGCCGTCCAGACACCGGCGGACGATGTCGAGCTCACCGGGCCCGAGCCTCGCCGGCCAGGCGCGGGCGCCCTCACGCAGGACACCCTGACGGGCCGGACCGGCGAAGGCGACCGACAGAAGGTGACGGAGCGCGATCTCGCGTGGCTTGCCGGGAAGGTACGGAACGAACTGGCCCACCACGATCTCGACCGGCATCCGGGCGGAAATGGACATGCCGGCCTCCACCGCTTCGGTGATCAGCGGCTCCGGCAGCCGGCGGACGACCTGGAGCAGGATGTCCGGAAGGTCCCTCTCGTTGATGAAGGACTCGACCGCCGCGAGGCAGGCGATGACCGTCGGCTCCGGAAGCAGGTCGACGATCCGCAGGGCGACCCGGGTGATTCGCCGTTGCCAGGAGCCGCCGTCGCCGACCTGCGCGATGGCCTCGCGGAGCAACGCGCCACGCTCGGGACCCGCCGGCATCCGCCCGGCGACCTGGGCCAGCAGTGGTGGCCGCTCCACCGGATCAGGGTGCTCACGGGCCGCGGCGACGGCTTCCTTCAGCAGCTCGGGAGCGTCGGCCGGGCGCAAGCGGGCGATCTCGGACAACGCGAACGACCGCGGATTGGCGAAGTCGGAGTCCCGGGCCGCGGCCAGTGCCATGGTGACCGCCCGATCCCGGGAGAGGCCGTCGAGATGCTCGGCGACGGCGACCAGGGCGACGAACCGCTGCCACGGGCGGGACACCCGCTGTGCGTCGGACAACGCCTCGTCGAGCAGCCGGGAACGCTCGGGCTCACGAACGTTCACGGCGATCCGTGTCAGCGCCTTCGCCCGTCCGGGACCCGCCAGTCCCCGAGCCGCCCCCACGGCCTCCCGGACCAGCGCCGATCGCTGCTCGGGAACGCTTTCGGCCAGCACCGTGAGGAGCTGGGCGCGGCCTTCCTCGTCGCTGATGGCGGTCACCATGTCCATCGCGGCGCCGAACAGCCCGGCCGGCAGCCCAGGCGCGAGCCAGGTCAGGACGTCGAAGCGGCGATAGGCGCTGGGCAGCCTCGCGACCTCCTCGAGGATCTCCGTGGTCAGGGCCGGGGCCGCTCGTCGCGCCAGGACCTTCAGCGGCTCGACCCGGTCCACGACGTCGAGGCGGTCCCGCACGCACCGCAGGACACGAGCGAGGTGCCGTTCCTGGCAGGCGTGCGCCCAGTCGGTCAGCAACTCCTCTCGCGCCCGGCCCTCGGCGACCGCGCCCGCCCTCTCGATGATCAGTTCGGCTGTCCGGTCGTCGGCGACCTCCGTGAGATGGCCCAGCATCACGGCACGGCCGGGTCCGGCGCTCACCGAATCCACCAGATCCAGCAGTTCCGCCAGGATTTCCGGCACCCGGGCGGCGTCCAGGTGCTCGACCATGCCCGTCGTCACCCGGACACGATCGACGGGATCCGGCACGCTCGCCGCCACGGCCAGTGCCTCGCCGAGCAACGCCGATCGCTGCTCGCCGGGGCTCACCGCGGCCGTCTGCCCGAGCGCCCACGCCCGGTCGGCGGGATCGGCGCAGGCACGGGCCGCCTCCAGTGCCTCCGCGAGCACCGCCGGCCGGTCCGCCGCGGCCAGCAGGGGCACACCGATGGTCAGCGCGACAGCTCGGACCCCGGCCGCGCCGAGGGAACGGGCGAGGTCGAGCAGGTCCGCGGCCGGTGGCGGCCGGTCGAGGGCGCCAGCCGCCTCGATCACCAGGCCACGCTCGGTCTCGTCGGTGAGCATCCGGCTGAGCCCGAGAACGGCCTCGACCTGTTCGCGCCCGAGATACGGCAGAAGCCACCGCCAGACCCAGACCCGCCGGCCCTCCGGCATCAGTGTCGCGGACAGCGTGATCGCCCGGCCGGACTGCGCGCCGAGGTTCGGCGCCAGCTCCGCGAGCGCCTCTGCCAGCAGCTCGTCGTCATCAGCCGCGACAGCGGCATCCACCGCGGCCGACACGAACGCCTCCGGCACCGGAGCCGGGTGATGACTGACGACGTTGACATGGGCCCACGCCCGGCCGGCCGGGTCGATCGCTTCGACGCTGCGGATCGCCTCGGCGGCGACGGCGTCACGCTCGGCCGGCGGGAGATGCGGCAGCAGGCGGCTCAGCAGCTCGCATCGGAGGATGGGGACCCGGAACCGGCGGGCGTGCCCGAGCGCCCGTTCGACGCTCCACATGCCGTGCTCGACCAGCGTCGCCGCCAGGGCCGGGGGGATGTTGTTGGTCAGCGACACCGTGGCGGCCTGCATCATCGTGTAGCGCAGTTCGAGGCCGAATCCGGTGGCCGGGCGCGTGGCACGGACGTCGGCGTCGACCTCCGCGGCGACCAGGCGCTGCGCCCGGCGCAGGTCGGTGACGTAGTCGACCAGGGTGCCCGCGTGGTCGTGAGCCGCGTACCACAGGTTGCGGGCGCCGTCGTCGGTGGCGAGCAGCCGGTGCAGGTCGTCGTCGCGCTGGGCCCGGTCGAGGTGCAGCACCAGGTTGCGCAGCGGATAGCCGCCGTGGCGCGCGGCGATCCCCGGGTCGGCGGCGAGGCCGGGCAGACCGGCGTGCAGGCCGCCCCACGAGCGCAGGTAATGGTCGGCGATGCGGGAGTGGGCGGCCCGGCATCTCCGGGCGAGACGGCCGGCGCGGGCCTGGTCGGCTTCGAGCATCGAGTCCAGGTACGCGCCGTGCAGGTAGTCGCGCAGCGAGACGTGGTAGATCGCGTACCGCCGGTCGTCGCCGACCGTGGTGCAGGTCAGGAACGGGCGCAGCGGTTCGGAGCAGAGCCGCTCGACGTCGCTCTCGGGGAGGCCGGCGAGTTCGGCGAGGACGGTGACCGGCAGCGGCTCGGTGACGGCGGCCAGGGTGACGAGCAGCCGGGTCCGGGTGGTGTCCTCGTCGTCGTCGGGCAGCAGTTGCTCGGTGTAGTAGGTGATCAGGTCGGGCGGGAGCTGGTCGATCTCCAGCGGGGAGTGCAGGTCGAGCCGCAGCGCGTCGAGGATGTACCGCAGATACACCCACACGCCGCCGGAGCGGTCGAGGAGGCCGGCCACGAAGTCGCCGGTGGTGACGCCGGCCGTGGCGAGCCGCCCGGCGATCTCCCCGTCGCCGCCGGCGGTGCGTTCCAGGAAGTGCCGCATGTCGGCCAGGTTGCGCTCGTCGGCGAGTTCGAAGGTGGTCTTCTCCCAGGGCAGCCGCATACCGAGCAGGCGGCTGCCGGTCCGGCAGGTGACCACCATGATCACGCCGCGGGGCAGCCGGGTCGGCAGTCCGAGGGGCAGGTCGCCGTCGAACGTCTCCGCCTCGTCGAGCCCGTCGACGACCACGACGAGTTTCTGCCCGGCCGCGGTGGCGGCAGCCGCCCCGGCGCGCAGCACCTGGTCGAACCAGCCGGGCTCGCCGGCGGTCTCGGGCAGCATCCCGCCGGGGGTGAACCGGTCGGAGAGCTGGTAGCCGGCGATGATCTGGGCGGCCAGGTTGCGCAGCGCGGTCGCCGCCACGTTGCCCTTGCGGCGGCGGGTGAAGTGGCACGGCCAGCCGCGTTCGGCGGCGAGCCAGGCGGCCAGCGCGGTCTTGCCGATCCCGGCCGGCGCCTGGATCACCACGTAGCCGCGGTCGTGGCGGCGGATGAACCGGTCGATGCGGTCGATCAGCCACTCCCGGCCGGTGAACTGGCTGATCTGGGCCTCGTCGAAGACGGCGTCGGGTGGGATCCACGCGTCGATCAGGCGGGCGAAGCTGCCGGTGAAGACGTTGCCGGTGATGATGTCGCGGCCCGCCTGCCAGACGGCCCCGCCGTCGGTGGCGGTCGCCTGCTGTTCGAGGACCATGTCAGGGGCGGCGCTGGTCGTCGTTCACGGTGAGGTCGCGGCCGGCCTGGATGACGGTCGCCCCCTTGGTGGCGCGGGCCCGCTGCACGGTCGGGCCGCCCTCGCCACCGCCGCTCTCCGCCCCGGTGACGGCGATCTGCAGGCCGACGCCGACCAGCACCAGGACGATGAGCAGGACGAAGAGGGTGATGCTCCACCGGCCGGTGATCAGGTTGGTGACGGCGCCGATGCCGGCGCTGATCACCACGGTCGCCGCGGCTGCCGCGACGCGCCGTCTCGACGTCGACATAGCACCTCACCCGGAGTTGCGAAGGTGCCTTGATTCTATGCGGGTGATCAACCGGCTGCGGAGCGCAACAGCGGCGGGTGCAGCAGGGTGGCCGGGCCGCGGCGGTAGAGCTGGGCGGGCCGGCCGCGGTCACGGATCACCGTGCCTCCGGTGGGCTCGACGAAACCGTCGGCGCCGGTGACCTTGCGGTGGAAGTTGCGGGGGTCCAGGCGGGTACGCCACACGGTCTCGTAGACGGCCCGCAGCTCGGCGACAGTGAACTCGGGCGGGCAGAACGCGGTGGCCAGGGGCGTGTACTCCAGCTTGGCGCGGGCCCGCTCGACGCCGTCGGCCAGGATCCGCTCGTGATCGAAGGCCAGCTCGGCGCCGTCGACGGGCCGCCAGGAGGCGCCGGCCGCGTCACTGCCGGCGACCGGGGACGGCAGGTCGGGCAGCAGCGCCAGGTAGGCGACGGTGATGACCCGGCCTCGGGGGTCACGGCCGGGCGCGCCGTAGGTGGCGAGCTGCTCGAAGTGCCCGGCGCGCGGGTCGAGCCCGGTCTCCTCGCGCAGCTCCCGTGCGGCCGCCTCCTCGAGGCTCTCGTCGGGGAGCACGAAACCCCCGGGCAGGGCCCACTTCCCGAGGTACGGCTCGATCCCGCGCCGGATCAGCAGGACCTGCAGCTCGCCCTGCCGGATGGTCAGCAGCACCAGGTCCACGGTGACCGACACCACGCTTGTCGTCATGTTGACGATAATACCCGGGACGTTTTATCGTCATCGTGACGACAAAACGAAGGGACCCCACCATGGCCGACGTGACGCGACGCCTCCACCTGCGGCACCTGCGCGGCGCTCCGACGAGCTGGGTCAGCCACACCGTCAAGGGCCGGGAGAAGCGCTCGGGCACCGGGCTCTCGTTCTGGTACCGGCCGTTGACCGCGGTGCTCTCCGAGGTGCCGGTCGACGACCGGGAGCTGCCGCTGCTCTTCCACGCCCGGACCGAGGACTTCGCCGACGTGACCGTGCAGGCCACTGTCACCTACCGGTTCAGCGACCCGGCGGCGGCCGCGGGACGCCTCGACTTCTCCATCGACCCCTACCGGGGCCGGTGGCGTGGCCAGCCGCTCGACCAGGTGGCCACGCTGCTCGCCGAGCTGGCCCAGCAGCCCGCGCTCGACGTGCTGGCCCGGGTGCCGCTGGCCGAGGCGCTGACCACCGGCATCGCGCCGGTCCGGCAGTCGGTCGCCGACGCGCTCGCAGGCGACCCGCGGCTGATCGAGACCGGCGTGTCGGTGGTCAGCGCCCGGGTGGTCGCGATCCGCCCGGAGCCCGACCTGGAGCGGGCGCTGCAGACGCCGACCCGCGAGCAGGTGCAGCAGGACGCGGACAAGGCGACGTACGCCCGCCGCGCCCACGCCGTCCAACAGGAGCGCCAGATCGCCGAGAACGAGCTGCAGTCCAAGATCGAGCTGGCCCGCCGTCAGCAGGAGCTGGTCGAGCAGCACGGCGCCAACACCCGGCGGGAGGCCGAGCTGGACGCCGAGACACAGCTGGTCGCGGCGAAGGCGGAGGCCGACCGCAAGGAGGTGGCGAGCATCGCGGCCGCCGAGCGGGCCCGGCGCACCGCGGCGAGCGAGGCCGAGGGCGCCCGGGTGCGCGACGAGGCCAGGGCGACCGGGGCCCGGCTGGTCGGGCTGGCCGAGGCGGAGGCCGAGGCCGCGCGCCTGGCGGCATACCGTGACCTGCCGCCCGCCGTGCTGCAGGCGCTGGCGCTCAAGGAACTGGCCGGCCAGCTGCCGTCGGTCAACGAGCTGACCATCACCCCGGACGTGCTCACCAAGCTGGTCGGGCGGCTCGGCCAGTGAGCACGCTGGCCCCGCGGATCGTGATCGTGTCGCGGCGCAGCGAGCTCGACGAGCTGCTCGCCCGGCACGGCACGCTCGGCGCCGCGGCGTACTTCCTGCGTCAGCGGGGCCGCGACCTGGCCGAGGTGACGGCCCGGCACGAGGCGCTGAAGGCCGCGCTCACCGAGGTGGGCGCGGCCGTGCCGGCGGACTGGCGGCGCGGTCACGTGGAGCGCGGCGACCTGCCACGGTTCCTCTTCGCGCCGGAGGACGTGGTCGTGGCGGTCGGCCAGGACGGCCTGGTGGCCAACGTGGCGAAGTATCTGGACGGCCAGCCGGTGATCGGGGTCGACCCGGAGCCCGGCCGCAATCCCGGGGTGCTGGCCCGGCACCGCGCCGGCGGGGTGGCGGCCCGGCTGCGCGACCCGGGCCGGGACAGCCAGGAGCGGACCATGGTGGTGGCGCGGCTCGACGACGGCCAGGAGCTGTACGGCCTGAACGAGGTCTACATCGGCCACGCCGGCCACCAGTCGGCCCGCTATGTGCTCACCACCCCGGAGGGCGCCCGGGAGCGGCAGTCGTCGTCCGGCCTGATCATCGGCACCGGCACCGGGGCGACCGGCTGGTGCGCGTCGATCGCCCGGGAGCGGGCCGCCGCCCCCGCCCTGCCCGGTCCGGGCGATCCGGCGCTGTGCTGGTTCGTCCGGGAGGCGTGGCCCTCCCCCGCGACCGGCGTCAGCCACACGTCCGGCCTGCTCAGCGGTGCCGCCGAGCTGGAGCTGACGTGCGAGTCGGAGCGGCTGGTGGTCTTCGCCGACGGCCTGGAGTCGGACGCCCTGGAGCTGTCCTGGGGTCAGCGGATCCGGATCGGCGTGGCCGCGAAGAAGCTGCGGCTCGGCTAGCACCCGTTTCGGAGAGCCGCAGCCGGGCCACCGGCCGCGACAGGCGCGTCAGGGCAGGAGGGCCTCACGCATGGCCCGGCCGAGACGGACGTCAAAGCAGGAGGGTCTCACGCATGGCCCGGCCGAGACGGGCGTCAGGCCAGCAGGGCCTCACGCAAGGCCCGGCCGAGACGGGCGTCAGGCCAGCAGGGCCTCACGCATGGCCCGGCCGGGGTTGAAGCCGCCGATGATCCGGTTGGCCGCCGGGTCCCACACGTCGACGGTGTTGTTACGGCGCATCTGCTCGCGGATGCCGGACGGCAGAGGGGGCGCGTCCGGCATCGCGGCCCGGAGCTCCTTGGCGGCCGCGATCAGGGTGGCGGCCAGGCTGGCGGCGTCCGCGTCGGGGGCGACCCCGCCGTACTCCCAGCCGGCCGCCACCAGGTCGAGGATCTCCAGCACGTGGGTGACCACCGGCTCGGCAGCGGTCACCCGGACGACCTGCTTGGCGCGGGTGGCCACCACGGTCGCGGCGGCCGCGACATGCACGTACGGATGAAGGGAGACACCCGGGCCACCGGCCAGCGGCGACCGCAACCGCGGCCCGGCGCCCTGCCAGGTCCACCGGTAGTCGCGGCGGTCCGCCTGGAAGCCCTGCCCCGCGGTGGCCGCGAAGGCGGCGTCGGCGAACTCGCGCAGCAGATACGCCGCCACGACGATCCCGTCGTCGCCGTCGAGGACCCGGGCGGCCGCGGCGGCCTGGTCGGCGAACCGGCCCGGCACGTGGGCGCCGAACCGCTCCCGCACCTCACGGTAGATCTCCTGCTGGCGCCCGGGATCCTGCTCGGCCTGTCGCCTACCCGCCCCGAACCGGAACCACCGCATGTCGCCTCGTCTCAGCCGCCAAGAAGAACGCGCAACATGGTAGTTCGTCACCGATGCTCCCACTCAACCGCACGCGCGCCGGTCACAGCGGGCGGTCCCGACGGTCTCGACCGCGTGCGGCGCGCGTGTCAGGATGGCGTGCAAACGTTCCCACAAAATGTCAAGGAATCCCCATGCCGCAATCCGACCTGCGCGAAGTGGCCCTGCTGCTGCGTGAGCACGACGACGTCGCCGTGGCGACCCGGGACCTCGCCGCCGGAGAGACCCTGCGGCACGACGGGCGGGAGCTGACCGTCGGGGACCCCGTACCCCGCGGCCACAAGATCGCCCTGCGGGACCTCGCGACCGGCACGCCGATCCACAAGTACGGGCAGGTCATCGGCCGCACCACCGCGGACGTGCCGGCCGGGACGCACGTGCACGCGCACAACCTGGGCATGGCCGCGGTCGACCACGAGTACGAGTTCGGCACCGCCGTCACCGAGATCCCGCCGGCCGAGTACGGGCGCACCTTCCAGGGCTACCGCCGATCCGGCGGCGCGGTCGGCACCCGCAACTTCGTCGGCATCGTGACCTCGGTGAACTGCTCGGCGTCCACGGCCCGGATGATCGCCGACCAGTTCCGCGGCCCGCTCATGGACATCTACCCGAACGTGGACGGCGTGGTCGCGCTCGCCCACGACTCCGGCTGCGGCATGGTGCCGGCCAGCGAGGGCGGGCAGATCCTGCTGCGGACGCTGCGCGGTTACGCGAGCCACCCGAACATCGGCGCGATCCTCGTCCTCGGGCTCGGCTGCGAGATGATCGGCGTGGACACGCTGCTCGCCGGGCTGCCGGACGACTCCGACACCATCGTCGAACGGCTCACCATCCAGGACACCGGCGGGGTACGGGCCACCGTGCGCGCCGGGGCGGAGGTCGTCCGTACCCTGCTGGAGCGTTTGAACGAGAAACGGCGCGAGACCTTCCCCGCCTCGAAGCTCGTCGTCGGCCTGAACTGCGGCGGCTCCGACGGATACTCCGGCATCACCGCCAACCCGGCCCTCGGCCACGCCTCCGACCTGCTGGTGGCGCAGGGCGCGACGACGGTGCTCGCCGAGACGCCCGAGGTGTTCGGCGCCGAGCACCTGCTCACCCGCCGGGCCGTCAGCAAGGAGGTCGGGCAGCGGCTGCTCGACCGGATCGCCTGGTGGCACCGCTATGTCGAGGCCGGCGGCGGCACCCTGGACAACAACCCGTCCCCCGGCAACAAGGCCGGCGGGCTCACCACCATCCTGGAGAAGTCGCTCGGCGCCGTCGCCAAGGGCGGTTCGGCGCCGCTGACCGCCGTCTACGAGTACGCCGAGCGGATCACCGATCCCGGTTTCACGTTCATGGACACGCCCGGCTACGACCCGGTGTCGGTGACCGGCCTGGTCGCCGGCGGCGCCACCGTCGTCGTGTTCACCACCGGCCGCGGGTCGGTCCTCGGCGGCAAACCGGCCCCCGTGCTGAAGGTGGCCACCAACTCGGAGACCTACCAGCGCATGCGCGAGGACATGGACCTCGACACCGGTGGCATCGTCACCGGCACATTGACCATCGCCGAGGCCGGGGAGCAGATCTTCGAGGCGATCCTGGCGGTCGCGTCCGGCCAGGTCACCTGCAGCGAAGACCTCGACCTGGGCCGCGACGAGTTCATCCCGTGGCAGCTCGGCGCGGTGACCTAACCGGCCGGACCGGACGACGCGCGGACGACCAGGGTGGTGGGGAGGATGACCTCGGCGCCCTGGGCGGCCGTCATGCTGCCACGGCCCAGCAGCAGGTCGAGCCCGATCGCGCCGGCCCGGTCCTTCGGCACGGCCACGCTGGTCAGCGGCGGATGGCTCATCGCGGCGAAGCTTATGTCGTCGTAGCCGACCACGCTCAGCCGCTCCGGGACGACCGCGGCCCGCGCCGCCAGCCGGTGCAGCAGACCCATCGCCACCAGGTCGTTGTAGGCGAGAACCGCGGTCGCCGTGCTCGCCAGCACCAGATCGCCGGCCAGCACCCCGCCGTCGAAGGTCGGCGCCACCGAAACCACCGGCAGGATCTCCAGCTCGGCGTCACCCTGGAACTCGGCGATCCCGGCCAGCCGCTGCCGCGACGCCCACGAGTCCTCCGGCCCGGAGACGTACGCGATCCGCCGGTGCCCGAGCGCCCGCAGATGCCGCACCGCCTGCCGGGTGCCGTCGACGATGTCCGCCGCCACCGACGACAGACCCGGCACCCGCCGGTGCAGCAGCACCGTGTTCTCCGGATCGGCGGCCGCCAGCAGCTCGGCGTCCCGGGCGCGCGGCGAGCACAGCAGGATCCCGTCGGTGTTGTGCCGCAGCGTCGCGATCGCCTCCAGCTCGGCGACCGGATCCTCATCGGTGTCACTGATGAACACACCGCAGTCCACCGCCCGCGCCCGCGCCGTCACGCCCTTGGCCACATCGGCGAAGAACGGATTCCGCAGGTCGGGGACGATCAACCCCAGATTCCCGGTACGCCCGGTGATCAGCCCCCGGGCCGCCCGGTTGGGCTGGTAGCCGAGCCGGTGCGCGACAGCCACCACCGCCTCACGGGTGGACGGGCTGACACTGCCGCCGGTCAGGGCACGGGACACCGTCGACACCGAGACCCCGGCCGCACGCGCGACATCCTGCACGGTCGTGCGTACCAACCCGGCTCCTCACGCTGTGTCCTGCTGCCGCGCCAGCATAAGTCGCCGCTCAGCACCCTCACAGCAGGGGCCACGCAGGATCACGCTCATGCGAGCCATGGTCTACCAGGAATACGGTCCACCCGAAGTGCTGCGGGCCGCCGAACTGCCCGAGCCGGCGCCCTCCGGCGACCAGGTGCTGATCCGGGTGCACGCCACCACCGTCACGTCCGCGGAGACCGGCATGCGCCAGGGGCTGCCCCGGTGGGGACGGATCATCATCGGGCCGTTCAAACCCCGCCGCGGGGTACGGGTGCTCGGCCTCGAATTCGCCGGTGAGGTGGTCACGACCGGCCCGGCGGCACAGCGGTACCGGCCCGGGGACCGGGTGTTCGGGTTCACCGGGTTCGCGCTCGGCGCCAACGCCGAATACCTGTGCCTGTCCGAGCGTGCGTCGATGACGACGATCCCGAACCGGGTCACCTACGCCGAGGCAGCCGCGAGCGTCGACGGATTCACCACGGCGTGGCACTTCCTGCGCCGCGTCGCCACGGTCGAGCCGGGACAGAAGGTGCTGGTCATCGGCGCGTCCGGGAGCATCGGGACGTACGCCGTGCAGATCGCGGCACAGTCGGGGGCGGTCGTGCACGGGGTGTGCAGCGGACGCAACGCGGCCCTTGTCACGTCGCTCGGGGCGGCCCGGGTCTTCGACCACACCAGCGAGGACTTCACCGTGAGCGGGGAGCGCTACGACGTCGTGTTCGACACGGTCACGCGTAGCTCGTACCGCCGATGCCGTCCGGTCCTCGCCCGTAAGGGCGTCTATCTCCCCACCACCGGCCTGGCCAACACGGCCCTCGAAGCAGTCACCGCCCTGACCCGGGGCCGGCGCGTCCGGACCGGCATGTCGGTCCGCAAGCACGCGGCCCTCGCCGAGCTGCGCGACCTGCTCGCCGCCGACCGCCTCCGGGTGGTGATCGACCGCAGCTACCCGCTCCTCGATCTGGTCGAGGCACACCGCTACGTCGGCACCGGCCGCAAGACCGGGAACGTGGTCATCACCGTGGGTGTGGTTTCCTCTACGCCGTGACCGACTTCGCTGTGGCCGACGACGCGCCCGGATGGGACGCCATCGATGCCCGCCTCGCCGAGCTGTACCCCGGCGTCGAGCCCCGTCATCAGATTCCTCCGTGGATACTCCGGCCCTTCAGGCCGGAGAGGAAGCGGATTTCCTGCGAAGCAGGTCAGGGGTAGCCGATTCGCCGTCAAGGCGAACTCGGCGTCCACCCTCAGACTGCCCGCAGAAGTGGTGGCAAACAAGCGTGCTAACTTGTGAAGCATGTCCGGGCGCG
>NZ_FONV01000027.1 GCF_900113015.1 Actinoplanes philippinensis
ACCTCGAAGGTCGAGCGAGCAGGGCGATGGCCCGACGGTCACCGGTGCACTCGAACCACCATCAGCTCGAGTGAGACAAGGGTGCACCAATGAGCGTGCAGTCGCGGCCGGCCCGCCCCGAGGACGCCCCGGCGGCCGATGTCCAGGCCGTCGATGCCTAGGGCGCGGCCGCCGTTCGCGATGACGGCGATGCTCCGGCTGGACCGGGGGACCGCGGACGTCGTCGCGACGGTGCGCCGGTATGCGCCGATCGCCGACGAGATCGGGGCCGACGGGATCGACGTCGATGCCGGGCGCGCTGATCTGCTGCTGTCGAGCACCCTCGTCGCCGCCGGCGAGGAACGCGCGATGCACGCCATGGCGGGGCGGCTGCTGCGGCGTTTCGGCTGGGCCGAGGGCGACTTCGCGTACCACCGCAATGTCCGTTACGCCGAGACCTGCGTCGCGCCGTCCGGGCCGCCGGCCGTCCGCCTGGTCATCGACCGTGCCGGGCAGGAGCTGGGCTGGGAGGGCGCGGTCCACGGCACCGGCCTCGGCCCCGGCCGCAGCCTCGACATCGAGCCGGCCCGGGACGATCTCGTCGCGCGGCTGTTCGTCACCGTCCCGGCGGCGACGATCACCGGAGGGGCAGCGGCCCTGGAGCCGTGGCTCGCCCGCGTCGACCCGGCCGCCGTCAGCGTGGACCGGGGCCGCGCTGCCCTGCTCTACCGGGCACGGGCGGGGCTGACCGCCGAGGCCGAACGGCTCGGCCTGGACGTGGTGGGCGCCGGGCGCATCGAGGGCGGCGCCGGCCACGTGATCGAGACCGCGACGGCGGCCGACGGCACCGTCCTCTGGCTGCGCCGTGGCGCCGACCCGGTTTCCCGGCACTGGCCCGGCATCATCGAGACGCGCGCCATGGTGATCGACGCGTCCTACCCGGACTGACCGTCAGCCGACGGTGGGGCTGCGCCGTTCGAGGAGGATCACGTCGCGCCAGACGCCGTCGAGCCGGCCGATGCGCTCCCGGGTGCCGACGGTCCGGAAACCGCAGGCGGCGTGCAGGGCGAGGCTGGCCGCGTTCTCCGGGAAGATCCCCGACTGGATGGTCCAGATCCCGGCCGCCTCGGTGGCGCCGATCAGCGCGCCCAGCAGCGCCCGCCCGATCCCTCTGCCGCTGTGCCCGGGGTGGACGTAGACGGAATGCTCGACGACCCCGGAATACGCGCACCGGTCGGACACCCGGCCGCAGGCGACCCACCCGGTCACCGTCGCGTCGCTGTCGAGGGCGACGAACCGCAGTCCGGCGAGCCGTGACCCGGTGAACCGCTCCCAGCTGGGCGGCTCGGTCTCGAAGGTCGCGTTGCCGGTGGCGATGCCGAGCCGGTAGATCTCCAGCACCTGCGCGGCGTGCTCGTCACCCATCGCGGCGATCTCTGGCGTATGCACACCGAAACGATGCCACACCGCGGATGGAACACCCATGGAACGCCTCCCGGTCATAGCCCATGACACAGGGAGAAGGACATGAGAAACACGATGGGGGTACGGGCCGGCGCTGCCGTCCTGGCCACGCTGGGCCTGTTCGCGGTCGGTGGCGCGGCGCAGGCCGCACCGGCGCACGGGGCGACGGCGGTCCAGGCCGCGCCGGCCGGCTGCGCCGAGATCCTGCAGCAGATCGAGAACCTGGAGTTCCGTCTGCTCGCCCTGCAGGACCGTCTGCGGCACGCCGGCGCGGCGGAGAAGCCCGCGATCGTCCGCGCGATCGTCGAGGTCCAGGCCCGGCTGGCCATCCTCTACGAGCAGCTCGAGACCTGCTGACCCGGACCGTCCGACCACCACCGGCGACGGTGTGCGTGTCGCGCGACCGGCCTGCACCGGCGACGTCCGGATCGACTGGCCGGGGGCGGGGCTCCTGGCCGGCGGGGACGGTCACCCTCCCCGTCGGCCTCACCGGGAGCGCCTTCTTCCGTACGCCGGCATCGGTCTGTTGATCTTTTCTCGTCCTCGGCGTGGTCCAGCCGCGACGGGCGTGCCGGCTGACCGCCGCCTAGAGTGCGTCACCGTGACCGGGACCATGTTGTTCATCATCGGGCCGCCGGCCGTCGGGAAGATGACCGTCGGCGCCGAGATCGCCGCCCGTACCGGCCTGCGCCTGTTCCACAATCACCTCGCCATCGAGCCGGTGCTGCGGTTCTTCCCGTTCGGCAGCCCGCCGTTCGGCCGTCTCGTCGACCGGTTCCGGCGCGACCTCATCGAGGAGGTGGCCGCCAGCGATCTGCCGGGCCTGATCTTCACGTACGTGTGGGCGTTCGATCTGCCGGAGGACGGCCGGGCGGTCGAGCGGTTCGCCGAGCCGTTCCGCACGCGCGGCGGCCGGGTGCTGCATCTGGAGCTTCAGGCCACCCAGGAGGTACGGCTGGAGCGCAACAGTGGCGAGACCCGGCTGGCCGAGAAGCCCTCCAAACGCGATCAGGCCTTCTCCCGGCAGAACCTGCTCGACCTGGACCGTGACCACCGGCTCTCCTCGGACGGGCGGTTCGACGGCCGCGCCGACCACCTGCGCATCGACAACACCCACCTGTCCCCGGCCGAGGTGGCCACCAGGGCGATCGCGCATTTCGGCCTGAGCCGGCAACTGTAAGCATTGACAACTGTTAACAGCTTGGACATGCTCTGAGAGCGCTCTCTTGCAGTTGAGCGGTCCCCCTCCACCGCGTCCCCGGGAGTCCCCATGTCCACGCGTAACAGGTTGTTAAGCGCCCTCGCGGCGCTCCTGACGGCGATCCCGATCGGCGCCGCCGTCGCCACCGCACCGGCCGCCGCCGTCGGACCGGCCCTGCTTCCGGTCACCGTCACCAACACCACCGGCCGTGGCGACGCCGTCTACCTCTACGTCATCGGCGTCAACCTGACCACCGGCCGGCTCGGCTACGTGACCGGCGGCGGCGCCTTCAACGCCTGGCCGGCCGGCAACATCCCGCCGTCACCCGCCCCGGACGTGTCCATCGCCGGCCCCGGCAACGGCGGCAGCACCACCGTCCGGTTCCCGCGCAACTTCTCCGGCCGCATGTACATGTCCCTCGGCCAGCGGCTCCAGTTCTTCCTCACCCCCGACGGGCTGGTCCAGCCCGCCCCGTGGGCGTCCGGCGACCCCAACCACGACATCCTGTTCGACTGGAGCGAGTTCACCTACAACGACTCCGGGCTGTGGCTCAACAGCTCCCAGGTGGACATGTTCGCCGTACCCCACGCGGTCAGCGTCACCGGAACCGACGGCAGCCGCAGCACCGGCGCGGTGGTGGCCAACGGCCGCCAGAACGTCATCGACCAGATCCGCGGCCAGTCCGGCTGGGCCAACACGGTCGTCACCCGCTCCGACGGCACCGTCCTGCGCGTCCTCGCGCCCGGCAAGGCCGCCGACGCCGGACTGTTCAGCAGCACCTACCTGGACTCCTACATCACCTCCGCCTGGAACGCGTACACGAGCAAGACTTTGACCGTCGTGCCGTTCGGCGACCAGCCCAACACGAAGTACTTCGGCCGCACCTCGGGCAGCACCATGGTCTTCACCAACAGCTCCGGCGCCCAGGTGGCGTCGTTCAACAAGCCGACGAGCGCGCACGTCTGGGGCTGCGACGGCAACCTGCACGCCCCCAACGACCTGGTCGTCGGCCCGATCGCCCGCACCCTCTGCGCGGCCCTCAACCGCGGCACCCTCGGCACGATCGACACCCAGCCCGGTGGTACGCCGTCCGACTTCTACAAGAGCAACCCCGCCAACCAGTACGCGCGGATCATCCACGCGAACATGGCCGACGGAAAGGCGTACGCGTTCGCCTTCGACGACGTCCAGGCCCAGGAATCGCTCGTCTACTCCAACAACCCGACGTCCGCCGGGGTCACCCTCTCGCCCTTCACCGGAGGCGGGGGCGGTGGCGGCGGTTCCACCACGGGGTACGCCGTGACGGGCCCCGGCGGCAAGTGCGTGGACGTCGCGGGTGACGACGTCGGCGGCAACGGGGCGGCCGTACAACTGTGGGATTGCCAGACCGCGGCCAAGGACCAGCACTGGACGCTGCGCAACGGCACCCTGCAGACTCTCGGCCGCTGCCTCGACGTGGCCGGCAACGCCACCGCCGGCGGCAGCAAGCTGCAGCTGTGGGACTGCAACGGCGTCGGCGGCCAGCAGTGGGTCACCCAGGCCGACGGCTCGATCCGCAACCCGCAGTCCGGCCGCTGCATCGACTCGCCGAACGCCAGCACCGCCAACGGCGCCCGCCTGCAACTGTGGGACTGCAACACCTCCGCGGCCCAGAAGTACGCCTACAACGGCGGCGCCACCAACCTGTCCGCCCCCGGCGGCAAATGCGTCGACGTGGCCGGCGACGACACCGGCGGCGACGGCGCGGCCGTCCAGCTCTGGGACTGCCAGCTCACCGCCCGCGACCAGCACTGGTCGTGGACCGGCCAGTCCCTGACCACCCTGGGCCGCTGCCTGGACATCGCCGGCGGCGGCACCGCCAACGGCGCCGTCCTGCAACTGCACGACTGCACCGGAAACCCGGCCCAGACCTGGGTCCTCAACACCGACGGCAGCATCAGCAACCCGCAGTCGGGCCGCTGCATCGACTCGCCGAACGCCAGCACCGCCAACGGCGCCCGCCTGCAGATCTGGGACTGCAACAACTCCGCGGCCCAGAAGTTCGCCAAGGCCTGACCTTCCCGGAAGCGGCCGGACACGTGTCCGGCCGCTTCGCCCTGTCCGGGCGTCCGTACCGCCGTCGTCGACGGCATCCGGGGCGGGATAACCTGCCGATGGTGGCCCGCAGCGCGTGACCGGAGGATCGCATGGAGGACGTGCTCGGGTATTTCGACACCCTGTCGAACTGGGGACGATGGGGCGACGACGATCAGCTCGGCACCCTCAACCACATCACCGGCGACGTGCGGCTGGCGGCGGCCCGGGCGGTGCGCCACGGCCGGAGCGTGTCCTGCGCGTGGGACGTCGCCGTGCCGGGGGAGATGGAGAGGGCGACCACGACGTGCCCGTGCGCCGCCGACATGCCGGGCGCGGAGGCCATGCCGGCGGCCTTTCACGCCGACCGGCGCTGGGGTTTCTCGTCCGAGCGGCTCGGTCTCACCTTCCACGGCAACACCGTCACCCACCTCGACTCGCCGTGTCACCTCTACTGGGACGGCCGGCTCTACAACGGGCGGCCGCACACGATGGTCGACGCGGCCACCGGGTCGGCGTGGGCGGCCGTCACCGCGGCGGCGAACGGCATCGTCACCCGCGGTGTGCTCCTCGACGTCGCGGCGGCGCGCGGCGTGCCCTGGCTCGAACCGGGGGAGGGCGTGCGCCCCCGTGACCTGGAGGAGGCCGAACGCCGCCAGGGCGTGCGGGTCCGGTCCGGCGACGCCGTCCTGCTGCGCACCGGTTACGGCCGGGTCCGCCACGAGGCCGGATACACCCCGGCCCTCACCCAGGCCGGCTGGCACGCGACCAGCCTGCCGTGGCTCCACGAGCGCGAGGTCGCCCTGATCGGCGCCGACACCCCGCAGGACGTTCAGCCGTCGGGGTACGACAACGTGCTGATGCCGGTGCACGCGGTGGGTCTCGTGGCGATGGGCCTGTGGCTGGTCGACAACTGCGATCTGGAGGCGTGCGCGGCCACCGCCGCCGAGCTGAGCCAGTGGGATTTCCAGCTGGCCGTGGCGCCGGTCCGGTTCACCGGCACGTCCGGCAGCCCGGTCAACCCGATCGCCACCTTCTGACCCGGCGCGAGCCGGGTCAGCCGGTGAAGGACTCCCACGCGAAACCCGGATCCCGCAGGACGGCCAGCGCCGCACGCCGGCGGCTCGCCACCGACAGCTGGTATCCGTCGTCCTCCGGACAGGAGATCGCCACCAGATCCGGCCCCACATGGATCACCGTGTCCTGCTCCGGGAACGTCGCCGGCGCCAGCGGCACCCGGGTCAGCCCGGCCACGAACCGGTCCCGCTGCTCCTCGCTGATCAGGGCATGACCGGCGTACGGCGCCGACATCACCGCCTCGACCAGCGCGAACTGCAGCAGCACGCCACCGAGCCGCTCCTCGTCGGGTTCGCCGTCGTCGTACACCAGGGGGTCCTGCTCCTCGGGGTCGAAGGCCTTGACCCAAACACCCTGGTTCTCGGCGGCGAACACGACCCCGCCCTCGTCCTCGTCGTATTCGAGCTCGTGCGGCGGGTAGACCGTGTTGTGCACGCCGTAGATCACCGGCCGGCGGGCCGCGAGCTCGTAGAAGGCCGCCAGCGCCGCGGGAAGAGGCATCGGCGCCTCGGTCTTCTCCGGCTGCACCGGCGGGACGTCGGCATACCAGCTCTGCAGGAAGCCGCGCAGCGCGGCGACCCGGTCGTGGGCGACATCGGCGAGCCAAGCGCCCGCCGCTTCCGGCGCGGGTGTTCCCCCGCCAAGATCCCCAGGCTCGTTCACCGCGTGATCATCTCATCCGCGACGGCGCCGGGAGCACCCCGCTCCCGGCGCCGTCGTCGACGGGTCAGCTGGTGGTGGCCTCGATGGTGAAGCAGCGGTGGATGATGTTCGCGGGCGGCGACAGCACCGGCGCGCTGAGCCGGATGTACGGCTGCACGGTGGTAGTGCCGGCCCCGACGCTGATCAGGCCGAACGTGGTCCGGGCCGCCCACGAGCCGGCGTGGACGGCGAAGTTGGCGGGGCCGTAGACGCCCTCGGCCGGCGCGCCGTTGTTGACCGACCAGCCGAGCCGTACCTCCGCGTTGTTGGCGCTGTCGACGCCGATGTCGGCGGTCGCCGACACCTTCAGCGTCGTCGCTCCACTGGTCACGACGGTGCGCGCCGGCAGCATCGAGATCCAGCCGGCGTCGGACCAGAAGGGGAAGCCGTTCATCGCGCAGACCGACTGCGACGCCGGGAGGGCCGCGGCCGGGCCGGCCGTCACGGTGGTGATCACACCGGCCGTGGCGGCGACGAAGGCGACGGCGGCGGACGCGCCGATCAGTTGTTTCCTGCTGGTCATCGGGATCTCCCTGGCTCGCGTGACGGTCGTACCGACGACTGTCCGGCGCCGGCCGTGCGGGTGGGGAGATCCCGGATGAACCCGGACGCCCGGGTGGATCAGGCGACGGCCGCGGTCCACCGGGACAGCAGCGCCGCCGCGGTGGCGGTCATGTCGGCGATCACCGTGCCGGCCGGCTCGACCGCGCCGACCAGGCCGACGCCCTGGCCCGACAGCAGCGGCATCTCCTCCAGGTCGCCGGTCGTCACGTCCCGCATCGGCACCAGATTCGTGTAGCGGCGTAGCTCGATCTCCTCGCCGCCGAGCACGGTGTGGCCGATCACCGGCCGGTCACCGCCGCCGTGCGGGTGTTCCTCGACCACCCGGTTGCGCAGCACCCGCATCGGGTTGAAGTCCGGTGTCTCCGGCCCGAACAGCGACGTCCGCACGGTCGCCGTCGCCTGCGCCGCGACGAGCCGCTCCTTGTAGCCGTCGTGGGCGGCCGACTCCGCGGTGGCGACGAGCCGGGTGCCGACCCACACGCCGTCGGCGCCGAGCATCAGCGCCGCGGCCAGCCCGCGCCCGTCGGCGACACCGCCGGCGGCCAGCACCAGGGCCGGGGCGACCGCGTCCACCACCAGCGGCACCAGCGCGAAGGTCGGCAGCGTGGCGAAGTTGTGCCCGCCGGCCTCGGCGCCCTGCGCCACGATCACGTCGACGCCGTCACCGGCCGCCCGCCGCGCCGCCTCGACCGACCCGACCTGCTCGAACACGCGCGCCCCGGCGGCGTGCAGCCGGTCGATCCACTCCGGGGACGGATGCCCCCAGTGGAACGACACCGCCGGCACGGCCGCCGCACACAGCGCGTCGATCAGCTCGCCGGTGGTGAACGGGGTGATCACGTTGACATGGAACGGGCCGCCGGTGCCGGCCCGGATCGCGGCGATCGTGGCGGTCACCGCCGGTGGTGGCATCAGTCCTACGCCGAGTGACCCCATCGCCCCGGCGTTGCTCACCGCCACGGCCAGGTCCGGTGTCATCCCCACGAACGCCATCCCGGCCTGCACGATCGGTGTCCGCAGGCCGTACTCGTCGGTCAATCTGGTGGTGATCTGCATGGTGTCGACGGTGTCGGATCCCGGTCGCAAGGGTGTGGCCGGGCGTGCGGGCGGGGTTGCATCGGGTGCGGAAGTCCGGCATCGGACAGGGAGCCCCCATGCCACAGACCTGGTCCACCCGCGACGCCGTGCCGGCACGGCAGTTCGGGCACTGGCGCGAGATGATCTGCCAGGCGTTCCTCGCGCTGACCCCGGAGTCGGACCTGCGCGACGGGTTCGACGCCGGGGTCACCCAGTGGCCGCTCGGCACGCTCTCGATCGCCCGCATCACCGCGCAGCGTCAACGCGTCGAACGTACCGAGAGTGATCTGGCGGCCGGATCACCGCCGGGCTTCTACGCCAACCTGCAACTGGCCGGGGTGAGCACGATGCGCCAGGCGGGGCGGTTCACGGTGCTGCGGCCGGGTGATGTGGCGGTCGTGGACACCGGCGAGCCGTTCACGTTCGAGTTCGGCGGCGACTTCCGGCAGCTGTCGTTCTTCGTCCCGCGGGCGCTGCTGACCGCCCAGGTCACCGGCCCGATCGCCACCGCCACCCGGATCCCGACCACGGCGGGCGCCGGCGCGGCGCTGCGGCATCTGCTGACCGCGCTGCCGGCCGGCGTCCCGCGGCTCGCCCCGCACGCCGCCGGCGTGCTCGCGGTGGCCCTGTCCGAGTCGCCGGCGGCGGCGGCGCCGCGGCGGGCGCCGCGCAGCCACGCCCGCGCGGTCGCCGACATCGAGGAACACCTGGCCGACGACGATCTGTCACCGTCGGCGACGGCCCGGCGGCTGGACATCTCGGTACGGTCGTTGCACGCCCTGTTCGCCGGGAGCGACCTGTCGTACGCCGCCACGGTGCGCCGCCTGCGCCTGGACCGTGCCGTCCGTGACCTGCGCGATCCGGCCCGCGCCCACCTGCGGGTCGCCGACATCGCGGCCGATGCCGGGTTCGCCGACGTCGCCGCGTTCCACCGGGCGTTCCGTCGCGCGTTCGGCGCGACTCCGGGTCAACTTCGCCGGCGGTAGCGTTCCCATGGCGTAGCGTCGCACGGTATGGCGTACGAGGTGGATTTCGACAACGTCTCGACGACCGGCCTGGAGTCGTCGCCGGTCGCGGAGGCGCTCGCCGGCCTCCGGGCGAACGAGGCCCGCTACTTCCGGAACAAGTACGGCCACGTCTTCACCGTCGAGCCCGCCGGCGAGGCCCGGGAGACCGTCGACCGGGTGCACCACATCCTCGAGGCCGAGCGCGGGCTGGTCATCGCGTCGCCGCCGCTGGAGGCGACCGCCTTCCAGGTGGAGAACATCCGGATGGCGTACGTGTTCTACCGGAGCGGCCTGTCGATCAACGTGATGTACACCGTGGACGACGGCGGGAAGCGGGCGGTCGGCTTCAAGCTCTCCGACGGCATGGAGGTCCCGGAGGAGCTCGGAGCGTTCAAGTTCGCCCGGCAGAAGTCGAAGCTCGCCGGCACCATCCGCGGCTCCTACTTCGTCATCAAGAAGGAGTACTGAACGGCAGCATGCTCCTGATCCTGCCAGGAAACCCTCGGGTCACTGTCCCGGCGAGCTGAGCCGGGCGCTCGCCGCGACCGTCTCCTCGGTCTCCGCGCGCCGCCGCTGCTCGTAGACGGCGAACGCGACCTCCGGATCGTCGTGCCCGGCCAGCGCCGCGGCGAGCGCCACCGCGTCCTCGGCGGCCATCGACGCGCCCTGGGCGGCGGCCGGGACAGCGGCGTGGGCGGCGTCGCCGGCCAGCACCATGCGGGCGTTGTGCCAGCGTGGGGTGGTCGGGATGTCGTAGGCGTCGCCGCCGACGATCCGGGTGGCGGCGGCGACGACCGCGGCCACCGGGGTGGCGTCGTCCCGGCAGGTCCGCAGCGCCAGGTCGCGCCACTGCTCGGGGCTCAGCCCGGCGGCCGGCTCCGCGCCGTGGACGCGGGCGAACCACCAGGTCCGGCCGTCGCCGCCGGGCACGGTCAGGCCTGCGAACGCCCGGCTGCCCCGGATCATGTGGTACTCGTCCGGGTCGAGGCCGGCCGGGTTGCCGGGCGTGTAGCCGTAGACCACGTGCTGCCCCGCATACCTCGGCGCCGGGGCCTGCGGATCGATGACCCGGCGGGTCCGCGAATGGATGCCGTCCGCGCCGACCAGGACGTCGGCGGCCGC
This sequence comes from Actinoplanes philippinensis, assembly GCF_900113015.1. GTDB lineage: Bacteria > Actinomycetota > Actinomycetes > Mycobacteriales > Micromonosporaceae > Actinoplanes > Actinoplanes philippinensis. Next base: position 10,267 of record NZ_FONV01000027.1, read on the forward strand.
ACGGCTGCCGTCGTCGAACTCCGCCTCGACCCCGTCCGGCCCGATCGTGGCATCGATCATCCGCCGCCCGTGCCGCACCGTGATCCCGCGGGCGATCGCGAGCTCCTGGAGCACCCGGTAGAGGGCGGCACGGGTGAGCGACCGGGCCGGCCCCTCGATCGGCCGATGCCCGAGGCGCTGTCCCCGGTCGTCGTGGAGGGCCACCGCCCGCGCCGGGAACGACACCGCCGTCACGGCCTCCGCCGCGCCGATCGCCGCGAGCGCTGCCATGCCGTTGCGCATCACGGTGAGGAACGCGCCACCGTCCGCGCCGCCCGACGTGTGCGCCTCGTGAATCTCCACCTCGAACCCGGCGTCGCGCAGCGCGAGAGCGGTCGCGGTCCCCGCGACCCCACCGCCGGCGACGATCACTGTGCGTACGGCCACGAGCCCCATCCTGCCGCACCGCCGCCACCGGCCCGACTCCTCGGCGACGCGGGTGCCGGCGCCGGCACCCGCGGGTCGCGCCCTCAGACGCCGGCGGGCAGTGCCGGGCCGAGGAGAAGGCCGCCGTCGGGGACCAGTTCGGCGCCGGTAGCGAACGACGCCTCACCCGAGGTCAGGTAGAGCAGCGCGGCGGTGACGTCGGCGGGTTCGCCGAGTCGGGGGACGGCGTACGGCCGCGGGTCGTAGAAGTCGGCGATCGGCCGCCCGCCGGGGGTGGCCGGCTCGTTGATCAGCTTGGTGGAGACGACGCCGGGGTGGATGGCGTTGACCCGGATGTTGTCGCGGCCCAGCTCCAGCGCGGCGCTGAGGGTCAGCCCACGGACCGCCCACTTGGCGGCGGCGTAGGGTGCGTAGAGCGCGGTTCCGCCGTACGCCATGGCCGATCCGATGTTGACGATGACGCCGCCCCCGGCGCGCCGCATCGCCGGGGTGACGGCCCTGATGCCGAGAAACTGTCCGGTGACGTTGACGGCGAACGTGTGGTCCCAGACGGCCGGGTCGGTGGCCTCGATCGTGGTGGCGGAGTTCTGCACGCCCGCGTTGTTGACCAGGATCGTGAGCCGGCCGGAACGCTGCTCGGCCGCGGCCACGGCGGCGGCCCAGTCGTCCTCGCGGGCGACGTCGAGGCAGACGGCCAGCGCGCGGTCGCCGAGCTCGGTGGCGAGAGCCTCCGCCCTTGCCAGGCCGCCGGCCGTGCTGCCGATGACGACGGTCGCGCCCTCGGCGTACCACCGGCGCGTGGCCGGAGAGAAGCGGGCCGCGATCCTCTCTGCCGCCACCGGCCTGTTCCTGAGTGCGGGCTATGACGGCACCTCGCTCGCCCGGATCGCCGAGGCGGCCGGCGTCTCCAAGGCCACGCTCTTCAAGCAGTTCCCCACCAAAGCGGCGCTGTTCGACGCGATCGTCACCGAGTCGTGGCAGGTCGAGGAGGACGCCGGGCCCGAGCCGCCGGCCGGCGACCTGCGCGCCGGGCTGACCATGATCGGTCACCGCTACGCCGACCTGCTGACCCGTCCGGGCATGACCGCCCTGTTCCGCATCGTCATCGCGGAGCTGCCGCGGTTCCCCGAGCTCGGCGAGGCCCAGTTCAGCCGGGGCAAGATGCCCTACTTCACGTCGGTCAGCCGTTACCTCGCCGCTGCGCACGCCGCCGGGTCGGCGCGGGTCCACGACGCCGACCTCGCCGCGACACAGTTCCTCGGCATGATCGCCAACTTCGTCTTCTGGCCCACGCTGCTGCTCACCGACTGGGCGCCGGCCCGGCCCGCGGTCGACCAGGCCGTCGAGGAGGCGGTCGCCACCATGGTCGCCCGCTACCAGGCCGTGGTGCCCGCCTCGGCGGGGTAGCAGCCACGGAACGGGTCGGGCGGCGACCCCGCCGGGGCGGTCTCGGCGGCGTCCATGCCGACGCGGCCGGTGTCGAGCAGGCCGGCGGGCGAGACCCGGCCACCCTCGCCGAGCAGGTCGTCGCGGTCGGCCGGGACGTGGTCGAGCAGGGTCAGGGCTTGCGGCCCACACCGCAGAACTGGTCGATGTCCGGGGTGTCGTCCTCCGGGCGCCAGCGGGTCACCGGGACCACGCCCGGCTCCACCAGCTCCAGCCCGTCGAAGAACCGCGCGAGACGGGCCGGGCTGCGCAGGAAGTACGGCTGGGCGGCCGACTCGTTCCAGATCCGGGCCGCCTCGACGTTGGCCGGGGTGATGTCGGCGCCGTCGTAGATCGCCAGGTAGCTTCCGGACGGGACGGCCGCCATCGCCCGGCGCACCATGTCCTGGGCCACCGCGTCGTCCTCGACGTGCCCGAGAACCCCCATGAACAGCACCGCCACCGGCCGGGTGAAGTCGAGCGTCCCACCCGCCTCGCGCAGCACCAGATCCATGTCGTGCATGTCGGCGTCGACGTAGTCGGTGACGCCGTCGGGGTGGCTCTCCAGCAGCGCCCGCGCGTGCGAGAGCACCAGCGGGTCGTTGTCGACGTAGACCACCCGGCTCTCCGGCGCCACCGACTGCGCGACCTGGTGCGTGTTGTTCGCGGTCGGCAGGCCGGTCCCGATGTCCAGGAACTGCCGCACACCGGCCTCCGCGGCCAGGAAACGGACGGCGCGGATCAGGTACGCCCGGCTCAGGCGGGCGCTCTCGGCCAGCTCGGGACGGCTGGCGAGGATCTGCTCACCGACCGCCCGGTCGACGGCGAAGTTGTCCTTGCCGCCCAGCAGGAAGTTCCAGATGCGGGCGGTCTGCGGGACCGAGGCGTCGAGCGTGGGCGGCAGATCGCGGTCGTTCGGCATGGCGGCTCCTATGTGGATCGAGGGGGCGGGGTAAGCGTAGTCACCGTCGCCGGGGCGCTTGTTCCGAGGCGGCGCCCGCCGGAGACTGGGGGCGTGATCGAGGACACAGCGACGGCCGGGCGGGTACGGCGGTTCAGCACGGCGGAGTTGCCGGAGGCACGGCGCGTCGAGCTGTGGGAGGACCACAACCGGGCCGCGCTGATCGGGCTGCGGTGCCGGCTGCTCGGCGACACCCCCTTCGACGGCACCGAGCTGAACCTGCAGCTCGACCGGCTGCAACTGGCCCGGGTGCGGGGCACCTCGCACGTCGTCGAGCGGCCCGCCGACGTGATCCGCCGCAGCCCCGCCGACGCCGTCGCGGTGTATCTCACCCTGGTCGGGGAGGCGTTCTTCTACCACGACGGCGGGGTGCTCACCCTGCGGCCGGGGCAGGCGCTGATCTGCGACGCCGACCGGCCGTTCATGCGCGGCTTCTCGCACGGCCTCGACGAGCTCGCGATCAAGGTGCCCCGCGGGGTCTTCCACGATCTCACCGGACTGGAGTCGGTCCGGGCGCCGATCGTCCGGGCCACCTCCCGGGCGCTGGCCCGGACCGCGGGGACCGCGCTGCGCGCCGGCGGCGCCGTGGACGAGCCGGCCCTGCTGCACCTGATCGCCGACCTGACCGGCCGTCGCGTCGCCGACCCGGCCACCGTGCACCTGGCCAACGCCCGCGCGTTCATCGAGGACCACCTGACCGACCCCGGCCTCACCGCCACCCGGGTCGCCGCGGGCATCGGGATCAGCGAACGGCACCTGTCGCGCGCCTTCGCCGGCGCCGGGACGAGCCTGCCCCGGCACATCCTGGCCCGCCGCCTGGACCGGGCGCACCGGCTGCTCGCGGCCGTCCCGCGCACCCCGGTCGCCGAGGTCGCCGCCGCGTGCGGGTTCCATTCGCGCACCTACTTCGCGCAGGCGTTCCGCGAGCGCTTCGGGATCCGCCCCACGGATGTACGGAAATCCGCCACACCATCGGACTTCCGCCCGATCACCGGCCCCGCCGTTGCCGGCCCGCCCGGGGCGCCCGCCAATGACTACTCATGACGGTGACCACTGATGTCCTGATCGTCGGATCCGGCCCGGCGGGCGCGGGCGCGGCGCTGCTGCTCGCCACCCTCGGCATCCCCAACATCATGATCACGAAGTACCGGTGGACGGCGAACACGCCCCGCGCGCACATCACCAACCAGCGCGCGATGGAGGTCTTCCGGGACGCCGGCATCGAGGACCAGGTGCTCGCCGACGCGACCGGGCACCACCTGATGGGCGACACCGTCTTCTGCACCTCGATCGCCGGGGAGGAGATCGGCCGGATCCTGACCTGGGGCACCCACCCGGCGCGGCACGGCGACTACCGGCTCGCCTCGCCGTGCCTGCCGGTCGACATCCCGCAGAACCGTCTGGAGCCGATCCTGGTCCGCAACGCCACCGAGCGTGGCACCCAGACCCGCTTCTCCACCGAATACCTCGGCCACCGGCAGGACCCCGACGGTGTGGACGTCGACGTGCGCGACCGGCTGACCGGACGCGAGTACACCATCCGCGCCAAGTACCTGATCGGCGCGGACGGCGCACGCTCGCAGGTGGCCGAGGACCTGGGCCTGCCCATGGAGGGCCGGATGGACATCGCCGGGTCGATGAACATCACCTTCCGGGCGGACCTCACGCCGTACGTCGGAAATCGCCCCTCGGTCCTGTACTGGGTGATCCAGCCGGGCTCGAACGTGGGCGGGATCGGCGCCGGTCTGGTGCGGATGGTCCGGCCCTGGAACGAGTGGCTGATCGTGTGGGGCTACGACATCGACGGGCCCGCGCCGGTCGTCGACGAGACCGCCGCGACAGCGATCGTGCGCGGCCTGCTCGGCCTGCCCGACATCGACGTCGAGATCACCGGCACCTCCCTCTGGGGCAACAACGAGAGGTACGCGACCCGCCTGCACTCCGGCCGGGTGTTCTGCGCCGGCGACGCCGTGCACCGGCACCCGCCGTCCAACGGGCTCGGCTCCAACACCTCGATCCAGGACTCCTACAACCTGGCGTGGAAGCTGGCCGCCGTGCTCCGCGGCCAGGCCGGCCCGTCACTGCTGGACACCTACACCACCGAACGCGCCCCGGTCGCCGAGCAGATCGTGCGGCGCGCCAACCGGTCCAGCCGCGAGTTCGTCCAGTTCTTCGAGGTGCTGGGGCTGCTCGACGCCCGGGACGAGGCGGAGATGGTGGCCCGGATCGAGGAGCGCAAGGCCAACACCCCGGCCGGCGCCGCCAAGCGGGCCGCGCTGGTGGCGGCGATGGAGCTCAAGCACTACGAGTTCAACGCGCACGGCGTCGAACTGGGCCAGTTCTACGAGTCCGCGGCGATCGCCGGCGACGGCACGTCCCGGCCCGTCCCGGCACGCGACCCGGAGCTGTACTTCGAGGCGTCGACCGTACCCGGATCGCGTCTGCCGCACGTGTGGGTCGGCGATGCCCGCACCCGCGTCTCCACCCTCGACCTCGCGCCGATGACCCGGTTCACGCTGTTCACCGGCATCGCGGGGGAGGCGTGGGCGGCCGCCGCCGAGAAGGTGTCGGCGGAGCTGGGCGTGCCGGTGGAGACTGTGGTGATCGGGCCCGGCCGGGCGGTCACCGACCTGTACTACGACTGGGCCCGGGCACGCGAGGTCGAGGAGGACGGGGTGATCCTGGTGCGCCCGGACAAGCACATCGGCTGGCGCTCGGCACGGCTGCCCGCCGACCCGGTGGCGGCGCTGCGGGACGCGCTGGCCACGATCCTCGGGCGGAGCCGTACCCGATGAACCTGCGCTTCACCCACGAGACGCTGCCGCAACGGGTGGTCTTCGGCCCGGCCGCCGAGCATCTCGCCGCCGAGGTGGCCCGGCTCGGCGAGCGGCCGCTGGTGATCGGCCGGGCCGCCGCCGACCTGCTGCCCGGCGTCCCCCGGCACCGCGAGGTGGTCATGCACGTGCCGGTCGCCGTCGCCGAACGGGCCCGCGCCGTCACCGCCGGCATCGGCGCCGACGTGCTGGTCAGCATCGGCGGCGGCTCGGCCACCGGGCTGGCCAAGGCGGTCGCGCTCACCACCGGGCTGCCGATCGTCGCGGTGCCGACCACCTACGCCGGATCCGAGGCCACCGACGTGTGGGGCCTGACCGACGACGGCCGCAAGACCACCGGCGCCGACCGGCGGGTCCTGCCCCGCACCGTCGTGTACGACGCGACCCTCACCCGCAGCCTGCCGGCCGACCTGAGCATCGCCTCCGGGCTCAACGCCGTCGCCCACTGCGTCGACTCGCTGTGGGCGCCCCGCGCCGACCCGATCAACCAGGCCCTCGCCCTCGCCGGGATCCGCGCGCTCACCGCCGGCCTCACCGGCATCGCCGCACGGCCCGACGACCTTGCCGGGCGCGAGCAGACGCTGTACGGGGCACACCTCGCGGCGGTCGCCTTCGCCTCGGCGGGCTCCGGACTGCACCACAAGATCTGTCACGTGCTCGGCGGCATGTTCGACCTCCCGCATGCGCAGACCCACGCGGTCGTTCTGCCGTACGTCATGGCCTTGAACGCCCACACGGTCCGCCCTCTGCTCGCCGGCGCCTTCGGCCCGGACGGCCTGCAGGGGTTGCGCGACCGGATCGGCGCCCCGCGCGCCCTGCGCGACTACGGGTTCCGGGACAGCGACATCCCGGCCGCCGTCGCCGCGATCCTGCCGATCGTGCCACCGGGCAACCCGGTCGCCGTGACCGGCGGCGACCTCACCGACCTCCTGCGCCACGCGTGGGCCGGAGACCCCCCAGGAGACCAGCGATGACCGACGAGCAGCAACGCCGCGAACAACAGCTCGCCGACCGGGTGGCCGCCTCGTTCGACGGCACACCCGACGCGCGCCTCAAGGAGCTGATGCAGGCGCTCACCCGGCACCTGCACGCGTTCGTCCGCGAGGTGCGCCTCACCGAGGCCGAATGGCAGCAGGCCATCGCGTTCCTCACCGCGGCCGGGCACATCACCGACGACCGGCGGCAGGAGTTCATCCTGCTCTCCGACGTGCTCGGCGTGTCGATGCAGACCATCACCGTCAACAACGAGGCCTACCTGGACGCCACCGAGGCCACCGTCGTCGGCCCGTTCTTCGTCGCCGGCGCCCCGGAGATCCCGCTCGGCGGCGACATCTCCGGCGGCGCGCCCGGCCGGCCGTGCTGGGTCGAGGGCACCGTCACCGACACGGCCGGCCGGCCGGTCCCGGGCGCGCGGATCGAGGTCTGGGAGGCCGACGACGACGGCTTCTACGACGTCCAGTACGACGACGACCGGGTCGCCGCCCGCGGCCGCCTGACCGCCGGTCCCGACGGATCGTTCCGCTTCTGGGCGATCACCCCCACGCCGTACCCGATTCCGCACGACGGGCCGGTGGGCCGGCTGCTCGCGGCGACCGGCCGGTCCCCGATGCGGGCCTCGCACCTGCACTTCCTGGTCGAGGCGCCCGGGTTGCGGACCCTCGTCACGCACATCTTCGTCCGCGGCGACGACCGGCTCGACTCCGACAGCGTCTTCGGGGTACGGGACTCGCTGATCCGCGACTTCGAGCCGCAGCCCGCCGGCGCCCCGGCCCCGGACGGCCGTGACCTGGGCGGCCGGCCCTGGAGCCGGGTGCGGTTCGACATCGTCCTCGCCCCGTCATGACCCCGGCCGGGGACCGCGCAACGTCCCGGGATGGGAGAACATGACGCGGTGAGCCAGTACTTCAAGGACGCGACGACCCGGGTGACCCTCTGGAACCCGGCCACCCGGGTGGCGCAGATGTTCTTCCGGATGACCGAGGCGCTCGAGCCGTATGCCGAACGCCCCTGCGGAGTCGTGGACCTGGGCTACGACGAGTACGACGTCGACCCCGAGGTCTTCGCCGCGTTCGTGGACACGCTGGCCGGCCGGTATCTCGCCTCGAATCACCCGATCCTCAAGTCGATGATCGCCGGATATCTGCCGGCGGCGGTGGTGATGGTCGAGCGCAGCGGGCGGACCCTCAAGTCGATGATCGCCGCGATCGAGCGCTCGCACGAGGCCATCTCCCTCCACGACGACGCCTTCGACCCGGCCGGCGACACCGTCGAACTCCGGCGGTCGGCGGAGGCCGCCGCGCGCGCCATGCCGACTTGAGCGTTCGCTCAAAATCTCGTAACCTCAGTCCTTGAGCGACTGCTCAAGAGCAGAGGCGGGGATGGCCGTGACAGTTGCATCGGGGGCGCCCAGGAAAGTGGCGGCCTGGCCGGCGGCCACGTTCCGGCGGTGGTTCGGCACATGGTTCTCCTTGTATGCCGCGGCCCACTTCATCCTCATGGCCACAGCGCTGATCTTCGCTCGCATCGCCTACCGGCCGGAAAACCCCTGGAACGACCGCACCGAGGGGCTCAAGGCGATTCTGGCGTACTCCTTCATGGTTCTCGGCCAGGGTCTACTCGGGGTTCTGCTCCTGTGGTTCCTGGGCAGGGACAGGAGCAGGATGGTGTTCCGATCGCTCAGCGTGCTGCTGTTCGTCCTGGTGTGGACGCCGTTCATCCCGCTACTGGGGCCGCTGTGGCTGTGCGCCACCGTCACGATGGCGGTGACGATCAAACCGCCTGTTCCGGCCTACTACGGGTCGACGCGACGAATTCGTCGGCGAGCAGGGCGTACAGGGCCACGTCGCGATGACCGTCCGGGAAACGGGCCGCTTTCCGCAGCACGCCTTCCAGGGTGAAGCCGAAACGCTCCGCCACGCGGCGGCTGCGGTCGTTGGTGGTCAGGGTCCGCATCTCGATCCGGTGCAGGCCGAGATCGTCGAAGGCGTGCCCGAACACGGCGTTCAGCGCGCGGCTCACATACCCTCGCCCCTCGGCGTCGGCGGCGATCCAGAAGCCGACCTCGGCACTGTCGAGGGACAGGCTCACCGCGCCGACCAGCCGGTGGCCGGTCCCGGCCCGCACGCCGATGGCCAGCGGCAGCCGGTTGCCGGCGAGCCACGCCTGCCCGGACCTCTCCAGGGTGGCCCGCGTGGACTCCACCGTCGGCTCGGTCAGACCGGGTGACGAGGCGGCCAGGCGGTCATGGTTGGCGACGAGCAGTTCGTGGTACGGCCCGGTGATCGCCGGCGTCCGGGGAATCAGGACGGTGCCGTCGCCGATCGGCCAGACGAACCGGGCAGCGGTGATCGACATGCGACGATCCTAGACGTCGATCCGATCGGCCAGCTCCAGGATGTCCGGCACGGCGTCGAGCACCGTCACCTCCACCAGAGCGCCGTCACGGCCGTACATCCGCCGGTATTCGCCGTAGGGGTAGTCGGCGATCGGCAGCCACGAGCGGTGCCCGCGCACCGGATGGTTCTTCTGGGTCACCGCGCCGGAGTTGAGCCGGCAGAGCTCGACGCGCGGACCGTGGCGCTCGACCAGGGCACGGGTGTCGACGTGCAGAACGACCTGGTTCCCGGCACGGTACTCCCTGGCCTGGCGCAGCCGGTCGAGGCGTTCCGGGGTGGCCCAGAAGAACACCCGCGAGTTGATCGCGGTCAGGTACTCGGCGAGCGACGAGCCCGGCTCGATCTTCTCGTCGATGAACTTCATCGGCTTCTGGTCCCGGATGACGGCCGGCGGCAGCCCGGGCGCCTCCAGGACCACGCTCCGTGTGCGTGGCGAGCCCAGCAGGCGATCACGGCTTTCGCCGTCGACCCCGAAAAGATCGATCAGCCGTACGGTCGACAGCAGACCGTGCCGCTGCACCGACGGCCACGCGGCCGCCGGCATCGTGTGGAACACCCGCGGATGACGCTCGATCAGCTCCTCGACGTCCATCCGGGCATCATGGCGTACGGTCCGGGTCCGGTGGCACGGCCGCACGCCAGGCGTCCTCGAACTCGGCCGCGGTGTCGGCGTCGTCGTCGTCGGGCTCGCGCAGGTGGACGATGCCGCGGCCGCCCACGCTGGGCGTCGCGTTCCGCACGCAGCTCCTCGAACTCGGCGGGCAGCACGGGCCCGTCGATGTCGATGTCGCACTCCACCCAGGCGTCCGCCCGCGCGAGAGTGGGCGGCTCCGTGACCACCTGAAGGTCGGCGAACGTCTCCATGATCTGGCGGGCCGACCGCGCGTGGACCCGGAAGTAGTGCATGACGCCCATACCGGCGGCCCGCCGGACGATGAACTCGGCCATCCGTCAGCGCTCCGCCGCCCAGGCGAGCCACTCCGGGTCGTGGGACCAGCCGTTGCGTTCGTAGAACGCGACCGCCCGCGGACTGGAGTGCACCGTCACGTGCTCCAGGCCGAGGCTGCGGGCCTCGTCCAGGACGGCGGCCATCAGCAGCGCGCCGACGCGCCGGTCCCGCAGTTCGGGGACGACGAAGACGGACTGCACGTCACCGCCGCGGCGGGTGTGCCGGTCGGCGGTGGGCACCCGGTCCAGGACGGCCAGCCACGCCATGCCGACCACCGCACCGGCAGCCTCGGCCACGAACGCCCGATGTCCCGGGTGGCCGCGCATGAAGTCACCCATGGCGGCGGCGAGGTCGTCCGGATCGCCGCCCTGATGGCCGTGGTCCTCGGTGGCCCGCCGGCGGCGCAGACCGGCGAGGGCGGTCGCATCCGCCTCGGCCGCCCGGCGAACCGTCACCTCGATGTCAACCATGCAGAGATCATCGCGGCCCGCGGCAACCGCCGCCCCGCCGGGTGGCGCCGGCACGACCTAGGGCTGCCAGAAACGGATCTCCTCGGAGGTCCGTGCGAGGTGGTCGCGCAGCGCCCGCCCGCCGTCCTCGTCGACCGGGAACGCTGTCGCGTCGTGGACGCCGGAGACACCGGCGACCAGGGCAAGCGCGTCCCGCAGACTCCGCGCGACCAGGCCGCCCTCACCTTCCGAGCCGACGTACAGCACCGGCCGGACGTCGCCGTCGCCGACCTGGAGGTAGGTTCCGCCCGTGCTGTCGCCGGCGATCGCCGTCAGGGCCTCGCCGCCGGGCAGCGTCACCGGCTCGATCGGGCCGTCCGCGGCCCGGGCCACCTCGAAGTCGAAGAGGGTGAGCAGGTCAGGACGCGCGGCGCCGCCGGCCCGACCGCCGGGTCGGTGCCGGATGCTACTCAGGTCGTAGCCGGCGGGCCCCACGACGAGACCTCGGGCGCTCCTCGCCGGACGGCCGCGCCCCTAGCGTCGACACCATGATTGAAGTGCGAGAACTGACCAAACGCTTCGGCGCGACGGCAGCCGTCGACGGCCTGTCGTTCACGGTGCGGCCCGGCCGGGTGACCGGGTTCCTCGGCCCCAACGGCGCCGGCAAGTCCACCACCATGCGGATGATCGTCGGCCTGGACCGGCCCGACTCCGGGACGGCGACCGTCGGCGGCCGCCCCTACCGGACCGGTCCGGCCCCGCTCTGCACGGTCGGCGTGCTGCTGGAAGGGCGCGCCGTGCACCGGGGCCGGACCGCCCGGCAGCACCTGCTCGGACTGGCCCGTACCCACGGCATCTCCGCCCGGCGGGTGGCCGAGGTGCTGGACATGGCGGGGCTCGGCGGCGCCGCCGACCGGCGCGCCGGCGGATTCTCGCTGGGCATGAGCCAGCGCCTCGGGGTGGCGTCGGCGCTGCTCGGCGACCCGGCCGTGGTGATCCTCGACGAGCCGGTCAACGGGCTCGACCCGGACGGGGTGCTGTGGATCCGTACCCTGCTCAAGGATCTGGCCGCGCAGGGCCGCACCGTCCTGGTCTCCAGCCACCTGATGAGCGAGACCGCGGTGACCGCCGACCACCTGCTGATCATCGGCGGCGGACGGCTGCTCGCCGACGTCGGCATCGACGACCTGATCACCCGCGCCGGAACCAGCCACTGCCTGGTCCGCTCCCCGGACGCGGCCGTCCTGCACAGCGCCCTCACCGCCGCCGGCGCCACGGTCACCGCGGAGGACGACGGCGCCCTGATCGTCCGGGGCGTGGCCGCCGAGCGGATCGGCACACTCGCGGCGTCCCGACACGCGACCCTCCACGAGCTGACGCCCCATCGGGCCTCCCTGGAACAGGCCTACATGGACATCACCCGGAGCCGGGCATGACCGCCGCCCACCGGGTCACCTTCGCCCGGGTCGCCCGCGCCGAATGGGGCAAGCTGATCACCCTGCGATCCACCTGGGCCACCCTGGCCACCGCCGCGCTGATCACCGTGGGCCTGGCCGTGGCGATCAACATCAACGTCTACCGTACGGCCGGGGCCGAGGTGTCGCCCCGCGCCCTGACCGCCCAGACGTTCCTGGGCGTCGACGTCACCTCGCTGATCCTGGGCGTCTTCGGCATCCTCATGATCACCGGTGAGTACGGTTCGGGCCTGATCCGGGCGACGTTCGCCGCCGTGCCCCGGCGGACACCCGTGCTGCTCGCCAAGGCCGTCGTGCTGGTCGCCGCCGGGTTCCCCGCGACGCTGGCGGCCTGCGCCGCGGCGATGCTGGCCGGCCGGGCGCTGCTCCCCGCCGGTCAGCACGCCGACATCCCGACACGTGCCCTGCTCGGGGCGGCGGCCGCCCCGGTCGTGCTCGCGCTGATCGGGCTCGGCATCGGCGCGCTGGTCCGCCACACCGCCGCGGCGATCACCGTCTACGTCCTGGCCCTGCTGGTGCTCCCGGCGATCCTGCAGCCCGCCCTGCCCGGCCACCTCGCCGACGACGTGGTCCGCTACGTCCCGGTCGCCGCGGCCCAGGCACTGTACGCCGTGGACACCGGCAACCCGTTCCGGATGCTCGCCCCCGGCCCGGCCCTGCTCACCGTCACGGTGTGGACGGTGCTCGCGCTGGCCGCCGGAGGAGCGATGCTGTGGCGCCGTGATCCGTGACAATGACACGGTGAGCCCCCAGGACCTCCGCGGCGTCGCGCGGCGCCACCCGCGGGCCGTCGACGCCGGCATCGCCGGGCTGGTGGCGCTCGGCTGCGCCCTGGTGCTCACCGGGCGCACCGGCGCCACCCTCGCCCCCACCGACGCCCTGGACTGGGCGTCGGTGGTGCTCCTTCCGGTGCCGCTGATCTGGCGCCGCCGCGCGCCGGTATCGGTCTTCGCCGCCACGACCGGCCTGTTCGTGGTCACCCAGGCGATGGGCGCACAGTCCCCGGCCGCGCTGACGGTCACGCTGACCGCCCTGCACGCCGTCGCCCGGTACCGGCCGGCCCGGTTCGCATGGCCCGCCGCCGTCACCGTGCTGCCCGGCTTCGACAACCGGATCGAGGACGGCCCGGCGTGGGGCGCGTTCGCGGCGGTGTCGGCGATCACCGTCGCGGTCGTCCTGATCGGCGTCAACCAGCGCACCCGCAGCGCGTACCTCGCCGCCCTGGAGGACCGGGCCGAACGCCTCGAACAGGACCGCGACCAGCGCGCCCGCCTCGCCGTCGCCGACGAGCGGGCGCGCGTCGCCCGGGAGATGCACGACGTCGTCGCCCACCACCTGGCCGTGATCGTCGCCCTTTCCGACGGCGCGGCGGCGACCACGGCGGTCGCGCCGGAACGCGCCGCCGACGTGATGGGCCAGGTCTCGGCGACCGGCCGTCAGGCGCTGGGCGAGATGCGCCGGCTGGTCGGCCTGCTGCGCGGCGCCTCCGCGCCGGAGGCGGGCGCCCGCGCCCCGCAGCCGGGCCTCGACGACATCGACGCGCTCGTCGACCGGGTCAGAGCCGCGGGGGTACGGGTCACGCTGCGCCGCGACGGCGTCCCCGGCGACTGGGGCCCGGGGGCCGGACTGGCCGTCTACCGGATCGTCCAGGAAGCCCTCACCAACACCCTCAAACACGCCGGGCCGCACGCCGCCGCCGAGGTGTCCCTGCGCTACCGGGCCGCCGGCGCCGACGTGACAGTCCTCGACGACGGGGCCGGCCGGGTCGCCCACCGGCCCGAGCCCACCGACCGGCACGGGCTGGCGGGCATGGCCGAACGCGCCACCGCCTACGGCGGCCGGCTCCGCACCGGACCACGCCACGGCCCCGGCTGGCAGGTGCACGCCACGCTCACCTTCGACCGGACGGAGCCGACGTGACCGTCTCGGTGCTGCTCGCCGACGACCAGCCGCTGCTCTCCCTCGGCCTGCGCCTGGTGCTGGAGGCGCAGCCGGACATCACCGTCGTCGGCGAGGCCGGCAACGGCGCCCAGGCGGTCACCATGGCCCGGGCGCTACGGCCCGACGTGGTGCTGATGGACGTCCGGATGCCGGTCCTCGACGGCATCGAGGCCACCCGCGAGATCGTCGCCTCCGGCAGCCCCGCCCGCATCCTGATGCTGACCACCTTCGACCTCGACGAGTACGTGTACGCCGCCCTCCGCGCCGGGGCCAGCGGCTTCCTGCTCAAGGACGTGCCACCGGCCGACCTGATCAGCGCGGTCCACGCGGTCGTCGGCGGGCACGCCGTGGTCGCCCCCGCGGTGACCCGCCGCCTGCTCGACATCGCGCTGCCGCATCTGCCCGAGCCGGTCGCCGACGAACGCCTGCAACGCCTCACCGACCGCGAGCGGGAGGTCCTCACCTGGGTCGCCCGCGGCCTGTCGAACGGCGAGATCGCCGGCGGGCTGCACCTGTCCGAGGCCACCGTGAAAGCCCACGTGGGCCGCCTGCTCAGCAAACTCGCGCTGCGCGACCGGGTGCAGATCGTCGTCTACGCCTACGAGCACGGGCTGGCGCCGCGCTCTCCATGACGGACCCGCCCGGCGTAGGGTCGAGACGTGCGGACCGGCGGTGAGATGAACCCGATCGCGGCGAGCCGTCTGCTGCGCGCCGACCTGCGCCGGGCTCGTGAGACCGCCGGGCTGACGCAGATGCAGGTCGCCGAGTCGCTGGAGTGGTCACTGTCGAAGGTGACCCGGATCGAGAGCGGCGACGTGGGAATCTCGGTCAACGACCTGCGTGCCCTCTGCATGCATCTGGAGATCGGCGCCGCGGCCACGGAGGTGCTGCTCCAGCGTGCGCAGGCGGCCCGGCGCCGCGGCTGGTGGCACGACGACCGCGCGGAGATCCCGCCCGCGATGCTCACCCTGATCGGCCTGGAGTCCGATGCCGACAACCTCAGTGAGTACGTGTCGGCCTTCGTGCCGGGGCTGATGCAGACACCCGCCTACGCGTCGGCGTTGCTGCACACGGCCGGCCTCGGAGCCGCCGAACATCAGCTCGGCAGACGGCTGGCGATCAGGCTGCGCCGGCAGGCCAACTTCCACGAGCAGCGGGAGCCACCCGACACCAGCGTCCTGATCGAGGAGGCGGTCCTCTACCGGCGGGTCGGCGACCAGCAGATCATGGCAGACCAGATGAAACGGGTCGCCGAGCTCGCGCGCCGGCCCTACGTGACGCTGCGGGTTCTGCCCTTCGAGGTGCCCGTCTACCGGGCCGAGTCGTTCACCGTCATCCGCAGCGAGCTGACCGGAACGGTGGTGTACAGCGAGGCCCGCTTGAGTGACGTGCTCTTCGAGGAGGGGCCGATCGTGGCGCACTTCGAGTCCCAGTTCGCCGCGTTGTGGGAGGCCGCCCTGGACGCCGGGCGGACCGGCCAGCTGCTGCATCGGGTGGCCGGGGCCTACGCCGCCGGCGGCAACCCGCGGCCCTGGCTCTGGGACTGATCCGGCAGCCACACCGGGCGCATGCCGTCCTGCGCCTCCTCGCTCAGCCCCGCCTGCCACAGCCGGGTGGTCGCCGACCACCAAGCCCGCGGGTCGGCGCCGGCCGGCGCGAGACGGGACAGGTCGTCCTCCCCGGCGATGACCAGGGAGCCCAGGATGACCAGGTTCGCCGTCCACGCGGCGCACGCGGCCACCACGTCCGGCGGCGCCGGCTCGTAACGCTGATACCGGCCGAACGCCCGGCTCCTGGCGTCGGCGACCAGAGCGCACACGGCCGCGAACAGTTCGGCACGCTGCGCCGGCGTGCGCTGCCCGGCCAGGCCGGCCGCGAACTCGACGATCGGCTTGCGCTGGGTGAGCGGCTGATACGACAGCAGCGCCCGGAGCAGGCTGTCGTCCGGCGCCTCGTGGAACGCCGGATCGGCACGGTGGTCGGCGAGCCGGCGGGCGTACCCGTCGAGCAGCAGCAGCGCCCGTTCGGCGATCAGATACTCGCCGAACGTGGCGTGCAGGAACTCGTACGTCCGCCGGGGGTTGTCGCTCTGCTCGTCCACCCGCGAGACATGGACGAAGAAGAACCCGGCGACCGTCTGATGCGCCCGCCCGGCCGGTGACTCGAACTCGTGCGCCTGCTCCTCCCGCCGGCCCAGGAAGACCTCCAGGTCACGCTCCAGATCGGCCTCGGAGATGTGCTGGCGTTGCCGGTTGAACATGCCGAGCGCCGCGATGCTCAGCCGCCACCGCAACTCGCTGAGCAGCCGCGGCAGACGCTCCGGGGCGGGCGGCCGGTCCGGCTTGTCGGCGACCTGCCGGTGGATGAAGTTGTCCAGCAGGGTCTGGTAGAGCGTCGCGGGGGAGACGCCGTCCCCGTCCAGACGCGGGGCGGCCGGGTCCGCGTGGTAGATCGCCAGCAGCGTGAGCAGCAGCGGCTGGCGGGCCACGTCGCCGTGACGGAGAACCGTGGCGGCGCGCAGCCGGCGGAAACCGGCGGTGGCGACGTTGGCGTGGTTCCACGCGGCGGCCCAGGCGCCGATCTGGTCGTCGGCGAAGTCCTCCAGCTTGAGCACCAGCGAGCCGTCCGGGACCCGGGCCCGGTCCACCACGATGGTCCGCGAGGTCACCACCACGGTCACCGGGCGGCCCAGCGCCAGCTCCTCGTGCTGGAACCGGGCCACCTCGGTCAGATACGCCGACTGGGCGGTCCCGGTCGGCTGGATCAGCTCGTCCAGCCCGTCCAGGATCACCACCCGGGTCAGCCCGTCACTCTCGTCGGCCACCCGCCCCCACGTCACCTGCTCCTTCAGGATGTCGCGCAGCGCGCTCTCGATCTGCGGCAGCAGCCGGTCGTCGGCGTTGACCCGGCGCAGCTGCACCGGCACCACGGTGTACTTCTCGCTCGGCAGGCGGGCGGCGAGGATCTCGGCCAGCAGCGACTTCCCGGCGCCGGGGTGGCCCAGCACGACGAGGGGACGGCGTGCCGCGTCGGGATGGGCCAGGTACCCGGCGAGGAACCGGTCCAGCCCGTCGTGCACCGGCCGCGACGCCCACCACGCCTCCTGCGACAGCGCGGTCCCGCCCGCCGCCGACGCGACCGCGCTGCGGAACCGGGGAGTGACGAAACCCTCCGCGACGGTCGGGAAGCGCAGGCCCGGAGGCAGCGCCGACGACCTGAGCAGCGGCTGGTCCAGCACCGCCGCCGCGGCCCGGGCCAGCTTCCCGCGCACCGAGACACGCCCGGGCCGCACCGGGATCTCACCGGCGGCCAGGAGGTCGTGCAACTGCCCGAGAGCCTCCGAGGTACGGTCCAGCACCTCCAGCAGCCGGGCATTGGCGCCGCGCAGCTCCTCCCGGGTGGCCGCGTGCTCGCCCAGCGACGCCCAGACGAAGAACTCCGTCACGTCGGCAGCGAGCCGCAGGTACGCGTCGCGATACAGCTCACGCCACCGGCGGGTGGTCCGCGCGATGAGCGCCGACGAGTCGAAGGGGACACCCCGCCACGCCCGCAGGCCCTCGAAGAACGCGATCGCGCTGCCGGCCAGCTCGGCGATGCGCGGGGCCAGCACCGTACCCAGATTCTCCTCGAAACCCGCGGCCGGACCCGGCAGCGGAAGATCCGTCCCGGCCAGCCGCCCGATCCACTCGGACTGGGTGACGATGTCGCCGGGCGCCGACGCGAGCTGCAGCTTCTCCCGGTCGGTCACCTTCAGCGCGGCGAACGACGGCCCGACCTCCTCGTGCAGCGCCTCGAAGAGCGACGCCAGGACGATCGTGGTGTGGGCCGCCGCGACCAGCTCGTGCCGGCTGTGCCCGTGCGCGCCGTGCAGCCGGGCCGTGGCGGCCCGGCTCAGCTCCCGCAGCAGCCGGCCGGCCTCCTGCTTCCCGTCGACCAGCCCGAACGCGCCCGGGACGGCGATCGCGCCGAGAAGGATCCCCATCCCGGTGATCCGCTCCAGCACCTCGATCGCCGCCGGGGCGTGCCCGCCGAGCAGCTTGAGCGCACCCTCGTACGTCAACGGCGTTGCTCTGGCCACAACCGAACCCTAAGTGATGACCGCCAATCGGAGAGTGACCGGCGGGGAGGGGGTACGCTGCGGCGTTGTGACCAGCGCCGACAGCACCCCGGAGTTCGACCGGTTCGGGCCGTGGATCGACGAGGTCCGCACCTTCGACGAGATGCCCCGCCTCTACCGGCGCGCGGGCCTCGACCCGTCCGCGTACCGGCTGGTCCTCAAGGTGCCGCGCGACATCGAGCGGCGCAACGCCCACCCCGGCATGCACCTGTACGACTACCTGATCGCTGTCGACGAGGAGACCCTCACCGTCCTCACCCGGCGCGACGACGGCTACGACACCCACCGCGTCGCGCACGACCGGATCGCGGCGATCGCCGACAGCGTGCGGCTGCTCAGCGGGCTCCTCACCGTGCACACCGTCGACGGGCAGCGGCTGACCGTGCGGTACAACGCGTCCGCCAACGGGCCCGTGCGGGAGCTGATGACGCTGCTGCGCCGGTGGTATCTGCCGGCGGGCGTGCCGGGCGACGACGAACCGTACCGCGTCGACCCGGTGCTCAGCCGCGCCGACACCGGCCTGCTCACCGACTACCACCGCATGATCACCCAGGAACCGGGGATGCGGGTGATCAACGTCGCCGAGCGGCGGGTGGTCACCCCGCACTCCCCGCTCGGCCGGCTGCGCGACCGGGTCTGGCCGACGGTCCTGCACGCCTCGATAGTCGTCGCCGACGACCGGGAGATCCAGATCATCCACCGCCGCGACTGGTTCACCGGCGCCGGCGACGACCTCTCCCTGGCCCGGACCGTGCTGGCCCGCAGCCGGATCACCGGCATCCAGGTCCGGGCCCACGACCGTTACCGGGACGTGCAGATCCTCACCATCCAGGCGGGTGGCACACACCTGGAGTTCTTCCTGGCCGGCGGTTCCCTGGTCGAGTCGATCCTGTCCGGAGACGCCGTCAGCATCTGACGCCGCCCGTCCCCACCGGCCCGCCGTCACCCCTCGCCCACGGCGGCCGGTTCCGGTTCGGTCGCATGGCGGCCGGTTCCGGTTCGGTCGCGTGGCGGCCGGTTCCGGTTCGGTGGCGCGGCGGCCGTTTCGGAGGCGTGGCGGCTGTCCGGTGACGCGGCGACGGTTTCGGGGGCGTGGCGGCCGTCCGGTGGCGCGGCGGCTGTCCGGTGGTCCGGCGACGGTTTCGGGGCGTGGCGGCCGTCCGGTGGCGTGGCGGCTGTCCGGTGGTGCGGCGACGGTTTCGGTGGCGCGGCGGCTGTCTGGTGGTGCGGCGACGGTTCGGGGCGTGGCGGCCGTGTAGGCGCTCCGAAGAGTCTTCGGAGTCGGCATCAACGGCGTCCTCTGACGCTCTGGTGCATTTGCGGTGGGCCGACGCGGCCGAGTCCACGGCATCCGGGTGCCGCAAACGATCGCCCAGCGGCACGCCGTGGCTGCATCCGGACGCTCGCGGTCTGGTTAGCGGCACGTGGCGGCTGCTTCCGGACGTTCGCGGTCTGGTTAGCGGCACGTGGGGGCTGCTTCCGGACGTTCGCGGTCTGGTTAGCGGCACGTGGGGGCTGCTTCCGGACGTTCGCGGTCTGGTTAGCGGCACGTGGGGGCTGCTTCCGGACGTTCGCGGTCTGGTTAGCGGCACGTGGGGGCTGCTTCCGGACGTTCGCGGTCTGGTTAGCGGCACGTGGGGGCTGCTTCCGGACGTTCGCCGTCTGGTTAGCGGCACGTGGCGGCTGCATCCGGGGCGTTTTGGCGTTCCTGGTGTGCCGCTCGGGCGATGGAAGGCTGTTGTGGCGTTCCTGATGGGCCGCTTGGGTGGCGGAAGGCCGTTGTGACGCTGCTGGTGGGCGGCCGGGCTGAGGAGAGTCTCGGTGCTGCGACGGGCGATCGTTCGGCGCGCGCGAACAGCTCGGTCACAGCGCTGTGCCGGTCACTCGGCGTGCCGCTGGGAGGTCCGTACCCCCTGTCCCGAAGGTCTATAGAGTCTCCGGCATGGACGACCCGATCGAAGAGCTTCGCCACGCGCACGACGTGCTCGCCGACTGGTATGCGGAACGGCTTGCCGGAGCCCTGGAGGCGATGCCGGTCGATCGGGCCGTTCTCGACCTGTTCGGGGAACTCACGCTGGCCGCGGGTCTGGGATCGGACGTCGCCGACGTCGGGTGTGGAACGGGGCGGCTGGAGCCGTACCTCGCGGCCCGTGGCCTTTCACCGCAAGGTGTCGATCTCTCGCCCGGCATGATCGAGGTCGCCCGGCGTGATCATCCGGCGTTCCGGTTCGAGGTGGCCGACCTGCGTGAGCTGCCGTTCGCCGACGCGTCGCTGGCCGGGGTGGTCTGCTGGTATTCGCTGATCTTCCTGGCGCCGTCCGATCGCAAGCCCGCGTTCGCCGAGCTGGCCCGGGTCGTCAAGCCGGGCGGCCATCTGGTGACCGCGTTCAAGGACGGCGACGGCCGGCACCGGCGCGGCGGACGGTCGGCCGGTCTCGGGGTGGAGTTCGACTCCTACTGGCTGTCCACCGGCGAGATGACGGAGCTTGCCGCCGGCGCCGGCTTCGAGGTGGTGTTCCGGGCCGGACGGCCGGCCGAGGAGGGGGAGTCCTGCCCGCAGGGATACCTGCTGCTACGCAAGGCGGTGCACGCCCGGGCGTAGGGAACGACACGCGGCCGGGCGGATGCCGTCGTCACGACATCCGCCCGGCGGACGCTGGTCGGCGCCTCGACGACCTTTCACCCGCGGCCTTGGCCGCCGTTCACCGATCAGCCGGGTGGAGCGGGGGCTGACAGCCGTGATTTCCGCGGCTGTGGCCTTCGTTTACCGGTCAGCGGGTCGAGCAGGGGCCGGCCTCGATGCCGCTACCGCCGGTGGGTCACGTGGCGCCGATCGGCAGGCGAGCGGGAACACGTTCACGACTGGCTGGTGGGCGGGGTGGCGCAGTCATACCGGACGGAGGCGGTGGACGAGGTGCCGGCCGGCAGGCGAGCGGGAACACGTTCACGACTGGCTGGTGGGCCGGGTGGCGCAGTCATACAGGACGGAGGCGGTGGACGAGGCGCCGTAGTCGGTGGGCGGGACCTCGGCGCAATTGGCGGTGAGAAAGTCGGCCCGCTGCTGGGCGGCGCCGCTGTTCATGCCCCGGCCGCCGCCGCGTCCCGTGCCGCCGGCCGCACGGCCCAGCACGTACCGCAGCTGGCCGGTGTCGACCCAGGTCTGCAGTTGGCTCACCGACGGGGCGTTGTCCTGGCCACTGAAGCCGCCCATGCCGATGACCGTGGCGTCGCTCTCCAGGATGTAGGCGGACGCGCCCATGGCTCCGCCCTCGACGGCGAGCGCGATGCGCGTACCGCCGGAGCTCTTGATCGCGAAGTCGAGGATCGCGCGTTGCGCCTCCGTGAGGCCCTGATCGCCGCCGAAACCACCGCGACCCCCGCCGCCGTTGGGAAAAGGGCCACCACGAGAGCCGCCGAACCCACCGGGGACGCCACCGGGACCGCCGGGAGCGGCGCCGGAAGGAGCGCCACCGGGATCGCCGGAAGCGCCACCGGGATCGCCGGAAGCGGCGCCGGGGCCGGCGGGAGCGCCACCGGGATCGCCGGGAAAGGCGCCGGGACCGCCGGGGAAACCGGCGCGACCGAATGACATCACCGCAGGCCCGGCGGTCGGGTTGGCGCCACCCATCGCACTGTCCGACCAGGTCACCGACGCCGACCAGAACCCCGGAGCCAGCAGCACCGCGACCACCGCGGCCGTCACCGCGACCGGCAGCACCCGCCGCCGCAGGAACCCGACGGCAACCAGCAGCACGGCGACCACGCCGGCCCCCACCACCGCCCACCGCAGCCATCCGTGCCACGACGGCACCCGCGCGATGACCGCGAATGCCCATCCCACGGTGCCGGCCACCGTGATCGTGACGACCGGCAGCGCCCACCGGGCCCCGGCCCGTTCGGCCCGCCACAGGGCCACGGCCAGACCGCCGCACAACGCGCCGACCGCGGGTGCGAGCTGTGACGTGTAGTACGGGTGGAAGATCCCCTGCTGTGTGCTGAACACCGCCGCGCAGGTCAGCAGCCATCCACCCCACAGGATCCATCCGGAGCCGGGCAGTGGTTCGCCGGCCGACGTGATGCCCCGGCGATGCAGCACCGCGACGACGACCGCCACCGTCACCGCGACCGCGCAGGCCGGCAGCAGCCAGCTGATCTGCCCGGCGACCTGCTGGTTGAACAGCCGGTCCCATCCGGCCGCCCCGCCGAACGAGATCCCGCCGCCCGCGCCGCCGGAAGAGAAACCGCCGCCGGACTGCCCGAACACCCGGCCGAGCCCGTTGTACCCGATCACCAGGTCCCACGCGCCGCCGTCGGTGCTTCCGCCGATGTAGGGTCGTTCGCCCGGCCACACCGCGACCAGCGCCACCCACCACAACGACGACACCGCCAGCACCGCGCCCGCCACCAGCAGGCGCCACGTCCGCGTCCACCAGCCGCCGGTCGCGCCGGCCAGCCACGCCGCCGCGAACGCCGGCACCACCATCCAGGCGGCGAGCATCTTGGTGAGGAACCCTGCTCCGACGAGGAAACCGCACAGGCACAACCAGCCCACGGTGGTACGCCCGGAGCCGCCCTGCAGCGCCCGGGTCAGGGCGTAGGCGGCCGCCACCAGCAGGAGGATCAGCAGCGTGTCGGGATTGTTGTCCCGGTCGATGGCCACGGTGATCGGTGTGAGGGTGAGCACGCCCGCCGCGACGAGTCCGGCCGCGTGCCCCGCCCACCGGCGTACCACCAGGTAGAGCAGCCACACCGTGGCCACGCCGAGCACCGCCTGCGGCAGGATCATCGCCCACCCGTGCAACCCGAAGATCTTGGTGCTCAGCACCTGTGGCCACAGTGCCGCCGGTGGTTTGTCGACGGTCACGACGCCGGCCGGGTCGTACGCTCCGAACAGGAAGTTCGTGGCGTTGAGGCCCATCGACCGGACCGCCGCCGCGTAGTAGCTGTTGCCCCAGCCGAGCGAGCCGAGGGCCCAGACGTGCAGGACGGCCGCGACCGTCAGGATGGCGGCGAGCGGCGCATGCCGTCTCATGCCGGCCTCCGGAACACGACCGACCGCAGCACCACGAACCGGACCACGGTCACCAGCAGCGACGACACCACCAGCACGACGGTCTCCGCGCTGACCGGCGCGCCCGGCTGCCATGCCCGGAACGCCAGCACCGCGCCCGAGGTGACCAGATAGCCGACCAGGAACAGCATCCCGGCGCCCAGATGCGCCCGCCGGACCGGGGTCGCGGTGTCCCGGAACGTCAACCGGCGGCTCGCCTCGGTGTTGAAGATCGTCAGGACCACCAGGGACACGAACGTCGCCGCCGCCGGCGGCCACCAGTGCCGCAACGACCAGTAGAGCAGCGCCTGCCCGGCGGTCGACAACGCGCCGACGACGACGAAGCAGCCGATCTCCCAGCGCAGCCGGTCACGGCCGGCGGCCGGCGCGAGCACGGCTTCGGGATGCTGGGCCGCGGGCCCGGGCCGGGCGGGCAGCGCCACGTCCGCGCCGCCGGAGTCCCGCAGCCGCCGCATCCGCCACAGCCCGCGCAGATCGTCGGCGGCGGTACGCACCACGTCGACTCGGGTGTCGACGTCCTCCACCCAGTCGACCGGCACCTCGTGGATGCGCAGCCCGTTGTGCTCGGCCAGCAGCAGCAGCTCGGTGTCGAAGAACCAGGCGTCGTCGCGGGTCCGGGACAGCAGCGGCTGCAGCGCCTGGGTGCGGCCGGCCTTGAACCCGCACTGGGCGTCACTGAACCGTGCACCGTGACTGATCCTGATCAGCGCGTTGTAGCAGCGGGAGATCAGCTCGCGGCGTGGCCCGCGGACGGTCCGGGCGCCGGGCGCGAGCCGGCTGCCGACGGCCAGGTCGGAGTGCCCGCTGGCCAGCGGCGCGATCAGCGGCAGCAGCCCGTCGAGCCCGGTCGACAGGTCGACGTCCATGTAGGCCACGATGTCGGCGTCACTGGAGCCCCACACCGCCCGCAGCGCCCGGCCGCGGCCCTTGCGTTCCAGGTGCACCACGGCGACGTTCGGCAGCGTGCCGGCCAGTTCCCCGGCGACGGCCAGGGTCCGGTCGGTGCTGGCGTTGTCGGCGATCGTGATCCGCCACGGGAACGGCAACTCGTCGCGCAGCCGGGCGTGCAGGGTCCGGATGCAGCCCGGCAGCGCGCGTTCCTCGTTGTGGACCGGAACCACGATCTCGACCGTCGGTGCCTGTGCCTCCTCGGCGGCCCGTTCGGCGAACACCACCGCCCGGGCGGCGACCGGTGACGGATCTGCGGACATGTGGCGCCCTCTTTCGTCTCGGTGACGCGACACCGCGACCCTCCCGAGCGAGGCACCAAGTTTCCCGGGAGCAACCTCAAAGCTTCCTAAAAGGGACGTATCATCGCGCCCCTTTCCGCAGCTCAGCACCGTCGGCCCGCGCACGACGAGTGACCGGGGTCACTTCTGACCGGTCACCCGTCGGTGAACACCTGTCGAACATCGCCGGCGTCGGTGGTTGCCGGCGGGACCGTCAGAAGTGGCCGGCCGGCAGGAAGCGGGCCGGGTCGAGCGGGCGCCCGGTGATCCGGGTGTCGCCGATCCAGCCGTAGAAGCCTTGGCCGTACGCCAGGTCCCAGGACGTCGCGCCGATCGTGAAAGGCCTGCCCAGCGTCGCGATGCCGCGCGCCTCGCGAGCCGGGTTGCGGGCGATCCGGGAGCCGTCCACCCAGACGGCCGTGTGCCGGCCGTCGTTGACGATCGCCACGTGCATCCAGCGGCCGATCGGGAGCGCGTGGCTCCACGATGTCGGGTTGACGTCGCCGATCTCGCTGTAGACGACGTACTGCAGGAAGCGCTCCGGGCTCAGGTTGAGGCTGCAGGTCGGCTCCAGCGGCGAGTATCCGCTCTTCTTCCCGGCGTCGCCGCTGCGGCCCTCCCAGCTCAGGATGCCCATCCAGGCGTGGTCGCCGGTGAACGGCTCGGGCAGTTTGACGAACGTCTCGATGGTGTAGCCGTTCAGGAATTTCTCACTGTTGATCGCCGCGTCCGGGCCGGTCTGCAGGATCGCGCCGCGGTCGGGGCTCTTGCCGCCGTCGAAGTACAGGCTGGCGTGGGCCGGCGCGCCCGCGTGGTGCTCGGGGCTCAGCCGCAGGGTGTCGGCGTTGCTGTTCGCGAGTCGTCGTACCACCAGGTCGTTGCCGTGCCCGGTGAGGTCCCGGACCGTCGCGCCGTCGGTGACCGCCTGCCCCGCGCTGTCGAACCGCCAATAGGCGGTGGTGTGCCGGTCGACGACCTGCGCCGCCGGCCGTGGCGCGGGCAGCACCGGCGGGGCGAACCCGGCGAACCGGGCGTCGAAGTCGATGTCCACACTGAACCGGTCGACGTCGCCGGTCAGCTCGATGGTCTCGGCCTCCAGCGGCGTGCGCCGGCGCGGGTCGCGGGCGAGGAACCAGGGCGCGAACGTCTCCACGTCGATCACGTTGCGCGCCAGGTCGAAGTGGTAGAGCCGGATCATCCCGGCGCCGCCGTAGTACCGGTCCTGGTAGTTGGCGATGTGCACGTGCACGTCATGCCCGGCCGCGTTGCGCATCGTGGCCCGTCCGGGCGGCCAGTAGTGCCCGTTCAGGGTGAGGAAGATCTGATCGTTGCGGTTGATCAGCCGATCCCACAGCCGGGTGCCGTGGCCGGACAGGTACGCGCGCCCGGCGTCGTCGGCGTAGGCCAGGTCGTGCGTCGTGACGATCACCGGGATCCGCGCGTGCCGGTCGATGACCCCCTGCGCCCACGCCAGGCCGGAGTCGGAGATCCGCCAGTCCAGCGCGAGGATCAACCACTGCCGGCCTCCGGCCCGGACCAGATGCGCGCTGTTGTAGCCGTCCGCTGTCGCCTCCAGGAAGGTCGGCGTCCGGGAGAAACGATCAGGGCCGAAGACATCGAGGTACGGCGTACGCCCGCGCTGGTCGGTGCCGCCCGGGATGTCGTGGTTGCCGGCCAGCACGCTGTACGGCACCCGGCCGTCGATGTCCCGGAACGTCCGGCCGGCCAGGGACAGCTCCTGCGCCGTGCCGTGCTCGGTCACGTCACCCAGGTGCGTCATGAACACGATGTTCGTGTCCGAGCGCTGCTGCAACAGGTAGCGGAACGTCTCCCGCAGCGGCGCCGGGTCGGCGCTGTCGGCGTCGAACAGGTACTGCGTGTCGGGCAGCACCGCGATCGCGAACCGGGGGCTCTCGGCATCGATGTCGCGGGACCCGGCGGTGGTCGCGGCCTCGGCGCCGGTCGCGGCGGTCAACGGCACGGCCAGCCCCGCGGCGGGCGCGGCCACCGCGGCCCGGAGAAGATCTCGTCTGTCCATGGCAGCGAATATCGCGATCATCGCGCAACGCCGGGCAACCGTGAGACGAACAGACCGGCCGCCCGGGATGAACGACAAATCGGGTTCCCAAACGCGGGCGTACGGGTAATACTGCCGCGCAACGGTAAAACTGAGGAGCGGGGGACCAGCATGTTCGTGCACCCGGTGGAGTTTCGTGGCGACGACCGCCCAGCCCAGGACGATGCGCCGCGCACGGTGATCGACCGCAGCGCCGAGGCGATGCAGCGGCTGCGCAACCCGTTCGACCTCCAGACCGGCGCCCACCCGTCGGCGGCGCC
Organism: Actinoplanes philippinensis; assembly: GCF_900113015.1. Classification (GTDB taxonomy): domain Bacteria; phylum Actinomycetota; class Actinomycetes; order Mycobacteriales; family Micromonosporaceae; genus Actinoplanes; species Actinoplanes philippinensis. The sequence continues at coordinate 36,876 of NZ_FONV01000027.1, forward strand.
GGTCTAGTCACCGTCAGGCGGTGCCGTCGAGGTTCGTCACCTTTCCGGCGAGCGCGTTCGGGCTGGTCCGGGTCATGCCCCAGACGACGGCCGAGCTGCCCGCCTCGGCGACGAGGAAATTCGTCAGCGACGGTACGGCCGACGAGGCCGGATCGGACTGGACGGCGCCGCCGATCGTCACGTTGACGGTGGAGGCGCCGATGTGGATGCCGGTCTTCGCGCCCTTGAAGGTGTAGGGACTGAACAGGCTGCAGCCCCTGCTGTTGCGCAGCAGGAAACCGGCCTCGGTGAAGACCTCGGTGCCGCAGCTGGTCAGGGTGACGGCCGAGCAGTTGTAGAGCGCGTAGCCGCGCAGGCCACCGTCGGCGGCGCACGCGTTCAGCGTCGAGTAGCTCACGTAGTCGAGCTCGAAGCCGTTCTTCCGGTTGCCGAGCGCGTAGCAGGCCTCGAACGCGAGCGAGGTGGCGGCCGCGGTCGTGGTCTTCGTGACGTAGAAGCCGTCGCCTCCGTTCTTCATCGACTGGACACGGCTGATCCTCGACGCGATCACCGCGGTCAGGTGCACGCCGCAGTCGCCCCAGCCCCGGACGACGCAGTCCTCGATGGTGATGTTCGACGGTCCCTCGGCCGGACCGGGGGCGAGCCGGATCCCGGACGGCCCGCCGGCCGGTGGCGGATCGGTGGCGACGTATTGCCCGATCAGGCTCAAACCGGCGATCGTCACGTAGTTGATCGCCGAGCTGCTGATCGAGGTGATGCCGTCACCGGCACCCACCTGGGTGACCTTCGTGGCCTGCGCGCCGGCGCCGATCAGCCGCTGGTTGGAGCGCATGACTATCGGCTCGTCGATGACGAACTCGCCCGGGCTCAGCAGCACCTGGGCGTTGACCTGGGCAAGGGCTGCCTGGATCGCGGCGTGATCGGTGGCGCCTGTCCGGTCACCGCTCGGCTCGATCACGACGAGCCCTGCCGCGGCGGCGAGAGCGGCCTCCGGTTGCCCGAAGACTGCCAGCCCGGCGCCTGCCAGTGATCCCGTGAGCAGCCCTCGCCGGCTCTGTGACGTCACTTTCCGTACCCCCGTTGATCGGTGATCGCCGTTGCCGGCGAGGTGATCAAGGGAACCAGAATGATCAGTGGGAGCGCCACCCCGTGTCCCTAGAGCGCCAGCAGCCCCGCGAGCTGGTCGGCCGGCACGGGGCGGCCGGGGGCGGCGAGCAGGCCGACCGGATCGAGATGAGCCAGCTGGGCGGGGGTGCCGGGCGCGAAACGGCGGCTCTCGGCGAGCGGGCCCACGTCGTACGCGTCGAAGCCCAGCGAATCGATCAGTGCGGCGACCGCCTGCCTCGCGCCCGGATCGTCGCCCGCGATCGGCAGGGCGCTGCGGTCGGGCGCGCCGGCCGGCCGCCGCAGGTCCGCCAGGTGCTTGAAGTAGACGGTGCTGAACGCCTTGACGACCCGCGCCCCACTCAGATGGGTCTGCAGCAGCAGCGGCGCCGGGATGCCGGTGGCCTCGATCTCGGGCACGCGGCCCTGGCGGGCGGGGTCGTAGTTCAGGGTGTCGATGACCACCCTGCCGCGCAGGGGAGCGGCGGGGACCTGCCGGTATGCCCGGATCGGGATGCTGACCACGACGATGTCGCCGGCCGTCGCCGCCTCGCCGGGCGTGGCCGCGCGGGCGTGTGGCCCGAGTGCGGTGATCAGTTCCCGCAGGGTCGCGGGGCCGCGGCTGTTGCTGAGGACGACCTCGTGTCCGGCGTCGACCGCTAGCCCTGCCAGGGTGCCGCCGATGTTGCCGCTGCCGAGGAAGCCGATGGTGGTCATGGGGGTGCCATCCGATCCGGATAAGGTAAGGGGAGCCTTCGGATAAGCGAAGGCACTCCTTGACTTTAGCGCAGGCACCCCTTCGTTTCGTGACGGGGTGCTCGAAGGGATGTGTGATGGCGGCCACCGAACCCCGCACGGCCGTGCGCCGGCCGGCCCGTGCCGACGCCCGGCGCAACTTCGACGCGCTCCTCGACGCGGCTCGGGAGGTGTTCGCCGCCGAGGGCGCCGGGGCGTCGCTGGAGGGCATCGCCCGGCGCGCCGGGGTCAACATCGCGACGCTCTACCGCAACTTCCCGACCCGTCAGCACCTGTTCGAGGCGGTCTATCTCGACGAGGTGGAGGCCCTGGCCCGGCTGGCGGCCGGGCTCGGCGACCGGGGGCCGTGGGAGGCGCTGGAGAGCTGGCTGCGGCAGTTCGTCAGCTACGCCACGACCAAGAAGGCGGTGTACGACGCCATCGCGCACCGGGAGGAGATGTTCACGACCGGCCGCGACATGATCCACGCCGCCGGCCGGCCACTGCTCGAACGCGCCCAGGCCGCCGGCACGGCCCGCCCCGACGTGACCTTCGACGACGTCCTCTTCCTGGTCAACGGGGTCAGCGGCGCCAACTTCGTCCAGGACGCCCAGCGCGACCGGGTGCTCACCATGGCGTTGGACGGCGTCCGGGCCCGGGGGTGACCTGGGCCTATCGCGTCGGCCGGGCGTCTCCGTCTCCGGCGGGGCTCAGCGGCCGGCGAGCCGGTAGATCTCCCCGGCCACGACCTCCGGGTCGGTGAACGGCACGTCGTGGCCCGACCTCTCGGCGAACACGTGCCGCCAGCCCGGCGACGAACTGGCCCGCCGTGCGTGCGACACGTTGGCGGCGGCCCGGTCGGCGGCGCTCATCCCGCCACCGGGATGGGCGCCGGAGATCACCGTGACCGGGATCGCCCCGAGCGCCGGTGGATCCGAACGCCAGGCGGCCAGCTCGTCGAGGAACGTGCGCGCCTGCGCGGCAGCTGTCCGCATCACGCCCGGCGTGAACGCCTCCCGCCGCATCTGCGCCCGCACGCCGGCGGGCGCCGCGTCGAGCTGCGACCGGTACCGCAGGTGCAGCACACCGAGCCGGGCCAGCACCGCCCCGGCCCGCAGCGCCCGGCGCTCCCGGCGCCGGAAGTCGTCGCCGAACAGCATGTCGTTGGTCTCGTCGATCGGCTCGACCAGCACCAGCCCGGCGACCCGATCCGGTCGGCGCGCCGCGGCCAGACGCACGATCGGCCCACCGGCGCCGTGCCCGGTCAGCACGAACGGCCCCGGCCCGGCCTGATCGAGTACGTCGTCGAGGTCGTCGGCCATCCGGTCCAGGGTCCGCCCGGCCGGGTCGGGCGCGCTGCGGCCCAGACCGGACCGGTCATAGACGACGGCCCGCGTGAACGCGGCGACCCGCGGCTGGACCAGACTCCACGCCAGCCGGGACGAGGCCGAACCGGCTTCGAGGACCACCGTGGGCGTCCCCTCGCCGAGTGCCTTCACGTGCAGCCGCCGGCCGTCGCGGGTCGCGGCCCACGACGACGGGCCCTGGGTTTCCGTCACCGCCGAATTATCGATCATCAACCGGAGAGAGGCGGGCGCGGCGCCGCGCTGCGCAGGTCTTTTTCGGACGTCGGCATCAGTGCCTCACCGCGCCGCCAGCCTATCGGCGAGGAACCGGTACGCGCGCTCGCGCATCGCCGCGGTGAAGACGTGGCCGGTGTCGTGGAGGGCCAGTTCGGCACGGTCGCCGAGGCTCCGCCGTACGCCGGCGAAGAGCTCCTCGGCGCCGCGGCTCCACTTGTCGGCGGCGCCGGCGGAGATCAGCAGCGCCGTCCGGCCGAAGGCGGCGACGACGTCCTCGAGGTCGTGGCGGGCGGCGAACCCGGGCACCACGAACTCGGCCTGGATGCCGGTGTCGTGGGTGTACGAGTGACGGAACGGGATGCACCCGCAGTTCGACACCGACGCGATGATCCGCGGGTCGTGGGCCGGGGCCCACAGCGCCATCCGGCCGCCGTACGAGTGACCGAGGAACCCGATCCGGCTCGCGTCGACCTCGGGCCGCGTCGTCAGGTGGTCGAGAGCCACCGAGATGTCGTGCAGGCACGTCGCGAGCAGCGTCTCGCCCCGTACCAGCCGGGTGGACAGCTCGAACCAGGTGACGTTGCCGGCCCCGTCGGGGCTCCAGTTGCGTTCCTCGAACCCGATGGCGTCCGGCGCGATCGTCACGAACCCGCGTTCGGCCAGCTCGTGCGCGTATGCCTGATCCGGGTCGCCGGCCAGCCCGACCACCTCGCTCTTGCCCAGGTCGAAACGGGAGGCGTGCTGGTGGTGACAGAACACGGCCGGGACCGGCCCGGCGAGACCGTGCGGGACACAGACGTACGCCGACACGCGCGTCTCCGGACCCACCGAGTACCGGACCTTCTCCCGCACGTACCGCCCGCAGTCGATCCTCTCCAGGGTCTCGACCGCGGGGTCGCAGGTCGCCGGGGCCGGGCCGAGGAACGAACGAAAGCTCACGACCGGGGATTATGCCCGTGCCGGGCGGGGCGCCGGGGTCAGGATCCGGCGGTGTCGAGGGCGGCGGCGCCGAAGGAGACCGCGAAGCGCTTGCACCAGATGGTGACGCTGCGGAACGACTCCGGGTCGACGTCGGCGTCCAGGCGGTACACCTGGTCGCCGTGGTTGCCTTTCAGTTTGCCCAGCTCGGCGTACTTGCCGTCGTCGAAGACCTTCCAGCCGGCCACACCGGTGCGGACCGGCTGGTCGGACAGCCACACCCGCAGGTCGGGGCCGTCGCTGGTGTCGAGGCCGGCCAGTTCGAGCTGGTGGCTGCCGTCCGGGTTGCGCACCATCCGCGCCGTGCCACTGGTGTCGTGCTCGTGGGTCACGAAGGCGCCCTCGGCGATCACCACCGGGCCCGCCGGTGGGGCGGCCGGGGTGGACGGGGCGGATCCGGAGGGACGCGGCGCGGGCGACGACACCGGGGTCAGCGTCTCGGCCACGACGGTGTCGGTGAACAGCCGCCACGGCTGGAACCAGTAGAGCGCCCCGGCGCCGACGACGGCGACGACGATCCAGGTGACGGGTGCGGTGAGAATTCGGCGAATCACGATCCGAGTCAATCCGGCGAAGCCGAGGCGCACCAGTCCCGTCGTCTTACGATCGGCTTACGGCCGGGCCGGGCGTCAGCGATGTGCCGCGCCGTTGACGCGGTCGGCGACCTCCCTCGCGGTGAGATGCCGGCCGGGATCGTTGCCGTCCCCGCCGCGGCGCGCCCACGGCAGCACGCCCCACAGCGCCACGAACCAGACCGCGGCCGCCCCGGTCAGGCTCCACGCCACCGGCCCGGGCAGGGTGAAGTCGGTGATCAGCAGGATGGACGCGATCATCGACACCATCAGGCAGGCCAGCCCCGCGGTGGCCATGCGATGGGCGAACCGCACCAGCTCCGGCTTGCGGCCCCGCCGGAACAGCGCCCGGTGGAACGCGACCGGGGAGATGATCGCGGCGGCGGCGAACGCGGCGCTCAGCAGCGCCACCAGATACACCGCTCGCTGCAGCGGCGTCGTCTCCTCGAACGCGGCGCTGAACGGCATGATCAGCAGGAACGCGAACAGGATCTGCACCCCCGTCTGTGCCACCCGCAACTCCTGCAGCAGGTCGGTGAAGTTGCGATCCCATCGCTGCTTCTCCGTCTCGAGGCCCATCTCGGTCCGTCCTCCACGCCGCTCGTCGGCGCCGCATGCCCCACCGTGCCCGGCTCAAACGGCCTGGTCCGGCCCGGGACCGAGGACGTTTGGGGCCGCCGTGAGCTGGAAACGTCCCTTCCGGATCGAGGTCCACGAATGGAGGCGGGGGATGGGCGGCACTGCTGAAACGGAGAGCACCCGCAGGAAGGGCCGCATCGCCTACCGGAAGGTGTGGTGGATGCGGTTCTGGTTGCCGGTGATCGCCATCGGGGCGTGGACGTGGTTCGGGCACACCGCGGTATCGGCCTACCACCTCGCGAAGGAGGGCGTGGTGGTCCCCGCCACGGTCACCGACGTGGAGAGGTGGGGCCGCACGCACACCAACAAGGTGCAGTTCACCACGGCCGACGGCCGGCGGATCGAGACGTCGGTCGCGCCGCAGACCTGCGATCTGAAGGAGCCGGGAGCCCAGATGCAGATCCGCTACGTGGCCTCTGACCCGTACAACGCCCAGGACACCTGCGACCAGCCCCGCCACGACATGTCGGTCGGCGGCGCGCTGACCGGTCTGGTGGTGACAGCCCTCAGCGTGCAGGCGTGGCGGCTGTGGCTCCGGCACCGAAGGACCGGGCAACTGCCGCCGGAGTATCCGATGTGATCAGCGGCTTTCCGTCCCGGTCCCGGGAGTCCCTCCGGCGGCCGTTTCCCGTGTCAGCCGGCCGGGGTCTCCGCCGTCGCCACGATCGTGGCCCGGCCGAGGACGTGGCCGGTCATCGTGAAGTCGAGCAGCGCCGGCGTGCCGTCGGCCGGCACGTCGAGCCGCTCGACGTCGAGCGCGTGCACGGTGATGAAGTACCGGTGCGGCCCGTGCCCGGCGGGCGGGGCGGCGCCGATGTAACGCGCCAGGCGGGCGTCGTTCGGCAACTGCACCGCCCCCGGCGGCAGGCCCGGCCCGGTGTCGTCACCGGCCCCGGCGGGCAGCGTGGTCACGGTGGCGGGGATGCCGGCGACGGCCCAGTGCCAGAAGCCGGACATCGTCGGCGCGTCTGCGTCGAAGACGGTCACCGCGAAGCTCCTGGTCCCCTCCGGCGTGCCGGACCAGGTCAGATCGGGGGACCGGTCCTCGCCGCCGGGGATGCCGAAGGCGCCGGACATCTGCGGCAGTGGCAGCGGCCGGCCGTCGCCGGCCGCGGCGCTGGTGACAGTGAATTCCGGGACCTGCGGAAGACGGGCGTACGGGTTGTCGATGGCAGTCAAGACGACAGCGCTCCTCGAAGTGGTGAACTGCGGACACCACCGAGCCTGCGTCCCGCGGCGGCCGGCAGGGAGATCCCCGGCATCCTGGTGTCCGCAGTGCCACCCTCGGCCGTCGACGCCCGCCCGTACCGGGGGCAGACTGGACCGATGCCAGCGCCCCGAGCCACCAACCGGCCCGAGCTGTCGGCGTTCCTGCGGGCCATGCGCTCGCGGCGGCGGCCGGCTGACGTGGGCCTGCCGGAGACGGACCGCCGCCGGACACCGGGGCTGCGCCGCCAGGAGGTCGCCCAGCTCGCGGCCGTCAGCATCGACTGGTACATCCGGCTCGAACAGGGCCGGGTCGGTGTGCCCGGGGCCGCCGTGCTGGACGCCGTGGGCCAGGCCCTCAGGCTGTCCGAGGCCGAGCGTCACCACCTGCACCTGATCGCCCGCGGCGAGGCCCCGCCGCCCCGGCACCAGCCAGCCCCCGCGAGCGAGTCCCTCCAGGTGATGCTGCACAGCATGCCGGCGACGCCCGCCTGGATCCTGGACTTCCGCTTCGACGTGCTCGCTCACAACGCGGCCGCCGCCGCGCTGTTCGGCCCGGGGTTCACGCCCGGGGTGAACACGGCGGAGCAGCTGTTCCTCGACCCCGGCAGCCGTGATATTCAGCTCGACTGGACCAGGATCGCCCGGGAGTACGTGGGCAACCTGCGCGCCAACCTGGCCCGGCACCCCGGTGACCCACGCCTGACCGCCCTGGTCGGCGACCTGCGCCGGGGCAGCAGCGACTTCGCCGCCTGGTGGGACGATCACACCGTCCAGGAGCGTACGAACGGGACCAAACGGATCCTGCATCCGACCGCCGGGATCCTGACGCTGCGCTACGACGTGCTGGCCGTCCAGGACGGCTCCGGCCAGCGCCTGTCGGTCGTCACCCCGGCCGACACGCACGCCGAGACCGCTCTGCGCACGCTGATCTTCCCGCCGGCCGGGCTGCGCGCGGTGAACTGAGGCGAGTTCTTACCGAACGATGACGTAGCCGGCGAAACTTCATCTCTCCCCGCCCGAGGGCGCGTATCCGCCGCCGTCGGACACACGAGGAGAGACACATGAAACGCACGAAGTACCGGATCGCCACGGCCGTGGCGGTGCTGGCCGCGACCGGGGCTCTGACCGTCACGTTCGTCTCCGGGGGTGGCAAGGGCACCGCCGACGCGGCGACCAGCCTGGATCAGTACGTGCCGATCCAGGCCGTACGCCCGAACGTGGCCGCGCCGAAGCCCGGCCGGGCCGCGTCGACCGGCCGGTTCACGGTGGACTGCGGCACCAACGGCAACGGCAAGTTCAGCCCGGACAACCCGGTCGCCCAGCCCGGCATCAAGAACGGCGCCGAGCACGTCCACGACTTCGTCGGCAACAAGGCCATCACCGCGTTCTCCTCCAACGCCGAACTCGACGCCTCGGGCACGACCTGCCGCAACGGTGACAAGTCGTCGTACTTCTGGCCCGTCGTGCGTATCGACAAGACCGTGCGTAACGGCGACGCGATCCGCCAGGCGCTGACCAGGACGCAGCCGACCGTCGCCTGCCCCACGGTCGGTGACCGGCTCCCGGCCGTGCCCACCCGGGCCCGCGCCGCCGTCGACCGGCGCCTGGCCGAGCTAGACGCGCTGACCGCCGCCGCCGACCGGCGGATGACCGCCAGCCGCGGCCGCATCGACCCCACCCTCAACAAGCAGGTCCTCGACGATCTGCGCACCCGCCGCGCCGAGGTGATCCGTGGCATCGGCGACACCCTCGCCTCCGCCGGCGCCCGCCCGGCCGGGCTGGTCTCCCTGGTCGACTGCGATGTCAGCTACGACGGCCTGCACGCCGCCATGCGCGGCGCCGACCACGCCGGCAGCGTCAAAGCCGCCCGCGACGCCACGCCGCAGGTCCAGTGCCCCACGGTCCGAGACAGGCTGCCCGGCGTACCCGACCGCGCTCTCGCCGAGGTGAACCGCAACCTCGACGAACTCGACCGCCAGATCACCGAGGCGAACGAGCGGTTGCTGAGCACCCGCGGTCAGGGCGGCCCGGCGTTCGTCGACAACGCTGTCCTCGGCCCTCTGAAGGCCAAGCGCACCGCCGTGCTGGACCGGATCACCATCGCCATCTCCCGGCAGGCCGCCCGCCCGCAAGGCCTCGACCGGCTCGCCGCGTGCACGCTGAACCAGCCGATCCCGGCCCCGGGCAGCGGCGCGGCGCCCGCCCCGACCGGCTCACCGGCCGCGCTGCCGGACCCGCAGGGCCCCAACCTCGAACTGCCCGGCAACACCGGCGGCATCGTCCGCCCGGCACAGGTCCTCATCGAGTACCGCGGCAACGCCACCGCCAAGGTCGTACCCATGCCGAAGTTCCTGCGGGCTCTGACCGGCGACGCCAAACCCACCAGCCGCGGCCCGGCGAACGCCCGCGCCGTCTGGAGCTGCTCCGGCTTCGCCGACCGGCTCTCCGACAAGTACCCGATCTGTCCCGCCGGCAGCCGGGTGCAGCGCGTGCACGACTTCCCCGGCTGCTGGGACGGCAGGAACATCGACAGCGACAACCACCGCAAGCACGTCGCCTTCGCCGACAAGGCCACCGGCGCCTGCCCGCAGGGCTTCACCGCCATCCCGCAACTACGGATCACCGTGTCCTACGACATCCCCCGCGACGTCCAGCTCAAGGGCCAGTACGCCCTCGACTCCTTCCCCGAGGAGAACCACAACCCGTTCTCCGACCACAACGACTTCGTCAACGTCAACTCGGACCGGACCATGCAACGCATCGCCACCTGTATCAACAAGGGCAAGTCCTGCTCCTGAGACACCCCGGTTCCGGCCCACGTGGCTCCTGCCCCGGAGCCGCGCGGGCCGGAACCGTCGCTTCAGACCAGGAAGACAGGGCATGCCGCGCGTTGGATCACGGCGCGGCTCACCGAACCGAGCATGGTGACGGGGTGCCCTCCGAATGCACGCCTGCCGACGACCAGCGCGGCCGCCCGCTGGGAGAAGTCGGTGAGAGCCGCGACCGGATCGGCGTCCTCGGTGCGATGACGCACGACGACCCCGTCGACGGTCTCCGTGCGGTCCACCGGAGCCGGGCCGTGATGCGCGCTGACCAGGACCAGTTCGCAGCCACGGAGCTGGGCCTCCAGCAGCGCGAAACGGGCGGCCGGGGTCAGCACTCCCCGTTGTTCGACACCGGCGACCACCGGCCGCTGACCGAAGCCGGACTCCGGAGGGTGATCCGGGATGCGGACCACCAGGATGACACCCTCGTGGCTCCCGGCCAGCCGATCGGCGACACTCAACCCGAGGGCAGCGCTCGTGGCGCTGCGGCGGCTGCCGACCACCAGCAGGTCCGTCGCCCGGGCCTCGGCCAGCAACAATGACGCCGCCGAACCGACGACGAGCCGGCAGTTGACCGCCACCGACGACGAACCCGCATGCACCCTGTCGGTCAGCCCTCGCAGCAGCCGGGCGCCCGCATCACGGGACGAGCTCAGAGTTCTGCCCTGTTGGGCGTGCAGGATGCGCAGGTCCCAGCCACGCAGTTCGGCCTCGATGGCGGCGTGGTCGACCACCGTGCAGCCGGCCGGTGTCTCGTCGGCGCCGACCAGCACGACTCCGGTCGGCGCGACCGCCGGCCTCATCCGGGGGACGGGAGCGGGTACTCCAGCCGGATGACCGGCGGCACCCAGGTATCGGTTCAGGACATCGGCGTACCGGCTGGGGCGGCTCACATCGACCAGGTGAGAGCGAACGTCCCGCTCCGCTCGGCGATCGTCGAGATCGTTCATGGCCTCTTCCTTCCCGACCGTCGTGAAGTCCTTCTGATGCCAGGACACCGCCGGTGCCGCTCCGATCACCAGGGTCACTGGTCCCGTTCCGTAAGCCCGGGTGAGCCAGGTGGGATCTGCCTCCGTCGGTCTTGGCGGCAGAACCGGACGGTCGCGGCCGCGACCGTCCGGGAGTGCGGCGTCCGCCGCCATTGTTCAGATCAGCCACGGGTTGCGCTGGACCAGCGGCAGGTGCGCCCACCAGCGGCCCAGGCCCCAGGTGTGGCCGGCGTACGTGAGCGCCGTGACGACGGCGCCGACAGCGTAGACGAGGTGGTAGTCCATGAACGGGTTGGTCGAGTGGGTGGCCTCGCCGGCGTCGTTGGTCTGCGCGGGCGGGAACTCGGCGAACCACATCAGAACCATCATCACGGTGGCGGCCACGGCGGCGATGCGCATGCCGATGCCGAGAACGAGGGCCACGCCGATGCCGAGCAGCCCGAGCATGAACAGCCAGTCGGCCCAGGCCTGTCCGGCGATGTCGTTGAAGAAGCCGGCGAAGGGTCCGGCGTCGACGCCGGAGAGGAAGCCTTTGGTGGGGGAGCCGCCGTTGATCCAGGCACGCTCGCCGGGAGTGGCGTAGTTCCAGCCGAAGGTCTTGTCGAGGAATGCCCAGAGGAACACGAATCCGAGCGAGATCCGCAGGACGGCCAGTGAGCGGCCGGCTGTCGTGGTGAGTGCGTTACCGGGTGCGGGTGCCGGGTCGAGCTGGGTGGCCGCGTCGCGGCCGGTGGCGGTCATGGCGTCCTCCTTGACTGATGAACTTCCATGGACGACTATTCGCCGTGGCCCGGTGTGGTCACCTGTGCCGCAGGTCCTGAGCGGACCGGGCCGAAAGGCCCGTCCACCTGCGGTCACCGAGCCGTGCCCTCGTCGTGCGCCGCCGGAGGCTCGCGGCACCCATCGCCGGGCGGCGCTCGCCGGGCCGGCTCCCGTCTTGACGACGGTGGGTCTGGTGGCGCGTCGGCCATCCTGTGGTGTTCACCGTAGGCCGGTGATCGCGGCGAGCGGATTCGTTCTGGTCGTCCTCACGGTGGTGGCGATGGCGTTCGAGCGGTCGCCGGTGACGGCGGCGGACTTCACCGCGAACCGGCCGGGTTTGTGGACGCAGAGCATGCTGTTCCTGGCCGCCGGTGCCATCAGCCTGTGGTATCTGGGTAGCCTGCGCGCCCACCTGATGCGCGCCGAGGGCGGTTCCGGCCGGTTGTCGAACGTTGCCTTCGGAGCGGGTGTCGCCTGGGCGGTGCTGAACATGGTGGCGCAGGCATTTCAGATCGGTGTGGCCGGCGACGCCGCCGGCGAGGCGCTGGTGGCCGTTCTTCCTCATCTGGCTGGTTCCGGCAACCGTGGTCATGGTGAGGCGTGGCGCCGCCTCACCATGACGGCCGGGTCGGTCAGCGACGGACCAGACGGACGATCAGCAGCACCAGGCCGGTCAGGGCGGCGACCCCCAGCAGGGTGGAGCCGACGACGAACGGACCCATGTCTCTCTCCTTCCGCGAATCGGTGGTACCCGGTCAGTCGGCGCTGAGCAACTGGCCCGGCAGGGTGAAGGTCTCGGCCTTGCCGGTCTCCGGCGACACCACCGCGGCGGTGCCGCCGGAGGTCAGCAGCCAGCCCTTGGTGACCTGGTGCAGGCCGGTCGCCCCGTCGATGCCGGTGAGGTCGACGGTTCCGGCCACCTTGCCGTCGCTGCGGCGCAGGGTCGACACCCGTACGCCCGCCGGTGAGGACACCACCACGGTGAGGGCGTCCTTGGTCGCCGCGATCCGGTCGACCCGGCCGGCGGCGGTGGTGACCACGTCGGCGCCGTCGACGGTGGTGAGCCGGACCCCTTCGCCGGCGCCCTCGCCGGTCGCCGTGCCGCCGGCCACCGCCACCCGGTCGCCGTCGCAGGTCAGCGCCTGCACCTGCAGCTGCGCGATCGTGGTGGTGGTCGGGGCCCGGCCGGCGCCCACCGGCACCACCGTCACCTTGCTGCCGGCGCCGTCGGCCGTCGCCGTGCACAGGTCGTCGGTCCCGCCGGCGGCCAGGCCGGGGTCGGTGGGCAGGGCCACGGCCCGGTCGGACTTCCAGGTCGCCGGGTCGTACATGAGCGCCTCGGCCTTGCCCGCGGTGGAGGCGGCGGCGGTGCTCAGCGCGGCGACGACCGCGCCGACCGGCACCAGCGCCCGCTCGGCCTCCACGGTGCCGACCCGCTCCAGCGAGTGGCCGCCGGTGTCGATCCGGTAGAGGGCGCTGGGCCTGCCGTCCTTCTTCGGGATGTTGATGATCCATTCGCCGGTGGTGAGCCGGACGATCTGCGGGCTGCGCACCTCGTCGTCGTCGGACTGGGTGGGCACCACGGCGAGCGGCTTGCCGACGCGGGCCACCGGGTCGACACCGACGACGGTGGTGAGGTCGTCGACCCGGGACAGCACGAACACCTCGACCCCGGACCAGTCCTTGCTGAGTTCCACCCCGGCCGCTCCGTCACAGCCCGCGAGCAGCAGGGCGGCGCAGGCGACGGCAGCGGCAGTGCCGCGGCGCAGGACGAACGTACGACGGCTCTTCGTCATGATTACCATTCCTTGATCGCGTCGCTGGGCGCCAGGCGGGCCGCGCGGAGGGCGGGCAGCAGTGCACCGGCGACGGTGATGAGCACGGTCAGGAGCAGGAGCCCGCCGAAGGTCGTGGTGTCCGGCAGGGGCAGGGCGTCGGGGACGTACGCCGCCGCCTCGGGCAGGCCGCGCAGGACGGTGACCGCCGCCGCGGCGCCCGCGGCGCCGACCAGGGCGCCGGCGGCTGCGCCGAGCACGCCGACGACGGCCATCTCGCCGACGAACATGGCCAGCACCGCCGCGCTGCGGAAGCCGACGGCCTTGAGGATGCCGATCTCCCGGATCCGTTGCCGGGTCAGCGCCCCGGTGACCACGATCGCGCCGACGAGAGCGACCAGGCCGAGGACGGCCAGCAACAACGTTCCGGTGGTACGGATCATGGCGAGCACCCCGGGCAGCGCGGACAACTCCTGCTGCAACGTCGATCCGACGAAGCCGGCGCTCTGCACCAGCTGCAGGGTGGCGTCGACGTTACGGGCCTCGTCCACGATCACGCTGACCTTGTCGTAGCCCACGTTCGCGGTGAACTGTGCCGCGGTGACCCCGGCCCGCGCGGCCGACCACTCCACCACGGTGTCGTTGTCCGCGTAGGCCGCGTCCGCGCCGTCGACCTGCCAGCCCGGGTCGAAGAGGCCGACCACGGTCACGCCGTCCTGCGCGCCGGTGCCCTGGCCGCTGGAGACGAGGCGGGTGATGTCGACGGTGATCTTCCGGCCGAGCAGCGTGGAGAGGTCGCTGCCCTGGGAGGTCGCCGGCAGCACCACCTCGCCGGTGCGCAGCGGGAAGAGGTCCGGCCGGGTCTGCCCGACGATCGGCGGGGTGACCGAGCTGCGCACCGTGGTGGCGTACAGCAGCACGCCCATGACCGTGGCGTCCTTGTAACCGAAGGAGACCTGCGCGCGGGGCTCGACGGCCGTGACGTGCGGCAGTCCCTTGAGGGTACGCAGCGCCGCGTCGGTGAGCGGCTGGGCTCCGGGGCGGTCGAAGGCGCGTTCGACGGTGACGGTGCGGTTGGCGGCGCCCTCCTGCACCCGATCGTGGGCGGCGCGGTCGGCGCTGGCCGAGACGGCGAGAGCCGTGACGCACACCCCGACGGTGACGGTCAGCAGCGCGGTCAGGCCCACGAAGCGGCGCCACATCGACCGGACGTTCGCCGCGGACAGGGCGAGGATGCTCATCGCTGCACCCCCGCGCCCGAGTCGAGGAGGACGTCGGGCACGGTGACGCCGTCGGACATCCGGATGACGACGTCGGCGGACCGGCAGACGGCCTCACTGTGGGTCACGAGCAGCACGCCGCGGCCGTCCCGGGCGATCTCCCGGAAGAGCGCGAGGACCGCGGCCTCGCTGTCGGCGTCGAGATTGCCGGTGGGCTCGTCGGCGAGCACCACCACGGGGTCGTTGACGAGGGCCCGGGCCACGGCCACCCGCTGCTGCTCGCCGGCGGACAGCTCGCCGGGCCGATGACCGGCCCGCGCGCCGAGCCCGACTCGCCCGAGCAACTCGTGTGCCCGGCGGGCGGCGTCGCGGCCACCGCCGAGGTGGGGCAGCGCCACGTTCTTGGCCGCGGTGTGCTGGGGGAGCAGGTTGAACGCCTGGAAGACGAAGCCGAGCGAGCGGCGGCGCAGGTCGGCGCGCCGGTTGTCGCTCAGCTCGTGCACGTCCCGCCCGCTGATCCGGACCGAACCCCGGTCGGCCCCCGCCAGCAGGCCGGCGATCTGGAGCAGGGTCGTCTTGCCGGAGCCGGAGCGGCCGACGAGCGCGGTGACCTTGCCGGCGGCCAGGGACAGATCCGCTCCGCGCAGCACGTCGATCCGCTCACCGTGCAGGGCGAACGATTTGTGTACGTCGCGCACCTGCAGCGGTGAGTCGGTGTTGGTGTTCATCACTTCTGCCTCGCTGACGGGGTGGACGGGGCGGGGAGGCGGTTGTCGAGTTGCAGCTCGAGTTTCCAGGCGGCCCACGTGGCTTTCAGGTCGCAGCCGGATCCGGAGCCGTCGGCCCGGTAGAGACCGGGAAGATCGGCGCACCCCTGCCGCGCGGTGAGCACTTTCGTGACGCTGTTTCGTATTTTTTCGTCCGCGGAACCGCCCAGAAGGAGGTACGCGCGGACGGTCGTGACGTAGGCGCTGGTCGACGGCAGGCGTCCCGGGTCGGCCACCCACTGCCGCAGCGAGTCGGCGGTGACCCAGGTGGGGATCTCGCCGCTGTGCCCGTTGTCGGCGAGTCCGGTGACCAGCGTGCCGGCGGCCGTCACACCGGCCGGCGTGTCGAGCGGCCAAGCCGTCGCGTGTGGCGGGGCGACCGGGATGCCGGCTTCGGCGCACGACAGCGTCGCCCGTGACCACCATTCGGCGTTGTCCGGGGTGACGGCGCCCGGCACCGCACGGTGATCGGCACACAGCGTCCGCAGATCCTCGGCGGAATCGGAGTCGCCCGCCAGCCTCCGGGCGGCCGCGATCGGCAGCCGTTCGGCCGGACCCGCCGACGGCTGGGCGGCCAGCGCGCCCTTCAGCGCCTCGACCTGCCCGGCATCGGTGGTCGCCTCGCCCGCCATGCCGCGCAGCCGCAGGACGAACAGTGTGGCCTCCGGGCTGCCGCTGAGCGTGTCGGATTCGCGGATCGAGTTGTCCGGCAGCGTCTCCCTGGCGATCCGGGCGCGGACCGGCGCGAGGTCGGCGTCCGGCACGCCGGCGGCGACCGCGACGACCACCAGGTAATAGAGGTCGTGGAAGCCGAGTGTGCCGGCGTTGTGCTGCAGGACGTTGCCCCAGACCCGCGGGTCCAGCGACGCCGTGCCGTGCTGCGCCCGCGCGATGACGGCGGTGCTGTAGGCGTCGAGCAGGGCCTCGTAGCGGGCCCGGTCGTCGAGGCTGCCGAAGTCGGCCGGCGCGGTCACGGCCGGCGCCGCCGAGGACGGCACGGCAAGACCGAGAATCTGCAGGCCGCGTACGGCGTCCGCGGTGATCCGCAGCGTGCCGGACCCCTCGGCCACCCGGGTGAGCCAGGCGCCGGCGGTCCGGCGGTCGGTGTCCTCGACGGCGTCGGCTGCGGCCAGCACCTCGAGCGCCGCGACGGTGGCGGCCACGCGGTAGCCCTCGTCGGCACCCGCGCCGGCTTCGGCGTAGTAGCCGTCGGCGGACTGCATCCGGCGGATCTCGGCGATGTCCTCGTCGTTCAGCAATCCGCCGACACCGGCCTCGGCCAGCGGCGCCAGCCACTGACGTCCCCACAGCGGGGAGGCCCCGACGGCCTCGTCCCGGAAGAATCGGGCGGTGTCGTCGGAGACGCTCAGCTGGGGCGGTTCGGAGTCCAGCAGACGGCGGATCCGCACGGCGTACGAATTGGCTTCCGGCCCGGCGGTCTCATCCCTCAGGAATGGCGGGTAATACAACCCGTTCACCGTGCTCACCAGAATGTCGAAGCCCTGGGTCAACGTCTTTTCGGGCGATTCTTCCGGCTCCGTGCAGCCGGCGAGGAGGAGAACCGCCGACAGAATGACAAGAAGTCCCGGACGGACACGCCGGGGTGCGCCCGAGCTCATCCTGATCACGCTTTTGTCTCTCCCACCGATGAACGGCCACGGCGGAACCGGCGGCCCGCCGTGGCCCGTACGGATGATTCTTAGAAGGCGCCCGCTTCGACGCACTTCTCAGAAACGGTGATACTGGCGTTGACCTTGCCGGAGCCGCAGCTGCGCGTGGACACGTAGACGGTGCTGTAGTTCGGCTTCATCTGGCCGCTGTTGTCCGCGATCCACGCCCGGGTGTTGGTCCACTTCACCTCGCCGAGCGACTTGCTCTTCATGGTCAGGGTGGCTTCCGGGTTCTTCGAGATGGTCAGGCTCGCGCTGACCCCGTGCGCCTGCAGCTCGGCACGGTTGGTGATGGTCTGCGCGGTGGCCGGGTTGGAGCCGAGCAGCTTCGTCGACGAGGTCCAGTTGCACGCGTTCACATAGGTGCCGCAGTGCCAGGCGTTGACCTGCCACTTGTCGCCGCCGGCGAGGTTCCAGCTGGCCGAGTCGCTGGTCGCCATGGCCGGACCGGTGAGGCCCAGGCCGATCAATCCCGCCACGGCGCCGACGAACGCCGCGGCACGGCCGGCGCGTACAGATGTGCGCATCAAGTTACTCCACTCACTGATCTCCCCCGATATCAAGAAAGGGGGTTGAGATATCGAACGCATCAAGCCAGAGGGCCCTCGTGGCGGTGCGGGGCAGGACGCTACAGCACGTCAGGTGCGTGTCCATCGCACGGCGGTGGCGGAAAGTAATGGCCCGGTGGCGATGGGTTCCCGCGTATCGCGTTATTGCAGGTCAGGGAATCGGGAGGGTTCGGAGATTCTCTCGAAAACAATTTTCAGGAGCCGTTTTCTGAATCGTGTAAACCGCCCAGGCCGCGCTTTGACGCCGAAAGTGGATTGCGCTGGCAAGCGCTTTCCTGGACTCTTTGCCCAATTTTGCCAATGGCTGCGCCGTTTCGTCGAACCACGGCCCGGAGTCCGTTTTGTGGCATCCGGGTCGTGCGCTCAGCGTCATGGTGTGCGATTACTGCGTGTCATCCCTCGGCCGGGTTCGAAGCCACCGAACGGCTGATCTTCCCGGAAGGGCCAGGCAATACAGTGACTTTCAGTTACCTGCCGCCGAGAAGATGACGGAACGTATATGCGCCTGGTTTCCCGTGAGATCGCCCGTGACATCGCGATCGCCGTCGCCGCTCTGACCGCCGTGGTGCTGCCGGCCACCGGCGCCGCGGCCGCCGACCCCGCGGCGTACTCGCTGAGCTCGGGCAGCAGCCCCGCGCCGCTCACCGCGGCCGACTGCGCCGCGGACCCGACCTGTGTCGCCGCCCCGGCGCCGCGCGGCGGAACCCTCGACGACCACGCGGCGCTCACCCAGGCCATCACCACCGCGGCCGGGCGCACCACCCGGGCGGTCGTCGCCGCCGACGGCACCGTCACCACGCCGGCCACCACCGCCACGGTGCTGCTGTCAGCCGGTACGTACCGGATCACCCGCGGGCTGAAGCTGCCGCCGAACGTCAACCTGCGCGGCGCCGGGATCGCGGCCACGACGATCCTGATGGACCCGACCGTGGACTGGCGCAACTTCTCCTACAGCTACCTGGTCCTGCCCAACGGCGTGACCGAGGCGGGCAGCACCAACCTGGTCGCCGACCTGACCGTGAACGGCAACTGCCGTACCGGCGCGGGCGCCTTCGACGACGCGACCGCCCCCGGCCGTCCGGGGAAGCCGTGCGACTTCCGCGCGACACTCGGCGCGCACACCAACACCGGGGGCGGGATCGCGGCCGGTGACCGCTGGACGGTCCGGCAGGTGCGGTTCACCAACTTCGAGTACTTCAAGCTGTGGGTGAAGGGGACCACCGGCGTACGGGTGCTCGACAACCGGTTCGACAACCGGGGCGGCGCCGAGTCCGACGGCGAGGACAACATCGGCGGCGGCGGGCGCAACAGCGACACGGTCATCGAGGGCAACCGCTTCGACACGACGATCAACGGCAACGCGTTCGACTTCACCAACGCCCGCAACACGACCGTACGGGACAACGTGGTCCTGACCAGCCCGGCGGTCGCCGCGGCGCGGGGTGTCGGCGAGTACGGCAACATGTACTTCGAGGCCGTCTACGGCGGCACGGTCACCGGCAACCACCTGCAGGGCGCGCACATCGTGCTGAAGTCGAACTCCGACTACGCCCACTCCGGCGAGAACCGGGACGTCACCGAGCCGCGGGACTTCCTGGTCGCCGGGAACACGATCCGCGACTCGGCGACCGTCGGCATCGCCGTGGCCTACGACGACTACCTCGACGGCGACGGCACCGCGGGCACGGCCGGCGGCTGGTCCGACTTCAGCACCAGCACCACCGACCACGTGGTACGCCCCGGCGGCGCCAACGTCATCCGCGACAACGTGATCGAGCGCCCGCGCCAGTCCGGCATCCTGGTGTACGGCAGCACCGCCGCCAAGAGCAGCCCGGACACCGTCACCGGCAACGTGGTGCGCAACGCCGGCTCCGGTGGGTCGACCGCCTACGACACCGGATCGGGCTACTTCGACACCAGCGGCATCGGCCTGTCGGTCGGCAGCAACGACGTCATCCACAGCAACACGATCACCGACGACCAGGCAGAGCCCACCACCTGGTACGGCGTACACCTCGGCGCCCGCAAGACGGCCACCCGTCCCGCCAATGTGTCGCTCACCGGCCCCGGCGGCGTCACCAACACGGTCAGCGGCGTCATCGGCGGCGCGGTCCGTACCGTCGCCCAGGCCCCCGAGGCGCCCGCCGCCGTCACCGCCACCGGCGCGACCCTGACCTGGCCGGAGTCCTACGCGACCACCAACCCGATCGCCGGCTACCGCGTCTACCGCAACGGCGTCCCGGTCGCGGACCTGCCCGTCGGCAGCGCCACGATCCCCGGCAACCTGCTCGACGCCGACAACGCCGGCCTGGAGTCGGGTACCGCCGGAACCGCCGGCTGGACGCCGGGATGGTCGGGCACCAAGGTCTCCCGGTACACCGCCGCGGGCGCCGTCGGCGGCTCCTCACTGCAGGTCACCGCGCTCAAGGACGGCCAGATCAGCACCGCCGGAAGCCCGGTCACGGTGGTCGCCGGCACCTCGTACACCGCGGTGGCGAGCTTCCAGGCCCTCGGCGCCGGACGTCAGGTGCGGGCCGGGCTCGCCTTCACCGACGCGGCCGGCAAGGTGACCCGGCTCGGCAGCGCCAACATCGCCACCGTGGACGGCACGTCCGGCTGGATGACCAGCACCTACACCGCCTCCGCTCCGGCCGGTGCGGTCACCGTCCAGCCGTACCTCATGGTGGAGAAGGCCCTGACCGGCGAGTCGCACCTCATCGACCGCATCGGCCTGACCACCGCGACCGTCACCGAAGGCTGGACCGCGCCCGCCGGCCTCGCCGGCGCCTACCAGATCGTCGCCTACCGCGCCGGCACCGGCGAACTGTCCGCGGTCACCGAGATCCGCCTCCCCTGACCCTCCTTCCCCCGGCAGGAGCTATCCTGCCGGGGGAGTCTCCAGCCCGCCTCAACCCCGGCTCAAGGCCGGGTTCTGTTTGCCGCCCTCGCGGAGGCCGGCCTACGGTGCCGCCATGCAGATCTCCCTCCGCCCGCTCACCCTCGACGACGTCGCCGCGGTCCACGAGTGGGCCGCCCTGCCCGAGTCGTGCCGCTACCAGGCGTGGGGCCCCAACACCTACGAGCAGACCGAGGCGTACGTACGGTCGGTCGTCGCGGCGCCACCCGGCCGGCACGTGTTCGCGGTGCGGGCCGGCGGCGAGGTGGTCGGCACCGCCGAGCTGAGGCTGCACGGTCCGAGCACCGCGGAGATCGCGTACGCCGTCCATCCCCGCGTGTGGGGGCGCGGCATCGCCACGGCCGCCGCGCGGGAGCTGCTGCGCCGGGGCTTCGGCGAGCACCGGCGACACCGCATCTTCGGTACGTGCGACCCGCGCAACACCGCCTCGGCTGCGGTCCTGCGCAAGATCGGGATGCGGTACGAGGGCCGGATGCGCGGCACGGTGCTGCTGCGCGACGGCTGGCGGGACTCGGATCTGTACGCGATCCTCGCCGACGACTGAGCCCGCCCACCGGCCCTGGCCCCGATGCGGCACGATGCCGTCATGTCCGAACGCGCCCAGTGCGTCATCACCGACGGCCGGCACAGCGAGATCTTCTACTCCCGGCGGGCCGCCCCCACCCTCGACGTCGACCTGCTGGCCGGGCCGGACGCCGCCGGCCGGCGGATCCGCGACAGCTACGACCCTGACGAGCGCCTGCGGGAACCGGTGTGGATCGAGGCCGCCGCGCTGATCGACACCTCGCGGCGGCTGCTGGCGATCTTCAGCTGGCATCTCGAGGGGTACGCCCATCGCGCCGCGCTCCGGGCGGTCCTCGCCGAGACCTGGCCCGGCTGGGACCTGCGCTGGGCCTACGCCGGTCTCGACGACATCGCCGCCCACAGCGGTGTGCCCGCCGACCCCGCCGCGTGGACCGATGACCGCCCGGTCTCGCTGGTGGTCCTGGACCCCACCGAACTCGACGAGGCCGACGCCCTGGTGACCGTCACCCAGCAGGACCGGACCGTTCAGGGGTACGGGCTGTGGTCCGACACGACCGACCTGTTCTGGGCCGGGCCCGGCCTGCTCGACAAGCTGTCCACGGCCACGCCGGTGACCGGGTTGCCGGCGTTTCCGCACAACGGCCTGCACCTCGACCCGGCTGCCCGGACCGCCGTCGCCTGGACCACCCAGGAGACCGCCGGGCTGGCCGCCGACTGGCCGCGGCACTGGCCCGGCTGGCGCCTCGACTTCCAGCAGGACAGTTTCGCCTCACAACCCGCCGTACTCCTCGGGCCGGCGCCCACCCTCGACGCCGGCCTCGACATCCTGGCCCGGCGGCTGACCGGCGACCGTGCCGTGCCGGAGGCCGCCATCGACCGGGTCCGCCGGTCCGCCGGCGCGCTGCCACCGTGGCCCGGCCTCATTTCACGTCGACGTCCGGGAGGATCGTGGACGGCTTGAAGAACACCTTGTAGTGGTCGGTGCTGACATTCGCGGTGCCGAGCTGCTCGGCGAACCAGGTCACGTTGTCCGACCGCCCGAGGAAGTGCTTCTTGTACTCGTTGCCGACCTTGCAGGTGACCGTGAGTTTGTTGTTCTCCTCGGTCTCCACCGAACAGAAGCCCTCGATCGACAGGATGTAGCTGTCGGTGATGCCGTTGTAGAACACCACCCGACGGTTGATCTTGAAGTCCTCGGCCGCCTTCGACAGGTTCTCCGAGGCCACGTCGGCGTCGGAACTGCACCCGGCCAGCGCCAGACCGGCCGCTGTCGTCACGGCCAGCAGCGCCGCGCCGAGACGACGCCTGCCGAACGGCCGGGACACGGAACGGGATTCACGTGCGAGCCACATGGGGGACTCCTTCCGGATCTCACCGGACCGCACGGCCACTCGACGGTCCGGACCTTGCACCGGGTCGTCGACGACCGTTCGGCCACGCCCCCGTGTGCAAATACTGCCGGTGCCGGTCGGGGCGGCGCAGAGAAGCGGCGCTGACTTGCGTAAATCTTTAGGTCACGCCGGAGGGCCGCCCCGCGGACGGTCCTCCGGCGTGGACGATGCTCAGCGTTTGAGCGTGAACGTGAAGTCGCCGGAAAGCCTGCCGCCCAACCGGACCGCCGACACGAGCCGGCCGTCGTCGATCAGCCGGTCCACCTCGGCCCGCGCCAGACCGCAGCCCTCGGCGATCAGCCGGACCGGCCGGACCGGGATCCGCGCCCCGAACCGCACCAGCACGTCGATCACGTCGTCGTCGGGAAGGCCGGGTTCCCCTGTGTCGAGACGCCACGCGCCCGCCCAGTCGAGGGCGATCCGGTTGCGATGCTGCACGACCGGATCCTGCAACAACCCGGCGGTCAGGCCCGGATCGTTGTCGTGCAGGCGGTCCAGCATCTCCGGCGGGACGGACCGGACCGTCATCCGCTCCAGCACGGTGAGCTTCGCGGTGTCCCCGCACCCGGTGCAGAGGACGAGCAGCCAGACGTCGAGGAGTTTGTGGTTGGCGTTGACCCGGAACTTGCCGCTCGGACGGAAGGTTCGTGAAGCGCACGCATGACAGCGACGCAGAACCAGCGGCAGACGGGTGGGCATGACAGCCCAGATCTGAGACATGGAGGTACACCGATTCCAGTGAGAAAACCGCAGCAAAAGGAAGCGCGGCGCGGATGCGCGACGCGCTGCAGATCAGTGCTCGGGATGTCTCACAGGATGTACAACGGCATGTCCCTACCTGGACGGCTGAATCAGGCGAACGCTAACGCCCCACCGGACGCCAAGCCATCGAATATCCGGCCCGCCGCAGGCCGTCCACCTGGCCCGCTGGTCGTCCCCGGCCCGCCGCCCCGCCGGGCCAGCCGTCCGCCCGGCCAGCCGTCCGCCCGGCCCGCCGTTCACCCGGCCAGCCGTCCACCCTGGCCAGCCGTCCACCCGGCCAGCCGTCCACCCGGCCAGCCGTTCACCCGGCCCGCCGTTCACCCGGCCCGCCGCCGGCCGGCCTTCCACCCGGCCGACCGTCCGGGCTGGTCCGCGCGCCGCCCCGCTGCCGGGATCGTTCGTGCTGCTCGCTGGCGGGTTTGTCCGCGCGCCCAGCCGCTGTCGGGCTGGTTCGCGTTGCTCGCTGGCGGGTTTGTCCGCGCCCCGGGCCGCTGCCGGGTTTGTCCGCGCTGATCGCTGCCGGGCTGGTCCGCGCGCTGGGCCGCTGTCGGGCTTGTCAGCGCTGATCGCTGCCGGGCGGACGGCCCCGGCAGCGAGTGGGGGATCAGGTGGAAGCGCTCGGCACCGGTGCGGGGGCCGCCGGTGCGGGGGCGGCAGGTGGGACGGTGCCGGTCGATGGGGCCGGTGCGGGGGCGTTGCCGCGGTCGCGCCGATGGTCGCCGCGGCCGTTGCGACGGTCGCCGCCGCGGGGGTTGTCGCGGTCGCCGCCGCGGCCCTCGAAACGGTCGCCTCCGGGCCTGCCGCCCCGGGCGTCGTGGTGGCCGCGGTCGTCGCCGCGGTGGCCGCCGGCGGCGAAGGCGCCGATCGTCACGCCTGCGCCGAGCAGCACGCCCAGGGCCAGGGCGCCGACCGTGGCGAGGACCGGCACGCGCCGTCGATACCAGCGGTCGTGGGCCGGGGCGGGCGTGGCCATCGCCGCAGCGGCGGCCGGTGGCGGGGGCGACGCGGGCGGTGGGTCGGCCGGTGCGGCGCCGGCGACGGCGGACACGGGTGGGGTCGCATCGGCGGTCGCGGGCGTCGCCTGAGTCGCGGGCGTCGCCGAGGTCGCGGGCGTCGCGGCAGTATCGGGCGTCGCCGGGCTCGCGGGCGTGCCCGGTGTCGCGGGTGTCGCGGCGATCTCGGCGGTCTTGTCCGGCTCGTCGGCCCGGTCGGGCTCGTCGTGCGGCGGGCGGGGCGTCAGGTCACTCATCGGAATTCCTCGGTCCTTCTCACGGGGGTGGCGGGCCGGCCTCCGGTCGTCCACGTCGGGCAAGACTGGCAGACGACACCTGAAATAACGCTGAAGAAGCCGCTGAACTGTGCCTTCACGAGCAGGATCAGCCGTCGGCCGCGATCCGGTAACCCGTGCCGCGGACCGTTTCGATGGCGTTGCGGCCGAACGGGTGGTCGATCTTCTTGCGCAGGTAGCCGACGTACACCTCGACGATGTTGCGGTCCCCGGCGAAGTGCGCGTCCCACACGTTCTCGATGATCGCCGCCTTGGTGACGGCCCGGCCCCGGTTGCGCATCAGGAACTCCAGCATCGCGAACTCCCGCGGGGTGACCGGGATCGGGGTGTCACCGCGGCTGACGCTGCGCTGCGCCGGATCGAGGGTGAGGTCACCGGCGGTCAGGATCGCCGGACGCTCCGGCGCGCCCCGGCGGATCAGGGCCCGCAGGTGCGCGATCAGCAGCACGAACGAGAACGGCTTGGTCATGTAGTCGT
Source organism: Actinoplanes philippinensis (assembly GCF_900113015.1). Lineage (GTDB taxonomy): Bacteria > Actinomycetota > Actinomycetes > Mycobacteriales > Micromonosporaceae > Actinoplanes > Actinoplanes philippinensis. Next base: position 61,633 of record NZ_FONV01000027.1, read on the forward strand.
CGGCGCCCAGGTCGAGGGCGTCGGCCTCGTCGTACTCACCGTCCTTGGCGGTGAGCATCAACACCGGCGTCCAGACCTGCCGCGATCGCAGCCGCCGGCAGATCTCGTAGCCGCTCAGGCCGGGCAGCATGATGTCGAGGACGATGGCGTCGTACGCCCCGTGCGGGTTCTCGGTGGCGATCCACAGGCCGTCGACGCCGTCGTGGGTGAGGTCGACGGTGAACCCCTCCCTGGTCAGGCCGTCGCGGATCGTCTCCGCCAGCTCCCGCTCGTCCTCGACGACGAGAATGCGCATCGGGCGTACCTCCTGGTCTGTCGTCTCCAAGATTGCCCACCCGCAACTGAGAATCCGCTGAACCGCGTTTTCAGCGTCCCTTCAGGCGCCGGTGGTTAGCGTTGCGGCCATGCGCATGCGTGCCGTGTTGCGGCTCCCGCCACGCAGGCTCGGCGTCCGCCTGCGATCCGCCATCGCCGCCGCCCTGGTGGTGGCGGTGGCCGCCGTGCTCGCCGGGGCACTGCTGCTGGGCACCGCACGCGGTCTGCTGCTCGACAGCGTGGCCACGACCGCGACCGACCGTGCCAACCAGGTGACCGCCGCGCTGCGGTCCGGTGACGCGGCGGCGCTGGCCGCGGCCATGACCCCGGCCGAGCCGGGCCGCACGATGGTGCAGGTCCTCGACGCGAGCGGCCGGGTGGTCCGGGCGTCACCCGCGTTCACCGCCGACCGCCCGTCACCCGCGTCCGGTGCCGGCCGAAACCCGCCCGGGTCTGGCGGTGACGGGGAGTTGCCCGCTTCCGGTGCCGGTCGTAACCCGCCTGGGTCTGGCGGTGACGGGGAGTTGCCCGCGTCTCGTGCCGGCCGTAACCCACCCGCGTCTGATGGCGACCGTGAGCTGCCCGCGTCTGGCGGCGACCGCAACCCAGCCGCGCCCGGTGGTGACCGTGAGTTGCCGGCCGCCGATCGGCAGCCCGCTGTGTTCGTCGCCGATCGGCCGCTGTCGGCGCTGCGTCCGGCGGTGGGCCGCACCGCCTGGGAGAGCCGCCGGCTGCGCGGCGGGCGGCACGGGCAGTTCCGGGTGCTGGCCGCCGCGGTGCAGACGCCCGCCGGCGTGCGGACGGTGCTGGTCGCGGAGTCGATGGAGACCGTCGACGAGGCCACCCGGGCGATCGTCGCGGCACTGCTCGCCGGGATGCCGCTGCTGGCCCTGGTGGTCGGGGTGGCGACGTTCGTGTTCGTCGGGCGCACGCTGCGGCCGGTCGAGGCGATGACGCACCGGGCCGCCACGATCACCGCCACCAACCTGCACGCCCGGCTGCCGGTGCCCGGTTCCGGCGACGAGATAGCCGCGCTGGCCGCCACCATGAACACGATGCTCGACCGCATCGAGGTCGCCTCGGCGGCGCAGCGCCGGTTCGTCGCCGATGCCAGCCACGAGCTGCGCAGCCCGCTGGCGACCATCCACGCCAACGCGGATCTGCTCCGCGCCGCCGACCTGGAGGAGTCCGCCGGCCGATCGGTGACCCGCATCCACCGGGAGAGCACCCGCCTGGCCCGGCTGGTCGACGACCTGCTGCTCCTCGCCCGGGTCGACGACGCCGCGCTGCGACCACGCCGGGCCGAGGTCGACCTCGACGACCTGGTCTACGCCGCCCGCGAGCGGGTCGCGGTGGAACGCCCCGCTCTGCGCCTGGACGGCGACGTCGTCCCGGTCCGTGTGATCGGCGACGCCGACCAGCTCCACCGGGCGCTGCGCAACCTGGTCGACAACGCGATGCGCCACGCCCGCGACCGGATCACCATCACCCTCGGCCGCTCCGCCGACCAGGCGGAGATCGTCGTCGGCAACGACGGCCCAGAGATCCTCCCACCGGACCGCGAGCGGATCTTCGACCGTTTCGTACGGCTCGACGACAGCCGAGCCCGCCAGGACGGCGGCACCGGCCTGGGCCTGTCCATCGCCCGCGAGATCGCAACCCTGCACGACGGCACCCTGACCGTCGACGACCTTCCCGAAGGGGCGGTTTTCCGCTTGCGGTTGCCGGCCACCGACCCGGGCGTGGGCTGATCGAAGGGCGACGCGGTCCGGCGACACCCCGATCAGCGGCCGGACACGGATCCGGGGGACCACTTCGATCAATGCGGGTCGTCCACATGCGGCGCCGCCGGGCGGATGCCTTAGGGTCGGCCCCGTGATGTCAGACCGAGCGGGCCGGATCATCCTGCTCAACGGGGCCTCCAGCGCAGGCAAGAGCAGCATCGGCCGGGCGATGCTTCCGCTGCTGTCGGACCCGTGGTTCTTCATGCCGGTGGACGCGATCAACGCCATGCGTTCCACCCTGCACACCAGGGTGCTGGACGACACGGAGATCACCGGGATGCTCACCCGGACCCGCCTCGGCTACCACCGCGCCGTGGCAGCGATGGCCTCCGCCGGCAACGACGTCGTCATGGACTATCCGCTCAGTGAGCAGTGGCGTGTCGACGACCTGCTCAAGACGCTGGCGGGATATGACGTGACCCTCGTGGAGGTTCGGTGCTCGCCGGATGAGCTCGAACGACGCGAGCGCCGGCGCGGAGACCGCCCGATCGGGCTGGCCCTCTCCCAGCGTCTTGTCTACGCACACGGCGATTTCGACATCGTCGTGGACACCACGGACACGGGTCCCGACGAGTGCGCCAAGCAGATCGTGGACTCATGGGGCGCCCTCGCGGCGCCCAAAGCCTTCGATCGGCTCCGGCTTCGTCAGTTGCCTGAGCGCCGTCACTGAGTCGCGTGCCTGAGCGCCGTCACTGATTCGCGTGCCTGAGCGCCGTCACTGAGTCGAGTGATTGAGCGCCGTCACTGAGTCGCGCTGCTCGACCTCGTCATCAGGCCGTTCGCCGGCTGCACTCGGCCTGTTCGTGGTCACCGGCCCGCCGATCGAGGAGGTTTCCGCCGAATTGAGTCCGCACGCCGCCGCACCGGCGGCGGGTGCGCTGGTCGCCGCCGAGAGCCGACTGCCGCCAGGGTAAGGGCGTACTGCCGGTCGCGCAGGCCCGGCGACTTCACGAGGCCGGCCCATCGGCAGGCGGACACCTGCCGGTGGAGTCCGGCCGACGGTTCCCTGGCCGTCGCGGGCGCGGGCGGCCTCTATCGGTTCGTGCTGCGCGGCTGACGGCTCGCGCACCCGGACCACGGTGTCCGGGTGCGCGAGCCGGAGTGGTCAGCCCCAGCGGGCCGTGGACCAGTCGTCGGTGGACCAGAAACGGCCGCTCCAGGTGGCGCCGCTCCAGGCCCGGCCGCTCCACGCCCGGCCGCTCCAGCTCGGGTCGGTCCAGTTCTTCGTGCCGCCCCAGGAGCCGCCGGGCCAGGTGGCCGGGGCCCATGTCTTGGCGGCGTACGAGGTGCCGGTCCAGCCGTCGCCGGCCATCCGGTAGCCCAGCCAGACGCCGCCGGACCAGGTGGTCTGCGCCTTGGCGCGGGTGGACCAGGTGTTGGTGTCGAACGGGCCGAAGATGGTGTTCTGGCCGCTCAGCTGCACACCGTCGGCGGACACCCGGCTGCTGCCGCGGGTGGAGTCGAGCATGCCGGTGCCGGTCGACTCGCCGATCGCGCCGCTGCCGGTGGCGGCCGGGCCGGCCAGCGCCATCGACACGTTGATCTCCTTGGTGCCGAGGGTGGCGGCGACTCCCTTGCTCAGGTAGGTCCCGTTGATCAGCAGGTATTTCAGCTGCAACGGGGTGAGCGACGGACGGGCCTGCAGGACCAGGGCTGCGGCCGCGGCGGTGACCGCGGTGGCCTGGGAGGTGCCGGAGCCGCGGAACAGGGTGTCGCCGCTGCGGGCCTTCGGGAACGTCAGGTCGATGTTGGATCCGGGCACCCGCAGCGACGGGATGGAGGTGCCGGGCGCGAGCACGTCCAGCGGACGGCCGTTGGAGGAGAGGTTGGTGTACGCGGACAGTTCGTCGTCGGCCGTGGTGGTGGTGCCGTACGTGTTGGCCGCGCCGACCGCGATCACCGACGTGCCCTGGGCCGGGTGGGTGAGTCTGCCGTAGCCGTTGCCCTGGTTGCCGGCGGCCGCGACGACGGTGATGCCCGCCTTCCAGGCCTGCTGGACCGCGAGGGTCATCGGGTCGTTCCAGACCTCCGGGTTGCCGCCCGTCCCGTACGACAAGCTGATGATCTTGATGGGGTTGGCGGGGTCGTGGTTGCGGTTCTTCACCACCCAGTCGATCGCGGCGATCATCTGGGTGACGTCGACGGCGCCGTTGGAGGTGCCGACCTTGATCGAGGTGAGTTTGGCGCCGGGGGCGATTCCCTTCGTGCCGGTCGCGGCGTCGTTGCCGATGATGATGCCCGCCATGTGCGTGCCGTGGCCGTACGTGTCGAGGTAGCGCAGGCTCGGGCTCTGCGACTCGAAGGACAGGTCGGGTCCGTTGACCACCTGGGCGGCCGGGATCCCGGGCACCGGCGCGACCCCGGTGTCGATCAGGGCGATGCCGACGCCCTTGCCGGTCAGGGTGGCGGCGGCGCCGGTGTCCGCGCCGATCGCGGTCCGCACCTGTTTGAGCGTCGTCACCACCGAGGTGGTGTCGGTGGCCGTGGTCCCGGACAGCCACATCCCCGACCAGCCGCCGCCCGGCCCGGTGTGCCCGGCCGCCGGGGCGACGCCGCCGGTCAGGACCAGTGGCAGCACACCGGCGAGTGAGGCGAGGGCCAGGGGTTTGAGAGCGCGCACGTCATGCGCCTCCTTACGGGTCGTTCCAGGCGCATGGGGGTCGCGCCCGGCTCGTGATCAAGAATGCATAGCCGGCCGTGAATTGTCCCGGTATCAGAGTGATTGCTGACTATTCGGCGGCGAACGATGCCGTACCCGTCGCGGGAGTCTGGCCCGGCGTCACCTCAGGACCGGCGGTCGCCCGCCGATGAGGTCCAGCGGTGACCAGCCGCCACGCCGCCTCCGCCTCGGCGCCGTAGCGATGCCCGTGCCCGGCCGGAACGTCCTGGGCCCGCAGCAGGTCGGCGGACACCTGCCAGAACGTGACGACCGGCCACCACCGCCTCGGGAACCGGTCCGGCGGGCGCAGCAGCGTGCGCGGCGACCACCACACCACCGGATCGTCGGCGTGCTGCAGGAAGAGCAGGCGGGGGTACGCCGGCGAGGTCACCGGCCGCAGCCGGTCGCCGCCGGGCAGCCCGCTGATCAGCGCGCCGTCGACGGGGCCGAGCAGACGGTCCGCGCTGCCGAACGGGGCCTGGGCGGCCCGCGCGCCGAGACTGTGCCCGTAGAGCAGCAGCGTCGGCCGGTCCGCTGCCGGCAGCGCCGACCAGGCCCGGTGCACCTCGTCGATCAGGTCGGAGGCGGCCTGCTCGGCGCGATCCGGTTCGGCGGCCAGCGACAGCCAGCTCGGCAGCGCCGCGTACTGGACGGCGGCCACCGCGGTGTCGCCGGCGAAGACGTTCTCCAGGGCGGCCACCGTGGGCTCGTCGATCCAGCCGCTGCCGGTCGGCACCACCAGGCAGAGCACCTTGCGGGAGAACGCCCCGGTCCGGCGGAGCTCGGCGACGGCCAGCCGGGCCCGCTGTTCGGAGGTCGAGGCGGTACGCAGGCCCACGTACACCCGGATCGGTGCCCTGGTGTGCCCGGCCGGCGGTGCTCCGGTGACGAAGGCGCGGCCCTGCCGGCCCAGCGAGGCCCACGGCACGAGCGACGCCGGGCCACCCGACCGTGTCGCCTCGACCGGCGCCGGCACGTCGGTGACCCGCTCGTCCAGCGTGGCCGACAGGGCGCCGAGGGCGGACGACAACGGGACGACGGTGAGCAACGCGATCACCGCCACGACGGCTCGGCCCCGGGCCCGGCGCAGCAGCCGCGCGGCACCGAGCAGACAGGCGAACACGGCCACCGCCACCGGCAGGGCGCCCGGCCACGTCACCGCCGACGGCGCCGCCACCCCGGCCATCACGCTGAGATCCCGCTGCCAGAGCCATCCGAGGTACGCCGCGAGCACCGTCCCGGGCACGACCAGGACGCCCAGGGCGAGCCAGGCCCGTCGCCCGGCCCGCCACCGCCGGGTCACCGGGCGCGGCAGGCAGCCCAGGGCGTAGCCGCTCGCCGCGCACACGCCGCCGACAAGCCCCTGCATCAGCCAGCCGCGCGGCAGCAGCGACGGCGTGAACGACAGCCACCACAGGACGGCCGCCACCACGCAGCCGGTGAGATCCAGCCGGGGCGCCAGCCGGACGAGACGGATCGCGCCCATCGGTCAGCTGCCGCCGAGACGGAAGAAGATCATCGGGTTCCGGCCGCCCTGGTGCACCGGCTCGGTCAGGCCCAGGCTCTCCCGGACCGCCAGGATCTCGGCGTGCTCCGCCGGCGCGGCGGCCCGCGACGCGGTGAAGTGGCCGAGCCGCCGCTGCGCCAGCCAGTCGAGCACGACCCGGCCCTCGCTGAACCGCCCGGCCCGCCGCCGGTGGTACACGTCGTGCACGCTGACCGGGGTGCCCGGGCGCAGCTGCCCGAACAGCCGCGCGGTGTACCAGCGGGCGAAGGGGGCGGTGTGTGCCGCGTCGATGAACAGGTAGTCGATCAGCCCCGGCGTGAGAGCGGCCTGCCGTACGTCACCGTGGTGGAACGTCCAGCGCCCGGCGGCCAGCGCGGCGGGCACCGATCGCCGGGCGTGATCGACGATGTCGTACGACCGCAGCTCGCCCTCGCCGTTGTCGCGCAGCGCCCGCAGCAGCCAGGTCGTCGACCAGCCGTGGAACGTGCCGATCTCGGTGACCACCCGCGGCCGGTGGTGCCGCACCAGCAGGTAGGTCAGCTCCGCCTCGATGTCGTCGAGCTTCGGGCGCAACCGCGGGGCGCCCGGTTCCAGCAGGGCACGCTGGCCGTCCCGGGCCGCGGCCAGGTCGTCGGCGTACTTGCGGTACAGGCCGGTCACGTCGGCCAGATCGAGCATGGTGGGTACGGGACGGGCGTCGGCCATCGTGGCTCCTCCGGTTGTCGGTCCGGAGAGCATCGCGGCGGGAGGGGGTCGCGGGCGTCGCCCCGGGGAGCCAGATCGGGCGTAGCTCCACAGAGCTACCCCGGCGCAGGAGAGACCCGCCGTCAGGAGCGGGGGACGACGAGCCCCGCCTCGTAGGCGGCGATCACCGCCTGGGCGCGGTCACGCAGGTCCAGTTTGGTGAAGATCCGGCCGACGTGGGTCTTGACCGTCTCCTCGGCCACCACCAGCGTGGCGGCGATCTCGGCGTTGGACAGTCCACCGGCGATCAGGGTGAGCACCTCGGTCTCGCGGGCGGTCAGCGCCGGCATCGTCCTGGCCCGGGGAGCCGGCCGGGCCGAGAACTCCTCGATCAGCCGCCGGGTCACCGACGGCGACAGCAGGCTCTCCCCGGCGGCGACGACCCGGACCGCCTGGGCCAGATCTGCGGCGGAGGCGCCCTTGAGCAGGAAGCCGCTCGCCCCGGCCCGCAATGCGTCGAAGATGTACTCGTCCAGCTCGAAGGTGGTCAGCATGATCACCCGTGGCCGGCGCCGGCCGGGCGGGACGTCCAGGATGCGGCGGGTCGCCTCCAGCCCGTCGAGCACCGGCAGGCGGATGTCCATCAGGATCACATCCGGATCGTGCTCCCGGGCGGCGGCCACGGCCTGCCCGCCGTCCGCGACGTCGGCCACCACGACCATGTCGGGCTGCAGCCCGAGAAGAACCGCGACACCCTCGCGGACCATCGCCTGGTCGTCGACGACCATGACCTTGATGCTCACCGACCACTCCGACCCCGCTCGTGGTCCGGCAGCGTAGCATCGGCGGCGTGGCAGACGGTGGAGATCACGGCCGGGACCGGTCACCCGGTGGATGACCCGCCGCCCCGCACGGGCTTCTGGCGCGGCGCGCGGATCGCCGGCACCACCGTCCTGTGTGTGCTGGCCGTCGTCGACCTCGCCGTCTGGAACACCGCGGTGGACGGCACGTTCTGGCCGTCGGTGATCCTCGCGCCGGCCGTCGCCGCGGTCGTCTGGCCGGCTTCGCGCCGGCCGCCCTGGCTGACACCGGAGGTGCGCGCCGGCGTCCCGGCGACCGCCTCCCTGGCGTTCACCGTGCTCAACCATCTCGGCGGGGGCCACCTGACGGCCGGGCCGGGCGAGGCGCTGGCGCTGCTGTGCCTGCTGCTGGTCGCCGTCCGGGGCGTCCGGCCGTCGCGGCTCGCGCCGATCGCCGCGACGGTCGCGCTCGCCGTCGTCGCGCTGCCCTTCCGGGAGCGCCCCGCCGACGAGAGCCTCTTCGACGACCAATTCGGGGTGGCCGTGGTGCTGGCCCTGCTGACGGCGATCTTCGCCGGGTTCGGCGGCTATCTGCGCACGATGGACGAACGATACCGGCGCCGGCGGGCCGCGCTGGTCGACGCGCGTCGTGCCGAACGGCTCGCGATGGCCGCCGACCTGCACGACTTCGTCGCCCACCACGTCACCGGGATCCTGGTGCAGGCGCAGATGGGGCAGGCGGTGCTCACCCTGCAGCCCGAGCGCCTCGGCCCGATCCTGGCCGGCATCGAGCGCGCCGCGGGGGAGACGCTGGAGTCGATGCGGCGTACGGTCGGCGTGCTCCGCACCGAGCCCGGCGCCACGGACGGCACCCGCCCGGCCGGTGATCTGGCCGCGCTCCCGGGGCTCGTCGAGGACTTCTCCCGCGCCGGGCCGCCGGTGACGCTGCTGCCCTGCCCGGAGATCCCGGCCGACCTGCCGCACGAGGTGCAGGTCGCCGCGTTCCGGGTGGTCCAGGAGGCGCTGACCAACGTGCGCCGCCACGGCGCCGACGCTGCCGAGGTCACCGTCGAGCTGCGCTACGCCGACCGGCGGCTCACCGTCGTCGTGCTCGACGACGGCACCACCCCGGCCGCCGGCGACGTGGCCCGTGGCACCGGTTTCGGCCTGACCGGCCTGGACGAGCGCGTCACCGCCCTGGGCGGCCGGCTGACCGCGGGACCGCGGGCGGGCGGCGGCTGGGAGCTGACGGCCGTCCTCCCGGCCACTCGCGGGCAGGGCCGCTGACCGCCGTCCTCCCGGCCACCTGTTGGCAGGGGCGCCGGCCGCACGTCCACTTCGAGGTCTGCCCCGGCCGGGACGCCGTCGCCGATTACCGCGGCGTGCTGGTGACCTCGCAGCCGGCGTTCCCCTAGACGAGTAAGTCCTAACTCACGCTAGGGATGACGGCGGCGGTGTACGGGCGACTACCGGGCGGTTGGCCCGTACATCTGTGTGGTTGGCCGGCGTAAAGGTGAAGGGTGTCGATG
>NZ_FONV01000032.1 GCF_900113015.1 Actinoplanes philippinensis
GCTTCGACGTCATGCTGATGTGCTCTCCTCAGGGCCGTCCAGGAAGAGTATCCCCTGGTAGACGGGCTGTCTCACATCAGCGTGACAGGGAGGGCCAGGCGGGTTCGCCATCCGTTTCACCGCCGGCAGCGCGCCCGGGCCGTCGCTGGGTCCGGATGCGGTCCTGACGACACCGTGGCGGCACGCGCCCTTGGGCAGAGACCGGGCCAAACACGCCTTCTCGGCGGCAGTTGAGTGAAGGCTCGATATCGATAAGCGCTAACACCGGTGGACAATGTGCAGGTGACTCTCGCCGGCCCGCACCTGGTCCATGATCTGGTCGTTGCACTGGACTACGGACAGTTCGGCATCTATGGCGGCTATCGTCCACATGTCGACTACATGGATCTTCTAGCGAGGGCCCAATCAGGTCCCGGCATCGCCAGCTACGAGTGCGGCGCGGTGATCCTCTCTCCGCACCAGAACAATTTTCGTATGCCGCTGCGTATCGAGGTATGGCACCAACGGCCACCCGACGACGAAAGCAGCTGGGAAGAGATCATGGAGTGCCAGCTGGCGGTGGAGACCGGCGAGCTGCGCTATGAGTCGCCCGCCGTCGCCGTCACGGCAGTGTGCCAGATACCGAACGGGCAATACGCGCTACGAGTCTGCGGCCGGGGGTTTGTCAACCGCGGCTGGCCGGGTTCAACGGAACCGGGTGACGTCTGGCGGATACAGCTTTGGCCGATCGCTGACGAGTTCGCTGACCGAAGGGTCAAGGCTTGGCAATCCGCGTAGCGTCGACGGCGGGTCCGCCGTAGAGCACCTTGTCAGCGGCAAATGAGTGCAGCCTTAAGAGAATCGCAAACCGGCCTGGTAAGTAGGCTCCATGGCGCATCGCCCGTCGGTTGTCATGCCGGCCTTCAAACGATTCGTCGATCTAGGCGACTTTGTAGGGCTTTGGACGGCTGGGCCCTGGCAACCTTGTTACGTTTCCGTCGTGCGCGTATTCGAGATCGACGGGTACGACCCGGAGTTCAGCACGCTCGTCCTTCGAGACCCGGCGGGATATGAGTCTGCTGGGCCTGGCGAGCTTGACGAACCCGTCGGCACCTTCGCCGGGGCGGGGGCCGGGTGGTTGGCCGCCGCGACAAACGGTCGAAGCGACTCGCTGCGGCTTGAGGCGTACGACAACCCGCCTTCCGTCAGCGAGGCGGTGTTCGACGACGAGATGGAGACGCCCTACCACTCGATCACCGGGCGGCTATCGCTGACGGCCATGACGGCAGGCATCGGCGGACGGAGCGTGCTCGAGTTGGGCGACAGAGGTGTGTATCGCGCACGCGTGACTCGGCGCGGGGGTGCCGCCGACGGTGACCACTGGTTGCTTCAATTCTGGCCGAGCCGGTCCTCGGCCTTGCCCGTATGGCGTTCACGCAGTCGGCCCGCTGTGGGACACGGTAAGAACGGCTGGCGGAACGAGCTACCCGCGCCGATCATGGATGTTCGCCGCATGGTCGGCGCGGTGATCGCTGAGTGGGGCCGGTCAGTGAGCGTCGAAGACGTCGACGAGTGGACCCGTACCCACCGTCATCCGTCGGATTGGTTGAACGCACCGCTGTGGCGGCCGGTCAGCGAGCCGCTGGCCACCGGACACGCCGACCGTGATCGGGCAGTGGCGGATCGGCACGCGCAGACATTGGCCCGGTTGGCCGCGATGCGGCGACGGGTCGACGAGATCGCGGCTGAACTTCGGGTACCTCGGGTCCGAAGCAAGCCGGATGTTCTGCCACTGCTGGCCGCTGCCGGGCTGCTGGTTCGCGACGAGGCTGATCGGTACAGCCTCGGACGGCCCCAGCGGGTGGATACGGTTTTGTCGTTGCCACCCGAACGTGCCCGGTTCGTGCAGCAGGCCGACGCTCGCAGCCGGTATCAGCAACTTGCTGAAGACGTGCTGGCAGTGTTGCGCTGGACACCGGAAGTTCAGCTGGAGACCACGCCCGCAGAACTCGCTGAACGCCTGCTGGCCACCAAGGACCAGATACACGACGTCCTGAAATTCGCCGAACACACCGGGCTGCTGCGTATCACCATGCAGCAGCAGCGACTGTTGCTCGCTGCTGAGATCTCGTCCGCGCAAGGAGCCCCTACAGCCAACCCAGGATGACCCGCCCGTCCGCCGTGGAGAATTGCCGATATGCGGCAATTGAGTGCACGTCTGACCAGCTTCAGAGCGGCGACAAGACCATCTCGACGTGTCGAGCTGCCGCCACGTAATCCACCACGAACTGCGGCAACCAGGAGCCAGGCCGAAATGCTATACGATCTTCGCGGCCGTAGCCCGATCGGTAAACCGACGCAGCCAGCTTGAGGGCTCCCGAGAGTGATCCCCATACGCGGCAAATGAGTTGAAGCGGTCTTGAGATACACGGGCCAGCGATCGCCTTATCTGGTGGAAGGCTCGGCGCCCAGGCCGCGGTACCCGCCGAGGTAGGCAGCCATCGTTGCCGTCAGGAGCAGCGAGTCGGACGATGCCAGATGGGGCTGAAGCTCAGTTGAGTTAGTCATGCTTCACGCTTCGACCGGTCGAGGCGGGCCCTGATCGTCCGGGATCCTCCGCCTACCTGGCGCCTACTATTCGGGTGCCGGGCGGCGGTGCACCTTCGTGAGGTTCTCCCCGAGCGATGATCGCCGCTCGGCACCTGATCAGCTGCCACCACATACGCTCACGGCGGCAGCTGAGTAAGCCGCAGAAGGCATAATCGGCTCGTGCCTCCAGCGTTTGAAGATGTCGATCTGGCCAATCGGCTGCTACATGCTGTTGTCGGCTCCCGGCTACTGGCCTTCCGCATGGGTGGAGGTGTACGGCTGGAGTTTGACGACGATGCCTATCACGAGCTCACGATTGAAGGCTCGCTGCGATTCGTCCGTGCTGACGGTCCCGAACGGCATGGCGAACCCATCAGTCTCGACGCGGCCGAGCAGCTCATTCAGTCGCTGAACACCCCAGTTATGGCGGCAGCGGTCGATCCGCACGGCACGTTGACGGTCACTTTCGGCAACGCCAACCTCGTGGTGCCCTATGACGAGATGTACGAAGCCTGGCAGATGCGCTCCGATCAAGGGCTCCTGATGGTGAGCACGCCTGGCGGCGACCTCGCGATCTGGAAGCCCGAAAACGATGGCCCGACCGGCGCTGACCGTCCCGGCGACAGCAGACGCGCACGGACGTCGGCATTTGAGGGCTTCTCGTTCGGTTGAGCAGTGGCGGACCGGACTGTTCATTTATTCTGGGATTGTGATTGAAGCGGGTAGTCGGCGGCGAAGCCAGCCAGCACCGCCCCATGTCGTCCTCGAAGCACTGACCGAACCGAATCGGGACCCCGCACGTCGATGGCTATTGCTCCTGAAGGATGAGCAGCCACCGCAGGTGATCGCTGCTGAGCGACCGAATTTTGTCGTGTGGTCTTCGCTGTGGGCGAAGCGGGCCGACGCGCAGATCCGATTCGACTTGTCAGCCGACGGCAGTGGTACCCGGCTGGGTTGGGCCCTTTTCGTCGTCGAGCCGCTGCCAGACTTCTCAAACCTTGGGCACATGCGCAAACGGATCAATGAGCTGATCAATGCGAATTTGCGGTTCACGTTCGGACAGTAGCCCGCCAGGCTCGTCCTTCCGGTCAGCGCGCAGCGTCGAGACAGACGCGAAGCCGGATCGCGGCTACTTGAAGAGGACGGCCGCCTATCGGGAAGGACGGAAGATCTCACACAGGGAGGCCCGCCTCAACAATGGGCGACAAGCCGTCGACTCAGCTCGGCGAACAGCGCCGACGGTCCGGGCGTTATCAGGCCTATGATCTTGCCATGAGGCTGAATCGAGTCGTGACGGCAACACTTTCGTTGATGACCCTGGCGGCCTGCTCCGATGACGCGCCGGGTCAGCCGACCGGCACCGTCGTGACCTACTCCTGCTGCAACGAGACGGATATCGACAAGCAGTACCGGGCTGGCGAAACTTTCAGCCTGCACTGGGCGGTAGCCGCGCAGGAGGGAACACCCGGATCCTTTGCCCCCGAATTGAACGCGCGACTGGTTGGCCCCTTCTATAACGTCGCGGAGCTGAAGAAGGCCGCGACAGGGACCACGGCGTCCGAGTCATTTGCTGCCACACCCCTTCATCCATCCGATTCGCTGGCGGACAGGCCGGTAAGCAGCATTGTCATACCCTCCGACGCCGAGCCCGGCTACTACAACCTGATCTTCTCCGAGCAGCGAGGAGGCAGCAAAGTCGAGGGCGCAAGCATCGTTCGCATCATGGCAGCCGGGTAGTGCATGAGATCACCGCCGACAGTTTCCAGCCCGCATTCACTTAGCAGTTCAAACGCACTCTCGTCGGCAGTTCAAAGAGTCACCGATCGAAGATGCTCTACCGGAGGCGGCCGTCTTGCGACCAGCGGTCGGGTGTTGATCGGCAACTGCGAGTCATACTCGGTACTGTGAATGACCTGTTTGACCAGGCGGCAGCTGAGGCGGCAGAGGCTGCTGGCGAATGGTCTACCGCGATTGCCCTGGTGGGCGCGTATGCAGAGTGCTATAGCCAGGATCCTCACCGGCATAACGCCCACCTATGGCACATCGATCTGCTCGCGAGATCTGGCCGCCTACAGCAGCTGACGGAGTACGCCGTGACCGACGTCCACGCCCGGCGGAGACTTCGGCGCCTTCGGTCTGAGGCGGGCAGTTCCGATCCCGAGCCGGTGATTTAGACGCCGATGCGCGACGCACTCAACTCGGCAGATCCGCGCACCACGGCCCGAGACTTCGGTGACTTATCGTAGTCGGCGAACGATCAAGGCCTGCTCCAGCCGTGCGTACCGACGCCGATGGTTGCTGTGTGCTTGCTGGTGTACGCGGCTCTTCACTCCACGGCGTACGCCGACCGGTGGGGAGCCGATGAACCTCGCGTCCGGCCGGCGGCGGTTTCGGGAGGGCTGCGTGCGCCGGGATTCAGCCCGGCGGTCGCCGGACGGCCTTGCGCCGGGCAGACGTCGCGGGGGAGTTCCGGGACGGGGTGGTGTGGTCGGGGAGTGGTGGCCGTACCGAATCGCGGTTTTATGAACTTAGTTTCCTGATTGCGGATGTCAGGCGTTCAGCGTCCAGCTCCGTGTCGCTGACCAGGGCCTGCAGGATGAAACCGTCCAGCAGGGCGCAGATGTCGCGGGCCTTCGCGGTGCCGACCGAGGTCACGAGGGTTTCCGGCATGTCGTTCAGCCAGGCCTCGGCCAGCGGGCGGAGAGCTTGGTCGCGGGCCGCCGCCACGAACAGCTCGTACTCGATGCGGACCTGACGGCGATCGGCCAGATACTCCTGGACCAGCTGGGTCAGGGCTTCGGGCATGTCGGGCGCTGTGCGCAGGCGCTCATCCCAGGTCTGGAGCTCGGTCTGCAGCGCGTCCAGGGCGTGCCTCAGGCCGGCCGCGATCAGGTCGTCGAGAGTCGGGTAATAGTAGGTCGTCGCACCGAGTGGCAGGCCGGCGCGGGCTGCCACCGCGCGATGGGTGGTGCGGCCCACACCGTTCTCGGCGACGACCTCCATGGCGGCCGCGGCCAGGGCTGCCTTGCGGGCCTCGGGGTCGCGGGCTCGCTGGGTGCGGCGAGCGGTCAATGGGCGCCGCTGGTGTTGAGATTGAGCATCACGACTCCGCCGATGATGAGGGCAATGCCCGCCACCTTAACGGTCGTGAGTGGTTCGCCGAGGAAGACCGCGCCGATCGCGACGATCGCGGCTGTGCCGACACCGGACCAGATCGCGTAGGCGACGCCCACCTCGATGCTCTTGACCGCCTGTGCCAGCAGGATGAACGACGCGCCGTAGCCGGCGAGCACTGCGAGGGTGGGCCACAGGCGGGTGAAGCCGTGGGTGCTTTTCATGAGGGCGGTGGCGAGGAGTTCGGCGGCGATGGCGATGAAGAGGAACAGGTAGTGCACGGCGGGCCTTCGATCCTAACTTGTACGGATGTACAAGTACGATCGTACAAGAGGGCGTCACTGCAGAGCCAGCGCGACGAAGCCCACTCCGATCGCCGCGCACAGTGCGCCGAGGCCGATGACCAGCAGAGTCACCTGCCAGGCCTGGTAGGCGCCGAGCAGCGCGCCCCGCAGGGTCTCGCCCATGAACGCCGTCTCGCGGAGCTTGCCCAGTTTTTCGTCGTTCTTCGAGTTCTGGCACTCGGCGGCGATCTCCGCATACGTGCGACCGCCCGTCGCCGCGGCCACGTGCTCGGCGATCAGGTCGGAGTAGGCTCGGGCCTCGGCGCCGGTGCGGACCGGACGGCCCGCGTAGGCGCCCAGCGTTGCCGGCAGTCCCGCCTGCGGGAACGAGATGCGCTGCTGCTGGAGTTCGTGGGTGACACCGCGGCGGCCCGCGAAGCCCTGAAAGATCATGATCGGGGCGGCGGCGAGCAGGACCAGGCCGACCAGGCCGAGGATGGTCTGAATCATGCCGCCGAGTCTGGTGCGGAAGCGTTCCGCCGGTCAGGGCCGGACGTCCTCAGCCGCCGTGACGTCCGTGCGATCGCCGAGTGCCCCTAAGCGCGGGAAGCGTCCGCCTCCGGTGCGCCGACCGACGGTTCACCACCCCGGCGACCACCGGGCCGGCCGTGGAAAGCCCGCTTCGCGGGACGGCCGGCGACGGGTCGACGATGCCGGGTTCGTCACCGCAGCCGACGGTGCCGGCCATCATGAGCAGGGCGATCACCGTCGTACGATCGGCATGCCCCGATTTTGTCAGAGGGTCGGTCTAATGTGCCCCGCATGAACGCCGTGCGCCGTGGCCGGATCGCCACCTCCCTCGTGTTCCTGATGTTCGGGGCCGCGCTCGGGGTGTGGACGGCCCGCATCCCCGCGGTCAAGGAGAGTCTGAGGCTCACCGACGGCCGGCTCAGCGTCGCGCTGCTCTCCTTCGCCGCCGGCTGCATCACCGGGATGGCGCTGATCGGCCGTCTGACGGATCGGTTCGGCAGCTCACGGGTGCTCATCCCGGCCGCCCTGCTGGAGGGCGCGCTGCTGATCCCGCCATCGCTCGCCGACGGATTGGTGCTGCTCAGCGTGGCCCTGTTCGTCTTCGGGGCGGTGCACGGCACGCTCAACATCGCGATGAACGCGAACGCCGCCGAGGTCGAGCGGGCCCACGGGCGGCCGATCATGGCGTCGTTCCACGCTCTCTACAGCATCGGCGGGTTCCTCGGCGCGGTCGCCGGCAGTCTGTTCGCGCATGCGGGGCTCAGCGTCGCCGCGACCCTGACCAGCGTCGGCGTGGTCGCCGTCCTGCTGGCCGGCGCCGCGGCCAGGTGGGTTCTGCCGTCGTCGCCGGCACCGGCGAACACGACGGCCGCCGACGAGCCCGCCACGGCGGGGCGCCGGCCGCTGTTGGTCTTCTTCGGTGTCGTGGTGCTGTGCACGCTGGTGGGCGAGGGCGCGGCCGCCGACTGGAGCGCCGTCTATCTGCGCGAGGATCTCGGTGCTTCGGAGGGCTTTGCGGCGTACGGGTATGCGGCCTTCGCCATTCTGATGACCGCCGGACGGCTCGTGGGTGACCGGACAACCACCCGGTTCGGGCCGGTGACGCTGATCCGGGCCAGCGGTCTCGTCGCCGCGGCCGGTCTCGGTCTGTGCCTGCTGCTCGATCACCCGGTCGCCGGGGTGGCCGGGTTCGGTCTGCTGGGCCTCGGGGTGTCGTGTGTCGCTCCGCAGTTCTTCTCCGCGGCGGCGGGCGTGGACCCGCGGCGTGCCGGGCAGGCGCTGTCGACCGTGGTGAGCATCGGTTACGTCGGTTTCCTGCTGGGGCCGATCGCCATCGGGGCCGCGGCGACGTTCGTGGGGCTGCCGGTGGCGCTGGGCATTCCCGTGGTGCTGGCCGTGTTCGTGGCACTGAGCGCGGGCAGTCTCCGGTTCGGCGAGCGGGCCGAGCGACCAGCCACCGCCTGACCGACGTGTCAGGCGGCAATTCCGGTCAGCAGATTCGGCGTGATCGCGGCGATGTCAGGGGTGCCGGTCAGGGCCATGGTCAGGTCCAGTTCCGCGATCACGTTGCGGATCACGTCTTCGACACCGCTCTGGCCGGCGAGGGCCAGGCCGTACATGTACGGGCGGCCCAGCAGCACGGCGTTCGCGCCCAGGGCCAGGGCGGTGAAGACGTCGGCGCCGGTGCGGATGCCGCTGTCCAGCAGGACCGTCGGTTCCGGGCCGAGTGCGGAACGAATGGTGACCAGCGCGTCGAGGGAGGCGATGGAGTTGTCGACCTGTCGGCCACCGTGGTTCGACACCACGATGGCGTCCGCGCCGACATCGAAGGCCCGGCGGGCATCGTCCGGGTGCAGGATCCCCTTGAAGACGATCGGCAGTCGGGTGCGGGACCGGAGGGTGGCGAGATGATCCCAGCTCAGGCCCGGGTTCGAGTAGATGTCGAGGAACGTCTCCACCGACGCCCTCGGCAGCGGCGAGCGCAGGTTCGCCCAGAAGCGGCCCGGATGATTGCGGGTCATCGCCAGCAGCGTGCGGATCGCTCCGAGCGTGACCTCGGGTTTCGGCGAGGGCAGCCCGGCCCGTTCGGTGGCTATCTGCGTGAAACGGGGATCCGAGGTGTACTGGGCGATGCCCTCGCCACGGCTGAACGGCAACGAGCCCAGGTTGAGATCCTGCGGACGCCAACCGAGGACGGTGGTGTCCAGGGTGACGACCAGGGCTCCGGCGCCGATCGCCTCGGCCCGCGCGATCAGGCTGTCGACGAGCTGCTCGTCCTTGCTCCAGTAGAGCTGGAACCATCGTGTGGCGTCGCCCATCGCCGCGGCGCAGTCCTCCATCGGGTTGCAGCCCTGATTGGAGAAGATGTAGGCGGTGCCGGTCGCGGCGGCGGCGCGGGCGATCGTCAGGTCGCTGTCGGTGGCGATCAGCGCGCCGGCCCCGACCGGTGCGAGCAGCAACGGTGTCGAGTGGCGGGTGCCCAGCAGGTCGATCGACAGGTCGCGGTCCACGGCGCCCGACGCCATCCGCGGCACGATCGACCAGCGGTCGAACGCCTCCCGGTTGCGGCGCGTGGTTCGCCCTTCACCAGCGCCGCCGGCAACGTAGGTCCAGGCGCGGGCGCTGGTTGCCCGGCGGGCACGGCGCTCCAGCTCGGCGAAGTCGGCCGGGACGCGGGGGCGCCGGCCGAGGACACCTTGGTGGTAGATCGTGCTCAGACGGGCGAGCCCGGCTCCGGACATCGGCTCCTCCGGGAGTTCGTGCGGGGTTGATCAGGGCTGACGGCGGACTGGTCCGAGATCCGGGAGGTGGCGAGGTTCGGGATTCGGCAGCGGCGAAGTCCGGCAGCGGCGAGGTTCGGTGGTTCGGCTGTGGCGAGGTTCGGTGGTTCGGCTGTGGCGAGGGATTGGTGGTTCGCGAGCGGTGAGGGGTTGGTGGTTCCCGAGCGGCGAGGGTTGGTGGTTCGGAAGGCGGCGGAGGCCGGGCATTTCGGACGAGGTCAGGGCTGAGAGTGCGTGGATGGGTTCAAGTGACCAGAGGGGCGGGGACACGCATATCCGGGACCACCGGGGTTGGCTGACACGCTAAACCAAGTCATCTGACTTGAGAAGTCGGCTGGCTTGGGGTGAAAGTTAGGATCGGCGGGTGACACACGGCGGGGTGCGGGCGGCGCGGCGTGCGCAGGCCGTCGATGCTCTGCTCGACGCGACGCTGGAGAGCCTGGCGACCGTGGGGTTCGCCGCGACCACGACTCGGGGCGTGGCTCAGCTTGCCGGGGTCAGTCAGGGGTTGCAGCAGCACTACTTTCCGACGAAGGCCGCCCTGATCGACGCCGCGATCAACCGCCTGGCCGCCCGGCTGCTCGATGAGGCGTCCCGGCCGGTCGAGGGCAGCACCGAGCGGGAACGAGCCGGGTTGCTGCTGCGCCGTGTGTGGGACAGTTTCCACTCGCCGGTTCTCGCTGTCGTGGCGGAGCTTCTGGTGCTGGCGCGGACCCATCCCGACACCGCGGAGAAGACTGCGGCCACACTGGTGGCGGTCACCGACCGGGTGGTCGCGGTCGCCGAGCAGGCCCTGCCGACCTATGCTCGGGAGCCGCGATTCCGTGAGTCGCTGTTGCTCGCGCTGAGTGCGATCCGGGACGCCACCACGGTGGCGCGCATCCCCGGCACCGCCCGAGCGCTGCCCACCTGCGACACGATCACCGCCGGATTCCTCCGGACACTCGGCGAGCCCGGCTGACGGCCGGGCGCGCCGAGTGCGGCCGGCCGCTGAGCGTGCCGAGGGTGGTGGGCGACCGGGCGTGCCGCTGGCTGTTGGTGGCCGGCGTGCCGACTTCATCCGGTCGCTGAGCATGCGGTGGGCGACCGGGCGTGCCGAGGGTGGTGGGCGACCGGGCGTGCCGCAGGCTGTTGGTGGCCGGCGTGCCGACTTCATCCGGCCGCTGAGCATGCGGTGGGCGGTGGGCGACCCGGTGGGCCGCAGGGCGGCGGATGGGTGCGGCGGCGAAGGCCCGCAGGCGTCGCGGGTGGTGCTCTACCCTCCACATCGGTACGTGCTGCGGAACATCGTGCTCGTGGATGGGAACTGATGGCACCCTCTCCCTACAGTTTGGACGGCGCTCGGGCGATCCTCTCCGGGCCGGATGACGGCTGGGCGCAAAAGCTGGGGGCGCTCCTCGGCGCCGGGGTGCTCGCCGCCGGGCCGGCCGGGGTCGTCGCCGGCTCGGCGGGGCTGCTCACGGTCTGGGGCTGGGTCGACCAGAAGAACGAGCTCGTCGGACTCCTCACCACACTCGTGGGCCTCGGACGGGACAGGCTCCGCGGCGGGCGGACCGCGGACCGGGACGACGTCCTCGCCGCCACGCACACCGCGCTCGTCTACGGGGCGTTCTTCGCCGCGATCCGGGACAGTGTCGGGCCTGTCTACGACCGGATCGGTGTGACCGACGACGACAAGCAACGGCTCACCGACCAGGCCGCGGCGACGCTCGCGCACGACCACCTCACTCGCCCGTTCAGCACGGCCCGTGTGCCGCTGCCGTGGGCCGGGTCCGGGTTCCACGACAACCGGGACACGGCGATCGCCGGGCTCTACCGGGAACTTGCCTCTCTGAGCATCCGATTCTTCCAGCATTTCGCCTGCTGGGAGCGGGCCGAAGTGGACAGCCCGGCGCAACCGCTGATCGAGGACGTCGTCGAGCGGGCGCTGCGGCGGTACGACGCCGAGTACCGGTCACTGGCCGCCGACGTGGGTGAGTTCGAGATCTGGGCGATGCTTGGCGAGCATCGGGCCACCCAGCTCGCGGCCGGACGGGCCGTGGACTCGCTGGCCCGGCTGGAGCGGCTGGTCATCTCGTTCGCGGGCGCCGCCCGGCAGCAGGCCGGCCGGGTACGCCGGGCCAACGCGAACTTCAACCGTGCCGTCCTTGCCGACCCGATCGTCACGGCCGGTGTCTCGGACGACCTGCCTGACCTGGAGATCCCCACGATCGAGGCGGCCTACCTGAGCCCGTCGTTCCGGTGGACGGTGATGGGCGCCGACTCCCGGCCCGCCGACGAGGACTGGTGGAACCGTGCGGGTGTCGAGGGCACCGATCTGGACGCCTTTCTCGCGGCCTATTTCGCGTCACCGCAGAGCCATGAACGGCCGCTGGTCGTGCTCGGGCATCCGGGTTCGGGAAA
The DNA here is from genome assembly GCF_900113015.1 of Actinoplanes philippinensis. Taxonomy (GTDB): domain Bacteria; phylum Actinomycetota; class Actinomycetes; order Mycobacteriales; family Micromonosporaceae; genus Actinoplanes; species Actinoplanes philippinensis. The sequence continues at coordinate 11,681 of NZ_FONV01000032.1, forward strand.
GAGCATGTTCACCAAGGTCTGTGCGGCCCGGCTCTCCGGCAGTGACGCGTTCGCGGTGGCCCGGATTCCGCTTCGCAAGGTGCCGGACGCGACCGCCCCGGTCTATCGCCAGTTCGCCGACACCCTCGGCCGGGCCACGCAGGGGCACGTGGAGTGGGACGAGCTGAACGAGGCGTCCGACGGCGCCACCAGGGTGCTGCTCATCGACGGTCTCGACGAATTCATGCAGGCCTCCGGGACGTCGGAGTCGAACTATCTGGCGAGTGTCGTCGACTTCCAGCGGACCGAGCGGAAGGTGGGCCACCCGGTCGCGGTGGTCGTCACCTCCCGGACGCTGGTGGCGGATCTGGCCCGCATTCCGGGTGGCTGTCTCGTCGTCAAGCTGGAGGATTTCCGCCCCGAGCAGGTGGAGATGTGGCTCGACATCTGGAGACGGGCCAATCCCCGTCGGGAGCACGGCATTCCCGCAATCGAGTCGGTTCTCTCCTACGGCGGCATGGCCCGGCAGCCGCTGCTGTTGCTGCTGCTCGTTCTCTACGGCGTGTCCAGTGGGCTTCCGGCGATGGCGGAGGAGTCCACACCGGCTCAGATCTACGGTGACATCCTGCGCCGGTTCATCAAACGGGAACTCGGCAAACCGACGGACACCGAAACGGATGCCGGTGAGGAGACGCTGATCCGGGCCGAACTGTGGCGGCTCGGCATCGCGGCGTTCGCCATGTTCAACCGGGGCCGGCACTACGTCGAGGAGGAACTGCTCCTCGACGACCTGCACGCCCTCGATCCGGCGCCGGCCCCGCAGCGGCCCGCGCCGCGACGCGGAATCGCGCTGAACAGCGCCCGCCGGGTGCTCGGCCGGTTCTTCTTCATCCATTCCGCCGAGGCCGGGGAACGGCATGAGGGGCGCAGCTACGAATTCCTGCACGCGACCTTCAGCGAGTATCTGATCGCCCATTTCATCCGGTCGGAACTGGCCGAGCTGTGGGAGTCCCGCGATCGGCCCTCCTCCCAGAACTGGGACGACGACCGCCTCTACGCCCTGCTGTCGCACCACACCCTCGACTCCGGGGCGTCGGCTGTCCTGCCGTTCGTCCGCCAGTTGCACGCCCACCCGGACAGCGTGGCCGGCGCCCGCCGGATTCTCCGCATCCTGATCCGCGAATCCGGGAACCGATGGGGTCCCGGCCGGTTCGGCGCCTACGAGCCGTCTCCCGGTGGATATGTGGAAAGGTTCGCGACCTATACCGCCAACCTGATGCTGCTTCTGCTGGCGGTCGAGGAAATGCCCGTCACGATCGAGTCGATCAGCCCGCCGGGAGCGCCCGCGAGCTGGTGGCCGCGGCTCGTGCGGATCTGGGAAGCGTATCTGGGCCCGGAGCTGCTGGGGCGGATGGCGCCCGACCGCGTTCCGGAGCGGGCGGTCTCCGACGGGGGAAAGGGCGAGGCCCAGCACACCGTCCATGCGCATTGGCTGGCCTCCGATCGGCTGGAGGCGATGATCGCCAACGCGGGACACGGGCTGATGGGATTCGACGTCGACAGCCCGGACCTGGAAATCAACGTGATGGGCCTGGTGGGCCGCGCTTTCACCGAACCGGACAATTCTCTGGAGAGCACCTGGGCGGTCCAGGAGATCCTGGATCCGGCATCCGGCAGGAGCATCGATCACAACGCGCTTCCCGCTCTCGCGGCCTACGTCGCGCAGAACCCCGAGGCCTTCACCCTCGATGAGGTCGAAAGGCTGATGGGCTTCCACGAGAGGGAGATTGCGCGATTCGCCATGCGCTGGTCGAAGGCGATCCTGGTGGCCCAGTATCCGAAGATGTCCGACAACATGCGGGCCAAGCTGATCATCCGGCAGACCGCGACCTATGACCCGCCATTCGTCGCCCTGCTGGCCGGCGTGGTCGTCTGGGGCGACGAGTGGGCCGCCTCCGCCTATATCCTGGAGCGAACCCCCGAACCCCGGCGTTCGTCGGCGCAAGCGCTACGGCCGATGGTCGCCGGAATGGCCGGGTTCGTCGACCCGCGCCGGCAGGTCCTCATCGTGGCGCACGAGCTGGCCCGGCGGGACCGGGAATCGGACGGCGGGCACTCGGACATCGAGGCCGAGGCCGCCGAAGACTATTGGTGAGTTCTGATGCCCAGGTAGGTGAGGGGACCCGGGTCGGGGACGGGCAGGACGGTGAATCCCAGGCGGTCGTAGAAGCCCCTGGCCTTCACATTCGCGGTGAGCATGCCCAGGTGGACACCGGGCGCGTCGACCGTACGCAGGAAACGGTTGATCAGACGACGGCCGAAACCGCGGCCCTGGTAGGCGGGCAACAGGTCGATGTGCAGGTGTGCGGGATATCCGTCGAGCCCGTCGACGAGCATGCGTTCCGGGTGGAAATGCAGGGCGACCATGTCCTGCTCGGGAGTGCGCGGAGGTTGAGGGGGCACCGGATAACGGTCGCCGATCAGCGGAATCCACTCAGCGCGGTAACGGCGTACGAAATCGGCGGTGTCGTCGGTCCCCACGACATAACCGACCACTTCGCCGCCGTCGTCGACAACGAAGGCCAGATGCGGTTCGAGATGGGCATAGGGGCCCGCGAACAGATCGCCCATCAGGTCGTCGCTGGAATACCGGCCGCGGGCGTCGTCGCCGGCGTCGGCCGTGCGGACACAGATGTCGTAAATGGCGTCGCGGTCGGCGGGCCGGTACAGGCGGATTTCGGGCACGACCGGACGATAGGCGGTGGAAACGCTTCCACCACAAGCCTTTGCCGGTACGCATCCCGCCGCCACCGACCGCAACCATCCCGTCCCGCCGCATCCTCGGCGACGGGGCTGCCCGGTTGCGGCCGGCACGGCGCCGCCGGGCTCATGCGAGGGCCCGGCCACACCCCACGATGTCCAGATAGTGCTGGTTGTACATGACGCCGAGGATGTTCCCGAACGGGTCGGTGACCGAGGCCGTGACGTACCCGGGTCCGCGTTCGGTGGGCTTGTCGTGTTCGGTCGCTCCCAGGCCGAGCAGCCGGCGGTAGGCGGCCTCGACGTCGTCGACTGCCCAGTAGACGATCGCCCCCGACGGCGCCCCGGCCGGCGGGTGCGGTGCGAACCTGGCGTTGAGCAGCCCCAACTCGTGCTGGTAGTCGCCGGTCCGCCATTCGAGGTAGGCGCCGTCCCGCACGAAGTAGGGCTCCGCCTCGAAGACCGCTGTGTACCAGGCGCGGGCCGCGGCCATGTCGTCGGCGAGGAAGGTGACGGTGGTGAGTCCGCGAAGCATGTGGGTCGTCCCTTCGGTTGGTGTCGACGTCGATGCTTCCGGATTAAGTGCTCACCTCCTGAGCACTTTTCCTGAGAACCTGACGGCATGCGTGCGGACCGGCTCGTCGCCACTCTCCTGTTCATGCAGACCCGGGGCCGGGTGACGGCCGCCGAGGTCGCCGCCGAACTGGAGGTGTCGGTGGCGACCGCCCGCCGTGACCTGGAGGCGCTGTCCGCGGCCGGTGTCCCGGTCTGTCCGCAGCCCGGACGGCACGGCGGATGGTCGCTGGTCGGCGGCGCCCGCACCGACCTGAGCGGCCTGTCGGCGGCCGAGGCGCGAGCGTTGTTCCTGCTCACCGGCCCGGCTGCGGTCTCCGGTACGGCGCGGACGGCGCTGCGCAAGCTGCTCCGGGCGCTGCCCGCCCCGTTTCGCGCCGACGCCGAGGCCGCCGCCGGCGCGACCCTGATCGATCCGGCGGGCTGGGGTGAGCGGGCGCCGGAGACGCCGGAGGCGGTGGCCCTGCTGCAGGAAGCGGTGGTGGCCCGTCGCCGGATCCGGTTCGTCTACCGGGGGCGTGGTGAGGATGCCGAGCGGGTGGCGGAGCCGTGGGGCGTGATCGACAAGAGCGACATCCACTACCTGGTGGCGGGCACCGTGAACGGCCGGCGGACCTTCCGGGTGGACCGGATGTCCCGGGTGGTCGTGACCGGGGAGACGTTCGAGCGGCCGGCTGATCTCGACTTGGACGCGGCGTGGGACGAGGTGGTCGGCGAGGTCGAGCGGATGCGGTCCCGGACCTCGGCGACCCTGCTGGTCGACCGGCGTTTCGTGTGGGTGCTGCGGGACCACTTCGGCCGCCACTGCGAGGTGGCGGAGATACTCGCCGACGGACGGGCCCGGGTCCGGGTGGGCGCGCCGGAGCCTCGCGATATCGCCCGGACGCTGGCCGGCTGGGGTGCGGCCGTCGAGGTCCTGGACCCGCCCGCGGTGCGCGCCGAACTGGCCCGGATCGGCGCGGAACTGGCCGGCCTGTACCGGCAGCCCGGGAGTGCGTGCGGATCAGGCGGTGGCTCGCAGGACCGGCCGGCTCGGGAAGAGGCGGTCCCGGACGGCTGAGCCGAGGGCGGCCCTCGCGGCGGCCGTGGCGATCAGCTCGACCGGGTGGGTGGCGGTGGACAGGCCGGGGGAGGCGCTGGCGGCGAACGGGATGTCGTCGAAGCCGGTGACGGCCACGTCGTGCGGGACGCGGACGCCGGATTCCGCGAGGGCCCGGAGGGCGCCGAGGGCGGTGGCGTCGCTGACCGTGGCGATGGCGTCGGTGTCCGGCCATCGCCGCAGCACGGCACGCGCGGCGGCACATCCCCGGACCGCGGTGAAGTCGCCGGTCACGACGCGGACCGGCAGGCCGGCGTCACGCATCAGCGCGGTGTAGGCGCGCAGTGGCGCGCGGGCGGCGGCCAGCCACGGTGGCCCGCCGATGAGGGCGATCCGGCGCCGCCCGGTGGTGTGCAGGTGGCGTAGCAGGGCCCCGATGCCGCTCTCGCTGTCGACGTCGATGCCGCCCGCCCCGATCGCGGCGAACCGCCCCCGTAACCGGGCGGGCACGTCGTCGAGCGAGTCGTGCCCGGCCAGCACCACGGCGGCGACGCTGCGGTCGGCGGCGATCCGGTCCAGTTCGGCGGCGGCGGCCAGCGGCAGGTGGCGCAGCGCGACGCCGAGCCCGTCCGGTTCGACGGCGGCGGCCATCGCGGCGGCCGCCCGGGTCACGAACGGGTCGGACAGGATGCCGGCCCGGCGGTCCCGGACGGCGAACAGCAGCCGGGTCCCGGCGCCGCGGGCGAGGCGGCTGGCCACCGGATGCGGCACGTAGCCGACGTCGGCGGCGGCCCGGAGCACGGCGTCGCGGCTGGCGGCGGAGGCCGGTCCGCGCCCGGTCAGGACACGGGACGCGGTGGCGACGGAGACTCCGGCCAGCCGGGCCACCTCGGTGAGTACCGGACTGCGGCTCATGCCCGCCAATATGCAGGACCCGGGCCTGTCGGCCAAGAGCGGGCGGGACCTTGGTCCCGGGTAGAGGGGGACCGGCGGCTCAGGCGGTCCCGTGGGTTGTCGGACAGCCTTGAGGTGCGTCGGGCAGCCGCTCGGCCGAACGTTGAGCCGGCGAAGGAAAACCACCGTGTCACTGGATCCCGGAACCGCCCCTCTGCTGGGCGCACGCCGCTTCCTCACCCGCGAGACGGTCGGCGACCACGGCCGTACGCTGCATCGGGTCGACAACAGCGAGTGGGACGCGTTCTACCGTGACCGCTGGCGCTACGACAAGGTCGTCCGGTCGACCCACGGCGTCAACTGCACCGGCTCCTGCTCGTGGAACGTGTTCGTCAAGGACGGGCTGATCACCTGGGAGCACCAGGCCACCGACTATCCGACGACCGGGCCCGACTCACCCGACTACGAGCCGCGGGGCTGTCCGCGAGGGGCGAGCTTCTCGTGGTACGAGTACTCGCCCTCGCGCGTGCGTCACCCGTACCTCCGCGGTGTTCTCGCCGAGATGTTCCGGGAGGCGCGGCAGCGTCTGGGTGACCCGGTCGCCGCGTGGGCGGAGATCGTCGAGACGCCGCTGAAGGCGCAGGCCTACAAGGCGCAACGTGGTCGCGGCGGGTTCGTGCGGGCGACCTGGGACGAGGCGGTCGAGCTGATGGCGGCGGCGCACGTCTACACGGTGAAGACGTTCGGCCCGGACCGGGTCGTCGGTTTCTCGCCGATCCCGGCGATGTCGATGGCGTCGTTCGCGGCCGGCACCCGTTACCACGCGCTGCTCGGCGGCACCCTGCTCAGCTTCTACGACTGGTACGCGGACCTGCCGATCGCGTCGCCGCAGATCTGGGGCGACCAGACCGACGTGCCCGAGGCCGGCGACTGGTGGAACGCGACCTACCTGATGATGTGGGGTTCCAACATCCCGGTCACGCGTACGCCCGACGCGCACTTCCTGGCCGAGGCGCGCTACAAGGGCACCAAGGTCGTCGCGGTGAGCCCCGACTACGCCGACAACGTGAAGTTCGCCGACGACTGGCTGGCCCCGCACCCGGGCACGGACGGCGCGCTCGCGATGGCGATGGGCCACGTGATCCTGACCGAGTTCTTCCGTGACCGCGAGGTCCCGTACTTCCTGGAATATGTTCGTAAATACACTGACCTGCCGTTCCTGGTGACGATCGTGGACGGCAAGGCGGACCGTTTCCTCACGGCTGCGGATCTCGGCGACGTGGACGGCGAGCACAAGACCGTCCTGATCGACTCTCGAAACGGCGAGTTGGTCACGCCGAACGGCTCTCTGGGCTACCGCTACGGCGAGCCCGGCCGATGGAACCTCGATCTCGGCGACGTCGTTCCCGAGATCGGCCTGAAATCCGGCGAGGCGGTCGAGATCGAGCTGGCCCGTTTCGACATCGGCGACACCGAGGGCGGCGCCACGATCCGCCGCGGTGTCCCCGTGCGCCGGGTCGGCGACCACCTCGTCACCACGGTCTTCGATCTGATCATGGCGACGTACGGGGTGCGCCGCGGCGACCTGCCCGGCGAATGGCCGACCGGCTACGACGACGCCGGGTCCCCGAACACCCCGGCCTGGCAGGAGCGCATCACCGGCGTCGACGCGAAGCTGGCGGCCCGGATCGGCCGGGAGTTCGCCCGCAACGCCGAGCGCAGCAACGGCCGCTCGATGATCGTGCTGGGCGCCGGCGCGAACCAGTGGTTCCACTCCGACATGACCTACCGCGCGTTCATCTCGCTGGTCACGCTGACCGGCTGCCAGGGGGTGAACGGCGGCGGCTGGGCGCACTACGTCGGCCAGGAGAAGGCCCGCCCGGTCACCGGCCAGCAGCACATGAGCTTCGCCTTCGACTGGCAGCGGCCGATGCGCCACCAGGCGTCGACGCCGTTCTGGTATCTGCACACCGACCAGTGGCGCTACGAGCGGGTCCCGGCCGACGAGCTGTCGTCGCCGCTGGGCACCGGCCGGTTCGCCGGGATGGCGTTCGCCGACACGGTCGCGGCCGCGCAGCGGATGGGCTGGAGCCCGGGCCACCCGTTCTTCAACCGCAACCCCCTCGACATCGCGGATCTCGCGAAGCAGCAGGGAATCGAGCCGCAGGAGTACGTCGTCCGCGAGCTGCGGTCCGGCGGTCTGAAGCCGGTCGCCGAGGACCCCGACGACCCGGCGAACTTCCCGCGCTGCCTGACGCTGTGGCGCGCCAACCTGCTCGGCTCGTCGGGCAAGGGCAACGAGTACTTCATGCGCCACCTGCTCGGGGTGGACTCCGGCGCGACCGCCACCGAGTGCGAACCCGGCCATCGCCCCCGCGACGTCACCTGGCGTGACGAGGCGCCGGTCGGCAAGCTGGACCTGCTGACCACGCTGGACTTCCGGATGACCAACACCGGCCTGCACTCGGACCTGGTCCTGCCGGCCGCCACCTGGTACGAGAAGCACGACATCTCGACCACGGACATGCACCCGTTCGTCCACGCGTTCAGCCCGGCCGTCGAGCCGCCCGGTGACGCGCACACCGACTACGACACGTTCCTGGCCCTGGCCGACAAGGTCAGCGAGCTGGCGGTGACGCATCTCGGAACCCGGACCGACGTGCTGGCCGCGCCGCTGCAGCACGACACCCCGGACGAGCTGGCCATGCCCGGCGGCCGGGTGCGCGACTGGAAGTCCGGCGAGTGCGAGCCGGTCCCCGGCCGGACCATGCCGAAGCTGATCACCATCGAGCGCGACTACACCCGGATCGGGACGAAGATGCGTACGGTCGGCCCGCTGATGGAGAAGCTCGGCACCACCACGAAGGCGATCACCGTCGACGTGACGGCCGAGGTCGACTACCTCAAGCACCAGAACGGGGTGATCGACGGCCGCCCGTCGCTGGCCACCGCCGACCGGATGTGCGAGGCGATCCTCGCCTTCTCCGGCACCACCAACGGGCGGATCGCCCACGCGGGCTTCGAGGAGCTGGAGAAACGTACCGGCCGGCGGTTCACCGACCTGATCGAAGGACACGAGAAGGACCGGGTCACCTACCAGGAGACCCAGGAGGCGCCGCAACCCGTCTTCACCAGCCCGGAGTGGTCCGGCTCGGAGAAGGGCGGCCGCCGCTACTCCCCGTTCACGATCAACGTCGAGCGCCTCAAGCCGTGGCACACGATCACCGGCCGCCAGCACTTCTTCGTCGAGCACGACTGGGTGGCCGAGCTCGGCGAGCAGCTGCCGGCCTTCCGGCCGCCGCTCAACATGGCCCGCCACTTCGGCAAGCCCGGCGACGCGGTCGACGGCGGAGTGACGGTACGGTTCCTGACCCCGCACGCCAAGTGGTCGATCCACTCGATGTACCACGACAACGAGCTGATGCTCGCCCTGTCCCGGGGCGGCCCGGTGATCTGGATGAGCGTCCAGGACGCGCAGAAGATCGGGGTCCGCGACAACGAGTGGATCGAGGCCCACAACCGCAACGGCGTCGTCGTGGCCCGTGCCGTGGTCAGCCACCGGATGCCCGAGGGCACCGTCTTCCAATACCACTCGCCGGAGCGCACGGTGAACGTCCCCAAGACCGAGAAGTCCGGCAGACGCGGCGGTTACCACAACTCGATGACCCGGCTGCTCGTCAAACCCACCCACCTGGCCGGCGGGCACGCCCAGCTCACCTACGCCTTCAACTACTACGGCCCGATCGGCAGCCAGCGCGACGAGATCACCGTGATCCGCCGCCGCACGAGTGAGGTGGAGTACTGATGCGCATCCGAGCGCAGGTCGCCATGGTGATGAACCTCGACAAGTGCATCGGCTGCCACACCTGCTCGGTCACCTGCAAGCAGACGTGGACCAACCGCGAGGGCACCGAGTACGTGTGGTTCAACAACGTCGAGACGAAGCCGGGCATCGGCTACCCGAAACACTACGAGGACCAGGACCGCTGGAAGGGCGGCTGGAAACTCGACACCAAGGGCCGGCTGGTTCTGCGCGGCGGCGGCCGGGCCAAGCGGTTGAGCCGGATCTTCGCCAACCCGGACCTGCCGGCCATCGACGACTACTACGAGCCGGCCACCTTCGACAAGGACATCCTGGTCAACGCGCCGGCCGGGCTCAAGGACACCCCGGTCAAGCAGCCGTACTCGAAGCTGACCGGTGAGCCCATGTCGATCGAGTGGGGGGCGAACTGGGAGGACTCGCTGGGCGGCGACTCGGGGAAGGACGATCCGAACTTCCGGAACATGGTCGAGAAGGTCACGTTCGAGTTCGAGAAGACCTTCATGTTCCACCTGCCGCGGATCTGCGAGCACTGCCTCAACCCCGCGTGCGTCTCGGCGTGCCCGTCCGGCGCCATGTACAAGCGCGAGGAGGACGGCATCGTCCTGGTCGACCAGGACCGCTGCCGGGGCTGGCGGATGTGCGTGTCGGCGTGCCCGTACAAGAAGGTCTACGTCAACCACGCCACCGGCAAGGCCGAGAAGTGCACCCTCTGCTTCCCGCGGATCGAGGCCGGGCAACCCACCATCTGCAGCGAGACGTGCGTCGGCCGCCTCCGCTACCTGGGCATTCTGTGGTACGACGAGGAGGCCGTGCTCGCCGCCGCGTCGGTGCCCGAGGAGGAGCTGCTGGACGCGCAGCGCGCCGTCTTCCTCGACCCGTTCGACCCGGACGTGCAGCGGGCCGCCCGCGAGGCCGGCCACCCGGAGGAGTGGATCGAGGCCGCCAAGGCCTCGCCGGTGTGGAAACTGATCAGCGAGTACCGGATCGCGCTGCCGCTGCACCCGGAGTACCGGACGCTGCCGATGGTCTGGTACGTGCCGCCGCTGTCACCGGTCCTGGACGCCGCGGGCGCCGCCGGCCGCGACGACACGAACGCCGACGACATCTTCCACACCATCGACGACCTGCGGATCCCCGTCGCATACCTGGCGTCGCTGTTCACCGCCGGCGACACCGCGGCAGCCGGTGGCGTGCTGATGAAACTCGCCGCGATGCGCGCCTACATGCGGGCCCGCACGCTGGACGGCACCGTGGCGCAGGAACTGCTCGACGGCATCGGCATGACCGGTGCGCAGGTCGAGGCCATGTACCGGCTGCTCGCCATCGCCAAATACGACGAGCGTTACGTGATCCCGGCCGCGCACCGGGGACAGGCCGCGGCGCTCGAGGAACTCGGTGGCTGCTCCCTCGACGGCGAGGGCGGCCCGGGGATGGGTGGCGGCGGTCGTGTGCCGGTCACCATCGCGAGCAGGAGGAACCCGTGATGAACCGCTCGCACCTCTTCCAGCTGGCATCGGTGCTGCTCACCTACCCCGACGAGGAACTGCTGGCGGCCGGCGGCGAGCTGCGCGCCGCCGCGGCCGGCGTCGACGGGTTCGAGCGGTTCGTCGAGTGGCTGCTCACCGGCACCCTCACCGAGGTGCAGCGGCACTACGTCGAGACGTTCGACCTGCGGCGCCGGTCCGGGCTCTACCTCACCTACTACCTGCACGGCGACACCCGCAAGCGCGGGATGGCGCTGCTCATGCTCAAACAGCGGTACCGGGCGCACGGGCTGCGCCTGAACGGCGGGGAACTGCCCGACCTGCTGCCGATCGTGCTGGAGTTCGCGGCCACGGCCGGGCCCGGCGACGGCGAGGCGCCGTTGCGCCAGCACAGGCAGGGCATCGAGCTGCTGAGAGCCGCACTGCACGAGACGCGTACGCCGTACGCCCTGATTCTGGATGTCGTCTGCGACCTGCTGCCGCAACTGACCGACGACGACCGCGCCGCGCTGATGTCCCTCGCCTTCGACGGGCCGCCCGTCGAGACCGTCGGTCTCGACGAGGTGGGCCTCGGCCCCAACCTCGCACCGTATGCGGAGGTGTGCAGATGAGCACCCTGGTCTGGATCGTCCTGCCCTACGCCTGCCTGGCCGTCTTCGTGGCCGGCCATGTCTGGCGGTGGCGGCACGACCAGTTCGGCTGGACCACCCACACCAGCCAGCTCCTGGAGAACCGGCTGCTGCGGCTCGGCTCGCCGCTGTTCCACCTGGGCGCCTTCGGCGTGATCGGGGGGCACGCGATGGGCCTGCTCGTGCCCGCGTCGTGGACCGCCGCCGCCGGCGTCTCCGAGCACACCTACCACCTGGTGTCGGTCACCGGCGGCACGATCACCGGAGTCATGCTGGTGGCCGGCCTGGCGCTGCTGATCGCCCGCCGTTTCGTCAGCGGCCGGATCCGGCGGGTCACCACGACCATGGACCGGATCCTGTACGCGGCGATGGCCGCCATGGTCGTGCTCGGCATGAGCGGCACCGTGGTGATCAACCTGCTCGGCGACGGGTACGACTACCGCGAGACGCTCGCCGTCTGGTTCCGGGGCATCTTCTGGCTCCGGCCCGACCCGGCCCTGATGAGCGACGCCCCGCTGGTGTTCCAGCTGCACGCGATCGGCGGGTTCCTGTTCCTGGCGCTGTGGCCGTTCACCCGGCTCGTGCACGTGTGGTCCGCCCCGCTGGCCTACCTGTGGCGCCCGTACGTCGTCTACCGTGGCCGCCGCACGCCCGCCCCCGCGGCGCAGCCCGCTCCGGCGGCTGTCCGGAAAGTTGTCACACCCTCGTCCTAGGGTGGGGAGCATGACGACTTTGACCGATCGGCCCCGCACCGCCCTGCTCGTCATCGACGTCCAGGTCGGTGTGGTGGCCGGCGCGCCCCGCCGCGACGACGTGATCGCCAACATCAACACCCTGGTCGACAAGGCCCGCTCCGAGCAGGTCCCGATCATCTGGGTGCAGCACTCCGACGACGGCGGCCTGGCCCAGGGCAGCGACGACTGGCAGTATGTCCCGGAGCTCAGCCGCCGTGACGACGAGCCGATCGTCCACAAGCGGTATGGCGATTCGTTCGAGGCCACCGACCTGGAGGCGCTGCTCGCCGAGCGTGGCGTCGGCCGGCTGGTGGTCACCGGCGCCCAGAGCGACGCGTGCATCCGTTCCACCCTGCACGGCGGGTTCGTCCGGGGCTACGACGTCACGCTGGTCTCCGACGCGCACACCACCGAGGACCTGTCGGAGTATGGTGCGCCCGCTCCCGAGCAGGTCATCGCCCACACCAACCTCTACTGGGGGTTCCACCGCGCGCCCGGCCGCACCGCCGGCACCGTCGAGACCGGGAAAGTCGACTTCGGGGCGTGACCAGCACCCCCGGCCTACAGAAGAGGTAACAACCGCACCATGAGCACCACCGACAACCTCTGGCTGCAGAAGATCGCCGCCGACCCGGGCCACTCCCGGTGGTACATCGATCGGTTCCGCCAGATGGCCGCCCGCGGCGACGACCTGACCGGCGAGGCCCGGATGGTCGACGCCATGGTGCCGCGCGGCGCCCGGATCCTCGACGCCGGCTGCGGCACCGGGCGGGTCGGCGGCCACCTCGCCGCCGCCGGTCACGACGTCACCGGTGTCGACCTCGACCCCGAGCTGATCACCGAGGCCCGCTCCCAGCACCCCGGAGCGACGTGGCAGGTCGGCGACCTCAGCGAGCTCGACCTGCCGGCCCGCTTCGACGCGATCGTCTGCGCCGGCAACGTGATGGCCTTCGCCGGCCCGTCCACCCGCGGCGAGATCCTGCGGCGGTTCGCCTCCCACCTGGCCGACGCCGGCCGGGCGGTGGTCGGTTTCGGCGCGGGCCGCGGCTACGACTTCGACGACTTCCTCACCGACGCCGCGGCGGCCGGCCTGACCCCGTCCGTGCTGCTCAGCACGTGGGACCTCCGGCCCTACGCCCCGGGCGCCGACTTCCTCGTCGCCGTTCTCAGCCCCACCGCCTGAACGGCGTCTGCCCGGGCGGCTTCGGGCGTTCCTCCAGGGCCCTCTGCAGAGCACGGGTGACCATGTTGAAGACGCGTGGCTCCCGGCTCTCGTAGAGGGTGACCTGCCGTCCCTGGTAACGGGCCTGGAGGACCCACACCTGCTTCGGGCGCCACGGCTCCCACCAGTTGCGCTCGACGAGCTTGATCGCCACGTCGCCGATGTCGGCGATCGCGAAGCTCTCCGGTTCCCCGCCGGTCTCCCGGATGAAGGCCTCACTGGTGATCTCGGCGTCGTAGCTGCGGTAGTACACCCTCCTCACCAGGACTCCTCTCGCAACGGCCCCCGCAGGTCATGGTCACACGGGTGTCGACGCTCCTCAATCCGTGGCGCGACCGGAACCACGCCGGCCGTCCCTCACTGCCGGGGTCCGGGGCCGCCCGGGAACCGGCCGGACCCTGGTGAGCAGGGACCGGGACCCGCCGGGACAGGCCCAACGTCCCTGTCGGCGGCGCCGTGCCGGCGGCGACTCTGGTGGTGACCCGCAGACCGGGCCACCGCCGGACGATGGAGTGGAACCATGAGCACACCGCAGACCCCGACCGCCCGAACCGGGGGCCGGGCCGGATTGATGCTCGCCCTGGCGACCGTGGGGTTCGCCGTCAACTTCTGGGCGTGGGCGCTGCTCAGCCCGCTCGCCACGAGGTTCCAGGCCGCGCTGCACCTGACCCCGTTCCAGCAGGCGCTGCTCGTGGCGGTGCCGGTCGTCGTCGGGTCGGTCGGGCGGATCCCGGTCGGCGCGCTCACCGACCGCTACGGCGGCCGGGTGATGTTCCCGCTGATCTCGCTCACCACCATCGTCCCGGTTCTCTACCTCGGGCTGTTCGGGCACGAAGCGCTCACGTCGCTGCTGGTCGGCGGGTTCTTCCTCGGTATCGGCGGCACCGCGTTCGCGGTCGGTGTCCCGTTCGTCAACGCCTGGTTCCCGCCGGAGCGGCGCGGTCTCGCCGTCGGTGTGTTCGGCGTCGGCATGGGCGGCACCGCGATCAGCGCGCTCACCACGGTCAAGCTGGTCGACGCCGACGGCACCGCCGCCCCGTTCCTGATCACCGCGGGAGTGCTGGCCGCGTACGCCGCGATCTCCTGGCTCGTCCTCCGCGACGCGCCCGGCCGCCCGGTGCCCACCGCGCCGCTCGCGCAGCGTCTCGGCGCCGTCCTGCGCCTCCGGATCACCTGGCAGGCGTCCGCCCTGTACGCCGTCGCCTTCGGTGGCTACGTGGCCTTCTCGGTCTATCTGCCCGCCTATCTGAAGACCGCCTACGGCCTCACCCAGGCCGACGCCGCCAACCGGATGGCCGGTTTCGTCCTGCTGGCCGTGATCATGCGGCCGGTCGGCGGCTGGCTCTCCGACCGCTTCGCCGCCAGCCGTGTCCTCGCCGTCGCGCTCGGCGTCGTGGTCCTCGGCGCGGTCGTCCAGTCCTTCACCCCCGGCCTGGCGCCGCTCGGCACGATCGCGTTCCTCGGCATGGCCGCGGCCCTCGGCACCGGCAGCGGCGCCACGTTCGCCCTGGTCGCCCAGGTCGCCCCGGCCAACCAGGTCGGCGCGGTCACCGGCATCGTCGGCGCGGCGGGCGGCCTCGGCGGATTCATCCCGCCGCTGGTGATGGGCGTCATCTACGGGGAGTTCCAGTCGTACGCCCTCGGCCTCGCCCTCCTCGGCGTCGTCGCCCTGGCCGCCCTGCTGCTCGACGTCCTCTCCGTCGGCCGCCGCCCGGTGACCGCCTGACAGACCCGTCCCCAGGACCGAACCCCCGGCCGCTCGTCCCACGGCCGGGGGTTCGGCGTCGGCGAGGGCGGGCGCGGCGGCGGCTCAGGTGGTGGACAGGAAGTCGTGGATGGCGGCGGCGACCGGGCCCGGGGCCTGCTCCGCCTGGTGGTGACCGCTCTCGATCACCTGGTGGCGCAGCGGAAGGGCCAGCCACGGCGCCCAGATCGCGGCCGGGTCGCCGTGGATGTCCAGGTCGTCCTCGGCGGATTCGAGGAGCAGCGTGGGGCACCGGACCTGACGGCCGGCGGCGCGGTCCTCCTCGTCGTGGCGGCGGTCGATGCGCAGGTTGGCCCGGTAGTCCTCGCACATGCCGTGCACCACTGCCGGATCACGCAGCGCCGCCCGCACGTCGTCGTGGTTGCCGTGGCCCATCTCGGCGGGGGACGGGAGGCGGTACCAGGCGTCCGGGTCGGCGCTGATCACCCGCTCGGCGGGCTTGTCGGTCTGGCCCAGGAACCACCAGTGCCACCAGGCCAGCGCGAACGTGGCATCGGTGCGTTCCAGGTGCTCGACCGGGGGCAGGCCGTCCATCACGACGAGATGCGTCACGCGTGCCGGGTGGTCCATCGCGGCACGGAACGCGGCCACCGAGCCCCGGTCGTGCCCGGCCACCGCGAACCGGTCGTGACCCAGGTGCTCCATCAGGCGGACCACGTCCCGCGCCATGGCGCGTTTGCTGGACTGGGCGTGCTCGGGCTCGTCGGGCGGGAGCGTCGACCTGCCGTACCCCCGCAGGTCGGGTGTCACCACGAAGTGGTGGGCGGCGAGGCGGGGCGCCACCTCGTGCCAGGTCGTGTGGGTCCGCGGATGGCCGTGCAGCAGCACGATCGGGGTGCCGGCGCCCCCGTGCCGGACGCGCAGGGTCACCTCGCCGACGTCGATGTGGTCCAGCTGAAAACCGTCGAACATCATGGCACGTTACCCGTTCGAAGATCCCCTAGTCTGGTACGCATGTTCGAAACGGCGCTGGTGAATCTCTACACCCGTGACATCGACGCGGGTGTTCATTTCTATCGTGACCTGCTCGGGTTCGTGGAGACGTTCCGGGCGCCCGAGCATGTCGAGTTGCGGCTCGGCGGGTTCACCGTCGGGCTGGGGAGCGTCGAGGCGGCCCGGCGGCTGCACCGGGTCGAGCCCGAGCCGGGGCGGCCGGCCATGGTGCTGGTGGTGTGGACCGGTGACGTCGACGAGGCGTTCGCCCGGCTCGTCGCCGCCGGGGTCCCGGTGGTGCAGCCGCCGTACTCCTCCGGAAACGACAAACGGGCCGCGCTGCTGCAGGACCCCGACGGCAACCTCGTGGAGATCGTGTCGAAAGCAGGCTGAGCCCTCGTCGGGCGCAAGTCCGTGACCACCTGCGGGCGCATCCGGAGGACGCCGCCGAGTACGGGCGGATCAAGACCGCGCTGGCCGCAGCCGACGAGCACGACCGGCCCCGCTATCGGGCGGGCAAGGCGCCGTTCATCCAGTCGGTGCTGAGGCGGGCCACTCGTGAGCGAGGATCGACATGACGGTGGCGTCGATCCACCGGTCGCCGTCGCGCAGCGCCTCCCGGAGCACGCCCTCGGCCACGAAGCCGACCTTCTCGTAGACGCGCCGCGCCCGCGGGTTGTGCGCGTACACCTCGAGCGAGATCCGGTGCAGGCCCAGCCGCTCGAATCCGTGGCCGACGATCAGCCGCACCGCCTCGGTGCCGAGCCCGCGGTCACGGCCGGCCGCCACGAGCAGGGTCCGGAAGTTGCAGCTGCGATTGTGCGGGT
Organism: Actinoplanes philippinensis; assembly: GCF_900113015.1. Lineage (GTDB taxonomy): Bacteria > Actinomycetota > Actinomycetes > Mycobacteriales > Micromonosporaceae > Actinoplanes > Actinoplanes philippinensis. The sequence continues at coordinate 28,343 of NZ_FONV01000032.1, forward strand.
CCCATTCGTTGAGGACCACCTCGCCGACGCACGCGCCGCTCGCCCGGTCGACGACGGCCAGGTCCAGCCGGTCGTCCTGGGTGTTGCGGCCGGCGTACCAGGCGCGGGTCCGCTGCTCGTCGGGCGCGTCCTCCGGGGAGCTGCCGGTCAGCCGGGCCACCTCGGGATCGGCGACCGCCTCCAGGAACACCGGCACGTCGGCGTCGATGAACGGGCGCAACACGACCCGCTCGCCGGTCAGCACCGGCTTGATCGAGAAATCGGCCATCCGCTGATCCTCCGATGCCCGGCCGGGCCGGTCAAAGCAGATATCACGGACGAGCTGGGCGCGGCCCCGGCGGCCCGGGCTGGTAGGTGGGTGACGGTCCGCCGAAGGTGGGGAACCGGTACCGATCCCGGTCGTACGGTCGGGTCAGGAACACCTGACGAGGGGGAAGAGCATGCCGATCTTCATGGACGTCCACACCATCGCCGGTGGCGTCGACATCGAGGACGTCGCGAAGGCGCACGTGGCGGACCTGCAGACACAGGCCGGGCACGACGTCGAATACCAGCGTTACTGGGTCGACGAGACCCAGGGGAAGATCTTCTGCCTGGTGGAGGCCCCGTCGGCGGATGCCGCTGCGGCGGTGCACCGCGAGGCGCACGGCCTGGTCGCCGACGAGATCTACCAGGTCCAGGAGGGCTCCTAGGACGCGCTCATGCTCTGCGTGCCGATCACGCTGAGCAGCTTGAGCCGGTCGGCGGCGTCGCTGCCGACCGGCGCCGAGTAGCACACCACCTTCACATCGCTGCCCGGGGCGGTGAGCACGTCGCAGTCGACGCTGAACGAGCCGACCTCCGGATGGTGCACGGTCTTGCTGTTCGACTCGTGCGTGCCGACCACACCGTCGTCCCACAGCCGCACGAAGTCGGCGCTGGCCGCCCGCAGCGCGGCCAGCAGGTCGCGCAGGCCCGGATCGGCCGGATACCGGGCGGTCGCCGCCCGCAGATCGGTCACCAGCACCGCGCGGAACAGCGTGGTCTGCTCGGGCGTGCACCGGATCCGGCTGGGCATGCCGGTGAACTCCCGCCACGCCACGTTGCGCTCCCGCCCGCGCAGCATCGACAGATCGCCGATCAGGGCCGCGCCGAGCGGATTCCACTCGATCATGTTCCACGAAGCGTCACACACGGTGAGCGCGACGCCGTCGAGCTGGTCGAGCAGGCGGCGCACCCCGGGCGGCGTGCCCGGCGGGATCCGGCCCGCGCCCGGCGCGGTCTGACCGGCCAGCACGAACAGGTGCTCCCGCTCGGCGGTGGACAGCCGCAAGGCCCGCGACAGAGCCGACAGCACCTGTACGGACGGTGACGTCGCCCGGCCCTGCTCGAGCCGCACCACGTAGTCGACCGACAGGTCGGCCAGCTGAGCCAGCTCCTCGCGCCGCAGCCCGGCGGCCCGGCGCACCCCACCGGCCGGCACCCCCGCCGCCTGCGGCGTCGTCCGGTCCCGCCAGCCTCGCAGCGCCCTGCCCAACTCCCGCGATCCGCTCACGCCGTCAAGTATCGCCCCGCCCGGCCGGACGAGCCTGGTACTGCCAATACCACCGGGGCGCGCCAGGGGAATCCCCGCCGGGCCCGATCCACGCGTTTGACAGACTCGGCGCCATGGGGTTGTTCACACTGCCCGAGGCCCGCGCGGAACTGGCCCGCCTCCGCCCGGTCCTCGCCGAGATCCTCACCGTCCGTGCCGACCTGGTGGAGCTCTCCGCCGCCCTGACCCCCGGCGGCGCGCCCACGCCACTCGGCGGCCTGCCCGAACGCAAGGCCGCCGAGGCCCGCCTCAACGAGCTGATGACCACGGTCCAGGAGACCGGCGCCGAGCTCAAGGGGGTGGCGCCGCTGCTCGTCGACTTCCCGGCCACCCTCGACGACGTGCCGGTCCTGCTCTGCTGGCTCGAAGGCGACGGCGACATCACCTGGTATCACCGCGCCGATCTGGGCTTCGCCGGCCGCCGTCCACTTCCGCCGGACCCGAAAAGCTGATCAGGGGGTACGGCCACGCCGGCTCCCGTGGCCGTCCCCGCGACGTGGTCCCGGCGCCGGACCGACCCGCGCCCGCCGGGCCGGATGCGGTGGTCCCGCTCAACCCCGTCTCCGGCTCTCACCGGCTTCTCGGAACCCGTGAGCGTCGGCCCGCATCTCGGCCTCGTGATCGCCGCGACGGTAGGCCAGGGCGATCACGTCCTGCCGGCGCTGGTCGAGGTACCAGGCCGAGGACTCGGCCGGGTCGATGGTGTGCCGCAGGATGCCGGGACGGCCCATCGGCAGCTCGGCCAGGACCTCACCGCGCGGCGACACGATCATGCTGGGGCAGTGCTGGTGCGGGTCGGGGATGTTCGCGGAGAGGACGAAACGCTGGTTCTCGGCGGCCCGGCTGATCAGATGGCTGCGCCAGACCCCCTGCGGCTCCCGTGGGTTCGCGGCATTGGTCAGATAGGCGAAGAACGCCGCGCCCGCCGTGGCCAGGTGCTGCCATTGCTCGGGGAAACGGATCTCACGGCACAGTTGTACGGCGGCCGTCGTGCCGCCGACCCGGAACGTCGGCAGGCCGTCGCCCGGGACCAGGCGGCCCCGCTCGTTCACGGCCAGATTGATCTTGCGGTAGATCTGCGGCTCGCGGCCGGGGGAGAGGTGGACGGCGGCGTTGGACCAGCCGGCCTCGTCCGGGTACAGCGAGCCCAGGAAGACGTGGCGCCGGTTGCCGGCGGCCAGCCCGGCCACGGCCCGGCGGATGCCGTCCGGATCCATCGTGTCCAGCGGGGAGAGGTCCTCGGCGTAACCGGAGAGCATGCCCTCCGGGAAGATCACCACGTCGCCCGGGGCGGTGCCGTCCAGGACGCCCCGCACGGTGGCGAGGTTGGCTTCGACGTCCCACACGACGGGGACCTGGGCGATCACGACGGAGAGCGGCACGGGCGACATTCTGTCGTACCCCGTCACTACTGTGTCGGCATGCTCATCGACGAGGATGCCTGGGGCCTGCCGGAGGAGTGGTGGCACGGCCTCCACCCGCGACGCGGTGGCCGCCCGGCGCCATCGCCGGCCGAGGGCGATCCGGAGGAGCGGCTGCGGGAGTATCTGGCCACTGACCGGGCACGGGAGCGCCGGGAGCGGATCCTGGGGCGCTTCGTCGAGTATGACGCGGGGCTGCTGGCCACCGATCCGGACACCCCGCTCGGCGCCGCCGTGGCCGTGCTGACCACCGACGCGGTGCCGCTCGTCGACGCGTGGGCCGCCCGGTTCGGGGTGTCCTTCGTGGCCGAGGCCGTCGGGGAGGCGTTCCGGCTGGCCGGGTCGGATGCCCTCTGGCGTTCCCGGGGCGGCGGGTTCGAGCAGCTGTGGCGCGGCGAGGACTTCCGGCGGGCGTGGGTGGCGGCCCGGGCCGTGCGGCGTCATCTCGCGGCGGTGCCCGACGACGTCGACGACATCCTCTCCGGGTTCCGGACGTCACCGACCGGGCGGATCCTGTCGTCCTACCTGATGCCGACCCGGGTCGACTGGGTCGGCGACGACTGCGCGGCCGCCGCCGGCTGGGGCGACGGCCCGGAGGAATGGGCGTGGGCCGACCACCGGCACCTGCGCGGCGCGCTGGTGCTCTCGGCGAGCCGCCCCGAGCACCTGGAGTCGCTGCGCGGCGCGATCACCGACGCGGTGCTGGGATATCGGGACATGGGCGTCGTCGCCACCGTGCTCGACGGGGTCGGGCCGGCCGCCGCGACGTTTCTGGCCGATCCGTTCTACCTGCGGCTGTTCCGGCTGGAGGACGATCGGTGGGAGAGCCGCGAGCTGCTCGGCGAGGCCGGGATCCGGATCATGGCGGGGACGCCCGACGACGACGCCATGCGGCTGCTGCTGCGGCACACCCTCGACGGGCCACGGATCCGGCCCGGGCAGCTGCTCAAGTCGGGGGCGCTGAAACGCTATCCCGGGCGGGCGCTGCGGGTGCTCGCCGAGCGCGACGACGCCGTGTCCCGCGATCTGGCCCTCGCCGTCTCCGGCGCGTCCTCGCCGTCGGCCGGGTCGGGGTGGGCGGCGCTCCTCGACGACCCTCGCACCTGTTTCGACAGCGCCGACGACCGGAAACGGGCGGTCGGGGCGCTCGCCGCGCTGCCGGCCGAGAGCGCCTTCGGGCTGCTCCTGGACCGTGTGGAGCGGAAATACGTCCGTCAGGCGCTGCTCGCCGCCGCCAGACGCGACCCCGGGCTCGCCGTGCGCGTGCTCGCCTCCCGGGACACCGATCCGGCGGTGTCGGAGCTGCTGCGCGACCACGTGCTTCGCTATCCGGCGTGCCTGACGGCGCTCGACCCCGGCGACCGCGCCCGGGTGCAGGCCCTCACCGGCGTGGCCGCCGCCGATCCGTCCGACCCGGCGGCGCCCGCCCTGATTCCCGGGCCGTCCCGCGCCGTCGCGCTGCCGGAGTGGCTGATCCCCGCCCGGCTCCCGGCCGGTCCGCTGTCCCCGGCCGATGTGCGCCGGCTGTGTCAGCTGCTCGTCGCGTCCCGGATCGGCGCGATGAAACCGGAGCTCGACCAGGTGCGTCAGCTCGGAGACTTCGCCGGCTTCGCCTGGGAGATCTTCGAGCAGTGGCGGGCCGCCGACTATCCGGCCAAGACGACGCTCGCCATGACGGCGCTGGCCGCGTTCGGTGACGACACCAGCGTGCGGGCGCTCACCGCGCTGCTGCCCGAGTGGTCGTCGGTCAGCAGCCGGGTGCGCACCACGATGGAGGTGTTCGCCGCGATCGGCACCGACGCGGCGCTCACCCAGCTGGACCGGCTCAGCCGCTCGGCGAAGACGGCCGGGTTCCGGCGCGCCGCCGCGGGACGGCTCACCGCCGTCGCCGAGGCGCGCGGCCTGCGGCCCGAGCAGCTCGCCGACCGGATCCTGCCCGACTTCGGCCTGGATGCGGACGGCCGGCTCGCCCTCGACTACGGCGCACGCCGGTTCACCGTCGGATTCGACGAGCAGCTGCAGCCGTGGATCGCCGACGACACCGGGCGGCGGCTGACCCGCCTGCCCCGGCCCGCCGACGACGTCTCCGCGGCGGCGCACCGGCGGTTCGCCGAGTTGCGGAAAGAGGCGAGGACGGTCGGCGCCGAGCGGGTCCGGGCCATCGAGGAGGCCATGGTCACCGAGCGCAGGTGGACTCCCGGCGAGTTCCGCCGATATCTGATCGACCACCCGTTGACGTGGCAGCTGACGCAGCGGCTGTTGTGGGTGGCCCTCGACGGTGATGCGGTGGCCGGGGTCTTCCGGGTGGCCGAGGACCGGAGCCTCGCCGATCTCGACGACAAGGAGTGGGCGCTGCCCGAGTCCGTCACGGTCGGGGTGGCCCATCCGTGGCACTTCGCCGGCGATCGGGACGCGTGGGCGGCGCTCGTCGCCGACTACGCGATCATTCAGCCGTTCCCGCAGGTGGGGCGGGAGCTGACCGGGCGGTCCGAGGTGGACGTGTCGTCGTTCGCGGGGGAGGCTGTTGCGGGCCGGCGGCTCTTCGTGCTCAGCGCACGGGGCTGGCAGTTCACCGACGGGCACGGATCACTGGTGCGCTACTTCCCCGGCGGGCCCCCGGTGGAGATCAACTACTCGCCCGGATACCACTGGCAGGAGCCCGACCTGCCCAAGCGGCTGGACGGCGTGACCGGTCTCGACGGCCTCGGCCCGATCGCGTTCTCGGAGGTGATCCGGGACATCCGCTACTTGACGAGCCCGTGACAAAATCGGCGCGTGCAGATCGGGATATTGGGGCCGTTCGAGGTCCGGACGGACTCCGGGGCCCTCGCCGACGTGCCCGGCGCGCGCCTGCGCGGGCTGCTCACGGCCCTCGCCCTGGAGCCCGGCCGGGTGGTTCCGAAAGCGACACTAGTCGACCGGATCTGGGGTGACGCCCCGCCCGCCGACGCCACCAACGCCCTGCACCGCCTGGTGTCCCGGCTGCGCAAGACCCTGCCCGGCGGCGTGATCGAGGGCCTGCCCGACGGCTACCGGCTGGCGGTGGAGCCGGGCGCTGTCGACGCGGTGCGGTTCGAACGGTTGCTCACAGCCGGACGGTCCCGGGCCGCCGACGATCCGGAACGGGTGCGGCTGCTGCGCGAAGCCCTCGGCCTGTGGCGGGGTGCGGCCCTGCAAGACGTGGACCTGCCGGACAGCGCGGCGGTCGCCCGGCTCGAGGAGCTGCGGCTGGCCGCAACGGAGGAACGGTTCGAGGCCGAGATCCGCGTCGCCCAGAATCCGGTCCCGGAGGGGAGTTTCAGCGCGGTAGGCGGCGGCTTCGTGGGCGGCCCCGGCAATCCGGGCGGTGGGCTGGGCGGCTCTATGGGCGGCGCGGTTGGTGGGCTGGGCGGTGCCGGCGGTCGGCTGGGCGATGCGGGCGGTGGGCTGGGCGGCTCTGTGGGCGGCGCGGTTGGTGGGCTGGGCGGTGCCGGCGGTCGGCTGAGCGATGCGGGCGGTGGGTTTGGCGGCTCTGTGGGCGGCGCGGTTGGTGGGCTGGGCGGTGCAGGCGGTGCAGGCGGTGCCGGCGGTGGGCTTGGCGCTTCTGTGGGCGGCGCGGGCGGTACCGGCGGTGGGCTGGGCGGGGTCCGTGGGGACGCTGGGGGTGCGAGCGCCGGGGCTGATGGTGACGGCGGTGGGCTGGTGGGGCTTGTGGGGGAGCTGACCGGGCTGGTTGCTCGATATCCGCTGCGGGAACGGCTGGTCGCTGCGCTCATGCGTGCGCTGGTGGCGACCGGTCGTGGCAATGAGGCTCTGCAGGTCTATCAGCGGACGCGGGAGGCGCTGGCCGCGGAGCTGGGAGTCGACCCGTCGGCGGAGTTGTCCGCTCTGCATGTCGAGGTTCTGCGGGGGGACGGTGGGAGGCCGCGTGCCCGCCGGACCAATCTGCGAGCTGAGTTGACCAGTTATGTGGGCAAGAGTGCCGATGTTGCTGCGGTTCGGGAGTTGATCGGGGAGAGCCGGCTTCTCACGTTGATCGGGCCGGGCGGGTCGGGGAAGACTCGGTTGGCGGCGGAGTCCGGGCGTACCCTCGTCGATGATCTTGATGGTGGGGTCTGGCTGGTGGAACTGGCCGCGATCGGCGCCGGCGGTGACGTGGCACAGGCGACCGTCACCGGGCTGGGGCTGCGGGATGCGCTGCTCGGCACCGCGTCGAGCGTCGACCTGGTCGACCGGGTCGTCGCGGCGATCCGTGATCGGGAGATGCTGCTCATTCTGGACAATTGTGAGCACGTCATCGATGAGGCGGCGGCGTTCGCGCACCGGCTGCTCGGCGAGTGTGACCGGCTGCGGATCCTGGCCACGAGCCGGGAGCCGCTCGGCATCACCGGCGAGGCGCTGTGGCATGTGGAGCCGCTCGACCAGGCGTCGGCGGTGCAACTGCTGCGGGACCGGGCGGCCGCGGTGGGCCGAGACCGGCCGGGTGCGGCTGGCGGAGATCGGGTCGGCGTGGGTCGGCCGGGTGCGGCTGGCGGAGATCGGGTCGGCGTGGGTCGGCCGGGTGCGGCTGGCGGAGATCGGCTCGGCGTGGGTCGGCCGGGTGGGCTCGGCGGAATCTCGTCGGGTGCGGCCGGTGCCGATGGCGAGGGTCTGGTGGGCGGGAAGGGGCTTGGCAGGGGCCCGTTGGGTGCGGTCGGCGCCGATGGCGAGGCTCTGGTGGGCGGGAACGGGCCGAACGCGCTTGGCAGGGTCTCGTCGGGTGCGGCCGGCGCCGATCGCGAGGGCCTGGGCGTCGGCGGAGGCGGGGAGAGTGCGGTCGCCGGAGAACGGCCGGGTGGTGACGGGGAATCGGCGACCCTGGAGCGGGTCTGCCGGGCCCTGGACGGGATGCCGCTGGCTATCGAGCTGGCCGCCGCCCGGCTGCGGACGATGACTCTCGACCAGCTCGCGCATCGGCTCGACGATCGGTTCCGGCTGCTCACCGGCGGGAGCCGGACGGCGCTGCCCCGGCACCGGACGCTGCGGGCCGTGGTGGACTGGAGCTGGGATCTGCTCAGCGCCGAGGAGCGGACCGCGCTGTGCCGGCTGTCGGTGTTCGCCGGTGGGGCGAGTCTGGAGGCCGCCGAGCACGTCGGCGCGGGCTTCGAGCTTCTCACCTCGCTGGCGGAGAAGTCGCTGCTGGTCACCGAGGGCGGCGACGCTCCCCGGTATCGGATGCTCGGCACCATCAAGGAGTACGCCGCCCAGCGTCTGGCCGAAGCCGAAGCCGAAGCCGAAGCCGGAGCCGAAGCGGGAGGCGGAACAGGAGCGGGTGCCGGCGCGGGAGGCGGAACAGGAGCGGGTGCCGGCGCGGGAGGCGGAGCGGGAGGCGGAGCGGGAGGCGGAGCGAGAGCGGGCGCGGGAGGCGGAGCGGGAGCGGGAGGCGGCCACGGAGGCGGTGGGCCCGGGACGGCCCGGCGGGCGCATCTGGCCTACTTCACCGCGCTCGCCGAGACCGCCGAACCCCGCCTGCGCCGCGCCGATCAGCTGGAATGGCTGGCCCGTCTGGAAGCCGACCACGACAACATCGGCGCGGCGATGCGGGGCGCTCTGGCGGCGGGCGAGACCACGGCGGCGATGCGGCTCGCCGCGGCCGCCGGGTGGTACTGGTGGCTCAGCGGGCGCAAGACCGAGGGCAACGAGCTGATCGCCGCCGCTCTGGCTATGCCGGGTGAGGTGCCCGACCCGATCCGGGCGACCGTGTACGCGTTGATGAGCCTCTACGTGAACTCGGGCCTGGGTGACGAGCACCAGGCAGCCGAGTGGATCCGTCAGGCGTACCGGTTCAGCCGGGGTGTCGACGGCTCGCATCCGCTGATCGGGTTCGTGGTGCCGCTGGAGCGGCTGTTGCGGGAGCCGGGAGCGGCCCTGTCCGCGTTCGAGCCGATGCTGCACGACGACGACCCGTGGGCGCGTGCCCTGGCCCGGCTGCATCTGGGGAAGATGCGGGTGGTCCTGGGGCACGGGGGTCATGAGGCGGACGAGCACCTGGCCGCGGCGCTGGCCGAGTTCCGGGCGCTGGGGGAGCGGTTCGGGATCTCGTTCGCGCTCAGTGAGCTGGCCGAGCGGATCGCCACGCGGGGGCGGTTCGCCGAGGCCTGCGACCACTACGAGCGGTCTGTCGAGGTGCTCACCGAGGTCGGCTCGACCGAGGACGTGATCCGGCGGCGGGCCCGGCAGGCGCAGCTCTACTGGCTGTCCGGAGACCGGGACGCGAGCGCCGCCGCCCTGGCCGAGGCGCAGCGGCTGGCCGGGCAGGTCACCTGGCCGGGGGCGCTGGCCGAGCTGGCGTTCGTCCGGGCCGAGCTGGCCCGCTGGGCCGGTGACCGGGCGGAGGCGTACCGGCAGGTGGAGGCGGGGGCGGCGCTGCTCGGTGAGGAGGCCCGGTGGCCGAACATCCGGGCGAGCATCCACGACCTGCTGGGCTATCTGGCCGTCGATACCGCCGGATCGCGGGCGCAGCGGGTGGCGGCGTTCCGGGCGGCGGTCGAGGCGGGGCATCCGACGCTGATCGCGCGGGTGCTCGTGGGGGTCGCCGATCTGGCGCTGCGTGACGGCGACGACGTGCAGGCGGCCCGGCTGCTGGGGGCGGCGGTGGCCGTACGCGGACTGCCGGACCGCTCCCATCCGGACGCCGCGAGAATCGAGGAGACCGCGCGCGGCCGCCTCGGCGAATCGGGTTTCGCCGAGGCGGCGGAGCAGGGCGCGGCAGCCGGCTGGCAGACGGCGGCCGAGGTCACGCTCGCCGGTTGAAGGTACGGATCGCCCACACGTATCCGACGAGGGCGATCCCCGCGCACCAGGCCAGCGACGTGATGACCGCCGTGGTGTCGGGTGTGCCGGCGAGCAGCGACCGCAGCGCCTCGATGATCGGCGTGAACGGCTGGTACTCGGCGAACTGCTCGACACCGGCGCCCATCTTGTCGGCCGGCACGATGGCGCTGCTGAAGAACGGCAGCATGACCAGCGGCACCGAGCCGAGCCCGGCGGTCTCCGGCGACTTGGCGGACAGGCCGAGCGCGACGGTGAACCAGCCGACGGAGAAGCTGAGCAGCAGCGCCAGCCCGGTCACGCCGAGCCAGCCGGTGAGCCCGGCCGCCGGGCGGAAGCCCAGCGCGAACGCCACCCCGACGATCGCCGCGATCGCGATCACGTTGCTGAGCATGCTGGCGACGACGTGCCCGGTGAGCACCGCGCCGCGGGAAACGTCCATCACCTTGAACCGGTTGATGATGCCCTTGGTCATGTCCGAGTTGACGGCGGTCGCGGTGGCGCTGAGCCCGTAGCAGACGGCCAGCAGGATCATCCCCGGCGTCGCATAGTCCACGTAGTCGACGCCGACGTCGAACGCCCCGCCGATCACGTAGACGAACATGACCATGATGACCACCGGGAACAGCACCGAGTTGAACACCGCGGCCGGGTTGCGCAGCGTGTGCTTGAAGTTGCGTCGCAGCATGATCGTCGAGTCGCTCATCGGGTGCTCGCCTCCGTGGCGGGGTGGGAACGCCCGGTCAGGGCGAGGAAGACGTCGTCGAGGTCGGGGGTGTGCACGGACAGCTCCTCGGCGTGTGTGCCGTGGTCGTCGAGCCGGTTGAGCAGCTCCCGCAGCGACGCGGTGCCGCCGTCACCCGGAACACGCACGGTCACGCCGTCGTCGTCACGGGTCGCGCTGGGAACGACCCGGGCCGCCGCCTCTGCCGCGGCCGGGTCACCGAACCGGAGCCGGACGTGACTGCCCGGGATCTGCCGTTTCAGCTCGGCCGCGGTGCCCTGGGCGACGATGCGGCCCTGGTCGAGGACCGCGATCCGGTCGGCGAGCTGGTCGGCCTCCTCCAGGTACTGGGTGGTGAGGAAGATCGTCACCCCGCCGGCCACCAGGTCGCGGATGATGTCCCACATGGTGCGGCGGCTGCGCGGGTCGAGGCCGGTGGTCGGCTCGTCGAGGAAGATGATCTGCGGAGCGCCGACCAGCGTCATCGCCAGGTCGAGTTTGCGGCGCATGCCCCCGGAGTAGGTGGCGACCGCTTTCTGTTCCGCCCCGGTCAGGTCGAACCGCTCCAGCAGGCCGGGGATCACGGCGCTGCCGGCGCGCTTCAGATCCACCATCAGCTGCAGGTTCTCCTGCCCGGTCAGCAGGTCGTCCACGGCGGCGAACTGGCCGGTCACGCCGATGGCAGCCCGTACCCCCCTGGCGTTCTTGATCAGATCGTGGCCGGCCACCCGGGCCGAACCGCCGTCGGCCCGGATCAGGGTGGTGAGAAGGTTGACGGTGGTGGTCTTGCCGGCGCCGTTGGGGCCGAGGAGGGAGAAGATCGTGCCGGCCGGGACATGCAGATCGATGCCGTCGAGCACGACCTTGGTCCCGAAGGCCTTGCGCAGGCCGGTGACCTCGATCGCTGAATCACTCATGCCGAGAAGGCTCGCGGCCCGCGCTGACAGCCCCCTGTCACGCCTCTGACACGGCGCCCACAGGGTCGATCAGCACCTTGGGACCCGCGCCCGCCGATCGGGGACGACGCCCGGCCAGCACGTCGGCGGCCTCCTCGAGCGGGACCGTCGCGGCCACCAGTGGCCGCGGGTCGACGGCCCCGGACGAGAACGCGGCGATCGCCGGCGCCAGGCCCGCCGACGCGCCGAGGATGCCGACGGCCGTCACGTCCTTCAGCACCATGTCGCGGGTGTCGATGGTGCTCGGCGTGCCGGACAGGCCGATGTAGACGAGCCGCCGGCCGGGTTCGACCAGGTCCACGGCCAGGCCCGGCATGGACGAGGCGTTGGTGGCGTCGACGACGGCGTCCCACGGCAGCGACGGCAGCGACTCCCGCGTCCACACGTCGGCGAACCCGAGCGAGCGGGCGAACGCCGGCTCCTGCCCGAGCAGGTGCACCCGGATGCCGCGGGCGCGGGCGAGCATGGCGGTGAGCAGGCCGATCGTGCCGGTGCCGAGCACCAGCAGCCGCTCGCCGGGGGACAGGGCGGCCGCGTCCACACACCGTTGCGCGTTGCCGGCCGGCTCCACGAGCGCCCCGGCGGTGGCGTCCACCCCGTCCGGCAGGGCGTGCAGGTACGCGGCGGGGAAGGCCAGCCGCTCGGCCAGCGCGCCGGCCAGCCCGTCCCGGATGCCGAGTTCGTGCCGCTCCGGGCAGACGTGGTGCCGGCCCTTCGTGCAGCGCCGGCAGTGACCGCAACCGATCATGGTGTCGCCGGTGACGCGCCGGCCCAGCCACGACGTGTCCACACCCTCGCCGACCTCGCGGACGGTCCCCGACCACTCGTGGCCGGGCCGCAGCGGATACGACGACACCCCGCTGTGCAGGTAGCTCATCTCGCCGGTGAACAGCTCCACGTCGGTGCCGCACACCCCGGCCCGCTCCACCGCGACGACCACCTGCCCCGGGCCCGCGACCGGCGCCGGAACCTGCCGGACCTCCGCCTTCCCCGGCCCGGTCAGCACCAGCGCGCGCATCAGGACCCCTTTCGCCCGGCCGCCGCGCCCGCCGCCGTCTGCAGCACGCCCAGCCCGATGATCATGACGAGGGTAGCCTCCCAGGCGCCGGTCCGTTCGGCCAGCACGCCCGCCGCGACCGGTCCCGCCGCGGCCAGCAGGTATCCCAGCGACTGCGCCATGCCGGACAGCCGGGTGGTCTCCGACGGTGTACGCCCGCCGAAACTGATCAGCGTGAGCGCGGCCACCAGCGACGCGCCCTGCCCGAGCCCGGCGATCGCCGCCCACAGCGCCGCCAGCCCCGGCGCCGTCAGCAGGCCGGCCATCGCCACGATCACCGGCAGGCTCGCCGCGACCGCGCCCCACGCGCGTGTCGCCGGATCGCGCAGCAGCACCGGCACCGCGAGGCCGCCCAGGATCCCCATGCCCTGAAACAGGAACAGGTGCAGTCCGGCCGTACGCTGCGACACCCCGTGTCCGATCTCGATCGTCGGCAGCCAGGTCACCAGCACGTAGAAGCAGGTGCTCTGCAGCCCCATGAACGCGGTGATCAGCCAGGCCCGCGGCTGCCGCCACACCGGCGCGCCCACCCCCGGGACGCTCTCCTCGACGGCCGGCGCCGACCGGGCCCGGTAGGCCCAGACCGCCGCCACGAGCAGTGCCAACAGTGCCCACAACGCCAGCGAGAGCCGCCAGTCGGCGACGTCCGCCACGGGGACCGCCACCGCCGACGCCGTGCTCGCCGCGATCGTGATGAACGCCGTGTAGAACCCGGTCGCCCGCGACACGTTCGCCGCGAAGTCACGCTTCACGATCGCCGGCACCAGCACGTTACCGACCGCTATCGCACATCCGATGACGACGGTGCCGGCCCACAGCCCCGCCGTGCCGGTGTACGACCGCGCCAGCGTGCCGGCCGCCAGCACCAGCAGCGCCGCCAGCACCGCCCGCTCCATCCCGAGCCGCCCCGACAGCCGATGCACCTGCGGCGACACCAGCGCGAACGCCAGCAACGGCAGCGCCCCGAGCAGCCCCTGCGCCGCCTCACCGAGCCCGGCGTCAGCGCTGATCTGCGGCAGCAACGGCCCGACCGCGGTGATCGCGGGCCGCAGGCACAGGGCGACGAGGAAGATCGTCGCAGCCGCTGACGCGGCCGGCAGTAAGCGCTTCACGCCCCCGAGCCTCTTACGGTCCGCTTCCCAAGGTCAAGATCCGGCGGCGGTACGGCCCACCCGCCCCGCCTCGCGCAAGAGGCACGCCCCGCGCCACCTGCCGCACCGGACGCCCGTACCACCCGGTGGTCCGCCCTGTCCCCGGATCGACGGAATCAGCGAGCCCGGCACCCCGGTCGGGAATCGTGGAGCCGTCGGGACGGGGGCGGAGGCCGGAACGGGGATTTGCGATGATCTACGTCATGGCGACGTCGAGCACCGAGCGGGTGATGCTGCCGGACCGGGCCGCGCGGCTGCTCACCGAGGTCCTCTCGCCGGCGGTGCTGGTGGCCGGGGTGCTGTTCGCGGTGGCCTGGGCGTCCGTCGAGTCCCCGGCGTCGGCGCTGCTGATGGGCGTGATCGCGGCGGCCGCGGCCAGCTTCCTGCCGATCGCCTACATCCTGTATGGCGTACGCCGGGGCGCGTGGACCGACCGGCACGTCGGTGTCCGCGCCCAGCGGACCCTGCCGATGCTGGTCTGCCTGGGCTCGACCGCATGCGGCGCGGTGGCCCTGGCCCTGGCCGGCGCGCCACGGGACCTGCTGGCGCTGATCGTGTGCATGGCCGCGGCGCTGCTGGTGGCCACCCCGATCACGCTGCTGGCCCGCTGGAAGATCTCCATCCACTCGCTGGTGGCGGCCGGCACGGCGGTGACCTTCACGGTCGTCTTCGGCTGGGCGCTGCTGTTCACCTGGCCGATGGCCGCCGCCGTCGGCTGGTCCCGGGTCCAGCTCCGCGACCACACCACCGCCCAGGTGCTGGCCGGCGCCCTGGTCGGCGCCTGCGCCACCGGCCTGCTCTACCCGGCCCTCCGCTGACCCGCAGCTGATCGGCCACGGCGGCCGGCGGATCAGGCACCGATCGGACGGAACGCCGCCGGTGGCGTGCGGATCAGGTGCTGAGCGGACGGAATGCTGTCGGTGGCGGGCGGATCAGGCGCCGAGCAGACGGAATGCCGCCGGTGGCCGACGGATCAGAAGCCGAGCGGACGGAACGCTGCCGACGGCCGCCGGATCAGGCGTTGAGCAGGTAGACCGCCGACGGCACGGCCAGCACCAGCCCGATCACGGTGAGCCAGACGACCGCCGCCCCGCCGACGCGGATGTCGTCGCGCCGTCTGGCGATGGCGGCGGCCCGGGTGTCGGTGGTGAAGACGGTCAGCCCGGCCCGGCTCGGGAGCAGCCCCCGCCGGGTGGTCCGCCCCACCGCGAAGACCGGCCGGCCGTGCGGCACCCGCACCTCGGTGAGGCGGAGACGCTCGGAGCTGCGCAGTCCGGCGATGACGTCGGCGGGGACGATCGCCGGCAGGCCGGCCGGCTCGGCGTGGCTGTGCTCGTACTCGGTGATCACGTAGACCGGTGGGTCGCTCATCAGCGGGTCGTAGAGGCCACGCCGCGGCGACACCAGCCGCGGATCGACCGGGACGCGGGTGAGCCGGTCGGCCAGGGCGGGCCAGACCGGCGACTCGGATTCGAGGATCACGTCGTGGTCGGGGCCCTCGCCGTGCGAGAAGGCGCGGCTCGGCTCCCGGATCAGGATCGTCCGGTACCAGGTGCAGTCCTCGCCGCTGGCCGGGGCGGTCTGCCGGCCGGCGGCGCCGTACTCGGTGGTCCCCTCCAGGGCGACCCGGCCGCGGGTGCCGATCGTGGCGGGCCGCAGCCGGCGCAGGGTCCACAGCTCCCGCAGGCCGCCGAGGATGAGGAGGACGAAGATCCCGGCCCCGGCGACGAGCAGGAGGCCGAGACAGAACGCCACGGCAGCGACGGTCATCACGTCGTCACGATAGGTTGCCGCGGCCGATGTCGATATCGTCCGCGGGCATGGATCTGACCGGCGTGGCGGAGCGGGTGGCCGCCCCCGGCCACGTGCCGGATCGACCCGCGACATCCAGCTGGGAGCGGCCGGCGCGGGGTCACGTCCGGAAGGGCCCGGTGACGCAGTAGGTGATGCCCCCGGACGACGCGCCGCTCGTGCCGCGCTGCGACGAGAAGTAGAGCCGGTTGCCGGCCGGGGTGAACGCGGGCCCGCACAGCTCGGACGAGCCCTGTCCGGTGACGCGCAGGAACACCGAGATCCTGTCGTCCGGTGTGATCATGCAGATCTCCATGTTGCCGCCGTCCTCGGCCACGTAGAGATCCCCGTACGACGACCCGGTCACGTTGTCGACGCCGGTGAGCGGCGCGGTCCCGGAGGACACCAGGTTGTCGTCGTAGGCCAGCTCGTACGTGCTGGTCAGCAGGTTGACCTGCCACACCCGGTTGTCGCCCTTGGTGGTGAACCAGACGGTGTCGGCGGCGTAGTGGCAGCCCTCGCCGCCGTTGAACGACTTCGACCCGGACACCTGGCTGCGGGTACGGGTCGGGGAGCCGTCCGGGTCGGGCACGTTCGCCCAGGTGAACGACCCGGAGGTGCCGGACCCGGCGACGAGCACCTGCAGCGTGCCGGAGGACAGGTCGCCCCAGGTGGTCGGCACGAACCGGTAGAAGCGCCCGTTGGTCTCGTCCTCGGTCAGGTAGATGACCTTGCGGACCGGGTCGGCGGCCGCGGCCTCGTGCTTGAACCGGCCCATCGCAGGCCGGGCCACTGCCGTGCCGCCCAGCGGGTAGGTCTCCCAGACCCGTCCCAGGTCGGTCTCCTCGCAGCTCAGCCAGGTGTTCCACGGGGTCTTGCCGCCCGCGCAGTTCTGGTTGGTGCCGGAGAGGATCCGGGACGCCCCGACGATCGTGCCGGTGGAGTCGAACAGGATCCGCGACGCCCCGCCACCGGCCGACGAGCTGACCTCGGAGTTGGAGACGTAGATCCAGCCGGACCCGTTCGGGATGACCGCGCCGCCGTCCGGGGCGTCGTGCCAGGTGTAGGTGGTGCCCGGGACGGTCTGCCGGGAGCGGGCGATCACCGTGCTGGTGAACCCGGCCGGGAGCTGGATGCCGTTGGCGTCGGCGGCCTGCAGCGGGCCGTATGGTCCGGTGGCGTTCTGGGCCGGCGCCGCGTAGGCGGCCGACCAGGCGGTGAAGGGCAGGGCCAGGCCTCCGGCGCCGGCCACTGTGGTTCGCAGAAGAGTTCGCCGATCCATGGGCGGGAACGTATTTGCCCATTGAGGACGGTTGATGAACGGCGGGCATCCGATCGCTGACCATCAATCTTCGTCCGATTCGGGCGCTTTGTTGTCTGGTGCCCGGACCCCCGTCTCAGCATTCTCCGTCCCGTTGTCGGCGCGTTACGGGTGAGCCAAGAATTGTCCCGGTAAACGTTTCGCGAAGTGGGGAGAGAGAAGTGGTCAAGGTAATTCCAAAGTTATTCGGATTCGCGGCCGTGGTCGCTCTCGGTGGCGCCGGAATCACGCTGATCCCGGATGCCGACGCGGCCGAGGCGTCGTTCGCGAAGGGTCCGGCGCCGAGCAACGCGAGCATCGAGGCGGTCCGCGGCCCGTTCGCGATCACGGAGTCCACGGTGTCCCGGGCGTCGGTGTCCGGCTTCGGCGGCGGCGACATCTACGCCCCTGCCGACACCGGCGCCGGCACCTTCGGGGCGGTGGTGATCGCGCCCGGCTTCACCGCCCGCAAGTCGAGCATGGCCTGGCTGGCCCCACGGCTCGCCTCACAGGGCTTCGTCGTGTTCAACATCGACACGCTGACCACCTCGGACCAGCCGGCCAGCCGCGGCCGCCAGCTGCTCGCGGCCGCCGACTTCCTGACCCAGCGCAGCACCGTGCGTACCCGCATCGACCCCGCACGCGTCGCGGTGATCGGGCACTCGATGGGTGGCGGCGGGGCGCTGGAGGCGGCGCAGAGCCGTCCCGCGCTGCAGGCCGCGATCCCGCTGACGCCGTGGAACCTGACCAAGTCGTTCCGCGGGGTCACCGTGCCGACGCTGGTGATCGGCGCCGAGGCGGACACCATCGCGCCGGTACGCAGCCACGCCCAGCCGTTCTTCCAGAGCCTGCCGGCCGCGCCCGGGAAGGCGTTCCTGGAGCTCAACGGGGCCAGCCACTTCGCGCCCAACACGCCGAACACGACGATCGCGAAGTTCAGCATCTCCTGGCTGAAGCTGTTCGTCGACGACGACACCCGTTACCAGCAGTTCGTCTGCCCCGGCCCGGGCGCGAGCGCCGCGGTCGAGGAATACCAGGCGACCTGCGACCAGATCAGTCGGTGAGCAACGCCCGCAGGGCCGGCTCGGCCGCCTCGAACGCGATCGGGCCGCTGCCCAGCAGCGGTCCGTAGAGCACCCCCTCCAGCGTGCGCAGGTAGAGGGCGGCGCGGCGGCGCAGGTCCGCCGGGTCGCCCTCGATGCCCGACTCCACGAAGATCCGCAGCTGGGCGTCGATCGCGTGGTGCCGCAGTTCGGCGGCGGCGGTGAAGAGCACCCGGGCCGCTGTCTGCGGCTCCGCCGCCACGAAGGTGCGCATCTGCGGAGCCGAGTCGAGAAGCTCGGTGAAGATCCGGGACACCGCGATCACCCGGTCCGGCCCGGTGCCGCCTGCCTCCCCGGCCGCCTCGGCGATCAGGACCTTCGCGATCGCCCAGAACACCTCGCCGAGCAACGCGTCCCGGCTGCCGACCGCG
Source organism: Actinoplanes philippinensis (assembly GCF_900113015.1). Lineage (GTDB taxonomy): Bacteria > Actinomycetota > Actinomycetes > Mycobacteriales > Micromonosporaceae > Actinoplanes > Actinoplanes philippinensis. Next base: position 46,579 of record NZ_FONV01000032.1, read on the forward strand.
CGGTAGAGCGTCGCCCGGCTGATCGCCAGCTCGCCGGCGAGGATATCCATGTCGATCGTGGAATGCTGCAGATAATGGTAGGCCGCGCCCCGCAGAAGAACCTCCGGGGCGATCACGCGCCGCGCCGTGGGAATGGCGATTCTCCTCCCCCGAGAAATGCATCCTGGCCGTACTGGATACGCTTCCGGGGCCACCGCGGTTCAACGTTTCGGAAGTTGATCCCGTAACGCTGCCGTAATCTGCGCCACGGCGTCGAGCTGGTCCGCGGTGAGCGCATCGACGAACAACTCGCGAACGGCCGTCAGGTGCGGCACGGTCGCCGACCGGAACGCCGTGGCGCCGGCCCCCTCGAGGACCACGAACGCCCCGCGGCTGTCCCCGCTGAACCCCTCCCGCCGGATCAGGCCGCGCCGCTCCATCCGGCCGAGGTGGTGCGACAGCCGGCTGCGCTCCCAGCCGATCGTGGTGGCCAGGTCGGAGGGGCGCAGCCGGGTCTCCGGGGCCTCGCTCAGCGCGAGCAGCACCACGTAGTCACCGGGGGAGAGCCCCGAGTCGTCCTGGAGCCGGGCCGCGACGACAGTGCGCAGCGCCTCGACGGTCTCGATGAAGTCCCGCCACGTCCGCAGCTGCGCGGAGCTCGGAAGTCTTCTGGGCATAAACCTCGGCCCTCCACTGTTCGACGTGTCGATCAGCCTAGTTGACACGTCAATCAGTATGGGGGAAGTGCCATGATCCTCGGCCTCGACACCTTCGGCGACGTCCCGGTCGACGACGCCGGACAGCCGATCTCGCAGGCGGCCGCGATCCGGCAGGTCGTCACCGAGGCGGTCCTCGCCGACCAGCTCGGCGTCGACGCGATCGCGCTCGGCGAGCACCACCGCCCGGAGTACTCGATCTCCACCCCGGAGACCGTCCTGGCCGGCATCGCGGGCGTCACCGAGCGCATCAAGCTCGGCTCCGGCGTCACCGTCCTCAGCTCCGACGACCCGGTGCGCGTCTTCCAGCGGTTCGCCACCGTCGACGCGCTCTCCGGCGGCCGGGCCGAGGTGATCCTCGGGCGCGGCTCGTTCACCGAGTCGTTCCCGCTGTTCGGCTACGACATGGCCGACTACGCCCGGCTCTTCGAGGAGAAGCTCGACCTGTTCGTGAAGCTGCTCGACGAGAAACCGGTCACCTGGTCGGGTACGACCCGCGCCGCGCTGACCGACGCCGACGTCTACCCCAAGACCGAGTCCGGCTTGCTCGCCACCTGGGTCGGCGTCGGCGGCTCACCCGAGTCGGTGGTCCGCACCGCCCGGCACGGCCTGCCGCTGATGCTCGCCATCATCGGTGGACCGGCCGCCCGGTTCGCGCCCTACATCGACCTCTACCGGCGTGCCGCCGAGCAGCTCGGCACCACCGCCCACCCGGTCGGCATGCACTCGCCCGGCTTCGTGGCCGACACCGACGAGGAGGCGAAGGAGCTGTACTACCCGGCCTACAAGATCCAGCGGGACCGGATCGGGGCGCTGCGTGGCTGGCCGCCGCTCCAGCGCGCCGAGTTCGACCACGAGGTCGAGTCCGGCTCCCTCTACATCGGCGCCCCGGAGACGGTGGCCCGCCGGATGGCCGGCGCGATCCGCACGCTGGGCGTGGGCCGGTTCGACCTGATCTACACCGCCGGGGCGCAGTCGGTCAGCGCGCGTACCCGGGCGGTCGAGCTTTTCGGGTCCAAGGTCGCCCCGATGGTCCGGGACATGCTCACCTCCTGAAAACCTTCCACCATCAGGGGGTACGCGGCAAAAGCCCCGTTTCGGCGCTGAGCAGGTCAATATCGTCATCGGACGTGCAGACACGCCTCCTCTCCGACTCAGGGAAACGCCGCGCCCCCTGGCAGGCCCGGCTGGCCGTCGCCGTGGGAATCCTCCTGCTGCTGCCCGCCGCGCTCACCGTGCCGTCCGTGGCGGGGCCGCGGCGCGCCGCCCTGTCCGGTCCGCTCGACTTCCTGCTGGCCGGTATCGACCCGCGCGGCACCCACGTCAAACCCCTGGCCGACACGATCATCGTCGCGCACGTCCCCGCCGACCGCAGCGGCGTCTACCTGTTCTCGCTGCCGCGCGACCTGGTCGTGTGGATCCCGCCGTTCGCCCCGAGCGGCAGCACCGGCCGGCGCACGAAGATCAACGCGGCGATGGCGCTGGGCAGCGCCGCCGGCCGGGACCGCTACGACCGCGCCCAGGGCTACCGGTTGCTCGCCACCACGGTCGGCGCGGTCACCGGCCTCACCTTCGACGGCGGCGCGGTGATCGACTTCGGTGGCTTCAAACGGATGGTGGCGGCCCTCGGCGGCGTCGAGCTCACCGTCGACCAGACCGTCGTCTCCGAACACCTCAAACCCGACGGCACCCGCCGCGACCTGCTGCCCCAGTGCCGCCTCGGCGGAACCTGCCTGCGCCCGTACACCGGCCCGCAGAAGACCTACCCGCAGAGCACGACACCGGTCCGCCTGCAGCCGTGGGAGGCGCTCGACTTCGTCCGGCAGCGCTACGGCCTGCCGCGCAGCGACTACGACCGCCAGCGCCACCAGCGTCAGCTGCTGCGCGCGGTGGCCCGGCAGATCACCGATCCGGCCCAGCTTCTCAAGGTGATGACCGCCATCGGCGACAACCTGACCTTCATCGACGGCGGCCACGACATCACCGACTGGCTGGCCGCCCTCAAGGACGTCGACACCACCGCCGTCACCACGATCGGCCTCGCCGGCGGCCCGGTCTTCGACGGCGACCACTACCTCGGCGAACGCCTCACCTCGGAGGCGACCAGGTTCTTCGCCGCGGTGAAGGAGGACCGGTTGCCCCGCTACCTCCTGAGCCACCCCGCCTTGGTCGACGGGTGATGCCACCCCGCGTTGGTCGACGGGTGATGCCACCCTGCCTTGGCCTACCGGTGATGCCACCCCACCCGGATCGACCGGTGATGCCGCCCCACCTTTGGCCGGCCAGTGATCAGTAACGGCCAGCCGTCGCTCGAACAGGTTGCGGCGAGGGCGCGGGGTGTCAGCGGGACCGGCGGCGGGCGATGACCACCCCGAGCACGAGCGCGGCAGCGATCAGCGCGCCGCCGGCGGCCATCGCCCCCACCGGCAGGCCGCCGCTTTCGGCCCGTCCCGCCGAGGCCGGCTGACCGGCCTTCGCCGGGGACGATGATGGTGGGGACGATGACGGTGGGGACGATGACGACGCCTTGGACGAGCCGGCGACCGGGGCGGGCGCGTCCGGCAGCGCATACCGCAGCATGTCGACGCTGTCGGCGCCGTCGGTCCGTTCCGAGACGCTGAGCAGCGCGGCGCCGTCGGCCGTGTAGGCGATCGACTCGCCCTGCGGCTCGTCGGGCAGGGCGATCTCGCGAGGCTTCCCCTCACCGATGGCGCGGACGACGGCGTCCGCGGACCCGCCCGGTTCCACATCGAATTCAAACGCGTCGGCGTACGTCCGGAGCGCCACCCGTGTGCCGTCGGGGCTGGTAGCGGCGCCCGTGACGACGAACCGGCCCTTGAAGCCGTACGGATTGCCGGTCGTCGTCACCGGGATCCGGAAAGCGCCGGCCCGTCGCAGCGGCACGGGCGCCGACGCGTCCAGGGCGCGCTCCGGCACGTACACCCCGGCGGTCAGCGGGTCCTTCGTGACCACGATCGGTGTCCCGTCACCGGCGATGAGCAGGGCCTCCGCGTCGTGGGCGCCGTCCGGGTAGGACAGCCGGAACAGTGTCGGCGACTTCGCGCCCGGGGCCAGCCGCCACACCCCGATGCCGGCCCGTTCGCGGTCGTTGTCGCCGATGTCGCCGATCCACAGCGTGCCGTCCGCGCCACGGGCCATGTCCTCGGTGTCCTGCGGCCGCGAGGGGTACGACACCGTACGCGTGACCTTGCACTTCTTCGTCAGGTAGAAGATCTTGCGCCCGGACTCCTCGTCGGCCCCGTCGTTCACCACCACGTAGCCGTCACTGTCGGCCACCAGCCCGGAGATCTCCACCAGCCGGTCGTCCTTGACCCGGCACGTGGTCTCCGGCGCTCCGGCCACCGGCGCTCCGGCCACCGGCGCTCCGGCCACCGGCGCTCCGGCCACCGGCGCCGGGGCCAGCGGGATCACCGCGGCGATCAGGGCCGCGCCCGCGGACAGCACCGTCATCTCACTCCCACCGTCGCCCAGCCCGTTGAGGACACCCTGCCACGACGACGCCGCCGTGGCCCGACAGCAACCCCACAGGGTGCTCACGGGGTGGGCAGACATTCGCAGGTCAAGCTCGGGTCATGACACAGATGACCTTCCCCGTCGCGTTTCCGACAGCCCGCCGCGCCACGATCGCGACACCCGCCGGGCAGCCCCGCTGGATGGTGCGGGGCGTCGAGTTCGCGACCGTGCTCGCCGTCAGCCTGGGCGCCGATCCGGCGGTCGTCCACCCTTCCGCCGACCGGGGCGTGATCGTGGCCGGCCCGCGTGTCGCCGCCGCCCCGCCCACCTCGTGGATCACGGCGTGGTAGAAGTCACAGCTCCCACATCGTGGTCCCGCGGGGCTGTCCGGGCCTCCGGCGTCACCCGTCGTGAGCAGTGGTTACGCGGGGTAGCCGAAGACGATTGACAACCGATCAACGGACACGCCGGACCGTCCCCTCGTGACACATCGGGGCCACGCGTGCCGGTACCGTGCCGCAGTGCCCGAAGCTCGTCCGCATCTGATCGCCGAACGTTACCGCCTGGTAGGCCAGATAGGCCAGGGCGGGATGGGCCGTGTCTGGGCCGCCCGCGACGAGTTGCTCGGCCGCGACGTGGCGATCAAGGAACTGGTGCCCACCCCCGGCCTGACCGGGGACGAGCTGCGCGCGCTGCGGGAGCGCACCATCCGCGAGGCCCGCGCCATCGCCATGCTCGACCACCCCAACGTGGTCCGCATCTTCGATGTCGTCTTCGACCGCGGCGAACCGTGGATCGTCATGGAGCTGGTTCCGTCCCGGTCGCTGTTCGACACGGTCCGCGACGACGGGCCGATGTCACCCGACCGGGCCGCCCGGGTCGGGCTCGGTGTCCTCGCCGCCCTACGGGCCGCCCACCGGACCGGCCTGCTGCACCGCGACGTCAAACCCGGCAACGTGCTCCTCGCCCACGACGGCCGCATCGTCCTGACCGATTTCGGACTTGCCACCGCCGCCGGTGACGCCAGCATGACCAGCACCGGTGTCGTCCTCGGCTCCCCGCAGTACCTCGCGCCGGAACGTGCCCTCGACGGCGAGATCGGCCCACCCGCCGACCTGTGGTCCCTCGGCGCGACCCTCTACGCCGCGGTCGAGGGCCGGCCGCCGTACGTCCGTTCGTCCCCGATGGCCACCCTCGCCGCCCTGGCCACCGAACTGCCGGCACCACCGGAACGCGCCGGCGCCCTGCGCCACGCCCTCACCGCCCTGCTCCAGCGCGACCCGGCCCTCCGCGCCGACGCCGAGACCGCCCAGCGCCTGCTCCTCGCCGCCACCTCCGCGAACGCCGCGCCGCCGCCCGACCTGCCCCGCTACGAACACCCCACCTTCGCCGTTCCCCACCAGCGAACCCCGGCCCCGGTCCTCCCACCCACACCCCAGCCGGGCCCGTCCGCACCCCCGGCACGGTCCGCGTCCACGACGCCCCCGGTCCCGTCCGCGCCGGCCGCCCCCACGGCGCCCCCCGTCTTGCCCACCGGGGCCGCCTCCGCGGCACCCCTGGTCTCGCCCGCCGCGGCCTCCTTCGCGGCGCCCCCGGTCTCGCCCGCCTCCGGCTCCTCTGCGGCACCCCCGGTTTCGCCTGCCTCCGGCTCCTCCGCAGCGCGCTCGGTTCCGTCCGGGTCTGCTGCGCAGCTCGCGTCCGGCACTCCCGGAACTCCTGTGGCGGAGAACCCGCCCGGCTCCGCCGATCCGCAACGGATCGCGAGGCAGGTGACCGCCGTTCAGCCCATCGTCTCCGGACGAGCCGGCACGTCCGGCACGCCCGGCGGGGCAGCGGGGACCAGCGGCGCGCCCGCGGAAAGCGGGCCGGCGGACACGTTCGGCCGTGGTGGCGCGGCGGAGGGGCACCAGCGGAGCGGGTCGGCGGACACGTTCGGCCGAAGCGGTTCGACGGTCGCCCCGCAGCGGAGGCGCCGTGTGCTTCTCGTGGCTGCCGCTGTCGCTGTGCTGGTCACGGGAGGGCTTGTCGCGTACCCCCTGATCTCGGGCGCAAGCACCGCGGACCCGCAGCCGGACGCGGCCTTCGTCGCACCGTCGGCGGGCGGAGCCGGCGGTGCGGGGACTCCGATCGCGAGCGTGCCGGTCAAGACCTCGCGCCCGCGGAGCCCGGAGCCGTCCGCGAGTCACTCCGTCAGTGGGAGCCCGTCGGCCAAGCCGTCGAAGCCCGGCACGTCGGCCAAACCGGGCGCGTCGCCGACGGCGGCCACCACGACCGCGGCGACGGTGGCCGGCCGACGTTTCCAGGGCCACGCGACCGGGACGTGCCTGTACGCGCCCGGGACGACCGGCCGCATCCAGTCCTGGGCCTGCAACGACGACGCCGGCCAGAAGTTCACCCATCCGTCCGACGGCACGTTGCGGGTTCGCGGCAAGTGCGTCCAGATCGCCGGCACCGGGGACGGCGCGACCCTCGATCTGGCCATGTGCACCGGCGCTCGCGCCCAGCAGTGGGATTACAACGCGTCCTACGACCTGGTCAACCTGTGGGCGATCAAGTGCGTCGACATCCCGGACGCCGACGGTTCGAACGGCGTCGTGGTCCAGATCTGGGAGTGCAACGGCGGCTCCCACCAGAAGTGGGACTACTGACAAACGCCCCGGAGAGAGGCCCGCGCGGGTGTCCGGCAGGTGGTTGAGGGCTGTGAGGGATCGGGAGACGGCGATAGCATGCGGTGATGCCGGTCATCGACCTGGATTCGTCGCCTCCCGCGGCTGTGCGCCGCGGGCGGGCGGAGCGTTCGCGGCCTCTGGTCCTCGTGCTGGCCGCGATGACATTGCTGCTGGTCGCCGGCGAGCCGGTGGCTCTGCCGGGCGTCCCCGATCAGGCGACTGTGTGCGGCGAGCTGCCTCCGCTGCCGGGCCGGGCGGGCGAGCGAGCGACACTCGCCCTCATCGACCCTCGGTCCGGTGGGGTTCTGGAGATCGTCGACTGTGTCGTGCCCGTCAGGAGGCGATGACCTCCACGGTCAGGCCGTCGGTGTGCGGCACCGGGTGGACGCCGGGGACGAGCAGGCCGGGCAGCGCCGCGATGGCCGCTTCGGGCAGGTCGATCTCGAGAGCGCCGGCCGCAGGAGAGACGCCGTCGCCCGGAGCGGTTACACCGGACAGAAGAGGGACATCAGAAGCCGGGTCGCCGGCCGCGGCAGGAACGGCGGGGGCGCCGGCCGCGGGGAGCGGGCGTACGGCGTAGGCCGGCGCCGGGGTCAGCAGGAGCCGGGTGTGGCCGTCGCCGTCGAGGATCAGTGGGCGGCCGTGGGCGAGACGGTCACGGACCGCCTGGGCCGCCAGTGGCGCGCTGATCTCCTTGAACCGTAGCCGCACCCCGTCCGCCGACGGGGCCGTCCAGGTGAAGCCGGCGAGCAGGAGCAGACCGGTCGACGAGCCGTCGCGTTCGCGGCCGGCCTCGACGGCGGCGCGGACGGCCGGGTCGTCGGTGGCGGACGGCCGGTCCGGGTCGGTGATCAGCAGGGGGTTGTCGCGGGCGGCCAGCAGCCCGAGCACGCCCTGGGTGTCCCATCGGCGGGCGGCCTCGTACTCGTCGCCGGTCAGGCCGACGACCTGCAGGAACTGCAGCCGCCCGTGCGGGGTGCCGATGGCGCCGAGTTCCGGGTCCTCGGCGAACGCGAGCGCTGTCATCGCCGTCGGACGGTCCGGGGAGATCGGGCCGTTGGCGTCGAGGTGGTGGCCGGGCTCGAACCAGTTGCCGGTGGAGTACACGTAGCGGGCCAGCCACTGGAGCAGGTCGGCCGCCCACATCGGCGGCTCGTCGTCACCCGGGTCACGGGCGATCCGGAAGGTCAGCTCGAACCCCCAGCCGGACTCCTCGGTCTCCTCGGCGTCCTCGTCCCGCGCGTACAGCTCGCTCATCCCGTAGCCGACGAGATGCCAGTGATCGGTGCGCGGATAGAAGCTGACGCCGTCGAGCGGGTTGCCGCCGCCGAGCGCGAACGGCGGCATCGTCCCGAATTGACTTCTCCCCGCCCTAATGGACGGGGATTCCAGCGGTCGTCCGCTGGGTTTCCTGCTTCATCGCCTGCTGCCCCGCACGGAGGTTCCCCCGTTGAGGTCTTACGCCGGCTCCACAGGCAGACACCGCCAGCCCGGCGGCC
>NZ_FONV01000028.1 GCF_900113015.1 Actinoplanes philippinensis
GACCCACTTCACCGGCGGCAGCTCCCTGCCCGGCAACTTCCAGACCACCCTGTCCAGCTTCGCCGCGCTCGGCGTCGACGTCGCCCTCACCGAGGCCGACGTCACCAACGCGTCCGCCAGTCAGTACGCCGGTCTCACCCAGGCCTGCATGAACGTGCCGCGCTGCATCGGCATCACCACGTGGGGCATCCGCGACAGCGACTCCTGGCGCGGCAGCGAGAACCCGCTGCTGTTCGACCGCAACAGCAACCCCAAGGCGGCGTACGGCTCCGTGCTCAACGCCCTCAACGCCGCTTCCACGAACGTCCCCGGCACACAGCCGAGCTCGCCCGGCCCGCAGCCGAGCTCCCCGGGCCCGGTGCCGTCCAGCTCGTCCCCGGGCCCGTCGACGCCGTGCACCGCGACATACCGCACCACCAGCACGTGGGGCGGCGGCTTCCAGGCCGAGGTCACCGTGGCCAACAACGGATCGGCCGCCCTCAACGGCTGGACCGTGAACCTGACCCTGGCCGGCGGGCAGAGCCTGGTCAACGTCTGGAACGCGGTCAACAGCGGCACCGGTGGCGCGGTCGGCTTCCGCAACGCCGCCTACAACGGCTCGATCGGTGCGAACGCCTCGACCACCTTCGGTTTCGTGGCCAACGGCAGCAGCGGCACCGCGCCCGCCGTCGTCTCCTGCACCAGTCCCTGACCAGCCCCGCGCCATCCTGTCACGGAAGGAAGGGACCCCGGTGTCCGTACCATCGGCTCCGCTCGTCAAGAGATGGATCGCTGCCGCCGCAGCGGCCCTGACCACCGCCTCGGCCGGCGTGGTGATCGGCGCCACGCCCGCGCTGGCGGCCGGCGCCACCCTCTACGCCGCGCCCTCGGGCACCGGGACCGCCTGCACCGCCGCCCAGCCCTGCTCGCTGAGCGCCGCCCAGGCGGCGGTGCGGTCACTGATCCCCGCGATGGACGGCGACCTCGTCGTACAGCTGGCCGACGGGATCTACCGGCAGTCGGCGCCGCTGCGGCTGACCGCCGCCGACTCCGGCGCCAACGGGCACCGGGTGGTCTGGCAGGCGGCGCCCTCGGCCCGCCCGGTGATCAGCGGCGCCCGGGCGGTCACCGGCTGGTCGCTGGCCGACAGCGGCCGCAACATCTGGCGGGCCGGCGTGGGCGCCGGGATCGACAGCCGGCAGCTCTACGTCGACGGCGCGGTCGCCACCCGGGCCCGCACCCAGGTCAACCGAGCCGACTTCACCGCGGACAGCACCGGGCTGCGGTTCACCAACGGGGCGCTGTCCTACCTCAACAACCTGGCCGGGCAGAGCCGGATCCAGCTGGAGAGCGTGGGCTCCTTCACCGACCGGTACGTGTCGGTGCAGCGCATCAGCGGCAACCAGATCACCATGCAGCAGCCCGGATGGGGCAACAACAACTTCGGGTACGACACGTTCGCCCGGCCGCACCGGGCCGGGCCGCTCTACCTCACCAACGCCTACGAGTTCCTCGACTCACCGGGGGAGTGGTACCTCGATCCGTCGGCCGGGGTCCTGTCGTACATCCCGCTCGCCGGGCAGAACATGGCGAGCGCCGCCGTCGAGCTGCCCAAGCTGCCGTCGCTGCTGCAGGTCGGCGGCACCTACGACGCCCCGGCACACCACATCACCTTCAGCGGCCTCACCTTCACCGGCACCAGCTGGCTCGGCCCGAGCAGCAATCAGGGGTACGCCGACCAGCAGACCGGTGCGTACATCACCGGCGACTGGAGCCGGCCCGCCTTCGACTCCTGCCACCAGGGTTGCCCGCAGTTCGAGGCCACCCGGCCGAACTGGCAGCAGTCGCCGGCCGCCGTGCAGGTCTCCGCCGCCGGTGAGATCACCTTCACCGACTCCCGGTTCGTCAACCTCGGGCAGACGGCGATCGGCATCGGCAACGACGCCAACGCCCACGGCAGCGGTGTCGGGCTGGGCGCGAACACCGTCACGGTGACCCGCTCGGAGATCGCCCGCAACGTCGCCGGTGGCATCGTCGTCGGCGGGGTCCGGGCCGACGCCCACCACCCGGGCGACTCCCGCATGGTCAACCGCAACATCACGATCAGCGACAACCGGGTGCACGACCTCGGCCTGGAGCACCGCGGCATCGTGTCGGTGCTGGCCACCTACGTCACCAACGCCGTCGTGTCGCACAACGAGGTGTACAACCTGCCCTACACCGGCATGTCCATCGGCTACGGCTGGGGCTCCAACGACGCCGGCGGCAGCAACCACTACGCCGACCGGGGGCTGTACAACTACCAGCCGCGCTACTCCACGGCCACCACCGCGTCCGGCAACCAGCTCATCGGCAACTACGTGCACGACGTCATGCAGCAGATGACCGACGGCGGATGCATCTACACCCTGTCGGCCAACCCGGGCGCGCTGATCAACGACAACCACTGCCTGCGCAGCAGCGGGTTCGGGCTCTACTTCGACGAGGGATCCCGGTATTACACCGCCCGTGCCAACGTGTTCTCGTCCACCGGCACCTGGGCCACGGCCAACTACTGGTACGCCGAGAACATGGGCAACTTCACCGTCACCGGGAACTGGTCGACAAACGGCAGCACCAACGTCACGAACGGCGACCGCGGCAATGTCGTGTCGGGCAACGTGACGGTGGCCAACGGCGCCTGGCCCGCCGGCGCTCAGGCCGTGATGGCGGCGGCCGGTCCCCGGCCCACCGGCGCGGACCAGGCGACCCGGCTGGTCGGGGTGCAGTCCGGCCGGTGCGTCGAGGTCACCGCCGCCACCAACGGCACCCCGGCGCAACTGGGCGACTGCGGCAGCGGCGTCAATCAGCGCTGGACCCACACCAGCGGCCGGCAGCTGCGGCTCAGCAGCGGCAAGTGCCTGGACGCCTCCGGCCAGGGCACGGCCAACGGCACCGCGGTGATCGTCTGGGACTGCGGCACACAGGCCAACCAGCAGTGGAACCTCAACGCCGACGGCACCGTGACCGGCGTCCAGTCGGGACTGTGCCTCGACGCCGTCGGCAACGGCACCACCGCCGGCACCAGGATCAACCTGTGGACCTGCCACGGCGGCGCGAACCAGCGATGGACCAGATCCGCCACGTGACGAGGACGACCGCCTCCGGGCGGCGGGTGGGGTAGAGGGCCGGGCGTTCAGACGGGGAACGCCCGGCCCTCGCCATGCGTGACGCCGCTAACCGTCCGTGTCCGGCCGGGGCGGCTCGAACCGCCGCTGCTGCCAGGAGCCGATGATGTGCTCACGCATCGCCCGCTCCGCCGCGAGCACGTCCTGGCGGGCGATCGCGTCGACGACCACGGCGTGCTGGTCGAGGGTGGAGTCGAAGGCGCCCTCGTACAACATGCCGTGGTACCGGTTGCTCTCCAGCGCCCGCCGGTACAGCCGCTTCGTGATGTTCTCCGCCAGCCGGTTGCGCGACAGCTCCATCACCGTGAGATGGAAGACGACATCGGCCTGGCGGAACGAGTCGCTCTCGTGCAGCATCTCGCGCATCACCTGCAAGGCGTGCTCGATGCGGGTCAGCTCCTCCGCGGTACGGCGAGCGGCGACCACCCCGGCCATCGCGCCCTCCAGGTTGCCCCGCACCACGGTCAGCTCGTCCAGCACACCCAGGGACTCGTCGTTGTCGATCAGCGCGGACAGCACGACCGGGTCGAGCATGTTCCACGACCCGGACTGGGCCACCTGCGTGCCCCGGCCCTGGCTGATGATCACCAGGCCCTTCTCCTCGAGCCGCTTGGCCGACTCGCGGATGACGGTGCGGCTGACCCCGAAATGCTCGCTGAGCGGTCCCTCGGGCGGCAGCAGCGTCCCCTCGGCCAGCTCCCCGGTGACGATCAGCTCGACCAGCTCGGTCACGACGGCGACGCTCAACCGCTCGGCACGGCGTCGGGGAGGCATGCTGAACGCATCGGGATAGGCCGTCATAGTCGGTGACCTTACTCAGTGATCCACGGCGGGCCGTGGATCACCGAGGCGTCAGGGGGTGGCCAGGTAGTAGTTCACGGCGGGGAGCCCGGTGAAGCCGGCCGCCTCGTAGAGGGCACGGGCGGGCGCGTGGCCGGGATCGCCACCGGTTCCGACGTGGACGAGGTCGTTGCCGGCGGCGCGGAGCCGCTCGACGGCGAACGCCATCAGGGCCCGGCCGTGACCACGACGCTGATGCTCCGGGTGCACGGCGATCATCTCGATGATTCCCAGTGACTGCTCCCGGTCCTGCCGGAGAACGACGAAGCCCACCGGCACATCGTCGGCGGTGACCAGGACGAACGGTTCGGCATCGCCGGCGAGACAGTGCTCGCGGACGCTGTCCGCCTGCGCGGTCCGCCAGTCCGGCCGGTACAGCAGGCCGAAGATCGCGGACCCGAGGACGTTCTCGAACGATACGAAGACGGGCTCCCACGCCTGCAGGGACAGCTCGACGAGGGCCGCCAGGTCGGCGGGCGCCAGCGGCCGGATCCGGCGGGTGGGATGGGTTTTTCCGGACATGCGAATGCTCCGTTCCACGACGATGAGGACGAGGAAAGCGGCGGAGCGGGATGGTGCCGGGCGCTCGCCGCTCAGCGGCGGCGAGTCCGCCCGGCGGCCGGGCAGCAGCAGACGAAGGTCATGGGCGCCACGCTAACCCAACACCGGTCTATTCAAAACGGAGATCCTCGGTACGGGTGACCCGCCGCACCGCCGGCAGCAGGACCACCATCGTGGTGACCAGCACCAGCCCGGCGCCGGCCACGACCGGAGTCAGGACCGTCGCGGCCGTGAAGGTGACCGGCAGCTGGGACAGCCGCATCAGCAGCGCCCCGATCCCGGCCCCCGCGCCGACGGCCAGCACGAGCCCGGCCCCGACCGGCACCACCACCTGCAGCAGCACCGACCAGACGACGGTGCCGTTGCGGGCGCCGACCGCGGCCAGCACGCCCAGGATCCGGCGTCGCTCGTGCAGCCGGGACGCCACGTCGAGCAGCAGGCCGGCCGTCATCAGCAGCAGCACCAGCACCGACCCGATGTCCAGCGCGACCCGCAGCGGCTCGAACGGGTCCGTCTCCGAGGCCGATCCGGCGAACAGCGCGAGCGGGTCGATCTCGGCGGCCACCGCCCGGACCTGCCCGGCCACCTCGGCCGGTCGTGCGGTGGTGAACACCCGGGTCTCGACGAAACTCGGTTCGACGCGGGCCAGCTGGGCCGGCATGGTGGTCAGCAGCACGCTGGGTCCCGGGCCGCCGATCGTGTCGTCGATGATCGTGGCGCGCCCGGCGTGGGCCGGGACGGCGACCTTGGGCCCGGCGACCGGATCGGTGGCGCCGACGTCCACGATCATCGGCTTGTCCGTCGGCTGGGTGGTGAAGGCGGCGCCGGGCTTGCATCCCTGCAGGACGGCGATCTGGCTCAGGGACCGGCAGTCGCCGACGATCAGATTGCGGCGGCCGAGTCCCTCGCCGAACAACAGGTACTGGGCCACCGTTCCGGCCCGCACGCCGTCCACCCGCTCGAACATCTCGGTGCGCTCGCGCATGGCGGCCGGGCTCTGCGCACCCCGGGCCTGCAGCAGGAAGGCCAACTCGTCCGGAGAGTGCGGCCCGCCGGCGGCGACCGCGAACACCGACTGCAGGGCGATCGCCCCGGCCACCGCGACGACGATGCCACCGACCGCCCGGGTGGAACTCGCCGGGTTACGGCGCAACTGCTGGGAGGCGAGCTGCCAGGACACGGTGTCGGCGGGCAGCAGCCGGGCCACCAGCGGCACCAGGTACGGCAGGAGCGGGATCACGGTCGCGATCAGCAGGATCACGCCCAGCCCGATCCGCCCCTCGCCGACGTCCGTGCGGCCCTGCAACACCGGATACAGCAGGGGCAGGCTCGCGGCCAGCGGGACGAGCCGCCACCACAGCCGGCCCCGCCACACCTCGGCCTCACGCAGCACCCCGAGCGGCTCGACGGTCACACCGCGGAAGCCGAGCAGGGTGACCCCGGCCGCCAGCGCCACGATCAGCGCCACCGCGAGGACGGCCAGAAGCGGCGCCGGGCGTACGTCGCCGGGGTACACGCTGATGTCGAGGAAGTGGAAACGGGCGGCTTGGTGGCGTACCCCCAGATATGCCGCCGTGCCCAGAAGCAGGCCGAGACCGGCCGGGACCAGGCTCTCGCCGACCGCCATCCGCAGGATGGCCCGGCTGTCCGCGCCGATCAGCCGGATCGCGGCCAGCCGCCGGTCGCGGGTGTCGCCGCCGAAGCGCAGCGCGGCCGCGATGAAGAGCGCCACCGGCGTGAGCAGGGTGGCCACCAGGACCACGATGATCACGTACGTGCCCACGCCGCCGTCCGGGTCGTCCTCGGGGAACCCGAACCGGTCGACCCGCCACGAACTCACCTCCACCAGCGACGTCACCCGCTCGTATCCGGCGTAGTAGGCGAACTCCTGCGGACCGGACAGCCCGGCCGGGGCGATCGTGCCGGCCACCTCGTACGGGATCTGCCGTCGCAGCGTCGCCCCGTCCGGCCCGGCCAGCGCCGCCTGGAGCGCCGGAGACGCGTACATCCGATGCTCGCCCGGAAAGGCCGTCACCCCCGGCGGCAGGGGCGCGTCCGGCGTCTCCGGCCAGATCAGCCGGCCACGGATCTGATTGTCGCGCCACTGGCCGTCCACACCGGCCACGATCGTGGTCCGCCCGGCCGGGATCTGCTCACCCGCCACGAAGTCGGATCGCGCCTCGGCGCGGGCGTGCCGGGCGTCCAGCATGACCGGCACCGACGCGGCCAGCAGCAGCCCGGTCGCGCCGACCGCCACACCCACCGTCGCCAGCGCGGTGCGGACCCCGCCGCGCCGCCCGCCGGCGAACGCCAGCCGCATGCCGAGGGCCAGCTCGGCGAGGATCCGCCTCACCGGGCGCCCGCCCGGCTCGCGCTGCGGCCGTCACGGACCACGACACCCCGATCGGCGTACGCGGCCACGCGCGCGTCATGAGTGACGAGCACGACCGCGGCGCCGGACTCCCGCGCCGCATCGGTGAGCATGTCCATCACCTGCTCCCCGGTGACCGAGTCGAGCGCACCGGTCGGCTCGTCGGCGAAGATCACCTTCGGCCCGGTGACCAGGGCCCGGGCCACGGCGATGCGCTGCTGCTGCCCGCCGGAGAGCTGACCCGGCCGCGACCGCGCCCGGTCGGCCAGGCCGAGCCGGTCCATCAGGCCGGCCGCCCGCCGCTCCGCCGTCCGGCGCGGCACCCCGTCGAGCCGCAGCGGCAGCGCCACATTCTGCAGGGCGGTCAGCTCCGGCACCAGCTGCCCGAACTGGAACACGAACCCGAACTCGCGGCGCCGCACCGCGCTGAGCCGGACGTCACCGAGCTCGGCCAGGGCCTGACCGGCGTAGATCACCCTCCCCGCGTCCGGCCGGATCAGCCCGGCGGCACAGTGCAGCAGGGTGGACTTGCCCGACCCGGACGGCCCCATCACCGACACGACCTCCCCGGCGTGCACCGCCAGGTCGGCGCCGGCCAGCGCGACCGTCGGCCCGTAGGTCTTGTGCAGTTGCTCGGCCATCAGCAGCGCGGTCACCGGCGAACCTGCTCGGCGAGCTGGTCGAGAACGGTCGCGGTGTGTTCCAGCCAGCGCAGATCCGCCTCCAGGTGGAACAGCGCGTGGTCGCAGACGAGCCGGTCGGCCAGGTCGCCGCCACGCTTGCGGCGGGTCAGCTCCCGCATCATCACCAGGTGCTCCTCCCGCTGCACGTCCAGGACGGCGGCGGGGGAGCGCCCGGTGAGCAGCGCGCCGATCACCTTGGCGTAGAGGCTGCTCTTCAGGTACTGATCGGGTTTCTCGGGCTCGTCGAGCCACCGCTGCACGTCGGTCACACCGGCGTCGGTGATCGTGTAACGCTTCCGGTCGGGCCCGTGCTCGCTGTCGGCGCCGTCCACCGTCACCAGGCCGTTCTTGAGCAGTTTGGCCAGCGTCGTGTAGACCTGCGCGTAGTGCAGCGGCCGATCGCTGCCGAAATGCTGGTCGTAGGCGCGCTTCAGGTCGTACCCATGCTGCGGCTGCCCTTCGAGCAGAGCCAGAAACGCCGTCGCGATCGTCATGGCGCGCCACTATACACATGGCTGCATAGTCGCCGGGCGGTCACCGATGCCGCCAACACGGCGTGAGCGCCTCGTGGGCGGTCTCCAGACGTCGCACTCCGGGAGAGCGTCGCGGAACGCCGTGTCGCCGAGGTCTGTTCGCCGGGCTCGGGGAGGTCCTTCCTCCTCTATCGCTCTGCGGTGAGGGCCGACCCGAGGTGCTCGATCGAGAGGGCCTTCGTCAGGGTCCAGCTGATCTGTGCCGGTGTCAGCTCCTCGCCGGCCATGCGTCGTCGTGCGATGTCCGCGCATCGGTCGAGCATGCGTTCACCCAGCCGCCGGGTGGCCTCCTCGGCCGCTCGGGCACGCTGGGACGGCAGCAGCCGTACGAGAACGACCCAGGGCTGGGCGAGGTAGTCCCAGGCGAACTGCAACCTGGCGGCGACCTCCACCACGACGAGCGTGACCACCGCCGGATCCAGGTCGACGTTCATGACCGCCATGAGGCGTGCCACCATGGCGGCCTGGACGTGGCGCAGCTCGTCGTCGATGGCGATGTGCGGCCGCAGAGCGACGGCCCGGGCCATGCGGACCGCCCGGTCAATCACCTCGTGCCCCTCGGCCGTCCGCAGCTCCGACGAGACCCGCTGATAGGCGGCCAGGGTTCGCCGGGCCGCTTCGGGCAGCTCACGCGAGATCGCCGCGGCCAGCTCGGCCACGCCCCACGCCGGCAGCACCATCGAACCGATCGTCCGTGGCTCGGCCAGGACCGGGAAGGCCCGGCCCTCCGCCACCGGCAGGTCCAGGCCGTCCAGATGTGCGGCGAGGGCGCTCACCGCTGGATCGTCAGCGGCCGGGCATTGCGTGAGCACGAGGAATACCGGCACCTCCGCCGCGAGCCGGCCGACCAGATCGATCTCGAACTGCTCGAAGCGCCCGTCCCACGAGCGTACGCAGAACAGTACGAAGTGCAGGCGGTCCCGCTGCTCGCCGCGCTGCAGCTCCCGGATGTGCCTGGCGATCTCGTCGAGGACGTCAGCTGCCGACCGGCCCAGCTCGATGCCGGGCGTGTCGTAGAGCACGAGGGGCACGCCCGGCAAGCCGTGGCGGGTGATGTGCCCGGTGACCGGTCCACCGACGCCGACCTCGGCGACTTCGCGCCCGAAGATGGCGTTGACCAGGGTGCTCTTGCCCACGCCGGATTTGCCGACCAGCATCATGGTGAGGGTCGTGCTGTCGTCCAGGGCGGCCGACAGCGCGCGCTGGAGGTCGCTCAGTTCGTCCACAGGCGCCGGAACTCCTCGATGATCGCGTCGGTGGCGTCGTCCGCGGTGATGTCCTCGCCGTCGATCTGCCGTTGACACACGCGGGTGCACGCTTCGACGTACACGCGGCCCATCTTTTTGGTGATCTCGGCTGCCATACCCGCGTTGATCACGCTGCCGATGCCGGGGAAGAGTTTGAGGAACTGCCGAGCCACCTGGCGTGCGACGGCCGCGACCCCCATGATCCCGGCCATGGCCAGCACGATCGCCTTGATGTTGACCTTGAGGCCCATGACCGTCGTGATGCGCGCCAGCATCGTGAACTGGAGAGCGCTCAGCGGAATGGCGTCGAGCACCGGGATCGGAACGGTGGCGATGGCGGCTGCGGCTGCCGCGGCCACCCGGACCTGGCTCTCCGCCTCGGCCACCTTGACGGCGAGGGAGACCCGCTGATGGCGTGCGAGAGTCTGCGCGGCCGCCTCCGGCAGCGACCGGTAGATGGCCGTGACGAGTTCGGGAAGGCCGAATCCCTCGAACGTGACACCCCCGATCGTGCGACTCTTCGCGAGGGTAAGGAAGACGCGGCCGTCCCGGATGTTCAGGCCCAGCCCGTTGACGAATTCCGCCAGCGCCAGAGTGTCCTCGTCGTCGGCGGCCAGGCACTGGGTGAACACCACGAACACCGGCACCTCCTCGGCCAGCTGTTCGATGACCTCCTTCTCGTACGCCTCGAACCGGCGGTCCGTGGACCGTACGCAATAGAGGGCGAAATGGATCCGCTGCCCGGGATCACCGGCGTTCTTGCGGATCTCGGCGATGTAATCGGCGATGACCTGCTGGTGATCCCGCCCCAATTCGATGCCCGGCGTGTCGTAGACGGCGACCGGCGAGCCCGGCCGGGTGTGCCGTTTGATGATCGTGGTCACCGAGGCGCCGACGCCGGTTTCCGCGAGGTCTTCACCGAAGATGCCGTTGAGCAGCGTGCTTTTACCGGTGCCCAGCTTTCCGGCCATGATCAGGTTGAGATGGGCGGCGCCGCCGAGAATCCGCCGCACCTCCCGGACGAACACGTCCTCCGGGTCGAACTCGCCGTCAGTCAGCTCCATCGCAGCCACCGTGATCTCCCTGCTCGCGTTTGCGGTACTCGACGCAGGCGGACTACGGCCGGTGGCCTACATCGGACGTACGTTGATCGGACGGTAAAGAAAGGACGATCGACCGATGTCGACGCTGAACCGCCGTTCGTTGCCGCCCGTAGAAGGTGGACGGAAAGGAAAGGAGGCCGATCGTGAGGCGACGACGCAAAATCGATTCACGAATGGTGATCGGCCTGCTCGCCATCGCCGGCCTCGGTGTCGGCCTGCTGCTCGACGACGTCGGATTCCTCGCCGACCGGCCCCTGACCGGCAACGTCGTGGCCGGCATCCTCGGTGCCCCGGCGACGGTCCTGCTCGCCGTTCTGGTCTTCGAACGCCTCAGCGCGGCCCAGCGTGCCGACGCCTGGCTCACCGAGCGCGGTGAGCTGCTGCGCCGGGTGGTGACCCCGCAGATCGACGCCCTGCTCACCACCCTCGGCGTGACCTGGCCGCTGGAGGCCACCGGGGACTTCGACGACGACCTGGCCGTCGTGGTCGAGCAGTATGCGAAGGTGCCCCAGGGCGGCGATCCGGTCGGCGAGGACCTGCTGGCCCGTACCAGGCGGGTCGCCGAACTCGCCCAGCGCGCCGACCCCGACGGCAGCCGTGGGCCGGTCGAGGCCACGATCAAGACCCTGGACCTGTTGATCCACCAGGACAGCGCGCCCGAGCACGCGGAAGCGGCGACCGACCTGCGGACGATCGCGAACGCGTACGCCGAGCAGGTCACGGCATCGGGTTACGCTGCCCGCCGGTTCACCGGCCAGATCGCGGCGGTCGCCTTCCGGTCCTGGACGTGGGAGGCCGAGGAGCACCGGCTGGTGTTCCGCACCGAGACCAGCGAGTGGAACGTCAGCGCTGCCGGCCTCAGTCACGACGGGTTCCTCTACCGCCAGCAGCTGGAGCAGGCGCGCCGCCTGGCCGCCGCCGCCCGCCGGGTGAGGTCCCTGCTCGACGCCGCTTGAGCGAGGCGGCGGTGTGATCTGCGCGGCAACTCTTGCCTCTGACGTCAGCGTCAGGTTTTAGCGTCGACGGCATGACTGATTTGTTCAGCGGTTTCCGCCTCGGAGACCTGAGCCTGCCCAACCGGATCGTGATGGCGCCGATGACCCGCGTCCGGGCGGCGGCCGGCGGGCTGGCCACCGCCTCGATGGCCGCCTACTACGCGCAGCGGGCGAGCGCCGGCCTGATCATCAGCGAGGGCGTGCAGCCGAGCCTGATCGGGCAGTCCAACCCGGGCACGCCGGGCCTGCACGACGACGCGCAGGTGGCCTCCTGGCGGCCGGTGACCGGCGCGGTGCACACCAACGGCGGGCGGATCTTCGCGCAGCTGATGCACGGCGGACGGGTGTCGCATCCGGACACGACCGGGCACCGGCCGGTGGGCCCGTCCGCGGTCGCGGCGGTCGGGGAGGTGTTCACGCCGACCGGGCCGCAGCCGGCGCCGGTGCCGCGGGAGCTGCCCCTCGAGGAGATCGGCCAGCATGCCGAGGCGTACGCGTCCGCCGGCCGCCGTGCCCTGGCCGCCGGTTTCGACGGGGTCGAACTGCACGGCGCCAACGGCTATCTGATCTCGCAGTTCCTGAGTTCCAACGCCAACCTGCGCACGGACCGCTACGGCGGATCGATCGCCAACCGGATCCGGTTCGCGGTCGAGGCGGTCGAGGCCACCGTGCAGGCGGTCGGCGCCCGGCGGACCGGGATCCGGCTCTCCCCGGGCGCCGGTTTCTGGGGAGTCGAGGAGAGCGGCGTGCCTGGGCTGTACACCGCTCTGCTCGGCGAGCTGGCCGGGCTGGAGATCGCGTACGTCCATCTGGAGGCGACCGCGGACCGGGACGTGCTGATCGCCCTGCGCCGGGCCTGGCCCGGTGTCCTGATCATGAACCCGAGTCTGCCGATGGGGCCGAAGCAAGCCGGTCTCACCGAGGCGCGGGAATGGCTGGGACTGGGCGCCGAGCTGATCAGTTTCGGGCGTGCGTTCGTGGCGAACCCGGACCTGGTGGAGCGCCTGCGGATCGGCGCCTCGCTGGCGCCGGTCGACGAGGCGACGTTCTACCAGGGCGGGGACGCGGGGTACCTCACGTATCCGCCGTACCGGCACGCGGCCTGAGGTCGCGAGCCTCGTGCAGGCCGAGCTTGCGGTTGATGCCGGCGGTCAGCCCGGTGACGGTGCGGCGTGGCAGGAAGCGTGAGACGACAGTGGAGAGGTGGTTGGTCAGTCTTCCCGGGTACGAGACGGGGCGCCGCCGTGCGTAGTCGTCGAGGATGTCGGCGGCGACCCGTTCCGGGGCGTCGATCAGCGGCTTGTGCATGACGGCCGTGCTGTCGTCGAAGAAGGACGTGTCCGTGCCGCCGGGGTGGGCGGCCATGACGTGCACCCCGGTGCCGCGCAGCTCCTCGGCGAGCGCTTCGGTGAAGGACAGGACGTAGGCCTTGGTGGCGGCGTAGCCGGCCTGGTACGGCATGGGCTGGAAAGCGGCGGTGGAGCCGACGTTGACGATGCCGCCGGAGCCGCGGGCGACCATGGAGCGGCCCAGGTGGTAGGTGAGGGTCGTCAGTGCCGTGACGTTGACGTCGATGGAGCGGTGATGCCGTTCGAGTGAGCCGTCCGCGGCGCATCGCCTCACCCCCGCCACCGCCCACGCGCTGTGGCTGGTCGACCCGGAGCAGTCGCCGCCGTCGATGAAGTGGCTGGCCGAGCGCCTCTATTGCAACGCCTCGAACCTGACCTTCGTCACCAACCAGCTCATCGACCGGGGTCTGGCCGAGCGGAGGGTCGATCCGGCCGACCGCCGCTCGCGGGTGCTGCACCTGACCGAGCGGGGGCGCGGGGTCCGGGCCGAGATCATCACGGCCACCCTCGACCGCACACCCCTGGGCGCCCTCGGCGCCGCGGAGGTCGCCCAGCTGCGGGAGCTGCTGGAGAAGGCGCTGAGGCACTCCTAGACCACGAAACGGAATGTCCCTTCCACTTGGAAGATCCATTCCGTTTGTGTACGGTCGGAGCCGTGACCGACACCGGCCCGCCGTTGCGCCGCGACGCCCAACGCAACCGTCAGCTGCTGCTGCGTACGGCGTACGAGCTGATGGCGACCGCCGGGCTGGACGTCTCCTACGAGGACATCGCGCGCGCCGCCGGCACCGGCATGGGCACCGTCTACCGTCGTTTCCCGGACCGGCGAGACCTGCTCGACGCCCTGTTCAGCGAGCACATCGACACCGTGATCGACCTGGCCGAGCAGGCCTCCCGGCACGACGACGCGTGGGCCGGCCTCACCTGGTTCCTCGAGCGGCAACTCGAGATCGAGTCGCGCAGCCGGGGCCTCGGCGAGTTGCTGCGCGGCCGTAATCAGGCCACCGCGCTGGTGCGGCGGGCCCACGAGCGGATGACCCCGCTGGTGGCCGGCCTCATCGACCGGGCGGTCCGCTCGGGACAGCTGCCGGCCGGTGTGACCCCGGCCGACTTCGTCACGGTGCACGTGATGGTCGGCAGCGTCATGGACGCCTCCCGCGACTTCGCCCCGCAGCTGTGGCGTCGCGCGCTCACCGTGGCCCTGGCCGGCCTCCGGCACGCCGACCTCACCGGCCGGCCGCCGGACGCCACGGTCATCGACCGCCTGTACAACAACAACCACCAGAGATGAGGACGAGTTCACCATGGCTCTGCCCGGCGACCTGCTCGACGTACTCAACGGCAAGGCGATCTGCTTCGTCACCACCCTCATGCCCGACGGATCACCGCAGATCTCGCAGACCTGGGCCGGCACCGACGGCGAGCACGTGCTCATCAACACCGTCGACACCCACCAGAAGACCCGCAACATCGCCCGCGACCCGCGGGTGGCCATCGGCATCACCGACCCGGCCGCGCCGTCACGCTCCTGGGCCCTGCGTGGCAGCGTCGTGTCCGCCACCACGGTCGGCGCCCGCGAGCACATCGACGAGCTGTCCCAGAAGTACATCGGCCGGCCGTATCCGGGCTTCGGCGGCGGCGATCAGCAGCGCGTCCTGCTCACCGTCAAGGTCGACCGGGTCCACCAGCCCTGAGAAGGAGGATGCCCCATGGGGACCCGCAAGGAGATCGGTCAGCTCCCGCCGGAGGCCGACCTGGCCCGGGCCGACTCACTGGCCCGGGAGATCTTCTCGGACGTGGCAAACAAGTGGGCGTTTCTGATCATCGAGTTCCTCGGTCAGGGCACGATGCGCTTCAGCGAGCTGCGCAACGAGATCGGCGGCATCAGCCACAAGATGCTCGCCCAGAACCTGCGGATGCTGGAACGCAACGGGCTGGTGGAGCGCACGATCCACGCCACCGTCCCGCCGCGGGTCGACTACACGCTCACCGACGCCGGCGACGACCTGCGCCGGGTGGTCGACGGCATGTGCGGCTGGACGCAACGCCACCTGCGTCACATCGAGGCGTCCCGCAACGGTTTCCGGGAGCCGCCGGCCGATTAGTCCAGGACGGCGACGGCCTCCACCTCGACCAGGTGCTCCGGCACGTCCAGGGCCACGATGCCGAACAGCGACGCCGGCGCGGCCGGGGTGACGCCGAGCTTCGCCGCGGCCCGGCTGATCCCGTCCAGCACGAGCGGCATCCGGTCGGGCTGCCAGTCGACGACGTGCATGGTCAGCTTCACCACGTCGGCGAAGGTCGCGCCGACACCGGCCAGGGCGGTGCCCACGTTGAGATAACACTGCTCGACCTGTGCGGCGAGGTCACCGTGGCCGACCGTCGTGCCGTCGGCGTCCCAGGCCACCTGCCCGGCGACGTGGATGAGCTTCGCACCGGTCGCCACCGACACCTGCCGGTAGATCGGGATCTCCGGCAGCCCGCTCGGGTTGACCAGGGTTACCGCCATGACGTTCTCCTCAATGCTCTCTCGGTTACCGCCGAAACCGTAAGAGACCTGGGCTGAGCAGGGGAAGAACGCACTTTTCGGTGACCCGGTCACCGAAAGGTGACCGTCGAGGTCAGAGCTGCAGCGCCGTCCGGACGAGTTCGGCGACGGCCCGGGATCGGCTGTGCGGCGGCCAGGCGATCACCGTGGTGACCGGCGCCGCGTCCACCACGGGCACGGCGACCACGTCGTCGCGCAGCTGGGACCGGCACGAGTCGGGCGCGACCATCATGGTCCGGCCGAGCGAGACCAGCTGCAGCAGCTGGGTGTGACTCTGCACCTCGGGCCCCGGGCCGGGCAGGTAGCCGCCGTCGGGTTCGGGCCAGCGCGGCAGCGGCAGATCCGGCACGTCGGTCACCTCCCGCGAGGTCAGGTGCGTACGCGTGGTGAGCGGATGCCCCGCCGGAAGGATCGCCACCTGGCCCTCGGTGTGCAGCTCCTCGACGTCGAAGCCGGCCGTGTCGTCGAACGGCTGGTGCAGGATCGCCACGTCCGCATGCCCCGTGCGCAGCAGCCGGGTCTGTTGCCCCGGGCCACAGAGGGTCACCTCGACATGGATCGAACCCGGCTGGAGGGAGTACGCATGAAGCAGTTTCGCCAGCAACTCGGTCGACGCGCCCGCCTTGGTGGTCAGGACCAGGCTCGGCCGGCCCGCGGCGGCACGGGCCGCCCGCCGGGTGCGCTGCTCGGCGGCCTCCACCGCGTCCAGCACCAGCCGTGCCTCGTGCAGCAGCACCACGCCGGCCTCGGTCAGCGTCACCGACCGGCTGGTGCGCTGCAGCAACGCGGCGCCCATGCGGCGTTCCAGCTGACTGATCGCGCGGGACAGCGGCGGCTGTGCCATGCCCAGACGTTGCGCCGCCCGGCCGAAATGCAGCTCCTCGGCGACGGCGACGAAGTACCGCAGCTCCCGTGTCTCCACAGCGTCGAGCGTACTCAGAAAAGACCACCCATCGATACCTTCCAGGTATCGCCGCCGACCCAGGCGGTCTTGGACCCGCCGCCCGGTGCGGCCGCAGGATCGATGGCATGAGCGAAACGAAGATCGCCCTGGTGACCGGGGCGAACAAGGGCATCGGGTACGAGATCGCGGCGGGCCTGGGAGCGCTCGGCTACCGCGTCGGGATCGGGGCACGTGACGACAAGCGGCGCGACGACGCGGTGGCCCGGCTGCGCGACACCGGCGTCGACGCCTTCGGAGTCCCGCTGGACGTCACCGACGACCACAGCGCCGCCGCGGCCGCCGAACTGATCGCCGACCGGGCCGGACGCCTGGACGCCCTGGTCAACAACGCGGCCATCACCGGTGGACACCCGCAGCAGCCCAGCCTCGTCGACCCGGCCGTCATCCGTACCGTGGTGGAGACCAACGTCATCGGCGTCATCCGCGTCACCAACGCGATGCTGCCGCTGCTGCGCCGCTCACCGTCACCGCGGATCGTCAACATGTCCAGCAGCGTCGGCTCGCTGGCCCGCCAGTCCGGGCCCGGCAGCGGCACCACCACCGGGCCGGTCGCGGTGGCCTACGCGCCGTCGAAGACGTTCCTCAACGCGGTCACCCTGCAGTACGTGCGCGAACTCGCCGACACGAACATCCTGGTCAACTGTGCCTGCCCGGGATACGTCGCCACCGACCTCAACGGGTTCCGCGGCATCCGTACCCCGCAGGAGGGCGCCGCGACCGCCATCCGCCTGGCCAGCCTCCCGGACGGCGGCCCCACCGGCGGCTTCTTCGAGGACGCCGGCGTCGTTCCCTGGTAACGGCGGCCGGCGCTGATCACGGTGACGTCGCGTCGAGCAGCCAGGCCGCGGCGGCCCGGCGCACCGTGGGGTCGGGGTCCCGGGCGGCCGCACGGGCGACGTCGAGGTGGGGTGTCGCGAGTTCGCCCCAGAACGACAGGCCGACCACTGCCAGGCGTCGCACCACGGCGTCCGGGTCGTCGAGGGCGAGCCGGGCGAGAAGGGGCAGCACGCGCCGGCCGACGGCGCGGCCCAGGCGCGGTTCGCCGAGGGCGTTGACGGCATGGCGGCGTACGACCGGATGCGCCGACCCGGTGCCGCGGACGGCTTCGTCGACCTCGCCGGCACGGATCTCGCACGTGCCGGTCAGCTCGGCGGCCAGGCCGTCGGTGAGATGCGGGTGCTCCCGCAGCACCCGGGTCAGCGATGTGTAGTCCAGTGGTGGTGGCGTCGCCGTCTCGTCCCGGAAGCTGCCGTACGGTGCGGCCGTCGCGGTCACGACGACATCGGTGGGCAGCGTGGCGGCGAGCACCGTGTCGAGCCGGCCCAGCCGGGACAGGGCCGCGGCCACCCACGACCGGTCCGGGCCGGAGGTACGGGCGAGCGCGGCGGTGAGTGCCGTGATCACGTCGTCGTCGGAGCGCCCGATGCCGGCGAGGATCTTCGCGGCCCGCCACGCCGTGCCGGGCACCTCCAGCAGCGGTATCAGGGCCGGGATCGCCGCCGGGCCGAGATCGCGTAGTGCTCGGTCGGCTGCCTCGCCGGTGATCGGGCCGTCAACGGTGTTCAGCAGCCCGGCGAGGTGGGCGGCCCGGCCGGCCGGGGACAGGGCGGCGAGGGCGCCCCAGGCCGCGGCCTGTTCATCGAGCTCGGGGAAGTGTTGCCGGACCTCCGGCGCGGCGAGAAGGCGGGGGATCACCGTCTCGTGGAGCTCGGGGTCGATGATCACCACGAGCAGGTCGCGGCCCAGTTCGCGTCGTGCCCGCCGGCACACCGTGACCAGCGCGGTGACGTACCGCCGGAACGCCGCCTCCCATTGCGCGGGTGTGCCCCGGCAGGCGTGGGCGGTCAGATCGTGCTCCCACCGCCGCCAGTCGTCGCCGGGCAGCCAGTCGATGATGTCGTGCTCCCAGTCGGCTGGGCTCCACCGCAGGTCGTCACGGTCGTCGGCCGGGGTGCGTTCGATCGCCGCGACGGTGTTGGCGGCCAGCAGCGGGAGCCGGATCGGGCCGTCCGACTCCCGATACAGCAGCCACAGCGCGGCGGCGTAGAACCGCTCGCCGGGGTGCTCGGCGAGCACCGACGTGACCGCCCGGACCAGCGCCGTGGTCAGGTCACGCTCCAGCGTCGCCCAGTCGAATCCCGCCACCGGGCCACAGTAGCGGGCCGGGGTGAGCAAGAACCGAAACCGGACGGTCAGGCGAAGTTCTGAGCGCCGAGCACGTCGAGGAACGCGATCTGCTCATGCGCGTCCGACCCGGGCCGGGGCCGGAACAGGATGAGGCGATGGCCGGTGGCCGGGCTCAACACGACGTCGCACTGCAGGTCGAGTTCGCCGACGTGCGGGTGCCGGATCAGTTTCGGCGCCGACGTGAGCGCGGCGACATGCTGCTCGGACCACAGCCGCGCGAACTCGGTGCTGCGCTGCAGCAGGTCCGCCACCAGACCGTGCGCGAACCGGTCGCCGGCCGGGCGCTGGGCGACACCGGCCCGCAGATCCGCCGCATAGGCCTGGCCGATGCGCTCGTGCTCGGCCGGATCGTTGCTGTCCCGCGACGCCGGATCGGCGAACCACCGCCACGTCACGTTGGACTCGTAGCCGGGCAGGCCGGTCCAGACACCCAGCAGGTTCTGTGCCGCCCGGTTCTGCGCCACCACCGTGAGCAGGTCGTCGGCCACCTGCGCCGGGGTCGGCCCGAGCGCGTCCAGCAGGTAGATCATCGCCGGATCGACAAGGGCCAGCGGTGAACGCGGCTCGGGCGGCTGCTGCCCGGCGAGCCGGAACAGGTAGTCCTGTTCGTCGCGGGTCAGCCGGATGGCACGGGCGAGACTGGCCAGCGCCGCCGCCGACGGGGTGCGCACCCGCCCCTGTTCGAGCCGGGAATAGTAGTCCGGTGACAACGCGGCCAACCCGGCCACCTCCTCCCGGCGCAACCCGGGAGTACGACGACGCCCACCGCCGGGCATGCCCACCTCCTCGGGCCGTAACCGTTCCCGCCGATGGCGCAGGAACTCGCCGAGCGCGTTGTCGTCCACGTCCACCTCCTCTCCGTCCGGCGTGATCCAGCTTCGCCGCGGGGCACCGGGATATGAAGGCCACGTCTAGCCTAGGTGTCCGATGCCCCGGCTACCGCCGCGATGGCGTGGCCGGGTGAGAGGCGGGTCGGCGGCGCGTTGCCGGACGGGCACCTGACGGTCATCCGGCTGTCGCGCGGCCCGGTCTGCCGTCGTTCATCGCGGTGATCAGGTCGTCGCGGGCGCGGGCCACCCGGGAGCGGACGGTGCCGATGGGGCAGCCGAGGATCTCCGCGACCTCGGCGTAGGACAGGCCGGCGATCTGGGTGAGCACGAAAGCGTCCCGGCGTTCCGGGGACAGGCCGTGGACCAGGTCGGTGAGGGCCTGCTGCTCCTCGAAGCGGGGGCCGTGCGGGCCGGCCGCGGCGTCCGCGGTGGTCTGCCAGTCCGGCAGGGCCGCCGGCAGCGGGCGCCGGGAGGTGTAGCGGGCGTGGTCGGCCGCGACCCGGCGGGCGATCGCGAACAGCCAGGTGCGCACCGTGGACCGGCCGGCGAAACCGGGGAGGGCGCCGACCATCCGGATGTACGTCTCCTGGGCGAGGTCCTCCACCTCCGCGGCCGGGGCCAGGGATCCCAGGAAGCGCATCAGGTCACGCTGGGTGGCCCGGACGATGGCGGTGATCGCCTGGCTGCTGCCGCGTACGGCTTCGTCGACCAGCGGAGCGAGGACGTCGGTGGACGGCGACGGGAGCGGGTCGGTCACGCCGCGACTTCGATCTGCCGTGCCGCCTCGATGGTGAGATCCACATCGGGTCAGTCGCCGCAGGGGCCCTCGGGGTTCCCGGGGCGTCCGGGGGAGGCACGGGTCACGCCGGGAACCGGGACGGGTCGCCCGACGACTGATGATCATGTGCGAGGTGCGCTGAGAGTCCCGGCCGTGGCGGCGGCCGCCACGGCGACGGCCGTGCTGGTCCTGGTCGTGTCGTTGCGGTTCGGTGGTGCGGTCGACGGCGCCGTGCTGCCGGGGATCCCCACTCCGGGCATGTTCACCGTGTGGGCGCTACCGGTCGTCCGGATGCTGGCGGACGTCCTCGGTGTGCTGACCGCCGGCCTGACCGTGACCGCGGCGTTCCTGCTGCCCGGCGACGGGCGCAGTGTGGCCGCGCACGGCTGGCTGCTGCTGCGCCGGGCCACCCGTCTCGCCGTCGCCTGGGCGGCCGCCTCCACCGCGCTGATCGTGCTGACCGTGTCGGATGTGCTGGGCCTGCCGGTGACCGGGCTCAGCCGGCAGGCGATCCTGGGTTTCGCGGTGTCGATCAACCAGGGGCAGGCGCTGCTGCTGCAGGCCGGGCTGGCGGCCGTGGTCGCGGTGCTGAGCCGGGGCGGCGTATCGCGTGGCCTGGCGGCGGTCACCGCGGTCCTGGCCACGGTGGCTCTGCTGCCGCCCGCGTTCACCGGTCACGCGGCCGGTGCGGGCAACCATCAGGTCGCGGTGACCGGGCTGGCGCTGCACATCCTGGCGGCGTCGCTGTGGACGGGCGGCCTGGCCGGGCTGCTGCTGGTGCGCCGGCACCGGCGGTTCGCCGACACCGCCGCCCGCTACAGCCGGCTGGCGCTGGCCTGTTTCGCGGCGACGGCGATCAGCGGCGCGGTCAGCGCGGCCGTACGGCTGGGCGGCCCGGCGGCCATCGCCGAGTCACGGTACGGGTCACTCGTACAACTGAAGATCCTCGCGTTGTTGATCGTCGGGGTTGCCGGTGCGGTGCATCGTCGCCGCAGCCTGCCCGCGTTGCGTGCCGGATCACCGCGGGGGTTTCTGCGGCTGGCCGCCGGTGAGCTGGTGGTTCTGGGTGCGGCGCTCGGGCTGGCGGTGGCGTTGTCGCGCAGCCCGGCGCCGGTGCCGCAGGAGCCGGACGGCCCGGATCCGCTGGTGGAGCTGCTCGGCTTCGACATGCCCGCGCCGATGACCGCCGCCCGGCTGCTGGGCGGGCCGTTGCCGGACATGTTCTTCCTGACCGTCGTGGCCGTGGGGCTGCTGGCCTATCTGGCGGGGGTGCGCCGGTTGCGCCGGGCCGGGCACGGGTGGCCGGTCGGGCGCACGATCTGCTGGGTCGCCGGGATGCTGCTGCTGGCCGCGATCACCGGCCTGGGCGTGGCGCGGTACGCGTATGTGCTGTTCAGCGTCCATATGGTGCAGCACATGGTGCTGTCGATGGCGGTGCCGATCCTGCTCGTCGGCGGCGCGCCGGTCACCCTCGCGCTGTGGGCGCTGCGTCGTCCGGCCGATCCGCAGGTCCGTGGCGCCCGCGAGTGGCTGCTGCTGATCCTGCACAGCCGTGCCGTACGCGTCCTGAGCCATCCGCTGGTGGCGCTCGGGATCTACGTGGTCAGCCTGTACGGCCTCTACATGGGTGACCTGCTAGGCACGCTGATGCGCTACCACCTGGGCCACCTGGCGATGCTGGTGCACTTCGTGGGCGCCGGCTATCTGCTGTTCTGGGTGCTGATCGGTGTCGACCCCGGCCGTCGGCGCGTGCACCCGGCGATGCTGACGGCCGTGCACTTCCTGGCGATGGTGGCGCACGCGTTCTTCGGGTTCGTGCTGCTGCAGTCCGCCACCGTGATCGCCGACGGGTGGTACACCGCCGTGCATCCGCCGTGGGCCGGCTCGCTGCTGGACGATCAGCGGCTGGGCGCGAGCCTCGCCTGGTCGTTCGGGGAGATCCCCGCCGTGATCGTGATGCTGGTGATGGTCCGCCAATGGATCCGTGCCGACGAGCGGGAGCAGGCCCGCCTGGACCGTGCCGCGGACCGCGCCGAACGGGCCGGCTTGCTCAGCGCCGCATCGCGCGACTGAAGTTTTCCGGCGCCGCCGGGAACTGACCGGCTCCGGAAAGCGAACCAATCAACACAACACCCCTCAAGGAAACGGGCATCATGCGACTCACTCTCCTCTCCGGTTCCCGGCGGCGCACCGTCGCGTCGATCGTGCTGGCCGGCGTCCTGACCGCCGGCTCGCTGGCCGGATGCGGCGGCGCCGACGAGACCACCCCCGGCGGGGGCACGACGCCGGGCCCGGCCGCGTCGGCGACCGCGGCGGCCACGTTGACGATCAGGGACCCGTGGGTCAAGGCCGGCCCGGCCGGCGAGATGACGGCCGCTTTCGGGACGCTGGTCAACGGCACCGGCGCCGACATCACGGTGACCGCTGTCGAGTCCCCGGCGTCGCCGATGGAGCTGCACGAGATGGCCATGAAGGACGGCAAGATGGTGATGCAGCCCAAGGAGGGCGGCTTCGTGATCAAGGCGGGCGGCTCCCACGAGCTGTCGCCCGGCGGCGACCACCTGATGCTGATGAAACCGGCCGCCGAGATCAAGGCCGGTGACGAGGTGACCTTCACCCTCGAACTCAGCGACGGTACGAGTGTGCCGTTCACCGCGATCGCCAAGCCGTTCGCCGGCGCCGAGGAGAGCTACGCCCCCGGCCACGGCTCGCCGTCCGGCATGCCGATGGGCAGCACCGCGCCGTGACCGCCAAACCACTTTCGGTGAGCAGGCGTGGCCTGCTCGCCGGCGGTGCGGCGGCCGGCGTCGGCATGGTCGCCGCCGCACCGGCCGCCGCGGCGGCGACCGACATCGGCGCCGCGACCGTCGCGTTCCACGGCCCACGGCAGGCCGGGGTGGCCGAGGATCCGCCCGCGCACGCCTCGTTCGTCGCCCTCACCCTGGCGCGCGGCGTCGACCGGGCCGCGCTGGGCCGGATGATGCGGCTGCTCACCGACGACGCCGCCCGTCTGACCCGGGGCGCGCCGGCGCTGGGTGACACCGACGCGACCCTGGCCGTCCTGCCCGCGCGTCTGACGGTGACCTTCGGGTTCGGGCCGGGCCTGTACCGGGCGGCCGGGCTGACGCCGCCGGTCGCGGACCTGCCCCGGTTCACGATCGACCGGCTCCAGGACCGCTGGTCCGGCGGCGACCTGCTGCTGCAGATCTGCGCCGACGACCCGCTCACCGTCGCGCACACCCAGCGGATGATGATCAAGGACGCGCGGCCGTTCGCGGCGGTGCGGTGGGTGCAGCAGGGGTTCCGGCGCAGCCCGGGTGTGCAGGCGCCCGAGCACACCCAGCGCAACGTGATGGGTCAGCTCGACGGCACCGCCAACCCGCGGGGCGCCGAGATCGATCCGGCGGTGTGGAACCCGGACGGTTCCAGCACGCTCGTGGTCCGCCGGGTCCGCGCCGAGATGGAGACCTGGGACAGGTTGTCGGTCACCGACAAGGAGAACGCGGTCGGCCGGCGCATGGAATCGGGGGCGCCGCTGAGCGGGACCGCCGAGCACGACAAGCCCGACTTCGCCGTGCTCGACGAGTTCGGGTTGCCGAAGATGCCGGACTTCTCGCACGTCACCCGCGCCCGCGTGGAGGACCCGCGGCTGAAGATCCTGCGCCGGCCGTACAACTACGACGGTGTGCCGGACGCCGCCGGTGTCCCGGACTGCGGGTTGATCTTCGCCGCCTACCAGCGGGACATCATCGAGCAGTTCGTGCCCATCCAGCGGCGGCTGGCCGAGAAGGACCTGCTCAACGAGTGGATCACGCCGATCGGGTCGGCTGTCTTCGCGATCCCGCCCGGCTGTGCCGAGGGCGGCTGGATCGGCCAGCAGGTGCTCGGGTGAGACGCCTGCCGGCCGCGGTGGTGGCGGCGGTGCTGGCGGTCCTGGCACCGGGCACGCCGGCCTGGGCGCACGCCCAGCTCGTGTCCGCCGACCCGGCCAACGGCGCCACCGTGAGCAGCGCGCCGGCCGGCGTCACGCTGGAGTTCAGCGAACGGCTCAACCCGGACTTCACGACCGTCGTCGTCAGTGACGCCGTACGGCAGCGCGTCGCGGCCGGGCCGGTCACGGTCGACGGCGCCCGGGGCGCCGTCGCCTTCAGCGCGGCGCTCGGCAACGGCACGTACACGGTGGCGTACCGGGTGGTGTCGGTCGACGGGCACACCGTTCAGGGCTCGTATCCGTTCACGCTCGCCGACCCGGACCTGCCCGCGGCGTCCCCGGCGTCGGCGCCGGCCGCTGCCGCGCCCGCCGCCGGCCCCGGCGGTGCCGGCGGACTACTGATCGCGGCCGGCGGCGCTGTCGTCCTGCTGGCCGTGGCCGCCGTCGCGACGGCGCTCAGAAGCGGTAGGTGGAAACGGCCTGCTGCAGCTCCGCCGCGGTACGGGCGAGGCCGGCCGCGGTCTGCCGGGTCTCCGCGGCGCCCTCGGTGACCTGACGGGTCGCGGCGGCCACGACGGCGATCGTGTCGGCGATGCTGGTCGAGCCGTCGGCCGCCTCGCTGACGCTGCGGGAGATCTCCGCGGTGGTCGCGGTCTGCTCCTCCACGGCGGCCGCGATCGTCGTGGTGTAGTCGTTGATCGTGGTGACGACCTCGCTGATCGCCTGGATCGCGGCGACCGCGGCGCCGCTCTCGGCCTGGATCGCATCCACCTGCGCGGTGATCTGCTGGGTGGCCCGTGCCGTCTCCTGCGCCAGGTCCTTGACCTCGGAGGCGACCACGGCGAACCCCTTGCCCTGCTCACCGGCGCGGGCCGCCTCGATCGTGGCGTTCAGGGCGAGCAGGTTGGTCTGCTCGGCGATCGCGGTGATCATCGCGACGACGGTGCCGATCTGGATGGAGGCCTCACCGAGCCGCTCCACGCTGGCATTGGTGGAGGTCGCGGCCTGCGCCGCCGCACCGGCCACGCCGGCCGCCTCGTTGGCGTTGGTGGCGATCTCCCGGATCGAGACGCCCATCTCGTCGGCGCCGGACGCCACGGTCCGCACGCTGGCCGACACCTGACCGGCGGAGTCCGACACGGTGCTCACCTGCGCCGCCGTCTGCTCGGCCGAGGCGGACAGCTGCGCGGCCACCGCTGTCATCTCCTCCGACGCGGAGGCGAGCACCGTCGAGCTGTCGGCGATCCGGCCGACCATGCCGGCCATCGACGCGGCGGTGGTGTTGAGCGCCTGGGACATGCGGCCCACCTCGTCGGCGCTGTCGACCGGGACGCGGGTGGTCAGGTCACCGCCGGCGATACGGGCCAACGCCTCGACGGTACGCGACAGCGGCTTGACGATCATCCGGGCGATGACGGTGGCCAGCAGCAGTCCGGCGACGGTGCAGACGGTCAGCAGCCCGATCACCCAGTTGCGGGTCGACTCGTACCGGCTCTGCGCGACCGCCTCCTCCTCGACGCCCGCCTCGACCGTCTCGTCCGCGAGGGTGGTCAGGTCGGTGCGGGCCTGCTTCAACGTGTCGGCGAGCTGACCCTGGCGCAGCGCGGCCAGCCGATCAGTCCTGCCCGCCTCGGCGAGCGGCAGCACCTCGTTCTTCAGGACCTCACTGAAGGTCACCCAGTCGGCGTGGAAGGATTCGACCGAGGCGCGGGCCACGGCGCTGATCGGAAACGCCTGGTACGCCTCGACGTACTCGGTGACCTGATTCTGTGCCGTGTCGATCGTCTTCGCCGCGGCGGTGCGCTGGTCCTCGGTGGTGGCCAGCTGGTAGTCGTCCATGCCGAGCCACACCCGGTTGACGGCGCCGCGCAGGTTGCCGACGGTGTTGAGCTCGTTGTTCATGACGAAGGCGGCTTTGACCTGGTCGTTGGTGGCGCCCAGGCTGTTGAGGGCGAGAAGCCCGTCGCCGACGCTGAACACCGCGATGACGCCCACCGCCGTCATGATCTTCGTGTTGACCCGCCGGTTCCCGAGCAGACGCTGCAGGGGATTGACTCCGCTGGTCCTCGCCGGCTCCGCCATGGGTCACGACCTCCTCAACGGCCTACGAGACTGTGGTGCCGCACCTGTCCTATCGGCCGCCGGACAAGATCGCATCGCGCCTGGCGGTGCCAATCGGGCGCAGCTCCGTCACAGCCGGCACTTCGTGGGTTCTCCGACGGTGGCCAGGACCGGCCGATCCCACCCGGCTCGTCCGAAACCGGTTGATGCATCCGGCGCGCCGTGGCAGCGTGGCTGCTCGTGTCCTCGGCGGGAGCGGCTACCCGGCCACTGCGCTCCGCCGCGTTCCGGTGGTTCCTCCTCGGCCGATCGATCTCCATGACCGGCAGTTTCATGTCACCGGTCGCCCTCGCCTTCGGCGTCCTGGAGATCACCGGCAGTGCCGTGTGGCTGTCGGCGGTCACTGCCGCGGCGCTGATCCCGATGGTCGCGACGATGCTGCTGGGCGGCGGTGTCGCCGACCGCTACCGCCGTGACACCGTACTGCGCCTCACCAGCGTCGGCGCCGGCCTCACCCAGACCGGCGTCGCGGTCGTCCTGCTCACCTGCCAGCATCCGGCGCTGCTGCTGCCGCTGTCCGCCGTCAACGGCGTCTTCCAGGGGCTGACCAGGCCCGCCCTCCGCGGCATCCTCGCGAACCTGGCCGTCGGCCGAGGCCTTCAACAGGCCAGCTCCCTGCTGGCGTCCGCCGGGAACACCGCCCGGATCGCCGGCCCGGCCGTCGCCGGGCTGCTGACCGCCTCCGCCGGTGGTGGCTGGGCGATCGCCGTCGACGCCGTCACCTTCCTGCTCGCGGCCGCCTGCTTCGCCCGGATGTCGCTGCCCGCCCGGCCACCTCGCGCCGAGGACGGCCCGACCATGCTCGGCGACCTCCAGGAAGGCTGGCGATACTTCCGGTCCCACTCCTGGATCTGGTCGGTGACGCTGGCGTTCGCCGTCTTCAACGCCACCAACCTGGGCCTCTGGCAGATCCTCGGCCCGGTGATCGCCGCCGGCACGATCGGCGCGACAGGCTGGGGCCTGGTGCTCAGCGCCCGCGGCGCAGGGGCGTTGCTGGCCGGCGCGGCCCTGGTGAAGCTGACCCTGATGCGGCGGCCGATGGTGCCGGCCCTGTCCGCGATGGCGCTGGCCACTCTGCCGCTGTTCCTGCTCGGCGCCGGCGCCGGCGTGTGGTGGCTGGCCGCGGCGTCGCTGCTCGCCGGGGCGGCCGCCGAGTTCTTCACCGTCGTCTGGGAGACCGTCAACAACACCCACATACCCGAGCGGCTGCTCTCCCGGGTCGGCGCCCACGACGAGTTCTGGTCGTCGATGTCGTCCCCGGCAGGTCAGCTGTCCGCACCGATTCTCGCGGCGGCGTTCGGAACGACGGCGGTCGCCGTCACGGGCGCGGCCATCGCGGCGGCAGCGATGCTGCTGACCGCCCAGGTCCGGGCCCTCCGGCGGATCGACGTCAATCGGCACACCGGGTGAGCGCTCAAGAATGCCGGTGCCTGGTCTTGACCCTCGACCTGGTGGAGGCCCGAAGCTCTGCCCCGGTGGGACGACGTGCGCCTCTGCGCGTCGCGGGACCGCTGACCGGAGGACGAGCCATGCCTGATGTCGTGATGGAAGAGATCCGCAAGGCCCAGGAGCTGAACATCGCGGGCGACCGGGCCGGTGCCCGTGCCGCCCTGGAGTTTCTGTGGGAGACCACCCAGGACGCCCTGCACCGATGCACCATCGCGCACTATCTCGCTGACCTGCAGGATTCGGTGGAGGACGAGCTACGGTGGGACGAACTGGCGCTGGCCGCGTTCCCGGATCTCACCGACGAGGGGACCCGCGCTTTCGACGACACGTGGCGGGCGCGGGCTTTCCTTCCTTCGCTGCACCTCAACCTGGCTGACGCGCACCGCAGAGCCGGACACGAGAAGCAGGCGCGGCATTTCCTGGGCGAGGCCGTCGCCGCTCTCGACGAACTCCCGGTGGATGACTACGGCGCCATGATCCGCGACGCGCTCGGCAAGGTCCGAGAGGCGATCGAGGCCGGTTCGACCGCTTCCTTGGTGCCCGCAACGTAGACGGCCCGCCCCTGCCGTACGCCCAGATCGAGGTGGCGAGTGGTCGGTTCGCCGGCACCACCTCGTTCGCCGAACCGGATCCGCGGCTGCGCACGGTGATGATCGGCTACTCGTGGCTCGGCCGGCAGTGGTGGGGGTCCGGGATCAACGCCGAGGCGAAACTGCTGATGCTGGCGTTCGCTTTCGAAACCCTCGGCGCGGTACGGGTGCCGCTGGTCACCGACATCCTCAATGTGCGTGCGCAGGCCGCGATCGAACGCCTGGGCGCGCAGAAGGAGGGGGTGCTGCGCAAGCACCGTCGTCGCGCCGACGGCTCGTGGCGTGACACGGTCCTCTACGCGATCGTCGACGACGACTGGCCGGACCTGAAACGGCGGCTGGAGACCCGGACGGCGAGGACGTAGAAGCGTTCCGGGGCGGGCATCTCCGTCTCGGACAACCGGTGCCACGATGCGACATCGGGTCACGTGATGTCGCGGCGCATGGGGAGGATGACGGCGATCAGAGCGGCGGTGAGGGCGTACGCGGTGAGCAGGAGCGCTCCGGCGGCCGGGGGGAGCAGACCGACGGTGGAGTTGCCGACCTCCTGCGAGACGGCGTCGGTGAGGTAGGTGAAGCCGGTGAGGGAGGCCGTGGCGCCGCCGGGCAGGATCGGGTAGAGGCGTTGACGCCGGGGATCATCATGAGCAGCGGTTCGCCCAGGTACACGTAGCCGATCACGACGCACAGGGCGGCGACCTGGTTGCGGAGCAGCGCCCCCACGCCGGCGCCGATCAACAGGTAGGCGACCATGGCCAGGCCGATGCGGGCCAGAAGCGTGAGCACGGTGCCGGTCGGCAGGCCGAGCGAGATGCCGCGCAGAGTGGTGACGGTGAGCAGGGCCGCAGCGGCGGTGCCGGCGAGGATCAGCCCGTAGGCCAGTCCGGCGACGCCGTAGGTGGTGAGTTTGGCGGCGAGGACCTGCCAGCGGCGAGGGGCGAACAGGAACGTGACGGCGGCGGTGCGGTGCCGGTACTCGGACGTGACGGCGAGCGCCCCGGCGGCGGCCGGCACGAACGCGGTGTAGCCGAGGAAGCCGAGAATCGAGCGGATGCCGGTTTCGGTGTCCAGGCCGGGCATGGGCGGGTCGAAGTTCTCCGGCCCGACGAGCGCCATCGCGCCCATCATGCCGCCCCCGATCAGGGCTGCGAGAAGCAGGAGGCCACTCCACATGCGGGTGGCGAGCAGCCGGCGGAATTCGGCTCTGACCAGGTGTCTCATGGGGTGGCTGCCTTGTCTGCGGTCAGGTCGAGGAAGAGTTGTTCGAGGCTGGTTTCGTCGGAGACCAGTTCGTGCACCCGCAGCCGGTGTGACGCGGCGAGGTCGGCGATGCCGGGTGCGTCCAGTCCGTGCACGCGAAGCCGGCCGCCCCCGAGGTCCTCGACCTGTGGTGCGCCGTCCGGCCGTGCGCCTCGCAGGACAGCGGCCAGACGGTCGGCGTCCGGCGAGGTCACCAGCACCGCCGGCGATCCGGCCAGCCGCGACCAGGGGCCGGCGGCGACGAGCTCGCCACGCCGGATCACCACCACGTCGTCGACAAGCTGCTGCATCTCGCTGAGGACGTGGCTCGAGATCAGGACGGTACGTCCCTCGTCGGCCAGCCGGCGCAGAAATCCGCGCAGCCACAGTGTGCCCTCGGGGTCGAGGCCGTTGCTCGGCTCGTCGAGCAGCAGCACGGGTGGGTCGCCGAGCAGTGCGGTGGCGAGGCTGAGCCGCTGTCGCATGCCGGTGGAGAACCCGTGGGTGCGGCGGTCGGCGGCCTCCGTGAGATCGAGCAGGGCGAGCAGGTCGCCGACCCGGCTGTCGGGGTGGCCGCCCATCGCGGCGTAGACCCGCAGATGGTCCCGGGCGGTGTGACCGGGGTGGAAGGCGCTCGCGTCGAACATCGCGCCGACGGTGCGCGACGGTCGCCTCAACTGTCCGAACGGCCGGCCGCCGATCGTCGCGGTGCCGGACGTGGGCGCCACCAGGCCGGTCAGCATCCGCAGAGTGGTGGTCTTACCGGCCCCGTTCGGCCCCAGGAACCCCGTGACCACGCCCGGCTCCACGGTGAAACTCAGATCGCGGACGGCGGCGACCGTGCCATACCGCTTGGTCAGGTGGGAGACCTCGATCCTCTGGCGGTCGACGAAGGCGTCGTCAGCGGTGATCGATGCCATCAGTCACTCCCTTCTCTCGTGCCGGAACCGTCTTCGCGCTCCGGCGTCCGCCGGGTGGCCTCGGCGGCCGTCGGCTGGTCGGCCGGCAACAGGACGGTGGCCAGCAGCCGAGGCACCCGGCCGTTGCCGGGCTGGTTGCCGAGCAGCGGCCCGATGATCTGGTTGAGGTCGGCGGCGAAGGCCGCCAGCTCCGCGTCGGTCAGATGGAGGACGAGTTGCTGGTATCCGGCGCCGTCGGCGGCGAAGTCGATCCGCTCCCTGGCGAGGTAGCGGGAGAACTCGGACAACAGGCTCGACACGAACGCGGTGAAATACCGGGCGTGATCCTCGGGCGTCGCCGTGGCCAGGGCGGCGGCGTCCAACGTGGCCCCGTGGGCGGGCAGCGCGTAGACCCGCTCGACGGCACCACGAATCCGGCGCTGGTCCACCACCTCGATCAGACCGGTCTTGACCAGCGTGGCGAGGTGCCGGTACAGCGTGGCGTGCGGGATGTCCGGCAGCAGCGCCACGAGGTCGTGCGTGGTCAGCCGTGCGCCGGCGACAGCCCTCAAGATCCGGATGCGCACCGGATGCAGCGCCAGCTCCGCCCAGCGGTCCCTCGACATCTCCACGCGAGGAACACTATCAGTATCGATATCAATAATGGTAGTGGTTGCGTCGGCAGCAGACGCTGGTCACCCGCGTTCGAGGCGGTTCGGGGGAGAATGCCTCTCGTGGACGAGGTCTTCGACGGCGGGAACATGGGCGGGGCGGTTCGCGTCGGCGGGACCGTGCGGCGGACTGCCGGGCCGTGGAGTCCGACGATCCAGCGGTTGCTGCACCATGTCCGCGACCGCGGGATCAACGGTGTCCCGGAGCCGCTGGGGGCCGACGAGCACGGCCGTGACAACGTCTCCTACCTCGCTGGTGTGGTTCCCCGATACCCGCTGCCGGATTGGGTGTGGTCGGACGCCGTGCTCGTCGACACCGCGCGATTCCTCGTGGCCTTCCACGAGGCGAGCGCGGACTTCGATGTCGCCGGCGCCACGTGGCAGGTGCCGGCGCACCGTCCGGTCGAGGTGATCTGTCACAACGACTTCGCGCCGTACAACATGGTGTTCGACGAGCAGCGGCTGACAGCGGTGATCGACTGGGACACGGCCTCGCCCGGCCCCCGTGTCTGGGATCTCGCCTATCTGGCCTACCGGATCGTGCCGCTCACCGACCCGGCCAACAGCGACGGCCTCGGCAGCTCCGTCACGGAGCGGTCCCGACGCCTGCGCCTGCTCTGTGACACCTACGGCCACCGGCCGGATCCGTCAGTCGTCCTGCCGGTTGTCGTCCAGCGGCTGCACGACCTCGCCGCCTTCACCGAGGCCCGCGCCACCTCGGGCCGGGAGCACCTGTCCGACCACGCCGCCCTCTACCGGCGCGACGCCGTCTGGGTCGACGCGAACGCCGACGCCCTCTGCTGAGGCGGTCAGGAGCCGAGCAGGCCGGCGCGCTGGGCGAGCATCGCGGCCTGGACCCGGTTGTCGCAGTTCAGCTTGGTGAACAGGCGATAGACGTGCGTCTTGACGGTGCCTTCGGAGACGTACAGCTGCTGGCCGATCTCCGCGTTGGACAATCCCTGCGCCAGCAGGACCAGGACCTCTCGCTCGCGGCCGCTCAAACCCTCGACCAGGGCAAGATCCCGATCCGGGCGTACGGGCGGAGCCGGCAGCCGGTCGAGCACCTGACGAGTGATCCTCGGGGACAGGTAGGCGTTCCCGGCGGCCGCGGCACGGATCGCGTACGCCAGCTCCTCGGCCGCCGACTCCTTCAGCAGGAACCCGGCCGCGCCGTCGGTGAGCGCCTGCGCCACGTACTCGTCCTGTCCGAAAGTGGTCAGCACGACCACCCGTACCGCGGGCGCCAGCCGGCGGATCTCGCGCAACGCGGCCAGGCCGTCCATGACGGGCATCTGGATGTCCAGCAGCGCCACGTCCGGCCGGTGCCGCACCGCCAGGTCGACGGCGGCCCGGCCGTCGGCTGCCTGGGCGATGAGGTCGATGCCGTCGACCGGCCGCAGGATCGCGTCGATCGCGGTGCGGATCAGCGAGTCGTCGTCGGCCAGAACGACCCGCAGCGTCTCGGTCACGGCTTCCCCTCCCGTACCTGCTTGTCCACCAGGACCCCGTCCCGGAAGCAGAAACGGTAGATCATTTCGTCGGACTCGGTGCGCAGCTGTTCGAGCAGGGCCGCCGGATAGTCGGCACAGCCGTCGGGCACGCCCGTGGCGGCCTCGTCGGGCGGCGGCAGCTTGGCCCGCACGTCGGTCTCCGGCTGACCGATCCGGATCGCGTCGTAGGTGGCCCGGTCGACCGATACGAGGGCGGTGGTCAGCCAGATCCCGGCCCCGCACAGCACCAGGAACCCGGCGATCGACACGGCAGTGGCCACCATGACGATCCGCGAGCGGCGGCCGTGCC
This sequence comes from Actinoplanes philippinensis, assembly GCF_900113015.1. GTDB lineage: Bacteria > Actinomycetota > Actinomycetes > Mycobacteriales > Micromonosporaceae > Actinoplanes > Actinoplanes philippinensis. The sequence continues at coordinate 32,836 of NZ_FONV01000028.1, forward strand.
GCTCGACCAGTGCCACGAAGTCCGGCCCGCCGGTGGGGGCGGCGGCGGGCGCCGGCTCGTCAGCGGTGTACGCGAGGGTCGCCGCCAGACGGAAGCCGCCGTCGGGCGCCGGCCCGTGGAACAGCACGCCGTTGGCGACCCGGACTCGTTCGGCCAGCCCGAGCAGGCCTTGCCCGGACGTGACCTGAGCCGTACGCCGGCCGGCCGTGTTGGTGACCGCCGCGATCAGCGCATCAGGTTCGTACCGCAGAAGGATCTTGATGGAACCGCCGTGAGCGTGCCGCAGCGCGTTGGTGACGCCCTCCTGGATGACGCGGTAGGCGGCGTGCTCGGTCATCGCCGTGAGCGGTCGCGGCTCGCCCTCCCGGGCGATCTCGACCTGCGCGCCGGAGGCCCGCGCCTGCTCGACCAGCTCGTCCAGGCCGGACAGTGGCCGCACCGACGGCTGGGTGCCGTCCTGGGCGAGCAGTCCGAGGATCTGCCGCAGCTCGGTCATCGCCGCCGACGACGCCTGCCGGATCAGCTGCGCCTCGTCGGTCTGCATCATCCCGGCGTAGAGGGAGATCAGCGTCAGCCGGTTGCCGAGCGAGTCGTGCAGGTCACGGGCGATGCGGGCTCGTTCGCGGATCTGCGCCTGCCGGGCCACCTCGGCCTGCCCGCTGTGCAGCTGCACGTTGCGGTGGTGCATCGCGGCGAGCAGTGTCCGCCGCCGGCGCACCAGCCGGGCGACACCCGCCGGCGCGCAGGCCAGCAGCGCGTACATGGCCGAGACCAGGACCCCCCACTCCACTGTCAGCGGCGTCTCCCACAGCACCGACAGCACGAAGCACACCCAGCCGGTGGCCAGACCGGCCGCGACCTGCCACACCCGGGTGGCGCGGTAGCTCAGGGACGCACTGAGCACCACCATCGGCACGACGCCCAGGCCGCCGGTGCCGAGGCCGATCAACGCCGCCACCACGTACGTGCCGAGCGGGTCGACCAGCCGCGACACCATCAGCACCGCGGTGGTGAACCCGACCAGCCACGGCGCGAGCGGGTACAGGTCCGCCGTGACGGCCCCGACCGTGGCGCCCGCCGTCACCAGGATCAGCAGGCCGGCCTCGTAGGTCAGGCGCCAGGCGCCGGCGGCGGCGATCCGCTCCCGCCATCGGCTGATGGTCACCGCATCTCCTCAGTGGCTCTCGCGGGCGATCCGGCGGACCGCGTCGTGGGCTTCGAGCAGACCCGCACCGGTCCGCTCGCGGTAGATCCTGACCGATGCCGCGTGGCCGTCGCGACCCAGAGTGTCCCTGACCTCCGCACGGACGGCGTCCGGGTCCGGCGCGGTCACCGCTCGATGGCCCAGATACTGCGCGACGACGAGCATCACCAGGCCGGCTCCGCCGAGCGCCAGGCCGGCCATCATCAGCGGCGTCATCGCTGTGCCGCAATGGTGACGGCGCTCTTCTCGGCGAGTTTGCCGTCGACGAAACAGAAACGCCACAGGTCCGGGCCGTCACCGGTGAGCGGGCTGATTCCGTAGTAGACGCACGTCGCGCCGGCCGGGGCGCCCTTGCGGCCGGAGTCGCCGCCGTAGAGGTCCTTCTCCTCGATGTCCGTCAGTGGTTCCGGCAGGGCGGTCAGCACCTGGGTCTGTGCCGCTCCCTCCTTCTGCGCGTCGAACTCGGCGCGGGTGATGCTGGCCTTGCTCAGATCCAGTCCGGCGTCGATCCACCGGTAGGCGACCCATCCGAGGCCGCCACACAGGACCGTGAGAACGACCGCGATGCCGATGAGAACCTTGCGCATTCCGATTCCTCCGTCGTCTTGGGGACACCTCAAGACTTCCGAAATCGGGTACGCGAATCGTCAGGCCTTCGTGCGAACGCGAGCGCCCCGCACGTCAACGAAAGTCGCAGACCGCTGCGGGCGGGTCACGGGCGCAGCAGATCGCGTAGCGCGGCGAGGACGGATGGGGCGAGGACACCTGGTGCGGCGCTGGTGTCGAGGCTGTGGCCCACGCCGGGGAGGACGACCCGGCCCGGGCCGCGGGTGTGGGCGCGACGCAACGCGGTGGTCAGCGCGTCGGTGGTGTCGCAGGGCACCTGGGGATCGGCGGTCCCGCAGGTGAGCAGCACCGGCATGCCGGCCGGGAGCCGCCGAGCGACCCGCGCCGGGTCGACGCTGTCGTCGCTGGCGACGAACCGGCGGTTGACACCCTCCAGCGCCTGGAAGAGCGCGGCGATCGGCGGCAGGAGAGTCGCGGTGTCCACCGGGCGATGGGCGCGGAAGTCGGCCACGGCCCGGTCGACGGCCAGGATCGCGGCCTGCTTCTGCTCCTCGGTGAGCTGGCCCGCGGCGGCCGCCCCGGTCAGCTGGTCGTGGAGCTGGCGTGCGATCACGTCCAGCAGCCGCATGGCCTGGGGCTGCAGCATGGCGATTCCGGCCGGACGGGGCCGGGCCGTGGTGGCGACGACCAGGGCGGTCATCGCGCCCTCGCTGTGCCCGATGAGGCGTACCGCGTGGGAATCGATCTGCGGTCTGCTGCTGAGCAGCCGGTATGCGGCGTCGGCCTGCCGCACGAACGCGGGGTGATCGAGGTCCTCCGGGCGGCCGGTGTAGGCGCCGAGCCCGGTGCGGCCGGTGCCGTACTTGTCGAACCGGAGCGTCGCGACCCCGTCCGAGCCGAGCGCGGCGGCGAGGCCGGCGAGGGTGTTGGGGGTGAGGGCGGGCGGCTGGTTGCCGTCACGGTCGGTGGGCCCGCTGCCCGGCAGCAGCAGAGCGGCCGGCAGCCGGTGTCCCGGCCGGTGAGCCGGGAGGTGCAGGGTGCCGTGGGTGGTGGTGCCGTCCACGGCGAAGGTGACCTCGTGATCCGCCGCGGGCACGATGCGTGCGGCGGCCGTGGCCTGCGTCGGCACGGCGACGGCGACGGCGAGCACGGCGGCCGGCAGGACCCGGGAGAGCGGCTTCATCGGGTGACGGCTTTCTCGATCAGGTCGACCGTGGCGGCCGGGTCGGCGACCTCGATGACGAGCCGGGCGTAGCGCTGGTCGGCGAGCTCGATGACGACGGCCCGGGCGCCGTCGCGGACATCCCAGAAGACCCGCTCACCGTCCTGGTGGAAGGTGCCCGCGGTGATGACTCCGGGCAGGTGGGTGCCGGGCGCGCGCAGGCCCTTGGGCTCCTTGACCATGCCCGGGTCGGCGGTCGCGCCGCGCACGTTGGCCAGCGGGATGGTGAGGCTGCTCTTGAGGGACCAGAGCTTGTCGAGTCCTTCGATCTCGACGACGAGGTTTCCGTTCTCGGTGGTGACGCGAGCCATCAGAGGTTCCCTTTCTGGTCTGTGGAGGCCGTGGTCACGCGCATGCGCAGTCGCTCACCCAGCAGTTCGCTCAGCGTGATCGCGGTGGTCCGGCCGGGAGGCAGGATCGGCGTTTCGGCGAGGGCCTCGTCGAGGAGGTGCAACGCCGAGGTCACCACGGTGGCGACCTCGGCGTCGGCCGGGGCGCGCTCGACCGCCGCCAGGAGCAGCAGATCGAGCTCGCCGCGGTGGATCACGGCGTCGAGGAACCGGGCCGTGTCCTTCTCGCTGCGCAGCCGCTGGGTGAGCGGCTGCAGGACGTGCGAGACGTGCCAGCGCAGGGCGGCCAGATAGAGGCCGCGCTTGCTGCCGAACGTCTTGTAGAGGCTGTTGCGGTGCACTTCGAGCTGCCGGACGAGATCGTCGACGCCGACGCCGTCGTAGGCACGTGTGGTGAACAGGGCCGCCGCCGCGGCCGTCACCGTCTCCTCGTCGAATCCCCGTGGTCGCCCCATGGCCATCATGCTAGGCAGTTTAGGAACGATCAGTCAAGAACGATCGTTCCTAAACTGCCGCGGTCAGGCCAGGCCGCGTGCCGTCCACGCCGCGGCGGTGCCATCGAACGGCCCCTGACCGGGGAAGACGGCCGCACACCGGGCACGCAACGCCTCCCGGCGATCCGGTTCCAGGCCGCGCACGTAGTCACCGGCCGGCCCGACACCCAGCGTGTACGGCTCCCACCACTCGTCGAAGCCGGCGAACCGGGTGGTGACCGTCAGCACGTCGCACGTCACGTCACGCAGCCCGGCGGCGGTCAGCAGGTCGCCCAGCTCGCCCTCCCGGGTGCCGGCGAGCCGTGACTCGTCAGGGGCGCCTGGGTCGAGGTCACGGACCGCCCACCAGAACGGCGACAGCGGTCCGTTGCCACCGGCGTGATCCCATACGCAGGCGGCGACCGTCCCGCCGGGCCCGGTGACCCTGGCCATCTCGCGCAGACCCGCCACCGGGTCGGCCATGAAGTGCACCACCAGCTGCGCCAGCGCACAGTCGAAGACGTCGTCACCGAACGGCAGATCCTCCGCCGAGCCGAGCCGGACGTCGACACCCGGGAACCGTGCCCGGCTCGCCGCCACGAACGCCTCCGACGGGTCGATCCCGGTGACGTGCCCGTCGCCGAGTCGCCGGACCAACTCCGCCGTCAGGGCTCCCGGCCCGCACCCGACATCGAGCGCCCGCCGCCCCGGCCCGACGCCCGCGAAATCAGCGAACGCCCCGGCCAGCGGCTCGGAGAACCGGCCCATGAACCTTCCGTACGCCTCAGCGGCAACCTCGAAACCCATGCAGCCGAGGCTATTACCCGATCCCGCCGCCGGGACCCGTCAGGTGGCCGGCGTACCGGTCGATGTCGAGCGCCCGCGCGGTGACCTGATCGCCGGACGACTCCTGCCGACGCCGGCCGCGGAATCGGCGTCGAGCGACGCCGATCCGGAAACCGGTGGCAGGATCCCCGGGCGGCGGCTGGATTTCTGTGTTACGGTTGGCCGCGTTGCAGTTTTGATTTCCGTAGACGTTTTCGGCGCCTGATGGGTTATCTGAACCCGTCCAGGTGCTTTTTTCGTTTAACGCGTCGATACGACGCGGGTGATCAACACGGCGGCGGGAGAGTCCGCGCGGTGCGGATTCCGACAGCTTGGTAAGGAAAAAGACATGGTCACAGGTACCGTGAAGTGGTTCAACAGCGACAAGGGCTTCGGCTTCATCAGCCAGGACGACGGCGGCCCCGACGTGTTCGCCCACTTCTCGGCGATCGCGACGAGCGGCTTCCGCAGTCTCGACGAGAACCAGCGGGTGGAGTTCGAGATCACGCAGGGCCAGAAAGGCCCGCAGGCCGAGAACATTCGCCCTCTCTGATCGGCGCACCACACCGGCGGCGGCTCGACTGGTTCAGCGAGCCGCCGTTCGGCATTTCCGCACCGCAATTTTCTGGAACTGTTCATCCAATATTTCGCGGCCTCCGTGCCCTGGCGTGCGGGCCGTTCGAGAAAGGCCCCGATGACGACGGACACCACAGCGCCCGACCGGCCTGGTCCCCACCGGCTTCCCGATCCTCCGGACTCCCGGCGTACGGCCCCTGGCGCGGCCGCCGGACGTCTGGCCCCGTTCCTCGCCGCGTCGACCGCGGCGGATCCGGCGCCGGCGCTTCGTGATTCGGACCGCAGCGAGCAGGCGATGGACCGGCTCCGTCATCCGTTCGCGTCCGAGTAGAGAGAACCCCGCCGTGAACCGCGGCTCGTCAGCAGCCGCGGGCCGCGCGGATCGCGGCCGCGGTCGCCCGGGCGTCGTAGTCCGGTTCCACGCCCTGGACGAGGACCACGTCACCGGCGATGTGGTCGGTTCGCAACGGCAGGATCTCCCGGTACGCCGGTGACGCGTACCAGTCGTGAGCAGCCCGCAGGTCGGGGAACGACACCACGACCAGCGCGCCCGGCCACTCGCCCTCCACCACCTCGGCGGCGGCGCCGTGAACGAGAAAGCGTCCCCCGTACGGCTGCATGGTGTCCTGGATCTTCTCGATGTAGGTCAGCACGTCGTCGTGGTCCGAGAGCGTGCGCAGGTGGGCGACGGCATAGGCGGTCATGGCGATCCTCCCCGAAATGGTGGTACGCCTGATCGTGCCGCCGTCCCGATCCGGTGACGATTACCCCGGAGGTAACGAACGCGCTGATCCGCCGGCCGTGGTGCCGTTAGAGTCGCCGGTCATGGGACTCCTTACCTTCAGCCTCAACGTCACCCTGGACGGTTGCGTCGACCACCAGGAGGGGATCGTCGACGACGAGACGCACGCCCTGTTCACCCGGCTCATGTACGAGTCCGGCGCCATGCTGTGGGGCCGCGTCACCTACGAGATGATGGAGAGCTACTGGCCGGCCGTCGCCCGCGGTGACGAGGAGGCGCCGCCGGCCGAGCGCGAGTGGGCGGCCAAGCTGGAGGACAAACCCAAGTACGTGGTGTCGTCGACGCGCACGGACTTCCCGTGGACCAACAGCCATCACATCAGCGGCGACCTGCGCGAGGGCGTGCAGAAACTGAAGGACGCGACCCCGGCCGGGGTGCTGCTCGGCAGCGGCAGACTCGCGACCGAACTCGACCGGCTCGACCTGATCGACGAGTACAGGCTGCTCGTCCACCCCCGGATCGCCGGCCACGGCCCGACGCTCCACCAGGGCGGGCTGCCCGGCACACGCCGGCTGGAGCTGGTCTCGGCGGAGCCGCTGAGCAACGGCGCGATCTTCCTGCACTATCGCCGCGAACACTGAATCGCGGCGGGCGGTGCGGGCAGCGAACCACAGGGTTGTCCGCACCGAACGCCAGGTAACCCACCGATGAAGTCCTGTGTGGACACTACCGCCTTCGTGCCACCCGGGAACGCGGGTGCCGGTGCGGGTGATCGGCGCTGCCTAGCGTGCTGCTCACACCGCACAACGAGGGAGCAGAAAGTGCACGTCACACCAGTTCGTCGCCGTCAGGTTCTCGTCGCCGCCCTGACCGGAATCGCGATCGCGAGCACCGGCGCCGCCGGCCCGGCGTTCGCCGCGGAAGCCACCGGCAGCATCACCGGCCAGGTCCGCGACACCCGCGGAGCGGTCGTCGCCAACGCCTACATCGCCGTCCACCTCGACCCGAACAGCGGCGCCGTCCAGGAGCGGCAGGCCGACGAGCGTGGCCGGTTCAGCATCACCGACCTGAAGCCGGGCAGCTACAAGATCTCGATCGGCCAGTCGGGCTGGTCGGAGTGGGCGCCGGGCCGCATCACCGACGCCGCGCAGGCCCCGGCCTTCCCGGTACGGGCCAACCGGGCCACGGTCGTCAACAGCACCGTCACCGCCGCCGGGATCCTCGCCGGCAAACTGCTCAACCCGGACGGCACCCCGAACGCGAACGCCGCCGTCAACATCACCAACGTCGACACCTCGTCCGGCTCCGCCGGGCTGACCGCGGCGGACGGCACCTTCCGGATCAAGGTGCAGCCGAACGCCACGTTCACGGTCTCCTACAGCGTCGGCTCGCTCAGCCAGTACGTCCCGCACACCTTCGACCCGGCCCAGGCCACCCGGTTCTTCGTGCCGTCCGGCAGGACCGTGCAGGTCTCCGACCAGGCGGTCGCCCTGTCCGGGATCGCCGGCCGGCTCACCGACGCCGCGGGGGCGCCGGTGAGCGGGGCGTACGTCACCTTCACCAACGTCGACACCGCAGGTCCCTCGCAGACCGACACCGCGGCCGACGGCACCTTCGACTTCAGCAACCTGCTGGAGCCGGGCCGGTACAAGGTGGAGTTCACCGTCGGCGGGCGCAGCCAGTACTCGTACCAGAAGAGCGACTGGGAGTCGGCCGACATCATCACCATCGTGTCCGGCCGGACCGCCACGGTGAACGAGCAGCTCCTGTGGGTCCCGACCGCGCGGTAGGCCCGGATCCCGCAACGGCCGCCCCGAGCCCTCCCGCTCGGGGCGGCCGTCGTCGTGGGGATCCGCAGATCGTGGCGGGTTTTCCCTACCACCGTGGCGGGCTGCCACCACGGCGCGGTCCCCGGCTCAGGTACGAGGCTGAGATCCGTACCCACACCCCATGGGAGGACCGGGGCCCGGAGTCGCGTACGGATTCATCCGGAATCCTGTCATGGGGGCTTTCCACACCGGACTGTCGACGACAGAACGACAACCGCCAACAGCGCGGACGGCGGCTTCTCCGTCACGCCCGCCACCCTGTGACCTACGGGAGGAACATCTCCGATGAGAAAGCGTCCATTCCTGACCGCGCTCGGCAGCATCGCGGCCCTCACCACGAGCGTCCTGGCGTTTCCGGCGCCGGCGTCGGCCGCCAACCCCGACCAGATGAGCAATCCGATGCAGACCGTCTGCCTCCAGCCCGTGAACGGATCGACGAGTCCCGGACAGCTGATCGTTCAGGCAACCTGCAACGGGTCGGCGGTGCAGCGCTGGACCCGGTCCGGACTCTCCTACGTCAACAACGGCAGCGGCCTGTGCCTCAATGCCGCCGGCCCGGCGATCGTCGGCCACATCCAGACCATCCAGTCGCAGTGCAACGGGAGCAGCAGTCAGAACTGGGTGCCGGGGTCCTCCGTACCCGGTGCTGTCACCAGCCTGAAGTCACAGCTCTCCGGCAACCGGTGCCTTGAGCGCGCCGGAGGGGCTTTCGTCGGCAACGGCGCCTGGCTCAGCCCGTGTATCGGAACCCTCGACCAGCAATGGCTCATCCCGTCCAACTAGAACCCGGTCGGAGACTGTGCGCGCAACGACGGTCACACCGTTGCGCGCGCAGTCCCTCCGGACGACCGGCTGCCGGGCGCCGATCTTCGGAACAGGTGCCCTCGCTCTCGGCTGCGGCTGCGGCTGCTGCGGCTATGGTCAGGCCGTGTCGATTCCCCTGCGCTGGCGTCTGCTCGACCTGGAGACCGGCGCCACCCTTACCGAATGCGTGGACGTCGACGGGCTCTTCACCGACCGGGTGTTTCCGGTGGAGCCGGTGTACGAGCGTTACACCCTGTTGAACTGCGCGCCGTCCGGACCGCTGGTTGCCGCGATCAACGGGACCGGACCGACCTGGTTCGGCAACTTTGCCGTCGAGGGGGCGCACGTTCCCGGCCGCCCGCTGTCCCGGGCTTTCGGCTGATTGCATGGTCAGGGACACACGAGTCTCCTTCCGACACACCGGCCGGCGAATGCCGAGATGTCGCGGGTCTGTTCCATGAGCGGCCGGAGATATGGCCGCCGGGCCCGTCGGTGACCTTGCGGGGTTGCCGGCCCGGACTGACCGGTTCCTTCGAGGCCGAGTTGGCGCATGTACGCGTCGACGGCACGACGCACCGGATGGGCTGGGGAAAGCGGGCACTCGGCAGTGTCGTGGACGTCCACCCGTCCGCCCTCGGCGAGGAGCTGGTCGACATCACTACGACCGCGCGGATCCCGGCACCGCTGGCGGCCAACGACCGTCCGCTCTGGGACATGTGGCGCGGCGGTGGCCCCACCGAGCCGAACCAGTGGGCAACCCTTGATCGCAGCGATCGCTATCTCTGGGTGCGAGCGGCCGCTCTCCACCGGACGTATGCCCCGGACAAGCCCGCGGGCACGGTCTATCACCTGGACGGCCGCCATGTCACCGACTACGACGCCTTCTTCTGTGCGATCGGGGAGGCGATCAACGGCCCGGGTGGCTGGTTCGGTGGTGATCTGTTCTGGCTGCATGAGAACGCCGCCACCGGCGACGGTGGGGCGACTCCCGGCTTCCGCATGATCTGGCACCACTCCGAGGTCGCACGCACCCACCTGGTCTCCGGCTACGACCGCAAGAGCTGGCTGCCCGCCGTCACCTTCGAGGATCTGGTCCGCTGTCTCGGTGAGGACGGGGTCCAGCTCGAACTCCGCTGAAGAAGCGTCACCGACCGTTGCCCGCGTCGGTGTCGGCCGAAACGTGGCCGGATCTCGGCAAGGGAGAGGCGCAGCAAGGCCCGCCCCGCCCTTGCTGCGCCTCTCCAGGGTGCCGGCCGGCAGGGGCGCGGCGGTTGCCGTTCTCCTGCCGGCCGGCTGCTCGCCCCGGCTGTCCTGGAGGTCAGGACCAGTTGCCGAAGAGCTTCCCCGATGTGAAGGTCTTGGTGACCGTGTTGGTGTCGGTGTCGATCAGCAGGACCTGGGCCCGAAGCTCGTCCTGGCCGTTCGGGTTCTCGTTGAGGGCACTGGCCGAGACGTAGGTTTCGAAGTCACCGCTGAGCCCCGACTCGGCGGACGCGCCCAGACCGACCACGGGGACGATGAACCGGGCCGAGCCGTTCCTGCCGATGATGTACGCGCGGAACGGGTCCCCGGGGTCGTCGATGTACTCCTGGGCGTCGGCCAGGCTGAGGTAGCGGACGTCGATGCCGACGTGGATCCGGTAGACGCCGTTGCTCTGCAGGTCGATCCACAGGCACAGGTTGCTGTCGGTCTGTCCGGTGCAGGTTCGGGCGGCCTGTGCCGGGGCCGCCATCGGGCCGAGCGTGACGGCCAGCGACGCGACGACAGCCGTCGCCCAGGCGAGCCCGCGCTTCACGTTCTTCATCTGTCCTCCCACGATGTATCGGTGCGGAAGTCAGTTTCGTTCGCCGGCCCGATGCCGCGCCGTGGTGCTGGCCCGCCGTCACGGGAGGGAAAACCCGCCATCGGCAGCGCCACCGTGACCGTCGTTCCCTCGCCCGGTGGGCTGACGAGACTCCAGGTCCCGCCCGCGGCGGCCACCCGGTCCCGGATGCCGGTCAAGCCGTGACCGGGTCGATGTGCCCCGCCCACACCGTCGTCGCTCACCCGTACCAGCAGATCGCCGTTTTCGTCGGTGACTGTCACCGAGACGTGGGTGGCCTCGGCGTGCTTGACGGCATTGGTGATCGCCTCACAGGCGACGAAGTAGGCCGTCAGCTCCGCCGCCTCGGGCCACCGGCTCGCCGGGACCGCGAGGAGGACGGGCAGCGGGAAGCGCCCCGCGACGGACTCGAGTGCCGCGCCGAGACCCATCTGGGTCAGGATCGCCGGATGCAGGCCGTGGGCGAGTTCGCGCAGCTCGCGGGTCGCGTCCCGCAGCGTGGCGGACGCGTCGTCGATCAGGCGCCCGGCCTCGGCGTCGGCCACCGCGCTACGCAGGCCGGCCAGCTGCATCGACAGCGCCAGCAGCCGCTGCTGCGCCCCGTCGTGCAGGTTCTGTTCGAGCCGTCGCCGTTCCGCGAGCCCGGCCTCGACGATCCGGGACCGCGACGCTCGCACCTCCGCCAGCTGCGCCCGGATGCCGGCCTGCAGACGGGCGTTCTCCAGTGCGAGCACGGCCGCGCTCAACGCCGCCTCGACGATCGACGCGTGCCGGGTGAGCGTGGCGTCCATCCGTACCAGCGCCAGCCGGTCGCCGCTGCTGGCCGCGATGGGAATCGACAGGCGGTCGTCCGCTGTGCTGCCGGCGTCGTCGGGGGTGCCGTCGGCGCGGAGGTAGCCCGCCTCGTCGTCGACCCAGTAGAGAATCCGCAGGCTGGGGTCGTGCAACGCGGTGCGCAACGCTAGCAGGACGTCCCCGCCGCCGCCGGGCCGGGTCAGCGTCAGCACCATGTCGGCGACCGCCGCCCGGGCCAGACGCCGCTGCAGCGCCGCCACCAGGAAACCACCGGGAACGGCGATCAACGCCAGCGGCTCGATCAGCTGCAGCAGCGTTCCCAGGACGTGGGCGTCGGTCAGCACGATGGCGGCCCGGCGTACCCCCATGGCGACACCCGCGGCGATGGCCGCGATCAAAACCGGTGTGAGCGTACGGCGTTGCAGGCCCTTGGCTCTGACCAGTCGTACGCCCAGCATCCCGACGAAGATCAGTGAGATGACGACGAGGCCCGCCCAGCCGGCCGTCTCGATGAGCGAGCCCGTCCGCCTGCTCGCCAGCCCGCCGAACAGCAGCGTCGGCGCGGAGCCACGGATCGGGATGCCCTTCGTGGCCGCGATGGCCAGCGCGGCCGCCTCGACCCACACGAACGCGGCGATCACGAACAGACGCTCGTACCGGTGCCGCAGCCGCTGCTCCGGGTACCGCAACAGGACGGTCAGCGCGACGAACGCGAACAGCCCGCTGCTCAGCCAGCCGGCGAGCTTGAGGGACGGTGAACCCCAGTTCTCCAGTCCGACCCCGGCCCACGCCACGCCGGCCAGGACGAACAGGCGCCCGTTGCCACGCTGATCGTCCTCGACACCCAGCAGCGCGCCGGTCAGCAGGAGCAGCACGCCGACCAGCCCGTCGACGACCGCCAGCGCCGGCCTGGCCGGGGCCACCGGCCACTGCGCGGCGACGGCCAGCAGGCATCCCGCCACGACCGCGGTGGCCGGGCCGATCCACCAGCGTCGCCTCGGCCGCCACGGATCCGCGGCGGGCCGGATCGTCCGGCCGGCCGCGACGGGACGGGTGACCATCAGCGCGGTGTCTGCCGCAGGTAGGCGAGCACCGCCAGCACCCTGAGGTTGACGTCGCTGCGGCCGTCGTCCTCCACCGACGGCAACCCGAGCGCCTGCCCGATCGAGGTGACCCGTTTCTCGACGGTCTTGACGCTGTAGCTCAGGCGCGTCGCGATGGCTGAGTTGGAGTGGCCCTCGGCGATCAGGGCGAGGATCCGCCGTTCCGAGGGGGCGAGCCGGTCCAGCGGGTCGGCCGGTCGCGGGCGGTGGAACATCTCCTGCACCACCTGGGAGTCGATTACGGTCTCCCCGGCCGCGACCCGCCGGGCCGCCTCCAGGAACCGGGCGGTGTCCTGCACCCGATCCTTGACGATGTAACCGACGGCACGGTCGGCGATTTCTAGGAGCCGCACCGCGTACGCCGCCTCGGGGTAATGGGTGAGGATCAGCAGCCCGGTCGCGGGATGCCGGGCCCGGATCTGCGCGGCCGCCTCGATGCCCTCGTCACGGAACGTGGGTGGCATCCGGATGTCCGAGACCACCAGGTCCGGCGGGTCGGCGGCGACCGTAGCGAGCAGCTCGGGCAGCGAACTCGCCTGGCCACAGACCACCATGCCGTGCTCGGTCAGCAGCCGGACCAGCAGTTCCCTCAGCAAGCCCGAGTCCTCGGCGATCACGACGCGCAGCGCTGCCCCCAATGACACGCACCCATCATTGTGGATATGGTCCGTCCCGGGCAAACCACCCGGAACTGTCATCAGACGCGCCCAGGCCCTCGCCGTTACGGCAACGGCGGATCGGTGCCCGATGTCAGGTCAGGGCTACGCCGGCGGGTTTCGCCGGGCCGGGCCGGATGCGGCGGTTGCCGTGCGGTCGCCGGCGTCGAGCAGCAGGCTGCGTGGCCACTGGTCCCAGCGGGTGCCGAGGACGTCGCGCGGCGGCCGGCCGGTGCGTACGAACGTGGCGATGCTGTCGATCATCGCCCCGGACAGCTGCAACCGGCCGGGGGCGTTGCGGCGGCTGAAGGCGAACCGGAACACTCCGCGGTCGAAGGTGCCGAACACGAACGGCAGGTCCATGGCGTGGCTGGCGCCGTAGACGACGTCGAACGGTTTCGGCTCCTGGTTCCAGCCGAACCGGTAGTGGTACAGGTTCCGGTTTCCGGCCGCCTGCATCGAGTCCATCGAGTCGGCGGCGATGCCGGTGAAGATGGCGTCGGTCAGTTGCTGGGCCGTCTCGTTCCACCCGCCGGGCGCGTCGACCGGCAGGTACCGGTCGTTGAGGAAGTCGTCTGCTCCGTACCGCGAAGGGGTGTCGGGGTCGGCGAAGTATTGGCGGGTGAAGCGGTCGTAATCGCTCGGCCGGTACGCGCCGACCAGCCCTCCGAACAGCTTGCCCTCCTCGAGGGTGTTGCCGGCGAGGACGGGGATGCCGGCGAACCGGCCGGTCCGGAGGGCGGCGTGGTAGTCGGTCGGCAGGACCGTGCCGTCGGCGATCACCGCGGGCGGGTCGCCGACGGCGGCGCCGCGGGTCACCTGGGCGCGGATGACGTCGGCGGCGGGCAGTTGCCGGAGACGGCGCACGTCCTCGTCGCGGTCGCCCGAGTCGCCGACGGCCGCTGTCACCAGCGCGTCGGCGTAGGTGCGGGCACGTTCCCCGGTGGTGAACAGCAGGCCGCCGCTGAGCGGGATCACCTTGTCGATCAGGCCCTCGGCCAGCGGCGACACCATCAGCGCCCAGACGTTGACGGCGCCGGCGGACTCGCCCATGGCGGTCACGTTCGCCGGGTCGCCGCCGAAGGCCGCGGCGTTGCGGTGCACGAACCGGAGGGCCTCGATCTGGTCGAGGGTGCCGAAGTTGCCCGAGTCGTTGACCGGATCGCCGGTCTTGAGCTGCGGCAGGTCGAGCCACCCGAACGAGCCGAGCCGGTAGTTGACGGTGACGACCACGGCGTCGGCCCGGCGTGCGAGGGTGTTGCCGTCGTACATCGGGTCGGCGGAGTAGCCGACCACGTTGCTGCCGCCGTGGATGAACACGATGACCGGCAGCCTCTTCCGCGTGGTCGCCGGGCGGTAGACGTTGAGGGTCAGGCAGTCCTCGGCGCCGACCGGTTTGCCAAGGCCGTCGCGGATGTCGAGGCCGTAGTGCGGGCCGCTGGGCGCCGGGCTGAAGAGGCGGCCCTGCTGGATGCAGCCGTCGCCGTACGCGGTGGTGTCGCGCACGCCCGTCCACCCGTGGTGGGGGACCGGCGCGTGCCAGCGCAGAGCGCCGACGGGTGGCTGCGCGTAGGGGATGCCCAGCCATTCGTACGTCCGGCCGGAGTGGCTGCCGCTGATCGTGCCGAGGTCGGTGTGCCGGACCACGCCGCCGTCGTGCCGCCCGGCCTGCGCGGGCACGGAGGGTACGACAGCGAGCGCCAGACCGAGCAGTGCGGACAGAGCCTTCATCGGGCGTCCTCCAGGATCGGGCCGGCGGTGAGCTTGCGGTCCTCGGCGCGCAGGGCGTGGGCCAGCAGCGGCAGCAGCAGCATGCCGAGCACGGCGGCGCCCAGGAGCACGGCGTGCCCGCCCGCCTCGCTGCCCCGGCCTTCGGCGTAGCCGTACAGGTAGGGGCCGGTGAAGCCGCCGAGGAGGCCGACCGTGTTGATGAACGCGAGGCCGGCCGCGGCCATCAGGCCGGTCATCCGTGCCATGGCCACCGACCAGTAGAGCGGCAGGACGCCGATGAGCAGCATCATCGCGGCGTCGATCAGCAGGATCCGGGCGACCGCGCCGTCGGTGACGGTGTAGATCGCGGCCACCACGGCGGTGGCGACGGTGACACCGGTGAGGACGGTGAGCTCGCCACCGGCCCGGCGGTGCAGCCAGGGGATGACCAGCACCCCGATGAGGGCGCCGATGCCGATGCTGCCGCTGACCACGCCGATGGTGAAGGACCCCTGGACGCCGAGGCTCTGCACGATCGACGGGAAGTTGTACTGGATGGCCACGCTGTTGATCTGGTTGGCGAAGTAGATCACCGCGAGCGCGAGGATGAAGGGCCGGCCGAACGCCACCCGCAGGTTGCCCTTCAGGGAGGTGTGCGCCGGCGCGCTGCCGGCCACGGCCCGTTCGGTCAGCACCGCGGCCTCCTGCTCGGACAGCCAGGGCGCGTCGGCGGGCCGGTCCGGGACGGTACGCCAGAAGACGGCGGCGACCACGAGCGTGATCAGGCCTTCGATGAGGAACAGCCACTGCCAGCCGTACATGCCGCCGGTGCCGGCGAGTTCCATGATGGCGCCGCCGAGCGGGGCGCCGAGGCCGAGTCCGGCGCACACCGCCAGGTAGAGGATGCCGACCACGCTGACCCGCTGTTTCTGGGAGAACCAGAGGGTGACCACGTACATCAGGGCCGGGTACAGGCCGGCCTCGGCGGCGCCGAGCAGGAACCGCAGGAGGTAGAAGGAGACCTCGCCCTGGACGAACATCATGCAGGCGCAGATCGTGCCCCAGGTGAGGGCGATGCGGGTGATCCAGCGGCGGGGCCCGACCCGGTACATGATCAGGTTGCTGGGCACCTCCAGCAGCGCATAGCTGAGGAAGAAGATGCCGGCGCCGGCGCCGAAGGCCGCGGCGCTGATGCCGACGTCGGCGCCGAGCGAGGTCTTGGCGAGGCCGACGTTGGTGCGGTCGACGAACGCCATGAAGTAGACCAGGCACAGGATCGGCAGGAGTCGCAACGCCGCCTTCCGGCTTGCGATCGCGTGGAGTTGGTCCGGCTCGGAACGCACGTGATCTCCTCTGTCAAGCAGTTCTCCCTGATGTGGTCGCCATCACTGTAGGGAGCGGCCTGCCGGCCTCAGAGGGGAAAAGCGTCCACAGTTCACCGCCGGTCAGTGGAGGGAAGAACCACCAGCCGCCGCAGGCCTTCCAGCCGGATCGCCAGCCGCAGCGCGAGGTCGTCGGCGTTGCGCCAGTCGTGCCCCAGGACGCCGGTGACCCGGTCGAGGCGTTTCAGCAGCGTGTTGAGGTGTACGCGCAGCGCGCCGGCGGTCTTGCGCAGGTTGCCGTCGTTGCCGAAGTACGCGTCCAGGGTGGTCACGAGATCGGTCGAGCGCCGGGTGTCGTACTCCAGCAGCGGGCCGATCGTGTCGGCGAGGAAACTGTCCAGCTCGTCGCGGCGGTCGGCGTCGAAGGCCAGCGCGTAGAGCGCGAACCGATCGGTCGTGGTCCCCAGGTCCCGCGCGCCCAGATGCCGGACCACCGCGGTGCAGCCGCCGGCACGCGACACCGCCCGCGCCCAGTCGTGCCCGCTGACGCGTTCGCAGACGACCGTGACGGGTCGGCCGCAGGCGGCGCGCAGGCGCTGGTGGACGGCCTGCGCGAACACGTCGGGCCGCGCCGCGGGGGCGATCAGCACCGCCTGGCCGAGATGTTCGCCGGCCAGGCCCGCCTCCTGCCGGGCGATCGGATGCAGGTGCCGGACCAGCCCGGCCGCGGAGACCCCGTCGGCGCCCGCGACGGCCACCACGTCAAGAGCATCAAGATCAACACCACGAGACCGCGCCCGGGTACGCTGCGTCGCGCTCACCTGCGGACCGGCGACGATGAGCTCGGTCAGCAGCTCTCCACTGAGCCGTTCGGCCGCGTCGGCCACGGCGTTGTCCTTGAGGATCAGCAGGCCCACGACATGGGAGGCCAGCTCCAGGCTCCGCACGTCCACGGCCGACGGCTCCTGCCGCTGGCTCCACACCACCGTGCCGAGCAGGCTGTCCCCGGCCCGGACCGTCGCCGCGCTGTGCCACCGGCCGTCCGGCCCCGCCACGGTGACCGCCCGCCCCGATCGGCGGGCCTGCTCGACGACCCCGGCGACCACGGCGCCGTCGCCCCGGTCCTCGTCCGCGCCGCCGCGGGCCAGCACGGCGCCCCCGCTGTCCAGGATCTCCACCCGGCCGCCCAGCTGCCCGGCCAGCTCGCCCGCCACCACCACCGGGCCGCCGCCGGCCAGGACCACACCGGTCAGCGCCTCGTGCACGGCCTGGGCCCGCTGCATCACCGCCATCTGCTCCTCGATGGTCCGGTACGCCGACCGCAGCTCGGACAGCGCGCCGCGGCTCTGCTCGTACAGCCGGGCGTTGTCCACAGCGATCGCGGCATGATCGGCGAACGCGCTGAGCAGGGCGATCTCGTCGGCGCGGAACCGGCGGCGGCTGCGGTGGGCGGCGAACAGGGCGCCGATCACCCGGTCACGCACCAGCAGCGGCACACCGAGCAGCGCGACCAGTCCCTCACTGCCGACCACGGCGTCGAAATCGGGGTCGTGACGCAGCTGCCCGCCCTCGAAGTAGTGCTCGACCCAGTGCGCGGCCCGCGAGTCGACCACCCGGCCACCGAGCCCGGTGTGCGGCGGGATCCGCGCCGACCGGAACGCCGCCGAGATGGTGCCCTCGCTGGCCGTGATGCTCAGCGCGCCGTCGTCGCCGAGCAGCGACAGGTAGGTGAAGTCCGTCCCGATCAGGTCATGGGCGTGCCGCACCACCGAGGCCAGCACGTCCTCGACGTCGCCGAGCGCGGTCAGGGCACGTGCCGTGGCATACAGCGAGGCCAGCTCGCGCTCGCGTCCGGGACGGGATCCGGCATCCGTCGGTTCCACCATGGGTAGATGATTCCTCCACCGTCGACGCCGCAGATGGGGGTGCAGCGTACCTCCCGACGGGCCTTTCCGGGCTTTTACGGTTGGCCGACCACAGGGCCGAGGAGAGGGCTGGACATGGACGGGCTCATGCAGCCACGGCCGTTGACGATCGCGCACCTGTTCGAGCGGGCCGAGACCCTCTTCGGGGACAAGCACGTCATCGACGCCGACGGGACGGCCACCCCGTACCGCGCGTGGGCGCACCGTGTCCGCCGCCTGGCCTCCGCGCTGACGGCGCTGGGCGTCGCGCCCGGCGCCCGGGTCGCCACCCTGGCGGCCAACCACCGGCGGCATCTGGAGGTGTACGCCGCGGTCCCGATCAGTAAACGCGTCCTGCACACCCTCAACATCCGGCTGCCGGCCGAGCACCTGGTCCACATCATCGAGCACGCCGGCGACGACGTCGTCCTCCTCGACCGGCGGCACCTGCCACTGATCCGGACATGCCTGGACCGGCTGCCCGGCGTACGGCACTGGGTGGTCTTCCCCGACGGCGCCGACCACGCCCTGCCCGACGCGCGGTTCCACCACTACGAGGACCTGATCGGCGCGGCCGAGCCGTTCGAGGGCTCGTTCGAGGAGACCTTCAGCGGCCCGGAGGAGAACCTGGCCGCGGGGCTCTGCTACACCTCCGGCACGACCGGCCGGCCCAAGGGTGTGCTGTACAGCCACCGGTCGACGGTCCTGCACTGCCTGGGGACGATGGCGGCCGGGCTGATCGGCGTCAGCGAACGCGACGTGGTCCTGCCGATCGTGCCGATGTTCCACGCCAACGCGTGGGGGCTGCCCTACGGCGCCCTCATGGCGGGCGCGGACCTCGTGCTGCCCGGCCCGTCAGCCGAACCCGCGCACCTGGCCGGCCTGATCACCCGGCACCGGGTCACGCTCGCGGCCGCCGTGCCGACCGTCTGGACCGACCTGCTGCCCGCGCTGGAAGGCCGGGACTGCACCTCGCTGCGCCTGCTGCTCGGCGGCGGATCAGTGGTCACGCCGCAGCTGTCGGCCGCCTACCAGGCCGCCGTCGGGGTGCCCATCACCCACTCGTGGGGGATGACGGAGGTCAGCCCGGTCGGTGCGATCGGCGGCCTGCGCACCCGGCACGATCATGCGGACGAGGAGGTACGGCAGCAGGCCGCGGCCGCCCAGGGCCGGCCCGCGCCGCTGGTGAACGTGCGCATCGTGGACGTCGACACCGGGGAACGCCTGCCGCACGACGGGCGGTCGGTGGGGGAGCTGCAGGTCGCCGGGCCGTGGGTGGCGGGCGGCTACGTCGCCGGGGAGGGGGCCGACAGCTTCACCGCCGACGGCTGGCTGCACACCGGCGACCTGGCCACCGTCGACGCGGAGGGCTATCTGCGGCTCGTCGACCGGATCAAGGACCTGATCAAGTCCGGCGGCGAGTGGATCTCCTCGGTCGAGCTGGAGGCGGCCATCGCCACCCACCCCGACGTCGAACAGGTCGCCGTCGTGGCCCGCGAGCATCCCCGCTGGGTGGAACGTCCCGTCGCGTTCGTCGTCCTGCGCGCCGACTCCGACACGAAGGCCGACCAGCTGCGCGAACACCTGTCCCGCCGGATCGCGTCCTGGTGGATGCCGGACGACTTCATCCTGCTCGACGCCATCCCGCTGACCGGCACCGGCAAACTCTCCAAACAGACCCTCCGCGACTCGCTGCGCCCGGCTTGACGGCCCGTCACTCGCACGACATCCGCACCCGGACGCCGTGCGGTCAGGCGACGCAGAACTCGTTGCCCTCCGGGTCTCGCATGACGACGTGCCCGAGAATGTCGCCGTACCGGTGCTCGGCGACCACGGTCGCCCCGGCGGCGACCAGTTCCGGCACCTTGAGCGCGATCAGCCGGGCGCGTTCGGCGTCGTCCCCGAGGCCCGGGCCGGCCACCCGTATGTCGACGTGCATCCGGTTCTTGGCCGATTTACCCTCGGGCACTCTCAGGAATCCGATGGCGGGGCCTCGGCCGTCCGGATCGATGATCGAGGCGTTGTCGGGCTGGTCGAAGCCGGGCTCCTTGACATAGCCCAGGGCCAGCGCCCAGAACGCCGCCAGTCGTTGAGGCTCATCGGCATCGCATCCGAGGGTCCAGAAGGTGGCCATCACGCCAACCTACGCGCGTCGGCGTCCGATCGGTCCGCACGATCGGCACGAATCTGGCAAGAACGACCGAACGGGCGCCGTAGCTCGCGAAGAAGTCCCGTGCCCGATCCAGGTTCTGCTGCTTGAACAGGCGCGCGTCGGGCCGCCGGAACAGCGCCGGCCCGACGCGCCGCCCGAACAGATGGCCGACCTGGTCCGTAGCGACCCGACCTGAAAGCACGCTGAATCGCGGAAGTGGCGACGGGGAGCCCGGACCGGGATCGTTGACCTCCCGCCGGACAGGAAGGACGACCGACATGAGAGAGCTCGACGCGGATGCGCCGGAAGGCGTCCCGGATGCGGTCCTCGTGCCACCTGAGCCGGAAGCGCAGGGTGGCCGCCGGCGAGCATCTACGCTCGGTGACAGGACAGGATGATCGAACGGGCGATGCGATGACAGCACTCGACGCCGGCACCGCACCGGCCACCGGTCTGACGGCCGCCCAGGTCGCGGCCGCGCGGGAGCGCGGCGAGACCAACACCGTGCGGTCGGCGGTGTCCCGGCGCTACTGGACGATCCTGCGGGCGAACCTGTTCACCCTGTTCAACAACTTCCTGTATGCGATCGGCCTGTCGCTGCTGGCGATGGGCCGCACCAAGGACGCCGTCGTCAGCGTGGGCCTCGGCGTGCTCAACTCGCTGATCGGCTCGATCCAGGAGATCCGCGCCAAACAGAAACTGGATCGCCTCAAACTTCTGCACCGGGCGCCCTGCCGGGTGGTCCGCGACGGCATCGAACAGGACGTGGAACCGGAGGACATCGTCCGCGGCGACCTGATCCGCGTCACCGCCGGCGACCAGATCGTCGTGGACGGCCCGGTCACCGCCGGTGACCGGCTGGAGGTCGACGAGTCCTCCCTGACCGGCGAGCCCGACCCGGTGCTGAAACAGGCCGGCGACCGGCTGCACTCGGGCACGGTCGTGGTCGGCGGCTCGGCCCACCAGACCGCGGAGCTGGTCGGCGCCGACAGCGACGTGGGCGCGCTGACCGCGAAAGCCAAAGCGTGGAACCCCGATCCCACACCGCTGCAGGCGCTGATCGACGCGACCGTACGCCTGATCATGCTGACCGTGGCGCTGATGAGCGCCGCCGTGCTCGCCAACGCGGCGCTCAAGGGGTTGTCGCTGGTCGAGGTCATCCAGACCGCTGCCGTGCTGTCCGGCCTCGTGCCCTACGGCCTGTTCTTCCTGATCACCATCTCGTATGCCGTCGGCGCGGCGGCCATCGCCCGGCGCGGCGCGCTGATCCAGCAGATCAGCGCCGTCGAGTCGCTGTGCAGCGTCGACGTGCTGTGCACCGACAAGACCGGCACCCTCACCACCGGCAGCATGCGCCTGGAGCGGATCGAGGCGCTCGACGGCCACGACCCGGCCGATGTCCGGCAGTCGCTGAGCGTCGCCGTCGAGGCGATGACGACCCGCAACCACACCGTCGTCGCACTGGCCCGGGCTCTGCCCGCCCCGTCGTCGACGGCTCTGGAACAGGTCGCCTTCTCCCCGCAACGCCGCTGGAGCGCGGTCAGCGGCCCGGACCGCGGTTACGTCCTGGGCGCGGTCGAGGCGTTGAGCGCGGCATTCCCCGCCGAGGCGCATCTTCGGATGTACGACACACTCGACGACCTGACCCGGCAGGGCCTGCGGGTGCTGCTGTTCGCCGCGACGACCGACCCCGCCGCCGGGTTCCTCGACGCCGGCCGTACCCCCGTCCTGCCGCAGTTGACGCCGCTGGCGCTGATCGCTCTGCGTGACGACCTGCGCGACGGGGTCGCCGAAACCCTGGCCGAGCTGCGTGCCGGCGGCGTGGCCGTCAAGGTCATCTCCGGCGACGACCCGCGGACGGTGGCCGCCGTGGCCGCCGGGCTCGGCCTGCACGCCGACGATCCGGCCACCGGCGCCGACCTGGACGCGATGACACCGGCCGCCTTCGACGACGCGGTGGCCCGCGGCACGGTGTTCGGCCGGGTCAGCCCGGCGACCAAGGAGCGCATGGTGGACAGCCTGCGCCGGCAGGGCCGCTACACCGCGATGATCGGCGACGGCGTCAACGACATCCCCTCGCTGAAGAAGGCGCACGTCGGCATCGCGCTGGGCAGCGGCAACAGCGTCGCCTGCGACGCCGCCGACGTCGTGCTGCTCGACGACTCGTTCACGGCCCTGTCGCCGGCGCAGCGTCAGGGCCGGCGCATCGTCACCGGCATCGCCACGTCGATGTACCTCTACCTGGCCCGGGTCAGCACCTCCATCCTGATCATCCTCGGCGTCGCCATCCTCGGCCTCGGCTTCCCCTACGAACCGGCGCAGGCCGCGCTCGTGCTGTTCACCGTCGGCCTGCCCACGATGCTGCTCACCGCGTGGGCCGAGGCGGAGCGGCCCGACCCCGGCCTGGTCGGGTCGCTGGCCCGGTTCGTGGTGCCCGCCGCCATCGTCACCGCGCTGTACGGCGTCGGTGTCTACGCCGTGCTGTACCGCTTCGTCATGGACCTGCCCGACAAACGCCTGCCCGACCATCTCGTCGCCCGGTTCGAGGAGTTCACCGGCCTGCTCAGCACCAACGCCACCTTCACCGAGCAGGCCGCCACGGTCGTCGCCCAGACCGGGTTGACCGTGTTCACCTCGTTCGCGGGCTTCCTGCTGATCCTGCTGCTGAAACCACCCGCCCGCATCTTCGCGAGCTGGACGCCGGTGAGCCGCGACAAACGCCCGGCGATCCTGGTCACCGCCCTGATCGCCGCCTTCTGCGGCATCCTCGCCACACCGGTGCTGGCCAACTACTTCGGCCTGCTGCCCGACGTCGCCGCTTTCGCCGTGGCCGCCATGGCGCTGCCCCTGTGGTTCCTGACGCTGAGCGCCGTCTGGCGTCACCACCTGCTGCCACGCATGCTGGGCTTCCACCGGCCGCCCACGCGGGCTGCGGCGACCGGGTGAACGGCCGGTCAGCCTGCGCCGGCCTCCGTGGAGTCCAGCCCGACGGCGCCGCCATCGCGGCGTCGTCGGCTCGATGGCGGCGCCGTGTTCGATGGCCCGCTGACGTGGTTCGGCCGCTTCCCGTTCGAACCGCCGGTCGGACCGCCGACATGACCGGTGGTTCGCACAGCTGTCCGAGGTGGTTCCCCGAGCGTCCCCGGGGTGCCATCCTGCTTCGGTGAACGACCACGAGGCTCGCCATGACGTCTTGCGACTGTTGTCCCGAGTCCAGCGACCGCCGGAGAGGCCGTTTCCCGGTGGCGCCGACGATCAGGAGATCGCCGACCTGGAGCGTCGGCTCGGTGTCCCTCTGCCCGACTCGCTGGTCGACTGGCTGCGCTCGTGCAAAGGCGAGGCGATCTGCGCCGGTGGCGTTCTCGGTGCCAGGCCCGACGACGAGTCCCTCGATATGGCGACCTGCCTGGCGATGTTCCCGACGTGGCGAGACTCCGGCTGGCTGCCGGTGGCCGGTGACGGCTGCGGCAACTACTTCGTCCTGGTGACCAGCGGCGAACTCGCCGGGCAGGTGGGTTTCATCGACACGATCGCGGATCCCGGCAGCATCGAGTCCATGGAGGGCAGGAGCCTCTGGGTCTTCCTCCGGCGGCTGCTGTCACAGGACGGGTGACTCGTACGTGGTCACTCGCCGGACGGCCGACGCCGCCCGGGCCGCACTGATCAGTGAGTCTCGTGCAGGCACTGCGTCCAGATGATCATCCGGACGGTGGTGTCCGCGCTGCGGGACAGGGCGATCGTGTGGCCGTCCCTGAGGTCGATCTTGAGGTCGGCGGGGCCGGCCCAGGGACCCTTGACCCACGGGTCGTCGCCGGTTCTGGGATCGAGACCGGCGTCTTTCCAGTGATCGGTCAGGAGGGCATAGACGGCCTTCTCCTCGTCGGCGGCGATCGGCAGATGATAGGTGCCCTGCATCCGGTAGAGCTCGTCGTCAGGGAAGTCGCTGATCTGGCCCGGACACGTGAGGCGCTCCTCCGAAGGGGCGTCCACGGATGTCTTGGCGATCACGGCGACCTGTTCGGCATGCTCGCGAACCTGCCGCTGCGCCGTGGCGGGCGGGAGGCCGGGCGTGAAGTCGCCACCGCCGCCCGCATCCGGGACCGAGCATCCTCCCGATCCCGCGAGCAGAGCCGCCGCGAGAACCATCCGCCTGATCACGGCGCGCACTGTAGACCGCAGACGCAATGCGGCCAGGGGGTGTCGTCGCGCGAACCCGCGGGCACCAGCACGAACCGGCCGGCACCAGCACGGGCCGGCCGGCACCAGCACGGGCCGGCCGGCACCAGCACGGGCCGGCCGGCACCAGCACGGGCCGGCCGGCACCAGCACGGGCCGGCCGGCACCAGCACGGGCCGGCCGGCACCAGCACGGGCCGGCCGGCACCAGCACGGGCCGGCCGGCACCAGCACGGGCCGACCGGCAACAGCACGAGCCGGCCGGCAACAGGAGGTCGACCGGCAGCTTCGCCTGAAGACGGTCCACCGGTGGCGCCGCCGCTATCGTTGACCGGTGATCGGCAACCTTGAGACGTTCCAGGACGAGCTGGCCGCCAGCGGGTTCCCGCCGCTGGTCAACAAGCTGGCCGGAGCCGACTTCCGGGGCCGGATCGTCACCTCTGACCTCGGGCCGCTGCGGCTGTTCTCCCTCGACACACCCGAGAGCGCCTGTATCGGGCGCGAACGCGACGCCGCGGACGGCGAGAACCTGGCGGTCAAGGTGATGGCCCGGGGCCGGACGCGGATCGAGCAGGGGCGCGGCGACGCGGAACTCGGGCCGGCCGACCTGGTGCTGCTCGATCCCACCCGTACGCTCCGTTTCGAAAGCACCGCCGCGGCGCACGTCACGGTTCTGGTTCCGCGTCGGGAGCTTCGGATCCGGCCCGCGCAGATCGACCGGCTCATCGGCGAACGCATCGACGGCAGCCACGGTCCGGGTGCTCTCGTCTCCGTGCTGGCCCGGGAGTCGGCGCGGGCGGCCGCCGAGTTCCGCGAGGCGGAGGCGCTGCGGTCGGCGGCGGCCTTCATCGAGCTGATCGCGGTCGCGTTGGAGGCCCGGCTGGGCGACCGGCAGCCGGCTCCGGACGAGCGGCTGCGGGACCGGATCACCGGCTACATCGAGGTCCGGCTGGCCGATCCCGATCTGTCCCCGCCGGGCATCGCCGCCGCCCACCACATCTCGGTCCGCCGGTTGCACAAGCTGTTCGAGGACCAGCCGCTCACCGTCGCGGCGCTGATCCGCCGTCGCCGCCTGGAGCGGTGCCGGGCCGAGCTGACCGGAAGTGGTCGTACCGTCACCGCCGTGGCCGCCCGGTGGGGATTTCCGGATCCCACCCATTTCAGCAAGATCTTCAAGACGACGTACGGCTACAGCCCTCGCGCACTGATGACCAGCAACCGTGCACGGACGACCAGGACGCGCACCGCCGGCCCGGCACAGGATGGTGCTCACCAAGACAGCCGATAGCAATGGGAGACAGTCGTGGCGAAGGTGAACATCGTCCGCCCCGGTGAGGGCGAGATCCTCGGCAGCGGGGCGCATCAGATCCGGATCCTGGAGAACGGTGAGCACACCGAACACCGGCTGGGATTCGCCGAGGTCACCATCCCGCCGGGCACTCCGAGCCCGTTGCAGCACCGCCACGCCCAGCACGACGAGGGTTTCTACGTGCTGGCGGGTACGTTCCGTTTCACCGTCGGCGAGGAACAGCACGATGCCGGGCCGGGCACCTGGGTCATCGTGCCGACCGGGGCGCCGCACACGTTCGCCAACATCGGCGACGAGAACGCCGTCATGCTGAACACCTTCACCCCGGACCTGTACGTGCAGTACTTCCGCGACTTCAAGGCCATGATCGATTCGGGGCAGCCGGTCAACGCGGAGACCATGAAACCGCTGTGGAAGAACTACGCCACCGAGATCTCGGACGAATACGCCTCCTGAAGCGCCTCCGGCACGACCGCGACGGTGGCCCGGAGATCACGTGACCACGGGCCACCGAGCCGAGTTGCCGGGCAGTGCTACCCACGTCGGTATGGGAATGAGTCCCGAAGCGCGGCAGCGTCTGGACCACGGTTTCCAGCGCCGGGCAGAAGAGCAGCAAACGCGACATGCCGCCGACTGGCAGCACGCCGCCCAGCTGGGTGAGACGCTCGGGCTGGGCCGGCCACTCGGCATCTTCCACCTCGAGACGACCCCACCCTTGGGCGTACGCCGTGTGCTGCGCCTGCTCGTTCCGGCCGCGATGTTCCTCCTCGTCCTGGTCCTCCTGATCGTGTGGACCCCGGACACGGCGCTGCCCTTGCTGTCCCTCATCCCGTTCGTGGCCGTCGGCTACTGCCTGGTCTTCTTCGTGGTCTCCCGCCGGGGCCGTTTCACCCGATGGCTGTACGGCTACGCCGGCGGCCTGGCCGAGGCCGACCCGGACGGCCCTCCGCGCGTGGTGCGTTTCGCCGAGGTCACCGACGTGGTCGACGAGTGGAGCTCATCCGGCTCGGAGTCCTCCTGGGACTACCAGGGTTTCCGTCTCACCACCGCCGATGGCCGCACGGTGCCGATCACCGCGAAGTACCGCAACGCGCTCGACCCGTACGGCCCGGTCGGTGCACTGATCGCCGCGCTGGCGCCGGCCGAGGTCGGCACGGCCGTTCCCCGATTCCCCTCGACAGCCGACCTGATCACCGACGGGGCGGTGATCCCGATCGCGGCACGAGCGGCCGCGACGGTCCGCAGCGGCGAGACGGTCGTGCGCGGCGACCTCCGGGTGGCCCCTGACGGCATCGCGGGCCCGAAGGACACCGCGATCACACCGTGGGCCGCGATCGAGCGGATCGAGCTGCGGCCCGGCCACGTGAAGGTGCGCCGGATCGGCGGCAAGGCCCTCAAGTACGACAACTATCGGGACGGCTCCGGATACGCGGTGCTCTGCCACGTGCTGATCGCACTCGGCGTCGACGCCTCCTTCGAGCCGCGGGGCTGAGTCGAAGGCGGGAAGGTGACGGCTGCGGGAACCGCCGCGCATGCCCGCCGGCATGTTCGCGGGCCGACCCGGTCACCACGGGCGTCAGCATGGCCGGAAGGGGCTTTCCGAACCACGGCGCCGTCGGTCAACCGGCTGTGCGGGGCTCGGCGGCTTCTCGGGATGGGCAGGACGAGTCCCGGGCCGTGATGGGCGACGAGCGGCGCGGGGGCGTGTGCCACCATTGCGGCCACAATGGATGGTGCAGGAAAGGGCGGGGATCTCCCGATGGGCCAGCAGGACCTGATCCGGCCGCTGTCGCACGTCCTGCAGGACAACGCCCGGCAGCACGGTGACCGGCTCGCGTTCGCCGACGACCACCGGCGCGTCACCTGGGCGCACATGGCCGACCGGACCGCCGGGTTGGCGTCCGGGCTGGGTGTGGGACGCGGCGACCGGGTGGCGTTCGTGCTCGGCAACAGCGTGGACCTGGTCGAGGTGCTGCTGGCCACGGTCCGGGCCGCCGCGGTCGGGGTGCCGCTGAGCCCGCACGCCACCGACGCCGAGCTGACCGCGCTGCTGGCCGACTGCGAACCGGCCGTGCTGGTCACCGACGGCCGGCACGCCGATCAGGCCCGCCGGGTCGCCGGCGCCGTCCGCGTGCTCGTGACCGGCGACATCCCGGCCGGGGACACCGCGCCGCGAGACGATCTCGGCCTGGACGAGCCGGCGTTCCTGCTCTACACCTCCGGCACCACCGGCTCGGTCAAGGGTGTCGTCTCCACCCAGCGGGCCGCGCTGTGGTCCGCTGTCACCTGCTACGGACCGGTGTTCGGCCTGACTCACACCGACCATCTGCTCTGGCCGCTGCCGATGGCCCACAGCTTCGCCCATTCCCTCGCCGTCCTGGGTGTCACGGTGGCCGGGGCCAGTGCCCGGGTCACCGCCGGGTCCAACCCGGCCACACTGGCCCGCCTGCTCGCCGAGGAGGCGCCGACGATGCTGGCCGGGGTGCCGGTCACCTACCGTCAGCTGCTCGACGCCGGGCCGATCGACGGCTCCTCGCTGCGGCTGTGCCTGACCGCCGGCGCGACCAGCGACCCGGTGTTGCGATCCGAGGTGGAGAAGCTGCTCGGCGTCCCGCTGTTCGACTGCTACGGCAGCACCGAGACGTGCGGGATGATCGCCGTCGAGCGCCCCGGCGCCCCGCGCACGCCCGGCAGCAGCGGCCTGCCCGCCCCGGGCGTCGAGGTGCGGCTCGTCGACGGCGAGATCAGCGTGCGTGGACCCAACCTGATGCTCGGCTACCACCGGCGTTCCGACGGGCTGACCGACGGCTGGTACCGCACCGGCGACCTGGGCCGGTTCGACGCCGACGGCAACCTCAGCGTCATCGGCCGGGTCAGCGACGTGATCAACCGTGGTGGCGTCAACGTCGACCCCGCCGAGGTGGAACTCGCTCTGCTCGCCCTGCCCGGGGTGCGCGACACCGCTGTGGTGGCGCGCGCGCATCCGCTGCTCGGCGAGGTCCCGGTGGCCTTCGTCGTCCCGGCCGACGAGTCCGCCGACCCGGCCGGGCTGCTGCGGGACCTGGCGCGACGGCTGTCGGCGTACAAGGTCCCGGAGGAGATCGTCTTCACGCCGGTCATTCCGCGTACGCCGTCCGGAAAGCCCCGCCGCCACCTGTTGCGGTCGGCGTTCTCCGCCGACACCGCCGACCGTTTCACCGGCACGTCCTCGGCCGCGCTGGTCAACGCGGAGGTGGCCGCGCTGTGCGGACCGGTCACCGATCCGGACATCGCGTTCGCCGACCTGGGGCTGACCTCGATGGGCGCGATGACCGTCTGGAACAGGCTCAGCCGGCGCACCGGACTGCGGCTGCCCGCCACCCTGCTGTGGGACCACCCCACCCCGGCCGCGCTGATCACCTGGCTGGACGCGCGGCTCGCCGGAGCCGCCACCACCACGAGCCGGCGGTCGCGGTCACAGACCGAGCCGATCGCGATCGTGGCGGCCGCCTGCCGCTACCCCGGCGGTGTCCGCAGCCCGGAGGACCTGTGGCGGCTGATCGCCGGCGAGGTCGACGCCACCGGCGAGTTCCCCACCGACCGCGGCTGGGACGTCGACGCCCTCTTCGACCCGGACCCGGACCGGCTCGGCACCAGCGTCACCCGGCGCGGCGCCTTCCTGTACGACGCCGCCGACTTCGACCCCGCGTTCTTCGGGATCTCGCCCCGCGAGGCCCTGGCCACCGATCCCCAGCACCGGCTGCTGCTGGAGATCGCCTGGGAGGCGTTCGAACGTGCCGGCATCCCCGCGCCCAGCCTGCGCGACAGCGACACCGGCGTGTTCATCGGCCTCATGTCCAGTGACTACGGTCCCCGCCGGGACGCCCACGAACTCGAGTCGCACCTCGCCATCGGGTCGACCGGCAGCCTCGCCTCCGGGCGCATCGCCTACACCCTGGGTCTGCGCGGCCCCAGCCTGTCCATCGACACCGCCTGCTCGTCGTCGCTGGTCGCGATGGACCTGGCCGCCGCAGCGCTGCGGGCCGGCGAGTGCGGTCTGGCGCTGGCCGGCGGCGTGACGGTGATGGCGTCGCCGCAGTCGTTCGTCATGTTCAGCCGGCAGCGGGGCCTCGCCGCCGACGGCCGGTGCCGGCCGTTCGCCGCCGGCACCGGTGGCACCGCCTGGGGCGAGGGCGCCGGGATGGTCCTGCTCGAACGACTCGACGACGCCCGCCGCAACGGGCACCCGGTGCTCGCGGTCCTGCGCGGCTCCGCGGTCAACGCCGACGGCGCCTCCAACGGGCTCACCGCCCCCAGCGGCGAGGCCCAGCGTGACCTGATCCACCTCGCCCTGGCCGACGCCGGTCTGCGGCCCACCGACGTGGATCTGATCGAGGGCCACGGCACCGGCACCCGGATCGGCGACCCGATCGAGGCGAACGCGCTCGTCGACACCTACGGCCGGGGCCGGTCGGAGCCGGTCTGGCTGGGTTCGGTGAAGTCGAACATCGGGCACACCCAGTCCGCCGCCGGCGTCGCCGGGGTGATCAAGGTGATCGAGGCGATGCGGCACGGCGTGATGCCCCGGTCGCTGTACGCCGAGGACCCGTCCCCGCACGTCGACTGGTCCGCCGGAGCACTGAGACTGCTCGACGCCGCCCGGCCCTGGCCCGCCGGTCCGCGTCCACGCCGTGCGGCGGTGTCCGCCTTCGGGCTGGGCGGCACCAACGCCCATGTGATCATCGAGGAGCCGCCCGCCGCGGAGCCGGACCGGCCGCCGGCTGCCCCGCTTCCCGGATGGACGGCCGCGCCATGGCTGCTCGGCGCCACCGACGAGGACGGCCTGCGTGCCCGGGCCGCCCAGCTCGCGGCGCTGCCCGCGGCGGGACAGCCGGGCCCGACGTCGCTGGATGTGGCGTTCTCCCTGGCCACCGGCCGTGCGCCCCTGCGCCACCGGGCTGCTGTGCGCGCCGGCGACCGGGAGGGGCTGCAGGCGCTGGCCGACGGCGCCCCGCACCCGGCCGTGACCCGGATCGTGACCCGTCCGGAGCCACGTGTCGCTTTCCTGTTCACCGGCCAGGGCGCGCAACGACTCGGCATGGGCCGCGAACTGGCCGCCGCCTTCCCCGCCTTCGCCGCCACCTACGACCAGGTCTGCGCGGCGTTCACGCCCTACCTTGCGCGGCCGTTGCGGGAGGTCGTCGACGGCGCCGACGCCGGCCTGCTGCACCGTACCGACTACGCCCAGCCCGCCCTGTTCGCCTTCGAGGTGGCACTGCACGCGCTCTACCGCGCCTGCGGCGTCCACCCGCACCGGCTGGCCGGGCACTCGATCGGTGAGCTCACCGCCGCGTACGCCGCCGGAGTGCTGTCGCTCGCCGACGCGGTCCGTCTGGTCGCCGCCCGGGGCCGGCTGATGGCCGCTCTGCCGCCCGGCGGCACGATGATCGCGGTACGCCGCACCGAGGCCGACGTCGCGAAGCTGCTCCCCGACGCCGGTGACCTGGTGGCGATCGCCGCGGTCAACGGTCCCGACGCGGTGGTGCTCGCCGGACCCGAGGAGGCCGTGACGGCCCTGGCCGAAAGGCTGGACGCCCGATACGACCGGCTGCGCGTGAGCCACGCGTTCCATTCGCCGCTGCTCGACCCGATGATCGACGAGTTCCGGGTCGTCGCGGAGTCGGTCACCTACCATCAGCCGTCGGTCCCGGTGGCGAGTGCGCTTTCCGGTTCGCCCGACCTGGCCGGCGCCGATCATTGGGTACGCCACGTGCGTGACACGGTCCACTTCGCCGGCGCGATGGACGAGCTGGCCGCCGTGCCCGTCTCCGCGTTCGTCGAGATCGGCCCGGCCGCGGTCCTGTCCGTGCTGGCCGAGCGGTGCGTCGCCGCCGACGCCTTCCTGCCCGGCCCGGCGACGCTCGCCGGGTTCCTCGACAGCCTCGCCACCCTGCACGTGCACGGCGTGCCGGTGGACTGGGCCGCCGTCTACGCCGCCAGCGGCGCCCGGCGCTGCGACCTGCCCACCTACCCGTTCCGGCGGCAGCGTCACTGGCTCGACGGCACCGAGCGGCCACCGCTGCTCGCCGACCCGCAACCGGACGCCGACGGCACCCGTACCCGCAGCTCAGGAACCCTGTCCACGACCCGCCAGCCGTGGCTGGCCGACCACATGATCGGCGCCGGCCCGATGGTCCCGGCCGCCGCCCTGGCCGAGATCGCCTTCCGGGCCGCGACCCCCTCTTTCTCGCCCGCGACCGCCTCTTTCTCGCCCGCGACGGCCTCTTTCTCGCCCGCGACCTCCCGGTGGCGGCCGCTGCGGCTCGCCGAGCTGTCCCTGGGCACGCCGCTGACGCTGACCGGCCCGGTCGACGTCCAGGTCGTCGCGGACGCCCCGGACCACGACGGCGACCGCGAGCTGACCATCTGGTCGCGGTCCACCGGCTCGGCGGACCCCTGGACCAGCCACGCCACCGCCACCCTCACCGCCCCGACCGGCCGGAGCCCCGCGTTGCCCGCGACCTGGCCGCCGCCCGGCGCCCGGCCGATCACCGTCGACTACACCCGGCTGACGGACGCCGGATTCCACTACGGCCCGGCGTTCCGTGCGGTCACCGCCCTGTGGCGAGGACCCACCGAGGTGTACGCGGAAGTGGCCCTGCCACCCACGGTGGCCGCCGACGCGCCCCGGTTCGGCGTGCACCCCGTCCTGCTCGACGCCGCCCTGCACGCCAGCCTGCTGGCCGAGCCGCCCGACCGGCCGCGGGTGCCGTTCGCCCTCGAAGGCGTGGAACTGCACACCACCGGCGCCGCCACCGCACGGGTCGTGCTGTCCCCGGTCACCCCGGACACCACCCGTGTCACCGTGACCGACCCGCTCGGCCGCCCGATCATCACGATCGACGCCCTGGTGACGCGCCCCATCGGCGTCCAGGACCGCACCGTCCACCGATCACTGCACCGCCTCACCTGGCCCGCCGCCCCGACCGAGCGGGACGGCAGGCCCTACGAGATCTGGTACGCCGCCTCCGGGCTCCCGGCCTCCGTCTCCGGGCTCCCGGGCGCCGTCTCCGGGCTCCCGGCCTCCGCCTCCGGGCTCCCGGACGCCGCCGCTGGGCTCCCGGCCTCTGACGAAGGCCGCACCTTGATCGCGTCGTCCGGGCCTGGCGCGATTGCGGCCGACCCACCGGCCCGTGCTCGGGCGCTGCTCGAGCGGACCCTCACCAAGGTCACCCAGTGGCTCGCCGGCGACCGGCCCGGCCGTCTCGTCGTGGTCACCGAGCGGGCCACCGGCGACGACCCCGACCCGGCCGCCGCCGCGGTCTGGGGCATGCTCGGCAGCGCCCAGGCCGAACATCCCGGCCGTCTCACCGTCGTCGACCTCTGCGGCGACGCCACCTCGGCCGCCGCCCTGCACGAGGCGGCCGCCCTGGCCGAGCCCCGGGTCGCCGTCCGGGCCGGGATCGTCCACGCACCCCGACTGGCCCTCGCCGGTGCCTCGGACCCCACCGCGCCGGCACCGGATCCGGCCGGCACCGTCCTGATCACCGGCGGGACCGGCGCTCTCGGCGCGATCCTGGCCCGCCACCTGGTCACCGCATACGGGGTACGCACCCTGGTGCTCGCCAACCGCACCGGGGCCGTACCGGCCTGGGCCGCCGACCTCGACGCCCAGGTCACCGTCACGGGCTGCGACCTGCGGGACCGCGCCGCCGTCGCCGTCCTCGTCGACTCCTGCGGACCGGCGCTGACCGGTGTGTTCCACCTGGCCGGAGTCCTCGACGACGGTGTCCTCACCGCGATGACCCCCGCGCGCCTCGACGCCGTGCTCGCACCCAAGGCCGACGCGGCCTGGCACCTGCACGAGGCGACCAGCCATCTGAACCTGGCCGCGTTCGTCCTCTACTCCTCGGCCTCCGGGGTGATCGGCCGGCCGGGGCAGGCGAACTACGCCGCCGCGAACGCCTTCCTCGACGCCCTGGCCGCCCACCGCATCGCCCATGGCCTGCCCGCACTGGCCCTGGCCTGGGGACTGTGGGACAGCGACGGCCACGGCATGGCCGGCCGGCCGTCACCCGGCCCGGCACGCCGCGCCCTGACCGACGGCGGCATCCGCGCGATCACCGCCGAACAGGGCATGGCACTGCTCGACCGGTCGCTGCGCGGCGCCGACGCGCTGCTCGTGCCGCTCGCGATCGATGTCCCGGCCACCGGTGCGCCCGCGATCCTCACCGGCCTGGCGCCCGCCGCCCCCGCGGCCGTCACCACGGCTGCGAAGCCGGTCGGCTGGCGCGAGACCCTGGCCGGGCTGCCGGTGGACGAGCGTCCCGCGGCCCTCACGAGACTGGTCGGGACGGTGATCGCCGACCTGCTCGGCTTCCCGGACACGACCGCCCTCGACGCCGGCCGCCACTTCAAGGACATCGGACTGGACTCGCTCGCCGCCATCCAGCTCCGCGACCGGCTCAGCACCGCCACCGGTGTCCGGCTGAGCGCCACGATCGCCTTCGACCATCCGACACTCGCCGAACTCACCGACCACGTCCGCTCCGCCATGGGCGACCCCACCGACGGCGAGCCGCCGGTGGCCCAGCCCGCGCAGACCGGCGGCGAACGGTTCACCGCCATCTATCATCGGGTGATCCGCGAGCAGGGTCCGTCCGCGGCGATGACCTTGCGTTACCTGGCCTCGTACGGGTTGCCCACCTTCGACGCCGACGACCGGGCCGCGCACACGCCCGCCCCGCTGCGGCTGGCGACGGGTCGTTCGTACCATCAACCGGTCTTGATCTTCTTGCCCGGCTATCTGGCCCTGCACGATCCGGCGCCGACCGGTCTCGGCCAGGCGCTCGACGGGCACTACGACCTGCACATGCTCGCCCACCCCGGCTTCGGGACCCGGCCCGGCGCGGTTCCGGACAGCGTGGCGACCCTGGTCCGTACGCATGCCGCATCGGTGCGGGAGCTGGCCGGCGACCGTCCGTTCGTGCTGATCGGGCACAGCACCGGCGGTGGGGTCGCCCATGCCGTGGCCGCCGGTCTGACCGCCGAGGGCGTCCCGCCGGCGGCGGTGATCCTGGCCGACGCCCATCACAGCGCCGCCGGTCGTGAGGACCCGCGGGCGCTCGCACTGGTCGCCGCGGACCGCAACCGCCCGGCGGAATTGTTCGACGGTGTCTTCTCCGATGCGGTGATGATCGCCGGTGGCGCCTACGTGCGGCTGTTCGACGGCTGGGAGCCGGAGCCGTCCGAGGTGCCGGCCCTGCTGGTGCGGGCGGTCCCGACGAGGGAGATGCGCGAGATCGATCCGGACGGGCAGTGGCAGCCGTTCTGGCCCGGCTCGCCTGACGTGGTGGACGTTCCCGGCGACCACTACTCGATGCTGACGACCGACGCCGCCGCCACCGCCGACGCGATCATGGCCTGGCTGGCCGGCCGGTGATGGTCACACCTCCGCTCGGCGTCGTCGGCACGCCTTCGCCGTGGGTGTCCGCCGGACGGCCGTCGCGGGCAGTACCGCCGATCACGGACACGCCGACACCGGTCGGCGTCAGCTCGCATGCAGGGTCTGGGTGCCGATGACGTCGAGCAGGGCCAGCGCCTCGGCGGAGGAGGAGCCGCGGGCGGCGCTGTAGAGGATCAGGTGCTGGTCGCGGTCGGTGAGGGCGAGGGAGTCACAGTCGACGGTGACCGGCCCCACCATCCGGTGGTGGAACGTCTTGGTCAGCATGGGCCGAGCCTGCACGTCGTGCCGGTGCCAGAGGCGGGCGAACTCGGCGCTGCCCGCCAGAAGGTCGTCGATCAAGCCGGTCACGGCAGGGTCGGACGGATAGCGGGTACGGGCCACGCGCAGCTGCACAGCGGCGTGCTGCTTGAACTCCCCGGCGTCGGAGATGCCGTAGATCGGCGTGTCGGCTGCGGCCGGATCGAGGAAGGCGCGCCGGGCGAGGTTGCGGTCCTCCGGGGGCACCTCGGCGAAGTCCTCCATCAGGGCGGCCGCCAGATCGTTCCAGGCCAGCACCTCGAACACCGCGGACGTCACGAACCCGGCGGTCTGCGGAAGCCGCTCCAGCAGGGCCAGGATGCTGGGGCGTACGTCGCGGCGGTGCAGGCCGGTGCGGGTCGGGGCGGTGCCGGCCAGCACGTGCAGATGGTCGCTCTCCGCGTCGGTGAGGCGCAGGGCGCCGGCGATCCCGGCCAGGACCTCGCCGGACGGGCGCGGGGCGCGGGCCTGTTCCAGGCGGACGTAGTACTCGGTGGAGATGTGGGCGAGAACGGCCACCTCCTCACGGCGCAGGCCGGGGGTGCGGCGGCGAGGACCGGCGGGAAGGCCGACGTCCTGGGGGCGCAGCCGTTCCCGGCGGGTACGCAGGAACGCCGCGAGCTGGATCTTGTCCATGGTCCCAGTCTGCCCGGTTCCAGCCTGCGGATCCTGGTACCGGTTGTGCCTGCCTCCGTCCCGGCGTGGGGCGCAGTGTCGTCGGCATGACAAACGCAAGCGCTTTCGCACCCGTCGGCCTGCTCACCGGCAAGGTCGTGCTCATCACCGGCGCCAGTCGCGGGATCGGGGCGGCCGCTGCCCGGCTCTTCGCCCGGGAGGGTGCCGCGGTGGTGCTGGCAGCCCGTACCGTCGGCGCTCTCGACCAGCTCGTCGACGAGATCCGTACCGCCGGTGGGGTGGCCGACGCCGTGCCGATGGATCTGAGTGACCGTGGGAGTGTGCGCTCGGCGGTGGCGCGGGTGCAGCAGTTGCACGGGCGGCTCGACGGGGCCTTCAACAACGGTGCGGTGGGGCAGCGGCAGCCCGGCCCGGTCGACGCCACCAGCGACGAGGACATCGACGAGCAGTACATGATCAACTTCCGGGGTCACTGGACCGCGATGACGGCCGAGGCGGCGCTGATGCGCGAGCACGGCGGCGGCGCGATGGTGAACACGTCGAGCATCGGCAGCCGGCGGGCCAATCCGGCGCTTCCGGCGTACGGGGCGATGAAGCGGGCCTTGAACAGCCTGACCGAGACCGCGGCGGTCAACTGGGCGCCGTACGGCATCCGCGTGAACGGGATCACGCCCGGCGGGACCGCGACCGAGATGATCGAGGAATGGGAGGCCGCGACACCCGGCATCAAGGACCGGATCACCGCGAGTTCGCCGTTGGGCCGCATGGCCGAGCCGCGGGAGGTCGCCGAGGTCGCCGCATGGCTGCTCAGCGACCGCGCCTCCATGGTCAACGGCGCCATCGTTCCGGTCGACGGAGGCGCTGGAGCATAGCGGCCCGCCCGCACGCGGCGAAGCGGTGCCGGGCTTCGAGAAACCCGGCACCGCTCCGCTGTGATCGATCGGGTCAGGCCAGGCTGAATCTCTGGTTGGCCTGGCCGTTGCAGTCGTAGATCTGGATCTGCTGGCCGTTGGCGCTGCCCCAGACGTCCAGGCAGCGTCCGGACTGCACGCCGGTGATGGTGCCGTTGGAGTTGACGTTCCACTGCTGGTTGGTCTGCCCGTTGCAGCTGTAGATCTGCACGGCCGCGCCGTTGCCGGAGCCGGCCGCGTCCAGGCAGCGGTTGCCGTACACCGTGAGCTGGTTGCTCGCGGTCAGGGTCCACTGCTGGTTGGTCTGGCCGTTGCAGTCGTAGAGCTGTACCCGGGTGCCGTTGTTCTGGGACGCGCCGGGCACGTCGACGCACCGGCCGGACTGGGCGCCGAGGATGCGCTTCGCGTCTCCCGACGGGACCGACGGCGACGGCCCGCCGCTGCTCGGCGGCGGCGAGGACGGGCCGGGACCCGCGGAGTTGAGGACGTTGAGCACCGAGTTGTACGCGGCCTTCTTGTTACCGCTGCTGTCGAAGAGCAGCGGGCTCTCGTTCGACCGCCACGAGTCGCTGTCGCGGACGCCCCACACGGTGATGCCGATGCAGCGCGGCACGTTCATGCAGGCCTGGGTGAGACCGGCGTACTGCGAGGTGGAGGAGTTGGTCACGTCGACCTCGGTGAGGGCGACGTCGACGCCGAGCGCGGCGAAGCTGGACAGGGTGGTCTGGAAGTTGCCGGGCAGGGAGCTGCCGCCGGTGAAGTGGGTC
>NZ_FONV01000029.1 GCF_900113015.1 Actinoplanes philippinensis
CTGACAGCGTCAATGGGGCAGTGGGACGTCCAGTCCTTGGCATCCCGCCACGCTACACCTACTTATGAGGCGAATTTCCGGCGCAGCACACTAGCACCACGACGCTCAAGCGGATCCAGTCGTACAACAACCAGACCCGCTACGTCCGGCACGCCAACTTCGACGTACGGATCGACGCGAACGTGAGCCCGCTGCGCGACTCCCAGTTCCGGATCGTGCCCGGCCTGGCCAACAGCTCGGGGTACGTGTCCTTCGAGTCGGTCAACTACCCCGGCTACTACCTGCGGCACTACGCCTACGACGGGCAGCTCGCGGCGAACGACGGCACCGCGACGTTCGCCGCGGACGCGACGTTCAAGCAGGTGGCCGGGCTGGCCGACAGCTCCTGGGTGTCGTTCCAGTCGTACAACTACCCGACCCGGTACCTGCGCCACTACGACTACCTGCTGCGCATCGACCCGATCAGCACCGCCACCGAGAAGGCCGACGCCACGTTCCGTATCACCAGCTGATCTTCG
Source organism: Actinoplanes philippinensis (assembly GCF_900113015.1). Taxonomy (GTDB): domain Bacteria; phylum Actinomycetota; class Actinomycetes; order Mycobacteriales; family Micromonosporaceae; genus Actinoplanes; species Actinoplanes philippinensis. Next base: position 519 of record NZ_FONV01000029.1, read on the forward strand.
GGAGGGGTCGCCACGGCGGCCCCTCCCGTTGTTGCAGGTACCTTGCGACGCAAGGTACCTTGTCAGCGTGACAGACGAAGCGGCACTGACCACGGCCCTGCGCCGGGGCACCATCGAGTACTGCGTGCTCGCGCTTCTCGACAAGCGCGAGCTCTACGGGGTCGAGCTGGTGCAGCAGCTCAGCACCGGTCTGGGCATGACCACCAGCGAGGGGACGATGTATCCGCTGCTGTCGCGGCTGCGGCGCAACGGGCGGATCGCGACCACCTGGCGTGAGGCTCCGGCCGGCCCGCCACGGCGCTATTACACCCTCACGGCGGACGGCGAAGCGGCTCTCACCCACTTCCGCACCGAGTGGGTCACCTTCCGCAGCGGTGTGGACCGCATCCTGGGAACGGAGAGTTGAGATGACCCAGACCGACGAGCTCGTCGCCGCCTATCTGGCGCGGGTGGAGCGGGCCGCGAGCCGCCTGCCGGCCGGGCGCCGCGAGGAGCTGCTCGGCGACCTGCGCGAGCACATCGAGATCGCGCGGGCCGAGTCGGGCGCCGGGACGGAGGCCGAGGTCCGGACGATCCTGGACCGCCTCGGCGACCCGGAGAGCATCGTGGCCGCCGCCGACACCCAGACCGACCTGCCGCGGGTGACGCCGCCCGCGGTCTTCCCGCCGGGCCCGGCGGCACCACCGGCGCCGCTCCGGCCCGCGTCGCGCACCGCGTTGTGGATCGGGCTCGGCGTGCTGGCCGTGGTCATGATGATTCTCTTCTGCGGCTCGGCGCTCTTCATGGCGCGCGACGACGGTGGCCCCGCGGAGCGGCCGGTCCCGCCGCCTCAGCCGACGCAGGCAGAGGAGCCGCGCCCAAGTGTAGGACCCTGATACCACCCTGATGATCCATTCGTAGGGTCTCGTCCGGGTTACCACTTATAGGCGAGTGCGGGTGGCGGTTGAAAGGATGAGGCGGACTCGTCATCCGGCCCCGGGGAGGCCAGCAATGAGGTTCGCCCGTCCCGCCACCGCTGCCGCTCTCGCCGCCACGCTGCTGCTGGCGGCGTGCGGCACCGACGACCCGGAGCCGGCCGCGCAGGCGCCGCCGTCCAGTCCGCACACCGGTCACAGCGCCTCCGGCTCCGCGCCGCCGGCCGGTCCGCTCCGTCAGGGTGAGCGGTTCGTCGAGGTGGGGCTGACGACGCCGTACACACCGGCCGCGCCGAACGGCGGCACCGATGAGTACCGGTGCTTCCTGGTCGACCCGGGGCTGACCGAGGCGGCCTATCTGACCGGCAGCCAGTTCCGCCCGCAGAACGCGGCGATCGTGCACCACGCGATCTTCTACCGGCTCGACCCGGAGCAGGCGAAAGCCGCCGAGAAGGTGGACGCCGGGACGCCCGGTGAGGGCTGGACCTGTTTCGGCGACAGCGGTGTGGAGGGCCAGACGGCCTGGGTGGCGCACTGGGCGCCGGGCGCGGGCGAGACGCTGATGCCGGCCGGGTTCGGGTTCACCATGCCGCCCGGCAGCAAGCTCGTCATGCAGGTGCACTACAACCTGCTCGGCGCGGGTGACGGCGGCCCCGGCTCGGACGCGTCCGGCATGCAGATGCGCCTCTCCTCCGCGCCCGGGCTGAAGCCGCTGGAGACCGGGCTGGTGATGGCCCCGATCGAGCTGCCCTGCGCGCCGGGCGAGTCGGGCCGGCTCTGCGACCGGGACACCGCGGTCGCCGATGTCGGCACCCGGTTCGGCGCCGAGTCGGCGGAGACGGTCAAGCAGCTGAACCAGTGGTGCAACGGCGGCGGCGTGCCGAAGTCGGGCAACACGCAGAGCTGCGACCAGCCGATCGAGGAGGGTGGCACGGTCTACATGGCGGCCGGGCACATGCACCTGCTGGGGCGGGCGATCAAGGTCGAGCTGAACCCGGGGACGGCGAAGGCGCAGACCCTGCTGGACATTCCGCAGTACAACTTCGACGACCAGGCGCTCGTACCCCTGGCGAAGCCCATCCAGGTCGCCAAGGGTGACACCGTCCGGGTGACCTGCACCCACGACGCGGCGCTGCGCAAGCAGCTGCCGCAACTGCAGAAACTCCCCCCGCGGTACGTGGTGTGGGGCGAGGGGACCAGCGACGAGATGTGCCTGGGAATCCTGGTCATGGCGCCCGCGTAGTGGGTATGTAGGCGGTCCATGACCGAGTACGGCATCCACGCCTCCCACGAGCAGATCCCGCCCGGCGCGCTACTGGACGCGATGATCGCGGCCGAGCGCGCCGGGTTCGACGCCGCCATGTGTTCCGACCACTTCTCGCCGTGGAGCGCCCGCCAGGGCCAGTCGGGTTTCGCCTGGTCCTGGCTGGGCGCCGCGCTGCAGGCCACGAACCTGTCGTTCGGGGTGGTCAACGCTCCCGGTCAGCGGTACCACCCGGCGATCATCGCGCAGGCGATCGGCACGCTGGCGAGCATGTTCCCGGGCCGGTTCTGGGCGGCGCTGGGCTCCGGCGAGTTCAGCAACGAGCACATCACCGGGGCGAAGTGGCCGCGCAAGGAGGTCCGCAACGCCCGCCTGCGCGAGTCCGTCGACGTGATCCGTGACCTGCTGGACGGGCAGGAGGTCTCCCGCGACGGGCTGATCACCGTCGACCGGGCCCGGCTCTGGACCCGGCCCGAGGTCACCCCGCCGCTGATCGGCGCCGCGGTCAGCACCGCCACCGCCGCCTGGTGCGCCGAGTGGGCCGACGGCCTGGTCACCGTCAACGCCCCCGAGGAGCACCTGCGCGACATGATCGCCGCCTACCGGGACGCCGGCGGCCGTGGCCCGGTCTGCCTGCAGGTGCACCTGAGCTGGGCCGGGTCCGAGGCGGAGGCCGAGACGATCGCGCACGACCAGTGGCGCAGCAACATCTTCGTCCCGCCGGTCTGCTGGGACCTGGCCACCGCGGAGGAGTTCGACGTGGTGTCCGAGCAGGTCACCGTCGAGCAGGTGGCGAAGGTCGTGAACATCTCCGCCGACCTGGAACGGCACGCCGAGTGGCTACGAGGCTATGCGGCTCTCGGCTTCGACCGGATCTACCTGCACCACGTGGGGCAGGACCTGCGGCCGTTCATCGACGCGTTCGGGGCGAAGGTGCTGCCGGCTCTGCGCTGAGGCGCGCTTGTCGGCGTACATCCGCTCGTCGGCGGCGGCGAGCATCTCGTCGGGCGCGACGATCCGGCGCTCGGTCCGGGTGACCGCGCCGACGGCGGCCGTGACGACCAGCTCGCGGCCGCCCCACGGCACGGGTTCGGCGATCGACCGGGCGATCCGGTCGCCGAGCGCCCGGGCCGTCGCGTCGTCCGCGTCCACGCAGAAGATCAGGAACTCGTCGCCGCCGATCCGGGCCACCACGTCACCGGCCCGGACCGCCACGGTGATCCGCCGGGCGGTGGTCCGCAGGATCGCGTCGCCGGCCTCGTGCCCGTGCTCGTCGTTGACCGGCTTGAACCCGTTCAGGTCGCAGTAGATCAGCGCCAGGTCGCCGGGAGCGCCGCCGGCGTGGGCGGCGATCGCCGTCTGCATCTCGGTGAACAGGTGCCGCCGGTTCACCAGCCCGGTCAGCTCGTCGTGGGTGGCCTGGTGGATCAGGGCGTGTTTGAGCCGGCTGATCCGGACCAGCACCAGCGGGACGCTGAGCAGCGGCGCGATCGTCAGCAGCAGTCCGTCGGCCGGCTGCCCGAGCAACTGGCCGACGCCGCCGCACACCGGGATCAGCAGCAGCGCCGAGCCGAGGAAGCCGAGCTTCAGCCGCGGGGTGGGCGGCGCCAGGTTCACGGCCGGCTCGCTGAGCTGTTTCACGCTCGGGTGCAGCCCCGCGGCGCCGAGCGCCAGGTAGCCGATCGCGAAGCACAGTGCCGGCAGGGACGCGTTCTCCCCGGTCACCGGCCCCATGTTGACCACCGCGATGCCGAGGATCGTGCAGCCCAGCGACGCGAACAGGTAGTTGAGGCAGGCCCGGCCGGCCTCGCTCGTCCGGGCCACCCGCAGCAGCGCGCCGCAGATCCCGAGCAGCACCAGCAGCTGGGTGAGCACCAGGAACAGACCGGCGGAGCCGATGCCCGCGCCCAGCATGTGCGGGCGGAAGGCGAACTCCCACAGCGGCGCGGCCAGGGCGATGCCCCACACCGCGGCGTCGATCGTGCCGCTCGCGTCCCGGGGCGCGTGCCGCAGCACGATCAGCAGGCTGGCCGCCAGCATGAACACGTAACCACCCAGTTGCGGTGGCACCACCAGCAGATCCGGCGGCTTGGGCACACCTGCCAGCGCCCCGTGGAACCAGCCCGCGTTGGCCACGGTGAGCAGCAGCAACGCGATGATCACCAGCACCCATGGGCGACGGTCGGCCACCCGGTGCAGGCGCAGGCCGACCGCGATCGCCACCGCGGCGGCCATGCCGGACAGCAGCATCAGACCGGTGCGGGCCACCGCGCCGCCGTAGACGTAGCCGAGCGTGAAGATCACCGTCAGGATCGCAAAACCAGCCGACACGGTACGACCCACACGCGCCGGCACCGGCCGGGACCGCTCGTCCCGGCCGGTCAGGAGATCCCCGGGCCGGCGCACACCGGTGTTCTTCGACGCCGACCGGCCGATCTTGAGGTTTTGTTGAGGCGGCCCCGCAAGAGTCACTTCTCGTGTCGGCTTGACTACCGCATCGACAGCCATTAAACAGTTCGTGGATCCTCTGGGATCAACGGAAGGACCCGTCTGTGGATCCGTTCGCGAGGGTGCCCCTGGGTGGCACCGATGTCACCGTGACCCGGCTCGGCATGGGGCTGGCGCCGATCGGTGGGCTCTACTCGGCCGTCGGGGACCGTACGGCGGCGGCCGCCGTCGACGAGGCGTGGCGCCGCGGGGTCCGCTTCTTCGACACCGCGCCGCTGTACGGCGCCGGGCTGTCCGAGCGGCGTGCCGGTGCGGCGCTGCGCGAGCGGAGCGGCTTCACGCTGGCCACGAAGGTGGGCCGACGTGTCGTGGACGAGAAGCCCGCGACCGCGGGCATGTGGGCGGAGGGCGGCGGCAGTGTGCGCTGGGACTTCTCCGGCCCCGGCGTCCGCTCCGCGCACCGGGAGAGCCTGGAGCGCCTCGGCCTGCCCCGCGTCGACCTCCTGCACCTGCACGATCCGGACGACCACTTCGAGCAGGCCGTGACCGAGGCGCTGCCCGCCCTGGCGGCCCTGCGGCGGGAGGGGACGATCGGCGCCGTCTCCGCGGGCATGAACCAGTCCGCGATGCTCACCGCGTTCGCCCGTACCGGGCACTTCGACTGCCTGCTGCTGGCCGGCCGCTACTCGCTGCTGGACCAGTCCGGCCTCGCCGACCTCCTGCCGGAGTGCCACCGCCGCGGCATCTCGGTGATCGTCGGCGGCGTCTACAACTCGGGTGTGCTGGCCGCCCCGGTCCCCGGCGCCACCTACGACTACCGGCCCGCCCCGCCGCGGGTGCTGGCCCGGGCGCAGGCCATGGAGCGGATCTGTGCCCGGTACGATGTGCCGCTGCGTGCCGCCGCCCTGCAGTTCCCGCTCGGGCACCCGGCGGTCGCGTCGGTGCTGGTCGGGATACGGTCACCGGAGGAGGCGGCGGACGCGGCGGCGATGGCGTCGGTCCGGATCCCCGGCGGTCTGTGGAGTGATCTGGCCGCGGCCTGGTTGCTCGATCCCGAGGTGCCGGTGCCCGTGTCTGTCGAGGGGAGCTCCAGTTGAGATACCTGCGGGTGGGCCCGCCCGGCGCCGAGCGCCCGGTGCTGTACTCGGAAGGCTCGCTCTACGACCTGACCCCGGTGACCGCCGACATCGACGCGGCGTTCCTGGCCGCCGGCGGCTACCAGGGCGACCCGCGGGCGCTGCCCCCGGCGGACGTGGACGGTGGACGGGTGGGTCCGCCGATCGCCCGGCCCGGCGTGATCCTGTGCATCGGGCAGAACTACGCGGCGCACGCCGCCGAGTCGGGCGCCGCGCCGCCGGCCGAGCCGATCGTCTTCTACAAGGCGCCGAACACGGTCGTCGGGCCGGAGGACGACATCCTGCTGCCGCCCGGGTCACAGCGCACCGACTGGGAGGTGGAGCTGGGGGTGGTGATCGGCCGGACCGCCCGCTACCTGTCGTCGCCCGCCGAGGCGCTGGCCTGCGTGGCGGGGTACGTGCTGGTCAACGACGTGTCGGAGCGGGAGTTCCAGCTGAACCGCTCGGGTGGGCAGTGGTCCAAGGGCAAGTCGTGCGAGACGTTCAACCCGCTCGGGCCGTGGCTGGTCACGCCGGACGAGCTGAGTTTCCCGCTGCGGCTGCGGTCCTGGGTCAACGGCGAGCCGCGGCAGGACTCCAGCACCGCCGACATGATCTTCGACGTCGGGTTCCTGATCTGGCACCTGTCGCAGTTCACCGTGCTGGAGCCGGGCGACCTGATCAACACGGGCACCCCGGAGGGGGTGGCGCTGTCCGGCCGTTTCCCCTACCTCGAGCCGGGTGACGTCGTGGAGATCGAGATCGACGGGCTGGGCCGGCAGCGGACCGGGGTGGAGTCACCCCGCTGAGGTCAGCTCGTCGGCGGCGTCGGACAGGATCGCGGCGACCGTGGTCATCGCGTCGATGCGCTGCTCGATCTCCCGCGGGCGGGGGCTGAGCAGCGCGGCGACCGGCGTGTTGACCCACTCGCCGGTCACCACGTAACCGCAGCCGGGCAGCGCCTCCTCGATCCGCCGCAGCACCTCCGGGGTGAACAGGGCGGTCACCTCGGGCGTGCCGGTGTCGCCGCTGACCAGCTCCCCGCCGGCGATCGACACCCGGCCGACCGGCAGCGGGCGGGGCAGCCGCGCCAGGTAGAAGGTGTCGTGGCCGCCGATGTCGTGGTGCTGGTCGAAGACGACGAACTCCACCCCGTTCGCGGTGCCGGAGAGCACCGCGAACGCGGGTGGCGGGTTGCGCAGGAACTGCTCCAGCCGGGTCGACGCGGGCAGCGCGGCGTCCTCGGCGCGGTAGGTCCAGCCGCGGCGGGCCGCCAGCCGGGGACGGCCCCGCAACGTCCGGGTACGGGAGATCAGCTTGCCGGTCTGGACCAGGATCGTCACCCCGCCGGCGAACCCGAGCACACCGGCGGTGGCCGGCTTGTGCTCGCCGATCAGCCGGACCGCGCCGACCATCAGCAGCACACCGACGAACAGCCAGATCACCGGCCGGCGGCGGCTGCGCAACCGGGCCGGGATCGGGCTGTACGGGACGTTCCTCGACCACTCGTTCACTGGTTCCTCCGCGAGCCGGGTGCCCCTCCATACCCGCCGACGGCACTGTCCGACCCTCCACACGGTACGGTGCGCATCCGGCTCGCGACACGCCGTTCGACCGCTCCGAAGGTAACGGTCCGGCGTGGACTTCCTCAGCCCAGGACCGCCTCCACCCGGACCACCGAGCCCGGCGCGGCCGGTGTGACGAGGTTGCCCTCGACCCGCTCGCCGTCGACGAGCAGATGGGTGACCCGGCCGCTGCCGGTCACGCTGATCTCGTAGGTGGCGCCCCGGAACCCGCGGGTGGCGGTGAAGCCCGGCCAGCCGTCCGGCAGCACCGGGTCGATCCGCAGGCCGCCGAAGTCCGGCCGGATGCCCAGGATCCACTGGCTGATCGCCACGAAGTTCCAGGCCGCGGTGCCGGTCAGCCACGAGTTCTTGGCCTCGCCGTGGGTCGGCGCGTCCCGGCCGGCGATCATCTGGGCGTAGACGTACGGCTCGGTGCGGTGCGTCTCGCTGATCTCCTCGCGGGCCGACGGGTTGAGCCGCCGGTAGTAGTCGAACGCCCGGTCCCCGTTGCCGACCATCGTCTCGGCGATCATGATCCACGGGTTGGTGTGGCAGAAGATGCCGGCGTTCTCCTTGTACCCCGGCGGGTACGACGAGATCTCGCCCAGCTCGATGCGGTAGCTGGAGTAGGCCGGCTGCTGGAGCACGATCCCGTGCGGGGTGGCCAGCCGGTCGGCCACGCTGTCCAGCGCCTTCACCGCCAGGCCGTCCTCCAGGCCCACCCCGCCGAGCACGCACATGCCCTGCGGCTCGACGAAGATCTGGCCCTCGTCGTTCTCGCCCGAGCCGATCACGTTGCCGTAGAAGTCGTACGCCCGGCGGAACCAGGCCCCGTCCCACCCGTGCTCGGTGATCGTGCCGGCCATCTTCTCGGCGGCCGCCCGGTAGACGACCTCCTCGCCGTCCTGCCCGCGCAGCCCGGCGATCACCGCGAGCTCCTTGGCGGCCAGCACGAACAGGCCGGCGATGAACACCGACTCGGCGACCCCGCCGGACGCGTTCTCGGTGGTCTGGAACGGCTCGCCCGGGGTGTCGGAGAAGCAGTTCAGGTTCAGGCAGTCGTTCCAGTCGGCCCGGCCGATCAGCGGCAGACCGTGCGGGCCGAGCCGGTCCAGCGTGTACTTCAGCGAGCGGCGCAGGTGCTCGTAGAGCGGCACCTCGCTGCCCGGCACGTTGTCGAACGGCACCGGCTCGTCCAGGAACGTGTGGTCGCCGGTCTCCTTGAGGTATGCCGCGACGCCCAGGATCAGCCACAGCGGGTCGTCGTTGAAGCCGTCGCCGATGTCGTTGTTGCCGCGCTTGGTCAGCGGCTGGTACTGGTGGTAGGCCCCGCCGTCCTCCTTCTGCGTGGCGGCGATGTCCAGGATCCGCTCGCGGGCCCGCTCCGGGATCATGTGCACGAAACCGAGCAGATCCTGGTTGGAGTCGCGGAAGCCCATGCCGCGGCCGATGCCCGTCTCGTAGAGCGACGTCGACCGGCTCATGTTGAAGGTGACCAGGCACTGGTAGGCGTTCCACACGTTGACCATGCGGTTCGTGTCGCCGTCCGGCGTGGTCACGTGCAGGCCGTTCAGCAGCCCGTCCCAGTAGGCGCGCAGGTCGGCGTACCCCTGATCGACGACCTCGGGCCGCAGCCACCGGGAGATGACCGGCCGCACCCTGGTCTTGTTGATCGTCTGCGATCCCGGCGGGTCGAACTTGTCGTCCTTGGGATTCTCGGCGTAGCCGAGGACGAAGACGACCTCGCGGGTCTCGCCCGGGACGAGCCGCAGTTTCACGTGGTGGCTGCCGATCGGCTGCCAGCCGTGAGCGATCGAGTCCTTCGAGAGACCGCTCTCCACCACGGCCGGGCGATCCCAGCCGCGGTACGCCCCGAGGAACGCCTCCCGCTGCGTGTCGAACCCGGCGAGCGGCTCCGAGCAGGCGAAGTAGGCGAAGTGGTCGCGGCGCTCCCGGTACTCGGTCTTGTGGTAGATCACCCCGTCGACGACCTCGACCTGGCCGGTGTTGAAGTTGCGCTGGTAGTTGGTGGCGTCGTCCTGCGCGTCCCACAGGCAGAACTCCACCGACGAGAACAGCGAGATCTCGGCGTCGTCGGTCCGCTCGTTCGTCACCCGGACCCGCCAGACCTCGAGCGTCTCGCCGAGCGGGGCGAAGTAGAGCGTCTCGGCCCGGATGCCGCGGCGCGAGGAGCCGATCTTCGTGTACGACAACCCGTGCCGGCACTCGTAGTCGTCCAGCTCGCGTTCCGGAGTGGGCTGCCAGGACGGCGACCAGTAGTCGCCGCTCACATCGTCACGGACATAGACGTAACGGCCACCCACGTCGAGTGGCGCGTTGTTGTAGCGGTAACGGGTCAGCCGCCGCAGACGGGCGTCACGGTAGAACGAGTAGCCACCCGCGGTGTTGGACACGATGCCGAAATAGGCGTCGGTGCCGAGGTAATTGATCCACGGCAGCGGTGTGTCCGGTCGCTCGATGACGTACTCGCGCTGCTCATCGTCGAAATGCCCGTAGCGCAACAGGTCCTCCCCCGTCGCCGTCGGAGCCGCCCGGCGGAGTCGCCGGCCGGCATGGGAGCAAGTTTGGGAGCGCTCCCATGGTCGTTCATTTTACCGCTTCGACACGTTCCTGGGACCAGTCCGAAAAGACTCTTGTGCGACTCCGTGCACGCTCCCACGGGAACGGTGAACGGCCGCCCGCGGGAGACACGGGCGGCCGTCCGGGGTGTCCGGCCGGTCGTCGGCGCTGTCCCCACATCGGTGGGACGCCACTCCGACGACCGGCCGGACGGGACGTGCGGTTACGGCGTCCAGGGGTTCGCGACGGTCCAGCTGCTGTCCGCGCTGAGCGTCAGCGGCCGGTCGAACCCGGTTCCGGCGCCGGCGGCGATCCAGGCCTGGGCGTCGAAGTGCCGCAGGTAGCGGCCCGGGAAGTTGATCGACTCGAACGTCACGCCGGTCCCGCCGAGGCCCGGCCGGGCACAGAACGTGGCGTCGGCCGCGAACAGCGCCGACCCGTCGTTCGCCGCGAGCCGGATCCGGCTGGCGGCGTGCCGCAGGTACTGACCGGGGACGTTGACCGACTCGAACGTGTAGCACGACGAGTCGGCCAGGCCCCGGCGCAGCGTGAACGTGGCGTCGGCCTTGAGCAACGCGCTGCTGTCCGGGCCCACCGCCTCGGTCCAGCCCAGGCTGTCGGCATGCCGCAGGTACCGGCCGGTGTAACCCCAGGTGGTGACCTGCAGCGACCGGCGCACGTCGTACGGCAGCAGCACCGAGCTTCGCCACAGCGCCGGGTTCGACACGTTCCAGGTGGCGTCGGCGGCGAACGAGCCACCGGTGTTCGCGTCGATGCGGACCTGGTCATTGGCGTGCCGCAGGTACCGGCCGGGCTGGTTCGCCGCCTCGAAGGAGATCCCGCCGGCCGCCAGGCCCGGCCGGCTGCACCACGTGGCGTCGGCCGCGAACGTCCCACCGGTGTCGGCGTCCAGGCGCACCAGGCTGTCGGCGTGCCGCAGGTACCGGCCGGGGAAGTTCACCGACTCGAACGAGTAGCACCGGGGATCGGACAACCCGGCCACGGTACGGAACGACGCGTCCTGCCGTGCGCCGTCACCACTGATCACGTCGGTCCGCGCCAGCGAGTTCGCGTGCCGGAGGTGACGATCGGTGTATCCGGGTGTGGTGACCTGGAACGACCGTACGTGCCCGAGACTCAGGGGCGCCGCCGCGTTCTGGTTCCGGGAGGCCCGGATCAGGTTCGTCAGCGCGGTCCGTACCTGGACGGTGTCCACCTTCTGCACCTGACGGTCGTACGTGAGCAGGCCGTTGTACTCGCCCTCCACGTCGGTGATCTCGGTGTAGACGAAACCGGACAGCCCCTTGCTGGTGATCAGCCGTTCCGAGTCCCGGATCATCCCGGTGAACCGGTCGTTGAGCTGCGCGTTGCCGGACATCTGCTCGTAGGCGAAGAACTGGCCGTTCGGGCTGTACTCGTGCCCCGGCGTCCGCAGCCCGAGACCGCCGAACTCACCGAGGATCGACACCCGGGACGACGACGGCGACGGCGCGTCCGGCCCGGTGTAGACATGCCAGTCGATGATGTCCCCGGTGCCCGGGTCGCCCTTGGAGGCGCAGCAGTTGAAACCGGAGTGCGCGTTCATCAGCCGCGTCGGGTCATAGCTCTTCAGGTTCCGGGTGATCCGCTGGGTCTCGGCCAGGTTCCACTCGCCCCAGCCCTCGTTGAACGGCACATACGTGATCACCGCCGGCGAGAAGCGGTGCTCGTCGACGATCTCCCGCGCCTCGGTCTCGAACTGGGCGACCTGGGCCGCCGACTTCGTGTCGTCACCGCCGGACGGGATGTCCTGCCAGACCAGCAGCCCGAGCCGGTCCGCGTGGTAATACCAGCGGGCGGGCTCCACCTTGATGTGCTTGCGGACCATGTTGAAACCCAGGTCCTTGTGCTTCTGCAGGTCGAAGGCGAGCGCCGCGTCGGTCGGCGCGGTGTAGAGCCCGTCCGGCCAGAACCCCTGGTCGAGGGTGCCGGCCTGGAAGACGAACTCGCCGTTGAGGGTGGGCCGCAGCACGCCGTTGACCAGCTTGGTGCCGACCTCGCGCATGCCGAAGTAGCTGGTCACCTGGTCGACGGTGGTCCCGCTCGCGTTGCGCAGGCTGACCCGCAGGTGGTAGAGGTACGGGTCGTCGGGCGACCACAGCCGCGGGTTCGGCACCGGGACGGTGAAGTCGGTGAACCCGCCGGTGGCGCTGCCCACCACGGTGGATCCGGCCAGCGACTCGGCGAACACGCTGTGCCCGGTGACGCCGCCGCGGGTGAACACGCGCACCCGTACGGTGCCGGCCGTGATGTTCGGGTAGATGTCGACCGAGTAGATCGACGACACCGGGGTCGGCTCCAGCCAGACGGTCTGCCAGATGCCCGACGTCGGCGTGTAGAAGATGCCGCTCGGGTTGTTCACCTGCTTGCCGGACGGCTGCTCCTCGCCACGGCCGTCGGTCGGGTCGTAGACGCGCACCACGATCTCGTTGGTCCCGCCGTTGAGCTGCGGCGTGACGTCCACCTCGAACCTGTCGTAACCACCCTTGTGGGTGGTCACCTGCACGCCGTTGACCCACACGGTGGTCTCGTAGTCGACGGCGCCGAAGTGCAGCTGCACCCGCCGCCCGGCCCAGTTCGACGGCACGGTGAAGGTCCGCCGGTAGAACATCAGGTCGCGGTTGTCGTTGCGCATGATCCCGGACAGCGCCGACTCGACCGGGTACGGCACGAGGATCCGCTCCGGCAGGGTCTGCCCGATCGGCGGCGCCGCGTTGCGGTCGACGTTCCCGGCGGAGTCGGTCGCCGGGTTGAGGAACTGCCACTCGCCGTTCAGCGACTGCCAGTCCGGGCGGGTCATCTGCGGCCGCGGGTACTCCGGCAGCGGGCTGGTGGTGGAGACCTGGCTGGTCCAGGGCGTGGTGAGCGGCGGCGTCTTGGGAACGACGGCGGCCGCGGGTGCGGCGACACCGGCCAGGCCGGCGGCGGCCAAGGCGAGCACCGCAGAGGTACGGGCGACGAATCGGCGCATCGGACTCCCCAGGGGAACGAGCACACCGAGTGACATGAACCGCCTGGTCTCGGCGGACATGCCGGACATCGGAGGCTGAGGACGGACGAACATGAACCGGGAGGACACCGGAACCCCGCAAGACCGAACGGGCTCACACAGGGTCGAACACATTCATCCATCGACGCCGATTCTCTGTCAAGGTTCTGAACGATTTCCGGAACAAGGACGTGCCGGACGGCGGCCCGGGGACGGACCCGGGCCGCCGGGAGATCAGGCGGGCGGCGGGCCGGACGGTGGCGTGCCGCCGGGGCCACCGCCGGGCGGGCCTTGATCCCCGCCGGGAGGAGCAGCCCCGGCGGCCGGGGTGGTGCCGGTGTCCACGCCGACCGAGAGCGACACCGCATACCCGCTCGCCACGTCGCCGGTGACGGTCGCCAGCTGCTTGGCGCCGGAGTCGTCACCGAAGACGTTGTCGGTCGCGAGGGTCAGCTGGGCCAGGTTGGTGACCGACGACTCGTACCCCTTCTGCTGATAGACGGTGTCGCAGTACTCCTTCGGGATGGCGACCTGCGAGGTGGCGATCGCCTTCGTGGAGTCGGTGATGCTCGCCTGGTCGGGGTAGACCTCGAAGTGGATGTGCGGCCAGCGCCCGGTGTAACAGGCCGGGAAGATGCTGGTGAATTCGACCTTCCCGGAGTCGTCGGCGATCTGGACGCCACGCAGATAGTTCTCCTCGGTGACGCCCTCGGAGTACATCGAGTACCGGCCGGCGCGGTCGCAGTGCCAGACGTAGACGGCCACCCCGGCGAACGCGGCGCCGCCGTTGGCCAGGTCCTTGATCGTCAGTTCGAGCGTCATCGGCACACCCTCGGCGGCGCCGTCCGCGTCGCCGAAGCTGGACCGGATGTCGCTGCGCACGATGCCGCTCTGTTCGAGCACGTCGGGGCCGTTGGAGCCGTCACCCGGGTACGGCCCGGCCGTCTCGTCGGGGATCTCCTCCGACGAGACGGCGGCGGACGTGGCGGACGTGGCGGTCGACGCCGAGGACGACGAGGACGGGGACGTGCAGGCGGCCAGGCCCAGGCCCATCGCGCCGATGCCGAACGCCCGCAGGATCTGCCGCCGGCCCATCAGGGTGTCCAGGTCGAACCCGAGACCCTGGTCGAAGACCTCCTCGTCCGGGTTGGGAAGTGGACGCCCCTGATAGGACGGCTCGTGCTGTTGGCTCACTTTTCCTCCGATATGCCGCTCGGTGGGTGTTACGCCCACCATGCAAACATCGGAGGCTATGGCTGAACTGTGTGTCAGCTGGCCGAGGCCGAGTAACTGTTGGTCACGAAGTCCTTGCCGCCGCTCGACGAGGTGATCTCGTAGCCGAACTGGATCGTGCTGAGCGTGACGTCGCCGTACCAGCCGCGGGACCGGATCCAGTTGAGGACCGCGCGGATGTCGACGGTGCCGGCGCTGGTGTTGCTCGTCCGCACGAAGGAGAACACCTGGTTGGCGCCGTTGGACCCGGAGTAGACGTTCCAGCTGTGACCACCGACCGTGACGGCGGTCTGGAACGTGCCGAGCGGCCCGACCGCCCCGGTCTTGTTCATCCAGAGCATGATCTCGTACGTGGTGCCGTTGGCCCAGATGTCGTAGGCCGTGGTGTAGGCGCCACTGGACGGCACCGTCACGTTGAAGCTGCTGGTGGCGCTGCGCAGGGCACTGAGCCTGATGCCGACGCTGCGGCTGGCGTTCGGGTACGACTTGATGCCGCCGGTGTTCGGGTGGTTGGCCCAGACGCCCCAGTTGCTCGTCGAGTTGGCCCAGATGGTCTGCGGGCCGGCGCCGCTGCCCCAGATGTTGTTGTAGAGCGTGTAGCCGCCGCTGGACCAGTTGCCCCACTGGGCGGACGACGACCACACCGCGGCCCGGGCGGGGGCCTGGCCGAGCAGCATCAGGACGGCGGCGAGCAGCAGGGCGAGGGTGAGACGGAGTCGGTGCACGGGTGCTCCTCGGGGATGTCGAAGCGCTTCGACACACCATCGGGGGAATCGATGAGCGTCGAAGAAAGGGGATACCGGCACACTAGGCCGGAAGTCATCACGGTGCAACGCACAAGAAACCTCCGCTCCACAATGGATCTACGGTAAGGTCGCGAGACATCGACACGGATCAGGGGGCACCTGTGGTGGACGAGACGGCGCCGCCCGGGCTGGACACGTCGACGGCGCATCCGGCCCGCCGGTACAACTACTGGCTGGGCGGCAAGGACAACTTCGCGGCCGACCGCGAGTCCGGCGACATGATCGAGCGGGCCCACCCGACGGTCCGGCTCTCGGTCCGGGAGAATCGCTCGTTCCTGCAGCGTGCGGTGCGCTTCCTCGCCGAGGAGGCACGGGTCGACCAGTTCCTCGACATCGGCACCGGCCTGCCCACCGCCGACAACACCCACGAGATCGCCCAGCGCCGGGTCCCGCACGCCCGGGTCGTCTACGTCGACAACGATCCGATGGTCGGCGCACACGCCCGCGCCCTGCTCACCAGCAGCCCGGAGGGCGTCACCCGCTATCTGGAGGCCGATCTGCGCGATCCGCGGGGGATCCTCGGCCACCCGCAGCTCAAGGAGGCGCTCGACCTGGACCGGCCGGTCGCGCTGGTGCTGATCGCGGTGCTGCACTTCATCGCCGACCACGAGCAGGCCCGCGACGTCGTCCGGGAGCTGCTGTCCGCCCTGCCGTCCGGCAGCTATCTGGCCGCGTCCAACTTCACCCTCGACTACAGCGACCGGGAGACGGCCGCGGTCGCGCGCCAGATGATCGCCCAGGGCCGGTCCGACGCGCACCCGCGCACCCGCGCCGAGTTCGCCGAGTACTTCGTCGGCCTGGGCCTGATCGGCCCGGGCATCGTCCCGGTCTCCGAGTGGCTCCCGGAGGTCCCGGCCCACCAGCGACCACCGGCCGACCAGGTGGCGATCTACGGGGCGGTCGGCCGCAAACCCTGATGCGCCCTTCTGACGATCAAACCTCCGCGAGGGTACGGCCGTAGCGCACCTCGTCCAGCGGGAACCCCCACGACGAGTCCACCTTCGACGCGCCGTCCGGCGCCCACCCCGCCGCCTCGTAGAACCGCCTGGCTGCGGTGTTGGTCTCCAGCACCCACAGGGTCGCGCGCCGGAACCCGGCCGCCACCAGGTGATCCGTCGCCGCCGCCATCAGCTCCCGCCCGGCGCCGGTCCCCTGATGCGACGGCAACAGGTAGATCGCGGTGATCTCCCCCGTCACCGCCCGGTCCGCGCCGGGGTCACGGCTCGGCTGGATCGCCACGAACCCGACCGGCGGCGCCCCGGCCTCCGCCTGCACCAGGATGGCAGCGGGCGGCCGGAGACCCGCCAGCCACTGCCGCCAACCCGGTTCGCGCTGGGCCGGGTCGAGCGAGTCCAGGTAGTCCTGCGGGATCAGCCCGGCGTAGGCCGCCTGCCACGTACGGACGTGCACCATCGCGAGGGCGGCCGCATCCCCGGGAACCGCATGACGAACCGGCATCCCGCAAAGATAGACAGCTTTCGCGATACCGGCCTGCCCATTTTCTGAATCTTCGGAGTCACCCGGTGACGCCGTCAGGAGAACAGGGCGGCGTATCCGTTGAGCGCCGGCTGCCCGCCGAGATGGGCGTAGAGGACCGTGGAGTCGCGGCTGATCTCGCCCCGGGTGACCAGGTCGATCAGTCCGGCCATCGACTTGCCCTCGTAGACCGGGTCGGTGACCATGCCCTCGGTGCGGGCGGCGAGCCGCATCGCGTCGAGGGTCGTCTCGTCCGGGATGCCGTAGGTGCCGGCGTGGTAGCGGTCGTCCAGGACGATCTCGTCGTCGGCCGGCTCGCGGGCGCCGATCAGCGCGGCCGTGCTGCGGGCGATCCGGGCCACCTGCTCGTGGGTCTCGGCCGGCTTGGCGGAGCCGTCGATCCCGATCACCCGCCGCGGGCGCCCACCCGCCGCCGCGAACCCGGCGATCATCCCGGCCTGCGTGCTCCCGGTCACCGAGCACACGATGATCGTGTCGAAGAAGACCCCGAGCTGCTCCTCCTGCGCGATCACCTCGTACGCCCAATTGGCGAACCCCAGCCCGCCGAGACGGTGATCGGACGCGCCCGCCGGAATCGCATAGGGTGTGCCGCCGGAGGCGACGACGTCGGCGAGCGCCGCCTCCCAGCTCTCCTTGAACCCGATGCCGAACCCGGCCTTGACCAGCCGCACGTCCGCGCCCGCGAGCCGGCTGATCAGGATGTTGCCGACCTTGTCGTAGACGCTGTCCGGCCAGTCCACCCAGCTCTCCTGGACGAGCACGCACCTGAGGCCGGTGGCGGCGGCGACCGCGGCGACCTGCCGGGTGTGGTTCGACTGGACGCCACCGATCGACACCAGCGTGTCGGCGCCCTGCGCGATCGCGTCGGCCACCAGGTATTCGAGCTTGCGGGTCTTGTTGCCGCCGTACGCGATACCGGAGTTGCAGTCCTCCCGCTTCGCCCAGATCTCGGCGCCACCCAGGTGACGGGTCAGACGGTCGAGCCGGTGCACCGGCGACGGGCCGAACAGCAGCGGATGACGGGGAAAGTCGGAAACACTCATGAGAGCCCCTCGGTCAGCGGGTGAAGGTGGCCCCAGATCTCCGCGTTCACCGCGGTGGCGCGGGCCACGTCATGGGCGGCCAGCGCGGAGATCAGGTCGTCGTGCAGACGGACGGAACGGCCCGCCTGCGGAGACGTGAAAAGGAGACGCTCGGCACGGCGTACCAGCGAGGTGTATCTCTCGACCGTGCCCGACGCCGCGGCGTTGCCGTAAGCGGCGAGCGGAATCGCGTGCACCTCGTCGTCCGCGGCGAGAGCCGCCTCGACGTCGCCGTCGGCGACCGCGGCGGCGAACCGGGCATTGGCCGCACGCATCGCCGCCACCCGCTCCGGCCCGATCGTCGCGGCGACGTGGCGCACCGCGAGATCGTGCATCGCGCCGAGCACGGCCGCCGCGTCCTCGACGTCCTTGGCCACCACCTCGGTGACCCGGGTGTAGCTCTGCGGCTTGGTCTCGACGAGCCCCTCGCTGGTCAGCCGCGCGATCGCGTCGCGGATCGGCGCCCGCGACAGGCCCAGCCGCTCGGCCAGGTCGTCCGGGCGCAGCGCCGTCCCGGGCGCCAGCGTGCCGTCGACGATCGCGCCGCGCAGCCGCCCGTAGGCGGCGTCCCTCAACAGGTGCCGTCCGATGCTCTCCACAACTGAAATGTTAGATGCCAGAGGGCCGCGAAGGCCAGAGCCTCGGGAAACCTGTGAAACGAGGGCTGCCGCGACCGGGCGGCAACCCGGTCACGGCGGGGATCATCTGCGGTCCTTCTGCTGTTCCCTCTTGACCGCGGCGCCGATCAGCGCCGCACCCACAGTCAACCGCCGCGGCACCGCGCGCCACAGGGCCCAACGCCCCGGTCCGGTCGCCGTTCGCCTCAGACCTCAACCACCATTCGGTACGGCCACGAACAGAACCGTGGCGGTCCGCGCAAGGCAGGCGAGAACACCGGGCCGTTGCGCGGCCGCCGGGCTGAAGCCGCTGGTCACCGAGCCGAGCCGCGCCGCGGCCCGCAAACGAGTGTGACGGTGGTTCGGGCGCCGCCTCGTCGCCCGGACCACCGTCACGGTTTCTGGAGTGCCGCGGGGTCAGCCCCGCTTGGTGCCCGCCTTCTGGCCGGCGGCCTCCTCGGCAGCGCCCTTCTCGTCAGCGGCGCCCTCGCCGGCCGCGCCCTTCTCGTCGGCGCCCTGGTCAGCGGCACCTTCCTCAGCACCCTGGTCCTCGGCGCCCTGGTCGTCGGCGCCGGCACCCGCATCGTCGGCGCCCGCAGCGGCGGCCACCGCCTTGGCGTCGGCCAGGGCCAGGCAGGACTGCAGGAACGCCTGCTGAGCGTCGGTCACCGCGGCGGCCGCGTCGGCGGCCTGCTCAGCGGCGCCCTTCTCCCCGGCAGCGCCCTTCTCCCCGGCGGCACCCTTCTCCCCAGCGGCACCCTTCTCCCCGGCAGCGCCCTTCTCGCCGGCAGCGCCCTTGTCCTTGTTCTTGTCCTTGTTCTTCCTGGCGGCCTCCTTCTTGGCCGCCTTCAAGATCTTGACGTACTTCTTGGCGAGGGCCCGGTTCTCGGCCTTGGCGGCGGCCGGGTCCTCGGCGGCCTGCTCGGCGGCGTCGGCGGCGTCCTCGGCGCCGGCCTCACCCGCGGCGGCGGCCACATCGGCGGCGAACGTGTCGCACGCCGCCTCGAGAGCGACAGCCGCCTCCTGGGCAGCCTCGCCGGGCGCCTGCTGCTCGACCGGGGCGAGCTTCTCGCCGTCGCAGATCACGTCCGCGCCCTCGATCTGAAGCTCGGTGCACTGGGAGACGTCGAACTGCTGGCCGTTGACGGTGATCACGTCGGCGGCGGCCTTCGCCCCGGCGCCGGCCTTCTCGGTGCTGGCGTTGGCCAGCTGGACGCCGACCACCCCGCTCACCACGAGCACTCCGGCGATCACAGCCGCGCCGATCGTCTTCCGCCGGTTGTCCGGGTTGTTACGTCGGTACGAGCGCGCCCTCATAATCACTCCTCGTCGTTGAACGTCCATGCCGTCGGTTGGGGGGCCATACGGGCCGAGGGCGCCGAGGGGTTCAACGGCTCATGCCGGAAGGATCCCGAATCACCCCTCCACAAGGCATCAAAACCGCAGCTCAGAGCACGTGCACTAAGTGCCCGAAAAAATATTCCGGAGCACCCCTGGAGGGGGACCCATCGATGGTCACAGAGGGTGGACCGGCGACCATTTCGACAGTCCACTACGTACGGTGACATGTGCGAGGTGATCGTCGGGCGCGCTACGGTGGGGGATCGCGGCTCCGGGTGCAGGCCGGCGCCGGGGTCCCCCGTGTCGTGACCCGGTCAGCGGATCTGGAGCTCCAGGAGGGAGTATCCGTAGCTGCTGACGCGCTTCGTGCCGTACATGCGGAGGTAGCGGGCAACGGTCTTCTCGCTGATCCCGACCGTGCCGCCGGTGCCCGTCGTGGTGGCGAAGACACGCTTCCAGGTCTTGCCGTCGATCGACGTCTCCACGCGGTATGCGGTGCCGTAGGCGTGCTCCCAGACCAGGACCACCTCGGAGATCTGCCAGTTGCGGCCCAGGTCGACCCGGATCCACTGGGGATCGGAGAAACCGCTCGACCAGCGCGTCGACGGATCGCCGTCGATGGCGTTCGCCGGTTGCCACGGGTCGCCCTCGGAAGCCGACGCGGTGGCCGTGCCCTGCAGCGCCAGATTCGCGCCGGACGGGTTCGCGCGGCCGGTCACGCCGGGTTTCGGGGCGGGGGCGCTCGATGCCGGGGCGGTGGCCGACGACGACGCCGGCGCCGAGGCCGGAGACGACGGGGCGGTGGCGACCGGCTCGGGGATCACCGGGATCGACGCGAGCGGGGTGGAGACGGCCGGCTCGGGTGCGGACTCCACGGGCGGGGGCGCCGCCGACGCCGGGGCGCGGTCGCGGAGGCGGTCGGCGCCGAGCAGGGCGATCGGGACGGCGAGCAGCAACGCCGTACCGGCGGCGATCCAGAGGTGCCGGCGCTGGGCGGGGCGCTTCGACCGTACCCCCTCCGGGTTGGGAACACGCTGAGCGGGAGCCGGCGGACCTGCCGGACCACCGCCCTGGCCCGGAATCGGCGTGGCCCGCGGGATCTGTGGCATCCGGGTGAGCCGCAGGCTGTCCGCCCGTGAGGGCCTGCGCTGCTCCCCGGACACCGGATCCACCGGCCGCCCGCCGTCACGCCCCTCCACGCGGATTCCTCCCGCTCGATCGCCGGCGGGCCATCGACCGCCGCGCAGTATCTTGGCGCACCATCGGCGCCGGGCGGTGTCGTCCCGGAGGTCGCGGCGGGGGCTGCAGGGCGCGGTGCAGGGCATCAGCACCAGGAAAGTGAGAGCGATCACCATCGCCGTGTCGTGGCAGGTCACCGGGGCTTTCAGTACGGAAACCTTGCAGTGAGGGCGGCCATCCCCGTGGATGCCCGCCCTCAGGATCGGGATGGGATCAAGCAGCGGTGGTCACGCCGGACGTGGTGACCAGCCGGCGCACCGCGGCGCGGGTGATCTTCTTGAACTCGCGGTCCTTCGGGTCGGCCGCACCGACGAGGCCGACCGTCAGCGCCACGTCGCGGTAGGCGACCTGCGCGAACTTGACGTCCGCCGAGATGTCGATGCCGAAGAACCGGGCCTGCACACGCACGCTGCCGGTGACCGACTCGTCGCCGAGCGGCGGGTTCCACGCCAGCGGCCGGCTCGTCACCTGGACCGTCTCGATCTCGATGTCCGGGCAGTCCTCCAGAACCTCCTGCACCTGGTCGATCGTTGCGAGCGCGGCGTCCTCACCGACGACGGCCAACGCCTCGAACGCCACCGCGTTGGTGTCCTCGTGGAGGAAGACGACGCCGGCGGTCGCACCGGGCTCACCCGGGACCGGGGCGGGCGCGGAGGGCGGGCCGACCACTGCCGGCGGGCTGCCCTTGACCGGCTCGGCGGGGGCCGGGCCCTGGGCGGGCGGCGTCGAGGGGCCCGTGATCGAGAGGGTGGAGGTGGTCGCGTCGTCGCTGGTCGCGGCGGCGTCGCTGTCCGTCTCGTCGCTGGTCGCGGCGGCGCTCGTCCCGTCGCCGCCGGACAGGGCGGACAGCCCGTCGCAGGCGCTGGCATCCGGGTCCTGCGCGGTGATCATCTCGGCCAGGATCGACTCGAAGCCCTCCATGTCCTGCTTGACGTAGCCGTCGGGGACGTCGGCCTCGGTGATCAGCGCCTTCTTCAGTTTCTCCGACCGATCCGGGGGCTCCGGCACACCCGCGATGACAGGCGCCGCGCTCGCCGGTGACGGGACACCCGCGACCGTGGACAGGCCGAGCCCCGCGGAAAGCACGAGAGCGGCGGGATAGGTGAATTTGCGATGGATTGAGAGAGCCATTCTTACAGGCTAGATATCATTTATGCGCTTCGGCGTAATAGTGATGATTTCAAAGACGGCCACTCGATCCGCGGCTGCTTCGAACTCGTCCGCCGTACCGGTGGCGACCAACCCGATCCGGACGAAGAACGGCACCCCGTGCGGCACCTCGGCGGGGAACGCCCGCAGCACGGCCCGCCGCTCCCCCACATCGGCGACCTCGGCCAGCCGGACCGGCATCCGTCGCCGGCTCAGGTCGCGGTGGCGAGCACGAGGCGCAGGAGAGCATTGAGCTGGGCCGCCTGCTCACGGTCGAGGCCCAGCGAGGTCTCGACGAGTTCGACGGCGGTCGCGCATCGTCGCAACGCGGCGCGGCCATCGGCGGTGAGCTGGGCCGGGACCCGGCGGCCGTGCCCGGCGGAGGCATCACGCTCGATGTAGCCCAGACGCTGCAGGGAGACCAGCAGATCACTCATCGACTGAGGAGTGACCAGAACGGCTCGGGCGACCTCACCGTTGGCGAGGCCGGGACGCAGGTCCAACTCGAGCAGGACACCGAACTGGGTGGGGGTGAGGCCGGCTTCACCCAACGCTTCCCGGAACCGGCGGGCGACGACGTGACTGGCCTGCACCAGGGTCCAGACGGCGATGTCCTCGGGCGCCGGGCCGGGCCAGGTCGGTTCGACACTCACCGGCCGATGGTAGAAGCTCGCCCAACTATCAGGTGCCTGATACCTTGAGTCGATGGAACGTCTGACCCGGTTCGTCGTCCTGCACCGTTGGTGGGTTCTGCTCGCCTGGATGGTGACGGCTCTGGCCGGTGGCTTCGCCGCGCCCCGGGCCACAGCCGCTCTGACGTACGACTTCTCGCTGCCCGGCCAACGTGGGTACGAGACCAACCGGGTCATCAAGGAGACCTTCGGTTCGGGCGGTGACGCGGCCCCGGTGCTGCTCATCGATGCCCACCCGGCACCGGAGCGGGCGCGCCGGGTGGCCGCAGCGGTCGAGCAGGCGCTGCCGGGAGCACGGGTGTTGTCGTATGCCGACCAGGCGTCGCTGCTCTCCGCCGACGGACACACCGGTGTCGTCGTGGTCTACCCACGCATCACGCCGGGGCCGGAGCCGTACGCCGCCGCCCTGCCGATCCTGACCGAGGTGGCCGCACAACAGCAGGTCACGGTGACCGGCAAAGATGCGCTGGTCGCGCAGAGCGGCGGCGACCAGGGCGCGGACGTGCTGGTCGAGACGATCTTCGGCGGCGCCGGGGCGCTGATCGTACTGCTGGTGGTGTTCGGCTCGGCCTTGGCACTGATGCCGTTGCTGATCGCGGCCGGCTCGATTCTCACCACCTTCCTGATCGTCTGGGGTCTGACCGGTCTGACCGACATCTCCTTCATCGTGCAGTTCCTGCTAGCGCTGATCGGGCTCGGCGTGGCCATCGACTACGCACTGCTGATCGTCACCCGGTGGCGTGCGGAACTCGGCCACGGCGCCTCACCGGAGCAGGCCGTCAACCGCGCGCTGGCCACCGCCGGCCGCTCGGTGTTCTTCTCCGGAGTCACCGTCGCCGTGAGCCTGGCCGCCTTGATCGCCCTGCCGGTGCCGTTTCTGCGCAGTGTCGGCTTCACCGGCCTGCTGATCCCGGCGATCAGCGTCCTGGCCGCGCTCACCCTGCTGCCGGCGCTGCTGCTGGTGGCCGGCCGGCGACTGGACTGGCCGCACCGGCGTGGCACCGATCCGGAGAGCCGGCTGTGGCGGCGCATCGGCACGGCCGTCGTCCGGCACCGGTGGATCTCGGTGACAGCGGCCGTGACCGTGTTAGTGGCCCTGGCAACTCCGGTGTCGACGATCCGGCTCGGCCAGCCGACCAACGCCTCGCTCGCCTCCACCGGCGGTGACGCCGGCACCGCGGTCACCCGGCTCGACACCGCCGGCCTGGGCGCGGGCCTGACCACCCCGGTGGAGATCCTCACCCGCGACCCCGCCGTGGCCGGCGAGGCGGTGACCGGGCTGCCCGGTGTGGCCGCCGCGATGACCTGGCCGGCCGGCCCCACCGGTGAATCCCTGGTCGACGTGTGGACCAGCGCCGACACCTCCACCGAGAAGGGGGCTGCGGCCGCGGCCCGGGTCCGGGCGGCCGCCGAGGCAACCGGGGCCCGGGTCGGCGGTCTGCCGGCCGGAGACGCCGACTTCGTCGACGCCGTCTACGGCAACGCGGGCTGGGTGATCACGCTGATCGTCGTGGTGACCACGCTGCTGCTGATGCGGGCGCTGCGTTCGATCGTCCTGCCGATCAAGGCCCTGATACTCAATGCGATCTCGCTCGGCGCGGCGTACGGCATCACGGTGTGGATCTGGCAGGACGGGCACGGCACGGAACTCCTGTTCGACCAGCGCGCCGCCGCCGCGATCACCACCTGGGTCCCGATCGCGGTGTTCGCCTTCCTGTTCGGGCTGTCCATGGACTACGAGGTGTTCCTCCTGTCGCGGATCCGGGAGGAACACGACAACGGCCACGCCACCGACGAGGCCACCGTCCACGGCGTCGCCCGCACCGGCCGGCTCGTCACCTCGGCCGCGCTGATCCTGTTCCTGGCCTTCATCTCACTCGCCCAGGTGCCCACCACCGAGGTGAAGATCCTGGCCACCGCCCTGGCGCTCGGCATCATCATCGACGCGACCATCGTGCGGGGCGTGCTCGCTCCCGCCCTGGTCGCGGCGCTGGGTCGCGCCAACTGGTGGGCTCCTCACCGGCGCCGGGCACCGCAGCGAACGCCCACCCGTACGGCTGATCCGAAGCCGGGCGGGCGGTGACGGGCGCAGCGGCGGTCAGCGGGTCCGGTGGGTGATCGATCCGTCGGTGACGGTCAAGGGGATCGGGGACTCGGCGAACTCGTCGGGGGCCGCCGTCAGCGGGTCGAGGTCGAAGACCGTCAGGTCGGCGTGGTGGCCGGGGCGGAGCCGGCCGGACCTGCCGGCCAGCCCGGCCGCTGCGGCGGCCTCGCTGGTGTAGCCCTCCAGTGCCATCCGGGCGGTGAGAGCCTGTTCCGGCAGGACCGGTTCGACGTGTGGCTCGCCGGCGGGGCGGCGCAGGCGGGCGGCCGCCATGATGGCGCGCGGGTCGAACGCCGCGATCGGCCAGTCCGAGCCGAGCGCCAGCCGGGCGCCGTTTTCGCGCAGGTCACGAGCCCGGAAGGCGCGGTCGGCGCGGCGTTTGCCGAGCCGGGCCGACCAGTTGTCGCTGTGGTCGGCGCGGGTGTAGCCGGTGCAGTGGGTGGGCTGCATGCCGGCTGTCACGTCGAGTGCGGCGAACCGCCCGATCAGCTCCGACGGCATGGTCTCCAGGTGTTCGATCCGGTGCGGCACGCGGGAGGGCCGGCCCGGTGTCCGGGCGAGGGCGGCGTAGGTGTCCAGCACGTACCGGATGCCGGCGTCGCCGATGGCGTGCGTGACCAGCGGGATCCCGTGTCCGGCCAGGACGGTGGCGGCGGCCGTGTAGTCGCGGGGGTCGGGCCAGAGGCAGGCGGTCGACTCGCCGTGGGTGTCCGGTTCGTCGAGCCAGGCGGTGCCGCCGTCGACCGTCCCGTCGATCATGAACTTGGCGCCCTCGACCCGCCAGCGACGGCCGCCGAGCCGCTGCTGGGCGATCACCGCATCCAGCCCGTCACGGCCGGTTCCGGGCATCACGAACGGCGCGAACCGCCAGCGGACCGGCAGCTCCCCGTCGTCCTCCAGCGAACGGAACAGCTCCAGCGAGTCGCCTTCGAAGTCCATCCCGTTCGCCGCGGTCAGCCCGCACGCCGCCATCCGCCGCAGCAGACCGGCCAGCCGGGCCCGGCGCTCGGCCGGCGCGTCGTCCGGCAGCAGCGTGCGGACCAGGTCGAGGGCCTCCATCTCGAGCAGGTGCCCGGTCGGCACGCCGTCCGCGTCACAGGCCACGCTCGCGCCGGACGTGAACGCCCGCGGGCCGCCGACCCCGGCCATGGCCAGCGCGCGGGGGCTGACCAGCGCCGAGTGCGCGTCGAAGAGCAGCAGGAACACCGGGACGTCCGGGCCGACGGCCTCGATCAGGGGCGCGTGGGTGATCGGGGCGCCCTCGAAGGCGTTCGGATCGAGACCCCAGCCCTCCAGCCATCCGCCCGGCGCCACGTCCGCGGCCCGCAAGGCCGATCTCAACCCTTCGAGGGTACGGACGGACGACAGATCCACGCCACGCGTGAGCCCGATGCCCATGACCGGGTGGAAGTGGCCGTCCACCAGTCCCGGGGTGATCGTGGCGCGGCCCAGGTCGATCACCTCGGTGTGCGGGCCACGCCAGTCGCGGGCGTCGGCACGGTCGCCGAGCGCGGTGATCACGCCGCCGGCTGTCGCGATCGCGGTCGGGGCCCGGTCACCGGACAGGGTGTGGATCCGGTCGGCCATCAGGATCAGGTCGGCGGCGCTCACGTGGATGCCTCCTCGGTGCGGCGGTTCTCGTCAGGGAGTACCGGCACGGGCGCGACGGGGTTCACCCGGGGGCGGAAAGAGCGGCTCCCGGGCTTGCGCCGATGCGCGAAGCTGGCCTTCCCTGCCCGCTCTTCCCGAGGACGACCGTGACCACCTCGTATCCCTGTCCTCGATGCGGCGCCACCGCGGCCCTCCCGGACGGTTGTCCCGGGTGCGGCGCGGGCCCCGACCCGGACGCCGCGGAGGTCATCCGGCTGGACGGGCACATCGCCGGCCTCACCGGGGAGCTCCGGAACGCGCGTGCCGACGTCGCGGACCTCACCCAGCGGCTGCACGACGCCCGCGCCCGGGTCTCGGCGCTGGACCGGCGGCTGCACGACATGCGGGCCACCCGGAACCAGGTCGCGGCCCGGGTGGTCGCCGGCCGTACACCCGGATCCGTGCCCTCATCCGGACCGGCGCCGATCCCGGTCGCCGCGGCCGGGCCCGCACCGGTCGGCCTCCCCGCGCCGGTCTCCTTCCCGGCGCCCGCCGAGCCGCGCCTCAGCTCGCTGACCGTGCAGAACGTCCTGTTCACGCTCGGCGGCCTGCTGCTGGTGGTGGCGGCGGCCGTCTTCACCGCCGTCGCCTGGGCGCAGGTCGGCGTCACCGGGCGGGCGCTGCTGCTCGCCGGCGCCACCGTCGCGATCCTCGCGGTGCCACCGTTCGCGGTCCGGCGCGGCCTGACCGGCGCCGGGGAGACCCTTGCGGCCGTCGGCCTGCTCATGATCCTTCTGGACGGTTTCGCGGCGTGGGCGGTCGGGTTCCTGGGGGTGGGCCGCTGGGATCCCTGGGCGTACGCGGCCACGGTGCTCGCCGTCGCCGCGGCGGTGGCCCTCGGCTACGCGGCGACGACCGGACTCCGCGGCCCACGGATCGCGGCGCTGCTCATGGCCCAGCCGGTGCTCCCGCTCGTCGCCGCCACCAGCGACGCCGGCCTCGTCGGATGGTCCCTGGCGTGCACCGGCACGGCCGCTCTCGACCTGGCCGCCCTCCGCACGCGCCCGGCCCGTTTCACGGCCGACCGTGGCGGTGTCCTCGCCTACCTGTGCGCCGTGGTCGCCGGCGGCACGGGTGGCCTGCTCGCCCTCCGCGCGCTCGCCGTCGCCGTCGAACCGGGCCCGGCCGCGCTCGCCGGCCTGACCCTGCTCCTGCCGCCGGCCCTGCTGCTCACCTGGACGCTCCTGACCCGGGAACGCCACGGCCAGGCGTCGGCCGCGGGTCTGCTCGTCGTCGTGGCGGGGTTGGCGGGCGCCCGCTGGGCCTGGACCCTGCCTGTTCCGGGCTCCGATTCCCTGGCCGCGCGGCTCGCTCTCGTGGCCCTCGTCCTCGCGGCGGTGGCCGCCGTGCTGCCTCGCGCCCGCCCGGTCAGCCTTGCCACGCCGCTCTCCCCCGCCGGCGATCCGCCGCTCTCCCCCGCCGGTGATCCGTCCGCCACCACTTCCCCTCTCGCCGACGCCACACCGCCGGCGGCTGCGGCCGCATCCCACCCGGCGCCACCTTCCGGCTTGCCTCCTGCCGCCACACCGTCCTCGGCCACGGCCGTCTCCGGCTCCCCTGCTGCCACCACCAGAAGGCCCTCCACCACGGCCGCCTCCGGCGCGCCTGCTTCGTCGCCCGGCGCTTCCGGCTCCCCGGCCGGCGCGTCTGCCTCCTCGGCCGGCGATTCCGGGGCCTCGGCCGCCGATTCGCCGGGCACGGGTGGAAGCGATGGCCGGCCGGGGACGGCCGGCGGACGGCTCGGGGAGGCGGCCGGGGCCTCCTGGCTGCGGCGGGTGCCGGGGGAGGTCGGGTTCGGGGCCTTGGTGGGAGCGCTCCTGGTGGGCCTGGCGCCGGGCATCGCCGTGCTGGTGGCCGCGATGGCGGGGGCCGTGCGCAGCGTGGAGGCGGCTCGGCCGGTGTTCGGCGCGCCGATGGGTGGAGGCGTCGCCGGGGCGGAACCCGATCTGGTGGTCGCGGCGGTCGTGACGGCTTCGGCGTACGCGCTGATGCTGCCCCGCCGCGCGCACGCGAACCTGGGCCTGACCGCCCTCGCCGCGGTGGGGTTGATCGTCCCGGGGGCGTTCGGGCTGACCTGGTGGGCCGCGACCGTCGCCGGGCTCGTCGTCGCGGTGGTCGCGCTGGGGCTGGCGGCGCGGTCGCGGACGATGGAGGACACCGGATACCGGGGCGTGGTCTGCCTGGCCGCGCTGATGCACGCGGTGATCACCGGGTTCGGCCGGGCCGAGGTCGCGGCGGCGGTGTTCGGGCTGATCGCGGTGTTCGGGGTGGGCGCCGCTCTGGGTCTGCGGAACGCGCCGCGCCGTGCCGACGTGGGCGCCGGAGCAATGATCGCCGGGCTGATCGCGGTTCCCGTCGCGGTGTGGACGGCGCTGTTCGCCGCGGGCGTTCCGGCAACCGTGCAGGTGCGCGTGACGCTCGGTGTGGCGGTGGCACTCTGTCTCGTGGTGTACGCGATCTACCGGCTGGTGCCCGTCTACGGGCCGCAGTCGCTGGGGGTCGCGCTGGTCGTGACGGCGTTCGCGCCGGTGTGGGCGGCGGCCGGCGACGATCCGGCCGTGCTGTACTCGGCGGCGGCCCTGCTGCTCGTCGTCGCCCTGCTGCCGATCCGGCACACCCGGTCCACAGCGGGCGCCGTCGCGGCGGTGCAGCCGGGGCTGGCGGTGCACGCGTTCACCGCCACCGACCTGGCGGTCGTGCTCCTCGAACCGTGGACCGCGCTCGGCGACATCTGGTCGGACATCCCGCCGCGGCAGTCACCGGTCGCCTGGTCCAGCGTCGTCGCCCTCACGATGGCGGGGATCGCGGCCTCGGCCGCCGGCGCAATCCTGATCTCCCGGCGCGCCACTTCGGACTCCGCGACCATCCACTCCGCACCCGGCGAGCCGTCGCCCGTCGGCGCGGGTCCGGGCGATGACTCCGGCCCGGGCGATGCAGGCGGGCTCGACGTGGGACACCCGGCGGACGGGACGTCACCGGCGTCCGCCGGGCCGGGCCCGTCCGGAGGCCGGGTGCCACGGTCGGCTCGGTGGGTGGCCGGGTGGGTGGCGGTGCCGTTCGGGGCGGTGCTCGTGCCGATGGTCTTCGCGGCCGGTGGGGCGGACTGGCCGGCGGTGCCGATCGCGGGGCTGGTCACCGGGCTGGCCGGGCTGCTCGCCATGGCGTCGACGCCGGGGCGGGACTCGGCGCGCGGTCCGGCCGCGGCGCTCTTCGGGGCGCTGGGGGCGGCCGGGGTGGCCGGGTCTGCGGCGGGGCACGGGGCCACGCTGGCGGCGTTCGTCCTGGTGCTGGTGGCGGGCGGGGTCGCCGGGTGGCGGGGGCTGGTGGAGCCCGACCGGGTCACGGGGTGGTGGGGCGCGGCCGTTTCGGTGGTCGTCGTCGCGTACACCCTTGCTGATCTGACCTCGGTGGGGATCGCCGGGCCGCCGCTGTTCGTGCTCGCCGCGGCGGCCCTGGTGGTGGGCCTGGAAGCGGTCCTCGCGGGGCGGAGGCCGCGGGAGGCCTGGGCGCCGTTCGTCGTCGGGCACGGGTCCGCGCTGGTGGCGGTCTTTCTCACCGAGAGCCTCGGCTGGGCGGCGCTGGTCTGCAAGCTGTGGGCGCTGGTGCTGACGGTCCGGGCGCTGCGGCCGGGCGAGACGCGGCGGGTACGGTTCGGTCACGCTGTCGCGGCGGGTGTGGCCGGGCTGATCGGCTGGTGGCTGCTGCTGGTGTCGCGGGACGTCGGGACCACCGAGGTCTACACCCTGCCGGCGGCCGTACTGGCGCTGGCCGCCGGGTGGTTCGCCCGCCGGGGACGGCCCGATCTGCCGTCCTGGAGCGCGTACGGCGCCGCGCTGGGCGCCGCGTTCCTGCCGACGCTCGTGGTGATCGCGAACAGCACCGCCGACGAACCGCACTACCCGCGCCGGCTGCTCCTCGGTGTGGGCGCGCTGCTGGTGCTGCTGGCGGGCGCGCGGGCCCGGCTGCAGGCGCCGGTCGTCACCGGTGGTGGGACGCTGCTGCTCGTGGCCCTGCACGAGTTGATCCAGTTCTGGGATCTGCTGCCCCGGTGGGTTCCGCTCGCGGTCGGTGGTCTGCTGCTGGTCGGGGTGGCCACCACCATGGAGCAGCGCCGCCGCGATCTGGCCCGGCTCCGGGACGCCATCAGCCGGATGGCCTGACCGGCCCGGGGGCGGAAGCGCCGTCGGGCCGGGCCGGCTCCTGCACGGCGCCGCCCGGGAGCCCCGGTGTTGATCAAGGGGCTTGCGGGCGGCGCCGAGGGCCGGGGTCAGCCGACAGCGGCCGAGACCGGGGCAGCCAGCCGCGGCCGGGGCCGGGGTCAGCCGGCGGCGGCCGGGATTGGGGTCAGCCAGCCGCGGCCGGGACCGGGGTCAGCCGACGGCCGCCGGGACCGGGCGGCGGAGGCGCGCGGTGGCCAGCATGACGGCGTTCAGCAGCAGGCCGGCCACCGCGACCCCGGTGACCAGGTTGACGCCGGGCCGGAACGGATTGAAATCGCCGGCCGCCGCGGTGGTCGCCGTGGACACCAGGGCGGTGACGACGGCCAGGACCAGGGCGGTGCCGACCTGGCCGGAGGACTGGACCAGGCCGGAGGCGAGGCCCTGTTCCGAGTCGTCGATGCCGTCGGTGGCCTGCGCCATGATCGAGCTGAAGCCGAAGGCGAAGCCGCCGCCGAGCAGGAGCATCGCGGGGAGCACGGTGAGCAGGTATCCGGGGCGGGAGCCGGCGGTGGCGAGGAACCACAGGTAGCCGGCGCTGAGTGAGGTCATCGCGGTGACGATGAGCGGGCCGGTGCCGTACCGGTCGATGAGCCGGCCCATGAACGGGGAGCCGAAGGCGACCAGCAGGCCGGCCGGGAGCAGGGCGAGGGCCATCCGCAGCGGCGCCCAGTGGAGCACGTCCTGCAGGTAGAGGGTCATCATGAACTGGAAGCTGACGTACGAGCCGAGCAGCGCGACCATGCTGGCGTTGGCCCGGACGATCGACCCGATCCGGAAGATGCTGAGCCGGACCAGGGGGTGCCGGACCCGGCTCTCGGCCAGCACGAACGCGGCGAGCAGGAGCACGGCGAGAGCGGCGATCGCGACGGTGGCCGGGGTGAGGCCGCTCTGTGGTGCGGTGACCACCGCGTACACCGCGAGGAGCATGCCGCCGACCAGGGTGAGGGCGCCGATCACGTCGTGGCCGCCGTCGGCGGCGGGGCGGTCGCGTGGGATGAGGGCGATGCCGGCGATCAGCGCTGCCACGGCGAGCGGGACCGGGACGAGGAAGGTCCACCGCCAGCCGAGGCTGGTGAGCAGGCCGCCGAGGATGAGGCCGGAGGAGTATCCGCTGGCGCCGAAGACCGTGAAGATCGACAGCGCCCGGTTGCGGGCCGGGCCCTCGGCGAACGTGGTGGTGAGGATGCTCATCGCGGTGGGCGCCGTGAAGGCGGCGGCCAGGCCCTTGATGAACCGGGTGGCGATCAGGGTGGTGCCGTCGTCGACGAGGCCGCCGACGAGTGAGGCGACGGCGAAGACGCCGAGCGCGACGAGGAAGACCCGGCGGCGGCCGAGCAGGTCGGCGGTACGCCCGCCGAGGAGCAGCAGGCCGCCGTAGCCGAGCACGTAGCCGTTGACGATCCACTGCAGGGAGGTGGTGGAGAGGCCGAGCTCGGATCCGATCGAGGGGAGCGCCACCCCGACCATCGAGACGTCGAGGCCGTCGAGGAAGAGAACCGCGCACAACACCGCGAGCACACCCCAGAGCCGTGGGGTCCAGCGCTGACCGGCGCCGGAGGGCTCGGTGGTGGACGGGGTCAGGGATTCGGTGACAGTCACGGGAGCGACGTTATATGCGTGCGCATCTAATGTCCACGCAATCCATGTCGACACATATATTTCGGGTGCATGAAACTGTGAGCGGGAGTAGGATGCCCGGCATGGAGCCGGAAACTGATCTCGTCGAGCGCTGGCGATCGCTCCTGAACTCTTACAACGAGGTCGCATGCCATCTCGAGCGGGTGCTGCACGACACCCACGGGCTCACCCTCAGTGAGTACGAGACGCTCGACCGTCTCACCACCCAGGAGTGTGAGCAGCGGCGCATGCAGGATCTCGCGGAGCAGATGTATCTCAGCCAGAGCGCCCTCTCCCGTACGGTGAGCCGCCTGGTGAACGGCGGCCTGGCCGAACGGACCAGCTGCCAGGCCGACCGGCGTCAGGTATTCGTCGAGATCACCGAGGCCGGCCGGCAGCGCTGGGCCGAGGCCCGCCGGACGCATCTCGGCGTGCTGGCCGAGCACCTGAGCCCGGCCGCGAGCTAGTAGACGTCGCGCACGTACCGCTTGTCGGTGGCGAGCTGCTTCAGGTATGCGGTGGCGGCCTCCTCGGTGAGGCGGCCGTGGTTGACGGCGATGTCGTGCAGGGCGCGGTCCACGTCGCGGGCCATCCGGCTGGCGTCGCCGCAAACGTAGAGGCAGGCCCCGGCCTGGAGCCAGGCCCACAGCATCGCGCCCTTCTCCCGCATCCGGTCCTGGACGTAGATCTTGGAGCGCTGGTCGCGGGAGAACGCCGTGTCGAAGCGGCTGAGGATGCCGTCCGCGCGCAGGGCCTCGAGCTCCTCGGCGTAGTAGAAGTCGGTGGCGCTGCGCTGCTCGCCGAAGAACAGCCAGTTGCCGCCGGGGGCGCCGGTGACCTGCCGCTCGTGCAGGAAGCCGAGGAACGGCGCGACGCCGGTGCCCGGGCCCACCATGATCATCGGGGTGTTGGGGTCGGCGGGGACCCGGAAGTGCGGCGCTCTCTGCACGAAGACCGGAGCCTCGGCGCCGGCCGGGGCGTCGGCCAGATGGGTGGAGCAGACGCCCTTGCGGGAGCGGCCGCGATGGTTGTCGAAGCGGACCACCGAGACGGTGAGGCTGACCAGGCCGGGGTCGGTGACCGGGGTGGAGCTGATCGAGTAGTGCCGGGGCTGCAGCCTCTTGAGCACGCCGGCCAGCTCGCGGGCGTCCGCGTCGACCGGGTGCTCGGCGAGGACGTCGACCGCCTGCCGGCCCCACGTCCACTTGGCCAGCTCACCCTTGTTGCCGGCGCGCAGCAGGGTCTTGAGGTGGCCGGAGCCGCTGCGGTCGGCGACGAACCGCAGCAGGTCGGTGGTGATCCGGGTGATGTCGAGGTGCCGGGTGAGGGCCTCGGCCAAGGACACGTCGCCGACCCGGTCGATCGTGACAGTGGTGTCCGCGGCCAGGCCGGTCACCTCCAGCCATTCGGTGACCAGGTCGTCGCCGTTGACCGGCCAGACCCCGAGCGCGTCGCCGGCCCGGTAGTCGAGGAGCCCGCCGGTGTCGAAGGTGAACTGCCGGACCTCCTTGGCCGAGCCGGGCCCGCTGAGCAGCCGGTTGCCGACCAGCGCGGCGGTCACCGGCGCGGCCTTGGCCGGCGCGTCCCTGGCCGGCGCGGCGGCGACGGGTGCGGCCGGTGTCGCGGCCGAGGCTGGGGAAGCCGTGGGGGTCAGCGCGGCGAGAACGGTGGCGAGCCAGCCGTCGGCGGTCTCCTCGAAGTCCGGCTCGCAGTCGGCGCGCGGGGCCAGCCGGACCGCGCCCAGCTCGGCGAGCCGTTCGTCGAGACGCCGGCCGTGCCCGCAGAAGTCGTCGTAACTGGAGTCGCCGAAGGCCAGCACGGCGTAGCGCTGCCCGTCGAGCCGCGGCGCGCTGTCGCCGGTCAGCGAGTCCCAGAAGGTGCTCCCGTTGTCCGGCGCGTCGCCGTCGCCGAAGGTGCTCGTCACCACCAGCACGTCGGCGCCGGGATCGAGCAGGTCGGCGGCGGGCCCGTCCATGCCGAGGACGCTGACCTGCCGCCCGGTCTCGGCGAGACGCCCGGCCACGGTCCGCGCGAAGTCCTCGGCGTTGCCGGTCTGTGACGCCCACAGCACCTGCAGGCGGCCCGCCGCGGGCTTCGCTTCACGATCAAGGGCCGGCGATGGTACGGGTGACAGCACTCCCGCGAGCAGCCCGTTGACCCACATGGCCGTGGCCGCGTCGAACGGCGCGTTCGCCGGGAGCGCCGCCGGTTCGGGCCGCAGCGTGGCGCCGGCGAGGAACCCGGCCAGGTAGCGCCGCTGACCCTCGTCGAGCACGGGCGGGGCGGGGTCCAGCCCGAGCCGGGCGAGCACGGCGTTCGCCTCGACGGAGAGAGCCGCTTCGGCGATGGAGTGCCCGCCGAGCACGCCCGGGCGCCCGGGGCCGGCCGGGACGGGGGCAGGGGCGGCGGCGACCCGGGTGAGGGCGACCGCGCACACCTTCAGCTCCGGCTGGAAGGAGATCGGGTCGACGGCGTCGCTGGTCACGGCGTTGACGCTGACGTACTCGCCGAACAGGTCGTTCCAGTGGATCGGCGCGAAGCAGGCGCCCGGCTGGACGCGGCCGGTGACGACGGCGGGCAGCACGGCCCGGCCGCGGCGGGACGCGATCTCCACCAGGTCGCCGGCCGCGATCTCGTGCCGCTCCGCGTCGATCGCGTTGATCTCCAGGAACGGTTCCGGGTTGAGCCGGTTCAGCTTCGCGATCTTCCCGGTCTTGGTCATGGTGTGCCACTGGTGCTGGAGGCGGCCGGTGTTGAGGACGAACGGGTAGTCGTCGTCGGGCATCTCGGCCGGGTCGGTGTGCGGGCGGGCGTGGAAGACGGCCCTCCCGCTGGGGGTGGCGAACCGCAGGCCGCCGTCGGCGGTGCGGTAGCGGATCGGGTTCCGGTCGGGGCCTCCGGGGGCGGCCGGCCACTGGACCGGGCCGCGGGCGAGCCTCTCGTAGGTGACGCCGCGCAGGTCGTACCCCGTCTGTGGGTTGGCGAAGGTGGTGATCTCCTCGAGGATCTCCTCGGCCGAGCCGTAGCCGAAGGCCGGGCCGTAACCCATCTCGGCCGCGACGCGGGCGATGATCTGCCAGTCGGGCAGCGCCCCGCCCGGGGCCGGGACCACCGGGTGGACCAGGGTGAGGTTGCGCTCCGAATTGATCATGATGCCGTCGGCCTCGGACCACATGGCCGCGGGCAGCGCGATGTCGGCGTAGGCGTTCGTCTCGGTCTCGGCGAACGCGTCCTGGGTGATCACCAGCTCGGCGGCTTCGAGACCGGCGATGACGGTGCGCCGGTTGCCGACCGAGGCGACCGGGTTGGTGCAGATGATCCAGCAGGCCTTGATCCGCCCGGCGGCCATCTGCTCGAACATGTCGACGGTGCCCTTGCCGACCTCGGTGCGCAGCGTGCCGGCCGGCACGCCCCAGACCTTCTCGGTGAACTCACGGTCGGCCGGGACCAGCACGGACCGCTGGCCGGGCAGCCCCGGGCCCATGTAGCCCATCTCGCGCCCGCCCATCGCGTTGGGCTGGCCGGTGAGCGAGAACGGGCCGCTGCCGGTACGGCAGATCGCGCCGGTCGCCAGATGCAGGTTGATCAGGGCGTTGGTGTTCCAGGTGCCGTGGGTGCTCTGGTTGAGGCCCATGGTCCAGAGGCTGACCCAGTTGCCGGCCGCGCCGATCCACGCGGCCGCGGTCCGGATGTCGGCCTCGGCGAGCCCGGTCAGCTCGGCAACCCGGTCCGGTGGGTAGTCGGCCAGGAACTCCGGCATCGCCTCCCAGCCCTCGGTCCACGCCTCGATGAAGCCGAGGTCCGGCGTGATCAGCCCGAGCAGGCCGTTGAGCAGCGCGAGGTCGGCGCCGGGCCGGATCTGCAGGAAGAGGTCGGCCTTCTCGGCGGTGGCGGTGCGCCGCGGGTCGACGACGATCAGCTTGGCGCCGGCCTTGACCCGCTCCATCATGCGCAGGAAGAGGATCGGGTGGCAGTCGGCCATGTTCGAGCCGATCACCAGGAACACGTCGGCGTGGTCCAGGTCGTCGTAGGAGCCGGGCGGCCCGTCGGCGCCGAGCGACAGTTTGTATCCGGTGCCCGCGCTCGCCATGCAGAGCCGCGAGTTGGACTCGATGTTGTTGGTCCCGATGAAGCCTTTGACCAGCTTGTTGGCGAGGTACTGCGCCTCCAGGGTCATCTGGCCGGAGACGTACATGGCGAAGGCGTCCGGGCCGTGCTCGTCGACGATCGCGCGCAGCCGCCGGGCGGTCTCGCTGATCGCCGCGTCCACTGCCAGCGGCGCGGGGGCGGCCCCGCGGGCGGGACGGACCAGCGCGGTGTCCAGCCGGCCGGGCGCGGCGAGGAGCTCGGCGCTGGTCGCGCCCTTGGTGCAGAGGCGGCCCGCGTTGGCCGGGTGCCCCCGGTCGCCGCTCGCCTTGATCACCTTCAGCGGGCCGTCGTCCTGGCGCGCCACGTCGAGCACCATCCCGCAGCCGACGCCGCAGTACCCGCACACGGTTCTCACCTGGGTGACATCGGCAGCCACGGACACCCCTTTATGTTCAGCTCGCCCGTCAAACCTAGAAAGCCCCGGTTTCCACGTGGTCACTTGAAGGTGCGTCGACGATTACCCGGAGGTCACCTCACCCGGCCGGACGTTGTGAGTGGCGGGCGTCACCGTACGGTCGTGGCCGCCGTCGCCGACAGGGTGCCGTCGGGCAGCTGGAGCCGGAACTCGTAGCGGTGGCCGGCGGTCAGCAGCGCCGTCTGGTAGCGGGCGCCGGTGACCGGGAACGGGTCGGTGCGCCACTGCTCCCCCGCCGTCGTGTCCCGCAGCTGCACCCGGTAGGTCAGCCCGCGCCGGATCTCGGTCCACACGACGGTGACCTCGCCGGCCCGGTCGCTGCGGGCGCTGACCTTGCTGGGCACGGCGGACGGCAGCCGCACCCGCACCGTCGCCGAGCGTGGGCCCGAGCCGCCGTCGTTGACCGCGGCGACCGCGAACTCGTACTCGTGACCGTCGGCCAGGTGGTGCACGACAGCGCTGCCGCCCTTGACGGCGATCTCGTCCTCGGCCAGCTCCGTCTCGCCGGCGGTGAGGTCGCGGCGGGAGATCTTGTACCACTCGGCGCCGGTGGGCTTCCAGGTCAGCTCGACCGAGCCCAGTTCCGCCTCGGCTCGCAGCCGCTCCGGCGCCGCGGCCGGGGCGGCCACCACCGCACGGATCCGGATCGGCAGCGACTTCTCGCCCGCGCCCCCGGAGTTGACGGCGGCGACGGCCAGTTCGTACTCGCGGCCGTGCCGCAGCGGCACGGTGTCGAAGCTGGTCCGGCCGGTGGGGCCGGGCAGCCCCCAGTCGGCGACGCCGACCTCGCGGGTGAACACCTGGTAGGTGAGGTCCGGCGCCACTGCGGGCCAGGTCAGGTGCACCGACCCGTCGGGGCGGGCCTCGGCCGTGGGCATCGCGGGCGCCGGCGGCGGGGTCACCCGGGGCGTGACCCGCACCCCCCGGGACGGTGGGCTGTCCCCGCCGCCACCCACGGCCACCACGGTGATCTCGTACTCGTGGCCGTGCGTCAGCGGGCCGATGGTGGCGCTCACCCCGGGGAAGGCGCCGGCCTCCGCGGGCTTCTCCTGGCCGCCGGTGACGTCGCGGTGGAAGACCTTGACGAGCTGGACGAACGGGATCTGCCCCCAGTGCACGGTGACCCGGCCGTCGGGCAGAGCCCGGACCTCGACGACGCCCGGAGCGTCCGGCGGCGGCACCGTCGCCCGCATCGCGGCGGCCGTGGACAGCGCGCTCTCGCCCCGCAACGAGACGGCGGAGACGGCGAACTCGTAGTCGTGGCCGTCGGTCAGGAACTCCGAGCGGAACGTCGTGGCCGCGCCGGGGCCGTCGGGCAGGCGGACGAAATGGGTCTGCCCGGCGGTGACGTCCCGCCGGTACACCTCGTAGGAGACGCCCTGCCCGGCGACCGGCTGCCAGGCCAGGCTCGCCGTGCCGGCGCCACCGACGGCGGCGGTCAGCCCCTGGGGCGCCGCCGGGCCGCGCCCGGTCCCGGCCGGGGGCCACGTGACCTCGGCGAACCGCGGCCGGTAGATGCTCGCGTCGGCGTAGGTGACCGCCTCGTCGAGGTTGTTGACGTTGTACGACACGAGCAGCCGCCCCTTGCGCGACAGCTCGAGGTGCAGGTCGGCGTCGTACACGATGTTGCCCTGGGCCACCTCGGGCGCGCGGAACAGATAGTGCGGCCCCTGGAACGGCCCGGTCGGGGAGTCCGCCGTGTACGCCACGAAGTCGGCGCTGAAGATCAGGTTGTTCTCGTGGGTGACCAGCACGTACTGATCGCCCACCCGGCGGACGCCGTAGTTGGTGCCCACGCCGCTGAGCAGGCGCGCCGAGTCGGCCTCGGTGGCGGACCAGCCACCGCCCGTCCAGAACTCCCAGGCCCCGGCCAGGTCGGGGGTGCTGGTCCGGGCCACGTGCGCGAACTTCATCGCGCCGGAGCCCTCGGTGCCGTAGATGTAGTAGCGCCCGCCCTCGGAGAGGATCTCGGAGCCCCACGAGATCCGGTCGCCGAGCGGCAGCTTGCGCACCGGGCCGGGGGTCAGGCTGCTCTCGGTGAAGTCGGCCAGCACCGTCCCGGTCAGCTTGTGGTCCAGGGGGCCGGCGCCGGAGCGCCGGTACGAGTTGGCGAGCACCTGCACCCGCCCGCCGAAGGCCGCCCCGTCGCCGATCCAGGTGAACTCGCCGGCGGCCGGCGACGGCACGAGAGCGGCCGGGTCGGACGCGATGCCGCCGTAGTGGAGACGGCCCAGCCTGCCGTTCTCCTGGACGATCGCCGAGTTGCTGATCAGGCCGGAGGCGCGGGGCCGGGAGCCGTCCTCGCCGGGGCTGCCCAGGAAGGTGTCGGAGAACAGCCAGAGGGTGCGGTCACCGGAGAGCGGCACCGAGGCGGTCCGGTCGGCGCCCAGCCAGGTGCCGGAGGTGTCGCCGTACTCCTGGAACATGGCGGTCAGCTGCTCCGGAGCGAACCTGCCCACCTCGTCGCCGGAGTCGTCGGACCAGGCCACGGCCGTCACCAGCGCTCCGGCGGCCATGGCTGCGGCCACGCCGCCGAAAAGGACGCGACGCGTCACCGTACGCAATGCCCAGACCCCCGTCCGCTGTCACTCGACGGAGAGAATCGCACCCTCAGATTGCCTTTCGGTAACGGATGTCCGGAGTCGTACCGTTACCAGCACGCTCGTCACCACCAGGGCGGCCGCGGCTGCTCCGAGGGCGGCCCACGCCACGGCCACCAGTGTGTGCGGGACGATCAACCAGACCGCGGCGACCAGCAGCGCGGTGACCACCCACAGCGGCGCCGACGGCCACCGGGCGCCCGCCGCCACCTGCGCGTTGATCAGCATGAACACCAGCCCGTAACAGGCGCCGGTGGCCGCGAAGATCGGCGCGTAGCGGCCCAGGCCGTCGTAGGCCGCGCCACCGGCGAGCCGGAACGCCAGGCCACCGGCGAGCGCGGCGGCGGTCACCAGGAACGCCCCGCACGCGCCGACGAGCAGCAGGCCGAGACGCAGCGTGCGCCGATCGCCCTGCGCCAGCCGGGGCAGCGCCAGCACCGTGACCACCTGCGGCGCCCAGAGCGCGCCCTTGGTCAGGACGGTGCCGACCGCGTAGGCGCCCGAGACGTCGGGGGGAAGAAAACGACGGGACAGGAGCAGATCGGCGTACGACACGACGAGCGTCGCGAGGGTGGCGGCGCCCGCCGTGAAGACCGCCCGGACGGCCAGGGGATCACCGGACACGCGTGTCCCCGGGCGCCGGGCCAGCAGGTGCAGCACCGGCAGGGCGAGGAGCACCGTCGCCGCGCCGATCAGCAGCGAGGTGGTCAGGCTCGCGCCGGCGGCCAGGCCCAGCACCACCCCGCCGTACCGGCCGCCGGCCACCACGGCCAGCCCCGCGGCGAGCGGCAGGAACCGCTCGTCGCCCTGCATCTCGCCGAGCCACCGCCCGGCCGCCACCACGCCCACGGTGGACGCCGCGGCCAGCGCCGTCGCCATGGCCGGCAGGCGCAGCACCACCACCGCGACCGGGAGCACCGCCACCAGCACACCGGCCGCCGCCAGCACCGTGAGCAGGGCCGACCGGCCGGCCGGGGACGGGCCGACACGGGCCCGGTGCACGGCCACCGCGATCTGCAGGCCGGTGCTCGCCACCCCGACGATCGCGGTCATCGCGAGCAGCGTGGCCAGCACACTCAGGTCGGCCGCGGTCAGGCGGCGCGCGCCGATCACGGGCACGACATACGCCAGCGCGTTGGCGAGCACACCGGCGACGGTGACCGCCAGTCCCGCCGTGCCGATACCGCTCAGCTTCGCCATGCTCGTCCCTGCTTCTCCGTGCCCGGGTACGTGGATCACACTAGGGGAGCGACCGAGGATGAGGAGGTCCGCCCTGCGACGGCTCGCTCTGCCGGTCACGGCGCTGATCGTCACGGTGCTCGTGCTGGCTCCGCTGGCCGCGCCGGGCTACGTGCTCTCCTACGACATGGTGTTCGTGCCGCGGCAGCCGCTGCGGTGGGATCTGGTGCTGCCGTCGGCGACCCTGCCCCGGGCGGTCCCGCTCGACGCGCTGGTCTCGCTGGCCACCCAGGTTGTGCCGGGCTGGCTGCTGCAGCGGCTGGCGCTGGCGGCGATCCTGATGCTCGCCGCGGTCGGCGCGGGCCGGCTGGTCCCGGCCGAGCGGACCGGCGCCCGGCTGGTGGCGGCGGTCGCCTACGCATGGACGCCGTACCTGGCCGAGCGGCTGTTGCTCGGGCAGTGGGGTCTGCTGCTGGCGTACGCCGCACTGCCCTGGCTGGCCGCCGCCGCGCTGCGGGTGCGTGCCGGGGACCGCCGGGCGCTGCTGCCGCTGGCCGGCTGGGCGGCGCTCGCCGCGATCACGCCGACCGGTGGGCTGATCGCGCTGGCCACGGTCGCGGCGCTGGCCACGTCCTGGCTCGCGGCCGGGATGACGCTGCTGGTCAACGTGCCGTGGCTGCTGGCGGTCGCGCTGACCGACGCGGACGCGCGCAGCGACCCGGACGGGGTGGCCGCGTTCGCCGCCCGCGGGAACGACTGGACCGGGGCGCTGGGCGCGCTGCTCGGCACCGGCGGGACGTGGAACGCGCAGACCGTGCTGCCGAGCCGGGCGTCGGTGCTGGCCCCGGCCGGGACGCTGGCGCTGCTGGCGCTCGCCGGGTTCGGGATGCGCGAGCTGTGGCGACGCTGGCCGGTCGGCGCCGCCACGCGGCTGGCGGCGGTGGCTGCGGGCGGATTCGCGGTGGCGCTGCTCGGGGCGGTTCCGGGTGTGCGCGACGGGCTGGCGTGGCTGGTCGAGACGGTGCCCGGGGCGGGACTGCTGCGGGACGGGCAGAAGTTCGTCATGCCGTACACCCTCCTGCTCTGTCTCGCGGTGGCGCTCGGCGCCGAGCGTGCCGCGGCCCGGATCGCGGACCGCACCGCCGGGCGGGTGGTGCTCGGCGCCGTGCTGTTGCTGCCGGTGGCGCTGCAGCCGGATCTGGCGTTCGGCGCCGGGAACCGGCTGCGGCCGGTGGCCTACCCGGCGGACTTCGCGGTGGTCGCGCGCCTGGTGGCCGCCGATCCCGGTCCGGTGGTGTCGCTGCCGCTGGCCGCCTATCACCGTTATCCCTGGAACCACGGCCGGACCGTGCTGGACCCGCTGCCCCGCTGTCTCGACGCCGAGGTGCTGACCGACGACCGGCTGGTGGTCGGGCGGATCGTGGTGGGCGGCGAGGACCGCCGGGCCGCCGCGATCCGGCAAGCCCTCACCACCGGTGCTCCGCTGGCCGATCTGGGGGTGCGGTGGGTGGTGGTGCAGCGGGTCGTGGGCGCTCCCGCGGTCCCGGTCACCTCTCTGACCGGACTACGGTTGGTGCACGACGGGACCGATCTGGATCTGTACGAGAACACCCTTCGCAGGGAAGTTACTACGTGGTAGCGTCCCGCGCACGCAGAGCACATGGTCCACAGGAGGAGTCACGAATGCGCAAGACCCTACCGCTCGTCCTCGCCGGGGTCGCGGCCCTGGCACTGGGGATCCTCGGCACCGCGGCCCTGGCGGCGAGCGTCATCAGCTCGCCGACCGAGGCCGCGGCCGGCATCGACGAGGCGTCCCTGACGACGGGCGTCTACGGCACCAGGTGAGTGCGTGGTCCCGGCGCTGCCGCCGGGACCATCACCGGCCGCTCCACGAGGGCGGCGAATTTCTCCCCCGCCGCCGGCCAGGTGAAGTGATCCGCGTGCACCCGTGCCGCGCTGCCCATCTCGGCGCGCAGAGCATCGTCGGCGAGCAGTGACCGTACCTTCGCGATGAAGTCGGCCGGATCGTCGGCCAGCAGCCCGGTCTTCCCGTCCACCAGGGACTCCTCCACGCCACCGGCGCCCCGGAAGGCGATGTTCGGCGTGCCGACCGCGCCGGCCTCGACGATGGTCAGGCCCCAGCCCTCCTTGAGCGACGGGGTCAGCGCGACCCACGCCCGGCTCATCAGGACCCGCTTCTCCTCGTCGCTGACGAAACCGGCGAACCGCACCCGGTCGGCGATCCCGAGCGTGACGGCGTACTCCTTCAGCTCGTCCTCCCACCAGCCCTGCCCGGCGACCGTCAGGGTCAGGCCGGGGAACTCGCCGGCGAGGCCGGCCACCGCGTCCAGCGCCATCTCGACCCGCTTGTGCGGGACCAGCCGGCCCACCACGACCAGGGACGGATCCGGGGTACGGGCCACCGGCGCCGCCGGCCTCATCTCCGGCGTGCCGTTGTGGATGATCGACACCCGGCGCGGGTCGACGCCGAGCACCGCCAGCTCGTCGCGGGTGGCGGCGGAGACGGTCACGTAGCGGCAGTGGCGGTACACCCGCGGCGCCAGCCACGACTCGATCCACCAGCCGATCCGGGCGAGCCGCGGAGTCAGCACCACCGGCCACTGCTCCCGGTGCACGTGGTGCACAAGGGCGATGACCGGACAGAACGCCCAGAGAGGAGAAAGGAACGGCAAACCGTTACCGACATCGACGATCACGTCGGGGCGGCCACCGTGCCGGCGGCTCAGCGGCCCGAAGCCGAGAACGCCGATCAGATAGAGCAGCGCGGCCTGAAGATAGACGGTGTGGCGCCCACCGCGACGCACGACGCGAAGCCCCGCCGCGGTCACCTCGTCCGCCGGGCCATCGCTGTGAGCTGCGCAGAAGAGCGTGACCCGGTGCCCCCGGCGGATCAGTTCCGCGGCGATCTTCTCCACGTAGACTTCTGATCCGCCACCGTGGGGATTACGAGTGTCCCGCCAGTTGAGGAACAGAACGTGCCGATTTCCGGCGGCCGGTATGTCCACTGTCACCTCTACTAGCGAGTAATATTCGCGGGTCGCGTCACACTATGGGGCTGTCCAGTAACTCCGCAATGGCGGAACAGGGAGAAAAATGCGCCACCCACGGGCAGAGTCCGCGCCAGCTCCGGTGGGCGGAGCCGCCCCCGCCGCCGTGTGGCGGATGCGCCTGATCGCGGTGTGCCTGGGATTGACGGCGCTCGCGTTCCTGCAGGACCCGGGCCAGATCGTCATCGACACCAAGGTCGATCTCGTGGTCGACCCGGCGGGGTGGCTGGGCCGGGCCCTGAGCGTCTGGGACCCGAACGGGACGTTCGGACAGCTGCAGAACCAGGCGTACGGCTACCTCTGGCCGATGGGCGCGTTCTTCCTGGCGGGCAAGTCGATCGCGCTGCCGGCCTGGGTGATCCAGCGGCTCTGGTGGTCGGTGGTCATGACGGTCGCCTGCACCGGCGTGGTGAAGCTGGCCGAGCGGCTCGGCATCGGCTCGGAGTGGACGCGGCTCGTCGCCGGTGTGGCCTTCGCGCTCTCCCCGCGGATGATCACCGAGCTGGGCCCGATCTCGGTCGAGGCGTGGCCCAGCGCCGTCGCGCCGTGGGTGCTGATCCCGCTCGTCGGCCTCGCGCACGGCCGATCGGTGGCCCGGTCGGTGACCCGCTCGGCGCTCGCGGTGGCCTGCGCCGGTGGTGTCAACGCGACGGCGGTGCTGGCCGTCGTGCCGCTGGCCGGCCTGTGGCTGCTCGGGCTGCGGCCCTTCGGCCTGCGGGTGAAGGCGCTGCTGGCCTGGGGTGTGGCGGTCGCCTGCGCCACCGCCTGGTGGCTGGGCCCGCTGCTCGTGCTGGGC
The DNA here is from genome assembly GCF_900113015.1 of Actinoplanes philippinensis. GTDB lineage: Bacteria > Actinomycetota > Actinomycetes > Mycobacteriales > Micromonosporaceae > Actinoplanes > Actinoplanes philippinensis. The sequence goes on from NZ_FONV01000029.1 coordinate 44,887, forward strand.
CGTTACAGCCCCCCGTTCCTGGACTACATCGAGACCGCGAGCGTGACGACGGCGCCGACCGACATGGTCTCGGTGCTGCGCGGAGCGTCGCACTGGCACGCCTACCTCTCCAGCTCGTTCGGGCCGCCGTGGACGGCAGGCTGGCGGATCGCCACCGAGCAAAGCCTGATCCTGGCCACCCTGGTCGTCGCCGGCCTGGGCGTGGCCGGCCTGGCCCGTCGTGGCATGCCGCACCGCTGGTTCCTGGTCACCGGTCTGCTGTGCGGGCTCGCCCTCGTCGGTCTCGGACACATCGGCAGCGTGGCCGGGCTCTTTTCGGAATCGCAGCAGGCTTTTCTGGACGCGGCCGGCGCCCCGCTGCGCAACGTGCACAAGTTCGACGTGGTGATCCGGCTGCCGCTGACCCTCGGCCTGGCCCACCTGCTGACCGTCGTCAGCCGGGCCGCCGCCACCGTGCCCCGCCCGCGGCTGCGGCTCGCCCAGCTGCGCGCCGCCGGGGTCGGCGGCATCGCCCTGCTCGCGATCGCCGCGGTCGCCGCGCCGGCGCTCGGCGGCGGGCTGGCCGCGCAGGGCAGCTTCAAGGAGGTCCCCGGCTACTGGCGGGAGGCGACCGACTGGCTCGACAACAACCTCGACCAGGAGCACGTGCTGGTGGTGCCCGGGTCCCGGTTCCCCCGATACCTGTGGGGCAGCCCGAGCGACGAGATCACCCAGCCGCTGATGGACAAGCGGTGGGGTGTGCGCAGCTCGATCCCGCTGACCCCGCCGGAGACCATCCGGGTGCTGGACACCATCGAGCAGACCCTCACCAGCGGCGCCGGCTCGGCAGGCCTGGCCGAGTACCTGCGCCGCTCCGGGGTGCGCTACCTGCTGCTGCGATCGGACCTGGCGTACGGCCGGTCCGGCGCCACCCAGCCGGTCATCGTCAAGCAGGCGCTCTCCCGATCACCGGGCCTGCGCCCGGTCACGTCCTTCGGGCCGTACGTGGGCGGTGGCCAGTTGCCGGGCATCTACATCGACAACGGGCTCGACGTGAAGGTGCGGACCCTGGAGATCTGGGCCGTCGACGAGCCGGCCGAGCCCGTGGTGGCGTACGACGCGGCCGGCCTGACCACCCTGGTCGGCGGCCCGGAGTCGGTCCTGGACGCGGCCACCGCCGGGGTGCTTCCGGAGGGCCCGACGGTGCTCGCCGGGGACCGCACCGAGGCGACCCCGGACGGCCCGGTGATCGTCACCGACGGCCTGCGCCGGCGGGAGATCGCTTTCGGCCGCTCGCACGACAGCGCCTCGGCCACCATGCGGGCCTCCGATCAGGCGCGGCTGGGCACACCGGCCCGTGACTACCTGCCGGAATGGGCCGAGGGCCACGAGACCGTCGCCGAGTACCGGGGCGTCAAGTCGATCACCGCCTCCAGCGCCTTCTCGGACGCCCAGCCGCTGAGCGGGGCACGGCCGGGCTATCAGCCGTACGCGGCGATGGACGGCGACCCGGCCACCTCCTGGCGGTCCGCGCCCGGCACGATCGCCACCGAGCAGTGGTTCGAGGTGCGGTTCAACGCCCCGCGGGTGATCAGCTCGGTGAGCCTGCGCTTCGACGAGGGCACCGACTCGGTGCCGACCCGGATCACCGTGACCTCCGGTGACCATCCGCCGGTCAGCCGGGCCGTCGACACCAGCATCACGACCACCGTGCCACTGGGCGCCACCCTGCCCACCGACCGGGTCCGGATCACCTTCGACGAGGTGCTGGACCGGCGGATCGGCTTCGGCGGGGTCGGCATCACCGAGCTGGCGTTCCCCGGGGTGACCGCGGAACGGACCCTGCGGGTCCCCGGCTCCCCGGTCACCGGCACGGCGCCGGGCATGGTGTTCACCGCGGCGCCGAGCGTGCCCGCGTGCTACTTCTCCGACAGCGGCCAGGCCGCCTGCAACCCCGACCTGGCCCGCGCGTCCGAGGACGGCACCGAGATCAACCGCGCCACCACCCAGCCGGTCGCGGCCGACTACGACCTGGCCGTCCAGGCCCGGCCGCGCCCGGGAGCGGCGCTCGACGCGCTGCTCGACGCGGGCGGGAAGGCCGCCGTCGCGCGCCGGATCCGGCCGGCCGTCACCGCGTCCAGCATCGGCGTGCCGGAGCCCGCCGCCAGGCCGGGAGCGGTGGCCGACGGTGATCCCGGCACCGCGTGGTATGCCGCCGACGAGGACCGGGAGCCCTGGCTGCGGCTGGTCTGGCCGGCCCGGCGGGAGGTCTCCGGGGTGCGGCTCACGCTCACCGCGGGCACGGCCGCGGCCCAGCCGTGGAAGGTGACGGCGATCGGGGACGGCGACATCCGGACCGGATTCCTCAACGCGGAGGGCGTCCTGGCCTTCGCGCCGCCGATGACCACCGACGAGCTCACCGTGCTGATCTCCGACTCGGTGTCGGCGGCGAGCTACGACCCGTACCGCAACTCCCAGCACAACCTGCCGGTCGCGGTCAGCGAGCTCACCGCCCTGCCGGACACCGCGCCGGACCTGAACGTGGCGACCGCCAAGGTCGACCTCGGCTGCGGCAGCGGGCCGCGGGTCACCGTCGCCGGGTCGATCCGGCAGACCTCGCTGATCGCCAGCCGGCGTGACCTGGTCCAGCTGCGCGAGGTGGACGCCCTGGTCTGCGGCCCCGACGCCAAGAAGACGCTGCGGATCGACGCCGGCGAGACCCGGGTGCTGGCGACCGCGTCGGCGGTGGCCGTGCCGACGCAGGTGGCTCTCACCCCGCACAGCGCCGGCCCGGCCGCGAAACAGCAGATCAAGCCGGTCGGCTTCGCCACCACCACGTCGGTGAGGACGCCGGTCCGGATCGACGCGTGGGGCGCCACCCTGCGGCGGCTGCATCTGGGCATGTATGTGGGCGAGCGGGTGCTGGCGCTGCGGGAGAACGCCAACGCCGGCTGGTCGGCCAGCATCGACGGCGAGGAGCTGCCGGTGATCAAGGTCGACGGCTGGCAGCAGGCGTGGCTGGTCCCGGCCGGCGCGTCCGGCGAGGTGGTCCTCCGGTTCGGTCCGGACCGGATCTACACGGCCACGATGAGCGGCGGCGCGCTGCTGCTGCTCGGCGTGGTCGTGGTGGCGGCGCTGGCCGGCTCCGGCCGGCTGCCCGGCTCCCGCGCGCCCGCCGCGACGACGCCGGCCGGGGTGCCTGGCCGGCGGCGCCATCGGGTCGTGCCCGCGCTCTTCGGCGGGGTGGCGCTGCTGCTGGTCGGCGGCACCGCGGCGGCCGGTCTGGCGCTGATCATCGGAGCCGCCGTGCTGATGCTGAGGGTGCTGCGGCCGTACTTCGGAACGCACGACCGCAGGCGGCTCAGCCGGCTGAGCCTGCTCGCCGGCCGGCTGCTGCCGGTGGCCCTCTTCGCGCTGGCCGGCTGGCTGGCGCTGACCATCGGCGGGCACACCGCGGCGCTGCCTCAGCTGACCGCGCTGGCCTCCGCGGTGCTCCTCTGGCTCTCGGTGCTGGTCGGCCCGGGCTTCCGCGGCCAGCGGTGGCTCAAGCGCTGACAGGGGCTCTCCACCAGGTAATAGCAGAGGGCGGCGAGCAGCAGCCCACCGGCGAGGGTGAGGGCGAGGGTGCCGGCGAACGACCCGGAGAACTCCGGGCGGCCGGTGACCCAGTAGATCGACTCGATGACGAAGGGGTGCCACAGGAACAGGCCGTAGGAGACCGCGCCGAGCCACTTGACGGTGCCGCCGCTGAGAGCCTGCTTGGTGCGGGTCTGCGGGCCGAACGCGAGCGGCACCACGATCAGGACCGCGAGCAGCATGTAGAGCACCAGCTTGACGGCGAACTCACCGGGGGTCGGCTCGGCCAGGTCGTGCGGGCCGGCGACCGGGGTGGTGGCGATGGCGAAGACCGCGAACGCCGCCGTCCAGCAGGCCAGCGGGGCGGCGGCCATGCCGTCGAGGAAGCCCCACCGGGCCATCCGGCCGTCCCGCAGGCCGACGTGCACGGCGGCGAGCAGCATGCCGGCGCCGAACCACAGGCCGTAGGCGGGCAGCCACATGGTGTGCGGCGTCGGGGCGAGCACCCCGCCCGCGATCAGCCCGACCCATGCCCCGGTGACCAGCACCGAGCCGGCGACGATCGTCCAGGGCCGGCCGGACCGGTGCCGGCCGGACGTCAGGTACACCCCGAAGACCGGGAGCAGCAGGTAGAAGACCACCTCGGTGGCGAGGCTCCAGGTCTGGCTGAGGCCGTGCCGGAGGTTGCCGGCCTCATAGATCTGGGTGAGCGTGAAGTGCCGGATCCAGTCGGCGTTGGTGGCGTTCGCGTTGCGGGGCAGCACGAGCAGGCAGACCACCACGGTCACCCAGTAGGCCGGGAGGATCCGCATGGCCCGGCGCCACAGGTACCGCAGGGGGTCCGGAGCCGCCTTGCCGGCCGCTTTCGCATGGACCCAGGGACGGAAGAGCAGGAAGCCGGAGAGCACGAAGAACACCGCCACACCCGCGTCCAGACGGGAGAGCCAGCCGCCCCAGACTCCACCCCCGGTGTTGATGCCGGTGGCGAACCCGACATGGTGCCCGACAACGGCCACCGAGCCGATGACGCGCACCGCGTCGAGAGCCGGGACACGGTGCAGGGTGGGCGTTGAAATCGGTGCAGACATGTGCCGTCCAAGGGTTCCGTAACCATGTAACCGACGAGTAACCTCCGGTCATTATCGGCGACGGGCTCACTCTTAAGGGATAGCAGTCGGCCGTCTGAATGGGAGGATCAGTGAAAGCTCGTCTGGGTGCCGTGCTGTTCGGCATCGGCTTCTTCGCGGTGGTGGTGGCCGCGGGGGTGGCGTTCTACGTGGCGCCGTCGGCGGCCCGGCTGCCCTATGACCTCAAGCTGTGCACGCCGCAGGTCACCGAGGACTGCCTCAAGCCCAGTGTGGCCGAGGCCAAGAACGCGCGGTTCCTCTACACCGAGGGTGGCGCCAACCCGGTCGTCAAGATCGAGACGGGCACGGTCCGCTCCACCACGGAGATCCAGCCGCTGGCGGACACCACCGACAAAGAGCTCGACGGCGGCACCATCGATGACAACACCGTCATCTGGAAGGCGTACGGCACCGGGACCTGGGTCGAGCAGAACAAGGTCCTCACCGCGTACGAGGCACGTCTCGCCGTCGACCGGAAGACCGCGGCCGCCGTCAACTGGCCCGGCCAGCAGCTCGACGATGTCGCGAAGGTCCAGGGCAGCACCGCTTCGACGCCCGATCCCGTGACCTTCACCGGTCAGCTCTACAAGTTCCCGTTCGGGACCGAGCAGACCACGTACCAGTACTTCGACCGTGACGTGAAGAAGGCGTTCCCGATCGAGTACAAGGGCACCGAGGACATCCAGGGCCTGGAGACGTACAAGTTCGTGCAGGTCATCCCGGAGACTCCGCTGGCGTTCTCGGCGGACCGGATCAAGTCGCTGCTCGGCGCGTTCGCGACCCCGGACGCCACCAGCGGCCAGGTCGTCTACTCCAACACCCGCACCATCTGGGTGGAGCCGGTCAGCGGCACGTTCGTCAAGGTCCAGGAGCAGCAGAGCAAGAAGCTGGTGCCGAACGTCGGCCAGCCCACCGCGCTGCTCGAGGGTGACTTCTCGTACACCGACGAGACCGTGACCAACAGTGTCGAGTCGGCGGGCGCCAACAAGTCCCAGGTGCTGCTGATCAGCCGTTACCTGCCGATCGGCGCCGCCGTGTTCGGCGCGCTCCTGCTGATCATCGGCCTGTGGATGGTCACCACCGCCCGCAAGCCCGTGCCGGCGAAGCACGCGGCGGGTGGCAAGCACGAGGAGATCACCGAGCCGGTCAGCGTGGAGAAGTCCGCCGGCTGATCGATTCCGATCGCCCGAGGGCCCGCATTCCCTAGTGAGGGGAATGCGGGCCCTCGGTCTTTCCGCCGGATCGACTGTGGACAATCCGGGTGGCGACGGTCGGCCGTTCCGCCTCTCTGGGCATCATCCGAACGGCCACCTGATCGGGTCACTGCTGGTCATCGACGTGTGGCACTCTATCGATCATGTCGAAGGCAGAGCCCGAAGTGGCTGAACGTTCCCCCGAGGCGCCGGTGGCGGAGGAGCCCGGCCGGCTCGGGCGCTGGGTCCGGTCCGACCCGGTCCGGGCGGTGGCGATCGCCCTGATCCTGGCGTCGGTGGCGTGGCGGGCCGCGATCGCCGACCGGGGCTGGTTCTCGCAGGACGAGTTCGTGATCGCGAACCGCGCCATCGACACCGGACTCACCCCGGACTTCCTGCTCGGCGTCTTCAACGACCACCTGATGCCCGGCGGCCTGCTGGTGGCCTGGCTGCTCGTCCGGGTCGACGGACTGGAGGGCTGGCCGTGGCTGCTGATGCTCGTCGCCGCCCAGGCCACGCTCAGTGTGGCGTTCTACCGTCTGCTGCGGACCCTGCTGCGCCCCGGGTGGGCCCTGCTGGTGCCGCTCTGCATGCTCCTGTTCAGCCCGCTGACCCTGGAGGTCAGCTCACTGTGGATGGTCGGGCTGCTGATGCTGCCGGTGCAGCTGGCCATGGTGCTCGCCATCGGCGCGCAGGTGCGGTATGCGCGGACCGGCCGTCATCGGCACGTGATCAGCCTGGTGCTGGCGGTGCTGTTCGGCCTGGCCTTCGACACCAAGGCGCTGCTGATCATCCCGCTCGTCTTCCTGCTGACCGTCTTCCTGCTGAGCAGCGGGCCGGCCTGGGCGAGCATCCGGTCGGCGATCCGCCGGTTCTGGCCCGGCTGGCTGGCCCTGGCCGCGGTGGCCGGCGCGTACGTGCCGTACTACGTCTCGCTGCCCCGCGCGGAGTTGCAGCAGCCCGGCTCGCCGACCGGTGTGGTGACCTTCGTGGTCGACCTGATCGGCGCCACTCTCGTGCCCGGGCTGTTCGGCGGACCGTGGGTGTGGGAGTACGCCGGCGACGGCCCGCCCCTGGTCGACCCGCCGGACGTGGGGGTGTGGCTGGCCTGGGCGGCGCTGGTGGCCCTGATCGTGGTGACGGTCCGGGCCCGCGCGTCGGCCGGCCGGGCGTGGCTGCTGCTGTTCACGTACGTCGCCATGGTCACCACCCTGTTCGTGGTGACCCGGCTCGGCGGCGCGCTCGGCACTCTCGGCGCCCTCGTCCCGCGGTATGTGGCGGAGGTGGTGGTGCTCGCGGCGCTGTGTGTCGGCGTGGCGCTGCTGGGGCTGCGCGACCGGGCTCGGCCCGACGACGCGACGTGGACGGTGCCGCCGCCGCTGCGGGAGCCGGGCGCCTACGCGGTCGGGCTGGTCGTCGCGGTCATCGCCGCGGTGACCGTGTCGATGGGCACGCTGACCAGCATCGCCCGGTTCAACGACAACTGGCAGACCAAGCACGCGAAGAACTACCTGGAGACGGCGCAGGCCGCCCTCGTCACCGCCCCTCCGGGCACCCGGCTGGTCGAGGACACCGTGCCGTACCAGGTGGTCGCCGGCTATTTCCACCCGGACAACCTCCAATCGCACTTCTTCCGGGCGGCGCCGTTGCAACCGGTCTTCGTGACCGAGGCCGAGACGCCGTCCATGTTCGACGAGGCCGGCCGGATCCGGCCGGCGACCGTGCAGGGCATCGACATCGTCGAGGGGCCCGACGACGGATGCGGTCACCAGGCCGGGTTCGGCGCCGGCACCCGGATCCCGCTGCGGGCGCCCGCTCCCGACTGGGAGTGGTGGGTCTACGTCGGATACCTGAGCTCCGGCGACTCGACGGTGACGCTGCGGCTGGGCGAGGGAGCGCACGAGTTCGAGGTACGGCGCGGGCTCAACCAGATCTACTTCAAGCTGCAGGGCGCGGGCGACGCCGTCCAGCTCACCATCCACGACCCTGGCGTACGGCTGTGCACCCGGGACATCACGGTCGGGAAGATCACGCCGAAGGCGTCCTGAGCGGGGCTCACCCCTCTCAACGCGCGGGGGCGGCGGCGGATTCGGGTGGCTCCCGCGACGGTGGGAACCCGCCATCCGATCGGGTCGAAGGATGTCGCATTGATCCGGACATCTGGCTAACTTCCGGATGCATGGCTGACATGAACATCGAACGCCGTACCCTGCTCGCCGGCACCGCGGCGGTCGCGGCGACCGTGGGCACGGCCGGTGCCGGGATCGCCACGCCGGCACACGCCGCCCCGGACGCCGCCGCGCCCGCCGACTGGAAGCACGCCGTCGCCGGCAACCGGGGCAGCGACATCGCGGTCAAGGCGGGCCGCGACAAGGAGGGCCGCTTCGGCGTCATGTTCAAACAGGCGGACGCCTACCAGCCGCCGGAACGGCTCCTCAAGTCGCTCGCCGCGCAGATGGGCGAGCCCGCCACACCGAACACCGCCGACCTCGACAACCCCCGGATCCCGGCCGGTTTCACGTTCCTCGGCCAGTTCATCGACCACGACATGACACTGGACCGCACCCCCCTGCCGGACGCCCAGGCCGACCCGCACGGGCTGACCAACTTCGACACGCCGCTCTTCGACCTCGGCTCGCTCTACGGGCGCGGGCCGGCCACCGACCCCGGGCTGTACGAGGCCGACCGTACCCGGATGAAGATCGTCCGCAACGCGAACGGCGTCGACGACCTGCCGCGCCGGGACGACGGCAGCGCGATCATCGGCGACGCCCGCAACGACGAGAACCTGATCGTCGCGCAGCTGCACCTGGCGTTCGCGAAGTTCCACAACCGGGTGCTCGCGACCGGTCTGGCGAGCAACCTGGCCGAGGCGCAGCGGATCACCCGCTGGCACTTCCAGTGGATCATCGTGCACGACTTCCTGGAGAAGATCGCCGGGCCCGAGGTGGTCGGCCGGTTCCTGGACAACAAGGGCAAGGTCAAGCGGGAGCACTACAAGCCCAAGAACCCGCACCGGCCGATGATGCCGATCGAGTACTCGGTCGCCGCCTACCGGTTCGGGCACAGCATGGTGCGCGCCGCCTACCTGCTCAACCAGCGGGAGCAGCGGCCCTCGGTGGCCGCCATCTTCGGTCAGCCCGGCGCCGACCTGCGGGGCAACCGGCCGCTGCCGGCTCGCCTCGAGATCGACTGGTGGCACTTCTTCGACGTACCCGGAAAGCCCTCCGCGGCGCGCAATGCCGCCCGCCGCATCGACGGAAAGCTCTCGCTGCCGCTCTTCAACCTGCCCACGACCGTCGTCGACGACGGCACGCCGTCACTGGCCGAACGCAACCTGATCCGCGGCAGCCGTCTCGGCCTGCCCGCCGGCCAGGACGTCGCCGCGCGGATGGGCATCACCCCGCTCACCAACACGCAGCTGGGGCTGCCCGAACCGGCCGATCCCGGCTGGACGGGCAAGGCGCCGCTCTGGTTCTACATCCTCAAGGAGGCCGAACTGACCCACGCCGGCGAGCGCCTCGGACCGGTCGGCGGCCGGATCGTCACCGAGGTGATCCTCGGCATCCTCGACGCCGACAAGAACAGCCATCTCTCGGTCAACCCGGGCTTCCGCCCGGCACCCCCGATCGCGGCGGCGACCGGTCAGTTCCGGACCGGCGATCTGATCAGGTTCGCCCACAACCTTTGAGGGGTACGGGCTGCGCGTCCCGGCGCGCAGCCCGCGACCGGTGCTTCTAGGGTGATCACATGGGCACCGGCTTGAATTCGAGAAAGACGCGGAGCGCGCTGCGGACATCGGCGAGCATCTCGCTGCAGCTGCTCCTGGTCCTGCTGGGCGGCTGGGTCGCGTGGCGGATGCTGGGCGGCGCCTGGTCGGTGATCTGGCCGGTCGTGATCGCGCTGCTGCTGACCACCCTGACCTGGCCGCCGGTCCGGTTCCTGCGCAAGCACAGGTGGCCGCCCGCCCTCGCCGCAGGCCTGGTGACGCTCCTCTTCCTGGTGGTCGCGATCGGCACCTTCATCGGCATCGCGGCCCCGGTCGCCGCCAAGGCGCCCGAGCTGGCCGACCAGGTCAGCGCCGGCATCCGGGAGCTGCAGAGCTGGGCCGCCGGGCCACCGCTGAACATCAGCAACGAGGACATCACCGGATACCTCGACACCGCCACTCAGAAACTCCAGGCCAGCGTCGGCAGCATCGCGACGGCCACCCTCAGCGGGGTCAGCTCGGTGTTCAACGGCCTGATCAACACCGTGCTCGCGCTGTTCCTGATGTTCTTCTTCCTCAAGGACGGGCCGCGTTTCCTGCCCTGGCTCAGCCGTCAGGTGCCCGGCCGGCTCGCCACCGACCTGCCCACCGTCGCCGGCCGCTGCTGGGAGGTGCTGGGCTCGTTCGTCCGCTCCCAGGCGCTGGTGGGCCTGCTCGACGCCGTGCTCATCGGCATCGGCCTGGCGGTCCTCGGCGTCGACCTCGCCCTGCCGCTGGCGGTGCTCACCTTCGTGACCGCCTTCGTCCCGATCGTCGGCGCCCTGTTCGCCGGGTTCGTGGCCGTCGTCATCACCTTCGTCACCGACGGCTGGACCGACGCGCTGATCGTGCTGGCCATCATCATCGTGGTTCAGCAGCTGGAGGGGAACGTCTTCCAGCCGATGGTGCAGAGCCGGGGCCTCGGCCTGCACGCCGGAGTGGTGCTGCTGGCGGTCACCCTCGGGAGCAGCCTCTACGGCATCGTCGGCGCTCTGCTGGCGGTACCGGTCGCCGCGATGATCGCCGTGCTCTGGATCTATCTCCGGGAGCAGCTGTCGGACAGTCCGCCGGCGTCGCCATCGGCGCCTCCGGGACCGGACGCGCCTCCGCCGCCCTCGTCCACGCCGCCGACTTCCGTTCCCGCGCCGGCCGCGTCCACGCCGCCGCCGGATCCGGCTCCCGCAGTCTCCTGACAGATCGGTCCGCTCTCGCCTTTCACCGGCGAGGGCGGACCTTTTTCACGTCTATTTGCTCGACGATCGGCGGATCGTTCCTGGGTGACCATTTCGGGGTGGTTTCGCGACGAGCACCTCGACGACTGTCGAGTCAGGTGGCCTTGGTCACCAGCCACTTCACGAATCCGCCGCACCACCTACCATTCGTTTTCGCAATCGCGGAGAAACAAAAGTCAGGAACTTCGCGGTGGGCGCACGGCCGATTCGGGGCGGCACGTTCGACCATCACTCTCCGGATTCACGACGCCATTCTCCGAAATGGCGACGACCCCCGGCCGGGCCTCATCGGGCCACGGCCGGGGGCCATGCCGATCTCACACCTCGACGCTCACACCTCGAGGTCGGCGGGCTGAGGGATCTCACGCAGATGACGGTTGTGGCGCGGCTCCTGCTTGGTCTTGGCGTCGTTCAGCCGGCGGCGCAGATCGTCGCGAACGTCCATGATCGCGGCGTGCAGGTCCTCCTCCGACGACGTGGTGACGATCTTGTCGCCTCCGCTGACCCAGCACTCCAGGGTGACCTTCTGGCCGCGGGCCTCCCGGTCCTTCACCGAGACCTCGAGTTCGGTGCTGTCGGCGTGGAAGGCGGCCAGCCGGGCGTCCAGCGTGCCGAACTGCTCCACGATCCAGTTACGGTCACCCTGCGAGAACCCGGCCCCGACACGCAGGCACTCGGCGACGGTGGCCGGGTTGGCGACGGCACTCATCTGATCTCCTCTTTCCGGCGGATACGGTCACCGTCCTCGTACCCTCCGATCCGAGATCTTGAACCGGCTCTTCACCGGTCATTTGTGCTGAAATGCATGTAGTCGAGGAGCGTCTTCCACTTGCCACCCCAGTAGAAGCCCTCCGCCGTGAACGCCGGCACCGCCCCGTCCTCGTGCATCATCCCCGGCCAGTAGTGCTCCCGCGCCAGCCACGTACGGCTGTTCGGCGGGTCCAGATAGTCACCGCGGATCATCGGATTCTGGCGCGGGTTGATGTCGATCGCCAGGCCGTACGAATGCTGCGACCACCGGGTGGTGCCCGCCACGAAGCGGCACTCGTAACCGGACGTCAGCACCGACTTGTCCTCGACGACCATCGGTTGCATCGCCATGATCGGGAACCGCCACTCGTACAGCCGGCCGAACGCCCGCTGAACCCCCTCCGCCAGCGTGTAGTGCATGATCACGTAGCCGTCGTGGGCGTTCCCGTCGAACCCCAGATAGCGCACCCAGATCTTGCGCAGATCCGTCGCCGGAACCGGACACTCCTTGGCCGGATCCCCATTGGCCTCGGCGGCGGTCACCGTCAGCACCCGGGTGCTCCACTCCGGCAGAGGCTGCTCGGGGGCGGTCAGGCGCAACAGGCCGTCCACACGCAGCGGCTCGCCCCGGGGCAGGCTGTTCCACCTGCGCAGATCGGTTACGCGTACGTCGTACCTCCGGGAGATCGACGTCAGGGTGTCGCCGGGCCGGATGACATAGGCAGCGGCCGGAGGCGCGGCGTCGGCGGGCGTCGCGGGGGCCAGCAGAAGCGCGCAGACGAACGCGCAGAGTGATCTTCTCACAGCATCCCAGAGTCACCGAGCCGGGCCGAATCCGCCGGAAAACCGCCCGCGATCACTCAACGGCGACCAGCTCGCCCCCCTTCGCGCCGCGGATTGACGGACATGGAGTCCGTCGGCGGGGTGGGGTGGCGCTGTTTGCTGGGCGTGGGTGATCAACGGATGGAGCATGTGGGGGCACGGCTGCGGCGCTGGCGGCTGCGGCGTGGGCTCAGTCAGCGGGTGCTCGCGGATCTGGCCGGGTTCAGTCAGGGGTACGTCGCGCAGATCGAGAACGGGGTCGCCCCGCTGGAACGGCGGTCCGCGCGGGAAGCGCTGGCCCGGGCACTTCAGATCTCCGTGGGAGAGCTGACCGGGCGGGCCGACGACGGCGCCTCCGGGTCACCGGCGGGTCCCGCGGCGATCGCGGAACTCCGGGACGGGATCGTCGCGCTGGCCGTGCCCGCGGTCGGCGGCGGTCACGGGACATCGTCATCCGGTGAGGTCGGCACCGATGTCCTCGACAGCCTGTATGCCGCGTGCCGTTACGACCTGCTGGTACCGGCCCTCGCCCGGGCGCTGAAGGGCCTGGCGGCGCGATCGAGGGCCGCCGACGTCCGGCCGGCGCACCTGCGGAACGTCGTGGAGGTGTGCGCCACGACCGTGGCCACCTGTGTGCAGCTCGGGCATCCGGATCTGACGCTCGCCCCGGCCGGTGTGGCGACGCGGGCGGCGGAGGATCTCGGTGAGCCCGCCTATCTGGGGTTGGCCAACTACACGCGGATCCGGGCGGTCGGAGCGGTGGCCGGGGCGGAGCTGGTCGTCGACGAGGGCATCGAGCGGCTCAGCCCGCATGTCGGGCCGGATCCGGTGACCGCCGCGATCTACGGGATGCATCATCTGATCAGGGCGGAGATGGCGGCGCGGGCGGGGCTCGCCGGGGTGGCGGCGGCTCATCTCGACGAGGCGGCGGCGGTCGCGGCGCACACCGGGGAGCGGCCGGACGACTGGTTCAGCTTCGGTCCCACGAACGTGGGGATGTGGCGCCTCGCGGTTCTGGTCGCGCTCGGCGACGGGGGCGCCGTGGGGACCCCCGCGCCGGGGTTCCACCCGGAGGCGTTGCCGTCGGCTCAGCGCCGGGCCACCTACTTCATCGACCTGTCCCGGGCCCTGTTGCAGGGACGTGGGCGCGAGGACGCGGCGGCCGCGGCCCTCTACCGGGCCGAGACGATCGCGCCCCAGCAGGTGTGTGCCTCGGACGGGGCGCGGGAGGCGTTACGGACGCTGCTGTCCCGCCCCCGGTACGGACGCGACGGCCGCCTGCGCGGACTCGCCGCCCGAGCCGGCATCCGCTGAGACGGGGCACGGGAGTATTAGTGGCAGTAATGGCCTGGGCCGGGGACCGGCTTAGCGTTCGGTCATGACGGAGACGCTTTCGGTGGTGCTGGCGCCTGATCCGGATGCGGCCAGCCTCGCCGGGGCCCTTGTTGCCGACGCCTGTCATGTCTGGCGGCTTCCGGGGCTGGTGCATCCGGCTCGGCGGGTGCTTTCCGAGCTGGTTCGTAACGCTGCCGAGCATGCGCGTACCGATATCCGGGTGACGCTCACCCGGCGCGGCGACGGGCTGTGCCTCGCGGTGTCCGACGGTGATCATCGGTTGCCGCGGCTGCGGGCGCCGGCGCCGGTGCGGCGGGGGCGGCCGCTCGATGAGCGCGGGTGTGGGCTGCAGGTGGTTCAGGCCGCGGCGGCCGGGTGGGGTGCGGAGCCCACGCCGGGCGGCAAGGTGGTGTGGGCGCTGGTGACGGCCGGCGGCTCGTAGGCCGGGTCAGGGGGTGGCGGTCCGGAGGGTTTCGGCCAGTTTCAGCACGTCCTGGTCGTCCGGCGAGTTTCCGCGGCCCTGGGACATGGCGTCGGCCAGGGCCCGTCGCTCGTTCGGTGGGAGGCGGCCGGCGCCCAGGCGGAGGCTCAGCGCCTTGCCGGTCCTGGGGTCGCGGACCTCCAGGGTCGGGGTGGAGACGATCCGGTAGCCGATGCGGGTGGTCACGGCGCCCTGGTGGACGTAGGCGGTGGCCAGGTCGATGCTGCGGGTACGGAAGGCGCCCCGGACGTGGACCCTCGTGCCGTCGAGCCAGGCGGCGGCGCGGACCGCCCGCACGATCGCGACCAGGAACGAGGTGGTCCACAGCAGGCCGATCACCAGGAAGATCAGGCCGGCGATCGCGAAGATCAGACCGAAGCCGGTGCCCTCGGCGCCGGGAAAGCCGGAGCCGACATCGTCGATGACAGCGGAGTCCTCGGTGAAAGGGGCGTCCTCGGTGAAGAGAGTGCGGGGGAACCAGTCACGCGGGTAGGAGGAGTACGCGAAGAGGAACCCCAGCGTGGCGGCCCCCAGACCGATCAGGGCGGCGAACAGGCCGAAGAAGACGGCCGTCCGGCGTTCATCGGGAGTCACCCCGACCGACAGCATGCGCATGACCACAGAGCGTAACTCGCGTGATCAATCGGTCATCACCCGGTTACGGCCGGCCTCTTTGGCCCGGTAGAGGGCATGATCAGCCCGGGCCAGCAACTCGTCGAGGGTGCTGTCGTGGTCGTCGAGGCTGGTCAGGCCGACACTGATGGTGACCGCGAGCGGGCCGGCCTGGGTGGGGACCGGCTCGGACGAGACGGCGAGGCGTACGCGTTCGGCCAGGTCGGCGGCGTGGCCCTCGTGGTCGGGCAGGACCGCGGCGAACTCCTCGCCACCGTAGCGTCCGAGGACGTCGGAGTGGCGCAGGCGGCTGCGGATCCGGGCGGCGACGGTACGGATGACCTCGTCCCCCACCCCGTGGCCGTACGTGTCGTTGATGGTCTTGAACTTGTCGATGTCCAGCATGACCGCCGCCAGCTGCCGGCCGTTGCGGGCGGCCGCCTGCACCAGCGCCCCGGCGATGGCGTAGAAGTGGCGCCGGTTGTGCTGGCCGGTCAGCTCGTCGGTGGTGGCGAGCTCCTGGACCCGGCTGAACAGGCGCGCGTTCTCGTAGGCGGCCATGCCCTGGGTGGAGAGCGCGGCGGCGACCTGACGGCTGGTGTCGTCGAGCCCGGTGCCGCCGACCAGCACCGTGGCGACGGGGCCGGAACGTCCGATCAGCGGCACCACGAGGGCTCCTGGCGCACCGGAGAGCAGCCTCTCCCGTACCCCCGCGCTCTCCGAGGGATCGAGAAGCTGGGGTGCGTCGCCGGCGGTGAGCTGCACCGCCGTCGCGATGGTCTCCGGCGGCGCCGCGCCGTCGACGTGCAGGACCTCGCCGGTGACGCCGATCAGGCAGGCCGCCGAGGCGCCGAGCTGGGCCCGCAGCGTGCCGCACAGGTGGCGCAGCAGTTTGTCGGGTTCGAGGATCGCGCTGAGCTCGGCGAGGCTGGCGCGCAGCATCTCGGCGAGCGCCTGCTGCTGGCGGGCGGCCTGGACGGCGGAGTGCAGCTGCGCGGCCCGGGCGGTCTCCAGGGAGACCGCGACGTGGCTGCTGACGGCGGTGAGCACGGCGACGTCGTCGTCGGTGAAGATGCCACGGGCGAGCCGGCTGTCCAGGTAGACGACCGCCACGGTGCGGCCCTTGAACTGGACCGGGGCGATCAGGATGCTGCGCAGGCCGTGCACGACCGCGCTGCGGGAGCCGAGGGCGGCGCCCTGGTCGGTGCCGGTGACGACGAGCGGCTCGCCGGTCCCGGCGACGCGGCGGACCAGGCTGCTGCCGTATTCACCGGTCTCGGCGAGGTCGCCGGTGGCGTCGCGGCCGGCGTAGCGGACCGGTTCGCCGTTCTCGTCGAGCAGGAAGAAGATGGCCCGTTCGGCGCCGAGGATCCGCAGCATCTCGTCGAGCGCGACGCTGGCGAGCTGCTGCGGGTCGAGGATGGTGGCGGCCGCGGTGCCGACCTGCTGCAGCGCCTCCAGGTGGCGGTTGCGGCCGGAGGCCGGGCGGCGTTCGGCGACGGTCCGGCGATGCGTGCCGGCGCCCTCGTCGACACCGAATTCGGTACGGGTCTGCCGGCGCCGCTGCTCCCAGCCGTGGAACAGGGCCATGCCGAGCGCGAAGCGGGCCTGCCGGTCGGCCTCGTTGGCGAGCCCCAGGGCACGCATGGCCCGGGCACGGATGCGGAACACCTCGTACTGCACGAACGGCGCGTCCACCCGGCGCAGCCGGCGTTCGGCCTCGTCGGCGACCTTGATGCACTTCTGCGGATCGCCGGCGGCCAGGTGCAGCGACGACTTCGTGGTGAGGTGGACGCAGCGCAGCAGCGGGGTGCCGCCGACCCGGCCGAGCTCCTTGACCGCCTCGGCGGCGACGGCGAGCCGGGCCGGGCGGTCCGCGTCGGAGGCGAACCGGAACTGGATGAGCCGGGCGTGCGCCATGTAGACGTAGATCCACCGGTGCTGCGGCATCAGGTCGCCGTGCCGCAGCCCGAGCGCGTGGAACTCGGCGAAGACCTCCTCCAGTTGCGGCCCGACGTCGCCCTGCTCGATCAGGGTGCAGGCGGCCGCGGTGAGCAGGTTGGCCCGCTGCACGCGGGTGCCGGCGCCGGGCGGGAACACGTCCCGCAGATGCTTCAGGGCGGCCGCGGCGTCACCGAAACGGCTCTGCGCGGCCGGGATCATGACGCTGAGCATGCCGAGCGAGGTGCCGAGCGCGAGCTGCCGGTCGGCCAGGCGCTGCATGCCGCGCTCGTACTCGCGGGCCGCGTCGTCGACGTAGCCGCGCAGCACGAACCGCAGGCCGAGGGTGGCGTAGCCGGGGATGAGCTGGGCGGGCACGTACCAGCGGGCGTTGCGGGTGATCGTCTTCTCCCAGACGCTGCCGTCGTCGGCGCCGCTGAACAGCAGCGCCACGCCCCGCAGCCACTCCACATAGGCGACCAGCCCGGGGTCGCCGAGCCCCTGCGCCACCCGGTCGGCCCGGTTCAGGCAGCGTTCGCTGACGCCACGCAGCCTGATCACCGCGGTGACGTAGCCGATCAGGGCGTACACGCGGACGTACTCGGGGCAGTGGCCGAGGCGGTTCACCGCGTACATGGCACGCAGCGCGAGGATGCCGGCCTCCCGCAGGCGCAGGCCGACCCCGGCGGCGTAGCCACCGGCATCCAGGACGGCGGCGAGCGCGGCCTGCACCTCCCGGTCTCCGCCGCGAGCGGTTCCGAAACCTATCCGGGTACGCCGTACGAGCCCGCCCGCCATCGCGATGAGCAGGGTCTGGACCAGCGCGAACAGTCCCCGCCCGGGCAGCGGCCGACGCAGCTCGGCGAGCGCCTCCCGGGTCGACTCCAGGGCTTTCCCGTCGTCCCAGAGCGTGTGGTGCAGCTCGATGCGGGTGGTCAGCAGCCGGGCCCGTTGCAGCCGGTCGGACGTGCCGGCGAGCGCCCGGTCGAGCACCGCGTCGGTCTCGTCGAACCGCCCGGCCGCCAGATAGGCCTGCGCGAGCAGGTGCAGCAGCCCGCTGTCCGGCGCGGGATCACCGTCGACGGCGTCGGTGAGGTAGTCGATGGCCTCGGCCGGGGACTGGTCGGCGAGGGCCCGGCGGCCGGCCGTGGCGGCGCTGCGGCGACGGTCCTCCGGTGCGGCGGCGTCACCGGCGAGACGGTGGTGACGGGCCACCGCGTACGCGTGGCCCTCGTCCCGCAGGTCCCCGGGCAGCCGGTCCAGCGCCGCGGCCAGCTCGGCGTGCAGCCGGCGCAGCGCGTCCTCGCCGACCCGGTCGAGCAGGACGTCCCGCAACTGCGGGTGGACGAAGGCGTACCAGCCGCCGGGCCGGGACTCCAGCACGTGCCGGTCGGCGGCGGCCGTGAGGGCGCCGAGCACCCGGTCGGTCCCGCCGATCGCGAAGAGCGGCTCGGGCCGGAACCGGATGCCGGCGGCCGCGGCCACGGTCAGGCAGTCGAGGACCTCGGCGGACAGGCCGGTGAGGCGGGCCGCGATCAGGGCGCGGACGTCGTCGGCCGGGGGCAGCGCGTCGGCGCCCGGCAGGTCCAGCCGCCAGCTGCCCCAGAACGGGCTGAGCAGGCCGGCGTCGAGCAGCCGCAGCAGGTAGCTGACCACCGCGAGCGGGGTGCCGTCGGTCCGGGCGATCACGTGCCGGACCAGGTCGGCGGGGACCTCGGCGCCGGGCAGGCGGGAGGCGATCACGTCGGCGACGGCCGGGGCGGGCAGCGGGGCGCAGGTCACCTCGACGGTGCCGGCGCTCTCCAGGCCGGCGGCCGGGTCGCCGGCGTCGTCCGGGGCGGTGAGCAGCACGAGGAGGGGCAGGCCGGCGAGTTCGGCGGCGAGCTTCTCGATCAGCTGGCGGGTGCCGGAGTCGAGGTGCTGGGCGTCGTCGACGGCCAGCAGCAGCCCGCCGGCCCGGGTGGCCAGCTCACCGAGGAACGCGGCCCCGGCGCCGAGCACGTGTTCGTCGCCGCCGGGCGCGGACTCGCCGGCGACGGCCGGGAGCCGGTCGCCGAAGAGCCGGGCGAGCAGCGCCGGGCCGGCGATCGTGGTGGCCTCGGCGATGTGCGTGTCGACGACCGCACGCTGCTCCGGGGAGAGCCGGCGCACCCCGGCGCGCCAGGCGGTGACCGCCTCCCGGGCGGCGGCCAGCGGCGACGCCTCGCCGGGGCGGCAGGTGGCCCAGAAGACCGGGAATCCGCCGGCCGCGGCCTCGGCGGCCAGCTCCTGGGCGAGGCGGGTCCGGCCGACGCCGGCCGCCCCACGGATCACCGCGATCCCGCCCTGGCCGGCGCGGGCCCGTTCCCAGCGGCGGCTGAGACGGCCGGCGTCCTCGGCCCGGCCCCGCAGCGGCCAGCCGGTGACCGCGGGCTGTTCGGCGGCCCGGCCGCCGGGGCAGGCGCGCAGGTCGGCCAGCAGGGCGGCGGCGTCCGGGTAGCGGTCGTCGGGGTCCTTGGCGAGCAGCCGGTTCACCACGGCGTGCAGGGCCGGGTGGATGCCGGGCCGCAGCTGCGCCAGGTCGGGCACCGGGGCGACCAGGTGCAGGCGCAGCAGCTCACCGACGTCGTCGGCCTCGAACGGCAGCCGCCCGGCCAGGCACTCGAACAGCACCACGCCGAGCGAGTACAGGTCGGAGCGCCCGTCGACCGGCCGTTTCAGCATCCCGGACTGCTCGGGCGAGCTGTAGAGGAAGGTGCCGACCGCCTCGTCGGTGTCGCCGCGCTCGGCGCCGATCTGGGCCAGGCCGAAGTCGATCAGGGTGGCCGGCTGGTCCGGGCCGACCATGATGTTGCCCGGCTTGATGTCGCGGTGCACCAGGCCCAGGCGATGTGCGGCGGCCAGGCCGCGGGTCAGCCGGGCGGCCATCGTGACCACCCAGTCCTCGGCGAGCGTGCCGCCGAGCTGGTCGGCGAGCGACCCGCCGGTGAGGTGGTCGAGCACCATGGCGGGCACACCGTCGAGGTCGCCGACCGCGTGCACCCGGACCACGCCCGGGTCGTCGATGCAGGCCAGCAGGGCGGCCTCACGGCTGAACTCGGTCCGGATCTCCGGGTGGGCGCCGGCGTCGGCGAGCGGGCGCTTCACCGCGTACCAGCGGTCGCCGCGACGGGCCCGGTGGACCATCGTGAACGCGCCACGGCCGAGCTCGTCGACCAGTTCCAGACCGGTCAGCTCTGTTTCCGTCACTTGACACTCACTTCGCGTCCGGCGTCACCGTGCTGTTCGGCACCAACCGGTTCGATCTGAACGTTCCCGGCCAGGGCCAGGAGGTCACCGGCGGCCGCGGCCGGGACCGGGCGGGCGAAGTGGTAGCCCTGTGCCCGCTGACAGCCGAGCGCGCGGAGCAGGCCGGCCTGGTCAGCGGTCTCCACCCCCTCGGCGACGATCGTCAGGCCCAGACCGGTGGCCAGGTCGACGATCGCCCGGACCAGCACGGCCTGCTGGGTGTCGGCGTCGTCGGCCGGCATGAACGAGCGGTCGATCTTCAGCACGTCGATCGGGAGGTCCCGCAGGTACGCGAGCGACGAGTAGCCGGTGCCGAAGTCGTCGATCGCCACCCGTACGCCCTCGGCTCGCAACGCGGACAGATGCAGCAACGCCTGCGCCGCGTGCGCACCGGAACGGACCAGCACGCCCTCGGTGATCTCCAGGGTCAGCGCCGCGGCCGGCAGGCCGCTCGCCCGCAGCGCCGCCAGCGCCTTGACGGTGAAGTGCGGGTCGACGAGCTGGCGCGGCGAGACGTTGACGGTGACCGTGGTGCCCCAGCGGCGGTGCCATTCGGCGGCGTCGGCGCAGGCCCGGCGCAGCACCCACTCGCCCAGCGCGACGATCAGGCCGCTGTCCTCGGCGGCCGGGATGAACAGGTCCGGCCCGACCGGGGAACGTCCCGGCGGCAGCCAGCGGACCAGCGCCTCCACGGCCACCGGGTGGGCGTCGTCGAGCCGCACGATCGGCTGGTAGTGGACGGCGAACTCGTCGGCGTCGACGGCGGCCCGCAGCCGCTCCAGCAGCCGGATCCGGTCGGCCTGCTCCTGGCGCATGGCCACGTCGAAGACCGCGGCCTGGTCCTTGCCGGCCGCCTTGGCCGCGTAGAGCGCCAGGTCGGCGTCGCTGAGCACCTGCACCGGGTCGGCGGTCGCGCCGAAGACCCGGATGCCGGCGCTCGCCGTGACGTGCAGCGGCTGGCCGGCGGCCGGGACCGGCTCGCGCAGCGCCGCCAGCACCGCGTCCCCGCGGCCGGCCGCCTCGTCCGGCCCGGCGCCGGGCAGCAGCAGCGCGAACTCGTCACCACCGAGCCGGGCCACGACCTCGCCACCGGCGGCCATGCCGCCCAGCCGGGCGGCCACGGACACCAGCAGGCTGTCGCCGGTGGGGTGGCCGAACCGTTCGTTGACGTCCTTGAACCCGTCCAGGTCGACCAGGATCAGCGCGCCGCCGGAGGGGTCGGCCAGCAGCTCCTCCAGCTGGGTGCGGTTGGGCAGGCCGGTCAGCGTGTCGTGGCGGGCCTGGTGACGCAGCGTCTCCTGCAGGCCGGCCTGCTCGCCGAGCGCGTCGCGGAGGCTCGCCGCGTGCCGGTCGGACAGTCGCGTGGTGTGGATCAGGCGCAGCACCAGCAGCAGGGCGGTCAGCGCGGTCGCGATCACCGGGACCACCAGGTCGGCGCGGTGGTTCTCGGTGAGCAGCAGATGTCCGGTGGCGGCCGGGCCGACCATGACCAGCACGATGTTGCCGATCAGGGCGGTACGGGCCCGGCCGGCCGTCGGCGCGGTGCCCCGCTCGACCGGTTCGCCGGCCTCCGGGTGCCGCGCCGCCGCGCCGATCAGCAGGAACGCCAGCAGCCACCCGGCCGCGCTCCAGCCCGGACCGGCCCAGGCGCCACCGTCGGCGGCGGCCAGGAAGTAGAGCACGTCGGCGGCGGTGAGCAGGCACGCCGCGGTCAGCAGCAGGCGGTCCGGCCAGGTGAGCCGCCCGTGCACCACGATCATCCGGGTGGCGGCGGCGAGCACGAGCAGATCGAGAGCGGGGTACGCCAGCGCGCACTCCGCTCCGGGCCAGTGCCCGCGGTCCATCACGAACGGGTCGTAGAGCGCCACCCAGATCAGCGCGGTGCCGGTGCACAGCACGATGCCGGCCTCGGTCATCCCGGCCCAGCGTGAGCCGCCCCGGCCCTGGGCGAGGTTCAGCAGACCGGCTGCCAGCAGCGGGTACATGCTCAGGTAGATGAGGTCGACGACGGTCAGGCCGTTCGGCGCCGGCCGGCCCGCGGCCATCCCGGCGCCCCAGATCGCGTTGGCGACCGCGCAGCACAGCATCGCGGCGGCCAGCGGCCACCAGGCGCGGCGGCGGGCCAGGTGGTGCCGGCGGACGGCGTTGCGGACGGCGACCAGCGCGGTTCCGGCCACCACGACGTAGGCGACCTGGCGCTGCGTGTCCCCGAGCAACGGCGCCAGGACAACCGGCAACGCGCCCGCGAGCAGCAGCCTGTACCAGCCACGATTGCGATCCGTCGAGGAGCCCACCCGATCACGATCACCCGCCGGGAGTGCGGATCGGGTGCCGGACGGGTGCTACTGAGATGCGGGCCAGTGCTCCGGCCTTCAGGCCGGGGGTGGAGGCCCGCGCGGGGAGGGCTGCTAGGCCCGAGCAGTGCCTTGACCGGGACGGTTCTGCTGGTCGATGTACTGCTTCACGACGCTCAGCGGTGTCCCGCCGACGGAGCCGGCGAAGTACGAACCCGACCAGAGTTTGTTGGCCCGGTAGTAGTGGCGCACGAGGTCGGGAAACTCCTGCCGCAGACGGCGTGAGGAGACGCCCTTGAGGCTGTTGACCAGCCGGGCCACGGCCACCTTGGGCGGGAAGTTGACCACCAGGTGCACGTGGTTGTTCTCGTCGTCCAGGTGACCGACGAGGCGTTGCCGCCGGTCGAGTCCGAGATCGGGATCGACCTGGGCCTGACTCACTTCGCGGTCATGTCCGACAGC
>NZ_FONV01000030.1 GCF_900113015.1 Actinoplanes philippinensis
CCAGTCTGACCAGGACGTCTGCGGGAATCTTGCGTTCGCGTAGCAGGTGGGTGATCCGGGCCGCGGGGTAGCCGGAGTCCAGCAGGAACAGTGACGGATCGGCCGGGCGGGCGCCGTCGGCGGCGCAGACCCGGGCGATGTGGTCGACGGTGACCTCGACCAGGTCGTCGTCGGAGGTGATCCGGTCGGTCAGGACCGGCACGACCCAGGAGTCCGGGGTCAGCGTCAACCGGACGACGTGCTGATAGCGCCATCCGGTCGTGATCAGTGCCGTGCCGCGGGGGCCGCCCGGGGTGTATTGCGGCTGCCGGTCCGGGCTGGTGGCCGCGTTCGGCCGTGGCCAGGCGGTGGTGTCGACGGCGTATACCCGGGGCAGGCCGGACCGGGCGGCGATCCGGCACGCCGCCCGCAGTGCCCGGGTGGTGTCGATCTCGCCGTCGCGTAACGCCCGGTAGGCCGCGGCGTGCCCGGTGAGGGTGCCCAGCGACAGATGCGCCGGGCAGCCACACCGGCCCTGATCGGCGGCAAGCCCGTCGACCAGCGCGAACAGTGTCCGCGACCGGGAGCCCAGGACGCCCTCGTACAACTCCCGCCGCCACGCATCCAACAAGATCCGGCCCAGCTCGCCGTCACCGGCACCAGATGCCGTTACGCTGCTCATCGAGGACCCTGCCCATTGATGATCTTTGTGTGAGAACTCAGATCATGGACAGGGTCCTCCCCAATCCGCTAGACCTCGACCACCACGAATCCCCCCGATGGTCAAAACACGAGAAAAACGGCCCGGCGATCGCCGGGCCGTTTCCCCTCGCATGGTTGTGGGTACGCGATCGTCTCGGACGGAGGTGGGCGCCCATGCTCAAACCAGAGGCACAGCAGGTCCTCACCGGCCTGGTGACCCCGATCGAAGCTGACGGCCCAGGCTTCACCCACCCGCCCCGGTGGTGGGCGGTCGTCGCTGTTCTGCTGTGGACGATCGCTCCCGTCTGCATCGTCTACGGTGGGTGGGTCGGGTTGGTCGAGGCGTTCCTGGTCGGCGGTTTCGGCGCCTATCTGATGCGCCGGCACCGCAGATGGGTCGGTACGGCCCGGCGCGCCTGAGACAGCAGCCGCCACCCGCGTCAGCGCCAGCGGTCGCCGGTCAGCCGCTCGTAGACCTCGATGTACCGGTTGCGGGTCGCCTCGGCGATCTCGTCCGGAACCTCCGGCCCCGGCTCGGTGCGATCCCAGTCGGTGTTCTTCGCCGACCAGTCGCGGAGGAACTGCTTGTCCAGGTATCGCGGCGCCCGCCCCGGCTGCCACTCCCCGGCGTCCCAGAACCGCGACGAGTCCGGCGTCAACAACTCGTCACCGATTTTGAGCACGCCGTTCGCGTACCCCACCTCGATCTTGGTGTCCGCGATGATGATGCCCTTGGCCGCCGCGATGTCCGATCCGCGCCGATACACCTCGAGCGTCACCCGGCGCAGCTCCTCGGCCAGCTCCTTGCCGACCCGCTCCACCGTCTCGTCGAACGTCAGCGGCTCGTCGTGCCCCGCCCCGACGGCCTCCTTGGTGCTCGGCGTGAAGATCGGCTCAGGCAGCCGCGACGACTCGATCAGCCCGTCCGGCAGCCGGTTCCCGGAGATCATCCGTTCCCGCTCGTAGTCCTTGAGCCCCGATCCCGCCAGATACCCCCGGGCGATGCACTCGACCGAGACCATCTCGAGCCGCTCACACCGGATGGCCCGCCCCGCGAACTCGGCCGGCACATCGGTCGCCGAGATGACATGGTTCGGCATGACGTCACTGAGCTGCTCGAACCACCAGAGCGACAGCTGGGTGAGGATCTTCCCCTTGTCGGGAATCGGCGTAGGAAGGATGACGTCATAGATCGAGACCCGATCCGAGGCGACCAGAACAAGGTCCCCCCCATCGGCATAGACGTCCCGGACCTTGCCGGAGTGCAGGAGCTCCACGTGTTCCCCTCAGTGCTGGCGGAGTGGCGTGCCTGCTCACGCTATCGAACGCCCCGCGGCCGATCAGGGCGCAGTGGGCCCCCGCATACCCAGGTACGCAACTGCAACCGGCAACACAGCGAGCAGGCGGACCAATGATCATGATCGCCGGCTAAGGTAGCTACCATGGCACAGACGTTCCAGGTGGTCGACCTCTTCGCAGGCTGTGGCGGTATCACCGCCGGCTTCCATCGGACAGGTCGCTACCAGACCGTCGGTGCCGTAGAGATCGATCTCGCCGCGGCGACCACCTACGCCGAGAACTTCGGCAAGGACATCATCCATCACGGCGACATCGCCAAGTGGGAGATCAATGATGCGGCGGCCACCGCACATGTGGTTGTGGGGGGACCTCCTTGCCAAGGCTTCTCGAACCTGGGAGCCAAGAGGTTGGACGATCCACGAAATCAGCTTTGGCGCGAGTACGTGAGGGTTCTCAAGAAGATCCGCCCGGCTGCTTTCGTCATCGAGAACGTCGACCGGTTTCTCCGTAGTGAGGAGTTTCGGGCCCTCCATGCGGAGACCGAACCCGGCGCCTCGCTGGACGAATACGAACTTCGGTCCGACGTCATCAACGCCGCGGACTACGGAGCGGCGCAGATTCGCCGTCGAGCAATCGTCATCGGCACCAGACGGGACCTAGACCCGATTGGTATTCCTAAGCCGACCGTCTCTCGGAACGAGTGGAAGACGGTCGCGGCGAGCCTCGCCAAGTTGCCGACATTCGTCGCCGAGGACAATCAGCTTCTGCCCGAGGTGATGGTCGCTCATCACGGAACGCCGGTGCCGGGCGCCTACCGAGGGCTGACTCTGCACGTCACACGGCACTACGAGCCAATTTCCCGGAAGCGTTTCCGGAAAATCCCGGTGGGCGGCAACAGGTTCGATCTTCCTGACGAGCTCAAGAGTCCGTGCTGGCGGAAGCACACCTCGGGCTCCGGCGACGTCATGGGGCGTCTCCACTGGGATCGCCCTTCAGTGACCATCCGGACGGAATTCTTCAAGCCGGAAAAAGGGCGCTACATTCATCCGACGGAACATAGGGCTATCACTCACTTGGAAGCCGCGCTCCTGCAAGGCTTCGACAAGGACTTCAAGTGGTGCGGCTCCAAGGTGCAGATCGCACGTCAGATCGGCAATGCCGTGCCGGTCGAGCTTGCCACAGCCATCGGTGCCCACATCGCTGAGAGTCTCGACGCAAGGATGTGAGTCATCGGTCGACGGCGCACATCTACACGCTGTCGACCACGGGCTTGACGATCGCTCGGATCCGATCAGCCGCCGTCCGGGGATCCTCGTGCTCCCACACTCGAACGACCTCCCATCCAGCTGCCCGCAGATGGGCATTCGTGGCCACGTCACGCATCTGGTTCTTCGCCAACTTCTCAGCCCACCACTCAGAATTGGCGACGGGCTTGGTTGCATGCTCCGGACACGCGTGCCAGAAACACCCGTCCACGAACACCGCCACTTTTGCCCTCGTGAACGCGATGTCCATCGAACGGCGCGGCATCCCCGGGACGGGCCATGTAACCCGGAAGCGCAGACCCGCTGCGTGCAAGAGCCGACGAATCTGTACCTCAGGAGCAGTGTCGCGGCGGCGTTGCCTGCTCATTCGCCCGGAGACGCTCGCCGAACTAGGCGTTGGACGTAGATTCGCTGCTGCCATCACGGTCACGCTACATCCAAGTGCTTCCTCGACTCGATTCGCTGTTCTCGAACGAGTTGCAGGATCTGTTCCTCCGGGATCCAGTCGAGATCGAGGAAGGCCGTCAGGCGCAGGAGCCTCTGAAGAGAATCACGAAGCACCGCCCTCGCCGGGGTGTCCTCCCCGCTGTTCGAGTCCTCGACATGCGCTCGCACGATGGCCCGCACCAGTGCCGGCGTCGCTGCGACTGCTCGGCGACGCGCCATGATCTGGTCCAGATCGGCCTCCCCCACGGCATCCATCAATGCATAGGGATCCGGCGCGGCCGAGTCGTACAAGACATGCGCACGGGTCCACAGCCTGGCCAGTGTGTGACGCGTCAGATCGCTTCCCTTGAACCGGTCCGCGACGTAGACCCCGTCTTTCATCGGGAATCGCCACGCACACACGTGCGGCACGAGTACCAGCCCCAGAAATGCCCAGACCTGTCGCTGCGACGCCTCGCCCGGGGTCATTCCGGTGTGCTGATGCAGGTGCCGTGCCACGGCTCTGTCGAACTGGTTCCGTTGAGCAGTGCCAGGCATCTCCGGATAGCCACCCGCGATCGCCAACGTCTCGATCGTAGTTGCGAGCAATTGCAGTTCGTTTCGAGTAACCCTCGTGCCACCGGTGGCAGCGAAGACTGCACGCAAGGAACTGTTACCGGCTTGTTCACGCAGCTCAGAAGGAGTACGCCCACGCATACCACTGAAGAGGCGATCGGACTCGCTCGGTAGGAGACGAGGAAAGAGGATACTCATGAGCCGCGACTCCCTGGGAACCGGAGACTGCTCTGGGCTCTTGCTCTCAGCCGCGACGGATCACGCTGCCACTCGTCACGCAGTCGGTTGAAGGCAGTCTCGAGACCCTCCGTCGGGAGGCTGAGGAAGGAGACGATGAAACTTCGTACCAGCGCTGCCATAGACGGCTCGGAGAGCTTCTCGCCGGCTGGCGCAATCACCGGGAACTCCTCGTCAAGGAGCGCACGGCCGACAAGGTCGCAGACCACGTCCACAGTCAGAGCATCCAACAGAACAGCGGAATCGGGCTGGTCGGGCGCGGTGATCGCCTTACGGACGGCCGGGTTGTCGTCATTCAGCAGAACGAGAAGGTTTCCCATTGCAGCGCTTGTCCACTCGGAGGAATCCACGCTGACGTACCACGCTGCGTCAGTAGGAAGCCCCTGCTCCTTGAAACTCACGGGAGCCACCGGCAACAACCCTGCAGTTCCTTCGAGCCGCACGGACGCCTCGTCGCGCCACAGGATGCTCCCGGCTCGTCGTGCGACGAAGGCCTCGTCGTTGCCCGACGGATCTTCGAGGAGAACAAGGGTCGTCTCCACGGTCAGTACGGCAGCGAGATCTGCTCCAGGGATCTCGATGTCCAGTACGTTCGACGATCGCCCGGATGTCGCTTCGGGGACACCCAGAACGACATGGAGCACCGTTTGTCGAAGCAGGGACGTCCCGGGCCAATAGCGAACATTGATCCCGAGTCGGGCACCCGCTGTAAGCCCGCACTCCCCCAGCAGTGCGAGCATGTCTACTTCGATGCTCCGCTGCAGCCGAACAACCGATCCGTAGTCCCACGACGGCAGGTACTCCCCGATCGGTGTCCCGTCCTCCACCGACATCCACTGCGCTGCGTTGACGTGCTCCGGCGCCGTTCGGTAGGGATAGGCCCGCGCCGCCATCAGGCAGTCACCTCGACCCCGATCTCGACGGCTGCATCCTCGACCGGATTTATCAGCAGATCCGCCTCCACGGATTCGTCACCGGCGGCGAAGACGTCACCGGCGGCGAAAACACCATTGCACTGCCAGCCCAATACCTGAGGCTGAGAGCTGCCGGCTGGCTTGGCCGTCTCCGCGCCACCCTCTCCGGTGATCACAGCAGCTGTTCCGCGAACGACGGTTCCGGCCTGGATTCGTACCTTCTGAGCCAGAATCACCCTTCCACTTCGCGATCGAAAATATGGGGACCCAACCAGGACCGGGCGGCCACGCCGTCTCGCGCCCGACGAGCCCGTGCCACCACTACCTGCCGTCCCGTACGCAGATCCCGCACTTGCGCCTGCCGACCCGCCTTGTGGTGACACCCCTCCGCTCGAAGGGCGCCCCGGGTCCGACGGGTTCCCGTCGTCCACCGGATGGCCGGAAAGCACGGGTTCGGCGGCACCGGTGCCACCGACGGTGGAGAGAAGAAAGCCGAGCCTCTGCGCAACGGGACCGACCGGGACCTGTGCCACTCTGACTTCTTTGGCCTTCGGGCCGACGACAGCAGCACACTCCTCGCTGAGTCGTCGGCGGTAGACGCGCACAAAGGTGGCTTCCCGCCCCGACAGCTGGGCATCAACCCAAGCATCGTGTGTGGGTGGTTCCGACTTGGCGAAGGTCGCGTCCAAATCCTCCTCCACCTTGAAAACTCCTGCATAGCCGACCTCAGGATGCGGCTTCGCCGGCTGCTCCAGATACTGGACCACGAGATCGGGAGATCGCATGCAACAGACGTGATGCGGTGATCCGCTCAACCCGAGTTCAGCTGCGGCAGCCGCCGTGGCCTTCGCGCCGAAGGTGTCGACGTAGGCGAATCGACCGAGCCCCTTTTTCGGGTTACCGCAACGGATGTTCGGTTCCGATTCGGCAGCCGCGAGTCGATACGCCGCAGCGAAATTCGCCAGCACGGCATCATTCTGCTCGGACGGCACCTCCACACGTACTCCGTGCGCGTTCACTGCGATGTGGAGTCGACGAGCACGGCCTTCGAGGGTGAGTGGCCAGAGGTTCCATCCCGCCGCGTCGGCGAGGAACCGACCGGCTTCCTCGACAGACATCTCGCTTCGGTCGTCGACAGCCGGATCGGTCAGATCAGGGTCCAGGACGACGACCGTCGTTCCGGTCTCGTCCTCGCGAAATCCGGGCAGTCCGAGCCTCGCAGCGATGTTGTCCGCCGCACCGTCGGACAGGGGCTCGCAGTAACCATCGGCCGGAACCCCCCACCAATGACGTCCCGTATAGGGAACATCGTCGATGGTCGTGGAAGTCAACAGGGCCGAGCCGATCAGCCGGGATCGGAGCCTTCCCTCATCGACGAATCGCGTGTAGATCAGCACCGTGCTCACGCGTGAGGCGAGGAAGAAGGCGCCCTTTCCGTAGCCATAGGTTCCTCCGCCGCCATCGACATCCTGCTTCTCGCCGCTGTTCAGCACGAACGACAACCATGCCCGCTGATTGGGCTCGGCGTGGACATCCGATCGAGTCGGTCCGCCAAGGCCGGTCGTGCCCCGGTCCGAGACCGCCAGATAGCGAATACTCTGACTTCGAAGCAGGTCGGGAACGGTCCGGCCGGCCGAGCTCTCCCGCGGCGCACCCGGCAACAGCAAATCGACCCACGCCTGTCGATGAACCGGCGAGACAGTGGTGAGGTCCAGGCTGTAGCGGACATCGGCAGCCAGCTTGGCGTCCCAGCTGTTCTGGGCAGACTCCCTTACCAGCACGGTCAGGACCGAGAGCGCCGGCCGCCCCAACTGGTTACGGAGACCCTCAGCGGTGATACCGCCGTCCGGACGAAATGGTTGGGAGAACCATGTCGCGTCGATCATGAGCGTCCCAGGAATCGATTGGCAAGTGCGTCTAGATCCTCGTCCAACGCCGTCACGGTGTCGAGGTCGATGACGTACTCGATGCCACGCACACCGGCCGGCACCGACCCGCCTTCGAACCGTGCCGGAGTGATAGCGGGAAAGGACCGGTCCACGTTGTAGATTCGCCGCTCCACCAGTTCGAAACCCACGTCACGCAACTCCTGAGAGGCCAGCGACGGTAGGCCGATCTGGTCGAGACGAGACAACAAACTCGAACTGGCTCCCTTGGCCAGGCAACGTTCGACTATCGTCGCGATGCCATCCGCGGTACCGCTGCCTGCCACCGGCGCGAATCGAGTCCAGACGAGGGCCAGCGAGCCGGCGGCCGGCGGCTCAAGCTGATCCACACCGTGGACATGTGCGAGACGCCCCGTCGCAGCAGTCGTCGACTTCACTTCGATGGCGTGTGGATGACTTTGGAAATCCTGTGGAGCCCCGGTCGGGCCCACCCATGATCCGATGGCTGTCGGATCGCGATCCAACAGCCGCTCCAGTACCACCAATTCGCCATACAGCCCGGCCAGTCGCGGCACGGTCCATACCTGTGGACCACCGGCCAGCAGCTTCCGCCAGGATTCCAGCATGGCGGACAGGTCCCGGGCGGAGATCTCATGCCTGTGAGCGACGACAGCACACACATCCGCCACCAAACCGGTGAAGACTCCGTTCAGGTCATCGCGTCGACACTCGAGGTCGAGAAACCGGACAGGACGGTCCTCTGCAACCTTCACCCGAGTGGTCATCCGCACTCCGGCGCTGAGCCAGTCTCCAGCCCCACCATCATCGGGTGTCATCGGTACCAGAAGATGGCGGCATCCGAGGTGATCGACCGCCAGGAGCACCGGTCCCACTTTCGTCGTCAGCGCCAGTTCGGCGCTGGCCAATGAGCCGGAATCGGTCGACGGAACTCGGGTCAAGACCTCCGACCAGAGCCGCTCGAGCATCTGTCGCAATTCCAGCGCCTGACTGCCGTCCGAGGTCGTCACGACGCTGTCTCCTCGTCGGTGTCGAGGTCCTGCTCCAGAACGGAGAAGTCCTCATCTTCCTCGTCGGAGTCGATAGGAAAGACGTTGGAGAGGTCTGCGGAGACATAGTCGTACTCGACCTCGACGTCCTTGCCACGGCTCGGGTCGGGAAAGACCAGCGCGACACCCCATACCACCTTGCCAGGGGCGGCAAGCGCAGCGCGATCTCGTTGCTTCTTGCTCACCGAGTCCTCTTCGGTCGGATCCACCGGGGCGGATTGAGGATCGATCGGGTACAGAAGGACCAAACCGCGTTCTGGTTGCTTGGCGGAGCGGATCCGCTTGAGCTTCGTGCGGTTGACGGCCTCCTTACCGTCGAGGTTCAGGTCGAGACCCTCATCACGCGGACCGGTCAGCGTCCGGATGTCCGCCACTGCATCGCCTTTGCTCGCAGCCGTACGGGTACGAACAACAAGACCCACCGTCATACCTGTTGCCAGTGTCAGGGTCCTGCCGGTGGCGCTGGGTCGATTGCCTACGACAGCGACATTCCATGAATGAAGCCCGCCCAAGGCGTGTCGTTTGGTGATGTAGGCCGACATCAGCTTTCCGGGCGCCTCGGTTGTCATCTTGTGGAACCGGTATTCGTCCAGGAACCTTAGGACGTCCTCGGTCGGTACCTCACGCCACAGAGCCTTACCCTCGCTCAAGGGATCGTGCCGTCCGCGTCGTACAGCGGCTTCCATCAGTCGATCAACGGCTTTCGCGTTGGATTCCAGCCAGGTCGAGGCCTCCTGCTCAGAAGCAGTAGGGAAGTACCGACTCTCGACGAGGGCACCGCCGTATGCGGCAGCCGCACGTACCGCAGCCTTCTGCTTGCTCGGCGCGGTCACCAGCATCTTGGGGTGACAGCGGATCCGCACCGCGAGATCGAGTGGGGTCTTGTGCTCCTCCAACAGCCGATCGATCTCCATGCGCATCTCGGCCTCGACCGTGGCCAGATGGGCGAACCAGCGCCGCATCTCCGCGGGCATGTAGATACGCGGGAGGTCTGTGTAGCCGGGCCGGTAACCGAACCAACGGCCCATCTGCAGCAATGTGTCGTACACGTCGCTGGAGCGGACGAATACGCTTACTACGAGGCCTTCCAGGGTCAGACCGCGGGACAGTGTGTTGCCGCCGACCGCGATCACGGTTGCCG
Organism: Actinoplanes philippinensis; assembly: GCF_900113015.1. Lineage (GTDB taxonomy): Bacteria > Actinomycetota > Actinomycetes > Mycobacteriales > Micromonosporaceae > Actinoplanes > Actinoplanes philippinensis. Next base: position 9,493 of record NZ_FONV01000030.1, read on the forward strand.
GCCCGGATTCGTAGTCCAAACGATCCGTACTCCGGTAGTGATCCATGATGATGCGGGTGTCGGCTACCACCCCGGGAATCATCGCAATGACGTCCTCGATGAGGAGCGGTATCTCATTCATCTGCTCGGCCGGTACCCGATCGGATTCCGCGGCCCACAGGGCTTCCAACTCCTCGATCAGCGCTCCGTCCGAGCTGGAGAGTTGGGCGAGCACCTGTCGCCGGAGCGCTTCCAAGGGCACTTTGTACGAGTCGTGAACTCTCGTGTCGGAGTGGGCATGCACCAGCATGGATGAGTGATCCACCCTTCCCGATCTCACTCGACGCGCGGCGGACGCGAGCCAGAACCAGAGGACGGCGGACCGAAGAGACGCCGTCATCTCAGGCACGAACGACGCGGCCTCGGAGCGTTTGGCCGGCCGTAACAATGCCGCCTCGTCGTCCGGGATTTCACGGATCATGTCTAACCCCTGCGGCACGGATTCAGGTTCCTCGCCGTCGACCGGGGCACGACCGAAAAGCTTCTCGGGCCCCTGATATTCGTCGCTTCTGGGAAGACTGAGAATGAAGTCCCGTGGATAGAAGTCTTTCCCCGTGGGGTCGGCCAACAAGTTTGCGAACGGCGTTGCGGTATATCCGAGGTAGCAGACTCGTGGAAGGCTCTCCAGCACATCCGCAATCAGCGGATTGATGCTCTTGGTTGCAATCGTTGCCTGGTCCGCCTCGTCGTCGATGATCAACGCCGGACAGTTCCGCAGATGCGGCGCGGCGCTCGACAGCCACTTCTTGAGTTTGCGCAGGACAGGAGCGTTCTTCTTCACCACCAGGAGGAGATGCTGATCCTTGGCCGTCAGGAGGGCCGCAGGGTTCGGCAGCGGCATGAAGTCGTGCTCGAGCTTGGTGATCTGATGCCACAGTGTCGGATTCAGGTTGACCACATCGCGGATCAGTCGTGCTTGAGTCTGGCGTCGCAGAGCATTGTGAATTCCTGACAGGACGATGAACATTCGATAGCCGCGGTCGGCGGCCTTGGCTATTACTGCGGTGAAGTTGCTCGTCTTACCGGATTGCACATGTCCCACCACCAGCCCACGAGAGCTGAACACAGAGGTCGCCGGATGATCCATCATTGCGACGACCTTGTCGGAGGCCTCATCGATCTTGCGGACCGACTCCTCGCTCAGACTCTTCCTGATGTGTCCCTTGAAGGCGGGCCAGTTTCTGTCCCCATTACGAGGCCCTGCGTACCACCGGGTGGCATTCTCCCTGCCGACACCGAGAGGTTCCTTCAACGTAACGAACTTCGTCGCCTCGCTCTCGTGACGTTTGATCAGTGCGGTGATCACATCCTCCGGAACGAAGAGGTCACGAAGGTTTTGAGTTGCCTCGTGCGGCGGCGAGGTGTCAAGGATGTTCCGGAACGCTGTCCATGCGCCCTCCATGCGCGGATCCTGCATCGACATCGCCCTCCAAGATCATCGCCGGACCGAGTTGATCCGTGCTCCTCAGCGCGCCTCCTGAGTGGGTCAGTGACGCAGCAGTACCAGGCGAAGACATTTTCGCCGATACAGGACGCCACACGTCTCGCAACGCCGGAACGCGTCGACTCGACCCGGAGGTACAGCGAATCAACGCTTATCAGCAGTCGAGATCAGCCCGGGAAGGGGTTGCGTGGCGATGCCTCTGGATGGTTGCTCCTTGGAGCCGCGATGACCGTCGGCGGGCGCGGAGCATCGATTCATGTGCCCGAGTGCGGGTGGGACAGCTGGATAAAGCTACTGCCCCGGCAGCCGCGTCGGCCGGGGCAGCAGGTTTGAACTCACAGCAATCAAGCAGGCTGCCGGTTCGAACGGCCGACCAGGATGGCGAAACTGAGGGATCGGCCCTTCAAGCGGACCAGCGCCACCCCGCCCGCCACGGCGGCGACCGTGGTGACGGCGCCGGCGGTCAGGAGGGCTCCCCGTGCGCCCAACGTGTCGCACAGCCAGCCGATGGCCGGGGCTCCGACGATGCCGGACAGTGAGGACACGATGCCTACCGTGGCGAGGACCCGGCCGCGCATCTCCTCGCGTGTGTCCAGCTGGATTCGGGTGGAGACGACGGTGTCGAAGACGACCGCGCCGGCGGCGATCGGGAGGATCAGGGCGGCGAAGCCGAGTACGGACGGGGCCAGGCCGGAGCACAGCTGCAACGCGCTGATCAGGACACCGGTGCCGACCAGGACCCGCAGGGTGGAGCGGCCGGTGCCGGCCAGGAGCAGGCCGCCGGCTACCGCTCCGACGGCGAAGACTGTCGACAACAGACCGTACGAGCCGGACGTTCCGCCCAGCGGGCCGGAGACCATGGCGGCCATCGAGACCTGGTAGTTGCGGCCGAGGGAGCCGAGCACGAACGACAGGGCCAGGACGACCAGGATCACCGGCTGGCGCAGCAGGTAGCGGAAACCGGCGATGATGCCGCCGTCGGCGGGGTCGGCCACGGCGAGCGGGCGCATGTCGTCCAGGCGCATGGCGAGCAGGGCGACGATGACGGCCAGGTACGACACCGCGTTGATCACGAACAGGGCGGACGGGCCGGTGATGCCGATGAGCACGCCGCCGAGGGCCATGCCGCCGATCCGGCCGGCCGAGCTGAGCACCGAGCCGAGGGCGAGCGCCGAGCCCAGCGCGGAGGGGGAGACGAGGGCGGAGCCGAAACGGCCGAGGACGGGGCCTTCGAAGGAGCCGATCACGCCGGAGGCGAGGGCGACCGCGTAGATCGGCCAGTTGCCGCCGGGCAGCAGCAGCGCCAGGGCGAGCAGGGCCCGCAGCGCCTGGAAGGCGATCAGCAGCGGGCGGGCCGGGAGGCGGTCGGCGAGGGCGCCGCCCCAGCTTCCGAGCAGCAGCACGGGCAGGGACTGCAGCATGACGACCGCGCCCATGGCGGTGGCCGAGCCGGTCGCGGACAGGATCAGCCAGTTCAGCGCCAGCACCTGCATCCACGTGCCGCTGACCGAGACGAGGTCGGCGGTCGCCCACAGGCGGTAGTTGCGCTCTCGGAGCGGCGCGAACATCGGAGCCAAAGCGGCGGCACCTCCACAGGGAAAGTGGCGCCGTCCGTCGGCGCCACATCCCCCTTCGGATCAGCCGAAATGCCGCGAAGTGCGAAAGGTCAGGAACAACCCAACGGCAACCCCCATGCGGATGTACGGTCCACCGCTCCCCTATCGCACCCGCCCACGCCCGCGGCGATCCGGAGCCCCGGCCGATACTCCGCGTTCACGCGAGGGTCCGGAGTCGTCCGTTAGTCACCTGGTGGATCCGCCCGCCCGCGACGATGACCCGGCCGCTGAGTTCGGGCCCGGCGACCGTGCCGCCGGCGGAGCTGAGCACGGCCGCCCCGGCGTAGAGCAGTCCGCCGGCGGTGACCGGCTGCACCCCGTCGGTCTTCTGCCGTGTGATCCAGGCGCGTCTCCCGTCGGTCACCCGCAGCGCTTCGACGTCACGGCCGTGCACCCGGTAGACGCGGTCCCGGTCGACCGCGAGCAGCGTGGAGTCACCCGTGGCGGCGGTCCAGTCGAGGGTGCCGTCTGACACCCGTACCGCATGGAGGGTCCCGGTCTTGTCGGTGACCAGGAACCGATCGCTTCCCGGGGTGGCGGCCTGCGCCGTCCATTCCGCTGCGCGGGTCCACCGCACGGCCCCGGTGGTGACGGCGATCCCGACGCTGGCGCCGGTCTCGACGTCGGATCCGTCGGTGAGGCGGGCCAGGATCGTCCCGTTCGCGGAGACTCCGGCGGCCAGGTGTTTGGCCTTGCGCCACGCCTGCCGCCCGTCGCGCACGTGGTAGGCGACGATCGCATCCTCGTCCGACGGTGATCCGCCGGAGACGATGACCAGGTCCTTGTCGACGACGGCCGCGTTGACCGGAATGTCGATGCGTAGTTTCCACCGGGGCAGTCCGGTGCGGGCGTCGAGGGCGGTGATCTCCCCGTCCGGGTCGCTCTGGGAGTTGCAGCCTCCGCCGGCGGCGATGAGCAACCCGTCGCTGACCGCGAGCCGTGGTGTCTCGGCGTCGCCGGGGTCGGCCCAGTCGTATCGCCAGATGACGGCGCCGGTTTCGGCCGTGTAGGCGGAGATGCCGAGCTGGTCGCTGACGTAGAGACGCCCGGCGGAGAGGATCGGCTCGCCGAATCCGGAGCAGCTCTCGTCACTCGCCCGGAGGCTGACCTGCCATTTCTGCGTGACCTGCCGGATGCGGCCACCGGTGATGACGGTTTCGGCCGGGTTGTGGTGGCTGTCCTCGGCGTCGTAGCCGGGATGGTCCCAGAGGGGTGGAGCGACCATGACGAGGGAGAGAAGCACCGCGGAGGCGCCGTTCACAAGCAACATGATGTCAGAAAACCGGAAAACGGGGCAGTACGTGATGCACTGCCCCATTTACCGCCGAACGTCAGCCCGCCAGGAGCCTGAGCATCTGCTGGACCTGGTCGGTACGCGACTGCTTGACCCGCTCCGCGAAGGACTTGGTCAGCTCGTTGCCGCCCTTGTCGAGTTCCAGCTGGGCGAACTCGACAGCGTTGTGCTGGTGCGCCAGGAAGAGGTTGAGGAAGGCGGTCTCGAACTGGGCCTTCGGCACCGTCTTCAGCGAGGCGATCTCCTCGTCCCCGGTGCTCGGCATGCCGCCGTGGTCGGCGTGCAGACTGACCCGCTCGTCGAGGGTGGCCGGCTTGTCCCACTCGGCGAGCCAGCCGGTCATCAGCTTGATCTCGTCGGCCTGGGTGACCTGCACGGCCTTGGCCAGCTGGACGATCTCCGGCCGGGCGGCCCGCTTGGCGGCGATCTGTGCCATCTGCTGGCCCTGTTTCTGATTGTCGATCAGCATCTGCAGGAACATCACGTCGGTGTCGTTGTAGGTTGACCCGGCGGTGATGTCGGCGACGTTCGTGACGTTCCGGGTCGGGGCCGCCGTCGAGGCGGGCGCCTTGTCGACGTCGGTGCCGCAGGCGCCGAGCAGGAGCGGCGCGGCCGCGACGATCAGGGCGGCGAGGTGCCGGCGCCTCACAGCGGGAGCCAGAGGGCGAGCGTCCAGATGCTGGGCTCCCAGCTGCGGATCGACTGGTGCGCCTGCCGGCACTGGTAGGAGACGCCCTCGTAGGTCACCACATCGTTGACCTTGTAGGAGACGCCCGGGGCCCAGGCCTTGCCGGAGGAGGCGGCCGACGAGGTACGGGTGGCGGTCGGCGCGGCAGTGGTCGGGGCGGCGGTCGGCGCGGTGGTGGCCGGCGGGGTCGTCGGCGCCGCGGTGGTGGGCGCCGTGGTCGGGGTCGTCGACCCGGTGCCGGAGCCGGTGCCGCCGATGTTGACGTCCACGCAGTTGTAGAAGGCCATCGGGGTGTCGCCGATGTTCCACACCGCGAGCACCGTCTTGCGGCCCGAGAAGCGGCTCAGGTCGACGGTGTGCGAGACGGTGGCCGCCGGGATGCTGTTCTTATCGTCGAACGTGGCGATCGGGGTGCCGTCCACGTAGTACACCCAGGTGGCCGTCCGGTGCCGGGCGGTGAGGACCCAGTTGAAGGTCGCCGACTTCCCGACGTTGGTGGCCTTCCAGGCCAGCGAGTTGTTGTTCAGCTCGGAGAAGGCGGCGACCCCGCCGTTGCACTCCTTCGACCCCTTCGGCGCCTCCGCACTCTGCGGCTCGAACTGGATGGCGCCACAGTTCGCGACGGTGCCGGCGGCGCACTGCGCCTGGCGGCTGGGCGGCGAGGAGACGTAGCCGTGAGCCAGGGCGGGCGACGACGCGACCGCCAGGGAGGAGGCGACCATCCCGAGGGTGGCCAGCGGGTAGGCGATCTTCCTGCGCATGTCAGCTCTCCAGTGATCTCGACCTGGCAGTTACCAGGCGGAACAGTAGGAGCGGCTGCCATAACGGAGCCTTAAAGGAACCGGAAACCGCTTTTAAAGCCGTAATCAGCGACGTTTGCGCTGCTCAGCGGGCTCCAGGACGGGCGCGTGCAGGAGGATGCCGATGCGGGCTCCCCCCAACGGGCTCCGGTCGATGACGAGCTGCCCGTGGACCGTCTCGGCGGCCCGGCGCACGATGTCCAGACCGAGTCCGGTCGAGCCGGCGCCGCTGAATCCGCGGGTCACCGCCTGTTCCGGGTCGGGGATGCCGGGGCCGGCGTCGTCGACGAGCAGGCCGCTGGCCGAGACGCTGACCCGGAACGCGGTGCCGTCCGGGGTGTGCGAGAAGACGTTGCCGAGCAGCGCGTCCACCACCAGGATCACCTCGCCGGCCGGCATCGGCAGCAGAACCTGCTCGTTGCCGCCGACGACCTCCCAGGGCCGCTCCTGGTCCTCGGCGAGCACCGACCAGAACGCCAGCCGGTCGGCGAGCACCTCGACCAGGTCGCACTGCTGAGAGCCGCGCTTCTCGATGCTGCCCAGCCGGGCGCCGGTGATGATCGCCTCGAGCTCCTCGTCGAGCAGGTCACAGGCCTGGCGCATCCGTTCGGCGATCGGGCCGGGCGGCATCGCCTCCACATCGAGACGCAGGCCCGTCAGTGGCGTACGCAATCGGTGGGAGAGGTCGGCGGCCAGCTCGCGCTCGCGGTCCAGCAGGCGCCGCAGGTCGTCGGCCATGGTGTTGAAGGCGCTGGCGGCGTCGCGCAGCTCGCGCGGCCCGGTGGGGGTGATCCGTTCGTTGAGCTCGCCGCCGCCGAGGCGGCGACTCGCCGCCGCGAGCTGGCGGGTGGAGCGGACCAACTGGCTGCCGAGCCGGTCGGCGAGCAGCGTCGAGCCGCCGACCAGGACGATCGCGAGGCCACCGAGGGCGAGCCAGGCGAATCCGACGCCGCGCCGGGTCTCCTCACCCGGCACGAAAACCTCCACCACGACGGTACGGCCGTCGGTGAGCACGGTCGGCTGGAGGTACGCGACACCGCCCTCGGTCTCGGCGGTGGCGGCCCGTCGTTCCTCCGCGGCCCGCAGCACCGTGGTCGTGGTGAGGTGTGACGTCCCGATCGGGGCGGCGCCGGGCAGGTGCAGGGCGAGCCGGCCCTCGCTGCCCGCCGCGGTGCTGGCCACCGCGTTGGTCAGGGTGACCAGGTCACTGTCGACGCCGAGCACGGTGACCATCGAGGTGGCCTGCTGGCGCGCGTCGGAGATGGCGCGGTCGTAGGCGATCTGCCGGGTGGCGACGGCGAGCGGCACGAGGAAGGCGAGCGCCACCATCGAGGTGATGGCCAGGGCCAGGCGGTTGAGCGCCCATCTCATTGCGGATCGACCATCATGACGCCCACTCCCCGGACGGTGTGCAGGTAACGCGGTTTCGCGGCGGTCTCGCCGAGTTTGCGGCGCAGCCAGGAGATGTGGACGTCGATGGTCTGCTCCTCGCCGATCCGCGCCTGCTGCCACACCTGGTTCATCAGCTCGCGCCGGCTGATCACCTGGCCGACCCGTTCGGCAAGATACGCGAGAACGTCGAACTCGCGCCGGGTGAGTTGCAGCGGCTCGCCTCGCAGCTCGACGCGGCGCTGGCGCGGACGGATCACCAGCTCACCCACAGTGATCGCGTTGGGCTGCTGTTCGACGGTGGCGCGGGCCCGGCGCAGCACCGCCGAGATGCGGGCGAGGATGTGGCCGCCGGAGAACGGCTTGGTCACGTAGTCGTCGGCGCCGGCGCTCAGCAGCGCGATGATGTCCGCCTCGGACCGGCGGGCGGTCGCGACGATCACCGGCACGTCGGAGACGGTACGCATCATCCGCAGCGCGTCGGTGCCGTCGATATCGGGCAGTCCGAGGTCGAGAATCACCAGGTCGGGCCGCTCCTGCGTGACGATCTTCAACGCCTGGGCAGCCTGGCCGACCGGGCGCACCACGTGCCCGGCATCGGTCAGCGCCCTGGTCAGAGCGGCCGTGATGATGCGGTCGTCCTCGACCAACAGGATCATCGCCATGGCGATAACCATAGGACCAGGTGCGAGAATGGCCTCGTGCGATCTTCCAGGTGGGTGCCGATAGCCGGGTGGTGTGTGGCCACCGCGACCAGCATCGTGCTCTCCTCGGTGGCGCTGTCGCCGGTTCTCAACGCGGCCCGGGCCGACTCGGGTGAGCTGCCGGACATCGACCAGTTGCCGGCCCGGGCCGCGGTGTCGGAGACGAGCGCTCCGGCGCCGGAGGACACCGCCGGCCCGACCCGCCCGGTGAAGCCTTCCCCGTCACGCAGCCGGCCGTCGTCGGCCGATCCGAAGCCGTCGTCCAAGTCGCCGTCGGCGCCCGCCCCGGGCACGGCGACGACCACCACGCCTCCGGCGACGACCACCGAGAACGGCTGGACCGTCACTACCAGTGACGGGGTGAAGACCTATGTGAAGTCGTTCACCACCGAGGGCGGCGTCGCGGTGATCCGGATGACGAGCAAGGGCACAGTGTCGCTCGTCACTGCCACGCCGGCCGACGGCTATCGGGTGGAGAAGCAGGGGTCGGACGTCAACCTCGCGGTCTACTTCCTCCGCACCGAGAAGGGCTTCATCGTCCACGCTCAATGGTGGAACGACGAGCCCTTCGTCGAGGTGAGTGAAGTCGGATCCTGAAAGTTTCCTGGTAGTTCCTGAGCGCTTGCTGAGAGAAGCGCAAGGGTTTTCCCCGATTCGGTGAAGCCTGTCTATACATAACGTCTCACCTCAAGTCACCCCGGTGTGACCCGCCGTCCGCGGACGGCTGAGGCCCGCCCGCCGATCCCCCGGGCGGGAGAGGAGAAGGCGTGAAATCGCGTACCCCAGTCGTCATCGCTCTGTCCGCCGCGACCGCGGCGGCGTCGGCGATGGTGGCGGTCGTCGGACCGGCGACCGCCCAGACACCGATCCCCACCGACCCCGCCGCTGTCGCGGCGCTCGCGAAGGACTCGGCGGCGGCCCTCATCGCCGATCGTCCCGCGGTGCTGCTGGCCAGCGCCGACGAGGCGTTCGTGCAACGCCCGGTGATCTCGACGGACCACCTGCAGTACGTCCCCTACGAGCGCACCTACAAGGGTCTGCAGGTCGTCGGCGGTGACTTCGTCGTCGTCACCGACCGCGCCGGCCAGACCCAGTACACATCGGTCGCGCAGGACCGGCCGATCGGGCAGCTCTCGGTGACCCCGAAGCTCTCCGCGGCCGAGTCGATCCCCTTCGCCAAGGCCGAGCTCAAGACGGTGAAGAACGTCGAGAGCACCAAGCTGATCGTCCTCAACACCACCGGCACCCCGGCCCTGGCCTGGGAATCGGTCGTCAACGGCACCAGGGTCGACGACCACGGCGACGAGGGCCCGAGCCGTCTCACCGTCGACGTCGACGCCCTCACCGGCAAGGTGCTGCGGACCAAGGACAACATCACCCACGTGAGCGGCACCGGCACCGGCTGGATCACCGGCTCGGTCACCCTGGACACCACGCTGTCGGGGAGCACGTACAGCCTGAAGGACCCGTCGATCGCGAGCCTGACCTGCCAGGACGCGTCGACCAACACGACCTTCAGCGGCACCGACAACGCGTGGGGCAACGGCACCGGCACCAACAAGGAGACCGGCTGCGTCGACGCGTTCTACGCCGCGCAGAAGCAGAAGGCGATGCTGTCCAGCTGGCTCGGCCGGACCGGCTTCACCAGCAGCGGCGGCGCCTGGCCGATCCGGGTGGGCCTGAACGACCAGAACGCCTACTACGACGGCACCCAGGTCCAGATCGGCAAGAACACCGCCGGCCAGTGGATCGCCTCGCTCGACGTGGTGGGTCACGAGATCGGCCACGGCATCGACGACAACACCCCGGGCGGCATCTCCGGCAACGGCACCCAGGAGTTCGTCGGCGACGTCTTCGGCGCGGCCACCGAGGCCTACGCCGCGAACGCCAACGACCCGGCCGACTACCAGGTCGGCGAGGAGGTCAACCTGGTCGGCAGCGGCCCGATCCGGTACATGTACAACCCGTCGCTCGCCGGTGACGACAACTGCTACTCCAGCAGCACCCCGAGCCAGGAGGTGCACGCCGCGGCCGGTCCCGGCAACCACTGGTTCTACCTGCTCGCCGAGGGCACCAACCCGACCAACGGGCAGCCGGCCAGCACCCGGTGCAGCGGCTCGGGCGCCCTCACCGGCGTCGGCATCCAGACCGCGACCAAGATCTTCTACAACGCGATGCTGATGAAGACGTCCAGCTCGTCCTACCTGAAGTACCGCACCTGGACGCTGACCTCGGCGAAGGCCCTGGACAGCACCTGTGGCCTCTTCAACAAGACCAAGGCCGCCTGGGACGCGGTGAGCGTGCCGGCCCAGACCGCCGACCCGACCTGCACCACCACCACGCCGACCTCGTCGCCGACCGCGTCGCCGTCTCCCTCGACGACGACCAACCCGACCGGTTGCACCGGCACCAACGCCACCGACGTGTCGATTCCGGACGCCGGCAGCGCGGTCTACAGCGACATCGTGATCAGCGGCTGCGCCCGCAGCGCGTCGTCCACCTCGACCGTCGCGGTGAACGTGGTCCACACCTACCGCGGTGATGTGAAGCTCGACCTGGTCGCGCCGGACGGCAGCACCTACGCCCTGAAGGCGACGTCCAGCTCCGACAGCACCGACAACATCGTCACCACGTACACCGTCAACCTCTCCAGCGAGGCGGCGAACGGCACCTGGCGCCTGAAGGCCCAGGACGTCTACTCGTCGGACACCGGCTACATCAACACCTGGACGCTCACCGTCTGAACCACCTGATCGTTTTCGGGCCGTTCCCATCGGGGGCGGCCCGAAAACGATCACTTCCACATCACAGTTCTTTCTGCACGGCCGCTGCTGAGACCCGGAGGACCTAAGGTTCCTCCTACATGTACGGACAGGAGGCTCTCCGGTGACCTACCACTCCTTCCGCGTGTACCCCGGCAGGCCGACCGGCGTCCTGGCCGATGTGTGGGGCCGATCGGCCGTACGCGATGTGCTCCTGACCCTCGGCGCGGCCGGCGCCGTCGGACTGGCCGCGCAGATCGCCATCCCGGTCCCCGGCTCGCCCGTGCCGATCACCGGGCAGACCTTCGCCGTCCTGCTCGCCGGTGCGACGCTCGGCGCCACGCGGGGCGCCGCAGGCATGCTGATCTACGTGGTGGCCGGCTCTCTCGGTGTGCCGTGGTTCGCCGCCGGCGCCTCCGGCTGGCCCTCGGCGACCGCCGGTTACCTGGTCGGTTTCGTGGTCGCGGCCGCGCTGTCCGGTCAGCTCGCCGCCCTCGGCGCCGATCGCCGCCCGTCGCACACGATCGGGCTGATGGCCGCCGGCAACGCCCTCATCTACCTGGTCGGGGTGCCGTGGCTGGCCTTCTCGACGGGCATCGACATGACCGCCGCGGTCGGTACGGGCCTGCTGCCCTACCTGATCGGCGATGTGCTGAAAACGCTCCTCGCCGCCGCGCTGCTGCCCGCCACCTGGCTGCTGATCCACCGGCGTGTGGACCACAACGACCGTTATTGATCACCCTCGGCCCACGGGTCGGTGATCTCCCGGAGCCGCTCCAGCGCGTCCCGGAGCGCAGCCGTCCGCCGTGCGCCCAGATGCGCGGCCCACTCCGCCTCCACCTCGGCGACCACGCCGGCCGCGACCTCTCCGGCCGCCCGGCCGCGCTCGGCGATGCGCACCAGCCGGGCCCGCGCGTCGGTGGGATCCGGCGCCCGCTCCACATAGCCGGCCCGCTCCAGCTGGTCCACCAGGAAGCCCGCCGTCTGCTTGGTGACCTGGGCCTGCTCGGCCAGCTCACCGAGGCGTGTGCCGTCCGGCCCGATCCGCTGGAAGATCCGCGCCTGAGCCGCCGTGATCGCGAACCCGGCGGCGGCGACGGCGTCGAGCACCCGTCTCTCCATCGCGCGGTGGGCGACGAACATCAGCAGACCAGTGTTGAGCGCCATGTGCACACCTCGGAGTGAAAGTCAGATCCTCTGACTATATCCGTCAGAGAATCTGACTATGAACCGAGACGAATCCTGGGGTGTCATCGCCGATCAGCGTCGCGCGGTGGCCGATCTGCTCGCCGGCCTGACCGCTGCGGAATGGGAGCTTCCGTCGCTCTGCGCCGGCTGGCGGGTGCGTGACGTCGCCGCGCACCTCGCGCTGGCGCCGCAACCGCCCGGCCCGCTCACGATGGCCGCCGCGGCGGTCCGGGCCGGTGGCCGGTTCCACCGGCTCAACCACGACATGGCGGTACGGCACGCGGCCCGCCCACCCGCTGATCTCGTCGACGAGCTGCAGCGGCACGCCGGCTCCCGGCGGCTGCCCGCGGTGACGAACTACCGCAACATCCTCTTCGACGTGCTGGTGCACGCCCAGGACATCGCGATCCCGCTACGCCGGCCGCTGGTCATGCCGGTCCGGGCGGCGGCGGCCGGCGCGACCCGGGTGTGGACGATGGGGTGGCCGTTCTGGGCTCGACGCCGGCTGCCGGCGGTGCGCCTCGCCGCCACCGACACGGACTGGTCGGCGGGCGCGGGCGACGAGGTCCGCGGCCCGATCGCGGCGCTGCTCCTGCTGCTGACCGGACGCCACGCGGCGCTGCCCGGCCTGGCCGGCCCCGGCGTCGCGCGCCTCAGTGACCTCAGAAGCCATCCGGAGCAGCCGTGACCGGCCGGCTCCGGCGTCGCGCGGCTGAGGGGGCTCAGAAGCCGTCCGGAGCGGCCGTGACCAGGCCGGTCTCGTAGGCGACGACGACGAGCTGGGCCCGGTCCCGCGCGTTGAGCTTGGTGAGCAGGCGGCCGACGTGGGATTTGACGGTGGCCGGGCTGAGGCTCAGGTGGGCGGCGATGTCCGCGTTGGACAGCCCGCGCGCGATCAGCATCAGAGTCTCGCGCTCGCGGTCGGTGATCCCGTCGAGCCGCCGGTGAAAGGCGCGGGACGGGCGGGGCTGAGCACCGAAGGCGGCGATCAGCCGTCGCGTGACACTGGGTGCCAGAAGCGCCTCCCCGTCGGCGACCACCCGGATCGCGGTCACCAGATCGGCCGCCGTGGTGTCCTTGAGCAGGAAGCCGCTGGCGCCCGCACGCAGCGCGCCATAGATGTACTCGTCCAGGTCGAAGGTGGTGAGGATCAGCACCCGGGTGCCGCTCGTCCGCCGGCAGATCTCCGCGGTGGCGTCGATGCCGGTCATGTCGGGCATGCTGATGTCCATCAGGACCACGTGCGGACGCCGGGCCAGCGCCAGCTCGACAGTCTCGCGGCCGGTGCCGGCCTCACCGACCACGACGAAGCCGGGCGTGGTGTCCAGCAGGATCCGGAAGCTGTCCCGGAGCAGCGCCTGATCCTCGGCGATGAGCACCCGGATCGGATCGGTCACGGCCGGCCACCCCCACCCGATGCGGAGTACGGGATACGCGCCGTCACCGCGAACCCGCCGTCCACCCCCGGCCCGGCCTCCAGACTGCCGCCGTACGCGAGGACCCGCTCCCGCATTCCTCGCAGCCCGTGGCCGCCGCCGCCGCCCGACGCGACGGCGCCGAGGCCGTCGTCGGCCACCCGGACCGTGACGGCCTCCGCACCGGCCTCGACCTCGACCGTGCAGCTGGTGGCCCGCGCGTGCCGGACGACGTTGGTCAGGGCCTCCTGGACGATCCGGTACACGACGAGACGGATCCCGGCGGGTGTCGTGGCGTCGTCGGCCAGGGTCGTCTCCACCCGGACGCCGGCCTGCTCGGTACGGCGTACCAGCGTCAGCAGGTCCGGCGTGACGGGCTCCGGCTCGGCGCGGAGCAGGCCCACGGCGCGGCGCATCTCGACCAGTGCCTCCCGGCCGGCCGTCTCGATGACCTCCAGGGCGGCCTGGCCCTCCTCGGGCCGAACGGCGGCGACGTGACGGGCGACGCTGGCCTTCATCGCGATCATGCTGAGACTGTGCGCCACGATGTCGTGCATGTCGCGGGCGATGCGCAGCCGTTCCTCGGTCACCGCGGCGGCCGTCCGCACCTCGAAGACCTGCTCGGCGAGGTGCGCGCGGTGCCGGACGAGCCACCCGGCCAGCCAGGGAACCGTGACCGCCGACAGGAGGGCCGGCGCTGCCGACGGCCACAGCAGCCCGAGCCCGCCGGCGCCGGCGAGCCCCGCGGCCAGAACCGGAACCGCCCGCGACAGCGGGCGGCCCGCGGCCGTCGCGTACTGGGTGAGCGCCACCGCGGCACACGGGCCGAGCGCGGCGTAGGCGGGGATCACGCCGGTGGCGAGGACGGCCCCGGAGGCGGCCAGGGCGACCAGCGCGGCGGGCAGTGTCCATCGTCGACGGACCGCGGCCGGGGCGGCGACGAGGCACACCAGCACCCACTGCCACCAGGCCGGATCCGCCGACTCCTGCGCCGCGAGGGCACACGCCGCCAGAACGGCGACGGCCAGCGCCGCATCGACAGCCTTCCCCCGCGTCCCGATCACGCGGCCAGGCTACCCAGGCCCGCCGTGGTTGCCATCGGCCTCGGGTAGCTCATCCTCGGGTAGCAGTCGCACACCCCGGCTCCGCCCGGGGACGCAGCCGCGGATCGGTGCCGTGCTCCGATGTGCCGGATCCGGGGCGTCGGCAGAGTGGCGGGCATGCTCATCGACAACCGGACATCCGTCTTCCCGGGTCCCTGGCTGGGCGGTGCGTCCCTGATCGCCGGGCCGCTGCTCCTGCTGGCCGGCACCCTGCTGCGACTCGGCGTCCCGTTCTTCTTCCCGCACCAGCTCGCCGCCTACCAGCGCCAGCCCGCCCTGATCGGCACCGCGTACGCGCTGTTCCTGGCCGGCACGATTGCCCTGTGGCCGGGCGTCGTCACCGTCGCCGCGCGGATCGGCGTGACCCGGCCGGCCTGGGCTCGCTGGGGTGGCGGCCTGGTGCTGCTCGGTCTGTTCGCCCGCACCTTCCACCACGGTGTCGACACGTTCGCCTTCGCTCTGGCCGACAACGCCGGGCCGGCGGCTGCCACCCGGGCTGTCGGCGACTACTACCGGCATCCGGAGTGGGTGGTGTCCAGCCTCACCACCGCCGTCATGCTCGGCTGGATCGTCCTCGCGGCCGGGTGCCTGCTCTCCGGCGTCCTGCGCCCGGCGCCCGCGGTGGCGCTGGCTCTGGCGTCCGGCCTGATGATCGGCGTGCTGAAGGGAAGCACCTGGGCGTCGGTCGTGCAGGTCGCCGGGCTCGTGGTGGCGTTCGTCCCGCTCGGTGTCGCCCAGCTGCGCGGCGTCGAGCGGCCGTCCCGGCGCGCTGTCGTCCGTACCGTTCCGCTGCTCGTGCTCTTCGTGATGGTCTCCGTGGTGCTGGGGCAGCTCGGCTGACGACCGCCCGGGAAACCCACAGGCTGTGCACACAGCCTGTGGATAACTCGAACACCTGTGCGAATCCGGTCAGCGGATCACGCGGGGCAGTCCGATCCGGGTACGGACGCCGGGCGACGAGTGCACCAGCGGGGCGCCGTGCGGTTGCGGCAGCCCGGCGGCCGTGGTCAGGTCCTGCTCCAGCTCCAGCACCTCGGCCCGGTGCAGCACCCAGGCCGGGTGGAACACGTCGACGCTGACCAGCCGGCCGGCCACCACGGTGTAGAGCCGGTACTGGGTGGTCAGGTAGTGGTCGATCGGCCCCAGCTCGTGCTCCGGGAACCGCTCGCCGGAGCGGACCCGCAGCCGGTAACCGGCGCCACGGGGCTCGGCGAACCGGCTGCCCCGGTACTCGGTGAGGTCGCCGTGCACGCGCATCCCCATCCGGGACCAGCGGTACGGCAGGTTGAGCCCGGCCCGGGCGACCGCCACCGCGGGCAGCCGGGCCGCGTCGAGCGAGAAGAAGAAGATCCCGGCGCCGCCGTCCGGACCACGAACGTACGTCCGCAGGTTGGTCTCCGGAAAGGTGGACAGCCACGGCACCGGCGGGAGCCAGGGCGGGCGCACCTCGTCCATCAGGAACGGGAGCATGCCCACCCAGACCCGGTCGTCGTCGGTGTCCGGCGTGAGGCCGGCCGGAAGCAGGGGGCGCACGTCGTCGACCGGATAACGCCAGTGCAGGAACGTCATCCGCCGCCACTGCTGGATCATCATGGCGGTACGGACCTCCGCCATCGGGGGCGCGAGCATGCCCCCATGTTAGATGTCCAGGCTGCCCTCGATCCGCTTCAGCTGGTGACGGGCCAGGGCCAGGTTCGCCCGGTCCTTGTTCAGCGCCAGGTAGAGGAAGAGGCCCTGCCCGGAGCGCCCGGTCAGCGGCCGGATCAGGTGGTATTGCGAGTCCAGCGTGATCAGGATGTCCTCGATCTTCTCGTGCAGGCTGAGCATCTCCATCGTGCGCAGCTTCGCCCGGACCACCTCGGTGTTGGCGGCCGCCGCGACCTGCAGATCGAACTCCCGCCCGCCGCCGGCGATGCCCAGCGCCATACCGCTGGAGCGGTCGACGAGCGCGACGCCGATGGCGCCGTCGATCTGCATCGCGTCCTTGAGGGCTACGTCCATGTCCGGCATATCGGGTCCTCCACTCGGTCCGGGTCTGCGCCGAGCGTGTACGACACCGGCCGGAATCGGTCGCACACGATGTCCGCCTGCGGTCCGCGGGGTCGTGGGTTGATATCCGGTGTCAGCGATCAGTTGCAGATTTCTGCAACTACGAAACCGCACATCACTTCAGGGGTACGCCGTAACCGAACCCGAGACTGCGCGGTTGGAGACCGGTGGAGCTGGATTCTCGGCGGAGGGGACGGAACGTGTCAGTGCCGCTGTACCAGGCGAAGGCCGAGATGTTCCGGACGCTCGGCCATCCGGTCCGGATCCGGGTGCTGGAACTGCTCCAGGACGGCCCGCAGCCGGTCCGTGACCTGCTCGCCGAGATCGATGTGGAGGCGTCGAACCTGTCCCAGCAGCTCGCCGTCCTGCGCCGGGCCGGCATCGTCACCTCGTTCCGGGACGGGGCGCTCGTCATGTACGCGCTGAGCACCCCGGACGTCGCCGATCTCCTCGCCGCGGGCCGCCGCATCCTCGGGGCCGTCCTCACCGACCGGGACGGGCTGCTGGTGGAACTGCGTGCCCAGGGCAAACGCCGCTGAGCGAGCCGGTCACCGATGCCGGCGGAGCAGCGCGATGAGGGCCAGCACCGAGATCGGGCGCCTTTCGCCGTACCCCCGTGCGGGTTTGATCTCGGCCGGCGCAGCCGTGAGGATCTCGCCGGGCGGCGCGGCCGGGAGCGGGAGCATCGCCTCGGCCGCGTCCCGCACCGCCCGCAGCCGCGTCGCGAAGACCGCCATCGAGTCGATCGCCGGAACCGGCGTCAGCACCTCGTCGAGGAGCGCGGTCAGGCCCGGCCAGGCGGCGACGATCCGGTCGTCGGGCTCGCCGCGCCCCGGCCAGGAGACGCCGGTGAGCATGCGGAAGAGCAGCGCGGCCAGGTCGGTGACGTCACCGCTCGCGGTCGGCGCGGGCGGGCCGGACGGTCGCGGCGTGCTGAAGTCGGTGATCATCGGGATGCCGGACGCGCTGACGATCACGTGCTCGGCCCGGATCCGGCCGTGCACCATCGGTGGGCGCAGCGCATGCGCCCAGGCCAGCGCATCGGCAAGGGTGATCGTCAGCCGCAGGGCGTCGGCGGGGCCCGGTGGATCGTTGCGCAGGACGTCGGTCAGCAGGGCGCCCTCGACCCGGTCCAGCGACAGCCAGGGACGGCCGGTCGCGGTGATCCCACCGGCCCGGACCGGCACGATCGACGCGTTACACGCCAGACCCACCCAAGCGGCGACATGTGTGGCGAATGCGGCCTCATCGGCCCGGCCGGAGACGAACCTGTGGAACAGACGCAGCGTGGCCCATCGGCCGGCCCGCTCGTCCCATGCCTGGTAGACGTCAGCGTCAGCGCCGGTACGCACCCGCTCGAGACGGGTGAAGCCGGTCGGGGTGTCGATCCCCGCCACGTATCGCCTCCCCTCGCCCCCTACGCAGTGTGACACGGCGTAGGCCGGTTCGCGGGCGCCGTTGACCGCGAACCGGCGGTCATACGCGATCGAACAGGCGGCGGGCGCCCGCGATGGCGTCGTCGATGGGAGCGGCGTCCGGATACCAGCGGGCCTCGTGCTCCAGCACCACCGGGCCGGTGAAGCCCGCCGCCCGGGCCAGGGTCAGCACCTCGGCGTTGGGCACGGCGCCCGCCCCGGGCACCAGGGGACGCCGGCCGGCCGGACTCGCCACGTCCTTGACCTGCACCTCGGCCAGCCACGGGCCGAGTTCGACGGCGGTCCGGACCGGGGACTCACCGGCCCGCCACGGGTGCAGGGCATCCCACACCGCGCCGGTCTCGGCGTGGGAGGCGCCGGACAGTTCGAGCAGCCGGCGCACGTCGGCGCCGCGCAGGAACGCGTCGTGCGTCTCCACGAGCAGGCGGACCCCGCTGCCCTTGGCCGCCACCACGGCGTCGGCGAGGGCGGCGGCCGCCGGACCCAGCAGCGGCGCCGGATCGCCGTCACCGCCGGGCATCAGACGCAGGGCCGGGGCGCCCAGGTCGTACGCCAGATCGAGGTGCTCACCGAGACCGGCCGCACCCTCGGTGAGCCGCACATACGTCGCCAGGCCGACGAGCCGGAGACCGTCGAGCGCCGCCCGTGCCGCCCGTCGCCCGGCACGGCTCAGGCCGGTGTGCACCGGCTCGTCATCGGCGCAGCGCAACTCCACGCCGCCGACCCCGTGGCGGCGCAGCATCCGGGCCACCCGGTCCAGCGGAAGACCGGGACAGCCCAGTGTGGAGACGCCGAGGAACATCAGAGGCCCGGACAGCCCGCGAGGGTGTCGGCCAGGATCTCCGGTCCCGGACGCCGCCAGAGCTCCTCGTTCATCACCTCGACCTCGATCGGGCCGGTGTAGCCGGCCTTCTCCACCGCGGCGTGGAAGGCCGCGAAGTCGACACACCCGTCGCCGGGCAGGCCACGGCCGGTGAGCACGCCCGCCGGCAGCGGGGTGATCCAGTCGGCGAGCTGGTAGATCGCGATCCGCTCGCCGGCCGCCTCGATCTTCGGCAGCACCGTGTCGTCCCACCACAGGTGGTAGGTGTCGACGGTCACACCGACCTGGCCGACCGGGTGCTGCTCGGCGATCGCCATGGCCTGGTCCCAGGTGTTGATGACGCAACGATCGGCGGCGTACATCGGGTGCAGCGGCTCGATCGCCAGGGTGACCCCGGCGGCGGCCGCGTGCGGGACCAGCTGCGCGATCGCGTCGGCGACGTGGGCCCTGGCGCCGGCGATGTCCCTGGAACCCTCCGGCAGCCCGCCGGAGACCAGGACCAGCGTTTTTGTTTGCAGTTCGAATGCTTCGTCGATGGCCCGGCGGTTGTCGTCGAACCAGCCGTCGAGCTGGAAGAACCCGCTCCGGCAGAGGGTCGTCACGGTGAGGCCGGCGTCGCGGACCAGAGCCGCGGAGCGCTCCAGGCCGTACTCGGCGACCGGCTCACGCCACAGGGCGACCTTGTCCACACCGGCGTCGACCAGGCCCTTGACCAGCTCGGTCAGCTCCCAGTGCTTGGCGGTGATCTGGTTGAAGGAGAAGCGGCTCATCCGGCCATCACCTCCAGGAATCGGTTGGCCCGGTGGGCCGCCAGGTCCGGGTCGGTGAGCAGGCCCGCGGCGGCGGCCAGCTCGATCAGCTCGGCGAAGTGCGGCACCGAGCGGCCCGACTGCAGGCCGCCGACCATGGTGAAGTGGTCCTGGTGGCCGTTGAGCCAGGCGAGGAAGACGATGCCGGTCTTGTAGTAGAACGTCGGCTTCTTGAAGATGTGCCGGGAGAGCGGGACGGTGGGGGCGAAGATCCGGTCGTACTCGTCCAGGTCACCACGGTCCAGGGCGGCGAACGCGGCCGCCGCGGCCGGGGCGATCGCCGCGAAGATGCCGAGCAGCGCGTCGGAGTAACCCTGCTCGTCGCCACGGATGAGCTGCGGGTAGTTGAAGTCGTCGCCGGTGTAGAGGCGCACCCCGGCGGGCAGCCGCCGGCGCAGGCCGACCTCGTGGTCCGCGTCGAGCAGCGAGATCTTGATGCCGTCGACCTTCGCCGGGTTGCTGTTGATCAGCTCCAGCACGGTCTCGGTGGCCTTGTCCACATCGGACGAGCCCCAGTATCCCTCCAGCGCCGGGTCGAACGCGGTGCCCAGCCAATGCAGGACCACCGGCTGGTCCGACTCGTCCAGCAGCTCACGGTAGATGCCGAGGTAGTCGTCGGCGTCCCGGGCCGTGGCCGCGAGGTGCCGGCTGCACATCAGCACCGGCGCCGCGCCCGCGGTGAGCACGTCGGCGAGCTGCTCGGAGTAGGCCCGGCGGACCTGGTCGAGGGTGACCTGACCGGGCGCGAGCTGATCGGTGGCCACCCCGGCCACGATCCGGCCACCACCCTCGGCCGCGCTCCGGCGGATCAGCTCCTTGGTGGCGGCGTAGTCCAGGCCCATGCCGCGCTGGGCGGTGTCCATCGCCTCGGCCACGCCCAAGCCGTGCGACCACAGGTGGTGGCGGAAGGCGAGGGTCCGCTCCCAGTCGAGAGCCGCGGGCGCGCCCGGGGAGTTGTCAGCGAGCGGATCGGCCACGACGTGCGCGGCGGCGTACGCGACACGGCCGGCCGGGGCGCCCGCCGGCCTGGCCCACTCGGTCGCGGTGAGGGTCAGCTTCCGGCCGTCCGGCAGGTTGACGGTGCTCATAGCTCGATCCGCCGGCCCTCACGCGCCGACTGCAGACCGGCCTCGGCCAGCCGCACGCCGCGGGCGCCGGAGCGGAAGTCCCAGTGGAACGTCTCGCCCGCCACGACGTGCCGCAGGAACGCCTCCCACTGGACTTTGAAGCCGTTGTCGAACTCCTCGTTGTCCGGCACCTCGGTCCACTGGTCGCGGAACGACTTGCCGGTGAGCGGCAGGTCCGGGTTCCACACCGGCTTGGGAGTGGTCGCCCGATGCTGGATCCGGCAGCCGCGCAGCCCGGCCACGGCGCTGCCCTCGGTGCCGTCGACCTGGAACTCGACCAGCTCGTCCCGGTTGACCCGGACCGTCCACGACGAGTTGAGCTGGGCGACGATGCCGCCCTCCAGCTCGAAGATCGCGTAGGCGGCGTCGTCGGCGTCGGCCACATACTCCTCGCCGCGCTCGTCGACCCGCTTGGTGATGTGCGTGGCGGTGGTCGTCTGGACCGCACGGACGTTGCCGAACAGCTCCTCGAGCACGTAGTTCCAGTGCGGGAACATGTCCATCACGATGCCACCGCCGTCGGCGAGCCGGTAGTTCCAGCTCGGGCGCTGCGCGACCTGCCAGTCACCCTCGAACACCCAGTAGCCGAACTCGCCGCGCACCGACAGGATCCGGCCGAAGAAGCCGCCGTCGATGAGCCGCTTGAGTTTGCGCAGGCCCGGCAGGAACAGCTTGTCCTGGACGACGCCGTTGCGGACGCCGGCGGCCTCAGCCAGCTCGGCCAGCTCCAGCGACGCCACCGAGCTCTCGGCCAGCGGCTTCTCGGTGTAGACGTGCTTGCCGGCGCTGATCGCCTGACGGATCGCCTTCTCCCGCTGGGCGGTCACCTGGGCGTCGAAGTAGATCTCCACGTCCGGGCGGGCGAGCGCCGCGTCCAGGTCGGTGGTCCACTCGGTGAGGCCGTGCTGCGCCGCGATGGCGGCCAGTTTGTCGGGGTCACGGCCGACCAGGATCGGCTCCGGCCAGATGTGGCCACCCCCGGCGAGCGGCACGCCGCCCTGCTCACGGATGGCGAGAAGGGAACGGACCAGGTGCTGGCGGTAGCCCATCCGGCCGGTGACACCATTGACGACGATGCCGATCGATCTACGCGCTGCCATACGGTATCCCTCCGGAATTTACTAGGAAAGCGCTTTCCTGCTGCTGGCAGCGTAGGCGTCTTCCGCTCTCGGGACAAGGCCCAGTTGATCTCGGGAGGCGGTCAGGCCTGCCAGGAGCGCCGGAGACGTGTCCACCATGTGGACGGTGCGGCCGGCTCGCTGGCCGCTGCGGGCGCCGGCTCGGGCTCCGGGTCCCGGAGCCAGGCCAGGAGGCAGGGGCGGCAGATGTCCGGGGCGTTCCACTCGGCGAAGAGGTCCGGGGCGGGCGGCGATTCGGGGTACGGCCCATCGGTCTCCTCGCTCCAGTGCATGCCGGGCGGCGGGAACCGAAGACCGCTCCGCTCACCGTCCGGCCGTGCGCCGCAGACCGCCGGAGGACGCGCCCAGCGGCACAGGTGCCGGACCCCGGCGCCGTCCCGGATCAGGTCGTAGTCCTCCTGCAGCGCGTACCGGTAGAAGCCGGAGAGCGGGCCGACGAGCACCGCGCCGCTCGGGCTGTACAGCGCGTGCCACACGTCGTCGTCGGGCTGCCGAGTCACCGTGACCAGCACGAGTTCACCGACAGGGGAGAGCGGGGCGTCCCGGTCGTACGGCAGCGGCTCGCCCACCGCCGTGTCGCGGTAGCACTCGTTGCCACTCGGCAGGGTCTCGCCGACCCGGCACACCTCCGGGTACAGCGGGTGGTACGTCGACTCGACCACGGTGCTGTACTCCGCGTACCGCTCGGTGCCGTCGGGGAATCGGATCGTCGCCAGCCACCTACCCACGCGCATCACCCTCCACGCCGGATCATCGCCGGTCGCCGCAACCACGTTCCGCCGACACACCGACCCTGCGGTGATCGGCATCACATCAGCCTCGGTGCAACCAAGCCATCGCCCCGGACCACAAGGTTGCGCACCTGAGGGACGTCCCCCGCGTCCTCATCCCCAGGGAAGGGAACACCATGGAAAGCGCACCGAAGAAGAGCAGCCGTAAGCGGAAGGTGATCGTCGCGGCCGGCATGGCCGCCGTCGTGGCCGGCATGGGCGGTCTCGCGTCGGTCTCCTTCGCGGACGCCGACACCGCCACGGCGGCCGGTTTCAGCGACACCTTCGAGGACGGCGACACCGCGGGCTGGAGCAGGTCCGGCGGCGCCTGGTCGGTCGTCGCCGACGGCGGCAAGGTCCTCGAGCAGGGCAAGACCGGTGCGACACTGGCCCGGCAGTTCGCCGGATCGGCCGACTGGACCGACTACACCGTCACCGCGAAGGTGAAGCCGCTCGCCGTCGCCTCCGGTGGCTACGCCGCCCTCGTTGCGCGCTCCACCAGCGCGACCAGTTTCTACCGGCTGGCCCTGACCGGCGCGAACAAAGTACGGCTGGAGTCGGTGAAGTCCGGCAACGTGACCGTCCTCGGCGAGGCCGCACTGACCGTCACTCCCGGCACCGTCTACACCCTGGGCCTCACCGCCAGCGGTAACACGCTGACCGGCTCGGTGAACGGCGCGTCGATCCTGTCCGGCACGGCTTCGGCGTCCGGCAGCGGGCGGATCGGCCTGCAGACCTACGACGCGACGGCGCGGTTCGACGACGTGACCGTCACTACGGGGGCCGCTACCAGTAGCAGCTCCTCCGCCACACCCGCACCCGCCACTCCCTCCGAGCCGGGGCCGGTCGGCTTCGGCGCCGGGACCACGGGAGGCGCCGGCGGCGCCACCGTCAAGATCACCTCGCTGGACCAACTGATCGCGGAGGCCGCCTCGGACGGCCCGAAGATCCTGCAGCTCTCCACGATCCTCACCGGCAGCGGCACCGACCAGGTCGTCGTCGCCTCGGACAAGACGATCGTGGGCGTCGGCGCGAACGCCGGCCTGACCGGCGCGGGCATCTACATCAAGAAGGCCAGCAACGTCATCGTCCGGAACCTGAAGATCTCGTTCGCGCAGGCGCCGGTCGACCTGATCGCCGCGCAGAAGTCCGACCACATCTGGATCGACCACAACGAGCTGTTCAACGACACCAGCCACGACAAGGACTTCTACGACGGCATGGTCGACCTGACCCACGCCACCGACCTGGTCACGGTCTCCTGGAACTACCTGCACGACCACTCGAAGGGCTCGCTGCTCGGCCACAGCGACGACAACGCCGCCGAGGACACCGGCAAGCTGCACGTCACGTACGCCCACAACTGGTTCGACAACGTCGCCTCCCGGCTGCCGCGCCTCCGGTTCGGCACCGTGCACCTCTTCAACAACCTGTTCAGCAACGCCAAGACGAGCGGCATCCACTGCCTCATGGAGTCGCAGTGCCTGGTCGAGAACAACGTGTTCGTCGACGTGAAGCTGCCGGTGTGGACGACCGAGGACTCCGACCTCGACGGCTTCGCGGTGATCTCCGGCAACGACTTCGGCGGCGAGGCGCCGGTGATCACCCGGACCGGCACGTTCACCAAGGCGCCCTACGCGGTGACCCTGGACGCCACCGCGACGGTCACGGCCAAGGTCAAGGCGGGCGCCGGAACCGGCAAGATCTAGAGCTCGGCCAGGAGTCGCGCGCCTGCCTCGGCGACGTCGTCGGCGGTCCACTCCAGAGCGTGCCCGGCTATCGTGACCTCGGTCACCGCATAGCCGGGCACGTCCGCGTCCTGCCAGCCACCCGCGAACCAGACGCCGTCCCGCTCGGCCATCGCGAGGACGGCCGCGCCGAGCGCGGACGCCGGAAACGGCAGCCAGAGACGGAACTGATGGGTGTGCGGCGGCTGCGGGTAGACCTTGGCTCCCGGCAAAAGCGACAAAGCCTCAGCGATGGTACGGGCGTGGCGCACATACCGGGGAAGCCGCGGCAACTCCCGGTCGAGCCCGGCCAGCGCGATGAGCACGGCCGGCCACTGCTGGAAGATCGTCCCGCCGTACCGGTGACGCCACGCCCGGGCATAGTCGCCGAGGTCCGCCGTCCCGGCGAGCACCGCCCCGCTGATCCCGTCGAGCGACTTGTAGAACGACACGTAGACGCTGTCCGCCAGCGCCGTCACCTCGTGCAGCGAGCGGCCCAGATGCGGCGTCGACTCCCAGATCCGGGCGCCGTCGAAGTGCACCCGCGCCCCGATCGCCCGGGACGCCTTCGCCACCGCCACCAGCTCGTCCCACGACGGCAGGACGAACCCGGCATCCCGCATCGGCAGCTCGATCACGACCGTGCTCACCGGCTCGCCCAGCCGCGCGATCTCAGCCGCCGTCGGATTGCGCCGCTCGATCGTGGACCGCACCCCGCGCAGGCCGGTGAGCTCGGCGTACGCGTGACGCTCATGCACCTCCTGGTGGCCGAGCGGATGCAGGGCGGCCGCCGGGATCCCGGTCCGGTCGGCGCCGTACCGCAACGCCACCTGCTGAGCCATCGTGCCGGTCGGGAAGAACACGGCGGCCTGCGTGCCGAGCAGCCCCGCCACCCGCTCCTCCAGCGCCTCGACCGGCCCGTCACCGTAGAAGTCCGGCCATCCGTCCAGGTCACCGCCCGCCTCCAGATCGGCGAGCCGGTCCCGCATCGTCTTCGGGCGGACACCGGACAGGATCCGGTCACAGTCGCGCATCGCGTTGAGCCGCCGCAGCCTCTCGTCGGACATCTGCGGATGATCCCATGATCGTCAATTCTTGTCGGACCCTGTCGCTACTGTGCGCGCCATGCGGAGTTTCGAGTTCGTCGAGGGCAGCTCGGCCAAGTTCTGGGAGATCTCCCGCGAGGGCGGCGAGGTGACGGTCCGGTTCGGCCGGGTCGGCACCCAGGGGCAGGTCAGCGTCAAGACGCTGGCCGACGAGGCGGCCGCGGCGGCGCACGAGACCAAACAGATCAACGACAAACTCCGCAAGGGGTACGTGGAGACGACCGCCGCCTCGTCTCCCCCTGTGGTGGCCGTCCCATCAGCCCCATCCGTCTCTGCCGCCCCGGCGTCCTCCTCCGCCGTTTCCTACTCCGCCGCTTCCGTCTCGGGCGCCGCCTCCGCCTCGGGCGCCGCTGAGGATGTGTTCGTTTTTCCGTCGGCGTGGCTGCGGCATCGGTCTCCACGCCGGGGTGGAGACCGGGTCGGATCGTTCGCCCCCGGGCCCAAGGCACGGGGCGTCGTCGAGGCGAAGGTGGCCGACGCCCGCGGCCATGTCGACGCCATCCTCGACGCGCCGACGACCGCCGAGTCCACCGCCCACGCCGCCAGGCAGTGGCTGAGCGGCTCCCCGGAGGCGTCGCCACTGGGTGCGGCCGCCGTCGCCGCCGCCGCGTATTCGTACCGGTGGGCCGGCGATGAGTGGGCCAACCCGTTCGCCGACGTGTGGATCGCCGAGCGCGGCCTGGTCTTCGCGGCCGAGGCAGCGGTCACATTCATGGCGCTGACCGTGATCGACGACAACAACCCACCCGCCGCCGGCAACTGGTCCAACGGCACCCCGGGCGTCCGCCATCTGCGCCCCGGCGAGACCCGCCAGGGGTGGTATGCGGATCCCGCGATCCAGGCGCTGCTCCGGGTCCGGCAGGCGCTCGCGGCCGCTCCCGAGGACGACTACGCCGCGGTCCTGACCGTGCTGTCCGGTTACCGGGAGGCGATCCTGTTCGCCCGCGCGGCGGTGTCCGTGCTGGCGCCGGAGCGGCGTGACTGGTTCGAGCAGGACCGGGCGGAGGCGGTCCGGTTGTCCGACGCCTACCTGTCGGCGCTGCTGCTCACCGCGGCGGCGACCCCGGCCGACGTGCGGGAGCTCTTCCCGGTGGCCGACGACACCATCATGACGAACGCGATCGCCCTGCTCGCCACGCTCGTCGACGGGACCGGTGCGGCCGCGGCGCCGGCGCTGTTCCACTGGCTCGACGAGGCGGTGGAGGCCGAGACCCGTAAACGTCTGCTGTCGGCGCTGACCGTCCTGCCCGCCGACGAGGTGACCGCCGGCCTGATCGAGCGGGCCGACGCCAAATACGTCACCCCCGCCCTGATCGCGCACGGCGACCGGTTCCCCGCCCGGACACTGCGGCTGCTCGCCGATGTCTCCGCCCGCCGCGGCATCTCCGGTCTGCTCCGCGCCCACGTGCTGAAACACCGCGACCTGGCCGCGCAGATCGTCACACGGCTCGCCCCGGAGGCCGCCGCCCGGGTTCGGGAGATCCTCGACGACACCACGGCGATCGCCCCCGCGCCGCTCTCCGCCGTGCCACCGGTGCTCGCCGACCCACCGTGGACGCGGCCGATTCAGCGCGCCAAACCGATCATCATCACCGGCCTGGCCTGCGACGACCAGCCGACGATGGCCTGGGAGGCGGGTGAGCGTGAGCGATGGGCCGCGCTGACGGCCCGCCGCTACGCCGGTGACCGGACCCGGGACCCGGCGATCCCGCACAACGTCGTGATCCCCGGCCACCTGTCCCTGCGCGAGGCGGTCGGCTTCCTCTTCGACCTACCCGACGATCTGGCCCGCAAAGCCCTGGCCGAGTGGCGTCCCGACGAGGCCTGGGCGGCCGAGAGCTATCTGCGGCCGGTGGCGGCCCGCTTCGAGACCGACGCGCTGCCGATGTTCCTGGCCCTCGGCAGGAGTGCTCCCGGCGAAACCGGCCTGCTGTTCCGCCCGTTCGCGGCACCGCAGGTCGCGGCCCTGATGGCGGACTGGTTCACCCGGCTCAAGACGGTCCGCGAGGAGGCGCTCGACTGGCTGCGCCGGCATCCGGCCGCGGCGGCCCGGGCGCTGATCCCACCAGCGCTCGGCAAGGCCGGCGTGGCACGGCGTCAGGCCGAGACGGCGCTGCTCGCGCTCCGCGACAACGGGCACGCCGACACGGTCCGCGAGGCCGCCCGGGGATATGGTCCGGACGCCGCGGCCGCCGTCGAGGTGCTGCTCGCCACCGACCCGGCGGCGCTCGTCCCGGTGAAGATCCCGCCGATCCCGGCCTGGGCGACACCCGAGGCGCTCGGCCCGGTGATCCTGCGCGACCGGGCCGGGTCGCTTCCGCCCGCGCCGGCCGCCGCCCTGATCACCATGCTGGCGATGTCCCGGCTGGAGACGCCGCATGCCGGCCTGGCCGAGGTGCGGGCCGCGTGCGAGCCGGGCAGTCTCGCCGGGTTCGCGTGGAGCCTCTTCGAGCAGTGGCGGGCGGCCGGCTCCGCGTCGAAGGACAATTGGACTCTCGACGCGCTCGGCCTGCTCGGTGACGACGACACGGTCCGCCGGCTGTCGCCGCTGATCCTCGCCTGGCCGGGTGAGGGCGGCCACCAGAGGGCGATCACCGGGCTGCACGTGCTGGCCCGGATCGGCAGCGACGTGGCCCTCATGCACCTGCACACCATCGCCCAGCGCGCCAAGTTCAGCGCCCTCAAGCACGCGGCGCAGCAGATGATGCAGTCGGTGGCGGAGGGGCTCGGGCTGACCTCCGAGCAGCTCGCCGACCGTCTGGTCCCCGACTTCGGGCTCGACGCGGACGGCAGCCTGCGCCTCGACTACGGTCCACGGCAGTTCGTGGTCGGTTTCGACGAGCAGCTCCGGCCGTACGTCACCGATACCGCCGGCAAGACCCTCAAGACACTGCCGAAACCGGGCGTACGTGACGACGCGCTCCTGGCGCCGGCCGCGTACCAGAGGTTCACCGGCCTGAAGAAGGACGTCCGCACGATCGCCGCCGACCAGGTCCGCCGGCTGGAACGGGCGATGGTGACCAATCGGCGCTGGTCCGGGGCCGAGTTCCGGCAGTTGTTCGCCGGTCACCCGCTGCTGTGGCACATCGTGCGACGTCTGGTCTGGGCCACCTTCACCGCCGACGGCACACCGGCCGGGGCGTTCCGGATCGCCGAGGACCGCACCCTGTCCACGGTGGACGACGAGGAGACCACGCTCGCCGACGACGCCGTGGTCGGGGTGGCGCACCCGCTGCACCTGGGCGCCGACGTGGCGGCGTGGGGCGAGGTGTTCGCCGACTACGAGATCCTGCAGCCGTTCCCGCAGCTCGGCCGCCCGGTGTTCACCCTCGCCGAGGCGGAGGTGAGCGGCAGCCGCCTGACCCGTTTCGAGGGCACGAAGGTCCCCGCGACGAAACTGCTCGGCATGGAGCGGCGAGGCTGGCAGCGCGAATCCCCCCAGGACGCGGGCGTCCAGAGCCGCCTGGAGTTCCCGGTGCCCGACGGCCTGCAGATCATCGTCGACTTCGAGCCCGGCATCGCCATCGGCGGCATCGACTACTTCCCCGAGCAACACCTCAGAGCCATCTGGTTGCAGGACGCCTCCCGGAGCCGCTGGGCCCGCGGCGACAAGGGCCACGTAACCCTGAAACACCTGGACCCGGTGACCATCTCCGAGCTACTACGCGACCTGACCGACCTGACCACCTGACCGCCCCTGCCACCAGCCGGCCGGCCGCTGTCCGCCAGGCGGTCGCCTGGGCACCGCGCTTCGCTCTCCGGTTTTTGTCGGACCCGGCCGTTACTGTGCGCGCCATGCGGAGCTTCGAGTTCGTCGACGGCACGTCGGCCAAGTTCTGGGCGATCTCCCGGGCCGGCGGGCAGGTCACGGTCCGGTTCGGCCGGCTCGGCACCCAGGGGCAGACCAGCGTCAAGGCCCTGCCCGACGAGGCCGCCGCGGTGGCGCACGAAACGAAGCTGATCAACGAGAAGATCCGCAAGGGCTATGCCGAGACCACCGGTCCATCCCGGCAAGCGCCGGTCACCATCCCTGCCGTGAGTCCGGGCGACCCGTCATCCCCGGTTGATGGGGTGTCCGTGACTGCATCCGGTGTCTCTCCGGCGGCTTCCGGTGCGAGGAGCGGCGGCGAGGTGGCCGGCGTCGCCGGGCCTGTCGCGATTGCGGCGGCTGAGACCTTCGAGACTGATGCCCTCGCGGCGGGAGCCGACGACACGGCGGGTGCGGTGGCTGATGAAGACGTTCTTGTTCTGCCGACGGCGTGGCTTCGTGTCAGGACACCGCGGCGGGGCACTGCCGGGCTCGGCCGGTTCACGCCCAACCCGAAAGCTCGCGCTGCTGCCGAGGCCGAGCTCACACGGCAGCCGACACGGGTGGAGGCGGTGCTCGCGGCGGCCACCACCACCGAAGACGTCCGCCGGGCGGCTCCGGGGTGGCTCGACGGCCTGCCTGAGGCGACGCCGCTGGGGGCGGCGGCTGTGGCTGCCATCGCTGACTACGGGCATTGGCAGTCGGGGGACTGGGCCGTCTCCTTCGCCGACATGTGGATTCGGGAGCGGGGGCTGGTCTTCGCGGCTGAGGCTGCGGTCACCTTCGCCGGGCTGATCGTGCAGGACGACCATTCGCTGAGCGCCTCCCGGCAGCGGCCAGGAGTCCGTCACCGGCAACCCGGGGAACGGCGATCGGTTCGGCAGCCCTGCGGGGCCACCCGGGCCGTGCTGCGGGTGCGCCAGGCGCTCGCGGTGGCACCCGACACGGTGTATGCCCAGGTGGTGGACGTCTTACGGGCGTACCACGAAGGGGGCTCTTATGTCCGTGCCGCCGTCAGCGTCCTCGTTCCGGAGGAGCGGGGCTGGTTTGCGGCGGCGCGGGACGGTGCTGTCGCCGCCGGCGACGGCTATCTCGCGACGCTGTTGCTCATGGCGGCCACCACCGCGGAGGACGTGTCGGCCCTGGCGCCGCTCGCCGATCGGGATGCCGTCACCGACTCGATGAACCTGCTGGTCACCATGATCGACGGACTCGGCGCGGCGGCGGCCCCGATGCTGTGCGACTGGTTTGACGACTCGTATCACTCGGCCGACGACCAGCGGCGGCTGCTCTCGGCTCTGGCGGCCCTTCCCGGCGACGAGGCGACACGTGGGCTGATCGGGCGGATCGGCGTCAAATACGTCAAACCAGCTCTACTCGACAACGCCGAGCGCTATCCGGCCCGGGCCCTGCGTCTGCTCGCCGAGGCCGCCGGAGATCCGGCCGTCGCCGACCTGTTCCGCGGTCACCTGCTGAAACACCGTGCGCTGGCCGAGTCGGTCCTCCCCCGGCTCGGTGCGGAGGCCGCCGAGCGGGTCGGGCGGCTCCTCGCCGAGGCGGCGGCCGTGGCGACCGCCCCGCTCTCCGCGGTGCCGCCGGTCCTCGCCGACCCTCCGTGGCGGCACCTCCCGGAACCGGCCGCACCGGTCGTCATCACCGGCCTGAGCTGCGACGACGCGATGACGTTCGGCTGGCTGCCCGGCGAGCGGGAGCGGTGGGAGGCGCTGCCGTTCCAGCGGTACGACCATGACGGCCGGTGGGATCCGGAGGTTCGGCGGCAGGCGGTGCTCGGCAATCAGCTGCCGATGCGCGACGCGTTCCTGTTCTTCGTCGACACACCCGAGGAGATCGCCCATCCCACGCTGCTCGAGTGGCGGCCCCGCGACCCGTGGATGGCGGGGACCTACATGCGCCTGATCACCGCCCGGTTCGGCGCGGACACGCTGCTGGCGCTGATGAGCCTGGCGCCGCACTCACCGGTCGATGTCGCCCCGGCGCTGCAGCCGTTCGCCGCACCGGAGATCGCGGTGCTGATGGCGGACTGGATGGCCCGCCTCAAGGGGGTGCGGGCCGAGGCGCTGGCGTGGCTGCTGCGGCATCCGGCCGAGGCGGCCCGCGCGCTGATCCCACCGGCGCTCGGCAAGCTCGGCCCGGCCCGGCGACAGGCTGAGAGCGCGCTGCTGGCCCTGCACACCAACGGCCACACCGAGGCGGTGCGCTCCGCCGCCCGGAGTTACGGTGACGCGGTGGCGGCAGCGGTGGAAACTTTGGTCACCGCTGATCCGGACGCTCTCGACCCGACCAAGATCCCCGCCGTCCCGGCCTGGGCGACGCCCGGTGTCCTCCGGCCGATCCTGCTGCGCGACGGGTCCGGGTCGCTGCCGGACGAGGCGGTGTCGAACCTGTTCGTGCTGCTCGCGTTGTCCCCGCCGGGCGTCCCGTCACCCGGTCTCGGGACGGTTCGCGAGGCGTGTGAGCCGGCGAGTCTGGCGGCGTTCGCGTGGAGTCTCTTCGAGCTGTGGCAGACGTCCGGATCCGTCTGGAAGGAGCGGTGGGCGTTCGAGGCGCTCGGGCATCTCGGCGACGACGACACGGTGCGCCGGCTGACTCCGCTGATCCTCGCCTGGCCGGGGGCCGGTGGCCACAACAAGTCGGTGATCGGATTGCAGGTGCTGACCTCGATCGGCACCGACGTGGCCATGATGCAGCTGCACACCATCGCGCAGCGGTCGAGGTTCACCGGTCTCAAGAACGCCGCCGTGCGAAAGATGGACGAGGTGGGGGCCGTGCTGGGCCTGACCGCCGAGCAACTGGCCGACCGCCTGGTGCCCGATTTCGGCCTCGACGCCGGTGGTGGAATGCGGCTCGACTACGGTTCGCGGCAGTTCGTGGTCGGCTTCGACGAGCAGTTGCAGCCGGTCGTGGCGGAGCCCGGAGGCAAGCGGCTCAAGGCGTTGCCCAAGCCCGGGGTCCGTGACGACGCCACTCTGGCCCCCGCCGCGTATCAGCAGTTCAGCGCGTTGAAGAAGGACGTACGGGCGGTGGCCGCCGATCAGGTGCGCCGGCTCGAACGCGCGATGATCACCAACCGCCGCTGGTCCGGTGCCGAGTTCCGGCGCCTGTTCGTCGAGCATCCCCTGCTGTGGCACCTGGTCCGCCGCCTGGTCTGGGCCCGCTTCGATCCGGCTCCGGGCGTCGACGGCACGCCGGGCGGGGTGGTCGCCGTCAGTTCGTTCCGCGTGGCCGAGGACCGGACGTTCTCCACCGTGGACGATGAGGCGACCACCGTGCCGGACGACGCGGTGATCGGTGTCGCCCACCCGCTGCACCTCGGCGATGACCTCGCCGTGTGGGCTGCGGTCTTCGCCGACTACGAGATTCTCCAGCCGTTCGCACAGCTGGGACGACCGGTCTTCGCCCTCACCGAGGAGGAGGCGACGACCAGCCGGCTCGTCCGGTTCCAGGGCGTCAAGGTGCAGACCGGCCGGCTGCTCGGCCTGGAGCGCCGCGGCTGGCGCAGGGAGACCCCGCAGGACGCCGGCCACCAGGGCAGCATCGAATGCGTGATCGAGCCCGGCCGAGAGGTGGCCGTGGAGTTCGAGCCGGGGTTCTCCATCGGGTATGTCGACATGGCCGCGGAGCAGGAGCTGACCGATGTCTACCTGCATGACGGCAGCGGCGAGCGCTGGTGGAGGAGGGACGACCGTGGCCACATCACGCTCGACAACCTGGATCCGGTGGCCGTCTCCGAACTCCTCCGCGAACTGACCGACCTGGCCGGCTCGTAGACGCGCCGGAGAAGCTCGGGATGCAGGGTGGCGTTCCGCGCGGCCGGGCAAGACCGGACCGGACCGGACCGGGCAAGACCGGACCGGGCCAGGCCGGGCAAGACCGGACCGGGCCAGGCCGGGCAAGACCGGACCGGGCCAGGCCGGGACCGGTCCCGGCCTGGCAGGGGCGGACCCGGGTGGATGACGGGTGGGGTCAGGCGGCGGGAGCCAGGTCTTCCGGGCTTTCGGGGTAGAGGGCACCCAACTCGACGAGGACGGCCGTGTTGTGGCGGAACGCCAACTGGGCCTCGTTGACGGTGGTGGTGGCTTCGTCGTCGGAGAAGGGCAGGGCGTTGAGGCGCTCCCGGTAGGCGATCTTGTAGGCGCGGGCGTCGGGGATCCGGTCGAAGCGGTAGAACGACGTTCCGGCTTCGCCCAGGCCGTACAGGTTGGACAGGGTACGGCCGATCATCTGGCCGCCGCTCAGGTCGCCCAGGTAGCGGACGTAGTGGTGGGCGATGAAGTGGGTGGGCGAGGTCGCCGCCAGGTCGCGGAGACGGCCGGCGTAGGCGCGGGTCGAGTCCAGGACGGTGACTGTCGACTCCCAGCCGGGGCCGTAGAGGTGGGCCAGGTCCGCCTCCAGGGACGGGACCCTGATCAGCGCAGGGTCGGCGAAACCGGCGGCCGGGCCGGCTTCGGCTCGTATCCGGTCGGCGGCGGCTTCCAGCTCCCGGTAGACGGCCAGGTACTGCGCGGTCAGAGCGGCGAAACCGGCCATCGGGACGGCGCCGGCCATCAGGCGGGAGATGAAGCCGCGGGTCTCGGCCTCGCGGTGCTCGACCATGGTGGCGCGGCGCAGGCGGGTGGAGAAGTCGGTCATGTCGGCTCGTCCTTCCTGATCATCGAGGTGGTGGCTCGGTCGGTGCGTCCCGGCGCAGACCGGGCGGGCCTGCGGGAACTCGTTGTCACCGGGTGGGGACACGACGTCGATGTCGTACTGATCATCCTCATTGCGCGGGCGCTTGGTCCAGAGTTGCCGCCAGGTTCTTCGACTGTCGGCGGGACGTCCTGCGGCGGAGGAATCGGTAAGCGAGGTACATGACGGTCAGCCTGAGACCGATCACCAGCGCCCACGGCCAGGCCCAGACGGCAGTCCCGCGGGTCACGGCCGGGAGCTTCCGGCCGACGTTTGCGGGCTCGACGCTGACCTCGGCAGTGAGGCCTACGGTCGACTGGACCCCGAGGATCCTCTCGCCGACGGTCACCGAGCCGCCAGGGACGCCTTCGACGCCGACATGAGCGCCGCGCCCGGGATTCCGGGTGATGTTTCGGCCGGAAGCGTTGCGGGCAGGGCAATCGGGGCGGCCTGCGCCGGGGCGAGGACCAGGATCAGCAGAAGAATCGCGGCCGGCACGCCTCGGACGGTCATGTTGCTCCTTACGATGGGGCGGGCCGGCCGGGAATTGTTGCGGAATTCCCGGCCGGTTCCCGAGCCCGAGTACCCGGAACCGGGAGACCGGCCCGGACCGGAGACCAAGCCGACCCGGACCAGAGACCAAGCCGACCCGGACCAGAGATCCAGGCGGCCCGGACCAGAAGACCGGTCCCGATCGAGAACCACCGATCGGAACGCCGCTCGTGGCGCCGCGGCGCTGAGCAGTCAGCCCGTGCGCTCGGCAATCAGGGCGGTCTTCTCACGGTTGATGATCGCCGCGGCGCCGGGGCCGGAGCAGAGGGCGAACGTCGCCGGGCGGACGGCGGTGAGGATGGCGGCGATCGTGCGGCGGGTGAGGTGGGTACGCGCCGCGAGGTCGCCCACGATGTCGGCCGTCGTGCCCTCGCCCTCGCGCGTCAGATCGTCGTCGAGGGCGGCCACACACCGTTTCACCAGCTCCGACGAGTCGAAATCCACCCGGTGGACGACCGTGGGGACGGCCACCGGCAGGGCCGGCCGGACCCGGCGCCCGTCGGTGATCGCCCGGAAGTCGCCCTCCGCCTGCAGCCCCGCGACGAACGACGTGTACGACTCGTCGGCCACCACCGTCAGCTCGTTGATCCCCGGCATCCGCCAGCCGTGCTGGTCGACGGCGAGCCGCAGCCCACGGCCCACCTCCTGACGCCGGGACACCGTGTTGTCGCTGTGTTTGAGCATGCCGATGACGAAGACGTTCGGGTTGTCCCAGCCTTCCCGCAACGCCGAGTGCGAGAAGACGAAGCGGACCGGCTCGTCGAGGGAGAGCAACCGCTCCCGGTCGCGCAGGATCAGGTCGAAGGCGTCCACATCGGAGGAGCTGCCGTCGATCATGCGCCCGGTGCGCCTGTCGATCGCGAAGTAGCCCTGGTGGGTGCGCTCGGCCGGGATGCCGTCGAGGTAGCGGCGGTACGGGCCGTCCGGCTCGCCCCCGGTGAGCGAGCGGTACTCGTCGAGGAAGATCCGGGCGTAGTCGCCGAGCTGGTCGTCGCGCGCGTAGTCACGGTAGTTGACCACCCGGTCGATGAAGAGCAGCGACAGCACCTTCACGCCCCGGGACTGCAGTTCCCGCTCCCGGCTCAGGTGGGCACGGATCACCTCGCGGATCTGGAGGCGGCGTTTGGCCGCTCCGGGCTCACCCTCGACCCCGACGACGCTGATCCGTTTGACGAGCTTCCGCCGGTACGCCTCGAGCGCGTCGAGCCGGTGCACCAGATCGTGGCGTACCCGGTGGGTCGCCGAGTACCGCAGGACCATGAGCGGACCGAATCGGCTCAGCGACGCCAGCGAGCGAGCCGACCCGATCCGCTGGGGTTCGTCGACGACGACGATCGGACGGGCCGCCCGGATCACGTCGATCGGCCGGCGCGACCCGAAGCCGTCCTGTTCCTCGTAGATGCGGCGGTTCTCGCGGGACTCCGAGTTGAACGCCTGCAGGTTGATGATCATGACTTGGACGCCGGCGCCGGTACGGAACCGTTCCAGCTCGTGCAACGCGGACGAGTCGTAGGTGAACGGGCGCGGGCGTGTCCCGTACGTCTGCTGGAAGTGCTCGGCAGTGACCTCGAAAGCCTTGCGCACCCCCTCCCGGATCGCCACCCCGGGCACCACGACGATGAATCGTGACCAGCCGTAACGCCGGTTCAACTCCATGATCGTCTTGATGTAGACGTAGGTCTTGCCGGTGCCGGTCTCCATCTCCACGTCGAGGTTCGGCGCGTCCGGCGCCGCCTCGCTGACCGCCGGCGTGGTGGAGAGCGGCAGCCCGGCCCGGCGCTGGACCGCCCGCACGTTCTCCGGCACCCGGTCCGTGACCAGCGGGGCGTTGCTCGGCCCCGGCGCGGCATACGGCTGGCCGGCGAAACAGTCGACGACCGCGGCCACCGCCTCGGTCTGGAACGGCTGAACCGTGAACTGGAGCCGCACCGGTCACAGAACCTTCACGTCG
Source organism: Actinoplanes philippinensis (assembly GCF_900113015.1). GTDB lineage: Bacteria > Actinomycetota > Actinomycetes > Mycobacteriales > Micromonosporaceae > Actinoplanes > Actinoplanes philippinensis. Next base: position 45,918 of record NZ_FONV01000030.1, read on the forward strand.
GTCGACGGCGACAGCGCGGCGAAGATCCGGTCGGCGTTGATCCGGGCCGCGTCGTCGGTGAACCCGGAGTCCCGGAAGACCACCCGGCTCGGCCGGCGAGCGGCGATCGACCGGATCACGTCCTCGGTGATCGTCTCCGCGAAGCAGGCGACCAGGTCGTCGGCGCCGGCCACGTACAGCCCGTCGGCGACGGTGATCGGAAGGCCCGGGTCGAGACCGGAGTCGAGCAACGCCTGAAACAGCAGATCCTCGCCCGTCCGGTCCGGTTTGACCCGATCCACCAGTGACCCCAGCTCACTCTGCGGGAGATCCCCGGGGACGTCGGCGAGGTTCGGCGAGTCCAGCCGCAGCACCCGGAAGCCCAGGTCGCCCGACACGCCGGACGCCCGCAGCTCAGCGGCCACGTTGCGCACCCGGGTCAGCCCGATCTCGAAGATCGACGCGAGACCCTTCTCGGCGATCGGCAGCGGCTCCGGGATCTGCACGCTGATGAACCGCCGGTTGCCGCCGTCCGCCCGGTTCTGTGCCAGCACGGCGTGCGCGGTGGTCGCGCTGCCGCCGAAGAAGTCCAGCACGATGTCGCCGTCATCGGGCCGGCCGGCCAGCTGCAGGACGCGTTGCAGCAGCTCGACGGGCTTCACCGAGTTCAGCACGTTCGCGGTGTGCTCGAACGGGACATACCGCAGCAGACTCCGCTTGGCGTCCTGGGTGTGCCCGACCTCGCCGTAGAACCACAGCGTCTGCGGGGTGCGCCCGGCCGACACCTCGGAGAGGAACCGTTTCACCGCCGGGGCGTTGTCGCCGCCACTGCCCCACCAGATCCGGTTGTCCGCGTTCAGCTCGTCGAAGCGTTGCCGGGAGATCCGCCAGTAGCTGCCGCGTGGCGGGCCCTCGATCAGCCGGCCGGACGGGGTGGTGATCGGGTAGACGCCGGCGTCGTACCGGTTGCGGGCCGACATGTTCTCCGGTTTCCACGGGCCACGCGGATCGGCGTCCGGATTGCGGTACCGCGCCTCCATCTCGGCGGTCCGGGCCAGCGGGCGCGGCTGCCAGCGGTCCCGGTTCCGGGCGAAGACCAGAATGTAGTCGTGGTCCTCGGAGAACCAGCGGGCGGTGTTCTTCGGCGCGTACACCTTCTGCCAGATGATCTGCGCGACGAAATTGCGCTCCCCGAAGATCTCGGTGCAGATCTTCCGCAGATTGTCGACCTCGTGGTCGTCGATGGAGATGAAGATGACGCCGTCGTCGGTCATCAGATTCCGGGCCAGCGCCAGCCGCGGATACATCATGCTCAGCCAGTTCGAATGGAAGCGCCCGGCCCACTCCGGATTGGCGACCAGCGGCATCCCGGACGCGTCGACCTGCCCCGAACCGGTCAGATAGCGGGCCTTGCTCTGGGAGAAGTCGTCGTCGTAGAGGAAATCGTTGCCGGTGTTGTAGGGCGGATCGATGTAGATCACCTTGATCCGCCCGAGGAACGACTCCTGCAACAGTTTCAGCACGTCGAGGTTGTCGCCCTCGATGAGCAGATTACGGGTGCCGTCGAAATCCTCGGACTGCTCCCGCATCGGCCGTAACGCCCCCGCGGCCGGCTCCCGGGCCGCCCGCTGCGCCCGGCGCTTACCCGGCCAATCCAGCTGATAACGCTCCGGCGCACCCTCCGCGACCCGATCGCCGAGATGCCGCCTGAGCAGGTCGAAGTCGACGACCCGGGCGGGCCTCCCGGACGCGTCCGCCACCTCGGTCACGGCGGCGGGGAACAACTCGGCGAGCCGGTCGACGTCATGCGTCGCCGGATCGGGACTCGTCAGTTTCTCCACAGAGCCGTCCCAGGGGGTCCTACGCGTCCTAGGTGCTGGAAACCAGCACCCTACCGCCCTTCGACGACAAAAACCCCATTCCTGGAACGGAAAGCCCTTAAAACCCTTTTTCGGTACGGCCGACGCGCCCCGTGGACGCGCAAGAGGCCCGCCCGGCGAACCGGTGCGGGCCTCGAACAGCCGTGGTCACCCGCCCGGTCGCAGGCCCGAAATCCAGACGGTTACGAATGCGCCTGCCGCAGGGTCAGGCCACCGCGGATCAGCGCGCCGATCGCGTAGCCCAGCAGCAGCACGCCGACACCGGAGCCGACCACCTCGCCCGGCGACACCGTCGACACCATCCCGGTGATCAGCCCCGCCAGCGCGGTCGCACAGACCAGCCCCGCGAGGATCCGCAGCGCCGGATCACGCAGCACCGGGGCGAGCGGCCAGAAGTGCAGCCCGACCACCGCGGCGACGAGCACCGCGATGTACTCCGACCGCCCGGTCACCGCGAGCAGCACCGCACCGAACCCGGCTGCCGCCAGCTCCCCCGCGAGGATCACCAGATACCGCCGGTCCCCGCCCGTGTCCCGCAGCAGCTCCTCCAGGCGGGACCGCATCAGCAACGCGCCGCCGGCACCCGCAGTGAGCAGTGCCGCAACACTGCCCGCAACCAGAAACACACCCCAGGGCGGCTCGTTGGCCGGCACGCTGAGCCAGATGGTCGCGAATATGCCGAGGTAAAACGCCGTGAGCCCGGCCCGCCGCCGGACATCCGCCAATGCCGCCACCAGTGTTCCCTTCCACAACCCCCGTCATGACCGCGCGCAGCGATTATCACGAATGGTTACGGAACGCATGTCACCACGGTTGAGGTCTTCTCGTACTCGACACACTCGGTGACGGGCCGCAAGGCGAGAGTCGCGGTCAGTCGCGGGGCTGCGGGGTCAGGCGGCGCCACAGCCAGGAAGGGAAGACGCTCAGGCCCGAGCCGAAGGCGCTCTGCAGGAACAGGTCGGTGCCGATGCCGACGCTGCCGGGGGCGTGCCGCACCACGTGGAGCATGTGCCGGGCGCCGCCTCGGCGGCCGGTCAGTTTGAGAGCCACGCCGAGGGCCAGTTCGGCGCGGAGCGTGTTGGGGTGGGTGTCGCCGAGGGCGGCCCGGAAGCCGTGGAACGCGCCCTCGAAGTGGTCGGCGGCGTCGGTGTTGCGGTGCCCGCGGGCGGCGGCGAACCCGAGCACCATCTCGGCGCGGAACCGGGCCGGGTGCTCCGGGCCGAAACGGTCGCGCACGTCGTCGCGTACCCGGGAAAGGGTGTCGCCCGGACGCCCGAGGGCGGTGAGCGCCTCGCCCAGCGCAACCGTCAGCGCCAGGGTGACGCTGTGCCGCGGTCCGTGGGTGCCGGCCCAGTGGTCGCGGAGACGGCGCAGCTCACGCTCGGTGTCCTCCCAGACGGGCCGGTCCTCGCGGGGGTCGGTGAGCGGCGGGGTGAGCCGGGCGTCGACGAGCACCCGGATCGCGTCGGTCACAGCCGGATGGTCCTGCCGGTCGGGGCCGGCGTGGGCGGCGATCACCCGGGCGGCCCGGCGGCGGGCGTCCGGCTGGGCGCCGTCCTCGATCTCGGTACGGGCGAGCTCCAGCTGGGCCGACTGCACCAGGTCGAGCATCGAGTACCGGATCTCGTGCTCGTCGATGAATGCGGCGAGTCCGGTCCGGGCCTCGTCGTACCGGCCGCGGAGCCGTCGCGACCGCAGGAACCGCACCTCGACGTCGGGCGACGGTGGTCCGGTGCGCAGCAGGGTCCACAGGTGCTCGGCCCGGCCGGTGTCGCCGAGTTCGTCGAGAACCTCGGCGAGCAGGAGCCGGGCCCGGCCGCGCAGCTCCGGGTCGGTGGCGAGGGGCACGGCCCGGTCCGCGTGGTCGCGGGCCTCGTCGAGCGCGCCGGCCTCCCGCATCAGCTCGGCCGCCCCGACCAGCACGGCAGGGTCGTCGAAGTGGTGTTCGGCCAGCTCACGGTGGTGGGGAGCGGTGAGCACCGGCTCCCGCAGGGTGATCACCCGCCGGTGCAGCCGGTCCACGATGGCCAATGGCAGGTCCGGCCGCCCGGCGAGCCGGTCGGCGTGCCGGTTGACCAGGAACGACTCGGCCGGGTCGGACCACGGGTGGTCGATCACGGCGTCGGCGAGGCGGCGGGCCAGCGCGGTCCAGTCGACCGGCGGCAGGTGCTGCCGGGCCGCGTCGCGGACCACCGAGTGCACCTGCAGAGCGCCGTCGACCGGGGTGGCCAGCAGTTCCCGGTGCAGCTCGTCGACGGCTTCGGCGACGGCCCGGCCGAGCAGCAGGCGCAGCACGCCGGGCGGGAGGGCGGCGGGCGAGCTGAGCGCGGAGAACCGCAGCACCCGGGAAGCCGGCTCGCCGAGGCCGTCGAACCGGTCCCGGAGCAGCACGGTCAGCGGTGACGGCACGTCGGCGAGCCGGTCGGCCAGGTCGGCGGGGCCGTGTTTGCGCAGCGCCAGGCCGGCCAGCCGGAGCGCCAGCGGGTGCCCGCCGAGGAGCGCGAGGAGGTCCGGGTCGTCGTCGCCGAGCAGCTCGGCCGCCTCGGCGCCGGCCATCGGCCCGAGTTCCAGGACCGGCGCCGGGATGCCGGGCACCCGGGTGGTGATCAGGACGGTACGCAGCCGGCGCCCGGCCGCCCGCACGATGAGGCGTTCGACCGACTCCTCGGTGAGCGCCGGGATGTCGTCGACGATCAGCACTGTCGGCTCCGGCTCCCGCGCGACCCGCTCGGCGAAGTCCTGGACGACGTCGGTGACCAGTGGGTTGCCCATCCGGGCGCGGAGTGCGGCGGCGAGGGTGGCGGCCATCTCGTCGGGGTCGGCGCTGCTGCCGGCCAGGCTCACCGTCCAGGTCCCCGGTGGCGCGCAGGCGGCCGCGAGCGCGGATTTCCCGATGCCCGCCGGCCCGGTGAGCACGCACACCCCGCTCTCGGTGAGCGCGGTGCGCAGTTCCCGCAGTTCGTCCTGACGTCCGATGAACACGCGCAGGAAGATACCGACAGCCGGCCGGGTTCGCTCGGCTGGCTCTCCGGGCCGTTACCAACATGATCCGTAACCACCGGCCGGCCTGACCGACCTACTCTGACCTGCATGATCGTTAGCCGGATGACATGGTCGTCGAGGCGGAGTTCTGCGCCGGCACCTACCCCGGCGGCACCTGATTCCTCACGAGCGCCACCGGAGGCGGTTGCTCAACCGGCTCATCGGGCGGCTGACACCGGCGCCACACCCCGGCCGACCCCGGCGGCGATCAGCCGTCGCGCGACGACGAGTCCGATCTGGATGAACGCCGTCGTGCTGCCGAACAGCAGGACGAAGAAGCTCACCCGGGCGGCTGTCGTCATGTCGCCGATGTTGAAGTACGCGTAGGCGCTGATCGCGTAGTAGACCTGGAACAGCGCGCCGGTCACGAAGAACAGCCAGGGCCGCCAGATCCGGTAGAGGGTGACCAGGAAGCCCAGCTCCAGGGCGGCGCCGACCATCAGGTCGGTGAGGATCGCGCTCGGCCCGGCCGGGGTGGCCACGTTGATGATCCCGGCGAGGAACATGGTGAGCACCGCCGCGCCGGGGCGCCGCAGCACGGCGAGGGCGACGACCGGGCCGAGGAACCAGACGCCGGCCATCGCGGCGTACGCCAGTGGGACGGTCGCGGCGATCGCGAACGACACGAAGAACGCGGGTATCAGCAGGACACCGGTGGCCGCGCCGATCGCCGCGCACGCCATCAGGTAGCGGGTAGTCAAGGACTTCATCCGAGGGCTCCAGACAACAGGTGGGGAACGAGACAGACAGCGACAAGCCAGACCGCCAGGACGGCGTCACGGAGGCGCAGCGGGACGTGCCGGCGCTCGGTACGGGTGGCGAAGGCCCCGAACCCGCGCGCCTCCATCGCCAGCGAGACCCGGTCACCGTGCCGCATCGCCCCGGCCAGCAGCGGTACGGCGTACCCGTTGTACCGGCGCAGCGTGGCGACCGGCCCGCGCCCGCCGTCCACGCCACGCACTCGGTGCGCCAGCCGGATGATCTCCAGGTCGCGCCGGAACCTCGGCACGAACCGCATCGCCGCGAACCCCGCGTACCCGATCCGGTAGGGCATCCGCAGGTGCGCGATCATCGAGCGGACCAGGTCGGTCCCGTCGGTGGTGAGGCCGGCGATCAGGGCGAGCAGCATCACGGCGGCCACCCGCAGCCCGGTGGCGAGCCCGGTCTCCAGCGCGCCGGACCAGAGGGTGAACGGCCCGGCGGTCAGCAACGCGGTGGTGTGATCGACCAGGTCCGGGTCGGTCCACACGCCGAACGACACGGTCAGCAGGGCCACCAGCAGCGGCGGCCCGGCGATCGCCGCGATCAGGGTCCGCCCGCGCAGCCCGCCGCCGATCAGCAGCATGGCGAGCGCGATCACCGCGAGGACGGCGGGTGTCCACAGGTCCCGCGACAGCGCCGTGACGATCATCGCGGGCACCGGGGCGAGCACCTTGACCACCGGGTTGTACGAGCGCAGCGACCACACGCTCATCGGGTCGGCTCCAGGGCGGGCAGGTCGGCCAGGCGGGTCACGCCGTGCCAGCCGGGATGGCGGGTGAGGGCGCGGGCGGCCTGTGCGAGCGGTGGTGGCTGTAGCCCGGCGGCGGCCAGCACCGCACTGTCGGCGTAGACGCCGGACGGGACGCCGTCGGCGATCACCCGGCCGCCGGCGAGCACGAGCAGCCGGGTGGCGTACTCGGCGACCAGGTGCATGTCGTGGCTGACCACGACGACGGTGGTGCCGTCCGCGTGCAGCCCGTCGAGCAGGTCGAGCAGCTCGGCGGCGCGCTCCCGGTCCTGCCCGAACGTCGGCTCGTCCAGGACCAGCACCGTCGGCCTGGTCACCAGCGCGGCGCCGACCGAGAGCCGGCGTTTCTGACCGCCGGACAGCAGGAACGGGTGCACCTCGCGCACCTCTGCCAGCCCCAGCCGGTCCAGCAGTGCGCCGACGCGGGCGTCGATCTCGGCTTGCGGTCTCCTCAAGACCCGGAGGCCGTACGCCAGCTCGTCCTCGACCCGGTTGGTGAGGAACTGGTGCTCCGGGTTCTGGAAGACGAACCCGGCCCGCCCGGTCACCTCGACCGTCCCGCGGCGGGCGCCTACCACTCCGGCGATCGCCTGGGCCAGCGTGGTCTTGCCGGCCCCGTTGGCACCGGCCACCGCGACGAACTCGCCGGCCGCGACGGTCAGGGACACGCTGTGCAGGACGGTCGTGCGTCCGCGGTGGACGGTCAGGTCGCGTACCACGATGGCGGTCTCGGCGGCGACGTCGGCGGCCGCCCGGGCCCGGGGAGCCGGCAGCGCGGGCGTCGTGTCGAGGGCGGCGGCCAGCTCGCCCGGTGTCAGCGGCAGCGGGTCCAGGGTGATCCCGGCCGCCCGCAGCCGCAGCGCCGCGAGCGTGGCCACCGGCAGCCACACGCCGAGCGCGAGCAGTTCGTCGACGTGCCCGGTGAGGATCGCGCGGGCCGGACCGTCGAAGGCGATGTGCCCGTCGGCGTCGAGCACCAGCACCCGGTCGACGAAGCCGATCGCCGCGTCCAGGTTGTGCTCGACCAGGAGCACGGCCCGGTCCCGGCCGGCGGCGATCTCCCGCAGGATCCGGTAGACCTCCTCGACCCCGGCCGGGTCGAGGTTGGCGGTCGGCTCGTCGAGGACCAGCACGGGGGTACGCAAGGCGAGCGCGCACGCGATGGCGAGCCGCTGACGGCCACCGCCGGACAGGTGCTCCGGGTCGTCGTCGCGGCGCTCCCAGAGCCCGACACGGCGCAGCGCCTCCTCAGCCCGCGCCAGCACCTCCGGGGCCGGGACCAGCAGATTCTCCGGCCCGAAGCAGACCTCGTCGAGCACCGTGGCGGTGACGATCTGCGCGTCCGGGTCCTGGAAGACCATCGCGACGTCGCGGGCCAGCGCGGGAACCGTGGTGGTCGTCGTCCCGACGCCGGCGACGGTCACCGTGCCGTCCATCCGGGCGCCGACGACGTGCGGGATCAGCCCGTTGGCGGTGAGGGTCAGAGTGGACTTGCCGCACCCGGACGGCCCGAGCAGCAGCACCACCTCGCCGGCCCGCACCTCGGCTGTCACGTCCCGCGGGCGGGGTGTGCCGTGACTCACGGCTCCGGTCTCGTCATACATCTCGTGCCGCACGGACACCCCGCTGAGCCGCAACAACACGTCGGACATGCAGATAAGGATAGGCATACCTTAATTACTCGGGTACGCCCTCCGGCACGACGGGGTTTGACCTCAATTCAGGTTGAGGTTCTACCGTCGTCCCGTACGGCTCGGCAGGGACGAGGTAACCAGTGTTGAGCAGGATCGATACCGAACTCGGCGACCGGCTGAAGGATGCTTTCCGCCGGTTCCCGACCGGGGTCGCGGTGATCGCCGCGGGCGGGCCACGAGGCCCGGCCGGGCTCACCGCGTCCAGCGTGGCGTCGGTCTCGGTGGATCCACCGGCGCTGTCGTTCTCGGTGATGGGGTCCCGCTCGGCGCGGGCGATCCTGGCCGCCCCGAGTCTCACCGTCAATCTGCTCGGGCCCCCGCACCTCGCGCTGGCCCGTGACTTCGCCCGGTCGGACGGGCCGCGCTTCACTCCCGATCAGGGCTGGGACGTGCTGCCGACCGGGGAGCCGTTCCTGCCCGGCGCCCAGGCGAGCCTGCGGGCCGTGCCGCTGCACCGGCTCCCGGTCGGCGACTCGACGGTGGTCGTCGCAGAGGTGGTCGACGTGCTGCTCGGCCCAGCCCGCGGACGGCTCGTGCACCACGACCGCGAGTTCCACCCCCACCACGGAGACGAGTCCTGATTCCGGGATGGCTCCGGTGGCCGGACCCGGAGCCATCCCGGACACCGCTCGCCGGCCCTACTGGCCCTCGGGGAAGTCCTTGACGTCCTCGTATCCGGCCGGGGCGGGCGGCTCGACCGGCGCGTAGATCACCCGGATCACCCCGGTCGGAAACGCCTCGGTCGACAGCATCTTCAGGTGCTGGACCGGGGCGCCGTCGACGAACAGCTTCTCGCCCTTGCCGGCCGCGACCGGATGGATGAGCAGCCGCAGCTCGTCGATCAGCCCGGCGGCCAGCAGCTGGTGCACCACGTCGAGCGAGCCGGGGATCAGGATGCCCTTGATGCTCTCGTCGGCCTTCAGCGCACGGACCGCGTCGGTCAGCTCACCGTCGATGACTTCCGAGTTGCGCCAGGTGAACGTGAGGTCCTGACGCGACGCGACCACCTTGCGGATGTCGCCGAGCTGCTTGGCGAACGGCGCGTCCTCACCACCACCGGCCTCCCGCTCGGGCCAGGCGCCGGCGAAGCTGTCGTACGTCTTGCGGCCGATGAGCAGCACATCGGAGGTCGCGTAGTCCTCGGTGACGGCCCGGCCCATGTTCTCGTCGAAGTACGGGAAGTGCCAGGACGGGTCGATCTCGGCGACGCCGTCGGCCGAGATGAACAGCGTGGAGATGACATTCGCCATGGTGGCGGCCCCTTCGTGTCGGTGGTCTCGGTCAAGTAGACCGGGCCACCGACACGAACTCATCGGTCCCGCGAAAAAATCAGGGAAGAGCGTTCAGGAACGGCTCGTGGTTGTTCCGGAACTCCCAGCTGTAGAACCGGTCCCAGTTGATCGACCAGGTCATCAGGCCCCGGAAGTCCGGGTTGAGCCCGCTGCGCGGCGTGTATCCGCCGCAGTTCGAGCCCTTGACCAGGCAGGTCACCGCCTGCTGCACACCGGCCGGGGCGACGTAGCCGTTGCCGGCGCTGACCGAGCTCGGCGCGCCGAACGCGATCTGGTCCTCCCGCAACCCCGGGAACACGTTGGCGGTGTTGCCCGCGACCGGGAAGCCGGCGAGCAGCATGTCGGTCATCGCGATGTGGAAGTCGGCACCGCCCATCGAGTGGTACTGGTTGTCCAGGCCCATGATCGAGCCGGAGTTGTAGTCCTGCACGTGCAGCACGGTGATGTCGTTGCGCAGCGCGTGGATGACCGGCAGGTACGACCCGGCGCGCGGGTCCTGGCCGCCCCACGGGCCCGAGCCGTAGTACTGATAGCCGAGCTGGACGAAGAACGTCTCCGGGGCCATGGTCAGCACGAATCCGGCGCCGTAACGGGTCTTCAGCGACTTCAGCGCGCTGATCAGGTTGACGATGACCGGGGTGGTCGGGTTCTTGAAGTCGGTGTCGCCGGTGTTCAGCGAGAGCGAGTGGCCCTCGAAGTCGACGTCGACGCCGTCCAGTCCGTACTTGTCGATGATCGCGCTGACCGAGCTGACGAACTTGTCCCGGGCCGCGGTCGTGGTGAGCTGCACCTGACCGTTCTGCCCGCCGATGGAGAGCAGCACCTTCTTGCCGGCCTGGCGCTTCGCCCTGATCGCGGCGATGAACTCGGCCTCGCTCTCCACGCCGGGGCACTCGGTCGCCGGGCAGAGCGTGAACCGGATGTCGCCCGAGGTGACGCTCGTCGGCTCGCCGAAGGAGAGGTTGATGATGTCCCAGTCGGCGGGCACGTCGGCCATCCGCAGGTAGCCGGCGCCGTTGGCGAAGCTGGCGTGCAGGTAGCCGATGAGCGCGTGCTTCGGCAGGCCACCGACCGGGATCGGGGTGCTCGGCGACGTGGACGGGCTCGGTGACGTGGAGGGCGACGTCGACGGGGACGGGCTGGTCGACGGCGACTTCGAGGGGGACGGGCTCGACGGCGACGGGTTCGTCGTACCCCCGCAGGCGCCGTTGTTGATCCAGACGTCCCACTGGCCGCTCTTGAGGACCGGGTCCTCACCCTGCGTCCACCACTTGGCCGTGTAGTTGTTGCCGCCCTTGGAGGCGACGTTGTCCTTGACGTAGACGGAGGACGCGCTCCAGGCGGGGGCGCAGGCCACGGCCGCGTTGGCGGTGGAGGCCACATAGACGAGGGAGCAGGCGGCGGCCACGGTTGCCGCCGACGCGAGGAGTACCGATCGACGCATGGCTAATTATTAGGACTGTTAACTGTATAAGTAAATAGCGCCGATCGAACCCGGTAGGTGTTCGAGCCGTACTGGAACTAAGGTGGCACCGGTCACGTCGGCCCCGAAGACGCTTGCCTCGGTGTTGCCTGGCCGTGGAATCATGCGTGTTCGATGTCGGAGCGGGGCTAGGAGACCGGTTGCCCAAGTCAACGAAACGCCGCACACCACTATGGGCGCGGCTGTGTGCCGCGTTCGGCGCCGTGCTGCTGATCGCCAGCGGCGGCACCCTGGTCACCGGCCAGACCCTGATCGCGAAATACACCAGCGGTATCACCGACGAGGGCCTGCTCGACGGCGACGCGGCTCAGGCCGCGACGAAGAAGGACGAGATCAAGGGCCCGCTGACGATCCTGCTCGTCGGCATCGACCCGCGAAAGCCGGAGACCCCGCCGCTGTCCGACTCGATTCTGATCGCGCACATTCCGGCCGATATGAGCACGGCGTACCTCTTCTCGATGCCGCGTGACCTTTATGTGGACATCGCCGCCGACTCGAAGTCCGGCGTCCGGGCCCACCGCGGGAAGATCAACTCGGCGATGGCGCTGGGCAGCCAGGTCAACGGCAAGATCGATGTCACCAACGGCTTCAAGGTGCTCTCCAAGACGATCCGCAACTACACCGGGATCGAGCAGTTCGACGCCGCCGCGATCATCAACTTCGGCGGCTTCAAGGACATGGTCGAGGCACTCGGCGGCGTCTCGATGGTCATCGACATGGACGTGAAGTCGGAGCACCTGACGCCCGAGGGCAAGCAGCGGCCGCGTAAGGCGAGCTGCCCGGTCACCTCCAGCTGCGACCACCCGTACACCGGGCCCCAGGCGTACTACAAGAAGAGCACCAAGCCGGTCCGGCTCCAGCCGTGGCAGGCGCTCGACTACGTCCGCCAGCGGTACCCGAACGTCGAAGGCGTCGACATGAGCGACTACGACCGTCAGCGGCACCAGCAGCAGTTCATCAAGGCCATGGCCAAAGAGGCGATGAGCAAGGGCGTCATCACCGACGTCGGCAAGATCACGAAGATCATGGACGCGGCCGGGAAATCGCTGACCTTCGCCGGTGGCGGCAACAGCCCGATCGAGTGGGCGCTGGCGCTCAAGGACGTCAACGTCGACGACATGGTCACGATCAAGCTCGACGGCGGCGGCATCTTCGAGAACCCGGCCAACAACACGGGTTACCTCGGCGAGAAGTTCAGCAACCCGGATCAGGCCACCGCGTTCTTCAATGCGGTCAAGCAGGATCAGGTCGCCCAGTTCCTGCTCGACAACCCGGGCATCGTGAACATGGACAGCTGACACCCGCAGACAAAACGATGGGGCGCCGCGATCTCGCGGCGCCCCATCGTCGTTCTCCGTGCGGGTCAGGCGCGGGTCCACTTCTGGTTGGCGGTGCCGCCGCAGTCCCAGAGCTGGAGCTGAGCGCCGTTGGCACTGTTCCAGCCGGTGATGTCGACGCACTTGTTGGCCGAGATGTTCACCAGGTCGCCGGCGCCGGAGAGGGTGAACCGCTGCACCGGGTTGCCGTTGCAGGTGACCAGCTGGATCGGGGTGCCGTTGGTGAGCGCGCCACCGGCCGGGTCCATGCACTTGCCGAGCGCCCGCAGCGTCCCGTCACCGTTGAAGGCCCACTGCTGCGCGCCGGTGCCGTTGCAGTCGTACATCTGCAGGCGGGCGCCGTCGTTGGCCGTACCGCCGGGGATGTCGATGCACTTGCCGTTGAAGTTGCTCTTCAGCGCGTTGCCGCCGGCCGGGGGCGGGGTGGTGGAGTCGCTCCAGGCCGAGGCGCGCACCCAGTCGACCAGCATGGTCTGCGGGAAGGCGGTGGACGCGTCCGGGCTGCCCGGCCAGTTGCCGCCGACCGCGACGTTCAGGATCATGTAGAACCCGTGGTCGAAGACCCACTGACGACCACCGAGCGAGGCCGGGGTGACCCGGAAGTACTCACTTCCGTCGAGGTACCAGACGATCAGATTCGGAGACCATTCGACGGCGTACGAGTGGAAGGCGTCCCCCAGCGGCGCGGAGAGGGTCCGGCTGCCACCGATCGAGCTGCCGCCGGAGTAGCCGGGGCCGTGGATCGTGCCGTACAGCTTGTTCGGCTCCTTGCCGACGTTCTCCATGATGTCGATCTCGCCGGACTGCGGCCAGCCGACGCTGCCCAGGTTGTCGCCGAGCATCCAGAACGCGGGCCAGATGCCCTGCCCCTTCGGCACCTTGATGCTGGCCTCGAACCGGCCGTAGCGCTGGGTGAACTTGCCGGAGGTGAGGATCCGGCCGGAGGTGTACTGGCAGGTGCCGTACCAGCACTGGAGGTTCGACGGGTTCTCCTTGCGCGCGGTGATCGCGAGGTGTCCCTGACCGTCCTGGCGGACGTTGTTCGTGGAGTTCGTGTAGTACTGCAGCTCGCTGTTGCCGAAGCCGCCACCACCGATGTCGAAGTTCCACTTCGCACTGTCGACCGCCGCGCCGGACGCGCCGTTGAACTCGTCGGACCAGGTCACCGGGCCGACCGCGGCGTCCGCCGTGTCGCCCTGCGAGGCGAGGGTCAGGCTGCCGGCCAGCGTTATCGCAACGACGGCGGCGCCCAGCAGAGTGCGTATCCCGCGCATGGGGATCCTCCTGGGGGAGAGGTGTCGATATTGAAAACATTGTTAAGAGTTCGACACCCCTCGGTCAATGGGGACGGGTTCCGGAACCCCGGATAACACCTTCTTCCGCCTCGATCCCGGCAGATCCCCTGCTTAAGTGACGTTCTACGGTTTTAACTTGATTTGTGCATTCTTTTGTCCGTACCCCCGCCGCTGTGGCCGCCGCCCTGATCCTCGCTGTCGGCGCGGCAGCCACCCCGGTCCGCGCCCTGCCCGCGTCGCCGCACTGGGATCACCCCGGCTACGACGCCGAGGACACCTCGTTCAACCCGCACGAGACCGTGATCACGCCAGCCACCGTGGGACGGCTCGTGAAGAAGTGGTCGGTGGAACTGCGCTCGGAGGACTCGTGCTCGTCCCTCGGCGATCCGATCGTCGCCGACGGCCGCGTCTTCATCGCCGACCAGCTGGGGATCTCGGCCTACGCCACCGGCGACGGCGCCAAGCTGTGGAGCCACGACTGGGAGGGTTCCTCCAACCACCCGCCGTCGATGGCGGTCGCCGATGGGGTGCTCATCGCCGGCTACACCGACTGCGAGTCGATGAGCGACCCGAACAGCGGGCTGGTCGGATTGGACGTACGCACCGGCGCGGAGCTCTGGAACGGCGTCACCGCTCCGGTGATCGGCACGATGATCGTCGACAAGGGTGTGGTCGTGACCGCCGGACGCGACATCTACGACGACACCGCGACCGTCGCCGTCCGCCTCAGCGACGGCAAGGAGGCCTGGCGAGCCGACGGCCGGCTGATCAGCGGGGCCTCGGCCGACGGCGTGGTCACCGGGACCGCCGAAAGCGGCACGGTCGCGTTCGACATCGCCACCGGCGCGACCCGATGGACCGTGAACCGGTATCTGCATACCGGGACCGCTTCACCGGCCGGCGACGTCTTCTACGGTCCCAGCGACGACGGGAAACACCTGGAGGCGGTGTCGGCTGCGGACGGCAGAGTCCTCTGGACCGCGCCGGACAACGACGGGGTGGTCGCCACCGACGGCACCCGGGTCTACTGCTCGCAGGACAACGGGATCGTCGCCCTCGACAGCCGCACCGGAAGACAGGTGTGGCGCAGCGACCTGCCGGCCCACGGTGTCCTCGCGGCGACGGTGGCGGGCGGGGTCGTCTACGCGGCCCGCGTCGCTCTGGACGCCACCACGGGCCGGGTGCTCGCCGGCACACCGCAGCTGTCGTACCGGGTGGTCGTCACCGGCGGAGTGCTCTACCAGGAGGAGAACGGATCGCTGACCGCGTACACCGTCAGGGATGAGCCCCGATTTTAGGAAGTTTAAGGTTCGGCCTCTTTACATTCACTGTTAACAGTCCTAAACATTGATGCATCCCCAGGTCATCCATGGAAGGACTCCGATGAGGCGTTCCAGATCTCTGATACTCGCCACGGTCACGGCGCTGGCAGCCGGTGGCGCGGCGACCTACTTCGCGGGCAACGCCTCGGCCGCCGTGGCCTGCGCACCCGCCTGGAGCGCCTCCACGGTCTACGTCGGCGGCAACACCGCCTCCCAGAACGGCCACAACTACACCGCCAAGTGGTGGACGCAGAACGAGTCGCCGGCTGTCCGCAGTGGTCAGTGGGACGTCTGGACCGACAACGGCGTCTGCGGTGGCACCAACCCTTCGCCGTCGTCGTCGCCGTCCTCCTCGCCGTCGACGTCACCGAGCCCGTCGACGTCACCCAGCCCGTCGACGTCACCCAGCCCGTCGACGTCACCCAGCACGCCGACCGGCACGCTGCCGAAGCACTTCCTCACCGGGTACTGGCAGAACTTCGACAACGGCGCCGCGCCCCTCAAGCTGGCGTCCGTCCCGGCCACCTACGACCTGATCGCGGTCGCCTTCGCCGACGCCACCGGCACCGCCGGCGCGGTCACCTTCAACCTGGACCCGGGCCTGGCCACCGCGGTCGGCGGCTACACCGACGCCCAGTTCAAGGCGGACATCGCCACGCTGCACTCGCGCGGCAAGAAGGTGGTCATCTCGGTCGGCGGCGAGAAGGGCACGGTCGCCGTCAACAGCGCGACCGCCGCCACGGCGTTCGCCGACTCGGTCCACCGGCTGATCCAGACCTACGGTTTCGACGGGGTCGACATCGACCTGGAGAACGGGCTCAACCCCACCTACATGGCGAGCGCGCTGCGCAGCCTGCGGGCCAAGGTGGGCAGCAGCCTGATCATCACGATGGCGCCGCAGACCATCGACATGCAGAACCCGCAGTCCTCGTACTTCAAGCTCGCGCTCGACATCAAGGACATCCTCACCGTCGTCTTCACCCAGTACTACAACTCCGGCGCGATGCTCGGGTGTGACAACAACGCGGCGTACGGCCAGGGCAACGTCAACTTCCTGACCGCGCTCGCCTGCATCCCGCTGCAGAACGGGCTCCGCCCCGACCAGATCGCGCTGGGCCTGCCGGCCAGCACCCGCGCCGCCGGTGGCGGTTACGTCGCCCCGTCCGTGGTCAACGCCGCCCTCGACTGCCTGGCCAAGGGCGCCAACTGCGGCACCTTCAAGCCGCCGGCCACCTATCCCGGCATTCGAGGCGCGATGACCTGGTCCATCAACTGGGATGTGACGAACGGCAACGCCTGGGCCGACACCATCGACCCCCACCTCGCAACTCTCCCCTGATTGGCCCTGAGATGAGACTGAGCAGGAAAATCGCCCTCGTGACCTCGGTCGGCGCGGTGGCCACGGCCGCCGCCGTCCTCCCGATGGCCACGTCGAACGCGGCCGCCGCGTGCGCCCCGGCCTGGAGCGCCTCCGCCGTCTACGTGAAGGACAACGTCGCTTCGCAGAACGGCCACAACTACACCGCCAAGTGGTGGACGCAGAACGAGTCGCCGGCCACCAACAGCAGCCAGTGGGCGGTCTGGATCGACAACGGCGTCTGCGGCGGCACCACCCCGACCACGCCGCCGACGACCCCGCCGACCGGCCCGACCACCCCGCCGCCGGCCACCGGCACCAAGATGGCGGCCGCGCCGTACCTGTACCCGGGCTGGGGCAACCCGCCCGCCCCGGCGACGGTCGTGCAGGCCACCGGCATCAAGGCCTTCACTCTCGCGTTCGTGCTGGCCAGCAACGGCTGCAACCCGGCGTGGGACGGCTCGTCCGGCCTGACCGGCGGAGCGCACGCCAGCACCATCGCGGCGATCCGGGCGGCCGGCGCCGACGTCGTCCCGTCGATCGGCGGCTGGAGCGGCAACAAGCTCGGCCCGAACTGCTCGACTCCCGAGGCGCTCGCCGGCGCGTACCAGAAGGTGATCGACACCTTCGGACTCAAGGCGATCGACATCGACATCGAGAACACCGACGAGTTCGAGAACTACGTCGTCGCGGACCGGATCGTGGACGCGCTGAAGATCGTCAAGCAGCGCAACCCGAACGTGAAGACGATCCTCACCTTCGGCACCACGACGACCGGCCCGAACGCCCACGGCATCCGGCTGATCCAGCAGGCCAAGGCGAAGGGCGCGAACATCGACGTCTTCACCCAGATGCCGTTCGACTTCAGCGGCGGCGCCGACATGTACGCCTCGACCGTGGGCGCCACCGAGGGCCTGAAGAACGTGCTCAAGTCGACGTTCGGCTGGACCGACGCCCAGGCGTACTCCCGCATCGGCATCTCCGGCATGAACGGCCTCTCCGACCAGCAGGAGGTCACGTCGGTCGACACCTGGACCCGGATCCGTGACTACGCCAAGAGCAAGGGGCTGGCCCGCTTCGCCTTCTGGGCGGTCAACCGCGACCGTGGCTGCGCCGGCGGCGGCGTGGTCAGCGACTGCTCCGGCATCGCGCAGACCGACTGGGCGTTCACCCGGGTGAGCGCCGGCTTCTGAGTAAAAGCACCGACGCGCGGCCGCCCCTGCGGGCGGCCGCGCGTCGCTGTCTTTCCGGTACGGATCAGGGGAGGTTGATCGGGCGCAGCACGCGGTCGACGCCGTGGGCGATCTGGCGGTTCTTGCCGTTGATGTCGACGCGGATCACGCGGGCGTTGCGGTCGCTGAAGTCGAGGTCGATGATCGAGATCTTCTTGCCGTGGCCGTAGACGTTGACCTTGATCGGCGAGCCGGCGGCGGTCTTCAGCTTGACGTTGTCGGACTTCAGCGCCGTCTTGGCGGGGATCCGGGCGCCCGGCACCACGTGGTAGAGCAGCACCGACTCGACGGTGTCGATGCCGAGGCCGGCGACCGCGGTGAACGCCTTCTTCTCGCCGGGCAGCTTCTTCGACTTGGTGATGTCCTGGACCAGCAGCTGGAAGGCGCGGTCGTTGGGCAGGAACGCGGTCAGCGGGGTCTTGCCGTCGGTGAGGACCTTGACCGGGCTGGACGGCTTGGCCTTGAGCACCGCCTGCACGGCCGCGGCGAGGATGTCGTAGTCGTGGCCGTTGTGGTCGAACCCGCTCTTGTCGGCGGTCAGCACCGCGGCGAGAGACTTGGTGCCCAGCGGCTTCTTGCTGTGCGCGGCGGCCGGAGCGGCGGACAGGGCGGTGGCGACGACGGCGGCGGTAGCGACGGCGACGGCCCGGGCGCCCACGCGGGTGATCCTCATCTTCAGACGTCCTTCCGAGTGCGGGGTGGCGGCTTTGTTGCCGCCACCCCCTACTTCGCTCGGGCGGGCCGGATTGGATGCGGTGAATCCGATCAGATCATCGTGTGACCCTGATCACTGCGCTCGACGACTTGGCGACTGTGCCGGAGCCGCTGTAGGTGGCCGTGATCCGGTAGGTGCCGCGGGCCCAGGAGCCCAGGTCGAGCACGGCCGTGCCCCGGCCGTTCAGGCGGATCGTGCGGACCACCTTCGTCCCGCCGCGGACCGCGACGATCCGGACCGTGCCGGACGGCGTCACCCCGGAGGCGGTGACCTTGACCGTGAGCTGCTTCTTCCTGACCGACAGCGTGGTCTTGGAGGCGGCGGCCACGACCTTGAGCGTCACGTCGGCGGCGGATCCGGCATACCGGCTGTCGCCCTGGTAGACCACTCGCAGCTTCCGGGTGCCGACGCCGATGTTCCGGGCCAGCTTGACCGTGGCCGTACCGGCGGACAGGGTGCCGGCGCCGACCGCGGTGGAGCCGAGCAGCACCCGTACCGTGCCCGAGGGTTTGGCCGGGAGCCCGCCGCTGACCGTCACCCGGACCACGGGAGACGTGCCGTAGGAGACCTTCGCCGAGGTCAGCGCCGCCTTCGTGGCGCTCGGGGCGAGGACCACGCCGGCGGGCGGGAGGACCGCCTGGTTGGTCGTCTCGACGTTGCCGGCCACGTCGACGGCCCGGTAGAGGACCGTCGAGCCGAGCGGCACGGTGTACGGCTGCCACGTCGAGCCGCCGTCCCGCGAGTACTCGATCCGGCTGACTCCGGAGGTGTCGTCGGCGGCGCGCAGGGTCACGGTCCGGCCCTTGACGTCGACGGTCGCCTGCGAGACGGGGGCGGTCCGGTCGATCCGCACGGTGACCGAGCCGATGCCGGAGCTGTTGCCGGCCGCGTCGACGGCCACGTATTCGACCAGGTGGATGCCGTCGCGATCGATGGTGAGCGGCCCGATCTGGTCGGTCCAGGGGCCGGCCGGCTCACCGGAGCGTGTGACGCGGACCTTCGGCACGAGGGGGCCGTCCACCTCATCCGTGGCGGTCACGGTCACCGTGGCCGGGCCGGTGAACCACCCGGGCGCGGCGGTGGCGGTCACCGTGGGCGCGGCGGCGTCCGGCACGGTCACCACCGCGGTGGCCTTGACGTTCTGGCTGTCGGCGATGGTGCCGGCGACCGAGAAACGGCCGGGCCGGGCGTACGCGGAGGCGGGCACCGCATCCCAGGTGACCGGGACGCTCGACGACGATCCGTCCGCGTACCGGGCGGTGACCTGCGCGGGCAGGCTCGGCGCGACTCCGGCCGGGGTGGTCAGCGGCACCTCGTCGACGCCCTTGACCAGCAGGTTCGGCTGGTACGTGGTGAGCAGCCGGTCGTACTCCTCCTGCGTGACCGGCAGGACGGTGCCGTGGCGGGGGCGCTTCGGCAGGGAGTAGGAGGTGGCCTTGGTCCAGACGCCGGAGTCCAGGTCGGTCGAGGTGAACGGCACGTAGCCCTGGCCGCCGTACTCGTCGACGAACAGGTACCACCGGTCCTCGGTGTTCGACTTGAAGACGAGCGGGCCCTCGCCGGCGCTGACACCGCCGGAGCCGATGCAGTCCTTGACGAAGTCGTAGGCGGTGTCGCGCAGCTCGGTGGACTTCTCCTCGATGATGAACTTGCTGCACGGCGAGGTGGACGAGTTGTTCCGCTCGTCCTTGGTGAACCGGTAGTAGGTCCCGTTGTGGTCGATCATCGTCGAGTCGATCACCGAGTACCCCGGGTCGACCCACACCTTCGCCTCGCTGAACGTGCGGAAGTCGCGGGTCGTCGCGTACATCATCTTGTTGTAGGTGCTGCCGGTGTGGTTCGGGTCGTTCTCGGCGTAGAGCTTCG
>NZ_FONV01000031.1 GCF_900113015.1 Actinoplanes philippinensis
GGTCGCGGCGACCAGGCCCTTGTAGCCGAAGACCGGCTTGCGGCTGAAGACCGGGATGACCTCGGTGATGATGCCGAAGAACGGCAGCGCGATGACATACACCTCGGGGTGCCCGAAGAACCAGAACAGATGCTGCCACAGCATCGGGCCGCCGGTCGCCACGTCGAAGACCTTGGCGTGCAGCACCCGGTCGGCGGCGAGAGCGAACAGCGCGGCCGCGAGGAACGGGAAGATCAGGATCACCAGGAGGCTGGTGACCAGCATGTTCCAGGTGAGGATCGGCATCCGGAACATGGTCATGCCGGGCGCCCGCAGGCACAGGATCGTGGTGATCAGGTTGACCGCGCCGAGGATCGACCCGAGGCCACCGATCGCCAGGCCGACCACCCACGCGTTGCCGCCGATGCCCGGCGAGTGCAGGCTGTCGCTGAGCGGCGTGTACGCGAACCAGCCGAAGTCCGCCGCCCCGCCCGGCATGATGAACCCGCTCATCGCCGTCAGCGTGCCGAACAGGTACAGCCAGTAGGCGAACGCGTTGAGCCGGGGGAACGCCACGTCCGGGGCGCCGATCTGGATGGGCACCACGAAGTTGGCGAACGCGAACACGATCGGGGTGGCGAAGAACAGCAGCATCGCCGTTCCGTGCATGGTGAACAGCTGGTTGTACTGTTCCGGCGACAGGATCTGCATGCCCGGTTTGGCCAGCTCGGCCCGGAGCAGCAGGGCCATCAGACCGCCGACCATGTAGAAGACGACGGACGTGATCAGGTACATGATTCCGATCTGCTTCGCGTCCGTGGTGCGCAGGATACGCGCCAGCGCGGACCCCTTGACCTGTCGGCGAACCGGATGTGGCCGGACGGGCACCGGTCGCGGCGCGACGGTAGTCATGCAAAAGCTCCTCGGCTGCGGATGCGGATACTTCTGGCCTATACCCGTTATAGGCGTCTACCGCAGCAATCCGCTCCGAATCGGCGTAAGAGCCGCATTCAGCGCATCACTTCATGTATAGAGACCGTCAGGCCGCGACACCGACCCCCGGATCGAGAAGCGCGTCGATGCCGGCGGCGGACATCGGCCGGGCGAACAGGAAGCCCTGCGCCCGCCGGTACCCCAGCTCGAACAGCCGGCGGGCCTGCTCCGGCCGCTCCACACCCTCGGCCACCGTGCTCAGCTCCATCTTCTCGGCGATGTCGGCGATGGCGCCCGCGATCGCCTCCTGCTGCGGTGTCCCGTTGAGCCCGTCGACGAACGACTTGTCGACCTTGATCACGTCGACCGGGCAGGTCCGCAGCAGGCCGAGCGACGAGTGCCCGGTGCCGAAGTCGTCCAGGGCGATGCGCACACCCAGGTCGGACAGCGCCTGCACCGATGCCAGCGCACGGCCGCCGCCGAAGACCGCGGTCTCGGTGATCTCCACGGTCAGGTGCTGTGCCGGGAGACCGTGCCGGGCCAGCGCCGACGCGACCATGTCCGGCAGGCCCGGGTCGAGCAGCTGGCGTGCCGACACGTTGACGCCCACCGAGCCCAGGACATCCGGGCCGTACCGCCGGTGCCAGTCGGCCGCCTGCGCGCACACCGCGTCGACGATCCACTCGCCGAGCTCGACGATCAGCCCGGTCTCCTCGGCCACCGGCACGAAGTCGGCGGGCGAGATGGTCCGGCCGTCCGCGCGGGTCCACCGGATCAGCGACTCGACCCCGGTGATCAGGCCGTGCGGCAGCGCCACGATCGGCTGGTACACCATGTGGAACTCGCCGGTGTGCAGACCACGGCGCAGGTCGGCGGCGATCGTCGCACGCTGGTTGATCTGCCGCTCCAGCGAGGCGTCGTAGCGCACCACGCGGGCGTCGGCGTGCCCGGCCGCCTCCCGCAGCGCGATCTCCGCCCGGCGGTACAGGTCGGTGTCGTCGGCGATCCCGATCGACACCTCGACGACGACCTCGTGACCGGCCGCGCTCAGCGGCTCGTCACCGGCGGCGACCAGGCGGGCCACGGTGCCCGCGGTGGCGTCCGGCGCGCCGGGCAGCAGCAGCCCGAACTCGTCGCCGCCGAGACGGGCCACGACGGCCTGCTCCCCGGCGATCGCGGTGAGCCGCCGGGCGTACCCGGTCAGCAGCGCGTCACCGGCGCCCGCGCCCAGGCTGTCGTTGATCGACCGGAAGTCCTTGAGGTCGATCAGCACGACGGTGTGCGGGCCCTCGGCGCCGGCCACCGACGCGGCGAACGACCGGCGGCCGTACAGGCCGGTCAGCTCGTCGTGCATGGCCTGGTGCGCGACGGTCTCCAGCAGGGTCGCGTTCTCGGCCAGCGCCAACGCCTGGCGGGCCACCACGAGCAGCAGCAGCAGCGTGGTGCCGCCCACCTGGATCGTGGTGAGGTGCCCGGTCCGCAGATAGACCACGCCCACCAGCAGGCTCGTCATCCCGGTGGCGAAGAGCGGGATGGCCGCGCCCCGGCGATAGACGGCCGGATGCGCGACCCGTGCCGACGAGGCCCCGTGCCCGGTGAGCACCCGCTGCTGGGCGTACGCGGCCAGGGTGCCGAAGAGGCCGACGAACGGCAGCACCACCGCGCTGCCGTTGAGGTGTGGCCACGGCAGCAGGACGGTCATCAGGATCATCGACAGCGGCCCGGCGATCCCGATCGGCGACAGCCACCACAGCGCGGCACGGGCGGCGGGGCTTCGGCTGGCCGACATGATCTTGACTACGACGGTCACGCCGGCCACGCCGATCGCGACCATGGCCAGGTTGAGCCACCATGCCGACGCCTGCCCGCCGAACCGGCCGACGGCCCAGCCCAGATACTCCGAGGCCGCCACGCCGGCGGTCACCGCGACCACCGCCAGGTCGAGCAAGGCCGTGGTGAGCTGACGCCAGCTGCGGCCGCCGCCGGGCAGCCGCAGCAGCGCGACGATGGCGAGCAGCGTGCCGACGACGTAGCAGAGCAGGGTGCGCGCGCCGAGCGGCGGCATCCCGTCGAAGGGGATCAGGGCGACGTCGACGGTGTGGCTCACCGCGCCGGCGAGGACCGCGCCCATCGCCACCGCCACCCGCCGCCAGAACGCGGCGAGCGGCCCGTCGGCGTCGCGGGCGGTCGCGGCGAAGGAGGCCACCGCGGTGGCCACGCCGCAGACCGCGGGCACCCACACCACGAGCCGGTGGAATCCCGTCCGGGTGCCGAGAACGATCAGCAGCACGTCGGCCACCGCCATCAGCACCGCGAACGGCACGTACCAGGATCGCCACCGGAGGAGGGGCGTCGTAGATGCCACATCGCCTCCCCGTGATGCTCGAATTCCGCCGCAAATCGAGGATCGGCACGGCCGAAATTGATCTGAGGATTCCGGTACGGCACCGGAGGGACGTGCCGCACAGCCGGCCGCCGATCCCGGGGTGACCGTGGACCTGTGCCGTTCGTCACGCTCGTCCTGGCCCGGCGCCGGATCATCGCCGGCATCACCGGCGGGGCGGTGAGAATGCGCGGTCGTCGCTATAACTCTCCTGTGTGGAAATCCTTGATCGCGGCGCTCCTGGTGCTGCCCGCGCCGCCCGCCGCCGCGCCCGTCCCGATACCCGATCCGTACGTGTTCACCGCCGACGACGTGGGCTTCGCCGACGGCGGTGACGCCGACACCTCCGTCGGCCGGATCGCCGCCATGGACGACTACCTCGGGCCGAAGAAGCCGATCCTGCGCCTCGACCTGTTCTGGGAGCTGCTCCAGCCGCAGCGAGGCGGGCCGATCGACTGGAACGCCGGGCGCCTCGACGACCGGGTGAACGCCGCCCACGAGCAGGGCGTCCGGGTCCTGCTGATCCTCGACTACGCGCCGTCCTGGGCCGGCGGGCACGAGGGCGAGCACAACTGGCTGCCCACCGGCGACGACGACTGGCGCACGATCGTCACCGCGACGGTCGAGCACTTCGGGCCCAAGGTGCAGGCGTACGAGGTGTGGAACGAGCCCAACCTCAAGAACTTCGGCAGTTACGGGGACAACAGCCTCGCCCAGCGGGCCGGGCGTTACTGGCGGCTGGTCGAGATCGCGCACGACGTGATCGACGCGCGGTGCCCCGGCTGTGTGGTTCTGGCCGGCGGGTCCGCGGGGGGCGACGCCGACACCACGGTCAGCCCGATCCGCAACGACAACGAGGCCGCCGACTGGCTGGAGCACGCCTACACGCTCGGCAAGGGCGGCACGTTCGACGCCGTCACCTACCACCCGTACCCCGACATCGGCGGCGGCCATCTGCCCACCTTCTCCCGCACCACCTGCACCGGGACGATCTGGTACCGGTTCTGGTCCGGGTTCGGCCCCGACGGCGACCCGCAGTGCGGCGGCGCGGCGGCCCTGTACGACGTGCTGCAACGGCACGGCCAGGGGGACAAGAAGATCTGGGCCACCGAGTTCGGCTTCTCCACGCTCGGCCCGCGCGAGCCGCTGGCGCTGCGCTACGTCCGGGACGCGCTGGAGGAGGGCGTCCGCAACTGGCGCACCCGGTCGTACGCCGGACCGCTGTTCCTCTACGCCTTCCAGAGCCCCGACCCGGACGCGGAGATCTGCACGAGGATCCCCGGCGAGTGCGCCTTCGGCCTGCGCGACGCCGCCGGGACGCCGCGCGAGCCGATGTACACCGACGTCGGCGTAGCGCTGCGCGGCGACCCGTGGCCGTCCACTCTGGCGCCCGGCCGCTCGCTGTTCCGTGGTGCGGCGCTGCGCTCGCCCAACGGGAGATACCACCTGTGGATGCAGGGCGACGGCAACCTGGTCCTCTACGACGGCAGCCGGGTGCTGTGGGCCCGCGGCGGCCAGAAGGCGTACCGCCTGACCAGTCAGGACGACGGCAACCTGGTCCTCTACGACCACACCCACGACCACACGGTCAAGGCCGGCGACGCCTACGCCAACCCGGCGATCTGGGCCTCCGGAACCGCCGGCAAGGGCCCCGGCACGCTGCGCCTGCAGGACGACGGCAACCTGGTCTTCTACCGTGACGCCACGCCGCTGTGGGACACCGCCACCTACACGATCACGCTGACCAGCGCGCTCGGCAAATGCCTGGACGTGCCCGGGTCGGATTTCACCCGGGCCGTGCGCCCGCAGCTCTACACCTGCAACAGCACCGCCGCGCAGCAGTGGATCCACTCCGACGAGCGCATCCTCACCCGCAACAACCTGTGCCTCGACGTCGTCGGCGGCGCCACCACGAACGGCGCGGCGATCCAGCTGGAGACCTGCAACGGCGACCCGGCGCAGCGCTGGCAGCACACCGCGGCCGGGGCCCTGCTGAACCCGCGGTCCGGCCGCTGCCTGGACATCCCCGGCAGCAGCCCGGACAACAACGTCCGCCCGCAGCTCTACACCTGCAACGCCACCGGCGCCCAGCGGTGGATCAAGGCGCAGGTCTGACATCCTGTGCCGATGTCCGTGCTCCGGAAGGCTCTCGCCACGCTCCTGACGATCCTCGCGGTGGTCGGAGCGGTCCGGCTCGTCGCTCCGGCGACGTCGCCGGATCAAGAGCCTTCGGGGGTACGGCTACAACTCGCCTTCCTACGAGAGAGGCTGGAGCGCGGCGCCGACAGTGAAGCGCAGACGCTCTTCCCCGAGGGCTATTTCTTCCTCAACGCCCTCTACGGCCTGACCTGGGTCGACCTGGGAAAGCGGGGCGTCGAGCCGGTGCGGGCCGCGGACGAGGCGGCGTGGGCGCTGTCCCGGATGGAGTCTCCGGCCGGCCGGGCCCCGTTCGACGCGTCGGCGATCCCGCCGTACGGCGTCTTCTACACCGGCTGGACCAACTGGCTGCGCGGCGGCCTGCTGACCCTGCGCGAGGACGCGGCACAGCGGGCCCGGTTCGACGCCGACTCGCAGACGCTGGCGGCCGCGTTCGACGCGTCACCGACACCGTTCCTCACCGCCTATCCGGGGCAGGCGTGGCCGTGCGACTCGACGGTGGCGATCGCGTCGCTGCGGCTGGCCGGGACACGGTTCGCGCCGACCGTGGACCGCTGGGTGACCCGGGCGAGACGGCTGCTCGACCCGGCGACCGGCCTGCTCCCGCACTATGTGGACCCGGCGACCGGCGCTCTGCTCGACGGCGCCCGCGGCACGTCGCAGGCGATCATCCAGCGGTTCCTGGTCGACGTCGACCCGGCCTTCGCCCGCGAGCAGTACCTGCTGTTCCGGGACGGGTTCCTGGACCGGCCGCTGTGGCTGGGCCCGGCGATCCGCGAGTATCCGCACGGCGTCGACGGCGAGGGGGACGTCGACTCGGGCCCGCTGATCCGGGGCATCAGCCTGTCCACCACCGTCGTCGCGATCGGCGCGGCCCAGGTGCAGGGCGACCGGTCGCTGGCCGGGGCGCTGGCCAACTTCGGGGAGCTCGCCGGGGTCCCGGTGACGACGTGGCGCACCAAGCGGTACGCGTTCGGCCTGCTCCCGATCGGTGACGCGTTCCTGGCCTGGTCGAAGACGGCCGTCCCGTGGACCACCCCGGCGCCCCCGGCTCCCGAGGCGGTGATCGGCGGCGGGTGGCGCGTACCCCTGCTGTTGTTGTTGCTCCTGATCGGTCTTCTGCCGTGGCTGCGGATAGGGTCGCTGCGTGACCTTCCGGCTGGCCTCCTACGGCGTGTGCATCGTGAACGATGAGGTGCTGCTGACGCGCTGGGTGTCCCCGCACGACGACGTCACCCACTGGACGCTCCCGGGTGGCGGTGTCGACCCCTACGAGGACCCGTTCGACGCGGTGATCCGGGAGGTGGCGGAGGAGACCGGCTACGAGGCGGTGGTGGAGCGCCTGCTCGGCGTGGACTCCCGGGTGATCCCGGCTGCCGAGCGGGTGGAGCGGACCGCCGACCATCAGAACGTCGGCGTCTTCTACCGGATCCGGATCACCGGCGGCACGCTGCGCCCGGAGCCCAGCGGCGACACCACCGAGCCGTGCTGGACTCCGCTGTCCGAGGTCCCGCACCGCCCGCGCTCGTCCCTGGTGGACATCGGCATCACACTCGCGCTGACGCTCCCGCCCACCGGCCACGTTCGGCCGGTCCCGATCACCGGCCTGCTGCGCCACTGACCACCGGCCACGTCCGGCCGGTCCCGATCACCGGCCTGCTGCGCCACTGACCACCGGCCACGTCCGGCCGGTCCGGATCACCGGCCTGCGGCGGCACTGACCGCCGGTCCGGAGAGGGGCCGTGCTGGTCACTCCTCGGCCCGGACCTGCCGTAACGGCCGGTGAGCGCGGTCAGGGCAGGCTTGTCCCGTCGGGCGGGTGGGGGGAACGGCCGGCGCGGAGAGCGGTCAGGACGGCGGTGACCTCCGGGCGTGGGGTGGGCGGGCGCCGGGCGGCGGCGATGATGCGCCGGGTCACCGGCGGGTCGAGCGGGCGGGTCGCCACCCGGTAGCGCGGGTCCACGGCCAGACCGGGCAGCAGGGTGATCGAGCGGCCGCGCTCCACGTGGCCCAGCGCCAGCATGTAGTTGTTGAAGCGGCACACCACCGCCGGCTCGAAACCCGCCTCCCGGCACAGGCGGGTGGCCAGCTCGGACATGTAGGCGCCGGCCGCCTCGAAGGTCCAGCGCTGGTCGGCGCACGCCCGCACCGGCACCGCCTCGTGGCCGGTGAGCGGGTGGTCCGGCGGCAGGACCAGCACGATCTCGTCGGTGGCGATCGGGACAAGGTCGATCGCCGGGTCCAGTTCGGCGCCGGCGAAGTCGGTGGTCGTGATGATGACGTCGACCTCGCCGCGGCGCAGGGCGGGCATGCTGTCGTGCGGCTCCAGCTCGTGCAGGACCACCGTGACGTCCGGGTGCAGCGCCGCCAGGCGGGTGATCGCAGGCTCGGCCAGGGTGTGCACGGCGCTCTGGAAGGCGGCGAGCGTGACCGTGCCGGCCGGCTCGTCGGCCAGGCCGCGCAGCTCGGCCTCGGCGGCGTCCATCAGCGCCAGGATCTCCCGGGCGCGGCCGGCCAGCAGCACCCCGGCGGCCGTCAGCCGGACCCGGCGGCCGGTGCGTTCCAGCAGCGTGGTGCGGGTCTCCCGCTCCAGGGTGGCGAGCTGCTGGGAGACCGCCGACGGGCTCAGGTTGCCGCGCCGCGCGACGGCCCGGACGGTGCCGTGGGCGGCGAGGTCGGCGAGCAGCCGTAGCCGCCACGGATTGAGGGTCACGACCCCGGACTGTACGGCCCCGCTTAACAGCAGCGGCGGAAACGTGAGATGGACGTGACGCTCGGTGGTTTCTAGCGTCGGAGGCATGTCTGAAACCTTCTGGTCCGACGCCGAGCGTCACCTGGTCCGCTACATCGGCGCGAGCAGCTTCGTGCCGGAGATCATCGAGCGGGCCGAGGGCAGTTTCGTGTGGACCGCCGACGGCCGTAAGCTCCTCGACTTCACATCCGGGCAGATGAGCGCGATCCTCGGGCACTCGCACCCGGCCGTCGTCGCGACCGTCCAGCGGCAGGCGGCCACCCTCGACCACCTGTTCAGCGGCATGCTCAGCCGGCCTGTCGTCGACCTGGCCCGGCGGCTCGCCGAGTCGCTGCCCGAGCCGCTGAGCAAGGTGCTGCTGCTGACCACCGGCGCCGAGTCGAACGAGGCGGCGATCCGGATGGCCAAGCTGGTCACCGGCAACCACGAGATCATCTCGTTCGCCCGGTCGTGGCACGGGATGACGCAGGCGGCGGCGGGCGCCACCTACAGTTCCGGGCGCAAGGGGTACGGTCCGGCCGCGCCCGGCAACTTCGCGATCCCCACGCCGAACGCGTTCCGGCCCGACTTCACCACACCCGAGGGCGAGCTCGACTGGCGACGGCAGCTGGACTTCTCGTTCGAGCTCTTCGACGCGCAGTCGGTGGGCAGTCTCGCGGCCTGCATCGTCGAGCCGATCCTCAGCTCCGGCGGGGTGATCGACCTGCCGCCCGGCTACCTCGGCGCGCTGCGGGAGAGGGTGCACGCCCGGGGCGGGCTGCTGATCCTGGACGAGGCGCAGACCGGGTTGTGCCGGACCGGGGACTGGTATGCGTTCCAGCGCGACGGGGTGACACCGGACATCCTCACCCTGTCCAAGACGCTCGGCGCCGGCCTGCCGCTGGCCGCCGTCGTGACCACACCGGAGATCGAGCAGGCCGCCCACGACCGGGGTTTCCTGTTCTTCACCACCCACGTGTCCGACCCGCTGGTGGCGGCGGTCGGCAACACCGTGCTCGACGTGCTGACGGCCGAGCGGCTCGACGTGCGGGCGGGCGAGCTCGGGTCGTACCTCGGCAAGGGTCTGTGGGAATTGGCGACCCGGCACCGGGTGATCGGTGACGTGCGTGGCCGCGGCCTGCTGATCGGTCTCGAACTGGTCGAGGACGGCGGCCGCAAGGCCGACGAGATCGGAGCCGCGGTGACGCGGCGCTGCCTGGAGCTGGGGCTGCACATGAACGTGGTCCAGCTGCCCGGGATGGGTGGCGTGTTCCGGATCGCGCCGGCGCTGACGTCGACGACGGGTGAGCTGGATCTGGGCCTGGAGATCCTGGATCAGGCGATCGGCGAGGTGACCGGCGGATAGGCGACGACGGCCACCTCCGGTGAGACGGAGGTGGCCGTTGTCGCCGGTCAGACGTTGGCGCGGTGCAGGACGTGGATCTCGTCGGGCTCGTCCGGCACGTCGGTGACGCCGGCCGCGACCGCCTGCTCGTGCCGCCGGTGCGCGCCCGGCAGCAGCAGCGCCGCCACGATCGCCAGGACGGCGACGCCGGCGCAGACCCAGAAGCCGTCGGTGAACGCGGCGTCGGTCGGCAGGCCCTGCGGCGTGGTGTTCGAGGTGATCACCGCGGCGACCACGGCGGTGCCGATGCTGCTGCCGATGGTCCGGGCGATCGAGTTGACGCTGGTCGCCTCACCGGTCTGCGACGGCGGGACGCTCTCGATGATCGCGTTCGACATGGCGGCGAACGCGAAGCCGATGCCGGCGCCGGTCAGCAGGCCGGAGGCGAGCACCTGCCAGATCTCGCCGTGCCCCAGAGCGGGCAGCGCGAAGGCGGCCACCACCAGCACCGAGCCGAGGAACATCGGGACCTTCGGGCCGAACCGGCGGTTGAGCAGACCGGCGATCGGGCCGAAAAGCACCATCATGACCACGGTGGGCAGCAGGAACAGGCCGGCCTCGGAGACCGACTTGCCGAACCCGTAGCCGGTGATCTCCGGCAGCTGCAGCAGAGTCGGGACCAGCAAGAACGTGCCGAACATCGCGAAGCCGAGGATCAGCGCGACCAGGTCGGTGGCCCAGACCCCGCGGATGCGCATCAGCCTCATGTCGATCAGCGGCTCCTTGACCCGCATCTCGACCAGCACGAACACCACCAGGCCGACGACCCCCGCGGCGAGCAGGCCGATCGTCTCCGGGTCGCTCCAGCCCCAGGACTGGCCCTTGCTGATCGCGAGCAGCAGCCCCACCAGCGACACGCTCAGGATCGTCGCGCCGAGCACGTCGAGCCTGCCGGGGGTGCGGACCGGCGACTCCTTCATCCCGAAGATCGCGCCGATCAGGGCGATCCCGACCAGGATCAGCGGCAGCCAGAACAGCCAGTGCCAGGAGAGGTGCTCGACGATCGGGCCGGCCGCGACGATGCCGATGCCGGCGCCGACACCGAAGATCGCCGAGATCATGCCGACCGTGGTGGGCACCCGCTCGCGGGGCAGCTCGTCGCGGATCATGCCGATCGACAGCGGCATCATCGCGCCGCCGGCGCCCTGCAGGACCCGGCCCACGATCAGCACGGTCAGGTTGCCGGCCAGCGCCGAGACGACAGTGCCGACGGCCAGGATGGACAGCACCACGATCAGGATCCGGCGCTTGCCGACCATGTCGCCGAGGCGCCCGAGGATCGGCGTGAGGACCGACGCCGACAGCAGGTACGCCGTGACGATCCAGCTGACGTCGCTGGTCGACACGTTCAGCTCGTGGCCGATCGTGGACAGCGCGGGGGAGACCAGAGACTGCAGGCAGGCGAACGCCAGACCGCCCAGGGCCAGGTAGAGCACCAGGAGGCCGCCGCCCCTGGCGCGGTTTTCGATCGTGGGGGTCATGGTGTCCTCGACGCTAGTAGTAAACAATCGCTGACTTAATATAGGCCCGCTCCCGGTGAAGTAAACGGTTGCTTACATCACATCCGGGTCCGAGGGCACTGTCCGGCGGGACTCCCGGGCGCGCACCCTGGGGGCAGGAGAGGAGGAGCGATGACCCGATCGTTCGCCCCACCGTCGCGGCGGGTGCTGGCCGACTGCGTCCGGGCCGCCACCGCCGCGCCGTCCCTGCACAACAGCCAGCCCTGGGCGTTCCGCATCCGCGGGCCGGTCGTCGAGGTGCACGCCGACCCGGTCCGCCGGCTCGCCGCCGCCGACCCGGACGGCCGCGAACAACTGATCAGCGTCGGCGCGGCGATCCTCACCCTGCGCCTGGCCGTGAGCCGGGCCGGATACCGGGCGCGTCTCGACCTGCTGCCCGATCCGGAGATCCCCTCCCTCGCCGCCCGGGTGACCGCCGCCCATCCCGCGCCCGCCGACGAGCTCACCCTCTCGCTCGCCGGCGCCATCGCGCACCGGCACACGAACCGGGAGGCCCTCGCCCCCGTGCCGGTGCCCGCCGCCGCCCTCGCCCGGCTCCGCGAGGCCGCCGCCGAGGAGGGCGCCGTGCTCACCGTCGCCGACCGGGCGGGCGTCGCCGAGCTGGCCCGCTCGGCCGACCGATGGCTCCGGTCGCAGGACGACTACCGGCGGGAGCTCGCCCGCTGGAGCGGCCCCGGCGCCCGGCACGACGGCGTCCCCGCCTGGGCGGCCGGAACCGTGCCGCTTCTCGGGCCGCGGACCACCGTCGCGGTGCTCGCCACCCGCGGCGACACCGCCCTCGACTGGCTGGGGGCCGGGCAGGCGCTGCAGCGGGTCCTGCTCACCGCCACCCTGATCGGCCTGGCCACGACGCCGATCAGCCAGCCCGTCGAGGTCCCCGCGGTACGCCGTGCGCTGACCGTCGCGTCCCCGGCCGTCCACGCCCAGATGGTGCTGCGGGTCGGCTACGGCCGGGGGTGCGGGCGTACCCCGCGCCGGTCCCTCGACGAGGTCCTGCTGCCGGACGGCTGACCGGTCAGCCGTCCGGCGGGTCGGCCAGCGGCCAGCCGCCCGCCGCCAGGTGTGCCGAGACCCGGACCACGTCCTCCGGGTTCGCGTCCTGCAGGACCGTGCTGTTGATCATGTCCTCGATGTCCCGCGGCGTGATCGGGTCGTGCCGGCCGGCCAGGCTGCGGGCGATGCCACGGATCTCGTCCTCGGTCAGCTTGCGGCGCAGCAGGCCCAGCAGCGCCACGTAGTCCTGCCGGGGCACGCCCTCCGGATAGCCCGCCCGCAGCCACTCGACGGCCCGCTTCACGAAGTTCGACCGCTCCTCGCTCATCGCCGTCACTTCTTGTCGGTGACGACCGGGAGCACGCCGTCGAACGACAGTTGCTTGCCGAAGCCCGACGCCACGATGAACGTGATGCCCAGCAGCACCCCGGCCAGGACCAGGGCGAAGCAGGCGTACCCCGCGACGGTGCCGGCCGGCCGGCGGGCCGGGCCGTCGGCGCCGTACGCCAGCGACCGGATGCCGACGGCGAAGAGGGCCGGCAGCCCCGCGCCCAGGATCAGCCCCGCGAGCAGCACCTTCCAGGCGCCCTCCAGGGCCAGGGTCAGATTGTGCACGCTGTTCCTCCTCAGCTCGCCGCGCCGGCCGGCTCACGGCCGGGGACGGGCGCGTCCCACTCGTCGTTGACGTTGGTGTGGTCGACCGGGGCCCGGCGCGAGCGCAGCCACATCAGCGCCGACAGCGCCAGCAGCACCAGGAAGATCGTCACCGCGCCGGCCGTCCCGCCGATCAGGTCGGCGACCGTCCACATCAGCGCGCCGGCGACAGCGGCCGCCGGGAGGGTGATCAGCCAGGCCGTCACCATCCGCCCGGCGACCGCCCAGCGCACCGTCGCGCCCGGCCGCCCCACGCCGCTGCCCAGGATCGACCCGGTGGCGACGTGCGTGGTGGACAGGGCAGGGCCAGCGTGATCACGCCCATCGTCTTCTGCGCGTCGTTCGTGCCGTGCGCGAGCGAGACGAGCGACGCGCTGCCGATCTGCCCCCAGCGGAACCCGTTGTCGGTGAACCGGGTCGCCACCCCGACGGTGATCCGGTAGATCAGCCAGGTGCCGGCCGCGGCCACCGTCCCGGCGATGACCGGTGACATGACCGCCGGCAGCACCACCTTGCCGACCACGCCGTCGAGCTTGGAGCCGTCGCCGGTCCAGTCGACGCCGGCCCAGCCGAGACCGGCGATCGCCGCGCCGATCAGGCCGCCGAAGAGGGCGTGCGACGAGCTGGAGGGCAGACCGAGCAGCCAGGTCAGCAGGTTCCACAGGATGCCGCCGATCACGCCGGCCAGCACGATCAGCAGCAGCGCCGTCCCGCCGCCGGTGAGCAGCTCCGATTTCGGTGTGCCGTCGGAGTTCTGGATGCGGATGACCGCGTTGGTCACGGTCAGCGCCACCTCGACGGAGAGGAACGCGCCGACCAGGTTGAGCGTGGCGGACAGCAGGACGGCCACCTTGGGCCGGAGGGCTCCGGTGGCGATCGACGTCGCCATCGCGTTCGCGGTGTCGTGGAAGCCGTTGGTGAAGTCGAACCCGAGGGCGGTGACCACCACCAGCAGCAGAATCACGGTTGTCTCGGTCACCAGGCCATCGTCACGCCGCGACGGCCGGGTCGCCGCGCCGCCGCGGAAGAGTTCGGCAGCCATTGTCAATCATGGATTCAGCAAGTCACGAAGCCCTCACCGGCGATCAGGTTTCGACGCGGTCCCAGCCGTGCGGCAGCTCGCGGGGCGGGGCGGGCCAGGACGGGTCCGGGCGGAAGTCGCGCCACGTGCCGTCGAACGGGAACGCGCCTGACTCGGCCAGCGCGATCACCTCCCGGCCCGCGCGGCGTACCCGCTCCTCGTCGTCCACCCAGTACGCCTCCGGCAGGGTCAGCCGGGCCGCGAACTCCTCCTCGTCCTTCCAGCGCCACGTACGGTCCGGCTCGACCACCACGTCCAGGTCCCAGTCGGTGGTGTCCAGGCCGGTCAGGTCACCGTGCCGCCAGAGCGCGGGCGGGGCCTCCAGATTCGCGTACCACCGGAAGAAGCCGCCGTCCGGCCGGAAGAACCAGCGGATCGAGTAGTCACGGCCGCGCGGATGCCAGCTCAGCACCCCGTGGTCGATGGTGTGCCGCGCCGGGACCCGGTCCGACGCCGACCACTCCGGCAGCGGGACCTGAGCCATGCCACGGCCGTCGGGCAGTGTGAAGTGCCAGGCCGTGGCGCCGGCCGGCATCCACAGCAGAATCGCGTCGTCCACGTCGGCGACGGCCCGGAACGGCGCCACGAGGGCCATCCTCCGGCGCTGGAGATGACGCAGCCACACGGTTCCACCGGGCACGATCATGAACCCGAGGTTAGCGGAGCTGAAGCTGTGCGCCGGTGAGCGTGAGATACCACTGCGAGTCGGTGAATCCGGGGCCGGTCTCCTCGCCGATGTAGGCGTCCAGGTGCTTCGGCCCGCCGAGCCCGGGGGTGAACTCGTCGGTCACCGTCCACGAGGCGTCACGCAGGGCCGCGCACACCGCCCGCGGCGTGGTCGAGCCGTCCTCCTGGCTGCCGCAGCCGGCGACGGTGAACCGGGTGCCGCGCGGGAGCACGTCCGGGTCCGCGGCGGCCGACACGAACGGGATCAGCGACCCGCCGCTGCTGGTGCGCGGGGCCGAGTCGATCCAGAACCCGGTGTCGTACGACCAGTTCAGGTATCGCCCGGACGCGGTGCGCCCGGTGCCCTCGTCGTGGACCGCGTCCACGAAGTCGGCCGGATAGGAGCCCAGGTCGTCGTCGCCGTCGGAGCAGTCCATCGTCCGGCAGCCGACGACCCGCTGCGGCTCGCCGTCGTGGAACTCCTCGACCGCCGTGTAGTAGACGGTGATCTCCCAGTCGGCGCTGCTGCGGACGGTGCGGGACGGCGTCGCCCGGGAGGCGGGCGCCGAGGCCGTGCGCGACGCGGCAGGGGAGGACGGCAGGGAGGGGTACGGCGACGGCGCCGGCGAGCCCGGCGCGGAGGGGGACGCGCGGGACGGTGTGACGGCCGGCGCTGAGGCCGGGGGCGCCGGCGCGGTGCCGCACCCGGTCAGGAGCAGGGCCAGCCCGGTGGCCCACAGGTGCCGTGCGGCCATCGGTTACCCGGCCGCGGTCAGTTCCGGTAGTGCGGCGACGGGTTCCGGCGCCTCGTCCACGGCGCGCACCCACACATGCTGCGGCGGCAGGATCACGGCGACGCGGCGGTCCAGAACGCTGGCTTCCGGGAAGGCGATCATCTTGAACTTCGGCATGGTGCCTGGCATCGGCGTGACACCGGTGGGCTTGAGCTTTTCTTGATCTTTCAGCCGTTCGTACGACCGTCCCACCGTCCCGGTACGGCGCTCACCGGTGTCTCAGTGGCCACGGGACACCGGTGAGCGCCGTACCGGGGCCGGGTTACCGATGGGGTGGGCGCGGTGCGCGTGGGCATCATCGTGCGGTGCACCGTACGAGACTGCTACAGCTCACGTTCCTAATGGCCACGGCGCTTCAGGTGGCAACGGAGTACGTCCGTACGGAGGTGGTTCCCTTCACCGGGACGGTTGCGATGACCGCGCTCCTGGCCCTCGTGACAGGCGCCAGGAGACCGGCCTCCGCCCGTGCCTGGACACATCACACCGCAGTCGGTGGCCTGACGCTGCTGACCGTGGCGGCTCTGCTGGCCGACTTTCGTACCGACGGCTTCGGCTGGCCGCTCTGGGTCGCCGGTGGCGAGTTCGCCTGGCTGGCGCAGGGCCGTGCCCGCACCTCCCAGGTGGTCGAGGCCGTTCTGCTGGTCACCGCGGCCGCGATGCTGGCCGCGGCAGTGCTGGGCCGGGTCGGGCGTCTGGTCCGGTGGCGGAACCTGCCGGGGGCCGTGGCCGGCGTTGCCGTGCTCGTGGGGGTCGCCGTCACCGCACTGCATCCTGAAGTCCCGCTCGACATGATCGCGCCCGACATCGGGCTTCGCCTGGGCGTTCTGATGCCGGTGGCGCTCGGGCTCGCCACGCTGTGCCTTGCCGTTGGTGCCGCCCTGACCTCGGGCGCGCGGTGGCGGCCGGCCGCTGTGGGCCTGATCGCCGTGGGGGCTCTGGCATGGACCGGCTTCACGTCGCTGAGTGACATGGATCCGCTCCAGGCGCAGTTCAGCCCCGCAGTCGAGCTGCGGTGGGAAGCCACTCCTCTGAGGTCCGTCGAGATGATCTGGCCCGCCGACTTGAACGCATGGGGTGCCACTCCGTCAGTGGTCGAGAATCCCGGTTCGTGGCCCACGATCACGGAGAGGGAGCCGGACGTGGCGGCGGTGCAGGACCTGCGGTCGTGGCCCGACCTCGTGAGGGACCTGCAGGACGGCTGGCTCGCCATTAAGGCCGCCCTCATCGCCGCCGGGCTGGCCGCCCTGGTCATGTCGCTGTTTCCGCACCCACCCCGACCCTCGGGAAGCCTCTACTGAAGCGGCGGGGAGCCTGCGCCGCGCCGGCCGGATGAACCCTCGGTGAACACAGGTGTCGACGTCGCGCGGGTGGGGATCACGCGGGCATGACCGACCCGAACGATGATCTGTCCAGCGTCGCCGACCCCGGTTCGCTGGGCCCGGACGCCATGACCGAACTCGTTGACGGCGCTGTGCTATTTGTCGACGGCGTTCCAGGAGCGACTTTATTGTCAGCATGACGTAAAGTGGGTTCATGAGGATCTGGCGCTCACTCGATCTCATCGTCACCGCGGCCGTCGCTCTCGCGGTCGGGGTCCTGGGCATGCTCGACCTGGCCGGTGACGAGGTGGTGGCCGGCGCGACCCTGGCCACCCTCGCGGTCCTCGCCGCCGGCTCGCTGGCCGCCCGGGTGCAGATGCGTGCCCTGGTCGCCACCAACACGGAGCTCGCCGACCTGGGTCGCCGGCTGGCCGAGCCGCCCGCCGCCGACCGGCTGCTGACCACCTCGACCGCCGGTGTCGACGTGGACCTGGCCGGAGCGATCGACATCGGCATCATCGGCGTGACGCTGAACCGTACCGTGCGTAACCACGCCGCCCGGCTCCGCGAGTGCGTCCGGCGCGGTGGCACGGTCCGGGTCGCGGTCATCGACCCGGACGGCGCGGTGATCCAGGAGGCGGCCCGTCGCAGCGGCATGCCGGGCGCCGTCGACATCTTCGCCCACCGGCTGCAGCCCACCCTGGACCTGCTCGCCGGGCTGGCCGCGGCGGGCGGTCCGGGCCGGGTCGAGGTGCGGCTGCTCGACTTCGTCCCGGCCGTCGGCATCCTCGCCGTCGACGCCGGGCGGGCGCACGGGCACCTGCACGTCGACATCTACTCGCACTCGTCCGGCGAGCGGGAGCCGGTGCTCACCCTGCACGCGGCCCGTGATCAGGTCTGGTATCAGCACTTCCGGGACGAGTTCGAGCGGATCTGGGCCTCGGGGCGGGTGCTGCGGCGCGAGCCCGCCTGAATGGTGTCAGGTCGACACTTTCACTAGGCTGGCGCTGTGACCGACCGGGAGCACCTCTACTTGCGTATCGCCGTCGACCTCGTGGTCCTCACCGTCCGGGACGGGGAGTTGCAGGCGCTGGCGATCACCCGGGGCAACGAGCCGTTCCGGGGCCGGCCGGCGCTGCCCGGCGGCTTCCTGCGGGCGGGTGAGGACCTGCTCGACGCCGCGGTCCGGGAGCTGCGGGAGGAGACCGGGGTCGACGGCGACCGGTTGCACCTCGAGCAGCTCTCGGTGTACGGCGCTCCCGGCCGCGACCCGCGCGGCCGGGTGGTCAGCGTCGCCTTCCTGGCCCTGGTGCCCAACCCGCCGTCACCGACCGCCGGGTCCGACGCGAGCACCGCCTCCTGGGCGCCGGTCGCCGAGCTGGCCGGGACCCTGGCCTTCGACCACGACCGGATCCTGGCCGACGGGGTCGAGCGTGCCCGTTCCCGGCTCGAGTTCACCACCCTGGCCACCGCGTTCTGCCCGGCCGAGTTCACCATCGGCGACCTGCGCGAGGTCTACGAGGTGGTCTGGGGCCGGCGGGTCGACCAGCGCAACTTCAGCCGCAAGGTGCTCGGCACCCCCGGGTTCGTCGAGGCGACCGGCGGCAAGCGGATGCCCGAGGTGGGCCGCCCCGCCGCCCTCTACCGGTCCGGGCCCGCCGCCGCGCTGAACCCGCCGATCCTGCGCAGCGTCGAGCCGGGGCTGTCCGGCGCGGACCAGGGCGCGGCGTGACCGCGCTGTCCGGCGGCGTGGCGGCGCGCCCCGGCGCCGGATCAGCCACTCGGCGACCAGGACGTTGATCAGCCAGGCGACGGCCATCGTCGCGGTCCGGCTGGTCGGGGTGAACGCGCCGGCCGTGGCCAGCCACGCCCCCTGGGTGAAGAACTGGGTGCCCGCGCCCATCCCGACGGCGTAGCCACGGATCATCCACGCGCGGTGGGCGGCGAAGTCCCGGCGCAGCGCCGCCACGAAGCCGGTGACCAGCGCGATCAGCATCCAGGTGACGACCACGACCCGGATGGCGGCCAGCACGACGCTGTCCACGGCGGCGGCCGGCAGGAACAGGGTGAGCCACAGGCCGCTCACCGCCGCGGTCAGCCCGGCCGGCACGACGATCCGTCCGGCGATGCGGTGCCACCGGGGGAGACGGCGGCGTACGCCCGGCGCGAACTGGAACGCGCCGAGCACTCCGAAGACGGTCACGCTGACGATGTGGGCCACCAGGGCCACCGGGGACTGGGTGACCCGGTCGCCGTCGGGCAGCACCGCGGCGCCGCCGGCCATCTCGGACAGCCGCAGCGCGCCCGCGGCCACCGGCACCAGCGTGAGCCCGAGCAGCCCGGCCGGGATCAGCCAGTTCGATGAGGACTTCATGAACCGATGGTGGCCGCGGGCGGGATCGTGCTCATCGGAGCGCGGGCCGGGATCGCACCGGCCGAAAGTGCGGGACGGCGACCGTACTTCAGGCCAATCCGGGGATCGTGCTCCGTGCGTACCATCGGCTCGTGGTCGAACCGCTCCGGGCGCTGCTCGCCGAACCGCGCCCGCCGGGGCCGCCGGCCCGCAACCGCCGCGATCTGCTGCTGGCCGCCGCCCTGCTGGTCGCGGTGGCTGTCGAAGGCCTGGTCCGGACCGGCCTGCCGGACCGTGCCGCCACCGTGATCATGACCGCGGCGCTGGTGCCGACGCTGCTCTGGCGCCGCGAGCGGCCGCTGCTCACGGTGGTGGTCGTGTTCGGGGTGAGCTGGGTGTTCCCGCTGCTCATCGGGCATCAGCCGGAGCTGGTGTCGGGCGCGTTCGTGCTGCTGCTCGCCTACGCGGTGGTGCGCTGGGGGTCGGGCCGGGAGATCGTGGCCGGGACGGTCCTGATCCTGGTGAAGATCGCCGCGACGGCCCGCGGCGCCGATCTGGTGGCCGGGCTCCTGGTGATGACCGCGGTGTTCGCGCTGGCCGCCGCCATGCGCTACCGGTCCCGGCTGCGGGTTCGTGAGGTGGACCAGGTGAAACTGCTGGAGCGCGAGCGGCTGGCCCGTGACCTGCACGACACCGTGGCCCACCACGTGTCGGCGATGGCGATCCGTGCGCAGGCGGGCATCGCGGTGTCGCGGACCTCGCCGGAGGCGGCGGTCGACGCGCTGCGGGTGATCGAGGCGGAGGCGGTGCGGGCGCTCGGCGAGATGCGCACGATGGTGCGCGCGCTGCGCGGCGGTGACCCGGCCGAGCTGACGCCCAGCCCGGCGATCGCGGATCTCGCCGCGCTGGCCGGGCCGTCGCCGGAGGGCCCGGAGGTGACCGTGGCGATCGACGGCGAGCTGGGCGACCTGTCGCCGGCGGTGGGCACGGCGATCTTCCGGCTGGCCCAGGAGTCGGTGACCAACGCCCGCCGGCACGGCCGCCACGCCACCCGGATCGCGGTGCGGGTGTCGGCCGACGCGGCCACGGTCCGGCTGTGCGTCACCGACGACGGCGACGGCGGGACCGTCCGTGGCGGCGGGTTCGGGCTGGCCGGGATGCGCGAGCGGGCCGAACTGCTGGGCGGCGTCTGCGAGGCCGGGCCGGCCGCCGGGCGGGGCTGGACCGTGACCGCCGTGCTGCCGCGGGGTCTCGCGTGACGACGGTCCGGGTGGTGGTCGCCGACGATCAGGAGATCGTCCGGACCGGGCTCACGATGATCCTCAACGCGGAGCCGGACATCGAGGTGGTGGGCCAGGCCGCCGACGGGCTGCGGGCGGTGGAGCTGGCCCGGCGGCTGCGGCCGGACGTGTGCCTCTTCGACATCCGGATGCCCGGCGTCGACGGCATCGAGGCGACCCGCAGGCTGGCCGGGCCCGCCGTCGCCGATCCGCTCGCGGTGGTCGTCATCACGACCTTCGACCTCGACGAGTACGTGTACGCGGCGTTGCGAGCCGGGGCGCGCGGGTTCCTGCTCAAGGACGCCGGGGCGGCGCTGCTGGCCCAGGCGGTGCACGCGGCGGCCGCCGGGGACGCCCTGATCGCGCCGAGCGTGACGACCCGGCTGCTGAAGGCGTTCGCCGGGGCGGGACCGGCCGGGCCGCCGCGGCAGCCGGTCGACGCGCTGACCGAGCGCGAGGAGGAGGTGCTCGGCGCGGTCGCCCGCGGGCGCACCAACACCGAGATCGCGGCCGAGCTGCACATCAGCCTGAGCACGGTGAAGACGCACGTGGCGAGCCTGATGGCGAAGATCGGGGCGCGCAACCGGGTGGAGATCGCGATGTGGGCGTACGAGACCGACCGCGTCCGGTTCCGGTAGGGCCCGGTCAGGTCGGCGCATTGGCCCGGATGAACCCGTAGATCACGGCGGCGGCGATCACCACGAGCAGCGCGACGAACCGGACCAGCGCGAAGAAGGCGGTCCGTGACTTCTTCCGCGCGCCGGGCAGCCCGGTGTCCGCCTTCTTGTAGTCGCCTCGCGCGCCCTTACGCGCGTCGATCAGACGGGCCAGCCGCATCCCGACGAGGATCGCGACCACCACGCCCAGGATGAACCCGCCCACCCTGCCTCCTCGCCGCGACGATCGAGCCTCAGCCTCGCGGCGGCACAGGCGCATGTCAATGCGCCGATACGCCGGTTCCCCGTCGTCCGGCGGGGCGACCCCCGCCGGACGGCTGGACTCTCTACCGGATTCGTGCCCCCGGGGCCCGGTTTCACAGGGCCTTCACAGCCGGTGGCGTGGGATCCCTTTCGGACGGCCGGAGCGGGTCCGGCCACATCGAGGGGAGACCGGATGACTGACGCGCAGAACCGCCGTCGTCGGACGCGCTGGCCGGTGGTCGGCGTCGCGGCGGGCGCGCTCGTACTCGCCGGGGGCGGGGTCGGCGTGGCCGAGGCGGCCACGACGCCGCCCGCGCTCAGCTTCGTCGCCGCGACCGGCACGGTCACGGCGGAACGCTACGCCGCGGAGGGGGAGGTGTACGTCTCCCTCGACCTGGGCCTGCACGTGATCGCGGGTAAGGACCCGTTCGAGATCCGGGCCAAGCGGGCCGGCTACGACAAGCCGATCGTGGCGTACCGGACGGTTCGCAAGAACGGCAAGAACACCCAGGTCAAGCTTCCGGCCGGGACGGTCCGGGACTTCACCGGGCTGGCCGACTTCACCACGATCACCATCAAGGACAGGGCCGGCAAGGTCGTCACCAGCTACAAGACGGCGTTCTGCGGCAACTCGTACAGCTCGGCACGGACCCGGCGCGACGCTCCGGCGACCAACCCGTACCCGACCCGGTGCGGCGGCGAGAACCCGTTCACCCTCGGCTCGGTCTGGGGCGTCCAGGCCGGCTGGAACGCGCCGGTGCCGGACCAGCCCGCCTCGTCGGCGCCGCTGGCGAAGCTGGTCGCCGGGAAGTACACGGCCGAGGCCTCGGTCAACCCGAAGTACCGCAAGGCGTTCGGGATCCCGGCGAAGAACGCCACCGCCAAG
The DNA here is from genome assembly GCF_900113015.1 of Actinoplanes philippinensis. Taxonomy (GTDB): domain Bacteria; phylum Actinomycetota; class Actinomycetes; order Mycobacteriales; family Micromonosporaceae; genus Actinoplanes; species Actinoplanes philippinensis. Next base: position 22,055 of record NZ_FONV01000031.1, read on the forward strand.
GTCACCGTCAACGTCGTCGACGTCAAGACCGACGAGCAGGGGGTGGCCGAGGCCCGGTCCCGGGACGCGCGGGAGGAGCCGGCGCTGGCCCAGGCGGTCACCGCCGGCGGTCACGACCGGCACACGGCCGAGGGCGACGCGAGCCGTCAGGTGTCGTCGTTCCGGCCCGAGTTCCGGGCGGCCGCCAGCCGTCCGGCCACCCTCAAGGCGACCCCGAAGTCCGGCCCGAAGCCGGACCTGCGGTCGCTGCCGGCCTGGGGCATCTCCCTGTCGCAGGAGAACCGGAGGTGGTACGTCAACTTCGGCGCCACGGTCTGGAACGCGGGCACGTCTCCCCTGGTTGTGGACGGGTTCCGGCGTACCGGCACCGAGCTGATGGACGCCTACCAGTACTACTTCGACGCGAACGGCAAGCAGGTCGGCTCCCGGCCGGCCGGCACCATGCAGTGGGACCCGCGTGAGGGCCACATGCACTGGCACTTCACCGACTTCGCGCAGTACAACCTGCTGAAGTCGGACAAGAAGTTCGCCGTCCGCAGCGGCAAGGAGGCGTTCTGCCTCGCCAACACCGACGCTGTCGACTACACCGTCAAGAGCGCGAAGTGGCGGCCGGACAACACCGACCTGTCCACCTCGTGCGGCGCCAACACCGTCGTCGCGGTCCGTGAGGTCCTCGACATCGGCAACGGCGACACCTACAGCCAGGACCGTCCGGGCCAGTCGTTCGACATCACGAACCTGCCGAACGGCACCTACTACATCCAGGTCGTCGCCAACCCGGCGAAGCGGCTGGGCGAGCTGAACACCGCCAACAACACGGCGCTGCGCAAGATCGTCCTCGGCGGCACGGCCGGCCGGCGCACCCTCTCGGTGCCGAAGGTGTACGGGATCACCGGCTGATCCAGCCCGGTGGCGGGGACGTTCCCGCCGGTCGGCGGAGTGGCCGGCCGGCGGGAACGCTCTAGGGTGCTACCGGCAAACTCAGCGGGGCAGAGCGGCGGTGTACGTGATCCGGGTCGTGGTGGTCGACGACGAGGCGCTGGTCAGGTCCGGTTTCCGGATGATCCTGAACGCGGCGCCGGACATCGAGGTCGTCGCGGCCACCAGTGGCGCGGGCGCGTTCGACGCCGTCCGCGAGCACCGGCCGGAGGTGGTGCTCGTCGACATCCGGATGCCCGACGTCGACGGCCTGACCGTGCTCAGCCGGGTCCGTGAGCTGCCCGAACCGCCGGTCGTGGCGATGCTGACCACCTTCGACGCCGACGAGTACGTGCTCAAGGCCCTGCACCTGGGCGCCGCCGGGTTCCTGCTCAAGGACACCGAGCCGGAGCACCTGGCCCAGCTGGTCCGTACGCTCGCCATGGGCGGGGTGGTGATGTCGCCGAAGGCGTCCCGGACCCTGCTGCGCAGCCTGCCCCGCACCGACGAGGCCGCCGCCGACCGGGCCGACACCCGCGTCGAGCGGCTCACCGAGCGGGAGCGCGACGTGCTCGTGCTGCTCGCCGAAGGCCTGTCCAACGCCGAGATCGGGGTCCGCCTGCACCTGGGCACCGGCACCGTCAAGGACCACGTCAGCGCCCTGCTCACCAAACTGCGGGTGTCCGGCCGGGTCCAGGCGGCGCTGCTCGCCCAGCGGGCCGGCCTGCTGGACACCGGCCGATGAGGGCCCGCCTGATCGAAATCGCCCTGATCGCCGCGGCCGCCGCGGACATCTGGGTCGACCTGTACAGCGACCATCCGGTGAGCATCGCCTCCGCCGTGGTGGCCTGCGCCGCCCTCGCCGTCCGGCGGCGGTTCGCGCTGGCCGTCGTGCTGCTCACCCTGCCGGCCACGCTCCTCGAAGCCGCCCTGGTCGCGCCCTGCGTCGCCCTCTACACGCTGGCCGAGCGCTCCCGTAACCGGGTGCTGCTGTCGATCTGCGTGGTGCTGGCCGCGATCGCCTCGGCCGCGCCGTCGCCGCTGGAACCGGACGCCGACCCGATCGGCGACAGCGTCGTCTACTTCGTCTACGCCCTGGCCACCGTGGTCCTGCCGGTGCTGCTCGGGCAGCTGGTGCAGACCCGCCACGACCTGTCGCACCGCCTCGAGGAGATCGAGGAGGTCAAGGAGCACGAGCGGGTGCTGCACGCGCAGGCGATCCTCGCCGAGGAGCGCGCCCAGCTGGCCCGGGAGATGCACGACGTCGTGTCGCACCAGGTGAGCCTCATCGCCGTCCAGGCCGGGGCGCTGCAGGTGTCGGCCGGCGACGAGGGCACCCGCGAGGCGGCCCGCACCATCCGGTCGCTGAGCGTCGGCACGCTCGACGAGCTGCGCACCATGGTCACCCTGCTGCGCGCCTCCGGCGACGACATCACCCAGCTCACCCCGCAGCCGACCCTCGCCGACCTGTGCACCCTGATCGCCAACAGCGGCATCGACGTCGACCTCACCGGCGACCTCGGCCTCGCCGTCGGCACACCACGGCAGAGAGCCATCTATCGTACGGTCCAGGAAGCGCTCACCAACGTGCGCAAACACGCGCCCGGCGCGGTCGCGGCCGTCGAACTGTGGCACGACGGAAAGCACGTCGGCGTGACCGTCACGAACGGCCCGCCGACCCGCCCGTCCCTGCCGCTGCCCGGCGCCCACCAGGGGCTGATCGGCCTCCAGGAGCGCGCCGACCTGCTCGGCGGCACCCTGGAGTCCGGCCCCACCCCGGACGGCGGTTACCGGGTCCGGATGCGGCTGCCGATCCACACCGACTGACCGGCCGGCCGGTCACCGCAGGCGCCCGCTCACCCTGAAGCGCCCCTCCCGTGCCGCCCCACCATGCCGGGCCGCCCCGCCCGCGCGGTCACGGCCCGGCGGGACGGCCCGGAAGGCCGGGGCCGACGGCCCTCTCGCGGGAGGGCGGATCCGGCGAACACTCGGAGGCGTCGAGACGTTACGCCAGCCCCGGGAGGCCGTGATGATCGTGGAGAGCAGCGGGCAGCAGCGGGTCGTGCTGGAGAACTGTGTACGGGCGGCGACCCTCGCGCCGTCGCTGCACAACAGCCAGCCCTGGCGGTTCCGGATCTCCGACGGCGTGGTCGACGTGTTCGCCGACCCCGGACGGCGGCTCGACGTGCTCGACCCCGGCGGCCGGGAGCTGATGATCAGTGTCGGGGCCGCCGTGTTCACCCTGCGCCTGCGGATCCTGGCGGACGGGCTGCGGCCCTCGGTGGCGTACTTCCCGGATGCGGAGCGGCCCGACCTGGTCGCCCGGGTGACCACCGGGGAGCCGGTCGCCGCGCCGGACGAGACGCTGCGGCTCGCGGCGGCGATCGAGCACCGGCACACCAACCGGCAGCCGTTCGCCCGGGCGACCATCCCCGCCGATGTCCTGGACGCGCTGCGCGCCGCGGCCGTCGCCGAGGACGCGACACTGACCGTGGCGAACCCGGTCAGCCGCAACGCGATCATCGCCCTGTCCCAGGTCGCCGACCGCAGGCTGCGGGCCGCCGGCGGGTACCGGGCCGAGCTGGCCCGCTGGACCACCCACCGGCAGCCGCACCGGGACGGGGTCCCGCACACCGCCGCCGGGCCGTGGGACGCGCTGGAGACGATGCCGATCCGTGACTTCGGGCTGCTGCGGCCGGCGCCGGCCCGGCCCACCGAGGCGTTCGAGCCGTACCCGGTGATCATGGTCCTGGCCACCGCGGGCGACGACCGGGCCGCCTGGCTCGCCGCCGGGCAGGCGCTGCAGCGCGTGCTGCTCACCGCCACCTGGCACAATCTGGCCACCACCCCGATCAGCCAGCCGGTGGAGATCCCGGCGATCCGCGAGCAGCTCACCGACACCGGTGCCGGCGTGTGGGCGCAGATGGTGCTGCGGGCCGGTTACGGCCGTCCGACGGTGGCGACCCCGCGGCGTCCTCTGGGTGACGTGATCGACGTCTGACTCAGCGGTGCGGGCGGGGTGCCGATGGGTAGTTGGTGAGTTCCACGAGCACCGCCGGTCGCATCAGCCTCGACGCCCTGCTCCGTGACGACGGGCTGTACTGCGTCTACCAGCCGTTCGTCGACGTGGACAGCGGGGCGGTGACGGCCTTCGAGGCGCTGCTGCGGGCGCCCGCCGGCTCCGGCTGGCAGTCGCCGGTGGAGCTGCTGGACACGGCCCGTGCGGCGGGGCGGCTCGCCGACCTGGAACGGGCGTCGCTGCGGGCCTCCCTCGGCGACGCCGCCCGCCTCTCGGACGGCCGGCCGGTGACGCTCTTCGTCAACCTGGAGCCGGACACGCTGACCCGGCGGCGCGACGTCGTCCTGGAGGCGCTGGCCGCCCGGGCCGGGCACGTGCAGGTGGTCGTGGAGATCACCGAGCGGGCGCTGGCCGAGGACCTGGCCGGGGTGCTCGCCGGCGCCGAGGAGCTGCGGGCGGCGGGCTGCGCGATCGCCCTGGACGACGTGGGGGTGCACCCCGAGTCGCTGGCGTTCATCCCGCTGCTGCGGCCGGAGGTGGTCAAACTCGATCTGAAGCTGCTGCGGACGGTCAAGGACCCGGCGACCGTGGTGGTGGCCGGAGCGGTCCGCTCCTACGCCGAGCAGGCCGGCGCCGAGGTGGTCGCCGAGGGTGTCGAGACCCCGGACGACCTGATCCGCGCGCAGGTGCTCGGCGCGACCCTCGGTCAGGGCTGGCTGTGGAGCCGGGGGGAGCGGGCGTTCGGGCCGTCGCAGTCGCAGCCGGAGCGGTTCGCGGCACGGCCGATCGGTGCGGCGCTGGCGGGCACGCCGTACCAGCTGATCGGCGCCGGCCGGCGGATCCGCCACGCGCCGAAACACCTGCTCGTGCCGGTCTCCAAGACGCTGGAGCTGATGGCGCTGGAGGCGAGCGTGCCGCCGGTGGTGCTCGCCGCGTTCGAGGACGTCCGGTTCTTCCGGCCGTCGACGGCACGGCGGTTCACCGAGCTGGCCGCGCGGCTGCCGTTCGTGGCGGCGCTCGGGGTCGGCATGCCGCCGTCGCCGGTGCCCGGGGTCCGCGGTGCCGCGCTGTCGCCGCGGGACCCGCTGGCGGGGGAGTGGACCGTGGTGGTCCTCGGCGCCCACACATCGGCCGCCCTGATGGCCCTCGACCTGGGCGACACCGGCGCCGACCGGGACCGGGAGTTCGAGTTCGTGGTGACCTACGACCGGGGTCTGGTCACGGCGGCGGCGCAGTCCCTGGTGGGCCGGCTCACAGCCGGATAGACCGGTGCAACCGTCCCGCACTGCTACCGGGCCGTAATCGCACCTCCCGCTGAGCACAGTCGGATGTCACTGCCGACTGAGCTTGAGGAGCGTACGCCCGGTGAAGAAGCGCAACCGTGGAATCCGTCTCGTCGCCGCTGCCGCCATGACCCTCACCGGCGTCGCGCCGATGGCCGGTGCGCCGGTGGCGGCGCAGGCCGCGGTGCCCGGTGTCGCGAAGTCCTACAGCAGCCTGATGTACCGGAGCCTGACCGCCGACGCGACGATGGCGAAGCTGCGTGCCACGCTGATCGAGCAGCAGGCCGATCTGAAGAAACGCACCGTGACGGCGGGCAAGGCGCAGAAGGCGAGCGACAGCGCGCAGAAGAAGCTGGCCACCGTGACCGCCGGGCACTCGGCCGTGCACGAGAAGCTCAAATCGGCCGAGCGGGCCCTCAGCGACGCGAAGAACGCGGTGGCCCGGCAGTCCAAACAGCGGCCCCGCAACAACGCCGCGATCGCCCGGGCGAAACGGGCGGTGGCCGCGGCGACGACGGTCCGCGACGCCCGCCGGACCCGGCTGCACCAGGCGGCCACCGAGCTGCGCGCCGCGAAGAAGGTCGCCGGCGCCACCACCTCCGCGGTGATCAACGCGCTCGCCGCGGCCGACCGGGCGACCCGGGCGGTCACGCAGACCCAGAACCGGATCGCCACCGCCGGCACCGCGGCCGGCTACGCCGCCCAGGCCGCCGCGATCAGCCGCAGCGTCGTCGACGAGGTCCGGCCGGTCTTCACCGTCGCCGACACCACCAGCGTGTACGGCACGACAGTGCACAAGAACGTGGCGTTCGCCTTCAAGCGCATGGTCGACGACGCCCGGGCCGACGGCGTCGTGCTGTCCGGTGGCGGCTTCCGGACGAAGGAGCGGCAGATCGAGCTGCGGACCATCAACGGCTGCCCGGACGTCTGGACCGCCCCCGCGTCGTCGTGCCGCGTGCCGACCGCGATCCCGGGCCGGTCGCTGCACGAGATCGGTCTGGCCGTGGACGTGACCTCGGGCGGGCGGACACTCACCCGCAAGAGCAAGGCCTTCGCGTGGATGACCGCGCACGCCGCCGAGTACGGCTTCGTGAACCTGCCGTCCGAGGCGTGGCACTGGAGCATAACCGGCGGTTGAGCCGATGTCCGAACAGGACGGTGGCATGGCAGGCTGACCCGATGGAGCTGCTGAGCGGTACGAGCGCGCTGTTCGTCATCACCCTGATGATCGTCGGAGTGTTGCTGGGCGTGATCCTCCAGGACCGCATCGGCTATTTCCTGCGCCCGATCGGCTTGCTCGTCGCCCCGATCACGGTGGCGGTGTACGGTGCCGCCGCCCTGCTCCTGGCCGCCCCGGCCGACCTGCTCATCGCCGCTCCGGAGAGCGCCGCCGAGGTCTGGCTGGACGTGCTGATCGCGGGTGGGGTGGCGCTGCTGGTGGCCCGGCGCCTGCGCCCGCGCCGGGCCGAGCCGCCGGCCGCCCTCGCGGTGCGGGCGCTGGTCCTGCTGGCCGGCTGCACGGGCACCCGCTATCTGGCACACGTGGCCGGCTATCCGGTGGATGCCTTCTGGCCGGCGGCCGCGATCTCGCTCGCCGCGTTCCTGCTCATCACGACCGCGTTCGTGCTCGTGCGCCGGCCGGGTGTGCTGCCGCTGGTGACCCGGGCGTTCGTGGCACTGGCGCTGGCGGGCCTGGTCGCCGCGTGGGCGGCGGCCAACTCAGAGCCGGTGTTCGCCGGCCCGGAGACCGCCTCGGCGCGCACGATGTGGGTGATGCTGCTGGTCGAGCCCCTGGTCCTGCTGGCGGCGATCCTGCTCGCGGTCGCGCTGATCCGGCACTTCGCGCCCGGTGTGCTGCCGGCCACCGGGCGTACCCCGGCGGCCGGCGAGATCTGGAACGCGTTCGTCACGTTCGAGGAGGACGACAGCGTGGGCAAGGACCGGCCGGTGCTGGTCCTCAGCGGTGGCGACACGGTGACCGTGCTCAAGATCACCAGTCAGGACAAGGGTCATCTCGACGGGTTCCTGCCGCTGCCCCGTAACCGGACCGGCGGTGTGCTGGTCAAGGACAGCTGGCTGGACCTGACGCCGGTGCCGGTGGCCGCGGACGCCTTCCGGTCGTACCGGGGACCCGCCCCGTCCTGGCTGCTGGCCGATCTGCGGCGCCGTGAGCTGCTGCCGGCCGGGGGCGGGCCGCGCTGGTTGCGCCGCTGATTCAAAGCCATTTCCCAGGCACCGCACAGGTTTGCGCAACGGGGTTCCGGGATACCGCGTGTGACGGATTTCCCTAACCCTGAACGTTGCCGTTCCTGCTCGTTAGCCTGAGTGGAGTGAATACCGGAATGCCAGTTCCTGAACGTCGTGTCCTCCGCAGTGTGGCAGTGCTCGCCACCTGTGGCCTGATAGCCGGTCTCGTGGTCGCCGCCGCGTCCTTCCCGGCCGTCGCGATGTCCGGGTTGGCGGCCAAGGCCGGCGCCGAGGAGCTCGGCGAGATGCCCCCGGCGCTCACCGCGCAGACATCGCCGCAGGTCTCCCGGGTGTATGCGTCCGACGGAAAGACGCAGATCGCGCTCATGTATGACGAGTTCCGCAGCGACGTGCCGCTGGCGCAGATGTCCAAGAGCATGCGGGACGCGATCGTCGCCGCCGAGGACCACAAGTTCTACGAGCACAACGGTGTCGACCTGAAAGGTGTCGCCCGCGCATTCGTGAACAACAACCAGGGCGGCGGCAAGCAGGGCGCGTCCACTCTGACCATGCAATACGTGCGGATGGCGCTGGCCTATTCGACCACCGATCCGCAGCAGGTGGTGAACGCGACGAAGGACACCGCCCAGCGAAAACTGAACGAGATGAAGTATGCGATCCAGGTCGAGAAAGAGCTGTCCAAGCAGCAGATTCTGGAGCGTTATCTGAACATGGCGCCGTTCGGCAACGGCGCCTACGGGGTGAACGCGGCGAGCCAGGTCTACTACGGCAAGAAGCCGGCCGACCTGACGATCGGCGAGGCCGCGCTGCTGGCCGGCATGGTGAAGGCGCCGACCGCGTTCGACCCGACCACCGACAGCGGCTACCCGCAGGCGGTGGCCCGCCGCGACTACATCATCGACAACATGGTCGACCTGGGGCAGATCACCGCCGCCCAGGGCGCCGAGGCGAAGAAGGAGAAGGTCGCGCGGACGGCGAAGCGGCCCAGCCGGGGTTGCGTGTCGGTCGCCAAGAACCACTGGGGCTTCTTCTGCGACTACTTCTACCGGTGGTGGCTGGACCAGAAGGCCTTCGGCGAGACGACGTACGACCGGGAGCGCCTGCTGAAGAGCGGCGGATACCGCATCGTGACCACGCTCGACCTGAAGGCCCAGTCCGCGGCGCGCAAGCGGGTCACCGAGCACATCGCCGACACCGACCGCAACGCGCTGATGCTCGCCGCCGTCGAGCCGGGCACCGGCGCCGTCCGGGCGCTCGCCACGAACCGCAAGTTCAAGATCGACGACGCGGACGACCCGCAGAACAGGCTCTCGTCCAACCCCGCGCAGGCTCGTGAGGGGATCCGCGGCACCTACCCGAACACGACGAACCCCATCATCACCGGCAGCACCGGTGTCCCGGGCTACCAGGCCGGCTCGGTGTTCAAGATGTTCACCATGGTCGCCGCCCTGGAGAAGGGCATGGGCCTGGACACCACCATCTACTCGCCGCCGCGCTACAAGTCCCGCTACCTGGACTCGGCGGCCCCCGCCGGGTGCGGCGGCTACTACTGCCCGGCCAACGCCTCCCTCTCCGAGCAGGGCAACTTCAACATGTGGACCGGGTTCGGCAGGTCGGTGAACACCTACTTCATCCCGCTGCAGGAGCGGGCCGGCGCGGAAAACGTGGTCGCCGTCGCCAAGCGGTTCGGGGTGCTGTTCCGGGCCGCCGACGACGCGACCCGCGCCAACGACCCGGCGCAGGCGCACGAGTGGGGCGCGTTCAGCCTCGGCGTGTCCGCGTCCACCCCGCTGGACATCGCCAACGCGTACGCCACGCTGGCCGCCGACGGCATGTACTGCGCGCCCACCCCGATCCAGCAGATCACCACGGCTGACGGCACGACGATCGACACCGGCAAGTCGGCCTGCTCCCGCGCCACCACCAAGGACGTCGCCCGCAAGGCCCTCGACGCGGCCCGCTGCCCGGTCGGCGACCGCGCCCAGCTCGGCAACTGCGCCGGATCGACCGCCCCGCAGGTCCGCAGCGTCGTCGGCCACCCGGTCTTCGGCAAGACCGGCACCACCGACGGCGACAAGACGGCCGCCCTGGTCGTCGGCACCCGCGACCTGGTCGTCGCCGGCTACCTGGCCAACCCGGACTGGGCGGCCCACACCGACCGCATGTCCCACGGCATCGTGAACCCGGCCGTCTACGAGACCCTCGCCGACTACATGCAGGACCGGCCGGAGAAGGAGTTCCCCACCCCCTGACGCGGCGGCCTGACCGGTTCCGGGCACCGGCCGCCCTGTCCTGAGCGGTGGCCCGCCCGGACCCGATCGTCGGATCATGGTCGGTTCGGGCGCCGTTCGCGGTGGTGAGCCGACCACCGTCGGCGGGCTGGCTAGGCGGCTGCTTCGAGGACCTGCTTGATCTCCAAGATGCCGCGGGAGACCCGTGCCTCGACGTGCGCGGCCATCGGGTGCGGCAGCACGTCGGTGATCCACACCAGGCGGCTGCCGTCGCCCTCCGGGAAGACCTGGAACGACGCGTGATGGTAGGTCAGCGGCAGCCGCTGGCCGTCCACCACGGCATACGCCAGGCGCCGCTGCTCGTGGTCGACCGCGATGATCAGCTCCCGGACCTCCCACCCGTCGGGCATGGTCAGGATGCGGGTGTCGCCGTCGATCCGGGCGGCGGCCACCCGGCCGGGCAGCAGGCGCTCGTGCACGGCCCCGACGTCGGCGACCGCCTCCCAGGCTTGCTGAACGGAAACGGACAGGGCGGTCTCAACACGGACGGTGGCCACCGGCCGACGATAGCGGCCGGCCGCATCCCACCATGACCGGCGTGTCGCCTCGCCGATGCCGGCTCGGGACCGGCGTGAGGCGGAAGCCCGTGGGCGGCGTGTCGCCTTGTGGATGCCGGCTCGGGAGGGCGTGAGGGGAGCCCGCGGAGCCGGCCGGCTACCGTCGCGGGTGGGCAACCGCCAGGGGTTCAGCGGCGGGTCGCCTCGCGGATGTTCACCAGCAGCACCAGCAGGGCCGCCGCCGAGCAGGCGAAGGTGACCACGTAGCGGCCTTCGAACCACAGCACCGCCAGTGCCAGGATCAGCACGAACGCCAGCAGGATCCGCAGCACCACGGCCAGGAACTTGCCGCGGACCAGACCCTCCACGCCGAGCATCACCAGCAGCAGGACCAGCGCCGTCTGCTGCCCGGACACCGGCGGCGGCGCGACCACGGCACCGATGGCCAGCAGGATCAGCGGCGTGCTCAGCACCGCCCACCACGACCGGGCTCGGCCCAGGAAACCCGCCGTCTGCTCGATCGGCAGGCGACGGTGCAGCAGATGGGCGTGCGGATGCTGGGCGACCGGCTCGGCCGTCGTGGCCCGGCGCAGCTCGTCGGCGAGGCGGGTGCGTTCCATCCGCAGGCCGAGCAGTCTCTGCTCGCGGGGCGCGAGCGCCCGCACCTCCGGCGCCGCGGCGGGCAGGCCCGCGGCGGCCACCGTCAGTTCGTGCCGCAGGGTGTCTATCTCCTCGTCGAGCTCGGCGAGACGATCAAGATCACGCTGGGTACGGATGGCCACTAGCCGTCGCTCCTCGGCCTGATCCGGGACGACCTTGGCCAGGCCGGCCCACCCGACCGGGTCCGACCAGGCGGGCCGCACCGTGCCGTCGCGCGCGTAGCGTGGCCCGGCCGGCCCGCGCTCGCCACCGAGGCGGTCGCGGGTGTCGCGTCCCCACAGGCCGCGGAAGTCCCGTACCCAGCCGGTCTCCTCGTCGATCACCACCGGGTGCCACGACTCGGACTGGCCGGGGCCGACGGCACGTCCGTCACCGCGCGCGTAGTCCACGTACGGAATCCCGACGTTGCTCTGATCCTCGGGCGACCAGGGCGCCAGGAGCCGCGCCGACCACCGCAACGCACCGACCAGGCCGCGCAGCCGCGGCGGCTTGACCGTGATCAGATAGTCGCCGGGCAGATAGGCCCCGGAGTGCGAGCCGGCGCCGACGAACACCACCGCGTGCCGCCCGCCGACCGTCGTCAGATCGGGGTCGTCCCAGCGGCGCCGCAGATCGTCGCCGACCTCGTCGTGCGCCGAGAACACCACCCACGACGGTGACGGCAGCCCGTCCGGCCCGTCCGGCGCGGCCGCGTCGACGAAGACGGTCACCTGCTCCCAGTCGGCCTCGTGCTCGTTGACCCCGCCGAACGCGGACCGCCAGTTGTTGAAGTTGTAGAAGAACCAGTACTGGCAGACGATCCACGACCCGTCCCGCACGACCCGCCCGTAGTAGGTGGGCACGCTCGTGTCGAGGTGGTCGCGCTGCAGCAGGAACGACCGGGCCGCCGAACCGCCCGGCACACTGCCCCGGAAGAGCAGCGAGAAACGGTTCAGCGTGTCGACGAGCCGCCCGGTGAGCCCGACCGCGCCGAGTCGGCTGGAACGGGACAGGTGTGGCGGCCGGTCCCGCAGCGGGATGTGCGTGAGATGTTTGTCGCCGGTGCCGATACCGGACAGCGCGTAGCCGAGTCCCTGTTCGGCCCCGCCTGCCGTGGCCAGCCCGTCGAGGCTCAGGTCACCGGGTGCGGCGATCTGCACCGGGCCCTGCCCGGGCTCGTGCCGCCACAGGCTGGCGCGGCTGACGTATCGCTCGACCGAGACGGGGAAGAAGTACTCACCCTCGGTGAACCTGGCCACCGGCTCGTACGCGCGCAGCAGGCGCAGGTCGTCCCCGTTCGCCAAGACCCCAGGGCCCCTTTCCTCGTGCTCCCGCGTGCTCTCCCGCGTGCCGAGGTTAGCGCCCGATCACCCGTCTGCCGGATCACCACCGGTTTCCGGCGGGTCCAGCAGATGGTCCAGGCCGATCACCCGCAGCACCCGGTCGACGATGCCCCGGGCCCCGGCCAGCCGAAACACGACTCCGGCCCGCTCGGCGGCGAGATAGCCCTCGATCAGCGCGTTGATCGCCTCCGAGTCGATGAAGGTCACCTGCCGCAGGTCAACGGTGATCCGCGGGCCGGGATCACCGCCGACCAGTTCGAGGAGGGCCTCGCGCAGGTCCTCGCGGGTGCCGATGTCGAACGCGCCCCCGAGCAGGACACGCGACGTCGCGCTCCCACCGGCTGGTTCGAGCGCGATCGTGAAGTAGTCGTCCGCCACGGATGGTTGTCTACCAGCAAATAACAACGGTCTTGTCACAGCAGGGCCGATGGACGGCGTCAAACGAACGTTTTACGCTGGTGGCGTGGGGTACGAATGGCTGACCGAGGCCTTGGCGCGTCTGCGTGACATCGAGTCGCAGGAGGTCACCCAGGTCCTCTCGGCCCGGCGGCGTCTGCCGCTGGCCGCGGAGAGCGCCGGGGTGCACTTCCTCACGATCAGCGGGCGCACCGTCGACGGCCGGCCGCTCGTCGTCGCCGTGCGACTGCTCGGCGGGCATCGGCAGCAGATCATCGGCGCTCGCGAGATGACCCCCGACGAGTTGGTGCGGTTCAAGGCATGGGAGGCGGACGCGTCATGAGCCAGCAGTACAGCGACGACCAGATCTCGGCGGCCGCGGCGGCCTTCGCCGCCGGGGACGTCACCTACCACGAGGGTGTGCGGGTGACCCTGCCCCCGGCCCCCGAGGCCGAGCCGATGGTCCCCCTCGGCATCCGGGTCCCACCCGCGCTGGCCCAGCGCGTGCGGGCCGCCGCCGACCAGGCCGGCATCCCCTACTCCCAGCTGATCCGCGAGTGGATCGAACTCGGCCTCACCGACATGGCCGGTGACCTCACGGTGTCGGTTGCGGTGCTGCGCCGGGCCATAGCCCACGCGGCCCAGTCCGGGCACGCCGCTTGACCCCGAAACCTTCCTTCCAGGGTACGCCCGGAGCACTCCCCGAACCCCACCACGCCCGCCCTCTCCCGCCACCCGGACAGCGCCGCCGTGCCGCCGCGATCGCGTCGCGCCGCTGCACCGGTCACCTCGCCGGGCGGTGATCATGATTGCCGCCGGCCGGGCGGCCCGGAGGGGAATCAGAGGGCGTTGATCCTGGCGGGTGCTCGTTCGGTGCGGGCCAGGGCTCTCAGCAGGGCGGTGTCGCCGTGACGGGCCGCCGACCAGCGGCACAGCAGGGTCAGGACGGTGTCGGCCGCCGACCTGGGCAGTTCCGGCGTGGGGATGCCGAGGCTCACGGCCAGGTCGTCGCAGTGCACGGCGATCTCGAGCATGCGCGTCGCCAGGAAGTCGTCCAGGGTCAGCGCCCACGGGCCGAACGGCAGTGCGATCACTCGTCCGGCCGGCTCGGCGGGCAGGCGCTCACGCAGATCGGCGAGGGCCGCGGCGGTCTGCCGGTGCAGTGTGGTGTGGCCGACGGCGGCGGTCTGCTCACCGGCCTCCCGGATGCCGGTGTTGAGGCGGCTGTGGATGTCGCCGTCGGTCCACGCCGACCGGCCGTAATGGTCGACGAGCGAGATCGGCGCGGCATCCGGCGGGGCGGAGTCGAGCACTGCGGCGATCACGGTGACCTGGCCGGCCAGATGCCCGGCTAGCCCGCTGATCCGGAACTCCCGCACCGCACTCGACTGTCCCCACGCCCGCCCGACCGCCGGGGCGCCCAGCAGCGTGGTGGCGACCGCGGCCGTCTCCAGGAAGTCCTGCCTGATCATCGGCACCCACCTCCCCACCGCAGTCTGGCACGACCGGCCGCACGCCGCGCGCGGCGAAGCGGCCGAGCAGTCCCCGGTAGGGACATCGAGACACGGGCGGTCAGTGGCTCAGGCCGTGGCGGGTGGCGTAGCGGGCGGCCTCGGTGCGGTTGCGGACGCCGATCTTGGCGAAGGCGTTGTTGATGTGGGTCTTGACGGTGGCCTCGGCCACGAACAGGGCGGCGGCGATCTCGGCGTTGGTGTGTCCGGCGGCCAGGTGGCCGAGGACCTCGGCCTCGCGCTGGGTGAGGCCGTCGGGAAGCCGGTTCGCGGGCGGCGCGGCCGGCGGACGGGACATGGCGTCGGCGAGACGGCCGGCCACACCCGGGTCGAACATGGCATGCCCGGCCGCGGCGGCCCGCAGCGCCAGGGTGATCTCGGCACGGCCGGCGTCCTTGGTCAGGTAGCCGCGAGCGCCCGCGGCCAGTGCTCCGGCGATCGACTCGTCGTCGGCGTAGGTGGTCAGCACCACCACGGCCACCTCGGGGAAGTCGCGGCGGATCCGGGCGGTGGCGCTGATCCCGTCGAGAACCGGCATCCGCAGGTCCATCAGGACCACGTCCGGCCGGCGGTCGGCGACGTGCGCCAGCGCCTGTTCACCGTCCGCGGCCGATCCGACAACGTCGACACCCTCGGTGATCTCCAGGAGGGCGGTCAGCCCCTCCCGGACGAGTGCCTGATCGTCGACGACCAGCACCCGCAACGGCCGGTCACTCACGCCGGAACCTCCACGACGACCTCCCACACCCCGTCCGTCACACCGGCCCGCATGCTCCCACCGACCAGCGCGACCCGTTCCCGCACCCCGACCAGCCCGTGCGCCCCCAGCCCGGCTCCGCCGTCGGTCCCGCCTTCCCGGGGCGGGGGAGGCGGGGAGTCCGTCCGGTCCGGTGGGCCGGGCGTAGCCGTACCGTCGAAAGGGTTTCGGATCGTCAAGCGGACGCCTGCCGTGCGGTAATCGAGGGTCAGGGCCACCGGCCTGCCCGGGGCGTGCCGCGCCGCGTTCGTCAGCGCCTCGCGGGCGATGCGCAGCAGCGCCACCTCCGCCGCCGGTGACAGACTGCGACGGTGGCCTTCGGTGCTGAGGGTGATGGCGGTGGCGTGGTCGGTGCGGAAAGCGGCGGCCAGGGTGTCCAGCGCCCGCGGCAGCGGCGGCACGTCGGCCCGCAGCGCGGCCACCGCCGAACGGGCTTCGGCCAGGCCTTCGGCGGCGAGGCGCCGGGCCCGCCGGATGCGGGCCGCGGCGCCGTCGACATCGCCTCTCTCGGTGAGCTGGGCTTCGGCGGCCTCCAGCTGTACGCCCAGCGCCCCCAGCGAGTGGGCCAGCACGTCGTGGAGTTCCCGGGCGATGCGGGCGCGTTCGTCGAGGGCCGCCGCCCGGGCCTGGGCCTGCTGGGTGCGGGACGTCTGGTCCAGCAGGAGCGCGGTCTGTTCGGCGCGCAGCCGGTGCTCGCGCCGGTGCAGGCTGAACAGCACGAGCACGGCGATCAGCGCCGGCTGTGTCAGCATCGCCGCCGGCCCGCGCCCGGCCAGCCACAACCCGGTGAGCAGGGTGGTCAGGACGGCCGCGGTCAGGGTGAGGATCGCCCGCATCGGGGTGCGAGGGAGCAGGACGAACGTGAACAGCGCCGCATACAGGTAGAGCAGCGCGTGCGCGTCGTCGGGCAGTCCGGCGACGGTGGCCGGGAGCAGCGCCGCCCCGGCCAGCGCGAGACGGGCCGCCCGCGGCGACCGGTGATCGGCCAGCAGGAAGACGATCCAGCAGCCGAGGGCCGCGGCGAGCACCGGCCGCACGCCGGGGCTCGCCGGGCCGGCGGTCAGGAACGCCCACGCCATCAGGGCGGTGAGGACGATCCGGACCAGCCAGCCGGTCTCCGGATCGTCGGCCCGGATCCGCCGGAGGCCGTCCCGCAACGTCAACCGCGTTCACCCACCAGGGTCAGGATCAGGTCCAGCATCAGCAGACGGTAGGCGACGAAGGCGAGTCCCGCCACGCCGAGGATGACCAGGAACGCGACGACGACCCGGCCGGTGACGCGGCCGCCGTCGCGATCGGCGACCCGGCCCAGGATCTCCCCGGCGATGCGGGTGCCGCGGGAGCCCTCCCGGTCGCCGGTGAGCAGGTAGTTGACGGCTCTTCTACGGTTCTCGTCCATGGCCCGGACGCTACGGATCGGGCCGGGTGGAGCGGCACCGTCGCGGGGTGGAGATCGGGGTGGAGAAAGCCGTGCGCGGAGCCGCCGCACCGCGCGGGGAGCGCCGGGATGGCATGATGATCGCCGTCGATATGCACCGTGGACTGACGGAGGACGCTCGTGGCGGAGCCGACGGCGACGAATCTGGACACCGGGACGCCGCACTCGGCGCGGCTGTGGAACTACTGGCTCGGCGGCAAGGACAACTTCCAGGCCGATCGGGATGCCGGGGACGCCATCGCCGGGATGCTGCCGTCGATCGTCGCGCTCGCCCGGGAGGACCGGAAGTTCCTGCGGCGCTCGGTGGAGCACCTGGTGCGTGACGGCGGCATCCGGCAGATCCTCGACATCGGGACCGGGCTGCCGACCGCCGACAACACCCACCAGGTCGCGCAGGCCGTGGCGCCGGAGACCAGGGTCGTGTATGTCGACAACGATCCGCTGGTGCTGGTGCACGCCCGGGCGCTGCTGTCCGGCTCGGCGGAGGGTGTCACCAACTATGTCGAGGCCGACCTCAACGACCCGGAGGCGATCCTGCGCGCGGCCCGGGAGACGCTCGACCTCGCGCAGCCGGTCGCGTTGACCCTGCTGGGGATCGTGCACTTCATCCGGGACGACGCGACGGCTCTCGCGGTGGTCCGCAGGCTCGTCGACGAGCTGGCGCCGGGCAGCTTTCTGGTGATCGCGCACGGGTGCCACGACATCAACACCGACGAGGCACACCGGATCGTCGACTTCTGGAACGAGCGGGGCACCCCGAAGATCAAGTATCGGAGCTCGGCGCAGATCGCGGCGTTCTTCGACGGGCTGCGTCTGCTCGAGCCGGGTGTCGTCCCGTGCAACCGGTGGCGCCCGGACGGGGACGCCGGGGAGGACGTCAACCAGTACTGTGCCGTGGGTGTCAAGGAGTAACCGGAGAGCGCCTCGGCGGGTGCTCGCGCTGATGGCGGTCGTGATGCTGGCGGGCTGTGCCGAGCCCGCGCCCAGGACCGGGCAGCCGGCGGTGACGCGGTCACCGATCGTGGAAGCCACCCCGTCCGCTGCGCCGGCGGTGATCCCGGGGGCCGCGGAGGCGGGCAAGGATCCGGCCGTCGTGCAGCACGGCCCGCGCGACGTGAAGCGGGTGGCGCTGACGTTCGACGCGGACATGACCGACGCGATGGCGGCCCGGCTGCGGCGGGGCGAGGTGAAGTCGTACGCGAACCTGCGCCTGCTCGGGATCCTGGAGAAGCGGCAGATCCCGGCGACGTTCTTCGTGACCGGCCAGTGGGCCGAGGAGTATCCCGAGGTCACCCGGCGGATCGTGAAGAACCCGCTGTTCGAGGTGGCGAACCACAGCTACGAGCATGCGGCGTTCACCGGCGACTGCTACGACCTGCCCCGGGTGGCGCCGGCCGGCATGACCGAGGACGTGGCGAAGACGTTCCGGGTGCTGGAGCCGTTCGGCGGGCGGCAGACCCGGTACTTCCGGTTCCCGGGTCTGTGCCACGACCGGGCGGCGCTGCGGGCGCTGGCGCCGCTCGGGGTCACCGTGGTCGACGGTGACGTGGTGAGCGGCGACCCGTTCGCCCGTGGGCCGGAGCCGGTGGTCGATGCGGTGCTGTCGCAGGTGAAGCCGGGCTCGATCGTGATCATGCACGTGACCGAGGCGAACGCGCTGTACACCGATGACGCGCTGCCGGCCGTCCTCGCCGGGCTCCGGCGTCGTGGCCTGGAGCCCGTCACCCTGTCGGAGCTGCTGGCCGGCTAGCGTGCCGGCTCACCCGGCTTCCGGGTGCTCCGTGACGTTCTGCAGGTAGAGCGGCTCGCCCAGCTTCTCGATGAGGCCGAGCTGGGTCTCCAGGTAGTCGACGTGGTGCTCCTCGTCGGCCAGGATGTCCTCGAAGATCCGCGCGGATGTGACGTCGCCGATGGAGCGCATGTACTCCAGGCCGCGGCGCAGCCGGTCGACCGCCTCCACCTCGATCTTCATGTCGCACTCGAACTGCTCCTTGACCGTCTCGCCGATCCGCAGCACGGACAGCTTCTGGTAGTTGGGCAGTCCTTCGAGGAAGAGGATGCGGTCGGTGAGGACCTCGGCGTGCCGCATCTCGTCGATGGATTCGTGTTTCGTGTGCTTCGCCAGCACGGTGTAGCCCCAGTTCTCCTGCATCTTGGCGTGCAGGAAGTACTGGTTGATCGCGGTCAGTTCCGCGGTGAGCTGCTCGTTGAGGAACTCGATGACACGGGCGTCACCTTGCATGCCAAATACCCCCAGTCATGGCCTGACTGGAGTTGATCGTAACGGGTTGGTGACGCTATGCGACTTTTGAAAGGCGCGTGTCGGTGGTCTCCTCCTCGATCAGGTCGCAGATCCGGTCGAGGCAGCTGCCGCAACCCGTCCCCGCGCCGCAGGCGTCGCCCACGGCTTCCTCGGTGCGCGCGCCGGCACGGATGACGGCACGAACCTCGCGCTCGCGGACGTGGTGGCAGATACAGACGTACATCGACCGTGGATCCCTTGTTTTGCTTAGCCTTGCCTTGGTTAGGCTGCCCTAAAACACCTGGTCACGCAAGCCCTGACGGGGAAGAGGCGTAGATCACCGCAGTCCCGCGAATTCCACTGTGCGAGCACTGTGCATCGACTAGGAATGACGTAAGGGAGTGGCGGGATTCGTTGACCGTTTCCGTTTCGCTTTCCTACGGTCTTTCTCAGCGAAATTCCGGCTCATTCTCGGGGAGTTCCCATGTCTGTTGCCGCCCGCCAGGACATCCACTTGCTCGGGTTGCGCCTGCCGGTGCCCGTGTGGCTGGCTGACGAGGCCCCTGAGCTGCGGGAAGACTTCGAGTACGAGTACGACGACCTCGACGAGGACGACGTGGAGGACAACGTTCCGCGTTAGCGGGTCACGGCGCGAAAGAATACGACGTGCCCGGATCCGGACCCGTCCCGGCGTCGGCATCCCGGGTGCGGGCCAGCGCCAGTCCCGCCGCCGTCGCCAGGGTCACCAGGATCAGCAGGGCCGCGAAGAACCACCGCCGGCCTCTCGATGATGGTGAAGCGTGCTGGTCCGACACGGTTTCCTCCCTGGTGGGCGCCTTTCGCGGCACTCTAGGGCCATCGTGATCAACAGGACCGCGGCGGCACGAGGGCGTGGCACGAAGCCGGGAGCCATCACGGGCACTGCCGGTCCAGTCCCGGCGCGCCGCGCTGATGCTCGTCGGCTTCGCGGCGATCTACAGCGACACCTCCGGCGTCCGGTTCACGCCGCTGGGCTCGTCGCCACGTCGTCGATCGTGAGCTCGTAGTCGTAACCGCAGGCCAGTGGGAAGTCCCAGCTGGAGAACCAGAAGAACCGGTTCGACCTCAGATCGAGCACCTCGAGGCCGAGGACGGCGGGTCCGTCGGCGTCGGGGCTGCTCGGCGCGGGCACGCTGATGTACGAGCTGTGGCTGTCCGGGCCGGTGAACGTGCTCGACGAGAAGAGCAGCGGGCCCCGGTTGAACGCGTCGTAGTCGGGATAGTCCGCCTTCGAGCCGTACTTCAGCAGGGCGGTCATGCCGTTCACGCCGGTGTAGGTCGCCTTCATGGTGGCACGGCCCTCGCTGCACAGCGTCTCCGCGTCGGCGCTGCGCCGCTGGACGGCCGACCAGGTCACCTCGCCGGGCTCCGGCACGTGGGCGGCCGCCTGGGCCGGGGCCGGCAGGACGGCGAGCGCCAGGCCCGCGAGCACGGTGGCTGTCCTCATCATCGTTCCAGGTCACCACGCGGCCGCGAGGCGGGGGCCGGATCAGCCGAAACCCGTCTGTTCGGCTGATCCGGCCGCACTGGTCAGATCCGCGGGATCACTGTCGTCGCGACCCTCTTGGCGTCGGCCAGGTTCCGGGCGTCGGAGGCGCCACGGGAGTAGACGTCGATCTGGACCGTGCCGTACAGGACGTACAGATGACCCGAGTGGGTGTACGCATCCTGGCCGACCCCGTCGACCCACTCGGCCTCGTCGATCGTTACCTGGAAGTCGTCCGCGGTGGTGCGGGTCAGGAACACGGCGAGCTGGCCGCTGGACTGCTGCCACTGGCAGTAGCGGACCGGGTCGCCGGGGGCGCCGCCGTCCTCGTCGATCTGGGTGATCTCACGGCCGGTCAGGTCGACGACCTCGTCCTCGCCGAGCAGCGTGCACGGGTCCGGGATGTCGCCGGCGTCCCGCGCGGAGTGAGACTTGCCGGCATCCTTGCCGGAGCCGGAGCCGGAGCCGGAGCCGGAGCCGGAGCCGGAGCCGGAGTTGGACTTGGACTTACCGGTGTCGGCTCCCGCTCCGGCGCCGCTCTTTCCGGAATCGGACTTGTCGGATTTCGGCTTGCCGGAGCCCGGGGTGGGCAACGGCGCCCCGGTGGACTCCGGCGCTGCGGAAACGATGCCGGACGCGCCGGCGGCGCTGCCGAGCACGCCGCATCCGCCGGTGAACGCGACGGCGACGACGGCGGTCAGGGCGACGAGGCGGTGCTTCATGGGTTTCTCCTGGTGGAAGAAGTGAGGCGGTTGCCGTTGCCGAGAACGATCCGCCGGCCCGCCAAAGAAACCCCAAAGACTCACCGGAGCAGGGCGTTCACCACCTCCGAAAGGGTCAGCGCGTCGGCCTCGCGGTAGATGGCGGCGCGTTCGGCCGTACCCAATGATGATCTTGCGGTGGCCTCGGCCGACTCCTTGTCGGCGATCTCGTCGGGGGTGAAGCTGGGGGCGCCGAGGGTGGCGCGCTCGCGTTCGGCGAGGGCCAGCAGGCGCAGGCCGCCCGCCGCGTCGCCGGCCGCGATGTCCAACTGGGCGAGACCTTCCACGGCGTCGAGCTGACCCTCCGTGATGCCATGGTCGGTGTAGATCGTCAGCGCGGCGAGCATCGCCTCGCGGGCCGGAGCGGGCCGCCCGCGCCGCCGGTCGGTGGTCGACAGGTTCGACAGCGCCGCCGCCTCGCCACGCCGGTCACCGAGCGCGCGGAAACCGTCCAGCGCCCGGCGGAACAGCGGCTCCGCCTCGTCCAGGCGGCCCATGCAGCGCAGCGTGCCCGCGGTGTTGTTCGACGCGGCGGCGATCATGCGCTGGTCGCCGGCCTCCTCGGCGGCCCGGATCGCCTCCTGCCCGAACTCCAGCGACGCCGGATAGTCCTCCTGCGCCTGCGCGGTGATCAGCAGGTTGTTGAGAGCGGCGAGCACACCGGCGCGGTCGTCCGCCTCACGGAACGTCACCAGACACTCCTCACCGAGCGTGCGCGCGTCGGAAAGGTCCCCGGAGTTGCGGGCCAGCGCGGCGGCGGCCCGCAGCGCCCGGCCACGCAGTGACGGCGCGGCCGACGGGGCGGCCTCGAGGGCGCGGCCGAGCCACTCCCGGCCCTCGATCATGCGACCGGCGATCCACCAGTACCACCACATACCCGACGCGATGGTCAGTCCGCGCTCCGGATCGCCGTCCCGCAACGACCAGTCGATCGCCGCCACGATCGTGTCATGATCAGCGGCGATGCCGCTCAGCCAGGCGGTGTGCCGCGGTCCGTCCGAGGGCGGCGGCGTCGCGAGGCGTTCCACCCAGAGCTCCACGAGCCGGCGGTACGCGTGAACGCGCTCGTCGCCCGCCAGCCGCTCCCGCGCGTACGCCCGGATGGTCTCGATGAGCCGGTATCGCCCGTCGCGCCACTCGACCATCGACCTGTCGACCAGCTGGGTCAGCGGGTCCAGCGGGTCGCCGCCGTGCACGGCCTCCGCGGCGGCCAGATCGAAGCCGCCGGCGAAGACCCCGAGCCGCCGCAACAGGTCCTGCTGGGGCAGGTCCAGCAGGTCGTACCCCCAATCGATCGCGGCCCGCATCGTCTGGTGCCGCGCCACCGGCGACGTGCCGGTCAGCAGGTCGAGCCGCCGGTCCAGACGGGACATGATCTCGGCCAGCGGCAGCGCCCGCAGCCGGGCCGCGGCCAGCTCGATCGCCAGCGGCAACCCGTCCAGCCGCCGGACCAGCTCGGCGGCGACGGCCTGCTCGGCGGGCGTCAGACCGGCCCCGCCCCGGGCCGCCGTGACCCGGTCGGCGAGCAGGCGCACCGCGTCGGCCTGCGGGTCCGTCACTCCCGGTGACGGCGTGGTGAGGCCGCCCAGCGTGAAGATCACCTCGCCGGGCAGGCCGAGCTGCTCCCGGCTGGTCGCCACCAGCCGCAGGCCGGGGCACGCCGCCAGCAGGAGGTGAGCCAGTTCGGCCGCGTCGGCCCGGACGTGCTCACAGTTGTCCAGGATCATCAGGATCCGGCCGCCCGCCGCGGGCTCGTCGGGCCGGCCGTCTCGCGCGGGCGTTGCGGTCGCGGTGAGGGCCGGGTCGTTCTTCGCGGGCTCTGGGGCGGGGCCGAGGATCCGGCCGCTGAACCGGGCGATCACCGTGTCGAGGATGGGGATGCCGGGCTCCTCGCGGATGCCGGCGGCCGCGGCGACCCGGACCGCCAGCGGACCCTCGCGATGTTCGGCGAGTTCGATGACGTGCACCGAGTCGTACTCTCCGGCGGCCTCCCGGACCACCTCCAGGCTGATCCGGGTCTTCCCGGCCCCGCCCGGGCCGACCACGGTGAGCAACCGCGCCTCGCCGAGCAGGCCGAGCAGCCGATCGAGCTCGGCCCGCCGCCCGATGAACCGGTTGCGCTGCGCCGGCAGGCCCGGCGCCGGCCGGTCCAGGATCGGATCCTGCCGCCGCACGGCCGCCGCGAGCGCCTCCAGCTCAGCGCCGGGCCGGGCCTCGAGATCCCGCAGAGCCTTCGCGGTACGGCCGAACACGCCCAGCGCCTCCCCGGCCCGCCCGGACCGGTACAGAGCCAGCATGAGCAACCGGGCCAGGCCCTCACCGGCCGGTTCCGCGGCCGCCCACCCGGCCAGCTCGGTCGCCGCCGCGACGTGCCGCCCCTGGTCGAGCGCCTGCTCGGCCCACCGCAGCCGGGCGGCCAGCCGTTTCTCGCCGAGCCGGGCCGCGTCCGCCGCCACCGACGGCCCCGCGGGCACCCCCTCGTAGGCGTCCCCGCGCCACAGCCCCAGGTCACCGGCGTCCTCGAACTCGGCGGCGTCGAACCCGGCACCGCCCAGGTCGAGCTGATAACCGCCCGGCACCGTGCGGATCCGGTCACCGACCACCTTGCGCAGCGCCGACACGTGCATCTGCAGCGTCGCGCTCGCCGTCGACGGCGCGCCGTCCGGCCACAGCTCGCCGAGCAGCCGTTCCACGGTGACCGGCCGTCCGCGGGCGGCCAGCAGGACGGCGAGGAGCGCACGCGGTTTCGGCGGCAGTGTCAGCTCGCCGGAGCCGGAACACACCCGCACCGGTCCCAGCACCTCGAACCGCAGCATCCGCCGATATTACGGCTCACCGCCGTCCACACAGCTCAGGCGCGGTCGAGCGTCACCGGGTAGAGCTCGGTACGGGCGATCGCGGCGTCCCGTTCGGAGGACAGCGCGGCGCGTCGTGGGTCGGCGAGGAACCCGTCGAACCCGGCCTGGCCGGCGAACTCGATCAGCTGCGTCTCGTCGGGGACGCCGTCCGGCGCGCCGGGCGCGGTGCGGGCCCGCTGCAGCAGCCGGCCGTCGTGCTCGCCGAGCAGCGCCAGAACGGTGTCCTCGTAGGCGGCCATCGCGTCGGCCCGGCCCGGCCGTGCCCACAACAGCACGCAGAGTTGGATCGTCACACCGCAAGACCCTAATGCTTCCTGATCCGTACGCTCACCGACCCGCTCCGGTCCTCATCGGGGTCGACCTCGAGCAGATAGGTGCCGGAGGCCGGCGGCGTGAACGTGACGGTTTCGCCGTCCGCGTCGCCGGAAGCGAGCGCGACCCGGCCACCGTAGTCGTCGGTGTCGTCCGGCGAGAGCACCCGGAGGCCGGCGCCCAGGTCGGCGGGCCGGTCCGGGCGGACGATCACGTCGAGCCACTGTCCGGCGGTCACGTCGAATCGGACGAAGGCCCGGCCGCCGGGAGCGGGGGTCCGGGCGACCACCGCCGGGCCGCCCACCCTCGCCGTGACGATGGTCGAGCGGATCGTGCCGACGGGGCAGCCGCAGACCTCGGCGGCTTCGGCGTAGGAGAGGCCCAGCACCTGCGTGGCCACGAAGGCCTCGCGTCGTTCGTCGGGTAGGGCGGCCAGCAGCGCGGTGAGGGCATGCTCCTCCTCGAAGCGGGGCCGGCCGGCGGACCCGGCGGCGTCGGCGCTGCTCACCCAGTCGGTGACGGCCGCGATCCGGGGACGCCGGGTGAGGTGGCGGACGTGGTCGGCGGCTACCCGGCGGGCGATGGCGAACAGCCACGTCCGTACCGAGGAGCGGCCCTCGAAATCGGGGAGCGCCCGCAACGCCCGCACGAAGGTGTCCTGCACGAGGTCGTCGACGTCCGCGTCACCGGACAGCGTCCGCACGAACCGGGCCACCTCGAACTGCGTGGCGCGGAGCAGGGCGGCGGCCGCATCCCGGTCGCCACGGCCGGCGGCGAACGCATACGCGGTCAGGTCGGCGTCGGCCATGCGGCGGGGTCCTCTCGCTGTCGTGGTCCGTGTCCGGATGGTCGCTGTCGTGGCCGTGCCCGGATGGTCGCTGTTCTGGTCCGTGCCCGGATACGAGGTGCGGCGGCGGTCGGTTCACCCTAGGCGCGGGCTACCGGGTGGTCGTCGGCTCGTCCGACTTGGTTCCCGGCTCGAAGTGCCAAATGTCGGCCGAAACGGTGACCCCTCGCCTCGGAACGGCGGCTCGACGGCCTACCGAAGGACGAAACGGATCGCGTCGCGGTGAGCGGGGTAAGCCGGGGGTCATGCCGCCGCGAATCGGGTCAAAGTGAAGCGCATGGAGCTAGGCGATGGCGGCAGGTGGAGGCGAAGACGGGTCGCAAGGCGGTGGTTGGGCTCACCGTGCGGTGGTTGGTTGGGCTTACCGAGCGGCGGTTGGGCTTACCGAGCGGCGGCGGGTGGGAGCGGTGGCGAGGGCTGACCGTGCGTTGGTGGGTAAGGCCGACCGCGCGGTGGTGGGGAAGGCTGACCGTGCGGTGGCGGGGTAGGGCTCAGCGCGTTGCCGGTGGAGCGAAGCAAGCATCGATCACGGCTGGGGAGACCTCGGCGAGGGTGGGCGGCTGCCAGCGGGGACGGCGGTCCTTGTCGATGATCTGGGCGCGGATGCCCTCGGCCAGGTCCGGCAGGCGTAGGAGGGCGGCCGACAGACGGTACTCCTGGTCGAGGGCTTCGCGGAGATCGGACATGGCAGCCGCCGACCGGATCGACCGCAAGGCCACGACCAGCGACGTCGGTGACTTGGTGGCGATCTCCTTGGCCGCCGCCTGTGCTCCGGCAGCGGAGGAGGACGCGAGGCGGTCGACGATCGCCGCGACATCGTCGCCGGCATAGCACTCATCGATCCAATAGCGGGCAGCGGCAAGGTCACCGGGCGGTACCGCAGTGGCACCGGGCGATGTAGCCACTGCGCCGGGTGACTTTGCCTCGGCACCCGGTGATGTTGCTCCGGCACCGGGTGATGTTGCTCCGGCGCCGGGTGATGTTGCTCCGGCACCGGGCGGTGAGGCAGCCGGTGATGTCTCGGTGGCGGGGTCCCCGGGTGGCAGGGGGCCGGCGAACGATGCCACGACCTCGGCGGCGTCGCCGGTCTGCAGGGCCGTCGCCAGGTCGTCGAGGCGTGTGCTGGGGACGAAGAAGTCGGCGAGGCCGGCGACGACGGCGTCGGCGGCGCCGATCGTGCCGCCGGTCAGGGCCAGGTGGACGCCGATCCGGCCGGGGGCGCGGGAGAGCAGCCACGAGCCGCCCACGTCGGGGTGGAAGCCGATGCCGACCTCCGGCATGGCCAGGCGGGAACGCTCGGTGACGACCCGCAGCGAGGCGTGCGCGGAGACGCCGATGCCGCCGCCCATGACGAGGCCGTCCATGAACGCGACGACCGGTTTCGGATAGGCGGAGAGTTCGGCGTTGAGCCGGTACTCGTCGGCCCAGAAGTCGAGGATGCCGGTGCCGCCGGAGACGGCGTCGGCGTGCATGGCCCGCAGGTCGCCTCCGGCGCAGAGGCCACGCGGTCCGGCGCCGCTGATCAGCACGGTCCGGACCCGGTCCGTTTCCGACCAGTCCGCGAGCGTACGCCGGAGCGTGCCCACCATCTCCGCGGTGAGAGCGTTGATCGCGGCCGGCCGGTTGAGGGTGAGCCGGCCGAGCCCGCCGGTGACCTCGGCGAGTACCGGTGGTGCGCTCGAAACGGGCATGCCACCGATCTTCCCCGCCCACCGGTCACGAACCGCAACCGGGGTGAGGGCGGCGCCGTTGCGGAGCCACGCACTCGCAGACATCGACCGGCGGTACCGGTTCGCGTACTTCGACGATCGGTGACCGGTATGGTGACGGCGGCGGAATGTGAGGACACCGGTGCCCGACCGCGAGCTGAGGAGAGGCCACGAGGCGGCCATCGAGCACGCCTACCTGCTCATCGAGGCCGCGCAGGGGCACCACGACGCCGCCGCGGTGGAGCGGGCCGAGCACGAGGCGCGGGCCTGCGGCTGGGACGATGTCCGGCTGCTGCTGCATCTGGCGAGGTCGCTGGCGTGCCTGGAGGACGGGGTCGACGACACCGAGCACGTCGACGCGATGGTGTCCGCCGGGATGCTGCTGGGGGATCCGGCGCTGCTGGCGCTCGCGGTGGCGCTCAAGGCGCTGCGCTGTGCCGGCCGCCGCCGGATCGCGACGACCGGCGAGTCGGCGGCGGCGCTGCTGGTGGAGTCGGTGGTGCTGCTCGACGAGGCGGCGGACACCCTGGTGGTGCACCGGGCGGCGGCGCTGATCCAGGTCGCCTGTGTGGCTCACGAGCTGGGGTTCTGGGAGCTGGCGCAGGAGTATTACCAGCTCACCGACCGGTGCATGGCGGAGGAGGCGGGTGGCCGCTGGGCGGAGACGCTGCCCCGGCAGGCGCGGGTGGTCGCCTACAACACCGTGGACCTGACGCTGGACTGGGCGAGCTGCCTGGCCGCGATCGGCCACTGGGAGGCGGCGGCGGCCCGGGCCCGTACCGCGCTGGCTCTCGGTGATCCGACGGATCCCGGCTGGCCGCCGTCCTGGGTCGCGGAGATCCATGCGATGCGGCATCTGCTGGCCGCTCTTGCCGGGGATCCGCCCGTCGCGGCGGAGGGCAGGATCGCCGTGCTGGGCACGGCGTTCACGGCGGCGCGCGAGGGTGACGCGGCGGCTGCGGCGCGGCTGGCGGTGCGGGCCGGCGACGATGTCGGGATCACCCTGCCGACCGGCACGACGCTGCTGCGTCTGGGCATCGCCGCCAAGAGGCCGGGGACCAATCCCGAGGCGATCCGGTACGGCGACGAGCTGGCCGTGCTGCGCTGGAACGACCGCCTGGACCGGATGTCCGGCATGCGCGACGCGATCGCGGTGGAGCGCCGCCGCCGCGAGCACGAGCAGCTGCGCCGGGATCTGGTGGTGGACGAGCTGACCGGCCTGGCGAACCGGCGTGGCTACCAGGCGTTCCTGTCGGGCCTGGGTGAGCGGACCGACGAGCAGGCGTACGCGGTCATGATGATCGACGTCGACCATTTCAAGGCGGTCAACGACACCTTCGGCCACGACGTGGGTGACCTGGTGCTGGCCCGGCTCGGGCAGATCCTGGCGCTGCACGTGCGCCCGATCGACCTGGCCGCGCGGCTGGGCGGTGACGAGTTCGTGGTGATCCTGGCCGACGTGCACACCGGGATCCCCGCGGCACGGGCCCAGCAGGTCCTGGACGCGGTCCGGTCGCACCCGTGGGACGACCTGGCGGCCGGGCTGAAGGTGTCGGTGAGCATCGGCGTGCACCACGGCAGCCGGCGGGAGCTGCCCACGCTGCTGACCGACGCGGACCGCAGCCTCTATCACGCCAAGCACGACGGTCGCGGCCGGGTCTGGGCAAACTGACCAGCACCAGGGCCGTCGGACCTGCTGATCTGAGCAATCTGCCCGGCGAAATCTCCACTTGTTGTGCAGTGACCGGCGTCTCGTAAAGCTGGGGGCATCAGCAAGGCCGCTGAAGGGAGCGCCGATGTCCGTCAACGAGACGCTGACCAGCGAGGAACGCCTCGCGGAGCTTGATCTCGACACCCTCAAGCAGCTCGTCGGGCTCGTCGAGTACGACTCCGCCGGCGACCCGTTCCCGGTGACCGGGTGGGACGCGATCGTGTGGGCGGTCGGCAACGCCACCCAGACCGCGCACTTCTTCCGGTCCGCCTTCGGGATGGAGCTGATCGCCTACTCCGGCCCGGAGAACGGCAACCGCGACCACATGTCGTACGTGCTGAAGAGCGGCGCCATCCGGTTCGTGATCAACGGTGGCGTCGACCCGGACAGCCCGGTCATCGCCCACCACGCGGTGCACGGCGACGGCATCACCGACATCGCCCTGACCGTTCCGGACGTGGACAAGTGCATCGAGCACGCCCGCGCACAGGGCGCCACCATCCTCGAGGAGCCGCACGACGTCTCCGACGAGCACGGCACGGTCCGGACGGCCGCCATCGCCGCCTACGGGGACACCCGCCACACCCTGGTCGACCGGCGGCACTACTCCGGCCCGTACCTCCCCGGTTATGTCGCCCGGACCACGACGCACCGTAAGCGGCCCGGGGCGCCGAAGCGCATCTTCCAGGCTCTCGACCACATCGTCGGCAACGTCGAGCTGGGCGCCATGGACCAGTGGGTGGACTTCTACAACCGGGTCATGGGCTTCACGAACATGGCCGAGTTCATCGGCGACGACATCGCCACCGACTACTCGGCGCTCATGTCGAAGGTCGTCGCGTCCGGCAACCACCGGGTCAAGTTCCCGCTGAACGAGCCGGCGATGGGCAAGAAGAAGTCGCAGATCGACGAGTACCTGGAGTTCTACCGCGGGCCGGGTGCGCAACACCTGGCGCTGGCCACCAACGACATCCTCGGCGCGGTCGACGCCCTGGTCGAGGAGGGTGTCGAGTTCCTCGCCACGCCGGACTCCTATTACCAGGACCCGGAGCTGCGGGCCCGGATCGGTGAGGTGCGGGTGCCGATCGAGGAGCTGCAGAAGCGCGGCATCCTGGTGGACCGGGACGAGGACGGTTATCTGCTGCAGATCTTCACCAAGCCGATCGGTGACCGGCCTACCGTGTTCTTCGAGCTGATCGAGCGGCACGGGTCGCTCGGGTTCGGCAAGGGCAACTTCAAGGCCCTGTTCGAGGCCATCGAGCGGGAGCAGGCGAAACGCGGGAACTTCTGATGGCGCACTACCAACGAATGGGCAACGTGCCGGCCAAGCGGCACACCCAGCACCGCGACCCGGACGGCAAGCTCTACTACGAGGAGCTGATGGGCGAGGAGGGGTTCTCCTCCGACTCGTCGCTGCTCTACCACCGGCACGTGCCGTCGGCGGTCGCCGGCGCGCGGATCTGGCAGCTGCCGGATCAGGCGACCGAGGCGAACCAGCCACTGCTGCCCCGGCACCTGCGCCTGCACGAGCTCTTCGACGGCGAGGAGTGGAAGTCGTGCGACGCGGTCCGGGACCGGCGGCTGGTCCTCGGCAACGCCGACGTGCGGATCGGGTACGTGGTGGCCGGCACCGCGTCACCGCTGTACCGCAACGCCACCGGTGACGAGTGCGTCTACGTGGAGGCCGGCGCCGGAACGGTCGAGACGGTCTTCGGCGATCTGGAGGTGGGCGCGGGCGACTACGTCATCCTGCCGCGGGCCACCACGCACCGGTGGGCGCCGGCCGGGGACGCGCCGTTGCGGCTCTACACGATCGAGGCGAACAGCCACATCGCGCCGCCGAAGCGGTACCTCTCCCGGTACGGCCAGTTCCTCGAACACGCGCCGTACTGCGAACGCGATCTGCGTACCCCCGATGCCCCTCATGTCGTGGAGGGGGAGAACGTCGAGGTCTACATCAAGCATCGCGGTGACGGGCCGGCCGGGCTCGCCGGGACCGTGCACGTCCTGCCGCACCACCCGTTCGACGTGGTCGGCTGGGACGGCTGCCTGTACCCCTACGCGTTCAACATCGCCGACTTCGAGCCGATCACCGGCCGGGTCCACCAGCCGCCGCCGGTGCACCAGGTCTTCGAGGGCAACAACTTCGTGATCTGCAACTTCGTGCCGCGCAAGGTCGACTACCACCCGCTGGCCGTGCCGGTGCCGTACTACCACTCGAACGTCGACAGCGACGAGGTCATGTTCTACGTGGGCGGTGACTACGAGGCGCGTAAGGGGTCGGGGATCAACGTCGGGTCGGTGTCGCTGCACCCGGGCGGGCACTCGCACGGGCCGCAGCCGCGCGCCATCGAGGGCAGCCTCGGCGCCGAACGGTTCGACGAGCTGGCCGTCATGGTCGACACGTTCCGGCCGCTGGGGCTCGGTGAGGCCGGCCGGCTCTGCGACGACGGTGTCTACGCCTGGACCTGGGCACGGAACTCGTGAGCACCCTGTTCGCGGGGTTGTTCGACGACGCGGCGATCTTCCCGCCGGGCAACGTGCCGATGGCCGAGGCGGTGGCCGCCCATCGGGCCCGGCAGGGGTCGCCGCTGGTCGGGCCGTTCGTGTGCTCGCTGGCTCGCTTCGACGAACTGGCCTCCTGCACGGGCGGGGCCCCGCTGCGCGTGTCGCTCGTGCTGCCGGGGCCGGTCGACGCCCTGCCCGCGGCCGGCGGCGTCGAGATCGTGGCGGTGGAGGGACCTTCGCTCGGCCGCGGGGCGCTCACGACGTACGTCGAGATCCCGTGCGTGGAGGTCACCGCGACGCGCGTCGCGGCCCTGCGCGAGGCCGGCCTGCGATTGAAGATCAGGACCGGTGGGGTACGCGCGGACGCGTTCCCGAGGGAGCGCGAGCTGGCTGGCGCGATCTGGGCGGCGGTGCGCGGCGGCCTCGCGTTCAAGCTGACCGCCGGCCTGCACGACCCGATCCGTCATCGAGACCCGGTGACCGGTTTCGAACACCACGGCTTTCTCAACGTGCTGCTCGCCACCGCACGTGCCCTGCAGGGTTACGAGATCGAGCGGGCGCTCGCCGACCAGGACGGCGACCGGGTCGCGGCCGCGGTCGCCGGGATCGACGACGTGCTGGCCAAGGCGGTCCGGCACCATTTCATCAGCTTCGGCACCTGCAGCATCGACGAGCCGGCAGCCGGGCTGCGACGCTACGGACTCATCTCGGAGGCAGCGCTGTGACATGGCTCGACATCCCGGCCGGCCATCCGTTCGGCGTCGCCGCCCTACCCTACGGGGTGTTCAGCACACCCGCCGACCCGCACCCGCGGACCGGTGTCGCGATCGGTGACCAGGTCATCGACCTGCCCGCCACGGTCCGCCGGCTGGCCCCGTCGCTGGCCGGCGCGGTCGCCGGGCCGTCGCTCGACGCGCTGCTCGCCGCCGGGCCGGACGTCTGGGCGGAACTGCGTGACCTGCTGACCGTCTGGGTCACCGACGAGGTGCACCGGTCTCATCTCGTGGTCCGGGACGACGCGATCATGCACCTGCCGTTCACCGTCGCCGACTACGTCGACTTCTACGCCTCCGAGGAGCACGCCACCAACCTGGGCCGGATGTTCCGTCCCGACCAGGCGCCGCTCACCCCGAACTGGAAGCACCTGCCGATCGGCTACCACGGCCGGGCGGGCACTGTCGTCGTGTCCGGAACCGACATCACCCGGCCGAGCGGCCAGCGCCGCAGCCCGGACGGCGAGATCACCTTCGGCCCGTCCCGCCGGCTCGACATCGAAGCCGAGCTCGGTTACGTGGTCGGCATCGGCTCGGCCCTCGGCGAGCCGGTCGAGCTGGGCGCCTTCGACCGGCACGTGTTCGGGGTGTGCCTGGTCAACGACTGGTCCGCCCGCGACATCCAGGCCTGGGAGTACGTTCCGCTCGGCCCGTTCCTCGGCAAGAGCTTCGCCACGTCGATCTCCCCGTGGATCCTGCCGCTGGCCGCGCTCGACCACGCCCGGGTCGCCCCGCCGGAGCGGACCGTGCCGCTGCTGCCGTACCTCGACGACGAGAAGGCGCAGCCGTGGGGTTTCGACATCCGCCTGGAGATCAGCCTCAACGGGCACGTCGTGTCGCGGCCGTCGTTCGCCGGCATGTACTGGACCGGCGCGCAGATGCTCGCCCACATGACCGCCAACGGCGCCTCGCTGCGCACCGGCGACCTGTTCGCCTCCGGCACGATCAGCGGCGGCTCACCGGGCTGCCTCATCGAGCTGAGCTGGAACGGCACGAACCCGGTCGACCTGCCGGACGGCTCGCGGCGAACCTTCCTCGCCGACGGCGACGAGGTGGTGATCACGGCGACCGCGCCAGGGCCGGGCGGCTCGATCGTGGGACTCGGTGCGGTGGCCGGCCGGGTCCGTCCGTCCCTCGCCGGGTGAACGATCGATCAAATACTGATTGATCTCGAACCGTTCGCGGCTCGGGTCCGTGTCATGTCGCGACGGTGGGCAGCTTCCGCCCGCCGCCGCCATGACGGTCGGCAGCTCCGCCACCGTCGAACGACGGTGGGCCGCTCCGCCCACCCGAGCAGGCAGGGGAAAAGTCATGCTCACCACCCGTTCCCGGATCAGTGCTGTCGCCGTCGCCGCGGCGATCGGCGCGGCCACCGTGGCGAGCCCCGCGCTCGCCGGGGTGCACACCGACAGCGTGGAGGCCAGCTCCCGTCAGGTCGGCGTTCCGCTGATCGCCAAGGAGATCCGGCCGCCGGCCGGGTCCAAGCTGGTCGGGGCGTACATCGTCGTCAGCGGCACCCAGACCTACACCTGCGCGGTTCCGGAGGGCGCGGCGACCGGCGTGTTCACCGGCACCCCGTCGGTGCCGGAGGCTCAGCTCATCGGCACCGGCGGCCGCATTCACCACTTCGGCGGCCCGACCTGGCAGTCGCTGCGGGACGGCTCGCTGGTCACCGCGTCGCGAGCGGCGGGCGTGAACGTCGACGGCGCCATCCCGGAGCTGCTGCTCAAGGTCGAGACCCACTCCGGCAAGGGCGTTCTCAGCCGGGCCGACTACATCAACCGGCTGCGCACGTCCGGTGGCGTCGCCCCGTCCGGCAGCTGCACCGCGGGGCAGAAGGCGTCCGTTCCGTACGGCTCGATCTATGTCTTCTGGGACGCCCCGGCGTCCTGAGAAATCGATGCGGGACGGCCCGGAGGCACTTTCGCCTCCGGGCCGTTTCTGCTCACCGCCAGGCGAAGACCTGCGGGGGTACGGCCACCGCGCTCGCGAAGTTGCTGTTCACGGTGCGCGCCTCGGTGGCGTTCGGGTTCGCGTTGGTGCAGCTCACCGGGGCGCTGCTGCCGGACATCAGGTCGGCGCACAGCCCCGTGCGCCGGTCCGGCAGACCGAGGATGTGACCGAACTCGTGCGCCGAGATCCGCGGCGGATGGTAGCCCTGGTTGACCGCCTGGCGGCCCATGTACCAGTAGCCGTTGCCGAGCGAGCTGGAGTAGGTGCGCGGCCAGCCGTTGTCGGCGTAGATCCGGATGTTCGGCGTGCGGCCGGCGGTCACCGGGAGCAGCCGAACGTTGGTGACGCTGTTGTTCCAGATCTGCGCGCCCTGGTCGACGACGGCCTTGAACTCCTGGGCCTGGCTGGCGTCGTAGTACAGGACTCGGGGGGCCGCGGTGGCGGGGGTGGCGGTGACCACCTGGACGCCGCCGAGGGCGAGAACGGCGAAGACGGCCGCCGCGATCTTGCGGAGCAGCATGGCTTCCTCCGGGGGAACGGGGGTAAGGACACCACCTTTCTATCGAGAAACATCGATTGAATCGGCATATCGGATGTGCCCTCTGCCGGGCGTGATGCTCCCGGCAGCGTCGCGTTGCAGAAACCGGACGAGGGCCGGCATTCGGGGGAGCGTGATGATCCGTCAGGTGCGCTCTAGTACTCCCGGCAGGTCCAGGAGACCTTTCCGCTGATGGCGTCGCCGGGCAGGCCGCCTTCGCCGGTTTTCGCGAGTTTCGTGAACGTCCACGACCCGCCGCCCTTGCCGTCGGTGACGGCCTTGGAGGCGGTGCTGTCCGGCCATGTGCCGTAGACGGTGTTGTCGATCGCGATGCTCGGGCGCGAACCGGGCGCGACGAGCTGGTCCTTCGGGTAGGCGCCGGGGCCGGTGTAGTCGGCGATCCACATCTCCACGGTGATGTCGTGGCCGGTGACGGGGCCGTCGAGCAGGCCGGCTGTCAGGAATTGTCTCTCGGCGGTGCCCCGGGCGTACTCGGCGCACGTCTTGAGGAAGTGGGCGCCGCCGGAGGGGGCGAGCGCGGTCATCGAGCCCTGGACGGTGACGGCTCCGGTGATGTCGAAGGTGAGGGTGAGTTCCGGACCGAGGGTGGCTTTGACCTCGTCGGAGATCTCGCTGCCGGGAGGGCCGTAGTCGTAGATCGGGCCCTGGCCGGCCTCGGCGGCGCCGCACGCGGTGAGGGTGGCGAGCGCCAGGGTGGCCATCAGGGCCGAGGCGGTCCGTCGAGCGCTGAACATGGTGTCACTCCTTGTCTGACCTGTGCGGACAGCATGCGGAGGGCCACCAAAGGATCGCCAAAGACGCCGGTCAGCCGGCGTTGAGGTAGGTGAGGACGGCCATCACCCGGCGGTTGTCGTCGTCGGACGGGGGCAGGCCGAGTTTCGTGAAGATGGCGGCGATGTGTTTGCTGACCGCGCTGTCGCTGAGGAAGAGGCGCTGGGCGATGGCCGTGTTGGAGCGGCCCTGGGCCATCAGTTCGAGGACCTCGCGTTCGCGGGCGGTGAGGCGGGACAGCGGGGTGGCGGGGCCACCGGCGGCCAGCAGCTTGGCGATGACCTGCGGGTCCATGGCGGTTCCGCCGGCGGCGACCCGGCGGACCGCGTCGGTGAACTGGTCGCCGTTGAGGACGCGGTCCTTGAGCAGGTAGCCGACCGCGCCGGCGCCGTCGGCGAGCAGCTCGCGGGCGTAGAGCTGTTCGACGTGGGCGGAGAGCACCAGGATCGGCAGGCCGGGGGTGGCGCGGCGGGCTTCGAGGGCGATCTGCAGGCCTTCGTCGGTGAAGGTGGGTGGCAGGCGGACGTCGACGACGGCCACGTCGGGGCGGTGCCGGGTGAGGGCGTCGCGCAGGGACGGACCGTCCGCGACGGCGGCGGCGATGGTGAAGCCGTGGGTTTCGAGGAGCAGGGCGAGGCCGTCCCTCAGGAGGTGGAGGTCTTCGGCGAGGACAACGCGCACGGCACCTCCATGATCACTACGGTGGGGCCGCCGGGTGGGCTGTGCAGGGTCACCGTGCCGTCGAAGGCGCCGAGTCGTCGCATGATGCCGCGCAGGCCGGTGCCGGTGGACGGGTCGGCGCCGCCGGGGCCGTCGTCGGTGACCACCATACGCAGCAGCCCGTCCTGGTGGCGGAGGGTGAGGGTGACGGTGGAGGCGACGCGGGCGGCGTTGGCGAGGGTCTCGCAGACCGAGAAGTAGACGGCGGATTCGACGGCCGGTTCCAGACGGCCGGGCAGGTCGGTGTCGACGGTGACCGGCAGCGGCGTGTCGAGGGCGATGGCGCGGACGGCGTCGGTGAGCCCGCGTTCGGCCAGGACCGGCGGGTGGATGCCGCGGACCAGGTCGCGGAGCTCGGCGAGGGCGGCCGCGGAGGTCTCCTGCGCCTGGGCGAGCAGGCGGCGGGCGCGTGCCGGGTCGGTCTCCATGAGCCGCGCGACGGCGCCGAGCCCGAGGCCGACGGCGACGAGCCGGGCCTGGGCGCCGTCGTGCAGGTCGCGTTCGATCCGGCGCAGCTCGGCGGCGGCCGCGTCGGCGGTGACGGCGCGGCTGCTGTTCAGCTCGGTGACCCGGCCGGCGAGCACGGTGCCGACGGTGGGGCGCAGCAGGAGGGTGTCCCACCAGGTGCGGGCGCGGGTGAGCGGGGCCGCGAGGGCCAGGCCGAGCAGGGTGAGGGCGAGGCCGGCCGGGATGCTGGCCCAGCCGGGGACGGCGGAGGGGACCACACCGCCCAGTTGCAGGGCGTGCCACAGGTAGAACGGGGTGATCCAGTAGCCGGTGGCCAGGCCGATCGG
The DNA here is from genome assembly GCF_900113015.1 of Actinoplanes philippinensis. Lineage (GTDB taxonomy): Bacteria > Actinomycetota > Actinomycetes > Mycobacteriales > Micromonosporaceae > Actinoplanes > Actinoplanes philippinensis. Next base: position 58,398 of record NZ_FONV01000031.1, read on the forward strand.
CACCGCCCACGGCGCCCAGCTGAGCGGCTGCCAGACCAGGCCGAAGAAGCCGGCGCCGATCAGGACGGCGGGAAGCAGCGAGAGCGGCGCCCCGAGCAGGGCACTCCAGGCCCACAGCTGGTCGCGCCAGGTGGCCGGGTCGTGGCTGACCCATCGGTGGCGCTGGAGGCTGATCGCGAAGTCGGGTTCGACGTAGAGGGTGCGACCGTGCCGGTAGTTGCCGTCCTCGTCGGGGGCCGGCGGCGGCGGGAGCGGGCGGTACGGGCTGGGCAGGTCCACGCCGGTCCAGCGATGCGCCTGACGACGATAGATTTCGGTCATCGGGCGGGTGAGGGTGGTGGCCCAGAGGAGCAGGCCGCCCCACGACAGGATGGTGGCGGCGAGCGTCAGCACGGCTCCGCCGAGGGCCGCCAGGTGCAGGCCGGCCAAGCCGCCGAGGCGCCAGCAGGCGGTCCGGGCGCGGCTGGTCCGGCCGGTGCGGGCGGGACCGGCCGGTGTCCGCAGAAGCACGTCGGCGCTTCGCCCGTACCACCGCAGGGAAGTGGGCGCGACCAGGAACGCAGCGGTGACCGCGACGCCTGCCGCGAGCCATCCCCACGGCCCGGCGCGCAGCGCCAGGAGGCCCGCCGCGATCAGCGCGGGCGGCAGCAGCAGCGGAATCGCGGCGGTGACCGGGGCGAGCAGCAGCCAGCGCAGGTCGCGGGCGACGCCCGGATCGTTCCCGTAGTGATCGAAAGTAGACATCCAGCGGGCGGTGCGCGGGGACCGGTAGAGGGTGACGCCGTGCCGGTACCAGCCGTCGGCACGCGGGCGCGGGACGGGCAGCGGCGTCGGCGGGACGTCCGGCACGGTGGCGCCGGCCCAGCGCCGGGCGAGCCGTCGCCCGAACGCGACGAGCCGCTGCTGTCCGGCGACTGCCGCGGGGAACGGCACGACGAGCGTCAGGGAGATCAACATCAGGAGGGCGTACGTGACTCCCGCGGCCGTGACCAGCAGGAGGCATGCACACCGTAGCGCGGCGAGCGCGTAGCGGTTCATGACCCGAGTCTTCGCCGCGGCGCCCGCCAGCACATGCCAGCAGGGTACCGAGCACGGTGGAGACAACTACACCTTCACTGGACAATTTGTCCTATATGATCGGGTTTGGCAGCTACCGCGGGTTTGGATTTCTACATGCGATACATCGTGCACGAGGCGCCGCTGCGCCGAGCCCCGTCGAACATCACCGCCATGATCGACCTGGAGCCGTTCGGGCTGCCCGGCGAGATGGAGCAGGTCTGGATCACACCCCCGTCCGGCACCACCGCGGCGATGGCGTGCGTCCCGTTCCGCGCCTACGGCCTGGCCCTCAACGACGTCGTCGGGCTGGACACCCACCGGCGCCGGGTGCGGCGGCTGCTCCGCTCCTCCGGTCACCAGGCCTTCCGCCTGCACTTCTCCCGCTGCTCCGAAGAGGAGGCGGCGATCCTGCGGGACGGGGTGGAGGCGACCGTCGAGCGGATGGGCCTGGGCTGCGAGTGGAGCGGCGACCGGCACGTGGTGATCGACGTGCCGCCGGGCGTCGAACTCGACCCGCTGGAGCCGGTGATCCGCGATCACGTGGACACCGGCCGCGCGTCCTGGGAGTGGGGCCATGTCGAGCCCTTCCGGATCTGACCACCGCGGGCGCCCCTGATGGCGATCACCGCGTTCGTGCGGGAGTGGCACGACGACGAGGGCTGGGGCGTGCTCGACTCGACCGAGACGCCGGGCGGATGCTGGGCGCATCGCGGCAACGCGGCGGTCCGGGGCTACGCGACGTTCACCGCGGGCCAGGAGATCCGGCTCGAGTTCGAGGCCGCCGGCCAGGACGGCTACGCCTTCCGCGCCTTCCGTTTCTGGCCGGCCGACGAAACCCCCGGCCACACCGCGGAACCGGCAGGCTAGTGTGCTGCGCCGGAAATTCGCCTCATAAGTAGGTGTAGCGTGGCGGGATGCCAAGGACTGGACGTCCCACTGCCCCATTGACGCTGTCAG
>NZ_FONV01000004.1 GCF_900113015.1 Actinoplanes philippinensis
AGGGCAGGCGTTGCACCACCAGTGCCCGAACCGGTGCCACCCGGTAGCGGACATCCCGACCCCCGGGCCAACGACACGCCACGGGTGATCGACCAGCGAAGAACGGGGTTTACCCAACCGGTGAGGATTCGAGGAGAGATTCACGGTGACGGCGCCGGCTGGGTGGATCTTCCCTTCCACCCGAGCCGGCGCCGCCGCCCGCTTCGCGCCCCGGCAGTCATAGCGTCACAAAGCCAACCGGGGCAGCGGTAGTCACGGCGGACGCCCCTTTAGGCGTCGTACCGCAGGCGGATCAAGCAACCAACCGGAACCGCCGCTGCCGCGACCTGCACAGCTGATCACAACGGCCGTTCACCGTCACGTCACTCGGCGCAAGTCGGGACTTTAGGCCCCACTCCTTCGGGGAGATCCGGGGTCGGTGAGCCCTGGCGTCACCAGCGTCGAGGCTTTTGCGATACAGTCGTATTGTAAACGGGCTACGGAAGGACGCGATCATGACCTCTGCCGACGCGAACGTGACCGTCGTACGCACGGCCTTCGACAAATTGCAGCGCGGTGACCTGGACGCCTGCGCCGACCACCTCACCGAGGACTTCATCGTCAACCTGCCCGGGCTGCCCGGGCCTCTGCACGGCCGGGACATCTGGCGGTTCGGTGTCCAGGCCATGCGCGACGGCTTCCCCGACCTGCGCATCACCGTCGAGGACATCTTCGGCGCCGGCGACCGGGTCGCGGTCCGGCTGCACTTCACCGGCACCCACACCGGCGCCTTCCAGGACGTGCCCGCCACCCACCGGCACGTCACGTTCACCAGCATCGACATCTACCGGGTCGACGGCGCCCTGATCGCCGAGGAGTGGGTCTCCCCCGACATGGCCACCCTGATGCGCCGGATCACCGCCCCCGCCGGATGAACGGTGGCCGGAGCCGCTCACCCGTCACATCGCCGCCTCGTGGGGCCAGCCGACGACGTCCTCGGCGGTCACGCCGCGCAGCACCGCACCCTGCCACAGCGCGCCCGTGACATCGGTGCGGCCGAACGACGGATCGTGGGTCCGGACGGGACCGAACGTGGCGTACGACAGGTCGGTGTCCCGTAGGTCGGCCTCGCGCAGATCGCACCCCCCGAAGGAGACGCCCCGCAAGGACGCGCCGCGCAGATCGGCCCCGCGGAAGTCGCACAGCTTGAAGAACCGCCGGTCGAGGGTGGCGTGCCGCAGGTCGAGCCCCGCGAAGGACTTCCGTGTGGCGCCGGGCAGATCGATCACCCCGGAACGGTAGCGGAAGCCGCATCCGCCCGGCCCGCTCGTGCCGCCACCGGCGACCGCCGGAAAATGTCGTAGGTGGCCTCTACGCTGCGCAGCATGATCGAGAGACCCACCACGCGCTGGCGTGACCGCGTCGCGAAGCAGCAGGCCGAGGTCGCCGCGGGCACCCTGGCGCCGGACAGGGCGTATGCGTCGGAGCTGTGGCCACCGGCGTTCACCGCCGCCGTCGACGCGGTGCTGGCCGGCTACGAGCGCGACATCGCCGCCGCCGACACCGGCTCCGACGACGCGGTGTGGGCGGCTGTGGAAAAGGTCGTGGTCGGGCTCAACACCGCCGACGAGCCGTTCGGGGCGATCGAGACCGGCGAGCGTGAGCAGCTCGCCGACTACATCGACGCGGTGCTGACCGACGCCGGGGTGGACGTCGCGGCGCTGACCGGCCGCCGTGGCCGCGACCGCAGCGAGCTGACCGATGCCTGGCGCGCCTGGTGACCCGACGGCCGGCGCCGCCCGGCACGGGGCCTCAACTGCGGAGGCGGCCCTCGGGGGTGTCGACGAGGTAACAGGCGCTGTGCAGGATCTCCAGGAGCGCGGCCCGGACCCGGCTGATCGCCTCGTCGTCGACGTCGAGGCGGACCAGGCAGTCCTGCGGCAGGCCGAGCACGGCCGCCGACTTCGCGCCGAGCTCCAGGGACAGCTCGCGGCCGATCAACGTCCAGGAGGACGGGCCCGGCCCGGCGACTCCCGCGCTGTTGATCACCTCGTCGATCCAGCCGTCATACCGCGCCCGGATGTGCATGAGCGTCACCCCGCCGGTGTTCAACGTCAGCGTGAGGTCGTCGTCGGTCTCCCAGACGTCGATCGCGTCGGCGTGCAGTCTCGGCGTGTTCACGCCAGGGACCGTACAACGGCAGGTGGCCGCACCGGGCAGGGGTGCGGCCACCTGGGTCGGGGCGGGCGGTCAGAGCTGGCCGAGCAGTGCCAGCAGGAGGTTGAGGATCGCGGCCAGGGCCGCCGCGCTCGGGATCGGGTCGAGCAGGCCGGCGATCGCGCACAGCAGGTTGCCGAGCAGGTTGCCGGGCGCGGACACCGCGTTGAGGACCAGGTGGACCTGGTTGAGGTCGACGACCAGGCCGAGCAGGTCCAGGTGCAGCGGGCCGAGGGTGAGGTCGAGGATCCGGCAGGTCGCCTGGGCGATGGCCGCGGGCGTGGTGACGGTCTGCTCGACGGTGCCGACCGTGCCGCCGGCCGCGTCGGTGAGCGTGCCGGTCAGGGTGCCGGTGGCGACCAGGCTGCCGTTCCGGTCGGCGAAGCTCGTGGGGGTGAAGGTCCCGGCGAAGACGCCGTCGCCGCCGTTCGCGTCGGTGAAACCGCCGGTCACCGGGACACCGGGGACGGCGGCGGCCGGCGCGGGGGCCTGCGTGTGCGGCGGGGCGGCCACCGCCGCGCCGGCGCCCGTGGTGGCGAGTCCCAGCGCCACGAGCAGCATGGCGACGATCATCGAGATCCGTTGCCGGTGTGTCATCGTTTCTCCTCGTTCTGCTCCGGTTTTCTCTTCACCGACAAGCCTCGATGCCGGGGAGGGCCCGCCCTAGTGAGTTCTGTCATCGGCCGCGGGTTACAAGAGTCACGTGAGCCAGCCGGCGTTCTCGGCGACGCGGACGGCTTCGAGCCGGTTGCGGGCGCCGGTCTTGCGCAGGATCACCGACATGTAGTTGCGGACGGTTCCGGCGGTCAGGTGCAGCGTGGCGGCCACCTCCGCGGACGGCACCCCGGATCCGGCGATCCGCAGCACGTCGGCCTCCCGTGCGGACAGCGGGCTGGGCCGGGCCGCGACCATCGCGACAGCCAGACGGGCGTCGATGACCCGTTCACCGCGCGACACCTGCCGGATCGCGCGGACCAGCTCGTGCGGCGCGGCCTGCGTGCCGATCACCCCGCGGACGTGCACGTCGAGCGCGCGGTGCAGCCTCGCGGGGGCGTCCGGGCCGGCGAGCACCAGGGTGGCGCAGCGCGGCTGTTCGGCGCTGAGCCGGGTGAACGACTCCAGTCCGTCCCCGGCGAGCAGGCCGACGTTGACGACCGCCACGTCCGGGGGCACCGCGCGGGCCATGCCGGGCGCCTCGTCGAGGCGGGCCAGGTCGGCGACGACGGTGAGGTCCTCCTCCCGGGAGAGGGTCGCGGTGAGGGCGCCACGCAGCAGGTTCATGGGTTCGACGAGCAGAATGCGGATCACGAAGGCCTCCCAGCCAGGGGTTGAGCTCTGCGGTGGGATGCCGGCGTCCGATGGCACGGAGGCCGGCGGACGGCACGGCGCCGGAAGCGCCGGCCCGGGTCCGTACCGCGTGATCAGCTGGGAGGACCGCTGTACCGGACGGATCGCCCGGTGAGGCTCACATCCGTGAGCGGGAGGATCGTGGCGACCGGTGCGGCCGGCCGCCACGGCGACGGGACGGTGCCCGCCGGGGACGCGCCGCCGCCGGCGGCATCACGGAACTGCCCGGCGCCCGCGGCTTGCGAATCCGGAGCGGTGAGAGGTCCGTGGCCGGTCACCGTCGTCGGTGACGGTACGAACGAACGAGCGCCGTGCGAATGCGGAACCCGTGAGGCCGCCAGGGGGACTGCCCACGAACCGGGCCCGGCACACGAGGCGGGCGCCACCGGAACAGCGGCGACGACATCCATCGCCGGGTGTGGCGCGGGCACTGTGCCGGTGCCTCCGACTGCCCGATCCACGTGCGCCAATGCAGCACCCTGCCGCAGTCCCGAGTCCACGAGATCCACCGGCGGCCATGGACGGAACGTCTTCGAGGAGGTGATCAGAACCGGCGCCGGATCCACGCCTTCGAGACCAGCGATGTCGCCCTGCCATCTCTGAAGCTTCGTGGCCTCGGACAGAGCCGTCGCGGGCAACGAGGTCACCAGGGCGACGACCTCTCGCGGAGGCACGATCCGTTCCACGACCTTCGGGACAGCGGCCTTCGGCAATCGTGTCACCGAGCCGACGACCTCTCGCGCGGGCGTTGTCCGTTCCACCGGCTTCGCGAGCGCGGCCTTCGGCAACGTCGCCTTCGATCCGGCGGCTTTGTCCGCCGGGACCTTCGGGACCGCGACTTCACGCGAGGGACCCACGGCCTTGCGCGACGGGACCTTCGGAACCGCGACCTCCCGCGACGGGACCTTCGGAACCGCGACGTTGCGCGGTGACGTCGTCGGGACCACGGTCTTGCGGGGCAGCGTCTTCGCTACAGCGGGCACTTTCCCGGTGGTGACAGCGGCGGCGGGCACTTTCCCGGTGGTGACAGCGGCGGCGGGAACGGGCGAGCCCGGGACCACCCCGTCCGCCCGTGCGCCCCGGTCGAAGAAGCTCAGAAGCACATACGCCACCAGCGCGAACCCGATCACCAGCAGAAGGTGGACGACACGCCGACCCGTCACCACTGACGTGTCACCGCGCATGATCCACCTCCCCACGAATCTCAGGCCATCAATGCCTGATACCCACTGAACCGAGCCCGACACCCGGGAAGCTTCACGGGCAGTCCTCAACCGTCACCATGATGGTGACGACGATGGCCGTCAGAGCGGCGCCGCCCCGATCACGAAGACGACCAGCCGTTTCCCGGCGAACGGCGGGGACGCGCCCTGGTACGGGCAGGGCTCCGAGAGCGCCCCGGAAAGGTGTTCATGGCATCATCCTGGCCCATGGATCATCAGGGGCGGTTCCGGAGCGCGGCGCTCGAAGCGGACATCCCGGCCGACGAGATCAGCGTGTTCCTCGGGCATCTGCGTCTGTCGTACCGGCTGAGCGGCGGTTCCGGCGGCGTCCCGGCCGGACGGTTCGGTGGTGAGCCGCGGCTGCCGGAGGGTGTGGAGTGGCCGTCCGCCGACGGCCGCCCGTTGCCGTTCGTCTTCGCCGTCGACTGCGCCGCGCTGCCGGTGGTCGACGGGTCCGGCCTGCCGGCGCGGGGTTCGATGTACTTCTTCCTGGCCCACGAGGACGACCACCTGGCCGCCGCGACCGGCGAGCGGAAGTACGCGCGGGTGCTGCACGCCGACGCCGCCCTCGACGAGTTCGACCTGAGCGCCACCCTGGTCGCGGAGCTGCCCGGCTGGTTCGAGCCGGACGAGGAGGAGGACGAGGACGACCTGTCCCCGTTCCAGGTGCGGCGGGCCGCCGATCTGGAACGCGACCTGCCGCACCTGGCGGAGCTGACCGCGCTGGCCGACGAGTTGTGGCCGCCGGACGACGGCCTGGCCAGCGCCTACCTCGGTGGGTACGCCGACGACGAGGTGATCGGGAGCATCGCCGAGCAGACTCTCGCCGGCCGGGAGAAGGCGGGCGAGATCGTCGTCCCGGTGGCGAACTGGTACTCCGCCGTGGAGAAGGAGGCGCACCGCCTGTCGGGAGAGTGGCTGTCCCTGGCCCGGTTCCCGCTGGACGACGAGTTCTACTACGGCAGTTTCGTGATCCGCCACGACGATCTGTCCGCCGGCCGTCTGGATCAGGCGCTGTCGGTGACCGAGTTCAGCGAGTAGGGCGCAGCAGGGCCACCAGGCCGGGCAGCCGGTCGAAGAGGTCGGGGAGGCCGCGTACCCCGTGGTGCGCCGCCTGCTGGGACAGCGCGAGGTCCGGCCCGGCCGGCGCCTCGGTCCCGGCGAGACACCGCAGGATGTTCCACCGCAGGTGTCCCAGCCGGCCGCTGATCAGGTGGACGAACCAGCTCGGTCCCGGCGGCGGCAGCGTCCCGCCTCCCGCGGTGTAGCCGTCGAGCACCGCACGGAAGACGGCGGGTTCGATGCCGTCGAGGCCGGGACCCTTGGCGAGGCTCAGCGCGGTCGAGCCGAGTTCGCCGGAGAGGTCGATCAGCCCGGACAACTCCCAGTCGAGCAGCACCGGCCGGCCGTCGCGGGCGAGCAGGTTCCACGGGTGGACGTCGCGGTGGGTGAGCACGACGGGCCCCGGCCGCGGGCAGTTGTCGGCGAAGTCGGCGATGGCCTGGAACTCCCCGGCCCGCGAGCCGAGTTCCGCGGCCCACGGCTGCCGGGTCGCGGCCGCCCGCTCGGCGAGGCCGGCCCAGTCCCGCGGCGCCGGCTCCTCGACCGCCGGCTCGGGCCACGCGATGTCGAGGGCGTGCAGGCGCGCGAGGATCTCGCCGACCTCGAACGCGTACGCCGGGGAGACGGGCGCCTCGGGCATCTTCCGCCCCTCGACCCACCGGTGCACGAGCGTGTCGGGGCCGGCCGCGATCGGCTCGGGCATCGGGATCCCGGCCGCGAAGGCCGCCCGCTCGAACCGGAACACGTCACCGGCACGGTACGGCGAGCGCCGGTCGAAGGTGTTGACCTCCTTGACCGCGAACGACCCCCGGTCGGTGTCGAGCCGATACATCCGGTTGGCGAACCCACCGTGGACCCGGCGCATCGGGCCGACCGGCACGCCGAGACGCGAGAGATCCATCCCCGCAATCTAGGCCGGCGGCCCCGGCGCCGGACACCCCTCCGGGTCGCGATCCACTCACCGACAGCGATCACCGCCGTCGATTCCACAGTGGTCACTATACGTAATGTTGGTGTGCGGTGACGGCCTGCACCGCAGTGCTGGACATCACTTGAACTGGGATTTTCCGGCGGTGTTTCGGTGTCGTAACGTGCGCAGCGTGATCTTCTTCGACGACTCGGACGCCGTCGCCGTCCAGTATTCGCCGGTTCTGCCCGCCCGCACCGGCGCCCGTGCCATCGCGGGTCGTCTCGCCGCCGGCGCCGGCGCCGCGACGTTGATGCTCGTCGCCGTCGCCGCCGCGGTCGTGGCCACCGCGGTCCTGGTGACCGCCTGACCCGCCCCCGATAGTTTGTCGCCATGACGCGTGCGGAACTCGGTGATTTCCTGCGGCGGCGACGGGACGCGCTGACCCCGGCCGCGGCGGGCCTGCCCGGTGGCGGCCGGCGACGGGCGCCCGGGCTGCGCCGTGACGAGGTGGCGTCGCTGGCCCACCTGTCGGTCACCTACTACGAGCGACTCGAACAGGGCCGGGGTCCGCATCCGTCGGCCGCCACCCTCGCCGCGCTCTCCGGTGCTCTGCGGCTGACCGGCGACGAACGCGACCACGTCTACCGGCTGGCCGGGCACGCGGCGCCGGCCGGCCCGGACGAGACGCCCGACCCGGGTCTGCTGGCGCTGCTGCACGGCAACGCGTCCGCCCCGGGTTATCTCGCCGACGACCTGGGCACGGTCCTGGCGCAGAACGCGTTGAACGTCGCGCTGTTCGGCCCGTTCACCGGTCTGCCCGGCCGGGACGGCAACCTGGTCTGGCGCTGGTTCACCTCGCCGCAGTGGCGCGACACCCTGGAGCCGGGCGGGGATCACGAGCCGACCGGGCGGGCCTATGTGGCCGACCTGCGGGCGGTGACCGCTCAGCGCGGCCACGACGAGGCGGCTCTCGCCCTGGTCGAGGACCTGCGGGCGGTCAGTGCCGAGTTCGCCCGGATGTGGGACGAGCACCACGTGTCGGCGCTGCACTGTGCGACCAAGCACATCGTGGACCGGCGGGTCGGCCGGCTCGATCTGGACTGCGTGGTGGTGACCAGCCCGCACTCGCGGCAGCGGCTGCTGTTGCTGCTGCCGATGGCGGGCACCGGCACCGAGGCCCGGCTGCGGGGTGTTTTATCCCCGCACCGACGGGACGTGGCTGACGGCCGCCCGCGTTCCTAGGGTTTCCCGGACCGCAAGATCACCCGGGAGGAACCCGTATGAACACCGTCGTCCTCGTGCACGGCTTCTGGCACGGCAGCTGGTGCTGGAGCCCCGTCACCGAGCTGCTGGCCGGGCACGGCGTGCCGTCCGTCGCCGTCGACACCGAGGGGCACGGGCTGCGCGCCGCCAGGCCCGCCTCGCCGGACGCGGTGTCCCCGGCGGCCGGCGTGACCGCCACCTCGGCCGCGGAGCTGCTCGTCGAACAGCTCCGTACGATCGGCCGCGGCGAGCCGGTCACCGTGGTCGCGCACAGCATGGGCGGCGCGGTCGCCACCCGCGCGGCCGAACTGGCGCCGGAGCTGTTCGCCGGCCTGATCTACCTGACCGCGTTCGCGCCGGTCCTCGGCCTGCCCGCGGGCGCCTACATCGACCAGCCGGAGAATCTCGGCGAGCACGTCACCGCCCTGATCGCCGCCGACCCCGCGGTCACCGGCGCGCTGCGCATCGACCCGGCGAACACCGAGGCCGTCCGCGACTGCTTCTACCACGACGTGCCGCGCCCTCTGGCCGATGCGGCGATCGCCCTGCTCACCCCGGACGGCCCGCTGGGCGTGACGACGGAGGCGTTCGAGGTCACCACCGCCCGTTTCGGCCGGATCCCGGTCACCTACCTGGTCTGCACCGAGGACCGGGCCGTCCCGCCCGCGCTTCAGCGCCGCTTCGCCAAGGAGATCGAGACCAGGACCACCGCGGCGGTACGGGTGATCGAGCTGCCCACCGCGCATTCGCCGTTCCTGTCGCACCCCGCCCTGCTGGCCGGGACCATCAAGGCCGTCGTCGATCCCGCCGGCGGGGCGCACGGGTGACCGCGGCGAGGTGAGCGTCACCCGGCCCGGCCGCACGCCGGCGGGCGCGGCCCGGACGTGTCAGCGCCCGGGCCGGACACGCAGGTCACCGCGGACGCCGGTCACCGAGATCGGCCCGGTGGCGGACAGGTCGAGGGCGGTTTCCGGTGGGACCTCGAGGTCGTAGGCGATCTCGCAGTCGATGATGATCTGCACCGTGTGGTCCGGGCGGCCGCAGGTGGCGTGCAGGGTCAGCGTCGTGTCGTCCCGGTTCTCCTGCAGCCACGGTTCGGCCAGGGTCCAGGCGAGGCGCCGGTGGACGGTGATCCCGGGGCCACCGGCCCGTACCGTGATCGGGCCGTTCCGGTTGTCGACGACGACGGTCCGGGCGGCCGGGAACCGGGTCGTCGTGTCGGCGCTGCGGGCGGTCGCGGCCGCGGCGGTCAGCACGCCACCGGCCAGCAGGACCACGGCGCTGAAGACCGATCCGCCGGCACGCCACCGCCGGCCGGTCACGCGCGCTCCACATGGCCGGTCACGCGCGCTCCACATGGCCGGTCACGCGCGCTCCACATGGTCGAGGTAGTGGAGCACGGCCAGGACCCGCCGGTGGTCGGTGTCGGCGGGCGTCAGGTGCAGCTTGGCGAAGATGTTGTTGACGTGTTTCTCGACCGCGTGCCGGCCGATGCCGAGGATGTCGGCGATCGCCGTGTTGGAGCGGCCCTCGGCCATGGTGGCGAGCACGTCGGTCTCGCGTGGGGTGAGCCGGCGCAACGGGTCGGTGCGCCGGCGGGCCAGGAGCTGGGCGACCACCTCGGGGTCCAGGGCGGTGCCGCCGGCCGCGACCCGGCGCAGCGCGTCGAGGAACTCGTCGACGTCGGCCACCCGATCCTTGAGCAGGTAGCCGAGGCCCCCGGTGTGCCCGGTGAGCAGCTCGGCGGCATAGCGTTCCTCCACGTACTGGGAGAGCAGCAGGACGGCCGTCGCGGGCCGCCGTCGCTTGAGGGTCAGGGCGGCCCGTACGCCCTCGTCGGTGTGGGTCGGTGGCATCCGCACGTCGACCAGCGCCAGGTCGGGCCGGTGCTCGTCGACGGCGCGCAGCAGCCCGTCGGCGTCGTTCACCGCCGCGCAGACCTCGATGCCGCCGCTGGTCAGCAGTTTGACCAGGCCGGCGCGGAGCAGCACCGAGTCCTCGGCGATCACGACCCGCACGGCAGGTGCACCTCCACCTCGGTCGGCCCGCCGGGCGGGCTGGTGATCCGGAACGTGCCGTCGACCGACGCCACCCGCTGCGCCAGCCCGTGCAGGCCGCCGCCGGGCCGGACCGCCGCCCCACCGGCGCCGTCGTCGGTCACGGCCAGCCGTAGCAGATCACGATCGCGGACCACCGTCACGCCGATCCGGGTGGCGGCCGCGTGCCGGGTGGCGTTGGTCAAGGTCTCGGCGACGACGAAGTACGCGATCTCCTCGATCACCGGTGGACAGCGGCCCGGCAGGCCGACGTGCAGGTCCACCGGTTGGGGCAGGCGGGCGACGAGCCCGGACAGCGCCGCGTCGAGCCCCCGGTCGTCGAGCACCGCCGGGTACAGCCCGCGGACGAACCCGCGCAACTCGGCCAGCACGTCCTTGGCCTGCTGGTGGGCGTCGGTGACGGCGTCCCGGGCCGGGCCGTCGGGCAGTGCGCCGCGGGCCATGCCGAGGGTCATGGCCAGGGCGACCAGGCGCTGCTGGGTGCCGTCGTGCAGGTCCCGCTCGATCCGGCGGCGTTCCGCGGCGGCGGCGGCGACCGCCTGCTCCCGGGCCCGGGCCATCTCGGCGAGCCGTTGCGCGAGCGCCTCCGCCGGGTTCGGGCCGAGCAGCCGCCGGGCCAGCACGGTGTCGAACCGGGCGAGACCGGCCGCCGACACCGCCGCGAGCAGCAGGAGAGCGACACCGGCCGCCGCCCGTACGTCGCCGCGGACGACGAGCGCGGTGAACCCGAGACCGGCCGATCCCGCCCCGCCGACCACCGCGAACCCGATCACCCCGATCGGCAGCGCGAGCAGGTGGAACGCGACCTGCCGGCCCATCGCGCCGGGCGCGGTCACCTCGGGGATCTCGACGCCGAGCAGGGCGGCGAACCGGCCTCGCTGGACGGCGGTGCGCCGGGCTGCCACCGCCCGCAGCGCCCCGGGCCGGACCGCCGCGACCGGCAGGACGAGCAGGGTCCGGACGGCGCCGGCGAGCCCGACCGGCAACCCGGTCAGCACGTGCACCACGGCCCGCCAGACACCCGTCATCAGGCCGTGCACACCTTCCCGGCCGGCGGGAGGACACCGTCGACGAGCAGGTCGTCGATCGCGGCGGTGACACAGGGGTTGGAGCCGTAACCGCCGTGGCGGGTCGCCTCCTGGGTCAGCAGGCGGCCGTTGTCCAGATTCTTCGCGGCGCTGACCGCCCAGTCGTACGGCGTGGCGGTGTCGTGGGTGGTGCCGACCACCAGGATCGGGCCGGAGCCGGTCGCGTGGATCGGGTGCGGCCGGTAGGCGGGCGGCACCGGCCACTGTCCGCAGAGCACGGTGGCGGCGGTCATCCGGCCGAACAGCGGGTACCGGGAACCGGCGCGGCCGGCATCCGCCATCACCTGCCGGGCGGTGCGGTGCTCGGGCAGGTCCAGGCACTGCACCGCGTGGTAGGACTCGCCGCCGAAGGTGGGCTCGCCCGAGGGTTGCCAGGTTCCGGCGCGCAGCCGGCGGAGCAGGTCGTCCAGGGCGGGCCAGGCTTGCGGGGACCGCAGGTAGCCCGGGACCAGGTTGCCGAGTTCGCTGCTGGCGGCCACCAGCGGCCGCAGCCATGACCGGGAGCGGTCGGCGGTGAGATCGGCGATCGGGCAGGTCGCCCTGGTGGCACAGCCGGCGTGGTAGTCGGTGAACGCCTGCTCCAGCGCCCGGGTCGCGCCGTCGTAGAAGTCCGCGTTGTCACTCTGCGGGTCGACGACCGCGTCCACGGCCATCCGGTCGACACGGCCGGGGAACAGGTCGGCGTAGAACAGGCCGATTCTCGTGCCGTACGAGAAACCCGCGTATTTGATCTTGGCTTCGCCGAGCAGGGCACGCAACCGGTCCAGATCACGGGCCGTGCTGAGGGTGTCGACGTGGTCGAAGAGTGGCCCCGTCCGTCGCCGGCACGCCGTCGCCCAGCCGGCGGCGGCCCGCTCGAAACGCAGCCGCTCGGCGACCGTGCCGGGAACGGGCAGCTCCGCCAGCTCCCGGTCCGACCCGGGCGGGCAGGTGATCGGATGCGACGCGCCGATCCCCCGCGGATCCCAGGACACGATGTCGTACGACCGGCGCAGCCTGTCGCCGAACCGGCCGGCGAACCGCGCGAGGAAGTCCACCCCGGACTCCCCCGGGCCGCCGGGATCGGTGAACACCGAACCGGCCCGCTCGCCGGTGGCCCGCAGCCGCGCGACCTGGAGGCCGATCGCCGGGCCGCCGGGCCGCGCCCAGTCGACGGGAACCCGCACCGTGGCGCACTCGAGGGGCACCCCGTCGGCCGGGCAGGGCGCCCACTGCGGCCCGGATCCGGTGGCCGCCCCGGAGACCGCGGTGATCGCGGCCGTCGCCAGGACGATCGTCGTCATCCACGTCATGGTGGTTCTCATCATGCTCCTGCCGGTCGATTCCACTGACCGCACCAGCGTCGAAGATGACGAACGTCGCAGGAACCCGGCAGGCGGGCCCCGGCAGGGTGAGGACGTCCCTACCGGACACCGGTCAACCCGGCCGCCGGTTGCCGCGGCAGGCCAGGTCGCCGGCCACGGCAGCGCCCGGACGGCCGGGGCGGCGGGAGGCGGGCCGGTCGAGGCGCCGATCCCGGCGATCCGCGACGAGCCGGAGATGGCGGACCTCGACAGAGGTCAGCGGCGGCGCCAGGCCACCTGCTGGACGAGCAGGGTCAGGACGCCGGCCAGGACGATCGAGGCCATGTTGATCGCCAGTTGCAGGAGGGAGCCGTACGCCTCGTGGCTCACGCCGTAGGCCAGGGCGACGGCCGCGTTGGCGGCGGCCGGGACCGTGGTGACCGAGATCAGGACGCCGACCAGGGTGCCGGCCTTGGCCGAGGTCAGCGACAGGATGCCGGCGACGCCGCCGAGGAAGCCGATCACCCAGGACAGGGCGTCGGGCCGCCAGATGAAGTCGGTCAGCGGGCGCTTGGCCAGCAGCATCGACTCGTCGACCAGGCCGGCGGCGGTGAGCAGCCACACCGCCACCACGGTGACCAGCATGCCGACCGGGAACCCGACGGCCAGCGCCACCGCGGACCGGCGGAGAAGGACGGCCTTGCGCTGCACGAGACCGACACAGAGCGCGGCGAGCGGACCGAACTCGGGCCCGACCACCATCGACCCGACGATGAGGATCGGCTGATCCAGCAGCACCCCGACGGCGGCGATCACCATCGCGACACTCATGAAGGTGAGGAACGCCACCGACAGGGCGGTCTCCTCCCCCGTCTGCTGCTCGATCTCGTGCCACACCACGGCGTCGACACCCAATCCGGGGGTACGCCGTGCCGCCCGCTCGGCCGACGCGGACAACGCCGCGTCGACCTTCTCCACGACGATGGCGCCCTGCCCGTCGACTCCCAGCTCCCGGAGCCGGTCGAGCACGACGGTGGCCCCCTCGCGGACGACGTCGAACTCCACCACGTCACCGGCCGGGTCCTTGGCCGCCGACGGCAGCACCACCAGATGGGTGACGGCGTCGTCGCCGAGGAGGAACCGCTGGATGGTCGCGCTGACCGGTGGCGGCGCGATGACACGAACGTGCAGCATGGCGGCAGTTTAGTGACACGGCTCCCGGGTGATCACGGCTGGACGTCCGGTCGTAGCGTGATCGCGGCGGCACCAGGCCGCCGCCGACGAGTACGGAAGTGAGCCATGGAGAAGACCACCGAGGAGCCCGCCGAGCCGGGGTATGCGATACCCGCGGTCCTGGACACGCCGGCGCAGGAGCACCCGCACAGCGGAAGGCTGGCGACATGGCTGCTCAAGCACCGGGTGCAGCCGGTCGGCCCGGCCGCCGGGGAGGCGCACGCCGAGCAGCATCCCTGGTGGAAGGTGATGTGCCTGACCGGCGTGGACTACTTCTCCAGCCTCGCCTACGTGCCGGCGATCGCCGCGGCCGCCGCCGGCGCGGTGTCCCCGCTGGCGACGCTGCTGATCGTGGCGCTGACCCTGCTGGGGATGCTGCCGATGTACCGGCTCGTGGCCGAGGAGAGCCCGCACGGCGCCGGGTCGGTGGCGATGCTGGAGCGGCTGCTGCCGTTCTGGCGGGGCAAGGTCTTCGTGCTGGTCCTGCTCGGGTTCGTGGCGACCTCGTGGATCATCACGATCACGCTGTCCGCCGCGGACGCGAGCCTGCACGTGCTGGAGAACCCGCACGCCCCGCACTTCCTGGAGGGGCACGCGGTGGCGCTGACCGTGATCCTGCTGCTGCTGTTGGGCGGGGTGTTCCTGCTCGGCTTCAGCGAGGCGGTCAGTGTCGCGATCCCGCTGGTGGCGGTGTTCCTGGGGCTCAACGCGATCATCATCGGCGCCGGGATCGTGGAGATCATCGGCTCGCCGGACGCCTGGTCGGCGTGGACGGCCGCGCTCACCGCGGGCGGCGGCGGGGCCGGTGACCTGATCGTGCCGGCGCTGGTGGCGTTCCCGCTGCTGGTGCTGGGCCTGTCCGGGTTCGAGACGGGGGTCAGCATGATGCCGCTGGTCGCCGCCGAGGGCGAGACCGGGGAGCAGCGGCTGCGGTCACGGATCCACAACACCCGCAAGCTGCTCACCGGCGCCGCGCTGATCATGAGCGTCTACCTGCTGGCCAGCAGTTTCGTCACGACCGTGCTGATCCCGGCCGCCGAGTTCGCCGAGGGTGGCGGCGCCAACGGCCGTGCCCTGGCGTGGCTGGCGCACGAGCAGCTCGGTGAGGTGTTCGGCACCGTCTACGACGTCAGCACCGTGCTGATCCTGTGGTTCGCCGGCGCGTCGGCGATGGCCGGGTTGATCAACATCGTGCCGCGGTACCTGCCGGGGTACGGGATGGCCCCGGAGTGGGGACGCGCGGTCCGGCCGGTCGTGCTGGTCTACACGCTGATCAGCGTCGCCCTCACGATCGCCTTCGACGCCGACGTGGACGCGCAGGCCGGCGCGTACGCCACCGGCATCCTGGCGATGATGGTGTCCGGCGCGTTCGCGGTCACCGTGGCCACCTTCCGGCAGCACCGGCCGCTCGTCGGCGCCGGGTTCGGGCTGCTCACCGCGATCCTGGCGTACGCCCTGGTGGACAACGTGATCGACAAGCCGGACGGGATCGCCATCTCGGCGATGTTCATCGCCGGCATCATCGTGGTGTCGCTGATCTCGCGGGTGTCGCGCACCACCGAGCTGCGCACCGACCGCATCGAGTTCGACGACAACGCCCGCCGGTTCGTCACCGACACGATCGCCCACGACGGGCGGATCAACCTGATCGCCAACCGCCGTCAGGCCGGTGACGCGAACGAGTACGCCCTGAAGGAACGCGAGCAGCGCGGCGACAACCCGGTCCCGGGCACGGCCGACGTCATCTTCCTGGAGATCGACGTCGTCGACCCGTCGGCGTTCAGCGATGTCCTGACCGTGCGGGGTGTCGAGGTCGACGGCCACCGGGTGCTGCGCGCCGAGGCGCCGGCCGCGCCGAACGCGATCGCCGCGATCCTGCTGGCCCTGCGCGACAGCACCGGCGTGCGCCCGCACTGCCACTTCGCGTGGGCCGAGGGCAGCCCGCTGGTCCACATGGTCCGGTACTTCCTGCTCGGCCGCGGCGACACCGCCCCGGTCACCCGGGAGATCATCCGCGAGCACGAGGCGGACCCGGCCCGCCGCCCGGGCATCCACGTGGGCGCCTGATCGACGCCCGGAGCGGCCGGCCACCGTCACACGGCGGCCGACCGCCCGGGACGGCGGACGGCGGCGCGGAACGCGATCGGTGTGACGCCCGCCCGCTGCAGGAAGTACTTGCTGAAGTTGGTGGCGCTGGTGAACCCGAGCCGGGCGGCGACCTGCGCCGCCGTCTGGTCGCTGTGCGCCAGCAACCGTTTCGCCTCCAGGATCAGCCGCCGGTCGATGAAGTCCTTGGCGTTGACGCCGGCCGCGGCCCGGGTCGCCCGGGACAGGGTCCGCGCGGACCAGCCGAGCCGGCGCGCATAGTCCTCCACGCGCCGGGTCCGGGTGAAGTCCCGCTCGACAGCGTCGCGGAAGCGCAGGAACGTGTCGCCGCCCGGCGGGCCGCCCGCGGTCGGCGCCAGCTGCAGCACCAGCACGGCGAGCAGGTGACGCAGCACCGTCTGCCGCACCTCGATCGGGGTCCGGCCGGGCGCGGCGAACACCCGGCCGAGGTGCGCCGCCGAGTCGTCGAGGGCCGCCCGCTCGGCCGGGTCCGGGTCGTGGACGACCCCGGCGTGCGGGTCGTCGAGGCGCACCGCGGCCGCCGTGGCGGCGTCGAGGAACTCCGGCTCGAACAGCACCAGCGTGCCCTCCGCGCCGCCCAGGTCGCCCCACTGCTGCACCTGGCCGGGCCGCACCCACAGCCACCGGCCGGGCGTGAGCGTGTGGCCGGTGAAGTCGACGGTGTGCTCCAGCCGGCCGCTGCGCAGGCAGAGCAGGTGGTGGAAGGTGGGCCGGCGCGGCTCGGCGGAGGCCCGGCCGCGCAGCCGGGCCAGCTCCAGGACCTCGATGCCGCCCGGTGTGCCGACCGGCGCCGCGAACCCCAGCTCGGCGATACCTTGTCGGTTTTTGACCATCACGAGTCGCCACACTACCCGGTTACGTCCGTTTTTCGCTCCTACCGTGGACGCAACAGCACAGCACCGAGGAGTAGAGAATGAACGCCAGGGAAACCGTCCTCACCGCCGCCGCGCAGCTCTTCGGCGACCGGGACCCGTCCGCCGTCGACCGCTGGGTCTCCCCCACCTACCGGCAGCACAGCGCTCTCGCCGCCGACGGCCCCGACGGCCTGCGGGCCCTGATCGCCGGCCTGCCCGACGGGTTCCGCTACGACCTGCACCGGGTCCTCGCCGACGGCGACCTGGTCGCCCTGCACGGCACCTACCACGGTTTCGGCCCGGACCCGCTCGTCGCCTTCGACGTCTTCCGCGTCGAGGACGGCAAACTGGCCGAGCACTGGGACGCCCTCACCCCGGTCGTCACCACGACCGTCTCCGGCCGCTCCCAGACCGACGGGCCCACCGGCGTCGACGGCAGCGCCGACACCGAGGCCGCACGGACGCTGGTCACCGGGTTCGTCGAGACCGTCCTCCAGGGCGGCAAGGTCGACGCCATCACCGATTTCCTCAGCACCGAGACGTACCACCAGCACAACGTCGGCATCGGTGACGGCCTCGACGGCCTCGGCGCCGCCCTCACCGCGCTCGCCGAACAGGGCGTCAGCATGGTCTACACCGACCTGCACCGGGTGATCGCCGACGGCGACTTCGTCCTCACCGTCTCCGAGGGCAGCTTCGGGCCCACACCGACCGCCTTCTACGACCTGTTCCGCGTCGCGGACGGCCGCATCGTCGAGCACTGGGACATCACCCCGCAGATCCCGGCGACGCTCCCGCACGGCAACGGCCTGTTCTGACAGCCGTGCACGACGACCCGGCCGGGCTCGACGACCTCGCCCGCCGCCTGCTGCCCCATCTGGCAGGCGGCGCGGCGGCGTCCCGGCTGCGCCGGACCATCGCACCGACAGATCCGCGGGCCCTGGTCCGCGCTCTGCTCACGGTCCGCGATCCCGGGCCTTTCGAACCCGAGGTGGTACGGCTACTCGACTCGTGGCTGTCCGGCGAACGGGCAGCCCGTGGCGTGGTGAACGGCGCGGCGCTGCCCAGCATCGCCGAGGACCATCCGGGCACCGGATATCCGGCGGCCGCGTCGACAGTGCTGTGGGAGGGCGACATCACCACCCTGGCCGTCGACGCGATCGTCAACGCCGCCAACCCGGGGCTGCTGGGCTGCTTCCAGCCGTCGCACCGCTGCGTCGACAACGTGATCCACGCCGCCGCCGGGCCCCGGCTGCGCGCGGACTGCCACGCCATCGTCACCGCCCAGGGCCACCCGGAACCGGCCGGCCGCGCGCAGATCACCCCGGGCCATCACCTACCGGCCCGGTATGTGCTGCACACTGTCGGCCCGGTGGTGACGGGACCGGTGACGGCCGCGCACGAGGCGACGCTCGTCTCGTCGTACCGCCGCTGTCTCGATCTGGCGATGTCGCACGGTCTGCGGTCGGTCGCCTTCTGCTCGATCAGCACCGGCCTCTACGGATACCCGCGAGAGGCCGCCGCGCGCCTGGCCCTGGCCACGGTCGCCGACTGGCTCGCGACCCGTCCCGGCGGGGTGGACCGGGTCGTCTTCGACGTGTTCGGCGCCGATGACCTCAACCTCTTCCGCCGATTGATCGGAGGGTGACCCGTACCCATGAATGATCTGACAACCCTCCGGCGATGGATCGCCGGCGCCGACCGCATCCTCGTCGGCGCCGGCGCCGGCCTCTCGGTCGCCGCCGGTTACGACTACGGTGACGAGACCAGGTTCGCCGAACTCTTCCCCGCCCTGCGCCGGCGCGGGCTGCGGGCCCGCTACCAGCTGATCGGCCGGCGCCTGCCGCCGCCGCTGATGTGGGGGTACTGGGGCACGCACGTCGCCGACATCCGGTTCGGACCCGGCGGCCACGACGTCTACCAGCGGCTTCGCGAGCTGGTCGGTGACCGCGACCACTTCGTGACGACCAGCAACGTCGACGGGCTGTTCGCACGCAACGGCTTCGGCCCGGAGCGGATCTTCACCCCGCAGGGCGACTACGCCCGGTATCAGTGCGAGACGCCGTGCACCGGACAGACCTGGGACAGCCGGCCGATCATCGACGCGGCCGTGGCCGCCTACGACCCGGCGACCGGCGAGGTCACCGACCCGGCGGCGATCCCGGCCTGCCCGAACTGCGGTGGCGAGGTGTTCCTCAACGTCCGCAAGGGCCCCGAGTTCCTGATCGACCCCTACCTGCCGGCCGGACGCCGCCTGCAGCAGTGGCTGTCCACGACCGGCCCGGCACAGCGGTTGCTGGTGCTCGACATCGGCAGCGGCTTCAACACGCCCGGCGTGATCCGCCGCCCGATGGAACGCGTCGCCGCCGCCCACCCGCACGGCCGCCTCGTCCGCATCAACCCGCACCACCCGGAGGTGCCCGCCACCCTGGCCGGACGCGCCCTGGGCATCGCCGCCGACGCCCTCGACGTCCTGTCCGCGTGCGCGAGTCCCCGTGCCCGCGCCTGACTGAGGGCCGACGGTAAGACCCGGACGGCTCAGGAGCAGAACGCGGCGTCGGCGGGGCGCCGCCGGGCTGACGCCCATCGCGGCGACCAGCGCGCCGGCGAGCGCCGCCGGACAGGCGGACCAGCCATGAGCTGCCATGACGGCATCGTCGCAGACCCACGGTCCGGCGATGCCGTCTTTGCCCGGACACCGCGGCGCTCGTTCACCGCGCCGGTGTCCACGGCACCTCCCGGAACGCGCCGCGGACACCGATACATCTACGATCTTCACCGGAACCGGCCGGTGCCTCCGGGCGGTCACCAACGGGGAGGATCGATCATGGCGCAGGGCGCTTTCGGGTACGGGCAGCCGGTGGCCACGCCACGCAGCGTGAAAATCGTCGCGGCCGGAGTGGCGCTGCTCGGCATCCTGAACATCATCCGGGTCATCGTGCAGACGGCGCAGACGTTCGCCGGTGACGAGTGGAGCACCGGGACACGGGCGGTGTTCCTCGCCCTCAACGCGATCCCGTTCGGTGTGTCGGTGTTCTTCGTGCCGCTCGCCCACCAGATCACCCGGGGCCGCCCGTGGGCGTGGGTCACCGCGATCGTGCTGATCTCGCTGACCACCCTGGCCGGCGCGTTCATGATGCTCATCATGATCGTCGGCGGGTCTCCGCTGCTGGGGTTGGTCTGGTTCGTCGGGCCGCTGGCCGTGCTGCTGGGGCTGACCGTGCCCCGTTCGGTGCGCGGCTTCTTCCCCCGCCGGCCGGAGCCCGTCCCGTACGCTCCGTACCCGCCGCAGGGCCCGTGGACGTCCTGAGTCACCGGGCGTAGGCGGCGAGCCGCTCACGGCCGTGCGGAAGCCCGTAGTCGCTGACGAGCAGGCTGACGTTCACGAACTCCGCGTCGTCGTAGCGCCAGGCGGACGGCGTGCCCGCCAGCGCCCGGACCACCCGCTGCTGACGTGCGGTCAGCCGGCCGAAGGGGGTACCGGCGGCGACCGGGCCGCGCGGGAACGCCTGCCGCAGCAGGACACCGATCGTGGTCAGGGCGGGTTCGGCGCTGACGTGCTGCAGACGGTCGAGGGCGGGATCGAGCACATCCCCGCCGATCGACTCCAGGGACAGCAGCGCGAGCCCGCCCAGGTCCCCGCCCAGGTAGGCAACGGTGTCCGCACCGTCCACGCCGGCGCGGTCCCGGCCGCCCGCCGCCCAGCGGAGCAGCTCGCCCGAGGGGTCCTCGCCACGGAGGCGGGCCAGGGCGACCGCCGCCGCCCACCGCATGAGAGGCCGCTCGCCGGTCAGCGCCCGCTCGGCGATCGGGACGCCCTCGGGCCGGCCGACCAGCCCGAGAGCGACGACAGCGGTCGGCGTGTGCAGCGCGGCCAGGACCGGCACCGACTCGGGGCGGCCCGGATACCAGCCGAGCAGGTACGCCGCCGAGTCCGCCAGCTCGGGATCGGCGGTCAGCGTGTCCAGCAGCGGAAGCCCCGCACCGACCGCGTCGTAGGCTTTCCCCTCGTCGGCGTCGAGGTCCGCACGGCGCACGCCACCGGGCAGCCAGGCCGCGTCGTCGCCCACCGCGATCCGGCCGAGCAGATACAACACCAGATCACGGTCGGGCGCCGCCGGATCGGCGACAAGCTCCAGCAACGCCGGTACGGCGGCGGCGCTCGCCGAATAGCGGTTCCCCTGGTGGGTGATGCTCGCGTACAGCTCCCCGAACGCCTCGAGCCGCCGCTGTCCGTCGGGCGACCGCAGAGCCGCCAGATTGCCGGGCACGTCCACCGCCGGCCCGTACGCATGCCGCAAAGCCGCCCAGTCGATCATCCGTGCCATCCTTCCAGCACCACGGACCCGCGAGGAGTGAGAGTGTCAGACCACCATCGGCCGGGCCGGCAGGTGAGCCGCGCGGCGTTCGACAGGTTGTTCCGCGACGGCAGCGCGGCCGTGTCCACCGGCGAGCATCGGGTGCAGTCGCCGCCTGTGGAGGGCGGCTTCCGCTGGGGGCTGTCCGCGCTGCTGCCTCCGGACCCCACCGCCGCCGCCACCCTGGACCGGGTGGCGCACGAGGCGGCCGCAGCGGCCGGCGGACGGCACTGGATCACTGGCGCCGCGGCCACCTCGCACCTGACGTTGCGTTCGCTGGAGCCGTGGCGGGCGGTGATCGAGGACGGCGACCCGCTCGTGAACCGCTATGCCGTCGCGCTCGGAGAAGCGGTACGAGGCATCGGCCCGCTGACGTTCACGGTGACCGGCCTGACCCTGACGCCCGGGTCGGTGATGGCGTGCGCGGTGCCGGCCGACGACAGAGCCGACCGGCTCGCCGACGCCTACGGGACGGCGCTCGGCGCGGACGGCTGGCACGAGAACGAGTTCACCAGGGACTTCTGGTATCTCAATCTGCTGCATTTCGCCGAGCCGGTCGAGAACCCGGACCGGCTCATCGCCTGGGTGGCCGGCCGCCGCGATCGGGAGATCACGACGGTCGTCGTCGGCGAGGTGCGGCTCACCCGGTGGGGCTTCGCCGGCAGCGGCATGGTGCCGCACGTGGTCGCGGCGTCGCCGCTGACCTGAGGGCGGTCACGAGGCGCACGGGGTGGTGTCGATGCGGCAGCCGGCGGGCGCCGCGTCGAGCAGGGTGGCCCCGTGGACCTCGAACGAGATGGCCACCTGCTCGCCGGCCGGGACCGTGGTGGTCGTGTCGTCGGGGACGAAGGTCCACACCGCCTCGTTCTGAGTGGCGGTCGCCCCCTTCACCTGGTTGATCCACAGTGTCGGCCGGGGCAGCGTGACGGTCAGCGTCCACCCGTCGCGGGCGGCGGGGCCGGGGTTGGCGACGGTCACCTCGGTCCGGTAGCCGAGCAGGCCCACCACGTACGGCGTGGTGGTGTAGGTGGCGGCCAGGGGCGCGGGAGCCTCGCTCGCGCCGCCCGACGGTGACGCCGACCGGGACGCCGCGATGCCCGCGGCGCGGGACGGCGGTGACGGCGACCCGGCGGGCCGTGTGGCGCCGGCCGGGGTGGGTGACGGCGACGGCGACGGGACGGCCGTCACGGCAGGCCGGTCCGGCAACCCGGCGGCCTGTTCGGGTTTGACCGAGTCCTGGTACGGCCGGACCACCACCAGCACGACCAGCAGCGCCGTGACCGCCACCGCGGCCAGTGCCCCGACGATCAGCAGGAACCGTCCGCCCGCCGGCCGTTCGCCGCGGGCCGGGCGGACCTTGGGTTCGGGTGACGGCCCGGTCAGCAGTCCGGTGGCGGCCCGCCACATCGCGTCGCGGATCACGTCCATCGGGGTGCGCCGCCCGCTCATTCGACGACCGTCTGCAGGTCGGCGCGTGGCTCGGCGCCGTTGGCGGGGCGGCCGGTGACCAGGCTCGGCGGGATGCGGACGGCGGCGACCAGGCCCCCGTCGTAGCCGTTGTGCAGGTGCACGGTGACGTCCTGGCGGGCCGCGAACCGGCCGGCCGCCCACAGTCCCCACCAGGTGCCGCCGGGCGGCGGATCGGGGGCGGCCATCACCTCGTGCCCGGTGGCCAGGTCGTCGTCGGTCATGCCGGGGCCGGCGTCGGTGACGGTGAGCAGGTATCCGGCCGTGTCGTGCTCGCCGTCGACGATGATCCGGGAGTCGGCGGGCGCGAAGGTGGCGGCGTTCTCGAGGAGCTCGGCGAGCAGGTGGACCAGGTCGGTGGTGGCGGTGCCGGCCAGGTACGCCGATGCGACGTCGGCGGTGGTGATCCGGTCCTGGTCGCTGATCTCGGCGGCGGCGTCGCGCACGACGTCGGTCATCGGCACGAGCCGCTGCCACTGCCGTTCCGGGACGCCGCCGGTGAGGGTGATGCCCTTCTCGACGTTGCGGCGCAGCCGGGCCCCGAAGTTGGCGGCCCGGTGCAGGTCGGCGGCGGTCTCCTCGTCGCCGGCGCGGCGGGCCAGCGCGTCGAGCAGCCGCATCTGCCGCTGGAGCAGGCCCTGGTTGCGGCGGTCGAGGTCCTGCAGCAGGCCGCCGGGGCGGTGCCAGGGGCCGGCGGCGACGGTGGTGGCGGTGACGGCTGTCGTGGCGCCGGCGCCACGGGTCCGGCGGGCGGCGATCAGCAGGCCGAGCAGGGCGACGAGCCCGACGCCGCCGATGGTTCCGGCCCAGACGGTGGCGGTGACGGCGCGTGGCGTGGCGGCGTCCGCGGCCTCCCGGGTGGCGCTGTCCTGCAGGTCCCAGAGGGCGGTGTTGAGCTCGTTGAACGCCGGGGACCAGGCGGACGGGTCGGGGATGCCGTCGGAGGAGACGGCGAGCCGGTCCTCGATGCGTTGCAGGCGGATCATCGCCGTGGAGCCGGCGACGTCGCGGTGGCGGCGGGCGGCCGTGTCGGGCAGGGCGGCGCCGGCGGTGGCGAACAGGACGCGCCGGGCGCCGGCCAGCCGGGTGAGGCTGATCCGGTCGTCGGCGGTCGGGCCGCGGCCGGACGACACGGCGGCGAGCAGGGCGTCCTCCTCGGCGAGGATCTCCCGGGAGCGGCTGAGGGCGAGGATGCCGCCGACCGTGGTGTCCTGCGGCGCGGCGCCGGCCGGGGCGATGACGTCGGTGTACGCGGTGACGGTCTCCCGCCGGTCGAGGCGGCCGGCGTCGACGGAGGCGCGGAGTTCGGCGAGCCCGTTCATGCGGCTGAGCAGGTCGTCGGCCGTACGGTCGGAGGCTGAGGTGGTGAGGTGGTCGAGCCAGGACCGGTCCGCCTGCCGCAACCGCTCGGCCGCGTCGTCGGTGCGTCCGCGCTGGGCGGTGAGTTCGAGGATGGGCCGGTCGGTGACCGACAGCCGCCGTTCGGCTTCGAGGGCGAGCACCGCCTCGTCGATGGGCCGGTCGAGCCGGTCGGCGGTGATCCGGTCGGCGAGGGCCCGGACGGCGGCGGTGACCGCGGGGACGGCGGCGGCGGCCCAGAAGGCGACGAGCAGCACGGCGCCGATCAGGGTGATGCGGCGGTTCACGCGCTCACCTCGGG
This sequence comes from Actinoplanes philippinensis, assembly GCF_900113015.1. Classification (GTDB taxonomy): domain Bacteria; phylum Actinomycetota; class Actinomycetes; order Mycobacteriales; family Micromonosporaceae; genus Actinoplanes; species Actinoplanes philippinensis. The sequence goes on from NZ_FONV01000004.1 coordinate 24,129, forward strand.
CTCGCCGATCAGTTCGCGCAGGCGGCTGAGCAGTTCGTGCCGGTCGCTGCAGCCGAGTCGCTGCCGGATGCGTGCCATGTGATGCTCCACGGTCTTCGCCGACAGGTAGAGCCGGTCGGCGATCTGTTTGTACGTCATTCCGGCCAGGACCAGCGCTCCGACCTCGCGTTCGCGGGCGCTGAGCAGTTGCTGGCCGGGGTCGGGCCGGGTGCCGCGGTCCTGCATGTTGCGGGCCGAGTCGAGCAGCAGGGCCATCGCCCGCCGGTCGGAGGTGCGGATGGCGGCCTGTCCGGCCAGGCGGGCGCCGTCCCAGGCGAGGCCGGCGAGGCTGAGGGTACGGGCGGCGGCGACAACGGATTCCGGGTCGGCGACGCCGTCCAGGACGTCGAGCCAGACGGTGGCGGCGTCGGCGAACGCGGCCGCCCAGGTACCGGCGGGGCGGGCGGTGTCCAGATGGGCGGCGTGCCGGCGGGCGGTGTCCCGGTCGTCGGCGAGGATCGCGGCCTGCAGCCGGTACCAGTGCGGCAGGACGCTCCACACCGGCGGGTCACCGAGGTCGGCGAGCAGGCGGTCGGCGTCGGCGAGGTGCCCGGCGACCCGGTGCGAGTCGCCGAGCCGGGCGGCGGCGACGGCCAGCTCACCCAGCGGGAGCAGGTTGAACAGCTCCACCGGCTGGCCGATGAGGGCCTGGCAGGCGTCCGGCCAGGCGCTGCGCAGCCCGACCAGGTCGCCGTTGCGGCGGGCCAGGCCGACGCGCAGGGCGCTGGCGAGCAGGTCGTCGCGGCCCTGTGCGGCGGTGGCGGCGGTGGTCGTCGCGGGCAGCCGCTGTTCGACGTCGGTGAGCCGGCCGCGCAGCAGCAGCACCCAGCTGCGCAGCAGGTGGTGGCGGGTGGCCAGCAGCGCGCCGCCGGTGCCGCGGTGCTCGGCGCGGGTGAGCAGGGTGTCGGCGACGTCGAGTTCGGTGCAGTGCATGGCCAGCAGCGCGCCGGCGGCGGCGGGGCTGTCCGGCAGCAGGACGGCGGGTCCGGCCGGGTCGATCAGGGTGGCCGCCTGGACCAGGGTGGACAGGGCGGCGGCGGGTGCGCCGGTGACCGATTCGGCGGTGCCGCGGGCCATCAGGGTCGCGGCGGCGCTCAGCGAGGTGGGTGGGCGGGCGGCGGTGTCGTCCGGCTGGATCAGGCGTTGCGCGTCGGTGAGGCGGCCGACGGCGATGAGCCCGACGGCGGCGAACCCGTTGGCGACGTCGGTGCCGGCCCACTCGTAGAGGCGTACGGCCTGGGCGGTCTGTCCGCGGTGGGCGAGGACGGTGGCGGCGACGTAGGCGGCTTCGGCGCGCTGTTGCGGCGTGCCGGCGGTGAGGACCTGGTCGGTGAGCCGGGAGGCGTGGTCGAGGTCGCCGGCGAGCGCGGTGGCCAGGGCCCGGCGGGAGCCGGTGGTGCGCCCGGCGCCGGCCGCGGCGGCGAACAGCTCCGCGGCCAGGGCAGGGTCGTCGCCGAGGGCTTCCTCACCGGCGGCCTCGTAGACGTGGCCGAGTCCGCTGCCGGCGGCGCCGGGGACCAGGCCGGGGGCCGCGCCGACCCGCAGCAGGGGGCGGACCAGCGGCAGGACCGGGCCGCCGCGGGCCATCTGCAGAGCGGCGAGACGCTGACGTACGTCGATTCGCTGGCTGATCGGGCCGAGCGCGGCGATCGCGCGGCGGGCCAGCGGGACCAGGGTGCCGTCGGCGGCGAGCATGCCGGTGGCGCGGCCGGCGTCGACGAGCTCGGCCACGTCGGCGTCGTCGTCGAGGACCGCCGCGACCAGGTCGAACGACAGTCCGGCGCCGGCTTCGACGGCGAGCAGCAGGGTGCGCACGGCCGGGTCGAGCTCGTCGAGTTCGGCGGCGAACGGGGCGAGCGCGGCGACCGGCACCTGCCGTGGCCCGGCGCCGGCGCCGGCGAGCGCCTCGGCGAGCCGGGTCACGTAGCGCGGGATGCCGGCGGTCTGCGCGGCGACCCAGGCGACCAGGTCGTCGCTGGGGGCGCTCAGGTGCCGGGCGATCTCGATGGGGGTGAGCGTGGTCAGGGTGATGGCGGGACCGCCGCGGCGCAGCGCTTCGAGCAGCCGCAGCAGCTCGGGGCGGCGTGGCCACGGCCGGTGCGCGACGACGATCCGGGCGTCCGGGTGTTCGGCGTGCGCGCGCAGGTCGTCGAGCTGCTGGGCGGTGAGCAGGTGGGCGTCGTCGATGAGCAGGACGTGGCCGGGGTCGGCGGTGCGTGGCGGCCAGGGGCCGGTCACGGTCATGCCGGCGCCGCGGTAGGCGTCGGTGAGCTGCCGCAGCAGCGTGGTCTTGCCGTAGCCGCCGGGCGCGGTGACGCCGGCGTGCAGCGGCGCGGCCGGGTCGGCGGCGACCCGGGCCAGGACGGAGGTGGTCATCGGGCGTCCGCCCGGACCGCGACCCGGTTCATCGGCGGGCGGGGCGGGGCGATCTGCGGCGGAGAGACGGCGGGCAGGACGGCGAAGGCGTCGGTGGGGCCGGCCACGGCCGGATCGTGCGGGGGTACGGGCGGACGCCCGGCCAGCGCGGCGCCGATCGCCACGGTCATGCGGGGCTGCGGGTCACGCACGACGGGGGCGGGGAACACCCCGGTGAGCAGATCGGACACGTACGTACATACGGCGCCGTCGACTCCGGCGATCAATACGGCGGACAGATCCTCGGTTCCGTAACCACGGCTGCGGACCAGAGCCGCCGCGAGGTCGATCGTCGGGCGCAGCAGGGCGCGGGCGTCGGCGGGGCTCAGACCGTCCACCTCGAACCCGCCGACGTCGCTGAGCTCGGCCGAGGCGAGCAGTTCCATGCGGCCGGGCTGCTGCGGGGCGACCAGCGAGATCTCGGCCGTGGAGCCGCCGAGGCGGTAGACGCCGAGCAGCCCGCCGGCGGCCGGCGCGCGGCCGGCCGCCTGGTGGCACTCGACGACGGCGCGGGCGCGGGTGACCAGCACGCAGCCCATCAGGTCGGCCTCGGCCAGCCCGGCCTGCAGCAGCCCGAGCCGGCCGGCGCCCCAGCCGGACGGGTGGGCGACGGCGACCCGGGCCGGTGGCTCGCCCATGATCTCCCAGACCCGGTCGACGACCCAGCGGGCCATCGCGGCGGTCAGGCCGTGGGCCGGGAAGTAGCCGCCGCCGAAGTACATCGGCAGCGGGTCGCCGATGCGGTGCAGGTAGCCGCCGACCGCGTCGGCCGGGAACTGCCCGGCCTCGGCGGGCACGACGGCGCCGTCCGCGGTCATCCGCAGCGCGGACGCGACCACCGGGGAGCGGGCGCCCAGCGAGATCGGCTGCGCCGGGCCCCAGGCGGGACCGCCGGGATCGGTGGCGCGCCGGCAGACGGCCGCTTTGACGGTGCCGACACCGATGTCGATTCCCAGCACGTAGGACACGCGTTCAACTCCTCCGAGGTCGGTACCTCACGTTCGTACCGCAATGCGGGTTTGAATCGTCCCCCCAAAAATCGGCGGCCGAAGATCCCCTAATCCCCTAACCGGCCGCCGGGCGCAGTGGGGGACTCGCCCCCGATGCCCGGGGGCGGACCCGTCCGTAGGTTTCTTCTCGGCGCCGGGCCCGCGCCGTTCGATCCGCATCAGCGTCTCCGCAATCAGCGTCTAGGAGCTCGACATGACTTCGCCCACCCTGCAGGACTTCGTTCTCAACCTGATCTACGACCCGGCCGCCCGGTCGGCGTTCGAGCTGGACCCGGAGGCGACCCTGCGGCACGCCGGGCTGGACGACATCACCGCCACCGACGTGCAGCAGGTGCTGCCGCTGGTGATCGACTCGGCGCCGGTCGCCGGGCTGACCGGCCCGGACGGGCTGGACGATCTGACCACCGGGGTGGCCAGCCTGGACGTGGCCGGCGCGGTGGCGCAGCTGCAGGCGATCGCGGCGCACGTCACGCCGCACGACACGCTGGCCGAGGTGAACGCCTCCAGCACGGTCAACGTCACGGTGCTCGGGCTGAACGCCGACGGGCTGGCGGGCAACCTGGATCTGGGCGTGGGCACGTCGATCTCGGTCGGCGGGCTGTCGGCCGACCACGACCCGGAACTCGTCGTGGACAGCGCGGTCGGCAGCGCCGTGACCACCTCGTCCACATTCGTCGCGGAGCCGGTGCCGTACGACCACGGCCTCACCGGTGACGTCGGCGGTGTGCTCGACACGGTGACCACCGTGCCGTCGGTGATCGAGCCGACGACGTCGGGGCTGCTTGACGTCCCCGGGGTTCACGAGGCAACCTCTTCGATCGGATCGCTGATCCAGCCGGACCTGAGCGGCGTCACGTCGCTCGACGCCGTCGACGGGCTGACCGACACCGTGCACGGTACGGTCTCCGGGGTCGGTGGCACGCTGGACGGGCTGACCGGCGGCCTGACCGGCAGCCTGACCGGTGGTCTGCTGTCCGGTGGCCACGAGGTCGCCGAGCAGCCGGCCACGCACGGCGAGCTGTTCGGTGACGGCCTGTAAGAGGTGCCACGACGAGAGGCTGACGGACGCGGATGACGAGCTGGGAAGCCGGGACGACGGCGCCGACGGGTCCCGCTTCCCTGATTCCGCATCCGCGGCCGGCGCCCGACCCGCTGCGGGGCGCCGCGGCCGGTGATCCGTGGTGGATGGACACCATGGACGCGGTGATCCGCACGTGCCGGGCGCACGGCCGGGCCGACCTGGCCGACCGGCTCGCCCGCCGCCGCGCCCGGCTGCTGCACCCGCAGCTGCGGGTCCTGGTGATGGGCGCGGCGCAACAGGGCCGCAGCCGGCTGATCAACGCGCTGATCAACGCGTCGGCGTGCGGGGTGCTGCCGGACGCCGATCCGGCGGTGCCGACGGTGGTCCGGCACGCCGACGCCCCGGCCGCCCACCTGATCCGGCGTGACTCCCCCGCCGCCGACTGGACCGCCGCGGTCGGGTTGCAGGCGCGGATCCCGCTGGCCGCGGACCGGCTCGGGGCGTCGCTGGCCGAGGCGGTGGCGACGCTGCCGGCCGGCGCCCCGGTGCACGTCGAGGTGGGGGTGCCGCGGTCGCTGCTGGCCGGCGGCCTGGTGCTGATCGACGCCCCGGCCCTGCCCGGCGCCGCCGACGTGCCCGCGGTCCAGGACCTGGCCGATCAGGCCGGCGCCGACCTGGTGCTCTACGCCTGCGAGGCGGGCCGGCATCTCGGTGACGACGAGCTGGCCCTGCTGGCCGGGCTGGGGCAGAGTTTCCCCGGTCTGCTGGTGGTGCTGACGAAGGCCGACTACGCCCCCGACTGGCGTCGTGACCTGGCCGAGTGCCGGCTGCGGCTGAACCAGGCCGGCATCGGGGCGGCGGTGGCCGCGGTGTCGTCGTCGTTGCGGCTGCACGCGGTCCGTACCGGAGACGAGACCCTCAACCGGGAGTCCGGGTTCGCCGACCTGCTCGTCCACCTGCGCAAGATGGTCGAGGCGAAGCCGGACCGGCTGGCCCGGGCGACCGCCGGGGCGCTCGGCCGGCTCGCGCTGCAGGAGCTGGCCGTGCCGTTGCGCGCCGAGCTGGACCGGCACGGCGCGGGCGGCTCCTCCGACGCCGCGGCGCATCTGCAGGCCACCCATCGACGGCTCGACGACCTGCGCAAATGTACGGTCCGCTGGCAGAACCGGCTGTCCGACGAGGTCGGCGACCTGATGTCGGACATCGAGCACGACCTGCGGGAGCGGGTGAAGGCGCTGCTCGCCGAGGCGGACGAGTTCTTCAGCACCAACGACCCGGCCAAGAGCTGGGACGAGTTCGAGCCGTGGCTGCGCGAGGCGTTGCAGGAGCTGGCCACCACCAGCATGACCTGGCTGGCCGAGCGGACCGAGTGGATGGCCCGCCGCACCGCCGACATGTTCCCGCCGGAGGCCGGTGACGTGCTGCCGCCGAGCGCGCTGGCGATCACCGACGGCGGGGTGCTGCAGGGCGTGTCGACGCTGGACGCGCCGCCGGTGGCGACGTTCACGCCGGGGCAGAAGCTGTTCATCGGGCTGCGTGGCTCGTACGGCGGGGTGGTGATGTTCGGTCTGGCGACCAGCCTCGCCGGGATGTCGCTGATCAACCCGATCTCGATCGGCGGTGGCGCGCTGTTCGGTGGCAAGAGCGTGCGTGACGAGAGCAAGACGCTGCTGAAGCGGCGGCAGACCGAGGCCCGCAACGCGGTACGCCAGCACGTCGACGACATCTACACCAAGCTCAACAAGGACGCCCGCGACAGTGTCCGCCGGGCCCAGCGTGCGCTGCGGGACCACTTCACCGCGGTCACCGAGGACCTGCAGGAAGAGACCATGGAGTCGCTGCGCAACGCCAAGGCCGCCGCCGACCGGGACGCGGCCGCCCGCGAGGCGCACGGCCGGCGGCTGAGCGAGGAGCTGACCCGGCTGGCCGAGTCGCACGCCCAGGCGCAGGCGCTCAGCGATCGGGCGCGGGCTTGATCAGCGAGGAGCTCGAGCGGCGTACGCACGACCTGCTGCTGCGGGCCGCGCAGGCCTACCGTGGCCATCCGCACGCCGACGCGCGGCTGCGGCACACCCTGGACCGGTTCACCGGCCCGCTGCGGCTGGCCGTGGCCGGCGCCGCCCGGACCGGGAAGTCGACGCTGGTCAACGCGCTCGTCGGGGAGGACGTGGCGCCGGTCGAGCAGGCCGATTTCGTGACCTACCGGGACGGCGCCGACCTGCGGGCGTGGAGTCATCCGGAGCACGGCCGGCCCTATGAGGTGCCGGTCGCCCGGGTGCCCGGCGGGCTGCGGCTGGACGCGCCGGCGCCGCGGGTGGTCGTGCAGTGGCCGAGCCGGGTGCTGCGGCGTACCGAGCTGATCGACACCGGCCCGTCCACTCCCCCGGGCCAGGTGCTTCCCGAAGCCGACGCGGTGCTGCTGCTCACGCCCCGGATCGGCGAGGCGGACCTGGATTTCCTGCGCGCCGGGCGGGGGCTGCGCGGGCCGTCGGTGACGCCGGTCCACGCGCTGGTGGTGCTGACCAAGGCCGACACCCACGGTGACGGGCTGCCGGACGGGCTGGTGGAGGCGCGGCGGATCGCCCGGCGCCGCCGCCGGGATCCGCTGGTCGGGTCGCTCTGCCAGGACGTGGTGGCGGTGTCGCCGCTGATCGGGCACGCCGCGCGGACCCTGCGCGCCGACGAGTTCCGGGCGATCGCCACGATCGCGGGGCTTCCGCGTACCGCATCCGATCCGTTCCTGCTGTCGACCGACCGGTTCACCGCGGCCGGGGCGCTGCCCGCGGTCGACGCGCGGGCCCGTCTCGACCTGCTGCAGCGGTTCGGGCTCGGCGGGATCCGGCTGGCGCTCACGCTGGTGCGCACCGGGGCGGGCACGGCCGCCGTGCTGGCCGAGAAGCTGCAGGAGTACAGCGGGCTCAAGGACCTGCAGACGTCGGTGGCGGAGCTGTTCGTGGCGCGGCGGGCGGCGCTCAAGGCCCGATCGGCGCTGATCGTGCTGGACCATCTGCTGCGGACCGAGCGGGTCCCGCCGTCCGGGCATCTGCTGGCCGAGCTGGAGCTGCTGCTCGCCGGGGCGCACGATTTCGCGGAGCTGCGGCTGCTGTCGGCGTTGCGGTCGGGGCGGGTGGCGCTGCCGGCCGACTCGGCGCTGGAGGCGGTCCGGCTGCTCGGCGGCGCCGGGGTCAGCCTGGGCGAACGTCTGGGGCTGTCGACCGAGGCCACCGTCGACGACATCTGGGCGGTGGCCGAGGACAGCGCGGCCCGGTGGCGGCGGGAGGCGGCGCTCGGCGAGCGGACTCCCGCGCAGCGGCGGGCGGCCGCGGTGGTGCTGCGCAGCTGCGAGGCGATGCTGGCCGGTGACGAACCGGGATAGATCAACTGACATGATGATCAACATGTCGAACCCGTCCGTCTCCGTCCGGCGTCCTCGATCGCGAGGGGTGACCGTCGCGCTCTGGGTCGCGCGGGCCGTCGCGCTGCTGCCGGTGCTCTACTTCCTCTTCATGGCGATGGTGGCCGTGGCCTGCTTCAGCGACTCCTGCGCCGACCGGAACATGATCTACGCGGTGCCCGCGGTGGTCGCCGCCGTCCTGCTGGGCTGGACGCCGTACGCCGTGGTCCGCATCCTGCAGCGCGACGGCGTGACGCCCACGACGGCCCGTGTCGCGGCGGTCCTGCTCGGGCACGCGGTGCTGGTCTGGGGCGCCTTCACGATCGTCGTCGTCTACCTGATCCGTACCACCGGGGTCTGATCCATCCCGCGATGCCGGCGATCACCGCGCGGTCGACGTGCCGGCCGCCCTCGCGGAAGAAGAAGTGGTCGACGTCGTCGTACACCCGGACGGTCACGTCCGGCCGCGCGCCGAGTCCGGCCCGCCACCGCGCCAGGTCGTCCGCGACGGTCACCTGGTAGTCCCGGCCACCCTGCAGGACGAGCATCGGCCGCCCGACCGCCGCGGCGGTGGCGACCTGGTCGTAGCCGCGCAGGTCCAGCCAGTACGACGCGGGCCAGCCGAACGGCAGGTCCGCGGCCGGCGTCGACGCCGACAGGCCGGGGCTGTCGGCGAGGGCCGCCTGCCGGAGGATGGCGTCGACGGCGGCGTCGGCGTCCGGCCCCGGCTGCCGCGCCGCAAGATGCCGGGCGGCGCGGACCGCCGCCCGGGGCAGTGGCGCCGCGTCGCCGGCCAGGATGACCAGCCCGGCGACCGCGCCGTCCGCCGCCGCGACCCGGGGCGCCGCCCGCCCGCCGCCGCTGTGGCCGAGCAGGTGGATCCGGCCGGCGTCCACCGTGGGTCGCCGGCGCAGCAGGTCGAGAGCGGCCAGCCCCGAGGGCAGATACTCCTCGACCATCGTGAACCCGGGGTGGCTGTGCGCCACCTTGTCCATCCGCAGCACCGCGATCCCGCGGGAGGCCAGCCCCCAGGCGATGTCCTTGAGCGGCTTGTCCGCGCCCACGCTGCCGTCCCGGTCGAACGGCCCGCCACCACCCAGCAGCACCACCCCGGGCGCCCGGCCACGGCGGCGGGGCAGGGACACGGTACCGGCCACGGCGTGCGGCCCCGACCCGACGGTGACCTCGTGTTCGGTGAATCGGCTCGGCCGCGCGTACCGGGGCGGCCGCCACGCCGCAGCGACCGGCGGCGCGATCCGGAGACCGTGGAGCCGGCCGTTACCGTCGACCGTGACGATCACGGTGTGCCCGTCGCGGTCACCGGTCACCGGCACCGAGACGCGCTCCCGTCCCGGCCCGGCCGGCTCGGTGACCGGGGTCCCGACGGTCCAGTCCGCGCCGATCCGGGCGGTCTCGGCGGCCCACGCGGTGCGCAGCGTGTCCGCCGAGACGGCCGCCCGCAGCGGTGGGGTGAACAGCGCCTCGATGTCGGCGAAGCGCCCGGCACGGGCCAGGTCGATGACCGCCAGCGCGACGTCCTCCCGCATGGACCCCACCTTTCTCATTTTTCGGGAACGGTAGCAGAGTATGAGAATGTAGTGGGATGGACGCGATGGAGCTGCTCGGCCACCCGGCCCGGCTGAGGATCGTGCACGCGCTGCGCGGCGGGCGCACCCTGACGACCGCGCAGCTGTGCGCGCTGATGCCCGACCTGTCGAAGGCGACCGTCTACCGCCACGTCGAGCTGCTGGCCGCCGGCGCGATTCTGGAGGTCGCCGGGGAGCGCCGGGTCCGCGGCGCCGTGGAGCGGCACTTCCGCCTGCACGAGCACCACGCCACCGTCAGCCCGGAGGCCGCCCGGTCACTGTCGAAACAGGACCACCGGCGCGCCTTCGCCACCGCGATGGCGACCCTGATCGCCGAGTTCGGCGCCTACCTCGACCGGGAGGCGACCGACCCGGCGACCGACCCGGTCGGCTACCGCCAGCACGCGATCTGGCTCAGCGACGAGGAACTGCTCGCCATGCTGGCCGAGCTGCGCGAGACGATCGCGCCGCGGCTGGCGAACCCGGCAGAGCCGGACCGCCGTCGCTATCTGCTCAGTCCCGTGCTGTTCCCCGCCGAGGATCCGGACATCGACAGACATGGACATGTCTGATCCGGTGCGGCAGGGTGGGACGCATGTCCACGAGGCGCACGTTTCTGGTGGCGGGTGCGGCGACAGCCGCCGGCGTCGCCGCCACCACCCCGGCCGCCGCGGCTTCGGCCCGGCCCGCGGCACCCGACCGGGAGCTGCGCAGGATCCTGGCGGAGATCGATCCGGCACGCATCGAGGCGATCGTCCGCAAGCTGGTCTCCTTCGGCACCCGGCACACCCTGTCCGTGCAGGACGACCCGGTCCGGGGCATCGGCGCGGCCCGTGACTGGATCTTCGCCGAGTTGCAGCGCCACGCGGCGGCCGGCGACGGCCGGATGACCGTCGAGCTGCAGTCGTTCATCCAGCCGGTCTCCCCGCGGGTCCCGGCGCCCACCCGGATCACCAACGTCATCGCCACCCTGCGCGGCAGCGTCACCCCCGAGCGCGTCTACGTGGTCACCGGCCACTACGACTCCCGGGTCACCGACGTGATGGACGCGGTCAAGGACGCCCCCGGCGCCGACGACGACGCGTCCGGCGTGGCGGTGATCATGGAGCTGGCCCGGGTCCTGGCCACCCGCCGGCCGGAGTCGACGCTGGTGTTCGCCGCGGTCGCCGGCGAGGAGCAGGGCCTCTACGGCTCCGACCACATGGCCCAGCAGTACTTCGAGGCCGGCACCGACATCCAGGCCATGTTCAGCAACGACATCGTCGGCACCGGCGACGCCCACGACGGCACCCGCAACGACCCGCGGACCGTCCGCCTCTTCGTCGAAGGCGTGCCCACCTCGGAGACCACCGCCGAGGCGAACACCCGCCGCAGTGTCGGCGGCGAGAACGACGGCCCGTCGCGCCAGCTCGGCCGCTTCGTCAAGGACGTCGAACCGGACGGCACGAACGTCCGCGTCATCTGGCGCCGCGACCGATACCTGCGAGGCAGCGACCACATCTCGTTCCTGTTGCGCGGCTATCCGGCGGCCCGCTTCACCGAGCCGCGGGAGAACTTCAACCACGAGCACCAGGATGTACGGGTGGAGAACGGCGTCCAGTACGGCGACCTCCCCGAGTTCTGCGACTGGTCGTACATCGCCCGCGTGGCCAGGGTGAACGCGTCCGCGCTGTGGTCGCTGGCGCAGGCCCCCGGCACCCCGAAGGGCGTGGTCATCGACACCACCCAGCTCACCAACGAGACCACCCTGCGCTGGCAGCCCGGCACCGAACCCGACCTGGCCGGCTACGAGGTGGTCTGGCGCGAGACGACCGCATCCGACTGGCAGCACTGCCTCCCGGTGGGCAAGGTGAGCACCGCCACGATCGACCTCTCCAAGGACAACGTCTTCTTCGGCGTACGAGCAGTCGACACCACCGGCAACCGGAGCCCGGTGGCCGCCCCGAAGCCGTCGAGCTGATCCCGCCGGCGGTTCACTTCATGCCACGGCAGGTGGAGGTCGGCGATCGTCACTACGCGCGCAGGAAGGTGAGGACGGCGCGGACGCGGCGGTGTTCGCGCTCGTGCTGGGTCAGGCCGAGCTTGGTGAAGATGGCGGTCACGTACGCCTCGACGGTTTTGATCGAGAGGTGCAGGTCGGCGGCGACCGCCGTGTTGGACAGGCCCTGGGCCATCAGGGCCAGCACGGCGCGTTCGCGGTCGGTGAGGGCGTCGAGCGGGTCGCGTTCGCGGCGCCTGGCCACCAGCCGGGCCACCAGTTCGGGATCGATGACCGTCGCGCCGCCGGCCACCTTGCGCACGTCGGCGGCGAAGGTGGTCAGGTCGGAGACGCGGTCCTTGAGCAGATATCCCACTCCCCCGTCGAAATCGGTCATCAGCCGCAGCGCGTGGTGGACCTCGACGTACTGCGACAGCAGCATCAGGCCGACGCCGGGCGTGGCCGCGCGGATGGCCGCCGCGGTGTCGATGCCCTCCGCCGCGAAGTCCGGTGGCATGCGCAGGTCGATCACCGCGACGTCGGGTGGGTCGGCGCGGACCAGGTCGAGCAGGGTCGTGCCGTCGCCGGCCCGGCCGGTCACGGTGAACCCGGTGTCGGTGAGGATCCGGGCCAGGCCCTCGCGGAACAGCACGGCGTCGTCGGCGAGCATCACCCGCACGGGATCACCGTCCGCAGACGGGTGCCGGCGGGTCCGCTGTCGACGGTGAGGCGGGCGTCGAGGATCGCGAGCCGGTCGGCGAGCCCCTCCAGGCCGCTGCCGGGCCGGAACTCGGCGCCGCCGCACCCCTCGTCGGACACCTCGACGCTCAGGCCCGGGCCGTCGAGGGCGACCCGGACCGCCACGGTCGCCGATCCGGAATGTTTCGCCGCGTTCGTCAGACCCTCGCTGACCACGAAGTAGGCGGTGGACTCCACCTCGGGCGGCAGCCGCCGGGGCACCGACACGGTCAGCCGTACCGGCAGTGCCGACCGGTCGGCGAGAAACCCGATCGCGGGTGTCAGACCGTCCTGGGTCAACACGGCGGGATGCAGTCCGCGGGCCGTCTCGCGCAGCTCCGCGATGGCCTCCAGCAGCTGCCGGCGTACCTCGTCGGCCCGGTCGGCGACCTCGGGCGGACCGGTTCCGGCGGCCAGCCGCACGACCGCGCCGAGTTCCATGGCGACGGTCACCAGGCGCTGCTGAGCGCCGTCGTGCAGGTCGCGTTCCAGCCGGCGGCGGGCCGCGTCACCGGCGGCCACCAGGCGCTGGGCCGTGGCCCGCAGTTCCAGGACCAGCCCGGCCTGGGCGGCGAGGTCACCGACCAGGCGGGACTCGGCGGCCGACAGGGTCTCGCCGGGCGGTTTCAGCACGGTGATCGCGCCCCGGAACCTGCCGTCGTGCCGCACCGGCACGGCCGCCAGCTCGGCCAGCGTCCTGGCGCCGGACGGCGGCTCCTCGGTGGCCGGCCACACCGACGCGGCTCGCAGCTCGTCGGCGGGGCCCGTCCACAATGTGACGGTCCGTGCTCCGACGGCGTCGGCGACGGTGGCGCAGATGCCGTCGAGCAGGCCGCCCGCCGGGGCGGTGAGGTGCGCCGACAGACGGGCCAGGGCCTCGTACGGGGTGGCCCGCCGACCGTAGACGAGCCGGTCGGCCAGCCGCTGCACCCGGGCGCGCACGGGTTCGAAGGCGACCGCGACGATGCCGGTGGCCAGCACGGACAGCCACGTGCCGTACCCGTCGACGAGCCGTCCGGCCCCGGCGACGACCAGCGCGTACCCGGCCGCCACCAGCGCCGCCATCGCCCCGACGACCAGCGAGCGGTTCAGCACCGGGTCGATGTCGTAGAGCCGGTAGCGCAGGATCGCGGCCCCGGCGGCGACCGCGAGCACCGGAGCGGTGAGGGTGCCGGGCAGCGGCGAGCCCCACCCGGCCAGCCCGATGACCATCACGGCGGCCGACACCGTGGCGGCGTAGAGGAACCAGCGCATCTGCCGGCCTTCGTCGCCACGGGCCCGCCGCACCCGCGCCACCACGCACGCCACCCAGGTCAGCTGGAACAGCAGATAGGACACCGGCCGGGCCACCCGGTAGAAGGCCTCGGCGGCCGCGCGGCCCGGCAGCGTCAGCGGATGCGCGGCGACCAGACCGGTCCGGGCGTATTCGACCGGCCACAGCGCCGACACCACCGACAGGATCAACCCCAGGCAGAGGAGTACGGCGACAACCGGCGCCCACCCCCGCGACGGCAACCGTCCGGTGGGAAAACACATCACCGCGACCCCGACGAGCACCAGCACCAGCGGCAGCGGCCAGATCCCGAGCCAGCCGAGCCAGGTCGCGCCGGGCAGCGGACCGGGGTGCAGCCCGTACTCGCGGCCGGCGAACATGACCGCGTGGGCGACACCGACCGCCACGAACAGCCGGCCCTCCCGGTTGCCGGGGCGCCGGGCCACCACGTAGAGCCCGACCGTGGTGAACGACGCCGCGATCAGGCCGTTGTGCAGGTTGGCGACATGCGGGCCGAGGACGAAGCCGGCGGCGACCAGCGCGGCGGTCACCGCACCCGCCGTCCCGCGCAGCATCGCCCCGGTCTCCACGCCTGTATCGTGCCAGCGGGGCGCCGCGCTGTGACCAGGGTCAACCCTGCTTTTGTTCGAGGGCCGGCCCGGATCCGCCGGCGGTGTGCCGCGGCCACAGTCGAGACATGACTTCCACACCTCTGCAACGCCTTCTCACCGGGTCGCTCCTGGTCGCACCCGCCGTCTATCTCGTCGCCGACCTGCTGTACGCCACCCGCGGCTGGGACGATCCGCTCGCCGCCGTGGTCCACGTGTTCGGCGCGGTCGGCTACACCGTCGTGATGATCCGGCTGGCCACCCTGGGTGAGGGCCCGCTCGCGGCGGCGCTGCTCGTGGTCGGGGTGTTCGGCGCGGCCGGTGACGTGGCGTACGGCTTCAACACCATCCACGTGTCCCTCGGTGACACCGACCTGGTCGACGCGACCGGCGCGGCCGTACTGATCAAGCCCCTGGGTCTGTGTTTCCCCCTGACGTTGCTGCTGGGTGCGCAGATGCTGCGCCGCCGGGTGCCGGTTGGGGTGGCCGCCCTGGTCGCGGTCGCCGCGCTGGTGTGGCCGGTCGCGCACATCGCGAACGTCGGGTGGCTCGCCGTTCTGGTCAATCTGGCGCTCACGGGGGCTTTCGGCGCGTCCGCGGCGGCCCTGTCGCGCAGCCCGGAGCCGCTCCCCGCCATCTGAAGGCGGGACGATTCCCCGGACCGATCGGCACCGTCCTCACCGCTCGATGCGGTGCTGGATGTGAGGTGCGCCGTGGCATCGGCCCGGCTGGCCGGCCCCCGGCCCCGCGGTCACCTGACGCGGGCGCCGTCGAGGGCGTTGTCGACAAGGGCCACGGCGAAGTCCTCGGTCAGCGGCTCGTCGGGGATCAGCAGCCGGTGGTAGCAGGCGCCCCAGAGCTGGTCGACGAGGATGCCGAGGTCGATGTCGGCGCGCAGCTCGCCGCGGTCGCGGGCCTTCACGAAGGTGGCCATCGCCAGGGCCCGGCGGGGTCCGGAGTAGTAGCGGGAGAACGCGGCCGACAGCTCCGGATCGGTCTGGGCCACGCCGATGAGGCCGGCGATGACCGGCCCGGTGCGGCCCTCGGTGAGCAGGCGCACGAACGCGCGGATCTGCGCGGTCAGGTCGGCGCGGAGGTCTCCGGTGTCGGGGAATTCGAGGGTGTGCTCGCTGTGGGTGAAGTAGGCCTCGGCGGCGAGGGCGCCGGCTGACGGCCACCACTTGTAGAGGGTGACCTTGCTGGACCCGGCGGCCGCGGCGACCCGGTCGAAGGTGACGGCCTTGACGCCCTCGCCGAGCAGCAGGTCGGCGGCGGCACGAAGGACGCCGGCGCGGACCTCGGCGGCGGGACGGCGTCCGCGTCCGCGCCGTGGCGGGGGCTGCTCCTGAGATGTCACCACCCCAGATTAGTGGACAACTTGTTTTTATCGCGATAGCTTTTTATGGACAGCTAGTTCATATATCTGGGAGTCGTCATGACCGAGATCAGCACCCGCGTCGCCATCGTGACCGGCGGATCCGGCGGCATCGGCCGGGCCGTCGCCGAGCGCCTCGCCTCCGACGGCCTGGCCGTGGTCGTGCACTACAGCGGCAACCAGGCCAAGGCGCAGGCCACCGTCGAGGCGATCACCGCGGCCGGCGGCCGGGCCTCCGCGTTCGGCGGCGACGTGGCCGACCCGGAAGCGATGGCCGCGCTGTTCCAGCACGCCACCGACACGTTCGGCGGGGTCGACGTGATCGCCCACACAGCCGGCATCATGCCGCTCGCGCCGATCGCCGAGATGGATCTGGACACCTTCGACCGCATTCAGCGTACGAACGTGCGCGGCACCTTCATCATCAGCCAGCTCGCCGCCCGTCAGGTCCGCAGCGGCGGCGCCGTGATCACCTTCTCGACGTCGGTCACCCGGCTGCAGATGCCGACCTACGGGGCGTATGCCGCTTCCAAGGGCGCCGTCGAGGCGATGACCCTGATCCTGGCGCGTGAGCTGCGCGGGCGCGACATCACGGTCAACACGGTGGCGCCCGGCCCGACCGCCACGCCGCTGTTCTTCGAGGGCAAGAGCGAGCAGGTGGTCAACCACATCGCGAGCCTCAACCCGATGGAGCGCCTGGGCACCCCGGCGGACATCGCCGAGGTCACCGCGTTCCTGGCCGGTCCCGGCCGCTGGGTCAACGGCCAGGTCCTCTACACCAACGGCGGCGCCGCCTGACCCTCGCCGCCGTCGCTCAACCGCCCTCCTCCCCTGCCGAATGACTGGTGGCCCCACGACTTCAGGAGGAGCACCGCGTGGAAGCGACATCGCAGTCCGGTGAGACCCGAACGACAGCACCCCGCTCCTGGAAACGACCCGTCCTGCTGGTCGGCGTGGTCGTGATCGTGCTGGGACTGGTCTTCATCGGCACGGCAACGGCCATCGCCCACACTCAGCTGGCCGGGGCCAAGGAGAAGTGCGACACCGAATCAGCCCGCGTGGAGCTGTCCGACAACGGCGCCTCGATCGTCGTCGAGTCGGACAGCACCACCGAGCCGTTCTGTGTCATCAACGAGCTGCGCCCGTCGCAGGAGGCCGTCTGGCACCTGGAGCAGACCCGGCCGATCGACGGCTGGCAGGAGCACAGCTGGACGGGATACACCGCGGGCTGGTCCTACGACCCCGACGACGGCATCCGGATGGTCGTGCGGACCGCCTGGGGGTTCTGACCGGCGGACGACCCGGCTGCTCAGCGACGCCGGCGGGCCATCCACTGCCACACCCGCGTGCCGCCGGCCCTGGGGTCGTTGCGGGCCAGGTAGATCCACGACCAGTGGCCGTTGAACCGGTAGCCGTTCCAGACGACCTGGTCGTACAGGCTCATCAGGCTGCCGGGGATCAGGTCGTGCGCGTGGATCGTGTTCGCCTCCGGCGGCACGGTGGTGTCGTCGCGGGAGGCGACCAGCCAGGTCGGTGTGGTGATCCCGGCCAGCTCGGCGTCGGTGATCAGCCGGGGGCCGCCCGGCTGCAGCGACGCGACCACACCGCAGACCGGCACGGAGGCGGCGAACAGGCGGGGGTACGTGGTGGTCATCTTCAGGCTCATGTATCCGCCGTTGCTGCACCCCGCGACGTAGATGCGCCGCCTGTCGACCGCGTGACGGCGTACCACGTCCTGAATGATCTCCTGAATCTGCGGGGCGAACCGGGGACCGTCCTCCATCCAGAAGGAGGTGCTCTGCGGCGCCACCACGGACGCGCCGCCGAAGATCCGCTGCGCCTCGCGGGTGGCGAAGCCGAGAGCGCCTCGGTTGGCCCGCAGTGTGGTCTCGTTGTCGTAGTAGCCGTCGGGCAGCGAGGCGCCCTCTCCCCCGCCGTGCAGCCAGACGATCAACGGCCGGCCCCGTTCCCCCGGCGTGAACAGGCGATACTTCATGCCGGAGCCGGAGACGTGATGGCCGAACGCGTCGACCTCCGGGTTGGACAGCCGGCCCTGGGTGAACGCCGTGATGCTGATCGGGCGGCCGTGCCGTCCGCGCAGCGGCGTGTTCTGAGTGATCGTGTAGGTGAGATCGAGGCGCACGTTGCGGCCCCGATTCGCGATGTAGCCGAGGGTTCCGCCACCGACCTGACCCTCGGCGTGGGCGAGGTCGAGCACGATGTCGCCGTGCCGGTCGAGCCGGGCGGCGGTGACCGGACGGTCCACGTCGTACTCGCTGAAGATCAGCTCGTCGGGCGCCAGCGGGATCGGGCTGGCGGCCTTGGCGTGAACGGTGAAGGCGCCGGCCGTGAGCGAGGCCGGGTCGATGCCCAGCCGCGCGGTGCCGAGGGTGACCGAGACGATCTGCTCACCGCCGTCCAGCACCCGGGCGTTGAGCGTGAATCCCACGGTGACCCCGGCGCGACCTGGGGTTTGTGCGGCTACGGGCAGCGCGAGCCCGGCCGCGAGAACGGTACGACGGGTGACGGGAGCAGTCATGCCGACTCCAATGTTTCGCGTCCGTTTCCAGTTCTTTACAGTGATGTTGGTCTATCACGAACGGCCCGGATCCACTACTCGGACACGATCCTGAAGCGGCCGGGACGAGATCCGTCGACGGACGTCCCGAGCCGTTCGGCGGCCCGGTCGACGCCACCGCGGACACCTCAACCCGGCCCGACTGCGAGGAACCCGGCCGTCGCCCGCGCCGACCAGCACGCGGACCGTCGATCACGCGACCCGACGACGCCGTGACCACCGGTTACCTCAATACGTAACAGGGAGTGTGCCGTGAAACGTAGCCTTGCCTCGATCGCGCTGATGGGGGCGACCGTCATGCTGATGTCGGCCTGCCAGAAGACGGCCACCGGACCGCTGGAGACTCGATACGAGCTGACCGGCGACGCTCAAGCCACTGTCACGCCGTCGATCACCTCGGTGGACGACAGCGGTGAGCCGCGAACGGTCACCGAGGAGAAGGCGAACGTGCCATGGAGTCAACTGCTGGTGATCAACCAGGGTGAGACAGTCCTCGAGGCGACTCCGTCCAAGGGTGCGCTGGCCTGCCGCATCGTCGTGGAGAAGAAGGAGGTGGCAAAGGTGACCGGCGCCTCGGGTCAGAAAGTCACGTGTAAGGCCGGAGTCGGCGAATGACCCCGTCCCGCCGGCCGGCGTAGCGGCGCCCGTGATCCGGGCGGCGAGTGGCGACCGGAGGCTCAGGGGGAGCGGGCCGGGTCGCCGCCGCGGAGGTCGTCCAGCTCGGCCAGATACATCGACTGCAGGTGGCCGAAGTGCCGGGCCAGCAGCGTGAGCTCGGCGAGGCTGTAGCCGTCGATGAGCTGCGCCGCCCGCCGGGCGAACCGCTCGTAGGGTCGCTCCAGCTCGTCGGCCCGGTCCGGGCACAGGGTGACGATCACGCGCCGCCGGTCCGCCGGATCGCGGTCGGCGGTGACGAACCCGGCCTGCTGGAGCCGGCGGAGCATGCTGGTCACGGCGCCGGTGGTGAGGTTGGTCCGCTCGGCGATCCGGCCCGCGGTGGTGGGGCCGACGTCGGCCAGGAAGTCCAGGCACTCCAGGTCGCTCACGGTCAGGCCGAGCCGGTCGGCAATCGCATACCGGAACACCATCGACAGCCGCGACGTCTCCCGGCCCGCGCGCATGAGGTCGGCGATCGCGGACGCCCGGGCCGGCTCGTGGGACATGCCGACAATCATGCCTCCGGGACGGTGACCCGGTGCAGCCGAGGTAGCACGCGGGTGAGCACCCAGTGCGGTGCGGCCGCGGCCCCGGTGAGGCGGCGCATCAGCCCGGCGGCGGTGTCGACCGCGCGGAACGCGTAGGGCACCATCTCCTCCTGATAGGCGGCGATCGCCTGCTCCACCGGCACGCCGGTCTCCCGGGCCTCGACGAGCCGACGGCCCAGCAGGGCGGCGTCACGCAGCGCGGTGTTGCCGCCCTGCGCGCCGAACGGTGGCATCACGTGCACGGCGTCGCCCATCATCGTCGCCCGCGGGACCGCCCACCGTTGCGGGCGGCGGCCGGTGGCGAAGAGGTTGAGCACTGTCGCGTCCAGCTCGGCCGTGTCGACCAGCCGGCGGATGAGCGGGTGGAAGCCGGTGCTCATCCGGGCGGCCATGTCCCGCAGCTCCAGCAGGTTCCCGCGGATGCCGTTGGGCACCTCCTCCTGCCGCAGCAGCATCGCCCACATGACGTAGTCGTCGCCGTTGGGCGCGTACGTGCCGGGGATGACCCGGGTGAACGCCTCCCGCGGGCTCTCGCCGAACCGCATGGACGTGAAGAAGAAGGCACGGCCGGGACGGTTGTCGATGGACAGGACCCCACTGGTGCGCAGCGGTTCCGGGATGACGCTCTCGCCGTACCGCAGAAGGGGTGATCTGCCGTAGATCCCGGCCATCGGGGTGCTCTCCGGGGCCGCCTCCGGCGCGATCTGCGTGCGCAGCGCCGAGCCGACGCCGTCCGCGGCCACGACGACACTCGCCGGGACCGCCCCGCCGTCGGCGAACCGCAGCCGCAGGCCGGCCGGGCCGCCATCGTCCATGCCGACGGCTGCCCGGCCGTAGTGGATGCGGCCGTCCAGGCCGGACATCAGGATCGAGCGCAGGGTCAGACGGTCCACCTGGCGGGTCGCGTGTGGCTCGATCTTGAAGTTGATGGTGAAGGCGTCCCGCAGCCGGCTGTCGGTGAAGCGCAGGTGCCCGCCGGGTTCGTCGCCGGTGGCCAGCGCGAGACGGTAGAGCGGGCGGGGCAGGCTCTCCCGCAGCGCCTCCAGCCCGTACCGGTCGAGGATGATCCGGTAGCCCTGCTGCCGGACGAAGGCGCCCTGATCTTTCTCGTAGACGTGCACGTCGATGCCGGCGCGCGTCAGGTACTGGGCGAGGCAGAGGCCGGAGAGCCCGGCGCCGGCGATCGCCACTGAGAAGTCGGTCGATTCGCTCACGGCGGTTATCTTAATGACTAAGATGATTTGGGCAAGGGCGTCTTCGGCCGGTCCCGGACCGATCCGCTGCGGTACAGCCGCCGCCGGCCGCCCGCCGCCGCCGGTTTTCAGCCCTCCAGCGGGAGGGCGACGGCGCCGGCGTGTGCCGGGTTCTCGGCCTCGTCGAGCATGGCGGCGGCCACCGTCGCGCGGCTGACCCGCGCCGGGAACACCCGCCGGGGCGCCTGTTCCAGGGCCAGCGTGCGGCGGGACGGGCCGCTCGGGGAGTCCGACAGCGGCCCGGCGTGGAAGACGGTTCCGCCGGCGCCGAGGATGATCGCGTCGGCGGCCTCCTTGTCGGCCCGGTCCGGGAGCAGGCGCAGCAGGGTCCGGGTGAGCGGGCCGGCCGCCGCCGCGGACGGGCCGGTGCCGAAGGCGCCGAGCCACACGATCCGGCCCGGACGGGCGGCGGCCAGCGCCCGGGCGCCCTCGGTCAGCACACCCGGCCGGTCACCCTTGGCGACGCCGAGACCGGAGACGATCACCTCCCGCCCGCGCAGGGCCGCGGCGATGCTGTCCGGGTCACGGACGTCCGCGGCGACCCGGATCAGGCGCGCCGGGTCGACGGCCTCCCCCGGAACGGCGGACCCGGCGCGTCGTGCCGGGTCCGGCCGGCCGCCGACGTCCGCGCCGAGGGCATCGGCCGCGGGCAGGAGGATGCGGCCGGGGTTGCGGGCGATCGCGATGACGGTGTGGCCGCGGGCCAGGGCTTGGCGGGTCAGCTCGCGGCCGGTCGCGCCGGAGGCGGCCAGGACGGTGATCTCCATGCCGGTCACCGGAGCGCTTCGAGGGCGGCCGCGTGGAGACCGGGCGCGGCGGCCACGTACCCGTCGCTGGTGACGTCCCAGGGTTTGCCGTCGAGGTCGGTGACGATGCCGCCGGCCTCCCGCACGATCAGCACCGGCGCGATGTGCGAGCGCAGATTGTCGAACTGCCAGTGCACGTCCATCCGCCCGGCCGCGACCTGTGCCAGCTGGTGGCCGACCGGCACGGAGACACGCACGTACAGCGCCTGCCGCATCATCGCGGCGACGGCGGCGCCGGCCCGGTCGGCCCGGTCGGCCTCCCGGCCGGGACGCGCCTGGCCGGTTCCGGTCAGGGCCAGACTCAGATCGGTCTTGGCCGACACCCTCAGCGGTACGCCGTTCGCCCTCGCCCCCTCACCCGCGACGGCCGTGAACGTCTCCCCCGCGACCGGCATGTACAGCACGGCCAGCACCGGGCGGCCGTCCCGCACGAGGCTGACGCCGATGTTCCAGTCCGGCATGCCCTGCACCGCGTTCATGTTGCCGCCGACCGGGTCGACCACCCACCAGTCGCCACCGGGCATCGGCCCCGACCCGTGCTCGTCGGACGTCCACTGCGAACCGGGCAGCGCCGCGGTCAGCGCCGGCCGGAGCACACCGCTGACGGCGTCGTCGTTCGCGGCCAGCGCGGCCATCAGCTCCGCCCGGGTCGTCGGCGTGACCGCGGGGCGGGTGACCAGGGCGGCGGCGCTGTGGACGGCCTCGGTCAGGACGGTGAGAAGTTGCTGTTCGGTGGTCATGACTCCACCCTGCCGCCCCTGTTGCGTTGAGTCCAGTGCAACGTTGTTAGGGTAGAGTTTACCGCCGTGCAACTGGATCTGAACCTGCTCACCGTGCTCGACGCCCTGCTCCAGGAGGGCAGCGTGACCGGGGCGGCCCAGCGCCTGCGGCTCTCCTCCCCCGCGGTCAGCCGCAGCCTGGGCCGTCTGCGCCGGCTGACCGGCGACGACATCCTGGTCCGCACCGGCCGCACGATGACCCCCACGCCGTATGCGCTGGCCGTCCGCGAGCAGGTCGGTGAGCTGCTGCGGCAGAGCCGGCAGGTGCTGGCGCCGAGCCGCGAGCTCGACCTCGCCGGCCTCGACCGGGTCTTCACCCTGCAGTGCCACGACGCGCTCGCCACCGTGCTCGCCCCGCCCCTGCTCGCCGACATCGCGGAGTCGGCGCCGGGGGTGCGGTTGCGCTTCCCGTCCGAGGCGGCCGTCGACACCGACGAGTTACGGCACGGCCGCGTCGACCTGGAGGTCGGATCCGCCGTGCCGGCCCTGCCGGAGATCCGGCACGAGATAGTGGGCCACGACCGGTTCGTCGTGATCCTGCGGGCCGGTCATCCGTACGCCGAAAGCCTCGATCTTGACGTTTTCGCCGCCCTGCCGCACGTGCTGGTGTCACGCCGGGGCCGGTTGAGCGACCCGGTCGACAGCGCCCTGGACGAGCACGGCCGGCACCGCCGGGTCCTCGCCGCGGTCGGCGCCACCGCGACCGCCGCCCAGGTGGTGGCCCGCAGCGACGCCGTCCTGACCGCGCCCGCGCTGGCGCTGCGCACCCTGGCCGACGCGTTCGGCCTGGTCACCGTGCCGTTGCCACTGACCTTGCCGGAGCCGCCGATCGTCTGCGGCTGGCACCAGCGTTTCGACACCGACCCGGCACACGCCTGGCTGCGCGACCGCGTCCGCACCGCCCTCACCGCGGTCCTGCCCACCTGACCCCGCCGCCGGACCGTCGCTGCCGCACCAGCAGGGGTGCGGCCCGGCAACCGGCGCGCCCACCCGCACAGGCGCGGCGCGGCAATCGGCGCGCCCACCCGCACCGGCGCGGCCCGGCCCGGCCCGGCGAGCGAACAACGCCGCAACCCACCGGCACGGCGGCCGGCCAAGCGGACACCTCCGCCACCGCACCGATCCGGCGAGCCGAACGCCGCCACTGACCGGCGCGCCCTGTCGGTCGCGACCCGCGAGCACCGACAGGACCTGGCGGAATCGCCGCTCCGCACGGATCGAGTCCGTCCACATGAGCCGACCCCGCCGGGCGCCGGCACTGGGGAAGAACCCTCATCCGTCGGGGTGAAGGGTGGAGGTCGTCCGCCGTCTGCGGGTGGCGCCGGGAACCCCCGTCATCGGCGTCGGCGTGAACCGGCGAGCCGGCCGACAGCAAGAGCGGCGGAGATGCCGAGGGCGAGCATCGCCTCGCCGGCCACCGGCCGGGCCGGCTTCACGGGCGCCGGCGCGTGGCCGCGGCCCGGGTGGGTGATCGCGCGACAGGGATCCGGGATCTCGGCCGATGCCGGACGCATAGGTTTCCGGGTCGTCCAGGACCAGGCGCAGAAGTTCGAGCCGGCGGTCCCGGCTCGCCTGCAGGCGCTGCTGGTCGAACGCCCGAGCCTGGTAGCGGATCGAGGCGGCGACCGCCAGGAACGCGGAAGCGGAGAACACCGCCGAAACCACGCCGTAGGAGTCGCCGATGTTGCCCAGGCTCTCCCGGTCGGCGGTGATGAGGCGGCCGATCCGGCCGAGCGCGAGGGGGACCGCCGCGACGGCGAGGATCGTCAGCGCGGCGATCGCCACGATCACCACAGGAAGGCGGAGACGCTTCCTGGACCCAGCGTGGACACCGGCGGCAACGGGTGGAGTGGCGTGGATCACAACCGGAGAAGATCCGATCGGGGTGGTGCGGTCGTCTATCAGGGCGTGAGAGAGAGTCTGGACGCGGTTGACGAGGGCGAACTCGTGCGCCGTACCGCTGCCGGCGACCGGCGGGCGTTCGATGAGCTGTATCGCCGGACGTCGCCGTGGCTTGCCGTCCGGCTTCGGCGGCGGTGTGCGGACGCCGACGTGGTGGCCGACGTGATGCAGGAGACCTATCTCGCGGTGTGGCGGGCGGCGGGCAGTTTCGCCGAGTCGGCCGTCGACGGCAGCGCGGTCGGCTGGCTGTGGACGATCGCCGCGAATCGGATGGTCGACGCGTTCCGGCGGCGGGCGCGGCAGGCTCAGGTGCCGGCGGTGCCGACCGCCGAGGCGGTCGCTCCGGCCGCCGAGGACGAGGTGATGGCCGGTCGGGTCGGGCAGGACCTGGAGCAGGCGTTGCTGCGGCTGCCGCCGGAGGTACGGCAGGTGCTGCGGGCCATGGTGCTCGACGGGCTGTCCGCGCGGGACACCGCGGTGCTGCTGAACGTGCCGGAGGGCACGGTGAAATCCCGGGCGCGGCGGGCCCGGATCGCTCTGCGGGAGGCGCTGTCGTGACGATGCATCCTGATGTCGCCGTGCTGGCACGGTACGCCGACGGTGACCCGGGCCTCGACGAGGCGAGTGTGTGGTCGGTGGAGTCACACCTGGAGACGTGTGCGGACTGCCGGGCGCGGCTGGCCGGCCAGATCCCCGACGACACCCGTGCGCTGCTCGACGTGGTCGGCGCCGCCGTCGGCCGGGGTATCGAGGCGGGCCCGGCGCCGGCACGCCGACGGATGGCGATCCGCCGCCGCCGGCTCGCGGTGACGCCGGCGCCGTGGCTGACGATGACGGCGGGCGTGCTGGGCTGCGCCGTCCTGCTGCACGCCATCGCCCCGGACCTGCCGTCGCTGGTGCTGCTGCTGGCCCCGGTGGCGCCGCTGCCGGGTGTGGCCGCGTCGTGGAACCGGCGGACCGACCCGGCCTGGGAGCTGGTGGCCGGCACCCCGTCGGCGGGGCTCGGCATGCTGCTGCGGCGCACGACGGCGGTGCTGGCCGTGG
The DNA here is from genome assembly GCF_900113015.1 of Actinoplanes philippinensis. Lineage (GTDB taxonomy): Bacteria > Actinomycetota > Actinomycetes > Mycobacteriales > Micromonosporaceae > Actinoplanes > Actinoplanes philippinensis. Next base: position 49,133 of record NZ_FONV01000004.1, read on the forward strand.
TGATCCCGCTGCTCGCGCTGGCCGGCGCCCGTACCGGCGCGCCGCTCGCGATGCTGCTCACGCCGTGCCTGGCGTTCACCGCGGCGTCGATCGCGCTGGGCTCGCTGATCGGGGTACGCCGGGCGGCGGCCGGGCTGGGCACGGTGTGGTCGGTGGCGGTCGTGGCGCCGAGCCTGGCGACCGCACAGCTGCCCGTCGTGCTGACGCCGGGCGGCGCCGCGGCCTGGGCGGCGGCCGCCGTGGGGATGGCCGGTTTCGCCGCGGCCCGAGCCGACCTCTTCCGCCGCCTGAACAGCGCCGACTGAGACCCAGGACGACGCGACCGAACTCCGCCCGCCAAGTGAACCGAACCCCGCCCACCAAGCAGCGGCCGAACCGAACGCCGCAGCCAGGACGGCCGGAAGCCGGCACCCGAACCCCGACCGCACCGCAACCAAGACGGGCCGGTAGCCGACCGACCGTGACCGCACCGCCACACCTGACAGCCGTACAACGCCGGCAAAGCGGCAGCGGCGACCGAGACGAGGGAACGAATGCGAACGATCAGTGCGGCCGAGACCGCGCCCGCCACCTACGCGTGGGCCGTGCACGCCGAGCAGTTGAAGGTCCGGGCCGGGCGTCACCTGGCCGTGGACGGGCTGGACCTGCGACTGCGGACCGGCGTGCACGGTCTGCTCGGCCCGAACGGCGCGGGCAAGACGACGCTGATGCGGGCGCTGGCCACCGTGCTGAAGACGGCCGGTGGAGAGTTGACGCTGCTCGGCGAGCCGGTGAGCGGCCGCGGCGATCTGCGCAGGGTGCGGCGGGAGCTGGGCTATCTGCCGCAGGATTTCGGGTTCTATCCGCGGTTCACGGTGCGGGAGTTCGTCGAGTACATGGCGTGGCTCAAGGAGATGCCGAAGGCGTCGATCCCGGCGGCGGCGCAGCGGGCCGTCGAGCGGGTGGGGCTGACCGCGAAGGCGGACGCGAAGATGAAGACGCTGTCCGGGGGCATGGTGCGCCGGGCCGGGATCGCGCAGGCCATCGTGAACGACCCGCAGGTCCTGCTGCTCGACGAGCCGACCGTGGGACTGGACCCGGAGCAGCGTCTCGACTTCCGGGAGCTGCTGGCCGACATCGGTGTCGACAGTTGTGTGCTGGTCTCCACGCACCTGGTGGAGGACGTGGTGGCGGCGTGCACCGACGTGGTGCTGGTCAACGAGGGAAAGCTGGTCTTCCAGGGTTCTCCGGAGGCGTTGATGGCGCACGGGGAGCAGGGCGACCCCGGGTTCAGCCCGGCCGAGCGGGGCTATTCGGCGCTGCTGCGCCGGCACCGTGGCGGTGCGGCATGAGCCGGGTGCTGGCGGTGCAGGTCCGCCGGTTCGGCCTGCCGGGGGCGACGGTGCTGCTGGTGGCCGGCGCGACCCTGCTGTACGCCGTGCGCTGGGAGTGGGCGGCGGGGTGGATGTCGCTGGTGACGAGCCAGCGGTCGTACCTGATGCTGTCGTGCCCGGTGGCGATCGGTGTCGGCGCCTGGCTGGCGCGCCGGGAGCACCGGGCGGGCGTGGCCGAGTTGTTCGCCGGCACGCCGCGGCCACGCCGTCAGCGGGTCCTGCTGTCGATGGCCGCGGTCGCCGGCGCGGTGGGTGTCGCGCAGGTGGCGGTACTGGTGGTGACCGGGCTGTGGATCGCCTCGACGGCCCGCTACCTGCCGGGTGAGGCGGTCGCCGCGGCGGGGGTCGGCGTGCTGGCGGTGATCACGTCGGCCTGGATCGGGATGGCCCTCGGGCGGCTGGCGCCCACTGCGGTGACGGCGCCGGTGCTGGCGGTGGCCGGATTCGGGGCGATGCTGGCGCTGCCGATGGCGTTCCACGAGGACCGGCTGTCCACGCTCGCCTCCCCGGCGTGGGGGATGAACCAGTTCATCGAGTACCAGACAGTTCCTCTGCGGGCCAGCGCGGCGCAGGCGGTCCTCGCGGCGGGCGTCGCGGTGGCGGCCGTCGTGCTGCTGGCGGCGGGCCGGTGGCGTACGCGTGCCGCGGCGCTGCTGCCGCTGGTGCTGGGAGTGGCGCTCGGGGTCGCGGTGATGCCCCGCGACTACGACCGGGTGACCATCGACCCGGTCGCGCAGCAGCAGGTGTGCACCGGCGACGCGCCGCGGGTGTGCGTGGCGCGGGTGCACGCCGGTCTGCTGGACGAGGTCACGCCGTACGCCCGGGAGGCGCTGGCCCTGCTGGCGAAGCTGCCGGATCCGCCGACGTCGGCCGTCGAGAACACCAACGTCTACCTCGACGAGAAGAGCGTCATCCGGTACGGCGCGGACACGGTGCCGTTCGACGTGCGGGTCGGCGACGACGGCCACGTCGAGCATCCGGAGTTCGTGCTGACCCGGATGCTGGAGTCGGGTGGGGCGACCTCCGCCGGCTGCCCGGACGGGTTCGACGTGCCGGCCGCGATGGCGGCGGGGGCGTGGCTGTCGGGGCGGCGGCCGGTCCGCGACCCGGATGCGGGCGGCTACGTGGTCGAGCCGGGTGAGACGCCGCCGCCCAGTGACGAGGTCGAGGCGGCCCGGCTGTGGGAGGGGCTGCGCGAACTCCCCGAGGCGGAGGCACTGGCCCGGGTGGTCGCGGTTCGCCAGGCGGCCCTGACCTGCGGTGACACACGCGGCGTGCTGGAGCGGGGCGTCCGGTGAGGTACCTGGCGCTGCATCTGCGGTCACGGCGGGTGCTCGCGGCCCTGGCCGCGGCGTGCGGTGGCACGGTCCTGGTGTGGTCGGTCGTGGCCGCGTTCTCCGAGGTTCCCGACGCCGACTCGACGATGGTCGTGCTGCTGGTGCTGCTGCTGGTGGCGTCGTCGGCACACACCCTCGGCGGGCCGGACGACGCGCTGGAGCGGACCGGCTCGCGGCGGTGGCCGCCGCTGCGGGCGGCACATCTGCTGATCGCGTTCGCGGTGGTCACCGGCCTGGTGCTGGTGACGCTGCTGACCGGCGCGCGGTTCGGTCCGGCCGCCCTGGTGGCACGCGACGCGGCGGGCCTGCTCGGGCTGGCGGCGCTGGGCGCGGCGGTGCTGGGTGCGGCCCGGTCGTGGTTCGTGCCGCTGGCCTGGGCCTTGCCGGTGCTGGTGTTCCCGTTCGACGGTGATGCCGTGGTGGTGCGGATCCTCACGTGGCCGTCGCAGCCGCACGACAGCGGGGCCGCGGCGGTCACGGCGGCTGTCGTGGCGGTGGCCGGCCTGCTCGCCTACGGGATGCGGGGGCCGGCCCTGCGCAACGCCGCCTGATCGCAGGACGATCCACAGCGCCCGTTCCGCCGTTTCACCGGCGGGGCGGGCGCTGTCGTGTGCGGGCCACCGACGGCCCGTTCTCGTAAGTTTCGGGGACTGTGTGTCAACCTCTTGCGCGGGGCGGGGCACGAGGACCGTACCTCCCCGGGCTTTGAATGCCCTAACCTGGCCTTTTCCGCCTGCGCCGCCGCCGGAGATCATGGTCGGTATTTCCGCATGGTTTCCGTAAGTTGTTGACAAGCTTGCGGTCGGCGGGCCACGATCTCGCAATGACGGGCCTCTATGGCCGTCGTTCCCCGCCACGGGCACGGCACCACACCCCCGCGTGCCCGTGGAGCCGTTCCCCGAACGCCCTTCATCAGGAGGCGCACATGACCGCAGATCTCCCCCAGCCGACGCGTCGCAGACGCGGCCGGATCCGTCTGATGCTCGGCGCCGCGTGCGCCGTGGCGATGGCCGTGTCCGGCGTGATGGTCGCCGGCACCGCGCACGCCGAGTCCGACCGGACGGTCAGCTCCAACACCACCGGCACGCACAACGGCTACTACTTCTCGTTCTGGAAGGACAGCGGCAACGCGAGCATGACGCTGCGCGCCGACGGCCGGTATTCCAGCAGCTGGGACCGTAGTACCAACAACTGGGTCGGCGGCAAGGGCTGGGCCACCGGCTCGCGGCGCACGGTCACTTACTCGGGCACCTACAACCCGGGCAACAACAACACCTACCTGGCCCTGTACGGCTGGACGCGCAACCCGCTGATCGAGTACTACATCGTCGAGAACTTCGGCAGCTACAACCCGAGCAACGGCGCCCAGCGACTGGGCACCGTGACCACCGACGGCGGCACCTACGACATCCTGCGCAGCCAGCGGATCAACGCGCCGTCGATCGACGGCAACCAGACGTTCTACCAGTACTGGAGCGTCCGGCAGTCGAAGCGTAGCTCGGGCACCATCACGGTGGCCAACCACTTCGACGCGTGGGCCCGGGCCGGGCTCAACCTCGGCAACAGCTTCGCCTACCAGATCATGGCGACCGAGGGCTACCAGAGCCAGGGCAGCTCCGACATCACCGTCCGTGAGGGCAGTGGTGGCGGCAGCACGACCAGCCCGCCGCCGAGCAACGGTGGCGGCAACTGCACGGCCGTGCTGTCGGCGGGCGAGCAGTTCGGTGACCGCTTCAACCTCAACGTCGCGGTCAGCAACGCCAGCAACTGGACGGTGACGCTCAACCTCAACGGTGGGCAGAGCATCCAGAACAGCTGGAACGCGTCGGTCAGCGGCACCTCCGGATCGGTGACCGCCCGGCCGAACGGCAGTGGCAACAACTTCGGCGTGACGATCATGGCCAACGGCAACTGGACGTGGCCGACCGTGACCTGCCGAACGAGCTGACAACTCCGTGGCGCGGCGGCTGGGGGGCCGCCGCGCCACCACCTTTTTGTGAAGGGCTCTCCATGACGATCGCCAAAGCCGCCGTCTCCACGATCCGCAACCCGGTGCTGCCTGGCTTCCACCCGGATCCGTCGATCCTGCGGGTCGGTGCCGACTACTACATCGCCACCTCGACGTTCGAGTGGTATCCGGGCGTCCGGGTGCACCACTCCACCGACCTGGTCGACTGGCGTCCCCTCGGCGGGGTGCTCACCGAGCGGCGGCTGCTCGATCTCACCGGGACCGCCGACTCGTGCGGCGTCTGGGCGCCCAACCTGACCTACGCCAACGGGCTGTTCCACCTGCTCTACACCGACGTCGCCACATTCGCCGGCGGCTACTGGGACCCGCAGAACTACCTGGTCACCGCGCCGAGCATGGCCGGGCCGTGGTCGGATCCGGTGGTGCTGCACGGGCGCGGCTTCGACGCGTCGCTGTTCCACGACGAGGACGGCACGACCTGGATGCTGTCGATGCGCGCCGACTGGCGCCCCGGCAACAACCGCTTCGCGGGAATCTCGATCCAGCGGTACGACCACCGCCTGCGCCGCCTCGTCGGACCCGAGCAGGTCATCTTCGACGGCACCGACGCCGGGCTGACCGAGGCGCCCAACATCTACCGCAAGGACGGCTGGTACTACCTGGTCACCGCCGAGGGCGGCACCACCCTGACGCATCAGGTCACGGTCGCCCGGTCGCGGCGGCTGCTCGGGCCGTACACCGTCGACCCGGCCGGGCCGATGCTGACCTCCTCCGGACGCCCCGACCTGGCCCTGCAGAAGGCCGGGCACGGCAGTCTCGTGGAGACCCCCGCCGGCGAGTGGTACCTGGCGCACCTGGTCGCCCGGCCGTACGCGCCGTCCGGCCGGTGTGTGCTGGGGCGCGAGACCGCCCTGCAGCGGGTCGAGTGGCCCGAGGACGGCTGGCCCCGCATCCGCGACGGGGTGCCCGCCGAGGAGGTCCCCGCCCCGGCCGAGGTCACCGCCGCACCGCAGCAGCTGGTGTCCGCGATCGATCACTTCGACACCCCGGCGCTCGGGCCGGACTGGTCCACGCTGCGACGGCCCGCCACTCCCGACTGGGTCGACCTGAGCGCCCGCCCGTCGTACCTGCGGATCCAGGGCGGGCAGTCACCGATGGCCCGGCACCGGCCCAGCCTGGTCGCCCGGCGGGTCACCGACACCCACTGCACCTTCGAGGCGACCGTCGAGTTCGTGCCCCGCAACTTCCGGCAACTGGCCGGGATCACCGCGTACTACAACTCCCGCAACTGGTACTACCTGCACATCACCGCCGACGACGACGGCGCGCCGGTGCTCGACGTGCTCTGCTGCGACAGCGGGCGCGTCACCGCCGCGCCGGGCCTGCGGACCCCCTTGGACGTACGGCGGGTCGGGTTGCGTGCCCGGCTGGACGGGGCGGCGCTGACCTTCGCGTACGAGACCGTCCCCGGCGAGTGGCAGGAACTCGGCCGCACCTTCGACGCCACCACCCTCTCCGACGAGTACGCGGTGACCCTGGTCCCCGGCGAGCCGGAGGCGTGGGGCTTCACCGGAGCGTTCGTCGGCCTGTGGGTCCAGGACCTGGGCGCCGAGGGTGGCTACGCCGACTTCGACCGGGCGGTCTACACCACCGGCTGACCCGTCCCGATCCTCCACGTCGCCTCCGGTCGCCGCTTCCCGCCGGGCGCCGTCTAGCGTTCGTCCGATGGTGATGAGCGCACAGGACGTCGTGGCGGTGATCGAGTCGGACCCGACGGCGATGAGAGTCCTCCGAGCCGCGACCGAACTCGATCTGCCGGACTGGTGGATCGGGGCCGGATTCGTCCGCAACCGGATCTGGGACGCGATCACCGGCCGCCCACCGGCACCGGAGCGCGACGTGGACCTCGCCTACTTCCACCCCGACGATCAAGATCCGGACGAGGAGGTACGTGCGGAGGCCCGGGCCGCGGCGATCCTGCCGGACGTCCCGTGGGAGATCCGCAACCAGGCCCGGATGCATCTGCGCAACGGTGACGCGCCCTACACGTCCACGCTGGACGCGATCTCCCGCTGGCCCGAGACGGCGACGTGTGTGGCGGTGACCCTCCGCGACGGCGCTGTCCGGCTGGCGGCCTGTCACGGCGTCGACGACCTGGTGGGACTGGTCGTCCGCCCGTCCCCGGCCTTCGACAGCCCGGAGGGACACGCGAAGGTCCGGCATCGCATCGAGACCAAGGGATGGGCGGACCGCTGGCCCGGCCTGCGGCAGGTGCTCCGGCCCTGACTACGCTGCGCCCATGGCGATGACTCCGGACGAGTTCTACCAGCACGCGCTCGCCGCCACCGACAGCGAGAGCCGTCTTCCGCTGTCCCGCATGACGGGCTGGGAGATCAGCCCGTTCGAGCAGGACGGACTCCGGGTCACGCCGCTGCGCCCACCGGTGGTCCCCGAGCCCCCGAGGCACGGCGAGGACCCGGCCCGGTGCAGCATGTGCGCCGCCCGGGACAAGGGCCTGTGGTTCAATGAACGCTGGCGGCTGGACCGTATCGACGGCGCCGGGGTGCCGCTGATCCTGATGCTCTACCCGCGCGACCACTACGACATGGCCGACCTCCCCGACGAGATGGCCGCCGAGATGGGCGTGCTGGGCACCCGCATCGTCCGCCACATGCAGGCGCTCCCGCACATCGCCCGCGCCCACATGTACCGCTTCGGCGACGGCGCCACCCACATGCACCTGTGGTTCTTCGGCCGACCCGAGGGCCAGTCCCAGCTGTTCGGCTCCTGGCTCCCGGTCTGGGACGACCTGCTCCCGGAGTATCCCTCCGAGGTGGCCGCCGCCGACGCCGTCCGGGTGGCCGAAGCCCTGCTCGTCTCCTCCGGAGGCGCCCGCACTCCCGTCCCGTAGCCCGTGACGGGGCCGGGCCGGCATTGGCGGGCGTCGTTACTCTGACGGTCCGCGCCGGAGCCGTCACTGGGGGGCCGCCATGCCGATTCAGGTACGCAACGGGCTGGTCACCATCGGCGCCGGCCTGCTCCTCGGCTTCTTCGGGCTGATCTACGTCGCCGATCTCTTCGGGGTCGCCGGCGAGCACGCCAGGCTGATCTCGGAGAACCGCCGGGGCCGCCGGCTGACCGGCGAACGCCGTAGTCCCGCGGAGGTGCGGGACAGCCCGGACTTCAAGCGGGCGTTCGGTATCGGGCGTTTCGTGGCCGGAGGCGGGTTCATGCTGGCCGGTCTGGCACTCGTCGTCGCGGGGATCGTCATGGTCGTGTCACCGCCGGCCGGGTAGTCCCTGCCGCCCTCCGGTAGAGGTACGGCCCTGACTCCGGCCCCCCGCGGCATCACCCGCGCGATGGACCGCGAGGAGATCACAAGGGCCGACTGACCCGGTGATCACGGGCGCCGATCGGCGTACGGCCGGGCGACCTCGTCCTCGACGAAACCGGGCCGGGCGAGCGTGATCACCGGGACGGCCGCCACCAGGGCGACAACGATCAGGAACATCAGGGGTACGGTCCACCCGCCGCTCACGTCGTGCAGCAGCCCGACGGCCAGCGGCCCGAGCGCGCCGAGCGCGTACGCGATCCCCTGGGCGAAACCGCTCACCGCGACGGTGCCGCCGGGGGTCCGGGTGCGCTCGTTGAGGAGCACGAGGCTGATCGGGAACAGGATCGACCCGGAGCCGATGAGCAGCACCCACAGCAGGGTCAGTGTCGTCGGCGCGAGCAGCAGGCCGAGGTAGCCGAGCACGAAGCCGGCGACACCGGCGGCGATCAGCCGGCCGGTGCTGCCCCGGCGGGCGACGAGCAGGGGCGCGATCAGCGCGCCGGGCACGCTGACGACGCCGGTGACCGCGAGCAGCACTCCGGCCTCGGTCGGCGTCGAGCCGGCGACGTCGCCGAGGATCTCGGGCAGCCAGGCGAAAGCGGCGTACGTCAAGATCGTGCTGGTCGAGAGGACGACGGTGATCGACAGGGCCACGCCGGACCGCCACAATCGCGTGACGAGGGCCGGCGGGGCGGACCCGGCGGTGTCCGCGAGCCGCCGGCCACGCTGCCGCGCGATGACGGCCAGCCACGGGACCAGGGCGACCACCGAGGTCACCGCCCACATGCCGAGCGAGAGCCGCCAGCCGGCCCGCTCGGCGACCGGAGCGGCGACCGCGGCGGGAACGGCCGTGCTCACGCCCACGATGCAGACGTAGGCGGCGGTCAGGGGCGCCACCCGGTCCGGGAACCAGCGCCGCACGATCGGCGGCAGCAGCACATTGCCGATGCCCGTGCCGGCGAGCGCGACGACACTGCCGGCGAGCAGCACCACGAAGCCCGGCGCGAACGCGCGCACGAGATGCCCGGTGGTCATGAGCAGCAGCGCGAGCACGATGCCGCCGTCGAGGCCGAGTCCACGGGCGACACGCGGCGCGACGAACCCGGAAACCGCCAGCAGGATCGGTGGCAGCGTGCCGAGCAGCCCGGCGCCGATGCTCGATATCGGAATGTCCACCCGGATCGCGCCGAGAATCGGTGACATCGCCGCGACCGTCTGCCGCAGGGTGAACGCGACGAGCACGATGCCCAGCAGCGCGGCCGCGCGCCCCGCCCGAAGCGTAAGGGGTGGGTGCCCGGTCATCGCCTTACTCTAATACTCCGCTCGGCGGCGGATGCGAGACGGGTGTCCCTTCTTGTCCGGACGGTTGACCGAGAGCGGCCCCCTCGTACCTCTCGATAGTGTCCCCGCAGTCATCGGCCCTGAAAGGACATCCGTTGCGTCAGCGTTTCACCGCCGCCGTCATCGCCGGCCTGCTCGCCGCCACCGGGACGATCGTCGTCACCGGTCCGGCGGAGGCGGCTGCGAAGAAATACAAGAACTGCACCGAACTCAACAAGACGTACAAGCACGGCGTCGGCCGCAAAGGCGCGAAGGACAAGGTACGCGGCTCGACCAAACCGGTGACGAACTTCAAGGTGTCCACGGCGCTGTACAACGCGAACAAGAAGATGGACCGCGACAAGGACGGCGTGGCCTGCGAAAAGCGCTGACCCCGGCACTGCGCGAGGCGCCCATCGGACCACCCGGCCCGGTGGGCGCCTTTATCGTCGAACTGCCGTCAACACGACACCGGAACCAGCCGAACGGCACATGAAACATCTTCCGGACGACCGCTGACAGGCGATTACCGAAAGACACATTCCCACCTACGGTTCTCCGACACCGCAGCACACACCATCAAGGAGACACCGTGAGCCTGGCCAGCGGAGGCGGCAGCCGTACCCTCCCCCTCACCGGCGCCGTCCTCGTCGTCGGCGGCACCGCAGTGCCCGCGCCCACTCTCGCCGCCATCGGCGCCGCGATCATCATCGGTGGATTCCTGCTGATCCGCCTGACCCGGCCCCGCGCCGTCGGCGCCGTCGCCCCGGGACGCCCGGGCCGCGCCAAGTCCCGGATGTGGCGGCGGGGCTCCATCTGATGGGACTGTACCGCCGCGGGGGCAGTGCCGTGGCCGTCGCCGCGTTCACCGCGGCCGCGGCGCTCGCCACCTGGCACGCCAGTCAGATCTGGGAGCACGGCTGGACCGATCTCCAGCTGGTCTGCACGGCGGCGTTCGCCTGGCTGGCCTTCACGTCGATCCTCCCGTACCTGCATCGCGACATTCCGCAGCCCCACCCGGGAACCCACGCGGCCGCCCTGCTCGATCGACTGTTCGTCACCGTGATCGTCCCCGCGCACAACGAGGATCACGCGATGTTCCAGGCGTTCCTGGACTCCCTCAGCCGGCAGACGCGGTTACCGAACCGGGTGCACATCGTGGAGAACGGCGATCCGGGGTACGTGTTCACCCTCGAACCGATCCTGCGGGCCTGGCAGGCGGCCGGCCGTCATCGTGGTATCGACGTGCGCTATTCCACCAACGACGTCGGCGACAAACGGCAGGCTCAGGCCGTCGCGTTCCGTCAGGATCACGACGCCGACATCATCGTCACCGTCGATTCCGATGTGAAACTGGCGCCCACCGCGATCGCCGCGGGTCTCGCCGCGTTCCGGTCGTCCCGGACCGCCTGTGTCACCGGCATGCTCGTCGGCCTCAACACCGACACCAATCTGCTGACCCGGCTCATCGAGCCCGCTTTCGTGTGCGCGTATCTCAACGGGCGGGCCGCCCATTCGATGCTGCGCTCGGTGACCGTCAACTCGGGCGCGCTGTCGTTCTATCGGGCGGCGATCTGGCACAAGTACCTCGACCACTACCTGAATCACACGGTCGCCGGCCGCAAGCTCAAGGACGGCGACGACTCGATGATGACCTGCTATTCGCTGCTGGAGGGCGAGGCGCTCTTCCAGTCCGGATGCTGGGGATACACGCTGCATCCGGACCGGCTCCGCCAGTTGACCAGCCAGCGGGTCCGCTGGTGGCGGTCCCTGTTCTGGGGCGGGTTCTGGCTGCTGCGGGTGTTCCGGCCGACCCGGTTCGCGTGGTGGTCCACGGCGTGGGATCTGCTGTCGATGACGTGGATGACGGTAGTGATCCCGTTCGTGCTGATCGTCCGGCCGGTGACCACCGGCGCGGCGCCGTGGATGGTGGGAGTGTGGGCGGTCGCCCTCACCTATGTGACACACGCCCGTTATCTGACGATCACCCGCCCCGGTGAGCCGTTCTGGTCGCATCTGCGGCTGTGGCTGTTGTCGCCGCTGGCCGCGGTGCTCACCTTCTACACGGGATTCGTGCTCAGCTACGTCGGCCTGTTCACCTGTCTGAAGGGCGGCTGGTCGTCACGGAGCCGGGTGGTCGCCTACCAGGGGACGGCAGATTCCCGGCTTCCCCGACCCCCGGCCCCGGCGTACGACGACGACGGCACCGCCGGGACCCGCGACCTCGCCGGCCTCCGCGCACGCGCGGCACAACGCCCGCACGGGCACGCGGTGGCGGCGGCCGGCGGAAGCGTCCCGTCCCCGCGACGATCGTGGGACGACGAGGTGGAGACCCGGCGGCTGTGGACGGTCCCGCGATGACATGCGGCCCGCCGGGCCGCCTGTCCGGCGCCGAGGAGCGCCCGCACCAGATGCCACAGGTGGAGTCGCCGCCGTCGGGCAATACGCGCCGGCCGGTGAGCAGCACGAACGGCATTGAACGGATCATCTACGCTGTGCCGACGTTGCACCGGCTCGGCGCGAGCCGCAAGCCGCGAGCCGGGAGAAGCCGCATGATCAGTACGCTGTTCCAGCCGTTGCCCTTGACTGTCGGCGGGCTGGTCCTGGTGGCGTTCGCCGTCGCGTTGCGCCGCCGGACGCGACGGGCCTCCTACAGCCTGTTGTTGCCGGCCGCGGTCTTATTTCTGGCCGCCCTCGACGACTGGTATGTCACCACCCACGAGCCGGAGGCGAACATCCGTGTCGACGTGGCGCTCCTCCTGGCCCTGATGCTGATCACCACCCTGGCCGGAATCATCTGCACTGTCGTCTTCGCCGGAACCTCCCGGCCCTCCGCCGGCACCGGCCCGCAGTCCCCCCTCCCCCACGAAACCGCAGCTCAGTAGCCTACGGAGGCCCCCGGCGGCGTCCGGTGGTCTCGGTGGCTTCGGTCGACGCGGGTGGTGAAGTCGCCGAGCGTGGCGGCGAACGCGACCGGGGCCTCCTGGGCGACGAAGTGGCCGACCTGCGGGATGCGCACCGCGGTGACGTCGGTGGCGATGCGGCGCATGGTCTGTTCGGTGAACGGGGCGTTGATGCCGTCGACGGCGAGCACCGGAACGGTCAGGGGTCGCGCCCCGGCGAGCGCCCGGATGGTGTCGCCGCCGGTCAGGGCGGAGCGGTAGAGGCCTTCGGTGCCGCGCCAGCCGCCGGGGCGGGCGTAGGTGCGGGTGAACTCGTCGAGGTCGGCCTCGGTGACGGCATCCCGGGCCACGGTCATCGAGGTGATCGCCCAGTCGAGCATGACGCGTTCGCGGCCGGCCAGGAACAGCTCCGGGACTCCCGGGGCGGCCAGGAAACCGACGTGCCAGGAGCCGCCGCCGGTCACGTCGGCGAGCAGTTCCATGCCGTACCCCGGAAGGGCGGTTTCGACGGCGGTGAAGCTGAGGACGTCGCCGGGGTGGGTGGCGGCGAACTGGAAGACCGGCCCGCCGCTGATGTCCTGGCAGGTGACGTGCACCGGACCGACGCCGAGGTGGGCGACGAGGTGGTGCAGGTCCTCGGCCATGGTGGCCGCGTCGTGGTCGCCGCCGGCGGTGCTGGAGTCGCCGAAGCCGCGCAGGTCGACGGCGAACACCCGGTGGTCGGCGGCGAGCCGCGGGATGACAGCGCGGAAGGCCCACCAGGACTCGGGCCAGCCGTGCACGAGCAGGATCGGGGATCCGGTCGTCCCGGCGGAGACGTAGTGCAGGGATGTGCCGTTGATCTCGGCGGTGTGGTGGGTGACAGAGCTGGTCACGTCGAACTCCAGAAGTAGACAACCTGGTTGTCGAAAAAGGTAGACAACCGGGTTGTCCATGTCAACCTGCAAGATCTACACTGGTCGCATGCCCACCGGATCAGGCGCCGACCTCGCCCTGCTGCTCCTCGGCAGCTATCGCAACCTGGTGGACGAGGTGGTCGACGAGCTGGCCCGGCGCGGATTCCCGGACGCCCGGCCGTCACACGAGTACGCGATGCGCGCCATCCAGGCGGGCGCCGACAACGCCTCGGCACTGGGCCGCAGCCTGGCCATCACCAAGCAGGCCGCGGCGAAGACGATCGCCGCCCTCACCGAGCGCGGTTATGTCACCACCGAGGCCAGCCCGCTCGACGCACGCCGCAGACAGGTGCACCTCACCGAGCACGGGCTGGCACTGATGCGCGCGGGCGCGGCCATCTTCGACGAGGTCCGCGCCCGGTGGGAGCAACGTCTGGGCGCCGGAGAGCTCGCCCGGCTGGAAGAGCAGTTGGCCCAGTTCGTCGGCGACTCCCCGATCCGCCTGGACGCTCCCGGCTGGGTGGCCCGCGACCAGGCCGACGGTCACTGACCCCGGGCGATCCCGACCGGGTGCGGGCAGCCGTCCTCCACGGAGGTGGTGCCCCTGACCGGCGACCCGATCAGTGGAGCTCCCAGTCGGCGATCATGCTCGACGGCTCACCGGTGGCGGCGGTACGAACCCGGGCCGGTCGAGCATCGGCGCGGATCTGGAAGACGACTCTGTTGACGACTCTCCCGCTGAACGCGGACCGGCTGTTGCCGGTGAGCATCCCCGTCATCGCGCGATCGTGCTGATACCAGGTCCCGTCCGCGTCGCAGAGCCAGGTGTAGTTCCCCACCTGCGGGATGATCGCCACCTCTCCCAGGCTGCGTTCCTGCACCGACACCGAGACGAGGCGTCTGCCATCCATCGGCCGGAGATCGGTGCTCGGCTCGAGATCGTCCGCGCCGAGCACCGAGACGTCGTGCCGGCTCTCCGAGGTACGCCTCAGCTCCAGCCGATCCCCCAACGCCATCTCCCTGCCGGGGGCCGGCAGGTCCTCGACCAGGAGTTCGCGGGGCATCCCGCTGACGTAGACGTTCGCGGTGTCCGGATACATCGTCGGATTCGACACGCACGCGGATCCGTCCGCCCCGATGAGCACGATCGCGGTGATGCCGGACACGGCGGCGAGGACGACCACGACCGCTGCCGCCCCCTGTCGCCGCGACGGCCGGAAGCGGGACCTGGCGGGGAGCGGTTCCGGCGCGTGCTCCGGAACCGTTTCCGCCGGAGCGTCCAGCACCGCCTTCCGCTGCCTGCGCCGACCAGTCAGCACCACCGCGGCCACGACGGCAAGTGATATGGCGCCGCCGGCGGTCCAGCGTGCGACGGCCTTACGGGTCGGAGACACAGAGGACCCATCGGCTCGCCGCGACCGGGCATGAGATCTCGGCGGACACTGCGGCGGGGGCCGATGCGGCGGGGCCGGGGCGCTATCGTCCGGTGGCATGGTGGATCGTCAAGTGCTTCAGGATGACCCGCACCGCCGGATCGAGCGCGTCGGGGACACGGTGCGGCGGCCTCTGCATCCGTGGTCGGCGACGATTCATGAGCTGCTGCGGCATCTCGAGGCTGTCGGGTTTCCGTATGCCCCTCGGCTGCTCGGCATCGATGCGGAGGGGCGCGAAGTCCTCACCTACATCGCGGGTGAGTCCGGGGGCGATGCCTGGGCCAAGGTCGTCGAGGACGACGGGCTGGTCGCGATGGCGCGCCTGCTGCGGGATTACCACGAGGCCGTCCGCGGCTTCCGGCCCGCCGCCGCGGCCGGCTGGGCGGCCTTCGACGGTGACCAGGGCGCTGACGATCTGATCTGCCATGGCGACTTCGGGCCCTGGAACCTGGTGTGGCGGGGCCTCCAGCCGATCGGGATCCTGGACTGGGATTACGCGTGGCCGGCCCCGGCTGCGCACGACGTCGCCTACGCGCTGGAGTATGTGGCGCCGTTCCGCGATGATCACACGTCTGTTCAGTCGTTGCGTCACCCGGGGAGGCCGGACCGGCTGCGCCGGCTGGAACTCTTCGCCGGGGCCTACGGTCTCACCACGACCGCCGGGCTCGTCGACCAGGTGATCCTTCAACAGCGGCAGGTGTTGCACCGTGCTCGGCAGCTGGCCGCCGAGGGCCGGCAACCCCAGGTGGCCTGGCAGGCGGACGGCGCCCTGGACGAGGTCGCGCTGCGCATCGAGTGGAGCAGGTCCCACCGGCATCTTTTCGGCTGATCACGGCATGGACGCCGCCGGGGGCGGAGGAACGGTCGAGTTTGTCCGCCGGCACGGCCCGATCGTATCGTCGGTCATCGAAGCCTCGGACCGATCACGGCAACTCGAATGCCGCATTTGTGACATAAACCACTTCCGATTCAGCCGGACTGAAGGCCTTGTTAAATTGACCTTCATGAATGGATGGCCAGCCGGGCCGCCCATCCGGAAGACACGGGGAAACGCATGTCACTGTCCAAGGTACGTCTGACCCTCGGCACGGCCGCGGTCGCCGCGATCGGCCTGCTCGGCTTCGGGGCGCCGGCCGAAGCGGCGCCGGCCAGCACCTGGGTCACCTATGGCTACTACCCCACCCAGTCCGAGTGCGCCGACGTCGGCAAGTACCTGGTGCAGCAGCACTGGTACATCTCGTACGGCTGCGCCCGGACCAGCAGCGGGTGGAAGCTCAGCGTCCTCGACTACTGATCGGTGACCCCGCTGGCGCCCCTGCCCCCGGAGGCGCCGGCGGGGTGACCGTCCGGCACGGCAGCCGGAGATGTATGGCACCGTAGGGGTCCCGCTCCCCTACCGCGAGGCCACGGTGACGATCTACTTCTACGGCGCCGAAGAGGTTCCGTACGGCTGCTTCTCGAATTTCTCCCCGCACGGTTTCGACCTCGACGGGCACTGGTGGCCGACCTCCGAGCACTATTTCCAGGCGCAGAAGTTCACCGGCGCCCGGCACGCCGACCTGATTCGCCGGGCGGCCGGCCCGTTACGCGCCGCCGAGCTGGGCCGCGACCGGTCCATGCCGCTGCGCCGCGACTGGGAGCGGGTCAAGGACGACGTGATGCGCCGGGCCGTCGCGGCCAAGTTCGCCGCCCACGCCGACATCCGCGCCGTCCTGCTGGACACCGGTGACGCCGAGATCGTCGAGGACACCGGCGCCGATCACTACTGGGGACGAGGCCGGACCGGCACCGGCCGGAACATGCTCGGCCGGATCCTGATGCGCACCCGGACCCAGCTCCGCGCCGGACAGCACGCGTTCACGGGTCACGAGTCTCGCCCTCGGCCAGGTGTTTGATGTGCGCCGCCCGCTCGGTGAGCAGGCGTCTCAGGTAGGGGGCCAGCAGGAGCCGGGTCACCACGGCGCCGATCGGGCCGAGCGGGGCCTGGATCGTCATGCGGTCGGTCATCCGGGTGCGGGTGGGGCCGACGGGCTCGAAGCGGTGCTCGTGGCGCATGGCGCGGAACGGGCCGCGAGTCTGCTCGTCGACGAAGAGGCGCGGGCGGTCGTACACCGTGATCCTGCTGGTCATCCGCCATCGGCGGCCGAGATGGCGGGCCTGGAAGGTCACCTCGTCGCCCAGCGCGAGACGGCGGCGGCCGCTGGTCGTCGTGGCGGTCTCCCGGCTCCCGGGAAGGGAGCCGGCGTGCACGTCCACGTCGAGTTCCAGGTCGAAGACCGTGGTGGCGGCCGCGTCGACGACGGAGACGACCTCGATCTCGGTTGGCACCGGCGCAGCCTACCGATCGGACAGCGTGCCGGCCACGGTGACGAACGAGTGGGGCGGCAGATACACCTGCAGCCGGCCGGATTCCACGGTCGCCCCCTCGTACGGGCGGGGCCGCACCGTCGACGGGGACTCCGGGGTGTTGTGGTCCTGCGGGGTGCCGGCCGTCAGGATCAGCGACTCGACGTCGGTGACGGCGCCGCCGCGCAGGTCGACGGTCACGTCCGTGGGAGTGGCCGCGTCGAGGTTGGACAGCGAGATCAGCAGGCGGCCGTCACGGTGGCTGGCCGACATCGACACCGTCGTCAGGGTGGTGTCGCCGACGGGGCGTGACGGTGGCGGGGTGCGGACGTCGACGCGCAGGGAGGTCGCGTCCTGGTGGGCGCGGTTCATCCGGAAGACGTGGTATGTCGGCGTCAGGACCAGCGCGTTCGTGTCGGGGTCGGTGAGGATCATGGCCTGCAGGACGTTGACGGTCTGGGCGATGTTGGCCATCACCAGGCGGTCGGCGTGGCGGTGGAAGACGTCGAAGTGCACGCTCGCGACGAGGGCGTCGCGCAGGGTGTTCTGCTGGTACAGGAAGCCGGGGTTGGTGCCGGGCTCGACGTCGAACCAGGTGCCCCACTCGTCGAGGACCAGGCCGACGGTGCGGTTCGGGTCGTAGCAGTCCATCACCGCGGCGTGGCCGGACAGCACCTCGTCGATGCGGGCCGCCTCGGCCATGGTCGTGTAGTACTCGTCGGTGCTGAAGACGGTGGCCGAGCCCTTCTTCTCCCAGGGGCCGCTCAGCGTGTAGTGGTGCACGGAGAGGGCGTGGTAGAAGCTGCTGGTCACCCGCTGACAGCCGAGATGCCCGAGCTGTCTCATCAGCGTCTCGGTCCACGCGTAGTCGGTGCCGTTGGCCCCGGCCGCGATCTTGTAGAGCTTGTTGTCGCCGTAGTCACGGCAGTACGTGCCGTAGCGGCGCGCCTCCGTGGCGTACTGCTGGGCGGTCATGTTGCCACCGCAACCCCACGCCTCGTTGCCGAGCCCCCAGAACCGCACCGGCCACGGCGCGTCGCGACCGTTGGTCTTGCGCAGCCGGGCCATCGGCGAGTCGCCGTCGCGGGTGAGGTATTCCACCCACTCGCTCATCTCGCGCACGGTGCCGGAGCCGACGTTGCCGCTGATGTAGGGCTCGGCGCCGAGCAGCTCGCACAGCGCCATGAACTCGTGGGTGCCGAAGTGGTTGTTCTCCTCGACGCCGCCCCAGTGCGTGTTGACCATGACCGGGCGTTCGGCGCGCGGGCCGATGCCGTCGCGCCAGTGGTACTCGTCGGCGAAGCAGCCGCCGGGCCAGCGCAGGTTGGGGATGTCGAGGGCACGCAGGGCTTCGACCACGTCGAGGCGGATGCCGCCGGCGTTGGGCACCTCGGAGTCCTCGCCGACGTAGAAGCCGCCGTAGATGCACCGGCCGAGGTGCTCGGCGAAGTGGCCGTAGAGATGCCGGTTGATCCGCGGGCCGTCGATGTCGAGGTTGATGACGGTTTCGAAAGTCAACGGAGAAGACCTTCCAGTTGTACGAGTCGACCGGCCGCCGTGAGCGCGAAAGAGGCACGGCGCCCGTCATGGCTCAGCCGATAGTCGCCGAGGAATCCGCGGATCTCCACCCGGCCGGCGTGGTCGGTGCGCAGGGTCGTCGGCGGCAGCCACCACTCCCCTTTAACCAGGTCACGCAGCGCGTGGTAGGCGGGCTTGGGTGTCCCGTCGGCGCGGACGACCCCGGCGGGCGCGCCGAGCCACGCGTCGTGGTCGGTGAATCCCCAGTAGGTGATCGCCTGGACCGCTGGGTGGCCGAGCAGGGTGCGGTAGTGGCGCGTGATCTCGTCGGCCTGGCGCTGCTCACCCTCGGGCGTGGTGGGCCACGACGGGATCTGGTAGTCGTTGAGGTCGTCGATCTCCGGGGGCATGAGGTGCCCGGAGACGAGGGTGGTCTCGGTCATGTGCAGGGGCAGGCCGTAACGGGCGAACCGGTCGAGGACGGCGAGGGTCCGGTCCTCACCCCAGTAACCCTGGTGCATGTGGCTCTGCAGGCCGATCGCGTCGATGCGGATGCCTGCTTCGAGGACGCCCTCGATGAGGCATTCGTACGCCGTGGACATGTCGAAGTCGTTGAGCAGCAGCGTGGCCGTCGGGTCGGCGGCGCGGGCCTCCTCGAACGCCAGCCGGACGGTGGCGATGCGGCCGCGCTCGCGGGCGAGGCGGGTGATCGCGTTGGGGTGCTCCTCGTTGCGGAACACCGGCATGATCACGACCTCGTTGATGGCGTCCCAGCTGTGCACGACGTCGGCGAAACCGGTGACCTCGCGCCGGATCCGGGCCCGGACCACCGCCTCGACCTCGTCGGTGGACAGCCGGCGCAGCCAGTCGGGCGCCAGGGTGTGCCAGACGAGCGGGTGGCCCTTCACGCGGGCGCCGCGGTCGGTGAACCAGCGGGCGGCTCGGTGCAGCCGGCCGGTGTCGGGCCGGTCGCGCTCGGGCTCGAACAGGCTCCAGTAGAACGGCAGGGTCGCCGTGTTGAACACGTCGAACCAGAGGTCCTCCTGGCCGGTGACGGCGGCCGGCTCCTCGTTGGCGACCGGGACGAAGTCGAAGCCGATGTTGCCGAACCCGAAGGCGTGGCTGCGCTGCTCGACGACGACGTCGCGGTCGGCGAGCGGCCGCCCGTCGGTGTCGAGGACGGTGACCTGCGCTTCGCCGAAGCGGTGCAGGTACGGGGATGCCGTCACGGGGTCTCCTGTCGCCGACGGACGTCGCCGTAGCGTAGGAGGCAAACCGACCGGAAGTCCAGCGGAACTTCCGAGAAGTTCCGCTGGTTTCCGGCCGGTCGGTGCGCTTCAGAATGCTTCGAAACTTACGGGATCGTCAGCGTTGCAGGGTGAGCAGGCCGGGCCGCCAGGGCAGCTGGTCGTAGGGACCTCCGGCGCTCGGGTTCTTGCCCTGGTAGAGCAGTTGCAGGTTGCAGGGGTCGATGGTCTTGGTCTGGTCCGGGTTGTTGCGGACGAGGTCGCCGTGGCTGATGTCATTGGTCCAGCTCGCGCCGCTGTTGGCCTTCCCGGCGAACGGGTTGCTCTCGGTGGCGGCCTGCGGCGTCCAGTTGCCGTTGAGGCTGGTGGCGGTGAACGACCGGAAGTACCGGCCGCTGGAACCGATCGCCTCGACGATCATCAGGTACTGGTTCTGGCCCGCCACCTTGTAGACCTCGGGCGCCTCGAACAGGTTGTTCCGGCTGTCGCTCATGATCGTGGTGTACGACGAGCCGAAGTTGCCGGGGAAGTTCCCGAGCGGCATGGAGGCCCGGTAGATCTTGCCGTTGTCGCCGGCGAAGAACAGGTACATGTTCTGCCCGTCGGCGATCAGGGTCTGGTCGATCGGGCCGGTGCCGGAGTCGGAGATGCTGCCGGTGAACAGCGGCTGCGGCGCGGACCAGCCGTTGGGGTTGGTCGGGTCGCTGGAGGTGCGGTAGATGAACGGCCACGCGCCCCACTGGTAGGCGAGCACCCAGATGTTCTTCGGCGCGAAGTAGATCAGCGTGGGCGCCACGGTGCCCTGGCTCATCCCGTTCTGTCCGGTACCGGCCATGTCGGACCAGTTGGTGAACGGCGTGAAGTTCATCGAGCCGTACGACGAGCCGTTCACGTTCGACGCGTACACCAGATGTTTGCCGTTGTGGACGACGTTGGTGAAGTCCTTGAGCGACACCCAGCCGTTCTTCGGGTTGGCCAGCACCCCGCTCGACGACCAGCGGTAGCTCGACGGCAGGGTGCAGTTGCCGCCAGGGGTGGACGGTGACGTCGACGGGTTCGACGGCGCCGGGCTCGACGGTGAGCTGGGCACCGGCGCTCCGGTGCAGGCCACGCCGTTGAGGCTGAACGCGGACGGGACCGGGTTGCTGCCGGTCCACGAGCCGGTGAACCCGAAGGTCACCGAGCCGTTGGCCGGCACCGAGCCGTTGTAGGCCACGTTGGCCGCGGTCACCGTCGTGCCGCTCTGGCTCACTGTGGCGTTCCATGCCTGGCTGACCTTCTGCCCGGCGTCGTACGCCCAGGTCAGTGTCCAGCCGGACAGCGCGTCGCCCAGGTTGGTGACGGCCACGTCGGCGTTGAAGCCGCCCTGCCACTGCGACGACACGGTGTACTTGACCGAGCAGCCGGCCGCCGCCGCGCCGGCGGGCAGGGCCACGGCGACCGCCGCCGAGGCGGTCACCAGGGCGGCCGACGCCAGGCCGGCCTGGAGTAGTCGAGATCTGGTCATGAATCCTCCTAAGGCGTGGTCAGGTCGAAACGGTTGACGGTGACCGCGCCGCCCAGTGCCTGGGTGGCGTAGTTGAAGATGCCGAACCGGTAGCCCATGAAGAACTGCCAGGCGTTGTTGAGCGTGAACGCCGGGCCGAGGCCGGTGAAGGTGCTGCCGTTGGTGCTGTAGGAGAAGGTGGCGGTACGCCCGGAGCCCGGCCGGATGTCGGCGGAGACCCGCAGCCAGATCTTCCCGCCGGAGACGTTCGCGCCGGCCGCCTCGGCGCCGGTGCCGGTGGTGGCCCAGCTGGAGTTCATGGTCAGCCCGTTGGTCATCGAGACCCGGGTGACGCCGTTGTCCTTGCGGATACCGATCCAGGCCGACGAGTCGCGCAGCATGGCCAGGCCGGCGCGGTCGCCGTTGGCCATCTGCGAGTAGTCGAGCTCGATGGTGGCGGTCGACGACGGTCCCTGGATGCGGTGGGTGAGCGTGTTGCGGGCGTTGTACAGGTCGTTGGTGACGGTCGCGGTGGACAGCCGCAGCCCGTTGCCGACGCTGTACCTGCTGGTGTCGGGGTTGTGGTTCCACTCCCAGCGATGGCCGAGGCTGGTGAAGGTGTCGGGGCCGGTCATCGGCTGCACGGTCTTCGACGTGGTGATGTTCGGCTTCGGGTAGGTGGCGCCCCAGCGGCCGTTGACGGTGGTCAGCACCGGCCAGTCGCCGCTCCAGGTGATCGGGGCCAGCGTCGGCACCCGGCCGCCGGGGTAGGCGTCGGTGAACGCCATGTACCACCAGTCACCGTTCTGCGTCTGGACCAGGCCACCCTGGTGCGGCACTCCCCCGCCGGAGATCGGGCCGGGCAGGTCGAGAAGGACCTGGCGCTGCTCGTACGGACCCCACGGGCTGGTCGACCGCAGCACGTACTGGCCGTTGGCGGGCCGGGTCAGCCAGATGTAGTAGTAGTTGCCCCGCTTGTACATCCGCGAGCCCTCGAGGGTGCCGATGCTCGACGGGGTCTGGTAGACCGTCTGCGACCGCACCTGGGCGGTGAGATCCGAGTTCAGCTGCGCGACGCTGATCGTGCCGTTGCCGTAGGCCACGTACGGGGTGTCGCCGTCGAACATCAGGCCGGCGTCGTAGTAGCAGTTGTTGAGCCGGGCCTTCTTCGACCAGGCGCCGTCGACGGCCGAGGCGGTGTAGACGTAGGTGCGGTTGAACTCGGTGCAGCCCAGCCAGTAGTAGGTGCCGTTGCTGGGCCGGTAGTTGAACGCCGACGCCCAGATGCCCTTGACGTAGGCGCGCCCGCCGGACAGGTCGTAGGCGCCCGAGTCGAAGTCGAGCCGGGGCACCGAGTGGCCGGCGTACTCCCAGTTGACCAGGTCGTAGGAGCGCAGGATCGGCGCGCCCGGCGAGTAGTGCATGGTCGACGCGGAGTAGTAGTAGGCGTCGCCGACCCGGATGATGTCGCCGTCGGCGAAGTCCTGCCATACCACCGGGTTGGTGAAGGTGCCGGTGCCGGGCGTGGTGGTGCCGAGTTTCACGAGCTGCCACTGCTGGTTGGCGCCGTTCCAGTCGGCGTACTGCACGATGTTCGCGCCGTCGGCGGTCGACGCGCCCTGCACCTCGAGGGCCTTGCCGCTGTTGCGGTTGATCAGCTGGATGTAGCCGTCGATGTCCTGGATGCTGAACTGCTGGTTGGTGGCGTTGTTGTCGGTCCACTGCACGATCGCGCCGCCGTCGGCGGTGGACGCGCCGGACACGTCGAGGACCTTGCCGGAGTGCTTGGACCGCAGCCGGTAGTAGCCGCCGCCGGAGTCGACGAACTGCCACTGCTGCTGGGCCTGGTCGTTGCGGGTCCACTGGGTGATCCGCGCGCCGTCGTTGGTGGCCAGGTTGTACAGGTCGAGTGCTTTGCCGCTGGTGCGGTTGACCAGCACGTAGGAGGCGCTGGTGTCGATCGTGGCGGCGTCGGCGGGGGTCATGGCGGTGAGGCCGAACGCCACACCGAGCAGGGCGGTCACGACGACCGCGGCGAGTCTTCTCATCGCGTGCTCACTCCAGAGTTGCCGGTGAACTGCCACCAGTTGACGTTGAACAGGTAGCCGCTGCCGCCGGTGAACCGCAGGTAGAGGTCCTGGGTGCCGGTGGCGCCGCTGACCGGGCAGGTGACCGTGGCCCAGTTCTGCCAGCCGCCGGTGCCGGACACGGTGCACGTGCCGGCGAGAGTGCCGGTGGGGCCGCCGAGGCGTACCTCGATGCGGCCGCCCGACGCGGCGGACGCGACCCGCGCCGAGAACGAGGTCGCGCCGGATCCGAAGGCGACGCCCTTGACCTTGACGTAGTCGCCGTTCTCCAGGAAGCCGATGTTCATGCCGCCCTCGCTCGCGCGCTCGGTCTCGACGCCGGAGCTCCAGGCGATCGTCTCGGCCTCCTGCCGTACGTAAGGATTGAGCGTGCCGTTCTGCGGCGCCCCGCCGGTGGTCATGGTGATCTGCGGGATGCTGCCGTCGGCGTTGTAGCTGAACTTCTCCACGGCCACCGAGCGGGTGAAACCGCCGCCGCCGGGCAGCGCGCCGTTGTGGTAGAAGAAGTACGACCCGCCGTTGAAGTCGACGATGCCGGCGTGGTTGGTGAAGCTGCTGCCCTGGGTCGGCATGACGGTGCCGCGGTATGTCCAGGGGCCGGTCGGGCCGGGCGCGGTGGAGTACCCGATGAACTCCGAGCAGCACTTGGCGGCGAAGACGTTGTAGTAGAGGCCGTTGCGCTTGTAGACCCAGGGGCCCTCTTCGTACAGCGTGGGCCGGTTGGCGTCGCCGGTGCGGGTGCCGAACCCGGCGGTGGTCAGCGGGATCTTCGTGGCGCTGCCGCTGAAGCTGATCATGTCGCTGTTCAGTCGCACGTACCACAGGTTCGGGTTGCCCCAGTAGAGATAGGCCTGGCCGTCGTCGTCGATCATGACGGTCGGGTCGATCTCGCCGTTCTCGACCAGGGGGCGGCCGAGCGCGTCGGTGAACGGGCCGGTCGGGCTGCTGGACACCCCGACGCCGATCGCCATCCGCCCGGTGGCCCGGTTGGTGACCGGCACGTACCAGTAGAACTTGCCGTTGCGGGCGATCACCTGGCCGGCCCAGGCGTCCTTGCTGGCCCAGCTGAAGGTGGCCAGGCTCATCGGCGAGCCGTGGTCGGTCCAGTTGACCATGTCGGCCGACGAGTAGACCCGCCACTCCTTCATGGTGAACCAGGTGGAGCCGTCCTCGTCGTGGCCGGTGTAGAGGTAGACGCGGCCGTTGTGGACCAGGGGCGCCGGGTCGGCGGTGTAGATGGTCTGCACGATCGGGTTGTCGGCCCGTGCCGGGGCCGGCGCGACCGCGGCGAGCAGGGTCACGGCCAGGCAGAGCAGGCCGGTGAGGATCTTCTTCGGCATCAGGCTCGGCTCCATCGCTGGTTGGCGGCGGCGGTGCAGGTCCACAGCAGGACCGGGGTGTTGTTGGCGGTGAGGTTGCGGTCGACGTCCAGGCAGAGGCCGGAGGCGGTGCCGCGGATGGTGCCGTCGGCGTTGAGCGTCCATTGCTGGTTGGTCTGGCCGTTGCAGTCCCACAGCTGGACCTTGGCTCCGGCGGTGGCGCCGGTCGGGGCGTCGAGGCACTTGCCGAGCGCCTGGATGCTCTGGCCGCTGATCGTCCAGCGCTGGTTGGCCTG
Source organism: Actinoplanes philippinensis (assembly GCF_900113015.1). Classification (GTDB taxonomy): domain Bacteria; phylum Actinomycetota; class Actinomycetes; order Mycobacteriales; family Micromonosporaceae; genus Actinoplanes; species Actinoplanes philippinensis. Next base: position 73,997 of record NZ_FONV01000004.1, read on the forward strand.
TCCGTTGCAGTCCCAGATGACCGGCTGGGTGCCGTTGGCGGTGTTGCTGTTCGGCACGTCCAGGCACCGGCCGGAGGCGGCGCTGACCAGGGTGGAGCCGGTCGGTGTCGGGTTGGTGCCGCCGCCGCTGACCCGGAGGACGGCCGTGCCGTGCGCGGCGACACTGGCGCTGATCGTGCCGGTGCTGCTGCTGGTGGCGCCGGTCCAGGCGTCCTGCAGGGTGAAGGAGCTGCCGGACTTGCCGATCGCCGCCGCGGTGGTCGAGATCGTCGTGGTGGAGCCGCCCTGGTTGAACAGGGCGACCGCGACGTCACCGTTGGCGAGCCGCTTGGCCAGCACGCGGCGGGTGCCGTCGAACGACACCTGGGTCCCCTGCAGTCCGAGGGTGTCCTGGTTGATCGCGATGAGCCGGGGGTTGGTGAGGATGTCGCGGGTGGTGGTGCTCTGCGAGCGCACGTCGTTGCCGGCGATCAGCGGCGACGCCATGATCGCCCAGAGCGCGAAGTGGCTGCGCTGCTCGGTCTCGGTCAGGGTGCCGCGGCCGACCTCCATCATGTCCGGGTCGTTGAACGCGCCGGGGCGGGCGTATCCGGCGAGCGGCACGGTGACGTCGACGATGTTCTTGACACCCATCGGGTAGCCGTTCGTCTGCCCGGTGTCCCAGGCCAGGGTGATGTCCTCGGTGGTGCGCCAGATGTTCGCGACGTCGCCCCAGTTGCGCTGCGGGCCGGTCTTGGCGTGGATGCTGTTCGAGTTGATGCTGTAGAGGATCGGCCGGCCGGTCGAGGCCAGCGCGTCACGCATCTTCGCGAACGTGGTGACCTGGTCGTTGATGGATCCGGACGGGGAGCACCAGTCGTACTTGAGGTAGTCGACGCCCCAGGCCGCGAACTGGCGGGCGTCCTGTGCCTCGTGGCCCTGGCTGCCGGTGGCGCCGGGGTAGCTGTTGAAGTACTGGGCGCAGGTCTTGTCCAGCGGGGCCTGGTAGATGCCGAACTTCAGGCCGCGGGCGTGCAGGTAGTCGCCGAGCGCCTTCATGCCGCTCGGGAACCGGGTCGGGTCGCCCTGCAGGTTGCCGGCCGAGTCCCGGTTCGGGTTCATCCAGCAGTCGTCGACGACGACGTACTGGTAGCCGGCGTCGCGCATGCCGTTGTTGACCATCGCGTCGGCCACCCCGCGGATCAGTGACTCGTTGATGTTGCAGCCGAAGGTGTTCCAGCTGTTCCAGCCCATCGGCGGGGTACGGGCCACGCCGTTGTCCAGGGCGTGGGCGGCCGGGGCGCCGAGCAGGGTCAGGGCTGCGACCAGCAGGATCGTCAGAGCTCGTCTCATCGCCTCGTCCAGTTCTGTGCGGCGGCCCCGGTGCAGGTCCGCAGGGTGACGGTGGAGCCGTTCGCGGTGCCGCCGCTCTCCAGGCACAGACCCGACTGCGCGTTGCGGATCGGCCCGCCGGAGGTGTGGCTCCAGTTCTGGTTGGCGGCGCCGCTGCAGTCCCACAGCTGTGCCTTGGCGCCGCTGGTGGCGCCGGTCGGCGAGTCGAGACACTTGCCCAGCGAGCGCAGCGTCTGCCCGTTGACGGACCACTGCTGGTTGGCGGCGCCGCTGCAGTCCCAGACGATCGGCTGGGTGCCGTTGGCGGAGTTGCTGCCCGGCACGTCCAGGCAACGGCCGGAGGCGGCGCCGACCAGCGTGGTGCCGCTGCCGCCGGTGCCCGGGTCGCCGATGGTTCCGGGGACCGAGCGCAGGGCGGCGTACCAGGTGGCGGCCATCTTGTCGTAGCCGGCGGCGGTCGGGTGGACGCCGTCGATCAGGTCCGCGGTGGTCAGGGCGGCGTGCATGTCGACCAGGTGGACCCGGGAGCCCTTGCTCCGCACGATGGTGGACAGGGCGCTGTTGTAGGTGCGGGCGGCGGCCTCCTGCCCGGAGTTGGCCAGCGGGATGATCGTCGCCACGAAGACGTCCGCCGAGGGGACGGTGCCGGTGATCCGGTCGATCAGGGTGGAGAGCCGGCCCGGCGCGCCGGCGACGTTGTAGTTCTGCAGGATGTCGTTGGTGCCGATGTGCAGCAGCACGGTGCGCGGGCTGGTGCCGCGCAGCCAGCCGGCGATGTTGGCGTCGATCTGGTCGATGCGCCAGCCGGGGTGGCCCTGGTGGTCGTGGTCGCCGAGACTGGCCGGCCCGTTGAACTGGGTGCCGACGAAGTCGACGCGGTACCCGGCGGACGCCAGACGCTGCCAGAGCCCGATCCGGTATCCACCGGGGACCTGGGTGCCCTCGGTGATGGAGTCACCGAGCGGCATGACACGGGTCCCGCCGTTGGATTCCGCGAACGCCGCGGTGGGCTGGAAGAACACTAATACGACGGCCAGAACAGCCATGAGTACGGTCGCACTTCGGGTGCGCATGGTGAAGCCTCCAGAGGGGGAACGAGCAGGCTCGTTATCGCTCACAGAGCTGATCCGGGACGGATGCAGAGGGGGGATGAGAGCGCTAACAGTCTGCCTTGGGAGATTGCCAGGATGTTTCTGGACATTCAAGTAGGACTTTCTCTACGGCTCATCCGGGCTCACATCGCGCCAGAAGTTGTTTCTCAGGAAGTGTTATGCGGGCTACTCGGTGATTGTCGGGCTCGCATTTCTGCGAAATGCGCTGGCAACATGGAGAATCCCCGGATGGGAACGCTCCCATCCTGTTCGGTCCCCGCCGGAAAGGTTCCCCGCCATGTCCCTGTTACAGAGAAGCCGCTCCCTGCTGCTGGCCTCGGCCGTGGCGGGGGTCGTCGTCGCCTCCGGCTTCGCCCTGGTCGGCACCGCCGAGGCCGCCACCACGCTCGGCGCGTCCGCGGCCCAGACCGGCCGCTACTACGGCGCGGCGATCGCCGCCGGCCGGCTCGGCGACGGCACCTACACCGGTATCCTCAACCGCGAGTTCAACTCGGTGACGCCCGAGAACGAGATGAAGTGGGACGCCACCGAGCCGTCCCAGGGCCGGTTCACCTACACCAACGGCGACCGCATCCTCAACCAGGGCATCGCCATGGGCGCCAAGGTCCGCGGCCACGCCCTGCTGTGGCACCAGCAGGAGCCGGGCTGGGCGCAGTCGATGTCCGGCAGCGCGCTGCGCAGCGCCATGATCAACCACGTGACCCAGGTCGCCACCCACTACAAGGGCAAGATCTACGCCTGGGACGTGGTCAACGAGGCCTTCGCCGACGGCGGCAGCGGCGCGCGCCGCGACTCCAACCTGCAGCGCACCGGCAACGACTGGATCGAGGCCGCCTTCCGCGCCGCGCGGGCCGCCGACCCGGCCGCCAAGCTCTGCTACAACGACTACAACACCGACGGCGTCAACGCGAAGTCGACCGGCATCTACAACATGGTCCGTGACTTCAAGTCCCGTGGGGTGCCGATCGACTGCGTCGGCTTCCAGTCGCACCTGGGCACCAGCATCGCCGGCGACTACCAGGCCAACCTGCAGCGCTTCGCCGACCTCGGCGTCGACGTGCAGATCACCGAGCTGGACGTGGCGCAGGGCGGCAACCAGGCCAACATCTACGCCACGGTGACCCGCGCCTGCCTGGCGGTGGCGCGGTGCACCGGCATCACGGTCTGGGGCATCCGCGACAGCGACTCGTGGCGGACCGGCGAGAACCCGCTGCTCTTCGACAACTCGGGCAACAAGAAGGCCGCGTACACCTCGGTGCTCAACGCCCTCAACGCGGGCGGCACCAGCTCGCCCTCGCCCAGCATCAGCACCCCGCCGTCGCCCAGCACCAGCACCTCCCCCCAGCCCGGCGGCGGCTGCACCGCGACGGTGTCCCTCAACTCGTGGACCGGTGGGTTCGTGGCCAGCGTCAAGGTCACCGCCGGAGCCGCTCTCAACGGCTGGACCGTCACCGTGGCCCTGCCGTCCGGGAGCACCGTGACCAGCACATGGAGCGCGACCAACAGCGGAACCACCGGCTCGGTCGGCTTCCGCAACGTCTCCTACAACGGGCAGGTCGCGGCAGGAGGATCCACCGAGTTCGGCTTCCAGGGCACCGGCGCCGGACCCACCGCCACACCTGTCTGCACCGCCGGATAGAGCCGGACCTCGGACACCGCGGCGTCGGTTTCCGGACTGATATCGATCGACGACGGTGGTTCGCTGTGCGGTGATGGACGACTTCACCGCGCTGCCCGATCCGGGGCGGGCCACCTCGCTCGACGATCTCACCGAGATGCTGCGGGCACTGAAGGTGTGCGCCGGTGACCCCTCCTACGAGACGATCCGCCGCCGGATCACCGCGCGATGGCGCGCCGACGGGCGGCCCGCGGCCGAGGACGCCCGGCGGGCCACCGTCGCGGACTGTTTCCGGTCCGGCCGGCGGCGGATCAGCACCGATCTGGTCCTGGCGATCGTCGAAGCGCTCACCGCCGACCCCGGATACGTCACCCGCTGGCGGCACGCGCTGCAGGTGACCGGCAACGCCGCCCGGGCCGCCGCCCAGGTCCGGGTCCGCGCGGACCTGCCGCCGGAGCCCGCGACGTTCACCGGCCGCGTCACCGAGCAGGCCCGGCTCGGCCGCCAGCTCGACACCGGCGACCGGCCGGTCGTCTGCGTCGTCTCCGGCATGGCGGGGGCGGGCAAAACCCAGTTGGCGGTACGGGTGGCCCGCAACGCCGGCCACGACCGTGTCCTCTTCGTCGACCTGCGTGGCTACCACCCCGACCCGGACCAGCCACCCGCCGAGCCCGGCGCCGTGCTGGACGGATTCCTGCGCCTGCTCGGCATGGCCGGCCACCAGATCCCCTACGGCCTCGACGACCGGATCGCCGCCTACCGCCGCCGGCTGGCCGGAACCCGGACACTGGTGCTGCTCGACAACGCCGACAGCGCCGCCCAGGTCCGTCCCCTGCTCACCGGCCTCCCCGGCTGTCCGGTCCTGATCACCACCCGGCACCGCCTGGCCGGCCTCGGCCAGGTCACCCGGATCCTGCTGAACCTGCTGGAACCCGCCGAGGCGGTGGCCTACATGCGCAGCGCCACCGCCGGGATCCCGGCCGGCGACGACCCGCGCGCCGCCGACCGGATCGCCGCCCGCTGCCGACGGTTGCCGCTCGCGCTCAGCCTCGTCGCCGCGCACATCCGCGGCACACCCGGATGGACGCTCACCGACCACGCGGAACGCCTCGACGAGCGCCACGGGCCGGTCGACGACCGGGCGACACCGGCGATCGCGCTGTCCTACCAGCGGCTGAGTCCCCAGCGGCGGCGACTGTTCCGGCTCGCGGCGCTGCACCCCGGCCACGACGTGGACGCGCACTCGGTCGCCGCGCTCGCCGGGATCGCGCCGGCCGCGGCCCGCATGCACCTGCTGGCCCTGCAACGTCACCACCTGACGCACCCCGCCGCCGAGGCCCGCTACCACGCCCATGACCTGGTCCGGGCGTACGCGCTGCAACGCTGTGCCGACGAGGACCCGCCCGCCCGGCGACGGGCCGCGCTGACCCGCCTGTTCGACCACTACCTGAGCGCCGCCGGCGCCGCGATGGACGTCATCGCCCCCGCCGAACGGGCCGGCCGTCCACCGGCGCCGCCACCCGGCCCGACCACGCCGCAGCTCGGTGACCTCGCCGCGGCCACCTCCTGGCTGGAGGCCGAACGGACCACCCTGGTGGCGGTCATCGCCCACGCCGCCGAGAACGGCTGGCACCGCCACGCCACCGCGCTCGCCGCCACCCTGTTCCGCTGGCTCAACGGCGGCAACCCGGCGGACAGTCTCACGATCAACGGCCATGCGCTGTACGCCGCGCGGCTCGGCGGCGACCGGCAGGCCGAGGCACGCGCCCTGACCCATCTCGGTGTGGCCCACGTCCGGATGGCCCGGTTCGGACCTGCCCGGGAACGGCTGACCGAAGCCCGCACGATCTTCGAGGAGCTCGGCGACCTCAGCGGCGAGGGCACGACCCTGGACAACCTCGCCCAGATCGCCGAACGGGAGGACCGGCTGGACGACGCGATCGCGATGGCCGGGCGGGCGGCGCAACTCTTCGGGCGTACCGGCGAACCGACCCGGCTGGGCCGCGCCCTGATCATCCTGGCGACGATCGAGCAGCGCCGGCACCAGCTCGACGACGCCGCCGCACATCTCGCCCTCGCGATCCGGGTGCTCGGCGGCGAAGGCGACCGGATCGGCGAGGCCAACGCGCTCAGCGTGCTGGGTGACGTCGACACCCGCCGCGGGCTGCTGCCGGAGGCGGCCGGCAGCCTGACCCGGGCGCTGCAGATCTGCCGCGAGCTCGGCAACCGGGTCGGTGAGTCGTGGACGCTGGAGAGTCTCGGCGCCCTGGCCCTGCGCAGCGGCGACAAGGCCGGGGCGGCCCGGCACTTCCGGCGGGCGCTGACCGGATTCCGCGAGACCGGTCAGCGCGACGGCGTGGCGCGGGCCCTCAACGGCCTCGGCGAGACCGCGCCGCCCGCCACCGCCGCCGGACTGCACCGTGAGGCCCTGGCCATCGCCGTGGAGGTGGGCATCGTCACCGAGCAGCGGCGCGCGGAAGCCGGGCTGGCCCGGGTGAGCTGAGGAGCACCGGCGATCCCTCAACTCGCCGCGGCGTCGGCCGACACGTCAGAACGCCCGCTGTGCCCGACCCCGCCGCCCGAGGACTCCACCGTGCCCCTCGCTCCCCGCCGGACGACCGCGGTCCTGGCCGCCGCCCTCGCGCTCACCGCCACCTCCGCCTGTGCCACCACCGCAACCACGACCGTTGTGCCCCGGACGGCGCCCAGCGCGGCGCCCGTCGCCGTCCTGCACACGCCGACCCCGGCGCCCCCGGCCGGCAAGCCGCCCACCCTGGCCAACACCGGAACCGCCTGGCCCAGGGTCCTCGGCTCGCTGATCGCCTACGGTCAGTGGCTCACCGCCAACCCGAACCCCGCCCTGGCCACCACCATCACCGAACCCGGCTGCGCCTCCGCGAACCAGCTCACCACCGAGTTGCGGGCGCTCGTCGCCGACGGCGACTTCGTGAAGCCCAGCGCGCCGATCCTGACCAGCATCATCGCCCCGTCCGCGAGCCCGGGGACGATCTCGGCGGCCACCATCGGCATCCGGGCCACCCGGCCCGGTCAGGCGGTCTACCACAGCCCGTCGACGCTCGCCGGGAACGTGCCGTCGCTGCCGCCCACCGCGATGACCGTCTCCCTCGTCCTCGGCGCCGACAGCCACTGGCGCATCTGCACCGTCGTCGACCACGACGACCCCGATGGCGAGGCCTTCACCACCCTCCTCTGAGACCGGCCTGCCCCCACCGGGGCCGGCAGTCTCCGTCACGTGTCGGGTTGGCCGGCCGTCTTCGTCGACCGTCTACTTCGGTCCGGCCCGCTTCGCCAACCACCGAGCCGGGTCCGGCCCGCTTCGCCAACCACCGAGCCGGGTCCGGCCCGCTTCGCCAACCACCGAGCCGGGTCCGGCCCGCTTCGCCAACCACCGAGCCGGGTCCGGCCCGCTTCGCCAACCACCGAGCCGGGTCCGGCCCGCTTCGCCAACCACCGAGCCGGGTCCGGCCCGCTTCGCCAACCACCGAGCCGGGTCCGGCCCGCTTCGTCAACCACCGACCTGGGTCCGGTCGGCCAGGCCGGCGGCGGTGAACGCCTTCTCCAGGGCGTCGCGGCCCTCGGTGAAGTGCGCCCAGCTGTCGAAGTGCACCAGGACGACCTGCTGTGCGCCGAGAATCCGGGCGGCCTCGGCAGCCTGCGCGCTGTCCAGGGTGAGCAGCGCGCCGTCGAACAGCGGCGTCCGTACCGCCCCGGCGAAGATCACCGCCGTGCCGAACGGGCCGAACCGACCGGCGATCTGCTCGACCAGTTCGAGGGCGGCGTTGTCGCCGCTGACATAGACCGGTGGCAGCCCGTCGGCGGTCAGCACGAACCCGGTGACCTCGCCGGTGATCGGCTCGCAGCCCTCCGGGCCGTGCCGCGCCGGGACCGCGGTGATCGTCACCGCGCCGACCTGGACCGACCCCCACGGGGCCAGGCCGCGGGCGGCGCCGCCGAGCCGTGCGGCGCCGCCGACCGTGGTGAGGGTGAGCGGGACGGTGGCGAGCAGGGCGCGACCGGAGTCGTCGAGGTTGTCCGGGTGCTGGTCGTGGGAGAGCAGGACCACGTCGACGCGGCCGAGGGTGTCCGGGCTCGCGGCGGGCGGGGCGAGTTTGGTCAGGGAGACGCCGCTGGGTGAGACGTAGTCACGGGGCTCGTCGAAGGTGGGGTCGGTGAGCAGGCGCAGGCCGCCGTACTCGAACAGGGCGGTGGGGCCGCCGAAGGTCTGGACGGGGACGGCGTCAGCCATGGGAACCTCACGGATAGAAGGTCTGTCATCCGTGAAGCTAGCCGTTTGTCACGGATGAGCGCAAGCAGTACCGTGAGACCGGTGATCCCCGCAGCACCCGGCGCCGACCGTCACCCCGGGCTCGACCTGGCCAACAGCCGGCTCTCCCTGCCCGCCGACCAGACCCTCGACCTGCTCGCCACCCCCGCCGACGCCGGCCGCTGGCTGATCGACCGCGACCTCGTCCCGGCCGGCAGCGTCCTGCACGAGGTGTGCGCCGGCCGGCTGCGAGCGATGCGGGAGCACATCCGCGACCTGTTCGCGGCCCACCTGCGAGCAGCCGAGCCACCCGCGGCGGCGCTCGACGCGATCAACACCGCCGTCACCCGGGTGCCGACCGCCGCGCCACTGCGCTGGGATCCCGCCCACGGGCTCCACCGGGCGGCGCCGCACCCGACCGACCAGGTCGTCGACCACGCCCTCGGCGTCCTCGCCGCCGACACGGCCGACCTGCTGACCAGCGCCGACGCGGCCCGGCTGACCGCCTGCGACTCCCGGCCGTGCATGCGCTACCTGCTGCGCACCGGTCGCCGGCACTGGTGCTCGGTGCGCTGCGGTGACCGGGCCCGCGCCGCCCGCGCATACGCCCGCCGTACCGCATCGGCCTGACCCTCGCAAAGTCGATGGCGTGATCGCGGCGGCCTGGATAGCGTGGCGGCATTCACGAGCCCGAGGAGGTCTCGATGGTCTGCATGGTCCTCGGTGAGGTAGCCGCCACCGCCACGTCGCGCTGAGCCTCGCGCGTCGTAGCGGTCACCGCCTCCGGCGGTCGCCGCTGCCCGACGGTCGCCGCTGCCCGGTGGTCACTGCCCTGCCGCAGTCACCGCCTCCGGCGGTCGCCGCCGCCCGGTGGTCGCCGCCGCCCGGTGGTCGCCGCCTTCCCGCGGTTATCGCCCTCCGGCGGTCGCCGCCGTCCGGCGGTTCTTTTGGGCGCCCAGAGCCGGCGCCGCTTCACCGCTGCATCATGCCGACACGAGGAGATTTCGTGGATTCCGCACCATCCTTCGAGCCGCTGCCCGCGGCCGACGGAGAACCCACTCGAGTAGCACGTTACGGTTCCACCGTCCGGCGGCCCGCCGGGCCGTGGACCGGCACCGTTCACGCCCTGTTGCGTCACCTGGAGGAGGCCGGTTTCGCCGGCGCGCCCCGGGTGGTCGGCATCGACGCCGATGGCAACGAACTGGTGACCTGGATCGAGGGCGAGTTCGTGCACCCGCGGGCCTGGTCGGACCAGGGTGTCTGGCAGGTGGGCAGGTTGCTGCACGACCTGCACGCCGCCACTGCCGGTTTCCGCCCGCCACCCGACGCGGTCTGGCACCCGTGGTGGGCCCACCGGGACGGTCCCGGTTCGGTCATCGGCCACTGCGACGCCGGACCCTGGCACACCGTCGCCCGTGACGGGCTGCCGGTGGCGTTCATCGACTGGACCCTTGCGGGCCCGGTCGACCGCCTCGACGAGGTCGCTTCCACCGCCTGGTGGAACGCCCAACTCCACGGCGAGGACGTCGCCGCACGCAATGACCTGCCCGATCCGGTGGCCCGTTCCCGGCAACTGCGTCTGTTCCTGGACGGCTACGAGTTGCCCACGGCAGACCGGCCCGGCCTGGTCAACCGGATGATCGAGATCGCCATCCGGGACTGCGCCCACGAGGCAGCCCGCGCCCGGATCACGCCCGAGTCGACCGACTCGGGTCCGCTGTGGGCACTGGCCTGGCGGTCCCGCGCCGCCGACTGGATGATCCGCCACCGCACACTGCTGGAACGCGCCATGACGGCGTAGCACACCGCGGCCGGGGCGGCCGGCGAACAACCGGCAACCCCGGCCGTAGGTTTACCCCGCGGCTACGACCATAGGTCCGCCCGACGCTCCCAGCCATAGGTCCGCCCGACGCTCCCAGCCATAGGTCCGCACCACGGCCCCAACCGTGGGTCCAAACCAAGGCCCGACCCTTGGTCCGCGAGGCAGCCCCGACCGTAGGTCTTATCAACGGTCTCGACCGTCGGCGTTTTCCCTGCCCGCCGCGACCATGGGTTTGCGCGGCGGCTCCGGCCGCAAGGCCGCGAGGCGGTCACAACCGCAAGTCCACACGACGATCCTGACCACAGGCACCTCCCGGCCGCCACGGCCGTGGGTTTGCGCGGCGGCTCCGGCCGTCGGTGGCGGCCGGGGGCGTCAGAGGACGGCCAGCCGGTCCACCAGCAAATCGACACGGCGGCCGGTCTCCGCCGGCGGCAGGCGGTCCGCCCTGGTCAGGGTGGCCAGCCCGTGCAGGGCCGCCCAGAACAGTTCGGTGAACAGCCCCGGGTCCACACCGTCGCCGGCGACCTCGCCGAGGCTCTCCAGCAGGGCGGCGAAGGCGTCCTTGAGCGGCTCGGGAGTGTCCTCGCGGGCGAACGCCAAGCCCCCGTCGAGCTGGAACATGGCGTCGTAGACCGCCGGGCTGCGGGCGGCGAAGTCGAGGTAGGCACGGGCGAGGGCGACGACCCGGGCGCGCGGGCCGTCGGCGGCGGAGGCAGCGGCCCGCAGCGCGGCGGCCATCTCGGTGGCGCCCTGCAGCGCGACCGCGCCGATGATCTCCCGTTTGCCGCGGAAGTGGCTGTACAGAACGGGCTGGCTGTACTCGATGCGCTCGGCCAGCCGCCGGGTGGTGACCGCGTCCCACCCGTGCTGCTCGGCGATCTCACGGGCGGTCGCCAGGATCAGGCGCTCCCGGTCGGCCCGTTCCCGAGCCTTGCGTTCCTGTACCGACATGCCTCGACCCTAGCACCGCTAGAAAATCGAGCGCCAATGATGCTAGCGTTGCTAGGTCAGCTGTCAGAGCTAGTTTCAAGGAGCCGTCCTCATGCTCAGCACACTCCAGGTGATCACCATCGTGGTCGTCGGCGTCATGGTCGGCGTGGAGTTCGCCGTGGCCTTCGTCCTCAACCGGATCCTCGACGCCCTCCCCGACGACAGCGGCCAGCTCGGCCGGGCCCACGGCGGCCGCATGCTGGGCGCGGTGATGCCTTTCTGGTACGTCGGCTCGCTCGCCCTGGTCACACTCTGGGCCGTCACGGGATGGCACGGCCCCGGTACCGGCCTGGTCGTCACCGCCGGCGCGCTGCTGGTCGTCAGCGTGGTCATGTCGGTCCTGCTGCTGGTCCCGATCAACAACCGTGGCAAGACGTGGACCCCGGAGACCCGGCCGGCCGACTGGAAGCAGCAGTTGAACCGCTGGGACCGCTACCACTACGTCCGCGTCGCCGTCATCATCGCCGCGTTCGCTCTGCTGGCCGCCGCCTTGGTCTAGAACTCCCGGATTCCCCGCCGTCGGTGGAGATCGGCGTCCCTTCCGGAGGGCGACGACCACCACCGGGCCGCTTCGACACGACAGAGGGGGTACGCGGTGAATCCCGGCCGAATCGTGCCCGCAGCCGAGATGGTCGGGCGGTGGTGTTCGAGCGGGCCGGGTCGCCGGCGTGGGCGTGGGCCTGACCGGCGAGGGCTGGGTGTTTCAACGGCGAGCGGACGGCGCACCCGGGCACGCTGCTGCTGAAGGCGGCCCACGCCCTGACCGGCCGACCGCACGCCGCGGCCGACGGGCCGAGCGCACGCAGCGGCAGACGGGCCGGCGGTGGTGTGCCCGTTCTCGGCGGCCGGCCGGCACGCACATTCCCGGTACTCGTCCCCGCCCCCGCCGGTGACTTGACCCGGATCAGGCGCTCCGCCGCCGGGTCCGCGGGATTCAGGCCGGCCTCGCCGACGATCTGCACGAGCGACTCGAAAGCGGCGCGGCGCAGGCGGCCCGGGCCGGGGACGTCGGTCACGGGAACGCTGCTACCGGACGGGTGATCGATAGCATCGGCGGCATGGCGACACGGCTTGTGCAGATCAACATGAAGGCCCGGGACGAGGTGGCGCTGGGCCGGTTCTGGGCGCAGGCGCTGGGCTGGGGGATGTCCAGTGAGGGGCCCGGGGTGGTCAATCTCGAACCCGAGGGGTTCCGCTATCCGGACCCGATCGCCGTCGTCGTGGACCTGGTCGTGTCCGCCCAGCCCAAGACGGTCAAGAACCGGGTGCACGTCGACCTGGCCACCACCTCGGCCGAGCACCGGGAGGAGACGGTCGCACGGCTGACGGCGCTCGGCGCGACGTTCGCCGATGTGGGGCAGGGCGACGTGCCGTGGACGGTGATGGCCGATCCGGAGGGCAACGAGTTCTGTGTGCTGGACTCGATGTACGAGCGGACCGGGCCGATCGCGTCGGTGGTGGTCGACTGTGTGGATCCGCACGTGATGGCACGGTTCTGGGGTGAGGCGACGGACTGGACCGTGCACAGCGTGAGCGATGACGTCGCGGTTCTGCGGTCGGGTGAGGGCGTCGGGCCGTACCTCCAGTTCGCCCGTACCCCGGAGGTGAAGTCTGTCTGGAATCGTGTCCACCTGGATGTGCGGCCGTATCCGGGGGACGACCTGGCCGCCGAGGCGCAGCGGTTGCGGGCGCTCGGCGCGACCGCCGTCGACGTCGGTGACATCGCGTGGCGGGTCCTCGCCGACCCGGAGGGTAACGAGTTCTGCCTGCTCACTCCGAGCTGAGTCGCCACAGGACGCGCACAGATCGACCACATTCGTCGTCTAGGTTCGCCGGTGTGACCAATGAGGAATCGCCACGGCGGCGGCTGCGGGTGCTGCCGTGGCCCGTCGCGGTGCTGTGTGCCGGGATGCTGACGAACGCGGCCGCGACGATCTGGGACCTGGCCCATCTGGGTGAGTCGTTCAACTACGGCGACAGTCCGAACGGTGCTGTCGCGTACCTGCTGGAAGGTGGTTTCGCCTGGTTCCGGCTGGTCGGCACGGTGGTGCTGGCGCCGGTGTTGTGGGTGACGGCCCGGCGGGCGCACCGGCCCGGGTCGCGGGCGGCGGGCGTGGTCGGCCCGTTGTGCGTGCCTCTCGCCCTCTGCGGCGGGCTGCTGACCGGCACGAACGACGGCACCGACCCGGATCGGCTGGGCATCGTCCACGACGCCGGCACACCGGCCTGGGTCGGTGTGGCCGACGTCGTGGGGCCGGCGGCGATCCTGCTCGGCGCCGCCGGCGCCCTGGTCGTGGTGCTGCGGGCCGTCGTGAGCTGGTCGAGGGTCAGTCGAGGCGGCGGTGCGGCGGGGTGAAGAGGTTGACCAGGGTGCCGTCGGGGTCGCGCAGCAGCAGGGAGCGGTTGCCCCACGGCATCGTGGTCGGCGGCTGCACCAGGTCGTCGATGCTGTCGCGCAGGCGGGTGTACTCGGCGTCGACGTCGTCGACGCGGAACTCGACGATCGCCGTGCGGTTGCTCGCCGGTTCGGCCGATCCGGCGGCGAACAGGGCGACCGTGGCCGTGCTGCCGATGGCGAGGGTGGCGCCGGGCAGCGGGATCTCGGCGAAGTCGGGGGTGTGGCGGCGGGCGGTGCAGCCGGTGACGGTCTCGTAGAAGTCGGTGAGGCGGGCGACGTCGGCGGTGATGACGCGGACCGAGGCGAAATGCACGGCGTTCTCCTTGGTGAGGTGGTTACGCCGGGAACCGTAGCGGCGATACCGGACAGGGTCCGCCCGGTATTCGCGGGAGAATGCCGGCATGACGCAACCGACGGCGCGGGTGCTGGCCCTGCTGGAGATCCTGCAGAACGGCGGCACCCATCGGGTCGCCGACCTGGCCGGGCGTCTCGGGGTCGACGAGCGCACCGTCCGCCGCTACGCCGGCCACCTGATCGACCTGGGGGTGCCGGTCGAGTCGGTGCGCGGCCGGCACGGCGGCTACCGGGTGGCGCCGGGTTTCCGGATGCCACCGCTGATGTTCACCGACGACGAGGCCCTCGCCGTGCTGCTCGGGCTGGGGTCGACGCCCGGCGGGGCCGCGGCGACGGCGGCCGCCAAGGTGCGGCGGGTGCTGCCCAAGACGCTCGCGGCCCGGTTGGCCGCCCTGTTCGCGACGACCGACTTCACCGCGACGGTACGCCCGGAGCCGTCCCCCGAGACGGCGGTGATGCTGGAGCTGGCGGAGGCGACCCGGCAGCAGCGGCCGGCCGTGATCGGCTACACCGACCGGACGGGCCGGCGCAGTGACCGCACCCTGCATGCGTTCGGGATCGTCGCGCACTCCGGCCGCTGGTACGTGACCGGCCTCGATCCGGCCGCCGGTGGGCTGCGGACCTTCCGGCTGGACCGGATCAGCCGGGTGCGGGTGGTGGACGGCGTCGTCACGGTCCCGGCCGGGTTCCGGGCCGGCGACACGGTGCTGGCCGGTCTGGCCGCGACGCCGTGGCGCCACGAGGTGGTCGTCGCCGTGCAGGACGACGCCGAGGCGGTGCGGGCGGGGCTGCCGGCCGGGCTGGCCGTCGTCGAGGAGTCCGGCGAGCCCGGCTGGGTGCTGGTGCGGTTGCGGGCGGAGCGTCTCGACTGGTTGCCGGGGGTGCTCGCGGGGCTCGGCCGGCCGTTCGTGATCCGGCAGCCGGCCGAGCTGCGCGAGGTGGTCCGTGCCTGGGCGGACCGGGTGGCGGCGTGGGCGGCTGCCGGGTGACGTCTCAGGCGGGCAGCGGCAGCAGTGCCAGCGGCACGTGGTGCTGGCCGGCGTGGATGTCGCGGTCGAGCAGGCCGCCCTGCACGACCGGGCGGGGGAAGGAGATCTTGACGACGTTGAGCTGCGGGATGCGGAAGATCTGGATCGTCCGGACGTCGTCGATCGCGTAGAGGCGGGCGATCACCGGCTCGTCGAGGAAGGCCGGGTCGGCGACGATCGCGTAGCCGTCGGCGTCGCGGGCGAAGATTTCCAGGGTGACCCAGAACGGTCCGGCGTTCTTGGAACGGACCTCGTGTGCCAGGTCGGCGACGACCCTCATCGGCTCTCCTCCAGGTGGATGCGGAAGAGGCCGACCGGCGAGTCGACCTCGACGACGTGGTTGAGCACGAACTCGTACGCCGGGCCGCGTTCGGTCTCGGCCGGGGAGGTGGCGAACGCGAGGCTCGGCAGATGATCCATGTCGGGGGTGGGCAGGTGCAGCATCAGCGGGTTGGCGACCTTGGCGACGGCGGTGGCGGTCTCCTGGTCGGGTGCCTGCACGAGCAGCATCACGCCGACCTCGCGGGGCGGCGCCGCCGACGGGTCGAGCTTTTCCAGGATCGCGTCGTGGCCGTAGAGCCGGATGTCGAAGGAGTAGTCGTCCGGGCCGAGGCGCAGCGTGTTCGACACCCACTCGGTGATCATCGTCCGGAGCAGGGCGGCCCAGGTGTCGATCCGGCCGAGGATGTGCGGGTCCCGGATCGCGGTGAACGACATGGTCTGGTAGCCGGTCAGGCGTGCGCCCTCCAGCTTGATGGTGTGCTGTCCGGCGGGGTCGAAGCGGGAGCCGGTGACGCGGACGCGCCGGTCGTCGAGGGCGGTGTAGACGGCGTCGCCGACCTCGATGGTGCCGGCCGGCTCGCGCATGGTGAACGGGTTGACCGTCTCGTAGAGCATGTGCGCGGCCACCGACGACGGGGTGCAGGCGGCCGCCGGGTCGAGGGGCTCGATGGTGAACCCGCCGGCGTCGATGGTGGCCAGCACTCCCCCGGCCCGCGGGTTGGTGGTGCACTGCCCGCCGCACTCGACGATCTTCGCGGCGTGCCAGGTGGGTCCGGCCGGCATGCCTCTCATCAGCGGGTAGGCGGCGGCCAGGGCGGTGTCGGTGGCGCGGCCGGCGAGGACCACGTCGGCGCCGGATCGCAGCGCGGCGACGATCGGCTCATGGCCCATCATGCCGACGATGTTCTCGCAGCCGTCGAGCACGGCCGGGTCGAGCGGCCCGGCCGGCGGGAGCGGCCGGATCGGCAGGGCGGCCAGGTCGGACGCCTTCTGGGAGCTGTAGATGGTGGCCACGCGCAGGGTCAGGCCCTCGTCGGCGAGGATCTCACGGGTGATCGCGGCGACCCAGTCCACGCCGGAGTCGGTGCCGCTGGTGCCGCACGATCCGATGATCAGCGGGATCCCGGCGGAGGCGGCGGCGCGCAGCAGCAGGCGCATGTCGCGGGCCACGGCGGCGCGGGCGGTCTTGGCGACGCCGGCGCCGAGGTAATAGGGGCCGGAGTCGGTGGAGCCGCCGTCGACGGCGATCACGTCGGCGCCGAGTTGCAGGCCACGGGTCACGGTCTCGGGCGGGAATCCGCCGCCGAGCATGCCGGTCGGCACGAGTACGCGTACAGCGTTGTCAGTCATGCGTTCTTCCTGATCAGGTGGGCGTTGACGGCGGAGGCGGGTGTGCCGGCCAGGGCGGCGGCCAGCTCGCGGGCGCCGTCGAGGCCGGAACGGCGGCGGGCCTCGGCGGTCTGACCGCCCAGGTGGGAGTAGACGGTGATGCCGTCGACGCCGCGCAGCACGCTGTCGGCGGGCAGTGGCTCGATCTCGGTCACGTCGAGGGCGGCTCCGGCGATCCGCCCGGCGCGGACCGCCTCGGCGAGGGCGGGTTCGTCGACGATGGCGCCGCGGGCGGTGTTGATCAGGTGGGCGGACGGTTTCATGCGGGCGAGCGCGGCGGCGTCGATCAGGCGGCGGGTACGGCCGGTGAGCGCGGTGTGGACCGACACGAAGTCGGACTCGTGCAGCAGCTCGTCGAGGGTCGCCTGCCGGGCGTCGGGGATGTCGCCGGTGCACAGGACGGTCATCCCGAAAGCGATGGCCAGGGACGCCACCCGCTGCGCGACCGGGCCGCGGCCGATGAGTCCCACGGTTTTTCCGCTCAGTTCGTACCCCTGCTGTCTCGGCCAGGCCCCGGCCCCGACCCCGGCAGCCACCTGGACCAGCCGCCTGGCCTGGGCCAGCAGCAGTCCGATGGTGTATTCGGCGACGGCGTTGGCGTTGATGCCGGGCAGGTTGCTGACGGTGATGCCGAGCCGGGTGGCGGCGGCGACGTCGATCGAGTCGTAGCCGACGCCGGTGCGCACGACGGCCCGCAGCGTGGGTGCGGCGGCCAGGACCTGCCCGGTCATCGGCTCGTTGGCGATCAGCGCACCCTCGACGCCGGCCAGGGCGGCGATCAGGTCCTCCGGGCGGCGCACCCCGCGCATCGGGTCGTGGCGGGTGTCGAACCCGTGCTCGACGAGGTAGGTGTCGGCCTCGTCGCCGGGGCGGAGGTAGTCGGTGGTGATGAGAACAGTCGGCATGTCTGCTTCCGGGGTTCAGGCCGTGGCCGGGGTGGATTCGTGGGCTTTCTGCAGGCGGGCGAGGCGGGTCACGACCAGGACGGCGAGCAGGGCCGGCACGGCGGTGTCGAGCAGCATCCAGCGCCAGCCGAGCAGGTCGACGGCGGCGCCGATCAGGGCCGGGCCGGCGAAGCCGCCGAGGTACCAGGTGACGGCGTAGAGGCCGGTGTAGGCGCCGAGCATCCGGCTGGACGGGGCGAGGTTCCAGAGGGCGACGGCGGCGTTGATCGCGAAGCAGGCCGCGCCGGCGGCGCCGGCGCAGAGGATCACGACGGTGCCGGTGGCCGACGGCACGAGGGCGCCCGCGATCAGGGCCGCGGCGAAGACGGTCATGCCCGCGGCGATCACCCGCAGACGTCCGAAGCGTTCGGCGGCGAGCGCGGCCGGGTAGGCGGCGAGCAGGAAGGCGACACCGCTGGGCAGGGTGAGCCCGCCGGCCTCGCCGCGGGTCAGGGCCAGGACCTCCATGCCGTACGGGGTCATCAGCGACCGGGAGGCGAACCACGCTCCGCCGAACAGGAACACGGTGAGCAGCAGGAGCACACGCCGCCGGTCGCGGCTGGTGACGAGTTCGGCGACGACCGCCCGCAGCGGTGACGGCGGCGCGCCGGGCTCGTCGGCGGCCACGGCGGCCCGATAGCCCGGGGACTGGTTGTCACGGACCTTCGCGACCAGCGCCACGGTGACCACGAGCAGGATCACGGCCGGGATCGCGAAGGCCGCCCGCGGATGGTCGTCGACGACGAAGAGGCTGATCAGGGACGCGACGATGATGGTCAGCGACGTGGCGATCTTGACGATGGCGTTGGTCCGGCCGCGTCGCTCCGGGGCGATGAAGTCGGGGGTGAGCGCCTCGGCGAGCGGCCGCATGGTGTTCATCACCAGCGCGTAGCCGACCATCACCACGATCAGCACGGGCAGTGATGGGGTCCAGGGCAGCAGCAGGAAGAGCAGGGCGGCGATCGGCATGCCCACCACGAGGTACGGCACGCGGCGTCCCCACCGGGTGCGGGTGTGGTCGGAACGGTTGCCGATCCAGGGCTGGACGACGATGCCGAGCAGGTTGTCCATGCCCATCAGCACGCCGATGAGCGCGGCGCTGGCGACGTGGTCGCGCAGCAGGGCGGGCACCTGGTTGTCGTAGAAGTTCCAGGTCGCCTCCTGGGCGAACAGGGTGAGCGCGATGAAGAAGGTGATCCTGCGGGTTTCGGCCATGTCGCCTCCGTGTGTCCGGCGTCACGCTAATTTGCTACAGCAAAATCGTCAACGGTTGCAAAGCTGTTTAGCCATGGCATGAAGTAGAGTGCGGTCATGACAGTCACCGAGACGCTCGCCGACCAGGCGTACCGCCACGTCCGTGCGGCCATCGCCGCCGGCGACCTGGCCCCCGGGGAGAAGGTGACCGAGCGGGGCGTGGCGGAGCGCCTGGCGATCAGCCCCACCCCGGTCCGGGAGGCGCTGCGCCGGCTGGAGCTCGACGGGCTCATCGAGCGGATCGGCCCGCGCACCGTGCTGGTCGCCGCGATCCGCGACGCCGCCATCGACGACCTGGCCGAGGTCGAGGTCGGCCTGCGCGGCCTGGTCGCCCGGTTCGCCGCCCGGCACGCCACCGCCGCGCAGCTCGACGCCCTCGACGAGATCCTCGACCGGGCCGACGACCTGCTGATCCTGCTCAAGGAGCACCGCCGCCACGACCGGCCGACCGACCGTCATCTGACCGCGCTGCTCGACACGATGCAGGAGTTCAACGACACCGTCGGCGCGTGCGCCCACAACCCGGTGCTGATCCGGATGCTGGAGCAGAGCCGGGTCTTCTCCCGCCCCCGCCGCCGTGAGCTGCTGCTGCAGCGGGTGCACGAGGACGAGACGTTCGGCCTGGAGCGTTACACCAGCCACCGGGCCCTGGTCCGGGCCCTGCGCGCGGGTGACTCGGCCGGCGCCGAGCAGATCGCGTCGGCCGACGCCCAGGGCGGGCTCGCCGCGCTGCGGGAGGGCCGGTGAGCACGTACCGGATCGCGGTCATCCCCGGCGACGGCATCGGCAAGGAGGTCGTCCCGGCGAGCCTGGAGGCGCTGGAGGCGACGGCCGCGCGGTTCGGGCTGCGCCTGGAGCTGACCGGCTTCGGGTTCGCCAGCGCCGAGTACTGGCAGCGCCACGGGACGATGCTGCCGGACGACTGGGAGGCGACGCTGCGCGGGTTCGACGCGATCCTCTTCGGCGCGGTCGGCTGGCCCGCGGTGGTGCCCGACCACATCTCGCTCTGGGGCAGCCTGCTGCGGTTCCGCCGTACCTTCGATCAGTATGTGAACCTGCGCCCCTGCCGCCTGATGCCCGGCGTGCGCAGCCCGCTCGCCGGCCGGGCGCCCGGCGACATCGACTTCCTGGTCGTGCGGGAGAACACCGAAGGCGAGTACTCCAGCGTCGGCGGCCGGATCTTCGAGGGCACCGAGCGCGAGACGGTGCTGCAGGAGACGGTGATGACCCGCGTCGGCGTCGACCGGGTGCTGCGCTACGCCTACGAGCTGGCCGACCGGCGGCCGAAACGGCACCTCACCTCGGCCACCAAGAGCAACGGCATCGCCATCTCGATGCCGTACTGGGACGAGCGGGTCGCCGCGATGGGCGAGAGCTTCCCCGGCGTACGGGTGGACAGGTTCCACATCGACGCCCTGGCCGCGGAGTTCGTCCTGCATCCTGACCGGTTCGATGTGGTGGTCGCCAGCAACCTGTTCGGCGACATCCTCTCCGACCTGGGCCCCGCCTGCACCGGCACCCTCGGCATCGCCCCGAGCGCCAACATCAACCCGGACCGGACGGCGCCGAGCCTGTTCGAGCCGGTGCACGGCTCGGCGCCGGACATCGCCGGGCGGGGCATCGCCAACCCGATCGGCCAGATCTGGTGCGCCTCGATGATGCTGGAGCATCTGGGCCACCCGGCCGCGGCCGCGCACCTGCTCGGCGCCGTCGAGGACGTGCTCGCCCTCGGGCCGGGCGAGGCGCCGCTCACCCCCGACCTGCACGGCACCGGCACCACCGCCGAGCTGGGCCACGCCGTCGCCGAACGGGTCCGCGAGCGCTGACCGGCCCGCCGGGGTGTGCTCGTAGCGGCCTTCGTGACGGCTCACCAGGCTCCCGGCCGGTCCGGGTAGGGCCGGCCATACCCGGAACAGGGGTATCTGCCGTAGTGCCCGGGAGGCAGCGCCCTTGCTCTACTCGGACCCATGCGTTCCACCGAGGCACACCCAGGTTCGACGCCCGTGATCGGGTCGCTGCTGGCGACCGGCTCGGCGCTGATCGCGGCGTTCGTGTTCGCGCCGGCCGCCCTCCTCGGCGGCGCCGTCAGCGGCGACGCGGTCGGGCGAGGCCTCGCCGAGTACTGGCGAAGCGGCGGACCGCGATACCCGGCGCTCCTGGCCGCCCTCGTCGACCACTGGTTCCGCTGGCACGCGATCAAGGTGGTGATCAGCTCGCTGATCATCGTCGTCTTCGCCCTGCTCGCAGTCGCGCTGTGGCGCCGATACCTGCACGGCGCGGCCGGACACGCGGCGGGAGCCATCGGCGCGACCGTCTTCACGGTCCTCGCGACGGGACTGCTGATCCTCAACATCCAGGCGACCGCCGTACCCCTGGTCGCACTGCTCCCGATGCCCGCCGCCGGCGAATCGGGTCCGGTCCCGCACGAGATACGCGCGGCGCTGACCGGCCCGGCCGGCGGACCACCCGCGTTGACGGTGCTGCTCGGCGAGGTGGAGCGTTACCACTGGGTCATGGTCGCGACGGCGGCCACGGTGCTGGCGGCGCTGGCACCGGCAGGCGCGGCACTGTGGCGGCGGCGCGGCGCCGGCGACGCGCGCCTCCGGTTCCTGCGCAGAACCCTCTCGGTCCTCCTGACCGTCACCGCGAGCCTGCTGCTGCTCCTGGTGGTGGCCGGCGCGCTGTCGGCGGCCGCGCCCGGGGACACGCTCCTCACCGTCCTGGCCCCGGCCTGACTCTCCGCCCGTCATCGTGGGCGAACCGCGGGGCCGTCCCGCACGGCACCGGCACGGGGTCGCCGCGCGGTCAGGCGATGCGGGGCCGCCGCGCGGTCAGGCGATGCAGGGCCGCCGCGCGGTCAGGCGATGCAGGGCCGCCGCGCGGTCAGGCGATGCAGGGCCGCCGCGCCGCCCGAGGGCTCACCCCACTCCGGGCGTGGGCGTCGCACCCGGCGGCCGTCGGGGTCAGGCGATGCGGGCGACCGCGCCGTAACCGGTGGCCTCGGCCGGGGTCGGGCGCGGGCCGGGCTGCGGGCGCCAGTCGGAGACCGAGACGATGCCCGGCTCCAGCAGGTCGAGGCCGTCGAAGAAACGGGTGACCTCGGCCAGCGGGCGCGGCGAGAACAGCGGCCGGATGTTCTTGTTCACCGCGTCCATGGCGGCGATCGTCTCGGCGTCCAGCGGATCGAACGTCGCATGTGACAGCACCAGATAGCTGCCCGGCGGCAGCGCCGCGACCAGTTGCCGGACCACCGACCACGGGTCCTCGTGGTCCTCGACGAAATGCAGCAACGCCACCATCAGCAGCGCGATCGGCTGCGAGAAGTCCAGGGTCTCCCGCAGGGCCGGGTCGGCGAGGACCTTCTCCGGGGTACGGGCATCAGCGTCGATGTACGCGGTCGCCCCCTCCGGTGAACTCGCCAGCAGGGCCCGCGCATGCACGAGCACCAGCGGATCGTTGTCCACGTAGACGATCCGCGACTCCGGGGCGATCCGTTGCGCCACCTCGTGCACGTTGTCGGCGGTCGGCAGGCCGGTGCCGATGTCCAGGAACTGCCGGACACCCGCCTCGCCGGCGAGGAACCGCACCGCGCGCTGCATGAACGCCCGATTCTCCCGGGCCGCCGTCCGGATGTGCGGGAACACCGCGGCGATCGCCTCGGCCGCGTCCCGGTCGGCCTGGAAGTTGTCCTTGCCACCGAGCCAGTAGTCGTACCGCCGGGCGGGGTGCGGCTTGGTCATGTCGATACGGGCCGCGAGGTCCGCACTGTCGGCGCTCACCGAGGTCTCTCCCGTCGTCCGTGACACGAGGCGGCCGAGTCTACGAGATCCGCACCCGGAGATCCATTCCGGACCGGAGATCGAACCGGTCGGAGGTGGACGGCCGGCACCGGCCCATGATGACGTGAGATCGTGCCACACATCGACCTGCCGCCACTGCCGGGAATCGCCGGCCTGCTCGCCGGCTATCCACAGACCGCCGGACCGCTCAACGACCTCGCCCAGACCCTGCTCCGGGGCCCGTCACCGCTCTCCCCCGCCCAGCGCGAGACCATCGCGGCGTACGTGTCGCGCCGCAACGAGTGCACGTTCTGCGCCGAGACACACGGCGCCGTGGCCCGGCGGCTCGGCGCCGACGACACCGATCCTCTGATGGAGCCGTTGCTGGCGATAGCCGACCGGGTCCGCGTGGACGGCCGCTCGGTGACCCCCGGCGACATCTCCCGTGCCCGGGAGGCCGGAGCCGACGACCGGGCCATTCACGACACGGTGCTGATCGCGGCGGCGTTCAGCATGTACAACCGCTACGTCGACGGCCTCGCCACCCTGACCCCCACCGACCCGGCCGTCTACGAGCGCCACGCCCACAACCTGGCCTCGAACGGCTACCTCCCGGGGTAACCGGCCAAACGCCCGAGAGATCGCCCGCGCCAGGTGAGGCCGGCGCCCGAGAGATCGCCCACGCCAGGTGAGGCCGGCGCCCGGGAGATCGGCCCGGCTCAACCAAAGCTGTCGCCAGTGGATCGGCCCGGGTCGGGTCAAACCGGCGCCGGTCAGATCAACCGGCTCAGGCCGGGCCGCGGGTGGCGACGGCCCGGGTCAGGCCGGGCGGGCGCGGGTGAGGTCGGCCCGGGTCAGGTCAAACCGGCGCCGGTGAGGTCGGCCAGGGCTGCCAGCAGGTCGTCCTGGAAACGGCGGTCGTGGGTGGCCGGGTGCGGGGACTGGCGCTGCCGGTGGTGCCAGTATCCGCCGGTGGTCAGCGCCTCCGGGTCGTCGCTGGTCGCGAGCCACTCCTGGGTGAGGTGCCCGAGGCGCAGGTCGTCGGGGGCGCCCGGCCCGCCCATCCTCGTGGGCACCCACCCGGGGTCGACGGCGTTGCTGACCACGCCGGGCCGGATCCGCGCGACCGCGACGGCCAGTACGGTGACGAACAGCTTGCTGTCCGAATAGTTGCCGGACCGCAGGAGGGACACGTCGGCGCGGCCGCCGCGGTGCATGCCGCTGCTCAGATACACCAGACGGCGCGGTCCGTCGATGAGGGCAGTCAGCAGGTAGGGTGCGACCGCGTTGACCGGCATGATCTGCGCGCCGGTGTAGACGCCCGCGTTGTGGATCACCACGTCGACCGGGCCGAGCCGGCCGACCTGCTCCGCCACGTCCCGCGTCTCCTCCGGATCGGCCAGGTCACCGGCGACGGTCGACGCGCCCCGGTCGGCGAGGTCCTTGACGGCGGCCAGTCTGTTCTCGCTGCGGGCGTGCACGATGACGTCATGCCCGCCGTCGAGCAGCGTCTCGGCAGCGGCCCGCCCGAGCCCGTCCGCCGAACCGGTGATGAAGATCCTGGTCAAGGTTTTCCTGCCTCCATCTCCTCGGTGGTACAGCCGATCAGCGTGATCAACCGGGCCGCGATGCCGGCGACCTCGCGTCTTGCCGACCCCCGGGAACCGGGACGCCACGACATCACCCCTGAACGGGAGCGGCCTTGACCGCATGGACCAGCTCGATGGTGCCCGCCCGCCGGCGCACGGTCTCGACCACCTCGAAGCCGGCGTCCCGGACCAGTGGCAGCTGACGACGGGTGAAGTGCTCCCCCGCCGCCGGGACGGAGAACCGCTCGATCACCCACTGCAGCGCGTAGACCGGCGGCCATGTGCTCGCGACGTGGTCGAAGAGCAGCAGCCGCCCGCCCGGCGCCAGCACCCTCCGCATCTCGGTGATCGCCGCCCGCGGGTCGGCGATCGCGCACAGCGACAGCGCACAGACGATCGTGTCGAAGGAGGCGTCGGCGAACGGCAGCCGGGCCGCGTCGGCTTCCCGCAGGTCGACGGCAAGCCCCAGGTCGGCGGCGCGTTCCCGCGCGAACGCCAGCATGCCCGGGCTGACATCGACCCCGGCGATCGTCCCCGCCGTCTTGCCCGCCTCCGGCGCTGCCGCCGGGAAGTACGGCAGGTTACGGCCCGTGCCGACACCGACGTCGAGCACACGGCCCACGACCCGGCTGCCGAGCCACTCCCGGCCACCGGTGAACCAGAACCGCTCCGGTAACGCGATCTGCCGGTCATAGCTCGGCGCGGCCTTGTCCCAGACCCGCCGTGCCTTCGCGGCGCCGTCCGACCCTTCCACCGTTGCCTCCCTGCCGACACGACCGGGGATCCGGCCGCTCCCGTAACCGGCCCGCCTCACTGCCGCCGATGTTACGAGCCGACCGACGTTACGAGCCCACCGACGCCGCAAGACCCGGACGCCGCAAGCTGCGGTACCGCTATCGGGTCCCGGCGTAGAGAGCCGACCGGCCCAGCTCCTCCTCGATGCGGATCAGCTGGTTGTACTTGGCGGTCCGGTCGCTGCGGGACAGCGACCCGGTCTTGATCTGCCCGCAGCCGGTGGCGACGGCCAGATCGGCGATGGTGGTGTCCTCGGTCTCGCCGGAGCGGTGCGACATCACCACCCGGTAGCCGGCCCGGTGCGCGGTATCGACCGTACGCAGCGTCTCGGTGAGCGTGCCGATCTGGTTGACCTTGACCAGGATCGCGTTGGCGTAGCCGCCCTCGATACCGCTGGTCAGACGGTCGGCGTCGGTGCAGAAGACGTCGTCGCCGACGAGCTGGAGACGGTCGCCGGCCCGGGCGGTGAGCTTCTTCCAGCCGGCGAAGTCGTCCTCGGCCATCGGATCCTCGATCGAGCTGATCGGATACCGGCCGGCCAGGTCCAGCAGGTAGGCGATGTGCTCGTCGACGGTACGGGTGAGCTTCTCCCCGGCGTACACGTAGGCGCCGTCGTGGAAGAACTCGGACGCCGCCGGGTCGAGGCAGATCGTGATGTCGGCGCCGGGCCGGTAGCCGGAGTCCTCGACGGCCCGCATCACGAAGCGCAGCGCCTCGTCGGCGTCGGTGAAGGACGGCGCGAACCCGCCCTCGTCGCCGACGTTGGTGCTGTGCCCGGCCTCGGCCAGCCGGCGGCGCAGCGTGTGGAACACCTCGGCGCCCATCCGTACCGCCTCGAAGAAGGTCGGCGCGCCGACCGGGGCGATCATGAACTCCTGGAAGTCGAGCGGGTTGTCGGCGTGCGCGCCGCCGTTGACGATGTTCATCATCGGCACCGGCAGCAGGCGCGCCCCGGCCCCGCCCAGGTATCGGTGCAGTGGCTGCCGGTGCGCCTGGGCCGCGGCCTTCGCCGTCGCCAGGGACACGCCGAGGATCGCGTTGGCGCCGAGCCGGCCCTTGTCCTTGGTGCCGTCCAGCTCGATCATCGTGGCGTCGATCAGGGCCTGCTCCTCGGCGTGCAGGCCGGTCACCGCGGCGGCGATCTCGCCGTTGACCGCGGCGTCCGCCTGGCTCACGCCCCTGCCGTGGAAGCGCCGCGGGTCGCCGTCGCGCAACTCGACCGCCTCGCCGGCGCCGGTCGACGCCCCGGACGGCACGGCGGCCCGCCCGGACGAGCCGTCGGCGAGCACCACGTCGACCTCGACACTCGGGTTGCCCCGGCTGTCGAGGATCTGCCGCCCGAACACCCGGCTGATCGCCGTCATCTCACACACTCCCTGGTCCGTCGTGATGGCGGGACCAGACTGGCCGTACACCCGCGGGGTTGTCATCGCGAGGAGAATCGCGTTGACCCGTACCCCCGGGTATGGGTTTAAGGTCGCCGCATGCGCGTGGGGGAACTCGCGCGACGGACCGGGACCACCATCCGGGCGTTGCGCTACTACGAGGAGTCGGGGCTTGTCGTGCCGCGGCGGCTGGGCAACGGCTACCGCGACTACGATCCGATCGCCGAGCGGCAGGTCGCGCAGATCCGGGAGCTGATGGCGCTGGGGCTGACCGTGGAGGAGACCCGGCCGTTCGTGGAGTCGCTGGCCAACGACGACGACGTGTGCGCGGCGGCGGTGGCGACCTTCCGCAGCACGGTGACCAGCCTGTCGGCCCGGATCGGGGAGCTGACCGCGCAGCGGGAGGCGCTCGACGCGCGGATCGACACGGCGGCCCGCCAGATCGTCACCGGCGCGCCGGCCCCCGGTGGCGAGCCGGCCGGTCTCGTCGGCGGGCGGCTGCCGGAGCTGGACTTCTACGGCACCGACGGGCAGCCGATCAGCCTGCACGCGCTGGGGCCGGGGCGCAGCATCGTGTTCGTGTACCCGCTGACCGGGCGGCCCGGCGTCGACCTGCCGCGCGGGCTGCTGGAGGTGCACGGTGCGCGGGGCGCGGGCCGCGACAACTGGCTGCGCGACCACCACGCGGAGCTGCTGGCCGCGGGGGCCGCCCGGGTGTACGGGTTGTCCGCCCAGTCGACCGGCTACCAGCGGGAGCTCGCTCATCGGCTGCGGCTGCCGTACCCCCTGATCCCGGACCCGAGGCTGACCCTGGCCGCCGCGACCGGCCTGCCCACCCGGACCGCCGGCGACCTGACCGTCTACGAGCGGCTCACCCTGATCGTCACCGACGACGTGGTGGAGCACGTCTTCCACCCGATCCCGGATCCGGCGTCGCACGCCCTCGACGTGATGCGATGGCTCACCCAGCGGCGGCGCTGAACGTCATGCTTCCGGCGATCCCCGACGCCGCGGCAAGGCCGGGCGACGAGGCCTCGCGGGTGATCATCGGGCGGGTTCACCCGCGCCGCGCCGACAAGGCCAGCTCATAGATCGCCAGCAGGCGATTCACGAACACGTCCGGGGTGTACGCGGACGCCGCCGCCAGTCCGTCGCGGATCGTGGTGGCCCGTAACCCGTCGTCGACGAGCATCCGCAGCAGGCCCGTGGCCAGCGCGTCCGGGGTCGGGTCGCAGGCGAACCGCCCCGCACCGGTCTCTCCCGGCCTGGTCGTCAGCCCCCGGTCGACGACGACCACGGGCAGCCCGGCCGCTTCCGCCTCGGCCAGGACCAGGCTCTGCGTGTCCGTGGTGGAGGTGAACGCGAGCACGTCGGCGGCCCGGTAGAACGCGGTGACCTGCTCGTACGGCACCGGCGGATGCACCTCGACGTGCCCGCCGAGCCCGAGCGCGGTGATCCGGCGGTGCAGGTGGCGGCGCTGCTGCCGGACGCCGACCATGATCAGCCGGGCCGCCGGGCGGGCGGCGAGGACCCGGCGGAACGCCTGCAGCAGCAGCTCGGGGTTCTTCTCGGCGGTCCCCCGCCCGACGGCGAGCACCACGTCGCCGCGGGGCCGGGACAAGCGCGGGCCGGCCGTGGTGACCGGTGTCGGCAGCACCCGGATCGCGGCGGCCGGCGCGAACGCCGCGAACCCGGCGGCGGTCTTGTCCGACGGGGCGATCGCCACCGTCATCCGCGCGAACATGGCCCGGCCGAGGGCCTCCAGCCGCAGGCGGCGGACCCGTCCGGGCCGGGTCAGTTCCCCGAACTCGCGCGGTGACCAGCCCAGATCGAGGCGCAGGGCGCACCAGGCGGCGCCGATCGGGATCTCGGCGAACAGGTCGGCGTACGCCATCAGGTCGGTGTGCCAGGTGACGACGAGCGGCACCCGCCAGCCGGCGGCGGCACGGAACCCGGTCATCCCGATCGGGCCGGTGGTCTGCGCGTGGACGATGTCGGCGGGCCGCGGGGTGAACGGCAGGCCGACCCGGACCTGCCGCGACGGCACCGGGATCGAGCGGACGCCGGGGCGCAGCAGCGGCCCGGGGCGGTACAGGTCGACCTGGTGGCCGGCCGCGCGCAGGAGCCGTACCTGCATCTCGGTCGACCGGATCACGCCGTCGGGGCGGCCGGGGTGGCTGTCGCAGAAGTGCGCGATCCTCACTGCCCGAGCTCGGCCGCGATCGCCGCCCGGGCCGCGTCGCGCAGGGCCGCGGCGTCGGCGAAGTCACCGGGCAGCAGGGGTGGCAGCACCTCGACGCGGGCGCGGATGTGCTCGCGCAGCACGAAACCCGCGCGCGGCAGCGCCTGCCGGGTGCCGTGCACGGCGATCGGAAAGACCGGCACATCATGGCGTACGGCCAGGTCGAACGCGCCGTTCTTGAACCGCTGCAGCGCGCCGTCGGACGTACGCGTGCCCTCCGGGAAGATCATCAGAGGGGAGCCGGCGCGCAGGTGAGCGTCGCAGAGCTCCATCATCCGCCGCACCGACGCGCCACTGCCGCGGACCAGCGGCACGTACCCGTTGAGGCGCATGTTCCAGCCGATCACCGGCACCCGGAAGATCTCCTGCTTGGAGACGTACTTGAACGGCCGGAACAGCGCGAACAGCACCAGGATGTCGATCAGCGAGGCGTGGTTGGCGACGAGCACGGCGGGCCCGCGCCAGGGCAGCCGGTCGCGGTGGCGCACGCTCAGCCGCCACAACGGGCAGATGTAGACGTAGAACGACGCCCACGCGCACGAGTACAGATGCAGGGCCACCCGGCGGCGGTCGAACGGCAGCGTCACCAGCCACACCAGCACCGCGCCGACGAAGAAGACCGGGCAGGTGACGACGAGGAAGGCCCAGAACACCACCGAGAAAACCCCAAACATGCGGACATCCTTACGGTACGCCGTACGCGTCGCCACCCCTGCTGAGGCGTCGACGTAGTCTGCCGGTCATGGGCGGGGTGACGCGGGTGCTGCCGTTCTTCGGCGTGCTCGCCGCCGTGCAGATGCCCGTGGTGACCACGGTGGACGGCCTGCTGCGCCCCGGCTTCGATCCGATGCGGCAGTGGATCAGCCACCTGGGCCTCGGCGAGTACGGCTGGATCGGCGCGGCCAACCTCGCGACCTGCGGTTTCTGGCTGATCCTGGCCGCGGCCGGGCTGTGGCGCCGGGCGGACCGGTGGGCGGCCGGGCTGGTGCTGTGGTGCGGGGTGTGCCTGATCGCGCTGGCCGTGGTGCGTACCGACGCGGGCCTCGGTTTTCCGCCGGGCGTGCCGGTCGAGCACACCGTGCGCGGGCTGATCCATCAGATGATCTCGGTCACGCTGGCCGTCGCCGGGGTCGGCGCGGTGTCCCGGCTGGGGCCGCGTCGCCCGGCGCTGCTGGTGGCGGGCGTCGTGACGACGCTGTTCACGGCGGCGACCGGGCTGGTGCTGCTGGACGCCGCCGGGGTCCTGGCGGCCACCCCGAGCGGCCTGCTGGAGCGGGTCGCGCTCTTCACCGGGCTGGGCTGGATCGGCGTGTTCAGCGGCCGGGCAGCATCGGGTTCTTCCGGCCGCCGTCGCTGCGCAGCGTCGCCCACCGGCGGGGCTGGGCCAGCGCGTACGCCAGGCGCAGCGCGGGAAACAGCAGAAGCTGAATCCGGCCGGTGACCCAGGCGCGGGCGTAGGCGGCCGAGCGGCCGGAGTGGCGGCGGTAGGTCCGCTCGGTCATCAGCGTGTACGAGCGGTAGGCGCCGAACCGGTTCGCGATCCGGCGGGCCGAGGTGCCGGCGCGCATGCCGGGGGCGAACACCGTGCCGGCGCCGCCACGGTGCAGGTGGATGCCCAGGTCGATGTCCTCGTGCACGTGCTCGTCGGTGCACAGCTCCGGGCGTACCCGATGCCAGGCCGTTGATCTGATCGCCATGTTGGCGCCGAGCAGCCAGTCGAGCGGGCCGCGGCCCCAGACCCGGCGGAAGAGCGCGTCGCCGCCGTCGACGAGGCGGGCCAGCGCCATGTCGTAGTAGGTGACCGGCCCGGTCGCGGCCTGCACGGCCGGGTCCTGAAAAGTCCGGCGGACCGCCCGGGACCAGCTAGGATCGAGCCGCGTGTCGGCGTCGATGCGGCCGAGCACGTCGCCGGTGGCCGCGTCGAGTCCCCGGTTGCGGGCGTGCTGGACGCCCCGGCGCGGCTCGTGCAGGACCGTCACCCGTCCGGCGTATTCGCCGAGGATCCGCGGGGTGGCGTCGTCGGAGCCGTTGTCGACCACGACGATCTCGTGGACCGGCTCGTGCTGGCGCAGGATCGCGTCCAGGCAGGCGCGCAGGAAGTGCTCCTCGTTGTAGACCGGCACGACGACGGAGATCAGCATGTGCCCATCCTCGCCGGTCGGCGTACCGCTATTTGGATTGACGCCCGTCGAGCAGATCACGAGGGTTTCGCCCATGAGTCAACTGCGTGTCGTCGGTCCCGGTGAGGGACGCAAGGGTGATCTCGGCGCGATCACCGTGGATTTCAAGGTCTGGGGCGCCGACACCGGTGGCGCGCTGGCGATCGTCGAGCACGAGTTCCCGCCGGGCGCTCTGGTGCCGCCGCACGTGCACACCCTGGAGGACGAGACGTCGATCGTGACCGCGGGCCTGATCGGGTTCCGCTCCGAGGACCGGGAGGCGGTGCTCGGCGCGGGCGGCTACATCGTCAAGCCGAGGGGCGAGGCGCACGCCATGTGGAACGCCGGGTCCGAGCCGGCCCGGATGATCGAGGTGATCAGCCCGGCCGGGTTCGAGTTGTTCTTCCGGGCGGTCGTCGACATGGTGGAGGCCGGCGACCCGGACCCGGAGCGGGGCGCCGCGCTGGCGGCCGAGCACGGGCTGTCGTTCGTCGACCGGCCGTGGCTGGCCGACGTGGTGCGCCGTTTCGGGCTCAGCGCGGGCTGACCGGGCCGCGGGCCGATGCGAGGACCGCGGCGAGCAGCCCGGGGAACCGGGTGTCCAGGTCGGCGGCGCGCAGCGAGTTGAGGATGGCGGTGCCCTGGTAGCGCTGCTCGATGATGCCGGCCTCGCGCAGGACCCGGAAATGGTGGGTGGAGGTGGACTTGCCGACCGGCAGGGCGAAGGCGATGCACGCCTGGTCCTGGTGGCCGTCGGCGAGTTGGCACACGATCATGCGGCGCACCGGGTCGGCGAGGGCGGACAGCACGGCGTCGAGGTCGAAGTCGGCGGGGCTCGGGTGCTCCAGCGTGCGCATGTGAGGGGGCCCTCCGTCCCGCGCCTTGAATGTACGCCGGTCATCGTACTAACGTCGCCGTTTGTACGAACACCTTCGTACTACGACGCCTATCGAACGGATGTCTACGGTGGCTGAGCTGTTCGAGCCTCTCCAGTTGCGTGACCTGCGGATCCCGAACCGGGTGTGGATGTCGCCGATGTGCACCTACTCGGCCGAGGACGGCTTTCCCTCCGACTTCCACCTGAGCCACTACGCCTCCCGGGCCGCCGGCGGGGCCGGCCTGGTGATGATCGAGGCGACCGGGGTCCGCCCGGAGGGCCGGATCACGCCCTGGTGCCTGGGCCTGTGGTCCGACGAGCAGATCCCGGCGTTCCGCCGGCTCGCCGACGCGATCACCGCCGGCGGCGCCGTCCCCGCCGTCCAGCTGGCGCACGCCGGGCGCAAGGCGGCCTCCAACCGCCCGTGGAAGGGTGGCGGGGCGCTGCCGCCCGGCGACGGCTGGCCGGTGGTCGGGCCCAGCGCGCAGCCGTTCCCCGGCCACCCCGAGCCCGCGCCGCTCGACCGGGAGCAGATCGCCGGGGTGGTGGCGTCGTTCGCCGCCGCGGCCCGCCGTGCGCTGCGTGCCGGTTTCCAGGTCGCCGAGATCCACGCCGCCCACGGCTACCTGCTCAGCTCGTTCCTGTCGCCGGCGTCCAACCACCGTGACGACGAGTACGGCGGCAGCCTGGCGAACCGCGCCCGGATCGTCCTCGAGGTGATCGACGCGGTCCGCGCGGTCTGGCCGGACGAGCTGCCGGTCTTCCTGCGGATCTCCACCACCGACTGGATCACCGAGGACACCCGCCACGACCGCCGCGGCTGGACCGTCGAGGACTCCGTCGAGCTGGCCCGGCTGGCCGGCGAGCACGGCGTCGACCTGATCGACGCGTCCTCCGGCGGCGTCGAGCCGGCGCCCGTGCCGGACCGCCGCGACTACCAGACCGCCCTGGCCGCCCGGGTCCGCGACGAGGCGAAGGTGACCGTCGGCGCGGTCGGCCGCATCACCGAGCCGGGCTGGGCCGAAGAGCTGCTCACCACCGGCCAGGCCGACGCCGTCTTCCTCGGCCGGGCCCTGCTGCGCGACCCGTCCTGGCCCAACCACGCGGCCGTCGCCCTCGGCGCGACCCCGCGCTTCCTGGAACAGTACGGCTACGCCGTGTGATCGGGGGCACTAGCACCCGGGGTGCAACCCGCTGAGGGTCATGCGGTTCCCGAGTTCGCCGATGAGAGGGCAACGGTGGACTCCGGAAGGTGATGATGGCTGCGGTGCGTGGGCATTCGCGATGGCTGGTGGGCGTGCTCGCAGTGATTCTTGCGGGCATGTCCGGCTATGCGGTGTTCGGCAGCTGGCGGCAGTCGGTGATCGTCTCCGAGGTGGCTCAGGACAGCGCCAACACCGACGCCTACCAGCAGACCGCCTACCTGGTCACCTGGGAGATGTCGGTGATCCAGGCGGCGCTGCGCGAGCCCGACGGCGAAGAGCGGTACCAGCTGATGGGCGTGCACCGGCAGGCCCAGCTCGCCATGGAGGACATGGCGATCGTCGACGTCCAGGACTTCGAGCTCACCACCCGTCTGGTGCAGGCGCACCGGGCGCTGAAGCCACAGCTCGACGAATACCTCGACCTGATCGACCGGCGTGCCCTGGACATCGCGACGGCCCGCCTGGAACAGGTCATCAAGCCCACCACCACCACGATCATGACGACCGTGCTGGCCGAGCAGCGCCACCACCTGGCCGACCACACCGAGAAGCAGGCCGCCGCGGAGGCCGAGTCCCAGCGGCAGCTGTGGGGCAACGCGCTCGGTTTCGCGGTGAGCCTCATGGTGCTCGTCATGTTCAGCCGGTCGACCCGCTCGCACCGCCGCCAGGTGGAGACGATGGCGGCCACCGACCCGCTGACCGGCCTGCCGAACCGTACCGAGTTCTCCGCCCGTACCGGCACCGCGCTGGCCGAGGACGCCAGCCACCGGCGACGGCCGAAACAGCCCCGCCTGGGCCGGGCCACCGTGCTGGTGGTCAACCTCGACGGCTTCCGCGACGTCAACGACCAGCTCGGTCACCGGATCGGCGACCTGCTGCTCACCCACGTCGGCCGGCGTCTGCAGGAGTCGGTACGCACCCACGACTTCGTGGCCCGCCTCGGCGGCGACGAGTTCGGCATCCTGCTGCGCGACGCCGACCCGGCCATCGGGGAGACCATCGCCACCCGCCTGACCGACGCCTTCGACGAGCCGTTCGTCATCGACGACATCACCGTCGACCTGGAGGTCAGCGTCGGCGCGGCCACCGCCGGCCCGGGCGAGGACGTGCCGACCGTGCTGCGGCACGCCGACGTCGCCATGACCATCGCCAAGCAGCAGCGTCTCGGGTTCCGCCGGTTCTCGGCCGGGCGCACCGAGGACAGCAACGCCCGGCTCACCCTGCTCGGCGACCTGCGTCGCGCCCTGGACACCGGTGACGAGATCACCCTGCACTACCAGCCCAAGGTCTCCATCAGCACCGGGACGCTTGCCGGGGTCGAGGCGCTCGCCCGCTGGCGGCACCCGGTCAAGGGACCCATCTCGCCCGGCGACTTCATCCCGGTCCTGGAGGCCACCACGCTCATCCACCGGTTCACCCAGCAGGTGCTCACCCAGGCGCTGGCGCAGGCGCGGGCCTGGCTCAACCTGGGGCACCGGGTCCCGGTGGCGGTCAACATCTCCACCCGTTCGCTGCTGGACGCCAGCTTCCCGTCCCGGGTCGCGGCCCTGCTGCGGCAGACCGGCGTGCCCGGCGACCTGCTCGGCATCGAGGTCACCGAGTACAGCATCATGAGCGACCCGAACACCGCCATCGACGCCCTGCACCGGCTGCGCGCCCTGGGCGTGAAGATCTCCGTCGACGACTACGGCACCGGCTACTCCTCGATGACGTACCTGCGGTTGCTGCCGCTGGACGAGCTGAAGATCGACCGCTCGTTCGTCAAGGACATGAGCACCGACCGTGGCGCCCGGGCGCTCGTGGCCTCGACCGTCGAACTGGGCCACAACCTGGGCCTGACGGTGGTGGCCGAGGGCATCGAGGACGAACCGACGCTGACCGCCCTCGCCGAGATCGGCTGCGACCTGGCCCAGGGCTACTACCTGGCCAAACCGATGCCTGCCGGGGACGTCGCCCTCAGCCTGCTGCGGTCCGCCATCGCCGTGGCCTAGACACCGTCAACCGGCCGGCGGGCTGCGGGACGGCCGCCGGCGGGGGTGAGCGCCAGATTTCGACGAGGTTTCTTGACGCACGTCACATCGACGTGCATGTTAACGATCACACCTCGTCCCGTACCACCCTCTGGCAAGGAAGTTCTCGATGTGTCTCCCCGCTCGCGTCCGCCGCAAGGTAACGGTCGTGCTGGCCCTGATGGTCGTGTTGCTGGCCGGACTCGCCGCCCCGGCGACCGCCCAGTTCGTCGCGATCGCCAACCCGGTCATCAAACAACGCGCCGACACCGCGATCTTCAAGCACACCGACGGCTACTACTACATGACCGCCTCGGTGCCCGATTACAAGCGCGTCGAGCTGCGCCGCGCCACCACCCTGCAGGGCCTCGGCTCGGCCGCCACGTCCAACGCGTTCGTCGCGCCGTCCAGCGGAGCGCTCAGCGGCTGGATCTGGGCGCCGGACATCCAGTACATCGACGGCGCCTGGTACATGTACTTCTCCGCCTCCCCCAGCACCGCCGTCTTCGACCAGCGTCTCTACTGGATCCGCAACACCAGTGCCAACCCCATGACGGGTACGTGGAGCGCGCCCCAGCGTTTCAACACCGGCTGGGAGTCGTTCCAGCTGGACGCGGCGGTCTTCGTCAACAAGGGCGTGCGCTACTTCGCGTGGGCCCAGGACAGCCCGTCGACCAGCTTCAACAGCCACCTGTACCTGGCGAGGATGAACGGTCCGACCGCCATCACCGGCACCGCCGTGGAGATCGCCCGGCCGACCGTCGCGTGGGAGAAGGAGGGCGTGGCCGGCGTCGTGGAGGGCCCGTCCCCGCTGGTCAAGAACGGCCGCGTCTACATCGCCTACTCGGCGTCGGCCACCGACTCGCGCTACAAGCTGGGCCTGCTCTCCTCGTGGGACACCGCCGACCTGCTCGACCCGGCGTCCTGGTACAAGCACCCGAACCCGGTGTTCCAGACCGCGAACGGCGTCTACGGCCCCGGGCACGGCAGCTTCACCGTCGCCGAGGACGGTGTCACCGACATGCTGGTCTACCACGCGCGGGACTACGCCACCCCGACGCCCGACGCGCTGACCGACCCGAACCGGCACACCCGCGTGCAGCAGCTGCTGTGGCGCGAGAACGGCGACCCGTTCTTCGGCCAGCCGATCCCCAGCACCGTCACCAACCCCGGCATCCGCGGCCAGCACAGCAACCGCTGCGTCGACAACTGGAACCGGGACACCACACCGAACGCGCTGGTCAAGCTCTACGACTGCAACGGCGGCACCGCCCAGCAGTTCGAGCTGAGTTACCGGAACGGCACGTACTACGAGATCCGCAACCGCAACACCGGCACCTGCCTGTCGAACATCACCGCCAGCACCGCGTCGAACGCCGACGTCGGCCTCTACACCTGCAACGGCTCCACCGCCCAGCAGTGGATCGTCCAGGACCGCGGCAGCGGCTGGTTCTCGCTGCGCAACGTGGCCGGCAACACCTGCCTCGACAACTACAACTGGGACACCGCCAACGGCGCCCGGCTGTCGCTCTACCCCTGCAACGGCCTGGCCGCCCAGTTCTGGCGCCTCGGCTGACCGTCGCCACCCCGGAGGCGCGCGCCGCCTCCGGGGTGCCGCCCCATCCCGCCCGGCATCGACGTTGCCCGCCGCGACTGCGGCTGCTTGGATCGGTGGCATGCCGTGGTGGAAGCCGAACCGGACCGTCGTCCGGAGCAGCGGGGACGCCACGGCCAGCGCCGGGGGCGTGGCGGTCAGCGGCGCGGTCGGGTCGATCCAGATCGGCGGACCCCCACCCGCCCGCTCGGCTTATCGGGAACAGGTCCGGCGGTTCGCTCCCAGCCGGCTCGTCGGCCGGGACGAGGAGATGGCCACGCTCGTCCGGTTCTGTACGGCTCCCGAGGGCTCCGGGCCGTACGC
Source organism: Actinoplanes philippinensis (assembly GCF_900113015.1). Classification (GTDB taxonomy): domain Bacteria; phylum Actinomycetota; class Actinomycetes; order Mycobacteriales; family Micromonosporaceae; genus Actinoplanes; species Actinoplanes philippinensis. The sequence continues at coordinate 110,763 of NZ_FONV01000004.1, forward strand.
GTGGTGGCGCGCCCCGGCGTGGACCGGGAAGTCGGCGCTGATGGCCACGTTCGTGCTCACGCCGCCGGCCGGGGTACGGGTGGTGTCGTTCTTCGTCACGTCACGGTGGGCCGGGCAGAGCGACCGGGTCGCCTTCACCGACGCGGTCGGCGAGCAGTTGGCGCAGCTCACCGGCCAGCCGGCACCGGGGCTCGTGACCGAGGCCACCCGGGACGGGGTGTTCCTCGATCTGCTGCGGGAGGCCTCGGCGTTCTGCCGCGAGCGTGGTGAGCGGCTGATCCTGGTCGTCGACGGGCTCGACGAGGACCGTGGGGTCACCACCGGCGCCGACGGGCACAGCATCGCCGCGCTGCTGCCCGCCGAACCGCCCGACGGTCTGCGGATCATCGTGGCCGGGCGGCCGGACCCGCCGATCCCGTCCGACGTCCCGGACCGGCATCCACTGCGCGATCCCGGGATCGTGCGCACGCTGGCGCCGTCCGCGTACGCCGAGGTGGTGCGCGAAGCCGCCGAACGTGAACTGGACCGGCTGGCTGACGGTACGCCCGCCGAACAGGAGCTGCTCGGGCTGCTGACCGCCGCCCGCGGTGGACTCTCCGGCCAGGACCTCGCCGAGCTGACCACGCTGTCGCCACGGCGGATCGCGAAACAGCTGGGCGCGGCGTCGGCGCGGACGTTCAGCCGCCGGGCACAGCAGTGGCGGCCCGACGCCGACGTCTACCTGCTGGGGCACGAGGAGCTGCAGAAACGGGCGGAGGCGCTGCTCGGGCCCGGTGGTCTGGCTCGTCATCGGGAGCGGCTGCACGTCTGGGCCGGGACGTACCGGGACCGCGGCTGGCCCGAGGGCACCCCGGAGTACCTGCTGCGGGGATACTTCGACCTGCTCACCGAGACCGGGGATCCGGCTCGGATGGTCTCGGCGGCGCTGGACGCCGTACGCCACGACCGGATGCTCGACCTCACCGGCGGTGACAGTTTCGCGGTGGCCGAGGTGACGGCCACCCAGGACGAGTTGATGCGGCAGCCGGGCGCGGACCTGCTCACCATGATCCGGCTGGCCCGGCGGCGCGACACCCTGCGGTTGCGCAACGCCAATATTCCTTCCGACCTTCCGAGCCTGTGGGCACGGCTCGGCCATCCGGCCCGCGCCGAGGCCCTCGCGAGGGCGATCGACGACCCGAACGACGGGTCCAGGGGTGCACGGGCCGTCCACTCGCTGATCCAGACCCTGCGAGATCTGGGCGAAGGGGATCGCGCCGAGAGTCTGACCCCCCTGCTGAAGCCGCCCTACACGGGCATCGAGCCGCCGGAACCGGAGGCGGAACTGCCCGACGACGCCGACCCGGAACGTCTGCTGGCGGAGGCCTACGATCCCGAGACCCGGTTCGCATTGCTCATGCGACTCGCCGATGCGCTGCCGGATCAGGCTGGGGCGCTGCTCGACCAGGCGCAGCAGGAACTCGACGGCTTCACCGACGCCGACAAGCACTGGAGTTCCTCGATCAGTCTTGCGTTCACCCTGGTCGATCGAGGTGAGCTGGACCGCGCCGAATCCATCGTTCGGGCCATTCGCCAGCCGGATCGTCGGGACAACGCTCTGGCCATCCTGGTCGGAGACATCAACAGCGACGCCGACGAAGCCTGGGCCGAATCAATCGTCCAGTCCCTGGCCGGCAGCCCGTATTGGCAATCGTGGGCGTTACGCAGGTTCGCCTCCTCGATCGCACGAAGTGGAGACATCGAGCGGGCCCTGGCCATTGCGGAGCGCATCGTGGTGCCGGGTGACGTGAACATTCGCCACCATTGCCTTCGTGAGTACGGTGATGCGCTGTCCGAGATAGGCCTGCACATCGTCGATGACGACCCCGGCCTGGCCCACCGGCTTGCCCTCCGGGCCGAACAGGCGGCTCGGTCGACCATCGAGCCCTATGCACGAGATCAAGCGCTCCTCGACATCGCCAGAGCATCGGCACGGACCGGCACACCGCGGGTGGCGGCGGAGATCGCCGCTTTCATCGTCGATCCGCAACGCCGGAGAACGCTGGCCGAGATCCTCATGTGGGACGCGATCGACCAGGATGATCACGAACGTGCCCGGAAACTCGCCGAGGCAATCAATGATCGCGACGGCCGCCTGGCGTCCCTCGCCGTGCTGGCCCGGATTACCGGGGACGTCGATCACGCCAAGGAGTTGACGACCGCCATCTCCGACCCCGAACAGAGAATCCTTTCCATGGCAGCCCTCGAAGGGCCGACGGGAGAGCAGGAAACATCGCTGGCCCGGACAATCGGCGACGCTCGGCAGCGCGCCCGGATCCTGATGGACATAGCCCTCCGCTCCGACGATCCCGGCGCCCCCGATCGAGTGGAGGCCGAGATACGGGCGATGGAGGATTCCTACGAACGCGAGAGTGCCCTTGCCTTCCTTCTCCTCCCGCGCGCGGAAGCCGCGAGGGCGGAACGAATCGCCCGATCGATCGAGGATCCGGGATTACGGGGGCAAGCCCTGGTGAACCTTGCCGGCCTGCACGTCGAGGACCCCGGCCGGGTGAGGGAGATACTCGTCGAGATTCCGGATCCGTTCTGGCGTGACAAGTGCAGGGTCGGCCTGGTCGGCATCGAAGCGCGGCTTGGGAAGCTCGACGAGGCCGAGGCGGTCATCGAGACGATCACCGCCGACTACGATCGTGACAACGCCCGGCATGTGGTGGCTCTGGCGGCGGCGGAGAGCGGCGACCACGCCCGAGCGACCGCGCTGGCCGAGATGATCGATGATCCGCAGACCCGGGCCGAGACCCTCACCGGGATGTCGGCGCACGCCACCGGAGCCGAGGCACACGAGCTGCTGATACGCGCGGCCCGCCTCGGCCGCTGGACGACGACCCTGGAGCACCTCCCCGCGGCCGTGATCGGCCCCTTGGCGGACGAGGTGCTGAGCGAGTTGCGCGCCGCCTCCTGATCAGGCGCTGCTGTCCTCGCCGGAGACGGCGTACCCACCGTCCTCGGCGTTCGCGTCGCCGGTGTCCTCGACCACGGCCCCCGAACCACCGCGGGAACCGCTGATCGCGATGCTGCCCGGCCCGGTCGCGGTGGCCGCGCCGGTACGGCTGACTCCGCCCGCGGAGGTGGACTGCCGGTGGGTGAGCCGGCCCAGCGTGAGCCCCGCCAGCCCCAGCCCGGCCGAGACGAACGCGCCGACCAGCGATGTCCACTTCTCCGCACGGTCCAGCCCCTGCCCGGCCAGCAGCACCACGAGACCGGTGAGCCCCGCGACGACGAGGAATCCCGACACCATCCATCTGAGCGCACGACCCGTCATGGAGGCATGATGACAGCGCAGTCGTCCGGACGGGCCGGCCGTGGAACCGGCATTCCGCGAAATGGACTCACCGGCTCGGCTGCCCGGCCGATCATGTCGGTGTGACGATCCTGACCCGGATGCGCCTCGGAGCACGACTGGCGGTGGCTTTCGCCGTCGTCGTCGGGCTCATGCTGATGATGATGGCCGCCGCGCTGGACGCGTCGGCGAGGCAGCAGGCCGCAGCCGGCCGGATGAAGCAGGCTCAGCAGTTCGTCGTGACCGTGAAGGATGCGAAGTTCTCCGCGGCCGACTTCAACGGCTGGCAGACGGCGTACGCCTTCGACGCGCTGCGTGGCGTGGCGGACGCCGCCGCCGACACCGGGTCGTCGCGGGCCGCGTTCCTGGCGTCGGTCGGCACGTTCCGGGACCGGATCGGGGCGGCCGCCGGTCAGGCGCCGACCGCCGCGGCCCGGGAGACGCTGGCACAGATCGGCGGGGTGCTCGACGACTTCATGACGGTCGACGCCGAGATCGCCCGGCTCTACGCGGCCGGCACCGACCGGGCCGCCAACGAGCTGGTGCTGGGCAAGGAGATCGAGCTGTTCGAGCAGATCGGGAACCTGCTCGACCGGGCGGCCACGACCGCCGACGACGAGTTCGCCGCCGCCGAGCGTGCGGCCGCGGCCGCCCACACCACCGGCACCCGCCTGACCTGGGCGGTCGGCCTCGGGGCGGTGGTTCTGGCGGTGGCGCTCGCCGCCGTGGTCACCGGTTCGGTGACCGGGCCGGTGGGGCGGATCCGCCGGCGGCTGGACCTGCTGGCCGACGGCGACCTGGCGACCCCCGTCGAGGTCACCGGCCGGGACGAGGTCGCCCAGATGGCGGGAGCGCTGCGTCGCAGCCTCACCTCGCTGGGCGAGGTCATGCGCACCATCGACGAATCGTCGTCGGCGCTGGCCAGCGCGGCCGAGGAGATGTCGGCGGCGTCCACCGAGATCGCCACGTCGGCCGAGGAGTCGGCGGCGCAGGCGCAGACGGTCGCCGAAGCCGCCGGTCAGGTGTCACAGAACGTGCAGGCGGTGTCGGCCGGCAGCGAGCAGATGGGCGCGTCGATCCGGGAGATCGCCCATTCCACCAGCGAGGCCGCCGCGGTCGCGGTGACCGCGGTGCAGGCCGCCGAGGCCGCCAACAGCACTGTCGCGTCGCTCGGCGAGTCGTCCCGGGAGATCACCGAGGTGGTCAAGGTGATCACGTCGATCGCCGAGCAGACCAACCTGCTGGCGTTGAACGCGACCATCGAGTCGGCGCGGGCCGGGGAGGCGGGCAAGGGCTTCGCCGTGGTGGCCGGGGAGGTCAAGGAGCTGGCCCAGGAGACGGCGCGGGCGACCGAGGACATCATCCGGCGGGTCGACGCCATCCAGAACGGCACCACCAGCGCGGTCGCGGCGATCGGCGAGATCGCGGCGGTGATCCGGCGGGTCAGCGATTACCAGACCACCATCGCGTCGGCGGTCGAGGAGCAGACCGCGACGACCGCCGAGATGAACCGCAGTGTCGCCGACACCGCGCAGGCCGCCGACACGATCGCGGTGAACGTGTCGACCGTCGCCGAGGCCGCCAAGCTCACCACGCAGGGTGTCACCGAGGCGCAGCAGGCCACCGCGGAGCTGGCCGGCATGTCGGCCGGCCTGCGGACGCTGGTGTCGCACTTCCGTTACTGACCCCACAGGTCGCGCAGCCGGCCGGCCTCGGCGGCGGCCTGCGCGTATCCGGCCTCGGCGGCGGGGCGGCGGCGGGCCGGGTCGAGCACGTTGGCGCCGATCGCCCGGACCGCCGCCGCGTCCGGGGAGACCACAGCGCCGGGCACCCCGAGCGCTTTCAGCTGCACGTCGGGGCGGCCGGACGGGCGCGCCGAGCGGGTCGTCGGCGCGAGCACCACCACACGATCGGCGCCCGCGGCGAGGTCCACGTTCGCCACCGAGCGCACTCCCCCGTCGACGTAGCGGACCCCGTCGATCGTGGTGGGCGGCCACACCAGCGGCACCGCGCAGCTCGCGGCGACGGCGTCGACCAGGGAGACCCCGCTGTCGGCGTCGAAAACCCGTACCTCCCCGGTCTGTGCCTCGACCGCGGTGATCCGCAACCGGACCGCCGGCCAGCCGCCGTCGCCGACGCGCCGGGCGATCACCGCCCGCCGGTCCGCCTCCGAGACAGCGGTGCGGGTGCGCAGCGCCCGCCGGCCCAGCCAGGCCCGGCCGCGCACCGGATCGCCCGGCCAGAGGCCGGCCACCAGGAAACCCAGCAGGACACCGGGGCCGATGCGGGCGGACAGCTCACCGGTGGCGTCGGCGAGCTGAGCGTCGAAAAGATCCTTCAGCGGTACGCCCGACAGCACCTGAGCGGCCACCGAGGAGCCGGCCGACGTCCCGACGAACAGCCCGGCGCCGGTCAGGTCGACGCCGTGTCCGGCCAGCCCGTGCAGCATCCCGATCTCCCAGGCCACGCCGGTGACGCCGCCCCCGCCGAGGACCAGAGCCTTCCTGTCAACTCCCATGCCCGCGATCCAAGCACGTGGATGCCGCTCGCGGCCAGCGCGGCAAATGGTCTGACCAGCAAAGACCAACGGCTGTCGAGGATTGCTGGGAGGATCTGCCAGTATGCGATGGCGGCCGAACCGGCGGTCCGGGAACCGGCTGGTGATCAACGTGGCGATCGTCGGCGTGCTGATCACCATGGTCGTGCTGGGTGTCTCCGTCTCGGCCCGGCAGGAGCGGATGGCCGATCAGGCCCGCCGGGCGCAGCATCTGGCCCAGGCCGCCGACCAGGTCAAATACCGGTCCGCCGACCTCAACGGCTGGCAGAACGCGTATGCGCTGGACATCGCCCGGAGCATGGACGGGGCCGCCGACGACTCGAGCGGCAGCCGGGCGCAGTTCATCGCCGCGGCGGCCCGGTTCAACAGCGACCTGACCACGTTGGAGAACCTGCCCGCCTCGCCGGACATCCGCCACATCGTGCAGGGTGTGCGGTCGGCGTTCGACGAGTTCATGGCCGTCGACCGGGCGGCCGTGCAGCTGTACCGGACGGGGCGCGCCGCCGACCGTGCCACCGCATCCGCGCTGGTGATGGGCCGCTCCAACGAGATGTACGGCCGGATCGCCCAGGGCTGCGACGAGTCGGTGGCGCTGGCCACCTCGGCGATGGACACGGACTTCGCCGGCCTGGAGGCGGTCGGCCGGTCGACGCGGCGCTACATCGTGATGCTGAGCGTGGTGGCGGTCGCGCTGGCCGTCATCGGGGCGGTGATCGCCGAGGCCAGGCGGCGGGCCGACGCCGAACGGGCCCGGCAGGCGCAGCGGATGGCCTGCCTGGGGCAACTGGCCGGCGGCATCGCCCACGACTTCAACAACATCCTCGGCATCATCCTCAACTACACCGAGTTCGTCGCCGAGCACGCCGAGGACGAGACCCGCGACGACCTGGGCCACGTCCGCACCGCGGCCGAACGGGCGGTCGGGCTCACCGGGCAACTGCTCGGCTTCATCCGGCACGATGCGGCACGCCCCGACGAGGTCCTCGACGGCAACGCGGTCCTCGCCGAGTCGTACGCACTGCTCTCCCGGACCCTCGGCGAGCACATCGCGCTGACCCTCGTGCCGTCACCGGAACCGGTCCTCATCCGCGCCGACGCCGGGCAGCTGCAGCAGGTCGTGATCAACCTGGCGGTCAACGCCCGGGACGCCATGCCGGACGGCGGCCGCCTGGTCCTCGCGGCCACCGCCGCCGACTTCGAGGACGGCCCGCCCGGGGTCCGTCCGGCCTTGCAGGCAGGCCGCTACCTGGAGATCCTCGTCAGCGACACCGGCGCGGGCATGTCACCGGAGATCGTGACGCGCATCTTCGACCCGTTCTTCACCACCAAACCCCGGGGACACGGCACCGGGCTGGGGCTGGCGACGGTACGGGAGATCATCACCGCGGCCGGCGGCGGCATCGCGGTCAGCTCCCGACCCGGCGCCGGCACCACCTTCCGGATCTACCTCCGGACCACCGGCGACTTCTCTGACGTGTCCCGGCGCAGCGCACGGCAGGCGCCCCGCGGCCGCGGGCAGAGCGTTCTGGTCGTCGAGGACGAGCCGGTCCTCGGCGCCGGCATCGCCCGGATCCTGGCCGGCGGCGGCTACCGGGCCCGGTCGGCGACCAGCGGCGACGCGGCCGTCACGGCGCACGCGCAGGACCGTTGTGATCTGGTGGTCACCGACGTGGTGATGCCCCGGATGTCCGGCCCTCGCCTGGCCGAGGTGTTGCGCCGGGCCGACCCGACGCTGCCGATGCTGTACTGCACCGGCTATCCCGGCGAGCCACCGCCGCCCCGGCCGGGTGAGGGGCACCTGGAGAAGCCGTTCTCCGCCGGGCAACTGCTGACCGCCGTCGACGCGCTGCTGCGACAGGTCGCCCCCGGCGGTGATCATCCGGGGGCTCCCGCGGGGCCACCGGGATCGGGGTACGCCGGTATCGTTCGGTGAATGTCGAGCAGATTCCGTGCCGGAGACCGCGACGCCGTGGCCGCGAGGCAGGCCAGGATCGATGCGGTGCTGGCCCGTCGCAGCGGCTTCACCCCACCGGCGACGACCGAGGCCGCGTTCCGGTTCGCCGCCGACTACGCCCGGGTCAACCTGCTGACCTATCTGTATGCGGCGTTCGACGCCCCGGCCGCCGACACGGCCGTCCACGAGCGCCGGGCCGGCGAGACCAACCGTGACCGGGTCCGGCGAGGTCTGGCGCTGTCCACCGCGGGCCGTCCGCCCGGCTCGCTCGGCGACCTGTTCGACGCGCCCACCGGCGACACCCGGCCGGCCGACTACTTCGGCGCCGACGTGGCCGCCGAGACGTGGGAGGGCATGTGGTCCGACCAGTGGCTGCTCGACGGCCTGGAGCACGCCCACACGCTCGCCGAGGCGGTGCTCGCCGGCGACATCGCCACCCTGGAGATCATCGCGGGGGTGCCGCTGGCCGACGCGATCACCGACGCGGGGCTGTTCTTCGGAGACGTCGACAACCAGGTGCTGTCGCTGGCCTCGGACGCGTTCCGGGAGCGGCTGGAGGATCACGAGCCGGCGTTCGATCCGGAGCGGGCCGTCGACATGACCGCGCCGCTGTCCGCCCTGCCCGGCCTGCTGCAGGAGGCCCGCCACGAGTGGACGGCCACCGAGCAGCTGGCCCTGGTGATCGCCGGCCTGGCCCCGATCGAGCGGACGGCGCCGCAGTTCTGAGCCAGCCGCAGTTCTGAGCCGGCCGCAGTCCCGATTCGGCCGCCGCCCTGATCCGGCGTCGGCGTCAGTTCTGATTCACCGGCCAGGCCGCCGCCGCGTCACAGCGCCGCGGGCAGGCGAGCAGGTAGACCATGTTGCCCAGGAACAGCCCGTACGCGTCGGAGTCGAAACAGTCGATCTGCTCCGGCGCCTCGGGCCGTTTCGGGAACCCGAAGTCCTCCGGCACCTGCGCCAGGAACTCCAGGGCGGCCCCGCAGGCGCACGTGTGCTCCTCCGGGCCCTGGATCCAGTCGGGCTCGCCACCGACCCGGAACTCCCACTCGTCGTCCGGCCCGGCCTCACGCAGCACCAGCCGCAACGGCTGCAGGGTCGGGTCCGGCTCGGCGGCCACCACGTCGCCGCGGTGCCGCAGGATCCGCCAGAACGCGGTGTCGTTGCCGCCCAGCGGCGTCTCCCAGTAGCGCTCCGGCAGCCGTGCCGGGCCGAACGCGGCGTCGTTGTGCACCGGGCACTGGAAGACCAGCAGGTGCTCGCCGCCGAAGACCGCGACGTCGGCGGGCACGTCGATCTGGAAGAACAGCGCCATCCGCCGCCCGCACGTGCACTCCGGCCACGACTGACCGGCGTCCAGGACAGGCCAGCCGCCGACGGTGTCACGGTCGCCCGCGACGGCCGGCTCGGAGGTCATCTCGATCACCCGCATCCGTCGACGATATCGGTCACACCACCACCGGGAGCAGGCGTATGGGCACCGAGGTCATCGTGATCAACGGAGGGTCGAGCTCGGGGAAGACCGGCATCGTCCGCTGTCTCCAGTCGATCCTGCCGCATCCGTGGATCAGTCTCGGGGTGGACGACCTGATCGAGCGGCTGCCGCCCGCTCTCGTCGGCACCACGGCCGGGATCTCGTTCGGACCGGCCGGTGAGGTCGTCGTCGGCGAGCAGTGGGGGCCTCTGGAGACCGCCTGGACCACGGGGGTCGCCGCGATGGCCAGGGCGGGCGCGCGGGTCGTCATCGACGACGTGTTCCTCGGCGGTCGGGCCTCCCAGGAACGGCTCCGCGGCCACCTGGCCGGCCTGGAGGTGCTGTGGGTGGGGGTGCGGTGCTCGCCGGAGGCCGCCGCGGCCCGCGAGATCGCCCGCGGCGACCGGACGCCCGGCATGGCCGCCCGGCAGGCGGAGGTGGCACATCAGGGCGTGGTGTACGACGTGGAGGTCGACACCACCCACGCCGAGTCGCTGGACTGCGCCCGGATCATCGCCCGGCACGTGCGCTGACCGCCGCCGGCTGAGCCGGGGCCGGGCCGCTACAGTCCCGGGCATGCCCACCGCCGACGAGCTCATCGGCCCGCGCACTGTCGCGAGCCTGCTCAGCGCCGTCCGGACCGCCGTCCCCGGCGCCGACCTGGCCGCCCTGCGTGCCGCGGAGTCCCGGATCGGCCCGCTGAGCCTGCGGGAACGCGCCGACCTGCTGCGCGACGCCCTGCTCACCGACCTGCCCGGGGACTACGCCGACCTGGACCGGGCGGTGCGCAGGGCCTGCGACCTCGCCCCCGAGTTCACCGGCTGGCTGATCTGGCCGGTCACCGGCGCCGTCGCCACCCGTGCGGTCGAGGACGGCGGGACCGAGGCGTTCGACGCGGCGATGGCGCTGCTCGCCGAACTCACCGGGCGGCTCACTGCGGAGTTCGCGATCCGGGCGCTGCTGCGGCACGACCTGGACCGGGCGCTCGGCATCGTCGCCGGGTGGACCCGGTCGGCGGACACCGACGTGCGCCGGCTCGCCTCCGAGGGCACCCGGCCCTATCTGCCCTGGTCGACACGGGTGCCGGAGATTCTGGCGCGGCCCGGGGCGACGGTGCCGATCCTGGACGCCCTCTACCGCGACGACAGCGAGTACGTCCGCCGGTCGGTCGCCAACCACCTCAACGATCTGAGCCGCGACCACCCCGGGCTGGTCGTCGGCACCGCCCGCCGCTGGCTGGCCGACCCGGGCCCGGACACCGGCCGGGTCGTCCGCCACGGACTGCGCACGCTGATCAAACGCGGACATCCGGAGGCGCTGGAGCTGCTCGGGTTCGGCGCCGCCACCGTCGAGGTCGACGGGCCGCATCTGGACCGTACGAGTGTCCCGTTCGGTGGCAGCGTCCGGTTCACCGCCGCGATCCGCAACACCGGCGCCGAACAGGCGAGGCTCACGATCGACTACGTCGTGCACCATCGCAAGGCCAACGGCGGTCAGACCGGCAGGACCTTCAAGCTCACCACCGGCACGCTCGCGCCGGGAGAACGGATCGAGGTGGTACGGGAGCACTCGTTCCGTCCCATCACGACACGCCGTTACCACCCCGGCGGCCACGCGATCGCGCTGCAGGTCAACGGGGTGGAGTCACGGCGGGCCGACTTCGAGCTGGGCGCCCCTACGGACGGTACGGCGGCGGATCGGTAGGCGGCGGAGGCGGCGGGTTGTCGCCGGGCGGCGGCGGATATCCGCCGTAGGGCTGCGGAGGGTACTCGCCGTAGGGCGGCGGCGGGGTCGGCGGCTGCCCCGGCGGCGGGTAGTAGCCACCCGGCGGCTGCTGGCCCGGCGGCGGGTAATAACCACCCGGCGGCTCCTGGCCCGGCGGGTAGTAGCCGCCCTGCGGCGGCTGGCCCGGCGGCGGGTAGTAGCCCTGCTGCGGCGGGTAGGGCGGCGGCCCGTAGCCCTTCGGCGCGGTGCGCGCGCGAACCGACCGGATCGCCATCACGATCGCGCCCCCGATGGCGCCGACGACGATGAGGCAGCAGAGGATCCTGCCCACCGCGAAGCCGATGCTGTACGACACGCTGTTGTCGGAACTCGCCGCTGAGACGACGGACTGCACTATCACGCCCCGGACCCTACACGGCTCGATTGTCGTTGATCTGCCCCGTTTTCTGTGCCGGCTACCACGCGCGTGGTAGCCGGCGTCCACATCCGTGGCAGCGGAGGTGTCGGCGTCCGCACGATGCCCCCGGCCGGCCGGACGGCCACGATGGGTGACATTCCATCCGGATCCACGAGGGGGCCATCATGGTCGAGCTGCTGCATCTTGCCGAGTCCGCCGACGTCGGCGCCACCCTGACCGTCGACCGGGCGGTGGCCACACTGGCCGCCGTGGTCGCCCTGGCCGGCGTGGTCACCGGCTGGCGGGCCCATTCCCGGGCCGCCGCGGGCCGATCACGGAACTCACTGATCGCGCTGGCCGCCGGGGCGGCCGGCCTGATCGCCGGGGTGTGGGTGCTCGCCACCGCCGACGGCGGGCCGGGCACCGGCAACGGGGTGGTCGGCGGTTACGCGGGCGTGCTGTTCGGCCTGGTCGCCGTGGCGCTCGGCGGGACGGCGCGGGCCCGGTCACGCGCCCGGTGATGAGTTCTCGCGCCAGTCCCCGTCATACGTACGACAGGGTTCGCCGACGAGGAAGGATGACGGGTGATGGGTGCGGACATGCGGCTGGAGGAGCGGGACGTGAGCGGTCCGGGCGAGGTCGACGAGCCGGAGTTCGCCGGGCTGGCCGAACGGCACCGGCGGGAGCTGCACGTGCACTGCTACCGGATGCTCGGCTCGTTCGAGGACGCCGAGGACACCGTGCAGGAGACGTTCCTGCGGGCGTGGCGGCGGCGCGAGACGTTCGAGGGGCGGTCGACGTTCCGGGCGTGGCTCTACCGGATCGCCACCAACGCCTGCCTGGATCTGCTCGCCAGGTGCCGCCCGGAGCCGGCGTCCGGTGGCGAGGTGCGGTGGCTGCAGCCGTACCCCGACCGGCTCCTCGACGAGCTGCCCGCGGCCGGCGCCGACGAGCCGGAGTCGCTGGCCGTGGCGCGGGAGACGATCGAGCTGGCCTACCTGGTCGCGGTGCAGCATCTCGCGCCGCGGCCACGGGCCGTGCTGATCCTGCGTGACGTGCTCGGCTGGCCCGCCAAGGACGTGGCGGAGCTGCTCGGCGACTCGGTCAACTCGGTGAACTCGGCGCTGCAGCGGGCCCGCGCCGGGATGCGGGAACATCTGCCCGCCGAGCGGCAGGACTGGGCCGGCGGCGAGGAGGACACGGGGACACGGGAGCTGGTCCGCCGGTTCACCGAGGCGAGCGTGGCCACCGACATCCCGGCGCTGACCGCGCTGCTGCGCGACGACGTCCGCTCGTCGATGCCGCCCACCCCCGGGCTGCACCTGGGCCGGGACTCGGTGCTGGGCAACTGGATCGACGACGGGTTCGCCGAGATGACGGGCCTGCGCGGGGTGGCGACGGCGGTGAACCGGCAGCCCGCGATCGCCTTCTACCACTGGCGGGCGGACCAGGGGGCGTACCTGCCGCTGACGCTCGACGTGCTGCGGATCAGCGGCGGGGCGATCACCGAGGTCACCATCTTCCACGCCGACCGGTTCGCGGGGCTCGGGCTGCCGGACCGTCTGCCCGCCGAGTAGCCGTGCCGACGCTCACGCTGCGCCGCGGCGCGCGTGTCATCCTCGCCCACCCGTCCCGGACCCACCCTGGAGAACACCTCATGCGCAGGACCGATCCCCTCGCCACCGGCACGGTAGCCGCCGTCGTCGCGGTGGCGGCCACCACCCTGGCCGCGGCGCTCGCCGGGGCCGCCGGCGTCGACTTCGCGGTCCCCGACGGCGGCGAGACGATCCCACTGGCGGGGTTCGCGGTGGTGACGGCGTTCTTCTCGGCCGCCAGCGTGGTCCTCGCGGTGGCGCTGCGACGGTGGAGCGCCCGGCCCGCCCGACGCTTCGTGGTGACGGCGGTGGCGCTGACCGCGATCTCGCTGATCCCCCCGGTCGTCTCCGGGGCGGGCACACCGACCGTCGTCGCGCTGGCCGGGCTGCACTTCGTACCCGCGGCGGTGATGATCTTCGCCCTGCGACGGAGTCTCCGTGTGACCGCTGGCGACGGCACGGCACAGCAGGCCCCGACCCATAACGTATAGGCCACCGACAGGGCGTACTGCCAGGGACTTTCGACCCTGTTCGAAGGGTGCCCCGCGGAGCCAGTCTCTCTGCACCCCCCGGATTCGTCGGCGGCTCCACCAGTCGCCAAGAGGCCGGAGGTTGTCGGATGAATCGATTCGGACACCCGTCGCTGGCAGCACATACCCGGCGGTGGGCCCCCAGATGGCCGAGCGGTTGGCTTCTCGTCCTGGTCGGCGTCATGGTGTTCCTGACCACGGCCGCGGCTTCGAGCTTCGGTATCTACCGGATCGTCCACGGCAGCGCCGAGACGCTGTTCGAGCACAAGGCCGAGGTGATCGAACGCTCCGTGACCGCGGAGATCGAACGCTACCGCGTGGCACTGGCCGACGTGGCGGCGGCCGTGGCGGTGCTGGAGCGGCTCGATGCGGCCGGCTTCGCGGACCTGACCGAGCCGCTCACCCGTGACCGGCTCCCGGGAGCCGCCACGGTGAGCTTCGTCGTGGCCGCCGAGACCGCCGATGTGCCGGCGGTCCAGGCCCGATGGCGTGAACTCGGCGACCCCGCTCTCGGCGTGCTTCCCATCGGTGCGGGTGAACACTACTTCTCGGTGCTCACCCGCCCGCTGGACGGCCTGCCGCCTCGGCTCGGTATCGACGCCGCCGCGGTCCCGGCGGCACGGGACGTCCTGGTCCGGGCACGGAACACCGGGGAGATGGCGATGAGCCGGGCTTATCGGCTCCTGCGTGACGCGGCTCTGCCGGCCGCCGAGCAGCAACTGTCGTTCCTCCTCGCGGCGCCGGTGGGCGAGCCCGGTACGGGATGGGTGGTGATGGCTTTGCGGGGCACCGACTTCCTGAGGGAGGCCATCGGGCTGGCCGCCGGAGACGACGCCGATGTGAAGCTTTCCGAACTCGGCACGTCGGTCGTCACCGTCGCCGACTGGCGGCCTGACCAGGTGGATCCCTCGGTGGACGGCAGAGAGGTGACGATCGCCGTTCCGCAACGGAGCTGGCGCCTGGACATCCGCCCCACGGTCTCGTTGCTTCCGCCCACCGGGGTCGGTTTGCACGCCACCGCCGCCATCCTGGGCGCGGTCATGGCATCCCTGCTCGCAGTCCCGGTCACCGTATCGTGGTTCTCCCGCAACCGGGCTGCCCGGGAGGTGGTCAGGGCTACGGCCGCTCTCGAAGCGGACATCCGCCGGCGCGAGGAGATCGAGCAGCAGTTGCGGATGAGGGAGCTGGAACTGGTCGGCTTCGCCGGCGTCGTCGCCCACGATCTGCGCGCCCCGCTGGCCACGGTTGCCGGCTACGTGGACGTGCTGCGTGACGAGGCCGCCGGCCTTCTCACCGAGGACCATCGCGGATTCCTCGACCGGCTGCATGCCGGCACCCGCCGGATGCACACCCTGCTCGAGGATCTGCTGGCGTACGCCACCGCGGACAGTGCGACACTGCACGCCATCGAGGTGGACCTGCACTCCCTGGTCTCGGAGATCGCCGAGGAGTGGCGCGCGTCCCGGTCCGGGCATCCTCCCCGGATCGACGTGGCGGCCCTGCCGACCGTCCACGGGGATCCGACGCTGTTGCGCCAGATCTTCGAGAATCTCATCGGCAACGCCGTGAAGTACACCGAGCCCGGAACACCGGCCGCGGTCGAGATAAGCGCGGTGCACGAAGGCCGGTCGATGTGCCGCGTCGAGGTCGCCGACCATGGTATAGGGATCGCGCCGGAGCAGCGGGCGCATGTCTTCGATCCCTTCACGCGGGTGGGCGGCAGCGAGCGCTACCCGGGCACCGGGCTGGGACTGGCCATCGTTCGCCGGGCTGTGGAGCGGCACGGCGGGTTCATCGACGTCGACGGCAACCACGGAGGGGGGAGCCGGTTCCGGATCACGTTGCCGACGGCCTGCCCCGAGGCAGCCGAATGAACCGAAGTCCTGCCCGGACGGGACCTTCGGCCCTGGCCCACGAGGGACACGACCCCGCATGCTCAGCGAAATCCCCCCATCGTCGTACATCCCGTTCACCGCGGGATCGTCGTACCCGGGGGTTCTTCTTGGCTCTCTCACCAGATGCCTATGTCGGCCTGAGTGCCACCTTGACGCTGGTCATCCTGTTGTCCGCCCTCACCGCCGCGCTCGCTGCCGACCGGGATCACTCACAGCGCGAGGCTGCCGTGGTCACCGCGGCCCGCTGGGCGCACCAGCGTCGCGGGCAACTCGTCGACAGCCTCTCTCTGGAGGCCGCAACCGGCCTTCCGGCGGTCGTCGGATGTCTGGCCCTTCAGCTACGGGCGCTGCTGGCCGAAGTGGCCGCGGAGGCCGAGGCTCTACGGACCCGGGCGGGCACACGGTTCTCCGCGGAGCAACACGCCCTGCTGGAGACCGTGCAGACCAACGTGCGTCGAATCCGGGAACTGAACGACAAACTGGTGGCCTACGCGGTAGCCGACAGCGTGGCGCTGCGTCCCGGCCACGTGGATCTGACCGCTCTGGCAGCCGAGGTGGCGGCCGGCCGCAACGGCTCCAGCACAGGTCCGGCGCCGCGGATCGCGATCGCCGACCTTCCGGCGGTGCACGGCGACGCGACACTGCTGCGACAGGTGTTCGACAACCTCATCGGGTACGCCATCGACCGTGCAGTTCCGGGCCGGCCCGCACGGGTGTCGATACGAGCGGTCCCGGCGGATGGGCCGACGTGCCGTATCGAGGTTGTGGACAACGGAGTCGGTGTGCCGCCTGGGGGAAGCGCAGAGCTCGGCCGAACTCGTGGCGGGCTGCGGGAACTCACCGGTTTCGACCTGGGTCTCGCGCTGGTCCACCGGGTGGTCCGGCGGCACGGCGGCACGGTCGGGCTGGAAGCGGATCCCGGTCACGGCTCCCTGGTCTGGTTCACGCTTCCGACCCCATGCGCCGGGAGTGTCGGCTGCGACGCCGACACCGGTTGAACCGGGAACGGTGCACCAGCATTCAGACCTGCAGCTCGGATCGATGTACGCCGCGGGTGACGATGCGGGTCAGCAGCCCCTGCAGCAAACGGCGGTCGTCGCTGTCGAAAAGGTCGTAGAGCCCGGCCACGGACCGCTCCAGGTCCGATCGCGCGCTTTCGACGAGGCTCACGCCGGCGCCCGTGATGTTCACCAGGGTCGTCCGCCGGTTGTCCTTGGGCTGCCGGCGTCGAACCAGCTTGCGTTTGGTGAGTTGTTCCGTGGCGATGGTGGCGGATGAGGCGGCGAGGCCGCTGCGCCGGGCGTACTCGCCGATTGCGGCCGGCTCTTCGTCTCGCGTGCGGTACAACTCGGTCAACAACCACCACGCGTTGCGGGTGAGACCGTAACGTTCGAGCACTTCACCGAACGGGACATCGAGTATGCGGCCCGCCTGCACAATGATCCGGCCCAGCACCGCGGCGGTGACCTCGATATCCGGCATCCGAACAGTATCGCTCTAGTGGGCGGCCGTTTCTTCCGAGCTGAAGCATTCCGGCAGGAAGATCGGTGCGGGCCCGGCCTTTGCCGCGGAAAGGTTCGGCTCGAAAACGAGCGCGTCAGCCGGGGCCCTGGCTGCTTCCCGGTGACAGCGCCGTGGCGCTGCAACGCTCGCCTCCTCCACCCCAGCCCGTCGGCTGATCCAATTCAGCCAAGGAATGTTTCAGGACTGAACCTTTCCGTCCGAATTGTGCCGGCGAGGCGCTCCGAGTCGCCGTCCACCCGAAGGAAGGTGACCGGAGCCCGGCGCCACCCCCGCGGTGCTCATCCATTTCCCGAAGGCGGCAACAGGCTCAGCGACGAGATGAGGAGACCGAGCAGAGATGAAACCCGGTGAACGTTTCCACCCACTCGCCACACCGGCGCGGCCGGAGCACAGCTCCACCAGCGCCTTCTGTCAAGATCGCCCATCGGTGCCGCCTCGGGTCGTCGCCTCGGAGGCGCGACGGCCGGCCCTCATCGGTGCGGTTACCGCGCGCATGGTCGACGCCGGCGCGGCTCTCACGGTGGACCTCCGGATCGCGGCACGAATATTGACACGAATCTTCGAGGTGAAGGCGGCCGCCGTGAGCCTCGTCCGATGCGACGCTGTCCGGATACTCGGCAGCCATGGCCTGCCGTGCCCGCGTGAGACGGCTCGATCGACACCCCGCCTGCGGTCGCCGTGCGCCCAGGTCGTCATCGCCGGACGGCCACTGGTGATCGAAGATCTTCCCGCCTGGCACGCCGGCTCCGACGGTCCGGCGGCTCGGGCGGACGGCATGACCGCCTATGTGGGAGTGCCACTGCGGGTGCAGGGCGACACCGTGGGCACGGTGTGCCTGCTCGACGACAGACGAATCGGCCAGGCCATCGCGCTTCTGCCATGCCTCGACCGCCTCGGACGCGAGATCGCCCTCATGATCGCGACGGGCAAGACGTTCGACGACGACTTCTACGTCGCAGCCGCCGAAGCCTCGCGAACGAGGACCCGATACCGGGATTGATCGCCGGCCGGCCGCCTGCGATGTCGGGGCCGCCGAACGACCCCTCGACCAGATCACCGTCGCGAGAGGAGACCCCATGACGCCTGCCGAGCGATCGGTGCCGGATGTCGAGCGGCTCGCCGGAGCCGATGGCACGTCGCGCCGGGAAGAGCCGCGCACGATCCTGGTTGCCACGCGCGACGACTGGACGCTCGCATTCCTCAATTGCATGTTGGGAGTCATCGGATATCACACGAGGAGTGCCGCCGACCGCGACAGTGCCACCGAATCCGCAGCAGCCACGCCCCCGGATCTGATCGTCCTCGACCAGGATCTCGTCCGATCGAACTGTCTGGAATTCTGCCGCCGGATACAGGGATCCCGCGCGTCCCGCCCCGTCCCGATCATCATCCTGACCGATCGCACGGCAGAGATGGACGCCGAACTCGCACGAGTCGCCGGCGTGGCCGCCTGGATTGCGAAGCCGAACTACATGCCGGAGCTGGCGGACCACCTCCGTACCCTGCTGCCGAGGCAGGTCGAGAAGAAGTCAAGGGCTCCGTGGCGACTCTGGGGCACGACCTGAGACCACGTCAGAGGATGCATCGCCCAGGCGACGGGCCCTCCACTGCGACACCGAACACGTCGGCGCGGAATTGAGGACCGTCTGCGGTCCTCAAGCCCGGCGGCCCGGCCCGAAGGCGGAGATGTCCGACCGGCCGATGCTTCAGCTCTGAACCTTTCCGGCCGATGGAGGCCGGCAACGCAACCTCAGCAATGTAGCCCGCGGTCGAAACCGGGCATGGCGATCGTGGGCCGAACTACACCCCGTCAAGGTCGAGGAGCAGAAGATGCGGATCTCGAAGTCCTCCCTGTCCGGCGCCGCACTGAGCGTGCCGCGGCCCGGGTCGCCGTCCACCGGTTCTGCATGGCGACTGTCGACGTGACCACCGCGACGGTCCGGTCCGCGGACACCGGCTTCTGCGCGTTGTCGGGCAGGCCGGACGACGAGGTCATCGGGGAGCCACTGGGCGTGTTGTGGGGGGTGCCCTCGCAGGCCGTCCAGTCGGTGGTCGGCGCGGGGCAGGACGTCGCCGGGCCGATCGAGGTGGTGGCATGGCCGGATTCGGAGCGGCAGCGAGTGCTCGCCGTGACGGCGGCCGCGGTGGACGATGGTGTCGTGCTGCTGGCGGCCGAGGACCGTACCACGGAATCGGCCGATCAGGCCTCGCCTCGACAGGCCGTCGAGGACCGAGCCAAGGTCACGGCACTCGGCCGGTCCCAAGCGGTGATCGAATTCGACCTCTCGGGCACCATCCTGGAGGTCAACCAGAACTTCCTGGCGACCATGGGCTACACGCGCGAGGAGGTGGTCGGACAGCACCACCGGATCTTCGTACCGGACCAGGAAGCGCGCGGCCCCGGATACCGCGATTTCTGGAACAGGCTGAGCGACGGCCAGTACCAGGGCGGGGTCTACCTCAGGGTGGCCAAGGACGGCCGGCCGGTGTGGCTGCGAGCCACCTACAATCCGATCCTCGGGCCCGACGGCCGACCGGTCAAGATCGTGAAGTTCGCCGCCGACATCACCGCCGACCGACAGCGGACCGCCGAGTTCGAGGGCAAGATCGCCGCCGTCAGCCGCTCGAGAGCCATGATCGAGTTCGATATGGACGGCACGATTCTGGACGCCAACCAGAACTTCCTCGACACCATGGGTTACACCCTCGACGAGATCGTCGGCCGGCACCACCGCATGTTCATGCCGCCGGGCTCCGCCGACCGGCAGGACTACAGTGACTTCTGGAAACGGCTGGGTCGTGGCGATTTCGTGCCGGGCGAGTTCAAGCGTATGGCGAAGGGCGACCGGGAGGTATGGCTCCTCGCGTCGTACAACCCCGTTCTGGGGCCCGACGGGCGGCCGTCCAAGGTCTTCAAGTTCGCCGCTGACATCACGGAAGAACAGCATCGCACCGCGGAGTTCCGCAGCAAGGTGGCCGCCATCAGCCGGTCACAGGCCGTCATCGAGTTCAGCCTCGACGGCGGCATGTTCACCCACAGCAGGACGACGATTCCGCTGATCGACCTGCCCGCGCTGCTCAACCGCCGGCGCCCGGCCGACCCCGAGGCCGGGCGTGTTCTTCTCGTGACGGTCGGCGTGGGCGCCACCGTAGGGCTCGTCGTGCCGGAGCTGCATGCCATCGAACAGTCCGTGGAGGAGGAGTCCGGCGTCACCGGACCGGCCGGACGGCCGCGCCTGGTGAGCGTCGGTACACCACGGGACAATCGGCTGCTGCCCAACCTCGACCTTCGAGGGCTCGCCGCTGAATACCTCAACCGGCATCCGGTGGCCTCACCCGAGCGGTGACGGCCGGGCTGCCCGGCCGACGAAGCCGTGCCGACGGTGATCGGACGTGAATCCCGTACTGATCGACTCCTCGCCGTCGTGATCCCCGGCGGGCGGAGAGCCTCCCGCACGACCGCGTCACCCCTCAGGTCGAATCGGACGGCGCCGCCACGGCCTGGCGGACGTCGCTGCGGCGGCTACCGCGCCCTGTTCGTCCTCCTGGCCGTGCTCGGCCTGCTCGGCGTGGCCGCGGTGACCCGGATCCCCGAGGTGACCCGCACTTCCTAAGGTGTACGCATGGACGGGTCCGGTGGGGTGTCGCTGCGGCCGGACGAGCCCTTCGTCCCGCAACTGCTCGCCGCGTCACGGGCCCGCCGCGGCCTGGACTGTGCCGGCGCCGACGTCGACGCGGCCGACGTGCGCGCCGCGTGCCTGGCCGCCGGCGAGGCCGACCCGTTCGGGTTCCGGCTGGCCGGGGCCAGGATCACCGGCCGGCTCGACCTGCGCACGTGTGCCGTGCCGATCCCGCTCCGCTTCACCTCCTGCACGTTCACCGAGCCGGTCACCGTGCAGGGCGCGGAGCTGCACGAGCTGGTGATCACCGGCGACCCGGCCGCGGCCCGGCCGGCCACCCTGCCGGGGCTGCTCGCCTCCGGCGTGCGGATCATGCGTGATCTGGTCCTGACCGGCATGACGATCGACGGTGACATCGCCACCCCGACCGCCGGTGGCCGGCCGGCGAGCATCTGGCTCAGCGACGCCGACATCGGCGGCAGCGTCGCCCTGACCGGCACCCGGATCCTGCCGCCCACCGGCCGCGCCCTGCACGCCGAACGGGTCCGGATCGCCGGGAACCTCCGGATGACCAGGGGCTTCCGGGCCACCGGGGAGCTGCGCCTGCTGGCCATGCGGCTCGGCGGCTCGCTCGACGTGATGGACGCACGGTTCAGCCCGGCCGACGGCCGCGCCATCGACCTGGCCGAGGCGAGCATCGGTGGCAGCGTCTTCCTGCTGGACTCGGCACGCACCGGCGGCCGCTGCCGCGTGCACGGCCGGATCGAGCTGAGCCACACGACGATCCAGGGCGCTCTCGTGATCCGCAACGCCGACCTGACCGCCCCGCCGCCGGGCAGCAGCGTGCGTTCGTACTCGGTGGCCGCGCACACCGGGCGGGCCGTCCTGGTGGCCCCGCGGCTCACCGTCCACGGGACGGTGCGGATCGAGGGCGACACGGTGGTACGCGGTGCGCTGCTGCCCGGCGCGCAGCTCGACGGCGGGATCCACCTGGCCGGGGCGCTGTGGAACCCGCGGGACACGGCGGTCGACCTCAGCCAGGCCCGGCTCGGTGGCGGCCTCGACGGCCGGGACGCCTCGGTGGAGGGGACGGTGCTGCTCGACAGCGCCCGCATCGACGGCCCGCTCCGTCTGGACCGGACGTCGTTCGCCGAGCCGCACGACCGGCGCTGCCTGTCCGCCGTCAACCTGACCGTCACCGGCGACGTGCAGCTGCGCGGCGTGTCCGCGCTCGGTGGGTCGCTGGCGTTCCGCGGCGCCGCGATCACCGGGGTCGTCGACGCCGAGGACGCCTTCGTCACCAACCCGGGCGGGCCGACGGTGAGCCTGCACATGGCCCAGGTGACCGGCAACGTGCGGCTGTGCGGGCGGTTCCGTTCGGTCGGGCGGGTCGTGCTGAACCGGGCCGTCATCGGCGGCCGGCTGCGCGCCGACGGCGCGACCCTCACCTGGTCACCGGGCGCGGAGCCGCCGGGTGGCCGGGCCACCGCCGTCGACGCCGTCTCCGCCGTCATCCGCGGCGGGGTGAACCTGGGCTGGCACGTCACCTCGGGCGGCGTCGACTTCACCGGCGCGTCCACCGCCTACCTCGCCGACCGGCCCGACCAGGACTGGCCCGCCGACTCCTACCTCGGCGGGTTCGCCTACGAACGGTTCGAGGCGGTCGCCTGGCACGGTGAGGCGGTGTGGGACGCCGACGCCCGGATCGCCTGGCTCGACCGGATGACCCGGTACGACCCCCGCGCCTGGGAGCACCTCGCGGCGGTCCTGCGTACGGCCGGTGACGTCGACGGCGCGGACACCGTGCTGGTGGCCCAGCGCAGACGGGCCCGGCGGCTGCGCACCGGCCGGCGGCGGCTCGTCGACCTGCTGCAGGACGTCACGGTGCGGTACGGTTTCCGGCCGCAACGGGCGCTCTACCTGCTGGTGGCGCTGATCGCCGCGGTCACCGCCGGGCTGAGCGTGCCCGGCGTGCAGGCGCAGATGCGGGCCACCGACCAGAACGCGCTGGTCTTCACCACGGCCGGCGCGCGGCCCCTGCCGGACGAGCACGAGCCGCCCGGTGACTGCGGCAACGGCAAGGTCCGCTGCCTGAGCCCGTTCTTCTACGCCGTCGACACGGTGGTCCCGCTGATCGACCTGCACCAGCGGTCCACCTGGTATCCGGGGTCGGAACGCGACGGCGTACTCCTCGAATGGCTGTTGAATCTCTGCACCATCCTCGGGTGGATCGCGTCGACCGTCTTCGCGGTGTCCTTCACCCGCCTGGGCCGCGCCGCCTGACCGGCGGTCAGCCGCAGTGCCGTTTCTCGCTCACGTAACTGACGTCGCCGATCCAGGCATTCCACTGGACGCAGGCGCCGTCCTTCCCGCTGATCATCACGGCGTAGTCGCCGCCGCCGTCGTCGGCCACCAGACCCAGCTCACCCTTGGGGTGGACGGCCACGGAGGCCTCCTCGCCGACGCCCTTCTCCTTCATGGTGACCGCGCAGTGTGAGCCGTCGGAGTCCGAGTACAGCAGGTAGGCGACGCCCCGTACGGTCCCGCCGGACGTCTTGAGCTTCTTCGAGTCGACCACCCGGTACGCACCGCGGCCAGCGCCGCAGATCTCGGCCGGGGTGTAGACGCGGGCGGCCGGGGTGCCGGGGACGGGATCCGTTGTGGCGGGGACGCTCGGGTCCGAGGAGGCCGAGGGGGCCGGGGCAGCCGGGCCGGCGTCGCTCTCGTTCAGCAGGCGGCCGGCCCACGCGCCGGCCGCGGTGAGCAGGGCCACGACAGCTACGACGACGCTCACGGTCCGTCGGCGGCCACCCTCGGACGGCCTCGTCACGGCAGTCGCGGAAGGCGGCAGAGGCCGGGTCGGAGCGGAACCGGGAGCGGAAGCCGGCGCGGAAGCCGGAGCCGGCGCGGGCGCGGAAGAGGGAGCCGGCGCGGAAGAGGGAGCCGGCGCGGGCGCGGAAGCCGGCGCGGGCGCGGAAGCGGAAGCCGGCGCGGGGATGACGGCGCGGGCCGCGGCGGCGAGGTCGGACGCGCTCGCGTACCGCTGGGCCGGGTCTTTCGCCATCGCCCGCGACACCAGGGCGGCGGCCTCGGCGGGAACGTCCGGCGGCAGCGCCGGCGGCTGTCCGTGGGCCAGCTGGGCGAGCACCGCGAGCGGGCTGTCGCCGAGGTGGGGCGGCCGCCCGGCCAGGCAGGTGTAGGCGACCGCGCCCAGCGCGTACACATCGGTCGCGGCTGACACCGGCCGTCCCTCGGCCTGCTCGGGCGCCATGTAGTGCACCGATCCGAGGACCACGCCGGTGCCGGTGAGCCGGCCGCCGTCTCCGACCGGGCCACCCCGAAGTCGACGAGGACCACCTCGCCGCCCGGCCGCAGCAGCAGATTGTTCGGTTTGACGTCGCGGTGCACGATCCCTGCGGTGTGCGCGGCCTGCAGGGCGCCGGCGACCTGGGCGACGATCGTCATGGTGTCGGCCGTGGACAGCCGCCCGGCCTCCTCGATCCGCGCCGACAGCGAGGTGCCGTCGATGAACTCCATGACCAGGTAGTCGAACCGGTGCGGACCGACCTCCGCGTTCTCGCCGTAGTCGTGGATCGGCGCGATGCCCGGGTGCCGCAGCGCGGCCATCATCCGGGCCTCGGCACGGAACCGGGCGACGAACTGCCGGTCCGCCATCAACGTCGGCAGCAGCACCTTGACGGCGATCTCACGGTGCAGCAGCAGGTCGTCGGCCCGCCACACCTCGCCCATCCCCCCGGCTGCGACCGGACGGGTGAGCCGGTAACGGCCGTGCAGAACGACTCCCGCGGAGAGCATCGGGTCATGCTAATCCGCTCGATCCACCGGCCCGGTCCAGCGGTAACGCGTCTGCGAGGGCTCCGCGCCCGCCGTGAACGCGAACGCCTTCTCCGGCCGGACCCGGTAGAGCCGCACCTTTCCGGTACGGATGGCGTCGCCCAGGTGGCGCCAGTCGCCGTCGTCGCGGGTCAGGTGCCAGCCGTAGGCCTGCTCGAACGCGGTGGCCGCGGCGTCCCTCGTGGACCGGTCGGTGATCAGCCGCGCGACGCCCTCGACGACATGATCGGTACCGGTCAGCGTCCCGGTTCCGGCGGACAGCACACAGCGCGGTTCGGCGCTCAGGTTACCGGCCTTCTGCTCGCCGTCGCCGGTGGTGAACCACATCGCGTCGTACGCCCAGACCGCCAGCACCGGTGTCACGTGCGGCCGGCCGTCCGGTCGTACCGTGCACAGCTGGAACTTCTGGATCCGCTGCAGCGCACCGGCCGTCGCCTCCCACGGTGTCGCGGTGGCGCCCGGCGCGGAGAACGCGCCGAGGCTGGTCCGCGGGGTGGCGAGGTGGTCGGCGAGGAGCGCGGTGAGCGACGAGGCGGTGTGGAAGCCCGCGGTCAGCCGGGTCTTCGTCAGCGCGAACGCGACGCCATGCGCCGGATCCGCGTAGGCGTAGCCGCCCCCGCCGCCCGGCCATCCGAACGCGACCGAGCCCTCCCCCGCCGGCGCGCCGATGCGTCCCGCCGGGAAGCCGAGCGTCATCCGCGCCGGAGTGCCGAGAACCTGATCGATTCCGTCGTACGCGACCGCCGACATCCCGGCCAGCGCGGCCGGGTCCACGAGCTCGCCCCGCAGCAGGGCGTCGAACATGGCGGCGAGCCCGTGGGCGGTGACGGCGCCGACCGACGGGATGTCCGCGCCCAGGATCTCCGCGGTGTTGCCGAATCCGGCGTCCGGCCGCGACTCCCACGGCGCGAGAACCGTCCCCGCGCCGGCGTCCGGCGGCGGTTTCTCGCCGGTCAGCCGGGCCGGCTCGGGCAGCGACTCCGGCGCGACACCGAAGTGGAGCTGATCGTCGATGCCGAGCGGCGTGGTGATCCACTCCCGGAGCAGCTCGCGTAACGGCCGCCCGGTCGCCCGCCGGGCCAGCTCGCCGACCAGATAGCCGAACGTGTACGAGTGATAGCCCATGGCCGTGCCCGGCGCCCAGAGCGGCTCGGCGGCGGCCAGCGCGTCACAGACCGCCGTCCAGTCGGGCAGCTCCCGCGGCGTGATCCCGGCCGGCATGGCCGGCAGCCCCACGGTGTGGGTCAGGACGTGCCGCAGCGTCGCCGCGCCCTTGCCGTTGGCGGCGAACTCGGGCCAGACCTCCCGGACCGGAGTGTCGTAGCCGAGATGCCCCCGCGCGACGAGCAGATGCGCCAGCGTGGCCGTGACGTTCTTGGCGATCGAGAAACCGAAGACGGGGGTACGCGAGGAGAGCGGCCGTCCGGTGCCGGGGTCGGCGGTGCCCGCGACCGCGTCGACGATCAGCGTGCCGCCCTGGTAGACGGCCACCTGCAGCCCGGCCTCAGCACCGGAGCCGACCAGCTGGCCGAGCCGGCGCTGGACACGTTCCTGCAGCTCGGAAGTCACCATCCTCCCGCCTTACCCGCCCCGCCCGGTGATCATCCGCCCGGCCGATCCGAGGTGAGGCACGCCGACGGCGGGCGCGGGCCGGGAAACGGCGCCGGATCGGACGACCGGTGAAGGGGCGTGGCCCCGGCGGGCCGGACCGGGAATCGGCGCCGGACCGGACGGCTGGCGGAGGGGGGTGACCCCGGCGGGCCGGGACGGGGGAAACGGCGCCGGGGGGTCCTTTGGCCCTGCCGGAACGGGCTGATTTGTCCCACGGTGGAGGCGGGCCGAGTTCGGGGAGGGTGGCATGCGGCGGGAGCAGGGCCTGTTCGCGGGCACTGCGGTGCTGACGGTGGCCGGCATGGTGGCGATCTGGGTCCGGGGGCCCGCGGGATCCGCCGGGACGGCGGCGGACCGGCTCGGGGGTGTGGAGATCGCCGGGGGCGCCGCGCAGTGGCTCTGGATCGCGGCGGCGCTTCTCGGGCTCGGCTGGTCGACCGTGACACTGGGCGCCGCGGTCCGGCGGCGGGAGCCGAGTGTCGACGTCATCGCGTGGCTGGCTCTGGTCGGGGCGCTGTGGGTCGGGGAGCCGTTCGCCGGGGCGGTCATCGCGGTGATGCTCGCCGGTGGGGCGCTGCTGGAGGGGCGGGCGCAGGCGCGGGCGCGCCGCGAGCTGGGCCTGCTGGCCGAGCGGATGCCCCGGATCGCGCGCCGGGACTCGGCTGCCGGGCCGGTGGTGGTCGCCGTCGAGGAGGTGGCCGTCGGGGATCGGCTGGTCGTGGGGGCCGGGGAGGTCGTGCCGGTGGACGGGCGGCTGTCCGGGCCGGCGGTGCTGGACGAGTCGGCGCTGACCGGCGAGCCGATGCCGGTCGAGCGGCGGGCCGGCGAGGAGGTGCGCAGCGGTGTCGTCAACGCCGGGGCGGCGATGCGGCTGACGGCGATCGCCACGGCGCGGGATTCGACGTACGCCGGGGTGGTTCGCCTGGTGGAGCAGGCCCGGGCGGGGAGCGCCTCGTTCGTACGGATGGCTGATCGCTGGGCTGTTGCCTTCGTGCCGTTGACGCTGCTGCTGGCGGGTGCGGCGTGGGCGGTGAGCGGGGATCCGGTGCGGGCGGTGGCGGTGCTGGTGGTGGCCACGCCGTGCCCGCTGCTGCTGGCCGCGCCGATCGCGATCATGTCGGGGATCTCGCGGGCCGCCCGGTCCGGGGTCGTGGTGAAGGGCGGCGGCGCGCTGGAACGGCTCGCGGCGGGACAGGTGCTGCTGATCGACAAGACCGGGACGCTGACCGAGGGGCGGCCGCGGCTCGTCGACGTGGTGGTCGCTCCGGGTGGGGCGCTGGCCGCCGACGAGGTGCTGCGGCTGGCGGCGAGTGTGGAGCAGAGTTCGGCGCACGTGCTGGCCGGGGCGATCGTCAGCGCCGCCCACGGCCGGGGGCTGCGTCCGGGCGCGGCGGATGAGGTGCGGGAGCGGCACGGGTACGGCATCGAGGGCCTGGTCGGCGGCCGGCGGGTGCGGCTGGGCCGGACGGCGGCGCCCACGGACGACGAACTGCTGACGGTGGCGGTGACGGTCGACGGGGCGCCCGCGGGCGTGCTGCGCCTGGAGGATCCGCTGCGGCCGCAGGGGCCGCGGATGATCCGGGCACTGCGGCGCGCCGGGATCCGGCGGGTGGTGCTGGTGACCGGTGACCAGGGTGACGGCGCGGCGGCGGTCGGCCGGATCGTGGGCGCCGACGAGGTCTTCGCCGGCTGCGACCCGGCCGGGAAGCTGGCGCTGGTCCGGGCCGAACAGCACCGGCCCCGAGACCAGCGGCCGGGGCAGCAGCAGCCCCCGGGACGCGAGCGGCGGAAACGGACGATCATGGTGGGTGACGGGGTGAACGACGCTCCCGCCCTGGCCGCCGCCGATGTCGGGGTGGCGCTCGCGGCCCGGGGGATGACCGCGTCGGCGCAGGCCGCGGACGTGGTGCTCACCGTCGACCGGATCGATGTGCTGGCCGACGCCATTCTCATCGCCCGCCGCTCCCGGGGCGTCGCCGTGGCGGCGGTGGCCACCGGCATGGGCCTGGCCGTGGTGGCGATGCTGGCCGCCGCGGCGGGGTTGCTGCCGCCGGTCGCGGGCGCGCTGGTTCAGGAAGGCATCGACCTCGGCGCGATCGCCATGGCGATGGCCGCGCTGATCCCGGGGCGGGTGCGCACGGTGACGCTGCGGCCGGAGGACGTGGCCACGGCGCGGCGGCTGTTCGACGAGCACCGGGAGATGCGGCCGCTGGTCGAGCGGGTCCGGTCGGTCGCCGACGCGCTGGGCGAGCCGCCGCGCCTGGAGCCGGTACGCCGTCTGGTGACCGATCTGGACCGGCTGCTGGCGCACGAGCGGGCCGAGGAGGCCGAACTGCTGCCGATCATGGCGCGGGCGCTCGGTGGGACGGAGGTGACCAGCGGGCTGAGCCGTACCCATGCCGAGATCGAGTTTCAGGTCGGCCGGCTGAACCGCATCGTGAACGACGGGAAGGCGCCGGACGTCATCGACGTGCGCCGATTGTTGTACGGGCTCTACGCCATCCTGCGACTGCACAATGCGCAGGAGGAGGAGGGCGCGTTCAGTCTGGTTCCGGGAGGGGGATCGTAGCCATGAGCAGGATCGTGGTCGGTTATGACGGGTCGGCGTACGCGCAGGCCGCGCTGCTGTGGGCACGGGACGAGGCGGTTCGTTCCGGCGCGCCGATCGAGGTCCTCCACGCCGACGAGTGGCCGGCGACGGCCCCGCCGATGGTGCCGCTGCCCCTGTTGCGGCCGGACCGGACGGTGGCCGACGTGATCGACGAGACGCTGGAACGGGCGGTCGCGACGGTGTGCAAGACGCATCCGTCGGTCGACGTGACGACCCGGGCGGTCCGCGGGCACGCGGCGGCGGCGCTGATCGACAGGTCCCGGGACGCCCGCATGATCGTGCTCGGCGGGCACGGCCACAGCGTCGTCGCCGGGCTGCTGGGTTCGGTGATCTCGGCGGTCAGCGCGCACGCCCGATGCCCGGTCGTGGTGGTGCGCGGGGTGCCGGTGCCGGGCGCCCCGGTGGTCGCCGGGGTCGACGGGTCGGCGCTGACGATGCCGGTGCTGACGTTCGCCGCCGGTCAGGCCGCCGCCCGGCGGGTGCCGTTGCGGGTGATCCGGGCCGCTGCCGAGCAGGAGACGCCGGGCGCGCCGCTGGCCGTGATCCGCGAACGGTTCCGCGGCCTGACCGTCCAGGCGGAGGAGACCCTGGAGCATCCGGCGGCGGCGCTGGCCCGGGCGAGCGCCGCCGCGCAACTGCTGGTGGTCGGCAGCCGCGGGCACGGGCCGGTCGCGGGGCTGCTGCTCGGCTCGGTCAGTCAGCACGCCCTACGCCACGCGGCGTGCACGGTCGCGGTCGTCCACCGAGACCCGCCGACAATCTGACCGGCCGGGCCACCGAGACCCGCCGACCACCTGACCGGCGCGCGCCACCGGGCGCGACCGGCCCGCCGGCCACAGAAGCCGGCCCTGGGCCACCCCGCACGACCGGCCACGCAGGGCGGAACCCGGCGGGCCCGGTCACTTGATCAGGCTGAGCGCGGCCTCGGCCAGCCCCGCGGGCGCACCCGCCGGGGACCCGCACGCGTACGGCGGCTGCGGGTCGTACTCCATGGCCAGTTGCACCGCCTGCGCGGTCGCCTCCCCCGCGGCCGCGCCGAGCAGGAACAGCGCCATGTCGATCCCGGCGGACACCCCGGCCGCGGTGACGATGTCGCCGTCGTGGACGACCCGTTCGCTGACCGGCACCGCGCCGAACGCGGCCAGCTGGTCGAGCCACCCCCAGTGGGTGGTCGCGGGGCGGCCGGTGAGCAGACCGGCCGCCCCGAGCAGGAACGACCCGCTGCACACCGACGTCATCCACCGCGCGTGCCGGCTCGCCCCGGTGATCCAGTCGAGCAGCGCCCGGTCGCCGAGCGCCTCGGCGGTGCCGGGTCCGCCGGGCACCACCACGACGTCGGGGCGGGGCAGGTCCGCGTACCCGGTGGTGGCCTGCAGGGTGAGATGGCCGGCGTCGTCGGTGACCGGTCCGGGCGCGGCGGCGACGAACGTGACCCGCCAGCCGGGGGCGAAGGCGAAGACGGTGTACGGGCCGACCGCGTCGAGGGCGGTGAAGCGGGGGTAGAGCGGGATCGCGACGTGCATCGGGGCTCCTGTCAGGACATGGTGAACCGGCGCCGGTACTCGCCGGGCGCGACCCGCCACAGGCGGCGGAAGACCCGGAACAGGGTCTCCGGCGCGCCGATGCCGGTCTCCCGGGCGATCCGGTCGAGGGGATGGTCGGTGGTCTCCAGCAGCCGGCGGGCGGCCTCGGCGCGGCTGCGTTCCACGTAACGGCCGGGCGGGGTGCCGACCCGTTCGGTGAAGACCCGGGCGAAGTGCCGTTCGCTGAGGCCGGTCCGCCGGGCCAGCGCCGGCACGCTCAGGTCGGCGCCCGGGTTGCCGTCGATGTAGGCCTGCAGCTCACGCATCGTGCCGTCGGGTGAGGCGGGCGCCGTCATCGCCGCGCTGAACTGGCTCTGCCCGCCCGGCCGGTGCAGGTAGACGACGAGCCCGCGGGCCACGTCGTGGGCCAGCCGGGCGCCGTGGTCGTCGGCGACCAGCGCCAGCGCCAGGTCGATCCCGGCGGTCACCCCGGCCGACGTCCACACGTCACCGTCGCGCTGATGGATCCGGTCGGCGTCGACGGTGACGTCCGGATAGCGGCGAGCGAGCTCGCCGGCGGCGAGCCAGTGGGTGGTGGCCCGGCGTCCGGCGAGAAGTCCGGCCTCGGCGAGGAGCAAGGCCCCATTGCAGACCGATGCGGTACGCCGTGCGAGCCCCGAGATCCTGCGGAGCTGCGCGGCCAGTTCCGGGTCGCCGAGATGGCGCCGGACCGACAGGCCGCCGGAGACGATCAGCGTGTCGATCTCCCCGCCGACGTCCGCCAGGGCCGTCGTGGCCTCGACCCGGATCCCGGTGTTCGCCGCGACCGGCCCGGCCCGCCCGGCCGCCACCTCCACCCGGTACCCGCCGGGCCGGGCCAGCAGGCCGGCCGTGGCGAACACGTCGGCGGGCCCGGCCAGATCGAGCAGCTGGAACCCGTCGAAGACCACGTGCACGATCCGCCGGAGCATGTCCCCCATCGTGGCCGCGCCGGCCGATGGCGGCAACGACACGAACATTGCGGATCCTGCCATCCGGGCCACCGCCCGTTCGACGGCTCGACCGCGAGCGACGGGCGGCCGCCGGACCTGACACGAGTCGAGCCGACGCGATCATCGCCGCCGCGCGAGCCGAGGCCCGGCGCGTCCACCCGGAGCAGCCGCCGGCCGGACCGCCGCGCCGGGATGCCTCTTGCGTGGGGGCGGGGCGCGACGTCCGTACCTCTAGACGAGTTTTTGAAGTGCCGTGAGGAAGGTCTCGCGCTCGGCCGGCGTCAGGCGGTCGAGCAGGGTGTTCTCGGCCTCCTGGATGGCCGTGCGGGTGGCGTCGCGGAGGCGGCGGCCCTCGGCGGTGATGGAGAGCAGGCGGACGCGGCGGTCGGCGGGGTCGGGGCGCCGCTCGATCAGGCCGCGGGCGGTGAGGTCGTCGAGGATCTTGATGATGCGGGTCTTGTCGGCGCCGATCGCCTCGGCGAGGGCGGTCTGGGTGCGCACGGGCTCGTCGTCGAGGCTCAGGAGCACCGCATACGCCCACATGGCGAGGCCGTGCGCCGCGAGGATGGGCGCTTCGAGGGCGAGCAGGGCGCGCCCGAGCGGGCCGATCATCGCCGCCAGGTCGGGCCGGGTCACGCCGCCGAGAATACCCGCTTGCGCATACCGTAAGCACATGCACATGATAGGCGCATGCTTACTGACTTCGCGGAGTTGCTGGAACTCGACCGCCGGGCCGTCGCCCTCAGCGTCGAGCTGATCGCGCCGATCACCCCCGACGACCTGTCCCGGCCCACCCCGTGCGCCGGCTGGGACCTGGCCACCCTGATCGCCCACATGACCGCCCAGCACCGCGGGTTCGCCGCGGCCGCCGACGGGCACGGCGCCGACCCGGAGCCGTGGCAGCCCGTGCCCGCCGCCGACCCGGTCGCCGCCTATCGTTCGGCGGCCGCCGAGGTGCTGGCCGCGTTCCCGGCCGCCGGGAACACCGCGTTCACCATGCCGGAGCTCGGCTCCCGGACGGTTCCGGCGACGATGGCGGTCGGGTTCCACCTGGTCGACTACGTCGTGCACGCCTGGGACGTGGCGACGGCCCGCGGGGTGGCCTTCGACCCGGCGCCGGAGCTGGTCGCGGCCTGCCTGCCGATCGCCCTCGCGGTGCCCGACGACGACCAGCGGCTCGCCCCCGGCGCCCCGTTCGGGCCGGCGGTGCCGGCCGGCGAGGCGGCGACACCGCTGGACCGGCTGCTCACGGCGCTGGGCCGGGACCCGGCCCGGTAACCGTTTGGCAGGCCGCGAAGGGCGGCCTATGGTGTTCGGATGCTTCCGGTGAGGTCGAACGCGCCCGCCGTCACCGCGGTGACGGCGGCTCGTGCTGCCCACCGGCCGGCGGCCGCCCCGGGAGGGCGCGGCCCGCCGGCGGAGACGTTGTCACCAGAAACGACCGCCCAGGGCGAAGCTCATCAGCTTCGGCCTTTTTTGTTGCCCGGAGGAAATCCCGTGAGTATCGACGTCGACAGACGCTTCGCCGTAGTGCACGCTGCATTGACCGACGAGCTGGACCGGCAGACGGCCCGGCTCCGAGAACTCACCGAAATGAGCGCCGACACCGGCGATCCTGGTGAGTCACACAACCAGGAGGCGCTGATCGCCGCGACCCGACGTAGCGTTGAGCAGGTGTCCGGGGCGCTGCGGCGAATCGCCGAGGGCGCCTACGGGCGGTGTGAGGGGTGCGCGGGGGCCATCCCGGCGGAGCGGCTGGAGGTTCTGCCGCACGCGCGGTTCTGTGTTCCGTGCCAGCAGAAGCAGGTTGGGTGACGAAAATGGCGTCCGCGATCGCTGTCGATCTCGGCAGTGACATCGCAGGTGTGTGGACCGATCGGCAGGGTGTGGTCAGTGGCCGGTGCGACAGTGCCGGCCCGCTGATCCGCCGGGGCCGGGTGGTCGACTTCGACGGGTGTGTGGCCATGCTGTCGCAGCTGGTCGGCACGTTCGCGCAGCCGGTGCCGTCCGGTGGCGTGGTGGTGGCGTGCCGGCCGGTCCTGGCGTCCGGTGACGACCAGGAGACCACCCGGCGGGTGCTGAAGGCGGTGTTCGAGCCGTCCCGGCTGCTGCTGATCGACAGTGTGCGGGCGGCCGCGATGGGCGCCGGCGAGACGGCCGACATGCTGCTGGTCGCCGATGTGGGCGCCGAGCTGACCGAGGTCGCCGTCCTGGACTACGGGCGGGTCGTCGAGGCCCGGCGCAGCGACATCGGCACCCGTGACCTGTCCAGCGACGTGCCGGTGGACGTGATCGTCGACCACATCGCGGCCCATGTGGACAGCCTCGACGTCGAGCCGCCGGAGGACGGGCTGCTCCTGGTCGGGGACGGCGCGTTGCATCCGGGGCTGGTCGAGGCGGTCGCCGCGCGGCTGGGCATCCGGGTGCACCGGGCCGCCGATCCGCGGACGGCCGCTCTCAACGGGGCGGGCAAGGCGGCTATGTCATTGCTGCGACATCCGGGCGCCCGGTGAAGACCGGGGCGCCGCGCTGGGCGTGCCGTGCGGTGGCGGTGATGTGCAGCTCACCGGCCCACTCGGGGCCGGCGAACACCCGCCGGTAGTGCGCCGCGCACCCGGTGAGGTGCCGATGGAAGGCGGCCCCGAGCCGCCGGTGGTAGTGGCCGAGCAGCTCCGCGGCGGGCATCCCGTCGCGGAGCTGCCGGAGCACACCGGCGGCGAGGACCGCGGTGCGCAGCGCGGGCCCGGCGCCCGATCCGCTGACCGGGTCGAGACGCAGGACGGCCCCGCCGATGTGGATCCGGCCCTGCTCGGCCCGCTGCCGGGACAGCCACGGCGCGGCGGGGACGACGGTGACCCCCTCCGGCGGGCCGGTCACCCACGCGCCGAGCCCGGCGGCCTCGATCTCCGCGGCGAGGAAACCCTCAGGATCATCCGGGGGTACGGGTGTCACCGCCCGCACCAGCCCGCGCCCGTCCCCGAGCGGCACCGCCCGGACCCAGCCGCGGCCGGTGGTGGCCATCCGGCTGACCCCGGTGCACGCCATCGTCACGTGCCCGGCGACCGCGACCCTGCGCCCGGCCGGCGGGTTGACGGCCGGGCGGGCGGCGGCGCCGATCGTCCAGTCCGCGGCGGGCGCCGTCTCCGCACGTCGCACCCGGTCCGGCAGGCGCCGGGCGAGTCCCTCGGCGAGCCGCGCGCCGTCGACGGCGACCGCCGGGGACGCGACCTCGGCGGGGACGGCGCCGTCGCCCCACCGGACCCAGCGGGCGGTGAGCCGGTGCCCGCCGTCGAGCAGCCGCCGGCCCGGGTCGTCCCACACGTCGGTGAGCAGCCGGATCTCCGCCTCGTTGAGCACCAGGTCCGCCATGGACGGGGCCCCGGCGAGTGTCACCTCGGCGCCGTCCCGGGCCGCCAGCCGGGCGCAGGTCAGGCCGGCCAGCCCGGCCCCGTGGACGACGATCATGAACATGAAGCTACGTTCGGGCACCGGACGCGCCCGTCGATCCGGTCCCGGCGTCACCCCTTCGGGCGAGGCTGCGGCGCGTCCCCTGCTTCCGCTCCGCCGGCCGGCGTCGGCGACCGGGAGGAGACACCGTTCACGCCGTCGATCCCGGCGCTGCGGGAGCCGTTCGCGCAATCCTGGTCCGCCACGCCGCCGGCGGGTGGGTGAGCAGGCCTCGGACGGACGACGGCTGGAACACGTCCACCCACTCCTGGATCCCGCCCGGACCGGTCCGGGCGACGGCGAGCCGGTCGCAGCTGATCTCCTGCCACCAGTGCCCGGCGCTCGTCACCAGCAGGCCGCCCACGACCGCCACGAGGATCGCCCTCACGTCGAAACTGAGCACCGCGGCGGTACCGAGGGCGATCAGGAGGGTGGCCCGCATCCCCCGGATCGGGCCGTCGCGGCGGGCCAGGTGCGCCATCTCGTGCCACAGCACGAACCGCAGCGTGTCCGGGTGCGCCGCGACCGGCGCGGAGAGGATCACCCAGCCGCGGCGCCCCCACCGATAGCAGCGATCGACGGTCACCGACGGGTGCAGCAGGATCGTCAGCTCCCGCAGCTCCAGCCGGTCCAGCAGAGGCCGCAGCTCCCCGGCCCGGAACTGCACGGCGGGCAGGCCCGCGACCTCCCGGCCCAGCCTGCCACGCGCCACCAGCCCCGCGGTCGCCAGCCGGAGCAGGACCGCCGCGGCGGCCACGACGAGGATCAGCTCCGGGCCGGACGTCTTCCAGGCGACGGCAAGGACCACGACATAGAGCACGAGGTACGGCACGAGCCCGACGATCGTGCGGACGACCGCCGGGCCGCGGCCGGGCAGCTCCCGCACGTCCGCGATCACCTCCGCGACGGCGGCCCGCACGTCACCGTCACCGCGTTCCCCGCAGCAGGTGTCGTGCCCGGCGGCCGCCGCCCGCAACGCCTCCGGGTCGACGCCCGCGTCGCGCAGGACGGCGACCGCGGCAGCGTCCACCTCGAGCACGGCGAGCAGCAGCTCGCTCGTGGTCGTCCGGTCCCCCACGGCTGCCCGCGCCCGGTCCACGACGGTCTTCGCGGTCGCGAGGCCGGCCGGCCGGTCCACCGCCCGGAGCCGGGCCGGGTCCAGGTCGAGAGCGTGCCGCGCGCCGCCCTCGGCCTCGGCCAGCCCGATCAGCAGGTGATAGCTGTCGACCGGCTGCTCGCCCAGCCCGTGCGCCGTGCCCGCGGCCAGCACGAGCGCCTGCCGCGCCTGATCGGTCATCTCCATGATCCACACTCCCCCGGCCCGGGATCGTGCCACACCCGCCCCGGCCCCCGGACGGCGACGGTCAGCCGCGCAGGCGGGCGAGGTGGACGACGACGTCGGCGATCAGCTCGACGGTGTCCGGCAGGACCGCTCCGATCCGGCGCAACACCAGCTCACGGGTCGCCGGCGGCAGTTCGAGGTAGGCGGAGACGGTGGACAGGTGCCCGACGAAGGCGGCGGCGCTCATCGTCGGACGGCGCTCGATCACCCGCTGCCGCACGTCGGTGAACAGGTCCGACCGCTGCAGCTCGGTCCCCGGCCACTGCATAGCCGCCTCGGGCGCCGTGCCGTCCGGTGACGGGACGTCGTCGACGGCCAGGAACGGCGCGCGAGCCGCCCGGACCGCCTCCTCCACCGCCGGGTCGGCCAGTCGCAGCGGCCCGCCGAACGACGCGACGACCCCGCCCGGCGCCAGCATCCCGGCCACCCTCGGCCACCGGCCGTCCGGTCGCGTCCAGTGCAGCGCGGCCGCGGCGAAGACCAGGTCGAACCGCTCGGTGACCAGGATGTCCTCGAACGCCGCCCGCACGGTGACGACGTCGCCCGGCACGTGCCGGCGCAGCTCGGCGAGCATCGCCGCGCGAGCCATCTCAGATGGCCTGGCCGGAGATGAACGGGAGCCAGCCCGCATACCACCCGGAGAGCAGCGCGATCACGCCCAGCACGATGCCGAGGTCCCGGTTGGACATCCGGGCCAGCAGGAACGCCGGGACCAGCAGCACCGGGAACGTCGGCAGCAGGTGCCGCCCGGCCATCGACATGTGCGTGTGCGACAGCGTCGCCAGCGCGAGCATCGCCGCGGCGAACACCGTCAGCTGCCACGGCGCGCGCGGCACCAGCAGCACGAACATCACGACGAAGGCGACCAGCATGATCAGCGACAGGACCCGGATCGGCTTGTCGGCGTTGTCGCCGTCGACCCCGATCAGGATGTCGGTCGACATGTTCCAGGTGTTCTCGCCCCAGTCGAAACGGGCGCCGAACGTGTTGTCGTGGATGCTCGTGTACTTCTCGAAACTGCCCAGCCGCGCGGACGCGAACGCGAAGTAGGCCAGCAGCCCGGCCGGGGCCAGCGCGATCGCCGCGAACGGCCGCCAGCCGCCCCGCCGCTGGAGGACCGCGACCAGCGCCGCCAGGGCCACCGTGCCGATCAGGGCGGTCGCGGTCGGCCGGCTCAACCCGCTCAGCCCGGCGAGCAGGCCGGCGATCAGCCAGCGCTCCTTGAGCACCGCGTACAGCGCCCACGCCGCCAGCGCGGTGAACAGCGACTCGGTGAACGCGCCGTTCTGCGTCATCGCCGCGGGCGCCACCGCCCACACGGCGACCAGCATCAGCCCCACCCGGTGGTCGCGGACGTGCCGGCCGATCGCGTAGAGACCCCAGGCGGCCGCGATCGCCGACACGAACGACACGATCAGGCAGGCGGTGGCCGGCTCGATCGAGAGGTACGTGAGAGGGCGCGCCAGGAACGGGTAGAGCGGGAAGAACGCCAGCCGCAGCTCGTAGGGCACCCCGTCCTCGTCGACCGCCCCGATCGGCCCGCCCAGCCCGCTGCCGGCGATCTTCGTGTACCACCGGCCGTCCCAGGAGATCAGCGCGTCCCACATCGAGGTGAAGCCGCGCCACTGGTTGTTGATCGTCCCGTCCGGGAACACCTGCCGGCCCGGGTCGAGCGCGTATGCATGCTTGGCCAGCACATACATCACTTCCAGGCTGATCAGGCGCAACAGCAGGTAGAGGCCGATCGCGGGCGACGCGGCGATCGCCGAGGCCCGCAGCCGCGCGGTCCAGCCGACCGGGCTCTCCTGGTCCGGGGTGTCGCTCGCCGCTCTGTCCGTGCGGGCCGACGCTACGTCAGAAATGGGAACGTCCTTCCTGGTAAGACCGCCGGGAGCGCTCCCGGTCGCGGCGCCGCCTCATCGAGCCGAGTCGCTGCGGCGAGGCTAACCCATCACGCCCCGCGCGGGGACCCGACGAGGCCCCGGCACCCTACCGTGCCGCGGCGAACCGCCTCCGATCCCGTGCGACCCGTACGCCGGGATCGCCGTCGCCGACGGGGTGTAAGGATGGGGGGTGCCTTTCCCAGCGCTGACCCGGGTCGTTCCCACCGAGCGGTGGCAGCTCGCCCTCGAGTTCGACTCCGGGGAGGTCCGGCTCTTCGACTGTTCGGTGGCGCGGCTGCAGCGGGAGCGCCCGGAGCGGGACTGGACGGCGCTGGCGTCGCCGGAGCGGTTCAAGCATCTGGAGTTCGGGGCGGAGCGGGTATGGTGGCGTGACGGGCCGGCGCTGGAGGCCGATTTCCTGTTCACCGCGTCGGTGCCGCTGAAGGGGCGGGACCGGGAGAACCAGCTGTTGCGGGTGGCGTACCGGAATCAGGCGCCGACGCCGGAGCATCCCACCCATCACGTGTACTACGTGTGCGTGGTGCCGTTCGGGGCGCGGCCGTTCCTGCTCGGCGAGTCGATAAACGGCGGGCACGGCGAGACGGGCGGGTCGACGGCGCTGGGGCTGGCGCAGCTGCGGGCCTGGCGGGGCTGGCAGCGGCATTTCACGATGTCCGGGTGCGACTGGGCGGTGCCGCTGATCGGGGCGGACGAGCGGGCCAGCGTCGACGCCGTGGTGCGGGAGGTGTGCCGGCGCGCCGACACACCCGAGTCCGACACCGTCGGCTACGACTGGAAGTCCCGCAACCGGTAGGACGGGTCGACCAGGATCTTCGCGTGATGGTCGGCCCGGGCCAGCGCGTCGAAGGCGTCCGCGACCCCGTCCAGGCCGACGACGCCGGTCAGCAGCGGGCGCGGGTCGATGCGGCGGCGGGCCACCATCCGCAGCGCCTCGCGGAACTCGACCGGGTCGTAGCAGAAGGAGAACCGCAGGTCGACCTCCTTGTTGCTGGCCATCGTGGGCCGGAACGTGTCGGGCCGCATGCAGACGCCCACCACCACGATCCGGGACCGGAACGGCGCGCGGGTGACGATCTCCTCGATCACGCCGGGCAGCCCGACACATTCGAAGACGACGGCGCCACGCGGGCCCACGCCGGCCCGCTGAGCGGCCCGCATCACCGTCCACCACGGCACGCCACGGACCCTCTGCAGGTCGCGCAGCGCGGTCAGGCCGGCGCCGTACAGGTCGGTGGCCGACGTGACCAGCCCGGCGTCGCTCTCGATCACCGACCACGGTGACCGCTGCGCCGGGTCGACGACCACGTCGGCGCCGCACTTGCGGGCCAGCTCGCGGCGGCCCTCGGTGAAATCGCCGGCCACGACCCGCCGTACCCCCGCGGCTTTGAGCATCAGGATGACGGCGAGGCCGATCGGGCCGCATCCGATGACCACCGCGGTGTCGTTCTTCGCGACGTCGCCGCGCCGGACCGCATGGTGGGCGACCGCGAGGGGTTCGGTGAGGGCGGCGAGGCCGGGCTCGACGCCGGCCGGCACCGGCATGGTCGCGTCCTCGGAGACGAGCAGATATTCGGCGTACGCCCCGGGCGCGCGCTCGGACATGCCGGTCATGTGCACCTCGTCGCCGTGCCTGATCAGCGGCAGCGAGACGACGAGTTGTCCGGGCCGCCACCGGCGACGGCAGCCGGCCCCGTACTCGTCGACGGTCCCGGCGAACTCGTGACCCATCACGACCCGGTGCGAGCGGCGCATGAAGTCCGGGTAGCCGACCTCGGCGGCGACGTCGGCGCTGGCCTCGGCGTCGTGGCGGACGTGCAGGTCGGAGCCGCAGATCCCGGTACGGCTGACGCGCAGCCGCACCTGGCCGGGGCCGGGCACGGGTGTCGGGACCTCGGCGACCTCGAGGACGCCGTCCTGGACGACGACGGCTCTCATGCGTGGGCCTCCGTCCGGACGCGGGTCCATCGCAGCCCCTCGTCGAGGCCGGTGCGGTTGGTGGCCCAGACGTCGAGGAAGACGTTCTGCCGGAACGCCCACGGGTAGCGCCGTCCCGCGCGGGGCATGATGTCGGCGGCCCGCGCCAGATAGCCGGACTGCATGTCCATGAACGGCCCGGTCGGCCCGAGCCCGGCCGGGGTCACCGGCACGACGGCGTCGGAGCGGGTGTCTAGCAGTTTGCGCAGCACCCGGGCCAGCAGGCGGGCGGTCACGTCGGCGCGGACGGTCCAGGACAGGTTGATGTAGCCGATACAGACCGCGAAGTTGGGGATCCCGCTGAGCAGCGCCCCGTGGTAGGTGCAGCTCTTCGACACGTCCACGGGCTCGCCGTCGATGCTGAGGATGACCCCGCCGAGCAGTTTGATCCGCAGGCCGGTGGCGGTGACCACGATGTCCGCCTCGATGACGTCACCGTTGACCAGGCGGACGCCCTCGGGCACGAACCGGTCGATGTGCCCGGTCGCCACCGACGCCCGCCCCGAGCGGACCGCCCGGTAGAGATCACCGTCGGGGGCGATGCACATGCGCTGCTCCCACGGGTTGTAGGGCGGCCGGAAGTGCTCGTCGACCAGGGCCGCGTCGCCGACCGCGGCGATGGCGCCCTTGCGCAGCAGCGCGCGCATCCGGTTCGGGAAGCGGCGGCACGCCTGGTAGAGCGCCCATTGGGCCGCGGTGTTCTTGGCGCGGGTGATCCGGTGCACGGCCCCGACGGGCAGGATCCTTCCGAGGGTACGGGCGACCGCGTCCACCCGCGGCTGGGCCAGGACGTAGCCGGGCGTGCGCTGCAGCATGGTCACGTGGGCGGCGTCACCGGCCATGGCCGGCACCACGGTCACGGCGGTGGCCCCCGACCCGATCACCACCACGCGTTTGCCGGTGTGGTCGAGCCCGGCCGGCCAGAACTGCGGGTGCACGATGGTCCCGGTGAAGTCGCCGGTGCCGGCGAAGCCCGCGTCGTGCGGGTTCTCGTAGTCGTAGTACCCGGTGCAGCCGACCAGGAAGCGGGTCACGTAGGTGACCGTCGTCCCGTCGCGGTCGGCGGTCACGTGCCAGCGGGCGGCGGCGCTGTCCCAGTCGGCGGTGAGCACGCGCGTGCCGTACTCGATGAGCCTGTCGATCCCGCACTCCCGGGCGGTGTCCTCGACGTAGGCGAGCAGCTCGTCGCCGTCGACGATGGACCGCTCCCCCGGCCACGGCCGGAACGGGAACGACAGGGTGTAGATGTCGGAGTCGGAACGCACCCCCGGATAGCGGAACAGGTCCCAGGTGCCGCCGAGCCGGTCGCGTGCCTCGACGATGGTGACGCCGAGCTCCGGGCAGCGTTCCCGGATCCGGTGGGCGACGTCGATTCCGGAGATCCCGGCGCCGACGATGAGCACGTCAACGTGCGTGTCCGACATGGCGGCCCCTCGCGTTACGAGCGTGTTTCACGCATCGTGCCCGGGATCGGCCCCGCAAGACTTGACCCAGCCCGACAATCCCGGACGCTCACCGCCCGGTGATCGCGGCCTCGGCACAGGCGCGGTCGACCCGGGCCACCGCGGCGAGGAGCTCGTCGGTGGCCTT
This sequence comes from Actinoplanes philippinensis, assembly GCF_900113015.1. Classification (GTDB taxonomy): domain Bacteria; phylum Actinomycetota; class Actinomycetes; order Mycobacteriales; family Micromonosporaceae; genus Actinoplanes; species Actinoplanes philippinensis. The sequence continues at coordinate 152,217 of NZ_FONV01000004.1, forward strand.
CGCCGCGTCGTCGCCGATCGCCGCCCGCTGCCAGGCCGTGTAGGCGGCCCGCACCCGCGACCCGGCCTCCTCGATCGGGCCGGAGCCCGACTTCGCGGCGCTGTCGATCAGCGCGGTGATCACCGCCTCGTCGATCTCGATCGCCTCCTGCGGGCGGGGCGCCTCGGCCGCCAGGCGGCAGGCCTTCACGGCGTCGGCGGTGGGGGACGCCGCGGTCGCGGGGGCCGCGGAGGTGGCGACGGCCGCCGCGGAGGTCACCGGCGGCGCCGCGACGGGTGTGCCGCCACCCGATTCGCAGGCCGCAACGGGCAGCACGGCGAGGACACCCACAATGATCGATACACGTCGCATGAGGGCACGATAGACGTGATCAGCCCGTCCGGTCCCGGTCCAGCACGGCGAGCACCAGGGCGACGCTCTCCCGCGCGGGCGCCGGGCCGAGCGCTCCGGGGACCGGGGGCGTGCCCCACAGGGTCACCGGCTGCGGCCCGGGGGTGTGGAGCCCGCGGCGGTCGGGGCCGGCGATCAGGTAGCGGCCCTCGCCGAACGGGCGCACCCAGGCCAGCGCCCGGCTCGGCGTCTCCGCGACCGACCGCCGGAAGCCGAGGTCCTGGTGGCTGGTGAACGGGCACAGCGCCCGCAGCCGTGGCTCGGCGGCCGCCGCTGTCAGGAAGTCGTGCAGGTCGTGCAGGTGGGGCGCCCTGCCCGGCGGCACGTCGAGCAGCCGCCGCCAGCGTTCGCCGATCATCTCGGCCTCGTCGTGTCCGTTCGGGCTGCCGGGGTCCGTCATCGTTCGATCATGCCGTGGCGCGATCGTGGCGGGCGCGGGCGCGGGGGCGGGTGGCGCGGACGCGGCGGGGCGGGACGCCCCACCAGCGGTGACACGCGCGGCTGAAGGTGGCCTGTTCGGCGAAGCCGAGACGGGCCGAGACGGCGCCGAACGGCATGGTCGTCTCGGTCAGGTAGTGGCGGGCGCGGTCGCGGCGGATGTTGTCGACGATGCGGGCGAAGGTGGTGCCCTGGGCGGCCAGGCGTCGCTGCAGCGTCCGCGGGTGCAGGGCGAGCGCGCGGGCGACGGCCTCCATCGGGACGGCGCCGAAGACCAGCATGCCGTCGACGACGGTGCTGATCCGGCCGGTCATGTCGTCGGCGTCGATCAGCAGGGTACGCAGGTACGCCTCGGCCCGGTCCCGCAGATCCTCGTGGGCGCCGGCGACCGGGCGGGTCAGCAGCCGGTCCGGGACCCGCAGCAGCGACTCGGGCGCGCCGAACCGCACCGGCGCCCGGTAGAACCGCCGGTAGCAGGCCGGGTCGGCGGCCGGACGGTACGACAGCCGCACGCCGGCCAGCCCGTACCCGTCGCCGAAGAGCAGGCACAGGGCGCGGTGCAGGAAACCGATCCCGGCGTCCAGGGCCTGCACCGGCGGCGGCCCCTGCGGGTGACCGCGGTAGCGCAGCGCGAGGACACCCGGCTCGCCGTCGGGGTCGGTGGTCCGGTCGACGTGCAGGGCGTCGCTGTGCACGGTGAGGTACCGCTCGGTGGCGGCCAGGGCATCGGCGCCGGTCCGGCAGTTGGCCAGCATCACGGCGAGCGGGCCGAGCGTGTCGAGGCCGTGCCGGGCGGCCATCCGCAGCCCCAGATCGGGGCACTCCAGGTCGTCGGCGGCCCGCTGCAGGAGGGCGGCCAGGCGGGACTGCTCGATCGGCAGGTCGTCGTGGTCGAGGACGGCCACGTCGAGGCCGGCGGCGCGCACCATCGGCTCCGGGTCCGCGCCCAGCTCACGGACCACCTCGGCGAAACCACGGATCCCGGCCGCGCGAACGGTCGCCATCGTCGCAGTCTCGGCATCGACCGGCGGCGCGTCAACACCGGCGCCGTTGCGAGTTCCGCGGCGCCTGCCACGCGGTCTCCCGCCTCTCCCCTTGGCCGGCACCGTTGCCGGCCCGATCATCCGGCCGGCACCGGCCGCACCACCAGCACCACAGATGTCAGCGATCCCCGCAGGTGTCCCCTCGTTCTACGCCTCAGGCGTGAAGTGCTCGGGGGTGTTCGTCAACACCAACCGCGAGGGGCCGGGAGATCAGGCAAGCTGACAGACATGAGCGATGTCCGAGCACCGCAGGTCCCGCCGAAGGACGTGACACAGCTGGTCCACGTCGCCCGGCAGCCGATCTTCGACGCCCAGGGCATGGTCGTCGGCTACGAGCTGCTGTTCCGCGGCCGGCTCGACGAGGTCGAGGCGTCCCAGCGCGACATCTCCGCCACCAGTCAGGTCATCGTCACCGCGTTCACCGAGTTCGGCCTGCCCGAGGTGGTCCGCGACAAGCTGTGCTTCATCAACATGACCAGGGAGTTCCTGGTCGGTGAGCTGGCCCTGCCGATCGGCCCGGAGCAGGTGGTCCTGGAGGTCCTCGAGTCGATCACGATCGACGACGAGGTGCTGGCCGGGGTGACCGCCCTGCACGAGGCCGGCTACCGGATCGCGCTCGACGACTTCGTGTGGGGGCTGGGCCACGACAAGCTGTTCAGCATCGCGTCCTTCGTCAAGCTGGACATGCTCGACGGCGACCTGAGCCGGCTGGAGGAGACGATCGAGGTGTGCCGGCGGTACCCGCAGATCCAGCTCGTCGCCGAACGCCTGGAGACCGAGGCGCACGTGGCGATGGCCGAGAGATACGGATGCGAGCTGCGCCAGGGGTACGCGCTGAGCCGTCCCCACGTGCTGACCACCTCCACGCTGTCGGCGTCGAAACTGCGGCGGCTGGAGCTGCTGGCCCTGCTGCACGCCACCGACACCGACATGAAGAAGGTCAGCGACCTGATCTCCACCGACCCGGCCCTGGCCATGCGCGTGCTCCGGGCCAGCAACAGCGCCGCGGCCGGGCTGCCCCAGCGGCTGTCGTCGGTGCCGCAGGCGGTGGTGCTGCTGGGCATCGCCAAGATTCGCCAGTGGGCGGCACTGATGATCGCCAGCGAGGTCACCGGCGCCAACGACGAGCAACTGACCGAGGCGCTGGTCCGGGCCCGGTTCTGCCATCGCCTGGCCCAGGAGTTCAAGGTCCCGCCGGAGACCGCTTTCCTGCTCGGCCTGCTCACCGGCGTCGCCGACCTGATGGGCATGCCGCGGGCCGACATGGCCACCCAGATGCCGCTCGCCGAGGACGTCGCAGCGGCCCTGCGCGGCGACGGCAGCCCGCTGCAGCGGGTGCTGCAAACCGTCGAGGCGTACGAGAACGGCACCATCCCCGAGGTCACCTCGGTCAACCTGGGCTCGGCATATCTGGAGATGCTGCGCTGGTCCACCCGGGTGGTGACGGGCGCCGACGACTGAGCGGGTCAGGACCCGGGCGGCAGCTCCTGGAAGAGCGGCGGCTCCTCCTCGTCGCTGCGCAGGACCGTCACCGGCGGCGCCTCCCAGACGGTGATCGTCCCGGCGATCAGCGAGATCCGGCCGCCGGCCTTCTCCACCCCGGTGACGGTCAGCGCGGCGTGCCGGCCGTCACCGGTACGGACACAGGTCTCCACCCCGGCGTCGGCCAGCTCCGGGGTGATCGTGAAGCCGTACTCGCTGGCCGCTAGGCAGGAGTAGTAGGCCGCCGACTTGTCGGCCAGTTCGCCGCCGCCGGCCTCCTCGACGCCCTGGGAGCCGTCGAGGAGCAGGTCGCAGCGTTCGGCGCAGTCCGTGGCGGCCCAGTCCGCCCGGCGCGAGTCGAGGTCGAGGCGGGCGCCGGCGGCCAGCCGCAGCTGCTCCGGGCCGCGGCGCACGGCCGGCGCGGCCTGGAAACCGGTGAGAACGACGGCCGGCGCGACGACGGCCTGGACGGTGGTGGACGTGCCGGCGAACCCGGCCGGCGTGGCACTCCAGTAGCCGCGCACCGGCACGAACAGTCCGGCAACAACGATGATCGCACCGACAACAGCACCGAAAAGGGCACGGAAGTTGAAAAGTGGGAACATCTCCTCACTTTCCCGCCTGCTCCAACGACCCGCAAAACAAGAAGTGGCGCAATTCCCCTGGAGCGTGAGGGTCGCCGACAATCGGGGACATGCGCGCAGCCCGGCTGATCTCGATGGTTCTGCTCCTCCAGTCGCGGGGCATGCTGACCGCCGCCGAGCTGGCGGCCGAGCTGGAGGTGTCCGAGCGGACCGTCTACCGCGACATGCTGGCGCTGTCGGCGGCCGGGGTGCCGGTCTACGCCGAGCAGGGCCGCTCCGGCGGATATCGGCTGGTCGGCGGCTACCGGACCCGGCTGACCGGGTTGAGCCACGCCGAGGCGGAGGCGCTGTTCCTGGCCGGGCTACCCGGCCCGGCCCGGGACATGGGCCTCGACGAGCCGGTCCAGTCGGTACGCCGCAAGGTGCTCGCCGCGCTGCCGGACGGGCTACGGGAGGCGTCACAGCGGGCCGGGCAGCGGTTCCACCTGGACGCGCCGGGCTGGTTCGATCGCGCCGATCCGCCCGAGCACCTGGCCGAGCTGGCGCAGGCCGTCTGGCAGGACCGGGTGCTGGCCCTGCGCTACCGGCGCCGCGACGAGGAGGTGTCCCGCGTCGTCGAGCCGTACGGGCTGGTCCTCAAGAACGGGGTCTGGTATCTGGTCGGCCGGGTGGGCGACGCCCTGCGCACCTACCGGGTGGACCGGGTCACCGGCGTGACCCCGGCGGGTGACGGGTTCACCCGCGACCCGGAGTTCGACCTGCCGGAGTTCTGGGCGGAGCGGGCGGCCGACTTCGTGCGGCAGATGCTGCGCGAGACGATCACGATCCGGCTCAGCCCCGGCGGGCTGCGGGCGCTGCGGTTCGTCGTCGATCCCCCGGCGGCACGGGAGGCGCTCGACGCCGCCGGCGAGCCGGATCCGGACGGGTGGGTACGGACCCGGCTGCCGGTGGAGTCACGGGACGTCGGTTACACGTACATGCTGCGCCTCGGCCCGGAGGTCGAGGTGCTGGAGCCGCCCGACCTGCGGCAACGGCTCGCCGACGCCGCGCGCCGCCTCGGTGACCTCTACCGGTAACCGGTCACGTCGGCGGGTTTCCCGGCGTCCTGCACCTCGACCACGTAACGCCAGGCGTCCGGGCGGCTGCCGTCGGTGTCGGTCAGGTCGTAGGCCTCGGCCAGGTCGAAGCTGGACACCGATCGCCCGTTCCAGCGGGCCCGGCCCGGGTCGGCGGCGAGCGCGGCGACGCCCCGGCCGACCAGCACCGGTGTCTCGGAGATCGCGAAGTGCGGCTCCTTGGCGCAGGCGTCCCGCCAGTTCTCCTCGGTGACGCCGTAGACGTCGAGCATCATCTCCGAGCGCAGCCAGCCCGGGGTGACGCCGACCGCGACCGCGTCGTGATCGGCCAGCTCGTGCGACCACGTCGACGCCAGCCGGTTGACCGACCACTTGGCCAGGTCGTAGAAGGCCGACGACCGGTAGTTGCGCAGGTTGTAGTCGAGGGTGCCGTCGCCGACCTCGATCACCAGGCCGCCCGGGTTGCGGATCAGCAGCGGCAGCGCGTAGTGGCTGGTGATGATGTGGGTGTCGACGGCCAGGCGCAGCAGCCGCAGGCCCGGCTCCAGGGGCTGCTCCCAGATCGGTTTGTGCCAGGTGGTCAGCGGGTCGCCGCCGAAGATGTCGTTGACCAGCACGTCGAGGCGGCCCTGCTCGCTGTCGATCCGGGCGGCCAGCTCGGCGACCCGGTCGTGGTCGAGGTGGTCGACGGCCACCGCGACACCGGTGCCGCCGGCCGCGGTGATCAGGTCGGCGGTGTCCTCGATGGTCTCCGGGCGGTCGTACTCGGAGCGCGCGGCCCGGGTGCTGCGGCCGGTCGCGTAGACGGTGGCGCCGGCCGCTCCGAGCTGCACCGCGATCTGCCGCCCGGCGCCGCGGGTCGCCCCGGCCACGAGGGCCACTTTCCCGGTGAGTGGTTTCGTCGTCATGGCACCGACACTTCCGCAAAACCCTGACAGCCTACGTCCGGTTTCCGCGGGTGATCGCCCACGTGCCGCTCGCCGAGCGGACCGCCGCCACCCTGGACACGCGTCGACAGCTCCCGGCGACCTCGCCGGCTCGTGCTCTAGCGTGGCGCTGATGACATCGATGACGGTTCCGGCAGGACGTATCGGGTTCGGGGCCATGCACCTGAGCGTCACGTCGGGCAGCGCCCGCGAGCAGGCGAAGGCGGTGGCTCGGCGGGCCGTCGAGCTGGGTGTTCCGCTGATCGACACGGCTCACCTGTACGGCGGCGGCGCCAACGAGGAACTGCTGGCCGAGGCGCTGTTCCCGTATCCGGACGGGCTTCTGGTCACCACGAAGGCCGGGGTGGCCCGGACCGGCCCGGACGGCGAGTGGCGTCTCGACGGCCGGCCGGACATCCTGCGGGAGCAGGTGGACCAGGCGCTGCGCCGGCTGCGGCTGGACCGCATCGAGCTGCTGCAGTTGCACCGCGTCGACCCGGAGATCCCGCTCGCCGACCAGATCGGCACGCTGCGGGACCTCCGGGACGCCGGCAAGATCAACATGATCGGGCTGTCCGAGGTGACCGTGGACCAGCTCGACCAAGCCCGGGACATCGTCGCGATCGCAAGCGTGCAGAACCGGTACAACGCGCTGGACCGCGAGCACGAGCCGGTGCTGGAGGCCTGCGAGCGGGCCGGCATCGCCTTCCTTCCGTGGCGGCCGGTCGCCGCCGGCACGACCGGCTCGAACGCGGCGTTCGCGACGGTGGCCGCCGAGACCGGCGCGACCGCCACCCAGATCGCGCTGGCCTGGCTGCTGCACCGGTCCCCGGTCATGCTGCCGATCCCCGGCACCGCCCGGATCGCCCACCTGGAGGAAAATCTGGCCGCCGAGCGGGTGCGGCTGACCGAGGCACAGTTCAGGCTGGTCGGCGGTGATATCGCGGCGCGCCCGGATCGTGCATGGCCCCGCGGTAGACGCCGTGGCGCGCCTCGGAGATGAACCCGTCCAGCTCGGGCATGCCCATCCGGGCCGCGACGGCGATCTCCGCCTCCGCGTCGTACGGCACCCGCACGAACTGCACCGAGAACGGCGCCGGCACGTCCGAGCCGAGCCGTCCCTCGACGATGACGTAGACCGGGTTCGGGTCGTTCATCGAGTTGCCGACGCTGCCGGTGTTGAAGAGGGTGAGCCCGTTGCCCGCGACCTCGTAGAACGGGTCGTGGGTGTCGCCGTACCCGACGACGGAGGGCGCCGGGCCGTCCCCGGTGGCCGGGGTGTTGGCGAACATCCCGAGGAACTCCCGCTCGTCGTGGTCGAACCGGACACGCCGGTGCACGCTCGTCGCCGACGCGTGGAACAGCCGCACCCGCCGGCCGCTGATCAGGAAATCGTGGCTGAACGGCAGTGCCCGCAGCCAGTCGCCCTGACCCTCGCCGAGCTGGGCCAGCCACCAGGCCAGGCCCTCGCTGTCGTGGGTGCGCCCGGGGTCCGGCAGGAAGTCGTCCCAGTTGCCGCGGATGTTGACCGCGCACCGCTGCCGGCAGACGTCGATCACCTCACGGCCGCGCGGGCCTTTGCCGACGTAGTCGCCGAGGTTGTAGATCAGCTCGATGCCGCGGGAGTCGATGTCGGCGAGGACCGCTTCGAGGGCGGTGAGATTGCCGTGCACGTCGGAGATCAGCGCGATGCGGTCCGCAGAGTTGCCCACCGCGACGATCGTACTGGGGCAAAATGACGACGTGACCAGCCCGCCGCCGCCCTCGGCCAAGCCGACCGCGGCTTTCGTCGGCGCCTCCTGGGCGGCACTGGTGCTCGGCGTCGTCGCGTTCCTGGTGGGCCTCTGGAACGCGGCGATGGCCCGCAGCGAGAAAGGCTTCTACGCGGCCGTGCTGGTGCTGGGCCTGTTCGCGGCGATCTCGCTGCAGAAGTCGGTGCGGGACCGCGCCGAGGGCATCCCGGTGACGGCGCTGTACCTGGGCCTGTCGTGGGCGGTCGTCGGGATCGCGATCGTGATGCTGGTGGTCGGCCTGTGGAGCAGCACGCTGGAGCTGAGCGAGAAGGGCTTCTACGGTCTCGCGTTCGCGATGACGCTGTTCGCGGCGGTGGCCGTGCAGAAGAACGTCCGCGACTCCCTCCAGCACCGCGAGCCGCCGCAGCACAGCGGCTTCACGTGACCGGCCGGGCCGTCCGGGTGTAGGCGGCGCGGACCGCGGCGACGACCAGTTGCGGGGTCACGCCGGGGACGGTGTCCTCGAGGGCGCCGACGGTCGCCGGGTCGAAGTCGTAGCCGAGCTCGGCGTAGGCGGGGGTCAGCGCCTCGCGCAGCCGGTCCGCCCCGGTGACCTGGATGACCGTGCTGAACAGCCAGCCGTCGCGGGTCACCCGCTGCGCCGAGCCGACGATCTTGGCGCCGCCGGCGTTGATGCTGTACTCGCCGGGACAGTACTCGGCGGGCACCGGGCCGATCCGGGCGTCGGCGCCGAGGCCGCGGAGCACGTCGGCGTGCAGCCGGGCGAAACGCCGGAACCGCTCGACCGGCTCCAGGGGCTCCCCGGCGGCGCGGTGCACGTGGTCGACGACGACGCTGCCGGGGTGGTAGGCGGCGAGGCTGCCGCCCTGCGGGCGCACGACGGGATGAAAACCATGACGTCGTACGGCCTCCGCCGCCCGTGGATAGCCGGGACGCAGCGTGTCCCGGCGGCTGAACGCGGCGGTCGGCTGCGGCGAGTAGAGGCGCAGGATGTCCCGGGCGTCACCGAGGCCCTCGCGCAGCAGCCGCGGCCCGAGCGCCATGTCGTACGCCGGGTCGCCCTCGGAGTCCAGCTCGACGAACGTCACCCGGCCGATCTTACGGACGCCCGGTACCGGTCGTTCGCGGCGAGCACCTCCACCAGCGCGGCGGCCCGGTCCCACATCACCGGGTCGGGCCGGACCGCCCCCAGCCCACCCCGGCTCATCGGCTGCCGGGCGAGGTGGGCCAGTCCCGCGACCGAGGCGAGGACCAGCCGGATCTCGCCGTCGGCAGCGGCCGCGTGGGTCCCGGTGCCGAGCGGGGCGGACCAGAGTTGCCGGGCGCGCAGCCCGTACAGATCGCCGGGCACGTCCTGGGGTTCGAGGGTGTCGGCGTCGAGGTACTGCAGGCCGTGCTGCCAGTCGGTGGCGGCGACCGCGTTACGGTACGGCGCCCACGCGATCGCGCCGTGGCCGTGCCGCCGGATGACCGCCGGCCGGAGCAGGCCGCCGTCGACCCGCCAGCCGACCACCTCGGTGGCGTCGCAGCTGAACACCAGGTCGGGGCCGGCCAGGCAGAGGCCGCGCCAGTCCTGGGAGATCCGCGGGTACGAGTGGACCGGGCCGCGCAGCCGGTTGCCGGGGCCGAGACCGGCGACGGTGATCCGGTCACCGGCGAAGGCGACCCGCCGGTCGACCGGATCGGTGTCCAGGACCATGCACCGCAGGTCGGCGACACCCTCCGGGCGGCGGATCGCGGGCGGCCCGTGGCGGCGGATCAACGACACCTCGGGCCACGGCAGGCCGGGCGCCCGTCGCGCCGACGCGACCTGCGACGTCCCGTCGAGGGTGCCGGGCCGCAGGTCGTACACCCATCCGTTGACCGACCGGCCGGTGCGCCGCCCGGGCCCGAACCGCCAGACGGTGGACCGCAGCACCGGCTCGCCCGGCCAGCGCTGCACGACGATCGGGGCGTCCCCCTCGAACGACACCGGGCCGGGGTCGATCTCGTCCAGTTCGTGGGCGGCCAGCCGGGTGCCCGACGCGACGTCGTAGACCCGCAGCTCCGAGGCGAGCGTGACCGCCATCAGCCGCTCGTCGGCGCTGAACGCGCCGCGCAGCACCGGCCGGTCCGTCGGCAGGATCCGGGGCGTGGCCAGCAGGGTGACGAGTTCCCGCAGGTGTTCCGGATCGGCGTCGCGCAGCAGCGTGTACAGCTCGTCGCCGGCTCGGTCCGGCGGCCGCCATCGCGGGTCGGCGTGGCGCAGCGCCTCGGCGGCATCGGCGGGCGGCAGGTCACGGGCGAACCGCCACAGCCCGTCCCAGTCGTGGTCGCGCACCAGGCGACCGGTCAGGTAGTCGACGACGGCGGCGGTGCGGGGGGCGCCGTCCAGGGTGTCGAGGACGTGCGCGGCGGGGCGGCTCAGGTGTCGCCGGGCGATCTCGGCGATCGGGTGCCCGGTGCGGCCGAGCGCTTCGGCGAGCCCTTCGGCGGTACAGCGGTGCGCCGGGTCGTCGAGGGCGACCCGGCTCAGCCGGTGCACCTGCCCGGGGTCGAACAGGCCGCTGTTCAGTGTCCACGCGAACGCGGCGGGGCGGTTCCAGCGGAGCAGGACGGTCCACCAGCGGTCGTCGGCGGTGAGCAGCCAGCACTCCCAGAGGGCGTCCACGGCGACCTGCGCGCCACGGTCACCGGCCCCGATCAGCCGCCTGATCCGGTACTCCGTACGCCATCCGCGGTCACCGGCGGCCACCCCGGCGACGACGCGCCGGGCGAGCGACTCCAACACCGATCTTCTCAAGTCCTCAATGCTGCCTCCCGTCGTCAAGGCCGGCCCTCGTGCGGGCCTTCCCGTAGGGGGCCGGCCAGGGTTCCCGGACATTGATTCAGATCGCTGCGGCTGGCACTGTCGGCACGGTGGACATCGTTCGGGGGGAGAGTCACCATGCCTAGTCGCCGATCTGTTCTGGCCGGTTCCGCCGCGATGGCGGTCGCCGCCGGCGCCGGGATCGGGTCACCGGCCGCGGCGTCGTCCGGCGGCCTGGACCGGGCCGCGTTGCAGGACGCGCTCGACCGCATCGTCGCCACCGGGGCCACCGCGGCGCTGGCCCGGGTGGACGGCCCGGCCGGCACCTGGCGCGGTTCCAGCGGAGTGATCGAGCTGGGCCGCCCGGCCCGCCCGCTCGCCGCCGGGCGGTTCCGGGTCGGCAGCATCACCAAGACCTTCGTGTCGACCGTGGTGCTCCAGCTCGCCGCCGAGCGCCGGCTGCATCTCGACGACACCCTCGACCGCTGGCTGCCCGGCGCGATCCCGGACGGCGCCCGGATCACGCTCCGCAACCTGCTGCAGCACACCAGCGGCATCGTCGACTACACCGAGGTGCTGTTCGCGACGATCGAGGACGTGCTGGCCGCCCGCTACCGCACGTTCCGCCCCGAGGAGCTGGTGGCGCTCGCCGCCGCCCGGCCGCCGGTGTTCGAGCCGGGCGCCTCGTGGGCCTACTCCAACACCAACTACGTGCTGCTCGGCCTGGTCATCCGCAAGGTCACCGGGCGGGCGTACGGCCGGGAGGTCGCCGATCGCATCCTGCGCCCGCTGCACCTGTACGGCACCGAGGTCCCCGGCGCCGACGCCACGATCGACGGCCCGCACGCGCACGGCTACGAGCCGGTCCCGCAGGACGGCGGGCCGGTGCCGCTGGACTTCACCGACCTCAACCCGTCGATGGCGTACTCCGCCGGAGAGATCGTCTCCACCACCGCCGACCTCAACCGGTTCTACCGTTCCCTGCTCAGCGGCGGCCTGCTCCGGCGCGCCCAGCTGGCCGAGATGCTGACCCCGGTCGGTGACCTCAACTACGGCCTCGGCATCTACCAGGAGCAACTGCCCGGCGGCCGCACCCTGTGGGGCCACACCGGCGGCATCTTCGGCTACCTCACGTACTCGTTCTCCACCCCGGACGCCGCCACCCAGCTGACCGTCTCGATCAACCCGTGGATCGGCGACTTCGGCCAGGCCCTGCGGGATCTGACCCTGACCGCGTTCGGCGTCCCGGCCCCGGCCACCGCCCGGTCCGCGGCCGTCGGTTTCCCGATCCTGGGCGGCCGGCTGCGCCCGTGAACGTGTCGTCGCCCGATCCGCCCACCGCGCCGTACGGGTGTGATCATCCGGCGAACCAGCGTCTGCCGGGCGCCGGGCAGGAGCCCTCGTACGTGGTCAGGCCGATGCCACGATTGCGGCGCTTGCTACGCCCGACCGGGCTGCTACGGTGCCGCTGCACCCAGTTCCCCGCGGTGTCCAGAACCGGCATGACCTCGCTGAAGAGGCTGCTGTACCTGGTTTCGCCGTCCACGGTCAGGATCCCGTCCCGCACGTCGATGTGCGCCACTGTCGCCCAGAACGAGTTGCGCCCGTTGCCGACGTGCACCACGATCTCGTCCGCGTCCGGGCCGGGAAGCCCGTCGGGCTCGGCACGGCCGTACCGGATGACCACGCGCGGGCGGCCGAACTTGTCGATCGCTCCCGCACCGTTGTCGACGCTCTGGTAGACGTTCACCAGCAGATCACCGTTCTCGGTCGGTTTCACGTGCACCCGCTCCACCGCCGGCCGGTTGTCCCTGCCCGGCCCTTTGCTGTCGCCGGAGTGCTTGACGAACGGCCACTTGCCGAGACTCCCCCGGTGGCGGCTCTCCCCACTGATCACGACGTAGCGGTTGGTGGCCTCGTCCCGGCAGAAGAAGTAGACGTCGAGGTCACCGGACCCGTAACTCGTGACCGCACCGCCACGGTCGTACGAGGCGCCGCGCCCGTCCCACTCCAGCCCGACCGTGAGCACCCAGCCCGGCTCGCCCTGGCTCTTACGCAGATCGATCCGTGCCGTCCTGGCCGGGTCATCCTTGGTCAGCGAGACCTTGACCTTCCGGAAGTCGACAGCCGGGCCCGCGGCGACCGGTGACGGCGGCGGGCCCGCGTCCGCGGCAGGTGCCGGGGCAGGTGCGGCCGCCGGAGCCGGGGCCTCCACTGCTGCATCGGGCCCGGGGTCGCCGACATCGATGCCGTGATCGGTCGCGAAGGCGGCCAGCCCGCCGTCGTAGCCCTGCCCGATCGCATCGAGACGCCAGCCGCCCCCACGCCGATACAACGCGACCACCTGCAGAACCGTCTCGGCAGTCAGCCCGTCCGGCTCGAACTCGTAGTGGCTCTCCGCACCGTGCACGTCGACCGCCAGCCCGGACAGCTCCCCGAACGTCCGCCCCTGCGCCTCGGTGCTCCCGCTGACCAGGATCCGCTGGACATCCCCCGGCACCCTCTCGAGATCGAGCCGCACCGCCGCGTCCGAGACGAGTTCGACTCCGGGCCCCTCCGGATTGTTGAAGAACACGAAGTCATCGTCACTTCGCACTCGCCCGTCCGGCCCGAGCAGAACCGCCGCCACGTCCACCAGCGCGGACGTCTCGGCCGTCCGGACACTCACGGTGAACCGTGACCCGCTCAGGTCAGTCTTGGATCCCTTACCAACCCGCATCCCCCCATGGTCGGCCCGCACCGTCACTTTCACGGGCGGTTCGCTCAACCGGCCCCGCGGCGATTGCCGCCTCGGCGGGACAAGGGCGCGGGTGACGGGCCTAATGGGGAAAGGCGACCCGGGGACGCGGCTCGATCTCGTCGCGGAAACGCTCGATGATGTGGCTGACCTCGAGCATGTGGCCGGTGCCCCGGATCCGGTCCAGGTACAACGACTGAGCGGCCAGTCCGGGCAGGTCGAAGGTGAAGTACATCGCCATCAGCGGGTTGACGAACAACGGCGATCCGGCGGTACGGTCGTCGAGCGCCACGTCCCCCGCGGCCCCGGTCAGCGCCGCCGCGATCTGGCCGTTGACGATGCTCGACCGTCCCGGCGTCTCGGCCCGCGCGTGCTCGACCGCGTCCCGGTAGAGCGCCGCCTCCCGCCCGTGCGACGGCACACTGAAGGCGCCGAGGTAGGCGCCGGCACGGTCGAGGGCGGCGATGTTCTCCAGCACCTGCACGTGGTTGACGCCGTGGTAGGCGTCGACACCGAACCCGATCGACGCCACCAGCCGGGTCGTCACCGGCGTTCCGGCCACCGCGGCGAGGCTGGTGGCGTCCTCGACGGGGGTGCCCAGGGCCGCCTCGTCGCCGCGCATCAGGATGTCGGTGCCGCCGTCGACCAGCACGATCGCGTCGAGGTCGAGCCGTTTCGCCAGCCGGCGGTAGGCGCCGCGCAGTGGCCGTACCCCGGTGCGGGGGAACGCGTGGACGGTGTCCGGCAGCCCCTGCCGGGCCAGCCAGCGGGCGAGCGTCCGCTCCGGGAAGTAGTCGTGGTGGGACCGGGTGGCCGCGGTGATCGCCGCGACGCCGTCGTCCGTCCGGACGTCGCTGTCGAGCTCGTACAGGTTGACCAGCGACAGGCTCCCGAAGTGGACCGTCCGGCCGGTCGCCGTCAGCGCGAGCCCCAGCGGCAGCCCCGCGTAGACGTCGAACCCGCCGCCGGCGCCGGCGATCAGCACCCGCCGGGAGTCGCTCAGCGCTTCGAAGAACGGCAGCCGCCACATCGGGCCATGATCGGTGCGGCCGGGGCCGGCCGCATCCGATTTTCCCGGCCGCCCGCCGTGCCTACGCGGCTGCCGCGGCGGCGGAGGCCTGGATCGACTTGCGCAGGGCCGGCCCGATCGGTCCGCTGAGGTCGGTGAGCTCCTGGATGCGCCGTTTGGCGTCCTGCCGGGCCCGGCGGTCGACGACCAGGCTGAGCTGACCGGCGACCACGATGGCGACCAGGGTCGCGTCGGCGGGGTCGACCCGGTTGATCGGATCCTTCAGGGCGGCCCGGACGCGGCCCAGCAGCTCCTTGCGGACCCGCGGATCACGCAGGGTGACCTTGGTGGCGGGAAAGATCCCGAGGACGCGGTACGGCTCGAGCCGCGCCCACCCGTCCTCGCCCAGCTGCCGGCGCACCGCGACGACGGTGGCGTGCTGCCGGCGGTCCACCCAGGTCTGCCACTTGCGCGGCCGGGCGGCGGCGATCTCGCCGAGCAGGGTGGCGAGGACCGGGTCGGCGGACGACCGGCCGGTCACGGCGACGGCCCGGCCCCGGTCGTCGGTGAGGTGACCCTGCACATACAGGTCGGCGAGGGCCGCCGCACGAACCATGGCGCCGAGGTTGGTGCCGATCCGGGGACGGCCCTTCTCCGGGTCGTGAGCCAGCAGGAAGATCCGCTGGGCGAGGCTGCCGGGGACGGTTGTCATGGCTGCTCCTCCTGGTCGTGCTGGTCGTCCTGGGCCGATGAGCCGGCGTCCGGGGCGGACGATCCGGCGCCCGGCCCGGGTGTGCCGTTGCCCACGGCGGGGGCGCCGCCGTCCGGCGCGAAGCTGCCGGCGCCGTCGTCGGCCTGGCCGGCCCCGGGGACGGGTGTGCCGGGTGGGCGGCCCGGGCCCCGCATCCGGCCGACCCCGCCAGGGAGCCGGCCGGCGTCGCCGAGCGCCTTGCGTAACAGGTACTCGATCTGGGCGTTGGTGCTGCGCAGCTCGTCACCGGCCCACCGTGCGAGGGCGTCGTGCACGGCGGGATCCAGCCGGAGCAGGAGCTTCTTGCGCTCGGTGGCCATGTGATCAGGAGTAGAGGGTGCCCGCGTTCACGACGGGCTGGGCGTCCCGGTCGCCGCAGAGGACGACCAGCAGGTTGCTGACCATGGCGGCCTTGCGCTCCTCGTCGAGGTCGACGACGTCGTGCTCGGTCAGCCGTGCCAGGGCCAGCTCGACCATACCGACAGCGCCCTCGACGATGCGGGTCCGTGCGGCGACGATCGCATTTGCCTGCTGCCGGCGCAGCATGGCGTGCGCGATCTCCGGCGAATACGCCAGACGAGTCAGCCGCGACTCGACGATCTTCACACCGGCGGCGGCGACCCGGACACCGATCTCCTCGGACAGCCGGGCGGTGATCTCGTCGGCGTTGTCACGCAGCGACATCAGGTTGGTGTCGTGCGCGTCGTAGGGGTAGCTGTTGGCGATGTGCCGCACGGCGGTCTCGGTCTGGATGGCCACGAACTCGATGAAGTCGTCGACCTCGAAGACCGCCCGCGCGGTGTCCTGCACCTGCCAGACGACCACGGCAGCGATCTCGATCGGGTTGCCGTCGGCGTCGTTGACCTTGAGGACGTCGCTCTCGTGGTTGCGGATCCGGGTGGAGACGCGGCGCCGGTTGGTGAGCGGGTTGACCCAGCGCAGCCCGTCGGTGCGCACCGTGCCGGTGTAACGGCCCAGCAGCTGGAGGACACGGGCCTCGCCGGGCGCGACCGGGGTGAGGCCGACCACGGTGATCGCGGCGCCGACCACCAGCAGAACGCTGACCGCGAGCAGGCCGAGCACGGTGCCGGCGGTGTCCTGCTGCACGGCGACGACGAAGACGGCGACGGCGATGACGACCGCCAGCACGGCCCCGGCGAGGACAGGCCAGCCGGAGGCGCCACGGGCGGTGCGCTCACGCACCTGCGGGGCAGGAAGGTCGAGGTGTTCGGACATTGGTGGCCTCCCCATGAGTGATGATGGCGTCACACTATCAATGTGATATCACTTTTTCAAGCTGGGTGTTCGCCGACAGTGAACGCCGGAAGAAGGGTGATCGTGGCCTGGTTGAGCGTGGCGTACTCAACTTCCCGGAGGTAACCGTGAGCAAGCGACTCCCCGTGCTCTTCCTCGACGACATCGTCCTGCTTCCGGGCATGGTCGTGCCGGTGCAGCTCGACGAGGCCGCGCAGGCCGCCGTCGACGCGGCCGTCACCTCGGCGGCCTCCGAGCTGCTGATCGCCCCGCGGCTGGAGGGGCGCTACGCGTCCTACGGTGTCGTGGCGAGCGTCGAGCAGGTCGGCAAGATCCGTGGCGGCTCCCCCGCCGCCGTGCTGCGCACCGGGCCCCGCGCCCGGATCGGCAGCGGCGTGACCGGGCCCGGCGCGGCGCTGTGGGTGGAGGCCGAGCCGGTCCCCGCCGAGAAGCCGTCCGAGCAGGTCCGTGAGCTGGCCGCCGAGTACAAGAAGCTGGTCGTCTCGGTGCTCCAGCGGCGCGAGGCCTGGCAGGTCATCGACTCGGTCAGCGCCATCGACGACCCGAGCGACCTGGCCGACACGGCCGGCTGGGCGCCGTACCTGTCCGGTGACCGCAAGCGCGAGCTGCTGGAGACGCCGGACGTCGAGGCCCGGCTCCGGCTGCTGATCGAGTGGACCCGCGACTTCCTGGCCGAGTCCGAGGTCAACGAGACGATCGAGAAGGACGTCCGCGAGAACGTCGAGAAGCGCAACCGCGAGTATCTGCTGCGCGAGCAGCTCAAGGCGATCCGCAAGGAGCTCGGCGAGGGCGAGGCCGACGGCAAGGACGACTACCGGGCCCGGGTCGAGGCGGCCGACCTGCCCGAGGCGGTCCGCGAGGCCGCGCTCCGCGAGGTCGACAAGCTGGAGCGGGCCGGCGACCAGAACCCGGAGGCCGGCTGGATCCGCACCTGGCTGGACACCGTCCTCGACCTGCCGTGGACCGTCCGGACCACCGACAACACCGACCTGGCGGCGGCCCGTGCCGTCCTCGACGCCGACCACCACGGCCTCGACGAGGTCAAGGAACGGATCGTGGAGTACCTGGGCGTCCGGGCCCGGCGCGAGCAGCGCGGCCGGGAGACGGTCGGCGGGCGCGGCTCCGGGGCGGTGATCCTGCTGGCCGGCCCGCCCGGAGTCGGCAAGACGTCACTCGGCGAGTCGGTCGCGCGGACGCTGGGCCGCAAGTTCGTGCGGGTGGCGCTCGGCGGCGTCCGCGACGAGGCGGAGATCCGCGGGCACCGGCGCACCTACGTGGGGGCGCTGCCGGGCCGGATCGTCCGGGCGATCCGCGAGTCGGGCTCGATGAACCCGGTCGTGCTGCTCGACGAGGTGGACAAGGTGGGCAGCGACTACCGGGGCGACCCGGCTGCCGCGCTGCTGGAGGTCCTCGACCCGGCGCAGAACCACACGTTCCGCGACCACTACCTGGACCTCGACCTGGACCTGTCGGACGTGCTGTTCATCGCGACCGCCAACGTCCTGGAGACGATCCCGCAGGCGCTGTTCGACCGGATGGAGCTGATCGCGATCGACGGCTACACCGAGAACGACAAGGTCGCCATCGCCCGCGACTTCCTGATCCCCCGGCAGCTGGAGCGCGCCGCGCTCGACCCCGGAGAGGTGACGGTCACCGAGGACGCTCTGCGCGAGATCGCCGCCAATTACACCCGGGAGGCGGGGGTACGGTCGTTCGAGCGCCTGCTGGCCAAGGCGTTCCGCAAGGTGTCGCTGCGGGAGCTGCCGGCCACTGTCGACACCGGTGATCTGAAGGACCTGATCGGCCGTCCCCGGTTCACGCCGGAGTCGGGCGAGCGGACCGCGGTCCCGGGTGTCGCCACCGGCCTGGCGGTCACCGGCATGGGTGGTGACGTCCTCTACATCGAGGCGTCGCTGCTGCCCGGCACCACACCCGGCCTGTCGGTCACCGGCCAGCTCGGCGACGTGATGAAGGAGTCGGCGCAGATCGCCCTGTCCTACGTCCGGGCGCACGCCGCGGAGCTGGGCATCTCCCCCGAGCAGCTGGATCACCCGATCCACCTGCACGTGCCGGCCGGCGCGGTGCCCAAGGACGGGCCGTCGGCGGGTGTCACGATGACGACCGCGCTGGTGTCGCTGCTGCTCGGACGCAACGTGCGGGCCGAGATCGGGATGACCGGCGAGGTGTCGCTGACCGGGCGGGTGCTGCCGATCGGCGGCGTGAAGCAGAAGCTGCTCGCCGCCCAGCGGGCGGGACTGACCGAGGTCTACATCCCGCACCGCAACGAGCCGGATCTCGACGAGGTGCCCGCGGACGTGCGGGAGGCGTTGACCGTACACCTCGTCTCCGATGTGCGGGAGATCCTGGAGAGCGCGCTGGAGGCGGTGACCACCGACGCGGTCGCGGCGGTCTGATCCTTTTCAGCCGTCGGTGGAGTCGAAGGACGCGTGGTAACCGGTGAACCACCGGCGCTGCGCGTCCAGCTCCGGCGAGCCGGTCGGGTAGACGTGGTCGAACAGCTCGACCGGCTGCCGGTCGGGCATCGCGAGCACGCGTTCACGCAGGTCGAGGGCGGCCTTCCGGGCGTCGTCCTCGACCTGCGCGAAGAAGTCGTCACCGGCGATCCGCTGCTTGACCAGGAAGGCCTTGAGCCGGCTGATCGGGTCCTTGGCCTTCCACGCCTCGACCTCGCCGGCCATCCGGTAGCGGGTCGGGTCGTCGGAGCTGGTGTGCGCGCCCATCCGGTACGTGTAGGCCTCGATCAGTTTCGGACCCTGACCGTGCCGGGCGTGGTCGAGGGCGGCGCGGGTGACGGCGTAGCTGGCCAGCACGTCGTTGCCGTCGACGCGGATGCCGGGGAAGCCGTAGCCGCCGGCGCGCCGGAAGAGCGGGACCCGGGTCTGCCGCTCGGCCGCCGCGGAGATCGCATACTGGTTGTTCTGGCAGAAGAACACGACCGGCGCGTTGAACACCCCGGACCAGACGAACGCCTCGTTGACCTCGCCCTGGCTGGAGGCCCCGTCGCCGAAGTAGGCGATCACCGCCTCGCCGTCGTCCGAGCCGGTCCTCCCCTCCATGGTCACACCCATGGCATACCCGGTGGCGTGCAGCGTCTGCGACCCGATGACGATCGTGTACTGGTTGAACTTGAACTCGTTCGGATCCCAGCCGCCCTGGTCCACCCCCCGGAACAGGCCGAACGGCATGATCGGGTCGATGCCCCGGCAGTAGAGCACCCCGTGCTCACGGTAGGTGGGGAACGCCATGTCCTGTGGCTGCAGCGCCCGCCCCGACCCGACCTGGGCGGCCTCCTGGCCGAGCAGGCTGGCCCACAGGCCCAGCTCGCCCTGCCGCTGCAGCGCCACGCCCTCGGCGTCGAGCCGGCGCACGGTGACCATGTCCTGGTAGAGCCCGCGATATTCGTCGTCGGTGAAGTCCACCGCATACGTCACCCCGTCCGGGCCGGTGACGCTGTCGACGTGGTCACCCTCGGGATTCAGAAGCTGTACGAAGCCGTCCGCCGCACCGTGTTGGTCCACCAGACGAACGTATGCCGTCCACCCGGCACCTGGTCAAGACCGGTCTCACTCGCCGGGCCCGGGAACGGCCGGAACGCGGTCAGCGGCGGCCGGTGGCCAGCGCGATCAGGAACTGGCCGCCACCGGTGTCGACGGTCGCGGTGACCGGCAGGCCGGGGACCAGCCGGGAGAAACGGTCGACGAGCCAGTCCGCCGCCTCCTGGGCGTCGCGGCGGCTCGGGCTGCGGGCCACCAGCTCGCGGCCGCCCTTGCGCTCCAGGCGCTCGGCGACGGTGATCAGCGGCGCCGGCTCCACCACGTTGAGCCGCTCGGGCCAGGCGATGACCACCTTGACCGCGCCCTTGCGGGTGTTGCAGGCGCGGTGGGCGAGCCGCTCGGTGACCTTGGCCTTGCGATCCGCGGTACGGCTGTCGACACTCGGGCCCCGCGGATCGTTGACCGACATGTCCGGGTCGACCGGCTCGTCACACACCCAGCAGCGCCAGCCGTCGCGTACGCCCACGTCCTCGAGGAGACTCACCCGAACAAATTAGCCCATAGGCAGTTGACTGTCGTGTGTATGGTTACTGCCTCCGGTGAGGGGAGAGATCGGTGCGGATGAGGACTTCGATCGCCATCGCTGCCGCCGCGCTCTCCGTCGCGGCCTCGTTCGTCATCGTGCGCCTGCCGTTACCGGTCGAGACGCCGGCCGAGGCCGAGGGGCTGCTCCGGGTTCTCGTCGTGACCGAGACCGGCGGCGGGTGGGACTGCCCCGACGAGTCCGACTACTGACCCGCGCCGTGCGGCCCGGCGGTGCTGCTTCGCGGTGTACATGGCGGCGTCCGCGGTGCTGAGCAGCACCGACGCGTCGTAACCGCAGGCCGCGGCCAGGCCCAGCCCGATGCTGCACCCGGCGGTCACCTGCACGGCCCCGGCCGGCAGCGGCAGCACGTAGGGCTCGTCCACGGCCTCCTGGATGCGCCCGGCCAGCAGCCCGGCCTCCGCCGCCGACGTGTCGGTGCAGGCGATCACGAACTCGTCGCCACCGAGGCGGGCCGCTATCCCGTGCAGGCCGGCCGTCTCGGACAGCCGCTGGGCCACGCCGATCAGCAGCTGGTCGCCGGCGTCGTGGCCGTACGTGTCGTTGACCGCCTTGAATCCGTCCAGGTCGAGGAAGAGCACCGCCACGTCGCTGCCGTCCTGCCGGCACCGGCTCAACGAGGCGGCCAGGGTCTCCATGAAGTAGGCGCGGTTCGGCATCCCGGTCAGCACATCCGTCTCCGCCTGCATGCGGATCCGCTGGAAGAGCAGCGCCTTCTCCAGGACCAGGCCACCCACGTCGGTCAGGTGGTCGAGGAACGAGCGGGCATCGGTGCCGTCGGCGGGCACCCCGGTCAGCAGCAGGCGGCCCGCGGGCGGGTCCTGGGTGCCCAGGCGCAGGGCCAGTGCCTCCGGCGGCAGCCCGGCCCGGTCGTCGCCGAGGATCCGCGGCCAGTCCGCGCCGCCGCCCGCGGCCAGCTCCTCGCCGTACGTGTCGGTGAGGTAGACCGCGGCGCCGGCGACCGGCACGTGCTCGATCATCGTGTCGACGATGTTGCGCGACGCGGTGATCACGTCGACCATGCCGGCCAGCCCCGCGGTGACCGTGTTCAGGCGCTGCAGCCGGCGCAGCTGGTCCTGGGTGCGCCGGTAGAGCCGGCCGTTGTCGATGGCCAGCGAGATCCGGCTGACCACCGCGATCAGCTCCTGGGTGTCGGCGTCGTCGAAGGGCCGGTCCTCGGTGCGGGCCAGCAACAGGTGACCGAGGTGCTCGCCACGGACGGTGAGCAGGCCGTAGGCGAGGTGGCACAGCCCGTTGGCGGCCAGCCAGTCCGGTGCGGGGACCGCGGTCACGGGCGCGGCGGTCACCGGCCGGGCCGCGGTGAGCGACCGCACGGCGGGCGGCGGTTTCAGCGTGCCGGGCGGCAGGTGCCGGGCCGCGATGCCCCACTGGGCGGCCAGCCGCAGCTCGCCGGGGGCGCCGGCCGGCGTGAGCACGACCGCGATGTCGGCGTCGAACAGCTCGGCGACGTCGCACACCGCGCATTCCAGCACGTCGTCGACCTCGGTCACCTTGCCGAGCGAGGTGACCAGCTGCGCGAGCCGGGTGGCCCGGGCCAGGGCGCGGGCCGACACCGCCCGTGATTGTGCCAGCTCGGCGCGCAGCCGGCGGATCTCGTCGGCCGACGCCGGATCGGCCACCGCCGCGCGGCCGGCGGCCATGCCGGCATCGGCGGCCGTCCTCGGATCGTCGGCCATGCCGGCAGCAGTGGCCGTCCTCGGATCGTCGATCATGCCGGCATCGGCGGCCGTCCTGGGATCGTCGATCATGCCGGCATCGGTGGCCGTCCTGGGATCGTCGGCCATGTCAGAAGGCGAGGACGACGACGGTGGCGTTGTGGAAGCCGGTCGAGCCGGTGACCCGGGCGAACTCCCCGTAGGTGAAGAACCCGGCGAACGGCGCGCCGCCCAGCCGGTCACCGATCGCGGCGGCCTCGTCGAACACCCGGTCGCCGAGCGGCTCGACCCGGCCGGCGCAGCTGAACACCAGCGCGCCTCGCGGCGGGGCGCCGAGGCGCTGGACGGCGGTGGCCGCGGCCGTGCCGGCGGCGTCCACCAGGTCCCCGCAGTTCCCGGCGAGCACCTGCACCACCGACTGCTCGCTGACGTGGCCGAACATGACCAGCGAGCCCTCCGGCGTACGGCCGAGGATGTGCCGCCCGTCGAACGCGCCCGCCGGGTTGGCCAATCCGAGCGGGTGGTCGAAGGTGAGCTTGGCGAACGTCGGCTCCGCGCCGTCACCCGGATCGCCGGCGCGCAGCTCGCCGCCACGCTGGGCGAGGTAGGCCTCGGCGGCCGGGCGCCCGTCGAGCTCGTGGATGACGTTGCCCTCGGTGCGGGTCACCGTCATCGGGTCGCCGATCGGGTGCCAGCCGTGCGCGACGCCGATGCCGAGCGGGTGCGGCGAGTTGATCCAGATCGCGACGAGGCTGTTGGACATGAGTTTGCCGTCGGCGAACTGGTAGGTGGTGCGCATCGACAGGTCCTCCGAGGCCGCGCCGCCGACCAGGGGCACGGTGGCGCCGGTGACCGCGTAGCTGCCGCGGACCACCTCGCGCTGGTCGCCGGCCAGGCCGTCGGAGAGCACCATCAGCACCGAGTGCTCGCCGTCGCCGCCGGCGCGTTCGCGGGCCGACTCGGTGACCCGGCGGGCGGCGGCGCGCAGGTCGGCGCTCACCGAGTCGGCGACCGCCACGCCGAAGGTCAGCTCCGCGGCGGGGATGTAGAGGGCCACGGCGCCGCTGTCGACGTACGCCGCCGACGTGCACCCGGCGAAGGCGGTGCAGCCGACGACCTGCGCGGGCGCCGCGGCCTCGGCCACCGCCTCGAAGAACCGCAGCGGGTCGTACTCGGCGGTCACGTGCACGATCACCAGGTCGGCGGGCTCGGGTGTACGGCCGTCGAGCGCCGCCCCCACGCACGCGCGGGCCGCGGCCTCCGGGTCGGTGTCGGTGCTGCTGCCCTGGCCGACGCTGTGCCGGTCGCTGTCGTTCGCCATGATCGCCCCTCGCCGGCACCGTCGTGCCACCCCTGCTCCTCGTCTCCTATCGGCCGGGCGGGCGCGGGCTTGACGATTTGTCAGTCGTGAACAACGGTGCAGCCGTTCGCCGGGTCGACGGTCGACGCGATGACCGCGTCGAGCCGGTCGCGGGTGTGGATCAGGGCGGTGATCTGCTCGTCGATGCGGGCGCGCTCGGCGGCGAGCCGCGCCTGCGACTCCGGCGTGCTGACCTTGGCATCGACGCAGGGCAGCAGCTCGGCGATCGTACGGCTGGACAGGCCCGCGCCGTAGAGCATCTGGATGAGCTGCACCCGGTCGACGGCGGGCTCCGGGTAGTGCCGCTGGCCGCTGTCGCTGCGGCCCGCGGCGAGCAGCCCCTGCTCCTCGTAGTACCGCAGCGCGCGGACGCTGACCCCGGACTTCGTCGCCAGCTCGCCGATACGCATCGTGACCCCCATCATAAGACTTGCCTCTGACGTCAACGTCAGGTCCTAGCGTAGTCCGCATGCAGATCAACGGAGCAAATGTCCTGGTCACCGGCGCTAACCGGGGCCTCGGCCGGCAGTTCGCCCGGTCCTTCGTCGAGCGTGGCGCCGCCAAGGTGTACGCGACCGCCCGCCGTCCCGAGCTCATCGACGTGCCCGGCGTGATCCCGGTACGGCTGGACGTCACCGACAGCGCCTCGATCGCCGCCGCGGCGGAGGCCGCGCCCGACGTGAACGTGCTCGTCAACAACGCCGGCATCTCGACCGGCGCGTCTCTGGTCACCGGCGACCTGGCCCTCATCCGCAGCGAGCTGGACACCCACTTCTACGGCACGCTCGGCGTGATCCGGGCGTTCGCGCCGCGGCTGGCCGGCGGGGCGATCCTCAACGTGCTGTCGGCGATCTCGTGGCTGGCCGCCGAGGGAGCCGGCGCCTACCACGTGGCGAAGGCGGCCGAGTGGGCGCTCACCAACAGTGTGCGGCTGGAGCTTGCCGGTCAGGACACCCTGGTCACCGGCCTGCACCTGGGCGCGGCCGACACCGACATGATGGCCTGGTACGAGGGGTACAAGACGTCTCCCGAGGAGATCGTGACGGCGGCGCTCGACGGCATCGAGGCGGGCCGTACCGAGGTGCTCGCCGACGTGTGGAGCAAGCAGGTGAAGGCGTGGTTGGCCGAGGACCCGAGCGTGATCTACCGGGAGGCGGCGGTGGCGCTGAGCAATCTCAGCTCGTGACGGCGGTGAGGACCGTGTGCAGCGCGGTCAGCAGCTGCTCGGCGGTGAACGGCTTGCCGACGACGGTCACCGACGGGTCGAGCAGACCCTGCTCGGACATCAGCGGGTCGGCGTAGCCGGACATGTAGAGCACCGGGACGGCCGGGAGCACACCCCGCAGGGCGGCGGCGAGCTCCGGGCCGTTGAGGTGCGGCATCACCACGTCGGACAGGACCGCGTCGATCCGGTCCGGGTGGTGGCGGGCGATCTCCAGCGCCTGCCGGCCGTCGGCGGCGGTCAGCACCGTGTAGCCTGCCCGGCCCAGGATGCGGCGGGCGGCCTCGCGGACGCCGTCCTCGTCGTCGGCGACCAGCACGGTGTGGCCGGTGCCGGCCGACCCGGTGACCGGCGCGGCGATGTGGGCTACCGGCTCGTCGGTGGCGGGCAGGCGCAGGTGGACGGTGGTGCCGTGCCCGGGCCGCGACTCCAGTGTCAGATCGCCGCCGGACTGCCGGACGATGCCGTACGCGGTGGCGAGCCCGAGGCCGGTGCCGTGCCCCTTGGGTTTGGTGCTGAAGAACGGCTCCACCGCCCGGTCGAGCACGTCGGGGCTCATGCCGTGACCGGTGTCGTGCACGGTGAGGTGCACGTGTCCGTCGCGCTCGGCGTCGCGGCTGGTGAAGGTGAGCACTCCCCCGTCGGGCATCGCGTCGCGGGCGTTGGTGGCCAGGTTGATCAGCACCTGGGTGAGCTTGGCGCGGTCCGCCTTCACGTTGCGCACGCCGGGCTGCAGGTCGGTGTCGACGGTGATGTGCGGGCCGGGCGAGCCGAGCATGGCGGTGACCTCGGCGACGACCGCGTTCGGGTCGAGCACGGTCAGCGCGACCACTTCGCGGCCGCCGAAGGTGAGCAACTGGTGGGCGAGGTAGGCGGCGCGTTTGCCGGCGGTGCTGATCCGGTCCAGGTCGGCCAGGATCGCCGCGGCGGCGCCGTCGGTCAGCGGGGCGCCGGTGGCGTCCTGGACGGCGTCGGCGGTGAACTCGGTGAACGAGAGCACGATGTTGAGCATGTTGTTGAAGTCGTGGGCGACCGCGCCGGACAGCCGGGCGAGGCTGTCGAAACGCTCGGCGATACGGCGCCGCTCCTCCGCGTGGCGGCGCTGCTCGGCCTCGACGACCGAGGTGACGTCGTCGACGGTGGCGACGAACCCGGCCGGCGCGGTCTCGGCGTCGTCGATGCGCCGGATCGTGGTGTGCAGCCAGCGACGCTGGTCCGGTCCGAGGTGGATCTCGCCGTAGTAGCCGGCCTGGCCGCCGGGCAGCCCGTGGGTGATCAGCTCGTCACGGTCCACGCCGGTGAGGCAGCGCAACCAGCCGGCGCCGTGCAACTCGGCGGCGGTCAGGCCGGTGATGTCGCTGAGCCGCGGGTTGGTGTAGGTGGCGTGCAGCCCGTGCGGGCCGGAGACGATGCCGACCGGGGAGACGTCGGCGAGGGCGGCGAACCGGGCCTCGCTCTCGTCCAGGGCCAGCGCCTTCTCGACGAGCTTCGCGTTGACCGCGCGCAGGTGCTCGGCCCCGGCGTCGCCCGGCCCAGCGGCGGCCGTCGCCGGGTCGCTGTGCAGGGCGCGGTCGATCGCGACCAGCAGGTCGGCGGGGTCGGCGGACTTGGAGACCACCTGGGCGACGCCGTAGGCGGCGGCGAGCGGCGCGGCCTCGTCGGGCCGGAAGTTGGCGGTGTAGAGCAGGACCGGGATCCCGGCGGTACGGCTGTCGGCGCGCAGCCGGTGCACGAACTCGTAGCCGTCCATGCCCGGCATGACCACGTCGGCGAGCACGATGTCCGGGTGCAGGCGCCGGGCCAGTTCCAGGGCCTCCGCCCCGGCGGTCGCCTCGATCACCTGGTGGCCGCCGTCGTCGAGGGTGATCCGGGCGACCTCGCGGTTGGTGGCGCGGTCGTCGACGACCAGGACGGTGGCCATTCAGGTCTCCCTTCCGTGGCCGGTCACGAGCGGCGCCAGGGTGAGGGTGCAGGTGGTGCCGGCGCTGCCGGTCCGCACGGCGAGCCCCGCGCCACAGCGGCGGGCGTGCCGGACAGCGAGCGGCAGGCCCAGCCCGGTGCCGGCGACGTCGCCCTCCCGGGCCGCACGACCGCGCTCGAACGGTAGGAACACCCGCTCCCGCTCGTCGCCGGCCAGACCCGGCCCGTCGTCGCTGATCTCGATGGCCGGGCCGTCGGCGTGCACGGTGAGGCGCACGGACGGGCCGTCGGCGTACTTGATGGCGTTGTCGAGCAGCTCGGTGACGGCGTCGCACAGGTCGTCGTGGTTCGCCAGACCGGACACCGGTGACGGCGGGAGTTGTAGCCGTACCCCCCGATGGTGTTGATCTGCGGCGGCAGCCGTCGCGGTGACCGCCTGCTCGCAGACGGCGCGGCAGTCCACCGGCTCCAGCCGCCGCCCGGCGTCGGCGGTCCGGGCCAGGGTGACGATCCGCTCGACGGTGGCGAGCAGCTCGGCCGCACTGTTGTTGATCATGTCGAGTTGCCGGGCCTGCTGGGCCGCGTCGGTGGCGCCGTCGGCCAGCTTCCGGCCCATGATCTTGGTGAGGCCGATGATCCCGGCGAGGGGCCCGCGCAGCTCGTGTCCCAGCCGGGACAGGGCGGTCCCGGCGAACGGGTCGCCGGGGTCGGCTATCGCGACGGTTACCTGGCCCATGCCGCTTTCCCTGCGATAGTTCGGTGAACGCGTCCTGTGCAGTCAGTTTATTGGTGACCCTGGTGGCGTGACGGTTTCTTCGAGCAGGCGGACGGTCCGGGGGCGAACCTGGCGCGGCGCGACGATCACGGCGCTGCTGCTCGGTGTGCTCGGCGTGATCGACAACCTGCCGGCGGTGACACTGGGCCAGGGTTTGCCCGGTCACACCCTGATGTCACCGCACAGCGCGGCGATGACGTGCCTCGCGGCAACCGCGGTGCTGGTCGCCGGCCCGGTACGCACCGGCGTCCGGCGGCGGTGGATCGTACGCCTCCTCGCGCTCGCCGTCGTCGGTGTCGCGATCGAGCGGCTCCTGCACAACCTCACCGCCCTCGCCGAGAACCGGCCGCCGATGCGGTCGCCGGTCGCGTTCCTGCTGATCGGGCTGGCGCTGCTGCTGCTCGACACCGGCCGGCGCCGCGGCCACCTGCCGGCACAGGTGCTGTCCGCCGCGGCCGGGCTGCTGATGGGGGTCGCGGCGTGTGCCGCGCTGCTCGGGCTGGCGGCGCTGTCCTGGGACGCCACCGCCGAGTCCACGCCGCTGGGCACCCAGGCGGCGCTCGTGCTGCTGGCGCTGGCGGTGACGGTCAGCCGGCCCGGCACGCTCGCCGTGCAGATCTTCGGCAGCCGGCGCCTGGGCAGCCGGACGGTCCGGCGGCTCACCCCGGCGGTGACCGCCGTGGTGCTGCTCCTCGGCCTCTCCCTGGCGGCGTTGAAGGACCTCGGCTTCAGCCTGGAGGGGGTGGTGGCGAACATCGTCGTCACCGCGCTGCTGCTCACCCTCTACCTGGTGCTGCTGCGCGCCGGGCACATGCTCAACGAGGCCGACGCCGGACGGCTGCGCCTGATCGCAAAGTTGCGTGAGCAGCACGACTTCAGCGACACCGTGCTGACCGCGCTGATCGAGGGGGTGGTGGCGGTCGCCCCGGACGGGCGGGTGCTGCGGGTCAACGAGCGCTGGACGCGGATCACCGGCTTCGCCGCCGAGGAGGCCGTCGGGTTGCGGCCGCCCTACCCGTGGTGGCCGGAGGAGGGCTCGGACTGCTGCGCCCGGGAACTCAAGGCCGTGCTGGACTCGAGACACAGCACCGAGTTCGACGCCACGCTGCGCCATCGCGACGGCCAGGAACTCCCGGTGCTGGCGAGCATCCACCCGATCACCTCCGACGGGCACGTCACCATGCTCATCGTCACCTACCGTGACCTGACCGAACGGGACCGGGCGCAAGCCCAGCGCCGACAGATGGCCGAGGAGCTCGACCACTTCTTCACCCTCTCCCGGGACCTGATGTGCATGGCCTCCCGGGACGGCTACTTCACCCGGGTCAACCCGACCTGGACCGAGGTGCTGGGCTGGACGGTCGCGGAGCTGACCACCCGGCCGTACCTGACCTTCATCCACCCCGACGACGTCGACCGCACGGTGGCGCAGAACATCAGCCTGGTCGACGGGCTGATGCCGACGGTCTCCTTCGAGAACCGCTACCGCACCCGCGACGGCGACTACCGGTGGCTCGCCTGGAACGCCACCCCGGCCGAGAAGGGCGACGGCATCTACGCCGTGGCCCGGGACGTCACCGAGGCGAAACGGGCCGAGCAGCGGTTCCGGCAGCTCGTGTTCAACGCTCCGGACGCCATGGTGATCGTCGGCGCCGACGGGGTGATCCGCCTGGTCAACGACCAGACCGAGCGGCTGTTCGGCTGGTCCGCCCCGAGCCTGGTCGGCCGGCGGGTGGACGTCCTCATTCCGCCGCGGCTGCGCCCGCACCACGACGAGGACATGCGCGAGTACCTGGCCGACCCGTCGCCGCGGCGGATGGGGATCGGCCGGGAACTCCGCGCGCTGCACCACGACGGCAGCGAGTTCCCGGTCGAGATCAGCCTCGCGCCGCTGGACACCGAGGAGGGGCTGCTGGTGTCGGCAGCGATCCGGGACGTCTCCGAACGGCAGCGCACCGAGCGGGCCCTGGCCGCCGCACGGGACGAGGCGCTCGCCGCGGCGGCCGCGAAGTCGCAGTTCGTGGCCATGGTCAGCCACGAGATCCGGACCCCGATGAACGGGGTGATAGGTCTGACGAAGCTGCTGCTGGACACCGCGTTGCAGCCGGCGCAGCGGCGCTACGCCGAGTCGATCCGCGCGTCCGCGCAGGCGCTGCTGGCGATCATCAACGACATCCTGGACTTCGCCAAGATCGAGGCGGGCCGGGCGACCCTCGCCGAACTCGACTTCGACCTCGGTGACCTGCTCGAACAGATCGCCCACGCGGCCGCCGCCGCGGCCCGGGACAAGGCCCTCGACATCGTCGGCTACTACCCGGCGGACCTGCCGGCGGCCGTGCACGGCGACGAGGGGCGGCTGCGGCAGGTGCTGCTGAACCTGGTCGGCAACGCGGTCAAGTTCACCCACCGCGGTGAGATCGTGATCCGGGTCGACCCGGACGGTCCGGCCACCGGCGACCGGCGGTGGTACGACTTCAGCGTCTCCGACACCGGCATCGGCATCGACGCCGGTCAGATCGCCCGGATGTTCGAGCCGTTCACCCAGGCCGACGGCACCAACAGCCGCGAGTTCGGCGGCACCGGGCTGGGCCTGACCATCAGCCGGCAGCTCGTCGAGCTGATGGGCGGCACACTGCGGGCCGACAGCGAGCCGGGGCACGGCAGCCGGTTCCACTTCCGGGTAGCGCTCGGCGCGGTGGCCGCGGCGCCCGACCCCCACCAGCGGCACCGAGGGCTGGCCGGCCGCCGGCTGCTGATCGCCGACGCCAACCCGACCAGCCGCAGCTTCCTGGCCGAGCACGTCGAGGCGTGGGGCATGCGGGTCACCGCCGCCGACAGCGCCCCGGCCGCCCTCGACCAGCTGGGCCAGGCGTGCCGCCGCGGCGAGCCGCACGACATCGCCGTCATCGACCACCACATCACCCGCCTCGACGGCGTGGAGCTGATCTCGGTGCTGAGCGCCCAGCCGGAGATCGAGCCGCGCCCGTTCTGCGTGCTGCTGAGCCGCGACCCGTCGGCCGAGCACCGGATCACCGACCACGCCGGCGTGGACGTGCTGGCCAAGCCGATCGGGCCGTCGGTGCTCTTCGACTACCTGATCAGCCGGTTCGGCGGGACGGCCGCGCCGGCGGCGGAGGACCATCGGCCGTCGCCCGAGCCGGCCGGCCACCGCGGGCGGATCCTGCTCGCCGAGGACAACGAGATCAACCAGCTGGTCGCCGTCGACACCCTGGCCGGGCTCGGCTACGACACCGACATCGCGGCCAACGGGGAGGAGGCCGTCGAGCTGGCCGCCACCGGCGACTACGTCGCGATCCTGATGGACTGCCAGATGCCCCGGCTCGACGGTTACCAGGCCACCGAGCAGCTACGCGCGCAGGAGGGGCCGGACCACCACACCCCGATCATCGCGATGACCGCCGGGGTGCTGGCCGAGGACCGGCGGCGGGCGCTGCGGGCCGGGATGGACGACTTCCTGGCCAAGCCGATCGACCCGGAGAAACTGCGGGCCGCACTGGATCACTGGACGCACGTGTAGGTCTAGGGTGGCGGGATGTCCGTTCGGTGGGTCCCGCGGCTGCTCGTCCTGTGGGACCTGATGATCGCGACGGCTGTCGCCACCGTCGCCGTGCAGTACCGCGACCTGTCGTGGCGCGACGTGCTGCCCGGCGTCGCCATGGCGGCCGCGCTGATCGCCCGGCGCTTCGCGCCGATCCGGGTGTTCGCGCTGGTCACCGTCCTCGTGCTGGTCCAGGTGGCGATCGCTGAGGCGGTTCCGGCGGCGTACGACGTGGCGCTGGTCGTGGCGATGGCGGCGGTGGTCGTCCACTCCCCCGCACGTGCCGCGGGCTACGTCTGCGGGGCGATCGTGGCCGCCGCGGTGGTGACGGCCTCGATGATCCGGGTCGACCAGGAGTGGTCCGGTTCGCCGCTCGACTACCCGTACCTCGGCGAGCAGGTCGCCGCGCTGGGCGGGTGCGGCGCGTTGTGGCTGTTCGCCTACGTGTTCCGGACCAGCCGGGAGCGGGCCGCGAGCGCCGAGCGGGAAGCCGATCACCTGGCCCGGCTGGCGGCCGCCGACGAGCGGGCCTTCATCGCCCGGGAGCTGCACGACGTGGTGGCGCACAGCCTGGCCGTGATGATCGCCCAGGCCGACGGCGCGAGCTACGTGGCCGACCCCGGCACGGCGCGGGCGGCGATGCGTACGGTCGCCGCGACCGGCCGTGAGGCGCTCGACGACATGCACCGGATCGTCGCCGTGCTCCGCGACACCGGCGACGACGACCCGCAGGACCGGCGCAGCCGCGGCCTGGAACAGCTCGGCACCCTCGCCGAACGGGCCCGGACCGCAGGGCTCGGTGTCGAGGTCCGGGCCGGCGGCGACACCGGGCGGCTGTCGGCGGCCGACGAGCTGACCGTGTTCCGGATCGTGCAGGAGTCGCTGACCAACGCGCTGCGGCACGCCGGCGCCGGGGCGAAGGTGCTGGTCGCGCTGGCGGTCGAGCCGGAGCGGGCGGTGCTGGAGGTGAGCGACGACGGGGGCGGCCGTCCGTCGGCGCCCGCCGCCGGCGGTGGGAACGGGCTGCTCGGCATGCGGGAACGGGTGGCGGTGCACGGCGGGGAGCTGACCGCCGGCCCGGCCGGCGGTGGCTGGCGGGTGCGGGCCGTGATCTCGCTCAGGGAGGCGCAGTGAGCATCAGGGTCCTGCTCGTCGACGATCAGGCGCTGGTCCGCGCCGGGTTCGCCATGGTGCTGTCCGCGCAGCCGGACATGGAGGTCGCCGGTGAGGCCGGGGACGGCGCCGAGGCGGTCGCGCTGGTGGCCCGGACACCGGCGGACGTCGTGGTGATGGACATCCGGATGCCGGTGATGGACGGGGTGGAGGCGACCCGGCGGATCTGCGCCGGCCCGGACGGCCCGCGGGTGCTGGTGCTGACCACGTTCGACACCGACGAGGACGCGTTCGCCGCGCTGCAGGCCGGGGCCAGCGGCTTCCTGCTCAAGAATGCGCCGCCCGAGCAGCTGCTCGCCGCGATCCGGGTGGTCGCCGCGGGCGAGTCGGTGGTCGCGCCGCGGGTCACCCGGGCGCTGCTGGACCGGTTCGCCGGGCAACTGACCCTGCCGGGCCGGGCCGACGAGCGGCTGGCCGCGCTGACCGACCGGGAACGGGAGGTGCTCGAACTGGTCGCGGCCGGGCTGTCGAACGCCGAGATCGCCGCCCGGCTGTTCGTCGCCGAAGGCACGGTGAAGACGCATTTCGGGCGGATCCTGGCTAAACTCGACCTTCGTGATCGGGTGCAGGCCGTCGTGTTCGCCTATGAGATCGGCCTGGTCAAGCCGGGGGTGTAAGACCTGAGTCGTACATCGGGCGTCCGAGGATCTGCTCCGGCGGCAATGCGCCGGACCCGCCCCGCGCCGAAGAATCCCTGACGTGAAGACCAAGCACATCAACGTCGCCTTCGTCGTCCTCGCCGCGGTCGTGCTGGCCGGCGTCGCCTACGGCGTCGACTACCTGTGGGACAAGCGCTTCGGGCCGACCGCCGCGTCGGCCGCCGACTGCCGGTTGGCCCAGGAGCTGATCGACAAGGCCCAGAACCCACCTTCCGACGCCGCCGAGGGCGAGAAGTGGGAGCAGCAGATCCGGCAGATCCGGTACACGCGGCTGGAGAACGACGGGATCAGCACCGAGGTCGGCAAGTACGTGCACTGGTCGATGGTCCGGGCGACCGGTGACCCGGCCCGGCCGCCCGCCGGCACGCTCGAGGAGATGACCGAGCTGGCCATCGGGCACTGCGAGGACAGCGGGGTCGAGCTGCGCGTACCGAAGATCGTCTTCTGATGTCCGCGAGCGTGCTGCGCACCCAGCTCGGCGGGGTGCTGCGCCGGCCCGGGCGGCTGCTGATGACCGGGCTGTCGGTGCTGGTGGCGGCGTTCGTGGTGTTCGGGGCGGTGCTGGCGTACGTCATCGTCACCCGGACCACCCTGGACACGTTCAGTCAGACGCCGGAGGCGGTGGACGTCGTCGCGTACACCACCGGGGGTGACCCCCTGAGTCCCGGGCAGGTCGCCGCGATCCGCGACACCCCCGGGGTCGCCGGGCTGACCGGCCGGGTCACCGCGTCGTTCACCGTCGGCAGCCCGTCGTCCGGCAGCGACCTCGACCTGCTCGCCGACCCCGGCGCCGGGCCGCTGTCCCGGCTCACCCTGGTCTCCGGCGCCTACCCGCGCGCCGCGCGGGAGATCGCGGTGGACCGGCGGGCCGCCGGACGGCTCGGCGTCACCGCCGGCAGCACCCTGCGGCTCGGCACCGGCGACCGGGCCCGCCGGCCGGCCACCGTCACCGTGACCGGCGTGGTCGACGGGCCACAGGACGCCACCGAGCGGGCGTGGGCGCCGGACCGGGTCGTCGCCGGGCTCACCGGCGAACCCGGATTCCCCCGGGTGGACGTGCTCGTCCAGCCCGGCACTGACGTGCCCGCGCTGATCAACGGACTGTCCGAGCGCCTGCTCCGCGATCCGGCCGCCTACGTCAGCATCACCACCGGCGAGACCATGCGGGTACGCGAGGCCCGCGACGCGGTACGCCCGTACGACCAGCTTTTCGCCCTGGTGGCGATGTTCGTGGCGATCGCCGTGGTGGCCGCCGCGCTGGTGGCGACGTCCACGTTCCGGATCGTGTTCGCACAGCGGCTGCGGCAGCTGGCGCTGTTGCGGGCGATCGGCGCGCAACGGTCCCAGCTGGTGATCGCGCTGTCGGTCGAGGGCGCCGTGACGGGCCTGGTCACCGGGACCGTCGGGGTGGTGCTCGCCCAGGCCGCCGGGTCGGCCGCCCCGGCGCTGGCCGCGATGTCCGGGCACACCCTGTCCGGGCCGGGCCCGCAGGTGGGCGCCGCGATCGCGGTGGTGATCGGCGCCGGGTCGCTGACCGCCGGGGCGGTGCTGGCGCCCGCGGTCTCGGCGGCCGGGGTCTCCCCGTTGCAGGCGCTGCGCAGCGCGAGCAGCCTGGCCGGCGAGCGCGGCATCTCCGGGCCACGGCTGGCCGGGGGGCTGCTGCTGGCGGCGGTGAGCGCCGGGCTGGCCTGGCTGACCGTGCGCGGCACGGGTTCGTCGGAGGCGCTGCTCCACCTGGTCGGGGTCGGCGCCTTCGGGTTCGGCGCGCTGATCGCGCTCGGCCCGGTGCTGATCCGCCCGATCCTCGCGGTCGCCGGATGGCCGCTGCGGCGGTTCGGCCCGGCCGGGCGGCTCGCGGTCAGCGGCATCGGCGGCACTCCCCGGCGGGCGGCGGCGGTGTCGGTGGTGGTCGCGCTCGGCGTGACCATGCTGGCCGGGACCGTGGTGGGCATCTCCAGCCTGCAACTGTGGACGGACCGGACGATGGCCGCCCGTACCCCCGCCGACCTGGCCCTGTTCGCCGACGGCGAGGTCGGTGACGTGGTGACCCGGCTGCGGGCCGACGCCCGCTTCCGGGACGTCACCCCGTTCCGGATGGCGGACTTCAGCGCCCCCGGCGGCGGGTTCTCGCACGGCGCAATCGCTGTCGACCTGACCGCGATGCCCGAGCTGCGCACCCTGGAGGCGTCCGCCGGGCGGCTGGAGGCGCTCGGTCCGGGAGCCGTCGTCCTGTCCTCGACGGCGGCGGGCGACCTGGACGCCAGGGTCGGTGACGTGGTGACGCTGCGGTCGGCCGGGGAGGTCCGGGCCGCGGTGGTCGCGGTCCTGACCGGGGACGGCCCGCTGCGTACGGGCGCGGTGCTCGCCCCCGCCGACCTGGACCGGCTGGGTGGCGTGTCGGCCGGGGTGCTCGCCGACATCGCCGCCGGCAGCCGGGACGAGGCGCTCGCCGCGTTCCGCAGCGCCGGCGGCCCGTCCGGGGCGGACGTGGCCGTGCTCGCCGACGAACGCGACAAGGCCGACGGCGAGGTGTCGTCCCTGTTCGCGGCGGCGGTCGGCCTGCTCGGGCTGACCGTGCTGATCGCCGCGGTCGGTGTCGGCACCACCACCGGGCTGTCCGCGCTGGAACGCACCCGCGAGTTCGGGCTGGCCCGCGCGCTGGGCCTGACCCGGGCCCGTTTGCGGCTGATGGTCGGCCTGGAGGCGGGACTGTACGGGCTGATCGGCGCGGTGCTGGGCATCGGCCTGGGCGTGCCGATGGCCTGGCTGGCCCTGGAGTCGCTGCGTCTCGACCTGCCACTGACCCTGCCGGCCGGACGGCTGGCCGCGATCGTGCTGCTGACCGCCGCGATCACCGTCGCGTCGGGTCTGCTGCCGGCCCGGCGGGCGGCCCGGGTCAGCCCGGTCGCCGCCCTGGCCACCGACTGAGCGACGGGCGGTTGCCCGGCCGACGTTCGCCCGACCAGCGTTTACCCGGCCGACGTTTACCCTGCCAGCGGTTGCCCGGCCGACGTTCTCTCGGCCGACGTTCGCCCGGCCGACGTTCGCCCGGCCGGCTGAGACGAAGCGGTTGCCCGGCCGGCGGATCATCGCCGGCCGGGACCGCCGGGGTTCCGGCCTGATAGGAGGAGCAGGTCCGGACCCGTCGCCGGCGGCGCCACCGCACCGCCGGCGAGATCAGGCGGCGTAGAACGACGAGGCGGGCTTGACCAGCTCACGATCGTTGAAGTCGAAGCTGAGCTGGGCGTCCACCGACACCACCCCCGCCACCTGGCGTACCAGGCGCTCGACCAGCGTGGACGTCGACCACCGTTCGGTGCGCCCGGAGAGCAGGACCGCTCCCCGATCGACGGCGGCCACCACGTGCGCCGTGCTCTCGGTCCAGGTGATCTCGTTGATCGCCGCGCGCACGTCGGCGAGGATCTCCGCGTCCGTCCGCAGGTGTTCCTTCAGCAGATCGCCGCGGCTCACGATGCCGGCCAGCCGCCCGTCCAGGTCCACCACCGGCAGCTGCTTGACGCGCGCCTGCTCCATCCGGCGGGCCGCGGCCCGGATCCCGGTCGTCGTACGGACCACCTCGGCGGGCGCGGTCATCAGCTCCCCGGCGGTCATCGCGTCCGCCTTGCGCCGCAGCGCCCGCCCCCGGAGCTGGAACCACCGGGGCCGCCCGGCATCCGCAAACTCGATCTTGAGGAGCAGGTCCGACGCGGACACCACCCCCAGCACGCGCCGATCGCCGTCCACAACCGGCACCGCGTTGATCCGGTGCTCCGCGAGCAGGACGATCAGCTCCCGGTACGGCGCACCCGGGCCGACCGCGACGACGTCCGCGGTCATCACCTCGTTGACCAGCCAGATCTTCATGTTCGATCCCTCCACCTCCGACGTTAGAGCGGCGGCGGCGCCTCCGGCAGGACACCAAGCCCCGCCCGGCCGGGCCGGAAGTCCCGGTCAGGGCAGGGGCAGCCGGCGGCGGGTGGCGAGCAGGCCGCCGTCGGCGACGGTGAGCAGCCGGGCGTAGAGCTCGCACCGCAGGTCCGGGTCGTCGGCGAGCTGGTCGCGCAGGCCGGCGGCGTGGAACTCCACCGCGTACAGGTCGTCGCCGACCACGCCGCCGAAGTCCCAGCGCCGGGCCCGGACCAGCGCCGCCCAGCCGACGAACTCCTCGCACCGGTCGACCACGACGTCACCGCGGCCGGGCACCGCCAGGTCGAGCAGCACGTGCCCGGAGTACACCAGCCAGACCAGCTCGATCGGCGCGCCGGCCCGGAACAGCCGCTGGCCCCGGCCGTGGTCGACGGGCCGTGCGTGGGCGGTGAGCCGGCGCAGCCAGGCCGTCGGCAGGTCGGCGAGCAGGGGGTGCAGCGCGAGCATGTCGAAGGTGGTCAGATCCGGCATGGTCGTCACGGTAGGGGGCCGGCACGGGCGGCGGGCAGGGCCGGAGGACACCGGTCGATGTGCTCAGAGGCGGGCGTGGGCGGCGTCGCGGGTGCGCCACCAGCGGCAGCGGGACGGCGGCTCGGCATGCCGGGGGCGGCCGTGGTCCTCGGCGAGCGCGCCCCCAGAACGCGGTACCTGCACACCGTACGCGGCGTGCCGCACGCCGCACCCTGATCCCCACGTGGCCCGCCGATTCGCTACCGTCGCCGGATGGCCGAATTCAATCAGGTGCTCCGCGGGCGGCGGATGGTTCGCGACTACCGGCCCGACCCGGTTCCCGACGAGGTCATCGAGCGTGTGGTGAAGGTGGTGCACCGGGCGCCGAGCGCGGGCTTCAGCCAGGGTCACCGGCTGGTGGTCGTCACCGATCCCGCCAAGCGCGCCGAGCTCGCCGCGATCGCCGAGCCCTGGTATCGGGAGAAGGGCTTCCCCCCGTGGATCTCCACGGCGCCGGTGCAGCTGGTCCTGGGCATCCGCGAGGCGTCCTACCACGAGCGTTACACCGAGGCGGACAAGCTGGAGTCCGGCGCCGAGGAGATCCCGTGGCCGGTGCCGTTCTGGTGGTTCGACTCCGGTGCGCTGTTCACGCTGCTCCAGCTGGCCGCCGCGAACGAGGGCCTGGCCAGCGGTTTCTACAGCCCGGCGTTCCCGGACGAGCTGGCGGCGCTGTCCGCCGTGGCCGGCCTGCCGGACGACGTGGCCCTGGCGGGGGTGCTCACCGTCGGCTACCCGGCCGCCGACCCGGGTGTCCCGGTGGCGAAGCTGGCCGCGCGCCGCAAACCGATCGACGACCTGGTGTCCTGGCTGCGATGAGGTCCTGAGCCGATGCGGTCGAGGAAACGGTGGCTGATCGCCGCCGCCGTGGTGACGGTGCTGCTGGTGGCGGCCGGTGCGGGGTGGTGGCGCTGGGAGGGCACCCGGCAGCCCCGGGTCGACGACGTGGTCGCCGCCATGAACACCGCGGTCGCCGACGCGGTCGTGGCGGCGGGGCCGGACGCCGCGGTCACGGTCAGCCCCGTGGTCGCGGCCACCGCCTGCCGGCTCGGGATCCTGCGGGAGGGCAGCGTCTTCACCGGCAAGGCCGATCTCTACACCGATCCGGGCGGCGAGGACACCCTGATCACCGCGATCCAGGAAAAGCTTTCCGGGCGGTACGCCGTACGCCGTGGCGCCGCCGTCGCCGGTGTCCGCGCCCTCGAAGCCGACGTCGGCACGCTGCGTCTGTCGGTCCGGCGGTTGAGCCCGGGCTGGCTCGCCGTGACCGCCCGCAGCGCCTGCAGCGCCGGCGCCGCCGCGACTCCGGCGACGGCGGCCGCCGGCAGCCCCGGTGTCACCGCGGTCAGCGAGCTGCTGACCGCGGTGGGGGCCCGGCCCGCCGGGGTGACCGAGCAGCGTCTGCACTGCCCGTCCGGTGACATCGTCACCGTGTCGGCGGTCAGCGAGCCGGTCGACGCCGGACGGCTCGCGCAGCGGTTCCTCGGCCGGATCCCGGCCGGCGCCCGTACCTTCGCGGCGGCGGGCGCCAACCGGGTCGCCTACCGTGACGGCGCCGTGTCGGTGGTGGTCGCGGCCTCCGACGACGCCGGCGCGGTCACCGCCCAGCACACCGTCAGCTGCCCGGCGTAGCGGTCTCGCGGGTGCTGCGCAGGCTCCAGACGATCGAGACGGTGATCGTCACGAGGATGACGCCCAGCGTGACCGGGATGGGCAGCTTGCCGACCGGGGTCTCGGACAGGATCAGCTTGATCCCGGCGAAGGCCAGCAGGACGGCCAGGCCGTAGTGCAGGTGCACGAAACGGCGCAGCAGCCCGGCGAGGCAGAAGTAGAGGCTGCGGAGGCCCAGGATGGCGAAGGCGTTGGCCGTCCACACGATGAAGGTGCTGGTCGTGATGGCCAGGATCGCGGCGACCGAGTCGATCGCGAAGATCAGGTCGGTGGCCTCGACGGCGATCAGGACCACGAGGAGCAGCGTGGCGACGCGCTTGCCGTCGATCCGGGTGACGAACCGGTCGCCGTGGTAGGCCGGGTCGGTCGGGATGATCCGCCGCATCAGGCGGACCACCGGGTTGCGCTCCGGCGGGGCCTCGTCGCCGTGCCGGAAGGCCATCTTCCAGCCGGTCCAGATGAGGAAGGCGCCGAAGACGTACGCCGTCCAGAAGAAGGTCTCCAGCAGTTCCGCGCCGACGAAGATGAACACGAACCGGAAGACCAGCGCCCCGAGAACGCCCCAGAAGAGCACCTTGTGCTGGTAGGCGGCCGGGACGGCGAAGGCTGTGAAGATCAGGGCGAAGACGAAGACGTTGTCGATCGACAGCGCCTTCTCGATGAGATAGCCGGCGTAGTAGGTGCCGGCCACGTCGCCGCCCTGCCACGCCCAGAGGACGACGCCGAAGAGCAGGCCGGCCGCGACCCAGATGCCGGACCAGACGGCGGCCTCACGGAAGCCGATGACGTGATTGTCGCGGTGCAGGAACAGGTCGACGGCCAGCATCGCGGCGACGGCCAGCATCACCGCGGCCCAGGCCCACCAGGGAACGGACACGGGACTCCCTCTCGTCCAGCCCGTCACCCCGCGTGGCGGGGCCGGGCGTGCTGGACGAAGGTCTCCCCGGGCCACCGTGCCGGTGGCTGCGCGACCGGGGCCGGATGGCCGGCCCGTAGTGACGGCGACGCGTGGATCGTCGGGTACTCCCCCTCGAACTACGATCCAGTATTCATGAAGTATGCTTCGTATGTCAACCGGAGGTGACCATGTGGACGTTCCTGACCAACCACGCGCACGTACTGCTCGCCATCGCCGGCGAACCCACCTCGCGACTGCGTGACGTGGCCGCGTCCGTCGGCATCACCGAGCGGGCCGCCCAGGCGATCGTCGCCGACCTGGAGGCCGCGGGTTATCTCCGGCGCTCGCGGGTCGGCCGCCGTAACGAGTACACCATCAACCCGTCCGGCCAGTTCAGGCACCCCGTCGAGTCCGGCCACCAGATCGGCGAGCTGCTGGCCCTCTTCTCCGACCCACCGCCGCCCGAGCCGGCGACACCCTCGCCACCGGCGCCCACCCGCCGGGACACCGCGACGTAGGGGCCGACGCGCGTGAGGATTCTCAAGCCGGGCCCCGGCGCAGCCGATGGAGGAGCCGGCGCCGAAGCGCCCGGCCACGGAAGTGACTCACGACACCCTCAGGTTTATTGATCATTCAACAGTTGCGGACGATGCTTGGTTGCTGAAGGTTCAACAACTTGGGAGGTACGCGATGACGGCGCAGATTCGTACGCAGGTGACGGTGCCGTTACGTTTCCCGGACGGGTACTCCACGTCGGCGCGGGTGTTCACCTTCACCGGCCTGGCCGACGGCCGCGAGCACCTGGCGCTCGGCCTCGGCGACTGGCGTGCCGCGGTGGCCACGGCGGCCGACGGCGGCCCGGCGCCGCTGGTCCGGCCGCACAGCGAGTGCCTGACCGGCGACGTCTTCGGCAGTGAGCGCTGCGACTGCGGCCCGCAGCTGCGCGAGGCCGCCGAGCGGATCACCACGGCCGGCGGGTTCCTGCTCTACCTGCGCCAGGAGGGCCGGGGTATCGGGCTGTACGCGAAGCTCGACGCCTACGCCCTGCAGGACACCGGCCTCGACACCTACCAGGCCAACCTGGCGCTTGGCCACGGCGAGGACGAGCGCGACTACACCGCCGCCGCGCAGATGCTGCACACGCTGGGCGCGCCGCGGATCCGGCTGCTCAGCAACAACCCGGACAAGGCGGCCCAGCTCGGCGGCCTCGGCATCCGGGTGACCGACCGCGTCCCGACCGGGGTGCACCTGTCCGCCGCGAACGCGCGGTACCTGACCACCAAGCGCGACCACACCGCGCACACGCTGGACCTGCCGTTGACGGCGGTGGCGTCGTGACGGCCGCGGACCGGTTCTGGCTCAGCGAGGCGATCCGGGTGTCCCGGCTGGCCCCGGCCGTGCCGGACCGGTATGCGGTGGGCGCGGTGATCGTCGACGGCGACGGGGCGGTGCTGGCCACCGGCTACACCGGCGAGACGCACCCGCACCACCACGCCGAGGAGGAGGCGCTGGCCCGGCTCGCCGGCCGGCCCGGCCTCGACCTGTCGGCGGCCACCCTCTACACGTCGCTGGAGCCGTGCACCGCCCGCCGGTCCCGCCCGGCGACCTGCACCCGGCTGATCCTGGAGGCCGGGGTCGGCCGGGTGGTGCTGGCCTGGCGCGAGCCGATCCTGTTCGCCGACTGCGACGGCGTCGAGACGCTGCGCCGGCACGGCGTCGAGGTGCTGGAGCTGCCCGAGCTGGCCGACCAGGTCCGTGCGGTCAACAGTCACGTCCTGCGGCCGGCCGCCCGTCTGGAGATCATCGGATGAGCCCGGACCGTACCGCCGCCGCCGATGCCCTCATCCCGCAGACGCATCCGTTCCGGCAGCACCTGGGGCGGGTCGCCGCGGTGAACGCGGAGCGCCCGCACCGGGCCTGGACACCCGCCGACGGGCCGATCCCGGCGCTCTACCTCAGTCACGGCGCGCCGCCCACCTTCGAGGATCCGGGCTGGATGACCGAGCTGCACACGTGGGCGCGTGACCTGCCCCGGCCGACGGCGATCCTGATCGTCAGCGCCCACTGGGAGTCGGCGCCGCTGGCGCTGTCCGGCGCCGCCGGCGCCGAGCTGGTGTACGACTTCGGTGGATTCGCGCCGCTCTACTACCGGATGCGCTACGACACCCCGGACGCCGGCGACCTGGCCCGTCAGGTGACCGGGCTGATGCCGCAGACCGTCGGTTCGGGTCGTGGCCTCGACCACGGCGCGTGGGTGCCGCTGAAGGTGATGTATCCGGAGGCGGACATCCCGGTGCTGCAGCTGAGCATCCCCACCCACGACGCGACCACGCTGCTGGCCCTCGGGGAGCGGTTGCGGCCGCTGCGGGAGCAGGGGGTGCTGGTCGTGGGGTCCGGGTTCATGACGCACGGGCTGCAGTTCCTGACCCGGGCGATGCTGCAGGGGCACGTGCCGGGCTGGTCGGCCGACTTCGACGCGTGGGCGGCCGACGCGCTGGCCCGCGGTGACGTCGACGAGCTGGCCGGTTTCCGGGACCGGGCGCCGGGTATGCCGTACGCCCATCCGACCGTGGAGCACTTCACACCGCTGTTCATCACTCTCGGCGCGGCCTCCGACCCGGCCGCGGCCGTGACGACGGCGATCGACGGGTTCTCCATCGGTCTGGCCAAACGCTCGTTCCACATCGTCTGACCAGCGAGGATGGCCGTGACCGACGAACCGCCGTGGCTCAGCGACACCGAGATGGGCGCGTGGCTGAACCTCGCCCAGATCCTGATGCTGGTCCCCACCGCGCTCGACCAGCAGCTCCGGGAGGACGCTGGTCTGCCGCACACCCACTATCACATCCTGTCGGCGCTGAGCGCCCGTCCCGAGCGGGCGATGCGGATGACCGAGCTGGCCCGCCAGGCCGGCACCACCACGACCCGGCTGTCGCACGCGGTCGCCACGCTGGAGCAGCGCGGCTGGGTGGCCCGGCGGGCCTGTCCTACGGACAAGCGCGGCCAGATCGCGCACCTGACCGACGCCGGGTTCGCGGTGCTCGCCGCGGCGGCCCCGGGGCACGTGCGAGAGGTGCGCCGCCTGGTCTTCGACCACCTCACCGGGGACGACGTGGTCCGGCTCCGTGACATCACCGCCAAGATCCTGCCGGCCCTCACCGGCGGCGCCTGACCGTCCGCGGCTGTCCTTCAGCGGGGTACGGCCGTGACCACCACGTTGTCCCGGTAGTTGCGGGTCTTCGCGTCGAACGGCCCGCCACAGGTGATCAGGGTGAGCCGCACGTCGCCGTCACGGGCGAAGTACTTCTCCAGCGGGATGGCCGTCTTCCGGAACCGTTCGCGGGCGACCACCGTGAACGCCCGGTCACGGCCGTCCGGGCCGGTGAGCGTCACCCGGTCACCGTCGTCCAGCGCGCCGAGGCGGAAGAACGCGCCCGCCCCCTGGGCGGCGCTGTCGACGTGGCCGGCGACCACGATCGACCCGGCGCGCGCGGACGTGCCCGGCCCGAACCGGTACCAGCCGACCCGGTTCACGCTCGGCGGCACGGCGAAGTCACCGGTCGCCGGGTCGATGCCGACGGCGTCGACGGCGGCGTCCAGACCGAGCGACGGGATCCGGAGCCG
The DNA here is from genome assembly GCF_900113015.1 of Actinoplanes philippinensis. Lineage (GTDB taxonomy): Bacteria > Actinomycetota > Actinomycetes > Mycobacteriales > Micromonosporaceae > Actinoplanes > Actinoplanes philippinensis. Next base: position 195,560 of record NZ_FONV01000004.1, read on the forward strand.
GGCCGGGGCCTGCTCGGCGGCGGTGGGCAGACCGCCGTCGCTGACCGGCACCTGCGGCACGGGCTGTGCCGGCGCGGAGGCCGGTACGTTCGCCGAGGGCGAGGCCAGCGCGCTGACCGACGGGCCGCCGAAGTCGGGCGCCGGCTCGGACCGGCACGCGACGACGGCGAACGCCGTGACCAGCGCCACGCCGGTGACCAGCGGGAGCAGGGCACGCCCCGGCGAGCGCCGGGGCGTGCCACCGGACCGGGGTCCGGTCATCGTCCGCTGCCGCGAACCGGGGAGAGACGGCCGGTGGTCAGCCGGACGAGGCCGAACAGGGCCAGCAGGATGCCGGCCGCGCCAGCGCCGTACCAGGGCAGCGACACTCCGCGGTCGGCACGGCCGCCGTCGCCGCTGGGCACGCCGCCGGGCGCGGAGTGCAGGCCGTCGACGGTCTGCGCGACCAGGTCGAGCGTCTTGTCGTCGGCCGAGCCGATCGCGTACACGATGGTCGCGGTGCCCTCCTTCAGGGTGAGGTCGGCCGGGCCGAGCACCCGCGTCTGCGTGCCGGCCAGCACCACGTCGGCCGAGACGGCGCCGGCGTCGACGTCGGCCTTCGCCTCGTTCGGGTTGGTGAGGTCCTCGAACACCGGCTTGCCTCCGGCGCGCACGTCGACGGCCGGGGCCGCGGCGGTGTGCCGGACGATCAGGCGGGCCTTGCCGGCGGCGAGCTTGGCGGTGTCGTTGACGAACGGCGTCAGCACCGGCTTGCCGTCCGTGCCCAGGTGGGCGACGAGGCTGACGTTCGACCCACCGGGAACCTCGGCGTCGTCGACGGTCAGCAGCGCGTCGCCGATCGCGTCGCCGGGCTTGGTCAGGGCGATGTCGTACTGCCCGGCCGGCAGGCTCAGCGGGCCGGCCACCTTGCCCGGCTGGAAGTCCGGGATGGTCTTCTTGCCGTTGACCCAGACGTCGACCGGCTGCTTGGGGATGCCGTGCACGACCGACACCTGCGAGTCGGCGGCGGCGTGCGCGGGCAGGGCGGCGAACGCGCCGGTGGCGCCGAGGGCGATCATGGTCACGGCGCCGGCCGTGGCCGCGCGGCGAAGGTGCGAAGTGCGCATCGGTGCTCCTCTGGATCGTCGTGGATCGGGTACGACCGGTCCTTCGCTCGTGCGGGCCGCCGTGGATGCGGTGGGAAAGAAAAAAGATTCGGTGCATCCACGGGCCGGTCGCCGAGCGAAGAACCGGGGAGAACACATGCGCGGAAGGGAGGTCGATGAGCTCCGACGACGAGCTCGCCGAGCGCTTACGCGCCGGCGACGAGAAAGCTCTGCGTACGGCGTACGAGCGGCATGGCTCGGCGGTGCTGTATCTGGCTCAGCGGCTGCTGGGCAACCGGGCCGACGCCGAGGACGTCACGCAGCTGACGTTCGTGGCGGCGTGGACCGGGCGGGACGGCTACGACCCGCAGCGCGGCACGATGCTGAGCTGGCTGCTGGGCATCGCACGGCGCAAGGTGGTGGACCGGTTGCGGTCCGCGGCACGCGACGATCGGGCCACCGAGACGGTACGCACGCAGTTGCCCCCGCCGGACGAGCGGGAGACTCCGGAACGGATCGTCGACCGGCTGGTCGTGGCCGACGAGCTGGGCCGGTTGCCGGAGGAGCAGCGCCGCACGCTGGAGCTGGCGTTCTTCGACGATCTGACCCACCCACAGATATCGGCCGTGACGGGGTTGCCCCTCGGTACGGTCAAGAGCCATATCCGGCGTGGAATGGCCAGCCTGCGACGTCGTTGGGAGGTGGACGGTGCAGCATTTGGATCCCGATCGGCTGGTCCTTCTCGCGCTCTCTGAGGAGCCCGAGGAGTTGACCGAGTCGGATCATCTCGCGGAGTGCGCCGTCTGCCGGCGTGACCTCGATCAGTTCCGTGAGGTGGCCGAGCTGGGGGCGGAGAGCCAGGAGGTCCGCGATCTCCCGGCGCCACCGGACCGCGTCTGGCGAGCGATAGAGAGCGAAGTAGCCCGTACCCGATCGACGGCAACGCCGGTCACCGACCTCGCCGAGCGCCGCGCCCACCGCAAGCGGCCTCGTCGCTGGGTGCCGTTGGTCGCCGCCGCGGCCGCCGTGGTCCTCGCCATCGCCGGGACGGTGACCGTGGACCGCCTGCTGGAGCGCCGGGAGACGGAGTCGGTGACCGCGCGGGCCACCCTGTCGCCGTTGCCGTCGGTGTCGGCCGACGCGCGGGGCAGTGTCCGGGTCCTCGCCGACGGCCAGGTCGAGGTCGACGTCCGGAACCTGCCGCTGACCACCGGCTTCCACGAGGTGTGGCTGCTCGATCCGGACGATCCGACGAAGATGGTGGCGCTGGGCAATCTGCCCGATCAGTCGCGGGTGGTGCTGCCGGTGCCGCCGGGGACCGACCTCAACCGGTTCCGGCTCGTCGACGTGAGCGACGAACCGCACGACGGCGACGCCACGCATTCCGGAAACAGCCTGTTGCGCGGCACCTTGACGAGCTGAGCGGACGGAGAACGGAGGGAAAAGGCCGGGGCGGCACACGCCCCGGCCTTTTCCTCGTCCACCGTTGTCCGGCGCTTTTCTTCCCGCTGGCGGGCCGTCCCCGATCGTGGAAGGCACCGATCCCCGATCGACAGGAGACGACATGACCCGGAGGGTACGCATCCTCGGCGCCGGCATGGCAGCGGTGCTCGCGGTGACCGCGCTGCCGTGGCCGGCGTCGAGCGCGACCGCCGCCACCACAGTCCGTTCACACACCTCTGAGCAGCAGATTCGCGGGCTTTTCACACAGTGGAACCGGTCGCTGGCGACGCTCGACCCGCAGCGGGTGGCCGACCGGTACGCCCCCGGCGGCGTGCTGGTGCCGACGGTGTCCGACCAGGTCCGCACGACCCGCGCGGGAATCGTCGACTATTTCCAGCATTTCCTGGAGAACCGGCCGCAGGCGGTCATCATCGCATCACACGTGACGGTGCTCGACCGGACGACTGCCGTCGACACCGGCACCTATCGGTTCACGTTGCGCTCCGATTCCGGAACGCGTGTCGTGGACGCCCGTTACACGTTCGTCTACGAACGCATCGACGGAAAGTGGCTGATCGTCAACCACCATTCCTCGGCGATGCCGGAGTGACGGCCCGGAAGTCCATCACGACGCGCAGGCCGCCGCCGGCCGCGGCGTCCAGGTGGATGCGGCCCCCGTCGTCCTCGACCAGCTGACGCACGATGGCCAGGCCGAGCCCGGAGCCGCCGGGCCGGCTGTCGCCGCGCCAGAATCTGTCGAAGGCGCGTTCCCGCAGCTCGGGCGCGATGCCCGGCCCGTCGTCCGTGACGGTGACCCGCACCAGGTCGCCGTCACGGACGGCGGTGACCCAGACCCGCCCGCCGGCCGGGGAGACCTCGAGGGCGTTGGCGAACAGGTTGTCCAGGATCTGCTCCAGATGACCGCGAGTGATCAGGGCGGCCGGTCCCGGGCCGCTGCCCGCGAGGTCGAGCGTCACCTCCTTCTCGCCGGCGGCGGCCCGCCACACGTCGAACCGCTCGCGGGTGACGTCGTGCACCGCGGTCCGCTCCGGCGCCGACACGTCGCCCTCGGCACGGGCCAGCGCGAGCAGCCCGTTGACCAGCCGGCTCATCCGGATCACCTCGGCGGACGCCTGGTCGACGTCCTCGCGCAGCTCGGGGTCGTGCGCCGCGTCGGCGATGTTGTCCAGCGACAGCCGCAGCGCGGTGAGCGGGGTGCGCAGCTGGTGCGAGGCGTTGGCGATGAACGTGCGCTGGGACCGGACCAGGCTGTCGATCGTCTCGGCGGCCGTGTTCAGGGTGCGTGCCAGCGTCCGTACCTCCGGTGGCCCGGTCTCCTCGACCCGCACCGCCAGGTCGCCGTCGCGCAGCCGGCCGGCCATCCGGTTCAGGTCGCGCAGCGGGCTGGTCACCCGGCGGGCGAAGACCATGCCGGCCAGGGCCGCGGCGATCAGCACGGCGACCGCGAGCCCGGCCCGGAAGCCCCAGATCTGCCACTGCCGGCGGTCCAGCGGCGCGGACGGGTAGGTGACCCGGACCGCGCCGACCACCGCGCCGCTGGTGTCGCGGGCCGGCACCGCGACCGCGAAGCCCTCCTCCCCCAGGCTCGCCTGGCGGCCCCAGACGACCGCCGGCTCGCCGGCCAGCGCCCGGGTGAAGGCCCGGTCGCCGGGGTCCGCGGCGGCGGGGAGCGCCCCGGCCGGACGGCCCGCGACGGTCACCGCGTCGAGCCGCCCGGGAGTCTGGCGCCGGTAGGCGGCCATCAGCTCGGCCAGAGCCCGCTGTGACGGGGTGTCGCCGCCGGCCAGCAGCAGGGCGGCGGTGTCGGCCTCACGCCGGGCGGCGCTGATCGCGTCGTCGCTGAGCTGCTCGGTCAGCACCCAGGCGACCGGGACGGTGAACGCGACGATGGCGACCGCCACCAGCACCACGTAGCTGACCGTCAGCTGACGGATCACGAGGCCGCCACCAGCCGGAACCCGACACCGCGGACCGTCTCCAGGGCGATCGCCGCGCCGAGTTTGCGCCGTAGCGCCCCGATGTGCACGTCGAGCGTCTTGGTGGGGCCGAACCAGTTGGTGTCCCAGACCGATTCCATGATCTGCTCGCGGGTGAACAGCCGGCCGGGCTCGGTGGCCAGGTAGGCGAGCAGGTCGTACTCGCGTGGGGTGAGCGCCACCTCGGCGCCGTCCATCAGCACCCGCCGGGCACGGCGGTCGACGACGAGCCGTTCCGGCAGCGGCCCGTTCACCGACGTGGGAGCGTTGTCGGCGCCGGAGCCTGCCGAGCGGCGCAGCACCGCCCGGATCCGCGCGATCACCTCACGCATCCCGAACGGCTTGGAGACGTAGTCGTCGGCGCCCAGCTCCAGGCCGACCACCCGGTCGACCTCCTCGGCGCGGGCACTGATCACGATGATCGGCACCGAGCCGCGCGCCCGCAGCTCCCGGCAGACGTCCAGGCCGTCGGTGTCGGGCAGGCCGAGATCCAGCAGCACCAGGTCGCACGGCGCGGCGGCCAGCGCGGACCGGCCGTCGGTCACCCAGTCGACCTCGAACCCGTACCGTCCCAGGCCGCGTCGCAGGGACTCGGCGACCGGATGGTCGTCCTCCACCAGAAGTACTCGCACGTGCTGAAGGGTAGCCGCCGGGCAGCCTCGCCAAGATCTCGCCGAAACCGCCCTGACCAGGCATGTCGTGGCGGCCGGTCGCCGCCGGGGAAGCGGCGGGCAAAGGCGCTTGCCGATTCTTTGCCGTCCCTTGCCCGACCCTTGGCCGTGCACCCATCGCCACATGCAAATTCATTATTGACTTGCTCGTGTGATGGTCGTAATTTTCATCGGCAACAAGGTTTGATGAAAATCTCTTTCCAGAGGAGGACTCGGCCCATGTCCCTCGCGAAACGCCTGTTCGGCGGTGCCGCGGCAACGGTCCTGGCGGCCGTCGGCGCGGTCGCCCTGAACGCCGGCACCGCCTCCGCCGCCGACTGCGGCTACCTCTTCGACGACTTCCACTACACCTCGTCGGCCGACCCGGCGCTGACCGCCAACGGCTGGACCCCGCGCAGCTACCAGGGCGGGCCGGGTGTGCCCGGCGCCAACTGGTCGCCGAACGCGGTCACCTTCCCGACCGACGGCGGCCAGAAGGTGCTGCAGCTGACCGCCTCGACCGACGGCACCGCCGCCGGGACCAGCCACGCCGAGCTCTACTCCACGCAGAAGCGGTATCTGGAGGGCACCTACGCCAGCCGGGTCCGGTTCACCGACACACCGGTCAGCGGCACCGACGGCGACCACATCAACCAGACGTTCTTCACGATCAGCCCGCTCAACGGCGACCTCGACCCCACCTACAGCGAGCTCGACATCTCCGAATACCTGCCGAACGGCGGCTGGGGCGAGACCGGGCCGATCAACTACCAGACCACCTGGTACACGTACCGCAACGAGCCCTGGTTCGCCGACAACCTGCACTCCGAGCAGCGGTCCAGCCTCAACGGCTGGCACGATCTGGTCGCGCAGGTCGCCAACGGGCACGTCGTCTACTGGATCGACGGCGTTCAGGTCGGCGACCACGGCGGCAAGTACTTCCCGCGCCAGACGATGACGATCAACTGGAACCTGTGGTTCATCGACACGGCCGCCCACACCGGCGGGCAGTCCACCTACATCGAACAGGTCGACTGGGTGCTGTTCGCCAAGAACCAGGTGCTCAGCCCGGCCCAGGTGAGCTCACAGACCTCGTCGTACCGGACCGCCGGCACCCGCTTCACCGACACGGTCGCCACCTCCGGCCCGTGCACCGGCCCGTCGCCGTCGAACCCGCAGCCGTCGAACCCGTCACCGTCGGTGCCGAACCCGCCGGCCGGTGACTGTTCGAGCGCCCCCGCCTGGCAGTTCAGCTCGGTCTACACCGGGGGAAACACTGTCAAACACGAGCGGAGCCGGTACGGCGACCCGTCCGGCCCCAAGTCGGGCGACGGCGTGCACCTGTGGAAGGCACGGTACTGGACGCAGGGCTCGGAGCCCGGCTGGACCCAGCAGTGGGAGGATCTCGGCCGCTGCTGACCACCACGGAGGTGGGGCCGGATCACTCGCTGACCACGGTGTACCGGCCCCATTCCCGTTCGTTCTGCGCGTCGTCGACGTGGACGATCACACCGGGCAGATCGTCGACCAGCCGCTGCGCCGTCTCCGGGGGCCACCGCACGGGCCATCTCGGCAGGCAGCCCGCCGCTCTGCAGGACCAGCTCGTGCAGCCGCTCGTGGCGCACCGGCCGCAGCGCCAGCCCCTGTGAGCCGCGGACCCACAGATGCTGCAGCCGCGGGAACGTCTCCAGCAGCGGCGTGATGTCGCCCTGCCGGATCCAGGACATCTCGCACTCCTCGGACGAGATCTCGCCGATGAACAGCGCCCGGAGAGCGCCGAGCCGGTCGGCGTTGCCGGTCAGCAGACCGACCGGGAACGGCTCGTGGTGGGGATCGCCCCAGTCGCCGACGATCAGCGCGGCCGGCCCGTCCGGCCCGGCGGCGGCCAGCATCTGCTCGAAGATCTCGGTGAACCGGCGCTCCCCGTACCCCTCGTTGATCCACCAGGCGACCGCGGCCGGATCCTCCGGCACGCCCTCGTCCCATCGCCGGACGGGGAGGCCGGCGAACGAGTCCAGGAAGCCGTGACGTGACACCTGACCTCCTCCGGCCCGACGCTAACAAACCAAGGCGCCCCGGTCCGGCGAACGGCTGCAGCCGGCCCCGGCCGCGGCTCTCACCCGCCGAGGACGTCCTCGCGCGGCGGGATCCACGGGGCCGGCAGGTGCGGGCACTCGTCCTGGCCGGGCCCGACGCGTACCTCGGCCATCCCGAGGCCTGCCTCCCGGTCGTAGCGCAGGTCGCCGACGATCCAGCCGTCGCCGTCGGCGACCGCCCACGGCGCGCGGGCGAACTGCAGCAGCGCGTCGGCGGCGCAGTGGTCGCCGGCCAGGCCCGGCAGCACGCCGGCCGGGAGCGCCAGCTCGCCGTCCCAGGCGATCTCGGCGGTCGACGGCTGCGCGACCGGGGTCAGCGGCGCGGTCCGCTCGGCGCCCGACGGGAACAACCGGGAACAGCGTTCGGCGGTGATCAGCCCGGGCGCCAGCGAGTGGAAGGCGCGGCGCAGAACGTACTGCTCGGCGGTGGTCTGGACGGTCAGGACCTCGCGGCACACCGGATCGGCGGGCATCGGGGTCAGCACCACGTCGAGGGTCCGGGCCTGCGGGAACCGGTCGGCGAGCAGCGCCTCGACCCGGTCCTCCGCGGTCCGGGAGGTCGCCACGAAGGTGGCGGTCAGGGCCAGCCAGGCGACGATGCCGGCGGCGAGCGCCACCCGCGGCGCCGCGAATCGGCTGAGGGCGGCGAGGCCGGCGACGAGGGCGGTCAGCAGGGCGGCGAAGATCAGGGGTACGAACCCCGCGAACCAGCTCAGCCCGAGGCCCGCCATCAGCACCACCGCGATCAGGATCCGCCCGATCCGGCCCGGCAGGACGAACAGGAGCGCCGCCGCGCACGCCCACAGCAGCGGCTCGACGATGAAGACCGCGTCGCCGTAATACCAGTGGTCGTCGACCGGCCAGAACGGGTGCACCCCGTAACTGTTGGTGAAGTCGAGCCCGATGTGCAGCAGGGTCGCCAGCACCGACAGCCCCGCCAGGAACCACAGGTCGCCCGCCGACGGGGTGACCTTGCGCCGCCACCACCACAGCCGCACGGCGGCGAAGAGCAGCAGCGACAGCACCAGCGCGCCCGGCACGGTGTGCGTGTGCCCGCGGTGGTGCAGCAGGTAGTCGAGGGTGCTGCCGGCCCACGTCGTGTAGAGGACGTCGGCGTCGGGCAGGTTGCCGCCGACCGCCATGACGGTGATCGCGACGGTCCGGCGGGCCCGGTCGCTGAGCACCGCCGACGGCGGCAGACTGCGGTGGACGGTCTCCGCGACGAGGACGCTGACGAGCGTGTGCGTGAGATTGTCCACGTCCGATGATCCTACTGAGCCGTGGCCTCCCGCTGGATCCGGGGGAACTGGGCGGCCATCGCCTCGGCCAGGGCGTTCGCCCCGGACAGCGGCCGGACCATCACCATGATGTCGTCGATCCGGCCGGCCTCGTCCAGGTGCAGGAAGTCGCATCCGGTGAGCGCCTTGCCGTCGACCTCGGCCTCGAAGACCAGCGCGTGGTTGCGGCCGTCGGCGATCTCCCGTACGTACCGGAAGTTCTCGAAGACCCGCATGGCGCCGCGCAGGATCGCGGCGGTCAGGGCCTTCCCGGGGTACGGCTTGAACGCGACCGGGCTGGTGAACACGACATCGTCGGCCAGCAGCGCCTCGATCGCGTCGGTGTCCCGGGCCTCGACCGCCTGACGGAACGCGTGCATACGTGACTCCCTTGAAGATCAACAGCTTGGTTCATCGGCAACCATAACTAGGATCTGACCGTGTGACGCTGCGAATCGCGATCCTCGGCGGCGGGATCGGCGGGCTCGCGACGGCCGCCTTCCTGCGGCGGACCGGCCTGACCACCACGGTGTACGAGCAGGCGGCCGCGCTGACCCAGGTCGGGGCCGGTCTGCTGGTCACGCCGAACGCGGCCCGCCTGCTGCGCCGGCTCGGTGTCCTCGACCGGTTGCGCGGTCAGGCGCTGCGCCTGGACGTGGGGTGGGAGTTCCGCCGCTGGCAGGACGGCACGGTGCTGTCCTCGGAGGATCTGCCGACGAGGTGTGCCGGGCTCTACGGCGACGACATCTGGACGGTCCACCGGGCCGATCTGCTGAGCGCCCTGCTGCCGCTGGTGGACCGGGTGGAGCTGGGCCGCCGCTGTGTGGCCGTCGACGGCGGCCGGCTCACGTTCGCCGACGGGCACACCGTCGAGGCCGACGTGGTCGTCGGAGCGGACGGCATCCACTCGATCGTGCGCGCCGCCCTGTTCGGGGACACGCCGGCCGCCTGTTCCGGGTTGTGTGCGTTCCGGGCGCTCGTACCCTCGCAAGTCGCTCCGGATTTTGCGCGCCGGCCGGCGCAGACGTTGTGGATCGGGCCGGGCCGCCACCTGGTGCACTATCCGATCGCCGGCGGCCGGCTGGTGAACATGGTCGCGGTCGCGCCGGCCGGCGACCACACCGTCGAGTCGTGGACGGCCACGGCGACGGTGGCCGAGCTGCGGGCCGAGTTCGCCGGCTGGGATCCGCGCCTGACCGGGCTGATCGAGTCGGCGGCCACGCTCGGGCGGTGGGCGCTGCTCGACCGGCCGCCGCTCCCCCGCTGGTCACGAGGCACGACGACGCTGCTCGGCGACGCCGCCCACCCGATGTTCCCGTTCTACGCCCAGGGCGCGGCGCAGGCGATCGAGGACGCCGCCGGCCTGGCCCGCTGCCTCGCACGGGAGGGCGATCCGCGGGCGGCGCTGCGGGCGTACGAGACCGCGCGAATCCCGCGGACGACCCGGTTGCAGCAGGTCAGCCGGGGTCGTGCCGAGTCCAACCATCTGCCGGACGGGCCGGCGCAACGCGAGCGGGACGCGACGTTCACGCAGCACGATCCGCTGGTCGCGAGCGGATGGATCTACGGGTACGACGCGGAGGCGCCCTGACTACGCCAGGTGGGCGGCGTCGATCGCGGACTGCAGCGACCGCACGTAGCCGTCGCTGGTGACGGTCGCGCCGGAGATCGCGTCGATGTCGGCGCTCTGCGCGTCCAGGGTCTCCTGCCGGAGCTTCGGCAGCGCACGGGCGTTGATCTCCTGGTCCTTGCGGTTCTCCGTCGGGTAGATGGGCACCTGGACGTCGACGATCCTCCCGTCGGCCACCACGATGGCGACCTGCACGTCACCCCAGCGGGTCGACACGGCCGTACCCGTGTAGGTCTTGCCGTCCGCCGGAACCGCGGCTGCGGCGACGCCGGCGGCGGTGACCGAGCCGCCGGTGCTGGTGCGGTAGCTGAAGAGCAGCACCAGGGCGGCGAAGGTGGAGAACAGCCAGAGGGTGATGCGTCGCATGTGGGTGGCCCTTCTACCACGAGAACTGTTCGGTGTGGACGTGCCCGGCCGGAGTACCGGCCAGCTCGGCCGCGGTCCGTGCCGCCGCGGTCCACTCGGCGGGGCCGCAGAGGTAGGCGTGCGACCGCGCGATGTCCGGCACGAGCCCGCGCAGCGTGTCGGCATCGGGGTGGCGCGGCACGGCCGCATCCGAGCGGCCAGGCACGGCCGTGTCCGAGCGGCCAGGCATGGCCGTGTCCGAGCGGCCAGGCATGGCCGTGTCCGAGCGGCCAGGCATGGCCGTGTCCGGACGGCGCGACATGGCGGTACCGGGGTGGCGCGGCATCGCGGCGTTCGCGTGGCCCGCGTGGTGGGCGGGGAGCCAGGACGGCCGGTCGGCGCGCGGTCCGAGCAGGAGGATCAGCCGGACGCCGCGGTGGTGCGCGAACCATTCGAGCTCGGCACGGAACGCGACCTCCTCCTCGCTGCGCGCCCGGTAGACGAAGGTCGCCTCGCCCGGCCGGTAGGGCAGCTCGCCGAGCAGCGCGAGCAGCGGGGTGACACCGATGCCGCAGCCGATCAGCACTACCGGGCCGCCGGTCCAGGTGTCCGCGGTGAGCGCCCCATACGGTCCCTCGGCCAGCGCCCGGACGCCCGGCCGCAACGAGGCCACCCGGGAACTGCCGTCGCCGAGGTCCTTCACGGTGATCCGCAGCTCACGGCCGTGCGGCGTGGCCGACAGCGAATACGGATGCGCCCGCGTCCACCCCGGCCCGTCCAGAAACCGCCACTGAAAGAACTGCCCGGCCCGGACCGGCAGCCGATCCAGGTCACGACCGGTCAGATACACCGAGGTCAGGCCCGGACCCTCGGTGGTGACCCGGCTGACGACCAGCCGATGCCGGTGGTTCATCACCAACGGGACCCCGATGCGGTACGTGACGACGGCGCCCGCCGACACCGCGTACAGCGTCCACCAGTACACGGTCGACACCGGCGAGGCGAGGAAATCGGCGCCGGTCCACAGCTGATGTGGCAGGGCGAGGCCGACGCCCAGGTAGGCGTACAGGTGCAGCAGATGCCACGACTCGTAGCGCAGCTTGCGCCGGGCCACCCGGATCGACGTCACCACCACCATGACCAGCGCGGACGTGCCGGCGGTTGCCAGCAGCATGCCCGGGTAGGTCCAGATCATGTCCCACAACTCGCCGAACACGTTCGTGTCGGCGGCGCCCGCGTAGCCGAGCACGATCAGGACGATGTGCGCGACCATCAGCCAGAACGACGTGAATCCGATCCACCGATGCCAGCGAGCCAGCCGATCCTGACCGAACACCCGCTCAGCGATCGGGATGCGCGCCATCAACAGCACCTGGAGCAGCAGCAGGTCGGACGCCCACAGGCCGGTCAGCCGCCCGGTTGCGGTCACCGCTCCGGAGCCGCCGCCGATGACCTGCTGAACGCCACCGTTACCGACCCACAGCGCGGTCACCACGAGCACGCTGAGCCCGGCCGCGACCCCGGCCACGTCGGCCCACCACCGCGGAGTCCGGCGGTTTCGGGCCACGCCGGGCGGCGCCGCAACGGGTTGCATGGTGTCGGTCATGCGCCAACAATCGGCTGACCTGCTGAAAGTTCCCGGGATCTTTCCTATGAGTCGTCTATGAATCCGCCAACTCGGCTCCCGCCGGACCGATCCCACCGACACCCCGCCCGACCGATCCCACCGCATCGACCCCACCCCATCGACACCCCCGCCGCACCGATCTACCCCACCGACACCACCCCACCGACACCCTCGCCGGACCGATCCCACCCCACCGACCCCACCCCACCGGCACCCCCGCCGGACCGATCCCGCCGCACGGGCCGACCTCACCGGCACCCCCGCCGGACCGTTCAGGAGCGCAGGAAGGTCAGGACGGCCAACACCCGGCGGTGAGTTTCCTCGGTCTGTGGCAGGCCGAGTTTCTGCAGGATGCTGCGGATGTGCTTGGCCACCGAGGCCTCGACGAGCGTGAGCTCGGTGGCGATGGCCAGGTTGGAGCGCCCCTCGGCAACCAGGGCCAGCACCTCCCGCTCGCGAGCGGTCAGCGCGGCGAGCGGATCGCGGCGGCGGCGCAGCATCTGCCGCACCACCTCGGGATCGACGACGGTGCCGCCGTCGACGACCCGCTGTAGGGCGTCGACGAACTCGCTGACATGCCCGATCCGGTCCTTGAGCAGGTAGCCCAGATGGGTGCCGTCCCCCGCGTCCATCAACTCGGTGGCATACCTGGTCTCGACATACTGACTGAGCACCAACACGGGCAACCCCGGCCGTCGGCGGCGCAGCTCCAGGGCGGTGCGCAGCCCTTCGTCCTTGAACCCGGGCGGCATCCGCACATCGGTGACCACAATGTCCGGCTCGTGCGCGGCGACCGCCTCCCGCAGCCCGTCACTGTCGCCGACGGCGGCGGCCACCTCGTGCCCGAACCGCGCCAGCAGCGCGGCGAGCCCGTCGCGGAGCAGGACGCTGTCCTCGGCGAGCACTACCCGCAGGCCTGGCATGGGATCTCCACGATCAGTCTGGTCGGGCCGCCCGGCGGGCTGGACAGCGACAGTCTGCCACCGACCACCGACACCCGGTCGGCGAGCCCGATCAGCCCGGTCCCGCCGTCGATGCGGGCGCCGCCGCACCCGTTGTCGGCGATCTCGACGGTCAGCGTCCGTCCGGCATAGCTCCCGGTGATCGTGCCGCGGCTGGCGCCGGAGTGTTTGGCCAGGTTGGCGAGGGCTTCCGAGACGACGAAGTAGGCCGCCGACTCGACCGCCGCAGAAAAACGCTGCGGCATGGCGAAGGACACCTCCAGCGGTACGGGACACCGGTCGGCCAGGTCAGCGATCGCCGCCTCGAGCCCGAAGTCGGTCAGGACGGGTGGATGGATGCCACGGATCAGCTCTCGTAGCTCGACGAGCGCCTGCCCGGCCTCGTCGTGGGCGCGGGACAGCTGCTCGGCCAGCGGCCCGTCGGGCGCGTCGAGCCGGGCCAGCCCGAGCAGCACCGACAGTGCCACGAGACGCTGTTGAGCGCCGTCGTGCAGGTCACGCTCGATGCGGCTGCGCTCGGCCTCGAACGCGTCGACCAGCCGCACCCGGGATCGGGTCAGCTCGACGACCGTCTGATCGAGGTCACGGCGTGGGTGCAGCACGAGCCGGGCCAGCGCCGCCCGCAGACGGGCCAGCAGCACCAGCCCGCAGGCGCAGGCCACCATGGCGAACAGTCCGACGGCGCCGGCCAGGAACGCCTGTGGCCAGGACGTCACCGGGACCGCCTTGAGCACGTTGACCTGCTCGGCGTCGCCGATCGTGCCGAACAGCACCGGGGTCGCCAGCACCACCGGCGGCACGGTCACTCCGAGAACGACGGCGAGCAGGTCGACCGGCCACAGAACGGTCATCAGCAGCCCGGCGAAGCCCAGCTCCCGCCAGGTGCCCGGCTCGGTGTAGCGGGTCCGCAGCCACGACGCGAGGCCCGGCTCGGGTGGCACCCGGTGCCGGCTCGGCAGCGGCCGGGCGTCGATCAGCCGCTGGAGCCGCCTCTCGACCGCCGCCACCGGAAGGCCGACGAGAACCAGGCCGGCGAGCAGGGGCAGCCCGACGACGACCACCGCGAGGACGCCACCGGCAGCGAACAGCAGCACCGACACCAGCAGCGTGAGCAGGCCGGTGACGGCGTTCGCGAGCAGGTAGACACCCGCTTTGGGGACGTCGGCGGTGCGCATGCCGGCCACTGTAAACGGTATATCCAGCACTACCTCGAAGAGTGAACCCAGCAGGGTCGTGCCCGGTCTTTCCCGGCGGCAGGGTTGGCGCATGACCCGTGACGCGATCCGGTTGCGCCGCGTCGTCCGGAGGTTCGGCTCCGGCGACGCCGCGGTGACAGCCCTGCACGATCTCACGTTCTCGTTCGGCGAGGGCACCTTCACCGCTGTCATGGGGCCGTCGGGGTCCGGCAAGTCGACGCTGCTGCAGTGCGCGGCCGGGCTCGACCGGCCGACCTCCGGCACGGTGCTGCTCGGCGACACCGACCTGACCAGACTCGACGAGACCCGGCTGACCCGGCTGCGCCGCGACCGGATCGGGTTCGTCTTCCAGTCGTTCAACCTGCTGCCCACCCTGACCGCCGAGCAGAATGTGGCGTTGCCGATGCGGCTGGCCGGCCGCCGGCCGGCCGACGGCGAGGTCCGCGAGGCGCTGGCGCGGGTCGGTCTGGCCGACCGGGCCCGGCACCGGCCACAGGAGATGTCCGGCGGCCAGCAGCAGCGGGTGGCGATCGCCCGCGCCCTGATCACCCGCCCGCAGGTGCTGTTCGGTGACGAGCCGACCGGGGCCCTCGACTCGTCGACCGGGCGTGAGGTGCTGCGGATGCTGCGCGCCCTGGCCGACGACGGCGGCCAGACGATCGTGATGGTCACCCACGACCCGGTCGCGGCCGCCCACGCCGACCGCGTGGTGTTCCTGGCCGACGGCCGTCTGCACGGCACCTTGGACGCCCCGTCTCCCGAGGCGGTCGCGTCCCGGATGACCCGGATGGAGGCACCGGCGTGCTGATCGTGACGTTGAGCAGCCTGCGTGCCCGCTGGGCGTCGCTGGTCGGCACGTTCGTGGCGCTGTGCCTGGGTGTGGCCCTGATCGCCACGATGGGCCTGGCCCTGGCCTCCACGGTGGACGCCCCGCCCCAGCACCCGTCACGCCTGGCCGGCGCGGCAGTGGTGGTCCGCGGCGCCGACGAGCTGCGAGTCCCCACCCGCATCGGCGACCGCAGTCAGCCGCTGGCCGATCCGCACGCGATCCCACCCGCCTTGGCCGCCATCCTGGCAAGAACAGGACCGACCGTGATCGACCGTTCCTTCCCGGTCCGCGCCGCCTTCCCACCGTCCGGCGCCGCCGGCTCCGCTCCGCCGCCCTCTCACCCCGGCGACAACGACCCACCACACTCCGGTGCCGCGGGAGCCGATGCAGCGGGTGCCGGCATCGGTGAGGTCGGTGACCTGGTCGGGCATCCGTGGGCGGTCGCCGGGCTCGGCGGCCATCGGCTCGTGGCCGGTCGTGAGCCTCGTGAGGGGGCCGAGGTCGCGCTGGCCGCGGACCCCGCGATCGTCGGCCGGACGATTTCTCTGCGGACGCCGTCCGGCCGCGGCGACTACACGGTGGCCGGAGTGCTGGCGCCGGTGACGTTCGAGCGCGCGGTGTTCTTCACCGATGACACGGCCGCGTCGATTGCGCCGCGGATCGACAACCTGGCGGTGGATGCCGCACCGGAGAGGGTGCGGGAGATCGCCGGCAGATTCCCTGGCGTGCAGGTCCTCACCGGCGACGACCGGCGGCGGGCCGACCCCGACCCGGATCGTGACAGCGACTCCCTGGTCGCGATGAACGCGTTGCTCGGCACCGCGGGCGGGATCACCACGTTCGTGTCGGTGTTCGTGGTCGCGTCGACGTTCGCCTTCGCGGTCGCCCAGCGGCGCCGTGAGATGGGGCTGCTCCGCATGGCCGGCGCGACGCCGCGGCAGATCCGGCGGTCGGTGCTCGCCGAGGCGGTCGTCGCCGGGGCCGTGGCATCCGCGGCCGGCTGCCTCCTCGGGTCGTTGGGTGCGCCCTGGCTGGCCGGTGTTCTCGTCGAGGAACGGCTGGCACCGGCCTGGTTCACGATCGGCGATCATCGCTGGCCGTATCATGTCGCGTTCTGGACCGGCCTGCTCGTCGCGCTCGCCGGAGTCGTGGTCGCGACCATCCGCGCCGGGCGCGTGCGGCCCACCGAGGCGCTGCGGGAGGCGTCCGTCGACAGCCGTGCCATGACCGCGGGCCGGTGGATCTTCGGGGTCGGGTTCCTGGCGGCCGGGCTGGGGCTGCTCTGCTGGCGGCTGCTCACCGACCCGGGCGAGGTGCTGCACCGCAAGACGTACACCACCCAGCCGATGCTGCTGATCACGGCGGTGGCGCTGCTGGCGCCGGTGCTGGCCGGCCCGCTCGCCCGGCTGGTGGCGTGGCTTCCCGCCCGGCTGCCCGGCGCGACCGGAATGCTGATGCGGGAGAACACGAGCGCGAGCCTGCGCCGGACCGCAGCCGTGGCCGCCCCGATCCTGATCACCGTGGCGCTGGCCGGTTCCCTGCTCGGCACCACCGCCACGATCACCAGGGCGAAGGCCACGGAGCTGAGCGACAGTACGGTCGCCGACCTGATCGTCACCGGTGTGCCGGACGCCCGCACCCTGGCCGCGATCCGGGCCGTACCCGGAGCGCAGGTGATGACCAGCGCTTCGACCAGCGTCTACACCCTTGAGGACGGGGTGGCTCTGGTCCGTTCCCAGGCGCGGGCGGTCGATCCGGAAACCTTGACCGCGGTGCGCCGGTTGCCGGTCAAGGCGGGCGACCCGGGTGACCTCACCGACGACGGCATCATCGTCAACGAGGAGTGGGCGGCCCGCACTCTCGGCGACCGTGTCCAGGTGTGGCTCGGCGATGGCACTCCACGTGCTCTGCGCATCGTCGCGGTTCTGGCCACCGGCACCGGCGGCAACGGCGTCTACGTGACCCCACACAATGCCGGCGGCGCCCAGCCCGACACCCTCGAACTGTCCTGGCTGCCGGGCAGTGACTCCCGCTCCGGTGAGGCAGAGGTCCGCCGCCTGCTCGACTCGTCGTCCCGGAACGGCCGCACAGACCCGCCACCAACCGGCCTGCCGGATCAGGGCACTCCCCGCACGACTGAAACAAGCCCATCCGGCCGGCAAAGCAGCCCCCGCATACCTGGGACAAACCCACCAGAGCGGGAAAGCGGCCCCCGCACCGCTGAAACCAGCCCACGCGGACGAGCAAGCAGCGCTGGCACGGCTGAGACAAACCCACCAAGGCGGGAAAACAGCCAAGGCACGGCTGAAACCAGCCCACCAAAGCGGGAGGACAGCCCCATCACGGCTGAAACCAGCCCACCCGGACGGGAGAGCGGCGGAGGCACGGCGGGCACCGGTCCGACCGATCCACCCGGGCGACACGGCCTCGATGCCGAGGGCGGCGAGGCTGTCGAGGGATCGGCCGGGTCCACCACGATGTTGGTGCAGACCCGTGAGCAGTGGCTGGCGGCGCAGCTTCCGCAGAGTAGCCGCCAAACACAGGTGGGCTATCTGGTGGTGCTCGGGATCGCCCTGTTGTACGCCGGTATCGCCATCGCGAACACGATGGTGATGGCCACCTCTGACCGGGTCCGCGAGATGGCGGTACTGCGTCTGACCGGCGCGACGAGAATGCAGGTGCTGCGCCTGGTGGCGGCCGAGGCATTGACCGTAGTCGTGGTCGGCGCGATCCTCGGCCTGCTGGTGACAGCTCTGAACCTGCTGGGCATCTGGGCCGCCCTGGCCACTCTGTCGGTGTGGGTGCCGTTGACCGTGCCGTGGGCCGATCTGGCCGCGACGCTGATCGTCTGTGCCGTCATCGCGGTCCTGGCTGCGGTCCTCCCTGCCGCCATGGCGCTGAGGACACGCCCCGCCGAACTGGCCGGCACCCGGCATTAGCCAGAACCTGAACGGACCAGGCAGACCCCGAACGAATCAGCCAGCCTCCCGCACGAACCAGCCAGACACAATACGGACCAGCCAGACCCCGCGCGGGCGGGGAGGGCTGCGGCCCGGGGCCCATCGCCCGGCTCGCCGCATTTGCCTCCCGGCCGGTAGCGGCGCCGGTAGCCGCCGGAGCACCTTGTCGCATCGACCCGATCCGCTGTTGTTTCTGCTGGTCAGCGGGTACCTACACGGAAAGGTGTCACTACTCACGGAAGCGGGAGAAGACGATGGAGAAGATTGCGTACGCGCCCATGGCCACCCATCCGGACCTGCTTGAGATGCAGGCTCGGTATGAACGGGCCGCCGCCAGTGGCCCCGCGGTGATCACTGACGGGACCACCCTGCTGGCCGGCCTGTGGCTCGCCGTCTCGCCCTGGGTGGTCGGTTTCGACGTCACCGCGCCGGGCGTCCGGGTCAGCAACCTGGTGATGGGCATCGCGGTCGCCGTCACGGCGCTCGGGCTCACGCTGATGCCCCAGCGCATGGTGCGGCTGAGCTGGGCGAGCGCCGTGATCGGGGCGTGGGTGGTGGTCTCTCAGTGGATCATCGAACGGTCCGCGAGCAGCACACCCATAATGATCAACAATGTCCTGACCGGAGCGGTGATCATGGTGTTGGGCGCCGCGGCCGTCGCCATTCTGACCTCGGCCGCCGCACAAGACTGAGCACGGCCGGATTCGGCGATCCGCGGCCACTGCCCGGGGCCGGCTACACAGCTACATCGCCCAGCCACGGACGCCGGATCCCGACGGCCTCGACCGCCGACCGGGTCGCACGCCCACGCAACTCGTCGCTGTACTTCTTCGGTGCAGGGCCGATCTTCTCCAGGCTTCGATGTCTCCATCCGGCCCGGGGCGCCGCCGCCCGGGCAAGCATCCGCATCCACAAGCGGAGCCCTGGGCGGCGGCCGAGGCGCCGGGAACCTGCCGGTGAAGGCGAGCCGCTCCCGTGGGACGGCACGTTCGACGGTCGTCCGGAGCGAGACGGACCGGATCATCCCGGTCAGCGTGATGAATGCGAAGTGCCCGCTGATCAGGGCGCCGAGGTCGGGGCCGCCCACATCGGCCATGAAGATCCGGAGGAAGTCCAGACGGCCGGCTGTCGCCGCCGCGGTGATGCGATGTCCAGAGGGTGGGTCGAGACGGATTTGAACAGAGCGGCCGGCGGCGGTGCCGTCAGGCGATCCCACCGAGCAGGGCCGTGCTGCGGGCCAGCAGTTGGTCGAGGTGCGCACGAGCGCTCAGGACCACGGCCTCCCGAGCGGACGCCGCGGCACCGGCCGCGTCGCCGGCCACGGCGCGCAACTCGGCCTCGGTGATGAGAATCGTCGCGAGCATGCCGACCCAGGTGTCGCTGCGTCGCATGCCCCGCACGCGGGCGTCGGTGATCCACCGGACGGCCTGTCCGGCGTCACCGCGATGCGCGTGGTGCAGGGCGAGCACCCGCCCGCTGGCCGCTTCCCAGCACGGGTCGCCCAGCTGGCAGCTCAGGGCGAAGCAGCGTTCGAGTTCGGCCCGGTCGACCGAGGTGACGGCCGCTTCGGCAAGCGCGGCCAGCGGCATCGGTTCGAAGGACACCCAGCGCAGCTCACGAACCACTGACAAGCCCTGCGACAGCCTGCTCACAGCGCCCGCGACATCGCCCTCCCTCAGGCACGCCCAGCCGCTGAGCGTCAGGATCCACGCCTCGCGACGCCGGTCCGCGACGCGACGGGCCAGATCGAGTGCGGTCTCGTACCCGGGCAGCGCCTCGGTCAGCCGGCCCCAGTCGGCGAGATTGAACGCGGTCACCGCCTCCACGCCGGCCAACAGCTCCGGCTGCGAGCCGGCCAGCCGGCGCGCTTCGCCGAGATGTTCGGCTGCCTGAGGGCGGCGTCCGGCCAGTGCGTCGGCGTAGCCGTGCTCCTGCAGCGCCCGCACCGCGGTGCGCTGGTCCCCGGCGATGATCGCCTGTTCGACCGCCTGGCCCAGCAGGATGCAGCCCTCGTCGTCGAAGCCGCGTACCGCATGGATCAGAGCGGTGCCCAACTCGAAGAAGGTCTGCCCGAGAAGCCTCGGGTCACCGGTGGCCTCGGCGTGCCCGCCCGCCCGTCGCAGACAGTCCAACCCCGCCTCGACCGCGCCGGCGGCGAGCGCGGCCCGGCCGGCCTCCAGCAACGAGCCGGCCAGCGTGGCAGCCGGGATCCCCGGGGGTGGCGCGGCGACGGAGGGCCGGGCGGCGCTGCGAAGCGCGGGCGACGGATCGCAGCCCAGCTCGGTACGGAACAGCTGCTCCACGCGCAGCACATGGCTGGCCGCCGCCCGGGCTCGACCAGCCAGCGCGAGGCTCTTCACCAGCATCACCTGGGCGCCCTCGTCCAACGGTGTACGGCCGGCGGCCCGCTCGGCAAGACGCACCGCCACGTCGTACTGCTCCCGCGACAGCGCCGTGATCGTGGCTTCGCGCAGCAGCCCATCAGTCCTGGCCGCCACATGCTCGCGGGTGACGAGCAGCCAGGTGGAGAACTCCGGACCGGAAGCGACCGGCACGCCGTCCAGGAGATCCCCGACGTCCGTCGTGTCGATCCGGCCGGCCATCAGCTCCAGTACGTCGACCCGGACACCAGCGGGCAGGGT
The DNA here is from genome assembly GCF_900113015.1 of Actinoplanes philippinensis. Taxonomy (GTDB): domain Bacteria; phylum Actinomycetota; class Actinomycetes; order Mycobacteriales; family Micromonosporaceae; genus Actinoplanes; species Actinoplanes philippinensis. The sequence goes on from NZ_FONV01000004.1 coordinate 216,299, forward strand.
CACCGATATGGGATCGCCGGTGAACACCTGCGACGACCCGATCGCCTTGCGCAGCGCAGCCAGACACCAGCGCAGCGAGCCGAGCGGGTCCACCGTGTCGGGAAACAGTTCGGCGGCCAGTTGCTGCCGGCGCAACGGCCGGTCGGAGAGCAACAGCCGGGCCAGGACCGCCCACGGCTTGTGGCCGCGAACCTCACGCAGCGAACCGTCCGGCCCTTCGATCGCGGGAACTCCGAGCAGCCGCACCTTCACCACGGGAACCTCCTGTGCACGGCGCCTCCGACGGCGCTGTCGACCATCAGACCGGGCCGGCGTGTGCCCACGCGTGTGCGCGCCCGGTCGTCGCGGGCAAACGCCACGTCACACGGCCGGCGCCGACTGTGGACGAGTCCGATCCAGGACATCGTCAGCAAGGAGAAGCCATGCCTCAGTTCATCATCGAACGCCACGTCTCCGGAGCCGGCACCCTCAGCGCCGAGGAACTGGCCGACATCGCGGCCAGGTCCAACGCCGTGGTCGCCGGCCTCGGCGTCCCCTACCGGTGGATCACCACGTACGTCGCCGGTGACACCCTCTATTGTGTCCACGAGACCGACCACGCCGACACCATCCTCGAGCATGCCCGCCAAGGCGGATTCCCCGCCGACGTGGTCACCGAGATCGCCGCCGTGATCGGGCCGTCGACGGCAGCCGGCCGCGGCGACGATCAGCCGGCTCAGTAGCTCCGCGCCAGGTGACACCACGGCCAGGGACTGTTGAAGAGGTCCCCCTGCCATGGACGGCGGAGGGCTACGGGTGTGGGGATGCGAAGACGGCGGCGACAAGTTCGTAGATCACGACGCAGACCACCACCGTGACGGGGCCGAAGACCGCGAGCGCCGTCAGGAGGTCGACCAGCGACCAGCCGAGAGGCGGCGCCGGGGCGGCCGGCCGCGATGCGGTTCGCGGGACGGGCGGGAGGGCATCGTCCTTCGGTGGGCGGACATCGGTTCGCGCGGCATCGGCGGCCAGTTCGGCATAGCGGGGCTGGGCGAGCGGCCCGAGTCCGCGGGGTTCCTCACCATGGAGGTGGAGAAGCCGCAGCCGGTCTGTGGCGGACCGGTTCTTCCTGGTGAACGCTGCGATCTCGTGCGGCTCTGCGTCCTCGGTGAGGAAACCCCAGCGACCCGCCTCGGGTACGTCGCCGGCCCGACGGCAGGCGTCGGCGAGGCGGGCACGCAGTTCGAGATCCTGCGGGTATGCGGAGATCAGACCGCCGAGCCGCTGGATCGCCGAGCGGACGCGGCCGTGTTCGAGGTCGGCTTCCACGCGCAGGAGGGCTTCGGGTTTCGCCACGCCCCGATTGTGCCCACGCCCGTCCAGTCCGGGGCCCGGCCTGATGTCCGGTCTGCCCGACCGGCGGGCGGCCCGCCCGAGCGGTCACCTCCCGCGACCCGCAACGGGTCATGTCGACGGCGGGCACCGGAGAACGGCAGGCACCGGCCCGCCCATCGGAGAACGGCAGGCACCGGCCGGCTCATCGGAGAATCGTCAGAAGTACGAAGCCGTCGTCCTGGGCCACGGTGCGATAGCCGGTGGCCTGCGCGGCCTCGACCCGGCGGCGCTGACTGTCACGGCCGAGGGGGAAACCCGGATGCCGGCTGTCGAAGACGATGTACTGCGGCGCCGGCCCCGGATAGTCGGTGCCGAACAGGGTGACTGTGGTGCGTCCGGTCAGCTGGGGCGCGAGCTGGTTGGCGGCCGACACCGTCGCGCCGTCCGGGATGAGGTCGAGCACGCGATGGGCGGCGGCGGCGCGCGGGTCGCCGTGCCACGTCTGCGCCGACGCGAGCTGTGCCAGCGGATAGCGGGGCAGCAGAGCCACGGTGACAGTCAGGCTGACCGCGTACGCGACGACGGCGAGGGACGACCGGAGGCGCCCGCCCGCGGCCCGCCAGCGGGCGACGCCGTCGACGAAGGCCACCATCATGACGGGCATGAGGACGGCGCTGTAGTGGAAGCCGGTGCCCCAGTAGTTGGGATTGCCGGAGGTGAAGCGCCAGAGCAGGGTCGGCACCGCCACCAGCAGCAGCGGTGAGCGCAACGCGACTCCGGCGGTGGGCGCCAGCAGGGTGAGCACGGTCAGCAGTTTGACCTGAGCCCCCTGCTGGTACAGCCCGGCGGCGACGGTCGCCGTGTAGGCGTAGTCGTCGTGGGGGTTGAGCGCGGGGATGACGACTCCCATGGCGAGCGCCGTGCCGGCCGCTCCGGCGAGGGCCAGCCCGGCGCCGAGCCGGCGGGCGCCGTACGCCGCGAGGAGCACGCCGATCGCGGCGACCGTGAGTCCCAGGTCTTCCTTGACCAGCAGCAGCGGCAGGGCCCACAGCGCGGCTGCCCGCGGGCGGCGTTCCGCGACCGCGACCAGGCTGAACGCCAGCAGCGGGACGGCGAAGCACACCTCGTGGAAGTCGAAGCCGACGGTCTGCGCGATCCCCCAGGACAGGCCGTATCCGGCGCCGGCGGTGATCGCGGCCAGGAGGCCGAGGCGCCGGTGGGCGAACGACACGATCGGCACGGCGGCGACGGCCAGCAGCAGCGCCTGGACCACCAGCAGGGTCACCGCGGAGGGGGCGGCCCGGTACACCGGCGCCAGCAGCGCCAGGACGGGCGCGAAATGGTCACCGAGCTGCGGGAATCCGGGTCCTTTGAGGGGTACGAGCCCGGGCCCGCCCTCGGCGTACGAACGGACCGCCTGTTCGAAGATCCCGAGGTCGAACCCGGTGGTGTGCAGTCGCCGGTGGTTGAGCACCGACAGCAGGAGGTACGCCGCCGCCAGCGCCCCGGCGACGGACCAGGAGAGCACGGTGGCGGTCCGGCGCGACGGCGGGGCGGGCGGCGCCGGGATGACCTCGGGCGCAGTGATGATCATGGGATGACCCTGCGCCGGACCGGCTGACCGGAACCTGACCCGACCTGACGAGATGATCAGGTACGCGTGACGGGCCGTGCCATGCTGCAGCCCATGCGCGTGTTGGTGATCGAGGACGAACCCGAGCTGGCGGAGATCCTGCAGCGGGGATTGACGGCTGAGGGCTACACCGTGGACGTCGCCCGCGACGGGCTGACCGCGCTGGAGCTGGCCCGCTTCGAGGACTACGCGGGCATCCTGCTCGATCTGATGCTGCCGGGCCTGAACGGTTACCGGGTCTGCGCGACGCTGCGGCGCGAGGGCATCCGTACCCCGATCCTGGTCCTGACCGCCAAGGACGGCGACTATGACCAGATCGAGGCGCTCGACACCGGCGCCGACGACTTCCTGAGCAAGCCCTTCTCCTATCCGGTGCTGGTCGCGCGGCTGCGGGCGCTGGTGCGCCGGGGGCCGGCCGCCGTTCCGGTCCGGCTGGCCGTCGGCGACCTGGTCCTGGACCGGGCCGCCCGGACCTGCCACCGCGGCACGGTGCCGATCCCGCTGACACCGCGCGAGTTCGCGATCCTGGACCTGCTGGCGCACCGGGCCGGCGAGCCGGTGCCGAAGACCGACATCCTGCGCCAGGTCTGGCCCGACGAGGTGGAGGATCCCAATCTGGTCGAGGTACGGGTGGGCCGGCTGCGCCGCAAGGTGGATCTGCCGTTCGGGCGCAACAGCCTGTGCACGGTCCGGGGCGTCGGCTACCGGCTGGTCGACGATCGCGCCCGAGGATGATCCGGTTGCCGTCCGGCGGGCGACGGTCGGTGCGGGCGCGGTCCGCGGTCGCCGCAGCAGCAGCAGCGGCCGTGGTGCTGGTGGGCGGCGGCCTCTGGGCCCGTCACCTGGTCGGGCAGCAGCAGCTCGAAGCCGGCCTGCAGAGCGCGGTGCGGCAGGCCAACGCCATGGGCCTGGCAGTGGTCAGCCATCCCGGCCGGGGTGCGCTGGAACTGCAGCAGTCCTTCTATCCCGACGTGACGTTCGAGGTGGTCGACACCCACGGTGCGCTGCTGACCGGCAGCAGCGACCTGGAGCCGTACCGCACCGGTGGGCGGGCCGTCATGCCGCCGGCGGATCCGCTGCCCGCGACGACCGTGATGGATGTGCCGGAGACGTACGCGTCGGTACGGCTGGCGGACCGGCCGGGGCGCAACCCCCTCGACGGCCGGACGGTGACCGGCGTGCGCGTCCTCGTCGACCAGGCAGACTACAGCGTGCCTCCGGGGCCGGACGGGATCACCGCCGCCCCGATCGCGGTGTACGTGGTGGTCACTCCGCTGGCGGCCGAGCGCGCGGTGGCGACGGCCGACCGGGTGCTGCTTCTCGCCGTACCCCTGGCTGTCGCTCTGGTGGCCCTGGTCGCGTGGCTGGCCGCCCGCCGGGCGCTGCGCCCGGTCGAGGCGATCCGGGCCCGTACCGCGGAGGTGACGGCGAGCCGCCTGTCCGACCGGGTCGCGGTGCCGGCCACCGGCGACGAGATCGCGGCGCTGGCGGTCACCATCAACGCGATGCTGGAACGGCTGGAACGGGCCGACCGGGCGCAGCGCCGGATGGTCTCCGACGCCGCGCACGAGCTGCGCAGTCCGCTGGCGAGCCTGCGGGCCGGCCTGGAGGTGGCGCTGGCCTACCCGGACCGCACGGACTGGCCGGCGGCCGCGGCGTCCGCGGTGGCCCAGGCGCAGCGGCTCACCACCCTCGCCGACGACCTGTTGCTGCTGGCCCGCCTGGACGCGGGCACTGCGCGGCCGCAGCCGGAGACCGAGGTCGAGCTGGTGGCGCTGCTGACCCGGATCGCCGCGGAGACCGTGACCCGCGACGGGGTCACCGTGACCTGCCGGGAGCATCCGCCGGTACGGGTACGGCTCGGTCGCTCGGCGATCGAGCGGATCATGCGCAACCTGCTCGACAATGCCGTCCGTCATGCCGGGGGCCGTGTCGAGATCGGAGTCGGCGTCTCGCCGGCCGGCTCCGGGCGGATACGCCTGCGGGTCGAGGTCGAGGACGACGGTCCCGGCATCGCCCCGGCCGACCGCGAGCGGATCTTCGACCGGTTCACCCGGCTGGACGCCGCCCGCGACCGGGACGCGGGTGGCACCGGTCTCGGACTGTCGCTCGCGCGCGAGCTGGCAGCGCAGCTCGACGGCACGCTGCGGGTGGCCGACCGGCCGTTGCCGGGCACGACGCTGGAGCTGACGGTGACCGCGGCCGTCGCGTGACAGGCCGGCCGGGCAGTCCTCTGTGATCGCGCGCGGAAAGGACCGCGGCCACGCCGCCGGCTCCGGCGTCCGTCGGCTTCCCGTCGACCGGACGAGGGCTCGTCGCATGAAGTGATCGTGGCCGGGTATGAGCCGGCTGACGGCTTTCGACATCGCGAGAGCCCCGGCCAGGCGAGGGATCTTCATGACACTCAGCAACGACGACATCAGCTCCGGTCCGGCCGACCCGTCGGACGAGGGACCGGCCGACGGCGGCGCCGACCCGATCGGTCACGACGGTGGCGCGGACGGCGGCGCCTCCGGTGAGGGCCCGGCGGACGGCGGCGCCGACCCGGGCACGCACGACGGCGGCGCCGACGGTGGCGCGGCGGAGGAGGGACCGGCCGACGGCGGGGCCGACGTGGCCGGTCATGACGGTGGCGCCGACGGCAGCGCCTGAGACGGTCCCCGGATGACCACGACCCAGAACCGGCCGGCCACCGCTCTGTCCCGGGTGATCTCCGTCGCCGCGGACGAGTTCGCCGCCACCCACTGGGGCCGGGAGCCGCTGCTGTCCCGGGCCGCCGACCTCGGCGGCCCGGACGGTTTCACCGGCCTGCTCTCCCCGCCCGCCGTGGACGAGCTGCTCAGCCGGCGTGGGCTGCGGACCCCGTTCGTGCGGGTGGCCCGGCAGGGCAAGGTGCTGCCCGGCGGCCGCTACACCGGCGGCGGGGGCGTCGGCGCGGAGATCTCCGACCAGGTCCTCGACGAGCAGATCATGCGGTTGTACGCCGACGGCGCGACAGTGGTCCTGCAGGGCCTGCACCGGCTGTGGCCGCCGCTGATCGACTTCGCCGGCCGCCTGGGCGCCGACCTGCGCCGCCCGCTGCAGATCAACGCCTATCTGACCCCGCCGTCGAGTCAGGGTTTCAGCACCCACTACGACACTCACGACGTGTTCGTGCTGCAGGTCGACGGCACCAAGCAGTGGCACATCCATCCGCCGGTGCTGCCCGATCCGCTGGAACGGCAGCCGTGGGGCGGCCGCGCCGACGAGGTGGCCGCCACCGCCCAGGGCGAACCGGCGCTCGACGTGGTCCTGGCCCCCGGCGATGCCCTCTACCTGCCACGAGGCTGGCTGCACTCGGCGCGAGCGCTCGGCGGCCGGTCGCTGCACCTGACCGTCGGCATCCGCGGCCTGACCCGGTACGCCCTGGTCGAGGAACTGCTCACGCTGGCGATGGCCGACCCCCGGCTGCGGGCGACGCTCCCGTACGGCTTCGACCCCACCGATCCGGACGCGGTCAGCGGTGAGCTGGCCGAGACCGTCGACGCGCTGCGTTCCTGGCTCACCACCGTGGAACCGGCGCAGCTCGCCGATCGGCTGCGACAGCGATCCTGGCCGGCGTCCCGCCCGGCGCCGCTCAGCCCCCTCGCGCAGCTCGACTTCGCCGACGCGCTCGGACCGTCCAGCGCGGTGACCGTGCGTCCGGGCCTGCCGTGGCGGCTCGGCCGGCAGCCTGACGGCCAGGTGACGCTGCAGTCCACCGATCGTTCGCTGACCTTCCCGGGGTTCTGCGAGCCGGCGCTGCGCCTCGTCCTCGACGGCGCCCCGCACCGGGTCGGCGATCTTCCGCTGGACGACGACGCCGACCGTCTGGTGCTGATCCGGCGGCTGCTCACCGAGGGGGTCCTGGTGCCCGCGTGACCGGCTCGGGTACGGCGGGCGAGCGCACCGGGCGGCCCGGTCGGCGGATTTCCGGGGCGCCGGACCGACACCGCCCGCCGGCCGGGGACGGCTCGTGGGCCCGGCGCGGCCGGCGTCGCCGGTCAGCGCCCGAGCCATCCGCCGTCCACCGGCAGGACCACTCCGGAGACGTAGTCGGAGGCCGCCGAGCTGAGGAAGACGGCGCTGCCACCGAGGTCACCGCCCTGTCCCCATCGACCGGCCGGGATCCGTTCCAGGATCGAGCGTGACCGGTCGGGGTCGTCGCGCAGCGCGGCGGTGTTGTCGGTGGCTATGTAGCCGGGGGCGATGGCGTTGACGTTCACGCCACGGCCGGCCCACTCGTTGGCCAGCGCCCGGGTGAGCCCGGCGATCCCGGACTTGGCGGCGGCGTACCCGGGCACGTTGATCCCGCCCTGGAAGCTCAGCAGGCTCGCCGTGAAAATGATCTTGCCGTGGCCGCGGGCCAGCATCGGCGCGGCGACCAGCTGGGTGAGTACGAACTGGCTGGACAGGTCGACTTCGAGCACCCGGTCCCACCACTGCAGCGGGTGCCGCTCCGCGGGGGCGCGCTCGATGATGCCGGCGTTGTTGATCAGGATGTCCGGAGCCCGGCGGGCCAGGTCGCCGCCGAGTTCGGCGACGGCCGCCCGGTCGGCGAAGTCGACGGCGCGGGCCTCGAAGGAGCGGCCCCGGTCCCGCACCGTTCGCGCGACCTCGTCACCGTCGGTCAGGTGTGCGCTCACGCCGATGATGTCCGCCCCGGCGGCGGCCAGCGCCTCGGCCATCGCGCGTCCGATCCCGCGGCGCGCGCCGGTGACGACCGCGAGCCGCCCGCTCAGGTCGAACAGGGAGCTCATCGGTGGTTCTCCTGCCCGGCGACATCCACCAGAATCTTCATGGCCCGGCCGGCGGACAGGTCCGCCAGGGCGCCGGCGGTGTCGTCGAGCGCCACGACACCGGAGATGAGCTGCCGTGCCGGGATGACGCCCTCGTCGAGCAGGGTGATCGCGCGCTCGAAGTCGGATCGCTGATAGACCCGGGCGCCGAGCAGGCGTAGTTCACGCCAGAAGACCCGCTGCAGGTCGATCTCGCGGGCGGCCGCGTGGATGGCGACGATGACGATGGTGCCCCGGACCCTGGCCAGGGCCGTGGCGCCGCGAGCCGCGGCGGCCGCGCCGGAGACCTCGAAGACCACGTCGGCGCCGTTGCCGGCGGTGCGGCGGTCGACCTCGGCGGCCAGCCCGTTCTCCGGATCGAGCACGTCGAGGCCGAGCGAGGCGATCAGGGCGCGGCGTGTCGGGTCGATCTCGCCCACCAGGACCCGCGCCCCGGCGTGGCGTGCCACGGTGGCGATCAGCACGCCGATCGGGCCACCGCCCAGGACGACGGCGTGATCTCCGGGCTGCAGGCCGGAGCGGCGGACGTCGTGCAGCGCGACGGCCACCGGCTCGACCAGGGCGGCCGTGCGCAGGTCGAGGCCCGGTGGCAGGGGCACCGCGATCGAGGCCGGCACGGTCCAGCGCTGCTGCAGCGCGCCGGCGGCGTCGATGCCGACGAACGTCAGGTTCTGGCAGATGTGCTGATGACCGGCCAGACAGGCGGCACAGGAGTTGTCCCAGATCAGGGGCATGACGGTGAGGGGATCGCCGACCGCCCACCCGGTCACGCCGGCGCCGACGGCCGCCACGGTGCCGGAGGCCTCGTGCCCGAAGATCAGCGGCGTGCTGACCCGGGCGTCCATGTCACCGTGGGCGATGTGCAGGTCGGTGCCGCACAGTCCGCAGTAGGCGACGGCGATCTGCAGCTCGCCGGGCCCGGGCGGCTCGACGTCGACCGGGACGGTCCGCAGCCGGCCCGCGCCCTCGTATGCCGTGCCTCGCATGCGACCTCACTCCCCCGGGTCGAATCGACCCTTGCAAACGTCATACGTATGCCCTTATATTTCGCGTCGATGAACGTGGCGTCAATAAGGAAGATTCAGAAAAGGGACGACGACATGGTCCGTTTCACCCGCGCTTCCCGCTTCCGTTCCGTCGTGACAGCCATCGGCGGCGCCGGCGTGCTCGCCCTCGCCCTTGCCGGCTGCGGCGGCGATGACAGTGGCCCCACCACCGGCTCCTACGGATTCCCCCAGGTCGCCCAGGACGAGAAGGCGACCATCACGGTCTGGGTGGACGCGGACCGCACCAAGGCCACCGACGCCTTCAAGAAGGCCCATCCCGAGGTGCCGATCGAGGTCGTGACCTACGACGGGTCGGCGAACGGCTCCAACTCGTTCCGTACCAAGATTCAGCTCTTCGACCGTGCCGGCAGCGGCTGGCCCGATGTCGTCTTCTCGACCCAGAACAACGACGCGGCCTGGGCGAGCCAGAAGAGCAACGGCAAGCAGGCCTTCGCCGCCGAACTCAGTGGCGGGCTCGTGGCCGGGGAGACCCTCGACAAGTTCACCGCGGGCGCGCTGAACCCGTGCACCGTGGAGGGCAAGGTCTACTGCCTGCGCAACGACCTCGCCCAGGCGGTGTTCTGGTACAACAAGACGCTGCTGGACCAGTTCGGCTATCAGGTGCCGGCGACCTGGGAGGACTATCAGGCGCTCGGCGAGAAGGTCGCCCGGGAGCACCCCGGATACATCGTCGGCACCGTCGGCGACGCGTGGACCCCGGAGGTCTTCTTCTGGGGCAGCAAGTGCCAGGCGAACGGAATCACCGGGCCCAAGGCCGTCACCGTGAACACCACGACGCCGCAGTGTCAGCGCGCCGCCGGCATGCTCGACACGCTGATCAAGAACGGCACCACACCCAACATCAGCGTCTTCACCCCCGAGTTCGTGCAGAAGTACTCCGGCAAGGTGCTCACGATGCCCGGCCCGGCCTGGTACGCGGGCGCCATCTTCAACAACCCGGAGTCCCTCAACGTGCCCGCCGGGCAGCTCGGGGTGGCCGCGCCACCGGCGTGGCGGGGTGAGGAGGCCGTCACGGGCAACGTCGGCGGCGGCACGTGGTTCATCAGCAGCCACTCGAAGAACCTGAAGGCCGCCGAGACCTTCGCGCGCTTCGCCACCACCGCCGACGAGTACCAGGTGCAGGTCGCGCCGGGCTATCCCGCGTATGCCCCCGCCGCCGAGAAGTGGATCGCCAAGCAGGAGTCGAGCGGCTACTACGCCACCGATCTGAAACCGGTGGTCACCGCGGGCACGCTGATCTGGAGCGGCTGGGGTTCGGGGATCTTCAGCCAGGAGGCCATCTGGGCCAAGACGATCACGCCGGCGCTCGCCGACGGCAAGAGCCTGGTCGCGCTGCTTCCCGAGTGGCAGACGGCGATCAAGAACCAGGCCCAGGTCGACGGGTACACCGTCCAGTGACGATGGTCGGCGACACCGCCCCCGTGGCGGCCGTGCCGAGGCAGGGGGCGGCTCCACGGCCGCCCGTCGCCCGGCACGGCACGATGAGCTACGCCTTCGTCTCGGTGTACGTGGTCCTGATGATCGCCTTCGGGATCGGGCCGGCTCTCTACGCCCTGTACCTGGCGTTGACCGACGCCTCCGGCGGTTTCGCCGGGCTGGACAACTTCACCCGGGTCACCGGCGATTTCCGGTTCTGGCCGGCGGTCACCCACGTGGCCCTCTACCTGGTCATCTGGCTCGTCGCCCTGGTCGTGCTGGTGACCCTGCTGGCGGTCGTGGTGCACACGATCCGGGTGCGCTGGCTCAGCCGTACCCTCCGATTCGTCTTCTACCTGCCGGGAGCCCTGGCCGGGGCGTCGAGCGTGCTGCTGTGGCTGTTCGTCCTCGATCCGACGGCCGGTCCGGCGGGCGGCCTGCTACGGCTGCTCGGCTTCGAGAGTTTCATCCAGGTGATCGTGCCGGGCAACCTGCCGGTGATCTTCGCCGTGATCGCCTTCTGGACCGGCGCGGGCGGCTGGATCGTGATCATGTACGGCGCCCTCAACAACATCAGCAACGAGGTGATCGAGGCCGCCCGGATGGACGGCGCCGGCGCCGCGCAGATCGCCTGGCGCATCCAGCTGCCGATGCTGCGCAAGTGGATCTCGTACATGGGCATCATGTCGCTCGCGGCCGGCACTCAGCTGTTCGTCGAGCCGCAGCTGTTGTCCCAGGCCAGCAACGCGGTCGTGCCGAACGACTACTCGCTCAACCAGCTCGGCTACCAGTACGCGTTCCAGCAGAACGATTTCAACGGGGCGGCGGCGATCTCCCTGCTGCTGCTCGTCGTCGCCCTGGCGCTGTCGGCCGTCTTCGTGACGCGCGGCGGCCTGTTCGAGCGGGACTGAACCATGACCTCTGTGACCACCGGCTCCCCCACCCGCGGGCCGGGCCTCAGCGGCTGGAGCGGCCGGACGATCATCACCGTGATGGTGACGGTGTTCGTGCTGTTCTTCGCCGTCCCCATGCTGTGGCTGCTGCTGGCCACCACCAAGACCGCGCGGGACCTGATCGTCGGCGCCCCGTTCACGCCCGGCAGTGCCGACGGCCTCGCCACCAACTGGAACCAGCTGTTCGCCTTCCAGGACGGTGCGGTCACCACCTGGATCGCGAACTCGGCCGGGTACGCCGTCGGCGCCCTGGTCATCACGCTGTTCGCGAGCATCCCGGCGGGCTACGCGCTGGCGCTGACCGAGTTCCGGTTCCGGCGGGCGCTGCTCGTGCTGACCCTGGTCATCATGTTGATCCCGAACACCGCGCTGGTGCTGCCGATCTTCCTCGAGCTCAACGCGGCAGGACTGATCGGCAGCCCGCTGTCGGTGATCCTGCCCATGTCGTTCTTCCCGTTCGGGGTCTACCTGACCTACATCTACTTCTCCACGAGCATTCCCCGTGACCTGCTCGCCGCCGCCCGGATCGACGGATGCCGGGAGTGGCAGGTCTTCACCAGGGTGGCCCTGCCGCTGGCAGCGCCGATCGTCGCGCTGGTGGCGTTCTTCAGCTTCGTGCAGAACTGGAACAACTTCTTCCTGCCGTTCGTGATGCTGCCCTCCAGCGAGGGCTATCCGGTGCAGGTCGGGCTGACCTCTCTGCTCGCCTCGACGCCGGCGTTCAACCCCAGCTCCGCCGGATCACAATCGGTGCAGCTGCCGACCCTGGCCCTGGCGACCGTGGTCTCGGTGTTGCCGGTGCTCATCGTCTTTCTAGTGTCACAGCGCTTCCTGGTCGCCGGCATGACGGCCGGCGGGACCAAGGAGTGAGGGCCCTCTCTTGCCACAAGGAGCACGGATGAAGGTCACCGGCTATCGCAGCCTGCGGACGAAACACGAGTGGGGACGGCTGACCGGGGACGCCAACGGGGTGATGCCCGATCAGCAGACCGAGGTGCACGTGCTGATCGTCGAGACGGACGCCGGCGTGGACGGCGTCGGCGTCGGCGCCCACGGCGACATCGACCGGGTCTTCGGCGCTGTCGAGGGTCAGGACCCGCGGGCCGTCACGGCTCTGTACGACCGCATGCTCGCGTGGGTGTTCAAGACCGGTCACGCCGGGGCCGCGTTCGGGGCGATCGGCGCGCTCGACATGGCCCTGTGGGACCTGAAGGCGAAGGCGGCCGGCGAGCCGCTCTGGCGTACCCTCGGCGCTCTTGACCGGTTCGTGCCCGGCTATGCGTCGGGGCTGGACATCGCCCTCGGCGACGACGATCTCGTGAGTCTGTACGAGCGTTTCGCCGATCGCGGCTTCAGCTCCGCCAAGCTCAAGGGCGGCCACGACGTCACGCACGACCTGCGCCGCCTCGTCGCGGTCCGGGAGGTGCTGAGCCGCAACTCGGCACGGCCCGCCCTGATGCTCGACGCCAACGAGTCCTGGAACCGCACCCAGGCCGTGCGGTACGTCCGCGAGCTGGAGGACACGATCGATCTGGCGTGGATCGAGGAGCCGGTACGCCGCTGGGATGCCGCCGGGCACGCCTCGGTGCGCCAGCACATTCGTGCGGGTGTGGCCACCGGGGAGAACCTGACCGGGCTGGAGCAGTACCGGCCGCTGCTGGACGCCGACGCCGTCGACATCGTCCAGGTCGGCAACGTCTGGGGCATCACCCACTTCCTGCGGACGGCCGCGGTGGCGCACTACCACGATCTGCCGGTGAGCCCGGTGACCTACCACGCCAATCCGGTGGCGCACGCGGCCGCGGCGGTTCCCAACCATCTCGCCTTCGAGGTCCAGCACCTCACCGCGCCGGCCGGGCTCCGGATCGATCAGGAGATCGTCGACGGCGGCATCGTCCTGGGCGATGAGCCCGGCATCGGCATCCGCGTCGACGAGGAGCACATCGAGGCCGTCCGGGCGAGCCATCCGGTGGCCGGTGCGGCCGGGCCGCACGTCCGGCCCGGCCGGGCGGGGCTGCGCCTGGTGCCCGACGGTCCGCGTACGGCGTCGGCGTCCGGGGACCGGCTGACCACCGGGATGCCGGCATGACCGGCCTCGTCGACGCCCACGTGCACCTGTGGAACAGGGCCACCGACCCGCAGCCGTGGATCGATCCTCGGTCGATGGCGGCGATCGACCGCGACTTCGGCTCCGGCGACCTCGCCGAGATGCTCGACGCGACCGGCATCGACCGGGCGGTCCTGGTGCAGGCCAGCAACAGTCTGGCCGAGACACGGCGGCTGCTCGGCGAGCCGGGCGACCGGACGGCCGGGGTGGTCGGCTGGATCGACCTCACCGCCGACGTCCACGCGCAACTGGACCTGTTGCGCGCCGGGGGCCGCCGGCCGCTGGTCGGCATCCGGCACCTGGTCCACCTCGACCCCGATCCGGATTGGCTGGGCCGCCCCGACGTCGGGCGGGCCCTGGCCACGCTCGGGGCGCACGACCTGTGCTTCGACCTGGTGATCAGGCCGTGGCAGCTGCCGCTGGCCGCATCGGTCGCCGGCGAGCACCCGGAGCTGCGGTTCGTGCTCGACCACCTCGGAGGCGCCGCGGACAGCACCGATCTGCCGAGGTGGGAGGACGGCCTTCGGGCCGTGGCCGCTCATCCGCACGTCTACGCGAAGATCTCGGGCCTGGCCGGTCTCGTCGGGGACCCGGGCCGCCTGCGGTGGATGGTCGGCGTGGCCGTGGAGGCCTTCGGCCCGGACCGGCTCATGTACGGCTCGGACTGGCCGGTGGCACGGCTCGGCGCCGGACCGGTGGCTTGGCGGGCGGCGGTGGACGACCTGCTCGGGGATCTGTCGGCGCCGCAGTGCCGGGCGATCCTGTCCGCCACCGCCACGTCCTGCTACCGGCTGGACAGGTGACGGCGGCGGTGCGGGCGTTGTTCGATCGGGCCCAGACGCCGTACGGCGTGCTCGGGCTCGGCGGCTCACCGCTGGGCAACTTCGCGGCGGCCATGGACGGTGAGCAGGCCGACCGTACGCTGCGTCGGGCCTGGGACCGCGGGATCCGCTACTTCGACACCGCGCCGCACTACGGCCTCGGGTTGTCCGAGCGCCGGATCGGCGCGGTGCTGCGCGATCTGCCCCGCGACGAGTTCGTGATCTCGACCAAGGTGGGCCGGCTGATCGTGCCCCGCGATCGGCCGCTGGAGCTCGACGATCAGGGCTTCGTGGTGCCCGGCGATCGGGAACGGCAGTGGGATTTCACGGCCGCGGGTGTGGAGCGTTCGTTACGGGAGAGCCTGGACCGGCTCGGTCTGGACTCGGTCGACATCCTCTTCGCCCACGACCCGGATCAGGCCTGGGACGGCGCCGCCCGGCAGGGGGTCGCCTCGCTGGCCCGGCTCCGGTCCGCCGGCCTGGTGTCGGCCATCGGTATCGGGACGAACACGACAGCCGGCCTGGCCGCCGTCATCGGCGACGGCCTGGTCGACGTGATCATGCTGGCGAACCGGTATTCGTTGCTGGATCAGCAGGCGCTCGACCCGGTTCTCGAACCGGCCCGGGCGAACGGGGTCGCCGTGGTGGCCGCCGGCGTCTTCGCCACCGGCCTGCTGTCGACCGCGCGGCCGCGGGCCGGCGCCACCTACGAGTACCGGCCCGCCGACGCCGCCGTGGTCCGGCGGGCCGGCCTGATCGCCGGGATCTGCGCCGATCACGGCGTCGACCTGCCGGCGGCCGCCCTGGCCTTCCCCCTGCTGCATCCCGCGGTCGCCGCGGTCGCCGTCGGGATGCGCTCGCCACAGGAGGTCGATGAGGACTGCCGTCATTTCGCGGCGCGGGTGCCGGGGGGCCTCTGGGCGGATCTGGTCGCGGCCGGCGTCATCCCGCCGGGCAGCGTGCCCGGGCGGCTCAGCGACGCAGACGGTCCGGGCCGCCCGGGCCACCCCGCCGGACCAGCCACGCCTCGGTGATGTGGGTGAACATGGCCGTGCCCGCGCCGTCCGGATCACCGGCGGCGATGCGCTCCATGATGCGGCGGTGACCCTGGTTCGACGCCACGCACAGCGCACGCTCGGTCTGGCCGAGGTAACGGGCGGTGTTGACGACCTGGCTCTCGAGCGCCCGCACGACGGCGCGGGCGATCCGGTTGCCGGACGCGATCATGATCGTGTCGTGGAAGGCGCGGTCCTGGTCGGCATACGTCTGCGGCTCGTCCACCAGGGTGTCCATGAGGTCGACCAGGGCACGGAGCCGATCGACGGTGCCGGGGCCGGCGATCCGGGCCGCCACGTTGGCCATGTCCGACTCGAGGAGCCGGCGGGTGACGACGAGGTCGTCCAGGACGGTGAGACCGTCGTCACGGGCGATGGTCGCGCTCAGGACCATCTCGTCGAGCATGTCCCACATGGCCGGCGGCGTGACGATGGTGCCGGCGCCCTGCCGGACCTGCACCAGGCCCTTCTCCTGAAGGACCTTCACCGCCTCCCGGACCACGGTGCGGCTCACGCCGAAGGTGTCGCCCAGCAGCGGTTCGGGGGGCAGCGCGGTGCCGGGCCGGTGGACACCGTCGACGATCCGGCTCACCAGCTCAGCGGTGACGGCGCGGGCGAGGTTGGCCGGGCGCCGCGTCCACGCCGGGGGCGGGGGAACCTCCGGGACCGCCTCGGGTGATCGAGTCATGCGTCCTCCCGTGCCCCTCAGCGAGGCCCCGATCGTACCGGCAGCTCCCCACCGTGATCAGCGCGGCAGGCGGAAAATCATCATACCTATGATGAATGCACCGGCCCGCAGGGGACGTATTGGTGGGATGTATTTGTGAGGAGATTCTCCCGGCCGGCGGCAAAATAGCCCGCTACATATAGACACTCGCCGCTGCCATGGCTTAGATACATCCCATGTTCGGGGTACCACCGCATCTCGAACATGGAACATCGCCGTCCGATTGGCCGCCCCACCCAGGAGAGACTTGCGATGAGAAACCTGACCTCCCTGCGCGCCGCGGCCTGCGCCGTCGCAGCGCTCCTGCTCATCGGCGCGTGCAACCGCGACTCCGGCGCCGCCGACGGCGACAGACCGGTGGTGGGCGTGGACTACCCACGCTCGGACACCGACTTCTGGAACTCGTTCATCCGATACACACCCCGGTTCGGCGACGAGCTCGGGCTGACGCTGAAGACCACCAACTCACAGAACGACGTGGCCAAACTGACCGCCAACGTCCAGACGTTCCTGAGCCAGGGCGTCAAGGGCGTGGTGATGGCCCCCCAGGACACCGCGGCGATCGCCCCCGCACTGGACCAGCTGGCGGCCAGGAAGATCCCGGTGGTCACGGTGGACACGAGGCCGGACTCCGGCAGCGTCACCATGGTCGTCCGGGCCGACAACCGCGCCTACGGCACCAAGGCCTGCCAGTTCCTCGGCACGAAGCTCGGCGGCAAGGGCACGGTCGTCATGCTCCAGGGCGGCCTCGACTCGATCAACGGCCGGGACCGGACCGAGGCGTTCAACGAGTGCATGACGACGTCGTACCCGGGGATCGAGGTCATCGGGGAGGCGACCAACTGGGACGGTGCGATCGCGGCGCAGAAACTGCAGACCGACCTCACCGCCCACCCGGACATCAAGGGCGTCTACATGCAGTCCAGCTTCGCCCTGTCCGGCACGCTGCAGGTGCTCAAACAGAAGGGCCTGCTGGTCGGCCCGGACGACCCCGCCCACGTCTTCGTGGTCTCCAACGACGGCATCCCGGAGGAGCTGAAGAACATCGCGGCGGGCCAGATCGACGCCACCGTCTCGCAACCCGCCGACCTGTACGCCCAGTACGCGCTGTCCTATGTGCGTGACGCGCTCGCGGGCAAGACCTTCGCGCCGGGGCCGACCGACCATGACAGCACGATCATCCAGGTCCGCGACGGGGTGCTGGAGGACCAGCTGTCCGCGCCGCTGGTGACCCGGGACGGCGGCACCTACGGCGGCGTGCCCAGCCTCAGGAGCGACGACAAGTCGCTGTGGGGCAACAACGCCGGCTGACCGGACCTCGACGACGAAGGCGGACACCATGTCTGAAGCACCCACCGGTGACGCCGGGGACCCGCCCGTCGTGGCGGCGACGGGGGTCACCCGGCGATTCGGCCCGACGGTCGCCCTGCACGGCGTGGACCTGCGGGTGGCGGCCGGGCAGACCCACGCGCTCGTCGGCCGCAACGGCGCCGGGAAGTCGACGCTGGTCTCCGTCCTGACCGGCCTGCAGGCGCCGGACGAGGGCACGGTGTCCTTCTCCGGCCGGCCCGCGCCACGCCTGGCCGACCGGGACGCGTGGCGGCAGCGGGTCGCGTGCGTCTACCAGAAGTCGACGATCATCCCGGCGCTGACGGTGGCCGAGAACCTCTTCCTCAACCGGCACGACCGCGGCCCCGGCGGGCTGATCACCTGGTCCCGTCTGCGCCGCCGGGCCGCGGAACTGCTGGCGGCCTGGTCGGTGGAGGTCGAACCACGGACTCTCGCGGGCGAGCTGTCGGTGGAGCAGCGACAGTTCGTGGAGATCGCCCGGGCGCTGTCCTTCGGTGCCCGTTTCATCATTCTCGACGAGCCCACCGCCCAGCTCGACGGCGCCGCGATCAGCCGGCTCTTCGCACGCGTGCGGGACCTGCAGCGCCAGGGGGTGACCTTCCTGTTCATCAGTCATCATCTGCAGGAGGTGTACGAGATCTGCGACGTCGTGACCGTTCTGCGCGACGCCCGGCGGATCCTCACCGCCCCGGTCGCCGACCTGCCGCGCGCCGACCTGGTCGCCGCCATGACCGGCGACGCGACGGTGGGCCGGCGGCGGGAGAACGACCGGGCCGTGGAGTCCGGCGCGGCGCCCGCCCTGGCCGTCCGGGACCTGACCGGCGGCGCCTACCGACAGGTGAGCCTCCAGGTGGGCGCCGGTGAGATCGTGGGACTCGCCGGGGCCGCCGGCAGCGGGCGTACCGAGCTGGCCGAGACGGTGGTCGGCCTGCGTTCGGCGGACAGCGGCCGGATCGAGATCGCGGGCCGCCGGCCACGGCCCGGCAGCGTGCCGGACGCCCTGGCCGCCGGCGCCGGGTTCGTGCCGCAGGACCGCCACCACCAAGGTCTCGTCCCGCAGATGTCGATCGCCGACAACGGGACGCTGTCGGTGCCGGAGCGGCTCGGGCGCGGCGGGTTCATCAGCGCTCGCCGCCGGGACGCGATGGCGGCCGACATGATCGGGAAGCTGGCGATCAAGACGCCGGATCCGCGGCTGCCCGTCTCCGGGCTGTCCGGTGGCAATCAGCAGAAGGTCGTCATGGCCCGGGCACTGGCCGGCGACCCGCGGCTGCTGGTGCTGATCAATCCGACCTCCGGCGTCGACGTACGGTCCAAGGAGTTCCTGCTCGACAAGGTCCTGGAGACCGCACGATCCGGAGCCGGTGTCCTCATCGCCTCCGACGAACTCGACGACCTGCGGGTGTGCGACCGGGTCCTGGTGATGTTCCGGTCCCGATTGACCAGCGAGATGGCCCGCGGCTGGCACGACCACGAGCTGGTGGCCGCCATGGAAGGGATGGATCTCGATGCCTGACGCCGCCTTGACCGACAGTCCCACGGCGACGGCCGGACCACCGCGGCCGAGGTCGATCGGCAACCGCATCGTGGCGGGCCGGCTGCGGGACCTGGCCCTCGTACCGGCGATCCTGATCATCGCGATCGTCGGGCAGATCGTCAGCCCGGTGTTCCTGCAACCGGACAACCTGCTCAACGTCCTGCAGACGATGTCCGAGATCGCTCTGCTGGTGCTGGCCCAGACGATGATCCTGATCGTCAAGAAGATGGACCTGTCGCTCGAATCGACGATGGGCCTCGCGCCCGGGGTGGCCGCCTGGCTGGTGGTGCCCGCCGGTGCCGGGCACGGGCTGGGTCTGCTGCCCGGCTGGTCGGCCGTGCCGGTCACGCTGGCGGTGGGCGCGCTCGTCGGCGTCGTCAACGCGGTCCTGATCATCCGGTTCGGCCTCAACGGTTTCATCGTCACCCTCGGCATGCTCATCGTGCTGCGCGGGGTGCTGACCGGGATCTCCGGCGGCCAGACCTTCTTCCGCCTGCCGCCGTCGATGCTCTACCTCGGCACGACCACGTGGTGGGGCGTGCCGGCGTCCATCTGGATCTGCCTGGCGTTGTTCGCGGTGGCCGTCGTCGTGCTCGGCTGGACCAGTTTCGGCCGGTCGCTGTACGCCATCGGCGGGAACGTCGACGCGGCGAAGGCGGCCGGCATCCGTACCGGCCGGGTGCTGTGGATCGTCATCGTCACCGGCAGCGTGCTGGCGTCGCTGGCCGGCCTGCTGCTCTCCGGGCGACTGGCGTCGGTCGCCTCGGCGCAGGGCAACGGGTACATCTTCACGGTGTTCGCGGCGGCGGTGATCGGTGGCATCAGCCTCAACGGCGGCCGGGGCACCATGGCCGGCGCCTTCACCGGGATCCTCCTGCTGTTCCTGATCCAGAACGTGCTCACCCTCGCCGGGATCCCGGCTCAGTGGATCGGCGCCCTCAACGGGCTGATCATTCTCGCCGCGCTGATCGTCTCGCGCATCACCAGCGGCAACGTCCAGGACTAGAAGGAGCCGCCTTGTCCCCTTGCCCGCGCATCGTCGCCCTCGACGTCCGGGACGTCCGCTTCCCGACGTCCGATCACCTGGACGGCTCGGACGCGATGAACCCCGAGCCGGACTACTCCGCCGCGTACGTCGTGCTGCGCACCGATGCCGGCGACGGTCTCGAGGGGCACGCGCTCGCGTTCACCACCGGCCGTGGCAACGACGTGCAGGCCAATGCCATCGCCGCGCTCGCGCCGTTCGTGGTCGGGCGCCCGGTCGCCGAGGTGTGCGGCGACCTGGGTGGCTTCGCCCGCCGGCTCGTCCACGATCCGCAGCTGCGCTGGCTCGGCCCGGAGAAGGGTGTCATCCACATGGCCACCGGCGCGGTCGTCAACGCGGCCTGGGACCTGGCCGCCAAGCGGGCCGGCAAGCCGGTCTGGCGCTTCCTCAGCGACATGTCGCCCGCCGAGATCGTCGCCCAGGTGGACTTCCGCTGGATCTCCGACGCGCTGACCGCGGACGAGGCGCTGGGCATCCTGAGCCGGGCGCGGGCGGGCCGCGACGAGCGGATCGCCCTGTTGCTGGACAGTGGCTACCCGGCGTACACGACGACGCCGGGCTGGCTGGGCTACTCCGACGAGAAGCTGGCCCGGCTCGCCCGCGAGGCCGTCGACGACGGCTTCGGCCACATCAAACTCAAGGTGGGCGCCTCCCTCGAGGACGACGTCCGCCGGATCCGGGCGGTCCGGGAGGCGGTCGGCGCGGGGGTACGCATCGCTGTCGACGCCAATCAGCGCTGGGACGTGCAGCCGGCCATCGACTGGATGCGTGAGCTCGCGCCGTACGACCCTTACTGGATCGAGGAGCCGACCTCGCCCGACGATATCCTCGGTCACGCCACGGTGCGCGAGGCGCTGCGCCCGATCAAGGTGGCCACCGGCGAGCACGTGGCCAACCGGGTCGTCTTCAAGCAACTGCTGCAGGCCGGTTCGATCGACATCGTCCAGGTCGACGCGGCCCGGGTCGGCGGGATCAACGAGAACATCGCGATCCTGCTCCTGGCCGCCAAGTTCGGGGTGCCGGTCTGCCCCCATGCCGGCGGGGTGGGTCTGTGCGAGATGGTCCAGCACCTGTCGATGTTCGACTTCGTCGCGGTGTCCGCGACGATGCAGGACCGGGTCATCGAGTACGTCGACCACCTGCACGAGCATTTCCTGGATCCGGTACGCGTCAGCCGGGGCCGCTACGCCGCGCCCACCGCGCCGGGACTGAGCGCCCAGATGCATCCCGCGTCGCTCGCCGAGTACACGTATCCCGGCGGTCCCGCCTGGGCCGGGCGCACCTGAGCGTCGCCGCTCTTAGGATGGTCCGTGCTGCGCCCCGAGGCGACCGCACGGGCCGACGGAGGAGTCCACCATTTCCCTCACCGACAGGGCCATCGCACAGATCCGGGAGCTCATCCGGTCCGGTCAGCTGGCCCCGGGGTCGAAGCTTCCACCCGAACCGCAACTGGCAGCGCAGCTCGGGCTCTCCCGCAACCTGATGCGCGAGGCCGTCAAGGTCCTGACGGCGGCCCAGGTCCTGGAGATCCGCCGGGGTGACGGCACCTATGTGACCAGCCTGCAGCCCGACATGCTGCTCGGCGGGCTCGGGGGCGCCATCGAGCTGCTGCAGGGCGACACCGGCAACCTGCTCGACGTCATGGAGGTACGGCGGCTGCTCGAACCGGCGGCGGCGGCGCTGGCGGCCGGCCGGATCACCGAGCCGGCGCTGGCCGAGGTGCGACGGCATCTCGACGCGATGCGGGCGGCTCGCGACGACGTCGAGCTGCTGAACCGGCACGACACGGCGTTCCACCGGGCCGTCGTCGCGGCGACCGGCAACGACACCCTGGTGACGCTGCTGGAGGGCATCTCGGGCCAGACCCTGCGGGCCCGCATCTGGCGGGGCCTGGTCGACGGTGACGCCGCCGGCCGCACCGTGGCCGAGCACGAGGCGATCTATCAGGCCCTGGTCAGCCGGGACGGGCCGCTGGCCCAGGCCGCGGCCCTGCTGCACGTCAGCAACACCGAGAGCTGGCTGCGGGATCACGTGCGGCCGGTGACCCCGAGCCGGCCCTGACCCGGAAGGCTTCTCGATACTTGCGATTTCTGTCCGAGAGTTTCAGATCGACACGTGTTAACGTCTCGGTTACACAGTCATGCAAGTCGATGTAGTCGCCGGGTTTGCACGCTGCTGAGGGGGCGAGAGTCCCGGGACGGCTCTGCGCCGGCGCCCGACCCGCGCGACCGGAAAGAGAGATCGCGTGCACACCACATCACGGCGCTCCGGGCGCCGGCAGGCTCTCGCGGCACTGGCCGTCGCCGCACTGGCCGCGGGCGGCACGGTGGCCGTCAGCAATCCGCCCGCCATCGCCGCCGAGAGCACGCTGCGTGCCGCGGCGGCCAAGGCCGGGCTCTTCTTCGGCGTCGCCGCCTCGCCGGGGCGCCTCGGGCCGATCGTCGCGCAGGAGTTCAGCCAGCTCACTCCCGAGAACGACATGAAGCCCGACTCGATCGCCACGTCCAGCGGCGGGCTGCGCAACACCGGCAACGCGGACACGCTGGTCAACCACGCGCAGTCCAACGGCATGCTGGTCCGGGGCCACACCCTGGTCTGGCACTCGCAGGCGGGCCAGTTGCAGGGCGCGAGCCAGGCGACGCTCAACACCTTCATCGGCAACGCGATCACCCGCTGGGGCAGCCGGATCGCGTACTGGGACGTCGTCAACGAGGCGTTCGACGACAACAACACCGGCCGGCGCCGGACCCAGTGGCCGCACAGCCTGAGCCGGGACGCCAACGGCGACGGCGACTACGTGGACTCGGGTGACACCGATGTGATCCGGGAGTCGTTCCGGCGCGCCAAGGAGGTCGTCCGGCAGAACAATCTCAGCACCAAGCTGTGCATCAACGACTACGACGTCGAGGGGCTGACCGTCGGTGGCGGCGGGCGCAACAACAAGGCCCAGGCTCTGTACGACGTCGTCCGGGCGTACACCCAGGGCTCGGAGAAGCTGATCGACTGCGTGGGGTTCCAGTCGCACTTCAACGACAACCCGAACAGTGTCATCACCGCCGACCTGCAGGCCAACATCCAGCGGTTCGCCGACCTCGGGGTCGAGGTGCACCTGACCGAGGTGGACATCGACGACGACCTGAGCGGCAACGACATCGGGCAGGGGCAGGCCGACAACTATCGCAAGGTCGTCCGCGCCTGTCTGAACGTCGCCGGGTGCACCGGCATCACGGTGTGGGGCATCGCCGACAGCGAGTCGTGGCGCTCCTCCGAACGGGGCCTGCTGTTCACCGGCGGCAACGGCAACTACCAGAAGAAGGCCGCCTACCACGCGGTGCTCGACGAGCTGAACAAGGGACGGTCCGGCTCGTCGTCGGCCTCCCCGTCGGTGCCGGTGTCGCCCTCGATCCCGGTGTCGCCCTCGGTGCCGGTGTCGCCGAGCACCTCGACCGGCACCGCCGCGTGCACGGCCACGGTGTCGCTCGACTCCTGGACCGGCGGTTTCGTCGCGACCGTGCGGGTCACCGCGGGCCCGTCGGCGATCACCGGCTGGCGGGTCACCGCCGCCCTGCCGGCCGGCACCGGCGTCACCGGGAGCTGGAACACCGAGCGCAGCGGGGCGAGCGGCACGGTGCAGTTCGCCAATGTCGCCTACAACGGCCGGGTCGCCGCCGGGCAGTCCACCGAGTTCGGCTTCCAGGGCACCGGCACCGCCGCCGGCGCCACGTTCGCCTGCGCCGCCGCGTGAGGCCGGGGCCGAGGTGACACGCGGGCGGGTGGCCCGTGGTACGTGATGCCACCCGCCCGCGGCGTCGCCCGGGGATCAGGGGGTGCTGATGGCGGCCACGAGCCGGGCGATGTGTTCGGCGCGTTGCTCGCGGGTGGCGGGGCGGCCGGGCACGCCGGGGCGCTGCTGCCACGGGTGCGGGCCGGACGGGTGGCGGTATTCCACGCCGAACGCGTCGAGCCGGGCCAGGTGGTGGGTGAGCCGGCGTTCGAAGTCGTCGAACTCCCCGCCGGCGGGGCTCCACAGCGTTTCGGCGACCGCGCAGAGGCGGGGGAAGAGCAGGTAGTCGACGGTTCGCGGGGAGTCGGCGTGTTCGGTCCACATGGCCGCCTGGCCGCCGAGGACGTGGCGGGCCTCGTCGGGGGTGAGTTCCGGCGGCACGGGATCGAACGCGTAGACGTCGCGCAGCCCGAGCGGGATGGAGACCGGGATCGGCTCGGTGGGCAGTTCCGACTGGCGGTAGTCGAGATAGACCTTGTCGTCGGGGCAGGACACCACGTCGAAGCCCCGGCGGGCGGCGGTGACGGCGCCGGTGCTGCCGCGCCACGAGGCGATGGTGGCGCCGGGCGGCAGGTCGCCTTCGAGGATCTCGTCCCAGCCGAACGGGCGCCGGCCGGCCGCGGCGAGATGGTCGCCGAGGCGGCGTACGAACCAGGCGTGCAACTGCTGCTCGCGGGTCAGTCCGAGGGCGGCCATCCGCTGCTGGGTACGGGGGTCGTCGCGCCACTGGTCCTTGGGGCACTCGTCGCCGCCGATGCCGATGTACGTGGACGGGAACAGTTCCATGATCTCGTCGAGCACACCGGTGAAGAAGTCGACGGTGGACTCCTCGGCGTTGAGGATGTTCCGGTTGACGCCCCATCGTGTCCACACCTGCTGCGGCGCCCCCGTGACGCCGAGTGAGGGGTAGGCGGCGAGCGCCGCCTGGACGTGGCCGGGGGTCTCGATCTCCGGCACCACGGTGACGAACCGCTGGGCGGCGTAGGCGACGATCTCCCGGATGTCGTCCTGGGTGTAGTAGCCGCCGTGCGGGCGTCCGTCGGCCGGGCCGCCGCTGACCGCCCCGACCTGGCTCTCGTGCCGCCACGCCCCGACCTCGGTGAGCCGGGGGTGGCGGCGGATCTCGACCCGCCATCCCTGGTCGTCGGTGAGGTGCAGGTGCAGGGTGTTGAGGCGGTGCATGGCCATCAGGTCGACGATCCGCAGCACGTCGTGTTTGGGCAGGAAGTGGCGGGCGACGTCGAGCATCAGGCCGCGCCAGGCGAAACGCGGGGTGTCGTACACCTGCATCGAGGGGATCGCCCAGCGGTGACCGACCCCGGGGGCCTTGCGGTGCACCGCGGGTGGCAGCAGTTGCAGCAGCGCCTGGCAGCCCCAGAAGACCCCGGCCGGCCCGCCGCCGGTGATCACCGCGCGGTCGGGGGTGACCCGCAGCCGGTACGCCTCGGCGTCGAGATCCGCGTCGAGCGCCAGCGTGACGGTGGCGTCGGTGGCGACGCGGGGCAGCGGCAGGCCGGTGGGTGGCCGCAGCGCCGACTGCAGCCAGGTGAGGACGCCGTCGAGGGCGGCCGGCGCGGCGACGGCGCTGTGCCGGTCGAGCAGGAGTTCGCCCTGGCCGGGGACGAGAGTGTGCGGACGGGGTGTCAGCAAGGCGGGACCCTAGCCCTTCACGGCGCCGGCGGACATGCCGGCGACCAGGTTGCGCTGGATGATCAGGAAGAACACGACGACGGGGGCGGCGAAGATGACGGACGCGGCCATCTGGGCGCCGAAGTCGGTGCCGGTGTGCGGGTTGGTGAACGAGGCGAGCCACACCGGCAGGGTGTAGCGGGCCTCGTCCTGCATGAACGTGTAGGCGATGAGGTAGTCGTTCCACGCCGCGATGAACGCGAAGATGCCGGTGGCGACGATCCCGGGCGCGACCAGCGGGAAGAGGACGCTGACCAGGGTGCGCCAGGTGGTGGCGCCGTCGATCTGGGCGGCCTCCTCGACCTCGGCGGGGACGGCGACGAAGAAGCCGCGCATCACCCAGATGGAGAAGGGCAGGACGGTGGCGACGTACGCGAGGATCAGCGCCGCGTAGGTGCCGAGCAGATCGAGCCGGTTGAACATGGTGAACAGCGGGATGAGCATGGCGGTGGCGGGCAGCATCTGGACCGCGAGGATGACCACCATGATCGCCCGCCGGCCGGGGAACCGGAATCGCGACAGCGCGGCCGCGGCGAAGATGCCGAGCACGATCGAGGCGGCGACGGTGACGGCGACGACGATGACGCTGTTGCCGAGGTTGGTGAGGAACTGCGGCTGGGTGACGGCGGCGGTGAAGTTGCCGAGGGTCGGGTGGTGCGGCCAGAAGTGCGGGTCGGGCGTCATCACCTCGGGCCGCGGTTTGAAGGCGGTGTTGACCATCCAGTAGACGGGGAAGAACCACACGAGGCAGAAGACGGCGGCGATCGCGTTCTTCACAGGTCCTCCCCGGCGTTGAGCAGGTTGCGGATGTAGACGGCGGTCAGCGCGAGCAGCAGCAGCGTGGTGACCACCGAGATCGCCGCCCCGTTGCCGATCTTGAAGCCGACGAACGCGGTCTGGTACGTGAAGACGCCGAGGGTCGCGGTGGCGTCGTCCGGCCCGCCGCGGGAGATCAGCCAGATCTGGTTGAACACGTTGTAGTCCCAGATCACCGACAGGATGGTGACCAGCAGCAGGGTGGGCCGCAGGAACCGCAGCGTGACGATCCGGTAGACGGTGATCTCGGAGGCGCCGTCGAGCCGGGCCGCCTCCTGGTGCTCGTGCGGCACCTGGGTCTCGGCCGCGTTGAGGGTGAGCGCGATGAACGGGACGGCCTGCCAGACGATGAGCAGCCAGATCACCACGTAGGCGAGGACCGGGTCCTGCGCCCAGTTGAGCCCGGCGGTGTCGCCGAAGACGCCGAGCATCCAGTTGACGACACCGTATCCGGGCTGGAACAGCCAGTTCCAGACCAGCGACGACGCCACGTTCGGCATCGCCCAGGCGACGATCAGGACGACGGTCACCGTGGTCCGCCAGCCGCGGCCGAGGCGGGTGAGCAGGTGCGAGACCCCCATGCCGAGCAGTACGCTGCCGGCCACCATCGCCGCGGTGAACACGACGGTACGCGCCAGCGAGGCCCAGAAGGCGGGGTTCCGCAGCAGCGTCGTGTACTGGTCGGCGCCGACGAAGCCGTAGGCGCCGGTGAACAGGGTGCGCTGGCTGTAGTCGGTGAACGAGGTGTAGACCAGGAACCCGATGGGCGCGAGCGTGACCACGGCCAGGACCAGGGCGGCCGGGCTGAGCAGCAGGTACGGCGCCGGGTCCCGCCGGCGGCGCGAGCGCGTCACCGGCGGGGCGGTCGGGGCGACTGTCACGTCGCGCGGGGCGGTGGCGGTCCTCACTGCCCGGCGAGGGTGGTCTCGAGGTGGGCGTCGAACTCCGTACCCGCGGCTTGGGGCGTCTTGGCGCCGGAGGCGACCGCGGCGAACAGCTGGTTGATGCTCTTGTCGCCCTCGATCGTGGACCACTGGGCCGCGGCCGGGGTGGCCTTGGACGACAGGGCGCCGCCGAAGAAGCCCTGCTGCTGCTCGGTGAGTCCCTTGGCCTGGGCGGCCTGGATGCCCTCGGTGCTGTTGGGGATCCAGCCGTCCTTGCCGAACACGAACTCGTCTTGCACGGCCGGGCTGCCGGCGATCTTCACCCATTGCAGGGCCAGGTCGGGGGCGTCGCTCTTGGCGGCGATGCCCCAGTCGGAGCCGCCGAGCATCACCGGCTGGGTCCTGCCGGAGGTGCCGGGGAACGGGAAGGTGCCCAGGTCCTCGGCCTTGATCTGCGGGTTCGCCTTCCGGATGAGGCCGATCGAGCCGCTGGTGGCCAGGATCGCGGAGGTCTTGCCGTCGGCGAACAGCTGCGTCTGGTCGGGGGTGATGGTGTCCAGCGTGCGTGACGCCGCGGTGGAGTACGTGTTCTGGAACGCCTTGAACTCGGCGAGGCCCTTCTGCCCGGCCGGGGTGGAGAAGCCGCCCTTCCACGTCTTGCCCTCGGCGGTGGCGATCTCGCCGCCGGCGTCCCAGAGGAACTGCAGTCCGGCGAACCAGTACTGGCCGGGCAGGTAGAACGGGGCGAAGTCGGCGGCCGGGTTCTTCGCCTTGACCTTGTCGAGCGCGCCGGTCAGCTCGGTGTAGGTCGCCGGGACCGCGGTGACCCCGGCGGCGGCCCAGGTCCTCTTGTTGTAGATGACGGCGCGGGCGCCGGCGAAGCCCGGCACGCCGTAGAGGGCGCCGTCGACGGTGGCCGGGTTCTCCAGGCCGGCCAGCCAGGTGCGGCCCTGCTGCAGGTCGGCCTTGTGCGCGGTGAGGTCGAGCAGGCCGCCGTTGGCGGCGAACCCGGGCACCTGGGTGTTGCCGAGGTCCAGCACGTCGGGGGTGCCGCTGGTGGACAGCGCCGTACTGATCTTGGTGGTGATGCCCTCCCACTGCTGGATCTGCAGGTCGACCTGGGCGCCGGTGGCCTCGGTGAACCGCTTGTTGATCTCCTGCAGGGTGACGTCGGTGTAGTCGCCGTCCATCACCCACACGGTGAGGGTCCGGTCCTTGGGGTCGGTGGTGGCCGCGGTGCCGCCGGAGCAGGCGCTCAGGGCCAGCAGGGTGGCGCCGAGTGCGGCGGCGACGGAGGTGGATCTATGTGACATGCGCGCTCCTTGGCGGTCATGTTTTTCACAGCTTGCCGTTGCCGATGAAAATTACGACCGCCAGCAGGGCTAGTCAATAACTGTTGGCTATGTTTCCATTTCGCCATGAAGCTGGTGGTGGGCGTCGATGCGGGCGGGACCTGCTCCCGGGCCGTCGTGGCGACCGTCGACGGGGAGGTCGTCGGCCGCGGGCTGGCCGGGCCGGGCAACCCGCTCGCGCACGGTCCGGAGCAGGCCGCCGCGCAGGTCGCGGCAGCGGTCCGGCAAGCGCTCGGCGGGCACTCCCCCGCCCTCGTCCTGGCGGCCGTCCTCGGCATCGCCGGGCCGGCGGGCACCGGGCCGTTCGCGGCCCAGCTGCGGATCGGCGGGCCGGTCACGGTGGTCGGCGACGCGGTCACCGCGTTCGCCGCCGGCTCCGCGGCCCCGGCCGGCGCGGTGCTCATCGCCGGCACCGGGGCCATCGCCGCGGCGGTTCACGACCATCAGGTGGTACGCACCAGCGACGGCCTCGGCTGGCTGCTCGGCGACGAGGGCTCGGGACGCTGGCTCGGGTTGCAGGCGGTGCGTTTCGCGGTCCGCAACTGGGCGCGCCCGCTCGCCGCGCGGGTGGCCGACCATGCCGGGGTGGGCCGCTCCGACGACCTGGTCTACTGGGCGCAGGCGCTGCCGTTCACCGCCATCGACGGCCTGGCGCCGATCGTGTGCGCGGCCGCCGCCGACGGCGACCCGGACGCCGGCGCGATCGTGGACGCGGCCGTCGCGTGCCTGCTGCGGACCCTCGCCGACCTGGGTCAGGACGGGCCCGTCGTGCTCGCCGGAGGGCTGCTCGCGGGCGGGTCACCCGTACAGCGCGGGGTGTTGACGGCGTTGGCGGATCGCGGCCTGCGACCGCGTCTCGGTCTGGACCCGGCGGCCGGCGCCGCGTGGCTGGCGGCCCGCCGGTTCAGCTCGCTGGCGCCGGACCGCCTGCATCAGGCCCTGCTCCTGCCGGACACGTCGCTGTCGGCCCGGCTCACCACGGCGGGCCGGACGGCACGGCCGGACAGCGCCGGCCGCCGGACCGGATGACGGCCGGAGTCGGTGACATGCAAGATCACCACTACGGTGGTCGCGTGACATCAGATCCCTTCACCACGCCGGTGGACCCCTACCACCCGCCGCTCGGCGAGACGCATGCTCCGTTCGTACCGCCGCCGGAGGCGGACCCTGCGCGGGGGGACGGCGACCGGAGGCAACGCGGTCTGCTGCGCATCGTCATCGGCCTCGCCGTGGTGCTCTGCCTCGGCGCCGCGGTGGTGGCCGGGCAGCTGTGGCCGGCGGAGGAGACGGCGGCGAAGCCGGACGCGTCCGCCGCGGCGTGGCCGGACCTGCCCGCGCTGCCCGGCAGCGCCGAGACCGGCCTGCGCGCTGCCGACGGCGGTCCGGCGACGCAGATCCGGTTCGTCAACACGACCGGCGGCAAGGTCGTCATCGCGTGGCTCGGTTACGACGGCAAGCGCTCCGACTACGCGACCCTCGATCCGGGACAGACGTACGAGCAGCAGACGTTCGTCGGCCACGTCTGGGTGGCGGCGACAGTGGACGGCGAGGCGATCGCGGTGTTCCAGCCGACCGCCCAGCCGGGCCGGGCCGTGATCGGCCAGCGGCCGGAGTAGAGCCGGGCCATCGCGTCGATCGTCTCGCGCAGATGGGCGACCAGCCCGGGCGGCCCGACCGCCCGGGCCTCGGCGCCGAGGCGCAGCAGCGAGGCGGCGGCGTGCGACAGCGCGCGGCGGCGTGCGACAGCGCGCGGCGGCGTGCGACAGCGCGCGGCGGCGTGCGACAGCGCGCGGCGGCGTGCGACAGCGAGGCGGCGGCGTGCGGCAGCGACGCGGCGGCGTGCGGCACGTTCTCCAGCGGGATGGTGGCGTGGTGCCAGCCGTCGGCGTCCGGCCCGGTGCGGGTGCGCGGGCCGGTGATCGACGCGACGCGGTAGGTGCGCGACGGCCCGGTTTCCGGCGGCGACCAGACACCGCACCCCGGCGCCGGCCCGCTCCGCCCGCCGGTGTTCGGCCGCCTCACCGGCGGGCGCGGCGACTTCCACGGCGACGACACCTGGTCGGGGCGTCCGATCCGGGCGCATTTCGTGTGGTCCGGCATCACCGCCGGCGCAGCCCGCCGGGAGCGGCGTTTCACCCTCGACGGCGGCCACCCCGAGGTCTCCGGCCGCCGCCGGATCGTTTTCCGGCGGCGCAGAACCATCCTCCGGTACGGCCACGCATGCTCGTCCGTGGCGGACAACGCCCGGCCGAACCGGTCGAGGTGGAACACCACCGTCGCACGGGTGCTCAGCCACCCGCGCCCGTCGCGCCGGCTCGGGCCCCCGATCAGAGCCGTCCGTCCCGAAGTCCCGAGGCCCGCGCAGACTGTCCGCGGTGACCGACAGGCACCTGGCCGGCGCGTGGGTGCGTCATCGCGGTGGCGGTCGGCTCCGGCCAGATACGCCGGCACCTGCACGAATGCCGTGGGTCCGCACCCGGAACCGGTTGCGCGGCGGGATCGGCAGCGCCCGGTCAGTCCTTCTTCTGCGAGCACACGAGACACGTCGGCGCCGGTGAGGACTCGCCCGCACGCGGCGGAAGCGGTGACAGACGCCCGATACGGGCTGCTCGACTTCGTCGACGCCTCCACGAGCACCCCGCGTCACAATGTCAATGCAGGATTGACATATAAAGTACCGCTCTGCGTTGACCCGCCGGAATGGTGCTCCCTAGCCTGAGCCTCTCAGACTCAACTCAGGGAGAGCGGCGTGACAGGATTGACCCGCGTGGCACGAAACCGCAACGCGACGGCGTATCTCGCGGCGGTGCTCGTGTCCAGCTTCGGGACCAGCGCGATGATGCTGGCCGCCGGCATCTGGGTGATGTCGCTGACCGGTTCCAGCAGCCTGGCCGCGTGGGTCGGCTTCCTGCTGTGGTCGCCGACACTGGCCGGCCCGGTGCTCGGCGCGATCGTCGACCGGGCCCCCGACCGCCGCCGCGTGATGATCGGCACGCACGTCGCGATGGGCCTGTTGCTGCTGCTCCTGGTGACTGTCGACGACCGTACCGACGTGTGGTTGATCTTCGCCGTGATGGTCGCCTATGGGGTCGGTTTCGTGGTGTCGGACGCCGCCGAGACCGCCGTGCTGCCGGCCGCCATCGCCGCCGACCTGCTCGGCGACGTCAACGGGCTGCGGATGTCGGCGTCCGAGGGCATGAAACTGGCCGCCCCGCTCATCGGCGCCGGACTGTTCACGTGGTTCGGCGGGGCGAGCGTCGCCGTCCTCGACGCGGTCACGTTCTTCGCCGCCGCCGTGCTGTGCCTGCTGCTGCGGCCCGGCCCGATCGTCCACACATCGGAGACCACCGCGTGGCGGCAGCGCACTGCCGAGGGCGTACGCGTGCTGTGGAAACACCGTGAGCTGCGCCG
This sequence comes from Actinoplanes philippinensis, assembly GCF_900113015.1. Lineage (GTDB taxonomy): Bacteria > Actinomycetota > Actinomycetes > Mycobacteriales > Micromonosporaceae > Actinoplanes > Actinoplanes philippinensis. The sequence goes on from NZ_FONV01000004.1 coordinate 248,077, forward strand.
GATCGTCTTCTCCGCCACCGCTGTGATGGCCGTCGGCGGTCTGGCCGGCACCACGATCTACGCGGTCGTCGACGAGGGCCTGCACCGTACGCCCGCGTTCGTGGGCGTCCTGTCGGCGGTGCAGGGCGCCGGCTCGGTCATCGGCGGGCTGCTGGCCGGCCCGCTGCAGCGCCGGTTCCGTCCGCACGTGTTCGTCGGCGCCGCGATCGCCGTCTTCGCCGCCGGCGCCGTGCTGCGCGCCGTGCCGTCCCTGCCGGTGGTGGCGGTCTCCAGCGTTCTCATCGGGGTCACGCTGCCGTGGGTGCTGATCGCCGTCGCCACCCGCGTGCAGAGCGACATTCCCGCCGCCTACCTGGGCCGGGTCTCCGGCACCGTAGCCCTGCTGACGTTCGCGCCCGGCGCCGTCGGCCAGGCGACCGGCGCGTCCCTGCTCGCCCTGACCGACTACCGCCTCATTCTCGCCGCGGGCGCCACCGTCGCCGCGGTGACCGCCGCGCTGTGCCTACGCCCGCTCCACAGCCCCGAGTCCCCGCGGGACGAGACGACAGCGACACCGAACCTGCCCCACCACGACGAAACACCGCGCCCCCCTGCGACAGCAGCACCGGACTGGGCCTGCGGCGACGAATCATCGCGGGACGGGGTGCCGACGGCACCGGACTCAAGCCCGATCCACCGCGAGGAATCATCGCTGGACCGGGTGAGGGCTGAGAGCCGACAGCCCCCGCAGGCCCGGGATCGGTGATCGGAGCAGCCACAGGCAGGACAGCATCCCGCCGACTGCCGCGATCAGCAGGGTGGGACGCAGCCCGAGAGTGCTGCCGAGCAGGCCGCCGGCCAGCGCGCCGAGCGGCCGCGCGCCGTAGTTGACCGTGCCGAAGACGCCCGCCACCCGGCTGCGCAGGTCGTCGGCGATGACAGCGGTCTGGACCGAGTTCAGATTGATGTCGAAGACCATCACGGCCACCCCGGACACCGCCTCGGCCAGCGCGATCACGGTGGCGATCATCCAGTCGGGGCCACCGGCCAGCGCGATCGCCGCGGTCGGGGCCGGGAAGAGGATCGCGCCGGCCACCACCATCCGGCCGACACCGAACCGCGCGGAGAGCCGGGGAGCGACCACCGCGCCGACGACGGCTCCGACCGCACCGATCCCGAACGCGAGGCCGATCAGCCCGGCCGGCAGGCCCAGCTCGCGGCTGACATACAGGACGACCAGCGCCTGCGCGATGAAGCCGAAGAAGTTGACGGTGGTGACGCAGGCCAGCGCCGCCCGCAGGTACGGATGGTCGCGCACGTAGCGCAGCCCGGCGCCGAGGTCCGCCGCCAGCGAGGACCGTGGGCCGACCGGGGCCGGCGCCGCCGTGATCCGGCCGAGGAACAGCGCCGAGACCAGGAACGACACCGCGTCGACGACGATCGCGACGGGAGCGGTCAGGGCCTGGATGAGGAAGCCGCCGACGGCCGGCCCGGCGACGAACGACGCCGATCGGCTGGTGCTGAGTTTGCTGTTGGCGTCGACGTACCGGTCGCGGTCGACGAGGGTCACGAAGAACGAGGAGTACGCGCAGGAGAACAACACCTGTCCCACGCCGGTCAGCAGCGCCACCGCGAACAACTGGGGCAGGCCGAGAGCCCCGCACCAGTAGGCGACCGGCAGGCTGAGCAGCGCCGCGGCACGCAGCAGGTCGGCGGCGACGAGCAGCCGCCTGCGGTGGGCCTGCCCGTCGACCCAGGCGCCGACGAGCGCGGAGAGCAGGTTGGGCGCCCAGACGGCGGCCGTCAGCAGCCCCACCTCGGCCGGTGTGGCGGCGAGCATCGTGGCGGCGATCAGCGGGAGCGCCAGCTCACTGATCCGGTCACCGAACTGCGAGACGGTCTGGCCGGCCCAGAATGCGGTGAACCGCCGGTCGCGCCACAGCGGGCTGCTGTCCATGCTCATCACCGGGCCTCGGGCAGGTAGCTGCGCAGGATCCGGACCCGCCGGGCATCCGCCGGGGTGTCCTCGTCGGCGCGTCGCGTGTAGACGGCCAGCAGCTCGTCCATGTCGTGCTGGAGCCGCTCGAGCTCATCCGCGGTCAGCCGGACACCGGTGTTCGCAACGCCGGACAGCCGGCGCCACGGGTGGTCGAGCTCCGGTTCGGTCTCGGCCCACCAGCGGTCCGTCTGCTGCCGTGCGGTCTGCTCCAACTGGGTGGCCAGGGCCCGCCGGGCGGTCTGTGACTCCTCACTCGCGGACGAGTCGACGGTGAACCCACGGGCGACGGCCTTCCAGTAGCGCTGCCGCCGGTCGGCCGGCACCTCTCCCGGGTCCGCGTCGGTGACCAGGCCGAACGTCGCGAGGTGCCGCAGGTGCCAGCTGGTCACCGAGGGGGTCGCCCCGACGTGCGCGGAGAGCTGCGTGGCGGTCATCGGGCCGTTGCGCTGCAGGGCGGTCAGCGCGGCGAGGCGCACCGGGTGGGCGAGCGCCCGCATCGCCTGCGGGTCGGTGATGGTCACGTCACCGAAAGGATTCGTGAGAGACATGTTTCGAGAGTAACCTCTCACATTGCAGCGGTAAAGCATCGTCTGTTCAGCCGATCAGGCCATCCGCCTGATGGGCGCACAGGCCACTCGTTCGGGGATACGCGTTTGGCGCCGGTCGTCTCCGCCTACGATTCGAAGCGCTGCCACTGCGATTAGCGGGGCACTTCCCCACGCCATTCTTCGGCTAGCCGGAGCGGGCCGCGGGAGCAATTCACGCCAGCCGAAACAGGGAAGACCAAGCAGCTCAGAGCACCTGTCATGGTCTGACCAATAAGGATCAGACCGTTGGCGGGAAGTTTTCCCAAAGCAATGTTTCAGCCCGCAGCGCCACGAATTCAGGTAATACTTGAACGGGTTCTCGAGGACCGCTATCCATCACCTCAATTTCGAAAGGCAGATCGTCATGTCCATTGCATCCCTGCCCCGCACTCTCGGTGCCGCCGCGCTCGCCGCCGCCGGTCTCGCCGCCGGCCTGGCCGCCCCCGCAGCCGCACAGGCCGCCGCGATGCCGGGTGACCGCAGCGTCATGATCACCTTCAACAACCACACCGACCTGCGCCTCAGCCTGAGCGACAAGGACATCGCCGACGGCGACTGGACGAAGGTGCCGCCGAAATTCATCAAGCCCCTGTCGAAGGTGAAGTTCGGCTCGGAGTCGTCGGACGACCAGGGCGGCACCGAAGCGACCGTCACCTACGACAGCCTGTACGGCGAGGTCGTGATCTACTGGCGCAACCCGTGGACGAGGCAGAACAAGGTCACCTGCGACGCGCCGGACGAGCTTGAGTGCGAGGTCAACGGAGACGGCTTCGCCGCCCACATCAAGCCGGTCATCGACCTCACCTACGCGGACTGACCGCGGACACCGTCGCCGGCTGCGGGCTCTCGGTGTCCGGCGACCTCAGGTCCACCGGTGGGAACGGCGAACGCCTACCACCGGTGGGACCGGACGCGACACAGGAACGGCCGGATCCGCGACCCGAAGGTCAGCGGATCCGGCCGTTCCTCCGATTTGCGTGGAGGCGGTCACGCCACTGTCCGTACCCCGTCCTAGGAACCTGGACCGCAGCTTTCGGTACCGTGATCGGAATGCGGTTCGAGCAGCTGGAATACCTGACCGCGGTGATCCGGCACGGATCGCTGCGCCGCGCCGGGGAGCGGCTGCACATTTCGCAGTCGGCGCTCAGTGAGGCGATCAGCGCGCTGGAGCGGGAGCTGGGCGTGCCCCTGCTGGAGCGGCACCGGGCCGGGGCGCGGGTCAGCCGGGAGGGGCAGGATCTGCTGCCGCTGATGACCGAGATCCTGGCCGGGGTGGCGCAGCTGAAGGCCGCGGCCCGCGATCACGCGCGGACGATTAGGGTCGGCACGGTGAACGCGGGCACGTCGTCGCTGCTGGTTCCTGCGGTCCGGGAGTTCGGGGCCGGGCATCCGGGCACGGCCGTGGACGTGGCGACGCTGCTGCAGGCCGAGATCCAGGAGCGGCTGATCGAGGGCCGGCTCGACGTCGGGTTGATCAACGCGTTCCCGGGTGACGAGCTGCCCGCCGCCCTGGAGAGCACGGTGCTGCTGCGCGGTGTGCCGGCGGTGTGCTGCCGCACCGATGACCCTCTGGCCGCGCAGACCACGGTGACTGTCGCGGATCTGCGCCGGCGGCCGTTCGTGGCGATGCGTCCCGGCTATCTGATGCACCGGCTGGCACAGCGGCTCTTCGGTGACGATCCCCCGCCGGAGACGTTCTCGACCGACGGCGCCGAGATGGGCAAGACGCTGGTGGCGACCGGGACGGGCCCGACCATCCTGCCGGACTACAGCATCGCCGGCGATCCTCTGGAGACGGCCGGGGTGATCACTGCTCGGCCGCTGGCCGAGGAGGTGCCGCCGGTGATGATGCTGCTGGTCCGGCGGCGGTTCGACAGGGTTCCGGCGGCGATCGCGGACTTCGAGGAGACGATCGTACGGCTGGCCCGTTCGGTGTGACCGATCACGTGTTCGGCGTCTCCGGTCACCCACCCTCTTGCATAACCTGCAAAACCTAGCGAGCCTATGGAGTATGGCTCTGAAGTTCCACTGGTTCCTGCCCACCAACGGCGGCGACGGACGGCACGTGGTCGGCGGCGGTCACGGCCTCGCGGCCGGCAGCTCCGGCCGGCCCGCCGACGTGGCGTACCTGACCCAGGTCGCCCGCGCCGCCGAGGACAACGGTTTCGCCGCCGCGCTCACCCCGACCGGCGCCTGGTGCGAGGACGCGTGGCTCAGCACGGCGATGCTCAGCCAGACCACCCAGCGCCTGAAGTTCCTGGTGGCGTTCCGGCCCGGTCTGGTCTCGCCGTTCCTGGCGGCGCAGATGGCCGGCACCTTCCAGAACATGACCGGGGGCCGCCTGCTGCTCAACGTGGTCACCGGCGGCGAGAGCCACGAGCAGCGGATGTACGGCGACCACCTGGACAAGGACGCCCGCTACGCCCGGTGCGACGAGTTCCTGCAGATCGTGCGCCGGCTGTGGGCCGGGGAGACCGTCGACTTCCACGGCGAGCACCTGCACGTCGACGCCGCCACGCTGGGCCAGATCCCGGATCCGCTCCCGGAGATCTACTTCGGTGGTTCCTCCCCCGCCGCGGGCCTCGTCGCCGCCAGGCACGCCGACGTCTACCTGACCTGGGGCGAACCACCGGACGCGGTCGCCGAGAAGATCGCGTGGATCCGCGGGCTCGCCGCCGCACAGGGCCGGACGCTCCGGTTCGGCATCCGGATGCACACCATCACCCGCGACACCGCCGCCGAGGCCTGGGCCGAGGCCGACCGGCTGCTCGCCGGCATCGACCCGGCCACCATCGCCACGGTGCAGCAGGGGCTGCGCCGGTCCGAGTCGGAAGGCCAGAAGCGGATGCTCGACCTGCACCAGGGCCGCACCGACAACCTGGAGATCCATCCCAACGTGTGGGCCGGGGTCGGGCTGGTGCGCGGCGGCGCCGGGACCGCGCTGGTCGGCAGCCACGAGCAGGTCGCCGACCGGATCGCCGAGTACGCGTCGCTGGGCATCGAGGAGTTCGTGCTCTCCGCCTATCCGCACCTGGAGGGCGCGTACTGGTTCGGCGAGGGGGTGCTGCCGATCCTCGCCGAGCGCGGACTGTGGAAGGACGAGCGCCCGGCCCGGTGGCGCGGCACGACGATGCCGTTCGCCGCCACCGGGCGCACAGCACGCTGATGGGCTCGTTCACCACCAACCAGGACCTCGATCCGGCACGCCTGCGTCAGGCGTTCGGGGTCTTCCCCAGTGGCGTCGTGGCCGTTGCCGCGGCCGTCGACGGGACCCTGACCGGGCTGGCCGCCAGCTCGTTCACCTCGGTCAGCCTGGACCCACCACTCGTGTCGGTGTCCATCGCGAACACCTCGAAGACCTGGCCGGACCTGCGGCGCGCCGAGCACCTGGGCGTGACCGTGCTGGCCGCGCACCACGGCGAGCTGTGCCGGCGGCTCGCCGGGCCGGTCGGGCGCCGTTTCGACGACGCCGCCGTGTCGGTCACCGCGACCGGGGCGGTGACCGTCGACGACGGGCTGGCCCGCTTCGACTGCTCGATCTACCGCGAGGTGGAGGCCGGCGACCACACCATCGTGCTTCTGCGGCTGCACGCCGTGGAACACAGCGCGGATGCCGACGGCGGGCCGCTGGTCTTCCACCGGTCCGGATTCGGGCGGCTCTCCCCGTACCACGGAAAGGACCTCTGACATGCCCACCTCACGCCGTCGCCTCCTGATCGGCGCCGCGGGCGCCGCCTTTCTCGCCGGCTGCGGCAGCGAGGACACCGGATCCGCCGCGCATTCCGGGAAACTGCGCATCGGCTATCAGCGATTCGGCGGGCTGAGCCTGTCGAAGGCGCGCGGCGACGCCGCGGACGCCGAGTGGTCGCTGTTCGAGAGCGGGCCGGCGCTGACCGAGGCACTCAAGGCCGGAGCGATCGACGTCGGTCAGACCGGAGAAGCGCCGCCGATCTTCGCGGCCGCCGGCAAGATCAATTTCAAGATCATCGGTACGAGCGAACCGGTCCCCCAGGGTGAAGCAGTGCTGGTCAAAGCAGACAAGGGCTACCGGACCTTCGCCGACCTGAAGGGACGGACGGTCGCGCTGAACAAGGGTTCGAACGTCAACTGGCTCCTGGTGAAACTGCTCGAACAGGCCGGTCTCAGAATCACCGACATCAATGTCAAATACCTGAAACCGGCTGAGGGGCGACCCGCCTTCGACTCCGGCCAGGTCGACGCGTGGATCATCTGGGACCCGTATTTCGCGCTCGCCGAACAGCCCGGAGTGCAGATTCTCGCCGACGCCACCGGCCTGGCCGACAACCGCGAATACCTCCTCGCCGCCCCGGACGCGGTCACCGGGAAAACCGCCCTGATCAAGGATTTCCTGACGAAATACCGGGCCACCACCGACTGGGGCATCGCCAACCCGGCCGAACGCGCGAAGATCCTCGCCCCGGAACTCAAGATCGACGAGCCGACCACCACCCGGGCGCTGGCCCGCAGCGCCAAGCCGCTCGCCCCGATCACCCCGGAGATCGGCGCCGAGTTGCAGACCATCGCCGACGGGTTCACGAAACTGGAGCTGATCCCCGGCCAGGTCGACATCAGGTCCCGCATCGACGAGCAGTTCAACCAGGCGTTCCTGTGACCACGACGGCCCCTCCCCCGGTCCTCGGGACACCGCTGCCGGCCCGGCAGCGCCGGTCCCGAGGGCCCCGTCGCCGGTACCGGCTGGTCAGCCCGCTCGCCCTGCTCGTGCTCTGGGAGGCGGCGGCGCGGACCGGCCTGCTGCCCGCCGACAAGGTGCCCGCGCCGAGCCTGGTCGCCGCGACCGGGTGGCGCCTGGCGGCCGACGGGTCGCTGTGGGAGCACCTGGTCAGCTCCCTGTCGCGGGCCGGCATCGGGCTGGCCATCGGCGGGACGCTGGCCGTGGCGCTGGCCGCCGCGGCCGCGCTGCTGCGCCTCGGTGACGACATCGTCGACCCGCCGGTGCAGATGGCCCGCATGCTGCCGCACCTGGGCCTCGTCCCGCTGCTGATCATCTGGGTCGGCATCGGCGAGGAGCTGAAGATCAGCCTGGTCGCGCTGGGCAGCTTCTTCCCGCTCTACTTCAACACGTACGCCGGGATCCGCGACATCGACCAGCGGCTGGTCGAGGCGGCGAAGACGTGCGGCCTCGACCAGTGGCAGCGCCTGCGGCACGTGGTGCTGCCCGGCGCGCTGCCGTCGCTGTTCCTGGGCCTGCGGCTGGCCATCGGCGCGGCGTGGCTCAGTCTCGTGGTCGGCGAGCAGGTCAACGCCCAGACCGGCATCGGCTTCCTGATGATGGAGGCCCGCGAGTTCGCCCAGACCGACGTGGTCGTGTTCGGGCTGCTCGTCTACGCCGCGCTCGGCCTGCTCTCGGACACGCTCATCCGGATCGCGGAACGGAGGACCCTGGCATGGCGACGTGGGCTGCAGGCGACCTGACGGTACGGGTCACCGGCCTGCGACGATCGTTCGGCGACACCGTCGTGCTGGACGGCGCCGACCTGACCGTCGGGCCGGGCGAGGTGGTGGCCCTGCTCGGCGGCAGCGGCTCGGGCAAGAGCACCCTGCTGCGCGCCCTGGCCGGGCTCGACGCCGAGGCGACCGGGCAGATCACCGTGCCCGCCCACTACGGCGTGGTGTTCCAGGAGCACCGGCTACTGCCGTGGAAGCGAGTGATCGACAACGTGGCACTGGGCCTGATCGGCACCGACCCGCGCGGCCGGGCGCTGGCCGCGCTCACCGAGGTCGGCCTCGGCGACCGCGGCGGGGCGTGGCCGGCCGAGCTGTCCGGTGGCCAGGCACAGCGGGTCGCGGTGGCCCGGGCCCTGGTCCGGGAACCGGAGCTGCTGCTGCTCGACGAGCCGTTCGGGGCGCTGGACGCGCTCACCCGGCTGCGGATGCAGCAGCTGCTGGAACGGCTGCGCGAACGGCACGGGTTCGCGGCGCTGCTGGTCACCCACGACGTCGACGAGGCGCTGCTGCTCGCCGACCGGGCGCTGGTGCTGGACGGCGGCCGGATCGCCGAGGAGATCCCGGTGACCCTGCCCAAGCCCCGCCACCAGGACGATCCGGGCTTCGGCGGCCTGCGCCGCCGCCTGCTCGACCGGCTGGGGGTGCCCGTTCCCTGACCGTTTCGGCTTAGTGGCCGCCCTCACATGCCGAAGTTCTCAGTGTGTGGGGTTTGAACCGGCTGAGCATCAAACTGCGGCTGATCCTCTGCGTCCTGCTGATCACCGGGGTGTCGCTGGTGCTCGTCGCCACCGTCATCACGCGGCGCAACCTGTCCGAGGCACGGCAGTCCGGGTTCGCGTACGCGCAGGAGATCGCCGTGCGCAACGCCGCCGGCCTGCAGGTGCAGCTGATGACGGCGCTCGGCAGCGCCCGCGACCTGAGCGGGACGATGGCCACCGCGTCGCTCTCCGGCGCCGATCGGAGCGATGCCAACGCGATGCTGCGTACGCTGCTCGACCGGCATCCGCGCTACTTCGGCGTGTGGGCGGCGTGGGAGCCGGACGCATACGACGGCCGCGACGCCCGGTACCGCGGCAGTGACGCCCGGCACGACGCCAGCGGACGGCTCGTGCCGTACTGGTACCGCGACGGCGACACGATCAAGTCGACGGTGCTGACGTCGTACACCGAGCAGGGCGCCGGCGACTACTACCTGATCGCGCAGAAGTCCGGCGAGGAGAAGGTGCTCGAGCCGTACGCCTACGAGGTCGGCGGCAAGAGTGTGCTGATGACGTCGCTGGCCGTGCCGATCGTGACCGGCGGCAAGGTCACCGGGGTGGCCGGCATCGACGTCACCCTGGAGGACATCACCGCGGCGCTGGCGACGATCAGGCCGTTCGGCACCGGCACCGCCATGCTGATCAGCGGCGGCGGCCTGCTCGTGGCCGGCGGCGATCCGGCGCAGGCCGGCAAGCCCGCCGACCCGGCCGTGGCCGCGCTGGCCGGCGACGCCGTCGCCGAGGGCGCCCCGGTCCGGCGGCTGATCAGCGGCGACCCCGAGCAGGTGCAGATCGCCGCGCCGCTGGCCATCGGCGCCACCGACACGTGGTCGCTGATCGTGACCGTGCCGACCGCGACCATCCTGGAGTCGGCGTACGGTTCGCTGACGATCAGCCTGTGGATCACCGCGGCGGTGCTGCTGGTCTCCGCGGTGATCGCCCTGCTGGTGGCCCGCGGGGTGGTCCGGCCGATCGAACGGCTCCGGGACCGGATGGCCGAGATCGCCGACGGGGACGGCGACCTGACCCAGCGGGCGACGGTCCACGGCGACGACGAGGCCGGACAGCTGGCGGGCGCGTTCAACAGGTTCGTGGACAAGGTCGCCGGCACCGTCCGCGGGATCGCCGGGTCCGCCGCCGAGGTACGGGCCGCCGCCGACCGGCTCGCCGACGGCACCCACCAGCTCAGCGCGAACGTCGTGCACGTCTCCGACAACCTGGGCACCGCCGCCGAGGCCACCCGGACGGTCAACGTCAGCGTGCAGTCGGTGGCCGCCGGCGCCGAGGAGATGAACGCCGCGATCGCCGAGATCGCCGGCAACGCTGCCCAGGCGGCCCGGGTCGCCAACGACGCCCGCAGCGCCGCGGAGACCACCAACGGGCAGGTCGCGCAGCTCGGCACCGCGACCGAGGAGATCGGCGACGTGGTCCGGCTGATCACCAGCATCGCCGAGCAGACCAACCTGCTCGCGCTGAACGCCACCATCGAGGCGGCCCGGGCCGGGGAGATGGGCAAGGGGTTCGCGGTCGTCGCCGGGGAGGTCAAGGAGCTGGCCCAGCAGACCGCCCGGGCCACCGAGGAGATCACCGCCCGGATCACCGCGATCCAGGCGATCAGCTCATCGGCGGCCGCCGCGATCACCGAGATCGTGCAGGTCATCTCCACGATCGGGGACTACACGACGTCGATCGCGTCGGCGGTCGAGGAGCAGACCGCGACCACCCAGGAGATGAGCCGCAGCGTGTCCGAGGCGGCCGGCAACACCGGGCTGGTCACCGGGGCGATCTCCGACGTCGCCGACTCGGCCCGCGACGCCACGGCGAACGCGCGGACCGGTCAGGAGGCCGTCGCCGACCTCAACCGGCTGGCCGGCGAGATGACCGCGATCATCGACAACTTCCGCTACTGAGGCACCGGACGGTCGAGCTCGGCCAGTTCCTCGTCGAGCAACTCGGCCAGCCGGGCGTACCGCTCGGGGTGCTCCTCCCGGGTGATCCGGCGGCTCGGCATCTCCACCGTCATCAGCAGGTAGAGGTGCAGCCGGTAGAGGCTCAGCCGCCGCAGCGCCGGGGCGTCGAGGCGGACCTCGCCGTAACCGCGCAGGAACGGGTGGTCCGGTTCGTCCTCGATGCGGCGGAACAGGGCGGCCGAGGTGAAGTCCAGCAGCGGGTCGCCGTAGAGGAACCTCTCGCCGTCGACGAAACCGGTCAGCCGGCCGTCGTCCACCAGCAGGTTGCCGTCCCAGCCGTCGAAGTGCAGCAGCGCCGGGCGTCGTACCGTGTCGAGCAGCGCCTCGTGGCGGTCGACCAGAGCACGGATCCGGCCGGGCGTCGCGGGCAGCGCGACCGCCCAGTCGGCGGCGTCGTCGAGCAGGTCGCCGATCATCGCGCGGAAGGCCCCGGACCAGGTCGCCGCGCCGGTGCGGCCCGCGTCGTAGCCGAACCGGTCGCCGGTCAGCCGGTGCACCCGGGCCAGCGCCGCGCCGAACGCCGCCCGCACCGGGGCGTCGTCGACCTCCGGCCCCGCCATGGCCAGGTTGACCCCGGGCAGCCGCTCGGTGACGAGCAGGTCCGCGTCGGCGAACAGCACCCGAGGCACCGGCACCTCCGGCGCCTCGGCGGCGAGCCGGCGCAGGTAGCGGGCCTCGGCGGCGATCATGCCCCGCTCGTAGCGCAGCAGACGCGCCTCGGGCCGCGGGCCGACCTTGACCACCACGTCGGCGCCGTCGTCGAGGCGCGCCGCCCAGACCGTCGCGAAGCCGCCACCGGCCAGTGGCCCGGCCGCGGCCACCCGCCGACCGGGCAGGGCGACGGCGATCGCGCGATCGATGTCGGTGGCGTCGAGGACACGCTGGGTGGGGCTCGCTCCGGTCACCGCGCGACCCTATCGGCTCCGCTACCGGGCCGATGTCAGGCGGTGCAGGGCGGCGCGGGCCGGCGGGCCCCACGTCGCCTTGCCCCCGGGCCGGCCGTGCACGCCGTTGTCGCCGATGAGCAGGCCGCTCAGGACACGGGCCATCGCCCAGCCGCGGGCCCGGCGGCGGGTGGCGGCGTCGGCCGCCGGCCGGTAGGCGGCGTAGAAGTCGTCGACGCCGCCGTCCGGCAGCAGCAGCCAGGCGGCGGACAGGTCGTAGGCCGGGTCGCCGGCGCACAGGTCACCGAAGTCGACGATGCCGCAGAGCCGCCCGCCCCGGGTGACCACGTTCGCCGGGTGCAGGTCGGCATGCAGCCACATCCGCGGACCGGCCCAGGCCGGCGCGGTGACCGCGTCCTGCCAGACCGCGCGGACCGCGTCCGGGTCGTCGATCAGCCCGCGCTCCACGGCCAGGGCCACGCCGCCGGCGAAACCGTCGGAACGCTCGGCCAGCGGGCCGCCCCGGTCCTGTCCGGCGGGCGCCTCGGCGGGCGCCGGGCGGTGCAGGGCGGTCAGGAACGCCGCCAGGGACCCGGCCGCGGCGGGATCGGTCACCGGCGCGCGGTCGGCGGGCTCGCCGGGCACCCAGGTGGTGATCAGCCAGGGGCGGGGGAAACGCGCGGACGGCACCCCGAGCCGCTGCGGCACCGGGACCGGCAGCGGCAGGCCCGGCGCCAGCCGCGGCACCCAGGTGTGCTCGTTGAGCAGCAGCTCGTCGGTGTCGGCGACCACCCAGGGCAGCCGGACGGCCAGGTCGTCACCGAGACGCCACACCTGATTGGCCCATCCCCGCGCGCCCAGCCGGACCGGTCGGCCGGCGAGGTCGGGATGCTGCTCCCGCACCAGGTCGTGGACCAGGGCGGCGGTGATGTCGAGAGTGGAATGGGTCATGGCGGCAATCCTGGCCCATCCGGCGGGCGACCGGCTCCCGGCAAGGCCGGGGACGGCCACCTCTCGGCCGCGGACGTTCTCCGGCCGATCAGCCGGGACGGCCGCCCGCATAGTGCCGGGCGATCGCCGCGAACGCGGCCTTGGGCTCCCACGGCAGGCCGGGGTACGTGTCGCCGGTGCGGCCGTCGAGGACCTTGACGATGCCGGGGCTGGCCAGGTCGAGGTCGTCGCGGGGGTCGCCGCCGGGCCGGTGCGGGAAGTCGTCGAGCGCGAACAGGTACGCGAAGGCGCTGTCCACCCCCTCGCTGTCGAAGATCTCGAGCAGCTCCCGGAAGTAGGCGGCCTGCCCCTCCTCGTCACGCTCGTAGTGCCCGTCGAGCCGCAGTGGCGCTCCGGTGACCGGGTCGTTCTCGACGATCTCCATGCTGCGCGGCGCCACGTCGGCAGCGCCCCGCCACGCCGCCGTGCCGAACCCGGTGACGGCGACCGGCTTGGCCCCGGCGGTGACCGCGCGGACGGCCTCGCGGAACTGCCCCGCGACCTCGGCGCTGCGGATCAGCTCCAGCGTGACGATGTCGAACAGGTCCCAGTCGACGTCCTCGAACGGGATCGCCGCGTAGGTGACCGGCCCGTGGAAACGCTGCCGGACGGCGGGGACGACCTCGCGCAGGAAGTCGCCGAGACGGGCGCGGGCCTCGGCGACCCGGCCCGCGAACAGCTGGGCGATGCGGTCCTCGAGGCTGTCGCCCTCGAGGAAACCGCGGTTCATGATGGTCAGCTCGACGCCGGTGACCAGGACGACCGCGGCGCCGGTGGCGCGCAGCCGCTCGGCCCGGTCGGCGCAGTCCAGGAAGAGCGAGTGGATCTGATCGGGGGTGAGGCCGAGGGGGTAGGGCGAGAACCACACCTCCAGGCCGAGCCCGGCGGCGATCCGGGCCGCCGCCTCCAGCCGGCCGGGGTCGCCGCCGACCAGGTGGACGGCGTTGCAGTGCAGGTCGTCGCGGATGAGGGTGAGCTCCCGCCGGACGCGGTCGAGGTCGAGCGGCGTGGCCGGGGTCAGGAATCCGGTGTTGTAGGCGATGCCGTTGGCGCGCATGCCGCCACCGTAACAGAAACTTGCGTGCACGCAATTTTGCGTGTGCGCACCCGGGATGGCAGAGTGACAGCATGAACGATGCCTCCGGCCTGCGTGAGCGCAAGAAACGAGCGACCCGGGAGGCCCTGCAGTCGGCGGCCTTGCGGCTCGCGCTCGCCCAGGGGCCGGAGAATGTCCGGGTCGAGGAGATCGCCGAGGCCGCCGGGGTCTCCCCGCGGACGTACAACAACTATTTCTCCAGCCGCGAGCAGGCGATCGTCGCTGCGGTCGCCGCCGACCGCGCCGCCCAACTGGCCGCGGCGGTGACCGGCCGCCCGGCCGGGAGCGGTCTCGCCGACACCGTGATCGACGCGGTCGTCGCGTCCTGCACCGACCCCGGCGACCACCCGCGCGGCGCGCTGCTGATGATCGCGACCACTCCCGCGCTACGGGCCTGCTACGTCGACGCGGTCACCTCGATCGAGGACACGCTCGCCGGGGCCGTCACCGCCCGGCACCCCGGCATCGACCCGCTGACCGCTCAGGTCCTGGCCGCGGCCGTCGGCGCGGCCACCCGGATCGCACTGCGCCGGTGGCTGCACGCCGCCACCGTGCCGGCGTCGATGCCGGGCTTCGTCGTGCCGGCCGGGTCGCTGCCGGACGGGATCCGCACCGCCCTGACCCCGCTCGCGCCGGCCCTCGACGCCGCGGCCCTCGACGCCGCGCCCGATGAGCCCGGCCCGATGAGCCCGGCCCGATGAGCCCGGCCCGATGAGCCCGGGCCGGCGCGGGTCAGATCCTCCGGCGCAGTTCGGCGACACCCTCGCCGGAGAGGTCGTCCAGGGCGGCCCGCCGGCCGGTCAGGCCGAGCAGCAGCGCCTCACCGGTCCCGCGGATCACCGGCCCGTCCCCCCAGGCCCAGTCCAGATCGGCCGCCTCGAACCGCAGCCCGGCCGGCCGCCTCCTCGGCACGAACCCGACCGCCCTCCCGCCGACCAGGAAGTCCAGCGAGATCCGCAGCCGGTCGGGACGCAGGTCGTGCGGCAGGCCCAGCGGGCGGCGGATGTCCTGCCCGTGCACCTGCAGGTCGGTGAGCTGCCCCGGGTACCCCACGATCGGCGGCTTGAACGGATCCTCCGCGTGCTCGCGCAACAGCGCCGCCAGCTCACCGGCCGGCCGCCGGGCCATCCGGGCGGCCAGCCGGGCGTTCGCCCGGTGGATGTCGAACCCGCTCCGGACCACGAGCAGCAGTGCGGCGCCGCCGGACGCGGCGACCGCCGCGACGAGGTGGCCGGCGACCTCCTTGACCGTCCACGCGCCGCACAGGCTGCGGGTGGCGAGCTGATGCGGGCTCAGCGACTCGACGAGGTCAGCGGTACGGCGGCGCTCCTCGGCGATCATCCCGGTGATGTCCACCGAGGCATCGTCGCACGTCACTCCAGGACGCGGGCCGGGCGGATGGCTTCGCGGATGCGGTCGCAGAGCTGGGTCAGGTTCGCGCCGATCACCGGGCGGTGGCGCCAGCGGCGCAGGCCGCGGCCGACGGCGTAGAAGTAGCCGGGCGGCACCTGCACGCCCCCCACGCCCGTCGGCCCGGCGCCCGAGTAGCCGACCCGCCAGCCCGGCCATCGAGCCTCGGTGATCTCCCGGACCGCGGCGACCCGGGCGGAGTCACGCTGGTCCAGCTGGCGCATCAGGCCGTCGAGGTCGGCGGCGACCAGGCACGGCTCGTCGAGCTCCCAGTGCACGGCCCAGTAGTGGCCGGCCGGGACGCGCAGGTCCGGGCGTACCGTCCGGGGCTGGATCGCACGGTCGATCTGCCAGCCGGGATGCCGGCGCTCGACGGCGAGCTGGGTGCGGAAGTCATCGTCAGGAGTCAAGGCGGGCCCATTTCAGAAACCGGTCGAACAGTGCCGCCGGCGGCTCGTCGCGCAGGGGTCCCGCGGCGTGCTCCAGCTCGGTCCAGAGCCGCATGCTGAGCTGCACCGCGTTGGGGCTGCTGTCCAGCAGGTGGTCCCGGGCCGGGTCGCACGGCCACGGCTTCTCGCAGGCCACACAGTTGTAGGTGGCCCGGTCCGGCCGATGGCCGGCGCCGTTCAAAGAGTTCTCCTGTGCCACATGTCGGCCCCCATCGGGTCGGGCTCGCCGGGGTTCGTCGAGTCCAGAGTGGTCGCACCCACCGTGAGCGTCAATCTTATGTCGTAACTTTTTGGTTCCCTAACGGGTGATGCTGAAATGCGGATACCTTTCGGGTGAATCCATTGATGTACGGGCGACAAGGGACGATGATGGCCGACGATCATCTGGCGAAGTCGATGGAGGACAGCAGCATGCCGCGACCCATTGGCCCCACGATCCCGCGCTGGCAACTGGGCGAGCAGATGTCGCAGCTGCGCACCGCCGCCCGCAAGTCGCAGCAGGACGCCTCCGGCCGCCTGGGTTGCTCGGTCAGCAAGATCCAGAAGATCGAGGGCGGCGAGGTCGGGATGAAGCAGGTCGAGCTGGAGGCGCTCCTCGAGCTCTACGACGCCCCCGAACAGCTGCGGCTCCAGCTGCTCGAACTGCGCCGGCTGGGCGCGCAGCGCGGCTGGTGGTCGAAGTACGGCCAGGTGCCCGCGCCGTTCGCGACGTTCCTCGGGCTGGAGTCGGCGGCCACCAAGATCAGGATCTTCGAGCCGCTGATGATCCACGGGCTGCTGCAGACCAAGGACTACGCGCACGCCCTCGCCGAGAGCCTGAACCCGGCCCTGTCCGACGCGGAGGTCGACCGGCAGGTGCAGATCCGGCTGGAGCGTCAGGAGCGCGTCTTCGCCGAGGATCCGCCGGAGATCTGGGTCGTCCTGGACGAGGCGGTGCTGCGCCGGCAACTCGGCGGCCGGGACGTGATGGCGCGTCAGCTCGACCACTTGATGACGCTGCCCAAACGGGTGACCGTTCAGGTCGTTCCGTTCGCGAATGGTGGTTATCCAGGTGCGCTGGGCGCTCTGACGCTATTCGAGTTCGCGGAGGATTTGCACACCCCAGTTGCGTATGTGGAGTCGCAGGCGGGAAACCTGTACCTCGAACGGGAAGAAGATCTGGGACGGGCTAACCTTGCCCTTGACCACATCAACGCGGCGGCGCTCAGCAAGCAGCAATCTCGTGACCTGATCGCCACCGTCGCCCGCCAGTTCGTGCAGCAATAGGAGCCACCTATGGACAAGTACGAGGTCAGCCTGACAGGGGCGCAGTGGCGCAAGTCCACCAAGTCCGGTAACAACGGTGGCTGCGTCGAATTCGCGCAGGTCGGCGCGTTCGTCGCCATCCGTGATTCCCGGAATCCGGAACGTGAGCCCCTGATCTTCGATGCCAACGAGTGGGACTGTTTCCTCGACGGCGCCGGAAAGGGTGAGTTCCCGGTTCCGACCGCTTGAAAATGTCTCACAGCAACGGCCCGGTCACCGAAAGGGATGACCGGGCCGTTTACCTTTCCGAAACGGTTACTCGAAAGAGGGATGTCCTCTGGTGAGGGCCTATCCCGGGGCCTGAATACGGCTCACGGATTACCGGGCCGGTCGGGCTGGAAGATGTCCTCGATGGCCAGGCCGAAGAGGTCGGCGATGACGAACGCCAGGGGCAGGCTCGGGTCGTACCGCTCGGTCTCGATGGCGTTGATCGCCTGCCGGGAGACACCGCACCGCTGCGCCAGATCGGCCTGGCTCCACCGGCGGGCGGCCCGCAGCTCGCGCAGCCGGTTCCTCATCGGGTGAAGCGGGTGCGCAGGTCGGCGATCACATGCCAGACCGCCATGCCGCCGATGACGATCGGCTGGGCCACCTGGTGCAGCGCGACGACGCCCGCGGCGTCGAGCACCGCCGCCACCTGCAGCGCCACCAGGACCGCCGCGAGGGCGACCGCCATGCTCTCCAGCTGGATCTTGCGAAGGTACTCGTCGGCGCGGCGGAAGGCCCGCAGCAGCACCCAGGCCATCCCCAGCGCGAACACCGCGGTCGCCGCGACCCACCAGATGCGCTGCGCGGGCGTCTGCTCGGGGTTGCTGCCCAGCGCCAGGGCCACCCAGCCGAGGGTCACCACCGGCAGCGCGTCGATGAGGACGACCCGGCGGGCGGCGCGCGCCCGGCCGTCCGATACCTGCTCCGTCATGCGTCCAAAGTAAAGCCACCCTTCCATCGAGTCAAGCAAACCTGACACGATGGAAGGGAGACATGACAATCCGGGTCAGGCCCGGGTCAGTTCGAGAACCGGGATGGTCCGGATGCCGGCGGTCTTCTCGGCATAGCCGGCGAACCCGGGATAGCGGCTCGCCTGCTCGCCGAACCGCCGGTCGCGCTCCTCCCCGGTCAGGTCGCGGACCGTCACCGGGTAGGTCTCCGTGCCGCGCTCGACCTCGCCCCGGCCGGCCGCGGTGAGGTTGTAGTACCAGCCGGGGTTCTCCGGGGCTCCGCCCTTGGAGGCGATCACGTAGATGACGTCGTCGTCGGTCTCGTGCGGCAGATACATCATCGGGCTCACCATCTCCTGCCCGGACTTGCGGCCACGATGGTGGACGAGCACCATCGGCGCCCCCTCGAACGGGCCGCCCACCCGGCCCTGGTTGGCGCGGAACTCCTCGATCACCTGTGTATTCCAGTCGCTCATACCGATATCCTCGCCGCCCGGCGCCCCGGATGCCCGGTTCTCGCCGCGCGTCACCTGCCGAGCAGGCCGGTCCCGTGCTGCGGCAGGCGTCGCCGGATCGCGGTCAGCAACAGCATCGAGGCCACGCAGAAGGCCGCGCCCAGCAGGAAGATCCGGGCCGAGTAGCCCGGGACCAGCAGCGGCGCGACCACGCCGAACACCGCCCCGACCTGCACCATGCCGGTGTAGACGTCGGCGCCCGCGCCGAGGTCCCCGGCGAGCACGTCACTGAGCAGAACCATCCCGACGCTCTGGAACCCGGCGGCGAACACCGCATAGAGCAACTGCGAGACGATCAGCAGGGGTACGCCGCCACCGGCCACGATCAGTGCGAACGACAGCGCGCCCACCCCGGCTGTCAGCACGATCGCGCGACGGCTGCCGATCCGGTCGGCCAGCGCGGTGATCGGACCCAGCAGCGGGATCTCCGCGGCCACCGACGCCAGGAACAGCAGCGCCACCACCGTGCCGGACAGCCCCTGGCCCACCACGAAGAGCGGCAGATAGACCAGGCGCACGCTGTCGGCGCCGCGCAGCAGCAGCACGGCCAGGACGCAGGTCAGCATCGTGCCGTGCGGGCGGAGGCCCCGGCCCGGTTCGCGGGGCTGTTCCGGCGCGGCCCGCCGGGCGGTCTGCGCCAGCGGGATCAGGCCGTTGACCAGCGCGAGCGCCGCGGCGATCCACAACGGCCCGACGTCGCCGCCGAGGCTCTGCACGAGCCCACCGGCGGACGCCAGGGCCAGGCCGGCCATGAACCCGACCACGAAGATCCGGCGCATCCGGCCCACCAGACGAGCGGGCCCCGGCGTCCCCGAGCCGCCGGCCAGGCTGATGTAGTGCGGGAAGATCAGGGTCATCGTCATCATCGCGGCGCCCGCCGGATACATCGCCGGGGACGGCGCGGAGACCGGGACCGCCAGGGCGCCGGCCGCCGCGACGAGCCCGCAGACCGACGGGCCCCACCAGGGCGAGCCGCGTCGTCGCAGCGCCGGGCCGGCGACGAGATTGAGCGAGGCGGCCACCAGCGCGCTCACCGCGAAGAAGAGGGCGATCTGGGCCTTCGTCGCGCCGCTCGCCGCGAGCGTCAACGGCAGCGCGACACTGATCTGCCCGTAGAACGCGGCGTTCGACGCCACCGCGACCCGGGCGCTGAGGGTTCCGGCCATCGACGATGCTAAACACGTTACGGGCGCAGCAGGGCCTCCTGGAGGCGGCGCAGCTTCGCGCGTACCAGAAGATCTCGTTTCTCCTTGTTGCCCGGTGAGATGTAGAGAATGAAGTCGCGGTGCCGGTGTCGGCCCTGCCTGCCGCCGGTCCGGACGGTGGCGTCCCGCACCTCGGCGAGCTGGGCGACGGTCAGCGGGAGCACGTGCTCGTCCGGCTGGAACCGGGCGCCGAGCGGGTAGTCGCGGCCCGGCGTGCGGGTCATCTCGATGTGGCAGCCCAGCACGTGACTCACCGGATGGGTGTCGGCGAAGGCGACCAGGCGCTCCAGCGTGTCCCGGAAGGCCGGGTAGTCGGCGACGTAGAGCCGTCCGGGATAGACGGTGTCGCCGGTCAGCAGGAACCCGGTCCACGGGTCGTAAACGGTGATCGCGGCCTCGTGGTGACCCGGCGAGCCGAGGATCTCCAGCACACGGCCGCCCAGGTCGAAGGGGACCGATCCGGTGAGGCCACCGGGGAAGCCGAAGAACCTCCGCACCTCCGGCTCGTCGTGCGGCACCACCGTCGTACCCGGCCGGCCGGCGAACTGCGCGTCGGCCGCCACGTGGTCGCCGTGCCCGTGCGAGTGGGCGACGACCAGCTCGTACCCGTCGCGCGGGTGCTTCGCCAGCCAGGCGTCGACGAGCGCGTCCACTGTCGCGCGCAGCGGGAACAGCGCGGGGTCGGCACTGGCGCCGGTGTCTAGCAGCAGCGCCCGGTCGTCACCGAAGAGCAGGTAGAGGAAGGGCGCCTCGTACTCGACGCGTTTGCTCTGCCGCAGGATCACCGTGCGCTCGTCGTAGACGTGGGTCTGGATGGCGGGCTCACCGCGACGGCCATGGATCCAGGCCACGTCCAGTGATCCGGTCACGAAGTCGGTCATCTGAGGTCCCATCCGCTCTGTCATCGGTCGTCTCCATCGGATCGGCCGTCCTGGCCGGGCCGGTCGCCCTCATCCCGCCGGTCGCCCTCATCCCGACGGTCGCCCTCATCCCGACGGTCGCCCTCATCCGGCCGGTCGCCCTCATCCCGCCGGTCGGTGGTCGTCTCGGTGGGCAGCGGGGTGGCGGCCAGGAAGTAGCGAGCGAACCGCCGGCCCGGGCGGCGGGCGTCCGTCTCGGCCTCGGACCTCGCCAGATACGGCTCCAGCAGGGCCAGCCACTGGGCTCTGAGGTGCTCGGCCTCGTCCGGCGAGACCAGGGCGAGCGCCGTGGCCAGTCCGGCCCGGCGGCGCCAGGCGGTGCTGTCGTCGTCGTCACGGTCGACGAACTCGAGGATCGCCTGCATCTCCCGATCGACGACGATCCGCTCCAGCTGGCGCCGGACGACCGGGCTGTCGCCGGAGGAGAGCCGCAGCGTCGGCCGCGGATCGGGCACACGCCACTGGCGCTCGCGCCGGTCCCGGCCGGGACCGGCATCCTCGGCGAAGCCGTACTTGGCGAGCTGACGCAGATGGAAGGAACAGCTGGCCTGGGAGGCGCCGAGGACCCGGCCGCACTGCGCCGCGGTCGCCGGGCCGCTCGTGGCGAGCAGCTCCAGCAGGTCGAGCCGGAGGGGATGAGCCAGCGCCCGGATCGCTGTGGCATCGGTGATCCGCATATGCCAAAGACTACTTTGGCATATCACGAACTGTCAAAGACCTCTTTGGTTTTCCTCTCCGGCCCGCTCGCGCCGGTCCTCACACCGACGGCTCGACCAGCAGCGTGACCGTGCGGTTGCGCTCCGGGGTATCGTGCGGGCCCTCCTGCTGATCGGCGCTGACCAGCCGGAACGACGTCAACGGCAGCCCGCTCGCCCGGGACAGTCGCGCCGCGGCGACCTGGGCGCGGGCCAGCGCCGTCGTCGACCCGCCCGCGGTACGCCCACCGGTCACCGGGACGGCGTGGCCGACCACCGTGACCGTGACGTCACCGCCGCCCCGCAGCGCCCGGCCGACCCGGTCGAGCGTGGCCCGGGCGTCACCACGCAGCGCGTCACCGCGTACGAAAAGGCCCTGATCGAAAACGACCTCCGCGGCGGCGCCCTTCGCGCGGACGGTCACCCCGTCGACGGCCAGCCCCCGCAGCAGCCGATCGGCGACGGACGCGGACGGGGACGGCACGGCCGACGGCGACGCGGAGGACTTCACCGGGACGGCCGGGGCCGACGCCCCTGGTGTGGCCGGGGCCGACGCACCCGGTGTGGCCGGGGCCGACGCCGGCGACGGCTCGTCCGGACGGCCGATGAGCAGCGCGGACCCGGCCAGCAGGACCACCACCACGAGCGCCGTGCCGCCGGCCGTCACGACGCGGCGGGTGGCCCGGCCCGCGATCGCCTTCCGGCCGGCCGCCGCGCCCTCGTGCGACGGGTCCGCGGCCAGGACCCGCGCCCACGCCGCGTCGGCCTCGGCGAACTCGCCGCGCTGCGCGTGCACCCGCGCCCGCAGGTCGAGCGCCGCCGGTGAGTCGCCGCCGAGCAGGGCGAGCGCGCCGTCGAGGTCGCCGGACCGGGCGGCGGCACGCGCCCGGTCCAGCTCCAGCTCCTCGGCGACCGGGCCCGTCGTCATCGCAGCAGGCCCCCGATCTTGCCGGCCACCTCGACCGGAAGCAGCCGGACGAGCCGCTGGTTGACCGCGTCCAGCGCGCGCGGGTCCTGCCCGGCGATCGCCTGGCGGCCCTGCGCGATCAGCACGTCGGCCTGCGCGGAGATGCCGATCTTCTCGTGTTCGACGCAGAGCATGAAGAACACCTTGACCGGCCAGTCCGGCGCCCGCCGCTCGACCTCCATCAGGAAGTCGTGCACCCGCTCCAGCTGGGCCTGGATGGCCGCCTTGTCGCGGGCGTCGATCGCGGTCTGGGCGCGCCGCCGCAGTTCGCCGACCTCGCGGCGGTCGGCGTCGTCGGCGGCCAGCTCGTCGGCCGCGGACAGGGCGTCGCGCAGCTGCTGGATCAGCTCGGGCAGGCCGACCGCGTCCTCGATGATGTCGAGCTCGGCCTGCACGTTGCGCAGCCGGTCCTCGGCGGTGGCGGCGGCGCCCGCGTCCACCCCGGACGCCTGCACCTGCTCGCGGGCGCCGGTCATGGTGCCCTCCCGATCGAGGGCGGCGAGCCGGTCGCGGGCGTCGTCGGAGTCGCCGTTGGCGACCGCGCCGCGCAGGTGCGCCATCCGCCGCTCGGCGTCGTCGAGCATGGCGGTCAGCGCCACCGGGTCGGGGGTACGCACGTCGTCGAGCGCGATCTCCGCCTCGAACTGGGTCTGGATCAGCGGCACGTCGGCGACCACGGTCACGAGGCTGGACTCGTCGACCTCGAAGGTCACCTCGACCTCGCTGCCGGCGGGCAGGTCGATGCGCACGTCCTTGGGCCGGATCTCCAGCATGCCGACCTGCCGGTTGCGGTCGCCGCGGGGACGCTCGCCCTGGACCACGGGGATGCGGATCACCGCGTCGGCGTCGGACCGGTTCAGCGGCGTCGACGTGCGGAACACCTCGCGTTCCCGGGTCGGCAGGGTCGCGCCCTTGCGGACCAGCGGCGCGAAGGCCTGGTCGGCGAGCTGGATGCCGAGCGAGTGGGCCAGCCGGACACCGCCGAACTCCACCGCCCGGTGGGTGATCGTCAGGCTGTCGGGGCTGAGCTTCTGCGGCTCGCCGGAGGCGGTGGTCAGCTCGATCGTGAAGCGGGCGGACTTGAGGTCGTCGACATACACCTCGGTGGAGAACGCGCCGGACGCGTTCGGGACGAGCGTGGGCGTACGGAAATCGGCGTTGGTGATCGTCACGCGGTAGCCGGACCAGTCGACGGCCCCGGTGGACCGCAGCCGCCCCGCCACCGTCGGCGTGTTGATCGTCGTGGTCGGCTCGTAGGCCAGCTCGACGGCGAACTCGCCCACCGCCGGCTGGTGCGTGGCCGTGGCCGGCCGGCGCAGCGTGCTCGCGAAGATCGCCGCCCCGCGCGCCACCACTGTCGTCGGGTCGAGGCTGTAGTCCAGGGCGATGCCCAGCCCGTGGCCCGGGTCGGCGAGGCGCTCGCGCAGGCCGGGGCTCAGCGTCACGCCACCGACCAGCAGCAGCTTGTCGATGTCGTCGACGTCCAGGCCGCCCTCGGCGAGCGCGCCGCGGCACAGGTTGATCGCGCGGACGTAGAACGGCTCGGCGACCCGGTCGATGTCCTCCCGGCGCAGCGTGTGCTCGAAGGTCTCGGTGCCGCCGCCGGGCAGGGTGATGTCGACGAGCACGTCCGCGGTCGCCCGCCGGGACAGCATGATCTTGGCTTCCTCGGCCGCCCACTTGAGCTTGGCGAAGGCGCCGCGCCACTGCGGGTTGTCGCGCCGGAAGTCGCTCAGGCCCAGCCCGTTGATCACCGCGGGGGCGAGCAGCCGCTCCACCACCGCCCAGTCGATCAGCTTGCCGCCCAGGTACGGGTCGCCGGCGTGGTTGAGCACCCGCAGGTCGCCGTCGCGCTTGCTGACCACCGCGGCGTCGAAGGTGCCGCCGCCGAAGTCGAAGACCATCCAGTAGGCGTCCTCGTCGGCCTTCTGGAACCCGTACGCGAACGCGGCCGCCGTCGGCTCCTGCACCAGCGGGCAGGCCACCGTGAACCCGGCGAGCGCCGCCGCCTCGTTGGTCGCCTTGTTCTGGTTCAGCGCGAACGCGGCGGGCACGGTGATCACGGCCGCGTCGGGCGCCTCGCCGGTGTGGTGGGCGGCGTCGGCGCGCAGCGACTTGAGCACCTCGGCGGAGAGCTGCACGGGGCTCATCGTGACCTGGCCGTTGACGAACGTACGGGTAGCGTCGGCCAGCCCCATCTCGAGCTTGAACTCGCCGGCCGCGTTCGCCTGGTCGTGCTCCACCCGGTCACGGGCGGCCCGGCCGACGTGCACGACGCCGGGCTTGGGGATCCACACCGCCGACGGGGTGATGTCCCAGCCGTCGTTGCTCTTGACGACCACCGGCACGCCGTCCTCGACGACCGCGATCGCGCTGTTGGTGGTGCCGAGGTCGATGCCGAAGTCGATCGTGTCACGCATTGCCGCTCCCCGGGGTCGATTCTGTCTTGACGGGGCATCCGACGATGACCTGTCCCATCTGGATGCGCTCCTCACGCAGGAAGACGGAGGGCCGTACGGTCTCCGTCACGGTCTCGATGACCACTGTGGCGTCGTCGTTGAAGACCAGCGCCTCCAGCGACCGTCCGGAGTGGAACGTCTCGCCGTCGTGGTCGCGGACCACCAGGCCCGCGTCGGTCAGTGCCTCCTGGCACATCCGCAGGTAGCGGCCGGCCTGCCGGGCCTGGGCGCTGTTGTCGCCGGCCTGCTGGGCCAGCCGGCGCCGGGCCCGCCACAGGTTGGTCGCGGCGGTCGCGAGCGCCTTGGCGTCCAGGCCGGGATCGGCCGCGGCGGTGTCCAGCTCGGCGATCAGCGCGGCCAGCCGGTCGTGGCGGGTCTCCGGCCAGGTCGGCGGCGGAATACGGAAGGCCCGGTGATGTCGCCGCTGCCGCAGTTCGGTGCGCAGTCGGTCGAGCCGGTCGCGAATCACATGATCACCCCTCGGCGCCAGAGCGTGAGTGTGTGCAGATGCCGGTCCCGCAGTCGCGGTGACAGGTTCACGGCCTCCTCCAGGAGGTCGGCGGCGCGTTCCAGCGCGCCCGGCCGGCGCGCCAGCGTGAAGGCCTCGTCGGCGAGGGCCTGGGCCCGCGACCCCGGCCTCTCGGCGGATTTCTCCCGGGGCACGTCCACCGGCCGGGCCGGCACGGTCAGCGCGGTACGCCGGGCGCGCAGCAGGTCGGCCAGCGCCCGCCCGGTGGGCGGGCGGTCCTTCGGGTCCACCGCGAGGGCGGCCATCAGGATCTTGTCGAGGGCGGGGTCCACATCCGCGTTGTACGCGCTGGGCGGCAACAGGGGACGCTGGAACCGGACCATCGAGAAGGACGAGAACTGCCCGCCGTCGTGGTAGGGAATGTGGTTGGTGAGCAGCAGGAACGCGATCGTGCCGACCGACCACACGTCGCTGGCGCACGAGTAGCCCTGATGCTTGAGCACCTCCGGCGCCATGAACGCGTAGGTGCCCTGCGCGCTGGCCAGGTGGGTGAACGGGTCGGCCCGCTTGGCCAGGCCGAAGTCGCTGACCCGGACCCGCATCCCGGTGCCGTCGTAGCCGATCAGGATGTTCGCCAGGGTCAGGTCGCGGTGCACGATCGGCGGGATCTGGGTGTGTGCCGCGGCCAGCCCCTCGGCGATCTGCTCGACGATCTCGACGACCAGGTCCACCGGCACCTGCGACTGGTAGGACCGGGACAGCCGTTCCAGGCTGCCGCCCGCCACGTACTCCATGGTGAAGAAACCGCGCAGGCCGGCCGCCGTCTCGACGATGTTGGCGTCGAACAGCCGGACGATGTTGGGGTGGCCCAGGGTGGACAGCAGCTGCGCCTCGCCGAGCATCTCGCGGGTCTTCTCCAGGGAGGCGACCTGCTTGAACAGCTTCATCGCCTGCCAGCCGAGATACTCGTGGCGGACCCGGTGCACCTCGGCGAACGCGCCCTCGCCGAGCAGCCTGTCGATGACCAGCGTGTCGGTCACGCGGTCGCCGCTGGACAGCAGGGTCATGACACACCGCACACGTTGAGCCGGTAACCGATGCCCTTGACCGTCTCCAGGATCTCCGGGGCCGACGGGTCGGGCTCGATGCTGCGGCGCACGGCCCGGACCACCCCGGCGAGATCCACCCGGGTGTACGCCCGGTGTGACGCCCACTCCTCGCGGGCCCCCCACAGTGCCGTGATCAGCTCGGCGTGGTCGCAGGCCACCGCGGCCCCGTCGGCGCTGCGGCCGACCATGTAGCGCAGCAGCTGATGCCCCTGCGGCCGCAGGCCGGTCACCGGCGTCTCGACGCCGTTCACGATGCGGTAGGCGCGGGCCGACACCCAGTCGTAGCGCAGGCTCGCGACCGGCCGCGGCGGCGGGAGCAGCGCGCCCGCCGGGGCCTGCTGGGTGGTGTGCGGGTCGAGGAAGACGAGCTGCCAGTAGAGCGGCTCGCCGTCCGGGGTCATGTCGCCGAGGATGAGGATCACGTCGCCGTGCTGGACGCGCCGCCGGCCGAGCAGCCGCTCGGTGGTGTCTCGGGAGCGCAGCAGGGTTCCGTTGACGCTGGCGTTGTCGGTCACCATCCACACCCCTTCCACCAGATCGAGCGAACAGTGCAGGCGGCCCACCCAGCGTTGCGGGTCGGGGCTGAGCGCCACGTCGGGAGACTGCTCGGGCGCGCGGCGGCCGATGGTCACCGTCTCGCCGTCGAGTTCGATGCCGCGGGTCACGCCGTCGGGCGACGTGATCCGCAGCGCTACCGTGCCGGCCACACGACCCTCACGGCCGTCTCGGCGGGCGCCGGCGCACCGGCCGGGGTGGTGGCGACCACGGCGGCCGGCGGCGGCGCCGACCGGTTGTCGCCGTCGCAGTCGGCGAGGCCGAGGCAGACGCCGAGCAGGATCGAGCCGATCGTGATGATCGCGCCCCACGGGGTGCTCCCGCCGCTGTCCGCGCCGACCCGGACACGCGCGCCGGAGGCTCGCAGCTGCGCGGTCACCCGGTCGATCTCGGCGACCGCGCCGGGCAGGTCGGCGAGGCGCACCCGCATGTGCGCCGCCAGGTTGCCGGCCGCGGTGTGCTGCCCCGAACGCGCCAGGAAGGTGATCTGATCGAGCAGGTCGGACAGGCCCTGGGCGTTCTCCCGGAACGCGTCCCGGTTCTCCCGGATGGTGGCCCGGGTCTGCGGGTTGATCGCCAGCGCCTCGGCGTCGTTGAGCAGGTCGTCGTACCTGTCGTCGAGGGGGCCGCACACCTCGAAGACACGGTTGGCGCAGTTGTTGTAGGCGATCGCGACGACCTCGCAGGCGTTGGCCGTACGGCGGAACTCGTCCGGCGGGAGCAGGGCGCGCAGCCGCAGCAGCGTCATCGGCAGGCCCCGGGTGTTCTCGATGGCCGCGTCCAGGTCGCCGTCGTCGAGCAGCTCCCGGGTCTTGCGGACGCCGGCCTCGATCGTCTCGTAGAGCGGGGCGGCCGCCTCGGCCAGCATGTCGCCGGCCAGGTCGGCCCGCCCGATCCAGCCGTGCACGCAGCGGGCCAGCGGCTCCGGGTTGTCCGACGCGACGGCGAGCGTGACCAGCGGGCGCAGCAGCGCGGCGGGCAGCCCGGCACGCAGCTCGTCGATGACCGTCTCGTCCAGGCGCCGGTCGCCGAGCTTGCCGACCCGGTGGCGCATGTGGTCCCAGGTGGCGTTGCGCCGGATCACCCCGTCCCACAGGCGGGCCGCCTCGGACCACAGCCGGTCCAGGTCGGCCCGGTCGGCGCCGGGCGGGTCGAGCTTGCTGAACTCCTGGTCGAGGGCCATCCCGTGGGCGATCGCCGCCTTGTCGTGCTCGCTGTGCAGCGACGACGGGCAGCCGCAGTCGCTGCCCGGCACGTCCCAGAGCCAGAACAGCTCGTCGACCAGCCGATATCGCGGATCCTCGAGCAGCCGGTCGAACGCCGCGCGCACCTCCTCGGCGTCCACATCGGACGGGATCCGGTCCACGTCGGCGCCCATGCTCATCGCCGCGACCACCTGCTGCCGGCGCTGCCGGATGGCCCGATGGTCGGCGACCGTCGGCAACCCCGTGACGCGGAAGGCGTTCAGGCGGAACAGATCCGGACCGGCGGCGGCCCGCAACACGTCGGCCGTCGTCTCTGCCATGCGCCCACCTCACCTTTCGTGCCGCTTCCATCCCCAGGACCTCAGTCTCGTACGGGCACCGGCGTCCAAGCGATGGAAAGGAGTTGGAAGTCGTTTGGATGCACGGCGCCGGACGGCGTCCACGGTAGACATCCAACACCAGTTCACCCGCTTTCGAGGGGCACGGCGACATCCCCGGCCGCGGCACGCTCTTGCGCCGGCGACGGCGTACGGCGTACAACGTGGCCATGCCGCCCACGGACGAGCAGCTTCGACCGGACATCCCGCACGCCGCCCGCATCTGGAACCACTGGATGGGCGGCACCGACAACTTCCCCGCCGACCGGGCCGCCGGTGACGCGGTCGCGCAGGTCTATCCGGAGATCGTGCTGATGGCCCGCCAGTCGCGGCGGTTCCTCATCCGGGCCGTACGCCACCTGGCCGCCGACGCCGGCATCCGCCAGTTCCTCGACATCGGCACCGGCCTGCCCACCATGCAGAACACCCACGAGGTCGCCCGGGCCGTCGCGCCGGGCTCGCGGGTCGTCTACGTCGACAACGACCCGCTCGTGCTCCGCCACGCCCGGGCGCTGATGGCCGGCGACGCGCACTCCGGCCGGATCGTGCACATCGACGCCGACTACCACGATCCCGAGCGGATCCTGGCCGCCGCCGCGGAGACCCTCGACCTCACCGAACCGGTCGGCGTGATGTTCATGGGCGTCCTCGGCTACGAGCCGGACCTGCGGGTCGTGACCTCGATCGTGGACCGTGTCATGGCCGCGGTGCCGTCCGGCAGCCACCTGGTGCTGTGGGACGGCACGAACACCACACCGGCCGTGGTCGAGGGCGCCCGCCGCCTCGCCGAGAGCGGCGGGGTCCCCTACGTCCTGCGCAGCCCGGAGCAGATCGCCGGCCTGTTCCACGGCCTCGACCTGGTCGATCCGGGCTTCGT
Organism: Actinoplanes philippinensis; assembly: GCF_900113015.1. Classification (GTDB taxonomy): domain Bacteria; phylum Actinomycetota; class Actinomycetes; order Mycobacteriales; family Micromonosporaceae; genus Actinoplanes; species Actinoplanes philippinensis. The sequence goes on from NZ_FONV01000004.1 coordinate 277,282, forward strand.
GCAGCTTCCCGCCTGGCGTTCCGACGACGAGCCCGCCTGGCTCGACGCCTACGGCGCCGTAGCCCGAAAACCATGACCCTCATGGGGTACGGACGACCCGCCGCCGTTGATCGACGGCGGGCATCGTGCGCTCTTTCAGTGGACGGCGGCCACGGCGGCTGCCGGGGTGTGGGCGGGCAGGCGGTGCGGCTGGACCACGAGGAAGCAGACCAGGGTGGCGGCGAGCATGCCCCCGAAGACGACGACGGCCATCGCCACCTCGCCGACGCCGAGCACACCGACCAACGGGGCGGCCAGCGCGCCGACACCGAACTGGACCGCTCCGAGCAGGGCCGCCGCGGTCCCGGCCGCCTCGCCGTGACGTGACAGCGCCAGCGCGGGCGCGTTCGGCATCGCCAGACCGACCGTCGCGAGGACCAGCCACAGCGGGATCAGGATGCCGGCCAGCCCGCCGGCGCCGGTGATCGCCGTGACCAGGAACACCAGCCCGAACACCAGCCCCGCCACCAGCGACGCGCTCATGATCTGCTGGGGCGACCAGCGGCGCAGCAGCCGGACGTTGAACTGGGTGGCCCCGATCAGACCGACGGCGCCACCCGCGAAGATCAGGGCGAACTGCTGCTCACTCATCCCGTACCCGTCCTGGAAGACGTACGACGAGCCGCTCACGTAGGCGAACAGCGCCGCCATCGCCAGCCCCGCGACCAGGATCAGGCCCACGTACACCCGGTCGGTGAACAGGCGGCCGTAGTCACGCACGGTGCCCAGCACTCCCCCGCTGCGGCGCGCCGCGGGCGGCAGCGTCTCCGGCAGGACCAGGGCCGACACCGCGCTGATCGTGACCGCGACGACGGTCAGCACCACGAACACGCCGCGCCACGACGTCCAGTTCAGGACCAGGCCGCCGATCGTCGGCGCGAGGATCGGGGCGACCCCGACGACGAGCATCAGCCGGGAGAAGAGACGGGCCGCGGCGTTGTCGGTGAACAGGTCACGCACCATCGCCATGGCCACGACCGCGGCCGCCGCGGCGCCGAGGCCCTGCAGCACCCGCAGTGTGCCGAGAACGGCGACGTTCGGCGCGATCACGCAGAACACCGAGGCGAGCATGTGCACCGCGATACCACCGAGCAGCGGCCAGCGACGGCCGAACGCGTCCGACAACGGGCCGACCAGCAGCTGACCGAACGCCAGCCCGACCAGGGTCCCGGTCAGCGTCAGCTGAACGGCGGCGGCCGTGGTGTGCAGGTCGGCGGTGATCGCCGGGAGCGACGGCAGGTACATGTCGATGGTGAGCGGCCCGAGCGCGGTCAGCAGGCCGAGCACGAGGACGATCCGGAAGCGGCGGCCTGCGGGCAGCAGCTCACCGGGCGAGAGGCCGGCGTCGGGCGGGGTCACGGTGCGAGTTGAAGCCACACTCAGCGACAAGGAGGCCCGGCGGGTGGTTCTTCCGCCCTCACCCGGATGGTAACGCTGCTCACAAATCGGCCGCCCGGACCCGCGCCGACAGCTCCGGCCACAGCGATGGACCAGCGCCGATGGTCAGCTCGGTGGTGTAGTCGGGCCCGTGCCCGCCGAGGGTGACACCGGCCTCACGGGCGATCAGCGCACCCGCCGCGATGTCCCACAGTTTCGTGTCCAGCGCCAGCCCGCCGTCGAGCCGGCCGGCCGCCTGGTAGACGAGGTTCAGCGCGGCCGGGATCCGGCGGATGTCCCCGGAGAGCGGCAGCAGCTCCCGCAGGAGCCGCCCGGCCCGCGCCTTGGTCGCCGGATTCGGCTGGAAGCTGACGCCGATCAGCGCCTCGGCCAGCGGCGGCCCACCCGACACCCGGATCGGCTCCCCGTTGAGCAGCGCCCCACCACCGTCGACCGCGCTGAACGTCTCCCCCGCCGCCGGGTCATGAACGACCGCCATCCGAGGCGAGTCCCCCTGGTAGAGGGCGATGCACACGGACCACGGCCCGGTCCGGCTCACATAGTTGCGCGTCCCGTCGAGCGGATCGACGATCCAGGTCCAGCCGCTGCCCCCGGACCGCCCGTGCCCCTCCTCGGCCTGCATGGCGTCATCCGGCCAGGCCCCATGGACCCCGTCCACGATGAGCTGCTCACTCGCGATGTCGACATCGGAGACCACATCGTTGGCATGCGCCTTGGGCGCCCCCATCCGAAGCGTGTCCCGCCGCTCAAGCTGCAGCCGCCCGGCCCGAACCGCCAACCCGGCGGCAAGCTCACGCGCAGCCTCAAGATCTCTGGTCATCACCGCCCAGGCTAATCCGCCCGCCCTCCCCGGCCGGCCCGACCCCTCGACCCCGGCCCGCCCCCTCGACCCCGGCCCACCGCCACCACCGAGGGCATCTCCGGCTGGTCGTGGCCGCTGTTCCACCGAGCGGGCAACAGCACTCACGGCCGGCCGAGCGAGGTCGACGACCGGGCAGCCCCGCAGGCAGTCCCGGCCACAGGCACACCCAACCGAAGACAGACCGAACCGTAGGCACACCCCACCCGAGGCAGACCGAACCGTAGGCACACCCCACCCGAAGCAGACCGAACCGTAGGCACACCCCACCCGAAGCAGACCGAACCGAAGGCAGGACCGTAGGAAGACCCGACCGTGGGCAGGCCCGACCGTGGGCAAAGGCGATCCGCGGCTGGCCCAACCCGAGGCAGGTCTGACCCGAGGCAAATCCACCGGCAGGCACGACCGGACCGTAGGCAAACCAATCGCAGGCATGCCCACCGGCAGACAGGTCCGACCGCAGGCAAGCCCACCCGGCAGGCACGCCCGAACCGTTGGCGGACCCACTTGAGCAAACCCGGCCGAAGCAGGCCGGACCGAACCGTAGGCACGTGGGCACGCCCAACCGTGGGCACGCCCAACCGTAGGCACGCCCAACTATAGGCACGCCCAACCATAGGCAGACCCGACGGGCACGCCCGACCGGAGGGGAGGAAATCGGGCGGGGCGGCGGCGAGACGGGGTGGGGGCCGGGGCGGGGCAGGCGGCGGCGAGTCGGGCAGGCGGGCGGCGGGCGGCCGGCGAGCAGGCGGGAGGGCGGGCGGCGAGCGAGCAGTCGGGCGGGCGGCGAGCAGGCGAGCAGTCGGGCGAGCGGCGAGCAGGAGCGCGGCGGCGAGGCAGGGCCGGGCAGGGCCGGGCAGGGCCGGGCAGGGCCGGGCAGGGCAGGGCGGGCAGGGCCGGGCAGGGCAGGGCAGGGCCGGGCAGGGCAGGGCAGGGCCGGGCAGGGCCGGGCAGGGCCGGGCAGGGCCGGGCAGGGCCGGGCAGGGCCGGGCAGGGCCGAGCCGAGCCGAGCCGGGGTGAGCCGAGCCGAGCCGGGGTGAGGCTACGGATGAAGGGTCTGGGGCACGACGGCGGCCGGGCGGTCGAGAGTCCAGCGGAGCTGGAAAGCGAGACCAACAGCCATCAGCACCGCCGGCACCACCGTGAACCCGAGCAGCAGCGCGGTATGAGCCGACCCGGGCTGCGTGACGACCCGCCCGTCGGTGGTGGCGACGAATCCGCCGAGGGCGAGGACCGCCGAGTACAGATAGGGGCCGATGGCGGTCCCGGTGGCTTCGGTCGCGGTCCACACTCCGGTGTAGGCGCCGGCCCGGCTGTCACCGCGGGCGGAGGCGGCGGCGACCGCGTCGGGCACCATCGAGAACGCGAACAGCTGCAGACCCGCGAAGGCGACGCCGAGGACGACGACCACGAGGACGGCGGGGACGACGCCGTACCCGAGGAGCGGCGCCAGCGACCCCACCACGAACACCGCCTGGGAGACGACCAGCCCCCGCTGTTTGCCGATGCGGCGGGACACGACCGCCCACACCGGCCCGGCGATCACCGCCGGCCCCAGGAACGCGCCCATGAACACGGCGGTGAGGGTGGGGTCGGCGAGGACGTGTTCGGTGTAGAACGGCAGCGCGGCCAGGAACAGGTGGGTGGTGGTGCCGGTGAACAGGTACGACAGCACCAGCGCCCGGAAGTCGGGGTCGCGCCGGGCGACGGCGATGTCGGCGAGGGTGGAGTGGGAGCCGGCGGGCGGCCGGAAGCCGGCGTGGGCGGTGAGGCGGCGTATGCCGGTGACGGCGGCGAGGCCGGAGACGACCATGACCGTGGAGAGCAGCAGCGCCATCCGGGCGTAGTCGGCGCGGCCGCCGCCGGCGACCAGAGCGGGGGCGGCCACCCCGGCGCCGAGCAGCCCGAGTGTGAGCAGCAGCATCCGGACCATGAAGACGCGGGTGCGTTCGTGGTAGCCGACCTCCAGGTCGGACGGCGTGGTCAGGTAGGGCACCTGGAAGCAGGCGAAGAGCAGGTTCCCGGCGATGAACCAGGCGCCCACCCACAGCGCCGCCCCGCCGCCGGTGAGGCCGGCGGGGACGGTGAACATGCCGGTCATCGCGACGGCGAGGACCAGGCCGAAGCGGAGCATGCCGAGCCGGTGGCCGGTGCGGCGGGCGGCGCGGTCGGAGCGGCTGCCGAGGTACGGGTGGACCACCACGTCGATGATCTTGGGCAGGAGCAGGGTGAGCCCGGCGAGCGCGGGCGGCACCCCGAGCGTGTGGGTGAGGAAGTAGAGCAGCAGCAGCCAGGGCACGGTCACCCAGACGCCCATGCCGATCGACCCGGTGGCGTACGCGACCAGGTCCCCGCGCCGGACGCTCACCGCCCCTCCCCGTGCCGCGCGACCACACCGGCGGCCAGCGTGGCGTCGGCGAACGCGCCGGAGCGGACCCGGCCGGCCAGGGTACGGGCCACGATCCGGTCGGTCAGCGCCGGCAGGTGACGGGCGAGGAACAGCTCGACGGCCCCGCGCCGGGTGGTCGCGAGGTCACGGCGGGCGCGGCGGCTGAGGGCGGCCCGCACGACCGTGTCGACCACGCCGTCGAGTGGCTCGTACCGGCTCAGGCCCTCGAGGGAGAGGCCGGCCTCGGCCGTGGAGTCGTGGATCGGGCTGCGCACCGCCGACGGGTAGACGCAGGTGACACCGACATGGGTGCCGATCTCCAGGCGAAGCGCGTCGGCGTACGCCACCATGGCCCGTTTGGAGGCGCCGTAGGCGGCCGCCAGCGGCAACTGCATGACCGCCATCCGTGACGCCAGCATCACGACCCGGCCGCGGGCGTCGACCAGGGCGCCCACGCAGGCGGCGGTGACCCGCCAGGTGCCGAGCAGGTTGACGTCGAGCTGGCGCCGGGCCTGTTCGCCGGGTGGCAGCTCGGCCGGGGCGGGCCCGCCGACGCCGGCGTTGTTGACGAGCAGGTCGAGGCCGCCGAGCAGGGCGATCGCCTCGGCGACCGCGGCACGCACGGAGTCGTCGTCGGTGACGTCGCAGGGCAGCACCTCGACCGGGTCGTTGACGCGGGGCAGGCGGTCGAGGCCGACGACGCGGGCGCCGAGGCCGTCCAGGCGGGCGCAGATCGCCCGGCCGAACGTCCCGGACGCGCCGGTGACCAGGACACGCAGGCCGTGGGGATCGCGGTGGGTCATCTTCGGGCTCCTCGGGCGATCTCGCGGTTGAGCTCGGCGATGTAGCTGTCGAAGTCGACGCGCATGTGGGGGCGCGCGGACGCGCCCCATCGGGCGACGGCGGCGGTCAGGGCACGTTCGACGGCGCGGCGCTGGTCGGTGGCCGGGGGCAGGGCACAGGACCCGGTGAGGTACGCGGCCACGAGCTCGCCCTGCGCCTCGACGACCGGGAACGCCGCGCCGGTGGATTGCATGAGCCCGACGAACGCGAGGGTCGGGTCGTCGAGGTGGAAGACCCGGCGGTAGAGCGGCAGGGCCTCCGGGTCCGGGCCGGTCCACCGCGAGGACAGGAACGGCAGGTGTACGCGGTACCCGGTGGCCCAGACGATGACGTCGACAGCGTCGATGGTGTCGTCGGTGAACACGACCTTCGCGCCGTCGAGACGGTCGATGCCGGGCCGTGCGACGACCTCGCCGTGGGTGAGCCGGTGCAGGATCGTGTCGCTGACGGTCGGGTGGCTCCGGAACAGGCCGCGGGACGGGGCGGGTAGCCCGTACCGCTGCGGGGTCCCGACCGCGACCCGCAGCAACGTCTCGGCGATCGCCTGCCGCAACCGCCAGGGAAGGCCCGCGATAGCGCCGCCGGTGGCGTCCGCCGGACGCCCGAACAGGTATTTCGGCACGATGTGGACGCCGTGCCGGGCGGAGAGCAGGACCGGGCCGCGGGCGACGTGCGAGGCGTCGACGGCGATGTCCATGGCCGAGTTGCCCATCCCGACGACCAGCACCCGCCGGTCCCGGAACACGTCGGAGGTGCGGTAGTCGTGGGCGTGCATCTGGACGCCGTCGAACGTGCCCGGATAGGCGGGCGCGGGCCATCGGGGCACCCGGTTGTGGCCGTTGGCGACGACGACGGCGTCGAACCGCCCGGTGTCACCGTCCTCGGTGGTGACCGTCCAGCGCGGCTCGACCCGGGTGACGGTCGTGCCGAACCGGATGTGCGGGGTGAGCCCGAACCGGTCGGCGTAGTCGGCGAGGTATCCGGCGACGCGGACGGCGGACGGGTAGTCGGGCCAGCCGGCCGGCATCGGGAAGGCGGCGAACTCGGTGCGGGCCCGGCTGGTGTTGAGGTGCAGGGAGGCGTACGTGTCGGTCCACAGGCCGCCGGGCCGGTCGCCGCTCTCGTAGCCGACGGCGTCGCACCCGGCGTGCAGCAGCGCCTTGAGCGTGGCGAGGCCGGCGGCTCCGGCGCCGATCACGGCGACACGCATGGAACTTCTCCTACCGACGTTGTAGCGCTGGCCAAACGGTAGGCGGCCACGACCGGCGTGAACATGGTGTGGACCACGCCGTTTCACGTTCTGGTTGTGGGCCGGCACAACGGCGCGGCAGCATGGCGGCATGAACGACGGCTGGGCCGGGATGGTCGACCTGATCGAGCGGGTGATGGGCGACGAGGACCTGCTGCCGTCGGTCATCGCCGGCGTCCGCGCGACGGTGCGGGAGGTGGCGGTCCTGCCGCCGTCGGACATCGCCGGGCACACCCGGGCGCTGCTGACCGCCGGGACGCGGGCGCTGGCCGACCGTCGCGGGCCGACCGAGGCCGAGCTGTCGTTCGTGGAGGAGCTGGGCGTCACCCGGGCCCGGCAGGGGGTGCCGATCGAGGCGGTGCTGGGCGCCATCCACGTCGCCGAGCGGGCGATCTGGGCGCGGGCGAGGGAGGTGGGCCGGGCCGAAGGGGTCAGCGCCGAGCGGCTGCTGGACGCCCGGGAGCTGTACGACGACTGGGCCGACGCCGTCCGCGGCCGGCTGATCTCCGCGCACCGGGCCACCAGGGCGCTGGCCGATCCACGGCCGGGCGGGCGGGACCCGGCGATCCTGCGGCGGCTGCTGCAGGGCGGCTCCGCAGCCGCGCTGGCCGTCGCCGAGGCGGGCCTGCCGGTCGCCGACGGGCTGTGGGTGCTGGTGGCCCGGCCCGGGTTCGACGAGCGGGCGCTGCGCGATCAGCCGCCGGTGGTGTGCGCGATCGTCGACGACCTGTTCGTCGGGGTGCTGTCGCGGGCGCCCTCGGCGCGTGACGCGACGGCCGGCCTGGCCGGGCCGGCCGCGCCGGACAAGCTGGCGCCGATGCAGCGGCTGGCCCTGGCCGCGCTGGTCACCGCCGAGGCGACCGGCCGGACCGGGGTGGTGCACATCGCCGACGTGGCCTGGCAGGCGGCGCTGACCGTACGGGCCGATCTGGCGGCGGCGCTGCTCGACCGGCACCGGCAGGCGTGGACGTCGCTCGGGCCGAACGCCGGGCCGGTCGCGCACGCCGTGCTGGCCTGGCTGGAGAGCGACCGGGACGTCACGGTCGCGGGCGGGCGGCTGTTCGTGCACCCGAACACGGTGCGCAACCGGGTCCGCCGGTTCGCCGAGGTGACCGGCATCGACCCGGCCGGCACGTTCGGCGCGGTGAACGCGTGGTGGCTGTGCCGCACCTGGCTGCGCGAGGCGACCTGACCGACCGGTGTGCCGGCTGCCCCGGTGGGCTTCGCCGGCCTCGGGTGCTTCGCCGGCCCCAGGTGCTTCGTCGGCCCGGGTGCTTCGTCGGGCCCGGTGGGCTTCGCCGGTCTCGTGTGCGAGGCTCACGGCGTGACTTCTCCCGGGGCTCTGCGATACCGGTCGGCGGCCGGGCGGTGGGTGCTGCTGGCCACCGTCCTCGGCTCCAGCCTGGCGTTCATCGACGCGACGGTGGTCAACATCGCGTTGTCCGAGATCGGCCGGAGTCTGGGCGCCGACTCGGCGGGCCTGCAGTGGACGGTCAACGGCTACGCCCTGAGCCTGGCCTCGCTGGTGCTGCTCGGCGGCTCGCTCAGCGACCGGTTCGGCCGGCGGCGGATGTTCCTCGGCGGGGTCGCCTGGTTCGCCGTCGCGTCGCTGCTGTGCGGGCTGGCGCCGACCATCGAGCTGCTGGTCGCGGCCCGGATCCTGCAGGGCGTCGGCGGGGCGCTGCTCACGCCGGGGGCGCTGGCGATCCTGGAGGCGTCGTTCGTGCCGGAGGACCGGGCGAAGGCGATCGGCGCGTGGTCGGGGCTGGGCGGCATCGGCGGGGCGCTCGGCCCGTTCCTCGGCGGCTGGCTGGTGGAGAGCGGCAGCTGGCGGCTGATCTTCCTGATCAACGTGCCGGTGGCGGCGATCGTGCTGTGGGTGGCCGGGCGGCACGTGCCGGAGTCCCGCAACCCGTCGGCGGCCCGATCGTTCGACGTCACCGGGCTGCTCACCGGGGCGGCCGGGCTGGGCGGCCTCACCTACGGCTTCACCGCGTGGCCGGAGCACGGGCCGGGCCACCCCACGGTCTTCGTGCCGCTGGTGATCGGGGTGGCCGGGATGGTCGCGTTCGTGCTCGCCGAGCGGCGTTCGGCGTACCCCATGCTGCCGTTGACGATCTTCCGGTCCCGGGCGTTCTCCGGCGCCAACCTGGTGACGCTGCTCGTCTACGCGGCCAACGGCGGCGTGTTCCTGCTGGTGGTGGTCAATCTGCAGGTGGTCGCCGGGTTCTCGCCGCTGGCCAGCGGGGTCGCGCTGCTGCCGATCACCGTGCTGATGCTGCTGCTGTCGGCCCGGGCCGGCGCGCTGGGCCAGCGGATCGGCCCGCGGATCCCGATGGCGGCCGGGCCGCTGGTCTGCGCGGCGGCGCTGGCGTGGCTGTCGCGGGTCGGCGCGGGCGCCTCCTACACCGCCGACGTGCTGCCACCGGTGATCCTTTTCGGTCTCGGGCTGTGCCTGCTGGTGGCGCCGCTGACCGCGACGGCGCTCGGCGCCCTGGACGACTCCTACGCCGGGGTCGCCTCCGGCGTCAACAATGCGGTGGCCCGGGCGGCAAGCCTGCTCGCGGTGGCGGTCCTCCCCCTGGCCGCCGGATTGGGTACGGGGAACCTGACCGACCCTGCCGTGCTGGCGCCGGTCTACCGCAACGCGATGACGATCTGCGCCGCGCTGATGGTCGCCGGCGGGGCGCTGGCGTGGTTCCTGATCCCGGCCCGGCTGACCGCCCACACACCGGTGACCACGTTCTGTGACCCGTGCAGCCCGCCGGTGCACCCGGCGCGGGCCGGCTCGGACGCCGGTGACCACGTCCGGTGACCCGTGCAGCCCCCGGCACACCCGGCGCGGGCCGGTTCAAAGGCCGGTGACCACGTCCGGTGACCCGCGCAGCCCCCGGCACACCCGGCGCGGGCCGGTTCAAAGGCCGGTCAGCGGCAGGACGAAGCGGCGGGACGTCTCGCGGCTGTCGGTGAAGCCGAGGCTCTCGTAGAACAGGTGCGCCGACTCCCGGTGGTTGCTGCTGTTGACCTCGACGAACAGGCATCCCGCCGCCCGGGCCCGCTGCTGCGCGGCGCCGATCAGCATCCGGCCGACACCACGGCCGCGGACCGCCTCGTCGACGACGAGCGCCGCCAGCCGGCCGAACTTGCCGGTCACCTCCAGCAGCGGGGTGATGTGCAGGGCCGCCATCCCGACCAGCGCGCCGTCGTCGTCGGCGCCGAGCAGGGCGCCCGCCCGGTCGCCGAGCCAGTAGTCGAGACGCTGGCGGACCTCCCGCTCGGTCGACGGGAAGCCGAGCTGGTCGAGCAGGACGGCGAGACGGGCCGCGTCGCCGTGGTGGATCGGCCGGATGTGCATGCCCCGACGATAAGCGCCGGAGATCACCGGTGCGGCGGCACGTCGCCGGCCACGGTGCGGGGCCACCAGGCGTCCGGGTCGGTGGCGCGGATCTCGGCCAGCAGGGTACGGCCCGCGTCCGTCGTCACCGAGCCGGCCAGGTAGTCCTCCCAGCGTTCGCGCAGGGCGGGCCGGTCGGAGAGGCTCTCGCGGACGTGCAGCAGCGAGTCCAGGGTATCGGCGTCGCGGGCCAGGCGGGCCTCCGCGGTGTCCTGGTCCAGCCACTGGGCGGCGCGGTCCCGGATGAGGTCGCGGACCGGGGCGGGCAGGGCGGCGGTCTGGTCGTCGATCACCCGGCGGAACGGTTTCGGCTCGTCCAGATAGCGGCGGGTCAGGTGGTGCATGTCGCCGAGCCGTGCCTCGGGCAGATCGTGCAGCAGCGCGAGGGTGGCGGCCCGGTCCGGATCGGCGCCCGCCATCGCGGCCAGGATCATGGCGATCACCGCGGTACGGAACGAGTGGTCCGCGACCGACTCCCGGCCGGCGATCCGGGCGAGGGCCCACCCGGTCCGGGCGGTCCGTTTCAGCGCGCCCGCCTCGTACAGGAAATCGGCGGTGTTGATCTGTTCCGGCATCGGCGGTCAGCTCGTGGTGACCGGCAACTCGGCGTAACCGCGCAGCACCAGGCGGTCGCGCAGCCGCGCCTCACCGGCCGGCGCGAGCTTGGGCAGCATGCTCACCAGCAGCGGGAACGCGACCTGCGCCTCCAGCCGGGCCAGCGGCGCGCCGAGACAGTAGTGGGCGCCGCCGCCGAACGACACCGGCTGGATGTTGGGCCGGTCCGGGTCGAAGCGATGCGGGTCGGGGTAGCGCTCGGGATCGTGGTTGGCCGAGCCGAGCAGCAGGTTGAGGTCGGCGCCCGGCGCGAGATGGCGGCCGTCGCCGAGGTCGAGTGGCTCGGAGGCGTAGCGGGCGGCCATCTGGACCGGCGAGTCCCAGCGCAGCGTCTCCTCGACGAAGGCGGGCGCCAGCTCCGGCTCGGCGCGCAGCCGGTCGGCCTGGGCGGGCTGGTCGAGCAGAAGTTTCAGGCCCGTGCCGAGCAGGTTGGTGGTCGTCTCGAACCCGGCGACCAGCATCAGCACCAGGTTGGCCAGCAGCTCCTGCCCGGTGAGACCGGACCCGGCGGCGGCCAGCGCGCTGGTCAGGTCCTCGCGCGGCTGTTTCTGGCGCTCGGCGATCAGGCCGATGAAGTAGTCCTCCAGCTCGCGGCCGGCCGTGTCGGCCCGCGCCATCTCCTCCTCGGTGCTGATCGGCTCCAGCACCACGGTGAGGTCGGCGGCCTGCTCCCGGAACCAGGTGCGATCGGTGTCGGGCACCCCGAGCAGCGCGCAGATCACCGCGATCGGCAGCGGGTAGGCGAACGCGCTGACGAAATCGGCCTTCGCCGGCATCGCCGTGATCAGGTCGGTGGCCTGCCCGGTGATCATGTCGCGCATCCCGGCGACCCGGCGCGCGGTGAAGGTGGCGGCCGCGGCCCGCCGCAGCCGGGTGTGGTCCGGTGGGTTGGTCAGCAGCATCGACTGGACGATCGAGGCGACGCCCCGGTTGTCCCGCCAGTCCGGCCAGAAGCTGTCGTAGACGGCCGCGTCGGCGACGCGCACGCTCGGGTCGCGCAGCAGGCGGCTGGTCAGCGCGTGGGTGGTGACGAACCAGCGCCCGTCGAGGCCGGAGAAGATCGGCGCGTGCTCGCGAAGGACGTCATAGGCGGGGTACGGATCCCGGCGCCCCTCGGGTGAGAACAGTGATCCGAGCGCGGTCTCGAAGTCCATCCCGCCACTCAACCACACGCCCACCGCGCCTCGAGGATCCGCACCGGCGACGCGGGGCCGGGGAAACGTCCGGCAAAGGTGACCGTTCGGTGGCCGTCGCCTGTTCCCCCGCAGGACCTCGAGCGGGACGCCCGTCGTTATGCTGCTGCCGGGAACTCGCTGTTCGATGGGGGTAAACGGGATGAACGACGGCACCTCCGCCGTCGCGCTGCGCTTCGAGATGCTCGGCCCGATCCGTGCGTACCGTGGCACGGAGCAGGTCGACCTCGGACCCCCGAAACAGCAGGCGGTCCTCGCCCTTCTGCTGCTGCACGCCCCGCGCCCGGTCCCGGTGGAGCAGATCGTCGCCGCTCTGTGGAACGGTGACCCGCCCCCCAACGGCATCGACGTCGTACAGCGCTTCATCGGTGCGCTGCGCCGCGGCCTCGACCCGGAACGCACCTCGCTGATCACGCTCACCGACGGCGGCTATGTCATCCGGGCGGGGGAAACCGCTGTCGACACCGGTGTCTTCCGGGCGGCGCTGGCCCGCGCCCACGCCGAGCACCAGACCGGCGCGATCGGCGCCGCGACCGACGAGATCCGGACCGCCCTCGGCCGGTGGCAGGCCGAACCGCTCACCGGCCTGAGCGGCCCGGTGTTCGACTCGGCCCGGGCCCGCCTCAACTCCGAGCGCGCCGCCGCCTCGGCACTGCTGGCGGAACCCACCGCCCTGGCCACACCGGCGCCTCCCCCGGCCGCGACCCGACCGTTCCCCGGACCGGCTCCGGAACCCGCACCCGAACCCATCGCCGCGACCACACCGTTCCCCGGGCCGGCTCCCGAGCCCCCGCACCGACCCATCGCCGCGACCAGACCGTTTCCTGGGCCGCCTCCCGCACCCGCACCCAAACCCATCGCCGCGACCAGACCGTTTCCTGAGCCGCCTCCCGCACCCGCGCGGGAGCCGCTGCCCGCCACCAGGCCCATCCCCAAGCCGGCCAAGGCGGAGCCGGAGCCGGAGAGTTCGGCGTACCCGGATGCGGTCGACCCGTGGGAGGGCCACGACCTCTTCCCGCCCGATCCGCTGTCGATGAACTGACAGCGGTTCCCGGGGTGGACGCCGCGCGGTAACTTCGGCCTGTGACCGAGCCGTATCAGACCAGAGAGGACCGCATCGTCGCGGAGTTCGGCGACGGGTATGAGGTCGAGGCGATCGCGGCTCGTTACGGGCTGACCGTCGAGCAGGTCTTCACCCTGGTCGCGCGAGAGGTCGGACCCGCTGGACCGGCGCAGCCGCCGCCCGCCTACTACCAGCCGCCTCCGCCCGCTTACTACCAACCGCCTCCGCCCGCCTACCACCAACCGCCTCCGCCCGCCTACTACGCGCCCCCGCCGTACCAGATGCAGGGTTTCGTGAATCCCGACGCGATAGTGGCCGATTACGGCGACGGCCACGACGTAGCGCTGATAGCCCGCAGACACGGCATCACCGTCGAACAGGTCTATCTCGTGGTCCAGCAGTCGCTGTCCGAGGACCGCGGCTGATGACGGGCTAAATCGATGTCCGTTTCGGATCTTCGGTGACAGAGTCACCCCATGATCGATCTGAGCGTCCAGGTGGCCGCCCCCGGACAGCACCTCGCCGAGGCCGCCACCATCTGGGCCGAGGCCACCGCCGCACGCGACAACGACCCCGATCTGGCCCCGCTCGACCAGGCGCTGCCGTTGATCGAGCAGGTGGTCGGGAGTTCCCCGCGTTCCCTGCTGGTGGTGGCGATCGACAACGACACCCGTGTCCACGGTTTCGCCGCGATAAAGCCCAGCGACGAGCCCAGCGACGAGTCCACCGGCGAGTCCACCGGCGAGTTGACCGCCCACATCCGCTACCTGGGCGTACGGCCGTCGAGCTGGGGCCTCGGAGTCGGCCGCCTCCTGATGCGCGATCTGCCGGGCCTCCTCGCCGCCGCCGGTTTCACCGAGGGCGAGCTGGAGGTCTACCTGGACAATCCCCGGGCCGTCACCCTCTACGAGAGCTTCGGCTGGCTCCGCGACGGTGACCCCACACCGCATCCCCGCAGCGGCCGCCTGGAGCAGCGATACCGGCTGAAACTGTGACCTACCGGTCCGCGGAGGGCCTGCGCTTGCGACCGGGCGCCTTCTCCGGCAGGCGATGCGCGTCGACGGCGCGAACGGTCAGTTTCAAGGCCTCGGCGGTACGCTCGTACGTGCGCTGCGCCACCGCCACGTAGATCAGGTCGAGCACGAGCAGCTGCGAGTGCAGGGCGGACAACGCCGCCAGGCGGAACGTGGTCTCCAGCACGCTCGTGGTGAAGACGATGTCGGCGACCTCGGCCAGCGGCGATCGGGCGAAACTGGTGACGGCCACGGTCAGCGCCCCGTGGTCGGCGGCTTCGGCGAGCGTCTCGATGACTTCACGGGTGCGCCCGGAGTGGGACAGTCCGATCGCCACGTCGCCGGGCAGGAGCAGCGCCGCGTTGGTGAGGGCGGTGTGGCTGTCCTGGCGGTGCCAGACCGGCACCCGGATGCGTTCGAGGCGGAACGCCATCTCGCGGGCCGCGGTGCCGCTGCTGCCGAAGCCGAAGAGTTCGACCCGCTGGGCGCCGGCGATCGCGGCGGCGACGGCATCGATCGCGGTCACGTCGAGGCCGGCCGCGGTGCCCTGGATGGCCCGGGTGTCGGCCGCCGCGACGACGCTCAGCACCTGGTCGAGTGGATCGCCGGGCGCGATGTCGCCGCTGATGTCGGTCTCCCAGCGGGCCTGTTCGGCGCGGCCGGTCTCGGTGGCCACGGCGACGCGCAGGCTCGCGTACCCCTTGAAGCCCAGCGTCCGGGCGAATCGGGTGACCGTCGCGGTGGACGTCCCGGATCGCTCGGCCAGGTCGACGATGCTGGCGTGCGCCGAGGTCTCCGGGTCGGCGAGGATGGCCTCGGCGATCCGGCCGAGCGCTTCCGGCATCTGCGGCCCCTCGATGCGCAGCCGCCCCAGCAGTCCGCCGCTCTCACCCGACATCAGTGGTCACCCTTTTCATCATCACGACAACGCGATGAAAATTACGACTGTCCGGACGTGTCCGTCAACCGGTGGGGCAGCCGGTGGCCGCCTGCTGGGTGGCGGTCTCCTTCCCGTACAACTCACCGATCAGAAAGAGACAGTGCGGGGTCGTGTCGGCCGCCTCGGCCGCATTGGCCGGGGTGGGCAGCCGCAGGATCGCGATGTTGCGGTTGGCGCCGACCCGGGAGTCGGCGAAGCTGATCCGGCCGCTGGCGCCGACGTGCGCGAACTCCCTGTCGCGGAAGAGCTGCGCGAGCCACGCCCGGTTCCACGGGGCGGGCCCGGCCTGGCGCGCCGCGGTGATGACCAGGTCGGCGGTGTCATAGGCGACACCGACCCGTTCACCGGGGTACGACGGAACGGCCCACTTCTTGTCGAACAGCTGCGACGACTCGTCGTGGATCAGGTCGAAGTACCCGGCGCAGAACTCCACGAGACGGCTCTTGCCGGCCAGCGGCGCGGCCGGGGTGCGCTGCTGGGGACAGCTGCGCCCGGCCAGGACGACGAGGCTGCCGAGCGCGACGTAGTCGAGATCCATCTCGGCCACATAGCTCTGCTGACGGAACGCGGGCTGGGCGACCATCCGGGTGATGGCGTCGTCGGCGACGATCCGCGGCAGGGTCTCCACCGCGCAGTCCTCCTTGATCGCCTGCAGGAATCCGGCGTAGCCCGTCTCGCGCCCGGCGTAGAAGTACATCCGGCTCTGCCCGGAGGCCCGCGGGTCGGCGCTGGTGCAGGGCTTGAGGGCGGCGCCACCGGGCAGCTCGACCACCTCGGCCGTGGCGATCCCGGCGACCGCCCTGGTCAGCTCGGCCACCAGCGTGTCGACGTAGTCGTCGGGCGGGCCGCCCGGCGCCGGCCGGACGATGGTGAGCAACTCCACCTTCGGGCTGGTGAGGTGCTTGAGGTAGGCGGCGATCAGCTGGGCCTGCTGCGGGTTGCCGGAGACCATCTGGAAGTAGAACTTGGACGCGTCGGCGAGCCCCGAGCCGGTGAGCGTGGTGGCGATCGTGGGCACGGCGGCCCGCCCCAGGTCGGCGATCGCCTGCCGGGTCTGCGGGACGGTACGGTCCAGCCCGACCACCGCCTTGACGCTCGGGTCGCGCTCCGCGAGCGGGATCAGCATGTCCCGGGTGACCTGGTCGGCGACCGACATCCCGCGGCCCCCGTTGGCGATGATCACCCGGAGCAGCGGCTCGTTCTGGCCGGTCACCGACAGGTTCTGCTGGCGCTGGACGATGGCCAGCCCGATCAGCTCCTCGGCGACCGCGTTGTCGGTCTCCAGGTCGGCGCCGGCATGGGTGAGCCCGGCGAAGTAGACGATGCTGATCAGGGGACGGCCCGGCTGCCGGCCGTGCAGGACGGCCGCCTCGGCGTTGAGCCGGAACACCTCCCGCTGGGCGGCCTCGAGCCGTTCGTTGCTGCCGAAGATCTGCGCCTCGTTGTCACTGAAGCCGACACACTGACGGTCACCGGGGCCGACCTCGGCCAACCGCACCGCGATCCCGGAGTCCGCCGTCACCTTCAGATAGGAGCAGCCGGCCCGCCAGTAGTCGGCCCACCGGGCGGCGGGCAGCGCGGCGACCGCGACGAGGGCCGCCACCAGCAGCACCTCGAGCACGCCGCGCCGGGCCAGCAGCGACGGGCGGCCCGGGTTCAGATCGAGGTCGGCCCAGGCGTCCGGGTCCTCGCCGGAGGTGTTGGCGATGGCCGACGGCGACAACGGCTCGCGCAGGTGGATGGTGAGGAACCGGGCGTCGGCGGCCAGCTTCTGCCGCTGTACCGGGAGGTCCTTCTTCCAGTTCGTGTAGGCGGTGTTGCTGGCTGGCGCGTACAGCTTGGTCTGCCCCTCGGCGGCCGGGTCGTCGCGCCGCCCGGCGATCACCAGCAGCGGGTCCAGCTCGCCGGTCTCGTTGCGCACGTCGTTGATCAGGCTCATCAGCCGGACGCCGCCGTTGCCCGCGGTCGCGTGGCCGATCAGCACCGGGACGTACGCGGTGCGCCGCCACCCCCGCCGCCGGGGCAGCACCGACAGCCGGCGCCGCCGGTAGGCCTGCCGCAGGTCCTCGAGGAACGCGTGCACGAGCAGTTTGTGCAGCTGATCCTCATTTTCCTTGGTGAGCCGGCCGGCGGTGAGGCGCTCGGCGAAACCGAAGAAGTCCGAGGAGTGCCGCGGCACCATGTAGGTCTGGCGGCGCATGAACCAGCGGGCCTCCGGCACGATCCCGTACGAGCGCCGGCCGAGCCATTTGATCAGCCCCAGCCGCAGCAGCCAGAACCCGCCGGTGAGGAAGGCGGTGGAGAAGGTGTTGCTGCCCTGCGGGGAGATCTGCGTCTGCGCGGCGTCCTGGGCGGTCGACGGCTCGCCGCGCCACCGGCGCAGGATCCCGACGATCTCCGACTGCGGGTCGCGCAGGCCGGGTTGTTCGAGGGTGTGCCGGGTCAGCCACCTGGCGAGGCGGTAGCGGCGGAAGCCGTTGGGCCGCTCCGCGAACCGGTCCTCCTGCAGACGGCGGCACAGGTGGTCGAGGAGCACCAGCTCGGGCGGCTCGGCCGGGGCCTCCGGCGCGGGCGCGGCGCCGGGGGCGGCCGGTGCGGCGGGCGCGAGGGCGGCGGCGTCGATCAGGACGTACGGCGTACGCGGCTCGGCCTTCTCCAGCTCGTCGCGCAGCCCGAGCAGGAAGCCGTGCACCGACTCCTCCGGCCCGGCCAGCTGGATCAGTGGGAGCGGGATGTCGCCGTGCACCGACATGTCCGACACGCGCGGCAGGAACCGTGGCCGCCGCCGCAGGAAGAGCACCAGTTTCAGCAGCTCATGGACGCCCCGAAAGACAGGTGGCCCGAACTCGTCCGGCATGGCGCCCCGCTCCACAGTGACCGATCCACTTCGAAGCGTTGATGATAGCCGCCGATCGCCGGTCACGTGGCCGGCCGGAACCGCAGGCGCAGAGCGGCCGGGGCACGGGTGAACAGGCCCTGCGGCACGGCCGGCTCGGTCAGCTCGATGTCGTGCATCGCGTCCAGCAGGGCGTTGGCGGCGACCTCGACCTCGGTCCGGGCGAGCATCGCGCCGACACAGAAGTGCCGGCCGAGCGCGAAGCCGGTGTGGTTGGCGGCGGCGGTGTAGGCCTTCGCGAAATCCAGGTCGGGACGGCCGACGTCGAAACGGTCCGGGTCGGCGTAGCGGCGCGGGTCGCGGTTGGCGGCGGCGATCAGGCAGATCACGGTCGCGCCGGCGGGCACCGTTCCACCGGAGAGCTCCACGTCGGCGGCCGGTTGCCGCATGATCATCTGTACGGGTGGCGAGTACCGCAACGTCTCGGCGAGAGCATGGCCGATCAGGGTCCGGTCCGCGCGTACCCTCGCCATCTGATCCGGATTGCGGATCAGGTTGTGCATCATGCTCGCCAGCGCCTTGTCGGTGGTCTCGCCCCCGGCCAGCAGCAGCAGGCTGACGAACGCCTTGATCTGCGCGGCGGTCATCCGCTGGCCGTCGATCTCCGCGGTGCACAGCACGGACATCAGGTCGTCACCCGGGTCGGCGGCCCGCTCGGCGATCCGGGGCAGCAGATACTCCGCCAGCTCGTCACGGGTCCGCAGCCCCGCGGCCGCCACCTGCGGATCCTGCGTGAGGTTCGCCAGGAACGCCATCAGCGACGTGTACCAGCGATGGAACAGCACGTGGTCGGACTTGGGCAGCCCCAGCATGTCCACGATCACGTTGATCGGATACCTGGTGGTGAACGCGTCGACCAGGTCGACCTCACCGGTGTGCCGGAACACGTCGAGCAGCTCGGCGGTGTTACGGCGCATCACCGGCACGAACCGGGCGGTCAGCTCCCCACCACGGAAGGCCGGGGTGACCAGCCGGCGATGGATCGAATGCTCACGCCCGTCCATCTGCAGGATCGTGCGCCCGTGCACCGGCTCCAGCTGCCAGCCGTAGTTGTCGCTGGTGAAGACGGGATCCTTGAAGGCCCGTTCGACGTCGGCGTAACGGCTGATCACGTAGGCGTTCATGCCCGGATGGAAGGCGAGCGGCTCGGTCTCACGCAGCGCCTCCCAGACCCGGGCCGGATCGGACAGGCAGGCGGCGGAGAGGATGTCGGTGATGACGGTCATCGGTGTCCTTCCAGAGGGCGAACCGGGCACACGTCCCCGTCGGGAGCAACGCGTGCGAACGGCGGCCCATCGACCACGCAGAGCCGGAGTCGTCTCCCGATCACCTCGTAGGTAAGCGACGCCATTGCAGCACCCTTCCCTTTGAAAAGGGGTCTGCATACGAATGAACCGAACTCGGGTTCCACTCATGTGAGCACTGTGAAACTACAGTCGCCCGCACTGCAGGAGCCTGACTTTCGAAAGTGTAATGCCGGCTGATACAGAAGTCGGATGATTGATCGTCGCCACGCATGTCATCCGCATTGTCCCGGCCCTTTTTTCACTCCTTCGCGCAAGGCCCGGAATCCGTTCCGGCCACGCCGGCGATGACGGCCGCTCAGCGCTGTGGATCGGGTGCGCCCCGACCCGCACTGCCGGCCGGGCCGCCGAGCAGGTATCCGACGACGTCGGCCGCGGTGAACCCGGCCGGCAGGTGCGGCAGAAACCCGAGATCCTGCCCGAGCGTCACCAGCGGCGGCTCCACATAGCCCCCGGCCCGCCGCTGCGGCAGCCCGACGGTGGCGACCAGCCCGTTGCACAGGCAGCGGCTGCCCACGGTGTCCTCGGCGAGGCCGCCCTTGCGCACGTATTCGTCGACGGGTTCGGCCGGGCACCGGAAACCCACACCGCCTTCCGGCCGGCGGTACGGCGTGCGCAGATAGCCGAGGTCGCACATCCGCGGGCGTACGGCGTACACCTGCTCCTCCGCGGTCGTCCCCGTCATCGGCACCATCTTGAACGGAAACCCGGTGGGCGACGCCCGCACGTCGTTACGCACCACCAGTGTCCCGTCGGCGGCCTGCCCCAGCAGCCGCTGCCGGAGAGCGTCGTCGAGGCCGGAGTCGCGGCTGAGGGCGAACGCCGTCCCCACCTGGATCCCGGCGGCCCCGGCGGCCCGGGCGGCGGCCAGCCGTCCGGGGCTCGCCTGCCCGCCGGCCAGCCAGAACGGCAGCCCCAGCGCCGCCAGTTTCGGCAGGTCGGGGAGGTCGCGGGGCCCGTACACCGGCTCGCCGTCCGGGTCGAGGGTGAGCTTGCCGCGCGGCCGGGCGCTGTGCCCGCCGGCGACCGAGGTCTCCAGCACGAACCCGTCCGGCCGGGTCGTCTCGTCCCGCGCGAGGTAGGCGGCGAGCGTCGCCGACGACACGATCGCCAGCAGCCCGGGCCGTCGCAGCGGCGGCAGGTCGGCGCTGAGCAGCTCCCGCGGGTGGATGGCGACGTGGTGCTCCTCCCCCGGCCGGGCGCCGTGGACGGTCACCGGCAGCCGTGCCGGCCGATGCCCGGCGAGCGCGTCCAGCAGCCGTGGGATCTCGGTGGGCAGCCCCGCGCCCATCAGCACCCAGTCGGCGCCGGCGAGCATCGCCCCGTACACCGCACAGGGGGTGGCCAGCTGGATCTTCTCCAGATAGTTGACACCGACCGGCCCGTCGTGCCCCTCCTTGGCGAGGAAGACCTCGACGAAGTTCGCCACGACCGCCAGCTGCTGGGTGTGCCGGCGCGGCCGCAGCCCCTGCTGGGGCACCGGCCGCAGCGGCCCGCCACCGGCGACCCCGCCGTCCACGAAGTACCGCTCCAGGATGTCCCGGGCCACCTCCGGCACCGGAAACGCGCCGAGCGCCCGCCGGACGTGCCCGCCCTCGTCCCCGTGCTGCAGCCGCCGGGCGAGCAGCACATCAAGGGCAACCCCGGAGACCACCCCGATCTGACCGGTACGGGCGACCGCGCTCGCCAGCCGCCAATGCGAGACACCGACCCCCATGCCACCTTGGATGAGCACAGGCTGACTTCCGGAAGTGATCACCCTCGCAGCCTGCTGAAGGACCGCAGCGCCCGGGTAGGGCCGGAGGACCCACCCGGGCAGGCCTCGGGCCCGTCAGAGCAGTTGTTTCAGCAGCCCGGAAAACTCCCGCAACTCGTCAATCTCGTGTGGGCTGAGTGGCTCCTCATCGAAGTGTGCAATCTGGTTGCGGATGATCCGGACGCGGTCCAGCTGAGCAACGAACTGGGTACGGTCCACTCCCCACCCGAGCGACGCCCAGTTGGTGTCGGCACAGGCGCGCAGGCCGGCGTTCTGCTGATCCCCGCTGAGCAGTTTGATGTACTCGCCGAACATCAGCTTCGAGAAGTCGCCGGAGTGGTTCGGGCCCTTCAGCGCGCGGACCGGGTCGCCGGTCAGCTTCGGGCCCAGACAGAGACGCAGCCGCGACTCGATCTCGCCCACCAGGAAGAACGGCAGGGCGAGGGTGTGGAATTGGCCGGTGATGTCGTCGCCGGTAATGATCCCGACAAAGATGCCATTGTTGTCCCGTACCAGCAGATAACCATACTGCCGCAGTTCGGGCAGGCGGCTGAAGAGATCGTGGTGCACCTCGGCCATCGGGATCGAGTCCTGGACCATGGCGTTGGCGAGCGTCGGGACCTCGCCCTTCTCATACCGGGCGGCGATCGAACTCCAGGTGATGACGCCCTTGATCTCGGCCATGCCGTCGATCACCGGAATCTGGGAGTAGTTCTTCTGCCGCATCGTGTAGGTGGCGGTGTGCAGCGGAGCCGTGGACTTGACCGAGAAGACACCACCCCGGGCAGACGGAATGTCGCCGATCTTGAACGATTGCTGGGGCAGGATTCCGGGCTGCACCTCCTCGTCGGCTTCTTCCTCGCCGGCCGGCCCGATGTTGTGGGCGATCACCAGCATCCGTGTCGCGAGCCCACAGGTTGTGAAAGACGGATGAGTGTCGAGGCCGGCTTCCTGCAGCGCCCGCTCGATCACCGGCACGTTGTGGAAGTTGCGGGCCCGTTCTCCGAACATGGCGAGCAGGTCGGTGACCCGAAGGGTCTTGCCCTTCAGAGCGAGAAGCTCCTGGCTGCTGGGACGCCGGGTGTCGGTCACGATCACCGGTCCGAGGCGTCACGGAAGACGGTACGCTTGCCCATGGCGTCGTTGACAAGCTCGACGAGCCGCGCAGAACGGTCGAAGTAGAAGGCGTAGAAGTCGTTGGCATGCAGCGCCGACGGATCGATCACGTGGGTGGCGATGACGTCGTCGAACCATTCCCGCCTGGTCCCGGTCTCCCGGGCCAGCAACTGCAGGTACGCCGACGGCGCCCCGATCAGGCTCTTGCTCGCCCGGTAGGACAGCGGCGTCTTGTTCACGATCGAGTTGCCCCGGCTCTCCCCCGGAAGGTTGCGAGCGAGCCAGGACTTCGGGAAGACCTGCCGGACGTCCACGGCGTGCTGTAGCAGCGCGCCGGCACTGAGCGGCCCCTCGGCATGGAACCAGTCGATCGCCCCCTGCTTGACCAGCAGCGCGTAGATGCCCTTGTAGGCGGCGCTGTTACGGGTAGTCAGGGTGTCCAGGCGGTCGGCGAGGAACGCCGCTTCCACGATCGTGTCCGGGACGAGGCTCTCGTCACCAGCAGCCCTGGCGACCAGTTGCTCGACGTCGCGGGTAAAGCGGCTCTCGGTGGCGCCGCCGTACATCTCGCCGAGCACGCCGCACCAGTACCAGCGGGTGAGCAGGTCACGGTTGTCCGGCTCGTCGGTACGTTCGCCCAGGATCGCCCGTACCGCGGCCATGGGAACGAGCTGAGTACGGTACGGCAGGTCGTTCTGCCGGACGATAAACTGCTCGCCGAGGAAGGCACCGACCCATTCGAATGCCTCGGCCACCCGGGGCGCGATCCGGATGAAGTCGCGCAGGGGAAGGTTGAGTAGGTCCCGCCGCTTGCAGGAGACAGCGGTCGCCGACCGTTCCTGCTTACGCTCCCAGGTACAGACGAGGGTGACCGCCTGGAGGAAGTCGCTGCTGCTCAGCCCGTCCTCGATGCTCTGCTCCAGACGCCCGAAGACAGGGTACGACGTGGCCAGGCCCTTCTTGATGTCCTGCCAGACGTCCGGCAGCCGGTAGTAGTCGCCGTTGGCGTCCTCGAAGTCGCTGTCACCGGCGTAGGTCGCGGTCAGCAGCTCGAAGACGTTCAGCGGCACGCCACCGGTGTTCACCCGCTCGAACACTGAGCAGACCGCGTCCTTGGTGGTCGTGGCGGCCAGCTTGATCATGGGGATCTGGAACGACTGGATGTTGTGCAGGATGCTCTGCTGGAACTGGGCCCAGAGGTTCCAGTTGGCGTCGTTCATGAGAACGAATTCACGCTGCCAGGCCGTCACCTCGTCGCCGTCGAACACGATGTTCAGCGGGAAATGACCGGCGCGGCATTCCAGGGTGCGGCTGCTCAGATCGAGTTCCACCGTCCGGGCGAAGTTCGAACGCAGCATTCGCTCCGCGGGCACGGAGACGATGGCCTCGTCACGGTCGGTCGATGAGCCGACCGCCCGGGCGATGTCCACGTAGTACCAACGCTCGAGCTCGCGGTTGCGCTCGTCGACGGTCCGGACCGGCCGGTCGATGTGCAGGGCCTGGAAGAGCGAGGTGAGCCGCTGCTGGCCGTCGAGCAGGAGCAGATCAGGAGTGACCGACCGGCTCGACTCGGCGCCGGTGAGCGTACGCGGCCGGAACGGCTTCTTGCCGCCGGTCTCCAGCGTCATGACCACGCCGAGCGGATAGTCGAGGGTGACCGTCGCGATCAATTCGCGGATACGCTGATCGTCCCACTTCCACTCACGCTGAAAATCAGGCAACTGAAGCACGCCGCTCTCGATGTCATCCAGCACCTTGTGCAATTTTGGGCTGTCGAGTGCCACCGATCATTCCCCCTGAGACCCGTCCGATGAACAGCCGCTCTGTATATCGATGGAGACCGTCCACTGTCAACACCGTTGCGGCCGAAGTGGCGCTGCGGACGAAGAGTCGCGGCTCGACGGTCAGCAGCGGTACCAGGCGGCCGAGGCCGGGGGCAGCGTGCCGCCCGTCGTCGCGGGGGCGGTGGACAACAGAATCGTGGCGCGACGCGCCTCGGCCGGGATCGGGGCCGGGGTGTCGCCGACGTTGACGACGCAGAGGAAACCGGGGCCGCGGCGGAAGGCCAGCACCTCGCCGGTGGCGGGCAGCCAGGTCAGGTCGCCGGTGGCGTGCGGCCGGAGGGACAGGGCCGTGCGGTAGAGGGTGAGCATCGAGGACGGGTCGGCGGCCTGCCGTTCCGCGGTCAGGTCCGCCCACGAGGGCGGCTGGGGCAGCCACGACCCGGGGCCCGGCCCGAACCCGTACGACGGTGACTCCCCCGACCAGGGCAGCGGGACGCGGCATCCGTCGCGGCCGGGGTCGGCGCCTCCGGTGCGCCGGAAGACGGGGTCACGTCGTACCTCGTCGGGAAGGTCCTCGACCTCGGGAAGGCCGAGCTCCTCGCCCTGGTAGAGGTAGGCGCTGCCGGGCAGGGCCAGCATGAGCAGCGCCGCCGCCCGGGCCCGCCGTACGCCCGTCGTGCCGCCGCCGTACCGGGTGACGTGCCGGACCACGTCGTGGTTGGACAGCACCCAGGTGGCCGGCGCGCCGACCTGTTCCAGGGCGCGCAGGCTGTCGTCGACCGCCGCGCGCAGGGCCGGCGCCGACCACGGGGCGGTGAGGAAGGCGAAGTTGAACGCGGTGTGCAGCTCGTCGGGCCGCAGGTAGAGGGCCAGCCGGTCGGCGGTCTGCACCCAGATCTCGCCGACGAAGACCCGCTCGCCGGGGTGCTCGTCGAGGATCCGGCGCCACGCGCGGTACACGTCGTGGACCTCGTCGACGTCCCAGTGCGGGTGGGCGCCGCCGGGCGGCGAGGGGTCGGTGACGTCGGGCATCTGCGGGTCCTTGGCGAGCCCGTGCGCGACGTCGATGCGGAACCCGTCGACGCCGCGGGCGAGCCACCAGCGCAGGATGTCGTGGAACTCCTCGCGGACCTCGGTCGCGGTCCAGTCCAGGTCGGGCTGCTGCGGGGCGAACAGGTGCAGATACCACTGGCCGTCCGGCACCCGGGTCCACGCGCCGCCGCCGAACCGGCTGGTCCAGTTGTTGGGTGGCCGGTCGCCGCCGGGGCCGCGGCCGTCCCGGAACAGGTAGCGGCCACGGGCGGCGGCGCCGGGCGGGGCGGCCAGCGCTTCCCGGAACCACCGGTGCTCGGACGACGTGTGGTTGGGGACCAGGTCGATGATGATCCGCAGCCCGAGCGTGTGGGCGTCACGGATCAGGTCGTCGGCGTCGGCCAGGGTGCCGAACCGTGGGTCGACGTCGCGGTGGTCGGCGACGTCGTAGCCGTTGTCGGCCTGCGGGGACGGGTAGAACGGGTTGAGCCAGATCGCGTCCACCCCGAGGTCGCGCAGGTACGGCAGCCGCGAGCGGACGCCACGCAGGTCACCGATGCCGTCACCGTCGGAGTCGGCGAAGCTCCACACGTACACCTGGTAGATCACCGCGTGGCGCCACCAGCTCATCCGGTGCGCTCCTGCAGTCTCTCCTGCTCCAGCTGGGCCAGCTCGGCGGCGGCGGCCTCGTCGCGGGTGAGGTTCTCGCCGGTCCGCGGGTCGAACAGGTGCATGCGGCGGGTGTCGGCCCAGAACTCGCCCTCGTGGTTCTCCCGCATCCGGCTCATCGCGTCGATCTTGACGACGAGCTGTGTACGCAACGCCTCGCTGTCGAGTTCGGCGGCCAGGTCGGCGAGCTGCTTGGTGACCTCGTCACCGGCGTCGAACGGGAGGTACGCGTACTGCGCGTCGCCGAGCCACTCGGTGACGTCGACGCGGGCCCGGAAGGTGGCGCCGCGCTCCCGTCTGGCGGGGTCGAGCAGGCGGGCGTCGTCGAAGTGGTCCGGCCGCAGCCCGGCGATCAGCAGCTGCCCGTCGGTGACCTTGCCGGCCGCCTTCTCCGGGACGTCGATCTCCAGGAACGGCAGTCTCAGCCGGCCGCCGGACACCAGCGCGGGCAGGAAGTTCATCGGCGGCGACCCGATGAACCCGGCGACGAACATGTTCACCGGCTGCTCGTACAGCTCGCGCGGCGAGGCGACCTGCTGCAGGAACCCGCGGCGCAGCACGGCCACCCGGTCGCCGAGGGTCATCGCCTCGGTCTGGTCGTGGGTGACGTAGACGGTGGTGGTGCCGAGCCGGCGCTGCATGCGGGAGATCTCGGTACGCATCTGGCCGCGCAGTTTGGCGTCGAGGTTGGACAACGGCTCGTCGAAGAGGAACGCGTTGACCTCGCGGACGATGGCGCGGCCCATCGCGACACGCTGCCGCTGGCCGCCGGAGAGGTTCGCCGGCTTGCGGTCCAGGTGCTCGTTGAGTTCCAGCATGTCGGCGGCGGCCTGCACCCGGCGGCGTACCTCCTCCTCGCTGATGCTCTTCTGCAACCGCAGCGGGAAGGCGATGTTCTCGAAGACGGTCAGGTGCGGGTAGAGGGCGTAGTTCTGGAACACCATGGACAGGTTGCGGTCGCGGGGCGCCTTGTCGTTGACCCGGTCACCGCCGATCACCATGTCGCCGGCGGTGATGTCCTCGAGGCCGACGATCATGCGGAGCAGCGTGGACTTGCCGCACCCGGACGGCCCGACCAGGATCATGAACTCGCCGTCGGCGATGTCGAGGCTGACGTCGTTGACGGCCTTGAAGCCGTCGCCGTACTCCTTGACGATGTTGCGCATCTCGATGGCTGCCACGGGAAGTCCTTTCAGCCCTTGACGGCGCCGTTGGTGAGACCGGCCACGATCTTGCGTTGGAACAGCAGCACGAGGATCACCACGGGGATGGTGACGACCACGGCGGCGGCCGCGATCGGCGCGGTCGGCTGCGAGAACTGCGAGGCGCCCTGGAAGAACGCGAGCGCGGCGGGGACGGGCCGGGCGGCCTCGCTGGAGGTGAGGGTGATGCCGAAGACGAAGTCGTTCCAGACGGCGAAGAAGGTCAGGATCGCCGCGGTGAAGACGCCGGGGGCGGCGAGCGGGACGATCACCCGGCGGAACGCCTGCCAGGAGGTGGCCCCGTCGACCTGGGCGGCCTGCTCCATCTCCCACGGGATCTCCCGGAAGAAGGCGGCCAGCACGTAGACCGACAGCGGCAGCGAGTAGGACAGGTACGGGATGATCAGGCCGAGCCACGTGTCGTAGAGGCCGAGGGTGCGCCACAGGTTGAACAGCGGGGTGGCGATCGCGATGACCGGGAAGACGGTGATGGCCAGCGCCACGCCGAGGACCAGGCGTTTGCCGGGGAAGTTCAACCGCGAGACGGCGTACGCCGCGAGCGTCGCCAGGACCACCGAGATCGTCGTGGCGATCAGGGCCATCCCGACGGAGTTGCGCAGCGCCGTGGTGAACAGGTCGGAGGCGAAGACGGTCCGGTAGTTCTCCCAGCTCCACACGGTCGGCAGGAACGCGTTGTTGGTGATGTCGTCGCCCTCCTTGAAGGACAGCGACACGATCCACAGCACCGGGACGATCGCGTAGGCGATGATCAGGATCGCGCCGGCGATCCAGAAGACCTGCGTGCGGCGGCTGGTGCCCATCAGCGCTCCCCCCTCTGCTGCGACAGGTCGGTCTTGAAAACCTTCACGAACAGCACCGCGATGAGGACGACGAGGATCGCCAGGATGACGCTGACCGCCGAGCCGAGCCCGACCATGACCCGGCTGATCGTCTGCCGGTAGGCCAGGAAGGACAGGGTCTCGGTGCCCTGCGCTCCGGCGGTCATGATGAACACGCTGTCGAAGATCCGGAAGGCGTCGAGGGTACGGAACAGCAGCGCCACCATGATCGCGGCCTTCATGTTCGGCAGGATCACCCGTCTGACCCGCTGCCAGGCCTTGGCGCCGTCGACCTTGGCCGCCTCCAGGTAGTCGTCGGGGATCTGGGCCAGGCCGGCGAGCAGCAGCAGCGACATGAACGGCGTGGTCTTCCAGATCTCGGCGACGCAGACCGTGAACAGCGCGGACCAGGTGCCACCGAACCAGTCGAAGTCGCCGAGCCCGAAGAGCCCGTTGACGAACCCGTAGGTGTTGCTGAACGCGTAGGCCCAGGCGTAGGCGGAGACGACCGTGATGATCCCGTACGGCACGAGGATCGCGGTGCGCAGCGCGGTCCGCAGGTAGAGCGCCCGGTGCATGACCATCGCGAGGGCGAAGCCGAGCACCAGCTCGACGGCCACGGTGACCACCGTGATCAGCGCGGTGACGCCGAACTGCTGCCAGAACAGCCCGTCGCCGAGGATGGTGGCGTAGTTGCCGAGCCCGATGAACTCCCGGTCGCCGGGGTCGGTCAGGCGGTAGTCGAACAGCGACAGCCAGATGGCGTTGAGAATGGGATACCCGGTGACCGCGACCATCGCGATGAACGCCGGCCCGGCCAGCATCCAGCCGAGGTTGCGTTCGTGGCGCGCGCGGTCGGTCAGCCGGATCCGTCGCGGGCGGCGGGCGGCCACGGGGGCGCGCGGGGGCGCTTCGACAGTGCTCACGGCCGCTCCTAGATCAATCTCTTGTTGGACAGGACGTCCTCGAGGAGGTCGTTCGCCGCTTCCGGCGTGGTCTGCGGCGACAGGTCGCCCGGCGGGTGGAACGCCGACTGGATCGAGCCGGTGACGTCGCCGTAGTAGGGGCTGACCGGCCGCGGGGTGGCCGCGTCGAGGCCGGTGCGGATCTCGTCGGCCATCGGGAACAGCTGCCGGATCTCCGGGTCGTCGAAGACCGAGGCGAGTGCGGCCGGGTTGCCGGCGGTCTTCATGAAGTCCTTCTGGCTCCGCTCGTTCGCCAGGCAGCGGATCGCCTGGACGGCGAGGTCCTGGCGGCTGCTGAACGCGCTGATCGACAGGCCGAGCCCGCCCGACGGGGCGGCGCTCCCGGTGCCGGCGTCGACGCGGGGATAGGCGGCCCAGCCGACGTCGTCCTTGAAGTTCGCCGGGAGCGACCCCTCCTCGACGGCCGAGTCGAAGGCGGCCCACACGTACGGCCAATTGACCATGAAACCGCCGTCGGCGGCCTGGAAAGCGGCCCGGGAGTCCTCCTCGCCCGCGGTGCTGAACCCGGCCGGCGCGGCCGGTGACACCGCGAGATCGTGCATGATCCGGGCCGCCTGCGCGCCGGCCTCGGTGTTCAGGCCGCCCTTGACCTCGGCGGCCGGCACGTTCTCGGAGCCCGGCTGCAGGATCGCGCCGCCGGCCGACGAGACCAGCGCGTTGACCCAGACCATCAGGCTCTCGTTGCGGCGGCCCTGCGCGGCCACGGTGACCCCGGCCCTCGTCGCGCCCTGGATCAGCTGGTCCCAGGTGACCGGGCCGGCCGACGGGTCGACGCCGGCCTTGGCCAGCACCGACTTGCGGTACCAGAGCAGCTGGGTGTTGCCGTAGAGCGGCGCCGACCAGAGCGTGTCCCGGAACGTCGACTGCTTCAGCGGGCCGTCGAGCACCCCGGCGGAGAACTGCTCGCGCTCGGCGGCGGTGAACGGCCGCAGGAACCCGGCGTTGGCGAACTCGGCCATGAACGGCGGGTCGACGCTGACGATGTCGAGCGAGCGGTCCTCGGCGGCGAGCCGGCGCAGCAACTGCTCGCGCCCGCCGGCCGCGGTGTTGGGCAGCCGCTGGACGTTGAACGTGTAGGCGCCACCGGACTCGGCCGAGCAGCGGGCGGCCACCTCGGCCTGGGCGGCGTCGGCGATGTAGTAGGTGAGGGTGGTCGATCCGCCGTCGCCGTCGCCGCACCCGGACACGACCGACGCGGCCAGCAGCAGTGCGGCCAGACCGCGTGACTTCTTCTCAAGCACCATGCTGTCCCCTCGGCGATGAAGGTGGCCTGGAAACGCTTGCAGGAATCAGCGTTCATGTGACGTACGTCTCATGTCAACAGTCGCTATACGCAGAGGATGCGTAGTCGGAAACGCTTCCAGCGGTTGCTACGCTGGCGCGGTGCCGCCCGCGAACATGGCTGATGTGGCACGCCGCGCCGGCGTGTCGATGGCGACCGCCTCCCGGGCGCTGAGCAACCATCCGCACGTCGCCGCCGAGACCCGGGCGCGGGTGCTGGCCGCCGCCGAGCAGTTGTCGTATGTGATCTCCCCCGAGGCGTCCCGCCTGGCCGGCGGCGCCACCGGCCGGGTCGCCGTGGTCGTGCCGCACATCTCCCGCTGGTTCTTCGCGGCCCTGCTCGACGGGCTGGAGTCGGTGCTGCGCGACGCCGACCTCGACGTGCTGCTCTACCACGTCGGCGACACCGCGGACCGGCGCGACTTCTTCCAGCGGCTCCCGGCCCGGCGCAAGGTCGACGCCATCGTCGTGCTCGGCATGCCGGTCCGCGACGACGAGCGGGCCCGGCTGGAGCTGATGGGTGTGCACATCGTCGCGGCCGGCGGCCAGGTGGAGAACTATCCCTCTGTGTCGATCGACGACACGGCGGCCGGGCGGCAGGCCGTCGACCATCTGATCTTTCTCGGCCACCGCCGGATCGGCATGATCGCCGCCACCGACCCGGCCGAGCCCGGCTGGCCGACCGGGCCGGGGCGCACCATGGCCTACCGGGCGGCACTGGCCGACGCCGGGCTGCCCGACGATCCGGAGCTGGTCGTCACCGTCGAGTGGGGCGGCCGCAACGGCGCCGCCGCGATGGAGCGGCTGCTGAGCCTGCGCGAGCCGCCGACCGCCGTCTACGCGCACTCCGACGAGGTGGCCCTCGGCGCGATGCGCACGCTGCGGCGGGCCGGCCTGCGCATCCCCGAGGACATGTCGGTGGTCGGCATCGACGACCATCCGATGGCCGAGCTGGCCGACCTCACCACGGTCGCCCAGCCGGTCCACGAGCAGGGCGTGCTGGCCGGCCGCATGCTGCGCAAACTCCTGGCGGGCGAGCCCGGCGCCGACGGCGTCACCGTCCCCACCCGCCTGGTCGTCCGCGGATCTACGGCGCCGCCACGCCGCTGACCGCCGGCAGAAGGCGGCCCGGCCGCTGGAAATGGCGGCCCGGCAACACCGCCGCGCCGCCGCGCCGCCGAGCCGCCTCTCCGCCGGACAAGACAGCCCGACAACACCGCCGCGCCGCCGCGCCGCCGGACAAGACGGCCCGACAACGCCACCGCGCCACCGCGCCACCGCGCCACCGCGCCGCCGGACAAGACGGCCCGACAACGCCACCGCGTCGCCGCGCCACTGGAGAAAGCGGCCCGGCGCCGCAGCCGGGCCGCTCAAGCAGGCGTTATCCGGCGGTCGCTGCCGCGGCGGCCCGGCCCGCGGCCCGGCCCGAGAAGAGGCAGCCGCCCAGGAACGTACCCTCCAAAGAGCGGTAACCGTGCACACCGCCTCCGCCGAAGCCCGCTGCCTCGCCCGCCGCGTAAAGGCCGGGGATCGGGCTGCCGGAGGCGCCCAGCACCTGACCCTGCAGGTTGGTCTGCAGGCCGCCGAGGGTCTTGCGGGTGAGGATGTTGAGGCGCACCGCGACCAGACCGCCCGAGTCCGGCCCGAGGATCTTGTGCGCGGACGCGGTCCGGCCGAGCACGTCACCGGGGTAGGACAGGGCGTTGCGGATGCCCTGGACCTGGGCGTCCTTGCTGTACGCGTTGTCGATCTCCCGGTCGCGCGCCTCGATCTGCCGCTTGAGGCCGTCCAGGGTGATCAGGTTGTCGCCGGTGATCCGGTTCATGCCGGTGACCAGTTCGGGGAGCGTTGCCGCCTTGACGAAGTCGGTGCCGTACTGCTGGAACTTCCGGATCGGCTCGGGGGTCTGCCACACGCGGCTGAGCAGGAGCCACAGGTTCTTGCCGGTGAGGTCCGGGTTCTGCTCGGAGCCGGAGAGCGCGAACTCCTTGTCGACGATCTTCTGCGTGGTGACGAACCACGAGTAGTCGTAGCCGGTCGCGGTGATCGAGCCGAGCGTGTGGAGGGTGTCGTAGCCGGGCCAGTCCGGCGCCCGGAAGCGCCTGCCGGTGGCGTCGAACCACATCGACGACGGGCCGGGCAGGATGCGGATGCCGTGGCCGGGCCAGATCGCGTCCCAGTTGCGCAGGCCCTCGGTGTAGTGCCACATCCGGTCGGGGTTGACGATCCGGCCCCCGGCGTTCGCGGTGATGCCCAGCATCCGCCCGTCGACGTGCGCGGGCACGCCGGTGATCATGCTGGTGGGCGCCTTGCCGAGCCGGGCCGGCCAGTTCTGCCGGATCAGGTCGTGGTTGGCCCCGATCCCACCGGACGCGACGATCACCACCGGCGCCTTCAGTTCGAAGTCCCCGATCGTGGTACGCGACGACGGCTTGCCCCGAGCAACGGCGCTGGCTTCGAGGACCTTGCCGCGGACGCCGGTGACCGCCCCGTTGGTGGTGACCAGCTCGTCGACCCGGTGCCGGAACCTGAACACCACCTTGCCCGCGGCGACCCCGGCGCGCACCTTCTTCTCGAACGGCTCGACGACCGCCGGCCCGGTGCCCCACGTGACGTGGAAGCGCGGCACCGAGTTGCCGTGCCCGTCGGCGAGGCCGCCACCGCGCTCCGCCCAGCCGACCATCGGGAACCATTGCATGCCGAGCCCGGCCAGCCAGGACCGCTTCTCCCCGGCGGCGAAGTCCACGTAGGCCTGGGCCCACCGGTACGCCCAGTGGTCCTGCCCGGCCGGGTCGTCGACGCCCCGGTCGAACCCGGCCGTGCCGAGCCAGTCCTGCCAGGCCAGGTCGTGGCTGTCCTTGACGCCCATGAGCCGCTGCTCGTCGGAGTCGACGAAGAACAGCCCGCCGAACGACCAGTACGCCTGACCGCCGAGGTTCGCCTCGTTCTCCTGGTCGAGCAGCAGCACCTTCCGGCCGGCGGCGACCAGTTCGGCGGTCGCCACCAGTCCGGCCAGGCCGTGCCCGACCACTATCGCGTCGGCGTCGGCAGCGGCGGCCGCCCCGAACGCGGGCAGCGCGCCGGTCTGGGCGATCGCCGCGCCGGCCACGGCACCGCCGGCCACACCGATCGCCCGGCGGCGACTGACCCGGGGGGATCTCGGCTCCACTATTCCTCCGTCGGTTCTCGGGTGTGGCGGGGGCCGGTGACGATGCTCAGGTCATCGGTGGCCGGGTCGCCGGCCGGCGGGTCGTCGACGGGCTGCGGTTCGGCCGTCCGCCCATCGGTGGCCGGTTCCGCGGTGGCCGGCTCCTCGGTGGCCGGTTCCGCGGTGGCCGGCTCCGCGGTGGCCGGCTCCTCGCTCGTCCACGCGAACGCCAGGGCGCCGCCGGTCAGGGTGAGGAGCAGGCCGATGATGAAGCCGCCCATGTTGGAGGTGAGCCAGGAGGCGAGACCGCACACGATGGCGACCAGCGAGTAGAAGACCCGCTGGGCCGGGGTGAACCAGATCAGCGCGCCACACAGGATGATCACGATCGGGATCAGGTAGCCGATGAAGTTCTGCATGCCGACGTGCAGCACCACCCCCAGTGGCGCCCACACGGTGAACATGATCTCCAGGCCGCCGAGCAGCACGAACAGGCCGCCCCAGAAGGGCCGCGTGCGCCGCCAGGACCGCTTCTCGACCGCCACGCGGGCCGCGGTCATGGTCAGCAGCCGTCCGAGGTGAAGGCCATCCGCAGGTTGGGCAGGTAGAACCGGGCGGCCGTGGTGGCGTAGTTGTTCTGCCGCAGGTTGGTCAGGGTGACCTCCTCGGCCTGCTGGCCGAACACACCGATCGCGCCCTTCTTGCGGGGCACCCGGTCGAGCGTGCTGGCGTCCTGGCCGATGTCGATGGTCGTGAAGTCGGCGTTGGCGGTGATCACGTCCGAGTCGACGACCAGAGTGTCGGCCGTGACCTGGTTGGACGGGCTGCCCGCGGTGATCTTCAGGTTGATGCCGCCGAGCTCGATGCTCTGGCACAGGCCGTCCAGGGTGGCGTCGCGGATGGCGGAGACGATCACCACGACCTGGCCGCCGGTGTCGCCCTCGTTCGGGCTGCCGGGCTCCATGTGGTCGAGTTCGGCGTACTGCGCGAACCCGTACCCGTGCAGCCTCGGTGAGGTGACGACGAACGGCATGCCGGAGATCGAGAAGGACGCCGCCAGGACGCCCTGGCCGGTGAGCACGACGAGGCCGGTGGTGGCGGCCAGGCCGCCGAGCATGACCGCGGCGAAACGCCGCCAGCGGGTACGGCCGAACGGGGTGGAGGACATGCTGCTCCTTATGCCGGGCACGGACGATCGCCACCGGTGCGAGCACTGCGGATGCCGCCCGGCGGGACCCCTATTGGGAAACCTCGATGGATTTCGGCGAAGTTACGCCCCAGTAACAGGGCCCGTCAAGCCCAGGAAGCCGCTTTCCCGTCAGTGAAAAACCTCGTCGGTATCTGACGTGGCACAGGGGGCCACCACCCGCTCCCCCGCCGCCGGCACCAGCAGTTCGGCCGAGGCGGCGTCGCGGCCCACGAACGGGGCGGTCATGAAGTAGCTGAGCATCGGCAACAGGTCCGGCAGCTGCGCGACCCGGCCGGTCGACACGTAGCCGTAGATGGTCGCGTAGACCCCGCCCACCACGGTGTCGACCAGGCCGTCCGGCACCGGCGGGGCGTCGGCGAAGAACCGGGAGAAACGGCTGAGCAGCTCGGTGCGCCGCTCCCGCGCCAGGGCGCCGGCCGCGTCGATCTCCACGATCGCCATCGCGGCGAACGCCGGGACACTGGCCAGCACGTCGAGCAGCACCTTGAGCGCGGCCCGCACCCCGGTCCGCCAGTCGCCGGCCGCCGCGTACGCCTCGTCCATCAGCCGCAGCACCACGCCGGTGCCGTGCCGGTAGGTGTCCAGGAACGCGTCCTCCTTGCCGGCGAACAGCGCGTAGAACGCCGGCCGGGTCACGCCGGCGGCCGTGCAGATGTCGCTGACCCGGGCGTTGGCGTAGCCCTTCTCGGCGACGGTGTGCACCAGCGCGTCGTGGAGACGCTCGCGCTGGGTGGCGGCCACCGCCTCGGGAGTCATGGAGCGTGGGCCACGTTTGATCGCCCGGGACGGATCGCGTCCCGCCCGTGCGCCCGGAAGCGGGCTGATTACCGGATTCGTCATCGCCATTCCTCAATGTCTTGACATGACATACCGCTGAGGTTTCTCATACCGGGAGACACGGACCTCGATGGTTCCCACGGCGGTCCCCCCAGTATCGCCTGTCAATCAACCCCCGGAACGCTGCGGAAACGGCCGGGCCACCTCGTCCTCGCAAAGGGAGGGTGGCGCCATATGCGCGCGTCACGGCTCACATCGATTCTCGCTTCTCTTCTCCTGATCGGCGCCGCCGCCCCGGCACAGGCGGCCGCGCCCGGTGGCGCCTACGCCGGCCTCGACGAATGCCCGCTCAACTCCGCCGTCCTGATGGACCCGACGAACCTGCAGGTCGGGTGCGTCCGGTCGGTCACCAACGGCGGCAGCATCACGATCGGCTCCACCACCGTCGCGTTCGACAGCCCGATCACCGTGCAGTTCGGCATCTACTGGCCCAAGTCCGCGCCGGTGCGGGAATTCCCCGACGGCAGCGTCGCCAACGTCTACTCGACCGTGCTGGCGCCCGGCGGCAAGACCCTGGTGGCCCGGCCGCTCGAGGTCACCGTGCCCGGCATCATCAACTTCCTGCCCGGCGTGACCAGCGTCTTCGCCCAGGTGGAGCTGGCCGGGCCGATCACCGACTTCATCCCGCTGGCCACCGGCGTGAACACCCCGGTCTTCGTGCTGCCGGTCAAGCTCAAGCTGAAGAACGCGCTGTTCGGCAACCGCTGCTACATCGGCTCGGACACCAGCCCGATCCGGTTCCAGCCGACCACCGGCACCACGTCGCCGCCCGCGCCGAACACCCCGGTCACCGGCGACCCCGGAACGCTGGACATCGTCGCCGACCCGAACGGCTACCAGACCCTCGGTGTCGGCATCACCGGCGCCTCCCTCGTGGACAACGCGTACGCCGTACCGAAGGCGAACGGCTGCGGGCTCATCCCCGGCAGCCTCGACCCGCTGATCAATCTCGCGTTCGGCCTGCCCTCCGCGGCCGGCCGCAACGCCGTCACGTTCGGGGCCAACGACACGGCCCTCGCCGTCTCGCCCAGCCTCGACGACCTCGAACAGGCGCTCGCCGCCTCCTAGGAAAGGTGCACATCCCCCATGCACAAGTCCCGTATCACCGCCGCCGCGATCGCCGGCGTCACCGCCGCCATGATGTTCGGCGCTCCGGCGCTGGCCGACGACGGCACCGTCCTGACCAGCGAGACCCCCGCCGGGCCAGCCGTCGCCGTCGGTGACACCATCTCGTCCGGCCTCGCCACCGGCACACAGGCCGTCTTCGCCACCGCACCCGGCGGCGCCAACGGCATGAAGTGCACCGGCTCCAGCCTCAGCGCAGTGGTCAACGACAACCCGGCCGCGCCCGGGGCGGCCACGCTCGGCGCCAACCTCGGCCTGTCCGGCTGCACGGTCAGCGGCATCCCCGGGGTCACCGGCGTCAACAGCGTGACGATCAACAACCAGCCGTACACCACGACGACCGCCAGCGACGGCACCGTCACGGTCTCCGGCACCGACGCCGCGCCGATCCAGGCGACCCTCGTCCTGCGGTCGCTGCTCGGCTCGGTGACGTGCGTCTTCGTCGCCGACGGCAACACGATCAGCGGTGTCGCCGACAACACCGACAACTCGATCGCGTTCACCGACCAGCGGTTCAACAAGAGCAGCGGCCCGGCCGCCTGCATCTCGGCGGCCTACTTCACCGCCAGGTACACCCCGGTGGTGACGTCGGCCGGAGCCCTGGTGTTCGTCAACTGACGCCCCTTGAGGCAGGGCCCGCGGAACGTCCCCCGTCCGCGGGCCCGTGGCCGTCAGAGCCGGATCAGGGCCAGGTCCCACTGGCCGTGGTCGTCCTCCCAGGTGGTGACGATCTCACCGAAGCCCAGCGGGTTCCGCTCCGGCGCCTCGTCGGCGAAGATCTCGCCGGTCTCCTCCAGCTCGCCGGTGATCCGCAGCGCGTCCTCGAGCGTCCCGTCGGTGGCGACCCGGATGTGGGCCACCGACCAGCCGGCGCCACCGAGGTCCCGGCCGGTCAGCTCCCGGCCCGCCACCTGCTCGTCGCCGACCTCGAACAGGGTGCCCGGCCCGTCGACCGGCAGCGGCCCGTTGTCGAGGATCGTCAGGTTCTCGTCGAACACGGTTCGTTCGCCGCTCAGCACCGCGGGGTCGAGCCAGCCGGGATGCCGGTCGAAGCCGGACTCGTGGTTGAAGAAGTTGCCCCAGGCGTACAGCGCATACATTCCGGCGATCATACGGACGGGTGGACGGCCTCGAAGATGGGTACGACGGGTCCATGACTGACGTGGCAGAGGTCAACAGCACCCAGCCGAGGGATTGGCAACCGACCGACGAGCAGCGGCGCCGGGCCCTGTGCAACGAGGCGTATCCGGCGGCCGGGCGCGTCGCCGTGCCCGGCCGCCGGACGTCAGGCGGTCAGTTGCGGTAGCGGAAGGAGATCCGGCCGCGGGTCAGGTCGTACGGGCTGAGCTCGACCAGCACCCGGTCGAACGGCAGGACCCGGATCCGGTTCTTGCGCATCTTGCCGCTGATGTGCGCCAGCACCTGATGGCCGTTGGTCAGCTCCACCCGGAAGGTGGCGTTGCGCAGGCACTCCAGCACGGTGCCCTCGATCGCGATCCCGGACGACATCAGCGCAGCACCAGCTCGAGGTTGCTGCTCTCACGCCGGGCCCCGAAGCTCTCGAAGAGGGCGAGCGCCGCCGTGTTCGCCTGGTTGACCTCCGCGCCGGCGAACGGCGCACCGGCCCGGTGGGCGGCCCCCAGCACCGCGGCCAGCAGGGCCCGGCCGATCCCGCGCCGGCGGTGCGCGGAGAGCACGGCGATCAGGCCGATGCGGGGACGGCGGGGAATCGGCGCGACCCGGACCAGGCCCACACAGCGGTCGCCGACGGCGGCGACCGTGTACCGGCTCGGGTCGTGCGCCCCGAACACCTCGGCCGGCATGTTGTGCCAGCCGACCGTCGCGTCGATCTCGGCGCGGATCGAGGAGTCCAGCTCCCACAGCGGACCGG
This sequence comes from Actinoplanes philippinensis, assembly GCF_900113015.1. GTDB lineage: Bacteria > Actinomycetota > Actinomycetes > Mycobacteriales > Micromonosporaceae > Actinoplanes > Actinoplanes philippinensis. Next base: position 315,353 of record NZ_FONV01000004.1, read on the forward strand.
CCTCGGCCGGACCGATCGTGACCTCGGCCGCCGAGGCGAAGTCGCCGGTGGGGACGACCAGCTCCCACTCGCGGCGGCGCGGCCCGAACCCGAGCCGCTCCCACTGCGACAACAGGTCGAGGTCGTCCTCGTCGACCACCGTGTAGAGCGGTTTCGGCAGCGTCGGCAGCATCGCGCCGGCCAGCCGGTCGAAGACCGTGCCGTGCCACGCGTCGATGCTGAGGAAGCTGCGGCCGTCGGGCCGGCGCCAGACCTCGCCGCGCCCGACGACCTGATCGTCGTCGAGAGCGTGCCAGTGCCGCTCCGAGACCCGGGTGATTTCAGCAGATTGCATAAGGTGTGCCTTTCGCCGACGTGCTCCCGGCGACACCTCTCGTCAATCGCCGGCCGTGACGGCATGGGGAGCACCCATCGTTACAACGATCACGATGCTCACCTCCCCCGGTAGTGCCACGGCCGCCCGCAGGCTATCCCCGCGCCGTCGCGGCCGTCCATTCATTTAGCCCGCCGATCAGCCGGTCGATCTCCTCGGCCGTGTTGTAGGGCGCCAACCCCACCCGCAACGCCGCGTCCAGCTTCAACGCCACGAACGGCTCGTAGGCGTAGAAGGACCCGGCGGGCGCCAGGACGTCCCGCTCGGCGAGGAAGATCTGCGCGGCCCTGGCCTCACGGCCGGCGAAATTCATCAAGGACGTGGGGGTACGGTCGACGGCGCCCGAATACAGCGTGACGACGTCGCCCAGTTCCCGTAGGCCCGCTTCGAGGCGCTGCCGCAGGGCCGTCTCGTGCTCGTGCACCGCCGCCAGCGACCGGGCGAGCCGTTCCCGGCGGGTGCCGTCCGTCCCGGGCACCATCCCGGCGAGGAAGTCGACGGCCGCGGTCGCCCCGGCCAGCATCTCGTAGGGCAGCGTGCCGAACTCGAACCGCTCCGGAACCGCGTCGGTCGACGGCACCAGCTTGTCCGGCCGGATCGTCGCCAGCAGCTCCGGCGACGCGGCCAGCACACCGCAGTGCGGGCCGAGGAACTTGTAGGGCGAGCACACGAACAGGTCGGCGCCGAGCGCGGGCACGTCGACGAGCCGGTGCGCGGCGTAGTGCACACCGTCCACGTAGAGCAGCGCCCCGGCCGCGTGCGCCAGGTCGGCGATCCGGCGGACCGGCGGCACCGTGCCGAGCACGTTGGAGGCGGCGGTGACCGCGACCAGCCGGGTCCGCGACGACAGGGCCCGCTCGGCGGAATCCAGGTCCAGTTCGCCGGTGGTGGTGTCGAAGTCGATCCAGCGGACGGTGACGCCGGCCCGCTCGGCGGCCTGGATCCACGGCCGCACGTTGCTGTCGTGGTCGAGGCGGCTCACCACGACCTCGTCGCCCGGCCGCCACGTCGCCGCCAGGTGCCGGGAGAAGTCGTAGGTGAGCTGGGTGGCGCTGCGCCCGTGCACGATCCCGGCGGCCGGCACCCCGAGCAGGTCGGCGTAGGCGGCCCGGAACGCGGCCACCGACTGCTCGGCGTTGCGCTCGGAGACGCTCACCGCGCCCCGGTTGGACAGCGGCCCGGTCATCGTGGCCACGATCGCGTCGGCGACCGGGCGGGGTGTCTGGGTGCCGCCCGGCCCGTCGAAGAAGGCCAGGCCGGTGTCCAGGGAGGGGAACTGGGCGCGCAGCGCGGTCACGTCGAGGCTCACGCCGTCCACCCTCGCACAGATCGTCAGCGGCGCAGCCGTGCCGCCCAGCGGCCCGCGACCAGAGCCGCGGCCAGAACAGCGGCTGTCCCGGCCGCCTGCCGGGGCCGCCACCAGGCCGGACGCCATTCGCCGTGCAGGCCCTCGGCGTCCGGCAGGGCCGGCTCGAACACGTTGCCCCGGTGCGCCGGCATCGCCTCGCGGGACAGCCCGCCGACGCGCATGAGCGGGCCGACGAGCACGTCGTAGAGGCCGGGGACGGCCACGAAGCCCAGGCTGATGATCCGGTTGGCGAGGCCGACGTTCACCGTGGCCCGGGGCTTACGAGCGCAGCGGACGATGGCGGCGGCCACCGTCTCCGGCTGGTCGATCGGCGGTGGCGGCTTCCCGGCCACTCCCGCGTAGTTGGCCGCGTTGCGGTAGATCGGCGTGTTCACCGCCCCCGGCGACACCAGGCACACGTGGATGTCCGGCGCGTCCCGGGTCTCCAGGCGCAACGCCCGGATCAGCGCCCGCAGTCCCCACTTGCTGGTCACGTACGAGCTGGTGTACGGCGTGACGACGGTGCCCAGCAGCGACCCGCCGAAGATCAGGATCCCGTGTCCCTGCCGCCGGAACCGGTCCAGCGCGACCCGCGCCACGGTGGCCCCGCCGAGCAGGTCGACCTCGACGACCCGGTCGAAGACACCGGCGGGCACGTCCTCGAACCGCCCGTACGCCATCACGGCCGCCGTGTTGACCCACACGTCGATGCCGCCGAACGCGGTGACCGCCGTGTCCGCCACCTCCGCGACGGTCTCCGGCACCAGCACATCGGCGACGGTCACCCGTACCTCCGCGCCCGCTTCCCGGCATTGAGCGGCCACGTCGTCGAGCGCCGGCCGGGACCGGGAGGCGAGGACGAGGCGGGCGCCGGCGCGGGCGAAGGCGAGCGCGGTGGCCCGCCCCACCCCGCTGGAGGCACCGGTGATGACGACGACCTGATCGGTGGGCACGGCGACGTTGTACCCACCGGCCGGGCACTAATTCGCGTTCGGTCCACGGCGGGGAGGTCACGCGGTGACGTGGTCACGGCCCGGGCCGCCCTCGATGAAGCACTTCGCCCAGGTGGTGGTCCCCGGGCCGCGGGTCACCGGCCGGTAACCGGGTCGGGAGGGCTTTCCCGGGCATCATGCGCTGATGGAACCTGTGGTGCTCGACGGCGACTTCCGGCTCTGGTCCTACGGCGTGGGCCACTCCCAGCTCCTGCTCCACGCTCCGGTCCCGGATGGCGTGGACACGGTCAGCGTGCTGTTCGAGGGTGCCCGCGCCACCGTCCTGCGCGGGCGTCAGGCCCCCGGTCAGGGAGCCTGGCGACGGCCCGAGAACGCCGAGGTCCTCCACGAGTTCCGCGGGACGGCGCCCGGCTGACGGTCAGGCGGAGTCGCGGATCACCAGGGTGGGCTGGAAGATCACCGAGCGGGGGGAACGGCCCGGGGTGTGGATGTGGGCGATCAGCAGTTGGGCCATCTCGGCGGCCATCTCCTCGACCGGCTGGCGGACCGTGGTCAGCGGCGGGCGGCACTCCAGGGCGGCGCTGCTGTCGTCGAAGCCGATCACGGCCACGTCGTCCGGGACACGGCGGCCGCGGTCCTGCAGGGCGCGCAGCGCGCCCTCGGCCATCAGGTCGCTGGCCACGAAGAGGCCGTCCAGGCCGGGGTGCTGGTCGAGCAGGCGGTGGGCGGCCGTCTCGCCGCCGACGCGGGTGAAGTCGCCGATCTCGGCCGGGACCGGCGCGCCGGCGACAGCCCGGAAACCGTCCAGGCGGTCGGCGCCGGCCGGGATGTCGAGCGGGCCGCTGATCGTGGCGAGGCTGCGGCAGCCGCGGGCGAGCAGGTGCTCGGCGGCGAGCCGGGCGCCGTGCCGCTGGTCGACGTCGACGTAGCTGACCGGCAGCGGGCCGGACGGCCGGGACGCCAGGACCGCCGGGATGCCGAGGGCGTGCACCTGGGCGGGCAGCGGATCGTGCTCGCTGCTGCTGATCAGCAGCACCCCGTCGACGTGGCCCTGCCGCAGGTAGCGGACCACCTGGTGGTGGTCGTCGGCGTCGGTGGGCACGACCACCAGGTGCACGTCGTGCGGGCGCAGCGCGCCGGTCGCGCCGGCGGTGACCCGGCCGAAGTACGGGTCGGTGAAGATCCGGTTGAGGAACGAGTGGTCGTCGGGGCGATCGGGCTCACTGATCACCAGCGCCACCGAGTCCGACCGGCGGGTCACCAGGCTGCGGGCGGCGACGTTCGGCACGTACCCCGTCTGGGTGATCGCCCGCTGGACCGCGTCGCGGATGCCCGGCGCCACCGACGCCGCGTTGTTGATCACCCGGGACACGGTGGCCCGGGAGACGCCGGCCGCGGCGGCCACCTGATCCATCGTGGGATGGTGGCCGCCGCGTCCCGATTTCGCGCTCATGACCTGATGTTGTATCAGGGCCGTCCGTTGGTTCCGCACTTGATGATGGGACGGATGCAGTCGTTCACCCGGCGGGCCATCTCCTCGACCGGCCAGGCGTTGAAGAAGTCGCCGTGCATCGTGTATCCGCCGCCGGACGCGAGCCGCAGCCGGGACGGATCGCCGGAGACCGGGTAACGCATGACCTGCCGCAGCTTGGGCACCACGACCGGGTGGCTGGCCGGGCAGGCGTTGTTCACCGGGTACGCCATGTGGCTCTTGTGGTCGGCGGAGTCCAGGTCGCGGCCGTTCCAGCAGTGCGGGAAGTCCAGGTACGACTCCAGCATCGTCCCGGCCGGGCAGTTGACGAAGTCGTGGGACGACCCCACGTCCCCGGCGTGCAGGCACGACCAGCGCGAGATGGTGTTGTCGTTCGGGCCGGTGGCCTTGGCGTTGCCGGCGACGATGCGCAGGCCGAGCGGCAGCGGCTGGGTCTGGGCGATCAGGGCGTCGCTGACACCTTCACCGAGGTAGTAGAAGATGCCGGTGACCGGCTCGACCGGCACGTTGTCCTGGTAGAGGGTGGGGATCCAGTAGGACGACTTGTCGACCGACGGGTTGCAGTTGCTGTTGGCGTTGAGCAGCGTGTCGACGGTGCTGAAGGCGTTGGTGCCGGCCGCGCCGAAGAAGCTGTGCATGTGCGAGGCGCCGGGCAGGCCGGGGAAGATGATCGGGTCGTCCGGCAGCCGGTGGCTGAACGGGCAGTCGGCGAGGAACTCGGCGACCCGGACCGCGCCCGGCGGGATCGTCGGCGTGGTGCCGCCGCCGGTGCCGTACACCTGGAACTCGGTGAGCGAGACACCCCACTGGGTGGCCCGCACGGTGGTCTCCAGGCGCACGTAACGGCCGGTGCCGGTGACGTTCACCGACTGCTGGCCGCCGGCGCCGGTGGTGGTGCTGTAGACGGTGGTCCAGGTCGACCCGTTGGCCGAGGTCCGCAGGGTGAAGGCACGGGCGTACGCGGCCTCCCAGTTGAGGGTGACCGAGGTGATGGCAGCGCTGGCGCCGAGGTCGACCTGCAGCCATTGCGGGTCGCTGAACGCGCTGGACCAGCGGGTGCCGGGGTTGCCGTCGACGGCGTTGGCGGCGGGGAAGGCGGCCGACTCGGTGGACGAGGCGGTGGCGGTCTTCCCCTGGGAGAGCAGGGTGTCGGCGGCGCTGGCCCGGCCACCGAAGGCGATGACCGAGGTGGCGAGCAGGGCGCCGATTCCGGCGAGGGACAACAGACGGCGTCTCATGGGCGGGGGCTCCTGGAGAGGGGGAACGACGCTGTGAAAGCGCTCTATTGGACGCCACTGTGAACGGACCGTAAGAAGCTGTCAATGCACCGGAAACATCCGGGAAGCGCTTCCCCGGCCGCTTCCGAGTGCATCGACCCAGGTCAGTGGGCTTGACGCTCGGGAGCGGCCGGGGAAGTTCCGGAACCTCAGGCCCGGTAGACGCCGAACTCGTAGAGCGAGTAGCCGTACCCCGTCGCCCTGGTGGTGCCGTTGACCCGGACGTAGCGTCCGGAGCCGGCGACCGTCAGCTCGTCGAAGCCGCCGTCACCCGCGGTGGTGGTGTTGATCGTCCGCCAGGTGGTCCCGTCGTCGGAGGCCTGCACGGTGTAGGACCTGGCGTACGCCGCCTCCCACGCCAGCCGCACCCGGTTGAACGACTGCACCGAGCCGAGGTCGACCTGCAGCCACGCCGTGTCGACCCATTCGCTGGCCCAGCGGGTGCCGTAGTCGCCGTCGACCGCGTAGGACGGCAGCTGCGGGCCGTTCGTGCCGGTCGGCTGGTAGCTGGACGCGGTCACCGGACGGCCGCGGGACAGCTCGGTCCCCGGCGCGGCCGGCGGCACGACCTTGAACGACCGCTGCTCGATGCCCACGTTGCCGTGGCCGTCGTAGGCGTACACGTAGATTTTCCAGACACCCAGGGACTCGGGCGCCCGTACCGTGAAAGTGCCGTTGCCCGTCTGGCTGAAGGCCAGATGCCGCAAGCCACGGTTGCCGGTGATGTGCTTGTCACTGGCCATCAGGTTGTAGCGGATCAGGTCGCCCTGCGGGTCGGTCGCGGACACGGTGACGCTGAACGTGCCGCCGGCCGGGACCGCCGTCGGGGAGCCGACCGTCATCGCGGTGATCTCCGGCGGGGTGTTCGGGGCGGGCTGCCCGGTGTACGCCTGCCGCATCGCGTGATAACCCAGCCGCCGCCAGGAGCCGGTGGTGGTGTTGAGCCACACGCCGCCGAAGTCGTTCTCGATGCCGTAGTGGAACTCGGTCGCGCCGAGCGCCACGCCCGGGTGCCCCTTGATCGCGTTCCAGCTGTACGTGTACCCGGCCTTCTTCGCCAGGTCGGAGGGCTCGTTCGGCACCCCGTTGACGTCGTTGGGCACCTCCCACTCCCCCGCCGGGCCGCCCTCGGTGAGGATGTACGGCTTGGTGTAGCCGCCGGCCAGCCAGTCCCGCTTGACCGTGTCGATCGCGCCGTACGAGTTGACCGCCAGCAGGTCCAGCGCCGGCGAGTACGGCTTGTAGTAGGTCCATGCGTGGGTGTAGGCGTCGGTCGAGGTGACCGGGTGGTTCGCGTCGGCCGCGTGGATGGCCTCGGTGACCTCGTTGACGAATTTGGCGTACGCCACCCGCCGTGCCTCGACCACGTCGGCGGCCAGCCCGTAGTTCTGCATCTCCAGGATGACCTCGTTGCCCACGTCCCAGAGCAGCACACCCGAGCGGCCCTTGAGCTCGTTGACCTTGGCGACGATCTCGGCCTTCACCGCGGTCTTGTAGGCGGTGTCGCCGACGTAGTCGGCCCCGTGGTTGAGCCACAGCCCGACGATCACCCGGATGCCGTGCCGGGCCGCGGTGTCCAGCAGGAACGGGGTGTTCGCGTCCGGTCCCCAGATGCGGATCGTGTTGACGCCCATGTTCTTCAGGTCACGCATGTAGCCGTCGGCGGCGCCCTGCGGCGGCCCGTAGGTCATGCCCCGGATCTCCCACGGGCTGCCGTTGACGGTGAGCTGCCAGTTGCCCTGCGAGCCGGTGACCTTGACGACGCTCGGCCCGGCCGGCACCGGCGGGTCGGTCATCGCCGGGGCGGCGGTCTTCACCGAGCGTGCCACCGTCACCGAGTCGACGCTGAGCGTCCCGCCCGAGGTGGTGGCGGCGGTCGGCGTGGTGGAGCCGGCTATGGCGTTCGGCAGGGAGCCGCCGATCGCCAGGTCGAAGCGCAGGTAGAAGCCGTGGTGCACGGCCGCCTGCCAGGCCGCGACGCCGACCTGCGACTCGCGGACCACCCAGGTCTGCCGGCCGTCCAGGTAGAACCGGATCTCCTCGTCGGTCCTGGTCCGGTCGATGACCTGGGTGTACTCGTGGTAGCCGCTCCGGCAGCCGGTGCACGAGGCGAAGCCGGAGGACCTGCCGTCGTACTCGTTGCAGGGCCCGCCCGGCGCCGTGCCGCAGTGCAGTGTCTGGGCCAGTTGGTCACGGCCGTTGACACCGGTCATGATGTCGGTCTCGCCGACGCCCGGCCAGTTGGTGAAGTTGCCGCGGTAGGCCGCTCCGGTCGCGCGGAAGCCCGGCCAGTACCCGGCGCCGTTGGCGACGTCCGGCTGTTTGAGCACGGCGGTGAACTTGAGCAATTCACCGGCCTGCGGGGTGAAGTCGGCGCGCTGCGTCTCGATCCGGCCCGAGGTCCAGTTGCCGGCGCCGTCGCGGATCGCCCGGATGGCGAGCTTGCCGGCGCCGTCGAGGGAGACGTTCGCGGTGGAGTTGCTCGCGGTCTCGACCGAGCCGGTGCCCCAGTTGGCGGCGCCGCCGGGATACTGGGTGCCGGTGCGCAGCAGCCAGTTCGCCGCGCTCGGGCTGGTTCCGGCCGCGCCGTCGAAGGTGTCGGTCCAGATCGTGGTGAAATCGTCGGTCACCGGGCCGCTGTCGCCACCGAAGACCTGGAACTCCCACAGCGAGTATCCGTAGCCGGTGCCGCGCTGGGTCCCGTTCATCCGCACGTAGCGGCCGGTGCCGCTGACCGTGTGCGTCTCGGTGCCTCCGGCACCGTCGGCGACGCTCTTGACGGTGGTCCAGGCGGTGCCGTCGTTCGAGGTCTGGATGTCGTACGCCCGGCCGAACGCGCCCTCCCACCGGAGCACGACACGGGTGATCGCCACGGACGAGCCGAGGTCGACCTGGATCCACTGCGGATCGGCGAACGCGCTGGACCAGCGGGTGCCGGGATCGCCGTCGACGGCGAGCGCCGGGCTGTAGCCGGGGCCGGCGGCCTCCTGTGAGGACGCGGTGGCCGGCCGGCCCTGGGAGAGCAGGGTCTCGGCCGCTCCGGCGGCGGACGGGACGCCCAGGGTCGCGGCGACGAGCGCGATGAGAAGGAGCAGCCGTCTATACATGATCACACCAATGCCTCGGGGGACGGAAAGCGCTCTCCAAGCGAGCAGATTGTTTCGCCCAGGTTGCCGCGGGTCAATACGAAAGCGTTGACAGAATCAGTTCCGGAACTGGAGACTGCGCCACGTGAAAGCGATTCCCCGTATCCTTCTCGCAGGCGCCCTGCTCAGCGGGGCCGGATGCGCCGGTCCCACCCCGGTCTCCCCCGTGCCCGCCGCCACCACCTCCGCGCCCGGCTTCGGCGGCACCGACCGTTCGTGGATCGAGATCACCATCGCGATGGACGAGGAGTTGCTGCCGCTGCTGGACCTGGTCGGCGAGGAGTCCGACCTCTACGACGTAGCGGCGCAGGTCAGAGAGTTCACCGAGGCGGAGCTGACCGAGCTGCGGCGCCTGCACGGCGAGGCCGGGCTGCCCGCGGAGAACCCGCACAAGGGCATGCCGATGCCCGGCATGGTGATGCCGTCACAGGTCGCCGCAGCCGCCGCCCTGCGCGGTGAGGACTTCGACAGGGCGCTGCGCGAGCATCTGCGGGCCCATCTCGAACAGAGTCAGAAATTGGCCGCGAGCGAGCGGTCCGCCGGGTCCGAACCGCGCACGATCGCCCTCGCCGTGCGCATTTCCGAGACCCGGCAGTCCACTCTCAATCTGCTCTAGAAAAAACTGTTATCGGGGCAGCTCGTAGTTCTCGTTCAACGCCGCGCCGCGCTCCGGCTTGTACTGGTCGAAGCCGCGCGGGTTGCACTGCAGCCCGCCGTTGATGCAGTGGCGCACCAGGGCGGCCAGCGTCGCCGGGTCCCAGACGTTGTAGACGTCGTAGTGGAACGAGAACCCGCGGCCGCTGGAGAACCGGACCTGCGACATGTTCCCGCTGACCGGCCACGCCATCTTGAACTCGATCATCGGCACCGCCACCGGGTGCGAGGCGGGGCAGACGCCGTTGACCGGGTACGCCATGTGGCTCTTGTGGTCCGGCGAGTCCAGGTGGAGGCCGTTCCAGCAGCTCGGCGCCTGGTAGCGGGCGTTCAGCTGGGTGCCGGCCGGGCAGTTCGCCGGGATGTCCCAGTTGAACGAGCTGTTGCCGCACTCGAAGCCCTCGACCGCCCCCGGGGCGTTGCGGAACTCGTCCTGGGTGGCGGTCGGGCTGCCGACCACGTAGCGCAGCCCCGGCGGAAACGGGCGCACGCTGCGGTAGTCGATCACCCCGCTCTTGTAGTAGATGACCTGCGGGCCGTCCGGCTGCACCGCGGTGTCGCCGTTGAGCAGCGTCGGCATCCAGTAACCGGTCTTGTCACCGGGGGTGATGCACGACGTGCCGCCGGCCTGCAGGCTCGACAGTGTCGAATTGGCGTTGGTGGTCCGGTTGCCCATGAACGTGTGCGAGTGCGACGCTCCGGGCAGGCCGGGGAAGACGATCGGGTCGTCGTTGAGGTTGGTCCGGCTCACCGAGCAGTTCGCCTGGAACTCGCGGTGCGTCACCGGCGGGTTCATCGCCGGGGGGATCTCGGTGGACGGGACCACCCCGGTGACCGGCGGGTTCGCGTAGACGTAGCCGGGCCCGTCGGTCGGTGGCGGCGTGACCGTGGACGTGCCGTACACCTTGAACTCGTACAGCGAGTAGCCGTAGGTGGTGCCGCGCTGGGTGCCGTACATCCGCACGTACCGGCCGGATCCGCTGACGTTGAGGGTCTGCGTGCCGCCGGTCGCGGTCGTCGTGCTGTAGATCGACGTCCAGGCGTTGCCGTCCGGCGAGGTCTGGATCTGGAAGGCCCGGGCGTACGCCGTCTCCCACTGCAGCACGACCTGGCTGATCGTGGCCGTGGCGCCCAGGTCGACGCGCAGCCACTGCGGGTCGGCCCACTGGCTGCCCCAGCGGGTGTCGGCACGGCCGTCGAAGGCCGCGATGGCCGGCGCCTCGCCGTTCTCCACGGAGGACGCCAGGGCGGGTTTGCCCTGGGAGAGCAGGGTGTCCGCGGCCTGGGCGGACTGGTTGCCGGCCACCACCAGCGCGGCGGCGGTCAGCAGGGCGGCGCCGAGCGGCGCCAGGATGCGTTTTCGCACGGTTGATCTCCAAGTCTGTGCGAGGACGGGGGAACACGCTTGGAGAGCGTTTTCCCATCGTGTGCTCCAGCACCACCCGCGTCAATGATTTCCGGTTCCGGAACCCGATGTTTCGGACCTGTGACCACGCGCTCGGAAACCGCTCTCCGCGTGCTATAACTGCGGGCATGCAGAGCCGGCGGCTGCCCACCCTCGAGGACGTGGCACGGATGGCCGGGGTCTCCCGGGCCACCGTCTCCCGTGTCATCAACGGCATCCGCAACGTCGACCCGCAACTGCACCAGCAGGTGTGGACGGCCGTCGACCAGACCGGTTACGTGCCCAACCGGATGGCCCGGTCGCTGGTCACCCGGCGCACCGGCACCGTGGCGCTGGTCGTCTCCGACAGCGAGACCCACGACGACGACCCGTTCATGAGCCGGTTCTTCTCCGACCCGTATTTCGGTCGCGTCGTCGGCGGCCTGATGAGCGTGCTGCGCCCGCTCGGTGTCCAGCTGGCGTTGCAGATGGTCGGCGCCGACGGCCACAAACGCCTGGTCGGCGACCTGCGCAACGGCCAGGCCGACGGCGCCGTGGTGCTGTCCCTCCCGGCCCGCGACCCGCTGCCCGGCCTGCTCGCCGCCTCCGGCATCCCCGCCGTGCTGATCGGCCGCCCCGCCGAGCCGGTCCCGATCAGCTACGTCGACCTCGACAACGAGGCCGGCGCCGCCCTGGCCGCCGACCGCCTCGCCCTCCGCGGCTGCCGCCGCCCGGTAATGATCGCCGGCCCGCCCGACGTGCCCGCCAGCGTCGACCGGATCTCCGGCTTCCGGCGCGCCATGGCCCGCCACGGGCACGCGTGGATCCCGCAGGAGACCGGCAACTTCACCCAGGACAGCGGCGAACGGTCGATGCGCGCCCTGCTCGCCGCCCACCCCGGTCTGGACGCCGTCTTCGTCGCCAACGACCTGATGGCCGTCGGCGCCCTGCTCGTCCTGCAGGACGCGGGCCGCACCGTGCCCGACGACGTCGCGGTGGCCGGCTTCGACGACAGCAGCGCCGCGCTGTCCGCCCGGCCCGCTCTCACCACGGTCCGCCACCCCCTGGAGGACATGTCCGCCGAGGCCGCCCGGATGCTGCTGTCCCGCCTGGACGACCCGGACGCCCGCGTGACCTCGGTGATCTACGAGCCCACCCTGGTCGAACGCCAGACCGCGTAACCGTCCGGCCCCGGCGGCCCGCGAGCCCACCCCGACCGAACGCAAGACCCCGTAACCGGCCACCCACAAGCCCACCCCGACCGACCGCCGGACGGCAGCATGGAATACCGCTGTCGCGCCCGATCAGGTGCCCCCGCACGGCGCGAGGCATGACCGACGATCCGTCCGGACACTGCGTCGACCGCACACCGGCCGGCCATGGGCCGCTCACGCCGCTTCGTCCCGGGCATCCTCGTCCGCCGACCCGGTCCCGCGGCGCGTGGGTAGGTAGACCCGGCCGAACTGCTTCGTCGCCACCAGGCTCTTGACGATCGCGCCGCGCTCGGAGGGTTTCGAATCCTTCAGCGCAAGCTCAGCCAGAGCTTTGTCCCGGTCGGCGCGGATCTTCTGGCATTCCCACTGGAGGACAGCGACAACGACCGCAATGGCCAACGTGTATGCCTGGGAAAGTGCCTCGACAGGCAGCACGGGTTACATCCGGTCGGCCTGCCGGATCGTCTCCGCCGGCAGCCACTCCGGAGACGCACGGTCCACTCAGGAGTGGCGCCGGAGCAGAGCCACGTGACGGGGCCACGAGCGGACGCGTGACCGGGCATACTGATCGACATTCGATTCTGCCGATGGCCCGAGATGGAGCAATGAGCCAGCACGACGCACCGGACCCGTTCGACGGGTTGCAGGACTGGGCCCACCAGACCGAGCGAAAGGTCCGGCGTGAACGCCGGCGCCGTCTGGCGGCCCGGTGGGTGCCGGCGGTGCTGGTCGGCGTGGCCGCGGTCGTGGCGATCGCCTTCACCGTACCGGCCGGGTGGGCCATGCTGCGGGACTCGTCGCCGGCGGCCCAGCCGACCCCGAGCCGGCCGGACGGTGTCACCGCGACCACGACGCAGACCGCCGCACCCACCGACCCGTTCGCGGGGACGCCGGCCGCCTCGTACCCGAAAGGCCAGGCGGGCATCACCCTGCCGGCGGCGCGGGCGGTGCCCGGATTCACCACGGCTCAGGTCGACGCCGCGCTCCAGCAGGTGCGCAAGGCGATGATCGCCGGCCGGCTGGCCCCCGGCATGCTGATCGATCACCGCCCGGACGACTTCGTCGCCCTGCTCGCGCCCCGCCAGCGCGCCCCGGTCCGGAAGTGGTTCACCGACCTGCTCCACTCCAACGTGGCGACCTGGATCGATCCGGCGGTCCGTCTCGATCCGCGCGAGCAGCCCCGGGTCAGCGGGCGGGTGACCTACGCGGCGGCGACCCGCGACGGACGCCGCGTGCTCCGGGTCACCACCAACTTCGTCTGGGTGTACGCCTTCGAGGACACCGCCCAGCCGATCGCCGTCGTCCACGACGAGATCCAGTGGGACTTCCCCGCCCCGAAGAACCTGCACGCCGACGACCGTGGCATGTGGATCGGCGCCAACCAGTCGTACTGGGCGATGATGGACTGCGCCGCCGGTGACCAGGGCCTTCTGGCGCCGACCCGGAGGCTCGGCGCACCGGCGCCCGGCGAGACCGACGACCCGGACGATCTGCTGCGCCCGGAGCGTTCCCTGGACATCCACGAGAACTGCCCGTAGACCATGGACCTGGATCTTTCGAGCCGGCGGGTGCGTGCGACCGCACCGGACGACCGGACGCCGCACACCTACTGGCTGTTCGCGGACGGCCGCCTGCTGAGAGCCCGCGCCGGTGACACCCGGGCCGAGGTGGTCGCCGACGTGCCGAACATCCGGGAGACCGGGAGCGACACGGGCGACGGCCGGATCACCGGCAAGCCGCTGGAGGCCCGGCTGTACGCGCACGGCCCCTGGGTCGGTGTGACCGAACGGTTCGGCACGAACGCGGCGCTGATCAACACGGACACCGGGGCGGTCCGCGAGATGAGCCGGGCCGACCACCACTCGGACGTGTCCAGCTACTCCGTCGGATTCCTCGAGCGCCAGGGACGCACCCTGCTGGTCGCCCAGACCGAGTGGAACCGCCTGGACGTCCTCGACGCGGAGACCGGGGAGCGCCTGACCGGGCAGCGCGAGCAACTCGACTACTTCCATTCGCTGCTGCACGTCTCGCCCGGTTCACGACACTTCCTGAGCAACGGCTGGGCCTGGTCCCCGGTCGACGTGGTGTACGCCTTCTCCACCGAGGCGTTCCTGACCGGCCACGAGGCGAGCGGCATCGCGGTCTCGACCGCCTTCGGTTACAACTGGGACCGGCCGTGCACGTTCGTCGGCGATCGGACGTTCGTTCTCGCGCTGGACGAGGAGCTGGACGAGGAGCTGGACGAGGAGCTGGACGAGGAGGACGAGGAGTATCACCAGCTGGCCTTCTTCGACATCCCGGAGCTGACCTCGGCGGACCGGCCGGACCATCTGCTGGAGCCCCGCTCGCTGGTGGACTGCGACGTGTTCGCGCGCAACGAGCACGGCGAGGTCAAGGGCGAGCTGCACTACGACGCCGAGTCGGGCTGCCTGGTCGCGATGACCGCCGGCGACGGCGTCCACCTCGTCACGCTGGAGGGCGACGTGGTGGCGCGCCTGCCCGACGTGAACCTGGCGAGCCCGCCGTCGCACGGTGACATCGGCAGCACGTTCAGCGGTTCCGGTGGTTGGTCGTACGCGTCGCGGCACCGCGTCCTGTACCGCTGGGCCGACCGCTCGGGCATCGAGGAACGCCCCCTGCCCGGAGGTGCCCGCCGATAGCCCGCAGTCGATATGGTGTCCGGCGTGAGACTTCGCCTGATGGCCGCACTGGCCGCTCTGCTCGTGGTCCTGTCACCGGCCACCGCCGCCCGCGCCGCGGATGACCCTCTGCTCGACCAGCTGACGGCCATCCCGGGACTTTCGATCATCTCCGAGACGCAGGGGACCGGATACCGGTTCTTCGTCATGACCTACCGCCAGCCCGCCGACCACCGGCATCCGGGCCGGGGCGGCTTCGATCAGCGGCTGACCCTGCTGCACCGGTCCGAGTCGGGGCCGGTCGTGCTGTTCACCAACGGGTACGGTCTGGCCGCCGTCCCTCGCCCGACGCAGACCGAGCCGACCGCGCTGCTGGGCGCCAACCAGATCTCGGTCGAGCACCGTTTCTTCACGCCGTCCCGGCCGGCCGACGCCGACTGGTCGGATCTGAACATCTGGCAGGAGGCGACCGACGAGCACCGGATCGTCGGCGCGTTCAAGACCGTCTACTCCGGCAAGTGGATCCAGACCGGTGGCAGCAAGGGCGGCATGACGAGCGTCTACCACCGCCGCTTCTACCCGAAGGACGTCGACGGCGTGGTGGCGTACGTCGCGCCGAACGACGTGATCAACCCGGCCGACGGCGCGTACGACCGCTTCTTCGACACCGTCGGCACCGCCGACTGCCGCAAGGCTCTCGACGAGGTCCAGCGGCAGGCGCTGCTGCGCCGGGACCGGCTGGTCCCGCGGCTGGAGGCCGCGGCGGCCGGGAACGGCTGGACGTTCGAGCGGACCATCGGCACCGCCGACCGCTCGTTCGAGATGACCGTGCTGGACTCGGTGTGGGCGTTCTGGCAGTACAGCCTGGCCGCCGACTGCGCGGGCGTGCCGGCCGCGACCGCGTCCGACGACGAGATCTGGACCTGGATCGACACGGTCGCGGGCTGGAGCTTCTACACCGACCAGGCGCTCGAGTACTACTGGCCGTACTACTTCCAGGCCGCGTCGCAGCTGGGCTGGCCGAGCCTGAGGTTCGAGCACCTGCGTGGCGTGCGCAACTACCCGAACCTGTACACGGCGAACGCGTCGCTGCCGAAGGAGCTGCGCCGCCAGCACAACCCGCTGCCGATGATCGACGTGGACGTGTGGGTGCGTACGCAGTCGGAGCGGATGATGTTCGTCTACGGCGAGAACGACCCGTGGGGCGCCGAACGGTTCGTGCCGAGCCGTCGTGACTCGGCGCTGTACGTCGCGCCGGGCGCCAACCACGGCGCGAACATCGCCCGGCTCAGCCCGGCCGACTCGGCCGCCGCGACGGCCACGCTGCGCCGCTGGGCCGGTGTCCCGGCCACCCTGGCGAAGCCGCTCGCCGTGGACCTGCCGCTGGACGACGGGCTCGGCGACCGCCGCCGGATCCGCTGAGGGAGGCCGCCGCCGGGGTCGCCGCACGCGGTGGCCCCGGCGGCGGACCGTAAGGTGTGGACCCGTGCGTGACAACGACTGGAACGACCCGGACTGGCGGGCCGCCGCCCACACCTGGATCACCGGCCGGCTCGCCGACCTCGGCACGCCGGTCACCGGGGCGATCGAGGAGTTCCGGTCGCGGCCGTGGTCGGTCACCCACCGGGCGCCGACGGCGGCCGGGACGCGGTGGTTCAAGGCCAACATCACCGGATGCCGGTACGAGGCGGCGCTCGCCGAGGCCCTGGCCGGGATCGCCCCCGGCGCCACCCTCGTGCCGCTGGCCGTCGACACGGGGCGGGGCTGGCTGCTCACCGCCGACGCGGGGCCGACGCTGCGGGAGACGATGTCCGGGACCGGCCGGATCGCGACGTGGACGGCGATGCTGCAGGCCTGGTCGGCGCTGCAGCGGGCCACCGTCGCCCATGTCGACCGGCTGTGTGCTCTGGGCGTACCGGATCAGCGGGTTTCGCTCCTTCCCGGCCTGCTGGCCGGGCTGCTCGCCGACCCGGACATCCGCGCCGAGGTGAAACCGGGGGTGCCCGCGCTGTCCGGGGAGTACGCCCGGTGGTGTGCCGAGCTGGCCGCCGACGGCATCCCGGCCGCCCTGCAGCACGACGACCTGCACACCGGCAACGTCTTCGCGGACATGCGCTTCTTCGACTGGGGCGACGCGAGTGTCGGGCACCCGTTCGGCACGTTGCTGGTCACGCTGAACGGCCTGCACGACGCCCTGGACACCCCGGACCGGCAGGCGTTGCTGCACCGGCTGCGCGACGCCTATCTGGAGCCGTGGACCGACCTCGCCGACCGGGCCACGCTGCGCCGGTCGGCCACCCTGGCCTGCCGGGTCACCCGGGTGTCGCGGGCGTTGTCCTGGCAGCGGGGGCTGACCGGCGCGGTGATCCCGGTCGACGAGATGTTCCGCGACGCGCCGGCCGCCTGGCTCAACGAGCTGCTGGAGCCCACCACCATCTGAGCGGCACGGCTTTGCGTGATCGAAAGCGGACATGCCGTCGCGTTACGGCGCGTCCGGGCCGGCGTCCGGGATCTCGTCGTCGAAACGGGCCAGCGGCGGATGGCGCATGGCGAGCCCGGCGACGACGGCGATGGCCAGGCCGCACAGGATGTAGGTGAGACCGATGCCGCGGCCCGCGCCGGTGCCGATCACCGCGCCGACCGTGGGCGCGAGCGGGCCGCCGGGTTCGAGCAGCGGGTTCAGCAGGTGGCTGGCGCCCGGGGCGACGAGCAGGAACGCCACCGGCATCGACGACCAGGCGATCATCTGGTTGGCGGCCAGGACCCGGCCGTGGAACCGCTGCGGCACCTTGACCTGGATCATCGTCATGTAGATGCCGTTGGTGACCGACAGCGAGAAGAGGATCCCGAAGACCCCGACCGCGACGGGGTACGCCGACGCGTGCGCCCCGGTGAGCACGGCGAAGACCGCGAACAGCAGGATGAACAGCAGGACGGCCCGCATCCGGTGGCGTCGTGGCCCGCCCCAGACGGTCAGGGTGAGCCCGCCGGCGGCCACCCCGAGCCCGCCGGCGAAGGAGATCCAGCCGGCCGTGGTGAGCGGGGCGAAGCTCAGCGACAGTGGCTGGACCAGCAGGATCAGCGGCGACATGAACACGTTGACGACCGCGAACAGGACGAGCATGGCGCGGAAGCTGCGGTTGCCGACGGAGTAGCGGAACCCGGCGGCGATCTCGGCCAGCAGCGGTTCGCCGCGCTGGTGGGCCATCGCCCGGGGGAACCGGACGGCCAGGACCACGGCGATCGACACGGCGACGGTGGCGACCTCGAGCAGCAGGATCCACTCCATCCCGAAGGCGGCCAGCAGGGCGGCTCCGGCCAGCGGGGCGATCAGCCGGGCGGCGCCCTCGGCGGTCTGGACCAGGCCGTTGGCGTGTCCGAGGAACTGTTTCGGCACCAGTTGCGGCACCGCCGACAGGTAGGCCAGGCGCTGGAAGGTCAAAGCCACCGACAGCAGCGCGAGCAGCGGGTAGAGCGGCCAGTCGAGCAGGCCGCCGGTCGCGTAGGAGAGGGCCATCGCGGCGACGACCAGGCCGGCCGCGCAGTCGCCGGCCAGCATCACCCGCCGCCGGTCGGTCCGGTCGATGACCGCGCCGGCCAGCGGGGCGACCACCAGCCCCGGGATGATCGCCAGCAGGGTGAGCAGGCCGAACCGGGTCAGCGACCCGGTCAGGCTGTAGATCCAGAGCGGCACCGCGAAGTCGGCGATCTGGGCGCCGGTGAGCGACACCAGCTGGCTGACCGCGACCGTGGCGAACCGTCGCATGCTGGGCCGCGGCCCGGCCCGGTGGTCGCGTTCCGGGCTGCGCGACACCCCGGCGAGCCGCCAGCCGTCCCCGGCCACCGCGGCGCCGGTGTGCAGCGCCGCGTCCACTGTGGTGATCACCCGGGCGACCTGTCCGGCGCGATTCTCCAGGAACCGGTGGCCGGCGTCGTCCAGCACCACCACGGCGGACGTGCCGGTGATCGGGTGCCACTCGCGGAACCGTTCCGCGTGGTAGTCGGTGGCCGGGTCGTCGGCGCCGACGATCGTGATGATCGGGACCGGCAGCCGGCCGGCCGGGTGCTGCAGCAGCCGGGTGTGGTGCTCCTCGGCGCGCTCGGTGTCCTCGCGCAGCTCGCGTGCCAGCCGCAGCGCGTGTGCCGGGTCCAGGCCGCCGAGCTCCCGGCCGGGGCCGGTGAGGCGGTTCGCGTACGCCTGGTCGGATCGCAGCCGCCGCAGCCACGCCGACAGGCCGCCGATCAGGCGGCTCGCCGGCCGGGTCACCGGGAACACCGCGCCCAGATAGACGGCCTCGATCGGGCGGCCCGCCGCGGTCAGGCGGTAGGCCAGCTCCAGGACGAGCGCCGAACCGGCCCCGCCGTGGCCGTAGAGCACGAGCGGGCCGTCCACCCGGTCCAGGATCTCCGCGGCGCCGCGGGCCGCCAGCTCGCCGATGCCGGGATCGCGGGCCGGGCGGACGAGGGAGAAGACCCGATGACCGGGCGGCAGGGCGTCGGCGAGCGGCTGGCAGGCGGTGGCGGCGCCGTCGCCGAAGGGCACGCAGACGTACGTCCGGACGACCGGCCCGCCCGGGTCGGGGCGGACCGGCTCGCACAGCAGCAGGGGGTCGCCGGGTGGCACGGACGGAGTTCCCCGCCCGAGAGAATGGTCCAGGGATTGCATGGAATCCAACCTGTCGAATGCAAGGCTGGCAGCATCGTCGCCACAGGCGAGAATGCGAGAGCTCGCATAAGAAAACGGACCCCGATCAGAGTCCACAGAGGATGGCCACACTGTAGATCGGGGCCGTCAGACCTGTCCACCCCCTCAGAAGTCAATCACCCATAGGTGTACGCCAATGCGATATGTCGTTTCCGGACGCAATTTCTCTCGAATATCGGCCCATCCGGGCCATTACGCGGACGCGGTGACCCGGTAGATCGCGCCGGCCTGGTCGTCGCTGACATAGAGCGCGCCGTCCGGCCCCTGGACCGCCATCACCGGACGTCCCCAGCGTGCGCCGTCGGCACCCTGGAACCCGGTGATCAGCGTCTGCTGCGGCCCGAGCGTCCCGTCCCGCCACGCGAAGAACGACACCTCGGGCGCCCGCGGGGGCTTGCGGTTCCACGAGCCGTGGATGCCGACGAGCGCGCCCTCGCCGTACCCACCGGCCAGTCCCGGCCCGGTCACGAAGCTCAGGCCCAGCGGCGCCGAGTGCGCGCCCATCCCCTGCTCGACCGGCGGCAGCGCGGCGCAGTCCAGTTTCGTGCCGTCGACGTTGGTCTCCAGGTCACGGACGAACGGGCGGCCGGTGTAGCTAAGCGGGGAGTCCGGGGCGCCCGGGTTCACGTCGGGCTCCGAGTTGCAGTACGGCCAGCCGAGCTCCCGGCCCTCGGTGAGCCGGGCCAGCTGCTCCATCGGGTGGTCGTTGACGTACGACTGCATCACGTCGCCGTTGTCCTTGCCGCCGTCACCGTCGTAGTCGAGCTCGTGCGGGTACTGGATGTTGTCGCGGTGGTTGACCGCCGTCCACACCGCCCCGTCCGGGTCGACGGCCAGGCCGGTGCCGTTGCGGACGCCGCGCGCGAAGACCGTCGGGGTGCCGCCACCGGCCGGCGTCTTCAGGATGGTGGCCCGCTGCGGGGTGGCGTCCCGGTCGGCGGCCGAGATGTTGCCGGTCGACCCGACCGACACGTAGATGCTGCCGTCCTTGCCGATCGCCACGCTCTTGAGCGCGTGCGAGTAGGCGCCGCGCAGCTCGGGGCTCTTGTCGTCGGGCAGCCCGTCGATCACGATCGTGCGGTCGCTGACCTGGCCGGCCCGGTAGGTGTACGTGTTGACCTGATCACTCTCGGCCACGTAGAGGGTGTCTCCGGCGAAGGCCAGCCCGTGCGGCTGGTTCAGCCCGGTGAGCAGGGTGCGCTGGGCGGGCGCCGCGCCGTCGGCGCCGGGGGTCAGCGCCAGCACGTCGCCGTACTTCGGCCGGGACACCAGCAGCTGCCCGTCCGGCGTCCAGGCCAGCAGGCGGGGCTTGTCCATCCGTGCCCACACCGTCACCGTCCAGCCGGGCGGCGCCTGCACCGTGCGCTCCGCGTCGAACGGCGCCGTCGCGGTGCCGTCGAGAGTGCGAACAGCCGAGGCGACCAGGCCGGGCACCTGCGCGGCCCCGGGGGCGGCCACCGTGGATCGTTCGGGTACGGGGCTCTCCTCCATGGCGGTGCAGCCCGCCAGCGCGAGCACCAGGCTCGCCGTCATCACACCGTGCGCGATCGTCCTCATCCCGGCATCTCTACCGACCCGGCATGCCGATCCGCAAATCAGCATGCCGGGTACCACCCGTCAGGGCAGGGTCCACCGCTGGTTCGCGCCGGCGAAACAGTCCCAGATCTGCAGCCGGGCGCCGTTGGCCGAGCTGTTGTCCTGCACGTCCAGGCAGCGGCCGCTCACCGGGTTGCGCAGCGTGCCGTCCGACGCGGACTGCCACTGCTGGGCGCCGGTGCCGTTGCAGTCGTAGATCTGCACGAGCGACCCGTTGGCGGTGCCGGCCGCGTTCACGTCCA
The DNA here is from genome assembly GCF_900113015.1 of Actinoplanes philippinensis. Taxonomy (GTDB): domain Bacteria; phylum Actinomycetota; class Actinomycetes; order Mycobacteriales; family Micromonosporaceae; genus Actinoplanes; species Actinoplanes philippinensis. The sequence goes on from NZ_FONV01000004.1 coordinate 336,376, forward strand.
GGCACTTGCCCAGGCCGCGGATCGTGCCGTCGGCGCCGACGGTCCAGGTCTGCGCGGCCGTGCCGTTGCAGTCGTAGAGCTGGACGGCGGTGCCGTTGGCGCTGCTCGCCGCGTTGATGTCGACACACTTGCCGCCGAGACCGGTGATCCGACCGGTCCGGCCGACCGGCCCGGTGCCGCCCATCACGGTCTCGTAGATGGCGCTGACCAGCGAATTCGCCCCCGTGACGTCCTGGCTCAGCTCCCAGTTCATGATCCCGCCGGCGTTGGCCATCGCCCACTGGGTCTTGCGGCGGATCGTGGGCAGTCCGTTGTAGCACTGCTGCGCCCCGCCCGCCGTCGTGCAGTCCCGGTTGGCGTTGGCCGGATCAAGAGCGACGAGCTGGGCGTACGTGTAATAGCCCGGCCTGCTGTAGAAGGGCACCCCGAGCACCGTCTTGGCCTTGGGCAGCCCCCGGTTCTTCCAGAAGTTCGCCGCGGCGATCGACCAGTCGTAGTTCGCGTGCGGGCTGCCGCCGTCGTAGGCCATGATGTTCAGCCAGTCGACGTACCCGAAGACCGCCGGCTGTACGCCGTCCGCCGTACCACCCTCGCTGACGACCGCAGCCGTGAGCAGCTTGCCCTCGTTGTGCAGAGCGGTGCTGAGCTGACCCATCAGCGCCGTGTAGTTGTTGCCGGAGGCGCCCGGGTCGGGGTACTCCCAGTCGATGTCGATGCCGTCCAGGTTGTACTGGCGCACCACCGACATCAGCGCGTTGACGAACGTGGTACGGGTGCCGGAGCCGGCGGCGAGGCTCTCGAAGGCGGAGTCGTTGCCGTCGTTCCAGCCGCCGACCGCGAGCGAGACCTTCACGTTGTTCTGGTGGCCGAGCGTGACCAGCTGCTGGAGCTTGGCGGTGTTCTCGATCGGCTGGAGGGTGCCGTTGGCGTTGGGCAGCGCGAACGAGTAGTTGATGTGGGTCAGTTTCGTGTACTGGACGGCGGTGACGCTGCCGGCCCAGGACGGCATGTAGCCGACGCTCCTGAAGCCGCCGGGCAGCACCGCCCCCTGCGCGGGCTGGGCCGCGACGAGACCGATCGCCGAGGTGGCGAGGGTGAGCGCAGCCGCGAGAACTTTCCTGATCTTCATGGGGATTGGACCCTTCTGTCCGGGTCAGCAAAGGTTAGGAAAGTTAACTTACAGACGTCAATAAGAACGCGAGGTTCCGGAACAAGACGATTCGGAGCCGTACGGGCCACGGATGGGTGGATGTCGGCAAGTCCACACCGGCCCATCCGGGGATGCGGCAGCCCCGAACCCGTGCTGAGAGAACGCCTCTCGCCAGCACGGAAGGACCCACCATGACGGTCAAACCCCGCCTGCGGCGCACGCTGGCCGCGCTCGGCGCCATCGCGCTGCTCGGTGGCTCGCTGCACGGTCTCGGCCCCGGAACCGCAACGGCGTCCAGCCACCGTGAGGCGCCACTGGTCGCCGCCGACCCGGCGATCGACAACACCGACCTGTACGCGTTCGTCAGCCCCGAGCGGCCCGGATACGTCACGTTCGTCGCCAACTGGCAGCCGTTCGAGGAGCCGAACGGCGGGCCGAACTTCTACCCGTTCGCCACCGACGCCACGTACCACATCAAGGTCGACAACGACGGCGACGCCAGACCGGACGCCGAGTTCAAATGGAAGTTCCGGAACATCGACAAGCGCGGCGACAGCACGTTCCTCTACAACAACGGTCCGGTCACCTCGCTCGACGACGAGAACCTGCTGTTCCGGCAGACCTACAGCCTGCAGTCGTCGTTCGACGGGGCGCCGTTCCAGACCCGTGTCGAGGACGTGCCGGTGGCGCCGTCGCGGGTCGGGGCCGCGTCCATGCCCGACTACGGCACGCTGCGGGACCAGGCCACCCGTACCCTCCCCGGGGGTTGGAAGATCTTCGCCGGACAGGCCGACGACCCGTTCTTCCTCGATCTGCGCGTCTTCGACCTGCTGTACGGCGGCGACCTCTCCGAGACCGGGCAGGACACGCTGGCCGGCTACAACGTCAACACGATCGCGCTGCAGGTGCCGTTCAAAGACGTCGCGCTCAAGGCCGACGCCGGACGCAACCCGGTCATCGGGGTGTGGACCACGACCGAGCGCAATCGGGTACGGATCACCGGCGGCGCCCAGTCAGGCGGCAAGGTCCAGGTGTCCCGCCTCGGGAACCCGCTGGTCAACGAGGTGGTGGTGCCGGCGTCACTGAAGGACACCTTCAACGCCACGCCGCCCGAACGGGACGCCAAGATCCCGGCACTGGTCAAGCGGGTGCTGGAGCCCGAGGTGCCGAAACTGATCGAGTCGATCTACAAGATCCCGGCGCCGAAGACCCCGCGCAACGACCTCGCCGAGATCTTCCTGACCGGCATCACCACCAAAGCCGGCGGCCCGATCAAGGCGGATCTCAACTCCCAGCTCAACAACGCCGACGTCAACGCCTCCCGGTTCACGCCGTCGGAACAGCTGCGCCTCAACCTGTCGGTGCCGGTCACCGGCGCCCCCAACCGGCTCGGCGTCCTCGCCGGCGACCTGCAGGGCTTCCCGAACGGCCGGCGCCTCACCGACGACGTCGTCGACATCGAGTTGCAGGCCCTCGTGGGGGCGGCCCAGACCGGCAAGCTCGTCGACGCCCTCGCCGCGGGGGATGCGGTCGATGGCAACGAGCAGGGGTTCAGCGGGCAGTTCCCGTATGTGGCGCTGCCCAACGGCGTGGCGGTCAACAGCGCCTCCCGGCAGCCGGCCGCCGCCGCTCCCCCGGCCTCCGGGTCGTCCGGGTCCTCCGCGGCTTCCGGGTCCGCCGGCGTCTCCGCGTCGTCCGGGGCCTCCGGCGCTTCCGGGTCGTCCGGGGCCTCCGGCGCTTCCGGTTCGGACGCCGGTGCAGGTGCCGGCCCGGACGCCGCGCAGCCCGCGCCGGACCTCGCTCCCGTCGCGGTGGTGACCGGAGCATCCGGGGTCGGCCTGCTCATCATCCTGGTCGCAGCCTTCCTGCTGGTCCGCTGGTACCGGCGACGTTCCACCGACCCGGACCGGACGCTGCCGCTGTAGCCACACACCGGGCGGGCGCCCCCTGCCGCGCCCGCCCGGTCGCTCTCACGCATTTCCGTGTTTCCGCCGTCCATCCGTCCATCCGTCCGCTCGTCCGCTCGTCCGCTCGTCCGCTCGTCCGCTCGTCCGCTCGTCCGCTCGTCCGCTCGTCCGCTCGTCCGCTCGTCCGCTCGTCCGCTCGTCGGTGGAGGAAAACTCATGCGACGCACCCTGATCCGTATCGGACTCTCTGCCGCCCTTGCGGTCGGCCTGCTCGGTGCCGCCGCCGTCGTGACGCGGCCGGACGCGCCCGTTCCGGCCGCTCAGGTCACCGCTCAGCAACCCGTCGACGTGCTCGCGCAGCGGATCGCCCGGGTCCAGCAGCAACTGCGGGCCGTGCCGGGCGACTGGCCGGGCTGGGCCGCGCTCGGCGCCGCCTACCTGGAACAGGCCCGGATCACCGCCGATCCCGGCCTCTACCCGAAAGCCGAGGAGGCCGCCCACCGGTCGCTGCGGCTGCGGCCGGACGACAACGGCGACGGGCTCGTGGTCCTCGGCGCGCTCGCCAACGCCCGCCACGACTTCGCCGCCGCCCGCGATCTGGCCCACCAGGCACTGTCCGTTAACGATCACGACGCTGACGCCTACGGGGTCCTCGCCGACGCACTCACCCAACTCGGCGACGCACCCGCGGCCACCGACGCCGTGCAGCGGATGCTCGACCTGCGGCCCGGGCTCGCCGCCTACGCTCGCGCCTCCTACGACCTCGAACTTCGCGGCCAGGTCACCGAGGCGGAGACGCTGATGCACCAGGCGCTGTCCGGTGCGGTGGACCGGCACGACGTGGCGTTCTGCCGTTCCCAGCTGGGCGATCTCGCCTTCGGCCGCGGGGATCTCGACGCCGCCGAAGCCTCCTACACCGCCGCGCTGGCCGCGGATCCGGCCGCCTTCGGCGCCCAGCACGGGATGGCCCGGGTCCACGCGGCGCGCGGAGATCTCACCGGCGCCATCCGGGGGTACGGCGATCTCGTCGCCCGGATGCCCGTCACGTCGACCCTGCTGGAGTACGCCACAGTGCTGCGCCTGGCGGGGCGGCCGACCGAAGCTGATCAGCAGGTCACGCTGGCAGCCGCGGCCGAGCGGCTGTTCGCCGCCAACGGTGGCACGGACCGGCTCGCGGCGGCCGAACTCGCCCTCGCCCAGAACCGGCCGGACGACGCCGTCACCGCGGCCCGCGCCGAATGGGAACGGCGCCGGCACCCGGACGTCGCCGACATGCTGGCCTGGTCACTGCACACCGCCGGACGCGACGCGGAAGCGCTGCCCTACGCGCGGCGAGCGGTCGCCGGTGGAGCACGGCCGGCCGTCTACGCGTACCACCTCGGAATGATCCTTCTCGGTCTTGACCAGAGGGACGCCGCGCGCACCGCATTGTCCCGCGCCCTCGACACCAACCCCTACTTCTCCCCCGTCGACGGGCCGCTGGCCAGGCGTGCGCTCGCGGGGCTGCGCACTTCCGGAGGCAACCGATGAAAAGGTACGCGGCAGCCGCGGCCGTGGCCGTGGCCGCAGTCGTGGTCTGGCCGGCGGCCCCGGCACAGGCGCACCCGCTGGGACGGTTCTCGGTCAACCAGTACGCCGGCTTGACACTGCGCCCGGACCGCATCGAGGTGGACGCGGTCGTCGACGTCGCGGAACTCCCGACTTTGCAGGACCGGACGCGAGCCGACACCGACGGTGACGGAACCCTGTCGGCCTCCGAGCGGGCCGGGTATGCGGCGGCGGAGTGCGCACGGTTCGCCGAGGGGTTCACGGCCACGGTGGACGGTCAGCGGGTGACGTGGGCGGAGTCATCACCGGTCTACGAGGTGGTGCCGGGTGCGGGCGGCCTGGACACCAGCCGGCTCGAATGCGGGCTGAGCGCCGCGGCCGGGATCGCCGCCTCTCGCCCTGACGGGGTGACCGAGGCGCGAATCGACAACGGTTATCGTGCCGACCGGGTCGGCTGGCGCGAGATCACCGCCACCGGAACCGGGGTGCGGCTGTCGTCGTCCACCGTGCCGGCGGAGAGCGTCACGGGCCGGTTGTCGGCCTACCCACAGGATCTGCTGATGTCAGCTCTCGACGTGCGAACCGCAACCATCCGGGTCGGCGGCGCTCCCCCGCCCGGCTCCGCCCCGGACGCGAACCCCGGTTCCACATCGAACGCCGCAGACGGCTCGAATTCGGCGGGCGCCGACCCGATCAGTGCCGCCGAACTAGACACCGGAATCGTTGATCCGAACGCTGCTGCCGCACAGAGAGCCGGCGCGACTGCCGGGCCGGACGGACCGGGCTTCCTGGCCGCGGCGCAGCAGCGGGTGGAGACGGTGCTCGGCGGCCGGCTCACGCCTGTTGTGGTGGGGTTGGCATTCCTGCTGGCAGTACTGCTCGGCGCTGGCCACGCGGTGCTCCCCGGTCACGGCAAGACGGTGATGGCCGCCTACTTCGCAGGCCGGCGTGGCCGAATCCGTGACGCCCTCGCCGTCGGCGGAACCGTCACCCTCGCCCACACCGGCGCCGTCCTGCTGGTCGGCCTGCTGTTGAGCACGTCAACCGCCCTCGCCGGCGAACGGGTGCTCGCGATGCTCGGCGTGGCGAGCGGCGCGCTGGTCGTGCTGGTCGGCGTGAGCATGCTGGTTTCGATCCGCCGCTCCGGAACCCTGGAGTCACACACGCACACCCACACCGACAAGGCCAGGAGGTCCGAATCCACTCACAGTCACGACTTGCACGACCACGACGCGCACGATCACGCCCCGCACCATCATGATCCACACGATCACATCTCGGCCAGTCACAGCCAGCACAAACACGATTCACACAGTCACGACACACTCGATCACGGCTCGCATCAGCATGCTCTACATGACGACGGTCAACCCGAGCGCAATCAATATGGCTTGACTCAATATGAACACAGTCAACATGAATCTGCTCAACATGAATCTGCTCAACATGGATCTGCTCAACACGGCGCCGATCAACACGGCGCCGGTCAACACGGAGGAGGTCAAGGCGAGCGTCTGGAGCATGAGCACGCGCCGGCGATGTCAGGTGAATTGGATGAGCACCTGCACGGTCACCGGCATGGCTTCCTTCGTGGACACAGCCATGGGCATTCTCATGTTCAGGATGGGCGGAGCGGGCGGTTGCGACGACGTCTCGGGCTTGCCGGAATCGGGCTTGCCGGTGGGCTGGTGCCCAGCCCTTCCGCGCTGGTGGTATTGCTCGGAGCGATCGGTCTCGGCCGCGCCGGGCTCGGCGTGGCTCTGGTGATTGCCTACGGTCTGGGGATGGCCGCGACTCTCACCGCGGTCGGGCTCCTCCTCGTGGTCGCCCAGAACCGGCTCGGTCACCTGATCAACACCCGCGGCTGGGCTAGCCGGTGGGGCGGTGCCATTTCCCGGATCAGCGGCCGGATCGCCACGGGCGCACCTACTGTCACCGCCGCGCTGGTCGTCATCGTGGGTCTCGGCATCGGCCTTCGCGCCCTCGCCTGACCACGGAACCGATCTCCTGCCCGCACCTCATCAGGACGAATACCACGCCGATGGCGGCGGCCAGGGCCGCGACCCCGGAAGCCACCGAGGCCCAGAAGCGGGACCGTGATGCGGTCATGGTCGCCCGGACGACCGGGGCGGGCATCCTCCACACGGGATGACCACGGGCGCCGACAGACCAGGGGGTTTCCCTGGGTCCCGGCCCGTGGGCCGGCTGTGAGGGTTCGCGGTATGAGAAGACGACTGCTTCTGATCACCGCCGCCTCGCTGTCGCTGACAGCGGCCGCGGTGGCGCCGGCGGCCGCGAACGCGGCGACCTCCTGCCGGCCACCGACCGTGACCGCGCCGGCCGGGGCGGTGGTGGAGTCGGTTCGGGCCACCGCCGACGCGGGCGGCACCGTGACGGTTCCGGACCAGACGCCGCTGCCGACGCCACCGCCGATCGCCGACGTCCCGGCCTGGTGTGACATCACCGTCGTCCTCGCCCATCCGGGCGCTGCCGACCACGTGACCGTCAAGGTGTCGCTGCCGAGTGACCCGGCCCGATGGAACGGCCGGCTGCAGGCGGTCGGCGGCAGCGCCTACCTGGCCGGCAACCTGGACGGGGCGGAGCTGGTGACCGCGGTGAAGAGCGGATACGCGGCGACCGCCACCGACGCCGGGGTCGGTGACAACCCGCTCGACACCACGTGGGCGATTCAGCCCGGCGGTTCGCTGAACGACGGGCTGCTGACGAACTTCGCCTCCCGGTCGGTGCACGAGATGGCGGTGGTGGCGAAGGACGTCACCCGCGCCTTCTACGGGCGGGCGGCGAACCGGGCGTACTTCAACGGCTGTTCGACCGGCGGCCGTCAGGGCTACCAGGAGGCGCAGTCCTGGCCGGACGACTTCGACGGCATTCTGGCGGCCGCGCCGGCGATCAACTGGGACCGGTTCGCGGTGGCGACGTTGTGGCCGCAGGTGGTGTTCCACGAGGAGCGGGTGGCGCCGACGGCCTGCGAGCTGAAGGCGTTCAACGCGGCGGCGACCGCCGCCTGTGACACCTCCGACGGGGTACGTGACGGCATCATCGACGACCCGCGGACCTGCTCGTGGGATCCGCGCGCACTGGCCGGCACGACGGTGCGGTGTGACGGCGTGACGCGGACGATCACGCGGGCGGAGGCCGAGGCGGTCCGCCGGATCTGGCAGGGGCCGCCGTCGTGGTACGGGCCGAATCGCGGCGCCGACGTCACGACCTTCCTGGCCGTACCCGGTCAGCCGTTCTTCGTCGCCGACCTGTGGGCGAAGTATTTCGTCACCCGGGATGCCGCGTTCGACACCACACGGCTGACGGTCAAGGACTTCACCAGGTTGTACGCCGCCTCGCGCCGCCAGTTCCACCGGGTGATCGGCTCGGACGACCCGGATCTGCGGGCGTTCCGTGACTCCGGCGGGAAGCTGCTGAGCTGGCACGGCCAGTACGACGAGCTGGTGCCGACCGAGGGCACCGTCGACTACCGCCGGCGGGTGGAGCGGCTGTTCGGTGGCGGCGAGCGGGTCGACGGCTTCTACCGTCTGTTCCTGCTGCCAGGTGTGGCGCACTGTGGCGGCGGCCCGGGCGGGCAGCCGGTCGATCCGCTGGGCGCCCTGGTCGACTGGGTGGAGAGGGGTCACGCCCCGGCGGCCCTGGCGACGGTCTCCGCCGGCGGGGTCACCCGGAACGTGGCCCGGTATCCGATGCGCTGACGCCGGGTCACGCGGTGGCGGTCACGCTTCCGGTGACCGTCACCGCGAACGTGTCCGGTGCCGGCGAGCGAGACGGTGGGCCGGCCGGAGCCGGTCCACCGGTCGCCTGATCGTCCGGGTCCCGGGCTCAGCGCCGCCGGGTGCGGCGGGTCCGGCGGCGGGTACGCGGGTGGGGCCGGCGTTCGAGCCGGGGTGGCCCGGGACGCCAGCGGGGGTAGCGGCCGGGCGGGACGAGGGGCGGTTCCGGGGCGGCCGGCCCGCCGCCGAGCAGGGCGGCCGCGCAGATGGCGGCGAACGCGACGACGCCGACGTTGCGAGTCAGGGCGGCGGCGTCGACCGCGGCCGGGGTCTCGGGGGCGATCACGCCGGTCGGCTCGGTCAGCACCTCGACGGCTTCGCCACGGGTGTAGGCCCGGTCGGTGCGGCAGATTCGGCCGGCCATCGCGGACCCGTCGGCCCGGACCAGGTGATAGCAGTACTCGACGCGGTCGCGGTTGCTGCGGGTGGGTGTGCTCACCACGTCCCGGGCGCCGATGTACGCCGTCGCGGGCCGCCCCACCAGACCGAGGACGCCTTCGCGGGCGGAGTTGAGCGCGGCGAACGCGAACACGATCGTCGCCATCACCAGGACGAGCCCGAGCGCGTCCCGCAGCGGTCCCTTCTCGGCCGGTTTCCCGGTGCGTACGCCCGGCTTCTGGCGGGCCACCGCCACCACGAACGCGGCGCCGACGATGCCGAAGCAGACCCAGAAGGGCGGCCAGTCGCGGAAACTCCCGACCGTGGCCGCCAGGCCGGGCGCCAGGCACCAGCCGATCAGGCGCAGGCGGGCCGCCAGGGGCGGCATCGACGCTCTCACGTCCACGATTCTGCGCCGCCGCCGCAAGCCGTATGTTCGTCACCTCCGGGACGTGAGGAACACACATCGGATCGGTGAGAGCGGCGACTACTGTGGACGCTCACCGGATCGAAGACTCGGAACATGATGAAAGCGCTGCTCTCCCTGGCCCTCGCCGCCACACCGGTGTCGACGGTCACCCCGCTCTCGCTGCCGCCGCCGACCGGCCCGGACCTCATCGGGACGGTCACCGCCCACCTGATCGACAGGTCCCGGCCGGACCCGTGGGTCGCCACGGAGAAGAACCGTGAGCTGATGGTGTCGATCTGGTATCCGGCTCGCACCGTCCGCGGCCATCGGCGCGCCGATTGGGTGTCGCCCGGTGTCGCCGCCCGGATCAACCCGCCGGACAGTGGCTACGCGCTTCCGGTCACTCACGGCCATGTCGGCGCGCCGCCGGCGGCCGGCCGGCATCCGGTGGTGCTCTACTCCCCCGGTTTCGGGCTGGAGCGCACCTCCGGCACGGTGCTGGTGGAGGAGCTGGTCAGCCACGGCTACGTCGTCGTGACGATCGACCACACCCACGATGCGAACTTCGTGGAGTTCCCGGACGGCCGGATCGCGACCGGGGCGATCGAGCCGCCCGCCTCTCCCGAGGAGGAGGAGAAGCTGCTGGCGAAGGTGGTCGACGTCCGTGTCCGGGACACCCGGTTCGTGCTGGACCAGCTGCGCCGGATGCCGCTGGCCCGGACCATGGACCTGTCGCGGATCGGCATGTTCGGCGCGTCGATGGGTGGGACCACCGCGGCGAACGTCATGCTCGCCGACCGGCGTGTCCGGGCCGGCGTCAACCTCGACGGCAGTTTCGTCGGCCCGATCCTGACCACCGACCTGACACGGCCGTTCCTGCTCTTCGGCTCGGACACCGACGGCGAGCAGGACGACACCTGGACCACTGTGTGGGAGCGCCTGCGGGGGCCGCGCCACCAGCTGGAGATCGACGGGACGGCCCACCTGTCGTTCACCGACTTCCAGTCGCTGTTCCCGCAGCTCGGGCTACCGCCGGACCAGGTCGAGCCGGTGGTCGGCACGATCGGCGCCGACCGGTCGGTGGCGATCCAGCGGGCCTACCTGCGCGCGTTCTTCGACAGGCATCTGCGGCATCGTGGCGGCGGTCTCCTCGACCGTCCGTCGCCCCGCTACCCCGAGGTCACCGTCAAACCCTGAGAGGATCCATGAGCATGCGTACGGTGAGCACGGCGCCGGCCGACCCGGGACGGTCCGTGCTCGCCGTCGACGTGACGGCCGGCGGCTGTTTCCTGGTGGCGCTGCTGGCCGAGCGTTTCATGCTGGATCCGGTCCCGTCCGGGGACGCGGTGGCCGCGGTGCTCGCCGGAGTGCTCCTGGCGGTGGCCGTCGCGCTGCGTCGCCGGCTGCCGTTTCCGGCGTTCCTGGTCAGTGCCGCGGCGCTGTGCCTGGAGGCCCTGGCCACACCGGCGAGCTGGCTGTCGCCGTACGCCAATCTGCTCGTGGTCTTCTCGGTGGCCCGCCATGGGAGCCGCCGGCAGGCCTGGCTGGCTCTCGCCGGCACCGTCGTCTGTATCGGGGTGTATTTCACGGCACGTGACGATGTGCAGCGGCTGACCCAGCCGCTCGGGGTGCTGGTGGTGTGGTTGTCGATGTGGGCGGTCGGCTATGCGATGGCCCGCCGGCAGGAGGAGCAGCGGACCATCCGGCGGCTGGACCGGGAGCGGGCGGTCGCCGTCGAACGCGCCCGGATCGCCCGTGAGCTGCACGATCTCATCGGGCACACGGTGAACCTGATGCTCGTGCAGGCGGGCGCGAGCCGCCGTCTCCTGGACCGCGATCCGGCCCGGGCCCGCGAGCTGCTGACCGCCTTGGAGGGTTCCGGGCGGGACGCCCTCACCGAGCTGGACCGGGTCCTCGGGGTCCTCGGCGACACCGCCCCGGCCGACGGCGACCGCCTCGACCGGTTGCCCGACCTGGTACGGCGGGTGTCCGAGGCGGGCCTGCTGACCACCCTGGACATCGGCGCCGAGGTGCGCGGCCTGCCGGACAGCCTGAGCCTGACGGCCTACCGCATCGTCCAGGAGGGATTGACCAACGCGCTGCGGCACGCCGGCGCCCGGCACGCCTGGGTGACGGTGCGTCACGAGGACGGCTGGCTGGACATCATCGTCCGCGACGACGGACGCGGGGCGGCCGGGGGCTACCGGGCCGGGCGGGGCCTGCTCGGCATCGGCGAGCGGGCCGCGATGTTCGACGGCACGGTCACCCACGGCCCCGGCCCCGGCGGTTTCGGCCTGCATTGCCGGTTGCGGTCATGACGACGGTACGGGTGCTGCTCGCCGACGACGACGCCCTGCTCCGGGCCGGGGTGGCGGTGGTGCTCGGCACCGCCGCCGAGATCACGCTCGTCGGGCAGGCCGCCGACGGCATCGAGGCGGTCGCGCTCTGCCGTGACCTGCGGCCGGACGTCGTCGTGATGGACGTGCGGATGCCGGGCATCGACGGCATCGAGGCGACCCGGCGGATCGTGGCGAGCGGGTCGGCGGCGCGGGTGCTGGTGCCGACCACGTTCCGCCACGACGAATACGTGTGGGGCGCCGTCCAGGCCGGGGCCAGCGGATTCCTGCTCAAACGGGCGTCGCCGGAGCGACTCATCGACGCGGTGCTCACGATCGCCGCCGGGGACTCGCTGATCGACCCGGCGGTCACCCGCGACCTGCTCGACCGGTTCGTCTCCGCCGGGGCCGCCACGGCCGGTTCGGCGGAGAGCCGGCTCCTGGACCGGCTCACCGGCCGCGAACGGGAGGTGTTGCGGCTGGTCGCCGAGGGGTACACGAACGCCGAGATCGCCGGGCTGCTGACGCTGGCCGAGTCGACGGTGAAGACCCACGTGAAACGGATCCTCGCGAAGATCGGGGCACGGGACCGGGCGCAGGCCGTGGTGATCGCCTACCGCGGCGGGCTGGCCGGCAGCCGTCTACCCCCGTGGGGGTAGGGCGGATGTCCCCCGGGGAGGGACGATCCGGCGCGCGCTGATTCCTAGCGTCGGCGGCATGAGAACACGCATCATCACCATCGGGCTGCTCGGCTTCGTGCTGGCCGGGCTCGGCCTGCTGAGCCTCCGGCCGGCGGAGACGTTCGAGGTGCCCACCGGGGCCTTCCGCCTGCGGGACTGCGACTATGCGGTGGAGTCCGGCACGGTGGCCGCCGACTGCGGGACCATCGTGGTGCCGGAGAACCGGCGCAACCCGGCGTCGGCGACGATCGCGCTGCCGGTCATCCGGATCCGGGCGGCTGGGCCGGTCACCGGGGCGCCGATCTTCCGGCTCAACGGCGGGCCGGGCGCCACCAACCTGGAGTTTCCACAGGCCGGGCGGCTGCTCGACGGCCACGACGTGGTGCTCGTCGGCTATCGCGGGGTGGACGGGTCGCGCCGCCTCGACTGCCCGGAGGTCGAACACTCGCTGTCCACGTCGGCGGACCTCGGCGGGGCCGCGGGGCTGCGGGCCGCCACGGCGGCGTTCGGGGCGTGCGCCCGGCGGCTGACCGGCGACGGGGTGGACCTCACCGGCTACTCGATCGCGCAGCGGGTCGACGATCTGGAAGCGGCCCGGGAGGCACTCGGGTACCGGCGGATCAACCTGCTCAGCTCCAGCGCCGGCACCCGCACCGCGATGATCTACGCGTGGCGGCACCCGGCGTCGCTGGAGCGGTCGGCGATGATCTCGGTCAACCCGCCCGGGCACTTCGTCTGGGATCCCGAGATCACCGATCGGCAGCTCGGACGGTACGCGCAACTGTGCCGGGCCGATGCGGAGTGCTCCGGGCGTACCCCCGAACTGACCGACGCCCTCCGCAAGGCGACCGCGGACGTCCCGGACCGCTGGGGTCCGCTGCGGATCAAGGACGGCAACGTGCGCATCGCCGGGATGTACGGCATGTTCCTCAACGGGCCCGGCGCGGCGCCGCTGAACGCGCCCACCCTGATCGACGCGTATCTCAGCGGCGACCCGGCCGCGCTGTGGGCGCTGTCGGTGATCGGCGACCTGGTGCTGCCGACGTCGTTCGTGTGGGGTGAGTTCGCGTCGTTCGGCATGATCGACGCACCGGCCGCCGAGAAGTACTACGCCGGCGGCGGCGATCACGGGTCGATCCTGCGCGGCCAGGCCACCGACCTGCTGTGGGGCGGGCCCGGCGGGTTCTTCACGTCGTGGCCGGACAGCCCGGACAACGCTCCCTATCGGACGGTGCAGCCCAGTGACGTGGAGACCCTGCTGATCGGTGGCAGCGTGGACTTCTCGACTCCCGCCGAGCTCGCCACCCGCGAGCTGCTGCCGGCCCTGTCCCGCGGCCGGCAGGTGGTGCTGCCGGAGCTCGGCCACACCGGCGACTTCTGGGAGCACCAGCCGGACGCCGGGAAACAGCTGCTGACCACGTTCTACGACACCGGGCGGGTCGACGACGGGCAGTTCAGGCCGCGGGCCGTCGACTTCAGCCCGCAGGTCACGATGTCAGCGCTCGGGCGGTACCTGTTCGGGATCGTCGGCGGCCTGGCGGTGCTCACGGTGGTGCTGCTCGCGGCGATGCTGCTGCGGGCCGGACGGCGGGGCGGGTTCCGGCCGCGGACCGGGCTGTGGCTGCGGATCCTGACACCCGCGCTGTTCGGGGTGGGTGGCTGGTGCTGCGCGATCCTGCTGGTGTGGACGGTGGGACCGGCCGCCTTCATCGGCTCGGCGGCGGTGGCGGTGCCGTCGGCCGGGGTGGCGGTCGGACTCAGCACCTACGCTGCCGGCGCGCGCCGGCTCCGGCCGCTGCCGCTGGCCGGGACGGTCGCCGCCGCGGTGGTGGGCGCCGCCCTCGGGTACGGCGCCCTGCCCGGCCCGGCAGCCCTGGCCACCACGCTCCTGGGCGCCGCCGTCGCCGCCAACCTGGCCCTGCTCACCACCCGCTCGCCGGCGCCCGGCTCCCACCCCGTCCCGGCGTGATCGGCGTCCATCGCGACAGCGCGCGGGGCCGGCTGCCGGGGCAGCTACGCGGCTGTGGTCGTGGTCAGGGCGACCGCGGCGGTGTAGGTGACGTGGCCGAGGGCGGTCACCCGGGCCAGGGCCCACCAGTGGGCGCCCGGGCGGGCGTCAGCGGCGGCGCGGACGGTGAACGACAACGTCGTGGCGGCGCCGGCGGGCAGGTCCCAGCCCTGGATCCACGGCTGGACGTCGAGGTCGTCGGGGGTGTCGCCCCAGGTTCCGTACGGGGAGAGCAACTGGGCCTCCCCGCGCAGCGGGGCGTCGGCCGGGTTGTGCAGGTGGAGCGACAGGACCGCGGTGGACCCTGGGGCCAGGCTCACCGATGCCGGTGACAGGTCCGCGTCGGGGCCGGTCGTGGCGATGTCGGTGACGTCCTCCAGCAGCTGGCCGTACGGGTCGCGGATGCGGGCGGCGATCCGGCCCTCACCGGTCACCGCCAGGTCGAAGTGCTGGTGGCCGCCGGCGGGCAGGTCGTAGGTGTAGGGGCCGCCGGGGCTGACCGTGACGCCGGGCGGCAGGTCGAGGTCGACGGTTCCGGAGGCGGCGACGGTGCTGGTGGAGACGGTGATCCGGGCGCTCCCGGGTGTGGTGGACACGTGGACGGTCACCGGCAGGTTGTGCAGCGGGGCCGGGCCCTTGTTGTGCAGCCAGTATCGGGTGAACACCGGCTGGACCGGTTCGGTGGCCGGGACGGCGACGGCCGGCGGCGTGGCGGGGAGGGCGGCGATGGTCACGATGTCGGCGGGCGCCAGGTCCACTGTCACGTCGTCGCCGTCGGAGGTCGCGGGGGCCTGCGGTTCGCCGAGGACGTCGGCCAGGGCCGGATCGTGCAGGCCGCCGTGCAGGCGGATCCGGGCCCGGGCCGGGGTTCCGCTGGTCTCGTAGATCCGGGCGGTGATCTGGTCACGGTCCGGTTTGAGGGCGGAGAGCACGGCGTTGGCGGGTTCGACCGATCCGAGCGACAGGCGCGGCGGCAGATCACCGGGCGTGGCCGGGACCGGGGCGGCGATCAGCGGGTGGTTGGACTCCTGACCGGCCCGCACGAACCCGGCCCGCCGCCAGTCGCCCGGACCGGCGGTCAGGCTGTAGCGGAAGGTGTGCGTCCAGTGCTGCAGGGCGAAACCGGAGCCGTCGGGGACGGTACGGCGAGGTCCGTCGATCCAGACGCCACTGGGCCAGCCCGTGCAGGCGCGCATCAGCGACAGGTGGAGCGAGCCGTCCCGGGCCGCCACGAATCCGGGGGTGCCGTGGTTGACCAGCGCCACCGAGTAGTCGGTGAACTCGCTGTTCAGTGACTGGTCGACGGTGATCTCGGCGTCGTCCAGGTCGGCGATCAGGCCCGGCAGGGCCTCGGCGGTGACGATCAGGACCGGCAGGTCGCGCGGGCCGCGCAGATCGGCGTCGGGCACCCAGGTCTCGTCGAGCGGGCGGGCCGGCGGCACGTAGACCCGGCCGGTGGTGGCGAGCACCTCCGCGAACGACGGATCCGCCGCGGCCAGCACCGCGGCGCTGAAGGTGTTGTCGCCGACGACGATCCGGATGTCGGGCAGGTTCGAGTCGGCGTCCAGAGCGCCGTAGCGGGGACCGTCCGGGCGGGCGGCGGTCGCCGTGACCCCCTGCCGGACCAGCGCGACCATCAGCTCCCGCGAGTCCCGGTCGCTGACCACCTCGGCCACACCGAAAGCGACTCCCGGAGCCGCGGGCGCGGCGGCGGAGGACCCGGCGGTGAAGCGGATGCGGGCGGTGGTGGAGAGGGCGGCCCAGGTGTGAGCCGGGTTGTCGAGGGTCCACAGGCTTGCGGCGGCGTCGAGGTCCGGGAAGCCGAACGAGCGGCCGATGGCGGCGAAACCCACCTCGGACACCGGGAGGGCGCCGGGCAGGTCGAGGTCGAAACGGACGCGGAGCAGGCGGTCCTGGCCGATCGAGCCGTCGACGTGGGTGTGGAAGTCGATGCGGTCGCCGCCGGTCCACAGGGTGACCTCGCGGGTGATCCGGAGGTCGTCGATGGTCGTCTCGGTGATCAGGCGACGGCCGGCGGGGCTGTGTTCGGCGCGGACGGTGGCGGGCCGGCCGTCGAGACCACGGCCGGGGCCCTTCGGGAGCAGGTGCCAGGGGCCCTCGCCCCAGTGCGGGTGATCGGGATACTCCTCCTGCACGACCAGCTCACCGCCGAGGCCGCCCGATCGCAGCAGCTCCCGGCCGGTGTCACGGTCGACGATGCTGGTGAGGGCGCCGCCACGGGCCGCGTCCGCGCGTACCTCGAAGCGGTCGTTGCGGATGACGGACTCACCCGCCGCCGCGCGCCAGACGGTGACCGGGGCCGGCGCCGCGGCGGAGCCGGAAGCGGCGGACGGCGCCGCAGCGGCGGTGGGGCGGACGTGCCAGACCTGGTAGCCGAGGGCGGGCACGTCGTGGGCGACGGCCGACAGGGTCAGCGCGGCGAGGGTGCCGTCCGGGTGGCGGGTCTCCGCGGAGGCGACCGCCGGCACCTCCGCGCCGGTGTCGTCGACGACGGTCACCGCGAGCGGGCCGGGCGCCGGGAAGGAAACCTCGAACCGGGCGGCCCCGCCGCGGGCCCAGGACAGCGGGTTGGCGACCAGCACAGCCTGTCCCGGCCCGCGCGTGTCGACCCGTGCGGCCAGCCCGTCGACGGCCGAGCGCCGCGCTGCCGCGCCCAGCTCGAAGGCTTCCCGCCAGCCGGCGAGCAGGTCGAGGTAGACCTGATCGGATTCGGTTCCGGTGACGGCGTCGTGGTGGGCGCCGTACGCCAGGAGCCGCCACGCCTTGTCGAGTTGCGCCCGCGGGTAGCCGGTGCCGAGCAGGGCGGCGAGGGTGCCGAGGCGTTCGGCGTCGAGGACGATCGTCTCGATGGCCCGCTGCGCCTGCTTGGTGTCGATGTAGGAGACGTCCTTGCCGGTGTAGACCGGGTTCATGTCGCGGGTCTGCGGTGACAGCGTCGGCGACTCGGCACGGACGGCGGCGAAGAAGTCGCGGGGCAGGCCCATCGTGAAACGCGGCCACACGTAGCGTTTCGCCCATTCCCGGTGGATCTCGGTGCACCAGCGGGACGGGATGTTGTGGTCGTGCCCGACGGGCAGCATCACGTTGCGGGTGGCGGCGACCTGCCGCAGGGTCCGGTACTGAGCGTACGCCTCGGCGAGGGCCTCTTCGAGGGTCTCCTTGCGCTCGACGTCCCACCCGGCGACGTAGTGGTTGGCCATGTAGGCGGTGACCAGCCCCCGCCCGCTCGGCGAGATCCACTCGAACTCGCTGGGGAACTGCATGCGGGCGATGTCGCCGGTGTGCCGGCGCGGCCCGATGTGGTGGAACGGCCCGCGTGCCCACGAGCCGGAGGTCAGCCCGGCGTCGGCCATCAGCCCGGGGAAGGCGGGGTCGTGGCCGAACACGTCGACCATCCACGCGGTCCGCGGGTCGCCGTCGAGGACATCACGCTGGTATGCGAGGCCGAAACCGGTGTTGCGGATCGTCGACTCGGGGTGGGTGAGGTTGGTGTTCGGCTCGTTGTACATGCCGCCGACCAGTTCGACCCGGCCCTCGCGGAGCATACGGCGCAGGTCGTCGCGATCCTCGGGGAACACGTCCCAGTAGGGCTTGAGATAG
The DNA here is from genome assembly GCF_900113015.1 of Actinoplanes philippinensis. GTDB lineage: Bacteria > Actinomycetota > Actinomycetes > Mycobacteriales > Micromonosporaceae > Actinoplanes > Actinoplanes philippinensis. The sequence continues at coordinate 354,210 of NZ_FONV01000004.1, forward strand.
TCGATCTCGGCGAGGACGAAACGATAGTCGTCGTCGAGCCGCGCCGCGTCGAGGTGCGCGCGGACCAGATCGAACGCGGTCCGGACGAACGCGGGCCGGAGCTTGTCGGCCTTCGGCACGTCGGGCAGCTGCTGCCACACCTCGGTGAAGCCGCGCTGCGTGTTCCACCAGACCGGGTCGTAGTGGAAGTGCGACACCATCCACATCGTCCAGCCGGTGGCCGCCACCCGGAACTCGCCGTCGGCGGTCACCGGGCCCGCGTCGGTGTCGGCGATCGCGGTGACGCGCAGCGGCGTGCCCTCGGCAGCCGGGGCGGAGACGAGGACGCCGACCTCGACGGTGCGTTGCTCGCCGGCGGCCAGTCCGGTGGTGACGGCGGCCTCGGGGGTACGCACGCGAGCGCCCTCCACCCGTACCCGGAACGGGTTCGTCGTCCCGGTGGCGGCGACGGTGACCCGGACGACCTGCCGGGGCGCCGCGGCCGGGCCGTGAAAGAGATCGGTGCCCTCGATCGCGGTGATCCGCATCAGGATGCCTCCGGTGTCCAGGTCCAGGCGGGCGCGGTCGCCCAGGTGGCGCCGAGCTCGCGGTAGAGGCGCCCGGTCGCGGCGGCCTCGTGGGTGAGCGTGGTCAGGTCGCCGAGCCGGTCCTCGGCGACCGGGGTGGGCGGCGGGCTCTGCCGGACGGCTTCGGCGACCTCGGTGAACGCGCGGGTCGCGGCGAGCGGCACGAGCAGGCGGACGGCCGGGTCGGCGAGGTGCGCGAGCAGGTTGCCGAGCAGGTCGGTGCGCGGGTGGCGGGTCTCGCCGGCGGCGGTGACGAGCCGGTCCTCGGTGTAGTGAAGGCGGGCGGTGTCGCGGCTGCCGTGCACGACGACGACCGGATCCTCCTCGGCCTCGGCGCAGAGAGTGGCGGCGACGGTGACCCGGGTGCCGCGGGCGGTGTGGATGCGGGCGCTGGCGGTGTCGTGCGCCTCAGCCGGGCGGGTGCGGTAGGTGTCCAGGTCGACGGCGCGGACCGACTCCTCGCCGCCGGAGCCGTCGAGGGTGACGGCGAGCGCGACGGCGTGGGCGAACGGGTTGGTGAGCGCGCCGTCGTTGACGTCGTGCCCGTCGAGGAACCGTCGCCCGGCCCATCCGGCGCGGCTCCAGTAGGCCTCGCCGCGCCACCACAGCCCGGTGGCGCTGATCGACTCGATGTCGCCGAGGTCGCCGGCGTCGATGCGGCGGCGCAGCTCGGTGACCGCGCCGGATCCGAAGGCCTGGAAGCCGACCTGCACGGTCCGGCCGGTCTCGGCCTGCACGGCCAGCAGACGGTCGAGGCCGGCGAGGCTCGGGGCGGGCGGTTTCTCCAGCAGCAGGTGGGCGCCCGCGCGCATGGCCGCCTCGGCGAGCTCGACGTGGGTGTGCACGGGCGTGACGATGACGGCCAGGTCGGGGGCGACGGCCTCGAGGAGGCTCGCCGCGTCCCGCCGCCAGGGCGCGCCGGCGGCCGCGGTCCGCTGCTCGGGGCAGGGCGGCCGCGGGTCGGCCACCCCGGCCAGCTCGATCCGGCCCCGCGTGTGCAGGGCCGAGAGCTGGTCGAGGTGGCCGCGGCCGTGTCCGTGCGCGCCGACCAGGACGACGCGTGGCAGGGTCATGACTTCAGGATCCGGACCGAGACGCCGGTGCGGGTGTGAACGGCTGCGGCCGGGCGGCCGTCGACGGTGACGGTGGCGAAACGGCCGGTCACCCGCTTGGCGGTGAGGACCGGGCCGCGCGGGTGGCCGATCACGTCGAGGGTGCTGCCGGGGCCGATGGTGAGGGTCCCGTCGAGGCACACGCCCGGGACGGTGCGCAGGGTGCCGCCGCGGATCTCGGCGTCGCCGCCGCCGAGGGCGTGACGGGTGGCCGCCACCAGGGTGCCGCCGAGGACGCGCACACCACCCCGGAAGCTGTTGGCACCGGTCAGGGTCAGGACGCCGGTGCCGCGCAGGGTCAGGCCGCCGCGGCCGGTGATGTCGTTGCGCCACGCGTCGGACACCCCGTCGAGGGTGACGTCGACGTCGGCCTCGAAGGCGGCGTAGCCGTCGGCGGCCCTGAACAGGTCGAGGCGTCCCCACTGCTCCGGGCCGTCGAGCAGGGCGTATCCGGCGGGCAGGGCGGTGCTGCGCAGCACGGCCCGGCGCTGGCCGGCGGTCAGGTACGGCTGGCGGGTCTCCAGGAGCACCTCGGCGCCCTTCGGCACGGTCAGGGGCCGGTCGGGGCCGGTGCGCGGCAGGATGTAGGTCAGTTTCGGCAGGATGAGGCGGCGATTGGCGAGGCGGTCGGCGAAGGTGTCCGTACCCACGCCGGGGTTGCTCGCCAGGAACGCGGCGGCCTGGGCCCGGGCAGCCACCTTGAGCTCGGCGTTGGCCGGGTCGCCGAGGATCGCGGCGGCCAGAGCGGTGGCCAGGATCCGGCCGCTGACCACGTCGAGCGGTGAGTGCATGCCGGCCGTGATGCGGGTGTCGGCCAGGTCGAAGGCGCAGGTCAGCAGCTCCTGGTAGCGCTCCGGGAAGGCGTGCGCGAAGGCCAGCGCGGCCAGGTGCAGGGCGTTGGTGTGGCCGCTCGGGAAGCCGCCGTCGTCGGCCGGGACGAGGCTGCGCTGGCGCAGCAACTGGGGCGCGACCTGGACCTTCGACCGGTAGACGGGGTAGCCGAACTCGTCGAGGGCGCCGGTGTCGACGACCGTGCTGTCGGTGGTCATCCGCCAGGGGCGCGGGTACTGGACGGCGAACTTCGACGGGTTGCTGGAGGACCAGTTGCCGCGCACGGTGTTGACCAGGGTGACGACCTGGCCCAGCGGCGAGGTGGGTGAGCCGGCGCCGAGTGTCGCCCCGGCGGGGGCGCCGGCGGGCACGAAGTCGCTGATCGTGGTGGCGGGGGTGCCGGCCGGGGCCTCGGTGATGCCGGTGACCGCGAGGGCCGTGGTGCGGTACGCGGCGGCCCACGGGCCGAGGCCGTCGATGACCGCGTAGCTCTGGTGGCGGCGGTCGACGAGGAACGAGCGGGCGGCCTCGGCGTCGGTCCGCGATGCGGTACGGGTCTCGCAGAACCGGACGTTGGCGCGGAGCACCGCGGCGTTGCGGACGGCGCCGTTGTTCCAGGCGGTGCCGGTCTGCCAGTACGACTCGACGCCGGACAGGATCCGCACGGCGGCGTTGGTGTCGGCGGTCGGGTTGGTGGTGAGGTTCGACCGGTAGTCGTCGACGAACGGCTTCACCGCGTCGGCGATCGCGGCGCGGCTCAGCAGCGGCGCGGCCAGGCCGGCGGTGGTCGCCGCGAGCAGGGTGCGGCGGGTCAGAGTGGTCATCTGTGGTTCCTCAGTCTTTGAGGCCGGCGTTGATGTCTGCGTTCATCACGTACTTCTGGAAGACCAGGTAGAGGGCGACCAGCGGGACCATCGACAGGACCGAGGCGCTGATCAGGACCGACCAGTTCACGTTGTTGGCGCCGACGATGCCGGCGATGCCGATCTGCAGGGTGAACTGGCTGGGCTCGTTGAGGATGATCAGCGGCCAGAGATATTCGTTCCAGCGCCACTGGAACGAGAAGATCGCCAGGGTCAGGATGATCGGCCGGGACAGCGGCAGCATGATCCGCACGAAGGTGGACAGTTCGCTGGAGCCGTCGATGCGGGCCGCTTCGAGCAGGTCGTTCGGGACGGTGACGAAGAACTGGCGGAACATGAAGGTGCCGGTCGCGGTGATCACCGCGGGCACCACGACACCGGCCAGGCTGTTGTAGAGGCCGAGGTTGCGGACCACCAGGAAGAGCGGGGCGAGGATCGTCTCGGTCGGCAGCATGGTGGTGGCCAGGATGCAGCCGGCGAAGACCTTCAGCCACCAGTTGCTGTACTTGGCCAGGGCGTACCCGCAGGCGGCGCTGACCATGATGGTGAGCACTGTGGCCGCGAGGGCCACGATCATCGTGTTGACCAGGTATCCGGGGAAGTCGAAGCTGGTCCACGCGTCGGTGTAGCCCTCGAGCGTCGGGTTCTTCGGCCAGAACGTCAGCGGGTAGGAGAACAGCTCCCCACCGGGTTTGAACGAGCTGACCACGAACCAGAGCAGCGGGAAGCCGTACAGGGCGGCCAGCAGCCACATGATCGCGCTGGAACTGATCTTCTTCGGCAGGTCGCCGGTCCGGCTTCGGGAGGCGGCCATCTCAGGATCCCTTCCGGCGGCTGGCGATCAGTTGGAGGACGGCCACGATCACCAGGATCAGCAGGAGTACGAACGACGCCGCGCTCGCATAGCCGATCTGGGCCCGTTTGAAGCCGGTCTCGTAGATGTACTGGACGATCAGGTTGTTCTCGGTGCCCGGTCCCCCGTCGTTGACCGCGACGAAGTACGTGTACTCCTTCATCGCGTGCAGGGTGCTGAGCAGCACGACGATGAAGGTGGTGGGCGCGATGGCCGGCAGGGTGATGCTCCGGAACTTCTGCCAGGCGCCGGCGCCGTCCAGGTCGGCGGCCTCGTAGTAGGAGACCGGCACGTTCTTGAGCGCGGCGACGAACAGCAGCATGTTGAACGCGGTCCCGGCCCAGGTGGCCACGATGACGACGATCATCAGGGACAGGTCGCCGTTGGACTGCCAGGAGACCGGCTCCCCGCCGAGCTCGGTGATCACGAAGTTGACCAGGCCGAAGTTCTCCCCGAACAGCCAGCGCCAGATGACGCCGGCGATGATCGGCGAGATCAGCCAGGGCAGGAAGAAGATCACCCGGGCGATGGGCTTGCCCTTGGCGTACGGGCTGACCAGCAGATAGGCGATGCCGAGCGACATCACGACCATCAGCGGGACGACACAGCCCGTGTAGATCAGGGTCCGCAGCAGCGCCGCGTAGAAGTCGGCGTCACCGATCAGCTCCTGGTAGTTCTCCAGACCCACCCAGGGCGCGTCGCCGACACCGGTGTAGCTGGTGAAGGAGTAGGCGAGGCCGATGATGGCGGGCCAGATGAAGAACGTCAGGAAGAGCAGGAGGTTGACCGAGATCAGGATGAGTGGAGCAAGGGTGTAGCTGTTGTGCCGGCGCCGGCTGGCGCTGAAGACCATGTCACTCCTCGTTCCCCGGCGAGGCGGGCCCGCCGTCACCGGCGGGCCCGCCCGTCGCGATCCCCTACTTGATCTGGTCGTTCAGGCCGGTGACGATGGCGTCCACGGTCTTCTGCGCGTCCTGCTCGCCGTTGACGAACTTCGCCATCTCGGTCTTGATCAGCGCGTCCTCGACCTTCTGCTTGGCCAGCAGCAGCTTGGTCTGGTTGGCCTGGCCCGAGCTGGAGATCGGATCCGCCAGCTCGATCTCCTTGATGTAGAGGGCGAACGCGTCCTGGGCGGCCTTCTTCTCGAAGGGGTAGGTCAGCGTCAGGCCGGTCTCGATCGGCAGGTAGCCGTTGGTCTGCGCCAGCTTGGTGTAGTTGGCCGGCTGGAAGATGAAGTCGAGCCACTTCTTGGCGGCGTCGGCCTTGTCGCCGTTCTTGAACGCGACCATCTTGCCGCCGAGGTTGATGTCGGTGGCGTGCGTCGGCTGGGCCGGGCTCGGCACGCTGGCCCACTCGAAGTCGGTGATGCTGTCGGCGAAGTCGGCGACCTGCCAGACGCCGGAGTAGTAGGCGACGACCTGACCGCTCTTGAACAGCGCGTTGGGGTCCTGGCCGGAGGTCCACACCGACTTGGGCATCACCTTGTCGTCGTTGATCTTGCCGAACTCGCTGATCGCCTGCACGGTGGCGGCGTCCGGGGCGGCGAACCTGCCGTCCGCGCCGAGCTGGAAACCCTTCCCGCCGTGGGTGTAGATCCAGCCGCGGATGCGGGCCGCGGAGTTGTCGTAGACCAGGTCGTACTTGGCGTTGGTGGCCTCGCGGACCTTGGTGGCCGCGGCGAGGAAGTCGGTCCACGTCCAGGTCTGCGCCGGGTCGGCCGGGTAGGAGACCCCGGCCTTGTCGAACAAGCTCTTGTTGATGTAGAGGCCCGCCGCGGTGATGTCCGAGGGGATCGACAGGACCTTGTCACCGTCGGCGGTGATCAGGCTCTTGTTGATCTTGTTGGCCTCGTTGTTCGCGATGCTGGCGAGGTCCTGCACCTGGTTGATCCAGAGCGGGTCGAGCGACGGGACGCTGGCGGTGTCCGGCAGGGCGTTGGCCTGGGCAGCCTGGCTCAGCTTGTCCTGGTAGCCGTCGTAGGGGACGTTGACGATCTCGACCTTGATGCCCTCCTTGGCCTCGAACTCCTTGGCCAGGTCGGTGTAGCCCTTGTCCTGGGCGGAGGTGGAGAACCAGAAGGTGATGCTCTTCGGGTCGCCGTCACCGCTGCCGGAGCCGGACGAGCAGGCGCCGAGGACGAGCGCGCCGACGACGGCCGCGGCCAGCCACCCCTTCCGAGCGGATGCCGAAATGCCCATGACTATCTCCTCGATGAAATGTCTTCTCGTGGTTCTTCTCGTGGCGACGGACGTTAGAGGAAAGCGCTTACCGCGTCAACGACATGTTCATTCACAGGCAACTTCTTAACCGACTTCCCTCGATCTGCGCGGGCGGACTTCTGTACAGTTTCCTAAACGACCGGCGTGCTGATGGACAGTCGCAGCCTCGATGGGGCTTTTCCGGTCACGTACAGAAGGACACCCTCGGCCGCATCGGTTCCGCCGAGGAATTCGTAATCCTCCCCCGGGTGGTACGCCGGCTCGGACTCCGACGCCGTCTCCGGGCCCTCGACGATCGTCACGGCCAGGCCCTCGTAGGTGGCCGTGCCCGACTCCAGATGCCATCGATCGCCGCCGAGCGGGCGCGCGCCGGTCATCGTGCCGCCGGGCCGGAACGCCAGCTCCAGCGCCCAGTCCACGGCCGCTCCGGCGACGTCCACGTCCAGGCCTGCGACCGGAGCGGCGCCCGCCGGGGGCAGCGTCAGCCGTACGCGGGTCGTGAGGGTCACCTCGTCGCGGGGGCGGCCGGCGAAGTCCATGGCGGCGCTGAAGCGGCCGTCGTCGGTGACCGCGTAACGGCCCGTGCCGTCGCCGGGCAACGGCTGGTAGTAGGCCGCCGAGACGGTCTCCGCCAGCTCTGCCACCGGTCCCGGTGCGACGGTCATGGTGTCGGCGCGGAACGGGCCCAGGCCGAAGAACGTGCGGGACAGCCGGACGCTCTCCAGGACCGTGGCGCCGGCGTGCAGCCGGAACAGGGTCGGCGAGTTGGCCAGCCCGGACCGGATCCGGCGGTGCCGGGCGTGGTCGGAGCCGCCGAACACCACGGCCGTGCGGTCCGGGCCGTGCGCGACCAGGGTTCCGGCGGCGGCGAAATGGCGCTGCCGGAGTGTCGGCGGCGGCACGGCGGGCGGCAGCCGGCGGCCCGTGAGCGGATCGGCGACGGCGCTCGCCGGCGAGTCGATGCCCTGCTCCAGGGCGATCCCGGCGGCCCAGGCCAGGTCACCGCGGCCACGCCGGACCGCCATCGCCCGCAACGACAGCAGGAAGACCCGCAGCGGCAGGCGACGGCGCTGGTCCTGCCGCCGGGACAGGACGGTCTCCACGGTGCCGTCGGGCAGCAGCAGGTCGAGGGTGGCGGTCAGGTTGGCCTCGACGGCGTCGAGCAGGTCCGGCCGGTCGAAGACGTCGGCGATGACCAGCAGGGACGGGTTCGACACGGCGGCCGCGTAGTTGGCGCTGCGCTCCGAGTAGAGCCCGTCCTCGATGTCGACCCCCTCGGCCAGCCACTGGGCGACCCGGCCGGCGATCTCCGGCCGCGGGTCGAGCCGGTGCAGGCGGGCCAGGGCGGCGGACAGCTCCCACCGATGGTTCGGGGTGTGCACCCCGCCCTTGAGCAGGGCGGGGGTCATCGAGTCGAGCAGCCGGAGCAGTCCGGTCCGCTCGGCGGCGCCGGCCAGCAGGCGGGCCGCGTCGGCGAGGTCGTTGACGCTGAACGCCGAGTCCGGCGGCGAGTCCACGTTGTCGCCGCCGCGGAACAGCCCGGACGGGTTCTGCCGGTCCCGCAGCGTCGCGACCAGCCCGGCCACTCCGGCGAGCAGGTCGTCGTCGCCGGTGAGGCTCCAGGCCGCGGCCAGCGCCTTGACCCGCTCGGCGAGCCGGCGGTGCTGCAGCCGCCGCCACAGCTCGCCGGTCTCCGCGCCGATGCCGCGGACCTCCCGGTCCAGAGCGGACCGGACGAGGGCGGCGAACTCCGGATCAGAATCGGTCACCGCATCACTTTCCGAAAGACGCGCAGAAATGGCACCCACCCTATTACTACCGCCGGTACAGCTCGGGTGTCGACGGCATCTCGACGGTATAACGTTCTCCGCTTTCCAGCGCCTTCACGCACGCCTGCGCGACGAACGTGGCGGCGAATCCGTCCCACGCCGTGGCGCCCTGTCCGGCGCCGTCGATCCAGTCCTGCAATTCCAGGCGGTAGGCCTCGGCGAAACGGGGCCGCCAGTCGGCCGGGAGCTCACGCGCGTGCAGTCCGGAACGGCGTACCGACGTGGGCGGCGGGGCGTCCAGAGTGGCCGTGCCGGTCTCGGCGACCAGTTCGCAGCGGACCTCGTAGCCGTACCGGGCGTTGACGAAGATCTCCACGTCGGAGAGCACCCCGGAGGCCGTCGTCAGGACCAGCAGCTGCGGGTCACGGGTGCCGCCGGCGTTGCCGCTGGACCGCGGCGCGTGCACGGCGACCTCGCTGATCTCGTCGTCGAAGAGCCAGCGGGTGATGTCCAGCTCGTGCACCGCCGAGTTGGTGATCAGGTTGGCGCTGGGCATGCCGGGAACGGCGGCCGGGTTGCGGTGCACGTTGTGCAGCATCAGCGGCGCGCCGATCTCCCCGGTGGCGAGCAGCGCCTTCAGGTCGGTGTAGCCGGGGTCGAAGCGGCGCATGAACCCTACGGTGATCAGCCGGCTGCCGTGGGCGGTCTCGGCGTCGAGGATCCGGGCGCAGCCGTCGACGGTCGGGGCGAGGGGCTTCTCGCAGAGCACCGGCTTGCCGGCGGCCACGCACGCGAGCACGTACTCCTCGTGGGTGGCGTCCGAGGAGGCGATCAGGACGGCGTCGATGGCGTCGTCGGCGATCAGGGCGTACGGGTCGGTGAAGACCTCGGCGCCGCCACTGGCCCCGGCGACCCCGCGGGCCCGCTCGTCGTCGAGGTCGAAGACACCGCCGACGACAGCGCCGGAGACCGCGTGGGTGAGCAGGCGGGCGTGGTCGGCGCCCATGATGCCGGTGCCGATGATGCCGATCCGCTTCACGCCCGTCCCTCCGGTTCCGGCCGGGACGTGCCCGGGCTCGATCAGCGTCGTCACCGGGCCACCTCCGTGAGGAACGCGAAACTGCGCCGCGCGTCGCCGATCGGCCCCTCGCCGTCGGCCGGCTCGGAAGCCAGCGCGCAGTCCTGTTCCAGCACGTACCAGCCGGTGTATCCGGCGTTCTCCAGGGCACGGACGATGCCGGGGATGTCGACGTCACCGGCGCCGAGCGGCGTGTACAGGCCGGCCCGGACACCGTCGATGTAGGCGCGGGAGCCGTCCTGGACGGTGGCCGACACCTCCAGGTCGACGTCCTTGAGGTGCACGTGGGTGATCCGGGACGCGGCCAGCTCCAGCAGCTCGGCCGGCTGCATGCCGCCGATCAGCAGGTGGCCGGTGTCCAGGCAGATCGGCACGTCACTGCCGTCGAGCACCCGCAGCACGGCCTCGCGCGACTCGACGGCGGTGCCGACGTGCGGGTGCAGGCTCGGGCGCAGGCCCCGGTCGCGGGCCATCTGCTGCAGCGTCTCCAGGGTCGCGAAGAGCGTCCGCCACTCGTCGTCGTCCAGGTGCACCTTGTGGTCGTAGCTGCCGTCGCCGGAGCGGGCGGCCAGCACCACCACCTCGGCGCCGGCGGCGGCCAGGGTGTCCATCGCGTCGGCGGCCTCGGCCAGGTCGTCGCCGGTCGCCACGTGCATCGGCACCGGCAGGAAGCCGCCGATCAGCGTCATGCCGTGGCGGTCCAGGGTGACCCGTACATCCGCCGGGGTCTTGCCCAGGTAGCCGGTGGGGCCGAGCTCGGTGGCCCGCAGCCCCAGCCCGCCCATCTCGGCGAGCACCCGGTCGGCGGGGAGCTCCAGGCCCCAGCCGGGCGCCTCACAGACGCCCCAGGAGATCGGCGCGCCGCCGATACGTTCCGCGAAGCCGGTCAAAGTGTCCCCTCCTTCTACAGGTAGTCGCGCTGTCCGCGCTTGCCGTCGAGGTACTGCTCGTAGGCGGTCCGGACCGTCTCCAGCCGCGACGTCTCGGCGACCGGCACGTCCCACCAGGAGTCGCTTGCCGGGGCGTCGACCATCGGGTCGGCGTCGACGTGCACGACCGTGACGCCGTCGGTCTCCCGGGCCTTGGCCAGCGCCTGGCGCAGCTCGTCGACGGTGCCGGCGCGGAAGACGGTGGCGCCGAGGCTGGCGGCGTTCGTGGCCAGATCCACCGGAAGCACCGTGCCGCCGAGGCGTCCGTCCTGGTCGCGGTAACGGTAGGCGGTGCCGAACCGCTGGGCGCCGACCGAGGCGGAGAGCCGCCCGATCGAGGCATAACCGTGGTTCTGCACGAGAACCACGATCAACTTCACCCGCTCCTGTACGGCGGTCACCAGCTCCTGCGACATCATGAGGTAGGAGCCGTCGCCGACCATGACGAAGACCTCGCGGTCCGGGGCGGCCAGTTTCACGCCCAGGCCGCCGGCGATCTCGTAGCCCATGCAGGAGAAGCCGTACTCGACGTGGTAGCCCTTCGGGTCCCGGGTGCGCCACAGTTTGTGCAGGTCACCGGGCATCGAACCGGCCGCGCAGACGACCACGTCACGGGGGCCGGCGGCGTCGTTGACCGCGCCGATCACCTCGGACTGGGCCGGCAGCGGCTGGTTGCCGAGGTGGTAGGCGCGTTCCACGGTCGCGTCCCAGGCCCGCGCCTTCTCACCGGCGCGCTCCCGGTAGGCCGGATCGGTCCGGTAACCGGCCAGGGCGTCGAGCAGCGCCTCCAGCGCGGCGCGGGCGTCGGCCACCACGGCCTCGCCGGAGTGCTTCGCGGCATCGAAGGAGGCGATGTTTACGTTAACGAAACGGACTGTCGGGTCCGCGAACGCGCTGCGTGACGCCGTGGTGAAGTCGCTCCAGCGGGTGCCGACGCCGATCACCACGTCGGCGTCGCGGGCGAACTCGTTCGCGGCCACGGTTCCGGTGGCGCCGACCGCGCCGAGGGCGAGCGGGTGGTCGTACCGCATCGAGCCCTTGCCCGCCTGCGTCTCGGCGACCGGGATGCCGGCCGCCTCGGCGAGGGACCGCAGCGCGCCGGTCGCCTCCGAGTAGATCACTCCCCCGCCCGCGATGATCAGCGGGCGCCGTGCGCTCCGGATGATCGCGACGGCACGGGCCAGCGCGCCGGGCTCCGGCAGGGTGCGCGGCACGTGCCAGACCCTCTTGCGGAACAACGGGTCCGGGAAGTCGTACGCCTCGGCCTGCACGTCCTGCGGCAACGCCAGGGTGACCGCGCCCGTCTCGGCCGGGTCGGTGAGGACCCGCATCGCGCCGAGCAGCGCCGAAGGCAGCTGCTGTGCCCGCCAGATCCGGTCGTAGAAGCGCGACACCGGCCGCAGCGTGTCGTTGACGCTGACGTCGAAGCCGCGCGGGTCCTCCAGCTCCTGCAGCACCGGATTGGCGACCCGGGTGGCGAACACGTCGCCGGGCAGCAGCAGCACCGGCAACCGGTTGACGGTGGCCAGGGCCGCCCCGGTGACCATGTTGGTGGCGCCCGGCCCGATCGAGGTGGTGCAGGCCAGCGTGGACATCCGGTTGCGCATCCGGGCGAAGCCGGCGGCCGCGTGGACCATGCCCTGCTCGTTGCGGCCCTGCCGGTAGGGGACGGCGTCCGGGTCGGTCAGCTCGGCCTCCAGCAGCGCCTGCCCGAGGCCGGCGACGTTGCCGTGACCGAAGATGCCGAACCAGCCCTCGATCAGCCGGTGCTCGACGCCGTCACGCTCGGTGTGCTGGGCGGCCAGGAACCGTACGACGGCCTGCCCCACGGTGAGTCTCATCGGTCCTCCTCCTTGCCGAACGGCAGCCGGGGGTCGATCTCCTGGCCGGTCCACGTGTCGCGGATCCAGGCGTGCTCCGGCTCGTCCTCGATCACCCAGGCCCGCTCCCCCGGCCCGGCCATCACGTTCAGGTAGTAGAGGTCGTGACCGGGCGTGGCCATCGACGGCCCGTGCCAGCCGTCCGGGATCAACACCACCTCGCCGGTACGGACCTCCCGCACCCCGTCGGCACGCTGGTAGGCGGGCCCGCCCCCGGCCACCTCGAAGTAGTAGATCTCCTCCAGGTCGTCGTGCCGGTGCGGCGGGTACGACGACCAGTTGCCGCCCGGGGTGAGCACCTCGCAGGCGATGATCCGGTCGGCGTCCAGCACGTCGGTGGTGGCGAAGTTGTTGACCTGCCGGGAGCAGACGCCCGCCCCGCGCAGCTCGATGCGCTGCTGGGCGACCGGGATGTGCCGGAACGGCAGCCGTCTGGTGGCCCGTGCCGTGGCCAGCGCGAACCGGCCGCCGTCCGGGCTGCGCAGCGTCAGCGTCGTCTCGATCGGCACGTAGACCACGTCGGTCGGGCCGTCGAAGACGCTCGCCCGGCCGGCCAGCTCGGCCTTGTCGCTGCCGGTGGTCACCGTCGCCGACCCGCTCAGCGGCACCACGACCACCTCGTCACCGCCGGTGGCCTGCTGGTACTCGTCGCCGGGGGCCAGCACCACGACCCGCAGGCCGCTGTAGCCCCAGCCCGCCGACTCCGGGGTCACGTCCAGCCGGATCACGCCGCCACCCCCGTACGCACCAGGCGTACCGCGGCGTCGACCGCGGCGGCCACGTCACCGTCCGGTGGGTAGAGCAGCGCCCGGCCCACCATCAGACCCCGCACCCCGGGTACGGCCAGAGCCCGTCCCCACGACGCGTAGGTCTCCTCCGGACTGCCCGACGGGTCGCCGCCGAGCAGCAGCGCCGGCATCGTCGTCGCCGCCATCACCGCCTCCATGTCCTCCACGACCGGCAGTTTCAGCCACGTGTAGGCGCTGGTGCCGCCGAGTCCCGCGGCGATCGCCACGGACCGGGCCACCGCCGCCGTGCTCAGATCGTTGACCACCGAGCCGCTGCTGCCCCGCTTCGACAGGAACGGCTCGACCATCGCCAGCAGCCCGTGCGCGGCCAGCTCGTCGACCGCCCGGGCGCTCGCCTCCAGGGTTCGCACGCTGGCCGGGTCCTCCGGGTCGATGCGGACCAGCATCTTGCCGCCGTCGAACCGCATCCGGGCCACCGCCGCCGCGTCGTAGCCGGTGAACCGGTCGTCCAGCTCGAAGACCGCGCCCTGCAGGCCACCCCGGTTCATCGAGCCGATGGCGATCTTGCCGTCCAGCTCGCCGAGCAGCAGCAGGTCCTCCAGGACGTCGGCGGTGCCGAGCACCCCGTCCACCCCTGGGCGGCGCAGCGCGGTCCGCAGCCGGCGCAGCAGCTCGTAGCGGTCGGCCATCGCGCCGCCGTCACCACGAACACCCAGCGCCCCGCGGGCCGGGTGGTCGGCGGCGACCAGCATCAGCCGGTCCCCGGCGTCGGCCAGCAGCGGGCGGCGCACCCGCTGGGCGGCGGCCTCGGCGATGGCCTGCGGGCTGGTGGCTCGCAGGCCACGCAGCTCGGCGAAGTCGTCGACGTCGTCAGACACGTCCGGCCTCCAGGACCTTCTCGACCTCGGCCGTGGTCGGCATCGCGGTCGAGCATTCGAGGCGGCTCGCGACGATGGCGCCGGCCGCGTTGGCGAAAGCGATGGTCCGGTCCAGTGGCCAGCCGGCGAGCAGGCCGTGGCAGAGCGCGCCACCGAACCCGTCCCCGGCGCCCAGGCCGTTGACCACGTCGACGTCGGTCGGCTTCTTCGTCACGCTGTCCTTCGAGGTCTTGGCGAGCACCCCGGCCGGGCCCATCTTCACCACCGCGAGGGAGACCCCGGCGGCGAGGAGGGCGTCGGCGGCGGCGTCCGGGTCGGACTCGCCGACCGCGATCTCGCACTCGGTCAGGTTGCCGACCGCCACGCTGACGTGCGGCAGAGCGTCCCGGACCGCGGCCGTGGCCTCGGCCTCCGAGTCCCAGAACATCGGCCGGTAGTCGAGGTCCAGGATGGTCAGCGGCCGGCGGCCCCGGGCCCGCCACGCGGCGTGGTGGGCGGCGTTGCTCGGGTCCTGGGACAGGCCGGTGACGGTGGCCCAGAAGATGCCGGCGTTCGTGATGGCGTCCAGGTCCAGCTCGTCCGGCTCGATCATCAGGTCCGGCGCGGTCGGCTGACGGTAGAAATAGAGCGGGAAGTCGTCCGGCGGGAAGATCTCACAGAACGTCACCGGGGTGGGCAGGCCGTCGACGGCGGCGACGAACCGGTCGTCGACTCCCAGCTCACCAAGCTCGCGGCGGACGTACCGGCCGAACGGGTCCCGGCCGACCCGGGTGATCACCGCGGTGCGGCGCCCGTGCCGTGCGGCGGCGACCGCGACGTTCGTCGCGCTGCCCCCGAGGAACTTGCCGAACGAGGTGACGTCCTCCAGGCCCACTCCGGTCTGCAGGGGATAGATGTCGACGCCCACCCGTCCCATGGCGATGACCTCGAAGTCCCGCATCACACCTCCGATTACGGCAAGATGTCGCGAACGTTTCCGCCGCTCGTGTCAGCAGCCTCTGCCGCGCTGTTGATCACGTCAATAGTTTGTATTGACATTCTTCTGAACGCACTGACAAACTTCCGCGATTGTCACCGTTGAGGGGGTGCCACCGATGCCCATGCCGCCTCTCGAGATCGACCGCACCAGCCCCGTGCCCATCTACTTCCAGCTCGGCCGACGCCTCGAGGAGGCGATCGAGCGGGGTGAGCTGGTCCCCGGCGAGCGCCTGCCCACCGAGATCGAGCTGGCCGAGAACCTGGACATCTCCCGGCCCACCATCCGCCGGGCCATCGAGGAGCTCGTCAGCAAAGGCCTGCTCACCCGCAAACGCGGCGTCGGCACCCGGGTCACCGACGTGCAGGTGCGCCGCCGGGTCGCACTGACCAGCCTCTTCGACGATCTGGCCGCCGCCGGGCGGCAGCCGCAGACCCGGGTGCTGCGCTTCGACCGCGACTGCGTCGACCGGCACGCCGCCCGGATGCTCGGCCTGCCCGCGACCGAGAAACTCGTCCACTGCGAACGGCTGCGCCTGGCCGACGGGGTGCCGCTCGCCGTGCTGCGCAACTGGCTGCCACCCCGGTTCGCCGACCTGACGGCCGAGGCGCTGGGCTCGCGCAGCCTCTACCGGATGATGGCCGAGTGGAACGGGCGGCCGGCCGTCGCGAAGCAGCGGATCACCGCCAAGGCGGCGACGCCGGCACAGGCCCGGCTGCTCGACATCGGGCAGCACACACCGCTGATCAGCATGCAGCGCACCTCCTTCGACAGCACCGGCGCCACCGTCGAGTACTCCGACAACCTGTACCGGGCCGATCACTACGCCATCGAGGTGACCGTCTTCAACCGATGACGGAGGCCAGGATTCGCACATTGTCGAACACCGGGTGACGGCTGTCCGTCCCGGTTGACAGCGAACTCGAATGTTGCGAGTGTGCGTCCGTTGTGTTTCGTGTTTGAAACTGTTCCTTTCGGGAGCACTCCATGTCATTGAAAGCTCGCGCTCTGCTGGGCACCCTACTCCTGACTCTTGGATCTGTGAACGTTCCCACATCGGCGTCGGCCGCGCCGGTGTCGACGGCCTGCGCCACCACCGGGTCGGTCGACTTCGGGGTGGACCTGGCCGGCGACGGATGGAAGTTCACCACCGGCGACGACCCGGCCTGGTCCGACCCGTCCTTCACCGACACCGGCTGGCGGGACTGGACCGTCCCGGACAACTGGGGCGACCACGACGACCTCAGCTCGTACGACGGCTTCGCCTGGTACCGCAGGACGTTCACGCTGCCGGCCCGCCCGGACGGGGTCACCGACGCGGCCGTCGTCGCGGCACTCGGCAAGATCGACGACGCGGATCAGGCCTTCCTCAACGGGCGGGAGATCGGGCGCACCGGGGGCTTCCCGCCGTCGTTCGACTCCACCTGGGAGGTGCCCCGCGAGTACTACCCGGCGGACGGGCTGCTGCGGTGGGGCGCCGTCAACGTCCTCGCCGTCCGGGTCTACGACGGCACCGGGGGCGGCGGCTTCTACCAGGGGCCGGTCGGGCTCTACTCCAAGGCCCGCCTCCGCGCGCTCGCCGGGAACACCGGGACGGCGGCCACCCGTACCCAATTGGCTCACGCCTGTGCGGTGCTGGACCGCCAGCATCGTGCCGTCGCCGCCGGGGACGTCCGCGGCTATGCCGCGACCCTGGCCGACGGGTTCTTCCACCAGGGCGACACCGCCACCCGGCGGATCGCCGGCCTGCGCGAGCTGCTCAAGGCCGGCCGGGTCACACTGACCGACGCGCAGGCCGAGGTGTACGTGGACGGCCAGGGCCGCCTGATCGTCGACACCATCCGCACCTGGACCGGGCTGCCGCCGGCACGCGAGCTGCTGCACATCGACCCGCGCCGCCCGGTCGAACTCGGTGACCACTCCCGGTTCTTCCGCGACGACTACGCCTCCGCGGCGATGGGCCGGCGAGCGCAGTTCAACGTGTACCTGCCGAAGGACTACACCCGCACCGGCGCCCGGCGGTTCCCGGTGGTGTACATGCTGAACGGCTTCAACGGCAGCAACATCGAGTGGGAGGCACGCGACATCGACACCGTCCTCGACCGGCTCGGCGTCGAGGCGATCGTGGTGTTCCCGGACGGCGGCAGCGGATGGTACGTGGACACGTCCGCCGGAAAGTACCGGACGATGATCGTGGACGAGATCGTGCCGCTCGTCGACCGGGCGTACCGGACCGTCGCCGACCGTGACCACCGCGGGATCAGCGGCGTGTCGATGGGCGGGCAGGGCGCGTTCACGCTCGGGCTGGCCAACCCCACGGTGTTCAGCTCGATCGCCAGTCACATGGGGGCGCTCAGCCTGCCGCCGCTGGCCGGGACGTCCGCCGAACAGGCCGCCAACGCCGGGCTGCGACCGCTCACCCTGGTCGCCGGGATGTCCGCGGCCGACCTGAACCGGCACCGGTACTACTTCGACGGCGGCGACTCCGACGACTACCGGTTCGGGGTTGCGGCCCAGCAGATGAGCACGGCGCTGGCCGCGAAGGGGGTCCGCCACGATTACCAGCTGGGCGCCGGGCGGCACGACGACGCGTACTGGATGCCGAAACTGGACCGGTCGTTCGGGCTGCACGCCGAACAGTTCGCGGCCCACCCGGTACGGCAGCCGCGTGAGCCCGAGCCGGTGAAGTCGCCGTACGTCTGGCCGTGACCGTGATCGGCCGGGCCGCTCCCGAGGCGGCCCGGCCGATCCGCGGTCGCATCCATCGGCGAGAATGCACGCATGCGGGACGGCCTGTGGTGGATCGGCGGGTCCCCGTGCGCGGGCAAGACCACGGTGGCCGGGCGGATCGCCGGGCGGCGCGGCGTTCCGGTCTACTCCTGCGACGACGCCTTCGCCCGGCACGCCGACGGTGGGCCGGTGCTGCGGAAGGTCACCGCGATGGGCGTCGGCGAGCGGCTCGCCCAGCCGGTCGAGGTGCAGGTCGACGACGTGTTCGCGCTGTACCGGGAGGAATTCCCGCTGATCCTCGACGACCTGCGGGACGCCGTGGACGGGACCGTGGCCGAGGGCGCGGCGCTGCTGCCGGAACTGCTCGCCGGGATCGGCGTGCCGGCCGGCCGGGCGGTGTGGATCGTGCCGACGGTGGACTTCCAGGTCCGGCACTATCGGGCGCGGGCCTGGGCGCACGAGCTGCTCGCCGGCCTCGACCGGCCGGACCTGGCCTTCGACCGGTGGATGCGCCGGGACGCCCTGTTCGCCGAGCGGGTCGCCCGCCAGGCACGTGACCTGGGCTATCGGGTGATCGTCGCGGACGGCGGCCCGATCACGCCGTGGCCGGGGGAATCGACACTCGCGCGCGGGGACGGAGAAACGTCATGAGCGACCGGGCCGACGTCGTGATCGCCGGGATGGGGCCGGTGGGCGCGCTGCTCGCGGCCCTGCTCGGCAGCCGCGAGGTGGACACGATCGTGGTCGAGCCGCAGGACGGCCCCTATCCGAAACCGCGGGCGGCGGTGCTCGACAGCGAGGCGCTGCGCGGGCTGGGCCTGGTGGCGGGGCTGGCCTCGTTCACGGAGTGGGGCACGCCGGTGGCCCGCAACGGCGTGGTCGGGCCGGACGGGCGGCCGCTGCTGATGATCGAACAGACCGGGCGGGCGTACGGGTTCCCCGCGCTGGCCCGGATCGACCAGCCGGCGTTGGAGGGCGCGCTACGGGCGGCCGCCGCCGCGACCGGCCACGTCCGGGTCCTCACCGGCCGCCGGGTGACCGCGGTGGAGGACGGCGACGACGACCGCCCGGGGACCACGATGGAGGACGGCGACGACGACCGCCCGGGGACCACGATGGAGGACGGCGACGACGACCGCCCGGGGACCACGATGGAGGACGGCGACGACGGCCGCCCGGTGACCGCGGCGCGGAACGGCGGCGGGGTGACGGCCGTGCTCGACGACGGGCGGCGGGTGACCGGCCAGTGGCTGGTGGGCTGTGACGGCGTCGGGAGCACCGTGCGGGAGGCGGCCGGGATCGGTTTCTCCGGCACGACGTACCCCCAGCCGTGGTTGGTGGTCGACGCCCGGGGCGGCGATGTGGAGGGCGGGCCGAGCGTCGCCTTCGTGGCCGACGCCGCCCGGCCGTGCGTGGTGATGTCGCAGCCCGGCCGGTGGCGCTGGGAGTGGATGCTGCTGCCCGGCGAGGACCCGCAGGCGATGACCGCCGACGAGCGGGTGCGCCGGCTGGTCGGCGCGTGGACGGACCCGGACGGGCTGACGATCGAGCGGGCCACCGTGTTCACCTTCCACGCGCGGATGGCCGGCCGGTGGCGGGCCGGGCGGATCCTGCTGGCCGGGGACGCGGCGCACGCCATGCCGCCGTTCGCGGGCGCCGGGCTCGGGATGGGGATCCGGGACGCCGTGTCACTGGCGTGGCGGCTGGCCGACGCGATCGGCGGGGACACCGGGCCGCTGGACGGCTACGAGGCCGACCGCCGGCCCGACGTCGCCAGGACCACGGCGCTGTCGCTGCGCATCGGCCGGATCGTGCAGAGCCGCAGCCGTACGGTCGTGCGCCTGATCCGCGGCCTGCTGCGGACCGTGGCCGCCATGCCCGGCGTCGAGCGCGCGGGCCGCCGGCCGCCGGCCCGCCGCGCCCTGCCGAACCCGCGGGTGCGCGTCGCGGGTGGCCCGCCGACCCCGTTGGACCAGGTCATCGGGTACCGGTGGGCCTACCTCGGGCACGGCTGCGATCCACGCGAGGTGATGCCCGCCGTCCCGGACGACGCGGTGCTGCTGGCCCTGGACCTGCCTGATCCGCGACCGGGCTGCCTGCCGATCACCGACCCGGACGGCCTGCTGTCCGGCCGCCAGGGAACCGTCACTGTCGTCCGCCCGGACCGTTTCCTCCAGGGCGCCCGCCGGTGAGCCGGGCCGCCGCCGCGAGCCGGTGGTACGGATTTACGTAATTACGATATGGTGGGGCGGTGAGCGACAACGACCGCCTCGCCGCGCTCGAACAGCGCGTGGCCGAGCTGGAACGACGATGCGGGAGCCGGCCGGCCGGCGACCCGCCGGCCCGCACGCCCGACACGGAGGTGTTCTGGGCGCTCGAGGGCCTGCTGGCCCGGGCCGGTGATCCGGGCGCCGTGCTGCTCACCGGCCACGCGACCCTGCCCGACGGGCGCCAGGCCCGCTGGCAGGAGGCCGCCGGTGTCGAGGATCTTCTCGGCAGCGACTGGACGGCTCACGTCGCGGCCCTGGCCGCCCTCGCCCATCCGGCGCGGATCCGGATCCTGCAGCGTCTCCTGCACGGCGCCGGGACAGCCGCCGACCTGGTGCAGATCGACGGCATGGGCACCAGTGGCCAGGTCTACCACCATCTGCGGCAGCTCGTCGCCGCCGGCTGGCTGCACACCACCGGCGGCGGGCGTCACGAGGTGCCCGCCGCCCGCGTGATCCCCCTGCTCGCACTCCTGTTGGGAACCCGCCGATGAAACGTGCCATCGCCCGTCACCAGACCCTGTGGCTGCGGCTGTTCATGCTCTCCGTCGTCGCCGGCCTGGTCCTGCCGTCCGTGCCGTGGTGGCTCGACCTCCCGGTCAAGGCGCTGCTGCTGGTCCTCGCGTTCGTCCGGCCGCCGCGCTCACCGCTGCCGCCGGTCGAGCTGGCGCCGCCGGTGCGGGGCCGGTGGGTGGCGATCAACAGTCCCGGCACCGGCGCTCCCAGTCACGGCGTCCGGGCGTACGGGCAGACCTACGCCGTCGACCTGCTCCAGCCGTCGCCCGGCGCGCCCGCGACGATCGGCTGGTCGCCGCGCACCCGTGCGCCGCAGTCGTTCCCGTGTTTCGGCGCGCCGGTGCTGGCCATGGCCGGCGGCACGGTCGTGGCGGTCACCGGCGGGCGGCGTGACCACCGCAGCCGGCACACGTGGCCGACGCTGGTGTGGATGATGACGGTCGAGGCGCTGGTCCGCGAGATCGGCGGCGCCTCCTGGATCCTCGGCAACCACGTGATCGTGCGGCACGACGACGGGACCTTCGCGGCGTACGCCCATCTGCGCCGTTCCTCCGTGCTGGTCCGCCCCGGCGATGCGGTGGCCGCCGGTCAGCGGCTGGCCGAGGTCGGCAACAGTGGCAACACCTCCGAGCCGCACCTGCATGTCCAGCTGATGGACGACCCGCGTCCGACGGCCGCCGCCGGGATCCCGATGCGGTGGACCGCCCTGGCGTTCGAGGCGGAGAAGGATCCGCGCTGGTCCACCGGCGACCCGAAACCGACGGCCGTGCCGGGCTTCCCGCAGAACGGCCAGCTCTTCGAGGCGGGCGTGCGGTGAGCGCCTATCGTGCCGGGCATGGCTACTGCGTATGACCCCAAAGCGGACCTCCGGCGGTATCTCGACAAGGCCCGCCGGGCCCTGGTGTGGAAACTGGACGGCCTCTCCGAGTACGACGTGCGCCGCCCCCTGACCAGCACCGGCACCAATCTGCTGGGCCTGGTCAAACATGCCGCGGGCGTGGAGAGCGGCTATTTCGGCGTCACGTTCGGGCGCCCGTTCCCGGAGGCGCTGCCGTGGTGGGACGGCGACGACGCCGAGCCGAACGCCGACATGTGGGCGACCGCCGGCGAGTCCCGCGAGGAGATCGTCGCCCTCTACCGGCGGGTGTGGGCGCACGCCGACGCCACCATCGAAGCTCTCGACCTGGACGCGACCGGCCGTGTCCCGTGGTGGCCCCACGACCTGGAGAACCACTCCCTGCACCGGGTGCTGATCCACGTGATCGCCGAGACCGACCGGCACGCCGGGCACGCCGACATCGTCCGCGAGCTGATCGACGGCGCGGCCGGCACCGACGACCGGAACAAGGGCATGCCCGACCAGGACGCCGCCTGGTGGGCCGCCTACCGCAAGCGTCTGGAGGAGACCGCCGAGGGTTTCCGCTGAGTCACGCGGGCTGCGCCTGGGCGTGCGCGATCAGGTCACGGACCCGGCGCACGTCCGGCACGTCCCACAGGATCGGGGTCGCCGACGGCTCGTCGGACCAGAGGCGCCAGCCGTTGCGGCGGTCGCCGGCGAAGACGTCGCCGACGCCGGGGAACGCGCCGAACGCGAGACTCCCCGATCCGTCCGGCCGCTCGGCGATCACCGGCGGCGGCAACGCTCTGAGGTACGCCGTGGTCAGCCGCCGCCCGGTAAGCCCGCCCCGCACCACCACCCGGCCGTCGGTGACCGTGTAGGCGGCGCGGCGGGACGCCATCGCGCGAACCACGAACCGGCCGACGACCAGATACACGCCGATGAACACGAACGGGATCCCGAACAGCGCGAACATGCTCTCGCCGTCGCCGAGCACCCCGATCAGCCAGAAGATCGCGAACCCGCACCACACGATGCTGAACGGCACGAGCACCACATCGGCCGTCCGGAACAGACGGTGCCGCAGCGGAGCGCCCTCCCAGAGGATCCGCTCGCCGGGCAGAAGGTAGGACTCCACGCCTGCATGATGCCCGCCGGACGCGATTTCCGCTGACCCGCCGCGTCACCCGTCGGACAGCGGCTCGCCGTGCCGCGGCAGCGCCCGGCCGAGTTCCGCGGCGAGAGCCTTGGCGGAACCCCGGTCGACCAGCGGGAACGTCAGCGACACGCCGCCCACCGCGAACGCCACGCGCACCACGCTGACCACGCCGAACTTCGCCTCGGCCAGCGACACCAGCTCGCGGGGCACGATCATGAGCAGCTCGTCGCCGGGTCCGCCCCAGAAGGTCTGGGAGAAGAACAGCATCCGCCGATCGGTGACCGCGACGACCTGCTTGCCGGTGGTCTTGAGCGCCCAGTCGGTGGCCGCGTCGGCGACGCCGGGAATGATGCCGCGGCTCAGGGCGGTGCCGAGCCGGCTCGCGGTGAGGTTGCCGACCACCGCCCGGGCGCCGACCCGGAACTGCTCACCGGGCAGCAGATGGCCGGCCACGGCGGCGGCCACCCGGGACCGGAACATCTCGGTCACGACGGGTCCCCGGCGAGCAGGGCGAGCAGGTGCGACGTGGGGTGGACGGCGCCGAAACGGGGCAGCACCACGGTCAGGGCGTGATCGTGCTCGGAGGCGGTCGTGCCGCTCATCGCGTCGGCGGCGAAGAAGACCTCGAACCCGTGGTCGGCGGCGGCCCGGGCGGTCGACTCGACGCCCATCGTGGTGGCCAGGCCGGTCAGCACGACCGTGTCGATGCCGCGGTCGCGCAGCGTCTCGGCGAGGCCGGTGCCGTAGAACGCTCCGATCGTGCGCTTCACCACGACCACGTCGCCGTCGCGGGGCTGCAACTCGGGCACGAACCCGCTGCCGGGCGGCTGCTCGGCGACGTGCGGCCGCTCCACCCGCACCAGGACGACAGTGCCGCCCGCGTCCCGCAGGGCCGTGGCCAGCTCGGCCGCCCGCGCCACCACGTCCGCGCCACGGTGCGGGCCCATGTCCTGATCGACCAGGCGGGGCATCAGGTCGACGGCGATCAGCGCCGTCCGTACAGCATCGATGGTCATGGCCGACAAGACTAGGGTTTAGCGCTCCGCGCCGTGGGGGTACTGCGTCGCCGCCTCACACCCCACTTCGAGGAGCGGACATGTCCATCCAGGGACTCTTCTATATCATCGCCGTCATTCTGCTGGTCGTGGCGGCGCTGCCGATCAACACCGGCCGGATCAGCCTGGGGATGCTGGCCGCGGCGTTCGCTCTGCTCGGCTACTCCTGGGACACCATCACCGGGACGGTCTCCTGACCCGTCCGGCGCCCTGATCCCGGCGGAGCCGGCCTCGCAGCCGAGGCCGGCTCCGCCGTCAGTGGGCGAGCACGCAGAACTCGTTGCCCTCCGGGTCGGCCAGCACCACCCACGGCACGTCGCCCTGACCCACGTCGGCGGGCGTCGCCCCGAGATCCCGCAGGCGCGCCACCTCGGCCATCTGATCTTCCCGGGGGTACGGCAGCAGGTCCACATGGAGCCGGTTCCACCACGCCCGCGGACCGGACACGCGAAGGAACTCCAGGTAGGGCCCGTCGCCGGCCGGGGACCGCAGTCGCACGACGTCGCCGGACGTCTCGTGGACCGGCCACCCGAGCGCCGCACCCCAGAACCGGGCCACCACCGCCGGGTCGGCGCAGTCGACGACGAGCGCGGCGATCGGCCCGGTGCCGCGGTACGTCTCCCGCGGCTCCAGCACGCAGAACACGGTGCCCTCCGGGTCGGCCAGCACCACCCACGGCACGTCGCCCTGACCCACGTCGGCGGGTGTCGCCCCGAGATCCCGCAGCCGGCCGACGAGCTCCCGCTGATGGGCGGCCGAGGTGGTGGCGAGGTCGAGATGCAGCCGGCCGCGGACCGTGCCCGGATCGGGCACGGCGATCAGGTCGAGGCACAGGGCGGCCGGATCGGGCCAGGAGAAACCCTCGGGGCCGACGGCGGTGGAGCCGGGCCGCTCGCTGAAGACCGGCCAGCCGAGCGCCTCCGCCCAGAACCGGCCGAGCGCCGCGGGGTCGCGCGCCTTGCCGTTGACCATCGCGAGCCGCAGCGCCATGCCGCCGATCCTAGGCCTCCGGTGTACGCCGTTCGTGAGCATGTCCTCCATCGGCCCGCTTCAGGTGTGATGATCGGCGGCGATGACAGTGACCCTGGCTCACCTGCTGGTCCCGTCGCGGGCGGTGGTGCTGGCCTGCGGCGGGTTCCTGGATCAGTGGGCGGCGCTGGGCACGCCGCTGTCGGTGCGGGCGCTGCGGGCGGCCGGGGCGGGCGGCGGGCACCTGCGTGACTGGCTGGCCGAGGCGGTCGCGGTCCCGGCCGGTCCCGGGAAGGTGACGGTGACGGCACGGATCCGGCCGGGCGTGCACGAGCCGGGCGACGTCATCGCCGGAATCGACGTGGACCTGGATCTGCCCTGGCCGGCGATATCGGCCGGGCCGGGGCCCGTGACGCTGGGCGACCTGCCGGTCGATCCGTGCGGCATGGTGATCGGCGACGCGGCGGCCCTCGACTCGTGGGTGGGTTTCCTGCCGGCCGCCCGCAGCGTGGACGGGCTGGCCGACCTGCGGATCGACGGCCGGGGCGCGGAGGAGGCCCGGGCCCGGTACGGTGCGCAGCCGCTGCCGGCGATTCGGGGCGGGCAGCGGCACGGCTGGCTGAACCTGCCGGTGGCGGTGGCGTTCGAGCGGGCCGCCGAGATCAACGAGTGGGCGGTCGGCCGGGGCCACGCCGCGCACCTGGCCCACGTGGACCCGCACAGCCATCACCATCTCGGCGGACGGGCCGGCCGGCAGGATCCGCTCGGCGCCGGGGTGATCGAGGTGGCCGGCTGCCCGATCCTCTGTGTGGGCTGGGCCCCCGGCGAGGTACGCCGGTTCGCCGCGGGCCGTACGTTCGGGCAGGTGTTCCCGGTGACCCTGGAGGACGTCGGCGGCCGGGCCACCCTGCGCTGGTCGGTTCCACCGGCGCCGGGCCCGTAGGGTGATCGGCGTGGGCACTGTGACGGTGGTGGGCGCCGGGGTCGTCGGGTTGAGCGTCGCTCACGAGCTGGCCCGGGCCGGGCATCGGGTGAGCGTGGTGGCGGACCGGGCCGCTGCCGACAGTGTGTCCGGGGTGGCGGCGGCCATCTGGTTCCCGCACGACGTGGACCATTCGGCCACCGTGCTGGAGTCGGCGGCGGTCACCTACCGGCGGCTGGCCGAGCTGGCCGGCGATCCACGGACCGGGGTGAGCCTGCGCGGCGGGACGGTGCTGTCCCGGCGGGCCGGGGTGGACACCTCGTGGACGCGGGCGGTCCCGCACACCGCACCGGCCGCGCCGGACGGGCTGCCGCCGGGCGCGACCGGGATCCGGTGCACGGTGCCGCTGGTGGAGACGAGCACCTACCTGGCGTGGTTGCGCGGGAGGGTGGCGGCCCTGGGGGTACGGTTCCGGGCCGCCGCGGTCACGTCGATCGCCGGGCTGCTGCGCGACGACGACGCGGACGCGCTGGTCGTGGCGGCCGGGCTGCGGTCGGCGGCGCTGCTCGGCGACGACGACGTGAGTTTCCCGATCCGGGGCCAGGTGGTGCGGCTGGCCAATCCGGGGCTGACCGACTGGATCACCGACGACGACAACCCGGGCGGGCTGACCTATGTGGTGCCACGCCGTGACGATGTGGTGTGCGGCGGGACCGGCGATGTCGGGTGCTGGGACGAGCGGGTCGACCCGGACGTGGAGGCGGCGATCCTGGAGCGGGTCGTCGCGCTGGTCCCGGCGCTGGCCGGGCAGCCGGTCCGGTCCCGGGCGGCCGGGCTGCGGCCGGGACGGGCCGGGGTGCGGGTGGGGCCGGTCGCCGGGCACGACCGGCCGGTGTACGCCTGCTACGGCCACGGCGGCGCCGGCTTCACGCTGTCCTGGGGCGACGCGGCCCGGATCGCCGCGATGCTGCCCCCGGACGGGCTGCCCGGTCCGGTCGCCGCCCCGGACGCCGGCGGTCAGTAGGCCGTCGACGCGTCGTAGCCGGCGACGCCCAGCACGCCGGTGAGCGCGAGGGCGATCAAGATCCCGATGCCGATCAGCACGGCGAAGCCGATCAGGGTGACGAGCAGGGTCCGTCCCAGGGTCACGAAACTGTAGACCAGGGACTCCCAGAGCGTCGGGTAGGTGATCGGCGTGACCTTGAACCGGTCGCCCGGCGCCAGCACGCCCCACCGCTCGTCGGATCCACCGTGCGTCTGGCGATTCGTCGTCGTCATGATGTCGCCTCCTTTGGCCACAACACCCCTTGAGATGCCCCCACCATCGGCAGCCCGGCCGCGTCGATGATGGGACCTTCGGCCTGTTTCCCGGGCCTGCCGCCGGGTGATCGGCCGCGCGAGGGGTCCACTGTCACCCACGACGCCGCGTGGTAATTCGCTGTCCGATCCCGGCCGGCGATGGTAGACATCGCGGGTGTCAACGAACCTGGACTTTCCCGGCCTGCTGCGTCTGATCGACGAGCGGTCCGCCGCCTTCCGGGCCGTGGTGGCCGCCGCGCCGGGCCTCGACCTGCCCGTGCCGTCCTGCCCGGGCTGGACGCTCGCCGATCTGGCTCAGCACATCGGCACGGGCCGGCACCGCTGGGCCGCGACCGTGGCCGCCGGACCGGCCGACGCTCCGCCGGACCGGGCGCTGTGGAACACCTCGGACGCCCCGACGGACCGTGCGGATCTGCTGGCCTGGCTGGCCGAGGCGTCCGAGCGCCTGCGGGAGGCGCTGCTCACGGCCGGGCCCGACGCCGGCTGCTGGGCGTGGTGGGACCCGTTCCAGTCGCCGCTGACCAGCGGGACGGTCGCCCGGCACCAGTTGCAGGAGATGACCGTGCACACCTATGACGCTCAGCTCGCGGTGGGCGCCGTGGAGCCGCTGCCGGTCGAGGTGGCGATCGAGGGGGTGGACGAGTTCCTGACCACGTGTGTGGCGACGACCATTCCGTGGCCACACGACCCGGCGGTCGTCGATTACCGTACCGTCGAGGGCCCGTCGTGGCGTGTCCACCTGTCGGCGGACGGCGCCCGCATCGACCGGGCCCCGGCCGCCGCCGGCGTCACCGTCCTGGGCACGGCCGGTGAGCTGATCCTGCTGTTCTACGGCCGTACCGGGCTGGACACCCTCAAGGTCGACGGCGACGGCGGCATCATCGACCGGCTGGCGGCCTGGGAACCGGAGTAGGACCGGGCGGGCCACCACCGCGATCGGCCGGGCGGCGGGCGGTTGAATGGGGCGATGGAACCTGCGTACGTCTTGATGCACAGCCCGCTCGTCGGGCCGTCGACCTGGGCGGCGGTGGCGCGGCGGCTGCCGCACGCGGTGGTGCCGTCGTTTCTGCACCTCGCCGTGGCGCAGCCGCCCTTCTGGCCGCTCGTCGCCGACGCCGTCACCGCGGCGGCCGCAGCGTTGCCGCCCGACGCCGAGGTGGTCCTCGTCGCCCACAGCAACGCGGGCCGGTTCGTGCCGGTGGTGGTGGACGCTCTGGACCGTACCGTCACGGCCTGTGTGTTCGTCGATGCCTCGTTGCCGGCCCGCGCCGGCCTGACCGAGGGCGTCTCCCCCGCCCTGCTGGAGATCGCCCGCCGCAAGGCGGACGGCGGGCCTCTGCCGCCGTGGTCGCAATGGTGGGACCAGGACGAGATCGCCGCGATGTTCCCGGACGCGGCGACCATGCGGGCGATCTGCGACGAGCAGCCGCGACTGCCGATGGCCTTCTTCGAACAGCGGATCCCGGTGCCGGACGGCTGGGACGACCGGCGGTGCGCCTTCCTGAGGTTCGGGGCGGAGGACGCCAAGGCGCGGGATGCGCGGGACCGCGGCTGGCCGGTCGCGTTTCTGCCGGGCGAGCACCTGCATCAGGTCGTCGATCCGGACGCGGTCGCGGAGGCGATCCGGAAGTTGTCACATTCGGGTTAGCGGCGGTGCTTACCTGATGTGAAGCAACTGTTGAAGGAGCGGGAGGGCGCCGTGCCGGCCTCCGTGCGATCCGACCTGGAGCACATCTTCCGGGCGGCCTACCCGAAAGTGGTCGGGGTGGCCGCCCGGGTCCTCGGGTCGCGCAACGAGGCCGAGGACGTCGCCCAGGAGACCTTCCTGGCCTTCGGCCGGACCGATGTTCCCGCTGGTGAGGCACTCGGCTGGCTGTGTGTGGCGGCGGCGCACACGGCGCTCAACCATCTGCGGTCCGGGCGGCGCCGGGCCGTCCGGGAGGAGGCGGCGTCCGCGTCGCCCGGCGTCTCCCCGGACGTCGCCGAGACCGTCGTGGCCCGGGAGGAGCATCAGAGGGTACGCGCAGCGCTGTCCCGCCTCCCCCGGAGACAGGCGGTGGCCCTGGTGCTGCGGCACAGCGGCCTGAGTTACGCCGAGGTGGCGGCCGCCCTCGATCTCTCCCCGGCCAGCGTGGGCACGACCGTGCGGCGCGCCGAGTCCGCTCTTCGTGAGGAGTTGAACCGTCATGCGTCATCCCGGTGACGGCCTGCTGCGCCGGCTGCTCGACGAGCCGGACGGCGTGGCCGACAGTGATCGCTCGCACGTCGACGACTGCGCGACCTGCGGGCCGCGTCTGGCACAGGTGTCCGGCGACGCCCTCGACGTGGGCGCGGCGTTGAGTTTCGACGGCGACGTCGACGTGGACGCCGGCTGGGAACGGCTGCTCGCCGGCCTGGAGAACGCGCCGGCTCGGCCGGTCAAGCGGCGCGGGCGCTCGGTGCGTACCCCGGTGGTGGCGGTCGCCGGGGTGCTGGCGCTGCTCGGCGGGGCGTCGGCGGCGGCGGCCGGCAACTGGTTCCCGATCTTCCGCACCGAGCAGGTCGCGCCGATCACGGTGCCGCAGGCCGACCTGGTGCAGCTGCCGGAGCTGGACGAGTTCGGCACGATGCGGGTGGAGAGCCGGCCGGAGGTCCGTGACGTCGGCGACGCGCGGGCGGCCCGGGAGGCGACCGGCCTGGCCAGCCCGAGGATCACCGATCTGCCGACGGGGGTGGCCGGGCAGCCCCGGTTCCTGGTCGGCGACCGCGTGCTGGGGGTGTTCACGTTCGACCGGGCGAAGGCGGAGAAGGCGCTGGGCCGGCCGATCCCGGAGCCACCGGCCGGGCTGGTGGCGACCGAGTTCCGGCTGACCGCGGGGCCGGGCCTGGCGGCGGTGTGGCCGGGCAACAGTGGCGCGCCGGCGCTGATGATCGGCCGGGTGGTGGCGCCGAAGGCGTTCTCCAACGGCATCCCGTTCGAGACGGCCCGCGACTATCTGCTGTCGTTGCCGGGGCTGCCGACGTCGGTGTCGAGCCAGCTCAAGGCGTTCACGAAGGAGGGTGGCACGCTGCCGCTGATCGTGAACCAGGCCAGCGAGAGCAGCTTCACCACGACGGTCGGCAAGGCCCCGGCCACGGTCCTGTCGACCAGCGGCGGGGCGGTGTCGGCGGTGCTGTGGGTGCAGGACGGTTTCGTCAACGCGGTCGGCGGCTCGCTCAGCACCGGCGAGGTGCTGCGGGTGGCCCGGGAGATCCGGTGGGCACAGTGACCGACTCCCCCGCCGTGTGGGCTTCCCACCTGCGGAAACGCTACAAGCGCCGAACCGCTGTCGACGGTGTCTCGTTCACCGTCGGCCGCGGCGAGGTGCTGGGGCTGCTCGGGCCGAACGGGGCCGGCAAGACCAGTGTGATCAAGATGATGCTGGGTCTGGTACGGCCGGACGCCGGCGAGGTGATGCTGCTCGGACGCCCGCACACCGACCCGCGATCACGGGAACGTGTCGGGTACCTTCCCGAGCTGTTCCGCTACCAGCCGTGGCTCAGCGCCGACGAGGTGCTGCGTCTGCACGTACGGCTGGCGGGGGTGACGATCGGTGACCGGGACCGGCGGGAGACGCTGAGCCTCGTCGGCCTCGCCGACCGGGCAGCCGATCGGGTGGGCGGTTTCTCCAAGGGCATGCAGCAGCGCCTCGGTCTCGCGGTGGCGCTGGTGGCCCGGCCCGACCTGGTGGTGCTGGACGAGCCGACGAGCGCGCTGGACCCGCTGGGCCGCGCCGACGTGCGTGATCTGCTGCTGTCGCTGAAGGATCGTGGCGTGGCCGTGCTGCTGAACTCGCACCTGATCGGCGAGGTGGAGCGGGTCTGCGACCGGGTGATGATCCTCGACCACGGCCGGGTCGCCGCCTCCGGGACGCTCGCCGAGCTGCTCGGCCGTCGTTCGCTGCGGCTGACGCTGAGCGAGGTGGGCGCGGAGGCCGCGGCCGTGCTGTCGCCGTTCACCGCCGAGGACGGCGTCTACACCGTCGCGATGCCGGCCGACGTCCCCACGCTCGTGGCTGATCTGGTCGGACGCGGGGTCCGGGTGCACGCCGTCGAGCCGGCGCGGATGAGTCTCGAGGAACGGCTGCTGGAAGTGTTGCGGGAGAAGTCATGAGGATCGTGCTGACGGTTGCCGCTCTCGCTCTCCAGGAGGCGTCGCGCCGCAAGGTTCTGCGTTCCCTCGGGGCGCTGACCGCTGTCCTGCTGGCGTTGAGCGCCTGGGGGTTCTCCGAGATCGCCGCCGACTACGGCGGCCTGACCAGCGGCGAGGCCAAGGTCGCCGCGTCGGTGGTGCTGAACCTGGTGATGTTCGGGTTCAGCCTGATCGCCGCGCTCGGCACCGCGTTCCTGGCCGGGCCGACGCTGTCCGGCGAGGTCGAGTCGGGGGTGGCGCTGGCCATGATGACCAGGCCGATCCGGCGCGCGCAGGTGCTGACCGGAAAATGGCTCGGTCTTGTCGTGTTCGGGACGGGTTTCGTGACGGTGGCGGGCGTCGCCCAGTTCGTGATCGTGCATACGACGGTCGACTACTGGCCGCCGCATCCGGTGACCGGGCTGGCGCTGCTCGCCGGTCAGACGGCCGCGCTGCTCACGCTGGGCCTGCTCCTCTCCACGGCGATCTCCCCGATGGCGTCCGGGATCGTCGCTGTCGGCCTGTTCGGGGCGACGTGGATCGCCGGGGTCGTCGGCTCGGTCGGTGACGCCCTCGGCAACCCGAGCGTCGCCATGATCGGCACGGTGTCCCGGATGTTGCTGCCGACCGACGGCCTCTGGCGCGGCGCGATGAACTCCTTTCAGGATCCTGCCCTGCTCGCGCAGATCGGCTCCGGCGTCGAGGAGTCCCCGTTCCTGAGCATGCACCCGCTGACCGGCGCCTACCTGCTGTGGGCGGCGCTCTGGACCGGCCTGGTGCTGTCCCTGGCCGCCCTCTCCTTCCAGCGCCGCGACCTGTGACCGCTCCTTCCTCCAACGCAGCGACCGGTGACCGCTCATTCCTCCAACGCGGCAAGGTGTGACCGCAACTGATCGCGGTGGGCGCGGGCCCGGACCAGCACGACGATCGCCGCGGCGGTTGTCAGCAGTCCGGGCACCGCCGCCCACGGGGTGGCGAGGATCGCGGTGAACAGCGTGGTGACCGAGGTGAAGACGACAGCGAGCCATCCGGCGACCACCCGGTCGACGGCGAACAGCGGACGCCTCCAGAGGGTCCAGGCCGCGAGCGCGGCCCAGCAGAGTCCGATCAGGATCAACCCCGCGAAGCCCCATCGGGTACGGGCGGGCAGGCTCCCGGGTTCGGTCGCCCAGAGGGCCGCGATCATCAGGGCGCCGGTGAACCCGGCGATCCCCGCGGCCACCAGCGGCCGAGGCACCGGACGGATGAGCTGCTCGGGCCGGTAGCCCGGTTCCTCGGTCATGAACGGTATCCCTTCTCGATCAGGTGGTCACGCAGCAGGCGGCGGGCCCGGTTGAGCCGGGACTTCACGGTCCCCGCGGGGATGCCGAGGATGTGGGCGCAGTCCTCCAGAGCCAGGTCATGCAGGTAGAACAGGATCAGCACCTCCCGCTCCCGCACCGGAACCGCGACGAGCCCCTCGGCAACCTGGGCCCGGTCCAGAACGCCGGCGACCTCGTCAGCGGCCCCCGGTTCGGCGCCCGGCTCCCCGTCGCCGTGGTCCACGCTCGATCTCAGGGCGGCCTGGACACTGCGGCGGGCGATGGTGAGCAGCCACGGGGCGAACCTTTCGGGTTGCCGCAGGCCCGGCAGCGCCCGCAGCGCGCGGGCCCACGCCTCCTGGCTGACGTCGTCGGCGCGCGCCCGGTCCCCGAGCATCGCCCGCACGTAGCGCCACACCGGAAGATGCCAGTGCCCGACCAGTTCCCCGAGGGCCTGCCGGTCGCCCAGTTGGGCCCGTACCACGAGCAGCGTGTCCCGTTCCGCATCCGTCACACCTGAACAGTGCACGGCGCGGCGATTTGGGTTCACGTTTGTCATGGGGCAAGATCCTCAGGTGCTACCCGAGGAAGAGTTCGACACATCCGTCCTGCCCGAGCGTCTGCGCCGCATCCTGACGGTGATCCGTGACGCCGCGGTCAAGCACGGTTACGCCCCGTCGTCCCGCGAGATCGCCGACGCGCTGGGCATGTCCTCGTCCTCGGTGAGCCGGCACCTGCGCACCCTGGAGGACCTGGGTTACCTTCGTCGCGGCCGCACGGTGTCACGCCCGGTCGACATCCGCATGTTCCTGGAGCCCGCCGAGCCGGCCCGGGAGCCCGCCGACACGGTAGGCGTCCCCCTGGTGGGCACCATCGCCGCCGGAGCCCCCATCCTGGCCGCAGAACACGCCGAGGAGCTCCTGAACCTCCCCCGAGACCTGGTAGGAAGGGGAACCCTGTTCAGCCTCCGGGTGCAGGGCGACTCGATGATCGACGCCGCCATCTGCGACGGCGACATAGTGGTGGTCCGCCAGCAGTCGGAGGCGTGGAACGGCGACATCGTAGCCGCCATGATCGACGAAGAGGCGACGGTGAAGGTCTTCCACCGCAGAGGCGGCCACGTCTATCTGGAACCGAGGAACCCCGCGTACACCCCCATCCCCGGCGACGAGGCGGTGATCCTGGGAAAGGTGGTCTCGGTCCTGCGCCGGATCTGAACAGGACGGCACGGAGGAGAACGCCACACGCAGTGCTGACGGTCAGGCCCGGCGGGCTTTGAGCAGGAATCCCGGCAGCGGGCCGTGCACCGAGACGACCTCGATCGGTGACACGGTGACCCCGTCCCAGAGCGGCGCGGCGAACACCGTACGCAGAAAGTCCTCGGTGATCCCCCACGCGGAGACGGCCAGGAGCACGAGACGGCCACCGGGGACGAGGAGCCGGGGCAGCAGGTCGAGATAGTCCTCGATCCCGCCGTACCGATGCAGGCTGTGGAGCAGTCCCGAGTCGACGATCACGTCGAACGGCGCGAGGTCGAGCGCGCGCGCGTCCCCCACCCGGAAGTCGACGTCGAGCCCTTCAGCGGCGGCCTTGGCCCGGGCCCGCGCGATGGCGACGCCCGAGATGTCCACTCCGGTGACGTGCCGGCCGCGGCGGGCGAGTTCCAGGGCGACCTCACCGCTGCCGCATCCGATGTCGAGCACCCGCCCCTCGGGGACGTCCAGGTCGAGGCCCGGCTGCGGCCGCCCGATCTCCCACGGCGCGCTCCCGTCGCGGTAGACCTCGTCGTATCCGGTCACGGCTCCTCGACCCCCCTGATCCGGTGTTCCCGCCGGTTCGCCCGCAGCAGCACCTCCACGCCGTCCAGGAGCCGGTCCAGGCCGAAGCGGAACGACCGGTCCGGGTCGCTGACCGCGTTGTACTCCTCCCCGGCGGCGGTGCCGACCCGCCCGGACAGCGGGTAGGCGCCGGGCGGCATCACCTTCTCCAGGATCGGCGCGTTGGCCTCCCACCACTCGACGTCGGAGATACCGGAGTCCTCCACGGTACGGCGGGCCAGGATCGACGAGCGGGCGGCGCCGGCCGTGAAGTTGGCGATCATCGTGATCACCTGGTCCATGTCGAGGTCGCTGAGGCCCTCCCCCTCGACGGCGGCGAGCTGCCACTCGTACCGATCGCAGCCGTGCGGCCCGATCCAGGGCCGGCTGCTCTCCACCTGCAGCAACCAGGGGTGACGGTGGCATTCGTCCCACTGGTGCCGGGCCACCCCCTCCAGCCGGGCGCGCCAGTCCCCCCGGTGCGGCGGGTGCGGGACCTCGCCGATGACCTCGTCGACCATCAGCCCGATGAGTTCGGAGCGGCCCGGCACGTACGTGTAGATCGACATCAGTTTGAGCCCGAGCCGGTCGGCGACCTTGCGCATGGAGAAGGCCGGCAGCCCGTCGGCGTCGGCGACGGCGATCCCGGCCCGGATGACCTCGTCGACGCTGACCCGCTGTTTCGGCCCTCGGGTGCCTTGCGGGCTGCCGAGGGTGCGGCGCCAGAGCAGCGTCATCGTGCGGGCGAGATCTTCCGGTTTCTCCATGTGCCAAATCTACCCCGTGCCGTGTACGGTGTTCCCCGCGATAATTTTCCGTAAGGCATACGGAGTTTAAGGAGCCCCCGTGCACGCACTCATCGCTGAGGGACTACGCAAGCGATACGGCGACCTGGCCGCCCTGGACGGGTTCGACCTGCACGTGCCGGCCGGTGTCATCCACGGCCTGCTCGGCCCGAACGGCGCGGGCAAGACCACCGCGGTCAAAGCTCTGGCCACCCTGATCGACGTCGACGAGGGCACCGCCAGCGTGGCCGGTTTCGACGTGCGCACCCAGGCCGGCCGGGTGCGCCGCAGCATCGGCCTGGTCGGGCAGAACGCCGCCGTCGACGAGGTGCTCAGCGGCCGGCAGAACCTGGTGATGTTCGCCCGCCTCTACGGCCTGAACAGTGCCGACGCCCGGACCCGGGCCGACGGGCTGCTCGGCACGTTCGGCCTGGCCGACGCCGCGGACCGGCCGGTCAAGACCTACTCCGGCGGCATGCGGCGCCGCCTCGACATCGCGGCCGGCCTGATCCTGACCCCGGCCGTGCTGTTCCTCGACGAGCCGACCACCGGCCTCGACCCGCGCGCCCGCAACGAGGTGTGGACCAGCATCCGGGAGGTCGCGGCCCGCGGCACGACGGTGCTGCTGACCACGCAGTATCTGGACGAGGCCGACCAGCTGGCCTCCGGGGTCACCGTCGTCGACCACGGCCGGGTGATCGCCGAGGGCAGCCCGGAGAAGCTGAAACGCCAGGTCGGCGGCGACCGGGTGACGATCACCCTGCACGACGGGATCGAGGAGGCCGCCCGGCGGCTGGGCGGGGAGGCCGACCGGGAGAGCGGGACGATCACCGTCGAGGTGACCTCCGGGCTGATGGCGATCGTCCGCACCCTCGACGAGCTGGGCGTCGCCGTCGAGGACCTGCAACTGCGCCGGCCCACCCTGGACGAGGCGTTCCTCAAGCTGACCGGCACGGAGGCGAGCCGATGACCACGTTGCGAGCGGGATGGATCCTCACCCGGCGGGAGCTGGCCCACTGGCGGCGCGAGCCGTGGGGCCCGATCTTCGGCCTGGTCTTCTCGATCATGCTGCTGCTGGTGTTCGGGTTCCTGTTCGGCGGGGCGATCACGGTGCCCGGCGGCGGTGACTACATCGCGTTCCTGCTGCCCGGGATGATGGCGCTGAGCATGATGTTCGGCGTGGAGACGACGGCCACGAAGATGGCGGCCGACGCCGGCAAGGGCATCACCGACCGGTTCCGGTCGATGCCGATCGGCAGCGCGTCGCCGGCGCTCGGACGGGTCGGCGCGGACATGACGAACTCGGCGGCCGAGCTCGCGGTTCTCCTCGTCGGTGGCCTGGCGATCGGCTGGCGCATCGAGTCGGACCCGGGGTCGGCTGCTCTGGCCGTACTCCTGCTGCTGCTCTTGAGGTTCTCGATGTTGTGGATCGGCATCTTCGTGGGCCTGACGTTCCGCGGGGGCGGCGCGACGGCGGCCGTGCAGGTGCTGGTGTGGCCGATCGGGTTCCTGTCGACGGCGATCGTGTCGGCCGAGACGATGCCGGCATGGCTGGGCGCGGTCGCCGCGTGGAACCCGCTGTCGGCGACCGCGACCGCGGCGCGCGAGCTGTTCGGCAACCCGACCGGTATGACCGGCGGTGTGCTGGCCGATCACGCGGTGTGGCTGGCGCTGGGCTGGCCGCTGCTGCTGGCGGCGATCTTCATCCCGCTGTCGGCGCGGGCCTACCGGCGGCTACGAGACTAGCCGCCGCCTCACGCCGCGCTTGACCCGCGCGAGCATCCCCGGGGGTCGCTGCAGCTGCTGCTGCAGCGACTCCGCGTGGGTGATCATCCCGACGATGGTCTGGATCGCGGCGTCCAGGACCTGCCGGTCGTCGAGGGAGTCCGGGCTGACCGACTCGCACATCCGGCCCGGGCGCAGCTCGGCCAAGTCGCCGACGATGTGGCACGGGTAGTCCTGCAGCTCCTTGATCTGCTCGTCGGCGAGCGCGGCGACCCACTCGGCGCGGTCCAGGCCGACCCCGAAACGCATGTCGTTGTCACGCTGCTGCAGCACCGCGCGGAGCAGATGGTGGTGCACGACCCGCTGGTAGGGCAGCCGGTGCGGATAGAGGTCGCCGAGCGCGTCGTTGACCCGCCGCAGCACCTCGATCTCCGGCGCGCCCAGCGACGGGTTCGACTCGGGTTCCGCCGGCTCGCAGATCCCGTCCGGGATGCCGAGGATCCCGGCGAACCGCCGCCACAGCAGGTCCTGCGGCGCGCCCGGCTGCGGGACGGTGACGATGTGCCGCTGGGCGGGCGGGACCAGGTCACCCCAGCGCCGGAACATCCGGTTGGCCGTGTAGTGGTCCCAGAACCCGTCGAACCGTCCCTTCTCGACGGCGGTGAGGAAGTCCTCGAAACGCCAGGTGCTGCGGGCCCGGATGCTCTGCTGCCACATCGACGGGAAGGTGCGCCACAGGTCGCGGGCGGCGACGACGATGTGCACCTCGGCCGGCGCCAGGCTCTCGACGGCCCGCCGTGCCTGCTCGGCGGTCGCCGCGCCGAAGCCCTCGCTGGTCAGCACGACGTCTCCGGGCCAGCGCCCGAACCGCTCGAGCAGCCGCTCCCACGTCCAGTACAGCTCGGGGTCACGCCAC
Source organism: Actinoplanes philippinensis (assembly GCF_900113015.1). Lineage (GTDB taxonomy): Bacteria > Actinomycetota > Actinomycetes > Mycobacteriales > Micromonosporaceae > Actinoplanes > Actinoplanes philippinensis. Next base: position 391,383 of record NZ_FONV01000004.1, read on the forward strand.
GGCACCTGCCGCAGATCGGTCATCGCCTGGTCGTGGGCGTAGAACGTGGCGGGGATCAGGAGCCCGGCCCGTTCCAGCCGCTCGGCGTTGCCGAAGAGCACGTTCTGCACATAGGTGCTGCCGGTCTTCGGCGCACCGATGTGCATGAATACACGCTTCGGCATGCTTTGCCCCACCCTCTGTTCAGTGTCCATTCATGATCAACAGGCCGGGTGAAAAGTGGGTGACACACTCCCGTATCAAGTGTTTAAAAGCGCGGAACCTTTGCCTCTCGTACGGCCACTCCTCCCCGAACACACCACCGGCGTCCCGGGCCTACGACGCGACGTCAGCGACGGGTCCGGACCGCGACGCCGCTGCGGGGCGGGGCTGCCACAACGGTGCAAGATTTTTGCCAGAGACCGCGCGCATGATGCCCTCGCAAACGGCGAGAAATGAGGGCTGACCAGCATGGACACCGACGAGACCACTGTCGTGCCGGCGAAGGTGGCCACCCTCGCCGCCGCCCACGGTCTCGGCGCGCCGGTCGGGCACCAGGACAACGGCGGCCCCGGCCGGGCGGCCCTCGTCGCGCTGCTGCTGAGCGTCGCCGCGTTCGCCGTGTCGTTCGCGCTGTTCCACGTCGCCGCCGCCTGGTTCCGGCCGCTGCTCCCGCTGGCCGTCCTGGCACTGGCCGTCGCGATCGGCGCCCTGGGCTGGGCGATGCTGTTCCCGTTCCGGGCCGGCCAGTCGGTGTGGGCGTACGAGAACGGTCTCGTGCACCTCCGCCACGGCAGGTCCCGGGTCGCGCTGTGGCGCGAGATGGAGCGCCTGGAACTGCACGTCATCCGCGACGGCCACCTGACGGCCGGGATGACGTCGGCCTACCTGCTGAAACCGAGCGGGCAGCCGCCGATGCGGGTCCGGCCCCAGCTCCGCGAACAGCCGGACGGCACCCGCCACGACCCGTTCGGAACGCTGCTGACCCGCCTGGTGGCCGACGCGGGCCGCCCGGTCGTCCAGACCCTGATCGGCCGCCGATAACCCGGCCGCCGTGTCCCCGGCCCGCCGTATCCCCTCGCCCGGCAAGCCCCGGCCCGCCGCGTCCCCGGCCCGCCGTATCCCCCCGCCCGGCAAGCCCCGGCCCGCCGCGTCCCCGCCCCGCCGTATCCCCCCGCCCGGCAAGCCCCGGCCCGCCGCGTCCCCGGCCCGCCGTATCCCCCCGCCACGTGCCCGGCCCGCCGTACAGCCGGCCCGGCAGCCCCGGCTCGGCGTATCCCCGGCACGGCAGCCCCGAGGTCAGGTCGTCGCCCGGCTCCACAGGTCGTCGAGGACCGTGCCCGCCGCCGTACCGTCCCGGGCCGCCACCGCCAGGATCTCCCTGGTCAGGTGCACGGCCGCGGTGCTGATCACCAGCGTCGGCGACAACCGGGACGCGAACCCGCGCGCCACGTCGAGGGCGTCACCGAGCCGCCCGTCGGCCACGTCCCCCGCGATCGCGTCGAGCGCCGGGTTCTCCCCACCGGCGTCGGTACGCCCGGACACCCCGTGCGCCAGCCCGAAATACCAGACCAGCAGGTCGGCCGGGTCGCCGGTCTCGGTCAGCACCCGCAGATGCTCCCGCTGCGCGTCGGCGTCGCCGGTCATCTGCGCCCACACCAGCCGGAACGGCGTCTCCGACACGGCGACCAGCCGGTCGGCCCGGCCACAGCCGAGGGTCAGCAGATCGTCCCGGTTGTCGAACTGCATGACGAGCGCGGCGAGCGCCAGGATCGCGTCGAGCGGCGCGTCGAGGGCAGTGTTCCCGGCCGCGGTGATCATGCGGTGCGCGGCGCGGCGGCAGAGCAGCGCCACGCCGGGCTCGGCATACCGGCGGGCCGTCTCGACGACCACCGCCCGCAGGTCCGGCCGGGGCGCGTCGACGGTGCCGATCGAGGTGAGCAGCGCGTCGACGAGACGATCCCCGGCGAGCCCGTGCACGGTCTGCAGGATCTGCCCGGCGGCGAGCAGCGCGATCTGGGTGAGGTCGACGGCCCCCTCGCCACCGCTGTGCTCCTGGACGAGCCGTCCCGCCCGGTCCGGCCGCCCGGCGAGATACTCGCCCGCGGCCACTTCGACGACGGCGCCGTTGCTATCGGTCACGGCGAAGGATTCTGCCCCAGCCGTCACAATCCCGGTGTCCGGCCCGTCCCCTCCGCAGCATCGACCACTGAGGAGGATCCTTTGTCCACGGCCTACACGATCGTCACGCTGGTGACAGCGTTCCTCACCGGCAGCGCCGCCGTCTTCTACCTGATCGGCCACGAGTACCCGAAGTCCCAGGCCGACATGAAACGGATCCCGCGCCGCTACGTGCCGGTGCTGGGGTCCCTGCTGGCGGCCGGCACGGCGGGACTGCTGACCGGTTTCGCCGTACCCCCGATCGGCACCGCCGCCGCCGTCGGCCTCGTCCTGTATTTCTCCGGCGCTCTCGTCGCCCACCTGCGGGTCGGCTCCCGCAACCTGCTCGGCTGGGCGATCTTCTTCGTCACCGTCGTGACCGACCTGGCCGTAAATCTGCTGCACCTCCACTGACCGCGGCCTACGCTGCCCGGTGATGCCGAACCTCGTCCACATCACCCCGCACCGCCACGCGACCCGGATGCCGCGCGGCGGTGTCGCCGCACGCAGCCGCGGCTGGGACGGCGACCGCGGCGTCTACACGATGGCGGTGCTGCCCGACTTCACCCTCACCCACCAGTGGGTGCGGGAGCTGCGCCGCTGGAAGCCGGGCGTCCTGGTCGCCGTGGACCTGCGCCTCCCCGGCGACGAGCCGGTCACGGTCGGCCGCTACGGCCGCGAGCCGCTGCGGCTCACCGCCGCCGAGGCCGCCGGACATGTTCGAGAGCTGGCCGATCCGCGCGGCTACGAGATCTTCGTCCCGAGAGCGATCCGACCCACGGAGGTACGCCGGATCCGCGCTCTGCCGCAGGGCATCGGCTGGCGGCACGTCCCGGACGCCCACGGCCGCCGCCCGTGCACCTGCCCCGCCTGCCTGCAGCCGGGCACGCCGGGTTCCGCCCGGGTCCGCCGCCGTTTCCCCTACGACGACCCGCCGGTCCCGAAGCCGCAGCTGATGGCCGACCTGCGCGCGGCCGTGACCCCGGACGAGATCGTGAGCGCGTTGTGGGCCCTGTCCGGCCGCCGCCGCGGCGGCGCCGAGGAGCTGGCCCACCTGGCCGACCACCCCGACCCGGAGGTCCGCGAGACCTTGGCCGACCTGCTGGCCGGCTACCGGGGACGGTCGGCCCGCACCCTACGGGACCGCCTGTCGGCCGCCGGCGACGCGTCGTAACGATCGGGCGGCGACGGCCACCGTGACGACCAGGACGACGCCGAAGCTGACCGTGTACACCCACGACCGGCCGGTGATCAGGCACATGGTGATGAGGGCGCCGAAGTACGGCACACCGATGCCGAGGCCGAGGACCGCTCCACGTCGCGCTCGTGCCCGCCACTGCCCCGGCGCGGTCGGGTCAGCGGCTGGAGCACCGGAACGAACGCAGGGCCCATTCCGCGACCGGCGGCATCAGCGCCCACATCGCGCCCTGCAAGGCGCTGGCGGCGAGGATCCGGGTCAGGGGATCACCCTCGTCGAGCAGCGCAACCTTCCCGCCCCGCGCCAGGCCCACTCCTCCCCGGCGGAGGGTCAGGCGCTGACGCAGAAGCGGTTGCCCTCCGGGTCGGCGAGGACCACGTAGGGCAGCTCGTCCGGGTGGCGGTCGCCCGAAGACGGATAGTACGGCCAGTCCACCCTGGTCGCGCCGAGGGTCACCAGGCGTTCCACCTCGGCGTCCAGGCCGTCGGGGCCGGCGCTCAGGTCGAGGTGGATCCGGGGGAACTCCTCGGCGGGGCTTCCGCTGTCGTCCATCGCGATCGGCGCGCCGGGCCGGCCGGGCGGCGGCTCCAGGACGATCCAGTCGTCGCCGGGCCAGCGGGGTGGCCGCCGCGCCCAGCCGAGGGCCGCCGCCCAGAACGTGCCGGCGCGGTCGCAGTCGGTCACACCGAGGGAGATCTGGGCGAAGACGGCCATGCGCCGATGGTAGGGCGCAGCCGGCCGGTCAGCAGGAACACCGCGATCGTGTTGGCGGCGAACAGGGCCGACGACGTGACGGTCAGCCAGTCCGGGAACTCGTAGCGCAACGCCAGGGCGGTCAGCCCGGCACACGCGACCGCGAGCAGGGCGGTGACGACGCATCCGGTGAGGTGGGCGGCCCAGGTGCGTACCCCGCCGACGAGGGCCGCCACGGCCGGGCAGAGCAGGGCCACCGCGGCGAGGGCGACGACCAGGTAGAACACCGAGTCGTCGGTGGCCCAGAAGAGCATCTGCAGGGACAGTGGGAAGGCCGTCGCAAGGGCGGCGACGGCGTCGGCGGCGAGCACGATCGGGGCGACGACGGCGGCCGCCGAGACCGGGCCTCGGCTGTTGTTCGGGAGCACGCCGGAACGCTAACCGTCTTCTATGCTGCGACGGTGGCCTCCGCACGCCACCTGCACGTGTCCTTCACCGTCTCTCCGCAAGGGATCATCCGTGGCGCACAGCGACGTGTTCGACGATCTGGAAGCCGAGCAACAGCAGCTGGAGACGGTGCTGGCCGGTCTCGGCCCGGACGACTGGACCACCCCGTCGGCGGCGGCCGGCTGGACGATCGCCGACGTGCTGCTGCACCTGGCGCAGACCGAGGAGGCGGTGACCGCCACCGTCGGCGAGCACGGTGATCCGGTCCGCTGGCACGAGCTCGGCGCCACCGTGGACGAGGCGATGGGCGCCCTCGTCGAGGCCGAGCGCGGCGACGGCCCACGGATCCTGGACCGGTGGCGGGCGGCGCGGCGCGAGGCGGTTGCGGCCTTGCGGTCGGCCGACCCCGATCAGGCGGTACGGTGGGTCGCCACCCCGCTGAAGCCGCGCACGCTGGCCACCACCCGGCTGGCCGAGCACTGGGCCCACGCCTTGGACATCACCGTCCCGCTCGGTGTGGACTATCCCGACACGGCCCGCCTGCGGCACGTCGCCTGGCTGGGGCTGAGCACCCTGCCGTATGCGTTCCGCCTGGCCGGGCTGCCGCCGGCGCCGGTGCGCGCCGGCCTGACCGCCCCGGACGGCACGTCCTGGCAGCTCGGCGACCCGGCCGCGGAGACCGTGATCAGCGGCCCGGCCGGCGACTTCTGCCGTGTCGGCGCGCAGCGGCTCGCCCCCGCCGACACGACACTGCGGGCCACCGGCCCGCACGCGGCGACCGCGCTGCGTCTGCTGCGCAACTACGCGGTGAGCTGAGGCCATGACGACGACCGAGTGGGCACGGCGCTGGGCGGCGACGTGGCGGGCCGGCTGGCCGGCGCAGGACGTGGAGGCGATCGCCGCGTTGCAGGCGCCGCACGGCGACCACTGGGCCGGGATCACCCGGCGTTTCCGTGGACGGGACGGTCTCCGTGCGTACCTCAGGGAATGCTTCGACGAGGAGACCCGGCCGGCCGAGGTGTGGTTCGCGGAGCCGGTCGTCACCGGGCAGACGGCGAGCGTCGAGTACTGGGCGATCACCCATCCCGGCGGGGAGCCGCTGACCATCGCCGGCTGCACGGTGCTGCTCTTCGGCCGGGGCGGGCTGGTCGTCGAGGCCCGCGACCACTCGCACGCCGAGCCCGGCGCGATCCGGCCGGACAGCCACGTGTTCCTTCCCGAGCATCTGCGCCCGGCCGTCGACGAGCTGCACCGGGCGTACCCCGGCGGGTTGCCGGAGGCGGACTATCTACCGCTGCTGGCCGCTGTGGAGGACGAGTTCAGCGACCGCAACCGGGCCGCCGTGGTCGCCGCGTTCCTCGGCCGGGACCCGTTGCGGGTCGCCAACGACGCGGCCGGCGAGCGGCCGTCCCCCGGCGAGGTGGCCCGCGTCCGGGAGATCCTGCGCCGCGCGGCCGGGTAAGGACACCGGTCAGCGCAGCGCGAGCAGGGCCGCTCCGGCGAACACCAGGACCGCGCCGGCGGCGGCCGCGCGGGTGAAGGTGCGGTCGATCAGCCAGGACAGCGGGATGACGAAGAGGGTGCCGGTCTCGCGGAGGGCGGCGATCGCCGGGACCTGGCCGGGCTCCACCATCGACAGCGCCGTCATCAGCAGACCGCCGGACGCGACCATGCCGGCGCCGGTCGCGATCGTCGCCGGCCGCAGCGCCGCCCGCAGTCCGGGACGGTCGGTGACCAGCGCGATCGCCAGGGTGCCGACGGTCAGCGGCGCGGTCGACAGCCACAGGTAGGCCGCCGGGTCGGCGTGCCGCAGACCGTACCCGGCGACGAACGGGTAGGCGGCCGCCGAGATCGCCACCGGGAACGCCGCCGCCAGCACGCGCCGGTCCACCGACCCGGTCGCGCTCAGCCAGACACCGGCGCTGATCAGGGCCACCGCGGGGTACGCCACCCACGGCACCGGGGCGCCACCGGCGGTCGTGGCCACCAGCACCAGCACCGGCCCGAGACCGCGGGCGACCGGATACACCGTGTGGGCCGGCGCCCGCAGGTAGGCGCGGCGCAGCACCACCAGGTAGTAGATCTGGAAGGCCGCGCTGACCAGCAGGTACGGCCATGCGCCGGCCTCGATGCGCCAGCGGGCCAGGGCCACCGGCGCCCACACGGCCAGGCCGGCGACATTGGTCACGGCCAGCGCGGCGACGCCCCGTGACGCCCGGGCGAAAAGGACGTTCCACAGGGCGTGGACGAAAGCCGACGCCAGCACCAGGGCCAGCGCACCGACGGGAACCATGCGACCTCACCGGGGGAAGAAATCGGACGGGCGGGTTAGCGTGGGGGTCATGAGCCTCGACAGCACGATTCTGGTGCTCGGCGGGACCGGGACGGTCGGCAGCCGGGTGGCCGCGCGGCTGCGGGACGCGGGACGGGACGTCCGGGCCGTGTCGCGTCACAGTTCGCCACGGTTCGACTGGACGGATCCCGGCTCGTGGGTGGGGGCGCTTGGCGGCGTACACACCATGTTTGTGCTTTTGCCTGATCGGTTCGGCATGCCGGAGGGGTTCCTTCCGGCGGCGCTGCGCGCCGGGGTGCGGCGGATGGTGCTGCACTCCGACCGCGGCCTGGAGGTGATGGGTCTCGGTCACCTCCAAAAGGCCGAGCAGGAGGTACGGGACTCCGGCGCCGCCTGGTCCATCGTGCGGCCCGACTGGTTCCACCAGGACTTCGAGACGTTCTTCCGGCAGCCGGTGATCGACGGGCGGCTGTGCGTGCCGATCGGCGGCGCCGGGCAGGGCTTCATCGACGCCGACGACGTCGCCGCGGTCGAAGTGGCCGCTCTGACCAGCGACGATCTGCTCGGTCAGGTGGTCGAGGTGACCGGGCCGCGGACGCTGTCGTTCGGCGCGGCGGTCGCCTCGATCGCCGCCGCCACCGGCCGGGAGATCACCTTCGACGGCACCGCCGAGGGGTACCGCGAGACGATGCGCGCCGACGGCCTGCCCGATGAGGTGATCGAGACGCTGATAGCCGATTTCGGTCGTCTCGCCGCGCGCGGGGACACCCGGCCGACCGGCGCCGTCGAACGGATCCTGAACCGTCCGGGCCGCGACTTCACCGACTACGTCGCCGAGGCGGCCGCCCGCGGCGTCTGGCGCCCGGCCGGGTAGCGCCGTACAGGCCGTAGGACCCTGTCCGGTGGGCCCGGCGACAGGCAGGATCGGGCCATCGCCGGCCGGGTCGATGAACCGGCCGGGTCGAGGGATCGGCCGGGTCGATGAGCCGGCCGGGTCGAGGGATCGTCGGTGGGCGGGGATCCGGGCGCATCGCCGGTCACAACGGGAGCGGACAGTGGGTGAGGTTTTGGTCGCACGGCGGCAGCAGGGTGGGCACGGCGCGGACACAGCGGGCGGGTCTACTCGGGCGGTGCACATGTCGTGGGCGGACGCCTATGCCGTCGCGCGGGACACCGCCAAGCCGCTGGCCGCCGAGCTGACGCGGGTGGTCGAGGCGACCGGGCGGGTGCTGGCCGCGGCGGTGCGGTGCGAGCGGCCGGTTCCAGCGTTCGACAACGCGGCGATGGACGGGTTCGCGATCGCCGGCGACGGCCCCTGGACGGTGCGGGGCCGGGTCCTCGCGGGGCGGCCCGCCGACGGCGGACGGCTGCTCCCGGGCACGGCCGTGGAGATCGCGACCGGGGCGCTGCTGCCGGACGGCGCCGAGGCGGTGCTGCCGTACGAGGACTGCCGTGTCGAGGACGACCTGGTCATCGAGGTCGCCGCGACCGAAGACCGGCCGGACGGCCGGCCCGCCGGAGATCAGACGGGTCCTCGCCGGAAGCGGCACATCCGCCGGGCCGGTGACGCCCTCTCCCCCGGCACGCTGATCGCCCCCGCCGGGCGGATCGTCACCGCCACCGTGGCGGCGGCCGCGCTGCAGGCCGGAGCCGAACAGGTGCTCGCCCACCGCCGGCCGACCGTGACGATGCTGGTCACCGGCGACGAGGTGATCACCGAGGGGTCGCCCGGCCCGGGCCAGGTACGGGACACCTTCACCGGGCTGGTGACCGCGATCACCGCACGGGCCGGCGGCCGTCTCGACATCTCCCGGCGGCTGCCCGACGACCCGGCCGCCCTCGGTGAAGCCCTGCACGGCGCGTGCTCCGACGTGATCGTGGTCAGCGGATCATCCTCGGCCGGGGCGGCGGACCATCTGCACCGGCTGCTGGACGAGGCGGCCGCCACGTGGCTGGTCCGCGGGGTGGCCTGCCGGCCCGGGCATCCGCAGGCGCTGGCGGTGCTGCCGGACGGGCGTCATGTGGTCAGTCTGCCCGGGAACCCGTACGCCGGCCTGGTCGCCGCCCTGACCCTGCTGGAACCGCTGGTGGCCGCCCTCGCCGGACGCCCGCCCGCGCCCCTGCCGACCGCGACGGTGACCGGTCCCGTCAGGCTGATGGCCGGCGGCGTCCGCATCGTCCCGATCGGCCCGGCCGGTGATCTCGCGGCCGCCGGCCCGGTCGGACTCCACGCCGCGGCGGTGGCCGGCGCCCTCGCCGTCCTCCCGGACGACTGGACCGACGGCGACCCGGCCGTGACACTCACCGTCCCCTGACCCCGCCGCACCGGAGTTTGTCGTACCCCTGCTCTAGGGTTCGCGGCATGGTCGACGTCGAGGTGCGCAGCCGGGTGACCGGCACGTCCGAGGGCCTGCCCCCGGTGCTGGTGCGGCTGGCCGGCGAGCAGACGACCGCGCGGGAGCTGATCCACCGCGCGGTCGAGGAGCAGATCCGGCTGGCCGGCGCCGACACGTCCCGCTGCCGGCGCGCTCTCGACCGTCAGTTCCTGTCCGACGACGATCTGCGGGCCCAGGCCGCGACAGGCGTGATCCGCATGCCGCGCGCGCCGTCGTCGCCACCCGATGTCGAGGCCGAGGTCGCGCGGGCGCACCGGGCCTTCCGCCGCGGCACGTTCGTCCTGTTCAACGGCGGCCGGCAGGTCACCGGGCTCGATGAGCCGATCACCGTCCGCCTCGGTGAGCCGGTGGTGTTCCTGCGCCTGGTCGCCCTGGTGGGTGGCTGATGGCCGACCCGATCGACTTCGTCCCGGAGGTCTGTGTCGAGGGTGTCCGCCGCGGCCGGGAGGTCCTGCTGGGCCTGCTGGAGCGCGCGCGGGCCGCCACCCCGGCCGCCCTGGTGCCGCTCGCCGACGAGATCCGGTTGTCGATGCGCCGCGGCGGCCAGTCCTCCGGCGGCCACCTGCGGTCGTGTTCCCTCGACATCGTCGCGGCGTTCGACACGATCTACGACGACGCGTTCCCGGTGCGCGACCCGGCCGACGTCGCCGGCCTGCTCGACGTCCCGTGGGCGAGCGCGTCCCGCCGTGCCCTGCTGATCGAGGCGGCCGGTTCTCACCTCTTCCTCGACGAGGTGACGCGGCGGGCCTTCGCCACCGGCGACGTCCGCCTGCTCGAAATCGTGCTCCACACCCCACACGGCAACTCACCGCGCCAGACCGTCGCCCGCATCCTCGACGCCCTGCACGCCGCGAAGGCTCTGGATGCCGCAGCGGTCGCCCGCGCCTTCACCGACGATCCCTACGTGTGGCGCGACATCGCCGGCCTGCCGTGCGCCGACGCGGTGCGCTCCCACATCGACACGATGATCTGGCACCTGGTCAGCGCCCCCGACCGCCACCACTCCCGGCCCGAGGCGGCGGCCCCCACCGCCGTCGGCCGCACACCCGGCCGGACCCTGCCCTCCACCGGCGGCCCCGCACCCGGCGCGTCCCTCTCCCCGTCGACCGGGCTCACGCCGCAACCCGCCCTCCCGACCCCCACCGGCCAGGTGGGCTCCACCGCTCGGCCCGATGTCCCGGCCGGCTCCACCGCTCGGCCCGATGATCCGGCCGACTCCGCTCGGCCCGATGACCCAGCCGACTCCGCTCGGCCCGATGTCCCGGCCGGCTCCACCGCCGAGGCCGCTGTCCCGGAGGCGGCCGGTCGCGTGGATCGGCTGGCCGACTTCCCGGAGGGTCCGGCCCCCCGGGGCCTGCGGTTCGTGCGGGCCGCTCTCGACGGGGCCGGTGGGCAGGACGGCGCCGACTATCTCGGCACGGCCCAGCTGACCTCCGCCGAGCAGCACGAGCTGGTGGAAATGCTGCGCGACCGCCCCGCGGCCGACCGGGAACGGGTCTGGCGGTGGCGGGTCGAGGCCGGCGACGACGCGGCCCTCCTGCCGCTCTTCGACCTGGCGGGCGCCGCGCCCCTGCTGCGCCTGATCCGCGCGATGCCGACCGGTCACGAGCCGTTCCGGCAGGACCGCGCCGAGATCCTCGCGGTCGTGGAGTCGGTCGGCCCCGAGATCGCCCGCCGGCTGCTGAAACGGCAACCCAGCGAGCTGGTGTCGGCGGTCCTCGGCGACAACCGGGCCGCCGTCCTCAAACGGGTGAAGAACAACGCGTTGCAGGGCATCGCCGCGTTCGGGATGCTGCCGCTCGCGCCCGACGAGACCGTTCTCGATCGCTACCTGGCGGTGCGGGAGGTCGCGAGGAGAGGCCCCGCCCTCGGCCCCAACCGTCGCCTCTCCCACGCGGCGGCCGTCGACATCGCCCTCGACCACCTCGCCCAGGTGACCGGCGCCGGCGACGCGAGCCGTCTCGAGTGGGACTGTGAGGCACGCCTCGCCGCCGAGACACCGGCCGCGGCCGACGCCGGCGACTACCGGATCGAGCTGCGGTTCGACGGCGCCGAGCCGCTGCTGGCGGTGAGCCGGGCCGGCAGGCCGCTGAGATCGGTGCCCGCCGAGGTCCGGGCGCACCCGTCCTACAAGGAGCTGCGCGAGCACCAGGAGCGGCTTCGCGAGCAGGCCCGGCGGATGCGGACCGGCCTCGTCGAGCGACTGGTCGCCACCGCGGCGACGCTCACCGCCGACGAGCTGGCCCGGCTACGGTCACTACCGGCCGGCGCGGCCATGCTGCCCGCCCTGATCTGGCGCGACCACACCGGCGCCGTCGGCCTGCTCGACGACCTCGACACGGCCGGCCCGGTCACCGCCGTGCACCCGTTCGACCTGCTCACCGCGGGCACACTGGCCCACTGGCAGGAGGAGGTCGTGCGGCGCCGGCTGCGGCAGCCGGTCAAACAGGCGTTCCGGGAGCTGTACGTGGTGACTCCCGCCGAACGTGCAGCGGTCGACGTCTCGCAGCGCTTCGCCGGGCAGACCGTGACCGGCCGGGTCGCCGCCCAGCTGCTGGCGGGCCGCGGCTGGAGCACGGGCCACGAGTACGGCGATCAGCAGGCCACCCGTCCCGCCGGTGACGGGCTGACCGCGGCGCTGAGTGCCGGCCTGCACGGCTACTGGGGCGTGAGCGACGTGCTGATCGGCGGCCTGCGGTTCCTCCGGGACGGCCGGCCGATCCCGCTGGCCGACGTACCACCGATCGTGTTCTCCGAGACCATGCGCGATCTCGACCTCGCCGTCTCGGTCGCGGGCACCGGCGGCGAGCCCTGGGGGTCGCCGGCGCAGGCGGAGAGCCGGGCCCGCGTGCTGGCCGCCCTGATCACCGACCTGGGCCTGACACGGGTCAGCATCGACGGGACAGCCGCCGTGGTCCGCGGCAGCCGCGCCACCTACCGGGTGCACCTCACCAGCGGCAGCATCCACGTCGAGCCGGCCGGCTACCTGTGTGTGGTTCCGGCCGGTTTCGGGGCGACCGCCCACCAGCGCCTGTTCCTGCCGTTCGCCGACGACGACCGGATGACCAGCGTGATCCTCAGCAAGGTCCTCCTGCTGTCCGAGGACGACCGCATCACCGACCCCTCGATCCTCCAGCAGCTGAAAACCCTCACATGACACTCTTCGCCATGCCCGCCACCGAACGGCTCGCGGTCACCCCGTCGGGCGCGGAGGTCACCGGTTTCACCGTCGGCAGCGACACGGCCCTGGACTGGTGGCACCGGCTGCGCGCGGCCTATCCGGAGACCGGGTTGTGGCCGCTGCTGATAGACGACGACGCTCCCGGATACCTGGAGGATCCGTACACCCACGCCACCGTCGAGGAGTCGTTGACGCAGGCGTACGCACTGGACGGCGCCGCGATACTGGCCGGATCCGACGGACCGTCGCCAACCTGCCACGACCAGGTGTCCGCCGCCGAGATCCCCACCGAACCAGCCGACCGACCGTCGCCGGCCCGCCACGACCAGTCATCCGCCGCCGAGATCCCCACCGAACCAGCCGACCGACCGTCGCCGACCTGCCACGACCGGGCGTCCGCCGCCGAGATCCCCACCGAACCAGCCGACCGACCGTCGCCGGCCCGCCACGACCAGTCATCCGCCGCCGAGATCCCCACCGAACCGGCCGACGACGGCGAGTGGCCCGGCGACCCGGAGCGGCCAGGTCTCTGGCTGCCCTACGACGGGAACGGCCGGCCATTGCCGATCACGGTCGCCCTGGTCCCGGCCGCCGAGCCGTGGCTGGTGCCGGTGACCCTGCACTACGGAGGGTGGAACGGCTACCCCGACCCCGGGGAGCACGCCGCGATCATGCGGCATTTCCTCGACGAGTACGGCGCCGAGCCGGTGTTCTGGAGCGGCGCGAACCTCGACTACCTGGTCGCCCGCCCACCCACGACTCGCCCGGAGGCGGTGGCCCTGGCCTGGAAATACCGCCGGTACAACGACGGCGAGTACGACTTCTACCGGGCCGAGACCCTGACCGGCCTGGCCGCGGCCCTGCTGAACAACCCCGTCTGGCGCATGTGGTGGGACTGACATCACCCGATCGTGTCGTCAGCCTTCGACGGCGCGTGGCGCATACATGATGACGGCGAAACCGAGCAGGCACAGCCCGGCCCCGATCAGGTCCCAGCGGTCCGGCCGGAAACCGTCGACGAGGACGCCCCACAACAGCGATCCGGCGACGAAAACCCCGCCATAGGCGGCCAGGATCCGGCCGAAATTCGGATCGGGCTGAAAAGTCGCAACGAAGCCGTATGCACCGAGCGCGATCACGCCGGCGGCGATCCACCACAGGCCCCGATTCTCCCGCCAGCCCTGCCAGATCAGCCAGGCTCCCCCGATCTCCGCCACCGCGGCCAGCACGAACAGAAAAAGCGACCGCGCAGTGATCATGAACGGACCCTATCCCCGGGCCCGCACCGCACCGACCGGAGGCGGGCGTCCCCGAACAGGCTGGGGCGGCACCGGATCAGCCGGCGGACGACGAGCGATCAGAGCCCGCAGTGGCATGCCACCGAAACCGAAGTCCCATCGGCAACGGACCGGCCATCGGCACAGCCCCGCGCGGCGGCTGGTCGTGGGTGCTGTCGCAGGCCTTCCCTGAACAGCCGGCCCGCTTCCGAAGGGTGCGTCCGGCGGCGGGTAGCGAGTGCCGTCGCGGGGCCGCCGGCCCGACTCCGAACGTGCGCCGTCCCGGCGGCCGGTAGCGAGCGCCGCCGCAGGCCGCCGGCCCGACTCCGAACGGGCGCCGTCCCGGCGGCCGGTAGCGAGCGCCGCCGCAGGCCGCCAGCCCGACTCCGAATGCTGCCGCCCCGGCGACCGGTAGCGAGCACCGCCGCAGGCCGCCAGCCCGACTCCGAACGGCGCCGTCCCGGCGGCCGGTAGCGAATGCCGTCGCGAGCCATTGCATAGCGGCTCGGTCTCCGGTCCGACGACGGGACCGCTCAGCGGGCGGACGCCGGCACCGGCTCGGCGGCTGCGGCCCGGGTGTGCGCTACCAGGTGGGCGAGCGGCGCAGGCAGGTTTCGGCGGAACTGGTCGGAGAGCCGCGCCCGGTCGCGGGGGTTGCACGTGTCGAGGACGAACGCGTCGAGGCCGGTGGCGAGGATCAGGCCGGCGAGCATCAGGTCGGCGATGTCGAGGTTCTCGTTGTACGACAGGTGGGTGCGGATCCGGGCGGCCGGCTCGCCGGGGCTTTTCGGGTCGGCGAGGACCAGCGACGTGGTGCCGGAGCCGAGGAGCCGCCGCTTGGTCTCCAGGCGCAGTGTGCCGGCCGCGATGAGGCGGCGTTCGACGAGTTGGGTGGCGGTGCCGTTGGCGAGGTGGGCGATCCACTGGCCGAGCCCGTGCGGGCCGGGGCCGCGCGTCAGCCGCTGGAGGATCGCGGAGGTGGCCGGGTCGCCTGTGGGAGTGGCGTCGGCCACGTACAGCGTGTCGCCGTCGGGGCGCACCCGCCGCCAGAACATCAGCTCGCCGAGGAGCGCCGCGCCGAGGCCGACGCCGAGGAGGCGGTCGGGCAGCAGTGACCGGCCGCCTATTCCGTCGTGTGCGGCCAGGTAGAACTCGTCGGCGGGCGCTAGTTTCGGCGGCGATGTCATCGGCTCAGCCCCAGAGATCGACGTCCGTGTCGAACCGCGAGACTATCCGCGGATGGTTGCCGCAAGGTTGCCTCCCGGTGAGAGGTGCCTGGGGATTCCCGTCGTAGGGTGAGCAACGGCTCTCACGTGCGGCACGGACGTGTCGATACGGCAAGAGGATCAGTGGTCGCATCGGAGCGGAGGTCGGATGGACGAGTACGGGACGGATTCCGCCGGGGTCGGGGCGGCTCCCTCGGTGGCGCGCCTGCTGCTGGAGCTGCGCAGCCGGGCGACCATCGACGTGAAGCCACTGGGCAAGGCGCTGCAGGTGCGCCCACAGGGCAAAACCGGCGTCGCGGTACGCATTCACCCGGGCGGGGTGGACTTCGCCGTCGACCGGGAACGGGCCAACGACGTGGCGCTGAGCATGCCGGGCTCGTTCGTGATCGACCCGGACGACCCGGACTGCTGGGTGTCGGTCCAGGCCGACTACATCGACGACAACTACGACGCCCTGCTGGACGCGGCCGCCGAGGCGGTGGAACTGCGGGCCGCGGGCAAACCGGCGCCGGTCAAGCGCGTCCGGGCCGCCGCGGCGCCGAAGGCGGCCGGCACGAGCACGCCGAAGACCCGGGCCGCAGCCAAGCCGGCCCCTCGCCCCGAGCCGGCACGCTGCCCGAAGTGTCGCCAGTACGAGCTGCTGGCCAGCGGAGAGTGCCCGTCCGGCTACTGCTGACCACCCGCCGAAGCACCCGGGCGACCGCCCCCTCTCCCGATCTTGTGGAGTGCCGCAGTGACGTTGCGCAGCACCTCCACAAGATCGCGAAGGAGCGGTCGGCCGACAACAGGCCGGCGGCCAGACCGACGGCGGCGGGATGTCAGGGTGGGAGCGGGAAGGTCACGACCATCGCCACGCCCGGGTCGCGCGCCTCGGCCACCGCCTGACCCCCGTGGGCCGCGGCCAGTTGGCGGACGATCCACAATCCCAGCCCCACCCCTTGATCGCCGCCGACCGCGAACTGCCCGAACAACCGGGGTCGCAGATCGTCCGGAATGCCGGGCCCGTGATCGCGCACCGACAGACGGTCCCCGCCGGCGTCGCGGGTGAAGCCGACGATCACCGGCGGCCCGCCGTAGCGCAGCGCGTTGGTGACCAGGTTCATCAGGATCTGCTCGAAGCGTTGCTTGTCGACGTACACGGTGAGGTCCTCGTCGACCTCGAAGCGCACATCGGCGTCGTCCCGGACATACGTCAGGACATCCTTGACGAGCAGGTGCGCCGGATACCGTGCCCGGTCGAGCTTGAGATGCCCGGTGCTGTCGATGCGCTGCAGGTCGAGCAGGCCGTCGGCGAGCCGCGCGATGCGCGTCGTCTGCCGCAGGGCGGCGCCGATCATTGAGGCGTCCGGTCCGGTCGCGGTTTCCGCGAGTTCTTCGAGCGCCATGTGTACGGTGCTGAGCGGCGTCCGCACGTCGTGCGCCAACGTGTTGATCATGGCGGCACGCCACTGCTCGATCCGGGACAGCCGGTCGCGTTCGTCACGCAGCCGCCGGGCCTGGGCCTCGATCAGGAACGCGACGGCCAGCGCGATCGGCATGAGGACGGCGGCGCTGCCGAGCACGAGGGGCGGCTGCCCGGTGACGACCAGCGGGAGCAGGTAGGCGAGGGTGGCCGGAAGCGCGTAGGCGGTGAGGATCCAGCGCGGGAAGTGCAGGGCCGCCCACGCGTAGAGCAGCACCAGGAACGGGCCGGTGCCGGCCGCCACCCCGCCGAACGACCAGGTGGAGAAGCCGAGGACGACGAATCCGGCGAGCCCGAGCAGGGCGGGGGCGTGCCGGTGGAGGCGCCGCCACGGCAGGAGTGATCCGATCGTGGCGAGGGCGAGGTCGCAGCCGGCGACGGTGAGCAGCCGGCCGGTGCGCGCCGGGTCGTTGAGGGTGCCGATGACGGCGAGCAGGCCGGCGACCGCGAAGAGGACGGCAGCCTGCCGGGCCGCGGCTCGCGGCCCGGTCCCCAACAGGCGGAAGGGTCCGTTTTGCACAGCTCTGGCAGCATATAGCGGCTCGGCGGAGCGAACGGGTGACTCCGGTGTCCCGGGCGGGCCGAGGCAGGCCCTATCCTGGCGCTTTCCCCACGGCACTGAGTTCAACGATGAGCACGGGCGGGTTCGACGATGAGCACGGGCGGGCGGCGCGCGCGGACCGAGCAGGCGGAGCAGACGCGGGCGCTGATCCTGGCGACGGCCGAGCGGCTGTTCGCCGAGCACGGCGTGCACGCGGTCTCGAACCGGCAGGTCGGCGAGGCGGCGGGGCAGGGCAACAACGCGGCGGTCGCCTACCATTTCGGGACAAAGACGGATCTGGTACGCGCGATCATCCGCCGGCACGCCGTCCCGACCGAGCGGATCCGCCGACGCATGCTGGCCGTGCACGCGGGCAGTGGCGATCTGCGTGACTGGGTGACGTGCGTGGTCCGGCCGATCACCGATCATCTCGCCGATCTGGGCCATCCGAGTTGGTATGCCCGGTTCTCCGCACAGTTGATGACCGAGCCGGCACTGCTGGAGGTGGCGACCGAGGAGTTCCGGCACGCGGCGGGGCTGAACGCAGTCATCGACGGGCTCCAGCGGTGCCTGCCGGACCTTTCCGAGGTGGTACGCCAGGAGCGAACCCACATGGCGCACACCCTGCTGGTGCACTTCTGTGCGCAGCGGGAACGGGAGGCCGCGCCGGCGTGGGAGGTGACCGCGGCCATGTTGATCGACGCGATCGTGGGGCTGTTCACCGCGCCGGTGACCTGACGACGCCTCTTGCGCGGGGCGGCACGCGGGCGATCGTACGATATGAGGCTTTTGAATTGCCTTTCTCCGGCGTTCACGTCAATTTTTCGGACATCCCCGCGGTGGAGCACGCTTTTGGTAAGACAAGTGCTTTAAATTGTGCCCTCTGAGTTTGGTCGCACCACCGGATCAACCCCGCGAAAGGGCCCGCATGTCCCCCTCAACCCCCATCCCCCACCGCCTCAAGCCCGAGGATCTCGCAGCGTTACGCGAGCGTTACCGGGTGGAGCGGGAACGGCGCATCCGGCCGGACGGTGTCGCGCAGTACCGGCGGGCCGCCGGCGAGTTCGGCAATTTCGCGCAGGACCCCTACACCGAGCGGGCCGAGCGGGACCCGAAGAACGACCGGATCGAGGCGGTGGTGATCGGTGGCGGATTCGGCGGGCTCCTCACCGGCGCCAAACTGCGGCAGGCCGGCGTCCAGCAGATCCGGACGATCGACGAGGGCGGCGATTTCGGCGGCACGTGGTATTGGAACCGGTATCCCGGAGTCCACTGCGACATCGAGGCGACCGTCTACATGCCGCTGCTGGAGGAGGTCGGTTACGTCCCGAAGTGGAGGTACGCGCCGGGCGAGGAGATCCGGCAGCACTGCATCAACCTCGCGAAGCGCTTCGACCTGTACGCCGACACCCTCTTCCACACCCGCGTCACCGGCCTGACCTGGGACGAGGAGAACGCGGAGTGGCAGGTCACCACCGACCGCGGCGACGACTTCCGGGCCCGTTACGTGGTGATCTCCTCCGGCACCCTGACCCAGCCGAAGCTCCCCGGCATCCCCGGCATCGAGGACTTCAAGGGCCACACCTTCCACACCAGCCGATGGGACTACGCCTACACCGGCGGTGACCAGTCCGGCGGCCTGACCGGGCTGGCCGGCAAGCGGGTCGCCGTGGTCGGCACCGGCGCCACCGGCATCCAGGTGATCCCGCACCTGGCCGAGGCCGCCGGGAAGCTCTACGTCTTCCAGCGCACCCCGTCGACCGTGGACGTCCGCGACAACCGGCCCACGGACCAGTCGGTCCTGGACGCCGTGCGGCCCGGCTGGCAGCAGGAGCGGATGCAGAATTTCCTGCTCAACGTCACCGGCGAGTGGGCCGATGAGGACCTGATCGACGACCGGTGGACGTCGACGGCGAAGCTGCAGCGGCAGATGCTCACCGGCAGCGTCGACTCGAACATCTCCGAGGAGGAGCGCGAACACCTCGACGAGATGGCGGATTTCCGCAAGATGGACGAGATCCGCGAGCGCGTCGACGCGATCGTCACCGATCCGGCCGTCGCGGAGACGCTCAAGCCCTGGTACCGCTACATGTGCAAGCGGCCCACCTTCAGCGATCACTACCTGCAGACCTTCAACCGGCCCAACGTGACGCTGGTGGACACCGCCGACCACGGTGGCATCACCCGGATGACCGAGACCGGTGTGGTCGTCGGCGACACCGAGTACGAGGTGGACTGCGTCATCTTCGCCACCGGTTTCGAGGTCGGCGTCTCCGGTGTGCTCTCCGGGACGCTGCCGGTCACCGGCCGGGGCGGGATGCCGCTGCTCGGGCACTGGCGCAACGGGCCGCGGACGCTGCACGGCTTCTACAGCCACGGCTTCCCCAACCTGTTCCACCTGGGCTCGCTGCAGAACGCCGCCGCCGTCAACTTCGTGCACGTGCTGCAGGAGCAGGCCATCCACATCGCGGCCGTGATCGCCGAGGCGGAGAAGCGGGGCGCCCGCTGGATCGAGCCGACCGCCGAGGACGAGGAGACGTGGGCGCAGATCATCTTCCAGACCGCGCCGAAGACCTTCAAGTTCCAATCCGAGTGCACCCCCGGCTACTACAACGGCGAGGGCAAACCCCGCCCGGTGATGTTCTCCTACGGGCCGGGGCCGGTCGCCTTCCACGAGCTGCTGCGTGAGTGGCGGGCCGAGGCCGTCGACACCGTCCTGCGGTGAGCGCCGGGCCCGGGGCGCCGCCCCGGGCCCGGGCCCTCTAGTCGTCGATCTTCACGGTCGTCCTGGCCAGCTCGTAGGCCGGCTGCATCGACGTGAACTCGCCGGTGTCCAGCGGAGCCAGCTGCACCACAACGATGCCCTTCTTCGTGTTCAGGGCGAACGCCGTGTACTTGCTGCGGATGTCGTACTCCTTGTCGAGGGTCTCCCAGGACCCCTCGGCGGCCTGCGCCCCACCGATCTGCACGTCGGTGATGTCGGTGTTGGACGCCTCCCGCTTGCCGATCGCCGCCTTCATGAACTCCTGCAGATGCTCGGCCGGCGCGCCGCTGAGCCCGTCGGCCACGTGCACCCGGAGGAACCCGATGTTGCCGGCCGGCTTGGCGTCGATCTCGCAGACCACGGTGAAGTCGCCGACCTTGGCCAGCGCGGCGAGCTCGCCCTTGGCCTCGACCTTCTTGGCCTTCCAGCCGGCCGCCGCCTGGAACGAGACCGGCAGTTCACAGGCCGAGCCCTCGGCCCCGACGGTCGCCCCCGCGGCGGCCGCGGGGGGTGCGGCCGGAGCACTGCTCGCCGCCAGCGCCGGCGGTGCCTGCGGTGCCTGCGGTGCCTGCGGCGCCGGGTCGGCGGAACAACCGCTGACGGCCAGAACGAACGCGAGCGCGACGCCCGCCGATGTGTACGTGGTCTTCACAGTCCGGGAACCTACACGCCGGGTACGACATCGACGGCTCAGAGACGGGCCGCCCAGTCGAGAACGTGATCGATGTCGGACCTGGTCCACCCGACCGCCGGGTCGATCGACACCAGCAGCGTCGGCGCCGGACGGGCCGCCGCCCATCGCAGGCCGCGGGTGGTGTGGTTGTCGTCGATCCACGCCGCCGGCCGGCCGCCGGTCACCAGGTCGACCGCGGGCACCTTCAGCTCCGGCTCGAACGGGACCGGCGGGAACCGGACCACCGGCAGCGGATCCACGCCCAGCATCGGCAGGAAGCGCTCGTTGGCGTGCTCGCCCCAGCCGGTCGCCCACCACAGCTCACCGGCCGCGGCCAGCTCCCGGATCCACGCGCCGTGTGCCGGGCAGTAGCGGTGCGGCGGCTCGCCCTCGAAGAACACCCGCTCCAGGTAGCCCTCGGGGCAGGTGGGCGCCGCGAACGGGCTCAGTACCCCGTCCAGGTCCAGCAGCAGAACCGGTTTCTCTCGCACACGCACACTATGCCGCGATCGGGCGGCAGAGGCCCGTCACGATCCGATCGATTTCGGCCAGGGCGTACGCCGCGAGCCTGCGCTGGGCGGTCTCGGCGGCCGGATCGGTCTCCTCGAGGTCGCCGAGCACCACGATGTTCTCGTCGTTGAGCGTGTTGGCGGGCGCGGTGAAGTTGAAGCTGCCCGCGACCACCAGCCGCCGGTCGATGACCATGAGTTTGTGGTGCACCTTGCGGACCCCGTTGCCGGGTGTGTTCTCGTAGAGTTCGGCGCCGGCCGCCTTCAGGCGCTTGGTGGCCGCCCACTCCTGCGAGCCCTGGCCCCGGTCGAGGATCCCGCGGATCGGGATGCCCGCCCTGAGCAGCCACTCCATCGTGTCGTCGATGCCGGACGACCGGGCGAACGTGAACATCGCGAAATCGACCCGCTCGGCCGACTTCAGCATCTGCTTCATGATCTCCATCTCCGGCCCGTGGTAGGGCGCGAAGATCGGTTTCACCCGGATCCGCCCGAGCCGGAACTCCGCGGGCCGCGGGGTCACCCGCTCCTGCAGGGCGCCGAACGTGCCGGACCGCATCCGCTGGAACTCTGCCACGTAAAGGCTCGCCGCCGTCTGCCCGCGCAACACGACCAGGTGGTTGAGGTTGTTGCCGCGCTGTTGCGGATTGTCCGGGGGATTGAGACCGGTGTCGGTACGGGTGAAGTTCGTCGACCCGGTCAGCACCGCCGCGGTGTCGAGCCCCGGATCCCGGACGATGAACTTCTGGTGGAAGATCTTCGGGTTCAGATCGGTGATCAGGTCCACCCCGGCCCGCAGCAGCGCGGCGTGGATCACCCGGTTCTCCTCGTTGTTCCCGCTCACCGCCCACGGATCGGCGCGCGGCGGGTCCTCCCGCAGGTAGTCGCCCTCCAGGATGACCTGGACGCGGATCTTACGGCGCTTGGCGGCCAGCACCGCCTCGGCGATCGGCCGGGAGTCCAGCTCCTGCACGGCGATCAGCAGCGTCTCGGCGGCGCCGTCGATGAACTCGCGGATCACACCGTCGAGGTCGTCCGGTCCGCCGAGCACGGGTGGTCCGGCGTAGAACTCGACACTTCCCAGGTCCAGGCCCATGGCTTCAGTGTCGGCCCCGGCGCGCGGCGCGTACCTCATTTGATCGGATCGTCTGATCGTAGGATCCGGCCATGTTCGACACAGCAGCCGAGCCGCGACCGCGGGTGACCTGCCGCCATGCCGCGATGCCCGGCGTGGAGGGCTACTGGAGCGACTGACGTCCGGCGTCCACGGCATACTGATCGACCGGCCGGACGGTAATCCATGAAATCGTTTCATGGCAGGACGGGTCACGCGGAACGACCGAAGGAGGGCTCGATGGAGCCTGAGCAGACGGCGGCGCTGGTACGGCAGGCGGCAGCCGGCGACGCGTCGGCCTGGGAAGAGCTGGTGCAGGCGTACGCGGGTCTGGTCTGGTCGGTGGCCCGTGCCTACCGTCTGGGCCGGGCCGACGCCGAGGACGTCAGCCAGACCACGTGGGAGCGGTTCGCCCGTTCCCTGGACAAGCTGACCGACCCGGGCCACGCCGGCGCCTGGCTGTCCACGACCGCACGCCGCGAGTCGCTGCGGGTCCTCGCCGCCCGCAACCGCACCGTCCCGACCGGTGACCTCGCGTGGATCGGCCCGGCCCGGGAGGACCAGTCGCCCGAGGAACTGGCGGTCGCCGCCGACGAGGAGGGCCGGCGGGACGCGCTGGCCGGCCGGCTGTGGCAGGCGCTCAACCAGCTCGGCGACAACTGCCAGCGGTTGTTGCGGATCCTGATGGGCCAGCCGCCGCCGTCGTACGCGGACGCCGCCGCCGCCCTGGGCGTGCCGATCGGCTACCTCGGCCCCACCCGCCGGCGCTGCCTGGAGAAGCTCCGGAAACTCGCGGATGTATCTGAGCCGGCGGAGCAGGGTCATGACTGGTGACGAAGACCTGCCCCCGTCCGAGGAGGAGGCCGACGCCATGAATGTGGACGCGGCACTGAGCGCACTGATCGCACGTATCGACCCGATGCCACCCGAGGTGGCGCGGTATGCGGTCGCCGCGTTCGCGTTCCGCTCCGACGGTGAGGACTTCGCCGATCTGGAATGGGATTCGCTGACCGACGCCGAGGTCCTCACCCGAGGGCCGGACGACGTGCGGATGCTGGTGTTCGGCCCGGCCGGGCCGGACGGCATCCGCGTGCACCTGGGCCTCTCCCGGACCGCGACCGGGTTCGAGGTGGACGGCTTCGTCGAGCCGGCCGGCCACACCGAGGCGGAGCTGCTCCACGACGGGGGCGCCGTCCGCCGGCCGATCGACACGGCGGGCAGGTTCTACAGTGACCTGCCCATCGTGCGGTCGATCCGGCTGCGGCTGCGGGGCACCGGATCCGCGCCGATCGTCACCGGCTGGGTGGCGCTCGGCTGACCGCGAGAAAGCGAGACGACGATGCCCGGAGAGACCGGTTTCCCGAACCCGTGGGCGCTTGACCCGCGCGTACGGCGTACTGGCAACACCTACTACATGGCCAATGAGATCCTGGTGGCCGCCGACGATGCCGGAATGGTTCGCGGCGCCATGCGGGGCCTGGGCGCACAGCGGACCGAGGCCCCGGACGGGATCGACGAGTATGTTCATCGGTACGTGCTGCCCGAGATGGGCGACGATCCGGCCGCGGTGCCCGGAGTGGTCGGCCAGCTCCGCGCGCTCGGCAACAGCCCGCGCGTCGGGCTCAACCACGTGTTCGCCGCCAACGCCATCCCGATCGCCGGGCAGCCGAAACTGCACGGCGGGACGGCCACCGACCCGATCCCCGCGCCGAACCCGGAGGTCGACGCGACCGTCACGGACGGCCGCGTGGTGCGGGTCGCCGTCATCGACACCGGGATGGACCCGGCCGCGCTGACGCTGCCGGTGTTCTACCAGCACCAGCGGCACGGCCGGCACGAGCCGGACGCCGTCTACGAAAACCCGGCGGTGCGGCGGATCGGTCTCATGGGCGGTCACGGCACGGCGGCGGCGGGGATCATCGCGCGGTACGCCCGGCGCGCGCACCTGACCTCCATCCAGGTGCTCAACGTGCACGGGATCGCCGACGAGTGGACCCTGGCGGCCGGGATCCTGCGGGCCCGCGACGCCGGCGCCGAGATCATCAGCATGTCGCTGGGCGGCACCTACGTCGGCGACGACGAGCCGCTGGCGCTCAAGGCGGTGCTCGACGACCTGCCGGCCGGGACCGTCGTGGTCGCGGCGGCCGGCAACGTGGACGCGGCGACGCCGAACTTCTACCCGGCCAGCCGGCCCGGCGTGATCTCGGTGGCGGCGATCGACACCACCGGCGCCGGCGAGGTCCCGGCGACGTTCAGCAACACCGGCGACTGGATCACCGCCTGCGCTCCGGGCGTGCGGGTGCACGCGCCGTACGTCTTCGGCACCTGGACCTACGGGACCAACCCGATCGACTTCACCGGGGCGGTCGCCTGGAGCGGCACGTCGTTCGCGACACCGTTCGTGGCTGCGCAGATCGCGGCGAACACCACACTCAAGGAGACGTGCGCGGAGGCGGCCGACCGGCTGCTCGGCGGGCTGACCCAGACGTTCCCCGGCTACGGCCGGTATGTGGCGGCGCCGCCGGGATTCGTCCTGCCGTGACCGATCGGCATGCTCCGCCGATCGGTCATCCGGCCCCGCCGGCTCGTCGCGCCGCTCCCTCGGGCGGCGAGCCGGCGGCGGCCGGGTCAGCCGGCACCGCTGGTCGGGAGCCCGCGTCAGCGGCCGGGTCAGCCGGCACCGCTGGTCGGGGGCCGGCGTCGGCGGGCCGGTCAGCCGGCTCCGTAGCAGACGTACGCGGCGGCGGCCGGGTCGTCGCCGGACTCCCGCTGGGCCTCGGCCAGGGCGGTGGCCGGCGATCTCCCGGCCCGTAGATGCTCGTGCAGGCGCAGCATCACGTCGCGGGCGGCACCGTCGCGCACGGGGGCGACGGTGGCGATCACCGAACGGGTGCCCATCGCCAGCAGCGCGGCGGCGAATCCCATGATCTCGTCGCCGCGGTGCACGGTGGACATGCCCGAGTCACAGGCCGACAGCACGACCAGGCCCGGGGGCCGGCGCAGGCCCTCCAGGTCGTAGACGGTCAACGGGCCGTCGTCCAGCCGCAACGTGGAGAACTGCGGGTTGTCCGCCCGGAAGGTGCCGTGCGCGGCGATGTGCGTACGCCCGGCGCCGTCCATGGCTCGCAACACCGCCGACACCCGCGCTTCGGCGCCGAGCAGCGCGGACGCCGCGCCGTACCGTCCGGAAAGGGCGCCGATCTCGTCCGCCGCGCCCGGCAGCCCCGGGCCCGCCACCAGCACCGTGCCGTTACCGGAGACCTCGGCGGTGACGGCCCGCAGCCAGGCGGCGGCGCTCGGCGCCACCGACACCGTCCGATCCCGGCAGAGAGGAAGAAGCCGCCACGGTACGCCGTGCAACCGCCCCGACGGCACGATGACCAGGTCGGCGTCCCCGATCCGGTCCCGTAGCGGGCCCAGCAGCATCGTGTCGAGCCGGTCCCCGCCCGCGCCCGCCCCGCCGGGCCGCAGCGACATCCGGTGCAACGCGAACCGCAGCCCCCGCACCTCCGCGTCGACCGCCGTGACCGGCCCGAGTTCGTGCCGGGTCAGGCGGCCACCGGCCAGCACCACCGCATACAGCATCTCCCCCACGGTGATCAGCTCGACGAGCGCCCGGTCGCCGAGGCACGAGGCCAGCGACGCGACATCCCAGCCGGCCGCCCGTGCCCGCACCGTCCCGGCCCGGCGCCCGAGAACCGGGTTCGCGGGGCGGCCGACTGCCCCGGCCGCCCCGCGGCCCTCCCCCACACCCCGCCCCACGCCGATCCCGTCCTGGCGATGGTCCGGCGCCGGCGGCTGATCACCGGGGTGGGCTGCCGCGGTCTCCCGGATCCTGGACGCCGCGGGCGCGTCGGCGGCACCGGTCACCCGATGGCCGTCCGAGACGCCGGTTGCCCGATGCCCATCCGTGACGCCGGTTGCCCGATGCCCATCCGTGACGCCGGTCCCCTGGTGGCCATCGGTGACGCCGGTCGCCCGATGGCCGCCCGTGACGCCGATCCCCGGGTGGCCGTCCGTGACGCCGGGCCGGGCTCGGCGGGCGCGTTCCCGGATGGAGCGTTCCAGCTGGGCCTGCCGCTGACTGTGGCGGCGGGCGTCGTTGCCCTCGGCCAGGGCCTGTTCACGTTCGGCGGCGACCGCCCGCAGCTCGGCGATCTCCGCGGCGAACCCGTCGTCGGCCGGTGGGAACGCGGGCCGGGCCTGCTGGGCTGCCGCACGGCCGCGTTCGGCCCAGATGAGCAGCGCCCGCGCCGACCCGTCCGCGACGGCGGCCTCCAGGGCGGTACGCACCAGCTCCAGCCCGTGCTCGGCGGCGTGCACCCGCAGCTCGGTGGCCCCGAGGGTGAGCCGGTGCTCGTCCAGGGCACGCAGTCCGGCCCGGAGCGCCGCGGCCGCGCCCCGGCGGTCCCCGCCCGCGATCCGCAGCAGCGCCTCGGCGTGCCACGCGCTGACCCGCTGGGCGGCCGGACTCCCCGCCCCGCGGGCCCGGCCGGTGTGCCGCAGCAGCTCGGTGGCCTCGGCGGTGCGGCCGGCGGCCAGCGCGCACCGGGCGGCGATCAGCGCGGCGTCCGCGGCGGCCACGGCCCAGCCACCGGCCCGCAGCTCCTCGGCGCCGGCGACGGCCGCCCGCAGCAGGTCCGGACCGTGCCGTCCGGAAGCCCAGTCGGTACGGATCAGCATGTACCGCGCGACCGCCGCCCACCCCGGCCGCCCCTGCTGGTCGAAGGCCCGCCCGGCCAGTCGCGCCGCCTTGCGGGCCTCCCCGGTCTCCCCGCAGGCCAGCGCGGCGGCGGCCAGCAGCAGCCGGGCCTCGGCCAGGTCGGCGGCCATCCGGCGGCGGGCCAGCTCGCGCACGGCCGCGGCGGCCACCTCCCGGGCCTCCTCGTGCAGTCCCGCCGAGAGCAGCACGTCACAGCGGTCCATCATGATCAGCGCGGCGGACAGGTTGTTACGGACGTAGTGGTCCTCGGCCGCGGCCAGATGGGTGAGCGCGGCGACGACCTGGCCGGCCCGGCCGGCGGCGAAGCCACGGTTCCAGCGGGCGTCGGCGACGGCGAGATCCTGGCCGAGCTTCGCGTACAGCTCCTCGGCCCGCACCAGGTCGGTCTCCGCGGGACCGGGCCGCCCCCGGTACGCCTGCAGGACACCGCGGTTGTTCAGCACCTTCGCCTGCCACAGCAGGTCGCCCTCACGACGGAACACGGCGAGCGCCCCGCCGTACTCCCGCAAAGCCTCCTCCAGCAACCCCCGGCGCTGGGCGACGACGGCGAGCTGGTGCCGCAGCCGGGCGGCTTCGATCCCTTCGAGGTACGCCGCGGCGGTCTCGCCCAGCCGCACCGCCCCGGGGATGTCGCCCTGATCGGCTCGCACCAGCGCCAGCGTCATCCGGGCCCGGGCCGCCGCCACCGGAAGCCCCGCCTGGTCGGCCACCGCCACCGCCCGCCGCAGGTGCAGCGCCGCCGAACGCATCCGATTGCTCTCCCGGGCGGCGAGCCCGAGCACCCGCTCCGCCGCCGACTCGGCCCCCGCGTCGCCCGCGCGCCGGGCCGCCGCCCGCAGCCGCAGCGCCTGACCCTTGGCCACCCGCGGATCGATGTGGACGAGCCGCATCGCCTCCTCGGCGACCTCCAGCAGCGCCGGATCCCCGCCCGCCACCCGGTCACCCGGCGGAGTCGGGCCGGCCGGCGGCGCGGGATCACCCGGCGGGATCGGATCGGCCACGAGATCACCGGCCCCCGGATGTATCAGGGTGGACACTGGCCCCTCCTTCTGTACATGACACCGGATGAGAAGGCGAACCGGATCATCACATCGATGGTCCGGAGTGGAGTCACCGAGGGCAGTCTGCCGGTGCTCGCGGTGTTGTCCTCACGCGGATCGCCGAGAGTTCATCCGTGAGTTCTGTATAGCGGCCGGGCCACCCGCCCGTCGCCTCTGTTTCGTGACCGGTTACCGGGTCAGCGGCTGGTTCGGCGGCTGACCACGACCGGCCGTCACCGTCACTGCCGCTCACGATGCGCCGGTACGCCGGCGCGTCTCTTCCGTTGACCCGTTCCAAGGAGCAGATGTGATCGATGCTGACCTGATGGACAGGATTCTGATCGGGCTGATCGGAGTCACCGCTGACGTCTCCGACCGCGTCCTCGACCTGGTCTCCGAGTTCGCCGACGAGCTCGGTGACCTGTCCCACGACGACGTCGTGAAACTGGTCGAGGCCGCGGTGACCGCCACCGCCGCCACGGCGGTGACCGCGGCGTTCAACAAGCGGCGCTCCCTCGCGCCGGCGGGCAGCGGGACCGCTCCGATCGGCTGAGACAAGCAGATCAGCTCAGACAGCACAGCGCGGCCGGCCCGGCAAGGGCCGGCCGGATCCAGGGAGATCGGTCAGACCGAGGGGGGCCCGGTCAGATCGAGGGGGCCCGGTCGAGCAGGGGGGCTCGACCGGGCCAGGGGTCCACCCGGATCATCGCCCCTCAACCGCGCCGACGGACGGGCCGGACCGCGGAGGCGGCGTGCCTCAGGTGCGGGCCGACGGTCCGGACAGGCCGGCGGCCGGCGGCGTGCCTCACCTGCGGGCCGACGGTCCGGACAGGCCGGCGGCCGCCAGCGTGCCTCACCTGCGGGCCGACGGTCCGGACAGGCCGGCGGCCGCCAGTGTGTCGAGGACCGCGGTGACCGCCGGATGGCCGGGGACGAGAGACTCCAGGGCCGCGGCGAGGGCGTCCCACGGCGCCAGGTGCCGGTAGTGCTCGAAGCTGCGGACCAGGGCGAACAGCTCCAGCCGGGCGGCACTGTCACGGCGGAGCTGGTGCACGATCACCGGGGGCAGCTGCTCGTAGACCTGGTCGCGGAACGCCTGCTCGGTCATCCGGGGCACGTCGAGCAGCCGGTCCACCAGTTCGCGGTGGAGGTCGGCGGGGGGCCGTGCCACGAGCGGCGGCGGAAGTGAGGGCGGCCGGTCGTCGGGCATGGACCACGGCTCCTTCAGGTGTCGTTTCAGGGCCAGGTAGGAACGGTGGCGCGGCGAGTCCGGCTTGATGATCGAGAAGTGGTCGCCGGGCAGCACTCCCGTCTCGGGGAAGACGCTGCGGGCCGAGACGGGTGTCACGACCCCGTCGCTCTCCCCGGCGTACGCGATGATCGGGATCGGACACGTGGTGGCGGTGACTGCTGTGGCGTGGACGACCTGGTTGACCACGGTCCGGTGCGCCTCGGTGATGGCCTGGCTGAGCGGCCGCAGTTCGCGCTCCTGGGGGTGCCGCCACAGGCCGCGGCGCAGCAGCAGGGCCAGATCGGACCCGGAGTTGGGGCAGGCGAAGAGGACGATCCGGCGGATCCGGGCCAGTTCGGGCCCGGCGCCGGCAGCGAGCGTACGGGCCAGCATGCGCTGCACCACGAGACCGCCCTGGCTGTGCGCGACCAGCACGAGCCCGGTGTGGCCGGCCAGGTCGTGGGTCAGATGGGTGCGCAGGCTGTCGGCGAGGTCGTCGATGTCGGGAATCCGTCGCAGCGGGTTCAGCGAGACCGGCGGGCTCGGATAGGTGAAGGTGTGCGTCTCGACCGAGGCGAGGTCCGGATCGTCCTCGATCAACCGCAGGAACGCCGACCAGGTGGCCGCCGAGGACAGAAATCCGTGCACGAACACGACTCCGAGGCGCTCGGACATGGTTGACAACCTACCGTGGACGGGCAAATCCCAGGAGCGCCCGAAGTGGAGCCGGTCGCGCCACATTGCGCTTCCGGGATCGTCACCGGGTGCGACATGATGAGTGCAGGATTCGTGACGACGTGAGGAGACGCCGGCAGTGAGCCGATCGATCGACGACATCGAGTCGGACCTGGTAGACCTCACGGAGGTGACTCTCGCGGATCTGCCCACCTATGACGAGCGGGTCCTCGCCCCGACCATGCGGCGCCTGTGGCAACGTATCGATGATCCCGAAAGCATCACCAGCGGCTACAATCCTCAGCGCATTGACTGACATGATTGGGTCGGAGTTACTGGATGGGCAATGACGGCGCCGTGAACCGGCCGCCCCGCCAACATCGGCTCGACCAGTGGCACGTCAGCGCGCTCTCCTCCGGCGGCGGAGACGCGAGCACTGTCGATCAACTGCTCGCCGTCGAGCGGAGCTGGCGCCTCCACCAGTTGCGCGCGCTGCTCGACATCGTCGGGCCCGGCCACGACACCGGCCCGCTCCCGCCCGTCCGGGCCGCCTGGGAGCTGCTCATCGAGGCGGAACGACACGCCCCCGCCGAGGTCGGCGACCTGCTGCTGCACCCGCAGGCGGGCGTCTGGGCGGGGTACACGCTGCGGCGGCTGCGCGGCACCACCAGCTCGGCGGCGCCCCTGTGGGTGGACCTCGGCTACCTGCACGGGCTGGCCGCCGCGGCGGCTCTGCGGGCCGGGCTCGACTTCCGCATCACCGTGCCGGTGCGGGACGGGTTCGTGGTGCTGCCCACGCTCGGGGCCGTCCCGGTGCCGGGAGCGGAGCAGTGGGGTCACACCGAGGTGCGGGGGTCCGGTGGGGACGGTTTCGTCGACACACCGTCCGGTGGGGTACGGGTCGGCGGCGACGGGTGGCAGGCGATGCCCAGCGTGCACGTGCAAGCCGGCGGGCAGACCCTCGCGATCCGGCTGGACTGCCTCGACCCGTACCGTGATCTGCGCTCCCCGACCCCACCGCGGACGCTGAGCGGACCGGAGCTGGAGCACTGGCGCGACCTGCTCGCCCACGCGTGGGAGCTGCTCGTCGAGAACTGCCCGGACCTCGCCGCGCCGATGACCCGCGGCCTGTTCTCGGTGGTGCCGCAACCCCCGGCCGAACGGTTCCGGACGATGAGCGCGTCGGCCGGTGACGCCTTCGGCAGCATGATCATGTCGGAGCCACGGGACGCCACCGAACTCGCGGTGACGATGGTCCACGAGTTCCAGCACATCAAGCTCGGCGCCCTGCTGCACCTGGCGCCCCTGCACAGCGGCGAGCCCGCCCAGCGGCTGTACGCGCCGTGGCGCGACGACCCACGTCCGCTCGGCGGCCTGCTCCAAGGGGTGTACGCGTTCGCCGGCATCACCGAGTTCTGGCGAACCGTCCGCCACCGGGCCACCGGCAGCGCGGGGGTGCTGGCCCACTTCGAGTTCGCGCGGTGGCGTTCCCAGGTGGGCACCGTCCTTCCCCTCGTGGCGCGGCTGCCGGAGCTGACCCCGGTCGGCGAGCGGCTCGTGGCCGGGCTCACCGCGACGGCCGGCCGCTGGCAGAGCGACAACGTCCCGGAGCAGCCGCTGGCCGCCGCTCACGACGCCGTCGCCGACCATCGGGCCCGGTGGCGGCTGCATCACCTCCGGCCACCCGCGGAGGTCGTCACGGCGTACGCCGGATCCTGGATCGCCGGCGCCGCCCGGCCCGACCTGCCCGCCGCTCCGTCCCTGGTCGCCGACCCGGCCGCCCGGGGGCTGGACGCGCGCGCGGTCCTGGAACTGTGGCGGCTGACCGACGCGGCCGGCTTCGAGGGGCTCCTGGCCGATCCGGCGACGGTCGGCGCCTTCGTGACCGGCGCCGAGCCGGCCGACCTCGCCGCCGTGGCCGGCGACCACGCCGCCGCCCGGCGCGGCTACCTGGCGGAGCTGACGGCCGGTTCGGACCGCCCGGGCGCCTGGGCCGGCCTGGCCCTGATCCTGGCGCCGCCCCGCCCGGCCGCCACAGACACGCCTCCCCGGCCCGCCGCCACAGACACGCCGTCCCGCCCGGCCGCCACAGACACGGCGCTCCAGACCGGCCAGACGGCTGACGCACGGCTGATCGGGGCGGACGCGACGATCGAGGCCGACGCGACCGTCGGCACGGCAGAGACCCGATCGGAAGGCGCCGGGGAACTCCTGGCATCGGCTGCGCGGGCACTGCAGACCCGGCCGGAGTTCGTCAGGGCGGTTCACCGGGCGGTGCGCGAGGCGGGCGGTGACGCCGACCCGGTCGAACTGGCCGCATGGATCGGGCCGGCCTGACCGCGAGGACCCGGCATTCGCGCATGACCCCGTCCGACCCACCCGTGGCGGCGGATCTTGCGGCTTCCACCCTTCATCGACACGGCCAGCGTGGATGCCCCTCGTCGGCACGGCCAGCGTGGATGCCCCTCGTCGACACGGCCAGCGTGGATGCCCCTCGTCGGCACGGCCGGCGCGGATGGCCCCTCGTCGGCACGGGCCAACGCGGATGGCCCCTTGTCGGCACGGCCGGCGCGGATGCCGGGACGTGCGAGCGCATCGGGCGGGGGATCCGGAATGCGTCCGGACCCAACGTTCCGATAACCGCGCAGCGACAGCTGGCCGTCGTTCACGCGTCTTCCGGCGTTCCCCTGACAGTGCCGGCCGGACCTCGGCACGGTCATGGGAACGTGACTCCGGCGGTGAGCAGGATCCCGGCGCGCTCTACAACGGCAGCGGGTCCATGTCGCAGTTGGCTCGGCGGTCCAGGTCGATGGCGGCGGCCGTGGCCGGGTGGTCGTCGCCGAGGATGCGGCGGAACGCTGCCACGGTGTCCTCGTGCAACCGGCCGGACTCCTCCACCCGCCCGAGTTGGAGCAGGTCGCTGGCAAGGTTGCCGTACCCGGCGAGGGTGGTCGGGTGTTCCGGGCCGAGCACCCGGGCGAGCCGGTCGGTGGCGTCGACGTCACGCTCGTACGCCTGCTGGTAGTGCCCTTCGGCGTAAAGATCGCTGGCCAGGTTGAGCGCCGCGGCCAGGGTCAGCGGGTGGTCGTCGCCGAGTTGCTCGCGCAGCTGGGCGAAACCCTCCTCGTCCATCCGCCGGGCCTGCGCCACGTTGCCGCGCATCCGCTCGGTGACCGCCCAGTTGAGGCGGGCGGCGATGGTGTGCGGGTGCCGGTCGTTGCGCAGCAGGCGCTGATAGCTGCCGTACACCCGCTCGCCCAGCTCGGCGGCGCCGTCGAGGTCGCCGGTCTCGCGCAGGTCGCTGGAGAGGTTGAGGGACGCGGCGATGGTGTCCGGGTGGTCCTCGCCGTAGCGGGTGAGGAAGCCGTCGCGTACCTCCTCGGAGATCCGCCGGGCGCCCTGGTGGTCGCCGGCCTTGCGCAGCGCCACCGCGAGGGTCCGCAGTGCCCGCATGGTCTGCGGGTGGCCGGGGCTGAGCTGGTGGCGCAGCTGGTCGGCGACGGCCTGCGCCTCGGCCCGGGCGCCCACGTAGTCGCCGAGCTCGCGCCGGTTGGTGATCAGGTTGCGGGTGCTCTCCAGGGTGATCGGGTGATCGGTGCCGTAGAGCTGGATGCGCAGCCGCTGATTCTCCTGGTCGATCTCGTAGGCGCGTTTCAGGTCACCGGACAGGCGCAGGCTCACGGCGAGGTTGTGACCGGCCGTGATCGTCTCGACGTCGTCGGGGCCGAGGGCGCGCACGTGCCGCTGGTAGATCTCCTCGGCCAGCTCCAGCGCGCCCTTGAAGTCACCGGCCACCCGGCGGTCGGCGGCGACCGCGCCGAGGGCACGCAGCAGGTCCTCGTTGTCCTCCTCGACGATCTCCTGGTACGCGGTGAGCACCTGCTCGTTGAGCTGGGCGGCCTCGGAGAACCGGCCGAGGACGAACAGCAGCCAGCCCATCCAGTGGCCCATCCGCAGCGTGGACGGGTCGGTGGCGCCGAGCTGCTCGCGGCGGGCGTCGTAGGCCCGGCCGGCCAGGTCGTACGCGGCGCGGTGATCGCCCCACCAGTAGAGGTAGCGGGACAGGTTGTCGATCAGCTGCTGCACCCACGGGTCGGTGGAGCGGAACGCCTGGGCGGTCATGGCGTGCGGGTACAGGTCGGCGTACGCCCGCCAGCTGTCCGGCGAGTTCGGGTCGTTGGGGTCGCCGTCGGCGAGCATCAGGTGGGCGCTCTGGCGCATGGCGGTCTGCTCGGCGTCGTCGAGGCGGTCCATCAGGACGGCCTGGACGAGGCGGTGCATCTGGATCGAGTTGGTCCGGTAGTCGATCTTGGCCAGGGCGTACCGGTTGATCTCCCGGATGGCCCGGTTGAGCCGCATCGGGTCGCGGCGCACCTCGTCCAGTTCGGGGTGGACGTTGCTGGCCCGGCCCCGGCTGAACAGGGTCCGCGGGATCGGCTCGGGAGCGAAGAACGAGCACACCTGCAGCAGCCGCAGCGCTCCGGGGCTGGAGTCGGCCAGACGGTCCAGCGACACGTTCCACGCGGCGGCGACCGGCAGCTGGTAGTCCAGCGGGACCGAGACCTCGAGCAGCTCGGTACGTTTCTCCTCGAACAGCCGCAGATACTCGTCGGTCGGCATGCCGGTCTCGGCCCGCCACGCGGCCGCCTGGTCCAGCGCCAGCGGCAGGTCGCCGAGCGCCTCGGCCAGCCGGCCCGCGTCCTCGTCGCTCAGCTCCGGGCCACGGCGGCGCAGCAGCTCGACGCTCTCCTGCCGGGCGAAGACGTTCACCTCGAGCTGGCGGGCGATGTTCGACCACTGCGGGTTGCGCGAGGTGACCATGATGCGGCCGGGGCCGCCGTTGGGGAAGTAGCGGCGCACCGCCTCCGGACTCTCCGCGTTATCGAAGATCAAGAGCCAGTTGGCGTACGGCTGACCCAGCCGCAGCGCCTCGCGGACGGCCGGGACCGCGGCGTTCGCCTCCAGGCCCACCGGCAGTTGCAGCCGCTGGGCCAGCTCGGCCAGCGCGTTGCCGATCTGGGCCGGCCGCTCCGACGGGATCCACCAGATCACGTCGTACTCGTCCTGGTGGCGGTAGACATACTCGACGGCCAGCTGCGACTTGCCGACACCGCCCATGCCGTGCAGCGCGTGCGGCAAAACCGCCGTGGTGCCGACCCGCATCTGCTCGTGCAGGTGGTCGAGCAGGGTCTCCCGGCCGGTGAAGTTGGGGTTGCGCGGTGGGACGCTGCCCCAGATGACGGGCGCGCCGGCCGGTGTTCTGGGTGGTGCAGCCACATCCGACACCCTGCTCGACACGACCGCTCCTTCTGATGTCCGATCATCGGTGCCCGCTGTCGTTCCCATTGTCACAGGGGGCATGCTCTCCGTAGTAGTGGCGGACGGCGTGTCCGCATCGATGCCGAGCGCTTCGTGCAGATGGCGTGCTCGCGCGAGGTAGCGGCCGGACAGGGCGTGGCACACCGCGTGCTCCACCCGGACGTAGGGGGCGGTCTCCGGAGTGACCGTCGGCATCGGCGTGGTGTCCGGATCGTCGAGCATCCGCCGCAGGGTGCGGACCGCCGGGACCGTGGTGCCCAGCCGCTCGTCGACCACCCGCAGCACCCGTGCCGCGTCGGCCCGGCGCCCCGCCGCGAGCAGCTCCTCCCGGACGCCCCGGAAGAACTCGTAGGTGACCTCGGTGCTGTCGGCGGTCTCCGGCTCGGCGGCGACCGGGTGCAGCAGCTCGCTGTTGAGGATCTCGGAGAGGTGCGACGTCTGCGAGCCGGGGTTGAGGGCCCGCTGGATCCAGCGCATCACGGCGAGGTTGAGCGGGGCCGCCGCGAGCTGGGTGGCGAGGGTGACGGCGGTCGGCGTGGCCCACGCGGTGAACTCGCGGACCCGCATCCGCGCGGTCGTGGCGGCCTCCGCCCACGGCGGCGCGACCGTCTCCGGGCGCCGGTCGGCGGCCAGCACCGCTGGCAGCTGCGACTCGCCGCCGGTGAGCAGCCGCACCCAGGCGGCCAGCCAGCGGGCGTCCAGCTCCAGCACCGGCACCGGCACCGGGTCGCCGCCGGTGGGCTCGGGCTCGTCGAGGACGTCCGGCACCGGGTTGTGCACCTCCCACGCCAGGCCGGCGTTGGTGGCGGCGGGCCGGGGCCCGGGCTGCCACAGCCGCAGCCGGCGCGGCCGGATGCCGGTGCGATACCACTGCAGCTGGGGCAGCAGGTGCAGGATCGCGACCGGCGCGCGACGGCCCCAGGCGCGCAGCAGCGACAGCATCGCCCCGCTGTGCCAGGCCGCGCCGGTGCCGTCGGAGAGCACCAGCACGATGCGCCCGTCGACCGGGATGTCACGCGACGGCAGGGCCACCTCGGCGGCCGTGGTGTCGAACGGGACCGCCTCGACGCCGTCGAGGTCGTCGTGCGCGCCGAGCACCGCCACCGCCCGGTCGACGGTGTCACGCCAGACCGCCATCGACGGCGCCGTGTCGACCAGCACCGTCACACCGGACCGGGGCAGCGGGCGCAGCGCCTGGGCGATCTCCGCCCAGGTGTCCACCTCGCCGGCCCCGGTCACCAGCCCTCCCCTGTGCCACGATCAGCGGGAGCACCCAGCGTGTCGGGCCTGCGCTCCGGATCGTCCCAGAGGATGGTCAGGTGGTGGCCGATGTGGCCGTCTCGCAGTGCCGGCTCCAGCCGGAGCGCCTGATGCCGCAATTCTTTCGCACGCAACGGGAGCTGACCTATGCCTCCATCGGTTACCAGACTGGTGACCGCTTCCCGGAACTCGGCGCTGGTACAGTCGCCGCGGTGCCAGATGATCACCGGCAGGCCGGCCCGGAGCGCCGCCTCGATCTCCTGCTGGCCGGTCTCGCCGCGCTGCGCCGGTGGCTCGCTCAGCACCAGTGAGACCACCCGGTCGTCAGCCTTCAGCTCGGACTCCAGCCGGGTGAAGTAGTCCTTGCCGCTGGGACGGCTCCAGTAGACGACACTGTGCGCCGGCGCGGTGAGCAGCTGACGCCACCGCTGGTGCCAGGCCCGGTGCCAGCGCTGGGTGCGCAGCCGCTCCAGGCTGCGGACCACCACCGGATAGTCCATGGCCAGCGTGATCGGGCGGGAACTGTCGGTCTCCTTGCGCCAGCGGTCGACGCCGACGTTGAGCAGCTCCCACGGCAGGACGAACTCGACCACCACGGTGCCGGTCCGGTCCGACCACTCGATCTCCATCTGCTCGATCACGCGCTCCACCTCGCGTTCGAGGTCGGCGAGGCGTGCCAGACGGGGCTCACCCCGCCGAGAATGCCAGGAATCAGCGCCGTACCACTGGCGGAAGTGCGACAACGCATACATGTCGTCGCTGCCGCCCGGGTCGAGATGCGGCTCCACCTGGACCACCAGATACGCCGTCGTGTCGATCGGCTGCTCGCCGCCGCGCCGCAGGTGGGCCCGCCGGTCCTCCAGCTCGGGCGTCAGCCCCTGCCCGGTGGCGAGCCGGCCGTTGCGCAGCCGGATCCAGCGGGCGGCCTGCGCGTCGACCTGGTCCTCCAGCAGCACCAGGAAGGCCATGCTGGGCGGCAGGCCGTCGGGTCCCGCATTTTGCCCGGCGAGGTGCACGAACGCCTGCCACGCGTTGGCGCACCAGGAGGGCGGGCCGGGCGAGCGGTGCTCGGTGGCGCGCTGGTAGAGAACGGTCAGATTGGTGGGCGCGAGATTTTCCAGCAGCGGGCGCAACCGGGTCCAGTCGTCCTCGATCAGGACGTCGGCCGCCTCCCACTCGTCGCGGAGCCGGCGCAGCTGGACCACCTCGTCGGTGCCCGGCTCCAGATGCTCCACCGTCTCCACCAGGATCTGGACCCCGTCGGTGAGCCGGCGACAGGCGCCCACCAGCTCGGCCGTCTGCAGGCGGAGCTCGGCGTGCTCCCGGAGCGGGAAGGGGCCGAGACGATCCTGGAGCTGCTCGATGAGGAGCTGCCGGCCGGGCTGCCCTCTCATCAGCCGGGTGCGTTCGAGCACGCCGACGAGCACCGTCTGAATCCGGTGCCGCACCTGGTCACCGCTGGTCTGCGCAGTCTTCATATACCCACAGGTCGATGGCGTGGCGGTTGGAGCCCGGACCGGGCCTGGCCGTCACAGGCTACCCTCTGGCGCTCCCGGAGGGGACCTTCGACCACGATCAGGGACGTGTCGCCCCGGGGCTGGGCGAATGCGGTCATCGGACCGTGGTCGCCCGGATGTGGCCGACGACGGCGCGGCGGCCGGCCCGGGCCTCAGGGACCGGCAGGAGCGGGTAGACGTGCACGGCGCCCGGCTCCTCGTGATAGGTCAGCGGCACCGACGGCGGCAGGCGGTCACGCAGCAGGCGGCAGTCGGGCAGGGTGATGTCACGGGTGCCGACCAGCACCTGCAACGGCGGCAGCCGGGTCAGGTCGCCGAAGAGCGGGCTCAGCCGTGGGTCCTGCAGCGGGACGTCACGGGCCCACGCGGCGGCCAGCGGACGCAGGCCGGGACGGCGCAGCCACGGGTCGTGCGGCTCCACCCGGTCGACCTCGGGGTTGCTGATCGACAGGTCCAGCCAGGGGGCGATAGCGGTCAGGCCGGCCACTCCCCCGGCCTCGCCGCCGACCGCCTGGGCGGCCAGCAGGGCCAGGCCGCCGCCCGCCGAGTCGCCGGCCAGATAGCAGCGCCGGCCGCGGGTGGCCTCGGCGGCGATCACGCCGGTCACGAACTCCAGGGCCTGCAGCCCGTGGTGGGCGGGCGCCAGGCCGTAGATCGGGACGGCGACCTCGTGCCCGGTGCGGCCGGCGATGTGGGCGATCAGCGACCAGTGCTGGCGGACGATCTCGCTCGTGTACGCCCCACCGTGCAGGTAGATCACCGTCACGTCGGTCCCCGGGCCCGGCGGGCGGACACGGTGCAGGTCGAACCCGTGGTCACGGGTCGTGCTCACCGCATACCGCCGGCGGATCGCCGACGGCGGCCCGGACGGCCCCTTGGGGCGCGCGAGCGATCGCAGCCCCGCCTCCTCGGAGACGAATCTGCGCTGGTAGGCGAGCCTGGTGAAGGCGGCCACCACGGACATCTGCCAACTGGTCACGGGGCCTCCGTCACGTCGCGGCTCAGGTCACCGCTCACGTCGCGGCTCAGGTCGCCGCTCACGTGGCAGTGAAGATGACGGCCCGGCCCGCGGCGGCGGCCCGCTGGTAGAAGTCCCGCAGGTCGGCGAGGTTGGACCAGGTGTACTGGAAATCCTGCTCGTCGGCGGCCCCGTCGTAGTCGTCGCCGAAGTCGCCGAAACGCTCGCGCAGCCACGCCTCGTCGATGTCGAGCAGGGCCGCCGCCACCTCGCGGACCTCGGCGGCGGTCACGTGCACCACATACATCTCGTCGTGCAGGTGACGGCCGCCCGCGACGGCCAGCGACAGTGGTGGGTCACCGGCGTCCGGGTCGAGAGTGCCGTCGGTGAGGCAACGGTGGATCGCATCCCACGCCTTGTCGGTGTCGACCTTGAGGTCGTCGTCGGGCCACTCCTCCTCGAGGTCGCCGAGGATCTCACTGACGGCGTCGTCGTCACCATCCGCATCGAGCAGCAGTTTCTCCTGCTCGGCGGTGATCGCGAAGTGCACTCCCAACATGCGCTGATATTAGGTCGCCCGTACGACAATCTCGTGGTTGGTTGAGCGGTGTGGATCTACCGCGTAGTTTTGCCGTCCGGGAACGTGATCATCGCATTCACGACCCGTTCACCCCGGAGAAGCTGGCCCTGCTGGGGGAGGTGATCCGCCTGCGGCCGGGGATGTCGATGCTCGACCTGGCGTGCGGCAGCGGCGAGTGGCTGTGTCAGTGGAGCCGGGCGCACGGGATCACCGGCGCCGGGGTCGACATCAGCACCGTCTTCCTGGCCAAGGCGCGGGCCAGGGCCGAGGAGCTGGGGGTGGCCGACCGGGTGACGTTCACCCACGGCGACGCCGCCGGTCATGTCGCCGCCGAGCCGGTGGACGTGGCCGCGTGCATCGGCGCCACCTGGATCGGCCGGGGCGTCGAGGGCACGATCGAGCTGCTCGAGCGCAGTCTGCGGCCGGGCGGGCTGCTCCTGATCGGTGAGCCGTTCTGGCGGCTCGACCCACCGGATCAGGCGGCGGTCACGGGCAGCGGCGCCGGCTCGCGGGACGACTTCCGGGACCTGCCCGGCCTGGTGGAGTCGTTCGGCTCGCTCGGCTGGGACCTGGTGGAGATGGTGCTGGCCGACGAGGACAGCTGGGACCGCTACGTGGCGGCCCAGTGGTTCACCGTCCGGGCGTGGCTCGACGAGAACCCGGACGACGAGCTGGCCCCGTCGATGCGGGCCGAGCTGGACACCGCGCCGCTGGACTACGTCCGTTACCAGCGGCGGTATCTGGGCTGGGGCGTGTTCGCGCTGAAGCGGCGCTGACCGGCGTCGCCGGACGGAGGCCGATCAGCGTCAGCCGGCCCGGGGCTCCAGCACCACGATGTCGGTCCGGGTGGAGCGGCGCGACGCGAACTCGTCGAGGTCCTTGTTGGTCTCCCGCCAGACGGCCCAGAGGCGCTCACGTTCGGCGCCCTCGGCGACCCGGGCCCGGACCAGCCGCTCGCCGTCCGGCCAGACGGCGTGGGCGTCCGGGTTGGCCTGCAGGTTCAGCCACCAGGCCGGGTCGCCCTCGCCCCAGCCGTTCATGGCCAGCGTGGTCAGGTTGGGGCCGTCCTCGACGTAGGCGAGGATCACCGGGCGGTCCTTGCCGGAGCGGCGGCCGGTCACGGTGAGACGCATCGTGCCCCACTTCTGCGGCTTCGCCCGCTGCAGGGCGAACCGGCCGCCGGTGAGGCGATAAAGGCCGCGGTGCACCGCCCAGGCGGTACGGATCACCCAGCGCGGCGGGAGCCACGGGCCCTTGGATCGTGGATTGTCGGACACACCCATCACCCCAGCGAAGTCGCTCGTCATGTACTGGTCCTCCACTGTGGCACCAGCGGGCCAGCGGTTCGACGGGTCGCGGCGCCCGGCGTCCGTACGCCAAGATCGTCCGATGTCGGCAATCAGGTTCGTCAAGGGTGACGCCACCAGCCCGCAGGCCAAGGGGCCGAAGATCATCGCGCATGTGTCGAACGACATCGGCGGGTGGGGCAAGGGGTTCGTGGTGGCCATCTCCCGGCGCTGGAGGGAGCCGGAACGGGCGTTCCGGCAGTGGCACCGGGAGCGGGCCGGCAACGACTTCGGGCTCGGCGCGACGCAGCTCGTGCGGGTGCGGCCGGACGTGTGGGTGGCCAACATGGTCGGGCAGCGCGGGATCCGGACGGGCAGCGGCGGGCCGCCGGTCCGGTACGAGGCGATCGGGCAGTGCCTGCACACGGTCGCCGGGCACGCCGTCGAGCTGGGCGCCTCGGTGCACATGCCGCGGATCGGGTGCGGCCTGGCCGGTGGGAGGTGGGAGCGGATCGAGCCGTTGATCGTCGACGCTCTGTGCGCCCGCGACATCCCGGTGACCGTCTATGACTTCGACTGACCCGTGCCCGCCGGGGCCGGTGCGGCGTAGGGTGGGGGCGACACCTTCAGCAGTGAGGGGCCATCGCCGCGTGCCTGACAGGGGTCATCATGAAGTTCACACCATCCACCAGTCGTCTCACCGTCGTGGCAGGCGAGGCCGATTCCGACGGCCGTGTCCTGATCAGGCTGATCGGGGAGCTCGACTACGACGAGACCGAGCGGCTCCGGGAGGCGGTGGCCGGCGCTGTCGGCCGCTGGGTGCCGGCGCACGTCACGATGGACGCGACCGAGTTGACCTTCCTCGACTCGGCCGGCATCCGGGCGCTGCTCGAGTGCCGCGACCTGGCCGACAAGATCGGGGCCGGGCTCTCCGTCGAGGGGGTGTCGCCGATCGTCTTCCAGGTCCTGCGGGTCACCGAGCTGCTGGAGCATCTGGCGGTCACCAGGGTCCCGCCGGTGACCGTGCACGGCACTACGGGGTCGACGCGGCACGGCTGAGCCCTTCGGCCGTTGCCGATGCCGCGGTGAGCGACAATGGGTGGGTGACGGCCATCCGATGCGACGTCGAGTCGATCGGCACGCGGCTGCTGGTGCGGGTCACCGGCGAGTTGTCCGTGTCCTCGACGTCGCAGGTCCGGCTGGCTCTGATGAAATGCCTGGTGGAGCAGCCCGACGCGGTCGTCCTGGATCTGGCCGGCCTGGCAGTCGGCGAGGCGGCCGCCGCGTCGGTGTTCCTCGCGGTGTCCCGGCAGGCGGCGGTGTGGCCGGGCACTCCCCTCCTGGTGGCGGCCCCCGCTCCGGATCTGGCGAGGATCTTCGACCGGGGCTACACCCGGCTCGCCGTGTTCGACTCGGTCGACGCGGCGCTCGCCGCCGAGCCGGGGCCGCGCCTGCCCGCGATCAGCGACATGATGCTGCCGGCCAGCGGGGCGCCGCGCCGGGCGCGCGACGTGGTGACCGAGGCGTGCCTGCGCTGGGCCCTGCCGCAGCTGATCGACCGGGCCTCGGTGATCGCCGGTGAGCTGGTGACGAACGCGGTGGTGCACGCGCGGACGATGCTGAGCCTGCGCCTGACGCTGAGCCGTCGTCATCTGCTGCTGGCGGTCCGTGACGGCTCCGCCGAGGTGCCGCTGCTGCCGGCCGCGGCGTCCACCGATCCGGCCGCGCCACGGGGGTTGCTGCTGGTGGATGCGCTGTCGGTCCGGTGGGGCAGCCAGCCCACCCACGACGGCAAGGTGGTGTGGGCCACGCTTCCACGATCATGATTTGGCGCACGGCCGGTGGGATGGCACGGTGTGCGCCATGGACCTGACCGTGATCCTCGGCCCGATGAAGGGCGGCAAGTCGCTGGAGATGATCAGCCTGCTGTCGCCGCTGCAGTATGCGAACATCCCGCACCGGGTGTTCCAGTCGGCGCGGCACGGGCGGGACACGGCGGTGACGTCCCGGTCGGGCGGCAGCCTGGAGACGGTGAAGGTGCACACGCTGGCCGGGGCGGCCGACGGCGGCGTCGAGGTGATCGGCGTCGACGAGATCCACATGTTCACCGTCGACGACATCGCGGTCCTCGGGGCGGCGGTCCGGTCGGGGGTGCGGGTGGTGGTCGCCGGGATCGACCTGGATCACCGGGGGCAGTTGTTCGCGCCGGTGCGGGCGCTGTTCGAGCTGGCCCCGGCCGAGGTGATCTACCGGCGGGCGGTCTGTGACGTGTGCCGGTCGCTGGACGCGACGCACACGCAGGTGCTGGAGCACGGCAAGCCGATGATCCGCGAGCTGGCCCCGTCGACGGCGCTGCCCGACGACGGGACGTACACGTACGAAGCGCGCTGCCGGCGGTGCGTCGTCCTGCCGTGAGGCGGACGAACCGGTGGTGGCGGCCACTCATCTCCGCCGGCGATGAGTCTCAGGCCACGCGGGCCCGGAGCATCTCGTAGAGGCGGGCGGCGTCGGCCGGATCGGGCAGCGGCACCGGCTCGCCTCGCCGCAGCGCGGTCAGCGGAGCGGTCGGCGGGTCGTCGAGCAGCGCCTTCAACGGCGCCGCGGCCTTGGTCGCCGACTGGCCGAACACCTTCGCGGCGACGCCGACGACAGTGCGCATCGGCTGGTCGAAATGGCGGTGCATGCCGCTGTCGACGAAGAGCGGGTTGTACAGGACGTACCGGACCCGGCTGCCCGGGTACCGGCCGGCGAACCCGGCGCCGAGCAGGTCGTTCGCCCTCGCCACCTGCATCGTCGCGGTGAACAGCGAGTAGCCGCGGGTCAGG
Source organism: Actinoplanes philippinensis (assembly GCF_900113015.1). Taxonomy (GTDB): domain Bacteria; phylum Actinomycetota; class Actinomycetes; order Mycobacteriales; family Micromonosporaceae; genus Actinoplanes; species Actinoplanes philippinensis. The sequence continues at coordinate 434,710 of NZ_FONV01000004.1, forward strand.
GTCGGGTCGTCCCAGTGGACGTGCCCGGACCGGATGCCGCCGACGCCGCAGAGGTTGAGGATCATCGGGTTCGGGCTGCGTTCCAGGGCCGGGCGCAGACCGTCGGCCAGCAGGTGGCGGGCCAGCACGCCGATCGCGAACGTCCGCTCGTGTCCCTCGGCGGTGACGACCCGCCGGCGGGAGAACTGTCCGGCCGACAGGACCAGCGCGTCGATCCGGTCCGGCAGCCGGTCGATCAGGGCGCGGGTCTGCGCGACCGACGTGAGGTCGGCGTCCGCGCTGCCGAGCGCGATCACGTCGCCGTCGAGCGAGGAGGCCAGAGCCCGGCCGATTCCGCGGGTCCCGCCCGCGATCACCACAGTGCGCATACTGGGATCGTCCACGCCGCCGGCCGCGCCCGAAAGAAGGCACATCCATGTCACCGGTCCTGCCGCTGCCCGTCACCTCAGCCGACCGCGAGACGTGCACGGCCACCGATGTGCTGCGGCTCGTCGGGGAGAAGTGGACCGTCCTGATCCTGGCCGTCCTGCGTGACGGCGGCCCGTCCGGGTTCAACCGGCTGGACCGTACGGTCGAGGGGCTCAGCCGGCGCATCCTCACCCGCACGCTGCGCGCCCTGGAGGCGGACGGCCTGGTCAGCCGCACGGTCACCGGCTCACACGTCGAATACGCCATCACCGATCTGGGCGCCTCGCTGCTCCCGCTGATCCTCGCGGTCGGCGAGTGGGCGGTCGAGCACGCCCCGCGCATGGCGGCCGCCCGCGCCGCCTACCACAGCGGCTCACTACAGCGGTGACGGCTGCTCAGCGCTCCTGCCGCAGCGGCTTCCGATAGCGGTGATGGCTGCTCACGACCCGGAAGCCGAGCCTCTCGTACAGGGTGCGGGCGCCCGCCGGATCGTGCGCCTCGGTCCGCAGCCGGACAGCGCCGCCGTGGTCCGCCAGCGCCCGGGTGAGCAGCGCCGACGCCAGCCCTCGCCGCTGGAAGTCCGGGTCGACACCGACGTCCTCGACCTCGTCGCCCTGCACCGCCACGAACCCGGCGAGCCGCTCCCCCGACGTCGCCACCAGGAACGACGACCGGTCCGACCGGCCCAGCCACTCCCGCAGCCGCTCCGCCGGGGGCAGGCTCACGAACGGCCGCCCGGCCCACGCTCGCTGCGCGAGCCGCCACAGAGCACCGGCATCGTCCACGGTCGCGGCCCGCACGGCGATCCCTTCCGGCAGATCCCGCAGTGGTACGGACGAAGCCTCCCGCCGCATCCAGACCATCGTGAAGGCCCGTGCGTACCCCCGGCCGGTCAGCAGCGCCACCCGGTCGTCCTCGCCGTCGTCGGCGTTGCCGCCGAGCATCACCGGCCCGGCCGGCTCACGCTGGGCGGCGAGCCGAGCCGCGGCCTCCTCGGTGGCGTCGAGCAGCATCCCGCCGAGCCCGCGCCGCCGGTCCGCGGGCCGCACGTGCCCGAGCGTGAGGAACACCCGTACCCCGTCGTCCTCGGTCCACGACCGCAGCGACGCCCACCCGGCGAGCGTCCCGTCATCGGCGGCCGCGACGAGCGACCACTCCGCCGACGCGAGCCGCTCGCCGGCCGTGTCCCCGGCCCGCCACGGCCGCAGCTGATACCCCGCCATGCCTTCGCACTCTAGGCACTGCCGCTCGTCAGCGCCGTTCTCAGCCGGGCGGCGACCGGGCGTTCGACCGCACTCTAGGCACTGCCGCTTGTCAGCGCCGTTCTCAGCCGGGCGGCGACCGGGCGTTCGACACAGCGGTTCACCAGGACGGCCACGCCGATCAGGCCCGCGACCACGAGGAGCAGCAGGGTGACCGAGCCGATCGGGGTGGTCCGTCGCAGCAGGTGGACCACGGCGAAGCCGGCGACGTAGTGCAGCAGGTAGAACGGGTACGTGGCGGCGCCGAGGGTCGCCAGTGGACGCCACCGGATCCGGTCGAGGCGGCCCACTGCCAGCAGCGCCATCGCCGCGAAGCAGACCGTCACCGCCACGCTCGACGGCGTGTAGGACATGCCGTGGCTCGCCTGCCACGGGTTGCCCTCGTAGTAGTGCAGCGACAGCGCCCAGCTGAACGCGACGAGCAGCCACAGCTCGGGCCGGGACCCGCGCCGGTGGATCAGGTGGAACGCGATGCCCGCGACGAAGTAGTGCGAGTTGCCGCGCATCACCAGCGCGTCCAGCCACGGCTGCCCGATCTCGGCGGCCAGCACCGACGCGACGCTCCACAGCAGGCAGAAGGCGACCACGTTGCGGTACGTGACGCCGATCCACACCACGACCAGGAACAGCAGGTAGAACTTGAGTTCCAGCCAGAGTGTCCAGTAGACGTCGTCGACGCGGGGCTCGCCGAGCGGGTCGGCCAGCAGGAACATGTTGGCCAGGAACGCGCGGAACGGGACCGGGGTGAACACCCGCGGGTAGGCGACGGCGACCAGTGTCGTGATCGTCATGCAGACCCACAGCACCGGGAACAGCCGGACGAACCGGGAGCGCAGGTACTGGCCGGGGGTGCGGTCCCAGGCGGTCATGCAGATCACGAAGCCGCTGATCATGAAGAAGAACGGGACGCCGACCCAGCCGTACGCCGCCACCCGGTAGAACTCGCCGAAGACCGTCTCGGGCGGGCTGTCCCAGATCCGGATGTTCCCGGTGCCGGCCACCGCCACCAGGTGGAAGAGGGCCACGCCGAGCGCCGCCACGAACCGGAAGAGGTCCAGCGCCGCCAGGCGCCGCCCGGCCCGCGGCGGTTCGGGGACCGATGGTTCCGTCATCCGGACCGGTCCGGTGGCCGTCATCGTCACGGGGCCGGCTCCGCCACCGGCGCCGGGGTCACCGCACGGAGCAGCCGCACCCACGGCGACCAGCGGGCCGGGTGGCGGACCCGGCCGGTGGCGGCGCGTTCGGCGTTGTCCAGCAGGTCGGCGACGAGGGCCTGGTGCGTCCACCGGGTCGCCAGGGGCCAGAGCAGCAGCATCGGGCCGCGCGGCCGGGCCACCACGATGTGCACCATCTCGGCCCGGTCCGGGGCGAGCGCGCGGACCCACAGCTCGTGGTAACCCTCCATCGGGGCGTCCTCGGTGAACTCGAAGCGCACGCGCAGCCCCGGCTGGTAGGCGGTGACGGTGTAGCGCAGGGCGCCGTGGCCACCGGTCGCGCCGGCGGCGAGCGGGCGGTCCAGTCGCAGCGGCTCCCAGTCGACCGGCCAGAGCAGGTCGCCCGGGCCGGCGAGCCGGTCGAGCAGGTTCCCCAGAACCGTGACGGGCGCGGGGATGATGCGGCGTTGCATGTTGATCATGAAAACTCCGTACGGGCACGGCGAAGCGATTCGCCACCGGAAGGTGTGAATGAGGGGTGTCGTGTGAAGCCGGGTGGTTACCGGACCGGGCCGGGCAGCGCCTCGCTCAGCTCGGACCAGGTGCCGGTGTCGTCGGGGTCGGCGAGCCGCAGGCCGCGCAGCACCTGGACCAGCTCGGCGTCCGGCTCGGGCGCGGAGGCCGTCGCCTCGACCAGGTAGGCGCCGTCCGCCGTGTACCGGAAGCAGCGGCCCTGCCCCGGCGCACAGAACGGGTCGACCAGTGGTGGCTGGGCCGAGGGGTCCGACGTGGGCCAGTTCGAGACGCCCGCCGACGGGTCGTAGGACGGCCAGTTCGAGGGGCCGGAGGACGGGTCGTACGACGGCTCACCGGACGGATCGTGGGAGGGTCCGCCCGAGGCGCCGGCGTTCGGCTCGACGGAGGTGCCGCCGAAGATGATCGAGAGCTGGTTCTCGCCGTACCACCGGGGGAAGACCTTGATCCGCAGGTTGTCCAGGCCCTCGCCGGTCAGCGGATCGGCCAGTCCGGCATAGCTCTCCGCCTGCCGGGTGAACCGGGCGTCACCCCGCTGCAGGTGGGCGCCGGTCACCTCGTCGTCCGAGGTGATGCCCATCGAGCTGAGCTGGTAGCCGGGCGGCAGGTAGGTCATCCGCCAGGGCAGTGCCGCCGGACGGCTCGGTCCGGCCGGCAGCCGTTCGGCCACGCGCGTCATGTCGGCCCGGCTCAGGTGCCCGTTGCCGGAGTGGATCACCGCCCAGGAGTCCGGCGCGTACGGCCACGCCAGCACCCCGCCCGGGAGATACCGTCCGGTCACCCCGCCGATCTGCACCGGCTCCCCGCCGCCCACGACGTTCGCGTCGAAGACCCCGGCCCGGTAGACGACGAGCACCGAGGCGCTGACCTCGACCTGCTGGAAGGTGCCGTCGCCCCGGTTGTACCGGCGGTCGTCGCCGGTCCGCCGGATCCGGGACTGCTGATAGCCGGGCGTGACGTTGACCGGGTCGCTGACCTCGATGTCGCCCACCGTGTAGCCGGTCACCGTGTACTCGAACGCGGACGCCGGATAGCGCATCGCGTCCTGGCCGCTCGCCGGAACCGACCGGTTCCCGGCGATGATCTGCGGCATGACCGTGACGCCCACGACCGCCAGCATCGCCGTGGCGGCGCCGGCCGCCCAGGACGCGCGACGGCGGGCCCGGCGGGTGCGGCCCCCGGCCACGAAGTCGTCGGTGCTGTGGCGCATCGGCGGCTCGCCCGCGTACGCCGCCTCCAGCAACTCACGCATGTCGCGTGGCATAGCGCTCCACCTCGTCTGACTCTCCGGCCGGCAGATCGGCGTCGGCACCCAGCACCTCACGCAGCGTCCGCAGCCCGCGGACGGTGTGGCTCTTCACGGTCGCCTCCGGGCAGTTCAGCGCCTCGGCGGTCTCCTGCACGGACAGGCCCTCGAAATAGCGGAGCACCAGCACGGCCCGGCGGCGCGTCGGCAACTGGCCGAGGGCGGCGTGGATCCGCAGGCGCTCGTCGACCTGGTGCGCGCCGTCCGGGACGGTCCGCTCCGGGATGGCGTTGCCGGCCGGTTGCTCGCGCCGCCACCAGGGACGGCGCACCTCGTCGATGGCGGCGCGGACCACCATGCTGCGGGCGTAGCTCTCCGGCCGGTCGACGCGCCGCCACCGGGTGTAGAGCTTCGCCAGTGCGGTGAAGACCGCGTCCTCGGCGAGCTGCCAGTCGCCGCAGGTGAGGTACGCGAGGCGGCGCAGCGAGTGCGCCTGCGCGTCGACGAAACTTCGGTAGTTCGTCTCTTCATCACTGTTCACCAGCCGTGGCTCCTGTCTGTCCGAGCACTAGACGGCCGGAAGGCCCCGCCGCGGATGCAGCGAGGCCGAAGTAATTTCGGAAAAATTCTTCCCGATCTTATTTCCGCTGGTCAACCGGGGGACGAACGGCTCCGGCGATGAGGGCGGCGAGGCCGAGCAGGGCGGCCACGGTGATCAGGGCGCGCAGCACGGTGATCCGGTCGCCGAGGAAGCCGATGACCGGCGGACCGGCCAGGAACGCGCAGTAGCCGATCGAGGCGATCACGCTGACCCGGGCGGCGGCGCGGGACGGGTCGTCGCCGCCGGCGCTCATCCCGACCGGGAAGCCCAGCGACGCGCCCAGGCCCCAGAGCAGGGCGCCGGCGTAGGCGAGGACCGGGTGCGGGGCGAAGACGAACAGGGCGACACCGGCGGTGCCGATCACGGCGAGGATGCGGACCACGGCGGTACGGCCGTGCCGGTCCAGCAGCGCGGGACCATACCAGCGGCCGATCGTCATGGCGGTGAGGAACCCGGCGAACGCGAGGGTGCCCAGCGCGGGCGACACGTGGTGGCCGTCGATGGCGGCGATGCTGATCCAGTCGTTGCCGACGCCCTCGGTGAACGCGAAGGCCAGCACGAACACGCCGATCAGCAGGGTGCGTGGCTCCTTCCAGGCGGTGAGCGCGCTGACCTTCGGCGCGGACTCGCCGGCGCCGGGCTCGGTCTCGTCGTGGTCGGCGACGAAACGGCCGGCCTGCCAGACGACGGCCGCGACCACGAGGGCGGCGACGCCGGTCAGGTGCGCGGCGACCGGGACGCGCAGAGCGACCATGCCCGCGCCGAGCAGGGCGCCGGCGACGGTGCCGAGGCTGAACCCGGCGTGGAAGCGGGACATGATCGAGCGGCCGAGCCGGCGCTCGACGACGGTGCCCTGCACGTTCATGCCGACGTCCCAGGCGCCGTTGGCGAACCCGAGCAGGAACAGTCCGATCACGACCGGGACGACGCCGGCAAGGGAGCCGAGGGCGGCGGTGATCAGGCCCACGCCGAGCAGCAGGGCCATCGCCATGACCGTACGGGAGGAGCCGATCCGGGTGACGACCGGCCCGGAGAGCGGGAGCGCGAGCAGGGAGCCGGCGGCGATGGCGAGCAGCACCATGCCGAGGGCCGCCGGGTCGAGGCCGAGCTGGTCGCGGACCTGCGGGATGCGGGAGGCCCAGCTGGCGAACGCGAAGCCGGAGCCGATGAAGGCGACGTAGGTGGCCGTGGTGGCCGCCCGGACCGTTTCCGGCCGTACGGTGGTGAACATGTTTTCGAACATAACAAACGCGTTCAGTGTTCGGAACGTTGAGTCGGGGCCATGTTTGCGGTTCAATGGCGGGCATGACGATCAGTGACCGCCATCGACGGATCCTCGACGCGGTGCAGCAGGCCGGCCAGATCGGTGTCCCCCGGCTGGCCGAGCTGACCGGCACCTCGGAGATGACCGTCCGCCGGGACCTGGAGCAACTCGCCGACCAGGGCGTGATCGAGCGCTACCGCGGCGGCGCCCGCAGTCTCATGCTGCGCGGCGAGGAGCCTCCGTTCACGGTACGCGCGCACGACGGCCACGAGGCGAAACGCCGGATCGCCGAGGCCGTGGCCGGCATGATCGCCGATGGCGAGGCCGTCGTGCTGGACAGCGGCACCACCTGCCTGGAGGTGGCCCGGCTGCTCACCGGCCGGCGGCTCACCGTGATGCCGATGTCGCTGCACGCCGCGAACGCGCTGACCGGGGCGCCCCGGCTGCGGCTCCTGCTGCCCGGCGGCGAGCCCCGGCCCGGTGAGCTGGCGCTGACCGGCCCGCTGGCCCTGGCGTCGCTGGCGGCGCTGCGCTTCGACACGGCGATCCTCGGGTGCTGCGGGCTCACCGCGGACGGGCTCACCGCCTACGACCTGGACGACGCCGCGGTCAAACGCGCGATCATCGCCTCCGCGCACCGGGTCGTCGCGCTCGCCGACCCGGCCAAACTCACCCGGACCGCGCTGGCCCACGTGGCGCCGGTGTCCGCCCTCGACGTCGTCGTCACCACCGAGGACGCCCCCGACGAGCAGACCGGCGCCCTCACCGCAGCCGGCACGATCGTGCGGCGGGTGTGAGCGCCGGACGTTCCGGTCCAGCCGATCTCCGCGCACGATGTCGCGGTGCGCCTCGCCGGGCTGGTGGACCGGCCGGTCCCGGGCCGCGCCGACGACCTCGGCCGTCGGGCGCTGATCGGAAACGGGCGGCCCGGTGCCCTTGCCGGGCCGCGATCACGCTGTGTCATCATCACGGGCATGAGCGCTTGGGTCTACAACGACCGCCCCGACGGTGTGACGTTCCTGCCCGCCCGGATCACCGGCGAGGCCCGCACCGAGATCGAGGAGGAGATCTGGACCTGGATCGTGAAGGGTGAGGACGACCCGGCCGAGTTCGTCGACTACCTCGAGGACGACGAGGAGCGGCACGGCCTCACCGACGAGGAGCTGACCACGGCGTACGAGAGGGCGCTCGCCGTCCGCCGCGATCAGCAACGGTCGTGGGGCCCGGTGCGCAGCAACCTGACACAGGCCTTCGCCGAGCTCAACGCCCGCGGTGTCCTGGCCCGCGAGGACTTCAGCTGCTGCGGCACCTGCGCCTCCGCCGAGATCCACGACGAACGCGACGACTCCCGCCACTGGCGTGGCTACGTCTGGTACCACACCCAGGACACCGACTCGCTGATCGCCGACCCGAACGGCTCGGTCTACCTCGGCTACGGCGTCTACCCGCCGGAGGACTTCGACGAGGACGCGTACGAGTCGCTCTCCGACGACGAGAAGCGGGCCGCCTACCAGTCCGATCTGGAGCACCTGATGGACACGGTGGTCTTCCCGGTTCTGCAGGACCACGGCATGCGGGTCGTCTGGAACCGGGACCAGGCCAAACGCATCCTGGTCACCGGCGCCCAGTGGTACGCCCCGCTCGACTGACCCCGGTCCTCGGCCGCCCGCACCCGTTCCGCACCCCGATGACACCCACCGCGGCAATCGGACCGGCCGACCAGGGGGTCATGCAGACGCTTCTCACCGACCTCGCCACCCCGGTCATCACCGGTCTCGCCGGGATGCTCGGCGTCTACGCCGTCGAGGACATCCTCGGCCGGCTGCGCCGCTCCGGCCGCTGCCCGGAGCGCTGGCGCTGACCGGTCAGTCCAGGAACGTCACCGTCTCCGGCAGCGGGGCGCGGCGCGGACGGGGCGGGACGGACGCCGGGTCGGCGAACCCGATCGACATGCCGCAGAACAGCAGGCGCCGGGGCGGCGGCGTGGTCACCCGGGCGACGCTGCGGTGGTATTCCGCCCACACCTCCTGCGTGCAGCTGTGCAGCCCCTCGGCCCGCAGCAGCAGCATCACCGTCTGGAGGTGGATGCCGACGTCCGCCCAACGCGGCGGTGGCATGTCCCGGTCCACGTAGTAGAACAGCGCGGTGCCGGCGCCGAAGCAGCTCCAGTTCTCGGCACGGATCCGGGCCCGGCCCGCGGCGTCGCCGCGCTGCACGCCGCGCCGGCCGTAGATGACCTCGCCGGCCGCCGCCATGCGCTCGCGATACGACGGGTCGAGGTCGGGCGGGTAGGTGGCGAACTCCCGCTCGTCGCCGGAGTCGCCGGCCGCGGCCCGCGCGGCGACCGTCTTCTTCAGCACCGCCAGCGCGTCACCGGCGACGACACAGACGTGCCAGGGCTGGATGTTGCTGCCCGACGGCGCGTCGGCGGCCGCTGCCAGCACCCGTCGCAGAGTCTCCCGCGGGACGGGCCGGCCGGTGAACCGGCGTATCGACTGCCGGGTGCGCACCGCCTGATAGACGTCCATCAGCTCCCTCAGCCCCTACCCTGAACCGGTGGCCCGCTATGTGATCGACGCTCCGACCCTGCTGCACCTCGTCGACAACGCTCTCGCCGTGGATCCCGGCCATCAACTGGTCGCGCCGAACACCATCCGATCGGAGGCCCTGCATCTCCTGCTGCTCGACGTGCGCCGGGGTGAGCGTACCGACCGGGCGGCTCTGGAGACGCACGAGCGGATCACCGAGCTGAAGATGCGGCTGCTCGGCGACCGTGTCTCCCGGGCGACGGCGTGGCGGATCGCGCGGGAGAACGACTGGGACACCCTGCGCGACGCCGAATACCTGGCGGTGACCCGGCTCCAGGCCGACGCCCTGGTCACGGTCGACCCCCGGCTGGCCGCGACAGCCACCGGCCTGGTCCCGGTCGAGTCCCTCGGCGCCCTGCTCGGCGGCAGCCGGCCGGACCCGGGTTAGTGCAGGCAGAACTCATTGCCCTCCGGGTCGCGCAGCACGTACGTCAAAGGGCCCCTGTCGCTGTGTTTCTCGATCAGCGTGGCGCCCAGCAGGACCAGGCGCTCGACCTCCGCCTCCTTGCGGTGGCCGGCGACGTGGACGTCGAGGTGGACGCGGTTCTTGGCGGTCTTGCCCTCGGGGACCCGCTGGAAGAACAGGCGCGGCTCGAGCCCGGCCGGATCGCTGCACGCGGCCACGTCACGGAACGCGGAACGGCCGTTGATGATGATCCGGTCGGCGGGATCCATCCGGCCGTCGCTGATCAGACTGTCGACGAGCGGGGCGTGGTCCTCGACGGCCACCCCGAAGACCTGCGCCCAGAAGGCGGCCTGGGCGTGCGGGTCGGCGCAGTCGAACGTCACCTGAGTCCTCATGACAAGCCATCCTGCCAACCGATGGTCACATAATTCAGCGGAATCGATCGACGGGTTCTGTTAGACAGTTCCGATGCCCGGACGCCGACGACTGATCCCGCTCGCCTGTGCCCTCGCCGTCGACATGTTCGGCAGTGGCCTCTTCCTGCCGATGTCGCTGCTGTATTTCACCGAGGTCGCCGGCCTGTCGCTGAGCACGGTCGGTGTGCTGCTGAGCGTCGCCACGGTCGCGTCGCTGCCCGTCCCGCTGCTGGTCGGGCACGTGGCGCACCGGTTCCGGCCGGTCGACCGGGTGATCCTGGCGCAGGTCGTGCAGGGCACGGCATTCCTGGCGTACGGGTGGGCGCGCTCCCCCGCGGCGGTGCTGGTCGTGGCCATGCTCGCGGCGGTCGGGCAACGGCTGTTCTGGTCGTCGTTCTTCTCCGTCGTCGCCGGGCTCGGCGAACCCGGTGAGGACCGGCAGCACACCGACCGGCGGTACGCGGTCACCGGCATGATCCAGATGGCGTCGATGGGCGCCGGCACCCTGGTCGGCGGGCTGGTCGTGGCGTACGGCTGGTACCGGCCGGTGGTCGGGGTCAACGCGGCGACCTTCCTGATCTCGGCGGTGCTGCTGCTCGCCGTGCCCCGCGATTCGCCGGCCCCGGTGGGCGGACCGGTGGCCGGCGGCTATCGGGCGATGCTGCGCGACCGCCCCTACCTGCTGCTGATCGCGGTGAACACGATCTTCGCGCTGTGCAGCGTGTTCATCGGTGTCGCGTTGCCGGTCTACCTCATCGAGGCGCTGCCCACCCCGGACTGGCTGGTCGGGCCGCTGCTCGCGGCGAACACGGTGCTGCTCGCCTCCGGGCAGGCGCTCGCCGTCCGGGTGGTCCGGCCGCTGTCCCGGCCCCGTGGGCTTGCCCTGGCCGGCGTGCTGTGGGTGGTGTGGGCGCTGCTGTACGCGGCGGCGGTCCGGGTTCCGGGGGCGGCGCTCGTCCCGTACCTCCTGGTGGGGTTGATCTTCTTCGCCGCCGCCGACCTCATCCACGCGCCGCTGTCGAACGCCCTCTCTGCAGCGGCCGCCCCACCCGCGCAGCGGGACCGTTATCTGGCGGTCTACCAGTACTGTTTCGCCTTCGCCGGCATCATCGCGCCGGTCTTCTTCACCGCTCTGTACGCCCGCGGGCCGGCCGTGCCGTGGCTGGCGCTGGCCGCCGTCACGGCCGTCGCCACCGTCGTCGTGCACGCCCTCGACGGGTCGCTGACCGCCCGCGAGGAAGCCGCCCGCGAGCCGGCCGCCACCTGACTTCGGGCCTCACTCGGCCCAGGAAAACCGCCGGTGGCTCATCTCGCGCCGCGATCAATCTCGGTCAGAGATCAGACCGGGCGCGGACGTGACCCGGCGGCGGCGCCCGGCACCGAGGTGCCGGTCGTCTAGGTGATCATCAGGAGGATCGCCTGGTGGTCGGCGGCTGCGGTGCGGTAGAAGATGCGGAGGCCGGCGATCTCCTCGAGGAAGCCGTCGACCGGAACATCCTCGTCCCAGATGTCCGGGTAGATCTCGGCGGCTTTCATGGCGGAGCGGTCGAACCGGGCCCGGAGAGCGTCATCGGTGACGGCGTCGAGGGCCTCCGCGATCGCCCGGACGCGGTCGGCGGAGACGAGCCGGGCCGGGCCGTAGCCGCCGTCCTCGCCGATGTCGTCGCCGCCGAGGACCGCCGCACCGGCGAGGCCGTCACCGAGGCCCCACGCCGAGCCGGCGAGCAGGAAGTGCACGGCGTGCCAGGATTTGTCCAGATCCAGGTCGGGCTCCGGCATCCCATCGGCGTCGTCCTCGTCCTCGGACCCGAACAGCAGCGTTTCCACCAGCGCCGGATCGGCGAGGACCGCATCGTGCTCGGCGGCGGACAGGCGGCGGCCGATCAGCTCCATTCCCACGGGACGACCTTCTCACATCGACTGTGCCAAGATCGCTGGAATGAGCACCGCTGCGACCTACACCGCGTTCGCCGATCGGGAAGCCCACGGCGTCTCCCCCACCTATGAGCGGCTGTCCCGGGCGGTGGCCGCGGACGAGACGCTCCACCGGCTGCTGGACGAGGTTCCGGAGGCGAAGCGGCAGCCGAACCTGCTGTTCGGGGTGGTGCGGCTGCTGGGCGGGCCGGTCGGCGACCCGGAGGCGTTCCACGATTTCACGGTCCGGCGCTGGGCGGAGATCGCGGCCGGTCTGCGTGCCCGCGCGACGCAGACGAACGAGCCCGGTCGATGCGCGGTGCTGCTGCCCGTACTGCAGAGCCTGCCGCAACCCCTCGCCCTGCTGGAGGTCGGCGCGTCGGCCGGGCTCGGGCTCTATCCCGATCGGTACGCCTACCGCTACGGCGACCACCGTCTCGGCGACGGCGGCCCGGTTCTGGAGTGTGAGCTGACCGGGGCCGAGCCGCCGACCCGGCTGCCGGAGGTGGCGTGGCGGGCCGGGCTGGATCTCAACCCGCTGCGGGTGACCGATGCGGACGATGTCGCCTGGCTGGACGCGCTGATCTGGCCGGAACACGAGCATCGCCGGGAGCGATTGCGGGCGGCCGCCGCGATCGCCGCCGCTGATCCTCCGCACCTGATCCGCGGTGACCTCGTCGACGATCTGCCGGCCCTGGCCGCCCAGGCGCCCGCGGAGGCGACGCTCGTCGTCTTCCACACGTCCGTGCTGTACCAGGTGCCGGAGCCGAAGCGGCTGGCGTTCGAGGAACTGGTCCGGACGTTGCCGGGCCATCGGATCTCGGTCGAGGCGCCCGGCCTGGTCCCGGTCGGGAAGCTGCCGCCCGCGCCGGACGACGCGCTGCACAACGTGGTCGCCCTCGACGGCGTGCCGCTGGCGTGGGCCCGCGGGCACGGTCAGGCGATGTCCTGGTTCGCGGACCGGCGTTGATCGTCGATCCACCGTCGCAGGTCGGCCGCGGACTCCTCGACGGACCGGCCGGTCGTATCGATGACCGTCACCGCCCAGCCGGGGAGGTCGGCCCAGCGGTCCCAGCGCATCGGCTCCCAGCCGCCGGCGGTGATCGCCTCCGGGAGGTGCCACCGGTCGGCGGCGTGGGCCCGCTGCCATCGCGCCCAGCCGATGAACCTGTCGGTGGCGCGGTCGTCCCACTTGCCGGGGTCACGCTGCGCGAGGCGTTGCCGCCGCACGTCGTCGTCGACGTCGAGCAGGCACGCCGCGATGCCGTCGAGCAGCGGCGCCGACGGGCAGGCCAGCACCTCGCCGAGCGGCGACTGGCCTGTGAGCAGCATGTCCAGGCCGTCGGCCTGGTACCGCAGCGCCTTCTGAAGCCAGCCCTCCAGGCTGCGGTGCCGCCAGACCAGGTCGGCGTCGTCCGGCACGCCGATCTCGTCGAAGTCGTGCCAGACCAGGCCGTCGATCGGCCCGCAGGCACGCACCGTGGTGGTTTTGCCGGAACAGCTCGAACCGGAGATCGTCAACAGCATCGGAGTCTCCCATGGAGCAGGTGAGCAGTCGCGTCGTCTATTCAAACCCGTGGATGACGGTACGGGAGGACGAGATCCGCCGCCCGGACGGCACGCCCGGCATCTACGGCGTGGTGGAGAAACCGGACTTCGCGCTGGTCCTGCCCCGGTGGCGGGACGGGTTCTGGATGGTGGAGCAGTTCCGGTACCCGGTGGGGCGGCGGGCGTGGGAGTTCCCGCAGGGCAGCTGGGGCGCCGGCGCGTCGGGCGATCAGGCGTCCCTGGCGCGGCGCGAGCTCGCCGAGGAGACCGGGCTGCGCGCCTCCTCGATGAGCCATCTCGGTCATCTCTACGAGGCGTACGGCTACTGCACGCAGGGTTTCGACGTCTACCTGGCCACCGGCCTCGCCGAGGGTGAGCCGGACCGGGAGGTGACCGAGCAGGACATGATCCACCGGGCGTTCACCGACGAGGAGATCACCACCATGATCCGTACCGGCCGGATCGTCGACGCCCCCTCGCTGGCCGCGCTCACCCTGTACCGTCTCGGCGCATGAACAAGGTGGAGCGACGCGCCGACACCGCCCGCATCCTCGGCACCATGGCGATCCTGACCGGGCTGCTGATCGCCGGGATCGGGCTGGCCACCGACGCCACCCCGGTGAAGGGCTACTTCTTCGCCGCCCTGCTCGTGATCATCGGGTCGGGGCTGCGCCTGGAGGCCGCCGTCACATCGACGTCCGCCGCGTCGGCATCCGGCCGATGACACCTTGCCCCGGCCACCGGCGCCGCCATAGCCTGGCCGGACACGACTGGCGCGGGTGGGTCACCACCGGGGAGTGACGTCGGGAGCATCGACCGCCTGGGTGCTCCTCCGTCACCGGATGAGGAGCTGCCCGTGACCACCCATCGGATCCTGCATCTGTCCGACCCGCACATGACCGGGTCCGGCTTCGACGAGGACGGGGTCGACGCGGCCGGCTCGCTGGACCGGATCCTGCGTGACGCGCGGTTCGTGCCGGACATCGACGTCGTCCTGGTGACCGGGGACATCGCCGACGACGGGTCGGCCGAGGGGTGTGCGGCGGTGCTGCAGCGGGTGGGGGCGTTCGCCCGGGAGCGCGGGGTGCCGCACGTCTACACGACCGGCAACCACGACGCCCGGGAGCCGTTCGCGACGGTGTTCGGCAGCGCCCATCGCGGGGCGGACGGCGCGGACCTCGGGGAGAGCGGGCCGGACCGGTCGGCGGTCAGCGAGGTGGGCGGGCTGCGGATCATCACGCTGGACAGTCTGGTGCCCGGCTCGGTGCACGGTGTGGTGAGCGAGGAGCAGCTGGCCTGGCTGGGTCGGCTGTTGTCGCGGCCGGCGCCGGCCGGCTCGGTGGTGGCCCTGCACCATCCGCCGATCGCGATCGGCACGTCGCCGTCGATGGCGGACGTCAACCTGCGCAACGGCGGGCGGCTCGCCGAGGTGCTGGCCGGAAGTGACGTACGGGCGGTGCTGTGCGGTCACTACCACGCCCAGGTGTCGGGGTTCGTGAGCGGGATCCCGGTGTGGGTGACGCCCGGAGTGGTCACCCGCATCGACCTGACCGCGCCGTCACATCTGGTGCGCGGGGTGCTCGGCGCGGGCGCGACGGTCGTGGACCTGGGCGGCCCGTACTCGCCGATGTTCCATCTGCTGCAGGCGCGGGATCCGCGGGCGGGTGAGCAGGTGTATCTGGTGGACTCGCGCTCCGGCACGGACGCGCCCGCCGAGGAGTAGAAAACCGCTCCGAGCGACGGCGGGCCGTCACTCGGAGCGGTACGACCGTCGGCGGCCGGGCCGGTGATCAGGTGCGGGCACGGCGGGCGGCCCAGGTCACCAGGGCGGCGCAGACGACGGTCAGGGCCAGCGTGGCGGTGGTGACGGCGTTCTGGAAGGCGGTGGCGGAGGCCGTACCACCGGTGATGTCCGAAAGGGATCCGGTGAGAGCCGCGGCGACGATGGTGCCGGTGACGGCCATGCCGATGCTGCTCGCGACCTCCTGGCTGGTGTCGCTGAGGGCCGCTCCGGTGGAGGTCTGGTCCTCGGGGAGCCCGCGCATCACGGTGACGCCGGCGATGGTGGCGACGACGCGCATGCCGCCGGCGGTGAGCGCGAGGGCCACCGCGATCCAGACGTAGTCGTAGCGGCCGAGCAGGGCGTAGACGAGCAGGCCGGTGATGACGGCGGCGGCGCCGATGCGGGCGGCGCGCTGGGTGCCGAGCCGGGTGACGATCTTCTCGACGAACGGGCCGATGGCGAGCATGACGATGATCTGCGGGAGGTTGCCGAGGGCGGCCTGGGCGGGGGTCCAGCCCCAGACCAGCTGCAGCTGGAGGGAGACGCTGAAGGCGATGACGGCCATACCGAGGCCCATGGCCGCCTCGTAGGCGAGGCTGGCGGAGACGGCGGGCCGCCGGATCAGGGCGAAGTCGAACAGCGGGTGGGCGGTGCGCCGCTCGTGGACGACGAAGACGATCGCGGTCACGACGGCGCCCAGGCCGGCGAGCCAGGGGGTGGCGTGGCTCCAGCCCTCTTCGACGGCGAGGGTGGCGGTCCACAGGGCCAGGACGATCGTGACGGTGCCGAGCAGGGCGCCGGGCAGGTCGAGGGGGCTGGTGTTGCGCTGGGCGGGGTCGTCGGCGGGGATGCCGGTGCGGATGCAGAGGATGGCGAGCACGGCGATCGGCACGTTCATCACCAGCAGCGTCTGCCAGGGCAGGGCCTGCAGGACGAGGCCGCCGACGGTGGGGCCGACGGCCAGGCCGACGAGGCCGACCGTGGTGATCAGCGAGGTGGCGCGCATCAGCAGGTTCTCGGCGTCGAAGAGGCGGAAGCAGAGGGCCATGGTGCCGGGGGCGGTCGTGGCGGCGGTGACGCCGATGGCGGCACGGACGGCGATCAGCTGACCGGGCGTGTGCACGATCAGGACGGCCAGGTTGGCGAGGGCGAACAGGGCCAGGCCGATGAGCATCATCCGGCGGGTGCCGAACCGGTCGGCGATCGCGCCGAAGGCCATCATCAGGCCGCCGAACAGCAGCGAGTAGCCGGAGGTGATCCATTGCAGGTCGGTGGCGGAGGCCTGCAGCTCGCGGGCGATGGTCGGCAGGGCGACGTTGAGGACCGAGTTGTCGAGCATCTCGACGAGGAAGACGACGGACAGGCCGAGGATGGCCGGCCAGACGGCGCGCAGGGATCCGGCGCCGCCCGGCTTGTCCAGGGTGATGACAGTCATATGCGGACCTTTCTTCGATATCGCTGGAACGTCGTTCCAGAGGCAAGCTTGGAACGTCGTTCCAGACATGTCAAGATGGGCGCATGGCTACCAGGACCGGTCAGGACGGGCTCTCCCGGGAACGCATCGTCGAGGCGGCGATCGCGATGCTCGACGACGGCGGAGAGAGCGCGCTGACCTTCCGCGCGCTCTCCACCAGGCTCAAGACCGGTCCGGGCGCGATCTACTGGCACGTGGCGAACAAGGAGGAGCTGCTCGCCGCGGCGGTCCAGGCGACCCTCGCCGACGTGCTGCGCAGTGACGAAGCCGACACCACCCCCCGCGATGCGGTACGAGCCCTCGCGCTCGGCATGTTCGACGCGATCGACCGCCACCCGTGGATCGGCGGGCAGCTGGCCGGGCTGGCGTCGCGGTCCGCGTCGATGCGGATCATCGAGCGGCTCGGGCAGCAGGTGCAGGCGCTCGGCATGCCGCACCACCATCAGTTCTTCGCGACGTCCACGCTGTTCAGCTTCATCCTCGGCGTGGCCGGGCAGAACGCGGCGAACGCGCGGGCGCGGGTGGCCGGCAAGAGCCGCGCCGAGCTGCTGGGCGCGGAGGCCGCGGTGTGGGCGAGCCTCGATCCGGCCGAGTTCCCGTTCCTGCGCGGGGTGGCCGGCCAGCTGGGCGACCACGACGACCGGGAGCAGTTCCTGGTCGGCATCGACCTGATCCTGGCGGGCATCGGCGCCGCCCGGTGACGCCGTGGGCCCGATGGCGGCTGGCGAATCACCGGGCGCTCACCGACCGGGTGAACGGCACCTGGGCGGCCGAGCGCGACGGCCTCCCGGTGATCGTCAAGTTCTTCACCGAGCAGGACTGGCGCTACCCGTTGCGGGTGGCGGCGGCGCTGCGGGCGCAGGGCTGGCCCACCCCGGAGCCGATCGAGGAGCCGCTGGTCGTGCCGGGCGGGGCCTGGGTCCTGTTCGCCCGGCTGCCCGGCCGGCCGCGGGATCCGGGGCCGGCCGAGCAGCGGGCGCGGGGACGGCTGCTCGCCGAGCTGCACCTGGCGGCCACGGCGACCGGCATCACCGGGCAGCGTGGTGGTTTCGCCCTGCCCGCCGACGTCGTCGCCGACCCGGAGCTGGAGCGCTGGCTACGGGCGCACGAGGCGGCGCGGCCCGAGGAGGGCGCGATCCTGCGGCGCTGCCGGGACGCGGCGGTGGCCTGGTTCGACGAGCATCCCGGCATCGACGCGCCGCGCAGTGTCATCCACGGCGACGTCGCGCCGTGGAACCTGCTCTACGACGACGGCCGCCTCACCGGGCTGCTCGACTTCGAAGGCGCCCACCACACGTACCAGGTGGCCGACTTCGTGCTGTCCTGGCGCGGATACCAGGACGAGGTGATCCGCGGCTACGAGGAGGTGCGGCCGCTGCCGGAGGCGGAACGCGAGTTGATCCGGCCGGTCTACCGCGCCTGGATGTTCCTCGGCCTGACCCGGCAGCCGGCGGGCGCCGCCGCCCTCGACCTGAGCTGGCAGATCACCCACATCAACCGGCTATGACCAGAGGTCACGCTGGGTCAGCAGGGACTCGGCGAAGGCCAGCGGGGACATCAGCCGGCCGCGCTCGCGCTCGGTGTCGGTGATCGGGACGACGTTGAGGATGCGCACGGCGCCCTCGCCGGTCCGGACGTAGTCGAGCGCCTCCGGGCTGAGCGGCCCGGAGAGGAACACCGACCGGCGGCCCGGGAACGCCGGGAACTCCTCGCCCAACCCGATCATGTGACCCCAGTTGAGCTGGTCGCCGGTGAGGAACGGGTGGACGGCGAGATTCGCCAGCCGTACCGCGATGGCATGCTCCTCGGAACGCTGCAACCGGCCGCGCCGGGCCAGCCGCAGCTCGGCCCGCCCTCCCCCGCCCGGGCCCGGCGCAGCCGGCATCGGCTGCGCCGCCATCCCGATGGTGGCGAACGTCGTCAGGTCGAGCGTCCGGTAGACGAAGACGTCGAGCCGGGACAACGGCCCGTAGGGGTCCTCGAAGAGGAACCCGTCGTGCTCCTCGCCGTCACGCTCGCGGTAGGCGAGGAAGATGTCGCGGAGAATCGCGATTGCAGGCATATCAGTCTCCGCTCCAGCCGATCGATCCGGCACGAGGCCCCGATGATCATCCCCTCGTTCCGGCGGGGCGATACTACGCGGCCGTCGCGGCGTACGATCGCCGCGTGCTGGCATACGTCATCGGGGTCACGCTGTTCGTCGCCGGGTTGTGCGTCTCGCTCGCGCTGCACGAGGCGGGTCATCTGCTGTCGGCGCGCGCCTTCGGGATGCGGGTGCGGCGGTTCTTCGTGGGCCGGGGCCCGACCGTGTTCTCGTTCCGGCGCGGTGACACCGAGTACGGGTTGAAGGCCCTGCCGATCGGTGGTTTCTGTGAGATCGCGGGCATGACCACGCTCGACGACCTCACCGAGGACGAGCGGCCACGGGCGATGTGGCGCCACCCGGCGTGGCGGCGGACCGTGGTGATGGCCTCCGGCGCGGTCACGCACGTGCTGCTGGCGATGGCGATCCTCTACGGCCTCGCGGTCAGCGCCGGCCTGCCCAACCTGCATCCGGTCGCCGAGCCGGTCGTCGCGTCCACCACCTGCCCCGCGACGACCTGCCCGGCCGCCGACGCCGGGATCCGGGCCGGCGACCGGATCCTCGCGGTCGGCGCGACGGCCACCCCGCTCTGGTCCGACGTGCTCGCCGCCGTGCAGTCCGCGAGCGGCCCGACCGCGGTGACCGTGCGGCGTGGCGGCACGACGCTGACGCTGACCGTGGACGTGGCGCGGGTGACCCGGGGCGGGGCGCGGGTGGGGATGATCGGGGCGACCGCACAGGCGCCGCCCGCCTCTCTGCGGTACGGGCCGGTGGACGCGGCCGGGGCCACCGTGGCGTACACGGGTGACCTGTTCGGCCGTACCTTCGCTCAGTTGATCGCCTTTCCGCAGCGCCTGCCCGCGGTGGTGGCCGCGATCGGTGGCGCCGAGCGCAGCCCCGACACCCCGATCAGCATGGTCGGGGCGAGCCGGCTCGGCGGTGAGGCCGCCGAGCGGGGCCTGTGGGAGGTCTTCCTGCTGCTGCTGGCGAGCCTGAACCTGTTCATGGCGGTGTTCAACCTGCTGCCGCTGCTGCCGCTGGACGGCGGGCACATCATGGTGATCTGGTTCGAGCGGGCGCGTGACGCGCTGCGCCGCCTGCGCGGGCTGCCGGCGGCCGGGCCGATCGACTTCACCCGGCTCTACCCGGTCACGATGGCGCTGGTCCTGATCGGCGGCGCGGTCATGCTGCTGACCGTCACCGCCGACGTGGTCAACCCGATCCGGCTGTCCTAGCCGGTCACGCCCGCCGGGCCGGCTCGGTACGGGTCTGTCGGGCGACCCGCGCGCCGCCGGTCGAGATCGACGACCCGTTCCGGGGGGACCGGCAGGCGCTCCGCGCGGAACCGGTCGAGAACACCGTCGTAGAAACCGAAGGCGGACGTCACCCGGTCCAGATAGCGGCGCCAGATCACCGCCGTGCCCGCGGCGGTCCCGGTCGCCGCCGCCCGGGCCGCATCAGCGGTGCCGACGTAGAGCCAGACCCGGCCGGGTCGCCGGTGTGCCGGGATCGCCGCCATGTCGACGTGCTCGGTGACCTGGAGGCGCCGGTAGTTCCCCTCCCGTTCGTCGAGCGCCGGCAGGTCCTCGGCGCGCAGCGGCAGCAGGGCGCCGTCGAGGCTCGCGCCGGGCATCGGCGCCGCGTCGAGGAAGAGCACCTGGCACGGTGGACGGATGCCGGTTCCCGGCTCGAAGTACGCGACCTCCCGCCCGGCCACCGCATTGTCGGTCGCCACCGTCCAGGCGCGGCGGTAGCCGGCGAGCACCGCCGGGAAGTAGTCCCTCCCCAGCCGGGCGTGCGGGCCGCACAGGGCGGCCGCCGTCTCAGGGTGCGCCAGGGAACCGTAGGCGAAGACGGCGTCGGCGGGCACGGTCGAGGCGGGCCCGGTCAGCCGGCCGGCGTGAGGACCGCCGGCGTGGCCGGATACCTCCGGTTGAGCCAGATCTGCTGGCCGAGGGCGAACAGGTTCTGCGTGGTCCAGTAGAGGATGACGCCGACCGGGAAGATCAGGCCGGACACCAGCAGCGACAGCGGGAAGCCGAAGAGCATGAGCCGCTGGACGGTGCGCTGCTGCGGGTTCTCCGACCAGCCGGCCTTGAGGATCGACATCCGGGTGGTCAGGAACGTCGTGGTGATCATGGCGGCGATCAGCACCCCGGCGACGAGCTGGACGGCGCCGCCGGACTGGAAGGACGCGGCGATCGGGGCGCCGAACAGGTGGGCGCCGGACGCGTCCAGGAACTGCGTCTCCGACCAGCCGTAGAGCGTACGGGTGGCGACGTCCTCGATGGCCGGGTTGAGGTGGCGCAGCACGTGCAGCAGGCCGATGAAGATCGGGATCTGGATCAGCATGGGCAGGAACGCGCCGAACGGGCTGACCTTCTCCTGCTGATACAACTCGGTCAGCTCGCGCTGCAGCGACTGCGGGTCGCCCTTGTGTTTGGCCTGCAGCTCCCGGAATCTCGGCTGCAGCCGCTGGAGGGCCTGCTGCGAGCGGACCTGCCGCAGGAAGAGCGGGAACAGCGCGACCCGGACGGTCAGCACCAGGAAGACGATGCCGAGCACCCAGGCCCAGTCGGTGCTCAGGCCGTGCGGGTCGCCGAGCAGGGCGTCCCAGGTCGAGTGCCAGAACAGGAGCACGGCGGAGATCATGGAATAGATGACGGACATGGCGAACCCCCAGGGGCGGCTGACGACAGGATGATCGGCAGCGGCCACCCGACGCGGGCAGCAGCGAGGTCAGGCGGCCGCGGGGGCCGCGGTCGGTCCTCGGGGGCGGGTGCGCCCGGACGCGTCCGGGTCTCGGTGGCGGGGCACGCCGGTGCGCACGGCGCGGGTGCGTAGAGCGCCCGCGGTGGCGTGGCCGTCAGCGGAGGGGGCGCGGCGGACCAGCAGGACGCGGGCCAGGACGGCGATCAGGACCACACCGACCAGGGCGCTCGCGCCGCTCGCCAGATCGGACGAGCCGGTGGCCTCGGCCAGCATGCTGACCAGGCGCCAGAGCGCGTCCCACCATTTCACCGGCACAACCTAACACCCGTTGTCGAGGATCCCGTATCTCGCCATGATCATCGCCCGGCGGTGACGGTTGACGGCGCGCACGCGCCTGCCGACGAAGAACACGTCGGCCAGCGTCCACACGCCGAGGCCGCCGAGGGTGAACAGCATCGCGACCGAGCGCCCGGTGTCACCGAGATAGAAGCGGTGGCCGCCGATCAGACCGGTCAATCCCCAGAGGAGGTACGCCACCCGCGTCTCCTTACGGACCGACGCGAACTCGTGCTCGGCCCGCAGGACACGGAGGCGCTCCCATTCCGGCAGCGGCGCGGCGACGGTCATCGGCGGATCTTAGCCCGTCATAATTTCTGAACTTTCTTAACAGATATCTTGACGAGCGGTCTCCCCATCTAGTCGAATCGATATACCTCTCATCCCTCTCGCACCATGCGTCCCCCGGCGCACGGAAGGTGAAGCATGCCCAGAAAACGGGTGTTATCCATCCTGGCCACGATCGGTGTCGCGGTGGCCGGCGCCGCCGCGGCGATCCTGCCGATGACCGCGTCAAATGCCGCCGAGGCGTGCGTCGCGGCGTACAACAACTCGGCCGTCTACACCGGCGGGCAGCGGGCCTCCTACAGCGGGCGCAACTGGACCGCCAAGTGGTGGACCCAGGGCGAGGCGCCCAGCACCGGCGGCTCCGGCGTGTGGGCCGACAACGGCGCCTGCGGTGGCGGCACCACGAACCCGCCCACCACCTGCAACTACCCGAACTGGGTGGCCGGGCAGTTCTACCCGGCCGGATCGATCGTGCGCTACACGAACGGGCAGTACTACCGGGCCACCAACGAGAACCCGGGATACGACCCGGTGATCAGCACCTGGTACTGGTCGCCGTACACCTGCACCGGCGGCGGCACCACCAACCCGCCGACCAACCCGGGCGCCTTCCCGGTCTCCGAGGCGCAGTTCAACCAGATGTTCCCGAACCGGATCGCGTTCTACTCGTACGCCGGCCTGATCGATGCCGTGAAGAAGTATCCGGCGTTCACCGCCACCGGCAGCGACACCGTCAAGAAGCAGGAGGCGGCCGCCTTCCTCGCCAACATCAACCACGAGTCCGGCGGCCTGGTCTACGTCGAGGAGATCAACCAGGCGAACTGGCCGCTCTACTGCGACCGCAGCCAGCCCTACGGGTGCCCGGCCGGGCAGAGCGCCTACCACGGCCGCGGGCCGATCCAGCTGAGCTGGAACTTCAACTACAAGGCGGCCGGTGACGCGCTCGGCATCGACCTGCTCAACAACCCGGACCGGGTCAAGAACGAGTCGTCGGTCGCCTACCAGACCGCCGTCTGGTACTGGATGACCCAGCGCGGGCCGGGCACGATGACCCCGCACGACGCGATCGTCAACGGCCGCGGCTTCGGCGAGACGATCCGCAGCATCAACGGCTCCCTGGAGTGCAACGGCGGCAACCCGGCGCAGGTCCAGAGCCGCGTGGACGCGTACAACCGCTTCACCGCCATCCTCGGCGTCGCCCCGGGCGGCAACCTGTACTGCTGACAGTTCCGGCGGGGCCGGCCTCGGCCGGCCCCGTGTCCGCGCCGCGGGAGCCCGGTGTCCGCGGGCGGCGCCATCGTTCACGAGCACCGCATCCGACGAACACGGAGGAGCATCGTGAACACTCCCGTCACCATCATCGGCGCCGGCCTGGGCGGTCTGGTCCTGGCCCGAGTCCTGCACCTGAACGGCATCCCGGCGGCGGTCTACGAGGCCGAGCCCACGCCCACGGCCCGGTCGCAGGGCGGCATGCTCGACATCCACGACTACAACGGGCTGCTCGCGATCGAGGCGGCCGGCCTCACCGCCGAGTTCCGCGGGATCGTCCTGGAGGGCCGGCAGGCGTTCCGGTTCCTCGGCACGGACGGCACGGTCCTCTTCGAGAAGGACGACGACGGCTCCGGCGGACGCCCCGAGGTGCAGCGCGGAGACCTGCGGCGGATTCTGCTCGACGCGCTTCCGGACGGCACGGTCCGCTGGGGCGCCAAGGCCGACACGGTCCGCGGCCTCGGTGACGGGCGCCATGAGGTCACCTTCGCCGACGGGTCGACAGTGCGGACCGATCTGCTGGTGGGGGCCGACGGCGCGTGGTCGCGGATCAGGCCGCTGCTGTCCGCCGCCACGCCGGAGTACACCGGTGAGTCGTACATGGAGACGTTCCTGCACGACACCCCGGCCCGGCACCCGGCCGTCGCCGCGACGGTCGGCGCCGGAGCGATGTACGCGCCGTCGGCAACCGAGGGTATCGTCGCGCACCGGGAGAGCGGCGGAACCGTCCACACCTACGTCTCGCTCGTCCGGCCGCTCGACTGGTTCGCCGGCATCGACTTCGACGACCCGGCCGCGGCCGCCGCCCGGATCGCGAGGGAGTTCGACGGCTGGGCGCCGGAGCTGACCGCGCTGATCACCGAGGCCGACCGCGGGCCGATTCCGCGCCCGCTGCACACCCTGCCGCTCGGCCACCGGTGGGATCGGGCGCCGGGCGTGACGCTGCTGGGTGACGCCGCACACCTGGTCGCCCCGAACGGCGAGGGCGCCAATCTGGCCATGCTCGACGGCGCCGATCTGGGCCGGGCGCTGGCCGCCCATCCCGGCGACGTCGAGACCGCGCTCGCGGAGTACGAGCAGGCGATGTTCCCGCGTACCGCCGAGGTCCCGTCCGGTGAGGAGCTGATGGCCAGCTTCTTCGGCGACAACCCGCCCGAGGGACTGCTCGCCGAACTCGGCGCCCTTCCTACCGCGTCGGACGACCGCCCTGGGCGTACGCCGCGGTGAACCCGTCCTGACCCAGCGCGGCCGTCGCCCGGCGGGTGAGTTCGCGGACCTGCGGGTCGGTACGGTCGTGGGCTCCGCGCAGCCGGGCGGCGACACCCAGGAGCACCGCCGACTCGTGGGGCCGCCCGCGCCGGTCGGCCACCGCGGCCCGCTGCACCGTCAGCCGGGCCAGCAGCGGCAGTTCCCCGGTCGCCTCGGCGGCCGCCGTCGCCACCGCCAGCGCCCGCTCCGCGCCGGGCGGGTCGTCGCGCGCGAGCAGGTACGCCGCCCGGGTGCCGCTCAGCAGCGCCCGGGCGTGACCGCCGGGGAACACGGTGGCGGCGGACAGGCCCCGCTCGGCGGCGTCGAGCAGGTCACCGGCCCGGTCCAGGTCACCGAGCGTCACCCGCAGGGCCGCCTCGTGCACGTCGACGAGGACCAGCATCTCCGTCGAGGAGGCGCGCATGGCACGGGCGCGGGCGGCATCGAGCGTCGCGGCGGCCTCGCCGGTGTCGCCGCGGCGCAGGTGCAGGTCGATCCAGCGCAGGTCGCCGTAGAGCTGGTCGCTGAGGCCGAGCGCGCCGAACCTGCCGGTCAGCGTCCGGGCCTCGGTCAGGTCGGCCAGGGCGCCGTCCAGGTCGTCGTATCGCCGGAGCATCGCGCGCATCGGCAGCACGGCGGCCCGGGCCCACTCGTCGCCGGCGTGGTGGAGGTGGTCCAGGGCCGCCTCCACGTGGTGGCGCATCCGGTCGAGGGCGCCGGTGTTCTCGGCGATCTCGGCCCGGAACATGTGCGCCAGCCCGGCCGACCACCGATCCTCACCGTCGGCGAGGCGCTCGAAGGCGGGCAGCGCGGCCCGCTCGTCCTGGAGGAACAGCAGGATCGCGCCCAGCAGCCGGAAGAGGCCCGGCAGGTCCGGGCGGGCGAGCAGCCGGCCGGCCAGCTCACGCATCTCCGCCCGGTCGCCGGCCGCCTCCGCCGTGGAGATGCCGGACAGCAGGTCGGCCCGGTTGAGCAGGTGGGCGGCGCGGGCACAGTCACGGGCGACCGAGGGCTCGCCGCCCGGCACCGCGAGCGCCGCCCCCAGCCAGTACGCGCCGTCGGTGTGCCGGCCCCGCATCTGCCAGTACCAGGTCAGGTCGAGCGCGAGCGTGATCGCGCCGGCCGCATCGCCGCTGGCGCACCGGTGGTGGAGGGCGGCGAGCGTGTTGTCGTACTCGGCGTCGACGGTCCGGAGGGCGGCCGGCTGGCCGGGGCCGCGTAGCCGGGGATCCTGTTCGGACATCAGTGCGGCGAAATATGCGGCGGCCCGATCGCGGGTCTCGTCGAGGGCGCCGGTCTCGGCGAGGCGCTCACGGCCGTACTCCCGGATGCTCTCCAGCATGCGATAGCGGCCGGTGGCCGGATCGAGGTGCAGCAGCGACCTGTCGACGAGCGAGGCCAGGAGGTCCGCGACGTCCGTGCCGCCCGGGCAGACCGCGGTCGCCGAGCCGGTGGTGACGGTGCCGGGCAGCACGGCGATGCGTTCCGCGACGGCACGTTCGCCGGCGTCGAGCAGATCCCAGCTCCACGCGATCACGGCGCGCAGAGTGCGGTGCCGGGGCGACGCGGCACGGCTGCCGGTGCCGAGCAGGCGGAAGCGGTCGGCGAGCCCGTCGGCCAGATCGGGCAGCGCCAGGGTCCGCAGGCGGGCGGCGGCCAGCTCCAGCGCGAGGGGCATCCCGTCGAGGCCGCGGACGAGACGCACCACATGCGGCAGTGTCGTCTCGTCGACCTGGAAGTGCGGGCGGACGGCGGCGGCCCGCGCGGCGAACAGGCGGACCGAGGCGGCGTCCCGGGCCCGCGTGACGTCGTCGTCCGGGCCGGGCAGCGCGAGCGGGCCCAGCGGGACGAGCCCTTCGCCGTCGACGGTGAGCGGTTCCCGGCTGGTGGCGAGCACCCGGAGGCCGGGACAGCGGGGCAGCAGCGTCGCGAGCAGGCCGGCCACCGCGTCGATCAGATGCTCGCAGTTGTCCACCAGCAGCAGGACGTCCCGGCCGCTGAGCTCGGCGAGCAGGAGATCGAGCTCGGCGCCGACGGCGCGGCTGAGCGGGCCGCCGGTGCGCGGGCCGATCGCGGCGAGCACGGCCGCGGGGGTCTCGGCCGGGTCGGTGACGGAGGCGAGGTCGACGAGGCGGACACCGTCGCGGTGCTCGGGACGGAGGCGGTGGGCGGCCTCCAGCGCGAGGCGGGTCTTGCCGGCGCCACCGGGTCCGACCACGGTGGCCAGCCGGCCGGCACGCAGCAGCTCGGCGATCCGGTCGAGGTCGTCGTCGCGGCCGATGAAGCTGGTCAGGGGCGTCGGAAGGGCCACGGGCGCGGCGGCCGGGAGAGCGGGCGCGGGGACGGCGGCCGGGAGGATGGGCCCGGGGGCGGCGGCCGGGAGGATGGGCGCGGGGGCGGCGGCCGGGAGGATGGGCGCGGGGACGGCGGCCGGGAGGGTGGGCGCCGGCCGGGCGGGTGCGGGTCGTAGCAGGCGCAGGTGCCGCTCGCGCAAGGCGGTGCCCGGATCGGCGCCGAGGCCGTCGGCCAGTGCCTCGCGGACCCGCTCGTAGACGGCGAGGGCCTCCGCCTGCCGGCCCAGCGCGGCGAGCGCATCGATCAGCGACGCGGCCGCCCGCTCGTGCGCGGGATGGTCCGCCACCAGCCCGGACAGCCGGGCGGCAGCGGCCTCGGCCCGTCCGGCGGACAGCTCGGCCCCGGCGAGATCGGTGACCACCTCGACGGACGTCTGCGCCAGCCGCGTCGCGACGGCGGGCGCGACCGCGGCGATCACCGCGGGCTCGACGCCGGGCCGGTCGCCCCACAGCGCCACCGCCTCGGCCAGGGCCGCCTCGCGGCCGTCGGCGGCGAGTCTCTCGAACCGCACGGCGTCGACGTCGGACGCCGCCACGGCCAGCCGGTATCCACCCGCGACCGCCTCCACGACCGCGGGATCCGGGGCGTCCGGGCCGAGCGCGCGGCGCAGCCGGGAGACGAGTCGCTGCAGGGTGTGCGCCGGGTCGGCGGGCGGCTCGTCGGCCCACACCGCGTCGATCAGCACCGCCGGTGGGACCGCCCGGCCACCGGCCAGGGCCAGCCGGACGAGCAGGCTCCGCAGCCGGGCGCCCGGCACGGCCAGGGCGGTGTCACCGCGGGCGACGCGGAAGGCGCCGAGCAGCGTGACCCGTAGCCGTGTGCCGCCGTCCATCCACAGATCTTCGCGCGGTCCGCCGCCGGGCCTCGCGGTGGGGGCGATGTCCGTGCGGTGTCCGAGGCATGTCAGCGCCGGCCCGCAGGCTCGGGGCACCGAACCACCCGTCGAAAGGATCATCGTGACCGACGTCAGGCAGCGTCCCGCGGCCGCGGGGGCTCTCCTCGCCAGCGGCATCGTCTATTTCACCGGCGAGTTCGTCACCGCCGCGGCGTGGAGCGATCCGCCCTACAGCTACACCCACCACTTCATCAGCGACCTCGGCGTCCACGGGCCGCTCACCGCGTTCGGGCAGTACATGTACTCCCCGCTCGCGGCCGTGATGAACACCGGCATGGGGTTGACCGGCCTGGCCGTCCTGGCCGGAGTCGCCCTGCTGAAAGGACTGTCCCGCGGCCTTCGGGCGGCCACCGTCGCCGCGGCCGTCGTGCTGGCGGCCGGCATGCTGCTGGTGGCGCTCTTCCCGGGAGACGGGGACAGCGGCTATCACGGGCTCGGCGCCATCCTGGCGTTCGTCTCCGGCAACGTGCTGATCGTCCTGCTCGGCCGGGCACATCGGCCGCTCGGGATGAGCCCCGGGACCGGCCGCCTGCTGACGGCGGCCGGGGCGCTCGGCATCCTCTCGCTGGTGGTCTTCGCCACGGTCGTGACCTCGGGCCCGGGCCTGCTCATCGGCCTGTTCGAGCGAGGGATCATCTATTCGTTCCTGATCGGCTTCATGCTCGTGGGGGCGCGGCTGCGCCGGGGCCGCGCCTAGCGTCCGCCGGCGAGCGGGGCGATCACGTCGGTACGGTTGGTCCACAGCCAGCCCGACCAGCCGGACGGGACCGCGTCGAGATCCTCGGGCTGGTCGAAACCCTCCGACCAGTCGCCCTCGCCGCCCACCAGGATCACCCGGGTGTCGACGTCGCGCATCCGGTCGACGAACAGGTTCGGCCAGCCCCACAGGTACTGCCCGTAACGCCGGGGCAGGTGCAGCTCGGTGCGCCGGCAGCTGTCCGCGACGTGGCCGGTCCAGCCGGTCGCCAGGTAGTCGACCAGGCAGTCCTTCATGATCGCCCGCGAGGTGGCCCGTACCTGCGGCAGACGGGAGCGGACGGCCTGCACCGAGTGGTCACCGCCGTACACGCTGATGGTCGTCAGGCGCTCGGCGGGCAGCGTGGCCAGGTAGCCGGCGAGGGCCGTGCCGTCGGCCGGGTCGTCGTCCTTCAGGTCGATCAGCAGCTCCCGGCCGGGAAACGCGGCCACCACCTCCTGCGCCGTGGGCAGCAACCCGACCGCCGTGCCCCGCAACGGATGGGTGGCGCCGTTGTCGGCGGTGTAGCCGTAGCCCAGGTCGAGACGGCGCAGCTCGGCGAGGGTGTGGTCGGCGACCCGGCCGGTCCCGTCGGTACGGCACTCCAGCACCGGATCGTGGAAGACCGCCAGCTGCCCGTCGGCGGTCAGCTGCACGTCGAACTCGACCATGTCGGCGCCCACGTCGAAGGCGGCCCGCATCGACACGATCGTGTTCTCCACATAGGTGTGGCCGGGCGGGTGGATCCGGGTCGCCGTGCAGGTGTCGTTCCCCACTCCGTCGAGCGGGAACGTCTGGGCGAGGCCCCGGTGCGCGAGCAGCGACGGCCGGCCCTCCCCGCCGCCCCGCAGCGCCGAGGAGTTGCCGGCCCACAGACCCGCCACGACCAGCAGCGCCACCGCCAGTGTCAGCCACAGTCGACGGACCCACCGGCGCGGTTTCGCTTCACGCATCCGGAAACTATGGCAGAGGACGTCAAACGAACTCGACGAAGCCGTCGGTGCCGTGGATCCGGATCCGGGCGCCGTCCTCGATCAGGGTGGTCGCGTTCTCGACACCGACGACGGCGGGCAGGCCGTACTCGCGGGCGATCACCGCGCCGTGCGTCATCTGCCCGCCCACCTCGGTGACCAGGCCCGCGATCGTCACGAAGGCGGGCGTCCAGCTGGGATCGGTGCTGGTGGTGACCAGGATGTCGCCCGGTTCCAGGCCGGCGTCGGCGACGTCGAGGACGACCCGGGCACGGCCCTCGACGGTGCCGGCCGAGACGGGCAGCCCGGCCAGCGCGCCGGGTGGCAGGTCACCGCGACGGTACGCGCCGTGCACGGCCTCGCCGTCGGAGGTCAGCACGCGCGGGGCGGTCAGCGTCGCGTACCCCGCGAAGTCCTCCCGCCGCTGCCGGATCAGCTCCCGGTCGGCGTGCGCGGTGTGCACGACGTCGCGGAACTCGGGCAACGTAAGGAAGTAGACGTCCTCCGGCTCGTCGATCACCCCGGCCGCGGCCAGCCGGCCCGCTTCGGCCAGCAGCGCCCGCTTGTAGATGAAGTAGCGGTTGACCAGGTAGTACTTCGGGAACTCGCGATAGCCGATGAACGTGCGGAGCCGGTCGATCTGCTGTTTCGTCTCGGCCGCCCTGGCCTCGCCGCCGGGCAGCTCACGCAGCCGGGCCAGCAGCTCGGTCTCCTTGCCGAGCGCCTCCCGGCGGCCCTGCTCGAAACGGCGGGCGGCCTCCCCCGGCTCGGCGTTGCGGATGTTGCTCAGCAGCATCGGCACGATCGCGGCCGGTTCCTCGCTCCACCGCGGACGGGTGATGTCGATCTCGCCGACGCAGCGCGCGCCGTAGACGTCGAGGAACCCCTGGATCGCCTCCCGCGCCTCACGGCCGCCGGTCACCTCCGGCAGGCGGTCCAGGCCGCGGCCCTCTTCGAGGAGATCAACGACCTGGGGGTACGCCCGGAGCACGTCCGCCACGTCCAGGAGCGCCATCCCCATCTCCGAGGTGACGTTGCCCGGCGCCGAGCGGGTCAGCACGTCGGCCGCGTTCTTCTCGCCGAGCCACTCCTCGAGGTGCTCGTTGAGCCACCAGGTGGCCTCCATGCCCGCCATGATCGCCGGCATGTTGCGCGGGTCGAACAGCATCTGCCGGATCTCCTGGACGTCCGCGAGCACGAAGTCCAGCAGCTCGGGGCCGCTCTTCGTGGCGATGTCCCGCTCCAGCGCCGCCAGCATCGACCGCCGGTGCTCGACCAGCTCGGCGACGACGGCCGGGTCGTTCGGCGGCGCCTCGGCCGCGCTCGGCCCGGGCACCGGCGGGCGGCCGCCGTCGTCGGCGAGCGGGACGAAACCGCTGTCGACGACACTGCGCAGGGCGTCGCCCATCAGCGGGTCCGACTTGGTCATGGCGGCCAGCAGGCCCGGCCCGACCCGCCCGGTCACGTCGACGAACAGCCGGCCGCCCGCGTCGTGCATGTGGCCCGGCGACGTCAGTTTCCACACCGACAGGCCCAGCGGTTTCATCGCCTCGGTCATCATCTGCTGGTGGCCGACCGAGACGTACACCCGTGGATTGTCGTCGGGCGCCTCCGGGACGGGGAAAAGCGTGGTGATCGGACGGCTCTGCACGATCGCGAAACCGTCGTCGTCCAGGCACCATTCGATGTCCTGCGGGGTCCCGAAATGGGCCTCCAGTCGTCGGGCGAGCTCGTTCAGCCGTACGATTTCCGCGTCGTTGAGAACCGGAAGGTGCTGCTGCCCGGCGGCGATCGCCTCCGGTGCGGTGCCGCCTCCGGGCGTGGGTGTGATCCGCAGCCTTTTCGTGGCGATCTCCCGGGTGATGATCTCGCCGTCGCGGACCTTGTAGACGTCGGCGTCGACCAGGCCGGAAACCAGCGCCTCACCGAGCCCGAAACCGGCGTCGATGGAGGTGATCCGCCGATTGCCGGTGACCGGATCGGCGGTGAAGACGATTCCCGAGGCGCGCGGGAAAATCATCCGCTGCACCACGACGGCCATCCGCACAGCGCCGTGATCGATCCCGTTGCGCTGCCGGTAGGCGACCGCCCGGTCGGTGAAGAGCGAGGCCCAGCACCTGGCCACGTGGACGGGAACCGCGTCCGCCGGCACGTTGAGGAAGGTGTCGTGCTGGCCGGCGAACGACGCCGTCGCCGAATCCTCGGCGGTGGCGCTGGAGCGCACCGCATAGGTGTGACCGGGTGCGATGGCGTCATGGATCGCCGCCGCCAGATCGTCCGGAGGGACCACCGGATCGTCGGGGGCCAGCCCTTTCTCGAAAGCGGGCGCGACCCGATCGAAAGCCGCGGTCGTGACCACGAATCCGGGCGGCACCCGGACCCCGTCGATCCGCAGCAGCTGCCCCAGATGTGCCCCTTTGCCTCCGGCGATCGCGACCTGGTCCCGGTCGATCTCGTCCAGATTCATGACGTAGCGGGTCACCGCTGACCGTCCTCTCACCTTGCGGGCAGAAACGAAGCGATTCTGCGCGCTCCCCCGGGTCTTGCGGCAAGATCCCCCATCCGCTATAGCTTAGAAGTGGGAGGGGGTGCCCTCCGTGCCGTCGGTGAGGGTCAGCTCGTCGCCGTCGTTGCCCATCAGGACCCGCTCCGGCCAGATCATCTTCGCCGCCCGCGGCCGCCCGTCACCCGGATCGACGTAGTTCACCGTCACCAGGCGTGACTCCGTCTCGTACATCATCAGGGTGAGCCGGGCGCCATCCGGCAGCTCCTCGCCGGCTTCCGGACCGTCCGGTCCGACACTGCTCCAGCGTTCCGTGAGGATCCGGAACGCTCGGTCCGCGTCAGCGGCCGGGCCGTCCGACGCGGCCATCGCCCGCGTGCCCGCACCGGCCAGCACCTCGCACAACTCGGCGATCGGGATCCGGCCCACCTCCTCGGCCCGGCGCACCCGGTGGATGCGCCGCACCGCCTCACGGAACGCGGACGCCGCGCCCCACAACCGCCCGCCCGGCCACCGCTCGGGCTCGTCGCCGGGCGCCGCTCGCCGTTTACGGACCGTGATCCGGTCGACGGCCCGGCCGGCCCGCGACAGGTGCCACTGCACGTCCATCGGCAGGATGTGCGC
This sequence comes from Actinoplanes philippinensis, assembly GCF_900113015.1. Taxonomy (GTDB): domain Bacteria; phylum Actinomycetota; class Actinomycetes; order Mycobacteriales; family Micromonosporaceae; genus Actinoplanes; species Actinoplanes philippinensis. Next base: position 467,328 of record NZ_FONV01000004.1, read on the forward strand.
GGCGCTCCCGCGCAGCAGCCCCTCCGCGCCGAGCCGGATCTCCGGGCCACCGGGACTGTCGCGCACGTCGGCGCCGGTCGTGTCGGCGCTGTCGAACCACACCTCCCGCAGCCCGTCGACGGTCAGATGCAGGTGCCCGTCCCCGTCGCTGTAGCGTCGCGGCGCGCGCAGCGACAGGGTGGCCCCCAGGCCGGCGCCGAGCCGCTCGATCGACAGCCACTCCAGCGCGGCCATCGGCAGGTCGTAGTCGACGGCGAGCGCCGGGCCGTCGACCGGGAGCACGCCGGGCCGTACCCGTCCGAGGACGTCCCGGTAGTGGCGCGGCTCCGGCCGGCCGCGGCCGATCAGCGGCTCGATGCCGGCGCCGGCGGTCCGGACCATCCAGTCCCGCTCGGAGCGGGCCGTGGCCATCGCCCGCAGCACACCCCGCGCCCGTGGCTCGCGCAGCAGCCGTGGCCGCAGCGCGACCACGCTGAAGAAACCGTGGGCGCGTGCCTCCCAGGCCCCGGCGATCCGGGCCACCTCGTCCCGGTCGAACGCCCGCCCGCCGACGGCCATCTCCCCGATCCGCTCGATCGACCGGTCCAGCAGCCGCACCAGCATCGCCGTAGCGCCGTCAGCCTTCACGTCCGCAGCGTAATGCCCCTCGTGACAGGGCCGGCGTCTCAAGTCGGTGGCCGCCCGGCCGACCTAGGTCCACGACCCCACACCCGCACGCACGGACGGATCCCCGATGACCGCCGAACCGCAGCAACACGGCTCCTGGACGCCGCCCTATGTCCAGCCGCAGGTCGGCAGCACCCCGCAGGGTTACGGCCAGCAGGGCTACGGCCAGCAGGGCTACGGCCAGCAGGGCTACGGCCAGCAGGGCTACGGCCAGCAGGATTACGGCCATTACCAGCAGCCGGCGCCGACGGCCGGCTACGGTGTTGCCGGGCCGGCGCCGACCGGATACCCGCAGGCGTACGGCCAGCCGGGCCTCCAGCAGATGCACCCGGGACCGGCCTACGGTGGCGGCTTCGTCCCGTCCGGCCACCACGGCCAGGTGGACGGCAAGGTGCCCGGCGTCGCCCTGACCATCATCATCACCGCGATCTTCGGGATCTTCGGGCTCATCCCGGCGTCGCGGAGTGCCCGGAAGGCGAAGAGGCTCGGGCTGTCCGGCGCGAAGTACTGGCAGGCCTTCGGCTTCACCCTGGCCGTGACGTGGGTCATGTACATGCTTCTGGTCAAGGGAAACGGCGGCTAGAGCAGTGCCGGAGGCCCCGGGCATCATGCCCGGGGCCTCCGGGTTTCTCCTGCCGGTCACGAAGTGCCGCCTCAAGTGGGTCCGGACCATGCCGATCTGACCCGCGACCGAGTCGGCGGCGACAAACGAGGTGTGCGATGGCGAAGAAGTTCAACCCCCCGCCCGGATGGCCCGAGGCGCCCGAGGGCTGGCTGCCCGCCGAGGGCTGGCAGCCCGACCCGTCATGGCCGCCGGCCCCGCCCGGCTGGCAGCTGGTCGTGGAGCTGGGCGACCCGGACACGCTGTGGTCCGCCAAGGGCATGACGCTGACCGGGCTCGGCGGCGGCAAGTACCGGTTGACGTCCACGCTGCTCCACTTCGAGAAGGGCATCGTGTCGACCAACGCCCAGCAGGTGCCGGTCGCGCACATCATCGACGTCGACATGCGCCAGGCGATGGTGCAGAAGGCCCGCGGCGTCGGCAACGTCCTGGTCCACGTGCAGCGCGCCTCCTCGATCGAGATCGTCGTCCTCGAGGACGTCCCGGAACCGCGCACCGCGGTCGCCATCATCAACGAGACCGCCCGGCTCGGCCGGCTCCGCGAGCAGCAGCTGCACAACACCCACCACTACGCCGGCATGGCGGCGCACCAGCCGATGGCGATGGCCGCGCCCGCCGCCCCGGCCGCCGCGCCCGCTCCGGTGGACCCGATGGAACAGTTGCGGCGGCTGGGCGAGCTGCGTCAGGCCGGGCTGGTGACCGACGACGAGTTCACCAGCAAGAAATCCGAGATCCTCGCTCGTCTCTGAGGAACCGCGCCGACCCGGTCAGGCGGCGGACAGGACGTCGACGACGAAGCGGAGGGCGCCACCCGGGCGCCCCTGGCCCGGGTTGTCGCCGTAGGCCATGTCGGACGGGATGTCGAGCTGGACCCGGCTGCCCACCTTGACGCCGACCAGGCCCTCGTCCCATCCCTTGATGACGTTGCCGCCGCCGACCTGGAAGCTGAACGCCTCCTCGCGTTTCCAGGAGTTGTCGAACTCCTTGCCGTCGGCGTAGGTGACACCGACGTAGTTGACCTCGACCGTCTGACCCTTCTGGACGGCGGCGCCGGTGCCCTCGATGAGGGTGGTCGTCTTGAGCTGGGTGACCTTGCCGGTGCCGGCCGAGGTGGCGGGCTTGGCGCCCAGGGCCGGGTCGGCGCCGGCGGGCAGCGGCGGGAACGGCTTGCTCATCGTGTCGGTGGCCGCCGTGGTGCCGGTGGCGGCGCTGGGGGCCGCGGCGGTGTCGGCCGGCGTCGTCGACGAACTGTTGATCCACAGGGCCAGGCCGACCACGAGGGCGATGACGGCCACGGCGGCGCCGGCGATGGTCAGCATCTCACGGCGTTTCTGCATCGCCCGGGCGCGGGCCTTGGCGGCCTTGGCCTCGGCCCGTTTCTCCGCCTTCGTCTTGAGTGGCGGGCGGGGCGCGCCGGGGCGGGACGGGCTTGCGGCGGCACGTCGGGACGCGTTGTCACGGGTCACTGCGGAATCAGGCACGGCCCGACGATACGACACTCGGCTGTGAACCGCTGACACACCGTGTGTTCAGGGTTCCTCGTGAGCACAGCGGTCGAGGGCGTCGGCCCACATCCGGGCGATCAGCCCGGGCATCGGGCCGATCGACCAGTCGTAGCTGGCCACGACCCAGAACGGCGAGCGGGGTGTGCGCTCCCGCGCGACCGCCCAGGTGTCGCCGTGTGCTCGTACCTCGTAGGTCCGCGGGTCCAGGGTCCGGTTCCAGATCCGCAGCCGCCGGGCGCTGAAGTCGGTCAGCGCCTGCCGCACCTGCTCGGGTGCGGCGACCGTGTCGATGTCGAAGCGCACGACCTCATCGGAGCACGGCCGCCGCCCGGCGTCCAGAGGAGTACGCCCTACGCGGTGACCCCGGCCGCCTTGAGGCGTGCGGTCAGGCCGTCGATGCCGGCGGCGGGATCCGGGTGCCAGGCCTCGGGCATGTCCTCGATCTTCGCGTAGGCGCCGACGACGGTCCGCCCCGCGGTGGTCGCGCTCTCGAAGAGCAGCCCGCCCGGATTCGGCCGGACGAGGCGGGCGCCGGGCGGGCGGCCGGCGTCGTTGTCGGCGTATCGCAAGTCGGGTGGCGCCACTTCTGCGGCGGTGTCACCGAGAACGAGCACTTTCGTACCGGCCGGAATCGCTGCGGCGAAATCCTCGACCGTGGCGCAGGGAACGTTGCCGGCACAGAGCGGCTGGAGGATTTCGACGTACGCAGAACCGTCTTCGCTTGTCGGGCCTTCGAGGGTTTCGCGAATCGTGGCCCACATGACCACGTGTCTGTCCTCGATGCCCGGGCCGGCGAGGACACGGCCCTGGGCGAAGCCGCCGACCAGGGCGGACATCACCGTTGTGACGCCCTTCGCCTTCGCCATGTCCTCCGGGGTCTCGAACATCACGAATTCGTAGTCGACTCCCCGGAACACCGAGGTGTCGACGATTCCGCCCGTCGTCTCCGGCCCCGGCGCTTTCCCGGAATTCGAGGAGGTGCACGCCGCGACGGCCAGAACGGCGAACACCGCGGCGACACGCAAAAGGAACAACGCCGGCACGGTGCCGATCGTAGAAGAATCGCCGGTCAGGCGTCGCATTTCCGGGTGGGGTCGGTGACGAGCGCGATGACCTCGTCGAGGCGCGTCCGGGCCTGGGTCATCGCGGCGATCTGCGCCTCCAGGCGCTGCCGCTCGGCGTCGAGCAGGGCCCGCGACCGGGGCACGCAGGCGGCTTCGAGCAGTGGCAGCAGGTCGGCGATGACCCGGCTGGACAGGCTCGCCGCAAAACCGCGCCGGATCAGCGCCACCCGGGCCACTGCCGACTCGGGGTAGCGGCGGCGGCCAGCCGAGTCGCGGCCGGCCGTCAGCAGGCCCTGCTCCTCGTAGTACCGCAGCGACCGCACGCTCGCGCCACTGCGGGCCGACAGCTCCCCGATACGCACCTATGACCACCGCCACATTCGTCGGGACCTCACACCAATGTCAGCTTTTAGCGTAGCCACCGCAGCCCTTTCACCCCCTGCGGAGGAGTAGTCACATGCCCGGAACACTGGCCATCATCGGCAGCGGAAACATCGGCTCGGCCGTCGCCCGCAGCGCGGTCCGCGCCGGCCGGCACGTGGTGATCAGCAACTCGCGGGGCCCGGAGAGCCTCGCCGGCCTGATCGCCGAACTGGGGCCGCTCGCCCGCGCGGCGACCCCGGCGGAGGCGGCACGGGCCGGTGACCTCGTCGTCGCGGCCATTCCGCTGGCCCGCTACGAGCAGCTGCCGCGCGCCGCGCTGGCCGGCAAGACGGTGATCGACACCATGAATTACGCGCCGGCCGTGAACGGCTGGGCGCGCCCGGAGCTCGACGCCGACGAGCTGACCTCCAGTGAGCTGGTGCAACGGTTTCTGGACAGGTCGTCGGTGGTCAAGGCGTTCCACGACGTCAACGGCCGGCTGCTGGGTGAGCTGGCCCGCCCGGCCGGCGCCCCGGACCGCACCGCCCTGCCGATCACCGGCGACGACCCGGAGGCCAAGGCGCGGGTCACCGGGCTGATCGACGACTTCGGATTCGACACCGTCGATGTCGGTGGGCTCGCCGAGAGCTGGCGCATCGGGCCCAACACGCCACTCTATTTCGAGGCCTTCGTCGGTACGGTCCCGGCGGGCCTGAGCCTGCCGGAGATCTACGCGTGGCTGGCTGCCACACCGCTGATCCCGACGTCGGCCGCCGAGGTCGCCGAGCTGGCCGCCACCGCCGTACGCCGCCCGGCCGGCTTCCAGATCGGAGCGATCTAGGTATGCCTAGACGGCCTGAGCATGCTCTCTAAGGCTTTCTGAGCTGGGAAGATAGGTAACGGCGCCTCATGTGGTGGGCCTCCTTACGGACGACGATTGGTGCATCGACGAACGACAAGGAGATGGTGATGTTCGCCAGCCCGGAACTCATGCTTCATCTGGCCCACGACCGCAACCGCGAGATGATCGCCGAAGCCGACCGGGAGCGGCTTCTGTCCAGCGCCCGTCTGGCCCGCCGTGGGCGTAAGGTCCGCAGCCGCCCCGCCGGTACCCTGGCGTCGTGCGAAGCAACCGCGGTGGTGCCAGCCCGGTGATGATCGGTCGGGGAAGCGAGCTGCGCCGCCTGACGCAGCTCGCCAAGTCCCGGGAGCCGGCCGTCGCCCTGATCGCCGGCGAGCCGGGCATCGGCAAGACCCGGCTGGTCCAGGAGCTGCTGGACGTCGTCGCGGCGGGCACGACCGTGCTCGTCGGGCATGCCGAGCCCGGGTCGCTGGCCCGGCCGTATGAGGTGTTGCTCGACGCGATCGACGGGCGGCCCGAGGTCGACAAGCGGCAGCTGGCCGCGCTGTCCGATGCCGAGCGCAGCCCGGTCGAGCGGCTGCACACGGGGCTGGCGATCCTGTCGGCCCTGATCGGCGGCTCACCGGCGGTGATCGTGTTCGAGGATCTGCACTGGGCCGACTCGGAGAGTGCCGCCCTGTTCGAGCGGATCGCCGACCAGCCCGGGCCGCGGCTGCTGATCGGGACGTACCGTCCGGACGAGGTGACCCGGCGGCAGCCGGTGGCGGGGCTGCTCGCCCAACTAGAGCGACGTCATGCAGTCACGCACGTGCGGCTGGATCGGTTGTCCCCGGCGCAGACCGCGGCGTTGCTCGCGGCCGCCAGCGGCAGTCCGGCCCCGGTGCGGGCCGCGGCGGCCCTGCACCAGCGCACCGGCGGCAATCCCTTCTTCCTGGAGGAGCTCTTACGAGCCATGCCGGGGTATGACCTGGAGGCGCTCGTCGACCAGCCGCTGCCCTGGAGCCTCGCGGATGTGCTGCGGCGTCAGGTGGACGACCTGGATCCGGTCAGTCACCGGATCGTCGAGGCGGCCACCGTGCTCGGTCACCGGATCCTGTTCGACCTGCTGGCCGACGTGACGGGCACCGGCGAGGACGAGTTGATCGCCGTGCTGCGTGACCTGGTGACGCGGGGTGTGCTGGTCGAGTCCGGTGAGGACGAGTTCGCGTTCCGGCACGCGCTGGTGCGGGAGGCGATCGCCGGGCAGATGCTGGGCCGGCAGCGGCGGCGACTGCACGAGGCGGCGCTGGACGTGCTGTTGCGAGGCGGCGGCTCGGATCCGGCGATGGTCGCGCATCACGCGCGCGGTGCGGGCCGGTATGAGGACATGATCGCGGCAGCCCGGCACGGGGCGGCGCTGTATCTGTCGATCGGGTCGGCGTATCAGGCGTTGCAGCTGGCCGAGATGGGCCTGGACGAGGTTCCGGAGGACAGCGAGCTGCTGGGGGCGGCGGCCCGGGCGGCGTGGCTGGCCGGTCTGCTCGACGACGCGTGGCGGCACGGGCGGCGCTGGCGGGAGCACGCGCACGATCCGTCCGACCAGGCCGAGGCCCTGTATCTGCTGGTCCGGCTGGCATGGGAGTCGCGGGAGGCGGCTGAGGTGCGGGCGCTGACCGCCGACATCGAGAACCTGATCGCGCAGCTGCCGCCGGGCGCCGGGCAGGCGAGGGCGATGACGGCGATCGCCCAGTCGGCGTACCTGTACGACGAGACCGAGACGGCGCTGCTGTGGGCCGACCGGGCGCTGGCGCTGGCCGACGAGTTCGATCTGCCGAGCGTGCGGCTGACGGCGTTGCTGGAGAAGGGTTCGGCGATGTCCGACTGGCCGCAGACCGCCGCCGACGGCAGCAAGATCCTGTCGGCGCTGGTCCATGAAGCGGAGCAGGCCGGCGAATGGGTGATCGCGGCCCGGGCGCTGAACGTGCTGGTGCAGGGTGAGCCGCCGACCTCCTCGACGGAACACGCCGAGATCCTGGAGCGGATGCGGGTCAACGCCGAGCGGGCCGGGTTCGAGTCGCTGTCGGTGGCGGCGTATTTCCAGGGGCGGGCGCGGCTGGCGTTGCGGGCCGGTGATCTCGGTGCGGCGATCGCGGCGCTGCAGGAGGGCCGCGCCCAGGACCGGAGCCTGCGCCGCCGGGGCCGGTGGGCCGACTTCCACGGGGTGTTCCTGGCCGGCCTGTCGCTGGAGGCCGGCGACCTGGACGAGGTCGAGGAGCTGATCGCCGACCTGGCCGAGTTGCCGAACAATCCGCCGACCGTGATACCCGGGCTGACGTTCCATCTGGCGTGCCGCCGGCACGACCGGCCGCGGGCCGAGGCGGCGCTCGCCGAGCTGGTCACCGCGTTGGAGGAGCAGGTGTGGCGCAGTGGGGAGCAGGCGCACGACCTGATCTCGGCGGCGCTGGAGCTGGGCCTGCCGGCCGACGACCTGGATCGGATGGCGGCGATCCTGCTGGACTCCGAGGTGTGGGACGCGCACCGGATGCTCGTGGAGGCCCAGGTCACCGAGGCTCACGGGTTGCACGCCCAGGCGCTGGCCGGATACCTGTCGATCACCGAGGCGAACTGGCTGGCGCCGGCGGTCCGCGGCACCGTGCGGGTGAGTGCCGCCCGGTGCCTGCTCGCAGCCGACCGGCGGGCCGAGGCGCAGGAGCAGATCGAGGCAGCCGGGCCGCTGCTGGCCGGCTGGCGTGGCTGGCGGGTCGAGCAGTTCGACCGGGTCCGGGCCCAGCTCGGCATGGCCCCGGCCGGCGCGCCGACCGCGGTCACCGGGCCGGCCGCCCTCACTCCCCGGGAACGCGAGGTGGCGGTGCTGATCAGTGACGGGCTGACCAATACGGAGCTGGCGCAGCGCCTCTACATCTCCCCCAAGACAGCGGCGGTGCACGTGTCCAACATTCTGCGCAAGCTGGGTGTGTCCTCCCGCGGCGAGGTCGGCGACCTGGTCGGGCGGCGCTGATGTGGGAGCAGGACTTGACGGCGGCGTTCACGGTGATGCTGGGCCGGCCGGTCGACGACTTCGACCCCGATCGTGAGTACGTGCTGTACTACCTGAACAGCCTCTCCCCGGACCTCCCGCTCAGCCCCGACTGGGAGTTCGACGAGGATCGGTCGGTGTTCGAGATCGAGTTCCTGAAGGGGTCGGCACTGGCCGAGGCGCTCGGGGCCCGGCCCGACTCCAACCGCGTCGCCGATGCCTTCCGGACCGTCTCGGGGCGAGAGCTGGCCGGTCACGGGTTCACCCGTTCCGCGTTGACGGGCGACGACGTCTCCGTGACCGTCGCCCACCGGGTCGTCACCGACGGAAGCCTCCGCGATGCGCTGCTCACCGCGATCCGCGGCCGCCGCGGCCCGGCCGGTTTACGCCCGGATCCGGCCGAGCGGCTGGCGGCGGTCTTCCCCGATCCGGAAAGCCCGCCACCGGCCGCGCTCGACATCATCGGTGAGGGACGGCTGCGTGCTCATGTCTGGTCGCCCTATCTGGACCGGCCGTGGGATCCGGGCGGTAGCGCCCTGCGCCGCGACTTCCTCCCGGGCGAGCCGGTGGGGGCGTGGGACCTCGCCTACTTCGGCGAGATCTCCCTGGTGGTCACCGCAGTCGAGCCAGCGGCCGGTGCGGTTTAGGTCGCCATCGGCGCCGCGGGGCCAGCTGTCACCACAATGTTGCCGGTGGCCGTCGCGGCAGAGGCCCGGGGCGCCCTGGTCGAGCCCGTAACCAGCGCCGAGACAGCAGCCACCGCAGACCGGACCGCGGTGAGGCCACCGCGGCAGAGCCAGCGGTCAGCGCAGCGCAGCTGAGCCGGCCGCAACCGCAGCAGGGCAAGCGGTTCCGCAGCGGAGCCGCCGGCCACCGCCCCGCACACCTACCGCCCGGGGCCGTCTTGGACACATAGCAACGGTGCCGATCGTGGATGCGCGTTGCCGATGAGGTCCCAGCCGCGAGGGGTTCCGCCTGCTGCGCGGCGAGGACGAGGGACGGCAGGTGGCTCGTGGGAATCGATCACGGATACGACCCTTACCTGCCGACTCAAGCGGTCGGCCGGGCTCTGCGGACGCTCGCCGCCATCGCCCGGAAAGAGATCGGGTCAGTGGACGTCGTTGTGCCTGGCGGTGAACGGATCGCGCTGCCGTTCCGGGTGATTCCCCGAATCACGCGGACCGCTGGCACCTGGACACATGCCTGTACTTCCCGGTCGGCGACGAGGCGACCCGAACATGCCGCCCGGCGGAGGCGATCTCGCGGCGCTCGCCGGCCCGAGATCAGGTGGTGACGCACCCGCCCGGGAGAGACACATCGAGCGTCGGCCGCCCTGGGACATGACACGGAGTCACCCGAGGAGAACGCGCCCGGCTGAGCACGGCCGCTTCCCAGGTCGACGAGTGAGATCAGCGGTCAGGGCAGTTGCGCCCGGGTGCAGCGGGTCACGTAGGGCATCTCGAAGGAGTCGCCCAAGTTGTGCTGGTCCAGCACGGTGAGCACGCTGTCGAACAGGGCTTGGCGGTCGGTTTCCGGGAGCAGGATCACGTAGCTTCGGGAGGCGACCATGTCGAGCAGTTCGGCGCGGTTCAGGGGGTGACGCCAAGAGAACTCGGCGCGTTCCGGCTCGCTGAACGGGGTGCCCACCGGTGGGGCGGTGTCGATCTCCTGACGGGTGTGCCGGTGCAGCACGTCGTCGAGGGCGGCCACCCACGGTTCGGTGTGGTCGCGGATGTTCCAGATCAGGCTCAGGGTGCCGCCGGGACGTAGTACCCGGGCCATCTCCGGGACCGCGCGGGCCGGGTCGACCCAGTGCCAGGCCTGCGCGCACACGATCGCGTCCACTGAGGCGTCAGGAAGGGGGACGCTTTCACCCGTACCCTCGAAGATGGCAGCCCCGGCGGCGGAGACCGCGAGTTGATCGCGCATTGGAGCCGAAGGCTCGACGGCGTCGACGTCGAACCCGGCGGCCAGCAGCGCCCGGGTGAGCTTGCCGGTGCCGGCGCCGAGATCCAGCACACGCCGGGCCCGCGACGGCACGGCCCACGTCACCGCCTCGGGCGGATAGGGCGGCCGGCCCCGCTCGTAGGCCTCGGCCGCGGCCCCGAACGAGGCCGCATGAAGATCGGATGACATAGGCCGACAATACGCGCATCAGCGCCTATGTGGACCAGGCGGTGTCAGGCGACCACGCGATCACGACCGGCGCGTTTGGCGATGTAGAGATTGTGGTCGGCGGCGGCCAGCAGCGGCGGCACCGTGGTCGGGCCGGCGGGAGCGGCCGCGACGCCGATGCTGGCGGTCACCGGATGGTCGCCGGTGATCGGCCGCCACGGGAACTCGCGGATCGCCCGGGCGACGTCCTCGCAGAATCGGGCGGCGCCGGCCGCATCATAGCCGGGCAGGATCAGCAGGAACTCCTCACCGCCGAGGCGGGCGGCGGCGCCGGCGCCGGTCACGGCCTGCTCGAGGAGGGTGCCGAGTTGCTGGAGGACCGCGTCGCCGATGGCGTGGGACAGGGAGTCGTTGATCTGTTTGAAGTGATCCAGGTCGACGATCGCCACCGACAGCGGGCGGTCGCGGTCGAGCAGGGACGGGAGCCGCTCGTCGACGTAGCGGCGGTTGTAGAGGCCGGTCAGCGCGTCGCGGTTGGCGAGTTCGCGGAACTGTTCGATGGCCTGCCGGGCCTCGTCGGCCTCGAAGACGGCCTGCATGGCGCGGGCCCGGGTCTCCCGTTCGGCGTTCTGCAGGGTGGACAGGCTCTGCTGGTAGCGCAGCAACTCCTCGTAGGCGTCGCGGAACCGGTCGGTGGCGGCGAACAGCGCCGCCTGCTCGCGTCGCATCTGGACGGCGGCGCGGGCCAGGCCGCTGCGTTCGCACAGTTCGGCGGTCCGGTCGAGGGCGATCTGGGCCGCCTCGGGGTGGCCGTTGAGGCGGCGGGCCTCGGCGAGGGTGAGCAGGCATTCGGCGAGGCCGTCACCGTCCGGGTCGACGACGGTGCCGTCGAGGACCCCGGCCAGGGTCTCCTCGAGCGCGGCGAACCGTCCGGCCATCATCTCGACCCGCGCGATCGTGTCGAGTTCCTTGGCGGCCAGCCCGCGGCCGCGGGCGGCGACCTCGCGCATGCGTGCGGCCAGGGCCGTCGCCGTGGGTTCGTCGCCGCGCTCGTACGCGTTGTAGGCCAGGTTGTTGAGCGCGCGCAGCGTCAGCCCGTCGTCGCCGGTGTCGCCGGAGATCCGCAGCACCTCGCGGTAGCGGACGTCGCTCTCGTCATACGATCCGTTGTCGTCCAGGGAGCAGCCGAGCATGAGCAGGTGCCGGGCCCGCACACCGGGCGCCGCGCCGGCCGGCAATGTCGACACCGCCTGCACGCCGTGCGCCAGCGATTCGGAGAAATCCCCGAGCAGCCGGTAGAAATTGGACAACACCCGGTGGGCGCGGGCCTGCACGTAGAGGTTGCCGCGCTCCTCGGCCCACTCCAGGGCGCCCCGGGCGCTGTGCCCGCCCGGCCCCAGGTGTCCCTCCCGCACCAGCACGTCGGCGATGATCAGATCGCAGCGGCGGACCGCTTCGTCGTCGCCGGCCGCGACGGCGAGGCCGCGCAGCTCGGTGGCGCGCTGCCGGACGGTGACCAGCTCGTCGATGCTGCTGGAACTCTCCAGCCGGGTGACGTCCGCGGTCAGATCGCGCACCGCCACATCCGCCGTCATCGCCACCTCCCCCTGAGCGTCGCCACCAGCCTGTCACACACCGGTGGTCACCGGCTGCGATCCGGTCCGCGCTCCCGGCGGTCCATCGCCCCACGAAACCCACGCACCCCAGGTGGTACGCCGTACGCCCGCCCCGAAGCCCACACCGCCCGTCCCCACCCCGCGACGCGGGCGGCCGGTCCCGCCCATCACCGCGCCTTTCGGGCGAAAGCTGTGGTGCTTCGGCGAGGACGAGGCGGGACCTGGGGTGGTGCTGCCCGCCCGCCGCGAGGTGAGGCCGGCTCAGTCCCAGTCCCGCAGGGTGCAAAGCAGGTCGTGGTCCGGCGGCAGCGTCGCCTCGGCGATCGCGAGGGCACGGGTGTGTGCTCGACCGGACGTGTCGGGGTCGCCGAGGTTCTCCGCCACCACCGCGATGTTGATCAGGGTCCGGATCAGGTCGGGGTGCTCCGGGCCGAGCCGTGCCGACTTGATCCGTACCGCCTCGGTGAGATGGTCCAGGGCGACCGGCAGGTCGTCGCGCCGGGCGGCCAGCGCGCCCAGGTTGGTGAGCGCGACCGCCACCTCGTAGTCGTCGGCGCCCAGCTGCGCGACGAACTGCGCGTGGACATGGGCGAGCAGCCGCCCGGCCTCGTCGAACTCACCCGCGGCGATCAGGATCGGCGCCAGGTTGCCTTCGTCGAACAGCACCGGGAGGTCGTCGGGACCCGCGACGGTACGGCGCAGATCGAGCCCGCTGCGTCCCCACCGGATCGCCTGCCGCAGGTCGTCGAGCGCGAACTCGATCCCGGCGAGGTTGTGGTGCAGCGCGGCGAGGTCGTCCACCGGGGCGGCCGACGACTCCAGGATGTCGAGGGCCTCCCGGTAGCGGGTCCGCGCCTCGGCGTACCGCCCGGTCGCCTTGAGGAGCAGGCCGTAGGCGTTGCGGACGTGCGCGGCCGCGGGCGAGCGGGCGCCGTGCTCGGCGTCGACCCGGGCCACCAGCGGGCGCAGGATCGCCTCGGCCTCCGTGTAGTGTCCGCGTTCCCGCAGGTCGTCGACCAGGTCCAGGATCGCCTCAAGGGCCTGTGTCACGACGACTCCTCCGGTGCCGGCGCCCGCAGGCGCACCAACAGGGCCGCGCCGGCGGCCAGCGCGACGGCCGCGCACAGCAGCGGGACGGTCCCGCTGACGGCGGCGGCGACCGAGGTCAGCAGTGGTCCGGCGGCCATGCCGACGGTCAGCGACAGGGTGGACAGCGCGTTGTACCGGCCGCGTATCTCGTCCGGGGCGATGGCGTTCACCAGGGTGGGCAGGGCGCCCGCGAAGAGGAGCTCACCGGCGCCGGTGAGGACGGCGGCGCCGACCAGCGCCGTCCGGGTGGGCAGCCCGCCACCCGCCGCGGTGGGCACGCAGACGGCCCAGGCCAGCGCCCAGAGGCCCGCGGTGCACAGCAGCGCCGCGCGGGCCGGGAGCCGGTCGGCGAACCGCCAGGCGATCGGCGCGCCGGCGATCACGGTGACCGCGTTCGCGACGCTCAGCCAGGCCAGTGCCGACGGGTCACCGGCCGCGACGGCCAGCAGTGACGGCGCCGCGTTGTAGATGCCGTAGCCGACGGTGGAGAGCAGGGTCGCGGCGCCGAGGATCGGCAGCAGCCTCCGGTCGGCCAGTGCCTGGCGGTAGCCGGCTTCCGGCGGCTCGCCGGTGCCGGCCGCCTCGCGGTGCGGGCGGGCCGGGCCAGGTCCGGCGGCGACGGCGAGGCCGATGCTCACGAGGCAGACCAGCGCCGCGGCGACCCACAGTGCGGGCAGTGCCGGATGTCCGGCCGGGGAGCCGGACCCGGCGCGGCCGACCACCAGGCCGCCGACCGCTGCCCCGGCGGCCAGGCCGACGTTGAACAGCACGTACTGCAGTGTGTAGACGCGCTGGTGAAGGTGTTCCCCGGTGAGGGTCGCCAGGCGGGTGCCGAGGGCGGGCATCGACAGCGACCATCCGAACCCGGTCAGTGCCACCGAGACGGCGACGGTGACGAGACCATGGCCGGCACCGAGCAGCAGCATGCCGGTCGCGGCCAGCGCGAGGCCGGCGCACATCACCGCGCGTCCGCCCCACCTGTCGATCAGTGTCCCGGCGACCGGGTTGCCGACGAGGCTGGCGACCGCCGCGAGCGCCACGGCACCGGTCGCCAGGGCCAGCGGCACACCGAGCACTCCGTGCAGATAGACCACGAGGTACGGCTGTGTCAGGCCGACGGCGGCCGCCGCGACGAGGTCGCCGGTCAGCAGGAGCCAAACAGCGCCGGGAAACCCGAGGAGGTTTCCCGGCTGCTTGGCGACGGATTGTCCGGTGGAAGTCACCATCGCCGGTTCGGGTCAGCGCGTCGACGAACCGCGACGGGCCAGCGTGATCTCGGTGTGGTTGACGGAGATGCCCCGCTTGAGGACGACCTCGGTGTGGTTCACCGAGATGCCGCGAGTGGTGCTCTTCTGCTTCGTGTCCATGGCGTTTTCCCTTCTCGAGCGGCACGAACAGGGTTCCGTGCCGGGCGGGGTCCCATCCTCGGGGCACGCCCGCGCTGAAGCGAATACGCCGGCCGGATTCATCGCGACGGCGAGCGTGGGCCGATGCCCGCTTCACTCTTCCGGGGTCGGCGATCCGGCCGGCTGGCCGTGCGGGACGGCCGGCGGGCTCCCGGCGTCCGGCGGGGCGGGCCCGGTCCGGCCGGCGGGCGGGGACTCCACCCGGCGGGCGGCGTATCGCTCGACGAGCGCGGCGCCGATCGCGATCAGGTGGTCCCGCACGCCCGGTGGGCCGGTCACCTCGAGCCATTCGACGAAGCCGGCCAGCTCGCCGGCGAGCGCGTACTCGTTGTGGCCGCGGATCACCACCTCGACGCGGCCGTCGTCGGTGGCGCCGCCCACGTCGAGGCGGTCGCCGATCGACAGCCGGAGCTTGCCGATGCCGTACGGCGTACAGACGCCCTGGGCCTGCCGGGGTGTGCGCCGGCGATCGACCTCGTCGGCGATCTCGCGCCAGCTCGCGGCGAGGTCGAAGTCCCCGGGCCGGTGCACGGGATCGCCGGTGGGCGCGGCCGACGTCACCCGGTCGATCCGGAAGGTCCGCCGGCCGGCCGCGGTGCCGGCGACGAGATACCACGACGGGCCCTTGGCGACGATGCCCAGCGGGTGGACGACCCGCTCGGTCGCGGCACCGGCTGTGTCGACGTAGCCGAGCCGCACCTGGACACCGCGGATCACCGCGTCCTGCAGTTCGTCGAGGAAGCCGGGCGGCCGGGCCTCGATCCGGCCGGCGCCCCACCGTTGCGGGTCCAGGACCAGCGACGACGCCGCCGCCTCGGCCTGCGCGCGGAACGGCTCGGGGAGCGCCCGGACGAGTTTGCGCAGTGCCGCCTTCACCGCCGGGGCCGCCGCCGAGGCCGGGCCGGCGACCAGGAACAGGGCGCGGGCCTCCCCCGCGGTCAGCCCGGACAGGTCGGTACGGGCGCCGCCGACGAGCCGCCAGCCGCCGCCACGGCCCTGCAGCGAGTAGATCGGCACCCCGGCCATGGCCAGGGCGTCGAGGTCGCGGCGGGCGGTGCGCTCGGAGATCTCCAGCTCCCGGGCCACCTCCGCCGCGGTCACGTGCTCGCGCTGTTGCAGCAGCAGAAGGATGGCCATCAACCGGTCGGCTCGCATGCCGCCCACCTTCCCGGGGAAACAGGTCAGAGGATGACCGGTTTCGGTCCGCACCATGTCGTCATGATCGATTTTCCGGAGCCCACCGTCGTCTCCGTCAACGGCGTGGAACTCGAAGTCTTCGAAGCGGGCCGCGAGAACGCGGGGCGGCCCATCGTGCTCTGCCACGGCTGGCCGGAGCTGGCCCAGTCGTGGCGTCATCAGGTGCCCGCGCTCGCGGCGGCCGGTCACCACGTCATCGTGCCGAACCAGCGGGGGTACGGCCGATCGTCGCGGCCGGACGACGTGACGGCCTACGACATCGCGCACCTGTCGGGTGACCTGGTCGCGCTCCTCGACCACTACGGGTACGCGGACGCCACCTTCGTCGGCCACGACTGGGGCGCGTTCGTGGTGTGGGGCCTGGCCCTGCTGCATCCGGGCCGGGTGAACGCGGTGATCAACCTGAGCCTGCCCTACCAGGAGCGCGGCGAGCGGCCGTGGATCGAGGTCATGGAGGAGTTCCTGGGCGGAGACTTCTACTTCGTCCACTTCAACCGGCAGCCCGGGGTGGCGGACGCCGTGCTGGACGCCAACACGTCCCGGTTCCTGCGCAACCTGTACCGGAAGAACCTGCCCCCGGCGCCGCCGCAGCCGGGCATGGTGATGATCGACCTGGCCCGGGCCGAGACGCCGCTCGGTGAGCCCGTACTGAGCGACGACGAGCTGGACCTGTTCGCCGCCACCTTCGCGTCGACGGGATTCACCGGCGGCATCAACTGGTACCGCAACCTCGACCGCAACTGGCGGCTGCTGGCCGGCGTGGACCCGGTCATCGCGCAGCCCGCCCTGATGATCTACGGCGACCGGGACACGATCGCGCCATCGGAGCGGCTGGCCACGTTCGTGCCCGACGTGGAGGTGGTCACTCTCGACTGCGGCCATTGGATCCCGCAGGAGAGGCCGGCGGAGACGAACGCGGCGATCCTGAGCTGGCTGGGCCGGCGGTCACCTTCGTACTGACCGGGGCGCCGCCGCCCACGAGCAGGTCGCGGGGCGCCTCGCACACGCCGGCGTCCCGCGACGGCGGCCGCGGGCTACCGTGCCCCCATGCGATTCCGGCCCGGACAGACCGTCACCCGTCGATACCGTCGCGGGCGCTGGGTGATGTGGGAACAGGCCATGCGGGTGATCCGCGACGACCCCGACGGGCTGCTGCTGTGGCAGCCGGTCGGCGGCGACTTCGCGAAACTCGTCGACGCCGACGGCGGCACCGCCCACGAGGTCACCCCCGACGCGATGACCGCGCCACGGATGGTGAGCAGCGGCTGGCTTCATTACGACGTGCTGATCCTGATGCCACCGGGCGCCGCCCACGCGGTGTGGTGGTTCTTCCGGGACGGTGAGTTCACCGGATGGTATGTGAACCTGGAAGCCCCGTACGTGCGGCGCGGCGACGCCGTCGAGACCGTCGACCACGTCCTCGACATCGTCGCCACGCCGCGGCGGGAGTGGCGGTGGAAGGACGAGGACGAGTTCGCGGCCCGGCTCGGGCACCCGCTCTACTTCGACACCGACGAGGCGACACGGATCCGCGCCGAAGGGGAACGGCTGGTCAGGCTGATCGAGGCGGGCGAGTTCCCGTTCGACGACACGTACACCGGGTTTCGGCCCGATTCGTCGTGGCCGGTGGCCCGTTTCCCGGGGGCGCGGTAGCCGTGGACCGGACACTGGGGGTGCTCGCGCACCGGGGCGGGCTGATCGCCGAACGGCCGGAACTCACCGTCGGCGTGCTGCGGGCGGTGTCCCGGCCCACCGGGCTGGAGCTGGAACTGGTCGCCCGCCGCCCGCTCGACCGGCGCAGCGCCGGCGAACGGCAGGCCGACATCCGAGCGGGACGGCGGGGCCCGGCGCCCGCGCCACGGCGGCTGCTGCCACCGTACGACGAAGGCCGGCACCGGACCGGCGACTTCCCGGCCGCCGAGCCGGACGCCGAGACCGGCCGGATCGTCGCCGGGCCCGAGGTCCTGAGCCGCAACGACGTCGCCGTGGTCGTGCTGACCCGGCTCACCGAGGTCGGCGGGGCCCTGTCGTTCGAGCTCGGCTGCGTCGCGACGATCGGCATCACCCACGACCTCACCACCGTCGAGGGCGCCACGGTCGCGGTGGTGCAGGACGGCGAGGCGGTCCGGGTCCAGCCGTGCACCGCCGGCGCCGGCGGTGGTGACGACTTCTTCGAGTCCCTCGCCGACTACACCGTCGCCCGCCCGGACGGCGACGTCCTGCCCCTGCTGATCTCCTGGGCGGCCGCGAACCTCCCCGAGGTCTGCGTCGACATCCCGCTCACGGCGACCTGAGCGGGCGCCCGCGGGTGGTCACCGTCCGGTCCTTCGCCGGATCAGTGCGGGTAGGCGCGGGGGATCCGGGTCGTCGGGATCTCGTTGCGGAACGCCTCGATCCGGGTGATCACCTGGCGGCGGCTGATGGTGTTCTCGATCCGGTCCAGGTACAGGCAGCGGGCGGCCAGCTTGTCCAGGTCGACGGTGAAGTAGATGGCCATCAGCGGGTTCACGAAAAGGGTGCTGCCGCTGGTGCGGCGGGTGAACTGGACGTCGCCGAAGGCGCCGGCGACGGCGGCCGCGATCTGGCCGTTGACGATGCTCGGGCGTTCCGGGGTGGCGGCCTGCGCGTCGGCGACCGCGTCCCGGTAGAGGCGCGCCTCACGGCTGTCGCCGGGGATCGACAGGGCGCCCAGGTAGCCGCCGTCGCGGTCGAGGGCGGCGAGGTTCTCCAGCACCTGCACGTGGTTGACGCCGTGGTAGGCGTCGATGCCGAAACCGAGGCAGGTGACCAGCTTGATCGGCACGTCGAGGGCGGTGACGGCGGCGATGCTGGCGATGTCCTCGACGGGGGTGCCGAGCGCGTTCTCGTCGCCGCGCATCAGGATGTCGGTGCCGCCGTCGACCAGCACGACCGCGTCGATGCCGAGACGGCCGATCAGGAAGCGGTACGCCTCCCGCAGCGCCTGCACACCCAGGGGCGGGAACGCGTACACCGTCGACGGCATGTCCTGGGCGGCGAGCCATCGGGCCAGCGTCCGCTCCGGGAAGTACCAGTCGGGGCTGGCCGTGGCCGGGGTGATCGCGGCGACGTTGCGTTCCGCCCACGACTCCTGGTCGATCAGCTCCAGCTGGGAGAAGGAGAGGCTGGCCAGGTGCACCTCGGCGCCGGTCTCGCGCAGGGCCAGGGCCAGCGGCAGCCCGGCGTAGACGTCGAAGCCGCCGCCGGCGCCGGCGATCAGGATGCGCCGCGCCGGCGCCAGGGCGGCGAACAGCGGCGGTGTCCGTAGATTCCAGGTGGATGTCATGTGCGCCGCCCCCGGTCCGATACGTGATCGAACGCGAATCCTAGACGGTGGTCTGCAACAGCAGCTCGGCGTTGGCCGCGGCGGTGGCCAGCTGCTTCAGGGTGCCCTCGTCGAAGGCGAACGGCAGCTCGTCCAGTACGCACAGCGTGCCCACCGGGATGCCGGCCGCGTCGTGCAGCGGAACGCCGGCGTAGGACCGCACGCCCAGCTGGGTGACGACCGGGTTGCGCAGGTTCGCCGGATCCGCGTGGGTGTCGGTGATCAGCACCGCCTCGTTCCGGTCGACCACCAGGGAGCAGGGCGCCCACTCGGCCGGCAGCCCACCGGCCTCGGCGAGCGGCCCGGGCACGCCGACCGACGCCACATAGGTCACGGCGTCGCTGAGCACCAGGGTGACCGCGGCGGTCCGCGCCCCGGTCAGGACGGTCAGCTCCGCGGTGAGGGCGGCCAGCATCCGCTGCGCCACCGGGTCGGTACGGTCCAGCAACCGGCTGACGGCCCTGAGGCGGCCGGGGCTGGTCAGGTGCGGGCCGGTGGGCGGCACCACGTCGCGGTGCGATCGGAGCAGCTCGTGGGCGGTGGCGGTGACGGTCCGCAGGCTCGCCGGCTTGGTCATCACCCGGTCGACGACCTCGCTCGCGCGGGCGGGCGGCCGGGCGGCGAGCATCAGCAGCGGCATCGAGGCCGTGCCGGCGTCGGCGCGCAGCAGGCGGGCCGTCTCCAGGCCGTTCATCCGGGGCATCCGGTGGTCGAGGATCATCAGGTCGGGGCGCTGCCACTCGACCAGGTCCATGGCATGCTGCCGGCTGTCGGCGACCCGGACGGTGTGTCCCGACGAGGACAGCGTCGCGGCGAGCATGCCCGCCACCTCGATGTCGTTCTCGACCGTCACGATGAGCGCCATGTCATCGCCCTTCTCTCACTCGGCGGACGGTTGTTCCGCCCGTATCCGACCGTGACCGGCCGTCGTCGCAGAGCCGTGGCCACTGAGTTTCGGTCCGGTTGTCGTCGTCCGGAGCCGTCAGAGGGCGGTCAGGATCCGGAAGTCGTTGCCGTCCGGGTCGGCGAGCCGCACCCAGCCGGGGCCGTCGGCGAGGTGGGTGGCGCCGAGGGCGATCAGGCGGCGGGTCTCTCCCTGATCGGAGGCGACGAGGTCGTACGACCACCGGTTGCGGCCGTGGCGCGGCTCCAGCGGCGGCCCGCCCCAGGTGATCTTGGGACCGCCGGCCGGGGACTGGATCGCGGTCTCCTCGTTCTCGTCCCACACCAGCGGCCAGCCCAGCGCCCGCGCCCAGAAGTACCCGACCGCCTGGCTGCCGTCGCCGGCCAGCGCCCCGACGAACCCGCACCCGGCGAGGAACCCGTTGCCCGGCTCGATCACGTCGAACTCGTTGCCCTCCGGGTCGCCGAGCACCACGTGGTCGACGTCGCCCTGCCCGATGTCGAGGTGCCGGCCGCCGAGGGCGAGCGCCGTGGCGACGGTCCGCTCCTGGTCCTCGACCGACGTGCTGGTCAGGTCGAAGTGCATCAGGTTCGCGGCCGTCTTCGGCGCCTGCTCCGGCCGGAACCGCATCCGGAACCCGCTGCCACCGCCGATCACCACCCCGTCGTACGGGTCGTCGACAGGCTGGTGGCCGAGCATCCCGGCCCAGAAACCGGCGAGGCGGGCCGGGTCCCGCGCGTCGACGCAGAGCGCGTACAGATCGAGGGGCATCGTCATGTCCGATCGTCGAGAAGGCCGGGGCAGCGGGTCGCCAGCCAGGCGAGCAGCGCTTTCGCCTGCGCCCGCTGGAAGTCACGGACGGCCGGCGCGGCCGGGGGCGGCGGCTGCAGCGACCGGCTGACGAAGAGCCCGGCCGCGGCGACCAGGACGGTGTCGACGTCGTCGCGGTCGGCGGAGGCGGTCAGGGGATGCCGGTCGAGCAGGGCTTCCACGTCGACGCCCTGCATGGCCAGGCTGGGGGTCATCAGCACCAGATCGAACCAGGCCGCGCCGGTGCACGCGTTGGGCCAGTCGACGACGCGGACGCCCGCGCCGGTGCGGATCATGTTGTCCAGGCGCAGGTCACCGTGGACGAGAGCGGCGCCGCCGGCGGCGTGCGGCCAGCGCTCCTCACGGGCGGCCAGCACCACGATCGAGGCGCCGCCGAGCTCCGGATAGGCGGCGACGACGGCCGGCCACGTGCCGGCCGCCGCGATGTCGCGCCATCCGGAGAAGTCGTCGGCGTACTCGTCGGCGATCCGCGGCAGGCCCTCCGGTCCCGGGATCGCACCGAGCGCGGCCACCGCGTCCATCACCGCGCCGAGGTCGGCGAGCTGCGGGGTACGGCCGTCGACGTGCTCGAAGACCATGACGATCCAGTCGCCGTCGTCGTGCCACCACAGCAACCGTGGGCTGGGCGCCTGCGGGGGCAGCGCCGCGGCGACCTGCGCCTCGCGACGGTACGCCCCGGCGACCTCGGACGTGCCGCGGGAGATCGCCTTGACGAAGAAGCGGGCGCCCGAGTCGCCGGCCACGGCCGAGGCCACGCCCGGGGTGAAGCCGCCGGGCGCGCTCGCGATCTCGTGCAGCGGGGTGCCCACGGCGGCCTCGGCACGGCTCCGGAGCGGGGCGGGGATGTCGGTCCACCGGAGCCGGGTCACGTTCATGACCCGGCACGGTACCGCCGTGTCCCCGGCCGGGCATCGGATTTACCCGATGCCGAGGGACTGGCGCAGGAAGGCCAGCTCGAACTCCCACAGGCCGTCGGCGATGCCCATGTGGGAGGCGCCGGGCAACGGCAGGACGGTGTGCGGTCGGCCGGCGGCCAGCAGCGCGGCGGACAGTTTCATGGTGTGGACCGGGAGGACGTTGTCGTCGACCAGGCCGTGGATCAGCAGCAGCGGGCGGCGCAGGCCGGGGGCGTCGTCGATCAGGGACGACTGGGCGTACATCGCCGGGTTCTCGGCCGGCAGGCCCAGGGTGCGCTCCTGCCAGTGCGAGCTGTAGAGCAGCATGTCGGTGACCGGCGCCCCGGCGATGCCGGCGTGGAACACGTCGGGGCGGCGCAGCACGGCCAGCGCGGCCAGGTATCCGCCGGCCGACCAGCCGCGGATGCCGACCCGGCCGAGGTCGAGGTCGTAGTGCTCGGCGGCGGCGTGCAGGGCGTCGACCTGGTCCTGCAGGCGGGGCGCCGGGTGGTCGTCGCCGCGGGCGCGGTCCCACGCGGGGCCACGGCCGGGGGTGCCGCGGCCGTCGGCGATGATCACGGCGAAGCCCTGGTCGGCGAACCACTGGGACGCCCAGTAGCGGGATCGGGCGGCGACGGCGCGCTGGGCGGCCCGGCCGCCGTAGGGGTCCATCAGCACCGGCAGGGCGCCGCCCTGGTATCCGGCCGGCAGCAGCACCGCGGTGCGCAGCTCGCGGGCGCCGAGGCGGTGCAGGCGCGGCTCCGGGATCACCGGGGGGACGGCGGCCAGGCTGGTCAGCGGGCGGCCGTCGACGGTGACGGTCTCGGCTTCGAGGGTGCGGGCGTCGACCACGGTGACCCCGCCGCGGCGACGGCCGTCGTGCAGGCCGGGGACCGTGGTGACCTGCCGCAGCGACCCCGGCGACCAGGTCCACAGGTCGCGGGAGGCCGGGTCCTGGAAGGCGGCGAACAGGACGGTGTCGCCGTCGATCGACAGGATCCGGTCGACCTGCAGGCCGGGCGGGGTGACCGGCTCGCCGTCGACGGTGAGCCGGCGGGTGTCGCCGTCCTCGACGGTCCACAGCAGCGCGCCGGACGCGGTGTGGGCGGGCAGGCCGGAGACGATGGTCGTCCAGTCCGGGGCGGTGTCCTCGTGCCGGAGCGTGGTGCGGCCGGTGGCCGGGTCGACGGCGAGGATCCGCATCACGGTCTGCGGGCGGTTCTGGACGGTGACCAGCAGGGCGGTGGCGTCCCAGGTGACCCGGGTGACGTATTCGAAGGCCTTGCGGTCCCAGTCGACCTCGACCCGGGTGCCGTCCAGGCCGATCACGTGCAGGCTGACGTCGGCGTTCGGGGTGCCGGCGGCCGGGTAGCGCAACGCGGTCGGCGGTTTCTCCGGGTGGGCCGGGTCGCTGATGTGCCACACCTGCACGGGGCTGTTGTCGACGCGGGCGGCGATCAGCGACCGGCCGTCCGGCGCCCACCAGTAGCCCTCGAACCGGTCCATCGACTCGGACGCCTCGTGCTCCGGCAGGCCCCAGGTGACCTCGGGGCCGTCCGGTTCGGCGAGCGGCCGGTCGTCCTTGCCGTCGCGCCCGATCACCCGCAGCTCGTCGTCGTGGACGTAGGCGATCCAGTGGCCGGTCGGGTCGATGCGCGCCTCGGCGACCGGTTCCCGCGCGCCGACCTCGGTGACCTCGCCGGAGGACACGTCGGCCACGAACAGCCTCATGTCGAGGGTGAACGCGATCGTGCGTACCGCCGCATCGGTGTTGAAGGCGCCGATCCCCGCGGACCTGTCGCGGGCCCGCTCACGCCGCGCCCGTTCCCGGTCGGACATCTCGCCGGCGCCGGCGGCGCCGAGCGCCGCCGCGTCGGCCAGCAGCCGTTCCTCGCCGGTCGCGACGTCGTAGGTCCAGAGACTGGCGATCGGGTCCTCGCCGCCCGGGGTGCGCAGGAAGTGGACCCGCGAGCCGTCCGGGGCGATCGCGAAGTTACGAGCCAGACCGAGTGTGAACCCCTGGGTGCGGGCGACCTGCCCGGGAAATGTGTACGCCATTCGCATACTCTGCCGCAAATGTTGCGAGGAGTGTGAGCTTGTCGGCGGCTTCGCTCCCGGCATCCGCGTGGTAGATCACCAGCATGATCCCGTCGGTGCCGCTGACCAGCAGTTTCTCGCGGTTGAGGACGAGTTCGCCGACCTGCGGGTGGGTGAAGGTGATGACCGCTCCGGCGCGGGGGCGCACGTCGTGGCGGGCCCACAGTTTCCGGAAGAGCGGGCTGGCGAGGGACAGCTCGCCGACCAGCTCGATGAACCGGGGGTCGTCGGTGTCCGTGCCGACCGACTCACGGAACCCGGCGACGAGGTACGCGCAGGCCTGCTCCCAGGCGGGGAAGAGCGCCTGCTCGGCCTCGTCGAGAAAGACGTCGCGCAGCCGGTTGCCGCCGGTGACGAGCCTCGGTGACAGGGCGGTGGCCAGCGGGTTCGCCGCGAGCACGTCGAGGCAGCGGCCCTCGACGAAAGCCGGCAGCGGCAGGGTGGCGACGAGTTTCGCGGTGCCCGGCGGCAGCGTCTCCCGGCGTGGCCGCCGCCGGCGGGGTTTCGGGCCGGTGAGGCTGAACAGGTAGGCGCGGGTGTCGTCGTCGAGACGCAGCACGCGGGCCAGCGCTTCCAGGACCTGCGGTGACGGGTTGAGGTCGCGGCCGCGTTCCAGTCGCAGGTAGTAGTCGGCGCTGATGCCGGCGAGCATGGCGACCTCCTCGCGGCGCAGGCCGGCGACCCGGCGCACGCCGGTCACCGGGATCCCGGCGTCGCCGGGGGTCACGAGTTCGCGGCGAGCCTGCAGGAAGGCGCCCAGTTCCGATGGCATGCCACCACGGTAGGTCGCGGCGCGGCCGGCAGAGGGGGTCCTGTCAGGGCTCTGGCTGTGGCCGCACGGCCGCCGGATCGTTGTCGGCATGACTCAGCGTGTTCTCGTCACCGGCGGTTCCGGATTCATCGCCGGTCACTGCATCCGGCTGCTCACCGATCAGGGGTATGAGGTACGTGCCACGTCACGGACCGCGGCGCCCGGCTTCGTGCGGGCCGATCTGCTGTCCGACGACGGCTGGGCGGCCGCCGCCGACGGCTGCGACTACGTGCTGCACGTGGCGTCGCCGGTACGGCCGGGCCATGTCGTGGACGAGGACGACCTGATCGTCCCCGCCCGGGAGGGGACGCTGCGGGTGCTGCGGGCGGCCCGCGACGCCGGCGTGAAGCGGGTGGTGCTGACGTCGGCGTTCCATGCGGCCGGTTTCGGTCATCCGCACACCGATCACGTGTTCACCGAGGACGACTGGTCGGTGCTGGACGGGCCCGGCATGGACGCGTACGGGCGCAGCAAGGTCCTCGCCGAGCGGGCCGCCTGGGAGTTCGCCGCACGGGAGGGCCTGGAGCTGACGACGATGCTGCCGGTCGCGGTGATGGGCCCGGTGCCGTCCGGCGGGACGGTGTCCGGGGCCAACCACATCGTGCAGCGGATGCTCGGCGGCGACATGCCCGGCTTCCCGGACCTGCACATCCCGATCGTGGACGTGCGTGACGTGGCGAGCGCCCACGTGGCGGCGATGACCGCGGACGGGGCGGCCGGCGAGCGGTTCCTGCTGTCCAGCGGCCCGGTCGTGCCGTTGCGGGAGATCGGCGCGCTCCTGCGGGCGCATCTCGGCCCGGCGGCGGCGCGGGTCCCGACCCGCACCCTGCCGAACGTCGTCGTCCGCCTCGGCGCCGTCTTCAACCCGCAGCTGCGGGCCTTCGCGGGCGAGCTCGGCCACGTCAAGAAGATCTCCAACACCAAGGCGAGGCGCGTCCTGGGCTGGGAGCCGAGGCCGTCCAGCGAGGCGATTCTCGCCGCGGGAGAGACCTTGGCGGTACGGTCCGCGCCTCCCGTCCGCGCGCAATAGGCGGTGTCGTACCGGCGGGCCCTGGCGTCGATGGCTCATCATCGGGCAGTGACCGACAGTGACCTGTTCGCCTCGTTCGCTCCGGACGAGCGTGTGCTGCTGGCCTGGGTGGCCCCGCAGCTCGACGCCGCCGCGATCGGCGCGATGGCCGTGGCCGACCACGGCGCCCGCGCCGACGAGTACCGGCGGGCGCTCGACGACCTGGCACACAGCCGGTGGCTGCCGGACGAGATCGGCTGGATGCCCGGCTCGGTGCTGACCCTGACCCGGTCGCACGATCCGGCCGGGCAGCGGGACCACGTACGACGGCTGTTCGTCTGCACCCTGCTGGTCCGGGCGTCCACCCCGGACGCCGACCCGGTGGACTCGCTGGCCCCGCTGCTCGACTCGGCGCTGGAACTGGGCGGGCCGGCCCGCGACGCGTCCCTGCGTTTCCTGGCCTGGTGCCGCCTGGAGCTGCCGGGTGACTGGCGTGACGACCCGTCGTCGCCGATGTTCCTGACCCTGGCGGTGTTGCTGCTGACGGCGCGTCCCGAGGTGGCCGCTGTCCTGGTCGAGGAGCTGGCCGCGGTGCTGGCCGACCCGGACCTGCCGTGGCGGCGCCGGCCGCGGTCGCCGCTGTTCGCCCGTCGCGCCGGCGACGACGGCGGCGCCCGGCGGCTGTGGTCCGATCTGGTGACCCGCTGCCTGGTGGACGATCCGGCGGTCACCGATCCCCGGCTGGCCACCCTGGGCAGAGCCCTCAGCGGCGACACCGGCACGCCGATCGACGAGCTGCGGGCGCTGTTCCGCTGATCAGCCGGCGATCTGGGCGTCGGTCACCGTGCCGGACTCGTCGATCCAGGCGCGGATGGTGTGGCCGCCGAACATCTCGTCGTCGTCGAAGTAGACCTCGACGTCGCCGTCGCTGCCCGCGGTGACGCAGCCGAGAGTGAGGCGGCGGGCGAACTCGGCGCCACTGACGACGGACTCGCCGTTCTCCCAGACCTCCACCTCGTCCGGTCCCTCCGGCGCGAAGACGTACGCCAGCTGGGTCGCGACCCGCCGGGCGAAGTCGTCCAGGTCGCCGATGGTCGTGCTGACCCGCTGGGCGACCGCGAGCGCCGTCTCCGCGTCGTCGACGTCGAGGACGATCGCCACCTCCCCGAGTCGCCCGGAGAAGTCGAACCCACCGTCGGCGCGCCGCAACTCACCGAGCGCCGTGTGCACCGTCGAGATCGCCATGAGCCTCGCTCCCGTCCGTCTCGGATCCTCCTCCGCCGCAGCGCCCGCTGCTCGTCCTGCCGGCGCGACGACCACCGTCGACACGAACAGAACCAGACCCGCCACGCCGATTCCACCCTCCACCTGATCCGCCGTGTCGGTTAGGGTGGTGTCGCGAGTTGACGTCCCAGTCCGGCCTGTCTGGCGGCTCGCGGTGTGATGCCGCTGGAGTTCCGCTGTGCGTACGGGTCGTGTGTTCTTTCGTCGTGTCGTTCCGTCTGCCTCCGCGTGGTCGCGGTATCGGCGGGCGCTGTCTCTGGGCCGCCGGTTCTTCGCCGGCGCGGCGGTGGCCCGTCTGGGTGTGGCGATGTCCGGGCCGGCGGTGTTCTGGGCGGTCCAGGGCTCGTCCGGGTCGTTCGGGCGGGCCGGCGCCGCCACCGGCGTGTTCGCCGTCGCGGAGGCGCTGGCCGGGCCGCAGATCGGCCGCCTGGTCGACCGGTGGGGCCAGCGCCGGGTGATGCCGGTGGTGACGGCGGTGTTCGCCGTCGCGGCGCTGCTGCTGATCGTGGCGTGCGGCCGGCCGGGGCCGGCCTGGTCGCTGATCGTGCCGGCGGCGGCGGTGGGCGCGAGTGTGCCGGCCGTGGGCGCGCTGTCGGCGGCCCGCTGGCGGCACGTCGCCACGGCCCGGGGCGGCGACGACGTGTCCGGGCTGCCGGCGGCGGCGCTGTCGCTGGAGGGCGCCGTCAACGACGCGGTGTTCCTGGCCGGCCCGGTCCTGGTGACGACGGTGAGCACCGTCCTGGCACCGTGGGCCGGCCTGGCGGTGGCGGGGTCGCTGGTGGTCACCGGGATGGTCGTGCTGCTGTCCGACACCGGGTCCGCGCCGTCGCCGGGCGGCGGATCGCGGGGGCTGCTGGTGGATCGTCGGCTGCTGAACCGCCGTTTCGCCGGCCTCGTCGCCGCGAACCTGGCGCTCGGTTTCTTCTTCGGCGGCATCGGGGTGGCGATCACCGCCTTCGCGTTCGCGCACCGGGCCGAGGCGCTGTCGGGCCTGATCACCGCGGTCGCCGGCGGGGTGAGCCTGGTCGCGGGCCTGGTCTACGGCGCGGTGGCCCCGGCACGTCCGGCGCGGGTGATGCTGGCCGCCGGCGGGATTCTCACGGTGGGTTGTGCGGCGTTGTCGTTCGCGCCGGGTGTCGCGGTGATGTTCGCCGGCTGCGCGCTCGTCGGTGGCTGTGTGGCGCTGGTGCTGATCCCCGGCGCGATCCTGTTGCAGCGGGCCGCCGCGCCGGAGGTCTACACCCAGGCGATGACGTGGATCAACTCGGCGAGCGCGCTCGGCATCGCGGTCGCGGCGCCGCTGACCGGGGTGGTGGCCGAGCATCACGGCTGGGCGGCCGGTTTCCTGGCGCTGGCCGCTCTGACGGCGACGCTGCCGGTCACGGTCGCGGCGCTGGGCCGTGCCGGGCGGCGATCGCGGCGGCCCGCCGGCGCACGGCGGCGCGCGACGCCGGTGGGGTGAGGGCGTCCGCGCCGGCGCCGGGCTGCCACACGGCGACTGACCCGCCCGCCGCTCCTGCCGGGGTGGCCCGGCACGAGCGGCGTCGATACGTTTCCCTGATGTTCAACCACGAGCCGGACGACTACATCTGTCCGTTCTGCCGCCTCGTCGCGGGCCTCGACGACGTGCGCAGGATCAACGACCCGCGAGATGTGGTACGCCGTACCCAGCTCGCCACCGCGTTCGTCTCCCCGCGCTGGTGGCCCCGCAATCACGGGCACGTGCTGGTGGTGCCGAACGCGCACCACGAGAACATCTACGACCTGCCGCCGGCGTACGGGCACGCCGTCCACGATCTGGCGCGGGAGGTCGCGATCGGGATCCGCAGCACGTACGGCTGTGCCGGCACGTCGGTGCGCCAGCACAACGAGCCGGCCGGCAACCAGGACGTCTGGCATTATCACGTGCACGTCTATCCACGGTATTCCGGCGATGATCTGTACCGGTCACAGGCGTTGAGTGATTTGCCGTCCGTCGAGGAGCGTCTCGTCTATTCGGATCGCCTGCGTGCCTTTTTCGCGGGGCAGGAGGCGTAGCCCGTACCGCTAAAGGGACGGAATCACCAGGAAATCGGTGACGAATCCGCAGACCGTCCCGTCGGCGGCGAAGCCGACGAACGTCGGATAGACCCCGTCGCCCCAGCCGGCGGTGACGGTGATGACGTTCGCGCCGGTGACCTGGTCGACGACGCCGTCGACCGGTGCCGGGCCGGGCGGGATCCGCGCCGGGACGAAGACCTCGTCGAGCTGGTCGAAATCCCAGTCGGCCAGCGCGGCGACGGCGGACAGGTCGGCGAGCGTGCCGACCCCGGCGTCGACCGGATAGCCGAAATAGCCGTCGGCGTCGAGGACACCGACGTCCTGACCCTCGTTCAGGGCCATTTCCCAACGCACCACAGGCTGATCACTGACGGTCAGAGCCAATGCGGCGGTACGGTGGTCGGGCGCCGCGTCCGCCCGGCTGATCACGGCCACCCAGGCGGTCAGCGGATAGGCGCCCGGCGCCACGGTGACGGTGAACGCCTCGGCGCCGCCCGCCGACGTGAGCGGATCACAGGCGGTGATCTCCCCGGTCGGCGCGACGACGGTGCCCACCGGCCGGCGCTCGACGACGTAGGCGATGCCGTCGGCCTCGAACCGCGCTCCCTCGGTCAGGATCGCGTCGAGATCAGGCGAATACGGCACACGTCCTCCAGCCCTCGGCAACCCCGCCGAAGATCATTCTTCCACGTCATGGGCCCGCTGGCCGCCGGCGGAGAAGCTCCCCGAGGGACCCCCGCCGCCGGGTCCGCGGGCCCGGGCCGGTGTCCGCCGCGCGACGTGGACCCGGCCTACGGCTCGCCCGCCCGCGCCGGGCTCTCCCGGCTCAGATAGCGGACCGGCTTGCCGAGCGACTCCGCATAGGCGATCTCCCGCCGGGTCGACTCCCCCAGGTAGCCGCCCGGATCCACGATGTACACCTCGTCCGCCATGCGGATCTTCTGGAAGTGCACGGCGCCGAGCCGCTCCTTCAGCTCCGAGCTGTCGGCCGCCCAGTCGTGGCCCGGCAGGTCGGGAAGCCGGAACATCCCGAGGCTGATCACGACGGACCCCTCCATCGTGAGCCGCTGGTTGACCTCGGCGAACGCGGCCTCGAACCGGGTCGAGCCACAGAGCGTGACAACCTTGGCGTCCTCCATGGGGTTCATGATGGCCGCGTCCTCACGGAGCCGCGAGGGCCTGGCGCAGCCGCCGGGCCTGTTTCACCGTCTGCGAGGCGCCGGGGCCGGCGGCCAGTTCGGCCAGGCCGGGCACCTCGCCGGTCGCGCTGATCCGGACGGCGCAGTCCGCGGCGAGCAGCAGGACGCCGCTGAGCTTGCGGGGGCGTTTCGGCAGGGCCAGCAGCGCCGGGAGCGCCGCCCGCAGCACCTCCCACACCGGGCGGTACGCACCCGCGGCCGCCACCTCGGTCAGCACGGGCACGATGTCGGCCATCTCGTCGTGCCACGTGCTCCACCGGCCGATCTGCTCGCCGCACCACTGCGGGTCCAGTTCGCCGCGCGCGTCGGCCTGCAGCAGCGCGTCGACCACGGCGGGCCGGTGTGCCCGGCCGGTGGCGACGATCGCGCAGGCGAGCACCATGCTGAGCCGCCGGCCGGCCGGCCCGTCCGCCTCGATCAGCAACGGCAGGTCGGCCAGGTAGTCATCGAGGTGGACGGAATGGTCCAACGGGTTGGTCAGCTGGTCGGCGAGATACTCGCGGAACACCGGGACGACCGCCACCCACTCCGGCAGCGAGGCGCGCACGAAGTCGGTCCCGGAGTGCCAGGTGGCGTCCAGCGTCTGGTCCAGGTGCCGGAACTCCGGGGTGAACCCCAACCGAAGGGCAGGCAGCGCGGTACGGGACCCGCCGTCCCGCCCCGCGTGCAGGCCGCCGGTGGCCAGCCAGGAGGCGAGCCGGTCCCCGTCCGGGGTGCCCAGTCCGGCAGCCGCGGCAGCGAGCCTGTCCCGTTCCGCGGGCTCGGGCAGGCGGGCCCGCAGCAGAGCCTGGTCGAGATCGAGAGGCCCGGCCCGCAGGCCCAGCCGTGCGTATCCGGCGAGACGGTCGACGAGGACGTCGGCGGACAACGCCCCGGTGCTCCAGCCGGGTGTGGACAGCAGGAACGGCACCGGCTCGGTCGACAGCCGGCGCGCGGCCTCGTACCACCGCGCCTCGGAAAGGTATTCGTAAAGACACGG
Source organism: Actinoplanes philippinensis (assembly GCF_900113015.1). Classification (GTDB taxonomy): domain Bacteria; phylum Actinomycetota; class Actinomycetes; order Mycobacteriales; family Micromonosporaceae; genus Actinoplanes; species Actinoplanes philippinensis. The sequence continues at coordinate 498,242 of NZ_FONV01000004.1, forward strand.
AATGCAGCGTGCGTGGTCGGAGCGCCCCTCCATCGGGCGGGGACCGGCCGGCACGTCGCCGGCCGTGATCTCGCCGAGGGCAGCCTTGATCAGCTCGTGGAGGCCGGCGGGGAGCCAGTCGTGCCGGCGGGCCACGGGCGCGAGGCGCTCGGCGAGAGCCGACCGGTCCCGGTGGGCGGCACGGATCAGGCCGTCGACCGCCCGTTCCCGGTCCACGGGCGCCGGCTTTCGTGAGCCGAGCAGCGCGGCGATCTCCTCGACCGCCTCGGCCACGCTGTCCGGCGCGGCAGCGACCGGGCGGGGCGACGACACGGTGACCGCCGGCGTCCCCGGTTCGCTGGACGGGGTGACGGACGTGCCGAGCACGGCCGCGGCTCGCTCCCGCAGGTCCGGCGCCAGCCCCGGCAGGGCGTCGGCGAGCTGCCCACGGACGTCGTCGCCGACGGTCGTGAGGTGCCGGGCCACCAGCTTCCACGCCTGCTCCTGCACGGTCGTGTCGGCGTGCCCGAACGCGGTGGCGACCGCGGGCAGCAGCTCGGCGGCGTCCCCGGGGGTGCGGCGCAGCGCTTCGGCGACCAGTTTCAGGTGGCCCCGGACCAGGGTCTTCTCCGGCCGGGCCAGCACGGCGTACGACGTGTCGGCCAGCAGAGCGGCGCCGAGCCGTCCGGCGTCCAGCAGCCGGCGCAGGGTGTCGACGGCACGGCCGGCGGTCGGCGGATCCGCACGCTCGGCCAGCCCCGCCCAGTCGGGGGCCCGCTCGGCCAGCTCGTCCTCGGTCGGCTCCAACTCGTCCAGCAGTTTCTGGAACCCGCGGATCTCGGGTATCCGCCCGCCCCGCATCAGCCCTTCGACGCAGCGGTCGATCAGGGCCGCGCGGTCGACGTCACCGGTCCCGGCCAGCGCGACCAGCGTCGCCCGCCACGGCTCGGACTCGTTGAGGTACGCCGCGAAACCGGCAAGGCCGAAAACCCGGGGCAGAAACCCGGCGGTGTACGGGTCGGCACGGAACGCCTCAGCCATGTCCCTCTGGTAGGCGCCCTCCTGGAAGCGCATGTGGTGGGCCAGGCAGAGCTCCCGGTCCCGGTGCCGTTTGCTCAGCGCCCATTCCAGGACGTAGCCGTCGTCGGGCGCCGGCTCGACGCCGGCCATCCACAGCAGGTCCCGCGCCACGCGGTAGAGCTGGTCGTTCTCGTGGCCACTGAAGCACCAGTCGGCCGACCGTCGCACCGGCACCGCGGCGGCGACACGGCGCCCGGTCTCGGCGAGCCAGGCGGGTTCCCGGCCGTCGAAGACCTCCAGCTGCCGGCCGGTCCGGTCCCGCTGGCGCCACAGGGTGATCAGGGCTTTCGCGGCCTCCGCGGGGGTGGTCCGGCAGCCGAGCACGGCGTACGCGACAGCGATCCGCACCTCCTCCGGATCGTCCGCGGTGAGGGCCTTCCCGGCCGCTTCCAGTGGCCGGCGCGCGGCCCGTCTGCCCGCGTCGTCCATGGTCGCCAGCATGTCGAGGACACGGCTGACGTCGCCTCGGGCAGCCGCCTCCGTGAGCGTGGCGGCGCTCATCGCCGGTCCGCGCGGGCCGGCGCCGAGGGATCTGCGCCGGACGGCCGGTGCTCCATCACGATCATCCCGGCGAGGGTAGCGGAAACGATCACGGCCCGGTCGGCGACCGTGACGGAGGCTGCGACGATGAAGCGATGTCCCCGACGACTCTCCTCGCCGAACGGTTGCTGCGCGCCGGGATCCGTGACGTCGTCTCCGTCGAACCGGTGAGCGGTGGCCTCGCCGCGATCGCCGGCCTGGCCGTCCGCGAGGACGCGCCGCCGGTCTTCGTGAAGACCTTCGACGAGGCGCCCGGCGCCGACGCCTTCGTGGCGGAGGCCGACGGCCTGGCGGCGCTGCGGGACCTCGGCGGTGTGGCGACACCCGAGGTCGTCGTGGCGAACCACGAGCTGCTCGTGCTGTCGCTCCTGCATCCGAGGCCGCACGAGGAGGCGTTCTGGGAGCGGTTCGCCCACACGCTCGCCCACCTGCACAGCAGCACCGTTCATCCGCGTTTCGGGTGGCACCGCGACAACTGGCTGGGCCGCCGCCGGCAGTCCAACACGTGGACCGCCGACGGTTTCGTGTTCTTCGCCGAGCACCGGCTGCTGCGCTGGTTGTCCGAGCCGCGCGTCGAGGCGGCGCTCACCCCCGCCGACCGGGTCGCGCTGGAACGGCTGTGCCACCGCCTCCCCGAGCTGCTGCCCCAGCGTCCGGCCTGCCTGACCCACGGCGACCTGTGGTCCCAGAACGTGCTGGCCACCGCCGACGGCCGGGCGGCGCTGATCGACCCGGCCGTGTCGTACACCTGGCCCGAGGTGGACCTGGCCCACCTCTGGACCACCGCGCCACCACCGGAGTCGCACCGCTTCTTCGACCTCTACGCCGACCTGACCGGCCTCGACACCGACTGGCGCGCCCGCATGCCGATCATCCAGCTGCGCCAGCACCTGGCGGTCCTGGCCCAGTTCGACGACGACTGGGGCGCCGCCGAGACGATCCGCGCCACACTGTCACCGTTCCGCCCGGCCACCTGAGCCGCCCTCGTGCCGACCCCGCCACCCGACGTGCCTCGAATCGAGTCGACGGATCTCCGAGCGGCCGGATACCGTCGCTCGGTGAATGATCTGGGCCGGTACCGCTACGTCGGTCCGGCGGAACTCGCCGGCGACGATCCGCCCGTGGGCGCGGTCGTGGTCGGTTCCAGCGCTGTTCTCGACCGCTGGCCGGCCGGCGGCAATCCGGACGAGCCGGTCACCTTCGTCGTGGCGCTCGACGGGTCGCTGCGCATAGCGCCACGCCGCAGTGAGCACGTGGCCCTGGCAGGCGGCCGGGACGTACTGGCTGCGGGCGAGATGACGTTCACCCGCGAGGGCGGCCGCTGGACGGTCGCGGAGGTGACCAACCAGTCGACCGGTTACTGCCCCGACCCGGACTGCTGGCCGGCGGTGCGCAGAGCACTCGACCACCTCGGGCTCGACCACCCCGGCGCCTTCACCACCGAGATCGTCTTCCGCCGATGCCCGTCCTGCGGCGAGCGCAACATCGTCCGCGACGGCGACTTCACCTGCGCCCTGTGCGACAGCGCCCTGCCGCCGGCCTGGAACTTCCCGCCCGCCTGATCCGGCCGGCCCATGGTTGCGGCGGACGCGGGAGGATGGTGCCGTGTTTCGGTTGGAACGAGGTGTGACAGGTTTTCGATCCGGCCGGGAGCCGGACCTCCCGCCGGTTGCGGCCCGCACGTTCAGAGGTGCTTGCCACGAGGCCGCACGCGCCGCGGATGGCACCGTCGAACAGGTCACCGAGAGCGCCTATCCGCGGAATTTCCACTCCGCCGTGATCCGGGCGCCGAGCGGCCGGCTAACGGTGCTGTGCAACGACTCGTACCCCTGGGTCGCCTTCGCGGAGGGGGTCACCGGCGACCTCGACCCGAAAGCCTTCGCTGACCCGCCGTCATGGGCCGGCACGTTCACCGGGGCCGGATTCGTCGTCATGAGCCGCCGGCTGCTCGCTTCGCCCCTCGACGCCGTGGACACCGGCGCGCTGGGAACGGCGGAGCGGCTGCAGATCGATTCATGGCGCCCTCCAAACGTCGGCGAAACGGTCTTCAACTCCTGGGACTGACGCCCGCCGGCTGGTCTTTCGCGGCGGCGGACGTGGCGCCGCTGAGGGCCGGTGCCGCTGGTCACGTCACCCGACCTTCCCGGTAGGGCCGCGACCAGGGTGGCGTAGGTCGTGGCGCTCAATGTCACGGCCGGCCGTGGTGTGGCTGCGCCGCCTGCTCCTCGACGTGGCGGTCGCCGTCGAGGACCACCCTGGTGCGGCGACGCGTCACCCGGGCGCGGAGACCCGGCGTGGACCGATCGGGTACCCCGGGGCGCCTTTTCCGGCCGGGACGTGAAGGATGGGGGTGATGCTCGAATCGATGGAGGCCGTGCGGCGGCTCATGGACCTGCGGCACCGGGGCCGGGCCGAGGACCTGCCGGCCGTGCTGACGGAGACCGCGCCGCTGCTGGACGCGCGGTCCGCGACCGTGCTGCTGGCCGACTACGGGCAGGTCGGATTGCATCCGCTGCGGTCGGCCCGCGACGTGTCCGCGCCGCTGGAGGTGGAGGCCACACTCGCCGGGCGGGCGTTCATCACGTCCGAGCGGCAGTGGAGCGACACCGGTGACGGCGGGGTGCTGTGGCTGCCGCTGCTGCACGGGGCGGAACGGCTCGGGGTGCTGGAGCTGCAGGTCAAGGACCATCCGACGGGTGCGGCGCTGCACGACCTGGAGATCATCGCGGCGCTGGTGGCCGAGCTGATCGCCAGCCGGCGGTTCTACGGCGACGCGGTGGAGCACACCCGGCGGCGGCTGCCGATGCAGCTGGCGGCGGAGATCATCTGGAATCAGCTGCCGCCGCTGACGTACGCGATCGACGGCACCCGGGTCGCCGCCGTCCTGGAGCCCTGCTACGACGTCGGCGGGGACGCCTTCGACTACGCCGCCAACGCCGACGTGCTGCACGTGGCGCTGTTCGACACGGTCGGTCACGGGATCAGCGCCAGCGCGCTGACCACGCTGACGCTCAACACGTACCGTAATGCTCGCCGTTCCGGTCTCTCCCTGACCGACACCTGCCGGTCCATCGACAAGTGGGTACGCGCACAGTATCCGGGGGCGTTCGTGACGGCGCTGCTGGCCGAGCTGGACATGGCGACCGGCCGGTACCGGCGGATCAGCGCCGGGCATCCGGCCGAGATCTTCCTGCGCGCCGGCCGGGCGCTGCCGACACTGCCGACCCCGAACGCGCTGCCGCTGGGCCTCGGCCACATGGTCTCGCGGCCCCCGGCGGTCGTCGAGGAACACCTCGAACCCGGCGACACCCTGGTCCTCTACACCGACGGCATCACCGAGGCGCGGGACGCGTCCGGCACGCTGTTCGGAGTCGAGCAGCTGACCGCGTTCCTGCTGCGCACCCTCGGCGAGGGCACGGCCGCGGCGGAGACGATGCGGCGCCTGATCCACACCATCGTGTCGTACGAGGACGGCGAGCTCCGCGACGACGCCACCGCCGCGATGCTGCAGTGGCGTGCCGCCCGCACCGGAGAGAGTGGATCGTGAGGACAACCCCATCGGTCTCACCGATGTACCGCCTGGTCATGGTGGCAGCCGGCCCGATCGTGCGCTGGTGGGGCCGGCTGGAGGTGACCGGGCTGGACCTGCTGCCGTCGCAGGGCCCGACGATCGTCCCGGCCAATCACGACAGCGCCTGGGACCCGTTCGTCATCGCCGTCGCCGCCCGCCGCCGCCGGCAGATCCAGGCCCTCGCGAAGGCCTCGCTCTGGAAGAATCCGCTGCTCCGGTGGGTGCTCGACGGGATGGGGCAGATTCCCGTCCGCCGCGGGCAGGCCGACACGGACGCGCTCGACGCCGCGGTGCGGTGCCTGTCCACCGGCGGCTGCCTCGGGATCTTCCCGGAGGGCACCCGATCGCAGGGTCGGCTGCTTCGTGCCCGTAGCGGGGTCGGCCGGCTCGCCCAGGCCGTTCCGCAGGCCCGCATCGTGTGCGCGGCGGTCACCGGGACCGTAGACATCGCCCGTTTCCCGCGCCGCCCGCGGTTGACGGTGACGTTCTTCGAACCCACGCCGGCCCCGCCGTCGCCCTCGCCGGAGTCCGCGCTGGAGCTGGCCGCCAGGCTCACCGCCGAGCTGCGCGCCGTCGCACCGGTGGCGCCGGCCGGACGGCGCTCCGGACCAGATGGGAAGCCCTCCGGCTCGACGGGGAAGCCGGCGGCAGGCGACACCGGCCGAGAGTGAGACCGCCGTCATCACCACGGCCGGCGCCACCGCCGAGTCCCCGCCGCCGGGGCCGGCCGGCGGGAGACGGCGGCGCCGAGGGCGAACCGGCTGAACCCGAGGACCGTGATGACGGCGCCGGTGGCCTCGCGTACCTCGGCCATCGCCGGGGCGGCGGCGTTGCCCATGACGCCCTGCCGGCCACGCTGCCGGTCAGGGGCGGACGAGCACCTTGAGGCTCTCCCGGGCGGCCATCCGGCGGTAGCCGTCGGGGACCCCGGCCAGATCGGTGGTGACATCGAAGACCCGGCCGGGGTCGACCGCGCCGGAGAGGACGTCGGGCAGCAGGTCGGCGATGTAGGCGCGGGTGGGGGCGGCGCCTCCGGTCAGGCGGACGTTACGGAAGAACAGACTGCCGACGCCGACGGGGGCGTCCTCGTACTGCGGGACGCCGACCCGGCTGATCGTGCCCCCGCTACGGACGACACCGACGGCCTGGTCGTAGGCGGGGCGGGTGCCGACGGCTTCGATGACGACCGCGGTCCCGTGTCCGGCGGTGAGTTCGCGGACCGCCGTGATCCCCTCGTCGCCACGTGCCGCGACCACGTCGGTGGCCCCGAACTCGCGGCCGATTTCGGTGCGGGCCCGGTGGCGTCCCATCAGCACGATCCGCTCGGCTCCGAGCCGTTTGGCGGCCAGCACGGCCAGCAGCCCGACGGCGCCGTCGCCGATCACCGTGACGGTCGAGCCGGCGGTGACGCCGCCGCGGACGGCGGCGTGGTGGCCGGTGCCGAACACGTCGGAGAGGGTGAGCAGCCCGGGGATCAACGCGGAGTCGGCGGCGACGGGCAGCCTGACCAGGGTGCCGTCGGCGTACGGCACACGGACGGCCTCCGCCTGCGCCCCGTCGGCGTCGCCGTAGCCCCAGATGCCGCCGTGGGCGCAGGAAGTGGTCAGGCCCTCGCGGCAGTAGTCGCAGGTGCCGTCGCTGAACACCCACGGGGCCACGACCAGGTCGCCCTTGCGAACGCTGGTCACGTCGGCGCCGATCTCCTCGACCACACCGATGAACTCGTGGCCCATCCGGGCGGGAGCGCCACCGGCCGGTCCGGTGGCGAACGGCCACAGGTCGGAGCCGCAGATGCAGGCGGCGGTGATCCGGACCACGGCATCGGCGGGGTGCACGAGCCGCGGATCGGGAACGTCCTCGACTCGGACGTCGCCGGCGCCGTACAGCAGGGTTGCATGCATTTCGGTTCTGCTCCTCGAAAATGGGATCCGGTGGCACCCATGCAAGACCCGCCCCGGCGGCCGTTCCAGGCTCGGCTCATCGGGGGTAGAAACGCCACCCCCCTTGCCGGGCGGTCGCCGACGTACCGTGGGCGGCGTGAACAACCGCGTCGCCGTCCGTGAGTTCCTGATCAGCCGCCGAGCCCGCATCACCCCGGCCCAGGCCGGGCTGCCCGGTGGCACCCGGCGCCGGGTGCCGGGGCTGCGGCGCGAAGAGGTCGCGGTTCTCGCCGGGGTCAGCACCGAGTGGTATACGCGGCTCGAGAAGGGCCACATCCGTGACGTGTCGTATGACGTCCTGGAGGCCGTGGCACGGGCGCTGCGCCTCGATGACGAAGAGCGGATCTACCTGTTCGACATGGCCCGGGCCGCCCGGGCCGAGACGCCAGGCAGCTCCATGCGGGACTGCCGGGCCGAGGCTGCCGCGGTGGCGGAGCTGCCGGCGAGCGTGCAGTGGCTGCTGGACAGCATGACGCTCTCCGCCGCCTGGGTGACCAGCAGGCACCTGGACGTGCTGGCGGTCAACCCACTCGGCCGCGCGCTGTACTCGCCACTGCTCGAGAGCCCGCACAGTTTCGGGCCGGGCGCCGCAGGTGTGCACCCCAACATGGCCCGCTACCACTTCCTCTCCCCCGGGGCGCGGGACTTCCACGGCAAGTGGGAGGCGACGGCCGATGTTCTGGTCGGTCTGCTGCGCACCGAGGTCGGCCGGGCCCACTGCGATCAGGCGCTGCACGATCTCGTCGCAGAGTTGTCCGAGGCCAGCGGGGAGTTCCGCGCTCGCTGGCAGGCTCACCACATCGTGATCAACTACCGTGGGCCGAAGGTGTTCCGGCATCCGTTCGCCGGGCCGTTGACACTGGCCTACCACGCGATGCATCTGCCGATCTCGGTGCAGGAGGGGCAGATGATGAACGTGTGCACCGCCGAGCCCGGGTCCGCCGATGAGGAACGTCTGCGGCTGCTGGCCAGTTGGGTGGCGCCGTCGTCCGCCGGTCAACTGCGGTAAGACGTTCACGCCGGGGGTGGCGTCGTGTCGGGCGCCGTCGCGGAGCACGACTCCGGCGGTGCAGCCGATATCAGCGATCACCGAGATCGTGTCACGGCCGACACCGAGCGGCCCTCTCACGGTTTGACTCCAGGACGAGGCCGACACCGAGCGGCCCTCTCACGGTTTGACTCCAGGACGAGGCCGACACCGAGCGGCCCTCTCACGGTTTGACTCCAGGACGAGGCCGACACCGAGCGGCCCTCTCACGGTTTGACTCCAGGGCGAGGCCGGCATCGGGCGGCCCGCCCCCGGGTCGCGGCCGACGCCGAGGGCCGTAACGGCTGGCCCGGCACCTCCTCGCCCCGGCCGACCCGGCGCTTCGTCGCCCTCCTGGCCAACCTCAGAAGGCTCTTGATCGTCAGGGATGCGAAGAACCCTGCGAACGGAGCGTAATGAGATCACGGGCGTACCTGTGGATAATCCTTGCCGCAGTCGTGACCGCGGCGACGACCCTCGCCGTGTTCGGCACCGTTCCCCGGCCGCTGTTCCGGGAGGCCCCGTCCCCACCGGCCGCGGCCGCATCCAAGCCGGCGTCCGTGCCGCAGCCCCGGGCCAGGGCCGCCACCCCGGATCGCATCACCTACCCGGCCGAGGGGCAGGGAACCTGGGTCGAGGCGGCACGGCAGAAGGACGCCCCGGCCGGAAGCGAGGGCCTGGTCATGCGGTATCGCGTCGCTGTCGAACGTGGCATCGAAGGGGTGACCGCGGACACCTTCGCCGAGAAGGTGACCACCACACTGGAGGATCCGCGAAGCTGGACGGCCGGCGAACAGTACCGTTTCCGCAGGGTCGGGCCGGGCCAGAGCGCCGATTTCGTCGTTCGCCTCGCCACCCCCGGGACCAGGGACGCGCTCTGCGACGGCGCCGACGGATACACGTCCTGCCGCAACGGCGCCAACGTCGTGATCAATGTGGCCCGGTGGGTCAAAGGCGTTCCACGGTACGGTGCGCCGCTGACGGTCTACCAGCAGTACGTGATCAACCACGAGGTCGGTCATCGGCTCGGCGAGTCGCATCAACGGTGCCCGCGCCGTGGCGGGCCGGCGCCGGTGATGCAGCAGCAGACCCTCGGTCTGCACGGGTGCACGGCGAACCCGTGGCCGTACCCGGACGGCAAACTGCACCAGGGACCGCTCGGCTCGTACAACGACCCGACCCCACCACGCGACCGAGGCCGGCGGTGACCCACCCGATCGCCACGCCGACTCTCCCGCTGGGGCCGCTCGACTCCCCTACCCCGCCATTTCGGCCTCGCTGCGCAGGATGCAGAACTCATTGCCCTCCGGATCGCCGAGGACGACCCAGCCGGTGCCGTCCGGCTTGCGGAGGTCGGAGATCTCCGTGGCACCGAGCGAGATCAACCGGGCGAGCTCGCTGTCGCGGGTGCCGTCAGCCGGCCGCAGGTCGAAGTGAATACGGTTCTTGACCTGCTTGGTGTCCGGAACCTCGATGAACAGCACCCGGTGATGGCCGTCCCGCGAGGAGATCAGGCACTCCTCGTGGCCGGGCTCGTTCGGGTCGTCGGGATCCTCGGTGTAGTCGAGAACAGTCTGCCACCACCGGGACAGGGCGAACGCGTTGGCGCAGTCGACGGTGGTGTGAGAGATGTAGGCGGTCACCTCCGGATCATTCCAGTATCGGCCGCTCCGGATGCCGGTAGGCCCGGTCACGGATATCGTCGGCGTTGGCCTTGATTGAGGTGATGCTCGTGAGCGGACTGCTCGCACAACAGTGGACCTCCGTGGACGGTTTCGTCGCCGGTGTCAACGGCGAAGCTGACGTGCTGGCCGCGGTCTCCGACTTCACCGGCTCGGAGACTCACAACGCCGCGCTGCTCGCCGACATCGACGAGGTGCTGCTGGGCCGGCGAACCTATGAGGCGTTCGCCGAATTCTGGCCGACCGCTGTCGACGAGCCGATGGCCGAACTGGTGAACGCCTGCCCAAGACGGTCTGCTCGACAACGCTGACAGCGGCGACGTGGGGTGAGCACGCGCCGGCACGGGTGGTGCCCGATCCGGTCGATCACGTCCGGGCGCAGCGGGCCGCCGGCGCCCGGATCATCGTCTGGGGCAGCGTCAGCGTGATGCGTGCCCTGCTCGCCGCCGGCGAAGTGGACGAGCTGGAACTGTTCGTCGCGCCGATCGCGCTCGGTGCCGGCACTCCCCTGCTGGCACCGGGCGCGGCTCCACTGCCGCTGCGGCTCACCTCCTCGGAGTCGTGGGCGGGTGGCGTGGTCCGGCTCCGCTACGCGATCGGCTGACCCGCCCCCACGAAACAACGTCGAGTGGCACGATCCGGCCCCGCCACCCCGTCAGCTGAACCGAGACCACCCGGCGCGGCACGATCCGGCTCCGCTACGCGATCGGCTGACCCGCCCCCACGAAACAACGTCGAGTGGCACGTTCCGGCCCTGCCACCCCGTCAGCTGAACCGAGACCACCCGGCGCGGCATCATCCGACCCCGCCACCCCGTCGACTGAACCGAGACCCACCCAGCGCGGCACGATCCGCCCCCGCCACCCCGTCGACTGAACCGGGCGCACGCGACGGTGCTGGATGGTGGGGAGCGGCGCTCACCCATAGCCGCAAGGGACGTTTGTTGGGGTTTCAACGCTGGCATCAGCGGTGGTCATTCGGCGACCGCCACGATGATCTTGCCAGCGACCCAGCCGCGGTCGAGACGGTCCAGGGCGGCGGGGGCCTCGTCGAGCCGGTAGATGTCGTCGATGACCGGGCGGATCCGGCCGGTGGCGACCATGGCCGCCAGCTCGGAGAGATCCTGGGGGTTCGGGCGGACGGTGAGCGGGCGCACCTGGCTGCGGCCGGTGATCAGGGCTTTCACCATGCGGCGGGCCGGACCGAGCCATCGGCCGCCGGTGCCGACCGAGAGCAGCAGTGTGCCGCCGGGGTCGAGGACTCGCCGAAGTGCGGCCACCGGATAGTTGCCGGCCAGGTCGAGGATCACGTCGAACCGCTCCCCCGCCGAGCCCAGGTCGCGGCCCTCGGTCTTCTGATAGTCGATGATGTGCTCGGCGCCGAGCTTGCGGACCAGCGCGGCGTTGCGCTCGGCGCAGACTCCGGTGACGATCGCTCCTGTGGCGACGGCGAGTTGCACGGCGAAGGTGCCGATGCCGCCCGACGCGCCTGTGACGAGGAACCGCTGCCCGCCTGCGACACGGCGGACACCGGCCAGCGCGGTGCTGCCCGCGATCGGAAGCGCGGCGGCCTCGGCGAAGGTGACGCCGACCGGTTTTCGCGCGGCCAGGCCGGCCGGGACGACGGCATACTCCCCGATGGCGCTGGTGGCCTCGGCCAGCACCTCGTCGCCGGGCGTGAAGTCGCGGACGTCGTCGCCGACCGCTTCGACCCGCCCGGCGAGGGCCCGGCCGACGATGAATCCGGGCCGCGGTCTTCGGAGGCCGCCGGCCAGGGCGCGGATGGCGAACGGCTCGCCGCGCAGCAGGAACCGGTCGGCGGCATTGAGGCCCGCCGCCTGCACCCGGACCAGGAGCTCGTCACGACTTGGCACCGGCTGGGGCACCTCGCGCAGGGCGACTCCGCCCGGTGACCCATACCTGCTCTGCACCAGCGCTTTCATGATCTCCCGCCTCCCGCTTACGACGTAAGCTTACGCTGTAAGCAAGTTTGCGGTATGGTCGGGCCGTCCCGCAACTCACCGGAGAACCGAAAAGATGCCAACCTCACGAGCACCGCTCAGCACGCGGCGCGTGCTGCAGGCCGCCCTCTCGCTGGCCGATTCCGGCGGCACCGATGCGCTGACGATGCGCCACCTGGGTCGGCACCTCGGCGTGGAGGCCATGTCGCTCTACCGGCACGTCGCCAATAAGGACGCCGTCCTCGACGGGATTCTCGACATGGTCGTCAGCGAGATCGATCTGCCCGAGCGACCGGGCGACTGGAAAGCAGCGATGCGCCACCGTGGCGTGGCCGCGTTCCGCGTGTTCAGCCTCCACCCATGGGCTCCGCCGCTGCTGATGTCCCGCACCAACACGGGCCCGTCGATGCTGCGCTACATCGATTTCACCCTGGGAGCGCTTCGCGGCGCCGGATTCTCCTGGAGACTCGCCGACTACGCCTGGAACACCATGGACAGTTATGTGTACGGCTACACCCTGCGCCGCCTGGCCTTCCCGATAGCGCCCGCCGACTACGCGGAGACCGCCTCCGCCCACCAGCACCTGCTGGCCGGCGACCGCTACCCACACATGGCCGAGCTGACCCGGCAGGTCGCCGAGGGCCACCACCCCGGCGACCCCGACATCACGTTCGGCCTCGACCTGATCCTCGACGGCCTCGAACGCCTCAGAGACACCGAGCCGACCGACCTGACCCCACCGTGAAACCCGGCGGTCAGCGTTTGTTAGCTTATGCAGGCAGGTCCGGGTGGCGGAATGGCAGACGCGCTAGCTTGAGGTGCTAGTGCCCTTTATCGGGCGTGGGGGTTCAAGTCCCCCCTCGGACACGTTAGCCCCCACCAGAGTCATCCACTCAAGTGATGATTGTGGTGGGGGCTACCTGTTTTCGAGGTCAAGCGATTACATGACGACGGTCCCGACGTGATTGAGCAGATCTCCGGCCCGGCACCATGTTCCGGACCGCCAGCGGCACGGTGCCCGGGCGGCGATGCGGGAATTCCTTCGCGACGGCGATCTGGCCTTGTTCCACCAGGACGCCCGTCAGGGGTGGAGGTGCGGGACGGCCACTGCGCGGCCCCGGGTCAGGCCTCCCACCCGGCGACGGCGGCGCGGACCACGCCCTGTTCGGAGTCGGTCAGCAGTTCGGGCTCGGCGAGCAGGTGCGGGGCCGCTGCGGCGCGCTCGTGCTCCAGGCCGGGGCGGTCGAGCATGGTGAGGGCGGCGCGGCGGGCGGCCACTCGTACCACCGGGTTGGGGTGTTCGAAGTTTGCGGCGACCGCCGGATAGAAGGACGGGATCGCCTCGCGGACGGCGTCGGCGTCCGGCTCGTTGTCGAACTCCTCGAACTCGATGGCGCTGCCGGCAAGCACGTTCAGCCAGCTCAGCATGGCCGCCTTGCCCGCTTTGGTGCGCGGATCGGTCAGGACTGCGACGACGTACCGCGCCGCCGGCAGCGTGGCCGAGTAGAGGTTGCCCTGGTGGGTCAGGTTCCAGGTCAGGGTGTGCATGGCCGCGGCGAAGCCGGCCGTCTCCCCGTTGAGGAGCGGCTGCAACAGGCCGGGCAGGTCCTCCGCGGAACCGTAGGCGTCTTCCAGATCCCCCCAGGCGGTGGTGGCGAGGATGTCTTCCGGTGTGGTCACGGAGACGCATGCTAATCGTTTTGATCTTGAGTGCCACATCTTGCGCAAAGAATGACCGTCGGTGAGCGGGCGCACGCAGCCAGGCACCGATTGATCGCGCTGGTACGTTGCGGCACAGATATGACCACATCGGCATGTTGACGGCCGCAGATGCATCGATGAATGTGAATCGGTAGCGGTCGGTGCTCGGTGACACCGGCCATCCCACGACCGAGGTGCCGATGACCAGGTTCCCGTACTTCCGGCGATCACGGGCGCGCCGGCCGGCGGCCGCAGTGACGACCACGATGCTCCTGCTGATCTCTGCGGGGCTCATGACGCCCGGCAGCGCGACCGCGGCCGGGCCGGACACCGGCGAACCGGGCTACTGGGTGGTGGCCTCGCCCACCATCGCCGTGGGTGAGCTGGCCGACGACCTCAGCAAGCGTGGCTACGACGTCATGGAGGGACTGTCGCGAGACGGGGCGCCGATCCTGGCGACCGCGGCTCAAGCCCAGCGGCTACGGCGCGACGGCCTGAGCGTGCGGTACACCGGACCGCTCTACCAGCCGGTTCCGGTGTCGGTGCAGGCCGCGGCCGGCACCTACTACGGCGGCTATCACACCGCGGCCGCGCACGAGACCCACAACCAGCAGGTCGCGACGGCCCACCCGGAGCTGGCAGTCCTGAAGACCATCGGCCAGTCATGGCTGAAGACCCAGAACCGGGGCGGTCACGACATCCAGGCCCTGTGCATCACGAAGATCACCACCGGTGACTGCGCGTTGAACACCACCGGGTCGAAACCGAAGTTCACGCTGATGGCCCAGATGCACGCGCGCGAACTGGCCACCGGCGAGCTCGCGTACATGTGGATCGACTACCTGGTGGGCAACTACGGCAAGGTCGGTGCCGTGACGACGCTCATGGACACGACCGAGCTGTGGGTCATCCCGATCGCCAACCCGGACGGCGTCGACATCGTCTCGTCGAACGCGACGCGGCCCGTCTCCCAACGCAAGAACGCCCACGACAACGGGTGCTCCGGCACCGGGCTGGGAGTCGACCTCAACCGGAACTCGAGTTACCACTGGGACGTCAACCAGGGCACCAAGTGCACCGAGACCTATCCCGGCGCGAGTGCGGCCAGCGAGCCGGAGACGCGGGCGATTCAAAGCCTCCTGGCGAGCATCTACCGCGACACCAAGCCGGCCGCCGACTTCTCGGCGGCGACGACCGCCACCACCGGCACCTTCCTCACACTGCACAGTTACGCCGAGTTGAACATCTACCCCTACGGCTGGACGAACTCGCTCGCGCCGAACAACGCCGACCTCAAGACGATCGCCACGAACATGGCGAAGTCCAACAGGTACACGGTCGTGCACGGCGACGGCGGTCTGAACTACTTCGCGCCCGGTGCCACCGACGACTGGATCTACGGCACGCTGGGGGTGCCCGGATACACCATCGAGGTCGGCCCCAGCGGCTCCTCGTGCAGTGGGTTCTTCCCCGCGTACAGCTGCATGGCGTCTTTCTGGAGTCTCAACCTGCCCGCCTTCATGACCCTGGGGACAGCGGCTGCCAAGCCGTACCCGACCGGGAGCTGACACCGCCACCGGGCACCCGCGCGGGCACGGGTTTAGGGTGGCAGAAATGGCGGACAACAGACTTGGCCTGCGCGGGGACCGCGGTGCGGTGCTGGGCGCGATGATGCTCGCGACCGGGCTCATCGCGATCGACTCGACGATCATCGCGACCGCGGTGCCGTCGGTGGTTCGTGACATCGGCGGTTTCCACGAGTTTCCCTGGCTCTTCTCGATCTACCTGCTGGCCCAGGCCGTGTCGGTGCCGGTGTACGGGAAGCTCAACGACCTGTTCGGCCGCAAACCGGTGATCCTGTTCGGCATCGCGCTGTTCCTGCTCGGTTCGGTCTTCTGCGGCGCGGCGTGGAACATGTGGGTGCTCATCGCGTTCCGCGTCGTGCAGGGCCTGGGTGCCGGGGCGATCCAGCCGACCACCATCACGATCGTCGGTGATCTCTACTCGGTCGAGGAGCGCGCCCAGGTCCAGGGCTACATCGCGAGCGTCTGGGGCGTCTCCTCGGTCGTCGGCCCGACCCTGGGCGGCGTCTTCAGCGAGTACGTGAGCTGGCGCTGGATCTTCTTCGTGAACATCCCGCTGTGCCTGCTGGCCGCCTGGATGATCATGCGTAAGTTCCACGAGCAGCGCGACCGCGGGCGCCCGGTGATCGACTACAGGGGCTCGGTCCTGCTCACCGTCGGGCTGACGCTGCTCGTGCTCGGTGTCCTGGAAGGCGGCCAGGCCTGGAGCTGGTCCTCTCCGATCAGCGTCGCGATCCTCGGGCTCGGCGCGTCGATGCTTGTCGCGTTCGGTTTCGTGGAGCGCACCGCGGCCGAGCCGGTCCTGCCGCTCTGGATGTTCCGCCGCCGTCTGCTGGTGACGAGCGGGCAGCTCTCGGTGGGTATCGGCGCCATCCTGATGGCCCTCAGCTCGTATGTGCCGACCTTCGCACAGGGGGTGCTCGGCGCCGGGCCGCTCGTCGCCGGGCTGGCGCTCGCCGCGCTCACCCTGGGCTGGCCGGTGTCGGCAAGTCAGGCCGGCCGGATCTACCTGCGCTTCGGCTTCCGGGTGTGCGCGCTCGTCGGCACCGCGCTGGTGTTGCTCGGGTCCGCGCTGCTGCTCCTGCTCGGGCGGGACTCCAGCGTCCTCGCGGTGGCGGCCTTCTGCCTGATCATCGGCTTGGGCATGGGTCTCACGGCGTCGCCGACGCTGATCGCGGCGCAGTCCAGCGTCGGCTGGGCGGAACGCGGTGTGGTCACCGCGAACAACATCTTCCTGCGCTCCCTCGGCAGCGCTCTCGGCGTGGCGATCTTCGGGGCGGTCGCGAACGCGGTGCTCGGCTCGGGGGCGCCGACGGCGGCGGGGCTGACGACAGCCGTACATCGCATCTTCGTCGGCATCGTGATCGTGGCGGCCGTGATGGTGGCGCTGGCCGCGTTGCTGCCCGGTGGATCCCGCGTCGCGTCGGCTGACGACCGCCGGACGGCAGCGGCCTGACCGGGCGAAAGACGCCGTCACCCGGTGCGGACGGCGCCTTTCGGCCCAGGTCAGTGATTGACGCGGACCTTGCGGATCTCGGTACGCAGAGCCGGCGTCCCGTCGACCGGCGCCGGGTCGTCCGTGGTCGGTTCGATGCCCCCGGCCGCGACCTTGTCGAGCGTCGTCAAGCCGGGCGCGGTCACCTGCCCGAAGATCGAGTAGTTGGGGCGCAGCGCGGAATCGCCGTACACCAGGAAGAACTGGCTGCCGTTCGTGTCGGGGCCCGCGTTCGCCATCGCCAGCACCCCGCGGGCGTAGAGCCGGCGCACACCGGTCGGGTCGGTCGGCGCCGGTGGGAGGTCGGTGGGCAACTCGTCGCGGTAGCGGTATCCGGGGCCGCCCTCGCCGGTGCCGCTCGGGTCCCCGCACTGCAGGACCTTCAGGGTGGGGTACGCGGTGAGCCGGTGACAGACGGTCCGGTCGTAGAACCGGTGCCGCGCCAGGTGCAGGAAGCTCTGGACCGTGCACGGCGCGGCGGCCCGGTCGAGGACCAGGGGGATCTGCCCCAGGTTCGTGCGCAGCACCACGCGGACGGTGCCCCGATCGGGCGTTCGGCGTGGGTCGCCCGGCAACGGCACCGGTCGCGCGGCCGGCTCGTCGGGCGTGGGTGTGTACTGACATGGGCCGGTGGTCGGGCCCGGTTCGTGAGCCGAGGCGGGCGTCGCCACCGCGGCCAGGGCAATCGTGGTGGCGACGACGAGCGTCAGTGATCGCACATTACCTCCGTAGATCGACGTACGACAATCTATACGACTCGCTGACGCCTCAGCCGTCGTGGTCGAGGATGCGCAGGTCGGGTGGCACGAGGGTGGTGCTCTCCATCAGTTCGCGGATGAGGTTGTGGTTCAGCGTGTTCCCGATGGGCTCGCCGACCTCCTTCCGGGTCAGGCCGGCGACACCGTTGCCGCTCAGCCGGTTGCGCACCTCGGTGACGACGCGCTCGACCTTCTTGTGGTTCCAGTCGTCGTCCGGCCGGATCTCGTTGAGGTGTTCCGCGACCTGGCGCCAGGACAGCGGGATGGGGTGGCGTTCGTGCAGGAGGTACCGCTGGGCGAGCACGACGACCACGCGCTTCTCCACCGAGGTCAGATGCCACGTACGCGGAGGTCTGGTCGGCGCGTCGTGGTCGGCCGGTGGCCGGCTGCCGTCCCTGGGTTGCACGTGGACTTCGAGCAGGTGCAGTCGCTCGTGTGAGCCGCGGACGAACAGCGGGGTGTACCCCGTCGGCAACGGGATCGGCTCGTCCTGCCGGAACAACAGGCGCGAGCCGGGCAGCCGAAGCGGAAGGTGACCCAGCGTGCTGATCCACCAGCGGTCACCGCGACAGGTGAGCGCCCCGTGCGTCCTGCTGATGCGCAGGTCGTCCTCGCCGACGCACACGTGCACATCCGGCCGGCTCCGCCCGAAGAGGACGGTCCGCCCCTCCTTGGATCCGGCGGTCGTGCCACCGGTCGCCGCCAGCACGTGCAGTATGCCGGGCGCAACGGCGGCGGGGACTCCGAGGGCGAGGCTGTGGTGGTTCGCCGGGAGCGCGTTCGGCCGTTCCTGTCGCATGTCCGTCTCCTGGCACGTCGTGTGTGCAGCGTGTCCGTCAGCCTGCCCGGGATCCGCGGGAGGGTTCCCGCGTCACCGTGGCGGGAAGAAGGCGGTGGCGAGCCGGGTCGCGAGCAGGCACCGCTCCTCCGGCGACAGGTTCCTGCCGACGACAGTGGCTTCCAACACCTCGTCCTTGTCGAAGCCGTACGCGTCCACGTAGGTGAAGTTGTGCGCCTCGACCTCACACGTGTCGTCGCCGGGCGCGTCTCCGGGATAACCGATCACGGAATACCGCCCGTCGATCGTCATCCTCGTCGCGCCGGACGTGACCAACGGCTTGGCCCGGGTGAAGCGCAGCCGGTAGAGGATCCCGTCGGCGGGATCGGTCCAGGTGCACTTCCACCGCCCGAAGCCGACCTCCGGGTTCTCCCGGTCGATCCCGGGCCGGTCGGGGAACGACGGCGAGTCCTTGGCCCGGCAGGCGTCCGCCCTGCTGAAGGAGTCCGGCCGCAACGTCGGGTTGCCGGGTCGGCGCTCCGGAACCGGTCCTCTGGTGATCACCTCGTCGGCGCTCCGGACGGCGGCGTCGGTCATGGCGCACGCGTCGGCGCCGATCAGGTGTGCCCTGGTCACCTCGATCCGGATCTCGTAGCGTTCGGGCAACAGCATCCGGCGCGCGCAGGATCCCTCACCCGCCGGTTCGTCCACGAGCCGGTACCGCCCCCTGTCCTGCGCCCGCACGGGCGACTGCTCGCCGGGAGTACGGTCGATCAACGCCAGGAGGTTCGCCTCTTTCCGGTCCTTCTTGACGATCACGTTGCACTGGTTGAACCCGGAATCGTCGGAGACCAGGTTGGGATCGCCGAACGGTTCCAGAGCAGCGTCACGGATCAGCGAGCAGGGATCGGCGGTACGCTGATCGGCGCCCAGCACAGGCCCCGTGGGCACAGGCCCCGTCGGTGTCCCGGACTCGTCGATGAACACGATGCCGCTCGCCGCCGCCGCGACGGTGACCAGCACCCCGGCGGTCACGAGAAGCCTGCGGCGCCCCGCGAACCTCGGGTGTGGCTCGTGCCGGGCCGGCCGCACGCCGGCGATGTCCGCGAGGATCTCGTGTGCCTCGGCCGCGGTGGGACGCTGTCCGGCGTCGACCCGGAGCATGCGCTCCAGCACCGGCGTGAGCTCGCCGCTCCGGCGCGGCGAGGCGATGGCGCCGTTGGCGGCCCGCCGAAGGCGCAGCCGCATACCGTCGGTCGCCGACCCGACCGGCGACTCCCCCTCGACGACGGCGAACAGCGTGGATGCCAGCGAGAACACGTCGGACGCCGCCGTCGGCGCGGCGCCGTTGGCCACCTCCGGCGCCACGTACCCTGGTGACCCGGTGAGCAGACCCGGGCAGGTCACGGTCGTGTCACCCGCGGCGTCGCGGGAGATGCCGAAGTCGGCGAGCTTCACCTCGTCGTCGGAGATCATGAGGACGTTTCCGGGCTTGATGTCGCGATGCAGGATCCCCTTCGCGTGCACCGCCGCGAGCGCATCGGCGATCTGCGCGCCCAGCTTCGCCGCCTGCCGGGGTGCGACGACGTCCAACTCGGCCATGCTCCGTGCCGGCACGTACTCCATGACCAGCCAGCACTCACCGTTGTCGTCCAGCACGTCGTGGATCGTCACGACGTGCCGGTGGTTCAACTGGGCGAGCAGCTTCGCCTCGCGTTCCAGCTGCCGGAACCGCTGCGGGTCCCCGTCCCCCGACAGGGCTCGCTTCAGCGCGACCGGCCTGCCGAGGCGTTCGTCGACGGCCCGCCACACGACTCCGCCGCCGCCGGAGCCGATCTGTTCCTCCAGCCGGTACCTGTTGGCGACAAGTCGCTCCGTCTGCACGATTCGCTCTCCCCGCGTGGGCCTCATCACATCGTAACCAGTCGATATGATGTTCAGGCCTCCGCCAGGACGATCCCGCAGCACCGATCAGAAGCGATGGGTGGCGGCACGACGCTGTCGCCCACCCTCCGCCTCGGGCGCGAAGTCTCCGTCAGACCCGGTACGCAACACCCGCCTGCGCGGGTGCGCCGGCACGCGACGCACCCGCGACACCGGCTGTTCAGCAAAGCCTGCCCGTGTAGTAGGCGTTGCTCACCACGCTGTTCGGGCCGAGCCCGACCGTGCCGGGCCGGACACAGATGAGGGAGCCGGGGCCGCTCCTGGTCACGACTTTCACCTGCACGATCGTGTACACGCTGCCCGTGCAGTGGGTGTAGAACGCCCACCCCTGCGCGTTGACCCAGAAGCCGCACGCACTGATCTGCACGTCCGCCGGAGCGGCTGCCGACGCCGCGGCCGGAACGGCGGCTCCGCCGACGAGGCCGGCGACGACCGCCGCGCCGACGACGGCCTTCCTGAGACTGTTCCTGCCTGTCATGGAAATCCCTCCGATTCTGCTGACCGGCCACAACGGATCCGGTTCGTGACGACCGGAGGAATGTATGGCCGACCCGCCGGGAGGGTTCCCGGTACGACTTTCCGAGATCGCGCGAAGGCGGCTCACCCCGTCGGCGACGAGGCGGGGTCGGCCAGGTCGGCGGCGGCCTCGGCTTCGGGGCCGTCCTGGTACGGCCGGACGGCGTGGTCGCCTGGGCCGGCGGACCCGATCCGGATCCGGAGTCGCTGGAGGCGGCCGCCGCTCGCTGGTTCCGGTAGCACCCGTCGCGCTGCCGGTCACCTCGGCGGGGGCGTCGCCGGCGGCCCGGGGTCGGGTCGCCGGGTCAGCAGGCGCAGGAGCGCGGCCAGCAGCAGGGCCCCCACGACGTAGCGGGAGGTGTGCAGGGTGACGCGGTCCATCAGGTCTCCTCGCTCGCGGACAGGTAGGCGAGCCAGCCGCCGTGGGCGGTGATGTCCGGGGCGCCCGCGGCGGCGACGGGCTCGCAGAGGAAGCCGGTGACCGACGTGCCGCCGGCCAGCCGTACCGGGCCGAGGGTCATCGGCGCGGGCAGGGCGGCGAGGAAGCGGCCGAGCGCCGCCGGTGGCAGCTCCCAGAGCTCGCCGTCGACGGTGGCGCCGCCCTCGGCGACGCGGACCAGGCCCGGTTTGGGCGGCCGGGTGGGCAGCGCGTGCAGCCGGTATTCGGCCGCGGTCCGCGCCGGCCCGATCAGGCGGCCACCGGCCGAGGTGAGCTGGTGGTTGAGGGGCTGCCCGGTCAGGTGGGCGCCGACCACGAGCAGCCGCAGCCCGGAGGCGGCCGGGGCCGGCGCCGGTGTGGCGGTGAGCATCGCGGCGACCCCGGCGGCGACCGCGTCGGCGTGGCCGCGGGCGATCACCTGCACGCCGAGCGGGCCGGCGGGCACGGCCACGGCGGCCAGGCCGAACAGGTTGGCGAAGTTGGTGTACGTGCCGACGCGCGCGTTCACGCCGATCGGGTCGGCCTCGACCTCGGCGATCGTCGGATGGATCGGCGCGGTGGGCAGCAGCAGCGCGTCGGCGTCGCCCCACTCGGCCATCGCCTCGGCGCGCAGCCGGTCGAGGCGTTCGGTGTCGGTGACCAGCCGGTGTGCGGGGATGTCGCGGGCGGCGCCGATGATCGCGGCGACCGCCGGGTCGGCGCCGTCGGGGTGGTCGTCGAGGAAAGCGCCGACCGCGGCGTAGCGTTCGGCGACGAATCCGCCGTCGTAGAGCAGCTTCGCGGCGGTCAGGAACGGGTCGAGCCGGATCGGCCGCAGGATCGCTCCGGCGGTCTCCAGCGTCTTCGCGGCCTGCTCGAAGGCGTCGCGCCACTCGTCGGACATGCCGGTGAGCTGGTCCCGGCCGGGTACGGCGACGACCGGGTACGGGGGCGCGGCCAGCGGCGCGTCGGCCGGCCAGTCCGCGTCGCTCATGACCGTCATGGCTCGCTGGGCGGTGGCGAGGTCGCGGGCGAAGACGGTGACGCAGTCGAAGCTGCGGCAGGCCGGGACGACACCCGTGGTCGGCACCCGGCCCGGTGTCGGCTTGATCCCGACGATGCCCTGGAACGCGGCAGGCACCCGGCCGGAGCCTGCGGTGTCGGTGCCCAGCGCCAGGTCGGCGATGCCCAGGGCGACGGCCACCGCCGATCCGGAGCTGGAACCCCCGGCGACCAGGTCCGGGTCACCGGCGGCACGGACCACGCCGTACGGGCTGCGCGTGCCGACCAGACCGGTGGCGAACTGGTCCAGGTTGGTCTTGCCGAGCACCACCGCCCCCGCGTCGATCAACCGCTGCACTGCCGGAGCGTTACGGGACGGACGGTAGGCGTACCCCGGATGTCCCGCTGTCGTCGGCAGCCCGGCCACGTCGATGTTGTCCTTGACCGCCAGCAACGAGCCCGCCAGCGGCAGATGGGGGGCGACGGCCGCCGCGTCGGCCAGCACGTCGGCCTCGTCGCGCAACGTGATCCACGCTTCGGGGCGTTCGCCGCGGGCCAGACGGGCGTAGGCGGCACGGACACGGTCCTGCGGGGTCATGCGGTGGCCTTTCCGAGGACGAGCAGCGGGCTGCCGGGAGCGACCTGGCTGCCCGGGGTGACGAGGACGTCGGTGACCTGGGCGTCGCGGGGCGCGGTGAGCACGGTCTCGAGTTTCATGGCCTCCAGCGCCAGCAGGGGCTGACCGGCGGTGACCCGGTCGCCGGGGCGTACGTCGACACGCCACACGCCGGCGACGAACGGCGCCTCGACCAGGACGCCGCCGTCGGGCACGGTGACGGCGCCGGACACCGGTGGGGCGGGCGGCTCGGGCCGCGGGTCGAACTCACCGGCGGCCGCCCAGGCGTCGCGTTCCCGGCCGAAGGCGGCCGCCTGGGTGTCGCGGAACGCGGCGATGGAGCCGGCGTTCGCGGCGAGGAAGTCCTCGTGGTCGGCGAGGCGGAAGGCGCCGTCCTCGATGCGCAGCCGGTGCCGTCCGGCGGCGACGTCGGCGCGCAGGTCGAGCAACTCCTCGGCGCCGACCGGGTACCAGGAGATCCGGTCGAAGTGGCGCAGCAGCCACGGGTCGCCGGGCTCGCGCCGCCAGCGGCTCCACACCTGGACGGTACGGCCGACGAACTGGTAGCCGCCGGGTCCTTCCATGCCGTAGATGCAGAGGTAGGCGCCACCGATGCCGACCGCGTTCTCCGGTGTCCAGGTGCGTGCCGGGTTGTACTTGGTGGTGACCAGCCGGTGCCGTGGATCGAGCGGGGTGGCGACCGGCGCGCCCAGGTAGACGTCGCCGAGACCGAGGACCAGATAGCTGGCGTCGTAGACGGTGCGGTGCACGTCGTCGACGCTGTCCAGGCCGTTGACCCGGCGGATGAACTCGATGTTCCACGGGCACCAGGGGGCGTCGTCGCGGACCCCGGCGGTGTAGCGGGCGATCGCCTCGCGGGTGGCCGGGTCGTCCCAGGACAGCGGCAGGTGCACCACCCGGCTCGGCACCTGCAGGTCGCGGGTGGCGGGCAGCTGCTCGTCGATCTCCCGGACCAGGCCGAGCAGGCGGGGTACGGGCAGCCGGTCCGGGTCGACGTGGATCTGCAGGGAGCGGATGCCGGGAGTCAGGTCGAGCACGCCGTCCAGGTTCTCCGCGCGCAGCCGCTGCATCAGGGCGTGCCCGCGCATCCGCAGGCCCAGGTCGAGGGTCATCGGCCCGTACTCGACGAGCAGGTTGTCGTCGCCGCTGCGGCGGTAGGTGACGGCCGGGGCGCCGTCGGTGGGTTCACGGCGGCCCAGGACACCGTCGTCGCCGGTGAGCAGCGGGGTCACCGGGGCGAGCGGCCTGGCCCGCAGGTCGCGGGCGGTGTCGTCGGAGACGGGTACGAACCGGACGGTGTCGCCGGGGGTGAGCTGGCCGAGTTTCCAGCGCTCGGCGGTGACCACGGTGGCCGGGCAGACGAAGCCGCCGAGGCTGGGGCCGTCCGGTCCGAGCAGGATCGGGACGTCACCGGTGAAGTCGACGGCGCCGACCGCGTACGGGGTGTCGTGGATGTTCGACGGGTGCAGGCCGGCCTCGCCGCCGTCGGCGCGTGCCCAGCGGGGTTTCGGGCCGATCAGGCGTACGCCGGTGCGGGCCGAGTTGAAGTGCACCTCCCACGAGGCGGCGTAGAACTCCTCGATGTCGTCGCGGGTGAAGAACTCCGGGGCGGCGTGCGGGCCCTCGGTGACGGCGATGCGCCAGTCGCGGGCGATGACCGGCCGTTCGTGGGGCGGCACCGGCCCGCCGGCCGTCCCGGCGGCCGCCGCGCGGGGGCGCAGCACGTCGCCGAGGCGCAGCGCCCGCCCGCCGTGGCCGCCGAACTGCCCGAGGGTGAAGGTGGACGCGCTGCCCAGGTGGCGGGGCACGTCGAGGCCACCGGCGACCAGCAGGTAGACCCGCAGACCGCCGTCGGCGGCCCGGCCGATGTCGAGAACCGCGCCGGCCGGCACGTCGACCGGCTCCCACATCGGGGCCGGGGCGCCGTCGACGGTGACCGGCACGGTGGCGCCGGTGACGCAGACGGTCGTCGCGGCGGTGAACCGCAGCGCCGGTCCGTCGACGGTGCACTCCAGGCCGGGCGCGCCGGCCGGGTTGCCGAGCGCCCGGTTGCCGAGCCGGAACGACAGGTCGTCCATCGGCCCGGACGGCGGCACACCCACCTCCCACAGTCCGGTACGGCCGGGCCAGTCCTGGACGGCGGTCAGCGTGCCGGGGCGTTCGACGACGATGCGGGGCTCGTGGTCGTGCACACCGGCGAGGGTCGCTGTGGAGTGCCGTACGGCCAGGACGTCCGCGTCGACGGCGGCGGCCCGCAGCAGTCCGAGGTTGGTCTCGATGCCGTCGATCCGGGTCGCGTCGAGCGCCCGGCGCAGGGCCGCGAAGGCGGCGGGCCGGTCCGGGCCGGTGGCGACGACCTTGGCCAGCATCGGGTCGTAGGCGGTGGTGACCTCGGTGCCGGCCTCGACCCAGCCGTCGACGCGCACCCCGTCGGGGAAGGTGACCGCGGTGACCAGGCCCGCGCTGGGCCGGTGGCCCTGGGCCGGGTCCTCGGCGTAGACCCGGGCCTCGACGGCCGCCCCGGCCGGGCGGGGCGGGTCCAGGTCGAGGGCGCCCTGGGCGAGCCGGAGCATCCACTCGACCAGGTCGACGCCGTGGATGGCCTCGGTGACCGGGTGCTCGACCTGGAGCCGGGCGTTGACCTCGAGGAACGACGCCTGTTCGCGTGCGGCGTCGTAGACGAACTCGACGGTGCCGGCCGACCGGTAGCCGACCGACCGGCACAGCGCCACCGCCGAGGAGTGCAGTTCGGCGCGGACCGTGTCCGGCAGGCCCGGCGCGGGCGCTTCCTCGATGACCTTCTGGTTACGGCGCTGCAGGCTGCAGTCGCGGTCGCCGAGCGCCACCACCCGGCCCCGCCCGTCGCCGAAGATCTGCACCTCGATGTGCCGGGCGCGCTGCACGAACCGTTCCAGGAACACGCCGCCGCTGCCGAAGCTGGCGACCGCCATCCGCTCGACGGTGCCGTAGGCGGCGGCGAGTTCCTGCGGGGTGAAGCAGGCCCGCATGCCGATGCCGCCGCCACCGCCGGTGGCCTTGACCATCACCGGGTAGCCGATCCGCTGTGCCGCGGCGAGCGCCTCGTCGAGGCCGGACAGCAGGCCGGTGCCCTCGATCATCGGCACCCCGGCGGCCCGGGCCAGGTCGCGGGCCGTGTGTTTGGCGCCGAACGCGGTCAGCTGCGCCGGAGTCGGCCCGACGAACACGAGTCCGGCGTCCTCGACGGCGCCGGCGAATCCGGCGTCCTCGGAGAGGAACCCGTACCCGGGGTGCACGGCTCCGGCGCCGGTGGACAGCGCCGCGTCCAGGACCCGGTCCAGGCGCAGATAGCTGTCCCGGGCCGGGGCCGGGCCGAGGCGTACCGCCAGATCCGCCATCCGCACGTGCGGCGCGGACCGGTCCGGGTCGGAGAAGACCGCGACGGTCTTGAGGCCGATCCGGGCCGCGGTCCGGATGATGCGGCAGGCGATCTCACCGCGGTTGGCGACCAGCAGGGTGTCGAACACGCGTCACTCCCCCGTGATGATCATGCGAACCGGAGTCGGGTCGAACCCGTTGCACGGGTTGTTGATCTGCGGGCAGTTCGACACCAGGACCAGCACGTCGATCTCGGCGCGCAGGGCCACACGCAGGCCGGGCGCGGAGATGCCGTCGACGATGCCGAGGCTGCCGTCCGGGTCGACGGGCACGTTCATGTACCAGTTGATGTTGCTGACCAGGTCCCGTTTGCCGAGCCCCCACCGCGCGCCCTCGATCAGGAAGTTCTCCACACAGGCATGCTGGTGCTTGGTGTGGTGGCCGTATCGCAGCGTGTTGGACTCGCGGCTGCAGGCGCCGCCGACGGTGTCGTGCCGGCCCACCTCGTCGGCCACCACGGTCATCAGCGGCCGGGCCTCGCTGGAGCGCAGCACACTGCCGGTGGTCAGGAAGATCCCGCCCTGCGCGGCCAGCGTGTCCGGCGCCGAGTACCGCTCGGCGGTGTCGGCGGCGTTGTAGAGCAGGCAGTCGACGGCCTGGTTGCCGTGCAGGTCGACGATGGTCAGCGTCTGTCCCCGGCGGACGATCGCCGACCAGGGCGCCCGTGCCGCGACGGTCTCGTCGAGGACGATCGGGCCGGTCACCAGGGCCGGCGGGGTGCTCGTGGCGGCGGTCATCCGATCCCCCTGGCGGTCAGGTAGTCGGCGGTGTTGAGAAGGGCACGCTCGCCTTCCGGCGAGCGCGACCAGAGAGGGTCACCGGGTGCGGCCGGTGACGACTTCCAAGCCCGCAGTTGTACGGCGGAACTCGTGTACGCCGGGCGCGGATCCAGCGGGTGCGGGACGTTGACGAGCAGCACGATCAGCGGCATCTCGGCGCGCAGCTCGACACCGGCGCCGGCCCCGGCCGAACCGAGCCAGCGGAACCGGCCGTCGTCGTCCACGCGTACCCCTTGGAAGAACGAGATGCTCGGCGGCAGGTCGCGGCGGGTCAGGCCGTGTTTCGCCGCGGCCAGGGTGAACAGTTCCCGCCCGGCCGGGGTCGGGCCGTGCGGGCTGCCGTCGCCGTACCGGTCGGTGTTGGCCTTGCGGGTGGAGGTGCCGCAGAAGGCGTCGGACCGGCCGGGCGCCCCGGCGGTGACCGAGGCGAGCGCGCGGCCCTGGTCGGAGAGCAGCAGGTGGCCCTCACCGATGTAGGCCTGCCAGAGCACCTTCACCGTGTCGGCGACGTTGAGGCGTTCCCACGGTTCGTCGGCGTTGAACAGCAGCACCGAGACGCAGGCGTCGCCGTACAGGTCGGTCAGGCGCAGCGTGACGCCCCGGGCCAGCCGTCTGCTCGCGTAGCCGCCGCCGGGAACGGTCTCGGCCCAGATCAGGCCGTCGCCGAGCCGGTCGGCCGGAACCGTCGGCATGCACTCGACGACGGTGGTCCCCTGGGCGCGGGCGTGCTCGCGGGCGCCCGCGGTGGTGGCGGTGCTCATGCGGGCTCCCCCGGCGCGACGACCGGCAGGGTCAGGTGCAGGCTGCGGGTACGGGCCCGGTAGCGCGAGTACACCAGGGCGCCGGCCAGGATCGCGCCGCCGACGAACAGCAGCGAGAAGTAGTGCAGGTACCAGTGGGCGCCGGCCGGGTCGTACACCTCCTGGCGTGGCCAGCCGAGGTTGAGGATCATGCCGATGCCGTAGACCACGGCCAGGACGTTGACGGCGATCCCGAACCGGCCGAGGGTGAACAGCCGGCCGCCGCGCTCGGTGCTCACCCCCTCCTCGCCGCCCGGCCAGCCCTTCAGCCGGCGGGCCAGCAGCGGGACCGTCACCAGCGCGTAGGCGATGTAGAGCATGACGATGCAGACGCTGGTGATGGCCGTGAACAGGGCGGCCTGTCCGATGTTGACCAGCAGCACGGCGATCGCGCCGGCGCCGACGACGATCGCCGGGAGCACCGGTGTGCCGGTCCGGGCCGGAACCCTGGCCAGGGCCGCGGAGAACGGCAGGACACCGTCGCGGGCCATCGAGAAGATCATCCGGCTGCCGGCGGTCTGGATGGCGAGCGTGCAGACCGCCACCGCGATGGCCACGTCGACCAGCAGGATCCGCCCGCCCGTCTCGCCGAGCCGGCTGGTCAGCACGTACGGCAGGCCCTCGGTGGCGAGCCGGCCGTCGGTGAGGCTGGGCGCCGCCATCAGAGCCACCAGCAGCATCAGGCCGCCGCCGATGCCGGCCGCGGCCAGCGCCCGCAGGATGGTGCGGGGCGCGGTGTGCCGGGGATCACGGGTCTCCTCGCTGAGTTCGCCGGCGCTGTCGAAACCGACCACGACGTACGCCGCCATCAGCGCCGAGACCAGGAACGGGCCGACGTAGGCGAGCCCGGTGCCGGTGCCGCCGGTGTCGAACACGACGCCGGGGCCACGTTCGGCGTGGAAGAGCAGCAGGCCGATCACCGCGACCACGCCGATGATCTCCAGGGTGACGCCGGTGCTGTTGACGATGGCCATCAGGCGTACGCCGATGACGTTGATGATCGTGGTGATCGTGATCAGGATCGAGCCGAGGAGGACGGCGTTGGTGGCGCCGCTGGTCGAGGTCAGTGACGGGTCGCCGCCGACCAGCTGGAACCCGGACCAGATCTGTGGGAGCACCACCTGCAGGGCGATCGCGGCAGCGGCGACGGTGGCGATCTGCGCGATGATCATCACCCAGCCGGCGAACCAGCCGACCGTGGCGCCGGCCAGACGCCGGGACCACTGGTAGATGCAGCCGGAGAGCGGATAGCGGGCGGCGAGCTCGGCGAAGGTGAGGGCCACCATGAACTGGCCGGCGAAGACCAGGGGCCAGGTCCAGAAGAAGGCCGGGCCCCCGAAGGAGAAACCGAACGCGAACAGCTGGAAGACCGTGGTGAGGATGGACACGAAGGAGAAGCCCGCGGCGAACGACGCATAGCTGCCGATGCCGCGGCGCAGTTCCGGCTCGTAGCCGAATTCACGCAGGTCAGCGGCGTCGGCCTGGTCGGTGGCGGGCGCGGGCAGGGTGGGGGTGGTGGACAAGACCGCCTCCTCGGGGCCGGAATACCTGTCAGTTGACAGATTTACGGCCCCACCCTCGGCGGGGGTTTCTGCTCGGTAAATCCTGGGTTGCCGCACGTGTCGCCGGCGTTACACCGCCGACGGTCCGGAAGTGACATCACCACATGCGACGATGCAGGCGTGAGCGCCACGCCCCCCACCGCCGGCCGCCCCCGATCCGGAGCCCGGCGGATGCCCGACGCCACGGCCCGCGAGGAGATCCTCGACGCCGCGGCCGAACTGTTCGCCCAGCGTGGCTACGCCGCCACGTCGACCCGGCTGATCGCCGAGACGGTCGGGATCCGGCAGGCGTCGCTCTACTACCACTTCCCCAACAAGGAACAGATCCTCGCCGAGCTGCTCGAGGCCACCGTGCGGCCCTCGCTCACCTACGCCGAGGAGCTGTCGGCCAAGGACCTGCCGCCGGCCACCGCGCTGCGCGACCTGGTCGAGTACGACGTCGGCGTGCTGGTCGGCGCCCGCTGGAACATCGGCATCCTGTATGCCCTGCCGGAGATCGCCACCGAGCCCTTCGCCCGTTTCCGGCGCGAACGTGACCAGCTGCGCCTGGCCTACCGCGCGCTGGTCGAGGCGGCCGGCCCGGAGACCGCGGGCATCACCGGCGACCTGGTGTTCGGCCTGGTCGAGAGCGTCATCGGGATGCGCCGTGACCTTCCCGGCCTGCCGGCCCCCGAGCAGTTGCAGGAAGCGATCGGCGCCGCGGCGATCCGGCTGCTCGGTCCGGGGCCGGGGTGAGCGGTCGACCGGACGGCCGGTGAGGTGGGCGGGACGCAGGCGCGGCGGGGTGGCGTGGGCGTCAGCCGCCGGTCGGGTGGAACTCGCGGCTGGAGGTGTTCCCGGCGGGCTCGACCGGGACGCTCTGCAGGCCGGCGATGAGCGTGTCGATCAGGAATCGGTAGCTGCGGTCCACCTCGCGGGGCAGGCCGAACCCGCCCGCCGCCTCCACCGTCACGAATCCGTGCAGGCTGGAACGCAGCACGCGGGCGGCGTCGACGGCATGCGTGCCGCGCAGCTCGAAGCCGGCCAGGACGTCGTACATGATCTGCATGACCTCGTTGTTCAACCGCCGGTGCTCCTCGTCCTCGTCACCGGCTCCGGGCGCCCGGACCGCGGACGCGTAGCGGCCCGGATGGGCGACGGACCATCGGCGGTAGGCGTCGGCGAACGCGCGCACCGCATCGGGTCCGGCCCGGCCGACGGCCACCCGTGACACCGCGTCCCGGAAGTCGCGCATCGCCTGCAGCGTGATCCCGTGGCGCAGCGCCTCGAGGGAGTCGACGTGTTTGTAGAGCGACGGGGTGCGCACGCCGAGGCGGTCCGCCAGCAGGCCCATGGTCAGTCTCTCGAAGCCGATCTCGTCGGCGAGCGCGGCCCCGGCCTCGATCACCGCGGCCGGGGCCAGTCCGGCCCTAGGCACGAGCGTTCGCCTGCAGGAAGGTCAGCATCAGGGCCACCGTTTCGTCGGGGAACTGGGCGTGCGGGTAGTGACCGGCGCCGTCGATCATCTCAAGCCGCGCGGTCCCGGCGGGCATCGCGGCCACGATCGCCTCGCCTTCGGCCCGGGGGTCGACCCAGTCGGGGTCGAGCGTGCCCTCCACGATCAGGGCCGGGCAGCGCACGTTGCCGAGCTGGGCGCCGGCGTCGGCGGGCGAGACCTGGGTCATCTTCTGCAGGGCCTTCATCCGGCCCGGCTCGCGCAGCATCGTCTCGGTCGCGGCGAGGTCGGCGCTCCAGTCGGCGGGCTTGCGCCCCGGGTAGGCGAGGTCGAGGTAGCCCTTCCACGACGAGAGGCTGCCCATCATCGTGCCGGCCAGCTTGACCGCGCCCTGCCGATACCGGCTGTTGCCGAGGTCGCCGAAGCGGAACGACTGGGCGCGGGTGAACGGCGCCAGCTCGACGATGCCGCTGACCAGCTCGGGCGCCTGGGCGGCGGCGATGGTGACGGCGCCACCGGAGATCGAGTGCCCGACCAGGACGGCCGGACCGCCGAGGTGGCGCACGAGGGCGAGGATGTCGCCGGCGATGTCCGTACGCGAATAGGACGGCCACTGCGCACTGGACTCGCCCGCGCCGCGCAGGTCCATCGTGGCGACGCGGTAGCCGGCGCCGACGAGCCGGGGCGTGACGAACCGGTAGGCGCCGCGGCTGTTGCCGATGCCGGGGACGAGGACGACGAGCGGCCCGTCGCCGGTCACGTCGTAGGCGATCGTGCCGCCGTCGATGGTCAGGTGCTGCGTCATGGCGTGTTCTCCCCAGGCTGGCTTTCGCTGTTAGCCATAAAGCTAATGCAATTAGCCTGACATCGTCAAGGTCCGCCGTAGCACCGCGTGCGCTCACGCGTAGATCAGGTGCAGGGTCATGCCCGCGTCGGCGTGCGGCAGGTTGTGGCAGTGGTTGGCCCACATCCCCGGGTTGTCCGCCCGGAACGCGACCTCCCACACCTCCCCGGGCCGTACGTCGAAGGAGTCCAGCCACAACGGGCTGCCGGTCGCCGGCCGTCCGTCGCGGGACAGCACCAGCACGTGATGACCGTGCAGGTGCCACGGGTGCACCACCAGCGATCGGTTGACGATCCGCAGCTCGACGATCTCGCCCGGCCGTACGACCTGCGACGGGATGTCCGGGTCGGCGGCGCCGTTGACGGTGTGCGCGTAGCGCGGGAGCAGTCCGCGCAGGTCGACGCCGCGATCGAGCACCAGGGTGAACTCGCGGTCGTACCGGGACCACGGCAGCGGTTCCGCGGTGCCGTAGGTGAGCGGGTCCAGCACCGGCCATCCGCCGGTCGCCGCGGACACCGGGCCGCTCGACCAGGCCATCCGGCCGTCGACGTACAGCGCCACCGGAGTGCCGGGCGCGGCGAACGCGAGATCGTAGCGCCCGCCGGCCGGGATCAGCACGGCCGTCTCCGACAGCGGCGCCGGACCGCGCAGGTCGGAGCCGTCTATTGCGGCGACCCGGAAAGGGGCGCCCGCCAGGGCGTACCGATGGGTGGTGTCGTCGGTGTTGATCAGCCGCAGGCGGACCGGATCACCGGCGGCGACCGGTTGCACGACCGGCTCCGGCAGCGGAACGCCGGCCAGAGTGTGCACCGGCACGGTGACGTCGACACCGATCACGGGCTTCGGATGGATCACGAGGACGCCGTAGAGGCCCATCCGGACGCCCACGTCGGAGGCGGCATGCGTGTGGTACCAGTAGGTGCCCGCCCGGTCGGCACGGAAGCGGTAGACGAACTCCTGCCCCGGCAGCACCACGTCCTGGGTCACACCCGGCACGCCGTCCTGGCTGTTCGGCACGTCGTAGCCGTGCCAGTGCAGGGTGACGCCGCGCCCGATGTCCCGGTTGCGCAGCGTCACCTCCAGCACGTCCCCGGCAGTCGCCGTGAGCTGCGGCCCGGGCACCTGCCCGTTGAACGCCCAGGCGGCGACATCACGGTCGCCGGCCGGCACGACGGCCGTTCCGGCCGTCAGGGTGAAACGCTGGGTCGGTTCACCCACCGGGAGCACATCCCGATGTTGATGGGCATGGGGTACGCCGGGAACGGCGCCCGCCGTGGCGGCAGCCCCGGTTCCCGCCACCAACGCGGCCACCGCCACCACGACGGCCGTCCGGGGCACCGGCCCGGACCCGAGGAACCGCCACGTCACCGCGGTCGCCCCGGCCACACCCGCCACCGCGAGCAGCCCGGCGCCCGCCGACACCGGATACCCGTGCAGAACCGTGACGAGCAGACCGGCGGTGAGCGCATATCCGGCGAAGAGGAACGGAACCGGCGCCGGCCGCAGCAGCCGCGGCCCGGCGACGAGCACGGCCGCCAGCAGCAGCGGCCCGGCGATCACGACCTTCTCCGCCGCGAACCACCATCCGGCACGAGCCAGCAGGATCGTGGTGGCGGCACGGGCGAGGGTGGCGGCCAGCGCGGCGGCACCCACGGCCGTCGCGGCCCGGCGCCGTCCGGCGACCGCCGTGGCCCCGGCACCGAGCCACCCGGCGGCCGCGACGATCGCCGCGAGCAGGTCGAACGCGAGTACCGAGCCGGTGGTCACCGCTGCGCCACCTGGACGGTGGGCGCGGGCGCGGCAAGCTCCTGGGCGGCCCGCAGCACGCCGACCACGACGTGCACCACGATGATCGCGTTGACCGCGTGCAACCCGCCGACGACCAGGCCGGCCGTGGTGCTGGCCCCGGACGCGTCGGTGAAGGCGCGCGCCAGCATCGCGATCAGCGCCTGCAGGACGACCAGGCCGAGCGGCAGGACCGTCATCGCGAGGACCCGGCCCGGCGCCCGCGCCAGCACCGCGCAGACGATGGTGAGCAGGCACAGCCCCGGGATCACCGCCATCCCGGTGATGCTGTGCAGCGTGTACGAGCCGTCGCCGCCAGGTCTGGTGAACGCACCCACCGCGGCGAACACGAACTGCAGCGCGAAAACGGCCAGCAGCATGCCGGTGACGATCACGAAGGCTTTGCGCATGGTGGTCTCCTATCGGTGAGCCGGATCGAGTGACAGGGCCACGTGACCGGTGGCGGTGATCGCGCCGTACGCGACGAGCCGGACCAGATCGGCGTCCGCGGGGTGCGACAACCGCCACAGACCGACGTCGCCCGCGGTGATGGCGGCGGGCGCGAACGCCGCGAGCAGCGCGATCCGGGCACCGACCCGGTCGGTTCCGGGCAGGTCGCGGACCAGGTCGGCAGCCCACTCGGCCGGATCGGCCGGGTGCCGCCCGTCCTCCCAGCTCACCGTCGCGGTGACGGTCCGGCGTGCGATCTCGCTCAGCAGTTCACCGCCGCGCGCGGCGGTGTCGGTCAGAGCCGCGTACGCCACACCGACCGGGCTGTCCGCGGCCCACACCGGCGCGGGCCGGCTCCCGGCCTCGAGCAGCAGCAGGCCACGACCCGGTTCCCGCGGATCACGGACGGTTCGGGCGTACCGTCTGCCGCCGACGGACCGTACCGCCGGCAGACGTTGCAGGCCGCCGGGCAGCAGGTCCGGGGCGAGCAGTGCCGACACGATCCGGTTGATGAAGTGGAACACCAGCAGGGTGCCGGTGAGCTGTGGGCCGTACGGGCTGGTCCACCCGGTGGCACGCGGGTTGCGGCTCGCGGCGGCCCAGTGGGCGAGACCGGCGTAGGGCTGCGGCGGCGTGCCACCGTCGGCGACTACCGCGGCCACCTCGTGCTCCCCGAGCGCGTGCAGCAGCGTGGCGTGGGCGTCGACGCAGAACCGGCAGCGGTTGGCCCGCGACACCGCGGCCGCCACGATCTCGCGTTCCACCCGGCTCGTCCCGCCGGCGAGCAGGGACTCACGCATGAGGACCCAGGTGGCGGTCATGATGTCCGGGACGGCCGAGAGCGCCTGGAAGGCCGGCGCCGGCCCGATGAAGTCCTCCCGCATCTGCTGGTGGACCTCGGCGGTGCGGCCGGTCGCGGCGGTGACCGGCGCGGGTTTGACGAAGCGGTATGTCATGCGACCGATGCTTGTCCCGGCGGGCTCCGGAGACGTCCCGCCACTGCAGACTCTTCGCAGGGCCCCCGTACCGCGCCCGCGGTACGCCCGATCTACCGCGGGCGCGGGATGTCCGGCGAGGAGCGGCCGTCCTACAGTGCGCTCATGCGTGCCGATCTGCCTTTCGCCCTCGCCGGCGTCGCTCTCGGCGCCCTCCTGCTCGGCAACACGGCTCTGGCCTCGGACGCCGGCCCGGTGGGCGTACTCGACGTCACCCTGATCGTGGTCATGGCCGCGGCCGTCACGGTGTGCCGGCGTCATCCGGTGCCGGCGCTGGCGGTGGTGACCGCGGCCATGCTGATCCTGCATGTGCGGGTGCATGCCGGGGTGTCGGCGGCGTTCCCGGTGCTCGGCGTCACCTACCACGCCGCGTCGCGGGGGCATCGGGCGGCCGCCGGGCTGGCCAGCCTGATCTTTCTCAGCGGGTTCCTGGCCTTCGACATCTCCACCGCGCCGGCCGGCCTGGCCGGACAGCAGATGCTGGAACGCACCAGCCTCATGCTGGGCTGGTTCGTCGCCGCCAACGCGATGGCTCTCGTCACGCTGCAGCACCGGGCCTACCTGCGAGAGGTCGAGCATCGGGCGAGCGAAGCGGAACGCACCCGCGAGGAGATGGCGTTGCGCCGCGCCGGTGAGGAACGCCTGCGCATCGCCCGCGACCTGCACGACTCGCTGACCCACAGCATCTCGGTGATCAAGGTGCAGGCCGGGATCGCCGTGCACCTGGCCCGCAGGCAGGGTGAGCAGCCGCCGGCCGCGCTGCTGGCGATCCAGGAGGCCGGCGCCGCGGCGATGAGCGAGCTGCGGGCGACGCTCGCCGTGCTGCGCTCCCCCGACGACGCCGGGCACCCCGGGCTGGCCCAGGTGGAGGAGCTGGCCCAGCGCACCCGGGCGGCCGGGGTTCCGGTGCGGGTCACGGTCTCGGGGCCGCTCCCGGACCTGCCCGCCGCGGTCGATCAGGCCGGGTTCCGCGTGGTGCAGGAGGCGCTGACGAACATCGCCCGGCACGCCGGCCCGGCCGCCGCCGAGGTCTGTGTCGAGTGCTCCCCCACGCTGCTGACGGTGGCGGTGACCGACGACGGCCGGATCCCGGGGAACGAGCCGGTGACACCGGGAACGGGTCTGCGCGGCATGCGGGAACGGGTCACCGGGCTCGGCGGGACATTGCACGCGGCCCGCCGCGACGGGGGCGGATTCAGCGTACGGGCGACCTTCCCACTGGGCCCGGCGGCATGATCCGGATCCTGCTGGCCGACGACCAGGCACTGATGCGCGCCGGCTTCCGGGCGCTGCTCGATGCCGAGGACGATGTCGAGGTGGTCGGTGAGGCCACCGACGGCGCCGCCGCCGTTCAGCTGTCGCGGCAGCTGCGCCCGGACGTCGTCCTGATGGATGTGCAGATGCCGGGAGTCGACGGCATCGAGGCCACCCGGCGCATCGGCGCCGACCCGGACCTCGCCGCGGTCCGGGTGCTCATCCTCACCAACTACGAGCTGGACGCGTACGTCTTCGCCGCCCTGCACGCCGGCGCCAGCGGCTTCCTGCTCAAGGACGCCGACCCGGCCGACCTGCTGCAGGCGATCGCCGTGGTGGCCCGCGGCGACGCCCTTCTCGCCCCGACCGTGACCCGTACGCTGATCAGCGAGTTCGTGACCGCCGCACCACCGGGCGACCCGACGGCCGGACGCGACGTGCTGACCGCGCGGGAGCGGGAGATCGTCGAACTGGTGGCCCGCGGGCTCAGCAACGACGAAATCGCCGCACGCATGGTGATCAGTCCGCTGACCGCCAAGACACACGTCAACCGGGCGATGATGAAGCTGCACTGCCGTGATCGGGCCCAACTGGTCGTGTGGGCGTACGAATCAGGTCTGATCGCGCCACGCCGCCGCTGACCCCGGTGTCCGCACGGCGATCCGGCTCGCTTCCCGAAGCGCATGACGACTCCTCGGCATGTAGAGCCGCTACCGTCCTCGTCCCTCGTGCGAGGGACAGCGAAGTGTCCACTGCGTGGTGACGTTTTCTCTCATCGATCTCTCTAGCGTCGTCAGCATGAAAGATCACGCATGTCGGTCATGGTCGTGACGACGGTGGCGGGCGTCGCGGCGAGTGAACGGAGAACACCATGCACACGATGGTCATGACCGGCGCGACCCGGGGAATCGGACGCTTCACCGCTGCCACCCTGCTGCAGGACGACCCGGAGCTCCGGCTCGTCGTCCTCGCACGTGAGTCGACCAGCGCCGAGGCGGTGCGTCAGCTACGGGCCGACGACCGGGTCACGGTCGTGAACACCGAACTGGCGAGCATCGACAGCGTCGAGTCGGCCGGCCGAGCCGTGGGCGCTCTGCTCGACGCGGGAGAACTGCCGCCGCTGCGAGGGTTCGTCGGCAACGCGGGCGTCCAGTTCACCGATGCCCTGCACACCACACCGGACGGCCTCGAGACCACGTTCGCCGTGAACGTGCTCGCCAACCATCTGCTGCTACGGGCACTCGAATCCCGGCTCGTCAGCCCGGCCCGGATCGTGATCACGAACAGCGGCACACATTTCGGGGACCTGCGGCACACGTACGGACTGACCCCCGCGCCACGCTGGGCCGACCCGAGCGTCCTTGCCCGGCCGGGCGCCTTCCCGTCGCCGGCGACCGTCGCGGCGGGGTACACCGCGTACGCGACGAGCCGGCTCGCGGCGATGTACCTGGTGCACGAGTGGGCGAGGCGCCTGCCCGACGGCGTGAACATCGTCGCGCACAGCCCCGGCCTGGTTCCCGCCACCGGGCACGGCCGGCACGCCAAGCCCTTCGCACGCTTCCTCAACGACCGGGTCGTGCCGTTGCTCACGCTGACACCGGCCATCGACAACGCCGCGACGGCCGGGCGACGGCTCGCCGACACCGTCACCGGGCGTACGCCCGCACCGTCCGGCTCGTACGTCGACCGCAGCCGCGTGACGCCGTCGTCGAACGAGTCCTACGACGTCGAGCGCGAGCGCGCCCTGTGGGACCATCTCGAAGCCGTGCGCCTGCACAGGGTGATCGGTTGATCCGTGCGCCGGGCTTGTCGATGCCGGCCTCGGCGGCCTCGTCGGTCAGGGCCACGGCGCGGGCGTCGGTCAGCACGCTGATCAAGTGCCTTTCGTGCGACTCCGCGGCGGACCAGGAGGCCAGCGCGTCGTGGCGTGGCCGACGTGCTCGTGCGCCGGATGGTGCCCGCTCGTGGCGGCGAGCGGTCACTCGTACCTCTCCAGCCGGCGAGCCCCGGCGGCGACGATCGTCGCGAACTCGGCGTCGGTGACGAAGTTCGGTTCGTTGCGCGGGTGTTCGGTGGTGAAGGTCGCGATCAGGTCGCCGCGGGCCACCACGGCGGTCAGGTCGCGGGACCAGTTGAGGCCGCCCTCCGCCATGGTGACGCTCCAGGATTCGGCCATGGCGGCCGCGTCGGGCCCGGCGCCCGGCAGCGGCACGGCGGTGACGTGGTAGTCGACCTCCGACATGGCGTCGCTGTATTCCGGGCACATCGCCGGCTGCTCGGTGACATCCCGGACTGTCGCGTGGATCCACGTGTCACCGGGCTCGCCGACCGACATGGTGACGGCCCTCCCGTCGCGGACGAACGTCCGGCTCAGCGCATACCCCGAGAACGACTGGTCGACGGGGTCGAGGCGGCGGAACCCGCAGTAGTCGGAGTAGCCGTACCGCTGTTGCGCCACGACGGGGTCGTCGCCCTCGGCGACGGCGAATCCGGCCGGCATCTCCGCCGTGGTGAGCAGAGCCGCCTCCAGATGGCCGAGGTCAGGCGGGCCGGTCACGGTCATGACCACGGACACGAGCAGAGCCACGGCGAGGGTACTCGGCATTCCTTCGACGATAGGCCGCCCCCGGAGGCCCAGGGCTGATTCGGGAGAGGTTCCGCCGACCCGGCCGGGCGGGTTGCGCGAACCGGTGTTCCCGCCGAAAGCGCCGGTCCGATCGCCGGCAGCGCCGTAGCGTCACCAGAGTGCCCGAGTCCGGTCTGTCGCGAGCCGTCGTCCTGACGGCGCTGATGTCGGTGATGGCCGCGATGATCGCCGTCCCGGTGAGAGCGGCTCCGGCGGCGGGAGCCGCGATCTGGTCGGACGTGGCCGCCGGGAGTTACCACACCTGCGCGATCCGGGACGACCGGTCGGCCTGGTGCTGGGGGTCCAACGACGACGGCGAGCTCGGCGACGGCACGACAGTGGGGCGTACCCGTCCGGTCCGGGTCGACGGCGGCGGCGCCTGGGCGTCAGTGTCGCCCGGCTACGACCACACCTGCGGGATCCGTACGGACGGCACGTTGTGGTGCTGGGGCGGCAATTCGTCAGGCCAGCTGGGAACCGGGGCGGAAGGCAGCGGGCACACCACGCCGGCGAGGGTAGGCACGGGGACCACCTGGGTCTCGGTGCACGCCGGCGACACCCACACCTGCGCCATCCGAGCCGACGGCGGGCTGTGGTGCTGGGGCGGCAACGTCAACGGCCAGCTCGGCGACGGCACGATGCAGAACCGGCCCGCCCCGGTCCGGGTGGGCACCGGCGCCGATTGGACCGCCGTGACGGCGGGCGAGATCACGTGCGGTCTGCGTACGGGTGGCGCGCTCTGGTGCTGGGGCAAGGTCACGCAGAACGGCAATCGCCCGTCACCGGCCCGGGTCGGCGCCACGTCCTGGCGTTCGGTCAGCGGGTCGTTCTCCCACGTGTGTGCCGTGGACGCCGGTGGGGCGCTGTGGTGCTGGGGGAAGTACCCGGGCGGCTCCGTGGTCCCGGTGCCCTTCCGCATCGGCACGGCGGCGTCGTGGTCCACGGTGAGCGCCGGCGACGGCCATGACTGCGCGCTGACCGCCGGCGGCGCGATGTCGTGCTGGGGCGGCAACTACTACGGCGAGCTCGGCGACGGCACGCGATCCGACGCGAGCGGGCCGACCCCGGTCAACACCGATCTCACCTGGACGAAGATCGCCGCCGGACGCGACCACACCTGCGCTCTGACCACCACCGGCGGGCTGTGGTGCTGGGGATACAACAACGGCGGGCAACTCGGCGACGGTACGACCGGGGACGCTACGTACAGCCTCACCGCACTGCGCGTCGGCGGCGACACACCGTGGTCGTCGGTCGATGCGGGAGAAAAGCACACCTGCGCTCTGCGTACCGACGACACGCTGTGGTGCTGGGGCGACGACAGCGACGGGGCGCTCGGCGACGGTCCCGGCGTCACCCGCGCCGGTCCGGTACCGGTGGCCGGCGGTGGAACGTGGAGGACCTTCGACGCCGGCGGCTCCGACACGTGCGGCATCCGTTCGGACTCGACGCTGTGGTGCTGGGGAGAAAACCTCGGCGGCTCGCGGCGGGCCTTCACGCCGCACCGGATCGGCGATGCCGCCGGCTGGGCCGGAGTCAGCGTCGACGGCGGGCACGCGTGCGCGGTGCGTACCGATGCCACCCTCTGGTGCTGGGGGGTGTTCGTCGGCAGCATCGTCGACACGACCGACGCGGCATCGGACGAGCCCGTCAGAGCACGCACCGATCTGCGGGAGAGGTGGGCGGAGGTGGCCACCGGGAACGACCACGCCTGCGCCCTCAGCATCGAGCGGCGGCTGTGGTGCTGGGGTGGGAACGCCTACGGCCAGCTGGGCACCACGCGTCCGGACTCACCGGTTCGCCTGTCCGACGGCGCGACCACCGCCACGCCCGCGCTGATCCGGTCCGAGGCGAACACCACCTGCGCCATCGACACGGAGAAGGGACTCTGGTGCTGGGGCGAGAACGCCCACGGACGGCCCGCTGACGGCTCGCCGCCGACGGGCACCGGCACCACCGCCCGGATCGGCGACGCGAAGGACTGGCTCGCCGTGTCCGCCAACTACTACCACGTCTGCGGCGTACGGGCCGGTGGCAGCCTGTGGTGCTGGGGTGCCGGCGGCAACGGGCAACTCGGCGACGGCGGCCTGACCAACCGCACCGAACCGGCCGAGGTGACCGCCGGCGGCCCCTGGCTCTCCGTCTCGGCCGGCGCCGCGCACACCTGCGCCCTCCGCACCGATCACCGTCTGTGGTGCTGGGGCAACAGCGACCACCAGCAGCTCGGCCACCCCGTACCCGTCCGGCATCCGGTAGCGGTCCCCTCCACCTGACCGAGTGTTGCGGACGCCTCGCTGGTCAGTGAAGGACGGCCGGGGAGACCGTCGTGGCGGGGCGGGCCGAGGGCAGCCGGACGCGCTCCACGAACGGGGAGATCCTCGGCCGGCGCCGGGCGGCCACGTCCTCCACCCAGCCGAGCGCCAGCACCGCGACCGCCAGCAGGACCATCGCGATGCTGAAGTCGGTCAGGTACTCCAGACCCTGCGTCGGGATCTTCCACAGCTGCAGCGGGTCGAACAGGTACACCGCGATCGTGACGGCCACGTTGTGCCACAGGTAGATGGTCACCGCGCGGTTGTTCACCATGGAGACGAAACCGTCGAGCGGTCTGGCGCGCGCCAGCCAGCCCATCGGCGGCGACCAGCGCATCAGCACCAGGACGAACCCGATCGCGTAGATCGAGTACGCCACCGGAAAAGCGGTCAGGTCCATGTGGTCCTCGATCGGATGGTTCCAGGCCCAGGCCAGCGCACCGCCGACACACGTCGCGGCCAGGCCGACCACCACGGCCGGGTGCAGCTTGGCGAGGTCACCCTCACGATGGGCCATACCGAGGATCCAGCACGACGCGTACGCCAGCACGTTCTGCGCCACCCAGCCGGCCGTCTCGCCGAACACGGCCGGGCTCATCGTCAGCGCCACCAGACCGGCCAGCGGCAACAGCACGGTCGCCAGATGCGCCCGCCGATAAAGAGCGAGAAGCAACGGCGAGAGCAACACCAGCCAGAGGTACGTCACCAAATACCACAACACACCCGCGGCCGAATACCCGAACTCACTCGACGGCGGGTCGGCGATCGGCACGATCCACAGCAGCAGCCGTGGCCACGACGGGCGCTCCGGCCAGCCGTAGTGCAGCATCAGCGGAATCAGGATCAGGCCCATCGCCCACAGCGACGGCAGCAGCCGCCGCAGCCGGTTACGGACCGCGCCCACCGCGTCACGGTCCAGCGACTTCACCATCAGCGAGCCACCGAGCGCGAACATCACGCCCATCGACGGGAAGATCAGCTCCAGCCAGGCGAAGGGGAACGCGTGGAAGAGGACCACCCGGATGATCGCCAGCGCCCTGAGGCCGTCGAAATACCTGTCCCTGTTCGGCTGCACCCGTCCTCCACCCCTTCTGACCAGGGCAGATAACCCACCGCGGCGAACCACACCGTAGTAGCCGGGAGCCGCCGTGTCGTACGCCGAACGGCCGATGATCTTCGCTGATCACCCGAGACGGCTCGCGGCGACGGTGCGGTCGAGGCCTCCGGGGAACGACCCCGGACCGGCCGTAGCCGAAGTCGTCGAAGGCCGGGACCACCGCCCCGGAGGTGTTCGCCCGGCCCAGCGCGGCGTCGATGGCGGCGGCGCCGAAACCGACGATGCCGGCGGGCCCCGGCCGAGCGTCCGCCCGATCCACAGTGCGCCTCATGGGCGGGGCCAGAAATCGGGGGCGACGGTCTAGAGTGGACGCGTGCTGGGAGTCGTCGCGGCCGCGCTTGGCGGGCCTGAGGTGTTGCAGGTGACCGAGCTGCCCGAGCCCGAGGCCGGGCCCGGGCAGGTGGTGGTCCGGATCCGGGCGGTCTGTGTGCACCCGGCCGACGTCGCGGCCACGACCGGCGAGATCCCTCGGGGGCCGGTTCCGCCGCCGTTCTCGCCCGGGTGGGACATCGCCGGCGAGGTGGCCTCGGTCGGTCCCGGCACGGCGGAGTTCGGGGTGGGCGATCGTGTCGTCGGGATGATTCCGTGGTATCTGACGCGGGGCAACCCCGGTGGCTATGCCGAGTTCGTGGCCGCCGACACGGACTGGCTGGTCCGGCTGCCGGACGAGCTCGACTTCGTGTCCGCCTCCACGGTGCCCCTCAATGCCCAGACCGCACATCAGGGCCTGTCCCTGGTGTCGCTGGCCATGCTGCCGACCGGCAGCAGCATCCTGGTCACCGGCGCCGGTGGTGGTGTCGGCGGGTTCGCCGCCCAGCTCGCCCTTCAGAGCGGCTACCGGGTCGTCGCCCAGGCAAGCGACGGCGACGAGGAATGGGTGCGCGGTCTCGGCGTCCACGAGGTGGTCTCCCGATCCGTCGATCTGGCCACGGTGGGGCCGGTGGGCGCGGTGTTCGACGCGGTCCCCGTCGGCGAGGCGGCGGCCGCCGCCGTCGAGGACAGGGGGATCGTGGTCGCGACCCGGCCCACACCGGCCATCGTCCCGGCACGTGGCGTGCGCCAGGAGCTGCAGCTCATCCGGCACGACCGCGACCTGCTGGCCGACCTGGTCGGTCAGGTGGCGGCCGGGCGGCTGCTCACCCGGGTGGCCGTCACGATGCCGTTGGCCGAAGCGGCGGACGCACACCGGCGGGTGCTGGCCGGCGGGCTGCACGGAAAGCTCGTGCTGACCGTCCCCTGACGGGGACGCTGCCCATAGGCCCACGGCAGCCGCCCACCGCAGGCAGACGAAGTCGCTGCTGAAAACCCACGGGACCCGCGCACCGAAGGCCCACGAAGTGACTGCCCCAAAACCCACGCCAGCCGCCCGCCGGCGGGGTTTCTCACCGTGGGCTGACGGG
This sequence comes from Actinoplanes philippinensis, assembly GCF_900113015.1. Lineage (GTDB taxonomy): Bacteria > Actinomycetota > Actinomycetes > Mycobacteriales > Micromonosporaceae > Actinoplanes > Actinoplanes philippinensis. The sequence continues at coordinate 541,629 of NZ_FONV01000004.1, forward strand.
TGCCGCTGACCGGAGGGCGGCGGCGACCGGGTCCGCCGCGCCGGTGTCCGTCAGGTCGCCGTGATCACGTCTGGGCCGGAGGACTTCCGGTCCAGGTACGGATCGGCATCGGCCCGGGCGGTGAGACAGCTCGTCGGGATCGTGTCGACCATCGTGCCGGGCCCGCTGTGGCCCCGGTAGCGGACCAGCGCCGCCCACTCGCAGGCGCCCTCGACCACTCCCGCCCGGCGGGCGCCGCTGCGGTGCACCCAGACCGGGTCGCCGGCCCGGAACGTGGCCGCGGATCCGGGGTCCGCCGGGCCGGGCGAGGGCGCGGATCCCGGGTTCGTCGAGCCGAGCGAGGGCGCGAGGACGCTGGCCGCCGAGCCGGGCGAGGGCGCGGATCCGGGGTCCACCGGGCCGGGCGAGGGCGCGGATCCCGGGTCCGCCGAGCCGAGCGAGGGCGCGGGGACGGTGGCCGCCGAGCCGGGCGGGCGCGCGGGGACGGTGGCCGGATCGTAGGTCTCGGTGTGGTCGCCGGTCTCGGTGGCCACGACCCAGGTTACGCCGGCCCGGCCGGTGGACTTGGCGTGCCGTTTGGCGCCGAACATGGCCTGATCGGCGCGGCGCAGCAGGTCGGGAAGGTCGCGGGAGCGCCCGGCCGGCACGACGCCGATCGAGGCGGTGACCGACAGGGTGTGGCCCAGCACGTGCATCGGGGACGCGATCACCGCGCTCAGCGAACCGGCCACCTTGTGCCACCACGTCTCCGGGACGTCTGCGCGCGGGGTGCGGGACAGGGCGGCGAACTCGTCGCCGCCGAACCGGGCCACCAGATGGTCGCCGAGGCAGTCGACGATGCGCCGGGCGACGACACGCAGGACCTCGTCACCGGCGTCGTGCCCGTAGGTGTCGTTGATCGGCTTGAAGCCGTTGAGGTCGAGGATCAGGACGGCCGACGAGCAGTCGTCGCTCAGCAGTTTCGGGGCGAGCGTGTGGAAGAGGCGGCGGTTGGCGAGGCCGGTGAGGTCGTCGTGGCCGGCCATCCATCGCAGCGAGGCGCGCTCCTGCTCGAGCTGCTGGACGTGCGCCGCGAGCTGGTCGATGCGGGCCTGCAGGCGGGCCGATTCGGGATCGGTGCGCGACGGAGTGTCTTCCGACGGTACGCCGCCCGTGTCGGCGGCGGCAGGATCGAGGATCCGCATCGGCCGTCCTCTCAAACTCTGCCGGGCCAGCGGGAGCTGTCGATTCGACGGCGATGAATCGCCGGGCGCCACAGGGGAATCATCGCAGCCGTCCCGGGCGCGTGCAAGATTTCACGTCGACGACTGTCACCGTGACGTGATGCGTCGAAGGCGGGTTTCGGCTACTCTTTGTGCGTGCTCTTTCGTGGTGAAAGAACGGCTCGGGGGCTTGAAATCCTGATTCTGCACGTCGGGCAGGCATTGGGGGTCACTTCCGGTCACTCTGAGAGTGGCAGGAACATTACCCACAGTGACGATCCCCGGAGGGGGGATACTGATGAGTAGCGAAACCGGCTGGATCATCTCCAGCAGGTCGACAGGCAACGGAGGCAGTTGCGTCGAGGCCCGCCGTCAGGACGGCCGTATCGAGGTGCGCAACAGCAAGGCACGCGAGGCCGGCACGGTGGTGTTCACCGTCGAGGAGTGGGACTCGTTCCTGTTCGGCGCCAAGCGTGGCGAGTTCGACCAGCTCCTGACCGACTGATCAGCCGGCTGCCGGGCGGCGGCACGCGGTGCGGGCGAGGCTCGTCAGCGGAACTCGCCGACCGGCACGGAATCCTTGGTGATGAGATCGAAGATCCGCCGATACTCGTCGACCTCGACCTGCTCCTCCAGATAGAGCGCGCCGACGTGGGACTCGAGGTAGACCACATCGGGATCGTCCGGATCGTCGAACTCCAGGATCCGGAAGGCGCCGGCCATCGCCGCATGCGCCCCGACCGAGAACGGCAGCACCCGGATGTCGACAGTCTCCTCACGGGACAGCCGTCGCAGATGCTCGATCTGGCCTTTCATCACCGTCTCGCCGCCGACCGGCCGGGTCAGCGCCCCCTCGCCGAGCACCGTCACGAGACGGATCGGTGGGTTGCGGGCGAAGAGCGTCCGCTGCCGCTGCATGCGGAGGTTGATGTGGCGCTCGGCGATCTCCACGTCGGCCGGCTGCTCGGCGCCGAAGACGGCCCGGGCGTACTCCGGCGTCTGCAGCTCGCCCGGAACGACCTCGCCGTCATACCCGAACATCCGGGACGCGGACGCCTCCAGCCCCACATACAGCTTGAACCACTCGGGGATCACCGGGCTGGCATCCCACCACTCCTGCTGTGAGGTGCCCAGCGCCAGGTCGGCAAGCGCGTCGGTGATGCTCTGGTCGGCGCCGTAGAGCCAGCAGAGCGCGCGCACGTTGGCCCCGGTCACCGGAACCTTGCCCGTCTCGATGCGGTGCAGCGTCGGCTCCGAGATGCCCAGCCGCGACTCGACCACATCCCGCCGGCTCATCCCCGACGCGATACGCAGCCGCGTCAATCGCCGCCCCAACGCCCGCCGCACGACCCGTTGGCCTGTGACCGGCACGAATAACCTCCGCCTTGCCAACCCCTGTGGACGGTGACGCCGACTACCGTACCCGCAACGCCGCGTTGCCAACAGCCAACCCGGCGTTGCACAACCGGCGTTTCTCCGGCGACGCGCCGGGGTCCGCGGTGATCCGACGCGGACACCGGGTCGCGATGGTTGACACGGCGCGGTGACGTCCTCCAGGCTGAGTCCACTAGTCAACTAGTGGATTGGCTGATTTCTTGATCTTCCGGATCGATCGGCGGACCGGGGTCTCCGTGCATGTCCAGCTGGTCCAGCAGGTCCGCCAGGCGATCCGGATGGGCCGGCTGACCTCCGGCGATCAGCTGCCGACGGCTCGCGAGGTCTCCGAGAGCACCGGAATCAATCCCAACACGGTGCTCAAGGCGTATCGCGAGCTGGAGACGGCCGGGCTGGTGGAGGCGCGGCAGGGGGCCGGCACGTTCGTCCGTCGCGGCCTGGCGCCACCGGCGGACGACGAGGCGTTGCGGCGCGAACTGGCGGACTGGGTCGCCCGCGCCCGGGAAGCGGGCCTGGATCTCGCGGACATGCAGGCCCTCGTCGCCGACGTGACGGCGGGAACGGCACCGACCAGGGAGGAGGCACGCCGTGCCGACTGACCGTACGGTCCCGGCACTGGACTTCGCCGGGGTCACCCACCGCTTCGGCCGGCTCACCGCGCTGGACGGCTGCTCGTTCACGGTGCCGATCGGTGCGGTCACCGCGCTGATCGGCCGGAACGGCGCGGGCAAGAGCACACTGCTGCGTGCCGCGAGCGGACTGCTCCGGCCGGAGGCCGGCGAGGTGCGGGTGTTCGGCGAGGCGGCCGGTGACGGTCCGCTGCCCAGGATCGGGTACGTGGCACAGCAGGCCCCGTTGTACCCGATGCTGACGGTGGCGCAGACGCTGACCCTGGGCGGCCGGCTCAATCCCCGCTGGGACACGGCGTACGCACGGAAGCTCGCGGACGACGCGGCGCTGCCCGGCGCCGCCCGGGTGGGCGCCCTGGCCCCGGGGCTCCGCACCCGGCTGGCGCTGGTGATGGCGCTGGCCAAGCGGCCCGATCTGCTGTTGCTGGACGAGCCGCTGGCCCCGCTCGACCCGGTCGCCCGCACCGAGGTCGCCGGGGCGCTGATGGCCGATGTCGCCGAGCGCGGCACGACGGTGGTGCTGTCGTCGCAGGTGGTGGCCGACGTCGACGGCGTGTGCGACCACGTGACGGTGCTCGCGGAGGGCCGGGTCCGCCTCGCCGGCGAGGTCGAGGCGGTGCTCGCTGATCACCTGGTCGCGGTGGGGGCCGGCAGCGGGCTCGGCGCGCTCGACGGCATGGAGATCATCGAGGTCCGTACCGCGGGCCGCGACGCCACCGCCCTGATCCGGACCACCGGCCCCACCCCGGCCGGCAACCTGGCCTGGCACCGGCCCTCGTTGGAGGAGCTGCTGCTCGGCTACCTGCGCGCGGCCGGCCCGGCGCCCCGACGAAAGGTTCCCGCCGCATGAACTGGCTCGCCCTGCGCCTGCTGCGCCCGTATCTGATCGTCGCCGCCGGGCTGAGCGTGGCGTCGACGGCGCTCGTCCTGATCGGCGCCCGCGTCATCGACCGGCAGCTGGACGTGCACGGCATCACCGTCGAGGAGTACGCGCCCGACCGTACCGGCCTGTGCGAGACGGCCGTCAGCTGCCTGCCGGCCGGGGTGGCGAACGATCTGGCGCAGGTCATCGCCCTGGTCGCCGCGTTCACCCCGCTGCTGATCGGGCTGATCCTCGGTGTGCCGCTGTTCGCCCGGGAGAGGGAGGAGGGCACCGACACCTTCGTGCTCACCCAGTCGGTGCCCCGGCGGCGCTGGCTGACCACGAAACTGCTCTGGGCCCAGGCCGCCGGCGCGCTCGGCACGGCCGCGGTGGCCGTCAGCTTCCGCCTGGCGGCCGCACGGTTCACGCTGGTCCTGGACGATCCCGGCTACGCGCTGCTGCGGGAGGCGCACAAGAACAGCATTCCGTTCATGGTGATGCAGGCGGTGTTCGTCACCACGCTGGCCGGCGTCGTCGGGCTGGCCGGCGGGCGCACGTTGCGTACCGTCGTGGTGTCCGTCCTGGCCTGGCCGGTGACGCTGGTCGTCGCGCAGATCGGCGGTCTGCTCCTGGCCATGCTCGCCCTGCTCCTGACCTCCTGGTCGGCGACGCTGTCCACGATGGCCGGGACGCTCGGCGAGGACGAGGCCGCCACCTTCGCGGCGCTCGCCCTCGCGGCGTACACGGTGGTCGCCCTGCTCATCGGCAGACGCGCCCTCGCCGCCCGCCGAGCCTGACCACCGAAAGGGGATTCAGGCGATCGGGGCCAAGCCGATGTCGACGACGGCCTCGCCGGCGTCGGTCACCTCCACCACGGCGCTCCAGCCCCGGTTGTAGTAGTCACCGGTGCTGCCGATGATGTCCGAGTCGGTGGTGTCGTCGCCGACGTCCGGCACGGTGAACTCGTACGGCGCGCCGCCCATCGGGTACGCGTTCGCCACGTAGCGGCCCGGCTTCAGCCGTACGGAGTAGGCGCCGCTCTCGTCAAGGTGGCCGCGGGGCACGTCCCAGTCCGGCTCGGTGCCCTCCAGCACGAACTCGATCTTGCCGATCCGGCCGTACGCGGTGGGCTCGTCCGCGTCCCGCCGGCCGTCGCGGTCGTTGTCCAGCCAGGCGCGGCCGCTCATCGTACCCTCGGCGTAGTAGATCGTGCCGCCGTCGGCGGCGTTGTTGCCGGTGCTCTCCTCCGGGCTGGACGTGTCGGCGGTGGCGGTGAAGGTCAGCGGCCCGTCCGGTGCGCCCGGCCCGGCGACGAGCGTGAGACTCAGCAGGTTGTACAGCTGGGACACGTCGTACGCGCTGTCGCGGGCGCACACGATCGCCGGCTCGGCGTCCGTCCCGGTGAGCGCGCAACTCCACCCGGGATATCCGGGGTCGAGCGACACCGCCCGCACGGCGGGCGGCAGCGGGACCCGCACCGTCACGTCGTGAGCCGGGCTCCCGCCGATGTTGTCCAGCTCGATCCGGACCTCGAACCGCTCGTTCGCCTTGACCCGCTGCGCGGGGACGACGGAGACACTGTTGACCGTGATGTCGGCGGGACGCGGCACGACATACCGGAAGGTGGTCGCACCGCTGTTGTTCCTCAGCGTGCGCTCGGGCGTGGCGGTGGACGCCGACCCGCGCATCGTGACCGTGTCCCCCACCGTCCCGGCCGGAAGCAGGACCGTCAGATTCAGGGCCTCGAACTCGCCGGGCCCGACAGTACGCCCGTTGGTGCAGGCCCACGCGGCGGCCGAGGTGTCGCAGGTCCAGCCGAACTGCTCGTTCTCCGCCGGATCCATCGTGCTGCCCGCCGGCGGGGTGAAGTGGAACGTCACCCGGGCCGCGGCTCGCGTGCCGACATTGGTGGCGACCGCCTGCACATACGCCCGTGCGCCCATGCCGCCCAGGTAGGACACCTCGGTGGACTCGGGACGCCACTCGAACTCCAGGTCCGCCCGGGCGGGGGCGGCCGCCGCGGGCGCCGCGAGGACCGCCACCGCCAGGCCGGGCAGAAACGCCGATAAGGTACGCGCGAATGTCGATGTGATGACCATGATCTCCCCCGTTGAGATGGCCCGCCGGAACACCGGCGATCACCGCATCGTAGGCCTTCGATGTGTCCCGTCGGGGCCGACTCCGCGGCGAGTGATCATGTGCGCGCAGTCCGCCGGCCCGTGCCGCACGGACGAGCCGTTCCGGTCCGGCGTCGTCGCCGAGCCACCTCCGTCAACGGCTGATCCGGGCGCCGGCGAACTGTGACCAGTCCGCCAGCAGTTCCGTCACCACCGCGGCCAGGGACGGCAGATGGGTGGCCGGATAGAAGTGGCCGCCCGGCATCGCCTGGCACACGAACGGGCCGGACGTGTACCGCGACCAGGCCCACGCGTCGTCCGGAGTGACCCGGGGGTCGTGCTCCCCGGCGAGCGCCGCGATCGGGGAACGCAGGATCACGCCGGACGCCGGCCAGGTCTCCAGGGCACGGTAGTCGTTGCGGATCACCGGTAGGGCGGACCGGACCAGCTCGGCCTGCACCGGATCGGTGGTGGGCGCGCCGTTGAGGATCTCCACCTCCGCCAGCAGGGCCGCATCCCCGAGCCGGTGCACACCGGCGCCGGCGGTACGGGACGGTGGCCGGGCCGCGGAGGCGATCAGGCCCAGCGGCGGCCGGCCGGCGCGTTCCAGCCGGGCCGCCAGCGCGAGGCCGACGGTGGCGCCCATGCTGTGGCCGAGCAGCGCCACCGGCCGGTGCGACCACGGCAACGCCTGGTCGATGTGGCTCGCCAGGGTTCCGAGGTCGTCGACGAGCGGTTCGGCCAGCCGGTCCTGGCGGCCCGGGTACTGCACCGCCAGCACCTCGACGCCCGGCGCCAGAGCCCGGGCCAGAGCGAAGAAGCTGGACGCCGAGCCGCCGGCGTGTGGCAGGCAGATCAGCACCGGGGCATCCGGCAAGGTAGGAGTGAACCGTCGTATCCATCGCTCGTTCGTCATGCCGCTCCCCCGTCGGCCGGCGCCGGGAACCATCCCCGGTCGATGAAGAACTCGACGTGCCGCCGGAAGAACTCGCGGGTCACCGGTGGGCACGAGATGCCGCTGCCGGCCAGTGCGGCGACCGTCTCCCGGTCGTCGACCGGCGGGTAGAAACGGTCCGGGGCGGCCGCCATCACGTCGAAGGCGTCGAGCAGCGGCAGCAGCGCGTTGGCCGGGTCGCCGGTGATGGCGGCCCGCCAGTCGCCGGTGGGCAGTTCGGCCAGCGGGTAGCCCGTACGCCGAAGCTCGTCGATCATCTCCTCGAGGGCGATGTCACCGTGCCCGGCGACGTGGAAGGTGCCGCCGGCGGTCTGCTCCCGGCGGGAGATGTGCAGGATGGCGGCGCTCGTGTAGTCCACCGGCATCAGCCGGAACCGGACCGGCACGGGCTCCGGGACGGCGCTGCTCTGCACCATGCCCTTGAGCGTCAGCCACACGTAGTCGCGGCTCTGGCAGGCGCCGGACCCGCTGTCGCCGGCGATCAGGTCGATCCGGTAGACCGAGACCGGCAGCCCCCGTCCGCGGGCGATGTCGATGATCTGCTCGGCGACCCATTTGCTCTGCGTGTATCCGGTGGGCAGCCGCTCGCCGGGCCCGGCCGGGTCGCCGACGCGCAGCCCGGCGCCCGCGGTGTCGCGGCCGACGTAGACGCCGAGGGTGGACACGTAGTGCACCGGCACGGTCCGGAAGCGGGCGGCCAGCCGCAGGATCTCGGCGGTGCCGCCGACGTTCGCGGCACGCACCGTCGCGTACGGCTGCACCCAGTTGACGGCCGCGCCCGCGTGGTAGACGGCGTCGACGGTGCGGGCCAGGGTGTCGTAGTCGTCGCCGGTCAGGCCGAGCCGTGGCGCGGCCAGGTCCCCGGGGACGACGATCAGCCGGTCCGGGTCGATCTGGCCGGTCAGGCCGTACCAGTCGAGGTTGTCCAGCAGCCGCTGCCGCGCCTCGTCCGGCCCCGCGCCGCGGATCAGGCAGTGCACCCGGGCCCGGGTCTGACGCATCAGGTCGCGCAGCAGGTAGGCGCCGAGGAACCCGGTCGCGCCGGTGAGCAGCACCTCCCGCGGATCGGCGGCGAACCGGTGCACCTCGTCGGCGGGCCGGATGTCGTCGTCGAGGGTGAGGTCGGCGGCGAAGTCGGGTCCGGCGGGCCGGTCGTACCCGTCGCCGCCGGGCCGCCCGTGCTCGTCACCGCCGAGCCGCCCGGCGAGGTGGCCGGCCGCGTCGAGCAGTGTCGGATGGTCGAAGACGAACGTGGGCGGCAGCCGCAGCCCGGCGAGCATGCCGAGCCGGTTGCGGAACTCGACGCCGGTCAGCGAGTCGAAGCCGAGGTCGGACAGCCGCTGGTCGACGGGTATCCCACCGGGGTCGGCATGGCCGAGGACGGCGGCCGCCTCCGCCCGGACCAGGTCGACCAGCCGGTCGCGGCGTTCCCCGGCGGGCAGCGCGGCGAGCTCCTCGATCAGCCCGGCCCGGGCGGCGTCGTTGCCGGCGGCCTCGCGCCGGATCAGCCGCAGCACCGTGTCGAGCATCGGCGGCACCTGGTCGGGCCGGGCGCGCAGGGCCTCCGGGTCCAGGGGCGCGACCACGACGCCGGGCTCGCCGCAAGCGAGCGCCGCGTCGAACAGGGCCGTCCCGGCGCCAGTCGCGATCGGTGGGTAGCCGGCGCGGGCGATCCGATCGATGTCGGCGGCGCTGAGCTCGCCGCCCGCGCCGCTGATCGCCCAGACGCCCCAGGCGATCGAGGTGGCCGGCAGGCCGAGCCCCCGGCGGTGGGTGGCGAGCGCGTCCAGGAACGTGTTCGCGGCGGCGTAGCTGGACTGGCCCGCGCCACCGATCACGCCGGCCAGCGAGGAGAACAACACGAACCCGGCGAGCGGCAGGTCGCGGGTCAGCTCGTGCAGGTGCCACGCGCCGTCGGCCTTGGGACGGAGCACGGCGTCCAGCCGGTCGGCGGTGGCGGAGGTGATCAGCCCGTCGTCGATGACACCGGCGGCGTGGACGATCCCGGTCAGCGGGTGCTGTGCCGGTATGTCGTCGAGCACCCGGCGCAGGGCGTCGCGGTCGCCGGTGTCGCAGGCCACGATCCGCACCCGGGCGCCGAGTCCGGCCAGCTCGGCGGCCAGCCGGTCGGCGCCGGGCGCGGCCGGCCCGCGGCGGCTGGTGAGCACCAGGTCGGCGACGCCGTGCGCGGCTACCAGGTGCTTGGCGAACAGGGCGCCCAGCGCGCCGGTGCCGCCGGTGACCAGCACCGTGCCGCCGGGGGCCCACGGTGGCACGGACGGGGTGGCGCCGATCCGCCGCAGACGCGGGATGAGGAGGACGCCGGAGCGGACGGCCGCCTGCGCGACACCGCTCGCGACGAGCCTCGACAGCATCGGGTACGGGTCGCCGTCACCGTCGATGTCGGCCAGGAGGAACCGCCCCGGGTTCTCCGACTGCGCCGCACGGATCTGCCCCCACACCGCGGCCGCTGCGGGATCGGTCACCGGGCCGCCGGCCGGGACCGCGCCACCGGTGGTGATCACCAGGGGAATACCGGTGAGCCGGTCGTCGGCCAGCCACGCCCGGACCAGGGTGAGGACCCGGCGGGTGTGCACGTGCGCCCGCCCGGCAGAGGCCGAGTCGGTGTGCGCGCCGCCGCAGTCGTACCGGACGGCGGTGGCCGCGGCGGCCCGGTCCAGGGCGGCACGCAGCCGATCCGGGTGGTCCGGGTCTGCGGCCACCAACACGGCCCAGTCGTGGTCCGGGTGGGGTCCGGTCACCTCGGCGGGCACCCACCGCACCGCGAGCATCGCGTCCGGCGCGGGCTCGCGGACCGGGTCGTCCGGCCCGCGTTCGACGGCGCCGAGGGTGGCGACGATCCGGCCGGCACGGTCGGCGAGGACCGCGCTGAACCCGTCGCCGGCCGGGGTGATCCGGGCGCGGACGGTGGTGGCGCCGGTGGCGTGGACCTGCCAGTCCCGCCAGGCCCGGACCGGCCCGTCACCCGGGGCCGTCGCCAGCAGCCTGTCGAGCAGGGCCGGGTGCAGCACGTACCGGCCGGCGTCCCCGGCCTGGCTCTCCGGGAGGGTGACCTCGGTGTACCGGTGTGGCGAGCCGCCGGCCGGGCCGGACTCGGACGGCCAGTTCGTGATCGGCTCCGGCGCCGCGGCGATGGCGACGCCGAGCGTGCCGTCGGCGTGCCGGGTCCACGGGCCGTCGCTGTGGGCGGGCCGGGCGTGGACGGTGACCGGGCGCAGGCCGCGGTCGCCGGGCGCGCCGACCCGCACCTGGACCTGCAGGCCGCCGCGGGCCGGCAGGGTCAGCGGGATGACGGTGCGCAGCTCGCGGACGGTCGTGCAGCCGGTCTCGTCACCGGCGCGGGACACCATCTCCAGCACTGTCGCCCCGGTGACAGCCGGGGTGCCGGGGATCGGCAACCGGGTGGTGAACACCGTCTCGTCGCCGCCGGCCAGCGACACGGCCGCGCCGAGCAGCGGGTGGGCGGTGTCGCGCAGGCCCAGCCCACCGGCGTCGCCCGAGCGGCCGGAACCGAGGTGCCAGTAGCGGGTGTGCTCGAACGCGTACGTCGGCAGTGGCGTCACCCGCGGGTTGAGCCCGGCGAACGGGTGCTCACGATCGGTGGCCACGCCGTGGGTGGCGACGTGGGCCACGGCGAGCTGAAAGGTCTGTACGGCATCGGTGTCGCGCCGTAGCGTGCCTCCGGCGAGCCCTTCGGCGCCGAGGTTGTCGCGGAGCGAGGCGAGCAGCACCGGGTGTGCGCTGACCTCGATGAACGTATCGTGCCCGGCGTCGGCGAGGGCGCGCACGGTGGCAGCGAACTCGACCGGCCGGCGCATGTTGGCGTACCAGTACGAGGCGTCCATCCCGGTGGTGTCCAGGCGTCCGCCGGTGACCGTCGAGTACAGCGGCACGGCCGCCGCGCGAGGCCGGACCTCGCGGAGGGCGTCGAGCATCTCCCGCTCCACGACGGCGACCTGCGGCGAGTGGGACGGGAAGTCGGCCGGGAACCGTTTGGTCCGGGCGCCGGCCGCGGCACACTCGGCGACGAGCTCGTCGAGGTCCGCCCGCTCACCGGCGACCAGCACCGACGCGGGGCCGTTCTCGACGGCCAGGGTGAGCCGGCCGTCGAAGCGGGCCAGGCGCCGCTCGACGTCGGCGCGGGGCAGGCCGATCGCGGCCATCCCGCCGAGCCCTTCGAGGCGGCGGGCGAGCCGGCTGCGGACAGCGATGACGCGGGCGCCGTCGGCGAGCGAGATCGCGCCGGCGACGACGGCCGCGGCGATCTCGCCCTGCGAGTGCCCGGTGACGGCGTCGGGCCGGACCCCGGCCGCCTCCCACATGGCGGCCAGGGCCACGTGAACGGCGAACAGGGCCGGCTGCACCACCTCGACACGGTCCAGGGACGGCGCGCCGGGAAGGCCGCGCAGCACGTCGTCCAGCGACCAGTCCAGGTGCGGTTCGAACGCCTTCACGCACTCGGCGATCCGGCCGGCGAACACGTCGGAGGAGGCCAGCAGCGCGGTCGCCATGCCCGGCCACTGGCTGCCCTGGCCGGGGAAGACGAACACGGTCCGGCCCCGGTCGGTGGCCGTGCCGGTGACCAGGTGCTCGGCGGTCGCGCCGGTGGCGAGGGCGTCCAGGCCGGCCAGTACGGCGTCCCGGTCGGTGGCCACCACGACCGCCCGGTGCGGGAACGCGGTACGGGTTGTGGCCAGCGAGTAGGCCAGGTCCCGCAGGACGCCGGGGCGGTCACCGGCCGGGAGGGAGCGTACGTGCGCCGCGAGCCGGGCGGCCTGGCCCCGCAACGCGGCCGGGGTCTTCGCCGACACCGCCCACGGCAGTGGCCCGGCGGCCACCGGCTCCTCGTCGGACGGCTCCTCGGCCGGGGCCTGTTCGAGCAGCAGGTGGGCGTTGGTGCCGCTGGCGCCGAACGCGGAGACCGCACCGCGGCGGGGCCGGTCGACGGCCGGCCACGGGCGGGTGGTGGTGAGCAGCTCGACGTCGCCGGCCGACCAGTCCACGAACGGTGACGGCTCGTCCAGGTGCAGCGTGCGCGGCAGCACCCCGTGCCGGAGGGCCTGCACCATCTTGACGATGCCACCGATCCCGGCGGCCGCCTGGGCGTGCCCCACGTTCGACTTGAGCGAGCCGACCAGCACCGGACGGCCCTCGGGACGGCCGGTGCCGTACGTGGCGAGCAGCGCACCGGCCTCGATCGGGTCGCCGAGCCGGGTTCCGGTGCCGTGCGCCTCGACCGCGTCCACGTCGGCGGTGGTCAGCCCGGCGTCGGCGAGCGCCTGCCGGATGACGCGTTCCTGCGCGAGCCCGTTCGGCGCGGTGAGCCCGTTGGACGCGCCGTCGGAGTTGACCGCGCTGCCACGGACCACGGCCAGCACCCGGTGACCGTTGCGGCGGGCGTCGGCCAGCCGTTCCAGCACGATGACGCCGGCGCCCTCGGACCAGCCGATCCCGTCGGCGGCGGCAGAGAACGGCTTGCACCGGCCGTCCGGGGCGAGACCCCTCTGCCGGGATCCGTCCAGGTAGCCGCCAGGGTGCGCGGCGACGTAGGCGGCGCCGGCCAGGGCCAGTGTCGACTCGCCGCGGCGCAGCGACTGCGCGGCCAGGTGGACGGCCACCAGCGCCGACGAGCATGCGGTGTCGATCGACACGGCCGGACCCTGCAGCCCCAGCGCGTACGAGATCCGCCCGGACGCCATGCTGCTGAGCTTGCTGGTCATCTGGTAGCCCTCGAACTCCGGCGGCGGGTCGAGGTCCAGGTAGCTCTGCTCGACCAGCCCGGCGAACACGCCCGTACGGGAGCCGGTGAGGGTCTCCGGGTCGATGCCGGCGTGCTCGAGGGCCTCCCACGCCGACTCCAGCAGGAGCCGCTGCTGCGGGTCCATGGCCAGCGCCTCACGCGGGGAGATGCCGAAGAAGCCGGCGTCGAACAGTCCCGCGGTGGCCACGAATCCGGCCTCGCGGATGTAGATGTGACCGGGCTTGGCCGGGTCGGGGTCGTAGAGCGCGTCCAGGTCCCAGCCACGGTCGGTCGGGAACGGGGTGATCTCGTCGCGTTCCTCCACCGCCACCCGCCACAGCTCGTCCGGGTTCTGCGCGCCCGGGAACCGGCAGGACATCCCGACGACGGCGACCGGGTCGCGCTGCGGGTCCTCCAGCTCGGCGATGCGGGCACGGGCCTGCTGCAGGTCGGCGGTGACCCACTTGAGGTAGTCGACCAGCTTCTCTTCGTTGGACATGTCCGGTCCCGTCTTGGCGTCAGCCGGCCCGGCGGCCGAGCTCGGTGTCGATCAGGTGGAAGATCTCGTCGGCGCTGGCGCCGGAGAGGTCGGCGACCGGGGCGGGACCGGTGCCGAGCCGATCCAGGACGGCGCGCAACCGTGCCCCGGCCGATGCCAGAGCGGGGTCGTCCGGCGCCCGGCCGGTGACGGCCGCTTCGAGCCGGTCGAGCAGGTCCGGGAGGTCCGGCAGGTCCGGCAGGCCGGTCTCCGGCACTCCGGCCGGGAGCAGGGTGAGCAGGTGCCGGGCCAGCGCGGCCGGGCTCGGGTGCTCGAAGACCACGGTGGCGGCCAGCTCCAGGCCGGTGACGGCGCGGAGCCGGTCCCGCAGCTGGACGGCGGTCATCGAGTCCATCCCGGTCTCCTGGAACGGCCGGTCGGCGGGGATCGCCGTGTCACCGGGATGGCCGAGCGCCTCGGCGCAGTGCCGCAGCACCAGGTCCCGCACGGCCCGTTCCCGGTCCGCGGGGTCCAGGCCGGCCAGCGTGGCGGCGAGGGCCGGCCCCGGCAGCGGTTGCGGGGCCTCGGGCAACGGCGACGTGGTACGGACGACGCCGGCGGCCAGCCAGTAGCCGCGGTCGTGGTCGAACGCGTAGCGCGGCAGGTCGATGCGGGTGGCGCCGCTCCCGGCGAAGTAGGCGGGCCAGTCCACGGCCACGCCCCGCGACCACACCGCGCCGGCCGCGTCGAGCAGTGTCGTCACCTCGTCGCGGCCACGCCGGGCCGTCGGCACCGCGCCGTCGACCAGCGTGGCGAGCACCGCGTCCGGTCCCACTTCGAGGAACGTGCCGATGCCCTGCTGCCGCAGCGTGCGCACGGCGTCGCAGAACCGGACCGTGGCCCGGATCTGCCGGGTCCAGTAGTCCGGATCGTTCCACTCGCCGTCCACCGCGGCGCCGGTCACCGTCGACACCGCCGGGATCGTCGCCTCGGCGTACCCGATCATCTCGGCCTGCTTGCGGAACTCCGGCTGCATCGGCTCCATCAGCGCCGAGTGGAAGGCGTGCGACACGGTGAGCCGCCGGGTACGCCGCCCGCGCGCCGCCCACCTCTCCATCACCGCCGCCACGGTCCGCTCGTCGCCGGAGATCACCACCGAGTCGTCGGCGTTGACCGCGGCGATGTCGGCCTCGTCGCCGATCTCCGCCTCGCTCGCCTGCACCGCCGCCATCGCCCCGCCCGCCGGCAGCGCCTGCATGAGACCGCCCCGGGCGGCCACCAGCACACACGCGTCGGGCAGCGACAGCACCCCGGCCACGTGCGCGGCGACCAGTTCGCCGATCGAGTGGCCGGCGAGCGCGTCCGGGCGTACCCCCCAGGTCTCCAGAAGGCGGAACAACGCGACCTCGAACGCGAACAGGGCGGGCTGGGTCAGCCCGGTGTCGTCGAGGCCGTCGCCGCTGTCGACGGCGGCACTCAGCGATGTCGGGAGCAGACGGTCGAAGATCTGGCAGATCTCGTCGTACGCGGCACGGAAGGCGGGGAACGCGGCCCCCAGCCCGGCGCCCATCCCGGCCCGCTGCGCGCCCTGCCCGGTGAAGAGGATCGCCAGTCCCCCGGTACCGGCGGTGACCGGCAGCGCGCTGTCGAGATCGGCGCCGGTGATCACCGCGCGGACCGGGAGCGCCGCACGCGTGGCGAGGGTGTAGCCGACGTCGGCCGGGTCGGTGTCCGGATGCCCGCTCAGGTACTCCCGCAACCGCAGCACCTGACGCCGCAGCCCCGCCTCGTCCCGAGCCGACAACACCCACGGCACCACAGGCAGAACCCGCTTCGATGTCTGCTCCGGTTCCGGGCCCTGCTCCAGAATGACGTGCGCATTGGTGCCACTGATCCCGAACGACGACACCGCCGCCCGCCGCGCCCGGCCCTCCACCGGCCACGGCCGCGCCCGCGACAACAACCGGACACCCGAGGCATCCCAATCCACCTGCGACGACGCAACCTCACCATGCAACGACCGCGGCATCAACCCGTACCGCATCGCCTGCACCATCTTGATCACACCACCCACACCCGCCGCAGCCTGGGCATGCCCGATGTTCGACTTCAACGACCCCAGCCACACCGGCCGGCCCGCCCGCCCATACGTGGCCTGCAACGCCCGCACCTCGATCGGATCACCCAGACGCGTACCCGTCCCATGACCCTCGACCACATCCACATCAGCCGCAGACAGACCGGCCACCGCCAGCGCCCGCCTGATCACCCGCTCCTGCGCCGGACCACTCGGCGCCGTCAACCCATTCGACGCACCGTCCTGATTCACCGCCGAACCCCGCACCACCGCCAACACCCGACGACCCGACGCCACCGCCTCCGACAACCGCTGCACCAACACCAACCCGACACCCTCGGACCAGCCCGTGCCCCGCGCATCATCGGCATACGAACGACACCGGCCATCCACCGCCAAACCACGCTGACGCGAGAACTCCACAAACGTGTTCGGCGACGACATCACCGTCACCCCACCCGCCACCGCCAGATCACACTCACCCCGCCGCAACGCCGCCACCGCCCAGTGCAACGCCACCAACGACGACGAACACGCCGTATCCACCGTCACCGCCGGACCCTCAAGACCGAACGTGTACGCCACCCGCCCCGACACGACGCTGCTCGCACTGCCTCCGGCGAGGTAGCCCTCCAGCTCCGGCGGCACCTCGCGGACCCGGGAGCCGTAGTCGCTGTACATGGCGCCGGTGAAGACACCGGTGTTCGAGCCGCGCAATGTCGCCGGATCGACGCCGGCGTCCTCGAACAGCTCCCACGTGGTCTCCAGCACGAGCCGCTGCTGCGGGTCGGTGGCCAGGGCCTCCTTCGGGGGCAGCCGGAAGAACTCGGCGTCGAACCGGTCGGCGTCGTACAGGAACCCGCCGTGCCGGGTGATCGACGTCCCGGGATGATCCGGATCCGGGTCGTACAGACCGGCCACGTCCCAGCCCCGGTTCACCGGGAACTCCCCGACCGCATCGACCTCCTCGGTCACCAACCGCCACAGGTCCTCCGGCGACCCCACCCCACCCGGGAAACGACACGCCATCCCCACGATCGCGATCGGCTCGTCGGTGGCCTCGACGACCGCCGGAACGACCGGGGCGGGCTCGTCGGCGCCGCCGAGGCGGGTGGTGAGGTACGCGGTGAGCCGCTCGGCCGTGGGATTGTCGAAGGCGAGAGTGGCGGGCAGGCGCAGGCCGGTCGCCTCGCCGAGCCGGTTGCGCAGCTCGACGGCGGTCAGCGAGTCGAGACCCAGCTCCTGCAGCGGGCGATCGGCGGGGATCGCTGTCGCGTCGGTGTGCCCGAGCACCGCGGCGAGGGTGGTACGGACCAGGTCGGCGACGACACGTTCCGGTGTTGCGGGAGCCGCCGCACCCGGCGTGGCGGGAGCCGCCGCTACCGATCTGGTGGGGGCCGCCGCCTGACGGCGGGGCGGGGCGAGATCCCGCAGCAGCGGCGGGATGCTCCCGGTGCCCGGCGTGGTCCGGTCCAGGCGGGTCGCCGCGTACACCGCCTCGCCGCCGGTCACCGCCCGGTCAAACAGGGCCGCTCCGGCCTCGACGGACAGCGGGCGCAGACCGAGCCGGGTCAGCCGGACGCGATCGGCGCCGGACAGGTGGTCGGTCAGTGTGCTGCCGGCGTCCCACAGGCCCCACGCCACCGACACGGCGGGCAGCCCGGCGGCACGCCGGTGGGCGGCGAGCGCGTCGAGGAAAGTGTTGCCGGCCGCGTAGTTGGCCTGGCCGGGTGTGCCGAGCAGGCCGGCGAGGGAGGAGTAGAGCACGAACGCCGACAGGTCCCCGGTGAGCTCGTGCAGATGCCAGGCGCCGTCGACCTTCGGGCGCAGCGTCCGGTCGAGGCGGTCCGGGTCGAGGGCGGTCAGCACGCCGTCGTCGGTGACGCCGGCGGTGTGCACGACGGCGCGAACCGGGTGGGCGGCGAGGACCGCCTCCAGAGCGGCGCGGTCGGTCACGTCGCAGGCGGCGAAGGAGACCTGTGCGCCCGCTGCGGCGAGCTCGTCGCGCAACTCGGCGCCCGCGGTGGTCTCGCCGCCGCGGCTGAGCAGCAGCAGGTCCCGAGTGCCGTGCTGATGCACCAGGTGGCGGGCCAGGGCGCGGGCGAGCGTCCCGGTGCCACCGGTGATCAGCACGGTGCCCTCGTCGAACCGCGGCGGGCCGCCCGCCGCGTGGTCCGGGGTGGCCAGCATGGTCCCCTCGTCGAGGCGCGGCGGGCCGCCCGCCGGGTTTTCCGGCGTGGTCAGGCGCGGCACCAGCAGCGCGCCGTCGCGGATCGCGAGCTGGGGTTCGCCGGTCGCGACGGCCGCGGCCAGCAGGTCGGGGGTGCCCGGGCCGTCGGCGTCGACGAGGGTGATCCGGTCCGGGTGCTCGCTCTGCGCCGAACGCAGCAGGCCCCAGACGGCGGCGTGCGCCAGGGAGGGCGTCTCGCCGGGGGCGGCGGCGACCGCGTGATGTGTCAGCACGACCAGGCGGGCGCCGGTGAGGCGTTCCTCGGCGAGCCAGTCCTGGACCAGGGTGAGCACGTGCGCGGTCACGCCGCGGACGGCGGTGGGCACGTCGGTGCCGGGCGGGGCGGCGGGCACCGGCGCGACCACGACGTCCGGCGGGCCGGCGGCCACTGTGGACAGGGTGGTCCGGTCGTCGAGGGTGATCCAACGGGCGTCCGGGCGCGGTTCGGCGGCGGTCACCGGCTGCCAGCGCAGGGACAGCAGGTCGGCGTCCGGGGCCGGGGCGCCGGAGATCGACAACGGGCGCAGGGCCACGGCGTCGGCGGCGGCGAGCGGGGCGCCCGCGCCGTCCGCGACGAGCAGGCCGTAGGTGTCCGCCCCCGCCGGGGTGAGCCGGACCCGCGCGACGGTCGTCGTGCCGGGCCGGAACCGTACGCCGGTGAAGCTGAACGGCATGCGGGCGGGCACGTCGCCGGCGACCCCGGGCAGCAGCGGATGCAGGGCGGCGTCGAGCAGCGCCGGGTGCAGGGCGAAGCCGGCGGCGTCGGTGAGGCTCACCTCGGCATACAGGTCGTCGCCGCGCTGCCACAGCCGCCGCAGGTTCCGCAGGCGCGGGCCGTACCGGTAGGACAGCTCGTGCAGCCGCTCGTAGACGTCGGTCAGGTCCAGCTCGGTCGCGTCCGCGGGCGGCCACGCGCGGAGATCCTCGAACGGCTCGGCAGCCGTGCCGGTGAGCCGTCCGGCCGCCACCGGATACCAGCTGCCGTCGGCACCGGCGTGGATCTCGACACGCTGCTCCGGGCCGCGGACCGCGACCTGCACGTCGACACCGGCGTCCGGCGGCACGACCAGCGGGGTGAGCAGGGTCAGCTCGGCGATGCCGGTGGCGCCGGTCTCGTCGGCGGCCCGGCGTGCCATCTCCAGCAGCGCGGTGCCCGGCACGATCACCCGCCCGTCGAGCACGTGGTCGGCGAGCCAGGGATGGGTGGCGATGTCGAGACGGCCGGTGAGCAGCAGATCGCCGGTGCCGGCCGGGCGGACGGCGGCCGTCAGCAGCGGATGCCCGGTCGTGGACTGGCCCAGCGCGGACGCGTCCGGGACGGCGGCCCGCGCAGTGAGCCAGTAGCGGCGGCGGGCGAACGCGTACCGCGGCAGGTCGGCCAGCGGGCCGGCGCCACCCGGGAAGTAGGCGGAGAAGTCGACCGGCACACCCCGCTTCCACAGGGCGGTCAGCGCGCCGACGACGGCCGGGACCTCGGGGCGGTCCGCGCGGCAGGCCGGGATCGCGTCGTCGACCAGGGCGGACAGCACCGCGGCCGGGCCGATCTCGACGAACGTGGTCGCGCCCAGCTCGCGCAGCCGCTGGACGGCGTCGGCGAACCGGACGGTGGCGCGCACCTGGCGCGACCAGTAGGCGGGCTGCTGCCACTCGTCACGGACCGGGGCGCCGGTGACGGTGGAGACCGCGGCCAGCGCGGGTACGGCGTACGTCAAGGTCTGCGCCCGGTCCTGCAACGCGCCCAGCATCGGATCCATCCGGGCCGAGTGGAAGGCGTGCGAGACGGTCAGCCGGCGGGTCCGCCGCCCCCGGCCACGCCACAACGCCTCGACCCGGGCGGCGGCCGGCTCGTCACCGGAGATCACCACCGCGTCGGCGGCGTTGACCGCGGCGACGTCCACCCCGTCCGGCAGCGTCGGGCGCAGCTCGTCCTCGCTCGCCTGGATCGCGACCATCACCCCGCCCGGCGGCAGGGCCTGCATGAGGGTGCCACGGGCGGCGACGAGCCGGGCCGCGTCGGGCAGCGTGAGCACCCCGGCGACGTGGGCGGCGGTCAGCTCGCCGATCGAGTGGCCGGCGACCAGGTCCGGGCGCAGCCCCCACGAGCTGAACAGGCGGAACAGGGCGACCTCGAAGGCGAACAGCGCGGGCTGGGTGAAACCGGTCTGCTCCAGGCCGTCGCCGGACTCGATCACCGGGCGCAGCGGCCGCGGCAGCCAGCGGTCCAGCTCGGCGCACGCCTCGTCGTAGGCGTCGCGGAACACCGGGAAGGCGGCCCGCAGCTCGGCGCCCATCCCGGCCCGCTGGGCGCCCTGCCCGGTGAACAGCACCGCGACCGGGCCGCCGGTCGCCGTCGCCGGTTCGGCCGCCGCGAGCGCGGCGCGCGCCTGCTCCCGGCCGGTCACGGTGATCACCGCGCGGACCGGCAGGGCGGGACGGGCCGCGAGGGTACGCCCGATCTCGGCGATCCCCGTCCCGGGGTGGGCGTCGACGAACCCGGCGAGCCGCTCGGCCTGTGCCCGCAGACCGTCCGTGTCGTGTGCCGACAGCAGCCAGGGCACCACCGGCGGGGCCGGCGGGACGGTGGCCGGCTGCGGCACGGTGTGTTCCAGGACGACGTGCGCGTTGGTGCCGCCGAAGCCGAACGACGAGACCGCCGCGCGGCGTACCCCGTCGGTCGCCGGCCAGTCCCGCGCCTCCCGGAGCAGCGCGACGCGGCCGCTGTCCCAGACGACGTGCGGGGTGGGCTCCTCGGCGTGCAACGTGCGCGGCATGACGCCGTGCCGCATGGCCTGCACCATCTTGATCACACCGCCCACACCGGCCGCCGCCTGCGCGTGCCCGATGTTGGACTTGAGCGAGCCGAGCCACACCGGGCGACCCGTACTGCCGTAGGTGGCCTGCAGCGCCTCCACCTCGATCGGGTCGCCGAGCCGGGTCCCGGTTCCGTGGCCCTCGATCACGTCGACGTCGGCGGGACCCAACCCGGCCGCGTCCAGGGCGCGGCGGATGACCCGCTCCTGCGCGGGGCCGTTCGGCGCGGTCAGCCCGTTGGACGCGCCGTCGGAGTTGACCGCGGTGCCGCGGACCACCGCCAGCACACGGCGGCCGTCGCGGATCGCGTCGGACAGCCGCTGCACCAGCAGCAGGCCGGCGCCCTCGGCCCAGCCGGTGCCGTCGGCCGCCGCCGAGTAGGACCGGCACCGCCCGTCGGCGGACAGCCCGCGCAGCCGGGAGAACTCGAGGAACGCGACCGGGGTGGACATCACCGTCACACCGCCGGCCAGGGCCAGGTCGCACTCGCCACGGCGCAGCGCCGAGGCGGCCAGGTGCAGGGCGACCAGCGACGACGAGCAGGCGGTGTCGACGGCGACGGCAGGGCCCTCCAGCCCGTACGTGTAGGCGAGCCGCCCGGCGGCGATGCTGCCGGCGCTGCCGCTGAACAGGTAGCCCTCGAACTCCTCCGGTGGCAGGCCCGGCCGGGCGCCGTAGTCGCTGTACATCGCCCCGGCGAAGACGCCGGTGGAGGTGCCGCGCTGCGATGCCGGGTCGATCCCGGCGTCCTCGAACGCCTCCCACGCGGTCTCCAGCAGCAGCCGCTGCTGCGGGTCGGTGGCGAGCGCCTCGCGCGGCGACATGCCGAAGAAGCCGGCGTCGAACAGGTCGGCGTCGTGCAGGAAGCCGCCCTCGCGGGTGATCGAGGTGCCGGCGTGGTCGGGGTCGGGGTGGTAGAGGCGCCGCAGGTCCCAGCCGCGGTTGCCGGGGAACTCGCCGACCGCGTCGACCCCGTCGGCGACCAGCTGCCACAGCTGCTCCGGGGTGTGCGCCCCGCCCGGGTAGCGGCAGGCCATGCCGACGATCGCGATCGGCTCGTGCTGGCTGTCCTGCACCTGCTGCAGGCGCTGCCGTACGTCCCGCGCGTCGGCGATCGCGCGGCGCAGATATTCGCGGAGCTTCTCTTCGTCAGCCATGGGGGCACCCTCTTTCCGGGTCGGCGATCACTCGGATTCGTCCAGGAGCGCGAACAGTTCCTCGTCGCTGGCGGCGGCCAGGTCGGCGCCGACCGGCCCGGAACCGGGGTGGACGATCTTCAGCAGGGTCTGGAGCCGCTCGATGAGGCCGGCGGTGTCCCCGGTCCCGTCGACGGCCGCGCGCAGGTCGTCCTCGATGCGGTCGAGGTCGGCCAGCAGCGCCCGCGCGGCGGCCTGCGGCTCGGGGGTGACCAGCCGGTCGAGGTAGGCGGCGAGAGCGCCGACGGTGGGATGGTCGAAGACCACCCCGGCCGGCAACGGGACACCGATCTCGGCGCCGATCCGGTTGCGCAGCTCGACCGCGGTCAGCGAGTCCAGGCCGAACTCCTGCAGGACCCGGTCGTCGTCCAGGGTCTGCGGGTCGGCGTAGCCGAGCACGGCGGCGACCTGCCCGCGGACCAGGCGCAACAACACGGGACGGCGTTCGGCGGCCGGGAGCGCGCCGAGCCGGGCCGTGGCCGGTTCGGCGAGCGGGGAAGGGTGTACGGCGGCAGCCGGCACGAGAGCGCGCAGCAGCGGCGGGACGACACCGGTGGCCCGCACGGCGGACAGGTCGAGGGCGGTCAGCGCGTACAGCGGCTCGGCGCCGGCGGTCGCCGTGTCGAACATCGCCATCGCCGCGTCGGTGTCGAGCGGGCGCAGGCCGAGCCGGGTCAGGCGCTGCCGGTCCGCGTCGCCGAGGTGCCCGCTCAGGTCGCTGGCCTGCGCCCACAGCCCCCAGGCGAGCGAGGTGCCGGGCAGTCCGGCGGCGTGGCGCGCGGCGGCCAGGCCGTCCAGGTAGGAGTTGCCGGCCGCGTAGGCCGCCTGTCCGGCGGTGCCGAGCAGCCCGGCGACCGAGGAGTAGAGGACGAACGCCGTCAGGTCGCGGTCGCGGGTCAGCTCGTGCAGGTTCCGGGCCGCGTCGATCTTGACGGTGAGGACCCGGGTGACCTGCTCGTCGGTCAGTCCGGTGAGCACGCCGTCGTCCACCACCCCGGCCGCGTGCACCACGGCCCGCACCGGATGCGCGTCGAGAACCGCCGCCAGGTCGGCCCGGTCGGTGACGTCGCACGCGGCGAACACGACCCGGGCGCCGGCGGCGGTGAGCTCATCGCGCAACTCCCCGGCGCCGGGTGCGTCCTCGCCGCGCCGGCTGAGCAGCACGAGGTCACGGGCGCCGTGCTGGTGCACCAGGTGCCGGGCCAGGACCTGTCCGAGGGTTCCGGTCGCGCCGGTGATCAGCACCGGTCCGGCCGTCCAGTCCGGAGCCGTGCCCGGGGCGCCCGGGGCGCGGGTCAGCCGGGGCGCCAGCAGCCGTCCCTCGCGGACGGCCAGCTGCGGCTCCGCAACGGGCAGGCCGGTCGGCGGCACCGGATCGTCATGGTCGACGTCGACGAGCACGAACCGGTCCGGGTGCTCGGTCTGGGCGGTACGGACCAGGCCCCACACCCCCGCGTGGGCGGGGCCGGCCGACCGGCGGGTCACCACGGCCAGCCGGCGGCCGGCGGTGCTCGCGTCGGCCAGCCACTCCCGCAGCCGCCGAAGCGTGGCCCGGACGGCCTCGCCCGGATCGGCGCCGGTGACCTCGTACACGTCGGCGGTGTCGAGCGGCCCTGCCACGGCCGGCACCCAGGAGACGGTCAGCAGCGGGTCGCGCAGCACCGCGCCGGACAGCGGCCGCAGGCTCAGCGTGCCGGCGCGCAGCACGGGCGCACCGGACTCGTCGTCGGCGGCCACGGCGACGGTGTCCGGGCCGGTACGGGTGAGGCGTACCCGCAGCCGGCCGGCCGCGCCCCGGTGCAGGCGCACGTCGTTCCAGCCGAACGGCACTACAGCCGGCCGATCGTCGTCCACCACCCCCGGGAGCAGCGGGTGCAGCCCGGCGTCGAGCAGCGCAGGGTGCAGCAGGAACCCGGTGTCGCCGTCGTGCTCGACCTCCGCGTACAGGTCGTCGCCGGCCGTCCACGCCCGGCGCAACCCCTGGAAGGCCGGCCCGTACGTGTAGCCGTGCCCGGCGAGCCGCTCGTAGACGCCGGTCAGGTCGGCCTCGACGGCGTCCGGCGGCCACACCAGCGGGTCCACGGCGGGCCCGGCGTCGTCCGGGACGAGTGTCGCGACCGCGTGCGGCGTCCACTCGTCCCGGTCAGCGGCGCGGGCGTGCACCTCGACGGCCCGGTTGCCACCCGCGTCCGGCGCGGCGACCAGGATCTGCAGCCGCAGGGCGCCGCCGTCCGGCACCACCAGCGGCACGGTGACGGTCAGGTCGGTGACCCGAGGGCAGCCGGTCTCCCGGCCCGCCCGCAGCAGCATCTCCAGCACCGCGGCGCCGGGCACCAGGACGGCGTCACCGACCCGGTGGTCGCCGATCCAGCCGCTCGCGGCCACGCGGCCGGTGAGCACCACGCCGCCCCGGCCGGCCAGCTCGGTGACGGTGTGCAGCAGCGGGTGGCCGAGCCCGCCGGCCCCGATGGCCTCGGCCGGCGCCGGCAGCCAGTAACGGTCGGCGCGGAAGCCGTACGTCGGCAGGCCGATCCGCCCCCCGCCGGGGAACGTCGTGGCCGGGTTCCAGTCCGCGCCGTCCAGACGCAGCCGGGCCAGGGCGACCGCGACGCTGTGCGGCTCGGAGCGGCCGGGCGGCAGCAGCGCGGCGCAGACGGCGTCCCGGCCGTCCGGCAGGCACTGCTCGGCCAGGGCGGCGAGTCCCCCGCCGGGGCCGATCTCCAGATACCTGCCGACTCCGAGGGCGTCGAGCCGGCGTACGCCGTCGAGGAACCGCACGGTCCCGCGGATGTGCCGGACCCAGTAGCCGGGGTCGCACAGCTCGTCCGGGTCGGCGACGTCACCGGTCAGGTCGGACACCAGCGGCAGGTGCGGCCGGTGGAAGGTCACCTGTTCCAGGGCGGCACGGAACTCGCCGAGCACGTCGTCCATGTGCGGCGAGTGGAACGCGTGGCTGACCGTCAACTGCCGGAACCGTACGTCCTCGGCGGCCCACATCGCGGTGAGGCGGCCGGCGGCGGACGCGTCGCCGGAGACGACGGTGGCCTGCGGGCCGTTGACAGCGGCGACCGCGAGCGCCTCCGTCAGCCCGAGACGGCGCAGGTCGTCGCGGACCCGCTCCTCGCCGGCCCGGACGGCGACCATCACCCCGCCCTCGCGTGCGGCCTCCATGAGCCGGCCGCGGGCGGCGACCACCGCGCACGCGCCGGGCAGAT
This sequence comes from Actinoplanes philippinensis, assembly GCF_900113015.1. Classification (GTDB taxonomy): domain Bacteria; phylum Actinomycetota; class Actinomycetes; order Mycobacteriales; family Micromonosporaceae; genus Actinoplanes; species Actinoplanes philippinensis. Next base: position 566,557 of record NZ_FONV01000004.1, read on the forward strand.
CCCAGAGCCCGGCGACGTGGGCGGCGCTCACCTCGCCGATCGAGTGGCCGAGCAGGTAGTCGGGGCGTACGCCGTGGTGCTCGGCCATCCGGTAGAGCGCGACCTCGACGGCGAAGAGCGCCGCCTGCGTGTACCCGGTCCGGTCCAGCAGCGCGGAGTCGGCCGAGCCGGGCTCGGCCCACAGGACCTGGCGCAACAGCCGGGGCAGGTACGGGTCGAGCACCTCGCAGATCTCGTCGAGGGCGTGGGCGAACGCGGGACTGCTGTCGTACAGCTCGCGGCCCATGCCCGGACGCTGGCTGCCCTGCCCGGTGAAGAGGAACGCCGTGCGGGCGCCGGTGTCGCGGACCGTACGGGCGGGCAGCACCGCCGGGTGCGGTGTCCCGGCGGCCAGCGCGTCGAGGGCGGCGAGGGGGTCGTCGCCGACGACGGCGGTCCGATGCTCCAGCAACGGCCGGGTGGCCAGGGTGTAGCCGACGTCGGCCGGGTCGGTGTCCGGATGCTCCTCGAGGTACTCCCGCAACCGCAGCACCTGACGCCGCAGCCCCGCCTCGTCCCGAGCCGACAGCACCCACGGCACCACAGGCAGCGCCCGCTTCGGGGTGGGCCCCGGCTCCGGTTCCGGGCCCTGCTCCAGAATGACGTGCGCATTGGTGCCACTGATCCCGAACGACGACACCGCCGCCCGCCGCACCCGGCCCTCCACCGGCCACGGCCGCGCCCGCGACAACAACCGGACACCCGAGGCATCCCAATCCACCTGCGACGACGCAACCTCACCATGCAACGACCGCGGCATCAACCCGTACCGCATCGCCTGCACCATCTTGATCACACCACCCACACCCGCCGCAGCCTGGGCATGCCCGATGTTCGACTTCAACGACCCCAACCACACCGGCCGGCCCGCCCGCCCATACGTGGCCTGCAACGCCCGCACCTCGATCGGATCACCCAACCGCGTACCCGTCCCATGACCCTCGACCACATCCACATCAGCCGCAGACAGACCGGCCACCGCCAGCGCCCGACCGATCACCCGCTCCTGCGCCGGACCACTCGGCGCCGTCAACCCATTCGACGCACCGTCCTGATTCACCGCCGAACCCCGCACCACCGCCAACACCCGACGACCCGACGCCACCGCCTCCGACAACCGCTGCACCAACACCAACCCGACACCCTCGGACCAGCCCGTGCCCCGCGCATCATCGGCATACGAACGACACCGGCCATCCACCGCCAAACCACGCTGACGCGAGAACTCCACAAACGTGTTCGGCGACGACATCACCGTCACCCCACCCGCCACCGCCAGATCACACTCACCCCGCCGCAACGCCGCCACCGCCCAGTGCAACGCCACCAACGACGACGAACACGCCGTATCCACCGTCACCGCCGGACCCTCAAGACCGAACGTGTACGCCACCCGCCCCGACACGACGCTGGACAGGTTGCCGGTGAGCAGGAAACCCTCCAGTTCGGGCGGGGCGCTGCGACGGCCGGCCGCGTAGTCGTCGTACATGGCGCCGGTGAACACGCCGGTGTTCGAACCGCGCAGCGTCGCCGGATCGACGCCGGCGTCCTCGAACAGCTCCCACGTGGTCTCCAGCAGCAGCCGCTGCTGCGGGTCGGTGGCGGCGGCCTCGCGCGGTGACATGCCGAAGAACTCGGCGTCGAACCGGTCGGCGTCGTACAGGAACCCGCCGTGCCGCGTGATCGACGTCCCGGGATGATCCGGATCCGGGTCGTACAGACCGGCCACGTCCCAGCCCCGGTTCACCGGGAACTCCCCGACCGCGTCCACCTCCTCGGTCACCAACCGCCACAGGTCCTCCGGCGACCCCACCCCACCCGGGAAACGACACGCCATCCCCACGATCGCGATCGGCTCGTCGGCCACCTCCGCGATCACCGACACCACCGGCGCGGGCTCATCGGCGCCGCCGAGCTGGGCGGTCAGGTAGGCGGCGAGCGCCTCCGGAGTGGGATGGTCGAAGACCACGGTGGCCGGCAGGCGCAGGCCGGTCGCCTCGCCGAGCCGGTTGCGCAGCTCCACCCCGCCCAGCGAGTCGAGACCCAGCTCACGGAAGGCCCGGCGGGCGTCGACACGGTCGGCGCTGCGATGTCCGAGAACCGTGGCGGTCGCCTCGCGGACCAGGTCCAGGGCCCCCTCGCGATGGTCGCGCACCGGGGCGGCGGCCGGCACGACCGGGCGCGGCCGGTACCGGGCCGGTGCGACGAGGGCCGCGTCGGCACCGACCGCGGCGTCGAACAGGGCCAGCCCGTCGGCGGCGCTGAGCGGCGCGAACCCGGCCCGCCGCCAGCGGGCCAGATCGGACTCGCCGAGGCCGGCGCCCATTCCGGCGGAGTCGTCCCACAGTCCCCAGGCGAGCGAGACCGCGGGCATCCCGGCGGCGCGGCGGTGAGCGGCCAGGGCGTCCAGGAACGTGTTCGCGGCCGCGTAGTTGGCCTGCCCGGGGGTGCCGACCAGGCCGGACACCGACGAGAACAGCGCGAACAGCGACGGCGGGTGGTCCCGGGTGAGCTCGTGCAGGTGCCAGGCCGCGTCGATCTTCGGGCGCAGCACGGTGGCGATCTGCTCGTCGGTCAGGGTGTCGACGGTCGCGTCGGCGAGCACGCCGGCGGTGTGCAGGACACCGGTCAACGGGTGCCCGGCCGGGATCTCGGCCAGGACGCGGGCGAGCTGGGCGCGGTCGGCCGCGTCGGCCGCGGCCACACGTACCCGGGCGCCGTCGGCGGTGAGATCGTCGACGAGGCCGGACACGCCGGGGGTGGCCGGGCCGCGGCGGCTCAGCAGCAGCAGATGGCGTACGCCGTACGCGCTCACCAGATGACGCGCGAACCGGGCGCCGAGCCCGGCCGTGCCGCCCACGATGAGCACCGTCCCCTCCGGATCCGGCCGCCAGGCCGTGGTGACCGGGGGCGCGGCCGGGACCAGCCGCGGCGCGTACAGCCGATCGCGGCGGACCGCAACCTGCGCCTCTCCGGTCGCCAGCGCCCGGCGCAGCCCGCTGTCGGCGTCGGCTGTCTCGTCCAGGTCGACCAGCACGACCCGGCCGGGGTGCTCGCTCTGCACCGAGCGCACCAGTCCCCACGCCGGGGCGGCGCCGAGACCGGGCACGTCCTCGCCGGGCAGCACCGGCACGGCGTTGCGGGTGACGACGGCGAGGATCTCGTCGCCGTCCCACCGGTCACGGATGAGCCGGACCAGGTCGAGGGCCGTGGCGTGCGCCTGTCCGGGCAGGTCACCGCCGCTGTCGACGGGAACGACGGTCACGGCCGGTGGGGTGATCGCGGGGCGCACCTCGGCCCAGTCGACGGTGTGCAGGCGGGCGTCGGTGGCGGTGACCGGGCGTACCGTGACCGATTGGACCGTCGCCACCGCGGACCCGTCGCCGGCGGTGAGCCTCAACCCGGCAGCGTCCGGGCCCGCCGGGAGGATCCGGACCCGGGCGCCGGTCGCGCCGGGCACGGCGACCTGCAGCCCGGCGATCACGAACGGCAGGTCGACGGTGTCCGTGTCAGCGGACCGGCCCGACAGGCGCTGCCAGATCAGGGCGTGCAGCGCCGAGTCGAGCAGCACCGGGTGCAGGCCGTATCCGGCGGCGGTGTCACGCACCCCGTCCGGCAGGCTTATCTCGGCGTGGACGCCGGAGCTGTCGTGCCACAGCGCGCGCAGCCCGCGGAAGTCCGGGCCGTAGTGGTAGCCGGCGTCGGCGAGCCGGGCGTAGACGTCGGCGACCGGCACCGCTGTCGCGCCCGGCGGCGGCCACGATCCGGCCGCGCCGGCGGGCTCCGGCGCCGGCGCGGTCAGCAGGCCGGTGGCGTGCCGGGTCCACTGTTCGTCACCGGTGTCCGGCGTGGCGTGCACGGTGAACGCACGGCCGCCGTCACCGGCTGGGGCGTCGACGGTGATCTGCACGCGCACCGGCACGTCCAGCCGCAGCGGCGCCTCCAGAGTCAGCTCCGCCATCCGCGGCGTGCCGCAGGCCAGCCCCGCGCTCAGCGCCAGCTCGGCGAAGGCAGCCGCGGGCAGCAGCGCGCCCGCTCCGACGACGTGGTCGGCGAGCCACGGCTGCTCGTCCACCGACAGCCGGCCGAGCAGGACCGTCTCGTCGCGCCCGGCGATGCCGGTGCGGGCGGTCAGCAGCGGATGCCCGGCCGGCGTCAGGCCGAGGGTGCGCACGTCGCCACCGCTCTCCGGCGCGGGCCAGAACCGTTCCCGCTGGAACGGATAGGTGGGCAGGTCGACGCCGGGACCGCGGGGCGCCAGGCGGCCGAGATCGACGGGTACGCCGTGCACGTACATCCGTGCCAGGGCCAGAGCCACCGACCGGGTGTCGGAGTGCCCGCGGCGCAGCACCGCGATCGCTGTCACGTCGTCCGGCCGGGTCCGCGCCGCCAGGGGTGCGAGCACCGCGTCCGGGCCGACCTCGACCATCAGCCCGGCGCCGGCGTCGGCCAGTGCGGCGACCGCGTCGGCGAAGCGGACCGTCTCACGGATCTGCCGGGTCCAGTACCCGGGCGTGGTGATCTCGTCCCCGGCCGGCCGGCCGCTCACCGTGGAGACCAGCGGCAACCGGGGCTCGTGGTAGGTGACCTGCTCGGCGACGGCCCGGAACTCGTCCAGCGCCTCGTCCATGTGTGCGGAGTGGAAGGCGTGGCTGACGGTCAGCATGCGGGTACGGCGGCCCCGCGCGGCCCAGCGCCCGGCGAGCGCGGTGACCGCGCCGGCGTCACCGGAGACGACCACGGCGTCGGGGGCGTTGATCGCGGCGAGGCTGACACCGGCGGTCAGATCCGGTTCGATCTCCGCCACGGTGGCCTGGACGGCCGCCATGACGCCACCCTCGCGTGCGGCCCGCATCGCCCGGCCCCGCGCGGCGACCAGGCGGGCGGCGTCCTGCAACGACCAGAGCCCGGCGAGGTACGCGGCGGCCAGTTCCCCGATCGAGTGCCCGGCGACCAGACCGGCCCGCAGCCCGTGGTGCTCCAGCAGCCGGGCCACCGCGACCTCGACCGCGAACAGGGCGGGCTGGGCCCAGTCGGTACGGTCGACCAGGTCCGCCCCGTCGTGCACCACCTCGCGCAGCGGCCGGTCCAGATACGGCGCGAACGCGTCGCACACCTCGTCGAAGGCGGCCGCGAAGACCGGATCGGACTCGTACAGCTCGCGGCTCATCCCCGGGTACTGCGCGCCCTGCCCGGTGCACAGCAGCGCTGCCGGCCCGGGTCCCTGCGCCTCGCCGGCCACGACGTCCGGGTGCGGGCTGCCGCCGGCGACCGCGGCCAGCCCGTCGAGCAGGTTTCCGGCGCCGAGGACGACGGCGCGGTGCTCGAAGGCGGCGCGCCCGGCAGCGAGCGTCCGGGCGATCGCGGCAGGCTCCTCCCCCGGCGCTGCGCTGACGCGTTCGTGCAGGCGGCGGGCATGCTCGGCCAGGGCGGCAGGGCTGCGCCCGGACACCGCGAAGACGAGGGGGTACGGCCCGGCCGGCTCGGCGGCGACCGGACGCGGATCGTCGTCGCCCTCCTCGATGACCACGTGCGCGTTGGTGCCGCTGATCCCGAACGACGACACGGCGGCCCGCCGCGGCCGGTCGCCGCGGGGCCACCGCTGCTCGTCGGTCAGCAGGCGGATCCCACCGGCCGTCCAGTCGACGTGGTCGGTGGGCCGGTCCACGTGCAGGGTTCGCGGCAGGCGCTCGTGCCGCAGGGCCTGCACCATCTTGATCACCCCGCCGACACCCGCGGCGGCCTGGGTGTGGCCGACGTTCGACTTGAGCGAGCCCAGCCACACCGGGTGACCGGCCTGCCCGTACGTCGCCTGCAGCGCCTCCGCCTCGATCGGGTCGCCGAGCCGGGTGCCGGTGCCGTGCGCCTCCACCGCGTCGACGCCGGTCACGTCCAGGCGGGCGTCGGCGAGCGCGTCGCGGATCACCCTCTCCTGGGCCGGGCCGCTGGGGGCGGTGAGGCCGTTGGAGGCGCCGTCGGAGTTGACCGCGCTGCCCCGGATCACCGCGAGGACCCGGTGGCCGCGGCGGCGCGCGTCGGAGAGCCGCTCGATCAGCAGCACACCGGCGCCCTCCGCCCACGAGGTGCCGTCGGCGGCCGCGGCGAACGACTTGCTGCGGCCGTCCGGAGCCAGCCCCCGCTGCCGGGAGAACTCGACGAACATCCCGGGGCCGGACATCACCGTGACGCCGCCCGCGAACGCGAGAGTGGACTCGCCGTCGCGTACCGACCGGACCGCCAGGTGCAGGGCCACCAGCGACGACGAGCAGGCGGTGTCGACGGTGACCGCCGGGCCGTGCAGACCCAGCTGGTAGGCGATGCGGCCGGACATCACACTCGCGGTGGTGCCGGTCAGCACGTGCCCGTCGACCTCGGTCCCGGCGGTGTGCATGCGCGGCCCGTAGTCGAGGTGCGTGCCGCCGACGTACACGCCGGTGCGGGTACCGCGCAGCGAGTGCGGGTCGATGCCGGCACGTTCGGCGGCCTCCCACGCGGTCTCCAGCAGCAGTCGCTGCTGGGGGTCCATGGCGAGCGCCTCACGCGGCGAGATGCCGAAGAAGCCGGCGTCGAACAGCGGCGCGTCGTAGAGGAACCCGCCCTGGTCGACGTAGCTGTGGCCGGACCGGTCCGGATCGGGGTCGTGCAGGCTCGCGTCCCAGCCGCGGTCGTCCGGGAACGCGCCGACCGCGTCGGCGCCGTCGGCGACCAGGCGCCACAGATCCTCGGGGGACGCGACACCACCCGGATACCGGCAGGCCATGCCGATGATGGCGACGGCGTCGTCATCATCGGTGGCGGGCCGGGGCGCCGCGGTGTCCGGCTGGTCGTCGCCGCTCCCGGCCAGGTGGGCGACCAGTTCGTCGATGGTGGGACGGTCGTAGATCAGCCCGGCGGACAGCGGGCGCCCGGTCGCGGCGGCCAGCGCGTCCCGCAGTTCCACGCCCATCAGCGAGTCGAAGCCGAGATCGCGGAAGGTGGCGGTGGTGTCGAGCCGCTGCCCGGGAGCGGCGCCGAGCACGGCCGCCGCGTGGTCGTGAACCAGGGCGGCCAGGTCGCGGCCGGCACGGGGCGGTGCGGTGGCCGCTGCCGGCGCGGCGTCCGTGCGGGGCCGTGCGGTGGCCGCCACCGGCGTGGTGCCGGCGGTGTCGAACCAGTGGCGGCGGCGCTGGAAGGCGTACGTCGGTAGGCCGGCGCGCGGTCCCGCACCGCAGACGGCCGCCCAGTCCACCGGCACCCCGCGCACGAACGCCTGGGCAAGCGCGGTGGTGAAGGTCCGCGGTTCGTCACGGCCGGCCCGCAACAGAGGCACGGCACCGGCCCCGGGCAGGGCCGCGGCGATCATCGCGCTGCACACCCCGTCGGGGCCCATCTCCAGATATGTGGTGACGTCCTCGGCCGCCAGGGTCCGGATCGCGTCGAGGAACCGAACCGGCCGGCGCACCTGCGAACTCCAGTAGCCGGGGTCGGTCGCCTCGTCGTCGCGCAGCGCCCGGCCGTGCACGGTGGAGATCACCGGGATCCGCGGCGGGCGCGGCGACAATCCGGACACGACGGAGTGGAACTCCGCCAGCATCGGGTCCATCAGCGCCGAGTGGAACGCGTGGCTGACCGTCAGCCGGCGGGTGCGGTGCCCGGCGGCCCGGAACACCTCGGCCAGGTCCGTGACGGCGGACTCGGCGCCGGACACGACCACCGCGGACGGGCCGTTGACGGCGGCGATGTCCACACCGGCGGTCAGCCGCTCGCGTACCACCGCCTCACTCGCCTCGACGGCGACCATCGCGCCGCCGCCCGGCAGCGCCTGCATGAGCCGGCCCCGGGCGGCGACCAGGGCCGCCGCGTCGGCCAGGGAGAACACCCCGGCGACGTGCGCGGCGGCGATCTCCCCGATGGAGTGCCCGGCCACGTGGTCGGCGCGCACCCCCCACGACTCGGCCAGGCGGTAGAGGGCGACCTCGACGGCGAAGAGTGCCGGCTGGGTGAACCCGGTGTCGTCCAGCCCGTCCCCGGAGTCGATGACCTCGGCCAGCGGCCGGGGCAGCAGCGGGTCCAGGTGAGCGGCGATCTCGTCGAACGCCTCGGCGAAACGCGGGTACGCCGCGTACAGCCGCCGGCCCATGCCGGCCCGCTGGCTGCCCTGGCCGGTGAAGACCGCCGCCACCGGTCCGGGTGTGGCGATACCGGTCACCAGGTTCGGCGCTGGGCGTCCGTCGGCCGCCGCGTCGAGCGCTGCAGGGTCGGCGTCGAGAATGACCGCGCGGTGCTCGAAGACGGTACGGGTCGAGGCAAGCGCCCGCGCGACGTCGGCGGGCCGGGCGTCGTCGTCGCCGCGCAGACGGTCACGTAGCCGGGCCGCCTGTGCGGGCAGCGCGCCGCTCCGAGCGGTGACCACCCAGGGCAGCACCGGCGGCACCGGGTCCTCCGGTCGCTGTGGCGACCCGGGGGCCTCGGTCAGCACGACATGGCAGTTGACGCCGCCCATGCCGAACGAGCTGACGCCGGCGATCAACTGTCGCTCCGGGTCGGGCCACGGACCGTGCCGCTGCTGGACGGCGAGGCCGAGGTCGGCGAACGGGATGGCCGGGTTCGGCTCGTTGAAGTTGCGGCTCGGCGGCAGCTGCCGGTGGGTGAGCGCGAGCAGCACCTTGAGCAGCCCGACGATGCCGGCGGCCGCCTCGAGGTGGCCGACGTTGGTCTTCGCCGAGCCGATCCGCAGCGCCTCCCCGGCCGGGCGGCCGGCGCCCAGGGCGACGCCGAGCGCCTCGGCCTCGATCGGGTCGCCGACCGGGGTGCCGGTGCCGTGCGCCTCGACGTACTGGACCTGGCGGGTGTCGACGCCGGCCCGGCGATACGCCTCGCGGAGCAGATCGGCCTGCGCGTCGGCACGGGGGACGGTCAGCGCGGGTGCCGCGCCGCCGTGGTTGACGGCGCTGCCACGGATGACGCCGTAGATGCGGTCGCCGTCGGCGCGGGCCTTCGCCAAGGGCTTGAGGACCACGAGCGCGGCGCCCTCACCGGGGGCGAAACCGTTGGCGCGAGCGTCGAAGGCATAGCTCTCGCCGTCCGGGGAGAGCGCGCCGAACCGCTGCTCGGTGAGGTGGTCACCGAGCAGCGCCAGGTTGACGCCGGCGGCGAGGGCGAGGTCGGCCTCACCGGTGCGCAGGCTCTCCCCGGCCAGGTGGACGGCGACCAGCGAGGAGGCCTGCGCGGTGTCCACGGTGACGCTGGGCCCGCGCAGGTCGAGGAAGTAGGAAACCCGGTTGGCGATGACGCCCCGGCTGAGGCCGGTCATCGAGTGCTGGGTGATGGCCTGTTCGCCGTGCCGGCGCACCAGATGGGCGTAGTCGTCGCGCAGGGCGCCCACGTACACCGCGGTGCGGCTGCCGGCCAGGGTCGCCGGGACGATCCCGGCGTCCTCGAGCCCCTCCCAGGCCAGCTCCAGCAGCAGGCGCTGCTGCGGGTCGACGGCGGCGGCCTCGCGCGGCGAGATGCCGAAGAACGCGGCGTCGAAGTCGCCGACGCCGTCGAGGCGGCCCGCCCGGGCGCCGTCGTCGCCGGTCCGCAACCCGCTGGCGCCGGCGGCGAGCAGCTCCCAGAACGCGCCGGGGTTCGAGGCGCCGGGCAGCCGGCAGGACATGCCGACGACTGCGATCTCGTTCATCATCCGCCTTCCGGGTGGATCTGTGGATCTCCCACCCTCCCGGCCGCTCCTCAGCAGGTGGTAACGAGGCGGTAACCCAAGGTGGATGAGCGGCCCGTTGCCCGGCGGTGGGGCCGGCGACACCGCACCCGGTTAGCGTCGGCCACCGACGACTTCGGACACCGCACAAGGGAGCACGCCATGACCGTCACCCACCAGCAGCTGGTCGACGCCGCGCGCGAGCACGGCGAGCGTTACGTCGAGGCGTTCAACTCGGGCGACGTCGACACGATCAACGCCATGTACACCGAGGACGCGATCTCCGTGTGGGAGCCGGGCAACCCGCAGACCGGGCAGGCGCGGCGCGACTCCCTCGCAGAATTCATCAGCCAGAAGCCGCGCATGACCGCCACGTTGCAGGAGTCGCACGTCACCGGCGACACCGCCCTGCTCGTTGTCAACTGGGCGATCGACGTGACCACCCCGGAAGGCGAGCAGCACCTGGAGGGCGTCGGCCTGGACGTGCTGCGCCTGGGCGCCGACGGCCAGTGGCTGTTCGCCGTCGACAACCCCTTCGGCCAGACCCCGACCGCCTGACCGCATCCACCCGGCCCGGCCGACCGGGCGCACGACAGCGAGGTCCGCCCCGGCATCGGGGCGGACCTCGCACGTGCGACCGGTCACTCCGCCGGCGTCGGGGCTGCTCCCGGACGGAACCCGCCGTCGAAGAAGATCAGTCCGTCGGCGCCGGAGCCGCGCAGGCTGCCGACCACCGCGCCGATGAAGATCGAGTGGTCGCCGGAGTCGTGCGAGTCGGCCAGCTCGCATTCGATCCACGCCAGCGCCCCGCCGAGCAGCGGCGCTCCAGTTCGCGCCCCGGGACGCCAGTCGAACGCCTCGAACTGCCGCGCGCCCAGTGGCCGGCTCTTGTCCGCGAAGTAGCGCGCGTGCCGCTCCTGGTCGGCGGCCATGATGGAGATCGCGAAGCGGCGCTCCGAATTGATCGACTTGTGCATGACCGCGCTGTGCGCCACGCAGCAGAGCACCTGCGCGGGTTCGAGCGACACCGAGCTGAAGGCGTTGGCGGTCATGCCGTGCGGGTGCTCGCCACCGACGGTGACGACGACGACGCCGGTGGCGAACATCGACATGACCTCGCGCATGGTCGCCGGCACGGGCAATTCCTGAAGGGACATCGCTGCTCCCGTCCGAGGGGACTCACGATCGACCGTAATCGTCCCGTGGCGGTCGGTATCCACCCCGAGGTCATCGTGTGGCAATCCCACGCCCCGGCCGCCACTTACCGGGCCGAGACCGCACACTGCCGGGCCGAAGGCGGGCCGCCGGTAACGTCCGGCCGCAGACGGCCTGTACCTGCTGACGCGGACGAGGAGTCCCGATGACCACCACCGAATCCCGCACCACCGAGCTGGCCGAGCCGCAGATGCTCGGCTTCCTCGCCCAGCTCGGCATCGACGTCGAGTTCACCCGGGCCGAGGGGGACACGTTGTTCTACCGCGACGCCGGCGGCCGGGAGGTGCCGGTGCTCGACTTCGCCGGCGGTTACGGCGCGCTGATCCTCGGCCACAACCATCCGGAGATCGTCGGCGCCGCCCACGAGTTCCTCTCCGCCGGGCGGCCGGTGCTGGCCCAGGCCTCACGGCAGAGTGACCCGGCTGCCGTCGTCGGTCTGCTCAACACGATTCTGCGCCGTGAGTTCGGGGACCCGGAGCCGTACTACGGCGTCTTCGCCAACAGCGGGGCCGAGGCGGTCGAGGTGGCCATGAAGCACGCCGAGTTCGCCCGGGTGCTACGCGTGCGGGAGCTGCTCACCGAGATCGAGACACACCTGACCGACGCCGTGGAGGCGGTCCGCTCGGGCGCCGCGCGAGTGCCGGAGCAGGTTCTACGCGACCTGGGCGTCGCGCCCGGCGACGGCCTCGACGCCGCCGCCGAGCGAGTTCGCGCCGCCGCGGCCGCCTGCGCCGCGCGGCCGCCGGTGTTCCTCACCTTCGCCGGTTCCTTCCACGGCAAGCTGGCCGGCTCGATCCAGCTGACCCACAACGCGGACTTCCGTGTCCCGTTCGCGGGGATGGCGGCCGGTGCCCGGTTCATCGCGTTCGAGGAACCCGGCGCGGTCGCCCGGGCGGTCGAGGCCGAGCGTGCCGAAGTGCCGGAGCTGCTGGTCGACGGGGACGAGATCCGGCTGGCACGACGTCCGTTCCCGGTTGTCGCCGCTTTCGTCCTGGAGGTGATCCAGGGTGAGGGCGGCATCCGGACGGTGTCGGCGCCGATCGCCGCCGAGGTGCGCGCGGCCGCCGACGCGGCCGGGTTCCCGGTCGTGGTCGACGAGATCCAGAGCGGGATGGGCCGCACCGGCGCGTTCTTCGCCGCCGCGCACCTCCAGCTGCGGCCGGACTACGTCGTGCTGGCCAAAGGGCTCGGTGGCGGACTGGCCAAGACCGCGCTCACCCTGATCCGCGAGAGCTTCTACCGCCCCGATTTCGAACTCCTGCACAGTTCGACGTTCGCCCGCGACGGGTTCTCCACCGCGTTGGCGCTGCGGGCGCTCAGAGTGCTGGAGGCGGACGGCGGCGCGGTGTACCGGCTGGCCGAGCGGGCCGGCGAGCGGCTGCGGGGCACGCTGGAGAAGGTCCGCGCCGACTTCCCGGACATCGTGGCCGAGGTGCGTGGCCGCGGCCTGATGCTCGGCGTCGAGTTCCACGAGCAGTCGGCGTCGCCGCTGCATCCGCTGCGTGAGGCGGACACCGCCGGGATCCTGGGCTACGTGTTCTCCGGCTACCTGTTCGGGGCGCACCGGATCCGTACCTTCCCGACCGCGAGCGCGGTCCGCACGTTGCGCCTGGAGCCGTCGGCCCATCTCGATGACGAGTCGATCGCCGAGCTGGACGGCGCGCTGCGCACCCTGTGCACGCTGTTGCGGGCCGGGGACCCGCGGCTGTTCGGCGTCGTGTGATCAGGCCGTCCCGGGCCGCCCCGTGCCGGCCCGGGACGGCGGGCCCGGCGCCCGGCTCAGCCGGTCACGCACGAGGTCGCCTTGGCACTCAGGTATCGCGGCGCCCGCATGGCAAGCAGCGAGCGCAGGTGCCGGCGTCGCTCGTCGGGCTGGGCGTCCGGGCTCGCCCCCAGCAGCTGACGCAGCCAGCCACTCACGCCGCGCGCCGCCTGCCCTTCCGCGGAGTCCAGCAGCCGATCCACCGCCGTGTCGGAGAGCGCGTCGAGGGTCAGCGTGGTGATGTGCCGCTTGCCCCCGCCCCAGCCGGGTCGCACGTCGAGCAGGCTCGGCTGGGCCGAGGCGACCACGAGCAGCGGCACGTCGGAGAAGTCTGCCAGGCCGTTGACCAGGGTGAGTACGTCGTCGCCGGCCCGGTGGAGGTCGTCGATCAGCAGCACCAGCGGCCGGTCCAGAGGCACATGCTCCAGGAACTGGCGCCATGCGCCGAGCTCGGTCTGCAGGTCGCCGAGGTGGTCGCGGCCGGCGTCCGGGTCGACGTAGGGCAGCAGGCACGCGGCGAGGGTTCGATTCCGGTCCGGGTCGGCGACGAGGTTGCGCAGGGCGCGTTCGAGCTTCGCCTTCCGTACGCCGGTGGAATCGTCCCCGTAGACCTCGCACAGCGCCAGGACCAGCTCGCGCTGGAGGGCGAAGACGTCGTCCTCGGCCCGATCGGCGACCTCGCCGGACACCGGGAACCGGGCCACGTGTGCGCGGCCACCGATGACGTGCCGCAACTCGGCCAGGAAACGGCTCTTGCCGGTGCCGGACTCACCGAGGATGGTCACCAGGTGCGGGGTGACCCGGTACCGCGCCCGCTCCAGCAGATCGCAGACCAGGGAGAGCTCGAACTCGCGCTCGACCAGCGGCATCCCGTCGTACGCCGCCTCGTCGAAGCGCAGCCCCCGCACCGCCCATTCACCCGGCTGGGCCAGGCGGTCGCTGCGGTAGACGTCGTCGACGTCGCACCGGGTCTCGTCGCAGATCCGGATCTCACTGTCGCCGGCACGGGCCAGCAGCGCGTGGCACCGGTCGAGGACCTGGCCGGTGGCCGAGGTGAGCGCTCCCCCGGCGGGCGACTCGTATCGCACCAGCGCCGACCCGGTGACCACGGCGGCGCGGAACCGCACCGGCGGGCGGGTCTGGTCACCGACGGGCTCGGTCAGGTGGTCGCGTACGGCCAACGCCGCGAAGACGGCGCGCTGGGCGCCGTCCTGGCCGTTCCCGGCCGGGAAGACGGCCATCGAGATCGGACCGATCGCCGCCGTGGCCTGTCCGCCGAGCTGCTCCACGTGGCGGCGGGCGTCGTCGGCGACGCCGGCGAGCAGCGCGTCCGCGTCGGGTTGCCCGGCCGCGCCGCTCTCCTCGTCCACCTGGGTGCTCACCAGCAGAACGCTCACCGGCCGACGGGCGCTGACGTCGACGGCGACCGGCCCGGCCTGCGGTGAGGTCTCCGGTATCCGCGGCGCGGGGATCCGGACCGGGACCGGTTCGACGGGCGGCGCGGCCAGCACCACCGGTTCGCCGGCCGCCGCGGCGTCCAGGTCGAGCGCCGGGTCCTGCGCCAGGATCGCGGTGTGCAGCACCTGCAGGTCCCGGCCGGGTTCCAGGCCGAGCTCCTCGACGAGCGTGGCGCGCACCCGCCGGTAGACGTTGAGCGCATCTGCCTGCCGTCCACTGCGGTAGAGCGCGAGCATCAGCTGCTGGCAGGAGCGCTCCCGGATGTTGACGCCACAGACCATGGTCTCCAGATCGGCGAGCACACTCTGGTGCTGGCCGCAGGCGAGGCGGGCCTCGAAGTAGTCCTCCAGGGCGTCCAGCCGTGAATTCTCCACCGCGGTCAGCTCGGGCCAGACGATGTCGGCCTCGGTGAGGTCGGCCAGCGCCGGGCCCCGCCACAGATCGAGCGCCTGGCGCAGCATCGTGGCCGCGGCGGCGGGCTCGCCCCAGGCGAGGCGCTCGCGGCCGGCGTCGACCTGCGTCTGGAACTGGACGAGATCCACGTCCTCCGGCGGGACCACCAGCTTGTAGCCGGGCGACTGGGTCACCAGCTCGACCGGACCCGCGTCCTCGGCCGACAGGACCCGGCGCAGACCCCACACCGCGTTCTGCAGGATCTTGCGGGCCGAGACCGGCGCGTCGTCGGCGGGCCAGAGCGCGTAGAGCAACTGACTGGTGGCGACCACCCGATTGGAACGCAACAGCAGGTATCCGAGAGCCGCGCGCTGCTTGGTCCCTCCCAGCGGCACCGCGCTGCCCTCGTGCACCACTTCCATCGGCCCAAGGACACCGAATCGCATGCTCTCCCCCGAAGAACGTTTTTACAAAGGGTGACCATCTATGTCTATATCGTTACCTCAAAGTCGCGCACCCTTCCGGTGAGTTGCACCACAAAAAACATTTTCCTGGCAGGCAGAATGCGCCCGTACAAAGAAGTTGAATTGCTGTAAGAGACACTTCAGGAATGTTACGGGCCGGTTTCTCGTCGGGATTTCCGGAACCGCGTCACCGATCGGCGCCCCACCGGCGCCGTCGCCGGTGCGCGCCGTGCCTCACGATCGAGACCGCCTCCTCCACCCACACCGAATCGGACTCTAGTGGGCCACCCGCCACAAAAGTAAGTACGGACTCCAAGGTAAGTACCCCACTCCGGCCTCCCCCCGAGCCCACCGGTGAGTAACCAGTCGAGCACCGAACGTCGCATCTGGACGGTTACCGCGGCATGACCGTCGCTCGTGGGGTTCGTGGAACGCTTCGGAAGCGGGCGCCCCGCCCACCGGTCACCGAACAGACAGGAGCACCGGCATGAGCACCATCCAGGATTCGATCATTCCCGACGACCCCCACCTGCAGAATGAACTGTTCGTGCGAATCTTCAATTCCGGCGACGGCGCCCTGTACGACTCGATGTACACGCCGGACGCAATCTCGAACATCTCCGGCACACCGCTGACCGGGGCCCAGCGCACACAGTTCTTCAAGGACTTCCTGGCGACCGGCCCGTCGATCGCGTCGAAGGTCACGCAGAGCTACACGACCAAGGACACGTCCCTGCTGATCGTCGACTACCACCTGGAGATCCCGCAGCCGGACGGCAGCACCGCGAGCGTCCACGGCACCTGTACCGACGTGCTGATCCGCAACTCCGAGGGCCAGTGGCGACTGGCTGTCGACCGCCCGGTCCCCGACGACGCGCACGCCTGAGCCCGCGACGTCCCGGTCCTCGCCCCCGCGCCGGGGACCGGTCCGGCCGGCTCGCTCCCGCGTCACCCTCGCACAAGGAGATCAGATGACGAGCGCCAGGCTCGACCCGCGTGCGGACGAGATCCGTACGCTCCCGGACGCCCTGCGGCTGCGTGGCGAGCGCCAGCCGGACGACGTGGCCTACGTGTTTCTGCGCGACGGTGAGGTGCCCGACGAGAGCCTCACCTACGGCGAGCTGGCCGAGGCGGCGCGACGACGCGCGGCCCGTCTGACCGCCCTCGGGGTGGCCGGGCGCACCGCCGTGCTGCTCTACCCCTCCGGCCTGGAGTTCGTACGCTCCCTGCTGGGCTGCATGACCGCCGGCACGATCGGCGCACCGGTGCAGGTGCCGCGTCGCCGTGACGGACTGGTCCGGATCCGGCGCATCGCCGAGGACGCCGGCGCCACCACGATCCTCACCACCGCCGCCGTCCGCGACGACCTGCAGCGCCGCTTCGGCGACGCCGACGAGCTGGCCGGGCTGGCGCTGCACGCCACCGACGAGCCGGACACCGCGGAACCCGCCGGGACCGAGCCCGCCACCATCCCGGGGCCGGACGACATCGCCCTGCTCCAGTACACCTCAGGTTCCACCGGCGACCCCAAGGGTGTCATGGTCACCCACCGCAACTTCCTGCACAACGCCCGCGAGACCGCCGAGCTGTGGCCGCTCGAACCGGACGCCACAGTGGTCAACTGGCTGCCGCTCTTCCACGACATGGGCATGCTCTTCGGAGTGGTGATGCCCCTGTGGGGCGGCATCCCGTCGTACCTGATGGCGCCGGACTCCTTCATCCGGCGACCGGCCCGCTGGCTGGAGGCGATCGCCCGCTTCGGCGGCACCCACGCCGCCGCCCCGAGCTTCGCCTACGAGCTGTGCGTGCGGGCCGCTGCCGAGGGCCACACCGGTGAGGTGGGCGACCTGTCCCGCTGGCGGGTCGCGGCCAACGGCGCCGAACCGGTGCGCCGCCAGGTGATCACCGACTTCCTGGCGGCGTTCGCCCCGCACGGCTTCGCGCCACGGGCCATGTGCCCCGGTTACGGACTGGCCGAGAACACCCTCAAGGTCACCGGCACCGACGAGCACCGGCCACCGCGGATGGCCTGGCTGGCCGCCGGCCCGCTCGGGGACGGCGTCGCCGAGTTCGCCCCCGGCCCCGGCCCGGACGTCCTGCCCGCGGTCGGCAGCGGCACCACCGTGCCGGGCACCACGGTACGCATCGTCGACCCGGCCACCCGCCGGGAGTGCTCGCCCGGGCACGTCGGCGAGATCTGGGTCGACAGTCCGTGCGTCGCCCGTGGCTACTGGAACCGGCCGGAGCTGTCCGAGGAGATCTTCCGCGCCCGGATCGACGGCTGCGGTGACGTCACCTACCTGCGCACCGGCGACCTGGGGTTCCTGCATGACGGCGACCTGTTCGTCACCGGGCGGCAGAAGGACGTCATCATCCGCAAGGGCCGCAACTTCTACCCGCAGGACATCGAGGAATCCGCCCAGCTCGCCGTCGACGGGCTGCATCCCAACTGCGCGGCGGCGTTCTCGGTCGACGACGGGAGCTCGGAGCGCCTGGTCGTGCTGGTCGAGATCGACGGCCGGGTCGCGCGGACGCCGGGCGTCGACGTCACCTACGACGCGGTGCGCACGGCGATCTGGGAGCGGCACCGGCTGGAGGCCGACGAGATCCTGCTGGTGCGCCGGGGCACGCTGTCGCGGACCTCCAGCGGCAAGGTGCAACGACGGGCCTGCCGCCGGCGCTACGAGACCGGCGCGCTGACCCCGCTGAGCGCGGAGGTCGCCCGATGAGCGTGCACCGCGGCTCGGCGATCCTCGGCGTCGGCGCGTACCGCCCCGCCCGGATCGTCGGCAACGACGAGGTCAGCGGCATGATCGATTCGTCCGACGAGTGGATCCGGCGGCGCTCGGGCATCGTCACCCGCCGCTTCGCGGGGCCGGAGGAGACCGTCGTGACGATGGCGGCCGAGGCCGTGCGCAAGGCCGCGGCCCAGGCCGGAACCGATCCTCGTGACCTCGACGTGGTCCTGCTGGCGACGATGTCGCTGCTGCGCCAGTCACCGCCCGGCGCACCTCAGGTGGCCGAGCTGATCGGCGCCCGCCCGGCTGCCGGGATGGACCTGAACGCGGCCTGTTCCGGCTTCAGCTACGCGCTCGCGGTCGCCGACGGCCTGGTGCGTGCCGGCGCCCGCCGGGTCGCGGTGATCGGCTCGGAACGGATGAGCGACCTGATCGACAGCACTGACCGCAGCACCGCCTTCCTGTTCGGCGACGGAGCCGGCGCGGTCGTGGTCGGGGCCGCCGACACCCCGGGCATCGGCCCGGTCGTCTGGGGCAGCGACGGCAGCCGCCACCACCTCATCGCGCACGACCACGCCTGGGGGGCCGGCGACACGCACCCCTACATGCGGATGGCCGGGCCCGAGGTGTTCCGCTGGGCGACCGAGGCGGTTCCGGACATCTCCCGGCGTGCCCTGGCCGCGGCCCGGACGGAACCGCACGAACTCGCCGCGTTCATCCCGCACCAGGCGAACCTGCGCATCGTCGAAGCCGCCGCCCGCTCGCTGGCGCTGCCCGCGCACACCGCGGTGGCCCGCGACGTCGTGCACTCCGGCAACACCTCGGCCGCTTCGATCCCGCTGGCCATGGAGGCGCTGCTGGCCCGGGGCGAGGCCGGCTCCGGGGGCCGGGCGCTCCTGGCCGGGTTCGGCGCCGGGCTCACCTACGCCGCTCAGGTGGTGACGCTGCCGTGAGCCTGACCACCGCGGAACAACTGGCGGAACTGCAGCGCCGGCGCGAGCAGGCCAGAGCGCCGTACGATCCGCGCGCCGTCCAGCGGCAACGCGACAAGGGCAAGCTGACCGCCCGGGAACGCATCGAGGCGCTGCTCGACCCGGACTCGTTCGTCGAGCTGGACGCCCTGGCCCGGCACCGCTGCCACAACTTCGGCATGGAGCGGGAGCGACCGTACGGCGACGGCGTCGTCACCGGCTACGGCACCGTCGACGGCCGGCCGGTGTGCGTCTTCGCCCAGGACTTCACCGTCTTCGGCGGCAGTCTCGGCGAGGTGTACGGCGAGAAGATCATCAAGGTGATGGACCTGGCTCTGCGTACCGGCACCCCGATCATCGGCATCAACGACTCCGGCGGCGCGCGCATCCAGGAGGGTGTGGTTTCCCTGGCCTACTACGCCGAGCTGGTCCGACGGCACGTCGAGGCGTCCGGCGTGATCCCCCAGATCTCCATCATGGTCGGCCCGTGCGCGGGCGGCGCCGTCTACGCCCCGGCGATCACCGACCTCGTGGTCATGGTCGACCGGATCGCGCACATGTTCGTCACCGGCCCCGAGGTGCTGCGCGCGGTCACCGGCCGCGACGTCGACCGCGAGGAGCTCGGTGGCGCGGCCAGCCACAACACCGTCTCCGGCAACGCCCACTATCTGGCCGCCGACGAGAAGGACGCCTTCGACTACGTCCGTACGGTGCTTGCGCATCTACCGTCGAACAACATGTCCGATCCACCGGTGCTGCCCGTCGCGCAGACCGCCCGCGACCCGGAACTCGACCGGGCACTGGACGAGATCGTCCCGGACGACCGGAACCGGCCGTACGACATGACCACGGTGATCGAGACGGTGCTCGACGACGGCGCCCTCCTCGAGGTCCAGCCGCTCTTCGCCGGCAACATGATCTGCGGCTTCGGCCGGATCGAGGGCCACAGCGTGGGCGTCGTCGCGAACCAGCCCCTGCGCCTGGCGGGCGCGCTGGACATCGACGCGGCCGAGAAGGCGGCCCGGTTCATCCGGCTCTGCGACGCGTTCCACCTGCCCGTGGTGACCTTCGTCGACGTACCGGGCTTCCTGCCCAGCCCGGAGCAGGAACGCGGCGGCATCATCCGGCGCGGCGCGAAACTCATCTACGCATACGCCGAGGCCACCGTGCCCATGGTCACCGTGGTCACCCGCAAGGCCTACGGCGGCGGCTACGGCGTGATGGGGTCCAAACACCTGGGCACCGACGTCACCCTCGCCTGGCCCACCGCCGAGATCGCGGTCATGGGTGGCGACGGCGCGATCAGTGTGCTGTACCGGCGCGCTCTCCAGGACGCCGCCGACCCGGCCGCCGAGCGTGCCCGGCTGCGGGAGGAGTACGAACGCACGTTGTGCAACCCGTACCTGGCGGCTGAGCGCGGCTATGTGGACGAGGTCATCCTGCCCAGCGAGACCCGCTCCCGCGTCGCCGGCGCGCTGCGGGCGCTGCGCGACAAACGGGTGACCCGTGCGCCGCGCAAGCACGGGAACATTCCACTGTGATCGCCACGCCGCCCGACCCCGACGAGGTCGCCGCCGCGCTCGCCGTCCTCTGCCTGCTGTCCGCCTCCGCGCCGCCCGTGCCACCGCCCGCCCGGCGGCGCCGGATCGGCACGTCACATCGGCCGGCCGTGGTGACCCGCGGTCCCGGAGCCTGGCGCCACAGCGCCTGGACCTGATCCGTACGGGGAGATGAAGATGTTCAAGGTTCTGATCGCCAACCGGGGCGAGATCGCCGTCCGGGTCGCCCGCGCCTGCCGGGACGCGGGGCTGGCCAGCGTCGCCGTCTACGCCGAACCGGACCGCGACGCCCCCCATGTGCAGCTCGCCGACGAGGCCTTCGCGATCGGCGGCCGGACACCGGCCGACAGCTACCTGGACGCCGGGCGGCTGCTCGCCGTGGCGGACGCGGCCGGCGCCGACGCGGTGCATCCCGGGTACGGCTTCCTCTCCGAGAACGCCGACTTCGCCCAGGCGGTCATCGACTCCGGGAGAACCTGGATCGGCCCACCGCCGGCGGCGATCCGGGCGCTCGGCGACAAGGTCCGGGCCCGTGCCATCGCCCGGCGGGTCGGAGCGCCCCTGGCGGCCGGCACCGACGGCCCGGTCACCGGGGCCGACGAGGTGGTCCGGTTCGCGCGCGAGCACGGGCTGCCGATCGCCATCAAGGCCGTGCACGGCGGTGGGGGCCGCGGCCTCAAGGTGGCCCGGGCCGAGAGCGAGATCCCGGACCTGTACGCCTCGGCAGTCCGTGAGGCGACAGCGGCGTTCGGCCGCGGCGAATGCTTCGTCGAGCGTTATCTGGAACGCCCCCGGCACGTCGAGACCCAGTGCCTGGCCGACTCGCACGGCTCGGTGGTGGTGGTCTCCACCCGCGACTGCACGCTGCAGCGCCGCCATCAGAAGCTGGTCGAGGAGGCGCCCGCGCCATTCTTGACCGCAGCACAGGACGCCGAGCTGCGCCGGGCCTCCAAGGCGATCCTCGCCGAGGCCGGTTATGTCGGCGCGGGCACCTGCGAGTTCCTGATCGCCGCCGACGGCACCATCGCCTTCCTCGAGGTCAACACCCGTCTGCAGGTCGAGCACCCGGTCACCGAGGAGGTCACCGGCATCGACCTGGTCCAGGAGATGTTCCGGCTCGCGGCCGGGGAGGCGCTCGGCTACGACGACCCACCGGTCCGCGGCCACGCCGTGGAGTTCCGGATCAACGCGGAGGACCCCGGCCGCGGCTTCCTGCCCGCGCCCGGCATCCTGACCAGGTTCGATCCGCCGGCCGGCCCCGGCGTGCGCGTCGACGCCGGCGTCCGCTCCGGCGCCGTGATCGGACCGGCCTGGGACTCCATGCTGGCCAAGCTGGTGGTGGTCGGCGCCACCCGGGAGCAGGCGCTGCGCCGCGCCCGGCGGGCCCTGCACGAGTTCACCGTCGACGGCACCCCGACCGTGCTGCCGTTCCACCGCTCGATCGTCGAGGACCCGGCCTTCACCGCCGAGCCGTTCGCGGTGCACACCGCCTGGATCGAGCAGGAGTTCGCCGGCCGCCTGCAGCCGCAGGCGGCCCCCGGCGACGCGAGCACCCCGGAGCCGCCGCGTCACACCGTGGTGGTCGAGGTCAACGGCCGCCGCATGGAGGTCTCCGTGCCTGCCGGGCTGACCACGTCCGCCCCGCCGCCGCCCTCGGTGGCGCGTGCCCGCCGCGCGCCGCGCGCCACCCCGTCCGGCGCCGGCCTGGTCAACCCCATGCAGGGCACCGTGGTCAAGGTGGCCGTCAGCGAGGGCGACCACGTCGAGCAGGGGCAGCTGATCGCGGTCCTGGAGGCGATGAAGATGGAGCAGCCGCTCACCGCTCACCGCGCCGGCGTCGTCAAGGACCTCCGGATCGCCGTCGACGACGCCGTCCCGGCCGGCACGGTGATCTGCGAGATCCGCGACTGACCGCCCTGTCCTTCCCCCGCCGCGCCCGGTCATCGACCAGGCGCGGCGTCGTGTCCGCGCCACGACATGACAGCGCCGCGACGATCCGGGGGATCGTCGCGGCGCGAGCCGGCGGGAGGGATCAGAGCAGCGCCGTCTGCGGGTCCTTGCCCAGCAGGAGCCGGCCGTACAGCTCCAGGTTGGTGTTGAGCACGATCCAGCCGTGCAGCGACAGTCCCTGGATGTCCCGGTGGAACCGCTGCAGCGGAACCGACCGCTTGATCACCGACGCGCCGCTGGCGCTGTACAGGATCTCCACGGCCTCCTTGCAGAGCTGGACGGCGTACGCGCTGTGCCCGCGGACCGCGCCACGCTCTTCCAGCGTCAGTTCCTCGTAGGCGTCGGCACGGGTCTGGAGCAGCTCGTACATCTGCTCGGAGAGCGCCTCGGCCGCTGCGATCCGGCTGGCCGCGGCACCGATCTGGATCTGGGTCACCGGGTGCTCCGCCTGATCGTCCCAGGCGGTGTAGCTGATGCCTCGCCCGGGCAGCCGTTCGAGGAACATCTCGAGGGCTCCCCGGGCGATGCCGACGAAGGTGGCGACCGCCTGCGAGAACAGGAAGCTGTACAGGCCGTATCCGCGGCCGGGCGGCGGAGGCGGCAGCTCGATCCCCGCCGCGATCGCGGCCTCCGCCTCGGCGGGGATCACGACGCGGTGCGCCGGGACGTGGACGTCCCGCGCGTGGGTGGTGCAACTGCCGGTCGCGGCCAGCGACGACGCGTTCCAGTCGTCGTCGACGGTGAACTGGTCGATCGGAACCAGCACCACCGCCTCGTCCACGCTGCCGTCCGGACGTTCGACGTTGGCGAGCATCATGTTCCAGTCGGCGCCGCGGCAGCCGGAGTTGAAGCCCCAGGTCCCGTTGAGGGTGTAACCGTCACCGGCCGGCACCAGCGTGCCGGTCGGGCTGAATCCGCCGGAGATGCGCACCGACGGATTCTTGAATACCTCGGACTGCAGCTCCTCGGGGAACAGGCTGACCATCCATGCGCTGGACACCCAGACCATCGACACCCAACTGCTGGACGGGCATCCCCGGGCGATCTCGGCGAGCACCGCGGACTGCTCCCGCAGGGAGAGGTCCAGCCCGCCGAAGGCGCGCGGGGTCGCCATCCGGAACACCCCGGCCGCCTCCAGCAGGTCCAGGTTGGCCACCGGCAGCCATCGCTGGTCCTCGGCCTGCTGGCCGTTCGCCCGCAGAGCGGGAACGATGTCCTTGACGGCGGACAGCAACGACGACGCCTCGCTGCCGATCTTCGTCATACAAGCTCCTCGGATCAAGGTCGCTGTCGTCCCGTGGCAGGAGACGGCGGCTCAGGTCAGCGGCATGGCGCTGATGACGAGGAAAGACTCGCAGGACGCTCTCCCTGGCCGGTAATCGATCGTTCACCCGTTCTCCGGAATGGGGACCGCCCGCTCCGGCAGGTATTCCCGGCCCCACGCGCCGAGCGGCTTCAGCGCGTCATTGAGGGCGATGCCGCGCGTGGTCAGCGCATATTCCACCCGCATCGTCGACCCGTCGAATGCGCGGCGGCTGACGATGCCGTCGGCCTCCAGCTCGCGCAGATGCTGGATCAGCACTTTCTCACTCACGCCGGGAATGAGCCTGCGCAGTTCACCGAAGCGTCTCGGCTCGCCGCTGAGAGCCCAGAGGATGACCACCTTCCACTTCCCGCTGATGATCTCGACCGCGGCATCGAGACCACAGTGGGTGGGCCTTACCCTGACGCTCATCGCACCACCTTACGTATCGAGGACCGTCACGCAACGCGTTCGTTCGACCGGGGCAGTGTAACGCTTGTCGGACTTCGCCCGGTGCCGCGCACCCCGGCGGAGGACACGCACCGGCCCCCGCAGCGCCCCGCCCGGCCCCCGCGGACCGATGGTTACCGCTCGATGAGTCATATGTGAACAACGGTGGCTACCCTATTCCGGCGCTCATTTCTCGACAATTTCCGGGAGCCCGGACGACCGCTCACCTTGCAGTAAGTACTTGATCGCCGACGACGTGCCCACCTAGCCTGGGATGGCGTTTTCGAGGACCGTGGCCGCGTCTGCCGGTTTCGAGACGAGCACGCTTTCTGCAGAATCGAGAGGATGGCCCTGGTGGCTGAGGAAAATCGCGTACCCGTTACCGTGATCGGCCTGGGAATGATGGGATCCGCCCTGGCCTCCGCATATCTCAAGGCCGGTCACCCCACCACCGTCTGGAACCGCTCGGCGGACAAGGCCGCCGCCCTCGCCGGGCAGGGTGCGATCCAGGCCGGTGACATCAAGGACGCCGTCGCGGCCAGCGACGTGCTCGTCGTCTGCGTGGTCGACTACACCGCGCTGCGCACGATCCTGGAGCCGGTGCAGAGCAGCCTCGCCGGCAAGGTGATCGTCAACCTGACCTCCGGCCTGCCGGCCGACGCCCGTACCACGGCGGAGTGGGCGAAATCGGTCGGCGCGCGCTACCTCGACGGCTACATCATGACCGTCCCGCCCGCTGTCGGCCTGCCCCAGACGCTGCTGTTCTACGGCGGCTCGCAGGAGGTCTTCACCGAGTTCGAGCCGACGCTCAAGGTGCTCGGCGGCAACAGCATCTTCCTGGGCGAGGACCCCGGTGTCGCCGCGCTGTACGACCTGTCGCTGCTCGGCATCCTATGGTCGTCGCTCTCCAGCGCCCTGCACGGTTTCGCCCTGCTCGCCAGTGAGGGGATCCCGGCCGCCGCGCTGGCGCCCTTCATCGAGAGCTGGATCACGCACGTGGTCCAGCCCAGCATCGCCGGCGCCGCGCAGCAGGTCGACGCCAAGCAGTATGCGACCTCCATCTCGACCGTCGGCCTGAACGCCACCGGCCTGGTGAAGATGGTCGAGGCCAGCGAGGGACAGGGCATCCGGCCCGACCTCATGGTGCCGATCCGCGACCTGCTGGCGGAACGCGCCGCGAGCGGGCACGGCGACGAGGCGCTGGCCAGCCTGATCGAGGTCATCAAGAAGGGCTGAACCACATCTCCCCCGGTGAGGCCCGGACCGCCGTGACGGCGGTCCGGGCCTTTCAGCTGTGCCGGAGGCCGGGCACTGCGACGAAGACCGATCGATGAGTACGCGCTTACACCGGCTTCCTAGGGTCCTCATCGTTGCCGAATCCATCGCCGGGGAAGGACCACCATGTACGACGAGAAGTGTCCGTATTCCATCGATCCTGCCGGACGTGACATCCACGGTGAGGCCGCGAAGTTGCGTGCCCGGGGGCCGGCCACCCAGGTCGAGCTCCCCGGTGGCGTGGTGGTGTGGACCGTGACCGACACCGCTCTGATCAAGCGCCTGCTCACCGATCCACGAGTCTCCCGCGACACCTACCAGCACTGGCCCGCGTGGGAGAACGGGGAGAGCGAGCTCGCCCGGACGTGGCCGCTCGCCATGTGGGTCGCCGACCGCAACATGATCACCGCGTACGGCGCCGAGCACAGTCGCCTGCGCCGTCTGGTCGCGAAGGCCTTCACCACCCGCCGTACCAACGCGCTGCAGCCCCGGATCGAGGCGATCGTCGCGAGTCTGCTCGACCAGATCGCCGACCTGGCCGCGGACGGGCCGGTCGATCTGCGGGCCACCTTCGCGTACGGCCTGCCGACCCAGGTCATCTCGGAGATGCTCGGGGTGCCCGACGACATCCGTGACGAGCTGCTCGGGATCATCGGCGCGTGGATGACCGGGGAGATGTCCGAGGAGGAGGCCGCCACCCTCGAGGAACGGGTCTACACCCTGCTGGCGCGTCTGGTCGGCCACAAACGCGACCACCCCGGCGACGACGTGATCAGCGCGCTGATCGCCGCCCGTGACGACGAGGACGGGCCGGGCCTCACCGAGCGGGAGCTGGTGGACACCGTCCTGCTCACCTTCACCGCCGGGCACGAGACCACCGCCAACCTGCTCGACCAGGCGATCTACGCCCTGCTGACCCACCCCGCCCAGCTGGCCATGGTGCGTGACGGCCGGGCCTCGTGGAGCGACGTCATCGAGGAGACGATCCGCTCGGAGGCGCCCTTCGCCAACCTGCCGATGCGCTACGCGGTGGAGGACATCGAGATCGACGACGAGATCACCATCGCCAAGGGCGAGCCCATCATGATCTCGTTCGCCGCGGCCGGGCGGGATCCCGCCGTGCACGGACCGGACGCGGACACCTTTGACATCACCCGGCCGACCCGGGGCGACCACATCGGTTTCGGTCACGGCGTGCACTACTGCATCGGTGCTCCGCTGGCCCGGCTGGAGGCCCGCATCGCCCTGCCCGCGCTCTTCGAGCGGTTCGACGCCATGGAGCTGGCCGTGCCGGCGGACCGGATCGTGCCGCTGACGTCGTTCGTCTCCAACGGCCACCAGGAACTGCCGGTCCTGCTCAGGTCCGGACGCACGGCGAGCTGAGCAGCACGGCCCCCGGAGCACGCTCGGCGCTCCGGGGGCCGGCCCGGTCAGGCGTCGCCGTAGGCGGTCCAGACGGTCTTGATCTCCAGGTAGGCGTCGAGGTTCGCGCGGCCCATCTCGCGGCCGATCCCCGAATGGCGTACGCCACCCCACGGCGCCGCCGGATCCCCCGACGCCCAGCAGTTGATGTAGAACATGCCGCACCGCAGGCGCTCGGCCAACTGGTGCGCCCGGCTGAGGCTGGTCGTCCACACGCCCGCGGCCAGCCCGTACGCGCTGTCGTTCGCCATCCGGACCGCGTCCTCGACATCGTCGAACGGCGTGACCACGAGCACCGGCCCGAAGATCTCCTCACGCACGATCCGCATGTCCGCTGTCACACCGGTGAAGATCATCGGCCGCACGTAGTAGCCATCCACCGGCTCGGCGGGCGGCACCTCGCCCACGGCCAGCCGGGCGCCGGCCGCCAGCCCGCCGACGACGTACTCGCGTACCCGGTGGTACTGCTCGGCGGAGACCAGCGGGCCGTACCCGGTCGAGCGATCCAGCGCCGGGCCGACGACCGCGTCGCGGGCGGCTGCCGCCAGGCCGTCGACGACCTTGTCGTGCAGACTCCGGTGCACGTACAGGCGGGAGCCCGCCACACAGCTCTGCCCGCTGTTGAAGAACACGCCGTCGAACGTTCCGGCGATCGCGGCCTCCAGGTCCGCGTCGTCCAGGATCAGGTTCGGGCTCTTGCCGCCGAGCTCCAGGGTCACCCGCTTGAGGTCGCCACCCGCTCGTGCGGCGATCTCCCGGCCGGCCCGGGTCGAGCCGGTGAATGCGATCTTGGCGACGTCCGGGTGGGCCACCAGCGCGGCTCCGGTCCGATCGTCGCCCGGCAGCACGTTGACCACACCGGGCGGGAAGCCCGCCTCGACGGTCAGTTCGGCGAGCCGCAGCGCGGTCAACGGCGTCTGCGCGGCCGGTTTGAGGACGACGGTGCAGCCGGCGGCGAGCGCGGGAGCGAGTTTCCAGGCGGCCATCATCAACGGGAAGTTCCACGGGATGATCTGGGCGCAGACGCCGGCCGGCTCGAGGCGGGTGTAGCACAGCGTGCCCGGGGTCATCACCGGGATGGTGGCGCCCTCCAGCTTGGAGGGCCATCCGCTGTAGTAGCGGAAGTGCTCGATCGTGGCCGGAACGTCCATGTACTCGTTGATCGTCACCGGCTTGCCGGCGTTGATCGCCTCCAGTTCGGCCAGCTCCGCCGCGTTCCGCTCGATGAGGTCGGCGAGCGAGGCCAGCAGGAGGCCGCGGGCCGCCGCGGGCATCCGCCCCCACTCGCCGGCGAGTGCGGCACGGGCCGCGCGGACAGCCGCGTCGACGTCCGCCTCACCGGCGTGGGCGACCTCGGTCAGCGCCGCGCCGGTCGACGGATCGATCAAGGGCAGCGACCGGCCCTCGGCGGCGGGAACGAACCGGCCGCCGATGAACAGCTGATGCGTACGTCCGAGGAAGGTCCGGGCCGGCTCGCCGAGCCGTGCGGTCGGGGACTCCATGGCAAAACGCTCCTTCTCTCTCCACGAGGACAGACGGCGCCGGCCGGCCACCGACCGTGTCGGTGACCGGCCGGCGGGTCACGAGGGCACTACCGGTCAGCCGACGAGGACCGGGTCGCCGGCCGAACTCATGGCGAGAACCTGCCGCGCGGCGGTCTTGCCCGACTCGACGGCGCCGTCGATGTAGCCGCTCCAGCCGCTGGCGATGTCACTTCCGGCGAAGGCCAGCCGCCCCACCGGCTGCTGGATCGTCCGGTACGGTCCGGTCAGCATGCCGGGCTGACGACACGACCACCCACCGAGCGAGTACCGGTCGGCGCCCCAGTTCTGCGCGGTGGTCGCGAGCACCTGGATCCCCGGTGAGAGCTGACTGAGCAGGCCCTGCATCTGTGCCACGCTGGTGCCGGTGACCTGTGGGTCCGTGCTGAAGCAGAAGATGATCCGGGTGCCGTCCGCCAGGGTGCTGTGCGGGACGGTGGTGGAGATCGGGAAACCCTCCGGCGGGTGCGCCACGAACGCGCCGGCGGCGCCGCCACGCACGTGCATGAAGATCTTCTTGCTGTTGGGCACCCCGATACCGGCCCGCGACACGGCGCCGAACTCGGCCGGCAGACCGGGCAGGAACTTGATCGTCTTCCACAGGTTGACCGGCACCGCCACGACCACGCGCGGCGCGACGTACACCGCTCCGGTGGTGGTGAGGACCGTGACCGTCTTGCCGGCCGTGGTCACCGCCGCGACCGGGCTGTTCAGCCTCACCTGCGCCTGCGAGTCGGCGAGGATCGCATTGAGCAGGGCCGCCGTCCCGCCCTGAACCCCGTAGGTGTTGATGCTGACGTAGCCCTCGTAGGTGCCGCCGGACAGCGCCCACGACTGGGCGAGCATGGTGTACGCCCCGCGGGCGCTGGTGCCGCCGGAGAGTCCCGCGGTGGTCCCGTTGATCCAGGCCTCGTCGGCAGGGGCGTAGGCGAGCTGATTGAGCCGGTCGCGCATGGAGAGCTGGTCGAAGGCCTGCAGACCGGTGCCGGAGAACGGGTCGAACGGGTTGGGGAACAGGGCCGCGGATCCGTCGAAGAACGGCGTGAACAGCTGTGCGAGCCGGGTGGACGCGGCGCCCGGCGACAGGATGGTGAAGCCGCTGCCGCTCGGCATGACGAACGAGTCGAGTCCGCCACCGCTGGTCGTGGCGATGCCGTAGCGCTGCGCCTCGGCCCAGACGTTCGGCTGCTTGGGGTCGATCGCCTCGCCGCCCAGCTCGATCGGCTCGCCGGCGAAGGTGGTGCTCCAGGTACGGCCACCGAGACGGCCCCGCGCCTCGAGAATGATCGACGACAGGCCGGCCTTCTTGAGCTCGCGAGCCGCCGTGACACCGGCGAACCCACCGCCGATGACGATGACGTCGGCCGTGTTGCGCGTCGCCGCGGCGCCTGCGCGGCCCGCTCCGGCGAGGGTGGCGGAAGCGCCGAGGAAGGCCGCCCCCGCGGCTTTCAGCAGAGTGCGGCGGCTGGTCGCCGGCGCGGCTGGGTTCGGATGATCGTGCACAGTGTTCTCCCCCGCAACAGGTCGTTCATCGCAGACCCGCCCGGCGCGTTCGCGTCGGGCGGGTCTGCGATGGGTGTGAAAAGATCGGGCCGTCCGCGATCGCGGCGACCGGCGGCCGGTCCGGCTTCGCGGCCGGCCGTGGACTCAGAGGTGGGTGGACTCAGAGGTAGAGCGTGTCCGGGTCGAGGCCGAGAAGCATCCGGCCTTGCAGCTCCAGGTTGGTGTTGGGCGTCATCATCCCGTGGCGCGACAGCCCCTCCATGTCGCGGTAGAACCGCTGGAAGGCCTGGTGGCGCGAGAGCGCCGACGCGCCGCTGACCTCGTGCAGGTCCTCGACCGCCTGCTTGAGCAGCTTCAGCGCGAAGCCACCCTGTCCCCGTACGGTCACGCTGTCCTCGACCGTCGGGTGCTCCCCGGCGTCGGCGCGGTCCTGCAGCCGGGCGACGAACCCACCGGCCAGCGCCTCCGCCGCCGCGATCGCCCCGGCCGCGCTCGCCACCTTCAACTGCACCAGCGGGTGCTCACGGGCATCCGTCCAGTTCGTGTAGGCGATGGGCTTGCCGGGCAGACGCTCGGTGAAGGTGTCGTAGGCGCCTTTCGCGACGCCCAGGTACACCGCGATCGACATGGCGGCCACGTAGGTGATCAGCCCGTAGTTGCGCCCGGCCACCCCGGCGTTGGCCCGGTCGCCGGTGGTGCCGGTGACCAGTGCCTCGGCGCCGGCGACGAACCTCGCCGGCACGAAGACGTTCTCCGCCGAGGTGGTGAAACTGCCGGTGCCCGCGGCGGCCGAGACGTGCCAGTCGTCGGCGATCGTGAACTCGCTCATCGGGACCAGCGCGTACAGCGGCTCCACCTCACCGTCGGGCAGTTCCCGCAGCCCGGCGACGAAATTCCAGTCGGCGCCCCGGCACCCGGTGTTGAAACCCCAGCTCCCGTTGAGGAGGAAGCCTCCGTCAGCCGGCGTGAACATCGCCGTCGGCGTCAGGCCGCCGGAGATCCGCACGCTGCCGCCGGCGTAGATCTCCTTCTGCACCTCGTCCGGATAGAGCGACGCGACCCACGCGCCCTCCATCCAGGCCGCCGCCACCCATCCGGTCGACGCACAGCCCTGCGAGATCACCGCGGCGACCGCGAACTGCTCCGCCAGCGACGACTCGAGCCCGCCGAACCGCTTCGGCACCCCGGTACGGAAGACACCAGCCTTCTCCAGCAGCGCGATGTTCTCGTCACCGATCCATCGATTGTCCTCGGCGGCCACGCCGTTCTCGCGCAGCACCGGAATGAGACCACGGACCGCTTCCAGCACGGCCGCCGACTCGGCGTCGAACTTCGTCATGTTTGTTCCCCGGCTTCCTGTGGATCGCCCCGGACGCAGTGAAGTTTGAGGACGCCCGGTCATCCGGCGGCAACCGCCGCATCGGGCAGGCGCGATTACCAGCCAATGACCAACGGATTCCCGCTGCCCGCACGCCTCGATTCACAACGTATCGATGTTCGTTAATCGAATGCTCATCGCCGCCTCTCACTGACCGATGTGGACAGCGCGGTATTGACACCGATGGCGCCCTCATACTTAGCTTTTCCTGCGATGACGGGTACGCCGCGAACCGGAGGAACACGCATGCGCGCACGTGCTCGGTATCGGACACCCGGACGCGCCACCCGCACCGCCGGAATTTGTGCGCTGACAGTGGCCCTGGCTGTTCTCGTCGTGGCCGGCGGCGCTCAGGCCGCTCCCCCGACGGCCGCGGCCGGGCAGATCACCGCGGCGGACGGGCCCGCCGTGGTGCTGCCGAGGATCGACTGCGCGGCCCTCGCCGGCCAGGATCTGTCGGGCACCCCCGACGCCCCGGCGGTCATCGGGTCCGCGACCGAGACGACCTCGCCGAGCGGCTGGCCGGCCTGCGAGGTCAAGGGCACCGTGGCGCCGCAGATCCAGTTCGACGTGCTCCTGCCGACCGAGACGTGGCGGCAACGGTATCTGCAGACCGGGTGCAGTGCGTTCTGCGGCAGTGTCGACTTCTTCGCCGACGCGGCGGACGGGTGCGTGCCGCTGGACCGCGGCGACTTCGCCGTGGCCACCAACAACCAGGGGCACGTCGGCGTCTCCGGCTTCGACGCCACCTTCGGCGCGGACCCGCAGCTGCGCGTCGACTTCGGTTACCGGGCCGACCACGTCGTCGCGCTCGTCGCCAAGCGGCTCATCACGCTCTACTACGGACAGGGTCCGCGCTGGTCCTATTTCGACGGCTGCTCGCAGGGCGGCCATGAGGGGCTGACCGAGGCGCAGCGTTACCCGCACGACTTCGACGGCATCATCGCGGGTGCCCCGGCGTCGCTGTTCACGTCGCTGATCGTGTGGTCGACGGGCTGGCACGCCACGGCGAACACCGACGCGCAGGGCCGGCCGATCCTGACCGCCGCCAAGCTTCCCGCGCTGCACGCCGCCGTCCTGCGCGAGTGCGACGCCCGTGACGGGCTGGCCGACGGCCAGATCGACGACCCGCGGGCCTGCCGGTTCGATCCGGGGAGGCTGCGCTGCCCGGCGGGCGCCGACACCCCGGACTGCCTCACCGACGCGCAGGTCGAGGCCGTGCGCAAGCTGTACGACGGGCCACGCGACGAACGCGGCCGGCTGATGTATCCGGGCGGTGAGCCGGTGGGCTCGGAGGCGAACTGGGCCCGCTGGGTCACCCCGACCACCGGCGGCGCCCCGGCCGTGGCGGAGGGCAACGCCACGAACGCGCTGAGGTACCTGGTCTTCCCGTCCGTCCGGCCGACGATGACCCTGCGCGACCTGCGCTACGACTCGGCGACGTTCCGCGAGGTCGACAAGCAGGCCGGCATCTACGACGCCGTCAACCCCGACCTCACCGCCTTCCGCGCGGCCGGCGGGAAGCTCCTGCTCTGGCACGGGTGGGCAGATCAAGCGATTTCGCCGTACGGGACGATCGCCTACTACCACGCCGTCACCCAGCGCATGGGCGGGACGGACGCGACCCGGCGGTTCGCGCGCCTGTTCCTGCTGCCTGGTGTCGGCCACTGCGGCGGCGGCGAGGGGCCGGACGCGTTCGACGCGCTGACCCCGGCCGTCGACTGGGTGGAGAAGGGTGTCGCGCCCGACCGGCTGGTCGCCACCAAGCGCCAGGACGACGACACCGTCGTACGGACCCGGCCGGTCCACCCCTATCCGGCCGTGGCCCGTTACGACGGGAGCGGCAGCACCGACGAAGCAGCGAACTTCGTACCGGCGCCGCCGCCCGTGCGCTATCGCGACGACATCGCCTGGCTCGGGTCGTTCCGCTCCGGGTACGAGCAGACCTGCGGCTGGCGCGACGGCCGCTGGGTCTGCGCCCCGGCGCCCAGGCCCCGTTAGAAGCAGTTCTCCAGGTGCGGGCGGACGGCCGCCGGGACGACGTCGTCGCAGTAGCCGGACGTGCCGCCGTTGACCGCCTGCCACGTGCCGCCGGTGTACTTGAAGACCACCTGGGCGTCGTCGGCCTCCTTCGGGTGGGTCCGGCCGAGCGCGTACCCCTGGTAGCAGGTGATGTCGGTCAGCGTCTCGGTCGGCGCGAGGTCGTCGGCGATCCTGCTGGAGCGCAGTGCCTTGAGCAGCGTCGCCTCCGACGGCGTGCACCCGTCGGAGGCCGGCTTCGCCGAGGAGGCCGCCTCGGTGGAGGGGGCCGGCTTCACCGGCGACGCAGCGGTGGCGCCGGCGGGCGCGGGGCTGCCGGTCGTCGCTCCCCGGTGGCGCCGGTGGAGGTCGGGGTGGTCGAGCACGGCATCGTGTGATGCGCCGGATGAGCATCATCCTGCTCACCCGCCGCATCCGGTGAATCACGAAATCATGCCGACGCCGGTACGGTTTCCCGGCGCGCCGGGCTACCGCAGGGCGCGGGTGAGCAGTGCCGTTCGCTGGGCCGGCGGCAGGGACTCCAGGCCGAACCCGAGGATCGTCCCGTATCTGGTGGTCAGGGCTGCGTGCGAATGGCGTACGGCCGCCGACTGCGCCCAGCCGGTCGTGGCGGCGGGGCTGCCCGGTGGCGGGCCGGTGGCGGTGAAGGGGTCGAGGCCGGTCTCGAAGCCGGTCGCGGCGCCCGGTGTCCCGCCGACCTCCAGCCGTGCGTCGTCGACGTAGACGCCCGTGCCGTACAGGGTGACCGCACTGACGTACGTGATGCTCAGCTCCACCGTGCCGCCCGCGTAGCGGGAGAGGTCCACCGCCGTCCGCTGCCAGCCGCCGCTCTCGCCGGTCTGCCCGGCCCACGTCCCGGTGGTCCCCTCCGGGGTGCAGTCGTCGCCCTCCGGGGTCGCGGTCAGGTAGTGCGTCAGGAACGGGTGCTCGGCGAGCAGGGTGGCGCATCCGGGTGGCGTGTCGGAGCTGGTGGCGCCGAGCAGGTCCGGCAGGGTGGTCCAGTCGTCGCGGCCGGGAGTGTGGGCCTCGACCGTCGTCGCGTAGTGGCCGAGGGCGTCCTTGGCCAGGGCGAACGTCAGTTTCGGCTGCTGGGCCGCGGTCACGGCGGTCAGGTCGACGGTACGGGTGAGGCGCGCGTACCGGTGGTCGGGCGTGCGGACGGCGGCCATGCCGGAGCCGGCGAACGGTTCGAGCCGGCCGGTGAGACCGGCGTACGTGCCGGCGGGCCGGGCCGCGAACTGCGGGTACCGGTCGGCCGGCAGCGTGTCGCTGAGGCTGTCGAACAGCGCCGACGTGGCCGGCGGGCCGGTGAACGTGCCGCTGACGCCGGCCAGCTCACCGGTGCCGCGGAAGGCGGTGGCGCCGGTGCCGGCGAACGAGTTCTCCACGCCCAGCCAGTACCGGACGAACCCCACGGCGTCACCGTCGGCCGCGGTGGGGCCGGCCTTGACCACGGTGCCGCCCTCGTTGGCGAAGTCCCGGACCGCCAGCGTCGTCGCGGACTCGGACACGGCGTCCCCCACCTCCCACACGACGTTCCGGTAGTGGCCGAGCACGCCGAGCGGATCCGGGGCGCCCTGCACGGCGACGTCCCACACGGTGGCCCCACGGTGGCCGGCCGCGGCGAGAGCGCCGACGTAGACCGACGCCCGGGAAGCCGGCGCGCCCTCGTCGGCGAGGACCAGGGTGCCGGTGGCGGGCGCGGCGGTCACCCGGAACGTGAAACGGTCGCTGGACTGGCCGGACGCGGTGAACCACACCTCGACCCGGTCGCCCGGCCGTGCGCCGGTGACCTGTCCGCGGTACTCGTCGTAGTAGAGGTTGTCGGTGCCGCCGTAGACACGGCCGCCGGTCCAGGCGGTGGTGCGGGCCGTCCGTACCCCGCCGCCGTTGATCCTGAAGGTGACCGTGGGTGTGCCCAGGCTCTTGCGGGACACCACCGACACCGTCTGCGGCCCGGTCCCGGCGGCCGAGGTGGTGAACCGGTGCGGGGTGAAGGCGGGCGCCGTCAGGTGCAGCACCGACGCGGGCCGCGCCGGATCGGCCGCGGACGCCGCCACCGACAGGGCGAACGGCAGGTTCCGCTGATACTCCGCCTCGATGAGCCGCTCGTCGTCGGGGAACTCGAACTCGCTGGGGCAGTCGTCCGGCGACCACGCGTCGGCCGGGTCGCTGTCGGCGGCCGTGTAACAGCTCGCCATCTCGTCGATGACCATCGGCACCCGGTTGACGTTGACGGCGTGCCCGGCCGAGTCGCCGTTGGACGCCCCGAACAGCGACAGCGGGGTCGCGGTGCTGCCCGGCACCGCCGACGCGGACCCGTCACCGGTCAGAGCCCGGTACATCACGTCGTCGGGCGCCCCGGTGGTGCTCTGCCAGCCGACGCCGTACATCAGCGTCTCCGCGGAGGAGTGGAAGTTGACCGACTGGCGCGGCTTGACCCGGCGCTGGAACGCGCTCAGCGCCACCGTCTCGGGCTCGGAGTCCGGGCCGGGACCGCGGTAGGTCTCGGCGGCCGGGTCGGGTGACGAGCCCTCGTCGTCCCAGCCCCAGCGGTAGCCGAAGTTGCGGTTCAGGTCGACGCCGTCGCCGGTCCCGAGGACGCCGTCACCGTTGTTGTCGCGCAGGTTCTTGCGCCACAGCCGCGCGCCCGGCTCGCCGCTGAACGTGTGCTCGTAGCCGTCCGGGTTGGCCACCGGCAGGAACCAGATCTCGGTGCCGTCGACCAGCGCGGTCGTCGCGGCGTCCGAACCGTGGCCGGTCACGAACCGGTGCATGAGCCGGCGCACCATCTCCACGGTGATCCACTCGCGGGCGTGCTGGGCGCCGAGATACACCGTGGCGGGGCGGGCGCCGTCCGGGGTCGTGGCTGCGGCGCGGGTCACCTTCAGCGCGAGGATGTCGCGCCCCTGCACGGTACGCCCGATCGACTCCACCTTCGCGATGTCCGGATGCTCGGCGGCGGCCCGGCGCATCTCGGCGGTGATGTCGCCGTACCGGCGGAACACGCCGTGCCCGGCCGGCGCGGCCGGTGGCCTTCGCTCGGTGAGCCGCACCCCGCCGGCCCGCACCCGCGCCGCCTGCGACGGCGTCAGCACCAGCTCCCGTGTCGTCTCGGCGGCGTCGACGCCGACATCGGCCAGGACCGGCGTCTGCCCCGGTGACACCACCGCCTGCCAGACCTTGAGGGTGTCGGCGGGCTGAGGGCGGGGTACGGCGGTCGCGCCTCCGCTGAGGGGCAGCAGGGCGGCTGCCGCCGCCGTGAGGATCCGTGGGATCTCGAGCATGGCCGTGACCATACGGACGAGTTGTAAGCGAATTATCAGGATTTCCGGGAACCACGGGATCTTGAGGAAGTTGAGGTACGGATCACTAAGCCGCACCGTCACGCCGACGATGGTCGGCACCATGGTGATATCGATAGTCGGCCGGCTGGTGATGCTGGGCGCCGCGGGCCTGGCCGCGGTGGCCCTGGTGACCGGTTTCGCGGTGCACAACTCGAACGGGCAGAGCTCCGCCAACGACGAGATCACGCGGATCAGCGGGGCCATGAGCAATCAGTGGAACGCCGACATGATGCACGACGCGCTGCGCGCCGACGTGATGTCGGCGATGTACGCCACCACACCGGCCCAGCGCGACGAGTTCGGCGTGGCCGAGGTGACCGAGCACGGGCGCACGATGCTGGAGAAGTTCGACGCGGCGGCCGCGCTGGCGCCGGAGTCGCTGCGCTCCGCGTTCGCGGCGGTCCGGCCCGACATCATCGCCTACGGCGAACTGGCCGCCGACACGGTGAAGCTGGCCGGCGCCGACCGTGCCGCCGCCGAGCGGTCGCTGGCCGACTTCCTGGCCGCGTTCTCCGCCCTGGAGGAGAGTCTCGGCGGCCTGGACGACGCGATGGTGACCGCGGTGACCGCGGCCGTCGTGGCCGGCAAGGCCTCCGGCGAGTCCAGCTCGACGGTCATCACCTGGGCCGCGGCCATCGCCACCCTGCTGACGCTGCTGGTGTGCGGCCAGACGATCCGGGTGATCCGGCAGCCGCTGCGGGCGATGGGTGAGACCCTGCGCGGCCTGGCGGGGCGCGACCTGACGGTACAGGCGCCCACCTTCAAGAAGGACGAGTTCGGGCAGATGTCCGAGGCCCTGAACGAGGCGGTCGCGTCGCTGCGCGAGACGGTGGCGGCGACCGCGGACCGGGCGGGCACGCTGAGCACCGCGAGCGGGGAGCTCCAGCAACTCGCCGGGGAACTGGACGGGTCGGCGGAGCGGACGTCCACACAGGCCCGTCACGCCGACACCTCGGCCGAGGAGGTCTCCGGCTCGGTGACCGACATCATGTCCGCGACCGAGGAGCTAGCCGCGTCGATCCGGGAGATCGCCCAGCAGACCCTCACGGCGGCGTCGACCACGAGCGAGGCCACCACGAGCGCCCACCGCACCGCGGAGGCCGTGGCCAGGCTGAGCGAGGCCAGCCGGGAGGTCGGCGACATCGTCAAGCTGATCACGAACATCGCCGAGCAGACCAACCTGCTGGCGCTCAACGCGACCATCGAGGCGGCCCGCGCCGGCGAGATGGGCAAGGGCTTCGCCGTGGTGGCGACCGAGGTCAAGGACCTGGCGCGAGAGACGGCCCAGGCGACCGGGGACATCACCGCGAAGATCCACGCGATCCAGGAGATGACCACGAGCACGGCACAGGCGATCGGCGTGATCACCGAGGTGATCGGCCGGATCGACGAGAGCCAGAGCACCATCGCCGCGGCGGTCGAGGAGCAGTCCGCGACCACCGACCTGCTCGCCCGCAACGTGGGCGCGATCCAGTCCGCGGCCTCTACCATCAGCGGCACGGTCTCGCACATCACCTCGTCGAGCGCCGCCACCGCCGAGGGCGCGAACACCACCCGGCGGTCGGCCACGCTGGTGAGCACCGCGGCCGAGGAGATCCGCGAGATGATCGACCAGTTCCGGTACTGAGCGGGCCCTCCTCGATGGACACAGTACGATCGGGCGTCCGCCGGATCCGACACGACCTCGAGGAACCCGCACGATGCCCGGTTCGGGAAGCACACGGACGATCCTCGTCGCGACGCTGATGCTGCTGGCCGGTTGCGCCTCCTCGGGTGCGGCCGGCAGCGCCGACCTCGCCGGCACGGTGACGGTCGACGGTTTCCGGAAGGTGGACGAGTACCGCAAGGCCGACACCACCACGTACTACTTCGTCGGGCCGGCCGGGACGGACCTGCGGACGGCGGTGTCCGCCCGTGACTGGGCACCGAAGCCCGCGCCCAGCGTCCCCGCCGAGAACCCCTATCTGTGGGTGCTGACGAGCTCCGCCGACATCGACGGTTACTCCTGCTCGGTGGTGGTCCGGCGGCTACTCCCGAAATTCTCCCGGCTGGCGACCGGGCTGAGCGCGGACGAGACGAGAGACCTGGCGGCCGGCAAGCTCGACTACGTCGACGTGAGCTCCGTCTGCACGAAGCTCCCCTGACTCTCGTGGACGGGGATCTCAGTCCCGGTGCCGCATCAGGCGGACGTCGGCGGGGGCGCCCGGGAGGCCGCCCGGTGTGGAGCGGTAATCGGGGACGCCGACGCAGGTGAAGATCATCGCGTCGAGCGGGGCGCCGACGAGTGCGGGGATCTCGCTGTCCAGGAAGGTCATGCCGGTGGCGCTCGCGCCCATCGCATACGCCAGCAGGTGCAGGCGGCCCTCGACCAGGCCGGCGGCCAGCTGGGCGGCACGGTACCCGCGGTCGGTCAGGCTCGCCACGTCGGCCGCGGTGATCACGACGAAGGCGGCGTCCCGGCTCAGGCCCTGGTCCAGGGTCACCCGGTACAGCTCCTCGCGCCGGCTGCCCGCGTGCACCGGGGTGTCGAGGTCGGGCCACCGGTAGACGCCCGGCGGCACCCCGTCGACGTCGTGGACCGCCACGAACTGGGGCAGGTCGATGCCGCGTACGGCCACCCGCAGGCCGGTGGTGAGAACCTCGCCCGGTACGCCGCGGGTCGGGTCCATCCGTCGTTGTGAGCCGCGGGTGAGCACGACCGTCTCGACCGGGCCGGCCGTGGTGCCCGGCGCGTCGACCGGCTCACCGGCGGGCCACGGGGCGCCCAGCACCTGACCGTCACCGGCCCGCTGCGCCGCCGTGACCAGCGGGAACTCCAGCGGATGCGGGTCGACCTCACCGCTTGCCGCGGCACCGGCCGGGGTCAGCGCGGGCTCCCGCGAGTCCAGGCCGACGACGGCGACGGGCCATTCGTGGACGCCGTCCGCACCGACCAGCTCGGTGACAACCCGGTCGGGGAAGGTGGTCCACAGCCGGGCCGGGATCCCCGCCGACCAGGCCAGCGCCAGCGTCTGGGCCAGCATGGTGCCCGCGTCCCAGTAGACGTGCCGGTAGCCGCGCTCGCGATAGCGCCAGCCGGTCCGCCACGGGACGCCGGTGACCACGATCGCCGCGCCACCGCCGGACGGCGCGGGCGCGACCCGGACCAGGGCGTGTCCGGCCGGGTCGTACCAGTGCACGCCGGCCGGGAGCCCCCGGTGCCCGTCCGGGACGAGCACGTACAGCTCGAGCGGGAAACGGCCACCGGCCGAACCGGCCGCGCGGAACAGGTGGGTGATCCCGTTGGGGCGCGTGGAGGTACGCACGACGCCCGCCGACAGGTGCAGCAGCCGGGCCAGGTGCGGCAGGTCGACATCCGCGGCCGCGACCCGGGCGGCGCCGGCCAGCACGTCGACGGTCGACGCCCCGGTGGACGGCAGGTCACGGGGCAGTTCGACGCGCGGCAGATCGTCGCCGTAACGCTTGTGGAACAGCGGGAAACGGTCGAAGTCGTTCGGTTTCAGGTCGAGGACCAGGCGTGGATCGGAGATGACGTCGTCCCACTCGCGTCCCGGCTCGTAGGAGGTCAGCCTGTGCAGGATCTGCGTCACGGTCTCCACCGCCCCCACAGTAGGCCCATCACGGCCGCGCGGCGGCGATCGGGGTCGGACGGCTCCGAGGGACGCGTTACGGGCGGACCAGTCCGCTCCGGTACGCCATCATCACCAGCTGGGCGCGGTCGCGGGCGCCCAGCTTCGTCATCGCCCGGTTGACGTGGGTCTTGACGGTCAACGGCGACACGTACAGCCGGCCGGCGACCTCGTCGTTGGACAGGCCCTGCGCCACCAGCGTGAGGATCTCCCGTTCCCGGCCGGTGAGCTGCTCCAGCGCCACCGGGGCGGGCCGGGCCGGCGCCGGCTGGTCGAGGAACTGGGTGATCAGGGCCTGGGTGGCGTTCGGCGACAGCAGTGCCTCGCCGCGCGCCACGGTCCGGATGCCGTCCAGCAGGTCGGCGGGTTCGACCCCCTTGCTGAGGAAGCCGCTCGCCCCGGCCCGCAGCGCCCGGAGCACGTTCTCGTCGATCTCGAACGTGGTCAGGACCAGCACACGTACCCCGGTCAGCTCCTCGTCCGTGGTGATCAACCGGGTCGCCTCGATGCCGTCCAGCTCCGGCATGCGGATGTCCATCAGGACCACGTCGGCGCGGGTCGCCCGCGCCAGGGCGACCGCTTCGGCGCCGGTGGTGGCCGTGCCGACCACCGTCAGGTCGTCGGCCGAGTCGATCAGCACCCGGAACCCGGCGAGGATCAGTTTCTGGTCGTCGGCCAGCAGCACCCGGATCGTCACGCCGGGTCGCCCGGAACGGGGAGCAGCGCATGCACCACGAAGCGGCCGTCAGCGAATCCGGCGGAGAGCCGGCCG
The DNA here is from genome assembly GCF_900113015.1 of Actinoplanes philippinensis. Taxonomy (GTDB): domain Bacteria; phylum Actinomycetota; class Actinomycetes; order Mycobacteriales; family Micromonosporaceae; genus Actinoplanes; species Actinoplanes philippinensis. The sequence goes on from NZ_FONV01000004.1 coordinate 607,445, forward strand.
CCCAGCGCCACCGCCCGTTCCCGCATGCCGGCCAGGCCGTATCCGTCACCGGACGGCCCGCCGGTGGCCCGGTTGCCGACGGTGATCTCGAGCGTGTCGGCCGTGAATCGCAGGCGCAGCGCGGCACGGCCGTCCGGCGCATACTTGTGCGCGTTGGTCAGCGACTCCTGGACGATGCGGTACGCCGCCAGGTCCACCGCCGCCGGCAGCGCCCTCGCCCGGCCGTCCCGCACGTGCTCCACCCGTAGTCCCGCCCCGGCCAGCTGATCGATCAGCTCGGGCAGGTGCTCCAGTCCGCGGACCGGCTCCTCGGCCGTACCGTCCGGAAGCCGCGGGTCCCGCAGCACGCCGAGCACTGTGGACAGCTCGGTGAGCACGGTCCGGCTCGCCCGCCGCACGTGTGCCAGCGACTCCTCGGCCTGGTCCGGCCGGCTGCGCAGCACGTGCGCGGCGACACCGGCCTGCACATTGATCATCGCTATATTGTGCGCGACCACATCATGCAGCTCGCGGGCGATCCGCAGACGCTCCTCGATCACCCGCCGCCGGCTCTCCTGCTCCCTGTCGAGTTCGGTCCGGCGGTCTCGCTCCCGCACCTCGGCGAGATACGCCCGGCGGGTGCGGATCACGTCGCCGACGGCCACGACCAGCCCGGCCGAGGCGACGATCGCCACCGCCTCGGGGCCGGCGGTGGAACCGGCGGCGAGAGCGACGGCGCCTCCGGCCACCAGCCCGGACGGCCAGGCGACCGCCCGCCGGCACCGGGTCGCCACCGTGTACAAGCAGAGCAGGCAGGCGAGCGCGGCGGCCGGCAGCGACCGCGGCACGGCCGTGGTGAGAAGCGTCAGCACCACCGACGCCCCGAACACCGGCAGCGGCCGACGCCTGCGGAACGTGACCAGCGCCAGCGCGCACACCGCCACGGCGGCCTCCCGCCAGTCCTGGCGGGGCTGCGGGTGACCCCCACCGGCATCGGCCACGGCGACGACGAACGGCGCCCCGAACAGCACGACCCCCACGGCGGCGTCCAGCAGCTGCGGACGCCAGCTGTCCCAGCGGGAGAGATGCATGCGAGGACTGTACGGCCGGCGGGCCCGGCATCCGCCTCGTCCTGCCGTGGTATTTCGGCGGCGCTCCGCATACGTCAACCGTGGTAGGGCGACGGCCCGCGCCGGAACGACGCCGACTACCGCCTCGCCCGGCCAGCCTGGTCGGCATGATCGACGTCAAGGATCTGACCAAACGCTACGGCGCCCTGACCGCGGTGGACGGCTTGTCGTTCCGCGTACGCCCGGGGGTGGTGACCGGGTTCCTCGGCCCCAACGGCGCCGGGAAGTCGACGACCCTGCGGATGATCGTGGGCCTGGACCGGCCCACCGCGGGCACGGCGACGATCGACGGACGGCCCTACGCCCGGCTCGCCGCCCCGCTGCGGCAGGTGGGCACACTGCTCGACGCCACAGCCGTTCACCCCGGGCGTACGGCCCACCACCACCTGTCGGCGCTGGCGGCCACGGCCGGCGTCGGGCGGTCACGCGTCGACGAGGTGATCGGCCTGGCCGGGCTGGACTCGTCGGCGCACCGGCGGGCCGGCGGCTTCTCCCTCGGCATGGGACAGCGGCTCGGCATCGCCGCCGCCCTGCTCGCCGACCCGCCGGTGCTGATCCTGGACGAGCCGGTGAACGGGCTGGATCCGGACGGCATCCGGTGGATCCGGGATCTGATGCGCGGCCTCGCCGCCGAGGGCCGCACGGTGTTCGTCTCCTCGCACCTGATGAGCGAGATGGCGCTGACCGCCGGGCACCTGATCGTCGTCGGTCACGGCCGGCTCCTCGCCGACGAGCCGCTCGCCGACTTCATCACCCGGGCGGAGCTCGACACGGTGCTGGTCCGTACGTCGGAGCCGGACCGGCTGCACCGGATGCTCGCCGGTCCGGAGGTGACCGTCACCGCCGTGGACCGGGGGGTCTTCGAGGTGGCCGGGCTGGACGCCCAGCAGATCGGCGATCGTGCCGCGGCCGCCGGGGTCACCCTGCACGAGCTGTCGACTCGCCGGGCCAGCCTGGAGGACGCCTTCATGCGCCTGACCCGGGACGCCCACGACCACCGGGAGAACGCGTGATGTCCGAGGTCACCTTCGTCCGGGTGCTGCGCTTCGAGTGGATCAAATTCCGGTCGCTGCGCTCGTCCTGGCTCACCCTGGCCGTCGCCGTCGCCGTCTTCATCGGCCTGGGACTGTTCACCACCTGGTTCGTCTTCGTCTCCGGCGCCGACAGTGCGGCGGCTCTCGACGCGGTCACCGCCGCCCTCTCCGGCAGCGCCCTGTCCGTGCTGATCGTCGGCGTGCTCGGGGTGCTGGTGATGACCGGCGAGTACAGCACCGGGACGATCCGCTCCTCGCTCACCGCCGTACCGCGCCGCATGCCGTTGCTCGCCGCCAAGGCGGTCGTGTTCGCCACCGTGGTCTACACGCTGATGCTGGCCGCCACGGTGGTCACCGTCGTGGCGGGGCAGCGGGTCATCGGCGCCGCCGGCGTTTCGCTCGCCGATGCGGGGACGATCCGGGCGATCCTCGGCAGTACCGCCTACGTGACCGGCGCGGGGTTGCTCGGCCTGTTCCTCGGGGGCGTGCTGCGGTCGACGGCGGGCTCGCTCACCGCCTTCTTCGTGGTGACGTTCCTGATGACCCTGGTCAGCCGGCTGATCCTGTCGCAGGGCTGGCGGGAGAGCGCCGGCCGGTTCCTGCCCTCGGCGGCGGGTGAGGCCATGGGCGCCACGATGCAGCTCCCGGATGCCCTCACCCCCGGGCAGGGCGGCCTGGTCTTCGCCGGATACGTCCTGCTCGCCGGAGGCGCGGCCGCCTGGCGGATGACCCGCTCGGACGCCACCTGAGGCCGGCGCGGGCTCACCCCCGCGGGTCGTCGCCGAAGCCGTGGGCGGCCTCGCGCAGATGGGTGAGGAACCGGGTGACCGCGGGCGGGACGGCCCGGCCGGCGACGGTGGCGGCGAAGACGCGGCGGACCGACTCGTCGTCGGCGTGCAGGCGCAGCAGCGCGATGTCGGCCGGTGTGCCGCGCATCGCCAGGGCGGGCACGAGCGCGACGCCGAGCCCGGCCGCGACACAGCCGAGCTTGCCGGTCCACTCGGCCGCGACGATGTCGATCCGTGGCTGGAAACCGCTGGGCAGGCTGGCGCGCAGCAGCGTGTCCTCGGCGTTCGCCGAACCGACGACGAACGCGTCCTCGGCCAGCTCGGCGAGCCGCACGACCCGCCGCCGGGCCAGCCGGTGCCCCCGGGACACCGCCACGAGCAGCCGTTCGTCGAGCAGGTGATGCAGGTCGACGTGGCCGCCGCCGATCGGCCCGGCCGGCGACGAGCTGACCACCACCACGTCGGCGGCGCCCGCGGTGAGACGGTCCAGCAGTCCGGGCGTCAACCCCTCGATCAAGGACAGGGCGACATGGGGGTACGCGGAGCGGAACGACGCCAGAGCGCGGGGAACGAGCGCCGCCACGGCGGTGGGGAAGGCGCCGACGCGTAACCGGCCGGCGTCGAGGCGGTGCAGGTCGTCGAGGCTCTGCTGGGCGGTGGCCAGCCGGTCCAGGATCGCCTCCGCATGCGGCAACAGGACGCGGCCCTGCTCGGTGAGCGCCACGCCACGGGGCAGGCGGTCGAAGACCCGGACCCCCAGATCGGTCTCCAGGGCCGCGATCTGTCGCGACACCGCCGACTGGGTGAACCGCAGCTGCCGGGCGGCGGCGGTGATCGAGCCGCTGCGCGCGACGGTCCGGAACACCTGCAGCAGTTGGGTCTCCACCACGACATGCTATCCACGCATGGCATCCATGCCGGACACTCGTTGGTCGCATGGCCCGGTGGCTTCTACGGTGGTGCCCGTGACGAGGATCGCGGTCCTGGGGACCGGACACATGGGATCGGCAATCGTGCGGCGGCTGGTGGCGACGGGTCATCGGGTCACGGTGTGGAACCGCACTGCGGAGAAGGCGACACCGCTGGCCGGACTGGACATCGGCATCGCCGCGACACCCGCCGCGGCCGTCGCCGGGGCCGAGCTGGTGATCACGATGCTGACCGACGCGGCGGCGGTCGAGGCCGCGCTCCTCGGCCCCGGCGACACCGCCGCGGTGGCGGCTCTCCGGCCGGGCACGGTGGTGGTGCAGATGTCGACGATCGGGCCGGACGAGATGCGTACGCTCGCCGCCCGGATGCCCCCGGGCGTGCCGGTCCTCGACGCTCCGGTCGGCGGCAGCGTCGGCGCGGCCGGGACCGGCACGCTCGCGATCTTCGCCGGCGGCTCCCCCGACGTGCTCGGCCTGGCCGAGCCGCTGCTGCGCGACCTGGGCGCCGTACACCACTGTGGCCCGATCGGCGCCGGGTCGGCCCTGAAGCTCGTGGTCAACGCGGCGATGATCACCTCGATCGGCGCGTTGCACGACACCCTCGCCGTCGCCGGCGCGGTCGGCGTCGACCCGGCGATCGCCCTCCAGGCGCTCGCGGCCGGCCCCCTGGACAGGGCGGTCCAGCGGGCGACGGCGACCGGCGCGTCGTTCGCCATCGCGCTGGCCGCCAAGGACCTCCGGCTCGCCCTGCGCGACGTGCCGGCGGCCCCCGTGACGGCCGCCGCCCTGGACCTGCTGCACGCCGCCGCCGACCCGGCCGCGGACATCGCCACCCTGATCGACCTGGAGACCCGTTGAACCTGACCCTGGACAATCCGCCGACGGTCGCCGCGCCATTCGGTGACCGGTTCGCCCACGTCGCCCGCCTCGAACTCGACGGTGGCGCGCTGCTCCTGCTCGCCGGGCAGGTGGCCGTCGACGACACCGGCGCGGTCGTCGCGCCCGGCGACGCCGGCGCACAGGCCGAGCGCGTCTTCGAGATCATCGGTGGGATCCTGGCCGCCCACGGAGCGGGCCTCGCCGACGTCATGCACGTCCGGACGTTCATGACCAGCCTGGACGATCTACCGGCGTACGGCGCGGTACGCCGCAGGCTGTTCCCGGCCGCCACCCCACCGGCCAGCACGACGGTGGAGGTCAGCCGGCTGTTCCTGCCCGGCGCGGTGCTGGAGGTGGAGGTCACCGCGGCGGTCGGGCGCCGCTGAGGGTCGATGGCGCCGGCCGCCGTCGGGTATCCCTGAAGGCGTGTCGAACGATCGCGTCGCCGGGGCCGTCCGGCGGCTCTGGCCGGCCGGTGGCGCCGGGGCTGTCCGGCGGCTCTGGCCGGCCGGTGGCGCCGGGGCTGTCCGGCGGCTCTGGCTGGCCAGCGCCTTCTCCGCCGGTTCGACGTGGACGATGCAGATCGCGCTGTTCGTCGCGGTGCTGCGCGAGCACGGCGTCGCCACCCTGGCCGTCGTCGAGCTGGCCGGCACGGTGCCCGCGCTGGTGGTCATGCCGCTGGCCGGAGCGCTGGCGGACCGGTTCGACCCGCGCCGCCTGGCGATCACGTCGATGGCAGTGCAGGCGGTCTGTGTCGCGGGCCTCGCGGCACTGCTCGATGGCGGGGCGCTGTGGGCGGTCACCGCGCTCTACGCCGCACAGGGCGTGGGCGACACGGTGTGGGCGCCGGCCCGTCAACTGTGGCTGCACCGGTGGGTCGAGCCGGCCGGGGTGGCGCGTGCCAACGCGGCTCTCGGCTCGATCAGCGGCCTGACCATCATCGCCGGCGCGACTCTCGGTGGGGTGCTGTCGGCCTGGGGTCCGGCGTACGCGATGGGGGTGGCGACGCTGCTGAAGATCGCCGCGGTGGCGCCGTTGCTGCTGCTCCCCCGGCTTCCGGCGACGCACGCCGACCCCGGCTCACCGGCCGTACCCGGCGCACCGGCCGCCCCCGGCTTACCGACCGACCCCGGCTTACCGGCCGTGCCCGGCGTACCGACCGGCCCCGCCACACCGGCCGACCCCGGTTTACCGGCCGACCCCGCCGCACCGGCTGACCCCGGCCGTGCGGGGTTCCGGCGTCAGCTCGTCGACGGGCTGGGCGCCGTCCGCGACAACCGGCTGGCCGCCTCCGTGGTGTGGATCGGGATCGCCTGGGGATGCATCGGCGGCGCCTACTCCGTCCTGCTCGCTGGGCACGCCCTGACCGATCTGCGGCTGAGCAGCGCCACGCTCGGGGTCCTCTACGCCGTGGACGGCGCCGCGGTGATCGCCGGCACCGTCGTCGCGGCCCGCCTGGCGGCCCGGCGTCACCTGCCCGCCTACGCCGGCGCCTACCTCCTGCAGGGTGCCGCCTGGGCGTTGTTCTTCGTCGCCGGCGACGTCGTGCTCGCGACCGCCGCGCTGGCCGTCATGCGCCTGAGCAGCGGTGTGATCATCGCGCTGGACACCACCATCCTGCTGGCCACCGTGCCGGCGCGGCTGCGCGGACGGGTGACCGGCCTGCACATCACCACCTACTCCGCGACGGCACGTGCGTCCCTCGCGCTGTACGGCGTGCTGCTGACCGTCGCCGACGCCCGGCTGCTGGGCGTCGTCTCCGGTGTGGTGTCGATGGCGATCGGGCTGGTGTGGTGGTGGACGCAGCGGCGGGACAGCCCGCGTGCCTACCTGTCCGCGCTGTCGTGACGTCTGTCGTACTCCTCCCGGGTGATCGCGAACACGTCGACCGTCGAGCCGTTGCCCGGCACGGTGGTCCGCCGGTCGAAGGTCAGGCCGATCTTCTCCATCACCCGGGCCGAGCGCACATTGTCCACGTGGCGGATGCTGACCAGCCGGCCCAGCCCCTGATCGACGAGTCCGAAGCGCAGAGCCGCCCGTGCGCCCTCGGTCGCCAGGCCCGCGCCCCAGAACGAGCGCCCCAGCCGCCAGCCGATCTCCACGGCCGGCAGGACCTCGGGCAGGAAGAGCGGCACCGCCAGCCCCACCCAGCCGGTCAGCTCGCCGGTCGCCAGCAGCTCGGCCGCGAACAGCCCGTGGCCGTGCTCCGCCCAGTGCTGCCGCATCCGGTCCACATGGGCGGCGGTCTCCTCGCGGCTCAGCACGGAACCGTCCCGGATGTACCGCATCACCTCGGGATCGGCATACATCGGCGCCAGGGCGTCGACGTCGTCATCGCGCCACTGTCGCAACAGGAGCCGCTCGGTACGGAGTTCGATCATGGCCTGATTGTCGCCGACCACCCGTCCGCCGGCCTCGTCGCCGGTCTCGGCGGCTCGGCGGATGGCACTTACCTCCAGGTAGGTACGGACATATGAGTCCCTACTTGTGGCCCGACATTCCCTGCGGAAGCCTGGCATCACACCGGGTCATCCATCGACGATGGCGCGCGCGTCGGCGCGGGCCGGCTGGAGAAGACGTCATTGAGCAGCTACGCGGGCAAGAAGGCCGTGATCACCGGCGGCACGATCGGCATCGGGCTGGCCACCGCGAAGGCACTGGTCGACGGTGGTGGCGAGGTCCTTGTCACCGGTCGTGACGAGAAGAACCTCGCCGCAGCGCAGCAGGAACTCGGCGACAACGCGCGGGTGGTGCGCTCGGACACCGCCGTGCTCGCCGACATCGAGCGGCTCGGCGCGACCGTGGAGAAGGAGTTCGGCCGGATCGACCTGCTCTTCGTGAACGCGGGCTTCGCCCGGCCCGGCCCGTTCGGGCACGTCACCGAGGAGCTGTTCGACAACACCTTCAACGTCAACGCCAAGGGCGCGTTCTTCACCGCCCAGCGCCTCGCGCCGCTGGTCGAGGACGGTGGCTCGATCATCTTCACCACCTCGATCGCCAACGACTCCGGTAACCCCGGCATGGGTCCGTACGCCGGATCGAAGGCCGCCGTCCGCGCCTTCACCAAGGTCATCGCCGCCGAGCTGCTGCCCCGCGACATCCGGGTCAACAGCATCAGCCCCGGCTTCATCGACACCCCGACCGGGGGCATCACCGGCGCCTCCCCCGAGATGCTGGCCGCGTTCGAGAAGGTCGGCGACACCATCACCCCGATGCGCCGGCACGGTTCGGCCGAGGAGGTCGCGCGCGCCGTGCTCTTCCTCGCCTTCGACGCCACCTTCACCACCGGTGCGGAGCTCAACGTCGACGGCGGCCTCGGCCAGCGGCTCAACCGTCAGCAGTGAGAACTGCCGGAACGAGGAGCCGGCGGCCGGCGCATGAGGCGACCCGCGCGAGTGACTGCCTTTTTAGGAACCTTTACTTATAGACTGTTGTCGATCTGCGGATCACCCCGTCCCCCGCGTGGAGAGGCACACCGCATGAACGACAACAGGCGTCTGGGCTCCGCCCTCGGCATCGCCGTCGCGTTGGTCATCACCGGCACTCCCGCCACCGCCGCCGCGCCACCGGCTTCCCCGCAGCCGGCCGCGCAGCGGTTCGAGTTCCCCGCCGAGGCGCGCCGGCAGATCCCGCTGACGCAGGCCGCCTCGGCGATCCGCCGCACCGTCGAGCAGGGCACGAACACCGGTTACGCCGGTCTCGAACTCCAGGACGACCGGGTCGTCCTCTGGTGGAAGGGCACGGTTCCCGCCGGGGTGCGCCAGGCCGTCGGCGCCGCCCGGCGGACCGCCCCCGTCCAGATCGCCACCGCCGCCCACTCACTGCGCGAGCTGCGTGCGGCCGGCGCCCGGCTGCGTACCTCCCTGGCCGGGAAACCGCGCATCAAGTACGCCGTGGACGGCAGCCGCGTGATCGTCGACACCGCCGGGGGCGCCGGCCTGACCGCGGCGCGGATCCCCGAGGTGGGGGTGCCGGTCGAGGTCGTCGACCAGGGTGCACGGGTCCTGACCAGCCGCCGGGACGACTGGCCGGAGTGGAAGGGGGGCGCCGACCAGATCAACGGAAACTCCCGCTGCACCACCGGTTTCCCGGTCCGCAACTCCTCCGCCGACTTCATCCTGACCGCCGGGCACTGCGGCAGCAACGGCGACCAGATCCGCGACGGTGTGGGTGAGTTCATCGGCACGTTCACCGGCGACCGCGACGATCACGACATCGCGCTGGTGCACACCCCCAGCGGGGCCGACAACCTGATGTACGTGGGCGGCCTGGACAGCAATCTGGTCACCACGGTCGAGGGCTGGGACTGGGTGTTCCCCGGCGAGTACCTGTGCCAGTCCGGCGGCTCCTCGGCCCGGGACACCGGTGGCCCGGTCTGCGGCCTGCGGGTCGAGAAGTTCAACACCGACTCGGGCGACGCCGTGGAGGCCCGGCAGGTCGACGGCCGTCCGGCGGTGCGCGGCGGGGACAGCGGCGGGCCGGTCTTCGGGCCCTCGGCCAGCGGCAACGTCATCGCCAAGGGCATCAACAACTACACGTACGTCGGCAACAACACGATCCTGGGCTTCCAGGACTTCGGCACCGCCACCCGCGACTACGGCATCTGGATCGCCGACTGACCGAGCGCGAGCGGGGATGCCGTCCCGGCCCTGGAGCGGGGCCGGGACGGCGGGCCTCAACTGCGCAGGCTCCACTTCTGGGAGGCGCCGCCCGAGCAGGACCACAGGACCACGCGGGTGCCGTTCGCGGTGCCGCCGCCGGTGGTGTCCAGGCAGAGACCGGACTGGACGCCGACGATCGTGCCGTCGGACCGGACGTCCCACTGCTGGTTGGCCTGGCCGCTGCAGTCGTAGATGATGACCGCGGTGCCGTTGGTGGTGCCCCTGCCGGAGGCGTCGAGGCACTTGTTGCCGTAGACGGTCAGCTGCTTCGACGACGTGGCGGTCCACCGCTGGTTGCTGTTGCCGTGACAGTCGTAGATCTGGGTGGCGGCCGCGTTGGTGGTCGCGGCGCCGACGACGTCGACGCACCGGCCCGACCCGGTCCCGGCGATCATCACGCCGGCCGGCGCGGGAGGGCTGCTGCTGCCGGGCGTGCCGGTGTCGAGGCCGAGGAACGAGATGGCGTACGCGAGCTGTCCCCCCTGCGGCAGGTCGTGTCCCACGCCGGCGATGCTCACCCCCTCGATCGTCGCCTGGGTGCCGGTCGTGCCGTACCGGGTCCTGGTCCACGACGACTGCGGGCGGTCGGTGAACGCGGGGGTCGTGGAGAGGCCGTGCAGGTTGGTCCACTGCTTGATCTCCTCGCCGTAGTTCGGATAGGCGAGGGTGGTGTCCCGGTCACCGTGCCACAGCTGGATCCGCGGGTACCGGCCGGTGTATCCGGGGTACATCGCGCGGGCGGTGTCGCCCCACTGCTGCGCGGTCCTGATCAGGTTGCCGCCCGAGCACTGGCTGTTCCACAGCGAGCCGTTCGTGGTGGCGAAGCAGCCGGCCGGCACCCCGGAGAACGCCGACGCCGCGCTGAACACGTCGGGGTACTGGGCGGCCAGCACGTTGGTCATCATGGCGCCGGACGAGAATCCGCTGACCACGATGCGTGCCGGGTCCACGTTGTACCGCGACCGGGCCCAGTTGACCATCGACATGATGCCGGTGGAGTCGCTGCCGCCGTCGCGGCGCAGCGCGGCCGGGCTGGACACGTCGAAACACTTCTCGCTGCGGGTCGCCTCGGGCAGCACGACCACGTAGCCGTACCGGTCGGCGGCGGTGATGTAGTCCCGCCCGTTCCCGCCGGCGATCGCGGCGGCCGTGCCGGTGCAGTAGTGCACCAGCACCAGCAGGGCGGGCCGGGACGCCAGCCGGTCCGGGACGTACGTGTACATCCGGAGGTTCGTCGGGTTGGTGCCGAACCCGGTGACCTGGGTCAGCGCCGCGGCCGCGGCCGGGCGTGGCAGCAGGAACAGGGACAGCGCGATGATCGGCCCCATCGCGACCACCAGCGCGACCCGAAGCATTCGTCTCATGGGGATTTCCTTTCACGGGGGAACGAGAAGTTAACGCTCACACCCGGGAAAGGTCAAATGCCCCGGTCAATGTTCTGAACACCCTCCGAACAGGGGAAACGCATTCTCATAACCGTTTTTTCGGCGCTCTTCGAGGGCCTTTTCGCACGTCTCGAAGAAACAGCCCCGATCATGCGGACAGCCAGCGTTCGATGCAGGTGAGCAGGTCCTCGGCGTCGACCGGCTTGGTGACGTAGTCGCTGGCGCCCGACGAGATGCTCTTCTCCCGGTCGCCGTGCATCGCCTTGGCGGTGACCGCGATGATCGGCAGGTCGGCGTATTTCGGCATGGCCCGAATGGCCGCGGTGGCGGCGTAGCCGTCCATCTCCGGCATCATCACGTCCATCAGGATCAGGTCGATGTCGTCGTGCCGGGCCAGCACCTCGATGCCCTTGCGGCCGTTCTCGGCGTAGACGACCTCCATGCCGTGCAGTTCGAGGATGTTGGTCAGCGCGAAGACGTTGCGGGCGTCGTCGTCGACCACCAGGACCTTGCGCCCGGCCAGGTTCTGGGCGACGGCCGAGACCTCGGCGATCGTGTCGACCGGCATCGGCGGCGGCAGCACCCGCCGCCCGGCCTCCGTCGACAGGTGCAGGGTGATCCGCTCGCGCAGGTCGTCGAGGCTGGACAGCGACTCCAGCGGGCGGGTCTGGGCGAAGGCCTGCAGCAGCGTGTCGTTGCCCAGGGGCGCGTTCTGCGTACGGAACACCAGCACCGCGACGTCACGCAGGTCCGCCTCGTCGTGCAGCGCCTTCAGGAAGTTCGGCCCGTTGTCGGCGGGCATCGCCAGGTCCAGGACCACGGCGTGGAACCGCTGCGACCGCAGCTCGGCGACGGCCGCGGCCGGGTCGACGGCGGTCACCACATCGGTCGGCCCGTGCGTCTCGGCCACGGTGGCCGCGGCGCCCCGCGCGATCAGGGTCAGCAGACCCTCCGGGTGGCTCTCGACGACCAGCAGCCGGCGCGGCGCGGCCGGTGCGGCCGGGGTGGGGGCGATCAGCTCCGGATCGGCGGGCGCCGGCAGGGGCTGCGTCACCAGGTCGATCACCCGCTGGACCGGCATGTACAGGGTGAAGGTGCTGCCCTGGCCGAGGACGCTGTGGGCGCGGATCTCACCGCCGAGCAGCCAGGCGATCTCCCGGCTGATCGACAGGCCGAGCCCGGTTCCGCCGTACCGCCGGCTGGTGGTGCCGTCGGCCTGCTGAAACGCGTCGAAGATGGCGGTCAGCTGCTGTTCGGCGATGCCGATGCCGGTGTCGGTCACCCGGAACGCGATGACGGTGGCGTGCTCGGCCAGCGACGGCGACAGCTCGGCCGGCGTGGCCCGCTCGATACGTAGCCGTACCCCACCCTGCTCGGTGAATTTGACGGCGTTGGAGAGAAGGTTGCGCAGCACCTGGCGCAGCCGCTGCTCGTCGGTGAACAGGCCGCGCGGCACGTCGGCGGCGGTCGACACCTCGAAGTCGAGCCCGCGCGACGTGGTCAGCGGCCGGAACGTCGCCTCCACGTAGTCGAGCAGGTTGCGCAGCTCGAACGCCTCCGGCGCGATGTCCATCTTGCCGGCCTCGACCTTGGACAGATCGAGGATGTCGTTGATCAGCTGCAGCAGGTCGGTGCCGGCCGAGTGGATGACGGTGGCGTATTCCACCTGCTTGGCGGTCAGGTTCCGGGACGGGTTCTGGGCCAGCAGCTGGGCGAGGATCAACAACGAGTTCAACGGGGTACGCAACTCGTGGCTCATGTTGGCCAGGAACTCCGACTTGTACTTCGACGCCAGTGCCAGCTGCTGGGCACGCGCCTCCAGCTCCTGGCGGGCCTGCTCGATCTCGGAGTTCTTCGTCTCGATGTCCCGGTTCTGCCGGGCCAGCAGCGACGCCTTGTCCTCCAGCTCCGCGTTGGAGCGCTGCAGCTCCTCCGACCGGGCCTGCAGTTCCTCGGACCGGGCCTGCAGCTCGGCGGCGAGCCGCTGCGACTCGGTGAGCAGCACATCGGTCCGGGCGTTGGCGACCATCGTGTTGACGTTGACGCCGATGGTCTCCATCAGCTGGTCCAGGAAGTCCTGGTGCACCTGCGTGAACGGGGACATCGCGGCCAGCTCGATCACGCCGAGCGCCTGATCCTCGACCAGGATCGGAAGGACCACGACCTGCAGCGGTACGGCCGACCCGAGGCTGGACGACACGGTGAAGAAGTCGGCCGGCACCTCGTCGACGACGATGCGCCGTTTCGCGACGGCGGCCTGCCCGACCAGCGACTCGCCGAGGGCGTACCGGCGGCCGACGCCGTTGTGCCCGTAGCTGCCGACCACCCGCAGGTCCGCGCCCGCGCCGGTGTCGTCGACCAGCAGGAAGGTGCCCAGCTGCGCGCCGACCAGCGGCACCAGCTCGTTCATCACCAGGGAGGCGACCGCTTCGAGATCGCGGTGGCCCTGCATCAGCGACGAGATCCGGGCCAGGTTGGTCTTGAGCCAGTCCTGCTCCTGGTTGGCGCGGGTGGTCTCGCGCAGCGACTCCACCATGAAGTTGATGTTGTCCTTGAGCTCGGCGACCTCCCCGGAGGCGTCCACGGTGATCGACCGGGTCAGGTCACCGGTGGCGACCGCGCTGGTCACCTCGGCGATCGCCCGCACCTGCCGGGTGAGGTTGCCGGCCAGCTCGTTGACGTTCTCGGTGAGCCGCTTCCACGTGCCGGAGACGCCCTCGACCTCGGCCTGGCCACCGAGCCGGCCCTCACTGCCCACCTCACGGGCCACCCGGGTGACCTCGGCGGCGAAGCTGGAGAGCTGGTCGACCATGGTGTTGATGGTGGTCTTGAGCTCCAGGATCTCGCCGCGCGCGTCGACGTCGATCTTCTTGGTCAGGTCGCCCTGCGCCACGGCGGTGGTGACCTGGGCGATGTTGCGGACCTGGCCGGTCAGGTTGTTCGCCATCGAGTTGACGTTGTCGGTCAGGTCCTTCCAGGTGCCGGCCACGTTGGGCACCCGGGCCTGGCCGCCGAGCCGGCCCTCGGTGCCCACCTCACGGGCCACCCGGGTCACCTCGTCGGCGAACGCGCTCAGCGTGTCCACCATGGTGTTGATGGTCTGTGCCAGGACGGCGACCTCGCCCTTGGTCTCCACGGTGATCTTCTTGCTCAGGTCGCCCTGCGCCACACCGGTGGCCACCAGGGCGATCGAGCGCACCTGGCTGGTCAGGTTGGAGGCCATCACGTTCACGTTGTCGGTCAGGTCCTTCCAGGTGCCGCCCACGTTGAGCACCCGGGCCTGGCCACCCAGCCGGCCCTCGGTGCCGACCTCACGGGCCACCCGGGTCACCTCGTCGGCGAACGCGCTCAGCTGGTCGACCATCGTGTTGATGGTCTCCTTGAGCTCCAGGATCTCGCCGCGCGCGTCGACCCGGATCTTCTGCGTCAGGTCGCCGCGGGCCACCGCCGTGGTGACCTCGGCGATGCTGCGCACCTGGGCGGTCAGGTTGTCGCCCATCACGTTCACCGACTCGGTGAGGTCCTTCCACGTGCCGGAGACGCCCTTGACGTCGGCCTGCCCGCCGAGCCGGCCCTCGGTGCCGACCTCACGCGCCACCCGGGTCACCTCGTCGGCGAACGACGACAGCTGATCCACCATCGTGTTGATCGTGTTCTTCAGCTCCAGGATCTCGCCGCGCGCCGTGACGGTGATCTTCTGCGACAGGTCGCCGCGGGCCACCGCCGTGGCCACCTGGGCGATGCTGCGGACCTGGTCGGTCAGGTTGCCGGCCATCGAGTTCACCGAGTCGGTCAGGTCACGCCACGTGCCGGCGACCCCGCTCACCTGGGCCTGCCCGCCGAGACGCCCGTCGGTGCCGACCTCACGGGCCACCCGGGTCACCTCGTCGGCGAACGACGACAGCTGATCCACCATCGTGTTGATCGTGGACTTGAGCTCCAGGATCTCGCCGCGCGCGTCGACGGTGATCTTCTGCGACAGGTCGCCGCGGGCCACCGCCGTGGTGACCTGCGCGATGTTACGGACCTGGTTGGTGAGGTTGCCGGCCATGAAGTTCACCGAGTCGGTCAGGTCACGCCACGTGCCGGCCACGCCGGGCACCTCGGCCTGCCCGCCGAGCCGGCCCTCGCTGCCGACCTCACGGGCCACCCGGGTCACCTCGTCGGCGAACGACGACAGCTCGTCGACCATCGTGTTGATGGTGTTCTTCAACTCGAGGATCTCGCCGCGGACGTCCACGGTGATCTTCTGGGACAGGTCACCGCGGGCCACCGCCGTGGCCACCTGGGCGATGTCACGCACCTGGTCGGTCAGGTTGCCGGCCATCGCGTTCACCGAGTCGGTGAGGTCCTTCCACGTGCCGGAGACACCCGGCACCTCGGCCTGGCCGCCGAGCTGGCCCTCGGTGCCGACCTCGCGTGCCACCCGGGTCACCTCGGAGGTGAACAGCGACAGCTGATCGACCATGCCGTTGAACACGGTGGCGATCTCGCCGAGCAGGCCCTCCCCGTCGTCGGGCAGCCGGGTGCCGAAGTCACCGTCACGGACCGCGGTGAGGCCCGCCAGCAGCTGCCGCAGATCACGATCGGCCACCGCGGCGCCCGCCGCTCCGGCCGGCGCGTCCCGTGCAATCATCCCGTCGCCCATCGGATTCCCCGCCGCTCCTCGTGCCCACATCACGCCGCTGCGCGCGTGATCATCGGCGGAAAGTATGCATGTCAGCAGTGCTCGTCGCCCGTCGGGAACGGACCGCTCGGATCAGGTCACACCGAGGGCAGCGTCGCGACGTCACCGTAGAAGCGGCTGATCTTCTGCACGGCCGCCTCGAACGCCTCCAGCTCCATCGGCTTGGTGACGAACGCGTTGGCGTGACCGGCGTAGCTGGCCACGATGTCCGGCACGGCGTCCGAGGTGGTCAGCACCACCACCGGGATGGCCGTCAGCTCGTCGTCGCCCCTGATCTCGGCGAGCAGCTCCCGGCCACCCATGCGGGGCATGTTGAGATCGAGGAGGATCAGATCGGGGCGTACGGCGTCGGCGAACTCGCCTTCACGACGCAGATACTCCAGGGCCTGGGTGCCGTCGATCGCCCGATGGACCACCGGCGGAACCGTCGACTCCTGCAACGCTTCCTCGATCATCATCGCGTCGGCGTCGTCATCGTCGACGATCAGGACGTCAAGGGCTCGCACACCGGTCACAACCGCTCACCTTCGGTCAGATCCACAAGAACGTGAACGCTTGCACTAGTGCAAACAATAGCGGGCCGCCGGCCGGCTGGACATGCCGAGGTTCCCACCCGACACATACGTCACTCACGGTGACCGCCGGGCAGCACAAAGAAGTCTCCGAGGGGCGGCAGCAACCGGGCCGGCCCATCGCGTTCCTAGGTGAGGAACCCTCCCCCAGCACGCAAGGAGTCACATCAATGGCAGCCAGCCGCACGAGGCTCACGGTGGGACTCACGATGACGGCCGTCGCGCTCGTCGCTCTGGGTGTCGGCATCGGCACCGCGGACGCCGGCACCCGCGCCCCCTGGCACAGCGCCAAACCGAGCCGCACGAAGCCGGCCACGACCGCACCCACCACCAAGGCCTCCCCCTCGGTGGCGCCGGGTGCCACCTCGGCCCGGCCGTCCGCCACCGCGACGAAGACGCCGGCCTCCCCCGTCGCGTCGGCCACGGCGACCGCCACCGTGAAGCCGGGCTCGTGGACGCCGCCGCCGGCGAACGCCGTGTTCGACTACCAGATCGGCGGCGTCTACACCCCGCCGGCGGGCGTCACCGTGGTCAGCCGGGACAGCGAGGCGGCTCCGGCCGCCGGGCTCTACAACATCTGTTACGTCAACGCCTTCCAGGCCCAGCCGGGCGCCGAGTCGTGGTGGACGGCCAACCACCCCGAGCTGCTGCTGCGCGACGCCGCCGGCAAGCTCGTCATCGACCAGGACTGGGACGAGGTGATGCTGGACTTCTCCACCGAGGCCAAGCGCGCCGCGCTGACCGGCGTCGTCGGCGGATGGATGGACCGGTGCGCCACCAAGGGCTTCCAGGCCGTCGAACTGGACAACCTCGATTCGTACACCCGCTCCAAGGGTCTTCTCAATCAGAGCCAGGCGATCGCGTACGCCACGTCGCTGGCCACCCGCGCACATGCCCGGAGCCTGGCCGTCGGGCAGAAGAACTCCGCCGAGCTGAGCAAGGCGAACGCCCGCAAGATCGGGTTCGACTTCGCGGTGGCCGAGGAGTGCGCCGACTACGACGAGTGCGACGCCTACACCGCCTCCTACGGCGACAATGTGATCGTGATCGAGTATTCGCGCGCCGGCTTCACCAAGGCCTGCTCCGCCTTCGGCAGCCGCCTGTCGATCGTGCTGCGCGATGTCGACGTCACCACCCCGGGAAACAGGTCGTACGTGCATGAGGCGTGCTGAGCCGCTGTCCCGGGAGCCGGGGCTCCCCGGCGTCGACGACTTCGACGAGTTCGTCACCGGCCGCGGGCGCGCGCTGCTCAAGTTCGCGTACGTGCTGTCCGGTGACGCGCACCTGGCCGAGGATCTCGTGCAGGAGGTGCTGGCCCGGCTGCACCGCCGCTGGGACCGGATCGCCGCGATGGACCACGTCGAGGCGTACGTCCGGACGGCGATCGTCCGGCAGTTCCTGTCCTGGCGGCGGCGCCGTGCGTACCGGGAGGCGGTCCTCGCCGAGGTGCCCGAGCCGGCCCCCTCCGACGCGCCCGAGCACCGGGTCGTGGCCCGCGACCAGATGTGGACCCTGCTGCGCGGCCTGCCCCGCGCCCAGCGGGCCGTGCTGGTCCTGCGGTTCTACTGCGATCTGCCGGATGAGGAGATCGCCGCCCTGCTGGGCTGCGGCAAGTCGACGGTGCGGTCGCAGGCCACCCGCGCGCTCGCCCAGATGCGGACCACCCTGAGCCAGAGAGGAGCCGGTGGCGATGGATGACCTGAACCGCATGCTCGCGCAGACGCTGCGGGACGCCGCCGACGACGCCCCCGCCGGCGTCGGCCTGCTGGGCAGCGTGCACGAGCGGTCCCGCCGGTATCGCCGCCGTCGCCTGGTCACCGTCACGGCGGCGGCCGCCGTCGCCGCCGTGGTGGCCGCCGGCATCCCGGTCGTGACGATGCTCGCCGCCCGGCCCCGGTCGGTCACCCCACCGGCCGCGTCCGGCCCGGCGGTGACCGGCCCGGCCGTGACCGGCGTCCCGTCCGGCCCCGCCCCGTCGTCCGCGCCCCCGTCGGCCGGCCGTCCGCAGAACCGCTCGCCCTCCTCCACCGGCGGCGGCACCACCGTGACGTTCGGCGAGGGGTGGACCGCGCCGGTGTTCCCCTACACGCTTCCGGCCACCGACGGGATGAGCGCCCCGGTCGCGTCGATGGACGGCGGCAGCCTGCGCGCGTTCTTCGAGGCGACCGAGGACCGCGAGCACGCCGACGTGACGATCACCCTGTCGGACCGGGAACCGTCCTTCACCGGCGACGCGGCCGAGACCCCGCGACAGGTGCGCGGGCACGCCGGCACGCTGCGGACCGTCGACGTGACACCGGCGAAGCAGCTCACCCTGTACTGGAAGGAGTCGCCGGGGCGGTGGCTGCGGCTCGACACCGACGACACGTACACGCCGGATCAGGTGGTGCAGCTCGCCGGCTCGATCCGGGCCGCGGCGATCGCCGTACCACCGCCCTTTGATCTTGATCTGAGCCCGAAGGGCCTGGCCACCGAGACGGTGACCGCGTCCCGGATGGTCTTCCGCGCGCCGGGCGGCGGCGTGGTCAGCACGGTGCTGCGCAAACGCCGGCAGCTCACCGGCGTCAACGAGAAGGTCGGCGGGCACGACGCCGTGCTGACCCGCCAGGCCGGGCAGGTCAGCCTGTCCATCGACGTCGCCGACTGGGACGCCACCCTGCAGATCACCGTCGGCGGCGGGCTCACCGTCAGCGACGCCGACCTTCTGCGGTACGCCGCCGGCATCCGCATCCTCGACCGGTCGGACCCGGAGTGACCAGTTGCCACATGTCCGGCGTCGTCCTGCCGACAGTCAACCTGGCCGCCGATCACGGCGGGACGCAGGGGAGGACTTCGCGGATGATTCAGCCTTGGGCACTGCTCGGTGCGGAGATCGATCTTCACCACGAGCAGCCCCTGCCGTGGAACGCGCCCGAGGTGCACGTGTCGTTCCATGACGGCCAGGCGTTCGCCTGCCGGGTGTCGCGGTGCCCCGGTGACCTGCTGCGGGTGGAGGCCGAGGGCCGGCGTGTCGCGGCCGGGACCCGGGTCGAGATCCAGTGGACCCAGCAGAGCCGCGGTGGTTTCGCCGCCGGCACGGTCATCGACGCGCCGGACTCCGAGGAGCCGGGTGTGTACATCCGGATCGACGAGTCGGTGGCCGGCATCGAACGGCGTCTCGGGCTCCGCCTGCCGGTCCGGGTGGGCGCCGTCGTCACGGCGCCGTCCGGCCTGGAACTGACCGGCCACACCCTGGACCTGTCCCTGACCGGCGCCCGCATCGTCGCGTTCCCGTTCGCGTGCCGGGCCTTCCTGCAAGACCTGCGGCACGCGCCGGAGGAGGTCTGGGGCGCGCACACCTCGGTCCGGCTGGACCTGCCGACCGGCGTCGCCGACCTCACGTGCCTGGTGGTCAGCGTCAACGAGGACGCCGGTCACGTACGGATCCGGTTCCTGAACAACGACGGGCTCGCGACCGAGCAGATCGGCGCGTTCCTGCGGGTCGAACAGCGCCGGATCGCCCTGCGCGGCCGCACGTCGTAGGCCGTCCCGGCCACCCGGGCGCGGGCTAATCGGTTCCTGACATCGATCGGGCAAGGTGCCCGGGTGCTCAACACACCCGTACTCGCCGTGGACGACGTCAGCATGGTCTATCCCGGTGGGGTCACCGCCCTCGACCGGGTCAGCCTCTCCATCGGGCAGGGGGAACTCGTCGGCATCGTCGGGCCGTCCGGGTCCGGGAAGTCGACGCTGCTGGCGATCATGGGCACCCTCGACCGGCCGACGTCCGGGGCGGTGCACGTCGACGGGCGGGATGTCGCCGGGCTCACCGACCGGCAGCTGTCCCGGCTGCGCGGCCATCGGCTGGGCTTCGTCTTCCAGCAGTTCCACCTGACGCGGGGGCTCAGCGCGGCCGACAACGTCGCGGCGGGACTCCTCTACGCGGGTGTCCCGCGCCGGCGGCGCCGGCCGCTCGCCCTCGAGGCGCTGGCCCGGGTCGGCCTCGAACACCGGGTGGACCACCAGCCCCATCAGCTGTCCGGTGGCGAGCGCCAGCGGGTGGCGATCGCGCGGGCGCTGGTCAACGGGCCGGGGCTGATCCTGGCGGACGAGCCGACCGGCGCGCTGGACACCCGTACCGGGCGGGCGGTTCTTGATCTGCTGGTCCGGTTGCATGCCGAGGGCTCCACGATCGCCGTGATCACCCACGACCGGGACATCGCGGCGTCGCTGCCGCGGTGCGTCGAGATCCGCGACGGCCGGGTGGTCGCCGACAGTGACGACACCGCCGGCCGGTGACCGACCGGCCGGTGACTATCCGGCCGGCAGGGTGACGGTGAAGGTCGTGCCGGCGCCGAGTTCGCTGCGCACGGTGATGTCGCCGCCGTGCGCGGCGGCGATCTGCCGGGCGATCGACAGGCCGAGCCCGCTGCCGCCGGTGCTGCGGGAGCGGGACTGATCGGCCCGCCAGAACCGGTCGAAGACCTTGGGCAGGTCGCCCGGGGCGATGCCGGCGCCGGTGTCGGCGACGACGACGGTGAGCTGCCCGGCGGCGCTCGCGGTGCGGACGGTCACCGTACCCCCGGCCGGGGTGTGCCTGATGGCGTTGGACAGCAGGTTGCCGATCAGCTGGCGCAGGCGGACCGGGTCGACCACCGGTTCGGGGTCGCCGTCGTGGTCGGTGAGCAGCGTGACCCCGGCGGTGACGGCGTTGGGCAGGTGCGCGTCGACGACCTGGGCCACGAGGTCGTTGACGAACGTGGCTTCGGGGTGCATGCGCAGGGTGCCGGCGTCGGCGGCGGCCAGGTCGCGCAGGTCGTCGACGATGTGCTGCAGCTGGGCGGTCTGGTCCTGCAGGAGGGTGAGCACCGGCCCGTCGACGGTGGCGAGACCGTCGTGCACCGCTTCCAGCCAGGTACGGATGTTGGCGAGCGGGTTGCGCAGCTCGTGGGCCACGTCGTTGACCATCGCCTGACGCAGGCGTTCGGACTGCTCCCGGCGTTCGGCCAGCTCGTCGAGCGCGGCGGCGAGGTAGCCGATCTCGTCCCGGCTGGTGATGGTGACCCGTGGGTGGTCGCCGGGGTTGCGGGCGGCGTCGGTGAGCGCGCGCAGGGGCCGGGTGAGGCGGCGGCCGACGAGCACCGTCACGAGCACGGCGAGGGCCAGGACGACGGCGGTGGCGGTGCCGGTGCGGACCAGGTTCTGCCGGGACAGGGCGAACACCGGGCCGGCGGTGGGATCGGCGGGGTCGGTCACGAACAGCAGCGCGGGTGGCGCCACATAGGGCTCCAGCTGGGTACGCCGTGACGCGTCCAGACATCCAGCGGCTTTCGCGATCCGGTCGTCGTCGAACATGCTGGTGTCCGGGTCGACGATGGCGATGTTCAGATCCGGCCAGATCGACACCTCGTCGGGCTTCTTCTCGCCGGCGCAGGCAGCGACGAGCCCCCGTAGCTGGGCGAGCGGCCGCTCCTCGCTCTTGGCCACCGGGGGGACCAGCTCGCACAGGTCGCTCAGCTTGCCCAGCCGGGTGATGACCACTTTGGGCCGGTCGTGCGCGCCGGTCACGATCTGTCCCTCGGCGCCACCGTTGTGCAGGCAGTCCAGGTACCCGGTCAGCTGGTTGCGCATGGTGCGCTGCTCGGCCGCGGTCAGCCGGTACGGCCCGACGATCCGCGGGTCGATGTGATCGGTACGCCCGGTGAGCCCCGCGTCGACCGAGAACGCGTCGACGGTCGCCGACGGGCGCACCCCGTCCAGCGCCGGTCCCGCCCCGGAGTCGGCGATGATCCGGCGATCCTCGGTGGTCAGCGTGATCCGCCGGTCCAGTTCCGCGGCGCGGGCGGTGATCAGCGACGAGACTCCGGACCAGTCGCTGTGGGTGGCGGCGTATCCGAGCAGCTCGTCGTAGACCTTCTTGTCGTCGGTCAGCGACTGCCCGATCTGCTGCCGGATGGTGCGCGAGGCGGCCTGGGTGGCGAGCCAGGCGGTGGCGACGACCGCGGCCGCGGCGATGGTGAGCGACGCCGCGAGCAGCCGGAAGATCAGGCTGCGGTGCAGCGGCACCCGCTCAGACATCCGCTGTCATCTTGTATCCGATTCCGTACACGGTGAGGAGCCGGGACGGGCGGCGCGGATCGGGCTCGATCTTGCGGCGCAGGTTGAGGACGTGCACGTCGATGCTGCGCTCGATCGAGTCGCGGTCCTCGCCGTTGGTGTGGGTGAGCAGCTGGGCGCGGGTGAAGACCCGGTCGGGCTGCGCGGCCATGGCGGCGAGGATCGCGAACTCGCCGCGGGTGCACTCCACCGGGCGCCCGCCGTCGAGCACGGTGTGGCGTTCGACGTCGATGGTGAGCGCGCCGATCGTCAGCACCGTGTCGGTGGCGTGGCTGCGGCTGCGGCGCAGCAGGGCGCGGATCCGGGCGAGCAGCTCCTTCGGCGAGTACGGTTTCGTCAGGTAGTCGTCGGCGCCGTCGTTCAATCCGGTGAGCAGGTCGTTCTCCGCGGACCGTGCGGTGAGCACCAGGATGGGGACGTCCGACTCCCTCCGCAGGATGCGGCACAGGGTCATGCCGTCGAGGCCGGGCATCATCAGATCCAGCACCAGCAGATCGGGCCGCCGGCGGCGGAACTCGTCGAGCGCGACCCGGCCGTCGTGCACCACCAGCACCTCGTGACCGTCGGCGGCCAGATAGCGCCGCATGCCCTCGGCCTGGGCGGGGTCATCCTCGGCTACCAGCAGATATGCACGCACGGCGACGACTATAGGTGTCCCGTGGCGGGAGGAGGGCGAAGCTAACAGGTTCCTTATCGAGGTCGGCGACACTGCGCCGCATGCTGAAATCCCGGCCCGTTCTGTGGGCCCTTCCCGCCGTCACGGTGGTGCTCGCGGCGGGCGCGTGGGCCGTACGCGGCGTCACCTCTCCGCAGAAGGAGGCGACCCCGGAAACCCCGGCGGTCACCGCGGTGGCGCTGGTCCGGCAGGACCTGACCGAGAGCATCTCGCTCACCGGCAAGCTCGGCTACGGCACCGCCCGCCCGGTCAAGGGAGGCCGCGCCGGCGTGGTCACCTGGCTGCCGGCCGCGGGGGCGGTGATCTCGCGCGGCAAGGCGCTCTACCGGATCGACGACAAGCCGGTGCCGCTGTTCTACGGCAGCCTTCCGCTCTTCCGGACGCTGGCGCAGCCCAACACCGTCGGCCGTGACGTGCGGGTGGTCCGCGACAACCTGAAGGCACTCGGCTACCCCGTCGGCCGCCAGTATGCGGCCGGTGAGCGGGTGCGGCAGGTCACGCCGTCGCCGGCGCCGCAGTCCGGGGCGTCACCCGGCCCCTCGCCCGGGCCGTCCGCGCCCGCCGAGGTGTGGACGAAGGTGCGCACCGGTGAGGACGTCTACACCTCGGCGTTGATGAACGCGGTCAAACGCTGGCAGGACGACGCCGGCCTGCCGGTCACCGGCGCCGTCGGGGCCGGGGACGTGGCGGTGCTCACCGGCCCCGTCCGCGTCGACGCGGTCAGCGCGCTCGCCGGCGATCCGGCCGAGTCCCCGCTGATGTCGGTGACCCCGACCGCCAAGGCCGTCACCGTGCAGGCCGAGGTGTCCGAGGCCGGCTCGATCCACCGCGGCGACAAGGCGGACGTGCGGCTGCCGGACGAGCGCACGGTGCCGGGCAAGGTCGCCGCCGTGGCCACCACCGTGCAGGCCGACGGCGCGGACCCGGCCGCCGGGCCGCCCACCGTGACCGTGACGATCACGCTGGACGAGCCGGCTCTGGCCGACCGGCTCGACGCCGCTCCGGTCCAGGTCGACCTGCCCCGCAAGACCCGCGAGGACGTGCTGGTGGCGCCGGTCGGCGCGCTGCTCGCGCTGGCCGAGGGCGGGTACGCCGTACAGATCGAGGGCGGACCGATGGTGCCGGTGCGGACCGGCATGTTCGCCGGCGGGATGGTCGAGGTCAGCGGCGACGGGCTCACCGACGGCGTCCGGGTGGTCACCACCTCATGAGCCCGCTGGATCTGCTCGGCCTCGGGCTCGTCGGCATCCGGACCCGCCGGGCACGCGCCGCCCTCTCCGTCCTCGGCATCGCGATCGGCATCGCCACGATGGTCGTCGTCACCGGCATCCCGGCGTCCAGCCAGGCCGCGCTGGACCGGGAACTGGCCGCCCTCGGCGCCGACATGCTCCAGATCGTCCCCACGCAGAGCCAGGACGACACGACGGTGCTGCCGGCCGAGTCGGTCGCGATGGTCCGGCGGATCGCGCCGGTGACCGCGGTCAGCGCCACCGCGGGCACCGCGGCGCTGGTCCGGCGGTCGGACCGCACCGACCCCCGCGACGGCTCCGGCCTGACCGTCCGCGCCACCCGCCCCGACCTGCTCGGCGTTCTCGACGCCCGGGTCCGGGCCGGGCACTGGCTCACCCCGGTCGAGCAGGGGTTCCCGGCCGTGGTGCTCGGCGCTGTCGCCGCGTCCCGGCTGGGCTTCGACGAGCTGCCCCGGACCGGCCCGCCGCCGCAGGTGATCATCGGGAGGCGCTGGTTCGCCGTGACCGGCATCCTCGATCCGATCCCGCTGGCGCCCGACGTCGACCGGTCGGTGCTGGTCGGCTGGGCCACCGCGACCGAGCACCTCGGCTTCAAGGGCAACCCCACCACCATCTACGTACGGGCGGAGGAGTCCGCCGTCGAAGCGGTCCGCGGTGTCCTGCCGGCCACTGTGGACCCCGCGCACCCGGAGAACGTGTCGGTGACCCGGCCGTCCGAGGCCCTGGCGGCCAAGCGTGCCACCGAGGCCACGTTCTCCGTGCTGCTGCTCGGCCTGGCCGCGGTGGCGCTGCTGGTCGGTGGGGTCGGTGTCGCCAACACGATGGTCGTGTCGGTGCTGGAACGCCGCTCCGAGATCGGCCTGCGCCGTGCGCTGGGCAGCAGCCGTGGCCAGATCCGGGCGCAGTTCCTCACCGAGGCGGCGGTGCTGGCCGCGCTCGGCGGGCTCACCGGCACCGTCCTGGGGGTGCTGCTGACGGCCGGTTATGCCGCCGCGCACGGCTGGCCGTTCGTCGTACCCCTGCCGGCCCTTCTGACCGGCCTGGCCGGCTCCACTCTCGTCGGCATCGTCGCCGGCGTGTACCCGGCCGTGAGCGCTTCACGGCTGACCCCTACCGAAGCCCTGGCTTCGAGCTGAAAGGATCGACATGCGCCTGACACCGACACTCGTCACCCTGGCCGCAGTCCTCGTCGCGGCGGCCGGCTGTTCCTCGGACCCGGAGCCGGCGCCCGGGGTGGCCACCCTGCAGTCGGCTGCCCCGACCGCCGGCGCGCCGTCGGCGGCCGGCACCGCCGGGCAGCGGCCGGTGTTCCCGGTCGACGCCACCGACGCCCAGCTGGCGGCCATGATCCGGCCCTGGGAGGACTGCATGGTGGCCAAGGGCGGCACGAAGTTCCGTGGGCAGGGCGCCTTAATGATCACCAAGGGGCTCACCGCGGCGGACGCGGAGGACGAGGACGTCGCCGCCTTCCGGGCCTGTGAGGCCAAGCAGCCCGAGTCCTTCGACGACAACCAGAAGCGCACGAACCCGAGCGAGTACAAGGACAACCAGCGCGAGTGGTATCAGTGCGCCAAGGCCGCGGGCTACCAGCTGACCGAGCCCGATCCGGAGACCGGCGAGTTCGGTCTCACCGCCGTCGGCCCGAACGGCGACGCCGGCTCGGACAAGTTCCTGGCGTGCAAGCGCCAGGCGTTCGCCGGCTGACCAGGGCGTGTAGACACTGTCTACGCTTGGTTGGTAGCGTCCGGGCATGAGCCGCTTCCTAGCCCTGGTGGCCGGCGTCGCCGGCGCCATGATGGTGTCCTTCGACGGCACGGCGCTGCTGGTGGCCCAGCCCGGTCTGCGGCGCACGCTGCACGCGTCGGTCGCCGAGGTGCAGTGGACCAGCACGGCCTACCTGATCGCGGTGGCGTCGCTGCTGGTCCTCGGTGGACGGCTGGGTGACCGGTTCGGCCACGCCCGCCTCCTGCTGATCGGCGCGGCGGGCTTCGGGGCCGTCTCGGTGGCCATCGTGCTGGCTCCGGGCATCGACGGGGTGATCGCCGGACGGGCCGTGCAGGGCCTGTTCGGCGCGCTCCTGCAGCCGGCCACCCTCGCGTTGCTCCGGCTCGCCTACCCGCCGGACCGGCTGAGCATGCCGGTCGCTGTCCGGACCAGCGGCATCGCTGTCGCCGGGGCACTGGGGCCGGTGCTCGGCGGTGCGCTGGTCGACCGGTACGGGTGGAGTTCGGTGTTCCTCGTCAACGTCCCGGTCGCGCTGCTCATCGTGGCCGCCGCCCTCTCGGTGCGCGGTGTGGAGCAACGGGATCAGCCTGTCCGGGCGCGCCTGCATCTGCTCGACGCGGCTCTGCTGGCTACCTCGCTCGGGCTCCTGGTCCACACGCTGACGGAAGGCTGGAACCCGCCGGTGACCCTGGTGGAACCGGCCGTCGCCGCCGTGCTCGGCGCCCTGCTGGTGCGACGCCTGCGGAATTCCGAGGACGGTCTGGTGCCGGCCGCGGTCGCCCGGTCCCGGCCGGTGATGGCGTCGATGTCGCTCCTGCTCGTCATCGCGGCCGGGCTGTTCGGCGCGCTCTTCGTGGCCGGCCTGATGCTGCAGGAGCAGCTCGGCCTGAGCGCGCTGGCCGGCGGCGTGCAGGTGCTCCCGCTGACCGTCGCCATGGTGGTCGGCGCGCCACTGACCGGTCTGGCGCTGCGCCGCTGGGATCCTCGCCGCACCGCCGTGGCCGGGGTGGTCCTGGTGGCGCTCGGCATCGCCGGGCTGGCCGTGTTCGGCCCGGTCGGCGCGGCGGCCGCGGTGCTCGGCGCCGGGTACGCGATCGTCATGGTGACCGCGACGGGCACCGTCGTCGGCGACGCCCCACCGGCCTACGCGGGCGTGGTCGGCGGCCTCAAGCAGAGCGCGATGAACCTCGGTTCGGCGCTGGGCATCGCAGTCGCCGCCGCGATCCTGACCGCCGCGACGGCCGCGACCGCGGTGTGGGCGCTCGCCGGGTTCGCGGTGCTCGCCCTGGCGCCGGCCGCTCTGCTGCCGGGCGCCCGGCCACGTGCCGGGCGCGAGATCGTGACGGCCGATCGCCGCTGACCGCTGATGCCTCTGGTAGACATTGCCTGTGGAAGCGGCGGATGTGGGCCTCAAGGCCCGGTTGGTGCAGGTGGGGGTCGATCTGCTGGCCCGGGAGGGGATCCAGGCGCTGACCCTGCGGGAGATCGCCCGGCAGGCCGGGGTCTCGCACGGCGCGCCGCGGCGGCACTTCCCGACCCACCTGGAGTTGCTGTCCGCCATCGCCCGCGAGGGCTTCCTGACGTTGACCACCACCGCGACGGAGACGATCGCGCGGTCCGATCTGAGCGCCCGGGCGAAACTCGGCGTCCTGGGGCGCGCCTATCTGGACTTCGCCCGCGACAACCCGGGCATGTTCGAGCTGATGTCGCGTCACGACCTGCTGGAGAGCAACCGGCTGGGCCTGCGGGAGACCAGCCTGCCCCTGTTCGCGCTGCTCGTCGACCTGATCACCGAGGCGGGGCCGCCGGGCGGCAACCCGCCACGGATGGTCGCCGGGGCGCTCTGGGCCAACCTGCACGGCATCGCCCAGCTGTGGCGCTGGGGCAGCCTGCAGCTGGCGACCGGGACGGACCGGGCCGACGCGTTGCTGCAGGCCGCGCTGGACGCCCATCTCGGCCCGGCCGAGCCGCCTCACCCGGCCGGTTGATCCCAGCCCTGCTGCGGCGTGGCACAGGTGCCCCGGAACACGTACTGCGAGGGCAGTTTGCGCTGCTCGCTGGTCCAGTCGATGGGCGGGCGCCGCTGCTCGGCCGGCAGGTAGCCGAGGCGGTAGACGGCCATCAGCTCCAGATCGTCCGGCACCTCGAGCAGGCGGACGATCTCGTCCCAGCGCCCCGGAACCTCCATCGGGAAGGAGATGAACTGGATGCCCATGCCCAGCTCCACGGTGGTGAGCCACAGGTTCTCCATCGCCGCGCCCATGCTGAACACCGAGTAGAAGGACGACAGCTCCCCCGGCCGGTACTCCGCGCGGTCGAGCATCACGCCCAGCAGCAGTGGGGAGCCGGCCACGAGCTTTCGGTTCTCCGCCCCGAGGGTCTGCGGAACACGCATGGCGTTCATGAGCTTCTGGCCGCGCGAGGTGAAGACCTGACCGGTGAACGGACGCAGCGGCGCGGGCAGGCGGTCGAACAGCATGCCGTCGCGGCGGCGTTCCATCTCCTCCTTGCTGAACCGGAAATACGGTTTGTACCGCTCGAAGAAGGTGCCGTTGGACATCGCCTCGGTCATGCTCTCCCCGCTGATCCGCGCGATCCTCTCGATCGTCTCGCGTTCCTCCACGATCACGAACCGCCACGGTTGGCTGTTGAGCTGTGACGGAGCCCGTCCGGCCACCTCCATCAGCAGCCTCTGGTGCTCCTCGGAGACCGGGTCGGGCAGGAACGCGCCGTTGGTGGTGCGGCGGCGGCGTACCACATCGAGAAATTCCATCAGCGGTCCTTCCAGGCCAGGACGAGGGCGATGAGGTACGCCGGAGCGGCCGACCCCGCAACGGCGGCATGCCGATGCAGCCGGCCGCCGGCGTAGGGCAGCACGACCAGCGGACCGGCCGCCGGCAGCAGCGCGAGTCCGCCGGGCCGCCGTTCGATGGCGGCGGCGGCGAGCGCGGCGGTGGTCAGCGAGGAGGTCACCACGTACAGGGCATGGTGGACCCAGCGGATGCGCCGGTTGTCGATCGCGCCCATCGCGACGGCGACGCCGAAGGCGGTGTTGGTGAGGTAGCCGAGCGCCGCGGCGGTGATCAGGGATCGGGCCGGCGACGTCCGGCGGGCGTCACTCATCGCCGGGCTCCCAGGTGAGCAGCAGCCGCTGCGGGAACATCGGCGTGACCCGCCACCCCGGCGCGACGACCGCCTGCAGTTCGCCACGCCGGTAGCTGCGGCGGATGGAGAGCAGCCCGTCCTGGTGGATGAACGACCGGCGGGCGAACGGCAGGGTCGCGACGGCATAGAGGCCGTAGCCCGCACGCCCGCGGGACAGGTCGTTGTGGATGACCAGGCGGCGGGACAGTGCCCGGCTGTCGGCCAGCACGCCCGCGAGCGCCTCCGGGTCCAGGTGGTGCAGGAGATGGTTGGAGATCACCAGGTCGTACCGGTCGCCCCGGGCCACCAGGTCCGCACTGGACGCCTGCTCGAAGCGGACCCCGGCCGTCGGCCGCCCGCGCGCATGACGCAGGGCGCGCACGTCCGGGTCGATGGCCGTCGTGTGCAGAACGAGCCGGTCGTGGGCCGCCCATCGCATGAGGGCCCGGGAGATGTCGCCCGCGCCGAAGCCGATGTCCAGCAGAGTGGTGGGCCGGTGGGTGTCCAGGACCGGCCGGATCCGGTGCCGGTAGAGGCGTCGCCAGCCGGAGACGAGCCGGTTGACGGTGCGGAACTGCCGGTAGGTACGGTCCAGCCGATCGGGGTCACAGCCGGGGGCGTCCATGAACTCCTGCGACAGAATGTCGCGCCGGGCGAGGGAGGTGCCGCCGCGCACGGTGCCGGTGCCGCTCATGACGTGGATCCTCCCGGTCGCGGTGGATTCACTGGTGGCAATACCCCGATGATCGGGACCTTAACGGGAACGGGTGGCGGCGTTCTCGATCGAGAACGCCGCCACCCGTCGTGTCACGGCTTCTTCGCTCCGGAGCGGACGAACACCGGCATGGTGTCCAGCGTCGTGGTGATCTCGGCGGTGGTGCCGCCGGCGTACCGCTTGCCGGTGAAGTAGTCCGTCCACGTGCTGCCCGGCGGGAACCACACCGGCGTGGTCGCCGTCGTGCCCGGCGTGGTCACCGGGGCGACCAGCAGGTCCGGGCCGTACAGGTACTGGCTGCCGGCCGTGGCGTACGCCTCCGGCTCACCCGGGTAGGCCAGGTACATCGCCCGGACGATCGGGGTGCCGGTCCGGGTCGCCTCGGCCGCCGCCGCATAGGTGTACGGCTGCAGCTTCTTGCGCAGGTTGAGGAACTTCTTCGCCGACGCGTTCGCGGCCGGCCCGTACTGCCAGGGCAGCCGGTCGCTGTGGTTGGAGTGCAGCCGGTCGATCGGCTGGAAGGTGCCCATCTGCACCCACCGCGCGTACAGGTCGTCAGGGAGCTTGGTGGTCCCCGGCTCGCTGCCCGGCTCCTGCAGGCCGCCGGTGTGCCCGCCGATGTCGTGGCTGACCGAGGCCAGCCCGGTCGCCGCCGACTCGCCCGGCGTGTAGCCGACCGTGAACCGCAGCGTCTCCCAGTTGGAGATGGTGTCGCCGGTGAAGTGCAGCGTGGTCCGCTTGTCGGCCCACGGCCCGGACGGCACCGGCCCCGGGTTCGCGTAACCGCCGGTCTGCAACGCCCCGTAGGCGCGGGAGAAGGCGAAACCGATCCGGTCGGCGTACTCCTTGTTGATCGCGGCGTCGGAGCCCCGGGACGCGTCGCAGCACCAGTCCAGCCACCAGAAGTCGACGCCGGTCGCGCCCATCTGGTCGTGCAGCCAGAAGTAGGCCTTCAGCTGGTCCGGGTCGTCGAAGTCGAAGACGTAGCAGTCCGCGCCGCCGTTGCAGCCGGTGCGCTTCAGCTTGCCCCCGGCGATCTCCTGCGCCTTCGCGAACCGCGGGTCGGAGCCGAGGATGCTCGGGTGGATGTTCAGCCCGGTGTGCACGCCCTGCTTGCGCAGCCAGGTCGCGAAGGCGGTCCAGTCCGGGAACCGGGACGGGTCGATCGACCAGCCGTTCCACCGGTCCGGCGACTTGAAGTCGGTGTCGATGACCAGCGCGTCCAGCGGCACACCCTCGGCACGGAAACGTGTCACGACGTCCTGGAACTCGCCCGCCGTCCGGTCGATGTACTCCGAATACCACACGCCGTAGGCCCACTTCGGCAGCAGTTTCGTCGGCCCGGTCAGCGTGGACAGCTCACGCAGCGCGCCACGGTAGTCCTGGCCGTAGGCGAAGACGTACCCGTCCTGGTGGTCACCGGCGGCCGAGTCGTCGAGCAGGCTCCAGCCGTCCTGGAAGAGCAGGCCGGCGTAGGTGCGGGCGCCGCCGTTGACGTTGTCGAGCCCGCGCCGGTAGCCACCGAGCGGCGCATGCGGCGCGAGCAGCGGCGCGGTCCGCGCGGCGACCGCCACGGTGTCCACGTTGACGTGGCAGCTCTTCTCGTCGGGACACCCCAGCGTCACCGTGTTCGTCCCGGCTTTCAGATCAAGAGCGACCGATTGGGTACGCCAGAAGTCCCACCCGCTCGTCGGGGGCAGGGTGGCCGTCACCGCCGGGGAGCCGTTCGCCGTCACCGTGATCGTCCGGCTCTGCACCGCCTGGCTGCCGGCCTGCCCGTTCGCGTACCGCACCTGCGCCTGGTAGCGGCCCGCGGCCGGCACCCCGGTCACGGTCAGTGCCACGCCCGCGCCGGTTCGCTCCAGCCCGGCCAGGAAGCCGTCCCCGGAGTACCCGTTGTGGTCGTCGGCGAGCTTGCCACCGCCGGTCGTCGCGCCGGTCTCCGCCTCGCACACCGTCCCGAACGCGCACGGCGTCGCGGCCGGCGGTGTCGGCGCCGGATATCCCGCGCCCGGGTCGAGCACGGCCAGACTGTCCACGTTGACGTTGCCGGTGTCGCCGGCCGTGCGGACCAGGGTGATCGTGTGCCGTCCGGCGCTCAGCTGCAGCGGTGCCGACGCCGTCGCCCAGGTGTCCCAGCTGCCGGTCGGCGGCAGGCTGACCGTGCCGGCGGCGACACCGTCCACGGTCACGGTCAGCGTACGGGCCACGTTCTGCCCGTCACCGCCGGTGCTGTTCGCGTACCGGACGCTGAGCTGCTGCGCCTTCGCGGCGGCCGTGGTGACGGCGAAGGTGACCGCCGCGCCGGTGCCCTCGAACCCGGCCGCGAACCCCTGACCGGTGAAGTCGCGGTGGTCGGTGGCCGTGCCGAGGCCGCTCAGCCGCAGATCCTCGGCCTCGCACAGGACGCCGGGCAGGCAGTCCGGCGCGCCCAGCCCGGCCCACGGCTGCGCGGTGACGGTCTGCTTGCCGGCCTTCAGCCGTGCCGTCAGATTGTCCTTGGTGAACTCACCGGAACCGACCCGGTAACGCAGCGTCGCCGCACCGGTGTCGATGGTCAGCCAGCCCTGCGACACCCTCTTGCTGAAGCGGGCCGGCTTGAACCCGCCGCGGCCGACCACGTTGCCGGTGTCACCGTCGGTGAACCGGCCGTTGGCCGCGTACTCGGTCCTGATCAGCGTCGGCGACAGGATCTGGAATCGGGCGTTGCCGGAGGTCACGGTGCCCGGCCACCGGTGGTGGGCCTGGGCCGCGGAGGACGAGACCAGCGACAGACCGCCGGCCAGGAGAACCAGAGAGGCCGCGGCGGCGACCCTCCGTCGAGCGAGATCGCGCACCAGCGTTCCCATCAGGTAGCGAAAAGATCATCTGGATGACAACGTTGTCACCGTACGGTTAAGAAAGTCAATAGATCATCGCCGCGCCCGGATGACGGACGAATTGTCCTCGGCCCGGGCCGTATCGGTGGTTACCTGGTCCGGTTCTCGAGACGCGACCGCCCCAACGAACCTCCGGTCGCGACCGTCAGCATCGACGCACCTGGAGCCGGTTTGCCCGACGCTGCCTCCCCCGGTCGCTCACACCGATGGAACGCTGAGCTCGCCGACCTCATCGACGTCGCCCGGCGCTGCGGCCTGACCCGTGTGGTGGCCATGCTGCACGCGGCCCGCGACCGAGCCGTCCGGCCGACCTGCCGGGTGGTCCTCGTCGGCGAGTTCTCAGCAGGCAAGTCGTCCCTGGCCAACACGCTGCTGGGGCGACGCCTTCTGCCTGTCGGCCCGGTACCGACCACGACGGAGGTGACGGTCGTCCAGCCGGACGGCGCGCCGCCCCCGGCATT
The DNA here is from genome assembly GCF_900113015.1 of Actinoplanes philippinensis. Taxonomy (GTDB): domain Bacteria; phylum Actinomycetota; class Actinomycetes; order Mycobacteriales; family Micromonosporaceae; genus Actinoplanes; species Actinoplanes philippinensis. The sequence goes on from NZ_FONV01000004.1 coordinate 640,435, forward strand.
CCCCGCCCGGTCGGTTCCGTCCGGCAGCCCGTGGCTGTCCCGCGAACACATCGAACTGGTCGACACCCCCGGCCTCGGCGACCCGCAGGCCGCTACCGCCGACCGTGAAGCCACGGTCTCCGCAGCAGCTCGCGCCGGAGATCTGATCCTGCTGGTCACTCCGGGCGTCGGCGGATTCACCCTGACCGACCAGCGCCTGCTCGGACGGCTCTCGGCATCGGGCCGGAACCGTCCTCCCCTGGTGGTGATCACGATGCTCGACGGGGCCGATGACGAGATGGTGCTCCGCCGGGCGGAACTACTGGCCCGCCGGGCGAACCCGGCGATCGAGGTGCTCCCCGCGCCCGGTCTGCACCCGCACGGCGACGTCGACATCCGCCGCCGGCGCCGGCTCAAGGACCGCATCACCGAGATCGCGCGTGACCACCACACGGACGGCTACCGCAGCCGGGCTCTCGGCGAGAGCCTCGCCGTAGTCTGTCGCGAACTGCGCGCGATCGCCGAGGACGGTCTCCTCGCCGCCGCCCTGGACGCCGAGCGGCGCGCCGACGTGCGCACCCGCCTGGCAGCGGAACGCGCGGCGAGCCAGGCGCTGTGGATCGGGCTCCGGATGGACCTGGACGCCCGAGCCGGCAAGCTCAGCTCGCTGATCGCCGAGCGGACCCGGGAATGCTGCAGCGATCTGGTCCGATCCCAGCTGCACAGGCTCCGGGACAGTGCGGCGCCGGGAGATCTCTGGACGGAGGAGATGTCCGCAACGGTGGCGTCGGCACTCGACCAGCATGAGCGGACGATGGAACGGCTTACCGCCGACGAGTTGCTGGCCGCCGCCCGAGACGCCGACGAGCGGCTCGCCGCCCAGAACTCCCGGCGGGACCCGCTCGACGAACTGGCCGAGGACGCGGCCGTAGGACCGGCGCTCGACATCCCGAGACCCCCCGCTCCGGACCGGATGCGCTCAGCTACCACTGTGGAGATCACCGCGGAGCTGATCGCCGAGACCGGCGAGGCTCTCGCGACGCTCGGCCTGGAGGCTCTGCTGCCGAAGTCGCCGGCTGCCGAGTTCACCGGCCTGATCGGGGGGCTGATCTCGGTGCCGCTCCGCAGACGGCTGATGGACCGTCAGCGCGCTGCCCTGACAGCAGCGGTCCGCGACGGCCTGGAGGCGTGGCGCGACGCCTACACCGAGGCCGCGGGCAGCCGGGTCAACCATCTGTTCGCGCGGCTGGCCGCGGCCGGGCGCAACCGCCAGGACGAATGGTGGCAGGCCCGCGAGCGCGTCTGGGCCGAGACCGCCGCCCGGCCGCTGTGGGAAGGCCTGCTGTTCGAGGCCGAACGCATCGAGAAGTCTGTGACCGAGAGGCTCCGGAACAATGTCTAACCGCTCCTTCGTGACCCACGACTGGGCTGTCCACCGCGCCCAGATCCTCGACCTGTTCACCCGGGTACGCACCATCGCGCAGCTCGTCGAGCCGGATCAGGCCTCCCCGGCGGATCCGTCGAGCACTCTGACCGCGACCCAGCGCCTTGACGCCGCCCGGACCAGCATGCTCGACAGCGCCTTCCGGATCATGGTGTTCGGAGACTTCAGCAGCGGCAAGAGCACGCTCATCAACGCTCTGGTGGGCCAGGACATCCTGCCGACACGAGCCAATCCGACGACAGCGTTCACCACCGAGGTCCGGTGGGCGGACGCGTGGTCGGCCGAGCTGACCGAGTTCGATCCGCAGACCGGTCACCAGTGGACTCGGGCGGTCACCGTCGAGGACTTCCAGGGTGAGGTCACGCTCCGATTCGAGGACGAGGACTCGCCGGGGGTCAGCCCGTACGTCTCCGGCGTGGTCCAGGGACCGGTCGAGATCCTGCGCGACTACGTCCAGTTCATCGACAGCGCGGGAATGAACGAGGACCCGGTCCGTGAGTCGGTGACACTCAGCTACCTGCCCAAGGCCGACGCGGTGATCTACGTGACGATGGCGAAGGCGGCGTTCAAACAGCACGATCGCGAGCATTACCTGAAGATGCTCCGGGCGTACGGGCACCGGGACATCTTCTATGTGGTCAACCAGTTCGACGAGATTCGCCGGGCGGGAGATCGCGCCGCGGTGGAGATCCGGTGCCGCGGAATCGCACGTGCCGACGCCGAGGGCCGAGAGCCCAGGATCTTCTTCACCAGTGCCCTGGACGCGCTCGAAGCCCGTACCGAGGAACCGGACGAGGAGCGGCTCCACCGATCCGGAGTACCACAGCTGGAGACGGCGATCCGCGAGTTCCTGCACCGGGGCCGGGCGATGATCAAGCTGCAGCGTCCGGCCGAGGTGATCCGCCAGGAGATCCTGCGGCTGCGCAACCTGATCCGGCTGCGCCGGGAACTGCTGAGCCGGAACTCGGCGGAGCTGCTGTCGACCTTCGACAACCAGACACAGCGGCGCCGCGAGATCGAGACCATGGTGCAACAGATCGAACTCAGCCTGGCGACCTGGCTCGAGCGGACCGAGATGCTCTTTCTGCAGCGCACCGAACTCTTCCTGCGTGCCAGGGTGCCGGAGATCCCACTCTGGGCGAAACAGGCGCCGCGCGTGTCCGCGATCAAGAACCGGGACGCGGTGGCCGAGCATCTCAGCGCCCACCTGGAGTCCCGGCTGAGCCAGGCGATGCAGGAGTTCTCCGTCGCGACCGACGGCATCCGCGGCCTGCTGGAGGAGCGTGAGGCGGTGCTCCAGAAGGACCTGCTGCCGCTCATCAAGGAGTACGCCGGTCACATGGAACAGCTGGAGCAGGCGTTGACCGGCACCACCCACACCGTCGACGAGGCCATCCTGCGAAGCTGGCTGACCGAGCTGACCACGTACGCGGCGTTGCATCCCGACGAGGCATCCACGACGATGTCGGCCACCGGCGTGGTGAGCGGCCTGGTGCTCACCGGCGGCGCGGCGGCGTCCGGGATCGCGGCGATGGTCGGCACGACATCAGTCGGCGCCGTGGCGGTGGCCGCCGCGCCTCTGGTCCTGGCGGCCATCGCCGTCCCCCTGGCCATCCGGCAGATCGGCCGGGGACGCGCCAGGAAAGCCACCGCCCAGACCTTCGCGTCGGAGCTCCAGGACGACGCGCACGACATCGCCGGCCGGTACTCACGGGAGCTCACCTCCCGGCTGAACAGCCGGACGTCCCTGCTGAGCAGCGAGCTCAAGGGCAAGTTCAACGAAATGATCAAGGAGGCTGAGGGCGCGGTAGCCCTGTTCCGAACGAATCAGGACGACCTGTTGGAGACGCAGCGCCGCCTGGACGAGTGGGAGAGGCAACTGAACGACATCGACCACGAGGTCAGCGACATCGTCCGGCGCGTCCTCGAGGTGACTCCCTGACACGTCGGCCTGGTCGAGTGCGGATCCGCCGAGCACACTGAGTCACCTTCTGGCACACGGATCGCGTTGCTGACCCTCCCTACGCGACATACCGTCGTCGATAGAGGCTCCGGTTCGCCCCCCATCCCGGCCTGAAAGCGTGGTCCGCCCATGCGACGTCTCTGCACCCTCATGCTGGTCTGCCTGCTGCTGAGCCCCGCGCAGCCGGCCTCCCCCGCCCACGCCGCCACCCTCACGCCGACCCGGGCGAGCCGGATGGCCGCGGTGCTGGCCGCCAGGACGATCAACTACTATCCGTCGAACGCCGGCTGGACCTACCTGTGGACCAACTTCGATCCGGTGCGCATCGACACCGACCTGGCACGGGCCGCGACGCTCGGCGCGACCGACGTCCGCGCGGTCATCTTCCCGCAGACCTTCGGATACCCGACCCCCACCTCGGCGTACGCCCAGAAGCTCAGCCAGTTCGTGGGCATCGCCGACGCGCACGGGCTGAGCGTGAAGCTGACCCTGTTCGACTGGTGGTCCAGCTACTCCGATGTGGCCGGGAGCATCACCTGGGCGCAGGCGATCGTCGGGCCGTACGCGAACGACCCGCGGGTGATCGCCGTCGAGGTGAAGAACGAGATCCAGCCCGGTGACGCCGCCGCGATCGCCTGGGCCGGCCAGGTCATCCCGGCGATCCGCGGAACCGCCCCGGCCATGCCGCTCACCCTCTCCGTCGACGGCGGCAGCGGCGCCACCGGCATGGCGAGCCTCAAGTCGCAGCTGGCCGGCACCCCGCTCGACTACTACGACTTCCACTTCTACGGCGCCTCGGAACGATCGCTGGCCGAGATCCGCCGCGCCCAGAACGCGGTCACCCCCAGCCCGATCGTGATCGGCGAGACCGGCGTCAGCACCTATTCGGGCACCGAGGGCGAACAGGCCGCCTACCTGGCCCGCGTGTTCCGTGCGGCCGGCGTGGCCGGGGTCGGCTCGGTCGCCCCGTGGACCCTCAACGACTTCGCCTCCGGCGCCATCCCGCCCAACTCGGTGGTGTCCACGATGCCCGCCCAGTACAAGTTCGGCCTGTACCGGACCGACACCAGCGCGAAGATCAGCGCCGGCGTCGTCACCGGCGCCTGGACGACCGGCGCCACCCCGAACACCATCCTGAACCTGGGCTTCGAGGCCGCCGCCATCGACTCGCCGTGGCGCAACTACCTGCCCGCCGCCGGCACCGCCGTGATCACCACCGAGCAGCCGCGCACCGGCGCCAGGTCGGCGCGCTTCTCCGGCACCACCCGCAGCGGCAGCAACCTGCCGTCGCTGCTCACCTCCCCGATCACCCCGGTGCAGGGCGGCCAGGCGTGGCACGCCGAGGCGTACGCCCGGGGCGTCAACGCGACCGGCATCACCGAGATCGCCCTGAGCTGGTTCGACATCAACGGCACGTGGCTGAGCCAGAACACCTCCAACCGCCTCCCAGTGGGCACCACCACCTGGACGAAGCTGTCGGTCGACGCCACCGCCCCGGCCACCGCCACCAGCGTCCAGCTGCACCTGAAGTCCGGCGACAACACCGGAACCGTCTACTACGACGACGTAGCGATCAACTGACGCGGCCGGTCCGTCCCCGCCGCCGGTTGCGATGCGGCGAGGGACGGTCCCGGAATTTGCAGGAATGTTGCAGTGGGACATCGATACCGTTAATTTGTGGGAGCGCTCCCAACACCCATCCCCCAGGAGAGCTCCCATGGCCCGTTCCCGTGTTGTCGCTGCCGCTGCCGCCTGTGCCACCGTGGCGGCCGGCAGTGTCCTGATCGTCTCCGGCACCGCGTCCGCCGGGACGATCTCCGGCACCCTCTACCGTGATCCGAGCACCGCTGTCGCCCGCTGGGTCGAATCCAACTCCGGCGACTCGCGGGCCGCCGTGATCCGCGACAAGATCGCCAGTCAGCCGGCCACCCGCTGGCTGTCGAACTTCAACATCTCGGCCGTCGGCAGCGAGGTCGCCGGCTACGTCGGCGCGGCCAACGCGGCCGGGCAGATCCCGGCCCTGACCGTCTACGGCATCACCAACCGTGACTGCGGGGGCGCCAGCTCCGGCGGCGCGCCCGACCTCGGCCAGTATCAGACGTGGATCGGCAACATCGCCCGCAACCTGGGCAACCGGACCGTCGTGATCAACCTGGAGCCCGACTCGATCGCGCTGCTCACCTGTCTGAACAGCAGCGAGATCGCGGCCCGCAGCCAGGCGCTGCGCACCGCCACGCAGATACTCAAGGCCGCCAACCCGAACGCGAAGGTCTACCTGGACGGCGGGCACTCCGCCTGGAACAGCGCCGGTGAGCAGGCGTCCCGGCTCGTCGCGGCGGGGGTCGCCGACGCGGACGGGTTCTACACCAACGCCTCCAACTTCCAGCCGACGAGCGCGGAGGCGGCGTACGGACGCTCGATCATCTCCTCGCTCAACGGGCAGGGTGTGAGCGGGAAGCGGCAGGTGATCGACACCAGCCGGAACGGCGGCGCCAGCGGTGACTGGTGCGGCGACGACAACACCGACCGGCGGATCGGGCAGTACCCGACCGTGAACACCGGCGACGCCAACATCGACGGCTACCTGTGGATCAAGCCGCCGGGCGAGGCGGACGGCTGCCGGTACGCCGCGGGATCGTTCCAGCCGGATCTCGCGTACAGCCTGGCGAGCACCGCTCCGAACCCGCCGTCGTCCTCGCCGGCCTCGTCCCCGTCGTCCCCGTCGTCGTCACCGTCCACCTCGCCCTCGTCGTCCCCGTCACCGTCCGCGCCGTTCCCCACCGGCGCCTGCGGGGCGACGCTGCGCGCGGTGAGCACATGGAACGGCGGCTACCAGGGTGAGGTCAAGGTGCAGGCCGGCAACGGCACCCCCAGCGGATGGACGGTCTCCTGGACGCTGCCGGCCGGCTCGTCGATCAGCCAGGTCTGGAACGGCACGCTGACCACCTCGGGTTCGACGGTCAGCGTCCGTAACGTCTCGTGGAACGGCAACCTGCCCGCCGACGGCTCCACCACCTTCGGGTTCATCGCCACGGGCACGGCCGGGACGCCGGCCCTCACCTGCACCTCGCCCTGACGCACCCGGTGACCGCGGCCCGCACCAGGGCCGCGGTCACCGGCCGATGTCGAGGGTCACGGCCGACAGCGGACAGCTCACGCAGGTCAGCACTGTCCCGTCCGGCTCGGTGGTGGTGACGTCGCCGCCGGTCAGCCGGACGGCGCAGGAGCCGCAGCCGCCGGCGGTGCACGAGTACGGCAGCGGCAGCCCGGCGGCGAGACCGGCGTCCAGCAGCGTCTGGCCGGGCGCCACCACGGCCGTACCGATGAGGCGGCCGTTGCCGGTCACGGTCAGCTGCTGCGGCTCGGTGGTGGCGGTGTCCGGGACGCCGTGGAAACGCTCGCTGTGCACCTGCCCGCCGGGCACGCCGAGCCCGGTCAGGACGGTGTGGACGGTGTCCGCCAATCCTTCGGGACCGCACACGTAGTAGTGGGCGTCCGGCCCGGGCGCCACCCCGGCGACCCACTCGCGGAGGCGTGCCGCACCGATCCGGCCGTCCCTGGCGGTCAGCACGTGGGTGACCGACAGCCGATCGGGGTGCTCGGCGGCGAGACGGTCCAGCTCGGCGCCGAAGATCACCTCGGTCTCGTCCCGGCTGCTGTGGAGCAGCGCGATCCGGCCGCTCTCCGGTCCGGCGAGCCGGGCACGGATCATGCTCATCATCGGGGTGATGCCGCTGCCCGCCGCGACCAGCACGATCTCGGCCGCGGGCTGCGGATGGAAGGTCCCGGACGGGCCGCGTACGGCAAGCCGGTCCCCCACCCGCAGCCCCCGGTGCGCGTGCGTGGAGAACACGCCGCCGTCGATGCGTTTGACGGTCACCTCCAGCCGGGTCGCGCCGGGCGCCGAGGAGGCCGAGTAGGCACGCCGGACCGGACGGCCGCCGACCTCGGTGACGAGCGTGAAGAACTGGCCGGGCCGGAAGTCGAACGGCCGGCCGTCCGCCAGCACGAGCGTGACCGCGCCGGGGGTCTCACGGCGGATCCCGGTGACCCGCACCTCGCGGAGCGCGCTGTCGGCGTACCCCTCCTTGCGCAGTCCCGAGCGGTACGCCCGGTTCATCACCCGCCGCAGCAGCCGGTCGAGTCCCGGGATCGCGCGGACGGCGGTGAGCACGAACCGGGGCGCCGTGTTGGCCGCGAGGTGTTCGCCGGCCAGCATCATCAGGTCGGGCGCCTCACCCGGCCGGACGTGCGCGGCGGGCGACCACAGCCGGGCGCCGGCGACCGCCGTGCCGGTGGTCAGCTCGGCGTGGCCGACGTCGATCAGCAGCGCCGCGTGCGGGGGCGCGCCGCCCAGCTCCAGCCGCCGCAGAAACGCCGGGTCGGTGGTCACCGTGGCCCGGCCGCGCAGTTGCAGCTCCTCGGGGCGGCCCGGGACCAGCGCGGCCAGCGAGAGCCGGTCGTCGCGCATCAGGTTGTGCAGGGCGTCGGCGCGCTTGTTGCCCTTCCGGTCGGCGATCAGCAGCGTACGGCCGTCGAGGATCCGCGCCACCGCGCCCTGGTCGCCGCGCGGGCTGGTGTCGCTGCCGCCGTCGCCGTCCCAGGTGGAGATCGCGAGGAACGGGGCGGCGGCGAGGAAGGCGGCCAGGCCGGGGTCGCGCAGCGGACCGTCGCCGGTGACCTCCGGGACCGGCTCGACGGGGCCGGGCGGTTGCCACAGACGCGACCGCAGGACGGCCTGCGCGCAGTGCACGAACGCCTCCTCGACGCCGACCACGACACCGGCGGTGGCGTCGCCGGTCAGCGAGCCGTTGACCCGCAGGACCTCGCCGACACCCGGGAGCAGGAAGAACATCGAGACCGGCCCGCGGGCCGCCGGTGGCACGTCGAAGGTGATCCGGGTCGGGGACAGCAGTCGCGCGAACCCGGGCCGGCCGCCGACGAACGTGGTCGTGCTCGTCCCGCCGGCGTCGCGGTAGCCGAACGCGGCGATCGGGCTGCGGGCCAGCACCGCCCGGCAGCCGTCGTCGAGGGCGCTGATCTGTTTCCTCAGCACCGGCGCGGGCGGCCGGCCGATGAGCGCGTCGATCTCGTCGGCGGTGGTCAGTGATCTCGCGTTTTCCCAGTTCACCGTATTATTGTGAGCAATAGCTCAAGTATTCTGCTACTCGCTTTCCGCCACCCCGGGAGGTGTCGCCGATGCCGTCGGCCGACCGCCGTCTTCAGCCACGTCGCAAGCCCCGTCAGGTCCGTGCGGAGCTGACCCGCGAGCGCATCCTGACCGCGGCTGCTCACGTTTTCACCGAGTACGGGTACGCCGCCGGCACCACCAACCGCATCGCCGAGCGGGCCCGCATCTCGATCGGCTCGCTGTACCAGTACTTTCCGAACAAGGACGCGATCCTCGCCCAGCTGCTGATCCGCCACATCGACCGCGGCAGGTGGACCGAGGCGGAGCGGCTCGACCTGTCGCCCGGCACGCTGCGGGAGACGGTGCGGGCGATGGTCCGCGACGCGATCGACAGCCACAGTGAGGACCCGCAGCTGCTGCGCATCATGATCGAGGAGGCGCCGCAGTCCCGGGAGCTCCTCGACGCCATCGACCGGCACGGCCGGGTCCGGACCGCGCAGATCCGGGACCTGCTCTCCCGGCACCCGGACGTCCGCGTCGGTGACGTCGGCACGGCCGCCGACCTGATCCTGCTCACCATCGAGATCAACACGCACAAGCTGATGGCCGCCCCCGGCGCGACACCGGTCGAGACCTTCGCGACCGAACTGGTCGACATGGTGACCCGCTACCTGCGCGGCGACTGAGCCCGCCGCGACCGGCCGGTCAATCGGCGCCGGCGGGCACCGGCAGCGCCGTGCCGGGGCGCACCAGGCCGGACTGGTAGGCCGCGACGACGGCCTGGGTACGGTCGCGCAGGCCGAGCTTCATCAGGACGCGGGCGACGTGGGTCTTGATCGTCGCGTCGCCGACCACCAGGTGCTCGGCGATCTCCCGGTTGGACAGGCCGTGCGCCATCAGCACCAGCACCTCCTGCTCCCGGCTGGTCAGCTTGGCCAGCACCTCCGGTGACGGCGCGGCCGGCTCGGGGCGGGCGGTCAGGTCGTCGAGCAGGTTCCGGGCGACCGCCGGGTCCAGCCAGGCCTCGCCGCCGGCCAGCGCTCGGACCGCGGCCACCAGCTCCTGCGGCGCCGCGTCCTTGAGGACGAAACCCGACGCGCCCGCGCGCAGCGCCCCGTAGACCGCCTCGTCGACGTGATAGGTGGTGAGGATCAGCACCCGCGCCGCGCTGCCCTCGGCGGTCAGCCGGCGGGTCGCGGCGACACCGTCCATGCCCGGCATCCGCACGTCCATGATCACCACGTCGGGCCGGACCGCGCGGGTCAGCTCCACGGCCGCCTCGCCGTCGTCGGCCTCGGCCACCACCTCGACGTCGGGCTCGGCCCGCAGCAGCATGGCCAGTCCGGCGCGGACCAGCGGTTGGTCGTCGGCGAGAATCACTCGGATCGGCATCGGTCCCCCGTGGTCGGCGTGGTCGACGCGAACAGCTTCCTGCCACCGCTCCGGTGGCCGGTAGAGCGCTGTCAGGGATCGGTCACCAACGACGTGACGGGCAGCCGCAGCGACCGCCCGGCCAGCGGCAGTGTCGCCGACACCCGGAAGCCGCCGCCCGGCCGGTAGCCGGTGGCCAGCGTGCCGCCGACGGTGCGGACCCGCTCGGCGAGCGACGCCAGGCCGTGCCCCGCGGACAGCCCCGCCACCCCGGCCGTGGCCGCGGCCTCGCTGTCGACCTGCACGGTCAGCGTGTCCCGCCAGATCAGGCGGACGCCGACGCGGGCGCCGGGGCCGACGTGTTTCAGCGCGTTGGTGAGGGCCTCCTGCGCCACCCGGAACGCGGTCAGCTCGACGCTCGGATCCACCGGGCCCGCGTCGCCGACGGTGTCCAGGTCGACGCGGAGACCCGCCTGGCGCACCGTGTCGAGCAGGGAGTCGAGGCTCGACAGCCGGGGCGACGGCGCCATCGAGTGCGGCGTGCCGCCGGAGGCCTGCAGCACGTCCAGGAGCCGGCGCAGCTCCGCCATGGCCTGCTGGCCCGCGTCCTGGATGTGCAGCAGCGCCTGCCGTACCCCCGCGAGGTCGTCGTCCGGAAGGCGGGCGGCGCCGGCCGCCTGCAGCACCATCAGGGTGACCGAGTGCGAGACCACGTCGTGCAGTTCGGCGGCGAGCCGCCGGCGCTCGGCGGCCACCGCGTCCAGCCGGGCCCGCCGCCGTTCCTCCTGCAGCGCGCGGACGCGTCGCCGCTGCCGGCGGACCAGCGTGCCGACGCCCACCGCCACCGTGTAGACGACGGTGAACATCAGGATCGTCACCAGGAACTCGCCGACCCGGGCCTCGGGGTACGCCTCGACGCGCACCGAGTCGACGCCGCTGAGCACCGACCGGGTCACCGCCGCCCCGAGCGCAGCAGCGGTGACCGCCGGACGGCACGTCACCGCGACCGTGTAGAGCGCGACCACCAAGGCGGCGGTGGGCCGGTACTCGTGGAGCAGCAGCCAGACCGCGCCCGCGTGCGCCCACACCAGCGCGAAGACCAGCACCGGCGCCCGCCATCGCCACACCAGCAGGCCCACCCCGAGGACCGCGGCGGCGACCTGTGCCTCGCGGCGCAGTGGCCCGGTGCCGGTGTCGTGGATGATCGCCGTCGAGGCGGTGACCAGGTCGAACAGGCACAACAGTGACAGCAGCGCGGCCTCGCGGGCGAGCCGGCGGCCGGTGCGGCCACCGGCAGCCGGGCGGTGTGCCGCCGTCGTCGGTGTCACTCGGTCGGCGGAGGACAGCCGATGCCGAACATCCGGCACAGCCAGGACAGCGGCTCACCCTCCTCGTTCGGCGGGGGCGGCGCGGCGATCGCCGGGGTGGACCCGGGGGCGCCGGTCACGGCCATCCGCTGTGCGGCGCGGGCCGCGGCGGTCCAGCGGGCGTCGTCAGTGCTCTCCAGGGCGCGCAGCACGTCGGCGACCTCTCGCTGCCCGGCCGACGGCCGTCCGCCGGCGCCGTCCAGGCGGGCCACCACGAGCTGCCAGTCGCCGCGGGGCAGGACGTCGACGCCCCGCAAGCCGACGGGCCGCACCTCGTCGGCGCCGGGCCGCACGGCGAACAGGCGCAGCGGCTCGCCCTCGCTGATGGTGGTGCCGGCCGAGGCCCGCAGCAGCACGTGGCCGTCGTCGACGCTGAGGCCGTGGCCGATGTCGGACCAGCCGGTCCCGGCGGCCTGTCGTTGCAGGACCAGGACCGGCGACTCGTCGAGGTGGCGGGTCATGTCGGAACTCCTTGTGTCGTCCGGGCGGCGTCCACCGCCCGGCTCGGTGGATTGTCAGTCATGGACGACGGTGAAAGGGTCGTCATGCCGACGCGGGGAGCCGGCTGTCGACAAGCCGACATCGGCGGCGTGGCGGGCCAGCGCCGCGTATCCGGGAACGGCCGCGAGCAGCTCCCGGTGGGTGCCGAGGCTCGGGTACGAGCCGTCGAGGAACAGGATCCGGCGGGCCCGCAGCGCCGAGCTGAACCGGTGCGCCACCACCACGAGCGTGCCGCCGCGCGCCGCGAAGGCCTGTTCGGCGCGGGCCTCGGCGGCCGGGTCCAGGTGGCAGGTCGCCTCGTCGAGCACGACGACGCCGGCGGGTGACAAGTGGACGCGGGTGAGCGCGATCAGCTGGCGCTCGCCTGCGGAGAGCTGGTGCCGGGGCGCGGTGAGCACGGCGTCCCAGCCGCCCAGCCGGCTCACCACCGGCGTGAGGCCGATCGCGGAGGCGGCGGCGGACAGGGCGTCGTCTCCGGCGTCCGGGCACAGGTACGCGACGTTCTCCCGCAGCGTGCCGGCGAACACGTACGCCTCCTGCGGGATCAGCGCCACCCGGCGGCGGACGGCGGCCGGCGGCAGGTCGGTGACCGGGATCCCGCCGAGCAGCAGCCGCCCGCGGTCCGGCCGGAGCATGCCGCTGACCAGGCCGGCCAGTGTGGACTTGCCGATCCCGCTGGCGCCGACGATCGCCAGGTGCTCCCCTTCGGGCACGTCCAGATCAAGACCGTGCAGCACGGGTACGGCATGACGGCCGTACCCGAAGGTCAGGTCCTCGGCCCGCAGATCGAACCGCGGGCCGGCCGGCGTGGTCCCCCCGGCGGCCGGTTCCGGGGCCGTGCATGCCATGTCCAGCCGGCGCAGCACGGCCCGCATCCGCACCGACCACGAGCCCAGCGTGCCGATCAGCGCACGGACCGCGGGGGCGAGCGTGACCACCAGGTAGGTCAGCGCGCCCACCACCTCGCCCACGGTCGCCGCCCCGGCGCGCAGCAGCATCGGCGCGCACGCGGCCACCAGGACCACCGGCGCCTGCGTGCCGAGGACCAGCACCACGCTGCGGACCGCGTCGAGGTGGGCGAAGCGGCGGGTGGCGTACGCCTGACGGTCGATCCCGGCGCCCACCTCGCCCGCCACCCGGCCCGCCGCGCCGCACGCCCGGATGTCACGCACCGCGGCCAGCGCCGCCCCGGCCTCCACGGCGACCGCCTCGTCGGCGGCCATCACCTCGTCCTGCCTGCGGGCCAGCGGCCGCAGCAGCGCGCCGTAGACCAGCCACGCCGTCAGCAGCGGCGCCCCGGCGAGCCCGGCGATCGCCGGCGCCAGGGCGAGCAGCCCGGCCGTCGCGGCGACCAGCGCGGTCAGCACCTGGCGCAGCGTGCGCAGCAGGGTGCCGGCCAGCGTGCGTACCGTCTCCACCTGCCGGCCGACCTGCGCCACCGCGGCCAGGTCCGGCCGCGTCCCGGCCACCGCGCGGCGCACTGCTGCGTCGACGACGGCCCGGACCAGCGCGTCCCGCATCGGCTCCACGGCGGCCGACAGCCACGGGTAGGTGCGGGCCACCGCGACCGCGCGTACCCCGGCCGCCACGCCGAGCAGCGCCAGCCAGGCCAGGCCGGTGACCGGGTCCTGACGCAGGAAGCCGCGGTCCAGCGCGGTCGCCACCAGCAGCCCGCCGGTGAGCGCCGGCAGCGCCTCGACGGCCGACCAGAGCGCCAGCCGGACGAACGGCCGCGGACCGGGCAGCGCCTGCCGCAGCAGCGGCCAGCCGGCGATCACCGCGGTGCTCCGGCGCCGGCGGTGAAGACCGCCCGGTACTCCGGGTCGTGCCACAGGTCCCGGTGCGGCGCGACGGCGCGGATCCGGCCGTCGTCGAGCCAGGCGACCAGGTCGGCGCGGGCGGCGGTGCCGGCCCGACGGGTGACCACGACCCGGCTGCGGCCACCGGCCGGGCCGGTGAGCGCCCCGGCGATCTGCGACTCGGTCACGGCGTCCACCCCGGAGGTGGCGTCGTCCAGGATCAGCAGGCGGGCCTGCTGGGCGAACGCCCGGGCGAGCCCGAGGCGCTGCGCCTCCCCTCCGGAGAGGGCGAGATCGGCCACCGGGGTGGCGTAGCCGTCGGGCAGGCGTTCGACGAAACCGTCGATGCGGGCGTACGCCGCGGCGCGCCGCACGTCGGCGGAGGTGGCGGCCGGGCGCCCGAAGGAGATGGCGGTGCCGATCGTGCCGCCGCACAGCCGCGGGCTCGCGAACGCGTAGGCGACGGCCGGGGGCGCGGGCCGGTTTCCGTCGAGCAGCACGGTTCCCCGGTCGGGGGCGAGCAGACCCCCGAGGGTGTACGCCAGAGTCGTCTTGCCCGCGCCGGTGCGCCCCACGAGCGCGACGGTCGAGCCGGCCGGCACGTCCAGGTCGACGTCGCGCAGGATCGGGGCGTCGTCGTCGCCGAGCACTGTCACGCCGCGTGCGCGTACCGCACCGGGCCCGGGCGGCGGCGGTTCCGGCGGCGCCGGTGCGGTCACGGCCGGCCGGGCCAGCACCTCGGCGACCCGGCGGGCGGCGCTGCGGGCGTACCCGATGCCCTGGAACGCCTCGATCTGCGCCACCATCCCGAGCGCGACGGTGACGTACGCCGCCGCCGCGAAGAACTGCCCGGCGGTGATCCGCCCGCCGGCCACCCCGAACCCGGCGACCGCCAGCACGACGACCTCGATCACCGCGATGAACAGGGTGGTCTGCCAGCCGACCCGGCGCTGCGCGGCCCACGAGCCCTCCCCGGCCGCGCGCAGCGCCGGCAGCGGCGCGAGCACCCGCTCCACCTCGCGGCCCAGCGTCCCGGCGGCGCGGATGGTGCGGGCGCCGGCCAGCGCGTCACCGAGCCGGCCGGCGATCTCGGCCTGGTGGGCCTGGTAGTCGGTGAACAGCGCCGACGTGTCGGTGATGAACCGGCGCAGCAGGATCGCCGCGACCGGCGCCGCGAGCAGGAACGCCGCCGCGCACCGCCAGTCGACCAGGCACAGCGCGACGAGCCCGCCGATCGAGGTGAGCGCGCCGATCACCGAGCCGGTCGCCGCGGTCACCACCGGCGGGGTCCCGGCGGCGCTCACCACGAGGCGGCTGGTCAGGTCACCGGTCCCGAACCGCCACGAGCCTCGCACGCCCAGCGTGAGCGCGTGGTCCAGCAGACGCCGGCGCAACACCCGGGTGCCGCGCGCGGTGCAGGCCGCCTCGGCGACGGTGTTCACCGTTCCGGCGACCGCGCCGGCGGCCAGGCAGCCCAGCAGGGCGGGCACCGCGGCGGAGCCGGTCCGGCCGAGAGCGGCGTCCACCGCCGCGGCCAGCAGATACGGGGTGAGCAGCGCCAGCACGGCGGCGGTCAGCTGGGCCAGGATGAGGGCGGCCGCCCAGCCGGCCATGTCGCGGGTGCAGCGCAGCAGCAGCCGGTCGCCCTCGCGGGCCCAGCGGGCGGGTTCCCGGGTCATGTCCGTTCCTTCGGGTGGGCCCGGACGGAGGAACGGCCCTCCACCGGACGTCGGGGAGGGCCGTTCGCAACCGTCACAGGCAGTCGAACGTGGTGAGGTAGCTCCAGCAGGGGAACGCCTTCGCCGGCATGGAGTCCTCCATGGCCTGCAGGATCAGGATCTTGGCCATCGTCATCACCTCCTCGGTGTGCTCAGTGGTGTGGTGGACCGCGGGTCGAGGTACGGCAGGGGTGCGCCGGTGGACTCGAACGCGGAACTCAGGGCGAGCAGGACGCCCGCGGAGCCGGTGGCCATGTCCGCCGACAGCCGCAGCAGCTGCGTGCCGGGGAAGGCCAGGTGGCCGTGGTGGGTGCGGGCGTGCCAGGCGAGCCGGCGCACGTGGTCCCGCAGGATGTCCTCGTCGTCGGGGTGACGCAGGGCGGTCAGCGTGGTGATCAGGCTGGCGCGGCCCCGGAGCAGGCCGGGCTGGCGCAGCAGGACCACGCGGCAGCCGCGGCGTACCCCGTCGATCACCGCGGACAGTGCCGGGTCGCCGCGGTGCCGCAGGTAGCTCGCGGCCACCATGGCGATGCCGCCGCTGCCGGCGTCGAGGTTGAGCAGGTACCGGCCGCCCTCGACGAGCTGGAAGGTGCCGTTGGGCAGGTGTTCGCCGCGGGCGGCGTCGCGGTGCAGCGCCTGCCCGGCCCGGTCGAGGTAGGCGGGGTCGCCGGTCTCCTCGTACCGGTGCAGGAAGAGCAGCGCCGCGCCGGTGGTGCCGCGCAGCAGCCCGCCCTGGGCCGGCGGCCGCAGCGGCCCGTCCCCGTCCAGCAGCCCGGTGAGGGCGGCGGTCGCCCGGTCGGCGCGGGCCCGCAGCGCCGGGTCACCGGTGAGCCGCGCGAAGCGCAGCAGGGTGAGGGCGATCCCGGCCTGTCCGTCGAGCAGGGCGGCGCCGGGCGCCTCGGCCTCCAGCGGGGCGGCGCGGTCGAGGATCTCCAGAGCCTCCGCGGTACGGCCGAGGTCGTGCAGGATCGAGGCCACCCCGTGCAGTCCCGTGTAGAGGCCGGGCCGGGGGCGGGCGGCCCGGCGGGACGCGTCGACCAGCCAGTCGACGTGCTCGCCGGGGATCGTCGCGCCGGCCCGGTGCAGGGCGTGCAGCACACCGGCCGCGCCGTGGGCCAGGCTCAGCCCGCCGTCGGCGAACTGTTGCGGGTCGCCGGGGAAGAGCCGGTCGGACCGGCCGGGGCTGGCGCACGCGAGGATGCCGGCCACCAGCGAGTCACGGATCGCCGGCCAGTCCGGCCGGTCGGCGGTGAGCAGGCGGCCCGCGGTGTCACGGGCCGTGCCCAGCGGCGGCGCGTCCTGGCGCAGCCGGCGCAACAGCCCGGCGCCGAAGCCGTCCGGCAGCGGGTAGAGCCGTTCCACCTCGTCCACCAGGGTGGCGACCCGGTACGGCTCCACCTGCGGGTTCACGTCCAGGGGCAGCAGCAGCCACAGCCGGATCCGGTCGAGCAGGTGCCGGTCGGCGGCGGCGCCGGACAGATGCTCCGGCGGGGTGAAGCCGGGCGCGCCCAGCGGCAGGGGCCGCGGGTCGCCGAGGTCGGTGGCCAGCTCGAAGTCGACCAGCACCACCCGGCCGTCCGGGCGCAGCAGCACGTTGCCGGGGTGCAGGTCGCCGTAGCGCACACCACGCTCGTGCACGGCGGTCAGCGCGCGGTCGATCCGGTCCACCACGTCTAGCACCCAGGCGGTGTACTGCGCCACCGCGACCGGGTCGGGATCCGGCTGCACCAGCGGCTGCCGCTGCAGCATCGTGTCCAGCAGGGTGGCGCCCTCGACGTACTCCTCGACCAGGAAGTGGTGCTCCCACGCCTGGCGGTGCTCGACGAGCTCGGGCACACAGTCCAGGCCCTGCAGCCGTTGCAGCATGATGTGCTCGCGGCGCAGCCTCGTGACGGCGTCGTCGCCGTCACGGTCCAGGCCGGCGTGCGGACGGGCCTCCCGCAGGACGACCTGCCTGCCGGTACGGGTGTCGCGGGCCCGGTAGACGCCACCGCCGTTCGAGTAGTGCAGGGCGCCGCTCACCTCGTACGGGAAATCGCCGTCGGAGTCGCCGTCGCGCCACCGCTCGAAGTCGCCGCGCAGCACCTCGGGAACCTCCACCCAGGGCGGCAGGGTGAAGCTGGTGCCACGCCGGTCGGGCACCAGCGAGCCGTCGGGCGCCTGCACCGCGGGCACCCGCAGGCCGTCGGCGTCCACCACGGTCCGCTCGGCGAAACCGCCGTAGCGCACGAACACTCCGGAGTCGCCGTAGCGCAGGTCGCTGAGGATGTACGCGCCGGCGGTGCCGGTCAGCGCCGCCGACAGGGCGGGCAGCGTCCGGGCCAGGGCGGCCTCGTCCGGCGGGTAGACGGTCAGCAGCTTGCCACTGCCGGTGCGGTCGGCGTACTTGCTGTTGAGCAGGTGCGCGACCCGCCGGCTGCGCAGCAGTTTGAACGGGATCCGCGCGGTCAGGCAGTGGTCGGCGACGATGTCGCACACGCGGGCCGCGTCGTCCAGCCGCGCCGACACGTGGATCTTCCAGCCCTGGGCCGGCAACGTGACGTCCCGCGGCCGCAGCGACACCCACAGGCCGTGCTCGGTGCGGCGCCAGCCCTCCGGGGCGGGGCGGTCGGCGGCCGGGAAACGCTGCCCGGCGTCGGAGAACCGGTCCGGGTGCTCGAAGAAGTCGGGGTCGGCCAGGCAGTACGGCGCGAGCTGTTGCAGGTTGACCTTCATGACGGGGAAACCTCCGGTAGGCGGGCGTGATCCGGGCCGTCAGCGGTGGGCGGGCCGCCGGGCGATGCGGGCACGGTCGTCGTCGCTGCCGAACCGCAGGTCGATGCGGCGGGCGGCCTCGGCCCACTGCACGGCGGTGTGCGCCGGACCCAGCGCCGCCACCACGAACGGGTCGCGCCAGCGGTCGACGGCACGCCGCCAGACCTGGTCCGGGTCGTCGGTGAGCAGGTTGCCGACGGTGCCCTCGTAGATCGACATGGCGCGTACCGCGCCGTCCGGCTCGACCTGCACGACCGGGAAGTCGGCGGCGGACCGGACCCGCTCCGGGTGCATCTGCAGGACGCGGTTGTCGGTGGTGCCCACCCGGGCGGCGCCGGGTGTCGCGGCGCGCAGGCCGGCCACGAAATCCGGGTCGACCAGCCGTTCGCGCTGCTCCTCGGTGAGCAGCTCCCGCTCGGCGAAGTCGGCGCGGCTGGCGAGCCCGCTCGGCACCGCCGCGCCGAAGAAGATCGTCCGCAGGCGCGGGAAGCGTGCTCCGAGCAGCGCGCAGGCGTCCGTGATCTGGTCGAAGTTGCTGCGGACCACGGTGAAGTCCACGCCGTAGGGCACCCGGTCGCCGGCGGCCCGGTCGAGCAGGTCGAGCGCGTTCAGCGCCCGGTCGAACGAGCCCCGCCGCCCGCGGATCCGGTCGTGCACGTCGGCGGTCGCCCCGTCGAGGCTCACGCAGATCCGGTCGAAATTCGCGACGGCCTGCTGGGCCAGCGTCTCGTCAAGGGTCCAGCCGCTGGTGTAGAGCAGCCGTTCGACACCCGCCTCACCGAACCGGCGGGCCACCTCGAAGACGCCCTTGACCAGCAGCGGCTCACCGCCGGAGATGGTCACCGACCGGGGCTGGAAACGCAGCACCGCCTCGGTGAGCCGGAGCAGGCCGTCCGGGCCGAGCTGGCGCGCCGCCCGGCGGCCGGACTCGGAGTAGCAGTGGAAGCAGCGCAGCGGACACGCGTAGGTGATGTCCCAGATGACGTCCTTGGGTCCGGTCACGCTCTCCATGGCCTCGGCTCCGCTTCGCTCGGTCGTGCTGTCCGACACCGAGAATGCTGCCGAAACGACGAGCGCTTTCCGTCCGGCCACGAGGTGATTTCCCGGGTAGCCCGGGACGGGGACGCGGAGCCCGCGCATCCGCCGGGAGGCGGACACGGAGCATCATGGAGGCGGTCCGGGTGGAAAGGTGGACGGATGAGCGTGGAGGACACCGCCGTGGCTCGGCTACGGCGCTGGCAGGATTCCGGCGGCCGGTGGCGGGTGCTGGCCCGCGGTGGCGGCACCCTGGTGATCGCGCTGCTCACCTGCGACAGCGGCGAGGAGGTCGACCGGCTGTCGGCCGGCGATCAGGCCCTGCTGGACTTCGTCGGCGACCGGGACGGCAGTGATGACGACCCGGCGCCGTCCGTCGTGGTCCGTGACCGTGACGCCGCCGGGAAACCGCGCAACTCCCGGCCACGGGACGCTCTCGGCCGCCCTCTGCCGCCCGGCGCGCCCGGTGTGCCGACCATGCCGGACGATCTCGACCTGCCGCCCGCCGACGCGCTCCGGCTGGCACAGCGGCTGCTCGACGACGGTCTGCCGTTCCACGCCCACGAAGTGCTCGAAGCCGCGTGGAAGGCCGCCCCCGCCGACGAACGCGAACTGTGGCGCGGCCTCGCCCAGCTCGCCGTCGGGCTCACCCACGCCCGGCGGGGCAACCTGACCGGCGCGGCCCGCCTGCTCCTGCGCGCCGCGGAGCGGACCGGCGGGTATGCCGGCGGCGCGCCGCACCAGATCGCGGCCTCCGGGCTGAGCGACTGGGCACGGACGACAGCGGCACACCTGGAACGATCCGGGCGCGCCGGCGAGGCGCCGATGCCCCGGCTCACCACCGTCACCTCAGAGCGACGAACTTCAGTCCCTGGGCCTGCAACGCCGGGATGACGGTCTTCAGCGAGGCCAGCGTCTGAGAGCGGTCGCCGCCGCCGTCGTGGCAGAGCAGGATCTGGCCGGGCCGGGCAGCCAGCATCCGGTTGGTGATCTGGGCGACGCCGGGCTGTGCCCAGTCGCGCGGGTCGTTCGTCCAGTCCATCGGGATCACCCCGCTCTGCGAGACCGTCTCGGACAGCCCCTTGGACCACGCGCCGCCGGGCGCCCGGAACAGGCTCGGAGCGTACCCCGTGGTGCTGTAGATCTTGTCCTGCGCCCGGTGGATCTCCTTGCGCATCTTGTTGAGCGGCAGATCGGCCACGTCGATCGGGTGGCTCCAGGTGTGATTGGCGATCTGGTGCCCGTCGGCGGCGACGTCCTTGGCGGTCGCCTCGTGGCCGAGGACCTGGTTGCCGATCATGCAGAACAGCGCCGGCACGTGGTGCTTCTCCAGCAGCCGCAGGATCTGCGGGGTCCAGACCGGGTGCGGGCCGTCGTCGATGGTCAGCGCGATCGCGTCGGCCGGGAACGGGTCGCCCGGGACCACCTTGCGGAAGTCCTTCAACGTATGCACCGGGACCGTCATCACCGGGGTCGTGGGGTGCGGCGTGGTCGGCTTCGGCGCCGCCGACTGGCCGGGCTGCGGCTCACTGACCTGCACGTTCGGCTTCTGGGCGGCCTCCGGCTCGCCACGGCGGGCCAGGGCGGCGATCGTGCCGCCGATCAGAGCCACACCGGCGGCGGCGGGGATCGCCCGGAGAAGGCCCCGGCGGGAGACAGGCTTCTTCCCCGGGGGTACGACGACAGGCGCCACCCGCGCCGGCGGGATCGCGATGGTCGGCTCGGAAGGCGGCGGGGCGACCGTCGGCGCGGATCGGGGCGCGGGCACCCGGGGCAGAGCGACCGTCGACTCGGACGTCGGCTGCGGCGCCGGCTCGGGTGGCGGCGGCAGGGCGACCGTCGGCTCGGCGGGCGGCCGGGGTGACAGCGGCAGAGCGACCGTCGGTTCCGCGGGCGGCCGGGGCGGCAGCGGCAGTGCCACCTTCGACTCCGGGGCGGGCGGGGACACCCGGCCGGCCGGCAACGAGACCTGCGCGTCCGGCGAGAGCCGGGGCCTGGGCAGCGCGACCGTCGGATCGGCCCCGGCGGAGATCACCGTGGTCGGTTCGGACTCGTCCGCCGCTGCCGCGGCCGCCGCTGCCGCGGCAACCCCCGCAGCGGATACGAAGACCGTCTTCTCGTCGTCCTCCCCCGCTGTCGCCTCGCCGTTCTCCTCCGCAGCTTTCCCATCGGCGACGAAGACCGTCTTCTCGTCGGTCTCCCCCGCCGCCGCCTCGCCGTTCTCCTCCGCGGGCCGCTCGCCGTCCTTCTCCGCGGCCTCCCCACCGGAGACGAGGACCGTCTTCTCGTCGGTCTCCTCCGGCGCCGCTTGCCCCGCGGAGACGACGACCGTCTTCTCGTCGTCCTCCGCGCCTTCGAGAGTCTCCGTTGCGGCTTCCTCCACCACTTCGGTTTCGGAGACGACCACCGTCTTCTCGTCGCCGTCCCCCGCAGGCAAAGTCACCGTCGCTTCGGACCCGTCCTCTTCCGGGTTACCCGCCTCCGGGGCACTTGGCTCCGGGGTGGCCGCTCCCGGGGTGGCCGCGGACAGGTCAGCCGTCGGTTCGGCGGTCTCCCCGGCGGGCAGGGTGACCGTGGGCTCACCGTCGCCGGGTTCGGTCAAGGCGACCGTGGGCTCAGCCGACTCGTCGACGTCGGCGGGTTCCGCGGGCGTGCTGCCCTGGGACGTGGGGGTGGGCTTATCGGCGTTCATCGGTGGGATTGTCGCGCCCACGGTCAAATCGGTCGTCATCTGTGTCTCAGCTGTGAGCCGCCGACGCCGACGCATTCCGCACCCCCTTCGCACCCGCCCAACCTGCAGCGGAAACGACGAGTGATCATGCGAACACGACCCAGTCGGCGCACCCGCTCGACAACCACCCGGACAAACAACTTTAGTGGCATCCACCACACTCGGATCCGACGGGCGAATCGTGAGCCCGGGGCGGCGCCGTCCGCCGCCGGATGGCAGGCTCATGCCCCGTGATCGATGACCTTGTGCAGGACCGCCGATGAGAGCGGTCATCGTCGCGGCGGCGATCGCGTTCCTCGTCTCCCTGTTCGGCACGCCGGTGGCGATCCGGGTCTTCACCGCGCTCAAGGCCGGCCAGCCGATCCGCTCGCTGGGCCTCGCGTCGAACGAGGGCAAGAAGGGCACCCCCGCGATGGGCGGCGTCGCGTTCATCGTGGCGACCCTCGTCGGCTACGTGGCCGGACACTTCGCGCTGACCACGCTGCCCGAGCGGCAGATCGCGCAGGAGCGGCCGACGATGACGGCTCTCGTCCTGCTCGGGCTGTTCGTGTTCTGCGGGGCGGTCGGGTTCCTCGACGACTTCCTGAAGGTCCGCAAACGCAACTCCGACGGCCTGTCCGCCAAGGGCAAGCTGCTCGGCCAGGCGATCGTCGGCACCGGCTTCGGCATCGCCGCGCTGACCATGGTGAGCACCAACGGCCAGACCGTGGTGAGTGAGAACATCTCGTTCATCCGGGACGTCGACTGGCTCAACGTCGGCAAGGTCGGCGCGGTGATCATGTTCGTCTTCGTGATCACCGCGATGTCGAACGGCGTGAACCTCACCGACGGCCTCGACGGCCTGGCCACCGGCGCGTCGGTCCTGGTGCTCGGCGCGTACGCCCTGATCGGTTTCTGGCAGTACCGGCACTGGTGCGCCGACGACACGTACGCCCGCGTCAACGACTACTGCTATCAGGTCCGTGATCCGCTGGAGATCGCCATGATCGCCGCCGCGGCGGCCGCCGCGTGCCTGGGCTTCCTGTGGTGGAACACGTCCCCGGCCCGGATCTTCATGGGCGACGTGGGCGCGCTGGCGCTGGGCGCCCTGATCGGCGGCCTCGCGGTGGCCACCCGCACCACGCTGCTGTCGATCCTGATCGGTGGCCTCTTCTTCGTCATCACGATCACCTGGGTGATCCAGATCGTCTCGTTCCGCACCACCGGCCGGCGCGTCTTCCGGATGGTCCCGCTGCACCACCATTTCGAGCTGGTCGGCTGGAGCGAGGTCAACATCGTGGTCCGTTTCTGGATCGTGGCCGGCGCCGGGGTGGCCGCGGGCCTGGGCCTGTTCTACTCGGACTTCCTCGCGAACGCCGGATGAGCCGCCACCTGGATCCGCCGTCAGAAAGTCCGGAACTCGGCATCGCCCGGGCATCCGGCATGTGATCCCCGTTCTCCCTGGCCAGGACCGATTTCATGATCATCGTCAGTCAGCCATGCCGGCCTCGGCGCAGTCGGGGAACGGCGACGAAGAGGTAGGCGAGAGCGACCACCGGCCCGAGACCGGCGAGCATGGACAGCAGCAGCAGCCCTGTCCAGCCCCGCTTGCTCATCCCGCACGCCGTGAACTCGCCGGTGGACCGGCGGATCGCGTCGACGGATGCCACGATCCAGACCAGGGCGGGGATCGTCGAGCCGAGAAGCGCCACGGTGCCGGACTCCATGCGCTCCCTCGGGTGTCGCTCGCCGAGCCGATCATCCCGTACGCCCGGCACCGCCTGGGCCGGAACCACGAAGTCGTGGTGTGCGATGGGCACGGTGCGCGGCCCCGGAGTGGGCCCCTCGCGAGCGGCGGCCGGCCGGCTGCGTGCGGCGCCCGAGAAGGCGGGGCATCGTGCCAGGATGTCGGGCATGCACATCGACCAGTACGTCGCAACGCTGCGGGAGGACGGTGAGCGGCTAGCCGGGGTCGCCGGGCAGGCGGGGCTCGATGCGCCGGTTCCGCCCTGTCCCGGCTGGACGATCGCGGATCTGCTGCGTCATCTGGGCGGTGTCCACCGCTGGGCCACCGCCCACGTCGTCATGGAGCGCAAGGAGCACTTCTCCCGCGACGAGGAGCAGCAGTTCTTCCAGGCTCCGGCGGACGCGGCGCTGCTCGACTGGTTCCGGGAGGGCCACCGGGCGCTCACCGTTGCTCTCGCCTCCGCCGATCCGGAACTCGACTGCTGGACGTTCCTGCCCGCCGGGTCGCCGCGGGAGTTCTGGGCGCGGCGGCAGGCCCACGAGACCGCCGTGCACCGCGCCGACGCCGAGGCCGCGGTCGGCAGCCGCCCGCGGTGGGATCCGCGTTTTGCCGCCGACGGCATCGACGAGCTGCTCGACGGCTTCTTCCGGCGCCGGCCGCAGCGGCTGGCCACCGACCCGCCGCTGCGCATGACACTGTGCGCCACCGACCTCCCGCGAGCCTGGACGATCAGGATGGAGACCGATCGGTTGTACGTGGACCCCGGCGCCCAGCCGACCGGGCTGACCCTCACCGGCACCGCCTCCGACCTCTACCTGCTTCTGTGGAATCGCGCCGAGCCGCCCAGCGTCGAGGGCGATCCGGCGGCGTGGGAGTCCTGGCGCGCCAGAGCCACGGTCACCTGGGGCTGACAACCTCAGCTGTATACCGGGTATATTACCGGGTATGAGTATTCGGCACACCCTGTTGGCCCTGCTCAGCGAGGGTCCGAAGTATGGTTTGCAGTTGAGGCAGGAGTTCGAGGCCAGGACCGGGGAGGTGTGGCCGCTCAACGTCGGGCAGGTCTACACCACGCTCCAGCGCCTCGAACGCGACGGCCTGGTCGAGTCGGAGGGCGGCGGCAGCGGCGGGAAACCGCAGAACGCCTTCGCGATCACTCCCGCCGGCGCCGACGAGCTGACCGCATGGCTGCTCACCCCGCCGGACGTGGTCCCGCCACCCCGCGACGAGCTGGTCATGAAGGTCCTGGTGGCCATGCGGGTCCCGGGCGTTGACCTGCCACAGCTGCTGCAGGCGCACCGGCGCCACCTCGTGCAGGCGATGCAGGAGTACACCAGGCTGAAGGCCGACCTCACCGACGCCGAGGTGGAGCTGGCCCTCGTCGTCGACTCGGAGCTGTTCCGCATCGAGGCGATCATCCGGTGGCTCGACATCGCGGACGCCCGGCTCGCCCGCCTGCCGGCCACGACCGCCGCCGACAAGCCGGCGTCCGCGCCCCGGGCCGGCCGCCGGATCGCGGGGATCCGGCGATGACCACGATCCTCGAACTCCGCGGGGTGTCCAAGGTGCACGGGTCGGGTCCCACCGAGGTGCACGCGCTGCGCGAGATCGACCTGTCGGTGCGCGCCGGTGAGCTGGTCGCGGTGATGGGCCCCAGCGGTTCCGGCAAGAGCACCCTGCTCACCATCGCCGGCACACTGGAGGAACCGACCGCCGGCAGCGTCCTCGTCACCGGCCGGGAGGTGGCGGGGCTGTCCCGCAACGACCGTGCCCGGCTGCGCCGCCAGGCCATCGGGTACGTCTTCCAGGATTTCAACCTGCTGGCCGGGCTGACCGCCGTGGAGAACGTGGCGCTGCCGCTGGAGCTGGACGGCACTCCGGTCAAGGCCGCCCGGGCCGCCGCGTCGGCCGTACTCCGCAAGCTCGATCTCACCGACCGCGCCCACCGCGATCCGGACGAGCTCTCCGGCGGTGAGCGGCAGCGGGTGGCCATCGCCCGCGCCGTCGTCGGGCAGCGCCGGCTGCTGCTGGCGGACGAGCCCACCGGCGCTCTCGACTCGCTCAGCGGTGAGACGGTGATGCGGCTGCTGCGCCGCGCCGCGAACGACGGCGTGGCCTGCGTGGTGGTCACGCACGACGCCCGGATGGCGTCCTGGGCCGACCGGGTGGTGTTCCTCCGGGACGGCCGGCTGGCCGACCAGACCACCCCGGGCCCCGGCCCGGAATCGCTGCTGGCGCCGGGCGACGCCCGATGAGCCGCAACGGTGGCCTGCCCGCGCGGCGCGCGATCGTCCGCTGGGCGCTGCGACTGTTCCGCCGCGAGTGGCGTCAGCAGAGCGCGGTGCTGACGCTGCTCGCCGTCGCCGTCACGGCGGCCGTCCTCGCCGTGTCCGCCGGCTATCACGCGGCCCCGCCCGCCGGCGCCGCCTTCGGCACCGCCCGCCAGTCGCTCACCCTGCGGGCCACCGGCGACCGGCCGCTGGACGTGCAGGTCGCGCAGGCACGCGACTGGTTCGGCGCCGTCGACGTCATCGGACACACCGACCTGCCGATCCCCGGTTCGGTGGACACGGTGCAACTTCGCAGGCAGGACCCCCATGGGCGGTACGGCGCGCCGATGCTCCACCTACGGGACGGCCGCTACCCCGCCGAACCCGGCGAGGCCGCGGTCACCGTCGACGTCGCAGCACGCCTGCAGACCCGCATCGGCGGCCGGCTGACCCTCGACGGCCGGTCCTGGACGGTCGTCGGCACCGTCGAGAACCCGGGTGACCTGCGCGCGCGGTTCATCCTCGACGCGCCCTCGTCGAGCATCCCGCCGCAGTCGGTCACGGTGCTCGTCGACGCCCCCGCGGACCGGTTCGACCAGTTCCGGGCCGAGCACGGCCACCCGGCGTACGCGCTGCGCCCCTCGCTGGTCTGGGCCGAGGCGGCCGCCGGCGTGTTCAGTGTGTTCACGGTCGGCATGCTGCTCATCTGCCTGATCGCCGCGGCCGGGTTCGCCGTCGTCGCCCATCGCCGGCAACGTCAGCTCGGGCTGCTCGCCGCGATCGGCGCCACCCCGCGGCACCTGCGGCTGGTGCTGCTGGCGCACGGCGCCACGGTCGGCGCCGCCGCGGCCGTGCTCGGGACGCCGCTGGGTGTGCTGGCCTGGTTCGCCGTCGCTCCCCGGTTCGAGACGGCGGCCGGTCACCGGATCGGCGCGCTGGACCTGCCGTGGGTTCAGATCACCGTCGCCGTCCTGCTCACCATCGTGGCCGCCACCGCGGCGGCCTGGCGGCCGGCACACACGGCGGCCCGGCTCCCGGTCACGCTCGCGCTGTCCGAGCGTCCGCCGAGGCCCTCGCGGGTACGCCGTTCGGCCGCCGCCGCGGGCGGGTTCGTCCTCCTGGGCGTCGTGGCGTTGCGGCTGGTGCAGAGCAACCGGCCCACCGACGGCGACGCGCTGGAGATCGGTGACGTGGCACTGGTCGTCACCGGCACGCTCGCGATCGGCTTCGCGCTGCTGTCGATCGGGCCGGCGGCGATCCGGACGCTCGCGGCAACCGCCGCCCGGCTCCCGGTCGCCGCCCGGCTGGCGCTGCGCGATCTCGCCCGCCACCAGGCACGATCCAGCGCAGCGCTGGCCGCGATCAGCGTCGCGCTGGCCATCCCCGCCGCGATCGTGATCGGCGCGCGAGCCCTGGAACCGGATCCGGCCACCGGCAACCTCTCCGACCGGCAGGTGCTGCTGCGGCTGGACTCCCCCGGCCCGCGGGTGCCCGACCGCGACCCGGCCCGGATCGAGGCGATCGAGGCGCGGGTCCGGCAGTGGACGGCCTCGCTGGGCGACCCGGTCGTCATCCCGCTCGACGTCGCGATCGATCCGGGCGAGACCCCGTCCACCGACGCGCCGGACGTCCCGGCCGGCCGGACCGCTGCCGGCGCCGCATCCGGATCACCGGCGGTCGTCATCACACCGGAGCTGCTGCGCCTGTACGGGGTGGACCCCACCGGCGTCGACCCGGCCGCCGACGTGCTCACCTCCGCGCCCGCTCCCGGCGGGTCATGGCCGCCCGGCACGGTCACGCGGCCGTTGCCCGAACCGGGTTTCCGGTCGCTGCCCCACACCCTGCTCACCCCGGCGGCGCTGCAGCGCAACGGCTGGATTCCGGTACGGACCGGCTGGCTCGTCGAGACGGCCGAGCCGTTGACCGGACGGCAGCTGGCCGGCGCCGCGGAGTTCGCCGGTGCCGCGGGCCTGACCGTCGAGGAGCGCGATCAGGGTGACGACCTGCAGGCGCTGCGAGCGATCACGACCGCGGCCGGGGCGCTGCTCGCGCTCGTGATCCTCGCCGTGACCGTCGGCCTGATCCGCGCCGAAGCGGCCGGTGACCTGCGCACCCTGACCGCGGTGGGCGCGACCCGCCACATCCGGCGCGCCCTGACCTCGGCGACCGCGGGCGGGCTCGCGCTGCTCGGCGCGCTGCTGGGCATCGGCGCCGCGTACACCGTCATCCTGGCCGGTTCCTCCGCCGAACAGCTCCGCGAGCTGGCACGCGTACCCCTCGCCGATCTGACCGTGATCGCCGTCGGCGTGCCGCTGGCCGCCGCCGCGCTGGGCTGGCTGCTCGCCGGCCGCGAGCCGAGATCCCTGGCACGGGTACGCCTGGAGTAGCGCCCGGGGCAGGTCACGGCCGGGGCAGGGTGAGCATCGCGTCGAGGTGGCGCCGGCGGACCAGGCCCTCGATCCGCTGGGCGTCGGCGGAGCGGCCCTGCTTGGCCAGCAAGCGCGCCTGGATCAGCTCGGTCACGTAGATCTCGTTGATGATCTCCGTGGTCGGCTGTGGCTGCAGCGCGTTCATCTGCAGCGTCAGGGCCTCGGTCAGCGCGGACTGCGCCTCGTCGAGCTCCACGCCCGCCTCGGCGCGGGCGTGCGCGAACATGCGCAGGGTCCGGGCCAGCTCATCGGCGCGGACGGCGAGCGGGCGGGCATCGGGGCCCTGGCTGCGGCGGGTCTCCACCGCCGCGCGGCTGACCTCCACCGCGCGGTCCAGTTGCCCGTCGTCGCCGAGCACACCGGCGAGCGTCTGCAGGGTGCCGGCCAGCGGCACCCTGCACTGCGGGCCCAGGGCCTGGAAGATCGTGACAGCGCCGGACAGCACGTCGGCCGCCTCCCGCCGGCGCCCCAGTTTGGCCAGGCAGAGCCCGACATTGTTCAGGTCGGCGGCGATCGCGAGGCTGAGCTGGGGATCGTCCGGCCGCTTCTGCAGCTCCTTCTGCCGCTCGGCGATCCGGGCCGCGAACCCGGCCCGCGCCTGCTCGAACCGTCCTTCCGTGAAGCAGGTCTCCGGATCGGACGAGCGCTTGAACGGATTCCACGACGCCATCGGGCAAATATATAGACGTCAGTCAACGGGCGGAGGCGTCGTCAGAAGGGGAAGGAACGGTCCTGCTCGCGGACGGAGAGCCACTGGATCTCGGTGAACTCCTCGGCGGCGGCGCCGATCCCGAAACGGCCCCAGCCGGTGTCCTTCACCCCGCCGAACGGCATCTGCGGCTCGTCGTTGACCGTCTGGTCGTTGACGTGCACGATGCCGACCTCGAGCCGGGCCGCGAGCCGCAGCGCGCGGGGCACGTCGCGGGAGATGACGGAGGCGACCAGGCCCAGGTCGGAGCGGTTGGCCAGCTCGACGGCCTCCTCCGCGGACTCGACGACCTCGACGGTCACGATCGGGCCGAACGTCTCCACCTGGGCCAGCTCGGTCTCCGGCGGGACGTCGACGAGCACGGTGGCGGGGTAGCACGGTGGCGCCGGCACGCCGCCGGCCAGGATGCGGGCGCCCGCCTCGACCGCCTGCGTGACCCGGCGTTCCAGGGTGGCGAGGGCCCACTCGTTGATCACCGGGCCGACGACGGTCGCCGGGTCGGCGGGGTCGCCGGTGGGCAGGGTCGCCACCTTCGCGGCGAACCGGGCCAGGAACTCGTCGGCGATCGGCCGGACCACGTAGATGCGGCGGGCGCACATGCACAGCTGGCCCTGGTGCAGGAAAGCGCCGTACGCCGCGGCCTCGACGGCGTAGCCGATGTCGGCGTCCTCCGCCACGATCATCGGGTTCTGCCCGCTGAGCTGCAGCAGCACGCGTTTGAGGCGGCTGCCGGCCTTCTCCGCGAGGCGGCGGCCGGTGGGGGTCGAGCCGGTGAAGTTGATCCGCTTGACCCGCGGGCTGTCGAGCAGCGCGTCGGCGATGACGCCGGCCTCGCCGGGAGCGTGCGTGACGACGTTGAGCACGCCGCCGGGCAGCCCGGCCTCGTGCAGGATCTCGGCCCACAGCGTCCCGCCGGTGTAGGGCGCCTCCTCCGACGGTTTGAGCACCACCGTGTTGCCGAGAGCGAGCGGGCCGGCGATCGCGCGGCCGCTCAGTGTCAGCGACGCGTTCCACGGAGCGATCGCGCCGACCACGCCGACCGGCCGGCGCACCGCCATCGCCCGGGTGCCGGGAATGTCGGAGGCGAGCAGCTCACCGACCGGCCGGTAGGCGAGCTGGGCGGCCTGGCGCAGCAGTTTCACCACGAAGTCGACCTGGATCGCGCCGACCTGCGAACCGCAGCCGGTCTCCAGCGCGAGCGACCGCAGGACGCCGGCGCGCCGGTCGGCCAGGATGTCGGCGGCCCGTAGGAGGACGGTCTGCCGTTGCGCCGGGGAGGCCTGCGACCACGTGCCGAACGCGAGGTGCGCCTGCTCGATCGCCCGCTGCGCGTCGGTCTCGTCACCGGCCGCGACCGGACCGATGACCTCGCCGGACCAGGGTGAGCGGTTGTCGTAGGTGCGCCCGGAGGCAGCGTCGGCCCAGCGTCCCCCGATGAAATGGCGTACGGCCGGCATCGCTCCCACTCTCGATCGCTGACAGCCTATCGTTCGGCTGGCCCGAACGCTTTCTGCGAGTCTTGATGCCATGACACAGGCGGCATCCGGTGACTTCTCCGTCTCCCTCGAACGAGGTCTGACGATCCTCTCCGCGTTCGGCGCGAGCCGGCCGGTGCTGGGCATCGCCGACCTCGCCCGCATCGCCGGGGTCACCAAGAGCACCGCCCACCGGTACGTGGCGACGCTGGCCCACCTCGGCTACCTCCAGCAGGACCCGGACACCAGGAAATACTCCCTCGGGCCGAAGGTCGCCGACCTCGGCTTCGCGGCGATCGAGTCGATGGACCTCACCCGGGTCGCGGCGCCGCTGCTGCAGTCCCTGGCCGATGAGACCGGGTTCACCGTCAGCATGGGCGTGTGCGAGAGCCGCGACGTCGTCTACGTCGACCGGCGCCGCAGCGGGCGCCGCAACGTCCTCGCCATCGATCTGAACCTGCACGTCGGCTCCCGGCTGCCGGCCTACTGCACCGCGCTGGGCAAGGCGATCCTCGCCTTCCGGGACCCGCCGGCGCTGCGGCAGATCATCGAGCGCTCCGACCTGGCCCGGCGCGGGCCGAACACGATCACCAACCGTGAGCAGCTGATGGCGGCGCTGGCCAAGGTACGCCAGACCGGCATCGCCGTGAACGACGAGGAACTCGCCCCCGGCCTGCGCTCGTTCGCCGCACCGATCCGGGACCGCACCGGCGAGGTGATCGCCGCGGTGAACGTGGCGGTCCACCTGAGCGCGGCCCCCGCCTCGCTGGAGGCGCTCACCGCTCAGATCGAGCCGCACCTGCGCCGTACCGCCCGGGAGATCTCCCAACGCCTCGGCCATCGTTCGGAAGATTGAGAAACCGTTTCGACAATCCGAACAGCATGTTGCCCCCGTCACACCGGCCTCATACCTTCGTCGCACGCCGACCGAGGACACGAGGAACGGAGCACGCCGTGGGACTGCTCGACAGCGTCGACTGGCAGGGAAAGATCTTCAAGAACGGCGAGTGGACGACCGGGCGAGGCGGCGACTACCCGATCGTCGAACCGGCCACCGGCGCCGAGCTGGGCCGGATGGGCCTGGCGACGGCGGAGGACGTGGCCGAGGCCGGGGCATCGGCGGCCGAGGCCCAGAAACGGTGGGCGGCTCTGCCCCACACGGCCCGGGCCGCGGTGCTGCGCAAGGCCGGTGACCTGTGGCAGCAGCACGCCGCGGAGATCAGCGGCTGGAACGTCCGCGAGGTCGGGGCGGTCCCCGGGATGGCCGGGTTCGCGCTGCACGTCGCGGCGGAGGAGTGCTACGAGGCGGCGTCGCTGCCCAGCCGGCCGCACGGCGAGCTGCTGCCGTCGGAGCAGCCGCGGCTGTCGATGGCACGCCGGGTCCCGGCCGGAGTGGTCGCTGTCATCTCGCCGTTCAACGTGCCGATCATCCTGGGCATCCGCTCGGTGGCGCCCGCTCTGGCGCTGGGCAACGCGGTCGTCCTCAAGCCGGACCCGCGGACCGCGGTCACCGGCGGCACCCTGATGGCACGC
Source organism: Actinoplanes philippinensis (assembly GCF_900113015.1). GTDB lineage: Bacteria > Actinomycetota > Actinomycetes > Mycobacteriales > Micromonosporaceae > Actinoplanes > Actinoplanes philippinensis. The sequence goes on from NZ_FONV01000004.1 coordinate 672,370, forward strand.
GTCTTCGAGGAGGCCGGCCTGCCCCCGGGTGTGCTGCAGGTGCTGCCCGGCGGTCCCGACGTCGGCGAGGCGCTGATCACCGACCCGTACATCCGGGTCATCTCGTTCACCGGATCGACCCCGGTCGGCCGCCGCATCGGCGAGCTCGCCGGCCGCCACCTCAAGCGGGCGCACCTGGAGCTCGGTGGCAACTCCGCGCTGCTGATCCTCGACGACGCCGACGTCGACGCGGCGGTCAACCTGGCCGCCTGGGGCTCGTTCTTCAACCAGGGCCAGATCTGCATGACCACCGGACGCCACCTGGTCGCCGACCGGCTCTACGACGAGTTCGTGCAACGCCTCGCCGACAAGGCCGGCAAGCTCCCCGTCGGCGACCCGGCCACCGACCAGGTCGCGCTCGGCCCGATCATCGACGCCCGGCAACGCGACAAGATCCACGGCCTGGTCACCGCCAGCGCCGGCCAGGGCGCCACGATCGCGGCCGGCGGCACCTACGAGGACCTCTTCTACCGGCCGACGGTGCTGGCCGACGTGCCGATCGCCGCTCCCGCGTTCGCCGAGGAGATCTTCGGGCCGGTCGCGCCGATCACCCGGGTCTCGTCGGTCGAGGACGCCGTCGCACTGGCCTCCGCCAGCGAGTACGGCCTGTCCCTGGGCATCGTCACCCGTGACGTGATGCGCGGGCTGGCCGTCGCCGAGCAGATCCCCACCGGCATCGTGCACATCAACGACCAGACCGTCAACGACGAGGCCAACGCCCCCTTCGGCGGGGTCCGCGCGTCCGGCACCGGCTCGCGTTTCGGCGGCGCGGCGGCCAACATCGAGGCCTTCACCGAGACCCGCTGGATCACCATGCGCGGCGAACCGGCGACCTACCCCTTCTGACCCGGACCAAGCGGCTCACCCTTTCTGAGCCGGACCAAGCGGCTCACCCTTTCTGAGCCGGACCAAGCGGCTCACCCTTTCTGAGCCGGACCGACCGGTGGGCGCGCCCGAGGCCCACCGGTCACCCGTCCCCGCCAGCCGCCGACAGGCGGTCGAGCAGCATCGGCACGGCGTCGAGCAGCTCCCGCTCGGCCGCGCTGAGCCGGGTCGCGATGGCCTCGGCCATCACCCGGCGGCGCGCCAGCCGGTCGGCCTCCAGCGCGGCCACACCGGCCTCGGTCAGGGTGATCACGACGGCGCGGCCGTCGTCCGGGCTGGGCTCACGGCCGACAAGCCCGAGCAGTTCCAATTCGCCGACGGTACGGCTCATGCTCTGATGCCGCACGCCGCGCCGGGCGGCCAGCCGGGCGATCGTGCAGGGCCCCTCGCGGCGGAGCACACCCAGCACCTCGGACCGGGTCGGCGGGAGCGTGTCGGCGTGCGCCCGGGTGACCCGGACGAACCGGCCGATCGCCTGCCGGAGCCGCTCGGCGAGCTCCTCATCCGCCTCGGTGGTCGACGTCATGACCGAACAATACAGCAATGCTGTACGTTAAATACAGCTCTGCTGTACAACTCGGGAGATGGTCATGCGGTTGATCAAGCACGCCCACGCCTGCGTCACGTTCACCGGCGGCGGTGACGGTTCCCTACTGGTCGATCCGGGCACGTTCACGCCGGACGCCGCCGAGCTGATCGCCGGGGCGACCGCCGTCCTGGTGACCCACGAGCACTTCGACCACTTCGACGACGCCGCCCTCGCCGCGGCCCTCGACCGACGGCCTGAGCTGCGGGTCTACGGCCCCGCCGCGGTCCGTGACAAGCTGGGCGCCCACGACGGCCGGGTGGTGACCGTGCGCTCCGGCGACTGTTTCGAGGCGGCCGGTTTCGAGATCCACGTGCACGGCGAGCGGCACGCCCGCATCCACGACGACATCCCGCTCGTCGACAACGTCGGCTATCTCGTCGACGGCCGGGTGTTCCACCCCGGCGACTCCTACCGGGTCCCGGACGCCCGCGTCGAGACCCTGCTCCTGCCGACCAGCGGCCCGTGGACGAAGTTCGGTGAGGCGGCCGACTTCGTCCGCGCCGTCCGGCCGGCCCGCATGATCCAGGTGCACGAGCTGATGCTCAGCGAGCTGGGGCAGAACTCGGCCCGCATGCTGCTCGGCGAGAAGGGCCTGACCGGCCTGCCACTGGAGATCCTGCCACCCGGCGAGTCCACCGAGGCCTGACGACGGGCGTCATGGCCGGCCAGATCATGTTCCGCACGGAGGACCGCTTCGCGCACGGAAGCGAAAGGGACCAAACCCACAACCGATCCGCCTGGAGTGAGCCTTGGCGACAAACATTCCTGCCGGGGCGGGGTTTCTACTCCGTTTCCCCGCCCCGGTACGCCGAATCCCGCCACTACGCTGCCGGTTGGGACCAGCAACCCGCGCAGTACCCGAATCGCGTCTCACCACGCGTCACCGATGACTGGCACGCTTTGCACTTCACCGGCCGCTCAGCGGCAGGAATCGCCGACGGAACAACGCCTCGTTCCCGCGCCAAGGGCTTACGACCTCGTCCGCCCACCGGCGGCTTCCGGTCGCGACCACCGATCGACCTGCCCATGACCTGGCGCTACGCCCCTCGGCGAGCAAGCGCCCAGGCCGAGACGGACTCGTCGAGCATCTCGTAGAACTCGTCGTGGGCGAAGTGCCCGTCCATGTCTCGGACGACTTCCGCCACGCCCCAGGTCAGCTCCTCACCGTCCTCTTTGGCTCGGCATGTGCCGCATTCGTCACCGTGCCGATGCATCGTGTGCTGGGCGAATCTCCCGACCGGGTCGTCAGCGGCGGTCTGGCCGCTCAGCCATGATCCGAACGTACCCACTGCGATCTCCTCTCCCGGAAAGCCCGGGTCGGCAATCAACCTTTCGCCAACCGGCATCGGCCGGGAGGGGATGGCGTGGGCTCACCCTAGTGAGACGGCGGACGGAATTCTCGTGACGCGCCAACGGCTCCACCCGGGCGAGGGAACGCGGAGTGCCCCGGCCCGCTCTCGCGGATTGCCGGGGCCTCGGTGCGGCACCGCACGCAGGCACCGAATCAGCCGCTCGGCCTCGGCGACCAGCCGAGTCGAACGACTCGGTCCCATGCCGTCGCGTGGTCCGGGCCGGTCGCGATCTGCCGGACGCGGAACATCCGCCACTTACCCCCGACGCTCAGCCGGCCGCCCGGGGTGGTCCGGCAGAACCCGTCGCGCTCGTCCCCAGCGAGTCCGAACGCGTCGGCGAGCAGCCGTACGGTCGCCGGGCGAGGCTCGTGTGCAACGCCGGCCGACAGCCTGAGGCACGACCGTGCACGACATCGCCGGCGGGCCGCTCGGAGCGGCCCGCCGACGTCGGTCGCGGGGATCAGGGGGTCAGGACGATGGTGGAGATGCTGCGGGCCGGGACGTTGACGGTGACCTGGTTGCCGTTGACCGTGGCGGACTGGGCCGCCGCGTTGGCGTTGATCGACGTGGCGTAGTACTCGGCGCGGCTGATGTTCTGCGGGGCCTGGACGACGGCGTTGCTGACCGCGCTGGACGAACGGTTGAGGACGACCAGGGTGATCTTGCCGTCGCCCTGGTACGCGGTGATCTCCAGCGGGGACGCCTTGCTGCTCCTGGTGAGGGCGACCCGCTGGTAGCCGGGACGGACGTACTTGGCGAACTGGGAGAACGCGTATCCGCGCTTGAGCGGCGCGCCGGCCGTGGTGCCGTACGCGGCCTCGCCGTCACCGATGAACGAGTAGTAGCGCTTGCCGTACCACCAGATGTAGGCGTTCCAGTTCGATTCCATCGACTTGTGGACCGTACGCATGATGTCGTCGAGGGTTTCGTTCCAGACGGTCTGATTGGCGGGGTTTCCCCAGATGTTGGAGCCGCTGCCGTCGGCCTCGTGCAGGTTCCACTCGGTCATCCACACCGGCTTGCCGTTCTGCGCGGCGAGTGGATAGTCCTTGAGCCGGCCGGCCGCCTCGGTGCCGTAGAGGTGGCCGCCGATGTAGCCGATGTTGTTGCGGGCGGTCGCGTCGTTGAGGGTCGGGTCGGTGTAGCCGTAGTTGAGGTTGACCGCCTCGGCGACCATCAGCTTCGTGTTCTGGACCTTGGCGCCCTGGTCACGGACGAAGTTGCGCAGCTCGGTGCCGCTCCAGTCCATCGAGTCGTAGTCGGGGTGCCAGTCCGGCTCGTTCTGGACCGACGTGACGTCGACGGCGACACCCTGACCACGCATGTACTGCACGTAGCTGTTGAGGTGACCGGCGTAGTCGTCGTAGTAGTCGGTCTTCAGCTTGCCCCCGTTGGTACGGCTGTTGTTCGTCTTCCACGCGGCCGGGGCGGTCCACGGGGAGGCCAGGATCTTGCCGTTCGACCCGTACGACTTGGCGGTCTTGAGGGCGTTGACCTGGGTGCCCCATTCGCCGGAGACCGGGGAGATGCCGGTACGCACGATCGACAGCCCGAGCTGGTTGGGGCCGGTGCCGACCAGGGTCTGCGTCTCGGCGGTGGACCAGGCGCTGCCCCAGATCGACACGGCGGCGCCGAACCCGTCGACGGTCTGGTACTTGGTGGCCGTGTTCACGGTGATGTCCGGCGTGGCGGCCGGGCCGGTGCTGGTCGAGGCGCTCGGTGTGACCGACGAGGTCGGCGAGCTGCTCGGCGTGGTGGTGCCGGTGCAGGCCACACCGTTGACGGCGAAGTCCGCCGGCACCGGGTTGGCGGTCGTCCAGGAGCCGTTGAAGCCGAACGTGGCGGTCGCGTTGGTGGCGAGCGCGCCGTTGTAGCTGACGTTCTTGGCGGTGACCGCGGCCCCGCTCTGGGTCACCGTCGCGTTCCACGCCTGGGTGACGGTCTGGCCCGCGCCGTAGGACCAGGTCAGCGTCCAGCCGGTGAGCGGGTCACCGAGGTTGGTGACGGCGACGTCGGCGCCGAATCCGCCCTGCCACTGGGACGACACCGTGTATTTCACCGCGCAGCCGGCGGCGGCGGCGCCCGCGGGCAGCGCCACGGCGACCGCGGTGGAGGCGAGGAGCACGACACCGGCCGATATCAGGGCGGTGGTCGTGACTCGGGGTTTTCGCATGGTGCGACTCCTGAGGGGATGGGTGCCGGGGTGGGGTGTCACCGGCGGAGGGTGAGCAGGCCGGGGCGGTACGGCAGCAGGCCGTAGTCACCGCCGGAGCTGGGGGAACGTCCCTGGTAGAGCAGCTGCAGGTTGCACGGGTCGACCGTCATGGTCTGGTCGGCGCCGGTCCGGATCAGCTCGCCGTGGCTGATGTCGTTGGTCCAGGTGGCGCCGCTGTTGGCCTTGCCCGCGAAGGGGTTGCTCTCGGTGGCGGCCTGCGGCGTCCAGGTCCCGCCGAGGCTGGTGGCCGTGAAGGAGCGGAAGTAGCGGCCGTTGGCGCCGATCGCCTCGACGATCATCAGGTACCGGCTCTGGCCGGCGAGCTTGTAGACCTGGACAGCTTCGAACAGGTTGTTGGTGGTGTCGCTCAGGACCACCGTGGAGGCGCTGCCGAAGCTGCCGGGGAAGTTCCCGATCGGCATGCTCGCCCGGTAGATCTTGCCGTTGTCACCGGCGAAGAACAGGTACATGTTCTGCGCGTCGCCGATCACCGCCTGGTCGATCGGGCCGGTCCCGGACCCGGAGATGCTGCCGGAGAAGAGGGTCTGCGGGGCCGACCAGCCGTTGGCGTTGGCCGGGTCGCTGGAGGTGCGGTAGGAGAACGCCGGGCCGCCCCACTGATAGGCCAGCACCCACACGTTCTTCGGCGCGAAATAGAACAGCGACGGCGCGACGGTGCCCGACGACATGGTGTTCTGGCTGGCCGAGGCCATGTCGGACCAGTTGGTGAAGAGCCCGAAGTTCATCGAGCCCCACCGGGTCCCGGTGTCATGGGTGGTGGCGTAGACCAGTTGCCGTCCGTTGTACGGCGCCGTGGTGAAGTCCTTGAGCGAGACCCAGCCCGACTTGGGGGTCGCGAGCGGGCCGGTCGAGGTCCACCGGTACGACGACGGGAGCGCACACGACACCGGAGGCGAGGACGACGGTGGTACGGACGGCGAGGGCGAGGACGGCGAGGGGTCCGGTGTGGTGCCGCCGGTGCACGCCACGCCGTTGAGGGTGAACCCGACCGGCGCCGGATTGGCGCCGGTCAGCGAGCCGTTGAAGCCGAACGAGACGCTGCCGTTGGTGGCGATCGCCGCGTTGTAGCCGACGTTGCGGGTGGTCACCTGGGCGCCGGCCTGGGTCACGGTGGCGTTCCAGGCCTGGGTCACCTGCTGGCCGCCGCTGTAGGACCAGGTCAGCGTCCATCCGTTGAGGGCGTCGCCGAGGTTGGTGACGGTCACGGCGGCCCCGAACCCGCCCTGCCACTGGGACGACACGGCGTAGGTCACCGAGCATCCCGCGGCCGCGGCGGCGGGCAGCGCCACCACGATCGCCGCCGATCCGGTCACCAGGACACCACTGAGCACGGCACCCCATCGGGCGCCTCTGATTGTGCGCATGCTTCTCTCCTGAGGGGGACAACGGCCGGACGATCGTGGGAATCGATCGTTTCAAAAGGGGGATCAGCCGTTCCCCGCATGCTACGGGAGCGCTCCCATTCATTTCAACAAATAGACCGGATGCCCGCAGTTCAGATGGCCCGACCAAATGACATCGCCGCGCATAACAGTTTTCTTTCCCGGCAGATCAAAGGCGGGAGACAAATTGTCGCGCAGCCGTGCTGGTGACGGTCATGGCGAGCGTGGCCGCCTACCGAGCCAGCGGCTCACCGGCGGGGATCTGCGGCGCCCGCTGCCGTGCGGTCTCGCCGTGCCGGTCGGCGTCGAAACGTTCGACCCGGTTCTTGCCCTGCGCCTTGGCGCTGTACATGGCGATGTCCGCGCACCTGATCAGGTCGGCCGCGGTGTGACCGGGCTCGGCGACGGCCACGCCGATGCTGGCGCCCACGGTGACGGTCCCGTCCGTCACCCGGACCGGCCGGGTCAGCTCGTGGCAGAGCCGTTCCGCGATCAGCTCGGCGTCCTCGGGACGGATCAGCCCGGTCAGCAGGACCGCGAACTCGTCGCCGCCGAAGCGGGCCGGTGTCGCGCCGGGCACGCCGAGGCTCCTCATCCGCGCGGCGACCTCGACCAGGAGCGCGTCGCCGGCCGCGTGACCGTGTGTGTCGTTCACCCGTTTGAAGTCGTCCAGGTCGATGTTGAGCAGGGCGACGCTGCCTCCGGCGCACGCGTCGACAGCGGCGCTCACCTGCCGGAAGAACCTGGCTCGGGTGACCAGCTGGGTGAGGTGGTCATGGTTGGCCTGGTGGTCGAGCACCACCCGGGACTCGATCATGCGTTCACCGAGCAGGACCTGGTTGGAGAGGGTACGGATGGCGGCGAACACCGCCTCCGGCACCGGCCTCGCGCTGCCCAGCAGGACGTGCACGTCACCGGGGAACGAGTCGACGCGCCAGTGCCGGTACCGCGGAACGAGATCGACGAGCCGGCCCGGATCGGTCACGACCTCGTCCGGCAGCACCCGGCCGCGCACGTCGTCGGCGAGTTCGGCCACACTGAGCACGGTGAGCCCGTCCGGCGTCCGGCGGGCGACGAGCCATCCGATGCCGGGGTGCAGGGCGACGATCTCGGCCGCCGCCTCGCTGCCGAGACGGTGCACCTCGGCGAGGTCGGTGGCGCCGAGGATGGCCGTGCCGGTGCGGGCCAGCGCGGCGTCGCGGGCCGAGGCCCGCTCCTGCTGGACCAGGATCACGTAGATGCAGCGCATCAGAACACTGATCAGCAGGATGGCCGGGATCAGGCCCAGCACGGGCGGTTCGTACCAGACCAGGGTGCGGCCCATCGACACCGGCGTCAGCGAGACCGCGATCGGCACGGTCGCCAGCAGTCCGGCAGTGCGGACCACCCACTGGACGATCGACCCGTAGAGGGCCAGGGTGAGGGCGACACCGACAGCCACACCGATGCCCGACAGCGGGTCCAGCAGCGTGAAGATGCCGAGCACCGTCAACGGCGGCACCAGCAGCGTCTGCCACCACCAGGTCCGGGCCGTCGAATACGTGAGAGCCAGGTTCACGATGACCAGCACCACGGCGACGGTTCCCCACCGGTTCCAGGTTTCGCCGTGCACCGGGCTCGTGTGCTGACCCACCGACGGGACGATCATGAGGACGCTGATGACCGACGCGCCCAGACGGGTACGGCCGAGGTCACCGGCCGGCAGGATCCGGCTCGAACATGGCACACCATAGGAATCGGCAGCCCGGGCCGGGCGCTAAGCTCCGCACGGCACATCGAGCCAGTCACCGGCCGGGATGGCCGTGCGGGCCTGGTCGAGGCGGGCCAGGACGGCGCCGAGACGGTCGGGCGCCTGCACGTACTCCAGGACCGCCCGGTAGAAGGCGTTGGTCATGGCGCTGGGCATCAGGTCGGAGGCGTCGAAGCACAGCGTCGCGTCGCCGGTGAGGGTCTGCGCGATGCGCCGGCTCGCCGGGTTGCCGTAGATCGCCTGGTCGACGCCCCGGTTGGCGGAGAACACCGACCCCTGGCCGGCCGCCGGCCAGATGCTCTGCGCCTCGTCGGTGGCCAGGAAGCGGATCAGCTCCCGCGCCTCCGGCTTGTCGGTGAACAGTCCGGCCAGGTCGGCGGAGACCTCCCACGCCCGGTCGCGGGCCGACGGGAACGGCACGAACTCCAGGCCGGCCGCGTCGCCGGCCACGAACGACGCCTGGTGGTGCAGCCGGCATCCGGGCGGGTCGGCGTGCAGGCCCCGGCCCGCGTCGCCGAAGTCGGTGAACAGCAGGCCGCCCGCGCCGCCGCGGACGAAACCGGGCCGCAGCGCCACCTCACCCCAGGCCGTCCACGCCCGCTGGATCTCCGGCGCGGTCCACGGCACCCGCCCGGCGGCCCAGCGCTGGTACACCTCGGGGCCGGCCTGGTGCAGCACCAGGTCCTCGATCCAGTCCGTGCCGGGCCAGCCGGAGACCGGGGTGGAGCCGAGGCCCATGCACCACACGGGGCCGCCGGCGCTGAGGCGTTCGCTGAGCCGGATCAGGTCGTCCCAGGTCGGCGCGGCGTCGCGGGACAGGTCGGGGACGCGGCGTGGGTCGTACCAGATGAGGCTCTTGAGAGAGGTCTTGACCGCCACCGCGTAGCGCGCCCGCCCGCTGCCGCTGTCCAGCTGCTCCAGGCGCAGCCACTGCGGGCTGTGCGACTGCTGCGCACTCGTGTCGATCACGTCGTCCAGGGGCCGGACCGCGCCGCGGCGCACGTAGCCCGCGAGGTCGCCCGGGCTGGGCAGCACCGCGATGTCCGGCGGCGTGCCCTTCTGCACCTCGGCGGTGAGCACCTGGTTGAGCGCGCGGGTGCCCTGGTAGTCGACCCGGATGCCGGTCCTGGCGGTGAACCTGTCGAGCACCTGCCGGAAGGCGGCGCCCTCGCCGCCGGTCCACGACGCGAGCACTGTCACACCCGCGCCGTCACCGCCGCCACTGCACGCCCCGGCGCCGGTGGCCAGGACGGCGACGGCGGTCAGCGCCACGGCCCGCACGATTCGCATCGGCGCCCCTACCTGTACTCGTCGATCCGCGGGAAGAGCCCGAGCGGGACGAGCGCCATCGCGATCAGCGCGGCGATCACCAGCAGCACCTGCCGGCCGGCGGTGCCGGCGGCCGCCGCGGCGTGCCCGTCCACGTCCCTGATGTGCGCGGTCAGCGTCGCCTCGCCCGGTGGCTCGGCGGCGGCGCCGGGCGTCACCGGCCCGGCACACCCGTCGGGGCAGGCCTTCGCGACCAGCTCGCCGAGCGCCTGCTGCCCGCGGCGGTCGACGGCGTCGATGCGGGCCTGCCACACCCCCACCAGCGCGTCGCCGGCGGTCCGCGTCGCGGCCATCTCGCCGCGGGCCGCGAAGTCGGAGGACATGCCGGCGGTCAGGGCCAGCACCGCGACGGTTGCGGCGAGCAACGGCACATTGACGGTACGGCGGAAGCGCCGGCTCAGGAACACCTGGGTGGCGACGAGCAGCGTGAGCAGCACGACCACCGGGACGATCCAGGACGCCACCCAGCCCGGCGCCATCCGGCCGCCGGTGAGCTGCCCCTCCAGCGCGCGCCGCTCGGCGGCCAGCAGCTCGTCGAGCTGGGCGAGGATGCCGCCCTCGGGCATGTGCAGCAGCCGCGACGCGGACCACAGGTCGGCGGCGGCCAGCACCGAGGCGGGATCCTGCCGGTAGTGCGCGTCGGCCTGCTCGATGAGCGCGGAGTAGGCGGCCAGCTGCCCCTGCACCAGCTGGATGCCCTGGCCGACGCCCGCGCCGGCGAGGCTGTCCACGGCCAGCTGGGTGAGGCTCTGGCCGGCGAGGGCGATCTGGTTCTGATAGCGCTCGCCGGGGCCGGTCAGCCCCGCCGCCCCGGATCGGAAACTGCCGGCGGCGGCCTCGTCGGCCTCCACGAGCGCGGCGTGCGCCGCCAGGATGTGCATGATCGACGGCACCGCGTGGGTCCGGACCCGCTCGGCGGCGGCCCGCGTGCCCTGAGCAGCCCAGACCGCCGTGCCGAGCACCGCGGCCAGCGCCAGCTCCAGCGCCACGAGCGACCGCCACAGCGTGGCCCGGGTCGTGCCCGCACGAATCCCGAACCCGGCCAAGGTCACACCCTCCCCCGCGGTGACGCTCCCGCGAGGCACAGTAACCACCCGTGTCCACACAGCTACGAGCACAGTGGCCGGTGGTGCCGTCATGCCGCCCGGAGCACCGCCGTCACCAGGGCCGCGACGGCCAGGGCCGCGGTGGCGCCGATCGTCCACCGCAGCATCGAGTGCCGGACGTAGAAGTCCCGGGCCCGCTGCCGGGCGGACACGTGGATCGCGATGATCAGCAGCAGGCCCGCGGCCGGGGCGCCCCAGCGTGCCCCGGTGATGAAGCCGCTCCCGCCCGGCCCGCCGACCGTCTCGGCGAGACCGCTGCCCCGCAGCGGCAGCAGATACCAGGCGGGGAACGCCAGCACGGCGACGACCGCGCCGACGGCGTAGAGCCGGCCCCGGGAGACCCGGCCACGGATCAGGGTCAGCGCCAGGATGCCTGCCGCGGTGGTGATGAAGAGCAGCCACCCGGCCGCCGCCATGCCGCGCGGGTTCCCGGCGGTGGCGGAGCGGGCCAGGGTGACGTAGGCGTCGGAGAGCACCGCCAGCAGGACCGGGAAGACGAGGAAGTAGACCGCGATGCCCACGAGAGGCAGGAGGACCAACGCGCCGGCACACCCGAGACAGCCGAGGGACTCGGCCAGCTTGCCGCCCTTGCGCTGGGGCTGATCGGTGGGCATCGCTCGATCGTAGGGCCGGTGTGCCCGCCCACCGGATCGCGGATCGCGGCGCTGATCAGGAGCGCGGCGGCATCAGCTTCCGGAAGGCCGGGACGGCGACGGCGGCGACCCCGAAGTGCATGAGGATCAGCGCGACCACGCCGCCGGTCGTGGTGCCGGGCTGCGACTTCGAGGCCAGCAGCAGGAAGTCGGGGATGAGCGAGATCAGCAGCACGACCGGCACGAGCACCCGCAGGACGCGGCCGGCGTTGCGGCTGCGGTTGACGATCAGCCGCCACGCGACGGCGGCGATGAGCGCGCCCAGCACCGTCAGCGTCCCGTAGACGGGCAGGGTGAGCTGCTGGAACTCGTCGGGAGCGCCGAGCGCGCGGGCGGCCACGGCGATCAGGGTGTTGACGACCAGTCCGCCGGCCGCCCCGATGGCGGCGGCGGCGAACGTGGCCTTCCAGGTGCTGCGGACGGCGGGAGCGGTGGCGGCGGTCATGCGAGGTCCCCTTCAATCACTTAACGGTTGAAGTGAACCTAGGCCGCAGGTAATTGAAGGTTCAATGGAACCCGTCTAAGAAAAAGCTAAGCGATCAGGCCGGGCGGACGCTCCTCGCGGGTGAACAGCATTCGGCAGGTGGCGCCACTGGCGAAGGTCACCGGGCGTACGAATCTGAGGTGGTGCCGTGCGGGGTCGATGGCGTCGGCCCAGTTGAGGTCGAACCGGCACAGGATCGGCTGCAACCCGCCCCGCCCGGCCGCGACCAGCGGCTCGATCAGCGCCTCGACCTCGGCGAGGCGGTGTCGCACCAACTCGTCGGCGGGCCGCGGCCAGGCGGTCCCGGCGTCGTCGCCGAGCACCTCCAGCAGGCGCGCGAAGAACGCCCGCTCGATGATCGGAGTCCACATCCCCGGATCGAACGGCCCGGCCGTGGTGGTGTCACTCATGGTGGTGGTCCCTCTCGGGCGGGGACCACGCGGGACGCGTCGGAGCCGTGGCTGGACGCCCCGTGTGGCCCGGGTTGACCAGCGCGCTCCACCACCTGCCGGCGCTGTGATTGACCGCTCCAGTAGAGAGCCGCGTCATCGCGGCGTCAAGTCGCGTCCGATCTAATCTGCGGCATGTCGCATGGATCGTCGCTGGCGGACCTGATCGGCCGGTACCTGCCACCGGCCACCGAGGCGTGCCCGACCTTCACCGAGAACTCCCGCTTCGAGCCGATCATCGACGGCGTCACCTACTTCACCGAGCTGGCCGGGCACATGGAGTCGCTCGGGCCCGGCGACGCCGTGTACATCGCCGGCTACCAGGCCGACCCGCACCTCGACCTGACCGGGCGCAGTCCCGGCGAGGACGGGTACCGGCCGTTCACCGACGTGCTCGCCGAGAAGGCCGCGGACGGCGCCGACGTGCGGATCGTGCTCAGCGCGGCCGAGTTCTCCGGTGGCGTGCCGTGGCTGCCGATCGGGCCGTTCCGGGCCAACACCCTGGCCGCGCGGGTGATCCGGGCGTGGCGGCCGTCGACCCGGGACGTGGGCGCGCCGCTGGAGAACCGGGTGCTGCTCGACTGGTCCGGGCCGGTGCTGGGCTCCAACCATCAGAAGCTCGTGGTGTTCAGTCACGGCGGGGTGCTCACGGCGTACGTCGGCGGGCTCGATCTCTCGCCCACCCGCTTCGACCACTTCCCGCACCGTCGCCTGCGTCTCGGTTTCCACCGGTGGGGCTGGCACGACGCGGCCGCCCGGCTGCACGGCCCGGCCGCCGTCCGGGTGCGGGAGACCTTCCAGTTCCGCTGGCAGAACACCGCGGCCCTGCCGCCCCGGTCGATAGCCAAGAACCTGCCACCGGCCTACTTCTCCGTCTCCGGTGGCGAACGGACGGTGATCAACCCGCCGGACGCGCCGCACGACCTGCCGCCGGCGCCGGAGCAGCCGGACCGCCCCGCGGACGGAACCGCCGTGCAGGTGGTGCGCTCCTACCGCCCGTGGAGCCTCTACCGGCACCGCGGGTGGCGGCGGATGCGCCGGGCGAACGTGGTGCGGGCCGGCATCCACGAGATCTACCACGCGATGGCCACCGCGATCGGCGCGGCCGAGCGCTACATCTACCTCGAGGACCAGTACTTCCACGAGGCGCCCGGCGGTGACCCGCGGTTCCAGCTGTACGGCGCGCTGCGATCCGCGGCCTGCCGCGGGGTCAAGGTGATCCTGGTCGGCTCCGGCCGCAAGGACCCGGCCGACGGCGGCGACTCCACCGTCCCGCCGGTGATCACCCACGATCTGCGCCGCCGGGTGCTGGACCGGCTGCCGGCCCCGGCCCGCCGCAACGTGGTCATGTACCGCATCGACAACCTGACCGTGCACACCAAGCTGATGCTGGTCGACGACGTGTTCGCCAGCATCGGGTCGGCGAACTTCTTCAGCCGCTCGATGGCCGGCACCGACAGCGAGATCACCTCCACGCTCGTCACGACCGGCAGTCTCGTCCGCGACCTGCGCGTCCGGTTGTGGGCCGAGCACCTGCGCACCCACGTGGACGAGCAGCTCACCCCGGCCCTCGCCGACCTGGACATCGCCCTCGGGATCTGGCGTCGCGAGTGGCTGCCGGCCGGTCATCCGCCGCAGACGTGGCGCCGCGCGGGCCTGCCGGCCGGTTTCGCCCCGACGGAGTTCGCCCTCACACCGGCCCGCTACTCCCCCGCGGTGCTACGGCGGGAGCGTCGCCGATAAGCGATCACGCCGGCGGCTCCACAGGCCGACCGCGTCGAGTGGACGATCACCGGGGCCTTCGGGCTGCGGTGAAAGCGCTACCCGCTACTGTGTGCCGTACAGTACAGTGTGGCGCATGGTAGAGGGCGTGCACGACAAGCTCGAGCTCGAGCTTCGCCGCGGGGTCGTGGTGCTCGCCGTCCTGTCCCGGCTGCGGACGTTGCGGTATGGCTACGAGCTGCGCCAGTCGCTGATCGCCGCCGGGATGCCGATCGAGGAGGGCACGCTCTACCCGCTGCTGCGGCGGCTGGAGAGCCAGGGCGTGCTGACCAGCGAGTGGCGTGGCGCGCAGGGTCCGGCCCGGCGCTACTACGTGCTCAGTGCGGCCGGCCGTGACCTGCTCGCGCGGCTCACCGCCACCTGGCACGGCATGACCAAGGCGATGGACGACATCCTGGACGAGGAGCGCGGCGATGACAGCTGACGAGATGATCGACGGATATGTGGCCGAGGTCGTGCTCCTGCTGCCGCAGCGGCAGCGCGCCGATGTGGCCCGTGAGCTGCGCGACCTGATCGGTGAGGAGGTGGCCGGCGCCGCCGGGACCCGGTCCGGCCGGGCCGAGGCGGTGACCGCGGTGCTGGCCGGGTTCGGCCGGCCCGCCGAGGTGGCCGCGCGCTATCGGGCGCCGATCGTCGTGATCGACCCGTCCGACTCGCGGCGGCTGCTCACCCTGGCCGGTGGCGGTGCCGTCCTGATCGTCGCCGGGGCCGTGCTCGGCGAGCTGATCGATCACCCGCCGGCACAGCGTGACCTGGCCGCCGCGGTCGACCGGGCGGCCCCGCTGATCTTCGGCTGGCTGGGTCTGCTCGTCGCCTGGTTCGCCGTGGCGGCCTGGTGGCGGCGTCGTCACCCGGCGCCGGTGTGGAAGCCGCGTCCACTCCCGTCCGACCGGATCAGCCGGGCCGCGCGGACGGCGGCGCTCGCCTTCTTCGTCGCCGGCACCCTTGCGCTGGTCTTTCCGGCGGCGACGCTGCGTCTGGTCACGGGCGGCCGGGCAGCGCAGGCGGCCTACGACGCCTTCACGTTCGACGACGACTTCCTGGCCGTCCGCGGCCCGATCGTTCTCGGTCTGTTGATCCTCAGCCTGCTGCTGCAGGCGGCGGTGATCTGGCAGGGCCGCCTGCTGCCGTGGAACCATCGCGTCGATCCGGTCCTGAGCCTGCTCCTCTGCGCGGTGCTGACCTGGGTGGTGGCCGGTCCCGTCTACGTCTCCGGCCCGACCGACCGCACGGCGAAGGAGATCGTCGCGCTGCTCATCCTCGTCTCCCTGGCCGGGGTGGCGTTCGACCTGCGCCGCCACCGGGTCCGGCAGGCGGTGCTGAGCCGCTGACGCCGCGGCCGGCGCAGCGCCGGCGAGACCTTCGGAAGGCGAATGAGGCCGCGCCACGGCCGGCGAGAGCTTCGGAAGGCGGATGAACTGGTCACCGGGCCTCGCGGAGGCGCAGCAGCTCACGCAGCGCCCAGCCGCCACGGGCGGCCACCAGCCCCATGGCCAACAGTTGGGCCGGGAGGCCGGCGAGCGGATACGTGCCGGTCACCCACCGGATCTCGGCGAGGTCGACGACGCCGGTTACCACGGCGAGGAGGACTCCGGCGCACAGCGCCAGGTTGAGCAGGTATTTGCGCCGGACCGACGGCGGCGGCCCGACGGCGGGCGACGGCGACGGGGCGGCGGGCTCCTCCGGCAGGCGGACGGTGGGCAGCACCAACCGGGGCCGGGGGATGTTCTTCGGGTCGCGGGGCGCCATGTCGGCCCGCAGGCCCGCCGGAATGCGCCGGTCCAGGTCCGGCAGCGCGGCGGCGAGACCGTGGAACAGCGCCGGTTCGAGGTGGATCTCGGAGCCGTCGGCGCCGATCAGGTGGCGGGCGCCGTCGGGCCAGGCGAGGACGGCGGCGCAGGCGTCGAGGCGTACGGTCGTGAGCCGCCCGCCCTCGACCAGGGTCGCCCCGTCGTCGCCGACGATCACGCGGTGGTGGGCCGGGACCGACAGTGACGGGTAGGCCTGCCCGGCGACCTGTTCCGCGGAGACGGCCGGGACGGCGGTCCACCCGTCACCGGGCGTGGTGTCGCCGGGTGTCTGCAGCAGCCCGGCGGCGAACGCGGCCAGCGCCACCCGGGTCACGTCGGCCCGGGTGACCGCCCGGACCTGTGCCAGCGCCGTGTCGAGGTCAGCCGGCGGCCGGCCGAGCAGCAGGTCGGCCGCCTGCCGCGGCGCCCGGTCGCCCCGGCGGTCGGCCTGGGCCAGCTCGTCGCCGTGCTGTTCGACGACAGTGGTGAGGTCGGCGTCGCCGAACTCGCCGCGGCGCAGCCGGTCCAGGACGCCGGTCACCCCGTCCAGGACCAGGCTCTGCTTGTCGGGCAGGGCGTCGGCGAGCACGACGATCCGGGTGGTGCCGTCGGCGAGCGGCGTGTGGTCGGCGGCGGCGGTGCAGGACAGGCCGTTCTCGTGCCGCAGGGTGCGGCGCAGCTCGCGGCTGAGCAGGCGGGTGTACACGGTGGCGGTGGTCTCGCGGGGCACGACGGTGTCCCAGACGACGACGCCGTCGGGGCCGGGGAAGTGTCCGGGTGTGACCGGCAGGGGCGCCCACGCGGCCGGTGGGGCCTGGCGCTCGCCCTCGGGCAGGTCGAGTCGCAGGCCGTCGGGCAGTTGCGGGCCGGTGATCCACAGGGCGGCGTTCCCGCGTACGACATAGCGGTCCGCCCACTCACGCAGGTCCTCGGCGCCGAGGCCGGCCAGGCCGAACTCCGGGTAGGCGACGAGGCCGTAGCCGCGGGCGCCGTACCGCCGGACCGGCATCTCGTCGTCGCCGTGGTGCGCGGCCTCCTCGGCCCGCAGGATCTCCTTCTCCACCGGCAGCCGGCCGGCCGGAAGATCCCGCAGCGAGGCGCCGACCCCGGCGAGGAAGGACCGGACCTCCTCCGCCGTGCCCTGGGTGAGGAACACCGTGAAGTCCGGCGCGGTGACACCGTTGTGGTCGTGACCGGCCGCGCCCGCGTCGTGCAGCGCCAGATGCTCGATCAGGTGGGTGATCCCCCGGCGGGCGAGCGGCTCGTCGGCCTGCCCGACCCGGAAGACCAGGCCGGCCCGTAGCGGGCCGCTGGACTCGGCGAACAGGGCGGGTACGCCGTCCACCTCGAACGGGATGCTCATCCGGCCCTCCGGCCTAGCTCGTGACGTAACGGGTCAGTGGGGAGACGGCCACCACCAGCGCGTCCACGGCGCTGGGCAGCCCGCCGGACAGGCCGTAGGCGCGGATCCGGGACCGGCGGAACGCGGGCGCCGGGCCACCTCGGTGGTAGGCCCAGGGGAACTCGGAGGCGTACGGGCCGAGCACGGCGAACATCTGCTTGGCGGCGGCGCGCTCCCCGGCCAGCCCGAACGCCATCGCGAACGAGTTGACCACCGGGACCCAGCCGACCGTGCGCCGGAACGCGGGGTGGCGTACCGACCGATCGGCGGCCTCGTGCAGGTCGGCGCGGGCCCGCGCGCTCGACAGGTCCCGCCCACCGGGTCGTTCGAGCCACTTCTCCAGGTAGAGGTCGACAATCAGCATCGCGTTGTGGGCGCCGTCGGGTGCGGCCCGCCCAGCGGTCCGGGCGAACTCCTCCGCCTGGGCCCAGTCGCCGCCCCACTTCGGGCACAGGTGCTGCAGCAGATGCGACTGGCCGGGCAGGTGGTGCGGGTCGAACGCGGCCAGACTCTCGTACCGGTACCAGGCGTGGTCCAGGCCCATCTGCAGGCCACGAGCGGTGACCAGCGCGGCGGTCCACAGGGCGGTGTCGTGAGCCGCCCCGGTCAGACCGGCGTGCAGCACCTTCTCGGCCTCGGCCAGGTAGCGGTGGAAGGTGCCGAACTGCCGCGCCGACACGTGCCGGGCCCGTGCCTGACCGCGGACCTGCCAGCCCTGGTGGATCAGCTGGAACGCCCGGGCCGCCGCCGCGACGGAGTCCTGCGGGTCGGCCGCGAGGGCCCGCCCCGCCAGGCCACCGAGCCGGCTGTGCTCCCCGAGCAGCCTGATCAGCTCGGTACGCGCCGAGGGCTCGGCCTCGCCGGCGATCCGGCGGCAGCCGGCCCAGTCGCCCGCCTCGACCCGGTCGACCAGGGCACGTGCCTCCGGGTACGGCGCGGACGGCGACAGCCGTACGACAAGACGATCGAGCACGAGCGCAGAGCATAGATGATCATCGGGAACCCGGTGGTACGGGCGGATCGCGGCCGAGCCGCGATCCGCCCGAGCCGCTACGGGACGGCGGTGGTGTTGACGGCGAACCGGGCCACCGAGTCGGCGATGGCGTCGGCGTTGACGTCGAGCGCTGTCGCGTCGATGTTGGTGATCGTGTCGCAGGCCTGGTGGTAGCAGGAGTCGTAGGCGACGCCCGCGGTGCCGCCGAACAGGGCCTGCTCCTGCGGCGTCTTGACGCCCTCGGCGCCGGTGAAGATGCCGCCGGCCGGGATGCCCGCCGCGATGAACGGGCCGTAGTCGGACCGGCCGTCGAAGTCGGTGCCGACGTGCGCCAGGCCGCGGCGGTCGAAGAAGGCCGCGAGCTGCTTCTCGATCTGCGCGGAGCCGGGCGGCCCGGCCGGCGAGCCCTCGGCGTCGGAGTCGTCGCCGTCGTAGAGCTTGTACGCGTAGTTCGGTGAGGCCACCATGTCGAAGTTGAGGTACAGCCTGATCTTGTCCTTCTCGGCGGCGGACAGGCCCTCGACGTACTGGTCGGAACCGAGCAGGCCGGGCTCCTCGGCCGCCCAGAAGGCGAAGCGGACCTTGTTGCGGACCGGGAGGTGCCGCATCTGCAGCGCGGTCTCCAGGATCGCCGCGGCGCCCGAGCCGTTGTCGTTGATGCCCGGCCCCTCCGGCACGCTGTCGAGGTGCGCGCCGACCATCACGACGTTCTTCGCGTTGCCGGTACGGGTCTCGGCGATCACGTTGTGGTCGGTGCCCAGCGTCAGTGTGGCGTCGACCTTGAGCCGGACGGTGGCGCCCGGGGTGCCGGCGAGCTCGTTGCCGACGGCGAAACTGGCGAACACCATCGGGACTCCGGCACGCCACTCACCGAGGTCCAGCGGGAACGGGTCGGTACGGCCCGGCTGCCCCTCGTTGAACACGATGATCCCGGAGGCCCCGGCGAATCCCGCGTTCCGGATCTTGGTGACGAACGCGCAGGTGCCGCGCTGGATGAGCGCGATCCGGCCGGGGACGAAGCCGGCGAAGTCGGCGGTCTCGCAGCCGCTCGTCGAGCTGGGCGCCGGGGCCGGGGGCAGGGTCAGGTCGACGGCCTGCACCTGGGCGGTCACGTCGCCGGCCGGGGACGGCGCGAAGGTGACGAAGTCCTGATCAGGCAGGTAGGCCTTGCCGCCCGGCGCGGTCAGCTCCAGGGTGGGCGGGTTGTTCTCCTCCCACCCCTGCACGAAGTTGATCGGATCGAGGGTGACCCGGTAGCCGGCCCGGCGCAGCTTGTCGGCGACGTAGTCACGGGACGCCCGGTAACCGGGTGTGCCGGCCGCGCGGGTCCCGCCGTTGGCGTCGGCGATCGCCTGGAGCGCGGTGAGGTGCTTCTTCGCGTTCGCGCCGGTGACCTGCTTGACCAGGACCTTGGCGAACACGTCGTCGAGCGGGGCCGCGGTGGCCGGTGCCGGCTGGGCGAGCAGCAGGGCCAGGCTCGTGGTCACCGCGACGGCGCCGGCAAGCCCCCTGCGAAGGTAGGTGCGCATGATCCCCCCGGACCGATAGATCAATTGATGCCCGTGACTGAAGGTGCGATGTCCGGAACCTAGCGTGCGCCGTCGCGGGGCAGGAATGGTCCGATCAGGCCTATCCGATCTCGGCGGCGAAGGCCGTGACCCAGGCCAGCGGGGCGTTCCAGTTGATGGTCAGCTCGTTCGTCGACCAGGACTCGATGTCGTCGACGTAGCAGAACTGGCCCACGCATCCGGCCAGCCGCGCCTGCGCCACCTCGTCCTGCAGTCCCGAGTTGGGCCCGCCGGCCAGGGTGCCCCTCGGCGGGTGCGGCAGGCTCGGGTCGAGCTGGTGGGCGTACCAGCGGCTGTGCTGGTTCTCGGCGTAGTCGGTGCCGTAGCCGGTCACGTACGACAGGCGCAGCGCGTTGCGGCCGAGGAGGTAGTCGAGGCCTTCCAGGACACCGTCGCGGTAGCCGGGCTCGCCGGTCAGGTCGTGGGCGACGGCGAGCACGACCAGGTTGTTCAGGACCATGCTGTTGGAGCCCCAGTGCCACTGGTTGCCCGGCGGGGCGTAGGCGACCGCGTACGGGTGGGCGCGCAGGACGGCGAGGTAGCGGTCCGCGCCGGCGATCACCGAGGCGCGCACGTCGTCCCGGCCGGGCAGGGCGCTCGGTGTCAGCGCCAGGTCGAGGCGGGCGGCGGCCGCGGTGGCCGCCCAGTCGAAGGCGTACGGCCCGAAGACGTCAGCGGTGTGCAGCGGGGACTCCAGCACCGCGTCGGCGTACCGCTGCTCGCCGGTGGTGAGGTACAGCTCCGCCGCGGCCCAGTAGAACTCGTCGCGGACATCGTCGTCGTCGTAGGGGCCGCCGCCGATCGTGTCCTCGACCGGCGCGTACCGGATCGGATTGTCCCCGGCGGCCGTGAAAGCGGTCCGCGCGGCGGCCAGCAGCCGATCCGCGTAGTCGGCGTCGTACTTGCGGAAGATCCGGGCGCCCTGGGCGGCGACCGCGGCCAGGTTGAGCGTCGCCGCCGTGGACACCGGGCGCAGCACTCGCGGCTGCGGGTCGAGGTGCGGC
This sequence comes from Actinoplanes philippinensis, assembly GCF_900113015.1. GTDB lineage: Bacteria > Actinomycetota > Actinomycetes > Mycobacteriales > Micromonosporaceae > Actinoplanes > Actinoplanes philippinensis. Next base: position 693,164 of record NZ_FONV01000004.1, read on the forward strand.
AGGGTGGGCAGGCCGGTCCAGGCGCTGTCGTGCATCTTGTGGTGGACCATGCCGGTCGGCGCCTGCATGCGCAGCAGGAAGTCGAGTTCCCAGCGCACCTCGTTGAGCAGGTCCGGAACCCCGTTGCCGCTCTCCGGCAGGTCGAGCGCCAGGTCGTCGAGGCCGCGGCGGTGCTCGAAGGCGTGCAGCAGCTGCCATACCGCGATGCCGCCGTTGACCACATATTTGCCCTGGTCGCCCGCGTCGTACCAGCCGCCGCGGACGTCGAGGCGGTAGTCGCCGGCGTCCGGGGCGCAGGGGACGTCGCTGTCGGTGAGGTGTCCGGCCGGGCGGCCGTAGCCGGGCCGCAGGTCCTCACGGATCTCGATGCCGCTGCGCTGGCAGTAGAAGAACTTCAGCGCGTCGGTGAGCAGCGGGCGGTAGAGGCCCGGGCCGATGGTGAACGGGCGGCTGGTCGCCCCGTCGGCCGTCAGCGTGAAACCGGCGCCCGCCTGCCGACGGCCGCCGAAGTCGATGGTGTGCACGTTCTGCCCGGACGAGACGTCCGTGCCGCGTGGGCGGGTGCGCCCCTCGGCGACGATCTCGCCGGCGCCGTCGACGAGCTGCCAGGTCAGCGGCTCGACGGCGTCGGTGACGAGCGTGGCCCGCTTCGGGCCGGACGACAGATACCCCACCTGGTTGACCGCGACGGCAGACATCCTGGGAACGCTCCCAGCCGCAGGGGCCGCTGTCAAACACCGGCAAGGGCGCCAGACCCTTTCTGTTAAGAGACCTTTACAGATCGATATCGGACGATTGAGGATGGCGGGTGATCTCCCTTCTCGATGGAGGCCTCATGCGTCGTACGCCGCTCGCCGTCCTGTTGTCGCTCGTCCTGGCCGGAGGATCGGTGGTGGTGAGCCGGCCTGCCGTGGCCGCGCCGGGCCCGCGGTTCAGCACCTCGTTCGAGACCGGCGATCCGCCACCCACCTGGCAGAACACCGCGGAACGCACCGCCGGTGTGGACGGCCGGCTGCAGGCCGGGATCCCGGGCTCGGTGAACGGCCGGGTCACCGCGGTCACCGCCTCCGGCGAGAACACCGGCGGCGGCGAGGTCAAGGAGAACCTGCTCGACGCCGACCCGGACACCAAGTGGCTGGTCTTCGCCGGCACCGGCTGGGTGGGCTACCGGCTGGACGCGCCGGTACGCGTCACCCGTTACGCGCTGACCGCCGCCAACGACGTGCCCACCCGGGACCCGCGCGACTGGCGCCTCGAAGGCTCGGCCGACGGTGAGGCCTGGACCACCGTCGACACCCGGACCGGGCAGACCCTCGGCGAGCGCGGCGCCACCACCACCTACGACGTCGCGACCCCCGGCGACTACGCCTTCTACCGGCTGAGCGTGACCGCGAACGGCGGCGCCACCATCGTGCAGCTGGCCGACCTGCAACTGTCCGACGGTGACGAGACGCCGCCACCGGCCGAGCCGGCCCGCAGCGCGATCGGGACCGGGCCGTCGAACGCGCCGGCCGCCAAGGCCCGGGTCGGCTACTCCGGCCTGGCCTCGCTGGAGTTCGCCGGACGTCATGCGACGGACGGGCGCGGGTACACGTACAACCGGATCTATGACGTGGATCTTCGGATCGGGCCGGACACCGAGCTCAGCTATCTGGTGTTCCCCGAGTTCAGCCGCGGGGACCTCAGCTATCCGGCCACGTACACGGCGGTCGACCTGGCGTTCACCGACGGCACGTTCCTGAGCGGGCTCGGCGCCCGCGACCAGCACGGCACCGTCGTGAGCCCGCAGGCGCAGGGCGCGGCGAAGAAGCTGTCGGCGAACCAGTGGAACAAGATCGTGTCGCGGATCGGCCGGGTCGCCCGGGGCAAGACCGTCGACCGCATCCTGGTCGCCTACGACAAGCCGTCCGGGCCGCAGAGCGCGTGGCGGGCCTGGTTCGACGACATCACAGTGACCGACGTCAAGGAGCCGAAGCCGATCAAGAGCCTGGCGGGGTACGTGGAGACGCGTCGCGGGACACAGTCGAGCGGCGGCTTCTCCCGTGGCAACAACATCCCCGCCGCCGCCGTGCCGCACGGCTTCAACTTCTGGACCCCGGTGACCAACGCGTCCACCCTCAGCTGGCTTTACGAGTACCACAAGGGCAACAACGCGGCGAACCTGCCGGAGCTGCAGGCGCTGGCGGTCAGTCACGAGCCGAGCCCGTGGATGGCGGACCGGCAGACCTTCCAGTTCATGCCGCAGGACGGCACCGGGGTCCCGAACGCCGACCGGGCCGCCCGGGCACTGCCGTTCCACCACGAGAACGAGACCGCCCGGCCGCACTACTACGGCGTCACGTTCGACAGCGGGCTGACCGCCGAGATGGCGCCGGCCGATCACGCCGCCCTGCTGCGGTTCACCTTCACCGGCGACGGCGGCAACATCGTCTTCGACAACGTCAACGACAACGCCGGCCTGACCGTCGACCCGGCGACCGGCACGATCACCGGATGGACCGACGTGCGCAGCGGCCTGTCCAACGGCGCGTCCCGGATGTTCCTCTACGCGACCGTCGACGCCCCGGTGCTCGGCGGCGGGATGCTGCCCGCCGGCAACCGGCCCTCCACCGGCTACGTCACGGTCGGCGCGAAGACAGTGAACCTGCGGGTCGCGACCTCCCTCCTCAGCGTCGACCAGGCCCGGCACAACCTGGAGCTGGAGATCGCCGCCGCGGACACCCTGGAGACGGTCCGCGGCCGTGCCGAGGCCGCCTGGAACGCCAAGCTGCGGACCGTCGAGGTGGAGGGCGCGAGCCGGGACCAGCTGGTCACCCTCTACTCCAGCCTGTACCGGCTCTTCCTCTACCCGAACTCGGCGCACGAGAACACCGGCACCGCCGCGGCCCCGGTGTGGCGGCACGCGGTCCAGTCGTCGACGACCTCACCGCCGAGCACACCGACGCAGACCGGGGCCGAGGTCAAGGACGGCAAGGTGTACGTCAACAACGGCTTCTGGGACACCTACCGCACCACCTGGCCGGCCTACTCGCTGCTCACCCCGTCGCTGGCCGGGGAGATGGTGGACGGGTTCGTGCAGCAGTACCGTGACGGCGGCTGGATCTCCCGGTGGTCGTCACCCGGATACGCCAACCTGATGGTCGGCACCAGCTCGGACGTGGCGTTCGCGGACGCGTACCTCAAGGGGGTGCGAGGTTTTGATCCGGAGGACGCCTACGCGGCGGCCGTCAAGAACGCCTCGGTCGCGCCCCCGAACGACAACGTCGGCCGCAAGGGCCTGACCACCTCGATCTTCAAGGGCTACACGCCGTCGGACGCCACCGGCGAGGCGATGTCCTGGGCGATGGACGGCTACATCAACGACTACGGCATCGCGAACATGGCCCAGGCTCTCGGCCACACCGAGGAGGCCGCCTACTACCGGTCGCGCGCACTGAACTACGTCAACCACTTCGACACGTCGGTCGGCTTCTTCCAGGGCAAGAACACCGCCGGACAGTGGCGGTGGGGCCCGTCGCAGTACGACCCGGAGGTGTGGGGTTACGACTACACCGAGACCAACGGCTGGAACATGGCCTTCCACGCGCCGCAGGACGGTCAGGGCCTGGCCAACCTGTACGGCGGGCGCGACGCGCTCGCGCAGAAGCTCGACACGTTCTTCAGCACCCCGGAGACCGGCCTGAAATCCGGGTCCTACGGCGGTGTCATCCACGAGATGACCGAGGCCCGGGACGTGCGGATGGGCCAGTACGGCCACAGCAACCAGCCGTCCCACCACATCCCGTGGATGTACACGTTCACCGGGCAGCCGGCCAAGACCCAGGCGCTGACCCGGGAGATCGTCGACCGGCTCTACCTGGGCAGCGAGATCGGCCAGGGCTACCCCGGCGACGAGGACAACGGGGAGATGTCCGCCTGGTACGTGTTCGCCGCCCTCGGCTTCTACCCGCTGCAGATGGGCAGCGGCAACTACGTGATCGGGTCGCCGCTGTTCACCAAGGCCACGATCAACCTGGAGAACGGGCGGAAGGTCGTCATCCGGGCGCCCGGCAACTCGGCCCGCAACGTCTACGTCCAGTCCCTCAAGGTCGACGGCAAGGCGTGGAAGTCGACGACGCTGCCACACAAGCTCCTCGCCGGTGGCGCCACCCTCGACTTCACCATGGGCGCGAAGCCGTCGAAGTGGGCCACCGGGCCGGACGCGGCGCCGCCGTCACTGACCACGGGCACCGCGGTGGCCACCCCGCAGAAGGACGTGACCGGCGCGGTGACCACCGCCGCGCTGGCCGACGACTCCTCGGCCACCGAGGCGACCGTCACCGCACAGGAGTGGACACTGTCCGAGCCGGCCGAGGCCGGCCAGTACACCATCACCTCCGCCGCGGCGGCCGGCGCCGACCCGGCCGGCTGGAAGCTGCTCGGCTCGGCGGACGGCGTCACCTGGACCGTCCTCGACACCCGCACCGAGCAGGCCTTCCCGTGGCGGCGCCAGACCCGCCCGTTCACCGTGGCGACGCCGGGCGCCTACACCCACTACCGATTGGAGTTCACCGGCCCGGCCACCGTGGCCGAGCTGGAACTGCTGGCCTAGCACCCCGACGATCGAGGCGGGCGCTCCCGGTGGAGGATTCGTGACGGTCCCGGGGAGGATTCCGGCAGGCGGCACCGTCGTCGCCGGTCTCGCCCTACCGTCGGCGACATGTCTGCCGATCAGGGGCGCCCGCCGTTCACCACCGTCTGCATCGTGTCGGCCGCGGTGGCCGTCGCCGCGTACTGGGGCGGACTGCTGGTCGTCGTCGGCACGACCGCCGTGCCCGGCTGGGCGGCCGGCGCGGCGCTCCTGCTCGTCGCCCTGGCCGCCGGGATCGCCGGCCGCTGGAGGCGCCGGGCCGCGCCGGCGCCCCCGGCGACCGGGGCCAGGCGGTGGAGGTGGGTGCTGTCGTCACTGACCGTGCTGGGCTGCCTGACCGGCGCGCTGGCCGACGCCGTCGCGACCTACCACCCGCTGAAGCCGGCCGATGCCGGCGGCTGCCGGGCCGTCGCCCGGGAGACGGCGTTCCTGTTCGCCGGCAGCGGCGAGGTGTACGCCGGCCGCGCCCTCGGCCCGATCAGCGTGCTGCGGAGAAGCAGTTCATGGACCGCCGACGACGGCTACCAGCCGATCGCGGCCGGCGCTTACCGGCTGACCTGGGCGCCGGGCGGCGGTTCGCTGGTCATCGACGACACCGGGGTCAACCCGGTCTGGCCCGCGCTGCACGAGGTCGACTGCGGCTGACCGTCATGCGGCGACAGCTCCACGCCGAGACGTCGCGACCGAGGGCGAGCCGCTCGGGGCACGACCGGCGGAGGGAACCGGCTCCGGCTCCCCGCAGAGGCGAGGGGCCGGAGCCGGAACGTCAGATCTCCGAGCGGCTGATGTACGGCGCGTAATGTTTGGTGCTCCCTGCCTGGAAGTAGCCGAAGACGGATCCGTTAGGCGGCACGTAAGCGCCGGCGCCGCTGTGCGTCCAGTAGAACGAACGGGTCTCATTCTGGCAGATGGTGAACGCTCCGGCGTCGGACCAGATCTGCAAGGCGGCGCCGTCCACCGTGACCCCGTGGTGGAACCGGCCGGTGATACACCCGCCATCGAGCTTGGTGACCTGCATGTTCGCACCGGAGATGTGCGAGGTGTCGCGCTTGTCGGTCTTGAGGCACACCGAGATCGACGGGGTTGTCCTAATACAGTGCCACGAGCTCGCCTCCGCCGGAGACACCCCGAAGAGCCCGGACACGGCAACCATGGCCAGGGCCATGATCGATAGACGGACATACCTCATTCTTCACTCCTCCAGAACGCATGAACCGGCGTTGATCTCGCCCAACGGGAGGACCGTTTCCCTGCGCCGACTACGCGGGCCGCGGGCGCTGCCGGTACGTCCGGACCGGCGCCTCCCATCGATGGGCTTGACCGTAATTCGGGAGCGGCCATTGCCGGGTCGAGGTTCTGAAATCGTCTGCGCAGATGAGCAATGGCCCCGGCGCTCCCATCAGGCTGCTCCGCCCCGGCTGTGGCGGCGGTCCATGGCTCAGGCCCGGAGGCCGACCGGCTCGCTCAGAGCCTGCCCCAGATCTGGTTGCTGGTGCCTGCGCAGTCCCAGAGCTGCAGCTTGGCGCCGTTGCTGCCGTTCCAGTCCTTGATGTCGACGCAGCGGCCGGACGAGACGTTCTGCAGGGTACGCGCGGTGGTCAGGGTGAACCGCTGGACCGGGTTGGCGTTGCAGTCGGCCAGCTGGACCGGGGTGCCGTTGGTGAGGGCGCCGCCGGCCGGGTCCATGCATTTGCCCATCGCGCGGACCGTGCCGTCGGCTTCGAAGCTCCACTTCTGGGCGGCCGTGCCGTTGCAGTCCCAGGTCTGCAGGACGGCGCCGGCGGTGGGCACGCCGCCCGGGATGTCGATGCAGCGGCCGCTGAAGTTGGACTGCAGCATGGTGGCGCCGGTGGCCGGGGGTGTCGTGGGGCCGGTCGGCGGGGTGCCGGGGTCGCAGTCGTTGGCGGCGACGACGTTGTCGGTGTGGGTGGTGCCGCCGGCGCGGTACGCGTTGATCGCGGCGCTCGCCTGTGCGGGGGTGAGCACCTGCTTCTTGGCGTGGTAGACGTAGTCGACCGACTGGAGCCAGGTGCTGGCGCCGCCGGTGTGCCCGGCCAGGTCGATGAACCACTGGTTGAAGTCGATCGACATGTTCTGCCGGGGGTAGACCTTGCCGGAGTGGTCGCCGACGAGCGCGCCGTCGATGTAGTACTTCACGTGGCCGCCGGAGACGGTCGCCATCACGTCGTGCCAGCCGTTGATGCTGCGCGCCTGCTGGCTGTGCACGTTGTCGGCGTACCAGGGGTCGGCGACGTAGGTGTACCAGGTGGTCTGGTAGTTGATCGGGCCCGCCTCGCCCCAGCCGCCGTTCGGCAGATACTCGGAGAAGTCCATCTCGGAGTAGAGCGGGTCTCGCGGGGCGGCGAGCGGGGAGATCGTGTAGAAGGTCTGGTTCACGTGGTCGCCGTCGGCGCCGCCGGCCGGCGCGTCGGAGAACTTGATCCGGGCCAGGTAGGTGCCCTCGAAGAAGCGCCGGTTCGGCTGGGAGAACTCGGCGTGCGAGGTGCCCGCCGCGGTGCCGTCGGTGACCGCTTTGAGCTGCAGGGCCTTCTGCCCGTCGACGGTCGGGAAGGACACGTTGTCGGGCAGCCAGCGGGCGCCGCTCACCCCGGGGCCGCCGGCGTTGCTGCGGATGCTCCAGCCGCGCTGGCCGAGGGCCGCGTCGGTCCGCGACGAGTAGTCGAAGTCGTCGAAGAGCACGCCACAGCCGGCGGCGGCGCTCCCGGTCGGTGCGGCGGCGATCCCGATGCCGGTGAGTGCTGCCAGGGCGGCGGCCATGGTCGTACCCATGGCGATCTTGCGTTTTGATGTTGGTCCCATGGGGGGAGGGCTCCTTCGGACGCGGGCCGGAAACTGACCACTGGTATGGAAATCGGCGGTTGGGCTACTCTGCTCTGGACCAGTGGTATGCGTCAATAGACCCTGGGAAACTTTCTTAACAGTGAGATTCGGGGTACGCGATGCGCCGCGCTGAGGTCCGGGACCGGTTGCGTGAGTTGATCGACGCACGGGCGCCGGGTGATCCGATGCCGTCCGAGCGTTCCCTGTCCGAGCTGCTCGGCGCCTCCCGGCCGACGGTCCGCGCGGCGATCGACGACCTGGTCGGCACCGGGCATCTCGTCCGCCAGCACGGCCGGGGCACGTTCACCAGCCCGCACAAGATCTCGCAGGAGGTGCCCGCCTTCGGGGAGCCGGTCCCGCCCGCCGACGGCGACTGGACCAGCGAGGTGCTGCGGTTCCGGGTCGAGGCGGCCGGCGCGCGGCTGGGCCGGCGGCTGCAGGTGTCGCCGGGCGACGCCGTGCTCTACGTCAAGCGGCGGCGGATCGTCGACGGCGCGCCGATGGCCATCGAGGAGATCCGGCTGCCGGCTGCGCTGGCGCCCGGCATCGAGGCCGGCGAGTTCGTCTCCGGGTCGCTCTATCGCCGGCTGCGCGAGCGCTACGGGGTGAACCCGGCCGAGGCGGTGCAGACCGTCGAGCCGACCGTCACCGACGCCGAGGAGGCGCGGCTGCTCGAGGTGCCGCTGCACTCCCCGGCCCTGCTCTTCGAGCGCACCACACAGGACGACGGCGGCCGGGTCATCGAGTTCACCCGATCGATCTATCGTGGTGACCGCTACCGGATAACCACCCACCTGCGACTCGGGCCGCACTCGGGCTGAGACCGTCCCGCGAAGGAGCCGTATGGCGCTGTTCGACGACGCGTACACGGCGGACCCCCATCCGGCGCTGGCCGAGCTGCGCCGGGCCGGGCCGGTGCACCGGGTCACCTCGGCGGCCGGGGTCCCGTTCTGGATGGTCACCCGCTGGAACGAGGCCCGTCAGGTGCTGACCGATCCGTCGCTCTCCAAACGTCAGCCGGTCGACCAGCTGCCGCCGGAGCTGCGCGCGGCGCTCGCCACGCAGATGCTGCTGCGCGACCCACCGGACCACACCCGGCTGCGCCGGCTGGTCACGGCGGCGTTCACCCCACGCCGGACGCAGGCCCTGACACCGCACATCGAACGGATCACCGACCGGCTGCTCGACGATCTCGCCACGGCCTCCCCGCCGGACCTCATCGACGGGTACGCCGTACCGCTCCCACTCGAGGTGATCGGTGAGCTGCTCGGCATCCCGGCGGCCGACCGCGAGCCCTTCCACACCTGGTCCAGTGCGCTCCTCGGGGGGCGGCGCCGGCCCGGCCGACATGATCGGCGCCCTGTCGGCGCTCGTCGCGTACTTCGGTGACCTGCTGGACCGCAAACGCGCCGACCCCGCCGACGACCTGCTCAGCGCGCTACTGGCGGTCGTCGACGAGGGTGACCGGCTCTCCGGCGACGAGCTGACCGGCATGGCCCTGCTGCTGCTGGTGGCCGGTCACGAGACCACGGCGAACCTGATCGGCAACGCCGTCCACCTGCTCTGCGGCCGACCGGAGCTGCGCGACCGCATGGCGGGTGATCCCGCCCTGATCCCGGCCCTGGTGGAGGAGGTGCTACGGCTGGAGAGCCCGGCGGCGACCAGCACGTACCGGGTCACCACCCGCCCGATCACGCTCGGGGACACCACGATCCCGGCCGGCGAGCAGGTGCTGGTCTCGCTGCTCGCGGTGAACCGTGACCCGGCCCGGTTCCCCGACCCGGACACGCTCGATGCGGCCCGCGACGACGGCGGTCATCTCGCGTTCGGCCACGGGATCCACTTCTGTCTCGGCGCCCCGCTCGCCCGGCTGGAGGCGCGGATCGCCCTGACCCGGCTCCTCGCCCGCCATCCCGGCATCGACCTGGCCGTGCCGCCGGAGAACCTGCGCCGGCGGACCGGCCTGCTGATGCACGGCCTGGAGTCCCTGCCGGTCCGGCTCAGCCCGGGCCCGGCGCTCTGACGCATCGGCCGCCGGCCCGACTCAGACCCGCCCGGCCCTCTGACGCATCGGCCGCCGGCTCGGCTCAACCCTCGCTCGGCCCGGCCCGGCTCGGCGTGAAGGCTGACAGCTCGGGCGGCGTGATGGCTCAGCCCCGGGCCAGCGCGAAGGTGATCGCCCGCGGCACGGTGTCGAACGTGGTGAAGACCGCGTCGAGCCGGGCGGCACGCAGGACCGACGTGACGAACGGTGGCGTCGCCGCCAGCAGCACGTCGCCGTCCTTGCGGCGCGCCGCCTGCCGGGCCGCGACCAGCACACCGAGCCCGACGGAGTCGACGGCGCCCGCGCGGCCCAGGTCCACGATGACCCACGGGCACCGGGCGATCGCCGGCTCCAGGGTGGTCCGCAGCCGGTCGGCCACCGCGAGGTCGAGGTCCCCGATGATCCGGACGACCGACGCGCCACCCATGGCGTGCACGGTGATCCGGGTGCTGTCGGCGGCATACCCCTCGTCGCCGACGCGATCCTGAACAACCTCCATGATCAACTCCTTACCACGTGGTTCCGCGGACGGATGTGATCAAGATTTCCACTACCGGACGAAGGTAATCCGACACCTGTATGACGAATTCATGACGATGGCCGCGAACCGAGTCCGTCCAGGATCAGCGCCAGCATCGGCTCGGCCCGATCCGGGGCGGCCCGCCACAGTGCCCCGGTGAGCTGCAGGAAGTCGACGGGCTCGGCATCCGCGCGAATGCTCCCGTCGCTCTTGCCGGCCTCCAGCAGCCGGGTGATCGCGGCGATCACCGGCCCGTAGCTCCGCGCCGCGATCGACTGATGCGTGTCGGGGCTGAGAGCCGCGCCGAACGCGTGCTTGCGTCGCATCCCGGCGACCAGGTCGAGGGTCCATCGGCGCAGCGCCTGCACGGGCGACGACTCGGCCAGCAACACGGGCACCGCGTCCACCAGACGCTCGATCTCCTCCTGGTAGATCTCCAGGATGAGCGCCTCGCGCGACGGATAGTTGCGATAGAGGGTGCCGGGGCCGACGCCCGCCAGCTGCGCGATCCGGTTCATCGAGGTGCCGTCGTCCTCGGCGAACGCCTCGCGCGCGGCGGCCAGGATGCGGGCCCGATTTTCCCGGGCGTCCGAGCGGACCATGCCCCTCCCTTGACGTCGGCCTCTGCCGTCGGTCTCTGCTCCGTCGACCGCGGAGACCTCTCCACAAGATACCGCCGTTCCTCCGCCTCACGCGGTGGGCGCCCGGCCCGGCGCGATGCCCAGGTGGGTCACGCCGAATCCGTGGTCGTACTTCAGGCCGAACTTCAGCACCCGGTCGACGCCGAGGTGGAAGAGCCCGACGGCCCCGGCGACGGCGAGCGCGGTGCTGTCCCACCAGGCGCCGGCGGCGAGCAGGGCCAGCGGCAGCGGCGCCGAGTGGGCCAGGTTGTAGAGCCAGGCGCCCGCTCGAGGGCCGGCGAGATATCCGGCCATGGCCAGGTCGGGGACGAGGAACAGGGCCGCGAACAGCCACCACGCCTGCCCGGTGCCGGCGAAGACGACGACCGCCGCGACCGCGACGGCGAGCGCCTCGACCCGCAGCCAGGTCAGCGGCCGCCCGGTCACCACGCCGGGTGCGGCGGTCCCGCTCATCGGACGGTCTCCGGCCGGCCCAGAAAGACGATCATGACCAAAATCCCCCATCCGGTACGGGCTAACAGCGTTAGCCTGACGCCCAGCTTACAGTGTTAGCCGAAGGGCGGCCATGGGCGAGCCGACGTGGGCCGCAGCCGGAGCGCCGACTACTGTGCGGAACGTGCCGATGCAGCTGACCCCGCGCGGGCGAGAGATCGTCGACGCCGCCCGGGATCTGCTCGACCGGGAAGGCCCCGACGCGCTCACCATGCGCCGGCTCGCCGAGTCGCTCGGGATCCGGGCGCCCTCGCTCTACAAGCACCTGCCGGACAAGGACGCCCTGGAAGCCGCCGTGATCTCGCTCGCCTTCGAGGAGTTCGGCGACGCCCTCGCCGCGGCCACCGAGCACGCCGACGACCGGCTCTGGGCCCTGGCCGTCGCCTACCGCGGGTTCGCGCTCGACCACCCCCATCTGTACCGGCTGATGACCGGGCGGCCGCTACGCCGTGATCTGCTCGCACCGGGCAGCGAGCAGCGCGGCTCCCGAGCACTCGACGACGCTACCGGCGGCGACGCCGACCTCGGCCGCGCGCTCTGGGCGTTCGCGCACGGCATGACGGTCCTGGAGCTCGACGACCGGTTCCCGCGATCGGCCGATCTGGACGCGGCATGGCGGCGCGGCGTCGACAGTTTCCGGGCCGGCGTCGCACGGCCGCGAACCGGGGAGCGATCCTGACGTCACCACCCCGGCGGCCCGCCCTGATCGCCCTGATCCTGGTGATGGGGGTCGGCCCGTTCGCCACCGACACGTACCTCGCCGCCCTGCCCGAGCTGCAGCGCTCGCTGCACGCGAGCGCGACGGTGGCCCAGCTGACCCTGACCACGTTCATCGTCGGCCTGGCCGCCGGCCAGTTCCTGATCGGACCGGCCAGCGACGCGTACGGCCGTCGCCGCCTGCTGATCGCCTGCAGTGTCGCGTTCGCCGTGCTGTCCGCGGTGTGCGGGCTCAGCCCCGACGGCGCGGTGCTGGTCGCGGCCCGGCTCGTGCAGGGCGTCGTCGCCGGTGGCGGGGTGGCGCTCGGCCGGGCCGTCGTCACCGACACGCACGCCGGTGACCGGGCCGCGGCGACGTTCGGCCTGATCTCGTCGTTCACGTTCCTGGGGCCGATCATCGCGCCGGCCGCGGGCGGAGCGATCCTGGCGTACGGCACGTGGCGCACCGTCTTCGCCGCCCTCACGTTGCTCGGCATGCTCATGGCCGTCGCCGTCACACTCGGCGTGCCGGAGACCCTGCCGCCGGCGCGACGTCATCCGGCCGGGCTGCGCGCCCTCGGCGTCCGGATGGCGGGCCTGCTGCGCGACTGGGGCTTCATGCGGCATGTGGTGCTGCAGTGCCTGGCCGGGGCCGGGTTCTTCACCTACATCGGCGGGTCCGCGTTCGTGCTCCGCTCGGTGTACGGCATCAGCGCCACCCGGTACACCGTCGTCTTCGCCACCAACGCCGCCGCGATGGCCGTGTTCAGCCTGCTCTTCCGGCTCCTGGTGGTCCGGGCCGGCGCGGCCCGGCTGCGGGCGATCGGTATCACCGTGTCCACGGCCGGCGCCGCCGGGCTTCCGGTGGTCGCGCTGGCCGGACCGCACAGCGTGCCCCTGGGCGTACCGTGGGCGCTGCTCTGTGCTGTGGTCGGCGGCATGGGTTTCGCCATCCCGGCAGCGACCGCTCTCGCCCAGGAGGCCGGGCGGCACTCGGCCGGCACCGCCTCTGCGCTGCAGGGCGGCCTGACCTTCCTGGCCGGCGCCGTGGCCACACCGCTGACCGGCGTCTTCGGCTACGACACGCTGCTCCCGATGGCCGTGACGATGAGCATCCTGTACGCCGCCGCCTTCGTCCTGATGTGCGTCATGACCGACCGCTCCCCCAGGCGCGCCAAGACCCTGACCAGCTGAGTCCCGGATCCCGCGGTTCGGGACCCCTCGCTCGATCGACCGCATCGCACTGGAGTACCGAGCCCAACCCACCGCCCTGAACCACCCAGCCGGGCCCACTGCCTTGGACCGCCCGCCGAGCCCACCGCGTCGGCCGAAGCGACTCGCGCCCTCGACCGCCCAGCGAAGCCCTTGCCATCCCCTGAGCAAAGCGGCTCGCGCCCTCGACAGCCCAGCCGATCCTGCCGTGGACGAAGCGACTCGCACCCCCGACCGCCCAGCCGACCCCGCCACCCGCCGCGGACAAAGCGGCTCACGCCCGGCCGAGCCCACCGCTGTGGGCCGAGCGGCAGCGCCCCGCCCCCTGCCCCGCAGCCGTCCGGCCTCGGCGTTCACCCGGCCCGTGACGAGGGGTGCGGTAGCCGGTGCGGGTGGCGGCGGGAGGCCACCCACCCTAGGCCGCGCTCACCCTCTCGCCGCCGCCGCGAACCAAGTGGAGACATCTCCGGATACCGTTGACTAAGCGGAGAGTTCTCCACTACCGTGATGTTCACGGGAACGAGAACACCTGGGAGGGTGACGTGGGGAACGTCTTGGTTACCGGCGGTTCGGGATACATCGGCGCGTGGTGCACATTGGCTCTGCTCGAAGCCGGCCACTCCGTTCGTACCACCGTGCGTGACCTGGCCCGCGAGCCGCACGTCCGGGACATGCTCCGCCGCGGCGGCGCGGAGCCCGGCGACGCTCTGCGGGTGGTGCGGGCCGACCTGCAGGAGGACGAGGGCTGGCGGGAGGCGGTCGACGGCTGCGATCACGTGCTGCACGTCGCCTCGCCCACCCTGACCCGGGTGCCGCGCGACGACGACGAGATGGTCCGGCCCGCCGTCGACGGCACTCTCCGGGTGCTGCGCGCGGCCCGCGACGCAGGCGTCCGACGAGTGGTGCTGACCTCGGCGATCGGCGCGATCGCCTACGGGCACGACCGGCGCCACACCCCGTTCACCGAGCAGGACTGGACGAACGTGGACGCCGACATCGCTCCGTACCAGAAATCGAAGACCCTGGCCGAACGCGCCGCCTGGGATTTCATCGGCAGCGAGGGCGACGGCCTGGAACTGGCCACGGTCAACCCGACCGGTGTGCTCGGCCCGGTCCTCGGCCCGGATTACTCACCGTCGCTCGGCTCCATCGCCGGGATGCTCGACGGCTCGGTGCCGGCGTCGCTGCCGTTCGCGACCGGCTACGTCGACGTCCGCGACGTGGCGGCCCTGCATCTGCTCGCGATGACCGAGCCGGCCGCCGCCGGTGAACGGTTCATCGCGACGGCCGGTCACAGCCTCTGGATGCGCGAGGTCGCGGCCGTGCTGCGGGAGCGGCTCGGCGACCGGGCGGCCAAGGTCCCGACACGCGAGATGCCGGTGCTGGTCGCCCGGGGACTCGCCCGGGTCAACCCGCAGGTGCGCAACCTGCGGGCCATCATCGGCCGCAACCTGGACGCGACCGCCGCCAAGGCGGAGCGCCTGCTCGGCTGGAAGGCCCGGCCGATCGAGGACACCATCGTCGAGACGGCCGAGAGCCTGCTCGCCCTGCCGAGGTGACTCTCAGCTGGTACGGCGTGGCAGTTTCCAGTCCGGCCGGGGGAAGTGGCAGGTGTACCCGTTCGGAATCCGCTCCAGGTAGTCCTGGTGCTCCGGCTCGGCCTCCCAGAACGGCCCGAGCGCGGTGACCTCGGTGACGACCTTGCCAGGCCACAGCCCCGACGCGTCCACGTCGGCGATGGTGTCCTCGGCGACGCGTTTCTGCTCGTCACCGTCGTAGAAGATCGCCGACCGGTAGCTGTCGCCGATGTCGTTGCCCTGCCGGTTCAGCGTGGTCGGGTCGTGGATCTGGAAGAAGAACTCCAGCACATCCCGGTACGACGTGACGGCCGGATCGAAGATGATCTCGATGGCCTCCGCGTGGCCGGCGTGGTTGCGGTAGGTCGCGTTCTCGACGTGGCCGCCGGTGTAGCCGACCCGTGTCGACAGGACACCGGGCCGCTTGCGGATCAGGTCCTGCATCCCCCAGAAACAGCCACCGGCCAGAACCGCCTTCTCCGAAGCCATCGCGCACCCCTCTCGTCGTCGTGCCCGTCCAGCATGCCCGATCGAGGTACGGCCGACGAACCGAGCCGCCACCCGGTGGGGGTGGCGGCTCGGACGGGTCAGCTCAGCTTGACGTTGAAGATCGGGTTCGCGGCCAGCCTCTTGAATGCCGCGAGGCTCGCCGGGGTGCTGTCGATGCTGATGTCACGATCACCCTGGTTGTCACGCTTGGTGTCGAAGTGCACGATCGCCTTGATCGCCGGACGCTTACGCAACTCCGGCACCACACTGTCGTACACCGCCGA
>NZ_FONV01000033.1 GCF_900113015.1 Actinoplanes philippinensis
GCTTCGACGTCATGCTGATGTGCTCTCCTCAGGGCCGTCCAGGAAGAGTATCCCCTGGTAGACGGGCTGTCTCACATCAGCGTGACAGGGAGGGCTCGCGTTACGGTGCGGCGGTTCCTTTGCCGTGGTGGCTGTTGCGTTGCGGCGTTGCCGGTTCCTTTGTCGTGGTGGCGGTTGGTTGCGGTGTCTTCGGTCTCCTCGCCGTGGTGGTGGTCGCGTTGCGATGCCGGCGGTTCCTTTGCCATGGGTGTGGTCGTGTTGCGCTGCCGTCAGCTCTTCTCCCATGGTGCTGGCCCGCTTACCGTGTCGCGGTTCCGTTCGGCGTGGTGTCGGGAATTGCTCCGCCTTGCCCCGCGCATCCCGCTTGCGCCGGTTGAGTTGCTCGGCGTTGTGCCGGCATCGGGAATCCGCCGGCGTTCGGTGACGTCTCGGGCCTCCTGCTCGTAGCATCGGCACCGCGTCCACGCGTCTACAGTGGCGGCGGTGAGTGTTGATCGTCGGCCGCTGCTCAGTGAAGCGCCGGACCTGGTTCAGGACTGCGTGGCCGGGCTGCTCGGCGAGCCCGTCCTGGTGGAACAGGCTGCGGCGGCCGGGTTCACGCCGTCGATCGCCTCCATCGTCATGGGGCGGTCGGGAGTCCGGCTGTTCGTCAAGGCTGCACCCGTCGGGAACGGACTCGGGGAAGCTGTCGAGGCCGGAGCCGTGCTGGCCGACGCAGTCGGGGATCTCGGACCTCGCCTCGTGGGTGCTGCCACTTGCGGCGGTTGGCGGGTTGCCGCCTATCACGTTGTCGACGGAGTGACGATCGAGTCGTGGAGTGCTGCCGACGTCGACGAGTTCCTGCGGATCGTCGACCGGATGCGGGAGCGGCTCGAACCTTGCCCGGTCGAGGGCGTTCGGCCGTACGCCCACGATTTCGTTCCCTTGCTCGGGGATTGGGCGACGCTCGGGGTGACACGGCCGCCACCGATCTCCGCGCCGGTGGCTCGGCTCGCCGAGCTGGAGGCGCGCTGGACGGCCGTGCTCTCGCCGGGTGTCGCGCTGCACCATGGTGATCTGCGGCGCGACAACGTGATCCGGGAGCCTGGCGGGCGGCTCCGTATCGTCGACTGGACGCATCTGTGGACTGCCCCCGGCTGGTTGGACCTGGTTCGTGTGCTTCCCGACCTGGCGTCGTGCGGGCATGATCCGGAGTCCGTGCTACGACGGTCCTGTTGGAGGGACACACCGGCCGACGATGTGAACGTTGCGCTCGCCGGTCTTGCCGGACGGGCATGGCGTGACTGCGTGCTACCCGGCGAGCCGCGGCTGCGAACCATGCAGCGTGAGCAGGCCGAGCAGTTGTTGTCATGGCTGGATGCCCGCCTCCGCCGGAAATGAGTCCACAGCCCATGGCCCGGCCCCGCGCCGGTGGGTGCCGCGGTTCAGGCTGGGGTGAGGCCGGTGGCTACCGCCTTCAGGACGTCGGCCGGCACCCGGAGGTTGGCCTCGATCGTGATCACGGTGCGATCGGTTCCGGCGATCACGATGCCGTAGCCCGCGTTGTCGGCGGTGGATGTCCTCGTCAGGCGTGCCTTCCCGGCCGGGACGTCGAAGTTCTCGACGATGATCGCTCCGGTCAGATGACGGTTCAGGAGCCCGTTGAACGTCGTTGCGGAGACAGGTTGTGACGGCGGCGTCGACGGGCGGAACACCGTGATCCACATGTACGAGCCGCCATTGGCCTGCTCGAAGCGGCGCATCGACACTGCCACGTTCAAGTCCTGAGGGCCCGACGGGGTGCCCGCGTCGGTGCCGTCCGATCGGATGATCAGGGTGCTGCTGCTGCCCTGCTCGTCGATCCGGACACCGGTGGGGATGTAGCTGATCAGGAACCGGTCCACGTCGGGGACCGCTGCGGAGGCCGCCGGAACCGAACCGGGCGCCGGACGCAGTTGCGTGACGGCGACGGCGCTGGTGACGGCCAGAACCGCGAGCCCAGCGGCAGCGACCCGGAACATCCGGCGGCGGCGGACACCGCGCTGAACCCGATGCAGGAACTCATCCGTCACGGGTAGATCAAAGTCGGTCGTTTTCAGAATCTCCGGCATATGAGATCAGCCCTCCGCCGTCATGCGTTCACGAAGTGTCGCCAGGCCCCGCGACAGGTAGGAACGAACCGTGCCCGCGCTGCATCCCAACGCTGTGGCGATCTGGTCGTCCGGTTGATCGGCCAGGTAGCGCAGAGCGATCGCGGCCCGCTGCTGGGGTGGCAAACCGGCCAGCAGGTGCCGAACCGCCGCGATGTCGGCAACCGACGCCAGCGCCGCATCCTCGGCCGGACGGTCCGGCACCTCAGCGACCGGAATCGGACGGCGACGCCGCCGCTCGTTGAGGAACAGGTTGACCATGGTGCGCTGGGCATATCCGACGGGATTGCCGTCCCGGCGTACCCTCGACCACGCCAGGCCCACGCGGATCAGCGTCTCCTGAGCCAGGTCCTCAGCCGCGGTCCGATCCAGGGTCAGAGCGTTCCCCAGGCGCAGCAGGGCGGGAGCGCTCTGCCTCAGGAACGCTTCGAACCCGTTACCTCTCATACCCCTAACTACACAGCGGCGCCCCAGGTCTGTTGCGTCCTCGGCGGAATTTCCTAGGAGAGATGTGCGAGCACGCTGTCGAACGCCTGCACGACTGCTGTCCGGGACTCCTCGGTGTGGTCGAGCATGTCGAAGCCATGCCGGCCGTTCGGCACGTCGATCACTTCCAGGCGAGCGTCGGTGGCGGCTGTGACGAACTCCTGGACCGCCTCCGCTACGTCCGGGCGCTCGAGACCCGCACGAGTCAGCACGATCGGTAGCGTGCCGGAGCCGGTGACCGCCTCGATCGGGCGGAAGGCCGGGTCGACGGGCCAGCCGGCCAACGGCGCGAGAAGGGGATAGGTGGCCGCGACACAGCGCAGCCAGCCGGGCGGGGTGCGCAGCCAGTCGGCAAGCAACAGGCCACCTCCGGAGAAGAACCAGACGGCGATCCGGTCCGCGTCGACCTGCGGCAACTCGCGAGCGAGCCGGACCGCCGCGGCAACATCGGCGGCCGCCTCCGGATAGGCGGCCGGATGGTGCAGCCGGTGATCGACGGTCACCCCGACGACACCACGGGCCGCCGCGAGCGAGCCGTATCCCCGGTAGATCGGCCAGTCGCGTGGCGTCGGGCTCACCGCGGCCGGCACCGGGCCGCCGTGCACGAAGATGATCGCCGGACGCGTCTCGGTCGTCGCGGGAAGATACACGTCGACGTTCCCCCGGCGATCCGGCGTCACGGTCTCCACCGGCAGGACGAACGGCTGAAGGTGCTCGGGAAGCGGCATCCCCGCAGAGTACCGCTACCGGATCCGTCCGGTGGGTGACGCTCACAGCCCTCCTCCCAAGCTCGCCCGTCGCCTACCGTCATTGCCGTGAGCAGCAAAAACAAAGCCGGACGGCGAGTGATCGTGCTGGTGCTCCCGGACGTGAACCTGCTCGACCTCGGTGGTCCGGTGCAGGCCTTCGACGCGGCGGCACACCTGGGCGCCGACTACCGCCTGGAGTTCGTCGCCGCTGGTGCCGGCGAGGTGCGCTCGGCGCAGGGACTTCACCTGGCCGGCCTCGGGCCGCTGCCGGAGACCGGCCCCGGCGACCTGGTGCTGGTGCCCGGCCCCCGGTTGCCGGCGCCCGGCCCTGACTTCCCCGAAACAGCGGTGACCTGGGTACGTGCCGCGGTTCACGCCGGTGCACGAGTGGCGTCGGTGTGCACCGGCGCGGCCGTGCTCGCCGAGGCCGGCGTGCTCGACGGCCGCCGGTGTACCACGCACTGGTCGCTGGTCGATCTGATGCGATCGCGCTATCCCCGTGCTCGTGTCCGCGACGCTGTTCTGTACGTCCACGACGGGCCGGTCAGCACCAGCGCGGGAATCGCGGCCGGCATCGACCTGGCACTGTCCCTGATCGAACGCGATCACGGCCCGTCCCTGACCGCCGCGGTCGCTCGGGACCTCGTCGTCTACCTCCGCCGGGACGGCAGCCAGCGACAGGTCAGCGCCTTCCTCGAGCACCGGGGTCACCTCCACTCCGGCGTCCACCGGGTCCAGGACCATCTCGCGCAGCACCTCGACTCTCCACACACACTCGATGAACTGGCCGCCCTGGCGAACCTGTCGCCACGCGGCCTGAGCCGAGCCTTCACCGCGGCTACCGGTTGCACTCCGCTCGAATACCAGCAGCGCCTTCGCCTGGACCTGGCCGCGAACCTGCTCGCAGAGACGACGCTGACGGTGGAGGCGGTCGCCACCCGCTGCGGTTTCCGTGACGCCCGCCATTTCCGGCGGTTGTACGGCGCCCGCTACGGCAGACCACCCTCGGCCGGCCGGCCGGTGTGACCGTCTGAGCCCATCGTCCGGCATCACCACGGAAGGACTGCCATGCTTCGTGTCCTCGTCGGAATCGTCTCGGCCGTAGCCGTGCTCGTCGGCGCGGTGCTGGGCGGAGTCACCGTCACCATGAGGGACAGCTATTCCGCCGGTGGCGGGAGCGGCCCCTTCTCGGGCGGCTGGCCGGTTCCTCGCAGCGCACCCGCCGGAGCAACCGTGGTCGCGGTGCTTCTCGGCACCGACGGGACGGTTGTCAGCGACGCCCTGCTGCCGTACGAGGCGTTCGCCCGTGACTCCCATTTCTTTGTCTACACCGTGGCCGCGGAACGTCGGCCGACTCCGCTCTCCGGAGGACTCGGAGTGGTGCCCGAGCACACCTTCGACACGGCGCCCTCGCCCGACGTGGTGGTCGTCCCTGCAGTGGTCCGGCAGGAGCCGCAACTGCGGGACTGGCTCCGCGGGCAGGCGTCGCGCGGGGCGTACCTCCTGGGGGTCTGTGCCGGTGCCGAGGTGCTCGCCGATGCCGGACTGCTGGCCGGGCGCCGGGCGACCTCGTTCTGGCAGCGTCTCGGCGGGCTCCGCGACTCCCATCCGGACACCACGTGGCTGGCCGGCGAACGTTTCGTCGAGGATGGCCGGATCATCACGACCGCCGGTGTGACCTCCGGTCTGGCCGGCTCGCTGCGCCTCATCGAGCTGCTCGCCGGCCCGGACGTGGCCACCCGAGTCGGACGCGAGGTGTCTTACCACGACTGGGCGCCGCGAACACTCACCCACATCCCGGAGCGAAGCCTGGTTGTCGGCGACCTCCCCTATGCGCTGAACGCCGCGTTCCCCAGGCTGCGCCCGACGATCGGCATCGGCCTCACCGACGGCGTCGGCGAGATCGATCTTGCGGCAGCCTTCGAGACCTACGCCGGGACGTCCTTCGCCGCCCGAACAGTGCCGGTGGCCACGCAACCGACGGTGACGACACGCCACGGCCTGCTGTTGACGGCCGACCTGATGCCAGTGGACCGGCTCATCGTCCCCGGAGTGGACCGGCCCGGATCCGGGACGGCCATCTGGGCCGCTGACCGCCACATCGACATCACGCTGCCGCACGCGGGCCGGAAGCCGGGTGAGTTCGCCTTCGATCCTCTGCTCCGCGACCTCGCCGAGCACACCGACCGGGCGACCGCCCGTACCACCGCGAAGTTCACCGAATACCCCGTCGATCATCTGATGCTCACCGGTGCTGCATGGCCTTGGCGGTCCACCGTGATCGCTGTGCTGGTCCTCGGCGCCGCTGTCGGCGCGGGTGTCCTGCCCACATGGGTCGCGCGACGCCGTCGACGACGTATGCATTCACCTGTGCTCGGCCTCGGGCCGGCGACGACGCACGCTTCTGCCGATGCTCGATCGCCGTCTCTGCCGGGGTAGGCGTCAAATGCAGTCGACACGATAATCACTGTCGATGTCGTAAGGGGCATGGCTACTCTCCTTCGGATGGAGATCCGGAAGCTGACGGCATTCGACGGTGCTGAGGCCCAGACCTGGTACGACGCGCGGCACGCGGGGGCGACAGCGGATCGGCATGCGGCGCTGGTGACCGGCCGCGCCACGGAGTTGCGGTCACTCGCCGCCAACGACACCAACCCCAACCGGCATCGCGAGGCTTGGGGCGCCTGGAACGGAGATACCTGCGTCGGCGGAATGCTCGTCGAATGGGCGCTCCAGGAGAACCCGCACCGCGCCGAGATCGACATCGCCGTTCCGGTGCCTCATCGTCGTCAGGGCGTCGGGGCTGCACTGTGGGAAGCAGGGGCCCAGCGGGCGGCCTCGGCCGGGCGGACCACCGTCAACGTCGAGGTGCACGTCCCACGCGGCAGGCTCCTCGGCGAATGGCCGGGCGGCCGCTTCGCGTTGGCTCGCGGCTTCGTCTCCGGACTCGCCGAGGACCGTCTTGTTCTCGACCTGCCCGTGCCTGAGCAGACCCTGGACCGGTACGAGCGGCCGGCTCCCGGCTACGGGGCCCACTCCTGGCACGGGCCGATGCCGGCGACATGGTTGCCGGCGCTCGCGGAACTCGTCAGCGAGATGTCGGCCGACGTGCCGACCGGCGATCTCGACGTGGCGGCCGCGCGGTGGGACGCCGAGCGGGTCGGCACCAACCAGGAGCGGCTCACCACGATCGGGTACGCCCTCATCACCACCGTGATCACCACCGGCGGGGGTGAACCTGCCGGCTACACGCAACTGCTCGTCGACGGCGACGGCGTCCACGTGCACCAGGACGACACCTACATACGCCGAGCACACCGCGGCCACCGGCTCGGTGGCCTGGCCAAGGCCCGCAACCTGCGTGAGCTGGCCGCGCGCCATCCGCACGCCCGTCACGTGCACACGTGGACCGCCGAGTCCAACGATGCGATGCAGGCGATCAACGATCGGTTCGGCTTTCGCCCGGTCGAGACCAGCCACTCCATGGAGTCGTCGATCGGCTGACAGCCGGCGATACGTCTTCGGCGGGTGATCACGCCGCTCGCCGAGGAGCACCGCCTGACGGCCTCGCAGCTGGTGGCCCGCTGCCGGGCGGGTTGCACTTCCCAGATGGCGGCCGCCCGAGTCGTTGGTTGCGAGCACCTGTCGCGGATCGGTCGGCTCGCGGAGTACGGGTGGCGGTTGATGGCGGGCTGATTCGCTTGTTGCGGGCTGTAGTTGGTGATCGATCGGCTCACTGGTTGCGGGCATCAGCTGAGGACTGGCCGACTCGCGGGCCGCGGGCGCCGGCTCACGGCTTGCCGGCTCGGTCATCGTGGGCATCGGATGACGGCGGTTCGGGCCGCTGGCCGTTACCGCCCGCCTCCGGAACAGGGCATCAACGGAGGTTGCCTGGGATTGTGGAAGGTCGTCGACCCGATGAAGGGGAGCCGTCACGACAACGGACTGGCTGGTCATGAGGACCGGGCCGCGGCGGTGCTGACGCGGGGAACAGCAAAGGGCCGGCAGCGGTCCTCCCGGTGACACGGACTGTGAAGCGGGCGCCTTCGATCGGCGCGGGGGCGTCGTGGACCACAGCGCCCAGGTGCAGGACCCAACGCCCCGGCTCGAGGTGTGCCGAGCCGGGTACTTGAGCCTCGAAGTAGCAGGTGAACGGCTCGCAGCGAACGGCGCGAGCCTGCCGTCGAGGCTCTGACTCGGTCGATCGCGGTCGCCCGACGGTGGCGCCGGATTGTCGCCGGCGTGACGCAGCATCTGACGGTTGAACGCGCTGGTCGGACGGTGTGGACGGGAGCTACGGCCTGATGCGAATGGAGCCTGGACCGCCTGACATGGATCGAACACGGGGTCGACAGTCCCTTCGCTGTAGCTGATGTGGCGCGCTGACCCTGCTACCAGTCCTTTGGAGGAGTGCGTCTCTTCCGGCGAGGGCTGAGGCCTCGTCGTGTGAGGCGTCCTGTTTGTTGGGCTGCTCTGCTGCATGGAGGGGGAGCTGCTTGCGTCTCTCTTGGCCGGATCTCCGGCGTGGGTGGTCGGCCCCAGCGTGCGAGCAACTCGAACGCGTCCATGATCACCGTGGATCGCCAGCCGGCGGGACGCTGAGCAATTGATGCCCGGCCGCCTTGTCTGCGGCTCTGTTGCCCGTGACGACGGCTGTCATCGCCGCCAGCGCGGAGGCCCGGGGATCGAAGTAGCCGTCATGACCGTCGACGTCGCCGCACGGAAGGGGGCGAGCTCCGAACTCGGGGTCGGAGGGCAACCGGCCGTGACCGAGACCCAGAAGGCGTACGCCGGGGACCCGGCGGATCCAGTCGCCGGGCGCGGCACACGCCCACACCTGGGCGGTGGTGCCCAGGTCGGACCGGCTGCTGACGCCCATACCGGGGCTACCGACCGCGATCAGATCGGTGACCTGGCCGCTGAGGTGAGTCGCGGCGAGGCCGGCGACGGTGGAACCGTAACTGTGACCGATGACGACGATCGACCGATCGGGACGATCGAGCACGAGGCCGTCCACGAAACGGCGGAGAGACTCCGCACCGGCGATGGCCCGATCCTCACGTACCGCATGGAGGTCGAGGCCCTCGGGCGCGTCATAGCCGAGCCATGCGATGACGGCCACGTGTGAGCCTGCACCGGTGGCGCGAACCGCGTCGAACAGCTGCCCGGCCTGCCAGGCGGGTGCGCGTCGCTGCACCCCGCCATGGCCGGTGTCGAACTCGGGCAACTCGTTGTCCGAACCCGGAACGAGGATCACCACCCGGGTGGCCGTCTCGAGATCGCCCAGAACCTCGGCGATACGGCCATCGCCACGGTCGTCGTAGACGAGAGTCTGCCGACCGGCATCCGACGGACGCCTCGCCCGGTTGGCAGCGAAGCGAAGCGATAGCGGTGCCCCGTCGAGATTGCCGACGATCTCCGGATAGCGACCGGTGAGACCGGCCGCTTCGGCGGGGGTGAGATGGGCGAAGAACATGGCTGTCCGCTCCGGGGTCGCCGCGCCGGGGTCGGGCGGAGCGGTCGGCTCGGCGAGCCATGCGGGAAGCGACACCGGTGGCGCCGGCGCCTCGGGTCGAACTGGCCCGAGCAGCGTGCCGCCGATCAGGCCGAGGCCGGCAAGGGTGGCTGCCGCCAGGGTTTTCCGAGATGTGAAGGCGATGCGAGGCATGGCATCGAGACTCGTGGTGAATCGGTCCCGGCACAGTGGAGCAGGCACGCGCTTGATGGTTCGGTTATCCGAACCCTCGATGCTAGTGCTGGCACCATCGCGCTCGGCGGTTCGGAGAGGGATGCTTTCCGCGATGAAGCTATTGACAAGGATCTTCGACAGTCGCTCGCGGCGCGGTCTGGCATACCTACTGCTGGTCCTGCCGATCGATCTGCTGAGCTTTCTCCTCCTGGTCCTGGGTTGTCTGTTCGGCACCGTGTTGCTGCTGACCCCGCTCGGCACCTGGCTGCTCGCCCTGGTTCTGCAGGGGGCGGCGGGCCTCGGCGGTGGGCGGAGAGCGCTGGCCGCCCGGATGCTCGGCGACGAGGTTCCCGCGCCGGCTCCCCCGGTTGCGCCCGGGGGAGGCCTGTTCAAGTGGCGACGAGCGGTCCTGCAGGATCCGGTCAGTTGGCGGATTCTGGCATATGCCCTGATCAAACCCCCGGTCGCGGTGCTGTCACTGGCGCTGGCCGGCGGCTTCTACCTGTACGGGCTGATCAGCTTGATATACCTGCCCTTCTACGAAGGAGTGCTCGGCGTCGAGGCGGTCGCCATCCTGGTGACCAGCGTGATCCTCCTGCTGCTCGGGCCGTGGATGCTGCGCTCCGTGCTCGGCATCGAGCGGATGTTGATCCGTGGGCTGCTCGGGCCGACCAGGGCCAACCAGCGGATCAGCGACCTGCAGGACTCCCGGGATCGCGCTGTCAAGCACGCCGACATCACCCTGCGGCGGATCGAACGAGACCTGCACGACGGTGCCCAGGCGCGGCTGATCGGAGTCGGCATGCACCTGGCTATCGTTCGCGAGCTCATCGGCGCCCAAGCATCCACCGAGCAGGTTGTGGCAGCGGTCGATGCGGCCCAGGACACGCTCGCCACCGCCGTTGCCGAGCTGCGAGATCTGGTGCGCGGCATTCACCCGCCGGTGCTCGACGCCGGGCTGGAGGCGGCGCTGGCGACCGTTGCCGCGGGCAGTGCTGTTCCGGTGACGGTCGAGGTCTGCCTGCCACAACGACCGCCTCCGGCACTGGAGAGCATCGCCTACTTCACCGTTTGTGAGTTGCTGACGAATGCGGGACGCCACAGCGGGGCCCGCAACGCTTCGATCCGCGTCGACCTGAGTGGAGACGTGCTGCGGTTGCGGGTCCGTGACGACGGGCAGGGTGGTGCGTACCAGCGGGCTGGTGGCGGACTTGCCGGGTTGTCGGAGCGGATCCGGGTGGTGGACGGCGAGCTGCAGATCGACAGCCCACCCGGTGGTCCCACCATCGTCACGGTCGAAATTCCATGCCCAGCGGCAGAGGAGCCACCTCAACACCAGCGACCGGGGTCGAAGGGTTTGGGAGCCGCATCAGGCCTACCGGTTCCGCGGTGACAGGTGCCATCCGGGGCGAGGCCGTCGTGGGGCATGCAGAGTTGGCCTCAGCTGCAACAACGGATGGGCCCGCTTTGCCCGGCCGGCGCAGCTGGCCCGGAGGCAGCCGCAGCGGCGGACGCCGCGGGATGAGGACGAGGGATGACGTCGCGGGATGGCGGCGCGAGGAGAAGGTGAGGGGATGACGTTGTGGTGTAGATCGCGGCGCTCTTCCTGCCGGAGGCGATGGGAGGGGCGGGCATGAGAGCCGGCCGACGGTAGGGGGCGTTACCCCACGAGGTGGTTTGGGACAGGTAGGGATCGGCTCGTGGAAGCGCCGATTGTGGGAAAGGGCCTTGAGAGAGACATGCGTGTCGTCATCGCTGAGGACTCCGCGATTCTGCGGGAGGGCCTTGCCCAGTTGCTGGCCATGAGGGGCCACGAAGTGCTGGCCGCCGTCGTTGATGTGCCCTCGTTGTTCGAGGCGGTGGATGCTCAGGCGCCGGACGTGGCGATCGTGGACATTCGATTGCCGCCCAGCCACACCGATGAGGGTCTGCGGGCGGCGATTCGGCTGCGGCGGGAGTGGCCCGGGGTCGGTGTGCTGATCTTCTCGCAGTATGTGGAGACCGCGTTCGTGGCCGAGTTGCTGGCCGGCGGATCGGAGGGGGTCGGCTACCTGTTGAAGGAGCGGGTTGTCCAGCTGGACGACTTCGTGGACGCGCTGCACCGGGTGGCCGCTGGTGGCACCGCGCTCGATCCACAGGTGGTGACGCAGATGTTCGGCCGGAGCCGGCACCGGGAGTTGCTCGGCGAGTTCACTCCGCGGGAGCGGGAGGTGCTCGCACTCATGGCGCAGGGGCGCTCCAACACGGCGATCGCCACGGCGATCCGGGTTTCCGAACGGGCGGTGGAGAAGCACGTGAGCAACATCTTCGGCAAGTTCGATCTGCCGCCGTCGGATGCCGATCATCGACGGGTGCTGGCAGTCATCCGCTACCTGCAGAACTGAGACGGCGATGAGAACGCAACGCGGCGGCCCGGAGACCGGACCGCCGCGATGGAGCAGGGACGGATCAGCTCTTGAGGCCGTGCTCGATGGCCTCGATGATGCGGGGTCGCAGCTCGGCGGTGCTGACGATGGCGTCCACCGAGCCCACCTCGACCGCGCGCTGGATGCTGTGGACGCGGTCGAACTCGGCTGCCACCTCACCCAGTTTCTCGGCGCGGACCGAGCCCTGGATCTCGGCGAGGCGAGCGTTGAGTGCCGCCCGCTCGGTGGCCGACGCGGCCGCCGCCTGAGCCTGAAGCTCGGTGACCCGCGGGTCGTTGGCGGTGCGGTTGTTGACCTCGCCGGAGAAGACGACCGCCGCCGCGGGGGCGCCACCCAGGACCGAGGCGAACGAGCCTTCGAGAGCCAGGACCGTCATGTTCGGGTTGAGGGCCTTGGAGAAGACGACGAACGCGCCGCCGTGATAGCGGGAGATGACGGTGAACACGATCGGGCCGTCGAAGTTGACGATGGCACGGCCGATCTCGGCGCCGTACTCCAGCTGCAGGTTCCGCATGGACTCGGGGGAGCCGTCGAAACCGGACAGGTTGGCCAGCACGACCAGTGGGCGGTTGCCGGAGGCGGCGTTGATCGCCCGGGCCGTCTTCTTCGACGAGCGAGGGAAGAGCGTGCCGGCGGTGTAGGTGTCGGGGCCGTCGGTGGGCGGGAACCCGCGCCGCGGCACCGACCGGGACTCGATACCGATGAGGCAGACCGGTCGGCCGCCGATGTGGGCGTCCTGCACGACCGAGGTGTCAGCGTCGGCCATGCCCGCCCAACGTTCCAGGACCGGGTGATCCTGATCGGACACGGCACGCATCACAGTACGGATGTCGAAGGCCTTCTTGCGGTCCGGGTTGTGTGCCGCCGAGAAGATCTGCCCGACCGTGGTGAAGTCGCTGCCGGCCCACGTGTGCGGGAAGTCGGAGACGTCCCGGTCGGCGGGGTCGGTGGTGAGAGCCGGACGCGGGCCGGTCTCGCCGGGAGCGACGTAGGTGTGATCGTAATGAGCCATCAGCACATCGCGCGCTGCGGGCAGCGACGGCGCCCAGTACTGCGCCTGGCCGTTGGGGCCCATCACCCGGTCGTAGCCGCCGATGCCGAAGTTGTCCTCGGCCGACACACCGCCGGAGAAGTCCAGCGACTGCTTGCCGGTGAGCACCATGGCCGAGTCGGGGGTCATGACCAGGATGCCCTTGGTGTGCATGAGCATGGTGGCTTCGGCGTTCCAGTAGGGCTGGGCGCCCACGTTGATGCCGGCGACGACGATGTTGATCTCGCCACCGTTCTGGGTGAACGTGACGATGCGTTTGAGAGCAGCCGCGACCCAGTCCATGTTCTCGGTGCCGGAGCTCATCGAGATCCGGGCGCCGGCGGACAGGGCGAACCACTCCAGCGGCACGTTCATGGCCTCGGCCAGGTCGAGGGCGGCGATGACCCGCGCGCACTCCGGCTCGGACAGCGCGCCCAGCGACTTGGTCGGGTCACCGAGCAGGACCACCCGGGTGATGCCCTCGGGGTAGCGGTCGGTCGGGGTGGTGACGACACCCGCGACGATCGCGGCGCTGTTCCTGCCCTTGGGCCGATCGACCGGCTCGAGCGCCCCGGAGGAGGCGAGGTCGTACTCGGTGAAACTGCCCAGGAGCCCGGTCAGTTCGTACGGGTAGACCGTGCCGCGGCGAGCCGCCCGCAGCACCTTCTGCCGGTAGTCGTCGAGTGGCTGCACCGGATCGGTCGACGGCTCGCCCACATGCAGATGCGCGCCGTTGCCCGGCTCCAGGGTGATGGTGACGGCGACCTCGGTCAGCTCTCCGCTGGAGCGGCGCTGCCGGGCGATGAACTGGACCTCCTCCAGCCCGGCGCCGCTCGCGGTGGGCAGGATGCGCTGGACGAGGGCGTTCAGTTCGTCGATGGACAGCTCGGTGACCGGCCAGACGTACATCATGATCCGGTTGGTGTCGAATCGCTTGTTCTGCGGACGCTGAGCCTGGATGTTGCGGATCGCGTCGAGGGTGAGGGTGATGCCCTCCTCCAGGGCCGGCAGCGCCACGAGCCGCCCGTCGGTCTCGCGCAGGGCGGTCAAGTCGCGGACCTGGTACATCGCGATCAGCCGCTCGTCGGACGGGTTCGACTTGGCGACGGCCTTGAACAGGTACATCTCTTCGTCGGTGGACGGCAGGCGGGTGAGGTCGAACTCGCGCAGCCGTTCGAGCTGCAGGCGCAGCGCGATCTGCGGGTGCAGCCCTCGGATGAGCCGGTCCTCGGTGAAACGCCCGTCCTGGTCGGCGCGGAACGTGAAGTGGTGGTGCATGACCGCGCCGCTGGTCCCGGCGATGGTGGCGGTGATCCGCCGCGTGTTCGGCAGGCGCAGGGAGGCGAAGATCGCACCGAGCTGGGCGGCCATCTCGTCGGCTCCGGGCTGACCGTCCCAGGAGACGTAGATGTCGGCCACATCCGACGACACGGCAGCCAGCGTCTCCGGCAGGTCCGCGATGTCGATGGCGGCTGCCGAAACGCGAGTGACGCGGCCGCCGCCGGTGTGGGTCGTGGTCATGAAGCCCGACCGGACGGCGAATTCGGAGAGATCACGATTCTCGTAGTAGCGCCGGGTCAGCACCTCGAGAAGCGGCATGTGATCCCGTCCTGGCCGTCCGATCCGCTGGCCCACGAGCCGGACCAGTGGTTCCGAGCAGGCGACCATCCGCTGGATCCGTTCGTCCCGATCAGGAGAGTCCGGGTGATGATCGAGATGGCGCAGGTCGGCGCGGACAGCCGCGTAGACCTCGGCGCGGGTACGGCGCAGCAGTGGCTGCGCATACCACCGGAAGACGATGCCCCGCGCCAGGTCGGAGACCGACGGGAAACGAACCTGCGTCGCCTCGATCAGGTGCTCGAGCGCGATGCCGGCCCGCTCGGCGAGCGGCTCCACCGGCGGCGAGCCGGCGATCCAGTGCCGGAGCAGGGTGGACACGACACCGATGTTCGCTGCCGACTTCTGCAGCGCCAGGAAGATCCGGAAGACCGCATCTTCCAACTCCGGAGTCCTGTCGAGACCGGTCACGCCGTAATGCGCGAGAACCCGGGTCAGCCGGTCCTGGAACGCCGCGGGGACCCCGGCGCGCTCCACGTCGAGGCTCTGCAGGTAGGTGTGGAAGTTCTCCCGCGGGCTGTGCACGGCGTTGCCCGGTTCGGTCTTCCACCCGTCGCCGGGCTTGTTGCGGCTGAGTTCGAGCAGGTCGGCACTGATCGTGAGCAGGTCGATCTCTTCGGCGACCGGCCGCCGGCCATGGTTGACCGGCAGGGTCGGCTCGACGTCGTAGCCGAGCAGCAGAGCCCGCAGATCGTCCAGCCCATGGTCCGCCGGTGCGCCCACGGGCAGGTCGATCTCGACAGCGGCGGTGGGGGTGGCGACCTCTTCGGAATCGGAGGAGGCGAGCGGCTCCAGGCGCATCAGCGGGGCGCCGGTCTCGACCTGGCTGCCGACGGCGACGGGACATTCACGTACCCGGGCCTTGAACGGCGCCCGGAGCACGTTCTCCATCTTCATGCTCTCCAGCACCAGGATCGGCGCGCCGGCCTCCACCTCGTCACCGACCGCGAGCGGGGTGGCCACGACCAGGGCCGGAGCCGGGGAACGGACCACGCCGCCCTCGTCGCGGCTGACACGGTGGGTGACCCCGTCGACCTCGATGGTGTGGATAGGCCCGTGAGTGGCGGTGGTCAGCCGGAAGCGGTGCCCGTTGACCCACATCTGGCCGCTGTGCTCGTCGAAGCGTTCGCTGATCACGTCGGCGTGCCCGTGGGAGGCGCCGGAGAAGATCCCCACCCGGAAACGCTTGAGGCCGAGCCGGGAGACCTGGACGCGGTAGCCGACGCCACGCAGCTTCAGGTCCAGGGGCCGGCCGGTGTCGTGCTGGACCTGGGGACGTCCGCCGTGGGCGGTGGTGAGCAGACGCTGGCGGCTGAGCTCCTCCTCGTCGAGGTAGGCCTCGATGCCGGCGGCGGCCAGCGCGATCGCCGAGTGCCGGTGGCTGACCAGCCGTCCCTCGGCGCGGACCCGGTCGATCCAGCCGGTGTCGGCGCTGCCGTCGATCACCTCCGGCTGGTCGAGCAGGTCCAGGACGAAGCTCTTGTTGGTGGAGCCGCCCTCGATGATGACGGTGGTCTCGGCCATCGCGCGGCGCAGCCGGCCCAGGGCCTCGTCACGGTCCTTGCCGTAGGCGATGATCTTGGCGATCATCGAGTCGAATGCGGCCGGGATGCTGTCACCCTCGCTGACGCCGGTGTCGACCCGGATACCGGGCCCGGCCGGCAGCGCCAGCCGCGAGATCCGGCCCGGCGACGGCGCGAAGTCACGGTCGGGGTCCTCGGCGTTGAGCCGCGCCTCGACGGCGTGCCCCTGCTCGGCCGGCGGCGGACCGTCGAGAGTGCCGCCGGCGGCGACGTGGAGCTGAAGCTTGACCAGGTCGGTTCCCGTGGTGATCTCGGTGATCGGGTGCTCGACCTGCAGACGGGTGTTGACCTCGAGGAACGCGAACAGCCCGTCGCCTGGGTGGTAGAGGAACTCGACAGTGCCCGCGCCCTTGTAGCCGACAGCGAGCGCCAGCCGGACGGCCGACGCCTTCAGTTCGGCAGCCTGCTCGGGAGCCATCACGACCGACGACGACTCTTCGATGATCTTCTGGTTGCGGCGCTGCACCGAACAGTCCCGGACACCGAGCGCCCACGCGCCACCCTGCCCGTCGGCGATCATCTGCACCTCGACGTGCCGCGCACCGGTGACCAGGCGCTCCAGGAACACCACACCGGAGCCGAACGCCCGCAGCGCCTCCTGGCTGGTCCGCTCGTAAGCGTCGGTCAGATCCTCGGCAGAATCGACGCGCCGGATGCCGCGTCCGCCACCGCCGGCGGTCGCCTTCAGCATCAGCGGATAGCCGATCTCGTCACCGGCCCGCAACGCATCCTCGAGCGTTGCGACCTCGCCGCGGCTCCACGGCGCCACCGGCACGCCGACTTCCTCGGCGATCAGCTTCGAGCCGATCTTGTCGCCGAGCTTGCGCATGGCCTCCGCGCTCGGCCCTACGAAGGTGACCCCGACCCGGTCGCACAATTCCGCGAACACCGGGTCCTCAGCGACGAAACCCCAGCCCACCCACGCCGCGTCGGCCTCGACCGCCAGCAGCGCCTGCTCCAGCAGGCCGTGGTTGAGGTAGGGCCGCGCCGCCGCCGGACCCAGCGGATATGACAGATCGGCTTCCCGCACGAACGTCGAGGTCCGGTCCTCATCGGTGTAGAGCGCGACCGTCTCGATCCGGGTCCCGGTCTCCGCGGACAGATCCCGCACGGCGTGGATGAGCCGCATCGCGGCCTCTCCACGGTTGATGATCGCGACACGCCTGAACACTTGCCGAGCCTCCCTGACCCCATCAGCAATCTCCACCCCCACCCTCCCGGCTACTGCCCGGTCGAGCCATGGGCCGGATCATGCATGTCGTGCAGTGTTCGTTGTAGGAATCCCACAAACCCCGTTGTCTCCGACGGGCAAATTCCCACCCATGCGGGGTACGAGCCATCGCTGCGACAAGCGCATCCACCCCGAACCGGGCCTACCCCGCGAGGTCATCCCGACACACGACCGCACCGCCGTACCGCGCCGCGGGTGCGCCGATGCGGCGGGTGCGCCGCTCGCGGGAGGTGTGCTTGCCCGACTGGTCGTTTGCCGTGTGGGTCGCTTACTGGTGGGAGAGCCGGAACACTTTCGAGTCGCGGACCTTGAAACCGAGCCGCTCGTAGAGCCGGTTTGCTGCTTCCCGGGCTGGGCGGGAGGTCAGGTCGACGGTTCGGGCGCCGGCTGTGCGTGCGAGCCGTACCGCCTCGGTGGTCAGCGCCGCCCCGACGCCGAGTCCGCGGGCCTCTTCGTCGACCACAACGTCCTCGATCCAAGCCCGCAAACCTGTCGGGATCGGGAAGGTGACAAGCGTCAACGTGCCTACGATCCGGCCGTCGGCCCGCGCCACCAGCACATGGTTGCCGGGCCAGTCGATCAGCCTGCGCAGCGCCTTCGCGTCGAGAGTGGGCGCTGATCTGGACAACTGGGGTAGCAGCCGGTCGAACGCTTCGACCAGTTCGTCGGTGACCGCGCGCACGATCTCGATGACCACACTCACACCGCCGACCCTAACAATCGCTTTTCCGCATCCCCTACTGTCGGCGCGTGCAACTCGTCGAGATACGTCGCTACCCCGTGAAGTCCCTGCTCGGAGAGGTGGTCGAGGTCGCCGCGGTCGATGCCCGCGGCCTGGTCGGTGACCGTCTGTGGGCGATTCGCGACGCTGACGGGAAGTTCGGCAGTGGCAAGAACACCCGCCGCTTCCGCCGCATGCCCGGCCTCTTCGACCTCCGCGCCTACTTCGACGCCGTCAACGCCTTGGATCCGTCGGTCGTCCCCGGCGGCGCCTCCATCCTCCGATCGGCCGGCCCACATCTTTCCGGCGGTGCGGGTGCCGACCACATGACCGGATCGTCCGCGACAAACGATGCCGTTACTGTCCAGGTGGCGGGCTCGGACTCAGCAGGTGATGGGGCGGGAGGCCCGGGTGTTGAGTCGGGTTCGGCGAGTGGTGAGGTCGGCGTTCGCGTGGTCGGGTCGGCTTCGGCCGGTGGTATCGGTGCGGTGGCGGGGTCGTCCGAGGTCCCGGTTCCGGGTATCGGGTCGGGTCCGGCGGGTGGTGGAGCCGGCGTTCCCGCGGTCGGGTCCGCTCTGGCGGGTGGTGCCGCTGCTGTGGTGGGGTCCGCTCTGGCGGGTGGTGCCGCTGCTGTGGTGGGGGCCGCTCTGGCGGGTGGTGCCGCTGCTGTGGTGGGGGCCGCCTCGGCCGGTGGTGCCGCTGCTGTGGTGGGGTCCGCTCTGGCGGGTGGTGCCGCTGCTGTGGTGGGGTCCGCTCTGGCGGGTGGTGCCGCTGCTGTGGAGGGGTCCGCTTTGACCGGTGGTGCAGGTGCCCTGGCGGGATCTTCCGGGGATGGTGGCGCCGTTTCGGTGGTGGGGGTGTCGCTCGGCGGGGGCGGCGTTGTCGTTCCGGTGGTTGAGTTGCCTGATGGGCGGCGGTTTGCTGCGGATGACCCGGCCGGGCATCGGGCTGTCAGCGAGCACCTGGGACGGGCGGTCACTCTCGTGCCGGAGGCGGCTGTTGCGCACCACGATGAAGGGCCGGTCAGTCTGATCACCACGGCCGGGCTGCGGGCGGTTACCGCGATGGCCGGCGCCGAAGCGGGGGGCGCGTCGGTTGATCCGCTGCGGTTTCGGGCCAATCTGCTGGTCGACCTGCCTGGCACCGGGTTTCCGGAGGACGACTGGGCGGGCCGGCGGCTGCGGATCGGGGGCGACGTCGTGCTGCGCGTGGTGCGGCCGCTTACTCGGTGCGTGATGATCGACATGGCTCAGGAGCAGGCCCCTGAACGTAAGGACCTGCTGAAGACACTGGCCGAGCACAACGACATGACCTTCGGGGTCTTCGCCGTCGTTGAGCGCGCGGGTCGGCTGACGACGGGCGACACCGCCACCTGGCTCTGAACAGCCCGGGGTCGCGGTGCCTGAGAACGATCAGGATTTGTTGTACGGGGTGGTGCTCGTCAGGACCGCGAAGCCGAGGCGTTCCAGGATCGGGCGGCTCTGGTCCGAGGCGTCCACCTGCACGTACTCGTAGCCCTGAGCTGCGGCTATGCGAGCCCGCTCGGCGACCAGAGCCCGATAGATGCCCTTGCCGCGCCACGCGCTGACCGTGCCGCCGCCCCACAGGCCGGCGAAGGCGGTGTTCCGGTAGAGGTCCATCCGTGCGCCCGACACCGGTTCGTCGCCGGCCATCGCCACGAAGAGGTACGCGTTGCCGGGATCGTTTGCCAGCTGGTCCAGCAGGCGGTGCCGTAGCCAGTCCGCGTTCTCGCCGAACGCCTGTTCGCTGACGCTCGCCATCAGTTCGACACCGGCCGGGTCGGTGACGCGGTCGATGCGTACGCCGTCGGGCAGGGGCACGTCCAGCTCGAGGTCGCTGATCGCGGCGATCATCAGCGTCTCCTCGTCGTCCGGCACGAAACCGGCCGCGATCAGGCGTTCGCCCAGGTCCGCGGGACGGTCGTAGCCGTAGAGCTTCCACTCGAACGGGTAGCCGATCTCGGCGAAACGCCGCACCTCGCCGGCGATCGCCGCGTCGGCGGTGGTCTCGTCCAGGTCCGACCAGACGACGGCGTTCCAGGCCTGCGGGCTCGCGCCGACGTGCCGGATCACCGGCCCGTCCCGCTCGATCCGGGAACCGTCGCCCTCGCTCTGCATGTCCCGTCGCATCTGCCGGTCGAACAGAGCCAGCACCTCTTGATGATCCACTCACCCACCCCAGCACCCTTGCCTCGGCCCGGCAACGCATTTTCCGAACTGCCACGAGGGCCTGGGGACAACCGGCGGAGGCTCACCCGTTCCGGCCGTTCGCGGCTGGTGAGGGCTGGATGGGCGCTGAACGTGGTCGTCCTCGGTGGCGGCGCGTCGCCGTGGACGCACCGGCGCAGGGCCACCGGTGGTGGGAGGTGGCCTGTGACGATGGCGAACATGATGGGGCGGGCATCGCCGTCGTAGCGGGTGACCTGCGGGAATCTCTGGAGAAGCTGACGGTGGGCGGATCACCGGGCTCTGAGCCACCGCATCGGCCCGGTGGGCGCGCTGCGGTCCTGAGGGAATGCGGACCTCGCGTGGCGCGGGCGGGGCGGCGTGGTGCGGCGGGAGGGGTGGCCGTACCTCAGCGTCTTGGTCCGTGGATTTCGCGGTGTAATCGTTCCATCCGGATGTCGAGACGCGCGGCATCCTCCGCCGCCGCCGTCAGCTCGTCGCGCAGGCGAGGGGGGACCACGTCCGGGTCGTGCTTGTAGTAGATCTTGTGTTCGAGGCTGGCCCAGAAGTCCATGGCGACCGTGCGCAGCTGGACCTCGACCGGCACGGCCACCACCCGGTCGGACATGAAGACCGGGATCTCGACGATCAGGTGCAGGCTGCGGTAACCGTTGGGTTTCGGCTTGGCGATGTAGTCCTTGGTGACGACCAGGTTGACGTCGGGCTGGCGGGTCAGCATGTTCGCGACCGTGTAGACGTCGGAGACGAAACTGCACACGATCCGGATGCCGGCGATGTCCCGGATCCGGGAACGCAGGTCGTCGAAGTGCAGGGGGCAGTTCAGGCGGCGGGCCTTCGCGGTGATGCTGGCCGGGGACTTCAGGCGTGGGCTGACGTGCTCGATCGGGTTGCCGGAGCCGCGGTGGGTGAGTTCCTCGGCCAGGATCGTGATCTTCGTATTGATCTCGGCCAGTCCGAACTTGTAGACCATCAGGAAATGATTCAGGTCGGTCCACTGCTCGTGCCAGGCCTCGGGGTGACCCCGGCGGGCTAGCTGGCCGGGCTGGTCGGTCGTCACGTCGCGCTTCTCCACGAAATCCGTCATCGTCGGCGGCTGGCCGACTTCGCCCGGTACATGGCGGCGTCGGCCTCCCGCAGCAGCAGGTCGGGGTCGGCCGACCCGTCACCGGAGACCGCCGACCCGATGCTCAGCCCCACCTCGACGACGTGCCCGTCGAGCGTGTACGGCTCGGTCACCGCTGCCTCGATCCCGGCGCGGACCGCACTGTCCCCGCCCGGCCCGGAGACGTCGTCGATCAGCACGACGAACTCGTCCCCACCCAGCCGGGCTACCGTATCGGTGCGCCGCAACAGCCCCGTCAGCCGCCTCGCCACCTGAATGAGAAGCTGGTCGCCGGCGGCATGCCCGAGACTGTCGTTGACGGCCTTGAACCCGTCGAGATCCATCAGCAGCACCGCGAACCGGTAACCGGGCTCGCGCGTGGCCCGCAAGCCCGCCTGGGTCAGCCGGTCCTCCAGGAGCAGCCGGTTCGGCAGGCCGGTCAGATGGTCGCGCATCGCGGCCGTACGCAGCCGTTCCTCCACCACCCGGTAGTCCAGGGCCTTGGCCAGCAGCGACCCGGAATGGTTCATCATCTCCCGGCCCGGCGGGGTCGTCGACTGGATCCGGCCGACCGCGGCGAGGATTCCCCAGTCGCGCATGTGGCTGCGCACCGGCACGGTGAACACGATGTCCCCGCGGGGACCGTCGGCCAGGTCGAACAGCTCGGCCGGCGGAAATTCATCCACCGGGAGGACCTTGCCGGCGGCGGACGGGCACCGGAACGCCCCCACCGTCTCCAGCGTCTCCGGCTGATCCGGATGCCACAGCCCCAGGCACCCGGCCAGCGCCGTCGTCTGATCCAGCCAGTCCAGGTGGGCCGGGTCGGCAGCCTGGTCGCCGAGCAGCGCGATGCCCAGCTCGTACTGCACGTTCAGGGTGTCCTGCAGGTAGGTGACCTGCCCGAACAGCTCCCGGGTCTGCTCCTCGGACAGTGGCAGCCCGTCCGACTCGCAGCCGCACGACTCCCGCGGCACGAACACCGTCGCCACCTGCCGCTTCTGCGGCGGCTCCGACATCAGGTCGTACACGGCCGCGCCCAGCGCATCGAGCGGCTGCCGCACGCTCGACAACGCCGGCCGCAGGTAGGCGGCGTCGGCGATGTCGTCGAACCCGACGACCGCCAGCTCCCGCGGCAGGTCGTAGCCGGCCGCCGTCAGCCGCCTGATCAGGCCCATCGCGTTGCGGTCCGTGCCCAGCACGATCGCCGTCACCGGCATGCCCGCACGGATCAGCGCGTCCGCCACCGACTCGCCACCGGACTCGTGGTTGTCGCCGGTGTCGAACACCATCGGGCTCAGGTCGTGCTCGGCCAGGCCGGCACAGTATCCGGCCAGACGCTCCCGCAGGTCGAAATGTGCCATGTATCCGGCGAACGCGATCCGCTCATGACCGTGTTCGATCAGGTGGGCGACGGCGTCGCGGACACCGCTGCGGTTGTCGGCGGCCACCACCGACATGCCGTCGCCGGACTTCTCCGCCGCCACCAGCACCACCGGCAGACCGGCCTGGCGGGCGGCCTCCGCATACTCCGGCCCCACCGCTCCCGGCAGCACCGCCAGCCCCGACAGATGCCGCCACGCCACCGGGCGGTGGAACTCCGGCAGGCCACTGCGGTCCGCACTGTGTGAACCCGGATCCAGCGTCTGCAGGGCCATCACCCGATCTCCGCCGGCGACCGCCGCCGCGTTGATCCCCTCGATGATCGCCCCGTAGTAGTCACCTCCGACGAACGGCGACAGTATCCCGAACGTGCGCGCACTCACGTTGACCATGATTCCGCAAATCGGCGGCGCTCACGTCCGTACCCGCTGTCCGTAATCGTTCGGCGCGGACCTATTTACGGCAAAACCTCCTTCACGGTACGGTCCGGGCCGCTCCTCGCCGGGCTGTGGCCGTCCCGTCTGCCACCCCGCGAGGGGGCTGCCGGGTCACGGCCGAAACGCGGCCGCCGGGCCGAGGCCGCTGGTCACCGGGCGTGGCCGTCCCGCCGTGGGCCCGTTTCGTTCCCACGTCGGATCGGCGCCCTCGGTGGCTCACGTCTCACAGACCACCCCGTCGCCGTCGCGGTCCCGGTACCAGTCGTACTCCGGGTCCACGCCCTGCACGTAGTCGCCGTAGCCCGCATCGTTCGCCGCGGCGCACGTCCGGAACCGGGGGTCGGTGCCGCTCGTGGGCTCGTCCTCCTCGACCGGTTCGTCGTCGTCCCCGCCCGACTCGCAGGCGACGCCGTCACCGTCACGGTCCAGGGCCTTGCGGTAGCCCGGATCCGACCGCGTCAACTCGCCCGGAGCCGCGTCACAGTCGGCGTAGTAGACCGGCTTCGGTGACGGCGGCCTGGTCACGGGCTTGGTCGGCGTGGCTCTGGCTGTCGTGGGTTGTGTCGTTGCGGGCTTTGTCGTTGCGGGCTCGGTGCCGGTGGCTTCCGTCCGCGGGGTGCCGGTGGCGGCCTGCCGCACCGCTGCGACTTCGGCGCTTCTGTCCGTCTCGGGCTTTTTGTTGTCGTCCGGGTCGGAGGAGAACAGCGCGACACCGCACAGGCACAGGGTTAGCGCACCGAGAACGCCGAGGACCGGCTTGAGCCGCGGCTTTCGTCGGGTGGCTGCGAGCGTCATCGTGGGCGCGGGCACCGACCCCGGCTGGTGGCCGGCCGCGGTCGCCGGGTGGTAGGGAGCCGATTGGCCGGGTGGGTAGATGGGTGGGCCGTAGGCGGCGGACTGGCCGGGTGGGTACGTGGGTGGGCCGTAGGCGGCGGGCTGGCCGGGTGGGTAGGTCGGTGGGCCGTAGGCGGAGGGCCGGCCGGGGTCGTAGCCGCTCGGTGGCCCGGGGACGGTCGGCGGGTGGTGGCCGGGGGCCTGGGCCGGGCCGGGCTGTGCGGTGGGTGGCGCCGGTGGGGTGGACGGACCGTGACCGGGGCTGGGCACCGGTGATGGTCCCGGCCGGCCGGCCCAAGGGTCCTGTGGTGGCGGCAAGTTCACGCAGTGAGCCTGCTGTCGGCTCGTCACGTACGGTACCCGCCGTCCGGTTCGGTTCGTGAGACGTACGGCGTCGACCGTATGGGCGAATCCGGCACCACCGCCCCGGCCCGGCGGGCGCGGTGCGGCCGGGAGCGGGCAGCCATCTCGCGGGGGAGCAGGGGGCGCGTCGGTTGCGGTTGTGGGGTGGTGGCCGTACCGGAAAGGGGGTTATGAAAGCGCGGAGAACAGGGAGCGGATCGCGGCGCCGGTGGGGCGGATGATCTCGTCGCGGAGCCAGCGGCCGGTCGGGGCGACGATGTGCCGCCAGAGGGCGCCGAACGTGTATCGCCAGGTCATGGCTGCCGCGATGCCGATCGGGCGGAGCAGGAAACGGTAGATCTGGCGGAACAGCCACGTCGTGCCCTGCCAGCCGAGGCGGAGGAACCAGACGGTCCCGCGGCCGAGAGGGGCCAGGATCCATGTCCACAGGAAGACGGCCACCGGGCGCAGCACCCACTCGTGGAGCAGGCGGGCGCCGGGGACGACGGCGTGCTCCCACAGCCACGTCGCGGGCACGCCGATCAGCAACACCGGGATCGCCATGAGCCAGCCCAGCAGGGTGAGCAGGGCTTTTCCGAGCCACCGGGCCGGTGGGCGCAGCACGGTCACCCACAGCCAGGTGGCGGGCACGACAATCAGACAGCGCCACAGCCAGGTGGCGGGGACGACGATCAGCCAGCGCCACAGCCACGTCGCCGGGATGACGATCGCGTGGTGCCAGAGCCGGCCGAGCGGCACGAGCAGGTAGCGGTGCAGGAAACGGCCGATCGCGGTCAGGGCCATGCCGAGCAGACGGAACGGCAGCACCACGACGATCGCGACCGCCCGGATCGGCCAGAGCAGCCAGCCCGGCACGGACTCGGGGGACTCGTCGGCTCTCGGCATCGGCCCAAGGTAGCGGACACCACAAAGGCGTTCTCCCCGGAGATCCATAAGATCAACGATCATGGCGAGCATCGCGGAGATCGAGAAGCACGCGGTCGTCGCGTGGCCGTCCACCCACGCCGAGCAGACCGGCGGCTGGCTGCTGCGGCACACGCCGGGGGTCGGCAAGCGGCGCAACAACTCGGCGCTGCCGGCCGGGCCGGTGGTGTCCGTGGACAGCGCCGAGGCCTTCTATCGGGAACACGACATGCCGGTGACCGTGCAGATCAGCCCGGCCGAGGAGCACGCCGAACTGGACGCCGTCCTGGCGGCGCGGGGCTACCGGCACGACGCGCCGACACTGGTCCTGACCGCGCCGGCCGCCGTGGTGGCGGCCCCGGAGCCGTCGGTGACGATCGAGACGCGGCTGTCGCCGGCCTGGCGGGCGGCCTACGGCAACGAGGCGGTCAGCGAGCACGTCCTGCAGCGGATCGGCGTCGCCACCGGGTTCGCGTCGATCACCGTGGACTCCGGGATCGCGGCGCTCGGGCTGTTCGTGGTGGCCGGCCCGCTGAGCGGCGTGTTCTGCATGGCCACGGCGCCGGAGCACCGGCGTAGGGGGCACGCGGCGGCGATCCTGCGGGCCGGGGCGGCCTGGTCCGCCGGACGCGGCGCCGACATGCTCTATCTCCAGGTCGAGGACGACAACGAGGGTGCCCGCGGGCTGTACGGGAAACTCGGTTTCACCCGGTCCCACAGTTACCATTACCGGGTCCTTTCGACGGAGGAGTCGTCATGATCGAGGCAGGGATGCTCGGACGGCTCCGACCGGGCGACCATGCGTGCGTCGTCGTCGACGATGACGACGTGCGGCTGCGCAGCCTCGCCACGTACATCAACGCCGGTCTCCGTGACGACGAGCGGATCCTCTATTTCGGACCGCACCCGCAGCGCCTTGCCGATGATCTGGATCTGCACGCCGCCGTCGGGCGTGGCCAGATCGAGGTGGTGACCCCGGAGGACTCCTATCTGGCGGGCGGCGCGTTCGACCCGGAGGCGACCATGGCGGTCTGGCGGTCCGAGGCCGCCCGGGCCCGCGCCGACGGCTACCGCGGCCTGCGCGCGATCGGTGACATGTCGTGGGCGGCCGGTCCGGTGGCCGGCCGGGAGCGGCTCGCCTGGTATGAGGCGAACGTGAACCGGGTCTTCGCCGAGCGCCAGGCGATGGCGATCTGCCTCTACGACCGGCGGCTGTTCTCCCCGGCCGAGCTGCAGCGGGTCACCTGGGCACATCCGGCCGCCGTGGACGGCGCCACCAGCCCCGACGCCGAGCCGGCCCTCCGGTTCGCCCGCACCGTCGACCCGCCCGGCGTCCGGTTGCGGGGTGAGGCCGACCTGTCCAACCGGCAGGCGCTGCGGGCCGTCCTCGAGCGCCTCGCCGACGACATCCCGGGCGACGGCTCACCGGTCACCGTGGACGTGTCCGGCCTGCGGTTCGCCGACGCCGCCACGGTGCGGATCCTGCTGGAGGCCGCGGTCGCCGGCGCGCCCCGGCTGCGGGTCAGCGGCTGCTCGCCCGGGTTGCGGCGGCTGCTGATGTTCAACGGCGCCGAGGCGGTCTGCGAGTCGTGACGTTCGATCATCCGGGCCTGCTCTACCGGGGCGACGGCGACTACCTGCATGTCACCACCGGGTTCGTCCGGGAGGCGGTGGCCGCCGGGGACGCGGTGCTCGTCGCCGTGACCGGGCATCGTCTCCGGTCGCTGCGCGACGCGCTGTCCGATGTCGCCGGGGCGGTGTCGTTCACCGACATGGCCACCGCCGGCCGCAATCCCGGCCGGATCATCCCCGGGCTGCTGCTGGCGTTCGCGTCGACTCACGCCGAGCGGCGGATCTCGGTCGTGGGCGAGCCGATCCGGCCCGGCCGCTCCGCCGTCGAGTACCCGGCCTGCGCTCAGCACGAGGCACTGATCAACGCGGTGTTCGCGGGGCGGGACGCGGCGATCCTGTGCCCCTATGACGCGGGCCACCTCGAATCGGCCACCGTCGACGACGTGTGGCGCAGCCACCCCGTGATGATCGTCGACGGGCGGCGGCGCGACAGCCCGTCGTTCACCGACCCGTATGCCACGGCCGCGCGTTTCAACCTGCCGCTGCCGGCGGCGCCCAGCGGCGCGGCCCGGCTCAC
This sequence comes from Actinoplanes philippinensis, assembly GCF_900113015.1. Classification (GTDB taxonomy): domain Bacteria; phylum Actinomycetota; class Actinomycetes; order Mycobacteriales; family Micromonosporaceae; genus Actinoplanes; species Actinoplanes philippinensis. Next base: position 27,037 of record NZ_FONV01000033.1, read on the forward strand.
GTATGCGGCGGCCGGCGACCTGAGCCGCGTCCGGCGCTTCACCGGGCGGCACGCCGTCGAGGCCGGGCTGCCCGGGGCACGGGTGGAGGATCTGGTCACGGCGGTCAACGAGCTCGCCGAGAACACCCTGGTGCACACCGCGGGCGGTGGGAGCGTCACCGTCTGGGTGGAGGACGCCCGGTTCGTCTGCCAGGTCGGCGATCAGGGTTTCGTCGCCGATCCGCTGGCCGGGCGGATCCCGGCGGACCCGCGGGTGCCCGGCGGGCGGGGGCTGCTGCTCGCCCACTACCTGTGCGACCTGGTGCGGCTGCACACCCAGCCGGGCGCCACCACCATTCGTCTGCACATGGCGCTGTAGGGGACCGTATGCCGCTGCTGCTCGTCGACCTCGACAACACGCTGATCGACCGGGATGCCGCCTTCCGCAGTGCCGTCACCGACTTCCTCGACGAGCAGGGGCTCCCGGCCGCCGACGTCGACTGGGTGATGAGCGTCGACGCCGGCGGATACACCGACCGTGACCAGGTCGCGGCTGCCATGGCCGGACGGTTCGGGGCGCGCGGTGTCCGTACCCTCCTGGACGGCGGCGCAGCCGATCGGGTCGTTCTCACCGCGCCGGTCGCCGATGAGCTTCGCCGGGTTCGCGCCGCCGGATGGACGTGCGTCATCGTCACCAACGGGCGGACCGTCCAGCAGGAGGCGAAGATCCGCAACTGCGGCCTGGACCGTCTCGTCGACGGGTGGGTGATCTCCCAGGCGGCCGGCTGCCGCAAACCCGATCCGGCGATCTTCCGGGCGGCGGGCGCCGATCTGGCCGGCGCCTGGATGATCGGTGACTCGGCACACGCCGACATCGCCGGGGCGGCAGCGTTGGGCCTGACCAGCGTGTGGGTGTCCGGTGGGCGGCCGTGGACCGAGGCCGCCCACCGCCCGACGCACACGGCCGCCGACATCGTCACCGCCCTGGGGCTGGTGTCATAGCCAGATCAGCGCGACGCTCGCCGCCAGCAGCGCGATGTTGAGCCCGATCACCTTCGCCTCGCCGCGCGACAGGTGCACGGTGATCCCACCGATCTGGATCAGGGACAGCCCCGCCGCGGCGGCGGTGGCCAGCCACGGGGCGATCCCGGTGAGCGGCGGCAGGATCAGCCCGGCGGCGCCGGCCAGCTCCAGCACGCCGATCACCCGGACCACGGTCATCGGCGTGCGGTCGACCCAGCCCATCATCGGGAGCAGCTGCTCGCGGCTCTGCACGACCTTCTTCCCTCCCGCATATCCGTAGAAAACCGCCAGCAGGACAGCGAGCACCCAATGAACGATGTGCATGGTCAGGCCTTTCCCGATGGTTACCATCCGTAAGTGGCCACATCATGCGGTACTTTCATGTGGCTTACAAAAGGCACAGGGATGTGCCTTACCGACAAGGAGCTGTCACCGGTGGACTACGAGCACACCTGCATGATCCGCGGCGACGGAGGGCGTGCGCTGCGGCGCATCCTCGACCAGATCTGCAACAAATGGACGCTGCTCGTGGTCGCCACCCTCGATCAGGGGACGCTTCGTTTCACCGATCTCCACCACCAGATTCCGGGTATCTCCCAGCGGATGCTGACCCTGACACTGCGCAATCTGGAGCGGGACGGATTGATCACCCGTACCGTTCACGCCGAGGTTCCGCCGCGTGTCGAATACGCCCTCACGGCCACCGGCAAAAGCCTGATCCCGCCCGCGTTGTCGCTGGCCAAGTGGGCGATCACCCACGCGCCGGGGATCGAGGCGGCGAGGGAGGCCCATACCCAGAAGAATTAGGGGTACGGCCACACCTCCCACAACCGCAGCCACCGGCTCTCCGCCTCCGGCGGCTGCCGCCGGTTCATTCGGCCGCTCTCCATTTCACGACGATCGAGATCGCCCGATCGTGCGCCGTTTCGGCGGGCTTTCCGGGCGCCACCGAAATCAGGACGTGTACAGGCAGAACGGGTGACCGGCCGGGTCGAGCAGCACCCGCACGTTCTTCTGTGGCTGGTGATCGGGCAACTCCGCACCGAGCCGGACAGCGTGCGCCACCGCGGACTCCAGATCGGTGACCTCGAAATCCAGATGCAGCATCATCTGCTGCCGGCCGCCCTCGGCGGGCCACACCGGCCGCACGTAGTCCGGATTGTGCTGAACCATCAGGTAGGCGACGCCCTCACCGAGGTCGAGCACGATGTTGCCGGGCTCACGCCGCCAGATCGACCAGCCCCGAAGCTCCGCATAGAACGTGGCCAGCACCTCCACGTCGGGCGCGTCGAGCACGACACCCCACCAGTCGGAACGGGCCCAGCGATCGGTCTCCGGCATACCCTCACGCTACCCACCGCGAGGGTCCGCCGGGGGAGCGCGGCCTCAGCCGGCGAGGATCTGCTCCCGGAGGATGTCGGCGTGGCCGCAGTGCTGGGCGATCTCCCGCAGGAAGTGGAGGTAGATCCAGCGCAGCGGCACCGGCCCGCGACGGTTGCCGGTCACCACGTCGTCCAGGTCGAGGCCGGCCACAGCGGCCCGGGACGCTTCGCAGGCCGCCCGGTACGCGGTTCGCACACTGTCGATGGTGTCGCTCTCGTCGAGCACGAACGACTCGTCCGGTGTGGCCGGAATGCCGATCTCGCTGCGCGGCCGCCCGGTGATCGCCTCGTCGAACCACACCTTCTCCACGAAGGTGACATGTTTGACCAGCCCGAGCAGTGTCGTCCGCGACGTCACGAGCCGTCGCCGGGCCTGCTCCTCGGTCAGCCCGTCCAGGCTCTCGTCGAGCGCCGCCCGGTGTTCCTCGAGGAACGACTCCCACTGAACCCGCAGCGGCTGATCGATCACGTCATCCATCGGCACCGCCCCAGCCTGCCACGCCCCGCGCCGGCGCCTGCCGCGAACCCCCACCCCTGTCACCGGCGCGTGGCGCCGGGCGCCGGGGTGGGCGTCACCGTCTCGTGGCGCGGGTCGCCGGGCGTCGGGGTCGGCGTCATCGTCTCGTGACGTGTGTCGCCGGGTGCCGGGTCGGGGTCATCGTCTCGTGGCGCGGGTCATCGGGTGCCGGGTCGGGGTCACCGTCTCGTGGCGCGGGTCATCGGGTGCCGGGGTCGGCCCAGGTCAGCAGACGGCTCAGGTGGGGGTCGGTGTCGGCTGTCGTGGTCTCGGCGGGGCCGGCGACCACGTCACCGCCGGCGCCGTCGATGGTGAGCACGGACCCCTCGGCGAGCGTGCCGCCCGGCACGTGAACGCACCCCGCCACCGCATCGACGGTGAGAGCGGCCGCACCGACCACGGCGGGCCGCCCGAGCGAACGGGCCACCACCGCGGCGTGACTGGTGGGCCCGCCGACCGTGGTGACGATGCCCGCGGCCGCCGCCAGCCCGTGCATGTCGAGTGGTGAGGTGTGTGGCCGGACCAGAATGACGGGACCTTCCGCCGCCATCCGGACGGCCCGGTCGGCGGTGAGCGCGATCCGGCCGGACGCCACGCCGGGACTCGCGCCGACACCCCGGGTCAGCACCGCCGTGCCCACCCGGATCCGCGGGGTCCGGGCCGCGCGCAGCTGACCTGCCGAAACCCGGCGCACGGCGGTGGCGCGGTCGATGAGCCCTTCGTCGGCGAGGTCCACCGCGGCCCGCACGGCCGCCCGCCCCGCCAGCCCACCCGGCCGCACCTGCAGGAACCACAACCGGCCCGACTCGTACGTGAACTCGACGTGGCACACGTCCCGGTGGTGGCGTTCCACCCGGTCGAGTCCGTCGAGCAGAGCCGCCCACACCACGGGTTCGCGGTCGGCGAGCTCACCGAGCGGGCGGGTCGCCACCCGGCCGGAGACGACGTCGTCGCCCCGGTGCCCGAACAGCACATCGCCGTAGGGGCCTTTGACACCCGTGCCGGGGTCACGGCTGAACGCGACCCCGCTGCCACTGTGCTCGTCGCGATCGCCGTACACCATCGCCTGCACGATGACCGCCGTGCCCAAATTGTGCGGAATGCCGTGCAGCTCCCGATAGGACACCGCCCGTGGACTGTCCCACGACGCGAACACCGTCTCGACGGCCTCCCCGAGCGGGCCCCGCACGTCGAGGACGGTGGTCATCATGCCCGGCATCGACACGGCTGCCCCGGACCGCACCGACACCGGCAGCGGCCGGCCGGTCGCGGCCTCGAGATCACGCATCGCGTCGTCCAGGGAAGTCGTCAGCCCGTCCGGCAGACGCCCGTCCTCCAGGAATTTCCGGCACGCGGCCGGGGAGACGGCGAACCCGGCGGGCACCGGCAGCCCGAGCCGCATCAACGTGACCAGCCCGGCTCCCTTGCCGCCGAGAATCCCGGCGTCGGCGGGTGTGGACGGCGCCAGGACGTGCAGGTGGGTCATCGCGGGATCCCCAGCGTGACCAGCAGGTCTTCGTGGAGTTGGAACCACACGTTGTGATACGAGGTGGTGGTGTCGGCAAGATGTTCCAGCTTGCCGGCCTTCGCCAGGTCGAGCGCCGCCGTGAGCCGCCCCCGATACCGACCGAACCGTGGGAGCGTCGCGCTCAACGCCGAACAGACGTCCGAGGCGCGCCGATCGAGGTCGACGAAACGGGCGAGGACCCGTGCGTCGTACGCCGGATCGGTGTGATCGTTGACCTCGGCGACCCCGTCGACCGGCCGCATGTGCCAGGCCGTGCAGAGATCCATCAGCTCCGGGTTGAGGATCATGAACGCCTCGTACGCCGTCGTGACCGCTGCCCGGCTCCCCGCCGCGTCCAGCTCCTCGGCGACCAGGCGAGCGTCCGCGGTTTTGCCCGCTGCGGTCAGACCCCAACCCCCGAACGCGCCGGAGGTACGGGTGACAAGCCCGCCAACCGCAAGATCAATGAGCCGTGACTCGGCGTCGGACGGGGTCAGGCCCGCGGTGTCGGCCACCCGTTGCAGATCGGTGAACCCCAGGCAGCGCAACGTGTGCAGCACCAGCAGATCGGTCACGGCTGCCCCGCCCCACCGTCACGGAGGGCCACCGCCACGGCATGCCCCGCCCCGCGCCCCGAGGCCCACGCGACGATCCGCCCCCCACGGATCCGCACCGCGATCTCGGTCTCGTCGCCCACGGAGAAGTCGCGCCGAACCGGCGTCGACGTCGAACCGCCGGACAGCCCTCGCCGGGAGCCGGTGGAGTGTTCCGGCATCGAGGCGGAGCGAGGGCCCGGCACGGCATCGGCCGGGTGGTGTGGCGGAGAGCCGGTCGTGTGGTCCGATGGCGAGCCGGTCAGGGCGGCCTCGACGGCAGCGGCCAGGGATGGGCCGTCGTCGAGCTCGATGTGGAGGGTGCTCGCGACACCCACGGGGAAGGAGCGCCGCAGGCAGACGGTCAGATCGGTGAGGCGCAGGCGGGCCAGGGCTCCGGTCTCCGCCGGGTCGCTGGAGACCACGGCGACCGTGACCTGATCGTCGGGGGCGGCGGCGCGGACCGCCTCCTCGGCGGCGCCGAGCCGGGCCGTGCCGAGGATCACCAGCAGGCCGTCGCCGCCGACGCCGTCCGGTGGGGTCCAGGGGGCGTCGCAGCGCTCGGCGGGGGGAACGAAAGCCAGGTGCGGCGGGTCCCACTCGTCGGTCAGGGGGATGCCGGCCAGGTGCCCGCACGCGCGGGTGAGGTCGAACAGGTCACCGAAACCGGGGGCCGTGCCGGCCAGGTGGTCGGCGCCGTGCAGCAGGGTGAGCATGAGCTCGGCCAGGCGGACCCGGCGCCGGGCGACCGGAGGACAAGCCTCCAGGGCGCGGGCCAGCAGCAGCGCCTCCAGTTTGGTGATCTGGGCCAGGGCGGCGCGGCCGGGCTCGTCGTCGAACACCCCGGCCACCGAGCGGGAGCGCAGGCGCCCGCCGGCCGCGGTGTCGCCGGCCAGCGGCAGACGCTCCAGCCAGGCGCGCGCGAAACCCTCGGCGGCCGCCGTCACGGGGATGACCTCGGGCAGGTCGAGGGCCGCGGCGGCATGCCACGGCGCGTGGTCGAGCAGGACCGCCAGGTAGAGCGATCGTTTGCCGGCGAAATTCGAATACACCGCCCCGCGGGTGAGGTCGGCGCGCGCCGCGATCCGGTCGATCTTGGCGTCGGCATAGCCGTGCTCCGCGAACTCCTCGACCGCCGCGTCGAGGACCGCGGATCGGGTCCGGGCCTGCTGTTGCGCCCTCGTCAACCGCACCATGCCCGCCAAGATACCTCCACCATCGGGATGATGAGAACATCCGGAAAATGACTGGCCGCCCGCGTACGGGCTCGGCTAGGGTCTGCGGCATGTTCGAGGGAATCGCGTTCATGAGGTTGCGCAGCGGCCGCTGACGGCGGCGCTGCCTGCATCGACCTGCACCATGCCCGCCGTCTCGGCGTCCTGCCGGGCGGTCGCATCCGGCTGCCCGGCTCACTCTCGAGCTGCGGAGCACACCCATGTCCCTCGCACATCTTCGTGCCGACGACATCACCGTCCGTCTCGGCGCGCGTGTCGTCCTCGATCACGTGTCCGTCACCGTCTCGGCCGGCTCGCGCCTGGCGGTGGCCGGTGAGAACGGGCGCGGCAAGACCACCCTGCTGCACGTCCTGGCCGGCCTGATCGTGCCGGACGCCGGCACGGTACAGCGGGCCGGCACGATCGGGCTGGCCGCCCAGGCCCTGCACGTGCGTCCCGGCGACACCGTCGGCAGCCTCACGTCGGCGGCGCTGCTGGAGTCCCGTACCACGATGGACGAACTGGAATCGGCGACCGGTGATCTGGCCGCCGGCCGCCCCGGGGCGGACGACCGTTACGCGGCCGCGCTGGAGGCCGCCGCCCGGCTGGACGCGTGGGACGCCGAACGCCGGGTCGACATCGCCCTCGAAGCGCTCGACGCCTGCACCGACCGGTCCCGGGAGCTGGACACCCTGTCGGTCGGCCAGCGGTACCGGGTGCGGCTCGCGTGCCTGCTCGGCGCCCACCACGACCTGCTGCTGCTGGACGAGCCGACGAACCATCTGGACGCGGCGGGGCTGGCGTTCCTGACCGACCGGGTGCGTGCCCATCCCGGCGGCGTCGTGCTGGTCAGCCACGACCGGCAGTTGTTGCGCGACGTGGCCCGGGAGTTCACCGACCTGGATCCGAGCCGGGACGGCCGGGCCCGCACGTATGCCGGCGGCTACGACGAGTGGCAGCGCGGCCGGCGCCGGGACCGGGAACGATGGGTCCAGGAGTACGACGAGCAGCAGGCCGAGCACCGCCGGCTGACCGAGGCGGTGGATCGTGCCCGGTCCCGGCTGAGCACCGGCTGGCGCCCGGACAAGGGCGTCGACAAGCACAAACGACAGTCACACACGCCCGGGGTGGTGCAGGCGCTCAACCGGGAGCGAGCGGCCCTCGACGCGCACCGGATCACCGTGCCGCCGCCGCCCGCGGTGCTGCGGTGGCCGGAACTGACCACTCGCAAGGGTGTTCCGCTGCTGCGCGCCGACGCGGTGCGGGCGCCCGGCCGCCTGGACCGGCCGGTGACGCTGAGCCTGGACGGCGGCGACCGGTTGCTGATCACCGGCGCGAACGGGGCCGGCAAGTCGACGCTGCTCGCGTTGCTGGCGGGCCGGTTGCCGGCACCGGACGGCGCGGTGCGCCGTGCGCCGGGCGCCCGGATCGCGCTGGTCGCCCAGGAGGTCCCGGACCGGCCGGACGACGTCACCGCGCACCGCCTGCTGGCCGGGCGGGGCACGATGGGCCTGCTCGACGCGGAGGCGCTGCGCACCCCGGTGCGGCTGCTCTCCCAGGGCCAGCAGCGCCGTCTCGACCTGGCCGTGCAGCTGGCCGGTGAGCCGGATCTGCTGATCTTCGACGAGCCGACCAACCATCTCTCGTCCACTCTCGTCGACGAGCTGACCGCGGCGCTGCTGAGCACCCCGGCCGCGATCGTGATCGCCACCCACGACCGCCGGCTGCTCGCCGACCTGGCCACCTGGCCCCGTCTGCACCTGACCGCGGATGATCAGACGGGCGCCACCGGCCGGCGACAGCTTCCGGGAAGGACGGCATGATCGACGGCCGGCAGGGGGATCCCCCGCTGTTCGCGGGGACGGCCGGGTTCCACGAGCGGGAGTTGCGGATCGTGCCGACCGAGCGGGGCGGCAGGTTCGCCGGGCATCTGCCGCCCACCGGGATCCGCATCCGGCGTACGGGTCAGACCCGGTAGCCGCTGACCGCGCTGCCGAGCCGCTGGGCCATCCCGGCGAGCTCGGCGGCCGTGGTCCGGGCCTCGTCGGCGCTCTGCGTGGTCCGGTTGGCGGTGGCGGCCACGGTGGTGATGTCGCTGGCGATGTGCCCGGAGCCGGAGGCGGCCTCGGCGACGTTGCGGCCCATCTCGCCGGTGGTGGCGGTCTGTTCCTCGACGGCCGCGGCGATCGTGGTGGCGTAGTCGTTGATCTGGGCGATGACGTGTCCGATGTCGCCGATCGCGGCGACCGCCGCGTCGGTGTCGGACTGGATGGCGGCGATCCGCTTGCTGATGTCCTCGGTGGCCCGTGCCGTCTCCTGGGCCAGATCCTTGACCTCGGAGGCGACCACGGCGAAGCCCTTGCCGGACTCGCCGGCGCGGGCGGCCTCGATGGTGGCGTTGAGGGCCAGCAGGTTGGTCTGCTCGGCGATGCTGGTGATCGCGTTGATCACCTCGGTGATCTCCGCACTGGCCTGACCGAGTTTGGCCATGGTGTCGCTGGTCCGCTGCGCGGCCGTGGTGGCGGATCCGGCGACCTGGGCGGCGTCGCCGGCGCTGGTGGCGATCTCCCGGATCGACGCGCTCATCTCCTCGGTGCCGGCGGCGACGGTCTGCACGTTGGAGGAGATCACCTCGGCCGCGGCGGAGACCGAGCCGGCCTGTTCGGCGGTGGTCTGCGCGGACCGGGTGAGCTCCTCGGCGATGACCGACAGCCGCGCCGACGTGGTGGCCAGGGCCTCGGCGTCGTCGCGGACCTGCCGGACGGTGCCGGCGACCGCGCCGGCGGTGCGGTTGAGGGCGGCGGACAGCTCGCCCAGCTCGTCCTCGCCGCCGACGTCGGTACGGGCGGTCAGGTCCCCCTCGTCGATGCGGCGCAGCACCTCGACGCAGTGGGCGAGCGGCCGGGTGATGCCGCGGGCGAACAGCACCGCGACGACCGCGCCGACCAGCAGCACGACCACGATCGCGGCGATGATGACGGTCCGCCCGCTGTGGTACGAGCTGTCAGCGCCCTCGTGGGCGCTTCTCGCCTGCGTGACGGCCGAGTCGGAGAGCTTCGTGAGGGCCTCGCGCATGGTGCTGACGAGAGGCTTGACGTCCTGGTCCCGGACGGTGCGGACCTGGTCGAGCCGGCCCTGGTCGGCGAGGCGGAACAGACGGTCCGTGACCACCGACACGTAGTCTCCCCAGGTGGCGGTGAAGGAGTCGGCGACGCCGTTCTCCGCCTCGCCGGCCAGGGCTCGATAGGCGTCGGTGAGAGCGGCGACGTTCGCGACCTCGGTGTCGAACTCCTTGCGTTCGGTGGCCCGGGTGGCGTCGTCGCCGGCGAGCAGGTACTCCAGCGCGTTGATCCGGGTCCGGTTGAAGGCCGAGCGCAGGTCGGCGACGGCCTGGGCCTTGAGGGTCTGGCCGTACTCACCTTCGCTGGCGTCGGCGAGCGAGGACATCTGGCGCAGCGCGAACAGGCCCACCGCCCCGCCGAGCGCCGCCACCAGCAGCACGACCATCAGGATCTTGGTGCCGATGCGTACGTTTCCGGCCAGGCGGGCCGCCGATGGTACGGGCTCGCTCATGACGTCGTCCCCCTCGTCTGCAATTTCGCCCCGAAAGGAATCATTGGCCATCGGTGCCGGCTCAACAGGCCGTTTGCCGGTAAAAGGGGCCGGTGTTGTGCGGTGACGACACGTCCGGGCCGACCGCCGTGCCGGCGTCGCACCGGGCGGAATGGGGCCACGCCGGGGCCGATGCTCTGTCATCATCTCCGGCGTGATTCGCCTCTATTCGCTGTTCGCGCTGATCGACCTCGTGTTGATCATCACCGCGTTGATCTCCTGCCTGTCCGCCGAGGAGTACGAGATCCGTGCCCTCCCGCGGGTCGTCTGGGTGATCCTGATCCTGCTGTTCTCGCCGGTCGGCCCGATCGCCTGGTTCGTGGCCGGCCGTCCCGCCCGTCCGATCAAGCTCAGCAACGGCACCGTCTGGAAGCCGGGCAGCGGCTTCCCGGAGAACGAGCGTCCCCGCCCGGTGGCGCCCGACGACGACCCCGAGTTCCTCCGGCGGGTCGCCGAGCGCAGCCGTCGCGAGGACCAGGACCTGATGCGGAAATGGGAGGCCGACCTGCGGCGACGGGAGGAGGAGCTGCGTAGGCGGGAAGGCGGTGAGTGACCCTTAATTGCACACCGGTGAGCAACTAAGTAACCTGCACTTGACTGTGCAGGTTCTGCTCACCGGAGGTCGGCTCTGTCCACGACCCTCTATCGCGTCGCCACCGCCGTGGTCCGGCACCGTGCCCGGACCATCGCGCTCTGGCTCCTCGCGATCCTCGCCCTGGCCGGCGCCGGCAACCTGATCTCGGTCGGCGCCGATGACGAGTTCACCATCCCCGGCTCGCCCTCCCAGACCGCCCTGGACACCCTCTCCCGCGTTTTCCCGCAGGTCAGCGGCGCCTCCGCGAAGCTCGTGCTGACCGTGCCGGACGGCCGTGACGTGCGGGACCGCGCGGTCCGCGACGCCGTCGCCCACGCCGCCGACCGGGCCGCGGGCGTCGAGCACGTGGTGGCGGTCGTCTCGCCCTACGACGAGCGGATCGCAGGGGCGGTCTCCGCCCGCGGCACGGCCGCGATCATCACCGTCCAGCTCGACGTCTCGGTCACCGAGGTCCAGCCGGCCACCCGCGAGCGGCTCACCGCCGTCGCCGACGAGCTGCGGCGGAGCGCCGGGCCGGGCGCGCGGGTGCTGGCCGGCGGCGACGCCTTCGCCGACCGGGTCCCGAAGCTCAGCCCCACCGAAGGGCTCGGCCTGCTCGTCGCGCTCATGGTCCTGCTGATCACTTTCGGCTCGCTGCTTGCCGCCGGGATCCCGCTGCTCACCGCGGTCCTCGGTGTCGGCCTCTCCGCGTCGCTGCTCTACGGCCTCACCGCCGTCACCGCCGTCCCGTCCACGGCGGTCATGCTCGCGGTGATGCTCGGGCTCGCCGTCGGCATCGACTACGCGCTGTTCATCCTGTCCCGGCACCGCGACCAGCTGCGCGACGGCCTCGCCGTGGACGAGTCGATCGCCCGGGCTGCCGCCACGGCCGGGTCGGCGGTCGTCTTCGCCGGGCTCACCGTGGTGATCGCGCTGGTCGGCCTGATGGTCGCCGGCATCCCGTTCCTCACCACGATGGGCCTGGCCGCGGCACTGGCCGTGGTCGTCGCCGTGCTGATCGCGGTCACCTTCATCCCGGCGTTGCTCTCCGTGGCCGGCGAGCGTCTACGTCCCCGCCGGCCCCGCCTGCGGCTGCCGAAAGTCAACATCTTCGATCCTTGGGTACGCCTCGCGACGCGCCGCCCGATCATCACCATCCTCGTGATCGTTTTCGGACTCGGCGCGGCCACCCTGCCCGCCTCCGAACTACGCCTCGCCCTGCCCGACAACGGCAGCGAAGCCCACGGCAGCCCGGCCCGGGTCACCTACGACACGATCACCGAGCACTTCGGACCCGGCTTCAACGGCCCCCTGATCGTCACCACCAGCGTCATCGCCGGCCACGACCCGGTCGGTGACGTGAACCGTCTCGGCGCCGAACTCGGCGCCCTGCCCGGTGTCGCCCTGATCGCGCTGGCCACCCCGGATCCGAAGGGCCAGGTCGGCATCGTCCAGGTCATTCCGGACAGCGCCCCCGACTCGCAGGCCACCACCGACCTCGTGCACCGGATCCGGGAGAAGTACGGGACCCGCGTCGCGGTCACCGGCATCACCGCCGTCGGCATCGACGTCTCCGCCCGGCTCGGCGGCGCGCTGCTCCCGTTCGGCCTGCTCGTCGTCGGCCTGTCGCTGGTCCTGCTGACCATGGTGTTCCGGTCGATCGCCGTGCCGGTCAAGGCGACCGCCGGCTACCTGCTCTCGGTCGGCGCCGCCTTCGGGGCCACAGCTCTCGTCTTCCAGCGTGGCCGGCTCGCCGGCGTCCTGCACGTGTCGCACACCGGCAGCGTCATCAGCTTCCTGCCGATCATCCTGATGGGCGTCCTGTTCGGCCTGGCCATGGACTACGAGGTGTTCCTCGTCTCGCGGATCCGCGAGGAGTACGTGCACACCGGCGACGCCCGGCACGCGATCGGCGCCGGGTTCACGGCGTCCGCCCCGGTCGTGGTGGCCGCCGCGCTGATCATGTTCGCGGTCTTCGCCGCGTTCGTGCCGGAGGGCAGCACCACCATCAAACCGATCGCGTTCGCGCTCGCCGTCGGCGTGTTCACCGACGCGTTCCTGGTCCGGATGACACTGGTCCCGGCGGTGCTGCGGCTGCTCGGCGACCGGGCCTGGTGGCTTCCCGGCCGGCTCGGCCGGGCGCTGCCCGCCCTCGACGTCGAAGGGGAGGGGCTCACCCGGGAGCTGACCCTGGCCGACTGGCCGGAGCCCGGCGCCGCCGACGTGGTCGCGATCGCCGGGTTCACACCCGACGTGCTGCGGGCCGGGCCGGGCGAGATCGTCGAGATCGTGGGGGAGCCGGCCGCTGCCCGCGACCTGCTCTACGCGATCGGCGGACGGATCACCGCGCTGCCCGGGGCCGCCCGCACCCTCGGGCTCGTGTTGCCGCAGCGCGCTTCGGCCGTACGCCGCAGGGTCGTCCTGATCCGGTGTCCCGCGCTCGCCGAGCCGGGCCGCCGGACCGTGGCAGCCGCCCGCCTCGCGCCGCCGTTGCTGCTGGTCGAGGGCCTCGACCGGATCACCGGGCAGGCCGGACGGGACGCCGCCCAGCAGGCCCTGCGCGCCGCCGCCCGCACCGGGACCACCGTGATCGTCACCGCCCGCGACCACGATCCACGCCTCGCCGCGACCCGCACCATCGATCTCAACCCCTCCGAGGTGTACGCATGACCAGGCTCCGCCGCGCCGCCGCCCTCCTCGTGCCGGTGCTCCTCGCCGGCACCCTGATCGGCGCCTTCGACCGGCCCGCCGAGCGTCTCGCCACCGTGACCGCCGCCGTCGTCAACCTCGACGAGCCCGTCCAGCGCGACGGGCGGACCGTCCCGCTCGGCCGTGAGCTGGCCGGACGCCTCGTCGAGCACTCCGGCGACAACTACACGTGGGTGCTCACCGACGCGTCCGACGCCGCCGACGGGCTGCGGACCGGCGGCTACGCGGTCGCCGTCACCATCCCGCCCGGCTTCTCCGCGGCGGCCGTCTCCACCGGCGGCCCCGCCGCACGGGCCGAGCAGGCACGCATCGACGTCACCGCCTCCACCACCGTCGCCGGCGTCGACCCGCTCGTCACCCGCACCCTCACCGACGCGGCCGTCACCACCCTCAACCACACCGTCGTCGAGACCTATCTGGACAACGTGTACCTCGGCTTCAACCGCATGCACGACCAGCTCGGGCAGGCCGCCGACGGCGCCGGCGACCTGGCCGACGGCGCCGGCCGCCTCGCCGACGGGAGCGGCCGGCTCGTCGTCGGCCTGCGCCGTCTCGCCGATGGCAGCGACGAACTGGCCGCCGGACTCGGCCGCCTCGACGACGGCAGCCGCGACCTGGCCGACGGCCTGGCCCGCCTCGACGACGGCGCCGGCGCGCTGGCCGGCGGCGCCCGCGAACTCGGCGGCGGCGCCGGCGCCCTGGCCCGCGGCACCGGCGACCTCGCCACCGGAACCCGCGCCCTCGCCGCCGGCGCCGGGCAGCTCTCCACCGGCCTCGACACCCTCGCCGGCAGCACCGCCGCCCTGCCCGCCCAGACCCGCGCCCTCGCCGACGGGGCCCGCCAGGTCGCCGACGGCAACCGCGAACTCGCCGACACCGTCGTCCCGCTCGCCGGCCGCGCCGTCGACGGCATCGACGCCCTGCCCGACCTGACCGCCGAGGCCGCCCGGATCCGGCAGCTCGCCGACCGGTGTACGACCCCCGCCGACCTGTGCGAGCAGCTCCAGGCCCTGGCCGGCCGGATCGTCGCCCGAGCCGGTGAGGCGGAGAGCGCCAAGGACGACGTGCGCGGCAAGGTCGTCGGGGTCCGCGACGGCCTCACCGGCCTCGCCGACGGCTCCGCGAAGGTCGCGGACGGCGCGGCCGCGCTCGCCGGAAAGACACCGCAGCTGGTCGCCGCGATCGACCGGGCCGGCACGGCCGCCGGACAGCTCGCCACCGGCGCCCGCCGGACCGCCGACGGCGCCGCCGCCGTCGACCGCGGCGCCCGGCGGCTGTCCGCGGGCGCCGGCACGCTCGCCGACGGCGTCGGGCGCCTGGCCGGCGGGACCGGCGACGCCGCCGCCGGCGCGCAGCGGCTCGCCGACGGCACCACCGACGCCGCCGCCGGGGCCGGGCGGCTCACCGGCGGCGCCCGATCGGCCGGCGACGCCGGGCAGAAGCTGTCGGACGGCTCGTCGAAGCTGGCCGAAGGCGCCGGCAGCCTCGCCGGCGCGCTCGGGGAGGGCCGCGACCAGGTGCCCACCTACAGCGACGCCGACCGGGAGCACCTCAGGACCGTCGCCGCCACCCCGGTCGCCGGCGCGGCCGGCGACGACGGCGCGAGCGTCGGTGACCTGATCGCCGGAGCGGTCATCGTGATCGCCCTCTGGATCGGCGCGATGGTGATCTTCCAGCTGACACCGGCCGCCGCCCACGACCCGCTCGCCTGGCAGGGCAGCACCTGGCGGCTCGCCCTCGCCAACGCCCGGCTCCCGCTGGCGCTCGCCGCCGGCCAGTCGGTCCTGGTCACCGCCGTCGCCGGGGCACTGCTGCGGCCCGCGCCGGTCGAGCTGGCCGCCCTGCTCCTCGTCGACCTCCTCGTCGCCGTCACGTTCCTGCTGCTCAACCAGGCGATCGCGGTCGCTTTCGGCCGGGCCGGCCGGCTCCTCGCGATCGGAGTTCCGGTGATCGTCCTCGCGGCGGCGGTCGTCTCCGGGGTACCCGCCTGGGTGACCACCGCCGACGGCCTGCTGCCCGGCCACGGACCGGTCCTGGCGATCCGCGCGATCACCGCCGACGCGGGACTGGGCCCGGCCGGCATCGCCCGCACCCTGGCCTGGCTGACCGTCGGGGTTCTCGGTTGCCTGCTGGCCACCGCCCGTCGCCGGACGACCCGGCCGGCATCGCCCGCGCCCTGGCCTGGCTGACCGTCGGGGCGATCCGCCCGGTATCGATGGTCATTGATCATCCTGGGGCGTAGGTTGGCAGCGGGACCTACTGAAGGAGGACACGCCAATGACGCTCCGTGACACACCTCCGTTCCGGGCCGACCACGTGGGCAGCCTGCTGCGGCCACCGCGCCTGCTCCGGGCCCGCGAGCAGCGGGCGCTCGGCGAGATCACCGCCGAGCAACTGCGCTTCGTCGAGGACGACGCGATCCGTGAGGTGGTCCGGATGCAGCGCGACGTGGGGCTGCGGTCGGCCACCGACGGCGAGTTCCGGCGTACCTCCTGGCACATGGACTTCATCTACCGGCTCGGCGGGATCCGGCCGACCGACGAGAAGATCCAGGTGCACTTCCGCAACGAGAGCGGCGAGCTCGACTTCGAGTCGGCGGCGCTCGCCGTCGACGGGCCGATCACCCTCGGCGAGACGATCTTCGGCGACGACTTCGCGTTCCTGCGCGCCGAGGCCGGCGACGCGGTCACCGCGAAACTCACCATCCCGTCGCCGAGCATGGTCCACTACCGGGGCGGCCGGGCCGCGATCGACCCGGCCGTCTACCCCGACGAGGAGCGGTTCTGGGCCGACCTGAGCGCCGCCTACGCCGAGCAGGTGCGCCGCGTCGCCGGCCTCGGCTGCCGCTATCTGCAGCTCGACGACACCAGCCTGGCGTACCTCAACGATCCGGCGCAGCGGCGGCTGCTCACCGACCGCGGCGACGACGCCGAGCACCAGCACCTGCGCTACATCCGGCAGATCAACGCGGCGATCGCCGGCCGTCCCGCCGGGCTCAACGTGACCACCCACATGTGCCGCGGCAACTTCCGGTCCTCGTGGGCGGCCGAGGGCGGCTACGACTTCGTGGCCGAGGCCCTCTTCAGCGAGCTGGCCGTCGACGGGTTCTTCCTGGAGTACGACGACGACCGCTCCGGCGGTTTCGCCCCGCTCCGCTTCGTCCCGCCCGGCAAGATGGTCGTGCTCGGCCTGGTCACCACGAAACGCGGCGCGCTGGAGTCCAAGGACGACCTGAAACGCCGCATCGACGAGGCCGCCCGGTATGTGCCGCTGGAGCAGCTGTGCCTGTCACCGCAGTGCGGCTTCTCCTCGACGGTCGAGGGCAACGTCCTCACCTACGACGAGCAGGTCGCCAAGCTACGCCTGATCGCCGAGACCGCCGACGAGGTGTGGAGTTAGCGCCACACCTCGTCGGTGAAGGCTTTCTGGACGATCCGGGTCGCCGCCGGGAGGGGGTCCCGGCGGCGTCGGTCCAGGCCCCGCCCGGTGGTGCTGCCTCGCGGGAGCATGATTGCCGGCCACCTTCGGCCGCCGGCATCTCACCGATTGATTCGCCGACATTCTTCCGGTGCGGTGAATCGTCCCGGATCCGGCAGAATCCCGCACATGAGAGCCACGAGCGTGACGGCGGCTGCCCGGACCCTGATCGCGGCCGGCACCGCCGACGCGATGCGCGACTTCACCGAGCGTCTCACCTTCGCCCCCGCCGACGAGATTCTCCACATGCTGCGCACCCTCGCCGCCGAGGACTGGATCGCCCTGCCGCCGTGGGCCCGCAATCTGGCGTACCGCCTGGCCTGCCTCCAGCGCCCCACCGATCCGGACCTGTTGCGGGAGGCCGCCGCCGACCTGCTCTCCTTCGGTCCCGACTGGGACTCACACGCCTATGAGCTGCAGGAACGCGCCGCCGCCGCTTCCGTGCACGGTGCGGCTGCGTCCACCGGCGAGGCGGCCGATCACTAGGCTTGACCCGGACCCGTGGGTACGGGTTTAGCGTCGTCGTCGTGCGAGTGGGTGAACTGACGGCGGCGACCGGCGCGACGGTACGGGCGCTGCGCTACTACGAGGCGGCGGGGCTGGTGGTGCCACGCCGGGAACCGAACGGGTACCGCGTGTACGAGCCGGTCGCGGTCCGGCAGGTGGAGCGGATCCGGGCTCTGATCGGGCTGGGACTGACCGTCGAGCAGACCCGGCCGTTCGTGGAGTGCCTGGCCGGCGGCGGCGCCGAGGCCGACGAGTGCCCGTCGGCGCTGGCCGGCTACCGGCGGGCGATCGACGAGTTGGAGGAGCGGATCGCCCGGCTGTCCGAGCAGCGGGACAGCCTGCGGGCGAGCCTGGCGGAGGCGACGGCCCGGATCGCCGCGCATCGGGGTGTCCGGCGGGCACCGTCCCGGGTGGTCGAGCCGTCGGCGCTGGTGGGGGAGCGGATGCCGGAGCTGACGCTGGCCGCTGCCGACGGGCGGCGGCCCCGGCTGGACCGGTTCGGCCCGGGGCGGACGGTCGTCTTCGTCTACCCGATGACGGGACGACCGGAAGGTGACATGCCGGCCGGCTGGGACACGATCCCGGGGGCCCGTGGCTGCACCGCCGAGGCCTGCGACTTCCGCGATCGGATCGGCGAGCTGCGGGCGGCGGGGGCGGCCCGGGTGTACGGACTGTCCGCGCAGTCACCTGCCTACCAGCGGGAGGTCGTGCACCGCCTGGGTCTGCCGTACCCCTTGCTCGCCGATCCTCGATTGACCGTGGCCGACGCGCTCGGCCTGCCGACGTTCGAGGCCGACGACATGACGCTGTATCGCCGGCTGACCCTGATCGTCGCCGGCGGGGTGATCGAGCACGTCTTCCACCCGATCGACGAGCCGGCCGCCCACGCCTCGCGGGTGCTGGAATGGCTGGCCGGCCGGCCCGGAGACGACGTCAGTGCGCGATCGGGCAGCCGCCGGTGAGCTTGCCGAGGAACGCGTTCGGGTCGTAGTAGTGCTCGACCTCGAGCAGCTTCAGGTCGTCGTCGACCTTGGCGACGCTCATGCCGAACATCTCGATGGTCTTCCCGTTCGGCTGGTGGCCGTGGTACTCGCCGTCGAACGAGCCCCAGTGCCGCCACTTGAAGGTGACCACCGGCGGCGGGCTGAGAACCTGCAGGACCTCCCAGTAGAAGCCGTTCGGGAACGCGCCGTGGAAGATGTCGTGCTGGCTGTCGAACGACTCCTTGCCGACCCGGTAGAACGGGCTGTCGCCGATCAGCACGTTGTAGCTGCCCTGCTCGGCGATGTCCTGCGCGGACGCCCAGCCACCGCCGTTGATGTTGGTGCGGAACTTCTCGGAGACCATCGAGACCCAGGTCGCGGGATCGTGCTTGTGCGAGACCTCCATCTCGAAGACCTGCACGATCGACTCGACGATCGCCTCCAGCGAACCGGGCGCGTGATCGGTGGTGCGCTGCCCGGGCATGACCGTATGTGACAGGTGGTAGTCGGGCGTGCCGTGCCGGAATTCCGACGGGTCAGCGGCTTCGATGACGGCCGACCGGCCCTGCAGCCACAACGGAGTCTCAGACAAGACGAAACGTCCTTCCGGAATGAGGGAAGGGGTATCTGTTTGTTGCGCTGCGATTACCCCCCGTAGTGCCTAAAGGCGGAGATCACCATATCCACGTTGGACAGTCCAGGGAAGGCCGGAACTGTTAACAACTGAATTCGCGCGTATAGCCTATAAAGCCGACGGGTTATGTGGTTTGCTTGGGTGGAAGCGATCAGCGGGAGGATCCGATGCACTGTTGCTGTACCGAGCGGCCGACGACCGAGGCGGTAACGCAATGACCAGCGTCGTTGCGCACAACACGGTCACGGCCGCAGCAACCGGGCGCTCCCGCAACACGGTCGCCGTCATCGGCGGCGGCTGCAGCGGCGCCCTCACCGCAGCCGCAATCGCGCGAAATCCCGCATGGCGGACAGTTCTGATTTCTCCCGAGGACCGCCCCGGCCGGGGTGTCGCCTACGGCGCCGCCGAACCCTGGCACCTCCTCAACTCCCGCGTCGGCGCGATGTCCGCCGACGCGGGCGACCCCCAGCACCTGCTGCGCTGGTGCCGTTCCCGGGGCCTCCCGGCCGATGCGGCGACATTCCTGCCCCGGGCCTGGTACGGCGACTACCTGTCCGGCCATCTGGCGTCCGCGGCGTCCGCGGCCGGCTCCCGGCTCGTTCATCACAAGGCAAAAGCAGTGGAGGTACGCCCGGAGC
The DNA here is from genome assembly GCF_900113015.1 of Actinoplanes philippinensis. Lineage (GTDB taxonomy): Bacteria > Actinomycetota > Actinomycetes > Mycobacteriales > Micromonosporaceae > Actinoplanes > Actinoplanes philippinensis. The sequence continues at coordinate 46,386 of NZ_FONV01000033.1, forward strand.
AGTCCGGCTACACCATCACCGACGCCAACGGTTGCCACATCCACGCCGACCAGGTGATCCTCGCCCTCGGCAACCCACCGCCCCGCCCCCCGGCAGCCGTCTCCGAAGCCACCCTGCGCAGTCCCGCCTTCGTGGCCGACCCGTGGGCTCCGGGCGCCCTGACCAGGGCCCTGGCCGCCGCCCGGGCAGCGGCCCCCGCCCCGGGCCGCGCCGTCGCTCTTTCCGGGTCCGCTGCCTCCGCGCTTGCGGGCTCCACTCCCGTTGTTGCTGCTCCCGTTGTTGCTGCTCCCGTTGTTGCTGCTCCCGTGGCCTCCGCCTCGGTGGGCGCAGGCGACGACACCGCGCCGATCCTGCTGCTCGGCACCGGGCTGACCGCGATCGATGTGGTGTTGACGATCAACGAGCAGGCGCGCGGCGTACCGATGGAGGCCCTCTCCCGTCGCGGACTCCTGCCGCGGACCCACCCGCAGCGACCCGCGCCCGCCGTCGATCTCGCCCTGCCCGAATCGGCCGACCTCGCCCCGCTGCTGCGCCGCGTCCGCGCCGCCATAGCCGAAGGCGCTGACGGGACCGCCGTTGTCGAATACGTCCGGCACAACGCCGATCGCCTGTGGAACGGCTTGACCCCGGCCGCGCAGGAGCGTTTCCTGCGGCACGTCCAGCGCTACTGGGAGGTCCACCGGCACCGGATGGCCCCACCGGTCGCGGCCCGCATCACCCGCCTCCGCGACCAGGGCACCCTGCGAATCCGCTCCGGCCGCCTGCTCTCCATCGATCCCGACCCGCACGGCGGTTTGACCGTCCGCATCGAGGGCGAGGCGCCCCGCCGGTATGCCGCCGTCATCTCCTGCACCGGCCCCGGTCCACTGCCGTCCTCAGCCGGCCCCCTGCTCACCGGTCTGCTCGCCGACGGCCTGGTGAAGACCGGCCCGCACGGCCTCGGCCTGGACTCCGACCCCGACGGCCAGATCCGCCCCGGCCTATGGCTGATCGGCCCGCTCCGCCGAGGTCGCTCCTGGGAGGCCACCGCCGTCCCGGAGATCCGCACCCAGGTCGAACGTCTCCTTGCCGCCCTCCCACAGCCGGCCCCCGCCCTTTGACGCGGCGGGGTCGTTTCTGGGAGGCCACGGCTGTTGCGCCGGCCCGTGCCGAGGTCGAATGTCTTCTCGCCGCCTTCCCACAGCCGGCCCCCGCCCTCTGACGCGGCGGGGTCGTTTCTGGGAGGTCGCCGCTGTTCTGCTGGCCCGTGCCGAGGTCGAATGTCTTCTCGCCGCCTTCCCGCAGCCGGCCCCGTCCTCCCGCCGCCCGGCCCCGGCCTTCCGCGACTGGCCCGCCCTTCCGCGACTGCCCGGTCTTCCGCGACTGCCCGGTCCTCCGCGACCGCCCTGTCCTCCCGCGACTGCCCGCGCCCTCTGGCGCGCCGGGCGCCGGTCTTCCCTCCCGCCCGCGCGTCGGCGCGGCTTGGCAGAGGCCGGCGCACGGCTTCGGCCAGCTCGGGAACGGCAGGTGTGCCACGTCCGGATGGCTTCGCCCGGGTCGGACCGATCAGCAAGACCCTCACCTGGCTCCTGAGCCTGATGGCCAGGTCCGCCTCGGTCGGTATTTGGCCGATGGTCGCGCCAGGGCCATCCCTGGAGAGCCATCACCATCCCGGCGTCGACGCACGACCGATCGACTGCTGGCCGCACGTCGTGGTAGGCCGCGATGTCGTCGACTTGCGGCACCCGCTTTGGCAGGGCCCGAGATCGTGTAGGAGTGGGCCCCCACTGTGCGCTGTCCGCTGGTAGAGACCGTGGTGGCGCCGGGAGCCGTGTGGTTCTGGTCAGGGAAACACGGCACCGGAGGCGTCGATGAACGGTGGGTTCTCCAGCTTCACCTCCAGAGCCTGACAAGCTGCCATCGCGGCGGCGAACTTCATGTCTCCTGGTCCGGTGTCCACGGGAGTGTCGAGGATCCGAATCAGCGTCACGGAGCGCCCGGTGTGGTGACCGCTACGAACCAGCACGTACCGCACGCCCGCGACCGCCTCAGCCACCAGCTCCTGGTCGCCGGGGCCGCCACTGACCGCCTGCGGGCCGTGGACGTCTCGCCGCCAGGCGAACACCTCGTCGGACACGACGACCTCGTCATGGGCGCACGCCTCGACCCGGACAGAGACCTTCGCCACATGCGGAATCCGGCTCACAATTTGCCGAAGCCGATACGAATGCTCCACCACGCGATCGTAGGGAACGCCGGAACCCACGGAACGCAGAAGGCCACGGGCCGGGAGCCGAGGAAGCGCACCGGGGCCGCGGAGGTCAGGGAGGCCGCGAGCCAGGAGCCGAGGAAACGCACCGGGCTGCGGAGGTCGGGGAGGCCACGGGCCGGGAGCCGAGGAAGCGCACCGGGGCTGCGGAGTCAGGGAGGCCGTGAAACACGCGGACCGGTCGGCCCGCGCCGGCGAGACAGGTGCGGCGAGGTGCGGCAGGACCAGCCCGCGCCGGGTCCGGATGGGGCGGAGAAGCAGGCGGCAACGCTCATGCCGACATCATGCAGGAACGAAGGTGACAGCACGGTGACAGCCGCATCTGCGAGTGAAAACACCGCCCTGTGATCGCAGGTGCGGAGCGGATACAGTGCCATGGTGACGGATTTTCGGATCGGCGAGGCAGCCGAGCTGCTCGGGGTCAGCGCTGACACCGTGCGCCGCTGGATCGATGCCGGGCGGCTTCCCGCGGGGCGCGACGAGGCCGGTCACCGGGTGGTCGACGGGGTGGAGCTGGCCGCGTTCGTGCGGGCCAAGGGCAACGAGCCGGACGATCGGGCCGACGAGTCGTCGGCGCGCAACCGGCTGCGGGGCATCGTCACCGCGGTGGTCAAGGACACCGTCATGGCGCAGGTGGACATTCAGGCCGGGCCCTTCCGGGTGGTGTCGCTGATGAGCCGGGAAGCCGTCGACGAGCTGGACCTGCAGGTGGGTTCGATCGCCGTGGCAGTGATCAAGTCGACCACGGTCGTGGTGGAGCGGGCCGGGGCACACAAAGGGAGAAGCAGTTGAAAACCCTTCGCACGGTGGCGGCCGGTCTGGCTGCGCTGATCGCTTTCGGCCTCGCGGGCTGCGGCGGCGAGAGGACCGACAACGACACGGGCGACAGAGCCGGCACCGTGACGGGGCCGATCACGGTCTTCGCCGCGGCGTCCCTGACCGAGTCGTTCACCACGATCGGCAAGCAGTTCGAGGCGGCCCACCCGGGCACCACCGTCACGTTCAACTTCGCCGGCAGCTCGGCCCTGGCAACGCAGATCAACGAGGGCGCCCCGGCGGACGTGTTCGCCTCCGCCTCCCCGAAGAACCTGGCCGTCGTCGTCGACGCCGGCAACAGCGAGGGCCGGCCCACCACGTTCGTGAAGAACCAGCTGGTCATCGCGGTCGCCAAGGGCAATCCGAAGGGTGTCGCAGGCCTGGCCGGCCTGACCGAACCGGATGTCAAGGTGGCGCTCTGCGCGGAGGCCGTCCCGTGTGGCGCGGCGGCGAAGGCGGCGATCGAGGCGGCCGGTGTCAAGGTCACCCCGGTGACGCTGGAGCAGGATGTGAAGGCGGCCCTGGCCAAGGTCAAGCTGGGTGAGGTGGACGCCGCGCTGGTCTACCGCACCGACGCGAAGGCGGCTGCCGCCGACGTGGACGCCGTGGAGTTCCCGGAGTCGGCGAAGGCGATCAACGACTATCCGATCGTCGCGCTCAAGAACGCGAAGAACGGCGCCGGGGCGCAGGCGTTCATCGCGTACGTGTCGTCGCCCGAGGCCACGAAGGTTCTCACCGAGGCCGGGTTCCAGGCACCCTGATCATCATGAGAACGGCGCGTGTACCCGTACCCCTGCTGTTGCCTGCGGGTTTGGGGTTGATCTTCTTGCTCCTGCCGCTGGCCGGGCTGCTGGCGCGCACGCCGTGGTCGACGCTTCCGGCGCGGCTCGCCGAGCCGCGGGTGGTCGAGGCGCTGCGGCTGTCGCTGCTCACGTCGACGCTGGCGACGGTGTTGTGCCTGGTCCTGGGAGTGCCGCTGGCGTGGATGCTGGCCCGGGTGAGTTTTCCGGGCCGGCGTCTGGTCCGGGCGCTGATCACCGTGCCGCTGGTGCTGCCCCCGGTCGTCGGGGGCATCGCGCTGCTGCTGGCGCTGGGCCGGCGCGGGCTGGCCGGGCAGTGGCTGGACGCGACGTTCGGAATCACGCTGCCGTTCACCACCGCCGGAGTGGTGATCGCCGAGTCGTTCGTGGCGCTGCCGTTCCTGGTGATCGCGGTCGAGGGGGCGCTGCGCGGCGCCGACAGCCGGTTCGAGGAGGCCGCCGCCACGCTCGGGTCGACCCGCTGGACGACCTTCACCCACGTGACGTTGCCGCTGGTGGCACCGGGGATCGCGGCGGGCGCGGTGCTGTGCTGGGCGCGCGCGCTGGGCGAGTTCGGGGCGACGATCACGTTCGCGGGAAACTATCCGGGCATCACCCAGACGATGCCGCTCGCCGTCTACCAGACGATGGAGAGCGGTGACCTGGAGGGAGCGGTCGTGCTCAGCCTGATCCTGCTGGTCGTCTCGGTCGCGATCCTGGCCGGGCTGCGCGACCGCTGGCTGACCGCGCCGTGACCGCGCTTCTGGACGCCCGCCTGGTCGTTCGGCGGGGCACGTTTCTGCTGGACATCGAGTTGCGGATCGCTCCCGGCGAGACGGTCGCGCTGCTCGGGCCGAACGGCGCGGGCAAGACCACCGCGCTGCGGGCCCTCGCCGGTCTCGCTGCGCTCGACGACGGCCACCTGCGGCTCGACGGCCGCGACATCCGCGACGACCCGCCGGAACGGCGTCCGATCGGCGTCGTCTTCCAGGACTACCTGCTGTTTCCGCACCTCACCGCCCGCGACAACGTGGCCTTCGGCCCACGACGGCAAGGTCAGGATCGCAAGCAGGCGTACGGGGTGGCCGACCGCTGGCTCGACCGGGTCGGACTCGCCGACCACGGGCGCCGCAAGCCCCGCCACCTGTCCGGTGGTCAGGCGCAGCGGGTCGCGCTGGCCCGGGCGCTGGCCGTCGACCCGACCCTGCTGCTGCTCGACGAGCCGCTCGCCGCCCTGGACGCCCGGACCCGGCTGGAGACCCGCGGTGAGCTGCGCCGGCACCTGTCCGCGCATCCCGGCGCGACCCTGCTCGTCACCCACGATCCGCTGGACGCGCTGGTGCTCGCCGACCGTCTCGTCATCGTCGAACAGGGCCGGGTCGTGCAGGAAGGCGACGCGGCGACGATCACCGCCCGGCCGCGCACCGACTACGTGGCCCGACTCGTCGGGCTCAACCTCTACCGCGGCCACGGCGACGGGCACACCGTGACGATCACCGACGGGTTCGCGCTGACCAGCACCGACAGTGTCGACGGGGACGCGTTCGTGGCGTTCCCGCCGGCGGCGGTCGCCCTGCACCCGGCCCGGCCGGACGGCAGCCCGCGCAACACCTGGCCGGCCGTCCTCGCCGACGTGCAGCGCCACGGCGACAACCTGCGGGTCCGGCTCGACGGGCCGATCAGCGTGGCCGCCGACATCACCCCGGCCGCAGCCGCCCACCTGCACCTCGAACCGGGCCGGGAGCTGTGGGTGGCGGTCAAAGCGGCCGAGACGCGTGCCTATCCCGGTGACGGCTGAGGCCGGCGCCCGCTCGGCGCCGGCCTTCTCACCGGGTCAGACCCGGCACTGCCAGGTGGAGGCGTCGTAGAAGTTCACGAACCGGTCCAGCTTGGCGTAACCGTGGGTGAGGGTGTTGCACGCCGCGGCGATGTCGATGTCGTAGTAGGTCGGGCCGGCCCGGCTGTACTGGACGCAGTGCCAGTCGTAGACGGTCGTGCCGAGCAGGGCGGCGTCGCTGTAGCCCTTGCCGGTGCAGTAGTCGGCGAAGACCGGGGTGACCACGTCACGCTGGACCAGCCAGCAGCGCACCGACGCCGGGTCGTGGAAGTCGCCGATCCGGTCGACGGCGTAGTCGGAGGCGTACGTCCACCGGCAGGCCGCGTCGAAGGCGAGGTCACCCTGCTGCCCGCTGCCGCTGACACAGTGCCAGTCGTACGCCGTCGGCCCGGTCAGGGTGGCGTCGGCATATCCGATCGACCGGCAGTAGGCGCCCAGGTCGAGCCCGCCGAGGTCGGTGGGCGGGGGAGGAGACGCCGAGGCCGGCCCGGCGACCGCCAGAACACCGGCGAACCCGACGAGCAGGGCGAGCAAGAACTTGCTGACAGAGCGCATAGCTCTCCCGAGATGACGATGGTCCGGCTGAACAGGACGAACCAGCCGGAGCCTCCTCAGTGGAGGAGGCAGGGTCAGCTTAGTGAGGATCGATGCATTTGCAAGTTCTTGCATCGGTTGCTTTATTGTTTCGTACGTTAGAGTTCGCCTCCGTGACATCGACCTCGCTGCCGTTCCGTATCGAGCAGACCCGGAGACTGCTCCGGCTCCAGCCCGTGCTCAACATGGTGGGGATCCTGTTCCTGATCCTCATGGTGGTGAACTCCGGGCCCGCGTCGACGCCCGGCGACGGTGTCGCCGTGTACACGGTCCTCGGCGGGCTGCTCCTCGGCGGCCTGCTGTCGGCTGTGGCAGCGAAGGGGTTCGCGGGCGGCCGGGCGTCCGCCTGGTTTCTGGCGCTGCTGGCCCAGCCGCTCGTGATGGTCGCCGTGTGGGGCGGGTGGCGGCTCGACCTCACCCTGCGGGTAGGTATCCTGCTCACCCTGGTCCTGGCTGGACGGATCACCGCCAACCTGCTGCGCGCTCAGGTCCGCGACTACTTCTTCTGAAATCCGTCGCCACGCTGCCGTCGCCGTGCTGACGCAGCGGATCATCGAAGAAGGAGTTCGCGTTGTCCGGGTCGGAGCAGAACCCGGACATCACGGCGTCGGACCGGCGCGGGTTCCTGCGGCAGCGGTTGTTCGGCCTCGTGCGGTTCGTTCAGCGGCCGCCGTACGGCGTGTGGTCGCCCTCGGATCTGCCAGGTGCGGCGTTGGACCGGCCTCGGGTCGTTGCGTCGGGGTTCGCTTGGCGGACCTTGCCGTGCGTCGGCTTGCGGTTGGCTTGGCGGGCCCTGCCTCGGGCCGGCTTGCGGTTTGCTTCGCGTGGGCCTTTCCTTGCGCTGGCCAGCGGTTCGCTCCATGTGGGCCTTGCATTGCTGTCCTGTGCTGGCGCCCTTGCCCTTCTGTCCCATCGGGCGCGGCGGCCTCCTTGCTTCGTCAGGCCTCGCTTCGCGCTGTGTCGGTGTTGCCAATAGCCCGTCGGCACCCGACTTTCCCTGGCGTATCTTGCCGCGCGCGACCCGCCATGCCTCGCCTCGCCCGGACCGCCAGCCCCCACCCCGCCCCTGCTCACCTGCCCCTTCTTCGGCTTGACCGTGATCGCCCCGGTCTTCTCGGGATCATCCCGGCCCTATAGGGATCGACTCGGTCTTATGGGGTATTGCTCCCGATTTTATAGGATCGCTCCGGTCTTATCGGGTATCGCCTGGGCCTTATAGGGGATCGCCTGGGTCTTCCCGGGATCGCCGCCCGCCCCGGCGTCGGCCTGCGCGGGCCGGCCCCTACCTGCCTCGGCTCGCTCCGTTTCACCTGCCCCGAGTCCGCGAGAGCCAGGCTTGCCTACCCCGGCCGCCAGGCACTGACCCGGCCTACCCCGGCTCGGTCCTGGCTTGCCTACCTCGTTAGCTCGCCCGGCGCCGCCATGGCCTGCCTGGCCGTGGCCCGCTTGCCTCTGCCGGCCGCACCCGTTCTTGCTCGCCAGCCAGCCCGCCCCGGCTCCTCGACCTCTCAAGCCCGCCTGGGTCCGTCTGCCTGGGCGGGCCTATCCGAGGCCGCCTGCCATTGGCCGGCCTTCCGGCCTTCCGGCCTTCCGGCCTTCCGGCCTTCCGGCCTTCCGGCCTTCCGGCCTTCCGGCCTTCCGGCCTTCCGGCCTTCCGGCCTTCCGGCCTTCCGGCCTTCCGGCCTTCCGGCCTTCCGGCCCAGGGTCATTGCGTGTTCGGGTAGCTGCTGGTCACGGCCGTGATGAGGTCGTTTGAACGGCGGTCGGCGCGTCGGTTGGCGCGGGCGATGTTGGT
>NZ_FONV01000039.1 GCF_900113015.1 Actinoplanes philippinensis
AGTCATCCGCCGCAACGCCATCCACAAGGGCAAATGACAGCCCTCACCCCGCACCACGAACACACCCACACCACACCGCCAGACCACCCTGCCCACAGAACGGTCAAAACACGAGGAAACGGCCCGGCGATCGCCGGGCCGTTTTTTCAAGCCCACTGAACGGTGGTCTCCGGCGCCAGTCGCGGCAGACGAGCTCGCCACGGCGTCGGCCCTGGGTGGCCGAGGTTCACCACCGCCAGCGACCGGTATCGCCCGTCCGGGAAGAACTCGGCGTCGACGCCGGCCTTGTCGAAACCGGTCATCGGGCCCGCGACCAGTCCGATCGAACGCGCCGCGAGAATGAAGTAGCCGACCTGCAGCGCGGCACTGAACGTCCCGTTGGTGAGACGCAAGGGCTCATTCGCCTCGTACGTGTCCTTCAGCCCGGGATTGTGCGGGAACACCTCGGGCACGTACTCGTGGAACGCCGTGTCCAGCGCCAGGACCGCGACGACCGGCGCGCTCTGGGACTTGGGCCGGTTGCCTTCGGCCAGGTGCGGGATGAGACGGTTCTTTCCCTCTTCGGTACGCACGTAGAGCACCCGCAGTGGCTGGGTGTTGGAGGCGGTCGGCGGCCACTTCGCCAGGTCCCAGATTTCCGCGAGCTCAGCGTCGGACACCGGCGTCGATGCGAACGAGGAGGCTGTCCGGGCCTCGGTGAACAGCAGGGCCCGCCCGTCGTCACCGAGCCGGGGCCGGGCGGGAGTGTCCGCGTTCAGATTCGCTTCAGAAAGAGTATCCACTTCTAAAAAGCTAGCGACTAACCGGCAGAAAGCCACTCCTCGCCCGGTGAACTCGATCACCACCCGGTCGGGAGGAGTCGACGGTGAGGGAACGCTGTCGCCAGAAAGGCGCGGTGATGGGCGGGACGGGCCGCCTGCGTCGCGCGGTGGCCACGGGACTGGGTGGGATCCATGGAACGGGTGGTCGTACCACCATGGGGTGTCCAAGGACCGCAAGGGAAAGCGACCGGAAGAGATCAGGGGATGTGCTCGTCGGCCCAGTCGGCGATGCGGTCGAGGGCCGGCATCAAAGCGTGCCCCGCCGGCGTCAAGCCGTAGGAGACCGACACCGGCGGGCCTTCGTCGACGATGCGGACGATCAGGCCGGCGGTGGCCAGACTGGACAGGCGGTTGGAGAGAACCGAGTCGCTGATGCCGGAGATGCTGCGGGAGAGGTCGCGGAAACCGACCGGCTCGCCGCGAAGTTTGCCCAGGACTGCGGCATTCCAGCGGCGCCCTAGGAACTCGAAGGCTCGGGACAGGGCGGCATCACGGCGCACGCACGACGCGTGCTGCTCGTCGACCACTGTCATGAATGCAAAACTACACGCCCGGACGCTGCAGTGAGGTGGGCAACTGCTCGGGCGGGACGCACTCGATGCAGCCGTCGTCGCCGCTCCGCAAATACCACCCGAGGGCGACGCCGGCGAAGAGGCTGAGCATGCCGACGACCGCGGAGACGGTGACCGCGCCGGTCATGTCAGCGGGCTCCGGCGGACCAGCCGCAGACCGCGCTGGTCGAGGTCGGGGGCACTGTCGGCCCGGAACGTCACATACGGCGCGGTGAACGTGTCGACGCCGGTGCCGCGGTGGTTGCTCGGCTGGTAGGTGACGGTGACCGCACGGGGGGAGGCCGCCTCGATGATGCCGGCCCGCCAGCCGTCCTTATATACCCACACCGGGTCGGCAGGCCGGTAGCTCTCGGCCGGGGCGACCTCGGCCGGATCGCGGTGCACCGGGGTCACGGTGGGCGTGGACGCCGTCAGGTTCGGCATGGAAATGCCTCCAATGGCTTGAGGCGGACTCTTGCCGGGACGCGACGCAACATCTGAGCAGGCGAAGTTTTCGGCACGCTGTGTCAGCGGTCGGATCGTGTCTGTCAGCTATCATGCTCGTCATCAAGTGCGTTCGCAAGGCCGTCTGCACGTGCATCCGCAACGGCGTGCGGCGTGAAGGGGACGAACGGACCGGTTTCGTCGTTGACGATCTCCGCTCTAGGATGCGTAAGGCTGCGCCGGGCAGTCACAAAGCAGCGACGAGGAGTCAGGTGAGCGCGGGTTCGCTGGAGGAGGCGCCGGGCGGCGGCCCCACGGTGCTGCGCATCCTGCTCGGTTCCCAGCTTCGTAAGCTGCGGGAGTCGAGAGGGATCACCCGGGAGGCGGCCGGCTACGAGATCCGCGCCTCCGGTTCCAAGATCAGCCGGATGGAGCTCGGCCGGGTCAGTTTCAAGGAACGCGACGTCGCCGATCTGTTGACCATGTATGGGGTGTCCGACTCCGCGGAGCGTGACGCGCTGATCGGGCTCGCCCGTCAGGCCAATAACCCCGGCTGGTGGCAGCACTTCGGCGACGTTCTGCCGAACTGGTTCCAGGCCTATCTGGGGCTCGAGGCGGCCGCCTCGCTGATCCGGACCTACGAGATCCAGTTCGTTCCCGGTCTGCTGCAGACTCCCGACTACGCGCGGGCCGTGATCATGCTGGGTCATGCCGGCGCCAGCGCCGACGAGATCAACCGCCGGGTCGACGTGCGGCGGCAGCGGCAGCAGATCCTCACCCGTTCGGGTGGGCCCCAGCTGTGGGCGGTGATCGACGAGGCGGTCCTGCGGCGCCCGATCGGCGGCGTCGACGTGATGCGCGCCCAGATCGAGGCGCTGATCGAGGCCTCGAAGCTGCCGGGTGTCCGGCTGCAGATCATCCCGTTCCTGGCCGGCGGGCATGCCGCGGCGGGCGGGCCGTTCGCGATCCTGCGGTTCCCCGAGCCGGAGCTGCCCGACGTGGTCTATGTGGAGCAGCTGACCAGCGCGATCTACCTGGACAAGCGTGAGGACGTGGATCACTACGCGATGGCGATGGAGCGGGTCTGTATCGACGCCGAGCCGCCGAACCACACTCCCGAGATCCTGGGCAAGCTGCTGAACGAGGTCGGCCGCCCGGTCTGAGACCGAGCGGCCGACGGAGAGCGTCGCAGGGAAGTATCAGGCGATGAGGTTGTCGAAGTCTCCGTCGCGGACGCCGCCGAGGAAGGCCTCGATCTCGGCGCGGTTGTAGATCAGTGCAGCACCCTCGGGATCCCGGGAGTTACGCACAGCGACGTCGCCGTTGGGCAGGACGGCGCACTCAACGCAGTTGCCGCTCGGGTTGCTGCGGCGGCTCTTCTGCCAGGTGACTCCCTGCAGATCGCCGGCGGGCATGCCGTTGACCACGTTGGTCATTCCAAGCTCCCTAGATTTGCCCCCGGATCGCCCATCGATCCGGAGTCGGTGGTGTCCGCGTGCCCAATTCAGGTCGTCGATGCAAATGCACGTGCATCTGGCCTTGCGTAGTCACGGGATTCTGAGCATGATAACGCACGTACTACTCCCTAGGGGTGTCACTCAGGGTGACATCTTTAGGTGACGGGTCGGTCGCGGAGCGACAGTCTGCGGCCTCGGCGCGAGGCTCCCTGGCGGGGGCGTCCTTAGCGAGAGGTGACAAGCAATGTCGATACCGAACACCGGCCCCGAACACCCCGAGCCGGGTGGCTCCGGCGTGGTCGATGGGCCGCGCTGGGGAAACTCGCTGGTTCACCGGGACGCGCCGTTCACCGACGAGGTGTTCGCGGCGTCGACTCGGGCGACCATGGTGACGCACCGGTTCGGAGGGGTCAGGTATGCGTTGAGCCGGCCCGGCGGGACGACCGTCCGGAGACCGCCTGTCGAGGAGGATGAGTCCGACGCGCGCGACTGAGCTCGTTCGTTGCCACCGCCAGCAGCGACCTGCCCGGCCCCCGCAGGCGCGGGCCCCACACGTCCGCGGCAACCGCCTGCGGCCCAGTGGGCCCGCCTGGCCGGTGTACGAGTTCGCCGAGTCGGATTACTGCTACGGCATCGGGCCGATCCGGCTCCGCCTCGAATGGGTGAACTGGGCCAAGCCCATCCCCCACGAGGGTGACTACTGGCTCGGCGTCCGAGGTGTCGTGATCGATCGTTTCGGACGTGCGGGCGCCGTACGGGAGATGCTGGTCCGTGCGGCGTGTGTGCCCGTCCCGCCCGCCGCCAAGCGGCCACGCTTGCGGGTGTTGCGCAGCAGCACACCCGTCTGACGCCGGGTGGGCGGCGCGGTTCCCCGTGCTGGGCCGCCCACCCGGTCTGAATACGTCGCTGGGCCGCGCACCGGGCCGGAGATCAGTTCACTGGGTCGCCCGCCGGGTCTGAATCGTCGCTGGGCCGCGGAGGGCCTGAAATCAGTCGCTGGCCGCACGCCGGGTCGGGAAGCGGTCGCTGCCCGCCCCTACGGCTTGCGGGCCACTCCGGCCCAGTAGTAGGCGGCCTCGGGATTGTCGACCGGCTCGTCCGGCCGCCACGCCGACACCGGGGACACGCCCGGCTCCAGCATCTCCCAGTCACCGAAGAACCGCTCGACCGCCTCACGAGTCCGGGCGACCAGGGTCATCCCGGCCCCGGTGGCGGCGGCGACCGCGGCATTCACCTCGTCGGGATTGAAGTCGGCGGTCGGGTGGGTGATCGCCAGGCAGCTGCCGGACGGCAGGGCGTCACACAGCTCGGCCACCTTCGACCACGGGTCGTCGGCGTCGGACAGCAGCATGAGGATCGCGATCAGGGTGAGCCCGACCGGCTCCCGCAGATCGATGGCGTCCCGCAGTGCCTCGTTCGTCAGGATGGATTTCGGCTCGCGGATGTCGGCGGCGATGTATTCACTGCGGCCGGACGGGTGGCTGAGCATCAGGGCGCGGGCGTGCACCAGCACGATCGGGTCATTGTCCACATAGACCACCCGCGTCGCCGGCTCGATGCCCTGCGCGACCTCGTGCAGGTTGGGCCGGGTGGGGATGCCGGTGCCGATGTCGAGGAACTGGCGGATGCCCTCTTTGCGCACCAGGTCACGGGCGACCCGGTGGACGAACTTCCGGTTCTCCTTCGCCATGTACCGCATACCGGGGATGGCCTGGATCATCGCCTCGCCGACGGCCCGGTCGACGGCGAAGTTGTCCTTGCCGCCCAGCCAGTAGTCGTAGATGCGGGCCGAGTGTGGAGCGTTGATGTTGACCCCGGGCGGGGCGACCTCGGTAGGTGCGGAACTGCCCTCTGCCACGACCCGCCTCCTTGCAAAAGAACGCGGCGACACCTCGCGTCGACACGCCGCGTCACGACCCAGCCCAGCCTAGCCGCAACGATCGACCGACTTAACCCCCGGAATCCCGTTTTCAGGCGGCGGAGGCGTAGCCCCGGGGCGCGGCCGACACGACACGATCACGTCCGGCGTGCTTCGCAGCGTACAGATGACTGTCCGCAGTGGACAGTAGGGAGGGCTGTGTCGGGACGGGGGTCTCCGCGCTGGTGGCGACGCCGATGCTGACGGTCACCGGCAGGCCGCGGGTGATGCCGTGCCAGTCGTGGTCGCGCACCGTGCGGCGGATCTTGTCGAGCAGGGCGACTGCCCGGCCGGCGGTGGTGCCGGGCAGCACGATCAGGAACTCCTCACCACCCATCCGGGCGGCGAAACCCCCCGGGCAGCCGGCTGCCACCCCGTCGGCGAGCATCCCGGCCACCCGCACCAGGACCTGGTCACCCACGTTGTGCGAGAGCCGGTCGTTGATCTGCTTGAAGTGGTCGAGGTCGACGAGCGCGAGGGTCAGGCCGGGATCGGAGTCGATCAGGCCGGGCAGGCTCTCGTCGATGTGCCGGCGGTTGTGCAGGCCGGTGAGCGGGTCGCGGCGGGCCTGCTCGCGGAAGCGCTCGGCCTCCTGCCGGGCCTCGACCGTCTCGAACATCGCCTGCCTCGTCCGGGTCCGCGCTTCGCGCTGGAGCGAGTGCAGGTTCTGATACTCGGTGAAGAAGGTCTTGTGCGCGGCGAAGGCGGCCGCGAAGTCACCGCGGGCCGCGTGCAGCTCGGCCTGCTCCTGGTGCAGCCGGACCAGCGACTCACCGAGATCACGCTCGATGCAGTGCTGGAGGGCGTCGTCGAGGCTGGTCTGCGCCGCGTCGAACAGGCCCAGGCCGCGCTGCGCCTGCGCCAGGGTCACCAGGTACTGCGAGAGATCGTTCGCATCGTCCCACCGGCCCTCGGCATGCCGCTCCAGGCACAGGGTCAGGGTGCGCTCCGCCTCGGCGTAGCGCCCGTTGCCGATCTGGATCGAGCCGATCGTGTCGAGGTAGGCCGGCTCGAGCGTCATGTCCCACTCGTCGGCGAGTCGCAGCAGACGGTCCGCCACCTCCTGGGCGCGCCGCTGGTTGCCCGAGTCGTACTCCGCGTAGGCGTGATTGTTGAGCAGGCACAGCAGGGCCGGGTGGCCGGAGAGCACGGCCAGCTCCTCCGCCTGCGCATATCGGATGCGAGCCGCGTCCATCGAGCCGGCCGCCCAGAAGGCGTCGGCCAGCTTGGTGCGGTGCCAGATGTGCATGTGCGTGGTGCAGTCGTCGTCGAGCAGCTCGACCGCGAGCAGCGCATGCTCCAGTGACTGCTCGGCGTCGCCGAGGTGCTGGTGGATGTAGGCCCAGAGCACATGCATGCGGGCCATCAGGACCCGTGCGTCGTTGGCCACCACCCACTCGTGGATCTGCCAGATCTGCTCGGTGGCCGCGCTGATGTCGCCGAGGCGCATCCGCATGTTGGCCTGACAGAGCCGGGCTCGCGCGATCAGCAGTGGATCGCCGAGCACCTGGGCCGCCTCTTCCAGACGGATGGCCCGCGCCAGCTCGGCGTCGGCATCCCAGGAGCGTCTGTCCTCGATGTCGAGAAGGGCAGCCGAAAGCATGTCGGCGTCGATCGGGAACTCCATCAACCGCCTCCCTCCTCCGGCGCGTGCATTTCCTCAGCGAGGCCATCGGCACGCGAAAGGCGCGGTTGAGGGAAACGCCGGGCTCCCCGAGGCTAGCTCTGCGTGAGGAGCTGACCCCAGGGAGTACGGCGTGATCTGTGCCCTATTCGGCCGGGGCGGGCGCCAGGTCGACGGTCGACCGCAGCTTCGTCGGCTTCATCGCCACCGCGGCGATCACACCGACCACGGCCACCGCGGCCGAGATCAGGAAGATGTGACCGGTGGCGTCGCCGTACGCGACCCGTACCACGTGCTGGATCGCCTCCGGCAGGCTGCTCAGGTTGAGGCTGCCGCCCCCGCTCGACGCCGCGCCGGCCGGCACGCCCATCGCGGTGAGCTGCTCGGTCATCGAGTCGGACACGTGCCGCGCGAGGACCGCCCCGAGCACCGAGACGCCGATCGTGCCGCCGAGCGACCGGAAGAAGGCGACCGTGGAGCTGGCCGCGCCGATGTCCTTGAGCGCGACGGTGTTCTGCACGGCGAGGACCAGGTTCTGCATGGACATGCCGACCCCGATGCCGACGACGGCCATCGCGGTGCCGATGTACCAGAGCGGGGTGTCGTGGTCGAGGAACGAGAGCGCGCTGAACCCGGCGACCAGGATGATCGTGCCGGCCACCACGTACGGCTTGATCCGCCCGCTCTTGGTGATCAGCCGGCCCGCGACCGTCGAGGAGACCAGCACGCCGGCCATCATCGGGATCATCAGCAGGCCGGCCTCGGTGGGACTGTAGCCCCGGCCGATCTGGAAATACTGACCGAGGAAGACCGAGCCGCCGAACATCGCCATGCCGACCGCGAGGCTGCCGATGATGGCCAGCGTCGTGGTGCGCTCGCGGACGATGGGCAGCGGCACGACCGGCTCGGCGACCCGGGACTCGACCCAGGTGGCCAGGGCCAGCAGGAGCACGCCGCCGCCGACCATGGCCGCGGTCTGCCAGGAGAGCCAGGCGAACGAGTCGTCGACGAAGGACACCCAGACCAGGATGACGCTGACGCCGGCCGCGATCAGTGACGCGCCCAGGTAGTCGATCTTCACGTTGTCGCGGCGCATCACCGGCAGGTGCAGGGTCTTCTGCAGGACGATCAGGGCGATCACCGCGAACGGCGCGCCGATGAAGAAGCACCAGCGCCAGCCGAGCGCGTCGGTGTCGACGATCACGCCGCCGAGCAGCGGGCCACCGACCGTGGCCAGCGCCATCACGCCACCGAGGTAGCCGTTGTAGCGGCCGCGCTCCCGGGGCGGGATCATCGCGGCGATGGCGACCTGCACCAGCGCCTGCACACCACCCATGCCGAGGCCCTGGAAGGCGCGGGCGGCGATGAGCTGCTCGGTGTTCTGCGTGAAGCCGGCGATCAGCGAGCCCAGGATGAAGACGACGATCGAGGCCTGGACCAGGATCTTCTTGCTGTAGAGGTCGGCCAGCTTGCCCCAGATCGGGGTGGACGCGGTGGCGGTCAGCAGGGTCGCGGTGACCACCCAGGTGTACTGCGTCTGGGTGCCCTCGAGATCACCGATGATCTTCGGGAGGGCGGTGGAGACGATGGTGGAGCTGGCCATCGCCACGAAGAGCACGAGCAGAAGGCCGGACAGTGCCTCCATGATCTCGCGGTGGCTCATCGGGCCCTGCTGCTCCACCCGATCGACTGTGGTTGCGCTCATCGGGAGGCCTCCAGGATCAGGTCGTTGGCGAATCGGTTGAGTGACGTGGTGAGCGTGGTGATCTCCTCGGGCGTCCAGTCCCGCAGTGCCGCGGCTATCTGCTGCTCGTAGTGGCCGCGGACCTCGTCGAGGACGGTGATGCCCCGGTCGGTGAGCTGCAGGGTGCTGGCGCGGCCGTCGGACGGGTCGGCGACGCGGAGCACCAGCCCGTCGCGGACCAGGCCGGCGACCGCGCGGCTGACGGTCGACGGGTCGAGGGCGTGCTCGGCGGCGAGTTCCTTCATGTGGCAGCTGCCGGCCGGCTGGTGACGGCTGATCGCGGCCAGCATGCCGAGCGGCGCGATCGTGGGCTGCTGCTGTTTGAGGAGGCGGATGGCCTTGAGCAGGTCATGGAAAGCGTCCATGAGTCCGCGTCGTTCGTTCATGGCCGCCTCCTCGTGATGCTTGCTGCATACAACTATCTACCTGAAGTTGCCTGTTGCGCAACTTTGCCCACTGGGAACTGAATCACACGCCGGTACGCTCAGATCATGAGTGCGCCGACCGAGCAGGGCCTTCGCGAACGCAAGAAGGAGGCCACCCGCCAGGCTCTCTACGAGGCGGCGTTGCGGCTGGCGCTGGAGCTCGGCCCGGACCGGATCACCGTCGACGCCATCGCCGATCTGGCCGGTGTCTCCCGGCGGACCTTCTCCAACTACTTCGCGAACAAGGAGGAGGCGCTCTTCCACGGCGATCGGCGCCGGATGCTGCTGCTCTCCGGCCTGGTCCGGGCCCGGCCGGCGGCCGAGCCGCCCTGGGCCGCGCTGACCGCTGCGGCCGCCGAGTTCTACGCCGAGCTGGGCGACCTCGATCCGGAGTGGATCGCGCAGAGCCGCCTGGTGCGCCAGCACCCGTCGCTGGCCGCGGCGCAGGTGCAGACCTTCACCGCCCTCGAGCGTGAGCTGGCCGGCGAGGTCGCGGTCCGATTCAAGGATCAAGACCCGTCGGGGGTACGAGCGAAGCTCGTCGCCGCCACCTTCCTGGCCGTTCTGCGGGTGTCCCTCAACGTCTGGCTGGAGCATCCGGCCGAGCGCCGGTTCTGGGATGTGGCCCGCGACTCCCTGGCGATGGCGGGCGAGGGGTTCGCCGCCCAGACATGACGAGAGCGCGGCTCCGAGGTGGGGTCACCCGGAGCCGCGCTCGTCTGGGAGGTGCCGATCAGCCCTTGAAGCCGGCCAGGATCCGGGTGAACTCGAAGGACGTCTGGTTCACGTTGGTGCACTGGAAGAGGGCGCCGGAGCAGGCGTTCTTGTCGCGGTGTGCCTCCCACAGCGACACGAACCCGAGGTGCTTGGCGTTGGCGTGGGCGACCAGGTCACGCGCGTCGGCCTGGGTGAAGACGCCGTTGTCGTCGTTCACCCCGATCATCGGCGTGACACCGACCATCCGGTACGCGGCCGCGTCACTGTTGCCGTAGATCGACTTGATCTGCGCCTTGGTCGAGTCGACGGCCTGGATGGCGAGGTTGCCGTAGTCCTGGCCGGCGCGGCCGTAGTCCATCGCCATGATGTTGACCAGGTCGACGTCGACACCGGCGTTCTTCGCCGACCGGACCACGGCGAGGCCGTCCGCGGTGAGGCCCTCGGGCAGCACCGGCAGGGTCAGCGAGATCTTCAGGCCGGGGTTGGCCTTCTGCAGCGCGGCGAGGGCGGTCGAGCGGCGGGCCACCGACGCGGTGTCGGCGACGGCCGCGCCCTCGATGTCCAGATCGATGTACTTGAGCCGGTACGCGTCCACGACGGCCTGGTACTCGGCCTGCAGCGCGGGCACGCTGGTGCATGCCTGGGCCAGCTCGACACCGGTCGCGCCACCGAAGGACACCTTCACGTCCCCGCCGGCCGAACGGATCGCCGCGATCTGGTCGGCGAACTGTTTCTGCCGCGGGTCGAACGCGGCGAACCAGCTCGCCTTGCAGCCGGCGCCGGTTACGAAGGCGAGGCTGAACGACTTGACGCCGCCGCCGGACGCCAGCGACGACAGGGTGGTCGCGCCGTTGGAGAGCAGACCCATGTCCACATAGGGCGCGACCAGCACACCGCTGCCCGCCGGGGTGGTGGCCGTCGCGGTCGCCGTGGCCGTCGCGGTGGCGGTGGCGGTGGCGGTGGCGGTCTTTGTCGGGGTGGCCGTCGCGGTCTTCGTGGGAGTGGGCGTCGCCGTCGCGGTCCTCGTCGGGGTGGCGGTCGCGGTGGCCGGCGGCGGGGTGGCGGCGCCGCCGGAGCAGGACGCCCCGTTGATCGTGCAGCTCGTCGGGGCGCCGCTGCCGGTCACGATGAACCCGAACGAGACCGTCGCCCCGGCCGGTACCGTGCCGTTCCAGCTCGCGTTGGCAGCCGTCCGTGAGGTGCCCGAGCCGGTGATGGTGGTGTCCCAGAAACTCGTCACCTTGGCCGACGCGGGCAGGCCGAAGACCAGCTTCCACCCCTCGACGGCCGACCCGCCGCCGTTGCGGATCGTGTACTTGGCCTGGTAGCCGGTGCCCCAGTCGCTGTCCTTGGTGAAGGAAGCGGTGAGCGAGCCGGGTGTGGGTGCCGTGGTGGCGGCGACCGCAGCGCCGATGCCGCCGCCGACGGCCAGCACCGCGGCCGACGAGTAGATGGCGAACCGCAGACGACTGCGTTGCATGGGGGACTCCGATCGATCGAGGACGGAGTCGATTCTTCGGCCGGACAGCTTAAGAGTGCTCCGGCCGTACCCTTAAGGATCTTTAAATCGCCTTGGCGCCGAGGCCGCCGATCACCAGCGTCAGCGCCCGGCGCCAGGCCTGCGGATCGGCCGAGTGCTGGGCCACGCCCGCGTTGGCCATCATCAGCAGCGCGAAGTCACGGCCGGTGAAATCGGCACGCAGCCGGCCGGCGCGCTGGGCCCGGGTCAGCACGTCGACGGCCCGCTGGTAGGCGGTGGACCGCAGCCCCGCCAGCCGCTCGTCGTCGTCGAAGGCCGAGGTGACCAGCAGCTCGGCCAGGCCGCGGTCGGTGGCCTGCAACTCGCAGACGCGAGTGAGGTAGCCGACGAAGGCGGCCCACGGGTCGGGATGGTCGAGCGCCTGCTCGGCGAGCTGGACCGCCGCGGTCATGTGACTCGCGAAGACCTCGGCGATCAGATGCCGGCGGCTCGGGAACCGTCGGTAGAGAGTGGCGTTGCCCACACCGGCCCGCCGGGCGATCTCGTCCAGCGAGGCATCGAGACCCTGCTCGGCGAAGACCTCCCGCGCCGCGGCGAGCAGGGCCGCTCGATTACGCCGGGCGTCCGCGCGCAGCCGGGTGGCCATGCGCCACAGGATACGACGTTCCGCGGGAAAGACTGAGATCCGATGTTACCGTCCGCATGATCGAGGCGAACGGGACGAGAGGTGCGGTAATGCCACAGATCGAGATCGAGGTGCCGGCCGCGGACGGTACGACCGAGGCGTACTTCGTGACGCCGGAGGGATCCGGGCCGTTCCCGGCGGTGCTCTTCTTCATGGACGCGTTCGGTCTGCGGCCGCGCCTCGCGGAGATGGCCGCCCGGATCGCCGCCGAGGGGTATGCGGTGCTCGTGCCGAACCTCTTCTACCGCGACGCCCGCGGCCCGCTGACCACGCCGGACGAGCTGACCGACGCGGAGAAGCGGGGTGCCGCCTTCGGTCGCCTAGTGCCGATGATCAAAAACCTCACCCGCGAGCGGATCAGTGCGGACACCGCCGCCTACCTGGACTTCCTCGCCGGTCGTGACGAGGTGGCGGACGGGCCGGCCGGGATCGTCGGGTACTGCATGGGCGGCCGGAACGCGCTGGTCGCGGCGACGGAGCACCCGAACCGGTTCGCCGCGCTGGCGAGTTTCCACGCCGGAGGGGTGGTCACCGACGAGCCGGACAGCCCGCATCTGGCCATTCCCAACCTGACCGCCGAGGTCTATTTCGGACACGCCGACAACGACGGCTCGATGACCCCGGAGCAGATCAAGGCTCTGGAGATCACCCTCGCCGAGGCCGGGGTGGAGTACACCTCGGAGCTCTACGAGGGCGCCTCGCACGGGTTCACGATGAGCGACACGCCGGTTCATCACCCGGAGGCGGAGCAGCGGCACTGGGCGGCGTTGCTGCCGCTGCTGGGGCGCAGGCTCAGCTGACGCAGAACTCGTTGCCCTCCGGGTCGGCCATCGTGAACCACGAGTGCGGTCCCTGACTGGCCTCCCAGAGGAAGGTGGCGCCGCGCGCGAGCAGTTTGTCGCGCTCGGCGTCCCGATTCTCGGCACCCACCCGGACGTCGACGTGCCAGCGGTTCTTCACCGTCTTGGCGGCCTCGTCGAACTGGAACAGCAGCCGCCGGCCGTTCTCCGGGTGCAGGATCGCCGCGCCGGTACGCCAGACCAGCTTCCCGTTGTGGTGGGTGGTCTCGTCGTCGGTGGCGTACCCCTTGGCGACCATGTCCTTGATGAACGCCTCGTCCTGGGGCTCCACGGTCCAGCCGAGCGTCTCGGCCCACCAGTCGGCGAGCGTGTGCGGTTCGGTGCAGTCCACGGTGACCTGGAAGTCGTAAGCCATGAACCGCACGCTACCGGCGAATCAGGACAGCATCCGGCCTAATTGGCGTAGAGGCCGGGGAAGTACCTGTCGATCGCGGTCACGTCGTACACGTGCCGTACCTCGTTGATCTTCTCCTGCTGGACCCCGAGGAACTCGACCAGGCGGGCCGTGCCGAACGGCGCCGCCAGGTCGTAGATCAGTGCCGCGCCGTCCACCGCGTCGGTCCGGGCCACCACGGTGACGCCGTCCGCGAACGCGATGATCCGGTGCAGCACCTGGAGCAGTTCCTCCTCGTCCACCGGCGCGTCGAGGTTCCACTCGGCCTCCACGTCCGGTGCGAGCAGTCTGCGTGCCCCGGGCAGGTCGTCGCCGGTCCACGACCTGACCCAGAGATCCACTACGTCCACGATTGTCAGCCGTTCAGCATGGTTTCGGCGCTCACGAAGGTGTACCCGGCCTTGATGATGCCCGGAACCAGCTGCTTGAGGTAGTCGGTGCCGAGATACCCGTGGTAGAAGAGGCTCGCCACACCGTCCCGGATCACCAGGTTGCGCTCGGCGCTGGCGATCAGGTCGGCCGGCAGCCGCGACGGGTGCCCGTTGTAGGCGTCCGGCTCCACGTTGCCGATGTTCTCCGGCACCACGACCGAGCCGTACACGTCCCGCACGGTGTACGGGAAGAACTGGCCGAACTGGCGCGGGTAGTCGTACTTCGCGCCGGTCAGCACACCCGGGAAGTAGAGGCCCCGGTCGTACCGCTTGCCGAAGAGCGTGTTCGCCGCCTGGTAGTCGGCCGGGCTGGCCGCGTAGTGCGGGAACTCGAAGATCTTCGGGGTGCCGAGCCCGGTGGCCGCGAAGACCGCCCCGGAGGCGACCATCCGCGCGGTGGCCCAGGCGACCGAGTCCTCCTTCACCGGGCCGTCGTAGACCACCCGGTCGTTGCCGTCGACGTGCGCCATGAAGAACTCGAAGTCGTTGGCGCTCACCCCGTCGTAGGGGTTGGCCACCGAGCCGTACTGGTGGGTGTAGCCGTGCATCAGCAGCGTGCCGCCCTTGGCCTGCATGTACTTCAGGGCGGCCACCACCGCCGGCTTCTTCGCCAGCGTGTAGTCCTCGGGCTTGCCGTCGTTCAGGGCGCCCTTCGGGTCCCGGTACCGCGGGTAGACGGCGACGCTGAACGGCACCTTCTGCGACGACAGGTAGTCGGCGATCGCCTTCAGCTCGTCCGGGTCCGAGTCCGGGCCGATGTCCTCGATCCGGATCAGGGCCCGGTGCCGCTCCGGGGTGCTCGGGGCGAGGGCGTCGAAGAGCAGGTCCGCGAAGATCAGGTAGCGGTCGTCGTGGGTGACGTACGAGAACGGGATCTCGCTGACGTAGGTCAGGTTCGCGGACCGCACCGCCCACGGCAGGGTGGACCCGTCGGCCCGCTTCGCGGCGGCCAGCGTGGTGACCTTGGAGGTGTCGGTGACCGACAGGTTCATCAGGCCCGACTTGTTGTCCGCGCCGCGGGTCAGCGAGCGGCCCTTGTAGGACACCTCGGCCACGTCGGCGAAGTCGTAGAGGCCGCTGGTGAAACCGAACCGCGCCGCGAAACCGTCCACCTTGGTCAGCTGCCACACGTTGTCGCGGACCCAGATCACCGGCTTCGTGGTGGCGGCCACGTCGGCCAGGAACGCGGCCGGCAGCGGCTCGTCGTAGGTCGAGCCCAGGTAGATCACGGCCGAGTAGTTCGCCAGGTCGCCGGCCTTGTAGCCGGTCACCGGGGCGGCCGTCCAGGCGCCGAAGTGCGAGCTCAGGTTCGCCACCTGGGTCGCGTAGACCTCGCCCAGCCAGCCGAAGTCGCCCGTGGTGTCGTACAACACCAGGGTCTTGGCCGTGCCCCCGCCGGGAGCCGCCTTGCCGGTCTTGACCGCCGCGGTGGTGGCGGTGGAGGTGGCGG
This sequence comes from Actinoplanes philippinensis, assembly GCF_900113015.1. GTDB lineage: Bacteria > Actinomycetota > Actinomycetes > Mycobacteriales > Micromonosporaceae > Actinoplanes > Actinoplanes philippinensis. Next base: position 15,002 of record NZ_FONV01000039.1, read on the forward strand.
CGTCCGCCTCGATGGTGCTGAAGCCGACCGCGGCGACCGCGGCCGCGGCTGCGCCGGCGACGAGAACGTTGCGGCGGGAGACGATGGCGTTACGCATCAGGCGACGGCTCCGGACGTGAGGGCGGACGGGGCGACGGGCATGGCCTCGGGGAAACTCGCGAGACCGAGAAGAGCGGCGGTGGCCTGGGCGGTGCGCTGCGCGGCGAGACCATCGCCGTACGGGTTGCCGCCGGCCGTCATGGCGTCCCGGCGGGTCCGGCTCTCCAGCAGCAGCGACGCCTCCGACACGATCAACCCGGGGTCCGAGCCGACCAGCTTGGCGCAGCCGGCGTGCAGCGACTCGACCCGCTCGGTCACGTCCCGCAGCACCAGCGCCGGCACCCCGAAGGACGGGGCCTCCTCCTGGATGCCGCCCGAGTCGGTGAGCACCAGGTACGCCTCGGAGAGCAGCCGGGCCAGGTCCGGGTAGGGCAGCGGGTCGGTGACCGTCACCCGCTCCACCCCGGCCAGGGCGGCGTCCACCTGCTCGCGGACCGCCGGGTTGGGGTGGCTGGGCAGGATCACGTCGATGTCGTCGTAGCGGGCGATCAGCTCCTTGACCGCGGACAGGATCCGGTCCAGCGGCTCGCCCCACGACTCGCGGCGGTGCGCGGTCACCAGGACCAGGCGGTTCGTGCCCGTGGCCCGGGCGGCGGCCACGTCGGCGTTCTCGTAGGGCAGCTTGCGGGCGGCCACCGCCAGTGTCGCGTCGACCACCGTGTTGCCGGTGATCAGCACGTCGGTCACCGGGATCTTCTCGTCCAGCAGGTTCATCGCGGCCAGCGGCGTCGGCGCCAGGTGCAGGGCGGCGACCTGGGCGACCAGGCGGCGGTTGCCCTCCTCCGGGAACGGCGACTCCAGGTCGCCGGAGCGCAGGCCGGCCTCCAGATGGACGACCGGGATGCGCCGCCAGAACGCCGCGAGGGCGCCGGCCAGGCTCGTCGTGGTGTCGCCCTGCACGATCACGGCGGCCGGGGTGCGTACCGACCAGAGCTCGTCCAGCTCGCGGATCATCGCGGTGAGCAGCTCGGCCTGGCTGCCGGTCTCCCGCTCGACCTGGAGGGTGATGTCCGGCGCCAGGTCGAAGGCGGCGAGCGCCTGGGTGACCATCGTGGGGTGCTGACCGCTGGCCAGCAGGATCGGGGTGAGCAGGCCGGCCTCCCGCATGGCGAGGGCGACGGGGGCGAGCTTGACGGCTTCGGGGCGGGTGCCGCCGACGAGGTGGACTTCACGAGACACGGGGGGAGCCTTTTCTCTCGTTCGTTACTGAAGGGGGGAGGGGTTCAGGCGGGGACGGCCAGGGGTTCCTCGACGAGGCGCTCGGTCTTGGCCCAGGCCTGACGGCCGCTGGCCTGCCGGCCCAGAGCGCGATAGGTGGCGGCGAGACCGAGGATCAGGAAGGCGGGGTACGCGAGAGCGGCGGTCAGCATCCGGGGCATGCCCTCGTCGCCGTGCTTGCGTTTGTGGACCAGCGCCCAGAGCACACCGGGGAAGGTGGTGACCCCGAGCCACACGCCCAGGCTCTCGCCGAGCGCGGCCCAGGTCGGGATGAAGACGATCGGGTGGCCGACGAGCAGGCCGCCCAGCCCGGCGATCCCGGTGCCGATCAGCAGCACCGTGACGATCGCGTTGGCCCACGGGGAGAGCAGGTAGTGCAGCATCTCGGCCAGGGCGATCCGGGCCACCCGCGGCGACTCGAAGAGCCGGCCCAGGTAACGGGCGCACTGCATGTTGCCCTGCGCCCAGCGGGTGCGCTGGCGGGTCAGGCGCCGGACGTCGACGACCGCCTGCTGGGTCACCGAGGCGCGGGAGGTGTAGCGGATCCCGACGCCGTTCAGGTGCATCCGCAGGCCCAGCTCCAGGTCCTCGACGAGGCAGCTGGACCACGGGGCCGTACCGAGCGTCTGGAGTGTGGAGAGCCGGCTGAACTGGCCGTTGCCACCGAGGCCGACGGTGTCCAGGGCGTCCCGCATGTTCTGGCAGGCGTCGACGATCGCGCCGAACTCGAGGTCCTGCACGGCGCCGAGGAGACGGTTGCGGTTGCGGATGCGTACCTGCACCTGCGCCGCGCCGACCCGCTCGTCGCGCATCAGCCGGGAGACCTCGACCAGGATGTTCTCGCTGCCCTGGCCGTCGCCGTCGATGATGCCGACGACCACCTTCTCCGGGGCCACGCCGGCCTGGGCGGTCAGCATCGAGATGTGGCGGTAGGCGGCGTTCAGCGCCTCGCCCTTGCCCTGCCGGGCCTCCGGCAGATCGCGCCGCATGATGTGCAATCGGGGGTGATCGATCGCCGCCAGCACCTCGGGTGTGCGGTCGTCCGATCCGTCGTCGACGACCAGGACCCGGGACAGGGTGCCGGCCGGGCCGCGCAGATTGAGGGCCGCGCCGACCGTGTTGGCGACGACGGCCTCCTCGTTCAGGGCCGGGACGATGATCCAGAAGTGCTCCGGCCGGCCGTTGCCGCCGGCCAGTGAGCGGTTGACCACCTTGGCGCGGTGCGTGCCGTGGTAGCGGAGTGCGAACCAGACCAGGACCACCGTGGTGATCGGCCAGGCCAGCAGGACCGCGTAGCCGGCGACCGCGAACTGCCAGCTGTCCGACGCGGTCATCGGAACCTCCCCCGTAGTCGTTACCGTCCGTGCATTTGCCCTGGACGTATTAGGACATTAGGGAACTACCGAGCGTCACTCAAGGGCGATCATCGGAACGGAGGAGGAGACCGGCTAAAAGGGCGAACCCAGACATCTCAGACTGCGCTCAGCAGGCGAAACCGGGCGCGTTGAGCACCATTTCCGGCATATGGGGCCCACTCCGGCGCGGAGTCAGGCGAATGCGGAGAGTGACTCAGGTGGGCATGCCTCAGTGGCCACGTTAAGTGACCGTGAAGCTACTGCGGGCCGTCGAGCAGGGTGGGATCGCTCCGCAGCATCGCCGCCAGCCGGCGGGCCGCCATCTCGGTCTCCTCCGGGCGCTCCACCTGCAGCGGGATCGGCTCGGGGAGCGGCTCCGGGAAACCGGGCTGCTGCGGCTCGGCGTGCTGGGCGGGGTACGCCTGAGCATACGGATGCGGCTCGGGATAGCCCTGATGATGGGCGGCCGGCGCATACGGCTGTGTCGGGACCTGAGGCGGCGGTGTCGGCGCGAACGGGTGCGGCGTGGTGTTGCCCTGCTCGGCATATCCCGCCGGCTGCTCGTAGCCGAAGGCCTGCTCGTGCCGGTTGGTGACGAACGGCTGCTCGGCAGTGGTGGGCTCGACATACTCGAAGTCGGTCGTCGGGCCGAACCGGTCCTGATCGTCGCGGCTCGCCCGGGGCGGCGCGGCCGGTGGAGGCTCCTCGACCGGCTCCTCGACATCGATCTCGAAGTCGGCGTGCCGCGGCCCCGCCTCGGTGGCCCGTGCCGCGACCGCGTTGTCGGCGGTCACCTGGACCACGCCGTCGGCCATCGCGAAATGCAGCAGAACCGGATCACCGGCGCCCTCGACACCGACCGTGACCGTCATCTGGGGGTTGCGGGAGACCACGCCCGCGATCGCCTCGACCAGCTCGGTCACCGCCGGCGGAGTGCCGCCGCCGCTCTCCCCGGCGGCGCGGCGCCTCAGCTCATCCCGCCGGGCGAGCTTGTCGAGCGCGTCGTCCAGTCCGCCTCGCACGTCACGTCCTCTTTCCTACGCGGTCGCCCGATACCCCAACTGTGCCCCTCCGCGGGCCGATTTGGGAACCGCTCCGCTCCGGCTTCCGTGGGAAACCGTCATCGGGCGACCAGGACCACACCCTACGACTTCATCCGAATGGCCTTGTCGAGAGCCTGGTCCAGGACCACGAGCAGAGCGTCCCGTACCGAAGCACGGAATCGCGCATCGAAGGATATGACCGGCACGTCTTCACGCACCGCGAGGGCCCACCGCACCTCCTCGACGCTGTAGCTCATCTGCCCGTTGAAGGTGTTGATGCCGACCACGAAGGGCAGGCCGGCCCGCTCGAAGTAGTCGACCGCCGGATAACAGTCGTCTATTCGATTGGTGTCGACCACGACCAGCGCACCCAGAGCGCCCTTGACCAGGTCGTCCCACATGAAGGCGAACCGCGTCTGACCCGGCGTGCCGAAGATGTACAGCTTCAGCGTCTGGTCGATGGTGAGGACACCGAAGTCCATCGCGACCGTCGTGCCGGTCTTCATCGTGGCCTGGCCGGGATTGTCGATGCCGACCGACTCCGAGGTCATCTCGGCCTCGGTGGTCAGCGGCGAGATCTCGGAGATGGCGCCCACGGTGGTCGTCTTGCCGACCCCGAAGCCGCCGGCCACGATGATCTTGACCGGGACCGGCGCCTTTTTGGGCGCCGGAGCGCCGGGTATGCGCGCGGTACCGACGACGCGGTTAGCTGATGGATCGAAGTCCACGGATCACTCGCATGATGGTGTCGGGGTCAGGTGTGTCGTTGTCCAGCACATGGACGTCGAGCTGGCCGGTGGCGCGGAGGTCGCCGACCAGGATTCGGGTCACGCCCAGGTGCAGACGCAGTCGTGCGGAGATCTCGGCGACCGAGATCGGGCTCTCCTCGCAGAGGGCCACGATCGCCCTGGTTTCCGGAGAGAGCCGGGACGGTGGCGCACCGGGCACCAACGTCACCTGCGTCTCCATACCGATGTCGGGGTCGCCTCCATCGGTCCGCCCGGACGTGATGACGAACGGGCGCAGCGTATTGGTCGAGGACTCGACCGGCGGCTGCTCCCCGGTAGGGGTGTAACCACCGGTCGAGTGCTGAGGACCGGATTGCAGGAAAGGCCGGACTCCGGGTCTCGCCGGAGCTACCGGGTCGTCGGGGTCCGGGTAGGTCACTGCTGGACTGCGTTCTTCAGCTCGGCGATCAGGCGCGGGCTCAAGGCGCCGCCGGCACGGGTCGCGAAGAGCGTCATCTCGTACGCCAGCGTGCCCAGGTTGGCCGAACGGTCCGCGATGACACCCAGCACCGAGCCGGCGCTGATCGCGGTGACCAGAAGGTATCCGTCCGCCATGTCGATGATGACCCGGTTCAGGGCGCCGAGACGGTACCAGCTCGCGGCGCCACCGGCGAGGCTCGTGAGGCCGGAGACGACGGCCGCGAGACGCTCGGCGTTGGGCCGGTCCTTGATCGCCGACATGGCCATCAGCAGGCCGTCCGAGGAGACGGCGATGGCTTCGATCACACCCGCGGTGCCGGAGGTGAACGAGTCAAGCAGCCAGTTGAAGGTTTTGGCTTCAGCGCTGAGCTGACTTTGCGCGGGGGAGTAAGGGGAAGTCATCGCGGTTGTCCCTCGTGTTGTGGCTGACTTTCATTCAGTGCGAGTGCGACTCCGTACTCGAACTGATCCATGAGAGCCCGGGCGGCTTCGGGGTCCAGCGTGGACGGGGCCGGCGGGGTGATCGGTTGATGCATCTCGTCGCGAGGGAGGGTTGCTCCCGGCACGCGACGGGTCAGCGGTGCGCCACCGTTCGAGGACGGGGGCGCGGGCGGGGCGGGCGGAGCCGGCGGGGCCTCCCACTGCTGCGGTGCGGACGGGGTCTCCCACTGGGGGGTCTCCCACTGCGGAGTGTCCCACTGCTGCGGCGCCGGCGGGGGCGATACCGGTGCCGGGGAGTCCCAGCTCGGGGCGGAGAAGTCCGGCACCGGCAGCGACACGCTCGTGTCGTGGGCGCGGACGACACCCGCCTCGAAGGCGTCGAACGCGGCACGGGCGGCCAGGGCGTCGTCCTGCGACTTCGGCGCGGCCAGCTGGTGCGGAGCGCTCTCGGCCGGGAGCTGGCTGCCGGGGACCCGGCGGCGCAGAGGAGCGGCGCTCCCGTTGCGCTGCGGCTCCGGCATCACCGGAGGGGCCGGCGGGGCAGCCGGGATCTCCGGGGCGGCCGGGGCCGGGACGTTCCAGCTCGGCTGCACGGCCACCTCGGCGCTCCAGCTGGGCTGGGCCGGGGGAAGCTCGGGCAGGGCGGCCGGAACCCGACCGGCGACCGGGGTGCCCATGTCGTACGACTGGACCGGCTCCGGGTAGCCACCGGCCGACGGGTAGGCCGGCTCCTGGTACGGCACACCCGGCGAGTACACCGGCTCGGCGTCGTAGACCGGCTGTCCGGCGTACGGGTCCGCGGGAGCGCTGCCCAGCGCCGGAGCACCGGACCCGCCGAACGCGTTCCACGACGTGCCGGCCTCGACGACCTGGGTGGCCCGGCTGAGCTTCACCGGGTCGAACGGCTGCTGGCTGCCCGGCACCGACCGGACGGCGGCGCTGGTGATCGCCACCTCGGTGGTGTTGCCCCGCAGCGCGCCCGAGTAGGCGCCCGCCATCGGCATCTCGGCGGCCTGGATCTGCGGCGCCGCCGGAGCGGCCGGGAAGGCGCCGACCGGGGTCGTCGGGTAGGCCGGCGGGGCGATCGGCGAGAGGTTCTCCACCCGCGAGATCAGGTGCGACGGGCTCAGGTCCACCCACGCGGTCAGACCACCGTCGGGGGTGTCGGTCAGGGTCACCTCGATGCCGTGCCGGCGGGCGAGCCGGCCGACCACGAAGAGACCCAGAACCTCGGTGGGCGCCAGGTCGAGGCGCTCACGACGGGTCAGTCGCGCATTTTCCTCGGCCAGACGCTCGGGCGCGAGGCCCAGGCCGTGGTCGACGATCGCGAGGCGGGCGCCGCCGCGCAGCTCGCCGGCGCTCACCGTGACGTTGGTGTGCGGCGGGGAGAACGTGGTGGCGTTCTCCAGCAGCTCGGCCAGGAGCAGCGTCAGGTCGGCCAGGACGGCCGGCACCACGACGATGTCCTCGGGGATGTCCACCTCGACACGGGTGTAGTCCTCGATCTCACCGAGGGAGAGACGGACGACGTCGGAGAGGGCCAGCGGGGCCATGTGCTCGTTCGCGCCGGCGCCACCGGAGAGCACGACCAGCGCGGACGCGTTCCGGCGGAGACGGCTGGACATGTGGTCCAGACGGTAGAGCTCGCGGAGGCGGTCGCTGTCGGTCTCCTTGCGCTCCAGCGTGTCGATCAGGGACAGCTGACGGCCGACCAGGTTCTGGGTACGCCGTCCGACGTGACCGAACATCTGGGCGACGTTGCGCCGGCCGTCCACCTGCCGCTGCACCAGCCGGGCGGCGGTGGTCTGCACGCGGTCGAACGCCCGCGCCAGGTCGCCGATCTCGTCCTGCGCCTCGACGTCGAGCGGGTCCAGCCGGATCGGGCGGACCTGGGCCTCGGCCTCGTCGTCGGCCACCCGCTCGAGCTCCGACTCGGCCTCGCGGGCGATGCGGTCGGCGGACGCGGTCAGACGCCGCAGCGGCCGGGCGACCGCGCGGGCCATGAAGATCGACAGCGTGATCACCAGGACGAGGAGCAGGAACGCGCCACCACCGATGAGCGCCGACTGCTGGATGGCGCTCGACCGGTTGGTGGCCACGGTCAGGCCCACGTCCTGCGCCACGCGCTTCTCGACGAAGCTACCGAGGATGGTCACCGACTCCAGCGACGGGAACAGCTGCCTGATCTTGAGATCCTTCAGCGCCGCCGTGGGGTTCCGCTCCAGCGCGTCGGTGAACTTGGGACCCACGCGCGCGGTGAACGCCTGCTGGGTGCTCAGGTACAGCTTGTACTGGGCGTCGGTGAAGTACACCCGGGACGACGTGATGATCGACTGGATCTGGGCGAACGTCGAGGTGAACTGGCTCATCAGCAGCGTCGCGTCCTGCGGGCTGCGGGCGTTGGCGACCACCGCGGCGGACAGCCAGCACGACGCCTGGCTGATCAGGTCGTCGGAGCGCATGGCGCGGTCCAGGGCGTAGACCTGCTGGCCGACGGCGGTCGTCAGGTCGGCGCCGGTGGACAGGCCCAGGCCCTCGATCAGCGGGTTCACCGCGCTGGTGAAGTCAGCGATCACCGTCGGCGGCGTGATCGAGCGGTTCAGCACGTTCTGCCGGGTGCTGTTGAGCTTGGCCGCGCCGGCGATGGCCCGGCGCAGCGGGAGCGGCGCTTCCTCGTCCTCGGCGAGGTGGGCCACCGAGTCGGCGGCCTCGGCGCTCTGCAGCACCAGGGCCGGGCGGTCGACCAGGCCGAGGAGGAAACCGACCGAGAGCAGCCGCTCCTCCTGCAGCTCGATCAGCGTCGCGCTGACCGCGGTGGCCCGTTCGACGGTGTCCGCGGTGTCCTGCGCGTTGGTGGCCGCCTCGATGCGCTCGTAGATGACCGGGATGGCCAGGCCGACGACGCCGAGCAGCGGCACGAGGATGAGCAGGGCGAGCTTGCCCAGGATGCGGAACTTTCCGAATAGCACGTTTAACGCTCCCAGGCCGGCGTGCCGCCGAAACCGCCTCCGGCGAAGCCGGGCGGGTTGTCACCCTGGACCGAGACGTCACGGCTGTCGGCGGCCGTCGCACGGCTGCCCCGGGCGGTACGGACACTGTTCCAGAAAGCGGCGACGATCAGCAGCACGATCGCGACGACGAGCAGCACCCAGGCCTCGGCACGGCGGTAGGCGAGGTCGTCGGCGCGCTCGTCGAGGAGGGTCGACATCTCCTTGAGCAGCACCGTGGCCAGCGCCTTCAGGGCGTTGGTCAGGGTGCTCTGCGCGGTCACCAGGATGGAGACGTCGGGGGTGCCGCCGAGGTTGGCGCCACGGTTGGCGGCCTCGACACCACGACGGAACGAGTCCAGGTTGTTGACCGTGTTGCTGGCGAGGGTCGAGCTCTCGGTGTCCTCGGCGGCGGCCTGCAGGTGGTCGGTCAGCTCGGAGACCGACTCCTGCACGGCGATGATCTCGGCGCCGAACTCGACGGCGAGCTGGGCCCGCTGCTGGCTCTTGGCGGCGGCCAGCATGTTCGCCAGGTCGCCCATCCGGCTGACGTGGGTGACCGCCTCCGGCATGTCGGCGGTGACGGTCTCCTGGAGGTACCAGATGTCGCTCTGCGCGTCCTGGTTGAGCTTCGCGTTCTCCCGGATCTCGGTGTAGAGCTCCAGCGCGAGGTCGCCGACCTCGAGGTGGGCCTCGTAGATCTCCTCGGCGGTGCCGCTGAGACCGGTGAGGCGCCCGATCTTCTCCTTGAGCCCGGACCAGCGGCTCGTGGTGTCGAGGTCGCCGCCGAGTTTCTCGTCGACGCCCTGTACGCGCGCGACCGCGGCGGTCAGCGAGGCCGGCTCGTCGGTGACGCCCTGCAGAGCCGAGGACTGCGACTCGGCCAGCGCGCTGATCAGCGGCGCCATCTCGACCAGGTACTCGATGCCCTTCTGCTTGAGGGCGGTGTCGTCCCGCTGAGTGGTGTTCTCGTTCAGGACACGCAGAAACAGGACTGCGGTCGGCAGCACGACGAGGACCGTCAGCACCACCGCGAGGGAGGAGCGTAAACGGGATCGCCGGCTGTTCACCGAGACTGACATTGCTTTAGTCCTCCGCCATGCACACGCGATGGGCCAGTGGGGGCTACGGACAGTAGCCATGCGGGCGCACCGATCCGGGTCAATCTATCCGAGAAATCCTCAGAAAACCCCTTTCCAAGGGTCAGAGTTCGCTCGGCTGATCGGGGGATACGCGGCACTCCCGACTTCGCTGTACGAGAGGCCACGCTGCAGTCCACGCGGTTTTCGGGCCAAGTGAGGGGTGCCGCCGGAGATCGTATCGGTCGCCCCGGTGAGAACTGAATAAGAGTTCTACTTCGGATTTGTTACGTCTCAGCGACTTCGCATTCACTTTACGTGCCCAGGTGATTGCCCTGCGGAATAATTCAACGCAGAGTGACGTGTTGGACACAAAAATGTGGGCCTCTCCGACCGGTTTCGGTACGGAGAGACCCGAATGACTCAAATCCTGGCCAGTGCCTTACGCAGTGGGTCGAGTCCCAGCGACCCCAGGTTCAGGGCGTCGCGGTGGAACGTCTTGAGGTCGAAATCACTTCCTTTGCGGGCCTTTGCCTCGTCCCGGGCCTGCAGCCAGATGCGCTCGCCGATCTTGTACGACGGCGCCTGCCCCGGCCACCCGAGGTACCGCTTCCACTCGAACCGCAGGACGTCCTCCTGCATCCGGCAGTGCGCCCGCAGGAACTCCCAGCCCAGCTCCGGAGTCCATCGTTCGCCAGGGTGGAAACCGAACGGATTGTCACGGGGGATCTCGAGCTCGAGGTGCATGCCGATGTCGACGATCACCCGGGCCGCCCGCAGCGACTGGCCGTCGAGCATGCCCAGCCGGTCACCGGGATCACCCAGATAGCCGAGCTCGTCCATCAGGCGCTCGGCGTACAACGCCCAGCCCTCACCGTGCCCGGACGACCAGCAGAGCAGCCGCTGCCAGCGGTTCAGAGAGTCGGCCCGGAGCAGGGTCTGGCTGACCTGCAGGTGATGGCCGGGCACACCCTCATGGAACACGGTGGTGACCTCACGCCACGTGGAGAACTTGTCCTGCGACTCCGGCACCGCCCACCACATCCGGCCCGGCCGGGAGAAGTCCTCGCTGGGCCCGGTGTAGTAGATGCCGCCGTCGCTGGTCGGGGTGAGGCGGCACTCCAGCTTGCGGGCCGGCGGCTCGATGTCGAAGTGCGTGCCGTTCAGCTCGGTGATCGCCCGGTCGGAGAGGGCCTGCATCCAGTCGCGGAAGGCCTCCTTGCCGGCGATCGTGCGGGCCGGGTCGGCGTCCAGCGCGGCCACCGCCTCGTCGATCGTGGCGCCCGGCCCGGCGATCCGGGCCGACACCGCCCGCATCTCCCGTTCCAGCCGGTCCAGCTCGGCGAAACCCCACAGGTACGTCTCCTGCAGGTCGACCTTGGCGCCGAGGAAGTACTGCGAGGCCAGCGTGTACCGCTCCAGCCCGGCCGCCTCCTTCTCCCGGCCCAGCGGCGCCAGCTCGTCACGCAGGAAGGTCCCGAACGCGGCCGTCGCGGCGGTGGCCGCCTCCGCCCCGCGCCGCAGCTCGGCGGCGAGCGCCCCGGAGGCCTGCAGCCGGCCGGCGAGCGAGTGGAAGAAGTCGTCGCGGGCCGGATCGGTCCACGCCTCGCACTGCTCCGCCACGGCCAGCAGCTGCTGACGCGCGCTGACCCGGCCGTCGGCGGCGCCCTCCAGCAGGGTCCGTCGATACTGTTCGAGAGCGCGGGGGAACGCCTTCAGCCGGGTGGTGATGTTGGCGACCGCCTCCTCACCCTCGGTCGGCATCACGTCGAGCACCATGCGCAGCTCGTGCAGACCGCTGGTGATGACACTGACATCGGTACTGACATAGCCCGCGTCGTACTGCGCGAGCTGGAGACCGAGGCGCTCCATCATGGCGTCCTTGGCGACCTGCTCGGACTCGTGCTCGGGCTCGATCAGGTCGAGCTCGGTGACGGTCCGGCGGATCAGCTCGGCCTGCGCGGCGTACCCCTCCGGGGAGAGATCGTCGGTCTGGTCGTCGTAGCCGGTTATGCCGGCCGCGGTGGCGCCGGTCGGGTTCAGCGGCGCCCATTCGTCGACGTAGCGGTTCGCGAGTGCGTCAATTCGTCCCACAGGTGCCGACCCTACGGGACGTCAACGGTGTGACGCGGTCCACTGGGTGACGCGTTCGGTGGTCCATGTGTTGACGATCCGGTCGGCCGGCACACCGCACAGCGCGGCACGCTCGCACCCGAGATCCAGCCAGTCCAGCTGGCCCGGGGCGTGCGCGTCGGTGTCGATGGTGAAGAGGCAGCCGGCCTCCCGGGCGACGGTGAGCATCCGCTTCGGTGGATCCAGCCGGTCCGGCCGCGAGTTGATCTCGATGGCCTTGCCGTGCTCCAGCACCGCGGCGACGACCTTGTCCAGGTCGAAGTCGCTGGGCGGCCGGGTCCGCGCCGTCCGGTGGGCGGCGTCGCCCTCGCCGGCGGCCGCCACCTTGCGCCCGGTCATGTGCCCGAGAACGTCCAGATGCGGGTTGGCGATCGCGGTCACCATCCGCCGGGTCATCCGCGCCGAGTCGTCGCGCAGCTTGCTGTGCACCGAGCCGACCACCAGATCGAGCCGGGCCAGCAGCTCGTCCTCCTGATCGAGACCGCCGTCCTCCAGGATGTCCACCTCGATGCCGGTGAGGATGCGGAAGCCGTCGGGCAGCGCCTCGTTGAGCCGGGCCACGTGGTCGAGCTGCCGGCGCAGCCGGTCGGCGGTCAGTCCGCGGGCCACGGTGAGCCGCGGCGAATGATCGGTGAGCACGAAGTACTCGTGGCCGAGGTCGGCCGCGGCCAGCGCCATCTCCTCGATCGGCGACCCGCCGTCGGACCAGTCGGAGTGCACATGGCAGTCGCCGCGCAACGCCGCCCGGATCGCGGCCGCCTCCGCCGGCAGGTCGGCGCCCTCGGTCGCGGTGATCCGGCGCAGATAGACCGGCTCCTCGCCGGCCAGCGACTCGGTCACGCAGCGGGCCGTGACCTCGCCGACACCGGCCAGTTTCGCCAGGGTGCCGGCCTCGGCCCGGGCGACCAGCTCGTCGTGCGGCGTCTTCGCGACCGCCGCGGCGGCCGACCGGAACGCGCGCACCCGGTAGGTGGCCTCGTTGGCCCGCTCCAGCAGAAACGCGATGCGCCGCAGATCGGCGACCGGATCACGAGGCGACGGCATGCCGCCAGCCTAGGTGTCAGCGGCCGAAGGCGTACGCATCCTTGCGGGCGCCGACGAATCTCCTCGCCGGGTCACCGGTGCTGATGTAGTGCCACGGGTACTTGGTGACGTGGTCGCCGATCCGGTCGAAGACGCTCGCGGCCCACCCGTACTCCCCGGCCAGGTAGAGCATCATGGCGAGGCCGTTGGCCCGGGCCGGCCAGCCGAAGACCGGCCGGAAGCCGGCGTTGAGCACCGAGTGCTGGGCCGCCACCACCAGGTCCTGCCGGGCCGCGGCGCTGCGGATGTGCTCCTGGTCCTCACCGGAGGGCAGGCGCAACCAGTACTCCAGGTGGGCGTCGGCCATCAGGGTCGGCAGCAGCCCGCCCGGCGTCGACCGGGCCAGCGCCTCACGGGCGAAGGCGAACATCTCGGCGTGGCTGCCGAACCACTTGTCACAGAGGTACTGCAGCCGCTGCTCGTGGGCGATCAGGTGCTCCGGCGCGTGCTTGACGACCGCGTTGAACCGGGCCGCCGCCTCGTCCCGCCCGACCTGCGACCCGCGTGCCGAAAGGGTCAGCCAGGTCCACGCCGTGGTGTCGGCCGGATCCCGCTCGGTGACCTCCTTCAGGCACGCCTCGGCGACTGCGAGCCGCTCGAAGAACCCGGCGAACTGCTCCTTCGACGTGTCCTCCGCATACGCCGAGCCGCGCGCCTCCCACGCCCACGCCACCCCACGGCAGCCCTGGATCAGCAGCGGCAACGTCGAGCCCGGCTCGTCCGCGACCCACTGGCCGATCCAGTCCTGCACGCCGGGGACGTCGCTGGCGAACTCCATGAGGTAGGCACGCCCGTCCGGGTCGGGCAGCGACGCGAAGACCCCACGGACGGTCTCCCGGTCCCGTGTGGTCAGAGCGTGGATCAGCGCCCGTGCCCGGGGGTCGCCGTGCGTCGGGTCGATGTGCGGTACCCGCGAGAACGGCCACATGTGTTGATCCTATTGGTCTTGCCCAGCGGATATCGAGATCGGTACCGTCCGACGGCCGCTCGATCGGGCGGCCGTACGGGGGAGGAAACGAACGGTCATGTCAACCGCGCTACGCGCCGCCGTCTCGGTGGCCATGCTTGTCGGCTTCTACGTGCTGGGCCTGCTCCAGCTGGCCGTGGTCGGCTGGCTGCTGTACGAGATCTGGACGCACATGCACGGCGCCGGAGCGGCCAAGCTCAGCTGGCTGCTGCTGGCCGCGGTCGGTGCGGTGCTCGTCGGTCTGTGGAAGGCGATCCGGGCCCAGCCGGGTGAGCCCGAGGGCCTGCTCCTGAGCCACGAGCAGGCGCCCGAGCTGTGGCGGACGGTCCGCGAGATGGCCGCCGAGGCCGGCACCCGCGCGCCCGACGAGATCCGCCTGGTCCCCGAGGTCAACGCCGCGGTCAGTGAGGACACCAAGGCGCTCGGCCTGATCGGCGGCACCCGGCGGCTCTACCTCGGCATGCCGCTGCTGCAGACCTTCACCGTCGACCAGTTGCGCTCGGTGCTCGCGCACGAGCTCGGCCACTACTCCGGCTCGCACACCCGGCTCTCCGCGGTCGCCTACCGCGGCCGGGCCGCCATGCACGAGACGCTGAGCCGGGTCGGCCGGTGGAACGTGTTCGGCTGGGTCTTCAAGGGCTACGGCATGCTCTACCTGCTGGTCAGCAACGCGGTGACCCGGCGGCAGGAGTTCGAGGCCGACCAGGTGTCGGTGCGGGTGGCCGGGGTCGACGCGGCGGTCAGCGCCATGCGCGAGCTGCCGGTCGTCGACGCGGCCTGGGACTTCTACTTCGGACGGTACGTCGCCTACGGCTGGGAGCACGGGTACGCCCCGGACGACATCTTCGGCGGCTTCGGGCAGCTCTACGCGGCGCGTACCGAGGAACTGGCCCGGCTGCGTGATCAGGAGCCGGACAGCGAGACCTCGCGCTGGGACACCCACCCGGCGATCGGTGTGCGGATCGAGGCCATGCGCGCCCTGCCGCCGGCGGAGCACGCACCCGACCGGCGTCCGGCCGCGACCCTGCTGCCGCAGCTCGACGGCGCCGGGCTGGCTCTGCAGGCGGCCGTCGTCGACTTCGGCCCGCGGACCGTGCTGCCCTGGTCCGATTTCACCGCCGCGTCGATCATCGCGGTCCAGCAGCGCCGCGCCGACCGGGTGTTCCGGTCCGCCGCCCGGCGCCTCGGCGTTCCGGAGGCCGGGCTGGCCGAGATCTTCGAGCTGGTCGCGAGCGGCCGGCTGGGCGAGCTGGCCGCCGAGTTCTTCCCGGACGCCGGCCGTGACGAGGCGGCCGCCGCGTTCGCCGACCCGATGGACGACCTGATCACCCTGGCCGCGGTGCGTTCCGGCGCGGCCCGCTGGCAGCACTCCTGGTCCGCCCCGGCCCAGCTGGTCGACGGCGAGGGCCGGCCGGTCGACTACGCCGAGATCGCCAAGCTCGCCGTCTCCCCGGCGACCGTCGGCGAGGCCCGGCAGCGGCTCGCCGCGATCGGCATCCACGTCGAGGCGGCCCGGGTCGTCGAGGCCAAGGCGACCGCGAGCGGCGCCGACGTCATCGGCGCGATGGCCAACGTGCGCGTCGACGAGCAGGAGCACGACCTGATCCTGCTGGACCGCGGGTTCCTCTTCGTGCCCGCGCCGAAGAGCAGCAGCGAGGGCGAGAAGCGGCTGCACGAGCTGCTGTCCAACAACGACCCGGCGGTCCTCGCCCAGCACTACCGGTTCGTGCCGTACGAGGAGGTCACCGCGACCCGGATCACCAAGGCCGTCCCGATCAACGCCGAGCTGGACCTGCACGGCGGCGTCACGGTGTCCATCAAGGAGCGCTGGGCGAGTGACCAGCTCGGCAAGAGCCGGGACACCCTGGAGGCCGTGCTGAACCGGATCAACGGACGGACGGAGTAGCGGTGCGGACCATCGACTGGGTCGGCGGGGCTGTCGAGATCATCGATCAGACGGCTCTGCCCGGTGAGGAACGCGTACTGCGGCTGCACACCGTGGGCGAGCTGATCGCGGCGATCCAGTCGCTGGCCGTCCGCGGCGCTCCGGCGCTGGGGGTGGCCGGGGCGTTCGGTGTCGCGCTGGCGGCCCGGATCCACGTCGACGATCCGGTGGCGCTGGCGGTGGCCGTACAGAAGGTGGAGACCGCGCGCCCGACGGCGGTGAACCTGGCCCGCGGCGCGCGACGGGCCGCCGCCCTGATCCCGCACGGGCCGGAGGCCGTCCTCGCCGAGGCGTGCGCCGTGCGGGACGAGGAGATCGCCGCCTCCGACGCGATGGCGCGGCTCGGCGCCGACCTGGTCGCCGAGCTGTGCGGGGCCCGGCCCCGGCTGCTCACCCACTGCAACACCGGGGCGCTCGCCGCGGTGACCGTCGGCACCGCCCTCGGCGTGGTCGGCGAACTGCACCGGCGCGGGCGGCTCGCCGGAGTGATCGCCAGCGAGACCCGGCCGCTGCTGCAGGGCGCCCGGCTCACCTCGTGGGAGCTGACCCGGTGGGGCATCGAGCACCGGGTCGCCGTCGACTCGGCCGGCCCGTTCCTGATGGCCCGCGGCGAGGTCGACGCGGTGATCCTCGGCGCCGACCGGATCTGCGCCAACGGCGACGTGATCAACAAGATCGGGACGTACTCGCACGCGCTCGGCGCCCGGCGGGCCGGCATCCCGTTCGTGGTGGTCGCGCCGGAGTCCACCGTCGATCACGACACCGTGTCCGGCGCGCAGGTGGAGATCGAGGACCGCGGTTCGGCCGAGGTCACCGCCTGGGGCGAGGCGGTGAACCCGGCCTTCGACATCACCCCGTTCGACCTGGTCACCGCGATCGTCACGGACCGCCGCGTGATCCGGGTCGATCGGGGCGAGAAACCTTAGGCCTTCTTCCAGGGCTTCATCCAGGGGCTCTCCGGCCATCCTTCGGCGGCGGCCATCAGCGGGTACGCGGTGGCGCCGTCGACGGTCTCCCGGATGACGTCGGCGTGCCCCGTGTGCCGCGCGGTCTCCTGGATCAGGTGCAGCAGCACCCAGCGCAGTGACCAGGCGTCGTACTCCTTCGGGTTCCACGGCACCGAGTGGTCGATCGGCACCGGGTGGTCGAGGTCCGCGATGTCCCGGACCGTCTTCTCGGTCGCCTCGGCCACCCGGTCGTACATCGCGAACAGCTCCTCGGCCGTCTCGTCGTCGCCGAGCACGAAGTTGCGCTCGTAGGCGCCGTAGTCGACCGGCTGCTCCTCACGTCGCACGATCGCCATCCAGTTCTCCTCGGTGGTGGCGACATGCTTGATCAGCCCGGCCACGCTGAGGGAGCTGGCGCTCGGCGTGGCCCGCAGCTGCTCGGGCGTCAGACCGTACGCGGTCAGTTTGAGCACGTAACGCATCTGGGCGAGGTAGGCGAGCAGACCGTCCTGCTCGTCGGTGACGGGGCGGACCTGACCGGGCATCGGAGACTCCCTGCGGCTGACGTCGTGGACACCGCCAACGTTAGGGAAGATAGCGGTCAGGTTCTGGCCGCTTCCCGACAAGTTCGCGACCTTTCACCTCGGTCACCCAACCGCCCGCGCGGCCCAGCGCCAGAAGCGCCTGAACATCCGCCGCGATCGTCTCCGGCCGGCCCGCCGTCGCCGGCCAGGACCGCCGGGCCGCGGACGCTCGCCCCAGGTGGAAGGTCAGCTCGCCGACCGGGTCGCGCGACTCCAGAACTCCCGCCAGCTGCTCGAGCTCACCGATGAGCCGGTGCAGCTCCCGATGCACCGCGCTCCAGTTGCCGCCGCACATCGCCGCGATCAGTTCCGGCCGGGTGGCGGCGACCCGGGTGCCGTCCCGGAACGAACCGGCCGCCAGCGCGCCGGCCAGCGGATTGGACAGCAACTGCTCGGCCAGCACGGCGGCGAACAGGTGCGGCACGTGACTGATCTGTGCCACCGCGGTGTCGTGCTCGGTCGCGGTCACCGGCACCACCCGCGCGCCCAGCCCGGTGAACAACCCGGCCAGCGACAGCCAGTCGCCGAGGTCGGGGCCGTGCGGCTCCAGGCACAACACCCAGGCACAACCCTCGAACAACCCGGCCTCGGACGCCGCGAACCCGGACGTCTCCTTACCGGCCATCGGATGCCCGCCGACGAACCGCCGGCCCGCCATCAGGTCCCTGACGGGACCCTTCACCGACGTCACATCGGTCACCAGGCCGTCATATCCGTCCAGGTCGGCGACCACTTGCGGCAAGATCGGCAGGGGTACGGCCACGACTGCCACAGCACTGCCGGCAACCGTCTCGCGAACCGACCCCGCGATCTCGAACCCGGCCGCACGGGCCAGCTCACCGGTGGCCGGATCGGCGTCGAAGCCCACCACGTCGTGCCCGGCCTTCGCCAGCGCCCGCAGCAGCGACCCGCCGATCAGCCCCAGCCCGATGACCGCAATACGCACACCGACGACTCTAGGCCTTGCAGCCGCTCTCCTTCGCCCAGGTGCCGACCGTCGCCACCGGGCTCTTCTGGCCGCCCTTGCGCCACGACGCCAGATAGGTGTACGGCCAGACGACCCCGCGCCGCACCTTCCAGTCGCCGGTCCTCGCGCACGGCGGCGAGATGCCGTAGTGCAGGTGGCAGACCCCGCTGGAGTTGCCGGTCTTGCCGGTCATGCCGAGCAGCTGCCCCGCCTTGACCCGGACCCCGGCCTTGATGCCGGACTGGACCTTGCTCAGGTGCGACCCGTAGTAGCGGACCCCGTCGTCACCCTCGATCGACACCGACAGGCCACCGTTGTTCGGCCCGTCCGGGTTGCCCTCGACGTAGCGGTCGGTGAGGCTGATCTCCAGAACCGTGCCGCTCGTGGTGGCCACGAACCGCGAACCGCAGTTGACGAAGATGTCGGTCGCCGGATACTTCGAGTGCGTGTTGCTCCAGTCCACGTTCGACGCGTCGACCGGGAACACGTACTTCACCGAGGTGGTCCCGGCGCTCTCCGACGCGCTCGGCTTCGGCTTCGCCTTGGCGCTCGCGCTCGGGCTCGCCGCCGCGGATGCCGACGCCGGCGGAGCGGCGCTCGTCGCGGCCGGCTCGGTGGTCGACGACGGCGTGGCCGGATCGACGAACTGCGGGGTCGTGCCCGGTGAAGCCGCCCCGTCACCGCCGCCGCAGCCGGCGAGGCAGACGGCCGCGAGCGTCAGACCGGAGAGGGTACGGAGTAGGCGCACCGCGCCATCCTGGCAGAAGACCGGAGATCGTGCAGGCCCGCCGATGGCTAGGCTGGCAGGGCGAACACGCAGAGGAGGAGTGGGATGGCAGACCGTCAGGTTTCGTGGCCCGCGGCCGCACCACCACCGCCCGGTTATGTGCCGCCGCGTGATCTCCCGCCGCCCCCGATGTTCACCGGCCTGCCGCCCCGGCCGGTCTACCGCGAGCCGCACCCCGTCTCGGCCGGGCCGGTGGTCAGCGGTCTGGCCGCCACGACCGTCTGGTTCGTGTTGTTCGGCAGCCTCGGGAGCGGTCTCGGGTCGTATGCGTGGTGGACCATCGGTGCCGCCCTGGCCGCCTGGGCCGTCGCCGTGGTGCTGGCGCTGCTCGGCGACCGGGGTGTGGCGGTCGGCGTGGCCGTGGCGAGCGGGGTGGCGCTGTCCGTCGCCATGTTCTTCGTCACGCTCCACTGGATCACCGTCATGGACTGGCCGTTGTGGTGATCTCCGCCACCCGATGTGCCCTCTTGGTAGCCCTGAGCAGTGGGTCTGCCGACATGCTGATCGACCCTTGACTAACGCCGCGCGGCTGCCGCACTCTCGGTCGCATGGCCCCCTCGCCACAACGGCTGGACCCTGATCGCAGCCGTCGCCGCCTTGAGCTGCTGGCCGCTCTGGCCCAGGCGAAATCGACACGCGAGTCGATGCCGTCGTCCCGTCTGCGTGGTCTCCGGCTCCGTGAGTTGATCGCGACGCGCCGCCGTCCGATGAACTGACTTCAGATCCGTCAAGGCGTGGCGCGATGCGCCCGCCGCCGCACCCGCTACCGTCAGGCGCTGAGAGACAAAAGTCGTGTTGGGGGAAATCGTGTCGATTTTCGCTGCCGCCGTCGCCCGCAGCAAGAACGGTTGGACGGCGTCGGAGCTGGACCTTACGGGCCTGGCCGACATCGACGAGGTGGTGGACGCGCTCCGGGACACCGAGCCGGACGCCGACCTCGCGGTGTTGTTCGTCGAGAGCGACGACGAGTACCTCGCCATCCTGCGCCTGGACGAGGGTGAGGACCTGCGGGTCTTCGGCTCGGACTCGGGCTTCGCCGAGGAGTCACGGATCGGTTCCGTGCTGCTCGGCGAGATCGAGACGCCGGCCCTCGGGCTGGACGATCTGGCCGCGGGGGACGACGAGGAGAAGCCGGTGGACCCGGACGCCGACCCGGTCGGCGACGCCGAACTGCTCGGCGATCTGGGCCTCAGCGCCCAGCGGCTGCTCGCCCTCTGCGCCATGGAGGGGATGCTGCCGTCCGACGTCACCGCCGAGATCTGCCAGAAGATCGGGTGCGGCGACGAGATGGAGGAGCTGCGCGAGGCGTGATACGCCGCCTGCAGCACGAGGAGTGGATGCGGCGGGCGCTCGCCGTCGCGTCCACCTCGCCCGAGGACGTCCCGGTCGGGGCGATCGTCCTCGGCCCCGACGGCGCCGAACTCGGCGCCGCCGGGAACGAACGCGAACTCACCGGCGACCCGACCGGCCACGCCGAGGTGCTGGCCCTGCGTCGGGCCGCCGAACGCCTGGGCACGTGGCGCCTGGCCGGCTGCACCCTCGTGGTCACCCTGGAACCGTGCACCATGTGTGCCGGGGCGCTGGTGCTGGCCCGGATCGCCACGCTGGTCTTCGGCGCCTGGGAGCCCAAGACGGGCGCTGTCGGCTCTCTCTGGGACGTCGTCCGCGACACCCGCCTCAACCATCGTCCCGAGGTCTACGCCGGCGTCCTGGAGCCCGAGTGCGCCGTCATGCTCCGGGACTTCTTCCGCTGAACCGCCGCCGCCGTTCCGGCCCGCTGCAACAGCGCTGCCCGCAAGCCGTCCTCGCCCCGGGGAACCACCGCATGTGCCCGGCGGTCGCTGTGCGGCCGGGAGCGGGCAGTCACGTCGCGGGGACAGGCTCGGGGCGGCGTGGTCCGGCGCGGGAGGTGTGGCTCGTACCGGATGAAGGGTTTGCTCTTCAGGCGTCGGCGATCGCGGTGTTGAGGCCGATTTTGACCATGTTGGTGAAGCCCTGCTCGCGCTGGGCGGAGTCCATCGCCTCGCCCCGCTTGATGTGGTCGGAGACGGTGAGGATCGTGAGGGCCTTCGCCTTGTAGCGGGCCGCGATCGTGTAGATGGCCGCCGACTCCATCTCGACCGCCAGGACGCCGTAGTCGGCGAGGCTGTCGTAGAGGTCGGGGCGGTCGGTGTAGAACGCGTCCGCGGCCAGGATCGGGCCCACCCGGATCGGGGTGCCGAGGGCCTCGGCCGCATCCACGGCGGTGCGCAGCAGACCGAAATCGGCCACCGGCGCGTAGTCGACCAGGCCGTCGAAGCGGGTCCGGTTCATGTTGGAGTCGGTCGCCGAGCCGATCGCGGCGATCACGTCGCCGAGGTTCAGGTCCATGGCGAGGGCCCCGCAGGAGCCGATCCGGATCACGGACTGCACGCCGTACTCGTTGATCAGCTCGTGGGTGTAGATGGACGCCGACGGCATACCCATGCCGGAGCCCTGCACCGAGACCCGGACGCCCTGCCAGGTGCCGGTGAAACCGAGCATCCCGCGGACCTGGGTGTAACAGACCGCGTCCTCGAGGAACGTCTCGGCGATCCACTTGGCCCGCATGGGGTCGCCGGGCAGCAGCACCCGCTCGGCGATGTCGCCCGGCTTGCCGCCGATGTGCACGCTCATCTCAATCCTCCGTTTTCTGTGGCCAGAGCGTCGATCTTGCCAGGTCAACGGGGTCGCGCTGAGTTATGGGTGACCCCACGACAAAGCCGTTGCGGCGTCCGGTAACGTACTTCCCGGTGGTGTGTCCGAGTGGCCTAAGGAGCACGCCTCGAAAGCGTGTGAGGGTTTACGCCCTCCGCGGGTTCAAATCCCGCCGCCACCGCCAGGAGAGAGCCCGATCCTCATGGATCGGGCTCTCTGGTTTTCTGCCCGGAGGGCTGTTACTGTCCGTGCCCGTCGGGCGGGTCCCCCGAGCGCCGGAGCGAGGGCTCGTCCGTTCGGCTGTTCTCCATGATCAGCGCCGCGGATGTAACGGTAGTGTTTCGTCCCCAGCTCAGAGCGCGAAATTACGGTGTGTAGCCGGATGTGGACGGCCCTAAAACGTAGGGTGTTGCGCAAGTCACGCGGGCCAAATACACCGGATCAGACAATGTGGTTCCGACCGGGCGTCGAGAAACTTTCGCAGAATCGCCCTACGCAGATCTGTCGATGTCTGTCCTAGATTTGTCACGTGAGAGTTGAGCATCACTGGTGGAATGGCGACGTCCGGCTCGCGCGCCGAGACGTCTACGTCCGCACCGACGGCAGTCTCTGGGAGGTCGAGGCCCAGATGGGCGGCCCCGAGGGCAAGTCGAAGGTGCAGCAGTGCCCCGGCAAGGCATCAGCGATGATCCTTGCCGACGCGTGGCGTGGTCCACGCTGGCGGTGGCGCGAACTCTGAGGTCGCGCCAGGAGCCCCCCGGCTGCGCCGCAAATGCTTGACCGACCCCGGCCAGCCTCGAACGGGCCGGACCCCACTGGGGTCCGGCCCGTTCGCCTCGTGTTTTGACCGTTCTTTGGGCAGGGTGGTCTGGCGGTGTGGTGTGGGTGTGTTCGTGGTGCGGGGTGAGGGCTGTCATTTGCCCTTGTGG
>NZ_FONV01000043.1 GCF_900113015.1 Actinoplanes philippinensis
TCGGCGGTGTACGACAGTGTGGTGCCGGAGTTGCGTAAGCGTCCGGCGATCAAGGCGATCGTGCACTTCGACACCAAGCGTGACAACCAGGGTGACCGTGACATCAGCATCGACAGCACCCCGGCGAGCCTGGCGGCATTCAAGAAGCTGGCCGCGAACCCGATCTTCAACGTCAAGCTGAGCTGACCCGTCCGAGCCGCCACCCCCACCGGGTGGCGGCTCAGCGGCGTTCCGGCGACACCTCGATCACGTGCTTGCCGAACACCCCACCCGCTTCGAGGCTGCGGTGCGCGTCGGCGGCCCGGTCCATCGGGAACACGGTGTCGATCACCGGCCGCAGGGCGCCCGACTCGACGAGACGGGTCAGCTCGGCGATCCGCTCGGCGGACGGATTGTTGCTGAACGTGACCACGTTGCGGTGCCCGGCGATGAACACGAACGTCTTGAGCAGCGCCTCCGGGTCGAGCGCCAGCGCCACCATCCGGCCGCCCGGCGCCAGCAGGCGACGATGGACGGGCAGATCGGTCCCGACGAGGTCGAGGATGACGTCGAACGCGCCCAGCGTCCCGGGATCGGCGGTGCGGTAGTCGACGGCCGTCCCGGCGCCCAGCTCCCGGACCCGGTCGAGGTGCCGCGCGCCGGCCAGCGCCGTGACGTGCGCGCCGAGCGCCCGGCCGAGCTGGACGGCGACACTGCCGACGCCGCCGGCCGCACCCCGTACCAGAAGGCGTTGCCCTTGCCGGAGGCGGACGGTCTCGGTCAGAGCGGTCAGCACGGTGGTCCCGGCCGACGGCAGCGCCGCGGCCTCCAGCAGGCCGGCGTTCGCCGGGGCAAGGGCAACGAGCTTCCGGGGTACGGCCACCAGCTCCGCCGTACTCCCGAAGGTCAGGTGCGGCATCAGCCCCCAGACCGCGTCGCCGGCCCGGAAGTGGCGCACCCCGTCGCCGACGGCCTCCACGTGCCCGGCGAACTCGTTGCCGACCCCGGCGGGCGGCCGGTGCCGCATGACGCGCCGCAGCCGGCCGGCGCGGATCGCCGTCTCGCCGCCGCCGACGCCCGCGGCCCTGACCCGGACCAGCACCTCACCCCGTCCGGCGCGAGGTTCCGGCAGGTCGGCGACGTGGAGCACGTCGGCGGGCCCGAAGGCGTCGTAGCGGACTGCGCGCATGGTTCTCCCCATTCCGTCGAAGTGGGGTGGCACCCCACTTAGTGCTCGCTACACTAACCGGAGGAGAACCCCATTTAGTCGGTGAAAGGAGCGCGGGTGACGAGAGCCACTACCGGACGGCCACTGCGCGCCGACGCCCGGCGCAACTACGACCGGATCCTCGCCGCGGCCGAGACGGTCTTCGCCGAGCAGGGCGCCGACGGCTCGCTGGAGGAGATCGCCCGGCGCGCCGAGGTCGGGTCGGCCACCCTGCACCGGCACTTCCCGTCCCGGCGTGCCCTGCTGCTCGCGGTCTTCGAGGACGGCATCGCCGCCCTGTGCGCGCGGGCCCGAGCCCTGATCGACGCCGACGCCGACCCCGGGGCGGCCCTGACGACCTGGCTGCGGGCGCTCGCCGCCTACACCGCCACCCACCGGGGACTGTCGCTGTCGCTGCTGCCGTCCGGCCCCGCCACCGGCGCCGACGACCGCTGTCACGTGATGCTCGGCGACGCCGGCCGGCCGCTCCTGGATCGCGCGCAGCGGGCCGGCGCGGTGCGGCCCGACGTGGCGCTCGCCGACCTGCTCACCCTGGTCACGGCGATCGCCCTGGCCACCGAGGCGACCGGCGACCCGGCCGAGGCCGAGCGCCTGCTGACCCTGGCCCTGACCGGCATCGGCGTCAGGCCAGCAGCTTCGCCTTCGCCGCGGTGAACTCCTCGTCGGTGAGCAGGCCCGCGGTCTTCATCTCGCCCAGCTTCACGAGTTGCGCCATCAGGTCGTTCCCGGCCTGGGCGGGCTCCAGCGCCGGCTGCGGAGCCACGGTGGACTCGGGAGTGGCGACCACTGCCGGGACGACCAGGTTGGTGGAGGCCGCCCCGGCCCGGCGCAGCTCGACGTCACGCTGGTAGTGATGCTGCGACCAGTAGCGGCGCACCGTGTTCGCCTGCTGCAGGATCAGGTCACGGACCTTCGCGGGATCCTCGATCGACAGCAGCGTCAGCTCGTTCTGCCCGTACTTCTTGGCGTGCGCCGGATCCAGGCGCAGGGTGAGGTCACCGACGCCGCGGACCCGCTGGGTGATGTGCTGGGTGAGGTCGGCGTCGATCACCAGCCAGATCGGGATGACCTCCTCACGGGTGGAGATGACCCCCGAGGAGAACCGGATCGCGTCCGTGGTGACCGTGTAGGAGCCGGTCTGCACACGGCCACCGGTGGCCAGCGAGGCCAGATCCTGCGACGATCCCGACCACAGCACGTCACCGAGCGCAGGGTTCACTTCAACCGTCCTTCTCCACCGTGGATGTCAGCGGAAGAGTAGAACAGCGTGACCATCCCCGTCAGCCGGTGATCAGCAGCGTGTGGACGTGGGTGATCAGGCCGTCCGCGATCAGGGCGATGTCGATGCCCCGGACCACGGGCGGGCGGCCCTCCGGACCGAAGGCCCACGGCAGGTGCCCCAGGTCGTGACTGATGAGCAGCGGGCCGTCGGGGGAGAACACGAACCCCGGCGCCTCGTCGAGGATCTTCTGAGCCTTGGCGTCGAGCGCGTCGTACCTGACCACCACCTCCTCCGGGTCGGCGAAACGCACCCCCGGCGCGTAGGTCCGCGTGATGGCCGCGCGGCGCCGCTCGGGGTCGCGCTCGTTGAAGACCTCCAGAAGATTCGCATACATGAGCTGCTCGATCGTTGCCACGCCGGCTCCCTCGTCCCGCGGCGGTCGATCCGCCGTCCTGTCGCACCACCTCGCCCAGATGGAGGCGCTCAGCGAGATCATGGACGCCCTCAAGAAGCACCTCGATTGATCGTCAGCCCGGTCCTGCCAGGTCTCTCCCGACGTAGGTGATCACGCCGTCGACCGCGTCGTCGTCGATGCCCTCCAGGTCGATGATGAGGCGGTCGACACCCACGTCGGCGTACCGGCGGACGGTCTCCGGGCCGGGCACCCCGGGCGGGGTCATGGTGATCTCCAGATCGCCCAGCCCGTCCGGCCGCTGCTCGTCCCGGCCCGCCTCGGCCAGCGCCCGCAACGCCTCAGCCGTCGCCTCCGGATCCAGGCCCCAGCCGTACCAGCCGCTCCCGTGCCGGACCGCCCGCCGGTACGCGGCAGCCGAATGACCCCCGACCACGATCGGCGGGTGCGGGCGCTGCACCGGCGACGGATGCTGCACCACACCGGAGAACGACACGAACCGGCCCTCGAACGACCGCTCGGCGCCCCACAGGGCCCGCATCACCCGCAGATACTCCTCCGTCCGGGCGCCCCGCTCGGCGAGCGTCACCCCCATCGCGTTGAGCTCGGGCTCCACATACCCCGCCCCGACCGCGACGGTCAACCGGCCACCGGACAGCACGTCCAGCGAGGTGACCTGCTTCGCCAGCAGCACCGGCTGGCGCTGCGGAAGCACGATCAGGCCGACCCCGAGACGAACCCGCTCGGTCACGGCCGCCAGGTAGCCCAACGCGACCAGCGCCTCCAGCCGCGGCGGATTCCCCTCACCGGCCGGCAACGCGATGTGGTCGCCCACCCACAGCGACTCGAACCCGGCCTCCTCGGCCGCTCTCGCCCGCCGGACCAGCACGCCGGGGTCGACGTTGCGGTCACGGTGCAGCCCGTACAACCCGAACTTCATGATCAGCCACCTCTGCGTCGTCGTGCCGGTGCGATCGTTCTCGTCCCCGCACAGTACGGGCACGCGGGCAACCGGATCGACGGCGATCGGACGGTGGGGGCGCATCGCCTGCGGGTCGTGGTGTTCGATCATCCCGTGATCGACTGGACCGCGGTGCGCGATGTGCGAGGTGACTCCGGCGTCATCGTCGGCGAGCTGCTCGACCGGCTCGAGCGGGAACCGGATGCCGCCCTGTGGGAGGAGCTCGACAGCCGGCTGATCGTCGAGGCCGAATGTTTCTGCTCGGCCGGGTTCGCCGCTCTGCCCGCACTCGGCCGGCTGGCGCAGTCCGGCGACACCGAACAGCGCGACCGGGCGCTGGATCTCGCCGCGCTGATCACCCGGACGCTGCACCGCCACCACGAGGACGACCGTCTGGTCCGGGCCGCGGCGCCGACGCTGGTGGCACTGCACCGCCTCGCCCGGAAGCGCATCGCCTCAGCCGCCGGGCCCGCGACGGTGCGGCAACTGCAGGACATACTGGCCTTCGCCGGTTACACGTTCTGGGCCGCCATCAGCCTGGACTTCACCGACGAGCACTACCACCTCGACTGTCCGCACTGCTCGACCCGGCTGGCGATCGTGATCGGCGACTACGGCCACTACTCGGCGATCCGCGACCACCATGACGGGGACATCCTTCGAGTCCCGCTCCGCCCGGCCAACCCGGCGCAACTGAGCGGAATATCGCGATGGATGCACGACACCGCGGTGGCCGCGGGCGACATGATCCTGGCCGACGGGCTCACCCACCTCTTCGGACGAGCGGGATGCGGCGCGTGCGGCAGCACGTTCGACCTGGCCGGCTGGTTCGAGGCGGAGAACAGCCCGACCCAGCCCGTCGACGCCGTCGTGCCCCGAACGGACCGTTCGAGCTGACGGCCGGCCGGTGGCCGGGATCATTCAGTCCGAGTCGAGGCCGTGGCAGGCGGTCGGGGTGCAGCCCTCGCCGAGGCCGTGGCAGGTGGGGCAGCGTTCGGCCTGCGTTGTGGTGGGGACGGGGTCCTTCATGACGGCCTCCTCGGCTCGTGGCGGTTCACTGATCACCCTGCCGGTACCGCCGCGGCCGCGGCAGGGTCTTCCGGCCCGCCCCGCAGTGACCGGAAGCGGAACCGGCGCGCGCGGTCACGGCGGGATCTGCGCAGACGGGGATGGCCGAAAGCGATCACCCGACGCTCTTGCCGGGGGCCTGCGGAGCCGACAGGATGGACGGCATTCGATGGGAGGCGCCGGTGGCGGATGCGGGCTGGCCCGAGATGAGTTGCTGGCTGGCCGCCGAGCTGGTGGGACTGCCGGACCGGCGCACCGCGGTGCTCGGAGACTTCCTGGCGCTGGCCGAGGCGGGGCATCTGGACGTCGCCGCGCATCCCGACCGGTACGACGTCCAGGTCCCGGTGTCGATGCCGGAGGGGCTGCCGGCCGAGCACGCCGAGATGCTGTACGCGCTGGCGTCCGGCCCCGAGTTCTTTCTGCGCGCCCCGGTGCGGGAGCGGCTGGGCAAACCGGCGGGCAACCGGATCCGGCTGGGACGGCTGCGGGTGGCCGGCCGGCGCAGTGCGGCTCGTCTGTCGTACACCCGCAGGCCTTTGCCTGGTTTGAGCCGGACGGGCACGCAGCAGCGGCAGCGCCTGCTGGATCTGCCGGACCGCCTCCCGTCGGCGCCCGGTGACCCGGCCGCCCTGCCGTGGGCGCGCCTGTTCCTGGGCGACGACGAGTTCGGTGACTGGTACGACCGGCACCTCGAACGGTACGGGCCGCCCGGCTGGCTGACCATGAACGGCACCCGCGACGGCGACCCGTCCGGGCCTGACGGGGTGCGCGGGCTGTTCGTGGTGCTCGCCGAGGAGATGGCCGACGGCGATCCGAAACCGGCGCCGGGGGCACGGCGGGACTTCTTCGTGCCGCACGGGGAACGCGCGGCGCCGGTCGCCGCGCCGATCACCGAGCAGCACCCGTGGGCGGGGGAGGTGGCCGCCGCTCACGCCCGGGCGCGGGCCGGTGGGAGCGGCGACGCGCTCTTCGCGCTCACCGACGTGGACGCCGTCACCGCGATGATCGAGCAGGCCCACGCCGCCGGTGACGAGGGGGCCGCCGCCGACGCCGAGGAACGGCTGCTCGCCCTGACCGGCCTCGTTCCGGGCGCCGACGAGACCACCCGGGCCGCCGGCCTGGCCGCGCGCCGCCGGGCCGGGCCGTCCGGCGAGCTGTTCGGCCTGTCGCTGGCGCTGTGGGCGCACGTGATGGTGGTCGCCGGGCGTGCCGGCCAGGGCAGATCTCTCGGGGATCAGGCGGTCCACCTCCTCGCGCCGGGCGGGACGGCCGGTTTCCTCGCGTTCGCCTACGACGCGGTGGCGGCGGCGTCGTTCCGGTCGGGGCGGTTCCTGGCCGCGGAGCGGGCGCTGACGGCGGGGGCCGAGGTGCTGCGGCCGTACGCGGACAGCCACCACCGGGAGGACCTGGCCCGGTTCGAGCGGCTGCTCGGCGACGACGGGCTCCGGCTCGTGGCGGGGCCGGGGCTCGACGAGGCGGACCGGAGCTACGCCGCCGGGGTCGCGCTCGGCGGGACCGATCCGGCGGCGGCGTGGGAGTCGCTGGCGGCGGCGCGACAGTGGTTCGACGAGGTGTGGAACCCGAGGATCGCGATGGACGCCCTGACCCGGTGGCATCGGTCGCTGCTGCGCCGCGGGGGCCGCGCCCATTGGCGGTCCGCGCTGGTGGCGCACACGCTGGGCCGTGCCGGCGACGTCGCCGAGGAGGGCCGGCGGGCGATCTGGTGCTTCGAGCGGGCCCGGCCCGCCGACGACGACGACGGACGCTCCGACTGGGCCGCCGAGTCGATGACCGTGATCGGTGACGTGGCCCAGCTCGCCGTGCTCGGCGGTGACACCGACCGCGGGCTGCGGCTGATCGCCGACGGCATCGCGATCGGCAAGGCCTGCCCGTACGCTCACCGGCCGGCCCGGCGGGCCCTGGGCACGCTGCTGCACAACCGGGCGGACACGATGGCCGGCGTCATCGTCGAGCGGGGCGGCGCCGCGCCGTACACGCTGGGGGAGGCGGGCCGGGCGATCGCCACCGCCGCGGAGATCCGGGAGAGCCTGGCCGGCGTCGACCCGCTGGCGGTGTGGGAGCTGGCCAACACGTACCTGCTGGCCTCGAAGATCGCCGCCCTGGGCGGCAACCACCGGGTCGCGGTGGAGATGGTCTGCCGCACCGGCGTGTTGTGCGCCGATCCGGGCGGGGCGGCCGGTGCTCTGCGCGGTGACCTGGCCGCGGTCGCGGGGACGCTCGCCGACCTGGCGCCGGCCGAGGTGGCGGCGGCGCGGGCGGCGGGCCGCTGGCCACGCTGACGACCCGGCACATCGTCGGCGTCAGTCCCGGAGGGGCCGTCCGGTGCGGCCGTGTCCTACTCCGACTGGACCACGGTGAAGGGTGGGCGTACGCCCTCGGTCAGCTCGGCTGCCGCCTCCAGGGCCATCACCGCGCGCTGCTGGCTGGTGACCTCCGGCGTGCGGGCCGTGGAGTGCAGTGATCCGAGGGCGACCAGGTATCCGGAGCCGACCGCGGCATAACCCGAGATCGTATGGCCGATCTGATAGTCGTCGCCGACGACGTAGAGGCGGCCGTGAATGCCGACCAGGAACTGTCCACCCTGTTCCTGGCCGTTGTCGTTGCGGGCGTAGCCGCCCGTGGACAGGCACTCGCGGACGGCCTCGATGAACGTGGTCACCATGAAACGGTCCACGTCCCAGGTGTCGGGTTCGCCGACGGTCAGCGAATACCGCAGCAGCTGGCCCATCCGGTAGCTGGTCGTGAACCCCATCAGGTAGGGGCCCACCTGGAAGACCTTGGAATCCGACCGCACCGCGACGTGCCATCCGTCGCTGCCCGCGGAGTCGCCGCCGATGGTGACGGTCCGCCCGTCCGTGATGCCCACGATGCAGGTCATGCCCGTCACTCTAGGGCGGCGGGCCGTCGGTGGCGTGCCTGCCCGGGGAGCTGACACGGTGTGCCGTCAGACGGCCGGGTCCAGGAGGTCGATCATCTGCTGTTCGTCGAGTCTGACGTCGACGTCCAGGTCGACGGCGGCGCTCAGCTGCGGGCTCACCAGCCCGGGGTCGATGCCGCGGCGCACCGCGTACCCGCGGACCGCCGTCAGCAGCACCGCCGCCGTCTCCCGGCGCCCGGCCAGCGCCAGCGCCTGCGCGCCCATGTAGAGGCAGGTGAGCAGGTTGCCGAGGTCGTCCTCGACGCGGAACAGGCGCAGCGACCGGCGGATCGCGGCCAGCGCGTCGTCGGGGGCGACCGGTGAGCCGGCCCGGCCCGGGGTGATGCCGGCGAGGCCGACCCAGCCGAGTCCCATCTCGCCGAGCGCCGCCGCCCAGCCCTGCCGGCGGCCGAGGGCTTCGGCGATGGCACCTGTGAGCACGGCGCGTGCCTCGTCGAGGCGGCCGAGGCCGGTCAGCGCGAAGCCGAGGCACACTTCGGCGGACGGGACGATCCAGTCCTCGCCGTAGGCGCGGGCGGCGGCCACCGACTCGCGAGCCCGCCGCTCGGCGGCCGGGTAGTCCTCCAGCCCGTGGGCGACCACCGACTCGTAGTAGAGCATCTGCGCGTACACCACACGTTCCGCCTGGTCAGCGGGCGGGTCCAAGACCTTGCGAGCCTCGTCCAGCCATCGGCGCGCGCCCTCGAGGTCGCCGCTGATGAACCGGACCGTCGCCCCGGCGGCCAGCGCACGGCCACGATCGGCGGCCGGGGCGTGCGGCGCCGCGGCGAGTGCCGCGCCGAGCAGCCGCAGCCCGGTGGCCGTGTGCCCGGCCCGGAACCAGAACCACGCCATCAGCGAGGCGGTACGCAGCGCGGCCTCGGGAGCGGCGGTCAGGTCGTGCTCGATGCCGGCGTGCACGTTGGCCAGGTCGCGGCGCAGCACCCGCATCGCGTGCGACGAGTGCTCGCCGGACAGTTCGGGCACCCAGCGGGCGACCAGGGCGTGCACCCAGTCGGCGTGGCCGCGGCGGCTGGCGGCCGGGTCGGGATCGTGGGCCCGGCAGTACGCCCGGATGATCTCCAGGAGCCGGTACCGGGTGGGTGTCACGTCGATGTCGGCGGCCACCACCGATCGGGCGACCAGGGCGGACAGCCGGTCGAGGTCGTCGTCGGCGGCGTCCAGCGGGAAGCCGCCCTCGAACGGCCACAACCGCAGCAGCAGCGCCCGGCCGGCCGGTGGCAGCAGGTCCACGCTCCACGCGACGGCGGCCTCCAGCGTCTGGTGCGGGGTGATCGCCCCGCCCGGGACGGTCCCCAGCGACGGGAACCGGTCGCCGAGCATGTCGCTCAGGTCGCCGAGACTCACCATCCGGGAGCGGGCGGCGGCCAGTTCGAGGGCGAGCGGGATGCCGTCGAGGGCGGCGGCGATGTGGGCCAGGTGCGCGGCGTCGGCGGCGTCCGGCCGCCAGCCGGGCCGCTGCGCCGAGATCCGGTCGACCAGCAGCTCGACCGCCGCGGTGACCGGCAGCGGATCGACCGGGAGCAGCTGCTCGCCGGTGACCGCGAGCGGTTCGCGGCTGGTCGCCAGCACCCGCAGGCCGGGGCAGTGCGCCAGCAGGTGCAGGACCAGCTCGCCGACCGGGCCGGCCAGGTGCTCACAGTTGTCGAGCAGCAGCATGCCGGGCCGGTCGGCGAGAGCGGCGGTGACCCGCTCCAGCGTCGATCCGCGCAGGCCCAGCGCGGCGGCGACGGCCGGCAGCGGATCGGCCGAGTCCGCGAGGCGGACGAACCAGGCGCGATCGGCGGCGAACTCGACGCCCAGCCGCGTCTTGCCGGCCCCGCCCGGTCCGACGAGCGTGACCAGACGGTGTACGGACGTGAGCCGCCCGAGCAGCGCCAGCTCGGTGTCGCGCCCCAGGAACGCCGACAGCGGCCGTGGTGTGCCGGCCGGGCGGGCCTCCCGCAGCAGCCGCGGATCCTGCAGCAGCAGCCGGCGTTCCAGGTCCTGCAGCGCCGGGCCCGGGTCGAGGCCGAGCTCCTCGGCGAGCAGGTCCCGGACCCGGCGCAGCGACGACAGCGCGTCCGCCTGCCGGCCGCTCCGGTACTGGGCGAGGATCAGCAGCTCCCAGCGGCGCTCCCGGTACGGCTCCGCGCGTACCGCCTTCTCGAGATCACCGACCGTGCCGGCCGCGTCCCCGGCGGCGAGCCGCGCCGCGAGGCGTTCCTCGACGGCCACCGCGCGCAGCTCGCCCAGCCGGGCCCGATACGACGCGGCATGCTCGGGCAGCTCGGCGAAGGCCTCGCCCCGCCACATGCCGAGGGCGCCGGCGAGCGCCTGCGCCGCCTGGTCGGCGTGCCCCTCGGCCAGCAGCCGGCGGCCGTGCTCGACCAGCTCGGCGAACCGGTCGGCGTCGAGGTCGCCGACGCGCAGCAGATAGCCGTCGCCGGCCCGGGCCAGCGACTCCCGGTCGGCGCCGAGCCCTTTGCGCAGCCGCGACACGTACGAGAACAGCGAGCTCCTCGGGTTGGCCGGCGGCTCCGCGCCCCACAGCAGGTCGATGAGGGTGTCCTCGCCGACCGGCCGCCCGTGCGCCGCCGCCAGCGCCGTGACCAGCCGACGGGGCAGCAACCCCGGCAGCGGTACGGACGTGCCGTCCACCTGGATCTCGACCGGTCCGAGGACCCTGCACGTCAGCACGCGGCAGATCATAGGGCTACGGGGCCGGGCCCGGATGTCGCCGAACTGTCAGTCCGGCCGGAAGGGCTGCACGGCGTGCATCTGACCGGCGGCCGCCCGGATCGGATCGATACCACCACGAGGTACGGTCGGCGCATGAGTAGCCCTGTGTCAACCCGCCACGGTTTGATCTTGGTTGAGGAGTCGTTGGAGGGCTCGGTGTTGTGCGGGATCGTAGGCGGTGCCGGTGGTCCAGC
>NZ_FONV01000035.1 GCF_900113015.1 Actinoplanes philippinensis
ACACCCCCCGGATCATGCGTACGACAGGGGCGGTAAGTCATACCGGACCGAGCGACCGAGCAGTCCCCATCGGGGACGATCAAAAAGGTAACGGGGAGAACGTGCATGCCGACGACGGCCGCCGTGGCCCAGCGCGAGCGGATCGAGTAGTTCGGGAGGCGGGCAATGGATGACCAACCGCAGCTGCAGCTGTTCGAGATCAAGGAGCTGTCGCCGACGTCGCTTCGGTGCACGGTGCGCTGTGTCGCCGGGATGGTCCGGCTCGGTGCGACGGTCGAGCTGCGGCCGGCCTCGGGCCGCCCGGTCGCCGGGGATCTGACGGTCTCGGCCATCGAGTACGCGGGCGGTGTGGCGATGGAGTTCGTCGACCTGGGCCGGACCGCCCTGGTCACGGTCACCGGCCCGATCGACGAGGTGGCCCTGCGGACCGTGGCGGCCGGTGACGGCCCCGGGCAGGTGGTCACCGCCGACCTGCGCCTCGTCGTGCGTTGATCAGGGGCCCGTGCCGCTACGGGGGGAACGGCACGGGCCGAACGCAACGATAACTGTCGTTTCGGTGGTATGCGAGGGTTTGGCCGCGATCCATAGGAATCGCACAGGAGAATGGTCGTGTGAGGACGGTCAGGCGCCCAGATGGCGCTTGCTGATCAGGGTCTGCAGCCGGCTCACCAGATCGCGCGGCGCGATCGGCTTGGACAGGTAGCCGTCGGCGCCCGCTGTCATGCCGGCGTTGACGTCGTAGGTGTGGCTGTTGCCGGAGACCATCAGGATCGCCATGTCGCGGATCGCCGGGGTGTTGCGCGCCAGCTTGCACAGCTCCATCCCGTTCATGGCCGGCATCCGTACGTCGGTGATCATGCCGACCGGCTTGGCCACGGTCAGGATGCGGGCCGCCGTGTTGCCGTCCTTGGCGCCGAGAGCGCGGTAGCCGGCCGCCTCCAGTGTCACGGAAAGAAGGTCGCGGACGTCGCTGTCGTCGTCGGCGATCAGGATCAGGTTCTGGTTCATCGTGGGGCCCTTTCTCGTGTCACCTCACCGATCGGCGGGCGCCTCCGGCCCCGGAGTGCCGTCCGGTTGCGGGCGAGGTGCGGCGAAAAGCCCCTGTTCGGTCGAGAACAGGGGCTTTTCGATGATCCGGGTCAGGACTTGACGGACGCGGTCTTCGTCGAGGTGATGAAGGCCTTGAGGGTGAGCGACAGCTCCGACTTGTCGCCGGCCACCGTCAGCTTGGCGTTCTCGATCAGCAGGGCTCGCGGCTGCTCGGTCTGCAGGTGCTTGACCAGCTTCATGATGTTGTCGACCGGACCCTCGATGTTGAGCGTGATCGGCAGCTCGGTCACCGTGGGGGTGGTCGACGAGGTCTCCTCGCCGGTCGCCGCGTACCCGCTGACCTCCACCTGGTACTGGAGGCCGAGGGTCTGCAGCTGCTTGAGGAACTCGGGGATCTTGTTGGTGGTGTTGTGGTACGGCAGGGCCTGCTGCGCGGTGAGCAGGTCGGCCTTGTACTCGGTGATCTTCTTGAGCTCGGTCTTCAGCTCGGTGAGCCGCTTCTGCTCCTTGAGCAGCTGGGTCTCGGTCTCGGCGGTGTCCGCCTGCACGCTGTCCCGGCTCGTGTACTGCGGCTTGATCATCATGAACCAGCCGCCCACCACGAGCAGGATGATGAGGGCCAGGCCGCCGAAGAGCCAGATCTGGTCGATGCGCCGGGTGGTCATCACTTACCTCCGCTCGGGCAGTCGCTGGTGAACCGGCCGCAGAGGGCCTTGTCGGTGATGGTCAGGGTGAGCGAGAAGGTGTAGCCCGCCGGGTCGTCCCGGGTGACGTTCGTGACGAACGGGTTGGTCACGTGCTGCAGGGTGCCCAGCTCGTTGACGTAGTCGGCGACGACCTTCTTGTTCTCGGCCCAGCCGGACACGGCCAGCGTGCCGGCCTCGGAGGTGTCGGTGGCCGTGGCGTCCTCGGTGGCGAGCCCGCCGCTGATCTCGGTGAGGATCACCTTCTCGTCCACGGCCTCGTCCCGGATCAGGTTGACCAGGTTGGTCCACGAGAGGTCCTTGGCCTGGAGCGCGCTCAGCTCCTTGGTCAGCGACTCGCCGCCGTCCTGGTACTCGACCAGGGCCTTGAGCTCGTCGGTCCGCTGCGCCGCCTTGGTGGTGGTCAGCGTCTGGAACATCTGCTCGTACTCCTCGTCGGCGGCCACCTTGTCCTGGCCGGCCTGCCAGTACCAGGCGCCGAGGGCGGCCACCACGAGCAGCACGAGGATCACGATGAGGGTACGGACCCGCCGGGACCGCCGGCCGTCCCGGATCTCCTGGGGCAGCAGGTCGGCGCGGATGGAGAGGACCCGGGCCGCCTGCTGCGGCGAGACCGAGGGGTCCACGGGCATCAGTGCGGTGGTGCTCATCAGGCCGCTCCGAGGGTGAGGCCGATCGACACCGCCGCCGACGGCACGAAACTGTCGAACCCACGCTCCCGGGCCTTGCGCGTGTCACGCAGGCGGGCCGCGTTGTCGGCGTACATCACCGGGACACCGAGCTGCTCCTGCAGGTGCTCGGCGAGGCCGGGCATGAGCGCGCTGCCACCGCAGAGCGAGATCCGGGTGACCTGCTTCTGCCGCTCGCCGGAGGCCAGGTAGGTGAACGAGCTGCGCAGCTCGCTGGAGAGCGGGCGCACCGCGTCGACCAGGGCGGCCACCGTGTCCGGGTTGCCGTCGCCGTGCAGGCCGAACCGGCACTTGAGCGCCTCGGCCTCGGCGGTCGGCAGGCCCAGCCGGGTCGCGATGTTCTCGGTGATCTCCGAGCCACCCCGGGGCAGGGTACGGACGAACAGCGGCTCGCCGTCCGCGTGCACGACGACGCTGGTGATGTTGGCGCCGATGTCCACGATCGCCTCGACCTGGGCGTCCAGCCGCGAGGCGGAGCGCAGCATGGCGAACGAGGCGAGGTCGACGCCGACCACCTTGAGGCCGGCCTTCTGCACCGCCTGGACGAGCGCGAGCACCGCGTCCTTGGGCATGGCGATCAGCAGGCCGCGTACGGTCGGGTTGTCGCCGGGCTGCTCGAGCGGGTAGAAGTCCAGCAGCGAGCGCTCGACCGCGAGGGGGAGCTGCTCCTTGACCTGGAACGGCAGGGCCTGGCGCATCTGGCTCTGCGGCAGGTTGGCGACCGACGTCTCACGGACCACGAGCTGCGGGTTGGTGACCGCGAGGGTGACCTTCTTGCTGCCGAACTTCGACGCCGCCCAGAGCTGCTTGAGGGCTGCCGTGACGGTGCCCGGGTCCTGGACCACCCCGGCCGCGACGGTGCCCGCCTCCAGCGGGAACTGGCCGAAGTTGATCAGTGTGTAGTCGTCCTTGTTCCGGCGTACTTCCACGGCCCGGATGGAGGACGAGCCGATGTCGAGCCCGATCGGCGTAGAGCCAGCCATCGGTGTTCCTTCCTTCTCGGGTGTCAGACGGCCTTCTCGGGTGTCAGACGGGTGGGAGCTGGAGCTGTTCGAGGTACCAGGTGGCGAGTGGCGTGCCGGCGAAGACCGCCAGGAGCGCGCCCGCCAGCATGCTCGGGCCGAACGGGATCTTCGACTTGAGCTGGACCTTCCGGCTGATCAGCAGCGCGATGGCGGGCAGTCCGCCGATCACGAAGCCGGCGAAGGCGCCGACCACCACCGCGTCCCAGCCGAGCCAGCCGAGGTAGAAGCCGAGCAGCGGGGCCAGCTTCACGTCGCCGCCGCCCAGGCCGAAGATCGCCAGGAACCGGTAGAGCAGGTAGAGGGCCAGAGCGGCGCCGGCGGCGCGGAGCAGCGCCTCCGGGTCGCCGGCGAGGATCGAGACCGGCGTCAGCAGGACGGCCGCCACGCCGTACGAGGGAATGACGATCTTGTTGGGCAGTCGCATCCGGTCGAAATCGATCATCGTGAGAGCGATGGCGACGGCGGCGAGGTAGAGGTAGGCGGGCAGTTCCCAGGACCAGCCGAACCGTGCCGCGACGGCCACGAACAGAGCCGCGGTGCCGGCCTCGACGAGCGGGTAGCGGACGCTGATCGGCTCGCCGCAGTCGGCGCACCTGCCGCGGAGCATCAGCCAGCCGAGCACCGGGACGTTGTGCCGGGCCCGGATCGGGTTCTCGCACCGCGGGCAGCGGGATCCCGGGTGGACCAGCGACTTGTTGTCGGGGACCCGGTGGATGACGACGTTCAGGAAGGAACCGATCGCGAGCCCGAGCAGAGCCACGATGCCGAACAGCGGGGTCTCGGGCATGGCGGTCCTCCTCGGGCTCGTGATCGGTGCGGGGCCGGGTGGCGCCGGCGACGGCGCCACCCGAGCGGTTGCGTCAGAGGCAGGTGGTCATGTTCAGGGTGGTCGCGCCCTGCTGGACCGAGCCGCCCTTCTCGCTGTCGTAGATGTACTTCTTGCCGCTGCCGCCGGAGTTGGTGGCGCAGATCTTGTAGGTGCCGGCGACGGTGCCGTTCACGTAGGTGATCTGGGTCTTGTCCGACAGCGTGATGGCCTGCTTCTCACCGGTCGCGGTCGAGAGCTTGAGCTGGGTCTTGGTGCCGTCGTCGTTGGTCAGGGTGAGCGGGCCGGTCGGGTACTTGTTGCCGTTCTCGGTGTAGAACTGCTCGACCGCGCTGATCGCGCCACGCACGTCGGACTGGGCCGACTTGTCGGCGGCGCCCTGACGGTAGTTCAGGTAGACCGGGACGGCGATGGCGACCAGGACGCCGATGATGACCACGACGACCAGAAGCTCGATGAGGGTGAAGCCTTCGTCGTTCTTCTTGCCGGCACGGAGACGGGCGATGACATCCTGCATTTGGGGTGTCCTCCATGGCATGGGGATGGTGGGGCGGGGAAGGGGGGCACCGAGCCTTGGCGCCCGTGTGTGCCAGCCGGCCGTCGGGAGTCGGCCGGAGAATTCGGCTGTCGCTTCGTTGCGGGGCCGTCAGCTCTGGATGTTCTGGTAGATCGTGAACATCGGCAGGTAAAGGCAGATCACCATGCCGCCGACCACGGTGCCCATGACGAGCACCATGATGGGTTCGATCGATGCGGTCAGGGATTCCGCGGCCTCATCGACCTCGCGGTCGTAGAAGTCGGCAATCTTGTCGAGCATCTGACTGATCTGACCGCTCTCTTCACCGACTTCGACCATCTGAGTGACCATCTCGGGGAAGATCGAATGATGCCGTAGCGCCGAAGACATGGGCTGACCGTCACGAACGGTCGACTGCACGTCCTTCATCGCGGCATTGATCACCTCGTTGCCGGTGGTCTCACCGACCACCGCCAGCGCCTGCATGACCGGAACACCGACGTTCAGGAGCAGGCCGAGGTTGCGGGAGAAGCGGCTCATGGCGAGCTTGCGCAGGAGCGGGCCGAAGACGGGGAGCCGGATCTTCAGCCGGTCGACCTTGAGGCGGAACTCCTCGCTGTCGCGCATCTGCCGCTTGTAGAAGAAGCTGGTCCCGAACATGACGCCGAGCACCAGCGGACCGATCCAGCCCATGTTGTGGCTGGCGGTGACCAGGAACTGGGTGATCGCGGGAAGCTCGCCACCGAGGCTCTTGAACATCGCCTCGAAGATCGGGACGATGAAGATCAGCACGCCGGCGATCATCACGAAGGTGAAGCCGAGGACGATCGCCGGATACGTCAGCGCACTCTTGATCTTGCCGCGGAGCGCGGTGTCCTTCTCCAGGCTCTCGGCGATCTGCTCGAGGGCCTTGTCGATCATACCGCCGGCCTCACCGGCCCGGATCATGGCGATCATCAGGCGCGGGAAGACCCGGTCGTGCTTCGCCATCGAGGCCGACAACCCGGCGCCGCCGGCCACGTCGCCGCGCAGCTCGCCGAGCGCCTTCTTCAGCGGCGGCGACGAGGTCTGCTCCTCGAGGATCGCCAGCGACCGCAGCAGGGACATGCCGGACGCGGTCATGGTGGCGAACTGCCGCGCGAAGACCGCGAGGTCCTTCAGCTTGACGCGGTTCCCCAGGCCGGGGATCTTGAGCTCCTTCTGGAGCCCCTGACCCGCCTCGATCAGATCGAGCGGGACCTCGCCGCGCTGGCGCAGCATGTGCGTGGCGGCCGCCTCGTTGGGGGCCTCGATCGTGCCTTTGGCCTTCTTACCGGAGGCGTCGATCGCGTGATAGGTGAATGTCTTGGTGGACGCCATCGGATCAGTTCCGTCCCACGAGTCGCTTGAGTTCGTCGGCCCCGTGGCAGATCTCCAGGGCGGCCGCCATGCTGACGATGCCTTCGCGGACCTTCTCGGCCAGGTGCTGGTCGAAGGCGAGCATGCCCTCGGAGCCACCGGCCTGCATGAAGGACGGGATCTGGTGGGTCTTGCCCTCCCGGATCAGGCTGCGGATGGCCGGGGTGGCGGTGAGGATCTCGCAGATCACGGCACGCCCCTTTCCGTCGGCAGTCGGCGCCAGCGCCTGAGTGATCACGCCCTGCAGACTCGCCGCCAGCTGGGCGCGGATCTGCAGCTGCTGGTGCGGCGGGAAGATGTCGATGACCCGGTCGATGGTCTGGGTGGCGCTCTGCGTGTGCAGGGTCGCCATCACGAGGTGACCGGTCTCCGCGGCGGTCAGCGCCGTGGAGGTGGTGGTCAGGTCACGCAGCTCGCCGACCAGGATGATGTCCGGGTCCTGCCGCAGCGCGTGCTTGAGAGCCGAGGCGAAGGTGTCGGTGTCGGTGCCGACCTCCCGCTGGTTCACCACACACCGCTTGTGCGGGTGCAGGAACTCGATCGGGTCCTCGATGGTGATGATGTGGTCGGCCCGCGAGCGGTTGGCCAGGTCGAGCAGCGACGCCAGGGTGGTGGTCTTGCCGGAACCGGTCGGTCCGGTCACCAGCACCAGGCCACGCGGCAGGTGGGCGAAACGGGCCACCGACTCGGGCATGCCCAGCTCGTCCAGCGGCTTGATCTTGTGCGGGATGGCCCGGAAGACCGCGCCGCACGAGGTCCGCTGCCGGTAGAGGTTGCCGCGGAACCGGGAGACGCCGACGATGCTGTGCGCGAAGTCGAGCTCCTGATCGGTGAGGAACGTCTCCCACTGAGCGGGGCTGACGGCCGCGCGGGCCAGCAGCTCGGTGTCGGCGCCGTTGAGCCGGCCGTATCCGGGGACCGCCCGCAGCTCTCCGCGCACCCGCATCATCGGCGGGGAGCCGACCGTCAGGTGCAGGTCGGACCCGCCCGACTGGACCAGGGTGACGAGCATCTGGTCCAGCACGTCCAGACCGTCCGCGGGCGCGGGCGCGTACTCCGCCTGTTGCCCGTCGTACTGGAGCGTGTCCATCCGTACCCTCCCGGTCCGTCCTCGGTGTTTCCGACGCCAGTTGAATCGGCAACGCCGGGACCGGGTTTAGTAGCGGAACAGGTGCGCTAGACGGCCACCCGGGAGACCTCCCGGATCGAGGTCAGCCCGCCCGCGGCCTTCACCAGACCGTCGGCGCGCAGGTCGTACATGCCCTGGCTGAGAGCGACCTCGCGGATCTCGCCGGCCGAGGCGCGCTTGATGGTCAGCGACTCGATCTCCGGGCTCACCTGCATCACCTCGTGGATCGCGATCCGGCCCTTGTACCCGGTGTTCGCGCAGTTCCGGCAGCCCACCGGCTTGTACAGCACCTCCGGGAAGGCCAGGTCCTGCAGCGGCCAGTTGGCGCCCAGGATCTCCTCCTCGGTCGGCGTGTACGGCTCCTTGCACCAGTCGCAGATCCGCCGGGCCAGACGCTGGGCGAGCACACAGTCCAGCGACGACCCGACCAGGAACGGCTCGATGCCCATCTCGGTGAGACGGGTGACCGCGCCCGGCGCGTCGTTGGTGTGCAGAGTGGAGAGCAGAAGGTGACCGGTGAGCGCGGCCTCGACCGCGATCTGCGCGGTGTTGCCGTCCCGGATCTCACCGATCAGCACGACGTCCGGGTCGGTACGCAGAATGGCCGGCAGCACCGCGGCGAAGGTCAGTCCGGCCTTCGCGTTGACCTGCACCTGGTTGATGCCGCGCAGCCGGTACTCGACCGGGTCCTCGACGGTGATCACGTTGACCTCGGGCCGGCTGATCTTGCCGAGGGTGGCGTACAGCGTCGTCGACTTGCCGGAACCGGTCGGCCCGGTCACCAGCACCATCCCGTGCGGCTTGCTGAACGACTCGGAGAAGCGCTTCAGATTGTGCTGGGTGAAGCCGAGTTTGGCCAGGTCGAGGTCGATGCCGCCGGTGTCCAGGACACGGAGCACGATCTTCTCGCCCCAGACCGTGGGCAGTGTGGCGGTTCGCAGGTCGACCGTACGGTCGCGGATCATCGCGGTGATGCGGCCGTTCTGCGGGATCCGCTTCTCGGTGATGTCGACCCCGGACATGATCTTGATGCGGGAGATCAGCGCGTTCATCACGCCCCGGGGGACCAGGTCCACCTCGTGCAGCACGCCGTCGATCCGGTAGCGGACCCGCATGTCGTCCTCGGTCGGCTCCAGGTGCAGGTCGGAGGCGCGGTTCATGACGGCCTGCTCGATCAGGCTGTTCACGTAACGGACGATCGGCGCGTCGTCGCTGCTGGTCGCCTGTGCGGCCATGCCGGCCTGGTCGTCCAGCCCGTCGTCGGCCAGGTCGGCCAGGTCGGCGCCCTCACGCTGGAGCTTCTCGATGATCCGGCGGACCTCGCTGCGGGCCACCACCACCGGCCGGATCGTCATGCCGGTGGCGGCCCGCACGTCGTCCAGGGCCACCACGTCGGCCGGGTCGGTCACGCCGACGACCAGCTCGCCGTCGTTGATGGCCAGGCCGAGGACCCGGTGGCGGAGCACCACGGGCAACGGGATCCGCTTCAGGGCCTGCGGATCCGGGGTGTAGCCGACGAGGTCCAGGGTGTTGATGCCGAAGGCGGCGGCCGCCGCCTGGGTCAGCTGCTCCTCGGTGACCACCTGATCGTTGATCAGGACGGCCCGAGCCGATCGGCCGCTTCGTTCGGCCTCCGCCGCGGCTCGGTCGACCGCGGCGGGGTCCACACCGATCTGCTTGAGGGCGTCGAGCAGCGGGCGGAAGGTCTGATCCATGGGTTCCTCAGCGGGGGCGGATAAGAGGGCTCAGTGATCCAGTCGGACACTTCCGGGCGGAACTGAGCGTGAGGCTCAGT
The DNA here is from genome assembly GCF_900113015.1 of Actinoplanes philippinensis. GTDB lineage: Bacteria > Actinomycetota > Actinomycetes > Mycobacteriales > Micromonosporaceae > Actinoplanes > Actinoplanes philippinensis. The sequence continues at coordinate 9,134 of NZ_FONV01000035.1, forward strand.
GCCGGAAAGTACGGCGGTAAGCGGACGGGGCGACCCCGATCGTGGCGTGCATGTGCTGACGCAGGGCGGTCGCGCTGCCCAGCCCGGACCTGCGGGCCACCGCGTCGACCGCCAGGTCGGTCGACTCCAGCAGGATGCGGGCGTGCTCGACCCGCTGGCGGAGCAGCCACTGCCGCGGGCTCAGCCCGGTCTCGTCGCGGAACCGGCGGGTGAACGTGCGCACGCTCATCCGGGCGTGCCCGGCCATCTCCTCCAGGCTCACCGGGTCGGCGAGCCGGTCCAGCACCCACGCCCGGGTGCCCTCGGTGCCGGCGCCGTTCGCGGCGGGCACCGGGCGCTCGATGTACTGCGCCTGGCCGCCGTCCCGCCACGGCGGCACCACGCAGCGCCGGGCCGTCCGGTTCGCCACCGAGGCGCCGTGGTCGGTACGGATGATGTGCAGGCACAGGTCCACCCCGGCGCCCACCCCGGCCGACGTCAGCACGTCGCCGTCGTCCACGAAGAGCACGTCGAAGTCCCACGCGACCCGCGGGTAGAGCCCGCCGATCCGCTCCGCCCAGGCCCAGTGGGTGGCGGCCGGCCGCCCGTCCAGCAGACCGGCCGCGGCCAGCACCGACGCGCCGGTGCAGATCGAGACGATCCGGGCGCCCCGGGCCGCGGCGGCGACCAGCGCCTCCCGTACCGCCGGGTCCAGTGTGCCGTCGGTGACCGGGCCGCCCCGGTGGATGCCCGGGACGATCACCGTGTCGGCGGCCTCCAGCATCTCCAGGCCGTGGTCGGGGACGACGGTGAAGCCCGCCTCGGCGGTGACCGGTCCGGGGCCGCAGACCCGCACGTCGTACAACCTGGTCATGGTCTCGTCCCGGGCGGACAGGAAAACCTGGGTGGGGGTGCCGAGGTCGAAGGGCACCAGGCCGTCGAGCACCAATACCGCAATCAGATGACGCATGGCTCGATTCTTGCGCATGATGGCCCTCGGGCCACTCGTCCGAACGCGCGTGAGGAAGAAGGATCGGTGCCGTGAGACGTTTCCATCCCGCCTGGGCCGTCGCCGCGGTCACCTTCATCGCCCTGCTGGGGGCGGCCGGTTTCCGGGCCACCCCGTCCGTCATGCTCCAGCCGCTGCACGACGAGTTCGGCTGGTCCCTCGGCACCATCTCCGCCGCCGTGTCGGTGAACCTGCTGCTCTACGGCCTGACGGCGCCGTTCGCCGCGGCCCTGATGGCCCGGTTCGGCATCCGCCGCGTCGCGATGGCCGCGCTGCTGCTGGTCTCGGCCGGCTCCGGGCTGACCCTGTGGATGACCCAGAGCTGGCAACTCGTGCTCTGCTGGGGCGTGCTCGTCGGGCTCGGCACCGGCTCGCTGGCCCTGGGCTTCGTGGCGACCATCACCGGGCGCTGGTTCGTCAAGCACCGCGGCCTGGTCACCGGGGTGCTGACCGCGGCCGGGGCGACCGGAAACCTGATCTTCCTGCCGGTGCTGTCCCGGATCGTCGAGTCGGACGGCTGGCGGACGGCGGCGCTCACCGTGTCGGTGGCCGCGCTCGGTGTCGTACCCCTGCTGTGGTGGAAGTTGCGGGACCATCCGGCCGACCTGAACGTGCCCGCCCTCGGGGCCACCGAGATCGAGGAGAAGGTGTCGCCGGCCGGGGGCGCCGCCGGAAACGCCCTCCGCGCGCTCCGGGACGCCGCCAAGACCCGGCCGTTCTGGCTGCTCGCCGGTGGTTTCGCGATCTGCGGGGCGACCACCAACGGCCTGGTCGGCACCCACTTCATCCCGGCCGCGCACGATCACGGCATGCCGCAGACCACCGCGGCGACGCTGCTCGCGCTGGTCGGCGTCTTCGACGTGATCGGCACCATCGCGTCCGGCTGGCTCACCGACCGGGTCGACAGCCGGATCCTGCTCGGCGCCTACTACGCGCTGCGCGGGCTGTCGCTGCTGACGCTGCCGTCGCTGTTCGCCGCGACCGCCCACCCCAGCATGCTGATCTTCATCCTCTTCTACGGGCTGGACTGGGTGGCCACCGTGCCGCCGACCGTGACGCTCTGCCGGGAGTACTTCGGCGCGGCCGGGCCGATCGTGTTCGGCTGGGTCTTCGCCTCGCACCAGTTCGGCGCGGCCGCCGCGGCCACGGCCGCCGGCCTCGCGCGTGACCAGTTCGGCAACTACACCATCGCCTGGTACGCGGCCGGCGGCCTGGCGATCCTCGGCGCGATCCTGAGCCTGATGCTCTACGCCGGGAAACGTCTCCCGCTCATCGAAGAGTCCGTACGGGGGGCTACAGCTCCAGCTTGACCTCGGCCGACTGCTTGTCGAGCAGCTCGGTCACCCCGATCGCCGGCATCGGCCGGGCGAAGTGGTAACCCTGGGCGCGCCCGGCGCCCAGGTCCTTGAGGCGCTCGGCCTGGCCGGCGTCCTCGACACCCTCGGCCACCGGCGACAGGTTGAAGGTCCGGGCGATGTGCAGCACCGCCTCGGCCACCGACGCGCCGCCGGTCTCCGGCATCGCCTGCACGAACGAGCGGTCGATCTTGACCACGTCCACCGGCAGGGTGCTGAGGTGGCTGAGCGAGGAGAAACCGGTGCCGAAGTCGTCCAGGGCGATCCGGACACCGAGCTCCTTGAGCTGGCTCAGCACCCGGGCCGACTCGACCAGGTCGGTCAGCGCCACCGACTCGGTCAGCTCCAGCACCAGGTCCTGCGGGGGCAGGCCGGTACGCTCCAGCACCTCGCGCACCTCGTCGATCAGCTTCGGGTTGGTCAGCTGGGAGGCGGACAGGTTGACGTTCATCTCGAAACCGGGATGCCGGTCCTGCCACGCCAGCGCTTGCCGGCAGGCCTCCTCGAGCACCCAGCCGCCGAGCCTCGGCACCTGGCCCAGCTGCTCGGCCAGGTCCAGGAAGAGCGCCGGTGGGACCAGGCCCTTCTCCGGGTGACGCCAGCGGACCAGCGCCTCCACACCGACGGTGATGCCGCCGTTGTCCAGGTCCACGATCGGCTGGTAGTGCACCTCGAACTCGCCGGCTTCCAGGCCGCGCATCAGGTCCTGCTCGGCCAGGCGACGCTGCTCCGCCTTCGCGAACAGCACCGGGTCGAACCGGCGGGCGACCCCGCCACCGTCCCGCTTGGCCCGCAGCAGAGCCTGGTCGGCGCGGCGCAGCACCCCGTTCAGCCCGTCGAAACCGTCGGTGATCGCGACCCCGGCGCTCGCCCGGATGGTCAGCGCCACCCCGGCCAGCTGCAGGGGACGGTGCAGCTCGGTGAGCACCCGCTCGGCCACCGCGACCGCGGCCTGTTCGTCCTCCAGGCCGGGCAGCAGCACCGCGAACTCGTCGCCGTCGAGCCGGGCGACGGTGTCGTTGGCACGCACGTTCAGCGCGAGACGTTCCGCGGCGGCACGCAGCAGATCGTCGCCGACGGCGTGCCCGAGCACGTCGTTGACCTCCTTGAGGCCGTCCAGGTCGACCACGATCACCGCGGTCTTGGTGCGCGCCGGCTCGGCCAGCACCTCCTCGGCGTACTCGACGAACATGCGCCGGTTGCCGAGGCCGGTCAGAGTGTCCCGGAAGGCCTGCTGAGCGAGCAGCGTCTGCTGCCGGTTGCGGTCCGGGTCGATCCGGTTGCCCAGGAACTGCCGCAGCACCCCGGCGCCCGCCAGCAGCAGGACCAGCCAGGTCGCGGCCGGCGGAAGGTCACCGGCGATGTGCCGGATCCCCACGACGACCAGGGCGGACGCCACGGTGACGTACCGTAGGACCCCGCGCCGGCTGTCCAGCAGCAGGACAGCCAGGCCCAGGCAGAGCACCGCCAGCAGCGGCACGACGCGGCCCGTCAGCCCGCCGGGCTGAGCGGGATCGGCCACCGGCCAGGCGAGCAGAACCAGCGACGCGAGCACGACGGCGTCGTCGACGACGACCCGAACCCGGTCCCACAGAGCGTTGCGACCCACGATCCACCTCCGGCGAGACACATCGGTCCTGGCCGGGCACGGTTGAGTCATCAGGCCCCGGTTACTTCAAGATCTATTGGGGTACGGAGTTCACGTTCGGTGACTGCTCGCTGCTCCAGTCGACGCGTTGCCGGGGCGTTACACCGGTCGTCGAGTCGAGTGACCAGGGTCGCGGGGTTTGCGCGGGCGTGATCTCATGGGACTTCATCACGGTAAGTCGGTAACGGAGGGCTATAACGTGCTGGATGGAGACCGCGGCGTCGACGACGGCGCCCCACGTGCCGCCGAGGGCGCGACACCGGTCGACGTCGAGGAGCCGGTGATGCCGGCGCCTGACTTCCCGACCTTCACGCGTACGGCGGGGTTGCCGCAGCAGGCGCCCGGCAACGGTTTCGAGAGCGGACGCGACAGTCGTGCACGGTGAACCCAGCCCCTCGCTGCCGCGGCGCGGCCCGGCCCCGCCGGTGGACCGGATGGACAACGCCGAGCTGGCCCGGATGATCGAGTCCGAGCACCCCTACCGGGGGAAGGCGCTCTTCGAGCTGTGTGACCGGGTCGCGCTCGACGACGACGCGGCGACGAAGGTCGCGATGCTGTCCCGGCTCACCTCGCTGCGACGGGCCCGGCTCTTCGACCGGGTGTCGCTGGCCTGGTCGGCGATCATCGCGCTGCTGGCGGCGGAGACGACCCACGCGCGCGAGGAGGCGTACGCCGCGTTCGGCGCCCTGGATCCGGAGGAGCAGCGGGACATGCTCGACTATCTCGAGGTCACCGCGATCGAGGAGGCCCACCCGCGGATCACGTGAGCGGGCCTCCATCCCTCCGGCCGGTCAGGCCTCGATCAGCACGTCGCGGCGGAAGGCGACCCGGTCGCGTACGGCTGAGGCGTCCGGTTTCGGATCGGGGTAGAACCAGGCCGCGTCCGGCGCGGTGTGCCCGTCCGATCGCAGCGAGTAGTAGGACGCCTTCCCCTTCCAGGGGCAGACGGTGTGCGTGTCCGAGGGGACGAGCACGTCCTCACGGACACTGGCGAGGGGGAAGTAGTGATTGCCCTCGAGCACCACCGTGTCGTCGCTCTCGGCGATCACTTCGTCGTTCCAGATGGCCTTCGGCATGCCACCGAACGTAGCGCGTGGTGCGGCTTGTGTCTGATATGTGCGATTTATTCACCTCTCGTGGGTGAATTGCCGCGACCCGGTTGAAGATCTAGAGTCGAATTCCTTATGGAGTCTCGGTTGGACCAGTTGCGCGGCTCCGGGCGGGCCAAGCGCCACAACGCGCGCACCATCGCCGCGCTCACCGGCAATCCCGGCTGCAACCGCCGCGCCGTGCTCGACGCGGCCGGCATCGACAAACAGAGACTCGCCGAGCACATCGGCTTCCCCGGCAGTTTCGGCCAGTCCCGGTTCGCGCTGTCCCGCGGCAACGCCTTCGAGGCCATGCTCAAAGCCGACGACTGCGCCCGGCTCCGCGAGGTCCTCGGCGCCGACGCCGGGCTCGGCTACCAGGACCTCGCCTCCGACACGCTCACCGACCGCCACGAGCAGACCGTCAAGACGCTCGCCGACGCGCAGTCGGCGCTCATCGACCACCCACTGCTCACCCTCGACGTCGCCGGCCAGACCGTCTACCTCGAGCCCGACCTGATCGCCTACGCGCATCACGGCCGCCTCCAGGTCGTCGAGATCAAGTCGTTCGCGATCGTCGACGGGCAGGCCGACAGCGCCAAGGTCTCGGCCGCCGCCGTGCAGGCCGCCGTCTACGTCCTCGCCCTCCGCGACCTGCTGCAACGCCTCGGCCAGGACCCGTCCACGGTCAGCCACGAGGTCGTCCTGGTCTGCCCGGCCGACTTCAGCTTCCACCCTGTCGCCGTCGTCCTCGACGTCCGCAAACAGCTCTCCACCCTGCGGCGCCAGCTGTCCCGGCTCGCCTCGGTCACCGACCTGATCGACGCCCTCCCGGCCGGCCTCAGCTTCGACCTCGCTCTCGACCCCGACGAGCTCGTCACCGCCCTCGCCCACATCGAAGCGCGGTATGCGCCCGAGTGCCTCTCCGCCTGTGAACTCTCCGTCTACTGCCGCAACGAGGCGCTCGGCGGCACGGCGGCGCTCGGCCGGCCGGTCCGGGAGGCGCTCGGCGGCATCTCCTCCGTCGAGGAGGTGCTCGCCCTGGCCGAAGGGCGCCGCGAGCCGGCCCCCGAGCAGGCCGAGGCGGCCGCGATGCTGCAGGCCGCCTTGCGGCTCCGGAACGAGGCGCTCGCTTCCGCTTTCCCCGCGCCTTCCGCGCCGTCCGTTTCCGAAGGCCCTTCTTGAGTACGCTGACCGCGCTCGCACGGGCGCAGGCGGTCGTCGCCGGTCGCGCCCAGCCGATCGCCACCGTGCGGCACCTGCATGTGCACGACCACCCGCTCGTGCTGATCCCGCTGGTCATGGCCGGTGAGGCGAACGCGCCCCTGGCCGCCATGGTCGGCACCGACCCGGCCCGCCCGAGGCTGCTCACCGTCGGCCAGCCGCGCAACCGCGACGAGCGCTTCGCCTTCGCCGCCGACCTCGCCGCGACCCTGGTGCCCTACGTCGACTCGTTCGCCACCGACACCGAGGACGTCGCCGTCGACCGGGGCCGGGACGTGCGCCGGCGGTACGTCGACGCGCCCCAGATCTGGGTGCCCAACCCGGCCGGTGTCGACTTCCTGCGGCTCTTCGGCCGATCCACCCGGTTCCGGAAGACCGACGGCGACAACCCGGTCCCGGCCGCCGTGCCGCTGCTCGGCCGCTGGCTCACCTTCTTCGCCAACACCGCCGAGATGCCCGGCTCGGCACTGCTGGTCAACGCCGTGCAGGCACTCGGGCTCCACTGGGTGACCGGGCAGAGCTCCGCCGAGGACGCCCAGTTCGGCGTGCAGCTCGCCTGGATCGAGGCCGGGGCGGCCGCCGCCCGCGAAGCCGAGAACGGGCCGGTCGCCGGGCCCGCCACCGACCCCGACTTCGACAACCGGGTGCTCGCGCCCCTCATCGAACGCTCCGCGCCGGACCTGCCCCGGGTGCTCCACGACCTGCTCCTGCCCACGTGGGACCGGATGTGGCGTACCCTCGCGCTGCTCCGCCGTCTCCCCGTCGGCGAACGGGTCCGCCTGCGCTGGGACGCCGACCGCGACGCCTTCACCGCCTTCGCGCAGACGCTCGCCGAGGGCGGGCCGCCGCAACCCCGCCGTGACGGGGCGGTCGCCGCTGCCGCCCGCCTGCAGAGGCTGGAGAGCGCCGCCTCCCGGTATGCCGTCCAGCGCGCCTTCGACGACCCGCTGGTCCTGGCCGAATACCGGCTCAGCGGGGCGGCCTTCGCCGGGACCGTCACTCTCGCCAACCCGGACCGGGTCGACGACAGCGGGAAACGGCCCGTCCTGCGGCCCCGGATCATGGTGCACACCGGTGAGCCGGTGCGGGTCGAGCCGGGCGCGTCGCTGACCTCGCCGGCCCGGCCCTCCCAGAAAGCGCGCGTCATCTCGATCAACCCGGCCGGCGACGGCGTGGACGTGCTGCTCGAACTCTCCGGCGGCATGGGGCGGCGCCTGGTCGCCGAGCCGGGCAGTGTTCCGGCCGTCGGGGAGCGGCTGATCCTGACCACGCTCAGTGAGGCCTACCGGCCCGGGGGCGCGCTGCCCGAACCGGCCGAGACGCCCTGGACCCATGGCGGCCCGCCGGTGCCCTTCGCCGACCAGCCGGACCCGTCAGATCAGCCGGACCAGCAAGAGGGCGATGTCGTCGCTGCGGCGCGGGGCGATCTCCAGGAGGCGGGCGCAGAGTTCGTCACCGGAACGGGACGCGTTCTCCCGTAACACCGCCGACAGCCGGGCGATCCCGTCGTCCAGCAGCTGCTCCCGGTCCTCGACCAGGCCGTCGGTGTAGAGGATCAGCGTCGAGCCGGCCGGGACGAACCGGCGGGCCGTCGTGCGCGGCTCATCCCGGGGAGGCAGGCCCAGCAGCGGCTCCGGCGGCACCCACCACACCTGAACCTGGCCGTCCGGCAACAGCAGCAGCGGCGGCGGGTGCCCGGCGTTGGCGAACCCCACCTCGTACCCCGACCAGCACGTACGTACCCGAGCCAGCACCGCCGTCGCCGACGCCGGCACCCGCAACCCGTGCAGCGTCTGATCGAGAGCGGTGAGCAGCGCGCCCGGCTCCTCGTCCCGGCCGTAGGCGTCACCACGGATCAGATTGCGCAGCTGACCCATGGTCGCCGCGGCCTCGATGTCATGACCGGACACGTCCCCGACCGCGACCACCACGCTGCCGTCCGGCTGGGCGAACGCGTCATACCAGTCCCCGCCGACCGCCGCGCCGTCCTGCGCCGGGAGGTAACGGGCGTGCAGCTCGATCCCCGGCAGAACCGGCAGCTCGGTCAGCAGGCTCCGCTGCAGCACCTCGGCGACGTGCCGCTGCTCCCGGTAGAGCCGGCCGTTCTCCACCGCGAGCCCCGCCCGGCGACCCACCTCCGCCGCCGTCCACTCCTCGGCGGCCGAGAACGCGGGCCGATCCGGCCGGTTCACCAGCAGGATCGCGCCCAGCGCCCGCCGCCGCACCGGCGACACCACCGGCACGATCAGCGAAGCCCCGAACCCGGCGCGCGCGGTGATCTCGGCAAGCTCGGCGTCACTGATCCGGCTCCGCATCTCGGCGTCACCGTCCGCGGACCGGACCGGACGGCCCCGCGCCCGCACCGCGAGGATCATCGCCCGCAGGTCGACGTGGGAACCGGCGGCCAGCTCGGCGAGCCGGGCCATGTCGGCCGCCCGCTCCGGATCGCGGTGCGCCGCCGAGACACACGCGGCCCCGCCCGGATCGTCGGCGACCGCCACCACACACCAGTCGGCCAGCGCCGCCGTGACGATGTCACCGAGCCGGCGCATCGCCTCCGCCACATCCATCGTCGCGGCCAGCGACTCGGTCAGCTCGGCCAGCAACTCCAGCTGGTGGTGCGCCGACTCGGCCGCCCGGCGGGCCTCCTCAGCCGCCCCGCGCGCCTCCTCGGCAGCGCCGCGCGCCTCCTCGGCCGCCAGGCGTGTCTCCTCGGCCGCGATCCGGGCGATCCGCAGGCACACCTCCGACGAGCACACCTCGGCCAGCTCGCCGATCAGGGCGATCTCACTCGGCGTCCAGGCGCGCGGCTCCTGGTCGATGGCGCAGAGCGCCCCCACGATCAAGCCGTCCGGGTCGGTGATCGGCGCACCCAGGTAGGCGATCGCGCCGATCTCACCGATCACCGGGTTGTCGCACATCCGAGGGTCGTCCCGCACATCCGGAACCACCTGCATCTCACCGGCGATCACGACGTGCCGGCTGAACGAATGGGTCAGCGGCATCTCCCGGGCCGAGGCCAGCGGCTCCGGCACCCCCATCTGGCCGGCCAGCACCTGCCGGTCCTCGCCCACCAGGCAGACCGCACCCATCGGGGCGTCGATCAGCTTGTGCACCAGCATCGCGACCCGGTTGAACGCGTCATCCGGCACCGGGCCCGAGGTGATTCGGCGCACCGAACGCAGGCGCGGCGCATCAGCGAGCACAGCTGCGCCGGTCAGGCCCCACTGAAGCACCATCGCCCCCCGCGGTCTCGACCGTCAGGCTACCGGCGGCACGTGTACACGCATCGTTTCCGCCGCGACCCGATCATCCGTTTCAACCCGCCCGAAAGGACTACCCACCCCCTGCCCGGGGGCCGTCCCTCCAGTCTCGCCGTTCCCCGGCGACCCGTTCCGCCCCATCCATTCTCCCCGGCGGTTCCGCCCAGCCCCACCTCCCGAGCGAACCCATTTCCCCGCCGCCGCGCCCGTCACGGCTGCCACCACACCACGATGGCCGGCCGCGCCCGGAGCGGATCAGTCTCGCTCGTAGCGGTCCGGATCAGTGCCGGCTGATCGTCAGGGCTGTCGCCAGGTGCTTTCTCAGGGCGGGTCGCCGGGCGCTTTCTCAGGGCGGGTCGCCGGGCGCTTTCTCAGGGCGGGTCGCCGGGCGCTTTCTCAGGGCGGTCGCCAGGTGCTTTCTCAGGGCTGTCGCCGGGCGCTGATGACTGCCCTGACGACGAGCCGGGGCGGGACCTGCCCCGCGCTCGGCCGGTCGTGGTGGGGATCCGGCGGTGATGGGGCAGCAGCCCGGCGGTCGCGCTGGGGCCCTGCGCCGGGATCACCTCGCGGGGACAGCCACGGGGCGCTGCGTAGGTCGTACCGAATCGGTGATTCTCAGGCCGCGCTCGACGGTCGGTGAGTGAACGGCTGACGCCGGCCCGCGGTGAGGCCCGACCGGATCGTGCGACGGGTCTCCGCCCGGCCCAGGCCGGCATGGCGCGCCGCGGCGGTCAGCGCCCATCGGACCTCGGCCTCGTCGAGCAGACCCGCGCCGACGAGGCGGCCGAGCGCGAAAGCGGCCCGGTTCAGGGTGTCGTTGCGGGTGCCGGGAGCGGCGTCGGCGACCCGGCCGGTCTCGGCGTCCAGCGCCGCCTCCGCGTAGCGGCCGGGATGGGCCGGGAACGGCCGGCGGGCCGGCTCGGGTGGCGGGCCCGCGATCAGCGCCACCAGCGGCGCCGGACCGGGCGGCAGAGCCACCGCGGGCCGCTGGATCCAGCGGTAGTCGCCCCCGCTCGCGTGCCGTGACGGCGGCGCCAGGACATAGCCGCCCGAACCACGCCAATCCAGGCCGGGCAGCAGGCGGACCCGGTTGCCGAAGCCGGTCGGGCGGAACCAGAGGTGCCGCCCACCCGAACCGGTCCGCACCTGTGGACCGGGCGGGATGTCGCCGCCGAGCAGATGGCGCAGCCCGTGCCAGCCCTCCGCCGAGTCGACGTCGGCCACATCCATCACCACACCGGTCCGCAGGCCGACGTTGGCGCGTGGCCAGAACGTCCACCACAGGCGGATCTGAGACGGATCGGTCGACGCCTCGGACAGGCCGTGTCGCAGCCGGGGATGTTTGCCGGAACGCTCGCATCGGGCCCCTCTGTCGCAGGAACAGGCGCCGGTCAGGTCAGGTGTGTGCACCGGCAGGACGGGGACCCCGTGCCGGGCATACGCCAGGGCAGCCGTGAGCGACATTAGAACAACCGTACGACAATCAGCCTCCCCTCGGCAGGGTGTGCAGCACGTGAGCGATGTGGTGGGAGGTGCCCCACGCGATCCAGCTGGCCGAGCTGCCGGCGCCCCGCGCTGTCCGGGCACGTCTCGCGATCTCGGCGTCGCCCCACGAGAACCGGGCGCCGATCGACGGCCACTGCGGCGAGGACACCAGCGTGCGGCAGAGATCGTGGCATCGGTCGTCGCTACGGCCGCCGCGCCGGGCCCAGCGGTAGATCCACCACTCCGTCGCCGTCGTGTACCGCAAGGTCGGCAGCTGCCGATGGTGCTGAACCCCGCGGCGCCGCACCGGGGACGTGACGCCGTAGTCGGCGTAGCCCAGATCCGGGTCGCCGAGGCGTTCCCAGACCCTTGCGTCGAGCCGGCCCAGCGCCACCGGCCGGTCGGTCGGCAGATCGTCGAGATTCGGCGGCATCGCGCCGGACGCCACGCTCACCGAGCGCCAGGGCGTGTCGCGGGCCCAGCGCAGCACCCGGCGTGCCCTGTCCTCCACCGCTGTGGCGTGCGCCAGGCAGGCGGTCTCGGCCAGGTCGATGAGCAGGTCGATCTCACCCGGGTCGAGGGTGGCGGCCCGCAGCATCCGCTCGATGACGGCGTCCGCCTCGGCCGGGTTGACGGCATCCTCGTGCGGCCGCAGGCGGAGCACGGCGCCCCGCTGATGCAGCCGGGCGGCGCGGCCGTGGCCGGCCAGCCGCAGACTGCTCTCGTGTGGCCGGAGCACCGGGATCATCGCGAGGCCGAGGCCGCTCAGGCGCTCCGCCAGCATCTCCGGCCCGGCGGTCTGCTCGGGCACCTCTCCGAAGTCGACGGCCAGCGCCCGCACGCGTGGTCGTAGCTCGCGGACCAGCGGAAGGACGACACCGTCCGGCTCCAGCTCGACGATGGGGACGATCCGCTCGGACTCCTCCGCCGACAGGTGTGCCAGGGCTGTGAACTCGCCCCGACGCGGTCGCAGGATCGGGTGGTAGACCCGGTCGCGCTTCATTCACCAACCGTACCGTCACGGACGGTATAGATGGGCAAGCATCGATTGATTGGCCTCCCACCCGTCGGGGAACTTCACGGGAACATTCAGGTGCACCGGCTCGGTCGACGGGTGCGCGTCGAGCAGCTCGGCGATGCCCGCCCGGGCCACCACGACGCACGCATGCCGATGCCGGGAGGTCAGCACGCAGAGGCGGCCCGACTCCAGGTGGAAGGCGGTCGCGTCACGCCGGCCGGAGAGCGGGTGCAGCACCACCGTCAAGTCGTACTCCCGGCCCTGCAGGCGATTCGCGGTGTCCACAGTGACCCCCGCCGCCTCCTCCGGCAACAGCGAACGGATCACCGCGACCTGGTCGCGGTGGGCGGCCCCGACGGCGATCCGCTCCGGTGTCAACCGGCCGGTGCCGGACTCCGAGGACGCGATGCCCTCCCTGGTCAGCGCCCGTGCGGCGAGCGTCGCGCAGGCGGCGGCGGCTTCCGCATCGGTACGCACGGTGAAGCGCTCCGCCAGCTCGTGCAACCCCCAGCCGGTCGCCGCGGCCGCATCGAGCGCCTCGTCGAACGCGTCCCGCCCCGGCTGCTCGAAAGCGAGCGTGCGATCACCCGGCCCGGTCCCCGAACGGAACCCGGTGAACGGGTAGAACGCCTGCGCCACCACCGGAGCCGCGGACGCCGGCAGCCGCCACGACACCGGCAGCCGATGCACCGGCAGCTCCGGATTGTGCCGCAGCAGCACCGCCACCGCGCTCTGCATCGGATCCCAGGACAGGCCGATCCACCGCTCCACCTCCACCGTCGAGAACGGATCCAGCTGGCCCGGGTCGCCGACGAACAGGGCGCGCGCAAACCTCGGCGCGACGCGCAACAGAGCATCGGAGCGCATCTGGTACGCCTCGTCGACGATCGCCCACGGCCAGGTGCCCTCGGTGACCGTGGCCCACTTGGCCGCCGTGCCGATCGTCACCGGTGGTGAACCCAGATCCGCCACCTTCGCCGCGACCCGGCACCCCGGTTGCGCCCTGACCCGTGGTGTCGGCTCGTAGTCGACCGCCGACAACCGGCCCACCCGCAGCTCCGGCGAACGTGCCCCGAGCCGCTCGATCAGGTCGTCCACCTGCTCATTGGTCTGCGCCACGATCATCAGCGGCTCACCGGTGGCGGCCAGCTCCCCGGCTGCGCGCACCACGAGCGTCGACTTGCCGGCGCCCGGTGGCGAATCGACCACCACGCCGCGATGATCACCTTCGGTGAGATCGCGGAGGACCGCGGAGATGACGGCCGCGGCCTCCTCGGCCGGGCTGACGAGCGTGTTCGAACCCATTCCGGCACGGTAGCGCCCACCCCTGACAAAACGCGGGACGGCCGGTGGGTCCGGCGCCTTCGGGACGTACGCAGCGTAGTTATCCACAGGCCTTTCCCGCGGGTTCGTCAATCTCGCTACCGTCTGCCGCGAAGTCATCACGATGGATGAGGAGGCGGCATGTTCGACGGGCGGAGCCTCGGCGACGACCAGCGCTTGATCGACGAGTGGCGGGACGTTATCGAGAAGCGTGCGGCCCAGAGCCGGGAGCTGGAGGCGCGGCTGGCACAGCTCTCGGGGACCGCGCGAAGTCCCGACGGACTGGTCGCCGTCACCGTCGGTCCGGCGGGCGACCTCGCGGCGCTCGAGCTCGGCGAGGGCATCCGGCGGCGGGCCGCGGCCGTCACCGCGCGGGAGATCGTGTCGACGTTGCGGGCGGCGCACGTCGCTCTGGTCGCTGCGGTCACGGTCGTGGCCGACGAGACGGTCGGGGCGGGCACGGCCACCGGGCGGGCGATCATTTCGGCGTATGTGGAAGGGCTCGGCCCGCCTGCCGGTTCCTCCGGCGCCCCGGGCGGCGGCGCCTCGCTCGGTGCTCGTGGCACGGCGGCCGTTCCGAGCGCGTCGGCTCCGCGGGATTCGGCTGCCGTCGAGCAATCGCGCGACAGCAGGTCGGGCCGTGATTGAGCAGTCGATCTTTCTGGAAACGAACGGGGAGGAGCGGACCTTGTCCACTCAGGAGCATGTCTACTTTCATGCGGAGCACAGCGTGGCCGAGTTCGCCGCGGTGATCGGGCCCGCCGTCGGGATGGCGGTGATCCGGGGCGGGCGCGGGGAGACCTTTCTGTCGCGGCCGTTGCCGGATGGTGGCGCGGTCGGTGGTGAGCTGCGCGCCAACGAACTGGCCGACCCGGCGGAGCCGTCGTTTCTCGACGTGTTCCCGCTGGTGCTCGACCTGGGCATCACCATCGGTGACCGGGGCCGGCAGCTGGCCGAGGCGCGTGCGCTCTTCACCGAATTGGCCCGGGTGTCACCGGTGCCGGTGGCGTTGGTGCGCGGTTACGACTACCTCCTGGCCGCCGCGGGCGCCGGTGACAGGCTCGTCTGGTTCCCGGAGAACGTCACTCCGTATGCCGAGGATCGCGAGATGTGGCTGCCATTTCAACCGGTGACGCAGAGCTGATTGGCGGACCGCCAAATAGCGTGGCCGGAATCGATCCGTACGATTTTGACGGCTGCTGGAAATCTACCGCGCGGTAGGTTTGGGCTCCATTGACACGGTTAGAGGCAGATGAAAGCCGCGAAAGACGTGAAGTGTCCACAAGCGAAGGTTCCGACAAGTCCGACTGGGTGTGAAGAATTGATCATGTGTGGGAGAGCGTTTACCCGCTCACCTCGATGTCTCCGATGACGATCTGACGGGTATCTGACACTTGACGACTGACCCTTGCGGGTCATGAGTGATCAACTCGGTTCGCGACGTCGTTCACGTGAAAAGGGACGCTCGTACTGTAATTCATTTCAGCTCTCTCATGGCCGATCGGCCGCCCGGCAACTTGATCACTGAGACACGGGCCCGCTGGTCGGGCTGCACTTGATCACGGCATGTGAAGCATTGTTTGCGTTCTCGTCACCGCTCGGAAATATCTCTCCGCTTGAATATCGAGTACCGGTGAATAGCGAAACAGGCCTGCAACTTGCGCCTGTGTGCCGCCGCGCAAGTTGCATGTTTTGCGTCTCGCCGCCCCGCCGCTCCATCGTTGTGGCCAAGCGCTGATCGACATGTTCGATTTCATTCACGTTTGTTGTTGTGATCTCGTTCTTCCCTCTTCCAGTCGATCAATGAAAGTGCAACTCTTCTAGCCAGCAGTGACGTCGGCATCACGGACGGTGGTGGTGGGGAATGCGTCCAGACGTTCTCGTCGGTCCCAGTGATTGGCTGATCGAGCAGTTCGGCGACAAGGTCGCAGACGAACTGTGGACCCGGGTGCCGGAGGCGTTGAGCACGGCGATCGATCGTGAGGTCCACGCTCATCCAGCCATGACCCAGACCATGGAGCGTGTGCTGGCGAACCCTCGGTGGCCTCTTCCCTACGAGGAGCTCGTCCTCTTCCTGGGGACCCTGCCGGGCGCGGAGATCATCAGTGTGCCGCGCTCGGTCTATCAGCTGGTTCTGATCAACGGTCATGTGGTGGTGCCCTGGTGTTACGGCCAGTCCGCCCGGATCTCGATGCGCGATGCCGAGGTGGGCCGTTCGTTCGGTCGTCTCGCTCGCGAGTTGCTGCGCAGGTTCGGGCCGCCCTGGCGCCGTTCACCGGTCGAGGCGCCGCTGCCTCTGGACGCGGTGGACGAGCGGGAGGTCGCCAAGATCTGCGCGGCCATCGCCCGGATCGCGCCGCAGCCGGAGGTCGTCATCGCCGGGTATGCGGGGGCGCCCAACCTGGGCCTGCTCCGCGCCTGCCTCGGCGAGATCAAATCCACCGACAACGGCACGCTGAGCTGGAGTCACCTCGACGACCTGCCGTTGCCGCCGCCGGTGATCCCGCGTCCGCGGCGTATGCAGTTCCCCTGACCGTCCCCGGGTCCGGCCACCGCCGGCCCGCTCCGACCCTGCACAGCGGAAGGCGGGCCAGCCGCCAGCCCGCCCGACGCGAACCGGACCGGCCATTCGGCCGGTCCGGTTCAACGTGTGCCGCACCCCGATGCCCGCGCACGCGCCGGCCGGCCGTGAGAGCTGCCCGAAGGCATCGCGGACAGCCGGTATCCGGCTGGTCGAGGAAGTTGCTTACGGGTGGTGCTGGCAGCTATCAGGCCGGCCGGTTGGTCGAAGGATCTGTTGCAGTCGGTGTAGGCGGCACTCCGGGCTGGTTGGTTGTGGGGCAGGCAGCCCGGCGGGCGGCTGGCTTCCGGTTGGTTGTGGGAGCCGCGTAACGGTGGGCGCGCAGCACTCGGGGCGAATTGGTGCGGGAGCCGGGCAGGAGGCAGGGGGTGGACCAGCGCCTAGGGGCGGAGGGAAGGCGGCGTCCGGGGCGGAGGGAGGCGGCGTCCGGGGGGCGGAGGAAGGCGGCGTCTGAAGGTGGAGGGAAGGCGGCGTCCGGGGGTGGAGGGAGACGGCGCCTGAAGGTGGCGGTCAGGCGGCGGGTGTCAGGTAAGCCGTGGAGAAGGGCTCGCGCCGGGCTCGCATGTCGGCGTAAGCGGTTACCAGCAGTGATGGGGTGACGATGCCGACGGCCGCGCCCGCGACCCCGCTGCTGAGTGCCGACACCAGCGCCCCCGCCGAGCCGCCGATCACCGCTTCGAGGATGCCGCCGGCGATGGCGAAGGCGATGATGCCGGCCAGGCCGAGCCCGGCCATGGTGGCGACGCGGGAGATGGAGGTGCCCAGGTCGGCGTGGAAGAGGGTGAAGGTGCGCCCGATGCCGGCGCCCGGTTCCAGGGTGACGACCACCGGCAGCACCATCAGCGCGGCGCCGACGTAGATGATCGGCAGGAAGCAGGCCAGGGCCGCGCCGACGTAGACGAAAGCGGCGAGGAAGCTCCAGCCGATGACGGCGGGCGCCCGGCGGATCCCGGCGCGGAACGCGGCCGCGATGCTGACCGGACGGCCGGTGGCGGCGAGGATGACCAGCTGGATGCTGACGGCCACGGCGGCCGCGGAGATGAGGCTGGCGACGATGCTGAGCGCGCTCATCTCCAGCGCCGCCCGGAGATACCGGCCCATGTCAGGCAGCCGGCCGGGAGTGATGCGCAGCGCGGCGGCCTCCTCGGTGAGCCGCAGGGCGGCCGGCACGGTGAGGAGGCTGGTGGGTACGGCGGCGAGCGCCTGAACGGCGAGCACCTGTGGCCAGGTGCGCCGGATCAGCGCGAATCCTCGCCGCCACCAGCCCTCGTAGTCCGGGCTGACCAGCGGATCGGCCGGTGTCGCGTAGTACGCCGGCGGGAGCGCCGGTGGTTGCCCGGGCCAGTAGTGCCCGTTCCCGTCCCGCTCCGTCCAACCCTCATTCACGTGCTTCCCCAGAACCGTCGTAGCAAGATCAGCGGCGACACCTTAGCGGTTCCGGAAGCCCACGCGCCGCCCCGGAACATGGGGCGCACACAGGCCCTACACTCCGGAGATGGCCGACCAGCGGGAATCGCCCACGACGATTCGTGATCGGGCCGTGGCGGTCGCCGACTACCTGCTCGCGGTCCGGGCCCAGATGGAGCGTCCGTCCCGGACCGTGCCGTCCGACGCGCACTGGCTGCACTCGCTTCCCCAGCATGACGACTGCCGGATCGGCCCGGGCGCCGACGACTCGTCGTGGCTGCGGGTGGGCCGCCCGGAGCTGCCCGGCCCGGCGCCGGTGCCGGCCGCGTTGCGCCGCCGGCTGCGCGAGGAGGTCACGGCCGGTGCGGAGCCGCGGCTGGAGGAGCCGGGCGACGACTTCGAGACCTGGCGGGACGAGGTGTGGCGGCCGTGGTCGCTGGCCACGGCCGCGGCTGAGCAGACCCGTGAGCTGCACCGGCGGCTCTTCGACCGGATGCACCAGCTGGACATGGCGGCGGCCACCACCGAGCTGGTCTGGGGCCACGGCGTCCTGGAGACGGTGATCGACGGCACGCGGGTCCGCTATCCGCTGGTGGCGACGCCGGTGCTGATCGAGTATGACGCGGACCGCGCCCTGATCACGGTCTCCCCGGCCGGTCCGTCCCGCCTGCAGACGGAGGCACTCGCCGGTCTCGACGACCGTCATCTGGCGCAGCTGTCGGCGCTGACCGGCCCGGGTGGCGCGATCGAGGTGGATCTGTGGAACGACACGGATCGCCGGGAGCTGTTCGAGCGGGCGCTGACCCGGCTGGGCTTCGACCGGACGGTGGTGGGCGCTGACGAGAGCCGGACGGTGGTGGGCGCTGACAAGAGCCGGACGGTGGTGGGCGCTGACGAGAGCCGGACGATGGTGGGCTCCGCCGGCGAGAAGCCGTCGGCGGAGGCTTTCGTCCGTGATGTCGCGGTGCTTTTCGCCCGCCCGCGTCAACGGCAGCTCCGCGGCTTCCTGGAGAACATGCGGGACCGCCTGACCAGCGGCGGCGGGGTCGGCGCGCTGGCGGCGGTGGTGGCGCACGAGCCGAGCCGTCTGCTGATGCCGGACGACACCCCGGAGTCCTGGGAGCGGGTGGGGGAGCGGCTGCTCATGCCGTTGCCGACGAACGAGGCGCAGGAGTCGATCGCCCGCCGTCTGGCGCATCACCGCAACGTGGCCGTGCAGGGCCCGCCGGGGACCGGCAAGACGCACACCATCCGCAACCTGATCTGTCATCTGATGGCGAACGGCAAGCGTGTCCTGGTAGTGGCGCAGAAGGAGGAGCCGCTGCGGGTGCTGCGCGACGGACTGCCCGAGGAGGTGCGGGCACTGTGTCTCGCGGTGCTCGGCCGGACCACGGACCAGTTGGTGCAGCTGCAGCTGGCGGCGCGGGAGCTGTCCGACCGGGCGGCGACGCTCGACCGGGCCGCCGAGGAGCGCCGGGTGAACCGGTTGACCGCCAACCTGGAGGAGGCGGAGCGGGAGCTGGCCGCGGCGATGGCGGGACTGCGCCTGATCGCCGAGAGCGAGGCTCAGACGTACCAGATAGGTGGTGTCGCTCTTCTCCCCGCGGAGGTCGGCGGCTGGCTGCGGGAGCGGGCGGCGGCGCACGGTGGCATTCCGGATCCGATCTCGGGTCCGCCGCCGTTGACCATCGAGGAGTTCGCCACGCTGCTGAAACTGGCCGCCCGGCTGTCGCCGGAGGATCGGGCGGCGGCGATGCGTCCGTTGCCGGAGATCTCCGACCTTCCGGACGCCGCGGCCGCGGCGTCCGAGCGGGAGCGGATGGCCCGGACCGAGGCGAGCCTGTCGCGGTTGGCGGACGAGGGCGTCGACATGGCGGCGGTACGCGCGGAGGGCCGCTCCGGCATGACCGATCTGCTCACCGAGGTCCGTGAGGCGGTGGCGTGGCTGCGGCGGCGCGAGGGCACCTGGACCGATCGGCTCGGCCGGCTGCTCGACGACGCGCACTGGCGCACGCTCTGGAACGACCAGGTGGTCGCCACCGAGAACCTGTTCGCCGAGCTGGCGGCGCTGACCCGGGAGGTGTCCGGGCACCGGATCACCATGCCGGAGGCGATCCTGGCCGAGCCGAAACTGCTGTTCACCCGTTTGACCGAGATTCGTCAGCGGTTCGAGGCGGGTCGCGGCCTGAACCGGATCCTCCAGCCCGGGCTGTACCGGCTGGCCGACGAGGTCCGGGTGGACGGCGAGCCGTTGCGCACGGTCGCCGACGTCGATCTGGCGCAGCGGGCGGTCCGGCGTGGACAGGCCCGTCAGCGGCTGGGCGAGGCGTGGTTCGAGTGGGTGCAGCGGCTGTCGATCCCGGAGCCGGACGGCGGCTGGGGTGACCCGGAGATCTGGGCCGGCACCCTGCTCTCCGACGCGAAGCAGTCGCTCGACTTCGATCTGAACCGGTGGCCGCCGCTGGCCCGGCGGATCGGGGTGCTCATGCCGCAGCGGGAGCTGTCGGTGGACGCGGCGCGGCTGGCCGGGGTGGCCGAGGTGCTGGAGACGCTGGCCGAGGTCTTCGGCATGGAGCGGACGGTGGCCGGTGACCGGGCGGTCGCCGAGCGGGTGGCGCCGTGGCCGCACCTGGCCGAGGCGTGGAAGACCCTGGACGGGTGGGACGACGCGATCGCCGAGGTGCGCAGGCTGGTGCTGTTGCAGCCGGACGTGATGCGGTTCGACGCCGCGTACCGCCGCTTGGCGGTGGCCGCGCCGGAGTGGGCCGCGCAGATCGGTGGCGGCGAGCATCCGGTGGTCTCCGGCCAGGCGTGCCTGGAGGCGTGGGAGTGGCGGCGGGCGCAGACCTGGTTCGACGGGGTGGTCGGCGAGGTCGACCCGGCGGTGCTGGCCCGGCGGGTGGAGCGGGCCCGTGACCGGATCCGGCGGCTGACCAGCGAACTCGTGGTGGCGTCGGCGTGGCTGGAGGTGTCCCGCGCGCTCGACGACCGGCGGCGGGCCGCGCTGGCCGACTGGACCACGGCGCTGCGCAAGATCGGCAAGGGGACCGGGCGGAGCGCGGCGACCTGGCAGGCCCACGCGCAGCGGGCGATGGAGTCGGCGGTCAGCGCGGTGCCGGTCTGGGTCATGTCGGTGGACCGGGCGATCGAGCAGTTCGCCGGTGGCGCCCGGTTCGACGTGGTGATCGTCGACGAGGCGTCGCAGGCCGACCTGTTCGCGCTGCCGGTGCTGTCGCTGGCCGAGCGGGCCGTGGTGGTCGGCGACGACCAGCAGATCGGCCCGCAGCTGGGGTTCGTCGGCTCGGTCGAGGGGCTGATCAAGCGGCATCTGACCGGGGTGCCGTCGGCCGAGCACTTCGACCCCGAGTCGTCGCTCTATGACCACGCGGTACGCCGTTCGCCGGAGCGGATCCTGCTGACCGAGCACTTCCGCAGCGTGCCGCAGATCATCGAGTTCTCGTCACGGCACTACTACGACGGCAAGATCCGGCCGTTGCGGGCGGACCGGCCCGCGCTGCCCCCGATCCAGACCGTGCACTGCGCGGAGGGGGTGCGGCAGCCGATCGCCGGGTACGGCGACGTGAACCTGGAGGAGGCCGCCGCGCTGGTCGAGCGGGTCACGAAGATCGTCGCGGACCCGCGCTACGACGGCAGGACACTCGGCGTGATCAGTCTGTTGAGCAGCAGCGGGCAGGCGAACTACCTGTTGGAGCAGTTGCACGAGGCGATCGGTGAGGACGAGATCCAGGCGCGGCGGCTGCGGGTCGGTGACGCGTACACGTTCCAGGGCGACGAGCGGGACGTGGTGCTCGTGTCGATGGTGGTGTCCGAGAAGGATCCGCGGATCGCGGCGTTCACCAAGCGCGACTACCACCGGCGGATCAACGTGGCGGCGTCCCGGGCCCGCGACCAGTTGTGGATCTTCCATTCGGTCCGGCCGGGCGCTCTCCTCGCCGACGATGCCCGGGGACGGCTTCTGGCGTACGCCATCGATCTGCCCTCGGAGGCCGCGGCGGCCGACCCCTCCGCGCACTGCGAGACCGATTTCGAGCGTGAGGTCTTGAAGTTGCTGGTGGGTCGCGGTTTCCGGCCGATTCCGCAGTTCCGGATCGGGGCCTACCGGATCGACTTCGTGCTGAACGCGCCGGACGGGCGGCGGCTCGCGATCGAGTGCGACGGCGACGCCTATCAGGGCCCGGATCAGTGGGAGAGCGACATGCGCCGGCAGGCGGTGCTCGAGCGGGTCGGCAACTGTGTGTTCGTGCGGATCAGGGGCAGCGTCTTCGCCCGGGAGCCGGAGGTGGCGATGCGCCCGGTCTGGCAGCGCATCAGTGAGTTGGAGATCACTCCGGTCTAGCAGTCACGCGGTGTGCCCTGATGACTGCGATGGGTGCATGTGGACGGTGCCGAACGGGTAGGGGAATGCGGATGGTCCCGTACCAAATACTCTTAGTGACTGTCTGTCATGGAGAAGCGAGGCTATTTCGACGTAAATGTAGGGGAACGAGGTCATCCATTCGGTTGTTTCGCTACTCTGGATGGGCGATAATTCCCTGCTCCTGGCCTTGCTTGCGGATTCGGTAAAAGTTTGACGCCTAAGTCCACTGTTACTACGGCCCGGTGACAGGGCGTAATAGGTGAGGGGTCCTGGGTGACAGGGGGAGCGGCCGTGCGCAAGGGGGGAGGTGGCGGCATATGACGGTGCCCGAAGAACGGGAGCGCTGGACCGCCACGTCGTCGCCCGCGCTCCCGGAGCCACGGCAGCCAGCCGACGAGCGGGCGGCCTGGTTCACGTACACCGCCGCCGGTGATCAGATCGTCTGGTCGCCCGCGTTCGCCGCGATGGTCGGCCGCGTCCCGGCCGAGAAGGGCAAGACCCGGCAGATTCTGGCCCGGCACGTGCACCGCGACGATCACGCCAAGGCGCTCGGCGCCATCACCGAGGCCTGGACCAGCCAGGCCACCGTGCACACCACCGTCCGGCTGATGCGCGCCGACGGCGGCTGGTTCGACATCGACTGCACCCTGGAGCCGATGGCCGGTCCGGACGGGGCGGTCCGCGGCATCCGCGGCACCGTCCGCGACGTCTCGGCCCGCGAGCGGGCCCGCCGCGAGTCGGCCCGGCTGACCCGGCGTGGTGAGACCGTCCAGGCCTCCCTGGTCGAGCCGGATCCGGCGACCGGCCTGCTGATCCGCGCCCGGTTCGCCGACGAGGTCGACCGCGCGCTGCGCAACGCGGGCGGCGCCCTGCTGGTGGTCCGGGTCCAGGCCGGGGACACCGCCGAGGGGGTACGCCCGGACCACAGCGCCGAGCTGCTGCACCGTGCCGCCCGGCTGGCCGAGGAGCGGGCCCGCCCGGAGCATCTGATCGGCCGGGTCGGGCCGAACGAGATCGGTGTGCTCTTCGCCCGGACCACCTGGCGTGCCGCCCGCGAGCAGGCCCGTGACCTGATCGCGGCGCTCAGCGAGCACTCCCACTGCTGGGGCGGCCTGGTCCGGTTCGAGCGCGACGCCGAGGCCGGCAGCCACGGCCTGCTGATCGACGCCGAGCAGGCGTGGCGGCAGTCCCGGGAGGCGGAGCGGGCGATCACGCTGGTCGCCCATCCGGTTCCGGTGCGGGACCGGCAGGGCTCCTACCGCAGCCGGGTGGCCGACGCGCTCGGCACCGACCGGTTCACCCTCTACTCGCAGCCGATCCTGGAGCTGCAGACCAACCGGGTGACCCGGCACGAGCTGCTGCTGCGGGTGCTCGACGAGGCCGACGGCCCGCAGTCGCCGATCCAGGTGCTGGACGCGGCCGAGCGGCTCGACGCGATCTTCGACATCGACCTGTGGGTGGTGGAGCGGGCCATGCGCCTCGCCGCCGAGCAGCCCGGTCTCTGCCTGCAGGTCAACCTCTCCGGCCGGTCGGTGGGTGATCCGCGGCTCACCAACGAGGTGGAGAAGCTGCTGGAGCGTTACCGGGTCGACCCGGCGCAGCTGACCTTCGAGATCACCGAGACGGCGCTGATCGGCAACCTCAGCGAGGCTCGCCGCTTCGCCGACCGGGTCCGCGACCTGGGCTGCGGGCTGGCGCTCGACGACTTCGGATCCGGCTACGCGTCGTTCCGCTACCTGCGGCTCTTCCCGATCGACCTGGTCAAGATCGATGGGGAGTACGTGGTGGACCTCGTCGACAACCCCCAGGATCAGGTTCTGGTCCGGGCTCTGGTGCAGGTCTGCCAGGCGTACGGCATCCACACCGTCGCCGAGTTCGTGCAGGACGAGGCCACCCTGCGGATGCTGCGCGAGCTGGGTGTCGACTACGTCCAGGGCTATCTGATCGGCCGCCCGTCGCCGGTCGTGCCGGGCCGGTTGCGCAAGTCCTGACGGCCGGTTGCGCGAGTCCGGACCTGGGTAACGACGAGGGCATGGAGCACTTCACGATTGCCACCGTCGCCGAGCAGAGCCCCGACTTCCGCCGCGTGCTCTGGACCGGAAAGCACACCCAGCTCGTCATCATGACCGTTCCGCCGGGCGGCGAGATCGGCGAGGAGGTCCACGAGGTGGACCAGATCCTCACCTTCGTCAGCGGTGTCGGCAAGGCCGTGATCAGCGGCGAGACCCGCAAGGTCGCCCAGGGCGATCTGGTGGTCGTGCCGGCCGGCCGCAAGCACAACTTCCTCAACGAGGGGCCGAACCCGCTGGTCCTCTACACCGTCTACGGCCCGCCGGAGCACGCCGACGGCGCGGTGCACAAGACCAAGGAAGAGGCCGACGCTCTCGAGGAGGCGGGCAAGGACGAACCGCCCGCCGAGTGATAGTCACGACGCCGGAACCGGCCGAGGCCCCCCAGCCAGCCGGTTCCGGCGCCGTGTTCAGGGGTTAAAGTCCCAAGACAGCCTACCCGCCAACGTTCACGGAAGTCGATCGAATCGATGGGCCATCCGTAACGCCTTGGCTGGATCTCACCTGTCCGGTCACCACCGTAACGGGCGATCGCCACTAACCTGCCAGGATGGATGAGCCCCGCTGGTTGACCGATGAGCAGCAGCACGCCTGGCGGCAGGTGGTGGAGGTGCTCGTCCGGGTCCCGGCCGCGCTGGAGGCGCAACTGCAGCGCGACTCCGGTCTGACCCACATGGGCTATCTCGTTCTGATGACCCTCTCCGAGCGTCCCGACCGGCGCCTGGCCATGAGCAAGCTGGCCCGACGGGCCAGCGCGTCGCTCTCCCGGCTCTCCCACGTGGTCGCTCGCCTGGAGGAGAAGGGGTGGGTGCGCCGGGAACGGGACGCCGAGGACGGCCGGGTCCAGATCGCCGTGCTCACCGACGCCGGCTGGGACAAGGTGACCGAGTCGGCGCCCGGCCACGCCGAGGCGGTGCAGCAGCTCATCTTCGACCGGCTGACCACCGCGCAGGTCCGGCAGTTGACCCGGGTCGCCGAGGCGCTGCTGGAGACACCGCTGGAGGTGCGGCCTCGTCCGGCCGCTCAGTGAGATCGTTTCCCGTCCCGTTTCCCGGCCGGATCTGCAAGGCTGTCCTGATCGGACCGGTCATTGGCGAGAGGTGCGTGTTCGGATGAGCCAGCGGGTGCGGGGCGTGATCGCCCGGGAGAAGGGCAAACCGGTCGAGGTGACCACCATCGTGGTCCCCGACCCAGGACCGGGCGAGGCGGTCGTCAAGGTGCAGGCCTGCGGGGTCTGCCACACCGACCTGCACTATCGCGAGGGCGGGATCAACGACGAGTTCCCGTTCCTGCTCGGCCACGAGGCGGCCGGGGTGGTCGAGTCGGTCGGCGACGGAGTGACCGACGTGGCGCCCGGCGACTTCGTGGTGCTCAACTGGCGGGCCGTCTGCGGCAACTGCCGGGCCTGCAACAAGGGCAAGCCGTGGTATTGCTTCGCGACCCACAACGCCAAGCAGCGGATGACCCTGGAGGACGGCACCGAGCTGTCCCCGGCGCTGGGCATCGGCGCGTTCGTGGAGAAGACGCTGGTGCACGCTGGCCAGTGCACCAAGGTCGACCCGTCGGCCCGGGCGGCCGCTGTCGGCCTGCTCGGCTGCGGCGTGATGGCCGGCCTCGGCGCGGCCATCAACACCGGCGGCGTGACCCGCGGCGACTCGGTCGCGGTGATCGGCTGCGGCGGTGTCGGCGACGGTGCGGTGGCGGGTGCGGCGCTGGCCGGCGCGACCACGATCATCGCGATCGACACCGACGACCGGAAACTCGAGTGGGCCCGCGGGTTCGGGGCGACCCACACGATCAACGCGCGCGAGACCGACGTGGTCAAGGCGGTGCAGGACCTCACCGGTGGGTTCGGCGCCGACGTGGTGGTCGAGGCGGTCGGCCGCCCGGAGACGTACCGGCAGGCCTTCTACGCCCGTGACCTGGCCGGCACGGTCGTGCTGGTCGGTGTGCCCACCCCGGAGATGACCATCGAGCTGCCGCTGCTCGACGTCTTCGGCCGTGGCGGGGCGCTCAAGTCCAGCTGGTACGGCGACTGCCTGCCCAGCCGTGACTTCCCGATGCTCGTCGAGCTGTACAAGCAGGGCCGGCTCGACCTCGACGCGTTCGTCACCGAGGAGATCGCGCTGGACGAGGTCGAGCAGGCTTTCGGCAAGATGCACACCGGCGACGTGCTGCGCTCGGTGGTCATCTTCTGACCCCCTGGGACCGGGCGTAGGCCGGCGCCGACCGGTCGGCCAGCAGATCCAGACAGAGGGCGGCGGTCCAGCCGAACGCCGGTGAGCCGAGGCCGCCGCCGTCCTCGGGATGGAAGTACTCGTAGTGCCCGTTGCGGTGCACCAGCCGGACCAGCGCCTGCCGCAGCCGCTCCGCGTCGTCGCGCCGGCCGTGCACCAGCAGACCCCGGCGCAGCAGCCAGTTCACGTTCACCCAGATCGGGCCGCGCCAGTAGCGGCGGTCGTCGAAGGCCGGCCCGGTCCGGTCGTAGCTCGGCGCGGGCAGCCCGAACCGGGGCGACCCCGCCGCCTCGGCCAGCGCGTCGGCGCGGGCCCGATCGAGATCCGGGAGCATCAGCGGGAGCAGGCCGCTGACGCTGCGTGCTGGGGTGCGGCGGCCCGACCGTACATCCAGAGCATGAAAGAAGTCCGTCTCCGGGTCCCAGAGCCGATCCGAGATGGCGGCGGTGATGCCCCGCGCGTGCTCCCGGTGCCGTCGCGCCGCGGACGGGCGGCCCAGCACCCCGGCGATCTGCGCCAGAGCCAGCTCGGCGGTGGCCAGGACGGCGTTGAAACCGGGGCACTCGACGACGAACGGATGCCGCTCGGCCAGCGCGGTGTCCGAGTAACCGCCGTCCCGGTAGTTCTCCACCAGCCCCAGATAGCGGGCGTAGTCGGTGTCGGTGGGCCGGTGTGTGACATCAGAGACGTCCAGGTCACGGCGGTGGTAGGTGTCCAGCAGCCGCAGGTCGGCCGGGACCGCGGCGAGCGCGTCGTCCCAGGCCGGGCTGTTGTCCAGGCCCGACTCCCACGGATGCACGATCGAGGCCAGGCCGCCGCCACCCGCGTCCCGCCGGTCGCCGAGGAACTCCTGCTGGGCCACCAGCCGCGGATAGAGCCAGCCCAGCTCGACACGGGCCTGCTGGACGGCGTCCGCCCCGTGCGCGGAGGCGTGCCGGTAGACCTCCCAGGCGGCGAGCGCGTGCATCGGCGGCTGGACCAGCCCGGTGCTGCCCCGCGCCGGCCGGCCGTTGTAGGCGGGCACGTTCCAGAACCGCGGCCCGGGGAAATAGGCGTCCTCCGGGATCTGCGGGTCGAAGACGATGTGCGGCACCCGGCCGTCCGGCCATTGCGCCTCGAACAGGCTTCGCAGGTCACGCCAGGCGCGGGCCGGGTTCACATAGGCCAGGCCGATCGCGGTGAACGCGGAGTCCCAGCTCCACTGGTGCGGATAGAGCGTCCGCGACGGGACGGTATGGCGGCCGGTCCAGTTCGCGTCGAGCACCCCGGCGGCCGAGCGCCACAGCTCGGCGCACATCTCCGCGACGTCGGGCGCGGTCGGGGACGGGACGGGGTGCATGCTGGCGACGCGCCTTTCCACTGGGCCGCCCGGAGCCATCGGCCGGCAGGCCGCCGGCGCCAGGAAAACGGGCGCACGCATTCTGGCGTCGCCGGCCGGCGCCCCGCGGACCGGGGTGCCGGTTTTCTCGTCAGACCTTCACACTCCGCCAGAGGCGGCTGGCACGCCCCGGTAGATAGGGGGAGTCCAGGCGTTTCGCGACGACCCCGGGCAGTCCCTGCGCGCGGGCGGCCTCGCACGCGAACTCGCCGCCACCGGTGAAGAACGGCGGCGTCTGCCAGTGCGGGCCGGACAGCGCCAGCCCCTCCAGCAGTTCGCGGCGCTCGGCGTAGCGAACAAGCTCCATCGTGGAGTGACCCTCCAGCCACAGCAGGTCATACACCAGGAACTGCACCGGGGTCCGCTCGGCCGCGCGTTTCGCCGCGGCGGCGTCCTTCGGCGCATCGCGCCGGGCCAGCAGGCCCGGATCCGGACGGGCGCCGGCGAAGGCGACGATCTCACCGTCGAGCACGGCCTCGATCGGCGCGAGCGCCGGCCCGATCGGCCGAACCTCCGGAAACCACCGGGTCACATCGGTCCCGGAGCGATCGGTGAGACGCAGTCTGCCCCCGGAGATGTACGCGAGGACGCGGCGCCCGCCCCACGCCATCTCGTAGCCCCAGTCGACGTCGTCGGACGGAAGCCCCGCGAACGGGGTCGCCAGCATCGGCGCCACCTCCACCGGCATCGGCTCCCAGCCCGGCTCGGACGGATCCATCCGCCGCACCATCCAGTCCCGGTCGCCGGTCTGGAAGAACACATACCGCCCGTTGGTGCGCTCACCGTGGAAGGTCACGCCGATCTCGTCGGCACGCCACTTGTCGGCCTCGTAGGTGCCCCGGTCGAAGATCGTCATGGTGCCCCCGCCGTACTCCCCGGCGGGGATCTCACCGGCGAACGCCAGATACTCCAAGGGGTGGTCCTCGGTGTGCTTGGCCAGATGGTTGCGGGCCTGGTCACGCGGCAGCCCGCGGGGCACGGCGAAGGACACGAGCACGCCGTCGCGCTCCAGCCGCACATCCCAGTGCAGGCTGCGCGCGTGGTGCTGCTGGATGACGAACCTCTTCGTCCCGGTGGCCGGCGGGCTGCTCGCCGGCACCGGCTCGGGGGTGCGCCGGGCGTCGCGCTTGCGCCGGTACTCGTCGAGGCGGTCGGTCATGACCCGATTGTCTGCCCGGGGTACGACAGAAATACACCGGTGTAACTAGCGGCGGCACGGTTCGTCAGCCGAAAGTGTCCTACCCCGATGGTTGGCTGTCGTCATGAATCGCTCGCCGCGTTCCCGCTTCTACGCCCGCCGCCGGGCCGTCGCCCTCGCCCGCGCCGACCGGGCCTTCGCGGCCGTGACGACCGAGGTCACCGTCCCACCACAGGAGACGGTCCGCATCGGTTGCACAACCTGAGATTCCGCCCTAATCGGACCTCCCCCTGATCGCGGGTGTTCCCCCGCGACGGTTGCGGGGGGTAGTGTTCTGGCTCCCACGCGTATCCATCGACAAGAAAGCGTTGGTGTGATGAGCTTGCGCATCCTCGTGGTGGGCGCCGGCATCGCCGGCCTGGCTGCGGCCCGAGGGCTGCGCGTCGCCGGCTTCCGGCCCGACGTGGTGGAGGCGCTGCCCGCCACCGTGGTGCCCGGCGCCGGCATCTATCTTCCCGGCAACGCGACACGTGCTTTGCGGCTGCTCGGCCTCGACGTCCCGCTGCGCCCGCTCGGCGACCTGATCTTCCGGCAGGCGTTCCTCGACACTCGCGGCCGCGACCTGTTCGAGATGGATGTGGCCGGCCTCTGGTCCGGTGTCGGCGAGTCCCGCGCCCTGTCCCGGGCCGACCTCCAGCAGGTCCTGCTCACCGGGGTCGGCGGCGAGGTGCGCTTCGAGACCGAGGTGCGCGACGTGCAGATCGTCGACGGTGCCGCCAAGGTCGAGTTCGGCACCGGCGCGGTCACCGAGTATGACCTGGTCATCGGCGCCGATGGGCGGCGCTCGCTGATCCGCGACAAGGTCGGCCTCGGCGGCCCGGCCGCACCGACCGGGCAGATCGTCTATCGCTCCGTCGTCACCGGCGGCCCGCCGCTCACCGACTGGACCGCGATGCTGGGCCGTCGCTCCGCCTTCGTCGCGATGCCGATGGGCGGCCGCCGGCTGTACTGCTACGCCGACGAGACCGCGCCCGACTCGCCGAACCCGGAGGATCCGAAAGAGCGGCTGCGCGAGCTCTTCGGCTCGTGGGGCGGCCCGGTCCCGGCGATCCTCGACAAGATCGAGAAAGTGCAGGTCGCGCGGACCGACGAGGTGCTCCTGCCGACCTGGTCCAAGGGTCCGGTCGTGCTGGTCGGCGACGCGGCGCACGCCACAGCGCCGACGCTCGCCCAGGGTGCGGCGATGTCCTTCGAGGACGGATGGGTGCTCGGGCAGGAGCTGCGCGACGCCTCCGGCGACATCCCGGCGGCACTGCGAGCCTACGAGGACCGCCGGCGGCCGCGGTGCGCCGAGGTGCGCGAGCGGACCCGCGAGCGCGACCGGGCCCGCGATGTCCCGCCGTCGTTGCGCGACCCCATGCTGCGCCGTCGCGGGGCCCGCATCTTCACCGATCACTATCGGGCGCTGGTGTCGCCGGTCTGACGTTTGGTCACCCCGCGAAGGCCGAACGACCACGGGGGACTATTCTGCCACCGAGGTACGCCCGATCATCGGGGAAACCCGAGAGGGACGAACGAGACAACGGAGGCAATTCGTGACGACCGTTGCGCCGTCGCCGATCGCGAGCCGACCATACCCGGTGCGGCGGCAGGTCAAGGGTTCGGCGTTTGCTCGGATCCTGCGCACGACGGACGCGAAGCAGATCGGGATCATGTACATGATCACGGCCTTCGTGTTCTTCCTGCTGGGTGGCCTGATGGCTCTCCTGATGCGCGCCGAGCTGGCCCGGCCGGGCATGCAGCTGCTCTCACCCGAGCAGTACAACCAGTTGTTCACCATGCACGGCACGATCATGCTGCTGTTCTTCGCGACACCGATCGTGTTCGCGTTCGGCAACTACGTGGTGCCGATCCAGATCGGCGCGCCCGACGTGTCGTTCCCGCGGCTCAATGCGTTCGCCTACTGGCTCTACCTGTTCGGTGGTCTGATCACCATCGGTGGGTTCCTGACGCCGGGTGGCGCCGCCGACTTCGGCTGGTTCGCCTACACGCCGCTGAGCAACTCGCTGCACTCGCCGGGCGTCGGCGGGAACATGTGGGTGGTCGGCCTGGCGATCTCCGGTCTCGGCACGATCCTCGGCTCGGTCAACCTGATCACCACGATCCTGACCCTGCGGGCCCCGGGCATGACCATGTTCCGGATGCCGATCATGACGTGGAACATGCTGGTCACCGCGCTGCTCGCGGTCATGGTCTTCCCGTTCCTGGCGGCCGCGCTCTTCGCTCTCGCCGCCGACCGCGTCCTCGGCGCCCACGTCTTCGACGTGGCGACCGGCGGCCCGATGCTGTGGCAGCACCTCTTCTGGTTCTTCGGCCACCCCGAGGTGTACATCATCGCGCTGCCGTTCTTCGGCATCATCACCGAGGTCATCCCGGTCTTCAGCCGCAAGCCGGTCTTCGGCTACAAGGGCCTGGTCGCCGCGACC
>NZ_FONV01000036.1 GCF_900113015.1 Actinoplanes philippinensis
GCTGGACCACCGGCACCGCCTACGATCCCGCACAACACCGAGCCCTCCAACGACTCCTCAACCAAGATCAAACCGTGGCGGGTTGACACAGGGCTGCTCATGCCCGCACCTGTGGATGGAACTTCGGGACCCGCATGCTCACCTTCGTACCGGAACCGGGTGCGGTCTCCACCACCAGACCGTGGTGATCGCCGAAGACCGACCGCAGACGTTCGTCCACGTTCACCAGACCGACGTGCTGCCCGTCCTCGGAGTCCGACCCGTCCAGCGTGAACACCGCCGGATCCATGCCGACCCCGTCATCCTCGACCGTGATGTGGCACTCCGCCCCTGCGTCGCGCGCCTCGATGCTCACCATACCGACGCCCGGCTTGCGGGACAGTCCGTGCCGGACCGCATTTTCCACCAGCGGCTGCAGACACAGGAATGGCAGGCCCACCGGCAGCACCTCCGGCGCGATCTGCAGCCTGACCTGCAGCCGGTCACCGAACCGAGCCCGCTCGATGGTCAGATAACGGTCGATCGACCGCAACTCCTCGGCCAGTGTGGTGAACTCGCCGTGCGCCCGGAACGAGTAGCGGGTGAACTCGGCGAACTCCAGGATCAGCTCCCGGGCCCGCTCCGGATCGGTACGCACGAACGACGCGATCGCGGTCAGCGCGTTGTAGATGAAATGCGGGCTGATCTGCGCCCGCAGCGCCCGGACCTCGGCCCTGGCCAGCCGCTCCCGCGACGATTCCAGCTCGGCCACCGCCAGCTGCGACCCGGCCCATCGCGCCGCCTCCAGCGTCGCCTGCACCAGACCCGGGGCCGGTTGCCCGTCAGACACCGCGATCAGCACGGCCTTCGCCGCGCCACCGGGCCCGCCCAGCGGCGCGATCACCGCACCACGGGCCACACAGTCGACACGATCACAAACAAGATCAGACTCATTGAGTACGACCGAACGCTGCGCCCGGACAGTCCGGTGCGCCGCCGCGATCAGCTCCTGCTCATGGTGGGCGCCCCTGCCGTCGTACGCCAGGCATCTGTCCTCGTCGACGATCGCCAGGCCGACCGAACCGACAAGCGCCCGCAGATGCCGCACCGCTTTTCCGGCCGTCGCCGGCGTCAGCCCGGCGCGCAGCGGCTCGGCCGCCAGCACCGCCGTGTGCAGCACGTCGTAGGTGGCCCGCTGCATAGCCGTGGCGATCCCGCGCCGCGCCCGCAGCCGCAGCACCGCCACCACGGCCGCGGCCAGGGCCGCGAGCACGGCGACCACCGCCAATACGCTCCCGACCTGGCCGTTCACCCCGTGATATTGACGGGTTCACGTCTCCCAGTCCAGCCCCACCGATTCGCCGCGGAGCGAAGCGGAGCCAGCGAGTTCAGTAGGCGCCCTTACGTTTGAGGACCACGCCGATCGTGCGCCACAGGATGCTCAGGTCGTAGGTGAGCGACCAGTTGTCGACGTAGTAGAGGTCCAGCCGGACCGCCTCGTCCCAGGAGAGGTCGGAACGGCCGCTGACCTGCCACAGACCGGTCATGCCGGGGCGCACCAGCAGCCGCCGCCGGACGTCGCCCAGATAGTCGCCGTCGTCCGCGGGCAGCGGGCGCGGGCCGACCAGGGACATCTCGCCCTTCAGCACGTTGATCAGCTGGGGCAGCTCGTCCATCGACGTGGCCCGCAGTTTCGCGCCGAACGAGAAGATCCGCGGGTCGTGCTTCATCTTGAAGAGCATGCCGTCGGTCTCGTTGAGCTCGTCCAGCGTGGCCTTGCGCTCCTCGGCGTCCACATACATGGTCCGGAACTTCCACACCCGGAACGTGCGGCCGTCGTGGCCCACCCGGGTCTGCCGGAAGAACACCGGGCCCGGGTCGGACAGCCGGATGCCGAGCGCGATGAGCAGCAGGATCGGGCTGATCACCAGCAGGCCGAGACCCGCCGCGACCCGGTCCATCAGGTTCTTCACCAGCCAGCCGGGACCGGACAGGGTCGGCTCCTCGACGTGCAGGAGCGGCAGGCCCTCGATCGGCCGGATGTGCACCCGCGGACCGGCGATGTCGGTCAGCTGCGGCGCGACCACCAGGTCGACACCGGTGCCCTCCAGCTGCCAGGCCAGGCGGCGCAGCTCACCGGGCTCGGAGCTGGCCGACCCGCAGACCGCGATCGTGTCCGCACCGACCTCGCGGACCAGCGACAGCACGTCGCGCCCGGCGTAGACCGGGACCGGCGTCTCGATGCCGCGGGCGGCCGCGAAACCGTCGGTCAGGTGGATGGCGACCGGGATCAGGCCGGCGGCCGGGCTGCGGGTGACCGCCGTGTAGACCTCCAGCGCCTCCGGCAGGGTGCCGACCAGCACCATCCGGTGCGCGCCGTGACCGGTGTGCCGGCGGGCCAGATGCAGCACCTGACGGGCGATCGCGCGGCAGACCAGGATCAGGATCAGCGCGCTCACCGACACCGTGGCGACCGTGCCACGGGACAGGTCCGCCTTGGTGGCGAACGCGAGCAGCGAGACGGCCGCGACGACGGTGACCGAGGCCCGGACGACCCGCTTGAACTCCTCGCTGCCCAGGCCCAGATAGCGCCGGTCGTAGGAGCCGTTGGTCCAGAGAATGATCAGCCAGCCGAGCGGCAGGACGATGTAGGCGAAGAAGTTGAACAGCTCGGTGCCCTGCAGCGGACCCCAGGACTGGTTGAGGCCGGCGCGTGACTTCTCCAGGAAGGTGCTGGCGATCCAGCTGGCGCCGAGAGTGGAGAGCAGATCGAGCAGAACCAGCGCGAACGTGTAGGGGCGGTGCCAGCGCGACCGCCTGCGGCTCTGCCGGCCCCATGCGTTCCGCGGCACCCCGTTGCTCGGTGGCGGCTGCTCCTGCCACTCGAAGCTGTCGTACCGCACGGGTCTGCTCCGGCTGCTGTCGGTAGTTGGGCGATGCAGGCTAGTAGTCACTCCGCCTACGTCCTCCCGCATCCGGAAAAAGATTACGCACCGCCACGACCTTGGGATCATCGGCGGGTCCGCCGATACCCGTTCGCGTCAAGACGGTTGCCAGGGACCGGGCCACTATACCGATGGATCGGCCGGAGAGAAGGTGACGTGACGGCGGCAATCGCGATGTATACGTACTGTCATCATCCGGTAGCGGTTCACCGGACCAGCTTGGACAGCCGGCGGTCCGCCAGCGGTTTCCCTCCGGTTTGGCAGGTCGCACAGTACTGCAAGCTCTTGTCCGCGAACGACACCTCACGCACCGTGTCGCCGCAGACCGGGCAGGGCAGGCCGGTCCGGGCGTGCACCCGCATACCGGCGCGTTTCTCGGCCTTGAGCTCGGCCGCTTTCTGCCCCACCGACCGCTCCACCGCGTCGGTCTCGATCGCGCGCATCGCCTGGTACAGCGTGGTGATCTGCTCGTCGGTCAGTTTTCCGGTCAGTGCGAAAGGGGACAGTTTCGCCGCATGCAGGATCTCGTCGGAGTACGCGTTGCCGATCCCGGCGAGCACCTCCTGATCGACGAGCACCCCTTTGATCTGTCCTTTTCGCCCCCGGATGCGCGTGGCGAACTCTTCCGCGGACACCGCCAGCGCGTCCGGCCCGAGCCGGGCCACCCCCGGCACCTCCGACGGATCCCGCACCACATAGGCGGCGAGTGACTTCTGCGTACCGGCTTCGGTCAGATCGAACCCGGACCCGTCGTCCAGCCGCACCCGGATCGCGATCGGGCCGGAGCCCGGCTTCAGCGGGGCCGGCGACTTGAACGACTCCCGGTAGTGCAGCCAGCCCGCCCGGGCCAGGTGCACGACCAGGTGCAGCTCGTCGCCGATGCCGACATCGAGGAACTTGCCGTGCCGGCCGGCGCCCGTGACGGCCATCCCGGCCAGCGCCGACGGCTGCGGATCATAGGTCTTCAGCGCGCTGAAGGAGGCGACTTCGAAGCGTTCCACGGCACGGCCGACCGCACGCTCACGCAGATAGGCCGCGAGCGCCTCGACCTCAGGGAGTTCGGGCACCTCCTCACGGTAGCGTCTCGCCTCCCTCTAGGCTCCGCCCCATGAAGGTGGTGGTGGCGCACAACCGGTACCGCGAGGCGATCCCCTCCGGCGAGAACGTGATCGTCGACACGGAGATCGGCCAGTTGCGGGAGGCCGGCGTCGAGGTGGTCCCGTTCCAGCGCAGCTCCGACTCGATCGACGCGATGTCGGCGGCGCGCAAGGCGTTGCTGCCGATCTCCCCGGTCTACGGCGCCGCCGCCCAGCGTGAGCTCGCCACGGTGCTGCGTGCCGAACGCCCGGACGTGGTGCACCTGCACAACCCGTACCCCCTGCTCTCGCCCTGGGTGATCCGCACCGCGCACGCCCATGGCGTCCCGGTGGTCCAGACCGTCCACAACTACCGGCAGGTGTGCTCGTCCGGGCTGTACTTCCGGGACGGCCACAACTGCCACGACTGCCGGGGCAAGCTGCTCGGCGTGCCGGCGATCCGGAACCGGTGCTACCGCGGCTCCGCCGCACAGAGCGCCATCATGGCGACCACACTGGCCGTGCACCGGCCCACCTGGCGTTCGGTGGACCGCTACATCGCGCTCACCGACAAGATCGCGGCGCACCTCGTCGACTACGGCATCCCCGCCGACCGGATCGTGATCAAGCCGAACGGCCTGCCCGACCCCGGCACACCCGCTCCGCTCGGTGACGGGTTCCTCTACGGCGCCCGGCTCTCCCCGGAGAAAGGGCTCGGTCTGCTCCTCGACGCCTGGCGCCGGCACCCCGACGGCAGCCTCGGGCCCCTGCGCATCGCCGGTGACGGTGAGTTACGTCCCCTCGCCGAGGCGGCCGCCGCGGAACGCTCCGACGTCACCTATCTCGGGCCGCTCGATCGGGCCGGCATGACGGCGGCCCGGCAGGCGTCGGCGGTGGTCATCGCCGTTCCGACCTGGGAGGACGTCCTGCCCACGGTGATCCTGGAAGCCATGTCGTCGGGGCGGGCCGTGCTCGGCACCGCGGTCGGCGGCATCCCCTACCTGGTCGGCACCGGTTCCGCAGCAGCGGGCTGGCTGGCCGAGCCCGATCCGGCCGCGCTGGCGGCGGCCCTGCCGCTGGCCCGGGCGGGCGCCGCCTCGGCGGCCGTCGCCGCCCGAGCCCGCTACCAGGACCACTTCCACCCGGACGTTCTCACCCCACGCCTGATCTCCATCTACGCGGAGATGTCCAGCAGCCTCCCGGCCGGCCGCTGACCCCGGCCGGTCCGCGGAGCTGTCCCACAGCGCTCGCGGAAAGCCCCGGAAGCCAGCCGGTTCGGATCTTGGGCGGCCGGTTGCCCGGGCTGTCGCACGGCGTTCCTGACCGCCCCACGGCCGGCCGGGGCCTGGTGGCCGGGCCTGGAGCGGTCGCACGGCGTTTCTGACCGCCCCACGGCCGGCCGGGATCTGGTGGCCGGGCGTGGGGCTGGTCGGAGAGGGCGAAGGCTAGGAACCCTTGAGGGAGGCCCGGCCGGCGAAGGCGATCGAGGCGGCCAGGAAACCGCCGTTGATCAGGGTGAAGAGGGCCACGAACCAGACCGCCCACTGCGGGGCCACGGTCAGCACCAGGCCGGCCACGGCGATCACCGCGCCGTAGTCGCGGACCAGCTTCGCGGCACGGACCGGGAAGGACGTGCTGGTCACCATGCTGGCGGCCTGGGCGCCGGACTGCATCACCGAGGTGACCAGGTTGACCATCCAGGTGGCGGCGAAGGCGGCCAGCAACCAGGCGGGGGTGGCCGGTTCCTGGGCTTTCGCGGTCGCGGCCAGGGCTGCCACCAGGGACGACTGCACCGCCACGTCACAGAGCACGTCGAGGCGGCCACCGGCGGGGCTGGTCTGGCCGGTGACCCGGGCCAGCTGGCCGTCGGAGCAGTCGAAGGCGTAGGCGAGCTGCCAGCCGACCAGGGCGAGCAAACCGATCGGGGCGGCCCACAGCGACCGCTCGGCGACCGGGCCCGCGGTGGCGATCACGATGAACGACGCCAGGCAGCCCAGGCCGAGGTTGAGGATCGTCAGGACGGTCGGTGACAGGTGACGCTTGTGCGCGGCGACCGCGATCCGCGCCCCGATCCGCTGGCTGATGCCCTCGCTGAACAGGCCACCACCGCGGTTGACCGCGTAGTAGTCGGCGGCCGTCGGCGTACCCCGGAAGGGTGGGGAGGTCGAGGGCGGCGCCGCGGGGCCGCCCTCGGTGAGAGGACGGCCGGCGCCGTGGTCAGAGGGTCGCGATGACATCGTTGTATTCGGCCAGCTTCTGCCGGGTCTGCTCCGGCGTCATGGCGAGGTGTTCCAGGATGGTGTAACGATCCGGGCGGGTCCGTGGTGCGAACTCGATGACCCGCACGAACTGGTCGGCGTCGAGGCCGACGTCCGACGGCGTACGCGGAAGCTGGTGCCGGGCCAGGCAGTCGGACATCTGCTTGAGCCGCCGCTCGTCCCCGCGCAGGAACGTGCAGAACAGCGCGCCCAGACCGGCCAGCTCGCCGTGCGACGCGGTGCCCGGGAAGAGCGAGTCGGTGGCGTGCATGATCTCGTGGCAGCCGCCGCTGCACGGGATGCTGGTGCCGGCCACCGCCATCGCCAGGCCACTGGAGATCAGCGCCTCGGCAAGGGTGGTGACGAACGCGTCGTCGGTCATGTCGCCGGGCATCGAGAGGACCGCCTCGGCGCCCATCCGGGACAGTGACGCGGCGAGACCGTCGACGGACTCCCCGCGCATCTCCCGGCCCAGCTCCCAGTCGGCGAGGGCGCTGATGTTGCTGACCACGTCCCCGATGCCGGCGCGGTTGACCCGGTCCGGGCCGCTCTCGACGAAGTCCAGGTCGACGACGACACCGAACGGGATGTGCACCCCGTACGACCCTTTGATGCCGTCGTTGATCAGGCTGGCCACCGGGGAGGCGATGCCGTCGTTGGCGAGGCTCGTCGCGACCGAGACCATCGGCAGGCCCCAGCGGCTCGCCGCGTATTTCGCCGTGTCGACGGTCTTGCCGCCGCCGATGCCGACCACCGCGTCGTAGTGGCCGCTGCGCAGTTTCGCGGAGAGCTCCAGTGCGGCGTCCAGCGTGCCGCCGGTGGTGACGAAGACGTCAGCGGACTTGAGCGAGGGGCGGAGCAGATCGACGATCTGCTCGCCGAGCCCGGGGCCGACCACGACGGCCACGTCCCCGCCGGACGAGATGCGCCCGTCCTGCAGGATCTTGCCGAGGTCGGCGACCGCGCCCCGCCGCACCTCGATGTGCAGCGGGGTCTGGACGCTACGGGCTAGTAGCGGCATGCGATGTCCCGGGCCTTCGCCAGGTCCTCGTGGTTGTCGACCTCCACCCAGGAGACCTCGCCGATCTCGGCGGCCCGCACCTCGTTGCCGCGGTCGGCGTAGAGCTGGAAGCCGTCCTCGTAGAACTGGTTGGGGTCCTTCTCGAAGGTCGCCTTGAGCGCGTCGGCCAGCTTGCCGGCAGCGGACGCCTCGATGATGTTGGCGCCGATGTACTCGCCGTACGCCGCGGCCGGGTCCATCAGCTTCGTGATTTTGGTGAGCTGGCCATCTTCA
Organism: Actinoplanes philippinensis; assembly: GCF_900113015.1. Taxonomy (GTDB): domain Bacteria; phylum Actinomycetota; class Actinomycetes; order Mycobacteriales; family Micromonosporaceae; genus Actinoplanes; species Actinoplanes philippinensis. Next base: position 7,553 of record NZ_FONV01000036.1, read on the forward strand.
TTGAAGACAGTCTTCATCTCCTCGTCAGCCAGCTTCTTAACAGTGTCCACAGCGAGGAGGATGCTCGGCCCGCGCTGGGCGAGCAGGGTGTGCTCCACGCTGACCGGGTGGACGGTGTCGCCGTTCACCATGAGCGCGCCCTGGGCGAAGTGGTCCCGGGCGAGCCAGAGGGAGTAGGCGTTGTTCCACTCCTCGGCCTTGTCGTTGTGAACCAGGGAGATCTTCACGCCGTACTTCTGCTCGAAGCCCTCGACGCGCTCCTCCACCGCGCCGGCGCAGTAGCCGACGACGATGGTCACCTCGGACAGGCCCGCGGCCGCGAGGTTACGGAGCGAGATGTCCATGATCGTGGTCTCCCCGTCCACGGGGACCAGCGCCTTCGGGAGCGTGTCCGTGTACGGGCGCAGCCTGCGCCCGGCGCCGGCAGCGAGTACCAATCCGATCATGGGGTGGTTCCTTCCACTTCACGTGAGGGGTGCCCAGCGAGGATAACGGCATGTGTCCCATCCGTAGGACTCGCGAGGGGCACACGGAAAATGGTATAGACCCGGCTTCTAAGCTGTCGGGTATGACCGCTGAGCAGCTGATCTCCTTCGCCCGTGGCGCTCCGTCGCTGGACATCGTCGACGTGGAGGGCCTGAAGGCCGCCGCCGCCCGGGCCTTCGACGCCGACCCGGCCGGTGTCACCGCGTACGGCACCTCCGTCGGCTACCTCCCGCTGCGGAAGTGGATCGCCGACAAGCACAACGTCTCGCCCGACCAGGTCATCGTGACGAACGGCTCGCTGCAGGCCGACGCCTTCCTCTTCGGGCACCTGGTCAAGCCCGGTGACGACGTGGTCGTGGAGAAGCCGACCTACGACCGGACACTGCTCAACCTGCAGAACCTGGGCGCCAAGGTGCACCAGGTCACCGTGCAGCCGGACGGCATCGACACCGAGGAGCTGCGCGCGCTGCTCGAGTCGGGGGTGCGGCCGAAGCTGGCGCACATCATCCCGAATTACCAGAACCCGGCGGGTGTGACGCTCTCCGACGAGAAGCGGCGCGCGCTGCTGGCCCTGGCCGAGCAGTACGAGTTCATCATCTTCGAGGACGACCCGTACGTGGACATCCGGTTCCGCGGCGAGGCCCTGCCCTCGATGCTGTCGCTGGACACCAACAGCCTGGTCGTGCACGCCTCCAGCTTCACCAAGACGGTCTGCCCCGGCGTCCGCGTCGGTTACCTGGTCGGCCCGGCCGCGCTGATCGACGCGATCGCGAAGAAGGCCACCAACCTCTACATCTCCCCGGGCATGGTCTCCGAGGCGATCGTGCACCAGTTCTGTGTGTCCGGTGACATCGAGAAGTCGGTGCAGACGGTCAGCGCCGCGCTGGGCGAGCGGGCCCGGGTGCTGGCCGAGTCGATCCGCAAGCACATCCCCGGCGCGACCTTCACCGAGCCGGACGGCGGCTACTTCCTCTGGGTCGACCTGCCGTCGGACGTCGACGTGGACAAGCTGTTCCCGGCCGCGATGAAGAAGGGGGTCGCGGTCGTCAAGGGCAGCGACTTCCTGCTGGAGGGCGGCCACAGCTCGCTGCGCCTCGCCTACTCCGCGGTCACCGTCGACCAGATCGACGAGGGCGTGCGTCGTCTCGCCGAGGCGATCGAAGAGGTACGAGGCTGACGTGTCCCCGCGTCGGGTGGGCTCGTGTTCGCCCGGCGCGGGTACCCTCGGGTGGTTTGTCGTCGCACCGGGGGAGGTCGAGCATGACGGAGCGTTCGTGGACCCGGGGCCGGCCCCTGGGCAAGATGTGGGCCGACCGGATGCGGGGCCTGCTCAACAACGGTGACAATCCCCACCAGGCGGGTTTCGACGCGGCCGGTGCCAGCTCCGTGGTCGACTGCGGCGTCTACGTGGACGGCAAGCGCCTGCCCGGTGACTTCAGCCCGGATCAGGCGCTCGCCGAGGCGAGCGGCCGGGAGGGCGGTTTCGTCTGGCTCGGCCTGCACCAGCCGGGCGCGGCCGAGATGACCGCGATCGCGCAGGTGTACGGGCTGCACGAGCTGGCCGTGGAGGACGCGGTCAAGGCCGAGCAGCGGCCGAAGCTGGAGCAGTTCAACGACGTGCACTTCCTGGTGCTGCGGACCGCGCGGTATGTGCCGCACCAGGAGCTGACCGAGAGCTCCCAGGTGGTCGAGACCGGCCAGATGATGATCTTCATCGGGGAGCGGTTCGTCATCACGGTCCGGCACGGCGACGCGTCGGAGATGGCACCGGTCCGGGCCGACCTGGAGAAGCAGCGGGCCGCGCTGCTGCAGCAGGGCCCGTGGGCGGTGGCCTACGCGGTGACCGACCGGGTGGTCGATCACTATCTCGAGGTGGCCGACGACTTCGAGGCCGACCTCGACATCATCGAGGAGGGCGTCTTCTCGCGGGACCGGATCGCCCCGATACAGCAGGTCTACCAGCTCAAGCGGGAGCTCGTGGAGTTCCGCCGGGCGGTCGTCCCGCTGCAGCGGCCGCTCGCGTCGATCACGTCGAGCCAGGGCGTGGTGCCGAAGGAGATCCGGCGCTACTTCCGGGACGTGCAGGACCACCTGACCCGTACGGTCGAGCAGGTCTCCTCCTATGACGACCTGCTCAACTCGATCCTGCAGGCCCGGCTCGCGCAGGTGACCGTCGACCAGAACAACGACATGCGCAAGATCGCGTCCTGGGCGGCCATCGCCACGGTGTGGACCGCGTTCGCCGGCGTCTACGGCATGAACTTCGACTACATGCCGGAGACCCACTGGAAGTACGGCTACCCCGGCCTCATCGCCCTGTTGTCCCTGGCCACGGTCGTGCTGTACAGAGCCTTCCGGCGTAACGGCTGGCTCTGACCCCCACGCGACAGGGGGTGGGCGGCTAGAGTGCCGGGGTGCCGTCGCGTCAGGATGAGCTGCACTCGTATCAGTACTCGGTGCAGCGTGTGGTTGCGGCGCTGGTCTCGCACGACCCGGATCCACACCGGTCGCCGCTGCGCCGGGCCGGCGTCACGGCTCTGGTCGGCCTGCTCGTCGCTGCCCTCACCGTCGGCGGCTTCGCGGTCTACGGCCTTTTCACCGGGCACAGCATGGCCGAGGCGGACGACCCGACAGCGGTCCTGGTCGAGAAGGACAGCGGTGCACGCTACGTCTACCTGAAATCGGACGGCAAGCTGCACCCGGTGCTCAACTACACGTCCGGGCTGCTGCTGACCGAGGGTGACACGCCGTCGCTGAAGACCGTGCCGGCCGGGAAACTGGCCGAGATCCCGCTCGGCGCCACCCTCGGCATCCCGGACGCGCCGGACGCGCTGCCGGCCTCCGGGAGCCTGCTCGGCGGGGCCTGGTCGGTGTGCACCGACACCGCGTCGGGCCGGGCTCGCAGCACTCTCGTGGTCGGGGCGGCGCCCGGCGGCGGCGCGCCGGCCGGTGGGCTGCTGGTGCGGGACGCGAGTGGGCGTACCCATCTGATCAACGACGGCAAGCGGCACCTGCTGCCCGCCGCCCGGGTGGACGCCATCGAGCGCGCCTTCGGGTGGTACGGCACCCGCCCCTGGCTCGTCGCGACCTCCTGGGTCGACGCCGTCCCGGCCGGCCCCGATCTGGCCGCGCCGGTCCTGCCGGGCGGGCGGAAGAACTCGGTGATCCCCGGTCGCCGGGTCGGTCAGGTCCTGACGAGTGACGGTAAGACCTATGCCGTGGTGCTCGCCGACGGGATCGCCGCGCTCACCGAGATGCAGGCGAAACTGATGGCCACCACGCCGGTCACGGTGGCTCCCGAGGTGTTCCTGAAGCTGCCGCCGTCGGACACCCCGATCCTCGGCGCCGAAGGGCTGCCGGCCACGGTCCCGAAACTGGCGGACGCTCCGGCCGGCGCCTGCGTGACGATGCCCGGCGCGGCGATCAGGGTCGACCCCACGATCCCGGCGGGTACGGCCCCGTCCGGCAAGGCGCGGGTCGATCTGGTGCACGTGCCCCGTGGCAAGGGCGCGCTGGTGGAGGCGACCGCCTCACCGGACGCCCCGGAGGGCAGCGGGACGGTCAGCCTGATCACCGACGCGGGGTTGTACTACCCGCTGGCCAGCCGTGACCTGCTGAGCCGTCTCGGCTACGGGAGTGTGCGTCCGGCCCGTATCCCGGCGCAGCTGGTCGCGTACCTGCCCGCCGGGCCGGCCCTGGATCCAGTCCGGGCCGGCCGGCGATAGAGCGGACTACCGGGGTTCCTGCTTGCTCTTGCTCTGCTCGGTGACGGTGCCGTTCGCGGTGGTGTAGGCGGTCGGCTCCACCGGCTCGAACGCGGCGTCGTCGGCGCCGGTCCGGGACGACGTGGCGGGCTCGTACTCATCCCACTGCGCCTCACGGCGACGCCGGGCGACATACGCGGCGCCCACGCCGACGGCGGTGCCGACGAGCGCCCACCCGGCGAGCCGGCCGGCCCGGCTCTTCTTGCGCCCGACCGCCTTCTCCGCCTTCTTCTGCAGCTTGCGGGCCTGCTTGCGCTCGGCCTTCAGCTCCTTGCGGGTCGCCTTGCGGGTCGTCTTACCGACCTGCCGGACGTTGTCCGACGCGGCGGTCAGCGCGGCGAGCGCGCTGTCCCAGCTCTGCGAAGCGGCGTCCCGGGCGGCGCTGGCGGCCGGCTGGACCCGCTCCCTGGCGGCGTTGATCTTGGGTGCGACGGTCGCGCTGGTCTCGGATGCCGCGATCGAGGCCGCGCGCTTGAAGTGGTCGACGCTCTGCCCGAGCTCGTTGCGCATCCGCGCTTTCCGGCTCCGACGGCGAATCGTTGCGAACACCAGTGCCCACCTCCTGTGGTTTTCTTCCAGCCATGTTGCCCTGTCGGGTACCCCCGCGCGGCCGGATCCCCGACATGGGGGAGGATCCGAATTGCACGAGAACAGCCCATCACGATGACGGGAGTACCCGTGGCCGAGAACCTTTACGCCACCCTGCACACCAATCACGGTGTGATCCGCCTGCAGCTCTTCCCGGACCATGCTCCGGCGACCGTGCGCAACTTCGTCGAGCTCGCCGAGGGCACGAAGGAGTACAAGGACCCCCGGACCAACCAGCCGGGCAAGGGGCCGTACTACGACGGCACCATCTCGCACCGGGTCATCGCCGGCTTCATGATCCAGCTGGGCGACCCGACCGGCACCGGCCGCGGCGGCCCGGGCTACCAGTTCGGCGACGAGTTCCACCCGGAGCTCTTCTTCGACCGGCCGTACCTGCTGGCGATGGCGAACGCCGGGCCCGGCACCAACGGCTCGCAGTTCTTCATCACGGTCGCGCCGACCCCGCACCTGAACCGTCGGCACACCATCTTCGGCCAGGTCGCGGACGAGCAGTCGGCCAAGGTCGTCGACTCGATCGCGAACACGCCGACCGGCCCGGGCGACCGCCCGCGCGAGGACGTCGTCATCGAGCGAGTGGTGATCGAGCGCTCCTGAGCCTCAAGGTACCTTTGTGCCATGAATGAGGCGCCGTCGACGGCTCCGGTCTGTTACCGGCACCCGTCGGTGGAGACGCAGCTGGCCTGCACCCGCTGCGAGCGTCCGATCTGCGTCAAATGCCGGGTCGATGCCGCGGTCGGTTTCCAATGCCCGGAGTGCGTCAAACAAGGCAACAAGGGTGTACGGCCGGCGCGCACCGCTTTCGGCGGGAGTCGCGCCGGCCAGCTCGGCTACGCCTGTCAGGCGATCATCGGGGTCAACGTGCTGTTCCTGATCGTCTCGGCGATCTTCGGCGGCGTCCCGGCGATCGTGGGCGGCGGCGGCTGGTTCGGTCTGCTCGGCAGCCCCACCCCGGTCACCGATTGGGGCTCGGTCTTCGGTTACGCCTACTACCAGGACGGCGTGCTGCACGGTGTCGCCGCCGGGGAGTGGTATCGCCTCGTCACCGCGATGTTCATCAACTACGGCGCGGTGCACCTGCTGCTCAACATGTCGCTGGTCGCCACTCTCGGGCGCTATCTGGAGCGGCAGCTCGGCCCGCTGCGTTTCCTGGCGCTCTATCTGATCGCCGGGTTCGGCGGCAATGTCGCGGCCTATGTCTTCCAGCCGCAGAACGTGAATTCGGCCGGCGCCTCCACCGCCACCTACGGCCTGGTCATCGCGGTCATCGTGCTCAACCGGCGGCTGTCGCTCGACGCCGGGCCGGTGATCCCGTTGCTGGTCACCAACATCATCTTCACGTTCAGCGTGCCGGGCATCTCCATCGCCGGCCACCTCGGCGGTCTCGTGGCGGGCGCGGCGGCCGCGGCGGCGCTGGCCTACCCGGGGCTGCCACGGCGCGGGCTGAAACAGGGCCTCGGCTGTGCGCTGATCGTGGCGGTCATCGTGGCGGCGGCGGTGGCCCGCACGATTTATCTGCTCAGCTGACCGGGCGCAGGTCGGCCAGCTGAGCGGCCACCTCCTCGGGCATCGCGTTGAGCTGCGGGCCGCTGAGCACGTAGACGGCATCACCGGCGTCGATCTCCAGCACCTCGCTGCGGCGGGCGCGCTCCACCCGTACCGCCTCGATCTGAGACCACGGGAGATGGCGGCGCCGCGCGAATCCGGTGAGGACGGTGAGGCCCGCGTCGTCCGCCGTGAGGCGGACCGGATGGAGCACGTCGCGTGCCGCCCAGACCACGATGGCCGCCGCGACGACACCCGCGAGCAGCCAGCGGGACAGGTCGTCGGGGGCGAAACCGGCGACCAGGATCGGCAGCGCGGCCGCGGTGATCAGTTTCGCCACCGGAAGCGCCGGTTTCACTCGCCACTGCATCCCATCACTATCGCAGAATGGCGAACACCACTGTCGGAGCGCTGTTGTAATCGGATATTCAGCGGATTCGCCCGACTCTTCCGCTATTCATACTCCGTTAACACAGCATGGACGTGTTCTTGAGTACGTTCCACCCCGCGGCCGAGGCAGCCGCGGCGCTGCCGGCGGCGAACCGGCACCTGCCGATCTTCCGCAGATGCGTCGACTCCGACGATCCCGCCGTTCTGGTGACCCGCTGCGTACGCCCCGGCGCCCCGCTCTCCGGCGACTGGCTCCTGCTGCTGACCGGCCGCCGACTGGTCGTCACCCAGGACACCCGGCCGCTGCACCGGCTGCGCCTGCACCTCAACGCGAACCTGCGCCACCTGAGCAACGTGACCTGGCGTCTCGACCTGGCCCGGCCGGGCATCGAGCTGGCCGTCACCGCGATCGACGGGGTGCGTGAGCGGTTCCGGATGCGGCTGGGCGACTCGGACACCGTGTGGTGGGCCGAGTCGCTCCTGCGCGAGAGCTTCACCGCGAAGCCCGTCTGCGTCTGATCAGCCCAGGAAAGGGATCAGCCCAGGAAAGCCTCGATCGAGCGGCGCAGCCCGGCCGGGTCCAGGCCGTGAGCGCGGGCGTGGTCATGCCTGCTGCCGTACCGTCGCACCTCGGCGCGCCCGACGCCCAGATGCAGCGACCGGTGCGGCAGCCCGCTCAGCGCCTCACCGACCAGATGTGCCGACGTGCCTTTGGCGTAGGGCTCGACCACCACGATCTCGTCACCGCGCATGGCGGACCGCAGAGCGGCGGTGTCCAGCGGCCGTGGGGTGTTGGTGTAGGCCACCGTCACGTCCAGGCCGAGGGTCGCCTCCAGCACCGGATCGAGCATCGGCCCGACCGCCACCACCAGTGGGCCGCCCTCCCGCAGCACCCGCAGCCCCCCACCGAGGTGCGGATGGCTGTTCTCCTGCGTGGAGAGGCGCACGTAGACCCGGTCGTCGTGGCGGGCCGCCGCGCGCAGCGCCTCCGCCACCTCGTCGCGGTGTCCCGGCACGTGTACGGTCCAGCCGTCGAGTGTGTCCAGCAGGGCCACGTCACCGGGGGACTGGTGGGTGTACCCCTCGGCCGCCGCGTCGTACGAGGCGCCGATGCTGACCAGCACCGCGCCCACGTCCTGGTGCGCGAAGTCCAGCTTGATCTGCTCGTACGCGCGGTCGATCAGGAACGGCGCGTACGAGTGCAGGTAGGGCCGCATCCCGGTGAGCGCGAGCCCGCCGCCCACCCCGGCCATCAACTGCTCCCGGATGCCGACGTTGAGCACCCGGTCCGGATGCCGGCGCTGCACCTCGGCGAACCGGTCGGCCGAGATGTCGGCGAGCACCAGGGCGGTCCGCGGATCCTCGTCGAGAAGGGCTGTCGTCGTGGCGATGAACGTCTCCCTCACAGCGCCGCCACCACCAGACGCGGCCGGTCCTCGACGACGCGCAGGGCCTGCTCGATCCCGTCGCGGTCGCGCCCGTCCACCACGGAGACACCCCAGTTCGGGAACCTCGCCGGGATCCCCACGGACAGTCCGGCGCGCGTGCGATCACTCATGGCGGAGACCTCGCCGTCCTCGTCGAGCCAGGTCGGCGCCCCGGACCATCCGCCGGGCCACCCGTGCGTCGAGCTTCGGTTGTCGACGACGATCGCGGTGATCGGCAACCGGATCGCGGCGGCGTAGGCGATCGCCTCGTGATTCGACCCCTCGTCCAGCTCCGCGTCACCGAGCAGCACGAACGTCCGGGTGTCGAGGTATCCCTGGGCGCGCAGCCCGAGCGCGGCGCCGACGGTGAGACCCAATCCGTGGCCGAGCGAGCCGGTGCCGATCTCGACGCCCGGGATCAGGACGCGGTCCGGATGGTGGCCCAGCGGGCTGTCCCAGCCGCCCATGTCGTCGAGCCACTCCTCGGGAATGAAACCCTTCGCGGCGAGCACCGCGTAGTAGGCGGCCGGGCCGTGCCCCTTCGACAGGAAGAAGCGGTCCCGGCCCGGATCATCGACGGTCTCCGGAGTGATTCGTAACACGCGGTCGTAGAGAACCCACAGCACATCCAGCGTGGAATGGGCACTCGGGGAGTGTTTGACGTCGGCGGTGACTCGGCTCAGCAGCTTCATGTGTCTAGGCTGCAACTTGAAGTTCACTTCAACTCAAGGAGTGCCATGGAGACGCTCACCATCGGCGAACTCTCCGCCCGCAGCGGAGTGGCCCCGTCGGCGCTGCGCTTCTACGAGCGGGAGGGGCTCATCCACGCCTCCCGGACCAGCGGCAACCAGCGGCGATACGACCGGGCCGAGCTGCGGCGGGTGTCCTTCATCAAGATCGCCCAGCAGGTCGGGGTGTCGCTCGACGAGATCCGGGAGGCCCTCGACTCCCTGCCGGAGAACCGCACCCCCACCAAGGCCGACTGGTCCCGGCTCTCGGCCCGCTGGCGCTACCGGCTGCAGGAGCGGATCACCGTCCTGGAGCGGCTCCGTGACGAGCTCAGCGGGTGCATCGGCTGCGGCTGCCTCTCGCTGCAGCGGTGCAAGCTCGCCAACCCGGGCGACCGGCTCGCCGCGGGTGGCACCGGACCCCAGCGCATCCTCAACCCCGCCGTGAGCTGACCCGGTCGCGTCACCGGAACCGGAAGATCCGGCCCTCGGCCGGCAACGGCTCCGGCGTGCCGGTGAAGCGGTGCGCCCCCACGGCGAACAGCACCCCGCCGGGCGCGGTGAACGCCAGCTCGGCGAGGCCTGCCTCGGCCAGCCACTCGCGGATCGCGGGCGTCAGGTCCGGTGCCCGGCGGGTCCTCGTCCAGATCACCGTCGCGCCGGGCGCACACAGGCTGGGCAGGGTGGCGACCGTTCGGCGTACGCCGGCGTCGTCGATGTTGCCCAGCACGCCCGCCATGAGGACGAGATCGGCCGGGACCGCCTCCCGGTAGGCCGCCAGGTCGCCGGCGTCGGCCTCGCGGACGGTCACGCCCTCCAGACCGGCCGCCGCCGCCCTCGCCCGGGCGGCGGCGACGTTACGCCCGTCGAACTCGATCAGCGTGGCCCGTACCCGCGCCGCGTCCGGCCGGGCCGCCAGCACCTCCAGCAGGTCATGGCCCTGGCCGGCGCACATGCTGACGACCGTGAGCCGCGGCTCGGGCCGCTCGTCGAGCCACGCGCCGATGTGCTCCTGAACCACCCGCAGCCGCTGCGCCAGCGCCGATCCGGGGTCCGCGTAGTCGCGGTGCCAGTCGTGCCAGTCCCTGTCCCCACCCATGCGAAACATCGTGCCAGTGTCGGACCCCGTCGATATGATGACGCTCGATTTCATCTACGGGGGAGGAATCCGCGTGTTCAAGCGCACTGGCATCGCTGCGCTCTTTTTCGCATCACTGCTGCTCACGCCCACCGCGGCGCTGGCCGCTCCGGCCGACGGGCTGACGCTCGAGCTCTACGACGTGACCGCGGCCATCGGCTCCACCGACGACGGCACATGGGTCATCCTGGTGAACACCGGCGACGAGGCGATCGATCTGCCCGAGGTGCGGCTGACGGCTGACGCCGGCGATCTCGCGGGCAAGGCGGTCATCGACGGCGGGTCCTACTGCTCCGGCGACGGATCCACGCTCACCTGCACCTATCCGGCCATGTCGGTGCGAGCGCACGGGTATGAGCAGCTTCCCAAGCTCTTCGTGCGGCCCACCGAGGCCGCACAGGCCGGGGACACCGGGACGGTGAAGATCGCCGTCGGTGAGGCCACCGGCACGATCAACGTGACCATCGCCGAGGTGGTCAGCCTCGTGGCCGAGCCCGAGGTCGCGACCTCGGGAGCACCGGGGTCCACCGTGACCTTCGCGCCGGGCATCACCAACGCCGGCGACAAGCCCATTCAGGGCATCGTGTTCGACGGCGGGGCCGGCTCGCTCAACGTCGACTTCGAGCACCGGTTCAGCAACTGTCGGTACGCCCCCGGTGAGTTCTACTGCACCCTTGACGAGGTGCTGGAGCCCGGCAAGACCTACGTGCCGGCCGAGGGTGTGCCCCTGAAAATCCGCCGGGACGCGCCGGCGCCGATGCAGCTCACCAGCGGCTCGCACGTCCAGACCGTTACCGACGCGGCGAGGTGGCTGGCGGACTTCAAGGAGCGTAACCCGGTCTCCACCGCGGGCACGGGCGGTCCGCTGCGGCTGGTGGAGAAGCCCGCGGCACGTGCCGCCCGGGCCGGTGGCGCCCAGACCGACCCGGAGTGGTCCGACGACTACACCAGCATCACCGTCGATGTCACGGGTGAGAACCTGCCGGACGAGGCGGCGGTCGGGGCATCGGCACGCGGCCGGGTCGGCACCGAGGTCGACGTGCAGGTCGGTCTGCGCAACCGTGGCCCGGCCCGCATCGACGCGTTCCGCATGGACGTCCCGGTCACCTATCCGTCCGTCAGCGTGGTCATCCCGGCGGGGGCGACCGTCGTGTCATATGACGAGGAGCAGTGCTACCAGCGGGCTGCCGACTCCTACCACTGCCAGTTCCGTGACCTGGAGGTCGGCCAGAAGCTGACCGTGCCGTTCCGGCTCCGCATCGACAGCGCCGGGACGTCGACCGGCTCGGTCACGGTCACGACGGCCGACTACTCGGGTACACCCGGCCCGGACAGCAATCGCGGCAACAACACCGCCAAGCTGACGGTGACCGGTCGCGCCTGACCCTGCTGAAACGAATGGGCCACACCTCACGCCGAGGTGTGGCCCATCCGCACTCCGCTATAACCTGCTGCGGCGGCGAGAGGCTCCAGTGGACAGAGGGCGCCAATAGCGGGCTGTCGTGCCTCTGGCGATCTGCTGGAGCGCTTCAACGTCGATCTCTGGCGCATTCGTCCCGCGAGGCTGGTTCGATCGCTGGCGAGCCGAGGGGGCCGTGAACAGGGCGTTCGTACGCACCGCCGGACCCGTGCGTTGTCGCGTATTCGTCGCGACGAGGGAGATCACCTGGGTCGCGGTGAGATCGAGTAAGACTCCAGATGTATCACGAGCAACCCCCGCTGTCCTGCGTTCGCGCAGTTCAGCGGGGGTTTTCGCTGCTCCAGGTAGAGCGGAGGGCGTGGGATTCGAACCCACGATGAGTTACCCCATACCGGTTTTCAAGACCGGCGCCATCGGCCACTAGGCGAGCCCTCCCGTAGTGCCGCTCCAGTCTGCCACCCGCACTTGGATCGTGTCGTACCGGTGGGGCAGAGTCGGCCGTATGCGCGCGATCGTGATCGAGGACAAGCAGTTGGTGTGGGCCGAGGTTCCGGATCCGGAGGCGGCCGAGGGCGAGGTCGTCGTCGATGTCACGGCGTCGGCGGTCAACCGGGCGGACGTTCTGCAGCGGCAGGGCTTCTATCCGCCGCCTCCGGGCGCCAGCGCCTATCCGGGGCTGGAGTGCTCGGGGGTGATCAGTGCGGTCGGTCCCGGGGTGACCGGCCATCACGTCGGTGAGCGGGTGTGTGCGCTGCTCGCCGGTGGCGGCTACGCCGAGCGGGTGGCGGTGCCCGCGGGGCAGCTGCTGCCGGTGCCGGCGGGGCTGTCGCTGGTCGAGGCGGCGTCGCTGCCGGAGGTGGCGTGCACGGTGTGGTCCAACGTGGTGGATCGCGATCGGCTGCGTCCCGGCGAGACACTGCTGGTGCACGGCGGCGGCAGCGGGATCGGCACGTTCGCGGTGCAGCTGGGCGCGGCGCTGGGTGCGACGGTCCTGGTCACCGCGCGGGCGAGCAAACACGAGCGGCTGCGCGCGCTCGGCGCCGATCTGACGATCGACTATCAGAACGACGATTTCGTACGGTCGGTCGTGAACCACACCGGCGGAAGAGGCGTCGACGTCGTCCTGGACATCATCGGAGCGAAGTATCTGGCCCGCAACATCGAGGCGCTCGCACCGGACGGCCGGATCACGGTGATCGGCATGCAGGGCGGCCGGACCACCGAGCTGGATCTGGGCGCGCTGATGGCCAAGCGGGGGCGCGTGTCGTCGACGTCGCTGCGGGCCCGGCCGGCCGCGGACAAGGCGCGGATCGTGGCCGGTGTCCGTGACCAGGTGTGGCCGCTGGTGGCGGCCGGTCTGGTGAAGCCGATCGTGCACCGTACGTTCCCGTTGGCGGAGGCAGCCGCGGCGCACGAGTTGCTGGAGTCGAGCGACCACTTCGGCAAGATCCTGCTGCAGCGCTGAGGGCACATCACACTTTCGGGTGCACCGCGGTGAAGCCATATGTCGGATAAGGCAGTATATGCGGCGAGTCGCGGCCGCATCCGGCCACACCATCCCCAGCATGGACGGACAACGCGTCCGACGCCGGACGCGTGCCGTATCCGACCGCAGGGGGACATCGTGACGTACGCACCACACCGTTCCGCGCCCGCCCGCGAAGCACGCCGAGCACCCACCCGCCACGCGCCGGCCCGCCGGCCCCGGTCCCGCCGGGACGAGACCGACATGCACCGGTGGCGTGTCCGGCGCTGGATCGCCGGGGGCATGCTCTCCTCCGCCGCACTGGTCGCCTTCGGCGCGTGGGCGGTCCTCACCACCCCGTCCACCGTCGTGGTGACCGCCGCCGACCCGGACGCAGCGCGCGCCGCCGAATTCGGATTCGAGGTCACCGGCTTGCGGTGCGGGGTGTCGTCGATCGGCCCCGAGGACACGGCGCCGAAGCCCGCCGGACAATTCTGCCTGCTCGACCTCGAAGTGACGAACAACAGCGGGGAGCCGAAACTTCTCGACAGTGGCGCACAACGTGTCCACGACACCAACGGGGTAGCCTACGCCGTCGCGGATCAGGCCGCGGAGTTTCTCGATGACAGCGGATCACCGCTGTTCACCGAAGTCGCCCCGGGCGAGACGGTGAGCGGTGTCCTGCCCTTCGACGTGCCCTCTGACGTGCGGCTCCGTGAGGCCACACTGACCGGTCCGGGGTCCACTCCGGGCGTACGCGTGATGTTGCCCGAACCCCGCTGAAAACAGTGTTTATCCGTTCGTGATCGGGGATCAATTACGTGAATCACGCCCCGGCGGATTCGATGTTGTGTTGGCATGGTCCACGGAATACGCACGGTTGTCCGGGTTCCCATTGCCCACCTTCGACGGCGGGCTAAACGCGGCGGCAGCATCGGCCGCGTTCGGATGGGATTCGCGTGAGTGCCCCGGGCCTATTTCGGAGGCAACACTGCACGGTTCGTCCACCCGGCGGGTGCTGACCGCCGGCGCGCTTGCGCTGGCCGTCATCGCACCGGCCCCAGAGCAGGCCGAGCACGGCACGGAAGCGGTCAGCACACCGCTCCGGGCCCTGCCGGCCACACCGGAGCTCGCGGATCATCCGCTGGGCACAGAGGTCCAGAGCCGACAGCTGGGAGCGTCAGCGATGGACACGAGGAAGGCGCCGTGGAACCGGCTCCGTGAACTCCGGTTCGACGCCGGGTTCGAGGCGGCGCCGGTACGGGACGGGCTCGAGGCCCGCGCCGCAGCCGCCGAACGGGCGTCCCGCGCGAACCCGCGCCGAGCCGTCACCGCGCGGCCGGCCGCCCGGGTCCGCCCGTCACCGGTCTCCCGCCGTCCCGCGGCCCTCGCCCGTCAGGCCGCCCGGCCGGTCGAGGCCCGTCAGATCGCCCGGCCCGTGGAGGGGCGTCAGGTCGCCCGAGCCGCCGCACGCCCGGTGGCCCGCGCTCAGGCGGCACGACCCGTCGTCAAGCGCGTCACGGTCCAGCAGAGGCGCGTGAGCATGCCGGAGAGGGGATCGGTACGCCGGAGCACCCGCAGCACCACGGTGCGGCGGCTCGGGGCGTCCGCGGGCTCCCGGGACATGCGTGCGGTGATCGCCTACGCCAGGGCACAGGTCGGCAAGCGGTACGTCCGTGGCGGCGAGGGCGGTAACGGCTTCGACTGCTCCGGGCTCACCAAACGGGCGTACGCGAGAGCCGGCCTGAATCTGCCGCACTCGTCCGGAGGGCAGGCCCGCCGGGCCAGGGCGGTGTCGCGCTCGCAGGCCCGTCCCGGCGATCTGGTGGTCGGCCGCGGACATGTAGGGATCTACATGGGCAACGGGATGATGATCGACGCGGGGAACCGCCGTACCGGTGTGGTCTACCGCAAGGTGTACCGAGGGCTGTCGGTCTCCCGGCTGCACTGAGGCCGGGCCGGAAAGTGGCCGGACAGCAGTCAGCACCCGCCAAGACCTGACGGGTGCCGACTCGCTGACCGCCGCTGCCGCGACAACACGGCGGCCGATCACCACCAGGCGCGGGGATCTCTGCCGCACACACCCGGTCGGATGTCTGACAGAAGCATTACCGAGGACGACTCAACTCATGCGCACCACCTGTGCGTTTACCCGTACGAGTGACCACGCGTGGCAATGGGGACGAAAGGCGCTCGACACGTCGAACGGTTAGTCTCGGCCCATCGTGGGAAAACCGGATCAGTTTCCATGAGCATGCCGCCGGAGGCCCAGCATGAGTCTTGACCGCGCCACGGCGCCCGATCCCTACGATGTCCTGCCACCGGTCCCGTCCTTCACGGTGACCAGCACGGACGTGACGGACGGGCAGCCTCTCGACGAGCTCTACGCGCACACCAGCGTCGGTGGGAAGAATCTGTCGCCGCAGCTCTCCTGGTCCGGGTTCCCGGCCGAGACCCGCGGCTTCGTGGTCACCTGCTTCGACCCGGACGCGCCGACCGGCAGTGGCTTCTGGCACTGGGTGCTGGTAAATCTGCCGGTGTCTGTGACGTCGCTGGAGCGCGGGGTGGAGCCGCTGCCGGAGGGCTCGTTCTGCGTGCGCAGCGACTACGGCGACCGTGCCTACGGTGGCGCCGCGCCGCCGCCGGGCGACCGCCCTCATCGGTACGTGTTCGCGGTGCACGCGATCGACGTCGACCGTCTCGAGGTGACGCCGGACGCGTCGCCCGCCTACGTCGGCTTCAACCTGGCCTTCCACACCGTGGCCCGGGCGACGATCCGCCCGACCTTCCAGGTGCGCGGCTGAGACGCACCTTTCTCGTCGTACGGAACAGGCCGCCGGCACGGAGCCGGCGGCCTGTTTCTCGAACTGATCAGCGGGGCGAACGGGCCACGCAGAAGACCGACTGACCGAACGGCGGCCGGACGATGCGCTCGGCGGCCTTGGTCACCGGCAGCACCAGCGAGTCATACACCTTCACCATCGGCCCCTCCTTGGGGGCCAGCTTGAAGATGCTGGTCGCGGTGTAGTAGCCGAGCAGGCCCAGCGCGTTCGCGTAGTGGACCTTCTCGATCTCGAGGCCGGCCTCGACGAAGGCGGCGCTCAGCGTCTTCTTCGTGTAGCGGCGGATGTGCCCGGTGGCGATGTCCACCTGGCTCATCGCGAACATGAACGCCGGCACGATGATGATCACCTTGCCGCCGGGGCGGACCAGCTCCCGCATGCTGCGCAGCGCGCCGACATGATCCTCGATGTGCTCGAGCACGTTGTAGGAGACGGCGGCACTGTACTCACCCGCGGGGTTCTCGACCGGGAGCAGCATCTGCTTCACGTCGATGTTCGGGTACTCAGCCATCCGCTCCTTGAGCAGGACGAGTCGATCGGGATCAGCCTCGGTCGCGGTGAACTTCGGCAGGTGCTCGGCCCACTCGATCGCGTAGTCGCCGAGACCACTGCCGATCTCGATGGGGTTCTCGCCGAGGTGGGGGAGCGCAAGCTCCACGAACCACCTGCGGTGGTTCACCGCAGTGGCGAGGCCTTCGAGCACTTCGGACTGGATCCGCTGGTCTCCAGTGATGTCTGCCATAGGTGAGGTTCCCTCATCTTGCCGATCTGAGTGACAGCGGGACCGCTGAAGTTAACCATCTACCGCGCCTAACCGAAAGTTGACCGCTGGTCACCACCGATTTTTTGGCCTGATTGAGACATGCCCGGCCGGGCTCTCGCACGAGTTACCCCGCAGGGAGTTCACAGGTTGGTCACCTCGTTGGACACGCGGAAAACACGCGTACATATCGGCTCTATCACGCCTGGGGCGCACACCGCTGGCTTCTCGTAAACCTCGGTTAGGGTGGCCGATGCTATGACGATTACGGGTTTTGACTCGACAGGCCAGTCGACCGGCGAGAGCCTTCTGCCGCCGCGCCAAGTGACCGCCGACGACGACCTGGACGCGGAGCTGATAGCCCTCGGGTCAACTGCCGCGGTGGCCGCGCCGGCCATTGCGACGCCCGTCGTCGAGCCCGACGAAGAGCAGGTGGGACGCCCTTCGTGGCGTCGCTGGCTCACGTGGCGTGATGTCGCCGCGCTCGCGAGTTTCCTCGCCGTGGCGCTCTACCTGACCGCCCCTATGTGGCTCAATCTTGATCATGAGTTGCGTGACGATCCGCAGGATCAAGCTTTCTTCGAGTGGATGCTGGCGCACGGTGCACGCGTGCTCACCGATGGCGTCTATCCGTTCTTCTCGGACCGTATGAATTACCCCGACGGGGTGAACATGATGGCCAACACCTCAGTGTTGGCCGTTTCCTTGCCACTGACGCCCGTCACTCTTCTGTTCGGTCCACATGTGGCGTTCAACGTATTTCTCACCGGCGCATTGGCATTCACCGGCGCGTCGTGGTATTTGGTGCTCTCGCGTAGGTTCGTCACATCTCGGGCAGCGGCCTGGGTCGGGGCCCTCTTCTGCGCCTTCGCGCCGAGCATGGTCTCGCACGCCGGCGGCCACCCGAACATCGTCTCCCAGTTCCTCGTCCCGCTGATCGTCTGGCGCACCCTGGAGCTCCGGGTCCGCGGCCGCGCTCTGCGCAACGGGCTGCTCCTCGCCGGGCTGCTGGTCTGGCAGGCGTTCATCAACCTCGAGATCCTCTTCATGACCGCTGTCGGTCTCGGTTTCTTCTGTGTGGTCATGGCAGCCGTCCGGCGCCGGCGCCATCCGGGCGAGGCGACGGCGTTCCTGCGCGCGCTCGCGGTCACCGCGGTCGCCACCCTGGCCGCACTCGCCTACCCGCTGAGCGTCCAGTTCTTCGGCCCGCAGAGCTATCAGGGCCTCTCCGAGTACGTCCGGGCGTTCGGCGCCGACCTCGCGTCCTTCGCCGCCTACTCCCGGCACTCGGTGGCCGGCGACGCCTCGATCGCCAGCCGGCTCACCCAGAACCCGGCGGAGGAGAACGCGTTCTTCGGCTGGGGACTGATCGTCCTCTTCGCCGGTCTGCTGATCTGGCTGCGGCGGTCCGCGGCGGTGCTCACCCTCGGCGGCATCGCGCTTCTCTTCGCGGCCATGTCGCTGGGCCCCAACGTGGTGCTGAACGGTGTCGACACCGGCTACCCCGGCATCTGGGCCGTGCTGCACAGCATCCCGGTGCTCGACTCGGCGGTGCCCACCCGCTGGGCCATGGCGATCGCCCCGATCGTCGGCGTCGTCCTGGCCTTCGGCTGCCAGCGCGCGGCCGACATGATCCGCAGCCAGCCCGCGTCCCGCGGCCCGATCCGGGTCGCGATGATCACCGCGGTCGCGATGGCGCTGGTGCCGCTCATCCCCAAGCCACTGGCCACGGTCCCGATGGACCCGGTTCCCACGTTCGTCACCTCGGGCGCCTGGCGGGCCTACGTCGACGACCGGCACACCCTGCTCGCGCTCCCGGTGCCCGACAACGTGTACCCGGACCCGCTGCGCTGGTCCGCCGAGACCGGGCAGGACCTGCGCATCGCCGGCGCGTACGCGTTGCTCCCCGCTCAGAACCCGCAGGACCCCCAGGACCGGACCGCGATGTTCGCGCCGCCGTGGCGTCCGACGAGTGGCCTGATCGCCTCGATCAAGCAGGGCAACCCGATCCCGGAGATCAATGACACCCGCCGCGAGATGGCCCTGGCCGACCTCCGCTTCTGGAAGGCGGCCGTGGTGGTGCTGACCCCGCAGACCCGTGACATCGAGATGCTCCGCACGATGTCCGAGCTGCTCGGCTTCCGGCCGTCGTGGATCGGCGGCGCCTGGGTCTGGGATGTCCGCCACCTGGTCGACAACCCGGACGCGGCCATCACCGGCGGCGAGCCCTACTGATCGGCCCGTAGCGAGATGCCGGTGGGGACGCATCTGCCCGGCGGCGCGGAGTCGGTGGTGAGGGGACGCCTGCGTCGCCTGGATGTGGCGGGACTCTGCGTGGCCGTACCCCTAAGCGGTTTTGATGCAGCAGCCCGGGCAGACCTTGGGGCGCGGCAGGGTGAAGGCCAGGCAGCACGTTTTGCGTTGCACGTCGAGTTTGCCCTGGCGGTTGGGGATCAGGTCGATCAGGTCGCGGACGCCGAGCGCGCCGAGGAGCCGGTCGATCGTGTCGGCGGAGGAGCCGGGGACGGCGTCGGCGGAGCGCAGGACGCCGTAGGCGATGCCGGAGGCCAGGGAGCCGAGCAGGGTGCGTTTGCCGAGGCGGACCCGGCTGTGGATGGCGTCGAGCAGCGGGGTGAGGTGCTGGTCGAGGAGGCTGCGGCGGAACTCGATCAGCAGAGCTTCCTCGTCGGCGACGACCTTGACCTGCGGGAGCCCGGAGAGCGCCAGAGGATCGTGGGGTAGGACGGCGACCGGGATGTCCGGGCGCAGGCCGAGAGTGATCAGCGGACGGGGATCATCGAAGCGCATCAGCGTGTCGGTGGCGGTGAGTAACGGCACACGTCGCGCGGAGGCCCAGCCGAGGACGGCGGGGAGGGCGAGCCAGTAGGTGTACGCCTTCCAGGCGAGCGCGGCGGCGGCGTGCGGCTGCGCGTCCCAGCGGCGGCGGGCGGCGTCGAGGAGCGTGTCGAGGTGCACGTCGGCGAGCCGGGCCGTGGGTGTCCAGCCGGCCTGGTCGCGAATCACCAGGTCGGGAGCGAGGCCGGGGAGCTCGGTGCTGGTGCCGAACATGGCGCGCAGAGTCGCGGTGACCGGGGCCAGGGGCCGGGGGCGGATCTGCGTGAGCTCCATGGTGATGCTGGTCACGGGCGGCCGCCGGCCCGCGGCACTCGTCGCTGAGTCACCGCACAACTCCTCGCGGATGAACTTGCTCAAGCCGGATGGGGACGAGCCGGCTCTTGTGGAGCGACAGAGGCTCGTGACGACCCACGGTACCCGGTTAAGGGTAGCCTAACCACACTGGCCCAAGGGATCTTTCGGGCGAATGCCCAAGGTAATGATTACTTTACGTAGCGTCGTCCCGCTGCCGGATTCGTCAAGGTATCTGTCGGCAACGCGCTACTAGCTCCTTGGTGACACAAGATCCCAGCGACACTGAACATGCCGTCGCGAAGGGGACATCCGTGATGACCACCTCGCCCATCGACAGGGCCGCAGATCAGTTCGTCACGGCGCTTGCGCAATGGCGGGTCGAGCGCGGGATGACGAAGAAGCAGCTCGCCGCCCGGATGGGTTTCGACCCCTCCTACGTCAGCCACGTCGAGGGGCGCCGGCACAAACCCACCGAGGACTTCGCCCGCCGGGCCGAAGCGGTCCTCGGCGCGGGCGGGGCCATCTGGCAGAGATTCCAGGAGTACGACGAGCTCCGCCACGCCCGTGCCACCGGTCTGCACCGTGACCCTCCGGTGCCGGTCCAGTGGCTGCCGCCGGGCACCGGCCTGATCGTGGAGCGGGAGGTCGCCGAGCTCGCGTACACCGACGGCGCCTACCGCTGCCGCGTCCAGCGCTGGCTCTACAACGCCGGTGTGGAACCGGTCACCCGCTACCTCGCCAAGATCTCGGTGGACCGTTACCCGCACGACCCGGCCGGCTCCAACCGGCACCACCGGGAGAACCCGCTCACCTTCGACGAGATGGACGTGCACGCGTTCGCCGGCGAGGGTGACGCGGCCGAGACCATGATCTGGCGGGTCAAGCTCGACCGGGACGCGTCCAAGGAGATCTGGCTGATGTTCGCCAACGGGCGCGGCCAGTTCCCGCTCTATCCCGGCGAGCGGACCGTCATCGAGTACGCGTACACGGTCGGCGAGGAGAAGTGGGGCCAGTGGTTCCAGCGAGCCGTCCGCCTGCCGACCCGGTCGCTGACCGTCCGGCTGAACTTCCCGGAGAGCTTCGAACCCCAGGTCTGGGGTGTGGAGGCGTCCCTCGCCGCTGAGGTGCCCGTCCGCACCCCGTTGGAACGCCGCACCGAGGGAGGTCGCGCCATTTTTGAGTGGTCAACAGACGCGCCCCTGCTCAACGCGCGGTACCGGCTGGAATGGCGGTACCGCGGCGC
Organism: Actinoplanes philippinensis; assembly: GCF_900113015.1. Taxonomy (GTDB): domain Bacteria; phylum Actinomycetota; class Actinomycetes; order Mycobacteriales; family Micromonosporaceae; genus Actinoplanes; species Actinoplanes philippinensis. The sequence continues at coordinate 28,518 of NZ_FONV01000036.1, forward strand.
CGATGCCCCGGTCTACGAGGAGACCGGACCGCCGGAGCCGGCCCTGCCCAGGGCGTCGCACCGGATGCGTGGCATCGGCATCATCCAGCGCGGATCCGACCTGCTCCGGCAGCGGGCCCGCCACTTCCAGCTACCCCGTGAGGGCGCCGCCGCCCGCAACGCGGTCACCCGGCTGCTCACGTCGCTCGGCCGCCTGGAGGACCTGCACGAGTTCAGCAAGGGCGTGGGTCTGGCCGCGCCGCAGATCGGAGTGCCGGTGGCGGCCGCCGTGGTCCGCCCGCCGGAACGCGACGTCGACCCGGTGGTCCTGCTCAACCCGCGGGTCGTCGGTGAGTCCGTGGAGTGCGACGAGCAGTACGAGGGCTGTCTGTCGTTCTTCGACTACCGCGGACTGGTGCCGCGACCGCTGCGGATCGATGTGGAGCACGCGCGGTTCGACGGGACCCGGGTGGTGACCAGTTTCGAACGAGCACTGGCCCGGCTGATCAGCCACGAGATCGACCACCTGGAGGGACGGCTCTACGTGGACCGGATGGAGGCCGACGCCAAGCTGATCCCGGTCGCCCAGTATCAGCAGACCGGGCGGCCCTGGGACTACTGAGATCCGTCAGTCCGAGAAGCTGTCGTACTTTATCCGGACAGAGGGGATCTGCAGCTCGGACAGCTTCTTCAGGGTGGCCCGCACCATCCGGCCCGAACCGGAGACGAAGAAGTCGTGCTCCTTCCACGGGCCGTACTTCACCACCACGTCGGCGATGTCACCCTGCTCGCCGGGGAAGGTCGGATCGTCGCTGCAGGCGGTCACCACCGACAGCCACGGATAGCGGGCGGCCAGCCGGTTCAGGTCGGCCAGGTCGTACAGATCCTCACGATTGCGCGCGCCGAAGAAGACGTGCACCCAACGGGTCCGGTTGTACCGGGTCAGCTCCTCGAGCAGCGACTTGATCGGGGCCAGCCCGGTGCCACCGGCCACGAAGACGGCGTCCCGGGTCGATCTTCGATCCAGTGTCATCGAGCCCATCGGCGCGGCCAGCTTGATCATGTCGCCGACCTGCAGCCGGCGCACCAGCGCGCTCGACACCCAGCCGGCGCCCACCGCCCGTACGTGGAACTCCAGCGTGTTGTCCCGCCGGGGCGCGTTCGCCGGAGAGTAGGTACGCCACAGGCGCGGCTGGTAACGCGGGCACTCGATGCTCAGGTACTGCCCGGACCGGTAGTCCAGCGGCTGCAACGGCAGCACCGTGAACACCGCGATGTCCCGGGACCGGCGCTCGTGCGCGACGACCTCGCCGTACCAGTACGGCGGATTCGGGTCGGCGTCCGCTCCGGCCAGCATCTTCGCGGCGATCACCGCGTACGCGTCGGCCCACGCCTGGTCGTACTCGACACCCCACTGCTCGCCCGCGTACGCCCGCATCGACTCGATCAGGGCGCCGCCGACCACCTCGTAGTGCTCTGGTTCCACGTGGAACTTGCGATGATCACGACCCAGCGCCCGCAGGTACTCGTCGAACTTCTCCGGATCCTCCAGCGTCTGCACGGCGGTGACGATCGCGTTCAGCAGACGCGCCCGCTGCACGTCCATCTGGACCGGGAAGAGATCGCGCAGATCCGGGTACGACAGGAAGATCCGCGCGTAGAAATAGCCGGCAACCTTGTCCTGATGCTCCTCGACGAGGCTCCAGCTCTCCTTGAGCAAGCGTGCGAGGTCTCCCATGCCATTCAGGGTGGTCAGCACAGTCGGGAACACGACGCACTTCAAGTGCGACAGCGGTGTGTCGCATGGCGAAATAGGGGGATTTGTGCCTCGCCTAGAGTAGCGGGGTGACCCTGGAAGAACAGCAGCAGACCACCCGTCCGCGTTACCGGGCCGAGATCGCCATCGTGCTGCTGCTGTCACTCGGGCAGTCAGCCGTCTACTCGATCGTGTCGCTGACCGCGAAACTCACCGCGGAGAAGCCACTCGCGCAGCAGACCACCACGCTCAACCCGACCGTCTCGCCGCGGATCTATCTCGATCTCACGTACCAGATGCTCGGGATCTTCTTCGCCCTGATCCCCGTGGCGCTGGCGTTCTTCCTGCTCGCCAAGGACCGGATCAGGCCGCGTGACCTCGGCATCGACTACCGCCGGCCGGGTTACGACATCGGCTGGGGCCTCTCCCTGGCGGCCGGCATCGGGCTGCCCGGGCTCCTCTTCGTGTACGCGGCCCTCAAGCTCGGCATCAACGCGCAGATCCGGCCGTCCGGGCTCGAACCCTACTGGTGGTCGGTGCCCGTGCTGATCCTCTCCGCGATCCAGAACTCCGTCCTCGAAGAGGTCATCGTCGTCGGATACCTGATCACCCGGCTCCGCAGCCTCGAGCTTCCGATCGTCTGGATCATCGCGGCGTCCGCCGTCCTCCGCGGCTCATACCACCTCTACCAGGGCTTCGGCGGCTTCATCGGCAACGCGATCATGGGCGTCGTGTTCGCGCTGTTCTTCTTGCGGACCAGACGACTCATGCCGCTGATCGTCGCCCACAGCGCGCTCGACATCGTTGCCTTCGTCGGCTATCAGCTCCTACCCGACTCCTGGCTGACCTGGCTCTCCGCGTAGAAGCGGCGAGCCCGTACCGCGACCATTTCCGTCGTGGTGCGGGCGCTCAGAAACGCGGTCAGCAGCCGCACACCGGGCGTCGCCAGACTCAGCGCCGCCCACCCCAGAACCGGGCCCACACCCGGGCTGACCAGCCGCAACAGGTCCGCGGCGCGCTCCGGCGCGGTCGGATCCAGACCATGGATCGCGGCGAGGTGCAACACCAGCTCAGCGTGCGTGATCACGGTTGCGGCGCCAAGAGCGACGGGGGCGTACGGGCCGGCCAGCGCCCCCGCGCCGCCTCGCAGCCCCGCCGAGCGGGTGAACCGCTGCACCGCCAGCCTCGCGAGAGCGTCCCGCGATGCGGTGGGATAGGTCGAACGGGCATGATCCGTCCAGGTTTGCGCGCGGGGCCCGAGAGCCTGCACCAGGGCCTGGGCGAGGATCTCGGGGGTACGGGACGGCTCGGCCAGCAGTTGCTCCCCGATCGAGTCGACACGCCGTGGGGCCGGGTGAGCCTTGACCACGCGCAGCGCCGGTCGTGTCACCTCGGTCTCCGGCTGGTCGGCGGGGTGCTGGGCGCCGGCTGCCGATTCCGTGGATGCCGGCTCGGTCGCCACCTGTGCCGGGGTGACCTGCGTCACCGCCGGCTCTGCCTTCTTTGCGGGCCCGGTCTTCTTTGCGGCGGTGGCCTTTTTCGCTGGTGATGCCTTCTTGGCCGCAGCGCGCTTCGCCGGAGTTGTGACAACGGGCTCTGCGGCCAAGCCCTCGGCGGCTGCGACGCTTTCCGCCGGTTGGACGGCTGCCGAGTCTTCGGCAGCCGTCGAGTCTTCGGCGGGTTGAGCGGCTACCAAGTCTTCGGTTGGCTCGGTGGTTGCCGGGTTTTCGGTCTGTTGGGCGGTTGCCGGGTTCTCGGTCGGTTCGGTGGTTGCCGGGTTCTCGGCTGGTCCGGCGGGCTCGGAGGCTGCTGGGGGGAAGGCCGGTTCCGCCGAGGTCTCAGGGCCGACCGACGTGGCCGCACCTGGAGTTTCGACAGTTCGAGGTGCGCTGACGCGCCCAGGCCTGGTCGGGGTCTTGCGGCCGCTTGGCCCGCTCGCCGACCGGGCCGGTTTGGTCGCGGCCGGAGAGTCCACCGGTGCGGCTGCGGTAGTGGGTTCGGCCGGCTTTGCGGCGGTGGGTTCGGCCGGCTTTGCGGCGGTGGGTTCGGCCGGCTTTGCGGCGGTGGGTTCGGCCGGCTTGGTTACCGCCCGGCGGTCGGGTGGCTTCGTTACCACGCGAGGGGCAGCCGGCTTGGTTGCCGCACGAGGGGCGGCTGGCTTGTTGATCGGCTTGGGGTCGGCCGGTTCGGTTGCCGCCGGAGGAGTCACCGGTTGGGTGGTTTCGGGCTCGGCTGGTTCGGCGGGTGAGGTGCTACGCGGCTGTTCCGGACCGCGGACCGGCTGCGACGGCACGGCAGCGGGACGGCCTGCTTTGCGCGGGGCGCGGCGTGGGCGGGCTTCCTCCGAACTCGATGGTGTGTGACCTTCGGCACCCGCATCAGGCTGTGGTGGTTGGAAGGTGACCGCCGGCGGCGCGCCGCGACGCCCAGGGGCCGCGGCCGACCGATCGGCAGACGGCGTCTGCTCGGGCGTGCTGAACGGGCTTCGCGGATCCCGAGCCCGCGGAGCCTCCCGGCGCGTGTTCTCCTCCATCGCTGGAAGCCTAGTCGCCTCCGCTACGTTTCGCCTGTTCGCGCCCGGTCGCGAAGATCTCCGGTGCGCCGGATGCCTACCTCTTTGTGCGGCCGTCACCGGGTCCGGTATTGTCAAGCCTCGGTGGCCCTCGGGCTACCGGGGAGACTTCGCCTAGTCTGGTCTATGGCGCCGCACTGCTAATGCGGTTGGGGTTTTAAAGCCCCTCCCGGGTTCGAATCCCGGAGTCTCCGCGCAAAAGTCGGTGTTGTAGGCTGACTGAGCAACAAGGCAAGCGCCCGTAGCTCAATGGATAGAGCATCTGACTACGGATCAGAAGGTTAGGGGTTCGAGTCCCTTCGGGCGCACAAAGTGGTCAAGGCCGTGAGCCGCGGAAACGCGGTCACGGCCTTGACTGTTTTCCCCAAGTTCGGCTCTGCTGTCCCGCATGATGGGATCGCGGTGATCGGATGGTGGTCGCGTGTCGCAGACGTGTCGATCCCTTTTGGAATTAGCCCGGTCGGGCTTTGAATCCATCAATCCCATGGGGGCATCATGAGCGCCGAAGCAGTAGGCGCGGGAATGCCGACCCAGGAGACGCTGGACGACCTTGCTCAGATGGCCGCCGCTGACGAGCACCACCACTACTAACTGAGTCCTGAGAGAGTGCTGTCAGTCGAGTCTCTTCGGGTGGCATCCGGTGGCGCGGGCTCATGGGCACCGGGGGCGGCCTTCGGCCTGCCGGCCGGGGGCGGCGCCGCGATGGCCAGGGTGCTGGTCACGGTGTTCGGGCCGGCGCTGTCCGGTTGGCAGGCCGAGCTGCTCGCGCAGCCGGCCGTGTGGGCGGCGCCGCTCGCGTCCACGGGCTCGCTGATGACCCGCGGCCGGATGCCTGCGGACGTGGGCGCGACGATGCCGGCGGTTGTACGCCCCGGGAGTCACGCCCCGGGAGTCACGCCCCGGGAGTCACGCCCCGGGAGTCACGCCCCGGGAGTCATGTTTAAGAAACTTTAAGGAACGCTTGCTCAGTGTCATGAACTGCTGCCACATCACTGCTCGTACATCTCGGCACAAGCAGTACCGAGACGAAGTGGAGCGGTGCATGTATCGACGCGGAGTCAGCAGCCGGACGCGCAAGCTGGTGATTGGAGGTGCCGCCGCAGCGCTGCTGGGCTCGGCGCTCGCGGTCGGCACGGGGATGAGCCAGGCCGCCGAGTCCGGAGCCGGCTCCGACAGCATCAGCGCTTTGGTGCCGGCGCTGGGTTTCAGTCCGGGAAATCCGAACGCTACGGCCGACCGGGTGGGTCCTACCGGGGTGAACGTTCCGGGTCGCTGCCCGCCCACTCAGGCGCAGGTGAACGCGCAGGTGGCGCTGAAGAATGCGAGCCTTCCGAGTGGAACGGATCTTGAGAGTCGCATTCAACGTTTTGAAAGGACGTTGTCGGCTGTTCAGGACTTGAAGTGTCCGGCGTCTTCCACGACTTTGCTGGGCCGCTTGAATTCCTTGACCGCGCTGCGTGGAAACGCGAACCGTGACAACATCCTCCGTGGTTTGGGTGTGAACGAAACGCCGGCGGACAGGGCCGCAGGATCCGGTAACGCGGGCGCGAGTGGCGCGACAGGGAACGCCGGAGCCGGCTCCGACAAGATCAGCGCTTTGGTGCCGGCGCTGGGTTTCAGTCCGGGAAATCCGAACGCTACGGCCGACCGGGTGGGTCCTACCGGGGTGAACGTTCCGGGTCGCTGCCCGCCCACTCAGGCGCAGGTGAACGCGCAGGTGGCGCTGAAGAATGCGAGCCTTCCGAGTGGAACGGATCTTGAGAGTCGCATTCAACGTTTTGAAAGGACGTTGTCGGCTATTCAGGACTTGAAGTGTCCGGCGTCTTCCACGACTTTGCTGGGCCGCTTGAAATCCTTGACCGCGCTGCGTGGAAACGCGAACCGCGACAACATCCTGCGTGGTTTGGGTCTGAACGAAACGCCGGCGGGATAAAGCCGGGCAATCCGGCGCTGCAAAAAACGTCAGCGAAATAAGCGGCGGCAACCGGACCCTTCGCGGATCCTGATGCACGGCACGGAACCGCCTCGCCGGAGGCCCTCGCACCACGGGGGTCTCCGGCGCTTCCGTATGTGCGCCATGCGCGCGCGGTGATCTTCAGCGTGCTGACCGACACGGCTGTACGGGCACCCGATCTCGCGCATTTCTCAGCAGCCGGACGGGGGCACTGCGACCCTCTCGCACGTCGGGTGTCCCTCGTGGTGGGTACGCAGGGTGCGATTCCGGCCGTACCGCGCTTAAGGTGGGCGGTTGGCGTTGGCGGAAGGTGATGATGGCGAAGCTGGTCCTGTCCCCGGAGGAATCCGCCCTCTGCGAGGTGGTCGGGGTCCGCACCTTCCTCCGGGCGCGTGCGATGGTGGCCGACGGCGAGATTCTTGTCCAGGCCGCAGGCTCCGGTCAGGCGGTCGGTTCCGGTAAGGCGGTCGGCCGGCTCCGTGACGGCGGAGTCGTGGCCGGCGAGTTGACCTCCGGGGCAACGCCCGACCTGAGCGGTGTGTGTACCTGCGCCGACCCGGATTGCCTTCACATCGTGGCGCTGCTGATCGCCGCTCGGCAGGAGACCGCACCTGCGGAGTCCGTGGCGCCGGCGCAACGGCGGCCGAGGACGAGCCGGTGGGAGTCCCAGCTGTCGGCGTGGATGCGGGATGTGGCCGGGCCGCCACTGCCGCAGCCCGCAGAACCGGGCCTCGGCCTGCAGTTCGAGCTGGTGACCGGATACCTTCCCCGGAGTCGCAGGACCGGGCAGCGGTTGTCGCTGCGTCCGGTTCTGCCGGGCCGCAAAGGCTGGGTACGGACCGGGATCACCTGGCACTCGATCAGCTACGCCGGAGGCCCCTCACCCGCCCTGGAACACCACCGTCGGCTGCTCAACGAAATCGTCAAACTGTCCGGCTCGTACACGCCCTACTACGGCAGCGGCAGCACGAATCTGTTCCTCGACGAGTTCGGCAGCCGGCGGATCTGGGACCTGCTGGCCGAGGCGCAGGAGTCCGGCCTGCCGCTGGTGCAGTACGGCAAGAACGCCGCACCGGTGATCGTGGCTCGCCGCCCGGCATCGGTGTCGCTGCAGGTGGACCGGGTCGACGGAGGCCTGTCACTGCAAGCCGTGATGCAGGTCGACGGCACGCCGGTCGACACCGAGCACACGATGTTCATCGGCGAGCCGGCGCACGGCATCGCCTCGTGGGGTGCGGAGGCCGGGCAGGTGCTGCGGCTGGCTCCGCTGGTCCGTCCACTCCCGAAATCGGCTCGTAAGGTCCTGACGGCACCGAGCATCCGGATCCCGGGCGGCCAGGAGGAGCGGTTCTTCGCCGAGTTCTACCCGGGCCTGGTCCGGCAGCTGGAGGTCGTACCGGCGGGACCGGACGTGAACCTGCCTGACGTGACTGCTCCGGCTCTGACGATGACGCTGACCGCTGAACGCGGGCACCGGCTGCGCTTGCGCTGGGAGTGGATGTTCGAGGTGGGCGGCGGCCGGCACGCCGAGCCGCTGTGGTCGCCGACGCTTTCCGAGGAACAAGCTCATCTCGTACGGAAAGCAAGTGATCTTGTTGGGTCTGAACTGCTCGAAGCGGGTTTGACTGGTCCTCGGCTCGCTGCGGAATCGGTGCTCGGCGGCGACGCGATGATCCATTTCTTGAGTGCGGTGGTTCCCGCGCTGGTGGAACTCGGTGTGACAGTGGTGGAGCCGGCCGGGGACTGGGACCTTCAGGAGAGCGAAGCACCGCCGGTCATCACGTTCGCCAGTGCCGCACAGGCTGACGAGCACGACTGGTTCGACCTGTCGGTACGCGTCGAGGTGGGCGGCGAACAGGTCGGCTTCGAGGATCTCTTCGTCGGGCTTGCCCGCGACCAGGAGTTCCTGATCCTGCCGAGCGGCACCTACTTCGCCCTCGATCGGCCGGAGTTCCGGCAGCTGCGCGAGTTGATCGCCGAGTCCCGTGCGCTCACCGACAGCCCGCCGGGCGTTCTGCGGGTCGGCCGGTTCCAGGCCGGCGTCTGGGACGAGCTGGCCGAGCTGGGTGAGCTGGCGGGTCAGGCAGCCGACTGGCAGCGCACGGTGGCCACGCTGAGCGAGGCCGGAATTCGCCTCGACCAGCCGGTTCCGGCCGAGGTCGACGCCGAGCTGCGCCCCTACCAGCTGGAGGGCTTCCGCTGGCTCGCGGCGCTGCACGACAACGGGCTCGGCGGCATCCTCGCCGACGACATGGGCCTCGGCAAGACTCTGCAGGCTCTCGCGCTGCTCTGCCATGCCCGCAAACACGGCCGGTTCCTGGTCGTCGCGCCGGCCAGCGTTGTGCACAACTGGGCAGCTGAGGCCGCCCGATTCACCCCCGATCTCGAGGTACGAGCGATCGCCTCCACCGCGGCCCGGCGAGGAGTCGAGCTGGCCGAGGCGGTCGAAGGCGCCGATGTCGTGGTCACCTCCTACACCCTGTTCCGCCTGGAGTACGACGACTACGCGGAGCTGGAGTGGGCCGGCCTGGTGCTCGACGAGGCGCAGTTCGTGAAGAACCCGCAGTCGCAGGCGTACAAATGTGCCCGCCGGCTCCCGGCGCCCTTCAAAGTCGCCATCACCGGTACGCCGATGGAGAACAACCTCGCCGAGCTGTGGGCACTCTGCTCGATCGCGGCGCCCGGCCTCTTCCCCCGGCTCGACCGGTTCACCGAGTACTACCGTCACCCGATCGAACGCGAACACGATCAGGATCGGCTGGCCCAGTTGCGCCGCCGGATCCGCCCGCTGGTGCTGCGCCGCCGCAAGAGCGAGGTCGCCGCCGAACTACCGGCCAAGCAGGAACAGGTGGTCGAGGTCGACCTGTCGCCAGGGCATCGCAAGATCTATCAACGGTATCTGCAGCGGGAGCGACAGAAGGTGCTCGGCCTGCTCGGCGACCTGGAGAAGAACCGGTTCGAGATCTTCCGCTCACTGACCCTGCTGCGACAGGCCAGCTTGGACGTCGCGCTGGTCGACGAGCAACACCGGGCAGTTTCGTCGACGAAACTCGACCTGCTCGTGGAACAACTCGCCGACATCGCCGCCGAGGGCCACCGCACCTTGGTATTCAGCCAGTTCACCCGTTTCCTCGGCGCTGCCCGCGAGCGGTTGGAGCAGGCCGGCATCGCCTGCGCGTACCTGGACGGCACCACCCGCAACCGCAAGCGCGTGGTCGAGGAGTTCAAGACCGGGACCGCGCCGGTCTTCCTGATCAGTCTGAAGGCCGGCGGGTTCGGTCTGAACCTGACCGAGGCGGACTACTGCATCCTGCTCGACCCGTGGTGGAACCCCGCCACCGAAGCACAGGCCGTGGACCGCGCCCACCGCATCGGCCAGGCCCGTAACGTGATGGTCTACCGCCTGGTAGCGCGCGACACCATCGAGGAGAAGGTGATGGCCCTGCAGGCACGCAAGGCCGAACTGTTCGCCGGAGTGATGGACGGCGGAGAATTCGCGTCCGCGGGACTCAACGCCGCCGACATCCGCGAACTGCTGGGCTGACTACGTAGTGCCCGGAACCCTCGCCGTTCTGATCGTTGTCGCGGCGCTGGCGGAGGGCCTGGTCGCCGGTTTGGGCGCGATGGCGTGGTCGGATCATCGTGCCGGGGGATTCACCACCGAGGAAGCCTTGCCGTTCGTTGTGGCCGGGGTGTCCGCAGCGGCAGGTGTCGTATTCGCGGTCCTGGCGATGATCGCGTTGTTGCGTGGCCGCTCAGGACGTGGTCTTGCCCGGGCCGCGGTCAACCTGTCCTGGCTTCGGCTGGGGGCCGTGATCATCGCGCTGGCGACGGTCGCGCTCAACGCCAGCGTCACGTCTGCGTTTCCACTGGTGGGCATGGTGCTTGCGGTGGGCGACGGCATCGGCGGTCTGGTCGTCACCGGCGCGGCTGCTCGCCGTACCAGCGATGGGTGAACCGCCCACCTTGCCGGTGCCGTGCCGTGCCCGCCCGGTGTGCTGCCGGGCGGGCACGGTGCGTGGCGGATCAGCGGCGGTAGGTGCGCTTGGTCGTGAGCTTGCTGTTGCCCGCCCGGTCGTAGACGCGGAACTGGACGGTGAACTTCTTGCCGTACTTCTTCGGGTTGATCTTGAAGGCCCAGCCGGCTCGGTAATCGGTGGCGACCTTCTTGCCGTTGACCAGCAGTTCGACCCGGGCGACGCCGTTCTTGTCGGTCGCGTTCACGGTGACGTTGAACGTCGTGGCCCGCTTCGTGTTGTTCTTCGGCGCGCTCTTGATCGACGCGGCCGGGGCCGTGTTGTCCACGATCACGGTCCGCTTGGCGGTCGCCGAGTTGCCCAGCCGGTCGACGGCGACCCAGGTGATCGTCTTGACGCCGTCCTTACCGGACGCCAGCCG
>NZ_FONV01000010.1 GCF_900113015.1 Actinoplanes philippinensis
CTGCACGCCATGCTCCGCACCCGGACCCCCTACCAGCACAAACCGGCAGAGAACCTCGCCCTCGCCGCTTGACAGAACCCATAGGGACACCCCCCCATCGGCACGGCGCTTCCCGCCCGTTGAGGACATCAACGGCGACGACCGCACCGATCACAGTGGCCACTGGCCTTGCCGACGGCTCGCCGCCGGTCGAGATGGTATGAAACCACGAAAACGACTAAGGCACCGTCCTCATGGACGGTGCCTTATCGACCGGTGGTCTCCCCCGTGCCACTCTCGCGGAACGGGTTTCAATTGGACCCACCTATGGTGGAGCTGAGGGGACTCGAACCCCTGACCCCCACACTGCCAGTGTGGTGCGCTACCAGCTGCGCCACAGCCCCTTACCGTGTCCCCGGCGTTTCCCCCGGGCACGCTGGAAATACTACACACCTCCGCGAGGGCCCTTGCGGCACCCCCCTCAGTTGAGGGAGACGTCCGGCGGGAAGTGGGCGACCGCGGCAAGGATGTCGCCCTGCCGCCGGAGGACCATCGCCCAGAGATCGTCGGGGCGCTCCACGAACGGGTCGCCGGGCAGCGCGTCGAAGACGAACCAGGAGCCGGACGCGATCTCCTCCTCCAGTTGCCCGGCCGACCAGCCGGAGTAGCCGGCGAAGACGCGGATGCCGGCGACACTCTCCCGCATGCGCTCCGGGTCGGCGGAGAGGTCGAGGGTGCCGAGCGCGCCGCTGACCGGATGGAAACCGGACAATCGCCTCTTCACCTCCGGTTTGGTCCGGGCCAGGCAGATCGCCGACTCGGGTTGCACCGGGCCGCCCTCGAAGAGGACCGCGGGGTCACCGGCGAGCTCGCCCCAGTTGCCGAGGACCTCGGCCACCGGGACCTCGGTCGCGCGGTTGAGCACGACCCCCAGTGCGCCGCCCGTCTCGTGGGCCACCAGCAGCACGACCGTACGGTCGAAGTTGGGGTCCTTGAGGGTGGGCGTGGCGACGAGCAGCTGACCGGTCATCGACTCCACCGACCGGCCTCCGATCCGCTGCTGCTCACCGAACACCTGATTACCGCCGTCCGCTCGACGTAGCCATGACTCGCACATTAGCTTGCGATTCCGGCCATGGATAAGGTCTGGACATGAACCCGCCACCTACGGCAGCAGAGATCGGCGTCATCGGCGGATCGGGGCTGTATGCGCTCCTCGAGAACGCCACCGAGCACGAGGTCGACACCCCGTACGGGCCGCCGTCGGACCGGATCACCGTGGCCGAGGTGGGTGGGCGCCGCGTGGCGTTCCTCCCGCGGCACGGCCGTGACCACCGGTTTCCGCCGCACAAGATCCCCTATCGGGCCAATCTGTGGGCGCTGCGCTCGCTCGGCGTCCGGCAGATCATCGCGCCGTGCGCGGTGGGTGGCCTGCGTCCGGAGCTGGGGCCGGGCACCTTCGTGGTGCCGGACCAGCTGATCGACCGGACGAGTGGGCGTGAGCAGACGTTCTACGACTCGGGCGCGGTGCACGTGTCGTTCGCCGATCCGTACTGTCCGGTGGGCCGGGCCACCGTGCTGGATTCCGCCGAGCGGGTGAGCGCCGTCGACGGCGGGACCATGATCGTGGTCGAGGGGCCACGCTTCTCGACCCGGGCCGAGTCTCGCTGGTTCACGTCGATCGGCGGCACGATCGTGAACATGACCGGTCATCCGGAGGCGGTCCTGGCTCGTGAGCTGGCGCTCTGCTACACGGCGATCGCCCTGGTCACCGACCTGGACGCGGGTGTCGAGGGCGATCACGGCGTCACGCAGGAGGAGGTGTTCTCGGTCTTCGCCGACAACACGGCCCGCCTTCGCGGGGTGCTCCTCGATGCGGTGGCCAAGCTCCCTGCCGAGCGTTCCTGTCCCTGCAAGGACGCCCTGGCGGGCATCAAACTGCCGATCAACCTCCCTTAGCGGTACGGGCCACCCGCGGCCGTTGTGCGGGAGGAGGCCAGGTGGGGATACCGGCCTCCTCCCGGGCTGCTCAGACGACGGCGCAGGTGGCGCCGTTGAGGGTGAAGGCGGTGGGTTCGGCGGCGCTGCCGGTGTGGGTGGCCTGGAAGCCGAAGGTCTGTGACGCTCCGGCGGCGACCGTGGCGTTGTAGGAGACGTTGGTGGCGGCGACGGTCCCGCTGGACGGGCTGACCGAGGCGTTCCAGGCGTTCGTCACGGTCTGCCCGGCCGGCAGGGTGAACCGGAGCGTCCAGCCGTTGATCGCGGCCGTGCCGGTGTTGGTGACGGTGACCGACGCCGTGAAGCCGGTGCTCCACGAGTTGACGGTGTAGCCGACCCGGCAGGCGCCGGCCGGGCCGGGCGAGGACGGGCCCGGAGACGACGGGCCGGGCGAGGACGGGCCGGGCGACGACGGCGACGGCGTGGTGGTGTCGAGCCCGAGGAAGTGCACGGCGGCGGCCGCGTCGACCGGGAGGTTGTGGCTGACCCCGTTCAGGCTGATCGCCTCGACCGGGGCGGTGTCGCCGGTTCCGCCGTACCGGGTCCGGGTGTATCCGCTCTTCGGGGTGTCGGTGAACGACGGCGTCTGGCTGAGGCCGTGCACGTTGGTCCACTGGTCGATCTGCTCACCGAAGTTCGGGTAGCGCAGCACCTCGTCGTTGGTGCCGTGCCAGGTCTGCATGCGCGGGCGGCGGCCGGTGTATGCGGGGTAGGCGTTGCGGACCAGGTCGCCCCACTGCTGCGGGGTCTTCGTGACCAGGCCGTTGGCGCAGTCGCTGTTCCACTCGGAGCCGTTGGTGGTGGCGAAGCAGCCGAACGGCACCCCGGCGAAGGCCGATCCCGCGCTGAAGACGTCGGGGTAGAGGCCGAGCAGCACGTTCGTCATCATCGCGCCGCTGGAGACGCCGGTCGCGACGATCTTGTCAGCGTCGACGGGGTAGCGGGCCCGCACGTAGTCGATCATCGACTTGATGCCGACCGGGTCGCTGCCGCCGCCGCGGGTCAGCGCCTGCGGGGAGGCGACGTCGAAGCACTGGCTGCTCCGGGTCACCGACGGGTAGATGACGATGTAGCCGTACCGGTCGGCCAGCGCGGCGAACTGCGACCCGCTGTAGAAGGCCGGCCCGGTGCCGGTGCAGTAGTGGACGGCCACGAGCAGACCCGGCCGGGGCGCCGGGTTGTCCGGGACGTAGAGGTACATCCGCAGGTTGCTGGGGTTCGCACCGAAGCCGGTGACCTCGGTCAGCGCGGCCGCGGAGGCGGGTGGCGGCAGGACTACGGCGGCCACCGCCGTCGCCGCCAGCATGGTGATGGCGGCGAGCAGGGCCTTCACTTTCGATCTCATGGGGGATTCCTTGCGGGGATCGTGGGGACGGGCCGCTCCGGCATCGGGGCCGCGACTCTCCCCACCTCGCCCCCGATCCGAAAGCATCGACAAGTATGTATTGGTGGCGTGGGTCACGCCAGTCCGTCCCACCGCCGGGACATCTCGCACCCGGGCCCTCCGCGTATGATCCGACCCACTTCACTGCACAGCGATCTGCCGGTGAACCGTCCTACCCCCAGAGGACGATCCATGGCTGTCGAAGGGACCCCCGGTGACTCGACCGCAACGTTTCCAGGCCGTCGGCGCGCGCGTCGCGTCGGTGACGCTGCTGCTGGCCGGCGCGGCCGGCGGCTTCCACCTGGCGCAGCAGAGCGACGCTCGCGAGCGGTCGGCCGCCGACGCGCGGCAGGCGGTGCTCGCCGCCGAGCAGGCCACGGTCCAGCGCGAGGCGAAACACGCCGCGGACCGGGCGGCCCGCGCCGAGTCGGAGCGCACCGCCGCCCAGAAGGCCTCGACGATGGCCAAGTCGGCCGCGGCGGACGCGCGCAAGCTCGACGCCGCGCAGAAGAAGGACACCGAGAAGAAGAAAGAGGCGGCCAGGCAGGCGGCCCAGGTCGGCCCGGTGCCCTACAACGGCACGATCCCGGCCGCGTGCCAGAGCTTCAGCGGCAGCCGGGAGATCGGCTGCGCCCTGATGATCAAAGCCGGGTTCGACGCCGACGAGTTCTCCTGCCTGAACAAGCTGTGGGATCACGAGAGCGGCTGGAACTACAAGGCCACCAACCGCAGCTCCGGCGCCTACGGCATCCCCCAGGCGTATCCGGGATCCAAGATGGGGACGGTCGCCGCCGACTGGCGGATCAACCCGGCCACCCAGATCATCTGGGGTCTCGGCTACATCAAGGGCCGCTACGACTCCCCCTGCGGCGCCTGGAACCACTTCCAGAGCGCCGGCTCCTACTGAGGGGACGTCAGCCGAGCGTCACGGTCACCCGCTTCGTGCCCGAGGCCGGCAGGTTGACCCGCTTCGCGTCGTCCCGGCTGGTCGCACGGTCGTACCACCCGGTCTTGACGGTGTTGCCCTGACCGGTGGCGATCCAGCTGATCCTGACCGGCTGGCCGCCGATCACCGGCATGCGGTACGTCCCGCCGGGGCCCTGGCCGGAGCTGTCGAAGTCCGCCATCTGGTCGCCGGTGACCGCGTTGGTCACGGTGAGCCGCCAGCCGTCGGCGGGCAGCCCGGCCGGGACGACCACCTTGCCGGCCAGTGTGGCGCCGGTGGCCAGCGTGATGTCGTAGGTCGCCGTGGCGCCCGCGGTGACCGGGATGGCCGCCGCCGTGAACCGGTCGCCGACGTTGCCGGACCACTGGCGCGGGTGGCCGGGCGCGGTGAACGACAGCGGCCAGGCATACGGGCCGAGCTTGCCGATCGTGTACCGGCCCCGGTCGTCGGTGTGCACGCTGTGGATCGGCCCGGGCCCGAAGCCCCAGGCGGTGAGGGAGACGTCGGCGTCCTCGATCGGAGCGCCGTCGGCGCCCTCGACCACGCCGGTGATCGATCCGGCCCGGTCGAGCAGCACGGGCGGGGCCGGCACGGTCCGGTCGGCCTCGACCACGATCCGGGCCGCCGCCTTCTGGTCGCCGGTGCCGCCGGTTCGCCCGACCCACTGGTGCCCGTACTCGTCCGGCGCGACGGCGAACGCCTCGTAGGTTCCGGGGGCGAGCGCGGCGCTGGTCGACGTGCCCTGTGACCCGGTGCAGTCGCCGTACCCGTCGGGCAGGCCGCCACCGCCGATCGTCGTCAGGACGAAGCAGGTCTCGGGGGCCGGCCGTCCGGTGGCGCGGTCGGTGACGGCGAACGACACCTTGCCGCCCTTGGCCAGCGGCACCGTGATGGTGGCGGTCTCTCCGGTGACCAGGGTGACCGGATTGCCACGGTCACGCAGGAAGTAGGTGTCCTCCCCCGGCACGACATCGACCAGGGCGGCTCCCGGCGTCACGTCGGCCACGGTGGCCGTCCCGCCGACCGCACAGCCCTGGTCGAACCCGCCGGACGCCTCCACCTGCACACAGAAGTCGGTCACCGGTGCGCCGGTGACCTCGTCGACGGCCCGCACGGCGAGCGTCGCGCCGGTCAGCCACGTGTCGTCCACGACGACCTGCGCACCACCCTCGACGGTGATCACCGCGGCGTCGCCGGAGTTGCTCCTGCCGTGCGCCCACTGGGTCCGCGAGCCGGAGGGATTGGTGAACGAGACGCGGTAGTCGCTCGGGAACACGTCGTCGACCCGCCAGCTGCCGTCGGCGGTGGTCGTCGCGCCGTACCCGTGCTCGTCGTCGGTCGACGTGACGGAGACCTGGAAGTCCGCCTTGCCCGTGCCGTCCGGGCCGGTCAGCCGCCCGGACACGGACGCCGGCTTCAGCACCGCGTCGTCGGCGACGACGGTCTGCCCGGCCGCGACGGTGTGCACCGTGGCCCTGGACCGGTCGACGGCCCCCGGGATGTACTGCTCCGCCCCGTTGGGGTCGGCCTGGAAGCCGAGAACGTAGCCGCCCGGCAGGACCGGGAACGCGTAGGTCCCGTCGTCGCCGGTGTAGCCGCCGTGAATGCGCCGGTCACCCGAATACAGCAGGACCTCGGCCCAGGCCAGGGGGCTGCCGTCGACAGCGCTGAGGCGGCCGCGGAAGGTCCCGGTCGGCAGCAGGGCCTCGTCGACCGCGACGGTCGCCCCGGCCGCCACGCTCACCCGGCCGGCCTCGTCCTCGCTGGTCGCCCGGGGCGCCCACTGCTTGGCGGCGTCCGGCCCGAACCCGACGTGGTGATCGCCCGCCCAGACGGTGAGCCGGTACTTCCCGGCGTCGTCGGTGTAGGTCGAGGCGCGCGAGTCGTCGGCGAGATCACGGACGTCGACCGGGATCCAGGCGGCCGGCGAGCCGTCGGGCCCGGTGACGGCACCCTCGATCACACCGGTGGGACGCCGCCGCTCGTCGACGGTGAGCGTCCCGCCGGCCGGGACCTGGTAGACCTGCCCGGTCTCCTGGCTGAGCGCTCCCGGGGCCCACTGCAGCAGCGACTCCGTCTGGAACGACAGCTTCACCGGGCCCTGCGGCACATCGGTGAGGCGGTAGCGGCCGGTGGCGTCGGTGCCGGTCCCGGCGAGGTAGGAGCCGTCCTCGGCGCCCCAGGCCACCACCCAGGCGTCGGCGATCGGCGCTCCGGCGTGATCGGTGAAGACCCCCTCGACGGCTCCGGCGCCCGCAGCGGCCGCCGCGGGAGCGGTCAGCCCTCCCGCCAGCAGGAGCCCGGCCGTGAGCACGCCACCCAGCCGTACGAGAAGAGATCTGATCACGACAAGCCCCCATGGCGGTGACAGAGAACACGACCTATGTCGATGCTTCACATCGCCCGCAGCATAGAGGAGTTCACTGAGGATTCCGGTCCGTCCGGCCGGGACGAGGGCCGTCGGGGGTCTTCCGGGGGTCTTTCGGGCAGGAGGGCACGGTGCGGTTCCGCGGACCGGCAGAACCGCGCCCGTGCCGTCTCAGCCGCTCACACGGCAGCCGTGACCTGGGCGATCGGCTGCGTCCGCTGGTGGACGATGCCACCGCGCTTCCCGGCGGCCTCGAACCAGTCGATCGTCGCCCGCAGGCCGAAATCGAGAGCGGAGTCGCCCGCCCCGGGCATCAGCGTCCGCAGCCGGCTGTTGTCGGCCTGCGAGTCCCGTACGTCGCCGATCCGGGACCTGGTGAACTGGATGTCGATCGGCCGCCCGAGGAAGAACTCGATCTTCTTGGCCAGGTCGACGATCGTCGTCCGCGTGCCGAAGGCCAGGTTCACCGGCGACGGGCTCGACACCCCGTTCAGAGCAGCGTCGGCGAGGACCGACACCAGCGAGCCGACATAGGTGAAGTCCCTGGTCTGGCTCCCGTCACCGTGGATGATCAGCGGCCTGCCGTGGAGCGCCGCGTCGATGAAGGACGGGATGACCGCCGCATACGGGTGGTCCGGCGACTGGAGCGGGCCGTAGACGTTGAAGAACCGGAAGGCGACGACCGGGAAGTGGTACGTCGACGCGTACGCCAGCGCGTAGGACTCGGCCGCGAGCTTGTTGGCCGCGTACGGGCTCACCGGAGCGGCGGCGTCGTCCTCGCTGATGGGCAGCTTCCGCGTCTGGCCGTACACCGCCGACGAGGAGGCGAAGACGAATGGCTTCTGAAACTTCCGGCAGGCCTCCAGGATCCCGACGGTGCCGTTCACGTTGACCTCGTGGCTCCACATCGGATCCATGATGGAGCTGGGCACCGAGGGCTGCGCCGCCAGGTGGACGACCGCGTCGCTGCGGCCGACCAGGTCCCAGACGGTGTCACGGTGGAGGATGGTGTCCCTGATCACCTCGACGGGGAGCGACTCGACGTTGGAGATGTTCCCCGTACTGAAATCGTCGAGAACCGTGACGCTTTCCACGCCGGGCCTCACGAGGAGTTCGCCGCACAGGTTCGCACCGATGAAGCCGGCTCCACCGGTTACCAGAATTCTCATGTTTGCATCTCGCCCAATTATTTGAGATCGAATTTGACGCTCTACTCAGATTCACGACCACTCACGAATGATCGACGTCAACGTTATACAACGAGGCCCCGACAGGCCGGTGGCGGACGATTCGACCAACCTGCGCGGGAGGCTGGAATTCACCGGAGAGAGCTAATCCGGTCAGCCGCCGCAGATGAGGCCACCGGTCACAAGACAAAGGCGTTCAGCCGACGGCGCCGGTCACCCGGACACCTGAAAGGCCGCTCACACACGCGCGGATCTCGCCACGACGACGTCCGTCAGAACGGCTTCCAGCCGCATCACGGTACGGGCGACGCTGTAGTCCTCGATGGCCCGGCGAGCCCGCCGGGCCAGGTCGTCGCGCCCGGCTTCGTCGCGGAGCAGGCGTTCGATCGAGGCGGCGAACTCCTCCGCGTCATCGGCGAGCAGGCAGGGGACGTCGAACCGTGCGGCGGCCCACGAGGTCGCGACCACGGCCGCGCCGCTGGACGCGGCCTCCAGCAGCTTGTTCGGGGAGCCCGTCCCGAGGGCGCGCAGCGGCACCACGGCGACCCGTGCCCGGGCCAGGTAGCCGGCGAGGCTCGGGACGTCGGAGGCGATCTCCACCCCGGCCAGCCGGAGCCGCGCGGCGCCCCGGCCGACCACCATCACCCGGGCGCCCGGGCGACGCCGCCGGAGGGCCGGGGCGATCTCCTCCGCGAGCCATTCCGCCGCGACCCGGTTGGGCGGATAGGCCATGTCACCGGTGAAGATGACATCGATGTCGCGGTCCGCCCCGCCGGTTTCGGCGACCGTCCCGTCCCAGGCCGCGGGGATGACCGTGACCGCCGGCCGGGACGGCAGCTCGCCGGCGTCCTCCCGGGCCGTCACCACCTGCGCGTCGGCCCATCCGGCGGCGCGACGCTCGTACCGTGCCAGCGCCTGTGCCTCCCGGCGGGCGGCAAGGCGGCGCAGCGGCGACTCGGGGCCGTCACCACGTCGCCGCATGTTCAGGCTGAGCGCGTCGACGTGGTCCAGGACCGTGGGGATCCCCAGCGGACCCCTGATCGATCGCACCGTGACGGCCAGCGCCACGTCGTGGCCGGGCGCGAGCGCGAGGACGCTCGCCCACGAGGCTCTGGGCATCATCCACCCGACCTGCCCGGGCCGGCCGCGCAGCGCCGCCCCGCCGGCCCCGAGCACACGCGCCGGCGCCCGGGCGGGCCGGACCTCCACGACGGCGTGCTCACGCAGCGCGGCCTCGGCCCTGGCGGACGGCGGCGGAGCGGGCGTGACCACGGTGACGTCGTGGCGGGACGCGAGCTCCCGGACGAAGGCGAAGGCGCGCAGCGCGTCACCCTTGCCACCCGCCTCGGGGAAACGGCAGGCCACCACCAGAATCCTCATCGAGTCGCCACACCACTGATCTGAGGCATGTCATCCTTTGCTCTCTACGCAACCACCGCACCAGATGTGCGATGCCGGAAAGGGAAACCGCGGAAGCGAAAGCCGCGCCGGTCTGCGGGATCGCCACACTGTTCCATTGAAATAGGAAACGAGGAACGCGCCCGGTAATTATTCACCCGGACGGAAAGTGGCCCGTACATGGCCTGTCGTACCGCCGGCGCACGGCACCCGAATGATCGGACTAACTCGCACCGGTGAATTCCGGGGCCGCACCCGGGCCGGCCGTATTTACTCCGGATTTCTCCGCGACCCGCCCGGCGGAGGCCTCGTTATACGACGGTGACGTCGACCGTCGTAAGCGATGCCCGCCGTATCCCGGCCGGGCCGGAGGGACCTTCTTGTTGCGCTCGCCCAGAGACCAGACCGCAGGCCGAGGACGGCTCGGCGTCTACGTCGACACGGTGGTCGACATCAGCCGTGGGGACGAGGTCCACACCGTACGGACCAATGCGGCGAGCCTGGCGTTCCTGACCTTCGTCTGCGAGGTCGGGTCACGTTTCTCCGGCCTGACGATCTTCGCCAGGCAGTCCAGCGGCGCGGGCGCCGACTTCGAGCTGCCCGGCAGCCCGGGCATCGCCGGCCTGCCCTACTACCCGGCGCTGTCGCCCGGCGCCCTGGCCACCAATGCCCGCGCGACCGTACGGGCGATGTGGCGGCATCTCGACGATGTCGACCACGTCTGGGTCTTCGGGCCGCATCCCTACGGGCTTCTGCTCGCCGTCCTCGCGGCGGTCCGGCGGCGGCGGGTGACGCTCGGCGTCCGGCAGGACACCCTCAACTACTTCGCCAGCCGGGTCAAGCCGGGAGCCCGGCGCGCGGGTGTCCTGCTCGTCGTGAAGCTGCTGGACGCGTCGTGGCGGCTGCTGTCGCGCCGGCTGCCGACGACGGTCGTCGGCGCCGGCATCGAGAAGGACTACGGCGGGCCGCGGACCGGCCTGTACCCGATGAGCGTCTCGCTCATCCGGCAGCGCGACCTCCGGCCGGCCGGCCCGCGGCGAGAGCTGACCGGCCCGATCGAGCTGCTGGCCGTCGGCCGGCTGGCGCCGGAGAAGAACCCGATGATGCTGCTCGACGCGCTCGCGAGGTTGCACTCGCGTCACCCGGGCCGCTTCCGGCTCACCTGGGTGGGCGATGGCGAGATGCTGTCGGCGGTCCGGGCGAGGGCTGCCGAGCTCGGTGTCGGCGACGTCGTCTCGCTTCCGGGGTTCGTGCCGATCGGCGAGGAGCTGATGGCGTACTACCGCCGCGCGGACCTGTTCGTCCTCACCTCGGTCACCGAAGGGCTGCCGCAGGCTCTCGTCGAGGCGCAGGCGAACGCCCTCCCGATCGTGGCGACCGACGTCGGCGGGGTCGGCGTGGTGCTCGACAACGGCCGGGCGGGCGTTCTGGTGCCGTCCGGGGACGCCGCCGCCCTGGCCGAGTCGATCGACGGCCTGGCCGCGGACGCCGCCCGGAGGTCGGCCCTGGTGGAGCGCGGGCGCGAGCTCGCCGAGACGCGGACCCTGGAGGCGACCTCCGCTTCGACGGCCGCCTTCCTCGCGGCCGGCGTCTGACCGCTTTCCGTTTCGGCCGCCCCGATCGAGGCGTGCTGTTCCCTGGGCCGACGTCGGCCGGGCCGCGCCCGGCCGACGCGTGTCCGAGTACCCGAGCCACCCCGCAAGGCACCAAGCCTTCGATGCCGAGATGAGGTCCGTCGCATCGTGCATGCACGCATGGAGGCCGCGCCTGCCGTCCAGTCGAGCCGGCTGGTGACTCCGAGCGGATCCCGGCTCAGCAAACGCGAAATCCTCACCTGGCTGCTGGCCGCCGCGTCCTATTACGCGGCGATGTTGCTCGTCGTGGGGTCCCCCCTGCTCGACAACGACAGCTACCAGTACCTGAGCGTCACCTCGAACATCCTGAGCGGGGCCGGGATGACGACGGACATCCCGTTCTTCGAGAGCGAGCTGCGGCACGGGGTGATTCCCGCTCCGGTGACGACGTTCCCGCCCGGCTACCCGATCGCCATCGCCGCCCTGCAATTCTTCGGCCTGCGGCCGCAACTGGCCGCGGTGACCGTGTCGATCACGTCCGGCGCGCTGGCCGTGGCGATGGTCGGCCTCATCTGCCGGCGTCTGCGGATGGACCCGATCGTCTCGCGCTACGTGCTCTTCATCTTCGGCGCCAACGCGAGCACCCTCACGTACTCGATCAGCATCCTGTCGGAGTCGCTGTTCACCCTGGTGGTGACCGCCGCGCTGCTCGCTTTCCTGGCCTCGCGGGCGGTCGGCGCCAGCCGTACGGCGTACGCCATCGCGATCCTGAGCGGACTCGCGGTAGGGGTCGCCACCTGGGTGCGGTACGCCGGCCTGTTCGTGTTCGCCGGACTCGTCCTGGCCCTGGTGATGGATCTGGCCATCGCCCGCACACGCCGGGCGTTCTACTGCCTGATCTCCGTGGGGCTCTCCGCCACCGTGCTGATCGCGCCCCTGATCGTCCGGAACATCCTGCTCACCGGCACGTGGCGGGGCGGCAACACGGTGGCCAGCGAGGACGGCGCCGCGTGGACGCTGATGAAGGGGGCGACCGGCCTGGCCTGGCTGGCCGTGGGCAACGGAACGACGGCTGTCGCGGTGGCCGCCCAGATCACTGTGGGGATCGTCGCGGCCGCCGCCCTGACGAGGCTGCGCAGGTGGTTCCACACGCCCGCCCTGAATCTGGTCGCGACGGTCCTGGCCGTGTACATCGTGGCGATCGTTCTCGCGTCGCTGAACTCGCCGATCGACATCGGCGCCCGCCTGTTGTTCCCGGCGCTGCCGCTGATCTCGCTGACCGGCGGGCTCGTGGTCTGGCGGCTGCACCGCGGGGGCGCCCGCCGTCACCGGCCCGTCGTCCCGAGGGCGCTGACGATGATCGGCGCGTGCGCCTACTTCATCTCCGGTTGCACCTGTCTCGACCTGCCCTACTCACCGCCGCACCACGGGGTGTACCAGAAATTGGCCGCGCCGCTGGAGGACGGGTCCCGGGCGATCGACTGGCTGGCCGCCCGCAACACGCCCGAGGCGCCGGTGATGGCGACGGAGAGCCAGGCGACGTCGTACGCCCTGCAGCGGCCGGTCGTGGGCATGGCCGAGGCCCGATACAGCAGCACCCGGTGGGACGAGGCGACAGTGGTGAGCGTGATCCGGCAGTATCACGCCCGCTATCTGATCCTGTACACGAATCCGGACGAGGTCAGCGGGAGGAGCGTCCAGTCGGAGTCGCCCTTCCTCGCCTCCCTGCTGGCGGGCCGGTCGGTGGCCGGGTTCTCGGTCGCCGCGCGAAGCCGGGAAGTGATCATTTTCGAGCATCGCGGCCGCTGACGGTCGCGAGCCGGCGGATCAGCCCTTCCGCCGGCGCACGATCCGCATCATGTCGGCGATGTCGGTCGGCTGCGGCAGCAGCGAGCGGTACCGCAGGCCGAGGGTGCGGTGGGCGAGGCCCAGCGCGACGCCTCCGCAGACCAGATAGCCGACCGCGGAGGCGAACGCCGCGCCGGTCGCGCCGAACCGCGGGATCATCACCACGAACAGGATCATCGCGACCGCGAATCCGACGCTGTGGGCCGTCGACTCGAGGATCGGCCGCTGCTGGGCGACCAGCGCGGTGCCGAAGATGTTCAGCGCCATCATGCCGAAGGCGCCGACGGCCAGGATCCGCAGGTCGAGCACGGAGTCGGTGAACTCCGGGCCGAAGATGGTGACGCAGAGGAACGGCGCGGCCAGCACCGTTCCACCGACGATGATCAGCACGAGCACGGCGCAGATGCGGAAGATGCGGGCCGCCTGCCGGCCGGCGTCCGCGGTGGAGGCGCGCAGCAGGTCCGGCCGGAAGGTCACGCTGACCGCCCGGGACAGGTGCACGATCCCGTCGAACCAGGCCGCGGCGACGCTGTAGGTGCCCAGCTCACGAGCGTTGCCGAGAGCGCCGACCAGCCAGTGGTCGAGGCGGTAGGTGCCGGTCATCATGACGCCGCCGAGGTGACTGCGCAGCCCGAACCCGAGCACCTGCCGGATGAGCGGCGCCGACGGGAGGGCGAAACCGGACGAACGGCCGACGTGGACCACGAGCAGCCCGGCCGAGACGGCGACACCGATCGCCCAGCTCAGGATGGCCACCCGGATCGTCAGGCCGCCTGCCGCCGCGAAACCCAGGTTGAGGACGAAGGTGACCACCGGCGCGCTGATGAAGCCGAGGCTGGCCATGCCCAGGTCGTACGTGGCACGGGCCAGGTACAGGAAGTAGGTCTGCAGGATCCAGATCGGGATGGCGCTGACCGCGATCAGGATGTCGACGTCGGCGAACTGGATCCCCGGGGCCGGCATGACCCAGAAGATGATCCAGGCCACCGCCGCGCCCAGCCCGCCCAGCGCGCCGGCGAGCACCACCCCGGCGCCGGCGAGAGCGGGCCGTCTCTCCGGGTACGCCCCACTGATGTTGATCATGGCTTCGGAGGCGCTCAGGCTGGCCAGGAAGGCGATCAGGCCGGAGACGGTGGTGAGAAACGCGATCTCGCCGCGGCCCGTGGCGCCCAGTAGGCGCGCGGTCAGCACCACGTTGGCGAGGCTGACCGCGGATCCGGCGAGGTACGACCCGTAGGTCTGCATCGCCGCGCGCAGCATGGACGGCCGTCGGTCCTCGGGAAGGGTCTGGGCTTCTGTCATGGCTGGGGGCACTTTCCTGCGATCGGTGTCGTTTCCGCCCGGTGTTCGTGGCGCCACGGTGTCTCGGCCCGCGCCAGCGACAGCAGGATCGGTCCCATCGCCAGCAGCAGCCACAGCCTGAAGTCCCGCGCGATGGTGAGGAACAGGGCCGATCCGAGCATCGAGATGACGGCCACCGCCACGCTGCGGCTCAACGCCGCCAGGTCGCGCCGGCCGGCCGAGGCGAGAAGACGAGCGGCGCGCAGCGAGCACCAGATGCAGAAGACGACGATCGTCAGGAACAGCGCCAGGCCGATCACGCCGCTGTCCACCCAGAGCTGCAGATAGGTGTTGTGAGCCACCAGCGGTTTCTCCGCGACGGCGGAGGCGTTCTGCACCTGGCCGATCTGCAGGGCGACGGCCGGTTTGTGGACCTGGAAGTTCTCCAGTCCCAAGCCCAGGATCGGATTCTCCAGCGCCAGGTGGAGCGCGGCCCGCCAGAGATCCTCGCGGCCGGAGCCACCGTCGCTGGAGACCACCATCCGTTGCCAGGCCGGCGGGAAGGACCAGAACCACAGGGCGGCCGGCGCGACCACACAGAGAGCGGCCGCGAGCACCCGGCCGATGACGTGCCTGAAGATCACCAACGCGGCGAGGAGCGCGACGCCGGACGAGATCACCACCATGCGTGACGCCGTTCCGGCCGCGGCCGCCGCCAGCACCAGGATCGCCAGCGCGATCATCGACCGGACCCGGGCGCTGCGGACCGTACACGCCAGGCCGAAGGCCAGGATCGCCGCGGCGACGAGCCCGGCACACAGCATGTTGGGGTCTCCGGCGGCCCCCGAGACGCGGTTGTCCACGCTGTTCAGCGGGTCGGCGGTGGCGGAGGCGGTGGAGCGCAGAGCGATCATGCCGGTGGTCGCGGCGAGCGTCGCGGCCGCGACGAAGGTGGTCACCAGGAGCAGGAGCCGCCTGATGGAGGTGATGCGGATCAGCACCAGGCCGAAGACCGTCAGCGGGATCGGCCACCACCGGTACTCCCGCAGGGTGGCCGCCGGCTCGGCCGCCCACAGCATCGTCGCCCCGAACCACAGGTACATGGCGATGACGAGGGCGATCAGCCAGCGGAACTCACGAAGACGCTCGTCCATGATCGATCGGCGCCGGATCGCCTCGGCGGCCCACGCGCCGACACACAGCACGAAACCCGCTCTCAGCAGGGCGCCGCCGGCCGCGCTGGCGGCGACGAAAACGGCCGGCAGCCACAGGAGCAGTCCCACGGCCGGTCTCAGGAAACAGCAGGCCGCCAGGGCCACCGCGCCCAGTCCACCGACCGCGAACCGCTCATCGAACCCGACCAGCACCCCGAGAGCCGCCGCCGAGCAGGCCACGAGGGGGACCAGCGGCAGGCTGTGGAGTGGCGCGGGCAGTGTTCGGACAGCCGTTGTCACGTGTCCCAACCATCGGCCGTCGGCGCGTACGCCGGCGCCCGCATGTCGTCGTCGGGCCGGGTGCCCTGGGACCGGGCCCATGCTCCGGCGAGGGCGAGGAAGAAGCCGAGGACCGCGGACAAAGCGATCTTGTACGGCGCCGGCAGCCCGACCGGGGAGCTGGGCAGGCTTGCCGGCTGATCCGCCGAGAGCGAGGGATCCCCGGTCCGAGTGATCATCTCGAGTCGCGCCCCGGCGGCGGCGTTCGGCTTGCCCGTCGCGCCCGCGGGCAGCTTGGCGCGTAGGGCGAGCAGGTCGGCCGCCCGCTTCTTGATCTCCGCGTTCCTCGTCTCGAGGGCGGCCTCCACGAACGTCGTCGCCAGCCGGGCGGCGCTGGACGGCGAATCGGCCTGGGCCTTCACCTCGACGACGTAGCTCTGCCCCAGCGGTTCGAGCACGATGCTCCCGTCGACGGACTCCGGGCTCCACGGCGCACCCAGCTTGGCGGCGGTGGCGGCCACGGCGGCCGGTGTGTCGAGCAGCGCGACGGCCGTCTGCACCGATCGGGCCGGCTCGACGGACCCGCTGATGACGCCCAGTTCCGACAGGTCGGCGTCCGCCGGGACCGGCGCGACCAGGATGTGCGCGGAGGCCTCCCACTTCGGCGGCACGACCAGGACGTAGGCGGCCGTCGCAGCGACACATACCGCGACCACTACGGCGATGAACCTCCAGTAGCGGACGATGCCGGCCAGCGCCGGTGCCGGCGCCGACGACACCGGCCTCGGGCTCGGTATGGCCTTGAGCTGGGAATTAATCACAGGGGCACGCCTAAATCGAAGAGGTCCGGGGGAAGGGGGTCGTCTGGTTGGAGAGGACGCGGACGTTCGCCGGGAAGGCCAGCGCCCGATGTGCGCCGGTGTTCTGCCACTGACGGTCGAACACCAGGGTCCGGACCGTCTCCAGCAGGATCACGCAGTCGACGGAGAACGAGCGGTGCTTGATGTAGTAGAGGTCGTAGCAGACCTTCAGCGCGGATCCGACCTCGGAGCCCGCGTAACCGCCCCGCACCTGGGCCCAGCCGGTCAGGCCCGGCCGTACCAGGTGACGGACGTCGTAGTAGGGAATCGCCGACCGCAGGCCCTCCGCCAGCGCCGGTTGTTCGGGGCGAGGACCGACGACGCTCATGTCGCCGCGAAGGACATTGACGATCTGCGGCAGTTCGTCGAGGTGGGTACGGCGCATCAGCCGCCCGATCCAGGTGACCCGCGGATCCGTACGCGACGACCACTGCTCGCCCTCGCCGCCGGAGCGCATGGACCGCAGTTTCAGGATCTCGAAGGGCCGGCCGCGCTCGCCGATCCTCATCTGCCGGTAGAGAACCGGGCCGCCGTCCAGTTTCACGAGAGCGGCGAGGACGAGGACCACCGGCAGGGCGAGCAGGCCCGCCACCAGGCTGACGACCACGTCGAGGATCCGTTTGCTACGGGGTATGCCGGTCTGATAGCTGGGGTGCAGCACCGATTCGAGCCAGCGCGGCTCGATCGCGGCCAGCGCCGTCAGCCCGAAGGTCTCCTCGCAGAACGAGACCAGTTCGAGCACGCGCACCTTCATGTCGAGGCAGTTGGCGGCCAGCAACTCGAAGGCGGCGCGACGGGCCTCCTCGGAGGAGACCAGAAGTAGGTCGATGCCGTTGTGCTCGATGATGGCGGGCAGTTCGCTCTTCGGCCCCAGGGGATGGTCGTGACTCTCGATCGGGTCGGCCGATCGATCCCCGACATATCCGACGATCTGGCCGGCGGACGGATGCACGGCCAGCGCCTGGGTCAGCGCCGTGACCAGCTCGGCGTTGCCCAGCAGCGCGATCCGGACCGCCTTGCGCCGCGGCCGCCGGCGGAAGGAGAGCAGGACGATGCCCAGACTGCCGGCCAGACAGATCAGCGCGAGCCTCCCCGACGGGAGGTGTGCCCGCTGGGCGACGAGACTCGAAGCCAGCGTCATCACCAGGACGATCAACGGTCCGACCGCCGGCACCAGGCGCTTCGCCAGCGGAAGGAAATGGGCGAACGGACGACCACAGCGAACGATCAGGATGGACGCGCACATGGCCGCCACGACGGCCGGAGCCTCGTACCAGGTCAGTGACTCGGTAGCGGCGGCAAGCCCGATCGTGGCGATCGAGACGAGGGATGAAAATTCAATGCCGCCCATGTCCAGTGCGCGACGGAATCGTTCTCGCAAGGCGACGTACTCCTGGTTCGGTACTTGGGGCACGGCTCGATCAACGACTCACGAGCCGGACGTCGATGCTTTCGATTAATAGTGCATGTCGGCGCCACTCCGTTACTGTCGCGCCGTCACATTTCACTCGGCAGGGATCAGCCGATCCGGTCGATGGCGCACCGGCCATACAGCCTTCGGACCTGGGAGGAGTACGCGGCATCCGGCCGGCGCCCAGATCGGGAGGCATTTTCACGACCACGCTGCGGGCATCCGGGAAGTCACGCCCCAATGGGGCCGGGGAACGCCGGCTCCCGGGGTCCGGAATCCGAGCCGGAATCGCGCGATTCGGGCATTACCATCCGCAACCGGCCGCTATCCGCTTGCAAATATCGAACTCCGCCGGTCGACAGAATCCCCATTCTATTTCCGATCAATTTGTCGCGGATCGAGTCCGGACACGGCGGCAGCCTTCCGGCCCTGCCACCCGGGGTGGGACGGCTCGGCATTGCTCACGAACGATCGATGTCACCGTTGACCAACGAGGCCTCGGCGGCGCGGTGACGGACGATTCCGCGGCGAACCCGCCGAGCCCGGCGAAGCGGCCGGTGACCTGCGGCTCATCACACCTCGCCGGTCGCCCGTGATGACGAACCTCGGACCCGTTCAGGTGACCTTCGCCCGTCGACGCCTTTCCGGAAGAGATAATCCGGGCCTTCGGAGGTCCCTTTTCACCGACCAGA
Source organism: Actinoplanes philippinensis (assembly GCF_900113015.1). Classification (GTDB taxonomy): domain Bacteria; phylum Actinomycetota; class Actinomycetes; order Mycobacteriales; family Micromonosporaceae; genus Actinoplanes; species Actinoplanes philippinensis. Next base: position 18,360 of record NZ_FONV01000010.1, read on the forward strand.
AGAAACCTGTCTCCGGGCGCGCCGCGCCCCCGTAGCCGGTAGGAATTCTCGCCTTGAACATCGAGGAGCCGCTCCGCCAGGATCCGGAGCCGCCAAGACCCGCCCAGCGAGCGCGCCTCATCACGCGACCCGCATCCGGCCGGGTCGTCACGGCACTGCTCGTGGCCTCGTCGGCTGTGCTGACGGTCGTCGGATGCCAGCGGCCGGCCCCGATCCCGGAGAGCGTCGACGCCAGGTCGGATCCTCGACTCGGCGGGCGTCTCTACTCCGCCACCAGCCCGTTCAACCAGGCCATCCCCACCAACGCCCAGGTGGACCCGCGCTCCGCGGACTACGTCAAGCTGCTGAACCGCAGCCGGCAGGAGAAGGGCTTCGTGGTCGCGCTCCGGGAGTGGAGCGTGCCGGCCTACTTCGCCCGGCAGGGCACGCCGCGGCACGACGTCCGGATCACCGGCTTCGACGAGGTCCGCCGGATCATGCGCGGCGTGCCCATCCCGGACAATGCCCGCCCCGACCCGGCGGAGGACGCCCACCTGTCGGTGATCGACCCGGTCACCCGCTGCGGGTACGACCTGTACGGCGCCAAGAAGACCGTGCTCGGCTGGACCGCGAAGTGGGCGAACGTCACCTCGACCGCGGACAGCGGGATCTACCCCAGCGGCCTGTCGACCCGGGCGACCGGCTTCGCGCCGCTGGCCGGCATGATCTGGCCCGCCGAGCTGCGCGCCGGGCGGATCGACCACGCGCTGGTCTTCGCCTACCCGTACACCAAATCGGGCGGCCCGGTCTCTCCGGCTACCTCCAGCGACGGCCGGACCACCCTGGCCGCGGCCCTGCCGCAGGGAGCAAGGGTCCAGCTCGACCCCACACTCGACCTGAACACGCTGGGACTCAGCGCATATGAGCGGACGATCGCCGAGGCCCTGCAGCGGTACGGCATGTATCTGGGCGACACCGGCGGGGCGCTCGCGCTCTACGCGGTGAACCCGCAGAGCTTCGACACCAATCCGTACGCCGGACTGCTGCCGGACAAGCCCTTCATCCCGCTCGACAAGATCCCCGTACACCGCTTCCGGGTGTTGAAGACCGGCAAGCAGATGGCACAGACACGACGGTCCATCGTGCCGTCCACGTGCGCCCAGATCGACGTCATCGCCAAGTGATCGGGCGCCGTCACCGCAGACGAGGAAGCCACCGTCGCGTCCGGTTCGAACGCGGCGGTGGCTTCCTCACTGATCAGGGTCAGTTCACGACGTCGATCCGGGCGCAGGCCGACGGCACGATGGCGTACTTCGTCGTGGGCTGCTGCGTGCCGACCTTCAGCACCCGGAACCGGTTCACCGGGATCTTGTTGAGGAGCACGGACGACTCGTCGGGAAGCAGTCCGGCGTACGGGTTGGTGTCGAAGCTCTGCGGGTTCACCGCGTAGATGGAGAGCGCGCCACCGGTGTCGCCCAGGTACATCCCGTACCGCTGCAGGGCGGTGGCGATCGTCCGCTCGTTGGCGGTCAGCCCCAATGTGCTGAGGTTGAGACTGGGGTCGAGCTGGACGCGGGCGCCTTCCGGCAGGGCCCCGGCCAGGGTGGTCCGGCCGTCGCTGGAGGTGGCCGGGGAGACCGGTCCGCCCGATTTGGTGTACGGGTAGGCGAAGACCAGCGCGTGGTCGATCCGCCCGGCGCGCAGCTCGGCGGGCCAGATCATGCCGGCCAGCGGCGCGAAGCCGGTCGCCCGGGACGACAGGCCATTCGGGTAGACGCCGTTGTCCGCCGTCGAGGTGACGTTGGCCCACGTCGCGGTCCAGCCGGTCGCCGTCTTCTTGGCGCCCCAGAGGTCGTACTCGCAGCGGGTGGCCGGGTCGATCACCGACAGGTGGGCGTCCTCCTGCGGGTCAGGCTTGGCGTTGTCCGGGATCGGCATACCGCGCATGACGCGGCGGACCTCGTCGAAGCCGGTGATCCGGACGTCGTGCCGCGGCGTGCCCTGGCGAGTGAAGTAGGCCGGCACGCTCCACTCCCGGAGCGCCATGCCGAAGCCCTTCTCCTGCTTGCTGCGGTTCAGCAGCTTGACGTAGTCCGCGGAGCGCGGATCCACCTGGGCGGTGGAGGGGATGACCTGGTTGAACGGGCTCGTCGCGGAATAGAGACGCCCACCGAGCCGCGGATCCGCGGCGGTCGACGAGAACGCCGTCTCGCCGGCCGGCAGGCTGGCGACGGGCGCCGCGCCGGCGCTACCGGGCGCCAGCGTGACCGCGCTCGCCACCGCGAGCAGGGCCGCGAGAACCGGACGGTGTTTGTTCAGCTTCCGACGACGCAATTCGTTTCTCCCCCGTTTATCCAGCCGTGTGCCGGCTGGGCATGCGAAGAAGATTCAGGGTCGGAAGGTGCGCGGCCGGTACCCTGCCCGGTGCTGTCCAGTTGCGGGCGGATCAGCGGCGCACGGTTTCCCGCGAAGATCAATTAATGGCGGCCGGACAGCTCGGAATACGAATGTCCGGACCGGCGGCCAGGGTCCGCAATGTCCGCTATAACCGACCCGTTAAACTACGTCAGAAAAGCGATCGGCCGCTTGTGAACGTATTGACATGAGTAAGTCAGTTCGCCGCGACCCCTGATGCCACAAAACATAGTTGAACAGCATGAACAGCCGTTCAGCGGCTGGATGCCGGCGCGCAGAAGTCGGCGACATCGAGCGGATGGCATCGGAATCCGGGCCCCGCGAATCAAACTCAGCAGGAGAAGAAAGTGATCAAGAATCTGCCCTCCCGGCGAGCCGGCGAGTTTCTCGTCGCGATGACACTCGTTACCGGAATGACCATGGGTGCCGCGTCGAGCGCGTCCGCCGCCGGCCCCGCCCCGGACGAGGGAAAGCCATGCTCTTTCGAGGAGGTCGGCGATCAGTTATACACCCTCGAATCGGCTCGGGTGTCGCCGATCGTGACGCATTTCACCAGCTTCTACGTGACCACCGGCACGCTTTCCGAAAACACGTACCGCCTGAACGTGGTCGATCGGGTCGGCACGACCATCAATGGCAACTCGGGCGCGTCCGAGACGCTCTTCGAGCAGGTGACCCGTACGGTCGGGTTCAGCGTGCGCACCGACGAGAGCACCACCAACACCGAGGACCTGACGGTCAAGTGGCGGTTCAACAACCCCGGCTACTACGGCCTCTACAAGGGCACCCGGCGGGTGACCGGCACCTTCAGCCACGCCGTCTGCACCCCCGCCTGGGGTTACCCCCGGTATGTGCGCCGGGGTAGCGGCACCTACACCACCTTCGGGCACATCGAGGAGGGCACCGTCGGGTGCGGCGACGTCCTCCCGCCGAAGTCCGTCCGCCGGGCCGCCCAGGTCATGCTCGGCTGCCCCAGCCCGACACCCGTACCGGCCGGAAAAGCCGCGAAGCCGGGGTCCCGCTGACCCGCTCCGCACCAGCGGAAGCACCGGCGCCGGGCCGTCTGCCGCACCCGATCTGCCCCCCGGAGTAGACAATCGAACGGCCCCCGGTTCGCACCTTCCGCGAGCAGGGGGCCGCTCACAGCAGCTCCGTCCGGCTGCTTCCTCAACGTTTGTTCATCGCTGATCGCGACCGGTCAACGGCACGATGCGCCACTCGAGTCGCTAGCCCTGATCGGCGACGAGCCCCCGGGCCGACGCCACCAGGTGATCCAGCACCGCGAGGGTGAGATCGGCCAGCTGGAACCGGTCCACCCTCGTCACGTCCAGGGTCAGCTGGGTCGCGAGCCGCCGGTTCCAGTCGTTGCGGAACACCGGATGCAAGCCGCCGAGTCCGCCGTTGCGGAACTCGTCCAGCACGGCGGCGTCCGCGGGCCCGGCCAGGCCGCCGTACTCGTTCGCGGACAGCGCCTGGCCCAGCTCCGGCCGGCCCCGCTCGGTGAGCATCCGCTGGATCGCCGGCAGCACCATGGCCGGCAGCAGCGCCACGGCAAGGTCGTGCGCCTTCCGCCGGGCCTCGATCGCGTCCCCGTCGCCCACGTCGACCTGCACACACGGCCGGAACAGCCACCGCGCCGCCGGGGTCTTGCGGCCCTCGGAGCGCACGTCCACACCGATCCACGCGTCCGGGTCTCCGTTCGGGTGCCGCTGCCAGGCAAGGAACATCGGGTTGCCGGGGTTCGTGCGCGTCGCCTCGGCCCGCCCGTCCCGCTGCCGGAGCACCCGATCGAGGTCCAGCGCGACACGCCGGGTGACGTGGTCGGGCACATACCACCCCCGGGACTCGCCGATCACACCCTCGGCCTGCTCGTCCCAGCTCGCGAACAGCCCGGCGACTTCGCCGCCGAGCCAGGCGGCGTGCGGATCGGTGCTGTCACGCCACGCTCCGTAGAGCTCGACGAGCCCCACCGCCCGCCACGGATCCGGCGGCACATCGCCACGGTCCAGGGTGCAGTAGAAGAGAGCCGCCGAGTATTTCGCCGCCCAGGCCTGATAGCGCCACAGCTGATCCCCGTGCTCGGTCGACGCGCCCTTCAACTCCAGCACAGCCACCGGATGATTCTCCCGGTACACGACCAGATCGAACCGGCTCCGCGCGGCCTTGCCCTCACGCCGGACCCGATACTCCCCGTCCGGCAGCCCCAGCACCCGGATCAGCGGCGCCGGATCCCGCTCGAACAGGAACGCCAGCAGGTCACTGGCACTGTTCTCGTTGGCGATCAGGCGGCCCAGCGCCTCATTGTTCTCCGGCACTTCAAGATCATAAAACCTTGCCGGTGGTACGGCCTCGCATGAGCCTGCTCCTCGAACCGGCGGTGAGCAGAACGAAACCGGCTGCCCCGCCCACCGCTCGGCCCCGGCGGGCAGACAAGACGAGACGGCCCCCCGTTCGCGCTTTCCGCGAGCAGGGGGCCTACTCGAACCTCACCGCGCTGCCCTCAGGGCTTGCGACTCAACTCGAAGGTCGCGGCCGCCTCGGTGGCATCGAGGATCACCGTGAGCGGGCCGGCCGGCAGGTTGCACGTCGCCGTGCGCTCGGCGAAAGTCCCGGTCGGCCCACAGTGACGAATCCCGTCGGCGCCGAAGACCGACAGGTAGGCGCCGCCCGCGCCGGCGGTTCGCTTCCAGGTGAAGCTCTCCCGGGCAGCGTGGGCGTCCGCGGGAATCGTGCGGCAGACCGAGAAGTCATCACCACCGGTGGTCAGCGTCAGCGCCGCACCGTCGAAGGCCGGGCACGACGGCGGGCCGTCGACTCGGTAGAAGCGGGCCGCGACCGGACCGGGTGCCTCGCCCTCCTGCTGCGACATGACGGCGAAGTACGGGGCGGTTCCGGTCAGCTGACAGCTGGTCTGCCACAACGCGTACGACGAATCGCAGAGATAGTTGCCATCCGCGTCGTACACCTGTGTGGGCGGATACCGCTTCTCGGCGGGGACCATTTCGACGATCCGCTGCCCGGTCGTCTGCGGAAGTTGCAGGCAGAGGAACTGACCCGGAGCGGTGAACGTGGCGCGGTAAAGCTCCTGCGCCGACACCGGACAGCCCACCGGGTGCTCGGGGAGCACGCTCAACGCGTACGAGAAGTCGTTGTCGATCACGGTACCGGTGGACTGGCCCGAGAGCACCACCGCGTAATCACCGGCCGCCGGGAACTCGCACCTCCCGGAGTCGTTGCAGATCCGGTGCCCGGTGGAGTCGAAGACCGCGGCGTACGCTGGGTAGTTCTCGTCGTCGTACGCCCGGATCCGATGAATCCCCGCCTCGGACAGCCGCACGGTCCGGCAGCGGATCGGCCCATAGGCGCCGGCCGGAGGATCGTTGTAGGCGCCGGGCGTCACCACCGGGCAGCCCTTCGGCGCGGAGAGGCTGCGGACCTGCACCTCGTAGGTCTCGTCGACGCTCTCGGCATCCCACCGGTCAAGATACGAGATCACGCGATACGTGCCGTCCGCCGGCAGCAGACACCCGGTCTCCTCGCTGTAGCCGAGACAGAGCGCTCGACCGGTGCTGTCCACCACCGTCGTCACGAAGCTGTTGTACCGGGTCGGCGCGGCGTAGACGACCACGCGCTGCCCGGCGGCGCCCTGGAACTGCTGGCAGTTCGTCTGCACCGGGGAGGTCTGATGCAACAGCGCCGCCGCCTCGTCCCACCGCAGTGACGTGCCGGTGGCGCATCCGGCGGACCGGTTCAGAGCAGCCACCGCGATCTGATAGGTGACCGGCTCCCAGCCCTGGTTGCTCGTGACGATCGTGTAGTTGCCCGACACCGGCAGCGGGCAGGCGTACGCGTTCTCGTACTTGTCGCAGACCTTGAGGCCGGCGTCGTCGTAGAGGTTCCACCAGACCGACTGGTCGTCGTGGATCCGGACCGCGACCCCACCGGCCGTGGACGTACGCAGTTGATGACAGGTGACGGGGTTCGCCTCATCGAGGGTTCCGGAGCCGGCGGCCGAGCCGGGAACACCGAAGGCGGTGGGCCGCAGGACCGGGCAACCCCTCGAGTGGGAGATCTGCGACATCCGCAGGGTGTACGTCACCTCGTGGCCGTACATCTCGTACATCATCAGCCGGAACGGGCCGGGCGAGTCCAGCGTGCAGGTGTAGGTGTCCTGAACCGGGCAGACCGGCTGGTACTCCGCGTTGAGGATGTGACCGCGCACGTCGCCGCCGTTCGACGACCGCGGGGCGTACATCTGCAGGACGCTGCCGACCGGCAGGGTGAAGGAGAAGCACTCGCCGGCCGACCCGAGGGCCAGCTCCGCCGTACGCCCCGGCGAGGCGAACGAGAAGAATCCGCTCCCCAGGGTCCGGCAGGCCGACGGCGTCCGCTGCGACTGCACAGACAGCGTGTACGCCATGTCCCCCGAGCTGTAGGCGAGCGCCACCACGATCGTGTACGTCCCGGCGGCGCCGAGCTCGCAGCTGCCCGGATAGGTCCCGTAGTAGCAGAGGTAGTTGCCTTCGGCGTCGTACACCATCGCGCTGACGCTGTCGGTGACGTCGTTGTTGGCGGTCTCGGTGACCGTCCCGTACAACACGTCCCCGCTCACGCTCGTGGTCACGGTGAAGGTGTCCTGCCGGCTGCCCGACAGAGAGGAACAGTGATAGATCTTGCCGAACCGGGCTACCCCACCACATCCGGTGGCGGCCGTGGTCCTGCTCTGCTTCCGGACCGCGACCGGTGGCCGGGCGTCCGGTCCCACATTGGCCCGCCGCGGACGCAGGTCCTTGCCCGCAACGGCCTCCGGCCGCTCCTCGGACGTCGGCGTCGGCGTCGGGGCGCCCTTGCTCCCCGCTGTGACGACGCCGCCGTGCGCCGCCCGCGCGGGCCCAGCCCCGAGCAGCCCACCGAGCACCAGAGCAATCGCCAACCACAAGCAGGTCCCGTACGTGAACCGCTTCATCCCCATGCGTACTCCCCGCTGAAACTCCGCACGAGACGCGGAGCGCGAGAATCATTTCACGCACATCAACACCCAACAATATCGAAGCCCGTAACCCCACACCTTCCACGCCGGCGCGCCGAGCCAGTGGCAGCAGGCGCCCCGCCGCAGGCGTTTCCGGGGTAGGCCCAGGTAGAACATCTGACCTCGGTGACTCGTGACGCACACATCCAGAAATACGACGTGCCCGTCCTACCCGCCTGACGCGAGATGAGCGGAACGCGACGCGGGGTGAACAGGAACAAACCAAGCTGTTGCATCCACCGTGACGCGCGGTCACCGCGACGCCCCCACCCGCCACGTCCACCGCAACGCGGGTCAAGCGGAACTCGAACCACCCGCCGCGCCCACCGCAACGCGGTCAAGCGGAACCCAATCCACCTGGCACGCCCACCGTGATGAGGGTTAAGCGGAACTCAAACCACCTGGCGCGCCCACCGTGCTGCGGGGTTTCCGGGGGCTCGGCCCCCGGAGCAGACAAACCGGAACGGCCCCCGGTTCGCGCTTTCCGCGAACAGGGGGCCGCAATGCCGTGGAGATGCCGACTGCTTACTTGAACCCAGATGGACAGTTAGAGCGTTTGCGCTCGGCGCTCGACAGCACTCTCTTGACCGGCGGCTGACACTCGGCGGGCCTCACCAAGACCTGGCATAAGCCTCGATACCGTTCGCATCGGGCATGCACTTTCAGCACGCGCCAGAGGCGCACGGCAGAGCACCGCCCATACTAAAGATTTAGCCCTTGGCTAACTCTTGTTGTATGCTGACCAACGAAGACATCTAAAAAGTTAGCCGGAAGGCGAGGGCGACTATGTCACTCCACGAGCGGCTTAACCAAGAGCTGAACAGGCAAGGTAGGACACAGGCAGAGCTAGCGAAGGCCGTCGGCGTGTCAGCGGCGACCGTTTCGCAGTGGAGGGCTGGCACAAAAACTCCGAGCACCAGCAACATCACTAAGATCGCTCGATGGCTGGGCAGGGAGCCGTGGTGGCTTCACTACGGCGAATCGACGCAGGGTTCGGTCCCCGCCGACGAGCGGCAGCGGGCGGCGTACCGGCGGGAGTGCAGCTGGTATCACCGGCTCGCGCCAGCGGATGAAGGAAGGGAATTGGGCAATCCGGCGGGCTTCGCCTTCAGCGGCGGGCTCGGCACGCTCGCGCGCGAGACCGGCCAGAACGTGGTCGACGAAGCGACACCGGGTCAGCCCACCGTCGAAGCGCGCTATACCTTGATCGAACTCTCCGGAGCACCCCTCACGGCGTTCCTCACTGCCATCCGGTTCAACGAGGAACTGCGTGTGCATCTGGAGGCGGCCGCTGGCAGCAAGCAGAAGGTGGCGAAGGTGATCGCCAGGGGCCTGGAGCTGCTTGACACCGATCAGCGCCTAGTACTGCTCCGAATAGAGGATTACGGGGCCAAGGGCTTGATCGGACCGGAGTACGAGTACGGCAATTACATGGCGGTCGTCCGCAACATTCTCGACTCGTACAAGAGCGAAGGCTCCGGCGGCTCGTATGGTCTTGGCAAGTCCGTTATGTGGGCATGCTCGCGTTTCGGTCTGGTGCTGATAAACAGCAACCTTTCCGTCGCTCAAGAAGGCAAGCGTGAAGGTCGCTACATAGGCCGGCTCGACTTGCCATGGCACCGCATCCCGGGCGACTCGACTTCCTACGCGGGACCAGCCTGGTTTGGACAGGTAGATCCCGAGAAGACCCCTGTCACCCGGTCCTACTGGGGAAATCACGCGCTCGCGCAGGACACGCTCCTCAACCGAGAGGGAGAGGAGTCAGGCACCTCCTTCTTGATCGTTGGCGCGTACGACCCGGATGACAAGATCGAATCGCTGGAGGAAATGCACGACGAGTTGGTCCGATCGCTCGCCGACAACTTCTGGCCAGCCATGGTGGAACGGCCCGGAGGAGAGCCCGGACTTCTCACCGCATCGGTTCGTTCCGAGCGCAATGGAGTCACCGTCAAGACCGACCTGGTCGATCCAGCAGCCCACACGCCCGCACGGACGAGGTTGCTTCGCGCGCATCTTGAGGACGTCACCGTCGACACGCTGGAGAGCCCCGGTGACGTAGTGCGACGCTACGTCACGCTGAATGTCCCAGGGCGTACCGATCGCTCTCACGGCCCCCAGCAGCATGAGGCAGTAGTCCTGATAACCGAGGCCGACGAGGAAGATGCCAACATCAATCGCGTCGCCTACATGCGCGGCAGCCACATGGTAATCCGCGACGAGGCCGTCAGCGGACTGCCTATGGGGAGCCGGCCCTTCCACGCCGTGGTTCTCGCCGGCCTTGCCGCCGGTGACGAGCCGGCTGACCGTGCGGCAGATCGATTTCTTCGTGCCGCGGAGCCACCCGAGCACGACCAGTGGAAGGTGACGCCGGAGGTCTCTAGTTCCTACACACGTGGCTCTAGTACAGCCCTTACTCATTTCAAGGCGGAGGTCAGAAACGCCATCCGGGAGGTGGTCGGGCGGCCTCCACGGGACCTGTCCGACGGGCCTGATGCGCTGAAGGAACTTCTCCGGATAACGCCTCATGCCGCTGATACCACCAAACGCCCCAAAGTCAAGAGCGCGAGCGGCAAGCCTGATGCAGATGGCCGTTGGTTCGTCGAAGTGGCAGTAAGCCTCCCGGCCCGCACTTCTCCGTGGCGCTTCAGTCCGGTCTTGCGCTTCGGCACCGAGTCCGGAGCGCCCATCCCAGTCATGTGGGAGGAACTCAAAGCCAGCTACAAGTGCACCGTCGACGGCGACATCATCACAGCCGACTCCGGTGCGCGGACCGTTCGCTTCACCGGAACCACCAAGGCCACAAGCCACCCAGTAGGTGCATCTCGTGCTACCGCGCTGGTCGACGTTCGTGTCTACAAGGGAGGCGCTGCGTGATCGCGCTCTATCCATACGACAGCCTCATCGGCGAACTTCGGCTGACGGTCGACAAGGTCACCATCGACGGTAAGTCCCTGTCGGCCAACTTCATCAATCCCGACATCCCGGAGATCGCCTTCCGCGAACTTGAATCCGACCGCTGGGAGGAAGCCGTAATCGACGTCGCAGTCACTGCACCCGCCGGCGAACTCGCTGGCAACGCAACATGGCAAGACCCTTGCGTCGTCCTCCAGGTCATATGTGCATACAGCAACACACGCGTCGCCGTGCCCCTCGATCCGGACCCATACACTCCCGCGCGTTGGACGGGGAGCATCGAGCTGGCGCGTGACAGCTGGTACGGACGCGCCAACCTTCGCGCTCTCATCGCTGCCACCGTCGACGGCGTGAGGCACCGCATCATCGGTCAAGGGGAAAACTGGAGTCTGAGTTTCGACGATCTTCCGCCTAGCCCCGTGCACGGCAGCATCGCAGTGCAGTGGGTCAACTTCGCAGAGGATGACACGTACGGGCTTAAAAACTTCAAAGATGACCCACATCATCTCCGTCTCGACCCAGATGCCCCCAGCCTCTACCTCAACTCTGGGTTCGCCGGTCTCCAAGCCCTGCTGATCGATCGACGGCGCCGGCCACGCGCCGAACAGGCCCTGCACGACAGCACCCGCGCAAACATCGCCAGCGACGCTTGGTCTGCCATGTTCGTTAACGCGCTTGACGCCGTAGAGATCGACGAAACCACCGGGCAGCCCGAATGGCCTGCCGAGGAATGGCGTGTCGTGGTGCTGAAGACTCTATTTCCTCGGATCTATACCAACCTGGGACCGGACGATGCACTGGTGGAAGCGGTCGCAGCACGTGCATCTGGGGACGGCTCGGGAGAACTGCTAGAGCGTCTCCTACCCGCCGCTGCTAAGCAGGTAGGTGTTGCTCCGCTGCTCCGACGCGGCATCTCGCTCCTGGAGAAGGACAACGAGTTCAAGGAGGCTGACCTGTGACTGGAATCGCGAAGCCGTTGGAGGGTTGGACTCGCCTCGGGAGAGTAGAACCGTCGGTCCGCCTGACACCTGCCTTCCGACTCGGCGCGGAAGACCTCGACATCGGACAACACCTCGGAGAAAAACCAGGCCGGCAGCACAACCTAGAGCCGGTCCGAGTCGTGCTCGACGAAGCGATGGACAGGTGGGGGCATCCTGACTCCGCCGCGTCCGACACCTGGGTGGGGCCACGGCTTCACGCTGCCTTACGCCTATCCCGTCGAGAGGCCAGCGACAGGGCGACGTGGCGCTTCCTCGGGCTTTGGGCAGCCGACTACGTCCGCTGGCGGTTCGGGCCCGAACCCGGGCAAGAGGATCCTGAACAAGCCGCGAAGGTCGAGCGATTCGTCGGACCGCACAGTAAGCAAGCGCTGGCTCGGCTCTGGTGGATGACTGAAACATTCCGAAACGGCACCGACTACAGCCAGGCCGCTCTCGCCCTCACCAACCAGGACATCATCAACAACCTGTTCCGGATGAGCATCGCGAATCACAGGCCAACCGCCCTCGCGGCGTTGGCAGTCCTACCTCGGTCAAAAGACGGCACCTCCCTGCCGAATGGTCGGGCGGCGAACGCCTTGGCGAAGGCTACGAACGCTACGGCCTCGACCCTGCTGTTGGACCTGCTGGCACCCGATGAACAGGCCGACGTCGTCGCCCGAGCACGTTGGGAGGCTGAAGCATCCGATTACGACGCCCGAGCCTATCTGGACACGTTGCCAGAGGGGCCCGACGACGGCGAGGTACCTGCCGAATCAGTCGAGCTGATGAAAAAGCTGCTTTCGGAACTACTCACGGAAGCGCCGATCCGCGGACAGGTTGCGGCCTAAGCACAGCGGTCCTGACACGTCGGCGGCGGCGCCCGAACAGAGCGACTGCCGCCGATGATCTTGAAGTGGAACTGATGACCGCTTACTTGGACCTCGGTGAGCGGGCTCAACAGCTCCCTGATCCGGCACTAACTCTTCCCTTTGTTCACGCTGACGGTTACCTCGCCTGACGGTTGAAGTTACGGCGCCCGCCCGAAGACTCGCTACACCGAGGGACAGCGCGCATCGCTTCGAGGCCCTTGCCACCTCCCCCTCTCGTCACGGAGGAGAAGTGAGTAGATGAATGAACATATTCACTTCGACCGAATTCCGAGGCGGTTAGAGATCTGTCCCGACTTGTGTCATACTATCCGGCTCGCCACTTACTCTGGCTTGGAGGTCGGCCGCATGCCCACCATGACACCCATCGACCGGCTCTACCTCCACTTATGCACGCTACGCCAGTCAGGCATCGCGGCATATTCCTCACAGGGAGGTAGATATCCGTTCCCGATAGACGAGATGATGCGGTCGGTAGTATCCGATCGCTTGAAATTGGCTGGCGAGCATTTGCAGGCTGGCGATTCCATGGTACTTGCGGGTCACTTTAGGTCAGCGATCAGCCGCCACTACTACGCGATGTACCATTCCGCCCGAGCGATCGTTTATGCAGAGGAGAAGGGGGACGACTTTGAGCGACATTCCGAACTCCCGCGCCACCTTCCTGCAACTTTGCCAGATGCTCCGCAATGGGAAAGCCGGCTAACCGATGCTCGACTGCTACGAAATCAGGCGGACTATGATCCGTATCCCTCTGGCGCCGTGGAGTGGGAGCCGGACGCGAGGCAGGGCCTCGGCAAAGTCGTCATGATGTCCGACTTGGGTGGTCTGGAGTAGAAGCGCCGCTGTCAGGTACAGCAAGGCGGGCATGACCGGTTCGGAAGATCATCAAGGTTCCTACGCCACGAAGATCGATCCGAAGTGAGTCATGCCCGCACTGCCATCATCGCTGATCTCCTCTTTGTCCTGCGCACCGGCTCTGCCCGTGCCCGAAACCGCTGGTGGGCTGATCGCAGCGCTTGCCGACCTGCCTGATCCGCGGGCTCGTCGCGGGATCCGGCACCGGCTGACGGTGGTGGTCGTCGCGGCGATCTGCGCGGTGATCGCCGGGAGCCGCTCCTACACCGCGATCGGCGAATGGGTCGCCGATGTTCCCGCCACCACGGCTCTGGCCTTGGGATTTACGCCTGACCGGCTCCCTTCCGAAGCGATGATCCGCCGACTGCTGCAGGCCCTGGACGCGCAACTGCCGACCACGGCGATCAGCGTCTGGCTCGCCGGCCGAACCACGACGGGCACCCCGCCGACCGAGCGACGGGCGATCGCTGTCGACGGCAAGACGATCCGCGGATCCCGCACCGCCGGTGGCACCGCCCGGCATGTCCTGGCGGCCTGCGACCAGACCGCCGGCATGGTCCTGGCCAGCACAGATGTCGACGGCAAGACCAACGAAATCACCCGGTTCGCACCACTGCTCGACCAGATCAGCGACCTCCCGGACGCCGTGATCACCGCTGATGCCATGCACTGCCAGCGCGAACACGTCGACTACCTCGCCAAACGCGGCGCCCACTGGATCCTGACCGTCAAAGCCAACCAGCCTCACCTGCATAAACAACTCTCCCGGCTGCCCTGGAAGCAGGTTCCGCAAGCCGCCCGCCATGACGACCGCGGCCACGGCCGCCGCGAGATCCGCACGCTGAAGATCCTCACCGTCGCGGCCGGCATCGACTTCCCCCACGCCGCCCAAGCATTGCAGATCCGCCGCCGCAGACGCCGCCTCGACCAGCCACGACGCTTCACCACCGAAACCGTCTACGCCATCACCGACCTACGCGTCCACCAGGCCAAACCGGCTCAGATGGCCGCTTGGATCCGTGGGCACTGGGCCATCGAGAACAAGATCCACTGGGTCCGCGACGTCACTTACGACGAAGACCGCAGCCAGATCCGCACCGGCACCGGACCACATGTCATGGCCGCCCTCCGCGACGCCGCCATCGCCGCGCTACGAGCAGCCGGCATCACCAACATCGCCGCCGCCAACCGCCACCACGCCCGCGACAGCAACCGCCCACTGGCACTTCTCGGCCTCATTTAGGACTTTGCCGGGACCCTGGGACGCGAGGAGCCTCGCGGTGACTGCAGCACAATTCTTGGTTGCATGTGATAACCACGCTCACACGAACGGACACGCGGGATGACAGATAACACTTATGCAGAAGTTGCCACCTCCATCCTCAGCGAGGTGGGAATTGAGCCTCTAGACATCGACCTTCGAGATTTCCCAGGCGAGCGCTGGCTAATTATCTTCGTTCCTGAAGGCTCAGTTATGGCGGCCCAGAGTCTGGCAGGATCCCTCGAGCGCAGGTTGAATGAGAACGCACCGGATGAGGCACCCTTCGCGGTCACATTCCGCCCGAAGGTGACACCGCCCGAACGGGTCGATAACCCTACGGAAGGAGGGCCGTTAAGTCAGCCTCTGATAACTCAACTGATTGAGCTACTAGAGGCCCGATCACGTACCTCTGATGCGCTACCAAGCCTGAAGTACGTTGAAGATCCTCGTGCCAGCCTAGGCGCCGTGGCCGCCTCACGGCACCAGTTGATCTACGGGAGGCGTGGAGTAGGCAAGACGGCACTGCTACTGGAAGCGAAGCGTTTGGCAGAAAGAAGTGGCCACGTCGCAGTTTGGATGAACGCTCAATCCCTGCGGCACCTGAGTGCCGCTACGGCCTTCGCAGTAGTTGCAGAGTTTGTTGTACGCGCGCTAGTGCAACATTCAGGATCTTCTGAGTCGGAGATCGTTGCCCGCCTGGCCCGCGAAGGTGAAGATTTTCAACGCTTGCACCGAGAGGGCGGGTCGGCTGGAGACATCGGGGCAAGGCTGCCTGCCTTGAACTTGGCACTACGGAGCGTCCTAAGGGAGGGTGTGGTTCGTCTTTACCTGTACCTGGACGATTTTTATTTGCTTCCGCGATCGATCCAACCAGCCTTGCTCGATTACCTTGCCGCTATGTTGAGGGACTGCGATGGCTGGATGAAGGTTGCGAGCATTGAGCGACTGACACGTTCTTACGAGCCTTCTTCGCACACTGGTATCGAAATTCCGCACGACGCCTCAAAGATTGATCTTGATGTTACGTTAGAAAATCCTGGATCCGCCCAGCGCTTCTTGGAAAATGTTCTCGGAAACTACATCACGGCAGCAGGAATCAAGAGCCTTCCGTCCATTGCAAAGTCGGAGGCGCTGGCACGCCTGGTAATTGCATCTGGAGGCGTTCCGCGTGATTACCTGAACCTCTTCGCCTCTTCGATCGTTTTCGCGCGTTCACGTTCGCGAGCGCGCGAAGTCGGCCGAGAGGATGTGCAGAAGGCTGCGGGTGATGCCGCACGAAGCAAGAAGCGCGACCTAGAACAGGACGTTTCCTCTAATGACGCTGATGCGCTACTCGGCGCCCTGGAGCGGCTTTCGGCTTTCGTCAAAGGCGAAGGTTATACCTACTTTAGAGTCAACATGGCTGACAAGGGACATTCAGGGTACGAACTTTTGAGCCAGCTAGTGAATCTGCGTTTTGTGCACCTGGTCCAAGCCTCACTGTCCGACCAGCATAGAGTCGGAATGCGGTATGAGGCTTACGTATTGGACCTTAGCGAGTATGCAGAGGTGCGGATCAAGAGAAGCCTGAGCATCTTGGATCTAGAGGGAGGCGAGTGGACTCGGCGCCAAACAGGACGGCGAGGAAAGCCGGAGCGACTCACCGGAACCAAGTTCAGGGACACTCTTCGCCAGAGTCCCCTTATCGCTATGGAAATGCTTAGCGATTCCGCGATCTAGGTAGGCTGCCATGGATTCGAGGCCTTGTTTCGTGGTCCGCGCGTCGATGTTGCGGCGTGGCGGTGATCGATAACTAGATGGTCTCCGGTATTTGGTTCAGCGACCAAGCTAGACTTCATACCGGGAACCACGTGTCGAGCGTAGCGGCAGTGAGGTAACACGCCTGACCGACCTTCGGTGAACCACGCTCGAAACCCTGTGCCAGCGGGAATAGGCCTAATCGACCGCGAACGGGCCAGATCGACCTGCACCTTCGGGGGATCTAAGGTGCCTAATTCACCCAGGTCGCTGCCTTAATCCGTTATCAAGCCTGTTCGCCGGCGTGCATGCATAAGTACAGCTCCTCTGCCGCGCACCTCATCAGAGGAGGACACCAAGATGTTTCCTAGACGTCCGGCGAGACGTGGTGGGGGTGATTCTCGGCTGGCTCGAAGCTATGAGCAACGCCGAGGCAGCTAAGCACCAGGGGTCAAGAGCGACTTCTAAGCCATGTGGTGCAGGTGGCAACGGCGTCAGCCAGGGTCCGGTCGTGCGTGTTCCCACAACGCATGGCCGGACCTCTGCTCGTTTGCCAGCTTGCGGAGGAAGCGATGCCACACTCACGTCGGCGTGCACCCACCACAACCGCGCCGAAACACCGTCCCAACAACAGCCACCGACCGTCGCGCCGATGGTGGGCGCCATGGCGCTCTCGACCTGCCCTATCTGCCGGTTGCCCGAGTGGAGACCGCCCTCGTCGACAACTACGCGACGATCACGCTGCCCGCGGACCTTCGGGTTCAGCTCACCTCTCGCATCGACGAAGTGCTGTCCGAGTTAGCCGGGACCAGTGCCGAGCTGCGCAGTCGGATCAAGGATCAGCTCAATGCACTCGACCAGCAGGAGGATCGGTTTCTCGACCTCGTCGGCAATCCCGACTGGCCGCAGGACAAGATCGGGGCGCGGCTGAGGAAGATCCGCGATGAGCGGGACCGGTTGGCACGGCAGCTCGACGACTCGGATACTCCGCGGCTCGATGCGGCCGGCGAGACGATGCTCTACCTACTCGACCTACTCGACCTGCTCGCCGACCCTCAAGAGCTGTACCGCCGCGCTGGGCAGCAGGGGCACCGCGTACTCAATCAGTCGTTCTTCGCCAAGGTCTACTTCGACGCCGACGAGGCCGGGCCGTACGTCGCGGCCGACGAACTGTCGGACCTGGTGTTGCCGCTGGTCAACGAGGCGAGAAACGAAAGCGGCGGCACCGATGGTGCCGCCGCTTCGAGCGAACTCTCTCCCGCTGTCGCGGGTTCAAGTAAGCCCTCTCTCGTGGAGGTGCCGGGAATCGAACCCGGGTCCTTCGTTGTTTTGTCAGGGCTTCTCCGAGCGCAGCTCACTATGTCCCTACTCGGCCCTCCGACTCACGTGAGCAAGTTCGGACGACGGGCCCAGTCACTGATTGATCTCGCCGCAAGGTCCCCGTGACCGGGACCCATTGGCCAGCCTCCTAGCTGATGCCGGCAGCTGGGACGGAGGCGCTCCCAGACCGACAGACCACGCTACTTGCCTCAGGCGGCGAGAGCGTACTGGTCAGCGTCAAACTTATCGTTGGCGCTTATAGTTTTCCGACGACCGATTCTCGAGACGACGTCGGCTTCCTCGGCTCGCTTCCCCTGTCTCCACGTACGAAGTCGAAACCAGTCACCCCCATGTCTGTGTCACAGCGTGGCAATCTTAGCTCATCCGGCAGGAGCCGCCACCGACGGAGCAACTGGACGGCTTGCCCGTGGCGGAGCCGGACTTCGCGCCCTGGAAGCCGGCCGTGATCGAGGCGCCGGCCGGCAGGGAGCGGCCGCGCAGGGTGATGGTGTCGCCGCTGGAGCTGACCGTCGCGTTCCAGGCGCCTCGCGCCACGACGCCGGCGCCGGACGGGTAGGTCAGGGTCACCGACCAGTCCGCGGCGGCGCCGCTCTTGTTGACCACGGTGACCGCGGCGATGAAACCGTCGCGCCAGGTCGCGCTGGTGGCATAGCTGGCGCTGAAGACGTCCGGCGGGGGCGGGGCGGTGGAGCGGGAGGGTGAGGCGCTCGGCGTACGGCTGACGCTCTTGGAGGGTTTGGGTTTGCCCGACGCGGACGGCGAGGCGGACGGCGACCTGGACGCCGACGCGGAGGCCGATGGCGAAGCCGAGCCGGAGCCCGAGGGAGTGACCGACGGCCCGGCCGGGACGGACTCGGTCGACGGTGTGGCGGGCAGTGATCCACCGGCGGCCTGGAGGGCGGCGGACGGCTGGACCATCAGCGGTTCGCCCTTGCCGCCCGATCCGCCGGCGACGACGGCGACCCACACGACAAGGGCGAGCAGGACCGCGGCGGCGGAGCCGAGCACGAGACGGGCCAGGATGAACTGACGGGTGGCATGCTTCGCCAACGGGTGGTTCTCCCTCACGGCAACGGAAGATCGAACAGAAGCGGGAACAACGACGGACCGGACGACAGCGAAAGATCGCACGACGACGGGAGGCGGGGCAACATCGGATCAGACGAAGATCAACGCCTGGCGGGCGAGAATACCCGTCAGTCCATCCCCTTCGCGCGGCGGCCCATCGCCCGGTTGATCTCCCGCTGCGCGTCCCGGCTGGCCATGTCCTGGCGCTTGTCGTAGCTCTTCTTGCCCTTCGCGACGCCGATCTCGACCTTCGCGTACCCGTTGTGGAAATACACCGAGAGCGGCACCAGGGTGACGCCGTCGTCGCGCAGCTTGCCCAGCATCTTGTGGATCTCTTCGCGATGCAGCAGCAGCTTGCGGGGGCGGCGTGGCTCGTGGTTGGTCCAGGTGCCCTGCGTGTACTCCGGGATGTGCATCCCGTGCAGGTAGATCTCGCCGTCCTTCTCGTGGCCGAACGCGTCGACGAGCGAGGAGCGCCCGGCTCGCAGCGACTTGACCTCGGTGCCGGTGAGGACCATGCCGGCCTCATAGGTGTCCAGGATGGTGTAGTCGTGGTACGCCTTGCGGTTGGAGGCGACCAGCTTGCGACCCTGTTCACGTGGCATGAGGAAGAAGACTACCCGCGGTTCAGCAGAGGCAGCCGGGCAGGTAATTCAGCGGGTTGCGGGGCGCGCCGCCGAGACGGGTCTCGAAGTGCAGGTGTGCTCCGGTGGAGGCGCCGGTGCTGCCGACCCGGCCGATCAGCTCACCCCGCCGGACGTACTCCCCGACGCTGACGTAGATCCGTGACTGGTGGCCGTAGCAGGTCGTGAAGCCGTACCCGCTCAACCGTCCGTGATTGATGCACGTGTACCGGCCGTAACCGCCGCTCCAGCCGGCCTGGATTACCCGGCCGGAGGCGGCGGCCCGGATCGGGCTGCCCGACCCGGCCGCGAAGTCGGTGCCGGCGTGCAGTTGCCAGACCCGGTAGTAGGGGTCGTACCGGTTGCCGTAGTCGCTGCTCTTCCACCCGCGGACGGGCATCAGGAGCGATCCGCCCGGATAGCGGCTGCCGACGCCGCCCCGGTTCTCCCAGCCGCGGACCGCCGACCGGACCCGCTGTTCGGCCCGGACCGCGGCCCGGTACTGGGCGAGCACCGTGGCGCGCTGGGCCTGAGCGGCCCGCAGCGCGGTCTGCCGGGCGAGCACCAGGTGGTAGAGCGCCTGCCGGGCGCGGAGGGCGGCGGCCTGGGCGTTCTGCGCGGCGCGGAGCTTGTCGACGGCGGCCCGCTCGGCGGCTTCGGCGGCACGTTTGGCGGCGCCGGCCCGGTCCTGCGCGGCACGGGCCTCGCGCCGGGTGTCGAAGAGGGTACGGACCTCATCCTGCTCCCGGGTCTGCAGGTGTTCGATCAGCCCGAGCCGGTCGATCAGATCCTGCGGCCCGGTCGATCGCGCGAGCATGTTGAACCGGGTGAGCCGGCTGCCCATGTAGCTGACCGCCGCGATCTCGTCGACCCGGGCCCGGGCCTCGTCGAGCCGCCCGGCCGCCACCTCGTAGTTGTCGGCGACCTTCTGATAGTCACCGCGGGCGGCGTCGGCGTTGCGGCGGGCCAGATCCGCTTGGACGCGGGTGGCCACGACCACGCCGCGGGTGCTGGCGACCCGGTTCTGGGCCGCCGGCAGAGCGGCGGTGGCTCGGGCCAGATTCGTCGCGGCGGTACGGGCGGCCGCGCTCGCGCTCTCCAGAAGGGCTTCGGCGCGCCGGACGGCCCGGGCGGCGTCACCGTTGCGGTCCGCGGCGGCGGGCCGGGGTCCGGTCAGGACGATTCCCGCGACGCCGATGAGGCAGAGGCAGGCGGCGATCAGACGATCCAGCTGGCGATACCCCACCGGGCCACGCTACCGCGACCAATCACCCCCAAAGCCCCAAATCGCCCGATGGCCGCACCCCGGACAGGGGTGCGGCCATCGGCACTATCACGAACGGGTGGTCAGACCTTCAGATAGAAGCGCAGGGTGATCCAGGCGGTGACCGCGCTGACCAGAGCGCCCACACCGGCCAGAAGCGGCAGCATGAGCACCACGTTGCCGGTCGGGATCGGGGTGAGGATCGTGGTGAGCGCCTGGAGCTTGTTGTCCAGCAGCACCACCTTGGCGATGAAGAGCGCCGCGAAGCCCAGGATCGCGCCGATCAGGCCGGCGACCACCGCCTCGAGCACGAACGGCGCCTGGATGAACCAGTTCGAGGCTCCTACGAGCTTCATCACCGCCACTTCACGGCGCTTGCTGTATGCCGCGACCTGGATGGTGTTACCCACGAGGAGCAAGGCGGCCACCGCCATGAAGCCCGCGACGATCAAGGACGCCAGCTGGATCGAGTTGAAGATGTCGAAGACCTCTTCGAGGATGTCGCTCTGGTCGATGATCTGCCGGATCCCGGCCAGTCCTTGAAGCCCGTCGGCGAAGGCCTTGTACTGCTCGGGATTCTTGAGCGTCACCCGGTACGACTCCGGCAGGCTGTCCGCGTTGATCGCGTTCACGAAGTCCGGGGTGTCGGCCCACAGCTGCTGGAAGCGCTTGAGCGCGTCCTCCTTGGTCTCGTACTTCTTGTCCTTGACCAGGTCGCTGCTGGTGATCGCCTGATCGATGGCTTCCTTCTGACCGTCGGTGATGTCCTCGGTCAGGAAGATGGAGACCTGGATGTTCCCGTAGTAGTAGTCCTTCATCTGGTCGACCTGCATGTACAGAAGCACGCTGGCGCCCAGCATGCTCAACGAGACCGACATGGTGATGATCATGGCGATCGTCATCGTGACGTTTCGCCACAGGCCCACCAGGACCTCGTTGAGTACGTACTTCACGCGCATCGGGGGGATCCTTCCAGGACTCCGCGTGTCACAGCTTCAGCTTTCGTTACGAGGGCGGAGCCGGGCCTACCCGTAGACACCGCGCGCCTGGTCACGGACGATCCGTCCGCTCTCGATCTCGATGACCCGGCGGCGCATCTGGTTGACGATGTTGGAGTCGTGCGTGACCATCACGACGGTCGTGCCGGTCCGGTTGATCCGGTCCAGCAGGCGCATGATCTCGATGGACGTGTCCGGGTCGAGGTTACCCGTCGGCTCGTCGGCCAGCAGGATCAGCGGGCGGTTCACGAAGGCCCGGGCCACCGCGACACGCTGCTGCTCACCACCGGAGAGCTCGTGCGGGTAGCGGTGCTCCTTGCCACCCAGGCCGACCAGCTCCAGCACCTCGGGCACGACGCGCCGGGCGACGGCCTTGGTCTTGCCGATCACCTCGAGGGCGAAGGCGACATTCTCGTACGCCGTACGGTTCGGCAGGAGCCGGAAGTCCTGGAACACGCAGCCGATCGAGCGCCGGAAGTGGGGAACCTTCCAGGACCGGAGCGTGGTCACGTCCTTCTGATTCACCACCACCTTGCCACGGGTCGGGGCGACCTCGTGCAGCAGCAGCTTGATGATCGTCGACTTGCCGGAACCGGAGGGGCCGATGAAGAAGACGAACTCACCCTTCTCGATCCCGACGCTGACATTGTCCAACGACGGCCGAGACGCCTTCGGATACGTCTTCGTCACGTTCTCGAGCTGAATCACGGGACTGGAGTCTACGCGGTGTAACGAAAACGCCAAGCCCGCCGGGGCCGGGAATATTCACGAGCTGCGGTAACACCATATTCGAGCGCGTCCCGGCCTGACTCACCGTTCAGGACGGGTCGCGCTCCGTCACCGGCTCGATCAGCCGGCGATCTCGTTCTGCTTGCGCCAGCGGATGCCTGCCTCGATGAAGCCGTCCACATCGCCGTCGAAGACCGACGAAGGGTTACCGGTCTCGAACTCGGTGCGCAAATCCTTCACCATTTGGTACGGGTGGAGGACGTACGAACGCATCTGGTCCCCCCACGAGCCGGTGGTGTCCTGCCGGAGATCCGCCATCTTGGCCGCCTCCTCCTGCCGCTTGCGCTCCAGCAGCCGGGCCTGGAGCACGCGCATCGCGGCCGCCTTGTTCTGCAGCTGCGACTTCTCGTTCTGACAGGAGGCCACCACACCCGTCGGGATGTGGGTCAGCCGGACCGCCGAGTCGGTGGTGTTGACGCTCTGCCCGCCCGGACCGGACGAGCGGTAGACGTCGACCCGGATCTCGTTCTCCGGAATGTCGATGTGATCGGTCTGCTCCACCACCGGCATCACCTCGACGCTGGCGAAGCTGGTCTGGCGGCGGCCCTGGTTGTCGAACGGGCTGATCCGGACCAGCCGGTGGGTGCCCGACTCGACGCCGAGGGTGCCGTAGGCATACGGCACCTTGACCGTGAACGTCGCCGACTTGAGGCCGGCCTCCTCCGCATACGAGGTGTCGTAGACCTCGGTCGGGTAACCGTGCCGCTCGGCCCAGCGCAGGTACATCCGCATCAGCATCTCGGCGAAGTCGGCGGCGTCCACGCCACCGGCGCCCGCCCGGATCGCCACGAGCGCCTCACGAGAGTCGTACTCCCCGGAGAGAAGGGTGCGGACCTCCATCTCCTCGACCGACTTGCTCAGGGCGGCGAGCTCGTCGCCGACCTCGGCGATCGAGCCGGCGTCACCCTCGGCCTCGGCCAGCTCGAGAAGCACCCCGGCGTCGTCGAGGCGGGAGCGCAGGCGCTCCAGCTTGGAGATCTCACCGGAGATGTACGCCAGACGACTGTTGACCTCCTGTGCGCGGGCCTGGTCGTCCCAGAGGTCCGGGGCGGAGGCCTGCTCCTCGAGGTCCGCCTTGTCCCGCCGCAGCTTGTCGACGTCCAGGACGTTCTCGATGTTGCGCAGGGTCGCGTCGAGGGCCTTCAGTTGCTCGGGAAAGTCGGCAGCGGTCACGACACTCAAGACTACGCCGCCCGGCCAGATTGCTGGCCGGGGCGGTCCGTTCAACTCGTCGGAGCGGCTTTGAGCCAGGTGAGAGCGGCCTTGTGATAGGCGACCGCGAACTCCAGCGCCGCCGCGCCGAACGGGTCGCCGTTCTTCTTGGCCTCCTTGGCCTGCTCCTTCGCCATCGCCATGGCTTCCGAGTGGTACTGGTTGGCATGGGTGTAGAGGGTCTGCAACTGGTCGCCGGTGTGCTGCTGGCCGAAGGCGACCCGGAGAGCGACCGGGTTGCGCAGCGCGTCCCGGCCCGGCGACTCGGCGAGCCATCGGGTGAAGGCGCGTTTTCCGGACGCGGTGATCGCGTAGGGCTGACTGGATCGAGGGCCCGGCTTACCGAGGCGGACGTACCCCATTTCGGCCAGTACGGGCAGTTCGCGGTAGACCTGGCTCCGCGTCATCGACCAGTAGGGCCCGAGGCGGCGTTCGGCAGCCGCCATCAGCTGACCGCCGGTCATCGCCCCCTCATGGAGGAGGCCGAGAAGGGCAGCCGCCGTCGGATTGATTTGGAAGTCGGGCATGCCTAATAAGCTGCCACTTTGTCGCGCCGCCGTCCAGGATTTAGCCCGATCCGTCCAGTTTGCGCCTCCACAAACGACTGTCCCGCACAGACAGTCCGACAACGAGCGTGCGGATCGGGCGTTTCGGCCTTGTAAAGCGCGTTGACCAGGTAATATGGCGCAGACAAACGGTCAGACGTCCCGTTGCGGGCAGGAACTTCGCGAAAACCCGCGATTCGCCATGCAAAACCAGACAATCAGCACTTAGCGGCCATCGTCTCCCCATGTGCGAATTGCGCCACGCTCCACCGGCGGGGCAACAGTCCATCGTCGCACCTCACCGGACGGCCGGTCGGGGGTACGCGAACGAGCCGGATACCCTGAGCCCCATGACAGACCGCCAGACCGCCCCGGAGCCGACCCTCGAGGAGTCCCCGCTCACCGTGGCGCTGCTCGCGGTCGCCGCCGTGGGGTGGACCACCGCGATGCTCTGGTCGGCCCGGGCCAGCATCACCAGCCGGGCGGATGCCGCGATGGAGGTGACCTCCACGGCGTACGCACTGCCCGGCGCCGTCTCCGCCGACCTGATCGCCGGCGCGGCCGTGGCCCTCCTGGCGCTCAGCCTGGCCGGCCGGCGGTGGACGCTCGGGGCGACCGCCCGGTTCGCCGTCGCCACCGGGACCGGGCTGCTCGTCGGCGTGGTCAGCGCCATCCCGATCATCACGATCAACACGCTCGGCACCATCTACGCCGCGGTCGGCGGCACCGTCGCGGCGGCGGCGACCATCGGCGGCGCACTGGCCGGACTGCGGATCCCCCGGGTGGTCGCGGCGGCCGCGGCGGCGTCGATCGGCGTCTTCCTGATCGGCTTCGTGCTCAACTACTTCCAGGAGCCGGTGCTCAACGCCTTCGGAGCCGGCGACACCGCGTCGTCGGCCAACGCGGCACAGTGGTTCTCGTACAGTCAGGCCGCCCTCAGTGGCCTGGCCGCCGGCCTCATCTCCTACCACCTGCTGCGCCGGGCCGGGCGGCGCGACGCCCCCTCCACCGGGCTTCGCTGGCCCATGTATGCGCTGGCCGGCGCCGGACCCGGCCTGCTCCTCGTGATCGGCGAGCTGCTGTCCCGCACCGCCGGCGCAAAGGTGCTGGAGCTGGCCGGGAAGGTCAGCGAGCTGGAACGGACCGTTCAGCAACTGCTCAGCACGGCGCGCCTCAACAACGCGCTGATCGTGCTCTTCGTCGGCGCCCTGACCGCGATCTTCGCGGTCGGCCGGACGCTCGGCTCATCTGACGACGAGGCCGACGACGAGGCCGGCTCTCGGGTCGGCGCCGAAACCGACGCCGGCATCGAGGCGACGGGTGACGCCGGCACCGAGGCACCGGGTAAGGGCGGCATCGAGGCGACGGGTAAAGCCGGCACCAAGGCACCGGGTAAGGGCGGCATCGAGGCGACGGGTAAGGCCGGCACCAAGGCGCCGGGTGAGGGCGGCGGCATCGGGGCGACGGGTGAGGCCGTCGCCTCCCCTGCCAAGTCCGAGACGCACGAGACCAACGGAGCCGCGGCTGAGCCGCGGAGTTAGAGAGCGCGGCCCGATCATGCGGGCCGCCTGCCGATCACACTGTCAGAGCAGCTCGTCGAGCTCGGAAACGGCGTACCACTCCAGCTCGTGATCCTCGGCGCCGTCGACGGTGAACTGGGCGTCCGGGTCGCCCGCGAGCGCCTCCTCGATCACCTCGGCGGCCTCCCCCACCGCCTCCTCGGCGTCCGCGCCGTCGACGTGGATGCTGGCCAGCTCGGACAGCCGCACCGCCTGCGGGAGCCGGACCGTGCTCGACCCCAGCTCGGTGTCCTCCCGGATCAGACTGGCGGCGGGCACATCGGCCGACACCACGACCCGGCGGCGCGGCGCGGCCGGATCGTGCCGGAGCAGTTGCAGGGCACCCTGCGCGGCCCGGGTGAAGGCGACGTACTCCAACTCCTCCTCGTCGCCCTCCGCATACCACTCGCGGAGCGCGGGCGTCACCGCATGCGCGATCGTCGCCTGGTCGCCGAGCCGCCCGTCGGCCCGCAGCGCGGCGAGCATCGGCAGGGTGGCCGGCACATAAACCCGGACCAGATCGGTGATCGGCACGTCTTCCTCCTGCGCAGGCACGTTCAGCGGTCCCGGACAGTACACCGTCCACACGGTCCGCCGAGTGCACCATTCCACCAGGCGTCTCCGAATCGGGGCGGCTCGGGGCCGCACCGATCCCACGCCGACCCGCAGGCCCGCTCACCAACACGGGGCCGGGACCGACCCCGAGCCCACCGAAGCCCGCCCACCCCGGTCGAGGCCGGGACCAACCCCAAGCCCCACCCATCAGCTCGTCACCGGGACCGACCCCGAGCCCACCCGAAGCCCGCCCACCCCGGTCGAGGCCGGGACCAACCCCAAGCCCCACCCATCAGCTCGTCGCCGCGACCGACCCCAAGCCCACCCGAAGCCCACCCACCCCGGTCGAGGCCCGGACCAACCCCAAGCCCCACCCATCCGCTCGGGACAGGGACCGATCCCCGGCCCATCCGAAGCCCCGCCCACCCCGGTTGGGACCGATCCCGAGCCGACGCGAAGCTCCGCCCTCCCGCTCGGGTCTGGGGAAATCCCGGGCTGGCCCGAAGCTCCGCCCTCCAGGTTTGACCGCCCCGGTCCGGCGGCGACACCGCGGATGCCTCCTAGGAGCTGCGGTCCTCCCCGCGGCACGGGATGAGTGGTGACGGCAAACGGTGGCAAACTGAGGCTGTCGATAGGAGATTGCCGTGTCCGAGCCTCGTTTCCTCCTGCTGTCCGACGTGGCGGCCGAGCTCAACGTCTCGGATTCGCAGGTCTACCACATGGTCCGCAGCGGCGAGCTGCCCGCGATCAAGATCGGTGGCCGCGGTCAGTGGCGTGTCGAGCGGGCCAAGCTGGAGGAGTACATCGCGGGCAAGTATGCCGAGACCGCGGCGTGGGTCCGGGAGAACCCGCTGGCCGAGCGCGAGGCGGATTGACCTTTCAGCGGCTTTTGCGCCTCTTCCCGGATCGATGAGTAGCGCTTGTCGGGGCGATCGAGCGTGAGCAAGACTCGAAGCTATCGAAAGCAAACGGAGGCAAACGCAAGAATTGGCGGTGGCGATGCGCTCGGCGGTCGAAACACCCACCGGGTCACGGGCGGCGATCCGCCTGCGCCCGGTTCCCCGGTATGAACCCCCGTTCGACGACGAGGCGACGCCTCAGGTGTGGACGTCGTCGCGGCAGCTGACGCTGGAGTGGCCGGCCGAGAGCCCATCGGCGCCGCCGCCCGTGGTCGAGCCACCGGTCGTGGCCGGGGCGTCCGGCGACGCCAAGCTCGCGGTCCGCCGATTCGTGCGGCTCTGCGTCGAGGTCCTCAACGGATTCCGGCCGGCCGCCCACCTCCGGCGGCTGGCGCTGCCGTCACGGGCGGCCGAAGTGGTCGCCCAGGGCCTCACCGGAGCACGCCGGGCCGCCGACCTACGGCGAGCGCGTCAGCCGACGGCGCGGCGGCCCCCGGTCGGCGTGATCAAGGTGGTGCTGTGCGAGCCCCGCACCGGCGCGGTCGAGGCAGCGGTGACGCTGGTAACCGGCGACCGGACCTGGGCGATGGCGTTCCGCCTGGAGTTGCACCAGCAGAACTGGTCGGCAACCGACCTGGTGATCATCTGACCGGCCCCGTCCTGAAGACACACACGACCCTGCCACCCGCCGTCCGACAAGCCACTCGGCCACCGTCGGACGGCGGCCGGCAGTAGGACGGCGGCCAGCGGTAAGACGGCGGCAATCGGTAGACGGCCGCCGACGGAGAACGGCCGCAGTCGGCAGACGGCGGCCAGCGGAAGACGACCGCCGACGGAGAACGACCGCCGACGGAAGAGGACCGCCGACGGAGAACGGCGGCAATCGGCAGACGGCGGCCGACGGAAGACGGCGACAATCGTCGTGCGGCGGCGCGTGGTGACGACGAACGGCAGGCGGCGGGCGATCGGTGACGGCCCACAGCGGTCAAGGGACGACGGCCGCAAGCGCCGGGTGATGGGCGCTGGAAGCGGCACGCGGCCGGTGACGGCCGTGGGCTCGGGACGGGAAAGCGAACGGCCCGCCCGGCACCGGCCGAAGCCGGGCCGCGCGGGCCGTTTTAGCTGGAGAGGTCAGACCGCCCCGGGCGCTCCGTGGCAGCGCTTGTACTTCTTGCCCGAGCCGCAGTAGCACGGCGCGTTGCGCGACGGCCCGTTCGACTCGGACTGGCCGGAGGACGAGCGGCTCGACGCCGCGCGGGCCGTGGTGTGGGCCGGGCTCGCCGGGACGGGAGAACCACCCGGGCCGATGGCGACCGGCGGCTCCGGCTGGGACTGCGGGCGGCCCGGGCCGGCCTCGCCGTCGATGGTCGGCGCCGTGTACTGCAGGTTCTGCGGGCGGCTCGGCGTGTTGAGGCCCTTGGCGTGCACCTCGACCCGCTCGGGCTCGTCGTCGTCCGGCACCTCGCCGACCTTGGGCAGCTCGAAGGCCTGGCTGGTGTCGAGGGTGACCGGCGGCGCCTCCTCGACCTGGACCTCCAGGTTGAAGACGAGACCGACCGCCTCCTCCTTGATGCCCTCCATCATCTGGTTGAACATGTCGAAGCCCTCGCGCTGGTACTCCACGACCGGGTCGCGCTGCGCGTAGGCCCGCAGGGAGATGCCCTCCTGCAGGTAGTCCATCTCGTAGAGGTGCTCACGCCACTTGCGGTCGATCACTGCGAGCAGCACCTGACGCTCCAGCTCACGGATCGCCTCGGAGCCGAGCTCCTCCTCGCGGGCCTGGTACGCGGCCTGCGCGTCCTGCTTCAGCTGCTCCAGCAGGTACTCCTGGTCGAGCGTGTTCCGCTCGCCGCCGGACTCCTCGACGATGTCCTCGATGGTGAGGGTGATCGGGTAGAGGCGCTTGAGGTTGGTCCACAGGTCGTCGAGGTCCCAGTCCTCGGCGAAGCCGTCGGCGGTCGCGGCGTTCACGTAGTCGGCAACCACGTCGTCGATCATGTGGGTGACCTGGTCGTGCATGTCCTCGCCGTCGAGCACGCGCTTGCGCTCGGCGTAGACGACCTGCCGCTGCTTGTTCATGACCTCGTCGTACTTGAGGACGTTCTTGCGGATCTCCGCGTTCTGCGCCTCGATCTGGGTCTGCGCGTTGCGGATCTGCTTGCTCACCATCTTCGACTCGATGGGAACGTCCTCGGGGATGTTGAAGCGCTCCATGACCGCCTCGACGGCGCCCGCCCGGAACCGCTTCATCAGGTCGTCCTGAAGCGACAGGTAGAACCGGGACTCGCCCGGGTCGCCCTGCCGGCCGGAGCGGCCGCGCAGCTGGTTGTCGATGCGGCGGGAGTCGTGGCGCTCGGTGCCGAGCACGTAGAGACCACCGGCGGCCTGCACCTCGGCGGCCTCGGCCTCGGTGGCCTGCTTGACGATCGGGAGGATCTCCTCGAGCGCCTTCGCATACTCCTCCGGGCTCTCCACCGGGTCGAGGCCACGCTGGCGCAGCTCGGCCGCGGCGGTGAAGTCGGGGTTGCCGCCGAGCAGGATGTCGGTGCCACGACCGGCCATGTTGGTGGCCACGGTGACCGCGCCCTTCCGGCCGGCCTGCGCGATGATCGTGGCCTCCTGCGCGTGGAACTTCGCGTTCAGCACGCTGTGCGGGATGCCGCGGCGGCGCAGCAGCTGGGAGAGGATCTCCGAGTTCTCCACGGAGACGGTGCCGACGAGGACCGGCTGGCCGGTCGCGTGCCGCTCGGCGATGTCCTCGATGACCGCGTTGAACTTGGCCTTCTCGGTCTTGTAGATGACGTCCGGGTGGTCGATCCGGATCATCGGCCGGTGGGTCGGGATGGTCACGACGCCGACCTTGTAGACGCTGTTGAACTCGCCGGCCTCGGTCTGTGCCGTACCGGTCATGCCGCCGAGCTTCTCGTAGAGGCGGAAGTAGTTCTGCAGGGTGACGGTCGCGAGGGTCTGGTTCTCCTGCTTGACCTCCACCCCCTCTTTCGCCTCGATGGCCTGGTGCATGCCCTCGTTGTAGCGGCGGCCGTGCAGGATGCGGCCGGTGAACTCGTCGACGATCAGGACCTCGCCCTCGGGGCTGACGATGTAATCCTTGTCGCGCTTGTAGAGCTCCTTGGCCTTGATCGCGTTGTTCAGGTACCCCACGAGCGGCGTGTTGACCGACTCGTACAGGTTTTCGATGCCGATCCGGTCCTCGACCTTGGCGACGCCGCGCTCGGTGACCGCGATGGTCCGCTTGGCCACGTCGACCTCGTAGTCGCCCTCGCCGTCCTTGCCGGGCTGGAGGCGGGCCACGATCTGGGCGAACTCGCCATACCACCGCTGCGAGTGCTCGGCCGGGCCGGAGATGATCAACGGGGTACGGGCTTCGTCGATCAGGATCGAGTCGACCTCGTCGACGATCGCGAAGTTGTGCCCGCGCTGCACCCGCTCGTCCTTCGACCACGCCATGTTGTCGCGCAGGTAGTCGAAGCCGAACTCGTTGTTCGTCCCGTACGTGATGTCGCACTGGTAGGCGGCGCGGTGCTCGGCGGCCGGCCGGTTCGGCAGGATCACGCCGACGGTGAGGCCGAGGAACACGTGCACCCGGCCGACCCACTCGGCGTCACGCTGGGCCAGGTAGTCGTTGACCGTGATGATGTGCACGCCCTTGCCGCTCAACGCGTTGAGGTAGGCCGGGAACACACCGGTCAGGGTCTTGCCCTCACCGGTCTTCATCTCCGGGATGTTGCCGAAGTGCAGGGCGGCGCCACCCATCAGCTGGACGTCATACGCCCGCTGGCCGAGGACCCGCTTCGCACCCTCGCGGGCCACCGCGAAGGCCTCGGGGAGCAGCGAGTCGAGGGACTCACCCTCCTCGTAGCGCTCCTTGAACTGCTGGGTGCAGTCGCGCAACTCGTCATCGGTGAGATCGACGTAGTCGTCCTCGATCGAGTTGACCGCGTCCGCGATCGCCTTGAGCCGTCGCACCATGCGGCCTTCGCCGGCGCGAAGAATCTTTTCCAAAATCGACACGGGTCAACGCTCCCCTAGACAGTCTGCCGAACCATCGTAGGCACCTTCGCCCGGTACCTGTGACCCTGGCCTCCGGGGAAACTCGCAAACAGGGCGAAAGATTCCATGAAGTTCGCTGACAGCGCAGTCTCCGACGCATCGGAAACGTGTTTGGCGGCCGGGCGCGTCCCGGAGAGGATGGCCACGTGGATCAGAACACCGAAGTACGGCTCGAGGACGCGGGCGCCGGCAGCGGAGTCCGCTTCCGGGGCGACACGATCGTCGACGAGCAGACCGGGGCGGCTCTCGGCCGGATCGGGCTCGAGCACGGGATCCTCACCTTCGAGGTGGCGCCGGAGCACCGGGGCCGGGGTGTGGCGACCACCGCCGTGCGTGAGTTCAGCCGCGCGCTGCTGGCCCGGCGCGCCCGGCTGGAGATGCGGATCGGCTGGGAGAACACGGCGGCCCAGCGGGTCGCCCTGGGCGCCGGTTACACCCGCGAGGCGGTCCGCCGTGGTGATCCCGAGCTGCTGGTCTTCTCCCGGCTGGCGGACGACCCGGAGGGCCCGGCGCCGCGGCTGCTGCCCGACCTGCCCGGCGGCGAGCTGTCCGACGGCGTGATCTCGTTGCGCCCGCTCGACGAGACGGACGTCGACTTCTACACCGAGTTGCACGACCTTCCGGACGTGATCGCCACCAGCGTGCCGCCCGAGCCGAGGCCCGCAGCCGAGATCCGCCGGCGATGCCTGCGCGCCGGGGCGCACTGGCTGGCGGGCAGCCGCGCCGACCTGGTCATCCTCGACTCCGCGACCGGGGCACGGGCCGGCGAGATCGGCCTGTATTACCAGGAGCCGCCCACCGGTCAGGCGATGATCGGGTACAGCGTGCTCCCGGCGTACCGGGGAAGGGGTTTCGCCTCGCGCGCCGCGCAACTGCTCGCTCTCTGGGTCTTCGCCGAGACGGGCATCGCCCGTCTGATCGCCGGGACGTTGCCGACGAACACCGGCTCCCAGCGGGTGCTGGAGAAAGCCGGCTTCACCCGGGAGGCATACCTGCGCTCGCGCCTGCCCGGGCCGGACGGCACGCGCATCGACGATGTCCAGTTCGTGCTCCTCGCCGGAGACCTGCTCGCACAGGCCTCCGGCGGGAACGCCTCACATGCCTAGGCTGAGGATGCCGTAGTCGTAGCCACGGCGGCGGTAGACCACACTGGGCCGGCCGCTGTCCTTGTCATGGAAAAGGTAGAAGTCGTGGCCGACGAGCTCCATCTGAAAGAGAGCGTCGTCGACGGTCATCGGCTCGGCCGAGTGCTCCTTCTCCCGCACGATGCGCCACGGCTGGTCCTCGTCGTGCTCGGTCGGCTCGGTGTCGAGGACCGGCTCGGTCAGCGTCGCGGTCCGACCGTGCGTCAGGTCGGTGGGGAGGTTGGCGGTGGCCGCGGCGACGGAGACCGGCGCGTGCCGTCCGCGATGCACCCGGCGCCGGTCGGCGGAGCGGCGTAGCCGGGCGTCGAGTTTGTTGATGGCGCAGTCCAGGGCTGCGTAGAAATCCTGTGCCTGGGCTTCGGCGCGTACCACCGGCCCCTTGGTCATGACCGTGATCTCGACACGCTGGCAGGTGTCGGACTGTCGCGGGTTGCGTTCGTGGAAGAGCTCCACGTCCGCCCTCATCAGCTTCTGGTCGTAACGCTCGACCTTGCTCAGCTTGTCGGCGACATGCTCTCGATAGTGGTCGGGAACCTCTACGTTGCGGCCCTTGACGACAATGTCCACTCGTGACCTCCCCCAACGTTGTGCTTGCGGGCGCCGATTCGCGGCTCAGCCCGGCTACTGGGTGAAAACACCGCGTCATGATCAACTACTGGACGCGGCTCATGAGAGTGAGACGACTCCTTTCCGGTGCGGCTGCGGCGCTCCCGGTGGCGGGTAAGTCTGCGCGCTTACCCTCGTCACCTAGACGCTAACCCGCCTATGCCCGCCAGTCACCCCTCGTTTGGGATACCTGAAGACTGACATTGGCCTCTATCGGCCGGTCCGGACACGATCACAGACAAATGCCGGGGCGGATCTTGCGCAACTCGGTCGCTGCTAGCACCGCGGCACCTGTGACCTGCATGTCCGCCTCCTCGAGCCGGCGTGTCACCGCCGCCAAGGTGGCGCCGGTGGTGACGATGTCATCCGCCACCACAAGCGTGCCTCGGGATCTTCCGTCGCGTAGGGGATTGCTCATTCGAGGCATCATTCGCAGCGAATTGACAGCTACAGTCGCCCGTTCGGATGCTTCCAGTGACGTTGAGTCAGGGCGGGGCAGTGCACGCAGTGGCTGCACGACGTTCACCCGGTATCCGGCGGCTCGCAACCGCCGCGCCGCGTGATCGGCGAGACGCGCCATGTGGTCGCCGTAGCGCTCGCGCCGCGCCGCCGCCGTCGACGGGACCGGCACCAGCGTCACCTGCCGATCCCGCGGCGCCAGCGCCGACACCGCGCCGGCGAGCAGCATCCCGAGCGGCCGGGCGAGGCGATGACGACCCTTCTCCTTGTACGCCAGGAGCGCGCCCCGCAACGGCCCGGAGTACGCCCCGACCGCCACACAGTCCGGAAACCCGGCCGGTGGCGGGCTCGGCACGGCAGCCCGCGGCCGCAGCGACTCCAGCGCCGTCACACAGTCCGCACAGGCCCCGTAGCTGAGGCGCACCCGTTCCGCCCCGCACCCCGCGCACGCGGCGGGCAGCACGAGGTCGGCGAGTTCGGCGAGCACCATGTCAGAGTCTCAGTCGAGGAAGAACGGCGCCTCGGGCACCACGTCCGGCCGGGGCTCGCCGCTCGGGCCGGCCAGGTCCTTCGCGGTGATCTGCACGGCCGACGACAGCGCCTCGAAGGCGTTCTTGCCGTTGGAGGTGGAGTAGAGGACCGAGCCGACGCTGTTTCTCTGCTTCAGCGGGTTCGCCGGGTACGAGGTGAGGTAGGTGACCACCTGGTTGCCCATGTCGGGCAGCACCGGCGACTGCAGGACCCCGTCGATCGACGTGTAGATCATCGACGTCCGGCCGTCGTCGCGACTCGCACCGGCCACGGCGAGCCAGCCCTCGCCGCTGAAGTCCACCGCGGTGACCGAGGTGAGCGGCGAGAAGACCTGCTGCAGCCCGGTGAGTGCCTGGCCGTCGGCGCTGAGATTGAGCACCGCCCGGTAGAGACGCCCGCCGACCACCAGCGCCACCCGGTGACCGTCGGGGGCCACCGTGATCGCGGTGATCTGCCCGGCCGTACCGGGTGAGGAGACCTCCTGCGCCGGGCCGCCCTGCGCCCGGAACCGCCAGAGCCGCCCACCCGCGATGATCAGACCGACCGCGCCGGCCGCGTCGTTGTCCGGGGTGACGGCCCAGGTCGGATGGCCCATGCCGGTGGGGATACCGGAGATCTCCTTGAGGGCGATCTGGTTGCTGTCGGCCGCGCTGCCCACCCGCAGCCGCTCGTTCTTGCCGGAGCCGGTCACCAGGGCGGCGAAGACGGCCGTGCTGGAGGTGGTCAGGGCCGCCCGCGAGACGTCCTTGTTGTCGTCCGGTGCGATGCCCGGCACGAAGTCGGAGGTGGGCCGGGACGCCTCGGACAGGCGCCGGACGGTGTGGTCGTAGATCACGAACCGCTCCGGGTCGGGCAGCAACTGGGACGCCGGGTTGCTGCCGTAGAAGTCCTCACCGGAGTAGCTGCGCGGCTGCTCGTGACCGACGGTGAGATCCAGATACTCCGGCAGCAGGCTCCGCAGGGACCACTGCAGTTGCATCCGCAGGCGTTCCATCTCCTCGACCGAGTTCTCGGTCGGCACCGCCTGCGCGCTCAGCCGGATCTGCAGGCGGTCCTTGTCGATCGCCGGCACCTTGTTCTCCAGCTTGGTGCCGTCCGGCAGCGGCTCCACGGCGTCCTGCAGCCACGGGGCGGGGCCGCCGATCAACCAGTTCACGATGATCGTCGGCTGCTGCTCCTTCGGCACCTCGCGCAGCAGGTAGCGGACGTCCGGGACCAGGCCGGTCTGGTCGGTGTTCCAGAAATAGATCGTGCGCTCTTCGTAGTACTCGGTTACCGCGGTGTCGCTGAGCAGCAGGAACGGCGGCGCCTGAACCACGTAGAGGCCGTCGCCGGCGACCTCGTCGAGGACCAGCTCGTACTTGTCCTCGACCTGCTCGGTGGACGGCTCCAACAGCCCGTTCTTCCCGAGGGTGCCGAGCAGCTGATACGAGATCACCACCCGGTCCTCGGTCGAGTTGATCAGCGGCTTCTCGGTCAGGCGGATCACCCGGGGCGCGGCCGGCGGGTTGAAGCTCTCCCGCGTGCCCGCCGCCATGAACTGCTTGACCCGGTCGAGGGCGCCGTCATACTCCCCCGCGGCGGCCCGCAGGTAGTTGGCGACGAACTGGATGCGGTCGCTGGTCGAGTTGCGGGCGATCGGTGTACGCCTGCCGTTGTCGCCGGAGGATGTGCCGGTGGAGGGCCCGGGGCCGACCACCGTGACATCCGACTCGTCGGGGATGCCGCACCCGGCCAGCAGCAGCGCGGCGGCGGCCGTGCAGGCCAGCACACGTCGGATCATCAGCTCACCTCCGCTGTCCGGTCCCGGGGGATCAGCGGCAGCGGCGCGGCCACCAGCCGGTCGCCGGCCCGCGTCGGCAGGGTCAGCCGGAACTGGGCGCCCTCGCCGGGCGAGCCCCACGCCTCCAGCCAGCCGCCGTGCAGCCGGGCGTCCTCGACGCTGATGGACAGCCCGAGGCCGGTGCCGCCGGTCTGCCGGGCCCGGGACGGGTCGGCCCGCCAGAACCGGTTGAAGACCAGGCGCTCCTCGCCCGGTTTCAGCCCGATCCCGTGGTCGCGAACGGTGATCGCCACCGCCGCGTCGTCGGTCGCCATGGTGATCTGCACCGGTTTCGCCTCGGCGTGCTCGACGGCGTTGCCGACGAGATTGCGCAGCACCCGCTCCACCCGGCGCGGGTCGACCTCGGCGATCACCGGGGTGTCCGGCAGGCGCAGCTCCAGCTCCACACCGACCCGCTCGGCCAGTCCGGTGAGCCGCTCGCACACCCGCTCGACGATCGGGACCAGGTCGGTGTGCTCGGCGTCCAGCGCGGCGAAACCGGCGTCGAACCGGCTGATCTCCAGCAGGTCCGTGAGCAGTTCCTCGAAGCGGTCCAGCTCGGCCTGCAACAGCTCGGCGCTGCGGGCCACGGCCGGGTCGAACTCGTCACGCTCGGAGAAGATCAGGTCGGCGGCCATCCGCACGGTGGTCAGCGGCGTCCGCAACTCGTGCGACACGTCGGAGGTGAACCGGCGCTGCAGCCGCGACATCTCCTCCAGCCGGACGATCTGGCGTTGCAGGTTCGCCGCCATCTGGTTGAACGCGGCCGCCAGCAGGGCCAGGTCGTCCTCGCCGTCGACCTTCATCCGCTGGTCGAGCAGGCCGGCCGAGAGGCGCTGGGCGGTCCGCGCGGCCACCCGGACCGGGGTGACGACCAGCCGGGTGACCAGGGCCGCCACCACGCCGAGCAGGATGACCAGGGCCAGGCCGGTGGCGAGCACCGTGGTGCCCATCAGATTGGCATCCTGGTCCTCGCTGGTGAGCGGGACCATGTAGTAGAGCTCGACCTGGCCGAAGCGGGTGGTGACGGGCGACCCGTACACCAGATATTTGATCGTCTCGCCCTGGATCTCGGTCGTCCGGATCTGTCTGCTGACGCCGCCGTCCGGGCCGGTGACCGCCTTGACCATCTCCGGGGTGATCAGGTCGCTGGTGTCGACCGACGGCGGGACGACGACGGCCTTGAGGTCCGGCGAACCCTCCGCACGGATCGAGATCACCGTGTTGCCGCGAGCCGAGGACTCGCCGGCGAAGAGATCGTCGACCAGCTCGGTGAGCGCCCTCGGCAGCTGCGGGTCACGCGGCTGCGGATAGAGGGTGAGCTGGTCGTACGCGAATTTCACCTTCGTGTTCAGCGCCGACCGCGCCTCGTCGTCGGCCCGGCTCAGCAGGATCTCGGCGCTGCGGTCGGCGATGAACGCGCCGAACGTGCCGACCAGGAGGCTGGAGGCGAGCAGGGTGATCGTGACCACCCGCAACTGCAGCGATCGGCGCCAGGCCCGGCGGGCCGGCGCCGTGTACCGCATCGAATATCGCACCAGCACGCGCCAGTAGCGCCGCACCACTCGGAGGGCACGGCGCACGGGCATGGGGAGCCAGGCAGGAGCACGCATCTCGCGGCAAGATTAGCCGCTCCGGCCGATCAGCCGGTGCCCGCCTTGTAGCCGACACCACGGACCGTCAGGATGATCTCCGGCCGCTCCGGATCCGGCTCGATCTTGGCGCGGAGCCGCTGGACGTGCACGTTGACCAGGCGGGTGTCGGCGGCGTGCCGGTAACCCCAGACCTGCTCCAGCAGCACCTCGCGGGTGAACACCTGACGCGGCTTGCGGGCCAGGGCGACCAGCAGGTCGAACTCCAGCGGCGTCAGCTTCACCTCCTCGCCGTCCCGCGACACGGTGTGCGCCGGCACGTCGATGGTGATCTGGTTGCCCGGAGGCCCTATGGTCAGCATCTCCGGCGCGGCGTCCTCACCCCGGCGCAACCGGGCCCGCATCCGGGCGACCAGTTCCTTGGGCTTGAACGGCTTAACCACGTAGTCGTCGGCCCCGGACTCCAGGCCGAGCACCACGTCGACGGTGTCGCTCTTGGCGGTCAGCATCACGATCGGGATGCCCGACTCGGCGCGGATCGCGCGGGCCACGTCTATCCCGCTCATCCCCGGCAGCATCAGGTCGAGCAGGACGATGTCGGGACGGCTCTCCCGGAAGGCGGCCAGGGCCCGCTCACCGTCGGCGACGAAAGACGGAAGGAAGCCTTCGCTGCGCAGAACGATGCCGAGCATCTCGGCCAACGCTGGGTCGTCATCGACGACCAGTACCCGGGCTCTCATGCGGTCCAATATTGCACTGTCCTCCCGGTCTTTGCGTTACCTGGGGGCCGATCTTGCCCGGGAGCCTACCCCCAGAGATAGAAAAACGGGCGGCCCCGGTCCGGGACCGCCCGTGGCACGCGATCGACGATCACATGCCGGGCCGGTCGAACTCCCCTGCGCGGATGCCGGCGAGGAAGCCGGTCCAGTCCCGGGCGCCGAAGCTGAGCACCGGGCCGGTGACGTCCTTGGAGTCGCGGACCAGCACCGTGGCCGGCGCCTCCGCGACTTCGACACAGTGCCCGGCAGCGCCACTGCGGCTGCTCTTGCGCCAGGTCAGTGTGGTGTCCTGCATTTTCGTCTCCCTTTACCGTGGAATGCCTCTCCATTGGACCCCACGTCGAGGAGTCAACGACCGATCCGATCCCTCGTCTCAGCGATGGCCGTTCGGCTCTCTTCTGGCGACAATGCGCGTTCCTGCAGGTCATCGAAGGCGTCGCGGTACACGTCGATCTCCTCGGGCTTCACCCGGAAGAGGCCGCCGGTCAGCCCTTCGATGTGCACCACCGGTGACCTGGTGCCGGGCGCGAACTCCAGGACCATGAACGACTCGATCAGGCCGGCGTGCGCGCCGGCCTCAAAAGGGAGGATCAGCAGCTCGATCCCCGGGCGGCTGCTCGCCTCGTAGAGCCGGGTCAGCTGACGCCGCTGCACGGCCGGCCCGCCGATCTGGCGCAGCAGCACGCCCTCGTCGATCACCATCCGCAGCGTGGGCGGCGGGACCCGGCTCATCGTGGTCTGCCGGCCCATCCGCAGCGCGAGACGACGCTCGATGATCGTCTCGTCGTCGATGTCCGCCCCGGTCTCGATCACCGCCTGGGCGTACTCGTCGGTCTGCAGCAGGCCCGGCACCACCTGGGCCTCCCACTCGAAGATCTGGAACGCCTCGGACTCCAGCGCCAGATACTCGTCGTACGGATCCGGCACCGACGACCGGTACGGCGTCCACCAGGCCCGGGCACGCCCACGCCGGGCCAGGTCGCGCAGCCGCCCCCGGTCCTCCATCGCGACCCCGTAGACGGTGAGCAGACGATCCAGATCGTCCTCGCTGATCCCGGTGTGCGCGGTCTCGATCCGGCTCAGTTTCGACTCGGACCAACCCAGGGCGGTCGCCACGTCGACAGCACGGCGCTCACCGCGGAGCCGGCGCAGTTCACCGCCCAGCTCCCGGCGTGCTGTCGAAGTCGGCCTCGCCACGACGCCCACCATATCGACGCGGTGGCCCCCCGGTGCAACTTGCACACCACCTTCAGTAGCGGTAATGCTCCGCCTTGTACGGCCCCTCGACCGCGATCCCGAGGTATGCGGCCTGCTCCTTGGTCAGTTCGGTCAGGTGTACGCCCAGTGCGGCGAGGTGCAGCCGGGCCACTTTCTCGTCGAGTCTCTTCGGCAGCACATACACCCCGACGGGGTACTCCGCGGTCTTCGTGAAGAGCTCGATCTGCGCGATCGTCTGGTTCGAGAAGCTGTTGCTCATCACGAACGACGGGTGTCCGGTGGCGTTGCCGAGGTTCAGCAGACGGCCCTCGGAGAGCACGATGATCGAGTGACCGTCGTCGAACCGCCACTCGTCGACCTGCGGCTTGATGGTGATCCTCCGGACGTCGCCGCGCCGGGTGAGGCCCGCCATGTCGATCTCGTTGTCGAAGTGCCCGATGTTGCCGACGATGGCCTGGTGCTTCATCCGGGCCATGTGCTCGTGGGTGATCACGTTGAAGCAGCCGGTCGCCGTGACGAAGATGTCGGCGTAGGACACCACCTCGTCGATCGTCGCGACCTGATAGCCGTCCATCGCGGCCTGGAGCGCGCAGATCGGGTCGACCTCGGTCACGATCACCCGGGCGCCCTGGCCGCGCAGCGACTCGGCACAGCCCTTGCCGACGTCGCCGTACCCGAAGACCACCGCCACCTTGCCGCCGATCAGCACGTCGGTGGCCCGGTTGATGCCGTCGATGAGCGAGTGCCGGCAGCCGTACTTGTTGTCGAACTTCGACTTCGTCACCGAGTCGTTCACGTTGATCGCCGGGAACAGCAGCGTCCCCGCCTGCTGCATCTCGTAGAGCCGGTGCACGCCGGTGGTGGTCTCCTCGGTGACGCCCTTGACACCGGCTGCGATCCGGGTCCACCGCTTGTCGTCCTCGGCCAGGCTCCGCCCCAGCAGCTGGAGGATCACCGCGTACTCCTCGGAGTCGGCGGTCTCCGGCGACGGCACGGCCCCGGCCCGCTCGAACTCAGCGCCCTTGTGCACCAGCAGCGTCGCGTCGCCACCGTCGTCGAGGATCATGTTGGGCGCCTCGCCGTCCGGCCAGCGCAGCACCTTCTCGGTGCACCACCAGTACTCGTCGAGCGTCTCGCCCTTCCAGGCGTAGACCGGCACGCCGGCCGGCTTCTCCGGGGTGCCGTCGCGCCCCACCACGATCGCCGCGGCCGCGTGGTCCTGCGTGGAGAAGATGTTGCAGGAGGCCCAGCGCACCTGTGCCCCGAGCGCGGTCAGCGTCTCGATCAGCACCGCGGTCTGGATCGTCATGTGCAGCGACCCGGTGATCCGCGCCCCGCGCAGCGGCTGCGCCGGCCCGAACTCCTCGCGGAGCGCCATCAGGCCGGGCATCTCGTGCTCGGCCAGCTCGATCTCCTTGCGGCCGAACGCGGCCAGCGACAGGTCGGCGACCTTGAAATCACCGTCGGTGCCAGTCATGTGAACCCCCGTGGGTGCCGAAGCAGCGGTTCACTCTATGCAGATCTTCACCCCGAAAACCCCGATTTGGTACGACCCAGCCGGCCCCGGAAACCACCGCGCCCGACACGGCCTGCCAGGCCCGCCGCGCCGGGCGGTGGCATAGCGAACGGGGCGACAGGCCTGAGCCCGCCGCCCCGTTCATCCCCCCGGTTTGGTACCGCGCGCGTCCGTGGGACCCCCCGATCACCAATGACGCTGCGTGCTCTTAGATTCACACTCTGCAACCGCCATGTCAAGTTATTTGCAGAAATTTCGGGCATGTCTACTGGACAGTCCGTCACGATCTCCGCCGGAACGGACGACGCCCCGGGAAGCGGCCAGGCGGCACCCTCCGGGGCATCAGAGAACGTCAGACGCCCCGGGGGCGGCGCCTGGCCGCCCCCGGGGCGTCGGGGAACGTCGGTGCTCAGCCGGGCACGGCGGCCACGAAGAGACGGCCGGTGCCGGCCACCTTGATCGCGCCGGCGGAGGCCGGGACGTAGGCCGCCGTTCCGGGGTTCAGCTCGACCGGGGTGCCGTCCTCGCTCTGGCCGGCGAACACGGTCCCCTCCGTGCACAGGACGATCCGCGGGCCGTGGGCGGGCACCTCGACGGGCGGGCGGGTGCCGTCCAGCTCGATGCGGTAGAGGACGAAGTCGCCGACCGGCACGCTCCACGTCTCCACACCGGGCTCGAGCTCGGTCGCGTGCAGCAGCGGGTCCTCGAGGACCTCGAACCGCAACACCCGCAGCAACTCGTCGACGTCGACGCGTTTCGGGGTGAGACCGCCACGCAGCACGTTGTCGCTGGCCGCCATCAGCTCGACGCCCAGGCCCTTGAGGTAGGCGTGCAGGTTGCCGGCCGGCATCCAGATGGCCTCGCCCGGCGCCAGGCGCACCAGGTTGAGCAGGAGCGCGACCAGCACCCCGGGATCGCCCGGATAGTGCGCGGCCAGGCCGGTGGCGAGCGTGAAGGAGTCGGTGTGCTCGTGACCGGCCGGGATGGCGCGGGCCGCGGCGACCACCTCGTCGATCAGGGCCGCCCGGTCGCCGGCCGGCCAGGCGAGCAGCAGCCGGACCGCCTCGGCCAGGTCGCCGCCACGCAGAGCGGTCACCACCGGCTCCAGCCGGGCCACGCCGAGCGC
Organism: Actinoplanes philippinensis; assembly: GCF_900113015.1. Classification (GTDB taxonomy): domain Bacteria; phylum Actinomycetota; class Actinomycetes; order Mycobacteriales; family Micromonosporaceae; genus Actinoplanes; species Actinoplanes philippinensis. The sequence continues at coordinate 60,137 of NZ_FONV01000010.1, forward strand.
ACCGATCACGGCGGCCGCGACCGCCGGGTCACGGAAACCGCACAGCGCCTCGAACGGCGTGAGCGCCACCAGCATCTCGGGCTTGTGGTAGGCGTCGGTGTAGTTCCTCGGCGCCGCCGGGTCGGCCTCCTGCCGGGCGAACGCGACCTTGGCGTACTCCGCGTCGGGATGGGCCTGCAACGAGAGCGGGGCGTCGGCCGCGAGGACCTTCAGGAGGTACGGCAGACGCGCCCCGAAGGTCGTCACGACGTCGTCGCCGAGCTGCCCGGCCGGGTCCGCCCCGATCAGCTGGACCAGGTCGACCGGCCCGTCCGGGCCCGGCACGGTGGATGGGTCGCCGGGGTGCGCGCCGAGCCACAGCTCCGCCTCGGGCCCGTCGCTGGCGGGACGGCCCTGCAGGTCGGCGATCGCGGTCCGGGAACCCCAGGCATACGGCCGGATGACTCCGGTCAAGGGATACACGGTCATACCCGGCAAAGTAGCAGCTAACCGGCGCGACCCGGGGGTCGCGCCGGTTACGGCCGGGCTTCCAGGCTCACAACCCCTCGGGCAGGGGGTTGGCGAGCTCCTTCATCTCACTGATCGCCGGCACCGCCATCGGGTCCAGGCCGTGGGCCAGGGCCAGGTAGAGGGAGGCGTAGTCGGGCACCGCGACCAGCGAGGCGAGCCGCTCCAGGGTGGAGCCGCCCTCGGCGGTCAGCACGTCGCAGCGGACCCCGCGCCGGTCGGCGATGGTCTGGATGGCGTCGGCCCGGCGCTCCTCCACGGCCACCGGCTCGTCCGCGTCGTCCTCGGGGTTGAGGCCGCCGTCGCGGAAGACCACGAGCCGCAGGCGGGTGAGCGTCTCGTCGTGGTCGTCGGGGTCGGCGAAGATGTCACGCGTCGTCTCCGCCAGACCACCGAACACGCCGTCGAGCAGGCCGACCCGGCCACGACCGGCCTCACCGAGCGCACCGGCCATCACCGGGTAGCGGGCGTTGGCGGCCAGCGTGTCGGCGAACCGGCGGGCGGCGACCGTGGCCAGCGGCGACGAGCCCCAGACGATCGGCACCGAGCCGGCCAGGCCGAGCGCCAGCTCCTTGGCCGGGTTGACGAACGAGTCGGCGCCCGGACGGCAGCGCTCGGCGTCGGCGTCGAGCCGGGTGGCGGTCTCGGCGATGTCCGCCTCGGCCAGCTTGGCGATGCCCAGCGCCCGGCCGGCGAAGAGCACCGGGATGGTCAGGCCCCAGAGCGTCGCCCGGGCCGGGGCGCGGCGCGGCACCCCGATGAACGGGGCACGGGCCCGCTCGGCCAGCGCCTCCAGGTCGGAGCCGGGGTTGCCGATGGCGACCAGGCGGGCGCCGCGGCGGGCGGCGGCCTCGGCCGCGGCCAGCGCCTCGGGGCTGCGGCCGGACGCGGAGACCGCGATCACCACATCGGCCGCGCCGACCCAGCCGGGCACACCAGCGCTGCGGTGCCCGATGATCGGCACCGGGCACCGCGGGCCGGCGACCGTGGACAGGATGCTGCCGGTCAGACCGGCGGTGCCGATGCCGGCGACCACGACGGCACGCGGCCGGCCCTCGTCGGCGAGCATGCTCAGGTCGACCTCGGAGGCCAGCGCCGCAGCCTCACGCACCTGCGCGCCCGCCGAGGCGGTGGCCCGGAGCATGCCGCCCGGGTCGTTGGCGAGCATCGACTTCTCGTCGTTGAGCAGCGACTCGTCGGCGATCCGGTGCCCGTTGACCCCGGCGGAGCCACCCCGTGGCGCGGCCATCAGTTCGACCCCTCGACGGAATCGTCCGACGAACCGGCGGCGTCCGGCGAACCGGCCGGACCCGCCGGGCCGGAAGCGGCCGGCGACCCCGGCTCCCGCGCCTCGTCGAGGAGCAGGATCGGGATGTCGTCGCGGATCTCGAAGATCCGGCCGCACTCGGTGCACGTCAGCGTCTGCGCGCCGGCGTCGTGCTCGAGGGGCGCGTGATGGGTGTCCGGGCAGGCCAGAATCTCCAGCAACTGCTGATCGAGCGCCACCGAGTTACTCCTAATCGCCGCGAAAGAACTCCGGTCGTGGCGATCCTATCCACGAACGATGGCCAGGACCTCGTCACGTAGCTTTGCCATCCGGTCCGCGTCGGGAGCCTCCACGTTGAGCCGCAGGAGCGGCTCCGTGTTGGACGCCCGCAGGTTGAACCAGGCACCGTCGCCGACCTGGAACGTCATGCCGTCCAGGTCGTCCACCGAGGCGTCCGGGAACGCGGCCCGCACCTCGGCGATCTTGGCGGTCGCGTCGGCCACCGTGGAGTTGATCTCACCGGAGGCGACGTACCGCTCGTACTCCGCGGCGTACTCCGACAGGGGCTGCTCCTGGCCACCGAGCGCGGCGAGCACGTGCATGGCGGCGAGCATGCCGGTGTCGGCGAACCAGAAGTCGCGGAAGTAGTAGTGCGCCGAGTGCTCGCCGCCGAAGACCGCGTTGGTGGACGCCATCTCGGCCTTGATGAACGAGTGGCCGACCCGGCTGCGGACCGGCTTCCCGCCGTTCTCGGTGATGATCTCCGGCACCGCGGCCGAGGTGATCAGGTTGTGGATGATCGTGCTGCCCGGGAACTTGGCCAGCTCACGGCTCGCCACCAGCGCGGTGATCGCGGACGGCGAGACCGGGTCGCCGTTCTCGTCGATGACGAAGCAGCGGTCGGCGTCGCCGTCGAAGGCCAGGCCGATGTCGGCGCCCTGCTCACGGACCGCATTCTGCAGGTCGACCAGGTTCTTCGGGTCGAGCGGGTTGGCCTCGTGGTTGGGGAACGAGCCGTCCAGCTCGAAGAAGAGCGGCGCGATGGTCAGCGGCAGGGCGGGCAGCACCTGGTCGCCGAGGACGGCCGGGACGGTGTAACCGCCCATGCCGTTGCCGGCGTCGACGATCACCTTGAGCGGCCGGATGCCGGACAGGTCGACGAGCGAGCGCAGGTGAGCCGCGTAGTCCTTGAGGACGTCACGCTGCTCGACCCGGGACGGGCCGTCGGCCTCCGCGTTCAGATCGGCGAGCAGCTGCTGGGCGCGCTGCCGGACCACGGCGAGGCCGCTGTCCTGGCCGACCGGGCGGGCGCCGGCCCGGCACAGCTTGATCCCGTTGTACTGCGCGGGGTTGTGGCTGGCGGTGAACATCGCGCCCGGCAGGTTCAGCGCGCCGGAGGCGTAGTACAGCTGGTCGGTCGAGGCCAGCCCGATGTTGATCACGGCGGCGCCGGCGGCGTTGGCCCCGTTGGCGAAGGCGGCGGCCAGGCTGGGACCCGACTCCCGCATGTCGTGGCCGATCACGATCTGGTCCGGCTCGTCACCGGACTCGCGCAACATCTCGACGAACGCCGTGCCGATCGCCCGGGCCACCGTCTCGTTGAACTGGTCCGGGACGGTTCCCCGTACGTCGTACGCCTTGATGATCTGCGACAGATCAGACACTGCTCACTCCTCAGGAAAGTCCCCTTTGGCCCCGAGGGTAGCGGAGTGCCTGGTACCCCCATGTTTTAACCGCGCTGCCGGGCGATTAACTCAGGGAATCCCGGCATGCACGGTCCGCAACCCTCGTGGTCTCCGGCAGGCGGAAACGCGGGGCCAGGCGCAACGTCAGCGCACAGGCGCGGTCCAGGCCGATCCGGTGGCCGACGGAGACGAAGACCGGCTTCACCCCGGTCTGGGTACGCAGTACGGCGCCGACCGTCTCCCCCGCGTCGACGAGCGCGGATCGTGAGCCCCGCGGTTCGCCGACCGGCTCCCAGTCTCCCACCAGCCGGGTCTTCCCGACGCCGAACGACGGGAGATCGGTGAGCACGCCGAGGTGGGCGGCGAGGCCGAAGCGGCGCGGATGGGCCAGGCCGTGCCCGTCGCAGATCAGCACGCCGGGCCGCACGGTCAGCCGTTCGAGTGCCGCCAGCAGCGCCGGCACCTCGCGGAAGGCGAACAGCCCCGGGACGTACGGGAAGGCCGGCGCCCCGCGGACCACGGCGGTGTCGACGACCGAGAGATCGGCGGTGTTCAGCACGACCACCGCCGCGGCGAGACGCGAGTCGTCGTCCGCGTAGGCCACGTCCAGGCCCGCGACGGTCGCCGGCGACTCCGGGCCGTCGTCGAGGACGACGCGGGAACGCAAGGCGTCCTGCACGGCGAGGGCTTCTTCTTCGGTACGCGGCCACGGCTGCACGGCCCGCAGCATAGGGACTGTTGTCACCAGCCGTGACGCGGGTCACGATGGGGGCTGGAGGTGCTGCCGGTGAACCCGTGGCTCGCGCTGACCCCCGGAGACGACCCCGCCGAGCGGATCCGGCTGATCGGCCGTGCCCACGAGAGGTTCCTGGCCGGGGAGCGCCAGCCGGATCGCCTGCGCCCGGTGGTGGCCGACTCGTGGGCCCGCTCCGCCGCGTTCATCGGGGCGGACAGCACGGCGCCGATCGACCTGGCGGACGCCGATCTGGAGGCGTACCGGTCGGCACATCCGCTGGCCCGGGTCATGCCGATCTTCCGGGACCTGCTGGGCGGCCTCGCCGAGGACGGCGACCACATGATGGCGGTCTGTGACGCCAACGGCCGGCTGCTCTGGGTCGAGGGGCATCCGGCCACGCTGCGCAGCGCCGCCGCGATGAACTTCGTGCCCGGCGCCCGCTGGGACGAGGCGCACGCCGGGACGAACGCGCCGGGCACCGCGCTGGCCGTCGACCACGCGCTGCAGATCTTCGCGACCGAGCACTTCAGCCATCCGGTGCAGCGGTGGACGTGCGCGGCGGCCCCGGTGCACGATCCCGGCACCGGCCGGCTGCTCGGGGCGATCGACGTCACCGGCGGGGACCATCTGGCCAATCCGCACAGTCTCGCCCTGGTCCGGGCCACGGCGCTGGCCGCCGAGGCGTACCTCCGCACGGTCGAACCGGTCGTGCGCCAACCGCATGTCGCGGCACTCGGCCGGGACGAGGCCCGCCTCGCGGTGAACGGCCGGCAGGTGCGTCTCGGCCGCCGCCACTCCGAACTGTTGGCGCTGCTCACCGTCTATCCGGAGGGGCGCACCGGGGACCAGCTGGGCATCGAGTTGTACGGCGACGACGTGAACCCGGTGACGATCCGCGCCGAGCTGTCCCGGCTGCGCCGCATCCTCGGCCCGGAGCTGCTCGACTCCCGTCCCTACCGGCTGCGGACCGCGCTGGAGACCGACTTCGGGCTGGTGGCGCGGCTGCTGGACGCGGGACGTACGGCCGAGGCCCTGGATGCCTATCCGGGACCGCTGCTGCCCGGGTCGGACGCGCCCGGCGTGGTGCGGCTGCGGCGGCTGCTGGATCACCGGCTGCGCACCGCGATCCTGGCCTCGGGCGACCGGCGGATGCTCCAGACCTGGTTGAACAGCACGTGGGGCAGTGACGACCTGGATCTCTGGGAGGCGTACGCCACGCTGGCCCCGGCCGACCCGGTCGCCGCCCGCCGGGTCGCCGTGCTGACCCGTGAATACGCGTGCAACGTTGCTGCAACGTAGCCGTAACTAAGGTCCGCCGAAACGAGGAGGCGAGACCGTGACCATCTATACCCCGCCCGGTTCCGAGGGCTCGATCGTCAGCTACCAGTCCCGCTACGACCACTACATCGGTGGCGAGTACGTCCCGCCGGCCAAGGGCCAGTACTTCACCAACCCGTCCCCGGTGACCGGGCAGATCTTCACCGAGGTCGCCCGCGGCACCGCCGAGGACGTGGAGAAGGCCCTGGACGCGGCACACGCCGCAGCTCCCGGCTGGGGCCGCACCTCTCCCACCGAGCGGGCCAACATCCTCAACCGGATCGCCGACCGGATGGAGCAGAACCTCGAGAAGCTCGCCGTCGCCGAGGCCTGGGAGAACGGCAAGGCGGTACGCGAGACGCTGGCCGCCGACATCCCGCTGGCGATCGACCACTTCCGCTACTTCGCCGGCGCCATCCGCGCGCAGGAGGGCAGTGCGGGCGAGCTGGACGAGGACACCGTCGCCTACCACTTCCACGAGCCGCTCGGCGTGGTCGCGCAGATCATCCCGTGGAACTTCCCGATCCTGATGGCGGTCTGGAAACTGGCCCCCGCCCTGGCCGCCGGCAACGCGGTCGTGCTCAAGCCGGCCGAGCAGACCCCGGCCTCGATCCACTACCTGTTCTCGCTGATCGGCGACCTGATCCCGGCCGGTGTGGTGAACATCGTCAACGGCTTCGGCGTCGAGGCGGGCAAGCCGCTGGCCAGCTCGAACCGGGTGGCCAAGGTCGCGTTCACCGGCGAGACCACCACCGGCCGCCTGATCATGCAGTACGCCTCGGAGAACCTGATCCCGGTCACCCTGGAGCTGGGCGGCAAGAGCCCGAACATCTTCTTCGAGGACGTCAGCCGGGCCGACGACGACTTCTTCGACAAGGCGCTCGAGGGCTTCGCGATGTTCGCGCTCAACCAGGGCGAGGTGTGCACCTGCCCGTCCCGCGCGCTGATCCAGCAGGGCCACTACTCGGACTTCCTGGCCGCCGGTGTGAAACGGGTGGAGAACCTCAAGCAGGGCAACCCCCTCGACACCGACACCCAGGTCGGCGCGCAGGCCTCCAACGACCAGCTGGAGAAGATCCTCTCGTACCTGGACATCGGCCGGCAGGAGGGCGCGCGTGCCCTGGTCGGCGGGGCCAAGGCGGAGATGCCCGGCGACCTGGCCGGCGGCTACTACGTGCAGCCGACGATCTTCGAGGGCCGCAACAACATGCGGATCTTCCAGGAGGAGATCTTCGGGCCGGTGGTCTCGGTCACGCCGTTCGGCGACTTCGACGACGCGATCACAATCGCCAACGACACGCTGTACGGGCTGGGCGCCGGCGTGTGGACACGGGACGGGAACCAGGCGTACCGGGCCGGACGGGCGATCAAGGCCGGACGGGTGTGGACGAACTGCTACCACCTCTACCCGGCGCACGCGGCGTTCGGCGGCTACAAGCAGTCCGGCATCGGGCGGGAGAACCACCGGATGATGCTCGACCACTACCAGCAGACGAAGAACCTGCTGGTCAGTTACTCGCCCAAGGCTCTCGGCTTCTTCTAGGCGATGGTCGCGACGAGGGTTGACGTGACCCCCGCGGCCGCCGCCATGATGCGGCAGCTGCGGGGTCAGCACGGGCCACTGATGTTCCACCAGTCCGGCGGCTGCTGTGACGGCAGCTCGCCGATGTGTTACCCGGAGGGCGAGTTCCGTACCGGCGGATCCGACGTGCTCTTGCAGTCTCTGGCCATCGAGGGGGTGCCGGAGCCCATCACGTTCTGGATGTCGGCCAGTCAGTTCGAACTCTGGAAACACACGCACCTGACGGTGGACGTGGTCCCCGGCCGCGGCTCCGGCTTCTCGCTGGAGGCGCCCGAGGGCGTCCGGTTCCTCATCCGCTCCCGCCTGCTCACCCCGCAGGAGCTGGCGGAACTGGGCTAATCCGTTCGTGGGCGGGGTCGTGCCGGCCCCGCCCACCGCCTGGGTAGACATTCGAGACATTTACCACCGTGACCGACCCCATCGGTGAAGCGCGATCCAACTGCGGCCAAACTTGACGCATTACCGGATTCGCGCCAAACGAACATGTGGTGGTGGCGACCGGCTGCGATTCGAGGCATCGTCGGCAGGCGCACCACCGACCTGGGGAGGTCTCTTGATACGGCTGTCGCACACCCGGAAGGCCTTCGCGATCAGCGTCGCGCTGATCATGACGGGACTCGTCGGCCAGGCGACCGCGGCGACCGTCACCGCACAGCCGACGCCGAGCGTCGCACCGTCCGGCGCCGCGCCCGCGCCATCGGCATCCGCACCGGCGGCGGCGCCGGCCAAGCCCGCGCCGAAACCGTCGAAGGAACGCACCGAGAGCGTTCCGATCGTCAAGCCGAAGGGCAGGACCGGGCCCGCCGGGAGCCTGCTGACGACCGGGTCCAAGGGCGTCGCGCTCACCTTCGACGACGGGCCCGACCCGGATCTCACGCCGAAACTGCTGAAACTCCTCGCCAAGGAGAAGGTGAAGGCGACCTTCTGCCTGGTCGGGACCGAGGCGCGCCGCCACCCCGACATGGTGCGCGCGATCGCCAAGGGCGGTCACAGCTTCTGCAACCACTCGTGGGACCACGACCTCAAGCTGGGCAAGCGCTCCCACCACGCGATCCGCGCCGACCTGGAGCGCACCAACGCCGCCATCCGCGCGGCCGTGCCGGACGCGAAGATCCGCTACATGCGGGCGCCGGGCGGCAACTTCACACCGGCCCTGGTCAAGATCTCCGCCGAGATGGGCATGCACTCGATCTACTGGAAGGTCGACCCTCGCGACTGGGACCAGAAGGAGACCGAGTCCAACAACTCGCACCGGGACAAGATCATCCGGTCGGTGAAACGGAACACGCACCCGGGCGCGATCGTCCTCTCCCACGACTACGCGCAGCCGGCCACCATCGACGCCTACCGCGAGCTCATCCCCTGGCTCCGCAAGCGCTTCCAGCTGGTAGCCCTGACCTGACCCCGGCCGGCCCCCGATCCGGGGCCACACCCCCGAACAAACTCTGGCGGCCGGCTCCGACCCGGCCGCCAGAGCTGTCGCAGGGCCGGGGGCAGCCCTCACGACAGGGCGGCTGCCCTCGGGGCTGTCACGTGAGGCCGCCCGGGGGTTCGGTGGGGGGACGCTTTCGCCCGAGAGGCGCGCTGACGGGCCGGACGGGCCGCGGACGTCGCGGGGTGGCCCGGGAACGGGCCGAGTGCGATTGAGGGCGGGGCGGCCCGTACCGCTGCGGGATTTTTCAGTGCGAGGGCGGGATCACCCGGAGATGACCGCGGCGGCCGGTCTGGTGGCCCGGGGTGTGATCGGTGTCATCCGGGCGCGGCGGGACCGGCCGGGCCGCCTCGCGGACGGCCTCGGCGAGGGCCACCAGATCGTCGGTGGTGGGGGGTGGGGGTGCGAAGTCGCCGTCGTGGCGGACGAGCTCCCAGCCTCGGGGGGCGGTGAGGCTGCGGGCGTGCGTCTCGCACAGGTCGTACGTGTGGGGTTCGGCGAACGCCGCCAGGGGGCCCACGACGGCCGTGGAATCGCCGTAGACGTAGGTCAGGGTGGCGACCGCCTGTCGGGGACAGCCGTTCCGGGAGCAGCGCCGTGGTGACCTCACGGCGGCAACTTATCTCCCCGTTCGCGATTCTGGGTCGTGTTGCCTCGCGACACGCCGACCCGGGCGTATCACGATTCGGCGATGGTCGTTGAACACGCCGACCCGATGGGGCGAATCAACGGCACGGACACACGATGACTACGGGCTGAGCACGACCGTCGGCCGAGTGGGGCTACGCTGGCCGCGTGACCACCAGTCCCGAACGCCGCCGGACGGATGGCAAGGCGACCCGCAGCCCCGGACCGGGCCGGCCCGCGCGCCGGGATCGGCACGGGCGCGGCCTGCGCGGCCGTCTGGTCCCGGCGACCGTGCCGCTGGCCCGCACCAAGGCGGAGATCTTCGACGACCTGGTGCTGGACACCGTGGAGAGCCTGGAGCGCCGCTATGCCAAGGAGCTGGCCGGCGTGGAGTTCGCCGTCGAGGACGTGCCTCCGGAGCTGAACGTCTACGACTCGGACGTGCTCGAGGACGGCGAGGTGCCCCTGGCCCGGCTGCTGCCGGGCCGCCCGGGGCGACATGAGCTGCCGCCGCGGATCGTGCTCTACCGCCGCCCGCTGGAGTTCCGGGCGATGGATCGGGAGGACCTCGCCGACCTCGTCCACGACGTGATCATCGAGCAGGTTGCCAACCTGCTCGGGGTGGATCCCGACGAGCTGGCCTAGCGTTTACTCAGGCCACTCGTCGTTTCAACTTGCGACGTTCACGTTCGGACAGTCCACCCCAGATCCCGAAACGCTCGTCGTGACCGAGCGCATATTCCAGGCACTCGGCTTTCACATCACAGCGGCCGCAGATGCGCTTCGCCTCGCGCGTCGAGCCGCCCTTCTCAGGGAAGAAAGCCTCGGGATCGGTCTGTGAACACAGCGCCCGCTCCTGCCACTCGGGCGCGTCCCCGAGCAGGTCTACCCCTTCAACCTGCGTCGCTTCCATCGGCGTGCCTCCAAATTCCGCGCCGGCACGAAAGCCGGCGCTGACCCCCCACGCACGCGGCGTGTTTTTGTGGGTACGACGCCTTTGTGCCACATCGTCCCCACAACCCCACCAAAATTACACGCGTGTAAGACGTGCGTCGTCAAGCCGAACCTGCTAAATGGGCCCGTTTCCGCACCCCTGGAGAGCAGATCACAGGCCTGTTCCAGCCCTATCGCTCCAAGCTGCCGGAAGGTAACGCGAAGCCGGGCCCCCGCGTCCAATTTAACCCGATTCGTGACTAAGAGGCAGCGGGTCCCCCTACCCGGGTCCGCCGAATGGATCATGTGCCCCGTCAGCGACGTCCGTACACCGTGGTGCGTTCCACAGCCGGACGGCCCGCGGCGGCCGCCAGCTCCTTCAACTCCGCGACCGTCCGGGCCGAACCGTGCTCCGACCCGGCCATCCTCGAGATCGTCTCCTCCATGAGAGTGCCCCCCAGGTCATTACAACCGCCGTTGAGCATCACGCGGGTACCCTCGTCGCCGAGTTTCACCCAGGAGCACTGGATGTTGTCGATCCGGCCGTGCAGCAGCACCCGGGCCATCGCGTGCACGACCCGGTTCTCCCTCCAGGTCGGACCGGGGCGGGCGATGCCGGCCAGGTAGATCGGCGCGTTCGTGTGGATGAACGGCAGCGCGACGAACTCGGTGAAGCCGCCCGTGACGTCCTGGATGCCGGCGAGCACCCGGAAGTGGCCCAGCCACTGGCGCGGGTGGTCGACGTGGCCGTACATCATGGTCGAACTGGAGCGGATGCCCACCTGGTGCGCGGTGGTCACCACGTCCACCCAGGTCGACGTGGGCAGCTTGCCCTTGGTCAGCACCCAGCGCACGTCGTCGTCGAGGATCTCGGCGGCGGTGCCCGGGATGGTGCCGAGGCCGGCCTCCTTCAGATCGGTCAGCCACTCCCGCAGCGACACCCCGGCCTTCGCCGAGGCGGTGACGATCTCCATCGGGGAGTACGCGTGGACGTGCATCCCGGGAACCCGCTGCTTGACCGCGCGAACCAGGTCGGCATACGCGGTGACCGGCATCTTGGGGTCGATGCCGCCCTGCATGCACACCTCGGACGCCCCGTCCCGCCAGGCCTCCTCGGCCCGGTCGGCGACCTGCTCCACCGACAGCCGGTACGCGTCGGCGTCCTTCTCCCGCTGGGCGAACGCGCAGAACCGGCAGCCGACGTAACAGACGTTCGAGAAGTTGATGTTGCGGTTCACCACGTACGTGATGTCGTCGCCGTTGACCTGTTTCCGCAGGTCGTCGGCGATCCGGGCGAGCTCGTCGAGGGCCGGGCCGTCGGCGTTGAACAGCGCCATCGCCTTGTCCTCGTGCTGCTCCAGGAGCAGGGTGGCCGGGTCCTCCGAGGCCAGCTTGAGCGCCGCCACCACGTCGGTGGGCATGCTCGCCGGGGCGCTGCGGACGTGTGCCGCGACCTCGGCCCAGTCGCCGTAGACGTGGTCGAAGTCGGAGCGCCGGTCCTCGGTACGCCCCTCCTCGTCGATGCTCTTGAAGAGGTCGGTGCGGCCGCCGCCGAAGGCGTCGTCGGGCTCCTGCCAAGGCAGCCCCACGGGGTTCTTGTCCATCCTTGCGAGGCCGGTCTCCTCCGCCAGCGCCGCTACGTGGGTCTTGAGGCGCGGGTCCAGCCAGCCCTCGTCACCACGACGGACATATTCCGGGTAGATGGTGAGCCGCTCCTGAAGGATGAACCCGGACTTCTCCGTCTTTTCGGCGAGAAGGTCGATCTGCGGCCACGGGCGCTCCGGATTCACGTGATCGGGTGTCACCGGGGAGACGCCGCCCCAGTCGTCGATCCCAGCCCGCAGCAGCAGCGCGAACTCGTCGTCGATCAGGTTCGGCGGGGCCTGGATGCGGGCCCGCGGGCCCATGATGATCCGGGCCACCGCCACCGTGGCGGCCAGCTCGCGCAGCTCCGCGTCGGGCATCCCGCGCATCGCCGTGTCCGGCTTGGCACGGAAATTCTGCACGATCACCTCTTGGATGTGCCCGAACTCCCGGGCCGTCCGCCGGATCGCGAAGAGCGAGTCGACCCGCTCGGTCAGATTTTCCCCGATGCCGATCAGAATGCCGGTGGTGAACGGCACACCGACCCGGCCGGCGTCGTCGAGCACCCGCAGCCGGACCGCGGGCTCCTTGTCCGGCGAGCCGTAGTGCGGCCCGCCCTTCTCCGACCAGAGCCGGGTGGCGGTGGTCTCCAGCATCATGCCCATGCTCGGCGCGACCGGCTTGAGCCGCTGCAGCTCGGCCCAGCTCATCACCCCGGGGTTGAGGTGCGGGAGCAGGCCGGTCTCCTCCAGCACGGCGATCGCGCAGGCACGCACGTAGTCGAGGGTCGAGTCATACCCCCGCTCGTCGAGCCACTGCCGCGCCGCCGGCCACCGCTCCTCGGGCCGGTCGCCGAGGGTGAACAGCGCCTCCTTGCAACCCTGCGCCGCGCCCTGCCGCGCGATCTCCAGGACCTCGTCGCGCTCCAGGAACGGCGCCGGCAGCTTGTGCGGCACGGTGGCGAACGTGCAGTAGTGGCACCGGTCCCGGCAGAGCCGGGTCAACGGAATGAAGACCTTGCGGGAGTACGTGACGACGCCCGGCCGCCCCGCCTCGCGCAGACCCGCGTCCCGGATGCCGCCGGCGATCGCCAGCAGCTCGTCGAACTGTTCGTCACGGGCCGTGAGCAGCGCCACGGCCTCATCCACGTCGATCGCTTTACCGTCAGCGGCGCGGCGCAGTGCGCGGCGGATGCTCGCCTCGGTCGGTACGGGTTCCACGTTGACCTCTACCACGCAAAGCAGCCTAGGCCGGAATCGTTTCGCCTGCCGCTACCCGCACGGGCCCGGAGCGTGTCATGGAACACCATCCGGGCCCGCGAGGCCGGTCGGTCACTGGCGGGGCGGGTCCTGCGCGGCCGGGCCGAAGCCGGGACGCTCGTCGGGCAGCACCTCGGTGCGGTCCGAGGCCGGCGGGGCCGACGGGACCGGCGGGACATGCGGCGGAGCCGACGGGACCGGCGGGACATGCGGCGGCACCGGCTGGGTGGGCTCGGCGTAGGGCGCCTGCGGCACGGGCGGCGGCGGAGGGGCCGCGGCGCCCCAGGCGGGCGGCGGGACGGCCGGGTACTGCCCGTAGGGCGCGGGCGGGACGCTGAACGGCTGCGTGGCGACCGGCGGCGGCGTCGGCGTGCCCGGCGGCATCGGGCCGGGCATGGCGGCGCCGTAGGGCGGCTGCTGGCCGTAGCCGGGCGGCGGGCCGTACTGCTGGGGCTGGTAGGGCTGGCCGTAGACACCCGGCTGCGGTTTCACCGTCGGGTAGTAGCCGAGCCAGACCTGAAGCAACGCATACCCCGCCACCCCGAGCACCGCGAGCCACGCGACCCGGACGAGCAGCGCGTTGAAGGCCGCCCCGGCGTCCTGGGCGGCGATCCCGCTCACCCCGAAGAGCAGCCCGAAGATCACCCCGAAGAAGGACGCCACCGCGTACTCCCCGAGGGCGAGCATGGTGATCAGCCGCGCCTTCGGGTGGACCGGCTTGACACCCAGCGCCAGCATCACGGCGGCGAGCGGGAAGAAGATCGTCTCGACGTTGACGAACGACCCGAAGCTGTATCGCGTCTGCACGGTGAAGTCGCCGCGGAACAGCTCGAAAACGGCCACCAGCAGGAACACCGCCGGCGCCGCGATCAGAGCGTAGGCGGCGAGGTCACGCAGGGGGCGCAGATACTGCCCGATGGTCTTCTCGGCGGCCGGATCCGGCTGCGGTGGTGTCGTCACGGTTGCTCCCGGTGCGGTTGATCGAGGTCGGCACAGAGTAAACCGATACCCGGCAACCAAGGGGACGGCGCGGGTGCGGGAGGATGGGACTCATGCGGATCGTGGTCCTGACCGGGGGCATCGGCGGTGCCCGTTTCCTTCTCGGCGTTCGTGCGTATGCCAGAGCCGTCGGCGCCGAGGTCACGGCGGTCGTCAATGTCGGCGACGACGTGCGCATGCACGGCCTCCAGATCTGTCCCGACCTGGACTCCGTCATGTACACGCTGGGCGCCGCCGCCGACCCCGAGCGCGGCTGGGGCCGGGTCGGCGAGACCTGGGTGGTCAAGGAGGAGCTGGCGAAGTATGGGGTGGAGCCGTCCTGGTTCGGGCTCGGTGACAAGGACACCGCCACCCACCTGGTGCGCACCACCATGCTGACCGCTGGTTATCCGCTCTCCGCGGTCACCGCGGCCCTCTGCGAGCGCTGGCAGCCCGGCATCACCCTGCTCCCGGCGAGCGACGACCGCCTGGAGACGCACGTGGTGGTGGACATCGACGGCGAGCGCAAGGCGATCCACTTCCAGGAGTGGTGGGTGCGTTACCGGGGTGACGTGCCGACGCACAACTTCGTCTTCCGCGGGGCCGACGTGGCGAAACCGGGCGCCGGTGTGCTGGACGCGATCGCCGCGGCCGACGTGATCCTCGTCGCTCCCAGCAATCCGGTGGTGAGCATCGCCCCGATCCTGGCCGTACCCGCGCTCAAGGACGCGGTGGCACACGGTCCGGCGCCGGTGGTGGGCGTGTCGCCGATCATCGGGGGCGCCCCGGTCCGCGGGATGGCCGACAAGTGCCTGGCCACGCTCGAGGTCGAGGTGAGCGCGGCCGGTGTCGGGCGGATGTACGGTCCACGCGCCGAGGGCGGCCTGCTCGACGGCTGGCTGGTCGACACCTCCGACGAGGGCGCCGAGGTGCCCGGTGTGCGGACCCGTGCGGTGCCGCTGTGGATGCGCGACGAGGACGCCACCGCCGCGATGGTCGCCGCCGCGATGGAGCTGGCCCGATGACCGGGAGCCCGGCCGGCACGGCTCCCGTCGGCGGCGCCCCCGCCGACGGTCTGCAGATCCTGCCGGTCCGCGGGATCGGCGACGTCACGGCGGGCGACGACCTGGCGCGGCTGATCGTGAGCGCCGCACCGTGGATCCTCGACGGCGACGTGCTCGTGGTGACCAGCAAGATCGTGTCGAAGGCGGAGGGCCGCCTGGTCGAGGTCCCGGCGGACGGGCCGGAGCGCGAGGAGGCCCGGCAGCGGGCGCTCGACGGCGAGACCGCCCGGGTGGTGGCCCGCCGCGGCCCCACCTCGATCGTGCAGACCCACCACGGTTTCGTGATGGCGGCCGCCGGCATCGACGCGTCGAACGTGGACAAGACCCATCTCGTGCTGCTGCCGGAGGACCCGGACGCGTCGGCCCGCCGGTTGCGCGCCGATCTGCTGGCCCGCGGGCTCGACGTGGTGATCGTCGTCTCGGACACCATGGGGCGGGCCTGGCGCAACGGCTTGACCGACGTGGCTCTGGGCGCCGCCGGGATCGAGGCGCTCCTCGATCATCGTGGTCAGGTGGATCCCTACGGCAACGAGCTGTCCCTGACCCAGATGGCCGTGGTCGACGAGCTGGCGGCCGCGGCCGAGCTGGTCAAGGGCAAGTGCGACCGGGTGCCGGTGGCGGTGGTGCGGGGCTATCCCCGCTCCGGCGAGGGCTCCGGCGCGGCGGTGCTGATCCGGGACGCGGAGAGCGACATGTTCAGCCTCGGCACCGCCGAGGCCCGTGCCGACGGGCTCCGGGCAGCCGCGACCCTGGCCGACCGGGCGACCCTGGCCCACACCGCCACCGCCTCCGTGGCTCCGGCTCCGCCATCGGGCGCCGCCATCGCCGCCGGGAGTCCGGCCCTGTCACCGGGCACCGCCGCCGCTCCGGACCGGACCGCCACGGTGGCGCGGGCGTTCGCCGCCGTCGAGACGCTGATCACCGCCCGGGTCGACCGGCAGCCGGGCGGTGTCCGGCTGATGCCGAGTGCTGGTGGGGCGTCCGAGCTGATCCGCGTCGGCACCGAGGCACATCGGCTGCGCGCCGCCCTCGCCGCCGAGGGCATCGAGACCACCGCCGTCATCGACGACGAGGGTGTCACCCTGACCTACCGATCGTCGGCCGGCGAAGGCCGGGTCCACGACGGCGGAGCCGAGACCACCGGAGCAACCCGATGACCGCGCTGTACGAGAACACCGTCGACGTCCTCAGCAGCTGGGCCGCCACCTCGGACGACGCCGAGCTGGCCCGCAAGCGCACCCTGGACCTGCTGGCCGACGGCCCGGTGGCGATGACCCGGGCGCACCGGCTCGGCCATGTGACGGCCAGCGCCCTGATCGTCGGTGACGACAGCCGGGTCCTGCTCTGCCTGCACGGGCGGCTCGGGCTGTGGATGCAGCTGGGTGGGCACTGCGAGGAGGGCGACCCGACACTGGCCGCGGCCGCCTTCCGCGAGGCGACCGAGGAGTCCGGCATCACCGGCCTGATCCTCGACCCCACACCGATCGACATCGACATCCACGACGTGCGGTGCGGCCCGCGCGACGGCGCCCCGGCCGAGCCGTCGGTGCACTACGACGTGCGGTTCCTGCTGCGGGCCCCGGCCGGCAGCGTGGAGCGGATCAGCGAGGAGTCGTCGGACCTGCGCTGGTTCACGGCGGACGCGCTGCCGTCGCCGCTGGCGTCCGGAACGGTCCAGCAGATCGCTCCGGCCCTGGCCAGAGTGACCGGGGCCGGAGCGTGACGGCTCAGATGTAACCGTGCTGGCCCAGCTCCTTGAGGTGGTCGACCAGCTGCTTGACCTCCTGGGCACGCTCGCGCGGGCAGACCAGGACGGCGTCCGGAGTGTCGACGATGACCAGGTCGCGCACACCCATGGCGGCGACCAGACGGCCGGATGACGGGACGACCACCAGACCCTCGGTCTCGCGCAGCAGCACGGTGGGCCGCTCGGCGCCGGTGTCGTGGCCGACGACCACGTTGCCGGACTGGTCGGCGGTGAGCACCTCGCCGAGGGTGTGGAAGTCGCCGACGTCGTTCCACCCGAAGTCGCCGGGCACGGTGCCGACCCGGCCGACCGCGGCCGCGCCCTCCATCACCGCGTAGTCGACGGAGATCTTCGGCAGCGTCGGCCAGACGTCACCCATGACCTCCTCCTGGTCGGCGGTGCCCCACGCGGAGGCGATCCGGCTGACCCCGGCGGCGAGCTGCGGCTGCTGACGGTGCAGCTCGGCCAGGAAGGCGTCCACCCGCCAGACGAACATCCCCGCGTTCCACAGGTAGTTGCCCGACTTCACGTAGCTCTCGGCCACGTCGTAGGTCGGCTTCTCCTTGAACTCCTCCACCTTCACCAGCGGGCCGTCACCGACCGCGGCGCCGCACTGGAGGTAGCCGTATCCCGTCTCGGGCCTGGTCGGGGTGATGCCGAGGGTCATCAGCAGTCCCTGGCTCGCGCCCGTCATCGCGTGCCGGATCACGGCGGCGAACGCCTCCTTGTCGGCGATCAGGTGATCGGACGCGAAGGAGCCCATGATCGCCTCCGGATCACGCCGGGCGATCACCGCGGCCGCCAGCGCGATCGCCGCGCACGAGTCCCGCGGCGACGGTTCGATCAGCACGTTCTCCTCGGGCATCGCGGCGAGCTGCCGGGACACCGCGGCGGCGTGGGCCACACCGGTCACCACGAACACCCGGTCGGGGGATGCAAGAGTGTCCAGCCGGTCCACCGTGGCCTGCAGAAGGGAGGCTTCGGTGCCGGTCAACGGGTGCAGGAACTTGGGATGACCGGCGCGGGACAGTGGCCAGAGACGGGTTCCGGTGCCCCCGGCAAGAACCACTCCGTACAACACGGCCTGTTCGTCGCTCATGCGCGGAAAGTTTAGTTGATGATCAAGACGCAACCCGATTCCACGTTGTTACATGTACCTCCGCGCTGGACTCCCAGGTGAACTCTTTCGCCCGATCGAAGCCGGCCTTGGCGAGTGTGCGGCGGCGATCCTCGTCGTGCAGCAGGTCAGCGAGGTCCTCGGCGATCCGCTCGGGCGTCTCGGTCGTGTAGGCGACAGCGTCACCCCCGACCTCCGGCAGGGACAGGCGCGGCGTGGTGAGCACCGGGGTGCCGCAGGCCATCGCCTCCAGGATCGGCAGGCCGAAACCCTCACCGAAGGACGGGTAGCAGGCGACCAGGGCGCCGCCGAGGAAACCGGGCAGGTCCGCATAGCGCAGATAGCCTGGTCGCAGCAGGCGCAGGTGGGGCGGGACCTCGGCGACCGCGCGGTCGATGTCGTCGTCGTGCCCCTGGCCACCGGCGATCACCAGGGCCGGCGGGCGGGGCCAGTCGGCGACCGCCCGGGCCCAGCCACGGATCAGGTTGGGCACGTTCTTCCGCGGCTCCTTGGCGCCGAGGAACGCCACGTAGCCGGAGTCGCCCAGGCCGAGCCGCGCCCGGACCCGGGCCTTCTCGTCCTCCGCCGGGGCGTGGAAGGCCAAGTGGTCGACCCCGTGATACGACACGTCGATCTTGGTCGGGTCGGCGTCGAGGAGACGGATCAGCTCGTCGCGGGTGGCCTTGCTCGGCACGATCACCCGGGCGGCCCGGCGCAGCGAGGTCTTGATGGCGCTGCGGAAGAAGGTCCGCTTGGTGTTGTCGTAGTGCTCCGGCTCGGTGAAGAAGGTCGCATCGTGCACGGTGACCGTCACCGGACATCCCACCCGAAGCGGGCAGGTGTAGAACGGCGAGTGCAGCACGTCCGCCCCGACCTGCTGCGCGAGCAGCGGCAACCCGGTCTGCTCCCAGGCCAGCCGGGCGGGCCGGTGAACGATCGCCGCCGGGCCGGGGATCACCTCGGCCCCCGGCAGCATGCGGCGGTAACGCTCCGCATCCGATCGTTGGGACACGACGGCGAGCTCGACGCGGCCGGGGCTCTGCTGCCCCAGGGCTCCGAGCAGCCCGTCGACGTATCTGCCGACACCGCCTCGGTCGGCGGGGACGCTGGTGGCGTCGACGAGCACTCGCGGGGGGCGACCGGGGGTCACGAGGCATCTCCTTGGCAGCTCTGACGTACCGATGCGATGGTTCCGCCTACCTGTACGGCAGTGGGACCACCGACGGTTCGAGGGTACGCCGGGAAGGCTTCGGGCAGGTGTCCGCGACACTGCCGATCGTTGGGGCCCTTTGTGAGGCCATCACTGTGCGTGATCCGCCTACGCTGTAAAGCGATGAACACGACGATCCCGCAGGTTTTCGCGAAAGCGGTCGCGCGCGACCCGGCCGCTCCGCTGCTGACCTGGTATGACGATGCCACCGGCGACCGGACCGAGCTGTCCGGGACGACCCTGGACAACTGGGTGGCGAAGACCGCGAACCTGCTGGTCGACGGGGTCGGCCTGGGCCACGGCGACACGGTGGCCCTGCTGCTGCCGCCGCACTGGCAGACCGCGGCGCTGCTGCTCGGTGTGTCGGCCGCCGGGCTGGCCGCCGATCTGGGTGGCGACCCGCAGCCGGTCGAGGCGCTCTTCACCACGCCCGAGCTGGTGGAGCGGGCGGCCGGCTGGGCCACCCTCGACCGGTATGCGACGGGCCTGCTCCCGCTGGCCATGCCGCTGCGCACGCCGCCCGAGGGGTATGCCGACTACGTCACCGAGGTCCGCAACCACGGCGACCACTTCCGCGGCGAGCCGGTCGGAGCCGCCGACCGGGCGCTCGCCGGATACGTCGAGCTGAGCCACCAGGACGTCGTCGAGGCGGCTCTGGAGCGGGCCACCGAGCTCGGCATCACGGCCGGCGCCCGGGTGCTGATCGACACCGCCTTCTACCCGGACGCCAACGACTGGCTGCTGGCCCCGCTCGCGGCCGGCGCGTCGATCGTGCTCTGCGCCAACCTGGACACGTCGAAGACCGAGGCCCGGGCCGCCACCGAGAAGGTCACTCTGACGCTGGCGTGACCCGCTCGGCGTAAAGGGCGGCGAAGGCGTTCAGGGAGTCCGGGTTGGCCAGGGCGCCCTTGGCCGCCGCCGACTCGACCGGGGTGCCGGTGAGGATCCGCTTCACCGGCACCTCCAGCTTCTTGCCGGACAGGGTGCGCGGCAGTGCGCCGACCTGATAGGCGGCGTCCGGCACGTGGCGGGGCGAGAGGGCGCCGCGCAACTCCTTCGCGATCCGCGCGCGCAACGCGTCGTCGAGGTCGGCGTCCTCGGCGAGCACCAGGAAGAGCAGCAGCTCACCGTTCGGGTCGTCCGGTTTGTCGAGATGCACCACGAGTGAGTCGGCGACCTCCGGCAGCCCCTCGACGACCGAGTAGAACTCGGCGGTGCCGAGCCGCACGCCGCCCCGGTTCAGGGTGGCGTCCGACCGGCCGGTGATCACGCAGCTGCCGTCGTGGCCGACGGTGATCCAGTCGCCGTGACGCCAGACGCCGGGGAAGACGTCGAAGTAGGCCTCGCGATATCGGGAGCCGTCGTGGTCGTTCCAGAAGCCGACCGGCATGCTCGGCATCGGCGCCGTGATCACCAGCTCGCCCAGCTCACCGACGACGGGCCGGGCCAGCGGGTCGTACGCCTCCACGCGCGCCCCCAGCGCACGACAGGTGATCACCCCGGCCCGGACCGGCAGCAGCGGCACTCCCCCGACGAAACCGGTGCACACGTCCGTGCCGCCGGAGAGCGAGACCAGATGCACGTCGGGACTGACCGCCTCGTACACCCAGGCCCAGCCCTCCGACGGCAGCGGCGCGCCGGTCGAGCCGAGGCCCTTGAGCGGCTTCCGCGGGGTGAGCCCGGCCTTGCGGCAGGCCAGCAGGAACGGCGCCGACGTGCCGAAGTAGGTGATGCCCGCCGTGTCGACCAGGTCCCACAGGGCGTCCAGCGACGGCCAGCCCGGGTTGCCGTCGAAGAGCACGATCGCCGCGCCCACGGCCGGGCCGCTGGCCAGGTAGTTCCACATCATCCAGCCGGTGGTGGTGAACCAGAAGAACCGGTCGCCCGGCCCCAGATCGTGGTGCAGCGCCAGGATCTTGAGGTGCTCCAGCAGGATGCCGCCGTGGCCGTGCACGATCGGCTTGGGCAGACCGGTGGTGCCGGAGCTGTAGAGCACGTAGAGCGGCTGGTCGAACGGCACCGGCTCGAACGCCATCGGATCGTCGCCGCTCAGGGAGGCCCAGTCGCCGCCCGGATGCAGGTAGCCGATGGTGACCACGTGCTCGATCGACGGGATGGCCGCCCGGATCGTGTCGATCTCCCCGCGCCGGTCGACGTCCTTGTCGCCGTACCGGTAGCCGTCGGTCGCGACCAGCACCTTCGGCTCGATCTGGATCCACCTGTCGATCACGCTGCGGGCGCCGAACTCCGGCGCGCACGACGAGAACACCGCGCCGAGACTCGCGGTCGCGAGCATCAGCACATATGTCTCCGGGATGTTCGGCGCATAGGCCGCGACCCGGTCACCCTTCCCGACACCGCGGGCCTTCAGCCCGGCACGCACCCTCCGGACCTCTTCCCGCAGGCCGCGGGCGGTCAGGGCGATCGGTTCCCGAGATTGGGAGTACGCGTGAACGACCGTCTCGTCGTCGGCGATCCCCGGCATGCGCAGCACGTTCTCGGCGTAGTTGAGCGTGGCTCCGGGGAACCAGCGCGCCCCCGGCATGCCGGACGACTCCAGCACGGCCGTCGCCGGAGTGTGCGCCACCACCCCCGACCAGTCCCAGATGGACTGCCAGAAGGCCGGCAGGTCGGTGACGGACCACTGCCACAGGGCCGCGTAGTCGGCGAAGGAGAGGCCCCGCTCGGACTCCAGCCACGCGAGATAACGCCCGATCCGGGACGTCTCCCGGATGTCCGCCGGCGGCTCCCACAGCACTGTGCCCGCCGTCACCACACCTGTCGTCATCACCACACCTTAACGGTGGGTCAGCCGGCCGCCGAGTGATGTTCGGCCCGCGCCCGCTGGATCGCCGCACGCCGGGCCAGCCGGTGGTCACGGCGGATCATCGCCTCGGTGAAACGGCGTTTGTCCTCGTCGTCGGCGGGCAGCACGGGCGGCACCCGGCGCGGGTTGCCGGCCGCGTCCACGGCCACGAACACCAGATAGGCGGTGGCCACCGGCAGCGGCTCCGGGCCGACCTCGTCCCAGCGCTCGGCGGCCAGCTTCACCCCCACCTCCATCGAGGTGCTGCCGGTCCAGTTGATCTGCGCGTACGCGTGCACCAGGTCACCCACCCGGACCGGCTCCAGGAAGACGATCTCGTCGATCGCGGCGGTGACCGCGGTGCCGCCACTGTGCCGGGCCGCGGCCGCGCCGGCCACGTCGTCCACGAACTTCATCAGCACGCCGCCGTGCACGGTCCCGTAGAGGTTCACGTCGACGGCCGTCATGATCCGGCTCAGAGTAACCCGGGACAGGGCGGTCGGCCGGCCGGGATGCTGTTCTTCCATAGCCGGTACGGTAGTTCTTGCCGGTGCCGGGTACCGTGCCGGATCATGCGTCACCTCAGGTCGATCTTCTACGCACTCGTGCTGGCCCCGTGCATCTGGGTGCTCCTCGCCGTCGGGTTCACCGACGACCTGAGCAGTCGCGGCCGGGACTTCTTCGCCGCCGAGTCGGTCAGCGGGCTCCTGCTGCTGATCTTCGGCGGCATCCTCTTCTCGATCCTCGCCGCCGGGCCGGTCTCCCCCGCCGGGCCGGTCCTCGCCGGGGTCGTCTACCTCGGCGTCACCCTCTGGGCGTTCAACTCCCCCGGGGCGTATGCGGACCTATGGCCCCCGGCGATCGCCAAGGAGGGCTTCGACCTCAGCCGCCCCGGGTACGGCCTGGCCGCGGTGCTGTCGATCCCGCTCATCCTCACCGCGCTGAGCGCCCGCCGCTGGGCCCGCTACGAGCCGCCGGTGCTGCCGATCATCGG
Source organism: Actinoplanes philippinensis (assembly GCF_900113015.1). Classification (GTDB taxonomy): domain Bacteria; phylum Actinomycetota; class Actinomycetes; order Mycobacteriales; family Micromonosporaceae; genus Actinoplanes; species Actinoplanes philippinensis. Next base: position 82,982 of record NZ_FONV01000010.1, read on the forward strand.
CGAGATCGGCCGCTTCCGCGGCGCGGCGAAGGTGGCCGGCACCCCGGTCGCCGCCGAGCAGACCACGGTCATCCGCACCGGCATCCCGGCCGACCCGACCGTCGCGCTGAACCGCGTCCCGCCGGCCCCGCTGCGCGCCGACCGCACCGAGGTGGTCGCGAACAACGACCGCACCGTCTTCGTCACCCAGCCCCAGTCGCCGGCCGCCCCGAAGCCGGCGCCCCGGACACCCGAGCCGGAACCCACCACTGTCCTCCCGCTCGGCGCCTCCGAACCGACCGTCGTCACCGGCGCGGGCCTCGCCCCCGGCGGCGACGAACCGACCGTGGTGAGCGGCTTCGGCCTGGCCGAGCCCACCCGCAAGCCGGCGGCTGCCGCAACCCCGGCCAGCGGCTCCGCTTCGGTCGCCGCGACCCCGGCCAAACCCGCAACCACGCCCGCCACCGCCGCACCGGTCAGCGGCTCCGCTTCGGTCGCCGCGACCCCGGCCAAACCCGCAACCACGCCCGCCACCGCCGCACCGGTCAGCGGTTCGGCTTCGGTCGCCGGGGCGCCCGCAAAGCCCGCAGCCACCCCCGCGCCGGCCAGTGGTTCAGCCTCCGTCGCGGCCGCCCCGGCCAAACCCGCAACCGTCCCTGCGCCGGCCACCGGCTCTGCTTCGGTCGCCGCAACCCCGGCGAGCGGCTCAGCCTCCGTCACGGCCACGCCGGCCAAACCCGCAACCGTCCCTGCGCCGGCCACCGGCTCTGCTTCGGTCGCCGCAACCCCGGCGAGCGGCTCAGCCTCCGTCACGGCCGCCCCGGCCAAACCCGCCACCGCGGCCCCGGCCAGCAGTGCGGCCTCAGGCTCTGCGAAGTTTGCGAGCGGCTCGGCGTCGGTCACGCCCAAGCCGGCGGCGCCGTCCGCCTCGACCTCGGCGGGTGCCGCGCCCACCGAACCGGCGAGCGGCTCGGCCTCGGTCGCGCCCGCGACGGCCTCGGCCCCACCGGCCGCCGCAACCATCACACCTGCGAAGCCCGCGGCGGCCTCGGCGCCGGTTTCCCCCGCCCCGGCCACCGGCTCGGCAGCCGTCACGCCGGCCAAACCCGCAACGCCCTCCGATGCACCCGCCACTGCCTCGGCGAGTGTCCCGGCCACCAAACCGGCGACAGGTTCCGCCTCACCCGCCGCCTCGGCGAGTGTCCCGCCCGCCAAACCGGCGACGGCCGCCGTGCCCGTCACCGCGACGCCCTCGACCACTCCCGCCGAACCCCAGGCGGAAAAGGACGAGAAGCCCTCGGCGAAGGACGACGCGGACCAGGACAAGACCACGCTGCTGTCGGCTCCCGCCGAGGCCTCGAAGCCGGTGGACGAGCCGACCGCCCTGGTCACGACGCCGAGCGACGAAACCGAGCCGCTGAAGCTGCCGGCCGAGCCGGTCGCCGTGATCCCGGCCCAGCGTCGCCCGCCGACGATCGAATCCTGACCTTCGCACGACCCCGAGAAGGGCGGACGCCACGTGGCGTCCGCCCTTCCTCGTCAGTGCGGGCCCGGCCCCGTTGACCCCTGAAGCCCGGCTAGTTGAGGGCCCACTTCTGGTTGGCGCCGGTGGTGCAGGTCCAGATCTGCAGGCGGGCGCCGTCGGCGGAGCTGTTGCCGGTCACGTCGAGGCACTTGCCGGAGTACGTGTTGACCAGCCGCTGCGAGCTGTCGAGCGTCCACTTCTGGGAGGTGCCGGTGTGGCAGTCCCAGAGGTGGGCGACGGTGCCGTCGGCGTTGCTCGGGCCGCTGATGTCGAGGCACTTGCCGAGCGAGCGCAGCGTGCCGTCACCGGGGCGGCTCCACTGCTGGGCCGCGGTGCCGTTGCACCCGTACAGCTGAATCGCCGTGCCGTTGGTGTTGACGGCCCCCGCCACGTCGACGCATTTGCCGGCCAGGCCGGTGATGGTCCCGCCGGGCGCCGGGGTTCCGGTTCCGGACCAGGTGAAGGTCGCTGTGGTACGGGCGGGCAGTGTGTAGACGAAGGACTGCGATCCCCAGTTGACCCGCACCGACTGGCTGCTCGTGCCGCCGTTGTGGGCGATCAGGGCCTTGCCGCCGTCCGGGTTGCGCCAGGCCACGTTCTGCACCGCGGTGTTGTTGGAGGCGATCCGCACCGCGCCGGGCTTGACGAACTTGGTGAGGTGGCCGGTCGTGTAGTACTCGATGGTGTAGTCGACCTGGCCGGCCCGGGAGCCACCCTCCTGCACGGTGATCAGGCCGGTGCAGGTGCCGCAGCCGCCGTTGTGCGGGCCCATGCTCTGGTTGAGCGCGAGACTCCACTTGACGACGCTGCTGCTCCAGTTGCGGGTGTAGTTGACGATGTCGGCCATGTCCTCGTTGTGCTGGTTGGTGATCCAGGTGCCGCCGGAGTGTTCGGTGCTGAACTGCCGTACCGCCGGGTACGCGTCGTGCACCTGCGAGCCGACGATCGGGTCACCGGCGTAGCCGTGCCAGGCGATGCCGCCGAAGAGCGGGTCGTTGCGGACCCCGGCGTCGGCGAGGATCGCGGCGCCGAAGTTCGCGTAGTCGCCGTAGTTCCAGTCGTGGATCAGCACCTTGGTGGTGATGCCGGCCGCGCGGAACGCCGGGTAGACGAAGTTCTTGGTGAACTCGACCAGCCCGGCCGGGTTCCAGCTCATGCCCGGGTAGTTCATCGCCGTCGGGTTCGAGGCCTGGCAGCAGTTCGGCTCGTTCTGCACCGAGATGTAGTTGATCGGCACACCCGCGGCCTGGTAGCTCTGGATGTACTTGACCAGGTACTGGGCGTAGGTGGGGTAGTGCTCCCACTTGAGCCAGCCCATCTGGTCCATCCGGCCGTTGTCCTTCATCCAGCCGGGCGCGCTCCACGGCACACCCTTCACCCGCAGCGCCGGGTTGAGCTGCCGGGCCTGCTGGGTGAGCAGGCGCACGTTCGTGTCGTACCCGTTGGCGCCGAAGTCGTTGAGATCGCAGCAGGTGTCGTCGAGCGAGACGTTGCCGGGCCGGGACAGGTCGGAGGCGCCGATCGGGTTGCGCACGAACGACAGCCCGATGCCGTCGGTGGGGCTGAACAGCTTCGACATGACCTGGTCGCGGGTGGCGGCGCTGATCGGGCCGCCACGCAGCAGGTAGGCGGTGGTGTCGGTGATCGACGCGCCGGCGCCCTCGAAGGTCTGGTAGGTGGTGCCCTCGTCGACGGTGATGGTCTGGTTCGCGCTGCCGCCGGCCGGGCCGAAGGCGATGGACGCCTGCTGCGCCAGGCCGCGGGTCACGGTCCGGCCGCCGCTGTCCGAGGTGGTGGTGAGGTAGACGTTGACGGTTTCTCCGGCGGCGTAGGCCGGTGCGCTCAGCGAGGCGGCGCCGATCAGGGCCGCCGTGAGCAACGCGGTCTTTCTCATGGCTGGAAGGAAACCTTCAATAATTTGTACGGGTCAATGCATCCGTGTTACGGAATGGCGCGCGGCGGTTCCGGAACCATGAAACACGTCAGGAATCGGCCCGGTGGACTCCCGGACCACGAGCTCGGTCGCCAGCTCCACGTGCAACGCGTCGAGCCGGTGCCCGCCGAGCATCCGCAGCAGCAGGTGCACGGCCATCCGGCCCATCTCCTCCAGCGGCTGCCGGACCGTCGTGAGCCTCGGCCGGCACGCCTGTCCCAGCTCGATGTCGTCGAACCCGGCCACCGAGAGGTCGTCCGGCACGCGCAGCCCCCGCTCGGCGGCCGCGTGCAGTGCCCCGATCGCCATCTTGTCGTTGAACGCCACCAGCGCGGTCGGCCGGTCCGGCAGGTCCAGCAGCTCGGCGGCGGCTCGGTGGCCCAGCTCGACGGTGGGCTCGGCGACGAACCGGATCAGCTCCGGCGCCGGCAGCACCCCGGCGTCGGCGAGCGGCGCGAGATAGCCGGCGAACCGGTTCTCCCCGGCCAGCCAGTCGCGCGGGCCGCCGGCGATGCCGATCCGGCGGTGCCCGAGATCGATCAGGTGGGTGGTGAGCTGCCGGGCGCCGGAGAAGTGCGCCGCGGACACCGCCGCGAGATTCCGGGGCGGCGGGGTACGGGGATCGAGCACCACGAAGGGGAAGCCGCGGTCCCGCAGCCGGGCCAGCTCGGCCCCCGGCTCCGGCGGCAGGATCAGGATCGCCCCGGCCACGTCGCGGCGCCCGGTCAGCGCGGTCAGCACGTGGTCCTGCTGGGCGGCGACGCCCGCGTTCAGGATCACCTGCAGGCCGTGCGGCTCGAGCGCCTCGGTGACCGCGGAGACGATCAGCCCGAAGTAGTCGGTGAGCAGGTAGGGGCAGCGCAGGTAGATGCCGGTGGCCCGCTCGCCACGCCGGCGGGGCGCCTTCTGGCCGAGCTCCCCCATGGCGGCGAGCACGCGCTCCCGGGTGTGCGGCGCGACGTTGGCGCGCCCGTTCAGCACCCGGGACACCGTCGCGATGGACAGGCCGGTCCGGGCGGCGACATCCCGTACCGTCGCTCTTGTTTCATCGCTCTGTTTCATCGGGCGGACGATACGGGTTCCTTCGTGCGCGCGGTGCGCCAGCGGACCACCGACCCGTAGAGGAACATCGCGGCCAGGATGCCGGGCCCGCAGTGCACCGCCAGCACGCCGGCGAGGCTGGGGCCGCCCCAGTCGTTCGCATAGGTGGACGGATCGGTCACGTCGATGACGAACGGCTCGGCCACCGCCCGCACGACGAAGAACAGCGCCACGACGACGCCGAGCATTCTGAGCAGCAGGTTCATGTCTTCGACGGTAGGAAGCGGCCGTCGGCGCCGCATCGGGTGGATCCCCGATGCGGCCCGTAATCCCCGGGACCACGGGACGGCTCGGATGATCGGCGGAACGGTCTGCACCGAAAGCCCCGTCCGATACGCCGTATCGAAAAACTAAGGTAATCGGATGCCGACCGACAGCAGCGTCCTACAGATCATCGGTTGCACCATGATCTCGGCCCTGGCCTCTTATGCCGGGGGCCGTTTCCATCAATGGTACAAATTGGGTCTGGACCGTGACCGCTCTTTTCGAGAAGGCTACCGGCACGGTTATCAGACGCTGTTCCCGCTCGTTTCCCGGCCCGCCGAGGAGTTCTCTCCGGAAACGTCCCGGGATTGATCACGCCGGGGCGGACACGACAGGAAAGCCGTACCCGCCCCGGCGCGGTCACACGCACCGCAGGGTCATGAAGCAGCCGTCGCGCATCCCCCCTTTCAGCGCGAGCCGTGGCCGCCGCGGACCGGCGTGCTCGTGCTCGTGCTCGGGCTCGGGCTCACCGGGGTGCTGGGGGCCGACGGCTTCGCCGTGCCGAATCCGGACCGGTCCCCGGGCTTGTCGCCGGGACGGTCGCCGGGCTTGCCGGGCTGCCGCTCCGCGGGGCGCCCGTAGTCACGCCCGTGGTCGCGTCCGTAGTCACCACCGTGGTCGCGCCCGTAGTCGTTCCCGTGGTCCGGGCGGCCCTGGCCGGGACGGTCGTAGTCCGGGCGGCCATGGTCCGGGCGGTCGTGCCCCTTGCCGTGACCAGGGCGGTTGTAGCGCGGGTAGTAGGGGTGCACGTAACCCGGGCGGCCCGGGCGGAACTGTCCCACCCACGTCGGGCGGTACTGGACCGGGAACTCACAGACGGCGCTCAGCGGAACAGCGAATCCGAGGCGGTCCCAGTCGTCGTAGCTGGCCGCCTGCAGCGCCCAGGCGCCGCGGCGGAGGCCCACCCGCACCGGGGCGCACTTGTGGACGTCCCAGTAGGCGTTGCGCTCACCGAACCGGCCGGACCGCTGGCACGCCTTGGCCGTCCGGTAGTAGCCGGCGATCTGCACGCCCTCACGCAGCTGGATCTGACGCGGCCCCGGGTTGGTGGCCGGCGCGCTGTCGACGGGAGCCGCCTGAACCGGCCCGGCCCCGACCGCCAGCGCGGTGAGAAGACCGAATCCACCCATGGTCATCATCCGGGCGAGCTTTTTCATCGCAATTCCTTCCGACGGGCTTTGGTCGTGCCTTTCGGGATGGAAAACACGATTGACGCCACGCCGGATGTCGATCGGGCGGATATTGCCGGACGCCGGACCGGCCTTCGACGGCCATCCGTTCAGTGGACCGCGCCGGTGAGACCCGCCGATAGACGAGCGGAATTCACGACAACCGGCGCGGTCCGCCGTTCCGATCGGCCGTCACCTACCTGACGTAGGGCGCCCGGTCGGTACCTGTCACCTTCCCGCCGAGCCCCGCTCGTCCGTCCGGCCATCCACCGGCGGCTGAAATCACGACGGCCACTTGGCCACACGTCGGCCGATCCGTGTCGCCCCTCCCCCGAAATAGTTCACACAAGGGTATTTCGGCACCTTGCACGACGGCGGTTCGGCTGGTAGTCGGCCCCCGCGCGTAGAAAATAGACGTTCCTGATGCAGGCCGACATTTCTGGCAGGTTGTTCCCATGCACGAAGTCGATACCACCCTGCCGGCTCGCTGGCGAGCGGCGTACAAGGCGGCGCTGGCGCTGCTGGAGAGCGACCAGCCGTACAGCGATCCGTCGGATCCCGTCGCGCGCGCCCGGGTGCAGCGCGCACGCACCGACACGCGCCGGTGGATCCGCATGCAGAAGCTGCTCGCCCAGGCCGGCGGGCTCTCTCCGGTCCAGCGGTTCTTCGTCGACCAGATCCCGGACAACTGGCGCGAGATCGACCTGCAGCGTCAGCGGCGCCTGCGCAACCGGCGGGACTGACACCACCCCGGCGGCCGGCCGCCTCAACTCGGCCCGATCTCGTCGGCGAAGCCGCCGGACAGCTGCTCCCCCATGCCCGGCACGTCCATGGCCTGCGGATGTTCAGCCCAGAGCGCCCGCAGCTGGCTCTGCAGGAACAGCGTGATCCGGTGCCGGAAGTCGTGATCGAAGACGGCCAGGTTCTCGACCTGCCGCTGCAGCGCCTCCCGTTTGATCGACAGGCCGCCGACGGCGTCCTCGTACCGCTGCTGCGCCTGGAGCCGTAACTGCTCGGCGTAGACGGAACCGTTGGACACGATGCGCTCGGCCTCGGCCCGCGCGTCGGACAGGAGCCGGTCGGCCTCGGTGCGCACCTCGTCGGCGTACGTCTGCGCCTCCGTGAGGATCCGGTCGGCGCGGGCCTGCGCCTCGGCCACGTGGTCGTCGGCGGTGCGCTGAGCCAGAGCCAGGATCGCGATCGCACGGTCCGACGGCGCCGGTTGGGGCTCGGGATCGGGAGCCGGCTGGTGTGCCGTCGACGCCTGGTAGACGGTGACGCCGTCGGCCTCGCGGCGATGCAGCATCACCTCGGTCTCCATGATCACGACGGACACCCTTCGCCTGCGAGAGACGGCACGGAACCGGTCGTACCGGCGTCTTGAGACATCCGTGGGAACCTTTCTCGGATCAGGAGGCCGGGGTGGAGACCCGTCGGCCGCGACCGGGTGATTCCCTTTAAATCGTTCGGAAACGGTCAAAGGAAGCAAATCCTTGTCCGACCGTTCGCATGAACCTGAGCCTTTTCTCACTCGTTCGGTCTCCCTCAGCCGGGCCACGGCACCCCTCGATCAGCGGCGGAAACCGACGATCAGACCGCGCGGCCGGGGCCATTCGGGCGACCGTAATCGTCGGCCACCGCGGGAGAGGAGATCATTCACGTCACCGGGACGAAACCACCGGAGAATTGGGCCGATCGGGTATTCGCGGACGCTCGTTCTGCCGTCAACGGTGGACCCTCGACTGACATCCCCCGTCGTCGGCGATGAGTTTCCTGTGCTGAGAGACGAGTTTCGGCGAATTCGAAATTCGATGATCCGCTATCCGGGAAACGTACCACCAAGGATGGAAGTCATGAAAGAAGGTAATGCCGCGGAACACTCGGCGGGTGAATCATGACAGCGCCCGGCAACTACCACATGTACTTCCTCCTCACCCTGGCCATCGTGATGTCCACCGGTTACGCGGTCGGCCGCATCCACCAGTGGCACCGGCACGGGGTGGAGCGTGACGAGGCGTACCGCGTCGGATATGACGAGGCGTCCCGGTCGATCATGCGATTGATGAGTGACCCGAACCGGGCCTGCCGATCGCTGAGCAGCACCACCGCCCGGCTCGCCGCGGGCCCGTACGCCTCCCGGGACACCGACCCCGCGCCCGGCCATCGGTTCCCGGTCAACCAGCGCCGCCTGTATCCGGCCCACCGGAGCTGAGCCGGCCCCGATCGGACTTCCGGTCGCCGCCTACGATCGCGGCCATGTCGATCAGCCACCGGCGGTTGCGCCTCGCGATGCTCGGGGCCGTGCTCGGATTCCTGGCCGCCGCCCTCGCCATCCGCGCGGTGGCGCCCCTCGGCGGCCTGGTGGAACAGTCCTCCGGCACCACCCTCTACGCGTCGATGATCTGGGCCGGCGTGCGTCTGACGGCTCCCCGGCTCGGCCCGTTCGCGGTCGGTGGCGTCGCCCTGGCCTGGTGCTGGGGCGCCGAGGTCTTCCAGCTCACCGGGATCCCGGCGGCGCTGTCCGCGGAGAGCCTGATCGCCCGGCTCGTGCTCGGCGCGGCATTCGACCCGGTCGACCTGATCTGGTATCCGGTCGGCGTGGTCCCACTGGTCATCGCGCACCGGTGGGCCCGCCGACGGACGGCGGAGGCCGCGGGCGGACCCGCGGCCTCCTCGATCAGCGCCCGGAGATGGTGAACTGCGAGCCCGGCTGGATCACGACGTCGCCGTCGGCCGAACCGGTGATCTGGACGTTCGACAGCACCGCGTTGCCGCGGGCCCCGCTCATCGCCAGGATCCCCGCGCCGTTGTTCGACCTGTCGATGCGCACGTTCGTGACGGCGACGTCCGGCATGTTGCCGCCGCCGTTCTTGAACTGGATGCCGTCATAGGTCGAGTCGACGATGTCGGTGTCCCGGATGGTGACGCCGGTGATGTCCTTGGTGGACGGGAACAGCGTGATCGCGCCGAACTCCTGGTCCTCGTTCCAGAACGCCCCGCCGGTCCGGTGGAGCCCGTTGTTGGCCAGCAGCGTGGTGCCGGAGAACGGCAGGGGGCTGTGGTCGGTGGCCAGCATGATGCCCGGGTAGTTCGCGGTGTCGTACACCAGATTGTTCTCGGCGCTGTTGTTGTGACCCCCGTAGATGGCGATGCCGTTCGCCCGCCACGGCAGCTGGACGGTGTTGTTCAGGAAGTGGTCGTCGTGGTTGATGTCGACGTTCTGATCCTTGACGTACGGGTTGGCCCAGATCGCCAGCGCGTCGTCACCGGTGGTCCGGAACGAGGAGTTGAACACGCGCGAGTTCCGGGTGCCGTTGGAGAAGTTGATGCCGTCGGCGTACGTGTTCCGGATCCGCATGCCGGTGAACTCCACGCCGTCACCCGGGTTCCAGTAGGCGGGCGTGTCCGAGTAGTCACGGCCGACCCAGGCGCCCACGTTGACGTGCTCGATCCACACGTTGCTGATCTTCGTGTTCTTCCCGAACCGGCCGTTGAGCCCGTGCCCGCGGTTGGCCCGGTTCTGCGTGTTGCCGAAGATCGCCAGGTCGGAGATCTGGGTGTTGTCGTCGATGTCGAAGCCGACGTTGCCCTCGTGCGGATGGTTGATGTTTCCGGTCACCTGGTGCGGCTGGGTGTTGCTGTAGAGCCGGGTGTGCCACATGCCGGCGCCGCGGATCACGACGTTGCGGATGCCCTTCTGATTCCACTGACCGCGGGCCGGGTCCGGGGACAGGATCTTCTGCTCCTGGCGCCACTGGCCGGCCGGGATCCAGACGCAGGGGATCACGCCGTTCTCGTCGTCGGTCACGGCCCGCTGGATCGCGGCGGTGTCGTCGAGCCCGTCGTCGGCGACCGCGCCGTAACCGGTGATCGAGACGCAGCCGGACGGCTGGCTCAGCGCCGGTGCCACCTGCTCCAGGTCGATCAGGTCGATGATGTAGAAGCTCGCCGTGTCGCCCGAGTCGCGCTGGAGCTTGAACCGGGTGCCCGCCGGGTACGACTGTCCGAGCAGGGTGTTCGACTCGTCGAAGAGCCGCCGGGCGTCGGCCTGCGGGGTGTCGGACAGTGACTCGGTGTCGTCGGTGGTGCCGTACACCCAGCTGTTGCGCGAGCTCAGCGTCAGCTTCCGGCTGAACACGTCGTTCACGTACAGGCTGATCGTCCAGTCCTGGCCGCCGCCGCTCGCGGAGTCCGGCACCGAGTTGCGGACCACGATCGAGTTGGTCTGGTTGACCGAGGTGAACTCGACGAACTGTCCGGTGCTGTTCAGGCGTACCGACTGGCGTCCGCTGGACTCGCTGGCGAAGTTGGTGTGCCCGAACGTGCGCAGCGGATCGGCCTGCAGCAGCGTGCCCTGGTAACGGGCGGCCTCGGCCTCGTAGGAGACGTACGGCACGGCGGCGCCACGACCGACCACGATGGAGCGGGACAGCGTGTTGTTGTTCTCGTTCGTCTCGGTGATCACACCCGCCGAGTCGGCCGTCGCGACGGCGGTCGCGCCGCCGCTGACAGCGGTCCAGGTGCCGCCGATCGTCACGGTCGTGGTGGCGCCGGCCGCGATCGCCGGGGTGGCCCCGGTGAGGGTCGACGAGCCGACCGCCACCCGGGTGGTGCTGGCGCCCGCGTCGCTGATGCCCCGGTTCTGCACCGCGACGGTGAAGCTGACCACGGCGCCGGCCGCCGGATTGGCCGGCGTCAGGTTGATCGCGGTCACCTGCAGGTCCGGCCCCGGCGCCTGGCCGACGACGAGCTGGCCGGCCGCGGTGAAGGTGTTGTTGTCGTTGTTCGACTCGGCCACCGTGTTCGCCGGGTCGACCGTCGTCGACACGGTGTAACTGCCCTGCGGCCGGGTCCCGGCGTTGCCGGTGACGGTCGCCGAGGCGCCGGCCGCGAGCGCGGGCACGTCGGCGCGGGCCACGACGGTCCCGCCGATCTTGAAGTCCACACCGGTCGCCGCGGCGGTCACCGTGCCCGCGTTACGGACCGTGGCGGTCAGGGTGATCACGGACGTCTCGTTCGGGCTCGCCGGGCTCCACGTGGTCGAGGTGACGACCAGATCCGGCGCCGGCGCCCAGGCGCCGATCACCTGCAGCTCGGCGATCTGGCCTCCGGGCGCGCCGGTGTTGCTGAAGAGCTGCAGACGTACGTCCGAAGCCCGCCCGCTGACCGGGATGGTGACCGTGTTCTGGTTGCCCGACGGGCTGAACCCGTAGTCGGCGCGGGCCTTCAGCTCGGTGAAGGCGGTCGCGGTGCCGGCCCGCCCCTGCACCTGGATGCTCTGCGTCCGCGGACCCCAGGCGGTGTCCGGGTTGAGCTTGACGACCAGGCCGGTGACATCGGCGTCGGCGCCGAGCTTCACCGTCAGCGTCGACGGGAACCCGGCCGACTCCCAGTAGGTGCCGACGTTGCCGTCGTTGGCGTTGGCCGCCACGAAGGTGAAGACCGCCGAGGACGCCTCGACCGCGCGGCCCACCGCCAGGTTGCCGCCGGCCGGCGGGTCCGGATCGGGGTCTACCGGCCCGGCCGTACCGTAGATCTCCAGCTCGGCGAGCTGACCCGCCGGCCAGCCGGTGTTCGCGGTGATGTGCACCCGGACGTACCGGGTGGTCGCCGCGGTGAAGTTGATCGTGACGGTGTTGCCGGTGGCCGGGTTGAACACCCGTCCCGCCGACGCCGAGAGCGTGCCGAACGAGGAGCCGTCGGTGCTGCCCTGCACGCTCAGGGTCTGTGTGCGGGTGGCCCACGCGGACGCCGGCGGCAGCTTCAGCACGACCTGGTCGATCGCGGCCGTGCTGCCGAGGTCGACCTGGATCCACTGCGGGAAGACGTTGTTGGGGCTCTCCCAGTAGGAGTTCGGGTTGCCGTCGTTGACCGCGGACGCCGGCTGGGCCCCGAGGGCGCCGCTGGCGGAGACCGCCTTACCGATCGCGAGGTTGGGTCCACCGGCGGCGTGCGCGGCCACCGGGGCGAGACCGAGGACGGTCAGTCCGGCCGCGAGGGCCACGCTGACCAGCCGTCTGCTGAGGGATATCGGCTTCATGAGGTCCGTCCTGTCGGACCGGCGCAGGAGCCACCCAGCAGAGGGACGCCGCCACGCCGAGGGGGAAGGGATTCGGCAGTGCAAATTTTTCGTCACTCTGCTGACTTTTTGCGTGACGAGGCATTCAATGTTTCAGATATGTCATCGGTTCGTCAACGCTGTGCGTCCAGAACGTGCAGCGCCGTGGCTGGGCTTGGTGCGCGGCCCTACAGTCGGGCCACAGTGGCGAGAGGATCGGCATGTCGTTGGGCGACTACTTCGAGGTGCTGGCCTGGGGCACTGCTCTGGTGAGCGCCGGAATCGCCGTCCTCTGGGCGGCACGTGACCGCGCCGATCGCCGGACGGCCGCGGCCCGGGTCACGGCGGTGGAGATCGACCCGTACCACGCGATCGCCCGAACCGGCCGAACAGCCGACATGGACCGTGCGGCCGCGGCGGCGCTACTGCTCGACGGCCGGGTGCAGATCGACGCCGAGGGTTTGCTGTCGCTGCCCGCGGACGGCGGGCCGGACGTGCCGCCCGATCATCCGGTCGAGGTCGCCGTGCTGGACGCCCTCAGCCGGCGGGAGAAGCCGACCGCCCTCAGCGCGCTGACCGAGCGCCACAGCCGCTTCCTGGCCGAACAGGACACGAGGGCCGGGGTGCCGGAGTGGCTGCGCAGCAGATGGGCCCACCACAATCCCAGCGACCATCTGCAGATGGCGGCGGCCACGATCGCCCTGTTCCTGCCGTTCGCCTGGGCCGCCCCCATGCTGTGGGGCGAGCATCCGGACGGCCTGTTCGTGGGCGTCTTCGACTACTTCTTCCTGTCCCTGTTCCTCGGCCTGACACTGCTCAGCATCGTCGTGATGACCTGGCCCGAACGCCGCGACCACTTCCGGCCACATTTCACCCGCGTCCCACCACCACCGGCCCTGACAGCCATGGACGAGACCCGCACCCGCCGGCTCCGGACCAGCACCTTCCACACCGGCGCCAGCCACCACACCGCCGAACGGCGTTGACGCCGCAAGCAGCAGCGACGCGCCGAGGAGTGTGGACTCGCCCGGCGAACCGCGGCATCGATGTCGGCGTACGTTCCGGTGGAGACACCGATCGTGCGCGACGGGGAGGACATCGATGCAGCCGAGCCAGTTGGGCGTCGACGTGGTGGCCCTGCGCATCATGGGGTCCGATGTCGCCGCAGCCGCCGTGACGCTGCGTCAAGCCGTGAAGGCGGCCGGGGCGGGCCTCGCGCCCGCTGGTCAGCCCGGGTCCGCGGCCGGTACGGCAGCGCGCGCGGCGGAGACTGCGTGGATGGCGACCATGGACCGGATCACCGCCCGCGTGGACCGCCTCGGCCGAAAGATGACAGGCGCCGCCGACAGTTATCAGGGCGCCGATCAGGCCGGGGCGGACGAGTTTCGATACAGCGCATCGCAGGTGCTGTGATGAGTGAGCTGACGTTGCCGCTCCTGTTGTCGTTCGACGCCGGTCCGTGGCATGAGGCGGCGGACCGCTGGCAGCGGCTCGTGCAATCTGTCGACGATGCCACGGACCAGCTGATCAGTGGCGTTCGTGACCTCGCGTTCGCGTGGCCGGACGGGGCGGGCTCGGCCGCGACGTTTCAGGAGTCCACCGCCGCTCTCGGCGAGGTGGACAACACCTACGGCCCGGCGCGGCGCATCCAGCAGGCGATGGATCAGCATGCGTACGCGATGAGCGCGCTGCGCCAGCAGGCCGAGAGCATCGTCGAGGCCGCCCGGCAGGCCGGGCGCAGGACGACCTGACGGCCGGAGCCATCAACGACAACGTGCCGTCGGCTGGGTCTGGTTTCGGGACGAGCCCGCCCCACGCGATCGCCCGGGCACAGGAACTGGCCCGCAAGTTCATGAACCAGGGGTATGAGCCGACCGCTGCGGAGCTCGACGAGCTACGGGATCTCATCCGGACATACGGCGAGGATCGGGTCTTCGCCTTCGAGTTTCTCGACGATCTCGGGCCGAAGGGTCTGCTGGAGCTGACCGGCGCCTTGGCGACCTACCAGCTCGATCACCCCGGCAAGGATGTCGATGACGTGCTGTTCGACCGCGACCGGGCCGCCATGGTGCGGGATCTGCAGAACGGCCTCGGGAAGATGCTGGCCACCGCGACCGAGCCGGCCGGCACCTCGGGCGGGTTGCGGGGCGAGGACTACACGCGTGGCGAGTACGAGCTGTCCAGCCAGTGGGTTTCCGACCTGATGACGGCCGGACGCGGCCGGATGGACATCGGCGATCCGTCCAGCCCGATGCGGTACGTGGAGGGCGTCCACGGCTATCAGCTGCTTTCCCCGCTGCTGCACAACGGCGGCTTGGACCCCGGGTTCGTGGCCACCGTCGGCGGCGACATCGTCGACTTCGAGATGGAGCAGGGAAAGGGCAGCGACCTATGGAACGTGGGGCGCGGCGAGAACGTCCGCCTGGACTGGACCCAGGGCCACGACGACAACTCCCTGCCGGCCGGATACGACCCGGTCAACGCCCTGATGGACGGGCTGTCACGCAATGGCGAAGGCGCCCGTGACCTGTTCACCGGCGTCACCGAATCCTCCACCGATCCCCGAGCGCCGGACGGCGGCCGGCTGCCCCGCCTCGATTACCTGCTCACCGACCGGAACTGGGAAGCCGACCTCCCGGGCGGGCCCGGCTGGACGGCCGAGGCGCTGCAGCACGGGGAGGACTACCGGAAGAACGGCCTCGACGATCTCGGTGTCGCTCTCGAACGCGCCACGCTCGACCACCCCGGACCGGCCGCCCGGCACCTCGTCGAGGCGATCGTCTACGAGAGTTCCGTCGACGAGAAGGTCACGGGTGCTCAGGACGCCGACAGGGCGGAACACGCGAAGGGTAAGGAGTCCAACGAGTTCATGAAGACCGATGTGATTCCGCCGGAGATGCGTGACTCGATGGCCCGGATCATGTCGAGGTACATCGCCGACGTGAACGGCAACATTTCCGACGCCGACTACGGAACGCCGGACGCCATCGACGTCGACCGCCAGCAGCTGGTGCGGTTCCTCGCTGACATCGGCAAGGAGGAGGCCGCACACGACATCGTCGCCAGGGCCGAGGCCGGGTACGGCGCCGCCGCCTACGACTACGTCCTCTCCGGTAGGCAGAACCCGGACGCTGACCTGCGCGCCAACCTGGACGCCATGAAGGTCATCTCGCAAAACTACGGAGGGGTGATGGGTGCTCTCGATCTGGGGGCCGTCGAGGCGAAGATCGAGACCAGCGTGCAGCTGGACGAGAGGACCAACGCCGACATCGAGACCCGTTACAAGATCGTCGGCCCCCTGGTGGAGGGAGCCGTGGGCGCGACGGTCGCGAAGGTTCCCGGAGCAGGTGACCTGCTCAACGGATACGTCGAGCAGGCGCTGGAAGGCCTGGAGGAGTGGGAGAAGACCGACAGCAGCGGACAGACCCGCTACGAGGTCGGCGAGATACTCGGTGCCGGGCGCAACAGCGCGGTCGCCATCGCTGAAGCCGCGTTCTACGAGAGCGGCAAGCTTCCAGGGCTGGAATCCATGTTCCGAGACGGGAACGGTGGGATGAGGCCGATGAGTGAATTGATCGACGACGATTTCGCCAGCTGGCGAGAGTACAAGGCCACTATCGGCGTGGACACGGTGAGTACCGCCGCCACCGAGGCGGGCACCGCCTACCAGTTGGGCTACGACTGGGCGAAGTCCACCCTGACCCCGGACATGCCGAAGGGCGGTTGATCCCCAGTGAGACTGCGTGCTGCGGCGATCACCGCCGTGATGATCACCCTGATGGCGGCCGGTTGCACCGATAGCGAAAAGCCCAACAATGGGGGTACGCCGGTCGCCAGCAGGCCGAGTGCCGCCGCCTCGTCGATGACATTCGACGAGGCGTACCAGCAGGTGCCGATCGATGGCGTGGGGGATCTCAAGATCAACTGGGACCTACCGCAGGAGGCCGATGTCGACGAGGTTCTCGCGGCCAGGCGAGGCCTCACCCACGCCTACTGGCGATCGGAGGCGACCGACTGGACTCCGATCATGACGCTCGCACCGTTCCTGTTCACCGAACGGTACTACCAGCAGGTCCTCGCAGGGCTGGGGTCTTCAGGCGCCGGCGACCCGCTGATCGGCCCGATCTGGGTGAAACTCATGGGCGTCGAGAAGCTCGGCCCGGACCAGGCCAGAGTGACCTTCTGTACCGATATCGGCTGGTGGCACGAGGCGAGCAACACCAACCCGCAAATCCGCAAAGACCGGGCAAACCTGGAGTCGCTCGTCGTGGAGAACGTCCAGACCGGCGACGGCGAACGTCGCTGGCTTGCCGACCAGCGCTGGAACCCCGATGCCGACCGGAAGGCGAAGTACGGGGCGGATTGCACGAAATGGGCCCAGCACCAACCTTGACGGAACGTCAGAATTCTTGTCGGGCAATGCCGCCCGGCTGCTGACGGATCAGCACCCGGGCGACGGCGACAGCATCCCGGCACGCGGTCCCACGGCCTACTTGAGGAGCTGTCGTGCCATCACGATGCGCTGGACCTGATTGGTCCCTTCGTAGATCTGGGTGATCTTGGCGTCTCGCATCATGCGCTCGACCGGGTAGTCGCGGGTGTAGCCGTAACCGCCCAGGATCTGGACCGCGTCGGTGGTGATCTCCATGGCCACGTCGGAGGCGAAGCACTTCGCGGCCGCTCCGAAGTAGGTCAGGTCGGCGTCGCCGCGTTCGCTCTTGCCGGCCGCCGCGTACGTCAGCTGGCGGGCCGCCTCCAGCTTCATGCCCATGTCGGCGAGCATGAACTGCAGGCCCTGGAAGTCGGCGATCGCCTTGCCGAACTGTTTGCGCTCCTTCGCGTACCCCAGAGCGAAGTCGAGCGCGCCCTGCGCGATGCCGATGGCCTGGGCGGCGATGGTGACCCGGGTGTGGTCGAGGGTTTTCATCGCGGTGGCGAAGCCGGTGCCCTCCGCGCCGATGATCCGGTCGGCCGGGATGCGCACGTTGTCGAAGTAGACCTCGCGGGTCGGGGAGCCCTTGATGCCGAGCTTCTTCTCCGGGGCGCCGAAGCTGACGCCCGCGTCGGATTTCTCCACCACGAAGGCGGAGATGCCGCGGGAGCGGGCGGCCGGGTCGGTGACCGCGAAGACCGTGTAGTACTCGGAGACGCCGGCGTTGGTGATCCAGCGCTTCACGCCGTTGAGCACCCAGTGGTCGCCGTCGCGGACCGCGCGGGTGGTCATCGAGGCGGCGTCGGAGCCGGCCTCGGGCTCGGACAGGCAGTAGGAGAACATGCCCTCGCCGGCCGCGACCTTGCTCAGATACTTCTGCTTGAGCTCCTCGGAGGCCGCGATGATCAGCGGCATCGTGCCGAGCTTGTTGACCGCGGGGATCAGCGACGACGAGGCGCAGGCCCGGGCCACCTCCTCGATCACGATCGCGGTGGCGAGGGCGTCCGCGCCGGCGCCGCCGTACTCCACCGGGATGTGCGGGGCGTGGAAGTCCGAGGAACGCAGGGCGTCATACGACGCCTTGGGGAACTCACCCGTCTCGTCGGCCTCGGCGGCGTGCGGGGCGACCCGCGCGTCGCAGACCTCGCGCACGGCGGCGCGGATCGTCTCGTGGTCCTCCGGAAGCCGGTAGACGTCGAAATCAGCCATGCCCTTAACCTTCCCTAAGGTCGTCCCGGGGCAATGTTACCGGTGCGTAGCGTGGGCTGGGCAACAGTCCGGAGTGTGCCGAATATCGCGGCCTGACCTGGGCACCCGGGGAAACCGCCGGGTTCGGGTCCGTTTCCACAGATCTCCACCCGCTTGAGACTGTTCTAATGAGGTGCCGGAAAGGCATGCTCTA
This sequence comes from Actinoplanes philippinensis, assembly GCF_900113015.1. Taxonomy (GTDB): domain Bacteria; phylum Actinomycetota; class Actinomycetes; order Mycobacteriales; family Micromonosporaceae; genus Actinoplanes; species Actinoplanes philippinensis. The sequence goes on from NZ_FONV01000010.1 coordinate 100,845, forward strand.
ACTACAGACAGCGGCCGGACGGTCGAGGAGGTCCTGTGGCGCAGGCTGACGAGCCCGATCACGTTGACGAACAACTGGCTCGCATCGACGCCTCCATATCCGACCTGAAGATTCGCGACATGCAGGCCGCCGCCGAGCGGACGAAGATCGCGAGCAAGCTCCAGGCCGCGTTGTTCCAGCGCGACATCCTCGCGCACGCCCAGAAGCAGCAGCGGTCCAAAGGGGCGAAGACGCGGCGTACGGCGCCGCGCCGTAAGCCGGTCGACGACTATCCACCACCGCCGCAGCCCGGCGAGCAGGCGCCGAGCCAGCCGGCCGGCGAGTCGCGGCCGCCACGCCGGCAGCCACCGCCGCCGGACTGGGCCGAGCCCGGCACCACACACACCGGGCCGCCCGGGGTCGCCACCGACGGCGTGGCCGTGCTGGTCGACGACCCGCCGCCCACCGAGCGGGTCGAGCGCCCGAAACCGCCGCCGCGCCGCCCGCCGCTGGCCACCATGGAGCATCCGCCGGAGGCGTCCACCCAGTCGGTGCAGAACATCCTGCTGGTCCTGGGCGCGCTGCTGCTCGGGGTGGCGGCCGTCGTCTTCGCCTCGGTGGCGGACTCGCAGTTCACCCGGGCGCTGATCCTGGCGCTGGCCACCGGGATCGCGCTGTCGGTGGCGCCCGGCGTGGCCAAGCGCGGCCTCACCTCCACCGGTGAGGCGATCGCCGCGATCGGCCTGATCCTGCTCCCGATGACGCTGTATGCGTTGCACGGCAGCCCGCTGACCGGCAAGGACGTGCCGACCGCGCTCTACCTCGGCATCACCTTCGCGATCACCGCGGTGGCCGCGTTCGTCTACGCCGGGGCCACGCGACTCGCCGCGCCGCGGTACGCGACGGTCATCGCCACGCAGCCGGTCGCGCCGCTCCTGGCGTACCCCATGATCCAAAGCCCGGCCGGCTGGGGCCTCGCGCTGACCGCCGTGGCCCTCCTCGACCTCCTGCTCCTCACCCGGGTGATCCGGGCCGGGCGGCTCGTGCCGCGCTGGCCGCTGGGGCGGCCGGTGGCCGCCGACCGCGAGTCGCTCGCCGACGCGGACACCGACCGCGGTCCCGACCCGGCGGACCCCTCGTCGTACGCCGCGGACGCCCCGCCGCGCCCGGAGTCCCGCCAGGAGGAGCCGGACCTGATCATCCCCGGCTTCAACCGGCCGCGTCGCCGCTGGCTGCCGACCCGGATCTTTCCCGGGCCGCGGCCGGAGGGGGCGCCGCCCGCCGGTTCGATGCCGCTGGCCCCGCCGGCCGTCCCGCCGTCCGCCGACTGGCTGCGGGAGCTGACGTTCGCGCTGCTCTGCATCGCGTCCGCGGGCGCGCTGCTCTACTCGTCGGTGGCGCTGCTGCAGGCCCAGGTGCTGGGCGACGCGCTGCGGTCCGGCGTGATCCTGATCGCCGCCGCGCTCACCGCGGTCGCGGCGGCACGCCTGCTCAAGCAGCCGACCGCGATCAACGTGGCGGGCGCCGTGCTCACCCTCGCGGTGATCGGCGCGATGGCCCGGATCGCCGGGGTGGTGGCGCCGAACTGGAGCGTGGTGGCCGCCGCCGCGACGGTCGCGGTGGCCGGCGCGGTCATCGGCATGCTGCCGGAGACGATGCGCCGGGGCCCGCAGTACGCGTCGACCGGCGCGCTGCTGCTGCTCGGCCTGGTCGTCGGGGTGGACGTGCTGCGCGCGGCGATCGCCCCGGTCGCCGCGGCCCGCCCGATCTGGGACGCGGACACCGCGGCGTACGCTCAGCGGCTCGCCGAGGCGGTCGGCCCGTCCGGCTGGCTGCTGGCCTTCAGCGCGCTGCTCATGACGATCGCCGCCGCGCTGGCGCTGCCCACCACGATCCGGCACGAGGGCGCGGTGATCGGCATCGCCCTGACCGCCCTGGCTGTGCCCGCCTCGCTGGGTCTGCCCTGGTCGGAGGCGCCGTGGCCGCTGGTGCTGGCGTCGATCGGGCTGGGCGCCGCCGGTCTGTGGGCCAACACGCTGCGGACCGCCGCGACACACGTGGCCGCGGCCGGCGTGGTCGGGCTGTTCGGCGCGTGTGCCGCGCTGAGCGCCTCCTGGCTGACCGCCGCCGTGCTGACCGCGCTGGCCGGGGCCGGAGTGATGGTCGCGATCGCGGCCCGGCAGATCCCGGTGCGGCTGTTCGCCTGGGTGATCGGCGACTGGGCGTCCGGCGCCGCCGCGCTGGCGATCCCGGGCGCCGCGGTGACCGCCGCGCTCGCCGTCTCCGACCCGGGTGGCGGTCCGCCGCCGACCGCCGGCTCGACCGTTCCGGCGCTGGCCGCCGGGTTCCTCGCGGTCGCCGCCACGCTCAGCTACGCCGCCGTGTTCCAGGTGGCGCGGCGGGAGATCAGCCTGCCGATGACGGTCGGCACCGGGCTGGGTGCGATGGCGATGGCGCTGGCCGCGCTCTTCGCCCCGGGCGCTGCCGCGCCGGACATCTGGGTGGGGGCGTTGCTGCTCGGCGCGGCCTCCCTGCTCTTCTTCGCCAAGTCGATCGACAACCGGGGGCGTACGGACCGGCTGCTGGACGGCCCGGACATCGCCGCCGCGGCCGCCACCGTGGCGATCTGCGGCGCCCTGGCCCGGGTCGCGGCCCTCGCCTTCCCGGACGCGCCTCTCGCCGTGGCCGCCGTGATGGTGCTGCTGGTCGGCATGGGTGTCACCGTGCTGCCGGACGACTGGCGGCCCGGCCCGGCCCGTGGCCTGGGGCTGGCCGCCCTGGTGGTGGGCGCGATCGCCGGCTGGCAGGCGGTGGTCGGCGGGCTGCGGGTGCTGTCGCTGCCCGGCCCGCTGTGGGCCGCCGATCTGTCCGCCTATCCGGCCACCCCGGAGGCGGGCGCCTGGCAGGCCCCGTTCGCCCTGGTGGCGATCGCGATCACGGCGGCCATCGCGATGCCGAAACCGTGGTCGCCGTACGCGTCGGGGCTGGCCGCGGCACTGGCCGCGATCGGCACGCCGTACGCGTTCGGCATGCCCTGGTGGTCTCCGCTGCTGGTGGGCACCGCGGTGGCGGTCGCCTTCGCGCTGGCCGCCGTCGCCGCGGCCGACGCGCACTCGGCCCGGGCCCGTGCCGGCGTGGCCGCCGCGGTGCTGCTGCACGCCGCCTCGGCCGGCCTGGCCCGGCCCTGGTCGACCGCGCTGGCGCTGCTGGCGATCGTGCTGCTCGGCACGGTGGTGGCGGCCGCCGCCCGGATTCCGGTGAAGGCCCCGCCGACCTCGTTCGAGGACACCGCCGAGCTGGAGGAGACACCGGACGAGGCCCCGGAGCGGGTGCTGCCGCAGCATCGGGCGCAGATCGGCGGCGCGGCCACCGGGTCGGTGCTGCTGGCGCTGCCCGGTTTCCTGGCCGCGCTCGCCGCCGATCAGGGGCACGGCATCGAGGTGGTGCTGACCGCCGCGCTGGCCGGGTCCACGCTGGGCCTGGCGATCCTGGCCGCGATCGGCCGGTTCGTGCCGCACTATCTGCCGTGGGCGACCATCGGAGTGGTGCTGGGCGCCACGGTCACCGCTGTCGCCTGCATCCCGACCGACCACCCGACGGCGCTCTACGCGGCTGCGGCCGCCCTGGTGGGGGTGCTCGCCGAGATGCTGCGCGGCGCGGTCCCGCCACCGCCGTCGCCGGTGCCGCGGATCGCGCCGTTCGACGACAGCCCGGCCGCCAGCCGCTACCTGCGTCTCCGGCGGTCCGGCTGGGGTGAGCGCTGGCTCGCCGACCCGGCCGCGGGTGCCGTGATGCTGGCGCTGCTGCCGACGATTCTGGCGCTGTTCTCGCTGGCCCCGGCTCTGCGGGCGGCCCTGGTCGACCCGCTGGGCCAGTTGCGGGCGATCTGGGAGGGCCCGATCCCGGCGCTGACCGAGCCGGCCGCCGGGCTGGTGGACGGCACCAGCGCGCTCGCCGCGGTCCTGCTCACCGGCGCTGCGGCGCTCGCCGCCGTCGGTTTCGGCGGCAAGGTGTCCGAGGCGGTCCCGGTGATCCTGCCGGGTCTTGCGCTGACCCTGCTGATCACCCCGATCGCCCTGGACGCCGGGTTCCCGGCCGCCACCGGAGCGGCACTGGTGGTCTTCACCATCTCGATGCTGGGGCTGGCGCTCACCCCGCCGCCGCTCGCCCACCGGGCGCCGCTGCTGCGCATCACCCGGGCGGTCGTCTTCGTGATCGGCCTGCTGGCCGGTGGCGCGGGGCTGGCCGGCAGCCTGGCGCTGGAGTCGCTGACCGTCTTCACGCTGGGCAGCGCGGTCGGTGTCGGGCTGGTCGCGGCACTCGCCGGGCGCAACCAGTCGGCCCGGCTGCTGGGCTGGCTGTTCGCCGCGGTGATGGGCCAGATGTTCGTGATGGCGGTGGCGATTTCGCTCGGCCTGGAACGGCACTGGGCGGCGTTCGGGGTGCTCGCGGTCGGCGCGGGACTGCTGTCGCTGGAGGCGGCGCTGCCCCGGCTGGGTCTCCCGCAGTACCGGGCGGAGGCGATCACCGTCGAGTGGAGCGGGTACGCGTCGGCGGCCGTCGCCGGAGTGCTGGCCCTCTACTCCCCCGCTCACCTGGCGGCGCTGCTCGCGGCCTGGGGTGCGGTGCTGGGCCTGACCGCGTCCCGGCCGGACCGGACGGCCGCTCAGCGGCGCACGCTGTTCTGGGTGGCCGTCGGGTTCGAGATCGCCGGCTGGTGGCTGTTCATCTCGCTGAACGAGGTGGGCCTGCCGGAGGCGTACACACTGCCGTTCGCCGCACTGGCGCTGGCGGTCGGTGTGGTCGAGGCGCATCACCGGCCCGACCTGAGCAGCTGGGCGGCGTACGGCCCGGCGCTGCTCGCCGCGTTCGTGCCGACGATCGGCATCATGATCGCCGGCAACGGCGGTGACCTGCGGGCGGTGCTGCTGCTGCTCGGAGCGGTCGCGACGCTGATCATCGGCTCGCGCAGCCGTCAGCAGGCCCCGGTGGTGGTCGGCACCGTCGCCACGGTGGTCGCGGCGCTGGCGTTCGCCTTCACCGTCGGCGGCCCGTGGCTGATGCTGATCCCGGTCGGTGTGGTCCTGCTGTTCCTGGGCGCGTCGAGCGAGAACCGCCGGCGCACCCAGGAGTTCCGCGAGGTGCTGTCGAAGATGCGTTAGCCCATCAGCCGGTCGCGCAGCGCCGCGTCCTTCTCGGCGACCAGCTTCTCGAGCCCGGCCTGGAAATCCACCATCCGCTGGCGGATCTCCGGGTGCGACGCCCCGAGAATGCGGACCGCGAGCAGACCGGCGTTGCGCGCCCCGCCGATCGACACGGTGGCCACCGGCACGCCCGCCGGCATCTGCACGATCGAGAGCAGCGAGTCCATCCCGTCCAGGTGCTTGAGCGGCACCGGCACGCCGATCACCGGCAGCGGGGTCAGCGCGGCCACCATGCCCGGCAGGTGCGCGGCCCCGCCGGCGCCCGCGATGATCGCCCGGATGCCCCGGTCGGCCGCCGACTCGGCGTAGTCCACCATCTTCTTCACGGTCCGGTGGGCGGAGACCACACCGACCTCGAACGGGATGTCGAACTCGGCCAGGGCGACAGCGGCCGCCTCCATGGTCGGCCAGTCCGAGTCGCTGCCCATGATGATGCCGACGACGGGATTCATCTACACACCCTCCTGAAGCCACTTCGCGGCGCGAACCGCCCGCGCCCGCACCTCGTGCAGATCGTCGCCGAGCACCGTCACATGACCGATCTTGCGGCCCGGACGGATCTGCTTGCCGTAGAGGTGCACCCGGGCGCCGGGATCGGTGGCGAACAGGTGGTGCAACCGCTCGTCGATGGAGATGCCGCCGGGCTCGCCCCCCAGCACGTTCGCCATCACCACGACCGGCGCGGCCAGCGCGGTGGAACCCATCGGATAGTCCAGGACGGCCCGTAGATGCTGCTCGAACTGCGACGTCCGGGCGCCCTCGATGGTCCAGTGACCGGAGTTGTGCGGGCGCATGGCCAGCTCGTTGACCACGATGCCGGCGTCGGTCTCGAACAGCTCGACCGCCAGCAGGCCGACCACACCGAGCGAGGTGGCCAGGTCGATGGCGAGCTGCTGGGCCTCCAGCGCGCGCTCCTCGGACAGGCCCGGCGCGGGCGCGACAACCTCGACACAGATCCCGTCCCGCTGCACGGTCTCCACCACCGGATAGGCCGCGACCTGCCCGAACGGCGACCGCGCCACCAGGGCGGCGAGCTCGCGCCGCAGCGGCACCTTCTCCTCGACGATCAGCGAGATGCCGGTCGACACGAGATCGTCGGCGGCCTCGCGGGAACCGACCATCCAGACACCGCGACCGTCGTACCCCCCTCGGGTGGCCTTGGCGACGACGGGCCAGGACCCGCCCGCGAACGCCTCGATCTCCTCGCCGGTCGTCACCCGCGCCCAGCGCGGCACCGGCGCGCCCAGGGCCGCCAGCCGCTCCCGCATCATGCCCTTGTCCTGGGCGAAGACCAGCGCTTTCGACCCCGGGAAGATCTTCACCCCCTCGGCCTCGAGCGCCTCGATGTGCTCGGTCGGCACATGCTCGTGGTCGAAGGTGACGGCGTCGCACCCCTTCGCGAACTCACGCAGAGCAGCGAGATCGGTGTGCGTGCCGATCGGCACGTCGGCCGCGACCAGCGCGGCACTGTCATCGGGCTTCTCACTGAGCACGCGCAGTGACTGGCCGAGAGAAATGGCGGCCTGGTGGGTCATACGGGCCAGCTGCCCGCCCCCCACCATGCCGACTACAGGCAGACCGGTTCGGGTATCCATCGCCACGCCAGCCTAGCGACGCCGCAGATCAACACCCAAATCGCGGTGGTACGGCCACACCTCCCACCACCGCACCACGCCGCCCCCGCCCTCCGGGCGCTACCGCCGGCATCCCGGCCGCCCACCGGAATTCACCCGTCCACGGCACGGTGGCGTCCGTTGCTCGCCATTAGCATTGCGGTATGAGCGCAGAGGCAATCGGCAGGCTGATGCCTACCATCATCACCCTCGACGACCTCGCCGCCATGAACGAGGCCGACGATCACGGGCGTCGATACGAGACAAGTGCACAAGGAGTCCTGTCCGTGGTCCCACCCCCCGATGGAAAGCACGCCAAGATCGCCACTCGCCTGATGTCATGGCTGTTGAGGGCAGGTTGGCCGGATGATCAGATCCTGCAGGTTCCCGGCATCCGGATTCCGGGAGCCGTCGGTCCTGCCGGACGCATTCCGGACTTGACCGTGTGGTCGCATGAGCCGGGTGATGCGGTGTGGCTGGACCTCGACGGCCTGCTCCTGATCATCGAGATCATCTCGCCCGGCTCCGAGGCCACCGACAGGTTCACCAAGGTCAACGAGTATGCGGGCGCCGGCATCCCGCTGTACTGGACGGTGGCACGCGACACCGCGAACACGGTGACGATGTATCGGCTGTCGAACGGCTCATACCAGGTCACGGCGGAGAAGCCACTCAGCTGGCTGCTCCAGTCGGACCCGCACGACCACCTGCCGATGGAGCACTGAGATCACCCCTTGAGACGGGCGCGCAGGTCGTCGGACGTGGTGACCGGGCGATCGCAGACGAAACCGCGGCACACGTAGGCGGTGGCCGCCCCCTCGATCAGCGGGCGGTCGGCCAGCAGGGGCACGCCCGTCTGGTCCGGAGTCCCGACGACGATCACCGAGCCGCCCGGCGCATACCGGAGAGCGGCCTCCACCAGCGGGTCCGCCGGGTCGGTGGTGGCGACCGCGATCTCGAACGGCCCGGTCAGCGCGGCTTCCGCGACGGTCGCGGCGTACCCGGCGAAACGCGGATGTCCCTCGATCAGCGGGCCGAGCGTGGCCAGCGCCGCATCAGCCGCCTCCCGGTAGGACGTCTCGCCGGTCAGCGCCGCATAGGCGACCAGGGCCGCGCAGATCGCCGACGCGCCGGACGGGGTGGCGTTGTCGGTCGGGTCGGCCGGACGGGTGAGCAGCTTCTCCGCGTCGTCGGCGGTGTCGTAGAACCCGCCCTCCCCGTTGCCGAACCGGGCCAGCGCCACGTCGAGCAGCTGCCGGGCCAGCTCCAGCCAGCGGGGCTCCGCGGTCAGCTGGTGCACGGCCAGGAACGCCTCGGCCACACAGCCGTAGTCCTCCAGCACCCCGGCCGGCTCGCCGGCCACTCCGTCCCGGGAGACCCGCCGCAGCCGGCCGTCGACGAGGTGCCGCTCGGCCAGCACCGCGGCGAGCCGGATCGCCGCCGCCCGGGACTCGGCCGCCGGATGCTCGGCCAGCGCGGTGATCGCCAGGCCGTTCCAGGACGCGACCACCTTGTCGTCGCGGGCCGGCTGCGGACGCCCGGCACGGGCCGCGAGCAGCCGCCGCCGGACGGAACGCCAGCGCTCCACCAGCGACGGGTCCGCCTCGTCGATGTCGCGGGCCAGCACCAGCACGCTCCGGCCGTGCTCGAACGTGCCGCGTGTGGTGACCCGGAACAGGTCGGCCGCCCACGTCCCGTCCTCCTCGCCGAGGGCCGTGATCAGCTCGGCGGGCGTCCAGGCGTAGGTCAGCCCCTCGACCCCGTCGGTGTCGGCGTCCAGCGCCGACGCCAGGCCACCCTGCGGGGTGCCGAGGTCGCGAAGCAGGAACGCGGCCGTCTCGTCGGCGATCCGGCGGGCGAGGACGTCACCGGTGATCCGCCACAGCTGCGTGTACGCCCGGAGCAGCAGCGCGTTGTCGTACAGCATCTTCTCGAAGTGCGGCACCGTCCACGTGGCGTCCACCGAGTAGCGGGAGAACCCACCGGCCAGCTGGTCGTAGAGGCCGCCCCGGCCCATCTGCTCACACGCGTGCCGGACGATCTCCAGCGCCTCGGCCGACCCGGTCCGTTCGTGGTGACGCAGCAGGAACAACAGGTTCATGTGCGGGGGGAACTTGGGCGCGCCGCCGAACCCGCCATACATCTGATCCTGCTCCTTGGCCAGGCCGGAGGCCGAGGCCGCGAGCAGCTCCACGGAGATCGGCGCCGTCGGGCCACCGACGAGCTGGGCGCCGCCGACCGCCTCGACCACCGCGGCCCCCTGCTGGATCACCGCGTCGCGCTGGTCGCGCCACGCCTCCTCGACCGAGGAGATCAGCCGGGCGAACTGGTCCTTGGGGAAGTAGGTGCCGCAGAAGAACGGCTGACCGCCGGGCGTGGCGAAGACCGTCATCGGCCAGCCGCCCTGCCCGGTCATCGCCTGCGTCGCGGTCATGTAGACGGCGTCGACGTCGGGCCGCTCCTCCCGGTCCACCTTGATCGACACGAAGCCCGCGTTGAGCCGAGCCGCGATCGCCTCGTCCTCGAAGGACTCGTGCGCCATCACGTGACACCAGTGGCACGCCGCATATCCCACCGAGATCAGCACGGGCACGTCCCGCCGCCGTGCCTCCGCGAACGCCTCCGCCGACCACTGCCACCAGTCCACCGGGTTGTCGCGGTGCTGCTGCAGGTAGGGCGAAGTGGCATCAGCGAGACGGTTGGCCATGCCCCCAGACTATGCCGTGCCGTCCGCTCTGAGCTGCGTGACATTCGGGGGCGCGGAGCGGGCCAGCTGGGTCAGGGCCTGCACGATCTTGTCGGCCGGCATCGGCTTGCAGAAGTGGTAGCCCTGCGCGGACGGGCAGCCCAGCGCGATCAGGGCGGCCCGCTGCTCGATCGTCTCGATGCCCTCGGCGACGACCCGTACGCCCAGGCGGACGCCGAGTTCGACGGCGGCCCGGACGACCGCGCCGGCCGCCGCGGAGTCGATCATCTCGTCCACGAACGAGCGGTCGATCTTGATCTCGTCGACCGGCATCCGGGTGACCGAGGCCAGTGAGGAGAAGCCGGTGCCGAAGTCGTCGAGGGACACCTGCACGCCGGATGCCCGGAGCCGGGCCAGCACCTCGTCGACGATCTCCTGTTCGCTGACCGCCACCGATTCGGTGATCTCCAGGACCAGACGGGACGCGGGGGTACGGTGCCGGCGCAACGCCTCGGTGACCTGGGCCGGGAAGGTCGGGTCGGTCAGGCTGCGCGCCGACACGTTCACCGAGACGGGCACGTCGACGCCCGCCGCCGTCCAGTCGGCGGCCGAGGCCAGCGCCAGGTCGAGCACCCGTCGCGTGAAGGGGATGAGCAGTTCGCTGCGTTCCACAGCGGGCAGGAACTCGGCCGGCGACAGGTGGCCACGCCGGGGGTGCCGCCAGCGGACCAGCGCCTCCACCCCGGTCGGCGCAGCGGTCACCAGGTCCACGGCGGGCTGCAGGTGCAGCAGGATCTGGTCGTCGGCGGCGAACGCGTCCTGCAGGTCGGCGAGGAGGGCCAGCTGGTCGGTGCTGCTGGCGTCCTGGCCGCTGTCGTACGTCCCGACGGTGACGCCCAGCTCCTTGGCCCGGTCCACGGCGATCGACGCGCGGCGCAGCAGCTCGGCGACCTCCGCTTCACCGGCGGCGGCCACCGCCACGCCGACGGTCACCTCGACGGAGAGCCGGACCCCGGCCGCCTGGACCGGCAGGCGCAGCTGCTCGACCAGCTCCCGGGCGCGGCGCAGAGCGTCCGGCAACGGGCTGGGCCGGGTCTGCTGCCACGCCGAGTCGGCGAGCGCCGTCACCGGCAGGAGCAGTGCGAACTCGTCGTCACCGATCCGGGCCACCAGCTCGCCGGGCCGGGCCAGCGCGGTGAGCCGGCCGGCGGCCAGGCGGAGCACCTCGTCGCCGCCGCCGTGCCCGAGCGTGCTGTTGACCTGGCGGAAGCCGACGATGTCGAGCAGCAGCAGGGCCACCTGGCGGTCGCGGTCCAGCGAGCGGAGCAGCGGGTCGCCCTCGCCGGCCAGCGCGATCCGGTTGCTCAGGCCGGTCAGCGGGTCGTGCAGGCGCTCGTGGGTGGCGCGTGCGTCGAGCTCGGTGATGCGCTGGTGGGCGGCCGCATCGTGCAGGGCGCCGGCCAGGGCCTCGCCGAAGGCCGCGATCGCCGCCTCGTCCCGGGGGCCGGGCAGGCCGGCGTCGCCGAGCCAGACGGTCAGCTCGCCCAGGGGACGCCCGGCGACGACCATCGTGCGGGTGACGGCCGCGCCGGAGCGGGTGCCGGCGACACCTTCCAGACCGGGGCCGTCCTGCGCGTACCGCCGCCGGCCCTGTCCGGTGTGCACCTCGAGTTCGGCGCGGCTGGCGCCGAAGACGTCGAGGGCGCCGCGCAGCGCGGCCCGGGCCACCTCGGCCTCGCTGGCGCCGGGCAGCCGGGCGGTGGCGGTCGCGAACGCCTCCCACATCCGGCGTTCCTCGGCGGCGCGCAGGTGGAAGCGGTACGTCCGGTGCAGCAGCCAGAGGACCGGGCCGAAGGCGAGCAGCCAGAGCGGCTCCCGGATCAGCGCGTAGACGGCGAGGACCCCGACGATGACGTTGCCGACCGACATCGGCAGCTTGGCGTAGAGGACGCGGGCCGCGATCTGGCCGGGGTGGGCGTCCCGGTGCAGCATCAGGGTGAGCACGACCAGGCCGAACGTGATGAGCAGGTACGTGCCGGCGCCGGCCGCCAGGGCGAGCGGGAGACGAGCGCTGTGCACCGGGACGTCACCGGCCAGCAGTGCGGTGACCAGGACGGCGCCGGCCACGCCGAGCGTCATCGAGGCGACCAGGTGGACTATCTCGGCGACGTTGCGCAGGCCGGTCAGCCAGGCGAGCAGCAGCCACGCGGCGCCGGCGCCGGCCAGGGTGGCGGCGGGCAGCCAGCCGGCCGGGGCGACCACGAAACCGACCACCACGGCGGCCTCGGCCCAGCTGACCGAGACCGCGTCGGGGCCGAGCCGGAACCGGAGGCCGGCGAGCTGCGCGATGGCCGACAGGACGGCGGCCACGCAGACTCCGGTGACCGGGGACAGCGGGCGCCCGTCGGCGGAGGGCACGGGTTGCAGGGCGCCGAGGATGACGGCGGCGGCCGCGGCGACCACGACGACGGCGGTGAGGATCCGCACCGGACGGGGGCGGCCGATGGCGCCGGTCGCGCTGGTCCAGGACTCGCGGACGGCTTTCACGACGACATCCGCGATCGCACGGCACGATGCACGTGCAGATCGATTACGGAGAGTCGGCGCCGGACAAGTGACATGTCGGCGCCCCCTTCCGCGCAGGGTCCCGGGGCCGTGCGGCCCCCGGCGGAAGGCTAAATCAATCCTGTGGAACGCAACAGGGCTTGACGGGGCCGACACGGACACACTCGTCGCGGGACGGCCGAAACGACGCGCGGCCTCGGCCCGGCCCGATGATCAGGAACGCTCCGCGCCGTCGCGTGGGGCGGGCGCGGCCGGCTCGCCGCGCACGCCCCCCACCTCGGCTTCTCCGACCTGGTCAGACGTCACCGATCGACCGGTCTCGACGTCGCTCGGGCCGGTGGTCGCGGAACGCTCTGCCGTGTCGCCGCCGCGGGCGATCTCTGACACACGATCCTGCTCCGGCGCAAGAGGAAAACTGTCGGGAAGCCGACGAATGCGCTTGTTCATGTTGCGGATCAACAGAACGGTCGCCACACACATGAGGACGATGAGGAACAGCCCCATCGGGCCGGCCAGGCCGCCCGATCGGGTGTCACCGAAGTTGTTGACCGCTACGACGAAGTCCACGCCGCCAGCGTACTGCTCAGTGGGCGTCGACCTTCTCCCGGATGCCCGCGAACAGGTCGGACTCCGGCACCGGGCTGTCCACGAGCGAGCGGGCGAGCTCGAAGTCCTCGGTGGGCCACACCTTCTGCTGCATCTCCAGCGGGATGTGGAACCAGAACCCGTCCGGGTCGACCTGGGTCGCGTGGGCGCGCAGGGCGTCGTCACGGACCTCGAAGTACTCTCCGCACTCGACCCGGGTGGTGATCTTGTCGCCACGGTCGTCGCGGTCGGCCCACTTCTCCAGCCACTCCGTGTACGGCGACTCCAGCCCCGCCGCCAGCATGCCCTCGTGCAGCGCCAGCATCCGCGCCCGGGTCCAGCCGGAGTTGTAGTACAGCTTCGACGGCTGCCACGGCTCGCCCAGCTCCGGGTAGAGCTCGGGGTCGCCCGCCTTCTCGAACGCCACGACCGAGATCTTGTGGCACATGATGTGGTCGGGGTGCGGATAGCCGCCGTTCTCGTCGTAGGTGGTCATCACGTGCGGCCGGAACTCGCGGATCAGCTTGATCAGCGGCTTGGCCGCCTCCTCCGGGTCCTGCAGGCCGAAGCAGCCCTCCGGCAGCGGCGGCAGCGGGTCGCCCTCGGGCAGCCCGGAGTCGACGAACCCGAGCCACGCCTGCTCGACGCCGAGGATCTCGCGTGCCCGGTCCATCTCGGCACGGCGGATGTTCGTGATGTCGGCGAGCACCTCGGGCCGATCCATCTTGGGGTTGAGGACACTGCCCCGCTCCCCACCGGTACAGGTCGCCACCAGCACCTGGACACCCTCGGCGACATATTTCGCCATGGTGGCGGCGCCCTTGCTCGACTCGTCGTCGGGGTGCGCGTGCACGGTCATGAGACGCAATTGCTCGGCCACGGTTGTTGAGATCCTCTCGACCAGGCCTGCGGTCAGCGGGCCGGGATCGGCTGCGAAGATGGAACCCTGCCATTCTGGCCGATCCCCCCGACAACAAACGCACGAGAGGCCGTCAGGTGAGCGAGACGCACGCCACAGCTCCGGTGTTCCCGCCCGGCCGGTATGGCCGGCGTCGTGAGGGCGGGCGGCGTCGTCTGCTCCCGATCGTGGCCACCGTGGTGTTCGGCGTCGGGCTCGCCGGTCTCACCTATGCCTACTACGACAAGTTCGGTCAGACCGACTACACCGCCGACATCATCGGCTGGAACATTCCGTCGGACACCGAGATGGTGGTGCGGTTCCGGGTCCGCGTGCCGGAGGGCGGCGCCGCGATGTGCATGGTGCGGGCCCGTGACTACGACGGTTTCGAGGTCGGCCGCCAGCCGGTGACCGTGCCGGGCGCCGAGGGCGGCGGGGCGGCGGTCGAGGTGAGCCAGCCGGTGAAGACCACGAGCAGGGCCTCGGTCGGCGACGTGATGGGCTGCCGCGCCGCGGACTGAGGCGAGGTCCGACAACACTTCACCTTCCGGGCACTACGCATACCGCTGGTAAGCTTGGTAATTCGCTGCGTTCAGCATGTCGCCTTTCAGGCGGCGTGTTTCAACCATGCCCCGTTCAGCAAGGAGATCGACCGTGTCCAGTTCCGAGGCGCCGAAGACCTGGCTCTCCCAGGACGCTCACGACCGGCTGCAGGCCGAGCTCGACGAGTTGATCGCCAACCGGCCGGCGATAGCGGCGGAGATCAACGCCCGGCGTGAGGAAGGCGACCTCCGGGAGAACGGCGGCTACCACGCGGCCCGTGAGGAGCAGAGCCGCCAGGAGGGCCGGATCCTGTACTTGAAGGAGTTCCTGCGCAACTCCGAGGTCGGCGAGATCAAGGCTGCCGACTCGGTCGGCCCCGGCTCGGTCGTGACGATCTACTTCGACGACGACCAGAGCGACACCGAGACCTTCCTGCTCGGTTCCCGGGAGATCTCCTCCACCACGAAACTCAAGGTCTACAGCCCGGAGTCGGCGCTGGGCCAGGCGATCCTCGGCTCCCGCCCCGGCCAGACGGTCACCTACGCCGCCCCGAGCGGCGCGGACATCAAGGTCACCGTGGTCGAGTTCGGCCCCTTCGAGGGCTGATCCCCGCGAGCCTGTGACGAGCCCGCGGCAAGCCTGCCGCGGGCTCGTTCACCATCTCAGGGCGTCGTGTCGGCCAGCAGCGCGACCCGGTAACCGGCGTCACGCAGCGCCTTGATCAGCGCCGACGAGTGGGCCGGTCCGCGCGTCTCCACCGACAGTGCCACCTCCACCTCACCGAAGCTGAGCCGCGGGCTCTGCCGCGAGTGGTTCACGTCGACGATGTTCGCCCGCTGCGCGGCGATCTCCCGCAGCAGCCGGGCCAGCTCCCCCGGCCGGTCCGAGCAGCGCACCGCGAGTCGCAGGAACCGGCCGGCCGACGCCAGCCCGTGCTCGATCACCCGCAGCAGCAGCATCGGGTCGATGTTGCCGCCGGACAGGATCGCCACCACCGGGCCGCCGGTCGGCACGTAGGCGCCGGTCAGCAGGGCCGCCGCGGCCGCCGCCCCGGCCGGCTCCACCACCGTCTTGTGCCGTTCCAGCAGCACCAGCAACGCCGCCGACAGGTCCTCGTCGTTGACCGTGACGACCTCGTCGACGAGCTTCGCGACGTGCGCGAACGTCAGGTCACCGGGGCGCAGGACGGCGATGCCGTCGGCGATCGTCGCGCACGACTCCAGCTTGCGGGGGGCGCCGGCCGCGAGCGACGGAGGGTACGCCGCCGCGCCGCTCGCCTGCACCCCGATGATCCGGATGTCCGGCCGCAACGCCTTGGCCGCGACCGCCAGCCCGGAGATCAGCCCGCCACCGCCGACCGCGGTCACGATCGTCGTCGCCTCCGGGCACTGGTCCAGGATCTCCAGCGCGACGGTGCCCTGCCCGGCGATCACGTCCGGGTGGTCGAAGGGGTGGATCAAAACCGCTCCGGTGGTACGCGCGAAGTCGTGTGCCGCCTCCAGCGCGTCGTCGACGCTGGTCCCGGCGTACTCGACGGCCGCGCCGTACCCCTTGGTGGCGGAGACCTTGGGCAGCGGAGCGCCCTCCGGCATGAAGACGGTGGACCGCGCGCCGAGCAGACCGGCCGCGAGCGCCACCCCCTGCGCGTGGTTGCCGGCGCTCGCCGCGACCACGCCACGGGCCCGCTCGGCGGCCGACAGGCGGGAGATCCGGGTGTACGCCCCCCGCACCTTGTACGACCCGGCGCGCTGCTGGTTCTCGCACTTGAGCCAGACCGGAACCCCGGTGATCTCGGTGAGCGGCCGGGACGGGATCAGCGGCGTCTCCTTGACGACACCGGAGAGCAGGTCGCGGGCGGCTTCGACGTCGGCGAGGGTGAGCAGGTCGAGGGGGGAATCGGCACCGGTCATGGACACCAATCGTGCCATCGGCGCGTCAGACCGTGGTCAACCGGTATGCCCTCCTGGCCCTCGTCCGCGAGGTGGCCGTTCCTGTTCCAGGGGCTGCCACTCGGTGCAGTCGGTCAGACCAGGGCGTGCCGCTGCCACGGATTGGCGACCTCGAATTGGCCGGCCACCGAGAGCAGCAGCAACTCTGATCCGGGCGGCCCGACGAGCTGGATCGCGAGCGGCAGCCCGTCCGGCCGGAACCCGACCGGCACCACGATCGCGGGCAGCCCGGCGTAGTTCCAGGGCGCCGCGTACGGCGCGTAGGACGCGTTGGCCCACATGTTCTTGCGCCAGGGCGACGCCGAATACTGCACGGCGGGCGGCGGCGCGGTGGCGAGCGCCGGGGTGAGCAGCAGGTCGATCGACTTGTCGGCGAAGAACTGGGTGGACCGCTCCCGCCACGCGTCGCGCTGCTTCTGCCGGACCAGACCGGCCCGCATCATCGTCTTGCCGAGGGCGATGTGCCGGCGGGTCCGCGGCTGGAGGCGCTCGATCGGCAGTCCCTCCGAGTTGACATACGCCCCGGCGAACCAGGTGGCCAGCACACCGAGCGCCACGCCGGTCGGGTAGACCGGGTCCGCGGTGACGGTGTCGTGCCCGACGTCGACGAGCAGCTTCGACGCCTTGGCCACGGCCGAGACGTTCGCCTCGTCCGGTTTCACCCCGGCGGCCGGCGACCGCAGCGAGACGCCGATCCGCAGTTTCGACGGCTCCACCAGCTTGGCCGGGGCCTGGCCGGCGAGCACCGAGAAGCCCAGCGCGGCGTCCGCCACGGTGGTGGTGAGCACGCCGTTCTCCACCAGGCCGAACCAGTCCTTGTCGCCGAAGTCGACCGGGACGACGCCGCGGCCCGGCTTGAGCCCGACCACACCGCAGCAGGCGGCCGGGATCCGGATCGAACCGAGCCCGTCGTTGCCCTGCGCGATCGGCACCAGCCCGGCCGCCACCGCGGCGGCCGAGCCACCGGACGAGCCGCCCGGGGTGCGATCCAGGTCCCAGGGGTTGCGGGTCGGGCCGTTCTCGTCGTCGGTGACGGCCCACAGGCCCATCTCCGGCATCCTGGTCACCCCGACCACGACGGCGCCGGCGCCGCGCAACCTACGGACCACTTCGTGGTCCACTTCGGCGACCTCGGGGGTACGCGCGGCGGCCGAGCCGTGCCACGTGGGCAGCCCGGCCACCGCGGTGTTCTCCTTGACCGCCACCGGCACCCCGGCCAGCGGAAGGTTCGCCAGGTCCTCCTGGTCGTCGACCTTCTCCGCCTCGGTGATCGCCTCACCGCCCCGGACCACCCGGAACGCGCCGAGGGCCGGGTCGGAGATGGCGATCTGCTCCAGGTGGTCCGCCACGACCTGGGTGGCGCTCGCGTCTCCGCGGCGCACCGCTCGGGAGATCTGTCTGGCGGTGGCGCCCACCCAGGTCGTCGAGTCCATCGCTCTCAGTTTCTCCAGCGTCGGTCTTATCCGAGGGCCTGCTCGAGATCGGCGAGCAGATCGTCAACGGTTTCGATGCCGACAGACAGTCGCACGAGATCGGCGGGAACTTCAAGCGCTGAGCCCGCAGCCGACAGATGTGTCATCTGACCCGGGTGCTCGATCAGCGACTCGACACCACCGAGCGACTCGGCGAGCACGAAGAGCTTCGCCCGGTTGCAGATCGCGATCGCCGCCTCCGGGCCGCCCGCCGCACGGAACGACACCATGCCGCCGAACCGGCTCATCTGCTTGGCCGCGACCTCGTGACCGGGGTGCGTCTCCAGACCCGGGTAGAGCACGCCCGCCACGGCCGGGTGCTCGCTCAGGTAGCCGACGATCCGCTCCGCGTTGTCACAGTGGCGGTCCATCCGTACCCCCAGGGTCTTGATCCCCCGCAAGGTCAGCCAGGCGTCGAAGGGACCGTTGACGCCGCCCATCGCATTCTGATGGAAGGCGAGCTCATCGCCGAGCCCGGCGTCCGCGGTGATCAGCGCGCCACCGACCACGTCGGAGTGGCCGCCCAGGTACTTGGTGGTCGAGTGGATGACCACGTCGGCGCCGAGCGTGATCGGCTGCTGCAGGTACGGCGAGGCGAACGTGTTGTCCACGGCCAGCATCGCGTCGTACTCGTGGGCGAGACCGGCCAGTTGGGCGATGTCGTTCACGTTGAGCAGCGGATTGGTCGGCGTCTCGGACCAGATCAGCCGGGTGTGCCCGGGGCGGAAGGCGGCCCGCACCGCGTCGATGTCGTCCAGCGGGGCGGCCGTCCAGTCCAGGCCCCACCGCTCGGCGACCTTGCTGAACAGGCGGAACGTGCCACCGTATGCGTCGTTCGGGATGACCACGTGGTCACCGGGGCGGCACACCGTACGCAGAAGGGTGTCCTCGGCCGCCAGGCCGCTGGCGAAGGCCAGCCCTCGCCGGCCGCCCTCGATCGCCGCCAGGCACTCCTGGAGCGCGTCCCGGGTCGGGTTGCCGGACCGGCTGTACTCGTAGCCCAGGCGGGGGGCGCCGACGGCGTCCTGGGCATAGGTGCTCGTCTGGTAGATGGGTGGCACCACCGCACCGGTCCGCGGGTCCGGCTCCTGGCCGGCGTGGATGGCGAGGGTGTCGAACCCGTAGCTGTTAGCCGTCATGTTGCGCAAGGCTAGTCTCACCTGATGGCGGACTGCGTGTTCTGCGGCATCGTTTCGGGTTCCGTTCCGGCCTTCCTGGTGGCGTCCGACCCGGCCGGACTCGCCTTCCTCGACATCCGCCCGGTCTTCAAGGGTCACGTCCTGGTGATCCCCCGCCCGCACGTCGTCCAGCTCACCGACCTCCCGGCGCCCGACCTGCCGGCGTATTTCGGCTTCGTGCAGCGGATCGCCGCGGCCGTCCCCCTCGCGATGGACGCGAAAGGGACCTTCGTCGCGATGAACAACATCGTCTCCCAGTCGGTGCCGCATCTGCACACCCACGTCGTGCCCCGCACCAAGGGCGACGGCCTGCGCGGATTCTTCTGGCCCCGCCGTAAGTACGACAGCGACGACGAGGCCACGGCGGTCGCCGAGACCATTGGTAAGGAATACCTCCGGCTCAGCGTTGCAGAGGGCGGACGAAGGGAGTGACCGTGTTCCTGCGGTACAAGAAGCTCGACCTGCCCACCGCCGACACAGCCCTGCCCGGCCGCGACGCCGAGCTGTGGGTCGCCGACACCCACACCGTGCTCGGCACCCCGATGAAGGGCCCATGGCCGGCCGGTTTCGAGGTCGCCGTCTTCGGGATGGGCTGTTTCTGGGGCGCGGAGCGGATCTTCTGGCGGCTGCCCGGCGTGCACTCCACGTCGGCCGGCTACGCGGGCGGCTTCACCGCCAACCCCACCTACGAGGAGACCTGCTTCGGCACGACCGGACACGCCGAGGTGGTCCAGGTCGTGTACGACCCCGCGAAGATCAGCTACGCGGACCTGCTCAAGGTGTTCTGGGAGAACCACGACCCGACCCAGGGCATGCGCCAGGGCAACGACGTGGGCACCCAGTACCGTTCGGCGATCTACACCACCACGGAGGCCCAGGCCGAAACGGCCGCCGCTTCCCGCGACGCCTTCCAGCCGGTGGTGACCGCGGCCGGCCACGGCACGATCACCACCGAGATCAAGCCGCTGACGACCTACTACTACGCCGAGGACTACCACCAGCAGTACCTGTCCGACGCGAAGAACCCGAACGGCTACTGCAACCACGGCCCGAACGGGATGACCTGCCCGATCGGCGTCGCCCGAACCAACTGACGCTCTGGAGTTCGTCCGTGTGACGATGGTGAGGAGGAGGTGGCCTGAGATGCGCCGGTACGCCAAACCCATCGTCGTCGCGGACGATCTCGGACTGCTGCGCGGGCAGACGACGGGTGTCGTCACCCTGCCACGTCATCTCGACTGGTCTGGTGCCGCCGACTACAACCTCGACAGCTCGGGCCGGATCGTCGACCTCTACCGCACAGTCCTCATCGAGGCGACCAACGCAGACGATCTGCATGCGTTTCTCGATCAGATGGTTTTGACGAGGCTGTGGCCATCGATCTGGCTCCCGCCGGAGCTACGCCGTGCGTGGGAACAGCGCTTCCCAGAACTCCGGCGGGCCGCGTCGGAGGTCTCTGCCGCGTAGGGTCGCCGGCATGGATCCCCGTCACCGCGAGCTGGCCGAGATCGCCCTCCGCGCGGCCGGAGGCGATTACGGGCTCGCGCTCGCCGGCGGCTACGCCGTTCGGGAGCACGGCATGGGTGATCGGCCGAGCGGTGACGTCGATCTGTTCACCGACTGGCAGCGCCGGGCAGATTTCCCCGCCGTTGCCGACCTCGTCATCAAGGCTCTGACCGACAACGGATACGCGGTTCACGTCGACGCGCGGGCGGACACCTTCGCCCGGTTGCTGGTCTCCCGGTCCGACGAACCAGACACGGAACCGCAGAAGATGGAGCTGGCCGCCGACTGGCGGGCCCATCCACCGGTGACCCTGAACGTCGGCCCCGTCCTGCACCCAGATGACGCAGTCGGCAACAAAATGGCGGCACTCTATGGCCGCGCGCTCGCCCGCGACTTCCTGGACATCGATGCGGTCCTCGCCAGTGGCCGCTACACCAGCGATCAGCTCCTCCGCCTGATCGAGCACGCCGATCCCGGTTTCGATCTCGCAACCTTCGCCGATGTGCTGGGGAGCGGCAGACCAGATCAGTGACGCCGCATTCGCTCCCTATGGCGTCGACACCGAATTCATCCGAGGCCTGCGCCACCGATTCGCCGAGTAGCGGCGGGAGCTACGGAAGGGGTAGCTGGCACCCAGCGGCACCCTTCAAGCGACAAGAACCCGAACGGCTACTGCAACCACGGCCCGAACGGCATGACCTGCCCGATCGGCGTCGCGAGGGTCGCCGACTAACTACTCGGTCACCTTCGGGTGCGACGGACCGGCGGCGACAATCCAGACGATCCGGCGGTCCGCGTCTGGGCAATACCAGATCCGGCCGCCGGCCGTCACCTCGTATTGCCATTGATCGAGAGGTTTGCCGCCGATCTCGCGATGCGCCAAGGGACCATAGAGTCGATGCTGCCGCGCTGGATTTGTCGGCGCGGTAGGTCGTTCGGTGAGAACGATCCACGCCTCCCAGGTGTTCGACCGGGCCGTCTGGCACAGATGCTCCCAACCCTTGGCGGCCTCGGACGTGGCGAACCGCGCTTCCCACCCGCCCGGTTTCCCCGGCGGTGCGACCCGATCGCCTCGCTTAGCAGGCATCAGCATCACCATCCACGGGAGCGGGCACCGGTCCCAGGTCCTCGTTCAACGGGCCGCTCAGCTGGCGTAGAAGATCCGGATCGGCATAGACCATTGCGGTCGACTTCCACCCACGCAGCATCTCGGCCAGCACCGACCATTGCCCCAATTCAGCCGATATCCTGGCCGCCTTGATGAATTCGGCGACGAACTGGGCGACCGCGTCGGACGGCATCAGCCCGAGCCAGGGAAACTCTTCGCTCAGCGCTGCTGCGGCCGTCTCGACAGGAACGTGCGCCAGAAGGTTGCGAAGCGCCCGCACGGTGGCGATGGCTCCTTCGCCGGATGTTGCTATCCGATCTTCCCGGGTCAACAGCAGGTCGGCGCCATCCCTGCGGCGCACACGCACGTCACCGGCATCGGCCAGCGCTGCGACGCTCTTCGGGTCACGCTGCAACTCGCTCCACTGCACTTCCTTGACATCCACAACGCCAATTCTGAACTTTTTCAGAACTCCCGGCAAGGCGGATGGTCAGGGCCTCGGACCGATCGCCGCCCAGTACAGCAGCACTACACCGCCCGCTGGAGTCCAAGAACCCGAACGGCTACTGCAACCTCGGCCCGAACGGGATGACCTGCCCGATCGGCGTGGCTCGCACCAGCTGACCCCGGCGACACGGGACGGACGCCTGGCGCGGTCCGTCCCGTGTGACGACGCTCTCCGAGCGGCGGATCAGGCTTTGTGGGTCAGTGTCGCGCCGGTCCAGAAGTCCTCCAGTTCGGCGGTCATGGCGATGTGCTCGACCACGCAGGTGTAGCCGCTGACGTTCAGGCCCTGCACCCGGAGGGGCACCTTGGCCGTTCCCGGGACGGTGCCGTCGAAGCTGATCAGGTAGTCGTTCGCCCGGAGGGACGACGCGGTCCGGTGGATGGTGAGGGTGGATTCGTCGTTCGTGCACACGGCGTCCACCTCGGCGGTCACTCGTGTCGAGATCGTGGTGACGTTCGCGTCCAGTTCCACGGCCACCTCCAGGAAGGTGACGGTGGCGGTGGTGCCGTTCCATTTGATAGTGGTCGCCTCGGGCACGAAGTGCGTGTTCTCCGCCGCCGAAGCGGCGCTGGGGTCACCGATCAGCAATGCCGCGGCCGCCGCTACGGACGAGCCGAACAGGGCCGAAGCCTTCTTTATGAACAGCATGTTGCCCCTTTTAACAAGAACGAAGGCGGCGACCGGCGTGCGCCAACCGCACCGCACCGATCGCCGCCCTCGTCAAACAATTACCGACAGGTCAGCCGGAGGATCAGAACTCCTCGAAGTCCACCGGAATATCGTTGTTGTTCTGGTCCTTGGCCCCACCGGAGTCACCATTGACAACCGTGAAGTCCTTGGTGGTCCCGTCGACCTGCAGTCGCAGCGTCTCGAACCCGATCCGAAGAGTGGACACACCCCTCAAATTGGCCGCCGACACCTTGAACTTGATGTCGATGGCGACGCTGATGGTGTTCGACTCCTCGAAGGTCTTCTTCAGCACGCTCCTGCTGGCGTCCGCCTTGAACCGGGCCCCCCAGATGCTGAAACCCGCCGAGTACGGCAGGTTGTAGACGTTGTAGAGGGCCTTGTAGTCGTGGGTCGTGATCGTGCCCCGGATGGTTCCCTCGAGGTCGAAGCCCTGCGACTGGATCACGATGTTCTTGAAGCCGCTGAAGCCGTGGAACGCGGTCACGTTCTCGGCGGCCGCGAACCTGCCACCCCGGCTGTCGGGCAACAGGATGGTGAAACCATCGTTAGTAACATTGATGATACTCGATCCAGATGCGCTCGCCGCACTGGCCGGGGAAGCGGCAGTCAGCGTCCCACCCGCCAATGCCAGCACACCGGCGGTGACCGCCATTGCGTTCCGGATCTTTCCTACACGAGAGCGCATTTGGACCCCTTCGAGTCTGATGGACGACAATCATGCCGTTCGGCTGAGTGGGATTTATCAAGTGACTGCCGTCGATTGCCTCGAACGTAATCAAGGGGAGCGACGAGTGTCTATGCCTTACTCCGAAGTAATCACACGGCGACCCACTCGACAGGGAGCGCACTCCAGCCATTTGCAAGATCCTGTATTTCACTTAACCCGGTCGGCCGGCCGAAATTCTTCCAGGATTGCCCGATTGAACCAAATATTCATCGTCATAGATGGGTAGCTTCATCCTGCGGGTCGACTCTCATCAGCCTTCGTCCCGATTCGACGGATAAGGCCTATCGTGCGCCCCGGAAGATGACCGGGCGTGAGGGCTCAGAAACGCGGAGTGCTCCACCGGGAGCCCGGACGACACCTACTCACGGGTAACCCGCGCCGCCCGCGCCGACGCCTCCACGGCGCAAGTCGGCGACGAGGATTTCACGCTGGCGATCGAAAAAAGTCGACATGTCCGGAAATCGCGCTCACACTCGGAACCGAGCCAGCGGGAGGTGGATGTGAATCCGATCTACCAGCACAACGAAAGCGAACAGGACTCCTGGGACCTCGCCGAGTCCCTGATGCAGCAGGCCCGCGCGATGATGCGCGAGGCCGAGGAGGCCCTCGACACCTGGCGGACCGGCAAGGAGATGAACCGGCTGCGCTGCGCACGCCGCGGCATCAGCACCACCGATGCCGAAATCCGCTGGTCCGCCTCGTCCAATGCGAAGAACGCGCTGACCACGAACAACTTCAGCACCGGCCTGGCGACGATGTACTACAACGCGGCGACCGCGAACTACGCGCGAGCCCTCTACCTCTTCGCCACCGACGAGACGGAGCGATAGCGCAACGAGCGGAGCGATAGCGCAACGGACGAGGCGGTGGCGCGCCGGGCGGAGCGATAGCCCACGGACGAAGCGGTGGCGCGACGGACGGAGCGGTAGCCCACGGACGAAGCGGTCGCGCGCCGGACGGAGCGGTAGCGCGGCCTAGCCCTCGGGCGCCTCGTCGGGCTGGTCCTGGGTGGTGGCCGGAGGCCGGGGCGGGTCGGCCTGGGCGGGCGCCGCGGGAACGGCGAGGGCCAGCCCGAGGACGGCGCCGGCGCCGATCAGGCGCAGACCGGCGAGCGAGACGGCGAGAGGGATCGGGCGGCGTTCGGACTTCTCCATGCAGCACTCCTTACTGGCCGGGCCACCACGATGCCAGGCGAACCTGAGACATGGCTGTGCACGGGCCTTCGGGCCAGGCACCATGGACGGGTGGAGATCGCCACCGAGACCGAGCGCAAATACGACGTCCCCGAGACGTTCGAACTTCCTGACCTGGTCGGTGTCGGCGGGATCGCCGGCGTCGACGGCGCCGAGACCCATGATCTCGACGCCACGTACTTCGACACCGAGGACCTCCGGTTGATGAGAAATCGCCGGACACTTCGCCGGCGCAGCGGCGGCAACGACGCGGGCTGGCATCTGAAGACGCCGGGGGACGGCTCCGGCCGTACCGAGCATCGGTTGCAGGGATCCGGCACCGAGGTGCCGGG
This sequence comes from Actinoplanes philippinensis, assembly GCF_900113015.1. Classification (GTDB taxonomy): domain Bacteria; phylum Actinomycetota; class Actinomycetes; order Mycobacteriales; family Micromonosporaceae; genus Actinoplanes; species Actinoplanes philippinensis. Next base: position 125,581 of record NZ_FONV01000010.1, read on the forward strand.
TGAGCTGACCGCGCTGGTCCGGTCGATCGTGCGGCGCAGCCCGCTGGGGCCGGTGGCCCGGCTGCGCACGCACCGGGTGGAGACGCCGCTGCGGGATGCCGGCGGCCGGACTCTCGCGCTGGTCGCGCAGGACCGGGTGACCGCCGAGTCGGACGGCGCGGAGACGGTCTGGCAGGAGGTCGAGGTGGAGCTGGTCGACGGCGACGCCGCGGTCCTCGACGAGGTCGAGCGGCGGCTCTTCGACGCCGGGGCGCGCCCGGCGGAGGGCCCGTCGAAGGTGGCGCGGGCGCTGGCCGCGCGGCTGGCCGCCACCAAGAGCAAGAAGATCAAAGAAACCACGAACCCGGTCATTCTGTACGCCCGTGAGCAGCGCGACGCCATCCTGGGCCACGACCCGGCGGCCCGTCGTGGCGAGCCCCGCGCGGTGCACCAGATGCGTGTCGCGACCCGTCGTCTGCGCAGCACCCTGAAGACGTACAAGAAGGCGTTCGACGAGCAGGAGCTGCGGGACGAGCTGCGCTGGCTGGCCGGTGTGCTGGGCGCGGTGCGTGACCCGCAGGTGCTGGAGGAGAAACTGCTGGGCCTGGTCGAGGAGGCCGGCCCGGAGTTCGCGCACACGGCGCAGCGGGTGCGCGACCATCTGGAGCACCGGATCGGGACCGGCCGGGCCGAACTGGCCGAGGCGCTGGAGTCGGATCGCTACCTGGACCTGCTGGACCGCATCGACGAGCTGGTGGACCGCGGTTCGCTGAAGACTCCGGACCCGGTGCGGCGGGCCGGCAAGGTGCTGGCGAAGGCGGACGCGAAGCTGGACGCGGCGCTGGCGTCCGGTGTGGAGGAGGAGATCCACGAGTCGCGGAAGGGCTTCAAGCAGGCGAGGTACGCCGTCGAGCTGATCGCGCCGAGCAGCGACAAACCGGCGAAACGGCTGGTCAAGGCGCTGACGGACCTGCAGGACGGGCTGGGCGACTACCAGGATTCGAACATCGCCCGGGGTGTGCTGCGCGAGCTGGGCCCGGACAGTTTCCACTTCGGGGTGCTCTACGGCCGGCAGGAGCAGGTCGGCCGGGAGGCGCTGGCCGGGGTTCCGGCTCTGGCCAGGGCGGCGCGCCGGCGAAAAGTTAGGCGAGTGTTCTGATCAAGCCGGTTGTGGTCTTGGTCTTCGCGGGTATGAATCGTTGTCATGCAATCCGAGTTCGACCAGGCGACCACCAACCCCTATGACGGGCCGATCGCCGAGCTGTCCGGCTATCGGGTCGTCGACGACGAGGACGACGACCCCCGTCTGATCGATGCCGACGGCCGGCCGGTGGACACGTGGCGGGAGGACTACCCGTACGACGAGCGGCTGCCCCGCCCGGAGTACGACCACGACAAGCGCCTGCTGCAGATCGAGCTGCTGAAGCTGCAGAACTGGTGCAAGGACACCGGCGAGCGGCTCCTGATCCTCTTCGAGGGGCGGGACGCGGCCGGCAAGGGCGGCACGATCAAGCGGTTCATGGAGCATCTGAACCCGCGGGGCGCCCGGGTCGTCGCGCTGGAGAAGCCGAACCAGCGCGAGAGCACCCAGTGGTATTACCAGCGGTACATCAAGCACCTGCCGGCCGCCGGGGAGATCGTGCTCTTCGACCGGTCCTGGTACAACAGGGCCGGCGTGGAGCGGGTGATGGGCTTCTGCGACCGCAAGGAGTATCTGGAGTTCCTCCGCCAGACCCCGGAGCTGGAGCGGATGCTGGTCCGCTCGGGCATCAGGCTGGTCAAGTTCTGGTTCTCGGTGACGCAGGGCGAGCAGCGGACCCGGTTCGCGATCCGCCAGGTCGACCCGGTCCGGCAGTGGAAGCTCTCGCCGATGGACCTGAAGTCGCTGGACAAGTGGGACGACTACACCGAGGCCAAGGAGGCGATGTTCTTCTACACCGACACCGCGGACGCCCCGTGGACGGTGGTGAAGAGCAACGACAAGAAGCGGGCCCGGCTGAACGCGATGCGGCACGTGCTGAACAAGTTCAACTACACCGGCAAGGACCTGGAGATCGTCGGCGTCCCGGACCCGGAGATCGTCGGCCCGGCCTCGCTGTTCGTCGAGAGCACCAACGACTCCCCGCTGGTATTCCCGCGTCTGTAGTGATTCAAATTCGTTGGCACTCCCTCCGCGGGCTGGATAACGTGGCCGTACACGTGAAGGGAGGTGGTCCGAAGTTGTATAGCAACGGGACTCGTGAGGTGGCTGTCCGCTAGCCGCTGTCCTTGACAGCTTCGTAGTTCGAGAAGTACGTCGAGACCGTGTGGCAGCGGTGCGGCGAATATCAGACAGCCACCCGACCCCTGGGGATCCGGCCTTGTCCGACCGGACCTCGCTCGTCCGCGAGTGAGGAAGTCCCCAGGGGTCGCTTCATATCCGGGGGGATTCCGTGACGCGCGAGCTGGTGGTGCTCGGCACCGCGAGCCAGGTGCCGACCCGGCACCGCAACCACAACGGCTACCTGTTGCGCTGGGACGACGAGGTGATCCTCTTCGACCCGGGCGAGGGCACCCAGCGCCAGCTGCTGATGGCCGGCCTCCCGGTGACCCCGATCACGCGGATCTGCATCACCCATTTCCACGGCGACCACAGCCTCGGCCTGCCCGGCATCCTTCAGCGCATCTCGCTCGACAAGGTCCCGCATCCGGTCGCGGTCCACTACCCGGCCGGCGGGCAGGAGTTCTACGACCGCCTGCGGCACGCCACCAGCTACTGGGACAACGCGGAGATCGTGCCCGGCCCGGTCGGCGCCGGATTCGCGGTGGAGACGTCCGCGGGGCGCCTCACGGCTCTGCCGCTGCGGCACCCCATCGAGACGTACGGGTACCGCCTGACCGAACCCGACTCGAGACGGATCGTGCCCGCCCTGCTGGCCGAGCACGGCATCAGCGGCCCGGCCGTCGGTCAGTTGCAGCGCACCGGCCGGCTCGGCGACGTCACCCTCGATCAGGTGAGCGTGCCCCGTCCCGGCCAGAGTTTCGCCTTCGTGATGGACACCGGCCTGTGCGACAGCGTGTTCGAGCTGGCGCAGGGGGTGGACATGCTGGTGATCGAGTCGACGTTCCTCTCCGAGGATGCGGAGCTGGCGGCCCAGGTCGGACATCTCACGGCCGGTCAGGCCGCTGCGGTGGCGCGCCGGTGTGGCGTACGCACCCTGGTCCTGACGCACTTCTCGCAGCGCTATCCGGAACCGGACCGTTTCCTGGAGGAGGCCCGCCGGGAGTTCGACGGCCCGGTGGTGATCGCCGAGGACCTGGCCCGGGTGAAGGTGCCCTCCCGATCGTGAGCGCCACACCGGGCGCCGCCCCGTGGTGGCGGGCTGGTTCGCTGGGGGCATGACCGTTCTGTTGCGCCCTGTCGAGGATGCCGATCTGATCGCGGTCGGCGCGCTGCATCACCGTTCGCGTGCCGCCGCCTACGCCGATCTGCTGCCGCCGGAGACGTTCGCCGCCCGCGGGCCGGAGGCGTTGAGCGCCTGGTGGGTGGAGCGTTGGAAGTGGGAGCGGGAGACGCACCGGATGACGGTCGCGGAGGTCGGCGGTGAGCTGGCCGGTTTCACCTATGTGGGTCCGAGCGAGACGGAGGGCGCCGCCGAGCTGTACGCGATCCATCTGGAGCCGCACCGGGTGGGCTCGGGCATCGGCCGGCAGCTGATGATCAACGCGCTGGGTCAGCTGGCCGGGTTCGGCGCGGAGCGGGCGGTGCTGTGGGTGCTGGCGGACAACCCGGTGGCACGGCGGTTCTACGAGCGGGGCGGCTGGACGCCGGACGGCGCGACCAGGGTCGCGCCGGTCAACGATCATCCGATGCGGCAGCTGCGGTACTCACACCCGCTGTAGCGCACGGGGTTGCTGGTTGGGCGGGAACACGCGACCGAGTGAATGCGGGGGAACCTGTAGTCGCGTGCTCCCGCCCACCGCCCCGCCCGAACCGGATGCGCCTGGCCGGAGGCGCTCGATCAGCGGAGGCGTGCCGATCTGGGATCCAGTTCAAGAGCGGGTCTGGGCGCGGGATACCGGCGCGCTGGCGGGGCGCTCCGGTGTCACCGCTGGTAGACGTCGGCCGGGCCGGGAAGCCGTACTTGCCGGGGGACGGTCAAGCGTGTCGGCGACGTCGTGGTCCTGGGGTCAGGCCTGATACCTCCGGTGGTCGTGGTTGCGGTGGTGCGAGCCGGCAGCGGAGTACCGGCTGCCGATCTCGTCCAGCCCGGCCCGTCTGCCGGGCAGGGCACGCATGCTGTTCAGGTCGTGCCGCAGCGTCCACGCGTCACGCCACGGACGCCGGGCCACGGCGTCGGCGCGCTCGGCGAGCGTCCGGGCCGAGCACGGCCAGCGCCATCCACACCAGACGCAGTTGCCGTTCCGGGCTGCCACGTGCCGCCCGAGCATGTTCTGCGCGTCCCGCCACAGCAGGCGGTCCACGATGTCGGCGGGCGCCGCCTCGTCGACGTCGACCATCCCCTACCCCTTCGTCCGGGAGTGGCTCATAGCTCCGTCACGACACATACAACAGCAGCGGCCCACCAGGCGGTCGGACTGTCTGTGCGATTGCCGCGACTATCCGTGACGGTCCATGAGTCAGGTTGTCTCCCGGCGCTGGCCGGATGCCGCCGATCCGGGGTTGGTAGCGTTCTTCCGTGCTCTTCAAGAAGCGCCGCAAGGCGGGTCCGGAGGACGCGATCACAGCGTTCTGGACATGGTGGGCGGGCGCGCGACCACGCGCCGAGAGGATGATCGGCGGCGGGTCCGACGACACGTTCATCGAGGAGACAGCCGGTCTCATCGCGGCGATCCATCCGGATCTGCACTGGGAGTTCGCCGCCGGGCGGACGTCGCGGCACCTGCTCGTGGTCAGCAGCGGCGGATCGCCGGAGCTGCGTTCCCTCGCCGAGCGGTGGCGCCGGGCCGGGCCGCCGCCGGACGAGACGTTCGGCTACGCGGCGGCACGCCAGGGCCGGCCGGACGCTCTGGAGGGCGCCCGGCTGGCGCTCGACGGGCATCAACTCGATCTGGACGATCTCCGGTTCCGGGCGGAACACGACGAGGAGCGCGACTGCCTGGATGTCGAGGTGTGGCATCCGGACTTCGCGCGGCTGCCGGAGGAGCCACGCGGGCAGATCGCCTACCTGTCCCTCGACTGGCTGCTCGGCGAGGACACCGTGGAGATCTGGGTCGGCGGGATCGAGGCGGTCACCACCGCCGGTCCCGGCCTCACCGGCCCGGAGCTGGCCGCGCTGGTCGCCGACATGCTGCCGGCCGACGGTCAGCCACGCTGGCGGAACATGTCCGGCCGGCGCGCCGGGAAACCGATCATCGCGATGGCCCAGACCCGGCTCCGGCCGGCCCGGTGGCCCGGGCACGACCTGCACATCCGGATGGACGTGCCGTACACGGCCCGGGACGAGAACGGCTTTCCGCAGCGCGAGGCGCTGGCGGCGCTGCACGCCTTCGAGAACCATGTGGCCGAGCACGCCGACGGCATGGTGGTGGTCGCCCACGAGACCACCGACGGGGTACGGACCACGCACCTCTACGCCGACAGCCCGGTCGCGGCCGAGGTCCTGAAGCCGCTGATCGCAGGCTGGCAGGACGGGCGTGTCCAGCTGACCGTCACGCCCGACCCCCGCTGGGAGCAGGTCGAACACCTGGCGGCTTGAGTGGAGACGGTACGACCAGCGAAATGCCGCCGGTGATGAGGCCGGTGACTTCGACGCCCGCGGGGTTTGCGGGTGACGGAAAATCACCTGCCTCATCACCGGTTACCAGGCATTTCGCCGCGGAGCGGAGCAGAGCCGGCTAGCTCAGATGCGCCAAGAGGTCCTGACGGGTGAGGACGCCGGCGGGCTTGCCGTCGACCAGGACCATCGCGGCGTCCGCCTTCTCCAGCAGCACGACTGCCTCGGCGACCGGCTCGCCGCCACCGATCATCGGCAGTGAGTCGGTCATGTGCCGCTCGATCGTGTCGTGCAGGTGGGCCTGGCCGCTGAAGAGCGCGTCGAGCAGCGCCTTCTCCGAGATGGAGCCGGCCACCTCACCGGTCACCACCGGCGGCTCGGCCTTGAGCACCGGGAGCTGGCTCACGCCGTACTCCCGCATGTAGTCGATGGCGTCGCGGACCGTCTCGGTCGGGTGCACGTGGATCAGCGGCGGGATCTCGGCGCCCTTGCCGGCCAGGGCGTCGGCCACGGTCGGCGTGCCCTCCTGGGTACGCAGGAACCCGTACCGCGCCATCCATTTGTCGTTGAAGATCTTGGAGAGGTAGCCACGGCCGCCGTCCGGCAGCAGGACCACGATGACGTCGTCGGGGCCGGCCTTGCGGGCCACCTCGAGCGCGGCCACCACGGCCATCCCGCAGGAGCCGCCGACCAGCAGGCCCTCCTCGCGGGCGAGGCGGCGGGTCATCTCGAACGAGTCGGAGTCGCTGACCTCGATCACCTCGTCGGTGACGTCCCGGTCGTACGCCGTCGGCCAGAAGTCCTCACCGACGCCCTCGACCAGGTAGGGACGCCCGGTGCCGCCGGAGTAGACGGACCCCTCCGGGTCGGCGCCGATGATCCGCACCGGCCCCTGCTCCTTGAGGTAACGCCCGACGCCGCTGATCGTGCCGCCGGTGCCGACCCCGGCCACGAAGTGGGTGATCTTGCCGCCGGTCTGCTCCCACAGCTCGGGACCGGTCTCCTCGTAGTGCGAGCGCGGGTTCGCGGGGTTGCTGTACTGGTCCGGTTTCCAGGCGCCCGGAATGTCCCGGGTGAGCTGGTCGGACACGTTGTAGTAGGAACGGGGGTCCTCCGGGGCGACGGCGGTCGGGCAGACCACCACCTCGGCGCCGTACGCCCGGAGCACGTTCTGCTTGTCCTCGCTGACCTTGTCGGGGCACACGAAGACGCACTTGTACCCACGTCGCTGGGCCACCAGGGCCAGCCCGACGCCGGTGTTGCCACTGGTCGGCTCGACGATCGTGCCGCCCGGCTTGAGGAGGCCCGCCTTCTCGGCGTCCTCCACCATCCGCAGCGCGATCCGGTCCTTGACCGAGCCGCCGGGGTTCAAGTACTCGACCTTGGCCAGCACTGTGGCACTGATGCCCTCGGTCACGCTGTTCAATCGGACCAAGGGGGTATTGCCGATGATCTCGACTACGTTGTCGTAATAGCGCACGTCTTACTTTACGACCGCGGGCCGTGCGGTCTTCTCCCACTCCAGGAACCGCTCCGTCTCGGCGAGCACGGCGCCGGCCAGCCAGGTCACCGCCACCGCGTCGTCGACCAGCCCGAAGACCCAGAGGAACGCCTCCGGGACGGCGTCGATCGGCGACACCACGTACGCCGTGGCCGCCGCCATCAGCGCCAGGCGCATGCCGCCGTCGTACTCACCCCGGGTACTCGCCCTGATCATCCGCGGGAGCGCGCCGAGCCGCTGGGCCACCGACGGCCCACCACGGCTACCCGCGGTGAGCGCCCGGGCCAGCGCAGTGAACGCCGCCGCACGTTTCAACGTCTTGGCCATCTCTGTTCCCCTTTCCGCAACTCCAGCATGACGGGAACGCGCCATGATTGCCTCTCGCGGGCTCGCGCCGGCACACGCTAACCTCTCGCCGGCACGAGCTAGCCTCGAATCCCGACCCCACACGCCGATCATGGGCGAGCCGGATGGTTCCCTTCGAGTGACAGCGAGGGAGACTATGAGCAGCACCGATGCAGCCGCCGTCCACCGACGGTGGATCAAGGCCGCCGGCCGGGTCGCCGGAGCAGCCGCCGGTTTGACCGCCTTCTCCGCGATACTGCTGATGCGCCAGGCCGCCGAGGCCCGCCGGGTGATCCCGATGGCCGAGGCGCCACCGCCGCGGGGCGACGGCGTCTACGGCGCGAAGTTCGGCGGCAAGGCTCTCGAGCTGGTGATCCTGGGAGATTCATCAGCCGCGGGGTACGGCGTGCACCGTCCCCGTGAGACGCCCGGCGCGCTCTTCGCCACCGGGATCTCCCGACGCCTGCGCCGCCCGGTCCGCCTGCACCGGCTCGCCGTGGTCGGCTCGGTGTCGGCCGGCTTGCCGTACCAGGTGGACGCCGCCCTGGAGTATCAGCCGGACCTGGCGATCATCCTGATCGGCGGCAACGACGTCACGCACGTCTCGGCCCGGCCCGCCGCCGTGCGCCACCTGGGTGACGCGGTGCGCCGGCTCCGTGCCGGCGGCTGCCGCGTGGTGGTCGGCACCTGCCCCGATCTCGGCGCGATCCAGCCGATCAAGCCGCCGCTGCGCTGGCTGGCCCGGCGCTGGAGCCGTCAGCTGGCCGCCGCGCAGACCGTCGCGGTGGTCGAGGCGGGCGGGCGGACGGTGTCGATCGGCAACCTGCTCGGCCCGATGTTCGAGGCCGACCCGGTGCGGATGTACAGCGAGGATCGTTTTCACCCGTCCGTCGAGGGGTACGCGAGAGCCGTATCCGTGATGATGCCGACGGTGATGGCCGTGCTGGGCACGGGCGATCGTGCGGCGCTCCCGGTCGCCGAGGACGTGCGCACCCTGTCCGAGGCGGCCGACGAGGCGGTCCGTGCCCCGGGCACCGAGGTCGCCCCGGCGGGCCGCTGGGCCCGGATGCGGCGCTACCGCTGGTTCAGTTCGCGGCCGACGACCGCGGCCCCCGTTCCCAGCGGTGACCCTGCCGGCGGGGCCGTAGGGTATACCCCAGAGGATCATCAGGTCGGCTGATGCAGGGAGGCGGGACATGGCTGGGCTGCCGGAACGTCTGACCAGGGCCGCGGCCACGAGCCTGCTGGCCGGGGCAGTGGGCGGGGTCGCCCTGCTGGCCGGCGAGATGCTGGCGGCCAAGGCCCGGAGGTATGCCAAGCCCACCATGGGGCTGGCTCTGCGTACCTCGATGGGCCCGCAGAGCGCGCCGCCGTTGCGACTCGTGCTGCTCGGTGACTCGGCGGCGGTCGGCGTGGGTGTGGAGTGGCTGTCCGACACGGTCGGCGGCCAACTCGCGCGGCTGCTCGCCGACGGCTCCCCCGGCACCGGCCAGCGGCACGTGCTGCTCTCCAGCGTCGGCGTGGCCGGGTCGCGGTCCAGCGACCTCGCCACCCAGGTGGCCCGGGCGCTGCTCGGTGACCGTCCCGACGTGGCCGTCATCCTCATCGGGTCGTATGACGCGGCCTCCGGGCGGGCCGCCGAGGACGCGGCCGGTCAGCTCGCGCAGGCCGTTCGCCGGCTGCGCTCGGCCGGCGTCCAGGTGGTCGTCGGCACCTGCCCCGACCTGGGCGCCTCCCGGTCGATGGCGCCGCCGCTGCGGCAGATCGCCGGGTTCGTCGGCCGGCGGCTGGCGAAGGCGCAGGCCAAGGCGGTGACCGACGCCGGTGGTGTGGTGGTCGACCTGGCCGCCGAGACGGGCGCGGTGTTCCGCGCCGACGCCGGGACCCTGTGTTACGACGGCTTCCACCCGTCCGCCGACGGCTATCGGGTGTGGGCGCACGCTCTCTACCCGGCCGTGGCCAAAGCCGCGATGACGGAGGTCTGAGGCGTCCGGCCGGCTCTCGGCGCTGTCCGACGACCAGCCGGAGGGTATTTTCACGGCGTGTGACAAATTCGCGCTTCCCACCATGTTACCGATGAGTAAACTGGCCGTATGCCGGAAGCTGTCATCGTCGCCACTGCCCGCTCCCCCATCGGCCGCGCCCACAAGGGCTCGCTGAAGGATCTGCGCCCCGACGATCTCGCCACCACGATCGTCGACGCCGCCCTCTCCAAGGTGCCGCAGCTGGACCGCACACTCATCGAGGACCTCTACCTCGGTTGCGGCCTGCCCGGCGGCGAGCAGGGCTTCAACATGGCCCGCGTCGTCGCCACCAAGCTGGGCCTCGACGGCCTGCCCGGCGCCACCGTCACGCGCTACTGCTCGTCCTCGCTGCAGACCACCCGGATGGCCTTCCACGCCATCAAGGCCGGCGAGGGCGACATCTTCGTCTCCGCCGGGGTCGAGACCGTGTCCCGTTTCGCCCGCGGCAGCTCGGACGGCCTGCCGTCGGCCGCACAGGAACTCGTCGGCGGCCCGTGGAACAACCCGTATTTCGCGGACGCCCAGGCGCGTACCGTCGCCTCCGCGAAGAACCGGACCACCTGGCACGACCCGCGCGAGGACGGCCTGACCCCGGACATCTACATCGGGATGGGCTACACCGCGGAGAACCTGGCGCAGATCAAGAACATCTCCCGCGAGGAGATGGACGAATTCGGGGTACGCAGCCAGAAACTCGCCGAGAAAGCCATTGCCAACGGCTTCTGGGAGCGGGAGATCACTCCCGTGACACTGCCCGACGGCACCGTGGTGTCGAAGGACGACGGCCCCCGCTCCGGCGTCACCATCGACGCGGTCTCCCAGCTGAAGCCGGTCTTCCGGGAGGACGGCCGGGTCACCGCCGGCAACTGCTGCCCGCTCAACGACGGCGCCGCCGCGGTCGTGATCATGAGTGACACCAAGGCCCGCGAACTCGGCATCACCCCACTCGCCCGGATCGTCTCCACCGGCGTCACGGCCCTGTCCCCGGAGATCATGGGCCTCGGCCCGGTCGAGGCGTCGAAGCAGGCCCTCAAGCGAGCCGGCATGACCATCGGCGACGTGGACCTGGTCGAGATCAACGAGGCGTTCGCCGCCCAGGTGATCCCCTCCTACCAGGATCTCGGCATCCCGATCGAGAAACTCAACGTCAACGGCGGCGCCATCGCGGTCGGCCACCCGTTCGGCATGACCGGCGCCCGCATCACCGGCACCCTGCTGAACTCGCTCGACTGGCACGACAAGAGCATCGGCCTGGAGACCATGTGCGTCGGCGGCGGCCAGGGCATGGCGCTGATCCTCGAACGCCTCAGCTGATCTCCCCACACCCCGGGCCCGGCACGTCGCACCACGTGCCGGGCCCGCCCCTATCCGGCTGGCCCTCGGGGCTGTCTCCATGGGCTGTGGGGCGGACCTGATCAGCTGGCTACGACGGTTGTATACGGCCCCACCGGGGCGACTTCATGCGGCCTCACCCGATCCAGGATCCCCACCGTGACGGTTTGAAGCTGGCCCTACCTTTCACCAGCGGGAAGTCCTCGCGAAGATTTCTAGGTGGGGCCAGTTCGAGCCGCCATCGGTCGGCGAGGTGGAGTCACCGCAGGCCGCCCTGGTGGGGCCGGTTCGCGACCGCCGTGGCCAATCAGCCGCATTCGGCTCAGCGCAGGAGTTTCAGTCCGGTGCCGGGACTGCGTCGCGTCAGCGTGGCGGGGCCGCGCGGGCCGACCTGGCAGGGCCGCGCGGGCCGGCGTGGCGGGCGGGCGGGCGTGGCGGGCGGGCCGGCGTGGGGGCCGCGCGGGTCGGGCGTGGCGGGCGGGCCGGCGTGGGGGCCGCGCGGGTCGGGCGTGGCGGGCGGGCCGGCGGATGGCCGGGCGCGCGGATGGCGGGGCGCGCGGGCCAGCGAGGCTTGGCGGGTCAGCGTGGCGGGGCCGCGCGGGTCAGCGAGGCTGGCGGGTCAGCGTGGCGGGGCCGCGCGGGTCAGCGAGGCTGGCGGGTCAGCGTGGCGGGGCCGCGCGGGTCAGCGAGGCTGGCGGGTCAGCGGGGGCAGGACGCGCGGGTCGGCGGGCGGCGGATGGCGGGACGCGCGGATGGCGGCACGCGCGGGCCAGCGAGGCTTGCCGGGTCAGCGTGGCGGGGCCGCGCGGGTCGGGCGTGGCGGGCGGGTCGGCGGGGGCGGGCCGCGCGGATGGCGGGACGCGCGAGTCAGCGAGGCTTGGCGGGTCAGCGGGGCGGGGCCGCGCGGGTCAGCGAGGCTTGGCGGGTCAGCGGGGCAGGACGCGCGGGTCGGTGGGCGGCGGTTACCGGCCCACCAGCGAATCGCGAACGTCATTTGTCGCCTGCGTCGCGCGTTCGAGCAGGTCGTCGGTGGGGTTGGCGGCGAGGATGTCGTCGGCCAGGACCCGCAGCTGGTCGCGGAGGACCAGGTCGTGGAGGTGTGGCACCGGACGGGACGGACGTTTCTCGGCCTCGGCGCCCAGGTCGGCTAGCTGCTGGACAAGCCCCTGGACCAGCGCGGACCGGGACAGCCCCGCGGTAGCCGACGCCGACCGCCAACGTGGCTCGTCCCAGTGGTGGATCCGGGTCAGCAGGCGCTCGATGGCGGCGGCGAAGTCGGGCACCCGGCGACGATACCCGGCGTAGCCGGCCCCACCGCGAGCCCACCGTCAACCCCGAAACATGAACCTGCCGTAAAGCCGGCCATCGCCCTTGAACCAACGAATCCGGCGCCGGCCCGGCCATCGCCCCAGAACAACGAGCCGGCGCAAGTGCGACTACCTGCCGCAAAGTTGGGCATCGCCCCGAGAACAACGAGCCGGCACAGCCCCAGCCACCTACCGCAAGCTGGACATCGTCCCCAGAACAACGGGTCGGCGCAAGTGCGACCAAATACCGCAGACTGGGAATCGCACCCAGAACAACGGGCCGGCGCAAGTGCGACCAGCTGCCGCAAAGTTGGGCATCGGCCCCAAAACAACGAGCCGGCGCAAGTCCGACCGTCGCCCCCGGAAGGCAGGGTGGGCGGGCGAAAAACGGCGAATGCCCGCCCCGCGCCGGAGCGCGGGACGGGCATTCGGTGAAGATCGGGGACAACGCCCGGTCCGCGGGGAGACGGGCCGGGCGCTGCTCGTGACGACGGACGAACCGTCAGTCGTCGCCTTGGAAGTAGCTCAGCAGGCGCAGGATCTCGATGTAGAGCCAGACGAGGCCGACCAGGATGCCGAACGCCGCGGTCCACGAGTAGCGCTGCGGCAGGCCCATCCGCACACCCTCTTCGATCTCGTTGAAGTTCAGGATGAAGCTCAACGAGGCGACCACGATGCAGATCAGGCTGAAGCCGATGCCCAGCGCGCCGTTGCTGCGCAGGCCGGTCTCGACACCGAACAGCGCCAGCACGAAGTTGATCAGCATGACCGCGAAGAGACCCGCCATGACGGCGATGAGGCCGCGGGCGAATTTCGGTGTGGCCCGGATGACACGCGCCTTGTAGAGCGCGGCCATCACGAAGAACACGCCGAAGGTGGCGATCACCGCCTGTAGGACGATGCCCTGGAAACCGGCGATCTCCTGGAAGTACTTGCTGACCATGCCGACGAAGACGCCCTCGACGAGGGCGTAGACGATGACGAGGGCCGGGTTGGCCATCCGCGAGAACGAGAGGACGAGGCCGAGCACCAGGCCGGTCATCGCCGCCCCGATCCAGGCCGCGAAGATCGCGCTGTCGGGGATGAGCGTCCACGCGGCGGCCGCGGAGGCGCCGGTGATGCCGAGAAGCGTGACCGTCTTGACGACGACGTCGTCGATGGTCATGGGCTGGACGGCCGGAGGAGCGGAGGGGTAGCCGGTAGCCGTGGGGTAGGGATCGCCGTATGCCGGCTGACCGTAACCCGGCTGCGCGGCCGGCCCGTATGGCCCGTACCCGGCCGCTCGCTCCCGCTCGGCCGCCTGGCCGAGGCGCGAGAGCACCGGGTTAGATGTCTTCACTGTTTCCAGCCTCCCTTGAGGTTGCGGCGCTATGCCTGTGTTCAAGGGTAAGCGGTGAGCGCCGTTCGCGCCGCACCCGGAAGCTGTGAGCAGGCTGAAAAACCGACCTTCGGTGCAGGTCAGCACGCATGCCGAAACGATCACGGTCGCGACCGTCACGTCGCGACCGCTGCGATGGTGCCCGGGGCGGGTCTCGAACCCGCACGCCTTTTGGGCAGCCGCTTTTAAGGCGGCCGTGTCTGCCATTCCACCACCCGGGCGGCCTGCGAACACCGTAGCTGGTGCCGCCCAGGCAGTGGAAACGGCATTGGCCCGATCAACGGGCGCCGGCGGCGACCTTCTTCTCGGCGGGCAGCTCGACCGGCGGGGTCACCTCGGTGAACTCCTCACGCGGGTGGTGCAGCTGGCCGAGGGCCACGGTCTCGCGCTTGAGCACGAAGGCGAGCACCCAGTCGGCGACCACGCGCACCTTGCGGTTGAACGACGGGATCCGGCTGACGTGGTAGAAGCGGTGCATCAGCCAGGCCGGGTAACCCTTGACCTTGACGCCGTAGACGTGCGCGACACCCTTGTTGATGCCGAGGCCCGCGACACCGCCGACGTGCTTGTGCCGATATTCCTTGGGCGCGCCGCCGAGGACCACCTGGGCGATGTTGTCGGCGAGCACCTTGGCCTGGCGGACGGCGTGCTGCGCGCTCGGCGAGCAGTAGCCACCCGGGTTGGTCAGGTCGGGGACCTGGGCGCAGTCACCGGCGGACCAGGCGCCCTCCCACACCTCACTGGTCTCGAGGTCGGCGACCTGGAGGGTGGGCAGGCAGTTGACGTGGCCCTTCGGCCCGAGCGGCAGGTCGGTGTTGGCCAGCATCGGCGACGGCTTCACACCGGCGGTCCAGACCAGGGTCTCGGCGCGGAAGGTGTCACCGTCGGACAGCACGATGCGGCCGTCGACGCAGGACTGCAGGAAGGTGCTCAGGCGCAGGTCGACACCGCGGGCGGCGAGCTGACGGGCGGTGTAGGCACCCATCTCCGGTCCGACCTCGGGGAGGATCCGGTTGCTGGCCTCGACCAGGATGAAGTGGACCTCCTTGGGGTCCAGCTCCGGGTAGTACTTCAGGGCGTCGGCCACCACGTCCTGCATCTCGGCGAGCGCCTCGATGCCGGCGAAGCCACCGCCGACGAACACGAAATTCAGAGAGGCCTTGCGCACGTCCTCGTCGGGGGTCGCGGCGGCGACGTCCAGCCGGTCGAGGATGTGGTTGCGCAGGTAGATGGCCTCGCCGATGGTCTTGAGACCGATGCCGCGGTCGCTCAGGCCCGGAATGGGCAGAGTGCGCGAGACGGAGCCGGGCGCCACGATGATGTGGTCATACTCCATCTCGTAGGCCGGGCCGTCGATCGGCTGGATCGTGACGGTCTTGCGGGCGTGCTCGACCTTGGTGACCTCACCGGAGACGATGCGGCACTTCTTGAGCTCCCGGCGCAGCGGCACCACAGCGTGTCGCGGCGAAATGTTACCGGCCGCCGCCTCAGGCAGGAACGGCTGGTAAGTCATGTGCGGAACGGGGTCAATGACGACGATCTCGGCCCGGTTCCGGTTCAGCTTCTTGGACAGGCGGAGGGCGGCGTAAAGCCCGACGTGACCTGCTCCAACGACGACGATGCGCGGCGGATTCACCCCCCTATTGTCGCGCGCGGGGCCCTTTCATGCGCCGTTCTGTGACGATCACAACGGCTGAAGTCAAGTGACGAAACACTCAGATTTCACTCGCGGCGGGCCATGCGCGTTAGGACCATTGTCACAGTGGTAGCGGCGATCAGTCCGACGATGGTGGCCAGCTGGAACGCCTCTCCGCCCAGGTCGGCGGTCAGTCCCAGGGCCAGCACGATGACCACCGCGGAGAGCAGCACGACCAGCAGGGCCCGGCCCAGCCAGAGCGCCGGGACGTCGAAGTTGACCATCGCGTCGTACGGCAGGACCGCCGCCAGGGCAGTCAGCGTGTGCCCCAGGTAGAGCAGGGTGGCGAGTGCCAGCACACGCCACAGCTCGACCGGTGAGCCGTAGCCCGCGGTGTCGATCAGCCAGCCGGCGATCGCGGCGAGCGCGACAGCGGTGCCGCCCCGGCCTCGGGGGGCCATCGCCGGCCAGAAGACGGCGGCCAGCACCGGCAGCATGAGCTTCGGATCAGACAGCAGCTCGGCCGGCCAGGCCACGCCGATGCTGAGCAGTCCGGTGAGCGCGATGCCGCAGCGGACCGTGAACGGCACGGCGGTGGCGCGGCCGGCAGCCGTGCGCCAGCGGTCGATCCGGCGGTTCACCCCGTCGAGCATGTCAGCGTCCCCTCGGTGCCGAGGCCAGCCGGGCGACGTCGCGCAGCACCAGGTCGAGGCTGCCCGCGCCGGCCCACGCCACCACCGGCACGCCGTGCTCCCGCAGCCGGCCGAGCACGTTCTCCCGTTCCATCCGCCACAACCGGGTGGCGGCCGGCGTCCACTGGTTGCGCACCGGGGGCTTGGCATCCGCGGGCAGCGTGTCGACCGCCACCACATACCGCCCGGACTGGGTGAGCTGGGCGAGCATGTCGGCGGCGCGCGGGTCGACGAGTGGGGTGAGCACCACCACCAGCGCCGACGAGGAGACGTGGTGGGCGCTGACGACGTTCTCGTACTGCTCGGTCCCGGCCGGGTCGGGCCGTACGTCGAGCAGCCACTCCAGCACGGTCAGGTACTGCCGGCGGCCGGAGGCGGGGCGCAGCCGGCGGGCGGTCGAGCCGTACTCCAGCAGCGAGACCCGGTCGCCCCGATGCAGGTAGTGCTCGGCGATCGCGGCCGCCGCCCGGACCGTGGTGTCCAGCACCGACGAGCTGCCGCGGACCCCGCCGGAGAGGCCGATCTCGCCGAGCACGTCGAGCAGGAGCAGCACCTCGGCGTCCCGGTCCGACAGGGTCGAGGCGACGTGCAGGTCGCGGGTCCGCAATGACACACGCCAGTCGATGCGCCGGAGTCGATCGCCGGGCGCGAACTGGCGTACCCCCGCAAGCTCTCCGCCCTCACCCGGCCGCCGGGAGCGATGCGCCCCCACCAGGCCGGCCGCGGCCGGCATCGCCTCCGTCGCGTTGAACGGCTCGGTGACCGGATAGACCCGCACCCCTCGCGCCGGGGTGACCACCGGCCGGCAGGCCAGCAGGCCGCCGCAGGCCGCGGCGCGGGCGGCGGCCGGGCCGACGTCCTGCCGGCCCCAGCGCAGAGCCTCGCCGGGCAGGTCGATGGCGGCCCAGGCGTCAGCGCTCACCGTGATCGCGAACGGCCGGTCGGCGTGCTCCAGTTTCAGCCAGGGCGAGGTCCGGGCGCGGACGACGACCAGGTCGTAGTCGATCGAGTCGGGGTTGGCGACGGTCAGGCCCGCCTCCACCTCGCCGCCCTCGACCAGGTGGGACTCGTCGGCGCTGATGGTGATCTCCGGCGCGGCGACCGGGGTGCGGCGCAGGTTGATCGCCGCGCCGATCGCGAACGGGGCCGCGAGCAGCACCAGGTCGACCCGGCCCAGCGCCACGCCGAGCAGCAGGAGCAGGCCGGTGAGCAGGACCGTCCGGCCGAGCGCCCGGGTGGGCGCCCAGACCGGGCCGGACGACGGCTCGGTCGTGCCCGATGCGGGCACGGCCGGCCGGAGGCGCAGCAGATCAGTCATGCCGGGCGTACGTCGGGAGCGCCCCACTGGCCGGGGCGGGCACCGCGGTGAGCACCTCCTGGACCACGAAGGACGGATTGACCTGGCGCAGCCACATCTCCGGCCGCAGCGTTATCCGGTGGGCGAGGGCGGGGATCGCGACGTCCTTCACGTCCTCCGGCACCACGTAGTCACGGCCGGCCATCGCGGCGCGGGCCCGGGCCAGCAGCAGCAGGGCCAGCGAGCCACGCGGTGAGGAGCCGACCAGGACCGCGCCGTGCTCCCGGGTCGCCGACGCGAGCGCCACGATGTAGCGGCCGATCGAGTCCTCGACCGCCACCGACTCCAGGGCGGCCTGCATCATCTGCAACGTACGGGCATCGACCACCGGCGTGAGCGTGGCCTCCTCCTGCCGCCGGGCCATCCGCCGCTGGAGCACCGACCACTCCTCCTCGGCGGTCGGATACCCGAACGAGACCCGCAGCAGGAACCGGTCCAGCTGGGCCTCGGGGAGCGGGTAGGTCCCCTCGTACTCGATCGGGTTGGCGGTCGCGATCACGTGGAACGGCGGGTCCAGCCGGTAGGTCACGCCCTCGACCGACACCTGCTTCTCCTGCATCGCCTCGAGCAGGGCGGACTGGGTCTTCGGCGGCGTCCGGTTGATCTCGTCGGCCAGCAGCATGTTGGTGAAGACCGGCCCCGCGCGGAACGCGAAGTCGCCCTTGCGCTGGTCGTAGAGGAACGAGCCGGTGACGTCGGCGGGCAGCAGGTCCGGAGTGAACTGGAGCCGGCGGAAGTCGAGCCCCAGAGCCTGCGCGAACGAGCGGGCGGTCAGCGTCTTGCCGAGACCCGGCATGTCCTCCAGCAGCACGTGGCCGCCGGCCAGGATCCCGGCGAGCACCAGCTCCAGCGAGTCCCGCTTGCCCACCACGACCGAACCGACCGAGTCGAGAACCGCCCCGGCCAGCCGCCCGACCTCGTACGGGGGAAGAGCCTGCGTCACCGGCGCACCTTTCTCACAGTCGTTCCATGGCGTCTAGGTAAGTCTCGACATCCCGGGCCTTGAGCGCGCGCCGGCCCGGACCGGACAGCGCCGACCAGAGGTCGTCACCGAGGAGCTCCCGGGCTCGGCGCGGGTCACTGGCCCGGGTGAAGCCGTGCCGCAGGCGCAACCGTTCGTCGGCCATTTCCGCGAGCACCGGCAGAACGTTACGCGCATACAGATCCGGGTCGGAGTGGGCCCGGTCCAGGTTCTGCTCCCAGCGGCGGACGGCGGCTCGCAGCGCGTCACCGGACGGTGACGCGCCGGCGCCGATTTTGGACCGCAGCCGGGGCGCCGGCGGTGGGGCCACCAGGCGGGCCGCGTAGATCACCACGCGCAGCCCGATCAGCAGGCTGATCAGCAGCAACAGCGAGATACTGGTGCCCAGGGCGCGCAGCCCGGCGACGATGACCACGGCGACCAGGCCGATGACTGCGGCGTTGCCGGCCAGCGCCACGGCGATCGAGCGTCGCTTGTCGACAGCCTCCGGCTCCTCGACCGCACGCGGGCGGTCGGCGATGCTGAAGAGATCGTCCAGACCACCGTCGCTCATGCCGTCACCTCCGCCTCGATGCGGGGGCGCCGGAAAGGACGAGGCCGCCTCATGCCGGGGCCCCGCTCACGCCCGCGCTCCGCGTCGCACCCAGGTCGGCGCGGAGCCGCTCCAGGGCCGATCGTGCCTGCTGGCGCATCTGGTCGTCGACGGTGTGCGTCGCATATCGCGCCTCGCGGTAGACCTCCAGCAGCGCGGCCAGCACGCCGGCGTCGACCCGCTGCTCGGCGAGCAACCGTCCGACGTAGTCGGTGGGGCTGTCGCCGGGGTGACGTGGCGTGCCTGCGGCGGCCGCGGCGTCCTCCAGCCGCACCCAGCAGGCGATCACCGCCCGGCGCGGGTCACGGTCGGTGTCGGACAGCTCCTCCAGGCCGGCGTCGAGGGCGGCGACCAGGTCGTCGGCCGTCTGCTGGGCCCGGCGCGGCTGGTGGCGCCCGGCGCGGGCCGGGCGGCGGCGCAGGTGGTCGCGGACCAGCGCCCAAGTGAGACCGATCACCATCAGGACCGCCCCGGTGATCAGCACCACCAGGGTGGCGGTGCCCACCCAGTCGGGCAGGACCCGGGCCGGCTCCGGGACGGTCTCCTGGAAGCTCGGCTGCACGGACGGGCGGGGTGGCAGCAGCGGCGGGCGGGTGGGCTCGGCGTCCGGCTCGAGCTGGTCGAGCTGCGGGGCGGACCGGGTCGCGGCGAGCGAGGTCACGAAGAGCAGTCCGAGGACAGCGGCGAGTGGCCACCATCGGCGCAGTGCGGCGAAGTCCATAACGGCTCAGATCCGTGGCTCGGGGATTGTCGGCGCTCGCATCATGCCAGGCCCGCCAGACCCTTCGCACGGCCGAACACGTCGTCGAGCATGCCGGGGGTGAGCCGGCCGGTGAACGTGTTCTGCTGGCTGACGTGGAAACAGCCCAGCAGAACGGGCGCGCCCGGCACGCTGACCTGGGCGCCGTGCCCGAATTTCGGACGTGGCACGGGAGGGCGCACACCGTAGGCCGCGGTCATCGCCGGCCACCACGCGGCCCAGGCGAACGCGCCGAGCGCGACCACCACCCGCAGGGTCGGCCGGATCAGCTCCAGCTCGCGCCGGCTCCACGGCGCGCACGTGTCACGCTCCTCCGGTGTCGGCTTGTTGTCCGGCGGGGCGCAGCGGACCGCCGCGAAGATCCGGGTGTGCCGCAGCTCCAGGCCGTCGTCGGCGGCGACACTCGTCGGCTGGCTGGCGAGACCGGCGCGGTGCAGTGCGGCGAAGAGCACATCCCCGGAGCGGTCGCCGGTGAAGATCCGCCCGGTGCGGTTGCCGCCGTGCGCGGCCGGCGCCAGCCCGAGGATGGCGATCTCGGCGTCGGCCGGGCCCATCCCGGGGACCGGACGGCCCCAATACTCCTGATCGCGGAAGGAGGCCCGCTTGGTGACCGCCACGTCGGTGCGCCAGGCGACCAGGCGGGGGCAGGCGAAACAATCCGCGACACCGGCGTCGACCTCGGCCAGCGAGGCGGCCCCGGCCGCCTGGGCGACGACCATGTCGGGGGTACGCGCGGAGGCGCCGGACGGAAGCACCCGTCCAGCACAGCATCCCCGCGCGGGACGGAACGCAACCGGGTCGGCCGCGGACATCCGCTCGGATGCCCGTGACCGACCCGGCCCCGTGAGCGTTACGAAGGTCAGTTGACCTTCAGGCAGAGCAGGTAGCCCTTGTCCTCCTGGGAGGCGATGACGGCACCCTCCTCGCCCTCCTTGAGGCCCTTGTTGATGATGTCGTCACAGGCGGTGCTTTTCTCGTCCTTGATGCCCTCGACGCGACCGAGCACGGTGTATTTCGCGTCGGACGAGGAGCACTCGACGATCTTGGCCTCGACCTCGGTGGTGGTCTCCTTGACCTC
Source organism: Actinoplanes philippinensis (assembly GCF_900113015.1). Classification (GTDB taxonomy): domain Bacteria; phylum Actinomycetota; class Actinomycetes; order Mycobacteriales; family Micromonosporaceae; genus Actinoplanes; species Actinoplanes philippinensis. The sequence goes on from NZ_FONV01000010.1 coordinate 146,261, forward strand.
CTGCGAGACGCCGATGCAGTCGCCGGCCTTCGCGTCCTTGGTCGGGTCCTCGGAGAGGGCCGAGCCGATCCCGAACTTGATCGCCGCGATGACGACGATCACAACGATGGTGCCGAGGATGCTGAGCGCCTTCTTGGCGAACCCGCTCTTCTTCTTGCCCTCAGTGCCAGGGAAAGGAGCCGGAGCGCCGGGAACGCCCGCGTTGGGCGGCGGGAAGCCCGGAGCCCCCGCGTTCGGCGGCGGGAACTGGCCACCGGCGTTGGGAGGCGGGTAACCCTGGGGCCCCGCGTTCGGCGGCGGGAACTGGCCACCGGATGAGGGCGGCACAACCGGGTCTGTCATCGGGCTTTCCTTTCAAGGGGTACGGCCGGCATCGCTGGCCGGCACGCGAGGATAGCGACCGACGTCGCTTGCGCGCGATCCCCTTTGCAGCCTGATTCCTCACCGTGGCCGAGCCGCAACCAACATCGGTGTCACCTGGTGGGAGTTGAGGACGGTGTGGCTGGTGACGGATCTGCGGAGGCCCCCGAGGGCCCTGTGGACGGAGCTGTGGACAACGCCGGTTCGCCGCTTTGGAACGGCGCTTGCGACGGGCAATACGGATATCCCGGATTCGTGATCGGCACCGGATTGCCCTGGGCGTCGTAACAGCCCGGCTCGCCGACCCGGATCGGCTGCCCATCTTGGTCGTAGAGCTGGACACCCACCAGGAGCTTGCCGTCACCGTCGTAGACGAAGACGTCGCGAACATCACTCAACGGACCGGGGCGCTCATCGGTGTAGCCGACACTGTCGTAGTACTGATAATCGCGCTGCGCAGCCGAATCGACCTCGAAGAAGCCGATCACCGCGAAGAGCACCAGGAAGCCGGTGCCCAGTCGCTGCAGGCGCCGCGGCCACGGTGCGACCGGACGGCCCCGGCGGCCCAGCCAGATCGAGCCGAGGATGCCGAGGCCGAGCAGCAGGATCGCGGCCAGGTCGTCACCACCGGCCCGGGGCAGCAGCCCCAGCGGGGTGCCGTGGTCGTGCAGCAGGAACGCCACGGACATCGCCGCCAGATAGCCCCGCAGGACCCACCAGGCGGGGCGGAGCAGCGCCAGGAACTCACTCGCCCGCGCATAGCCGAGAATCGGCCCGGCCTGCTCGTCGAAGCTACGCAGCGCCCGGTCGATCCGCGCGCGATGGCGAGCGGCCGTCGCCGCGACCCGCGACCGCTCCCCGGCGGGTGGCGTGGTGGCGGTGAAGCCGGCGCTCGCGCTCAGCTCGGCGGCGTAGGCGGCGGGCGGGCCGAGCCGCTCATGGAGCGAGCCACCGCCCTCGGCCAGCACCTCGGCCAGGTGTTCCGGCAGATCTTCGAGCAGCTCGTCACGGGTCGCGGCCGGCAGACCGGCGAGCGCCTCCCGGACGCCCTCGACGTAGACGGCGATCTCGTCCTGTGCCGTGAGGTTCACGCCTTCCCCCGCTCGCGAAGCAGATCTTCCATGATCGACGCGAAGCCCTGCCACACCTTGCCGGAGCTCTGCAGCTCGGCGCGACCGGCCTCGTTGAGTGCGTAGTACTTCCGGTGCGGCCCCTCGTCACTGGGCACCACATAGCTGTTCAGCAGGCCGTTGTTGAAGAGCCGGCGCAACGTGCCGTAGACCGAGGCGTCGCCGACCTCCTCCAGGCCGGCCGCGCGCAGACGCCGCAGGATGTCGTAGCCGTAACCGTCCTCGTCGCGCAGCACCGCCAGGACGGCCAGGTCGAGCACCCCTTTGAGCAGTTGCGTCGCATCCACGCGAAGCACACTACTGCGCAATCCGAAGTACCGTCAACAACGCGCTACCGGGTCCTCTCTTGCAGGCAGATCAGGCCAGGCCGAAGGCGATGCCGTCGAGGATGTCGTGCTCCGAGGCGATCACGAAGTCGTGGCCGGAGCGCTCACTGATCAGTTTCATGATCAGGGCGCCGGCGCCGATCACGTCGGCACGGCCGGGGTGCATCACCGGCAGGGCCAGCCGCTCGGCGACGGTCATCGCCAGCAGCTCGTCGGTCACCCGGGCGACGGTCGCGGTGTCGATCCGGCTGTGGTGGATGCGCTCGGAGTCGTACTCCTCGAGGTCGTGAGCCAGAGCGGCAACCGTGGTGACCGTCCCGGCAAGGCCGACCAACGTCCGCGCCGATTTGCCGGACACGGCCGCCAAGGCCGTGTCGACGGCCTCGATGACGTCCGCCTCGGCCGCCGCCAGCTCCGCCGCCGTCGGCGGATCGCCGTGCAGGTGCCGCTCGGTCATCCGGACACAGCCGATGTCCATCGAGATCGACTTCTCGACGCCGGTCGTGCCCGTGACGAACTCGGTGGAGCCGCCGCCCAGGTCGTAGACCAGGTAGGGGCCCTCGGCGTCCAGGCCGTTCACGGCGCCCAGAAAGGACAGCTCGGCCTCCTGCTCGCCGGTGATCACCTCCGGATCGATGCCCAGCACGCCGCGCACCATGTCCCGGAAGTCCTGCGCGTTCGACGCGTCCCGGCTGGCCGACGTGGCACACATCCGCACCCGGGTCACGCCCAGCTCGGCGATCTCCGCGGCATAACCGAGAAGAGCCTGCCGGGTACGCTCGATCGCGGCCGGAGCGAGCATCCCGGTCCGGTCCACGCCCTCCCCCAGCCGGACGATCTCCATCCGCCGGGCGACGTCGGTCAGCCTGTCCCCGGCCACGTCGGCGATAAGCAGGCGGATCGCATTGGTCCCGCAGTCGATCGCGGCCACGCGCCGGCTCATAGGTGCAGCAGCATTCTCGTGTTCCCCAGCGTGTTCGGCTTGACCCGTTCCAGGTCGAGGAATTCGGCGACACCCTCGTCGTACGACCGGAGCAACTGCTCGTAGACGCCGTGTGGCACGGCCGCCCCGTCGATCTCGGTGAACCCGAACGACCCGAAGAACCGGGTCTCGAACGTGAGACAGAACACCCGGGCCACGCCCAGCTCACGAGCCTGGTCGAGGAGCGCCGCCACGATCCGGTGACCGATCTTCTGCCCGCGCAACGTCGGGTCGACCGCCACCGTCCGGATCTCGGCCAGGTCCTCCCACATGACGTGCAGAGCGCCGCAGCCGACCACCCGGCCGTCCTCCGCCTCCGCCACCCAGAACTCCTGGACCTGCTCGTAGAGCGTCACGGTGGCCTTGCTGAGCAGCCGGCGATCAGTCGTATACGTATCCACCAGGGACCGGATCGCCCGCACGTCCCCGGTCCGGGCCCGCCGGATCCTCACTCGTCGTCCGCCAGCCGCACGCAGGGGCCACCCGCCCAATACGGCTCGACCGCGTCGCGCACCTCGTCGCCGAACGGGTTGACGCCCCGCCCGGCGGCCAGCGCGTGCCCGAGATGGACATGCAGGCATTTCACCCGGTCGGGCATGCCACCGGCCGACACGTTCCGGATCTCCGGCACGTCCTCGACGGCGGTCCGCCGGTCCAGATAGTCCTGGTGGGCGGCCGCATACCTCTTGGCCAGCTCCGGATCGGTGCTGAGACGCTCCTGCATGTCGCGCATGACGCCGGCCGACTCCAGCCGGCTGCACGCCGCGGTCGCATGCGGGCAGGTCAGGTAATACATGGTGGGGAACGGCGTGCCGTCATCCAGACGCGGCGAGGTCTCCACCACGTCGGGGTTGCCGCACGGGCAGCGGTGCGCGATCGCCCGGGTGCCGCGCGGGCGACGGCCGAGCTGGGCCGCCACGATGTCGAGGTCGGCGGGAGTGGGTTCGTCCATCAGTCCGGATCAGTCCTGGGATTTCTACTTGGAGGTCTCGGCGTTGGCCGCCTGGACACTGCTCCACAGCGTGTCGTACCACCTGTCGGGGGCCGCGGCCGGGGTCTGCGCGGCGGCCGCCTCGTCCTCCTCGTTCGGCACGACGAGCAGCGGTGTCTCACCGGGACGCACATAGGAGAAACGCTCCAGCGCCTGGATGCGCAGATACTCCGGGTCCTTCCACTTCGCCAGCTGCTTCTCCGCCGCGGCGATATCGGCCCGCTGCGCGGCCACCGCCGCCTCCATCTCAGCGATCTGCGACTCCTGCTCCAGATACACCCGAAGGGGATACGTGTAGGCGAGAGCGAGAACGACGACGAGCGCGATGAGGATGGTGGCCCGGCTGGTCAGCGCGCGCGGGCGGGGAGCGTCGGTGCGCTGCGCGGCTGCGCCGCCGGAGGATCCCGCAGGAGTACGCCGAGCGGACGGCACCCGGATCGGACCCGTGTTTCTCGTGCGGGACGCGGAGGGCCGGCCGGCCGCTCCGGGGCGGCGACGGGTCGGGCCCTGGCCGCTCGGCGTGCGGCGTTCCGTCATCTCCGCCCTCCCGTCAGCCGTGGATCGTGGCGCCCGTCCTGGAAACCTATGCCTCCATGGGCGGGCGCCACAAACCGAGCCCGCTCCGGGCCGGCGAGAGCCGGATCACCCCGGCGTCCACCGCCGTGCCCGGGCGGTTCTTCGATGATCCGACGTCCGGCCGTCAGCCGACGCGGTAACGCGGGAACGCGCCCGCACCGGCGTACCGGGCGGCGCTCTCCAGCTGCTCCTCGATGCGCAGGAGCTGGTTGTACTTCGCGACCCGGTCGGACCGGGCCGGGGCGCCGGTCTTGATCTGGCCGGAGCCGACCGCGACGGCCAGGTCGGCGATGGTGACGTCCTCGGTCTCGCCGGACCGGTGGCTCATCATCGTCTTGAAGCCGGCCCGGTGGGCCAGGTCCACGGCGTCCAGCGTCTCGGTCAGCGAGCCGATCTGGTTCACCTTGACCAGCAGGGCGTTCGCGGCGTTCTCGGCGATGCCGCGGGCCAGGCGCTGCGGGTTGGTGACGAACAGGTCGTCGCCGACGATCTGGATCTTGCTGCCGAGCTCGGCGGTCATCGCGCTCCAGCCGGCCCAGTCGTCCTCACCCAGCGGGTCCTCGATGGAGACGATCGGGAAGTCGGCGACGAGCTTCGCGTAGTACGCGATCATCTCCTCGGTCGACTTCGGCGCGCCCTCGAAAACGTACGCCCCGTCCTTGTGGAACTCGGTGGCCGCGACGTCCATGGCCAGGACGATGTCGCTGCCCAGGGTGTAACCGGCGGCCTGGACGGCCTCGGCGATCAGCTCCAGGGCCGCGACGTTCGCCGACAGGCTCGGCGCGAAGCCGCCCTCGTCGCCGAGGCCGGTGGACAGGCCCTTCTTCTTCAGCACCGACTTGAGCGCGTGGTAGACCTCGGCGCCGCTGCGCACGGCCTCCCGGAAGGTCGGCGCGCCGATCGGAGCGATCATGAACTCCTGCACGTCGACGTTCGAGTCGGCGTGCGCGCCACCGTTGAGGATGTTCATCATCGGGACCGGCAGCAGCGCCGCGTTCGGGCCACCGAGGTAACGGAAGAGCGGCAGCTCGGCGGAGGCGGCGGCGGCCTTGGCCACGGCGAGCGAGACGCCGAGGATCGCGTTCGCGCCGAGCGACGACTTGGTGTCGGTGCCGTCGATGTCGATCATCTTCTGGTCGATCAGGCGCTGGTCGGAGGCCTCGTAACCGACGAGCTCCTCGACGATCTGCTCCTCGATGTTGGCGACCGCCTTCTCGACACCCTTGCCGAGGTAGCGGCCCTTGTCACCGTCACGGAGCTCGAGCGCCTCGAACGCGCCGGTGGAGGCGCCGGACGGCACCGCGGCGCGGCCGACCGAGCCGTCGTCCAGGCCGACCTCGACCTCGACGGTCGGGTTGCCCCGGGAATCGAGGATCTCGCGGGCGACGATTGCTTCAATGGTGGCCATTGGTCGTGTCGCTCCCTAATAGTTGTACGAATACAGTTTCGGTCCGCGACCCTGCGGGCCGACCACACCGCAGAGCGTATCGAGTCCGGCAATGGCGTGTTCGCTCGGCCGGTGAACTCCCCTGCCGGATCGCCTCAAACCTGCGGCGTACCTGCCGAAGCGATGAACACTATGACCAGTAGCCTGTTTCCCGCAGACGGGTCGCGTGTCGAGTTGGACATCGGGGCCGAGACCCTCACGGAAGTCCGCGTGGTCCGGGTCGCCGAGACCACCGTGACGCTGTCCCTCCCGCTCGCCGACGCCCAGCTCGCGGTCGGTGCCGTGGTCGTCCTGCGCTGGCCGGCCGGCCCTCGTGGCCGGTACACCCAGCAGGCGACGGTGCGGGGGACCGAAGAGAACCGGATCGACGTCACGCCGCTCGGTGATCCGAAGATCGAGCAGCTGCGGAACTTCGTGCGCGGCGGAGGCGGCGAGAGCATCCTGCTGGTCCGGGCCGACGACCCGCAACGCGTCGGGCGGGTGCACGACCTCAGCGAGCGCTCGGTGCGGGCCTACTTCAGCGACGTCGACCTGCGGCCCGGCGAGGAGATGCTGCTCCGCCTGCAGCTCGGCGACGACGTCGTGCAGTTCCCGGCCACCGCGTACCGGGTCGCGCAGATCCGCCAGCAGGTTCCGGTCCGCGGGCCCCTGGTCACCGAGATGGTCGCGATCTTCGAGCAGGACGAGCGACAGGCGAAGATCATCCGGAGGTACGTGATGCGCCTCCAGTCACAGGCCCGGCGCGAAGCGGCAGCCGCCACCGCCCTGGCCGAGGAGGCACTGGCCGCGGCCGCCGCCCGGTGAATCCGGAATGCGAATTCGAATACGGCCGGGAAGTCCCGTGAATGGAGGGCCTCCGGCCGGTTAATTGTCGTGCCATAAGCCCTCGAATCATCGACATACGTCGCCGGATACTCGATTGCGTGGGGTGGCGCGGGTACGTCAGGGTGGTCTCCGTGCCCGCCACCCCGCGCCAGCCGGCCCGTCCCGTCCGGCTCCCGACCGACGGAGGCAGCCGACACCCGACCGGCGCGGCCCGGCTCGCGGCAGTGCTCGTTCTGGCTCTGGGCGGTGTGACCGCCTGCACCGGCCTCGACCAGGCCGGCGCGGCCGGCATCGCCGACGAGGCGCTGGTCTCCGAGGCCGCCGACCGGGTCGCCGCCGCCGACGCGCTGACCTGGACGACCACCTACCGCCTGGCCGGCGGCGCGACAGCCCGGGTGGTGCGCGCGCAGTCGCCGTCCCGGGTCGCCTACAGCTGGCCGTCCGGCAGTCTGATCAGCACACCGGACGCCGTCACCCGCTGCGACGGCTCCGGCGGGAAGGCGGTCTGCACCGCCACGTCACCGGACGCCGACCAGACGATCCCGGCTTCCACCGGGTTGATCACCCCGTCCGCGATCCTCGACATGCTGGAGGTCGCCGCGATAGATCCGGGCGTGGAGGTGGTACCCCGGGAGACCACGATCGCCGGGCGATACGCATCGTGTCTGAAGTTCGGCGCCGGGTTCGAGGTCTGCGTGACGGGCGAGGGCACCGTCGCCGCCTTCACCGGAACGGTCCAGGGCACCCCCGTCGAGATGCTGCTCACCGACTACAGCTCCGGCACCGACGAGGCCGACTTCACCGTCCCCCCGGACGCCCACCTGGACGACCGCCGACCCGCCTGACGACCGCGACCGCCCGCATCCCAGCGCCCCGCACGACTCCCGAACCGCCCGCCGCGCAGACCGCTCGCCGCGCGAACCGCCCGCCGCGAACCGCCCGCCGCCCGGCCCGCCCGCCGCGAACCGCTCGCCGCGCGAACCGCCCGCCGCACGAACCGCCCGCCGCACGAACCGCCCGCCGCACGGACCACCCGCACAAGCCCGCCGCGCAGATCGCCCGCACAGGGCAGCCCCAGCGGACCCGCTTGCGGTCCCGCACCGCTCCGAACTCGGCGGCCACGAGGCCCATCCGATTCACTCGAGACTCGTCGGCTCCTCCGGACTCGCTGAACGCTTTCGCTGAAAGGTGAGCGCTGCGCTCCCAGCGGCCTCCCGGTGTCCGCGATTGTGGTCGATCAACCACGATCGGCGGCGGGTCAGACGCCCAGGAGGGCGCGCAGATGCCGGGGCGGCGGGGACCCGTGGGCCAGCATCGCGTCGTGCCAGGCCTTCGGTGTGGCGCCGAACGGCCGCGCCGCCGCGATCGCCGCCACCTCGGTGTAGCCGACGAAATACGTGGAGAGCTGGGTCGAGGTGAGCAGCGCCCGCCGCCACTTGCCGGCCGCCTCGCCCTCCTCCTGGAAGCCGCGACCGGTCATCAGCGCCATCGCCTCGGCCTCGGGCAGGTCCTCGCAGTGGGTGAGCTGGTCGATGATCGCGTTGAGGCTCATCCGCAGCTGCATCTTGAGCTGCTGCACCCGCACCGGCAGGCCGCCGAAGCCGAGACCGGCCATCAGCTCCTCGGCATACACCGCCCAGCCCTCGACGAACGGGCCGGACCAGCCGAGCGAACGGACCCGGGTGGCGGCCCGGAAGCGCCGGGAGTGGGCGATCTGCAGGAAGTGGCCGGGCATCGCCTCGTGGACGGTGAGGTTGCGCAGCATCTCGTCGTTGTACTCACGGTAGAAGCTGGCGATCCGCTCGGCCGGCCAGTCGGCGGGGGCCGGCGCGATGCAGTAGAACGTGGGCACGTCGGCTGTCTCGAGCGGGCCGGGCGGGTCACAGTAGGCCACCGCGACACCGCGGGCGAACTCCGGCATCTCCTCGATCACACACGGATCGTCCACCAGCGACAGGACGTCGTGCCGCCGGACGAACTCGGTCGCCTCGGCCATCGTCACCTTGGCCAGCCCGACGATGGTGGTGTCGTCGGGATGCCGCTCGGCGATGCTGTCGAGGGCGCGGCGGACCGTCTCGTCGGTGGCCGGGCCGCCGGTCAGCTCGGCCGCGGCGGCACGCAGCTCGTCACTGACCCGGTCGAGGTTGGCCCGGGCGCGGGACAGGATCTCGGCGGCGGGCAGCTCGGTGTCGAGGGTGTGCCAGAGACGCGCCTCCCACAGCCGGCGGCCGAGCCGTGGATCGCGGCCGGGGTCGTCGCCCTCGAGCCGGGCGCGCAGCCAGCCGTCGAACTCGCCCAGCGCGGAGAGCGCCTGGGCCGCGACCGGCTCCACATCGCCGCGCAGGGCGGGGGCCTGGGCCAGCAGGCGGGGCAGCTCGTCACGGATCAGCCCGGCGGTGCCGGCGAACTGGCCGACAGCGGTCTCGGCGTGGATGCGGGGCACGTCGCGCAACACGGCACGGGCGGTGGCCAGCGCGTCGGGGATGGCCCCCAGACGACCGGCAAGGCTGGTCAGCCGCTCGTCGAGCGGCGCGAACGGGCGGGCGATCAACCCGTGCAGCAGCGGGCCGGGGTTGTGCTCCAGCGGATTCCACTCGTGCTCGCGGACCTCGGTCAGCTCGAACAGCGCACGCTCCACCCGGGCGGTCAGGATCGCGTGGTCGACCTGGTCCTCCGGGTCGAGGCCGTCGGGGTCGACGCCGCTGAGCGCGTCACCGGCGTCACGCAGCATGGCGACGCGGTCGGACACGCCGACGGCGGAGTGGTCGGGCAGGCGGTCGTCGAAACGGTGGTCGCCCGCGTAGGAGGCGGTGGCGGGGTCGCTCTCCAGGAGGGCGTCGACGATGCGCTCGGCAAGCGGTACGAACTCCGGCATGCCGTGAAACCTACTCGGAAGGACTGACATTTTCCCGGCGCCGGGCAGCCGGGTCTAACGCTCGGCGGCTCGGACCGCTTCGGCGTAGGTGAGAGCGGCGGCACGGAGCGCGGCTTCGGCGTCGAGGCCGGCGGCGTGCGCCTCGGCGACCGCCCGCAGCAGCAGGCTGCCCAGGTCGTCACCGGCGGGCAGCGGCACGGACACCCCGCCCCGCTCGACCCGGTGCAGGATCTTCGCAGCCAAGGCGAGCGCCGGCTGGCTGAGCGCGATCCCGTCGAGCACCGAGTCCCGGGACTTCTCCTCGCGCTTGATCCGCTCCCAGTTGGCGGTGATCTCCTCGATGTCGGCGACCTGCTCACCGGCGAACACGTGCGGGTTGCGGCGGATCATCTTCTCGACCAGGCCACCGGCCACGTCGTCGATGGTCCACCGCTCGCCCTCGGCGTGGTCCTCGGCGAGGCGGGCGTGCAGCACCACTTGCAGGAGCACGTCGCCGAGCTCCTCGCGGAGCGCGCCGAGGTCGCCGCCGGTGATCGCGTCGTACGCCTCGTAGCTCTCCTCCAGCAGGTACGGCGCGAGCGTGAGGTGGTTCTGTTCGCGTTTCCACGGGTCGCCGCCGGGTGAGACGAGCCGGTCCATCACGGTGACGGCGTCGAGGAGCCGGGCGCCGGGCGGGTCCCAGGAGCCGTACATCAGCTCCAGCTCGGCCAGGCCTGGCTCGCGGGCCAGTCGCAGCCCGAGCTGCCGCGCGAAGGCCTGGTCGCCGTCGGGTCCGGCGAGCCAGACGGCGGCCGGCTGCCCGGCGACGGCGTCGAGCAGGCCCTGGGCGTCGGTGTCGAGGACGGTGACCGGCACGCCGGTGACCCGGAGCGCCTCGGCCTGGGCGCTGTCCGCCGCGGCGAAGACGGGGTACGCCCGGACGGCGTCCCACGCCTCGGCGGTCAGCAGCCCGGCCGGTAGCCGTGGTGACGTGACGAGCAGGACGATCCGGGTGCTCAAGACAGGTCGTCCACCGGGACCGCCCAGCGGTCGTCGAAGTCGGCGGTGAGCAGGTCCACGGCGCCGGCCTCGGCTTCGACACCGAGCACGGTCAGGTCGAACGCGTACCGCGGATTGAGTTTGACCTGAAGCTCGTCAGCGGTGGCCCGGACCTCCTCGCGCAGCTTGGCCGCGGCGGCGACCGCCTGCAGGTTCTGCTGGCCCTGGGCGGCTCGCCAGGTCGCGAAGTCCTGACCGGGCTCGACGCCTCCGTTGGCGCCGAGCTGGTCGTAGACGAGGCGCATGTCCTCCTCGGTCGGCGCGGTGGCCGAGACCAGCGACTGGGTGAGCAGGCCGCGGAGGTAGTAGTTCTCGATGTAGAGCTTGGCGTAGGTGGAGTCGGCGGGCAGCTTCTTCTGGGCGGCGAACTCCGCGTACGGCACGTCGGCGGGCAGGCTCACCGAGTGCTTGGCGGCGAGCCGGCCGTAGATCTCGTGGCCGACCAGCGCCTGGAGCACCTCGGTCCGGGTGAACGGCACCTGGGCCCGCTCGGCGGTGATGGTGGGCGACGGGGTGACCTTCTCGCCGGCGTCCGCACGCTTCTTCTCGGTCTCGCGCTGTGCCGTCTCGGCCTCCGCGGCCGCGGCCTCCGACTGCTTGCTCAGGGCGTCGTAGGCCTCGGTCCAGACCTTGTCGACCTGCTTCTCGGTGATGTCACCGGCGCTGCCCATATAGGCGGCCACGGATGACTCCGAGCGGCAGGCGGACAGGCCACCCACGGCGAGGGACGCGACGACAACAGCGGAGGCGAGTCGGCGGGCACGAAGCATGGTCAACACTCTCTCACGCGCAGTGTGATTTACGTCGCCCGGCCCGCACCGGTTTTCACCGGCTCGCCGAGCACGTCCTTGAGCAACTGGGCGCACCACTGGAGCAGATCCTGGTCGCGCAGCAGCTCGCCACCGATCCGCCGGGTGCTCGGCCGCGGCACGCTGACCTGGTCGGTGCCGGTCTTGTAGACCGAGTCCGGGTGGTACCGCTTGAGCCGCATCTGCTTGGAGTCGGGCAGCGCCAGCGGGGAGAACCGCAGGTGCTTGCCCTGGACGGAGACGTCGGTGAGCCCGTAGGTGCGGGCCAGCTGCCGGAACCGGGCGACCGCGATCAGGTTGACGACCGGGGCCGGCGGCTCACCGTAGCGGTCCTTCATCTCGCCGACCACCTCGTCGAGGCGGGCGTCGTCGCGGGCCTCGGCGAGCTTGCGGTACATCTCCAGGCGCAGGCGCTCGACCGAGATGTACTCGGTGGGCAGGTGCGCGTCGATCGGCAGGTCGATCTTGACCTCCGGCTCCTCCTCCTGGCGCTCGCCCTTGAACTGGGCCACCGCCTCGCCGACCATCCGCACGTAGAGGTCGAAGCCGACGCCCTCGATGTGGCCGGACTGTTCGCCGCCGAGCAGGTTGCCGGCGCCACGGATCTCCAGGTCCTTCATCGCCACATACATGCCGGCGCCGAGCTCGGTGTGCTGGGCGATGGTGGCGAGCCGCTCGTGGGCGTGCTCGGTGAGCGGCTTGTCGCGGGGGTAGAGGAAGTACGCGTACGCCCGCTCGCGCCCCCGGCCGACGCGGCCACGGATCTGGTGCAGCTGGGCGAGCCCGAGCAGGTCGGCGCGCTCCAGGATGAGGGTGTTGGCGTTCGGGATGTCGATGCCGGACTCGACGATGGTGGTGCAGACCAGGACGTCGAACTCCTTCTCCCAGAAGCCGACCATCACCTTCTCCAGCTGCTCCTCGCTCATCTGGCCGTGCGCCACCGCGACCCGGGCCTCGGGCACCAGCTCGCGGAGTTTGCGGGCCGCCCGGTCGATCGACTCGACCCGGTTGTGCAGGTAGAAGACCTGGCCGTCGCGGAGCAGCTCGCGGTGGATGGCCGCGGCGACCTGCTTCTCGTCGTACGCCCCGACGTAGGTGAGGACGGGGTGCCGCTCCTCGGGTGGGGTGGCGATGGTCGACATCTCGCGGATGCCGGTGATCGCCATCTCCAGGGTCCGCGGGATCGGGGTGGCCGACATGGTCAGCACGTCGACCGAGGCGCGCAGGGCCTTGAGCTGCTCCTTGTGCTCGACGCCGAAGCGCTGCTCCTCGTCGACGATGATCAGGCCGAGATTCTTGAAGCGGGTCGACTTGGCGAGCAGCCGGTGGGTGCCGATCACGATGTCGACGGTCCCGTTGGCGGCGCCCTCGAGGGTGAGGGTGGTCTCCTTCGGCGTCTGGAACCGGGACAGCTGCCGGATCTGCACCGGGAACTGGCTCATCCGCTCGGTGAACGTGTTGAAGTGCTGCTGGGCGAGCAGCGTGGTGGGCACGAGCACGGCCACCTGCTTGCCGTCCTGCACGGCTTTGAACGCCGCCCGTACCGCGATCTCGGTCTTGCCGTATCCGACGTCGCCGCAGATCAGCCTGTCCATCGGGACCTGCAGCTCCATGTCGTGCTTGACCTCGATGATCGCGGCCATCTGGTCGGGCGTCTCGGTGTACGGGAACGCGTCCTCCAGCTCACGCTGCCATGGTGTGTCCGGCCCGAAGGCGTGGCCCGAGGAGGCCTGGCGCGCCGCGTACAGCTGGATGAGCTGGGCGGCGATCTCCTTGACCGCCTTCTTGGCGCGGGCCTTGCTCTTCTGCCAGTCGGCGCCGCCCATCTTGTGCAGGGCGGGCGACTCGCCGCCGACGTAGCGGGAGAGCTGGTCGAGCTGGTCGGTGGGGACGAAGAGCCGGTCGCCGGGCTGGCCGCGCTTGGAGGCGGCGTACTCGATCACCAGGTACTCTCGCTCGGCGCCGTTGACGATCCGCTGCACCAGCTCGATGTAGCGGCCGATGCCGTGCTGCTCGTGCACCACGAAGTCGCCGGTCTTCAGCTCCAGCGGGTCGATCGTGTTGCGGCGGCGGGCCGGGAGTTTGCGCATGTCCTTGGTGGACGCGCCGCGGCCGCCGGAGATGTCGTTGCCGGTGATCACCGCGAGCCGGGACGCCTCGTCGACGAAACCGTGGTTCAGCCCGCCGCAGGTGACGAGCAGTTTCCCGTCCTCGACCGCGGACGGGATCGAGTCGACCACGGTGACGCCCAGGCCGGCGTCGCGGAGCAGCTCGGCGGCCCGCTGCGCGGTCCCCTTGCCCTCGAAGACCAGCACGACCGCCCAGCCCTGGCCGGCCCATCCGGCCAGGTCACCGGCGAGACGGGCGGTGTCGCCGTGGTAGAGCGGGACCGGCTGGGCGGCCAGCGCGACGGCGTCACCCAGGTCCGGGGAGACCTCGACGGCGCCAGCGTCCTCCCAGGGGAGCGCCTCGGCGGGCGTGTCGGCGAGCCCGAACGGCGAGATCGACCACCAGGGCTGGTGCAGGACCGCCGCGTGCGCCCGGACATCGGCCAGGCTGCGGAAAGCCACAGCGCCGACGTCGATCGGCGCCTGACCGCCGACGGCGGCCGCCGCCCAGGAGGCCTCGAGGAATTCATCGGACGTACGGGTGAGGTCGTGCGCCCGGGTCCGGATCCGCTCCGGGTCGCAGAGCACGACGTGGGTGCCCGCCGGCATGCAGTCGATCAGCAGCTCCATGCTGTCGGTGCCGCTGAGCAGGGCCGGTGCCAGTGACTCCATGCCCTCGACCGGGATGCCCTCGGCGAGTTTGTCGAGGATCTCGGCCAGCTCCGGGTGGTCAGCGGCGAGCTCAGCAGCCCTGGCCCGGACGGAAGGGGTGAGCAGCAGCTCCCGGCAGGGCGGCGCCCACAGCCGCGGCACCTGGTCGATGGTGCGCTGGTCGGCGACCGCGAAGGTGCGGATCTCCTCGACCTCGTCGCCCCAGAACTCGACCCGCGACGGATGCTCGTCGGTGGGCGGGAAGACGTCCAGGATGCCGCCGCGGACCGCGAACTCGCCCCGCTTGGTGACCAGGTCGACCCGCGCATACGCCATGTCGGAGAGCCGCCGCGCGACCTCCTCCAGCTCGACCTCGCCGCCGGTGACCAGCTCCACCGGCTCCAGGTCGCCGAGCCCCTTGAGCTGCGGCTGCAGCAGCGACCGGACCGGCGCGACGACCACCCGCAGCGGCGTCTCGCCGGGGTGGGCCAGCCGGCGCAGCACGGCCAGGCGCCGGCCGACCGTGTCGGAGCGTGGCGACAGGCGCTCGTGCGGCAGCGTCTCCCACGACGGGTAGACGGCCACCAGATCGCTGTCGATCAGGCAGCCCAGCGCGTCGGCCAGGTCGTCGGCCTCGCGCGAGGTGGCAGTGACGGCCAGCACCGGCCGCTGCGCCCCGCCGAGATCGGCCGGGCCGGCGACCGTGGCCACCACGAACGGGCGCAACGAGACCGGCGCGGTCAGGTCGAGCGAGTCCGAGTCGACGAAGCCTTTGGCCGCGAGGTCACGCGCGCGGGCGAGGCCGCGGTCACGCAGGGCGGCGGGAATCAGACCGGACAGTTGCATGGCGAGCGACCCCCCGAGGGCACGACGAACAGCCCCGATCCGGATGGGGGACGGGGGTGTGCCTCTCAGCTTAGTCGGACACTCCGACAGAACCCGTATCGCGCGCCTTATCGAGCGGCATGTCCCCCGGGACGGGGCTCGTCGATATCTACCACCGGGTCCACCACCAGGTCCACCACCGGATCGAACGGGTGGCGTCGCAGGTCAGTGGCACCCCGCCCGGGCGCATTCACGGACCGGGTCATGAGACTCTTGACTCAATTCACCCCCGGACCGGGGTACGCCGATAACATCGGCGAAGTCGGGACAGCGCCGTCCTGGAGCCATCCGAGCGAAGGAGCGCCCCGATGACAGAGCAGCCTGCCCTCGACGAGCGAGAGGGATCCGACGCCGCACTACGTGCCGACATCCGCCGGATCGGCACGTTGCTCGGTCAGACGCTGGCCCGGCAGGAGGGCCGGCCCCTCCTCGACCTGGTCGAGGAGATCCGCGCCCTGGTCCGTCAGGACGCCCCGGCCGCGGCCGACCGGCTCGCCGCCATGGACATCACCACCGGCACCAAGCTGGCCCGCGCCTTCTCCACCTACTTCCATCTGGCGAACATCACCGAGCAGGTGCACCGCGCCCGTGACCTGCGGCGTCGCCGGGCGAAGAACGGCGGCTGGCTGGACCAGGCCGCCAAGCGGATCGCCGAGAAGGGTGTGCCGGCCGACGAGGTGGCCGCCGCCGCCCGCCGCCTCGCGATCCGCCCGGTCTTCACCGCGCACCCCACCGAGGCGGCCCGCCGCTCGATCCTGTCGAAGCTGCGTCAGGTCGCCGACTCGCTGGACGCCGAGTCCGCGGCCGCCGCCCTCTACGGCGCCACCGACACCAGCGCCTCGACCAAGCGGTTCGCCGAGCTGATCGACCTGCTCTGGCAGACCGACGAGCTGCGTCTCGACCGGCCGGACCCGACCGACGAGGCCCGCAACGCGGTCTACTACCTGAAGGATCTGTACGCCGACGCCGCCCCGCAGGTGCTCGACGACCTGGCCGACACCCTGCGCCGCCTCGGCGTGGAGACGGCGCCCACCTCGAAACCGCTGACCTTCGGCTCGTGGATCGGCGGCGACCGCGACGGCAACCCGTTCGTCACCCCGAAGGTCACCCGCGAGGTGCTGCTCATCCAGCACGAGCACGGCATCCAGGCCACCGAGAAGGCGATGGACACGCTGATCGACGAGCTGTCCGTCTCCCGGCGGCTGCGCGGGGTCTCGCTCGACCTGTCCGCCAGCCTCGCCCAGGACCTGGACAATCTGCCCGAGGTCGCGCCCCGGTTCCGCCGGGTCAACGCCGAGGAGCCGTACCGGTTGAAGGTCCGGGCGATCAAGGCCAAGCTGGCGAACACCCGGGCCCGGCTGATCAACAACACTCCGCACGTGCCCGGCCGTGACTACCTCGGCTCCGACGAGCTGATCTCCGACCTGGAGCTGATGCGCGCGTCGCTGGCCCGCAACTCCGGCCAGCTGCCCGCGGTCGGTGTCGTCGCCACCGCGATCCGCCAGGCGTCCGCGTTCGGCCTGCAGCTGGCCACCCTCGACGTGCGGGAGCACGCCGAGAAGCACCACGAGGTGCTCCAGCAGATGTACGCGCAGGTCGGCGAGGTGGACGACTACGCCGATCTGGACCGCCCGTCGCGGACGAAGCTGCTCGCCGCCGAGCTGACCGGCCGGCGGCCGCTGTCCAACAAGGACACCCCGCTCACCGACGCGGCCCGCAAGACGTTCGACGTGTTCCACACGATCCGCGAGTCGCAGGCCCGGTTCGGTGACGACGTCATCGAGTCGTACATCATCTCGATGACCCTCGGTGTCGACGACGTGCTCGCCGCGGCCGTGCTGGCGCGCGAGGCCGGCCTGGTCGACATCCACACCGGCCGCGCCCAGGTCGACATCATCCCGCTGCTGGAGACCCCGGCCGAGCTCGACGCCGGCGGCGACCTGCTCGACGAGATGCTGTCCATCCCGGCCTACCGGGAGATCGTCCGCGCCCGCGGCGACGTGCAGGAGATCATGCTCGGCTACTCGGACTCCAACAAGGAGGCCGGGATCACCACCAGCCAGTGGCGCATCCACAAGGCACAGCGGTCACTGCGTGACGTCGCCGCCCGGCACGGCGTGCGGCTGCGGCTGTTCCACGGCCGCGGCGGCACGGTCGGGCGCGGTGGCGGCCCCACGCACGAGGCGGTGCTGGCTCAGCCGTACGGCACGCTGGACGGCGCGATCAAGGTGACCGAGCAGGGTGAGGTCATCTCCGACAAATACACGGTGCCCGCCCTGGCCCGGGAGAATCTGGAGCTGACGGTCGCCGCCGTGCTCCAGGCGACGCTGCTGCACACCAGCATCTCGGTCGACCCGGTCCGCCTCGAGGTGTGGGACTCGGTCATGGACACGGCGTCCGACGCGGCGTTCACCCGGTACCGCTCGCTCGTCGAGGACCCGGATCTGGCCGCCTACTTCTGGGCCGCCACCCCCACCGAGCTGCTCGGCGCCCTCAACATCGGCTCCCGCCCGGCCAAACGTCCCAACGCCGACGCCGGTCTGAGCGGCCTGCGCGCCATCCCGTGGGTGTTCGGCTGGACCCAGACCCGCCAGATCGTCCCCGGCTGGTTCGGTGTCGGCACCGGCCTGGCCGCCGTCCGCGCCGCCGGCCTGGGCGACGAGCTGGACGCCATGCACCAGAACTGGCAGTTCTTCCGCACGTTCCTGTCGAACGTGGAGATGATGCTGGCCAAGACCGATCTGTCGATCGCCCGCCGCTACGTGGAGACGCTGGTCCCCGAGGAGCTGCGGCCGATCTTCACCAAGATCGAGCAGGAGTACGCGCTGACCGTCCAGGAGGTGCTGGCCATCACCGGCGGCACCGAGATCCTGTCGAACCAGCCGGAGCTGTCGCGTACTCTCGGCGTCCGCGACACGTACCTGGAGCCGCTGCACCACCTGCAGGTGGCGCTGCTCCGCCAGTACCGCGACCTGGGCGAGGCCGGTCGCCAGCTCCCGACGGCGCCGGGCGCCCGCCGAGGCCCGTCGGACTCGACGGCCCTGGAGCGCGCCCTGCTGACCACTGTCAACGGCATCGCCGCCGGCATGCGCAACACCGGCTGATCCACTTCGGCAGAAAGGCCGAGGCCCCGTACCGGATTCCGGTGCGGGGCCTCGGCCTTTGGTGCGGTCAGAGAATCCGGGGGTACGAGGTGAGGGTCCAGCCGACTCCGAACCGGTGCCGGGTGCCGCTGGCGAGCAGGGTGTTGTCCGCCGACAGGTCGCCGGTGGACGCCCAGCCCCACAGCTCACCGGTGGTGTTCTGGTTGAGGATGTCCTGCTTGCCGTCGCCGTTGAAGTCGCCGAGGACGATCCGCGGGTACGCGGCCTGGGTCCAGCCGCCGCCGGCGATCCGGGACTGGCCGGCGAACATCAGGTTGTCTCCGGACAGGTTGCCGGTGGACGCCCAGACGCGCAGCAGACCGGTCGTGTCCTGCCGGATGATGTCCTGCCTGCCGTCGCCGTTGAAGTCACCGGTCAGGATCCGCGGGATGTTCGCGGTGGTCCAGCCGCCGCCGACGGTCCGCGCCGGGCCGGGGAAGAGCTTGTTGTCGGCCGACAGGTCGCCGGACGAGCCGAGCGCCTTCAGCAGGCCGGTCGAGTCCTGGCCGATGATGTCGGTCCGGCCGTCGCCGGTGAAGTCGCCGGTCAGGATCCGCGGGAAGGCGGTGGCCGTGTAGCCGCTGCCGACGACCACACCCGAGCCGGGGAACAGCACTCCCCCGTTCAGGTTGCCGGTCGAGCCCCACACCTTCAGCTGGCCGCTCGCGTTCTGGGCGAGGAGGTCCGTACGCCCGTCGCCGTTGAAATCTCCGGTCAGCAACCGCGGGAAGCTCGCGGTCGAGAAGCCGGTGCCGACGATGCGGGCCGCCCCGGTGAACAGCTTGTTGTCCGCCGACATGTCGCCGGTCGACGGCCAGGCACGCAGCTGTCCGGTCGAGTCCTGGCCGATGATGTCGGCCTTGCCGTCGCCGTTGAAGTCGCCGGTCAGGATCCGCTGGATGTTGGTGGTGGTCCAGCCGCCGCCGACCAGCCGCGACGCGCCGTTGAAGAGTCCGGAGTCGGCAGCCATGTTGCCCTTGGACGCCCAGCCCTGCAGGTCGCCATCGGTGTTCTGGTGGATGATGTCGGACTTGCAGTCGCCCGTGACGTCCGCGGTGTAGACCACGGCGCCGTCCTGGGCGGTCGGGACCGCTGTGCCCGCGGCGTTGCAGGTGTTCACCGCGATCTCGCGGATCCAGCCGGCGAGGTCGTCGACCCGAGTCTCCTCCGCTACAGACTCGGTCGCCTCCCCCGCGTCCAGACAGCCGCGCTGGGTGGACGTGTGGTGCACCGCGACGAGCTCCACGGTGGATCCGCTGCCGCGCAGGGCCGGCCCACCGGAGTCGCCCTTGCAGGTCGTCACGGCCGCCGGATCGGTCCCGGCGACCCTCAGGGTGGCCGCGCCGACCGTCTCCACGCTGACGGTTCCGGCATGCTTCTGAGCCGAGACCCAATCGGTGGCGGTACGCCCGAAGCCGACCAGTTGCAGCACTTCACCGGCGGCCGGCGCCGTGGTCGCGAGGGGCACCGGCGCGATGTCGCCGACCGGGGTGAGCAGGCGCACCAGCGCGAGGTTCCGGTCCGGATGCGGCACGACCCGGGTGACGTCGATCGACCGGCCCAGCGTGACGGTGGTCGGCTGAGCCGGCGCCCCCGCCGCGGTCTGGCCGAAACAGGCGCCGGCGGTCAGCACCCACGAGGGCGCCACGAGGACACCGGTGCAGGCCTTGCCGATGCCGGGCGCACCGACGTTGACACGTGCGGTGAAGGGGTAGATGGTGTCGGCGACGGTGTCACCGGTGACCGCTCGGGCGGCCGCACCGCCGAGCAGACTCGCCACCATCACCGCGGCGGAGACACCCGCCACGACGACGCGGCGTCGACCAGGAGAGGACATCGAGTTTCATCCTTTCGAGCCCGTACGGAAGCGCCGCACCTCCCCGTGACACGGGAGGTGCGGCGCTCCTGCACAGACAGAAGACAGGGGCGGTCGGCAGACCGGCGCCGATCGGCCGGACATCGACGAGGAAACCGCCGTTGATCGCGCCGATCATATACAGAATTGGATTTACCGATGTGCCCCTGCGGTGTGCCCGTCCTCAGTCGCGGGGACCGAAGCGGATGGGGTCCGCCCAGTCGATGGCCCGGTCGTCGCGGACGGTGAAGTACAGCAGCGCACCCGTGGTGTCCTTGGCGAGGATCCCGGCACGCTTCTCCTGGCCCAGCACGATCGGGGTCAGGCCGCTGCGGTTGTTCCAGCCGGTCCCGGCGCCGGTGTCGACGCCGGGTCCGAACTGGGTACCGGCCTCGGTGCCCGGGTAGATCCGCAGTGCGCCGGTGGCGGTGACGACAGTCAGCAGGTCGTCGTAGTCGTCGTCGTTGACGCTGCCGAGGGTGACCTCCTTGCAGCAGCCCCACCCGGTGCCGTAGACGACACCAGCGCTGAAACTGCCACCGGTGGCGTTGCCCCGGTACAGGAACAGCTGCTGCGTCGACGACTTCACCACGAGCAGGTCGTCGTACTGGTCACGGTCGACCTTGCCGATCGCCACGTCCCGCAGATCCGTCGACCAGCCGGAACCGATCTGCACCCGCGTCCCGAAAGCCCCACCGGCAGCGGTGCCCGGGTACAGCCACTGGATGTTGGTCGCCGTCTCGATGACCACCAGATCGTCGTACGCATCCCGGTTGACCCTGCCGACCGCGAACTCCCGCATGGCCGACCAGCCGCTGGTGCCGATCTGCACCCTCGGTCCGAAGGTGTTCGCGGCGGTTCCGGGGTGCAGCCACAGCGCGCCGGCGGAGTCGACACCGATGACGTCGGTGTACGCGTCCCGGTTGAACTTGCCGGTGACCAGGTTGGACAGGTCGGACGGCTGCGGGACGTAGATCCTGCCGCCGGGCTGGACGCGGGCGCCCCATCCGGCGGTCGCGGTGCGCGGGTGCAGGTAGGTGCGCCCGGACGTCGAGTCGACACCGATCAGGCCCTGGATGCCGCTGCTGTCGACGGTGCCCTTGGCGAGGTAGGACGCGTAGTTCCAGCCGGTCCCCGCGCCGGCGTCGACACCGGGCCCGAACTGGGTGCCGGCCGCGGTGCCCGGGTAGATGCGCATCGCACCGGTGGACGACTCGACGGTCACCAGGTCGTCGTAGTCGTCGGTGTTGAACTTGCCCACCTGCAGCTGCTTGCAGCAACCCCAGCCGGTGCCGTAGACGACACCCGCGCTGAAACTGCCACCCGTGGCGTTGCCCTTGTACAGGAACAGCTGCTGCGTCGACGACTTCACCACGAGCAGGTCGTCGTACTGGTCACGGTCGACCTTGCCGATCGCCACGTCCCGCAGATCCGTCGACCAGCCGGAACCGATCTGCACCCGCGTCCCGAAAGCACCACCGGCAGCGGTGCCCGGGTACAGCCACTGAATGTTGGTCGCCGTCTCGATGACCACCAGATCGTCGTACGCATCCCGGTTGACCCTGCCGACCGCGAACTCCCGCATGGCCGACCAGCCACCGTTGCCGATGCGGACGCGATCGCCGTACACGGCCCGGGTCTTCGTGCCCGGGTACAGCCACAGCTGGCCGGAGGCGTCGGCGGCGACCAGGTCCTCGATGCCGTCCCGGTTGAACTCGCCGGTCACCGGCTCACGCAGTCCGTCGGGCACGGTCGCCACGCCGGCCCGGATCCAATCAGACAGATCATCGGTACGGGCCTCGAAAGCGCCCTCCCGGGTCTCCGACTCGCCCAGGCACCCGTTCTGCCACGACGTGTCGCTGATGCCCACCAGCTGCGGGCCGGCCGCGGTCTCCCGGAACGCCGGTCCACCCGCGTCGCCCTTGCACAGGGTCGCGCCACTGGCCGCGCCGCTCACCGCGAACGCGTCAGCGGTCACGTCGCCGACCGTGAACTCGCCGGCGTGCATCCGGGTCGGCACCCAGACGGTGCTCGTCCGGCCGTACCCCGCGATGCGCAGCGTCTCACCCGCGACCGGCGCGCCACCGTCGAGCGCCACCGGCGTGATGTTCTTGACCGGCGCGGACAGCTCCGCGAGCGCGATGTTGCGGCTGGCGTGCGGCGTCACCGACACCACGGACAGCCGGTGCCCGGTCACCGCCGCCAGGTCTGCGCGACCGAGCACGACGGTCGTCGGCCGGGCCGGCGCGCCGGCCGTGACCTGACCGGTGCTGTCGGCGAAACACGACTTGGCGGTGACGATCCACCGCGCGTGCACCAGCGCGCCGGTGCAACCGGCGTCGTCACCGACACTCACCTTGGCGACGAAGGGCAGCCCGCCGTCCGCCACCTCGGGCGCGCCGGCCACCGCCAGCGCCGTCCCGCCACCGAGCAGCCCGGCCGCCAGCCCTGCCGTCAGCAGGCCGGCCCCCCATGAACGTATACGTCGTTGCATCTCACTCCCCGTGTCTTCACTGCCGTTGCAGCAGCGAAATGATAGTGAAGATCCTCTATTGAGTGGGGGTGAACGGCATCCGTCCGCGAGACGAACCGCTCCACGCCGGACAGTCCCCGCACATCACGTGAGCAGCAAACGTGGCGGCCGCCGACAGGGATCCTCCGGTCGGCGGCCGCCGCGCGCTGTTCACTTGGTGACACAGATCTCAGGAACGGTCCTCGGGCAGGTCGATGCTGCTGTAGGAACCGAAGGTGGTGGAGCGGTAGGCCTGGACCGGAGCGGCGAACCCGCCGTTCGCGGCCGCGGTCAGGGTGTGCAGGGAGACGCTGCCGTCCGTGCCGCCGAAGAGGGCGGCCAGGTCGTCGCGGCCGTCACCGTTGTAGTCGCCGGCGGTGAGACGGGTGGTGTCCCACGAGCCCCACGCGGTGTTCGTGCTCTTCCATGAGCTGAACGCGTTGTTGAGCGTGCCGTCGGCCTTGGCGGTCCAGGTCAGGACGGCCAGGTTGCCGTTGGAGTAGTTGTAGAGGCCGGCCACGTCACCGCGGCCGTCGCCGTTGAAGTCGCCCGCGGCGATCCGCAGACGGTTGGGGTCGCCCCAGTACGGCTCGGCCGGCGTGTACCAGATCCGCCTGTCCTCCTCGAAGCCGCCGGCGGCGGTCGCGGTCCAGCCGTAGATGCCGACACTGGCGTCGGCGAAGCCGTAGAAGGAGCCGACGTCGTCGCGGCCGTCGCCGTTGAAGTCGCCGCTGAAGACCTTCATGCGGCCGATCTCGCCCCAGTACGGGGTGGCGTCGTTGAACCACTTGCGGGTGGGGCTGCCGAAGGTGCCGTCGGCGCGCGCCGTCCACACGAACAGGCCGATGCTGGCGTTGGCGTAGTTGTAGAACCCGGCCAGGTCGGTGCGGCCGTCGCCGTTGTAGTCGCCGCTGGTCATCAGCATCCGGTCGTACGAGCCGAAGGTGGTGCTGGTCCACGAGCGGACCGCGGGCGAGCAGGTGCCGTCCGCCTTGGTCAGGAAGGTGTCGAGGGTCAGCGTGAGCCCGTTGCTGCCGCCGTTGAGCACGACCTGGTCGATGATGTCGTCACCGTTGAAGTCGCCGCGGAAGGTCTTGTTCTTGGCGGCGGTGTAGAGGCTCGCGGCGGTGTTGCAGCCGCCACGCG
Source organism: Actinoplanes philippinensis (assembly GCF_900113015.1). GTDB lineage: Bacteria > Actinomycetota > Actinomycetes > Mycobacteriales > Micromonosporaceae > Actinoplanes > Actinoplanes philippinensis. The sequence continues at coordinate 169,920 of NZ_FONV01000010.1, forward strand.
CCGACATCGTGCCGGCCGCGCTGGTGACGAAGGTGAACGGGCCGACCGCGCCGGAGGCGTAGTTGTAGGTCAGGGTCACGTCGTCGCGGTGGTCCTCGGCGAGGCCGCCGGGAGCGTAGGCGCGGATCCAGGCAGCGATGTCGTCGAGGCGGGTCTCGGTCGCGTTCCGCTCGGTGGCGGTCGAGCCGAGGCAGCCGCCCTGGGCGGACGTGTGGTGGATCGCCACCAGTTCGACGGCGCCCGCGGTCTCCCGCAGGGCCGGGCCGCCGGCGTCGCCCTTGCAGATGCCGGCCTGGTTCGCCGCGACTCCGGCGACGTCGAGCACTCCCGTGCCGACGCCGGTGACCTGGAACTGGGCCGCGTGCAGAGCGTCCGGCACCCACTGGGTCGCGGTGCGGCCGTAGCCGGCCAGGCTGAGCACGTCTCCGGCGGCCGGGGCGGTGGCGCCCAGGGCGACGGGCGCGACGGTGGTCGGCTGGTCCAGCTTGACCAGGACGACGTTGCGGTCGGGGTGCGGCACGATGCGCGCCGCGGCACGGACCTGGCCGGCCGTGCCGGTGAGGTCGGCCCGGCCGATCGTCACGGTCGTGGGCACGGCGGGCTTGCCGGCGGCCGGGGCCTCGCCGAAGCACGCCTTGGCGGTGACCACCCACTGCGGGTCGATCAGCGCGCCGGTGCAGGCGTGACCGATGCCACGCTCACCGACCGCGAGGTGCGCCACGAAACCGTAGGTGCCCTGCTCGACCAGGGCGCCGCCGGTCACACCGAACGCGGGTGTGCTCGCGGTGACGCCGAGGACAATTGCCGTCGCGGTCACTCCGGCCCATCCGGCACGCCGTGACAATCGTGTCGCGGCCTTCCCCGATGCCCCGTGACCGAATATCTCGTAACGCAATTGCGATTCCTCCAGAATGGGTACGTGTAAATGCGATGCGGGTCACTCGATGACGGCGCCGCCGGCGATCCGTTGCGGGCCGGTCCAGCCCTCGGCGCCGTTGGTCCAGGCGTCCACCGAGCCGTTCAGGTTGATCCGCAGATAGTCGGCGCGGGCGTCGGCGGTGTAGCGGGCGAAGCGCACCTGCTGGTGGTCGGCTGTCGCGCCCGGCGCCACCCGGCCCAGGCCCTGCCAGCCGCCTCGACCGTCACCGCCGCGGTTCAGCCAGACGTCGACCGCGCCGGTCTCGTCGAGCCACAGGTAGTCCGCCTTGGCGTCGCCGTCGTAGTCGGCCAGGCGGACCCGGCTCGCGTCCGTGGTCAGGCCGCCGGCGACCCTGCCGTCGTTGATCCAGCCGCCGTTGCCGTCGCCGCCACGGTTCAGGTAGAGGTTCACCGTGCCGTTGGCGTTGAACAGGAAGTAGTCGGCTTTCCGGTCGCCGTCGAAGTCGGCGAACCGCACCTGGTCGGCGTTGGTGGTCACGCCGGTCGCGACCTGGCCCAGCAGCGGCCAGCCGCCGCCCCCGTCGCCGCCGCGGTTCAGGTAGGCGCGCACCGCGCCGCTCGGCTGGATCCACAGGTAGTCGGCCTTGCCGTCGCCGTCGAAGTCCGCGATCCGGACCTGCCGGCGGTCGCTGGTCAGCCCGGTGGCGACCTGGCCCTGGTACGACCAGGTGGAGTCGCCCCGGTTGGTCCAGACGTGCACGGCGCCGCCGTCGGCGATCACCCAGTAGTCGTCCCGGCCGTCACCGTCGAAGTCGGCCCACCGGACCTTGCTCGCGGTCTCCGGCGCGCTGCCGGCCGGGGCCGGCGACGTGGTCATCGCGCCCTCGGCGACCACCTGGCGCAGCGCCGTGAAATAGGTCTGGGCGATCACCTCGTAGCCGGAGTCGGCGGGGTGCAGCCGGTCGGCCATCTGCTCGGCGGTGACGGGCCACTCCACATACCGGATCCGGTTGCCCGCGGCCGCGCGGTCCGCGACGAGTTGCTGAGCCCGGGTGTTGAAGTCGTTCACCCGCGCGGCCATCGCCGGGTCGCGCGGCAGGAGCCCGGCGAGGACGACGGTCACCGCCGGCCGGGTGGTGAAGATCGTGGTGAGCAGGGTCCTGAGGTCCGGGATGGCGTCCTCGGTGGGCTGCCGGTCCAGGTCGTTGATGCCGATGTGCAGCAGCACGACGTCGGGGGCGGAGCTGTTCAGCCAGGACACCGCGTTAGCGTTGATCTGCTCGATGAACCAGCCGCTGTGGCCCTCGTGCTGCGGGTCCGCGACCGAGCCGGAGCGCTGCGACCCGACGAAGTCGATGGTGAACGCCGACTGGTTCCGCACCTTCTGCCACAGGGGCGGGCGGTAGCCACCGCCGACGTTGCTGCCGGCGCCATACGTGATCGAGTCGCCGAGCGGCAGGACGCGCAGGTGCGGAACGTCAGCGGCGGCGGCCGCGCCCGGAGCGGCCAGCACCGAGGCGAGAACCGCGAACAGGCTCAGCACCGCCCCGCCGAATCCGGACGACCGCCGCAATGAACTCAGCGCCATTCCTTGCCTTCCCCCGTAACGTCGGCTGACTTACCACCGGGCACGCGGAAACGGCGAAGTGGAACGTGCGCCTGATCGCGCCGTCCGGCACCGTCGATCCCCCGTAGACCGAGCAGAGCCCAAACCATAGATCGATGTCACGGCGAAGTAAATCGACGAGCTGTGATCTCAGTTACCACCGCGGCGGGCCGGCGGCCGGGAGCAGCGTCTCGGCCGCCGGCGCGGCGCCACCGCGAGGATCAAGATCACAATCAGGGGGTACGCGCGGACGCCCCCCGATCAGACGCGGACACAATGCGCGCCCAGATCGGCGATGCTCGCCTCCTCCGGGGTGCCCGGCGCGACCCGGCAGAGCCCGATCCGGAAGCCGCGGGTCCCGAGGAGCGGCAGGAACGCGTGCGACTCCACCGGAAGAACGCCCTGGTCACAGAGTCGCGCGGAGTTGGCGCCCTGGCCGAGCAGGTCTGCCGCGACGTAGTAGCGCAGGTAGTAGCACTGTCCATCACTCGCGCCGACCGAGATCTCCCCGGCGACGTCCGCGTAGCGCCCACCGGCCACCGAGCGATACGTGGTCGTCCCGCTCGCCGCGGCCGCCCCGTTGACCACACTCCAGCCCGCCGGCGCCGCCATCGCGGGGCTCGGCGCGGAGACCGCCGCGGCGGACATCAGCACAGCCAGCCCGGCACCGATACGACGAGAATTCCACAGTCGACTCACCACGCGCTCCTCACCACGAATGACCTCGGAGTCCCGACCGTAGCGAGGAAACGGTTTACGTGAATGCGTGGATAAAGGATTCGAAATTCCCTGTGACGCCAGTTACCACCACTCGGCGACCGCGCGCCGGGACAGCTTCCGCCGAGCCACTCGATCGCTGATCAGACGCCCTTCCCTCGCCCCGGCGACGGCGCTCCGGAGACCCGGGATCACGGATCCATGCGCCCCCACGAGCCCACGGCGTCGATGTAGCCTCAGCCCGATTGATCAGCAAGATCATCGATATTCCCACGCTTTCATGCGAACGGAGATCCGTGTCCTCTCTTCGAACCCTGGCCGGCTCGGCTCTCATCGGCGCCGTCCTGCTTCCTCTCGCCGCCGGCAGTCCGGCCGCGGCCGTCGCCGGTCCCGGCGCCACCGACACCGCCCTCTCCTTCGCGGTGAAGATCGAGGTGGGCGACACCCTGCGCGCGTGTTCCGGCGCGCTGCTCAACAGGTGGTGGGTGGTGACCGCCAAGGCCTGCTTCGATGACGGCGCCGGCGTCGTCGCCGGCCGGCCCGTACAGCGGACCACCGCGACGATCGGCCGCCTCGACCTGACCACGAGCGCCGGCGCGGTCCGTACGATCGACAAGGTCGTGCCGCATCCGGACCGCAACGTGGTGCTGGCCAGGCTGTCGCAGGAGGCCCCCGGGATCGCTGTCGCGCCGGTCGGCCAGACCGCGCCGGCGGCCGGCGAGCAACTGGTCGCCGCCGGATTCGGGCGGACCGCGGACACCTGGGTGCCCCGGCAGCTGCACACCGGACAGTTCACGGTGGACGAGGTCACCGGCGCGACCTTCCAGGTCAGCGGCACCGGTGGCGCCGCCGTCTGCCGCGGTGACGCCGGCGGGCCGATCCTGCGGAGCGTCGGCGGCGGTTACGAGCTGGTCGGGCTGCACCATTCCGCGACCGGGGCGGGCTGCCTCGCCGAGACCGCGACCGAGAACCGGGCGGTGGAGACCCGTCTCGACGACATCACCGCGTGGCTGACCGCCAACACCCTGGTTCCGAACGCGCTGCAGGTCTCGGTCACCGACACCCGGGTCGGCGTGCTGCGCGGCGACTACGGCACCCAGGTCAAGGAGGGCGGCCTCAGCACCCTCTGGACCCAGCTCCTGACCGACGCCCGGCAGATCGAGGTCGCCGACGACCGGATCGGCGTGCTCACCCGGGGCGGCGTCGCGTACGCCAAGGAGGGCGCGACCACCGCGGCCTTCGTCAACGAGTACAGCGGCGTCCAGCAGATGGCGGTCTCCGGCAACCGGGTGGGCGTGCTCACCGACGCCGGCGAGGCGCTCGCCAAGGAGGGCGGCCTGAGCACCGCCTGGGTCCCGCAGTACAGCGACGTCAAGCAGATCGAGGTCACCGACACCCGGGTGGGCGTGCTCACCCGGAGCGGCGTTCTGCTGGTCAAGGAGGGCACCCTCCGGACGAACTGGATCCAGCAGTACACCGGCGTCAAGCAGTTCGCCCTCTTCGGCGACCGGATCGGTGTGGTCACCGAGAGCGGCGCCGCCATGGTCAAAGCCGGCGGTCTGGGCGCCGCGTGGGTTCCGCAGCTGGCGACGGGTGCGGAGGCCGTCGTCCTGCGCGACGACCGGGTCGGCGTGCTCACCTCCGAGCGGGTGGCGCTGGTCAAGGAGGGCGCCCTCACCGCGACGTTCGTGACCGAGCACACGGACGTACGCCACCTCGACGTCAGCGGTGACCGGGTCGGTGTCGTCCGTTACGACGGTGAGGCCCTGGTCAAGAGCGGTGGTCTGAGCACTCTCTGGACGACGGTCTGGTAGCGGGCCGTGGCGACGACAGAGGCCCGCGACGCGGTACGGCGTCGCGGGCCTCTGTCGTTCTCGGGTCAGCTGGTCTCGCCGGCCACGCTGAACGAGGACAGGCGGTTGATGGCGGCCAGGGTGCCGGCGACGATGAAGATCGCGCTCATCACGACGGCCGTGGTCAGGCCGATCGTGGACTGCAGGATCTCGGTCGGGGCGATCTTGTCGGCGATGGTGATCACGTACTGGCCGATGGCCAGGTTCTTCGTGCCGCTCACGAAGTTTCCGAGCAGGCCCTCCCAGACCAGGATGTAGACCAGGCCGACCAGCACCGGGCGGCGGCTGAGCAGGCTGAACAGCAGGAACAGCGCGGAGTAGGCGAACGCTCCGACGACCGCGGCGACGGCCAGGGCGCCGCCCAGCTTGATCGATCCGGCCAGCGCGCCGGTGACGAACAGCGGCACGGCCGACACCACGGCGGTCACCGAGGCGGCCACCGCGTACTTCGCCAGGATGATCTCGTAGCGGGGCAGCGGCTTGGTGAGGATGTGCACGATAGTGCCGTCGTCGACCTCGGAGCCGAGGACGCCGGTGCCGACGATCAGGGCCACCACCGGCAGCACCACGACCAGGCCCAGGCCGACGATGACCGCCTGGCCCCACATGTCGGGCGACACGCCGTACGCCCGGCAGATCAGGGCCAACCCGATCAGCAGCACCGGCAGGGGCAGGAGCAGCAGGGCTCGGCGACGGCCGAAGAGGCCGCGGGCGGTGATGAAAGCGACCGTGGACATCAGCCCTCCAGCAGGTAGGAGAAGACGCTCTCCAGGGACTCGTCGGACGGCACCACCTGGCGCAGCCGGATGCCCTGGTCGAGTGCGATACGGGGCAGCGCGCGGGTGAAGCTGCCGTAGTCGGAGGCCCGCACGGCGAGGCCGTTGGGCTCGATCTCGATGCCGGCGACCGACTTCTCGGCGATCAGCGCGACGGCCAGCCGGCGGTCGTCGGAGCTGCGCACGGCGAAGACGTGCGGCCGGTTGGTCATCAGGCGGCGGATCTTGCGGTAGTCGCCGGAGGCGGCCAGACGCCCGGCCACGATCACCTGGACCAGGCCGGCGACCTGCTCGACCTCCTCCAGGATGTGCGAGCTGAACAGGATGGTGTGCCCGTTGTCGCCGAGGCGGTGCAGCAGCTCCATCATGTGCATCCGCTGGCGCGGGTCCATGCCGTTGAACGGCTCGTCGAGCAGCAGCACCCGCGGCTCGTGGACCAGGGCGGCGGCGACCCGGGTGCGCTGGCGCATGCCCTTGGAGAAGGTCTCGATGCGGCGCTCGGCGGCGGCGGTCATCTCGACGAGCTCCAGCGCGCGCTGGGCGGCGCCGGCCGGGTCGGGCAGTTTCTGCATCTTGGCGCAGGCGGTCACGAACTGGCGGGCGGTGAGGAAGCCGTGCACCGACTCGCGCTCGGTGACCAGGCCGAGGTCACGGTAGACCGCCGGGTTGCGCCAGGTGGGCTTGCCGTCGATGGTGACGGTGCCCCGGGAGGGCGACAGGAAGCCGGCCATCATGTGCAGGACGGTGGTCTTGCCGGCGCCGTTCGGCCCGAGCAGGCCGGTCACGCCGGGGTGCAGCGACATGGTGATGTCGTTGACGGCGACCACGTTGCCGTACCACCGGGAGACGGTGGACAGCTCGACCACGCCGGTGGTGGTGGGCGTCTGCGCCGGGAGGGTCTGGGTGGTCACAGCGAGGCCACCTTCCGGTAGCGGGCCAGCAGGATGAGGAGGCAGACGGCGATCAGGCAGACCGCCTCGATGCCGTAGATCGGGCCGAACCGGCCGAGCTCGAGGTCGAACCGGCCGCCCATCCACTGCCCGACCCCGGCCAGCAGGGTCATCGGGCTGGACAGGAAGGCCAGCTGGTTGGCGGTGGTGGAGGGCAGCGAGCTGAGCACCCCGACGATCGGGGTGGTCACCAGGAAGACCGCCACGATGCCGCCGGCCGCGAACGCCTGCTTGCCGGTGAAGGAGGCGACCAGCAGGCCGATGGCGGCGAACATGAGCGCCCAGAGCAGGCTGTAACCCCAGCCGGGCAGCAGGTCGCCGAGCTCGTTGAACACGCCCTTGACGCCGTCCTTGGTAGTGAACGCGGCGCCGAGGAACATGATGAACTGCGGCACGCCGAGCAGCAGCCAGATCGCGCTGACCATGGCGGCGAACTTCGCCGAGACGTAGTCGGCGGCCCGCAGCGGCCGGCTGAAGTACAGCGGCAGGGTGCCGGCCCGCAGATCACGGCTGACCAGCTGGGGCGCCACGATCGCGGTGAAGAAGATGATCAGGAAGCTCATCTGGCCGGCGAACTCGAGATAGCTCAGCACCGACTCGCCGGTGAGGGAGCGGATCGCGGCCACGATCACCGCGACCAGCAGCATGATGCCGAAGACCAGCCAGGGGAAGATCTTCGCCTTGGCGGAACGGCCCAGACCGTACGCCGCGCGCAGCCCGTGCACATAGAGCGCCTGCTGCATCGCGAACCGGCCCAGTCGCGGGCCGTCGTAACGCTGGTATCCGATGTCATGGATGACGCCGGCCTCAGACATCGGCCGTCTCCTTCTTGGTGAAGAGCTCGGCGACGCGGTGCCGACGCTGGTCCAGGCGGTGCAGGTTGAGGTCGAGATCGGTGACGGCGTGCAGGATCCGGTCGTACGCCTCGTCGGACTCCAGCGGCACGAGCAGCAGCCGGCCCTCGCGGGTGACCGCCAGCCCGCGCTCGGTGAGGGCGGCGGCCAGCTCGTCCGTGCCGTCCGCGACCTCGACGGCCAGGATGTCGGAGGCCTCGGTCATCGAGGAGATCCGGTCAGCGCGCAGCAGGCGGCCCCCCTCGATCGCGATGAGCGAGTCACAGATCCGCTCGACCTCGCCGAGCAGGTGCGAGCAGACCACCACGGAGATGCCGAACTCGTTGCCGATCCGGTGGACCAGATTGAGCATGGCGTCGCGGCCGGCCGGGTCGAGGCCGTTCGTCGGCTCGTCGAGCAGCAGCAGGTCGGGGTCGTGCACGAGCGCCTGGGCCAGCTTGACCCGCTGCTTCATGCCGGTCGAGTAGCCGCCGATCTGCCGGTAGCGTTCCTCGTAGAGGCCGACGTGGCGCAGCGCCTCGGAGGCGCGCTCCCGGGCCGCGGTCTTCGGCAGCCCGCTCATCCGGGCCAGGTGGGTGACGAACTCGGCGGCCGAGACGTCCGGCGGCAGGCAGTCGTTCTCCGGCATGTAGCCGACCCGCGCGCGGACCCGGTCGGTCTGGGTGACCGGGTCGAGATCGAAGACCCGGAGGCTGCCGCTGGACGGCGGCAGCAACCCGAGCATGATCTTGATGAAGGTGCTCTTGCCGGCGCCGTTGGCGCCGACCAGTCCGATGACGCCGGCATCGACGGCGACGGTCAGGTCCGCGAGGGCGGTCACCCCGCCGCCGTACGTCTTGGTCAGCCCGTCCGTAACGATGATGGTCACGGGCTCAGCCTAGAAAGTGGGCGCACGGATTCCGATCGGGAAATCCCCTGAGGGGGACTCAGGGTTTCTCAGCTTGCTCTCAGCTTAGAGACACCTGGAAGACCGGGAGCCGGCCGAGACGACGGTACTCGCGCAGCGCGTCGGGAGTGCTGTCCACCGACGAGTCCTGGCCCTTGTGGTTGGCCGGCGTCTCGAAGTGCACCATCGCCTTGATCTTCGGGAAGCGGCTGATCTGCTCGCCGACCTCACGATAGAACTCGGCCATGTGGTCCGGGTTGCGCTCGGAGAACCACACGCCCCACTCGGCGACCATGAGCGGCTTGCCGGGGTGCCGGCGGGTCACCCAGTTGTAGAAGCCGGGCCAGTTGGGTTTGCTCGCCGACCGGCGGTTGAGCAGCTCGTCGAAGTCGCCGTGGCCGTAGCCGGGATCGCTGTAGGAATAGGTGTCGAAGCCGATCCAGTCGACCACGTCGTTGCCCGGATACATGTTCTGGAACCAGCTCTTGGTGGTGTGCGGCACGTACGCCATGTGGACCAGAACGGTCACCACGTTGTACGCGCGATTGGCCCGCAGCCGCTTCACCACGTGCCGGAACATCGCCGCGTAGTCGCGTGCCGTGTAGCCGGAGCCGGGCTCCTCGCGTACCTGGTCCTCGGCCTCGTGATGGATCGCGAAGAAGAACCGTTCCTGATAGTTCTCCCGGATGTGGGTGGCGAGCCGGTCCAGGAACTCGTCGGTGGCCCGGTCACCCTGGGCGATCTGGGCCCAGGTGGCGCTCTCCGGCTTCCAGTTGAGCAGCAGGATGCGCTTGCGGCCGGGCTCGCGGGAGATGGCGATCTCCTGCTCGGTGGGGAACACCTGCCGGATGCCGCGGTGGTACGCGTGGAAGATTGCCTGGTGGCGGCCGGTCTTGCGCTCGAACTCGGCGAGCGCCTGCACACCACGGTTCTCGGTACGCGCTCCGGGCGCCACGCCCCACAGGATGCCGCAGGTGGGAACCAGCATCGCGCCGGTACGGCAGGTGGGCGGCGCCGGCTCCCCCGGGTAGCTCGCGAGCACCCGCCCGGCCGCGGCGGGGACGGGCGTGGGGACGGCGTACAGCGTTGCGGTCATCGACAGGGATAAGGCTGTGGTCAGCGCAACGAGGTGCAGGGTCTTTCTCACAAGGGCCGAGTATCAAAGGATCACGACGCAATGTCCAGTAACATCAGGATTTAAACCTAAAAGGTGTTTTAGCAGCTTTCATCCGTACCGGGGAAAGATCGGGATTGGACTGAGATCCCGACTCGACCGGGTCGACGCCGCCTGGGAAACTGTCCCCCAAACAGCTTCAGGGGGATACGAAGTGAATGGTTCGGTACTACCCGAGGACGTTCTCCGGGACGCGCCCTCCTTCACCCCGCGCCCCTATGAGCTGGCCGACCTCGAGCTTCTGCTCTCCGGGGCCTACGCTCCGCTGAGCGGGTTCCTGGGGCGCTCCGACCTGGACGCGCTCGGGCGCACCGGCCGGCTCGCCGACGGCACCCCATGGCCGGTCCCGGTGACCTGCGAGATCCCCGGGGAGGTGGCGTCCGCGCTGGACCCGGCCGACCCGGGCCGCCGCACGCTGGTGCTGACCGACATGGAGGGCGCGCCGGTCGCCGCGATCGAGGTCACCGACGTCTGGCAGACCGGGGAGAACAGGTTCGGCATCGGCGGGCCGGTGCGGCGGATGGGCGACGGCGGGCACGGCCCGTTCCAGCGGCTGCGGCGCACCCCGGAGGAGGTCCGGGCCCTGATCCCGCCGGGCCGGGTGCTGGGCGTGATCGCCGACCGGCCACTGCACCGGCCGCAACTGGCGCAGATCGCGCACGCCGCCCGTACCCTTGCGGCTCATCTCTTGATCTTGATCCCGGTGAGCGGGCCGGGCCCGGACGGACTGCCGCCGGAAGCGCTGGTCCGCTCGATCTTCGCGGCCCGCGACCGGATGCCTCCGGCGACGGTGGTCGCGGTGCCGGTGCTGACCCGCGGCGACGAGATGCGCGACGCGCTGCTGCGGGCCCGGGTGGCGGCCGCCTACGGGGTGAGCCACGTGCTGTCCACCGGCGACACCCTGTCCGGCGCGGGCCTGCGCGTGCTGGTGCCGCGTGAGCTGGCCTACGACAACCGGGACGGGCAGTGGCGCTGGCGCGACGACATCCCGCCGCGCAACCGCCGCCTCGCGATGACCCCCGCCGAGATCGACGACCTGCTGGACCGGGGTTTCCCGCTGCCGGAGTGGCACACCCCACCGGCGGTGGCCCGGGAGCTGTCCCGGGTGCGCCCGCCGCGCCGGCACCGCGGCCTGGTGGTCTTCTTCACCGGCCTGTCCGGCTCGGGCAAGTCGACGATCGCCCGCAACCTGGCCGACGCCATGCGGGAGAACGGGGATCGCACCATCACCCTGCTCGACGGTGACGTGGTGCGCCGCGAGCTGACCGCCGGCCTGGGCTTCAGCAAGGCCGACCGGGACCGTAACGTGCGGCGGATCGGCTGGGTCGCGGCCGAGGTGGGCCGGCACCGGGGCATGGCGGTGGCCTGCCCGATCGCGCCTTACGAGGCGGCCCGCGCGGCGGCCCGGCGGATGGCGGTCGAGGCCGGCGCCGGGTTCGTGCTGGTGCACGTGGCCACGCCGCTGGAGGTGTGCGAGAGCCGCGACCGCAAGGGGCTCTACGCGCGGGCGCGGGCCGGGCAGCTGCGCGGGATGACCGGCATCGACGACCCCTACGAGGAGCCGGTCGACGCCGAGCTGACCATCGACACCACCACGATGACCGTTCCGGAAGCGGTCGAGATGGTCCTCGGATACCTGGTGGAGAACGGTTGGGTGGAGCCCAAACTGGGCTGAGCCCATCACTTGCGGCGGGAGTGCGACGTTAGCCCTTCGGGGCGAAACGCCCAAATCGACACTCTCTTCCCGGAAGGGCCGCCGAAGACTGATGGAATCGTCTCGCCCCTCGTCCGATCTCTCGCACTACCTCGGTGCGTTCCGCCGCCACTGGTGGATCGCCCTGGTGGCCACGGGTGCCGGCCTCGGTGGCGGCGCGGTTCTGACACAGGCCGTGCCGAAGGTGTACGAGTCGTCCGCCTCGGTGCTCGTCGAGTCGGTCAGCCAGGACACCAACGCGGAGGGCGGCCGGACCAAGGGCACCGTCAACCTGGACACCGAGGCCCAGCTGGTCGGCTCCGGGGCGGTCGCGGTCAAGGCGGCCACGCTGCTGCGCAGCTCCGTGTCGCCGATCGAGCTGGCCAAGTCGGTGTCGGTGCAGGTGCCGGCGAACACCACGGTTCTGGTGATCACCTTCAAGGCGGACGATCCGCGGGCGGCGCAGGCCGGATCCCACGCGTTCGCCGAGGCGTACCTGCGCAACCGTGAGGAGACCGCCCGCGCCCAGCTGGACAAGCGCATCCGCTCGCTGAACCTCAAGGTCCGGCAGCTGACCACGATGCTCGCCGGGATCAACGCCAAACTCGCGACGGCCGCCAAGGGCAGCTCGTCCGAGGGCAACCTGCAGAGCCTGCGCAACAACTCGCAGAACCAGCTGAACTCGCTGACCGGGCGGCTCAACGAGCTGACCACCACGATGGTCGGCGGCGGCAGCATCATCAGCGACTCGCGCCTGCCGGAGGAGCCGACGAGCCCCAACGCGTGGCTCAACATCGGCACCGGCGGCATGCTCGGGCTCCTGCTCGGGCTGGGTCTGGCCTACCTGCGGGAACGGTTCGACCGGCGGCTGGTCACGCCGAACGACGTCCGCGACCGGGGGCGGGTTCCGGTGCTGGCGGCCCTGGACGAGCGCAGCACACCGCACTTCGACGACGTGGTCCAGCCGTACGGGCCGGGCGGCCGGGTCTTCAACCGCCTGCGCAACGAGGTGCTCGCGTCGCTGTCCGACGGCGATCAGGTCATCGTGGTCACCGGGACCAACCGGGGCTCGGCCAGCACGCTCGTCGCGGCGAACCTGGCGGCGGCGCTGGCCCGGACCGGAAGCGACGTGGTCCTGATCGGCGCGCACCTGCCGGACAGCGTGGTCGACGCCGCGCCGCTGGCCCGCATGTTCGGGGTCTCGGCCACGCCCGGCCTCTCCGACCTGCTGGCCGGCCGGGTCGGCCTGGCCGGCGCCCTGCAGCGCACGCCGCGGATCCCCTCGCTGCGGCTGATCACCACCGGGGGCGCGGCCACCGCGGCCGGGCTGATGCAGTCCCAGCGGCTCAAGGACACCCTGCAGACGCTGCGCGGGCAGAGCGGGTACGTGGTGATCGAGGCGCCGTCGACGAGCAGCAGCGCCGACGCGCAGAGCCTGGCCAGCCTGGCCGACGCGGCGATCCTCGCGGTCGAGCTGCGCCGCTCGAAGCGGCCGGCCCTGGTGGACGCCACCGAGCAGCTGCGCCGGGTCGGCACGAAGCTGCTCGGCACGGTGGTCATGCCGCGGCTGCCCGCCATGCAGCCGGGCGACCTGACGGCGCCCGCGGTGACGCTGCCGGTGCCGGACGAGATGCCGGACGAGACGATCGACGAGGACGTGCCGGACGGTCCGACCCAGCAACTGTCCTACGCCGGTCGGCAAAGGCCGGGCGGCGAGGAGGACGACGAGTCCGTCACGGCCGGTGAGCTGGCCGGCACGGGCGCCGCGGAGGGCGACGACACGTGACGGCGGTCGCGGCGGCAGCGCACGCCGGGCCCGCTCCGCGTACCACCAAGAACCGCTCGCTGCCGTCCTGGCCGGTGGCCGGCACCCTGCTGCTCTACCCGCTGTGGTGGGCGCTCGGCCTGGGTGTGCTGATCTTCCCGATGACCGCGGCGGTGATGCTGTTCCTGCTGGTGCGCCGGCGTGCGGCGGGCCGCACGCTGCGGCTGCCGCCCGGCTTCGCCTGGTGGGCGGTCTTCCTGATCGCGGTGGTGGCGAGCATCGCCGCGCTGGGCGCGGATCCGGCCGGCACGGTTCCGGAACGCGCGACGGAGCGGCTCCTCGCGGTCGTCTACAAGCTGGCGATGTACGTGTCCCTGACCGTTCTGCTGGTCTACGCCGGCAACCTGACCGAGGCCGAGCTGTCCCGTCGCCGGCTGGTGCGCCTGCTCGCCGGGATGTTCGTGCTGACCGTGGCGGGTGGGCTGCTCGGCATGGTGGCCGGGACCTTCGAGTTCACGTCGCCGGTGGAGTGGCTGCTGCCGGCTGGGGTGCGCAGCAAGGGGTTCGTCCGGTCGCTGGTGCACCCGTACGCCGCACAGATCATGGACCTGGTCGGTGGGGAGAAGCCGCGTCCCGCCGCGCCGTGGGGCTACACGAACACCTGGGGCAACAACTTCTGCCTGCTCGCGCCGTGGCTCGTGGTGGCCGCCTGGTGGACGCGCGGCGCCGGGCGGAAGCTGCTGGCCGTGCTCTGCCTGGCCGTCTCGGTGATCCCGGCGGTCGCGTCGCTGAACCGTGGACTGTGGATCGGCGTCGGCCTGCTCGTCGTCTACGTGGCGTTCCGGCACCTGCTGGCCGGCCGGCTGTGGATCCTGGCGGCCCTGCCGCTGGCGGCGGCCGCGCTGACCCTGGCGATGGTCGCCACCCCGCTCGGCGCCACCGTGGAGGCCCGGCTGGACAACGGGAAGTCCAACGGGGTCCGCTCGTTCCTCATCGACAAGGCGCTCGACGGGTTCACCGGATCGCCGGTGATCGGATACGGCGGCACCCGCAACACCCTCGGCGGGCGCAACTCGATCACGGTGGGCGAGAGCGCCGGCTGCGAGCACTGCGGCAACTTCACCGTCGGCGGCAACGGGCAGCTCTGGCAGCTGATCTACGCACACGGCGCGGTCGGCACGATCGGCTATCTCGGCTTCTTCGCGTACGGCCTGTGGCGCTTCCGCCGCGACCGGAGCCCGATCGGGATCGCCGGGAGCGCCGCGCTGGTCACCTCGTTCTCCGCGATGCTCTGGTACAACTCGCTGGTCACCCCTCTGGCCTTCATGGTTCTGGCATATGCGCTGCTCTGGCGCAATTCCGACGGAGGGGAACGATAATTGAGCCCGGTCAAAACGGCGCCCGCGGAGCTGACCGCCGGGGACGCGGCTCTCCGGACGCAGTACCTCGCCGAGGTGCTCGGCCTGCTCTATCCGGAGCCGTGCCGGACGGACGGGACGCCCGGCCCGCTCGTCGCCGAGTATCTGGTGGTCCCGAACCGGAACCGGCCACGCCTGCTGGTCCCGACGCTCTCCCCCACGGTCGCCGCGGCCGCCGTCCGCCGCTACGCGGAGCCGCAGTCGCGGATGGCCCGGCTCAAACGTGACGCCGTGGTCGCGGCCGTGCACACCCGGGCCAGCGGCCTGTTCTTCCGCGACCGGATCCGGGTCACCGGACCGGTGTCGGCCGGCATCGACGGGTACCTGAGTGACGCGCTGCGCCGCGATCTGGCGGTGAGCCTGCACATCGGCCCGGCGCGGGCCAACCGCAAGCCCGTGCTGCAACTGCTCAGCCCGGACGGCGTCACCTTCGCCTTCGGCAAGCTGGGCACCGGGCCGCTGACCCGCGCCCTGGTCAAGGCGGAGACGGCGGCGCTCACCGCGCTCGCCGGCAGCGGGCTGAGCAAACTGACCGTGCCACGGGTGCTGCACGCCGGGACGTGGCGGGGCATGCAGGTGCTGGTCCAGTCGGCGCTGCCGGTCTGGCAGCCGCGGGCTCCGCTGACCGCCCGGCGCCTGACCGCCGCGATGGTCGACATCGCCGGCTGCTGCGGGATCACCACCGGGCCGCTGACCGGCAGCGGGTACTGGCACGAGCTGCGCGGACGGCTGGCCGCGGTCGCGGACCGGCCGGAGGGCGCCGGGCTGGCCGCCGCCGTCGACGTGCTGGCCGCGCACAGCGGCGAGACCACGCTGCGGTACGGCGCGTGGCACGGTGACTGGGCCCCGTGGAACATGGCGAACCTCGCCGACACGCTGCTCGTCTGGGACTGGGAACGGTTCGCCACCGGGGTGCCGCTCGGCTTCGACGCCGTCCACCACGAGCTGCAGCGGCGCATCCAGTCCACCGGCGACGCCCGGGCCGCCGTCGAGGGCTGCGTACGACGGGCCGACGAGCTGCTCGCCCCGTTCGGGGTGGCGCCGGTGGCCCGGGAGATCACCGCCCTGCTCTACCTGATCGACCTGGCCGTCCGTTACCTGACCGACAAGCAGGCCGAGGCGGGCGCCCGGCTCGGCGTGCTCGGGACCTGGCTGTTGCCGGTGCTGATCCGGCGCGTGGAGGAGCTGTAACCATGCATGTTCGCAACCTTCCGGCGCCGGTGAAACGGGTCGTGCACCTCGGCTCCCGGTCCTACGGGCGGCTCACCGCCGAGCGGCGGATGCTGCCCTCCTTCCTGATCTGCGGCGGGCAGCGCTGCGGGACCACGTCGCTCTACCGGGCGCTGGCCGCGCACCCGGTGGTGCTCAAGGCGGTGCTGCACAAGGGCGTGCACTACTTCGACACGTCCTACCGGCGGGGGCCGGAGTGGTACCGCGGGCACTTCCCGACCCTGCGCAGCGCGGAACGGGTGGCCGAGAAGTACGGGGTGCGCGCGCAGACCTTCGAGTCCAGCCCGTACTACATGTACCACCCGCAGGCGGCCGCCCGGATCGCGAGCGACCTGCCGTACGCCAAGCTGGTGGTCCTGGTCCGCGACCCGGTGGAGCGTGCCTACTCCCAGCACCATCACGAGGTGGCCCGCGGTTACGAGTCCGAGACGGACTTCGGGGCGGCGCTCACCCTGGAGCCGGCCCGCGTGCACCGGGAGGAGAGCCGCCTCGCCCTCGACCCGGCCTACTACAGCTTCGCCCACCAGCATCACGCCTACCGGGCCCGCGGCGAGTACGCCCGCTACCTGAGCGTGATGGCACAACACGTCGGGCGGGAGCGGCTGCACGTGGTGGAGAGCGAGCGGTTCTTCAGCGAGCCGGCCGAGGTCTACGACGAGGTGTGCCGTTTCCTCGGGCTGCCGTCCGGTCTGGAGCACCCGCGGTTCGAACAGCACAACGCCCGCCCGCGCCAGTCCGACATGGATCCGGGGCTGCGCCGTGACCTGCGCGACTACTACCGGCCGCACGACGAGGCGCTGGCCGGCTGGCTGGGGCACACCCCGGTCTGGCGCCGCGCGTGACGACCACCGCCACCCATCCGGAGCCGGCCGGGACGGCCCGGGGCGCGGCCCGGGGCGGACTGGCCAACATGGCCGGCTCCGCGCTGGCCGGCGGCGCCGGGGTGGCGGTCACCTGGATCGTGGCGCGGGTCCTCGGCCCCGAGGAGGCCGGCGCCCTCTTCGCCGCCACCGCTGCGTTCGTGCTGGCCGGCGGGCTGGCGAAGCTCGGCACACACACCGGGCTGGTCTACTGGCCGGCCCGGCTGCGCGCCACCGGACGGGATCATCTGCTCGGCGCGTGCCTGCGGGCCGGTCTGCCGCCGGTCGTGGTGTTCTCGGTGCTCCTGGCGGCGGCGATGTGGGTGGCCGCGCCGTGGATCGCCCGCCTCACCGCCGGCCAGACCCCGCACGTGATCGCCGAGCACACCGCCGGCCTGCGGGTCCTGGCCGTCTTCGTCCCGCTCCAGGCGCTCACCGACGTGCTGCTCACCGTGACACGTGGCTACCGCAGCATGCGGCCGACCGTGCTGCTGGACCGGATCCTGCGCAGCGCGCTGCAACTGCTCGCCGTAGGGGCGGCCGGTGTGGCGGCGATGGGGGCGGCCGCGTCGCTGCCGGTCTTCGCGTTCGCCTGGGCCGTGCCCTATCTGCCGGTCGTGATCCTCGCTGGATTCGCGGCGCGTACGGCGTACCGCAAAGGGTTGGTCCGCGCCGAGATCACCCGGACCGAACGACGGCGGCTGCGCCGGGATTTCTGGATCTTCACCGCTCCGCGGGCGGTGGCCGCGGTCGCGCAGCTGGCCCTGCAACGGGTGGACGTGCTGCTCGTAGCGGCCCTGGGCGGGCTGGCGCCGGCCGCTGTCTACGCGGTGGCCGGACGTTTCGTGGTGCTGATCCAGTTCGCCAATCAGGGGCTGTCGCAGTCGGTGCAGCCGCGGCTCGCCGAGGCGCTGAGCACCGGTGACCGCGCGGCCGCCAAGCGGCTCTACCAGATCGCGACCGGCTGGCTGGTGCTCGTGACCTGGCCGATCTGCCTGCTGGTGATCGCGTTCGCGCCCCGCTATCTGCGGCTGTTCGGCGAGGGGTACGCGGCCGGCGTGCCGGTGGTGCTGGTGCTGGCCGCCACGATGCTGGTGGCGACCGGCTGCGGCATGGTCGACATGGTGCTCGCGATGGCCGGCCGCACCTCGGCGAACCTCGCCAACGTGCTGATCGCGCTGGCCGTCACGGTCGGTCTCGACGTGCTGCTGATCCCCTGCTGGGGCGCGATCGGCGCGGCGGCCGGCCTGGCCGGGGCCATGCTGGTCAACAACCTGCTGCCGCTCGCGCAGGTCTACCGCGGCACCCGGCTGCACCCCTTCGGGGCCGGCACCCTCGGCGCGGCCGCGCTGGCGATCGGGTGCTTCGGCTTCGTCGTTCTCGTCCCGGCGGCTGTGGTGGCCGCCGTCCCGGCCTATGCCGCGGGAGCGTGGCTGCTCCGCGGCCCGTTGATGCTCGGCGCATTCAGGAGGAAGAGTTGACCAGCGACTACACCGAGGTGTTCCAGGACACCGAGGCGGTCGAGAAGTACGAGACCGTGACGTATGCCCCGGACAGCTACGCGTCGCGGATCAACGAACGGCAGCGTGAGTACCTGCGGGCGCTGGTGCGCCGCGAGTTCGTCGAGCACCCGCCGGTGCAGCACGACTTCGCCTGCGGCACCGGGCGGGCGATCCGCGCGCTGCACGGCCTGGTCCGGGAGGCGCACGGGTACGACACGTCGGCCGAGATGATGACGAAGGCGGCCGAGGTGGGGTCACGCGCCTACTGGCACCGGGTGGCCGGCGACGGTCCCGTGCCGCAGCCGGTGGCGGCCGGCTTCCCGGCGATCGTCACGATCTTCCGGCTGCTGCTCAACGTGCACGAGGGCGTCCGGGACCGCGCCCTCGCCTTCGCCGCCAAGGTGCTGCCGCATCGTGGATCCGGGCTGCTCGTGGTGGAGAACCACGGCAACGCCGGATCGGTACGGCACCTGCGGGCCCGCCGGCACGACGGGGAACGCTGGTTCGCCGAGCTGTCACACGCCCAGGTGGAGCAGTTGCTGGAGCGGCACGGGTTCGAGATCGTGGAGCGGCGCGGATTCTCCATGCTCACCCCGTCGCTGCACGACAACCGGATGGCACGGCTCGCGGACTCGGCGGCACGGTGGCTGCCGGGCAGCGACGGGTATGCGGTGAACGTCCTCTACACGGCCCGGCGGATCCATGGGTAAGCGGCTGCTGTCCGTCCTCGTCGTCCTGTTGCTGAGCGGGTGCGGCAGCGAGGAGCCGCCGCCCCCGCCGCCCTCCCCCGATCTGTCCGCCCCGCCGCGCGCCGTGGCCGTCAATCCCGGACCGTTCGAGGCCGGGCCGTTCGAGCCGCCGTCGAAGGGCGCCTACTTCGGGGCGTGGATCAAGCCGGACGAGCTGACCCATGTGGGGCGGCTCACAGCGGTCGGCGAGCTGGAACGGTCGATGGGCCGGCGGCTCGACTTCATCAACACGTACCGGCGGTTCGACCAGATGATGGGCACCCCCTCGGACCAGGCGTTCCTGGCCGACGGCGACTCGCTCATGATCAGCTGGGCGACCGGGGACAACCGGTCCATCCTGGCCGGTGAGCACGACGACCTGATCCGCAAGCAGGCCACCGCGATCCGGAAGATCCGCAAGCCGGTGCTGCTGCGGATGCGCTGGGAGATGGACCGGCCCAATCTCCAGGCCACCATGTGGTCCGGTGAGGACTTCATCGCGGCCTGGCGGTACGTCCGCAAGATGTTCCGCGAGGAGCGGGCCGACAACGTGTCCTGGGTGTGGTGCCCGACCGCGGAGGGTTTCATCCGCGGCGACGCGCCGGCCTTCTACCCCGGCGACGACCAGGTCGACTGGACCTGCGTCGACGTCTACGCCGGCTTCGACTTCCAGCCGATCGGGACGCTGATGGGGCCCTTCCTCGACTGGGCCGCCCAGCGGCCGAAACCGATCGTGATCGGCGAGTTCGGCGTGGCGAAGGCGTGGGGCTCGGAGTCGCGGGCCGCCTGGCTCAAGGACGCCGAGCGGACCTTCAAGGCGAACCGGCAGATCAAGGCCGTCGCCTACTTCGAGTCGGATCCCGAGGGCAACGGGCCCAACCAGCAGTTCCAGCTCACCGGGGACGAGCGGGCCTTCCGGGCCTTTCAGCGGCTGGTGCAGGACCCGTACTTCAATCCCTGATTTTCTCCAGGAACTCGAGCCGGTTGCCGTGGGCGTCGGCCGAGTAGAGTCGCCGGTGGCCCGGGAAGTGGGGGTCCCACTCGACCGGGTGACCGGCGGCCTCCAGCGTCGCGGCCAGCGCGTCCAGCCCGCTGATCAGCACGCCCGGATGCGCCTTGCGGGCCGGCGCGAAATCCGGCACCGGTGACAGGTGCACCTCCCAGCCACCCCCGCGGAACCAGCAGCCACCCCGCGCGGCCAGCACCGGCGGCTTGACGATCTCGGCCATGCCGAGGACACCGCTGTAGAAGCCTCGGGCTGCGCCCTCACCGTCGGGCGGGATCAGCAGTTGCACATGATGCAGGTCGTCGATGCGAAAGCCCATGAACAGACCTTAACAGTACGAGCGTACGGTTAACCAGCTCCGAAAAATGTCGTACGTGTGTTCCATAGTGGGGCTCAGTCAGCCAGGCCGAGCCCAACGGGGGTGTCCGCGGTGTCCTACCTCGACGACTTCTTCGACGAGCAGAGCGAGATCATCGAAAAGTTCGGCTGGGCCGTCGTGCATGTCGTGCCCACCGAGGACGACCCTCCCGACACGGTGCCGTTCGCGTATACCGTGGGCCTCACCGGTTACGGGTTTCCCGAGCTCACCATCGCCGGCCTGCCACCCGAGACCGGTCACGTGCTGCTCAACGAGGTGGCCGGGCGGGTCTGCGACGAGGGGCTGCTGCTGCGCCACGGGCACCGCCTGCGCGGCCTCCTCGACGGGCAGGCGGTCCGGGTCGTGGCCGGGCGGATCACGGAGACTCTGTTCCCGGGCGCGGCGCTGATGCGTTACGGCGACGACCGGGTGCGGCTGCTGCAGCTCGCGTGGCCCGATCCGGCCGGCAGCTTCCCCTGGCAGAGCGGCTACGACGCTCTCGACTACCCGCAGCCGACGATCGGCGTCCCACCCGCCCGGGTGGGTCGCTGCGGCACGTTCCGCGGCATTCCCGGCGCTCACGAGCGGCGGGCCCAGCGCCATCGGGCGGCCCGGTCCGGCCGCTCCCGTTCGCGATTCACCCCGCCGCCGTCACCCGGCGGCGAAGGAAGCAACCGTGAGGACTGACATGACCATCCCGGCCCTTCTGTTCACCACCGCCCCCGTCGCCGACGGCCGCGCCACCGCCCCCGCCCCCGTCGCGGACGGCCGCGCCACCGGCCCCGGCCCGGCCCGATCGCCGCTTCCCGCGGCCCGCTTCCACTCCCCCGTCGCCGAGGCCGCGGCGCCACCACCGAGCCTGGTGCGTGCGCCGCTGCCGGTGCTGCGGTTCCTCGCCCACCCGCATCCCACCGACCGCGACGCGCCCTCCCCGGCAGCGCTGCCATGAGGCGCGCCCTCCCGGCAGCGCGGCCATGACGCGCGCCCGTCCCGGCAGCGCGATCATGAGGCGCCCTCCCGGCAGCACGGCCATGACGCGCGCCCTTCCCGGCAGCGCGATCATGAAGGGTCCTTGCCGCAGCGCGGTCATCACGCGCCCTTGCCACAGCGCGGCCATGACGCGCCCTTTGCCACAGCGCGGCCATGACGCGCCCTTTGCCACAGCGCGGCCATGACGCGCCCTTTG
Source organism: Actinoplanes philippinensis (assembly GCF_900113015.1). Lineage (GTDB taxonomy): Bacteria > Actinomycetota > Actinomycetes > Mycobacteriales > Micromonosporaceae > Actinoplanes > Actinoplanes philippinensis. The sequence continues at coordinate 191,361 of NZ_FONV01000010.1, forward strand.
CCACAGCGCGGCCATGACGCGCCCTTTGCCGCAGCGCGGTCATGAGGGTGCCGAGAGGCGTCTGAGCGAGGGCTCGCGGTCCTCCGCCGGCGCTGCGGCGGGCGACGACCGCAGACCCGAGTGTGAGAGGCCCCGGGCCAGGAGCCGGAGAGCGTAGGGGGCGTCGTGGCGGAGGTATCGGCCGGCCAGGCGACGAGGCTCGACGCCGAGGCGGTGTGCCCACTCCAGGCCGGTGCGCTGCATCCAGCGGGGAGCGCGCCCGACGTCGCCCGCGACGAAGTTGACAGCGGCGCCGCAGCCGACGAACCAGGTTCCCGGCAGCTCGGGCCGGAGCCGTTCGATGACGACCTCCTGCTTGGGGAAGCCGAGGCCGACGAAGACCAGGTCGGGCCGGGCGGCGACGATCGTGGCGCAGAAACCGGCGTAGGCGGCCTCGTCCTCCTCGAACCCGTAATCCGGGCTGAGGGTGCCGGCGATCCGCAGGCCGGGGAACGTCTCCGCGAGCCGGGCACCGGCGCGGGCCGCGCCATCCGGTCCGGCGTTGCGGGCGGTCCTCGTCGCGACGACGCTCGCCAGAGTGCCCCCCGCGCCATCCGGTCCGGCGCCGCGGGCGGCCTTCGAAGCGACGAGGCTCGCCGGGGTGCCGCCGACGACGAAGACGGAGCGGGCATCGCGGCCGAGGCCCTCGGAGAGGGACCAGATCAGGCTGCTGCCGGCGACGCGTTCCGGCAGCGGCACGCCGCCGAGGCGGCTCGCCCAGACGAGCGGCATGCCGTCGGCGACGATCAGGTCGGCGTCGTCGAGGTGGCGGCGGACGGCCGGGTCGGCGGCGGCGCGGCGCAGGATGTCGACGTTCGGGGTGATGATCCGGCCGCCTCGCCCGTGTGCGAGCGCCTCCCGGACCACGGCGACGACCTCGTCCTCGGTGATGCGGTCGATGCCCGTGCCGTCGAGCTGCACACGCTCGAAAGCCTCGATAGTCACCTGACGCCTCCTTTTTGCTGCTTCACTCGTTACCAGAGCGAAACGAGCAAAGGCGGGCCAAAGTGGCACAAGTGCTGTTTCTGGGCGGATTCGGACGAAGCGGGACAACACTCGTTGAACGCCTGCTCGGTGAGCTGCCCGGGATATGCGCCCTCGGTGAGGTCGTGCACCTCTGGCAACGTGACGTCCGGGACGACGAGCGCTGCGGCTGCGGCCACCGGTTCTCCGGCTGCGACTTCTGGAGACGCGTCGGCGAGCTGGCCTTCAACGGCTGGTCGAATGTGGACGTCGACCGGGTGCACGCCCTCCGCGACGCGGTCGAGCGGACCCGGCACATCCCGCGCCTGGCCTCGGCCACCACCGCCTCCGACGAGGTGCGCGAGTACGCCTCCTACTACGCCCGGGTCTACCACGCGGCCGCCGAGGCCGCCGGCGCGAGCGTGGTGATCGACTCGTCCAAGCACTCGGCGCTGGCTCACGTGCTGCGCTGGGCGGCCGACGTCGACCTGAAGGTGGTGCACGTGGTCCGGGACGCCCGCGGGGTGGCCTACTCGTGGACCAAGACGGTGGCCCGGCCGGAGACCGACGGCGTGGACCAGATGACCCGCTACTCCCCGGGACGCTCGGCGCTGCTGTGGAACGCGCACAATGCCGCGTTCGGCCTGCTGGCCCGGCGTGGCGTGCCGGTGCGCCGGATCCGCTACGAGGAGTTCCTCGCCGACCCGCGGGCCGGCCTGATCCGGCTGGCCGACTTCGCCGGCGCCCCGGTGCGTCCGGAGGACCTGGACTTCCTGCGCAAGGGGCACGCGGATCTGCGGGCCGGGCACAGCGCGGCGGGCAATCCGATGCGGTTCACCGTGGGCCGGTTGCCGTTGCGCCGGGACGACGCCTGGGTGTCGGCGCTGCCCCGCGCGCAGCGACGGCTGGTGGGGGCGGTCTGCGGGCCACTGCTGCGGGCGTACGGCTACCCGATCTCCATCGCTTCGGAGGCGTGATGAACTGGCCGTCGGTAGGGGTCGTGATCCCCACCCGGAACCGTCCCGAGCTGGTGCGCCGCTCGATCGCCGCGGTCCGCGCCCAGCGCTATCCGGGCGAGCTGAAGATCGTGGTGGTGTACGACCAGACCGAGCCGGACTACCTGCTGGCGTCGACGGACGGCGTACCGGTGCTGGTGCTGACGAACTGGCGCACCCCGGGCCTGGCCGGCGCGCGCAACACCGGCCTGCTGGCGCTGGACACCGAGCTGATGGCGTTCTGCGACGACGACGACCAGTGGCTGCCCGACAAGTTGCGCCGTCAGGTGGCGGCGCTGCTGGCCGAGGCGGAGGCCGAGTTCGCCACGTGTGCGATCGAGGTGGAGTACGAGGGCCGGTGCACGGCGCGGCTGGCCGAGCAGGCCCGGGTGACGGTCGGCGACCTGGCCCGGTCGCGGATGGCGATGCTGCACTCGTCGTCGTTCCTGATCCGGCGGGAGGCGCTGGATCCGGAGCGGATCGGGCTGGTCGCCGAGGACGCGCCGGGCAGCCAGAACGAGGATTGGGATCTTCTGCTCAGGGCGGCCCGCCGCGCGCCGATCGTTCATCTGGACGAGCCGCTGGTCCGGGTGCTGTGGGGCCGGACCTCGCACTACGCGTACGAGTACGCCACTAAGATCTCGTCGCTGCGCTGGATGATGCAGCGGCATCCGGAGATCAGCGGCTGTCGTACCGGAGCGGCCCGGGTCTACGGTCAGCTGGCGTGCTGGTCGGCGGCGTCCGGCAACCGGAGCGCCGCCTGGCGGTACACCCGGGAGGCGGTGCGAGCGAATTGGCGGGAACCTCGTGCGGCGATCGCCTTGGCGGCGATGACCGGAGCGGTCAAGGTGGAGAACGTCGTTTCAGCGCTGCACAAGCGTGGCCGGGGTATCTGAACTCACCCTTTCGCACGCACCCGATCACGCGGTACTGTTCGAGTGTGTTCGAAATAGTGCGGTCCAACTGATGTTGGCGCAGCAGAGACAGGCGGCGATCCTCGATCGGGTGCGCGCTGCCGGGGGCGTCCGGGTCACCGAGCTGGCCACCGAGTTCAGCGTGTCCGACATGACGATCCGGCGCGACCTCGAGGCGCTCGCCGAGCGTGGGCTGCTGGCGAAGGTACATGGCGGCGCGACCACCGTCAGTCCCGGTTCCGCGCACGAGCCCGGCTTCACCGCGAAATCGGTGCGTGAGCGCGGGGAGAAGGCGGCGATCGCCCAGCGGGCCGCGGCCCTCGTCTCGCCCGGTGACGCGATCGCGCTGTCGGCCGGCACCACGACCGCGGAGCTGGCCCAGCGCCTGGTCGACGTCCCTGCGCTGACCGTGGTGACGAATTCGATCCCGGTCGCCGACGTGTTCTACCGGGCCGGCCGGCCGGACCAGACCGTGGTGCTGACCGGCGGTACCCGTACCCCCTCGGATGCCCTCGTCGGTCCGGTGGCGGTCGCCGCCGTCGGCACGCTGCACCTGGACATGCTCTTCCTCGGGGTGCACGGGATGAGCGAGCGCGCCGGCTACACGACACCCAACCTGATGGAGGCGGATGTCAACCGGGCGCTGGTGGAGGCGGCCGAGCGCCTGGTCGTGCTCGCCGACCACACCAAGTGGGGCACCGTGGGCATCTCCTCGATCGTGCCGCTGTCCCGCGCGCACGTCCTGATCACCGACGACGGGCTGGACGACGACGCCCGCGCCCTGCTGTCGGAAACCGTCCCTGAACTCGTGGTGGTGAACCCCCAGTGACCCCGACCCGCTCGAGCGTCCGTCTCTCCGACGGCCGTGAGCTGATCTACTTCGACGAATCCCCCGGCAGCAGCCGTTCGTCGTTTGCCGACACCCGCCAGTTGCCGCCGCCTCCGCCGGCGTCGCAGTTGCGCTACGACCCGCTGACCGACGAGTGGATCGCGGTCGCCGCGCACCGCAACACGCGGACCTTCCTGCCGCCGTCGGACGCGTGCCCGCTGTGCCCGACGAACGAGCGGTTCGCCAGCGAGATCCCGGCGCCCGACTACGACGTGGTGGTTTTTGAGAACCAGTTCCCGTCGTTCTCCGACCGGATCGTCCCGGACGAGATCACCCAGGTCACCGATCTGGTGCCGGTGCGTCCCGGGCACGGCCGGTGCGAGGTCGTCTGCTTCACCAGCGATCACAACAGCGCCTTCGGCTCGCTGCCGGCGTCGCGGGTGCGTACCGTCGTGGACGCTCTCGCCGACCGGACCGCCGAGCTGTCCGCCCTGCCGGAAGTGGCGCAGGTGTTCCCGTTCGAGAACCGGGGCGTCGAGATCGGTGTGACACTGCACCACCCGCACGGGCAGATCTACGCCTACCCGACGGTGACGCCGAAGACCGCCGCCTACCTCCGGGCCGCTGCGCGGCATTTCGAGAAGACCGGGCGCAATCTGTACGCCGACGTTCTCGCCGCCGAGCAGGACGCGAAGGTACGGGTGATCGCGTCCAACGAGCACTGGACGGCCTACGTGCCGGCCGCCGCGCGCTGGCCGTTCGAGGTGCACCTGGCCCCGCACCGGCAGCTGCCGGACCTGCCCGCGCTCAGCGACGCCGAGCGCGACGCGTTCGGCCCGCTCTACCTCGACGTGCTGCGCCGGTTCGACGGCCTGTTCGGCAAGCCGATGCCGTACATCTCGGCGTGGCACCAGGCGGTCACCGGCGAGGGCCGTGACCTGGGCTATCTTCACCTGCAGCTGTTCAGCATCCGGCGCGCCGCGGACAAGCTGAAGTTCCTGGCCGGGTCGGAGTCGGCGATGGGCGCCTTCGTCAACGACATCGTCCCGGAGGCCGCGGCTCAGCGGCTGCGCGACATCTGACACGACGATGGGGAGGCCCGGGACAAGGCCTCCCCATCCATGTCAACGACTCATGTCACCTCGGGGTCACTCCCCGTAGTAGGCGTTCCGCATGATCCGCTTCATGTCCTCCAGCATCGGCATCCGCGGGTTGGCCGGCGCGCACTGGTCGAGGTAGGCGTTCATCGCCTGCTGCGGCAGCGCGGCCAGGAACTCCTGCTCGTCCACCCCGGCGCCCTTGAACGACGGCGGGATCCCGACGGCGTCCCGCAACTTCTCGACGGCCCGGGCGTACGACTCCACGCCCTGCTCGGGAGTCTCGGCGGGGAGGCCGAGGTGCCGGGCGATCTCCTGGAAGCGCTCCGGGGCGATGTAGCGCTCGTACTTCGGCCAGCTGTTGAGCTTCGCCGGCACGCTGCCGTTGTGCCGGATCACGTGCGGCAGCAGGATCGCGTTGGTCCGGCCGTGCGCCACGTGGAAACTGGCGCCCAGCGTGTGGGCCATGGCGTGCACGATGCCGAGGAAGGCGTTGCCGAACGACATGCCGGCGATGGTCCCGGCGTTGTGCATCTTCTCCCGGGCCAGCGGGTCGTCCCCGCCCTGCTTCACGGCACGCTCCAGGTTCTGGAAGATCAGCTTGATCGCGTGCAGCGCCAGGCCGTCGGTGAAGTCGCTGGCGTAGACCGACACGTACGCCTCGGTGGCGTGGGTCAGCGCGTCGAAGCCGCTGTCCGCGGTGACGACCGGCGGCAGGTCCTTGGTGAGGTGCGGGTCGATGATCGCCACGCTCGGGGTGAGCGCGTAGTCGGCCAGCGGGTACTTCTGCCCGGTGGCGGTGTCGGTGATCACCGCGAACGGGGTGACCTCGGCGCCGGTGCCGGAGGTGGTCGGCACGCAGACCAGCTTGGCCAGGTTGCCCAGGGTCGGGAACTTGAAGGCCCGCTTGCGGACGTCGAAGAACTTCTCCTTCATGTCCGCGAAGTCGACGTCCGGGTGCTCGTAGAGCAGCCACATCACCTTCGCCGCGTCCATCGGCGAGCCGCCGCCGAGCGCGATGATGGTGTCCGGGCGGAAGGACCGCATCAAGGCGGCGCCGGTACGGACGGTCTCGATGCTGGGCTCCGGCTCGACCCCGTCGATGATCTGGATGGTCACCGGCTCCGGGCGCTCCCGCAGCACGTTGCTGATCCGGTCCACGTACCCGAGCTTGGTCATGGTGTGGTCGGTGACGATGGTGACCCGGCTGACCTCGGGCATGTCCCGGAAGTAACGGATGGCGTGCGGCTCGAAGTACATCTTCGCCGGCACCTTGAACCACTGCATGTTGTTCGTCCTACGGCCGATGCGCTTGATGTTGAGCAGGTTGAGGGCGGAGACGTTGTCGGAGACCGAGGTGTGGCCGTAACTGCCGCAACCGAGGGTCAGCGACGGGCGGAAACCGTTGTAGATGTCACCGATGCCACCCTGTGAGGCGGGCGCGTTCCAGATGATCCGGACCGCCTTCATCCGCTGCCCGAACCGCTCGGCCAGACCGGCCTCCTTGGCGTGCACCACAGCGCTGTGACCGAGCCCGTGGAACTCGACCATCTGCTCGGCGTACCGGATGCCCTGCTCCTCGTCCTCGGCCTTGAGCAGCGCCAGCACGGGGCACAGCTTCTCCCGGCTCAGCGGCTCGGCCGGGCCGACCTCGCTGATCTCGGCGAGCAGGATCGAGGTGTCCTCGGGGACGCTGAAGCCGGCTTGCTCGGCGATCCACACCGGCGACTGGCCGACGACGGCGGCGTTCAGCTTCTCCCCCACGCAGTCCTTGCCTTCGCCGTCCGGCGGGAAGATGAAGTCCTGGAGGAGCTTCTTCTCCTTCGCGGTGACGACGTAGGCGTGCAGCCGCTTGAACTCCTTGATCGCCTGTCCGGCGATCTTCTTGTCCAGGATGACGGCCTGCTCGGAGGCGCAGATCATGCCGTTGTCGAAGGTCTTCGACAGCACGATGTCGTGGGCGGCGCGGACCACGTCGGCGGACGGGTGCACGTAGGCCGGCACGTTGCCGGCGCCGACCCCGAGGGCCGGCTTGCCGGTCGAGTAGGCGGCCCGGACCATCGCGTTGCCGCCGGTGGCCAGGATCGTCGCGACGCCCGGGTGGTTCATCAGGGCGGAGGTGGCCTGGATCGACGGCTGTTCGACCCACTGGATGCAGTTCTCCGGGGCGCCCGCCGCGATCGCCGCGTCGCGGACCACCCGGGCGGCCTCGGCGCTGCACGTCTGGGCGTTCGGGTGGAAGGCGAAGACGATCGGGTTACGGGTCTTCAGCGCCAGCAACGCCTTGAAGATCGTGGTCGAGGTCGGGTTGGTGACCGGGGTGACCGCGCAGACCACACCGACCGGGTCGGCGATCTCGGTGATGCCGTTGATGTCGTCACGGTGGATGATGCCGACCGTCTTCATCCCGGCCATGCTGTTCGTGACGTGCTCGCAGGCGAAGATGTTCTTGACGGCCTTGTCCTCGAAGACACCCCGGCCGGTCTCGTCGACCGCCAGCCGGGCCAGCTCACCGTGTTTGTCCAGGGCCGCCACCGAGGCCTTGCCGACGATGTAGTCGACCTGCTCCTGGGTGAAGTCCGCGTAGGCGGTAAGCGCCTTCTGCGCGTTCCCGACCAGGTCGTCGATCACGACCGCAAGCTCGTTCATCTCACTCCCCTTCGTCACCTCCATCTTCGGCAACGCGCCGTCATCGGCACGCTGCGTAAAGGCATGATCCGGAGGGACCAAGGTCCCGAAGCGGGCGGAAAGCACGAAGCCCGCCGGCACGGGCCGGCGGGCTTCAGAAGAGATACGAGATCAGGCGCCGAGCTTGCGAGCCAGGTTCTCGTCGAGAGCGTTCATGAACTCGTCGGTCGACAGCCACGGGGCGTCCCGGCCGATGAGCAGCGCGAGGTCCTTGGTCATCTGGCCGCCCTCGACGGTCTCGATGCAGACCTTCTCCAGCGTCTCGGCGAAGGTGGTCACCTCGGGGGTGCCGTCCAGCTTGCCACGGTGCTTGAGGCCACCGGTCCAGGCGAAGATCGAGGCGATCGGGTTGGTGCTGGTCTTCTCGCCCTTCTGCCACTGCCGGTAGTGCCGGGTGACGGTGCCGTGGGCGGCCTCGGCCTCGACGGTCTGGCCGTCCGGGGTCATCAGCACCGAGGTCATCAGGCCGAGCGAGCCGAAGCCCTGGGCCACGGTGTCGGACTGCACGTCACCGTCGTAGTTCTTGCAGGCCCAGACGTAGCCGCCCTCCCACTTGAGCGCGGCGGCGACCATGTCGTCGATCAGCCGGTGCTCGTAGGTGATGCCGGCCGCCTTGAACTGGTCCGCGAACTCGGTCTCGAAGATCTCCGCGAACAGGTCCTTGAAACGCCCGTCGTAGGCCTTCAGGATCGTGTTCTTCGTGGAGAGGTAGACCGGGTAGTTGCGGGCCAGGCCGTAGCGGAACGAGGCGCGCGCGAAGTCACGGATCGACTCGTCGTAGTTGTACATCGCCAGGCCGACGCCACCGGCCGGGAAGTCGGCCACGACCAGCTCGATCGGCTCGGAGCCGTCCTCCGGCGTGAAGCTGACGGTGAACTTGCCCGCCTTCGGCGCGACGAAGTCGGTCGCCTTGTACTGGTCGCCGTGGGCGTGACGGCCGATGATGATCGGCTTGGTCCAGCCCGGAACCAGCCGGGGCACGTTCTTCATGATGATCGGCTCACGGAAGACCACGCCGCCGAGGATGTTACGGATCGTGCCGTTCGGCGAACGCCACATCTTCTTCAGGCCGAACTCCTCGACCCGCGCCTCGTCGGGCGTGATGGTGGCGCACTTGACGCCCACACCGTGCCGCTTGATGGCGTTGGCCGAGTCGATCGTCACCTGGTCGTCGGTCTCGTCCCGGTACTGGATCGACAGGTCGTAGTACTCGAGGTTCACGTCGAGATACGGCAGGATCAGCTGCTCACGGATCTGCTTCCAGATGATCCGGGTCATCTCGTCGCCGTCGATCTCCACGACCGGGTTCTTGACCTTGATTTTCGCCATCGGCCGGCGCTCCTCTCCCGAAACACATGCTTAGCAGTACGAGCGTACTGCCCGCCCCTCGAAGATCGCCGGGCGGCCTCGTCCTGTCCGACCCCCTCTACCTTCCCAGGAGATTCGTCACGGCGGTACGCGACTGGACGATCTACGCGAAACGACAGCCCGGAACCGCCGTCGCCGTGTCGCTCGTCACGCCCCATTAGCATCGTGCGATGATCTCCGATGCCTGGTGGGAGCGGAACCGCACCTGGGCGCCGTACCCGCTGACCGCGCTGATGATCGGGTTGTTCTTCACCGGCCGGTGGGCGGTCATGGCGTACGTCGAACTGTTCCGCCTGCTCAGCGGCGGCGCCACGACCGTCATGGCGATCGCCGGGTGGATGCTGTACATCGTTCCGTTCACCCTGCTGTGGACGGTCATCCTGACATCCGGGCGGGCGAAGAACTGCCTCGCGTTCCTGCTGCTCCTCGTCCCCATCACGCTCAGCGTGTACCCCGGCGGCACCAACTACTGGCTCGGCGAAGCGGTCAGCGGCCCGGGCGGCAACGCGTTCGTGGTCGGCATGCGCAACGGACTGCTGGGCGGGGTCGTCACCTCGTTCACGGTGCCGTTCGTGCTCGCCAGCGAGCGGCTCCGCGACCACTTCGGCGTACGGACCCTGGGCTGGATGCTGGCCGCGCCGATCGGCACGTTCCTCATCGCGACCCTGGCCGCCGCGATCACCCTGGCAGCGTCGTGAGCCGGCCCGCCCGCCGTCAACAGCGGCGCCGTCGCCGTCGCGTCGCCCTCGCCCCGCCACCACCACCCGCCCCGCCGCCACCCGGGCCGTCGCTCGGGCGGATCGCGCTCGGCGCCCTCGTCTGGCTGGCCGGCAGCGTCACGTACTTCCTGCTCTTCGCCGTCCGGGAGACCACCGCACGGGGCTTCGTCGACGGGGCGCGATGGCTCACCGGCGGACACCCGCGGGCCATGGCGATCGCCGGGTGGCTGGCAGTCTTCGCCGTCTTCGGGCTGATCTGGGTGCTCCTGCTGATCCGCCGGCGCGTACCCCGAGGGTGGCTCTTCGCGCTCGGCGCGGTGATCGTCGCTCTGTCCCCGACGATGGTGGCGCTCTTCCCGATGCAGGGCTTCCCGATCGTCCACCTGATCAGCGGGGCCGGCGGCAGCGGCTTCGTCACCGGCATGCGCTGGGGCGCCGCGGCGGCGGTCATTCCGTTCCTGGTGGTGCCGTTCGCGCTGGTCAAGGAGGCGCCACGGGGCCCGACCACCGCGGGTGTGGTGCTCTTCGTGGTGGCCACTCTGATCGGCGCGCCGCTGACCGCCTGACGGCCTTCTCCGCCAGCCGGCCGCTCGATGCGGCCCCGCGCCGCCCGGTGCTGCCCCACGCCGCCCGGTGCTGCCCCGCGCCGGTCGCTGACAGCATTGAAGGCCGGGGCCCCTCGGGCGCCGGCCTTCAATCAGCGTGAGACTCAGAGGTCAGCGACGTCCGCCTGCTTGGCGCGGACCGCCTCGGCGGCCTCCTTCAGGCCGGCCAGCTCGCTGTCGGTGAGCTTGTCCTCGACGACCTTGCGGATGCCGGTGGCGCCCAGCTCGGCCTCGACACCCAGGTAGACGCCGGAGATCCCGTACTCCCCGTCGACCCACGCGCAGACCGGGACGACCTCGCCGGAGTCCTCCGCGACAGCCTTGGCCATGCGGGCCGCGGCGGCCGACGGCGCATAGTAGGCCGAACCGGTCTTCAGCAGCGCGACCACCTCGGCGCCACCGTTACGGGTCCGGACGACCAGCTCCTCGATCTTGTCAGCCGGCAGCAGCTCGGACAGCGGCTTGCCGTCGACGGTGCACCGCGACGGAACCGGAACCATGGTGTCGCCGTGCGAGCCGAGGGTCAGCGCCTTGACACTCTTCACCGGGACGTTGAGCTCCTCGGCGATGAAGTTGGTGAACCGGGCGGTGTCGAGCACACCGGCCTGGCCGAACACCCGGTTCTTCGGGAACTGGGTGGCGATCTGAGCGAGCGCGGTCATCTCGTCGACCGGGTTGGAGACCACGATGACGACCGCGTTCGGCGCGTACTTCGCGATGTTCTCCGCGACCTGACGCACGATCTTGGCGTTGACCTCGAGCAGGTCCATCCGGCTCATGCCCGGCTTACGCGGAAGGCCGGCGGTGACCACGACGACGTCGGAGCCCTCGATGGCCTCGTAGCCCTCACCGTTCGGCCCGGTCGAGACACCGACGACCTTGGTCTCGAAGCCCTCGATCGACCGGGACTGGTTGATGTCGAGCGCGAGACCGGCCGGCTTGCCGTCGATGATGTCGGTGAGAACCACCGTCTCGAAGATGTCGTACTCGGCGAGACGCTGCGCGGTCGTGGACCCGTAGAAACCGGCGCCTACGACGGTTACCTTCTTGCCCATAGCTCTGCACTCCCAGTGTCCGGGCGACTTTTCGCGACCGTATCAGCCGGTTAACGTCCGATTACCAGCCGGTCCGCTGAACGGGACTTAAGCCACTGCCTCAGCCGTATCACCGAGCGGCACGCCACGCACCCTTCACCGCGCCGAGCGGCGCGCCACGCACCCTACCCACGCGCCTAGCGGCACGCCACGCACCCTCCCCACCCCGCCCAGCGACACGCCACGCACCCTTCACCGCGCCCAGCGGCACGCCACGCACCCACCCCACCCGCCCAGCGGCACGCCATGCACCCTTCACGGCCTCTGATGATCGCCGAGCGACACGCCACGCACCTTTCCCACGGCGGGAAGGGTGCATCACGTACCACTGACGTTCAGATGATCAACGGCCGCCGGGCATACCCGCCGCCCCAGCCCGCCGGAAGCCACGGCATCCAGCACAAAGACGCCCCGAACACAACCTCGTCCACACTGCCGACCCGTCCACAGGCCGCTCAGCACGACACCGCAATACCGGCCACGCTGAGCCGATGCCCCGACAGCCGACGATCCCCGACCAACTCCGGAGCAGCCCGTTCCGGGGTTCCATCGCCGTGAAGGAGGGCATCCTCAGCAGGCCGATGCTCCGTAGCCCCGCTTGGCAGCGCCTCCTGCACGACGTCTACATCCACCGCGACGTCCCTCTGGACCACCGCACCTGGTGTCGGGCAGCCGCGCTGATCCTGCCGCCGGGATCAGCGATAGGTGGTTTGAGCGCCGCCCACCTGTGGGGCCTGGAGATCAAGGGGAGCAGAGTCTCATTGGCGCTGCCCCGAGCCAGATCGTTCCGCCCCCACCCGCACCTGGTCACGCACCGCACGACGCTCACCCCGGCCGACCTGACCCGCCACGAGGGCATGCCCGTGACCACGCCGGAGCGAACCGCGTTCGACCTGGGCCGCCGGTTGAACAGGGCGGACGCGCTCGCCCTTCTCGACGCGATGCTCCACCTTCACGTACTCAGGCTCGAAGTTGTCCAGGAGATGACCAGGCGACGCTTCACCTGGCCGGGAAGCAGCGTGCTGGCCGATCTGATCAGGTTCGCCGATCCGCGCGCCGAGTCCCCGATGGAGTCACGCCTGCGGCTTCTCCTGATCGACGCTCGGCTGCCACCCGCGATACCCCAGTTGGAGATCCATGACAATGCCGGCTGTTTTCTGGCCCGCGCCGATCTGGCCTGGCCGGAAGCCGACCTGATCGCCGAGTACGACGGTGACCATCACCGGGAGAGAGCACAGTTCCGGCACGACGTGACCAGGCTGAACGCTTTACGGATGGCCGGTTGGACAGTGCTCCGGTTCACCGCGGACGACGTACTGCGCCATCCGCGCCGCCTGGTCGCGACGGTGTCGGCGGCCCTGGCCGAGGCGGCCGAACGTCGAAGCGGTCGAACGTCGAAGCGGTCGACGCCCACCGACGCCGACCGCTGAGACGGGGGTTCGTCAGTGGTAGAAGTGGCGGGTACCGGTCAGGTAAACCGTCAGGCCGGCCTTGGCCGCAGCCTCGATGACCTGCTCGTCACGGATCGACCCACCCGGCTGCACGACCGCCTTCACACCGGCCGCGATCAGCACCTCCAGCCCGTCCGGGAAGGGGAAGAACGCGTCCGAGGCGGCCACGCTGCCAGCGGCCCTCTCGGCACCGGCCCGGTTGACGGCGAGGTGCGCCGAGTCGACCCGGTTGACCTGCCCCATGCCGACGCCGACGGTCGCGCCGTCCTTGGCCAGCAGGATCGCGTTGCTCTTGACGCTGCGGATGGCCCGCCACGCGAAGACGAGGTCGCGCAGCATCTCCTCGGACGCCGGGGCGCCGGTCGCGAGGGTCCAGTTCGCCGGGTCGTCGCCGTCGGCGTCGACACGGTCCGCAGCCTGCACCAGCACACCACCGGTGACCTGCTTGAACTCGACCGGCGCGGGCTTCCACTCGGGCGCCACGAGCAGGCGGAGGTTCTTCTTCTCCCGGAGCACGTCGAGAGCCGCCTCGTCGAACGACGGCGCCACGATGACCTCGGTGAAGATCTCCGCGACCTGCTGTGCGAGTTCGAGGGTGACCGTGCGGTTGACCGCGATCACGCCTCCGAAGGCCGACACCGGGTCACACTCGTGCGCCTTGCGATGGGCGTCGGCCACGTCCGCGCCAACCGCGATGCCGCAGGGGTTGGCGTGCTTGATGATCGCGACACAGGGGTCGGTGAAGTCGTTCGCGCTGCGCCAGGCCGCGTCCGCGTCGACATAGTTGTTGTACGACATCTCCTTGCCGTGCAGCTGCCGCGCCTGAGCCAGCCCGGGCGCAGCCGCCGCGTCGGTGTAGAGCGCCGCCTTCTGGTGCGGATTCTCGCCATAGCGGAGCACCGCGGACCGGCGCAGCGCGAGACCCGCGAACTCCGGCCACCACTGCTCGTCGGCCACCAGCTCCTGCGCGGTCCATTCGGCGACGGCCACGTCGTATTCCGCGATGTCGGCGAAGGCCCGGGCTGCCAGCGCGCGCCGCTGGGCGAGGGTGAAGCCGCCTTCGGCGAGGGCGGAGACGATCAGGGGGTACGCCGTGACAGCCGTGACAACCGCAACGGACGCGTGGTTCTTGGCGGCGGAGCGGACCATCGCCGGCCCACCGATGTCGATCTTCGCGATGCAGTCCTCGACGCCCGCGCCGGACGCCACCGTCTCGGTGAACGGGTACAGGTTGCTGACCAGCAGGTCGAACGGCTCGATGCCCAGCTCGGCGAGCTCTTGGACGTGGCCTTCGAGCCGCAGGTCGGCCAGCAGCCCGGCGTGCACCTTGGGGTGCAGCGTCTTGACCCGGTCGCTGAGGATCTCGGGGAAGCCGGTCAGCTCCTCGACCCGGGTGACCGGCACGCCGGCCTTCTCCACGGTCGACGCGGTCGAGCCGGTGGAGACGATCTGCACCCCGGCGGCGTGCAGGGCCTGGGCCAGCTCGACGATGCCGTCCTTGTACCAGACGCTCAGCAGCGCCCGCTTGATCGGACGGCGCCCCTCACCAGAAGAGGTGGTCACGGAATCCGTACCTTTCTGTCCTGAATGGTCCAGCCGTCCCGGACCAGCTTGCCGACGAACTCGACCAGCTGGGCCCGCTCGGCCACCTTGATGCGCTCGGTGAGCGTCTCCTCCGTGTCGTCGTCGAGCACGGGGACCACGGTCTGCGCGATGATCGGCCCGGTGTCGACACCGGCGTCCACGAAGAAGAGCGTCGCTCCGGCGACCTTCACGCCGTACGCCAGCGCGTCCCGCGGCCCGTGGATGCCCGGGAACGCGGGGAGCAGCGCGTTGTGCGTGTTGATGTACCGATCGCCGAACGCGTCGAGGAACTGCTTGCCGACGAGCTTGAGGAAGCCGGCCGAGATCACCAGGTCGGGCCGGTGGGCGGCGACGTGCTCGGTCAGTGCGGCGTCCCAGTCGTCACGGGTCGGGTAGGACTTCACCGAGTCGACGAACGTGGGGATCCCGGCGGCCGTGGCGTGGCCCAGTCCGGCGATCCCGTCCCGGTCGGCGCCGACGGCGACGACTGTCGCACCGTACGCCGGATCGGCTGTCGCTTCGAGAAGAGCCTGCAGGTTGCTGCCCGATCCGGAGATGAGAACGACCAGGCGGGCGGGCGCGGGGTCAGTCACCTGTGCACCCTATCCTCGCCCCGGGGAGCACCCGTTAACCGGGGCGTTTCAGCGGTTTTCCGTGGCGGAGGGCACACGACGGCACTCGAGGGGGAACGTCAGCGGCGTCGGAAGGCGCGCGTCGCCGCCGCGCCGAGGGTGACCGCGACGGCCACCACGATGGCGGCGACGATGCCGGTCTGTATCGGGTCGGGCCCGATCCGGGACAGCCGCCCCGAGCCGAGCGCGCCCCCGGACGCCCAGGCGAGCCCGGCCAGCACCAGCCCGGCGACGGGCCCGGCGAGCAGGCCCGACATGATCACGAGGGGCCACGGCGGCTCGGCGGCGGCGGTGACCTTGCCGGCGCCCGTGCGGCGGGTGGCCCGCCACGCGTTGTCGCGGCCGAACCGCAGCCGCTGGGTGAGGGTCCAGCCGGCCACCGCTCCGGCGATCACCGGCAGTGCGAGCAGCACCGTGCCGGCGGCGCCCAGCGGTCCTTCGGGCAGGCCGGCGATCAGCGGCACCATCGGGGGCGGCCCGAGCGTGACCTCGGTCAGCCGGACGGCCGAGTCGGTGCCGATCGCGAATCCCGGCCCGAGCAGGTAGGCGGCCACCCAGATGGTGGCGTTCACGGCGTACCCGACGCTGATCAGGGTGATCCCGGCCTGCCCGGCGACGCCGGTCCGGTAGTTGGCGATGATCTCGGCGGCCTGGGCGCCACCGAGCGCGACGGCGAGACCACCGACGACTGCGCCGGCGCCGACGACCAGGAACGCGGCGACCAGCCCGGTCCGGATGCCGTGCCGCAGGGCCGGGGGCAGTCGCCGGGCGAGGGTGCTCACGGCGCCGGTGCCGCGCAGCGCGCCGAGCAGCGCCCCGGCCAGGCCGAGGGCGAGGAAGTGCGACGCGGCGCGGGCGGTGGAGATCTGGGTGCCGCGGCCGTCGGTGAGCTGGGCGGCGAGGACACCGATCAGGGTGTACGCCGTACCGACCGCGACCGCGACCAGGAGCGCCTTGGCGAACGACCCGGAGCGCCGGGCCCCGATGGCGCGGGTGACGTGCAGGCCGGCCCGGTTGAGCCGCCAGACGATCAGCACCGTGAGCAGCAGCGGCGCGAGGGCGAGCGGCCCGATCGAGGTGCCGATGGGCACGCCGTGGCCGAGCAGCCAGCCGGCGAGTCCGGCGTGCGCGGCGGCGACCAGCCCGCCGGCGCCCTCGAGCGTGCGGGCGAGCCCGATCACGGCGGCCACCGGAAGGTAGGTGAGCAGGGCCGCCCACACGGTCGCGAAGAGCGCCGCGACCGGCAGTGGTGCGCCGCGGCCGGGCGCCGGCCGGCGCTGGGTGGGCACGCGGACGGTCTCGCGCCGGCCGAGCATCGCGTCGTCGACGATCACGGTGTCGCGCCGGTCGTCCTCGCTGCCGGGGCGCTCACCGGCGGGGATGGCCTCGGTGGGCCGGTCCTCCGGTGGCGGTGCGGGGCGCTCGCGATCGAGGGCTGCCGTGTCCCGCACCACGGACTGCAGCGCCTCGGCGACCGCGAACGGGTCCTCCGAGCCGCCAGGCCGGTCGGTTGTGCTGGACATCGGCGCCTACTTTTCCATGCCGTGGCCGGTGCGGCGATGCAGAAACGACGGCGCGCCGCCGATCAGGTCGGTTCCCGATCGACAGCGCGCCGTTTCCACAGCCGTGATCAGCTCAAGATGTCGCGCATGAGCTGGGCAGTCTCGGACGGCGTCTTGCCGACCTTGACCCCGGCCGCCTCGAGGGCGGCCTTCTTGGCGTCGGCGGTGCCGGCCGAGCCGGAGATGATGGCGCCGGCGTGGCCCATCGTCTTTCCGGGCGGCGCGGTGAAGCCGGCGATGTAGCCGACGACCGGCTTGGTGACGTTGGCCTTGATGAACTCGGCAGCCCGCTCCTCGGCGTCGCCGCCGATCTCGCCGATCATCACGATCGCGTCGGTCTCCGGGTCCTCCTGGAAGGCCTTGAGCGCGTCGATGTGGGTGGTGCCGATGATCGGGTCACCGCCGATGCCGACCGCGGTGGAGAAGCCGAACTCGCGCAACTCGTACATGAGCTGGTAGGTCAGCGTGCCGCTCTTGCTGACCAGGCCGATGCGGCCCTGCGGGGTGATGTCGGCCGGGATGATGCCGGCGTTGGAGGCGCCGGGCGACGCGATGCCGGGGCAGTTCGGCCCGATGATCCGGGTCTTCTCGCCCTTGGCCACGTTGTACGCCCAGAACGCCGCCGAGTCCTGCACCGGCACGCCCTCGGTGATCACCACGGCGAGCGGGATCTCGGCGTCAATCGCCTCGACGACCGCGGCCTTGGTGAACGCCGGCGGGACGAAGATGACCGACACGTCGGCGCCGGTCTCGGCGATGGCCTCGGCGACGGTGGCGAAGACGGGCAGCTCGGTGCCGTCGAAGTCCACCTTGGTGCCGGCCTTGCGCGGGTTGACACCGCCCACTACCTGGGTGCCCGCGGCGAGCATCCGCTTGGTGTGCTTGGAGCCCTCACCACCGGTGATGCCCTGGACGATGACCTTGGAGTCCTTGGTGAGCCAGATCGCCATTAGTTCACTTCCCCGCAGCCGCGAGCTCGGCGGCACGCTGGGCCGCTCCGTCCATCGTGTCCACCCGCTCGACCAGCGGGTTGTTCGCTCCGTCGAGGATGGCACGGCCGGCCTCGGCGTTGTTGCCGTCGAGGCGGACCACGAGCGGCTTGGTGACGGTCTCGCCGCGCTGCGCGAGCAGCTCCAGGGCCTGGATGATGCCGTTGGCGACCGCGTCGCAGGCGGTGATGCCGCCGAAGACGTTGACGAAGACGGACTTGACGGCCGGGTCGCCGAGGACGATCTCCAGGCCGTTCGCCATCACCTGGGCGCTGGCGCCGCCGCCGATGTCGAGGAAGTTGGCCGGCTTGACGCCACCGTGGCTCTCGCCCGCATACGCCACCACGTCCAGGGTCGACATGACCAGGCCGGCGCCGTTGCCGATGATGCCGACCTCGCCGTCGAGCTTGACGTAGTTGAGGTTCTTGGCCTTGGCCGCCTGCTCCAGCGGGTCGACCGCGGACTTGTCCTCGAGCGCCTCGTGGTCGGGGTGCCGGAAGCCGGCATTCTCGTCCAGGGTGACCTTGGCGTCGAGCGCCAGCACCCGGCCGTCGCCCACCTTGGCCAGCGGGTTGACCTCGACGAGCGTGGCGTCCTCGGCGACGAACGCCTGCCACAGCTTCACGGCGATGTCGACGACCTGGTCGGCGACCTCGGCGGGGAACTTGGCGGCGGTGACGATCTCGCGCGCCTTGGCCTCGTCCACGCCCTTGCTCGCGTCGATCGCGATCTTGGCGACCCGGTCCGGGTCCTCCTCGGCGACCGTCTCGATCTCCATGCCGCCGGCGACGCTGGCGATGCACAGGAAAGTACGGTTGGCCCGGTCCAGCAGGTAGGAGAAGTAGTACTCCTCCACGATGTCGGCCGTCTCGGCCAGCATCACCTTGTGGACCGTGTGGCCCTTGATGTCCATGCCCAGGATGTCGGTGGCGCGGGCCTCGGCCTCGTCGGCGCCGTCGGCCAGCTTGACGCCGCCGGCCTTACCGCGGCCACCAACCTTGACCTGCGCCTTGACGACGACCTTGCCACCGAGGCGCTCGGCGATCGCCCGGGCCTCCTGCGGGGTCTCGGCGACACCGCCGCCCAGCACGGGCAGCCCGTGCCGTTCGAACAGGTCGCGCCCCTGATACTCGAACAGGTCCACGTGTCTCCTTTCGCTCGCGACGCCAAGCGCCGGCAAGCCGCACCATTGCGTCCCGACCTGTGTGCGCGGGGCAGCGCGGCGCGCCGCCAGCGTGAGGATCGTCAGGCCTTTTCACAGGTGCGAAATGGCCTTCATCCGCAGACTAGCGACCTGAACCGGCTCGGTGAGCGCGCGGGTGCGCGGTGTGCAAGACCACACACCGGAGTGACGAAAGCGCAGCTCCGGGACGGTCGGGGCGACCGCGCACTGTGTGCACAAAGAGAACTCGGTGGCGCGCCCCGCGCCGGCCGGCGCACCCGTTCGAAAAATCACGCGGGCGCGCGTAACCCGCCCGCAGGGGGGTCGTTGAGTGTGGTGTCGGAGCGCTGCGGCGCTCGCAAGGAAGACGGCCGATGCCCTGTCGGTCGAGGGGTGGCGGCGGGGCATCGCGCATAGAGGGGCCGGACGTGTGAGGGGTGCGTCCGGCCTCTCCCCTTGCGCCGTGAAGATCAACCCCGGCCGCTTCCCGGTGCTGTCTCAGCGGCGCTCGGACAGCACTGACGACCAGCTGAAAGGCTCTCGCGAATCAGGCGACGGGCGCTGCCACATTGGCGCGGACCCATTCGACGATGGATTCCAGTGACGCACCGGGTGTGAATAGACCGGCTACCCCGAGTGATTGCAATTCGGCGATGTCGTCGTCCGGAATGATGCCGCCACCGAATACCACGATGTCGGCGGCGTCACGCTCCGCCAACAGTTCGAGCACTCTCCGAAAGAGCGTCATGTGCGCTCCGGAGAGAACCGACAGCCCGATGCCGTCGGCGTCCTCCTGAATCGCGGTCTCCACGATCTGCTCGGGCGTCTGGTGCAGGCCGGTGTAGATCACCTCCATGCCCGCGTCGCGCAGCGCCCGGGCGATCACCTTGGCCCCGCGGTCATGCCCATCCAGCCCGGGCTTGGCGACGACGACCCTGATCCGTGCTTGCATGCTGACCCCTTCGGGCTCTCCGACCCCGGTGTCCGGCCGCCGCTGCGGGCCGCCCTCCGCGGTCACCTTAACGAACGGTAACCCGCCGCGCCGGGCCCCGGTAGCGGGAGGTGACGGCCACCCGCCGGCGGTAATTGTTCTTTGGGTCACATTACTGAGCGCTTTGGAGACCATTACTTAGGGTCGCCAGATGGGGGATCCGGAAAGCCCACCAATTCGGACAATAGCTGATCAATGCTGACCAGGAACTGTCACGAAATTGGCGCTGCGACTTGTGACCCGGCTGCCGTTTCGTTACCGTGGCCACGGCTGTCGCACAGGTTCCCCCCACAACGACAGTCCGGCGGACCACTGTTTCGAACCGGGTCAACCCAATTTCCCGGGCTCCGAACCGCGGATCCGTCGCCGCAATGCCACTGACGGAGGATTCTTCGTGCGCCAGCGCTTGTCGTCTGAGCCCGATCGCTATCGCGGTCGGCGCCGAGTGCCGACACCTCCGCGCAGCCGCTACGCAGTCGTCGTCACATCAGCCTTTGTCGGAGCCGGTGTCGTCGCGCTGGGCGCGGCCTCCAACCTCCCGGACAACAAGGCAGTCGACCCGGACGTTCTGCAGAGTCTCTCCAAGGGCTCGTCGATCACCACCGACGCCCTGGAAAATCGTGACGGCGATAACGCCGCCTCCCGCGGTGAGAACCGCGAGGCCAACACCCCGCTCAGTGCCGACGAGGCCACGAAGGACGTCTACCTTCTGCCGCTCGACGACTACGAGTTCACCTCGGCCTACGGTGTCCGGTTCGGCAAGCTGCACGCCGGCATCGACCTGGCCGCCCCGGACGGCACGCCATACAAGGCCGTGCACGGGGGTACGGTGACCGCCGCCGGTTACTCCGGTGGATATGGGTACTCGATCACGATCCGGCAGGACGACGGCACCGAGATGATCTACGCCCACTCCCGGCGCACGCTGGTGAACAAGGGTGATGTGGTCAAGGCCGGTCAGGTGATCGGCGAGGTGGGCAACACCGGGTACTCGTACGGCACGCACCTGCACCTCGAAGTGCACATCAAGGGCACGCCGGTCGACCCGATCACCTTCCTCGAGGAACGGGGCGTCAGCATCAAGCTGAAGATGGAATCGGTGTACGCGGCACTCGACGCCGCGGCCTCCTGACTCCCTGATTCCTCTCTTACCCGGTTGCATCCGGGTTGAACTCCCGTTTCCGGCATCAGCGCCCCCGGTCTCCGCGCCGACAGGTACGTGACAGCACGTCACGGCAGTCGGGAGGGCCATCCGCGTGGGGCAGCATTCGTCATCCGGCCGAGGCGGACGCCACCGGTGGGAGAACCTGCGCCGGCACCGCGCCCCCGCCTTCCCCGCGCTTTTCGCCACCAGCAGCCGTACCGTCCTCTCGGTGACCGCGTTGAGCGCCACCCTGGCCGCCGGCATCGGCGCCGCCGGTGTGGCCGCCTCCGCCTCGCCGATCGGTGGCGGTGGTGACGGCCTGCCGACCGCCGCGCATGCCCCGGGCACCCCGCCGATCGTGCCGCCACCCGGTGACGAGGCGCCCGGCAAGATCCACGATCGGGTGGTCCCGGCCCCGTGGAACGCCGGCCCGGAGGCCGCCCCCGCCGCGCGCAAGACCCGGCCACGGCCCCGCGCCGAGTGGACGCACCCGAACCCGTCCGCCGTGGTCACGTCCTGCTTCGGCCAGCGCTGGGGCCGCCTGCACGCCGGTGTCGACCTTGCCGCGCCGCACGGCACGGCGATCGTCGCGGCCGGGGCCGGCGTGGTCGTCGCGACCGGCGCGCACGGAGGGTACGGCAATGCGATCCTGATCGACCACGGCAACGGCTGGCTCACCCACTACGGGCACCTGTCGGCCATCAGTGTCCAGGTCGGACAGCGGGTCAGGGCCGGCGAGCACATCGGAGACGAAGGCTCGACCGGACACTCGACCGGGCCGCACCTGCATTTCGAGGTGCATCAGGGACACTTCCCCAACCCGGTCGAGCCGACCGCGTGGATGCGCGAGCACGGGGTGGACATCCCCGGTTGCTCCACGCCGGAGGGTTAGAGCTTCTCGATCGGGGCGTGCCGCAGGATCAGCCACATCACCTGGTCACCGAAGTCGATCTGGACCCGGGTGCCCGGGCCCTGCCCCTCGACCGCGAGGACACGGCCCAGACCGTACCTCTGATGGTTGACTCTGTCTCCGGGATCGACCTTGGGCGCCTGCTTCAGATCGCTGGCGGTGGCCAGCTTGCTGGCGTCGATGCCGAGCCGCTCGGCGATGCGCTGCGCCTTCGGGGTGCCGCCGGAGAAACCGCCGCCGCGCTGGCGGTCGCCGGCGCCGAAGCCACCGGCCCGGCCGCCCACCCCGCCGCCGGTCCCCGACCACGAGGTGTACGACCCACCGGTCCGCTCCCACCGCACCAGCTCGGCCGGCAGCTCGTCGGTGAACCGGGACGGCGGGTTGTACTGCGGCTGGCCCCACGCCGACCGGGTCACCGCCCGGGACAGGTAGAGCCGCTGCCGGGCCCGGGTGATGCCGACGTAGGCGAGCCGGCGCTCCTCCTCCAGCTCGGAGTTGTCGCCGAGCGCCCGCATGTGCGGGAACACGCCGTCCTCCAGGCCGGTCAGGAACACCACCGGGAACTCCAGGCCCTTCGCGGTGTGCAGGGTCATCAGGGTGACCACGCCCTGGTGGTCGGGGTCGTCGTCGGGGATCTGGTCGGCGTCGGCGACCAGCGCCACCTGCTCGAGGAACCCGGCCAGCGTCGCGACCTGCTCCTCCCCCTCGTCCGCCAGAGACTCGACGCGCTCGGTGTACTCCCGGGCGACGCTGACCAGCTCCTGGAGGTTCTCCACCCGGCCCTGGTCCTGCGGGTCGAGGCTCTCCTCCAGCTCGCTGAGCAGGCCGGAGCGCTGCAGAACGGCCTCCAGCACCTCCTCCGGCGGGGCGGACAGCGCGAGGGCGCGCAGGTCGTCGAGCAGCTGCACGAAGTCGTTGATGCTGTTGACCGCGCGGGTGGAGATGCCCGGCGCGTCCTTGGCCCGGCGCAGCGCCTGGCCGAACGAGACCCGGTCGCGCGACGACAGCGCCTCGATGCAGGCCTCGGCCCGGTCGCCGATGCCCCGTTTCGGCGTGTTGAGCACCCGGCGGATGCTGACGGTGTCGTCGTCGTTGACGATCGCGCGCAGGTAGCCGAGCGCGTCGCGGACCTCCTTGCGCTCGTAGAAGCGCACCCCGCCGACCACCTTGTAGGGCAGGCCGACCCGGATGAACACCTCCTCGAACACCCGGGACTGCGCGTTGGTCCGGTAGAAGACGGCGACGTCGCCGGGGCGCACGTCGTGGTTGTCGGTGAGCCGGTCGATCTCGCGGGCCACCCAGTCGGCCTCGGAGTGCTCGGTGTCGGCCACATAGCCGACGATCTGCTCGCCCTGGCCCTGGTCGCTCCAGAGCCGCTTGGGCTTGCGTGAGGTGTTCCGGTCGATCACCGCGTTGGCGGCGGTCAGGATGGTCTGGGTGGACCGGTAATTCTGCTCCAGCAGGATCGTGCGCGCCTGCGGGTAGTCGCGCTCGAACTCCAGGATGTTGCGGATCGTGGCGCCACGGAACGCGTAGATCGACTGGTCGGCGTCACCGACCACGCACAGCTCGGACGCCTCGTCCCCGGTGCCGACCAGCTCGCGGATCAGCGTGTACTGCGCGTGGTTGGTGTCCTGATACTCGTCGACCATGACGTGGCGGAACCGGCGACGATACGCCTCGGCCAGGTGCGGATGCGACTGGAACAGGTGCACCACGGTCATGATGATGTCGTCGAAGTCCAGCGCGTGCGCCTCACGCAGCCGCCGCTGATACAACTCGTACGCCTCGGCGACCGCCCGCTCGTTCGGCCCCTTGGCGCCGGCCTTGAACTCGTCCGGCTCGACCAGCTCGTTCTTCAGGTTCGACACCTGGGCGGCCAGGCCACGTGCGGTGTACCGCTTCGGGTCCAGGTCGAGCTCGCGGGACACCAGCGTCATGAGACGGCGGGAGTCGTCGGCGTCGTAGATGGAGAACGTGCTCTTCAGCCCGGCGTGCTCGTGCTCGGCGCGCAGGATGCGCACACACGCCGAGTGGAAGGTCGACACCCACATCATCCGGGCGCGCGGCCCGACCAGCTGGGCGACCCGCTCCTTCATCTCGCCGGCGGCCTTGTTGGTGAACGTGATCGCCATGATCTCGCCGGGATGCACGTTGCGCTCGGCCAGCAGGTAGGCGATCCGGTGGGTCAGCACCCGGGTCTTGCCCGATCCGGCGCCGGCCACGATGAGCAGCGGCGCCCCGGAGTGGGTCACCGCGTCCCGCTGAGGACCGTTCAGCCCGGTCAGCAGCGCTTCCGGATCGAGCCGGGGCGACACCGGCCGTGGCGCCGGCCGGGGCGCCTCCGGAGTCCGCACCGCGGGCAGGGGGAACAGGGCGTCGGAAGGTTCTGAGGAAGGTCGCATCGCGGGGAACAGTGTATGCCGCACCCCCGACAGGAATTAGTCGGCGACCGGCCCGTACATCAGCGGTGAACTATGAAATCCAGCCTTAGGCTGACCGGGTTGGTGAAAAAGTCTCTCCGATCGGGGGATCGATCCCATGCCACGTCCGCAGCGGCGTCACCTTGCCGCTCCCATAGTCGCGCTGGCCGCCGCCGGCGTGCTCACCGCGCTCCCGGCGCCGCAGACCGCGGCCGCCGCCCCGCCGCCCGAGTTCGCGCCGGTCTCCGTGTCGTACGGCGTGCCCAAGGGCGGCGCCGTGAAGGGCCGGTTCCTCAGCTACAACGACTTCCACGGCGCCATCGACCCGCCGACCGGCACCGGCGCGGTGGTCAACGCCGGCGGCACCAGCACCCCGGCCGGTGGAGTGGAGTATCTGGCCACGTACCTGACGAGGCTGCGGGCCGAGGCACGGGCCGAGGGCCGGACCACGATCACCGCGGGCGCCGGTGACCTGATCGGCGCGACGCCGCTGGTCAGCGCCGCCTTCCACGACGAGCCGACGATCGAGCTGATGAACCAGGTCGGGCTGCAGGTCAGCTCGGTCGGCAACCACGAGTTCGACGAGGGCGTCAGCGAGCTGATCCGGATCCAGCGCGGCGGCTGTCACCCGGTCGACGGATGTCAGGACGGCGATCCGTACCGGGGCGCGAAGTTCACCTACCTGGCCGCCAACACCATCAGCAAGAAGACGAAGCTGCCGATCCTGCCGCCGATCGACATCCGGTACGTGAACGGCGTGCCGGTCGGGTTCATCGGCATGACGCTGGAGGGCACGCCGGGCATCGTCAACCCGGCCGGCATCAAGGACGTCACCTTCACCGACGAGGTGGAGACCGCCAACAAGTGGAGCTCGGTGCTCAAGCTCTTCGGGGTGAAGGCCCAGGTGCTGCTCCTGCACGAGGGCGGCTCGCAGGCGTCGGCCACGCCCACGCCGGGAGTCTCCGACTGCAACGGCTTCAGCGGGCCGGTCAAGCCGATCGTGGCCGGGCTGAACCCGGAGATCGGCGTGGTCATCTCCGGTCACACGCACCGCTTCTACTCGTGCAAGCTGCCGAACAGCAAGGGCGTCGACACCGTCGTCACCAGCGCCGGCAGCAACGGGCAGCTGATCACCGACATCGACTACACGCTGGACCGGCGGACCGGGAGGTTCACCGAGATCACCGCGAAGAACGTGATCGTCGAGAACGGGGTGCCGGACGGCAACGGCGGCTGGAAGAAGGACGCCTCCGGGGCGTACCTGAAGAACCCGGACACCGTCGACGCCGCCGCCAAGAAGGTGGCCGACAAGTACCGCACCGCTGTCGCCCCGATCGCGAACAAGCTGGTCGGCAGCATCAGCGGGGACATCGTGCGTACCACGACGGCGGCCGGTGAGAGCCCGCTCGGTGACGTGATCGCCGACGCCCAGCTCGCCTACACCCGATCTGCCGGCGCCCAGATCGCGTTCATGAATCCGGGTGGCATCCGCGCCGACCTGGACGCCGACCAGTCCAGCGGCGGCGAGGCGTACGGCCAGGTGACCTACGGCGAGGCGTTCACCGTCCAGCCGTTCAACAACCTGGTCGTCACCCAGACCTTCACCGGCGCCGAGATCAAGGACGTGCTGGAGCAGCAGTTCGTCGGCTTCGCCGGGCAGACCACCCAGCGGATCCTCCAGGTGTCAGCCGGTCTGACGTACACGTGGAGCGCCTCGGCCGCGCCCGGCTCGAAGATCAGCAACCTGGCGCTGAACGGCACGCCGATCGACCCGGCCGCGAACTACCTGGTCACCACCAACGACTTCCTGGCCAACGGCGGTGACGGGTTCACCAATCTGAACCAGGGCCCGGACGGGCGGGTCACCGCGCCGGGCTTCGACGTGGACGCGCTCGTGGCGCACCTGGCCACCGGCCCGATCGCGCCGGGACCGGCCGACCGCATCTCGACGACCTCCTGATCAGCGCGGACTTTCGTCCCAACACTCGGGCGGTTTCCTTGCGGGACCGTCCGAGCCGGGGGCATACTCGGCTCGTGATCCAGCAGGCGCGATTTTTTACCTATGGCACCGGACGCCCGGCAGCCGTAGGTCGCTCCTGAACCCCAGACCTACATCAAGCCCCGGGCCGCCCAGCCCGGGGCTTGATGCTGTCCGGGCCGGGGTGGCCGGGATCCCAGCACCCGAGGAGCAGGACATGACCGCCGACGTGATGGACCAGACCACCGGCGCGGGCGAGGACGCGGCCGCCGCCAAGATCCTTGCCATTCGTGAGCGCATCAACGAGATCGACAAGACGATCATCGAGCTGTGGCAGGAGCGCGCCGCGCTCTCGCAGGAGGTCGGCAAGACCCGGATGGCCAGCGGTGGCACCCGCCTCGTGCTGGCCCGGGAGCGGGAGATCATCGAGCACTTCCGGGAGGCGCTCGGCCCGGACGGGACGCAGGTGGCGCTGCTCCTGCTGCGCTCGGGCCGCGGGCCGCTCTGACCCGTGCAACGCACTGCAGCCGGGCCCTGAGGACCCGGCTGCAGTTGAGCAACCACCGTTGAACGGTGTCATCTCACCGGAACCAGCGGCGAACCGCCGTGTTCCGTGACTTCGGTGCTGGTAAAGCCTCCTGACTAACGGCCGTAGCCGCCGCCACCGTGACCGCCGCCGTGGCCACCACCGTGACCGCCGCCGAAGCCACCACCGAAGCCGCCACCGAAGCCACCACCGAAGCCACCACCGTGACCGCCGCCGTAGCCGCCACCGTGACCGCCGCCGAAGCCGCCGCCCCAGCCGCCCCAGTGACCCCAGCGGTTGCCCCAGCCGTGGCCGCGGTTACCGAAACGCCACCAGTGGCTGAAGCCGCCGGCCCGGTACCCGAACGGGCTGACCCCGACGGGGCTGGCGACCCACGCCCGCCACTGCGGCCCGTACGCCAGGAAGGTGTCACCGCTGAAGCGGAACGCCTGGGTGGTGTAGAAGCTCTGGAAGCCCACCGCGCCCCAGTTGCAGTCGTCCGGGTCGACCAGGAGCGCGTAGGCACCCGGGCGCACGCCGTAGACCCCGGCCGGGACGACCGAGACGGTGTTGCAGCTGTAGGCCGAGGTAGCCCAGAAGCCACGGCGTCCACCGAACGCGGCGGCCTGCTGGCAGCCACCACGCGAACCGTAGTACCCGACGACGGTGTCGCCGTACCCGCCGTAGGTCTGGACCGCGGTCTTTTCCGGCTTCGCCACGGAGGTGGTGGTGCCGGAGGCCAGCGCCGGCGCCGTCGCGACAGTGGCACCGGCGAGGAGGCCGAGCCCGGCCATCGTCACCGAACGCATAGTCCTGTTCATGCTGTTTACCGTTTTCCTCTCAGGTAGGTAACTCGGTAAACCAGACGGTGCCATATCGGACTAACGAGGCAAAGGCTCTGAAGTAGCGTTTTCGTCTAGCAAACTATGCTCTTTCAATTGACCCCGGACGTAGAGTCGATCACCGCCTCGTTATCGTTGTGGAAACGCATCGGGCCGGGAGATCGACGATCTCCCGGCCCGATGAAAGCCTGGTCAGCGCCCGCGGAGCGGGTTGTTGATCTCGGCGAAGTGACAGGCGCTCGGATGCGGCGACCGCTCCCGGATCTGCAGCAGCGGCTCCTGCTCGGAACAGACGTGCTGCGCCTTCCAGCACCGGGTCCGGAACCGGCAGCCGGACGGCGGATTCGCCGGCGACGGGACGTCGCCCTCCAGAACGATCTGCTTACGGTGGCCACGCAGGCGCGGGTCCGGCACGGGCACGGCCGAGAGCAGGGCCTGGGTGTACGGGTGAGTCGGCTGGTCGTAGATGGCCACGTCGTGTCCCTGCTCGACGATCTTGCCGAGGTACATGACGGCGACCCGGTCGGAGATGTGCCGGACCACGGACAGGTCGTGGGCGATGAAGATGTAGGACAGCCCGAAGTCGTCCTGCAGCCGCTCCAGCAGGTTGATCACCTGAGCCTGGATGGACACGTCGAGCGCCGACACCGGCTCGTCGCAGACGATGATCTCGGGTTTGAGGGCCAGCGCCCGGGCGATGCCGATGCGCTGTCGCTGGCCACCGGAGAACTGGTGCGGGTAGCGGTTGATGTGGTCCGGGTTCAGGCCGACCGTGTCCAGCAGGTCCTGGACGGCCTGCTGCCGCTTGCCCTTCGGCACCACCTCGGAGTGGATCTCGAACGGCTCGCCGACGATGTCGCCGACGGTCATCCGGGGATTCAACGAGGTGTACGGGTCCTGCAACACCATCTGGATGTTGCGGCGAGCCCGGCGCAGCTCGCCCCCCTTGAGCCGGGTCATGTCCTGGCCGCGCACCGCGACCGCTCCGGAGGTCGGCTTCTCCAGCCCGACCAGCAGCTTGGCCAGGGTCGACTTGCCACAGCCGGACTCGCCGACCACGCCCAGCGTCTCGCCCCGGCGCAGTTGCAGGTCCACCCCGTCGACCGCCCGGATCTCGCCCTTGAAGTGCTTGACCAGGTCCTTGGTCTCGAGGACGACGTCACTCACCGAGGACCTCCCGGAAGAAGTGGCAGCGGGCGGTACGGCGCGGCGCGACCGCGTACGCCGGTGGTGCCGGGTCCTGACGGCACGGCTCCTTGGCGTACCCGCATCGCGGATGGAACGCACACCCGGCCGGGATGGCGGTGAGCGCCGGAGGCAGCCCCCGGATCGCGGTGAGCTGCTGACCCTTGAGGTCCAGCCGGGGAATCGATTCGAGCAACGCCCGGGTGTACGGGTGAGCCGGTCGCGCGTAGATGTCGTAGACCGGCGCCTCCTCGACGATCCGGCCGGCATACATCACCGAGATGCGGTCGGCCACGTCCGCGACCACGCCCATGTCATGGGTGATCAGGATGAGGCCCATGTTGCGCTGCCGCTGGAGCTCGGCGAGCAGGCCCATGATCTGCGCCTGCACGGTGACGTCGAGCGCGGTGGTCGGCTCGTCGGCGATCAGCACCTCGGGGTCGAGCGCCAGCGCCATCGCGATCATGACGCGCTGCCGCATACCGCCGGAGAACTGGTGCGGGTAGTCGTTGATCCGCGACTTCGCGGCCGGGATCCGAACCTGGTCGAGCAGCTCGATCGCCCGGCTCTTGGCGTCGGCGCGCGAGGCGCCGCGGTGCACCCGGAACAGCTCGGCCAGCTGGAAACCGACCGTATAGACCGGGTTCAGGGCGGACAGCGCGTCCTGGAAGATCATCGCGACCCGGTTGGCCCGGACCCGGCGGCGCTCCGCCTCCCGTACCTTCAGCAGGTCGACGCCGCGATAGCGGATCTCGCCGCGGGTGATGTGCCCGGGCGGGGTCTCCAGGATGCCCATGATCGCCTGGGCGGTCACCGACTTGCCGCAGCCGGACTCGCCGAGGATCGCCAGGGTCTCACCGGGGTTGAGCCAGAAGCTCGCGCCGTTGACGGCCTTCGCGACGCCGTCCCGGGTGCGGAACTCGACGTGCAGGTCGTTGACCTGGAGCAGGGGTGCGCGCGGGTCCAGTCCGGGCAGGACGTCCAGCTGCGCCTTGATGTCGGTCACAGGATCACCCTTTTCACCGCAGCTTCGGGTCGAAGGCGTCGCGGACGGCGTCGCCCAGCATGATGAAGGCCAGCACGGTGGCGGCGAGGAACGTGGACGGCCAGATCAGCGGGGCGGGCGCCACCCGGGCGTGCTTCTGCGCCTCGGCGATCTGCACCCCCCAGCTGATCGCGTCGCCCTTCAGCCCGACCCCGAGGAACGACAGGGTCGCCTCGGCCGCGATGTTGGCCCCCAGCAGCAGGGCCATCACGACGATGAACGGGGCGAACGCGTTCGGCAGGATGTGCCGGAACATCAGACGGGCCGGGCTCGCGCCGAGCATCCGGGCCGCCGCCACATAGTCCTGGCCCTTCGCCGCGACCACCGAAGAACGCATCACCCGGGCGGCCGAGGTCCAGGTCAGCAGGCCGAGCGTGAGCGTCACGGCGGTGACGCCGTCGTCGCCGGCGCCGGAGAGACGGCCGGAGAAGACCACCGCGCCGAGCAGGAACGGGATGCCGAGCACGATGTCGATGCCACGGGACAGGATCGCGTCGACGGCGCCG
Organism: Actinoplanes philippinensis; assembly: GCF_900113015.1. Lineage (GTDB taxonomy): Bacteria > Actinomycetota > Actinomycetes > Mycobacteriales > Micromonosporaceae > Actinoplanes > Actinoplanes philippinensis. Next base: position 221,602 of record NZ_FONV01000010.1, read on the forward strand.
CCGAAGTAACCGGCGGCCATGCCGAAGAACAGGCCGATCACGCCGGCCAGCAGGGTGGCGAGCAGTCCGACCCAGAGGGAGTTCCCGGCGCCGTGGATCGTACGGGCGAACACGTCACAGCCCTGGTAGTCGAACCCGAACAGCGCGCCACCGGACGGGCCCGCATACTGCCTCGAGAGCGTGCAGTCGGCCGGGTTGGCCGAGGTGAACAGCGTCGGGAAGAACGCCATCAGCAGGATCAGCAGGGCCAGGCCGGACGAGACCCAGAAGATCTTGCTGTGGCGCAGATCGTCCCACGCGTCGCCGGAGAGGCTGCGCGGCCGGGTGTCGATCGTGGCCGGCAGGGTGGGGTCACTCATAGCGGATCCTGGGGTCGAGGGCGGCGTAGAGCAGATCGACGACGAGGTTCATGACCAGGAAGACGATCACCAGAACGCTGACGAAACCGACCACCATCGGCCCGTCCTCGGTGCGAATGCCCTGGGCGAGTTTGGAGCCGACACCCGGGATGTTGAAGACGCCCTCGGTGACGAGCGCGCCGGACATCAGCACGCCCAGGTCGACACCGATCAGGGTGACCAACGGGATCAGCGAGTTGCGCAGCACGTGCACCCAGATGACCCGGCGCGGCGCCAGGCCCTTGGCGCGGGCGGTCCGCACGTAGTCGGCGCGCAGGTTCTCCGCCACCGAAGTACGGGTGACCCGGAGCTGAGTGGCGACCACCGTGGTGGCCAGGACGAGGGCCGGCAGCAGCAGCGCGTAGAAGGAGGCGTTGCGGGACGCGGTCGCCGGGAACCAGCCCAGCTCCATCCCGAAGATCCACTGGGCGACCGGCGCGAGGACGACGATCGGCAGGGCCAGGAGCAGAAGGGTGAAGGCCAGGATGCCGTTGTCGAAGACGCTGCCCCGGCGGATGGCCGACCAGACGCCGGCGCCGAGCGCCAGGGCGGCCGCGATCACGAGCGCCATCAGCGACAACCGCACGGTCACCGGCCAGGAGTCCTCGAGCAGCGTGCCGATCTCCCGGCCGGAGATCGACTCGCCGAGATCGCCGGTGAGCAGGTTGCTCATGTAGTACCAGTACTGGCTGAGAAGGCCCTCATCGAGGTGATAACGCTCAGTGAGCGCTTCTCGGAGGGAGGCACTCACCGGTTTCTCGCCTGCCAAGGCTTGGACGGGGTCGTCCTGGTTGGCGAACATCAGCGCGAATACCACGAAGGTGGCCCCGAAGAACGTCAGGATCATCTGCAGTAGGCGCCGCACGATGTAGCGGAACATACGGATTCGAACTTCTTCCGCGGAGGGGGCGCCGGCCTCGTGAGCCGGCGACGGGAAAGGTCGGGTCACACAGTGGTGGCGTCACGGTCGCATACGCTCCGTGACGCCACCAGTGTGCAGTCGATCAGATCAGGCGAGCGTTTCGAGCTCGTACAGGTTGACCCTGCTGAACAGGTCGACCTCGACGTTCGTGACGCGCTCCGAGTAGCCGTACACATTCTGGCCGTACCGCAGCGGAATGACCGGCATCTCCTCGGCGAGGATGTCCTCGGCCTCCTGCCACTTCTTGATCGAGGCCTCCGGCGTCGCCGCCTTCGAGCCCTCCTTGACCAGGGTGTCGAACGCCGCGCTGGACCAGCCGTAGTAGTTCGAGCCGCCGTTGGTGCCGTACAGCGGGTTGAGGTAGTTCTCCATCAGCGGGTAGTCCATGATCCAGCCGAGCCGGATCAGGCCGATGTCCTGGTGCTTCTGCAGCTTGTCCTGCATCACCGCGAACTTCGGCTCCTGCTCGCCGATGCAGTTGACCTGCAGCGACGCGCGGATCTGGTTGCACGTAGCGTCGACCCACGACTTGTGGCCGCCGTCGACGTTGTAGGTGATCTTGATTTCCTTCGGGCCGCCGTTCTGCTGGTACAGCTCGCGCGCCTTCGTCGGGTTGTACTCGCACGGCTCGCCGCAGCTGTTCTCGCGGTAGCCGCTCACCACCGGCGACACGAACGACTTCGCCGCCGTCCGGGAGCCGAGGAAGATCTGCGACGCGATCTCCTCCCGGTTGATCGCCATCGAGATCGCCTTGCGGACGTTCGGGTTCTTGTACTGCGGGAGGAACGTGGGGAAGCCGATGAACTCGAAGACCGAGTTCTCGCTCTTCTGGAACCGCTCACCGAGGTCGGCCGGGGCGTTGGCCAGAGCGTCCGTCGGGATGGTGGTCTGCACGTCCAGGTTGTTGTCGACGAGATCGGCGTACGCGGCCATCTGGTCGCCGTAGATCTTCCAGGTCACGCCGTCGACCTTCGGCACCACGCCCTTGAAGTCGGCGTACTTCTCCACGACGATCTTGTCGTCGTGGACCCAGCTGCCCTTCATCTTGAAGGGGCCGTTACCGATCAGGTTCTCCTCGAACCCCTTGGCGATCACGCCGTCGGAGGAGAACGCCGCCTTGGGCAGCGGGAAGAACACCGAGTAGGCGATCACCGACTTGAAGCTGGCGAACGGGGCGGAGAGCGTGACCTGGAAGGTCAGGTCGTCGATCTTCTTCAGCCCGGACATCTTGTTCGTCGTCGGCTCCGCCGCTTTCTCCGGGCCGTCACCGTCGGGGTCGAGCGGGTTCAGGTCGGCGTAGCCGGCGATCCGGTCGAAGAAGTAGCCACCGCCCTGAGCGTTCGGCTTGTAGGCGCCGTAGTTCCACGCGTCGATGTAGTTCTGCGCGGTGACCGGCTCGCCGTTGTGGAAGGTGAAGCCCGGCTTGAGCTTGATGGTCCACACCCGGTTGCCCTTCGCCACCGAGATCTTCTCGGCGGCGACCTCGACCGGGTTCTTCTCCGCGTCGAACGTGACCAGCGGGTAGAAGAGGGAGTTGAGGACCTGGGCGCTGCTGCTGTCGGTGGCGTTCGTGGGGAGAAGGTGTTGCGGCTCGGAGATGCCGATCACGACCGTGTTGCCGGCGGCTGTCGGATCCTCCGAGTCGCCACTGCCACAACCGGCAACCAACAAGGAGATGGCGGCCGCTATGGCCGCCATCCTCCACGGGCGTTTCCCAAGCATGGGAGAGCCTCCTTCAGGGGCGCTCACGAGGGGTGTGTGAGTAGCAGCCACTGTGACACAGAGGCATCAAAACCCGGAGCGCCGTTACCAAGCCGATATTAGGCGGCTACGTCCGCAGAAAACCTCATGAGCGACCGTTTAGGCGAGTTTACCCGCTCCGAACTGCGACAACTCCATGCGGCTTCTAGCGCAGCACTCAGCGCAGCCTATCTGAAAAACTCGCAAGAAACCTGCCCGGAAGGGTCAGACCAGACGCCGATCGGCTGCCCATCGTGACAGTTCGTAACGATTGCTCATCTGCAATTTACGCAGAACGTTCGAAACGTGTGTCTCGACGGTCTTGATGGAGATGAACAACTCCTTGGCGATCTCCTTGTACGCATACCCTCGCGCGAGCAGCCGCAACACCTCGCGCTCGCGGTTGGTGAGCTGGTCGAGCTCCGGATCGGCCACCGGAACGTCGGCGCGGGAGGCGAACGCGTCCAGCACGAAACCGGCCAGCCGGGGGCTGAACACCGCGTCGCCGTCGGCCACCCGGCGCACCGCCGCGGCCAGCTCGTCCGGCGAGATCGTCTTCGTCACATAGCCCCGCGCGCCGGCCCGGATGAGACCGATCACATCCTCCGCGGCGTCGGACACCGACAGGGCCAGGAACCGGACCTGCGGATGGGAACGACGCACCGACTCCAGCACGGCCCGGCCCCCGCCGTCCGGCATGTGCACGTCGAGAAGCACCACATCCGGCTGCACCGCGGCGATCCGGCTGATCGCCTCGCTCACCGTGCTCGCCTCACCCACCACGTCGACGTGGACGCCCAGCTCGGCGCGCACCCCGGCGCGGAACATCGCGTGGTCGTCGACCAGGAAGACGTTGAGCCGACGGGCCTCCGGCTCGATCACGGGATCGGTCATCGCACAGACTCCTTACCAGCGGTCACACTCTCCCGCGACACGGGAAGCATGAGCCGCACCTCCGTACCGTCTCCGGGGGCGCTGCGGATCTCGGCCCGCCCACCGTGACGCTGCATGCGCCCGATGATCGACCCCCGCACCCCGTGCCGGGTGTCCGCCACGCCGCCGGGATCGAAGCCGGCGCCTCGATCCCGGACGAAGACGCTCAGCTCATCCTCCTCCACCTCCGCGTAGAGCGAAACCGTCTGCACCCCCGCGTGCCGGGCCGCGTTGACGAGCGCCTCCCGCCCCGCCGCGACCAGAGCCGCCACCCGCTCGTCGCACTGCGTGTCACCGACCACGACGGTCTCCACGGTGATCGCGTAGGTGTCCTCCACCTCGGCCGCGGCCTGCTCCAGCGCGGCGGCGAAACGCTCGGTCGGCGAGCCGGTCGGGCGGTAGAGCCAGTTGCGGAGGCTGCGCTCCTGCCCCCGGGCCAGGCGCTGCACCTCCTTGATGTCGGTGGAGTTGCGCTGGATCAGGGCCAGCGTGTGCAGCACCTGGTCGTGGATCATCGCGGCCAGCTCGGCCCGCTCCTGCTCCCGGATGCGGCCCTCGCGCTCGGCCCGCAGCTGGCCGAAGGTGCGCCAGACGAGCGGGGCGACCACCACGCCGACACCGAGCAGGCCGACGAAGGCGAAGATCACACCATTGAAGACGGCCGAGAACGAGTCGGTCGGCGAATAGACCGCCACCACGCCGATGATCCCGACCGCGACCAGGATGCCGCCGCCGATGAACCGGACCACGAACGAGCGCCGGTCGTTCTCCGAGACCATCGCGGTGAACCACGGGGTCGACGTCAGGCTCTCCGAGTGCGCGTCGCGACGGCTCGGGTCCGACTGGTGCCAGATCACGCCGGCGCCGACCGCGACCACCGCGATCATCCAGCCCGCCGTGGTGGCCACCTGGTCCTCGAAGAGCTGCGCCTGCAACAGGATCACGCCCAGGCCGATCGCCGCGAACGGCATCAGCGCGCCGAGGTCACGCCGGGCCGGCTGCTCCTCGCCGCGCGCCTCCTGCGGCAGCACCGCCCAGTAGGCGGCGTAGAGCAGCAGGCCGAGGGCGTTGAATCCGAGCAGGACGACGAGCGTGATCCGGACGGCCAGCACCGGCAGGCCGAGGTGGCGCGCCAGGCCGGCGGCGACCCCGGCGACGATGCGCTGGTCGCGGGGCCGGTACAACCGGCGCGGCGGTGGTGCGGCTGCGGTACTCACCCTCCGATCGTCACACGTGGCGCGAGACTGGGCCACGGGGAACATCCCCGGTACCGGACGCTGATATCTCAGGGTGGCCTCAGGGTCGGCGCCGGAAGCGGCTGGGGTGAGGCGACGAGCAGGATCGAGAACATGAACGACGAACCGTCCGGTGCCGGTCCCAAGAAGGACCACCAGGCGCCTTCCGACCAGCCCGGCGGCTTCCCGCCCGGCTCCACCGTCCCGCCCTGGGTCTCCGCGGCCTCGGCCGCCTGGTCGCGTCAGCAGCTGGTCCGCCCCCGGCAGGGCCGCTACGTGGCCGGCGTCTGCGGCGCCGTGGCCCGGGCCACCAACACCGACCCGGTGCTCTGGCGGGTCCTGCTCGCCGTCCTCGCCGTCCTCGGTGGCAGCGGGGTCCTGCTCTACCTGATCGGCTGGCTGATCATGCCGTCCGAGGGCGACACCGCCTCGCCGGTCGAGTCGCTGCTCGGCAAGGGCCAGTCCGGCATGCAGCCGCTCTCGGTCGTGCTGCTCGGCGGGGCCGCCCTGATCACCTTCGCCTTCATCGTCAACGACGGCGTCCGGGCCGGCATGCTCGCCGCCGCCGTGATCCTGGGCGCGTTCCTGCTCATCAAGAGGAGCGGCACGCCCTCGTTTCCGGCCGCCGCCCCGCCCGGTGCACCACCTGCCGCGCCGCCGCCGGGCGCCGAGGAGCCGACGGTGGCGTTCGTGGCGGCGCCCGCGGCCACACCGGCCGGCGAACCGGTGAGCCCGCCCTCGGCGTACACCCCGCCTGCCCCGCCGCCGCCCACGACCGGAGGCTTCCGGCCGCCGTTCGCGCCGCACGGCCCGTTCGCCGGACCGACCCCGCCGCCGCCTGCGCCGCCCGCCCCGCCCAAGCCGCCGAAACCGCCGAAGGAGCGGTCCATCCTCGGCCGGCTGACCTTCTTCGCCGTCGTCATGGTGACCGGCCTGATCGGCGCGATCGACATGAGCGGCGTGGACGTGGACATCTCCGCCTACTTCGCGGCGGCCCTGGCCACGACCGCGCTCGGCCTGATCGTCGGCGCCTGGTTCGGCCGGGCCCGCGGGCTCATCGCGCTCGCCCTGGTGCTGAGCTTCGCCCTGGGCGTCTCGTCCGGCCTGGAGCGCTTCGGCCGCGAGTGGACCCCCAGCGTCTACCGGCCCACCACCTTGGCCGCGGTCGCCGACACGTATGAGTTCAACGTCGGCAACGTCACCCTCGACCTGCGCGAGATCGACTTCACCGGCCAGACCCAGAGCACCTCCATCGACATGAAACTCGGCCAGCTCAAGGTGCTCCTGCCGCCGAAGGTCGACGCCACCGTCGAGGCCGGCGTCGAAGGCGGGCGGCTGGTGCTCTTCGACCAGGAGTTCGCCGACAGCTCGTACCGGCAGGCCACCGACCTCGGGCCGGACGGCGCCGGCGGTGGCACGCTCAACCTCGACATCCGTCTCGAGGCCGGAAACGTGGAGGTGATCCGATGAAGCCGCACCGGATGGACGGGGTGTCGCTGAGCTTCGGCCTGATCTTCCTGCTGATTCCGCTCTGGTGGGCGGTCTCCCAGGTGGTCGCCCTGGAGCTGCCGGCGGTCGGCTGGATCGTGGCCGGCGGGCTCATCTTCTTCGGGGTGGTCGGCCTGCTCGGGGCGATCCGCTCCGGCCGCCGGGAGGTGCCGCCCGCCCCCGTCCCGGCCGCCGCGACGGTCGAGACGCCCGGCGACCTGCCGCCCGAGATGCACGCCTCGATCGTGCGGGAGCTGCTCGACGACCCGGCCGACACGTTCGCCCGGGAGCACCCCTCCGCCGAGCGTCCGCGCCAGGACTGACGTATGGCTCTCACCGGTGTCTCAGCCGCCGCGAGACACCGGTGCGAGCCGTGCCGGTGTCCGAGATGAGACGACCGCGACCCCGCCCACGGGACGACCAGCCGTGGGCGGGGCAATATGCTCGCGTAATGACCGCGTTTCCGACCGTTTCCGTGGCGCCCGTCCCCGGCGTGGGTGACCGGGCCGCCCGAGCCCTGACCGCCGAGTTCGCCCGGCAGAACGCGGCCACGTCCGCACTGCTGGTCGGCGCCGACCACTCCTCGGCCGTGGTGGCCGCCGCCGTCGAGGCGCTGCTCCCGGGCGACACGCTCACCCTGGTGCCCGGCGTCAACAGCAGCACCGACCTGCTCCGTGGCCACATCACCGGCCTCGGCAGCTGGGTCGCCGACCGGGTGAAAGTCGTGGAGTCCCTCGACGAGGCCCAGCCCGCCGACGTGGTGATCGTCGGGGAGCCGCTGACCGGCACCGCCGAGGAGGCCCGCACCCTGATCGACCAGCTCGGGAAGTATCTGGCCGACGGCGCCGTGCTGTCCCTCGCCGCGCCGGCCGGTCCCGGCCGCACTCAGGGCGCCGCCGCCGAGCTGTTCCGGCAGGGGGCGCTCTTCGGCGTCGGCTCCGACCTGGTGGTCCGCAACCAGCCGCCGCTGCGGGTGCACAAGCTGCGCTTCAGCCCGGCCGAGGTGTCCACCGCGGCGACCCTGGCCCCCGCTTTCCGGACGTCGAGTGTCCCGCTGACCCGCACCATGCACATCGACTCCAACGGCGTCGCCGCCGCCGGCATCACGCTCGGCCTCGCCGCGCTGGCCCGCCGCGCCCGGCCGCAGTCGAAGCTCTGGCTGGTGCCGGCGCTCCTCGCGGCCCCCGTCGCGGCGTTCTTCCGCGACCCCGAGCGCGATGTCCCCACCGACCCGGCAGCGGTGATCTCCGCCGCCGACGGCAAGGTGCTCTCCGTCGAGCGGATGCGTGACGAGCGCTTCGGCCCCGACGAGTTCCTGCGGATCGCGGTGTTCCTCTCCGTCTTCGACGTGCACGTCAACCGCGCGCCGGTCGCCGGCCGGGTCGCCGACTACTTCGTCGAGGAGGGCGGCTACGCCAACGCGGCGACCGCGGCCGCCGAGCACAACGTCGCCGCCTACACCGTCCTGGACACCGAGCACGGCACCGTCGCGATCGCCCAGCGCACCGGCCTGATCGCCCGGCGCATCGTGCAGCGGGCCCCGGTCGGCACGCTGCTGGCCAAGGGCGAGCGGTACGGTTTGATCCGCTTCGGCTCCCGCACCGACGTCTACCTGCCCGCCGACCGCGCGGAGTCGCTGGTGTCGGTCGGCGAGCGCGTCGTCGGCGGCTCGACGGTGATCGCCCGCTTCACCAGCTGACATCTCGGTCCGGGCGGTCGTGGCCTCCGGCCACGGCCGCCCGCCGGCGTCGCCCACCCCCAAGCCGGACTCCAGCGCCGCTGAGAGGCCACCGCCAGAAGAGGGCGTCGCCCACCCCACCCAAGCCGGACTCCAGCGCCGCCGAGAGGCCACCGCCAGAAGAGGGCGTCGCCAGGAACCACGCGGCTCCGAGCCCGTTGCCCCCGCACCGAGCGAAGGCAATACCGCGGCCTGTGCCGGGGAAGGCAACACCCGAAGTGCCCATGGCCAGGAGAGATCAACACAGGCCGAAGGAACGCCAGGAGAAGGCAACGCCCCAAGAGCGCAACGTCCGAAGAAGGCACCGCGCGAAGAGGGCAACGCCCGAAGAAAGCGGCGATGCCAGCGGGACTGCTGAGAAGGGCTCGGGAAGGTAGGGATCCGGTCGCGCAGTGGCCGGCTTGTCCACCCGAGTCCGGCCTGTCCACCCGGGTTCAGCACCGCCGGGGTGAAGAGGAAGGGCGCATGGGAAAGGCCGCCCCCATCGGAGGCGGCCTTTGTGGTAACCGGTCAGGCGGTGCGGCGGGTGCGCATCCACAGGATCGGGCCGCTCACCAGGTACGCGGAGACGATCAGCACGAACGTCATGCGGGGCTCGAGCAGCGCGCCGACGATCGGGAGGAGCCACAGCCACGGGGGGAGCTTCAGCAGGCGGGCGAGCTTTGCATACGGGAAGCTCGAGACCATCGCGAAGGCGAGCAGCGTCACGCCGGCGAGCTGGACCATGCCGGGGAGCGGCAGGCCGATCAGCACGGTGAGGGCGAGGACCGCGGCGGCCATCGTGGTGGGGACGCCGCAGAAGAAGCGGCCGTCTTTCGGGGAGACGTTGAAGCGGGCCAGTCGGATCGCGGCGCAACCGGCGACCAGGGCGGTCGCGATCGCGGCGGCGGCCTGCGGGACCTGGTCGGCGAGGGAGGCGTAGACCACGACGGGCGCGGCGAGACCGAACGAGCACATGTCGGCAAGCGAGTCCATCTGCGCGCCGAACGGGCTGGCCACGCCGAGCTTGCGGGCGAGCGCGCCGTCCAGGCCGTCGAAGACGACGCAGGCGACCAGGCAGGCCGCGGCGATCTGGACCTGACCGTCCATGGCCAGGAAGATCGCCAGCAGGCCCAGGCCGAGGCTGGACAGGGTGCAGGCGTTGACGAGCGCGAAGCTCGCACGGCGGGACATGGTGCGCTCACCGGGAAGCAGGGGAATGGAAGCCGGCGCCGGGTCGGGCTCGGCGACGGACAGATCCACAGGGACCCCCGGCGCGGGAATCGTGAGAGTCCGCGCCGGCTCGGAACCGATGTGCAGCACCTCGGCCCGGGTCGCGGTCGCGGCCCGCCCGGTTTCGGCGGAGCGGCGGCCCACCCGAACCATCAGGGCCTGCCGGGCGAGACTTCCGCCCCGGCGCAGCCGGCCTGCCCAACGACGCCCGGCGGGACGAGGACTATCCGTCGATCGACGCCGGCGCCAAGGGGAACTCGGCACGTGCTTCCTCCATGGAGTTCGGTTGTTCCGCCGGGGACTCGCGAGCCCGGCGAAATTGCGGGTTACACCATCGCACAGCCGGACGGCCTTGGCGAGAGGGCGAACGATCCAGAGGTTCAACCGCGAGCCCTGAGGAGTTCATTCCCCGAGCGGACCGAGGGACACGTCCTCAACCTTCCGGATTCCGATTTTAGCCCGTCCGGCCGAGCGCATCCCGGGTCAACTCGGTGAGGGGCAGGTTGCCGGCCTCTTCACGGGTGAACCAGGCGGCTTCCGCGGTCGATCCGCCGGCCGCCTCGGTGACCGCCGCGACGGTCGGCTCGGGCACCGTGACCTGGTAGAGAACGCGGATCACGTGCCAGTCGAGGGGTACCCCCTCGGGGCCGAGGGCGGCCGGGTCATACCGGTGGGAGACACCGGCCAACCCGGTGATCCGGCCCCGCTGAGAGGTCTCCTCGTAGAGCTCACGGGCCAGGGCGCGCTCCGGAGTCTCGCCGAAGTCGGTGCCGCCGCCGGGCAGGTGCCAGTGCCCGCCGCCGGGGTAGCCGTCGGCGATCCGGGTCAGCAGGACTCGCCCGGCCGCGTCGGTGGCCAGGGCATAGGCGCCGAACCGCTGCACTCGGCCGGTCGGCTCCGGGGTGCCGAAGGAACCCTCGACGGGCTCGATGGGCTCGGAGCCGACGCCGAGGACCCCGGCCGTGAAAGGCAGCAGGGGGCGCTGCGCCGGATCGGCGGCGGCCACCCACTCGGCGAGGTCGCTGGTGCCGGCTGTCTCGGGGGTCAGCTCGCCGCCGGTCACCACCACGTCGTAGATGATGCGGTCGGAGTGCTCGATCGTGCCGTCGGGCAGGCGGGCCAGGTCGGCGAGGACCGTCCGCACCCCGGCGATCCGGACGGTGAGCCCGGTCTCCTCGGCGAACTCCCGGACGACGGTGTCATCCGGGTGCTCGCCGTGGTCGATGCCGCCACCGGGCAGCGACCATACTCCGGGGAACGCACTCAGGCCGGATCCGCGGGTGAGCAGGACAGCGCCGTCGGCGGAGCGGCACACCCCGTACGCCGCAGCCCGTCTATTGATCTTCACCCGCTCTAGATTAGCTTCGCCGCCCGCAGAGCATCCGCCGTCACCTCGGTGATCTGGTCGGGGCCGAGCGTCGCGACCTCGCCGAGCGGCATCCATCGTGCCTCGGAGGTGGACCCGCCGACGTCGTGGATGGTGACCTCGGTCGGCTTGTCCACGACGACCCGGTAGAAGGCGCGGACGCCGTGCCAGTCGATCGGGTAGCCCTCGGGGCCGAGCGAGGCGGCGTCGCGGTGGCTGGCCACGCCGAGCAGCTCGACCAGGCGGCCCTCCTGGCCGGTCTCCTCGACGAGCTCGCGGATGAGCGCGGTGCCGGGCTGCTCGCCGTAGTCGGTGCCGCCGCCGGGCAGGTGCCAGCAGCCGGCCCCCGGATAGCCGTCGGAGATCCGGGTGAGCAGCAGGTTCTCATACGGGTCGGTGGCGATCGCGTAGGCGGCGAAGCGCTGTGCGCGGTGCAGGCCGTCCGGTCCCTCGTAGGCGTAGAAGGACGGGAAGACCGGCGCCTCCTCGGGCCGCAGGTCACCGGCGTCGGCGGAGAGCCCCAGCGCGGCCGCGGTGAACGGCCGCAGCTTGAGCCTCTCGGCCTCTTCGAGGGTGTGCCAGCGGGCCAGGTCGGTGGGATGACCGACCCGGTCGATCAGGTTGCCGCCGCGCACCGACACCGAGTAGATGAGCCGGTCGGTGTGGATGGTGACGCCGCGGTGCGGCATCGAGCGCATGTCGGCGAGCACGTCGTGCAGCCCCGTGACGGCGACGGAGAGCCCGGTCTCCGCCGCGGTCTCGCGGACGACGGTGTGGTTGGGATCTTCGCCGTGGTCGACGGCGCCACCGGGCAGCGACCAGACTCCGGGGGTGCCGGATTTGGACGATGCCCGGACCAGGAGCACGCGGCCTTCGCCGTCGCGGGCGACGGCGTAGGCGGCGATCCGGCGGAGCGGTTCGAGTGCGGGGGTCACGGGCCGCAATTCTGCCCGCGATTTGTTACCTCTCAAGAACTACTGTCAAATTCCTGACAGTGGGATAGCGGTGAGTAATCGCAGCTCAGGGCGGGTTACGCCGCCCTGGGCGATTGATCCACTACTGACCGTCACTCCCACTCGATGGTGCCCGGAGGCTTGCTCGTGACGTCCAGCACGACCCTGTTGATCTCACGGACCTCGTTGGTGATCCGGTTCGAGATCTTGGCGATCAGGTCATACGGCAGACGCGACCAGTCCGCGGTCATGGCGTCCTCGGAGGAGACCGGCCGCAGCACCACCGGGTGCCCGTAGGTCCGGCCGTCACCCTGGACACCCACGCTGCGCACGTCGGCGAGCAGCACCACCGGGAACTGCCAGACGCTGCGGTCGAGCCCGGCCGCGGTGAGCTCCTCACGGGCGATCAGGTCGGCCTGACGAAGAATGTCCAGCCGCTCCCGGTCCACCGCGCCGATGATCCGGATCCCGAGGCCCGGACCGGGGAACGGCTGCCGCTGCACGATCTCATCAGGCAGGCCGAGAGCCGTGCCGATCGACCGCACCTCGTCCTTGAACAGGGTGCGCAGCGGCTCGATCAGCGAGAACTGGAGATCGTCGGGGAGGCCACCGACGTTGTGGTGCGACTTGATGTTGGCCGTGCCGGTGCCACCGCCGGACTCCACCACGTCGGGGTAGAGCGTGCCCTGCACGAGGAACTCGATGTGCCGCTCGGCGTCGAGCTCACGAGCGGCCGCCTCGAAGGTGCGGATGAACTCCCGGCCGATGATCTTGCGCTTCTGCTCCGGGTCGGTGACGCCGGCCAGATGACCCAGGAACTGATCCTCGACATTTTTCACGACGAGCCGGACACCGGTCGCGGCCACGTAGTCCTTCTCGACCTGCTCCGCCTCGCCCGACCGCAGCAGGCCGTGGTCGACGAAGACACAGGTGAGCTGGTCACCGATCGCGCGCTGGACGAGAGCCGCGGCCACCGCCGAGTCGACGCCGCCGGAGAGCGCACACAGCACCTGCTTGTCGCCGACGACAGAGCGGATGTGGGCGACCTGGTCCTCGATGATGTTGCCGGGCGTCCAGGTGGGCTCGATGCCGGCGATCTCATACAGGAAGCGCTTGAGCATCTCCTGGCCCTGCTCGGTGTGCGCCACCTCGGGGTGGAACTGCACACCGGCCCGCTTGGACGCGAGGTCCTCGAAGGCGGCGACGGGCGCGCCGGGCGTGGAGGCGGTGACCGTGAAACCGTCGGGAGCGACCGCGACACTGTCGCCGTGGCTCATCCAGACGGGCAGGTCGGCCGGCAGCTCGCGGAGCAGGGCGCCACCCTCGACGGAGAGCAGCGTCCGCCCATACTCCCGGGAGCCGGTGTGGGCCACCGTGCCGCCGAGCGCCTGGGCCATCGCCTGGAAGCCGTAGCAGATGCCGAAGACCGGCACATCATGAGCGAACAGGCCGGCGTCGAGCGTGGGCGCGCCCGGCTCATAGACGCTGGAGGGGCCGCCGGAGAGGATGATCGCGGCGGGATCTTTCGCCAGCATCTCTGCCACCGGCATCGAGTGCGGGACGATCTCGGAGTAGACACGGGCCTCGCGGACCCGGCGGGCGATCAACTGAGCGTACTGGGCGCCGAAGTCGACGACGAGGACGGGACGCGGGGTACTCACCCGGCGAGTTTATCGGCGGGTGAGCACCCCTGACGCATCAGGATCGGTAGTACGTGCGGATCGTCGTGTACTTCACGTTGCCCGCTTTGTCGTACGCCCGGATCCGGACCTTCATGGTCTTCTTCTGGCTCGCCACCTTGAAGCTGAGCACGTAGCCCGCCGTGGTGTCCTTCGCCACGACCTTCCCGTTCACGATCAGCTCGACCTTGCTGATCCCGGATTTGTCGGCCGCTTTCGCGTACACCTTGACCGTGCCCTTGACCCGGGCCTTGTTCGCCGGGGCCTTGGTGATCGAGACGGTGGGCGCGAGGTTGTCGGCGGTGTACCACCGGGCCGGGAGCCAGACGTGGTTGCCGGCCTTGTCGTAGACCAGCAGCTGGACCTTGACCACGCCGTTGCGGGAGCCGGTCTTGAGGACCGGGGCGAACGGGGCGACGTAGTCCCAGCTGTGCCACTTGCCGTCGACGTAGAGGTTCACGTTCCGGATGCCGAACCAGTCGTCGGTCAGGCCGGTCGGGGTGATCGCCACGTTCCCGCGCACCTTGGCGTTCGCCGCCGGGGTGAAGCCGGTGGCGGTCGGCGACTTCGTGTCGGTCCCCCGGGTCAGCGCGGCCGCGGCGTCGACCGTGCCGTACTGCGTCCAGTTGTTGTCCTTGCGCGCCGAGCTGATGATCGCGTAGCGCAGCGACCCGCCCGAGTAGGTGGGGTGCTGCGAGGCGACCAGCGCGGCCACGCCGGCGACCAGCGGCGCCGAGAACGACGTGCCCTGGACCGCGTAGTCGTCGTAGACCAGCGCGCCGGTCCTCGGGTCGTACTCCTTGACCCAGCACGACTGCCGGCTGTCCCAGCAATAGACGCCGTTGTTCTTCATGGCCGCGGTGATGCCGGGCGCCGCGACGTCCACCCAGTTGCCGTAGTTGGAGAACCAGGTGCGGGCCGTGCCGCCGGTCCGGGTGTCGGTCGCGCCCACGGCGAGCACGTCGGCGTACGCCGCCGGGTAGCTCCACCTGGTGGTGCTCTCGTTGCCGGCCGCGGCCACCACCAGCACGCCCTTGCCGTTGGCGTAGGCCACCGCGTCCTTGAGCACCGCCGAGGTGGCCGTGCCGCCGAGCGACAGGTTGATGATCTTCGCCCCCTTCTGGGCGGCGTAGATGATGCCCTTGGCGATGTCCGAGTGGAAGCCGTCGCCGTTCCGGTCGAGCGCCTTCACCGGCAGGATCTTGCACTGGGCGCAGACCCCGGCCATGCCCTTGCCGTTGTTCGGTGTCGCGGCGATCAGCGAGGACACCATCGTGCCGTGGCCCTCGTCGTCCCACGTGTTGCTGTCGCCGTTGGCGAAGTCGTACCCGGGCAGCACCTTGCCGGCCAGGTCGCCGTAGGTGTTGACGCCGGTGTCCACGACCGCGACCGTGATCGCCGACCCGGTGGTGGTGTCCCACGCGGCCGGCACGTTCATCTGCGCGAGCTCGGGCTGGCGGTTCTGCGCGATCCAGGGGTCGTTCGGGGTCACATCGGACTTCTTGACGCGCGGGTCGACCTGCACGTACTCGACGTTCGGGTCGGCCTTGAGGGCCGCGGTCACGGCCGAGAGTCGGCCGCTCGGCACCTCGATCGCCTTCGCCCGGATCTCACCGAGCAGGCGGCGGGCCGTGGTGTCGCCGTCGGCCGTCGGCAGACCGAGCCGCTGCAGGCTGGGCAGGGTGACGTCGGCCGCGACGCCGGCCCGCAGGCCGACCAGCAGACGACTCGGAAGGGCTTGGATGGAACCGGTCACCGCGGCGCCGGCGACCGGGGCGAGGATCACTCCGGCGGCCATGGCGGTAACGGCGGCGAGACCTGTGACGATCCGCCGTCGAGTGGAATTCATTCTCGGACAGCCTCCCCGTGGGCGATCCGCCGCGGACCGGCGAATCGCCGAGCCAGCGTACCGGTGATCTTGAATTTCGCAATAGCCCACGGCATTGAGCGTTACCGCGCTGTCATTTACTGTTCCGGCTATGCGGAACAGCAAGATCACCTGGTCGATCGTGGCCGGCGTCGCATTGGCCCTGATCGCCGGAGTCGGCGTGGCCATCGCGGTGAGCCGGCGCTCGTCCGGGCCGGCCGCCGCGCCGGTCGTGTCGGGCAGTGCCGCCCCGCTCGTGAGCGTCACGCCGAGCGCGTCACCCGCACCGTCGCCCGGCGCGGACATCAAGGGCCCGCTCGATCTGGTGCTGATCGGCGTCGACACCCGGGTGAGCATCCCCGACTGGGAGCCGCACGCCGACACGATCATGCTGTTGCATGTGGAGGCGGATCTGAAGTCCGCATATCTGTATTCGCTGCCCCGAGACCTGCGAGTGGACATTCCGGCGTACCGGAAGTCCGGGTTCGGCGGTGGAAAACACAAGATCACCGAGGCGATGAGTCGTGGCTCGCGCATTCCGGGGTCGGACAAGAAAAGCGTCGAGCAGGGTTACGAGCTGCTCACGAAAACTCTCAGCGCGTACACCGGGATCAAGAACTTCCAGGGTGGCGCGATCCTGAATTTCGGTGGGCTGGACAAGCTGGTCGACAAGCTCGGCGGCATCGACCTGAAGATCGACCAGAAGGTGAAGTCGCGGCACCGTAAGCCGGACGGTTCGATGCGGACGCTCTCCGGCGGCGACTACATCGGACCGCAGGCCACCTACCAGCCCGGCACCCGGCACCTGGTCGGCTGGCAGGCGATCGACTACGCCCGGCAGCGGTACGGCCTGCCGAACGGTGACTACGACCGGCAGCGGCACCAGCGGCAGATGGTCGAGGCGATCCTGGCCAAGGCGCTGACCCAGGGTCTCAGCGACCCGGCGAAGCTGCGCCCGGTGATCGACGCGCTCGGGAAGTCGCTCGTCTACGTGGGCGGGCGTACCCCGTTCGAGTACGCCTACGCGCTCCGCGATCTCACGCCCGACAAGATCACCACGGTCACCCTGCCCGGCGAGGGGGTCGGCAGCGGCGGCGGCTACCTCGGTGAGCAGCTCAAGGACGAGGGACGCGGGTTCATCAAGGCGCTCGCCAAGGGTGATCACCGCCAATACCTCGCAGCACACCCCAAAATGGTCGACAAGTAGTGGCCGTACCCTCGATGACATGAGGGTTTGGGCGGTCGGACTGGTTCTGCTGGTGGCGGGGTGCTCGGCGGCGACACCCGGCCCCACTCCGAGCCCGGTCTTCAGCGCCGGGGCCGATGGGGCCGGCGATCCGTACTTCCCGAAATACGGCAACGGCGGCTACGACGTCGGCGGCTACGACCTGTCGCTGCGCTACGACCCGTCGTCCGGGCGGCTGGAGGGCACGGCCGCCATCACGGCCACCGCCACCCAGGACCTGTCCCGTTTCAACCTCGACCTGGCCGGGCTCAGCGCCACCGCGGTCACCGTGGAGGGCGTCACCGCCCGGTTCTCCGCCGAGGGCGCCGAGCTGGTGGTGACCCCGGCCACCGGGATTCCGAGCGGCCGCGGGTTCACCGCAGTCGTCGCCTACGCCGGCGTCCCCGCCCCCACCGGGACCGACACGCTCGGCACCGGCGGCTGGCTCCGCAACGGCCGCGAGGGCGCTGTCGCGCTGGGCCAGCCGGAGTCGGCGAGCACCTGGTTCCCGGTCAACGACCACCCGTCGGACAAGGCGACGTTCCGGCTGGCGATGACCGTGCCGGACGGGGTCGAGGTGATCGCCAACGGCGTTCCCGGGCCGAAGGACACCGTGGGCGGCTGGACCACCTGGCGCTGGGCCGAGTCGTCGCCGATGGCCAGTTACCTCGCCACCGTCGTGATCGGGCAGTACCGGATCACCGAGAGCACCCACGCCGGGCGCCCGATGGTCATCGCGGTGCCCGAGTCGTTGCCGGCCGACGGCGCGGCCGCGAAGTCGCTGGCCCGTACCGGCGAGATCACCGACTTCCTGGAGACGCAGTTCGGGCCGTACCCGTTCGACGCCAACGGCGGGGTCGTCGTCGACGAGGACCGGATCCGCTACGCGCTGGAGACGCAGTCGCGCCCGGTCTACGGCAACACGTTCTTCCTGACCGGCGAGAACACCGGCGTCGTCGCGCACGAGCTGGCCCACCAGTGGTTCGGCGACAGCGTCGCCCTCGCCCGCTGGCAGGACATCTGGCTCAACGAGGGCTTCGCGACCTACGCCGAGTGGCTCTGGTCGGAGCATCTCGGCCAGCAGACCGCGCAGCAGATCTTCGACCGGCGTTACGCGGGCTTCAGCTGGGCCGAGACCCCCGGCGACCCGACCGTGCGCGGCCTCTTCAGCAACGCCGTCTACCAGCGCGGTGGCATGACCGTCCACGCGCTGCGCAAGACCCTCGGCGACGACGCCTTCTTCACACTGGTCAAGTCGTGGACCGCCGAGCACCGCGACGGCAACGTCACCACCGATCAGTTCATCAAGGCGGCCTCCACCGCGGCGGGCCGCGACCTGAGCACGTTCTTCGAGGCGTGGCTCACCGCGAAGACCCAACCCCCGAAACCCTGATCTTTCGGTACGACCCACGCAGGGCCCCGAGCCTGTCCCCGCGACGGGGCTGCCACTCGCGACCGAGACGCGGCCGCCGGGCTGATGCGGCTCTCACCGTGACAGACTGCCCGCTGTGGATCACGAACTGTCCCCGGCCGCACAGGCGATGAGTGACCACCTGGCCGCGCGGTTCCCCGATGCCGAGCTGACGATCCTGCCGCCGGCCCCGGGCCGGATCAGCAGCCGGATGTCGCTGCATGTGGCCCGGCTGAAACTGCCGCGGTTCGGGTGGGTCTACGCCACCACCGGGTTGTGGGACGCCACTCAGAAGCACGGGCATGCCCTGGAGTTCGTGCTCTACGCCTCGATTCCCGAGGACGACCTGCACGTCGAGACGTTGACGATGACCGCCTGGTATCACGCCCTCGGCGGCGACCACGAACTCGACCTCGGCCACACCGTCCCGATCGGGCGTCCCTGGCTACCCGGTTCGTCCTGCGACCACCTGCTGGTCAGCCTGCCCTATCCGTGGGGGCCCGAGCTGGAGCAGTGCGAACTCCCGGGCGGGCACGCCCGCGTGCTCTGGCTGTTGCCGATCACCGAGGCCGAGAAGATCTACCGCCATCAGAACGATCTCGAAGCCCTGGAGCAGCGGCTGGAGGACGCCGGGATCATCCCCTTCGACCCGCACCGGACCTCGGTGGTCGCCGAAGACGAGATCGGCGGACTCCCGAGGAAGGGAGTCCGCCGATTTCTGAGACGAATCAGTGGTCGAGGACCAGCGAGACCTTCTGGAACTCCTTGACGTCCCGGTAACCGCACTTGGCCATCGCCCGCTTCAAGCCGCCGAAGAGGTTGAGCTGGCCGTTGGCGCTGTTGGCCGGCCCGTAGAGGACCTCCTCCAGGGTGCCGTCGGGCTCGCCGGCGATGCAGAAACCGCCGCGCGGCAGAGCCGGGTGCGATGCCGCCGAATGCCACCACGCGCCACCGGCCGGAGCGCCCTCGGCCAGCGACAGCGGCTCACCGAGCATCACCGCGTCGGCGCCGCAGCCGATCGCCTTGGCGATGTCACCGCTGGTGGCGATGCCGCCGTCGGCGATCAGGTGCACGTAGCGGCCACCGGTCTCGTCCAGGTAGTCGCGGCGCGCGGCGGCGGCGTCGGCGATCGCGGTGGCCATCGGCACCCGGATGCCGAGGACCGTGTCGGTGGTGGACCACTCGTCGGCGCCGACACCGACGATGACGCCGGCCGCGCCGGTCCGCATCAGGTGCAGGGCCGTCTTGTAGTCGGTGCAGCCACCGACGATGACCGGCAGGTCCAGGTCGGCGATGAACTCCTTGAGGTTGAGCGGCTCGTCCGTCGTGGACACGTGCTCGGCCGACACCAGGGTGCCCTGGATGACGAGCAGGTCGACGCCCGCGTCCAGCACCACCGGCGCGAGCGCCAGGGTGTGCTGCGGCGACACCCGGACGGCAGTGGTCACGCCGGACGCCCGGATCTCCCGGACCCGCTCGGCGATCAGCTCCGGCTTGATCGGCTCGGCGTAGACCTCCTGCAGACGCCGGGTGGCGTCGGCGTCCTCGTCGAGCGAGGCCAGCTCCTCGAGAATCTTGCGGGGGTCCTCATACCGCGTCCAGAGGCCCTCGGCGTTGAGCACGCCCAAGCCGCCGAGCCGGCCCAGGGCGATCACCGACTCGGGGCTCTGGGTGGCGTCCGACGGGTGCGCGACGCAGGGGATCTTGAAGGGGTACGCGTCGAGCTTCCACTCGGTCGACACGTCGTCGACGTCACGGGTACGACGGCTCGGAACGATGGCGATGTCGTCCAGGTGGTAGCCGCGCTGGGCGGTCTTACCGAGGCCGATCTCCACGACGTCACGCATGACTGGCAATCCTTTGGTTGTTAGCGCGAGTGGTAGTTCGGAGCCTCGACTGTCATCTGGATGTCGTGCGGGTGGCTCTCCTTGAGGCCGGCCGCCGTGATCCGGATGAGCTGACCGCGCTCCTGCAGGTCGGTGATGGTCTCCGCGCCGGCGTAACCCATCGCCAGCCGCACCCCGCCGACCAGCTGGCCGACCACCCGGGAGAGCGGGCCACGGTAGGGCACCTGCCCCTCGACACCCTCCGGCACCAGCTTCTCCTCCGGCACGTCGTGCTGGAAGTAGCGGTCCTTCGAGTACGACTTGGCCTGGCCCCGGGACTGCATGGCGCCGAGCGAGCCCATCCCCCGGTACGACTTGAACTGCTTGCCGTTCACGAAGATCAGCTCACCGGGGCTCTCCTCCGAGCCGGCCAGCAGACCACCGAGCATCACCGCGTTGGCGCCGGCGACCAGAGCCTTGGCGATGTCGCCGCTGTACTGAATACCCCCGTCGCCGATCACCGGGACACCGGCCGGCTTGCAGGCGCGGGCCGCCTCCATGATCGCGGTGATCTGCGGCACACCGACGCCCGCGACGATCCGGGTGGTGCAGATCGCGCCCGGCCCGACCCCGACCTTCACCGCGTCGGCGCCGGCCTCGACCATCGCCTTGGCGCCCGCGTAGGTCGCCACGTTGCCGCCGACGATGTCGGTGACGGTGTCCTTCTTCAACCGGGCGATCATGTCGAGCACCTGGCGCTGGTGACCGTGCGAGGTGTCCACGATGATCACATCGACTCCGGCGTCGATCAGGCCGCGGGCCCGCTTGTACGAGTCGTCGCCGACCCCGACCGCCGCGGCCACCCGCAGCCGGCCCTGCTCGTCCTTCGTCGCGTCCGGGTACTGCTCGGATTTCGTGAAGTCCTTCACCGTGATCAGCCCGCGCAGCCGGCCCTGCTCGTCGACGAGCGGCAGCTTCTCCACCTTGTGGCGGCGCAGCAGGTCGAGCGCCTCCGCCTTGGTCACCCCGACCGGCGCGGTGAACAGCGGCGACTTGGTCATCACGTCGCGGACCTTGGCGCTCGCGTCGGTGACGAACCGCATGTCACGGTTGGTCACTATGCCGACCAGCTTGCCCTCGCCCTCGACGACCGGGACGCCGGAGATGCGGTACTTGGCGCAGAGGGCGTCGACCTGGCCGAGAGTGTCGTCCGGGCTGCAGGTGATCGGGTTGGTGATCATGCCGGACTCGGACCGCTTCACCAGGTCGACCTGAGCCGCCTGGTCCTCCGCGGAGAGATTGCGGTGCAGCACGCCGATGCCGCCCTCACGCGCCATGGCGATCGCCATGCGCGCCTCGGTCACCGTGTCCATCGCCGCGGACAGCAGCGGGATCGTGAGCTCGACGTTACGGGTCAGGCGCGTGACCGTGTTGACCCGGCTGGGCACCACATCCGACTCGCCTGGCTGCAACAGCACATCGTCGAACGTGAGGCCGAGAGGAACGGTGCGAGCGCTGTCAGTTTCCACAGATCATTCCCTAGAGAAGAGGCGGAGTTCATCATCCTACCCATCCCGGCCGGGGCACCCGGGCGGCGGACAGAACGTGCGGGCCAGCACACACACTCGGGAGGTGAGTACGGTATGGGGGTGCAAGATGAGCCGATCGACCCGTTCAACGGCGACCCTACCGACCCGGCCGCCGGTCTCGACGACCTCAACGAGGACGCCGAGTCCGAACCGCTGACCGAGGACGAGCGGCAGGACGTCCTGGAGGACCTCTCCGACCTGGAGATCTATCAGGCGCTGCTCAGTCCGACGGGCATCCGCGGGCTGGTGATCGAGTGCGAGGACTGCCACGAGCCGCACTACTTCGACTGGGACCTGCTCCGGGGCAACCTGCGCCACCTGCTGAGCAGCGGCCGCCCACGGGTGCACGAGCCCGCCTACGACCCCGACCCCGACCACTACGTCACGTGGGAGTATGCCCGCGGCTACGCCGACGGCGTCCACGACACCCTGACCGAGGGCAGCGACGACGAGGCGCCGTAGTTTTTCCGGCGTGACAGCGGCCACCGCATTCGGCCCGGCGGTCGCGCTGCGGCCGTGAGCATGCAGAAACGCCGCGGCGACAGCCACGGCGCTCTGCGTAGTTCGTACGATCACATGGTTTATGCGACAAGCCCTGCCCGGAAACCTGCCGCGACCGCATGGGCCCGGTCCCGCGCGCCGAGCTTGCGGAACAACCGCCGCGCGTGGGTCTTGACGGTGTCCTCCGAGACGAAGAGTTCCCGCCCGATCTCGGCGTTGCTCTTACCGTCCGCCATCCCCCGCAGCACCTGCAGCTCACGTTCGGTGAGCGTCAGCCGCCGCCCCGCGGGTTGTGCGTCGGTCATGCCCACCCCGGCTTCGTTGCCGGGCCAGGCCACCATCGGCCGTCCGGTGGCCGGGTCGATGGGCGCGTCGCCACGCTGGGCGGGGACCATCGGCGCGTTGGGCCCGAGCATGGCCGGCACCGCGGCGGCGTTGTGCACCCCGATGCCACCCTGCTGGTACTGGCCTCGGGCCGCCGGGGAGTTGTTGTTGCGGACACCGCCGGCCACGGTGGCCGGCTGAGCGTTGGCGCCGTTGATCGGCATGCCTTGCGGGCGCACCGGCAACAGCAGTAGGAGCAGCGCCTTGGCGACGACGCTGACCAGGTCGTGTTCGACGCCGCGGATGACGCCCCGGGCGCCGGCGGCGACTGCCGCGGCGGCGACCCGCGGGTCTTCCGCTCCGAAGAGCACCACCTGCGCCTGTGGGGCGCGTGCGAGTACGCGCCGGGTGAAGCCGACGCTGTCGGGCCGGGTCACGGCGGTGTCGGCCAGGACCACTTCGGCGGGGCGTTCCGCCAGTCGGATCATGGCCTCGGTCTCGCTGACCGCTGTCCGGACGACGCCGGTCATGCCGAGCCGGGCCGCGGTGGACGCGACGGTCTGGGCCGCCAGCGGGGTTCGGACGCACACGAGGACGGTACGCACAGTGATCCTCCTTCTCTCTCAGAGGAGATCACGCGAGGGCCGCAGCATTACGCGCTTTAGATGGAAAAAACGGGAAAGATAGGTATGACTTGCCACCCCTTTGCCATACCGCTCGCGAAGACATCGACCTGGTGCGTGTGAGGTTGGCGTGACCTGGGTACACCGGCAAAAGGCCGGTTCCTGGCCCCTCACGACGAACGCTCCGCGGTGCCGCGCGGGAGGAGGGTGTTGATGTCGAACGTTCGCAGACTGCCCGGTCCCATCGCTGATGTCTGGGATTGGCAGAGACTGGGGCTCTGCCGAGGCCGGGACAGCGCACAGTTCTTTCACCCCGATGGCGAGCGCGGATCTTCCCGCAGTCGCCGGGAGGCCAAGGCGAAGACCATGTGCGGCGCCTGCCCGGTCCGGGCGGAGTGCGCTGCGCACGCCCTCGCCGTACGCGAGCCGTACGGGGTGTGGGGAGGTTTCAGCGAATCGGAGCGGCTGCGGCTGCTCGCGGTCGGCTGGGAGGATCTGGCGGACCGTCACGGACGGGTCGACCTGCTCCGGCTCGAGGCTCGCCTCGGCCGGCCCCACAAGACGGCGGTGCCCGCGCAACGGCAGGCACCGGCGGCCTGACGCCGCCCGGCACGCGGCATCACCACACGGCTTCCGGCACGGTCCTCGATCGAGGACCGTGCCGCGTGGTTCAGCGGTTCTTCAACCGCATTGGTGGACATGCAAGCCACCGTATGAGCGACTTGCTTTCCCGAGTCGGACCGAAAGTGCGGCTTTCAACTACCCGATCTCGACGGTCACCTGGTGTAGTCCGGTGGCGCCGTCCGGTGCCGGTGGCGCCTCCAGCGGCGTCTGTGTCACCCCATCGAGATCGGTCGCACGTACCCGAAGGGTGTGCCGCCCGGCGGAGGCGTCCCAGGTCAGGCTCCACTGCCGCCAGGTGTCCGCGGAGACCGTGGCGGCGAGCGTGGCGGGCCGCCACGGACCGTCGTCCACCTGCACCTCGACCGTGGCGATGCCGCGATGTGTCGCCCATGCGACTCCGGCGACCGTCACGGCGCCCACCGGCTTGCGGCTCCCGTCGCGGGGGCTGTCGATTCGTGACTGGGTCTTCACCGGGGCCAGCGCCGACCATCCGCGCGGCACCCAGTAGGCGTCGAAGTCGGCGAACCGGGTCAGCTCGATCTCGGTGATCCACTTGCAGGCGGAGACGTAGCCGTACAGTCCGGGAACGATCATCCGGGCCGGGAAGCCGTGCTCGACCGGCAGCGGCTCACCGTTCATCCCGACGGCGAGCAGCGCGTCCCGGCCGTCGCGCAGCACCGCGGTCGGCGCGCCACAGGTCCAGCCGTCCACCGACCGCTGCACCACCTGATCGGCTTCGGGCAGCGGATCGGCCTCGTCGAGCAGGTCCTTGATCGGGGTGCCGAGCCAGAGGGCGTTGCCGATCAGGTCGCCGCCCACCTCGTTCGAGACGCAGGCGATCGTCACGTAGCGCTCGACCATCGGCCGCTTCAGCAGGTCGGCCCAGCTGATCGTGATCGGGTTGCGGACCATCCCGTGGATCCGCAACTGCCAGGCCTCCGGGTCGATCTGCGGCGTGACCAGGGCGGTGTCGATCCGGTAGAAGGACCGGTTGGGCGTCACGTAGGGGTTCGTGCCGGGCACGTCCACCCCGGCCGGCAGCACCGGTCCCGGCGCCGAGGCCGGGGGCAACGCGACCGCCTGCCGGGCCGCGGTCACCACGCGGCGGGAGGTCAGCATCCGGCCGGCGACCCCCGCCAGGGCTGCGGCGGCGGCGATGATGCCCAGGTCGCGGAGGAATCGGCGACGGCTTTCCTCGATCTGGTACGGCCAGACGACCTCACGATCGGTCCTGAGGCCGGTCCGCGCCGCACCGGTCGTGTCGCCGCCTCCGGCCGCACCGGTCCCCGCCGTGCCGGTCCCCGCCGTGCCGGTTGCATGCGCGGTTCCCGCGGTGCCGGTTGCATGGGCGGTTTCGGCCGTGCCCGCGCCGTCGCCGGTTTCGGCCGCTGCGGCCCGCCGGCGGAGGTGGGCCAGCACCAGCACTGCCACCCCGGCGCCGACCAGCGACGGGAGCACCGAGGTCACGCCGGCGCCCGGCCGGGTCGCCGCCGCCACCGCCCCGGCCAGCCCGAACAGCCCCACTCCGGCGACCGCCGGAGCCCATCGCCGGCGGGCCAGCACACCCACCCCGAAGGCGTAGGCGGCCAGCAGCAGAACCGTCCCGGTGATCAGCGCGGTCTTGTCGTGCACCCCGAAGACGGCGATGCCGAAGTCCTTGACGGGAGCGGGCACATGGTCGACAACCACCCCGCCGACCGCCACGACGGGGGCCGAGCGCGCCCCGGTCAACAGTGCGGCCAACTCGGCCACTCCGAGAGCGGCCGCAGCCGCCGCCACCCCGGCGAGCCCGGATCTGATCGACACCTTCACCCGACCATCGTCCCCGTTCTCCGCCGCGGCGGGTATGCCCGGAGACCTTACGGAATCCTGTCGGCCTCGGCCGTCGTCAGGACGGACGGGGCCCGCGGCGATCCCGGAGCCCGACGACCAGGCCGGAGACCATGGCGCTCCCGATCGTCAGCCCGAGGAAGAGCATGAGCGCCCCGACCCCGAAGAGGCCGGTGGTGTCCGAGCGCGCCGCGTCGGCGGTCCATGCCGCGACGAATCCGAGCGTCAGCCCGATCGACGCGGGCAACGGCCGGGCGCCGGCCAGCTCCACGACGACCAGCAGGATCAGCAGCGAGACAGCGCAGCCGGCGACCTGCCACGCCTCGTACGGGCCGGACTCCACGCCGGTCACCGGATCCGTCTGGTATTCGTCGTCCCAGCCCAGCCAGGCGAACCAGGTCAGCGCGGACAGCAGGGCCACCAGCACGCCGGCCAGGCCCTGGACCAGGGCGTCACGTTTCGCTGCCATGAGATCACTCCTCGAGAAGTCGCCACGCCGAGTATGTGCGCTGCCCGGCGGGGCGCACGCGAGCGGGAGGACTGCGTCAGGCCCGGCGGATCCGGCGCAGCGCCCGGGAGAGGACCGATCCGGACCGGGCCGGTGGCTCCGGCGCCGCCGGGCGGGGGATCCGCTCCGGGTCGCGGGGTGGCATCGTGACCCGCAGCTCCGGCCGGGTCCGCGCGTCCAGGGCAGCCGCCATCGCGGCGCCGTCCGGGTAGAGGACGGGCTCGACACGCAGCTGGACGGCGTCGTGCCCGATGTAGACGCGACCGCCGTCCGGCCAGGTCAGCACGGCCGAGCACTCGTCGAAGAGCACGGTGGTCGTCGACTCGGCGCGGACCAGGCTGATCCCTCGCTCGCCGATGACCAGCTGCGGCACCGCGTCGTCGGCCGACCGGTGTGTCACGCCGTCCACCGGTGGCACCGAGGACGGCGGCGCGGCGGCGTATCCCGCCCAGTCGGCCTCGGTCTCGCCCGGCGTCATCAGCAGGCCGTCGGCGCAGGCCGCGGCGGCGATCGCGACGACGTCGTCCCGGGTGACCGCGCCGAGTTCGGTCAGCACCTCGTCGAGGCTCCGCACCGTGCGGCCGTCGAGCACGTCGAACGCCTGGGCGGGCAGCCGCCCCCCGGTGGCTTCGGCCTGCCGCAGCTCCTCGCGGCGCTTGTTGACGACGGCTGTCACCTCCGCCTCGTCGATCATCCCGAGGCGGGCCGCGGCCAGCACGTCGACGAGGCCGCCGAGCACCGCGCCCTGCTTCTCGGGCAGCGAGTCGGCGGCCGCGGTGATCACGGCACGGCCGTCGGCGCGGGGCATGTAGTCGGCCACCACGTTGTAGGAGAGCCCGCTCTCCTGCCGCAGCGAACGGAACATCGACCGTCGCAGCACCTCGGCGAAGACGGCCGCGCCCTCGCCCCGGTCGACCACGGCGTCCCAGGCGACCGCGTCCTCCGAGCCGGGGAAGTACGCCGGGCGTACCGGAAGGATCGACGAGGGCGCCGGCGCCGCCTGCCGCGTGCCGCCGGGAAGGTCGAGCCGCAGCCCCGCGGGCACGCCGGGCCCGGCGATCCAGAGCACCGCGTTGTCGCGGTGGAAGTAGCGGGCCACCCAGGCGCGCAGGTCGGCGGGGCCGATGGCGCCGAGTCCCCACTCCGGGTAGTTGGCCAGGCCGTAGTCGCGGGCTCCGTGCCGCCACAGGGCCAGCCGCCCGGCCGGTCCCTCGCCGCGGGAGTTCTGCTCGGTGCGCAGGATCTCCTTCTCGACGGCCAGGCGGTCCAGCGGCAGGTCGCCGAGGCCGGCGCAGACCCCGTTCAGGAAGGCGACGATGTCCGGCTCGGCGCCCTGCATGTGGAAGACGGTGTGCTCGACGCCGGTCGCGCCGTTGTAGTGGTAGTCGGCCATCCCGAGCGAGTGCAGCGCGAGGTGCTCGATCAGGTGCGTGATGCCACGGCGGGGCAGCGTCTCGTCGACGAAACCGACCCGGAAGGCGAGTCCCGCGCTCATCGGCCCGGTGGTCGGCGCGATCAGCACCGGCACCCCGTCGACCTCCTGCCTGATGGTCACGAGGCTCCCTCGTACGCCCAGGCCCGCGCCTCCCGGACCTGCGCGTTGACGTCGTCGCCGACCTGGTTCCACGGGTACTCCGCGGCCAGGTTGCCGAGGCCGGCGAACGCGGTGGCGGCGGACCGCCGGTCGTCGAGCATCGTGAAGATCAGCGCGAACGCGTTGAGCGCCTGCAGCCAGCCGGGACCGTGCCGGAACTCCGGATGCCAGATCGACCGGTGCGCCGCCTCGTAGATCTCGGTACGCACCGCGTCGTCCGCCAGGTACCGGAAGACGTCGGTGTCGTCGTCGCCGAAGATGTGCTCGACGTGCGCGTGGACGACCAGCACCGCGTGCGGCGATCCGGGCGGGGCGGCCTGCATCGCGTCGCGGGCGAACCCGTGCACCAGCTCCCAGGTGCCGTTCCATTTGGGGCAGGCGCTCTGCAGGAACTGCAGTTGGGCGGGCAGGTGGTGGGGCTGGGCGGTGAGTGCCCGGTCGAGGCGGCGGCGGGTCTCGGCCAGGCCCAGTTGCAGGCCGCGGGCGGTGAGCAGCCGCGCCGTCCAGATCGCCGGATCCCGCGGATGGCGGGCCGCCGCGTCGATCAGCACCTGCTCGGCCCGTCGCAGCCAGTCGTGGAACCGGTGGAACTGCCGGGCGCTGACGTGCTGGGCGTACCGCCCGGAGCGGATCTCCCAGCCGACGTGGATCAGATGGTGGCCGAGCAGTGCGGCCGCGGACGCGTCGGTCGCGTCGGCGGTCAGCACCCCGCGCAGGAACTCCTCCAGGCCCAGCTCAGCGGCGCAGGAGGACAGCGCGGCGCTGCGGGCGGACGGCTCCAGCTGGTCGAGCAGAGCCCGGCAGGCCGGCCAGTCCCGGCGCCGGAGGGCCGCCCGCAGCCCGGCGATCTCCGGGTACGCGACGGCCACGTCGAGCACCACGTCGCTGGAACCGATCATGGCGGGCACTATAGAGGCACCTCACCCCCGGCGGCTGTCCGATTCCCGCACCGTGGCCCAGCAGTACCGGGCGAAGAGCGCCCCGAAGACGAGGGACCCGGCGAGCGCCAGCAGCTCCTCGCCGCGCGGGTTGTCGGTCTCCGCACCGGCCAGCGACTGGACGAGGATCCACAGGCCACCGCTGAGGAAGAAGAGCGCGAGCACACCGCAGACCGCCGCCGTGACGTAGCGTCGCGGGCCGCTGTCCCGGGGCGCGGGCTCGGGCTGGGGGATGTGGTCGCGGTCGCGGGGTGGCATCTCGATGCGCAGCCGCTGCGGGATTCGGGCGTCGATCTCGCGTACCACCCGGTCGGCGCCCCGGTAGAGGGTCGGCTCGACCCGGACCGTCACCGCGTCCTCGCCGATCAGCCGGCGGCCGCCGTCCGGCCAGGCCAGCAGGGCGGCGCACGAGTCCCAGCGGACCGCGGCGACCACGCCGTGGCCGGTCACGCCGACACCCTCGTCGCCGCTGATCAGCCTCAGCGCGCGGTCGCGGCGGCCACGATGGACACGGCCGGGCGGCACAGCCTCCGACATCGCCGGGGCCGCGGTGTATCCGGCCCACTCGGCGGTGCTTCCGGACGGGACCATCAGCAGCCCGGCGGCGTACGCCTCGGAAGCCACCCGGGCCACCTCGGCCGCGGTGACCGCCCGGACCTCGGCGAGTGCCTCCTCCAGGGTCTGCACCTCGCGCCCGGCGAGCAGATTGAAGGCCTGGCCGGGCAGGCGGGCGCCCCGCGACTCGGAGTCGCGCAGGCCCTCGCAGGTGAGTTTCACCACGGCCGCGACCTCGTCCGGGTCGATCTGCCCGGCCCGGACCGCGGCGAGCACGTCGACCAGCC
The DNA here is from genome assembly GCF_900113015.1 of Actinoplanes philippinensis. Lineage (GTDB taxonomy): Bacteria > Actinomycetota > Actinomycetes > Mycobacteriales > Micromonosporaceae > Actinoplanes > Actinoplanes philippinensis. The sequence goes on from NZ_FONV01000010.1 coordinate 250,968, forward strand.
CGCCGAGGGCGGCCTCGGCCCGGCCCGGCAGCGGGTCGGCGACGGTCAGGATCCGCGCGGTGCCGTCGGATCGGGGAACGTACTCGGTACGGCTGTGCTCGGTGAGGTCGCGCAGCTCCCGGTGCACGCGGCGCTCCAGCACGTTGGCGAAGACCGCCGCTCCGGGCCCGCGGGTGATCACCGTGTCCCAGCCCACGCCACCGGCGAACCAGGCCGGGGTGGCCGCAAGCGTCGTGGCGGCCGGCGGCGGTGACTGCCGGGCGCCGGCCGGGAGGTCCAGACGCAGCCCCTCCGGCACCTCGTCACCGGCCAGCCAGAGGGCCGCGTTGTCCCGGGTGAACCAGCGGGCGATCCACTCCCGCAGATGCTCCTCGGTGAGGCCGGGCAGCGCCCACTCCGGATAGCTGACGACCCCGAAGCCGCGGGCGCCGTGCCGCCACATCGGCAGCGGATCGCGCTCCGGCTGGGCGCCGCGGACCAGGTCACGCACGGTCGCCAGGCGGTCCAGGGGCGGGTTGCGCAGCGCTGCGCACACGCCGGTGAGGAACTCGGTGGTCTCGGCCGGCGAGCCCTGCACGTGGAACCAGGTGTGCTCCGGCCCGGTCGTCCAACTGGTCCGGCCGGTCGCGCCGAGACCGTCGGTCACCAGGTGCTCGACCAGGCGGGTGATGCCGCGCCGGGCCAGTGGCTCGTCCGCCGTGCCGACCCGGAACACCAGGCCGGCGTGGGCGGGGCCGGTCACCGGCGCGAGCACCGCCGGGATCCCGTCGACCTCCAGTCGCCTCATGTGCCGCCTCCCGCCGCCCGTCTCCGATACTTCACGATCACCGAACCCGGATCGCCGAGATGATCCCACGGGTACGCGGAACCGAGATCGCCCAGCGCGGTGAGGAGTGAGTCCGCCGCGGGCCGGTCGTCGAGCAGAGCGAACACCATCGCGAACGTGCTCGTCACCCGGACCCAGCCGTGGCCGTGCCGGAAGTCGGCGTGCCACACCGAGCGCCGGGCCGCCTCGTACAGCTCGGCACGGACCTCGTCGGCGGCGAGATAGCGCCGCCCCGCCGACGCGCGCCGGCCGTGCTCCGCCCGCCGGTGCTCCAGATGGGCCTCGGCGATCAGCACCGGCCCGAACGACCCCGGTGGCGCGGACTCGGCCGCCGTCCGGGCGAACGTGTGCGCCGGCTCCCAGTCGCCGCCCGGCTCCGGGCACAGCTGCCGCAGGTATTCCCGCTGGCCGGGCAGGTGGTGCGGGTCGATCTCGGCGAGCCGGCCGTACCGCCGATCCGCCTCGGACCGGCCCAGCCGCAGCTCACGCGCGGTGCTCAGGCGGGTTGTCCAGATGGCCGGGTCCCGCGGGCTGCGGGCGGCCGCGTCGACGAGCAGCCGCTCGGCCGCGACCGGGCCGTCCGCGCCGAGCAGGTGCCGGCCGAGCAGCACGGCGGCCGCGCCGTCGCCCGGATCACCGTCCAGCACGCCCCGCAGGAACGTCGCCAGGCCCGGCTCGGCGAGGCCCACGGTGGTGAGCTCGGTGCGCTCCACCGGCCCGGCGGCGTCCAGGAGCGCACGGCAGGCCGGCCAGTCCCCGGAGTCCAGGGCGTCCCGCAGACCGGTGATCAGCGGGTAGGCGGCTGCCGGGTCCAGAACCGGTTGACGCGGGAGCATGGCGGGCAGCATAGATCTTCGGTGGCAGTGCCCATTCACGACGGTGGACCATCACCGTCCGATCAGGACACCAGCGGGTCGTCGAGGAGGTGCTCGAAGGCCAGCTCGGCCGCCCCGATCAGGGCCGCGTCCGGGCCGAGCTCGGGGGTACGCAACCGGACGTGCTCGCGACAGGCGGGCAGCCCGACCGCGTTGAGCCGGCTGCGGATCTGCGCCGCGGCGCCGAGGTAGACGTCCCGCAGCGTGCCACCGAAGATCACCACCTCCGGGTTGAAGATGTTCACCAGGTTGCCGACACCGAACCCGACCCAGTCGCCCACCTGCCGTAACGCGTGCTGCGCCGAGCTGTCCCCGCGCATCGCGGCATCCACCACGGCCAGCACCGCCTCCCGGCCGCTGCGGTCCTCCCGCCCGGCCAGGCGTAGCAGGGCGTGCTCGCCGATCTCGGTCTCCCAGCAGCCCCGGGAGCCACAGCTGCAGGTCCGGCCGTACGGGTTGACGACCATGTGGCCGACCTCACCGCCGTACCCGCCGTGCCCGTGCACCCGCCGTCCCCCGGCCACGATCCCGGCGCCGACACCGACGTCGCCGTACAGGTAGATGACGTTGTCCGAGCCGACCGCGGCGCCCCGCGAGTGCTCGGCCAGCACACACACGTCGGCGTGGTTGCCCACACTCAGCGGGCCGAACTCCTCCAGCTCGGTGCGCAGCGCCTCACCGATCGGCTCGTCCACCCAGCCGATCGTCGGCGCCAGCCGGATCATGCCGTCCTCCAGGCGCACCATGCCGGCCACGGCCACGGCGCTGCCCACACAGCGGCCGTCGGCGGGAGCGCCGGAGCGCATGGTGCGCACGTAACGGGCCAGCGGGCGGACCGCCTCGCCGGCGCTCATGCCGCGGGGGCGCTCGGTCTCGTACTGCTCCAGGATCCGGCCGCCCAGCCCGACCCGGGCCGCGCGCAGGCGGTCCACCTCGATGCTGAGCGCGTAGGCGTACACCCGCCCGGATTCCGGCCGCACCACCAGCGAGGGCCGTCCGGCCCGCCGGGTCTCGCGTGGCGCGGCCTCACTGACCAGGCCCGCGCCGATCAGGTCGGCGGTGAGGGCGCCGATCGTGCTGCGGTTGAGGCCGAGCCGGGTGGTCAGCTCGGCCCGGGACGTCGCCCCGTGCATGTGGACGTAGCGCAGCAGCGTCCCGAGGTTGTGCTTGCGGACCTCTTCCTGACTCGGGCCGGCCCGCATCAGCGAACCCGGGCCCGGCCCCGTCGTCTCGTTCATCGGGGCCTGATCACCGGTTGCCGGCCGCCGCGCGACGCCGGGCCAGCGCGTCGACACCGGCGGCGATGAGCAGGATCACACCCGTGAAGATGTAGCGCGTCCCGGAGGAGAAATCCATCAGGAACATGCCGTTGTCGATGACCGCGATCACCGCGCCGCCGATCACCGCGTGGATGACCTTGCCCTTGCCGCCGAAGAGGCTGGTGCCGCCGATCACCGCGGCGCCGACCGAGTAGAGCAGGGTGCTGCTGCCGCCGGTGTTCGGGTCGACCGATCCGGCCCGGCTGACCAGCATGATGCCGCCGATCGCGGCCATGAACGAGCCGATCACGAAGACCGAGATGCGGATCCGGTCGACCGGGATGCCGGCCCGGCGGGCGGCCTCCGGGTTGCCGCCGACGGCGTAGACGTGCCGGCCGTACGAGGTCCGGCCGAGCACCAGGGTCCACAGCACCAGGAAGCCGCCGATCACCAGCGCCGCGATGGGCACGCCCTTGAGCGAGGCGACGGCCGGGTTGATCGCCCGTTCCCGGGTGAGGATCGCGGTCGCGGTCAGGATCAGCGCCGCGATGCCGGCGACCCGGAGCAGGGTGACCCCGATCGGCTCGGTGAGCAGGCCCCGGTCGGCCCGGCCGCGGTAGCGCAGGAACTGGAAGAGCGCGAATACGGCCACCGACGCGATGGCCAGCCCCCAGCTCCACGAGACCGGAAGGCTGTCCTTGTTGAGCGACTTGATGAAGCCGTCCGGGATCGAGAGGTTCTTGCCCTCGCCGAGCAGGTTCAGCAGGACGCCCTGGAAGGCCAGGAAGGCCGCCAGCGTGACGACGAAGGACGGGATGCCGACCTTCGCCACCAGGAAGCCGAGGGCCAGGCCGATCACCACCCCGGTGAGCAGCGCCCCGAGCAGCGCCACCGGCTCGGCGTAACCCCGATCGGTGAGGAGGATCGCCATCGCCGCGCCGCAGACGCCGGCCGCGTACCCGGCGGAGAGGTCGATCTCGCCCAGCAGCAGGACGAAGATCAGTCCCATCGCGATCATGGTCAGTCCGGCGGCCTGGTTGAACAGGTTCGCGAGGTTGCCGGCGCTGAAGAAGGAATTCGGGCGGGCGGCGCCGAAGATCAGCGTCAGGACGACCAGGCCCAGTACGGCGGGCAGGGCGCCGAGGTCTCCGCCGCGGATCCGGGCCAGGTAGTCGCGGAGGTGACCGGCCATGGTCGGCCGGGCGACCTTCACGCCGCCGGCTATCTCGTACGTCGACATGCTCACAGCTGGCCCCCCGGCATGAAATCGGCGAAGTCGGTGGGGCCCTCCGGCGGGAGGCCCAGATTGCCGCTGCGCCCGCCGGTGATCAACTCGACGACCTGGGCGTGGGTGACGTCGCTGGTCTTCACCTCGGCGGCCATCCGGCCCAGATAGAGCGCGGCGATCCGGTCGGAGACCGCGAAGACCTCGTTCATGTTGTGGGAGATGAGCGCCACGCCGAGACCGTTGTCGGCGAGCCTGCGGACCAGTTCGAGCACCTGCGCGGTCTGCGCCACACCGAGGGCCGCGGTCGGCTCGTCCAGGATGACGACCTTGCTGTTCCAGAGCACCGCCTTGGCGATCGCCACGGTCTGCCGCTGGCCGCCGGAGAGGCTGGCGACCAGTTGGCGGAGCGACTTGACGGTGCGTACCGAAAGGCTCGCCAGCGTCTCGGCCGCCATCTGTTCCATGGTCGGCTCGTCCAGGACGATGCCGCGTTTCTGTTCCCGGCCGAGGAACATGTTCTGGACGATGTCCAGGTTGTCGCAGAGGGCGAGGTCCTGATAAACGACCTCGATACCGAGATCGGCGGCGTCCCGTGGGCTGTTCACGGTGACCGTCCGGCCGTCGAAGAGCACCGTGCCCGCGTCGATCGTGTAGATGCCGCTGATGCACTTGACGAGCGTCGACTTGCCCGCGCCGTTGTCACCGACCAGCGCCGTGACCTCGCCGGGGTAGACGCTCATGCCGACGTCGTGCAGCACCTGGACGGGACCGAAGCTCTTGTCGATCCCGCGCAGCTCCAGTAGAGGTGTCGCGGCCACGGATGTCTCTCCTTCGTCGGCTGGGCGCCGCCCGCGGGATGCCGGGGCGGCGCCGTCGCCGGGTTCAGCTGATTCCCGCCTCGGTGCAGGCTGTCACGAATGCGGCGGTGCAGAGCGATTCCCGGGTGACGTACCCGTCCTCGAGGACCACCTCGATGTTCTCCCTGGTGATCGCTTCCGGCTTGAGCAGCAGCGCCTTGACCGGGGCATGGGACTCCGGGTCGGTCACGGTGTCGGTCGCCGTGGTCGGGGTCTCGCCGCGGGCGAGGGCGATGGCCAGCCCGGCGGCCGCGGCGGCCTCCTTCTTGATCGCCTTGTAAACGGTCATGCACTGGTCGCCGACGAGGATGTTCTGCAGTCCCTGGACGGTGGCGTCCTGTCCGGTGACCGGGACGGTGCCGTTCAGCTTGTTCTTCTTGAGAACCTCGATGGCGGCGTTGCCGAGGCTGTCGTTCGCGGCGAGCACCCCGGCGATCTTGTGATCCTTGGTGAGCTGCTGCTCGAAGATCGTGCCGCCCTTGGCGCCGTCCCAGTCCGGAACCGCGTCCTCCGGGCCCTTGAGGTACTCGCCGGAGGCGAACTTCGGCTGCAGGACCGAGTCGTAGCCCTCCTTGAACAGGGTGGCGTTGTTGTCGGTGGGCGAACCGTTGAGGAAGGCGACCACCGGGGTGGGCACCCGCTTCTCGCTGAGGCAGTCCACCAGGCCCTGACCCTGCAGCTTGCCGACCTCGACGTTGTCGAAGGAGACGTAGTAGTCGGCGCCGCCGCTGAGCGTGAGACGGTCGTAGTCGATCGTGCGAATGCCCGCCTTCCGGGCGCTTTCCAGCACGTTCTTGCCGGTGCCGGAGTCCAGGTTGACGGTCATCAGGACCTTCACGCCGGTCTGGATCATGCCCTCGGCGATCGTCTGGAACGAGGCCTTGTCGCCCTGGGCGTTCTTGATGTCGGCCGGTACGCCCGCGGCCGCGAACGCTTCGGCCAGATACTTCAGGTCCGCGGTCTCCCAGCGGGCCGAGCTCTTGGTGTCGGGCAGGATCACGCCGATCACCGCGTCCGCGCCGCGCCCGGCCGGATCGTCCTCGGAGGTACAGGCGGACAGTCCTCCCGCGGCCAGCAGGCCGGCCGCGGCAAGGGTCAGCATTCGACTACTCATTCCCTCTATGTCCTTCCGGGGGGTAAATCCGGAACTGTCGTTCGGATTTGTCAGGACAACCGGTTTGTTGTGTCCGGCAACGTATTCCTCCGGTGACAGGGAACACAAGCGGCGTCACGTGACAACGCCGGAGGAGCCGCTCAGGACCCTCCGGTCCGGATGGGCGCGACGATCGCTCCGGTCAACCTGATCAGATCGGCCGGCGCCAGCGACACCTGCAGACCGCGGCGGCCCGCCGACACGTACATCAGGTCGAGCCCGGCCGCCGTGTCGTCGATGACCGTGGGCAGCCGCTTGCGCTGTCCGAGCGGGCTGATCCCGCCTCGGACGTAACCGCTGCTGCGCTCGGCGGCGGCCCGGTCGGCCAGCGCCGCCCGCTTGCCGCCGGCGGCCGACGCCAGCGCCTTGAGGTCGAGATCGCCGGTGACCGGCACGACACCGACCACGAGAGCGCCGTCCACCTCCGCCACCAGGGTCTTGAAGAGCCGCTCCGGCGCGACACCCAGGGCCTCGGCCACCAACGCCCCGTAGTTGGGCGCGTCGGGGGACACCTCGTACGGATGCAGCGTGTGCGCCACCCGCTCCGTGTTCAGCACGACGGTGGCCGGCGTGCCGGCCGCTTTCTTGGCCATCCGCGCAAACTACATCGCCGACGTGGTGAGCAGCGCCACCGGTGCCCCCTCGACGCGCGTCAGCACCAGCCCGGCCGTGTTCGGCCCGGACAGCCGCAGGTCCTTGCGCAGCTGGTCGGGCACCAGCGCCGAGCCCCGTTTGCGGATCTCCAGGACGCCGACGCCCCGCTCCCGCAACAGCGCGCGGAGCCGTTTCAGCGAGAACGGCAGCATCTCGGTGACGCCGAGCCGGCGGGCGAACGGCGTGTCCACCGGGTCGTCGGTGTAGACGTAGGCGATCTCCGGGTCGGCCAGCCGCCCGCCGATCGACGTGGCGAACTCGGCGACCAGGTGCGAGCGGACCACCGCCGGGTCGGGGTCGTAGATCCAGGCGCCGACCGGACCCACCCCGGCCACGGTGTCACCGGCGCCGGTCAGGCCGGCGTCCGGGCCGAGCAGCGTGGCCCGGCGCGGGACCTCGGCGAGCGGGCCGCACCAGAACGCGGCCTCGACCAGGTCGCCGCCGACGCTCACCCACTCCCCCTCGGCGCCCGGCGGCAGCAGCGCGTGGTCGATGCCGGGCGCGAGTTTCAGCACCGTGCGCGGGGTGCGGCCGGGCAGGCCGGCGATGAAGTCCCACGACGGGGAGTAGGCCTTCGGGTCGAACACCCGGCCACGACCGGCCTGCCGACGAGCCGGGTCGGCGAACACCGCGTCATACCGCTCCACCGGCACCGAGGTGGCGTCGGCGCACTCCACGGTGATCCGGCCGGCCAGCCCGGCGGCCTCGGCGTTCGCGGCCGCCAGCGCCGCGGTCACCGGGTCGGCGTCCACGGCGTGCACCGTGATGCCGTGCCGGGCCGCGGCGAGCGCGTCCGATCCGAGCCCGCAGCCCAGGTCGGCCAGGGTCTCGACGCCCGCCGCGGCGAGCCGCGCGGCCCGCCGGTCGGCGACCACCGCCCGGGTGGCCTGCTCCAGGCCGGCCCGGGTGAAGAACATCCCGGCAGCGTCCGGGCCGAATTTCATCGCGGCGCGCGCGCGCAAACTAGCCTGGGTCAAGGCGGCCGCGGAGAGCTCCGCGCCGAAGCCCCGGGCCCGCAGCGCCGAGGCGGCGGCGAGCGGCTCACCGCCGGTCACCTCAGCCGCCGCGGCCAGGGCTTTCAACCCCTCGGGGGTACGCAACAGTCGCAACAACTCAGGGGTCACGAGAGGCATTCTCCCTGGCGTGACTGGTTGGCACTCTGGTTGACGGAGTGCTAGTTCCGGCATAGTCTCGGCGTTAGCACTCTCGACATGAGGGTGCCAGCCGCCCGGGTCCTCCGTGGCGGTTAGGCACCAGGCGGACCGGCACCCGCGACGACGGCCCCGCCCGGTGGCATGAGGCATTGACCGGCCTGGTTCATGGCCGGCGAAACCTGTACCCAGGAGGGTATGCCCGTGACTACCGCGACCAAGGTTGCGATCAAGCCGCTCGAGGACCGCATCGTGGTCCAGGCGAACGAGGCCGAGACCACCACCGCGTCCGGCATCGTGATCCCCGACACCGCCAAGGAGAAGCCCCAGGAGGGCACCGTCCTCGCCGTCGGTCCCGGCCGGATCGACGACAAGGGCAACCGCGTTCCGCTCGACGTGAAGGTCGGCGACGTCGTCCTCTACTCGAAGTACGGCGGCACCGAGGTCAAGTACGCCGGCGAGGAGTACCTGGTGCTCTCCGCCCGTGACGTCCTCGCGGTCATCGAGAAGTAAGACCTAACTGATTGCGCTTGCGCCCTGTTCCGATAGCTCGGGGCAGGGCGCTGGTGCGTGAAGGGACCATTCATGGCGAAGATTCTCAGCTTCTCAGACAACGCCCGGCACCTCCTGGAGCACGGCGTCAACACCCTCGCCGACACGGTCAAGGTCACCCTCGGTCCGCGGGGTCGCAACGTCGTCCTGGACAAGAAGTTCGGCGCGCCCACGATCACCAACGACGGCGTCACCATCGCCAAGGAGATCGAGCTCACCGACCCGTATGAGAACCTCGGCGCCCAGCTGGTCAAAGAGGTGGCGACCAAGACCAACGACGTCGCCGGCGACGGGACCACCACGGCGACCGTGCTCGCGCAGGCGCTGGTCCGCGAGGGTCTGCGCAACGTGACCGCGGGCGCCAACCCGATCGGCCTCAAGCGCGGCATGGACAAGGCGGCCGAGGCCGTCTCCAAGGCGCTGCTGGCCAAGGCCGTCGAGGTCGCCGACCACAAGGCGATCGCGAACGTGGCCACCATCTCGGCGCAGGACGCGAACATCGGTGAGCTGATCGCCGACGCGATGGACCGGGTCGGCCGCGACGGCGTCATCACCGTCGAGGAGGGCTCGGCGCTGCACACCGAGCTCGACGTGACCGAGGGTCTGCAGTTCGACAAGGGCTTCATCTCGCCGAACTTCGTGACCGACGCCGAGGCGCAGGAGGCGGTGCTGGAGGACGCGCACATCCTCCTCACCACGCAGAAGATCTCCAGCATCGAGGAGCTGCTCCCGCTCCTGGAGAAGGTGCTGCAGACCGGCAAGCCGCTGCTGATCGTCGCGGAGGACGTCGAGGGCCAGGCCCTGTCCACCCTGGTGGTCAACTCGCTGCGCAAGACCATCAAGGTCGTAGCGGTGAAGGCGCCGGGCTTCGGTGACCGCCGCAAGGCGATCCTGCAGGACCTCGCGATCGCGACCGGCGGCGAGCTGATCGCCCCCGAGCTCGGCTACAAGCTCGACCAGGTCGGCATCGAGTCGCTGGGCAGCGCCCGCCGGATCGTCGTCGACAAGGAGAACACCACCATCGTCGACGGTGGCGGCAACTCCTCCGACGTCTCCGACCGGGTCTCGCAGATCCGCAAGGAGATCGAGGCGTCCGACTCCGACTGGGACCGTGAGAAGCTCTCGGAGCGGCTGGCCAAGCTCTCCGGCGGCGTTGCGGTGATCAAGGTCGGCGCCGCGACCGAGGTCGAGATGAAGGAGCGCAAGCACCGCATCGAGGACGCCATCGCGGCGACCAAGGCGGCTGTCGAGGAGGGCACCGTCCCGGGTGGCGGCGCCGCTCTGGCCCAGGTCGCCAAGGAGCTCGAGGGCAACCTCGGCCTCACCGGCGAGGAGGCGCTCGGCGTCGGCATCGTCCGCAAGGCGCTGCTCGAGCCGCTGCGCTGGATCGCGCAGAACGCCGGTCACGACGGCTACGTCGTGGTGGGCAAGGTCGGCGAGCTGGGCTGGGGCCACGGCCTCAACGCCGCCACCGACCAGTATGTCGATCTGGCCTCGGCCGGCATCATCGACCCGGTGAAGGTGACCCGTAACGCGGTCTCCAACGCCGTCTCGATCGCCGGTCTGCTGCTCACCACCGAGAGCCTCGTGGTGGAGAAGCCGGCCGAGCCCGCTCCGGCGGCCGCCGGCGGGCACGGTCACAGCCACGGTCACGGGCACGGCCACCAGCACGGTCCGGGTTTCTGATCGTCAGCTCAGGGAAAGGGCGCGCCTTCCGGGCGCGCCTTTTTCATACCCTCGCCCTGCCACGAGCTCCACAGCGCGGCGTACGCCCCACCCGCCGCCACCAGCTCGTCGTGCGACCCCAGCTCCACGATCCGCCCGCCGTCCATCACCGCCACCCGGTCGGCGTCGTGCGCCGCGAACAGCCGGTGCGCTATCGCCACGACCGTTCGCCCGCTCACCACCGCCGCCAGGGAGCGTTCCAGGTCCCGGGCGGCCCGCGGGTCGAGCATCGCGGTCGCCTCGTCGAGCACCAGAGTGTGCGGGTCGGCGATCACCAGCCGGGCCAGCGCCACCTGCTGCGCCTGCGCCGGGGTGAGCAGGAAGCCGCCCGCGCCGACCATCGTGTCGAGCCCGTCCGGCAGTTCGTCGGCCCAGCCGAGGGCCTGTACGGCGGTGAGCGCCGCCCGGATCTCCCCCTCCTGCGCGTGGGGCCGGACCATCGCCACGTTGTCCCGCAGGGTGCCGATGAAGACGTGGTGCTCCTGGGTGACGAGGGCGACCTCGGCCCGTAGCCGATCGGGTGGCAGCGCGTCCAGCGGCACGCCGCCGACCGTGATGCTGCCCGAGGTGGGCCGGTGCACCCCGGCGAGAAGCCGGCCGAGCGTGGACTTGCCGGCCCCGGAGACGCCGACGACGGCGAGCCGTTCGCCGGGTTCGAGGACCAGGTCGACGCCGTGCAGCACCTCGCGTCCCGGCTCGTAGGCGAACCGCACGTCGCGGACCTCGATCCGGGTGCCGGCCGGCTCCGGGGCGTCGGTGACCGCCGGCAGCGGACCGGCCGTGACACCGAGCAGCCGGGCCAGCGCGGCCGCGCCGACCTCCAGCTCGTCGAGCCAGCCGACCAGCCGGTCCAGGGGATCCACCAGCTGCTGGACGTAGATCACCGCGGCCGTCAGCGCGCCGAGCGACACGTGGCCGTGCAGGTGGAGCCAGCCACCGGCGAGCAGGGTGAGCACCATCGGGACCACGTAGCTGATCTCGATCACCGGCCACCACACGGTCCGCAGGCGCAGCGTGTACCGCTCGGCTCGCCAGGACCGCCGCAGGTCGACATCGGTACGCGCGACCCGCTGCCGCTGGCGGCCGAGCGCCTCGACCGTACGGGCGCTCTCCACGGTCTCGGTCAGCCCCTCGGTCACGTCCGAGTAGGCGGCGTTCTGCCGCAGGTATCCGCGTGGCGCGTGCCGCAGATACCACCGTGACCCGACCACGATGATCGGCACCCCGATCAGCAGCGGCACCGCGAAGATGGGGCTGACCAGCAGCAGTGCGCCGATCACGAGCCCGAGTGTGATCAGGGCGATCAGGGTCTCCGGCACGGCGAACCGGACGCATTTGGACAGCGCGTCGACATCCCGGGTGGTCCGGGTGAGCAGGTCACCCGAGCCCGCCGACTCCACGGTGGACAGCGGCATGGCCAGCATGCGGTCGACGAACTCCTCCCGCAGCCGGGTCAGCACCCGCTCCCCCAGCCGCGCCGAGGACAGGTGGGCGAACCGGATCAGCACGGTCTGCGCCACGACGAAACCGCCGATGGCCAGCGCGAGGTGATCCAGTTCGGACATCGGCACGCGCTCGTGGACGCCCTGGACCAGCTCGCCGAGCAGTCGCGGGCCGGCCAGACCGGCCAGGGCGGCGGCCACGTGCAGAGCGACAGTGGCGCGGAACAGGCCGGGATGGCGCCGGATCAGGTCACGGGCGTACCGGCGGGCCTGCACGGCGCTCGCCACCGGCAGCAGCCGGCTCACGGCCGCTCCTCGCCGGCTTCCTCACGTTTCTCCTCCGGCCCGGATCCGTTGCCGCGCCGCACCAGCCGGGCGTACCCGGGTTCGGCGCCGAGCAGGCCGGCGTGCGGGCCGACGGCCACCACCCGGCCGTCCTCGACGAAACAGACGCGGTCGGCCTGGCTCAGCATCAGCGGGCTGTTGGTGCAGACCACAGTGGTACGGCCGGCGCGTGCCACCCGCAGCCGCTCGGCGATCCGGGCCTCGGTCCACGCGTCCACCGCGTTCGTCGGCTCCACCAGGACCAGCACCTCGGGGTCGGCGATCAGGGCCCGCGCCAGGCGCAGCCGCTGCTGCTGGCCACCGGAGAAACAGCGGCCACGATCGGTCACCACGGTGTCCGGGCCGTCCGGCAGCGCCTCCACCGTCTCGGTCGCCGCGGCGGCCTCCAGAGCCGATTCCAGAGAGCCGATGTCGTACGGGTCGAGGTCCGCCCGCAGCCGGCCGGAGAACAGCCGGGCCTCGTTGTCCGCGACCAGGATCCGGGCCCGCACCTCGGACAGGGCGGCCGCCGCGAGCGGGACACCGCCCAGCGTGGCGCCGTCGGCGTACCGGCCCAGCCGATCGGCGATGCCGGCGGCGTCCACGGGCGCCGTGGCGGCTATCGCGGTGAGACGGCCGGGGGTCACCCGTACCCCCGAAATGGGGTCCACCAGGTCGCCTGCCGGAAGTGGCGCCGGATCCGGTGGGTCCGGAAGGTCGCTGCGCTCGCGCAGCATCGTCACGACCCGGCGGCTGGAGACGTGCCCGCGGGTCATCTTGTCGATCGCCTCGGTGAGCTGCCGCAGCGGCGCGACCAGGAAGGCGGCGTACGCATAGAACGCCACGAGCTGCCCCACGGTGATCCGCCCGTCCGCCGCGAACCGCGCGCCCAGCCAGGTGACGAGCACCAGGAACAGGCCCGGCAGCAGCACCTGCGCGGCCTCCAGCAGCGACTCGATCCGCGCCGTGTGCACACCGGCCGCGCCGAGCGCCCGCGACTCGGCGCGGTAGCGGGCCGCCATGGTCGCCTCGCCGCCCACGCCGCGCAGCACCCGCAGCCCGCCGACCAGGTCCGCCGCCCGCCCGGTCAGGTAGCCCTGCCGGTCGCGGTAGGCGTGCTGCCGCCGGTGCAGCGGCGGAATCAACACCGCGACCACCGACATCAGCAGGGGTACGCCGAGCAGCACCACGAGTCCCAGCGGCACCGACGTGTGCAGCAGCACGACGGTGACCGTGATCACGGCGAGCAGCGCGCCGACCCCCCGCGACGTGATGTCGACGGCGCTGCCGATATGGGTGATGTCCGAGGTGCCGATCGCCACGACCTCACCGGCGTCGAGGCGGCGCGGCAGTGTGGAGCCGAGCCGGTTCGCCTGCCGGACCACCACCTGCACGGTCCGGAACGCCGCGGACAGCCAGTTGGTCACGGCGAACCGATGCCGCGCGATGCCGGTGAACGCCTGCACCAGGCCCACGCCGAGGAGCAGCGCCGCCCAGGTGGCCAGTGCGGTCGCGTCCCGGTTCACGACGGCGTCCACGGCCCGGCCGACGACCGCGGGCACCAGGGCCTGGCATCCCATCCAGGCGACGGCCAGCAGCGCGGCGGCGGCGACCGTCAGGCGGGAACGCCGGATCAGCCACAGCAGATATCGGCCGGCGGATCGGGAGTCGGGGACACCGGGATCGTTCACAGGCAGTCTTCGCATCAGGCCCCGACGGTAAGGCCGAGGTGCGCCGACTGCGACCGGTCAACGATCTACCGGGTTGAAATCCCAGACGTGCGGAGCGCGTGCCACCAGGTTCTCCGGCGGGGTACGCAGGTTCTCCGGGGAGTTGCGCCATTTGGTGATGACGACGATGCGTTGATCGGTGGACGAATAGACGTCACTCGACACATGTTGTGGCAGTACCTCCAGGGCAGGCACCGCCGTGTCGCAGACCCAGGCCAGCAGCTCGTCGAAGCCACTGCGCGAGGCCCGCACCTCCCACATCCGCGCGATCATGAACGCTTCCTACCCCGGCACACTGACCTCGGTCAAACCCATGGCCGAATCCGCCGGCAGATCGAGACGGCTCGGCGCCACCCCGGCCGCCACCAGATGCGATCCCAGCGCGGCGACCATCGCGCCGTTGTCGGTGCAGAGACCCGGCCGGGGTACGCGTACCGCGATCCCATGCCTGGCCGCCCGCTCCTCGGCGAGCACCCGCAGTCGCGAGTTGGCCGCCACACCGCCCCCGATGACCAGGGTCCGCACCCCGTTGGACCGGCACGCGTCGATCGCCTTCGCGGTCAGCACGTCACAGACCGCCTCCTGGAAGCTCGCCGACACGTCGGCCACCGGCACCGGCTCACCGGCGCGCTCCCGGCTCTCCACCCAGCGGGCCACCGCCGTCTTCAGCCCCGAGAAGGAGAAGTCGAACCGGTGCGCCACCAGGTCTTTCTGCGCCGTGAGGCCCCGGGGGAAGGCGATCGACGCCCGGTCGCCGTCGCGGGCCGACCGGTCGATGATCGGCCCACCCGGGAAGCCGAGGCCGAGCAGCCGGGCCACCTTGTCGAACGCCTCACCCGCGGCGTCGTCGATGGTCGCCCCGAGCGGCGTCACGCCCGCGGTCAGATCATCGACCAGCAGCAGCGACGAGTGGCCGCCGGAGACCAGCATCGCCACCGCCGGCTCGGGCAGCGGCCCGTGTTCCAGCGTGTCCACCGCCACGTGCGCCGCCAGGTGGTTGACGCCGTAGATCGGCTTCTCCGCGGCCAGCGCATACCCCTTGGCCGCCGCCACCCCGACCAGCAGGGCGCCGGCCAGGCCGGGACCACTGGTCACCGCGATCGCGTCGACGTCGGCCAGGGTCACCCCCGCCTCGTCCAGCGCCCGCTGCATCGTCGGGACCAGCGCCTCCAGGTGGGCGCGGCTGGCCACCTCGGGCACCACGCCGCCGAACCGGGCATGCTGGTCCACACTGGACGCCAGCGCGTCGGCGAGCAGAGTGTGCCCGCGCACGATGCCGACACCGGTCTCGTCGCAGGAGGTCTCGATCCCGAGGACCAGGGGTTCGTCACGCATCGCGCATCATCACCAGGGCGTCCGTGTTGCTGGGTTGGTAGTAGCCGCGCCGGATCCCGACCGGCTCGAAGTCATAACTCGCGTAGAGCCGTTGCGCCGGGGCGTTGTCGACGGCCACCTCGAGCAGCGCCTTGCGCGCGCCGCGGCGGGCCGCCTCGGCGAGCAGCGCCTCCAGCAGACGCCGCCCGAGACCGTGCCGCTGGGCGTCCCGCCGGACCGCGATGTTCTGCACCCAGGACTCGTGCTCGTCCACGACGGACAGTCCGGCATATCCGACGACCTGCTCGCCGTCGAGCGCCGCCAGGTAGAACTGGCCGGTCGCCAACTCGTTCCAGAACATCGCGGCGGACCATTTCTCCGGTCCGAAGAGGTCCTCCTCGATCGGCAGCACCTCGTCGATGTGCCACCAGCGGAACCGCTCGATCTCCATCAGGTCAGCACCGGCTTGCGCGCCGACGGCTCGACCGCGTCCGGCCGCCGCAGATACAGCGGGGTGAGGATCTCGCTCGGCGCGACCCCGCGAATGCGGTCGGCGGCGAGAGCGACCAGCGCGGCGCCCGGCGGATAAAGGAGATGCTCCTCGACGGGTACGCCGAACACGTCCCCGTATTTCAGGGCACCCTCACCCGCGGCCCGATCGACCAGCCCGGCCACCGCGGTCTCCGGTTGCCCGGCCGCTGTGCCGTCCGCTTTCCCGGCCGCTGGGCCGTCCGCCGTGCCAGCCGCTTTCCCGGCCGCCGTGGCGGTCGATCTGTCCTCCGGCCGGATCAGCAGGCCGGCCGGGAGCGCGCCGCCCACCGCGCCATACAGCAGACCGGCCACATCCGCCGGTCTGGCCACCTCAGGGCCGGTCACCCGAACCCCGTCGACATACGTGGCGAAATACACCTCGCGCCGCCGCGCATCGGTCGCGATCAGCACCCGCCCCGGGCCCGCAGCCCGGCCCAGCCCGTCCAGCGAGCACACCCCGTAGGTCGGGATGCCCAGCGCCTGCCCCATGCTCGCCGCGGTCGCCAGCCCGACCCGCAGGCCGGTGAAGGGACCCGGACCGAGCCCGGCCACGATCGCGGTCAGGTCACGCGGCCGCAGCCCGGCGTCGGCCAGCACGGCGGCGATCTCCGGGGCCAGTCTCTCCCCGTGAGCGCGTGGGTCGACGGTGCGGCGCTCGGCGATCCCGGACAGCCCGTCCGGGGTCACCTCGACGAGCGCCGCCGTCGACGCGGGGGTTGCGGTGTCCAGAGCCAGTACCAGCACAGCGAAACCCTAGACGGTGGCCCGCGGGTCCCAGTCGATGACCGGCCGTCCGCCGTCGGCCAGTGCCTTGTTGGCAGCGCTGAACGGACGGCTGCCGAGGAACCCGACCCGGTTCAGCGGACTCGGGTGACCGGCCTCCAGGACCGCGTGCGCCGGGTTGGTGACCAGCACCGCCTTCTTCCTCGCGTAGCTGCCCCAGAGCAGGAACACGATCCGCTCGTCACGCTCGTTGAGGGCCTTGATCGTGGCGTCGGTGAACGCCTCCCACCCCTTGTTGGCGTGCGACCCGGCCTTGCCCGCCCGGACCGTCAGCACCGCGTTGAGCAGCAGCACACCCTGCCTGGCCCAGCCGGTCAGGTCGCCACCCGGCGGCTTCGGCACATTCAGATCCTCGTTGAGCTCCTTGAAGATGTTGCTCAGCGACGGCGGGCGGCGGACCCCCTCACGCACGCTGAAACTGAGACCGTGCGCCTGGCCGGGACCGTGATACGGGTCCTGGCCGAGGATCAGCACCCGAGTCTGCGACGGCGAACACAACCGGTACGCCGAGAACAGGTCCTCCACCGGCGGGTAGATCGTCTGCGTGGCGTACTCCTCGGCCACCCACTCCCCCAGAGCGGTGGTCGCGGCGGCGTCGAGGTGGGGGGACAGCTCGGCGCGCCACTCGGCCGGCAGCTGCTCGATCAGGTTCACATGGTCTCCAGTCGGTGTGCCCAGTCGCCGCCGTGCGGCAGCAACTCCACAGTGCGGGTGTCGTCGTCCAGCCGGTCCAGCCGGACCTGCAGGTATTCGTCGTTGAGCTGCTCGACCAGGCCGACGCCCCACTCGACG
Source organism: Actinoplanes philippinensis (assembly GCF_900113015.1). Classification (GTDB taxonomy): domain Bacteria; phylum Actinomycetota; class Actinomycetes; order Mycobacteriales; family Micromonosporaceae; genus Actinoplanes; species Actinoplanes philippinensis. Next base: position 268,164 of record NZ_FONV01000010.1, read on the forward strand.
ACGGTGACCGCGTCGTCGGCCGAGGCATCCAGGTCGAGGTCGTCGATCTCGGCGCGCGGGTCGGGCCGGTCGCCCAGCCGATACGCGTCCGCGTGCACCAGCGGCAACGGGCCCCGGTGCACCCGGGCGATCACGAAGGTCGGGGAGGTGATCGGGCCCTGCACGCCGAGGCCGGCGCCGATGCCCTGGGCCAGGGCCGTCTTGCCGGCGCCCAGAGGGCCGGTGAGCAGCACCAGGTCACCGGCGCGCAGCACGCCGGCCAGCCGCCGCCCGAACTCGCGGGTGTCCTCGACGGTCTTCAACTTCACGTCAGTTTCTCCAGGAAGGGGATCAGCGCGGCGTTGACCTGATCGGCTTTCTCCAGCATCACCACGTGACCGCTGTTCTCGATGGTCAGCAGCTCGGCCTCGGGCAGATTCTCGATGATCTGCTCGGAGTGGGTCACCGGGGTCAGGTAGTCGCGATCACCGACGACGACCAGCACCGGAACGCCGCGCAGCGCGGACAGCGCCGGAGAACGATGGTGCGTGTAGAGGGTCTGGAGATATTTGGTCAACGTCTCCGCGGAGGTCTTCGAATTCATGCTCTCCACGAAGGTCACCAGCGACGGGCTGGGCTTGGCCTCCCCGAACCCGTACCGCCGGGTCAACAGCCAGGCCAGGTCGGAGGAGGCGACTCGAGCCCGGTCGATGGTGCCGCCGCCGAGCTGGGCAGCCTTGTCCCAGAGCGGGAAGAACGGGGCGCTCACCCGGGCCACCACGTTCGTGATGCCGAGCTTGGCCTTCTCGAAGAGATCGGCAGAGGTGGAGATCAGGACCACGCCGGTCACCCGGTTGCCGAACCAGGCCGGGAACTGCTCGGCGAACGCCATGATCGTCATGCCGCCCATCGAGTGCCCGACCAGGATGATCCGGCCCTCGGGCACGGTCTCGGTCAGCACCGCGGCCAGCGACCGGCCCAGAGCGGCCAGATCATAGGTGCCGGACTTTAGCTTGCTCGACCGGCCATGACCCGGCTGGTCGTAGAAGACCATCCGGTGGGTGCCCCGCTCGGCCAGCACCTTGCGCTGGAAGTAGAAGGTGCCCATGTCCAGGGCGAACCCGTGCACGAAGACGATCGTCGGCTCGCCGGGCGCCCCGGCCGGCTCGATGATCTCCACGTGCAGATCGGTGCCGTCGGCGGCGGTGACCGTCAGCTCCCGATCGAACGGCTGGTCGCCGAACGGCTCGTCGACATAGGGATCGCCGGGCGCGTTGACCGAGCGCCGCACCAGCGCACGCTCCACCGCGAAGGCTGTCGCCAGACCGGCCGCGGCGACACCCACCACGGCCCCGAATATGCCGGCGCCCTTGACGACCCTCGAACGCCTCACCACCGGGACGCCTCCCCCACGTAGTGACGTGGCACCCGGCTGCTGCCGAACCGGGTGACGATCTCGTAGTTGATCGTGCCGGTGGCGGCCGCCCAGTCGTCGGCGGTCGGCTCGCCGTCGTCACCCGGCCCGAACAGGGTCGCCACGTCGCCCGCCACCACCGGTTCGTCACCCACGTCGACGACCAGCTGATCCATGCACACCCGCCCCGCGATCCGCGCCGTCGTGCCGCCCACCCGCACCGGGCCGGCGCTCGACGCATGCCGCGGCACCCCGTCGCCGTAGCCCAGCGGCACCACGGCGAGCGTGGTCTCCCGCGGGGTCGTGTAGGTCAGCCCGTAGGACACGCCCTGACCGGCCGGGACCCGCTTGGCCAGGGACACCCGGGCGCGGGCCGTCATGGCCGGCCGCAAACCGTAGGTCTCCCCCGCGATCGGCGACAGACCGTAGGCCGCGATGCCGGCCCGGACCAGGTCGAAATGGGTGTCCGGCCGGGTCAGCGTGGCCGCCGAGTTGGCGATGTGGCGGTAGCGCGGTGTGATGCCGAAGGACTCGGCCAGCGCCAGGCCCTTGTGGAAGGCGGCGAGCTGGCGGTCGATCGACTCGTGACCCGGCTCGTCGGCGCACGCGAAGTGGCTCCACACGCCGACCGTCTCGATGTCGCCGCCGGCCTGCGCCTTGGCCGCCGCCTCCAGCAGGACCGGCCAGTCGGCGACGGCGGCGCCGCCGCGGGCCAGCCCGGTGTCGAGCTTGAGATGCACGCGGGCCGGGCGCCCGGCCCGGCGGCCAGCGGCCACCAGCTCGTCGAGCAGGGCGGTCGTCGCGGCGCTCAGGTCGACGCCGGACGCGACCCCCTCGTGCAGTGGCAGGCCGGGGCTGAGCAGCCAGGCCAGAACCGGCGCCTCGACACCGGCCCGGCGCAGCGTGAGCGCCTCGTCGAGGGTGGCGACGCCGAGCCAGGTCGCGCCGCCGGACAGCGCGGCGCGGCCGGCCGGCACCAGGCCGTGGCCGTAGCCGTCGGCCTTGACCGCCACCAGCACCTCGGCGGAGGTGCGGGCGCGCAGCAACGCGACGTTGTCCCTGATCGCGTCCAGATCGACGCGGACTTCGGCCTGCCACATGCCTCCACCCTACTGAGGCGTATGACATTTTCCGCCGGACAGGCCTCTTCGCTCAGGTCAGCAGGCCGGCCAGCGCCGGGCGCAGAGCGGCCGCCACATCCGGCGCCGTGACCGGCCCGTTCTCGGCGGCCCGGCGCCCCGCCAGCCCGTGCACGTAGGCGGCGGCGACCGCGGCACGCACCGGCGGCAGACCCGCCGCCAGCAGCGACCCGAGCAGCCCGGCCAGCACATCCCCGGACCCGGCCGTGGCCAGCGCCGCGCTGCCGGTGGGATTGGCCCAGATCTCCCCCGACGGGGTGGCCACGATGGTCCGGTCACCCTTCAGCAGCACCACCGCGTTGGTCCACGCGGCCAGCCGGGCGGCCGCACCGGCCCGGTCCGCGCCCGGCGCCTCCCCGGCCAGCCGCTTGAACTCGCCGTCGTGCGGGGTGAGCACCAGCGGGGCGTCCCGCCGCAGGTCCTCGGCGTGCTCGCCGCCGACCAGCAGATTGATCGCGTCCGCGTCGAGCAGCACCGGCAGCGCGGTGGCCAGCACACTGCGCAGCTCGGTCCGCGCCTCGTCGCCGGAGCCCAGCCCCGAGCCGCAGACCCAGGCCTGCACCCGCCCCGAGTCGGCCACCCGGTCGGCGACCACCACCGACGGGTGCGCGCGGACCACCTCACGGTGCGCGCTGCCCGCATACCGCACCATGCCGGACGGGCCGGCCAGCGCGCCCGCGGTGGAGAGCAGGGCGGCGCCCGGATAGAACGCCGACCCGGTCGCCAGGCCGACCACGCCACGGGAGTACTTGTCCGAGGTCGCGCCGGGGCGTGGCCACCAGGCGGCGATGTCGGCCGCGTCCGGCACCCGGACCGCGGGCGTGCCGGTCAGCGCCGGGCCGAGACCGATGTCGACCAGATCGACGTGACCGCAGCGCACGGCCGCCGGGCCGAGCACGTGAGCCGCCTTGAGGCACCCGAAGGTGACCGTCACGTCGGCGGTCACCGCCTCGCCCGGCACGTCACCGGTGTCCACGGTCACACCGCTCGGCACGTCGACGGCCACGATCACGGCCCGCTCGCCGTCGCGGCGGCGCAGGGCCGGCAGCTCCCGGACGATCGCCGCCGCCTCCGGCCGCAGGCCGCCGCTCGCCCCGATCCCGACGATGCCGTCCAGCACCAGATCGGCCCGGGCCGGCAGGTCACGGGTGGTGAACCCGCCCGCCTGGCGCAGCGCGGCGAGACCGGCCAGATGCACCCGCTCCGGAGACAGCAGCAGCGCCCGGACCTGGGCGCCACGGCGGGCCAGCGCGGCGCCGGCGTAGAGCGTGTCGCCGCCGTTGTCGCCGCTGCCCACCAGCAGCAGGACACGGGCGCCGTACACCCCTCCGGTCTCCTCCAGCAGCAGGGCGCAGCGCCGGGCCAGACCGGCGGCCGCCCGCTGCATCAGGGCGCCCTCCGGCAGGGTCGCCATCAGGTTCTTCTCGGCCGCCCGCACATCGCCGACCCGCCACGCCTGCCGCATGCTTCCTCCGTTGTCCGTTGCCCGCCGGGGCGGCGATCGACCTACTTGCTCCCAGCCTCGGCGACCACCATCGCCGAGGCGATCCCGCCGTCGTGCGACAGGGACAGGTGCCATCGACCGATGCCACGCTCGGTCGCCGCGGCGGCGACCGTACCGGAGACGGTCAACCACGGGCGTCCGTCGGGGTCGGTGACGATCTCGCAGTCGTGCCACCGCATGCCCATCGGCGCGCCCAGCGCCTTGGCGACGGCCTCCTTCGCAGCGAACCGGGCGGCCAGGGACTCGGCGGATCGCGGGCTCCCGGACCTGGTCAGCCGCTCGGCCTCGGTGAAGAGGCGATCCGCGAGCAGCGGGGTCCGGTCCAGCGCGCGGGCGAAGCGTTCCACCAGGACGACGTCGATGCCGACAGACACGATCACAACGTCACCCTATCGGCGCATCCGGTCACTTTTCCGGGGCCGCCCGCCTATCAGGACGCGGTCTGCGGGCGCAAGGCCTGTGGACGGTCGTCCACAGGCCGTCCCGGCGGCGCCCGCCGGGCCTCTAACGTCGGCGCGTCCCCTCGCCCCCATGGAGGTTTGCCCGATGAATCCCGACTTCCAGGTCGACACCGAGGGCCTGCGCCAGGACGCCGCTGCCGTCACCGCCTTTGCCGGCCGGATCGCCGGCGCCGCCGCGTCCGCCCCGGTCGCCGATCCGTCACCGCACTGGGCGGCGACCGCCGCGGCCACGCTGGCGGCCGACTCGGTCCGCCGGTGGGTGACCTCGATCAGCGATGACACCGCCGCGACGGCGACCCACATCAGAGCGGCCGCCACCGCCTACGAGGCGGCCGACGCCCGGGCCGCGCGACGGCTGACCGATCTCACCGCCGCCCCGGCCATCGGCGCGCTCACGTCGCGGGCGGGTCGATGAACGCCGCCGACGCGTCCGCCGTCACCTATGCGAAGCTCCGGGGCACCGATCCGGACCGCTGGCTGTCCACCGCACTGGCGTGGCGCCGCTGGGCAGCTCTGGCCGGCGCCCTCTGCGCCGAGTTCGGCCCGCTGCCGGCCCGTCTGCGCGACTCCTGGTCGGGTCCGGCGGCCGAGGCCGCCCTGGCCGGGCTCGGCGCGCTGCGCCGCCGCGCGGCGTTCTTCCGGGTGGTCTGCTGGCGCGTGGATCAGGCGCTCAGCGAGTTCGCCGCGGCCCTCGGCCGGGCCCGCGCGCTCCTCGACCGGGCATGCGCGGCGGCGCGGCGTTCCGGTCTGGTCATCGACGATTCCGGTACGGTCCACGGCCACCCCGGCACACCGGAGGCGATCAGGTCCGTCACCGGCGATCTGACCACCGCCCTGGCCCTGGCCGCCGAGGCCGACAGCGCCGCGTCGACCCGGCTCAGCGCCCTGGCCGAGATCCCGCCCGCCCCGGTCCCGGCGTCGTTCCCGCCGTGCACCGCCGAGCCCGCCGAGGTCCGCCGCTGGTGGGAGCAGTGGTCGCCGGCCGAGCGCACCTGGCTGCTCGTCACGTCCCCGGCCGCGTTCGCCGGCGCCGACGGCATCCCGATCGCCGACCGTGACGTCGCGAACCGGCTGCTGCTCGACGACGCCCGTCTCGAGCTGGACCGGATGCGGGCCGCGGGGGTGGATCGCGGCCGTCTCCGTGACCTGCGTGCGGGGCTGGACCGGCTGACCGCGCGGCTGGAGGAGGAGGGCGGGCCCCGGGCGTACCTGATCGGGCTCGGTCTGGACGGTGAGGGCCGTGCCGTGGTCGCTCTCGGCGACCCGGACCGCTCCGCCCACGTCCTCACGCACGTGCCCGGCATGACCTCGGATCTGAAGTCGCTGGGCGGTGAGCTGAGCCGTGCGGAGCGGGTGGCGGTGCGCGCCGGCGAGCTGGGCCCGGCGCAGTCGGCGAGCGCGGTGCTGTGGCTCGACTACGACGCCCCGGATTTCGTGCACGCGGCGGCCTCGGACCGGCAGGCCCGGGCCGGCGCGCCGGAGCTGACCCGCTTCCAGGAGGCGTTGCGGGTCACCCACGAGGGCGGCCCGGCGCATCAGACGGTGCTGGGGCACAGTTACGGCTCGCTGGTGGTGGGCCGCGCGGCGGCCGCCGGTGACCTGCCGGCCGACAGCGTGGTCTTCGTCGGCTCACCCGGAGTGGGCGTGGATTCCGCCGCCGAGCTGCGGTTCCCCGCCGACCGGGTGTGGTCGACGACCTCGCTGACCGACCCGATCCAGTACGCCGCGGTGTCGCCGAAGGATGTCCTCCCGGACGGGCAGCGCCACCTGTGGTTCGGCCGTGACCCGAGTGAGCCGGGTTTCGGCGCCCGTGTCTTCCCCAGCCAGTTCGACGCGGGCCACCTCGGCTACTGGGACCGCGGCGGGCCGGCCCTCGACGCCCTCGCCCGGATCACCCTGGGCGAGACGCCGTGAGCCGGCTCAGCGGCGCGTCACTCGACGGTGACCGACTTGGCCAGGTTGCGCGGCTGGTCCACGTCGTACCCGCGGGCCGACGCGATCTCGCAGGCGAGGATCTGCAGCGGCACCGTGGTCATCAGCGGGGCGAGCAGCGTCGGCGTGTGCGGCACGTAGATCAGATGGTCGGCGAACTGCCGGACGTCCTCGTCGCCCTCCTCGGCGATCACGATGGTGCGGGCGCCGCGGGCGCGTACCTCCTGGATGTTGGAGACCACCTTGTCGCGCATCACGCCGCGCCCCTGCGGGGACGGCACCACGCAGACCACCGGGGTGCCCTTGTCGATCAGGGCGATCGGGCCGTGCTTGAGCTCGCCGGCGGCGAAGCCCTCGGCGTGGATGTAGGCGAGCTCCTTGAGCTTGAGCGCGCCCTCCAGCGCCACCGGGAAGCCGACGTGCCGGCCGATGAAGAGCATCGTCGACGCCGTCTTGAGGTCACGGCCGAGGGCCCGCACCTCCTCCATCCGGCCGAGCAGGTCGCGCAGGTTGTCCGGGGTGCGACGCAGGCGGGACACCACGGCGGCGACCTCGTCGGCATACATGACGCCGCGGATCTGGGCCAGGTGCAGGCCGATCAGGTAACAGGCGACGAGCATGGTGAGGAACGCCTTGGTGGAGGCGACGGCGATCTCCGGCCCGCCGTGGGTGTAGAGGACGGCGTCGGACTCGCGCGGGATGGTGGAGCCGTTGGTGTTGCAGATCGCGAGGACGCGGGCCTTCTGCTCCTTGGCGTGCCGGATCGCCATCAGGGTGTCCATGGTCTCGCCGGACTGGCTGATCGCGATCACCAGAGTGGACCGGTCGAGGATCGGGTCGCGGTAGCGGAACTCGCTGGCCAGCTCGACCTCGCACGGGATGCGCACCCAGTGCTCGATGGCGTATTTGGCGACCATCCCCGCGTGGTAGGCGGTGCCGCAGGCCACGATGAAGACCTTGTCGACGTCACGCAGGTCCTGGTCGGTGAGGCGCACCTCGTCCAGGATGATCTCGCCACGCTCGGAGAGCCGGCCCAGCAGGGTCTCCGCGATCGCCTGGGGCTGCTCGGCGATCTCCTTGAGCATGAAGTATTCGTAGCCGCCCTTCTCGGCGGCCGAGGCGTCCCAGTCGATGTGGAACTCGGTGCCGGTGGCCGGGGTCCCGTCGAAACCGGTGATCTCGATGCCCGCCGGGGTGATCAGGACGACCTGGTCCTGGCCCAGCTCGATCGCCTCACGGGTGTGCTCGATGAACGCGGAGACGTCACTGGCCAGGAAGTTCTCCCCGTTGCCGCGGCCGACCACGAGCGGCGAGTTGCGGCGGGCGGCGACCACCGCGTCGGGCACCTCGACGTCGACGGCGAGCAGGGTGAAGGCGCCTTCGAGCCGGTTGGCCACGCGGCGCATCCCCTCGGCGAGCAGGGCCGGGCCGTCCTCGGCGCCGGACTCGCGCAGCTTGCGCATCTCGGCGGCGAGCAGGTGGGCCGCGCACTCGGTGTCGGTGTCGCTGCGGAACTCGACACCGGTCGCTTCGAGCTCGACGCGCAGGCGGGCGAAGTTCTCGATGATGCCGTTGTGGATGACGGCGACGCGGCCGTCGACGGAGACGTGCGGGTGGGCGTTGCGGTCGGTGGGTCCGCCGTGGGTCGCCCAGCGGGTGTGCCCGATGCCGGTGACGCCGGCCTCGATGCCGTCGCCGGACCGCTCGGCGAGCGCCTTCTCCAGGTTGGCGAGCTTGCCCGCCTTCTTCTCGGTCTTCACCAGGCCGTTGTCGATGATGGCGACGCCCGCGGAGTCATAACCGCGGTACTCCAGGCGGCGGAGCCCGTCGATGACGATGCTCAGCGCTGGACGATTGCCTACGTAACCCACGATCCCACACATGACGGGCAGCCTAACCGACTTTCGCTCATCCGTCTTGCTCGAGAGGCGCGGTTATGAGCATCGCATGTGATCGGAACCGTAGTCCAACCACGTCGCCGACGCCCCTGCCCGTACGGGTGGTTGATCCTCGCCGTGCGGCGCTGGCGTACCGTCGAAAGACGGTGCCCCACCGGGAGGAAAGATGAGCGATCCGAGCGAGCCGCGACAACCGCCCCGGCCGCCCCAGTTCACCCCACCGCCTGACTACCCCCCGACCGCCCAGTTCCCGCCGGTCGGCCACGACCCGGGTCCGGGCTATGGGCAGCCGCCGCCGTATGACCCGACCACCGGCTACGCGCCGCCCCCGCCACCACCGCCCTACGACGCGGGCGCCGGTTACCCGCCGCAGCCCGGCTACGGTCCGGCGCCGCTGCCACCCAAGCGCAGCAAGACACCGCTGATCGCCCTGGTCCTCGCCATCACGCTGCTGCTCTGCGGTGGTGTGGTGACCGCCTCGGTGATCCTGGTCAACCGTACGGTCGACAAGGTCAACGAGGTCACCGACGACGCCAAGAAGGCGGCCGAGCCGATCACCGATCCCACCTTCCCCGACCTGCTGCCCTCCGGGCGGCCGGACTTCCCGGGCCTGCCGACCGAGTTCCCCGACCTGCCCGCGCTGCCGACCGGCATCCCCGGCATCGGCGAGGGCAAGGAGATCAGCGTGACCTACGAGGTCACCGGCGACGGCCCGGCCGAGATCCTCTACGTGGAGAAGCTGGACGGCGTTCCCAAGCGGGTCGGCAACGCCAAGCTGCCGTGGAAGGTGACGACCACGATGAAGGGCCCGTCGGTGCTCTCGGTCATCGCCGTGCGCACCGGTGTCGACTCGGGCTCGATCAGCTGCACGGCCACCGTCGACGGCAAGCAGGTCGCCACGCACACCGCCGACGGCGCCCTGGCGACGGCCAACTGCTACGAGCTCGTTTACTGATCAGGGCAGACAGGGAGCACGGTGACCACCTCGACCCCGGCGGATCCGCTCGTCGCACGGATGCGCCCGTTCGGCACGACCATCTTCACCGAGATGTCGGCGCTCGCGGCCCGGACCGGGGCGGTCAACCTCGGTCAGGGCTTCCCGGACACCGACGGCCCGCCGGAGATGCTCGCCGCGGCCGCCGAGGCGCTGGCCACCGGCGCCAATCAGTATCCTCCGCTGGCCGGCATCCCCGCTCTGCGGCAGGCGATCGCCGCGCACGAGCAGCGGTTCTGGGGCCTGGAGCGGGATCCGGAGGGCGAGGTCGCGGTCACCGCCGGGGCCACCGAGGCGATCGCGGCGGCGATCCTGGCGCTCTGCGAGCCGGGTGACGAGGTGGTGTGCTTCGAGCCGTACTACGACTCGTACGCGGCCTCCATCACGCTGGCCGGAGCGGTCCGCCGACCGGTCACGCTGCGGCCCGGGGCGTCCGGGCGGTATGAGTTCGACCCGGACGAGCTGCGGGCGGCGTTCGGCGGGCGGACCCGTCTGGTGCTGCTGAACTCGCCGCACAACCCGACCGGCAAGGTCTTCACGCCGGCCGAGCTGGAGCTGATCGCCGGTTTGTGCCGGGAGTTCGACGTGTTCGCCGTCACCGACGAGGTGTATGAGCATCTGGTCTTCCCGGACGCCACGTCGCCGCACGTGCCGCTGGCCTCGCTGCCCGGCATGCGGGACCGTACGCTGCGGATCTCCTCGGCGGGGAAGACCTTCTCCTGCACCGGCTGGAAGGTCGGCTGGGCCACCGGCCCGGCCCGGCTGGTCTCGGCGATGCTGCGCGTCAAGCAGTTCCTGACGTTCGTCAACGCGTCGCCGCTGCAGCCCGCCGTGGCGGTGGCGCTGGGCCTGCCCGACTCCTACTTCACCGGTTTCACCGCGGGACTGCGTGACCGCCGGGATCGTCTGGTCGCCGGGCTGACCGACGCGGGCCTGGCCGTCCTGCCGTCGGAGGGCACCTATTTCGTGACCGCCGACATCCGGCCGCTGGGCGGGACGGACGGCGTCGAGTTCTGCCGTGAGCTGCCCGCCCGCTCCGGCGTGGTGGCGGTGCCGACCCAGGTCTTCTACGACCATCAGGACGCGGGCCGGCACCTCATCCGCTTCGCCTTCTGCAAACGCCCCGAGGTGATCGACGAGGCGGTCCGCAGACTGAAGGGTTGACCTGCTAGGCGGGGCTGGCGGACCGGACCTCGTCGGCGATCCGCTCGGCGACGGCCCGGGCCTGCTCCTCGGTGGCGGCCTCGACCATCACCCGGACCAGCGGCTCGGTGCCCGAGGGCCGCAGCAGCACCCGGCCGGTCTCGCCCAGCTCGTTCTCGGCGAGCGCGACGGCGGCCTGCACGGTCGGGGCGGAGGCGCCCGCGTCCCGGTTGCCGACCCGCACGTTGATCAGCACCTGTGGCAGCTTGTGCACGACGGCGGCCAGGTCGGCCAGCGACTTGCCGGACGCGGCGAGCTGGGCCATCAGGTGCAGGCCGGTGAGCACGCCGTCGCCGGTGGTGGCGAAGGCCGGCATCACGATGTGGCCGCTCTGCTCGCCGCCGAGGGCGTAACCGCCGTTCTGCAGCTCCTCCAGCACATACCGGTCGCCGACCTTGGTCTCCAGGAGCCGGATGCCGGACTGCTTCATGGCGATCCGCAGGCCGAGGTTGCTCATCACGGTGGCGACGAGGGTGTCGTCGGTGAGGGTGCCGGCGTCGCGCATGGCCAGGGCCAGGATCGCCATGATCTGGTCGCCGTCGACGACCTCCCCCGACGCGGTGACGACCAGGCAGCGGTCGGCGTCGCCGTCGTGGGCGATGCCGAGGTCGGCGCCCTCCCGGAGGACCGCCTCACGGACCGACTCCAGGTGGGTGGAGCCGCAGTCCAGGTTGATGTTGAGACCGTCGGGCTCGGCGTGGATGGCGATGACCTCGGCGCCGGCCTCCCGGTACGCCACCGGCCCGACCTCGCTGGCCGCCCCGTTGGCGCAGTCGACCACGACCTTGAGCCCGTCGAGCCGGTGCGGGATCGACTCGACCAGGTGCTTGATGTAGTACTCGGCGCCGTCGAGCAGGTCGTTGACCCGGCCGATCCCGGCGCCGGTGGGGCGGCCGACCAGCCCGTGGCCGTCCTCGACCGCCTTCTCGATGCGCTCCTCCAGCTCGTCCGGCAGCTTGGTGCCACCGGCCGCGAAGAGTTTGATCCCGTTGTCCGGCATCGGGTTGTGCGAGGCGGAGATCATCACACCGAGGTCGGCGTTGGTCTGCCCGACCAGATAGGCGACGGCCGGTGTGGGGAGCACTCCGACCCGGACCACGTTGGCTCCGGCGCTGGCCAGCCCCGCGACGACGGCGGCTTCCAGCATCTCGCCGCTGGCTCGGGGGTCACGCCCCACGATGGCCAGCGGTGGGTGGCTGCCGTCCGTCTCCACCAGCACCCGTGCGGCCGCCACAGCGACCGAGAGGGCCAGTTCCGGAGTGAGCAGATCGCCGTTCGCGAGGCCGCGAACGCCGTCCGTGCCGAAGAGTCGCCCCATGGCGGCTTCCTTTCACCGGTGATTGCGACCTCAAGCCTGCATCAGTGTTCGGCTGGTCACGAGTACCGGAACGGCTAGTTGGGGAGGGTGTCGTAGCAAACATCGACGGCCGAGCACATCCCTTGAGAAAAGGGGCGTGCTCGGCCGTCGATACGGACCGAGGCGCAAAAATCAGCGCTTCGAGTACTGCGGAGCCTTACGGGCCTTCTTGAGACCGTACTTCTTGCTCTCCTTGACCCGGGCGTCACGGGTCAGGAAGCCGGCCTTCTTGAGGGCGGGACGGTCGTCCGGGTCGCTCTCGATGAGGGCACGGGCGATGGCGAGACGCAGGGCGCCGGCCTGGCCGGTGATGCCGCCACCGCGCAGGTTCGCGATCACGTCGAACTGCTCGGTCCGCTCAGCGGTGACGAGCGGCTCGCGGATGAGCTGCTGGTTGACCTTGCTCGGGAAGTAGTTCTCGAGGTCACGGCCGTTGCAGGTGATCTTGCCGTTGCCGGGCACGAGGCGCACCCGGACGATGGCCTCCTTGCGGCGGCCGACGGTCTGAATGGGACGTCCACCGGGGCGCGGGGCGCGGACCGGGGCCGGCGCGGCCGTCTCGACGACGACGACCGTCTCAGCGGGCTCCTCGACGGTCTCGACGACCTCGGGCTCGATGATGTCGGACATGCTGCTGCCTTCTCCCGCGCTCACTGCGCGATCTGCTTGATTTCGAACGGCTGGGGCTGCTGAGCGGCGTGCGGGTGCTCAGCGCCCGGGTAGACCTTCAGCTTCTTGATGATCTGCCGCGCGAGCTTGTTGTGCGGGAGCATGCCCTTGACGGCCAGCTCGATCGCCTTCTCGGGGCGCTTGGTGAGCAGCTCCTCGTAGCCGACCTGCTTCAGACCACCCGGGTAGCCGGAGTGGCGGTAGGCGACCTTGGTCTGCCGCTTGTTGCCGGTCAGGGCGACCTTGCCGGCGTTGATGATCACAACGAAGTCGCCGGTGTCGACGTGCGGGGCGAACGTGGGCTTGTGCTTGCCACGCAGCAGGTTCGCGGTGTGGGTAGCCAGGCGGCCCAGAACGACGTCAGAAGCGTCGATAATGTGCCACTGACGCTCGATCTCACCCGGCTTCGGGCTGTACGTACGCACAGAATTACCTTGTCTCGTCGTCGGTCTGGGGGTGCGCGCTGGTCGCATCGGGTAGACGCGTCAAGCAACCCCGCAGAGGGACCACTCGCATCAGTCGCACAACAGCAGGCAACAATACCCGGCTGCGCGGCGCGTGGTCAAAACAGGCGGTGTTCGGGGCACCGAGCATCCGGCGAAGGTTCTGGTTGCAAACCCTCAGCCCTGGTGGAACTCCAAACGAGCCCAGCATACTCCGAGCGGCGGAGCATGCCCCGGCGGGTCGTGCCGTACGGGAGCCCGCTCCATCCTGCCTGACTTAGCAGGCTCGAAACAAACGGGACGCTCGTCGGAAATTCCGCCCCGGCACGCTTCAGGCCATGGCCAACGGTGCGCAGTTCCGGACGACTCGGCCCGGTATTGACCGACGGCGCACCATGGAGAGACCACCGTCAGGCTTGAGGACGGACCTGACGGTGTTCACCGAGCCGGCTACCCGGTTCGGTGAGGAGGAGTCGCGGCGTGCCCCGGACGGAGGCATGGCGAGGAACGCAAGCGTGACGTGGGAGCGGGTCTACGCTGAGGACGGCGGGCTTCGGGCGTGCCCTTCGGTGGACCGTTCGGTCACGCCGCGACTTCTCGACCCGAGGGTCGGATGACCGACCGGAGCTCGGGCGCCCGGCGGGCGGTGCTGACGGCGGCCGCTCTGGCCGAGCCGGCGGCCACGCTGTCCGGCTACACCGTCGGTGTGACCGCCGACCGTCGCAAGGACGAGCTGGCCACCCTCCTGGAGGCGCGCGGCGCCCGGGTGGTGCTGGCCCCCGCCCTGCGGATCGTCCCGATCTCCGACGACGCCGAGCTGCGGGCCGCGACCCGCGCCTGTCTCGACACCCCGCCCGACATCGTGCTGGTCAACACCGGTATCGGGATGCGCGGCTGGCTGGAGGCGGCGGACAACTGGGGGCTCGGCGACCCGCTGCGCGCCGTTCTCTCCCGGGCCTATCTGGTCGCCCGCGGCCCCAAGGCCCGGGCCGCGGTCCGCGCCGCCGGGCTGCGCGACCAGTGGTCACCGGAGGGCGAGGGCTACGAGGAGGTCGTCGAGCATCTCACCACCCGCGGCGTCGCCGGCCTGACCGTCGCCATGCAGCTGCACGGGGAGAGCCAGCCGGAGTACACCGAGGCGCTGGAGTCGGCCGGCGCCCGCGTCATCGAGCTGCCGGTCTATCGCTGGGCGCCGCCGACCGACCCGGCCCCGCTGCACCGGCTGGCCGACCTGATCATGGGGCGTCTGGTCGACGCCGTGACGTTCACCTCGGCCGCCGCCGTGCAGGCGGTGCTGCGCGCGGCCGGGCCGGGGGCCGACACCCTGCTGGAGGCGCTCCGCGACGACGTCCTGGCCGCGTGTGTGGGCCCCGTCACTTCGGCGCCGCTGCGCCGTCAGGGGGTTCCGGTGGTCACTCCCGGCCGCGCCAGGCTGAGCGCGCTGGTTCGTACCATCGTCGATGAATTGCCGAAGCGGGCCGTGACGTTCCAGGTCTCCGGGCACGAGATCACCCTTCGCGGCCATGCCGCGGTGGTCGACGGTGAGCTGCGGCCGCTGGCGCCCGCCCCGATGGCGGTCCTCCGGGCCCTCGCCAGGTCGCCGGGCCGGGTCCTGTCCCGGGCCGCCCTGCTGCAGGCGCTGCCGCGCGGCGCCGACGAGCACGCCGTCGAGATGGCGGTCGCCCGGCTCCGGGCCGGCCTGGCCGTGCCCGGAGTCGTGCAGACCGTCGTCAAACGGGGTTACCGCATCCCGGCCTAGGTTCCGTCTCGCGGAGACGGGACCTAGCCGACCGGGGTGGCCCGCTCGTGCTCGGCCACCAGCGTCGCCATCGCGTGCTCGACCACACTGATCAGCACGGTCTTGACCGAGTCTCGGTGGCGAGCGTCACACATCACCAGCGGCACCCGGGCCGGGATGGCCAGCGCCTCCCGCACCTCCTCCGGCTCGTAACGCGGCGCGCCGTCGAAGCAGTTGACCGCCACGAGGTACGGCAGATGCCGGTTCTCGAAGTAGTCCAGAGGCGCGAACGCGTCGGTGAGCCGGCGGGTGTCCACGAGCACGGCCGCGCCGACCGCACCGCGGATCAGCTCGTCCCACATGAACCAGAACCGGGTCTGCCCCGGAGTGCCGAAGAGGTAGAGGATCAGGTCGTCGGCCATGGTGATCCGGCCGAAGTCCATGGCGACCGTGGTGCTCTCCTTGCCCGGCACCTTGGACGCGTCGTCGATCCCCTGGCCGGCCACCGTCATCACCGCCTCGGTGGTGAGTGGCTCGATCTCGGACACCGCCCCGACGAGGGTCGTCTTGCCCACACCGAAACCACCGGCGACGACGATCTTCGCCGAGGTGATCTCAGCGGGATGCGGCCGCGTCCGCTCCTCAGAGCTTGCGAAGTCCACCCAACACCCTTCCCAGCAGGTCCATCCGCTCCGTGAAGCCGGTCTTGGGAGCGGCACTGTGCAGCTGAAGCAATCCGTCGGCGACCATGTCGGCGACGAGCACCCGGGTTACCCCCAGTGGTAACCGGGTGTGCGCCGCGAGCTCGGCCAGCGATAGTGCTTTCGGCTCACACAGCGCGGCGATGCGGTACTTGTCGTGCCCGGCGAAACGTGACTCCTGCACGGCCGCCGGGCTCGCGAGCAGGACCGCCTCGATCGGGATGTCCCGGCTCGGCTCGGTCCGGCCGCGCGTGACCGCGTACGGCCGCACCAGGTTGCCCCGGGGATCGTGCGGCTGTGTCATGTCGCGGTCACCTCGTCTCCGCCAGGGCGATCAACCCCGGCGCCTAGTGGCTGACGGCCTCACGCGCCGCCGGCGACAGCGCCGCGCCGACGCGCTCCACCAGCAGGGCCATCTCATAGCCGACCTGACCGACGTCGCAGTTGCGCGCCGCCAGGACCGCCATCGACGAACCGTCGCTGATGGACATCAGGAAAAGATAGCCGCTGTCCATTTCGATGATGGTCTGTTGCACCGCGCCGGCGTTGAACATCCGGGACGCGCCGTCCGTGAGACTGACCACGCCGGAGGTGATGGCGGCGAGTTGATCGGCGCGATCGGCCGGCAGATCCCGGGACGTGGCCAGCAGCAGCCCATCGGCGGAGACCGCGATCACGTGCGCGATGCCCGCGACGCTGTCGGCGAAGTTGCTGAGCAGCCAGCCCATGTCGTGCATGGTGGGGGGCCTGGTCACTGTTCCTTCTCCTTAGGAGCCTGTGTTGCGGCGGCGGTCTCGGCAACGCCGTCCGTCCGCCCTCGTTGCACTCCCGTGTGATACGCGGAAAGTAGCCCGCGAACCTCATCCGGACTGCGACGATGTTGCGCCCGCGGGGCCGACTCCACCCCGCCGGGAACGAGTTGTGCCTGCGGGATCCGCTTGGGGAGCCCGGACCGGGTGGTTCCGGCGTCCTTCGGGTCGGCCGCCGCCATGGCACGATGCCAGCCCTCGTCCGCCGCGGTCCGCCAGCGGTCGTCCCCGTTCACACGCGGCTTCGGGGCAGGCTGGGCAGAAACGGACGGCGGTGGGGCGTACCCCGCGGTTGGCATGCCGTTGGTGTCGGCCTTTTCCTCCTCGCCCTCGAACCAGCTGTGCTGCATCTCCATCTGGATCGCCGCCGGCTGTGCCGGGGGTTTCTCCGCGACGGGCGCCGGGTCCACCGGGTCGACCGGCTTCGGCACCCGCGTCGGCAGAGGTGGGCGATTCGGCGTCGGCTGCAGATCCAATTCAGACATGGGTACGCCCGAAGCAGGCGCCCGCACCGGCGCCGGAGGCGGTGGCGGCGCGGTACGCACCACCGGCCGTGACTCCGGGCTCCGCGGGATCCCGATCGGCAGCTGGGGCGGCGGGCCCGGCCGGGTCCAGCTGGCCGCCCGCGACGGCGGGGCGCTCGGCGCACCGGGCATGACGACGATGTCGGCCGGCAGCACCACCTCGGCGACCGTCCCGCCGTCCTGGCCGGGCCGCAGCTCGACACGGATGCCGTGCCGGGAGGCCAGCCGCCCGATGACCGCGATGCCCATCAGCCGGAACGCCGAGGCGTCGACGTCGGCGGGCTCGCTGAGCTTGCGGTTGAGCTGCTCGATCTGCTCGGGGGAGATGCCCAGGCCCCGGTCCTCGACCCGGACGATCGCGTGATCTCCGTTACGCCCGGCCTGCGCCATCACCACGGTGTCCGGGGCGGAGAAGCGGGTCGCGTTGTCGAGCAGCTCGGCGATCAGGCGGACCACGTCGTTGACGGCGGCCGCGGCGATCAGCACGTCGGTGTCGACGGTGCCGAACTCGATCCGGTGGTAGAGCTCGATCTCCGACTGGGCGGCCCGGAGCGCGTCGATCAGCAGGGCGTCCTCGCGACGCGGGGTGCCGACCTCGGCGCCCGCCAGCACCAGCAGGTTCTCGTCGTTGCGCCGCATCCGGGTGGCGAGGTGGTCGAGTTCGAAGAGGCGGGCCAGCCGCTTCGGGTCCTCCTCCATCCGCTCGATCTGGTCGAGCTCGCCGATCATCCGGTCGACCAGCGACTGACTGCGCCGGGCCAGGCTGAGGAACATGGTGGAGAGACTGATCCGCAGCGCGGCCTGCTCGGCGGCGACCCGGATGGCCTCCCGGTGCACCATGTTGAAGGCTTCGGCCACCTCGCCGAACTCGTCACGGTCGGCGACATCGATCGGGTCACGGCTCTGCGCGACGATCCGGTCGACACCGCCCTCGCCGAGGCTCTCGACATCCTGCAGGAGGCTGACCGCCTCGGGCAGGTCCCGGCTGGCCACCGCGAGGGCGCCCTCACGCAGACGTCGCACCGAGAGCAGCATCGACCGGCCGAGATAGACGGCGATCGTGACGGTCGCGATCAGGACCACCAGCACCGCGATGAACTCGACGATGGCCAGGCGGGTGGTGGCGATGCGCTCGTCGTCGGCGAGAGCGACCGCCCGGTCCTCCAGCTGCCGTTCGGCGCCGCGGAACAGGCCGATCATGTCGCCGAAGGCATCGGACACCTCGGCCTGGCCGGCCGCCCCGTCACCGGTCAGGCGGCCGCTCACCGCGTCGGCGCGGGCCACCGCCGGGTCGGCGAGCACCGACTCCACCAGGGCGACCTGGGCGCCGGTGGCCACCTCGCGGAAGTGAGCGAGGGCCGTGGCCCGGGTGGTCTGGGTGGCGATCAGCGCCCGCTGCCGGTCGGCGTCGAGGCTGTTCGTGGCCCGGGCGACGTACGCCAGTGCGGCCTGGTCGGCGGCGGCGCTCTCCAGCTCGGTGAACGCGGCGACTGTACGCAGGCTGTCGGCGACCTCACCGTTCTCGGTGACCTGGCTGAGCAGGCTCTCGTACCCGACCAGGGAGTTGAGGACGGCGCCGTAGCGCTGGCCGGCGTCGGCCGGCCCGATCTCGGTACGCGCGCCGACCGTGGTCCGCAGGTCGGTCAGGCCGCGGAGCTGGCCCTCGATCGCGGTCAGCCGGGTCTCGACGCGGTCCGGGATCACGGTGATCGCGGCCCGCTCGGTCTGGAAGGTCCGCGCCTGCGCGTCCACCGCCGTGATCGCCTCGCGGAGCGGGGTGTCCGGTGCGCCGGGCGTGGCCAGGAACTCGATGGCGGCCATCCGCTCGTCGTGCAGCAGGCGGCTCAGGTCGGAGAGGCCGGCGCCCAGGTCGGCGAGTTGCGCGACCTGTTCGGCGTTGCTCGTCTCCCGGCCGACCTGGAGCAACCGCACCGAGGAGACACCGGCCACCGCGATCAGCGGGAGCACCAGCATGCCGGCGAGTCGTGACCGAAGCCGTGGCCGGCGCTGGCTCCGGAGGCCACGTCGTACAGCCAGGGGCGCGGATCCCGTGCTCACGACATCTCCTTCGCGGTCGTCCCCGCTCCGCACCACGGCGGGAGCCGGCCCATTCCGGCCCGCGGTCCGGCCTTCGGTGCCCGCGGCGAGGCCCGCGCCGTTTCCGGCACGGCGGCGATTTCATCAGAACGCCGGGCCCTTTGGGAAGTCTGGATACTCCCGCATAAGGGTCCACTGTCCGGGTGATAAGCGCGCGCGAGTTCGGCCGGTGTCCGCTCTCCCGGTGTTGACGTGCACGAATACGTCACGCACAACCGTCCGTGAGGCCATGATCACCGGGCACCATCAGGATTCCAACCACTATGTGGGAGTTCTGTCCCGCGACCTCGATGAACACGGTGACAAGGTTTGGCGTGACACGACGGACACGTTGTCCGCGGGCGACAGTGTCCACTCTGGACTCGCCATCTGGCAAGTAGCGCAGGGGTCGCCCGAAAGTCACCGTAAGTGACCGATTTTTGATCGACGTACATCGATCATAGATGAACGCGACTTTAGGCTGCCTTAAGAAGACGACCCCGGACTGGCGCACCACCGGGAACATTCCGTACCGTGCGCACCATGGCATTACGGAGCTGGCTGAAGCTGCTGGCCGCCACCACCACGGCAGCCGCGGTCGTCGGGGCAGGTCAACTCGGCATCGCCTACGGGTTGGGCATGGTGCGGCTCGACCAGGCCCTCGATTTCACTCAGCGTGACCAATGGACAGCACAACTCGCCTGGGTCGCCTGGATCACCATGACCGCCGCCGCGATCGGCGCCGTGGTCGCGACCGGCCTGCGCCCCCGCTGGTCCCCCCGCCCGGTCAGCTCCGGCGGCGCTCTCGGCATGGGCCTGGCCGCCGGGCTCGGCGCTCTCGCGGTGCTGCCACTGACCATGCAGCCGGCCCGTACCGCCCAGGTCGCCGGGGTGCAGCCGGTCCTGGTGATCGGCATCTGCGCGGCCCTCGGCGCGGCCGTCGGCATCTTCGCCGGCTACGCGGCCGCCGCCCGGGCCGCCGCACGCTGGAGCCTCTCCACCCTGACCGTCGCCGTCTGGTTCGTGGCCCTGATCTCGGTCGCGCCGTCGCTGGCGCCCGGCAAGACCCAGCCGCCCGTCCGCCTCGGCGTCCTCGAGGGCAGCCTCATCCCCGCCGGCCTCACCGAGTACACGCGGTTCGCCACGATGCCCGCCATCGCCCTGATCGCCGGCCTGGTCATCGGCCTGGTCGCCCGGGGCCGGAAGATGCCGGCCCTCGCGGTGGCCCTCAGCGGCCTCGCCGGCCCCGCGCTGCTGACCGTCGCCTACCTGATCGCCGGCCCCGGCTCGGCCGGCGGCTTCCGCCTCGACCCGTACTGGGGCGCGATGACCGCCGCCGGAGCCGGAGTGCTCGGCTCGGTGCTCGCCGCCATCGTGCGCAGCGCCCCCGGCGCCACCCGCACCATCCCCGAGCCGGAGACCCCCGCCGCCGGCTCCCCCGACGCCGGCTCTCCCAACGAATCCGAGCCTGACCCGGCGCCGGCCGACACCCGGCCCGAGCCCGCCACCGCCTCCGGCCGGGCTGCGCTCCCTCGCCGCGACGTGCCCGTGCAATCCGCGATCGCGCAGGCCGCGGCCGCGGCGGCCCGGCGCCCCGAGGACGAGCTGCGCCCGTCCGACACCGGCGTCCTCCCGCTGGCGCCCGGCAACCGGCCGCATCCGCTGCAGGACCTGGGCAACAAGGCCGCCTCCGGATTCGGCGGGCAGCCGACGCCCCTGCCGGCCGGCGTCGGCCCGGCCACCGTCTATCCGCCGGCCTCCTACGGCCAGGCCCCTTCGCCGGCCTTCAACCAGGCCTCCGGTCCGGCGTCCGCAGCTTTCAACCAGGCCCAGCCTCCGGCGTCCGGGACGTTCAGCCAGCCCTCCGGTCCGGCTGCCGCGGCTTTCGGTCAGGCTCCCGCCGGTGCCCCCGCGGCCTTCGGCCAGGCAAACCCCGAGCCACGTTTCTCCGGGCAACAGCAGCAGCCGCCCGCCAAGGCCGCGGGTGGTCTGCGACGCGGATGGCGTACGCGTAAGCCCGCCCCCGAACCCCAGCCCGCCACGCCGTCCCCCGCCCTGACCGGCGACTCCGGCTCATTCAACGGCTTCACCGCCAACCAGCCCGGCCCGCGCACCGGCATCGACACCGCCGAACACCCGCGCATTGCCTCCCGGGCCCCGCTGACACCCGAGCCGACCCCGATCAGCGCCCCGCTCCCGCAGCCGACGCCGATCGCGCCGCCGCCCACCGCCCCCAGCGCACAGGGCCGCAAGGAGGACGATTACGTCAACTGGGTCAACGGCCTCGGCGGCGCCTGACCCGCACTTCAAGGCCCGGACGCTTCCCACGTCCGGGCCTTCTCCATACCCGCCGCCGCCAGCGCCCTCAAATCGCTTCGCGGCCTCGGCCGCCAGAGCCTCATCGGCGTCGCCCACCAGGTCATTGCGGTTTCGCCCACCTGCGGTTGCGCCGCCGTGAACATGCGAAAGGCCCCCGGCCGCCGGAGTTTCGCCGACGTAAAACATCGGCAAACGCCGATGGAATGAGGGGATCGGGAGGTACCGCAGCCCACCCAAACCAGTGACGATTCTCGATGTCCGGGTTCACCCCCCACCGACATCGGGAGTCCGAACATGATCACCCGCATCGGCCGGTTCCTCTCCGGCCTGACCCTGGTCCTGGCCCTCTCCGGAACCGCCCTGGTAGCCCCCGCGATCGTGTCGCCGTCATCGACCGGCGCCGCGCAGGCAGCCGTCTACAACAGCTGCACGATCAGCCGCTGCTCAGCCGCACGCACCGCCTACACCGGTTGGCAGTCCCTGGGCTGGCCCACCTCCGCCGGCTGGTACTCCTGGCCCTACGGCAACTACAACTACACCGGCGGCCAGTTCTACAACCGCGAGGGCCAGCTGCCCACCGCCACCTACAGCGAATACGACGTCTACTCCCGCGCCCGCGGCGCTTCCCGAGACGCCTACCGCATCGTGGTCAACCGCAGCAGCCGCGTCGCCTACTTCACCCCGGACCACTACGTCACCTTCTACCGCCTTTAATCCCTTAGCAGAGGTACGCGCGGCGACCGTCCCCCAACGGCCGCCGCGCCATGTTTCCCCCTCCGAAGGCCCGTACACCCGTTCTTGGCAACCATCCGGCAACCGCTTAACACCGCGATCGAGCTAAGGCAGGGAAACGCTGAAACAAGCCTCAAAAACACAGTCCTGAGCCCTTAGACGGTC
Source organism: Actinoplanes philippinensis (assembly GCF_900113015.1). GTDB lineage: Bacteria > Actinomycetota > Actinomycetes > Mycobacteriales > Micromonosporaceae > Actinoplanes > Actinoplanes philippinensis. The sequence goes on from NZ_FONV01000010.1 coordinate 290,221, forward strand.
CACTCCCCGACCGAACAATCTGGCGCAAGCAACGAGCACCCGCTCGGCCGACAAACGCAAACCCGGCGCAAGCCGGGGACGCAAAGCCACAGGGCCCACGAGGCCGGCTGGGCTACCGACCAGGGGAGAAACACATATGCGCAACATGGTCCAGCTGCTGGGCGGCGTCGCGGTCGCCGGCGTCGTCGCCGCCGGTTCCACCGCTTTCACGGCCGCCGGCGTCACCGACCTGACCGGCGCGACACTCAAGCAGGGTGGCAAGGTGGCTGTTACGGTCGACGCCGGGGCGAAGGTCCAGAGCATCGTCCTCACTACCGACAGCACCTACGCCGACCAGATCACTCTAGTCACCCTGGTGCTCAAGAACAGCGCGGGCGCTGCCTTGCTTCCGGCTGCTGCCGACGTCAAGATCGATATGAACGGCGAAACCGGCACAGCTGCTACGACGAGTGCTGCTTGCACCGATGCAAACAACGATGGTGAGTGGCAGTGCGCCCCGTCGGGCAACAGCTACTGGACCGGTCCGATTTCCGATGTCGCGGTTTCCGTCTGGCTCAAGTAGTAATACTGAGCAGGTCCTCGCGTCGCTGCCGTGACAGAGGCGATGCTTTGCGTACCCGAACCAGCACTCCGCCGGAGTTGTCGTCTTGAAGATGGCTCGACGCGTGGCCATGGCCGTCATCCTTGCGATGGCGGCCATTGCCATGTGGGCTGCCACCACCAAGCAGATCACTTACATCCGCACCTACGGCATCAGCATGAACCCGCTGTACTACGAGGGCGACCTGGTCTTCGTCAAGAAGGCGAGTTCTTACGAAGTTGGACAGGTCGCTGCCTACCATGGTGTCGGGGGGGTCCAGGTCCTACACCGCATCATCGGAGGCGACGGTTCGCGGGGATTCATCCTCAAAGGAGACAACAACGACTCGGTCGATGCCATCAATCCGACTACCGAGGAACTGATCGGTCGCGCTGTGCTGCACGTCCCCGACGGGGGACTGTGGCTGAAACCGGTGCTGAATCCAACGACCCTTGGCGTTATTGGCTTTCTCTTTGCCGGTGGCGGAACGACACGAGTCAAGAGTCGGCGAGATCTTCCACGTGGTCACCGGAAAAAGAAAGTGCGGCGCATGTCTGGCGGCGGAGGCGGATCGTGGGCTACTGCGGTGGCCGTTTTCAAAGCCGTCAGCCGATTACATCCAGCACTCCGAGTCCTCGCGGTCGCTACCGCGTTGTGTGGAGTGCTGGGGCTGGCCTTGGGTGTTCTTGGCTGGGTGAAGCCAACGTCCGAGACTGTCAACGGCACCGACGGGATGGGTGAGTCGATGGCTTTCTCGTACTCTGCCGAGGTGCCGCGCTCCGCCGCCTACGACGGCACCACGGTCTACTCTCCGGATCCCATTTTTCGTTCGTTGACGGATGCCGTGACCCTGCACTTGAACTACAAGGGCTCGCCGGGCCGCATCGGGGCATCAGCGCGCCTCTCCTCGCAGAACGGCTGGCACACGACGATCGAACTGACTCAGCCGAAACAGTTCTCCACCGACCTTTTCACCGACGAGATCGAGATCCACCTCCCCTCCCTGGACGTACGGGTCGCCGATGCCGCCAAAGCAATCGGTGCCGACATGGGCGCGATAACCCTCGCCATAACTGCTCGGGTACAACACGGTGACGGCACCGATTTCGAGCCGAAGGTTACGTTCAACCTGGCTCCGTTGCAATTGACTCTCGCGGGGGCCCCAGAAACATTGATCGTGAACCGCTCGAGCACAGCGGCGGGAACTTCCGTCCAAGACCGCCGCGTCGGAGCTTTGGGCTTCTACCCACTCACTGCTGCCGAGGCACGAAAGTACGCCGTTTATCTTGTCATCGTCGCCTTGATCGGCGCCGGCATCATCGCATGGATGGCACTGGGCCATGTCCCGTTGCGCACGCGCGCTCAGATCGTACGTCGGTACCCGCATCTGATCGTGCCGGTGGAGCCGATGGCCAGCCCGCCCGGCAAGCCCATCGTCACAGTCGACACCTTCCCGGCGCTGGTGAAGCTGGCCGAGAAGTACGGGCAGATGATCCTCACCTGGACGCGCCCGGATGGGGCGGATGACTTCGTGGTTCGGGACGAGGGCATCCTCTACCGCTACCGGATCGAACCGAGCGCCGCCGCACCGGGGAAACCGGAGCCCCGACCGGTCGGCGCGACACCGCCGGTTCAAGTCGCGACAGAGACCGCCCCCACCCCCGTCCTGCAGTTGCCGCCCACCCCTGAACCACCGCCCGAGGTACTCATAGTTGGCGAAGAGCCCGTAACCGCAGGGAGGGTCCCCGCGAAGAAGGCGGCCCCACGCAAGCGCGCCAGCAGGGCAGCTGCCGCCAAGGCCACCGCGACGAAGACAACCGCTACCAAACGCGCACCGGCGAAGCGCGCTCCGGCTAGGGCCACTTCCGATCCGGCTTCCGGGGTCAAGATCTCCCCCGGCACGACGTTGGACGAACCGACCCCGCTCGCCACTGAAGCTGTTCCCGAGATCGCTGGTTCGGCTGCGGACAAGGCGGAGCATTCCGATGGACCGCAGCCGGATCCGACACCCACCCCGGCGGATGACCTGCCAACCCCGGCAACGGGGCACGAAGCCACGGCAGCCAAGGACCAAGCCCCGGTAGCCACCGACGAGCCGGAAAGGGACCAGCACCCCGCGGCCGGGACGGAACAGGAGCCGGAGCGACAGCCCGACTCGGAGCAGGTCGAACCCGGCTCCGAATCGGGACGGGTCGAGATGGCGCCGGATGCGGCCCTCGGGCTGGAGTCTCTTTCCGAGGCCGAAAAGCCTCACCGGGTGGACGCCCCCGCAGCGGCCGAGACGCACGCAACCAGAAGCGCCCCGGAGGCTCCCTCCGACCCAGAAGGCCCGCCCGCCGTCGATTCCGCGAAGGCCGCACCGCCGCGGAATCAGAAGCGCTCCAGCCGCCGCAAAGCTCGCCCCCGCCGAGCCACGCAGCCGACGATGGACGAGCCGCCCGCCGCAACGGACGAGCCCGCCCTCGACACACTGACGACGGCGAGCCCGGCCGGCGAGGCGCGCCAAGCCATGGAGGATCTGGCCGAACGCAACCGCCCCATCGAAGTGCCGGAACCGTCCCGCAGGAGAACGGAGTCGGCCGCAAAGGACCCGGAGCCCGACCCGAACCGCGAGCCGATCTACGACTTCCTACCGGCGGCGAAGCGTTCCCCGGCCCCACCGGACGCCGACGAGGACGCCTAAGCGGTAGGCGTGACCGGCAGATAGACCCGCCCCCCGGCGTCCACGAACTCGGTCGACTTGGCTTTCATCCCCGCAGCCCGGATCTCGTGGCTGATCTTCATGGAGCAGAACTTGGGCCCGCACATCGAGCAGAAGTGCGCCGTCTTGGCGGGCGCCGCCGGCAGCGTCTCGTCGTGGTAGGACCGGGCGGTCTCCGGGTCGAGGGCTAGCTCGAACTGGTCCTCCCACCGGAAGTCGAACCGGGCCCGCGACAGCGCGTCGTCCCACTCCTGGGCTCCCGGATGCCCCTTGGCGATGTCAGCAGCGTGCGCCGCGATCTTGTACGCGATCATCCCGGCTTTGACGTCTTCCTTGTTGGGCAGCCCGAGGTGTTCCTTGGGGGTGACGTAGCAGAGCATCGCCGTCCCGAACCAGCCGATCATCGCGGCGCCGATGGCCGAGGTGATGTGGTCGTAGGCGGGCGCGATGTCGGTGGCGAGCGGCCCGAGTGTGTAGAACGGCGCGCCGCCGCAGAGTTCGACCTGCAGGTCGACGTTTTCCTTGATCTTGTGCATCGGTACGTGACCGGGCCCTTCGACCATGACCTGGACGTCGTACTCCCACGCGATGTGGGTGAGTTCTCCGAGGGTGCGCAGTTCCGCGAACTGGGCTTCGTCGTTGGCGTCGGCGATCGATCCGGGCCGGAGTCCGTCGCCGAGGGAGAACGTGATGTCGTACTCCCGGAAGATCTCGCACAGCTCCCGGAAGTGGGTGTAGAGGAAGTTCTCCCGGTGCTCGGCCAGGCACCACGCTGCCATGATCGACCCGCCGCGGGAGACGATGCCGGTGACCCGTTCGGCGGCCATCGGCACGTACTCCAGAAGCACCCCCGCATGGATCGTCATGTAGTCGACGCCCTGTTCGGCCTGCTCGATGACGGTGTCCCGGAAGATCTCCCACGTGAGGCGGAGCGGGTCGCCCTTGACCTTCTCGAGGGCCTGGTAGAGCGGCACGGTTCCGATCGGGACGGGCGAGTTCCGTACGATCGCCTCCCGGGTCTCATGAATGTGCGGCCCGGTCGACAGGTCCATCACGGTGTCCGCGCCCCAGCGGGTGGCCCAGGTCAGTTTTTCGACCTCTTCGTCGATCGACGAGGTGACGGCCGAGGTGCCGATGTTGGCGTTGACCTTCACGAGGAATCGAGAGCCGATGATCATCGGTTCGGATTCGGGGTGGTTGACGTTGGCCGGCAGCACGGCCCGTCCGGCGGCGATCTCGTCGCGCACCAGGGTGGCGGGGACGCCTTCGCGGACGGCGACGTATTCCATCTCGGGCGTGATGATCCCGGCGCGCGCGGAGGCGAGCTGGGTTCGCCCGGTCTGCCACGGTTTCCGCAGCGGCGGCAGCCCGGTGGCGGGTTCGCTGCCGGGGCCGGACGTGTCGTAGAGGCGTACCGGCGGGTTGTCACCGGTCAGCACCACCTCGGTGAACGGCACCCGGATGTCCGGGCGGGAACCTTCCACGTAGACCTTGCGACGCATGATCGAACCTCCCCAAAGTTGGATGAAACCGGCAGCTCGGGGCAGCACGGAACCACCACCGGCGCCGCCGGAGATCTAGACGGACCAGCCGAAGTGGTCCAGTGGGCCCGGCCCCGCGCCGAGCCGCCACGAGCTGCCGCCGCGCAGCCCTCGGTTCACGTAGTCCTTGGCCGCCGCCACCGCGTCGGGCACCGTGTCGCCGGCGGCCAGCCGCACCGCGATCGCCGACGAGAACGTGCACCCCGAGCCATGGTTGTTCTCGGTCATGACCCGCTCTCCGTGAAGCAGCGTGGTCTCTCCCGCCACATGCAGGACGTCGAGCGCCAGCTCACTGCCGGTCACCACGACGGCGCGCGGCCCGAGGGCCGCCAGCTCGGCCGCGGCCGAGATCATCTCCTCGGTGGTCTCCACTCGCCGTCCGAGGAGGGCGCCGGCTTCGTGCCGGTTCGGGGTCAGGACGCAGGGGTACGCCGTAAGCACCCCGACCACCGCAGCCTCCCCCAGCCGGCTCCCCGCGGTGGCCACGAGCACCGGGTCGACGACGAGGTTGGGCAGATCGTCCACACGCGACGCGATCAGCTTCGCCACGGCCGGATCCGAGATCATCCCGACCTTGACCGCCGCGACCGGAAGATCCGAGAGCACCGCGTCGAGCTGAGCCGCGACGACGTCCACCGGAACCGGGTGGATCGCGGTGACCCCGAGCGTGTTCTGTGCGGTGATCGCCGTGATCACCGAGGTCCCGAACGCCCCGAGCGCCGCGAATGTCTTCAGATCCGCCTGGATCCCCGCGCCGCCGCCGGAGTCCGAACCAGCGATCGTCAACACCACGGGCGGAGTCACCACGCCTCCTCACCGAACCCCCGGCCGGCCGCCAGAGCCGGCGCGACGGCCTCGGAACAGCTCCCACGGCCGGCCGCCGAACGGAACGCCGACGACAGCTCGCGGGCTGTCCGCTCGGGGTCCGGGGAGCGCATCAGGGCACCCATCACCGCGATGCCGGCCGCGCCGGCCAGCGCGCACTCCGCCGCCTGCGCGGCCGTCTCGATGCCGCCGAGGGCGAGCCAGGGCACGGGCGCGCGCATCTCGGCGGCCCCCGTCGCCCCGAGCGCCGGCCCGTACCCCGGCTTCGACAGGGTCGGGTAGACCGGCGACACGGTCACGTAGTCCACACCCGACAGATCCTCGGTGCCGTGCCACGAACGGCCGGTCAGCGTCGTCCCCTCGGGGAGCTGATCACTACCGGACAGATGCACGGCTGTTCCGCCGAGCGGGTCCGGGCCGGCGATGATCAACCGATGGTCGGGGACGACCGAACGGAGCCCGGTGGCCAGGGCCGCGCGTTCACCGTACGAAAGATCCCTCTCGCGGAGAATGACCCAATCGGCGCCGCCGCGGACCGCCTTCCGGACCACCTCGATCAGCGGACCGGAAGCGGACCGCCGATCGGTGAGCACGACGAGCCCGCCCGGGGTCACCATTGCGCGATGCCGTCGTCAGCGGTGGACGCCACCGCGTGGAACCGCCGCGGGATGCGCCCCGCGGAACGGGCGAGACGGCCGGCCGTGACCGCGTGCCGCATCGCCGACGCCATCGCCACCGGATCGTCGGCCCGGGTGATCGCGCTCGCGATGAGAACCGCGTCACAGCCGAGCTCCATGGCGAGCGCCGCGTCCGAGGCGGTGCCGATGCCGGCGTCGAGCACCACCGGCACGTCGACGTTCTGCACGATCAACTCGATGTGGTGCGGGTTGGAGATGCCGAGTCCGGATCCGATCGGCGACCCCGCCGGCATCACCGCGGCACATCCGGCGTCGGCGAGGCGGCGGGCCAGAATCGGATCATCACTGGTGTACGGCAGAACGGTGAACCCGTCGGCGACGAGCGTCTCGGCCGCTCGCAGGAGTTCGACCCCGTCCGGCAGCAGGGTCCGTTCGTCGCCGATCACCTCGAGTTTGATCAGATCCGTCTCGAAGGCCTCCCGCGCCATCTGCGCCGTCTTGACCGCATCGCCGGCGGTGTAGCAGCCGGCCGTGTTCGGCAGCACCCGCACGCCGAGCCGGTCCAGCATCGGCAGCAGTCCCGGCCCGGCCGCGTCGACCCGGCGCAGCGCCACCGTGACCAGCGTCGTCTCGGACGCCTCGATGGCCTCCTCCAGGGCGGCGAGACTGTTCGCCCCGCCGGTGCCGAGGATCAGCCCGTTCTCCGGAAGGAACGTCACGTCAGCCCCCCTGCGCGGCGGTGAGGACCTCGATCCGGTCGCCGTCCTCGAGATCCACTTCGGACCAGGTGGAACGCGGCACCACGGTCCCGTTGACCGCTACCGCCACCCCACGCTGGGCGGCGATGATCTCGGCGACCAGGGTCGCGACCGAGCAGGTGCCGGGCCGGCTCTGGGCCTGCCCGTTGATCGTCAGCTTCATCGGAACCTCCCGGGAGCGAACGCGTCGAGAATCGGATCCGCCGTACCGGTGAGCACCAGGTCGGCGATGAGTCGTGCAGTGATCGGGGCGAGCAGGATGCCGTTGCGGAAGTGGCCGGCCGCCACCGCGACCCGCCGGTCGTCGTCGAGGAACCCGAGGATCGGCGCGTTGTCCGGGGTGCCCGGCCGATGCCCGGCGGTGACCTCGGTGAGTTCGTGCTCGGCCAGGCCGGGGACCAGGTCGAGGGCGGCGCGCAGCAGGTCGTGCACACCCCCGGCGGTCGGCATCCGGTCGGCCCGTTCCTCCTGGGTGGCGCCGACGACGACCTCGCCGTCGGCCCGCGGCACGAGATAGACGTGCCGGCCGTCGGCTGCGCCGTCGATCACGTGCTTGAGCAGGCCGGGTTCGCCGCGCAGCCGGAGGACCTGGCCTTTGACGGGCCGGATCGGCAGGCCGGTGAGCGCCCCGGTCCGATACCCGGCCGCGATGACGACCACATCATCCGCGTCCCGTTCGGATATATCTGTTATGAGCCGCGGGATGATCCGGCCCGTCAACCGCTCCCGGAGGACCGCCACGATCTTGCGAGGATCGACCTGATGCTCAGCCGCGGCGAACGCCCCGGCCCGTACCCGGGGCGAGATCGCCGGTTCGAGGTCACGCACCTGCGACCCGGTCAGCGGCGTCAGCTTCTGGTGCTTCCACTCCCGCGCCGCCTCGGCCACGTCATCCGCGGTCAAAGCCAGCGAAAGGGTCCCGGCCCGGTCGTAGCCCACGTCCCCGAGCCCGGCCACGAACGACGGCCACAGCTCGTGCCCCGCCTCGAGCAGCCGGGTGAGATGCGGATACTCGAAGGCCGACTCCCCACCCGGCGCGAGCATCCCGGCAGCGACATGCCAGGCCCCGTCCGCCCCGTCCGGCGACGGGTCGTAGACGGTGACGTCGGCCCCACGATCGAGCAGCTCAGCGGCGATGGAGAGCCCGATGATGCCGCCACCGACGACAGCGACCCGGGTCATGGCAGGACCGCCAGGAACTCCGCGACCGCTCCCTTCGGATCCGCCGCGAAGGCGGAGACCGCCGCGATCCCGTGCACCGCGAGTTGCGGCACCCGTTCCGCGGTGATGCCACCGATCGCCAGTACCGGGATGCCCGGCACCGCGTCGGCGACGGCCGCTATCGCGGCCGGTCCGAGTGGTGGTGGCAGCCCGTCCTTGGTGGACGTGGGAAAGGCCGGCCCGACGCCGAGATAGCTGGCGCCGGCATCGGCCGCGGCCCGGGCGGTCCCGGCGTCCCGGCAGGTCGCGCCGATGATCGCCGACGAACCGAGGACCCGCCGTCCGGCGGCGACCGGAAGATCGTCGGCACCGAGGTGCACGCCGTCCGCCCCGGCCGCGAGAGCGACCCCGACCCGGTCGTTGACCAGCACGATCGTCCCGGCCGGACGGCAGACCGCCACGGCGGCGACGGCTAGCGCGTACGCCGCAGCGTCGTTGCTCTTGACTCTGATCTGGACAGCCACGTCAGGCAGCCCGGCGACACCGCGAACGACGTCGATATCGTCGGTTATGACGTGGATACGGGGAAATGCTGTGCCCATGAGGGACTCCTCCCTGCGCCGGCATGACCCGGATCAGGTTCGACGGTCGGGGGCCGCATCAGCCCCCCTCTCAGCCCGGTGCCCGGACTCCCGTGGGTTGTTGTAACCGGACCATAACCGGTCCGTGACGAGAAAACTAGCGGACGTCCCAGACCGGCTCCGGAACCTCCACCACCTCACCGTCCCCTCTGAACAGCACGAAGCGGTCGAACGACCTGGTGAACCACCTGTCGTGCGTGACAGCGATCACCGTGCCCTCGAACGCCTTCAAACCCTCCTCCAGCGCTTCGGCGGAGGCGAGGTCGAGGTTGTCGGTCGGCTCGTCGAGCAGCAGCACCGTCGCCCCGGAGAGTTCGAGCAGGAGCACCAGGAACCGCGCCTGCTGCCCGCCGGAGAGCGTCCCGAACCGCTGATCGCCCTGGGCGGCCAGCTCGTACCGGTTGAGGGCCTTCATGGCGCCGGCCCGGTCCAGCCCGGACCGGTGCTCGTCGCCGCGCCAGAGGATCTCGACCAGCGTCTTCTCGACCAGCTCGGGCCGATCGTGGGTCTGCGAGAAGTGGCCGGGCCGGACCCGTGCGCCGAGCCGGGCCTTGCCGTCGTGCGAGACGTGCGCGAGCGGCGCCCCGTCGACTGGCTTGTGCTCCAGGTCGGGGTCGGTGCCGCCGGCCGCGAGCAGGCGCAGGAAGTGCGACTTGCCGGTGCCGTTCGCGCCGAGGACGGCGACCCGGTCGCCATACCAGATCTCCAGGTCGAACGGGAACGTCAGATTTTCCAGCTCGAGCTGCTCGCAGATGACCGCGCGCTTGCCGGTGCGGCCACCGCGCAGGTTCATCCGGACGGCCTGGTCCTTCGGCGGCAGCGGCGGCGGGCCGGCCTCCTCGAACTTGCGGAGCCGGGTCTGCGCGGCCTGATACCGGGAGGCCAGGCCGTCGTTGTAGGCGGCCTTGTTCTTGAGCATGAAGACCAGTTCCTTGATCTTCTCGTGCTCCTCGTCCCAGCGGCGGCGCAGCTCCTCCATCCGCTCGTGCCGGTTCATCCGGGCCTCGTGCCAGGAGGCGAACCCGCCCGGATGGGTCCACGCGCTGCCGCCCTCGACGGCGACGACCCGGCTGGCGGTCTCGGCCAGCAGCTCCCGGTCGTGCGAGACGTAGAGGATCGACTTGTTCGACTCGCGCATCCGCTGCTCCAGCCAGCGTTTGGCCGGGACGTCGAGGAAGTTGTCCGGCTCGTCGAGCAGCAGCACCTCGTCGTTGCCGCGCAGCAGCAGGTCGAGGGCGAACCGCTTCTGCTCACCACCGGACAGGGTCCGCACGATGCGGCTCCGGGCCTCCTCCCACGGTTTGCCGAGGATGGAGACGGTCACCGTGTCGAAGAGCACCTCGGCGTCGTACCCACCGACCTCACCCCAGTGGGCGAGCGCGTTGGCATACGCGATCTGGGTCTTCTCGGTCTCGCCGAGCGCCGCGGCGGCGGTCCGCAGTCGCTCGCCGGCCTCGCGAAGGGCGGGTGAGACGAGCGACAGAGCAAGATCCTCAAGGGTACGGTCGTCGCCGATCATGCCGATGAACTGGCGCATCACGCCGAGCCCACCGGACCTGGCGATGGTCCCGCTCTGGGTCGGTATGTCACCGGCCACCATGCGCATGAGCGTGGTCTTGCCCGCCCCGTTGGGGCCGACGAGCGCGACCTTGGCGCCCTCACCGACCCGGAACGACACGTCGGAGAAGAGCTCCCGCCCATCGGGGAGCACAAAACCGGCGCCGGCGACATCCACGTAACCCATGGCGGCATCCTCCCTGTCAGCGCTGGTTCAGTCAGCCGATTTTCCGCTGACCCGCAGCACCCGGAACCCCTTCTGGCTGGCCATTCTCTCAACGGTCCAGCCGAGCCCGACCAGCCAGGTGTGCAGCGAGTCACCGCCGAGGTTGCGGTTGATCACCAGCCAGGCCGTGCCGCCCGGCGCGAGCCGTGGCAGCCAGCGCTCCAGCAGGGCGTGCAGCTCCGCCTTGCCGACGTGGGTGGGCGGGTTGCTCCAGATCTCGGCGAACGTCACGTCGGCGGGCACCTCGTCCGGCGCCCGGACCAGCACGCGCTCACCGAGGCCCAGGCGCTCGGCGTTCTCCGCGGCCAGGTCACGGGCTCGGGAGTTGACGTCGACCGCGTAGACCGTGACCTGCGGGGCCTCACTGGCCAGCACGCAGGCGATCGGACCATACCCACAACCGAGGTCGAGGAACGCGCCCTCGGCCCGGCCGTCGGGCAGACCGGCCTTGCGCAGCAGCACGGCGGTGCCCGGGTCGAGACGGCCGGCCGAGAAGACCCCGGAGGCGACGGCCAGCCGGTAGTCCCGGCCGGCGACGGTGAACTCGATCTCGCCACGCCGCAGCGGCGCGTCAGGATCGGCGGTGAAGTAGTGGTCGGCGGTCACCCGTCAAGTGTCGCGCCGCGGGGTGACGAGCGACTCGCCGGGGTGGCGGACACGGTGTGCGTCAATCGATCAGCGTGCGCGCCTAGCTTGAGCCCATGCGGTACGCCACCCCGTCGCGCTCCGCCCATCGCGCCGCACCGGCGGGCGGTCTGAACCTGCCGATCCGATTCCCCGCCCGGGGCCAGCACCGTCGCCGGTCCCGGCGCCACCTGCGGCGTGAGCCGCTGACCACCCATCTGTTCACCCGTGGCCTGGCCGGCCTGATCGTGCTGGGCATCGTGGTGATGCTGGGTGTCCTCTTCGTCGCCGACGATCGCCGCCCACCGGCTCAGCTGGCCTCCGCCGAGGTCGACGCGCGGATCGCGACGCGCGAGGTGGATCCGGCGCCGCTCAGCGAGGCCGAGGTCTTCCCGGGCGACATCACCGCCTTCGGCGTCACACGGACCGACCTCACCGCCGACTGTTCCCTCGCGGCCGGCGGCGCCCTCCGCACCACCCTTCAGCGGTACGGATGCTCCCAGGCGGTCCGGGCCGCCCTCACCGTCCCCTACGCCGACTACCGGATCACCGCCGGCATGCTGAACCTGCCCGACACGACGAGCGCGATGGCCGTCGGTGACCAGATCCGCTACCTGGTCGAGACCGGCGACGGCGGCTTCACCGAGATGTCCGGCGCCACGACCGGCCTGGGCGCCCCGGTCGCGTGGCGCACCCGCGGCCACTACGTCATGTACTGCGTGATCACCGGACCGTCGGGCGAGCTGGTCGCCCCCGACGCCCCCCAGGTGACACAGCTGACCCGCGACGTCCTGGACACCCACCTCCACGACAGCATCCTGATCCGCCGGGCGTCGTAAGCCCCTCGGCCGGCCTTTCAGGCGCGCAGGCGGCGGGTGGCCTCGGCGCGGGCCGCGTACTCCGTCTCGTCCGGATAGCCGACCGCGACCAGGGTGAGCCCGTGTGCCGCGGCGACCATCACCTCGCTGGACCGTTCGCGCAGGGTGAGCAGCTCGGCCGGCCACTCCGGCGCCCGCCGCCCGTCGCCGACCGTCAGCATCGCCCCGACCAGGCTGCGCACCATGGCCTGGCAGAACGCGTCGGCCTGCACGGTCGCCACACACACCCCGTCGGGGTCGCGCCGCCAGTCCAGCCGGTTGATCGCCCGGATCGTGGTGGCGTGCTCCTTGCGTTTGCAGAACGCGGCGAAGTCGTGCTCGCCCAGCAGCCCGGCCGCGGCCGCGTTGAGCCGGTCCAGGTCGAGCGGGCGCATCCAGCCGAGGGTGTCGTGACGGCGCAGCGGCTCCGGCCCCCACGGCGCGTCCGAGACCCGGTATTCGTAGCGGCGGAACGTGGCCGAGAACCGGGCGTCGAACGTGTCCGGCACCGGCGTCACCGACCGGACCCGCGCGTCCGGCGGCAGCACCGCGGCGAGCCTCCGCAGCAGCGAGCCCGCCAGTTCGGTCCACCGCTCGGCGGGCAGGTCGACGTGACAGACCTGGCCGGTCGCGTGCACCCCGGCGTCGGTGCGGCCGGCGACGGTCAGCCCGAGCGGCGTCTCGGCCCCGATCAGGCGGGCGAAACCCTCGATCAAGACCCCCGCGACGGTACGCCGTCCCGGCTGAGCCGCCCAGCCGGAGAAGTCGGCGCCGTCGTACGACACGTCCAGGCGAAGCCGAATGGTGTCCATGCTCTCTCCAGAGATGGCCGAGGCCCGGCACCCCGAAGGATGCCGGGCCTCGCCCGTTGTGGATCCGATCCGTGTGGATCAGGCCTTGTCGGTGTCTTCGCCCTCGGCCTTGTCGCCGGGCTTGTCACCGGAAGCGCTCACCGGCGCCTCGGCGTCCTGGTCGTCCTGGACGTCGTCACCCTTGGCCGCGGCGGCGGGAGCCTCGTCCTCGGGGGCGAGGGCCTCGACCTTGGCCTGCTGCGCGGCGGCCTTGCGGGCCTCCTTGGACGGGCCGGTGCTGGCCGCGACCTGCAGCTCCTCGACCAGCTCGATGACGGCCATCGGAGCGGCGTCACCCTTGCGCGGGCCGATCTTGGTGATCCGGGTGTACCCACCGGGGCGGTTGGCGTACCGCGGAGCGATCTGCTCGAACAGGGCGTACACGACGTCCTTGTCCTTCACGGTGGCCAGAACCCGGCGACGGGCGTGCAGGTCGCCGCGCTTGGCCTTCGTGACGAGCTGCTCAGCCAGCGGGCGCAGCCGCTTGGCCTTCGACTCGGTGGTCTTGATCTTCCCGTGCCGGAAGAGCTCGGTGGCCAGGTTGGCCAGGATGAGCTTCTCGTGAGCCGGGCTGCCGCCGAGGCGGGCACCCTTGGTGGGCGTGGGCATTTCCGATGCTCCTTGAAATGTGGCGCAGCCGAGCTCTTAGAGCTGCTCGGTCTCGCGGTAGTCGTCGGTGTCGTAGTCCACGTCGCCGAACGAGTCGACCACGTGCGCAGGGTCGAAGGACGGCGCGCTGTCCTTCAGGCCCAGGCCCATTCCGGCGAGCTTCATCTTGACCTCGTCGATCGACTTCTGGCCGAAGTTCCGGATGTCCAGAAGGTCGGCCTCCGTACGCCCTATCAACTCGCCCACGCTGTTGATGCCCTCGCGCTTGAGGCAGTTGTACGACCGGACGGTGAGGTCCAGCTCCTCGATCGGCAGGGCCAGGTCGGCAGCGAGCTGCGCGTCCTGCGGCGACGGGCCGATGTCGATGCCCTCGGCGGTCTCGTCGAGCTCACGGCACAGGCCGAAGAGTTCCACGAGGGTCGAGCCGGCCGAGGCCAGCGCGGTCCGGGGGGAGATCGACGCCTTCGACTCGACGTCGATGATCAGGCGGTCGAAGTCGGTGCGCTGCTCGACACGGGTCGCCTCGACGCGGTAGGTGACCTTGAGCACCGGCGAGTAGATCGAGTCGACCGGGATGCGGCCGATCTCGGCGCCGGCGTTCTTGTTCTGCGCCGCGGTGACGTAGCCACGACCGCGCTCGACGGTCAGCTCCATGTCCAGACGGCCCTTGCTGTTCAGGGTCGCCAGCTTCAGATCGGGGTTGTGCACCGAGACACCGGCCGGCGGCTGGATGTCCCCGGCGGTCACGTCGCCCGGGCCCTGCTTGCGCAGGTACATGCTGACCGGCTCGTCGTGCTCCGAGCTGACGGTCAGTTCCTTGACGTTCATGACCAGCTCGACCACGTCCTCCTTGACACCGGGGATCGTGGTGAACTCGTGCAGCACGCCGTCGATCTTGATGCTGGTGACCGCCGCGCCCGGGATGGACGACAGCAGGGTCCGCCGCAGAGAGTTACCGAGGGTGTAGCCGAAGCCCGGCTCCAGCGGTTCGATGGTGAACCGGGAACGGGTCTCGCTGAGCGACTCCTCCGAGAGGGTCGGCCGCTGGCTGATGAGCACGCTGTTCTTCTTTCTGTCGGGCCACCCGCTATTTGATGGCCGTCTGTTTGCCACTCGAGAGTGCCGGCCGGACGGCCGGCACTCTCGGAAGCGTTACTTCGAGTAAAGCTCGACGATCAGCTGCTCCTGGACCTGCGTGTCGATGACAGCGCGGGCCGGGAGCGAGTGGATCAGGATCTTCATCTCGCTGGGGATCGGCTCCAGCCACGCCGGAACCGGCTTGGAGCCGGCCTGGGCCTGGGCGACGACGAAGGGCGTGAGCTCCTTCGACTTCTCCCGGAGCGTGACGATGTCCTTGTCCCGGACGCGGTACGACGGGATGTCGACCTTGACGCCGTTCACCAGGAAGTGGCCGTGCTTGACCAGCTGGCGGGCGGCGTCACGGGACGCGGCGTAGCCGGCCCGGTAGACGACGTTGTCGAGACGCGACTCGAGGATCTGCAGCAGCACCTCACCGGTCTTGCCGGGCTTGGTGACAGCCTCCTCGTAGTAACCGCGGAACTGCTTCTCCAGCACGCCGTACACGCGGCGGGCCTTCTGCTTCTCGCGGTGCTGGAGCAGGTACTCGGTCTCCTTGGTCCGGCCACGGCCGTGCTGGCCGGGCGGGAAGGGACGCGACTCGAACGGGCACTTCGGCCCGTCGCACTTGCTGCCCTTGAGGAACAGCTTCATCTTCTCGCGGCGGCAACGCTTGCAGTCCGCACCTGTGTAACGAGCCATCTCTGTATCTCCCTCAGACCCGGCGGCGCTTCGGCGGACGGCAGCCGTTGTGCGGCTGCGGCGTGACGTCGGAGATCTGCCCGACCTCGAGGCCGGCGGCCTGCAGCGAACGGATGGCGGTCTCCCGGCCGGAGCCCGGACCCTTGACGAAAACGTCGACCTTGCGCATGCCGTGCTCCATGGCACGACGGGCGGCCGCCTCGGCAGCGAGCTGCGCGGCGAACGGGGTCGACTTGCGGGAGCCCTTGAAGCCCACCTGGCCGGAGGAGGCCCAGGAGATGACCGCACCGGTCGGGTCGGTGATCGACACGATGGTGTTGTTGAAGGTGCTCTTGATGTGCGCCTGCCCGTGGGCGACGTTCTTGCGTTCCTTGCGCCGGACCTTCTTGACGGCGGCCCCAGCGCGTGCCTTCGGTGGCATAAGTCAGTGCGCTCCTATTACTTCCGACCGGGCTTCTTCTTACCGGCGACCGTCCGCTTCGGACCCTTACGGGTACGAGCGTTGGTCCGGGTCCGCTGTCCACGCACGGGCAGGCCCTTGCGGTGGCGGATACCGGCGTAGCAACCGATCTCAACCTTGCGGCGGATGTCCGCGGCGACCTCGCGGCGAAGGTCGCCCTCAACCTTGAAGTTGGCCTCGATGTAGTCGCGGAGCTGAACCAGCTCCTCTTCCGAGAGGTCCTTGGCGCGCTTGTTCAGGTCAATCGCGGTAGCAGTCAGTGTCTCCACGGCACGGGTACGCCCGATGCCGTAGATGTAGGTGAGCGCGATCTCCAACCGCTTCTCGCGGGGGAGATCGACGCCGACGAGACGAGCCATTACTGGCGGTACTCCTCGTTCGTGATCCCGGAGGTCTGTGCCCGCCCCATCCCGTCTTTGGCGACGGGCCCCGGCCTCCGACCGGGGGTACAGCCGCGGTTACCCACGGCCGGGACGAGCTTGTTCAGTGGTGCGGATCTTGCGCTGGACTCAGCCCTGGCGCTGCTTGTGGCGCGGGTCGGTCGAGCAGATGACCATGACCCGGCCGTGCCGCCGGATGACCCGGCAGTTGTTGCAGATCCGCTTGACGCTCGGCTTGACCTTCACGGTTTGCCTTAACTCTCAGTCAGACGGGATTGGTGATTCCCCGCGGACCCGAATGAACCGCCCCCGGGCCGGACGCGGGCCCGAAGGCCCTCGTCAGCCCGAAAAAAGCTCACTTGTAGCGGTAGACGATGCGCCCACGGGTCAGGTCGTACGGCGACAGCTCGACGACGACCCTGTCCTCGGGAAGGATGCGGATGTAGTGCTGGCGCATCTTCCCGGAGATGTGTGCCAGGACCCTGTGACCATTGGCGAGCTCAACGCGGAACATAGCGTTCGGCAGTGGCTCGATCACACGGCCTTCGATCTCGATGGCTCCGTCTTTCTTTGGCATGTCCTCCGCTACCTGACATCGGGTTCTTGGGGCAGGCTTGCGCAACGTCACATCCAGGCCCACGATGGGGCCCGAACCAGCCGCGGCTCCCACCGGTCCTCGAAGCGCTTGAGGACATGAAGGAGTGGACGCTACGCGCCAGCGAGCCAGTCTACGCGCCCGTAACAGCGACGCCAAACCGAGGGTTGCGTAACCCGCTGTCGGGCGTGTTCACCTACGGACAACTCGACCATATCCGCCTCAGTGGCCTCGTTTGCCCCGGTCCCTGAAGTGCGCCAGAAGAGCGAACACGACCGGGATCAACACCCAGCCCGGCCAGAAGTAGTGCCACTCCCCCGAGCCGAGGCTGCTCATCGCCCACACCACGACACAGACCAGGAAGACCCCGAGAATGCCCGGCAGAGGCGGCCCCGATCGGTGCCCCTTCATGGCCGGCGCCGACGCCGGCGGCTCCGTGACCCGGTGCGGCTCGACCTGGGCCTTCTCCACCGGGACGGTGCCGGGCAGGTCGGCGAGCAGGCCCTCCAGCTCGCCGTAGGTCTTCGCCGCGTACGCCTGCTGGACCCGCTCGTCGTACTCGCTCAGATCCAGACGGCCCTCGTCCAAGGCCTCCCGCAGTCGATCCGCAACCCTCTGGCGGTCACCGTCGCCGGCCCGCATGCCCTCGTGCGCCATGCGCGAAAGCATGGCACGGTCACGCCATCGACGCCTATGGCTGACGAGCCGTGACCAGGTCGCCCAGGCGGGCCCGGCCGCCGTCCGGCGCGGTGGTCACCCACACCCCGTCCTCCAGCAGCGCCATGGTGTGCTCCACGTGCGCCGCGATCGAGTTGTCCCGGGTCACCACGGTCCAGCCGTCCTCCAGCTCCACGGTCCGCGGGGAGCCCATCGTGATCATGGGCTCGATGGCCAGGGCCAGACCCGGCTGGAGCTTGATCCCGCGGCCCGGCTTACCGTGGTTGAGGATGTGCGGATCCTGGTGCATCTCGGTGCCGATGCCGTGGCCGCCGTACCCGTCGACGATCCCGTACCGCCCGGCCTTGCGGATCGACCGCTCGATGTTGAACGAGATGTCGGTCTGCTTGCCCCGCCCGTTGAGGACGCCCCGCGCGGCCGCCGCGATCCCGGCCCACATCGCGTCCTCGGCCACCTCGGCCATCCGGAGCAGAGCCGGGTCGGTCTCGCCCACGCCGACGGTGATCGCCGAGTCCCCGTGCCAGTCGTTCAGGACGGCGCCGCAGTCCAGCGAGATCAGGTCGCCCTCGCGCAGCACCTGGCCGGCGCTCGGGATGCCGTGCACGACCTGCTCGTTGACCGACGCGCAGATCGACGCTGGGAAGCCGTGGTAGCCCTTGAAGGAGGGAATCGCGCCGGCGTCGCGGATGACCTTCTCGGCGATCGCGTCCAGATCGGCGGTGGAGACCCCCGGGGCGACAGCGGCGCGCATCGCGTCCAGAGCGGCCGCGACGACCAGTCCGGCCGCCCGCATCAGCTCGATCTGCTCGGGAGTCTTCAGCTGAATGTTCAGCTCTTGGCGGCGCATGGCGGTGAGCCTAACTCTCTGGCGTCTCAACAATGCCGCCGCCCCGGGATCTACCCGGGGCGGCGTCGGTACAGCTGTGAGGCGGGGTCAGCCGCCGTACGACCGCAGGGCGTCGATCGCGCGGACGGTGACGTCCTCGACCGGCCCGGTGGCGTCGATGCCCACCAGCTTGCCCTGAGCGCCGTAGAAGTCGACCAGGGGCGCGGTCTTGTCCGCATACTCGACGAGCCGGTTCGCGATGGTCTCGGCCTTGTCGTCGTCACGCTGGAACAGCTCGCTGCCGCAGCGGTCGCAGATGTTCTCCTTGCTCGTCGGGTCGAACTCGACGTGCCAGATCTTTCCGCAACCACGACAGGTCCGGCGGCCGGACAGCCGCCGGATGACCTCGTCGTCGTCGACCACGAGTTCCATCACCAGGTCCAGGGCGGTGCCCAGGTCGGCCAGGAGCTTGTCCAGGGCGGAGGCCTGCGGCACGGTACGCGGGAAGCCGTCCAGCAGGAAGCCGTCCCCCGCGTCGGGCTCGGCGAGCCGGTCCCGGACCATGTTGATGGTGACCTCGTCCGGGACCAGCTGCCCGGCGTCCATGTAGCGCTTGGCCTCGACGCCCAGCGGCGTCCCCTGCGACACGTTCGCCCGGAAGATGTCCCCGGTCGAGATCTTCGGTACAGCGAGATGGGCGGCGATGAACTCAGCCTGGGTCCCCTTGCCGGCCCCCGGAGGGCCCACCAGTACCAGCCGCACCTACATCGCCTCGCTTCGGTCAGGAAGAACCACGCCTACCGTCGACGCCAGAGCCCCCCGGCCCCGCGTCCCCACTACCGGAGGAACCCTTCGTAGTTCCGCTGCATGAGTTGGCTCTCGATCTGCTTGACCGTCTCCAGACCCACACCCACCATGATCAGCACTGCCGTACCACCGAACGGGAAGTTCTGGTACTGCGACTGATTCAGCCAGATGAAGAAGAAGTTCGGCAGAACCGAGATCAAGCCAAGGTACAGGGCGCCCGGCAGGGTGATCCGGCTGAGGATGAAGTCCAGGTAGTCGGCGGTCGGCTTGCCCGGGCGGATACCCGGCACGAAACCACCGTACTTCTTCATGTTCTCCGCGACCTCGGTCGGGTTGAACGTGATCGAGACGTAGAAGTACGTGAAGAAGATGATCAGCAGGAACATCACGCCGATGTACAGCGGGCTGACCGGGTCGGCCAGGTGGTTCTGGATCCACACCTGGTACGGCTTGAGCGTGTTCTTGTCGAAGAACTGCAGGTAGAGCTGCGGCAGGTAGAGCAGCGAGGAGGCGAAGATGACCGGGACGACACCCGCCTGGTTCACCTTCAGCGGGATGTAGGTGGAGGTGCCGCCGTACATCCGCCGGCCGATCATGCGCTTCGCATACTGCACCGGGATCCGGCGCTGCGCCTGCTCGATGAAGACCACCAGCGCGATGATGACCAGCACCAGGCCGAGCACCAGGAAGAACTTGCCGGTGCCGCTGGACTCCTTGATGCTCCAGCCCTCACCGGGGAGGCGGGCCGCGATCGAGGTGAAGATCAGGACGGACATGCCGTTGCCGACGCCGCGGTCGGTGATCAGCTCGCCGAGCCACATGACCACACCGGTGCCGGCGGTCATCGTCATCACGAGAACGCTCAGCGTGAGCCACATCGGGATGCCGGTGGCCTCGGGGATGATCTGGTAGGTCGGGTCGTTCTGGTCGCACAGGCCGTTGAACAGCTGACCGGTCCGCGCGAGGGCCACGAACGCCGACGCCTGCAGAACCGCCAGGCCGAGCGTCAGGTACCGGGTGTACTGCGTGATCTTCGCCTGGCCGGACTGGCCCTCCTTGCGCAGCTGCTCGAGGCGCGGGATGACCACGGTGAGCAGCTGAAGGATGATCGACGCCGTGATGTACGGCATGATGCCCAGCGCGAAGACGGAGAGCTGCAGCAGCGCGCCGCCGGAGAACAG
The DNA here is from genome assembly GCF_900113015.1 of Actinoplanes philippinensis. Lineage (GTDB taxonomy): Bacteria > Actinomycetota > Actinomycetes > Mycobacteriales > Micromonosporaceae > Actinoplanes > Actinoplanes philippinensis. The sequence goes on from NZ_FONV01000010.1 coordinate 310,496, forward strand.
GTTCAGCAGGTTGAGCAGATCGTTGTTGGCAGCCTCGGTGATTTTGAGGCACGCCCGCACGTTGGCGTACGAGACACCCGGACTGGGCAATGTGGCACCGAGACGGTAGATCCCTACGATCGCTACCGTGAAGAGCAGCTTCTTCCGCAGGTCAGGCGTCCGAAGCGCACTCGTGAAGGCGGACAACAACTGATCCTCCTGCGTGGTCGCCACACTCTGGGTTGCGGTATCCCGGAACTTCGGGCACACATCATTGGACAGCCATAGAGGCCGCCAGCGGAGCACTGTATCAGCAAGGCCGAGAGCGCAACCAGCGGCATCGCTTGGGCCGATGTCCCAGTACAACACAAGTGTCCGGCTTCGTGGCTGAACCGGTTACTTGCGCGTCCATCGAAATACCTGTCCCACCCTACGTCACGGGCCGGAACACAGCCCGCTTCCATCGAGGACAACCACTGTGTTGAGCCGAATCGGGCGTACCGGAGGCCCTGAGACGGCCGTCACGGCGATATCGGCTCGTTTCGGCACTCGCGTGCGTCCACAGCGCAATCGTGGCCTCACGCGCCGCACAGGGCCGTTTACGGCACCTCCACAATGCAGAGAGGCCGCGGCCCCGGGGTGCCCCGGGACCGCGGCCTCCGCCGCATCACGCCTTACAGCTCGGTGACGGAGCCACCGGCAGCAGCGATCTTCTCCTTGGCCGACTCGCTGAACGCGTGCGCCGAGATGGTCAGCGCGACGCCGCCCAGCTCGCCCGAGCCCAGCACCTTGACCGGCTGGCCTTTACGGACGGCGCCGGCCTCGACCAGCTCAGCCGGACCGATCGAGCCGCCGTTGGGGAACAGCTCGGCGAGCCGGTCCAGGTTCACGACCTGGAAGACGACCTTGTTACGGGGCCGGTTGCCCAGACCCTTCACCTTCGGCAGGCGCATGTGGATGGGCATCTGCCCACCCTCGAACGACGCCGGGGTGTTCTTACGGGCACCGGTGCCCTTGGTACCGCGACCGGCGGTCTTGCCCTTGGAACCCTCACCACGACCCACGCGGGTCTTGGCGGTCTTCGCACCGGGCGCCGGGCGCAGGTGGTGAACCTTGATCGCCATTACTCGACCTCCTCGACAGTGACGAGGTGGTTCACCGCGAAGATCATGCCCCGAATCTCGGGACGGTCCTCCTTGACCACCACATCGTTGATCCGCTTCAGGCCGAGCGACCGCAGGGAGTCCCGCTGGTTCTGCTTACGGCCGATCCCGGACCGGATCTGGGTGACCTTCAAGCGCGCCATCAGTGCACCGCCGCTTCCGCACGCGCCGCCAGCATGGCCGCCGGCGCCACGTCCTCGACCGGCAGGCCACGGCGAGCCGCGACCTTCTCCGGCGACTCGAGGCCCTTCAGCGCGGCCACCGTCGCGTGCACGATGTTGATCGGGTTCGACGAGCCCAGGCTCTTCGACAGGATGTCGTGGATGCCCGCGCACTCGAGCACGGCACGCACCGGGCCACCGGCGATGACGCCGGTACCGGCGGACGCCGGCTTCAGCAGAACGACACCGGCCGCCGCCTCACCCGTGATGGGGTGCGGGATGGTCGCGCCGATCCGCGGAACCTTGAAGAAGTGCTTCTTGGCCTCCTCGACGCCCTTGGCGATCGCCGCGGGCACCTCCTTGGCCTTTCCGTAGCCGATACCGACGGTGCCGTCGCCGTCGCCGACGATCACCAGGGCGGTGAAGCTGAAGCGACGACCACCCTTGACGACCTTCGCGACACGGTTGATCGCGACGACCCGCTCCAGGTGCGGGGTCTTCTCGACGGGCGCGTTGCCGCGGCCGCCCTCACGGCGGTTGTCCCGGCGGTTGCCACCCTCGGTGTTACCGCCGGACCCGCCGCCTCGGCGCTGCTGACCAGGCATTGGTCAATTCCTCCTAGAACTCGAGTCCGGCTTCGCGAGCGGCGTCCGCCAGCGCGGCGATCCGCCCCGCGTACTTGTTGCCACCCCGGTCGAAGACGACCTTGGAAATCCCCGCGGCCTTGGCACGCTCGGCGACCAGGGCGCCGACCTTGCCGGACAGCGAGGTCTTGTCGCCCTCGGCACCCCGGATCGAGGTGTCCAGCGTCGAGGCCGAAGCCAGCGTGTGGCCCTTGAGGTCGTCGATGATCTGCGCGGTGATGTGCCGCGAGGACCGGGTGACGACCAGGCGGGGACGCTCGGCCGTACCACGGACGTTCTTGCGGACCCGGAAGTGCCGACGCGCCTTGCCGACGGCACGCTTGGCGGCAACCCCGCCGCCGTTGCGGCGCTTGAGCAGCGTGGCGGTCACTTCTTACCTGCCTTTCCAGCCTTGCGGCGGATGACCTCACCCTGGTACTTGACACCCTTGCCCTTGTAGGGCTCCGGCGGACGGATCTTGCGAATGTTCGCGGAGACCTCACCCACCAGCTGCTTGTCGATACCGGTGACAGTGAACTGGGTCGGCTTCTCGACCGAGAAGGTGATGCCGGCCGGGGGAACCACGAGGACCGGGTGCGAGAAGCCCAGAGCGAACTCCAGGTCCTTGCCCTTCGCGGTCACGCGGTAACCGGTGCCGTTGATCTCCAGCACCTTCTTGTAGCCCTCGGTGACACCGACGATCATGTTGGCGACCAGGGTACGCGAGAGGCCGTGCAGTTCCTTGGCCTTGCGCTCGTCGTTGGGCCGGTTGACGACCAGCTCGCCGCCGTCCTGCGAGACCGTGATCGGCTCGGCGACGGTGTGCGAGAGCTCGCCCTTCGGGCCCTTGACCGTGACGGTCTGGCCCGAGATTTTGACATCGACGCCGGCCGGGACCGGGATCGACTTACGTCCGATTCGCGACATGTCTAAGTCTCCAGTTACCAGACGAAGGCGAGGACTTCCCCGCCAACGCTCCGCTTGCGGGCCTGCTTGTCGGTCAGCAGTCCCTGGGACGTCGAAATGATCGCGACACCGAGACCACCGAGCACGCGCGGCAGCTCGTCGGACTTGGCGTAAACCCGCAGGCCGGGCTTCGAGACGCGCTTGATGCCGGCGAGGCTGCGCTCGCGGTTCTGGCCGTACTTGAGCTCAACGACCAGACGCTTGCCGACCGCGCCCTCCTCGGGCTCCTCAGACGTCCACGCGGCGATGTAACCCTCGGCCTTGAGGACCTCGGCGATGTTCGCCTTGATCTTCGAGTAGGGCATCGTCACCTTGTCGTGGTACGCCTGGTTGGCGTTACGCAGACGCGTGAGCATGTCTGCGATCGGGTCCGTCATCGTCATGGGTATTCGTCAACCTTTCTCGCCGGGGTTCCCGAGCAGAGCTCAGGCCTACGGCGAAGCGGCATTACATTCGGGTCCGCCGGGTGGCCCGCCGCGAGGGCGGGCCGAGGCGGAAAGTTACCAGGAGGCCTTGGACACGCCGGGGAGCTCACCGCGGTGGGCCATGTCCCGCACGCAAACGCGGCACAGGCCGAACTTGCGGTAGACCGAGTGCGGACGCCCGCACTTCTGGCAGCGGGTGTAGGCACGCACGGCGAACTTCGGCTTCGCGGCAGCCTTCAGGATCAGCGCCTTCTTGGCCATGCTCAGTTCTCCTTGAACGGGAAGCCCAGGAGCTTGAGCAGCGCCCGGCCCTCGTCGTCGGTCGACGCGGTGGTGACCACGGTGATGTCCATGCCCCGCGGCCGATCGATCTTGTCCTGGTCGATCTCGTGGAACACCGACTGCTCGGTCAGACCGAAGGTGTAGTTGCCGTGGCCGTCCAGCTTCCGGCCGTCGAGGCCGCGGAAGTCGCGGATACGCGGCAGCGAGATGGACAGCAGCCGGTCCAGGAACTCCCACATCCGGTCGCCGCGGAGGGTGACCTTCGCGCCGATCGGCATGCCCTCACGCAGCTTGAACTGCGCGATCGACTTGGTCGCCCGGCGAACCAGCGGCTTCTGACCGGTGATCGTGGTCAGGTCGCGGACCGCGCCGTCGATCAGCTTGGCGTCCCGGGCAGCCTCGCCGACACCCATGTTGACCACGATCTTGACCAGACCGGGGACCTGCATGGGGTTGCCGTACTTGAACTGCTCCTGGATGGCCGGAACGACCTCTGCGCGGTACTTCTGCTTGAGACGCGGCAGCGTCTTGCTCTCGGTGGCGGCAGTCATCAGAGTTCCTTACCGGTCGTACGCGCGATCCGGACCTTGTTGCCGTTGTCGTCGACCTTGTAGCCGATACGGGTCGGCTTGCCGTCGCCGTCCAGCACCTGCACGTTCGAGATGTGGATCGGCGCTTCCTGCGTAACGATGCCACCGGTCTTCGAACCGCGCTGGTTCGTACGGATGCGCTCGTGCTTCTTGATCCGGTTGACGCCCTCGACCAGGACCTTGTCCTGCCGCGGGAAGGCCGCGATGACCTTACCCTTGGCACCCTTGTCCTTGCCGGCGATGACGACGACCGTGTCGCCCTTCTTGATCTTCACGGTCAGAGCACCTCCGGCGCCAGGCTGATGATCTTCATGAACCGCTTGTCGCGCAGCTCGCGCCCGACCGGGCCGAAGATGCGGGTGCCGCGGGGGTCCCCGCCGTCCTTGATGATGACGGCGGCGTTCTCGTCGAAACGGATGTACGAGCCGTCCGGACGGCGCCGCTCCTTGCTGGTGCGGACGACGACCGCCTTGACGACGTCACCCTTCTTCACACCGGCACCGGGGATGGCGTCCTTGACCGTGGCCACGATGACGTCGCCGATGCTCGCGTAACGGCGACCGGAACCGCCGAGCACGCGGATGCACAGGATCTCCCGGGCACCCGTGTTGTCGGCGACGCGGAGTCGCGACTCCTGCTGGATCACGTCTGTCTCCTATGTCTGCCAGTTCTTCAGGCAGTGCCCGAAGCTTGGCGGAACGATGGTCCGCTGGGCCGGCCGAAACCGGCCCAGCGCACTCACTTGGCCTTTTCGAGGATCTCCACGAGCCGCCACCGCTTGGTGGCGGAGAGCGGACGAGTCTCCATGATCGAAACCCGGTCGCCAACGCCGGCCGAGTTCTGCTCGTCGTGCACCTTCAGCTTCCGCGTACGACGGATGACCTTGCCGTACAGGGCGTGCTTGACCCGGTCCTCGACCTCGACAACGACGGTCTTGTCCATCTTGTCGCTGACCACGAGACCCTCACGCACCTTGCGCTGAGCGCGCGGAGCGGTGGTGGTGTTCTCACTCATGCCGTCACCTCATCCGGCGCAACCGAGAGGCCCAGCTCCCGCTCACGCATGATCGTGTAGATCTTCGCGATGTCCTTGCGGACGACCTGGAGCCGACGGTGATTGTCGAGCTGCCCGGTCGCGCGCTGCACACGAAGGTTGAACAGCTCCGCCTTGGCTTCCCGCAGCTTCGCGACCAGTTCCTCCTCGGAGGACTCGCGCAGCTCGGATGCCTTAACGCCCGCTGCCATCAGCTTTCACCCACTTCGCGCGTCACGATGCGGCACTTCATCGGGAGCTTGTGGATCGCGCGGCGCATCGCCTCACGCGCGACCGTCTCGTTCGGGAACGACATCTCGAAGAGGATGCGTCCCGGCTTGACGTTCGCCACCCACCACTCGGGAGAACCCTTACCGGAACCCATCCGGGTCTCGGCCGGCTTCTTCGTCAGAGCCTGGTCCGGGAAGATCGAGATCCAGACCTTGCCGCCACGCTTGATGTGACGGGTCATGGCGATACGTGCCGACTCGATCTGACGGTTGGTCACGTACGCCGGCTCGAGAGCCTGGATACCGAACTCACCGAAGACGACCCGGTTGCCACCCTTGGACGCGCCACTGCGGTCCGGGTGATGCGGCTTACGGAAGCCCTTGGGGGGCTTACGCGGCATCAGCATGTGTCAGCCCTCCTGCTGCGTCTCGGCCGGAGCCGGAGCCGCGGCGACCGCGGCGTCGTTCGCGTTGTCGCCGTCCGCGGTCGACCGGGACTGGGCCGCAGCGCGACCCGCCTCGGTGCCGCCCGCGGTCGTGCCGGACGAACCGGAACGGCCACGGCGCGGACGCTCGGGACGCTCGGCGCGGTCCCGGCGCGGACGCGCCGGCGCCTCGGCCACGGCCTCGCGGCCGGGGACGGCGTCGCCCTTGTAGATCCAGACCTTCACGCCGATCCGGCCGAACGTGGTACGGGCCTCGAAGAAGCCGTACTCGATGTTGGCGCGGAGCGTGTGCAGCGGAACGCGACCCTCACGGTAGAACTCCGTGCGGCTCATCTCCGCGCCGCCGAGACGGCCGGAGACCTGCACCCGGATGCCCTTGCAGATCGGGTTCTTCATGGCCGACTGCATGGCCTTGCGCATCGCGCGGCGGAAGCTGACCCGGGAGGACAGCTGCTCCGCGACACCCTGCGCGACCAGCTGAGCGTCCGACTCGGGGCTCTTGACCTCGAGGATGTTCAGCTGGACCTGCTTGCCGGTGAGCTTCTCGAGCTCGCCGCGGATCCGGTCGGCCTCCGCACCCTTACGGCCGATGACGATGCCCGGCCGGGCGGTGTGGATGTCGACACGTACCCGGTCACGGGTCCGCTCGATGTCCACCTTGGAGATGCCGGCGCGCTCGAGGCCCTTGGACATCATGCGGCGGATCTTGACGTCCTCGCCGATGTAGTCCTTGTAGAGCTTGTCCGCGAACCAGCGGCTCTTCCAGTCGGTGGAGATGCCGAGGCGGAACCCGGTGGGGTGAACCTTCTGACCCATTACTCGGCACCCTCCGTGCTCTGGGACTCGGCCTTCGGCGCGGCCTTCTTGGCCGCGGCCTTCTTCGCCGGGCGGGCCGTCTGGACCGCCTCGACCGCGATGGTGATGTGGCTGGTGCGCTTGCGGATCCGGTACGCACGACCCTGCGCCCGCGGACGGAACCGCTTGAGCGTCGGGCCCTCGTCGACGAACGCCTCGCTCACGAGGAGAGCGTCGGGGTCGAGCCGCTCGTTGTTCTCCGCGTTCGCGATCGCGCTGGCCAGCACCTTGTAGACCTGCTCGCTGGCGGCCTGCGGCGCGAACTGCAGGACGGTGAGCGCCTCCTTCGCGGGCAGACCGCGGACGAGGTTGACCACCCGGCGCGCCTTGTTCGGCGAGATGCGCACGTGCCGCGCAACCGCCCGCGCGCCCGGAAGCACCGGAGCGTCGCCCTTAACTGGCATCGCTGTAGCTCCTAAATCCTCTAATCCGTGTATCTGCTTAGCGACGACGGCTCTTGCGGTCGTCCTTCTCGTGACCCTTGAACGTACGGGTCAGAGCGAACTCGCCGAGCTTGTGCCCGACCATCGCCTCGGTGACGAAGACCGGGACGTGCTTGCGCCCGTCGTGCACGGCGATCGTGTGCCCGAGCATGTCGGGGATGATCGTCGAGCGCCGCGACCAGGTCTTGATGACGTTCTTCGAGTTCTTCTCGTTCTGGACTTCCACCTTCTTGAGCAGGTGGTCGTCGACGAACGGGCCCTTCTTCAGGCTGCGAGGCATCTTTTAACTCCCGTTACCCGCGCTTGCGGGTGGCGTAGCGGCGGCGAACGATCAGCTTGTCGCTCTCCTGGCCCTTGCGGCGGGTACGGCCCTCCGGCTTACCAGCCGGGTTGACCGGGTGACGACCACCGGAGGTCTTACCCTCACCACCACCGTGCGGGTGGTCGACAGGGTTCATGGCGACACCACGGACGGTCGGGCGCTTGCCCTTCCACCGCATACGGCCGGCCTTACCCCAGTTGATGTTCGACTGCTCGGCGTTGCCGATCTCGCCGACCGTGGCGCGGCAACGGATGTCGACGCGACGGATCTCACCGGAGGGCATACGCAGCGTGGCGTAGGCGCCCTCACGGCCGAGCAACTGGATACCGACGCCGGCCGAACGGGCCAGCTTGGCGCCACCGCCGGGACGAAGCTCCACACCGTGGACCGTCGTACCGACCGGGATGTTACGAAGGGGCAGGTTGTTGCCCGGCTTGATGTCCGCGCCCACGCCCGACTCGACGCGGTCGCCCTGCTTCAGGTCCTTCGGCGCCAGGATGTAGCGCTTCTCACCGTCGGCGTAGTGCAGCAGCGCGATGCGGGAGGTGCGGTTGGGGTCGTACTCGATGTGAGCGACCTTGGCCGGCACGCCGTCCTTGTCGTTCCGCTTGAAGTCGATGAGCCGGTACTGCCGCTTGTGGCCACCGCCCTGGTGCCGGGTGGTGATCCGGCCGTGGACGTTGCGGCCGCCCTTCTTGGGCAGCGGGACCAGCAGCGACTTCTCCGGCGTCGACCGAGTGATCTCGGCGAAGTCGGCGACGCTCGAGCCACGACGGCCCGGAGTGGTCGGCTTGTACTTACGGATTGCCATGATTCACAAACCCCTTAGCTGACCGGGCCGCCGAAGGCCTCGATACGGTCACCGTCAGCCAGCTTCACCATCGCGCGCTTGGTCGCCTTGCGCTGACCCCAACCGGTCTTGGTGCGCTTGCGCTTGCCCTCGCGGTTCGCCGTGTTCACGGTCAGCACGCGGACGTTGAAGATCTGCTGGATCGCGATCTTGATCTGGGTCTTGTTCGCGTCCGGACGGACCTCGAACGTGTACCAGTTCTGGTCGAGAACGCTGTAGCTCTTCTCGGAGACCACCGGGGCGACGATGATGTCGCGCGGGTCGGCGATCGTGCTCACTTGTCGCCCTCCTCGGACTTCTCGGACCCGCCCAGGAACTCGTCGAGCGCGACCTTCGTGAAGACCACCTCGTCGGCGACCAGCACGTCGTAGGTGTTGAGCTGGCCGGCCTCGATGAGGTGGACGGACGGCTCGTTGCGCAGCGACACCCAGTTCAGCTCGTCCTGGCTGTCCAGAACGACCAGGACCTTGGTGGTCTGGGCGACCTTCCGCAGCGTCGCGACAGCGGCCTTGGTCGACGGCTTCTCGCCGGTGACGAAGGACTCGACCACGTAGACGCGGCCGTCACGAGCCCGGTCGGAGAGGGCGCCACGCAGAGCGGCGGCCTTCATCTTCTTGGGGGTCCGCTGGCTGTAGTCGCGCGGCACGGGACCGTGCACGACGCCACCGCCGGTGAACTGCGGCGCGCGGATCGAGCCCTGACGGGCGCGACCGGTGCCCTTCTGCTTGTACGGCTTCTTGCCGCCGCCGGCGACCTCGCCGCGCGTCTTGGCCTTGTGCGTGCCCTGCCGGGCCGCGGCCAGCTGCGCCACGACGACCTGGTGCATCAGCGGGATGTTCGCCTGAACGTCGAAGACGCTGGCGGGCAGGTCGACAGAGCCGGCCTTGGTGCCCTCCGCGTTGATCACGTCAACCGAGCTCACTTGGCACCACCCTTCGCGGTCTTCTTCGCGGCGGTGCGGACAAGGATCAGCGCGCCCTTGGGACCGGGCACAGCGCCGCGGACCAGGATCAGGTTGCGCTCGGTGTCGACCGCCTGGATCACCAGGTTCTGCACGGTGAAGCGCTTGCCACCCATGCGGCCGGCCATCTTGACGCCCTTGAAGACGCGACCCGGGGTCGCGCAGGCGCCGATCGAGCCGGGCGAGCGGTGCTTGCGCTCGACACCGTGGCTGGCGCGGAGGCCGTGGAAGCCGTGCCGCTTCATGACGCCGGCGTAGCCCTTGCCCTTGGTCTTACCGGTGACGTCGATCGGCTGTCCGGCCGCGAACGCCTCGACGGTGACTTCCTGGCCGAGCTCGTACTCGCTCGCGTCGACGGTGCGCAGCTCCACCACGTGGCGGCGCGGCGAAACGCCGGCCTTGGCGAACTGGCCGCTCTCCGGCTTGTTCACCTTCCGCGGGTCGATCGCGCCGTACGCCAGCTGGACAGCGGCGTAGCCGTCCTTCTCATCGGTGCGGACCTGGGTGACGACGCACGGGCCGGCCTGCACCACGGTTACCGGGACGACCTTGTTGTTGTCCCAGACCTGGGTCATGCCGAGCTTGGCGCCCAGGATCCCCTTAACTTGCCTGTCCATTGTCCGGTCCCTACAGCTTGATCTCGATGTCGACGCCAGCCGGCAGGTCGAGGCGCATGAGCGAGTCGACCGTCTTCGGAGTCGGGTCGATGATGTCGATCAGACGCTTGTGCGTGCGCATCTCGAAGTGCTCGCGCGAGTCCTTGTACTTGTGCGGCGAACGGATCACGCAGAAACGGTTGATCTCCGTGGGCAGCGGCACCGGGCCCGCGACCTGCGCCCCGGTACGCGTCACCGTCTCGACGATCTTCCGCGCCGAGGAGTCGACGACCTCGTGGTCATAGGCCTTGAGCCGGATGCGGATCTTCTGTCCCGCCATGGTGGCTTCTGTTTCCTTCTCTCGATGCCGCTACCTGCGGAAGCGGGTAACCTCCGCATGCCCGCAGGACGGTTGATCCTGCGTTGTCCGACCCCCGCGGTCGGGCGTGTCGCGCCTCCGGGCCGATGGGGCCCAGGCAGAGTGCTAGGCACTCCAGTCGATCACGGGGATCTGTGGTGTCGGGCGGCAAACAGAACACACCCGGACACCCGGCGAGGGTGGGTAACTGAAGAGCAGTGATACCTCAACAGTTACCCACCCCGCGCGGACGCAACCTGACTAGTATGCCGGATTGAATCCGGCAATGCTAATCGGGGTCACCTGAGGGCAGAACCCTCAATCACTTGTTGATCTTCGTGACCGTTCCGGCGCCGACGGTGCGGCCACCCTCACGGATCGCGAACTTCAGGCCCTGCTCCATGGCGATCGGCTGGATCAGCTTCACGGACATGGAGGTGGAGTCGCCGGGCATGACCATCTCGGTGCCCTCGGGCAGCGTGACGACGCCGGTGACGTCCGTGGTACGGAAGTAGAACTGCGGCCGGTAGTTCTGGAAGAACGGGGTGTGCCGGCCACCCTCCTCCTTGGAGAGGATGTAGACCTGGCCCTCGAACTCCGTGTGGGGAGTCGTGGTGCCCGGCTTCACGACGACCATGCCGCGCTCGACGTCCTCGCGCTTGATGCCGCGGAGCAGCAGACCGACGTTCTCACCCGCGCGGGCCTCGTCGAGCAGCTTGCGGAACATCTCGATGCCGGTGCAAACGGTCTTGGTCGACTTCTCGCGGATACCGACGATCTCGACCTCCTCGTTCGGCTTGAGGATGCCACGCTCGGCCCGGCCGGTGACGACGGTGCCACGACCGGTGATCGTGAACACGTCCTCGATCGGCATGAGGAACGGCTTCTCGGTCTCACGCTCGGGCTGCGGGATCGCGGTGTCGACCGCGTTCATCAGCTCGAGGAGCTTGCCGGTCCACTCGGGGTCACCCTCGAGGGCCTTGAGCGCCGAGACGCGAACGACCGGCAGGTCGTCGCCCGGGAACTCGTAGGTGCTGAGCAGCTCGCGAACCTCGAGCTCGACGAGCTCCAGGAGCTCCTCGTCCTCGACCATGTCGCTCTTGTTCAGGGCGACGACGATGTACGGAACGCCGACCTGGCGGGCCAGGAGGACGTGCTCCTTGGTCTGCGGCATCGGGCCGTCGGTCGCGGCGACCACCAGGATCGCGCCGTCCATCTGCGCGGCACCGGTGATCATGTTCTTGATGTAGTCGGCGTGGCCGGGGCAGTCCACGTGCGCGTAGTGGCGCGCCGCGGTCTGGTACTCGACGTGCGCGATCGAGATCGTGATGCCGCGGGCCTTCTCCTCCGGCGCCTTGTCGATCTCGTCGAACGGGGTGTACGGGTTCAGGTCCGGGAACTCGTCGTGCAGGACCTTGGTGATGGCCGCAGTCAGCGTCGTCTTACCGTGGTCGATGTGACCAATGGTGCCGATGTTGACGTGCGGCTTAGTCCGCTCGAACTTCGCCTTCGCCACTGGTGTCCTCCTGTGGACTGATCATTACTTTTGCCCGGCACGCCCAGTAAGGCGCTCAGGACTCTGTCGACTGCCAGTGCACGTGCGGTCCTCGACGGACCGCACGTGCCTCAACGCGTCAGGCGCCGGTGGCCTTAGCGATGATCTCCTTAGCCACGTTCGCGGGAACCTCGGCGTAGGAGTCGAACAGCATGCTGTAGCTCGCCCGGCCCGCAGTCTTCGACCGGAGGTCGCCGACGTAGCCGAACATCTCCGAGAGCGGGACCAGAGCCTTGACGACGCGAGCGCCGTGGCGCTCCTCCATCGACTGGATCATGCCACGCCGGGAGTTGAGGTCGCCGATGACGTCACCCATGTTGTCCTCAGGGGTGGTGACCTCGACGGCCATCATCGGCTCGAGGAGAGCGGGGTCAGCCTTGCGAGCCGCTTCCTTCATCGCCATCGAGCCGGCGATCTTGAACGCCATCTCGGACGAGTCGACCTCGTGGTACTGACCGTCCAGCAGCGTGAATTTGACACCCACCAGCGGGTAGCCGGCGAGCACGCCGTACTGCAGGGAGTCCTGCGCGCCCGCGTCCACCGAGGGGATGAACTCCTTGGGGATACGGCCACCGGTGACGGCGTTGACGAACTCGTAGGTCGGGCCGTCGGCCTCGAGGCCCAGGGGCTCGACCTTGACGATGACCTTCGCGTACTGACCCGAGCCACCGGTCTGCTTCTTGTGGACGTAGTCGAGCTTCTCCACGGTGCCGCGGATCGTCTCGCGGTACGCCACCTGCGGCTTACCGATGTTCGCCTCGACGTTGAACTCGCGCCGCATGCGGTCGACGAGGATGTCGAGGTGCAGCTCGCCCATGCCGGCGATGATGGTCTGACCGGTCTCCTCGTCGTTGAAGACCCGGAAGGTCGGGTCCTCCTCGGCGAGGCGCTGGATCGCGGTGCCCAGCTTCTCCTGGTCCGACTTGGTCTTCGGCTCGATGGCGACCTGGATGACCGGCTCCGGGAAGGTCATCGACTCCAGGATGACCGGCTTGGCCGGGTCGCAGAGCGTGTCACCGGTGGTGGTCTGCTTCAGACCCTGGACGGCGATGATGTCGCCGGCCTGCGCGGTGTTGCGCTCCTCACGCTTGTTGGCGTGCATCTGGTAGATCTTGCCGATCCGCTCCTTGCGGTCCTTGGTGGAGTTGACCACCTGGGTGCCGGTCTCGAGCGTGCCGGAGTAGACCCGGACGTAGGTCAGCTTGCCGAGGTGCTTGTCGGTCTGGATCTTGAAGGCCAGCGCCGAGAAGGGCTCGTCGTTCGACGGCTTCCGCTGCATCGGCGTCTCGCCGTCGGTCGCGGTGCCCTCGATGGCCGGGATGTCCAGCGGCGACGGCAGGTAGTCGACAACGGCGTCCAGCATCGGCTGCACACCCTTGTTCTTGAACGCCGAGCCGCAGAGCACCGGGTTGGCCTTGCTGGCGATCGTGGCGCGCCGGATGGCGGCCTTGATCTCCTCGACGGAGACCTCCTCGCCCTCGAGGTACTTCTCCATCACGGCGTCGTCGACGTCCGCGAGGGTCTCGATCAGCTTCTCGCGCCACTCGGCGGCCTGGTCGACGAGGTCGGCCGGGATCTCCTCGATGGCGTAGTCCTCACCCTTCTGGGTTTCCCCACGCCAGGTGAGCGCACGGTTCTCGATCAGGTCGACGACACCGATGTGGTCGCCCTCGAGCCCGATCGGGATCTGCAGGACGAGCGGCGTCGCGTTGAGCCGGTCGATCATCATCTGCACGCAGCGGAAGAAGTCCGCGCCGGTCCGGTCCAGCTTGTTGACGAAGCACATCCGGGGGACGTTGTACTTGTCCGCCTGACGCCAGACGTTCTCGGTCTGGGGCTCCACGCCGGCGACGCCGTCGTAGACCGCCACCGCGCCGTCGAGCACGCGCAGCGACCGCTCGACCTCGACCGTGAAGTCGACGTGGCCGGGCGTGTCGATGATCTGGATCGTGTGACCCTTCCACTCGCACTTGGTGGCGGCGGAAGTGATGGTGATACCGCGCTCCTGCTCCTGCTCCATCCAGTCCATGACGGCGGCGCCCTCGTGGACCTCACCGATCTTGTACGTGATGCCGGTGTAGAACAGGATTCGCTCGGTCGTCGTGGTCTTACCAGCGTCGATGTGCGCCATGATGCCGATGTTGCGTACCTTGGCGAGCGCGTCTGCGGCGGCCACTTCCATCCCTACTTTTCTTCGTCGTCGTCTCGTGGACCGGTACGACTGCCATGGCCCGGCGGTGTGCCGGGCCTCAGCAGGGTCTTACCAGCGGTAGTGCGCGAAGGCCTTGTTGGACTCCGCCATCTTGTGGGTGTCCTCGCGACGCTTGACAGCGGCGCCGAGGCCGTTGCTGGCGTCGAGCAGCTCGTTCTGGAGGCGCTCGATCATGGTCTTCTCGCGGCGGGCCTTGGAGTACTGGACCAGCCAGCGCAGGCCGAGAGTGGTCTGACGCGGGGTACGGACCTCGACCGGAACCTGGTAGGTCGCGCCACCGACACGGCGGCTGCGGACCTCGAGGGTCGGCTTGACGTTGTCCATGGCGCGCTTGAGGATCACCACGGGGTCGGTGCCGCTCTTCTCGCGGGCGCCCTCGAGGGCTCCGTACACGATGCGCTCGGCGAGCTGACGCTTGCCGCCGATCAGGATCTTGTTGACCAGCTGCGTTACCAGCGGGGAGTTGTACACCGGGTCAGCGACCACAGGGTGGCGCGGAGCGGGTCCCTTACGCGGCATGTCAGCTCTTCTCCTTCTTCGCGCCGTAACGGCTGCGGGCCTGCTTGCGGTTGCGGACGCCCTGGGTGTCCAGCGAACCACGAACGATCTTGTAGCGGACGCCCGGAAGGTCCTTCACACGACCACCACGCACGAGCACGATCGAGTGCTCCTGCAGGTTGTGGCCGACGCCCGGGATGTACGCCGTCACCTCGATCTGGCTGCTGAGCTTCACACGAGCGACCTTGCGCAGCGCAGAGTTCGGCTTCTTGGGGGTAGTGGTGTACACGCGCGTGCACACGCCGCGCCGCTGAGGACTTCCCTTCAGCGCCGGCGTCTTCGTCTTGCTCGTCTTCGCCTGGCGGCCCTTGCGGACCAGCTGCTGGATCGTGGGCACCGGGTTTCTCCGCTCCCTTCGGCCGCTTCCTGTAATACGGCCGCACCGTGTATTTCTGCCTCTGTGTGCCGAACCCTCCCCGGTGGGGAGTGTCCCGCACCCGCGGTCGGGCGTGTCGTCCGGCTCACGGTCCCGTCGCGCGTGAAAGGTTCACGCGCTCCGGATGTTGTCTGTGTGAACAGGGCCTTCGCCGACCCTGCCCGTCGTGGTGCTGTAACCCGTCGCACGTTCCGAAACGGGTGCACGCACGAGTTGCCCGGGCGAGCCCGGGCACGAGGGGAAAGACTACCCACCCTGCGCACCCAGGTCAAAATGAGCCCAGGCTCCCACGATGGACATCTCCGTATACCAGTGTACCGGGTACTCCTACGTACCATCTCCGCGGTGCCGGATCTGCGCTCCGTGCGCTGCAAGGCGCACTGTCACAGGGGCGTGGAGCGCTCATGACAACTGCAACGCCAGCCCCAGACCGAGCGCCACCAACGACAGCGCGGCGCCGGTGATGCCGCACACGATCCCGGCCGTGCTCAGCCCCCGCCCGGTGAACCGGATCCGGCCCGGCTCCGGCGACCGGCGGATCTGCCGGCGGCCGAACACCCCGAGAGACACCGCGCCCGCACACGCCATCACGCTCAGCAGCACGAAGGCGCCGGCCGCCCAGCCACCCCAGCCCTCCTCGGCCCCGGACAGCCCGAAGCAGAACACCGCGAGCGAGACCAGGATCGCACCGATGCCGGCCACCAGCGACCCGATCGCCGCACCCGAGGTCAGCGGGGCCACCTGGAGGTGCACCAGGCCGAACCCGGTGCCGGTCACCTGATCGACCCGCTCGGGCTGCCAGGACGCCGTGGGCGGCGGAGGCGGCACATAGGCGTAGGGCGACGCATACGGCGAGGGCGGCGCACTGTACGGCGTCGGCGGCGGGCCGAACGACGGCTGGTACGGCGGGCCGGGCGGTTGCGTCATATCGAAAGCATGTCACCCGTACGGGCCGCGCTGCAGCCCACCCTGTGTGGCCATGGCGGCTGTGTCAGTTGGTGCCGGGCGCGAAGTCCTGCGCGCCGGGCGCCGCGGCCAGGTGCAGCAGACCGGCGATCAGCAGCACCACCAGCGCGGTGAGCGCCAGCACCAGCCCGCCCCAGGCCAGGCGCCGCCCCCGGCGGATCCACGCCGAGCCGGTCAGATAACCGCCCGCCGCAAAGGCCTGACGGGCTGTCTGGCGGGCCAGCAGGAGCGCCAGGGTGGCCGGGATCACCCCACCCACGAGCGGGCCGGTGAGCAGACCCACCAGACCGAGGGCGAAGACGGCCCGCGCCTTCGTCGCCGGCACCGGCTCCGGGTCCATCGGGTGGCGGGTGGGGACGACGGGAAGAGTCACCAGACCATCTTAGGAACGCCCATGGGGCGGCCGCGCCGTGCGCGACCGCCCCATGTGGAGAAACCCTTAGCGGTACGACCCGAAGTCGAAGTCGTCCAGCGGCACAGCCTGCCCGCTGGCCGGCCCGAAGCCGTAGTCGGTCTCCGGGTACCCGGTCATCGAGTACACCTTGGCCTTGGCCTCCTCGGTCGGCTCGACCCGGATGTTGCGGTACTTGGAGATACCGGTACCGGCCGGGATGAGCTTACCGATGATGACGTTCTCCTTGAGGCCCACCAGCGAGTCGCTGCGCGAGTTGATCGCAGCGTCGGTGAGCACCCGGGTGGTCTCCTGGAAGGAGGCCGCCGAGAGCCAGGAGTCGGTCGCCAGCGACGCCTTGGTGATACCCATCAGCACCGGACGACCGGCGGCGGGCTCGCCGCCCTCGCCCACGAGCCGGCGGTTCTCCGACTCGAAGAGCGCCCGGTCGACCAGCACGCCCGGCAGGAACTCGGTCGCGCCGGAGTCGATGACCGTCACCCGCTTGAGCATCTGGCGGATGATGATCTCGATGTGCTTGTCGTGGATGAGCACACCCTGCGAGCGGTAGACCTCCTGGACCTCACTGGTCAGGTGGACCTGGACCGCGCGCGGGCCCATGATGCGCAGCAGCTCGTGCGGGTCGATGGTGCCCTCGGTGAGCTTCTCGCCGACGTTGACGTGCGAGCCGTCGTGGGCGCGCAGCTTCACGCGCTTCGAGATCTTGTCGTAGACGATCTCGTCGCTGCCGTCGTCCGGCACCACGATGATCTTCCGCGAGCGCTCGCCGTCCTCGATGCGGATGCGGCCGGGGGTGTCGGCGATGGGCGCCTTGCCCTTCGGCACACGGGCCTCGAAGATCTCCTGCACACGCGGCAGACCCTGGGTGATGTCCTCACCCGCGACACCACCGGTGTGGAAGGTACGCATCGTCAGCTGCGTGCCCGGCTCACCGATGGACTGGGCCGCGATGATGCCGACGGCCTCGCCGATGTCGACCGACTTGCCGGTCGGCAGCGAGCGGCCGTAGCAGGCGGCACAGACACCCAGCTTCGACTCACAGGTGAGCACGCTGCGGACCCGGACCGTCTCGACACCGGCGGCGACCAGCTGGTCGACCAGGATCGAGTTGAGGTCGGCGCCGCGCGGCACCACGAGGTTGCCGTTCTGGTCGCTGATGTCGTCGGCCAGCGTCCGGGCGTGCACACCGGTCTCGGCGTGCACGTGGACGACCAGCTTGCCGTCCGCCTCGCGCTCGCCCACCTGCATCGGGATCGCGCGCTCGGTGCCGCAGTCCTCCTCGCGGATGATCACGTCCTGCGAGACGTCCACCAGACGACGGGTCAGGTAACCCGAGTCGGCGGTACGCAGCGCGGTGTCGGCCAGACCCTTACGGGCACCGTGCGTGGAGATGAAGTACTCCAGAACGGTCAGGCCCTCGCGGTACGACGAGGTGATCGGGCGCGGGATGATCTCGCCCTTGGGGTTGGCCACCAGACCACGGATCGCGGCGATCTGCCGGAGCTGGAGGAGGTTACCGCGGGCGCCGGAGTTGATCATGACCCAGAGCGGGTTCTCCTGCGGCAGCGCGGTCTCCATCTCCTTGGAGATCTCGTTGGTCGCCTTGGTCCAGATGTCGATGAGCTCGCTACGGCGCTCCTCGGAGGTGATCAGACCGCGCTGGTACTGCTTGTCGATCTGGTCGGCCTCGCCCTGGTAGCGCTGCAGGATCTCCGGCTTGCGCGGAGGGCCGATGACGTCGCCCATGCCGATCGTCACACCGGACCAGGTGGCCCAGTGGAAGCCGGCCTCCTTGAGCGCGTCCAGGGTCGCGGCCAGGGCGACCTTGGGGAAGCGCTCGGCGAGGTCGTTGACGATCGCCGACAGCTGACCCTTGCGGATCTCGTAGTTGACGTACCGGTACCCCGGCGGGAGCGTCTCGTTGAAGATCACGCGGCCCAGGGTGGTCTCCACCAGGATCGGGTCACCCTCGACCCAGTCCTCCGGAGCCTCCCACGTGCAGCCCTTGGCGCCGTTGTCGACACCGACGACCTCACGGAGCCGGATCTTCACCGGCGCCTGCAGGTGCAGTTCGCCGGCGTCGTACGCCATCCGCGCCTCGGCGTCCGAGCTGAACACCCGGCCCTCACCCTTCGCACCGGGCGTCAGGTGGGTCAGGTGGTACAGACCGATGACCATGTCCTGGGTGGGCATGGTGACCGGCTTGCCGTCGGCCGGCTTGAGGATGTTGTTCGACGACAGCATCAGGATCCGGGCCTCGGCCTGCGCCTCGGCCGACAGCGGCACGTGGACCGCCATCTGGTCACCGTCGAAGTCCGCGTTGAACGCGGTGCAGACGAGCGGGTGGATCTGGATGGCCTTGCCCTCGACCAGCTGCGGCTCGAAGGCCTGGATGCCGAGGCGGTGCAGGGTCGGAGCACGGTTCAGCAGAACCGGGTGCTCGGAGATGACCTCTTCGAGGACGTCCCACACGACCGGGCGCTGACGCTCGACCATCCGCTTGGCCGACTTGATGTTCTGCGCGTGGTTCAGGTCGACCAGGCGCTTCATCACGAACGGCTTGAACAGCTCCAGCGCCATCTGCTTCGGCAGGCCGCACTGGTGCAGCTTGAGCCGGGGGCCGACGACGATGACGGAACGACCGGAGTAGTCGACCCGCTTGCCGAGCAGGTTCTGACGGAACCGGCCCTGCTTGCCCTTGAGCATGTCGGAGAGCGACTTCAGCGGACGGTTGCCCGGACCGGTGACCGGCCGGCCACGACGGCCGTTGTCGAACAGCGCGTCGACGGCCTCCTGGAGCATCCGCTTCTCGTTGTTGACGATGATCTCGGGCGCGCCGAGGTCGATCAGTCGCTTGAGGCGGTTGTTCCGGTTGATGACCCGGCGGTACAGGTCGTTCAGGTCGGAGGTCGCGAAACGGCCACCGTCGAGCTGCACCATCGGGCGCAGGTCCGGCGGGATGACCGGGACGCAGTCCAGGACCATGCCGAGCGGCGAGTTGCGGGTGTTCAGGAACGCCGCGACGACCTTGAGCCGCTTGAGCGCCCGGATCTTCCGCTGGCCCTTGCCGGTGCGGATGATCTCCCGGAGGTTCTCCGCCTCGGCGTCCAGGTCCATGTTCTCGAGCAGGGCCTTGATGGCCTCGGCGCCCATGCCACCGGTGAAGTACTCACCGAAGCGGTCGCGCAGCTCGCGGTAGAGCAGCTCGTCGGTGACCAGCTGCTTGGAGTCGAGCTTGCGGAAGGTGTCGAGCACCTCGTCGAGGCGGTCGATCTCGCGCTGGGCCTTGTCCCGGATCTGGCGCATCTCGCGCTCGCCGGCTTCCTTGACCTTGCGGCGCACGTCGGCCTTGGCACCCTCGGCCTCGAGCTCGGCGAGGTCCTGCTCCAGCTTCGCGGCCCGCTTCTCGATCTCCGAGTCACGGCCGTTCTCGGACTGGCGCTTCTCGGCGAAGATCTCGTTCTCGATGGTGGACATGTCGCGGTGACGCGCCTCGGCGTCCACGCTCGTGACCACGTACGAGGCGAAGTAGATGATCTTCTCGAGGTCCTTGGGAGCCAGGTCCAGCAGGTAGCCGAGCCGGCTCGGGACACCCTTGAAGTACCAGATGTGGGTCACCGACGCGGCCAGCTCGATGTGACCCATGCGCTCACGACGGACCTTGGAACGGGTCACCTCGACGCCGCAGCGCTCACAGATGATGCCCTTGAACCGGACCCGCTTGTACTTGCCGCAGTAGCACTCCCAGTCCCGCTGCGGACCGAAGATCTTCTCGCAGAAGAGTCCGTCCTTCTCGGGCTTGAGGGTGCGGTAGTTGATCGTCTCGGGCTTCTTGACCTCGCCGTGCGACCACTGCCGGATGTCGTCAGCGGTAGCAAGGCCGATGCGCAACTCGTCGAAGAAGTTGACGTCGAGCACTTGGACTATCCCTCGTGTTTCGTTGCTCGGGTGAATTCAAGGCCGGCGGGTGGCGGCCCCGGGCTCATAGGAGCCGGGGCCGCCTTCCGTCAGATCTCCTCGACGCTGCTGACGCCCTCGTTCGGGCGACGCGACAGGTCGATACCGAGTTCCTCCGCGGCCCGGAAGACCTCGTCGTCGGTCTCACGCATCTCGAGCGCCACACCGTCGCTGGACAGCACCTCGACGTTCAGGCACAGCGACTGGAGCTCCTTGAGAAGCACCTTGAACGACTCCGGGATTCCCGGCTCCGGGATGTTCTCGCCCTTGACGATGGCCTCGTAGACCTTCACTCGGCCGAGGACGTCGTCGGACTTGATGGTGAGCAGCTCCTGCAGGGCGTACGCCGCCCCGTAGGCCTGCATGGCCCAGCACTCCATCTCGCCGAACCGCTGGCCACCGAACTGCGCCTTACCACCCAGCGGCTGCTGCGTGATCATCGAGTACGGGCCGGTCGACCGAGCGTGGATCTTGTCGTCGACCAGGTGGTTCAGCTTGAGGATGTAGACGTAACCGACCGAGATCGGGTCCGGCAGCGGCTCACCGGAGCGGCCATCGAACAGCTGCGCCTTGCCGTCGCCGTTGACCAGCCGCTTGCCGTCACGGTTGACCAGGGTCGACTCGAGCAGACCCTTGATCTCCTCCTCCTGGGCACCGTCGAAGACCGGGGTCGCGACGTTGCTGTCAGCGGGGGACTCGTGCGCCTCGATCGAGCGGAGCTGGCGCTTCCAGTCCTCGTCCTCACCCTCGACCGACCAGCCGGTCTTGGCGATCCACCCGAGGTGGGTCTCCAGAACCTGGCCGATGTTCATACGCGAGGGCACACCCAGCGGGTTGAGCACGATGTCGACCGGGGTGCCGTCCTCGAGGAACGGCATGTCCTCGACCGGCAGGATCTTGGAGATGACGCCCTTGTTGCCGTGGCGGCCGGCGAGCTTGTCACCGTCCTGGATCTTCCGCTTCTGGGCGACGTAGACCCGGACCAGCTCGTTCACGCCGGGGGGCAGCTCGTCGCCGTCCTCGCGGGAGAACGTCCGGACACCGATGACGGTGCCGGTCTCGCCGTGCGGAACCTTCAGCGAGGTGTCCCGGACCTCCCGGGCCTTCTCACCGAAGATGGCGCGGAGCAGGCGCTCCTCCGGGGTCAGCTCGGTCTCGCCCTTGGGCGTGACCTTGCCGACCAGGATGTCGCCGGGGACGACCTCGGCGCCGATCCGGATGATGCCGCGCTCGTCCAGGTCGGCCAGCATCTCTTCGCTGACGTTCGGGATGTCGCGGGTGATCTCTTCCGGGCCGAGCTTGGTGTCGCGGGCGTCGACCTCGTGCTCCTCGATGTGGATCGAGGTGAGGACGTCCTGCTGGACGAGGCGCTGCGACAGGATGATCGCGTCCTCGTAGTTGTGGCCCTCCCAGCACATGAAGGCGACGAGCAGGTTGCGCCCGAGCGCCATCTCGCCCTCGTCGGTGCAGGGACCGTCGGCGATGACCTGACCGGCCTCGACGCGGTCGCCCTCGAACACGATCGGCTTCTGGTTGACGCAGGAGCCGGCGTTCGACCGACGGAACTTGTGCAGCAGGTAGGTACGCCGGTGGCCGTCGTCCTGGTGCACCGTCACGTAGTCGGCGCACAGGTCCTCGACCACGCCGCCGACCTCGGCGACGACCACGTCACCGGCGTCGACCGCGGCGCGGTACTCCATACCGGTGCCGACGAGCGGCGACTCGGCCTTCACCAGCGGCACGGCCTGACGCTGCATGTTCGCGCCCATGAGGGCACGGTTGGCGTCGTCGTGCTCGAGGAAGGGGATCATCGCGGTCGCGACCGAGGTCATCTGTCGCGGCGAGACGTCCATGTAGTCGACCTCGGTGCCGGGCACGTAGTCGACCTCACCGCCCTTACGGCGGACCAGGACGCGGTCCTCGGCGAAGGTGCCGTCGCTGGAGAGCACGGCGTTCGCCTGGGCCTTGATGAAACGGTCCTCCTCGTCAGCGGTGAGGTAGTGCACCTCGTCGCTGACGACGCCGTTGTCGACCTTCCGGTACGGCGTCTCGATGAAGCCGAACGGGTTGACCCGCGCGAACGTCGAGAGCGCGCCGATCAGACCGATGTTCGGGCCCTCAGGCGTCTCGATCGGGCACATCCGGCCGTAGTGGGACGGGTGCACGTCGCGAACCTCGAAGCCGGCCCGCTCGCGGCTCAGACCACCGGGACCCAGCGCCGACAGACGGCGACGGTGGGTCAGACCCGCGAGCGGGTTGGTCTGGTCCATGAACTGCGACAGCTGCGAGGTGCCGAAGAACTCCTTGATCGCGGCCACGACGGGCCGGATGTTGATCAGGGTCTGCGGGGTGATCGCCTCGACGTCCTGGGTCGTCATCCGCTCGCGGACGACGCGCTCCATCCGGGACAGGCCGACGCGGACCTGGTTCTGGATGAGCTCGCCGACCGTACGCAGACGCCGGTTGCCGAAGTGGTCGATGTCGTCCGCTTCGTAACCGTCCTCACCGGCGTGCAGCCGGCAGAGGTACTCGACGGTCTTGACGATGTCTTCCTCGGAGAGCGTGCCCCGGACGATCGGGACGTCGATCTCGAGCTTCTTGTTGAACTTGTAGCGGCCGACCTTGGCGACGTCGTACCTCTTCGGGTTGAAGAAGAGGTTGTCGAGCAGGGTCTGCGCGTTCTCACGCGTCGGCGGCTCGCCAGGACGGAGCTTGCGGTAGATGTCGAGCAGGGCCTCGTCCTGCCCGGCGATGTGGTCCTTCTCCAGCGTCGTCATGAGCAGCTCGGACCAGCCGAACCGCTCACGGATCTGGTCGGCGGACCAACCGATCGCCTTCAGCAGGACGGTGACGGCCTGCCGGCGCTTGCGGTCGATGCGGACGCCGACCGTGTCGCGCTTGTCGATGTCGAACTCCAGCCAGGCACCCCGGCTCGGGATGACCTTGACGCTGGTGAGGTCGCGGTCGGAGGTCTTGTCCGGCTCCTTGGTGAAGTACACGCCCGGCGAACGGACGAGCTGACTCACCACGACCCGCTCGGTGCCGTTGATGACGAACGTCCCCTTGGGGGTCATCATCGGGAAGTCACCCATGAACACGGTCTGGCTCTTGATCTCGCCAGTGGTGTTGTTGGTGAACTCCGCGGTCACGAACAGCGGGGCACAGTAGGTCAGGTCCTTCTCCTTGCACTCCTCGATCGAGGCCTTGACCTCGTCGAAGCGCGGAGATGAGAAGGACAGCGACATGGTGCCGGAGAAGTCCTCAATGGGACTGATCTCTTCGAGGATCTCTGCGAGGCCCGAGTGGGCGTGCGGGTCGTCCGTCGTCCGGGCCTGCCAAGCCTCGTTGCCGACCAGCCAGTCGAACGACTCCGTCTGGAGGGCGAGGAGGTTGGGGACCTCTAGCTGCTCGGTGATCCGGCCGAAAGAGACCCGGCGGGGTGCGTAAGCGCTCGACGTACGGCTGGTCTTCGCAGGGCGGGAAGCTGCCAAGATGCGTCCTTCCGAGGACCGGTGCTGCTATGCGGCTGAGTTGCTGGTGCAACTGGTCTGCGTGCACTCCAATGAGCCCCCAAGAGAGTTATCCACATGGATATCTCAGTCGAAGGCAAGGCAGAAGGCAGCGCAAACTAGCAGTGTAGCCGCTCGGCTAACCGCTGTCCAGCCCCACACCCGAGGTTGCCTGCGGAACGTGTCCCCATCGCTGCTGACCTGCGCATCCGCGGTCAGTGCCGTGACGGGGCCGCTCAAGAAACGCGGCTGTCTCCTCTGGTGCCGGTCCGACGGGTATCGGTAGTAAACCCCCGTTACCCATAGGGCGGCTGTCGCAAGCGCGGAAACTTGCTGATGTCAGCGTGCCTGCCCGCCGACACACAGTCAAGGGCTGTGCCGCGGGTCGGACGGCCACGGTCATCCGCCCGACACACCAAACGGACATAAACGCAAGATTTGCGAGGTTTGGCGGTCTTTGCGGTACCGGTTGACCGCCCGTCATCGGGGCGCCTCTGAGCTGCCCGAACATCAGTGGGAACGACAATGGCGGGGATCCGTTACGGACCCCCGCCATCGAAGCAGAACGCTGTGGAGCGTTAGATCACTTGAGGGTGACCTTCGCGCCCTCGCCCTCGAGCTTGGCCTTGGCGGCCTCGGCCTTCTCCTTGTTGACACCCTCGAGGATCGCCTTGGGGGCGGACTCGACGGCGTCCTTGGCCTCCTTCAGGCCCAGGCCGGTCAGCTCACGCACGACCTTGATGACCTGGATCTTCTTGCCACCGTCGCCCTCGAGAACAACGTCGAAGGAGTCCTTCTCAGCCTCGGCCTCGGCGGCCGGGCCGGCCTGCGCCGGGCCCGCGACGGCGACCGGGGCGGCAGCCTTGACGTCGAAGACCTCTTCGAACTGCTTCACGAACTCGGACAGCTCGATCAGCGTCATCTCCTTGAACGCGTCGAGCAGGTCTTCGGTGCTGAGCTTCGCCATGTGAGGCAACCTTTCCTAAGTGCTTTCTTGATGTTTAACGGTTCTCGCGAGGCCTCAGGCCTCCGCGGAACCGGCCTTCTCGCGCTCAGCCCGCAGAGCATCGACCGTGCGCACCGTCTTGGTGAGGGGCGCCTGGAAGGTGGCAGCGGCCTTGCTGAGGCCGGCCTTCAGAGCGCCGGCCAGCTTGGCCAGCAGAACCTCACGGGACTCGAGGTCAGCAAGCTTGTTGACCTCCTCCGCCGTGAGAGCCTTGCCCTCGAAGACACCGCCCTTGATGACCAGAACGGGGTGGGCCTTGGCGAAGGCGCGAAGGCCCTTGGCCGCCTCGACCACATCGCCCTTCACGAAGGCGAGCGCGGTAGGACCGGTGAACAGAGCGTCGTCGAGGCCCTCGATGCCCGCGTCAGCCGCCGCACGCTTCGCGAGCGTGTTCTTCGCGACCGCGTACTTGGCCTCGCTGCCCAGCGAGCGACGGAGCTCGGTGAGCTCCTTCACGGTGAGGCCGCGGTATTCGGTCAACACGGTGGCCGCCGAGCCACGGAAGTGATCCGTGAGCTCCGCAACGGCCGACGCCTTGTCGGCCCGGACCGGCTTGTCCGCCATGTCCCTCCTCTCTCAGTGCTTCAGCCACTGGTCGAGAGGGTCCGCAAGAAAAAGCAAAACGCCCCGGGCGCAGGGCACGGGGCGGACTCGAACACACGCGCACGGGCGCGGCCGACGATCACGAACCGTTCTCCCCTGCACGGGTCGCCCGCTTTCAGCGGGACCTTCGGCCGCGACGTCCGTCGTGATGACGATCGTTGCGGCGACCAGCGGTCTATGGGTGGAACTTCAAGACGCAAGGGTACGCGGACCCGCCGCCGAAAACCAAATCGGGCCCGTCCCGCCCTCACCGGCGGGCCGGCCCCGCCCCGGAACGAGCGAGAACGAGCAGTTCAGGAGCGGTCGCGACGCGGGCAGCCGGAGCGAGGAAGGAGGAGCCGGTCAGGAGCAGCCGCGGCGCACCAGCTGAAACGAGGCAGAAAGAGCCCGCCAGGAACGGTGGTGGCGCAGGCGACCGGATCGAGGAAGGAGAAGCCGCGGCGCAGGCGGCCGGAACGAGGCAGGAAGAGCCGGTCAGGAACGGTCCCGGCGCAGGCGGCCGTAGCCGGTCAGGACCACCGCGCACCACAGGGTCGCCCAGACGATCAGGATGGTCAGGTCGGCCGCGGACGGGGCGGTGCGACCGCTCAGGGCCCGGGAGGTGGCCATCACGGGCGGCGCCAGCCACGGGGCGATCGAGTCGCTCAGGCCCAGCACGACGGTCAGGATCGAGCCGCTCACCAGGATCGCCACGCCCGGCATGATCCGGCGGGTGACGGCCCGGCTGGCCAGCGCTCCCAGCGCCACGGCGGCGATCACGGCCAGGAGGTGAGCGAGAACACCCAGGAGCACGCCGGCGGGCAGGCTCGGCTCCAGCGAGCCCGGCTCCGGGCCACGGATGGCGCGGAACGGCCACGGCGCCAGCATCCCCAGCGCGCAGACGCCGACGGCGAGGAGCGTGGCGGCGAGCAGACCGGCGGCGGCTTCCCGGACCGGGCCGACGGCCAGGCGGGCCAGCCGCCGCTGAGCGTCGGGCTCGGTGTCCAGAACGAGTTTGGTCAGCCAGGCCAGGATCGGGAAGAGACAGGCAGCGGAGTAGCTGTAGGCGGCCGCCGCCGACGACGGGCCACCGCTGTAGAGGACGAACAGGACCGCCAGCACCGTGATCAGGGGCGCTGTGACGCGGCCACCGTGCACGAAACCGGCCAGCCGCATCCGGGTCAGCGCGATCATCGCTCCTCCCCCGTCTTCTCCGGCACCGCTGTGGAGTGCTCCCGGCGTACCGCCGCCTCGGAGATCTCCCGGACCCCGAGGACACGGTGACCGGCCGCACGCAGCCGGTCCACCGCGGCGGTCGCGTCCTGTCGCGGCACCGCGACCTCGACCACCACCTCGTCGGGCAGCGGCGGCGCGGGCTCGGCGTGCAGGGTGCCGTCGGCGACCGTCCAGTGCAGCGCGCCCGGCAGATTGGCGATCTCGCCGCGGTGGTCGCTGACCAGGACCGTCCCGCCGGCGGTGGTGACCTCCGCGACGATCTGCGGGATCAGCTCGCGGGACGGCGCGTCCAGGCCCTCCCAGGGCTCGTCGAGGACCAGCAGGCCCGGCGGGGTGAGCAGCGCCTGGGCCAGGCCGACCTTCTGCGCGGTGCCCTTGGACAGCTCGGCGAGCGGGGTGTCGGCGTGCGCGGTGAGCCCCAGACGGTCGATCCACGGGTCGGCGGTCGTCGCCGGCAGGCCGCGGACCTCGGCCATCGCGCTCAGATAGCCGAACGTGGTGAACGGCTGGGCGGCCGGGAAACGCTCGGGCACCCACCCGACCACGGCCGGCCGGTCGTGGACCGTGCCCCGCGACGGGCGGAGCACACCGGCGGCCAGCTGGAGCAGCGTGGACTTGCCGGCGCCGTTCCGGCCGAGGACCACGATCGTGCGGCCCGGCTCGAAGGTGGCGCCGACGCCGTGCAGTGTCCACGGGGCGCGGCGGGCGTACCGGAACCAGACATCGTCGAAACGCACGGCCGCCAGCCTGCCACAGACCGTGCCCCGCACGCAGGCCCGGAAAAGCGCCGAGCCCCCGGGGAAGTCCCCGGGGGCTCGGCGTGAAGCGGTGTGTCAGGCGTTGGTGTCGCCGTGCAGGTTCTTCTGCACGTTCGGGTCGACCGGGACGCCGGGGCCCATCGTGGTGGCGATGGTGACCTTCTTCAGGTACTTGCCCTTGGCCGCCGACGGCTTCGACCGGAGGACCTCGTCGAGGACCGCGGCGTAGTTGTCGATCAGCTGCTCCGGCGAGAAGGAGGCCTTGCCGATGATCAGGTGCAGGTTCGAGTGCTTGTCCACCCGGAAGGTGATCTTGCCGCCCTTGATCTCGTTGACGGCCTTGGTCACGTCGACGGTGACGGTGCCGGTCTTCGGGTTCGGCATGAGGCCACGCGGGCCGAGGATCCGGGCGATCCGGCCGATCTTGGCCATCTGGTCCGGCGTCGCGATCGCGGCGTCGAAGTCCAGCCAGCCACCCTGGATCCGGGCGACGAGCTCGTCGGTGCCGACCTCGTCGGCGCCGGCCGCGACAGCCTCCTCGGCCTTCGCGCCCTGGGCGAACACGATGACGCGGGCGGTCTTACCGGTGCCGTGCGGCAGGTTGACGGTGCCGCGGACCATCTGGTCGGCCTTACGCGGGTCGACACCGAGGCGCATCGCGACCTCGACGGTGGCGTCGAACTTGACCGGGCTGGTCTCCTTGGCGAGGGCGATCGCGTCCTTCGGCTCGTAGAGCTTGTTGGAGTCGATCTTCTCCGCGGCGGCCCGGTAGGACTTGCTGCGCTGTGCCATTACTCAGTACTCCTGTGGTTGTTGGCGGGACCACGCATCGGTGACCCCTCCCACTGATACCGCCGGGGATCCGGCGATCAGATCTTGGTGACCTGGTTGAAGTTGAGCTCGACCGGGGTCTCCCGGCCGAAGATCGACACCAGGACCTTGAGCTTCTGCTGGTCGGCGTTGATCTCACTGATCGAGGCCGGCAGCGAAGCGAACGCGCCGTCGGTGACGGTGACCGAGTCGCCGACCTCGAAGTCGAGCACCTTGACCTCGGGCTTCGCCTTCTTCTCCTCGGCCTGGACGGCCGGGGCCAGCCACTTCAGCACCTCGTCGAGGGAGAGCGGCGCCGGCCGGTCGACCCGGTCGGTGGCGCCCACGAAGCCGGTCACGCCGGGGGTGTTGCGCACGCAGGAGTACGACTCGGGCGTCAGGTCCATCCGGACGAGGATGTAGCCGGGGAAGACCTTGGCCTGCACCTGGTTGCGCTTGCCGTTCTTGACCTCGACCTCTTCGCGGGTCGGCACCTCGACCTGGAAGATGAAGTCCTCCATGTCGAGGCTCGTGATCCGGGTCTCGAGGTTGGTCTTGACCTTGTTCTCGTAACCGGCGTAGGAGTGCACCACGTACCAGTCGCCGGGCGCATACCGCAGCTTCTGCCGCAGCTCCTTGACCGGGTCGTAGTCCTCGTCGACCTCGGGCGCCTGGGCCTCAGCCGACTCGTCGGCGATCTCCACCGACTCGTCGATCGCCAGCGACGACTGCTCGTCGGTGGTCTCGTCGTCGTACTCAGGCACGCTCGCTCACTTCCAGATAAGTCTCTGCGGTACGGGGCCGGGCTCCGGAGTCGCGGATCAGCCCAGCGCCCAGAGGATCGCCTTACCGAACCCGTAGTCCAGACCGGCCACCAGGGCGGTCATGATCACCACGAAGACGATCACCACACCGGTGTAGGTCAGAAGCTCCTTGCGGGTCGGCCAGATGACCTTGCGGAGCTCGCTCGTGACCTCGCGGAAGAAACCACCGATCCGACCGAACGGGCCACGACCGGACTTCTTGGTCTTCGGGCTCTCGTCCTTCGTACGCTCGGCGACCGCGGTGCCACCGGCGCCACTGGTCACCAGCGCGTCGTCATCCGGCTCATCACCGGCGGCGGCGTCGGCGAAAACCTCGTCGTCGCCGGGGACGTCGTCACCGGGGCGGTCCTTCTCGGCCACTTCGCCCTACTTCCGTCGTCGGTGGTTCTCCGATGGTCCTGTCAGAACCCGACCGGACGCGGAAGCAGTGCGGACCGCGCACCGGGCGGGCACGTCGAGGAGGATTGCGCAGGGGTGACAGGACTTGAACCTGCAGCCTGCGGTTTTGGAGACCGCTGCTCTGCCAATTGAGCTACACCCCTTTGCGGGACCTGTCGCCTTGCGACTTCAGAGCCCCACGGCGCACCAGTGTACGGGTACGCCCGCTGTTATCCCAACCCGGGCTACCGCTTCCTGATGAGCGCCTGTGCCATGGACAGTACCTTGTCTCCGTTGCACGTCGCAGTCAGGCTCAGCCGAGTGTGTCCCTCGTCGGTGACCTCCTTGACCGAAGCGGACACCACGACCTCGGTCCCCTCGTCGGTGTCGGGCACCGGAACCGGACGGCTGAACCGCACGCTGAACTCGACAACCGCGTCCGCGGCGCCGGCCCATGTGGTGACCGCGCGGCCGACCAGAGCCATCGTGAACATGCCGTGCGCGATGACCCCCGGCAGTCCCACTCCGGTGGCGATCCGGTCACTCCAGTGGATGGTGTTGAAGTCGCCCGAGGCGCCCGCGTAGCGGATCAGATCGGCCCGGGTGATCCGGAAGGTCTGCGGCTCCAGCTCTGCGCTCATCAGTCCTCTCCCCGCACCACGAGTTTCGACCAGACGGTCACGACCGGCTCGCCGGCCTCGGTTGTCACATCGGTCCGGGTGGTGAGGAACTCGTGCCCACCCCGGGTGAGGATCTCCTCGACCGTGTTGACGCAGACCAGGGCGTCACCGGCGACGACCGGACGGGTGTACACGAAACGCTGGTCACCGTGGACGACCCGGCTGTAGTCGACGCCGAGCGCGGGGTCGGCGACGACCTCACGGCTGGCCGGCATGGTGATCGCGACCGGGAAGGTGGGCGGGGCCACCACGTCGGCGTAGCCGAGCGCCCGGGCCGCCTCGGGATCGTGGTACTCCGCGTCGGTGGCGCCGATGGCGCGCGCGAACTCCCGGATCTTCTCGCGGCCGACCAGGTAGGGCTCGGTGGGCGGCCAGCTGCGGCCCACGAAGGATTGGTCCAGAGGCATGTCCACAAACTACCCGCCGACGCCCGCAGAGATATAGCACTACGAGTGCAAAAATATCTCACAGGCTGCGGAAACGACAATGCGCCGTCCGGACGTATCCGGACGGCGCATTGTTGAGGATCTTGGCGGTACGCTCAGCGCGTCTCGCGGTGCAGGGTGTGCTTCCCGTCGCGGGGGCAGAACTTCTTCAGCTCCACGCGGTCCGGGTCGTTACGCCGGTTCTTCTTGGTGATGTAGTTCCGGTCCTTGCACTCCGTGCACGCCAGGGTGATCTTCGGACGGACGTCGGTCGCCTTGGCCACGGCGGGGTGCCTTCCTGCTAACGGTTTACTTACTGACGACGAACCAGCGTAGACGCTCGGTCCGCCGCTTCGCAAAGTGGTGCCCCGGGTGGGGTCCACAGGAAAGTAGCGGTGGCCGGACTTGAACCGGCGACACAGCGATTATGAGCCGCTTGCTCTGCCATCTGAGCTACACCGCCGAGCCAGGCTCACATGTCCAGCGCCAGGCAAGGCGGAACGAACCCGGTAGAGCCCCCTTACGGAATCGAACCGTAGACCTTCTCCTTACCATGGAGACGCTCTGCCGACTGAGCTAAGGGGGCTTGCCACTTACGATCAACCGCTTGGTCGCGATCTCTCGCTCGCTGCAGGAGTAAGACTACACGGCCCCGGAGCGGGGGTGAAATCAGTACCCCCCTTCCCCTGAAATACCTGGTCAGATCACGGCTCGGAGCCTTCTGACCTCTCCGGTGGGAGTGGACTCGGGCTCGGTCTGCGCGTTCAGCCAGGCCTCCAGCCGCTCGAACGGCAACGGCCGGCTGAACAGGTAGCCCTGGCCGATCTCGCAGCCCATCTCCTCCAGCAGCTCCAGAGTGAGCTCGCTCTCCACGCCCTCGGCCACCACGGTGAGGCCGAACTCGCGGGAGAGCCCGATCACCGCCCGGACGATCGCGAGGTCGCCGGAGTCGGTCGCCATGCCCTGCACGAAGCTGTCGTCGATCTTCACCTCGTGCACCGGCCACTGGCGCAGGTAGGCGAGCGAGGAGGCGCCCGTGCCGAAGTCGTCGACACTCAGCCGTACGCCCAGGTCACGCAGCCGGTAGAGGGACGGCAGGACCCGCTCGATGTCGCTGAGCATGCCCGGCTC
Source organism: Actinoplanes philippinensis (assembly GCF_900113015.1). GTDB lineage: Bacteria > Actinomycetota > Actinomycetes > Mycobacteriales > Micromonosporaceae > Actinoplanes > Actinoplanes philippinensis. The sequence continues at coordinate 342,153 of NZ_FONV01000010.1, forward strand.
GGAGATCTCGAAGGTGACCAGCCCGGGATCCACCCCGTGCTCGTCCAGCAGCTCCCGGACCAGCTCGGGGAAACGCGAGTCCAGCAGGATCCGGGCCGACAGGTTCACCGCGATCGCGAACGGGCGCTCCGCGTCGGCCCACGCCCGGCACCGGCGTAACCCGGCCACCAGCACCGACTCGGTGAGCCGGGCAAGCTGGCCGGTGTGCTCGGCAACCGCCACGAAATCCTCCGGGGCGACCTCGCCGTGCGCCGGATGCACCCAGCGGGCCAGGCACTCGACACCGACCACGTGCCGGTCGGCGAGGGTCACCTTCGGCTGGAAGTAGACCTCGAGCTGATCGTTGTCCAGGGCGCGGCGCAGGTCGGCGGCGATGCCCAGCCGGCGCACCGCCCGGGACTCCAGCGCCGGGTGGAAGGGCTGCACACCGTACGGCAGGACCTTCGCCGCGTTGGCGGCCAGCTCGGCCCGCTGCAGCAGGGTCTCCGGATCGCTGCCGTGATCGGGGTAGACCGAGACGCCGACCGCCGTGTTCACGTCGAGAGTCAGCGAGCCCACCGCCATCGGGCCGCGCAGCCGCTCCCGCATCCGGGTGGCGATCTCGATCGTCGCGTCGATGCTCGGCGCCCGCAGGGTGACCACGAACTCGTCGCCGCCGATCCGGGCCACCAGCGCACCCGGGTCGGCGATGCCCCGGATCCGGTCGGCGGTCTCCACCAGCAGCTTGTCGCCGGCCGCGTGGCCCATCGACTCGTTCACGTTCCGCTGGCCGTCCACGTCGAACAGCATGATCGCGACGACCTCGTCCTCGGCGCGGACCGTGACCGCCTCGGCGAGCGCGTCGATCACCCGGCGCCGGTTCGGCAGGCCGGTCAGGCGATCGTGGTACGCGTCATAGCGCAGCCGGTCGACCAGACGCGAATTCTCCACAGCGACCGCGGCGTGCGCGGCGATCGTCTCCAGCACCTGCACATCCGCCTCACGGAAGGTGCGGTTGTCCCCGAGGCGGTTGGCGACCTCCAGGGTCCCGATCGTCGCCTGGCCGGAACGCAACGGCACGACGATCACGTCCTTGAGGTTGACCGCCCGCAGGCCGGAACGCAGGTCCTCGGCCTGGGCGAAGCGGCTGCCCACTGCGGTGGCGGACTGCGTCTGCACAGCGTGGTCGCGGACCTTCTCCGGGATCGGCGAGATGTCGAGCAGCCCCTTGTGCTCGACCCGGGCGGTGAGCAGCACCTCGGGATGCCTGTCGAGCGGGGCCAGCCAGAGCGTCGCGTACTCCGACTGCATGAGCGAGCGCACCCGGCCGAGCAGAACGTCCGGCAGACCGCTGCGGCCGCTCTCGTCGCGCACCGCTTGGGTGAGCTCGTAGACGTCGGCGAGCGTCTTGTGGCGGCGGAAGAACTCCGCGTACGAACGGAGGACCACGACCAGCGCGGCGACCAGGATGGCCAGCAGGACCGCGGTCCACGGCTCGGCCACCAGGGTCACCAGGAAGACCAGGCCGACCACGACGTTGATACCGGTCACGACCAGCGCCGACAGGCCGGCGCGCAGCGCATCACGGCCGGTCCGCAAGCCTTGGACCAGGCTCAGCACACCGGCCAGGCTGAGCAGCTCGACGAGCCCGACGGTGACCGCGGCGGCTGCCAGGATCGCCCACGTGCCCGGCCCGGCGCCCCCGGATCTCCGGCAGAGCCAAGATCAGCAGCAGCGCAGCCGAGTTTCCCGCCGCCGACTTGGCGGTGTTGAACGCCATCTTTGCCGGCTGCGCGTGGGACCAGAGCTGCTGGACCAGGATGGCGCCGCCGACCACCAGGATCACCATCACCGGCGGCAGGTAGAACAGAGCGAGCACCAGCGGGACATCGGTCACCGCGACGGTGAACGCGCTACGCCAGATGACGATGTTGAAGACGTCGCGGTAGGCGACGAGATAGGCGACGAAGAAGAGCAGCCCTTTGGGCCATTCCCTATACCACTCCGGCTCGCGGAGCCAGAAGATGGCAAGGCAGATCATGGCGAACAGGGCGAGCGGGTAGGTGATCAACCACGCTCGTTGCGAACTGGCCCGCCTGGCCGGAGGGCGCGTGGCCATCAAGCCCCCTCTCCGGTCGGCGCTATCCGCCCAGCGCTTCAGGACGAAGTGAAAATCAATTCCACTCGAAGTTCGTCGTGTTCAGCACTGCGACAGCGGCGGCCTCATCTGCGGTGAAGGCCCCAGCACTCGCCCCGCCGAAGGCCACCACTAGCACGAAAACCAAGCCGGCTAGGCGACCCAGCTTCCTTGCGGACATAGCTCGCTCCTCGTAATCGAAGACTGCATCAGATGGGGGTCACATGATGGTGCCACACCAGTTGTGCGACAGGGAGCGTTCATCGGCGGGTCGTGCCGACGCTCAGGCAAATCCTGGCCGAACGGTTGAGCATGGCCCCGGGCACGTCACCGAAGGATTAGCGGGTTTGCTGATGATTTAGGCCACCAAAGCGGACAAAATGCTGAGACCTCGTCAAGATTAGTTGACGTCAGGAAAGCCTGACGGAATGCTGCGAATCATGAGCACGCCGGACGAACTGGAGCAGCGGCATACTCTCACCACGGCGACGAACCGTTACGACGATCTCCGGATGCGTGACGCCCTCGCCGCCATGGACCCGGACGAGGAGCCCCCGCTCTCCGCCGACGAGATGCTCGAGATGCTCGCGCTCAGCGAGGTGATCATCCGAAAGGCCGGATACGGACGACAGACGATGATCCGCTCCGCCCGGGCGGCCGGCGCCTCCTGGACCCGGATCGGGGCCGCCCTCGGCACCACCAAGCAGGCCGCCTGGGAGTCGCACCAGCGCTGGGTCGCCGACACGGCCGGCCGGCCCGACTGAGTCAGTCGCCGGTCGCGGCGGGACGGCCGGTGTGGCTGTACTGCGACCAGGAACCCGGGAACAGCCGACCCACACCCAGGCCGGCATGCTCCAGGGCGAGCAGGTTGTGGCAGGCGGTCACGCTGGACCCGCAATACGAGATGACGGCCGCGCCGTCCTCGACACCGGCCTCGGCGAACCGCCGGCGCAACTCCGCGACGGGCAGGAAACGGCCGTCGGCATCCACATTTTGCCGCACCGGAAGGTTTCGGGCGCCCGGGATGTGACCCGGCCGCGGGTCGACCGGCTCCACGTCACCACGGAAGCGGGGAGCGTCACGGGCATCCAGCACCGGGCCCGCCGAGGACACCGTCTCCTCCAGCGAGGCCAGCCGGTCGGCGGGCCACGGACGGGCGGTGAACGTCGTCACGGGGCGGACCGGGACCTCCGTGGTCAGCTCGCCCGGCCAGGCGGTCAAGCCCCCGTCCAACAGTGCCGCATCATGCCCCGTCACCCGGAGCAACCAGACCAACCTTGCGGCCACCACGCCGCCCGCGTCATCGTACGCAATGATTTGATCTTGATCGTTGATCCCGGCCGACGCCATCGCCGCCGCGAACACCTCCGGATCCGGCAGCGGATGCCGGCCCTCGGCCGGCGACGCCGGACCAGCGAGCGCGGTGTCCAGATCGATGAAGACCGCGCCCGGCAGATGCCCACGCTCGTAGGCCTCCCGGCCGGAACGGCCATCTAGATACCACCGGACGTCGGCGAGCACCACCGGACGATCCGCGGTCCCCTCAGCCAGCCACGAAGCGTCCACCACCGGGTCGATCACCACAGCCCCACGGTACGCCCCTCACTCGGAGTGGTCGCGCGTGCGGCTCCCCGGCCGAAAATAGACCACCGCGATCGCCACCAGCGCGACCGCCAGCAGGGTCGCGATCATCGCGGCCACCTCGGTCAGCTGCGTCGCCCCCACCACGAAGATCAGGACGGCCATACCGAACAGCAGGTGATAGCCGCCCGCCTGCCGTGGCGTGCGGAACGAACGGGCGATCACGCCGGGAGCGTTGCCGGTCACCAGCATCCGGGCCCCGAACACCGCCAGCACCAACCCGACCAGGGCCGCCGCCGTGCTCATCACCCCAGTCTGCACTTCCCGACGCCTTCGGCGGACCTTTATCCGGTACGGCCACCCGCCCGGTTTTCCGCCGGCCGGCTCCGGGGAGAGCCGGCCGCTCTCGTCTCAGCGGTAGTTGTTGTATCGATCGGGGCATGCCCTTGACCTGCGCCCTCATGGCGCACGTGGCTGCTGAGCAGGCAGAACAGCCCTCACACGCTCGCATCGCTACGCACCCGGACGCGCCCTCTTCTGTGCCGAATCTGTGCCTGTTGATCATGGCTCGCGGGCCACCAGGTCCCCGCGCCCCTCGCCCTTCGATCACCCCTCGAATGAAGCGAGCCCGGACGCAGCGACTGCAACGCTGGCCGGGCTCATGAATCGACTGACAAGGAGTCGACCCAATGAGTACCGTACCCACCCCCACCGACCGTGACGAGCGGATCAACGACAACCCGGACTTCCGGGACGGCTACGTCGAGGGCTACCTCGACGCCCTCACCGTTGCCCGTGTCGTCAAGCAGGAGACCGTGGAGGCGCTGGGCAGCATCGCCCTCCGGCGCCGCGCCCTGACCCCCGTTGAGCGCAAGGCCATCCTCGGCGTGCTGGAAGTCCTCAACGGTCACCTGGAGAGTGGCCGATGAGCGGGCAGGAGCGCCAGATTCGCGCGCAGTTCCTCCAGGTCGGCACGCAGCTGCTCACCGGCGACGGGTGGCAGCGCATCCACGGGGTCCTGATCTGCGCCGAGGACCAGAAGTCCCTCGACCAGGTCACCGTCTACACGCCTCAGCGCACGCTCGACGACTCGAGCGGCTGGACGTTCCGGTTCAACGACCTGGTGCTCACCCGCGGCGAGGTGCCGGGCGAGGACGACTGCCCGAGCTGGTGTGTCGAGCACTACCGGGGCGGCGACCGGCTGCAGGAGAAGAACTGCTCGTCCTTCCCCGAGTCGGTGACCGTGGTCGAGGCGTGCACCGGGATCGAGCGGGAGCTGGGCTTCTGGGGTGAGCAGCGCGTCAACCGGGAGACCGGCGCGGTGGAGCGGCTCGGCATCATCGAGATGCGCTCGACCCTGGAGGACGTCGAGCTGTCCGCCGGCGGGCTCCGCAACCTGGCTCGCAAGCTCCGCGAGTTGGCCGACCTGGTGGAAGAGACCCCGTAGGACGATGCCGGGCCGGACCTGTACGCATGGTGTGCACCGTGCGATCGGGTCCGGCCCGGTCCTGTATAGGGGCGGTGTGAAGCGCCATGCGAAGCGCTGGTGCACACCGTGTGCACCGTGCGAAGCGACCCGCCCGACGTGTTACGCGTCGTCCTGAGCTGGTGCGTTACCAGTAACAGCCGCTGACGGTAACGGCGCTCCCGGAAAGTCGGCGCGGACCTTGATAGACGGCCCGGCCGGCGATCGGTGACACGGGGACATACGCGCCGACCAGCGATGTCCCCGGGGACATGATCGAAAACCACTCCCCTCCCCCGTCGAGGGGCCGGCGGATCCAGGGGTGATCCGCAGGTCGGGGGCGGTGTCACGAGCCATGACACCAGGCGGTGACACCGGCGGATTCGGCACACGCATGCCGACCTGCGTGGTGCTGGTGACTACTCGCCTTCGGGCTCGTCCAGGTTGGGCCGGTTCTCCGCGATCCACTGCTCGACATCCTCGGCGGCCCACACCGACCCCATTCGCAGCGTGGCGTACGGCTCCGGGAAATCCCTCCGGGTGATGAGGCGCTGCGTCCACTCGCGCGAGTAGCCGAGCCGCTGCCGGATCTCCCACGCGCCCATGAGCTGCACTTTCGGCCGACCTGAGGGCATGCACCTGACGTTATGTACAGGGTGTATTCGCTAACTGTGAACACCTGTTGTGGTGCACACGTGTAGAACTCCGAGGTAGCTTGCTGGCAGGTTCGCGACCGGGCAGGGCATGAGGCGACTCGTGCACACGTGGCGTCGCGTCCTGGCGGCGGCGAGCGCGCGGGCCCGCTTGATCGCGCTGGCCGCCGTCCCCCGACACTGCATAAGGGGAGGCCGACGAGATGCTCGTCGAGGTCATGCGGCGCGTGCTGTGGCGCCGGAGAGTCAAGGCTGTACACGCGTGGCGTGATGCCGAGAGGGCCCGCTACGAGGCGAGCCGGCGGCCACGGTCATGAGGTGGTGGGAGGCCGGCCTGCCCGGCAATGACCGCGACGAGATCCCCGTCGACGACGAGATCGGCGACCCGCAGCCCTCGATCATGCGCCTGCTGTTGCCGCCCGATGAGGTCGAGCGCCTGGAGATCGCACCGGGCCAGTGGTATCTCCCGGGTACTCCCCCATAGGCCTGCCCCCACCCGTGAACGGGGGCAGGGAGGGGCGACGGGCCGTGTTTCTACAGTGGGATGTCGCGGACCCGTCGCCCTCTCCCCGTTGCGCACCTGCGGACGTGATCTCCGCGCACCCGGAGGCGTCAACGGAGTGCGCCAGGGAAGACCCACGACAGGGCCTCTGTGCTGCTGCGACAGCCACTGAGGATGCGCCAACGGAACGGGTTGGGGAGACCCTGAACCGCGCAGATTTCTGCGTGATCTCCGCGCACCCCCACCGCCCGGTGAGGGTACGGTCTCGCCCCGCCTCCTGACCCTGGAACGGAGACGGGGCGAGAGATTGGAAGGGCCGTGATCAGGCCGTGGTGGCGACGTTGAGCAGGCGCAGCGCCTGCGGGCGGACCACCTCGGCGCCGTGCCGCGAGGTCACGAACAGGTGCCGCTGGCCGGTCGGGCGGTTGTTCGCCCCGTATCCGGGCAGGATCTCCACCGTCGCGCCGATGTGGTCCACGATCACGTAGCCGGCCTGCCAGTCCCCGTACGCGAGCACGAAGTTGTCCGAGGTCGCAGCCGCGTTGATCGTGCCGTCCATGTTGCTGCACTCGTACCAGGGCTTGCCGAGCAGTTGTGGCGGCGACTGCCGGAGCTCCGGGTACATGAGCGCGCCGTTGGTCGTCTCGTAGAAGCGGATCGTGTTCGCGATCGCGATGTTGCTCATCCACGCCGCGTTCGGTGAGAACCGGGCGCCCAGCGCGTTCTGCAGCTTCACCGGGTCCGAGCTGGCCAGCGTCTCCGAGCCGTTGCCGGCCACCTCAGACGACGTGCCGTCCAGGCCGGTGACGAAGCCCTGCGGCGCGGTCGTGCCGTTGCCGGTGGTGAACGCCACCGCCTGCAGGTTGTCGATCGCGTCCCGCACCACGAACTGCAGCTGACTCACCAGGTCGATCGCATCCTGCTGCACCTCGTAGGAGAAGATCGCGTCCACGTCGGCCAGGAACACCGGGATCTCGACCTCGGCCGCCGTCGGAGTGCCGTCGGCCGCCTGGGCGCCCTCGGTCTTCCACTCCGCCGTCGCTCCCGCGCTGGTGATGCCGCGCCACGTGTTCGTCGAGGTCGTCACCACGCGCGCCAGCCGGCGCAGGGGGTTGTTCGACCCGTCGTTGGTGAGCATGATCGCCGGGTCCAGCACCGACGGCAGGACGTAGCCCGAGGTGGCCATCGCCGTACGCGCCTCGGACTGCGCGGCCTTCCAGGTGGCCACCGCGCGGTACGCGTCCGCCTCCTGCGGCGTCCACTCCATGTGGCCGCGGGCCGGGTCCGCCAGCAGCTTCGAGAACGCCCGCAGGTAGGCCGGGTCGCCGGCCACCGACAGGAACTCGGCCGCGGACTGCCGCTTGCCGATCGACCCGTCGTCGACCAGGTCCTGAACGAGCTGCCGCTGGCTGTCGGTGAACATGCCCTGCTTGTGCTGCTCGTCGGCGAACCGCAGCGCCACCGACCGCCGGCCGTCCAGCGAGTCCGGGGTCATCGCCGCGGCGCCCACGGACATCCGGGTCGACTGGGTGTCGGCGCGGGACGCGGCCACGCGGGCGAGGCGCTGCTCGGCGACGTACTGCCGCAGCTCCGCCTCGGCGACGTCGTGGGCGTCCCAGCGCCGCTGCTGCGACGCCGTCAGGTCGTCGTTGCGGGCCTCCTGGTTGATGCGGGTCATCTCGGCCGCGTGCAGATCACGGGCCGCGACCGCGGCCTCTTCGAGACGGGCCGGGTCGTCGGGGAACTGCTCGCGAAGCTGGTCGAGGGTAGGGATGCGCTCAGGCATGAGAGAACTCCGGAAGGAGAGGCCCCGGAAGAGGGGCAGCGTCAACGGGATCGGCGCGCCGTACCGGAGCTTCAGGGCGCCGCTCGGAGAGCTTCACGCCCGGCCTGTGCCGGTGGCCGGTCGACCGTGGTCCGTCCCGCCTCGGAGAGGTCGGGCGCCAACAGGTGACGTCTGCCGAGATCATGCTACCTCTCCCCCCAGCCCATCGCCGAGACGCTGGCCCGGCTGCCAGGCTGCGAGCATCGCGGCCCACTGCTCCCTGCCCCCTGCTGCTGCCGCCCCGAGCTGAGTCGCAAGACCGGTGAGGAATGCGATCACACCCACCAGGTCGGCACCGTCGAGCAGTGACTCGAACGCCTTCTCATCCTGCGACCAGCCGGCGCACATCAGCGCCACGGCCAGCCCCACGACGTCATCCCGCTCGGAAGCGCTCAGCGAATCGGACATGATCAACCTTTCAGTAGATGTTCGTGTTCAGATCGAGTGCGGGTCCACAGTCAGAGGGACCCTGCCTACCGGGCGCACGCGGGCGTTGCGCTCCTGGTTGCAGCAGCGTGGGCGGCGGGTGGTGCCGCTCACGCACACCGGGCACGGGTAGTTGCTGCCGTGCGCCGGCCTCAGGTTGTCGAGGGAGTAGGGGTCACCACCGTCAGCACGGCGCACCACGTGGTCGACCTCCCACGCCCCGACGTGACCGCACACCCAGCACACGTCACCGTGGATCGCGAACACCCTCTCCCGGGTGTCACGCCAGCGCGTGCCGTTACGACCAGCGTTCTCCGGTGACACAGGCCGCCGATTCACCTGTCCACCTCCGTCCGGGATGTCCGTTTCTTAGGGAGCGCCGCCAGAAGAGACCCGCTGCCGTCTTTTTCACTTGTGTGCGCACGGTGAATAACCCAAGCCATTCCGTCACACAGGGTTATCGGCGCTGCTCTGGCGCCGGCCGGGACGGCGGGAGCTTCGCCCGCGGCCCCTGCTCGCCGGTGACCGCGCGCGCTTGGCGGTGCTGCGGGCACGGCGGGTCGTCGCTCTCCCGGCAGCAGAGCGGCAGGGCGCCATCCCGGGCCAGCTTGGCAAGGTGTCGCGCCTTGAGGCCGGCCGCGCGCCGTGCCTTGAACGCCTCTCGCTCCGCCTGCCGGGCCGCGCGCTTCGCGAGCGTCTGCTCGACGGCGGCCCGTAGGCGCTCCTGCCACTCGTCGTCGCTCACGGCGTCTCGTCGGCCTGGACGATGGACCACCGCTCGTCGGCGCCGACGTGGTAGACGACCGTGCCGGCGTCTCCCATGGCCACGGCGACCGCGGGGCGCATGCCGCCCTCGTGCGTCTCCCAGCCGATGATGAGCGCGGGCTCCGGCGTCCAGTCGAGGCGGATCAGGATCGGGTACGGCTGCATGATCATGGGTTTCCTCCCGTTGCGCGGTTTCTGACACTCGGTTCGGCGGTGTCAGAACCGAAACCACCGATGACCTGCTGTTCTGACACTTCTGACACTTCTGACACGGTGCTGAGCGGAGCGGCGTAGCGACCGCGGCCGAGCTTGATCAGCCGCCCCGCCTCCACCTGGCGTCGCAGGTACTGGTGGCTGTCCTTGCCGAACTTCTCGGCGACCGCGCCCGCAGTGATGCCGCCCGGGCCGGCTGCGTGGACGAACTCGACGACGCCCATCGTGGTCTCGGAGACACCCGCACTCTCCTGCCGCTGGCGGGCAGCCGCGGCCGCTGCGGCGAGGTTCGCGCCGTCGAGCTGCCACGAGACGCCGTCGACGAGCCGGAGCGCGTACTCGGCTTCCGGCACCTCGCGGCCGGTCACCATGAGCAGGCCGTCGGTGGACTGCCGCTTCCGGGCGAGCACGACGATGGTGTCTGCGGCGCCAGCCAGGCCGTTGGTGCCGCTGACGGCGTCGACGAAGTCTTCGCTGACGGCCTTGCGATCGTGGTGCAGCACGACCAGGGCGAGCCCGGGCCGCTCGTCGGCGATCCGCTTCAGGTCGCCACCGACGCGGTAGTCGCGCTGGTAGGCGGACTCGCCGGGTGCGGCCTGTGGCATCACCTTGCCGAGCGTGTCGAGCACGACCATGGCGGTATCCGGGTAGCGCCGAAGGAACGCCCGGATGGTGCTGAACAACCGCCCGGGCGCCACGGTGGTCAGGTAGGAAAACGTGCCGGGGATCGGCTCGTCGTCGAGCAGGCGCCGGGAACGGTCCTGCATGCGGCGGTCGCCGTCCTCGAGGGCGAGGTACAGCACGCGGCGCGGCGGCCCGGCGGGGATGCTGCCGAGGATCCGGCCGCCGGCGGCGACGTCGAGCAGGGTGCTCAGGATCAGCCACGACTTACCGGCCTTGGGCGGCCCGACCAGCAGGGTCAGACCCTCCGGGAGCAGGCCGGGTACGGCGTACCGCAGCGGCGGGAAGTCCTGCTGATCGAGCCACGAACCGTCGCGGATGCCCGCCAACAGCTCGTCATCCAAAGCTGTGTCAGAAGTGTCAGAAGTGTCAGATTGCCTGCTCAGAGGCGGTTTCGGTTCTGACACTGTTGGCGGCGTGTCAGAAACCGGTCCGGCCTTCCGCTGACGTTCGCTGGCGGCAATAGCCGCCTGCATGGCCTTGCTCGTCACGCGACCGCCCCCAGCTGGCGAACGGGCGCCCCGGTCTCCCAGTCCACCGGCCCACCGCGGTACACCCGGTACGGGCGCCCCTCGCGCTCAGCGCGCAGCCGTGCGGCCCGGTCGACCGCGGCCAGCTCGGCGGCGATCCGCTCCGCCCGGGTCGGCGGGGCGCCGTGGTGTCGCGCCCAGCTCGCCAGCATCTCGCCTTCGGCGTACGCCGCCCGGAAGCGGAGACCGGACTCGAACGCCAGGTCGATCAGGTAGGCGACCTGCTCGCGGGTGAAGGTCTCCTGTTCACCGAGCAGCGCCTCGCCCGCCCGCAGCACCGTGCCCGCGTCCCGCCTCATTCGGCACGCTCCAGCGCGAGCAGGGCACTCCCGATGACGGCCCGCTCGGTGTACCCAAGCGTGAAGCCCATGGCCTCGTAGTCGATCGTCGTGAGCCGGTCGGATGGTCGCCGGTGGCCGCGCGCACGGTCTACGCTGAGAGCCAGGTCGCCAGCCTGCTCGATCGCCGCTCTGCCATCCGCGGGGCGGCGTTCTTCTTCGGTCGCCATGGTCACGCCGCCGCCGACTGCTCGGCGTGCTCGGCGAGCCACCGGTCGACTTCTTCCCAGCGGTATCGCACGTGCCGACCGACGGTGTGCCAGCCCGGGCCGGTCTTGCGGTAGCGCCAGGTCTCCAGGGTCCTCAGGGAGACCCCGAGGTAGGTGCTGATCTCGTCCGGTGTTGCCAACGCTCGCTTCATGCTGTTTCCGTTCTGGAATCATCCGTTCGCGATCTAGGAACGGGTGAATGCGAGTCTGGGCGAGAGGTTGCGTGTTTGTCAAACGGTCTCTACTGTTCGCGTTATGGAAACAGTTGAGGCCGTCGTGGCACGGAACGTGCGGCGACTGCGCGAGGCGCGACGGCATACCGTGCGCTCGCTGTCGACCCGCCTGGGTGAGATCGGCCGGCCGATCCTGCCGTCCGGCATCACGAAGATCGAGGACGGGACGCGCCGTGTTGACGTCGGCGACCTGGTCGCGCTCGCCGAGGTCCTCGGCGTCTCGCCGGCGACCCTGCTGATGCCGGGCGCCCCGGACGGCGACAAATCGTGGCGGGCACGGTGGCGATGGATGCACGGCACAGCGCCGCTACCTGACGCAGAGACCGACCCCGAGGAATTCCACCGGACCAACCGGCCGTACGAGGACCCGAACCCGATCAAGGCGGCCAGCAACCAGCTCAACGAGATCGCGGCGGTACTGTCGAGCGGCAACATCGCGCTCGTGTCCTTCGTCGCCGATGACGGCAGCGTGTGGGACCTGGAGAAGCGTGATGGCAGTCGATGATCTCTGGTACCTGAAGGGCAAGGGACCTGACGGCGAGCGGCTGCCGTCGAAGCGGCACGGCCGCGGGAAGCGCTGGCGCGTCCGGTACACCGACGACACCGGGGTGGCCCGGGAACGTCTGTTCGACCGCAAGGCCGATGCCGACCGCTGGGATGCGACCACCCGGGCGGATGTCGCCCGCGGGGTGTACGTCGACCCGGACGCCGGAAAGGTCACCGTGAAGGCGTACGGCGAGCAGTGGCGCGCGAACCAGCTTCACCGCGACTCCACGGCCGAACGAGTCGAGCGGGCGTTACGGGTGCACGTCTACCCGGTCATAGGGGCGCTTCCCATGGCCCGGGTCCGCCGGACCAGCATTCAGACCTGGGTGAAGGACCGGACACAGGTCTTGGAGCCGAGCACGCTTCGGGTCGTGTACTCCTACCTGGCCTCGATGTTCCTCGCGGCCGCGATTGACCGCGTGATCGGCGTGAACCCGTGCCAGGGGATCCAGCTACCCGACGTGGCCAGGACGGACCTGTTCGTGCCGACCGCCGACCAGGTTTACGCGCTCTCGGACGTCTTCGCCGGGCCGAACGGGAAGCAGGGGCGATACCAGGCCCAACCGGTGGCCGCAGCTGCCACCGGGCTACGGCAGGGCGAACTCTGGGGCCTGGAGCTCGAGCACGTCGACTTCCTTCGCCGGAGGGTCACGGTCGCGCAGCAGCTCAAGGTGATCGCGGGTCGCAAGCCGTTCCTGGCGCCGACGAAGACGCCGGAGAGCTGTCGCACGGTCGACCTGAGCCAGGTCGGCGCCGAGGCGTTTGCTCAGCACATCGAGGCGTTCCCGATCACCGAGGTCGAGATCGACGACGAGACCAACCCGCGGAAGCCGATCCGGCGCAAGGCGAAGCTGATCTTCCTGAACAACAACGGCGACCCGATGAACCGGTCCGGGTGGTCGCACGTGTGGACGCCGGCGGTCGCCCGGGCCGGGCTGCCGAAGGGCTTCGGCTTCCACGCTCTGCGGCACTACTTCGCGACGGTCCTGATCCACGGCGGCGCCAGCGTGAAGACGGTCCAGCTCGCCCTCGGCCACACCACGCCGACGATCACGCTCAACACCTACGTCGGGCACTGGCCGGACGCCGTCGAGACGACCCGGACCCTGATCGACTCGGCGTTGCGCCGGCCCACCGCGGCCACCCTGGCGGCGGTGCAGTGATGGGCCGGGCTGTGCCGGATCTGTGCCCGCGACCGTGGCGGGTCGCCCCGCTGCTGGTCACGGGCATGATCCTGCTGGTTATCAGCGGTAGTTGTTGAACTGGAGGGCGACGCCGAAGTCCTCCTGCTTGAGCAGGGCGATCACGGCCTGCAGGTCGTCCCGCTTCTTGCCGGTGACCCGCAGCTGGTCGCCCTGGATCTGCGCCTGCACACCCTTGGGCCCCTCGTCGCGGATCTTCTTGCTGATCGCCTTGGCCTTGTCGGCCTCGATCCCCTCGACCACCTTCAGGTCGATCTTCCACGTCTTGCCGGACTGCCGGGGCTCCCCCGCGTCCAGCGACTTCAGCGAGATGTTGCGCTTCACCAGCTTCTCCTTGAAGACGTCGAGCGCGGCCGTGGCCCGCTCCTCGGTCTCCGAGGTGATCGTGAACGCCTCCCCCGACTTGGCGAGACTCGTCCCGGTGCCCCGGAAGTCGAACCGGGTCCCGAGCTCCTTCTCCGCCTGGTTGAAAGCGTTGTCGACCTCCTGCCGGTCGACCTTGCTGACGATGTCGAACGACGGGTTGGCTGCCATGATCAGACTCCTGCGGCTGGATGCTTGTCGATGCTTACAGCGGGCTCACGGGGCCCCGCGACATGCCGACCGTACCCGGTTGTTGATGCGGTTCGCGCTACGGCTATTCTTATGTCCGCCGCCGCGGGAGACCGTGGTGGTTGCCCAGGCGGGTTGCCCGAGCGGCCAATGGGAGCGGACTGTAAATCCGTCGCGAAAGCTACAGAGGTTCGAATCCTCTACCCGCCACAGGCAGGTAAAAGAAGCCCTTCACCAGCGGAAACGTCGGTGAAGGGCTTCTTTCGTTGGTCCCACTGGGTCTCACCCGGAACCGCTCAATCTCACTGGTCGTGTCGTATACGTGTCGGCGATCAGGCGGCGTTCTGAGCGGCCGACTGTGTCAGGCCGAGAGCCGCTTCGACCCGCCGACGGGACGCCTCGTCCTGCCCGTAGATGCACTTCGCATACACCCGCATGAGGACGTGGACGCTGTGTCCGGCCCACTCGGCGACCTGGGTCGCGGGGACGCCCGCATTCAGCCAGAGCGACACGGCAGCGTGCCGCAGGTCGTAGGGACGCTTCGCGAGCGGCGACCGAAGTTGCACGGGCGTGAGGGTGGCCTCGCGCGCGTCGCGCCACGCCTTGCCGTAGGAGTTACTGGGGATGGGCTGGCCGAGCGTCGGCACGTAGCGCCCACCCGGGCCGCGTCGGGTGACGAACAGCCTGCCGTCGGGTGCCGGCTTGTACTTGCCGATGTGGTGGTCGAGCAGGGCGCAGAGAGGCGGCGGTGCGGGGACCGGACGCGTCGCGCTCTTGGCCCGGTGCTTGAGCCCGCGACGCTCGATGGTGCCGGCCTCGTCGCCCCACCCGCGCCCAACGGCGACCGTCGAACCGGTGAGGTTCAAGACGCCCCACCCGCCCTCTACCTTGGGTCGCTCGTACTCGTCCTCCCTGAGGTTCAGCACCTCCTCGGGCCGCAGCGCCGCGTAGTACATGCAGCCGAAGAACGCCACCAGTTCGGGCGTGCGGTCGCGAACGGCGGCAAGTAGCGCGCGAGCTTGCGCCGGGTTGACCACCGCCTTTCGATCGACCTCATCGTCATGCTTCGGGGCGATCCAGCTCACGAGCGACAGCGGGTGGACCTCCAGTAGCCGCAGCTCGACCGCGTACTTGAGCGCGCCCGAGAAAATCGCGCGCTTCCGGGCGATGGTGCTCGGGGAGGCCGCTCCGCCGTCCTTCATACGGAGCGCGATCGTGTCGAGGCACTTCCTGATCAGGGCGGCGTCGGTCAGGGCGGACAGGTCGACGGTGTTGGATTCCAGCCACCGTACGGCCGTGGCCAACTCGGCGGGAGGGTCGCCGGCGTCGCGACGTGCCTTGTTGAACGACCAGCCGTAGAGGGCGGCTCGGATTGCCTTGTCGCTCGGCGCTCCCCGGGTGGTCGACAGCAGCACGGGCGTGACGGTGGCCAGCGCCTCGGCGATGCCCTTGCGGTGCTTGGCTGAGGCGCGCGGCCACTTGACATCGACGTAGGCAATTGCGTGGTCGTACCACGACCGGGCGTTGAGCGCGCGGGCCATCGGCTCGGGCAGACCGCGCGTCTCGTCGAACGCGACGCCCTCTCGTTGAGCGACGACCAACTTCGATCGGAAGCTGTCGGCGAGTGCCCGAGTCGCGAACGTGTCCCGGAACGGCTTGCCGGCGACGACCCATCGGACCGTGTATGAGGTGCCCTTCGCGAGCTTGTTGACCAGCACGCTGTGAACGCGGACATCGAAAGTGCTCATGCGGCCTGCTGCTCCTCACGGCTCGACAGCCACGCGTCGAAGTCGGTACGGCGGATGCGGAGCTGCCCATTCGGCAGCTTGTAGGTACGGGGTGCCTGGCCGAGCGCCTTCCAGCGGAAGAAGGTCGACTTCGGAACGTCCAGCTCGGCGAGGAAGTCGGTCAAGGTCAGAAAGGTGCGTGCCATGGGGTCCGGCCTCCCTGGGAGAGGGCATATTGGGGCAACCCATGGCGGCGCTGACCGCCGAACGGGAGCGGCGGACCTCCCTTCCATGGGTGTCTAGCTGGTTAGGGAGAGAGGGCCGTACATCGGCCCGTTGAGAGCGCCGTAGAGCCAAGATCAGGGCTACCCGAGGGGTAGCCCATGGCTCGGATCGGCTGTGTGGCTTTCAGGCGGTCGGGATTTCGGCGTGGGTCGGCGGGTGATGTCCCGTTGTGGGCGTGAAGCCGTCCCAAGCCGTCCCAGCCGTCCCAGTGCAGGTCAGCCCTGGGACGGCTTGCAAGGCTGGGACGGCTTAAGCCGTCCCACGGACATCAACTAGCGGCGGGGGCATCTCGGTGTCGAGGGCGAGTTGGGACGGCTCAAGCCGTCCCACGAGGACAAGCCGTCCCGGGCCTGAGCTGGGATGGGACGGCTGGGACGGCTCGGGACGGCTTGTCTCTGTCTCCGGGCCAGGCGGCGGGCAGTAGCGCTGCCACGCGTCATGGAAGTCCTCGCGCTTGTAGCCCTTGGCCTGGTCGGAGGTGAGGTTGTAGGCCCTGGCCTGCTCCGGGGTGAAGCGGATGTTGCCGGAGGTGATCTCGTACTCCTTGAGCAGCATCCCGAGCTTCATCGGGGTGAGGCCGGCGCCGTTGTTGTACTCGGCCCACGGCGCTTCCGGGTCGGCCTTGAGCCGGTCGAGCAGGACGACGGACGGGATCTCGTCGGCGTGGCCGAACGCCCGTCGGCAGTCCATGAGCAGGCGGATGCGCTCGGACGCTACTGTGTTGCTGTCGCGCTCGGCGGTGAGGGTGAGGGCGGCTTCGCGGCCTCGGTCGGGCCAGTCACCGCCGGCCAGGTCGGCGACGGCGATCAGCGGTTCCCACGTGTCGGCCGCCCGGTCCTCCAGCGGCATCTCCGGCTCGGCGTCGGTCAGCCTCGCGAGGTTGCCGCGGAGCCACTCGTTGAGGTCGTTGGCGACCTGGCGGAGCGCCACGCCGTCGCGGCGGTGCCGGTACGGCGAGACCGTCTCGCCCGGCGCCCGTCGGCGCATCCGGATCACGACGGCCCGGTCCTCGATGGTGTCGGGCATCTGGCCGATGCCGGCGAGCGCGGCCATGGCGAACGTGGCGATCTTCTCGACCTTGCGGTTGGCGTTGTCCCATCGGATCGTGGGCCGGTTGCGCTGATGCCCGGCGTTGAGCAGGCCGCGCAACTCCTCGTTGGCTTCGGCCTGCTTCCCTCCGAAGATCGTGTCGGCCTCGTCGACCAGCAGCGTCGGTGGGTCGTCCGAGCCGATCGACCGGTACACCGCCGCCGTACTGGCGTTGACGGTGATCAGCGGGTTGCAGCAGGTGCCTTCCACGATGTCGAGCAGCCGCGACTTGCCGCACCGCTTCTCCGGGGCGCGGATCACCAGCCGGGGCGCGTGCGCCCATGCCTGCTGTGCGTGGCTGGCGGCGATCCACAACACGACGGCGTCGATCGCTTCCGGCGACGGGAGGACCACGTACTTGGTGAGTGCGGCGTGTAGGCGGTCGAGGATCGCCGGTCCCTCGATCACCCGGTGGGGTTTGGTCATGGTGGGTTCCTCCGGTGTGGGTGTTGCTGGCTCAGCCGGTGAGGTCGCCGGAGAGGATGAGTCGGCCGATGTGTTCGGCGACGTGGGGGACGACGGCGTTGCCGAGTCCTCTAAGTCGGTCCACCCGTCGGGGAACCCCATGAGCCACTCGACCCACCTCGGGTTCAGTGGCCCACCAGCCGCCATCGGCAGGCTCTTGCCCTCGGTGCGGTCCCGGATCGTGAAGTTGCCGCGGTCCTTGTAGTCCCGGGCGGCCGGTGTCGGCCAGGTCGCCAGGGAGACCGCCTCGATCAGCGTTCCGCCCGCTCTGGCCTTGGCCGGGGTCACCAGGCCGCCGTGTTGACCCAGCGACGCTGACGGGGTCGGCCACCGGCCCTGTTCGGCCTCGGCCACCGCCGTGCGGAGGTTCGCTCCGCCCTTGCGCCCCGACCGGCCCGGACCGCCGTCCCCGTCGCTCTTGGTCGGTGTCGGCCAGGTCGCGGCGTTCGGCGATGGTGACGATCCGCTTGCGGATGTGCGGCGCGCCCACCTCGCTAGCTGCGATAACGCCGGGGCGGGCGGTGTATCCGAGTCGGTCGAGGTCTCGGAGCACGAAACGAAGTCCCCTGGTGCGGTGCCCGAGGACGTTCTCGCCGATGACGTATCGAGGCCGGACGGCGTGGATGACGCGGGCCATGTCCGGCCACAGCCACCGGGCGTCACCGGTGCTTCGGCCGTGTCCGGCCAGGGACTCGGGTTGGCAGGGGTAGCCACCGGCGACGACGTCGACCCGGGGACGGGGTTCGCTGAGCCACCAGTCGACGGCGGTCTTGACGTCGTCATGTTGCGGCACCTCCGGCCAGTGTCGGGCCAGCACTTGCCGGCACCACGGGTTGATCTCGACGAAGCCGACCGCGCGCATCCCGGCACGGTGCAGACCGAGCGCCATACCGCCGATCCCGGCGAACAGCTCCAGCACGTTCAGCGGGTCGCCGGTCACGCGGCCACCGCCAGGCCGACGCCTTCGGCGCGGAAGCCGCCCGTGATCGCGGCGCGGGTGTCGCGGTCGCTCTGCCCGGCGCCCCGTCCGGCCTGGTAGAGAGCGGCATGTGCGTCGTCGCCGGTGATCGCTCCGGCCGCGACCATGCGGGCCACGCCCCGGGCGGCGCCGTACAGGGTGTTGCGGCGGGTGCCCTCCGGGGCGGCGGCCACCGCGGCGAGGTTCGCGGCGAGCAGGGCGGCCGGGTCTGAGATGCCCTCCCCCCGGTGAAGCGGGGTGACGGTGCTGGCGGGGGTCGCGGTGGGCGCCTCTGTCGGCCGGGCCAGTTCGACCAGCGCGCGGGGCATCTCGATCACGGCCCGGTCCCCGACGCGCCGGTATGGCTCACCGGTGTCGGGGTGGATCGAGGGCGGGGCGACGACGTAGCCGCCGTCGGCCTTGATGTCGACCCCGGGGTGATCACGCAGCTTCGCGGCCAGGGTGCCGCCGGGGTGGCGGTAGTACAGGTGCCATCCGCCCGAGCCGGTCCGTACGGCGCGGGTGGGCGGCATCAGGTCGCGGTCGATGGTGCCGCCGTTGCGCGGGTCGATGTCGATCACGCACAGGTCGCAGATCCGGCCAGTGCGGATCGCGAGCAGGCCGCCCGGTACGCGCTGGTGCATGGCGGTGATCCGGTCCGGGTCGCGGGTGGCGGCGTAGAAGCCGTGACAGGTCAGGTGCTCGCACGCTTCCGGATCGTGCGCCCGGCCGGGGTCGGTCTCGGCTTTCGGGCAGAGCGCGCAGTTGGCGACCGGCCGCTTGGAGCGGCCGAGCAGGAAGACGGGGTAGCCCTCGGCGGCCAGCGCGAGCGCGGCGGGCAGCGTCGGGACGTGGTCGGGCATGGTCTGCTCCCAACGGTTGATCACGGACGGCGCGTCCGCGCGGCCGATCAGCGCGGCCGGGGTGTGCGTGGGACAACGCGGTCCGGGCAGGTAGGGGCGCACGTGGTCGGTGGCGAGGCAGTAGCGGCGCTCGCCACCGATCCAGTGGCCGCATGGGACGGCTCGGACGGGCATGATCCGCTCCCTCGCATGGTCACGTAGCGTGACGCGTACGCATGTTGTGTCGCGCGGTCGCGTGCTGGCGCGCGGGAGGGCGCCCAATGCGCGCGGGCGTGCGCGTGCAGGCGCGCGGGCGCGCGTAGGAGAGCTAAAAACGCCTCCCGTGCGACGGTCCGCGACGCCCACGCGACACGACGCGACAGTCACGCCGCGTTACTCTCCGGGGTGGTGTGGGGGTGGTAGCGGTAGCCCTTGCCGACCGCGACCCGGCGGGCCTGTCCGCCGTCGACCAGCGTCCGCAGAACGCGGTGGACGCTGCCCCGGTGAGCGCTACCGCGCCGCTTCTTCACTCCGGCGGTGATCTCGGTGGCGGTCAAGCCGTTGGGTCCGGCGTCGGCCAGCACGGCCGTGATGGCGTCGATCACCGGCGCGTCGTCGGCCCCGATCTGGGTGCTGTCGGCCGCCAGGTCGGCCAGCGGCACGGCCGGAAGGTCGGCCAGGTCGGCGCCGGCCGCCGCCCGTGCCGCGTCGAGGGCTTGCCCGGCCGCCGCCCGGCCACGGCGCGGCTTGGTGGTGGTGTCGTCCCTGTCCCGGTCGGCCTGGCGTGGCACGGGGCGTGTGGTGGGCGCCTGGAACGGGTCGGCCGGGCGTTCGGCGTATGCCTCTCCGGCTGCGTCGATGGCCACTGCTTCCAGGGTCGGCCGGGCCGTCGCGAATGCGTGGGCGAGGCGGTTGACGATCGGCGGTTGGAACAGCGCGTAGGAGCGGACCGGGAGCGGGTCGACGTCCGGGCCGTCCTGGACGTAGAGCAGGCCGGGCACGTTGAACAGCGTCGTGTCGACGGTGTCGAGGTCGACGCCCTGGAGGACGAAGCCGACGTCGGCGCGGCGGTTCATCCGCAGGCACAGATTCGGGTGCAACTGGGAGCGGAAGTCGCCGTCGTCGCCGAGTGACGCCACGGTCGGCCGCTGGGTGACGACCACCAGGTGGACCCCGGCCGACCGGCCGGTCTGCGAGATCTGCCGCGCCCGTTCGGTGGCCTGAGCGGACAGCTCGACCCGGTCCGGGTCGCCGGTCTTGATCCCGAACAGCGCCGATCCCTCATCGATGATGATCGTCAGCAGCGGCAGATCGGGCGTCGGGACCACCTTGTCGTCGCCCTTGCCGCGCGCTGCCGCGGCGGCGAGCACGCGGGAGCGTGCCTCGATGATGGCCACCGCCGCGTCGAGCATGGCCACGGCCTCGTCGAGGCGGGTGGCGAGCCAGTCGAAGCAGGGCAGCCACGCGGCCTGTCCCTGCCCGGCCTTGGCGACCTCGATGGCCCAGATCACCGTGTCGCCGCACGCGGACAGGCCGCAGGTGATGACGTTGAGGGTGTTGGTCTTGCCCGAGCCGGACGCGCCGCCCATCAGGGCGTGGCGGGCGCCGTGCTCGCGGGTCCACAGGTCGAGCATCATCGGTGACCGGTCGGCACGCTCGCCGAACGGGATGCCGTCGGTGATCCGCCGCTCGCCCGGCGTCCACAGGGTCAGCCGGTCGAGCGCGCGGGCGGTCGTGGTGGTCTTCATCAGGCAGCCTCCGGGCCGTTCTCGTCGCGGGTCGTCTCGGTGGTCTCGATCGGGGGCAGGTTGGCGATGGCGGGGTGGGCGATGGTGCGGCCGGACTCCCACGGGTCGCGGTCGACGACGTGAAGGCTCACGCGGCGGGCGTTGGTCTTGTCCGGCACGACCGTCACGGAGCCGCGTCGGTACTGGTAGCCGGACTCGATGCGCTCGCGGTTGACGTCCTTGGCGGTGTTGTTGCCGGGAAGCACGACCGACAGCACCCGGCCGACGGCGGTGGTCTTGACGCCGGTGAGCTTCGCGCCGGCGATCCCGGCCAGGTCGGCGACCGAGTCCCAGCGCTTGCGCATCCGGTCGAGCGCGGCGGCGGACCGCAGCGTCGGGCCGCACCACCAGCCGAGCCCGACCAGCGGCCACCCGAGCGCCCACAGTCCGTACAGGTAGCCGGTGCCGGGGTGCACGGCCAGGGCGAACAGCCAGGCCAGCGCCACGAGGGCGACGGCGCTGGTGTAGATCCTGTCGTAGAGACGGCTCATGCCGATCAGCAGCCACGCCACCAGGCAGGCCACCGCGACGGCGTACACGCCGATGAACCAGCCGACGGCCAGGTGAGCCCACATCAGGGCCAGGCCCCACCCGGCGAACGGCAACGGGAAGGCGACGTAGAGCGGGGTGAGCTGCCACCGCCACCGGTAGGCCGCCGCGCCGAGCGCGTGCAGCACCGGGTGCCGGTGCGTGGTCGGCCCGAGACCGACGTACAGGTCTTGCGACTTGCGGCGCTTCACAGCGGGTGTCCTTTCCAGACAGACGAGCGGTGCGGGAAGAGGACCGGGGCCGGTCACCAGCGGCGGTGACCGGCCCCGGGACGGGGGTGGGCAGGGGGTGATCAGGCGGCTTGCTGGTTCCAGAAGTCGTCACGGCGGATCTGCCGGACGTTGGTCTCGGCCGCCTCGAACTGAGCGGCGTACAGGCGCCGGAAGATCAGCCGGGAGCGGGAGAACGTGCCGGACGCCTCGGCGAGCTGGGCGATGGCGTCGGCGGTCGGCCCGGTCACCCGGGGGTCGACGCGCATCACGTCGAGGCGCTCGACCCACTGACCGACGTTCTCGGCCAGCGTCAGCATGGCGGTCGCCATCCCGGCCAACTCGGCGTCGAGGTCCCACGCCGTACGCGGGTCCATCTCGCCGATCGTGCGAGCGGCGCGGGCGAGCGCGATCGTTTCCTGGGTTGCCACAGTGGCGTTCCTTCCGGTCGAAGCGGTAGGGCGCGGCGCCGGTCGGGCCGGCGCCGGGTCGGTGGTCGGGCGCGGCCGGGGTGACGGCTTGCGCCGGGTGGCGGACTGCCGGGAGTCCGACCGGTTCGCGTCGCGCTCGGCGGCGCGGTTGTGCCGCTCGATGTGCTGCTCGGCGTCGGCGACCGGCACCGACCGGCCGCAGTAGCCGCAGTCGATCGCGTTCGCCTCGGTCGCCTTGAAGCCCCGGCCGGTCCAGCGCGCGGCGGCGGCGACCCGGTCACGGCGCCGCCATGCCCACCGGCCGCCCCGGGCCGCGACCCGGGCCGTCGGGTGCCGCTCCAGCCACCGCCGCAGCGCCCGGCGCCGGCGGCGCCGCACGTTCGCGGTCGCCTGATCGAGGACCGACGCCATCACGCCACCGCCGGAAGCCGGTCGGGCGTGCCCGGGTCTGCGACGGGTATGAGCTGCGTCGATCCGGCAGGGGTCAGGGTGTAGAGGAAGTCGAACAGTGCGGACTGGAGACGCACGTAGTCGGCGCCGGACCGGATCGGCGGGTAGCCGTGCTCGGTGAGCACCTTTCCGACGTCGATCGTCAGGCCCACCGTGAACCGGGCGTCGTCGCCCGGCGCGGGCATCGGGTAGACGGCAGGCTCGGCCGCCGTGCCGGTGGACAGATCGTGGGAGGCCATCAGCGGACCCCTTCCGGTCAGGCGATGATCAGCGCGGCCACGAACAGCCACGCGTAGTGGAAGGACTGATCGAGGGCGTAGGCGCCGCCCAACGTCGGGTTGTCGTCGCGGCCGGGCCGGGGCGCACCGAGCGCGTAGAACCGGCTGGCGCCGCACAGCACGGCGAGCCGCTTGAGCGGCGTGCGCCGGTCGGCGATGTAGTGCGTGATCGCCGAGACGGCGAGCCCGGCGGCGACCCGACTCGGGCTCAGCGCGAGCCCGAGCGAGACGGCCATACCGAGCACCGCCACCAGCGCCGTCGCGGTGTACGTGATCACGTGAGCGGCGCACGCGATGCGGCCGTTCCACCCGGGGGCGCCCTTGCAGTCGGCCTGATGCTGGGTCTGGACCCAGTGATCGGCGACCTGGTGAGCGACCCACAGGGCGATGAACACGGCGGCGAACGTCGCGGCGCTCACCGCGACCACTCCAGGTGGGCGCGGCGCTGAGCGGCGTCGAGGACCGGCATCCATCGATCCCGGGGCATCCCGATCTCGTGCGCCCGAGCGATGATCGCCGTGGTCAGCGTCATCCGGCGCACGATGAACAGGTCACCGGCATGCCGGGCGGCCATCCGGCGGGCGTACTCGATCGCGGTCTCACCGTTGCGCGGCATCGGCGATCACCGGCCCTGCTTGGCGCGGCGCTGGTCCGCCAGGCGCTGAGCCTCGCGCATCTGCTCCTCGCGCTGGCGGCGGTTGCGCTCCTGAACCTCGGCGTGCTGGGCGTTGAGCCACTTGTCCGACATCAGCGGCCACCGCCCTTACCGATCGAGCGGCGGTCGCGGCCAGCGGCCGAGCCGGTGCGGGCGGTGGCCGCGTCCTCGGCGCGAGCCCGGTCCTGATCGGCCTTGATCTCGGCGGCGGTGCGGCCCATGTACGGCCGGTTCCCGGCGCCCATGACGTTGCTTGCCATACTGGTGACCTCCCAAAGGTCCTGGTGACTGGTGGGGAGACCGACGGCACGGCACGGGTTTCCAGGCCATAGGGCCGTGCCGTCGGGCGAAATCAGCGGGACTTGTGCATCAGGTGCGCCAGCGCGGCGCCCATGCCGAGCACTGCGACCGGGATGCACGCCACGGCGGCGGTGATCGGCCACGGGGCCGACGTCCAGCCCCACGCGGCCATCAGGTGATAGGCGATCTGCCCGAGCGCACCGAGCGTCAGCGACGTCAGCGCGCACCACTTCGCGAACCGCAGCGCCGAGCCGGTGACCATCCCGGACAGCCACACGTACAGCGCGTACGCGGCGAGGGTTTCCATGCCGATCGGCAGCGTGATCGCCGTGTTGATCTGGAAGTCGGAGATCCCCGGGAGCAGCGTGACCATGCCGAAGCCGGTCAGCCGTCCCATCTCGACCCAGCCGCCCCAGATCGCGACGAACGCGGGCAGACACAGGATCAGCACCGGCCACACGACCGGCCGGCGGCGCTTCGGCGCGGGCTCGGCGACCGGCTCGACCGAGGTCGGCTCGGGCGCCGGCGCCTCGACCGGTACGGCGGGCGGCCGGGTGATGCCGACCCATGCCATCTCGTCGGCCGGGTCGATCGTCGGCAGGGCCGGCGACGCGGGCGGCGCCAGTTCGGCAGCCTGCCCGCGCAGGTCGGCCGCTTCGTCCGGGTCGTTCACCCGGGCCGCGCGGCGGAGTAGATCCTCACGTGCGGCCTCGCGCGCCTCAGCCGAGTCCCACCCGCGACCGGCGGACTCGTCGATCGGCTCGGGGTCACCCTCCGGGGTGTCGTCCGCCGGCGGCGGCTCGACCGGCTCAGGAGCGGCCGGCGCGGCGGGGGCCGGGGTGAGGGCGGCGAGCAGGGCGTTTGCCTTCGGTCCGCCGACCTTGAACGTCTTCATCAGTTGGTTGCGGCTCGGCAGCGTGCCGAGCCGGTCGGCCAGGTCGCGGGCGTGCGGGATCAGTTCGTCGACGGTGCGCGGGTAGGCGCTCGGGGCGGTCGTGGCGGTCATCGGCTGTTCCTCTCGGAGCAGGGACAAGGGCAGGTCACGCACACTCAAGGCATTCACCGAGCGAGCGCGGAATGCAGTAGGGCCGGACTGTCCGGCAGGTCGAGCAGGTACGTCGGGCCGTCATCGCCTTGTCGAGCGCTCGCAGCTGCGCGGCGCTCGGCGTGCGCTTCGGCCGGGCCAGGTCGAGCCGGTACAGGTACGCGGCACGAACGCCACCGACGCCGCGCCACAAGATCTGAGCGGCGACCGGCTGACCACCGGGACACAGACCGCGTTCACGCAGTTGACGACGGGTCGCGTAACCGGACGGGGCACCCCGCCACCAGAAGGTGGGGATGCCGTACCGGGCGCCGTCCGGGTCGTGGAACGCGGCCCGGATCCGGGCCATCAGGCCGCGCGGCGCGGGCTCGGCGAGCGGGTCAGCCGGGCCACGTGGGCGAACGTCTCGCGGATCACCGCACGCTCAGCGCGGCGCACCCGGCGCACGTCCAGCTCACTGACCCGGCCACGCTCGGCCGCGCCCAACAGCGTGATCTCGGCGTCCAGCCAGACCAACTCGGCGTTGATCAGCGGCGCCTCAAGCTCGATGGCCGCAAGGTCGGCGGCGGTCGGCGCGGGGTAGAAGTCGTGATCGCTCACGGGGACGTTCCTCCATAGCAAGGATCAGCGCGGCACCGACACGAGCGGCCGATACCGCGCTGATCAGGTGAAAGTCAGGTAGAGGGCCGCTCGGAAGCGGCCGGGGAAACACACGCACATTCGCTCTTCGCCGGCTCACGCTCGCCCTGGGCTCACCAGAGGTCGGCCGCCATGCGGCTCAATGCGTGATCTCGACCGGCGTTACCGGCAACACCCCGCAAGCGGGATCTGCCGGAGAGCGACGCCGTCCGTGTTGCGCCAGATGAACGTTCTAGCTGCTCAAAGACGCTATGGAGTTCTCAAGGAAGAGCGCGCGCCCGGGGCGATCACGAACGGCGTAGCCGAAGCCACCTCCGCCGTGTCGGAGCCCGACCGGCTTGCCTTGCCTGGCTAGCCAGGAGGCACGAGATGAAGCTAGACCGGCCTGGCTAGTCAGGTCAACCCCTAGTGCAGAACTTCCCTAACTTGGCTAGTCAGAGGTAGGGTCAGCCCGTGCCTGCGAACCTGGAATTCCTTGGTGACCTTGATCCCGACGACCCGCGACAGGCGTCGCAGCAGATCGCGAACATGCTGCGCGCCGCGATCTTGACCCGAAAGCTCGCGCCGGGCGACAAGCTGCCCTCACAGCCCGAACTTGCGAATCGCTACGGCGTTGCGCGCGAGACGATCAAGCGAGCGCTTGAGGTGTTGCGCAATGAGCGCCTGATCGTCACCCGCCAGGGCAGCGGAGCCTTCGTCCGCGCGCAGACTCAGCGCCCGGTCGAGCTACGCCCCTTGATCGAGGCCGCTTTCGAGCACACACACGTGGCGATCGACTTCGCCGGGTTCTCAGGTGAGACCTTGCGGGACGCGATTGCCGAAGCGCTCGACATGGTGCGCGCCGGCCGGTCCGCCCCCGAGACCATCAACGTCCGCCTCATGATCTCGGACATGTCGGTGCCGATGGCGCTTCCGGCGCTCGCCGCAACCGGGGCCGATGATCCGGCTGTCCGGAAGCGGGCAGAACGCATCACCCGGCGAGCCGCCGACGGGATCATTGACCAGGTGCACGAACTCGCTGAACTCGGCCTCGTGAAGTCCGCGACGGTCGAGGTCCGGACCCACAGCATCGCTCCAACCTTCAAGCTCTACATGCTCAACGGACGAGAGGCGTTCTTCGGCTTCTACCCGGCGGTCAAGCGCGAAGTGACCATCGGCCGAGAGCCGGTCGAAATCTTCGACTTGATGGGCAGGGACGCAACCTTGTTCCACTACGCCGTTGACGATGATGAGGCATCACACGGCACGCAGTTTGTGGAATCCGCCCGCCTTTGGTTCAACTCCGTCTGGGACAGCGTTGCGCGCGAGTACCGCCCGTGACGGGGCCGACGCTTTCCGACCTGGTGGGAGCTGGTCCACTGCTTCTGGACTTTGACGGACCGGTCTGCTCGATCTTCGCGGGGTACCCCGCGCCGCGTGTTGCGGCCAAACTGGTCGCGCTGCTCGACATCAAGGGCATCGCCATGACACCGCAAGTGCGCAGCGAGACCGACCCGCTCGCTGTCCTACGGTGGGTTGGCGAGACGTGCTCGCACAGATTGACCGCTGAGGTCGAGGATGCCCTTTGTACTGCCGAACTGCACGCTGCACGCATCGCCACACCGACGCCATTCGGACATGAGGTGATTCTTGGCGCGCACGCCCGTGGCATACCAGTCGCTGTGGTCAGCAATAACTCGGCGGTGGCAATTGAGGCATACCTGACAGCCCACAATCTCGCCTCGTACGTCACGCCGATCATTGGACGGCCATACGCGGACCCGCAGAGCATGAAACCGGACCCCCGCCCGGTCCTGGATGCGGTCCGTGTCCTCGGTGCCGATCCGAGAGCCTGCGTGCTGGTCGGAGATTCGCTCTCAGACATTGAGGCAGCGCATGCCGCCGGCGTCGCCGCGATCGGCTACGCCAATAGACCGTGGAAAGTCGCCGCCTTCGCGGCGGCCGAAACCGTGGTGACGTCAATGGAGGCCATCGCAGAGCAACTATCCTCCTGATAAGCGCGACCTTGCGTATGTGGGGGAAACCGACTGCCCAGGATCCCCTTAGTACGCAAGGTCGCACATGCGAGTTACTTGATGGCGTTGATCAGGATTCCGATTCGAGTTCGCCTTATTCGCATTGACGGGCATTATCTAGAAGATCAGAATGATCGGGCTAAAACAGAAGCCCAGCCTCGTTAGCCGATGGCTCCGCAACCTGTCCGGAGACAATCTGCACGTGCCTCATCAACGTCTGACCTATTACTTCGCCGAGCTTTACAGGAACCGCGTTACCGATGAGCCTGCCTAGCCGATTGAAGCGAATTGGGTCGCCATCCCTAACGAACTTGTAGGTCTGCGGGAAGCTCTGCAACATAGCCGCTTCGCGTAACGAAATTGCACGGTCTTGAACAGGGTGGCCAAATCTGCCGTTCCCAAATCCGAAGCACTGGGTCGTGATCGTCGGCGCTGGCGCATCCCACTCCATGCGCCCATACACGCTGGGGTAGGTAGCACCAGTCGTCTTCCGATGACAGGCAGCTATGAGTTCAGGGTCCCAGTCACGCCATGTACCGCCGGGCTTGGACGCCTTCATTCGCCTCATGTTCGTCTCGCTTAGCGAAGACGACACATGAAGGGGATCATCTGGATGCTGCTCGCCAGCGCTGATCGGAGGCAGCGTTCCGATTTCTTGCCGAACTGTCCTCCTAGCCGCATCGGCTGGTGGACGGATTTCCAGCCCAGCTGATCCCAACTTTGACGCCAGCAAGACGAGTCGCCGGCGAGCCTGTGGGATTCCAATCGTTGTACAGTCCACCACAGACCAGCTTACCGAGTACCCGCGCAAGAATTTCGTGAACTTCTTGAAAACGTCATGGTCGGCAAGCTGAGAAACATTCTCCATGGTGACAAGATCTGGTTGCGTATCTGCCACCAACTGCCCGAAGGTTTTCACCAACTGCCAGTCGAGGGCTCGCTTCTTACTTCTGCCGCTCTGGCTGTAGGTAGAGAACGGCTGACACGGAGCGCAGCCAGCCAACAGCGAAATATCACCGTCGCTCAGGAACGGAACAAGATCATCGCTCTTGACCTCATTCACGTCTTTTTCGATGAAGACAGCATCGTTATTCGCCTCAAACGGATACCTGCATGACGGGTCTAGGTCAAAGCCAGCTTTGACGTCAATGCCACCGCGCACCAGACCGTGCGTCAAGCCTCCAGCGCCACAGAAAAGATCGACCGCTGAGATTCTAGGAGTTCCGGTCGAAGTCATGCCGCACCTTGCCCTGGCCGATGGTCTACTCGAAGGAATACAAAGGAATCGATGTATTGAATGAAGCAGCCGATCACTTCGCGTAGGTAGTCGCCCACGTTGTTGGCGGTCTCGCGCAATTCCGAGACAACAAGATCAGCGGCACACTCGACGAAGGAGACGGAACCATGCGCCAAGCTGTTCCGGCGGTTCCTGACGAGTTTCAGCGCGCCAACATTGTCACGCCCCCTGCGCTTGACGGCCGCATTAACTTCCCTGCTGACAGAAATCTCGCAGCCTACGCGCTTTCCGATTCGGAAAATCTCTTCATCATCCCAGTTGCCACCGCCGCCAGCCTCAATAGCGAAATTGCCAATGGGTAGTTGATCAGTGATGTGGCTGCTCAACTCCAGGGCGTACCTCAACCGGTTTTCAGGTGCTAGCTCTACATGGGTTCGAGCCTTTGCACGCACCCACTCGCGTTGCAACTCGTCGTTAAGCTGGTGAGGGCGCCACTCTCCTGTCGTCTGAGTGGCTTCGGTAATAGCCTCCAAGCAACGCGCAACGGTGGCTTCAACGAGATTGTAGAGTTGTAGATAGACACTAGAGTAAAGAATTCTCTGTTGAGGCGCCGTAATTCTGTATTCTGATACAGCGATCCTCGGCGGTCCACTCTGAGCGGCAGTCTCGATTTCGGTAAGCAGATCTAGATACTCCGAAACCTCCTCGAAGCGCTCCTCAAAGAAGGGCAGAAGGTCGTTTACGCTCACAGCGCACTCACCAGACGATCGCGGACGAAGCCGAGCCGCCCCTCAAGCCGCGCACGCGCATTTGCGCCATCCGAGCCGGTCACGTCCGTGAACTCTGAGCCGTCGACCCACGAAGCCACATTCAGGGCCTCTTGGTCGGCTCGCGCGAGTTCTGGGCGATCCATCAACGCTAGATAGGATCCGATAGCGATCGCCTCGAAGCGAGCGTGTGGGGTAGCCCTTCCGGCCGGCCCCTTCCTAAATCCATTCGGGAACACCCGCTCAATGAACTCCATAACATCATGGAAGCGCTGACGATAGGCCGGCTCCAGCCTGGGATTTCCCGTCAACTTCTCGTTCATCTTTCGCGAGTAATTGAAGATAAAATCGGCAGGCTTGTCCCGATACCCATCCAACCCATCGCCATACGCGAAGAACCGAGTCACAAGCTCTTCATAGCCTCGCTCGTTCTTCCGCTTGTCGCTCATCGGCGCCAACCGGATCAATCGCTCATCCTTGGCAAGATCGATGACAAGAGATAGGAATGGACCCGCAAGTGCCCCGCGTCGAATTTCAGCCTTGTTTGCGATCTTGCTGCCCGTGTTGATGCGCTCGAACATGTCGAGTCGGGCAGCGTCGTCAGCGTGCTCATTGAGCACGATGCCGCGGATGGACCTGTTCCGAATCTTGCGTTGGCGAGATTCAGGGAGATCGGAGAATCTGAACCCCGACAGATATTCGAGTTGTTCGAGCTTCCCGAGCTGGAAGTCACCCAGAATAAATTCCTGAATAGTCCGCAAACGCTGCGACCCATCAACTACTTCTAGGCGGCCGTCGGGCATCTCCCAGAAAAAGATGAAAGGAATCGGCAAGCCCATTATCAAGGATTCGATGAACTTAGACTTGCGTTCCTCCTCCCAGGTGAACTCACGCTGGTACGAAGGAACAACATACTCGCCAGCCTGCATCTTGTTAGCCAGGATCTCGACGTTGTACTCGGTGATGTAAAAGTCGATGCGCTTGGACTGGTCGATGATCTGTTGTTCGGCGGCGATCACCTGGTCTGCCGAGATGCTTACTTCAGCCTTCGCCGCCACCATCGTCTCCCTGCTCGCTGCGCCCCTACCCAGAGACCGGCGCCGCGCCGTAGCAAGGTGCGACGCTGGTACAACACGATCATGCCACACATGGCAACGATCCAGGTTAGGGTAGTCTGTCCGGTTACCTCACAGCAGGCCGCCCCGCCGGGACGGCAGCTCACCGGGACGGGTCCGTTCATGCCCGGTTGTCGCATCCGTGTCGGCCCAGCGGTCAACAGCGCCGTTCTACCTGGTGACAGCCTGATGATCGGCACACTGTAAATCCGTCGCGAAAGCTACAGAGGTTCGAATCCTCTACCCGCCACAGGCAGACAGAACGGCCCCGGTACCAGCGGAAACGCTGACCGGGGCCGTTCTCGTTGTGATCTAGCGAAGTCCAGCCGAGTCCGGCTCTCCACGAGCAGTTGTGGGCGGATCATGGGCAGACAGGATCACTCACTCCCCCACCCGTTCCCCGGCTATCGGCCTCGCTGATGCCGCGTCGCCGGGGTTGCTGGGCCGGGTCGCCGGGTGTCACCCCGTAGGGATCAGTACGGCCTCCGGCGGCGCCGGCCACTGGCCACCTGGACCACCTATTCGGTGGCAAGCCGCGAAGCGGCGCGGCAGTAGCTCGACATGGACCAACCTCGAACACGGAGCTTCCCTCGGGACTCGGGGCGGGCAGTGCCCAAGGGCTACAGGCGCGACCAGTGGGCGAGATCTTCGGCGAGTCGGCTGAGTTCTTCTCCCGCCTCCAGCGTGAAGACGGCGGTAGCTGACCAAGCGGTGTCATCCCAACTGGGGCCGGAGTGCCTCAACATCACGTGAAGGGATACGCAGCGCCGCCGATCATGCCGGGCCTCAACAGTCAGCTCATGTTCTAACGACTGCCACACGCGCGAGCCATTCCAGCCTCGCCAGTCGGCCACAAGGTCACCCATAAACCTGGCGAGCGTCGCTTCGCGGCCGTCGAACCCGCTGCCGACCTTCGCCATAGTCGTCGCAGTCAGGCCGTCCTCGTGTAGCTCGGTCCTGGTCATATAGATATAGCCGTCCCCGTGGAGGTCTTCCGGTGGGTAGAGCACCCAGCGTGCAGTGCCGGCCTTGCCCAAGACGAACGGCTCCTTCATGGGGCGAAAGTATGCCCGGGTATCTGGCCGGTGCGTCGACCGATGCGAGCGCTCCAGCAGGAAACTCCCCGGCCGCGAGTCTCTTGTGTGCCTACCATGTCGCCCGTGACTGAGATCTATGTCCTCGATGGCCGGCGGATCAACAGCCTGGAGGACTTCTACGCCGTCGTCGGCGAGACGATGGGTTGCGGTGGGTACTTCGGCCGTAACCTCGCCGCCTTCGCGGACTGCTTGCGCGGTGGTTTCGGTACTCCTGAAGACGGCGACTTCCGGGTTGTCTGGCGCCATCATCAGCACAGTCGAGATGCGCTCGGGCACGCTGAGGCAGCACGAAATTTGGAGCGATGGCTTCTCACCTGTCATCCGAGTCATCGCGAGTCGATGCGGACACGGATCGATTTGGCTCGGGCCGGTCACGGTGAGACCGCGTTCGCCTGGCTCATTGACATCTTCGATGAGGAGATCCCCGGCCGACTCAGTCTGGAGTAGGGGTCAGGGCACCGGCCGGTGCGCCGGCCGATGCCGGGAGGAGCCCGCCGGCAGGCCGAGCGCGTCCGGCCCGCGCCGCGCTTGCGCGGCGCCTTGATCCAGAACAGGCGGATAGGGCTCTTCGGAGTTGAGCGGGGATGCGGTCGTGGTGGCCGCGGGCGTGGTGGGTGAGGTTGGGGGCGGCTCACGGCGTACCGCCGAATTGATCTTCAGCGAAGTCACAGCGAGCACACGGATGAACACGCAGGCAACCGATGTTCCGTGGAGTGCGGGTCACGAGCCCGCAAGCCGAAGGAGTGAAAGTTGTCCAGCCATCACAATGGCCTCAAGACGGCCGCCCTGCTGGGTCTGCTCACCGGCCTCATCCTGGCCGTGGGTTACTGGCTCGGAGGCAGCACCGGCCTGGTGCTCGCCGTGTTCGTCTCGCTGGTGGCCAACGCTGTCAGCTACTTCTATTCCGACAAGATCGCGTTGCGCGCGATGGGCGCCCGGCCGGTGACCGAGGCGGAGCTGCCCGGGCTGTACCGGATCGTGCGTGAGCTGGCGCAGACCGCCGGCCAGCCGATGCCGCGGCTCTACGTCTCGCCGGCGATGCAGCCGAACGCGTTCGCGACCGGCCGTGATCCGCAGCACGCCGCGGTGGCGGTGACCACCGGCATCCTCAACATGCTGGAGCCGCGGGAGATGCGGGCGGTGATCGGTCACGAGCTGTCGCACGTCTACAACCGCGACATCCTGATCTCCAGTGTCGCCGCGGGCCTGGCCGGCATCGTCACGATGCTCGCCAACTTCGCGATCTTCCTGCCGTTCGGCGGCGACGACGAGGACGGGCCGAACCCGGCCGGCCTGCTGCTCATGATGATCCTCGGCCCGCTGGCCGCGACCATCATCCAGCTGGCGATCAGCCGTAACCGGGAGTTCCAGGCGGACGCCTCCGGGGCCACGCTGACCGGCGACCCGCTCGCCCTGGCCAGTGCCCTCGAGAAGATCCATTACGGTACGGCCCGCGCGCCCCTGCCGGCCGACGGCCGCCTGGCGAGTTCCGCCCACCTGATGATCGCGAACCCGTTCGCCGGTGGCGGTCTGGCCGCTCTCTTCTCCACGCACCCGCCGATGGAGGAGCGGGTCCGCCGGCTGCACGAGCAGGCCGCCCTCACCAGGCACCGGTGACGCCGCCCATAATTCAGATGAGCCCCCCGGCTGCCGAGGTTAGCCTCGAAGAGCGTTTCGCTCGTTACCGACCCGGCAGCCGGAGGCCCTCCTGTGACCGCATTACGGCAGTATCTCGGCGTGTGGCATCTGCCCGGGGCGAAGGTTCTGCTGGTCATCGGCATCCTGGCCCGCCTGGGCATCGGCATGACCCCGCTGGCGCTGCTCCTGCTGGTGGAGCAGACGACTGGGCGATACGCGGCCGCCGGTCTGGCCGGTGGCGTCTACGCGCTGGCCGGCGCGGCGCTGAGCCCGGTCGCCGGCCGGCTCGCCGATCGCATCGGCGCCGGCCCGATCCTGCTGGCCACGGCGATCCTGCATCCGCTGGCGCTGGCCGCCCTGCTGCTGGCGAGCCGGGGCGGGGTCGACGACCTGCCGTGGATCTTCGCGGCGTCGGCGGCGGCCGGCGCCACGTACCCTCCGTCGACCGCGGCGATCCGGCGCGCGTGGACGGACATGACCGCTCCGGGCACCGGCCGCTCCGATCTGCGGTCGGCCGCGATCGCCGCCGAGACCTCGCTGTTCGAGCTGGTGTTCGTGCTCGGCCCGATGCTGGTCGCGGCGTTCCTGGTGGCCACCGCCCAGCCGGCGGCCGCGCTGATCTGCGCCGGTGTCGTCACGCTGGTGGGCACCGCGTGGGTGGCCCGGCTGCCGGTGATGCGGCGTCGTGGCGGGCATGACCCGGCGACCGCGGCCAAGGGCCTGGGCCCGCTGCGGGTGGGCGGGTTCCCGGCGTTGCTGCTGTGCGTAACCGCGCTCGGCACCTCGTTCGGCGCGGCCGGCGTGATCGTCCCGGCCTATGCGGCTCAGCACGGTGGCGGCGAGGCCCTGGGTGGCGTGCTGCTCGGCGTGTGGGGGATCGGCAGCACGATCGGTGGCATCTGGTTCGGCACCCGCCGCCCGGCGATGGCGTTGTCCCGGCAGTTCGCCTGGCTGCTGGCCGCGGTGTCGGCGAGTTTCCTGGTGCTGGCGTTCATGCCGGCGCCGATCTGGCTGGGCGCGGCCCTGGTCCTCGGTGGCGCCACCATCGCGCCCGCGCTCACCGTGGAGAACAGCCTGGTCGGCCGGCTCGCCCCGGCCGGCATGCTGAACGAGGCGTACACCTGGATGGTGACCGTCTCAGTGAGCGGCAGCGCAGCCGGCGGCGCCCTGGCCGGGGTGATCGTCGACCAGCCGGGCGGCCTGCCGTGGGCGTTCGTGTTCGCGTCGGCGGTGCTGCTGCTGGCCGCCGCGGTCGCCGCGATCCCGGAGGGCTCGATGGCCCGGGCCGACCGGCACGCCGGTGAGCGCCTCGCCACGGACCTCGTCTGAGCATCGGCCGCGATAGCCTGACGGGGAGTCGGGTGACGAGGGGGCGGCGATGTCCAAAGAGGTCGAAGGCATGCGTGCCGCTGATGCGGATCGCCAGCAGATCGCCGACCGGCTGAAGTTCGCGCTCGATGAGGGCCGTCTGTCGTTGCATGAGTATGACGAGCGCATCGGTCTGGCGTACGCCGCCCGTACCCATTCCGAGTTGCTCGCCCTCGTGCGTGACCTGCCCCGTCCCGGGCGGGGCGCCGCCGACGGGATTCGCCGCCTGCCGACCGCCCTGATCGTGCTCTGGACGATCTTCGGCGCTCTCGCCGCGGTGAATGCCGTCGTCTACGCCCTAGTCACCGTGTCGGTCGACGGTGGGGTCTACCCGTGGCCGATCTGGCTGCTGGTGCCCGGCGCCGCGCTCGGCGCGGTGACCGTGGGTGTGCAGACGATCCGTAAACAGAACCGGAAAGATTGAGCTCCGCATGACCGCACCGAAACGCGTTCCGCTCTCCGTGCTCGACCTGGCCACCGTCAGCGAGGGCCAGACCAGCGCCGATGCGCTGCGCGGCACGGTCGAGATCGCCGTGGCCGCCGATCAGCTGGGCTTCTCCCGCTTCTGGGTGGCCGAGCACCACAACATGCCGGCCGTCGCGTCGACGTCACCGCCGGTGCTGATCGGCGCGATCGCGGCGCACACCCGTGACATCCGGGTCGGCTCCGGCGGGGTGATGCTGCCGAACCACATGCCGTTCGTGGTGGCCGAGCAGTTCGCCCTGCTGGAGGCGCTCTATCCGGGCCGGGTCGACCTCGGCATCGGCCGCGCGCCCGGCACCGACCAGGCGACCGCGGCGGCGTTGCGGGGCGTCTCGCCCTACCTGACGGTCGAGCATTTCCCCGAGCACATGAAGACGTTGCTCGGCCTGCTCGGCGACGAACGGGTGCCGACCGGCCGGCTCACCGCTACCCCGGTCGCCGAGTCGTTTCCCGAGGTGTGGATCCTCGGCTCGTCCACCTACGGCGCGCAGCTCGCGGCCGCCCTGGGCCTGCCGTTCTGTTTCGCCTACCACTTCGCCCGTAACTCCGATGTGGACGGCGCGTTACGGCATTACCGCGACGACTACCAGCCGTCACCGCGCTACCCGTTGCCCTGGGTGATGGTCAGTGCCTCGGTCCTGGCCGCCGAGACCGCCGAGGAGGCGTATCGCCTGGCCGGCCCGAGCCGGGTGATGGCGCTCAGTTTGCGGACCGGTCGGCTCGGCCCGATCGTGTCGCCGGAGACCGCCGCCCAGCAGCAGCTGTCCGACACCGACCGGCTGGCGCTGGAGTCGCTGCCCGGCACCCAGTTCACCGGCACCGCCGAGGATGTCGTCGCTGCCCTGGAGGAGCTGGCCGACCGTACCGATGCGGACGAACTCATGCTCGCGGGCGCTGTCCACGACCCGGCGACCAGGATCGACAGCCTGGCCCGCATCGCGAAAGCGTGGCGCCGATGACCTGGCACGTCACCTCCGACGTCTCGGCTTTCGCCGAGAACGCCGGTTCTTTCCTGCGTTCGTCGCCCGTCCGGCACACCGTTCTGCTCACGGTCACCGCGGCCCTGCTGTCCCAGGGCCCGCATGTGTACGGCCGGAGCGATCCGATCCTCGGCTGGTGGACGTCGGAATCCGGGGAGGTGCGAGGCGCCCTGCTGCAGACGCCGCCCTACCCGGTGACACTGACCGAGCTGCCACCCGAAGCCGTCTCCGCCGCCGCGGCCGCGCTCTCCCCGTACCCCCTGGGTGCCGTCAATCTGCTCGCCGGTGACGCGGCCGCCTTCATCGACGCGTGGCTGGCCCGCGCCGGCGGCACCGCCCGGACCGGCCGGGAGACCCGGCTCTTCCAGCTCGACGTGCTCATCCCGCCCGACCCGTGCCCGCCCGGCGCGGCCCGCCTCGCCACGCCCGGCGACCGTCCACTGTTGATCGGCTGGTTCCGCGACTTCCACGACTACATCGGCGAGCAGCCGGAGGATCTCGGCGCCCTCGTCGACGACCGTCTGGGGCACGGCGGGATCGTTCTGTGGGAGGCGGACGGCGTACCCCTGTCGATGGCCGTTCATACCCGGCCGGAGGCCGGAATGGCCCGTGTGCAGTACGTCTGGACGCCGCCCGAGCACCGCAGGCAGGGTTTCGCCGCGGCCGCGACCACGGCGGCGACCCGAAATGCGCTGGACGCCGGAGCGACGGACGTGGTCCTCTTCACCGACTTGGCGAACCCGACAAGCAACGCCCTGTACCCCCGGCTGGGCTACCGGCCGATCGAAGACCGAGCGGTGGTGGAGTTCTCCCGATGACCCTTTCCTCCGGCGTGGGCCGTCTCGTCTCCCTCAACGTGGGCCGCTCCGAGCCGAACCCCGCGAAACAGACCACGGGCACCGGCATCGGCAAGCGTCCCGTCGACCACCCGGTCACGGTCCGCCGCCCCGGCCCCAAGACGACCGGCCTGCACAGTGGCGTGGTCGGCGACTTCATCGGCGACGTGAAACACCACGGCGGCGACGACCAGGCGGTGTACGCGTACTCCGTGGAGGACTACGCCTGGTGGTCCGCCGAGCTGGGCCGCGACCTGGCGCCCGGCCTGTTCGGTGAAAACCTGACCACCGAGGGCCTGGACCTCTACAACGCCCTCATCGGCGACCGCTGGCAGATCGGCGACCAGGTCGTCCTGGAAACCACGTTCGGCCGCATCCCGTGCTCCACGTTCCAGCACCGGATGGCCGAGCCGCGCTGGATCAAGCGTTTCACCGCCGCCGGCCGCACCGGCGCCTACCTGCGCATCCTCCAGGAAGGCGAGATCGAGCCCGGCGCGCGCATCGAGCTGCTGGAGCGTCCCGCGCACGGTCTGACGATCGCCGAGGCGTTCGACATCTACATGCACCATCCGCAGCACCTGTCCCGCCTGCTGGTGGCCGACGCCCTCCCGCCCCAGCTACGCGCCGACATCGAGAAGCGCCTGGCCGCCACGCCCGGCTGAGATGCCCGGCATCGACGATCTGCTGCCCCGCGAACGCACGCCCGCCGACTACCTGCGCCTGGTCGACGACCCCCGAGCCGACCAGGAGACCTTGCGGGCTTGCGCCGTGCGTTGGCCGCCTCCGGGGCACGGGAGAGGTCAGGCCACCCGCTACCTGATCGGCTACGTCAGGGCGTTCAGGAGTAGCTGGGGGGCGAAGCCCAGGGCCAGGGCCGTCACGGCGGCAGCGGTGAGGGCGGCGGCGATCGGGGTGGCGACCCGGTGGCGGGGGTGGGTGGCGTCGTACATCAGGGCGGGGTCGGCCACGTGGATGCCGGGGTGTTCGGGGAGCGTGTAGAGGAGAGCGGACACCCGGACGTAGTAGGCCAGGGCGATCACCGCGTTGATCACCACTACGGCGGCCAGCCAGATCCAGCCCTCGGCCACCAGCGACTCGACGACCGTCACCTTGGCGAACAGGCCGGCCAGGCCCGGGGGGAGACCGGCCAGACCGGCCAGCGCCAGCACGAAAGCAGCCCCCAGCCACGGGTGGCGGCGGGCGGCGCCGCGGAAGTCCTCCAGGGTTCCGCCGTCGGCTTCGGCCTGTTCGGCTGTCGGGATCAGGGTCACCGGTGGGCGGAGGGCCACCACCACGCCGAAGGCGATCAGTTCGAGGACGACGAAGAACGCGGCGTAGGCGAGAGCGGCCGGGACACCGGCGGCGCCCATGGCCAGGGCGGCCAGGATGTAACCGGCCTGAGCGACCGAGGACCAGGCGAGCAGGCGGACCATGCGGGTCTGGCGGAGGGCCACCAGGTTGCCGACGGTCATGGTCAGCACGGCCAGCGCGGACATCACGGCGCCCGCGTCCAGGCGGGCCACGACGGCGGCCAGGGCCACCACGCCGCCCAGCTTGGAGGCGGTGGAGAGGTACGCGGCGATCGGCACCGGAGCGCCGTCGTAGGTGGTGGGCGCCCAGGCGTGCAGTGGCACGGCGGCGACCTTGAAGGCCAGGCCGATCACCAGCAGGGCCGCGCCGACTCCGGCGAGGGCGGCGTACGGGGTGGCGGCGGTGCCCAGGAGGGCCAGATGGACGGTTCCGGTGGCGGCGTAGTTGAGGGCGATGCCGAGCAGGGCGATCGCTGTCGAGATGACGCTGATCAGGAAGAACGTCACGGAGGCCTCGGCCGGGCGCGTCGTCGGGCGTTCGATGCGGGCGTAGCGGCGGAGGCCTACCAGGACGTACAGCGGGAGGGTCAGGGTCTCCAGGCCGACGATCAGGGTGAGCAGGTCACCGGCGTAGGCGACGGTGACGCCGCCGGTCATCGAACAGGCCAGCAGGAAGCAGTACTCGCCGGCCGGAGCGGCGCCGATGCGCAGCGTGGGCGCGGAGAAGGCCAGGACTCCGGCGGTCAGGGCGGCGAAGAGCGCAGCGGTCACGGCGGCCGGTCCGGTCGGCACCCAGGAGCAGCCGCCGGGGACACAGAACGTCGGGTCCCACCGGCCGACGGCCAGCGCGGTGACGGCGGTGGCGATCGCGCCGAGGACCGTCACGCCGAGGATCACCTGCCGTTTCCCGGTGAACAGGTCGGCGAGGAGAGCCAGGACGGCGGTGGCGGCGGCGATGTAGAGCGGCAGCAGGGCGATGTGGTCGACGGCCTGGCTTCTCATCGGCGGACTCCGGGCAGATCGACGGTGGAGGCGGCACGGGCTCCAAGAACAGCGCGGGCGGCGCGCGGTTCGAGAACAGCGCCGGCGGCAACGGCCCGGGCGGTCATGGCTGAATTCCCAGCAGGGTGGCCAGGGGCAGGGCGGTGTCGGAGAGGACCAGGGCGGGTGCGATGCCGACGGCCAGGGTCAGCAGGATCAGCGGGGACCAGGCCAGCCATTCGGTGGCGGTGATGGCGGGGCGGACGGACCGTACCTCGGGGGTGGCCGGGCCGTGCGTCACCCGGCGCAACAGGCGCAGGAAGTAGGCGGCGGTCAGCGCGCCCCCGACGGCGGCGACCGCGGCCAGCGTCGTCCAGAACGGGCCGCCCCGGTCGACGGCGGCGATCACCGCGAACGCCTCACCCCAGAAGCCGGCCAGGCCGGGGAGGCCGAGGGAGGCGATGGCGGCGAAACCGAGGAGCGCCGCCAGTCGCGGGGCGGTCTCGCGGAGGCCGCTGAGCTGGTTGAGCGAGCCGGTGCCGGCCCGGTCCTTGATCGTTCCGGCGAGGAAGAACAGCAGACCGGTGATCAGGCCGTGGGCGACGTTGCCGAGCAGGGCGGCCTGGATGCCGGCGACCGACAGGGTGGCGATGCCGAGGAGCACGAAACCCATGTGGCCGACGCTGGAGTAGGCGATCAGGCGTTTCAGCTCGGTCTGGCGCAGGCAGATCAGGGCGCCCGCGATGATCGCGACCACGGCCAGGACGCCGAGCACCGGGGACGCCCACGCGGCGCCGTCGGGGGCGACGCTCAGGCCGACGCGGATCAGGCCGTACGTGCCCATCTTCAGCAGCACCCCGGCCAGGATCACCGAGCCGACCGTCGGGGCCTCGGTGTGCGCGTCGGGCAGCCAGGTGTGCAGGGGCCAGAGCGGCGCCTTCACCGCGAACGCGACGGCCAGCAGGGCGAACGCCGTGTACTGGGTGGTGCGGTCGAGGGGCGGGGAGGCGGCGAGCAGGACCAGGTCGCCGGTGCCCGCCTTCGTGACGACGAGGAGGACACCGAGCAGCAGCAGAACCGAGCCGGCCAGGGTGTAGAGCACGAACTTGCGGGCCGCGGCACGGCGGTTCGGGCCGCCCCAGCCGGCGATCACCGCGTACATCGGGAGGAGCACGACCTCGAAGAACAGGAAGAACAGGATCAGGTCCAGGGCGAGGAAGGTGCCGAGGACGCCGACCTCCAGGACCAGCAGCAGCGCGGCGAGGCCCTTCGCCGGCGTGTACGCGCAGCAGAGCAGCGTGAGCAGCCCGGTGAGCACGATCAGCGGGTAGGACACCCCGTCGACGCCGAGGTGGAACTCCAGCCCGAGCGCCGGCACCCACGGCAGGTCCAGATCGATCCAGGGCGGCACCGGCGCGCTGTCCAGCGGTGTGTAGGCGAACCACCCGAAGTCGGCCGGCCGGATCAGGGCCGGCAGCACCGACAGCACGAAGGTGACCGCGGCGAAGGAGACGGCGACGAGCCGGGATCGGGTGGCCGGGAGCAGCGCGACCAGGAGGGCGCCCACGGCGGGCACCAGGAGGAGGGCGATGAGCAGCAGCTGCTGGGCGGACCAGGTGGGCTCTGTGTAGTCGTGGTACATCAGGCTCCCCACCAGGCGATCGCGCCGAGCAACAGGGCCGCGGCGCAGACGGCGACCGCGGCGGCCGGCAGTGGCAGCCGGTGTGCCTCCTTGAGCGCGTCTCCGGCGCGGGACGTGCCGGTTCCGGCGCCCATGACGGCCGCGTCGACGATCCGGGTGTCGCCGGTGGTGGCCCAGCGGGCGAGCGCCTCGGCCGGGCGGACCACGAGCCGGTGCTGGACGTCGTCGAGGCGGAAACCGGCGGCCAGGAACGGCCGGGCCCGGCCGAGCGCGTCCGCCGGGTCGGTGCCGGGAACCGCCCGCCACAGCCACCACGCGGTGCCGGCGCCGGTGGCGAGCAGCAGCATCGGCAGGGCGACGGCCACGCCCAGGTGCGGGTCGTCGAGTTCGAGGGCGGTCCGGAAGCCGGGGGCGAAGGCGGCCAGGCCGAGCAGGGCGGCCGGGATCGCGAGCAGGATCAGCGGCCAGCGCATCGGGG
The DNA here is from genome assembly GCF_900113015.1 of Actinoplanes philippinensis. Lineage (GTDB taxonomy): Bacteria > Actinomycetota > Actinomycetes > Mycobacteriales > Micromonosporaceae > Actinoplanes > Actinoplanes philippinensis. The sequence continues at coordinate 383,646 of NZ_FONV01000010.1, forward strand.
CCGGCGGGTCGTGCGGGGTGTCCGGGGCCTGGTAGCGGGCGTCGTCGAAGCCGACCTCCCACGCGGGGCCGGCCGGACCGTGGGCGCGGGACGGGCCGAAGAACGCGCGCAGCAACAGCCGCGTCGCATACCAGGCGGTGACACCGACCGACAGCAGCGCGGCCAGCCAGACCAGCCAGGCGGACCAGGCCGGGGCGGTCTCCCCGCCCTCGGTGGCGTGGGCGGCCGCGGTGAGCACGTTCTCCTTCGACCAGAAACCGGAGAGCGGCGGCAGGCCGGCGAGCGCGCCGAGCCCGATCGCGAACGACCAGAACGTCACTGGCATGTACGGCCGCAGCCCGCCCATCCGGGACAGCAGGTTCGTGCCGACCGCGTGGATCACCGCGCCCGCCGCGAGGAACAGCAGCGCCTTGAACGCGGCGTGGGTGAGCAGGTGGAACAGGGCGGCGGCGGGTGAACCGACGGCCAGGGCGCCGGTCATGTAGCCGATCTGCGAGACCGTCGACCAGGCCAGGACACGTTTCAGGTCGTCCTGGGCGGTGGCCGAGAGCGCGCCGATCAGGATGGTGATCGCGGCCATCACGGCGAGGGTCGCCAGCGCGGCCGGGGACCGCGTGTAGAGCGGGTAGAGCCGGAACACCACGTAGACGCCGGCCGCGACCATGGTGGCGGCGTGGATCAGCGCGGAGATCGGGGTGGGGCCGGCCATCGCGTCCGGCAGCCAGGTGTGCAGCGGGAACTGGGCGCTCTTGCCGGCCACCCCGGCCAGGATCAGCAGCAGCGCCGCGGTCAGTGTGCCGGCCGAGTAGTCGTGGGTGAGCACCTCGGGCAGGTGGGTGCTGCGCGCGTCGGCGACCAGGACGGCGATGCCGAGCAGGAAGCCGATGTCACCGGTCCGGGTGACCAGGAACGCCTTCACGGCGGCGGCGGGCGCTTCCGGCAGCCGGCGGTCGTGGCCGATCAGCAGGTAGGAGCAGGCGCCCATCACCTCCCAGCCGATCAGCATCAGGATCAGGTCGCTGCTGGTGACGACCAGGAGCATCGCGCCGGTGAAGAGGCTGACCTGGGCGGCGTACGGCGCGTAGCGGGGATCGTCGTGCAGGTAGGTGATCGAGTAGACCTGCACGCACAGGGCGACCGCCGTGACGGCCAGCGCCACGTAGGCGGCCGCCGCGTCGACGTAGGTGCTGAACCGCACCTCCAGGTCGCCGATCACGGCCAGCGAGAGGCCGGTGTCCCACCCGTCGGAGGGCTGCGCCGGCTCCAGGACCAGGCGGAACGCGAGCACCAGGGCGACCGCGGCGCCGGCCGTGCCGATTCCGGCGGCGAGACGGCGGCGGGTCCGGTCACCGTCGCCCGGGGGCAGGGTCAGACCGATCAGACCCACCAGCAGGGGTACGAGCGGAAGCAGCGGCCCGGCGATGTCGACGCTCACCCGGCCACCCGCTCCTCACCGGCGTCCAGCCGCACGTCGTCGACCACGACCGCCTTCCGCATCCGGTAGTACTGCAGGATGATCGCCAGGCCGACGCCCACCTCGGCCGCGGCCAGCACGATCACGAACAGCGCCAGCACACCGCCCGTGCCGGTGTCGGCGGCCGGGACCCCCGACCCGGGCCGGGCCCACGACTCGATCACCACGCCGGTCAGCCCCGGGCGCAGCGACACGTCCGCGGTGATCAGGATCAGGTTGACCGCGTTGAGCATCAACTCGACGGCCATCAGGACCAGGATCGCGTTGCGCCGCCGCAGGACGCCGTAGACGCCCAGGCCGAACAGCAGCGCGCCGACCACATACGGGATCACGACGTGCATCAGGCACCCCGCTCGTGCTCGGTGGCGGTCGCCGCGGCCCGGGCACCGATGTCGGGGCGGGACAGCACGATCGCGCCGACCAGGGCGGACAGCAGCAGGATCGAGAGCACCTCGAACGGCAGCACCCAGCCGCCGAAGATCTGCTCACCGACCCGCTCGGCGGTGCCCGGCTCCGGCATGGCGTAGAACGTCCAGCGGAAGGCGTCGGCGAACAGGGCGGCCAGGCCCAGCCCGGCGCCGCCGCCGATCAGGACCGCGGGCAGCGCCGGGCGGTCCAGGTCGGTGGACGGGCCGATCGGGGCGCGGGTCAGCATCACGGCGAACAGCAGCAGCACCACCACCGCGCCGACGTAGACCAGGATCTGCACCCAGGCGACCAGCTCGGCGCCGAGAACCAGGTAGAGGCCGGCCATCGCGCCCAGGCTGACGACCAGGTAGAGGCCGGAGCGGACCAGGTGGGCGCTGGTGACGACCAGGACGCCCGCGCCGACGGCGACGGCGCCGAGCGCGAGCAGCAGCACGTCGGCGACGGTCACTGGTCCGCCTCCGGTCCGGGCTTCGGCGTCTGGGCTCCGGGGACCTCCGGCTGCGGCGCTTCGGGCCGCGGGACCTGTGGCCCGGGTTCGCCGGCCGAGGGTCGTGGTTCGGCCGGGCGGACCGGCGCGGGCGGGGCGGCCGGGGGTGCGGTGGTGCGAGGTGTGGCGCGTACCGCTGCGGGTCTTGCGGTCTTTGCGGCGGTGGCCGCGCCCGGACCGGCTGCCTTGCGCGCCGCGGTGGCCTCCTCCTTGGAAGGCTCGCCGAGCACGTCGTGCGCGGGCGGCGGAGGCACGGTACGCATCCACTCGCCCAGGCGGGTCTTGTCGTGCAGCAGGGAGAGCACGTCGGTCTCCGCATACTCGAACTCGGGCGTCCAGTGCAGCGCGTCGAACGGGCAGACCTCGATGCAGATCCCGCAATACATGCAGAGGGAGAAGTCGATGTCGAACCGGTCCAGCACGTTGCGCTGCCGCGCCCGCGCCGCACCCGGGACGACGACCTCCTCCTTGTGCGAGTCGATGTAGATGCACCAGTCGGGGCACTCACGGGCGCAGAGCATGCAGACCGTGCAGTTCTCCTCGGACAGCGCGATCACGCCGCGCGAGCGTGGCGGCAGGTCGGGCTGCACATCCGGATACTGCTGGGTGGTGGATCGCCGCGTCAGGGTCTTCAGCGTTACGGCGAGCCCGTCGAGCAGGCCCTTGCCGGGCACGTTGCGCTCACCGTTCTCACTCACAAGGGACCATCCTGCCCCGTTGGGTGATCCCGCGCGACCTCGGGTGGGGCGGATCTTCCGGTAGAGTGGCTAGTCGTGAGACATGCCCCCCTCACTCGGAGGCCCGGATGACCATGGCGATCAGCGATCTCTCTCACGCGTCCGGCTGGACCACTGATGATCTTGACCAGATTCCCGAAGACGGCGTACGCCGCGAGTTGCTCGATGGAGTGCTCCTCGTGTCCCCTTCCCCCACGGACATCCACCAGATCATCGCCATGCGCCTCGGCGTCGCGCTGGAGGAGACCTGTCCGGACCATCTGCAGGTGACGCAGGCTGTGGAGATCCGGATGAGCTCGACCCGGTCGTTCATCCCGGACGTGCTGGTCGCGACCGACGAAGCCGCCCGGCGCGGTGGGCGTTACTACACGCCGGGCGAGGTCGTGCTGGCCGTCGAGATCGTCTCGCCCTCGTCGGTGAGCATGGACCGGATCACCAAACCCGCCCTCTACGCGCAAGCGGGGATCCGGCACTACTGGCGGGTCGAGATCAAGAACGGGATCGAGGTCCACGCCGGCGTCCTCGATCAGGAGGCCGGGCTCTATCGGCCGGTCGGTGTGTTCGACGCGCGGATCAACGTCACCGAGCCGTGGGCCATCGACATCCCGATCAAGAAGCTGACACCCCGCCACATGTCCTAGAGCAGCGACTTCACGGCCACCGTCAAGACCAGCTGGGCCAGCGAGACCGGGACCAGGATCAGCCAGCAGAGACGTTGCAGCTGGTCCTCGCGCATCCGGGGGTAGGTGACGCGCAGCCAGATGATCACGAAGGACAGCGCGCCGATCTTCAGGAACGTCCACAGCCAGCCGAGCTGGTCCTCCCACGGGCCGTGCCAGCCGCCGAGGAACAGCACCGTGGTCAGCGCCGCGATCACCACGATCCCGACGTACTCCGCCAGCAGGAAGAACGCGAAACGCAAGCCCGTGTACTCGGTCATGTAGCCGAAGACCAGCTCGGAGTCGGCGATCGGCATGTCGAACGGCGGGCGGCGGATCTCGGCCAGGCCCGCGATGAAGAAGACCAGCGCCGCGGGGGCCTGCCAGATCAGCCACCACGGCTGCCACGCCTCGACGATGCCGGGCAGGCTCAGCGTGCCAGCCGCCATCGCGACGCTCGCCGCGGCCAGGACCAGCGGCAGCTCGTAACCGAGCAGCTGGGCGGCGCCACGGACGCCGCCGAGCAGGCTGTACTTGTTGGCCGACGCCCAGGCCGACATCAGCACCGCGACCACGCCGATGCCGAGCACGGCCAGCACCAGGAACAGACCGATGTCCAGGCTCTGCGCCACCAGGCCGGGACCGATCGGGATGGTCAGGACCACGATGAGGTACGGGAAGAGGGCCACGATCGGCGCCAGCCGGAACACCGTCCGGTCGGCGTCCCGTGGGGTGATGTCCTCCTTCTGGACGAACTTCACCCCGTCGGCGATCAGCTGTGCCCAGCCGTGGAAGGCGCCCGCATACATCGGCCCGACCCGGCCCTGCATGTGCGCCATCACCTTGTGCTCGGCCTGCCCCACGAGCAGCGGCAGCACAAGGAAACCGGCCATCACGGCGACGACCCGGACGAGGAGCTCGATCATGGCTTCTCCTCCTTGGCCGGGCCCCACTCGCCGGGGGCGGGGACACCGGGCGGGCGCATCGGGGCTCGTTTGGCCGTACCGCCTTCGGACTCTCCCGGCTCCTTGGCGCCCGGCCAGGGTTTCGCCACCCGGGCCGCCAGCACGAACTCCTTGCGCAGCGGATGCCCCTCGAACTCCGGCGGCAGCAGCAGCGGCCGCAGGTCGGGATGGCGGGCGAAGGTGATCCCGAACATCTCGAACGTCTCCCGCTCGTGCCAGGCGGCGCCCGGGTAGAGGTCCACCAGCGACTCCACCTCGGGGTCCTCGCGCGACACCCGGGTGCGCAGCAGCAGCGCGTGCTTGCGGCGGGTCGACCAGAGGTGCGCCACCACCGAGAAGCCGCCGTCCAGCTCGTCCACCGCGGAGAGCCAGTCGAAGAAGTCGCAGCCCAGCGCCCCGGCGTCACGGGCCGCCTCGGCCGCGAACCACCAGCGGGCGGCCGGCACGTCGACCACCGCGCGGGCGTGGCCGGGACCACCGCCGGACACCTCGGAGGTGACCGTGCCCTTCTCCGGATCGTCGGTCGCCAGCAGATGGACCAGGCGTTCACCGACCTCTTCGGGCGTCATGCAGGCCATCCTATGATCCGGGACCGCCGTGCAACCCTCCCCCGGGTACGGGCGTGTAGTCACCGTGACAGCCATCGCCGGTCGAGGAACGGAGCCGCGGACCGCAGTGCCTTCCTTCGACGACGTGTACGCCGCGCACTACGCCGACCTGACCGTGCAGCTCTACGCGTACTTCGGGGATCGGCAGGACGCCCACGACGTGGTGCAGGAGGCGTTCTACCGCGCGCTCGTCCGGTGGAGCTCCGTGTCCCGGTACGACGATCCGGTCGCGTGGATCCGCCGGGTGGCCTGGAACCTCGCGGTCAGCAGGTGGCGGCGGGCCCGTACCGCGCTGAGCTTCCTGGGCCGGCAGCCCCGGGTCGAACCGCAGTCGGCCGGGCCCGGCCCGGAGCGGGTCGCCCTGGTCGCCGCGCTCGGAACCCTGCCGGACACCCAGCGCCGGGCGATGGTGCTGCACTACATGGCCGACATGCCGGTGGCCGAGATCGCCGATCGGGAAGGCGTCGCCGTCGGCACCGTGAAGTCCTGGCTGCACCGGGGACGGGCCGCGCTCGCCGCCCGGCTCGACGTGACCGACCACTCCGGAGGCGAGTGATGCCCGACCCGATCGAACAGCTCTTCGCCGGCCTGCGCGCCGAGACGCTGCCCACGGTCCGCCCGCCGGGGACCGAGCCGCTGCGGCGGGCCGTCCGCCGCCGACGGGCCGTCACCTCGGCGGCCGCCGCCGTCACCGTGCTGACGCTGGCCGCCCTGATCGCCGTGATCCGCCCAGACAGCGGCCGGCCGGTCGCGACGCCGCCCACCTACTCGGGCGCGGTGCTCACCGAACGGATCACCAGCCTGCTCAAGCTCGACGATCCACAGCGTGCCGGGCTCAGCCAGATCCTCCTGGACACCGGTTCCGGCATGCCGGAGTCACGGCGCCCGGTGCTCGGCGGTACGTACGAGATCCGGATGGTCTGCTTCGGCTCGGGCACCCTGGAGGTCATGCTCGGAACAGCGGTGCGGCCGATCCTGTGCCCCGCCGACGGCGCGTCCTGGACCGCGGCGACGGTGGTGCCGGAACCCGGTGGGCCGCTGACGGTGCGGCCCATACCACGGGACGGCGGTCCCGGACCGGCCGGCTTCGGGTATGTCGCCGACCTGACCCAGGCGGACAAGACCCGATGGCAGGAGGCGGCGACGGAAGCCCTCGGACCGACGCGGGACGAGGCCGTGGCCAGTGGCTCGTTCTTCGCCTCGGACGGGGGCGAGGGGTACGACCACAGAACCGTCGGTGCGGGCCGGTACCGGGTCCGGGCGATCTGTCTCGGGTTCGGCACGGCACGGATCTTCGCCGGGCTCGGCAACGGCGAGCAGTCCCCGGAGAAGCAGACCACCGTGCAGTGCTCCCCCGACACGCCCCGGACGGCGTCACTGATCATCTCGGCGTCGACCGAGGGCGTGGGCTACTACGTCGAGCCGAGCTCCGACGCCGACCACCGGGCCGCCGTGGCCACCGTCCTCGAACGGCTCTGAGTCACAAGCCCGGGAGGCGGCCGTTGCGGAAGACGTCGACGAAGTCCTGGTGGTCCTCGCGGGCCTGGTCGCCGTACTTGTGCGCGAAATCGACGAGGTGCCGCACGAAACCGGACTCGTCCTTGTCGACGACCGCGACGATCGCCTCCTCGGTGGAGAAGTCGACCAGGTCGTGGCTGGACTCGTCGTCGGCGACCGAGTGCATCCGGGCCACGGCACGACCGAGGTCGGCGATCACACCGGACAGCTCCTCCGGCTCGTTCACGTCGGACCAGTCAAGATCTGCGGCGTACGGGGAGACCTCCGCCACCAACTGCCCCACCCCGTTCAGCTCGGTGAAGCCCAGCCACGGGTCGGCGTGCGCCTGCAGGGCACGCTGCGATTCGGCCGTACGGTGGCCCTGGTGTTTGAAGTAGCCCCTGACCCGCTCGTCGTCGATCCAGCGGGCCACGGCCGGGACCTGCGCCTGCTTCATGTAGATGACGACGTCGTTCTCCAGGGCCTCGGTGTGCCCCTCCAGCAGCAGGTTGTACGACGGCAGGCCGGCCGACCCGATGCCGACGCCCTTACGCAGCTTGATGTCCTTGATGTGCAGCGACACCGGACGGGAGTTCGCCGGCAGCGTGTCGAGGTAACTGTCGAACGCCTCCCGTACCGCCGCATGGGTCTCCGCGTCCACGTCGTAGACGCCGTCGCCGACCGAGAACCGGCGCTCGTAGTCGTCGATCGTGGTCTGCTCGCTGAGCAGGTCGACCCGGGTGTTCAGCCGGGCCTCCTGCAACACCCGGCGCAGCACACCCGTCGCGTTCTCCAGGGTGATCGAGCCGATCGCGTCGTCACCACCATGTGCGATCGCTCGCAACTCGGTCAGATAGGACGTGGCGAACTCGGTCACCAGCGCCGTGATGTTGTCGTCGGAGAGCGCCTTCGAATACCCGATCAGCGCGACACTCGCCGAGAACCGCTTCAGATCCCAGCTGTACGGGCCGACATACGCCTCGTCGAAGTCATTGACGTTGAAGACCAGGCGACCCGACGAGTTCATGTACGTCCCGAAGTTCTCCGCGTGCAGGTCACCGTGGATCCACACCCGGCTCGTCCGCTCGTCGAGGAAACTGTCGTCCCGGAAGTCGCCGGTCAGGTCGGCGTAGAAAAGCGAAGCGCTGCCCCGGTAGAAAGCGAACGGCGAGGCCGCCATCTTCCGGAACTTGCGACGGAACGCGGCCGGGTCGAGCGCCATCAGCTCGCCGAACTCGCGGGACAGTACGTCGATGATGAAGTCGGCCCTCATGTCGGCCACGTTACTCAGCCCGAAGGGGCCAACGGTTACCCTTTCCGCTATGTCCGCTTCACGCCTGCTGCGTATCGGCACCCGCTCCTCCCCCATGGCACTCGCCCAGGTCGAGCGTGTCCGGCGGATGCTCGCCGACCGGCGGCCCGAGATCACCGTCGAGGTCGTGCCCCTCACCACCAGCGGCGACCGGTGGCAGGGTTCGCTGTCCGAGCTGGGCGGCAAAGGCGCGTTCACCAAAGAGGTCGACCAGGCCCTCCTCGACGGACGGGCCGACCTGGCCGTGCACTGCGTCAAGGACGTGCCCGGCGACCGGCCCGCCCCCGCCGGCACCGTGTTCGCCGCCTACCTGGCCCGCGACGACGTGCGCGACTGCCTCGTCGACCCGGCCGGGCGCCGCGTCGACGACCTGCCCGCCGGCACCCGGGTCGGCACCTCCGCGGTGCGGCGCATCGCCCAGCTCGCCCTGCACTGGCCACACCTCACACCCGTGCCGATCCGCGGCAACGCCAACTCCCGGCTCGCCCGGCTCGACGCCGGGGAGTATGACGTGCTGCTCCTCGCCGTCTCCGGCCTCCACCGGATCGGGATGCCGGAACGCATCACACAGGCCATCGACGTCGACACCTTCGTGCCGGCCGTCGGCAGCGGGACCCTGGTGCTGCAGTGCCGTCAGGACGATGATGCGGCGCTGGAGGTCGCGGCGGCCCTCGCCGACCGTCGGACCGGCCTGGAGACCGAGGCGGAGCGCACCATGCTGCACATCCTGCAGGGCAGTTGCAGCTCACCGATCGGCGGTCACGCCCGCACCGAACCGGACGGCCGGATCAGCCTGCGGGCCCGGGTGATCAGTTTGGACGGCAAGACCGTGCTGGACGCCCACGAGTGGGCCACGGATCCGGTCGTGCTGGGCACGTCGGTCGCCGCTTCACTGCTCCGCCAGGGCGCCCGGGAGATCCTCGGCTGACACCCTGCCGCCCGGTCACGGTCAGCGCAATGTGTGCGCCGGGCGACGCCTCGGCACACGCCATCGTTGCGTCATTTTCGGCGGCATCGTTGACCAGCTGATCGCGGGCGGCTCGTTACTTCGCCGGCGGCATCGTTGACCAGCTGATCGCGGGCGGCTCGTTACTTCGCCGGCGGCTTCACCAGCGGGGCGGTCAGGGCCAGTGGGTCGGGGCGGTGCACGCCACCCGGGCCGGACTGCTCGGCGGCGATCTTCTCCTGCAGGCGCAGGATGCCGTGCAACAGCGCCTCCGGCCGCGGCGGGCAACCCGGCACGTAGACGTCCACCGGGATGATCTGGTCGACGCCCTTCGTGACCGAATACGAATCCCAGTAGGGCCCACCACAGTTCGAGCAGGACCCGAACGAGATCACATACTTCGGCTCGGGCATCTGGTCGTAGAGCCGCTTGATCGCCGGCGCCATCTTGTCGGTGACCGTCCCGGACACGACCATGAGATCGGCCTGCCGTGGCCCGTGCGCGAACGGGATGACCCCGAGCCGCATGAAGTCATGCCGGGCCATGCTGGACGCGATGAACTCGATGGCACAGCACGCCAGCCCGAAATTGAACACCCAGAGGGAGTAGCGGCGTCCCCAGTTCAGCACGAAGCGGATGGGTTCCCCGAGCACTCCTGGCAGACCGGCCATCCGGTCAACCTAACGCATCCGGGTACGGCCGGCTCAGCGTCATCGGCGTGCGAGCCGTCTCGAGCACTCGCGCTGGGAAACTCGCCCCCTCGACGTAGTAGCGGGCACGGGTGCGGCCGACCGGTTCCAGCAGCCCGGCGGCAGCAAGAGTTTTCAGGTCGCGTTGCGCCTGTTGGAGGGTCAGGCTCTCGGCCTGCTCGTAGTGGGCCCGTCGGAGCCGCCGATGCACCGCGACATCGTGCAGCGCGGAGACCATCCGCTCCTCCAGGCCTTCGCGGGCGGCGAACGGCAGAAGCGACTCCCACACCGCTGTCGAGCGACTGATACGGTTCTGCACCGTCTGCGCCTGCTGGTGGTAGGCGGTGAGATTGAATCGGATCCAGCTCGAGACGTCCTGGTCGGGGTGGTATCCGGTGCCCCTCCTCTGCAGCTCCTGGTAGTAGGTCCAGGTATTCCGGGAACGTCCCAGCCAGGCCTCGATCGATGAGAACTCCGGAGCCAGAACCCCCTCACGAGCGATCATCAACGTTTGGAGCGATCGCGACATCCGGCCGTTGCCGTCGGGCCATGGATGGATCGAGACAAGATGCAGGTGGGCCATCGCTGCCCGGACCAATGGATGATCGGTGTAGTCGGCATTGAGCCAATCGATCAGATCGGCCATCAACTCCGGGACTGCGGCAGCGTCAGGGGCCGTATAGACGGCGACCGCCGGGTCTGCCGGGTCGGTGACGTAGACCGAGCCTCGCCGCCATTGACCGGCCACCTTGCCAAGAGTGTGCCGGTGGCCCTGCAGCATCCAGTGCAAAGCGTTCAGCAGGCCTTTGCTGTACTCGAAGTCGTCGGCGTCGTGCAGCGTCTGTATGTAGGTCATCATCCGTTGATAGGCGAGCGTCTCCTCCCTGTTCTCGTCGGAGACGTCGACGTCTTTCTCGCCCTCCATCAGGTCCTGAACATCGATCGTGGAGACCCGGAACCCCTCGATGGTGTTCGAAGCGGCCACGGCGTCGGCCGTCAGGAATTTCCGCATCCCCCGCACCCACGTGGAGGGGTTGCCCTGCACCTGGCGCCGCAGCTTCTGCCGCATCTCTTCGACCTGGCCGAGAACATCGAGGTCGGTGGTGGTCAGCTCGGGCGTCAGAAAGAGCATGCGATCAACCCTCCTACGCAACGATTACGTCATCACGTCGCCGTGAGTGGGACGTTGGAGGAGGCTCAGGAAGCCGGTCAACAGGGCCTCTCGCAGAGCCGGCGGCGCAGCGTTCAGGATCGTGTTGACCGTGGCCATCTGCGTGAAGTCGCCAGCGCCCAGGCCGAGCCCCTCGGCCAGGGAAGCGATCAGCTCCGGGGTCACCGCCTCCGCGGTCAGCGGTGGCAGCGGTGGGAGCTGGACCGGGCCGCGGGCACGAGCGGCATCAACCGCCGCGGCCAAGCCGGGGGCGAACGACTCGACGGTCGCATGGACGGCGGCGGTCACCGTCAGATGGATGCTCGGCGGGTGGCCGGCGTGCGCCATCTGGGGCTGCGTGTGCCAGCCCCGGGCTGCCAGCTCGTCGGCCAGGACGAAGAGGTCGACGCCGTCGGATGCCAGGCAGACGACGCTGGTCTCAGCCGGGGCATACAGCCGCACCCCGTCGGTGGCCTCGACTGCGGCGGCCAGGACTCTCACCGACTCGCGGGTTTTCCCGGCCAGGGCCAGATAGCCGGCGTCGCCGATCGAGCGCAACGTGGCGTAGGCGGCCGCGATCGGGCCGCCCGAGCGGGTGGACGAGATGACCGGGTTGATCATCGTGTAGCCGGGCCAGTCGGCGTGCGCGAAATACTGCGGGCGGCGCAGCTCCTCGGAGGCGTGCAGGAGGATCGAGACACCCTTCGGCGCATACGCGTATTTGTGCAGGTCAACCGAGATGCTGGTGACGCCGGGCACGGCGAGGTCGAAGTGTGGCAGGTCGGCCCCGAGGCGGCGCAGGTAAGGCAGGATCCAGCCGCCGAAGCAGGCGTCGACGTGGAAGCGGATGCCGTGCTCGGCGGCTGTCGCGGCGATCTCCGGGATCGGGTCGACGACCCCGTGGGCATAGCTCGGGGCGGACGCCGCGATGAGGACCGTGTCGGGAGTGATCGCCGCGGCCATCGCCCGGGGGTCGGCCCGCAGATCCTGCACCGGCACCACGTCGAGCCCGACCCGGAGGTAGTGGGCCGCCTTGGCGAACGCCGCGTGGGCGCTGGACGGAATGACCAGCCGGGGCGAGCGGATGCGGGGATGGGCGTCGCGAGCCGCTTTCACCGCCAGGATCAGGGACTCGGTGCCGCCGCTGGTGACGCTGCCGACCGTCGCCGGGCCACCGCCGAGAAGCCGTGCGGCCGCGGCGACCAGAGCATTCTCCATCGCCAGAAGCGACGGAAAGGCGGTCGGGTCGAGCCCGTTGACATGCGCGGACGTGGCGTGGGCGGCGCGGGCCAGATCGTCCAGGCCGTCGAGAGCGGGATCGTAGACGTAGGCGAACAGGCGCCCGCCGTGGGTCGGCAGGTCACCGGCTCGCAACTCCCGCAGCTCGGCGAGGATCTGCTCACCCGGGACGCCCTTCTCCGGCAGCGCATCAGTCATGCGAAGACGCTATCCCCTCTCCGGCGACCCACCCTCGCTTGTCCACAGCGCCGACTTGTCCACAGGCCCCGCCCCGGCTTCGACGCCATCGTCGTAACGTCGCAGCAGCAACACGGCGGCACCCACCAGCAGAGCCGGCAGGACCGTGAAACCGAGCAGCACACCGAGACGTGCCGACTCGCTCTGAGCAGCCGATTCGCCGGTTGCCGAGGAGACGTAGCCGAAGATCTGGAGGACTGATGCGTAGATGCCGGGCCCGAGCGCCAGGCCGAGGGTCTCCCCCGCGGTCCAGAGGCCGGTGAAGACGCCGGCCTGTCGGCGGCCGGTGCGGGCGGTGTCGTGGGCGATGCAGTCCGGCAGCATCGACATGGCGAAGACCTGCTGGCCGGCGTATCCGGCGCCGACCACGGCGACGATGAGGTAGACGGCCACCACGGGCAGGCCGGGCGCGGCGACCAGCGCGAGCGCGGCGACGGCGAAGAGCAGGGAGGCGGCGACCAGGGAGCGGCGTTTGCCGTGCCGGCGGCCGATCGCGGTCCACAGCGGCATCACCAGCAGGGCCGGGCCGACGAACGCGGCGAACAGGACCGTCGCTCCGGACTCCTGGACGAGGACGTGATCGGCGAAGTACTTGACGCCGGCCAGCATGGTGCCGATGCCGGCGGCCTGGACGACCCAGCAGATCAGCAGGGCGCGGAAGGGGGCGTTGCCGGTGGCCACGCGCAGTTGGGCCCGGAGGTTCGGCTCGGATTCGCCGGCTTGGCGGGAGGGTGCTTTACGCGTACCGAGGAAGGTGGCGAGCGTGCCCACGACGATCAGTGCGCCGACGAAGGCGCCGGACCACCGGTGTCCCTCGCGGCCGCCGCCGGTGAGTTCGACGACGAGCGGGGCCAGAGCGCCGGAGACGAGGATCGCGAGAGCCAGGACCGCGACGCGCCAGGTCATCAGCCGGGTGCGCTCGGTGTAGCCGTCGGTGAGTTCGGCGGGCATCGCGACGTAGGGGACCTGGAAGAAGGCGAACGCGGTGGCGGCGGCGAGGAAGGCCACCGCGACGTACGCGCCGGAGGCGGCGCCGCTCGGGAAGGGGGCGATGAAGATCGCGGCGAAGAGCAGGCCGAGCAGCAGTCCGGCGATCAGCAGGAACGGTCGCCGGGAGCCGCTGCGGTCGGAGATCCGGCCGGCGACCGGGTTGACGACCACATCCCACGCCTTCGGTAGGAGAACCAGTAATCCGGACACGCCGGCGGCAACACCCAGGGTGTCGGTCAGATAAGGCAGAAGAAGCAAACCGGGCACCGTGCCGAAGGCGCCCGTGACCAACGAGCCAAGCGCATATCCAGCCAAAACACCACGGGGCAGGACACCCGTCGGGGTTACCACGGGAGGGGGACCGGCGGTCGTCATCGAAGCGCATCGTAACCATGATCGGCCTGCTCCGCCTACGCTCGGCCGCATGAAAAGCGTTGCGGCCGGCGTCGCCGCGAGTCATCCGGCGACCGCCCGCGCCGGGCTGCGCATCCTCGAGTCCGGCGGTACGGCAGCCGACGCGGCGGTGGCCGCCGTGCTGGCCTGTTGTGTCGCCGAGACGGTCTACACGGGGCTGGGCGGGGGCGGGTTCGCCACCTTCTACGACGCGCGTACCCGTGAGGTGACCTGTCTCGACTTCTTCGTCGCGGTGCCGGGGCTGGACCGTGATCGGGATGCGTCGGCCATGGTGGCGGTGGACGTGTTCTTCGGCGGGCTGGCGCAGACCTACTCGATCGGCGGGGCCAGCGTGGCGGTGCCGGGGGTTCCGGCCGGGCTCGGGGAGGTGCACCGGCGATGGGGACGGCTGCCATGGCCGGAGGTGGTGGCGCCGGCGGCCGGGCTGGCGCGGACCGGGGTGCTGCTGCCCGACGCGCACGCGCGGACGCTGGAGTCGTGTGCGCCGGCGCTCGCCTACGGCGAGGGGGCCGCCCTCTACCAGCCGGGCGGGCGGCTGTTGCAGGGCGACGAGCTGCTGTATCACCCGGGGCTGGCGACGACGATGGAGGTGCTGGCCGGCGAGGGGCCGGAGGTCTTCTACACCGGGGCGTACGGGAAGTTGCTCGTCGACACGGTACGAGCGGCCGGCGGGGCGATCGGTCCGGCGGACCTGGCGGCGTATCGGGTCGAGTCGGTGCCGGTGGATCAGGCGCCGCTCGCCGGGTATCGGGTACACGCGCGCCATGATCTGAACCGGACAGTCGACACGATCGGGGCGCTTCCCGCCGATCTGTCCCGGCCCGCTCGTGCGCCGGGGGTGGCGTCAGCTCTGGTGAACCGGGGGCTGCAGCGGCTCGGGGACACCACGAACGTCTCGGTGGTGGACGAGGCCGGCAATGCCTGCGTGATCACCACGACGCTCGGGCTGGGCGCCGGGGTGTGGCTGCCGGGGCTGGGCATCAACCTGAACTCGATGCTCGGCGAGGGCGAGCTGCTCACCGACGATCTGGTGCCCGGGGAGCGGATGTCGTCCTACATGTGCCCGCTCGTGGTGACCGGGCCGGCCGGAGAGCTGGCGGTGGCGGCGGGCTCGGCGGGGGCCTCCCGGATTCGCACGGCTCTCGTCGACACGCTGCTCGGGGTGCTGGTCGACGGGCTGAGCGTGCCGGAGGCGATCGCCCGGCCCCGGTTTCACGCGGTGGAGGACACCGTGCATGTGGAGGCCGGCTATCCGGCCGCCGAGCTGGCCGCGTTGTCCGGCGCGGGCTGGCAGATCGTGGAGTGGCCGGAGATCAACCATTACTTCGGTGGCGTCACCGCCGTGGGCCGGACCGGCGCGGCCGGCGACCCACGGCGCGGCGGCGTGGGACTACTGCTCTGACGAGGGACCGCGTCACATGGTTCGGGCGGCGGTGGCTGCGGCGGAGGCGGCGGTTTCGCGCAACGGGACCTCGAGCGGGGTGGCGGTCAGGCCGAAGGTGCGTTCGGTGAGGGACGAGTCGAGGATGAAGGGCGCGTAGAACTGGTAATCCATTTCGGCCATCTCGCGGGCCATGGGGACGACGAGGCCGGCCGTGCGCATCACGAAGCGGGGCATGCTGCGGACCTTCAGCTCCGGCTGGCCGGTCAGCGCACAGTATCGGGCGGCCAGCTCGCGGATGGAGATCGCGGCCGGTGACGGGACGTGCCAGGCGCGGCCCCACGCGCGCTCGTCGCGGGCCAGCTCGACCAGCGTGCGGGCCATGTCGCCGGTGTAGGTGAAGGTGTGCGGGGCGTCGACGTCGGCGGGGCCCCAGGCGGTGCGGCCCTTGGCCATGGCCGGCAGCAGCACGCTGGAGAAGACGCCGACGGCGCCGGCGCCCAGGTAGTCGGAGGCGCGGGCCTCGATCGTGCGGACGCCGCTGTCCAGGGCGTCCTGCCACATCCGGTTGCGGATGCGGCCCTTGCGTCCGGTCGCGGCGAGCGGGGTGCTCTCGGTCATCAGGCCGCCGGGCTGGGGGCCGTAGCCGTACAGGTTGCCGGTGATGGCGTAGACCGCCCCGGCCGACTTGGCGGCGGCGATCATCGCGTTGTTCATCGGGAACCACTTCTCGGCCCACTCGGTGTATTTCGGGTTGGCGCAGTTGTAGACGACCTCGGCGCCCTGGGCCAGTTCGGTGAGGCGGCGGGCGTCCGACGCGTCGGCGGCGGTCCGCTCGATCAGCTGATGGCGGGGGCCGCCGCCGCTGCGCGTGACGATGCGGACCCGCTCGCCCCGCTCGGCGAGCAGGCTGGCGACGGTGGAGCCGATGGGGCCGGAACCGATGACGAGGTGCATGATGATCTCCTTGCTCGCTTTTGTGAGCACCGCTCTCTTACGAGAACAACGATCGCACACGATCCGGCAAAGATGCAAGAGCAGTGCTCTCGTTGTGGCACACTGAACCGATGAGCGAGAAGGTGACGGCCACAAACCTGCGGGCCCGCGTACGAGCCGAGATGACCGACGAGATCAAGGCGGTGGCGCGGCGGCACCTGGCCACCGACGGGGCGAACCTGTCGTTACGGGCGGTCGCCCGCGACCTCGGCATGGCGTCGTCCGCGGTCTACCGGTACTTCGCGAGCCGCGACGAGCTGCTCACGGCACTGATCATCGACGCGTACGGCGCGGTCGGCGACGCCGCCGAGCAGGCCGCCGCGGAGAAGGCGAAACCGCTGGAGAAGTGGCTGGCGATCGGTCACGCGGCACGGGACTGGGCGCTGGCGAACCCGCACGAGTGGGCGCTGATCTACGGCAGCCCGGTCCCCGGGTACTCCGCGCCGCGGGACACCGTGGAGCCGGCGACCCGGGTCATGCTCCTGCTCGGCGCGACGCTGGCCGAGGCGCACCGGGCCGACGAGGTCGCCGCGCGCGAGCCGCTGACCGGCCGCTTCGCCGAGGAGCTGGCCACTGTCGCGAGCGCGTATCTCCCGGATCTCGGCGCCCGGGTCATCGCCGACACGATCGCTGCGTTCTTCCAGATCTGCGGCGCCATCAGTTTCGAGCTGTTCGGCCAGCTCAACAACACGATCGAGGAGGACCGGAGGGGCTTCTTCGACTATCAGTTGCGGGCGGCGGCGAGCCTGGCCGGGCTCATCGCGTAGGGGGCATCCACCCCGCCGTCGCCATCAGCACCCGGTCCCCGCGCATCGGCACACCCTCGGCCAGGAGCAGCGCCTTCGCCCGCGCCTCGTGGCCGGGTGGGAGCCGGCCGCCGCCGCTGCACACCCGGTGCCAGGGGACGCCGCCGCCGTGCAACGCCATGATCCGGCCCACCTGCCGGGGCGAGTTACGGCCGGACCGGTCGGCCAGCGCGTCGGCGACGGCGCCGTACGACATCACCCGCCCCGCCGGGATGCTCTCCACCAGCGCCAGGACCTCTTCGACGTACTCCTGCGGTGTCACAACCCGCCACGATATGGGATCTGGCAACGGTCGGCGCCGCCCGGCCGAGCACAATGGGCCTGGTGCGGGAAGTGGTGACCGGTGCGCGCCGGATCGTGGTCAAGGTGGGCTCGTCCTCGCTGACCACGGCGACGGGCGGCATCGACGAGCAACGGGTCGACGCCCTGGTCGACGTGCTGGGTTCGCTGGCGACCGGCGGGCGTGAGGTGGTGCTGGTGTCCAGCGGCGCGATCGCCGCCGGGCTGGCCCCGCTGCAGTTGCGTCGCCGGCCACGCGACCTGGCCACCCAGCAGGCCGCCGCGTCGGTCGGCCAGGGCCTGCTGATCGCGCGCTACACGGCCGGCTTCGCGCGCCACGGCCTCACGGTCGGGCAGGTGCTGCTCACCGTGGACGACGTGACCCGCCGGGCGCACTACCGGAACGCGTATCGCACGCTGCGCAAACTGCTCGACCTGGGCGCGCTGCCGATCGTCAACGAGAACGACACGGTCGCCACCGAGGAGATCCGGTTCGGCGACAACGATCGGCTCGCCGCGCTCGTCGCCGCGCTGGCCGACGCCGATCTGCTGGTGCTGCTCTCCGATGTGGACGCGCTCTACACCGGCAATCCGGCCGACCCGGGGTCCCGGCGGATCCCGCTGGTCCGCGACGACACCGATCTCGCGGGGATCGCGATCGGCACGGCCGGCAAGTCCGGTGTCGGCACCGGCGGCATGGTGACCAAGGTCGAGGCGGCCCGGATCGCGACCGGCTTCGGCATCCCGGTGGTGCTCACGGCGGCTCCGCTGGCCGGGCCGGCGCTCTCCGGCGAGGAGGTGGGCACCCTCTTCGAGGCGGCCGACCATCGGCCGGCCGCGCGGCTGTTCTGGCTGGCCCACGCCACCGCGCCACGCGGGCGGCTGCATCTGGACGAGGGCGCGGTCGCGGCGGTCGTCGCCCGGCGCAAATCACTGCTGCCGGCCGGCATCACCGCTGTCGACGGTTCGTTCGCCGCCGGCGATCCGGTGGATCTGGTCGCTGCCGGATCCGGTACGCCCGTAGCGCGCGGCCTGGTCAACTATGACGCGGTCGAGCTGCCGGCGCTTCTCGGACGGTCCACCGGAGAGTTGGCCGCGGCACTCGGGCCGGGATATGAACGAGAGGTCGTCCACCGCGACGACCTGGTGCTGCTTTAGTCGTACCCCCGAAAAGGTCTTGGGAAGGTTTTTGGCATGAGTGTGCTGGAGCAGGCCGCGGCCGCGCGGATCGCGTCTTTCGACCTGGCCGCGGCCACCCGTGCCGAGAAGGACGCGGCGCTGCTGCTGATGGCCGACCGTCTGGTCGAGCGGACCGACGACATCGTGCACGCCAACGGGGTCGATGTCGCGAACGCCCGGGCGAACGGCACGTCCGAGGCGATGATCGACCGGCTGCTGCTGACCCCGGAGCGGGTCGCCGCGATGGCCGACGGTCTGCGGCAGCTGGCCGCCCTGCCGGACCCGATCGGTGACGTGGTGCGTGGCTCGACCCTGGCCAACGGGCTGGAGTTGCGGCAGGTCCGGGTGCCGTTCGGCGTGGTCGGCATGATCTACGAGGGCCGGCCGAACGTGACGGCCGACGCGGCGGGCATCTGTCTCAAGTCGGGCAACGCGGCGCTGCTGCGCGGCTCCGGCTCGGCCTTCTCGTCGAACGCGGCGATCGTCTCGGTGCTGCGCAAGGCGGTCATCGACGCGGGTCTGCCGGCCAATACGATCCAGCTGCTCGACGCGACCACCCGTGACTCGGTAAAGGAGCTGATGCGCGCCCGCGGCCTGGTCGACGTGCTGATCCCGCGCGGTGGCGCCTCGCTGATCAAGACGGTGGTCGAGCAGTCGACGGTTCCGGTGATCGAGACCGGTGTCGGCAACTGTCACGTCTACGTGGACGCGGCCGCCGACCTGGAGAAGGCGCTGGCCATCACGATCAACTCGAAGGCGCAGCGGCCGTCGGTGTGCAACGCGGCCGAGTCGCTGCTGGTGCACGCCGAGATCGCCGACACGTTCCTGCCGCTGGTGCTGCCGGCCCTGGCCGACGCCGGGGTCACCGTGCACGGCGACGCCCGGGTGGCCGGCTACAGCGACGACGTGGTCCTGGCCACCGAGGAGGACTGGGGCACCGAGTTCCTGTCGCTGGACATCACGGTCGCCGTCGTCGACGGTCTCGACGACGCGCTCGACCACATCCGGCGGTACGGCACGGGCCACACCGAGGCGATCGTGAGCGAGTCGGCCGGCGCGATCCGCCGGTTCGTGGCAGGAGTGGACGCGGCAGCGGTGATGGTCAACGCGTCGACCCGGTTCACCGACGGCGGCGAGTTCGGTTTCGGGGCGGAGATCGGCATCAGCACGCAGAAACTGCACGCCCGCGGTCCGATGGGCCTGCCCGAGCTGACCTCGACGAAGTACATCGTCACCGGCAACGGTCACGTCCGCTGAGCCGTTTCACCGCTCGACGGTGAAGTCCGTGGTGCGGGTCGTCGTCTGCCCGGAACTCGCGGTTACCCGCACCGACAGGGTGTAGGTGCCCTTCCCCGTCGGGAAGTTGGTCACGGCGAACGGGACGGACCAGTTCGTGGTTCCGGAGGCGGTGAAGTATCGCTCGGAGCCGGCGTTGAAGTTGTTGCCGTTCCAGAACTTCGTGCCGGACTGCAGGGAGTACTCGACCTTGGTGATGCTCTGTCCGCTCGCCGGGGTGCTGGTGCCGCAGAACCCGGGACTCGGGCAGCCGCCGGCCCAGGCGCTGGTGGTGTAGGTGGCCTTGTCGACCGGGAAGGTCGTGGTGACGGCGGCGGTGGTCGCGACGGCGGCGGGCACCCGTGCGCTGAGGGCGCCGGACCAGCTGTTGCGGACGGCTCGGACGGCGTACTCCCAGGTCCCGTCGGGCACGCCGGTCTCGGTGCAGGTCGTGGCGGTGAGCACGCCGGAGCATCCGGCCCCGACGACAGCTGTGGTGCTGGTCCCGGCGGCATAGCGGACCACCCGGTAACCGGTGGCGTGCGCGGCGGCCGGCCAGGCGATCGTGACCTTCGCTGCGGCCACCTGGATGCCGACCTCGCCGACGACCGGCATCCGGCCGGCGGCGACCGGGACGGTTCCGCGGCCGGCGGCGGTCCAACCGGCCCGGGCGATGCCGGGCGAGCACACGAGGACACCGACGGCCAGTCCGGCGGCGGCGACCGCCTGCACGGTTCGGATCGTCATCAGCCGGCCTTCCGGGCGGTGGCGTTGAGCCGGAGCGTGAACGTGGCGCCCTGGCAGGCGTCGGCGACGCTTTTCGCCGGCATCCAGACCGGCAGGTAGCCGAGCCGTGCCTGCTTGCCGGCGGCGATCCGGGCGGGCAGCGCGGGGGCGCCGGCGTAGCGGCCGATCGTCAGGTTCGCGTAGGTGGCCTTGCAGCCGGGACGCGAGGTGGCGACGAGATGACCGGAGACGGCGGTGATCGAGACCGGGAACCGGTACGGGTTCTTCACCACGACCGTCAACTGCCCCTTGTTGCCGGGGTAGAGACCGGTCACCGCGCTGCCGGAGACGCCGAGGCCGCCCGGAGCGCCCTGGGCCGCCAGCGTGACGTCGACGGCCAGCGCGTCGTCGGCCGGGTAGGCGATCACGGCGCCGGTGACCAGCAGGGCCACGGACAGCACCATCGACAGTGGTTTGAGCACGGCCTCTCCTCTCCCGCGGTCACCAGTGGGCCGGTGGGGCGTACCCCCACCGGCTCCGATTTTTGATCAGGCGGCGCTGGCGCCGACCAGCGACACGGCGACCGTGAAGGTGGCGCCCTGGCAGCCGTCCTGCGCGTCGGCGATCATCGAGACCGCGTTGGTCAGCGTGACCTGCACGTTGCCCTTGGCCGGGACCTCGATGTTCTTGCCGGTCTGGTTGGCGAAGACCACGTTGGAGCCGAGGCACTCGCCGAGGCCGCCGCTCGCGGTGATGCCGGTGGCGGTGATGTCGGTGACCTTCACCTTGTACGAGTTCGGGTTGTTGATCGTGATCTTGGCGTCGCCGGCCGCGCCCGGGTAGAGGTCGGCGGTCAGGCTCACGCTGCCGGTGGTCAGCGGCGCCGCGGAGACCGCCTGCGCCTTCGCCTCACCGGCGCCCTTGGCGACCCAGGCGGCGTACGCGGCGCCCGCGCCGGTGGTGACGGCGAGCGCGGTTCCGACGACGACGGCACGCTTGATGGACTTACGCATGATTGCGGCTCCTCGAAGAAGGTGGTCTTCGTAGGCGCCGGTTTCGCTACTGACTCCCCGCCGGACTGGAGCGACCATCGTTATCGCCCAGCGGATCCGTGTCTCGCCCTGGCCCCTCGGGCCGCAACCAGTATGCAACCAAATCCGGACTTATCCGGATCAGCCGAAAGGTCACGACCGGCAGGCCCGCAGGGCAGTCAGTGTGGTGTTGACGTCGAAGAGCGGACCCTCGTTGCTGTCCCACCCACCGTCCGGCCGCTGGGTCTGCGCCAGCCGCTTCCGCGCGCTCTGCAGCAGCCAGTCGTCACCGAGGTTGACCCGGCGCAAGGCCGCCGCCATCGACGCGACGTCGGCCGGCGACATGTCCGGCAGGCGATCACCGAGCACCTGCTGCACCCGCGCCGACTCGTAGAAGAACTGCTGCTGGTGCAGAAGCACGGCGGCGTGCCAGCCGGCGGCCAGGAAGGACGGCCACGTGCCGTCCGGGCGGAGCTGGGTGACGACCCAGCTCGCGGCGCCGCGCAGCACCTCGCTCCACGGCGTCCGGGTCTGGTAGGGGTCGATCTCGACGGCCGCCGCGGTGAGCCAGAAACCGGCCACCGACGTCTGGTAGAGAGTGGCCTCGGGATCACCGGGCAACGCCCATGCCGGCGCCTCGCCGGCCAGCGACTCGTGCTCCTGCCAGGTGCCGTCACCGCGCTGCGCGGCGGCCAGCCACTGCAGGGCCTGCACCCCGACCGGACTGTTCAGCGCGCCGATGCCGTCCAGCTCGGCGAGGCGGTAACAGGTGGCGTCGATCGAGGGGACTCCGCCGTCCGCCGACGCGGGCCACCCACCCTCCGACATCTGGCCGGCGGCGATCCGCTCCACTGCCTCCGGCGGGGCGGGATGGCCGGTCCTCAGGTGGGACAACCGGGCCCGCTCCACCGGATCACCATGGGCGACCACGTAGCCGATCGCGCCGTCTATATCGATCACGGTAAAGACGGTACCGGCCGGAACTGTGAATCGCAGGTCCGTTCTGTCCGAGGAGTCACCCGTTGGTGACTCCTCGGACAGAGATCCGTCAGTACGACGGCAGCGACGGGTCGATCAGGTTGACCCACGCGACGATGCCGCCCTGGACGTGCACGGCGTCCTTGAACCCGGCCGACTTGAGCGCGGCGAGAGCCTCGGCCGAGCGCACACCCGACTTGCAATGCAGGACGATCTGCTTGTCCTGCGGGAACCTCGCGAGCGCCTCGCCGGAGAGGATCTCGCCCTTGGGGATCAGCGTCGCGCCGGGGATCCGGTTGATCTCCCACTCGGCCGGCTCACGGACGTCGACCAGGAAGATGTCCTTGCCGCTGTCCTGCCAGTCCTTGAGCTCACGGACCGAGATGGTGGAGCCGCTGATCGCCTCCTGCGCCTCCTCGGAGACCGCGCCGCAGAAGTCCTCGTAGTCCTCGAGCAGGTCGGTGACGGTCGGGTTCTCCCCGCAGAGCGCGCAGTTCGGGTCCTTCCGCACCTTGATCTTGCGGTAGGACATCTCCAGGGCGTCGTAGACCATCAGGCGCCCGACCAGCGGCTCACCGATGCCGGTGATCAGCTTGATCGCCTCGTTGACCTGGATCGACCCGATCGACGCGCAGAGCACGCCGAGCACGCCGCCCTCGGCGCAGCTCGGGACCATGCCGGGCGGCGGGGGCTCCGGGTAGAGGCAGCGGTAGCAGGGACCGTGCTCCTCCCAGAAGACCGATGCCTGGCCGTCGAAGCGGTAGATCGATCCCCAGACGTACGGCTTGCCGAGCAGCACCGCGGCGTCGTTCACCATGTAGCGGGTGGCGAAGTTG
The DNA here is from genome assembly GCF_900113015.1 of Actinoplanes philippinensis. GTDB lineage: Bacteria > Actinomycetota > Actinomycetes > Mycobacteriales > Micromonosporaceae > Actinoplanes > Actinoplanes philippinensis. The sequence continues at coordinate 406,966 of NZ_FONV01000010.1, forward strand.
TCGGTGCCGTCGACGATCAGGTCATACTGACTGAAGATCTCCTTGACGTTGTCACGGTCCAGCGCGGTGTTGTGAATGACCACATTGACCAGCGGGTTCACCTCGGCGATGCTCCGGGCCGCGGACTCCGCCTTGGGCGTGCCGACATCGGAGACGCCGTGGATGATCTGGCGCTGGAGATTGGACTCGTCGACCGTGTCGAAGTCGATGATGCCGAGCGTGCCCACACCGGCCGCGGCCAGGTAGAGCAACGTCGGCGAGCCGAGACCGCCCGCGCCGACCGCGAGGACCTTGGCGTTCTTCAGCCGCTTCTGCCCGTCCATCCCGACGTCGGGGATGATCAGGTGACGCGAATAGCGGCGGATCTCGTCGACGCTCAGCTCAGCGGCCGGCTCGACGAGCGGGGGCAGAGCCACAGTTCACTCCCCGGGTTCGGTGGTAAGGATCGCCGCCCATTGTTGCTCGATTCCCAGGCGCGGATCCATGACGTTGGCCACGGGCCCGACATGCGGGATCGCGGAATAATTCAGGCTATCGGCTTACCCTCGTAACGCTCGCCGTCCAGATAGGGCCACGGGTTCGGGGTGCAGCCCTTCAAGCCGAAGGTCTGCTGCTGCATCACCGGGGCCTTCGCACCCTCGCCGGGGCAGGCCTCGTGCCCGTGCCCCAGCTCGTGCCCGACCTCGTGGTTGATCGTGTAACGGCGGTAGGTCTCCAGCTTGCCGTCGTATTCCGGCACGGCCTCGGCCCACCGCTCGGCGTTGATGATCACCTGACCGGGGAGCCGGCACGAGGTGTACCCCTCGGTGTCCAGGCCGCCGGCCGCGCACATCTTCTCCGACGTCTTCGCCGAGGCCAGGTAGATGGTGAAGTCCGAGTCGCCCGACTTCGGCACCCGGCGCAGCCGTAACCGCCCGTCGTTGATCCAGCTCCGCTCGTCACCCAGAGTCTCGTCGATCGCCTCGGCGAACTCGGTGGGCGACGTGTCGTCGACAGTCTTCTCGACGGCAACCCGGAAGCGGTACAGCCGGCCTCCGTCCCCGAGGATCGGGCCGCGCTCCGGGGCGTACCCGAACTCTCCGGTCTTGCCCTTGCCCGCGGGCTTCTTGCCGTCGTCCGCATCGGTCCTGGCCTTGGCCGGCACGTCCCCGGTCGTCTTCGGCTCCGGACCGGCCGCGGGACCGATGCCGCCCGGCTCCTCGGCACGTTGCGCGGCGTCCGGCCCCGGAGCGAGCGGCCGCTCGTCGTCGCGCAGCTCATTGGCGGCGACAACCACCAAGATCACCAGCAGGAGGTACGCCACCAGCACCGTCCTGCGACGACGCCGGACGCGACGGTCGGCGGCCGTCTCGGCCACCGCGTGCCGGGCCGGGCCGGTGGTCCGCGAGTGTGCGGGCACGTACACGCTCTCCGCCTCCGGATGCGCCAGCACCGACGGCAGGAACTCGGGCTCCGGCTCCTCGTGCCGGTGGATCTCCACGGTGGACGGCCCACGGTCCAGCGCGGCCACGTAGAGGTGCTCGTCGGCCACCTGCTCCGGCGGCTCCGGCTCGTCGTCCTCCCACGGATCGGCGGCGTGTGCGGGCGCCGGGACATGGATGTTGTCGGCGCGGTTCCGGTCCAGCAGGGACTTCGGCGGCCACAGATTGTCCGGCAGCTCGGCCGGCAGGCGCACGCTCGGTGGCAGGCCCCGGTTCACCGTCCGTGGATACTCCTCGTCCGGCCGTCGCTCCGTGTAATCGATGAGCGGGATCTCGGGCAGGGTCTCCGGGCGTACCTCCATCGGCGCCCCCGGAGCGCCCAGCCAGCCGTTCTCCGGTGACAGACCGTCCCAGGAAGCCGGGTGGGGCGGCTCGGCCGGGCGGGTGGTGGCACGGGAACGGACCGGGCGGCGTACGCCGGTGGCGCGCGGGTTCACGTAGGCGCCGGGAGCGGCCATCGGGTCGTCGTCGGCCGGAACCGGCGGCTCGGGGTCGGCCGGGCGAGGGCGGGAGGCGGCCACCCGCTCCGCCGCCAGCTCCAGGATGCCGCGGGTCAGTGGGGGCAGGGGTTCCTGGTTCTGCGGGGCGGTCAGGGCGGGCGCGGGCGGCTCCGGCGGGGGTTGCTGGGCCTTCGCCGCGCTCCGGCGGCGAGTCGGCTTCTCCTCCGCGGGAGGCGAAGCGGTGTCCCGGCTCGCGGCGTCTCGGCCCGCGATGACTCGCTCCGCGGTGTCTCGCTTCGCGGCTTCTCGCCTCCGAGCCGGGGCTGCGGGCTCCACCAGCGCGTCTGGCTTCGCGGCTTCTCGCCTCCGGGCCGGGGCTGCGGGCTCCACCAGCGCGTCTGGCTTCGCGGCTTCTCGCCTCCGGGCCGGGGCTGCGGGCTCCACCGGGGCTGTGGCGGTCTTGCGGGCAGGTGCCCGGCCGGTGGTGGTTCGGGCCGAGGTGGACTTGACGGCGGCGGGCTTGACCGGCGACTCACCGGTCTTCGCGGCGGTCTCCCCGGTGGCGTTCCGGCGGACGCTCTTGCGCGCGGGCTCGGCCGGCGCGGTCACCGGCGAACGGCTCGTTGTAGTGGCCGCGGCCACGGTGCGCCGCCGGGTCGGTCGCTCCTCCGCGGGCGGTGGTGCCGCCTCGGTGCGGGAGCGCGCGGCTCGGCCACGCCGGTCGGTGCCGGCGTCCGGATCAACGGGGCCATTTGTCGCGTTTGCCATAGCAAGCGTCAGCCTGCCACGACTCCCCGCCTGTCACAGGACTTTCGGATTTCCGTACCGGATGGGCGCCTTGCCACGTCCCACGTCCCACGGCCCACGGCCCTCGCCGCCCGGCCCTCGCCGTCCCGTCCTCGTCTCGCTGCCGGGGGCTGGGCGTTCACAGTCGCGGCCCGGCCAGGTCCCGTCCCTTGTCCCGTGGCCAGGACCAGGGCACACAGCCGCGCAACGTGAGCGTCTGCTGGACCATCACCGGCGCCGGGCCGCCGGCCTTGGGGCACCCCTCGTGCCGGTGGCCGAGCTCATGACCCACCTCGTGGTTGATCACGTACTGCCGGTAGGCCGCGAGATCGGCCTTCGCCTCCAGGTAGGGCGGCGCGGACGTCCGCCAGCGGTCCAGGTTGATGATCGCCTTGCCGACGGCACGACAGGACGTGTACGGCACTCCGCCGATCCGGATGCTCGTGCCGCCCACCTCGCACATCCGCCCGGCGGTGTCACGTGTCGCCAGGTACACGGTGAAGTCCGCCTGGTCCGCCCCGCCCACCATCTGCATCCGGACCGTCCCCGTACCGATCCAGCTCCGCTCGTCCTCCAGGACCGCCCGCACCTGGGCGGCGAACCCGGCGACGTCCTCCCCGCTGCCCTTCTCCACGGCGACCTTGAACCGGCGGATCCGGCCACCGGTCCCGGCGACCGGACCGCGCTCGTTCGCATACTCGAATCGGCCCGTGCCTTTCACCGGCACGGCGCCGTCCAGCTTCAGCAGGCCGGCGGGCGGGAACACCGAGGCCTTCACCGTGTCGGTGGGGACCGCGGACGGCGATGGCGACGGCGCCGGCAGGGAGGACGGCCCGGCGCTCGGCGAGACGGGTGACGCCGCGGCGGCGGGATGACCGGGCGGCCCGGCCGGTGTGTCGGACGGCCGGCTGACCGCGACCACCGTGAGCAGCACCAACGCGGCGGCCAGGAGGAGCAGCCAAGCCTGGCGCCACCGGTCGCCCCGGGACGGGGAAAACGGTTCAGGGGTGGGGCTGGGGGGCTTGGTCATGGGGGTCCAGACTCGCACGAAACCGGTCACCGCACCCACCCTGGAACGATCTTGTGCGCTTCGCGACATCGCGCAACCGATCGATGGGCCGGAGCGTCTCTAGCGCTCCGGCGAGGAGGTCCGGACGTCGTCGAGGAGCCCGACGACGGCCCGGGCCACCAGACGTGGGACCTCCATCTGAGCGACGTGGCCGACACCGGGAAGGATGAGCAGCCGCCCGTCCGGGATGACACGGGCCACCTGCGCCGGCACCCGCGGATCGATCAGCCGGTCGTTGAGGCCGCCGATGACGAGCGTCGGCGCCTGGATCCGGGCGGCCAGGCGCCACTGCGAGTTGACCCCCGGCAGGTAGGCCCGCAGGAAGCTGCTGACCAGGCCACGCAGCGTGCCGAGGTAGGCCCTCGGATAGTGGGCGACCGTGTAGCGGAGCTGGATCTCCTCCATCGCTTCGGCCCGGCGCTGCGGATGCACCTTCGTCGTGTCCCCGAAACACGCTGCCAGCACCTGCTCGGCCATCTCCTCCGCGGTGACCCGGGTCAGCGCCCAGGCCATCAGCCGCTCGGCGCCGGGCAACGCGAGCAGCGGCAGGACCGGGCCCTGCGCGGTGCGCCGCGGGTCGAGGAACGGCATGGCCGGCGAGATCAGCGTGAGCGTCCGCACCAGGTCGGGGCGCAGCGCGGCCACCCGCACCGAGATCGAGCCGCCCAGCGAGTTGCCGATCAGGTGAACCGGGCCGCGCCCGGAGTGCTCCAGGTAGTCGACGAGTGTGGCCGCGAACGCCGCGATCGAGTAACGCGGGCTCGGGTCGCTGTAGCCGAAGCCGGGCAGATCCACGGCCTGGCCGTCGAGCCGGTCGGCGAGCAGGCCGGCGAGATCGGTGAAATTCTGTGAGGAGCCTCCGAGGCCGTGCACGTAGACGGCGGGCTCGGCGCCGGGGCCCATGGCCGGGGTGTCCCGGACATGCATCATCGACCCGCCGACAGTGACCCGGCGCGCGGGCCATGGCGGCGGAACCTCCCCTTCCGGCAACAGCGCGCTGTCGTCGGCCAGAATCGCGCCCTTCATCAAGCCAAGAGTGCCTCGAGCCGCCGGTTCACCGCGGAGAGTGTGGCGCGCACCATGGCGTGCCGATCGTCACCGGTGACCACCGCCGAGCCGGCCAGCTGCTCGACCCAGCCGCCGCCGCAGGACAGCAGCAGCACCACCACGGCGACCTGCATCTGCCCGAACGAGACCGAGGCCGCGTGCTCGACGAAGCACCGAGCCGGGCCGTCCTCGTGCTGCGAGGTGGAGAGCAGCTCGTCGACCGCGCCCGCGGTGGCCGTCGCGCACAGGCGCAGCAGGTAGCCATCGACGGCCGGGCCGGTGGCCACGCCCGCGGCGCTGCGCCCGCCGGCACGCAGGCGCACCTCGACGGTGGCGTCCGCGCCGAACGTGTTGACGTGAACGTTCTCGATGATCACGCGCGGGCCGGGGTTGTCGCCCGGGTCCAGCGGCCGTGGCTTGGAGGCGTCCGCCGGGACGAGGGAGGCGCCGGCGTTGACCCCGGGTGTCCGCTTCTCCAGCGGCGGCTGCGGCAGTGCGGAGACCGGGCTGGACACCGGGGCGGGCGCTGAGGAGACCGGGCTGACCGGGCTGGACACCGGGGCGGCCGGGCTGGAGACGGGCGCGACCGGCACCGCGGCCCGGGCCGGCCGGGTGGGCTGGCTGGGCAGCAGCGGCGTGCTGCGCGGCGCGGAGACGGGGGCGCTGGACGGCCGGAACGGCGAGTCGCCGGGCATCGCCGCGTCCAGGCCCATCCGCTCCTGGAGCAGACGGGCCACCTGACGGCTCACCTCGGCGGCGTCGGCGCCGTCGGACAGGTCGAGGCGGAGGCTGTGCGCGCCGGCCGGAGTGGCCCGCAGGGAGGCGTCGCGAACACCCGGCACCTCGCGGACCGCGGCCAGGATGTCCTGGACGTCGAAGCCCTCCTGGCGCTCCTGGGCGGGTACGACGTCGCCGCGGCGCAGGTGCGTCGCGATGCGGGCCAATGCTGGCGCTTCGGCCGACGGTTCCACGGAGGGCGGCTCCGGAACTCTCGGGACGTCCGGCTGGGCCGGGACGCGCTGCGGGAGGGTCCCGCGCTGGTCGCCGTCGTTCGCGGCGTCACCGGGCGGGGCGTAGGGCGGTGTTTCGGGGGCCGCATCGTACGCCCGGCGGGCGAACCCCGGCGGGTCGAACGAGTCGGCCGGGCCGTCGCGCTGCGGCAGCCCCTGGGCCAGCGTGTCGGTGACCAGCGCGTGCCGGGAACGGCCGGGCTCGCCGGAGACCGGCGCGACCGGCGGCGGCCCCTGGACCGGCTCGGGCACCCAGTCCGGCCGGGGCTGCTGCGGCACCGCGGCCCGGTGCTGGTAGGAGTCGTCGAGGTCACCCTCGTACGGAAAAGGCGGCGCGCTGCTCGGCGCGGGAGCCGTCGGCGGCCGGCGGTGGTGGCCCAGGATGTCGGCGAGCCGGCTCCGCTCGGGCGTCCAGGCCTCGGTGGACCCGGACGGGGGAATCTCGGGACTCGCCGCCGGCGCCGGAACCCCGGATGCGGGCGCGGCCCCGAAGGGACGTTCCGCCGGGATCTGCTGCCGTCCGAAGGTGCGCCCGTCAGACGGGCGACGCCATGGTGGCGTGTCCACTCCCTGCTCCAAAGCCGCTCCCGTGTGTGGCCACGAACTCTCGTCGTCGGCCCAGCCGTTCATCCGTTGGCGGTCACGCGAGTCGGCCCCATTGCCCCCCGCTGAGGCTCCCGTGTCTCCGGAATGCCCTGATTCATCCACCGCGCGCTCCTCGCTCGCCCCCGCTGAGGCTACCGTGTCGTTGCAGTGGCGATAAGTTGCAGCGTCGCGACAATTGCCCGCACGACCGCGACATGCGCCGATCCGGGCAATCCGAGACGACAAACCGCGGGGACCCGACCCCCCTGGAGGTTCACAGAAATGACCGCTGCGTCCGGCGGGCCACAGACCGCACGACCCACCCGCCTGCCCCGTTCGGCGCGACGCAAGCAGTTGCTGGCCGCCGCGCAGCAGATCTTCGTCGCGCACGGCTATCACGCCGCCGCGATGGACGACATCGCGGAGCGGGCGGGCGTCTCGAAGCCCGTTCTCTACCAGCACTTCCCCGGCAAGCTGGAGCTCTACCTGGCCCTGCTGGACACGCACTGCGACGCGATAATCGCCAAGGTGCGCGGGGCCATGCAGGCATCCCCGGACAACAAGGAGCGTGTGAAAGGCGCCGTCCGGGCGTACTTCGACTTCATGGATCACGAGAGCGAGGCGTTCCGGCTCGTCTTCGAGTCGGATCTGCGCAACGACCCCCAGGTCCGCCAGCGGGTGGAGCGGGTCGAGCAGGGCTGCATCGCCGCTGTGACGGACACCATCATCTCGGACACCGGCCTGCGGCCGGATCAGGCCGAGCTGCTCGCCTCGGGTCTCGCCGGGGCGGCCGGACAGGCCGCACAGTTCTGGCTCGCGAACGGACGGCGTACGCCCAAAGCTGAAGCCGAAGCGCTCGTAGCTGCGCTGATCTGGCGTGGGATCGCCAGCTTCCCGCTGCAGGGCGGTTCAACGGCCGGTATGGCCCCCGAAATCGGATAGCCTTTCGATCGGGTAGACGGATCTTTTTAGGAGGGACTCCGTGGAGGTCAAGATCGGCGTGCAGCAGTCGCCGCGCGAGCTTGTGCTGGAGAGCGCTCAGACCCCGGCGGAGGTCGAGCAGGCCGTGACGGATGCTCTGGCCAAGGACGGCGTCCTGACGCTTACTGACGAGAAGGGCCGCAAGGTGATCATCCCGGTCGCCAAGGTGGCGTATGTGGAGATCGCCGAGGCGTCGCACCGCCCCTTCGGCTTCACGACCCGCTGAATTCCGGCGTGCACGGGAGGGCGCCCTGGTCTCAGGGCTCCCTCCCGTAACTCTCTCCCGGTGCGTCTGCTACCAGGTCGGGTAGAGTGGCCTGCGTAGCCGTCGATCTGTCGAGTCGGCGGCCCGCGTGTGGCCCGCTTCCGAGCGTGCGGCCCGCGCCTATACGAGACCGCGCCCAAAGACTCATCCACGGGCGCACCACGAGAGGGCACCCGTAAAACTTCATGACCGACAACGAGCAAGCTCTAGTCCCCGTCACCACCCGCGCACCGGTCCGCCCGGACAGCCCCACCTTCGCTGAGCTGGGCGTTCGCGCCGAGACCGTCGAGGCCCTGGCCAAGGCCGGCATCACTCACGCCTTCGCGATCCAGGAGTACGCGCTGCCCATCGCGCTGCGCGGCACCGACCTGATCGGCCAGGCCCCCACCGGCACCGGCAAGACCCTCGGCTTCGGCCTTCCGATGCTGGAACGTGTCCTCGCCCCGTCCGAGGGCGCCGACGGCCAGCCCCAGGCGCTGATCGTCGTCCCCACCCGCGAGCTGGGCTCGCAGGTGGCCCGTGACCTTGCCGCCGCGGGCAGCACCCGGGGTGTCCGGGTCCTGCCGATCTACGGCGGTGTGGCATACGAGCCGCAGGTCGAGGCCCTCAAGAAGGGCGTCGAGATCCTGGTCGGCACCCCCGGCCGGCTGCTCGACCTCTGCAAGCAGAAACAGCTCAAGCTGAGCTCGATCCGGGCTCTGGTGCTCGACGAGGCCGACCGGATGCTCGACCTGGGCTTCCTGGAGGACGTCGAGAAGATCCTGGCGATGATCCCGGAGCAGCGTCAGACGATGCTGTTCTCGGCCACCATGCCGGACCCGATCGTGGCCCTGTCCCGCCGGTTCCTGCGCAACCCGGTGACCATCCACGCCGGGCACACCACCGAGAGCGGCCCGTCCCCGCTGACCAAGCAGGTCGTCTACCGCACCCACCCGATGAACAAGGTGGAGATGGTGGCCCGGATCCTGCAGGCCAAGGACCGCGGGCTCACGATGATCTTCACCCGTACCAAGCGGGCCGCCGACCGGGTCGCCGAGGACCTCGACTTCCGTGGCTTCGCGGTCGCGGCCGTGCACGGCGACCTGGGCCAGGGTGCCCGGGAGCGCGCGCTGCGGGCGTTCCGCAGCGGCAAGATCGACGTGCTGGTGGCGACCGACGTGGCCGCCCGCGGCCTGGACGTCTCGGGCGTCACCCACGTGATCAACTACGACTGCCCGGAAGACCCGGAGACCTACACCCACCGCATCGGCCGCACCGGCCGGGCGGGCGCCACCGGTGTCGCGGTCACCTTCGTCGACTGGGAGGACATGCCGCGCTGGGTGCTGATCGACAAGTCGCTCGGCCTCACCATGCCGGAGCCGCCGGAGACGTACCACACCTCCCCCGCGCTCTACGACGACCTGGAGATTCCGACCGACGTCTCGGGCACCCTGCCGACCGCCTCGCGCAGCCGGGCCGGGCTCTCCGCCGAGGTCGAGGAGGACCTGGGTGGCGGTGGCCGCCGTGGCCGGGGCCGCGGCGACCGTGACCGCGACCGTGGCGGCCGGGGCCGGTCCCGCGGCGGGAGTTCCGGGCCGTCGTCCGACTCCGCGTCGTCCGACTCGGGCTCGTCCGGCGAGGCCACCGAGCGGCCCGCCAGGCAGCGTCGCCGTCGCCGGGTCGTCGGGGACGACGCCGCCGGCGCGGTCGAGGCTCCTGTGACGTCGCCGTCCACCGACGCGCCGTCCTCGGACGTGTCCTCCACGGATGCCCCTGCGGAAGCCGCGCCTCGCACCCGGACCCGGCGCCGCCGGACTCCCGCGACCTCGGTGACCTTCTCCGACGGCGCCGCGGAGGCCCCGGAGGCTCCCACGGCGCCCGTCCAGGCCGTCGAGCCCGTCGCGGCCGCTGACGACTCGGCGGCTCCGCGCCGCCGCCGTCGCCGCACCACCCGCTCGGCCGAGGCCGACCTGTCGGGTGGCTCCGAGGCCGGCGTGGGCACCACCGCCGACGTCTGATCCGCTACACCCCGTGGGACCGGTTCGCCGGTCCCACGTTCGTTGTCAGGTCCAGTTCTGCCCGAGTTTGGGAGCCATGCCAGAACCGCTCGAATCAGTCCTCGCCGAGGTGCGGGAGCTTCTGCTCGCGCCGGGCCTCACCCGGGCCGTGGCGGCCGGCCGGCGTCGCGGGCACACGCCCACGGTTACACGGGCCCAGCTACGGCCGGTGACGTTGAAGCAGGGGCGGAAACTGCAGATCGTCACCGACGACGGTTCCCGGCCGTACACGCGGAACGTCGACGGCGCCGAGGCGGCCGCGGCGGTCGACGCTCTGCTGGCCGAGCCGTTCGGCAACTGGCACGTGGAGACCGACGCGGCGACCGTGCAGGTCCGGGTGACGAAGAAGGGCGACGCGCAGGTGCACCGGGCGGCCGCGGTCGCCGCGCCGAGCACGCCGGCGGCGCACGACCGGGCCAAGCAGTGGCTGCTCGACCCGGGCGACCCGCTGTTCTCCGTGGTCGGCGGCACGGCGGCGAAACGCCGCCAGATCGACGCCTTCCTCCGGGCGCTCGCCGCGACCCTTCCCGACGAGCTTCCGACGCCGCTGCGCGTCGTCGACCTGGGCTGCGGCAATGCCTACCTCACCTTCGCCGCCTATCGATATCTGGCCGGACGGGGCGTGCCGGTCCAGGTCGTCGGGGTCGATGTCCGCGAGGATCAGCGGGTACGCAACAACGCCGTCGCCGCCGAACTGGGCTGCTCCGGCGACGTGACGTTCGTGGCCGGCACGATCGAGCGGGCCGAACTGGAGTCCCCTCCGGACCTGGTGCTCGCCCTGCACGCCTGTGACACCGCGACCGATCAGGCGCTGGCCCGGGCGGTCGGCTGGGAGGCGCGCTGGGTGCTGGCCGCCCCGTGCTGCCACCACGACATCGCGGCGCAGCTCAAGAGCCAGTCGACGCCGGCGCCGTACGGGGAGATGACCCGGCACGCCATCCTGCGGGAGCGTTTCGCCGACGTGCTGACCGACTCGCTGCGGGCCGCGCTGCTGCGGCTGCACGGGTACCGGGTGGAGGTCGTCGAGTTCATCGACTCGGCCCACACCCCGCGCAACCTGATGCTGCGGGCCCGCCGGACCGGGGCCGCCCCCACCGCGGACCAGCAGGCCGAATACGACTCGCTGACCGGACAATGGGGGGTCACCCCGGCACTCGCCGGGATGCTCAGCTGACGACGACGGTCCAGGTCGCTGTGGACACCTTCCCGGCGACCTGGAAGTCGAGGAACATCCGGTAGGTGCCCGGGCTCGGGGCGGCCAGCCAGAACTTGATCCGCCCGTCGATCAGCTGCGTCTCCGGGTGCACGTGAACGTAGGCGAGATCACCCTGCCGGAGCATGACCAGGTGGCCGTAGGCGCCCAGATACGGCTCCACGGTCACCGGCTTGCCGGACGCGTCGGTGACGGACATCAGCAGCGGCTGGGTGGACTCGGTCACCGGGGTTCCCTCATACCCCACCTGCAGTCCGTCGGCGAAGGCGACCCGGACCGGATCGGGCACGCTGATCGGCGAGTAGTCGCCCGCGACCGTCAGGTCGCTGCCCAGCGTCGTGGCCACCTGCGTACCGCCGACCTGCGCGGTGAAATCGGCGAACATCCGATACACGCCCGGCTCGGCGAGGGTCAGGTCGACACTCCACGTGCCGTCCGGCGCCATCACCGGATGCAGATGCTGGAAACCGGTGAGGTCACGGCGAGCGACGATCAGGTGGAGCGGCTTGTCGTGGACGACCGCGAACGTGGTCACCGGCACGCCACCCGGCCCGTTGATCGTGAACTCGAGTCTCTGCGCCTGGCCCGGTTTGAACCCGGTGACGAACGGCGTCAGGGTGAGACCGCTGCCACTGAGCGACAGGCCGCTGACCGGGGCGCCACCACCACTCGCCGTGATCGGCCCGGTGTTGCCGTGCACGTGCGGCAGGCTCTCGTCGAACGGGCTCGCCGACGGGCTCGCCGGGGTGGTCGCGGCCGCCGGAGTGCCGGTCCCGCCGGCGCCGCCGTTGAGCCGGCCGAGGCCGTAACCGGCGAACAGCACGACGATCAGCAGCGCCCCGATCGCGGCGAACCGGAAACCCGAGCCCTCCTCCGGCGCCTCCCGCTTCGACAGGCCGAACGCCGGCTCACTCTCCTGCTCGTCAGGCATCCGCGAGCTCGTAGCCGGCCTCGTCGACCGCCGCGCGCACCGCCTCGTCATCGAGGGCCTGGTCGCTGGCCACCGTCACACCGCCGGAGGCGAGATCGACCTCGACGGCGGTGACGCCGGGCAGCGCCGACAGCTCCTGGGTGACCGACTGGACGCAGTGCGAGCAGGTCATGCCCTTCACGGTAAATGTGCTGGTCACGGCCACGACAGTTCCCCTTCAGCCGGTCTGACTTGTGCACGAGCCTACCGGGATGTCATACCCCGCGGTTACCGTGCGGTCGTGAGCCGATATGAGATCCATCTGACGGTCTCCGCCGATGCCACCGACGACCGATTGCGATCGTGGGCGGAGTCACACGGTGTCAAATACACCCGCATCGTGCTGGACCTCGACGATCAGCCACCCGGTCCCCTTCCGTCCGGCACCGCCCGGCCACCCTCTTCCGCGCCCGCCTCTTCCTCCCCCGGTTCTTCCGCGCTCGCCTCGTCCACGCTCGGTTCTTCCGCGCCCAGTTCCTCCTTGCCTCCCGCTGGTCCGCCTTTCGCCGCCTCCTTGTCGGGGGACGGCGGTCCGGTGCCCGGTGTCAATCAGCCGATGCTCAGCTGGCTTTCCGAGGGGACGCCCGCCTCCGCCGAGGCGGACGCGCGGCGGGCCGCCGCCACGCTGCTCGCGGACGGCTTCCCGGTCACCCGGCTCAAGGTGGAGGCCGCCGCGGCCGAGGCCGCCACTCTGCCCGGGCTCTACTTCGAGCATCACGTCAAGCTGCTGCTGCCCGCCGGGACAGACCTCCAAGGGGTACGCGACGTGGCCGCCCACCACAACGCCCGCCTGTCCCGCAACGCCCGGCGGGTGCGGGCCGACGGGGTGCGGGAACGGTTCGTGACCCAGCGCTGTCACCGGGTCGGCCTGTCCGCCGCCCAGTCGAGCCTCGCCGCACTGGTCGACGCGCTCACCGGCGCCGGCTGGGAGATCGCCGAGGTCGAAAAGGAGTGGGTGCTCGTCGACGACAACCCCGGACTGGACGCCGGCTGGCTCGCATGACCGCGCACCGGGCCGCTCTCGACCACGTGCTCACGCTGATCGCCGAGTCGCCGTGGGCGGAGCAACTGGTGCTGCGCGGCAGCATGACCATGCCGGCCTGGGTCGGTGACGCGGCGCGACCACCCGGCGACCTCGACTGGCTGGTCCGCAAGCCGGAGGTGACCCTGCTCGACGACCTCGATCCGTACCCGTTCGTGGACCGTCTCGCCTCGGTCCAGCAATGGCCGGAGGCCGCGCACGGCGCCATCCGCAACGAGATCTGGGAGTTCGAGGAGTTCGACACCGGCGGCCGGCGCGCCAGCCTGCCGCCGGAGGGCCTGCACTGGATTCCGGGCTCCGGCTTCGACAGCTTCGACGAGGAGCTGTGGGACCAGGAGTTCACCGGGTTGATCCGGAAGAACGCGCACACCCCGGAGGGGATCGAGTTCGGCGACGAGATCGATTTCACCCGCGACTGGGACTACGCCGAGTACGAGCCGGGCGGCGAGAACGGCCGCGTCCGGCTCCGGCTGCCCTGGCGAGCCCCGGACGGGACGGGCGGTGAGGTGCAGGTCGACCTGGCTTTCGGCGAGGCCCTGCCGGAGGCCCCGGTCTGCACGGCGGTGCCCCGCTCCGGCGGCCGGCCCCCGCTGGGTCTGTGGACGGCCGGTCGCGAGCTCTCTCTGGCGTGGAAACTGCACTGGCTCGCGGCCGACCAGCAGACCAACGGTGTCTCCGCGTGGAAGGACCTCTACGACGCCGTGCTCCTGACCGAACTCCACGACATCCACCTCTCCCCTCGTCTCCGCCGTGTCGCGCTGGGCCTCGACCCGGCCGGCCCCCAGTTGTCGCCATCTCCGGAGGCCCTGGTGCCGGCGTCGCTGGAGCACCTGCTCACCCCGGACGAGATCCGCCGCTGGACGATCTCCCCAATCCCCCTCCGCGACGGTCTGTCCGGCTCCGACGGCCCACCCCTCTCCAGGGACCCGTCAGGGACCGCCATCGAAGGGGACCCGTCACGGACCACCGCCGAAAGAGACCCGTCACGGACCACCGCCGAAAGGGACGAGTCACGGACCGCTGTCGAAAAGAACCCGTCGCGGATCTCCGTCGAGGGCCCGGCGATGGGCGACCCAGCCGCCTGGCTGTCCCGTCTGGCGGAAGCCGTGTCCCACCTGTTGTGACGTCTCCGCGAGACGTTCTCGTCACGCCTGGCGCACCTCCTGTCTGATCGATCCGGTTGCTGTGACACCATGCGACCGGCCGCTAGCGGAAAGGTGACGAAGGAGGAGCTGATGGAGGATCTGGCACGCGACGGGTATGTCCTGACCGCCGACCCGAAACGCGTCGACTTCGCCCGAGTCCACCGGTGGCTCGCCGAGGAGTCCTACTGGGCGGCCGGGCGCTCCTACGATCTGGTGGCCCGGTCCATCGACGGCTCCCTCCCCTATTCGGTCTTCACCACAGACGGCGCCGACCAGGTGGCCTTCGCCCGCGCGGTGACCGACGGCGCCACCTTCGCCTGGATCTGCGACGTCTTCGTCGAGGAGGCCCACCGCGGCCGTGGTCTGGGCAAGTGGATGATCGACACGATCGTCGCCGACCTCTCCGAGCGTGGGATCCTCCGCTTCCTCCTGGCCACCAGGGACGCCCACGATGTCTACCGCCGTTCCGGGTTCGAGGAACTGGCTGGCGCTCACCGCTTCATGGAGATTGACCGCCGCCCCACCAGGAATGCCATCCTCGGCAAGCCCTGACGTCTCCGGCCCGGCTCCGCCCTGTGGACAACTCAGCGGCCGAAGTTATCCACAGGGCGATGCACGCTCGGTCAGGGCAGCGGGCCGGGTCGGGACTCAGCCCGCTACGGCAAGAGTGAATGGCAGGACACCCGGCGCACCGGCCCGGCGCAGGGCCCGGCCGGCCAGCGCCAGGGTCCACCCGGAGTCGGTCAGGTCGTCGACCAGGAGCACCGGACCGGAGAGTTCTGGCAGCTCAGCAGCGATATGGGCGGGGACCTCGAAGGCGTCGTGAAGGGCCCGGACCCGCTGGGCGCTGTTACCCCGATAGGCACCCACCTCGGCGTCGCGACCACCGGGATGAGCGGGCTCCAGGGAGCCGAGCATCGGGAGCCGCCCGACGGTGGCGATACGCTCGGCGAGGCTGTGGATAAGTTGTGGATGGCGCTGTGAATAAACCGCCACGACGGCCGCTGGGCGCTGTTTCCAAGCGTCCTCTCCCCTGGCCCAGGCCTTGAGCACCTCGATCACCGCGGCGGCCAGGTCGGCGGGTATCGGGGCGTCCGGAGACTCCGGGGAGACCGAGGCGCGGAGACGGTTGCCCCATCCGAGGTCCGAGAGGCGGCCGACGGCACGGCCCGGCTCGCTCTGCTCGGCCGGCGCGATCCGGCCCTTGAGCGAGATCCCGACGGCGGCCAGACCGGTGGGCCACATCTTCTTCGGGGCGATCTCGGTGCCGGGACGACCGAGGAACGCATCGGCGGCGGCCAGCGAAGCCGACGACACCTCGGCGTCGAACAGCGGGCCGGCACAGTTGTCACACCGACCGCACGGAACCGCCTCCGGATCGTCGAGACACCGACGGAGGAACTCCATGCGGCAGGTGGTCGTCACCGCATACTCGATCATGGTTTTCTGCTCGCTCTCGCGCGCCTCGGCGACCCGCCGCAACCGTGCCTCGTCGTAGGTCCACGGCTCGCCGGTGGAGAGCCAGCCGCCGCGGGTGCGACGGACCGCGCCGTCCACGTCGAGGACCTTGAGCATCAACTCCAGCCTGGTCCGCCGGAGATCGACGAGCGGCTCCAGCGCCTGCGTGGACATCGGCTGGTCCGGGGAGAGCTGGGACAGCACCGCCCGAACCTGGTCCTCCGGCGGGAAGGCCAGCGAGGCGAAGTATCGCCAGATCGCGACATCCTCGGGCCCCGGCAGCAGCACCACCTCGGCGTGCTCGACGGCACGGCCGGCCCGGCCGACCTGCTGGTAGTAGGCGATCGGGGACGGCGGCGCTCCGAGGTGGACGACGAACCCGAGGTCGGGCTTGTCGAAGCCCATCCCGAGCGCCGAAGTCGCCACCAGCGCTTTGATCTTGTTGGTCAGCAGGTCCTGCTCAGCGGCCCGGCGCTCGGCGTCCTCGACCTGCCCGGTGTAGGACGCCACCTCGAAACCACGGGAACGCAGGAAGTCAGCGGTCTCCGCGGCGGCGGCGACGGTCAGCGTGTAGACGATGCCGGAACCCGGCAGCCGCTCCAGGTGATCGGCCAGCCAGGCCAGGCGGTGTGCCGGATTCTCCAGGCGCAGCGCGGCCAGGCGCAGCGAGTCACGGTCGAGCGGACCGCGGAGCACCAGCGCGTCACCGAGCTGGTCGGCGACGTCGGCGGTCACCCGGGCGTTGGCGGTGGCGGTGGTGGCGAGCACCGGAGTACGCCCCGGGAGCCCCGCCAGGAACGTCCGCAACCGCCGGTAGTCGGGCCGGAAGTCGTGGCCCCAGTCGGAGACGCAGTGTGCCTCGTCGACCACGAGCAGGCCGGTGCTCCCGGCGAGGCCGGGCAGCACGTTGTCGCGGAAGTCGGGATTGTTCAGCCGCTCCGGGCTGATCAACAGCACGTCCACCTCGCCGGCCCGGATCTCCTGCTCGATCAGGGACCACTCGTCGAGATTCGCCGAGTTGATGGTGCGGGCGGTGATCCCGGCGCGGGCGGCCGACTCGACCTGGTTACGCATCAGGGCCAGCAGCGGCGACACGATGACCGTCGGACCCGCTGGGTGGTCACCCGCCTCGGCGGTGACCCCGGACCGCAGCAGTGCCGTGGCCACGAAGTAGACCGCTGATTTGCCCCACCCGGTGCGTTGCACACAGAGCACGCGCCGCCGGTCCACGGTGAGGGCCTCGATCGCCCTCCACTGGTCCTCCCGAAGGACGGCGTGCTCACCGGCCAGGCGCCGGAGCACCTCCTCGGCCCGCTCCCGCACCGCCGCTCGCTCGGCTGCCGTCCGCGTCGTATCAGTCACCCGGCATGTCTATCAGCCCGCGAAGATCGGCCCGGAGTTATCCACAGTCGGGAGTTGTCCACAACCTGGCCGACGCCTCCTTTGCGGATCGGCGATGCTCGCTCCGTTCGACGGGATCGGCGCTCGGGAGGGGCGAAATGCAGGCTTCATACGGGTGGAGAGCCCGGCAGCGCGGACCACGGATCAGTAGGCGGCCCGCGGCACGCGTCGTTCCGGCACGCAATGGCGTCCGGCCGGCGGAAGCCGGGCCGCGGCCACCACCAGGGCGGGCCGGTCACGGACCGGCCCGCTTCCCCGGCCGCCGGCGCTCAGGTGAGCAGGCGCCGGTCACCCCGGCCGGCATCCGCGGCAACGGATGCCGGCCGAACCGGCTGGCCCCTCAGTAACGCGTGTCAGCCGAACAGGCGGGCGCGTGCCAACAGGCGCCGGCCGACCCCGGCAGGCCCCGCGCTGACGGGTGCCGAGCCACACCCCGACAGGCTCAGCACCGACAGGTGCCGACCGCACCCCGGCAGGCCTACGCCAACAGGTGCCGACCGCACCCCGGCAGGCCCCGCTAACAGGTGCCGACCGCACCCCGGCAGGCCCCGCTAACTGGTGCAGGCCACACCCCGGCAGGCCCCACGCCAACAGGTGCCGACCGCACCCCGGCAGGCCCTGTGCTGACGGTGCCGGCCGCACCCCGGATCGGTGGCACCCCGGTCCGGTGGCTGTCGCCATCCGGACGGGTGGCAGCCGGGCGGGTGCCACCCCGGCCGGGCGGCAACCCGGACTCCGGGGTGGCACTCGGGGCCGCGCCTCCCACCGAGGGTGCCCGGCACCGAGGTGGGAAGCCTTGACCGAACCCGGCGAACTATCCCCGCGTGAATGGAAACCTCAGGACATGACCAAGACGATCGCCGAGAAGCTGCTGATCAAGCCGAACTCCACCGTGTGGCTGAACGAGCCGGCCCGGCTCCCGCTGCTGACCCCGATGCCCGAGGGGGTCCGCGAGAGCAGCGCCCTGGCCACCGCGAGCACCGCGGTGCTGTTCGTCGAGGACGCTGCGGCCGCGCGGGACCAACTGGAACAGCATCGCGCCGACCTGGACAAGCCGGCCGCCTTCTGGATCGCCTATCCGAAGGGCAACAAGGCCGACATCAACCGGGACTCGCTCTGGCCGATCGTCGCCGATTTCGACATGCGCCCATGCGGCCAGGTCGCCATCGACGATCGGTGGTCGGGCCTGCGTTTCCGCACGAACCGGCCGAGTGAGGGCCGGTTCACCGGCGGCTCGGAGTGAGCGCTCAGCGCCCCAGGACGGAGCCGCCGTTGACGTTGATGATCTGACCGGTGACGAAGCCACCACCGGGTCCGATCAGCCAGCGGACCGCCTCGGCGATGTCGTCGGGGGTGCCGGCCCGTTTGAGCACGCTGGCGTCGACCCGCTTCCGGTGGCCTTCCGGGGTCATCCGGCCGTCGAAGAACTCACTGTCGGTGACGTATCCGGGAGCGATGACGTTGGCCGTGATCCCTTCGGCGCCGAGGGAGGTGGCGAGGTCGAGGCCGTACCCGTGAAGGGCTGCCTTGGCCGCGGAGTAGGGGCCGCCGCCGCCACGCTGGGCGGCGATCGAACTGGTCAGGATGATCTTGCCGCCGGGGCGGCGGAGCTGCGGGAGGAGCGCGGTGGTCATGAGGACGGCGGAGAGCACGTTCGAGTCGAGATTCGCCCGCCAGCGGGCGGCCACCGCGTCCAGGGTGGTGTCGTCGCCGCCGATGTACGCCCCGGCGTTGTTGACCAGCACGTCGAGTGGGCGCCCGGCCACCGCTTCGACGACGGCGGGGATCTGCGCGGGGTCGGCGGCGTCCGCGGTGACGGCGGTGGCCTGCGGACCGATCCACTTCACCGCGTCGGCGAGCACCTCGGCACGGCGGCCGACGATGATCACGTCGAACCCCTCACCGGCGAGCATCCCGGCCGTCGCCCTGCCGATCCCGGTTCCACCGCCGGTCACCACTGCGAGTCTTGTCATGTCACCGACCCTATCGACGGATCGATCACCGGACTCGTCAAGCGCCGGTCCGGCCGCCTACAGGGCCAGTGACATGCCGCTCCGGTGTCTGGCCACCGGTGCCTGCCGGGAAGCCCCGCTGCGGCGGCTCGGCGATCGTCTCCCGGCCGGCGGGTCGTCCTCGGCGGTGACGGTGTTCACCGACTTCTCGCCGCTCCGGTTCCCACCGTCACCGGATCGGCGTCCGGCAGCGTCGAGTGACCTGCCGGCCGGGTTGTCCGGCGAGTCACTCGTGGTGCTGCCGAGGATCTCGGCGCGGCAGGGCCGGCCGTTCAGTGCGAAGGAGAGAGGCAGCGGGTTGTGGCTTCGATAACCGCCCTGCAAGGTGACCGCGCGCGAGCGGCCGTGACCGCTCATCACCACGCGACGGCCGTGCTGAGTGACGGTCTTGGGGTTCGCGGCCAGGCGCTGGGTGCCGGGATAGGCGAACTCGACGCGCCAGCCCGACTTCTCCGAGGTGATCACGCTGAGGCGGGCCACGAAGTACGACCCGGAGTCCCGGCGCACCTGGTAGCGGACCTTGCAGTGGACCCGGTCCGGTCCGGCGGCGGCCGGTGCACCGGCGCCGGCAGCGGTGGTGTGGGTGCGCTCGGTGTCGTCGGCGCCACGGCGGGCGGACCAGTTCACCGCGGTGGCGGCGAGCAGTGTCGCCGTGGCGAGGACGACGATCGCCGGTGTCCGGTGGCGACGACCCTGGAGGCGGTGCACCGGAACCAGACCGCGACGGCGGCGCCGGCCGACGAACAGGCCGCCACCGAGGGCGCGCACCGGGCCGAGGCGCAGGGCCGATCCGATCCGCAGCCCGGCACGCAGACGTACGGTCGTGGCGGCGCTCGCCGGCCGGCCGAGGCAGGCGCGCAGCGTACGGCGTACCCCCGATCCCATGCTCCGGGCCGTCTGGACGGGCACGACCGCCCTGGCCGCCGGCGCCGCATGCCGTTCGCCCGGTCGCAGCGGCGGGATGATCGCCCGCACCCCGACGGTGGCGGCGAGCGCGCGGGCCACTTCCGCGGCGGCGGGACGGTCGACCGGGCTCTTCGCGAGGCACCGCAGGCACAGGTCGGCCACCCCGGAGGGCATTCCGGCGAGTTCCGGGATCGGGTCGGGGTCGGCGTAGAGGTGGGCGCGAAGGGCTTCGGCGGTGTTCCCGGCGGGCCACGGCATCCGGCCGGTGAGGGCGCGGTAGAGCAGGAGCCCGAGCGCGTAGACGTCGGTGGCCGGGGAGACGGTGGCGCCGCCGAGGCGTTCCGGGGCGAGGTAGGCGGGGGTGCCGAGGAGGCTGCCGTCGGCGGCGGCGTCGCGCTGGCCGACCACTGCCGAGATCCCGAAGTCGACGAGCTTGGCGCCGGCGCCGGTGAGCATCACGTTCGCCGGTGTGATGTCGCGGTGCACCAGACCGCGGGCGTGTGCGGTGGCGAGCGCGGACGCGACCTCGGCGGTGATCATGACGGCTTCCCGCCAGTCGAGGGCGCCCTGCCGGCCGATCCGGGCGCCGACGGACTCGCCGTCGTTGAGTTCCATCACCACGTAGGGGACGGTCAGGCGTTCGGAGATCGGCGCTTCACCGAAGTCGTGGATGCCGGTGATGTGTGGATGGCAGAGACGGGCCGCGGCCAGCGCTTCCTGGCGCAGCCGGTCCCGGAAGGCGCGGTCCTCGGCGAGGCGCGGGGAGAGCACCTTGACGGCGACGTCACGGCCGAGGATCTCGTCGTAGCCCCGCCAGACTACCGACATCCCGCCGGTGCCGAGCTTTTCGAGGAGGCGGTACCGGCCGGCGAGACGGAGGGAGGCAGTCTGACCGTTTCGCTCCGTACGCCCCATGCGCCGATTCTCGCCTGATCAGCTCGCCGTCCGGTGCCGCACTCGGAAACCCATCCGGAAACCGCGGCCGCCGGGTCAGCCGGCCAGCAGCTGATCCACCGGGGCGTAGTCGTCGGTGAGCACGCGGGCGTCGGCGACGAAGGCGTCCAGCTCCGCGCCGGAAAGCACGGTCACCGCCTCCCCCAGCGCGGCCAGCCGGGGCCACATCGCCTCGATCGGCAGCGGCCCGTGCGAGGCCAGGATGACGAAGTTGGAGCCGCGGTCACCGGCGATCGCCGCGGGCGGGGCGATCAGCGCGACGTTCGGGAAAGCGGCCGCGACCGTGGCCAGTTCGGCGCGGATGAAGCGGTTCGGCGGGTAGTCGATCACGTTCTGGGCGTAGACACCGCCGGGGCGCAGCGCCCGGGCCACCTCGGCGGCCATCTCCCGGGTGGCCAGGTGCCAGGGAACCACCAGATGGCCGAAGGCGTCACCGACCACCAGGTCGTAGGCGGCGGACGGCTGCCCGGTCAGCCCGACCCGGGCGTCGCCGACCTGGATGCGCAGGTCAGGACCGGGCTTCAGGCCGAGGTCACGCTCGTCGAGATCGACCAGGCCGCCGTCGAGTTCGAGGACGAGCTGGTCGCTGCCGGGCCGGGTGGCGCGCACATACGCCGGGACGGTGAAGCCGCCGCCACCGAGGTGCAGGGCGTCGATCGAGGCGCCGGCGGGGGCGAGCACGTCGGTGACCGCGCCGATCCACTTGACGTACTCGAATTCGAGGTGGGTGGGATCGTTCAGATCGACGTACGAGTGACGCGCCGAGTTGAGCATCAGGGTGCGGCCACCGTCGCGCGCGGGGTCGGTCACGACGCTCGCGCAGTGGTAGGCGGTCTCCACGTCACAGGGTGTCGGCGCGGCGGCGCCCAGACCGGCGCCGACGAGACCCACCGCGGCCAGCGACGCCCGGACCCGGGGTGTGCCCGGCAGGTCGTGGCGCAGCCACCAGCCCAGCGCGAAACCGGCGACGGCCAGCAGCACGGCCAGGCTCAGGATGATCACGCTGCTCGGCATCGCCGCGACGAAGACGAACCCGGTCACGAGGGTGGCGGTGATCGCGCCGAGGGTGCCGATGCTGGACAGCCGGCCGACCACCGTGCCGGCCTGGCTCAGGTCGGCGAGCTGCAGTTTCACGACCATCGGCGGGATCGTGGACAGCACCAGGGCGGGCAGGAAGACGGCGAGGGCGGCGAGCAGGAGCACGGCCGGGGCGGCCCCGCCGCGCAGGACCTCGCCACCCCACCGGACCAGGGGCAACGTTATCGCCGTGCCGATCGCGCCGAGGATCAGGGCCGGGGCGAGCAGGGCCCGGGGGTCGAACCGGTCGGCGAGGCGCCCGCCGATCCAGGCGCCGTAGGCGATGGCGGCCAGGGAGACGCCGATGACCGAGCTGCTGACCTGGAGGGTGACGCCGACGTATGGCCCGACCAGGCGCAACGCGACGATCTCGAGGACCAGGACGGCCCCGCTCGCGCCGAAGGCCAGGGCGGTGGCCAGTGCCGAGGGCAGGGCGCGGGGCTTCGTCTCCATCGGCGGCATGCTACCGGCGGGTGGCCGCCCGCCCGCACATCGACAGGCCGCTCTCAGTCAACCCTCAGCCGTCCGAGCAGGCCGGCCGATCGCGGGAGCAGCCGGTCAGAGCATGGAGAGGTGTACGTGATTGGTGTGCACCGCGGCCGGATCCCCGGTGGCGCTGTACGCCCGCCAGCCGGTGCTCGGCATCCAGATCTGGCGATACCAGATCACATACATCACGCCGAGTTCGTCCGCGTTCTTCACATAGAAGGCGGCGAGGCGGTCACCGTACGTCTTGTCGCCCCCGGTGGCGGCGGCGTTCTCGAAACCGCCCGCCGCGGCCGAGTGATCGCAGGCCCGGCCCTTCGGGTGCTCGCCGGACGAGCGCTCGCTGAAGCACACCGTGTATCGGGTGAACCCGGCGGCCCGCGCCTCCTGGTACGCGTGCAGGGTGCGCGGCGTGATGCAGCCGTCGGAGGTGGGGTCCTTGACAGTGCAGGACTCCTTCGGCCACGAGCCGTCCGAGTTGCGGGGCGCCGGTTTGGCCGCTGCCGAGTTCGGGTCGACGAAGCCGCCGGCCGCGCCGCCACCGACCTCGGCGAGGGCCACTTCGGCCTCCCGCTTCTTCTTCGCCATCACGTTGACCTGGCTCTGCTGCTCGATGACCTCGGCGTCCAGCGCGGTCTTGGCCCGCTTGGCGGTGTCGATCTCGTTGCGGTAACCGGTGAGCGTGCCGCTGTCCATTTTGGCCAGCTCGTCGAGGCTCTGCAGCCGCTCCATGAAGTTGTTCGGCGATCCGCTGCCGAGCAGCAGGTTGACCGTGTTGACCCGGCCCATCTGGTAGACGCGGGTGGCGACGGCGTTGACCTGCGAGGTGAGGGCGGCCGCGTTGGTCTCGGAGCGCTTGAGCGCCTCGGTCAGCTGCTTCTGCCGCTTCTTCGAGTTGGCCAGTTTGGTCTTCGCCGCGTCGTAGCCCTTCGCGGCGTTCTCCAGGGCGGTGCGCAGCTTCTTGGTGCCGCCCTCCGGGTCCGCCGCGGAGGCCGGGGACGCGGACGCGACGAGCACCAGCGCGACGGCTGCGGCAAGGAGCGCGAACAGGGCAGTACACCGGCGCGGGAGACTGGCCGCCACAGATACCTCCAAGTCGTGAGCGCCGGTACTTTACCGTGTCGGAGCAGGCTGAAGGGTCATCGATCAGGTCGCCGAGTATCCACCGTCGACGAAGATCGTCTGTCCTGTGATCGCCTGGCTCGCGTTGCTCGCCAGGAAAACGACAGAACCGGCGAAATCGTCGGGGATACCGTTGCGACCGATCATCGTACGGCTCGCGTGCGCTGCCACTTTCGTGGGATCGGCGAAAACCGCCTCGGTGAGTGGCGTGTGCACGACTCCGGGGGCGATCGCGTTGCAGCAGACGCCGTCACGGGACCAGGCCTCGGCCTGCGAGCGGGTCAGACCGACCAGGCCGGCCTTGGCGGCTCCGTAGGCGCCACTGTTGCCGTAGGCACGGAACGCCTGCTGGGAGACGACGTTGATGATCCGGCCCCAGCCGCGGCGCGCCATCGCGGGAGCGAAGGCCTGCCCCAGCAGGAACGGGGCGGTCAGGTTGGCGGTGACGGTCAGATCCCACACGTCCTCGGAGAGTTCGGCGAGCGGTGGGCGCAGGTTGACGGCTGCGGAGTTGACCAGGATGTCGGGGTCGCCGTACCCCTCGATGATCTTGGTGGTGAGGGCTTTGACGGCGGCACGGTCGGCGAGGTCCGCGGAGATCGCGCCCGCCTCGGCGCCGTGGGTGCGCAGCTCGGCGATCACCTCGGCCATCGGCGCCTCGCGCCGCGCGACCACCACGACCCGGGCTCCGGCGCGGCCGAGAGCGAGGGCCATCGCGCGGCCGATGCCGGAGCTGCCGCCGGTCACCACCGCGAGACGACCGCTCAACCCGAAAAGCTCATCGAGGTACGACGCCATGCCCGCACCCTAGATCCACCGGAGCGCCCGGCGCGGCCCCATCCGAATGTGACAGCACTCTCACCCGGCCGAGCCCGGCCCGCCCTACGCGACGAGCGGCGGACCGGATGGCAGCAGGGTGCGGTGCACGGTGTGCCAGATGTCCTCGTTCGCGGCGACGAGCAGGCCCCGCTGATGGCCGGTCGGCCGATGTTCGGCGCCGTCGAGATGGCGGACCACCCCGCCGGCCTCGCGGACGATCAGCGTCCCCGGCACGTGGTCCCACGGCAGGATCCGCCAGAACATCGCGAACTGCTGCTCGTCGACGGCGACGGCCGGGTACTCGTATCCGGCGCAGTGCCGGCCCCCGGTGTATCCGCCCAGGCGGCTGGCGTTGGCGAGGACCTCGGTCCGCAGTTCGTCGGGGAAGTACTTGCCGGCGATCACGCCGTGCAGCGCCGCCGCGCCGGGGTCGTCGGCGCGGGCTTTCACGCGTTCGCCGTCGCGGTAGACGCCGGCGCCCAGCTCGGCGACGGTCAGGTGGTCGGCGACCACGTCGAGGATCCAGGCGGCCGTCGTCTCACCGTCCCGGACCAGGGCCACCATCACGCAGAACGGGGTCCGCCCGGCGGCGAAGTTGTTGGTGCCGTCGACCGGGTCGACCACCCAGACGGAACCGCTCCCACCGAGCCGGTCCCGGACGGCCGGGTCGGCGGCGACGGCCTCCTCGCCGACGACGACCGAGCCGGGCAGCAGCGCGGTGAGGCCGCGGGTCAACGCCCGCTCGGACTCCTGGTCGGCGATGGTGACCAGGTCACCGGGCGCCTTCTGGTGCACCTCGTCGGCCGCCAGATGCTGGAAGCGTGGCAGGACGACGGTGTGCGCCACCTCACGGATGAGTTCAGCGACCTGATCAAGCACGCGGCGGCAACTTCACGACGCTGACGAAGAACTCGTCGATCTGGCGTATCACCGCGATGAACCGCTCGAAGTCGACCGGCTTGGTGACGTAGGCGTTCGCGTGCAGCTGGTAGCTGCGCAGGATGTCCTCGTCCGCGGAGGAGGTGGTGAGCACGACGACCGGGATACGGCCGAGGCTCGCGTCCTTCTTGATCTCGGCGAGCACCTCGCGGCCGTCGCGCCGGGGCAGGTTCAGGTCGAGCAGGATGAGGTCGGGACGGACCGCGTCGGCATACTGGCCCTCGCGCCGCAGGTAGGCGAGCGCCTCGGCCCCGTCGGAGACGACGTTGAGCCGGTTGCGGACCTTGTGCTCCTCGAACGCCTCCTGGGTCATCAGCACGTCGCCGGGGTCGTCCTCGACGAGCAACACCTCGATCGGTGTGCCGTTCTCACGCTCAACGCTCATGCCGTGCCCTCCTGGGGTGATACCTGCTCCGACAGCGGAAGCGAAGCCGCCGACCGCGAATCCGGCGACCGCGAATCCGGCGACCGCGAATCCGGCGACCGCGAATCCGGCGAATCCGTCGGACCCGGATCCGGCGAATCCGTCGGACCCGGATCCGGCGACGCCGCCGGAAGCGAATCCGGCGTCGGTGAAGCCGCCGTGTCCTGCACCGCGTCCGGAGAAGTCGTAGGCGGAGGCGCCGAACCCGGCATCACCGGGAGCGTGAACCAGATCGATGCTCCCGGAGAGACGTCGACGTCCAGCCAGATCCGTCCGCCATGGTATTCGACGATCTTCTTGACGATCGCCAGTCCGATGCCGGTGCCCTCGTAGGCGTCCCGCGCGTGCAGCCGCTGGAAGATCACGAAGACCTTGTCGGCGAACTCGGCCTCGATGCCGATGCCGTTGTCCCGGACGTTGATCCGCCACTCCTTCTCGTCGAAGGTGGCGGTGATCGTCACGACCGGCGGCACGTCGGGGCGGCGGAACTTGAGGGAGTTGCCGACCAGGTTGACGAAGAGCGTGGTGAGCAGCGGCTCCTCGCCCTCCACCGTGGGCAGTCCGCCCCAGACGATCTCGGCGTCCTCACCGGCCCGGGCTTCGAGCTGGGATTTCACGTCGCCGAGCACCCGGTTCAGGTCGACGTCGGTGAATCCGCTGGTGAGCCGGCCGATCCGGGAGAAGGCGAGCAGATCGTTGATCAGGCGCTGCATGCGCTGGGCGCCGTCGACGGCGAAGCCGATGTACTGGTCGGCGCGGTCGTCGAGCTGCCCGGCGTAGCGGCGCTGCAGGAGCTGGCAGAAGCTGGCCACCTTGCGCAGCGGCTCCTGCAGGTCGTGCGACGCGACGTAGGCGAACTGCTCCAGATCGCGATTGGACCGGGTGAGCTCCTCGGCCTGGGACTGAAGCTGCTGATTGATCCACTCGACCTGCTGGCGCGCGAGGCGTACCTCGGAGAGTTCGGTGGCGATCTGCTGGCGCATCCGGTCGACGTCCTCGGCGAGGGCGACCAGGTCCGGTGAGCCGTAGTCGCTCTCGATGTGCCGCTCGTAGTCGCCGGCCGCGACCTGGCGGATCTGCCCGGCGAGGTGCAGGATCGGCCGGCTGACCAGCCGGTCCAGCAGGATGAGCAGCAGCACGCCGGTGACCACGATGACGATCGCCGCGGCGATCTCGACGGCGACCAGGTTGCCGCTGGAGTTGCGGGCCGCCGCGGCGGTCTTGTCCCGCATCGTCAGGATCTCCGCCTGGAGCGTGTCGACGGCGGCCCGGAGCCGGTCGAAGTCTCTGGTGTCGGTCGCCTCGATGCGCTGCTGGGCAGCCTCGGCGCCCTGGGTCCGGACGGTCTCGACCAGCGGCCCGGCCACATCGGCACGCCACTTGGCGGCGAGCTGCTCCACCTGGTCGAGGGCGGCGCCGATCGCCGCGTCGTCCGGCCCCAGCAGTCTCCGGATCTCGGCGACCCGCTGCCGTTCGGCGGCGACACCGTTGTCGTACGGCTCGAGGTTCTTCGGCACACCGGTGATCGCGTAGCCACGGACGCCGGTCTCCTGGTCGACGAGCGCCGTGCCCAGGTTCTGCCCGGCGACCCGCAGGGGCCCGGCCCGGTCGAGAACGTTGTCGACGGCGTTGTTGGCGGTGGCGGCGGTGATGGCGGCGGCCACCCCGAGGCCGCCGAGCAGGAGCCCGGCCGCGAGGCAGAGCGCGAAGATCCGCCCGCGCAGTGTCCAGCCGCGGATGTCGATCACGCTCACCGGCCACCGCCGCGGGAGATCAGCAGCATCGCCACGTCGTCGGTGAGGGGGCCGCCGTTGTCCTGGTCGGCGCGGGCCACGAGCCATTTCGGCAGCGCCTGCAACGGCAGGTCACGGGCGTCCGGCTCGTCGAGCAGCTGGCACAGCCCGCCGACGTCGAGCCGTTCGTCGCCCCCGCCGGTCCGGCCCTCGATCAGCCCGTCGGTGTACATCAGCATGGACCAGTCATGTCCGTCGAACTCCAACTCGGTCGCCGGGGTGGGTGTGGGACGTACCCCGAGGACGATTCCGGTACGCACGGCGACCGGCGCGGCGCGGCCACCGGTGAGGACGACGGGTGGCGGGTGGCCGGCGACCCGGACGGTCGCTCGGTTGCGCGGCACGTCGATGACCGCGGACGCGACGGTGGCGAACACCTCACGGGCCCGCCGCTCGGACATCAGGACCTGCTCCAGCGACGGCAGCACCTGCTCCTCCGGCACTCCGGCCAGCACCAGCGCCCGCCAGGCGACCCGCAGCTCGACACCGAGGGCGGCCTCGTCGACGCCGTGCCCGCACACGTCGCCGACGATCACGTGCAGCCGGTCGTCGCCGACCTGCACCACGTCGTAGAAGTCGCCGCCGAGCAGCCCCATGGCCCGCCCGGAACGATAGAACGGTTCGACCGCGATGCCGAAGTCATCCCGTTTGAGCGGTTTGGGCAGCAGACCGCGTTCCAGTCGGGCGGACTCGGCCTCCCGCAGCTCGGCCTCGCGCAGCCGGCGGGCGTTCTCGTCGGCGCGTTTCCGCTCGACCGCATAGCGCAGCGACCGGATCAGCAGAACCCCGTCGACCTGGCCCTTGACCAGGTAGTCCTGGGCGCCCTCGGCGACCGCCTGCACGCCGAGGTGCTCGTCGGAGCGGCCGGTGAGCACGCAGACCGCGGCGCTGCCGGCCAGCGCGAGCAGCCGGCGCAGCCCGTCGATTCCCTCGGCGTCGGGCAGCCCGAGGTCGAGGAGCACGCACTCGACGCCGACGAGCAGCCCGCGGGCCTCGCGCAGGCTGGTGGCGACGGTCAGCTCGAACGGGGCGCCGGCTTCGGTGAGCAGTTCCCGGACGAGAAAGGCGTCACCCTCGTCGTCCTCGACGAGCAGGATTCGTAACCGTTCCAGCTGCTCTGTCGCGTATGTGCGGGGCGCGAGCGACCGCTCCGTCATTCCGATTCCCCACTCGACGCATAGGTGACCCGCAAATCGTGTACCACTGGGCCGCGCTGCACAACTTCGGTCATCACGGGGAGTCTTCACCGGTGGTGGCGACACGTCGCGCGTGCTCGGCCATCACCTGGCCGAGGATGCCGTGCAACTGCCCGCAGTCCCGGCAGTGCAGGTTCTCGTCGAGGTGCCGGCCACCGCAGTTGCTGCAGTTGCCCCGGTCCTCCGGATCCCGATAGGACTCCAGTGCCCGGCACATGGCCCGGATCACATGGTCACTGAGGGTGAAGACGTCCTCGCCGAGCGCGGTGCGCACGCCGATGACGGCCACGGGAGCCACGTCCGGGTGTGGGTTGTAGGGCGACACCCGGTCGATGAAGGCGGCGATGACGGCGGCTGGGTCGAGCGGCGTAGTCACCCGGACAACGCTATTGCACGCGCTGATGGATCTTCGGGGTACCCGCCGGGCGTACCCGGACTGTTAGATGTCCCCATGCACGACTCCGCCCTCGTCCGCCCGGCTCGCCGCGGTCTCGCCGCAGCCGCGGCCCTGGCCGTTCTCGTCCTGGCCGGCCTCGCCGCGATCCGATCGGTTCAACCGCCCGCGGCGCGAGCGGCGACGGCCCCGGCGAGCGATTTCAGCGCGGAGCGGGCGTTCGAGACGGTACGCACGATCGCCACCACCCCGCACCCGGCCGGGAGTCCCGCCAACGACCGGGTCCGCGAGCACCTGGTGGCGGCGCTGTCCGGCCTGGGCCTGTCGCCGGAGGTGCAGGACACGGTGTCGGAGCAGGGCGCCGGTCTGTCCTCGTCGGCGGGCGGGACCGGCCTGGCACGGGTCCGCAACGTGGTCGCCGTGATTCCCGGCACGTCGTCCACCGGACGGGTGTTCCTCATCGCGCACTACGACTCGGCGCAGGTCGCGCCGGGCGCCAACGACGACGGCGCGGGCACGTCGACGATCCTGGAGACGGCGCGGGCGCTGGTCGCCGGGGAGCGGCCGCGCAACGACGTGGTGCTGGTGCTGACCGACGCCGAGGAGGCGTGTCTCTGCGGGGCGAAGGCGTTCGTGGAGCAGCATCCGCTGGCCCGGGACGGCGGCGTGGCGCTGAACCTGGAGGCGCGCGGCAGCAGTGGCCCGGCGATCATGTTCGAGACGTCCGAGGGCAACCGGCGGCTGGTGGAGACGTACGCGAAGACGCCGTACCCGGTCGGCACGTCGTTCGCGGTGGAGATCTACCGGTTGCTGCCCAATGACACCGACTTCACCCCGTTCCGCGAGTCGCCGCTGTTCCAGGGCCTGAACACCGCCTACATCGACGGGGCCGCCGTTTATCACGCGCCGACCGACGTGCCGGAGGCGATGGACCGGGACAGCCTCCAGCACCACGGCGACAACGCGCTCGCCCTGGCCCGCGAGTTCGGCGCCCTCGACCTGCGGGAGCTGACGGGCGGCGGGGACGCCACCTACTTCCCGGTGCCCGGCCTGCTGGTGCGCTATCCGGGTGGGCTGGTGTGGCCGCTGGCGGTGCTGGCCCTGGTGGCGGTGATCGCGCTGGGCTGGGTGGTCCGGCGCCGGCTGTTCGCCGGGATCGCGCTGTCCCTGCTGCCGATCATCGTCGCGCCGGTCCTGGCGCAGGGCCTGTGGGCGCTGCTGAAACTGGTCCGTCCCGAGTACGGCGGGCTGCCGATCGACCCGTACCGTCCGATGTGGTATCGACTCGCGGTGATCGCCCTGTCCGCGACGGTCATCCTGGTCTGGTATGCCCTGCTCCGCCGCCGGATCGGCCCGGCGGCCCTGGCCGTCGGCGGCCTGACCTGGCTGGCCGTGTTCGGTGTCGTGCTGGCCGCGCCGGCCCCGGGCGGTTCCTACCTGGCCGCGCTGCCGGCCCTCGCGGTCGCGGTGTCCGCCCTGATCGCGACCCGGGTGGGCGAGAAGACAGCCGTCGCGGTCCTCCTCGTCGGCGCGCTGATCCCGATCGTCGTCCTGCTGCCGGCCGTGGTGATGCTCTTCCCCGCGCTCGGCATGCCGATGGCCGGCGTCGGCGCGTTCCTCACCGTGTTGCTCGGCCTCGCGCTGCTGCCGGTGCTCGACCTGCTCCACCCGGCCCCGAGCGGCGCCCGCGGCATGAACGCGCTGAAGGCCCGCCGCCTCGGCGCCGTCCCGACGCTGGCCGCGGCGGTGGCGGTGGTCGTGTGCACGACGACCGGCCTGGCCGTCGACGGGTTCGACGAGGAGCACCCGTCGCTCACCCACCTCATGTACGCGCTGGACGCCGACAACGGCACGGCCCGCTGGCTGAGCGAGGAGACCACACCGCAGGAATGGACCTCGCGGTACGTCACCGGCGAACCGGCCACGGTCACCGGCACCCTTCCGGCCTTCGGCGCGGAGAAGCTGCGGACCGGCCCGGCGCAGGCGGCGACCCTCCCGGCCCCGGCGCTCACCCTGCTCTCCGAGCAGAGGTCCGGCGATCAGCGGATCATGAAACTGCTGCTCGCCCCGCAGCGCGCGGTCCGCTTCACCACGCTGCACGTGTCCGCGGAGGTCGTCTCGGCGACGATCGGTGGCCGTACCCTCGCGGGTGGCCCCTCGGGCTGGGGTTTCGTCTTCCATGCGCCGGCCGGGACCGGCGTCGAGATCACCCTCACGGTCCGGTCCGCCGGCCCGGTCACCTTCCGGGCGATGGACGGCAGCGACGGTCTGTCCGCCCTGCCGGGCTTCCAGCCCAGGCCTCCGGGGGTCGGCGTTCTCGGTTCGCACAGCAGCGAGCTGGTCGCGGTCGCAAAGACCTACACCCTCTAGGCGGTACGGGCTACGCGCCCCGGCCTCACGCAAGAGGCGCGTGGCCCGAACCGTCCTTCACTGGCGACCGCGACCGCGACGGCCGGTGGGCGCGTCGAACCGGAAGTGCACGAAGAGCCGCCCCCAGTTGTCCCCGTCCTTCTCGACCCGGTGATAGAGCTGCTTGATCTCTTTCTGGTCGAGGAAGCGGATGACCTTCTTCTTCAGGGCGCCGCTGCCCTTGCCGGGGATGATCTCGACGAGGGTGGCCTTCTTCTGGATCGCCTCGTCGATGATCCCGCGGAGGGCGCGGTCGATCTCGTGACCCTTGTTGAAGATGTCGTGCAGGTCCAGCTTCAGCTTCACGAAAAGAGACCCTACGCCGCCGACGACTTGCCGAGCCACGTCTCGACCCGGCGCAGCGCCTCCTGGTAATCGGTCTGCGTCTTCATCGCGGCGGCCAGGCGCAGGTGCGGTAAGGCCTCACGGAAACGGCCGGCCCGCTCCAGGGTCCGGCCGAGCACGTGGTGCGCGTAGTGATCCGAAGGATCATGCTCGATCAACACCCTGAGCTGGGCCTCCGCCCCGTTCAGCTGAGCCGAGTTGAAGTAGGCCCTCGCCAGCAGCTGCCGGACCGCGGTGTTGTGCGGCTCCGCCTCGACTATCGGCTCGAGCAGCCTGGCGGCGCCGAGCGGGTCGCCGGACTCGAAGAAGAAGGTGGCCCTGCGGTAGTCCTCGAGAAGATCCATCGTGCAACTCCTCACGCTCGCGCCGCGCTTTGACCAACGCTCGCACAACATCGCCCCGACATCGAGTGTTCCCCCGATACGAGGTTGTCAACAACCGATCCTCAGGCACCTGATTCGCCGTGCCGAAAACCATGACGGACCCGGATGTGTACGCACTGTGCCGCTCGCATGAGACGGCTGTCAGAGACACAGCCGGCACACAGGAAACAGAAAGCCGACGCTGAGCGTCAGGCACCACAGTAGGGGCATGACGATGGCGAACGCAGAACCCAGCACCGAGCTCCGCCGGCCCGACGGGACCCCGGTCCGGGTGCTCGTGGTCGACGACGAACCGACCCTGGCCGAGCTGCTCTCGATGGCGCTCCGCTACGAGGGATGGGATGTGAAGAGCGCCGGCGACGGCATGACCGCCGTCCGGACCGCCCGCGACTTCCGCCCCGACGCCGTCGTCCTCGACATGATGCTGCCCGACATCGACGGCCTGGAGGTGCTGCGCCGGCTGCGGGGCGAGTCCCCCGAGGTGCCGGTGCTCTTCCTCACCGCCAAGGACTCCGTGGAGGACCGGATCACCGGCCTCACCGCGGGGGGCGACGACTACGTGACCAAGCCGTTCAGCCTGGAAGAGGTGGTGGCCCGGCTGCGCGGCCTGATGCGGCGGATGGGGCACGCCCCGATGCGTACCGAGTCGCAGCTCGTCGTCGGCGACCTCACACTGGACGAGGACTCGCACGAGGTGCGCCGCGGCGGCGACCTGATCACGCTGACCGCGACCGAGTTCGAACTGCTGCGCTACCTCATGCGTAACCCGCGGCGGGTGCTGAGCAAGCCGCAGATCCTCGACCGGGTCTGGAACTACGACTTCGGAGGACAGGCGAACGTGGTCGAGCTCTACATCTCCTACCTACGCAAGAAGATCGACGCCGGCCGCACGCCGATGATCCACACCATGCGCGGCGCGGGCTACGTCCTGAAGCCGGCCGACTGACCATGCCCGCAGCCGCCCCGACCCGCAGGACCCGGCCCTCCCGGCCGTCCCGCCCCGCCTGGCGCGACCCGGCGGGCTGGCCTCTGCGCACCCGCATCGTCGCCACCATGATCGCGCTGCTCGCGGTGCTGGGCCTGGTCGTCGGCGGCACCGCCGAGCTCTACCTGCACAAATCGCTCTATCACCAGCTCGACGAGAAGCTGGCCGAAACACAGAAGTTCGGGGTCCGCGGCGGGGGTGGCAGCTGGGGCAAACCACCCGGCGATGGCCCGAGCACGAAGTCGGAGGGAAGCCCACTCGACTCCCCACCGCCGAACGTCGACCGCGGCTCGCTGCTGATCTTCCTCGATGCGACAGACGGCAGCTTCAAAGGCGGCGGCAAGATCGTTGCCGATGAAGCAGAGAGCGCCACCGGCTTCTTCGGCAACTATTACGACCGACCCGGCGACGAAGCTCTGAGCAGCCTGTACGCGACCATGATCGCGGCGGGCGAGGACCACGCCATCGACGTCGACGTCACCGTCCGCGACACGACCAACGAGTACTACACGGTCGCCGAAAGAAAGAGGATCGGCAACAACGAATACCTCGTCATCACCGCGCTGTCACTGGAGGACACCAATCACACGCTCCGCACGGTCGCGCTAT
Organism: Actinoplanes philippinensis; assembly: GCF_900113015.1. Taxonomy (GTDB): domain Bacteria; phylum Actinomycetota; class Actinomycetes; order Mycobacteriales; family Micromonosporaceae; genus Actinoplanes; species Actinoplanes philippinensis. The sequence goes on from NZ_FONV01000010.1 coordinate 440,748, forward strand.
TCACCGGCTGCGTCGTCGTGGGGTCGCTGCTCATCGCGGGCTGGGGTGGGGCGCTCATCGTCCGCCGTACCCTCAAGCCTCTCGACCGTGTCGCGGCCACCGCGACGCGCGTGTCGGAATTGCGGCTGGACCGTGGCGAGGTGCGGCTCGCGCAGCGGGTGCCCGAGGCCGACACCGACCCGCGCACCGAGGTCGGCCAGGTCGGCGCCGCGCTGAACCGGATGCTCGATCACGTCGGCAACGCCCTGGAGGCGCGGCACGCGTCGGAGATGCAGGTCCGCCAGTTCGTCGCGGACGCCAGCCACGAGTTGCGCACCCCGCTGGCCGCGATCCGTGGGTACGCCGAGTTGAGCCGCCGCAGCCGCCAGGTCGTCCCGGACGAGATCTCGCACGTGCTGAACCGGGTCGAGTCCGAGGCGAAGCGGATGACCGCCCTGGTGGAGGATCTGCTGCTGCTGGCCCGCCTGGACGCCGGCCGCCCGCTGGCCCAGGATCCGGTCGACCTGACCATGCTGGCTGTCGACGCGACGAGTGACGCGCACGCCGCCGGCCCGTCGCACTACTGGCAGCTGGATCTGCCGGACGAGCCGGTCACCGTGATCGGCGACGGCGCCCGCCTGCATCAGGTGGTGGCGAACCTGCTGGCCAACGCGCGTACCCACACGCCGGAGGGCTCGACCGTGACGGTGAAGGTCGGCGCCGTGCCGAACGCCGCCGTGATCCAGGTCATCGACAACGGACCGGGCATCCAGCCGGATGTGGTGCCGCGGATCTTCGAGCGGTTCGCGCGGGGTGACAGCTCGCGGTCGCGGGCGGCCGGCAGCACCGGTCTGGGCCTGTCGATCGTGCATGCCGTGGTCACTTCGCACCGCGGCAAGGTCGGTGTGCAGAGTCGTCCCGGTCAGACCGTTTTCACGGTGATGCTCCCGCTCGGGCCGCCACCTGTCGTCCCAACAGCTGAACAGCGGCCCCAGATGCTGCACCCGGTGGGCTGAAGTGGCTATGCTGGCGGGCATGTCTCGCACGTGGTCGTTCTATTGGTTTACGAGGCCGGCTCAAGCCGGTGCCTCGGCCATGACCGCATGACCTGAGACACCCGCCAGAGCCGGCTGAGGCAGCGACGATGTCGCTGCCTTTTTGTTTGCCCCGAGCAAACCGGCTCTGACGCAGGGCCGGTCGAAGGAGAGAGATCACCATGACCGCCCCTGAGGTGCAGCGCGTCCGTGACCAGCGGATCGAGAAGGTCGTCCCGCTGATGAGCCCTGCGCTGCTGCATCACGAGCTGCCGCTGACGAGTGAGTTGCACGACACCGTGCTGGCCGGCCGTAAGCAGGTCGAGGACGTGCTCAATGGCCGAGATCAGCGCCTGATCGTGGTCGTCGGCCCGTGTTCGGTGCACGATCCGGAGGCCGCCGGCGAGTACGCGGACCGGCTCAAGCTGGAGGCCGAGCGGCTCAGCGAGGACCTGCTGATCGTGATGCGGGTGTACTTCGAGAAGCCGCGTTCCACGGTCGGCTGGAAGGGCCTGATCATGGACCCGGCGCTGGACGGCTCGGGTGACGTCGGCGCGGGTCTGCGGATCGCCCGCAAGCTGCTGCTCGAGGTGGTCGCGCGGGGTCTGCCGGTGGCGGTGGAGTTCCTCGACCCGATCACCCCGCAGTACATCGCGGACACCGTGGCCTGGGGCGCGATCGGCGCCCGGACCGTCGAGTCGCAGGTGCACCGTCAGCTGTCGTCGGGCCTGTCGATGCCGATCGGCATGAAGAACCGTCCCGACGGCAGTGTCTCGACGGCTGTCGACGCGATCCAGGCGGCCGAGGCGACGCATGTCTTCCCCGGCATCGACTACTCGGGCACCCCGGCGATCCTGCACACCACCGGCAACCCGGACTGTCACCTGGTGCTGCGCGGCGGCGGTGGCAAGCCGAACTACAGCGCCGAGGACGTGGAGTCGTCGCTGGCGCTGCTGCGCAAGGCGGGTCTGCCGGAGCGGCTGGTGATCGACTGCTCGCACGGCAACAGCAACAAGGACCACAAGCGGCAGCCGATCGTGGCCGAGGACATCGCCCAGCAGATGGAGGCCGGCAACCGCGCGATCAGCGGCGTCATGTTGGAGAGTTTCCTGGAGGCGGGCCGGCAGGACCTGGGTGGCGAGCTCACCTACGGCCAGTCGGTCACCGACGCGTGCATGGGCTGGGACGCGACGGTCGGCGTCCTGGAGCGGCTGGCCGCGGCCGCCGCGAAGCGCCGGGCGCTCTGAGGCCGGCTCTCGGTGCTGTCCCGGTAGAGCTGGGACAGCACCGAGGACCAGCCGGGGCTTTCAGGGATCCCACAGCCGGGCCACAAGGTGGCGACAGCAGGGCCGACAACCGTTCACGAGGTACGAATCCGCCACTTTCCGGGAGTACCTCGATGACCTTGCTGATGCCGGAGGCGCCCGCCGGGGATCCGCCACATCGGCGTTCCCGGACCGCCCGTCTGCTGCTGGGCCGGGATGACGCTCCGTGGGTCCGTCCCGCCCTCTACGCCCTGCTGCTGTTGACCGGTGTCCTCTACATCTGGGGTCTCGGCGCGTCGGGGTGGGCCAACGCGTTCTACTCGGCGGCGGTGCAGGCGGGGTCGGAGAGCTGGAAGGCGTTCTTCTTCGGCTCGTCCGACGCGGCGAACGCGATCACCGTCGACAAGACTCCCGCCGCCCTCTGGATCATGGCGATCTCGGTACGGCTCTTCGGGCTCAGCTCGTGGAGCATCCTCGTGCCGCAGGCGCTGCTCGGCGTGGCCACGACCGGCCTGGTCCACGCGACGGTGCGCCGCGGGTTCGGCCCGGCCGCCGGTCTGCTGGCCGGCCTGACGTCGGCGCTGACCCCGGTGGCCGTGCTGATGTTCCGGTTCAACAATCCGGACGCGCTGCTGGTCCTGCTGATGGTGGCCGGGGCGTACACGATTCTGCGGGCGGTCGAGTCCGGCGCCACGAAGTGGGTGGTGCTGACCGGCTCGCTCGTCGGGTTCGCCTTCCTGGCCAAGCAGTTGCAGGCACTGCTGGTGGTTCCGGCGTTCGGCCTGGCCTACCTGATCGCCGGCCCGCCGAAGATCCTCACCCGGTTCGTCCAACTGCTGCTGGCGCTGGTCGCGATGGTCGTGTCGGCCGGGTGGTACATCGCGCTCGTCGACCTGATCCCGGCGTCGGCACGGCCGTACATCGGCGGCTCGCAGAACAACAGCCTGCTCGAACTCACACTCGGCTACAACGGGCTGGGCCGGCTCAACGGCGAGGAGACCGGCAGTGTCGGCAACGCGGCCGGGCGCTGGGGTGAGATCGGGTGGAGCCGGCTCTTCAACAGCGCGCAGGGCGGCCAGGTCTCGTGGCTGCTGCCGGCCGCGCTGGTCCTGCTGGCCGCCGGCCTGGTGATCACGGCGCGCCGGCCGCGCACCGATCCGCAGCGTGCCGGGCTCGTCGTCTGGGGCACGTGGCTGCTGGTCACCGGGCTGATCTTCAGCTTCATGCAGGGCATCTTCCACGCGTACTACACGGTGGCGCTGGCCCCGGCGATCGGCGCGGTCACCGGCATGGGGGTGGCCCTGCTGTGGGAGCGGCGGCGTTCCCTCGTCGCCGCGGTCACGCTCGCGGTGGCGATCGCCGTGACCGCCCTGTGGTCGTATGTCCTGCTCGGACGCAGCACCGGCTTCGTGCCGTGGCTGCGGATCCCGGTGCTGGTCGCGGGGGTGCTGGCGGCCGTCGCGGTGGTCGCCTCGGTCCGGCTCACGGCGCGGCCGGCCCTGGTCGCCGCGACGGTCGCGGCAGTCGCGGCGGTCGCGGGTCTGGCGGGCCCGGCGGCGTACGCGGTGGAGACCGCTTCCCAACCGCACACCGGCTCGATCCCGACGGCGGGGCCCGCGACGTCCGGCGGTCGCGGCGGCATGCCGGGCGGCGGCGGGCGCGGCAACGGCGGCGGCCAGCGGTTCCCCGGCAGCGGTTTCCCAGGCGGCGGTGCCCCCGGCGGCGGTTTTCCAGGCGGTCAGAACGGCGCCGCTCAGAACGGGACCGGCCAGAACGGTGGCGGCCAGAACGGTGGCGGCAGGGGGCGGCCGGGCGGCGGCGTTCCGGGTGACGGCGCTCGCGGTGGTGGCGGCATGGGCGGGCTGCTCAACGCCAGCTCGGTCAGCGCCGAAGTGAAGGCCATGCTGGAGGAGGACGCCGACCGGTACACGTGGGTCGCTGCGGCGATCGGGTCGCAGAACGCGTCCGGTTACCAACTGGCCACCGAGGAGCCGGTGATGGCGGTCGGCGGGTTCAACGGCACCGATCCGTCACCGACGCTGACACAGTTCCAGCAGTACGTCGCCGACGGGCGGATCCACTACTTCATCGGTGGCGGCGGGTTCGCCCGCAACGGGGGCAGCGGCGAGAGCGGTCAGATCTCGGCGTGGGTGGCCGCCACCTACACGGCCAGGACGATCGGCGCCACCACGGTGTACGACCTGACCGTGCCGAAGGGCTGAGCGCGGAACGGGTCGCGGCAGCCGCCGAAGGCGGGGGACGGTCTCGTCTGCGCTGGTGGCAGGCGTGGCCGTACCCCCTGATGGGTTTTCTGGTGTGGAATCACGGGCTCGTCACGGGTGGCCCTATCGGCAGCGGGAGCGGGCAGTGGAGGTTTTCGGCCGCGACCACTGATCAACCGGTCCGTTGTACCCGAAGTCAGGGGATTTCCATAGGTCCTGTTGTCCGGAACGGAACGGACCGAAAATTCGGCACACGAAGACGTATCACAGCGGCAACTCACAGGTAACAATGGGCTCTGATCGAGATTCCCCCATCTCGATCCATGCTTCACCGGCGGGCGACCGGAAGGTAGCGAACATGCTCAGCAAAGAGGACACCCGGCGACTGGCTCAGCTCGAACGTCAACTTCAGCGCGACGATCCCGATTTCTGCACCCGGATGGGCGGCGGCAACTTCAGCGTGTCGTCGACCGGTCGCCCTCCGCTGCCGCTGTTCATCCTCGCCGCCGTGATCACCGTGGCCGCCGTCGTGCTCGGCGTGGTCGGCTGGTGGATCGCCACCTCGATCGTCGCCACCTGGGCGGTCATCACCCTCTCCGCGGCGGTCTACCGGCTGCGCCGTCAGCGCGCCGACACCGCCTACCGCCAGTCCTGACCCACCGTCACGAGCTGGCCGCGGCCTGCGTCTCGAAACGGCGCACGATCTCGGCCAGAGCCCGCACCTGCCGGAGGACGGCGCCCGGCTCGGTCGATCGGTGCTGCTCACGGCCGATGTCGACGATCGCGTCGGCACGCACACCGACCATGTGCAGCGGGCGACGATAGAGCGGCTGCTGGGTCGTCGCCCACTCGACGAACGTGCGCGACGGGTACGGCAGGTAGACGATCCACGCCGTACCGGCCTGTCCGGATCCCGGCCGGCGGAAGTCGAAGACCACGAACTCGAGCTCCTCGTAGGAGCCGCGCAACACCGCGTACGCCGGCTGGTCCGCGCCGAAGTCCGGATTGTCCGCCCAGTCGGCGAGCAGTTCCCGGTCCACGTCGAGGAACCGCCAGCCGTTCCGGCGGGCCAGCTCGATCCGGTCGCCCACACCGGTCGCCGGGCGCACCGAGCGGTCGGCGAAGAAGACCAGCCAGACTCCAGCGGCGGCCAGCACACCACCGACGCCGAGAGCGAGCGGCGCTGCCGGATGCCCCGCGCTACCGGCCTGCTCGACGGCCCGGGCGATCCCGTCACCCTGGGTGATGCATCTGTTGCCCGCGGGCGTCTCCGCGGCGCCACAGCTCACGCTCCCGCTGAGCGAGAGTCCGATACCGACGACGAGAACCGCCAGCCCGACGAGAAGAACGATCCAAGCGGATCGAACCGCCCGAGCGCCCATCCCCCATCCACCTCCAGCCGGTGGTCGACGTACCGGTTACGGCAGGTGGTACGGCCGGCGCGAGGGTGCCGGCCGTCTGCGTGGCGAAAGCGTTATCCGGCCAATAGTCTTCCGGCGTTCCGGAGGGTGTGCGCAGCCACGGCCTTACCGAGAGCGATGCCCGCCTCGTCGGCCGAGCGGCTGTGGATGCCGGACCAGACCCGGGCGTCCACGTTCTCCAGGCTCGGCACGTGCCAGTCGGTGTAGGTGCGGGTCACGCCGGGCGCCGACGGGCTCGGGATCGTGTACGGGCTCCGCGCCCGCGGCCCGAACAGCGCGGTCAGGATCTGCTCGGCCGAGCCGGAGTAGGTGTTGTGCCCGCTCGGGTAGTCCGGGTGCGCCGGCGTGGCGTGCAACGGCAGCCAGTCCGCGTCACCACCGGCCCGGATCGCGGTGACCGGGCGCCAGAGCTGGTAGGCGTACTTGGCGTCGGAGGTGGCGATCTGGGTGTCGACCGAGGCCACGTGGAAGAGTGCGACCAGCCGGATCCGGTCGGCCAGGGAGCCTCGCGACTGCTCGACGGCGGCTCGCAGGATCGGCGTGTAGAGGACGAACGACGAGCCGAGCCAGAACGTCGCGGTGTCGGTCTGCGCCTGGGTGCGGACCGTGCTGTCCACCGCGCCGTACGCCTTCACCTCGGCGATGTCACGCCGGTAGCGGGCCGAGTCGAGGGCCGGTGGCGGGGCCGGACGGTACTGGCCGGCGCTGCGCAGCGCGAACGGGCGGGCCACCCGGTTGCCGTACTGGGTGGCCGGGGCGTAGGCGGGCGGGGTGGGCTGCCAGATCCCGGGCGCCGCGGCCGGCACCGTGTACGGCGCGTTGACCGACGCCGGGTCGAGCCCGTCGTCGGCCCGCTCGGCGAGCAGGTCGGTCGCCTCCTTCCGGCCGGCGGCCAGGCCCTCGGTCTCGGCCCGCCCGTCCGGGATGGTGGCGAGGTCGGCGGCGAGCGCGGCGTCGGCCGCCGCGGCCTGGGCCGGGATGAGCGTGATCAGGGTCTGGTGCACGGCGCCGGCGAGAGCGGCGCGACGGTAGGCGGTGGAGTGCGGACCGTTCTGCGCCCGGGCGGCGGCCAGCCAGCCGATCGCCCACGTCCGGCTGTTGGTGACCTGAGTGGTGGCGCCGCCCGCGGCCACGGCGGCGGCCGTCGTGTCATACCAGGCGAGCACGGAGTCGGTCGTGGCGGCACTGGCTGCCGCGGGTGCGGCAGCGCCGACGGCGGTCACGGCGAGCGTGCTGAGCAGCACCGCGCCGGCTCTCTTGGCGAGCATGAGGTAACCCCTCCAGTCTATGGGAGATGTGGGTCATAGCCTGGCTGGCCGGGAGGTCGCGAGTCAACGTACGTCAATGGACTGTATTGATTTGAATAAGCACGAAAAGGGCCCCCACCGTCCGGTGGGGGCCCTCTCGATCAGGTGTTACCTGGTGATCCGGACGTTGTAGTAGGCGGCGGTGGAGCTGTTGCCCGCCTTGTCAACGGCCCAGTAGCTGATCTGCAGCGCACCCCGGTCGATGCCGCTGATCGCCGTCCGCCAGTTGCCCGCGGCATCCGGCGTGACGACCAGCGTCGCGGCCTTGGCCGACGCGGCCTGCTTCGACGTGGCCTTGGTCCACTTCCCGGCGGAGTAGTAGTACCACTTGCCGGAACGCTCCTGGACCAGCTTGACCTTCACCGACGCGACGCCGACACCCTTGTCGGACGCCGTGCCGCCGATGTGCTTCCAAGCCCAGCGGAACTCCTTGAACCACGGCGTGTTCACCCGGACGGTCGGCTTGTAGACGTCCTTGGCGACGTCGACGACACCGACCTGGATCGGCTTGCCCGCACCGGCGGCGTTCGCCGGGGTGACCGTCACGGTGAACCGGCCCGCCTTGGTGTAGGCGTGCTGCACCTGGACGTTGTTCGCGGAGGTCCGGGTCGTGGCCCCGTCGCCCCAGCTGATCGTGAGCTGGGTGGCGCCGGGAACCCCGCTGCCCCTCAGGATGGCCGACTGCGAGACCCAGATCGACTTCTTGTCGAGGCTGAACGAGCCGGTCTGCGCCGTCACCACGACGGTGGACGCCGACAGGGTGGCCGGGCCGCTGTTGCCGGCCTCGTCGGTCAGCTTGACGGTGACCTGGTAACTGCCCGCGGCCGCGTAGGTGTGCGCCGCGGTGGTGCTGCCCGCGGCCAGGGTCTCGGCCGTGCTGCCGTCGCCCCAGTCGACCACCCGGGTGATCTTCGCGTTGTCGCTGACGTCGTCGTCGAGCGCGGTCTCGGTCAGCGTCACCGCCTGGCCGGCCCAGATCGCCGTGGCGTTCAGGGCGTAGGCGCCGGTCGGGGCGGTGCCGTCCAGCACACCCGGGCTGGTCCGGAACTTGGTGTCCGCGGTGATCGGGGTGTTCTTGGCAAAGTAGTTCACCAGCATGGTCAGGTCGTTGTCCCCGGTGGTGACCACGCCGACCTTGCTGACCAGGGACGGGAAGTTGTCGCCGCCGGCCGCGAGGAACGAGTTGGTCGTCACCCGGTAGTCGCCGTCCGGGTCGATGGTGACCCCGTTCAGCTTGATCGACGAGGCGATGATCCGCTTACCCCGGGGCTGGCTCGCGTCGAAGGAGTAGGTGAAGCCCTTCGAGACGCCCAGGTGCAGGTATTTACGGTTCGCACCATCCGGCTGCCACTGCTCCTCCAGCGCCGCCTTGATCGCCGAGCCCTTGAGGGTACGGGTCACCACGTCGTTGGAGAACGGCTGCACCGCGAACGCCTGCGAGTAGGTGACCGTGCCGTCGGTGCCGTACTTCAGGTCGGCCCGCAGACCACCCGCGTTCATGAAGGCGATCTGTGCGCCGCCACGACCGGCGTCCTTGGTCTGGTCCAGCTGCACGTCGGCGATGAAGTTGCCGAGGACCGACTCGGCGCCCCGGTTCTCCACGGTGCCGTCGTACGCCCGGAGGATGTCCCCGGTGATCTTGCCCAGCTCCGCCTTGCCGAGTTCGGCAGCGTTCGTCTTGGCCGCCGCGACGATGCCGGCGACCGTGGTGTTCGACGGGTAGCCGGTCACCGTGAGCAGTTCGACGGTGGACGAGGTGACCTCACCGGACGCGGGGTCGTAGGTCAGGCCGATCTTGCCCAGCTTTTCGCCGTAATCCTCGGCCTGGACGACCGGACGGGTCTTGCCGGGCACGCCCGGAACCGGCACCTGGAAGGCGTACGGCTGGTGGGTGTGGCCACTGACGATGGCGTCGATCTCGGCGCTCACCTTGGTCAACGGCCCGAAAGCCGGGTCGGCCTGCAGTGCCTCGGCCGAGGTGATGCTGTTGCTGTCGGCACCCTCGTGGGCGAGGAGCACCAGGACGTCGGCCTCGCCGTTGGCCTCGTTGCCGTCGGAGAGCTGCGCGGCCAGGAGGTTCGCCTCGGCGGCCGGGTCGCGGAACTCGAGGTCGCGGATGCCGTCCGGGTTGACCAGGGTCGTGGTCTGCGCGGTGACGACGCCGATGTAACCGACCCGGACCCCACCGAGGTTCTGCACGTGGTAGGCGGGCAGCGCACGCTTGCCGTCCGCCTTGGTGTAGACGTTCGCGCCCAGCAGCGGGAAGTCCGCCCGGTCGCTCACCCGTCCGGCCAGATCGGCGAAGCCCTGGTCGAACTCGTGGTTGCCGACCGCCGAGACGGCCAGGCCACCGGCGTTCAGCGCATCGATCGTCGGGTTGTCCTTGTCGATCGCGGAGATGAACGTGGACGCGCCGATGTTGTCACCGGCCGAGATCCACGCGGTGTTCGGGTTCTCCGCCCGCAGCTGGTCGACCAGGCCGACGAGCTGTGCGGCGCCACCCACCAACGGTGCGTTGCTGTTGGGCGGCTCGAGCCGGCCGTGGAAGTCGTTGATGTTCAGCAACTGCAGGTTGACCGGCGCGGTCAGGCCGGTCTCCAGTCCGACGACCACCGGGTCGTGATCGCTGGACCGGAACGGCCCACTCTCGTAGAACGGCGCGTAGCCGTCGTACTCGAAGGCGAACGACTCGACCGAGTTGATGTTCCAGATGTCGACGCCGGTGATCCGCTTCGCGAACTCGCCGGTGACCAGCGCGTGGTCCAGCGAGCCGGACTCGCCGCCGAAGACGTACGAGGACTTGTCCGGCGCGTGCGTGGCGTGCGCGTCGGTGTAGCCCTTGTCGTACAGGACCTGGAGCGGGTCCTCCTGGCCGTACGAGTTGAAGTCGCCGAGCAGGATCACCTTGTCGGTGCCGAGACCCTCGACGAAGGTGGCCAGCGACGCCGCCTGGCGCTTCCGGTCGCCGTTGTACGCGCCCTGCCCGTCACCGGTGTCGACGTTGTCGCCGGTCGGCGTGACCGAGGTGCTCTTCGACTTGAAGTGGTTGGCCACCACGGTGAAGTCGATGGCGCCGGAGTGGAAGGTCTGCGCGATCGGCTCGCGGGCGTTGCCCCAGACCGTCTCGTCGTTGATCGACTTCGACGCGCCCTTCGGCGTGGCCTTCGCCGGCTTGTAGATGATCGCGCTGGTGATGACGTCCTGCTCGGCCGGCGTCGGCAGCTCGGCCGGCGACCGGACGTAGTCCCAGGTGCCCGCGCCGTCGACCGCGTTGAGTTCGCCGACCAGCGTCTTGAGCGCCAGCTGCGTCTCGACGTTCTCGAAGCGGACCGAGTTCTCGATCTCCATGAGCGCGACCACGTCGGCGTCCAGGGCGCTGATCGCCGAGACGATCTTCGCTTCCTGCTTCTCCTTGGCCGCCTCGTCGGCAGCGCCGCGCGCGTCGCCACCGAAGTGGACGAAGTAGTTCAGCACGTTGAAGCTGGCGACCCGGATGTCGCCGCCGACCTCGGCCGGAGCGGCGGTCCGCGGGTTGGACGCCTTGAAGGTGGTCCGGGAGACCGCCGGGGTGTTCGCGTCGACCGGGGTGGCCGGCTGGAGCCGCCACTCGCTGAAGCCGTAGCTCAGGACGCCGGCGCCGAACTTCTCGACGGTGTCGCCGACACGCAGCGGCTCGTCCTTGGTGATGTAGGTCGGGGGCAGGCCGGCCGATGCCAGGTTCGTCGTCCTGGCGTCGTCGAGCAGGATGCGGCCGGCCTTGTTGGCGGCCTTCTGCGCGTTCGCGGCGTCGCTGCCGGGGCGGGCGATGTCGGTCGGGATCCGGGCCGGGACACTGCCGGCGGCCAGGATGACCTCGCCGTACCGGTTGGTGTTGTAGACGTCCGAGACGGTGTACGCGCCGACCGGGGCGACCAGCATGCCCTCGGCGGACTCCCGGGCCTCGTCGCTCAGCGGCAGGGCCAGCGGAACCGGCGCGGGCAGGGCGGCGCCGGTCGAGCAGACCTGCACGTCGGACTTGGCGCCGATGGTGATCTGGGTCAGCGCGTTGTACTCGCTGACCGTGCCGGTCACCCGGACCACGTCGCCGATCGCCACCGTCGGGTGGTTGGCGGCGGTGGCGGTCAGGTAGACGAAGATGCCGTCCGAGGCGGCGCCCGCGACGACCGGACGGTCGCCACCGGTGCCCGCGGTCTGGATGTAGATGCCGTTGTAGCCACCGGTGCGGTGGTCGGCGGTCACCACGCCCTCGACGGTCACCACGGAGCCGGCCAGGCCGGTCGCGGCGCCGGTGCCCTGAACCTGCGCGATGGTGTGGGTGACAGTGGTGTCGCAGCCGGCGCCCGGGTCCTCGGGGTCCGGGTCCTCCGGCGTCACCGCGGTGTTGAGCGTCCCGAAGGTATTGGCGGCCGGGGCCTTCCAGACGCCGTCGATCTTCTGCAGCGACTGGCCGACCGGGGTGGTGTCCGGCTCGGACACTTCGATGTCGACGCTGGTCCGGCCGAGAGCCGGGCCGTCGGCGGCGGTGATCACACCCTCGTAGCTGAGGAATTCGGCGACCGTGCCGTCCGGCTTCACCAGCGCGATCGCGTCCGGCGCGCCGTTCTGGACGCCGTTCGCGGCGTAGTTCTGCACGACCACACCGGACGCCGGAACGACCCCGCTGAGCGTGTAGGTCGGGGTGTAGACCTTGTTGTTGCTGCCGTTGTAGAGGTACAGCTGCCAGTCGCTCAGGTCGTAGCCGACCGGGGCTTCGATCTCGACGGCCTCACCGCTGTCGGTGCCCGTGTTGTCGTAGTGGATCTCGCTGATGAACGGCGCGTCGGTGGCTGCGGCCACCGGACCGGTGAGGCTGAGACCAAGCGCGGTCGCCATGACGGCAGCACCCAGCGCACGAAGCCCCGCAGGACTCGGTACCGGGAGAGACCGTCCGGCGGCACCCACGCTGCGTATATAGGAACGCATCGAGGTTGACCCTCCGAACGAAGTAGATCCGCCGGAGCGTAGGTATCGATGGTGACGAAAAAAGCTCGATCAGGTAACGGAAGGGCAATGGACAACCCTGTTGATCAAGGTTTTTCCGGGCGTTCATTGTTCGCGTTTGTACAGTCGCCGAATCGTAGACCCTACTTCACGGTACGGAAAGCTCGTCCTGAGTGGCCTCGGAGAACCCGGCGAACCACAGCCACCAGCGCAACCAGCCCGCCGCCGCCGGGATAGGTCCGCCTTGTTCCGCGAACTACGGAAACGGCGGATGGCCGGAATTGCCGCCCTCATTCCGCCGTCGTCGCCGTGTTACGGGGAGATTACGCGGATAACGGCAGGCGGGCGGTTCGCCGGCATCACGGCGAGGTCGACACCTTACGGAGAGTGAGGGAAATATGCCCGATATAAAGAAACCATAAGGACATCGCTGACGATCACCGGACGCCCTAGATCAGAAGATGTCCGGATGCAGAGTTCCAAGGTACGGGTCGCGGTGATCTTCGGAGGTCAGAGCGCGGAGCACGAGGTCTCCTGCCGCTCGGCCGCATCGGTGTTCCGCTTCCTGGACCGGTCACGCTACGTGGTCACCCCGATCCGGATCGCCCGGGACGGCCGCTGGCAGGTCGGCGTCGACACCGGCCCGGACACCGCCGACGCCATCGTCTCCGGCGCGGGCCGTCCGGCCGACGACAGGTCACCGATCGGCAGTCTCACCGAAGCCCTGGAAGCCCTGAAGTCCGTCGACGCCGCGTTCCCGGTCATGCACGGCCCGTACGGCGAGGACGGCACCATCCAGGCACTGCTCGACCTGGCCGGGGTGCCGTACGTCGGCAGCGGCGTCCTGGCCAGCGCCGCGTCGATGGACAAGGAGTTCACCAAGAAGATCGTCGCGGCCGAGGGCATCGCGGTGGCCGACGGTGTGGTGCTCCGCGAGGGTGACGACGAGGACATCAGCCCCGAGGACAAGGCGCGCCTCGGCCTGCCGGTCTTCGTGAAGCCGTCGTGCAGCGGCTCCAGCGTCGGTGTCTCCCGCGTCGACGACTGGGCGGATCTGCCGCGCGCCGTCCGGCACGCCCGCGAGCACGACACGAAGGTGCTGATCGAGGTGGCGGTGGTGGGCCGCGAGGTGGACCTCTCGGTGCTGCAGAACCCGGACGGCTCGATCGAGGTCGGCCCGGCGCTGGAGATCAACCTGAAGTCCGAGGAGGGCTTCTTCGACTTCGACGCCAAGTACACGTCCGGCATGGTGGAGTTCCGCATCCCGGCCGAGCTCGACCCCGCCCACCTGGAGCTGCTCTCCGACGCCGCCCGCCGGGCCTTCCGGGCGCTGGGCTGTGCCGGCCTGCTGCGCGCCGACTTCTTCCTGGCCGAGATCGACGGCCGGGCCGTGCCGGTGCTCAACGAGGTCAACACGCTGCCCGGGTTCACCGAGCTGTCGCAGTTCCCGCAGATGTGGCGGGCCGCCGGCATCGAGTACCCGGAGTTGCTCGACCGCCTGTTCACCACCGCGCTCGCAGCCGGCGCGCGCCGATCGTGACCGCGGCGGCCATGACCCGGGCGCTGATCGACCTGGACGCGATCGCGCACAACACCCGGCTTCTGGCCCGTGCCGCGAACGGATCGGGCGTGATGGCCGTGGTCAAGGCCGACGGATTCGGCCACGGCGCCGTCCCGGTGGCCCGGACGGCGCTGGCCTCCGGCGCCTCCTGGCTGGGCGTCACGTCCCTGCGGGAGGCGCTGGAGCTGCGGTCGGCGGGCATCACCGCGCCGATCCTGATGTGGCTGTACGCCCCGTTCGAGGAGCTGGACGACGCGGTGCTGGGCGGCATCGACGTGTCGGCGTCGTCCACCACCGCGCTGGAGACCCTGGCCGGGGCGGCGCAGCGCACCGGCCGGACCGCGGCGGTGCACCTGAAGGCCGACACCGGTCTGTCCCGCGGCGGCGCGACCGCCGCGGAGTGGCCGGATCTGCTGGCCGCCGCGGTCAAGCTGCGCGACGCCGGGCTGCTGGAGATCCGCGCGGTCTGGTCGCATCTGGCCCATGCCGAGGACCCCTCCGACCCGGGGCTGGGGCGGCAGCTGGAGGCCTTCGGCCTGGCGCGGGCCGCGGCCCGCGAGGCGGGCGTCGAGTCACCGTTGATCCATCTGGCCAACTCGGCGGCGGTGCTGCAGCTTCCGGAGACCCATTTCGATCTGGTACGCCCCGGAATCGCCCTCTACGGCGCCGAGCCGGTGCCGGGCCGGGTGTTCGGCCTGCGTCCCGCCATGACGCTGGAGTCCACGGTCATCCTGACCAAACGGGTCGGCCCGGGCACCGGGGTTTCCTACGGCCCCGACTTCTACACCGACCGCGAGACGACCCTGGCTCTGGTGCCGGCCGGCTACGCCGACGGGGTGCCGCGCGGCATCGGCGGCCGGGCCTCGGTGTCGATCGGCGGGGTCCGCTGCCCGATCGTCGGCCGGGTGGCGATGGACCAGGTGGTGGTCGACGTCGGCGACAGCCCGGTGGTGCCCGGCGATCGGGTGGTGATCTTCGGTAGCGGCGCGGGCGGCGAGCCGACGGTCGGCGAGTGGGCCGAGTGGGTGGACACCAACGCGCACGAGATCCTGACCGGCATCGGCACGCGGGTGCCCCGGGTCCACTACTCGGTCGAGTCGCCGAACGAGACCTCCACCCGCAGCCCGTCCTTGCCGGTGGAGTGTGCCGAGATCACCCCGTCGTGAGCCCGGGTGATCGCCCGCACGATGGCCAGGCCGAGACCCGCGCCGCCGCTGTGGTCGATCCGGGTGCCGGACAACCGGCGGAACGGCTCGAAGAGGCCGACCACCGCGTCCGGTGGCACGTCGTCACCGGTGTTGGCTATGGCCAGGGCCGGTCGCGCGCCGACCTCGACGGTGATCGTGCCGCCCGCCCGGTTGTACTTGATGGCGTTCTGCACGAGGTTGTTGACCAGGCGTTCGAGCAGCACGCGCTCACCCCGGACGGTCCGCTCGGCGAGCCGGCGGGTGATCGTCACCCCGGCCTCGGCGGCCCGCGCCTCGTAGTCGTCGAGGACCGTGCCGACCACCGTGTCGAGACGCACCGGCACGCGCGCGGCCAGGCCCCGGTCGCACTCGCTGAGCACCAGCAGCCCCTCGATGAGGCGCTCGTTGCGCTCGTTGGTGGCCAGTAGCTGCGCCGTCAGCAGCTCCAGTTTGTCCGGTGTGGTGGCCCGGCCGAGCCCGACCTCGATCAGGGTGCGCTGCACGGCGAGCGGGGTACGCAACTCGTGCGCCGCGTTGGCCGCGAAGTGCCGCTGCGCCTCGTAGCCGGTGACGATGCGGTCCATCATCGCGTCGATCGCCCGGGACAGCTCGGTGATCTCCTCCCGGCCCGCACCGGCGTTGATGCGGTAGCCGAGGTTCTGCGGGCCGACGCTGGCGATGGCCGGAACCAGGCGGCGGAACGGGTCGAGGGCCCAGCGGACGCCGACCCGCGCGATCAGCAGCAGCCCGGCCAGGGTGACCAGGAGCGCCAGCAGCACCTGCCAGCTCTGGTTGCCGGCGATGGCCCGGCAGATGTCGCCGCGCTCCTCGGCCGGGCCGCAGATCACCAGGCCGAGCAGACGCAGCCAGGAGTAGAGCAGCCGCAGCAGAGTGGGCGCGGCGACCCCGGCCAGGAAGGCCAGCCCGCCGATCAGCAGCACACGCCGGCTCGGCGCGAGCACCCGTCACCGCCCCAGCCGGTAGCCCACCCGCGGCACGGTGTGGATGACGGGCGGCTCGCCGAGCTTCTTGCGCAGCGTCATGATCGTCACCCGTACCGAGTTGGTGAACGGATCGGCGTTTTCGTCCCAGGCCTGTTCGAGCAGCTCCTCGGCGCTGACCACCTGCCCGCCGGCACGGAGCAGCACACGCAGGACGGCGAACTCCTTCGGCGTGAGGTTGAGCGTCAGGCCGTCACGCGACGCGAAGTGCCGGACCGTGTCGAGCACCACACCGTCCTGCTCCAGCACCGGTTTCAGCCGGGTCGTGGAGCGCCGGGCCAGCGCCTGCACCCGTGCCACCAGCTCGGCGAAGGCGAACGGCTTGGTCATGTAGTCGTCGGCGCCCAGGCCGAGGCCCTCGACCCGGTCCCGGATCCCGGCCGCCGCGGTGAGCAGGAGCAGTCGCGTGTCCAGCCCCGAGTCCACGACCCGGGTGCACACCTCGTCGCCGGTGATGCCCGGCATGTCGCGATCGAGGATCGCCACGTCGTACCGATGCACGCTGATCTTCTCCAACGCGCTGTCACCGTCGTAGACCACGTCGACGGCCATGGCGAACTGGCGCAAGCCGTCCGCCACCGTGTCCGCGAGTATCCGTTCGTCGTCAGCCACCAGTACGCGCACGCTCTGTTACCTCCTTCGCCCATCGTCGCCGACCCGGCAGTCACGATAGCCACCCGTGGGAAAGATGGCCTTTTCTTGACTCATTCCAGAAAAGCGGTGAGACTGCTGCCCGAACTGATCGCTCGCTACCCGGAGGACTTCGTGGCAGACGAACTCGCCGCTCAGGAACGACTGGAGCACCAGGCCGCACAAGGAAAGTGCCCCGTCGCGCACGGCGGCTCCGGATCCCACGGGGGCCGGACGAACCGGGACTGGTGGCCCAACCAGCTCGATCTGAGTGTGCTGCACCACAACCCGCCGGCGCACAACCCGCTGGGTGGCGACTTCGACTACGCCGCGGCCTTCCGGAGCCTCGACCTGGCGGCCGTGAAGGCGGACATCGCCGCGCTGCTGACCGACTCGCAGGACTGGTGGCCCGCCGACTTCGGCCACTACGGCCCGCTCATGATCCGGATGGCGTGGCACAGTGCCGGCACCTACCGGACCTTCGACGGCCGCGGTGGCGCGGGCGGCGGCGAGCAGCGGTTCGCGCCGCTGAACAGCTGGCCGGACAACGGCAACCTGGACAAGGCCCGCCTGCTGCTCTGGCCGGTCAAGAAGAAGTACGGCAAGAACATCTCGTGGGCCGACCTGATGATCCTGGCCGGCAACGTGGCCCTGGAGAGCATGGGCTTCGAGACGTACGGCTTCGGGGGCGGCCGCGCCGACGTCTGGGAGCCGGAGGACGTCAACTGGGGCACCGAGGACACCTGGCTGGGCGACAACCGCTACAGCGGCGACCGTGACCTGGCCAAGCCGCTCGGCGCCGTGCAGATGGGCCTCATCTACGTCAACCCGGAGGGCCCGAACGGGAACCCGGACCCGCTGGCCTCGGCCCGGGACATCCGGGACACGTTCGGCCGGATGGGCATGAACGACGAGGAGACCGTGGCGCTGATCGCCGGCGGCCACACCTTCGGCAAGACCCACGGCGCCGGCCCGGCCGAGCACGTGGGCGCCGAGCCCGAGGCCGCCCCGATCGAGCAGCAGGGCCTCGGCTGGAAGAGCAGCTTCGGCACCGGCGTGGGCGCGGACGCGATCACCAGCGGCCTGGAGGTCACCTGGACCTACCACCCGACCCGCTGGGACAACGAGTTCTTCCACATCCTCTTCGCGTACGACTGGGAGCTCACCCGGTCGCCGGCCGGCGCGCACCAGTGGCGTCCGAAGAACGGCGCCGGCTCCGACCTGGTGCCGCACGCGTTCGACGCCGGGAAGCGGCAGGAGCCACGGATGCTCACCTCCGACCTGGCGCTGCGGTTCGACCCGATCTACGGCCCGATCTCGAAGCGGTTCCACGACAACCCGGAGGAGTTCGGCAAGGCCTTCGCCAAGGCCTGGTTCAAGCTGACCCACCGTGACATGGGCCCGATCGCCCGCTACCTCGGCCCCGAGGTGCCGTCCGAGCCGCTGATCTGGCAGGACCCGCTGCCCGCCGTCGACCACGAGCTGGTCGGCCCGGCGGACGTCGCCGCTCTCAAGGCCGCCGTGCTGGCCTCCGGCCTGACCGTCGCCGAGCTGGTCGCGACCGCATGGGCGTCGGCCTCGACGTTCCGTGGCACCGACAAGCGCGGTGGCGCGAACGGCGCCCGGATCCGGCTGGCCCCGCAGAACCAGTGGGAGGCCAACGACCCGGCCCAGCTCGCCAGGGTGCTCGGGGTGCTGGAGGGCGTCAAGGCCGAGTTCGACGCGGCCGGCGGCGCGAAGATCTCCCTCGCCGACCTGATCGTGCTGGCCGGCTCGGCCGCCGTGGAGAAGGCCGCGAAGGACGCCGGTTTCGACGTCGAGGTGCCGTTCACCCCGGGTCGTACCGACGCGACCGAGGAGCAGACCGACGCCGAGTCGTTCGCGGTGCTGGAGCCCACCCACGACGGCTTCCGCAACTACCTCGCGAAGGGGCACAACCGCCCCACCGAGGCGCTGCTGGTGGACCGGGCGCAGCTGCTCACCCTGACCGCGCCGGAGCTGACCGTGCTGGTCGGCGGCCTGCGCGTGCTGGGCGCGAACACCGCCGGCTCGCAGCACGGCGTCTTCACCGAGACCCCGGGCGTGCTGACGAACGACTTCTTCGTCAACCTGCTCGACTTCGGCACCACCTGGTCGGCCACCGACTCCGACGGCGAGACCTTCGAGGGCCGCGACCGCCGGACCGGCGCGGTCAGGTGGACCGCCACCCGCGCCGACCTGATCTTCGGGTCGAACTCGATCCTGCGCGCGCAGGCCGAGGTCTACGCCAGCGACGACGCCAAGGAGAAGCTGGTCACCGACTTCGTCGCGGCGTGGGTCAAGGTCGCGAACCTGGACCGGTTCGACCTGGCCTGATCAGCCACAGTTTTGACCGGAGCCCGGGTCGGCCGCACCGACCCGGGCAACACCGGCTGGTACCCTCAGCATCGTCGGGCTCGTAGCTCAGTGGATAGAGCAACCGCCTCCTAAGCGGTAGGTCGCGCGTTCAAATCGCGCCGGGCCCACTCTCACAGCTTCAATCGCTGCCCCACCCGCAGGTGGTGCGGGCTGCGCAGGACATCCGAGTTCATGCGGTAAAGCGCTCGCCACCCACCCCGTACGTCGTGGCGCGCCGCGATCCGCGCCAGGGTGTCGCCTCGCCGTACCACGTAGCTCTTGCCGGACCGGTGCGCCCGGTGCGCCTTGCGGACACCGCCGCGGGACGCCGCCGAGTAGGCGTGCCGCCGCCCGCACGTGGGCCACGCGCCGATCCCCTGTCCGCGCACCACCCGCTCGGCGATGCGGATCTGCTCCGACCTGGTGGCCCGGTTGGCGGTCGACGCGTACTTCGTGCCGCCGTAGGCCCGCCAGGTGCTCCGGCTGAACTGGAGTCCCCCGTAGTAGCCGTTTCCGGTGTTGATGCTCCAGTTGCCCCCGGATTCGCAGTGCGCGATCGCATCCCAGTTGATGTCCGCCTTCGCGGGCCCGGCCAGGGCCACGGTTCCGGCGAGACCGGCGGCCATCAGGCCGACCGCGCGATGGAGTTGTTTTCCGATCTGAGCCATGAGCTTGTCCTCCACGCCTACGAGGTCAGCTGTCGGGTTCGGGCAGAGGTGCCCGGCCGCGGTGGCGGCTTCACCCCGAGGCGCCGTAGCGCCGAGGAACTCTTGGGTCCCCCGCTCCATGCCTTGGGTTTCGTCGAACCGTGGTCGGCGGCTGGACTCGGCGTTTCCGACCAACGGTGCCCGGCCTCTTGCGGGCTGTCGATTCGCCGCGTTGCTGATTGGTTATGCGAGACGCGGCAATGGAGTTGTACGTCACAAATTAGCCGCTTTGATCTTCCTTTGTGTGGCTAACGTGCGCATCTCGGCGTGGCGCAACAGGTGCGGACACTCCACCGAGGGTGCACAATCGGCAGCCATGACCGAGTCACCGCGCGACTTCGACGTGATCGTCTACGGCGCTTCCGGATTCGTCGGCGTGCTGGTGGCGCGGTATCTGGCCGAGCACGCCCCGGAGGGCGCACGCCTTGCGCTGGGCGGCCGCTCCGCGGCGAGACTGGAGGGTCTCGGTCTGGGCCTGCCCGTCGTGATCGCCGACGCCAACGACGCGGCGGCGCTGACCACGATGGCCGCTCGCACGCGTGTCGTGGTGACCACCGTCGGCCCGTATGCGAAGTACGGCAAGGCACTTGCCCACGCCTGCGCCGAAACCGGCACCGACTACGTGGACCTCACCGGTGAGGTGCTCTTCGCCCGTGACAGCATCGACGAGAACCACGAGACCGCCCGGCGTACCGGCGCACGGATCGTGCACTCCTGCGGCTTCGATTCGATTCCGTCCGATATCGGCGTGCACGTCCTGCATGAAGAGGTGAGCCGGGACGGCGCCGGCGAGCTCACCGACACCACGCTGGTGGTGAGCAGCATGCGAGGCGGGATCAGCGGCGGCACCATCGACTCGATGCGTCATCAGGTCGACCTGATGCGGAAGGACACCCGGCTGCGCAAGATCGGCGCCAGCCCGTACTCGCTGAGCCCGGACCGCGGCGCCGAGCCGGACCTCGGCCGCCAGCCCGACATGCTCACCCTCCCCGCGTCCGAGGTGGACCCCAGCGTCCGCGGGCACCTCGCGCCGTTCGTGATGGCGTCCTACAACACCCGCGTGGTGCGCCGGAGCAACGCGCTGCGCGGCTGGGCGTACGGTCGCGGCTTCCGCTATCGCGAGGTGCTGCGGGTGAAGAGCAAACTCGCCGCCACGATCGTCAAGTCCGGGATGAACGCCCTGGTCATCGGCTTCGCCGTGCCGCCGCTGCGGTTCGTGCTCGACCGGTTCCTGCCCGCGCCCGGCGCCGGCCCGAGTGAGGACCGCCAGCGCAACGGGCACTTCACCATGGATCTCTTCACCACCACCACGTCCGGGGCGCGCTATCGCGCGAGGGTCAAGGCCAAGGGCGATCCGGGGTACGCCGCGACGGCCGTCATGCTCGGCGAGTCCGCTCTCGCGCTCGCCTTCGACGGCGACGCGCTGCCGCAGGTCGAGGGTGGGGTGCTCACACCGGCGACAGCCATCGGGGACGCCCTGGTCACGCGGCTGCGCGCGGCCGGGATGGAGATCACCGTTCAGCGCCTCTGAGCGATCGCGTGGAGGACGTGCCGGTGCTTCGGCCCGCTGACGGCCGAGCCCGGCCACAGGCACGCGACGACGCCCGGATCAGTGTCCACAGAAGATCGACATCCTCCGGCTCGCCGTCCGCTGCCGGCCGGAACCGAGGAACTCCCTGGTCTCGCGGCCGGCGTCGCGGCCCGGATCGACGGCGGGACGCATGGGTGCGGACATGATGCGATTTTGCACCCCGAAAGGGTGTCCGTGATCCGACCGGTGGACGGTAAGGAATCGTGCACGCCTTTCATGTCGATCGCCACTAGCACCAAAGCTGGTCTTACCGGCACGATTGGACAGGTGACCGTCAGCCCGCTGCCCTACCCGCTGAGGTTGACGGGGACCGGCGTGGTCCTGCGGGAATGGCGGTGGGAGGACCTCGACGACCTGGTCGCCCTCCTCGACGAGCCGGGCATCGCCCGCTGGACGCTGATGCCGTCACCGTTCGACGTCGAGGCCGGGCTCGCCTATCTGCGCCGGGCCCAGCAGGGCCGCATCGGGGGCAGCCGGATCCAGCTCGCGATCACCACCGACGGCGGCCGGCCACTCGGCGAGGTGCTGCTCTTCAACGTCGCACCGGAGGCGCACGAGGCCGAGCTGGGCTATCTGATCGGGTTGCCGTACCGGCGGCGGGGTCTCGCCTCGGCGGCGTTGTCACTGCTCACCACCTATGCCTTCGACACCATCGGGCTCCGGCGGCTGCTGCTGCGCATCGACCGCGGCAACACCGCGAGCACGTCGGTGGCACGCCGCTGCGGATACCGTCCGGCGGCCGAGCCGCCCATGCACCAGAGCGGGCCGTACGGGCCGGCCACCCTGGACACCTGGGAGTACGTGGAGAACCGCTCCGGTCCACAGGACGATCGCCGGAAAAATGTCGCAGCCCGGCG
The DNA here is from genome assembly GCF_900113015.1 of Actinoplanes philippinensis. Lineage (GTDB taxonomy): Bacteria > Actinomycetota > Actinomycetes > Mycobacteriales > Micromonosporaceae > Actinoplanes > Actinoplanes philippinensis. Next base: position 462,866 of record NZ_FONV01000010.1, read on the forward strand.
GTACGGTCGGCGCTGAGGGCTGAGGAGGGGCTGATGATCGACGTGGATCGTGAGCGCGTCATGGCGTACCGGATCGTGGCCCAGGGTCTGGCCGACCGCTCCGGTGACCGGCCCGCCGACCTGCCGGTGCTCGACCTCGGCGTCCAGGAGTACACACCTGACTCGACCCGGGTCGCCCTCGCCGCACGGACCGGCGCCGGCCTCGACGACGACCGGCTGACCACCGTGTGGGCCGCCCGCGGCGCCCCGCACCTGCATCGCCGCGCCGACCTGCCCGACCTCGCCGGACAGCTGTGGCCGGTCGGTGACGACGACGCCGCGGCCCGGATCAAGAGCGGCCAGATCCCCGGTGCCGGCGGTCTCGGGGTGCGGGCGTTCACCGTGACGGCGGAGGCGTTCAAGGCGGTGCTCGCCGCGCCCATGCCGCGCGGCGAGGCCAGCACGGAGGTCAGCCGCCGCGTCCCGGCCGAGCTGACCTACGACTGCAAGAGCTGCGCCGCCCGCCACATCGCCGGCAACGTCTGGCAGCACGCCGGCCTGGCCGGGGGTGTCGAGGTGCTCTCCCGCGGCCGTGACGCGATGCTGGGCCCTCTCGCCGACGCGCCACCGATCCCCGGCGCCAACCGTGGTGTCGACCGGCTGATCGAGACCTACCTGCGGTTCCTCGGCCCGGCGGGGCCGTCCGAGGTGGCGCGATATCTGGGCAGCAGCCCCACGGCGATCAAGGCGGTGTGGCCGTCCGCGGGCCTCACCGAGGTCCGGGTGGAGGGTCGACGGGCCTGGCTGCCGTCGTCGGCGACCGCGCTGCTGGAGTCGGCGGAGGCTCGACGCGGGGTGCGCTGGCTGCCCCCGATGGACCCGCTGCTCCAGGCCCGTGACCGTGACCTGCTGGTTCCCGGCCGGGAGCGGCAGAAGGAGGTGTGGCGCATCCTCGGCAACCCGGGGGCGCTGCTCGTCGACGGCGAGATCACCGGGGTGTGGCGAGCCCGGATGGCCGGGCGCAAGCGGGTCGACCTCACCGTCACCACGTTCGAAGGGCTGACCGGCGATCAGGTCGCGCGGGTCGAGGAGGAGGCGGCGCAGGTGGCACGGGCACGCGGCGTGGCAGAGGCACGGGTGATCCACGAGTGACCACGGTCGGCTTCCTGCACACGGCCGAGGTGCACGTCGCGACGTTCCGGGGGCTCTTCGCCGAGCTGGCCCCGCCGGGGCTCGCCGATCTGCACCTGGTCGACGAGGCGCTGCTCGCCGACGCCCGCCGCACCGGTTCGGCGCCCGGGCTGGCCGGGCGGCTCCGGGAGCTGGCCGCCGCCGGGGCAGACCTGATCGTCTGCACGTGCTCGACGATCGGCGCCGACGCGGAGGCGACCCCCGCGGGTGTGCCGGTGGTGCGCCTGGACCGGCCGATGGCCGAGGCCGCGGTGGCCATGGGCGACCGGATCGCGGTCGTCGCCACCGTCGAGTCCACGGTGGAGCCGACGATGGCGCTGATCCGGGCGACCGCCGAACGGCTGGCGACGCCGATCCCGGCAACGGCCGAGCAAGCGGTGACGCCGATCCCGGCAACGGCCGAGCAAGCGGTGACGCCGATCCCGGCAACGGCCGAGCAAGCGGTGACGCCAACCCCAGCAACCACCGAGCAGCCAGCGACGCCGATCCCGGCGACCGCCGAGCAGCCAGCGACGCAAATACCGGCAGCTGCTGGGCGGGCGGTGACGCTCATTCCGGCAACGGCTGGGCGGGCGCTGACGCTGATTCCTTCCCCCTGCCTGACGGCCTGGCGCCATTTCGAGGCCGGTGACCTGGCCGCCTACGACGCGGAGATCGCCGCGCACATCCGGGCGATCGCGGCCGACGCCGACGTGTTCGTGCTGGCCCAGGCCAGCATGGCGGGCGCGGCGGCCCTTCTGCCGGACCTTCCGGTGCTCACCAGCCCACGCGCCGCCGTGGAGGCGGCAGTACGCCACGCCGCCGCTCTCAAGACGTCGGTCTGACGGCCCGGGTCGGCCCGTCGGCCTGCACTCGACACCTCGGGTCGCCAGCCCGCTCTCAAGACGTCTGCCCACCGGCCGCACTCGACACGTCGGCCCGCCCTCCCACACTCGACACCTCGGCCGGCGGCCCGCACTCGACACCTCGGCCCGCCCGCCCGCACTCGACACCTCGGCCCGGCGGCCCGCACTCGACCGGTTGGCCCGCACTCGACACCTCGGCCCGGCGGCCTGCTCTCGACCGGTCGGCGCGCCGGCCACCTGAGAAGATCGGTGACAATCCGGCACGAGAAGGCCGGGGACGCTCCGGCATGAGCGTCACCGGCCGGTTCCAGGTCTCCGGCGTCCCCGGCTGCCGGGGACGGGTCGCGTCTCTGTCAGAAGTCGAACTCGCCACCGTAGTCGCGGGTGTGGTCGCGGTAGACGGTGTGGTAGTGGATCTGGTCGGAGTAGACGACCCCTGTCTGGCAATGAACTCGACCCAGACGCTCGGCCCGTCGATGCGAACGTAGTCACCGTGAGTGTCGAGGGCGGTCCCACCGGAGAGGGCCACGAAGGTCTGGTCCAGCTCCCTCTCGTAGATCTTCAGCAGCTGCTGGGTGGTGGCGTCGTCGGCGTTCGCCACCCACGGCTTGATCGCGGCCAGCACCAGCTTCTTCTGCTTCGGCGTGAGGCTCTTCACCGCGATGCCGACCTTCGTCTCCGGGAACTGCCCGTCCTCGCCGGGCCCGACGAGAACGTCCCCGAATGACTGGTCCAGCGTGGCCGTGGCCAGCTGTTTCGTGGTGAGGCTCGCGGTCAGCGCGGCCATCGCGGTCTTCTGCGCCTTCATCGACTCGACGGTGGCGCCGGAGTCGTCGGTGTAGGAGATCGGCTCCACGCCGATGAAGAACGGGCTGGCGCTGACCGCCTTTCCCTTCATGTAGGTGAGGTGGGTGGCCAGGTGGTGCCCGCCGAAGTCGAGCTGCCAGGTGCCGTCGACCGACGGCGTGCCGAGGAATGCCAGGTAGTAGTAGCCGCTGCCGTAGGTGAGCCCCATGCCGCCACCGGGCGGTGGGCCACCGGCCGACCCGGACGGTGCGGGCGCCGCGGAGGCGCCGGAGGAGGGCGGTGTTCCGCCGGGAACGCTGCCGCCGGCGTCGGCGGCCAGGATGTCGTCCGCCGCGACGATGTCCTCGATCTGGTCGAACCCGGTGCCCCGGCCGGTGCCGGCCGCGGCCTTGAGCACGGCGTCGGCCGCGGCGAGCTGCGTCTCGGTGAGGCTGCCGAGTTCGATGCCGGGCCGGCAGGTTCCGGCGCAGGGCAGGTTGGACCAGGCGGTGGCGTTCTCCTCGGTGAACTCCAGCAGCACCTCCGTCTTCTGATCGTCACTGAGCGTAGCCAGAAATGCGTTTGCCGCGTTGACGAGACCGGGTAGTCCGGTCCGGCCCCCGGTCGGGTCCTTGATCGCGGTGGTCCGGGCCGGTCCGGTGTCCTTGCCGGTCGTTCCGGCGTCGGCCGTGGCGATCCCGGCGCCGACCAGCGCGACGGCCGTGGCGACGGTGGCGACCCCGCGCCACCGAGTCTTGAGTTTCACGCACTTCTCCCTTGCGATGAGGCCCCCGCCGATTCGCAACAGAATTGTTGACAACTGGAGTGACGGTGCACAAGGCATCCGGCCGAGGTCAAAGGAGATCGACAGGTTCCTCAGTCCTGGCGCACAAAGAAGGGCCGCGGCATGGCCACCGCGGCCCTTCTTCTTTAACCCCCCGGATAAGGTCTGTAGCGAGCGCCGTCAATTTAGGGAGCGCTCCCATCGGGTGTCAAACAGGCCCGAGAAATTTTTTCGCGACGACGAGCAACCTTCTGCCGTCCGGAGATCACCTATGCCATGTCCCCCCGACTCGCATAGGTGGTCGCATGTCCAACCCCGCACACCGTCGCCCCGCTTCGCGGAAGCGCCGTAAGGCTCTGGCGGCGGGCCTCGCCTCCGTAGCGGTCCTGCTCGGCGCCGGCCTGCTGGGTGTCGGCCAGCCCTGGGCGAACGCGGCGGCGAACGTCAGTTTCGACACCGGCACCGGGCTGGCGTTCACGATCAACGGCACCAACGGCAACATGATCTCGCTCAAGCACGACGGCACCGAGCTCGCCGCGTCCGGCCAAGCCGCCGGCCAGTTCGAGTCCGGGTGGTCCTCCGCGACCGTGACCGGCAAGACCTTCAACGGCGGCAGCTCGATCCTGGTGAGTGTGGCGAACACGTCGATCGGCGTGACCCAGTACTACTTCGCCCGCAAGAACGACAACACCGTCTACATGGCGACCAACATCAGCAAGGCGCTGAACCCGGGTGAGGCCCGTTTCATCGCCCGGCTCAAGCCGTCGCTGCTGACCACGTCACCGGTCGCGGCGAAGACGGGTGGCTTCGGCACCACCGTCGAGGGTTCGGACGTCTTCGCCAACGGCTCCGGGCAGACCGCGTCGAAGTTCTACAGCTCGCAGCGGCTCGTCGCGCAGAAGCCGTTCGGCGCGAGCGGGTCCGGGCACGGCGCGTTCATCCTTCCCGCATACACCGACATGTCCTCGGGCGGCCCGTTCTTCCGCGACATCGAGGTCAACGACACCGGCAGCGCGGTCAACATCACGCATTACATGTTCAGCGGACACCAGCAGACCGAGGCGCTGCGGCTGGGCCTGCACGGCCCGTACGCCCTCGCTCTCACCGGCGGCGAGGCGCCCGCCGCCCGCAGCATGGACTTCCTGGCGTCCTTCATCCCCGGCATGCTCTCCAACGCGCAGCGGGGCGGGGTCAGCGGCACCGCGTCGGGCACCTGGAACGGGCTGACCGCCACGGTCGCGCTGGCCGGGCCGAACGGCCAGTACTGGGGCCAGGTCAAGTCGGGCAAGTTCGTGATCGGCCACGTGAAGCCGGGCACCTACACCGCCACCCTGTACGCCGGTGAGCTGGCCGTCGGCGCCACCAAGTCGATCACCGTGACGGCCGGCGCGACGACCACCCTGGCGATGACCGGCAGTGTTCCGGCGGCCGGCACACTCTTCCAGCTGGGCACGTTCGACGGCACCCCGGCCGGCTTCCTGAACGCCGACCGGATCGAGACGATGCACCCGTCGGACTCGCGGATGTCGGCGTGGAAGTCGAGCGGCTACACGACCGGCGGCGGCGCGGCGAAGTTCCCGATGGCCGAGTTCAAGTCGGTCAACTCACCGGCGGCGCTGAACTTCACCCTCGCGTCGGTGCCGGCGAACGGCGTCAAGCTGCGCATCGCCACCACGTCGAGCTTCGCCGGCGGGCGCCCGGCCGTCGCGATCGGCGGTTACACCTCCCCGGCGTCGGCCTCACCGGCTCCGGCGAACCTGAACTCGCGCAACGTCACCCGTGGCACGTGGCGCGGCATCAACACCACCTACACCTTCACGATCCCGGCGAGCGCCCTGAAGACCGGCAGCAACACTCTGTCGATCTCGGTGGTGAGCGGCAGCAGCGGAGAGACGTTCCTCAGCCCGAACGTCATCTTCGACGCGCTGGCCCTCGACCCGGCGTGAAGCCTCCGGATCGGCCGCGGCGTCCCGCCAGGCGACACGGCCGATCCGGTCCATGAGAAGGGCGGGCCGGTCACCGTGACCGGTCCGCCTTTCCGCACTCCGGTCCGGTACGGCCGGAGCCACGTCCCGGAGCCGCCGGAAGGCTGGTCCGGATCAGCCGAACGGACAATCCGGTTCCGTAACGTCGCAACGCTGACGGATCGTCGCTCAACCGTGATCTACCAGCGCGTCAAACGGGTACGCCTGTCGATTCATGGATGCGTAATCTCCTGTTCCTGAGAATGAGGAGCACCCATGAGGTACACGCGTAGCGTGCTCGTCGCGGCGATCGCCACCACCACCGTGTTGGCGTCCACCCCCGCCGCCGAGGCCGCTCTCCAGGCCGTCTCGTCGACCGAAGTCGTCCGGCACGGGATCACTCTGCGGCTGGACCGCACGCCGGTCACCGCACGCCCGGCCACCGGCAAGGGCGCGACCCGGGCCGACTTCGACGGCGACAACCGTGACGACGTCGCCGTCTTCAGCTGGGGCGGCGTCTCCGTCACCTACTCCTCCGCGGCCCACCGGGACGCGCTGCGGACCGCCGTCACCGGCGGCGACACCGGCGGATTCGGCATGGCCATGACGGTCGGCAACTTCAACGGCGACCGGTATGACGACCTCGCCCTCGGCGACTACCGCGAACCCGACCTGCGGGCCATGGGATACGAGGCCGGCGCGGTCTGGATCATCCCAGGTGGCCCCGGAGGTCTTCAGGTCGAGCGGGCTCAGCACTTCAATCAGAGCACCGCCGGGGTGCCGGGCGCCTCGGCACAGGGCGACTGGTTCGGGTTCTCGCTGGCGGCCGGTGACATCACCGGAGACGGCCGTGACGAACTGGCCGTCGGCCTCCCGCTCAAGGAGATCAACGGCAGGGAGGACGCCGGTGCCGTGATCGTGCTGAAGGGCACGGCGAACGGTGTCTCCAGCGCCAACACCCGCTGGCTCAGCCAGGCCACCACCGGGGTGCCCGGCGCGGCCTCGACCAACGACAAGTTCGGCCTGGACGTGGCGATCGGCCGGGTCGACAAGAACCGCTACCAGGAGCTGATCGTGGGCGCCCCCGGTGAGCGTCCGGACACCCATTCGTCGGGCAGCGGCACCGTCACACAGTTCTGGGGCGGCGCCGGCGGGGTGTCGCTCGCCAAGGTCACCGCGATCACCGGTGGCCAGCTCGCCTACAAGCTCAACCGGCCGAACGTGTACCTCTGGGAGCTGGGCGCCGAACTGGCGGTCGGCGACACCAACGGCGACGGGTACGGGGAGATCATCTGTGGCGCGGGCGGAGCACAGTCGGGTTACAACGGCAACATCTACGGTGGCGCCGTCGTGACCATCGCGGGCCGGGCCACCGGGCTCTCCACCAGCGGTGCCGTCCTGATCACCCAGGAGAGTGCCGGAGTGGCCGGCGGCACCGAGGCCTACGACCGGTTCGGTGACAACATCGCGGTCGGGGACGTGACCCTCGACGGCCGCGCCGATGTGCTGGTCGGTGTCCCCGGGGAGAACGCCGAGGCCGGCACGGTGGTGCTGCTGCGCGGCTCGGCCAAGGGCCTGACCGGTGCCGGTTCCCGCACGATCAGCCAGTCGACGGCCGGGGTACCGGGTGGCGCCGAGCGTGGCGACCGGTTCGGCGCTGAGGTGGCGCTACTCAACCTCAACGGTTCCGGTGGTCTCGACGCGCTGGTGAGCAGCCCGGACGAGGAGGTGCCCGGCGACCAGGCGGGGTACGCCACCGGCACGATCACCCGCTTCCTCGGCGGTTCCGCCGGGCTCGGCAGCCCGACCTTGACCGACGGACGGTTCCTCAGCACCAACGGCATCTCCTACGGAACGACCATCGCGTCATGAGGAGCCTCGTGATCACGAACCCACTGCGTGCCGGTCTGGTCACGGCCACCGTCCTGACCGGACTGGTGATCAGCGGCCCGGCCCAAGCGGCCGCCGTCGGGACCGCGCAGGTGGTGAACCGGACCCAGATCCTGTTCAAGGCCGCCGGCAAGCGGGTCAACTACGTGACGATCACCCGCTCCGGCAACACGGTGACCATCGACGACCGGGTGACGCTGAAGCCGGGCAAGGGCTGCAAGCAGGTCTCCGGCGACAAGACCCGGGTCCGCTGCACCACCTCCGGCGCGCCGACGTGGGGCAGCATCCAGACCTACGACCTGAACGACACGATCGTCAACAAAGCCGACCTGGGACTGTCGATCCGGGCCGGCAGCGGGACCAACAAGATCGTCGGTGGGCCGCGGCGGGAGGATCTGTACGGCGGCGACGACCGGGACACCATCTACGGCAACGGCGGCAACGACTACATCTACCCCGGTTACGGCAGCAACGTGGTGTACGGCGGCGCCGGTGACGACGACATCCGCGGTGGTGGCGACGCCGACCTCATCTACGGCGAGGCCGGCAACGACCGGATCGACCCGGGCGCCGGCAACGACTGGGTGCGCGGCGGTCCCGGCGACGACATCTTCGACGAGGCGACCGGGCGGGACACCCTGTTCGGCGACGACGGCAGCGACAGCTTCTACCAGGGCGGCTGGAACGGCGTGGCCCGCGACACCATCCACGGTGGAGCCGGTTGGGACGCCGTCGAGTACATGGCCCGCAGCCGGCCGGTGTCAGCCGACCCGGACGGCAGGACCGGCGACGACGGCCAGTCCGGTGAGGGCGACTCGATCGGCGCCGACGTGGAGATGCTGCGCGGCGGCCGGGGCAACGACTGGCTGGCCGGCAACGCCGGGAACAACACGCTCGACGGCGGCGAGGGCAACGACACACTGTACGGGCTGGGCGGTGACGACCAGCTGTCCGGCGGCGAGGGCAACGGCAACGACAAGCTGTACGGCGGTCTCGGCAACGACGAGCTGAACGCCGACTACGGCAATGACCTGCTGTACGGCGGGTCCGGCGTCGACACCGTCAGCTACGTGTACCGCGTGGTCCCGGTGAAGGCCGACCTGGACGGCCAGACCGGTGACGACGGTTCCGGCAGCGAGCAGGACACCATCGGCGCCGACGTGGAGAACCTGTGGGGCGGCTGGGCCGACGACGTGCTCACCGGCAACGGGTCCGCCAACCTGATCCACGGATCGTCCGGCGCGGACGTGATCCGCGGTGGTGGCGGTGACGACACCCTGTATGCCGACGACGGCTCCCGCGCGGGTGTCGACCGGCTCTTCGGTGAGGCCGGCGACGACACGCTCTACGGCGGCGGATTCGAGGAGTTCAACCGCTACGCCCTCGACGGCGGTGACGGCACCGACGCCTGCCTGCACGAGTACTCCTACGGCACCGGCGAGCGCATCGACTGCGAGAGCACCGGCACCGAGTGACCGGGGACGGTGGACAGGATCCGGGCATCCGACCGGCTCCTGTCCACCGGGGTTCATCAACGGTTCAATGTGGTCACCTATAAACGGCCGGTGACCGCCACCGTCGATCTGCCGTCCTCAGTGGCGCCGCCCGCCGCGCGCCCGCACCGTCGCCTCCGGACGGACCGGCTCCACTGGCTGGGTCCCGCTCTGCTGGCCGCCGCGGTCACCGGTTACCAGCTGCAGAAACCGCAGTTGTGGCGGGACGAGCTGGCCACCCTGAGCGCCGCCGGCCGGTCCGCCGCCGACCTGTCCCGGCTGGCCGAGAGCATCGACGCGGTGCTGGTCCCCTACTACTGGGTGCTGCACTTCTGGATGGCCGTGGCGGGCGACTCGCCGCGCGCTCTGCGGTTGCCGTCCGTGCTGGCCGTGGTGGCGACGGCAGCACTGCTGACGGTGCTCGGGTCGCGGCTCTTCACGGTCCGGGCCGGAGTGTTCGCCGGGCTGCTCTTCGCGGTGCTGCCGGCCGTCACCCGGTACGGGCAGGAGGCCCGCCCGTACGCCCTCGCCGCTCTGGCCGCGACCGCAGCGACGCTGATGCTGGTCGAGGCGCTGCGGCACGGTGGCCGGTGGCGCTGGGTGCTGTACGCCCTCGCCGTTCTGGCCCTCGGCGGTCTGCACCTGGTCGCCCTGACGCTGCTGACCGGACATGCGGCGGTCGTCGTCCACCAGGCGGTCCGCACCCGCTCGTGGCGGCCCTTCCCGCCCGCCGCGCTCGCCGTCACGGTCGCTTGCGCGGCGCTGGTCCCGCTGGCGCTGAACGGCCGAGCCCAGCTGACCACCCAGCTCGGCGCGAAACCGCACCCGCCGACCCCGGAGGGTGTCCTGCACCTGCTCGAGCAGATCAGCCTCTCCACCTCGATCGGCGGCCTGCTGCTCGGCCTCTGCCTGCTGGGCGTGGCCGACCGGCGGGCCCGGACGGGCGCCCTGACGATCGTGCTCCCGCTCGCCGCCATGGTCACGATCTCCACCGTGAGCCCCATCTGGCACCCGCGTTACCTGTTCTTCCTCCTGCCGCTGATCTGCCTGCTGGCCGGCGTGGCGGCGGCCCGGACGCCGTGGCCGATCGGGCTCGCCCTGGTCCTGGTCGTCGGCCTGCTCGGCCTGCCCGACCAGCGGTTCTTCCGCGGTTCGCACGAGAAGCGGACCGCCGAGCTCGTCGACTACCGCGGCGCGGCCCGGATCATCGCCCACGAGCGGCAGGCCGGTGACGCGATCGTCTACAAGCGGGACGGCTGGCAGTTCGCCGACATCGCCATCGAGTACTACCTGGGCCCGGCCGTGCCCCGCGACGCGCTGGCCGCGCAGAGCCGGAACACGGCGGGAGGCTACTGGACCCCGGAGCGCACCGACGCGGCGGCCGCCCTGGCCGGTGACACCCGGGTGTGGGCGGTCGTCCCCGACAACGTGACGACCGGCGCGCCCAACACCCTGCCGCAGCCGGCGCTGACCGCGCTGCAGCGCGACTTCACGCTCTCCCGCACGTGGCGGGTCTCCGGTTTCCAGATTCACCTTTTCGTACGCCGATAGCCGCGCCCGATCCGATCAGAGGTCGAACTCCCCGTCGTGCACGCCGCCGGTGAACGCGTCCCACTCCGCCTTGGTGAAGAACAGGATGGTGGTGGGGTCGGTCGAGTTGCGCATCGCCGCGCCGCCGTCGGGCAGGCGGGCGATCTCCACGTACTCCCCGCCGGGCTCTCCCGACCGGAGCCACTCGGCAGCACCGGCATCGAACGACGCGGCATAGGTCTTCTCGCTCACTGTGCCCCCTTCGGTAATGGGCGCCATCAGCAGACCGCGGCCCTCCCTCGCCGAGGGGGGCCGCGGGCCGATGGTGTGCCGCCAACGCTATCGAGGCGGTTCGTGGCGGGCGAGCGCGCTGACGTGTTCCGGATACTCGGTTCCCCCGGAGGAGACCCGATCCCGGCGGCCCGTACCCCGAAGATCTTGAATATGGAGTTGTAGCTGGGAGATTGCTGGGTATGCGGTGGAACACATCACGCAAGTGGAGGTGCGTCCATGGCGCAAACCGTCCCGGCCTCCGGATCGGAGACCATCCGCAGCCTGATCCCGGCACGGATCGACCGGCTCAGCTGGTCGCCGTTCCACACCCGCGTCATCCTGGCGCTCGGCACCGCCTGGGTTCTCGACGGGCTCGAGATCACGGTGGCCAGCGCGGTCGGCCCGGTCCTGGCCGAGCAGGAGACCCTGGCCCTGAGTTCGGCGCAGGTGGGCCTGATCGCCACCGTCTATCTGCTGGGCGAGGTGTTCGGCGCGCTGTTCTTCGGACGGCTCTCCGACGCGCTCGGCCGGAAGAACCTGTTCATCGTCACCCTAGGCGTCTATCTGGCCGGCAACGCCCTCACTGCGCTGACCTGGGGTAACGGCCCTGTCGCACTGGTCTTCCTGTATCTCACCCGGTTCATCGCCGGCGCAGGCATCGGCGGTGAGTACGCCGCGATCAACTCGGCCATCGACGAGATGATGCCGGCCAAGTACCGCGGCCGGGTCGACATCGGCGTGAACGGCACGTACTGGGGCGGCGCGATCATCGGCACGCTCGGCACCTACATCCTGCTGAACAACATGGACCTGAACTGGGCGTGGCGGATCGGCTTCCTGATCGGCCCGGTCATCGGCCTGGCCATCTGGGGTCTGCGCCGGCACCTGCCGGAGAGCCCGCGCTGGCTGATCATGCACGGGCGGGAGGCCGAGGCCGAGGAGAACATCGCCCAGATCGAGCGGGCCGCCGAGGCGTCCGGTCAGACGCTGGAGCCGCTGGACGAGTCGCGGGCGATCGACATCCGGCCCACCAAACCGCACGGATACCTGTCGCTGCTGAAGGTGCTGTTCCAGATCTACCCGGCCCGGTCGACGCTGGGTGCGACCCTGATGATCACGCAGTCGTTCCTCTACAACGCGATCTTCTTCACCTACACGCTGGTGCTCACCAAGTTCTTCGGGGTGAGCGAGACGGCCGCGCCGCTCTATCTGGTGGCGTTCGCGATCGGCAACCTGATCGGCCCGCTCACCATCGGGCGGCTGTTCGACACGATCGGGCGGCGAAAGATGATCTCCGGCACCTACCTGCTGTCCGGGGCGCTGCTGGCGATCACCGCGGTGCTGTTCCAGCAGGGGGCCCTGAACGCGATCACCCAGACCATCGCGTGGAGCGTGATCTTCTTCTTCGCCTCGGCGGGGGCCAGTTCGGCGTACCTCACGGTCAGCGAGATCTTCCCGCTGGAGATCCGCGCGCAGGCGATCGCGGTGTTCTTCGCCATCGCGCAGTGCTTCGGAGCCATCGGGCCGGTCTTCTACGGCTGGCTGATCGGCGAGGGCGAGGACCCGAACAAGCTGTTCATCGGCTTCCTGATCGGCGCCGCGGTGATGGCGGTCGGCGGGATCGTCGAGGCGATCATCGGCATCGACGCCGAGGGCAAGTCGCTGGAGGAGGTGGCCACGCCGCTGTCGGCGGTCACGACGCGGCCACGCGCCACCGGCTGATCAGCCGCTCACACGAGGCCGGCGCTGCCCGCGACAGCGGCGGCCTCGGTGCGGCTGGAGACGTGCATCTTCCGCAGCAGGGCGGCGGTCAGGCGTTTGACCGTACGGTCCGAGACGTGCAGCACCCCGGCGATCTCGCTGGTCGACGAGCCGCCCGCGATGAGGCGCAGCAGCCGCTGGTCGCTCTCGTCGAGCTGGGCGGTCGCGGACTGGGCGGCCGGGCGGACGGGCCGTTCCACGAGCGACGCGAGCAGTGCGGCCGGCACCACCGCCCACCCTTCCAGCGCGGCGAGCAGCGGCGGCAGCGCCTCGTCGCCGCGCGGGAGGATGCCGGACGCCCCGGCACGCAGGGCTTCCAGCTCGGCCGCCGGATCACCGTCGCCGGCCAGGGCCAGGACCCGGGTCTTCGGCGCGGCGGCCCGGGCCGCCGCGATCGCCGCGACACCGCCGGGTGGCAGCAGGTCGACGAGGATCAGATCCGGTACGGGCTCCCGCACCAGCCCTGCCACGTCCGAGCCGTCGCCCGCACCGGCGACGGCGGCCCGGCCCCCGGTGGCCGCGGGGATTGACTGCTCGAGGTCACGCACCAGTGGCGCGTGACCGGACACGACTACGATCCTGATCCCGTTACGCATGGCCCCCGGATGCCCAACCTCCGGAGATTCATTCCTCCCCGTCCGGAAGTCCCGGGTCAGCGCGGGTGGGCCGCCACGAAGTCGGCGATGTACTCGTCGAGCCGCTTCTCCGGGCGCCAGCCGAGGCTGTTGGCCTTGGTGGTGTCGGCCTGGCCACGGACCCGCTCGCCGCGCCGCTCGGGGATGAGCGTGAACTCGCCGCCGAACAGCTCGGCGACCTTGGCCAGCGGCCACTCACAGCCGGTGCCGAGCAGGTAGCCGTCTCCGGAGCCGCCGCGGGCGACGAGGACCAGGCCGCGGACGATGTCGTCGATGTGGGTGAAGTCGCGGGTCTGGGTGCCCGGGGACACCACGGTCAGCGGCTCGCCGGCCAGGAACTGGCGCTCGAAGATGCCGATCACCGTCGCGTACTTGCCGTCGCTGATCTGGCCGGGGCCGTAGACGTTGTAGAAGTACGCGATCGCGTAGTCCAGCCCATACCAGTTCGAGTAGTTCTTGATGTACTCGATGTTCTTGGCCTTGGTCCACGCATACGGGTTGAGGTTCTCGTCCTCGCCGTCGTTGCCGAATTTCGAGCTGGACCCGGCGTAGATCAGTTTCGCCCCGTGCCCGGCCGTGAACTTGACCACCTCTTTGGTGCCGAGGAGGTTGAAATCCCAGGTGAGGTCGTGGTCCTCGAACGACTGCGGAATGCGCGAATACTCACCGAGGTGGAAGACGAGCTCCGGGCCGGGCAGGCCGCGGTCGGCCCAGATCTTGGCGATGTCGGTGGTCGACCCGTCGATGTAGGTGACGCGCGGGTCGTGGACGTGGTTCTCCGGGGTGCCGGTGAAGTAGTTGTCCAGCGAGACGATCGTCGCGTCCGGGAAGTCGTTCAGCAGCGACCTGATCAAGGCGCCACCGACGAATCCGGCACCACCGGTGACCAACAGGGTTCGGCTCAACGTACTTCCCATCTTCCGGTCCGTGCAGCGCCGACCAGGCTACCTGTGGTAGGTGCCCGGAAACCAACCGCTCGCGCCGGTATTACCCGGAGCGGCCATGACGACACTCTGTGGTCGCCATGGCCGGGCTCAGTTCACCACTTCGAGGGACCGGGTGGCGCCACGACCGGGGGACGGTCGTCACACGTGATGGTGTTCGGCAGGTACGGCGTGAGCCAGGCACCGTCGTTGCCGCCGAGATCGGTGAGCCCGAACTCGGATCCGGTCGCGGGGAACCCGAACCGGCCGCAGTTGTTCACGCCGACCGCGCCGACGTTGCGGGCGTCGACGTTCTCGAAGGACGCGGAACCGGCCGCGCGTGCGCTCAGAACGCTGGTGCCCGTACCGTCGACCCGAATGTCTTTGAATTTAAGATTGTCGATCGAATAGAGGTTCTTCACGCCCCACTCGGCGACCAGCATGATCGCGTTGTAGGTGCTGTCCAGGTAGTGGTCGCCGGTCACCCGCACGTCCGCGCCGAAACCGCCCTCCAGGCTGTAGAGCCAGATCGCGCCGAGCCCGATCCGCCAGTTCAGCTCGAAGGTGCCGGCCCGGACCGTGGTGTTGTTGGTGAACCGCAGGGCGCCGGTGAACGGCTCGGCGCCGAACCGGGTGCCGGCGTGCAGCGCGCTGCCCTCCCGGACCGGGTCGGCGACCAGGTTGTTCGAGACCGTGGTGTCCCGGCCGCCGTAGACGGCGATGCCGTTGGCCAGCGTCGGCGACTGGACGGTGTTGCGGTCGAAGGTGTTGCCGGCGTTGGTGGTCTTCTCCGCCCACATGGCCAGCGCGTCGTCACCGGTGTTGCGGACGAAGTTGCCACGGGCCAGCGAGCCGGTGACCCCGGTGTGGAAGTTGAGGCCGTCGGCGATCTGGTCGACGATGATGTTGTCGGTGACCCGCATGTTCGACATCGGGCCGTCGAACCAGAGCCCCACCTTGGTGTGCTGGATGTAGAGGCCGTCGACGGTCGAGTCGCTCATCGCCCCGCCGACCCCGTTGACCTGGTCGGTGTCGATCCGCTCGCGCACGTCGCCCTGGATCGCGAAATCGGACAGGTGCACGTTGCGGCTGCCACCCTCGGCGGCGGCGCGGCCGTAGAAGCCGACGCCGGTGTGCACCGAGCCGTCCGGGGCGGGTTCGGTCAGCGCGACCTCGCGGCCCTTGACGACGGTGTGCCAGTTGCCGGCCCCGGTGATGGTCACGTCGTCGACGACGATGTGCCGGTTCACCTGGAAGACGCCCGGTGGCAGATAGACCTTTCGATGGACCTTCCGGGCGTACGCCACCGCGCGCTCGATGGCCGCGGCGGAGTCCCGCCGCCCGCTCGGGTCGGCGCCGAACAGCACCGGGTTGACGCCGCTCACCACCTCGGGCGGCCCGGCCAGCTCCGAGTCGAGCAGGTCGATCGTGGTCGGCACCGAGCGGGCGGTGAGCCGGACCCGGTCACCGGCCCGGTACGTACGCCCGAGGAGCAGCCGCTGCTCGTCGTAGAAGTGGGCCGGCCGGAACGGCTTGGTGATCACCGGGGCCGGGGTGGTGGCGGCCGGCACACACTGGCACTCGGTGATCCACCAGTCCGGGTGCAGGAGGTCCGCCCGCGGGTCGTCGCTGAACGGGTACTGGTTGTAGAGCCACGAGTACTGCGAGGTCAGCGTCATGGTGCGGGACTCGTGCCGGGTGGTGACCGACAGCGGCGCGGTGATCCCGCCACCGCCGGGCGCGTCCGGGATGCTGTAGCGCACGGTGATCGCGTTCGCCGGCCGGGGCAGTGTGAACTCCACCCACTCGCCGGGGTCGAGGGTGACAGCGGAGCGGCCGGACGCCTCGGCGGGCAGCGTGTAGGCGGTGCGGTCCGGCCCGATCACGGTCCCGTTGGTGGCGGCGCGCTCGGCCTCCTGCTCCAGGAAGGCCACCGCGGCGCCGCGCCCGGCGGCCAGGGCGGGGTCGAGGGCGGCCCGGGTGACCGTGGCGGACCGGGGAGCGGCGTCGGCGGGATGCGGAATGCCGGTGGCGCCGAGCAGCGCCCCGATCAGAAGGACGGGCCAGGACATCGAAGGCTCTTTCCTTTGCCTTGAGGACGGTGAGCCGACCATAGAGCCATGGAGATCTACCTCACAATGACCTGTCGCAGTATTTCGATTTTTCGCCTCGTTATTGCAAGTGATTGCAAGAAGATGACTCGCGCTAGGCTGCCGACGTGCGCGTGATCTCCCGTAAGAACGATCGCGGTGTCGAGGTCTACGACACCGACCTGGAGCTGGTCCGGACCTTCGCCGTCCCGCCGCGCAGCACCTTCCGGGAGCCGGGCAGCGAGGGCCACGCCGTCCCGGCCTCGCGTGACCGGCTGTTCTACGCCACCGACACGGCGGTGCTGAAGGTCGATCCCGAGGGGCGCGAGGAGTGGCGTTTCGAGCTCGGCGCCCGCGGCCCGAAGTGCGGCGTCTCCTACACCGACGTGGCGCTCTCCGCCGACGACGCCGTGCTCTGGGTCTATGCGCCGAACGCGATGGCCGACCGCGGCCGCGACGACGAGTGGATCGCTCTGGACGCCGCCACCGGGGAGCTGCGGGCCCGCTACGAGCTGCCGACGGCCGGGCACGGCGGCGATCACGTCGCGCTGCGTGACGGCCGGATGCTGCTGGAGGTCGGCGAGGGCCAGGACGGCATCCAGATCTACCTGGCCGGGCCGGACACGGCGCCGCACGACTACGGCTGGGGTGATCGCTCACTGCACGGCGTCTCGCCGGACGAGACCCGCTTCGTGACCGTCGGCCACGACAGCGACGACCTGATCGTGCACGCCTTCCCCGGCGGGGAACCGCTGTTCACGGTGACCCTGCCGGATTTCGGCTTCCCCGACGACGAGGACGACATCTTCCTGGAGTGGAGCCCCGGCTTCCTGGACGACGACACCGTGATCGCTGTCGTCTTCGGGGTCGACGAGGAGGAGGACACCGACTGGTGGCGGCACTTCCGGGTCGATGCGCACACCGGCGAGGTCCTCGGCGAACTCGAGATCACCACCATCGACCAATACGATCTGGATGTCCTCGGTGACGGAACGTACGTGATTACGGACACTGACGGAACACTCCGGCGGATGTGATCTTGCCGGGCGGGCGTTAGAGTAGTTCCCGGCTCTGCCGAGAGGCGCTGCAACGGGCTCTGTCGAGACCCGCCACGCTCGGCCGGGTTTCTTGACGCAAGGGCGCCTCCTGAGAGGGAGGAGCCCTCTTTTCATGAGCGACAAACTTCGATCCGTCAACGGTCTCGACTTCGCGGTCGCCGACCTGTCGCTGGCCGAGGCCGGCCGCCACCAGCTCCGTCTCGCCGAGCACGAGATGCCCGGCCTGATGTCGCTGCGCACCGAGTTCGGTGACAGCAAGCCGCTGAGCGGCGCCCGGATCGCCGGCTCGCTGCACATGACCGTGCAGACCGCCGTCCTGATCGAGACCCTGGTCGCGCTCGGCGCCGAGGTCCGCTGGGTGTCCTGCAACATCTTCTCCACCCAGGACGAGGCGGCCGCCGCGGTCGTCGTCGGCCCGACCGGGACCGTCGACGCCCCGGCCGGTGTGCCGGTCTTCGCCTGGAAGGGCGAGACGCTGGAGGAGTACTGGTGGGCGACCATGCGCCTGTTCGACTTCGGCGACGGCCGCGGGCCGAACATGATCCTCGACGACGGCGGTGACGCCACCCTGCTCGTGCACAAGGGTGTCGAGTTCGAGGGCGCGGGCGCTGTTCCGGCCACCACGGCCGAGGACAACCACGAGTACTCGATCATCCTGGAGACGCTGCGCGGCAGCCTCGCCGCCGACAACCAGCGGTTCACGAAGATCGCGGCCGAGATCAAGGGCGTGACCGAGGAGACCACCACCGGTGTGGCCCGGCTCTACAAGCTGGCCAAGGAGGGCACCCTGCTCTTCCCGGCGATCAACGTCAACGACGCGGTCACCAAGAGCAAGTTCGACAACAAGTACGGCATCCGCCACTCGCTCGTCGACGGCCTCAACCGGGCGACCGACGTGATGCTCGGCGGCAAGCTGGCCGTGGTCTGCGGTTACGGCGACGTCGGCAAGGGCTCCGCGGAGACGCTGCGTGGCCAGGGCGCCCGCGTCGTGGTCACCGAGGTCGACCCGATCTGCGCGCTGCAGGCCGCGATGGACGGCATGCAGGTCGTCCGGATCGAGGACGTGGTCGGTGAGGCCGACATCTTCATCACCACCACCGGCGGCACCGACATCATCACCGTCGAGCACCTGTCGGCGATGAAGCACAACGCGATCGTCGGCAACGTCGGCCACTTCGACGACGAGATCGACATGGCCGGCCTGGCCAAGGTCGAGGGCATCGAGAAGGTCGAGATCAAGCCGCAGGTGCACGAGTGGCGCTTCCCGGACGGCCACTCGGTGATCGTCCTCTCCGAGGGCCGCCTGATGAACCTGGGCAACGCGACCGGTCACCCGAGCTTCGTGATGTCCAACTCGTTCACCAACCAGGTGATGGCCCAGATCGAGCTCTGGACCAAGCCGGAGGCGTACGAGAAGCAGGTCTACGTGCTGCCGAAGCACCTGGACGAGAAGGTGGCCCGGCTGCACCTGGACGCGCTCGGCGTCCGGCTGACCACCCTCACCAAGAAGCAGGCGGAGTACCTGGGCGTGGACGTCGAGGGGCCGTACAAGCCGGAGCACTACCGGTACTGATTCACCTCGCAGCACGACGCGCCCGGCCATCGATGATGTCCGGGCGCGTCCCTTTTAAGCCGTTTATGCTGCGATTATGTCTTTCCGTCACATGATTTTTACGTTGGGTGCCACAGCCCTGATCGGCCTTTCCCCGGTGTCCGCGGCGGCCGCCCCGGCCCGGCCGGAGACCGCCGGCTCCAGCGTCACGGCGGGCCGCCCGGTCAGCCCGGAGGCCGAGTTCCTGATCGCCGTGCACCAGGGCAACCTGTCCCAGATCGAGGTCGGCCGGCTGGCCGCCAAGAAGAGCGAGAACCGGACCGTACGCAAGCTCGGCAAGCGGTTCGCGGCGTACCACCTGAAGCTGGACGCCCAGGTCAGGCAGGTTGCCGAGGCTCTGGATGTGCGCCTGCCGGCGGAGCCGAACTCGGAGCAGCTGACCCTCGCCGAGCAGTATCGGACCGCCACCGCGGCCGGTTTCGACACGCTGTTCATCGACACCCAGCTGTCCAATTACGAGCGGGCGGAGAAGCTGGCGCGGCTCGTTCTGGCCGTCAGCAAGGACCCGTCGATCGCGAAGATCGTCGCTGCCGCCCGCCCGGTGATCGAGAAGAACCGGGCCGCTCTGGCCGCGGCCCGCGAAGCGCTGGCCAGGAGGTAACCGCGACAATGATCAAATGATCTACGAGCAGATCCTGCTGTACGCGCTGGGAGCGATCGCGGTGATCATCGTGGTCCATTGGGTCACGGAGAAGACCGGCCTCCCCGCCGCGGTTCTGCTGACATTGGTCGGCGTCGCCTACTCCTACCTTCCCGGGAAGAACCTGGGGGTGAACGAACATGTGATTCTGATGTTCGTTCTCCCGCCCCTGCTCTACAACGCGGCCCTGGACTCCTCCCTGCTGGACATCCGGCGCAACATCCGGACGGTGATCAGTCTGTCGGTGGTCCTGGTGCTGATCACCGCTCTGCTGGTCGGCCTCGGTTTCTCGCTGTGGGTCGCCGGGGCCACTCTCGCCGCCGGTGTCGCCCTGGGGGCGGCGGTCGCCCCGCCCGATCCGGTCGCGGCGCTCGCCGTAGGCCGCAAGGCGGGGCTGCCGGGCAAGCTGATCACCCTGATCCAGGGTGAGGGTCTGCTGAACGACGCCACCGCACTGACCCTTCTCACCGTGGCGATCGCCGCGCAACAGGACGGCGAGGAGATCTCGTTCGGCGGCACGGTCCAGCACTTCTTCACCTCGGCCACCGGCGGCGTGGTCATCGGCATCGTCATCGCGTACGTCGTGCGGTTCCTCAGGCCGTTCCGGCAGGACCCGCTCAGCGCGAACGCCCTGTCGATCATCACTCCGCTCGGCGCTTTCACCCTGGCCGAGCATTACCACCTCTCCGGTGTGCTCGCCGTCGTGGTGGCCGGGTTGATCGTCGGACACGACACCCCGCGCTACACCACCGGCGCCAGCCGCCTGCAGAGCGCCGCCGTCTGGCGGCTGATCGACTTCCTGCTGGAGGGTGCGGTCTTCCTGCTGATCGGCATGCAGGTCAAGGACATCCTCGAAGGGCTCCGGTCCTACACGTGGCAGGCGATCAGCATCGCGCTGGCCATCACGCTGGGTGTGGTGCTCCTGGTGCGCCCGCTCTGGCTGGCGATCACCCAGCTGCTCCCCCGCGAGTTGCACCTGCGCCTGGGTGGCCAGCAGGACGACGACATGGACGTCCCAGAGGGCCGGGCCAAGGAGCAGCCGCTGTCCGGCCGGGAGGTCACCGCTCTGACCTGGGCCGGCACCCGTGGCGTCATCACCCTGGCGGCGGTCTTCACCATTCCCGACGACTTCCCCAACCATGACCTGATGGTCTTCTGCGCCCTGGTGGTCGTGCTCGTCACCCTGGTCGGACAGGGCCTCACCTTCGCGCCGCTGGTCCGCCTGCTGGGTCTGCGCGCCAACCAGAAGGACAAGGCCCGCCTGCGCAACGAGGCCCGCTCGGCCGCCGTCCAGGCCGCCCTGAACCGGCTCGACGACATCCAGGAGGAGCAGCACGATCACGTGGAGGACGAGGCGATCGAGACGATGCGCCGGCAGCTCCAGTTCCGCCTGGACCGCTACCGTCGCCGGCTGGACCTGCTGGAGCAGGTGGAGTCTCACGAGGTGCCGAAGTCTCCGCAGTACGAGGCGGCGCTGATGGTCCGGCAGGCGGTCATCGACGCCGAGCGCGAGGAACTGCTGCGCTGGCGTGACGCGGGCCGCCTGGCCGACGAGAGTCTGCGGGTGCTCAACCGGGAACTCGATCATGAGGAGCTGGTCCTGCCGAAACGGCCAAAGGACTGATACATCCGTAATACGGTGAAAACATGCGCAGACCGTCGACGTTCCTGGTCTTGGTTCTCGCCGGTCTGCTGACGGCGTGCGGGGGCGGTGAGGACACCGCCCCCCGCTCGGCGGCCCAGGGCGGCATCCGTCTCGGGTTCTCCCAGGTCGGCGCGGAGAGCGCGTGGCGGCTCGCGAACACGGCGTCGATCGAGCACGCCGCCACGAACGCCTCGGTGCAGCTGGACCTGCGGGTCGCCGACGGGAAACAGGACAACCAGATCGCCGCCATCCGGGAGTTCATCGCCGCGAAGGTCGACGTCATCGCCTTCTCCCCGGTCGTCGAGTCGGGCTGGGACAAGGTGCTGCAGGAGGCCAAGGACGCCGGCATCCCGGTGATCGTGACCGACCGGACGGTGGACACCACCGACACGTCGCTGTTCGCCACGGTGCTGGGCTCCGACTTCACCGCCGAGGGCCGCAAGGCCGGCGAGTGGCTGGTCGAGCACTTCCGTGACCACAAGGGCCCGGTCCAGATCGTCGAGATCGAGGGCACCACCGGGTCGGCGCCGGCCAACCAGCGCCGGACCGGCTTCGCCGACGCGATCAAGGCCGACACCGACCTGAAGGTGATCGACTCGCGGGACGGCAACTTCACCCGGGCCGGCGGCGAGCAGGTGATGAGCGGCTTCCTGCAGGAGCACAGCGACATCGACGTGCTCTTCGCGCACAACGACGACGCGGGCCTGGGCGCGGTCAAGGCGATCGAGGCGGTCGGCAAACGCCCCGGCGAAGACATCAAGATCATCACCGTGGACGCCAGCCGGGACGGGTTGAGCGCCCTGGCCGAGGGCCGGCTCAACTACGTCATCGAGTGCAATCCCCTGCTCGGGCCGCAGCTGATGGAGCTGGTCGGCAAGGTGAAGACCGGACAGAGCATCCCGCGCCGGGTGGTCGTGGACGAGACCACGTTCGACCGCGAGGCCGCGAAGGCCGTGCTGCCCAACCGTCAATACTGACCCGGCCGGCAACGACCCGGCCTTTCGGCCGGGCCGCACCGTTTTGCTCGCGGGGAGGTCTGCTACGCGGGGAGATCGCGGCGGCGCAGGGCCAGCAGGCCGGCGCCACCGAGTGCGGCTGCGATCAAGGTCAGGATCAGCAGGGGTACGGCCGTGAAGCTCGCACCGGGAAGGTGCGGGACATGGGTGAACGGGGACAGGTCGAGCACCCACTGGTCGATCTGCACCAGCGGCCCCACGATCAGGATCAGCAGCGCCCCGGCGAGCACCGCCCAGGCGGCCGCGGCCAGTTTCGGCGCCACCCCGATCAGCAGCGTGGCCACCCCGGCCAGCACCCAGACGGCCGGGAGCTGGGCCAGCGCGGACGCCACGACCCGACCGGGATCGCCGTGCACCAGACCGGCGACCAGCCCTTCGGCGAGCAGGGCCGCGGCCGGGCCGAGCAGGGCGAAGATCAGGTGACTGGCGCCCCACGCCCACCGGCTCACGTCGGTGCTCAGCATCGCCTCGGCGTGACCGGTCTGCTCCTCGTCACGGATCCGCAGCGCGGCCTGAACCGCGTAGCAGGCGATGATCAGCGCACAGGTCTGCGCGATGGAGGCGAAGTAGGCGTCCATGATGGAGTCGCTGCCGCCGAGCTGGCTGAAGATCCGGCCCATCGAGGCGGAGTCCTCGGCGAGCTGCGCCACGCTGGTGCTCACCCCGCCGAAGACCAGGCCCAGCGCCGCGAACCCGGCGGTCCAGCCGGCCAGCAGCCCGCGGTGCAGCCGCCAGGCCAGCGCGATCGGCGAGCCGAGGGACGCGGCCGCCGAGGCCGGTCCGAGCCGTCCGGCGAGCAGGCCACCGCCGAGGTCACGGCGAGTCAGAAGGTACGCCGAGGCGGCCACCGTGGCCAGTGTGGTGACGACCGCCGGAACCACCGGCCACCAGTCGTCCGCCCCGAACGGGAAGACCCGGTGCGCCCAGCCGATCGGCGACAGCCACGACATCCAGTCGAGCCGGCCGCCGCCGAGTGCCGAGATGTCCCCGCCCATCCGCAGCACATAGGACACGCCGAGGACCAGCACGGCGATCGCCCGCGCCGCGCGCCCGGTGTCGGCGATCTGCGCCGCGACCGCGCCGACACCGGCGAAGAGCCAGCCACTGACCGTGTACGACACGGCGAGCGCCACCGAGCCGGCGGCGGGCAGCCCGTGGCCGATCAGGGTGACCGCGACGAGCACGCCCATCACCAGGCACGCCCCGGCCGTGACCAGCACGGCGGCGGCCAGCGGCGCGAACCGGCCGGTCACCCCGGCACGGAGCAGCTCAGTGCGGCCGGCCTCCTCGTCGGCCCGCGTGTGGCGGATGACGGTGAGCAGGGCGGCGAGACCGATCATCACCGGCAGGAAGCCGCCCCGCCAGACGGTCAGCTCGCCGAGGCTGTCGCCGTGCAGCGGGCCGTAGAGGCCGACGAACCCGGCGTTGGCCGCGCTGATCTGCGCGTAGTGGATCCGCTCCTGCGCCGTGGCGAACAGCGTGTCGAAGCCGGAGACATACACGACGGGCAGCAGGCCGAGCACGAACACCCAGAGCGGCATGACGACCCGGTCGAGGCGCAGCGCCAGCCGGATCAGGCCGAGCGTCCCGGTCATCGGACGCTCTCCGCGTCCCGCGTGTAGTGCCGCAGGAAAAGCTCCTCCAGCGACGGCGGCTGGCTGACCAGACTGCGCACCCCGGCCTCGACCAGCGACTTCAGCGCCGGCTCGAGGGCGTCGGCGTCCACGTCGAAGGCCACCCGACCGTTCTCGGTGGTGAGGTCGTGCACCCCGGCGATGGTGGCGAGCCCGTTGACCGGGCCGGTCAGCTCGGCGCGGATGGTGGTGCGGGTCAGGTGGCGCAGGTCGGCCAGGGTGCCGGTCTCCACGGCTCGGCCGGCCCGGATGATGGTCACCCGGTCACAGAGCGCCTCGACCTCGGAGAGGATGTGGCTGGACAGCAGGACCGTACGGTCACCGCGTCTTTTCTCCTCGAGGATCACCTCCCGGAAGGCCTCCTCCATCAGCGGGTCCAGCCCGGAGGTCGGCTCGTCGAGCAGAAGCAGCTCCACGTCGGAGGCGAGCGCCGCGACCAGCGCCACCTTCTGCCGGTTGCCCTTGGAGTAGGTCCGGCCCTTCTTGCGCGGGTCGAGCTCGAACCGCTCGATCAGGTGGTCGCGGCGCTGCCGGTCGAGGCCGCCCCGCAGCCGGCCGAGCAGGTCGATCACCTCGCCACCGGTCAGGTTGGGCCAGAACGTCACGTCACCGGGGACGTAGGCGAGCCGGCGGTGCAGCGCCGTGGCCTCGGCCCACGGGTCGCCGCCGAGCAGCCGCGCCGAGCCGCCGTCGGCCCGCATCAGCCCGAGCAGCACGCGGATGGTGGTGGTCTTGCCCGCACCGTTCGGCCCGAGGAAGCCGTGCACCTCGCCGGTCGCGACGCGCAGGTCGAGCCCGTCCAGAGCGGTGACCGCCCCGAACCGTTTGATCAGTCCTTCGACATCGATGGCATCCGCCATGACCCCTTCTCTCCGATCAGAGAATCTCCGAGCCGATCCAGCGCCTTCAGCGCGTCGTCGGCCTGCTCAGGGGTGAGGAGTGGCTGCGAGAAGATCTCCAGGGAGGCCCGGATGAGGCGCAGGTAGCCGGGCATGGCGCCGACGTCCTCGCCGAGCGCGGCCGTCAACTGGTCACGCATCAGGAACATGCCCATCTTCATGGCGCCGAGGACCGCCACGTAGGCGCGCGGGTCGGACGTCTCCAGCCCGGTGGTGGCCAGCCACTGCTCGCCGCGCTGCACGGTCTGCTCGAACATGGCCGCGCCCCGGGGCGATCCGTCCATCAGGGACCGCACCAGATATTGCTGGAGGGCCATGGCGTCGGGGGCGATGGCGCCGCCGATCGTGCCGGACTCGGTGAACGCCATCTGCAGCTGCGCTATCCGCGCCATGGCCCACTCGTCGCAGGCGTCGCGGAGCCCCTCCTTGGACCCGAAGTGGTGCCGTAGCAGGCCCGAGGAGACGCCGGCGGCCTGGGCGATGTCGCGGATCGTGGCGCCGGCGATGCCCCGCTCGGTGAAGAGGGCGATCGCGGCGTCCCGGATCCGGGCTCGGGCGGTCAGGTCGCTGTCACTACTCACGCGTGTAGCGTACTACACGAGCGTGTAGTTCTCCATGAGTGTCTATGCGCCGTTGACTGTCGCCTTGCTGACTCCGCTCGCGCTCAGCTCCCAGCGGGCCAGCAGGTCGCCGTAGGTGCCGGAGTCGATGAGCCGCTGCAGGGCGTCGCGCAGGCAGTCCCGCAGCGCCACGTTGTGCTTGTCCACCGCGATACCGAAGAGGCCCGGCTCGTACTGCTCGTCCGAGGCCAGCTCGAAGAAGGCGCTGGTCCGCTCATCGGTGGTCAGGTAGGAGGCCGGCGGGTAGTCCTGCAGCGCCGCCACCACCCGGCCCAGGCGCAGCTCCACCAGGGCGTCCGCGTTCGTCGGCAGGCTGACGATCCGTACCGGGCGGGATCCGCACTTCTTCGCCGTCTGCCGGAGCATCTCCTCCTGGAAGGTGCCCGTCTCGGCCGCCGCCGAATGACCGCACAGGTCGTCGAGGCTCCGGACGCCCTTCGGGTTGCCCCGCTGCACCAGGATCGACGTGCCGGTGGAGAAGTAGTTGACGAAGTCCGCCCGGTCACGCCGGTCCTCGGTGTCGGTCATCGAGGACAGCACCCCGTCGTACGTGCCGGCCGACACCTCGTCGAGCGCCGTGTTGAAGACGCCGACCACCATCTCGACCCGTACGCCGAGCACCTCACCCAGCGCGGCGGCCAGATCCGGTTCGAAGCCGATGATGGTGCGCCCGTCGGCGGCGAAGTACTCCATCGGCGCGTAGCTGGCATCGGTCACCAGGCGCACGAACCCGCGCATCCGGATCGTCTCCGGCAGCTTGGCGTGCAGCGCCTCGTCCATGGCCACGGTGCCGACCTCGTCCACCGCCCCGGCCTGGACGGCGACGCCCGGGGCCCCGGTGCAGCCACCCGACGCGAGAACGAGCGCGATCCCGGCGGCGGCCGCGGCACGACTGAGGAGACTCATCGGGACATTCCTTCGATCATCGTCGCTTCTGACATCTCACCCGGCAGCCCGAAAATCCCGGCGTCCACCTGCGGCCACGGAACCGGACGGCCGATCAGGTAACCCTGCGCCTCGTCACAGCCCGCGTCGATCAGCCATCGGTAGACCTCGGCCGTCTCGACACCCTCGGCGGTGACCCGGCTGCCCAGGCCGTGCGCCAGCTCGATCACCGACCGGACGATGGCCCGGCTCTGCGGGTCGTGCGTCACGTCGGCCACGAACTTCCGGTCGATCTTGATCTCCGCGACCGGCTGCCCGCGCAGATGCGACAGGCTGGTGAAGCCGGCGCCGAAGTCGTCGACGGAGAGGCCGACACCGAGCGCGGCCACCTGGGCGAGCACCCGTTCCACCCTCTCCACGTCGCCGGCCAGCGCGGTCTCGGTCACCTCGAGCACCAGCCGCTCCGGCGGGGTGCCGGTCTCGGCGAGCAGCGCGGCCACCAGGTCCGGGAATCCGGCCACCTCGAGGTTGCGCACCGACACGTTCACCGACACCGCCCACGACTGGCCGGCCGCGGTCCAGCCCAGCTGGTCGGTCAGGGCCCGGCGCAGCACCCACTCGGTGAGCGGCACGATCAACCCGGAGTGCTCGGCGGCCGGCAGGAAGACACCCGGCGGCAGCAACCCGCGCTCCGGATGCTCCCAGCGGACCAGCGCCTCCAGAGCGATCACCGCGCCGTCCGGCAGGTTGACCTTGGGCTGGTAGTGCAGGACCAGTTCGTCGCGCTCCAGCGCGTGCCGCAGCTCGGCCTGCACCACGAGCCACTGATGCGAGTGGGCGACCCCGGTGCCGGAGTAGATGACGATGTCCGCCGTACCGCGTTTGCCCTGGTACATCGCCACGTCCGCGTGCTGTGTCAGCTCCTGGAGGTGGTCGCCGTGCTCCGGGTAGAGGGCGATGCCGAAGCTCGCCTCGATGCTCAGCGGCACGCCGTCGAGCACCATCTCCTCGGCCAGCCGATCCCGCACACCCTCCAGCAGCGCGACCGCCTCCGGCCCGGTCCGGCCCGGCAGCAGGAGGGCGAACTCGTCCCCGCCCAGCCGCGCCAGCAGGTCCCGCGAGTCCAGACCGGCCCGGAACCGCTCGGAGACCACCCGCAGCAGCTCGTCACCGGCGTGATGACCGAGGGTGTCGTTGACCTCCTTGAACCGGTTGAGGTCGACGAGCACCACGGCGCCCGTCTCCCCGTCCCGGCGGGCCTGGTTCAGGACGGCGTCCGCCTCGGCGCGGAAGGCGACCCGGTTCGGCAGTCCGGTCAGCGCGTCGTGCAGGGCGTTGTGCCGCTGGTCGGCGGCGTAGCGGCGCAGCGACCGGGTGATCCACCAGGCCAGCAGCGCCAGGACCAGATAGAGGGCGGCGAGACCGCCACCGATGCGCCGGACGGTCTGGGTCACCTGATGGTCCAGGCGGTCGGCGATCGACTGGTACGGCAGATAGACCTCGAGCACACCGACGGACTGCCCGGTCGCCCCGGCGAACAGCGGCTGCATCACCCGGATCGTCTGGGTCCGCCCGATGATGACCTTGGCTCGGGCCGCACCCGCCGCGGCGGCCTGGAAGTCCGGATCGGACACCGGCACCCCGTTGCTGGACGAGCCGTCGTCGGAGAAGATCACCCGGCCGGTGAAGCCCCGCAGCCGCAGGTGCTGCACCGAGCCGCGGTAGACGGCGAGCCCGGTGGACTCGCGCATCCGCTCGTACTGCTCGGCGGTGAGTCCACGGCGGCTCAGGTCTCCGCCCAGAATGTGCGCCTCGCCACTGTTCAGTGCGGGCGCGACCACCATCTGCGCGATGACGTCGGCCTGTGCCAGCCCCTGGGCACGTCCCTGCTCGGCCGCGTCCCGGCGGTAGTCCTGCACCACGAGCGCACCCAGGGCGACCACCGGGACGAGACTGGCCGCAGCGAAGGTCGCGAACAGCCGTGAGGTGCTCCGCACTCGCGGACGGGCCGGGCGTAACCACATGTCAAACCTGATCGACGCCGTCCCGGAACGGTTGAGGAAAGTCAGGCGTCCGGCGGAGCGGCGGCTCCCGTCATGATCGCGACCGCGTCGGACATCGAGTGGGATCCCGGCGTGATCACCGCGATCCGGCGGCCCAGGCGCTGGATGTGGATACGGTCCGCGATCTCGAAGACGTGCGGCATGTTGTGGCTGATCAGGATCACCGGCAGACCCCGGTCCCGGACGTCGCGGATCAGCTGCAGGACCCGGTTGCCCTCCTTCACGCCGAGCGCCGCGGTCGGCTCGTCGAGGATCACCACCTTGCTGCCGAAGGCCGCCGACCGGGCCACCGCCACCGCCTGCCGCTGGCCGCCGGAGAGCGACTCCACCGGCTGGCCGATGTTCTGCAGGGTGGCGACACCGAGCTCGCTCATGTGCCGGGCCGCCTCCTCCCGCATCCGTTTGCGGTCCAGCATCCGGAAGATCGACCCCAGCGGGCCGGGCCGGCGCTGCTCCCGGCCGAGGAACAGGTTGTCCGCGATGTCCAGCCCCGGCGCCACCGCAAGGGTCTGGTAGACGGTCTCGATCCCGGCGGCGCGGGCCTCCATCGGGTTGCGGAAGTGCACCGGCTGCCCGTCCAGCAGGATCTCGCCACTGTCCGGGACCAGCGCCCCGGACAGCGCCTTGATCAGGCTCGACTTGCCGGCCCCGTTGTCACCGATCACCGCGAGGATCTCGCCCGGGAGCAACTCGAGGTCACTGCCGTCGATCGCGACCACTCGCCCGTACCTCTTGGTCAGGCCTTTGGCTTGAAGAACCGGAGTCGTCACGAGCGCACCTTCCTGATCCACTGGTCCAGCGAGACCGCGATCAGCACCAGCAGGCCGATCGCGAAGCCCTGCCAGACCACCTCGACGCCGGCCAGTTGCAGGCCGTTGCGGAAGACCCCGACGATCAGCGCCCCGATCAGCGTGCCGATCACCCCGCCGCGACCGCCGAAGAGACTGGTCCCGCCGAGCACGACCGCGGTGATCGAGTCCAGGTTGTACTCGGTGCCGACGTTCGGGCTGGCCGACGCGAGCCGCCCGATCAGGATCCACCCGGCGACCGCGTAGAGCAGCCCGGCCGTGGTGTAGACCGAGAACAGCACCCGGCCGGTCCGGATGCCCGCCAGCCGGGCCGCCTCGACGTCGTCCCCGGTCGCGTAGACGTGCTTGCCCCACGCCGTCGAGCTCAGCGCGTAGGCGAAGAACCCGAACAGCAGCAGCATGATGATCGACCCGTAGCTGAGCCGGAAGCTCCCGATCGGGATCGCCTGCCCGGTCCACGTCATCAGGGCCGGCATGTCCGCGCCACGGATCGTCTCACTGTTGCTGACCACAGCGTTCAGCGAGAAGAAGATCGTCAGCGTGCCCAGTGTGACGATGAACGGCGGCAGCTTGATCCGGGTCACCAACAGCCCGTTCACCGCGCCCATCGCCGTGCCGCACGCGAAGCCGAGCAGCAGCGCGAGCGGCGCCGGCACTCCCGCGTCGGTCGCGAAGATCGCCATCAGGATCGACGAGAACACCGCGATCGCCCCGGCCGACAGGTCGATGCCGGCGGTCAGGATGATCAGGGTCTGCCCGAGCGCCAGCGTCGCGATCACGGTGACCTGCAGCAGCACCAGGGACAGGTTGGCCGCCGAGAAGAACCGGGCGTTGACGATCGAGAACGCAACGATCGCCACGATCAGCACGGCGAGCGGGCCGAGCACCGGATTGCCGTGCAGCAGGTGTTGCAGTCGCAGCCCGAACGAGTCGTGCCGCCGTACCTCGAAATCAGCGGTGGCGGTCATCTCACCCCCAGCAGTTCTGCTTGCCCCACGCGGAGTCCTTCGCCTCCACGCCGGCCTGCGGTTGGTCGGTGATCAGTTGCACGCCGGTGTCGACGAAGCTCTTGCCGGCGGTGTTCTGCGGTTTCGCGCCGGTCTTCGCGTACTCCGCGATCGCGGCGACGCCCAGCTCGGCCATCTTGATCGGGAACTGCATCGAGGTCGCGCCGATCACCCCGGCGGTGACGTTGTCGACGCCCGGGCAGCCGCCGTCGACCGAGACGATGGTGACCTCGCGCTCCCGGCCGGCCGCCTTCAGCGCCTCATAGGCGCCGGCCGCCGCGGGCTCGTTGATGGTGTAGACCAGATTGATCGAGGGATCCTTCTGGAGCAGGTTCTCCATGGCGGTCCGGCCGCCCTCTTCATTGCCGTCGGTGACGTCGTGCCCGGCGATGCGCGGGTCGCTCTCGTCACCGATGCGTCCCTTGTCGGCGACGTCGATGCCAAATCCTTCAAGAAAACCCTGATCACGTTGTACGTCCACGGACACCTGATTGGCGTTGAGGTCGAGCATCGCGATCCGAGCGTCCTTACCCTCGGTGGCGAACTTGGCCTTCGCCCACTGCCCGATCAGAAGCCCGGCCTGGTAGTTGTCGGTGGCGAAGGTGGCGTCCGCGGCATCGGCCGGCTCGACCGGGGTGTCCAGGGCGATGACCAGCATTCCGGCGTCGTGGGCCCGGTCGATGGCGGGCACGATCGCCTTCGAGTCGTTCGGGGTGATCAGGAAGCCCTTGGCGCCGAAGGAGATCAGATTCTCGATCGCCAGCACCTGGGCCTCGTTGTCGCCGTCCACCTTTCCGGAGAAGGTCTGCAGGTCGACCCCGGCGGTGGCGGCCGAGCCCTGCGCGCCCTTCTTCATGGTCACGAAGAAGGGATTGGTGTCGGTCTTGGTGATCAGCCCGACGACGGGCTCCCCGGTGCCCCGATTGCACGCGGCGCCGGTGAGAACCAGTAACAGACCGCTCGCGGCCACGACGAACCTGCGCATGCCCCCTCCAAGACATCGAGGAAGACCATTGCCTTGGAGTAGACGCCCAGGCCATCGGGCTGTCAACCGGAGACCAGATCGGTAACGGACAATTAGGATGGATCACATGCGGCTCGTACATCACCGGCGCCCTGCACGACGTCGTCCTCCACCGGTTGCCGCCGCGTACGCCATGATCCCTCGGTGACCTCGATCAGCGACCGTCTCACCGACCTCGCCCACCGCCTGTCCGGCATCCTCGACGTCCCGAGCGAGAAGGAGCTCCGCGACGTGCTGTTCGCCGCGGGCTGGCAACCGTCGCGGCACCACACCGCTGCCGTCCTCCAGCTCGGCGAGATGCTGGCCTACACCCTCCCGGAGCCCTGCAGCGCGCATCTCGTCATCGGCATCCACGACTTCGGCGACCCGCAGGAACTGGACGGGGAGGAGAGCGCCCAGCTCTATCAGGAGGCCGAAACACTCGCCGCCGACATCGCCGCGGAACTCCGCCTCGACCCGGCCGGCCCGTTCGACATCGACCCGCTTGAAGGCGTGCATCTCGCCCCGCACCGGTTCCGGGCCGGGCACTGGGCAGCCGGCGTCGCCGATGTCCAATATGACGCCGACCTGCCCCTGATCGTCGAAGCGCACTTCGCCTGGGGCGCGAACCTCCAGGACCGGCTCACCGCCCTGGTCCCGCCACCCGCCCGGCCGCCCGTGGTCGACTGGGCCACGATCGCCCGGCCGTTGCCCGCCGACTACCGCTGGCTCATCGACACCTACGGGCCGGGCCCGCTGGGCGGCGTCCTCGACCTGACCGCCCCCGGCCGGCTCCCCGCACCCCGGTCCGGCCCCGACCTGTTTCCCGAGCGCCTGGCCATGGCCACCTGCGGCGACGACGGCACACTCTCGTGGATCATGGACTCGACCCGGCCGTGGGAGAGCGACCCGGTCGAGGAGGTGAACAGCTGGCACCTGGAGCTGTCCCGCCCCGGCCTGCGCCGCGGATACGGCTGCGGCCTGCTGCATTTCATCGTGCTCGCGCTGACCGGAAAACACGAACCCGCCGCGACCGACTGACGGCCGACGGCGGGTCCAGGTCAAACCCGGCTGATTCGTCAGCCCAGGTCCACGGACGGGTAGAGCGGGAACGGGGCGAGCAGCTCGGTGGCCTGCTTGCTGATCCGGTCGGCGAGAGCCGGGTCCAGGGTGAACTTCGCCTTCGAACCCTCGGCCGGGGTGGTGGCCGCGAGCACCGTGTGGATCAGGTCGGCGATCTGGTCCATCTCGGCGACACCCAGGCCACGGCTGGTCAGCGCCGGCGTCCCGACCCGGATGCCGGACGTGTACCACGCACCGTTCGGGTCGTTCGGGATCGCGTTACGGTTCGTCACGATGCCGCTGTCCAGCAGGGCCTGCTCGGCCTGCCGGCCGGTGATGCCGAACGGGTGCACGTCGAGCAGCACCAGGTGGTTGTCGGTGCCGCCGGACACCAGCTGCACACCCCGCTTCAGCAGGCCCTCGGCCAGCGCCTGGCTGTTGGTGACGATCTGCTGGGCGTAGGTCGCGAACTCAGGCCGGCGCGCCTCGGCGAAAGCGATCGCCTTCGCCGCCATCACGTGCGGCAGCGGGCCGCCGAGCACCATCGGGCAGCCGCGGTCCACCTGCGGCGCGAGCTCCGGCTGGCAGAAGACAGCGCCACCCCGCGGGCCACGCAGGCTCTTGTGGGTGGTGGTGGTGACGATGTGCGCGTGCTCGATCGGGTTGAAGTCGCCGGTGAACACGCCACCCGCGACCAGACCGGCGAAGTGCGCCATGTCGACCATGAAGGTCGCGCCCACCTCGTCGGCGATCTCCCGCATCTTCGCGAAATTGACCTTGCGAGGGTACGCCGAATAGCCGCCCACGATCACCGCGGGCTTGAACTCCTTGGCACTCTCCAGCAGGGCCGCGTAGTCGATCTGACCGGTCGCCGGGTCCACCCCGTAGCTGCGCTGGTCGAACATCTTGCCGGAGATGTTCGGACGGAAGCCGTGGGTCAGGTGGCCACCGGCGTCCAGCGACATGCCGAGCAGCCGCTGGTTGCCGAACGCCTGCCGCAGCTCGGCCCACTCGGCGTCGGTCAGGTCGTTGATCTGCCGCTTCTCGAACTTCTTCAGATACGGCACCTCGACCCGGTCGGCCAGGATGGCCCAGTAGGCGACGAGGTTGGCGTCGATGCCGGAGTGCGGCTGGACATACGCGTACGGCGCGCCGAACAGAGCCTTGGCGTGCTCGGCCGCCACGGACTCGACGATGTCGACGTTCTGGCAGCCGGCGTAGAACCGGCGGCCGACGGTGCCCTCCGCATACTTGTCGGAGAGCCAGTTACCCATGGCGAGCAGGACCGCCGGGGAAGCGTAATTCTCACTCGCGATCAGCTTCAGCGACTCACGCTGGTCGGTCAGCTCCTGCGCGATCGCGTCGGCGATACGCGGCTCGACGGAACGGACCACATCGAGGGCGGAGCGGAAAGCGATGGACTCGGCGTTCAACTCAGGCATGGGACCTCCCTATCACGTAGCGAAGAGGCCCAGGCGCACGGCATACGTCATCTCGACGGAGCCGCTCCACGATGGTCAACCATCCGAACGCGCCAGTCACGGCCCACGCCCAGCATACCGGCGGATCGCCGGATGCCCGCACCCCATTGCGATGCTGCTCACCGCCGGTCGTCGTGCCGCACCGGGCCGGGCAGCGCCTCCCGCCAGTACCGGACGATCGCCTCCTGCAGCTCGTCGGCCGACACCTGCAGCCCGGTCACGGCGATGTTCACCCCGAGGAACCCGATCTTCCGGTTGACCTGCTGGAGCATGCCCTTCGTGCCGGACAGGTAGCGCTTCTCGAAGCCCTCCTCGACAACGACCACGACAAAAACCTGCCGCTGTACGACGAGCTGCTCCACCCCACGAACCACATGCCACGGGATGACCTGCGACGACAGCCGGATGTCACGCACCCCGCCGGTGAATACCTCGACCACCGGCCCGCGGCGGAACACCTGCTGCCCGACCCGGACCGCCCCGAAGCCGAAGAACAGCACCCCGAAGACGCCGATCACGAAGCGCACGACGTCGAAGGACGGACCGGGCCGGCTCACCCAGGCCATGAAGGCACTTGCGGCGATCAGGGCGAACGCGGCCACCAGAAGGCCGAGCGACTTCGGCAACGACCGGTATACGAGCACGGCCTTCACCGTAGTGGACAAAGGCAAAAAGAAAAGGCCCACCCAGTCACCCGGGTGGGCCTTTCCATACGTTGAGTCCGGCGGCGTCCTACTCTCCCACACCCTCCCGAGTGCAGT
>NZ_FONV01000040.1 GCF_900113015.1 Actinoplanes philippinensis
GGGCGGGGGTGGCGACTGCGGTGGCGTTCATGCCCGATCAGATCGGGCGGCTGTCTCAACGCAACCTCAAGCCCCTCTCAGGACCCGCGCAAGGATCCGTGAGCACGTCGCGCGATCACCGGGCGCCCGCCGGCGAAGCACCACAGCGCGATCACCGGGTCGCAGATAGCACAGCCGAACGACGAATCGTGCACGAACGGGATGATCGGGTTGCCCTTGAGGTGGTGGACCACGTCCCAGCAGGTGTGCAGCAGCCAGCCGACCCCGATCCAGCGCCAGGAATCCAGGCCCCGGTAGGCGACGTAGATCATCACGAGACCGAACGGGAACTCCCACACCCCCAGGCCGCCGCTCCAGTAGACGGCGCCGGCGCCCGCGATGAGCAGCGCGTTGACCCGTTGCCGCGCCCCGTCCGGGAACGCCGCCATGACCAGGATGAAGAGGACGCCGACGAGAATCGGCCCGACAATCGACATGCAGCGAACCTAGGGAACCGCCGGCACGCGCCACAGTGGCAGGAACGACGTGGTCCAACGGATTCTGGCCACGGCGACCGGTCTTTGATACCCGTGGGGGGTATGGGTATAGTGGCGTTGCGCCGGGCGACGGCCGCCCGGCTTCCCGCTAAGGAGCACCACCATGGCGACACAGCAGACCTACACCGTGACCGGCATGACCTGCGCGCACTGCGTGGGTTCGGTCGATGCCGAGGTCCGTCGCCTGCCCGGCGTCACCGACGTGCGTGTCGACCTGCCGTCCGGCGCCGTCACCGTCACCAGTGACCAGCCCCTCGACGACACCGCCGTCGCGGCCGCCGTCGACGAGGCCGGCTACGAGCTGGTGCCGCGGTCGTGAACGCCCCTGCCCGGCTGGGCGCCTTCGGGGCGGGGCTGGCGGTCGTCTTCACCGCCGCCCTCGGCCTCGGCCGGCTCGCCGGCCCCGCCGCGCCGCCCGCCGCTCCCGCCGCCCACGACCGGCACAACGAGCCGGCCCCGGCCGGAGCCACTGCCGCCCTGCCGGCCGGACTGCAGATCACCCAGGACGGCTACCGGCTCCAGCCGATCAGCGCGACCCTCGCGGTCGGTGACGCGCAGCCGTTCCGGTTCCGCATCCTCGGCCCCGACGACCGGCCGGTCACCGACTACACCGTCAACCACGACAAAGATCTCCACCTGATTGTGGTACGGCGTGATCTGTCCGATTTCCAGCACGTGCACCCGGAACGCGCCGCCGACGGCACCTGGTCGATCCCGCTCGCCGTCGGCACCCCCGGGCAGTACCGGGTGTTCGCCGACTTCCAGCCCGCCGCCCGTGAGGACGGGCTGACCCTCGGCGCCGACGTCCCCGCCCCCGGCGACTACCGGCCCCGCCCGCTCCCGCCCGCCGAGCGCAGCACCACCGTCGACGGCTACACGGTCACTCTCACCGGCGATCTCGTCCCCGGCGGATCCTCCCGCCTCACACTGTCGGTCAGCCGGGACGGCGCCCCGGTCACCGATCTCCAGCCCTACCTCGGCGCCTACGGCCACCTCGTCGCCCTGCGCGCCGGCGACTTGGCCTACCTGCACGTCCACCCCGACGGCGAGCCCGGCGACGGCAGGACGGCGGCCGGACCCGGCATCGTCTTCCACGCCGACGTCCCGTCCGCCGGGGACTACCGGCTCTACCTCGACTTCCAGCACGACGGCACCGTGCGTACCGCTGCATTCACCGCGACCGCCGGCCCGGCGCAGGCCGTGCCGGATCCGCCCGCCGCAAGCCCGGCCCCGGCCGGCCCGACGGCGCTGCCCAGCGCGACCGGGCACGGCGACGACGGCCACACCCACGGCTGAGGAGAGACACGATGGCGAACACCCGGCCCCTGCCGGCCGCCCCGAACCAGGTCGAACTGGCGATCGGCGGGATGACCTGCGCCTCCTGCGCGTCGCGGATCGAGAAGAAGCTCAACCGGATGGACGGGGTCACCGCCAGCGTCAACTACGCCACCGAGAAGGCGTTCGTCACCTACGACGACGCCGTCACCCCGGAGGCGCTGATCGCCACGGTGGAGAAGACCGGCTACACCGCCGTCCTGCCACCGCCGCCGGCCGCCGACGACCCGGCCGCGCCGGCCGAACCCGCCGACGAGCTGCGCGCCCTGCGGACCCGCCTGTTCACCGCCATCGCGCTCAGCGTTCCGGTCGTCCTCCTCGCGATGGTGCCGGCCTGGCAGTTCACCTACTGGCAGTGGGCGTCGCTGACCCTGGCCGCCCCGGTCGTCGTCCACGGCGGCCTGCCCTTCCATCGGGCCGCCTGGATCAACCTGCGCCACGGCGCCGCCACCATGGACACCCTCGTCTCGCTCGGCACCCTGGCCGCGTTCGGCTGGTCGCTGTGGGCGCTGTTCCTCGGCACCGCCGGCGAGCCCGGGATGACACACCCGTTCACCCTGGACATCGGCCGCACCGACGGGTCGGGCGCCATCTACCTGGAGGC
The DNA here is from genome assembly GCF_900113015.1 of Actinoplanes philippinensis. Classification (GTDB taxonomy): domain Bacteria; phylum Actinomycetota; class Actinomycetes; order Mycobacteriales; family Micromonosporaceae; genus Actinoplanes; species Actinoplanes philippinensis. The sequence continues at coordinate 2,476 of NZ_FONV01000040.1, forward strand.
GGCCGCCGGGGTCACCACGTTCCTGCTGGCCGGCCGCTACTTCGAGGCGCGCTCCAAGAAACGGGCCGGCGCCGCCCTGCGCGCGCTGATGGAGATGGGCGCCAAGGACGTCACCGTGCTGCGTGGCGCCACCGAGTTCCGCATCCCGGTGGCGCAGCTGTCCGAAGGTGACAGGTTCGTGGTCCGGCCGGGGGAGAAGATCGCCACCGACGGCGTCATCGAGGACGGCGCCTCCGCCGTCGACACCAGCATGCTCACCGGCGAGTCCGTTCCGGTCGAGGTCGGCCCCGGCGACACCGTGGCCGGGGCCACCGTCAACGCCGGCGGGCGCCTGATCGTGCGCGCCACCCGCGTCGGCGCCGGCACCCAGCTCGCGCAGATGGCCAGACTCGTCGAGCAGGCCCAGACCGGCAAGGCCGCCGCCCAGCGCCTCGCCGACCGGATCTCCGGTGTCTTCGTGCCGATCGTCATCGCCCTCGCCGTCGCCACCCTCGGCTGGTGGATCGGCGCCGGCCACGGCCTCACCGCGGCGTTCACCGCCGCCGTCGCCGTGCTGATCATCGCCTGCCCGTGCGCGCTCGGTCTCGCCACCCCGACCGCCCTGCTCGTCGGCACCGGCCGCGGCGCCCAGCTCGGCATCCTCATCAAGGGCCCGGAAGCGCTCGAGTCCACCCGCCGTGTGGACACCATCGTGCTGGACAAGACCGGCACCGTCACCACCGGCCGGATGACCCTCGCCACCACGGTCGCCGCCGACGGCGAGGACCCGGCCGAGGTGCTGCGCCTGACCGCCGCCGTGGAGGCCGCCTCCGAGCACCCGATCGCCCGGGCCATCGCCGCCGCCCACGACGGCGTGCTGCCCCCGGTCACCGATTTCCGCAACCGGGAGGGGCTCGGCGTCAGCGGCGCCGTCGACGGCCACGACCTGCTCGTGGGCCGGCCTCGGCTGCTGCGCGAGAACGGCTACCCGCTCACCGCCGGCCTGGAGGAAGCGCTGCGGGCCGCTCAGGAGGCCGGGCAGACCGCCGTGGTCACCGGCTGGGACGGGCGTGCCCGTGGCGTCCTCGCCGTCGCCGACGCGGTCAAGCCCACCAGCCGGGCGGCCGTCTCCGCGCTGCGTGGCCTCGGTCTGACCCCGGTGCTCCTCACCGGCGACAACGAGACGGTCGCCCGGGCGGTCGCCGCCGACGTCGGCATCGACGAGGTGATCGCCGACGTGCTGCCGGCCGGCAAGGTCGACGTCGTCACGAGGCTGCAGTCCGAGGGCCGGGTCGTCGCCATGGCCGGTGACGGCGTCAACGACGCCGCCGCTCTCGCCCAGGCCGATCTGGGACTGGCCATGGGCACGGGCACCGACGTCGCGATCGAGGCCTCCGACCTGACCCTGGTCCGCGGCGACCTGATGACCGCCGCCGACGCCATCCGCCTGTCCCGGCGCACCCTGCGCATCATCAGGAGCAACCTGTTCTGGGCCTTCGCCTACAACGTGGCCGCCCTGCCCCTGGCGATGGCCGGCCTGCTGAACCCGATGATCGCCGGCGCGGCGATGGCGTTCAGTTCGGTCTTCGTGGTCGGCAACAGCCTCCGCCTGCGGCGCTTCACCTGATCTCCCACTGGCGCCGGCATTCCACATATGTGCGACGCGGATGCGGCAGAGTGATCTCGACGCCGACGCGCAAATGCATTGACGAGACGAAGCCGGTCGGTAAGGATGGCTTCAGAACGACCGCACGAGTCTCGAAAGGAGCCGGACCATGAGCTGTGTGACCCTCCCCTCGCAACCGACGCGGTGTGGCTCCGTCATATCCGTCGTGACGGCGACCCGAGGCGCCCGAGTGCACGAGACCCGTCGTGAACTGGGGAGATCGAGCGGCTAGCGCAGCATCGTCCGCGCCCCGGCCGCCCTCGTCAGTCGACGATAAGGGCGGCTTCTTCATTTCCCGGCTCCATTCTTGAATGGTTCACCGATGGCGTCCGGTGGAATTGTTCTCTCTCAACTCGACAGTGGATGGCATGTATTTTCAGACACCATCATTGCGGTCCTGGTGAACTCGGCGGACACGCCGGTCTTCCAAACCGGAGAAGCGGGTTCGATGCCCGCGGGCCGCTCCGGTTCCACGGTGATCTGATGGGGGTTCGGCTAATCGGCAGGCCACCGAGCTTTGACCTCGGCTGTGCAGGTTCGAGCCCTGCACCCCCAGCCCCCCGGTAGCTCAACCGGACCGAGCGGCGCCCTTCTAAGGCGACGGTTGCGGGTTCGAGTCCCGCCCGGGGGACGGCACGTTCCGGTAGCTCAGTCGGTAGAGCGCCGCCTCGACAAGACGGAGGTCCCTGGTTCGAGTCCAGGCCGGAACACGTCCCACCTGCTCCGCTTCGCGCCGCAGCTCACCTGGTGGGTGAGACCTGCCTTATCAGCAGGCCGTGGTGAGTTCGATTCTCACGCGGCGCACGCCCGTGTCGCTCAGCGGCCAGAGCACCGGTCCTACACACCGGCAGTCCCGGGTTCGAGTCCCGGCGCGGGCACGACCTCGCCGTTCGGCGAGTGGTGAGGGCCGTATGCCCGAGTGGTCAGGGAACCGCCTGCAAAGCGGTGCACACCGGTTCGAATCCGGTTGCGGCCTCGAGAACGACATGCCGTCCACCGGCGAGCCGGCGCCTCGGCGCGAAGTTCCGGCCAGGTGAGGTCGAGCGGGTGCGGGGCCCGCTTCTCGCCCACCGCCGCGTCGTGCGGCCCCCGGCTCACTCATCGCCTGCTCATCGGCCGGCGGCACGATCGTCCATGCCACCGGGCCGATCACGAGGAGAGTCACATGGATCTGCAGCTCGCCGGGAAGACCGCAGTCGTCAGCGGTTCGAGCCGGGGCATCGGGTACGCGACCGCGCGAGCCCTGGCCCGCGAGGGCGCCGACGTGATCCTGAACGGCCGGGACAAGGCGAGGCTGGACAACGCCGTCGCACGGCTGCGGCGGGAGGCCCCGGGGGTGTCGGTCAGCGGCCTGCCCGCCGACTTCGCGGTCACCGGCGACGTGGACCGCCTGTGCGAGCGCCTCCCCGACGCCGACATCCTGATCAACAACGTGGGCCTGTTCGAGCTGACGCCGTTCGAGCTGATCTCCGACGACGACTGGCGACGGTATTTCGAGGTCAACGTGCTCAGTGGCGTCCGGCTCGCCCGGCGGCTGCTGCCGGCGATGATCGGCCGGGGCTGGGGCCGGATCGTGTTCGTGAGCAGCGAGTCGGGCGTCGACATCCCGGCCGACATGATCCACTACGGGACGTCGAAGACGGCGATGCTGTCGCTCGGCAACGGCCTGGCGAAGCTGACGAAGGGCACCGCGGTGACGGTCAACACGGTGCTGGGCGGCCCCACGTACTCCGACGGCGTCGCCCGGACGGTCCGGTCGCTCGCCGAGGCCCGCGCGGTTCCCGAGGAGCAGATGAAGGCGGCGATCATCGGTACGAACCGGACGTCGCTGCTGGAACGCTTCATCGAGCCGGACGAGATCGCGCACGCGGTGACCTTCCTGGCCAGCCCGCTGGCGTCGGCGATCAACGGCTCGGCGGTCCGCGTCGACGGGGGAGTGCTGACGACGCTGCTGTGACGCCGGAGGCGCCGGAGTAACGTGACCGGGTGATCCGTTTCGGTGTCCTCGGGCCGGTGATCGCCGAGGACGTGCCCGGCCCTCCTGGCAGTCCGGCGGCGCGGGGGGTCGCCGAGGGGGTGCCCGGCCTTTCTGGCAGTCCGGCGGCGCGCGGGATCGCCGAGGGGGTGCCCGGCCGTCCGGGTGGGTCGATGGCGGGGGTGACAGCCGCGGAGCCGCCGGGTCGTGCGGTGGCGTTGAAGGGGCCGATGCACCGGGCGGTGCTGGGCCGGCTGCTGGTGGCGCGCCGTCGGGTCGTACCCCTGGATGATCTTGTCAGTGACCTGTGGGTGTCGCCGCCGGACGGCGCGGTGGCGGCCGTGCGGACCTTCGTCGCCGCGTTGCGCCGGGCCGTCGAGCCGGAGCGCCCGCCGCGAGCGCCGGCCACGTTGCTGACCACCGAGGGCTCGGGGTACGCGTTGAGGTGCGCCCCCGATCAGGTGGACGCCTGGCGGTTCGAGCAGGCCGTCGCCGAGGCCCGGGATGCCGGCCCGGCCGATGTCCTGACCCGGCTCGGCGAGGCTCTCACCTGGTGGCGTGGCCCGGCGTACGCCGATTTCCCGGATGCCGCCTGGCCTCGCGCGGACCGTTCCCGTCTGGCCGAGTTGCGCCTGCAGGCCGTCGAACACCGCGCGGGCGCCTTGCTCGACCTGGGCCGTTGCGCCGAAACCGTCCCCGACCTCGACGAGCACGTCACCGCGCATCCGTGGCGGGAGGAGGGCTGGCGGCTGCTGGCGCTCGCGCTCTACCGATCGGGCCGGCAGGCGGACGCGCTCGCGGTGCTGCGCCGGGCCCGCGAGTTGCTCGCCGGTCACCTCGGCGTGGATCCCGGGCCGGCGCTGCGCGCGCTGGAGACCGGCATCCTGCGGCAGGACCCGGCGCTGGACGGGCCCGATCCGCTGCGGCGGGCCGCGTCCACCTACGACCGTGTGGGCGGCGGCTCCCGCACCCGGCTGGAGTCGGCGGTCGGTCTGCTGCGTGACCTCGCCGTCACCGGCCCGGACGGCCTGCGGGAGGCCCGGCGGCAACGGGCCGCCGCGGTCGGCGCCGCCGAGCAGCTCGGCGACCCGGAGCTGACCGCGCGGGTGATCGGCGCCTACGACGTGCCGGCGATCTGGCCGCGCGCCGACGACCCGGTGGAGGCGGCCGGCGTCGTCGCCGCCGCGGAACGCGCGCTCGCCGCCCTGCCCGCGTCCGGTCACGACCCGGCCCGGGCCCGGCTGCTGGCCACCATCGCCCTCGAGTCGCGCGGCGTGCACGACGACCGGCCCCGTGAGTGCGCCGCGCGGGCCGAGACGATCGCCCGGCAGATGGGTGACCCCGCGCTGCTCGCGTTCGCGCTGAACGCCGTGTTCCTCCAGAGCTGCGGGCGGACCGGCGGCGCGGCTCGGCGCGACCGGATCGGCGCCGAGCTGGTCGCCCTGGCCGGCCGGCACGGCCTCGTCTCCGCGGAGGTGCTCGGGCACCTGATCCGGATGCAGTCGGCCTGCGCGGTGGCCGCGTTCGACCGGGCCGGCGAGCATGCGCGAGCCGCCGACGACCTGGCCGGGCGGCACGAGCGGCCGCTGGTCGGCGTGTTCACCGACTGGTTCCGGGCGCTGCGCTGCGATCTGGCCGGGCAGGCGCCGGCCGAGGTCCGCTACCGTGCCGCCGCGGCCCGGCTCGACGACGCGGGGATGCCCGGCATGCGTGACGGCCTGCTGCCTCTGGCCCTGCTCGGCCTGCGCCTGCGCCGGGGTCTGCCGCTCGCCACGGACGACACCTTCGGGCCGTACGAGCCGTGGGTGCGCCCGCTGCTCGAACCGGGCCGTACCGCGCTCGCCGAGGTGCCGGACCCGCCCGCCGATCTGCTCGCCGAGGCGCTGTGGTGCCTGTTCGGCCGGGCCGCGATCACCGCCGGCGACCGGCCCGCGATGGAACGGGCCCGGCGTGCGCTCGCCCCGGCGGCGCGGGAGTGGGCCGGCGCGGCGAGCGGGACGCTCACCGTCGGCACGGTCACGGATCACCTGGCGCTGCTGGACGCCGCCCTGCTCAGGACCGGGGGAGAGCGCCCAGCGTCGTCATCGTGACCGCGACGTGCAGGGCGTCGTGCAGGTCGGTGTGCAGCACGGCCAGGGACGGATCGGCCTGGTAGGCGGCGAGCACACCGGCGGGCGGCGGCAGGGCGGCGGACAGCGCGCCGGCCAGCACCAGGACCTGCAGACAGTACGCCCGGGCGCCGTCACCCAGCTCCGGCACGTGCTCACGGATCAGCGTGGTCGCGGCGTCGAGGATCTCCAGCGACTCCCGCTTGTGCCGGGTGACGACCTCCACCGACACGTTCTGCTCCAGGACGCCGCCCTGCGCCCCGAAGAGCCCGCACAGCACCGGCCGGTCGGCGAGCGAGCGGGTGAGGATGCCGGTCAGCAGGCCGGCCCGGTCGGTGGCGGGCAGTCGCGGGTCGATGCCGGCGGCCAGCTCGCCGGCGAGCACGGCCAGCCACTCGCGCAGGAACCGGGTCAGCAGCTCCAGCAGGACCGCCTCGCGGGTCTCGAAATAGCGCACCACGTTCGACTTGGCGAGACCGACCCGGCGGCTCAGCTCGTTGAGGCTGACCTCGGTGACGGGCATCTCGTCCAGCATCGCCGCGGCGGTGTCCAGGATCGCCCGGCGGCGGATCTCCCGCTGCTCCTCGCTTCGCGCCCGTTGGAACGTCACACCGTGCAGCCTACATTACGGACCGCCGGTCTCTTGACATCAGACCGGCGGTCTCTTAACGTCGTGGGCAATAACAGACCGACGGTACGTTAAAGGAGCGCGACGATGAGCGACAACTGGACCGAGCAGAACATCCCCGACCAGAGCGGCCGGGTCGCGGTGGTGACCGGCGCCAACACCGGCCTCGGCTTCGCCACCGCACGGGCCCTCGCCGGCCGCGGCGCCAGGGTGGTGCTGGCCGTGCGCGACGTGGCGAAGGGCAGACGCGCCGCCGACCGGATCGCCGGCGACGTCACGGTGCAGGAGCTGGACCTGTCCTCGCTGGACTCGGTCCGCGCCGCCGCCGCCACCCTGCACGCCACCCACCCGCGCATCGACCTGCTGATCAACAACGCGGGCGTCATGTACACGCCGCGGCTGTCCACCCGGGACGGCTTCGAGATGCAGTTCGGCACCAACCACCTGGGGCACTTCGCGTTCACCGGGCTGCTGCTCGACCTGCTCCTGCCGGTGCCCGGCTCACGGGTTGTCACGGTCAGCAGCACCGGCCACCGCATCCGGGCCGCGATCCACTTCGACGACCTGCAGTGGGAGCAGTCGTACAGCCGGGTCGGCGCCTACGGGCAGTCCAAACTGGCGAACCTGCTGTTCACGTACGAGCTGCAGCGACGCCTCGCCGCGCGGGCCGGCACCGTCGCCGTCGCAGCGCACCCGGGCCTGTCCGACACCGAGCTGGCCCGCAACACCCCGGCCGCGCTCCGGCTGCCGGTCACCTGGCTCGCGCCGGTCCTCACCCAGCCGGCGTCGATGGGCGCCCTGCCGACCCTGCGCGCCGCCACCGACCCGGCGGTCCGCGGCGGCCAGTACTACGGCCCCGGCGGCCGCGGCGAGCTGCGCGGCCACCCGCGTCCGGTCACCTCCAGCCCGGCCTCCCACGACGAGGCGGTCCAGCGCCGGCTGTGGTCGGTCTCCGAGAACCTCACCGGCGTGACCTTCCCGGTGTGACGGCGCGCCCGTCCGCTAGCTGCCGCCGACCTGGGGCTCGCTCTCCAGGTACATGCGGTCGATGATGCTGTTCTGTGCCGTCCCCTGCAGATCGACGGAGACCGTCCGGTCGTACGTGATGGCGGCGATCGTCGCGGCGGCTGCCCGCCATGCTCTCCGGCTGTTGCTCAGGTGTTCCCCCGCGATCCACGATGACGATTCGTCGTGAATCCAGTCGCCGGGTGGCCCGGCGCGACGGCGTCCGCGGCGCGATCCAGGTGATCGGGCGACAGTGGGGAACCCGTGCGGGTGATCATCCGGTGAACCTTCGCCACCCGCTCCCGCTACCCACCTTGCAGACCGTGGTGCGGGAGGTGGCGGATGGATCCGGGCGGCGACGAGGCGTTGCTGCGGTCGATCGCGGCCGGCGACGCCGCCGCGCTGTCCCGGCTCTACGAGCGGCACGCCGGGCCCCTTTTCGGCTATCTGTTCCGGCTCGCCGGCGACCGGATGACCGCCGAGGAGATCCTGCAGGACACGATGCTCGCGGTCTGGCGGTCGGCGGGCGCCTTCGAGGGCCGGGCGAAGGTGTCGACGTGGCTGTTCGGTGTCGCCCGGCGCCAGGCCCACAACCGGTTGCGTGGCCGGTTCGGGCCGGAGCCGACCGTTGCCGAGCCGGCCGACCGGCCCGATCAGGGCGCCGGGCCGGAGGAACTGGCGATCGCCGCGGCCGGTGGCACTCCGGTGGCCGCCGCCATCGACCGGCTGCCCGGGCATCACCGTGACGTGATCGCGCTGGTGTTCGTGGCCGGGCTGCCGCTCGCCGACGTCGCCGAGGTGCTGGCCATCCCGGTCGGCACGGTCAAGAGCCGCCTGCATCATGCCCGGGCCGCGGTCGCCGCGGCGCTCACCGCCGCGGAGGTGCCGGAATGAAGGACCTGTTGCCCGAGTACGCCGCGGAGGTGCCGGAATGAGGGACCTGTTGCCCGAGTACGCCGCGGGTTCGCTGCCGGAAGCCGACCGGGAGCGGGTCCGCGCGCATCTCGGCGGCTGCCCGCGCTGCCGGGCCGACCTGGCCTCCTGGCAGGCGATGGCAGCCCCGCCCGCGCCGCAATCGCCCGACCCGGCGGCCCGCCCCCACCCGGCGGCCCCGCCCGACCCGGCGGCCCTGGTCCGCGCCGTGCTGACCCGGGGCGCGCTGACACCGGAGCCGCCGGGCCCGCCACGCCGCCTGCGGCACCTGGCCGCGCTGATGGCCGCCGAGGCGCGCCTGATCCGGATGGCGGTGCCGATCGCGTCGGCGCTGGTCATGGCGCTCGGCGTGGGGCTGGTGCTGGCGCAGGCCACGGTCGGCGCCGACCTGGTGCTGGCCCTGGTCGCGCCGATCGTGGCCGCCGCCGGCGTGGCGGGCGCCTACCGGTCCGGCCGCGACCCGGCCGCCGAGGTGGTCGCGGCCACCCCGACGTCCGGCCGGTTGCTGCTGCTGGTGCGCATCGCCCTGGTCTTCGGATACGACCTGGTCCTGGCCGTGGCGGCGTCGGCAGCCCTGGCCGCCACCGGCGCGGCCGGCACGGCGGGTCTGAACACGCTGGTCGCCGCCTGGCTCGGCCCGATGGTGCTGCTGTCCTCGGTGAGCCTGCTGGTGGCCGTCCGATTCGGACCGGACAGCGCGCTCGGCGCGGCGGTCGGCCTGTGGGCGGTCCGGGTGCTGATCGGCGGGGTGTTCGTCCGGGACGGCTGGATGGCCCGGTTCGTCGTCGAGGTGTGGACCACGAACGCGTCGGTCCTGACGGCCGGCGCCGCCCTCACGGCCGCCGCGTTCGTCGTTGCCGGACGTGAACCTCACGGCGCCGGGCGCGCTACCCACCGGATGTGAGACCGATGACCCTCTGGGGGTACGAGGCGCGCCGCACCGGCTGGGCAGCCGTCCTCGGCCCGCCCCTGGCCGTCGCGCTGGGCGCCGCGGCCGCGCTGGCCCATCCCGAACCGAGTGACACGACGATCGCCCGGATCCTGCTCGGCGGGCTGGAGATGGCCGTCCCGCTCGCCGCCGCCGTCGTCTGCTCGTCGCTGATCGGCCGCGACCCGGCACGTGAGCTGCAGCTCGCCGCGCCCACGCCGTACCGTGTCACGCTGCTGCGCCGGATGGCGGTGGTCGTCGGCTGGGCCGCGGTGGTGGCCACGCTGACCGCGGCGGCGCTGATCGTGACCGGCTGGTGGGCCCGCTGGCCGCAGAGCCACGGCGCTCTGGCCGGGCAGCTGACCTGGCTGGCGCCGACCGTCGGGCTCAGCGGCCTGGGGTTCGCGGCCGGGGCGGTGCTGCGGAGCCCGGCCGCGGCCGGCGCGATCGTCACCACGGTGTGGGCGGTCCAGCAGTTCTTCGCCGGCGCGGTGCAGCAGCACCTGCCGGGCCGGTTGCTCTACCTGTTCGCCACCACCCGCGGCGCGACACCGGGCGACTGGACGGCGAACCGGCTGACCCTGCTCGGCGTGGGGGCCGTGCTCATCGCCTTCGCTCTGGTCCTGCTGGGCCGCCGTCCGGAACGCCTGATCAGTGAGGAGGACGAGTGACCGCCTTCGGCGCCAGTCTGCGCTACGAGTTCCGGATGCAGGTGCGCAAGCGGTCGGTGTGGATCGTGCCGGCGTTGACCCTGGTCCTCTTCGTCCTGATCGGTGGCAGTCTGCTGCGGGACCTGTTCGACCCGGGGGAGCGGCCGCTCGATCCGCGGACCGCAGTGGCCGGCCTGGCCGTGCAGTTGCACGCGCTGCTGTCGATCGGGTTCGGCTGCCTGCTCGCCGACCGGCTGGTCCGCGACGACCGGCTGGGCGTGGCGCCGGTCCTGGACGCCACCCCCGCCTCGCCGGCCGCCCGGCTGTCCGGCAAATATCTGGGGGCCGCCGCCGCGACGGCCGTCCCGATCGCGGTGGCCTACTTCGGGTTCGCGGCGGCCTACGCGATCGACACCGGGCGTCCGGTCGCGATGGCCTGGGCGACGGCCGCCTTCGGTGTGGTGATCGTCCCGGGGCTGCTCCTGGTGGCGGCGTTCGCGCTGGCCGTACCCATGATCATGCCCGCGCCGCTGTTCCGGGTGCTGTTCGTCGGCTACTGGCTGTGGGGCAACCTCGTCCCGCCGGAGACGATGCCGACGCTCTCCCGGACCCTGTTCCACCCGCTCGGCGGCTACCCGCTCGACGCGCTGTTCGATTTCCACGGCATCGACGGCGAGGACACCTGGGCCGGCCCGATCGCCGGCGCGACCTGGAACGTGCTGCGCCCCGCCCCGACACCCGCGCTCGCGTGGCTGTCCATCGCCCTGCTCCTGACCGTCTCGGCCGCCGCGCTCGCCGGTGGCCACGCCCTGCGCGTACGCCGCATCCGCTGAGAGGACCGTCCCATGCGCATCGAGATCTCCGGTCTCACCAAGACCTACCGCGGCGGGGTGCACGCCGTCGACGGCCTGGACCTGGACATCCCCACCGGCATGTTCGGCCTGCTCGGCGCGAACGGCGCGGGCAAGACCACCCTGATGCGGATCCTGGCCGGCATCGTCCGGCCGTCGTCCGGCCGGGTCGTCGTCGGCGGGCACGACATCACCTCGGGACCAGGCCGGACCGCCGTGCAGCGGGAGCTCGGCTACCTGCCGCAGGACCTGGGCGTCTACCCCGACCTGACGGCCCGCCGGTTCCTCGACTACGTGGCCCTGCTCAAAGGCATGGACGACCGCCCGGCACGCCGCCGCCGGGTCGGTGAGCTGCTCGAGGTGGTGGCCCTGACCGAGCACGCCGACCGGCGGCTGCGCGGCTTCTCCGGCGGCATGCGGCAGCGTGTCGGCATCGCCCAGGCCCTGCTGGCCGACCCGCGGCTGCTCATCGTGGACGAGCCGACCGCCGGCCTCGACCCGGAGGAGCGGATCCGGTTCCGCACGCTGCTGTCCCAGTTCGCCGGCCGCCGCACCGTGCTGCTGAGCACGCACATCGTCGACGACATCGGACAGACCTGCCGCGAGGTGGCCGTCCTCGCGAAGGGCCGGCTGATCTTCCGCGGCTCCGTCGACGAGCTGACCCGCCGCGCCCAGGGCCGGGTCTGGTCGGTCGTCACCGACGGCCCGGCCCCGGCCGGGGGCACTGTGGTGTCGGCGCTGCCCCACGACGGCGGCATGCGGTACCGGATGGTCGCCGCGGCCGCGCCGGACCCGCAGGCCCGCCAGTTGGAGCCGACCCTGGAGGACGGTTACCTGACCGTCACCGCCGCCGGGCGGGAGCCGGCCTCCCGGTCAGGGACGCCAGGCTGACCAGCGGTCCACGGTGATCTCCAGGAACGGGCCGGGCGGCGGGGTGGCGCGATACTGCGGGTAACGGGCGGTCAGCGCGGCCAGGCCCTCCGGCGAGTCGCCGACGATCCGGGCCCGGCCGTCGGCGCGTGCCCACCACAACGCCGACCAGTCCTCCTCGTAGTGGTCGGCCAGCACGCTGACGTGTGGGTTCGCGGTGATGTCGGCCAGGCGGCGCAGCGCCCGGGTGCGTTTGGGTTTGCCGTCGACCGCGGTGTGGATGACGTCGCCGGTCACCGCGAAGACGATCGGGACCACGTGGGGCACGCCGTCGGCGCCGGCCGTGGCCAGCCGGGCCACCCGCGCCGACGCGAACAACTCGGCCGCTGAGGTCACCGTCACACCCTACTGCGCCGAAAACGGGCCGGCCCAACTCTCAGGTGCGCCACGGCCCGGACGATTGCTGGGGGCGTCACTCCTTGGTCCACCTTCCCTCCCCGCCCCATGGAGGCACTCCCCATGAAGTTGCACGACACCATTGCCCGTCTCCGCGCCGGCAAGAAGGACGACGAGGGTTTCACCCTGATCGAGCTTCTGGTCGTGGTCGTCATCATCGGTGTCCTGGTCGCGATCGCCGTGCCGGTGTACCTGAACTACCGTCAGGGCGCCGCCGACAAGTCGGCGCAGTCGGACGTGCGTGGCGCGATCAGCGCGATCGAGCAGTTCTACACCGAGAACGGCAACCAGTTCCCGGCCGACACCACCGTCGACAACAAGGACGGCACCGTCCCGTCCAAGGCTCTGGCCACCGGCAGCAAGCAGATGATCACGGTTTCCGACAAGACGCAGCTGGGCTTCGCCAACGGCACCGGCGCGAAGGCGGGCACCTACCGGATCTGCGCGACCAGCACCGGCGGCAGCGGCAAGTGGTACCTGTACGACAGTGAGAAGGGCGGCTCGGTCCAGGCCCTCACCACCACGCTGACCCTGGCCACCTGCGCCTGACGTACCCGTTCGAGCTCCCGGCCCCGGGTGGCGCCTCATCGGCGCCGCCCGGGGTCTTTCGCGTGCAGAATCCCGGCCCGGATTCGTCAAGTGCCCGGCCCCGCTGCCGACTGATACGGCCAAGAGGGCGATGCGCCGTCCCCCACCTATGAGAGGCAAGCCGCATGAAGCTGCACGACGCCATCGCCCGTCTCCGCGCCGGCAAGAAGGACGACGAGGGTTTCACCCTGATCGAGCTTCTGGTCGTGGTCGTCATCATCGGCGTCCTGGTCGCGATCGCCGTGCCGGTGTACCTGAACTACCGCCAGGGCGCCGCCGACAAGTCCGCGCAGTCCGACGTGCGTGGCGCGATCAGCGCGATCGAGCAGTTCTACACCGAGAACGGCAACAAGTTCCCCGCGGACACCACCGTCGACAACAAGGACGGCACCGTCCCGTCCAAGGCTCTGGCCACCGGCAGCAAGCAGATGATCACGGTTTCCGACAAGACGCAGCTGGGCTTCGCCAACGGCACCGGCGCGAAGGCGGGCACCTACCGGATCTGCGCGACCAGCACCGGCGGCAGCGGCAAGTGGTACCTGTACGACAGCGAGAAGGGCGGCTCGGTCCAGGCCCTCACCACCACGCTGACCCTGGCCACCTGCGCCTGACACATCGGACCCCCGGCCCCGGGTGGCGCCCTCACCGGCGCCCCCGGGGCTCGTCATATCGATGGAGCAGCTGTGACGTGGACTTCCCGGCAGCGGCGGTGGATCGCCGGGCTTCTCGCCGCTCTCGTGGCGGCGGTGAGCGCTCCGGCACCGCTCGACCTGGACGTCTTCGCGGGCCTGGGACGCTCGGTGCTGGCCGGCCGGTTCGCCGAGGCGTACGCCGGCACGTTCACCCAGGCCGGCCCGCTGCAACTGGTCCTCAGCCAGGTGCTGTCGATCGGCGCCCACGACGGCGTCCCGCACGTGGTGACCCGTGTCCTCGTCGCGGTGGCGCTGGTGCTCGGCGCGATGGCCGCCTGCCGGGGACGGGCGTCGCGGGAGATCGCCGCCGCGACACTGACCCTGCTGTGGATGACCGGGCCGCTGCCGTGGCACGGACATCCCGCCGAGACCGCGATACCGATGCTCTGGGCGTACGCCATGGTCCTGCACCGCCGGGGCCACCGCCTCGCCGCCGCCGGCGCGCTGGCCGCCTCCGCGCTGATCGCCCCGGTCGCGGTCCTCGGGTTTCCCTGCCTGCTCGCCGTGACCGGACCGGTCCGCGCGGCCCGCACGACGCTGCTGGCCGCCGCGATCGTGGTGGCCGGGTTCCTGCCGTTCGTGCTCAGCGGCTCCTTCGACATGTTCCGGCACGTCTGGCCGGTCACCCCCGGAACCGTGCCGGCCATGCTCGGCCTGCACGAGGCGACCTGGGCCACCCGGCTCGCCCAGGCCGTCGTGGCGGCCGGTGGATGCGCCCTCGTCGCCTGGCTGCTGCGCGGGCGGCCGGTGGCGCTCGCGGCGGCCCCACTGGCGGCGGCCCTGCTGCGGATCGTCACCGACCCCGTCACGTACCAGTACTACTGGCTGCCGGTGGCCGTCGCGTCGGTGCTGCTGGTCGCGCTGCTGCCGGACGACGTCCCGGTGTGGCGGCAGACGGCCGTGACGGTCCTCGGCTACACCGCCCTGCTCGCGGTGCACGCCGACGCCGCCGGGGCACTGGTCTGCCTGGCCGGATATCTGCTGGCCGGCTGCCGGATCTCAGAAGCAGCTGCCGCAGAAGTTGGACGGGTCGCCCCCGGGTGACCCGTCCGGCGGCGGCGGGGAGGTGCTGCCGGTGTAGGAGCTGCGCTGGGACACCGGGCCGCTGATCAGCGGGTCGTCGAAGGGCAGCGGCGTCATCGTGGTGGTGAAACCGGTGGTGCTCTGCCCGGTCACGGTGACGAGCACGCACGCCACCTTGACCGCGTAGTAGTAGACCGGCACCCGAGGGTCGATGGTGGTCGGGCCGGCGACGGCACACACCCCGTAGGCGCCGGCGCCGCGCGGCACCGCCAGCGCGCCGAAGTCGATCGTGGCAGGTTGCCAGCCGGTGTCCGGTGGCGCCGGGAACAACCGTACGTTGTAGCCCTGCAGCAGGCCCGGGAGTCCGGCGCGGCCCCGGTAGGTCACCAGCCCGAAGCCGACCGGGAGGTCGGTCGCCGCCGGCGCGGCGCACTGCGTGGCGGTGCCCGTCACGACGAAATACTCCAGGTTGCTGTCGGGCTGCAGACCCGACAGCGCGCCCTGGACGCAGGTCGAATACCGCCAGTGGATCGTCGTCGGCGTGGCGGCGGACGCCGTACGGCCCGGGAGCAGAGCCGCCGTCAGCAGCAACACGGAGGCGGCGGCGCGGAACCGGAACGACATCAGGACTCCTCGTGCATCGGCCCGGCGCCGGCCGGGACACCCGGCAGCGGAACCGCCCGCGCAGCGCCGAGCACGAGCGCGAGCTGGAACCGGTTCTGCACGCCGAGCCGGTCCATCAGCGCGCGCAGGGTGTAGACGACGGTGCGCCGGCTCAGGCCCAGCTCGGCGCCGGCCGCCTCCTCGCTGTAGCCGTCGGTGAGCAGGGCGAGGATGGCCTGCTCGCGAGCAGTGAGTTCGATCGGCGGCACCTCCTGATGGAAGGGATCCCTGGCGGTGCGCCAGATGCGGTGGAACAACTGGGTCAGGTGGGCGACCGCATCCGGGTCGGTGAGCTCCACCGCGCCGGCGTCGAAACGGGCCGGGTCGGCCGGGAACAGCGCGGTGTGCCGGTCGAACACCATGAGCTTGAGCGGCAGATCGGTCGCCTCCCGGTACTCCGCGCCGTCCGGCACCGTCTCCCGCGGCCGTCCGGCGCGCGGCGGCAGGCTGATCGCGCGCAGCCGGACGCCCCGTGTGACCAGCTCACGGTCCTGCGGCCCGGCGACCGCGGCGGCCTCCGCGCTGATCTGCTCCTCCGTGTTGATCGCCAGATGCTCGCGGCGTTCCGCGGCCGTCAGCACGGCGATCCGGGCCCGCGCCGTCTCCCGGCTCGGCAGGCGGCGTACCGACCGGGGATCGATCCGTTCCAGATGCAGGCCCGCCACCGCCGCCAGATGCCGCCGGTAGCCCTCGGTCACCGCCACCGGCCCGCGCCGCTGCCGCACCAGGACACCCACCCGGTCCGGATCGACGGCGCTCCACCAGCGTTCCCGGCCGCGGCAGGTCAGACGGGCCGCACCGGCCGCGGTGAGCTCGTCCATCGCCTCGGCCAGCCGGCCGCCGTCGATGTCCAGATCACGGGCCAGCATCGCGGACGTCTGCGCGCCGAGCAGCGCCAGAGTCCGGTACACCAGGTCCGCGTGCGGTGACAGGCCCCATCGTCCCAGCACCGGCACCACCGTCCGTCCCGCCATCCCCGACCCCCCGAATCAGATGTCCCATCACAGCATCCGCGTGCGCGTTTCAACCAGACCGATCGCAGCTTCGCTGCGCAGATGCGCAAAACCCCTCGGGGGTACGCTCCGCGGGCCCGCACTTGCGCGGATGCGCAACGACTTCCGCGCCGTCCTCGACCGGCCACCCTCTCCTGTGGCCTCATGACTCCGGGGGGCGGCGGCGGCAGGCCGGCCACGGGGGCGCCGGTCCTGCCGCCGCCGGGGGCGCCCCGGTCCTCGGTGGCCGGTAGGATGCGGCCGGTGGGCTGGGAGGCGCTCGGACAGTGGGGTGCGGACGCCGTTCGCGTCGAGCCGCTCTCCGGTGGAGTCGCCAACGACGTGTGGACCGTGCGCGTCGACGGCCGGCTCGCGGTCGCTCGTCTCGGTTCCCGCGGCGATGCCGACCTGGCCTGGGAGACCGGCCTGCTCGTGCACCTCGACCGCGCGGGCTTCACCGTGCCGGCGCCGATCCCGACGACGGACGGCCGGCTCTTCGCCGGCGGTCTGGTGGTGATGCCCTACCTGGACGGCGGCCCGCCCGAGACACCGTCCGACTGGCAGCGCGTGGCCGGCACAGTCCAGGAGCTGCACCGCCTCACCCGGAACTGGCCCCAGCGCCCCGGCTGGCGATCGTCCACCGACCTCCTGCACACCGAGACCGGCACCCGGATCGACCTGAACCGGATGCCCGCCGAGGCCGTGGCCCGCTGCCGGGCCGCGTGGGCCCGGCTGTCCGGCCGCCCCACCTGCGTCGTGCACGGCGACCTCAACCCCGGCAACATCCGGATGACCGCCGACCGGGTCGCCCTGATCGACTGGGACGAGTCGCACGCCGACGTCCCCGACCTCGACCTGGCCCTCCCCTTCAACGCCGCCGCGCTCGACGACGCCACGCACGACACGGCAGCCCAGGCCTCCGCCGCCTGGCAGGCCGCCGTCTGCTGGGACGACGACTACTCCCGCCGCCGCCTGACCGAGGTCCGCCCCGCATAGCCCGTGTCCCGCCGCCCCGGGAGCCGCCGGCACGGTGGTGGTCCCCTCGGCCGCTCGCCGCCATGCCGGGAGCCGCCGGCACGGTGGTGGTCCCCTCGGCCGCTCGCCGCTATGCCGGGAGCCGTCGGCACGGTGGTGGTCACCCGGCCGTGAACCGCCGGGTGGGACTGCTGGTCCTGGTCACGGCAGGCCCAGCTACGACCGTCCGTGGGGGCCGCCGGGGCGGTTGCATGGAGGGCGACCGAAGGAGAACACCATGACCATCATCTCCCCGCAGCCGCTCCGTGGCCGTGCCGCGCTGATCACCGGCGCGTCCAGCGGCATCGGCGCGGCCACCGCCGAGCTGCTCGCCGCCCGCGGCGCGACGGTGGCGCTACTGGCCCGCCGCAAGGACCGCCTCGACGAGCTGACCGCCCGGATCACCGCCGCCGGCGGGACGGCGCTGGCCGTGCCGGTGGACGTCACCGACACCACGGCGCTCGGCGCCGCGGTGTCACGGGCCGCCGCGGAGCTCGGCGGCCTGGACCTGGTCGTCAACAACGCCGGGATCATGCTCCCCGCCCCGATCGAGGAGCTGCGCGCCGACCAGTGGCAGCACCAGATCGACCTGAACGTGACCGCCGCCGTGCACACCGCCGGAGCGGTGACGCCGCTGCTCGTGGCGGCGGCCGCCGAGGGCCGGACCGCTGATCTGTTCACCACGTCGTCGATCGCGGCGCAGAACATCTTCCCCACCTTCGCCGTCTACTCGGCGACGAAGGCGTTCATCACCCACCTGTCCCGGCATCTGCGCGTCGAGCTGGGCGCCAAGGACGTCCGGGTCTCCGCGATCGAGCCCGGCATCGTCGGCACCGAGCTGCAGAGCCACGTCACCGACCAGGGCGCCCGTGACTGGCTGGCCGGCGCCGCGGAGCAGGTCGAGTTCCTGACGCCGCAGGACGTGGCCGAGGTGATCGCGTTCGCGGCCGCCCTGCCGCGGCGGGTCAACCTACAGCAGGTGACGATCATGCCGACCCGGCAGCCGTCCTGATCCGTTGAGTGGGTCCGGCAGTACCAGTCAGCGGTGCTGCCGGGCCGGTGCGGCGGGGGAGACTGGGACCGTGGACAACAACGCCGACCTCAAGGACTTCCTGCGCACCCGCCGCGCCCGGCTGACGCCGCGCGCCGCCGGCATCGGCGATGCCCTTCCAGGGCGGCGGGTGCCAGGTCTGCGGCGGGAGGAGATCGCCGCGCTGGCCGGGGTGAGCGTCGACTATTACGTCCGGTTGGAGCAGGGCCGCAACCTCAACCCGTCGACGACCGTGCTCGCGGCGATCGCCCGGGCGCTGCAGCTCGACGACACCGAGCGGGCGCACCTGTTCGACCTGGCCAAGGCACGTCGCGGCCGGGTGGCGGTGCCCCGGCCACAGCGGGTGCGCCCCGGGATGCACCAGATGCTGGAGACGCTCGACGACGCCGCGTCCCCGGCGTTCGTGCTCGGCCGCCGGATGGACCTGCTGGCCGCCAACCGGATGGCCCGTGCCCTCATCTGCGACTTCAACCTGCTGCCGGCGGCACAGCGCAACAAGGTGCGGTTCATGTTCCTCGACCCGCGGGCCCGGGAGCTCTACGTCCAGTGGGACAAGGTGGCCGCCGAGACCGTCGCGGTGCTGCGGGTGGAGGCGGGCCGGCATCCCGGCGATCCACGGCTCGCCGCCCTGGTCGAGGAGCTGTCGATGAGATCCGAGGAGTTCCGCCGCTGGTGGTCCGATCATCAGGTGCTGGTGCGTACGTCGGGGACCAAGCTGTACCGCCATCCGGTGGTCGGCGAGCTCACCGTCGACTTCCAGGCGCTGCAGCTGCCGGAGGACCCGGACCAGACCCTCTTCGTCTACACCGCCAGGTCCGGCTCGCCGTCCCACCAGGCGCTGCGGCTGCTGGCCAGCTGGGATGCCGCACCCTTGGTCGCCCCGGAGGGCCGACGCTCATGATCCTTTCTGCTGGGCGCCCTCCACCCGCCTGGCCGTCGCCGGTGATCCGTTCGTCGATCTCGATGCCGGGCCGGGCCGGCTTGCCGGACGACCAGATGATCTGGTTCGGGGGCCGGGCCGGTTTGCCGGACATCCGATGATCTGGTTCGGGGGCCGGGCCGGTTTGCCGGACATCCGATGATCTGGTTCGGGGGCCGGGCCGGTTTGCCGGACGACCCGATGATCTGGTTCGGGAGCCGGACGAGGCCGTGCTGGGCGTCACCGACCGGGCTCCGAGCCATGACCTGCTCAGCGTGGGGCGCGGAACCGATCCGGAGGCGGTGTGATGCCCAGCGCGGAGGCCGCGACGATCGAGCCGAGGAGTGGGGCGAACTTGGCGCCGTGACCGGAGCACGGCGACGCGACCGTGACCGGGCCGGCCGTGTCGATCACGAAGTCCTCGGTCGGGGTCGTGGTGAAGACGCAGGTGGTCTCGGCGTAGGGCTCGGGGATCAGGCCCGGCAGGTACTTCGTGACGTAGTCGACGACCCGCTGCCGGTTGGCGGGGTCGATGAAACCGTCGTTGCCGGCCGCCGACGGGATGTCCGGCCCGCCCAGGAACTCGGCGACCTTGTGCCCGCGGTGCTCGGCGTCGCGGCCGCCCGGCAGCGAGTACGCCGCGAAGTCGTCGCTGATGTGCACCGTCGTCGGCCAGTCGGTGACCGGCTCCCGGTAGGGGAAATGGAACGCCTGCTCCTTGGTGACACGCAGGGGCGGCAGACGGAACGGCAGGTCGGCGGCGAGCGCCGGGAGCCAGCCACCGGCAGCGACCACGACGTGGTCGGCGGTCAGCTCGTCACCACCGGCGGACCGGATCGACACCCTCCCGGCGTCGGCGGTGAAACCGGTGACCGTCCAGTCCGGGCGGATCGCCGCGCCCGCGAGCCGGGCCAGCTCGACCATGGCGCGAACCGCGGACTCCGCGTCGATGACCCCGGCGCTCGGCTGCCACAGCACCGGGCCGTCGACGTGCAGGCCCGGCCAGCGGGTGGCCGCCTGCTCGGCGGTGAGCAACTCGTGGCCGACGCCGATCGCGGTGAGGACGGCTGCCAGGTGGGCCGGGTCGCGCCGGGCGCCGAAATCGAGGGAGCCGACATGGCGGAGCAGCGGGATGCCGGCGGCCTCGGACAGTTCGTCCCAGTGGCCGCGGGCCTCGGCGACCAGGTTCGCGTAGAAGGGGTCCGGATACGCGTACCGGAAGATCCTCGCCGAGCCGTGCGAGCTGCCCTGCGGGTTGGCGGGCGTCGCCCGCTCCAGGACGGTGACCCGCACGCCGTGCTGGGCCAGCCGCCAGGCCGTCGCCGCGCCGGTCAACCCCGCACCGACGACCGCGACGTGGTTCACCGGTGACCGTCCGCATCGTGCATCCCCGAAGCCTAGAGACTTCCCGGGGTCGCGGTCTGCCCCCTCTCCCGATCTTGCTGGATCACGCCTTGATTCACGACGCCGGACACCCTGGAGGATGCGGACGTTCGGGATGAGTTCCGCGGGGCCGCATGCCGAAGGGAGCGGTTTCGCGGGTGGGGGCTGCGCGGTCGGGCGCCGGGAATCGCGTGGGAATGGGGGGCTGCGCGGCTGGGCGCCGGAAACTCCGTGGGGAGTGGGGGCTGCGCGGTCGGGCGCCGGGAATCGCGTGGGGAGTGGGGGCTGCGCGGTCGGGCGCCGGGAATCGCGTGGGAGTGGGGGCTGCGGGGCGGGGCGCTGGAAACCCCTCGGGGAGTGAGGGCTGGGCGGCCGGGCGCCGGAAACCCCGCGGGGAGTGAGGGCTGGGCGGCCGGGCGCCGGAAACCCCGCGGGGAGTGAGGGCTGGGCGGCCGGGCGCTGGAAACCCCGCGGGAAGTGGGGGCTGCGCGGTTGGGCGCCGGAAACCCCGTGGGGAGGGGGCCGCGCGGCCGGAAGCCGGAAGGTGGCGAAGGCCGCGCGGCCGGAGGAGGTCCGGCGGGGACGGGGAACGCGAACAGTAAGGGGGACGAGTGGCCGGACGGGAAGGCGGGACGGGAAAGGGCGTCAGGCGCGGTCGGTCAGGCCGCTGGCGGCGACGGCCGGGAGGTAGCCGCGGGCCTGGCCGGTCGCGGTCGGGTGCAGAACCCGGTTGTCGCGCAGGCCCTCGGTGCCGACCAGCCACGGCTTGCGGCTGCACAGGCCGTGGCCGGTGAAGCCGGGTGTGACGTCGACGTAGCGGACCCGGTTGCGGGTGGCGGCCGTGGCGATCGCCGCGTTGAGGCGGGTTACGACCTGGTTGGCGCGGGTGCGGACGCGGGCGGGGACCGGCTCGGCGGCGCACTGGCGGCTCTTGGCGAACGGCAGCGGGTAACCGGTGACGACGACGCGGGCGTGGGGCGCCGCGGTCACGACGGTGTGGATCATCCGGTGCAGGTCGCGGGGGAGTTCGGTGGTGAGCTTGCGGGTGACGGCGAGGTCGCCGTCGCGGCAGGCGTCCGCGGCGGCGCGGCTCAGGCAGGACTGCAGCAGCTGCTTGAGCTGCAGGTCGTTGGCGCCGGCCGTGATGGTGACCAGTTTGGTGCGCGCGCTGAGCACGGACGCCTGGCGGATGACGTCGGCGGTGGTCGCGCCGGTGCAGGCGGCGTTGCGCAGGGTGATGCCGCCGTGGGCCTCGCGGGCCAGCAGCGCCGGGTAGGCGGCCGCGTTGCGCCCGCAGGCGTCGCTGGTGGGGGCGGCGCCGAAACCGGCGGCGTACGAGTCGCCGAGCGCGACGTAGGGCAGGGGTGCGGGCGCGACGGCCGCGGCCACGGCGGTCGCGGGGGCGGCCCACGCCGTGGTGGTCAGCGCGACGGTCGCGCAGACGGCGACGACGCGGCGGTAGATCGCTGCGGGGTACGACATGACAAGTCTCCTTGGTGCGGTGAACCGGAGAGGATTCCTGAACGGACAAACGCACCAAAACGGAAAATGTCACCCGCGAGGACTGACGCCGGCGTGGGTCACTGCAGGCCGGTACGGACCGAGGTGATCCGCTGGGTGTTGAAGCCCAGCCAGTGCATCCGCCCCACGTAGCGGGCGTGCTCGACCTTGAGGCAACGGTCCATGATCACGGTCAGCCCGCCCCGCTCGGCGATGTCCGCCCCCTCCTGGTTGACCACCCCGAACTGGGTCCACAGCGTCTTCGCCCCGGCGGTCACCGCGTCCGCCGCGATCTGCGGCAGCGCGCCCGGCGCCCGGAACACGTTCACGATGTCGATCGGCTCCGGCACCTCGGCCAGCGACGGGTAGGACACCTCGCCGAGGATCGACGACTCCCGCGGGTTGACCGGGATCACCCGATAGCCGTGCCGTTTCATGTAGTAGCCGACGAAGTAGCTGGCCCGCAGCTCGTTGCCGGACAGCCCGACGATCGCGATCGTCCTCGACGAGTGGAGCACCCGCTGGATGGTCAGCGCGTCCTGATAGCTCATTGGTGCACCCTTGTCTCACTCGAGCTGATGGTGGTTCGAGTGCACCGGTGACCGTCGGGCCATCGCCCTGCTCGCTCGACCTTCGAGGT
>NZ_FONV01000042.1 GCF_900113015.1 Actinoplanes philippinensis
TGCACGCCATGCTCCGCACCCGGACCCCCTACCAGCACAAACCGGCAGAGAACCTCGCCCTCGCCGCTTGACAGAACCCATAGGGACACCCCCCCCGGTTCTGCACCGGTGCCCCAACTTACCGTCATTCAGCGCCGGTGTGGGGACCGTTCGGTTGATGTTCATCGTTGTCCGCTTTCCGTGGACCGGCCCCACCACGTCCAACCAGCCCACACTCCCGGTCCCGCTCCGACACACCGCCCCGACCCTCGGGGCCCGGACCGCAACCCCAGCCGAAGGCCCCCGCCCGCCACCGGTCGGTGATCCGTCCACCTAATCGATCCGTTATCCGCAGCGTCGTGCGCACACCGCATCGCGGCAGCACCCAGCCACGCAAGCAAGCCGCGGCGTGCAGACCGACGTCGTGGCCTCGATCCCGCCGCGCCCGCCGACGGCGGTGTGTGCGCGCCGTTGTGCCGCTGCAGCACCCGGCCACGCCCGCGAGCAACAGCGTGGAAGTCGAGGTGTCCGCTGCAACACCCGGCTGCGCAGAGCACCGTAGGCATGCGGCTAGGACAGCGTCGCCGCGGTCCAGTCCCGCGAGCCACCGCCGGCGGCGAGGACGGACGTTGCCACCCCGTAGGACAGCGTCGTCGCAGTCCAGTTCCGCGAGCCACCGCTGGCGTCGAGGACGGACGGCGCCACCTCGTAGGACGGCGTCGCCGTGGTCCAGTTCCGCGAGCCACCGCCGGCGTCGAGGACGGACGGCGCCACCCCGACCGCGCCGCCGGGACGGTTGAGGACCCGTGCGTGGTAATGGCGGACAGGCCGGTGAGCACATCAGGGAGACACCAATCTGCGAAGGGTAAGAACGTGAGATCGGTGCCGCACGGCGCCGGCGGGCGGGCATGGCTCGCACGACCGCCGGCGCTGCTGACATCAGGATTTCCAGAAAGACCGCTTCGCCACGGTCTTCCCAGCGGCGAACTCCTCCAGGACTCGGATCGCGGCCGCCCACCTCTCCTCGAGCGGTGCGTCGCCTCGCAACAGTGCGACCAGCTCGTGAATCGGGTCGAGTGCGGTGTCGGCCACCGGCTCCAGCAGCACGGTGAGGCGGCTGACCAGGTCGTCCAGCAGATCGCGGCGGTCGAGGGCCGGCTGGCCCGCGGCTTCACGCAGCCGTGTGACCTCGACGGCGGCCAGCTCTCGCAACTCGTCGACGGTCAGGCCTTCCGTTGAGGCGAAACCTGGTGACTTCCCCCGAACGGGAGCGCCGGCGAAGCGGGAGCGCCGCATCATGCCGGCGAAGCCTTGCGGGGCCGGGCCGGAACCCGGGCCTGAGGCAGCCTGACCCGACCCGCCCGGAGCCGGCGGTGCGCCGGCACCCTGCGACGGTGGCGCTGACATGTCGGCGCGCCCGGCTCCACCGAACGAGGCTGGTTCCGCAGCGCCGGGCCAGGCGGCGTTGTCGGCCTCGGGCGCCGCCGCCGGGGGAGACGCTGACGTCACGGCCTGCTCGGCGAAGGTGTCTGGCACGGCCGCACGCTTGGCACGGGGTGGCACGAAACCGGGCCGGCTCGGCGTCGGAGCGCCGGGAATCGGTGCGGCCGGCGACATCGGTGGCACGCCGGCCGGCGCCGCGCTGACGGCGTCCGGGAACGGTGACGACGCGGCCAGGAAGTAGGACGCCGGAGCCGGGGCGGCGGCGGGTGTCTCCCACCCGGACGGCATCTCGACCGGCTGGGTGACCTTGCGGATGTCGCCGCCTTCGTTGACCACCCGTGCGTCGACCGCGACGAAAGCGGTGAACCGGCAGAGCACACCGAACCGCAGCGACGTGCCGACGATCTCGGTCTCCAGTGAGTGATCGCCGGACGCGTACGCATCCTCCAGGTCGCGCAGCCGGGCACGGGCCCACAGCGAGGGAACGGCCGGCTCGGAACGCTGCTGGACCGCGACGTCGGTCCGGAACTCCTGGTCATCGCGGGTACGGCCGGTGACGGTGAATGCTCCACCGGCGGGGCCGGTGTAACGCCCGGTGATCACGAGCGGCACCCCGGGGTAGAGGCCTGGCAGGCGCGCGGGGGTGCGTGTGCCGTCGATGGGCGTGAACCCGTCACCGGTGACGGCGAGCGCGGTGACGACCGGCGCGCCGATCCGCCGGTGAATGTGCTCCATCGCCTCGTCGAGGCGGTCCTCGCTCTCCACCAGTTCGGCACGGCCGGCGCCGATCGCGGCGAGACGGCCGAGGAATCCGGCGTTGACCGCACGATCGATGCCGACGGTGTGCACCCGGATCGTGCCGATCAGCGGGGCCACCTGCTTGACGATCTGGTCCTCGTTGCCGACCTGGCCGTCGGTCACCAGGACCAGCACCCGGTCACGGCCGGGGCTGTCGGCAAGCAGCGCCAGACCGGCGGTCAACGGGCTGAGCAACTCGGTGCCGCCGCGTGCGTCGGCCCGGGCCAGGTGCTCCACGGCCCGGTAGCGATGCCGGTCGGTGGCCTCGGACAGCCCCGAGCCGAGGCCGGCGGGCCGGTCGACCTCGTGGTCGAAGGTGAGCACGGCGAACCGGTCGTCAGCGGTCAGCGTGTCGATGACGCGTGCCGCGGCGCGGCGGGCGGCCACCATCTTCCAGCCGCCCATGCTGCCGGAACGGTCGAGCAGGAGCACCACGTCTTTCGGGCGCGGCGCGGCGGCGGGCGCCGGCGGCAGCACCACGAGCTGGTAGGTGCCCTGCTCGCCGTCCTCGTCGGGCACCGCCACGGCGGACTCGCCGCCCGGGGCATACGCCAGGCGCAGCACGAAGTCGCGGTCGGCCCGCTCACCCGGCGCGATCCGGAGTGTCCCGCCCTGCTCGGTGACGGTGTGCAGGCTGGAGCGGATCTCGCCGAGCTCTAGCCCGGCCGGGTCGACATCCACCCCGATGGACAGGCGCAGCGGGTTGGGGAAGCCGGGCAGCAGGACCGGCGGCGAGATGCGCGAGGCGTCCGGCACGGCGTCGGTGTCCTGCTGCTGGCCATCGCCCGCGGAAGGGCCGGGCAGTGGCACGCCGGGCACGTACCGGGGCGCCACGACCAGCGGGAAGCGGAAGGTGGCGGCGCCGTCCTCGTAGGCCAGCGGGCCGATCAGCTTCAACTGCACGGTGACCCGCTCGCCGGGAAGGATGTTGCCGACCCGCATGGTGAACACGTCGGGCCGCTCCTCCTCGGCGATGGAGGCTCGCTGACCGGCGGCGATCGCCTGGTCGTAGCGCTCGCGGGCGGCGCCGCGCTCGTGCAGCTCGGCGGTGACGACCCGGTCGGCCGCGGTCATCGTCATGCCGGTGACCGCGGCGCGGTCGGGCAGGGGGAAGACATACGTGGCTTCCAGTGCGGTGTCGTGGGTGTTGACGAACTCGGTGGTCAGCTCGGTGCGCACGAGCAGGCCGCTGATGGCGGCACGCACGTCGAGACCGTCCAGCGGGAGGTTGCCACGGTCGGTGAGCAGCGTGCCGAAGCCCGCACCGGGAACCTGGCGGTGACGCTCCAGCTCTGCCGACCCCATCGGGTTCACGGAAATGATCATGAGGTTCTCCCATCGGTGAGCCCGCGGGACGCGAGCAGGTCGAGCAGAGGACGGGCTGCCGCGGCGATGTCGTCGCGGTCGAGGTCGGCGGTGTGGCGGGGCAGCAGCAGAATCACCCCGTCACCGAGGGGGACACCGGTGATCAGAGGCAGCATCGGCGGTCGCCGGACGTCCAGCGCCTCCAGAACGGCGGCCAACTCGCGGCGTGTGGCGCCACTGGCCGGCTCCTGGTCCAGGTCATCGGTGTCGGTGTCGGTGTCGGCGGCGGGTGCGTAGGCGTCGACGGAGAGCGGGTCCGCGGCGGCGGGGGCTGCCTTCCAGAACGGCGCCCGCGACGCCGGCGGTGAGGGCGGCGGCTCGTCGGAGATCAGCACCCGGTCGGGCACCCGGGCGACCGCCGCGAGGGTCTCCTCGGAGGCGCCGCCCAGCTCCTCCTGAATCTCGGCCAGCGTGCGCCCGGCCGCCTGCCGCCGCTTGATCGCCACGAGCTGCAGGAGATGACGCGGCCCGTAGAGGACCGTGCGCCCACGCGTGCCGAGTGGCCGGTCGACCAGGCCGATCGTCGTATACCACCGGATCGACCTGCGGTCGGGCACCTCCCGGACGCGGCCGTTGGGGGCGCCCGGGTACTCCGCGGCGAGTGCCGCGCTCACCCGCTCGACCAACTGCTCCATCGTCCACATGATTAGACAATGACACTGTCACCGTGACACTGTCAATGCCGGAAAGCTGATCTGCCCGCCACCCATGGCGCGGTGGCGGGCAGATCGGCGAGGCGCGGGTCTATGCGGCGGGCTGATAGGGCTTGCCGTCGACCGTGAGGGTGTAGGGGGCGTATTGCGTGACCGTTCCGGTGGGCTCGTCGTAGGCGACGATCGCCACCACCTTCGGATAGTGGCGCAGCCTGGCGTAACGGGTCAGCGGGACCACCCGGGCCCGGCCGTCGGCCAGGCCCACCAGGGTCACCTGCCAATGGTGCACCGGGATCGGATGGATCTCGGTGGGCGACTTCCAGCCGTCGAGGCTGTTCCCGCCGACGGCGGCGCCGCCCACCTTGACGTCCTTGATGTGCCACCCGCCGATGCTCACGGCGCTGTCACTGACGTAGCGGAAACCCAGGAGCACGGACTTCCCGGCGTACGGCTTGAGGTCATAGGAGAGAGCGACGTCGGCGGCCTCGCCGGTGATCGCCTCGCCGAGCGGCCCCTGGATGGTGCGGTCGCCCTTGACCATCTGATAGGTCTCGCCGCCGTCCGCCGACACTGTCACGTATCCGTAGTCGAACTTGTCCTCGAGGCCGTAGGTGCTGGTGAACCGCAGGACCGGGTCGGCGGCCGGCACGTCGACCTGCCGGACCGCCGTGGAGTCGGTGTCCGGGGTGTTGCCGGAGAAGATCATGCCGGAGTCCAGCGTCCAGGCCAGCGGCACCGCCGGCAGCGACGGCGCGCCCTCGAAACCGACCGTCTGCCACCCGGCCGGCAGCCGTAGGTAGTCTGCGCCGTTGGGCGGCGCGCCGGGCCGGCCGTAGGCGGACGGATTGTCCAGGTTCACCGTGGATCGCAGGCTGGCCGAGGTCACCCGCTGCCGGGGCACGCCCCTGACCACGCCGTGCGGGCCGCCGGCCACCTTGTCGATCAGCGTCATCACCTGGAAGTCGTGGAGGACGTCGTGCAGGCTCGCGCCCTTCGGCAGCGCGGCCGCGACCGCGTCCAGCCCGTGGTTCTCCTTGTCGAGGTGGAGCTTGGTGAGCAGCTTCGCGCCGAACCGATCGTGGAGGTAGAGCATCAGCTGATAGGTGATGCCGTAATCGGCGAGGATCTCGTCCGGTTCCCCTTCGGACCACAGGTTCGGAGAGTTGGCGGGCCCTCCGCACTCACGCGGGTTCGGGTTGTAGAGGGTCTTGACGTTGCCGAAACCCTGGAAGCAGAGCAGATGATTGTCGAAGCCGCGATGCCGTACCCCCACGTCGGTCCGGCTGTAGCCGGTGAGTTTCTGGGCGTAGTCGGCCATGCCTTCGCTGATCCACACCTCCTCGTCCGGGTCGGTGTAATAGGTGAGCAGGTGCTGCCACTCGTGGGCGAAGGTCGACTCGTACATGCGGGGCCGCGCCGGGCGGCTCACGCACGGATCGTCGGCCGGCTCGTGCTTCGGGTCGGCTCCGGTCCGGTGCGCCCAGTCGTAGGCGTCGATCGTGATCACGTTCCGGTCGAAGAGTTCGTTGAGCTGTTCGGAGAAGAAGCCGGCGATGTAGGTGAGCCGTTTCGGGAAGTCGAAGAAATTGTCGTCGCGGATGTTGTCGACCAGTGTGACGGTGCGGTTGCCGGCTCCGGTGAAGTCCCCGGGCAGCCCCGGGTTGGTGCCGCTGCGGTCCGGCGGGGTGCTGAAGGCCTCGGTCTCGCGGGGAAAGATCACCTGGTCGAACTCGTGGATCAGCGAGGTGACCTGGCCGTCGGTTACCTCGGTGGCGTTCTTCCGGCAGTCCTTCTCCGGAAAGGCCAGATCGTTGGCCACCCACACCTCGATGTGCTCGCCGACGCCACGCAGGGTGTAGTCCTTGCGGTAGACGTCGCCGTCGATCGAGTTGAGCCCGGCCCAGCTGCGCACCGTGCCGACCTCGGGGGTCTCCACGGCGCTGCGGGCGCTGGGCCGGGGCTCATAGGTCGAGGTGGGGAGCGGCTCACCCTCGAAGGTGAGCCGGTCCAGGTCGGGCTCGACGGTCTCCCCTTTGAACGAGTGCGCCGAGATGCTCGGCTCCGGAGGCGGAATCGTCGGTGGCGCGGCCGGCGCCGGGCCAGCGAACAACGGGATGCAAGCGGTTATTGCCGCGAAGCTGGCAAATAGGGTACGCATCACATATCGGGACGCTACCGCTGATCGCCGGATCGTGACGCCAACACCGGCCGTTGTGGATCAGGAAACCTCCCGGCGGAGCACCCGTGCCGCCCCCAGGACCAGCGGAAGGACGACCCAGACCCCGACCGAGACGCCCAGCCGTGCCCACTCACCGGAGGTCATGTCCGCCTCCGTCATCGCCTGCGAGGTCACGTTGAGGTCCAGCCACTTCGACGCGTCGGACAGCGCCCGGATGCTGCCGCCCAGGACCGACCACACCGTCGGCAGCGCGAAATAGATGACGATCGCCAGCGGAGTGTTCAGCAGCAGGGCGCCGAACGCGTTGCCCATCAGCACGAAGATCACCTGGAGCAGCAGGCTCTGCCAGATCAGCGACGAGTCGACACTCCACGAGCCGTCGCCGCCCACCGCCGGCGCGATCAGGTTGGCGCCCGCGGCCAGGATCGCCGTGGCGGCCGTCGCGGCGACCGCGATCAGCGCGCCCGCCGCCACCTTCGCCAGCAGCACCCGGGCCCGTGCCGGCACCAGGGTGAAGGTCGCCAGAGCGGTCCGTTGCGACCACTCGCTGGTCACCGAGAGGATCCCCAGCACCGGCAGCAGCACCGCCGACGGCATCAGCCCGAACGTGTACAGCGCGGTGAACGTGATCTCGCTGTCATCGGCCCAGCCCAGCAGGATCGCCGACGTCGCCACCGTGGCGAGGCCGATCACGATCAACAGCCACATCCCGGCCCGGGTGTCGGCGAGCTTGCGCAGCTCGACCAGGGTCAGCCGGGCCATCGGCACCGGTGCCGCGGCAGCCGCCGGCACAGTGGTCGCCGTGACGTCAGTGGTGGCGGTCATCGGTTCGCCCCTTCCGGCTCGGCGCCCGCGGTCAGGCGCAGGAACATCTCCTCGAGGCCCCCGGCGCCGGCCGGTCGCAGCTCCAGCAGCACCACCCCGGCAGCGGCGGCGGCCTGGCCGATGGTCTGCGGATCCGACGGCACCAGGACGCTGCCGTCGGCCGACCGGGTGCCGGTCAGCCCCATCCGCTGCAACAGGTCCTCCAACGCCGTGGGATCGGTGGTCCGGACCATCGTGCCGGCCGCGCCGAGCAGCTCCTCCTTGTCACCCTGGGTGAGGATCCGGCCGTTGCCGATCACCACCAGCCGGTCGGCGACCACCTCCACCTCCCGCAGCAGGTGCGAGGAGAGAAGGACAGTGCCGCCCCGGTCGGCGAAACCGCGCAGCAACCCCCGCATCCAGTGGATGCCCTCCGGATCCAGACCGTTCGCCGGCTCGTCCAGCACCAGCACCGCCGGATCGCCGATCATCGCGTACGCCAGACCCAGCCGCTGCCGCATGCCCAGCGAATACGCCCGCACCCGCCGCTTCGCCGCCCTGTCGTCCAGCCCGACCCGCGCCAGCAGCCCCGGCACCCGTGCCGTGTCCAGCCCCAACGTGATCGCCGCCAGCGCCAGCACCTCCCGCCCGGTGCGGCCGGCGTGCTGAGCCGACGCATCGAGCAGCACTCCGATGTGCCGCCCCGGATTGCCGAGCCGCCGGTACGGCACGCCGGACACCGTCGCCCGGCCGGACGTCGGCGGCGTCAGACCGCAGATCATCCGCAGCGTCGTGGACTTCCCCGCGCCGTTCGGACCGAGGAAACCCGTCACCGTGCCCGGCGCACAGGTGAACGACACGTCGTCGACGGCGCGCTGTGGCCCGTACGTCTTGGTCAGGTTCTCAACCGCAATCATGCGACCCAGCGTGTGCCAGAAGCGGCAGCCGCCGCGTCGGCCAAGAGTCGATGCCGCGAAACCTTGGTCTATCTCAAGCATCGACTTTGGTCGGTACCGGGCGGCGGTCGCCCGCCCGTACAGTCGATCGCGTGGAGATGTCGTCGCCGGAGTATCGCTGGCTGTGGCCGTCCGCGCTCGCCGCGGACCCGGCCGGGCCGCTCGGTGCGCGCCGGTCCACCCGCGACTGGGTGGTCGACAGCCTCTGCTTCCTGCTCGGCATCGGCTGCACCGTGTGGATCACCGTCGAGCTGCTCGATCCGGGCTCCTCGACGACCCAGGCGTGGGGGCCCGTCCCCAGGTGGCTCGTCATCGCCGACGCGTCGGCCGGCGTGATCGGCGCGCTCGGCCTCTGGTGGCGGCGGCGGTTCCTGGCCCTGCTCGCCGTCTACCTCGTGCTGCTGACGACGTTCTCGCTGGCCAGCGCCGTGACCGTGCTGATCGTGGTGTTCACCGTGGGGGTGCACCGGCGGTTCGCGGTGCTGGCCGGCTATGTCGCGGCGATCCTCGCCGCCAACGCCGTCTTCCCCCTGCTGCGCCCGGATTCCGGGGTCGGCTATGTGGAGGCGTTCGCCTGGGGCGCGTCGACGACGGTGATGGCTGCGCTGTGGGGCATGCTCGTGCGTGGCCGCCGGCAGCTCATCGTCACCTGGCGTGACCGGGCCGAGCGGGCCGAGGCCGAGCAGCGTCTGCGGGTCGCCCAGGCCCGCGTGCTCGAGCGGACCAGGATCGCCCGCGAGATGCACGACGTCCTCGCCCACCGCATCTCCCTGCTCAGCCTGCACGCGGGCGCTCTCGAGTTCCGGCCGGGAGCGCCACCGGAGGAGATCGCCGGAGCGGCCGCGGTGGTGCGCTCCAGCGCCCACCAGGCGCTGCAGGACCTGCGAGCGGTGATCGGCGTGCTGCGCACCGGCCAGCCGGAGGACGAGCAGGCTCCGGAACGCCCGCAACCCACCCTCAGCGCGTTGCCGGCGCTCGCCGACGAGTCCCGGTCGGCAGGCATCCGGGTCCGGCTCGAGATCGCCCCCGCACCCGAGACCGTGCCCGCGGCGACCGGCCGCGCGGCGTACCGGATCGTGCAGGAGGGCCTCACCAACGCCCGCAAGCATGCGCCCGGAGCCGCCGTGCGCGTCGCCGTCGGCGGCGCGGCCGGCGACGGCCTGACCATCGAGGTCCGCAACCCGATGCCGCTCACCGTTCCGGCCCGGCCCATCCCCGGCACCGGCATGGGACTGATCGGCCTCACCGAACGGGCCCATCTCGCCGGCGGCCGGCTGGACCACGGGCGCGTCGACGACGACTTCGTGCTCCACGCCTGGCTGCCATGGCCACCCTGACCGCCGGCAGCGCGACAGAGACGGCGGCCGGCCGAGCGACGGGAGGACACGAGTGTGATGACGATGTGCCGGCGAAGAGGGACGGGATGACCGCGGTTCGGGTGTTGATCGTGGATGATGATCCGCTGGTGCGGGCAGGGCTCTCGATGATCCTGTCCGGCGACGGCGATATGAGCGTGGTCGGCCAGGCCGCCGACGGGTCCGAGGTCCCACAGGCGGTCGCCCGGCATCAGCCGGACGTGGTGCTCATGGACATCCGCATGCCCGGCGTCGACGGGCTGGCCGCCACCGAGGCGCTGCGAGGCCGGCCGGGCGCCCCCGAGGTGCTGGTGCTCACCACGTTCGACGCGGACGAGTTCGTGCTGCGGGCGCTCCGGGCCGGGGCCGCCGGGTTCCTGCTCAAGGACACCCCACCCGGCCAGATCCGCGATGCGGTGCTGCGTGTCGCACAGGGCGAGGCCGCGCTGTCGCCCAGCATCACCCGGCAGTTGATCGCGCACGTCGCTGCCGGTTCGTCACCGGGCCCCGACCCCGACCGGGGCCGCGCCCACGCCATGCTGGCCCGGCTGAGCGCCCGGGAACGGGAGGTCGCCCTCGCCGTCGCGCAGGGCCGCTCGAACGCGGAGATCTCCACCGAGCTGCACATGTCGGTGGCCACGGTGAAGGCCCACGTCTCCCGGGTGCTCACCAAGCTCGACCTGAACAACCGGGTACAGGTGGCGCTGCTCGTCCACGACGCGGGCCTCGCCTGATGATCAGCCCAGAGTCTGAGTGATCTCCGCGCGATCGGCGGTGAGCAGAAGCCGGCCGCGGGCCCCATTGACCAGGGGGAGGTAGGGAGCGACATGCCCGCACTCGACATCAGCGACGATCGGCACGCCCAGACCGCCCAGCGCGTCGAGGACCGCCTCGGTCTGGGTCAGGGCGCCGGTCGGCGGCGCGGCGGTCCGGCCCACGATGACAGCCGTCGCGTTGTCGAAGAAGCCGTTCAGGCGCATCCCGTGCAGGTTCCGGCAGATCGTCGCCGCATCGTCACCGGCGGCCTCGACATAGACGAGCGCCCCGTCCGGGGCGAAACCCGACGTGTCGGCGTAACGGGTGCCGGCCAGATTGCACAGCGTCTCGATGCACCCGCCGATCAGCCGGCCCTCGACGTCCACGTCGCCCGGCCCGTCCAGCCTGGTCCAGCCACCCACGGCGTCCAGGTCGAACTCGGCGACCTCCGGGTTCGTCCGGTAATCGACCCACCCCTTGTCGCGGTAACGGCCGGGCGAGGTCTGGGTGAACGAGTCCCCGGGCGCCATCGCCACGATGTCCAGCCAGGACAACAGGCCGGCGGGCGGACGGTACGGGGTGTCCATCAGGTTGTTGCCGTGCACCGTGGCCACCCCGGTGAGCAGCGTCAGCGGTGTGATGACAGTGGCCATGTCGGAGTATCCGACGAGCCACGTCGGCTCGGCCGCACCGATGGCGTCCCAGTCGAGCAGCGGCATCAGATCGATCGCGGTCTCCCCGCCCCACGGCGGCACCACGGCCTTGATCGCCGGGTCGGTCAGCATCCGGGTGAGCTCGGCGGCGCGCTGGGCGGCCGGAGCGCTCACGTGCCGGGCGCCGTCCATGCACTCCCCGACGACGACCCGGTAACCACGGCTCTGCACGGTGTCGACGGCGACCTGCAGGCGGGCCCGCATGCTCTCGTCCACCCCGCTGGACGGCGAGGTGACACCGACGAGATCGCCGGGACGCAACGGTGCGGGATACCTGATCGTCATTTCACGGATCATGGCACAGGTGGTCGCGCACTCATTCGAACAGGGAGTGCTTGCGGCCGCCCTCGGCCCGCGCTCGTGCCCGGCGGCGCAGCTGGATCACCACGATGTCGGCGGCAGCGGCCACCGACCAGGCGGCGAGCAGCCATCCGGGCACGGTCCATCCGCCCCGGAACAGCAGCGCCGCCAGGATCGCGCACACGACCATGCCGAACAGTGCCAGGACCAGCCGCAGGTTGAGCGGGCTGTAGGGCTCCTCGACAGTGCCGCGACGACCGCGAGGTTGCGCTCCGAGTGGCATGCAGGGTCATTGCGTGTTCGGGTAGCTGCTGGTCACGGCCGTGATGAGGTCGTTTGAACGGCGGTCGGCGCGTCGGTTGGCGCGGGCGATGTTGGT
>NZ_FONV01000045.1 GCF_900113015.1 Actinoplanes philippinensis
GACCTTCTCCCAGTCGTAGGTGGGGTACGAGATCCGCGTCCCGTAGGCGGACACCGTCCACGGGTTGCTCATCGGCGCGATGAACAGGCTCTGCAACTCGCCGACCCACGACGAGTAGAGGAAGTAGTTCTTCCCGCCGATCGTCGCCACACTGCCGTCGATCGCCCAGCCGTTGTTCGCCTGCACGTTGAGCCGGCCCTTGAACGTGTACGGCCCCAGCGGGTCGGTTCCGGCCGACTCGAGGACGAACGAGCGCTGCCCGTCGCAGCAGGTCGCGGTGCCCGCCGAGTAGTACAGGTACCAGCGGGTCCCGTTCGGCCCGGACAGCTTGTGCAGCGACGGCGCCCACACGTTGCAGCAGCTCGCGGCGGCGGTGCCGGTGTACACGACGGTCTCGGACGCGGCGGGCAGCCCGGCTGCCGACGTGGCCCGCTTGATCACCACCTGGTTGTTCCACGTGGTGGCGGCCAGGTAGTAGTAGCCGTTGTCGAAGCCCACCCACGGGTCGGCGCCGTACGGGGCGGACGCCACCGGATTGGTGAAGCCGACCGCCGCGTCGCTGCTCAGCGGGTTGAAGGCGACGGTCACGTAGGCCGCGGCGGTCATCAGGATCGTGACCAGCGCGGCTCTCAGGGGACGGATGCGCATCTCAGTACACCGTCGGCCAGCCGGAGGAGCTCCAGCTCAGCAGGTTGATGCCGAGCCGCGCGTCGCCGGCGGCGGTGTAGTAGTGGTAGACCAGCACGTCCTGGGTCCCGTCCCGGAAGACGGCGGGATGCCCGGGGCCGTACACGGCGTCGTGGGAGGCGAGGATCTCGGTGCCGCCGCCGGCGGTCATCAGCGTGCCGGCCCGGTCCTTGTACGGCCCGGTGATGCTCGTCGACCGGCCGACCATGGTCCGGTACGTGCTGGACGCGCCCTTGCAGCAGAAGTCGAACGCGACGAACAGGTAGTAGTAGCCGTTGCGGTAGTAGATGTGCGGCGCCTCGATCGACTTGCTGTTGACGAACCGTTCGGCGATGTGGTGGATCGCCGAGTCGGCGCGCTTGCCGGTCGACGGGCTCAGCTTCACCATCTTGATCCCGCTCCAGAACGAGCCGAAGCTGAGCCACCATTCGCCGTTCGGGGTGACCGTCAGGTTCGGGTCGATCGCGTTGAAGCCGCTGGTCGCCGTGCTCTCCACGACCTTGCCCTGGTTGGTCCAGGTGCCGGCTGCGCCGGTGGTGCTGGAGGCCAGGAAGATCGCCGACTTGCTGGAGCCGAACGTGGAGGCCGAGTAGTACATCAGGTACTTGCCGTCGCGGTAGGAGATGTCCGGCGCCCACAGGTTGGTGTCGCCGCCGGTGTAGGCGTCGGCCCAGGGCGTGCCGCCGGGGAAGGCCTTGCCCGCGTCGGTGAACTTCGTCCGGTCGGCCGACGTCTTCAGCCCGATGCCCGGCGCGGTGTAGGCGAGGAGGTAGCCGCCGGCCGGCTTCTTCACGATCGTCGGGTCGTGCGCGAACGTCGAGCCGGTGACCACCCCCGGATTCGGGTAGGTCGCGGCGTCGGCCCGCATCAGGCCGTACGCGCCGGCCGTCACGGCCAGCAGACCGGTCGCCCCGGCCAGCAGGAACTTGCGGAGACGGGATCGCATGGGGATGCGCCTTTCGGTGGGGGAAACGCAGGTATGTGTCTCCCGGGGCCGGAAAGGTTGCGCGTTTCAGCGCTGCAATGACAGCAATGCGGTGAGTGACAGCGGAACGGCCATCACGGCGCACAGCAGCGGCAGCGCCACCGGCAGGCCGAACGCGGCGTAGAGCAGCACCGCCGCCACCTCCGCGCCGAACCCGGCCACCGACAGCGCGGTCGCCCGGGCCGGTCCGGTGATCGCGTCCTGCAGGCGGGTCTCGGCGTGCACCATCGCGAACTGCAGCAGGCCGAACGCCGCCGACACCGGGATCAGGCCGGCCGGGTGCGGCGTCAGCGATCCGGCGGCCAGCAGGGCGGCGGCCAGGGTCAGAGCGCCGGCGAGCGGGCGCGGCGAATCCGGTGCGAGACGATCGGCGAGGCCCGACCCGGCGGCCATCGCGAGAGCGGTCAGAGCGAACCACAGGGGTACGTCCGGAGTCGGCGCCCCCATCTCGCGGGCCAGCAGGGGAAGGTACTCGTCGAGGGCGGAGAACCCCGGCACGACCATGGCGACCGCCAGCACCCGGAGCACGCGGGCGCCGCCGGTGACGGTCCGCAGGCCCGTGCGGAGAATCCCGAGGTACCCGCCGTCCTCCTGGGCATTCCGGGCTTCTCCGTCGTCCGTACCGCCGCGGGGTTTCTCGGGGAGGGCAAGCGCGAGCAGACCGCCCGCGGTGACCGTCGCGACGCTGATGACGCCGACCAGGAGGTAGCCGCCGGACCGGAGGGCCGGACCGGCCAGCAGGGTGGCGGCGAGGATGCCGAGCATGCCCGCCATCCGGGCGCGGCCCATGATCCGGGTGTACGCCGTGCCGTCGCCGAGATGGTCGTAGACCAGCGCCTCCAGCGATCCGGAGGCGAACGCGCCGCCGAGCCCCCACAGCACGAAGCCCGCGGCGAAGCCCGGGTACGACGGCTGGATCAGCCAGACGGCCCAGCCGGCCGCGGCGATGACCTCACCGAGCGCGTAGAGGCGTTTGCGGGACCACGTGTCGGCGAGCGCGCCGGCCGGGATCTCGCACACGAAGGAGACCACCGACCAGATCGCGAACAGCGACGAGGTCTCGGCGGTGGTGAGCCCGGCGTCCGCGAAGAGCAGCGCGTAGACCGGGTAGAGGAGCACGCTGTCCTGCAGCGCGTGCACCGCATACAGGTGTCAGCGTCAAACCGGATGCATGACCCCATCCTGCTCCGGTCCGGCCGGATGTCAACGCAATTCAGCCTCGTCGGCGGCGGCCCGCCCGGACTCCCAGCCCTCCAGGCTGTCCACCCGGCTGCCCCGGACGCGGACCGTGCGGGGGAACACGCGGTCCATCGCCTCGTGCACCTTGACCTCACGGTTGCGCAGCACCGGCAGCAGGTCGTCGTGGCCGGTCAGCTCACGCTCGACGGTCTGCCGCATCCGCTCGCCGATCCGGATGCCGTAGGAGACCAGGAACGACCGGCGGAACGCCTTCAACCGGGCCTTGCGGACGTTCTTCTCGTCGCGCACCATCGCCCGGTTCGCCTGCACCAGCAGCGAGGTGTAGAGCAGCTCGACCGCGTCGATGTCGGTGTCGAAGCCGAAGACCGTGCTGAACCCCAGATCCTGCGACCAGACCGTACGGCACGTGTTGGCCCGGGCGACCGCGTCGAGCAGGCCCGCCTTCTCGCTCTCGTAGGGGTGGTCGACGCCGATCCGCCGGGCGAACGGGACCACGTCCACGGCCGCGACGGTGACCTCCTCGATCCGGTACCGGGTGATCAGCTCCTGCGCCTTCGCACTGTACGTCTCCGCCTCGGCCGGGAACTCGGTCGACTCCGCTTTCGCCAGCAGGGCCCGCACCCGGTCGAGGATCCGCTGGTCGCCGTGGTGCGGCACGGTGGTGAGCGGGGTCCCCGGCGGCGGGATCAGGATCTCGATGCGCGGCATCCGCCGCAGCTCGGCAAGCAGATCGAGCGAGGCGTCGAGCACGGCGATCCGGTCCGGCTTACGGCCTTCGGGGGTACGCAACGCGTCCGCCTGGTCCCGCCAGCGCTCGTCGACCGGATCCCGGCCGCGCAGATAGTCACGGGCCGCGTCGGCGACCAGCCGCCCCTGGATCGGATTGCCCCGCCGGGCCACCGCCCGGTGCAGCTCGGCCGGCTGCCAGCCGTTGCCGAAGAGCCGCTCGAACTCCCCGCTCAGCGCCGCGGACAGGGCGGCGTCGGTCTCGGCGGCGGGTGCGCCGGTCAGGGCGTCCAGCGCGTCCTCGTAACCCAGAGCGCCGGAGCGCACCCCGTCAATGATCTCCCGGGCGCTCATGGAGGCCCATGGTAGTTGCCGGGGTCCTGGTTCCCGGCCAGGACCCCGGCTGCCGTGACCGCCGAGCGGCCGGACGGTCACGGGGTCAGCAGCAGGACCTCCCGGGTCCGGCCGTTCTCTCCGGTCAGCCGGTAGCCGCCGGTGGTCAGTGCCTCGATCCGCCAGAGCGTGCCGCCGAGCGTCCGGTGGGTCAGCGTGCCGGTGATCCGATACCAGCCGTCGGAGACGTGCGTGAACCGCCAGCGATCGCCGATCCGGGTGGTGTTCGCCACGTCGGTGAGCAGCACGTCGCCGACCGGCTGGATCCGGAAGTCCTGGCACGCGCCGGCCGGGAAGGTCTGCACCGCCGCGCCCGCCGCACCGCACCCGGCCGGCTGCAGGGCCCGGCCGGCCAGCGGGCTGACGATCCGCGACCAGCCCCCGGTGCTCGGCGTCAGCCGGAACCGCTGGCAGTCGTTGGCGAGCCAGCCCCACTGCGCCACCCGGGCGCCGTCGGCGTCGACACAGGCGGCCACCTCGGCCACCTTGTTGCTCTGCCGGTTGGTCAGGCTCACCAGGCCGTCGCCGCGGTCGATGAGCTGCCACTGCTGACAGGCGTTCGTCCGGTCGGCGGCGGCCAGGGTGACGTCGGCGCCCTCGTAACCGCAGGAGGCGTTGGCCAGGACGGCTCGGCTGTCGCGGTGGACCAGCTGTACGTAGGCGTCGCCGTGGCCGTACCCGCGGTTGCCGCTGAGCGGGTCGGACAGCCGCGGCCAGCCGTGCGCCCAGGAGATCCTCCGGATCGAGCCCTTCGGCGCGCCGCCGTCCGCCCGGTCGTAGTAGTGGTGGGCGAACAGGTCGCCGTAGACGTCCCCGTGGCCCGGCCCGGCGAAGTCGTTGTAGCCGGCCAGGATCTGCGTGCCACCGCCCTCGGTCAGGGCCTTGCCGGCGGCGTCCAGGTACGGCCCGGTGATGCTCCGGGAACGGCCCACCATCACCCGGTAGTCGCTGTTCACGCCCCGGCAGCAGAAGTCGAAGCTGACGAACAGGTAATACCAGCCGTCGTGGTACGTGATCGACGGGCCCTCGATCGCCATGCCGCCCCGCGAGGCGATCCGGTGCTCGGTGGTGTCCGTGGTGGAGAGCAGGCCGGTCGACGTGTCCAGCCGGCGCATCCGCAGGCCGTCCCAGAACGAGCCGTACGCCAGGTACGCGTTGCCGGCCCGGTCGAAGCTGACGTCCGGGTCGATCGCGTTCACGTCGTCGACCCCCTTGGTGGTGCGCAGGACGAGCCCCCGGTCCACCCACTGCGGGCGGTCCAGCGACTTCGTGGTGGCCAGGCCGATCACCGAGTCGTTGGTGCCGAACGACGAGGCCGCGTAGTACAGGTGGTACTCGCCGTCGAACCAGGTGATGTCCGGCGCCCAGAAATCGGCCGGCGTCACCCCGAGCTCCTCGGCCACCCAGGCCGGCGGGGTGTCGAAGACGGTGCCGGTGTAGGTCCAGTGCACGAGATCGATGGAACGGCGGATCGGCAGGTAGGTGCGGGTGCCGCTGTCGCCGGTGATGATCTCGTACCACCAGCGGCCCTGCTTGATCAGCGTCGGATCGTGGGCCACCGGGTCGGGGTTGCCGGTCACCGGCGGCGCGGCGGCCCGGGCCGGGACGGCGGGGACGGCGGTCAGCAGGACGGCGGCGAGCAGTGCGCCGAGAATTCTCACGAGGCCCTCACAGAGTCTTTGCAGCGCTGCAAGGACAGGATGCACGGGCCTCGATCCGACAGCAAGGGAAACAAGCCGGAAACCTTGTTCACCGAGGGCGTGGGCGGGGAGGGCGGTGCGACCCTCCCCGCCGGGGGGTGGCGATCACGCCTCGGACCTCAGACGTCGAGGTCGTTCTCGATGCGGCGCAGCTGGTGCCGGGACATCGCGAGGTTCGCCCGGTCACGCCGCAGCGCCACGTAGAGGAAGAGACCCTTCCCCGACCGGCTCGTCAGCGGCCGGATCATGTGGTACTGGGTGTCCAGAGTGATCAGGATGTCCTCGATCTTCTCGGACAGGTTGAGCATCTCCATCGCCCGCAGCTTCGCCCGGACCACGTCGGTGTTGCCGGCCGCGGCGACCGTCAGGTCGAGCTCCTTGCCGCCACCGAGGGTGCCCAGGGCCATGCCACTGGTGTGGTCCACGAGCGCGACGCCGATACAGCCGTCGATCTCCATGATTTCCTTGAGTGCGGTGTCCATGTCGGCCATGGGAATCGTTCCTCCGTTGTGGTGGGATGGTCAGCCGGTCGCCTGGCGGCGACGGGCCATGTTCGGCAGGGTTGCCATCGGGGTCCGCCGGGCGAGCGGGGTCGGGGGCCCGGGCTGCGCGGGGATCTCCGGGCGCAGCTGCGGCGCCGACTCCAGGGCGAGGATCCGGATCAGCCGGCGTACGCACCGTCGTGCTTCCAGGTGGACCATGGCGAGGTTCGCGTCACCGGACGTCACCACGGTGAGCAGCGCGTTCGGCCCCGCGGTGTACGACGTGATGTAGCCGCCGTCGCACTCCACCACGGACTCCCGCAGGTCACCGTGGCTCACCGCGTGCGCGAACCGCCGGGCCAGGGCCAGATGGGCCGCGGCCAGCGCGGCCAGGGTGTCCGGTTCGAGACCGTGCGAGTCGTGTGCCACGACCAGCCCGTCGGCGGTGGCGAGGACGCTGCCGGACAGTTCCGGCAACCTGCCGCGCAGGCGCCCGAGTTCCTCCAGTACCGCCGGATCCACCGTCATCTCCGCTTCCTCACTCCTTCGGCTGGTCGGGGGTGCGCGCGTCACCGCAGCGCCCTGAGTGCGGTACGGATGCGCTTGAGCAGGACCTCGTCGGCGCCCTGGTGCACCGGTGGGGCCTCGCCCGCCATCTCCTTCGGCAGCTTCGCGCCGGGTTTCCGGCGGGCCAGGCGCGGCGGGCGGACCGGGGCGTTGTTGTGCTCGCCGGGCGGCCTCTGCTCACCCGGGGGCCTGCTCGCCTCGGCGACGGGCCTGCTCACCTCGGGTCTGCTGGCCTCGGCGACGGGTCTGCTGGCCTCGGCGACGGGCCTGCTCACCTCGGGTCTGCTCGCCTCGGGCTTCCTCCCCTCGGGCGGCGGGTGCCGGGACGAGGGCTCCGGCCCGGTGATCACCGGAACCGAGGACCCGCGTGGCTGCGGGAGACGGATCAGCTCGCGGGTGTCCGCCGTCCGGATCTCCGGTGGCTCGATCAGCCCCGCGGCGGCCATCCGGCGCAGCTCCTGGATGATCGCGTAGCCCGCCCGCCCGAGCAGTTGTGCCAGGTCCGCGGGGGTACGCTGCCCGTCGGCCTGGACCAGCAGCTCCCACTGCCGCGCGGTGACGGTGACCCGCTCCCGCGGTGGCCTGGTCACCGGGATCACCGGCGCCACGTCGATCAGCGGGTTCGGGAAGATCTCGTCGAGCAGCCGGATCCGGCGGCCCACCTCCCGGTCCACCGCGGCCGCGTCGATGTGCACGACAGGCCCCAGCCAGTGCGTGACGCCGGGCCGGAACTCGACCGGTGCGGTCCGGTCGGCGAGCACGAAGTACGCCGCGTCGTAGGTGGCGCCGAGCACGCACAACTCCAGCTCCCCCTGGGTGAGATGGCCCTGCTCGACCAGCAGGCGACCCACCCGGGAGGTCGGGGCGCCCAGGTCGAGCGCGCTCTGCCAGGTCCGGCCGGCCAGCCGTCCCGACGAGGTGAGCAACTCGCCCACCCCCGGCGCCGACGACGACTCGGCGTAGATCACCCGGCCCTCGAAGACGTAGACCGCGCCCTTCGGATGGCCGCCGACCATCAGCGCTCCGGTCTGCCGCGCGCCGGCGACCTGCGTGAGCAGATCCCCGGGCGCTGCGGTCCTCGTGCCGGCCACCGGACGCTCCTTCCAGGTCA
The DNA here is from genome assembly GCF_900113015.1 of Actinoplanes philippinensis. Lineage (GTDB taxonomy): Bacteria > Actinomycetota > Actinomycetes > Mycobacteriales > Micromonosporaceae > Actinoplanes > Actinoplanes philippinensis. The sequence goes on from NZ_FONV01000045.1 coordinate 7,852, forward strand.
GTGTGCTCATCGCCGGGCGACCAACTCGTCGGCCAGGCGCTGCATCTTGCGGCGGGCCACGGCGAGGTTGCCGCGGACCCGGTCCAGCCACACGTAGAGCACCAGCCGGCTGTCGAACTCGGTATGGACCAGCCGCAGCAGGTGATAACCCCCGGCGGTGGTGATGATCAGGTCTTCGAGCAGGTCGTGCGGTACGGCCGAGACGAACAGCGAACGACTGCTCGCGGCCTGGACCACCTCGGCGGTGCCGGCCGCCGCCGCCTCGTGGTCCTCATTGGGCGCTGCACCGGTCGTGGCGACCGGGAAGCCCGTCGTGTAGTCGACGATGCTGGCCCCGACGGCGCCGGGGATCGTCATGGCCTCCTGTAGACAGTGGTCGACGCCGGGCACTTCACTCCTCAGCGCTGCGTTCCCGGTCGGACGCTTCCCGCCCGCCACCGTGGGCCATCCTCCGGTGACCCTGCGGCCACAAGTCGCACGTTCTGTGCGTCATCGCCCCGTCACCATGGGGCCGTTGCCGCGTTTTCCCCGGGCGGTCCCCGAGAGGTCACGTAACATGATCGCTATATGTCGATCAGGGAGGTTTCGTGCCCAGTCGGTGGGAACAGGTCGTGGTGGACGCGGAGGATCCGGCGCGGCTCGCCCGGTGGTGGGCCGAGGCGCTCGGCTACGTGATCGTGAACGAGGCCCCTGACGAGGTGGAGATCCGACGCACCCCGTCCGAGCTGCCGGGCCTGCTGTTCACCCCGGTCCCGGACGCCAAGCAGGTCAAGAACCGGCTGCACATCGACCTGCGCCCGGACGACCAGGAGGCCGAGGTGGAACGGCTGGTCGGGATGGGAGCGCGATCCGTCGACGTCGGCCAGGGCGACGTCCCGTGGGTGGTTCTCGCCGACCCGGAGGGCAACGAGTTCTGCGTCCTCGCGTCCCGTACGGCTAGACGAGTAAGTCCTAACTCACGCTAGGGATGACGGCGGCGGTGTACGGGCGACTACCGGGCGGTTGGCCCGTACATCTGTGTGGTTGGCCGGCGTAAAGGTGAAGGGTGTCGATG
>NZ_FONV01000048.1 GCF_900113015.1 Actinoplanes philippinensis
AGTCATCCGCCGCAATGCCATCCACAAGGGCAAATGACAGCCCTCACCCCGCACCACGAACACACCCACACCACACCGCCAGACCACCCTGCCCACAGAACGGTCAAAACACGAGAAGGGCGGCCGGGACAACCCGGCCGCCCTTTCTCGTTGATCAGCCCAGGATGGTACGCCGCACATGCATCGCATACGCCCAGGTGAGCCCGAAGATCACCCCGACGGCGGCGAGCGTCCAGTGCAGGAACCCGCCGAGCAGCAGCAGACCCTGAAGGACGGCCCCCGCGGTCCACGCCCAGTTCCGTTTCATCGACCCGGCCAGCACGATCGCCACCACCGTGGCCACGAGCGCCGCCGTGATCGCCGGCCCCTTACGGTCCCCCGCAATCACGGCCAGCGGCGCGATCGTCAGGAGCAGCACGATCACTTCCAGCGCCAATGTTCCGGCGCCCAGTCCGCGTACCGCCGCCTGAGGGTTTTTGAGACCGGAACGCAGCGGCGCGGCAGCCGGGGTGCTCTCGGACGGTGTCGCGTCCTCCTCCGGCGCGCTCATCGTTTGAGCAGTTTCCGCGCGTCGGCGACGGTCACGACCGAGCCGGTGATGAGCACGCCGACACCGCTGAGTTCGCCGGACGCGTCCTCCTCGGCCTGGACGACGGCTTCTTCGATGGCGTCCGGCATGTCGGAGGCGACGGTGACCCGGTCCTCGCCGAACACCTCGATCGCGAGCCGGCCCAGCTCGACGGCGGGGAGGGCGCGCGGTGAGCTGTTCTGGGTCACGACGAGCCGGGCGACGACCGGTTCGAGCAGTTCGAGCAGGCCGGTCACGTCCTTGTCGCCGAGCACCGACAGCACCCCGACCAGGTGCCGGAAGGTGAACTCCTCCTCCAGCGCGGCGACCGTGGCGGCCATGCCGTGCGGGTTGTGCGCGCCGTCGAGCAGGATGGTCGGCGCGCTGCGGACGCGTTCGAGCCGGCCGGGCGAGTCGACCCGGGCGAACCCTTCGCGGACCAGGTCGGCTTCGAGCTGTTTGCCGGGGCCGGCGCCGAGGAACGCCTCGACGGCGGCGAGCGCGATGGCGGCATTCTGCGCCTGGTGGGCGCCGAAGAGCGGCAGGAAGATCTCGTGGTACGCGCCGCCGAGCCCCTGAAGGCTGAGCAACTGCCCGCCGACCGCCTGGTGGCGCTCGATGACGCCGAACTCGCTGCCCTCACGGGCGAGGGTCGCGCCCATGTCCGCGCAGCGTTCCAGGATGGGCCGCATGGCCTCCTCGGTCTGCAGCGCGGTCACCACGGTGGCGCCGTGATGGATGATGCCGACCTTGTGCCAGGCGATGTCCTCGATCGTGTCGCCGAGCCACTCGGTGTGGTCGAGCCCGATCGGGGTGAGCACGCACACGCCGGCCTCGATGACGTTGGTGGCGTCCTCCTCGCCGCCGAGCCCGACCTCGACGACCGCGATGTCGACCGGCGCGTCGGCGAACGCCGCATACGCCATGGCGGTCGTCATGTCGAAGTAGGTCAGCGGCTCGGGGTTGCGGGCGTCGATCAGCTCGGCCAGCGGCGCCACGTCCTGGTACGTGGCGACGAACCGCTCCTCGGAGATCGGCTCCCCGTCGAGGCTAATCCGCTCGCGAACCGTCTCCAGGTGCGGGCTGGTGTAGCGGCCGGTGTGCAGCCCGTGCGCCTGCAGCAGCGCGTCGATCATCCGGGCCGTGCTGGTCTTGCCGTTGGTGCCGGTCAGGTGGATGGCCGGGTAGGCCCGCTGCGGGCTGCCCAGCACGTCGACCAGATCGCGGATCTTCTGCATGTCGAAGACCATGCGGGTGAAGCCGCGCTCGTTCAGCGCGGCGTCGACTTCTTCGTATGCGGTGCTCATGCGGTGCTCACTGGGCATGCCCTCCCGGCCCTTGCTTCGCTGCGGTGCAGTCGGTCATGCCGAAGGCAGCGCTTCCAGGGCGGCGGCGATCCGGCCGAGATCCGCCTCGGCGGCCGCCAGCCGGTCCTTGATCTTCGCGACCACGGCCTCCGGCGCCTTGCCCACGAAGGCCTCGTTGCCGAGTTTGGCCCGGCACTGGGCCGCCTCCTTCTCGGCGGCGGCCCGGTCCTTCTCCAGCCGGGCCCGCTCGGCGGCCACGTCGATGGCGCCGCGCGTGTCCAGGTCGACGGTGATGCCGCCGGTCACCGCGAGGGTCGCGGTGGTGGCGAAGTCGGCGCCGGGCGCGTCGAGCCGGGCCAGGGACCGGATCAGCGGCTCGTGCGTGTCGATGCCGACGTTGCCGAGGCCGGTCAGCGCGGCGGTGACCCGCTGGCTCGGCTTGAGACCCTGGTCGGACCGGAACCGCCGGACCTCGGTGACCACCTTCTGCAGGGCGGCCAGTTCCTCCTCGGCGGCGTCGTCGATCAGCGCCTGGTCGACGACCGGCCACGCGGCCGTCATCACCGTCTCGCCGCCGGTGAGCGCGATCCACAGCTCCTCGGTGACGAACGGAATGACCGGGTGCAGCAGGCGCAGCAACTGGTCGAGCACGTGCCCGAGCACCCGCTTCGTGACGTCGGACCCGGCCGCGAGCACGGGCTTGCTCAGCTCCAGATACCAGTCGCAGACGTCGTCCCACGCGAAGTGGTACAGCGCGTCACAGACCTTCGCGTACTCGTAGGTGGCGAAGTAGCCGTCGACCTCGGCGGTCACGTGCTGCAGGCGGGAAAGAACCCACCTGTCGATCGCGGAGAGCTCCGACGGCGCCGGCAGCGGCCCGTCGACGGTGGCGCCGTTCATCAGGGCGAACCGGGTCGCGTTCCACAGCTTGTTGCAGAAGTTGCGGGAGCCCTGACACCACTCCTCGCTGATCGGCACGTCGGAGCCGGGGTTGGCGCCGCGGGCCAGCGTGAAGCGGGTGGCGTCGGCGCCGTACCGCTCGATCCAGTCCAGCGGGTCGACGACGTTGCCGAACGACTTCGACATCTTCTTGCCGAACTGGTCACGGACCATGCCGTGCAGGTTGACCACGTCGAACGGCTGCCGGCCGTCCATCGCGTAGAGGCCGAACATCATCATCCGGGCGACCCAGAAGAACAGGATGTCGTAGCCGGTGACCAGCACGCTGGTCGGGTAGAACTTCTCCAGGTCGGCGGTCTGCTCCGGCCAGCCCAGCGTGGAGAACGGCCACAGGCCCGACGAGAACCAGGTGTCGAGGACGTCCTCGTCCTGCTGCCAGCCCTCACCTGACGGCGGCTGCTCGTCCGGCCCGACGCAGACGATCTGGCCGTCCGGCCCATACCACACCGGAATCCGGTGACCCCACCACAGCTGGCGCGAGATGCACCAGTCATGCATGTTGTCGACCCAGGCGAAGTAGCGCTTGGACAGCTCGGCCGGCTCGATCTTCACCCGGCCGTCGCGCACCGCGTCACCCGCCGCCTTGGCCAGCGGCCCGGTGCTGACGAACCACTGCAGCGACAGCCGCGGCTCCACCGTGGTCTTGCAGCGCGAGCAGTGCCCCACCGAGTGCACGTAGGGCCGCTTCTCCGCGACGATCCGGCCCTCCTCGCGCAGCGCGGCGACGATCGCCGGACGCGCCTCATACCGATCAAGACCTTCGAACGGCCCGGGCACGGTGATGACCGCCCGCTCGTCCATGACGGTGAGACTGGGCAGGTTGTGCCGCTGGCCGATCTCGAAGTCGTTCGGGTCGTGGGCCGGCGTCACCTTCACCGCGCCGGTCCCGAAGGACGGGTCGACGTGCTCGTCGGCCACGATCGGGATGCGCCGCCCGGTCAGCGGCAGCTCCACCTCGGTGCCGACCAGGTGCTTGTAACGCTCGTCGTCGGGGTGCACGGCCACCGCGGTGTCACCGAGCATCGTCTCGGCACGGGTGGTGGCGACGACGATCGCGTTCTCCCCCTCGCCGTAACGGATCGAGACGAGCTCGCCCTCGTCGTCGCTGTGCTCGACCTCGATGTCACTGAGCGCGGTGAGGCACCGGGGACACCAGTTGATGATCCGGTTGGCCCGGTAGATCAGGCCGTCGTCATACATCCTCTTGAAGATCGTCTGAACGGCCCGGGACAGGCCCTCGTCCATGGTGAACCGCTCGCGGGACCAGTCGACGGAGTCGCCGAGCCGCTTCATCTGGCCCAGGATCGCGCCGCCGGACTCGGCCTTCCACTCCCAGACCCGCTCGACGAACGCCTCACGGCCCAGGTCGTGCCGGGACATCTGCTGGGCGGCGAGCTGCCGCTCCACCACGTTCTGCGTGGCGATGCCGGCGTGGTCCATGCCGGGCAGCCACAGCACCTCGAAGCCCTGCATCCGCTTGAGGCGGACCAGGGTGTCCTGGATCGTGTGGTCGAGGGCGTGGCCCACGTGCAGCGAGCCGGTCACGTTGGGTGGCGGGATCACGATCGTGAAGGGCGGCTTGTCACTCTTCGGGTCCGCGGTGAAGTAGCCCTCCGATACCCAACGCTCGTACCGCCGCTGCTCTACCTCGCCCGGCTGGTACTGAGCGGAGAGTCCACCGGTGGGCCGGCTGTCGGGGGTACGGGTTTCGGTCGCATCGGTCACCCGACAAGTCTACGGAGCCCCGCCGACCGCAACGAATTCGCACCTCCTCCGACGGAAGCGACCCCCGCCACACCCACGTGACCGCCCGTTTGAAACCCGTTTCGCCCGATCCTACGAATCACTGCGCGGGCCCGCCGTCCGGCTCGCTCCCGCGAGATAGGCTCGCCTGATGTCGGACCGCGGCCAGAACACCTCCTCCTCCGCCATCCCCGCGCAGGACGTGCCCGACCGCGTCCCCCCGGCCTCGCCGGAGGCCCCTCTCGAGCCGGCCTCGCCGGAGGTCCCTCTCGAGCTCAGCGCGAGCGACGACGGTGACAGCCCGTTCAGCCTCACCGGCCGGCCACTCACCGACGAGACCGAGGAGGACGACACCGCGGGCCGGCCCCGCAAGGCCCGCACGGTGGTGCTGACCAGCCTGCTGCTGGTGTCGCTGGCCGGCGCGTCGACGCTGGGGTGGTTCGGCTGGCGGGTCAATTCGCAGCGCCAGACCACGCTGTCCACGCCGTCGACGATCGGCGCCTTCACTCTCGACGACAGCGAGCAGGCCACCTCGACCGCCGACTACCTGCAGTCCGCGCTCTCCGCCGAGATCGCCCTCGACAAGGCGGTCGGCGCCGTCTACAACAGCGCCGACAAACGCTCCGTCCTCTTCTTCGGCGGCACCACCCTGCTGTGGTCCCCGGAGAGCGACCTGGACTCGTCCTTCGATCTCGTGGCCGACGACCAGGGCGCCGTGAGCGGCTTGAAAGAGGTCGACGCCGGCGACTTCGGCGGCGTCATGAAATGCGGCGTCTCCCGCTCCACCGACGGCGACATGACAGTCTGCGGCTGGGCCGACCACGGAAGCATCGCCCTGGCCCTGTTCCCCAACCGCACCGAATCCGAAGCGGCCCCTTTGATGCGCGATTTAAGAGCCGCAATTCAAACCCGCTGATCCGGTACGCGCCACAACTCCCACAACCGCATCCACCCGGCCCCCGGCTGCGCCGCTACCGCCGGCCAGGGGATGGCTCGCGCTCGTGTCAGGGCAAAAAGAAAAGGCCCACCCAGTCACCCGGGTGGGCCTTTCCATACGTTGAGTCCGGCGGCGTCCTACTCTCCC
>NZ_FONV01000046.1 GCF_900113015.1 Actinoplanes philippinensis
TACCGAGGTCGCCGAGCCGTTCCGGCCCGCCAGGTTCGTCGTCGCGACACCCCGCGGATCGGCGGCCTTGACCGAGGTCACGTAGGACGTACCCCGGATCAGGGTGTTGTGTCCCGGAGCGATGACCATCGCCGGACCGGTCTTGTCGACGTTCACGAGGAACGACTTGGACGACGTGTTGCCGGCCGCGTCCCAGACCTGGAGCCGCACGGTCGCGGTGGAGGCGGTGAGGGTGCGCGCGTCCCAGGAGAACGTCTGGGCGCTCGACCGCACCACGCCGTCGACGGCCCACTCGGTCCGGACGATCGCCGAGTCGTCGTGGATCGTCGGCTTCAGGGTGCTGACAGCGCCGACCCAGCCGGCGCCCGTGTCGAGCCGGTTCGTCGAGTAGGCGCCGACGAAGTCGACCTGCTCGATGACCGGCGCCTGGTCGTCCACGGTCACGGTGTAACCGGTTTCCAGGGTGGTGGTGTTGCCGGCCAGGTCGCGGAGGACGAACCTCGGCGAGGTGGCGCCGGCGACCGCGTTCCAGGTGTACGCCCAGGGGTCCCTCGACACCCCGGTACGGAAGTCGCCCTCGACCGCGTCGATGTACCACACGTCGGCGGCGACACCGGTCAGTGTGATCTTGACGGGTCCGCTGGGCACCGACGATCCGGGCGCCGGTGACAGGGTCGCGCTGGGCGGGACGTTGTCGACGCGTACCCGGGCGGATTTCTCGGTGTGGTTGCCGGCCGCATCCGCCGCGTACACGGTGACGGTGGCGACGGTGTTGGTGGGCAGGCTCGCCAGCGACACCGTGCAGCCGCCGGTCAGTGTGCAGGTGGCCTCGACGGTGCCGTTGACGGTCGCCCGCAGTTCGGTGACGCCGACGTTGTCGGCCGCCGCCGGGTAGAAGACGAGATCAGCGGGCGCTGATTTTCCGGCGAGGAGGCCGGTGCCCGCGATCACCGGCGCGATCTGGTCGGCGCTCCCCGTGCTGGGGTTCACCGTCAGCAGCGTGGTGTCGTTGGACCGGTCCCGGTCGGCGGGGCGGTTGCACTGGCACGGCGGGTTGACCTGGACCGTGCCCTGGGCGTCGGCCACGACCTTGTCGACCTTCAGCGTGAACGTCCAGGTCGCCGTCGTGCCGGCCGTGAAGAGGTAGAGGTAGGACTTACCCACGCCACAGAGATAGTGCGAGGCCTCCTCCGCCTCGTGGCACCCCGGCGCGCTCACGAACGAGGTGCCGGCCGGAAGTGTCACCTCGACCTCGGCGGCAGCCTCGCCGGAGCGACTGTGGTCCAGGGCTGCCGGACCGTCGTTGCGCAGCCCCACTGTGGCCTCGACCAGGTCACCGACAGCACCGGAGACCTCGTCGCCGATCGCTACCAGGTCCGGGCGGTTCGTGCCGGTCACGGTGAGGTCGGTGGTCGCGAAGGACCCTTCCTCATGACCGGACAGCGGATCGCCTTGCACCAGTTGCAGCAGGCCACCGGTCCCCGGGGTGTCCCCGCTGTTGTGGGTGATCGTGTCGGCGGCGCGCCATTCGAACTGGCCGTAGGCGCCGCCCGGCGCGTAGGTGTCCGACCGCACCTTGTACGGCAGGACGAGCCGGTAGCTCTTGCCCGGCTCCAGCGTCTGGTCGAAGGTGCAGAGCCGCGCCCGGGCGTCGGGGCGGTAGTCGCAGTTGGAGAATTGCTCAGTGGGCTCGAAGGCCCAGTCGGTGTGCAGCAGAACGCCGACACCCGTCACCGGTGTGCCGCCCGCGTTGGTGACCGACAGGGCGACGTCGAAGCTCGTGCCCACAGCCCCGCTGATCCGCGGGGTGGCCCCGGAGAGCAGGACCGGTTCGGCGGCCGCCGCGACGGCCGGGGCCGCCAGCACGGCGGACGTCATGGCGACTGCCGTCCCGGCCACCGCCCAGCGAAGAAAAGAATGCGTCAACGGAATCCTCACGTGTTGACGAATGAGATCAAGTGCCCGCAGCGTACGAGACTTCAACACCTCTCGCTGCCCCGCTCGACGGGACGGTTCGGCGGCGAAGATCAGGAAGCAGAGGCTGACCCGATGGCCCCCGCTGGCGTGGCGGCTCCCGTCTCGTGGCTCCACAGCCAGTCGGTGATCTGGGCGACCGCCCTGTCCCGATGCCGGCGGTAGGTGTTGAACGAGAGGTGCAGACTCGCGGCGACCCGCTCCTGTGTGGCGGCCGGCTCCAGGAAGGTGCGAGTCACCAGGACTTTCAGGTCGGCCGGCAGCGTACGCGTGGCGGCGTCGACCAGGTCGCGCAACTGTTCGGCCGGCGACCGGCCGTGGCGGACCATCCGGGCCCGCAGCAGCGGGTTGTCGCGCAGTGCGGCCGGGTCGTGCAGGCAGCGCAGCGCGGACCGGACCGCCTCGGCGAACTCCGGCCGGGACAGCACCGGCCGGTCCAGGTCGGGGCCGGGTGGGCGGACCGGCGCGCCGATCTGCCGGGCGTGCAACCGCTCCGCCCACTCCGCCCGGTCGGTACGCCGCCAGTCGTGGGCGAAGACGCCCGGTGTGCCGTGGGCGGGCCCGAAGTCGAGGAACTCCATGGCCTGGCGCCACCGGCCGGCGTCGTCGAACGCGCCGACCAGAGTCCACGCCACGTCGTCGCCGAGCTCGATGATGTCGAGCATCTGCGCGGCCAGGAACAGGGTCATCGACGGTGACGGCCGTTGCCCGTGCTCACGGTCGACGAAGAACCGCCAGGCACGGACACGCTCACCGGGGCGTGGCGGGCCGTAGGCGGAGACGTACCCCCACATGCCGTCGACGACCGGGTCGACGCCGGCGTCGGCCGCCGTCAGGTCCAGGCAGGCGGTGTAGCCGCGGAGCTCGCCGGAGATCCGGAAGACCCGGAACGCCCCGGGCTGCCGCCGCATCCAGTGCTCCACCAGACGGGCCTGCCGCTCGTCCTGCCGGGCCGCGGTCATGGCCACGATCGCCGCCTGGTCGCTGTCGCGCAACCGGTCGATGTAGGCCGGCGCGGCCGGAGGCAGGGCACGCAGCGCCGGGATGCCGGACCGGTTGCGGTTCGTCAGGATCGTGGCGACCAGCAGCTGGATCCGGTCCCGCTCACCCGGGATGGCACGGATCTGGTCGAGGAACGCGGCGAGCTTGCGGCGGTACAGGTCGGCGTACCGGTCGGGGGCGCGCCACCGCAGGTCGGTGTCGATGGCGTCGCGGACCACGTCGTGCGGGTACAGGCCGTGGGGGCTCTCGACGACGAACGGCAGCGTACGCAACCAGGCGAACAGATCGCCGGCGTCGGCGCCGAGCAGTGCGGTCAGCAGATCCTCGGTGGTCACCGGCACGTGCGCGCAGACTTCGAGGGCGGCGCGGTGGCGTACGGTCGGTGCCTCCTCGACGATCTGGGTGAGCAGCGCTCCGACGACGTCCGGCAGGTCGCTCAGCGCGCGCGGCGAGGCTCCCCGGCGCACGGCGTCGACGAGCATCGACAGGGTCAGCGGATGGCCCCCACTGATCGCGAGCAGCTGCTCGTGCATGCTCTCCGGCACGCCCTGAGCGGCGAGATGGGCCTGCCCGGCAGTGTCCGGCAGGTTGCCGAGCGGGACGACGTGCATCAGCTCGCGCCACGCCGGGTCGGCTCGCCAGCGGGGTCCCGGAGCGTGCCGTCCGGCGATCACGACGACGCTGTCGCCGGGCAGTGACGGCAGATACCGTTCGCGTACCCAGTCGTCGATCGGCTCCAGCCGCTCGTACGTGTCGATCAGCAGCACCGGCCGCGCCTCTCCGGCGAGGGCGGGCAGCGGGTCCGGGCCCAGACTCAGGTGCCGCGCGTCGACCCGGGTGGGTGCCCGGCCCGCCTCGGCGGCGACCTGGGCGAAAGCGTCCAGCAGGGTGCTCTTGCCGATGCCGCCCGGGCCGTGCACGAACATCACCCCGGAGGCCGCCAGGACGGCCCGGAACAGGGCGATCTCGTCCTCCCGGCCGGCGAACGACCGCTGACGCAGCCGGTGCAGTCTTTCCCCGAGCGACGCCACGCCGCGACCCTAGCCGATCCCGGCGACCCCGCACCGCGACCCTGGTCGATCCGGGCGATCCCGCGCCGCGATCCAGCGCCGCGATCCAGCGCCGCGATCCAGCGCCGCGACCCTGGTCCGGCAGGACTGGGCACTCGATGGGCACCGGCTGGGCTGTCGGCGGACATCGGGATCACCTGACGATCATGGCTCCGTCCGACGCGAAGGTGAGATCGCATGACCGACAACGACCTGGCCTACGGCATCCCGAGCAACTGGGGCCGCTGGGGCGACACCGACGAGCGGGGCGCCGTCAACCTCATCACCGGTGAGGCACGGGCACGTGGCGCGGCCGAGGCGCGTACCGGCGAATCCGTGTCGCTGGCGCGGGTCACCCGCTCGACGCCGCTGACCGCCGGTCCGTTCGCGCCCACTACCGCCTCGACCGGCGTGCAGACCATCATGCTCCACACCGGAGCCGGCAGCCCGGCGATGGCCGAGATCCTGCTGGTCAACCCGCATCATCCCGAGATCACTCACCTGGACGCGATGAGTCACTGGGTGGAGGGCGGCAGAACCTATCCGGGGGTCGCGCAGGCGGACAGCTCCGGGCCGCTCGGCGTACGACACGGCGCCGCGTCCGCCTACGCCGACGGCATCGTCACCCGCGGTGTGCTGCTCGACCTGGCCCCCGGTGGCCGGCTCGCCCCGGGCGCCGCGGTGACCGGCGCCCTGCTGGACGAGGCCGCGGCCCGTGCGGGTGTCGAGGTGTTGCCGGGTGACGCGCTGGTCGTCCGCGGTGGCCGGCACCTGACCGACGAATGGAGCGGCGTCGAGGCGCTGCCCGGCATGACGGTCGACGCGATCCGCTGGATGCACGAGCACGGGATCGCCGTCTACGCCGGTGACATCGGGGACGCCCATCCGCCGCTGCCGGGCGAGGTCCCGGGCGCTCTGCACCGTTTCGGGCTGGGACGGCTCGCCATCCCGTTGCTGGACGGCTGCGACCCGGCCGAGCTCGCCGGCACGTGCGCCCGGCTCGGCCGGTGGACCTTCCAGTTCGTCGTCGCGGCGGCCCGGATCACCGGCACGACCGGCCTGCCGGTGAACCCTCTTGCGATCTTCTGACGTCCCATGGCGTGCGCCGCGACGCGACCGCCCGTGAAGTGATCCAAATGAGACGGCAGCGTACCGTCGCGATCTCTAGGATCGGGCGCGATAGATCTTCCGCGGGGGAGGACCCTTTGCGTCACCATTCCATTTTCCGATGGGCCCTGGGCGGGCTGACCACGACCGCGCTGTCGGTCGCCGGTCTCAGCGCCCCGGCCCACGCAGCAGACGTCCCGAGCTTCATCGTCGGCGGGCCGCAGCAGGTCACCGCCGCTCCGGGCGAACGTTTCGACGCCACGCTGTCGGTCACCAACAGTGGTGAAACGGCAGTCGACGGTGTGTCACTCCTCTTCGACACGCTCTGGGCCCACGAGGACGTCCAGCAGTTCTCCAACTGCGAATACGACGGCGGCCTGGTACGCGCCTGCGTCTTCGACCAGACTCTGGCGCCGGGCGCGTCGTACCGGCTCGTCGTGCCGTTCCGGGTCCGCGCTGACACGTATGCGCCGAGCCGTCAGGACGCCACCTTCAAGTGGCAGGCGGCGTCCGAGCACGTCAGCGCGGGCACCCCGGGCTCCGGTCCGGTCCTGCGGCTGCAGGAGGGCGAGCGGATCGGGGCCGGCGAGGACCCGAACTGGCAGGAGTTCACCCTCGACGTGACCGGCAACCAGGGGACCGACCTGGTCGCCGTCGGCGGCACGGCGGCCGGCTGGGTCGGTGGCGTGGTGGAGGCCGAGGTCGGCGTCCGTAACGACGGCCCGGCCACACTCGACTTCAGCCGGGTCGGCATCGGCCCCGCCACGGTCGTCGTCACGCCCCCGGCCGGCACCTCGATCGTCAGCGCCGACGGGTGCTACCGGGTGACCGCGGCGCAGGCCACGTGCGAGACCGAGTACCGGCTCACGGTCGGCGAGAGCAAGACCTGGAAGCTCGGCCTGCGGATCGACAGGTCCGTGCCGGGCGCCGCCGGGTCGGTCACGGTGAACCCGGACTGCAAGTGCGAGCGTTTCCTCGGCGACCTCGACAAGTCGAACAACACGGCGGCGCTGACCGTCGACGCGTCGGTCGACGAGACCGCGCCGGTCATCGAGGACGCCGGTCTCTTGGCCGGCCAGGCCGTTCCGTACGTGACCTCGTTCCGGCCCCGGATCACCGACGATGTCGAGGTCGCCAGGGTCGAGGTCACCGGCGCGCCCGCCCTGACGCTCGCCACCTGCACGCCGGAGACATCGTCGGACCTCTGGCTGTGCAAGGTGAGCCAGCAGGTCGGCTACAACACCGAGACCGGCAACACCGTCACGATCAAGGCGTACGACGCCGCCGGCAACGCCAGTGAGCCGGTCAGTGTCACGGTGCTCGTGGATCGCGGCTACCCGGTGTACAAGGTGTCGCCGGCTCTCCGCTCGTCACTGCGCTCCGGCCCGGTCACCATCGAGCTCACGGACGTGCCGGCCGACGTGCGGGAGGTGCGGGTCCTCGACGGCTTCACCGACGAGGTGGTCACCACGATCACCGCGGCGCCCTGGACCTACACCTGGAACGCGGCGAACGGCGCGACACCGCCCGCGTTCGAGGCCGTGGACCGGGTCGGCAACCGCATCCACATGAGCACCGGCTACATCGTCGACGACGAGTCGCCGGTGATCGATCGGGTGGACACCGTCGGCCAGCACCTGCCGAACCGGGTCGACACCGGTACGGGCTGGGTCGGCGCGCGGGCCACCCTGGAGTACCGGGCCACCGACGAGTCGGCGATCACCCGTACCGAATGGTGGGCCGGCGGGGTTCTGGCCTCGACGACACCGCGCTTCGACTGGGATCTGCGCGCGGTCACCACCCCGACCGCCCGGGTGGAGCTCCGCCTCCAGGACGCCGCCGGCAACACCACGGCGAAGTCCTTCACGGTCAACGTCGACAAGACCGGTCCGGCGATGGTCATCGCGCCGGGACACAACACCCTGATCCGGGGTACGTCCTACGCGACCTCGGTCAAGGCCACCGATCCGCGGGGTGTCGCGACGACGAACCTGGCGGGCCGGAGCGGCTCGGCGACCTCGGTG